>CAVPRA010000001.1:0-15664 GCA_963707685.1 uncultured Actinomycetota bacterium
TGACTTCGCTCCTCGACTCCGCTCGTTCCTCGCTGCGCTCGTTCGCGAAGACACGACCGCCAGAGCGGCGCCGGGACGGGCGAGCGGAGCGGCCAGATTAATCGTTGCTGCCGGCGAGGGTGCCGAGGTAGAGCTCGATGACCTTGGGGTCGTTGATCAGGTCCTTGCCGCTGGCGGTGTACGCGTTGCGGCCCTGGTCGAGGACATAGCCCCGGTCGCAGATCTGCAGGCAGCGCCGGGCGTTCTGCTCGACCATGATCACCGAGACGCCGGCGCGGTTGATCCGGCGGGTCTGCACGAAGACCTCGTCCTGCAGCACGGGGGAGAGGCCGGCGGAGGGCTCGTCGAGCAGCAGCACCGACGGCTCCATCATCAGCGCGCGTCCCATGGCGACCATCTGGCGCTCGCCGCCGGAGAGCGAGCCCGCGCGCTGCGCCTTGCGGTCCAGCAGCGCCGGGAACAGGTCGCCGACGAACTCGAAGCGCTTCTTGAAGGACTTCGGGCGCTGGTAGACCCCCATCTCCAGGTTCTCCTGGATGCTCAGCGACGGGAACACGTTGTTGGTCTGCGG
Organism: uncultured Actinomycetota bacterium; assembly: GCA_963707685.1. Classification (GTDB taxonomy): domain Bacteria; phylum Actinomycetota; class Actinomycetes; order Propionibacteriales; family Nocardioidaceae; genus Nocardioides_B. The sequence continues at coordinate 572 of CAVPRA010000001.1, forward strand.
CACGAAGCCGATGCCCCGGGTGACCAGGTGGTCCGCACGGCGGTTCGTGATGTCGTCGCCCTTGAGCTTCACTGTGCCGGAGCCGATCTTCACCAGTCCGAACAGCGCCTTGAGCAGCGTCGACTTGCCGGCGCCGTTGGGGCCGATGATGCCGACGAGCTCGTTCTCCTGGCAGTAGAGGTCGGTGCCGTTGAGGATGTTGACGCCGGGCAGGTAGCCCGCGATCAGGTCGTCGGCGCGCAGCACGGCGCCCTCGGCCGCCTTCAGGTGGGTGCGGCGCTCCTGGCTGTCGGGGCCGTCGGCCCCCGGCGTCGAGGCGGTGTCAGCCACGGTGCTCTCCCTCGGTGACGGTGGCGGGCGGTGTCTCCCCGTGCTTCTCGTCGATCTCGGCCTGGGCCGCGGCGAGGATCTCCTCCTCCATGTCCGGGCTGAGGTCCTGGTCGTGGTGCGAGCCGAGGTAGGCGTCGATGACCCGCTGGTCGCCCATCACGGAGTGCGGGGGACCCTCGGCGATGACCTTGCCCTGCGCCATCACGATGACCCAGTCCGAGATGTCGCGGACCATGTCCATGTCGTGCTCGACGAACAGCACGGTGCGTCCTTCGTCGCGCAGCGACTTCACGTGGCCGAGCAACGACTGCTTGAGCGCCGGGTTCACGCCGGCCATCGGCTCGTCGAGCATCACCAGCTCGGGGTCCGCCATCAGGGCACGGGCCATCTCGAGGAGCTTGCGCTGGCCACCGGAGAGGGAGCCTGCGAAGTCCTCGCGCTTCTTGATCAGCAGGAAGCGCTCGAGCAGGGCGTCGGCCTTCGTGGTGTTGACGGTCTCCTCACTGCGCCAGAACGGCGCGAACATGGCGCGAAGCAGCCGCTCGCCCTGCTGGCCCGTGGCGCCGACGCGCATGTTCTCCAGCACCGTGAGCCGGGACAGCACCTTGGTGAGCTGGAAGGTGCGCACCATGCCGCGACGGGCGACCCGGTAGGCGGGCACTCCCTTGAGGCTCTTCCCGTTGAACGACCACTCGCCCTGGTCGGGGGTGTCGAAGCCGGTGAGCAGGTTGAAGAACGTCGTCTTGCCGGCGCCGTTGGGACCGATCAGCCCGGTGATGACGCCGCGCTGGATCTCGATGTGGTCGACGTCGACCGCGGTGAGGCCGCCGAAGGTACGTCGTACGCCGTCGACGACGACGATCGGGTCGGGCTTCTTCGCGCCGGGCTCGTGGGGCACCTCGCGCAGCGCGGCCCGGGCGGCCGAGATGTCGACCCCGGTCACGTTGGACGTGCTGGCTCCGGCTTCCGTGCCGGTCGGTGTTCCGGTGGACGTGGCGTCAGCGGGCATCGAGAGCCAGCTCCCTTCGGTCGCCGAAGATGCCCTGCGGCCGGAAGACCATCAGCAGCATGAGGGACAGTCCCAAGAGGATGAAGCGCATCAGCGAGGCCTGGTTGCTGTTCATGATCGACGCCGGGATGAGCGGGTCGGGGCCCGCGGTGGCGGCGCCGAAGAACAGGTCGAGGAAGCTGAGCAGGAACCAGAAGATGATCGTTCCGGCGACCGGGCCCAGCACCCGGGCCGCGCCGCCGACCAGCAGCACGGTGTAGGCGAAGAACGTCGTGTCCGTGGCGAAGAAGGACGGGTTGATCGCCGAGTGCTGCAGCGCGGACATGATGCCGGCCAGCCCGCCGATCAGGCCGCCGATCATCAGCGACTGCATCTTGTAGGCGTAGACGTTCTTGCCGAGGCTGCGGACAGCGTCCTCGTCCTCGCGGATGCCGCGCAGCACGCGGCCCCAGGGGCTGCGCATCAGCGCCCAGACGATCAGGCAGCACACGCCGGCCATCGTCCAGCACACCAGCAGCGTCCAGAAGTCGTACGGGCGCCACGTCACGACGCCGGGGATGCCGATGCGACCGGAGAACGGGTTGAGGCCGGCGAAGCTGCCGACGAACCCCTGCAGGCCGTCCTGCCCGCCGAAGTACTTCAGCAGCGTCACCGAGCCGATGGTCTGCCGGATGATCTCGGCGGCCGCGATGGTGACGATCGCGAGGTAGTCGGCCCTCAGCCGCAGCGTGGGCACACCGAGCAGCAGCGCGAGCACGCCGGCCGCGGCCAGCCCGACGAGGCTGCCGAGCCAGAACGACAGCCCCCAGGTCGCGACGAACGAGGCGACGGCGTAGCCGCCGACCGCCATGAAGCCGGCCTGGCCGAAGTTGAGCAGGCCGGTGTAGCCGAAGTGCACGTTCAGGCCGATGGCGGCGAGGCAGTACACCGCCGCGACCGGGCCGAAGCCCTGCTGCAGGCTTTGGCTGAAGATTGCATGCCAGTCCATGAGCGCTGTCTCCTAACCGACCCGCTGGGGCTTGCCGAGCAGGCCTTGCGGCCGGAACAGCAGTACGACGATGAGCACGACGAGGGCGCCGACGAACTTGAGCTCCGCCGGGATGAACAACGTGGAGACCTCGACGAAGATGCCGATGATCAGTGCGCCGACGATCGCGCCCCACGCGGTGCCGAGGCCACCGAGGACGGTGGCCGCGAAGATCAGCAGCAGGATCTTGAAGCCCAGCTGGAAGTCGAAGCCCTGGGTCATGCCGAGCAGCACGCCCGAGAGACCGGCCAGCATCGTCCCGATGATCCAGACGACCGAGATGACCCGGTCGACGTTGATGCCGGTCGCGGACGACAGCGCCGTGTTGTCCGCGACCGCGCGGGTGGCCTTGCCCAGCCGGGTGCGCTGCAGCGCCACGACGACGACGACGAGGACGAGCGCCGAGAACAGCGCGACGAACACGTCCTTGGGCGTCACGAGCACCGGCCCCCAGTGCCAGGGCGCCGGGCTGGAGAACTGGGAGTACTGGTGGATGCCGGCGCCGGCGACGTACTGGTAGACGCTGCGCAGCAGGATCGACAGGCCGATGCTCACGACCATCATCGCGACCAGTCCGGTGCCGCGGTGCCGTAGTGGACGCCACAGCGCCCGGTCGTTGACCCACCCGAAGACGGCCGAGGCGATCGCGGCGACCACGATGGCGACCGCGACGGTGACGTTGGTGCCGGCGATCGTGAAGGTGCCGGGCAGGGCGTCGACGCCGAAGGCGATCAGCGCCCCGAAGGTGACCAGCTCGCCGTGCGCGAAGTTGGTCAGGCCCGTCGTGCCGAAGATCATCGACAGCCCGAGCGCGGCCATCGCCAGCAGCAGCGCGAACACGATGCCGCCGACGGCGAGCTGCAGGGCCTGCACCCCGAGCCCGGTGCTGGCCGAGGTGTCGTTGCCGATCGGGAAGGTGACGAAGACGTCGGAGTCGAGGTTCAGCGTCCGCTTCAGCGCGACCTGCTCGGGGTTGCGCAGCGCGGTGCCCTCGGGCAGCGAGCTCTTCACGATCTTGACCGTGAACGTCTTGCCGAGGTTGTCGATGGACTTGCCGGGCAGCGCGATGTCGAAGACGCCGGTCTCGTCGCTGGTGCCGTTGCCGACGACTTTGCCGGACTCGTCCTCGACGTTGATCTTGACGCCGGGGACCGCCTTGGCCGGCGTCTTGCGCTGGTCGAGCAGGCAGCCCTGGATGTGGATGGTGTCGTCGTTGCGGGGTTCGGGCTTCACGCACGTCTGCGCGGCCGCGGTGCGCACGGGGGAGGCGGAGGCCGGAGCGCTCCCCGTCACCACGAGCGCCGACACCACGGTGCCGAGCAGCATGACGACCACGGCTCGGATCACGGCGGAGATGCTTCTGGGGCGGGCCTGCATGGGACTCCTGTCGCTCCGACATCGGCCGTCTCCGGCGCGGTCTGACGCCGGGACTATAGCCACGACGTGATTCCCGGGTGTTACGTCCGAGGCCCCGTCCTGGTTCCCCCTCATCCCAGCGACTTCGAGTCACCCTAGGACCAACGCGTCCTGCAACGGCAGGTTTGCGGCAACAAATGCGCAACGAGTCGGATCGCTTGGAAGAGCCAACTCGCGCCGTCGTCGGGCTTATGCCCGGTTGGTGCAGGCTGGTGCAGAGCGTGCAGGGCTGGTGCAGGGCTGGTGCAGGGCTGGTGCAGGGCTGTGCAGGGCTAGTGCAGGGCCGCCACGACGGCCGTCAGCACCGGCGCCACGAGCAGGGCGGGAAGCAGGTCGCCGACCGGCAGCTGCTTGAGCCGCAGCAGGCGGAGCGCGACACCGACCAGCAGCAGCCCGCCGGTGGTGGTGAGCGCGGCGACCTGTGCGTCGGACAGCACGTCGCCCAGCGCCGCCCCCAGCGCCGTCAGCGACCCCTGCACGACGAGCAGCGCGAGCACGCTGGCGCCGACGCCCCAGCCCAGCGAGGCGGCGAACGCGATCGCGGCGAACCCGTCCAGGGCGGACTTCAGGTACAGCTGGTCGGCACCGTTGCCGAGCCCGTCGTTGATCGACCCGAGCACGGTCAGCGGCCCGACGCAGAACACCAGCGAGCTGGTCACGAACCCCTCGATGAACCGTTCCCGGTCGCCGAGCCGGCCCGGTGTGCCCGACGCGCGGGCCCGGCGGGGGACCCGGTCACGCAGCCGCCGCTGCAGCCACCCGCCGAAGCCCTCGAGGCGGCGCTCGATGCCGAGCAGCGACCCGAGGATGCCGCCGGTCACGATCGAGGCGAGCACGATCAGCATCGGCGCGCTGCTCCCGACGGCGCGTGACCACGCGGCGTCGGAGATGCTGGTCGCGGACGAGGCGGCGATCAGCAGCGTGACCAGGCCGAGCCCGTCGGTGACGACGTCGCGGGTGCCCTGCCGGAGCCGGTGGCCGACGAGCACGCCGAGCGCCGTGCCGACGAGGACGGCGGCCATGTTGACGACGGTGCCGATCCCCGGGAACACCGGTCCTCCCTGCCTCGCTGGTGCCTGTTCTGGTGCCTGTTCTGGTGCCCGTCCGGTGCTCGTCCACCGCCCCCGAGGCCGGGCTACCCAATGCATCCGAGGTAGGCGTAATGTCTCACCTCGGTCCGGTTCGAGAGCTGGCGGGGGCGCAGTCAACCGGGTCGACCGCGGGAAGTCCTGCGGTCTCCTGCGTCGCCGGTCCACCGGCTGGAAGGGGTCCCCCCGTGTTCCGCAGCCCCGTGCACGTCCGCGACGCCGCGCCCGACGATGCCGCGGCCCTGGTCCGGATCTGGAGCGGCTTCGGCGACCGGCCGGCCGAGCGCACGGCCGTCGACACCGAGGGCCCCGCGCTCCGCGAGGCGACCTCCTCGGTGGCGCGGATCGCGGCCGACCCGGACGAGCGGCTGCTCGTGGCGCTCATCGACGACCAGGTCGTCGGCGCCACGCACCTCTCACGCGGCCCGCTGTCGCCGATCCACGTCGAGACGGCGGTCTACGTCACGCACCTGCACGTCCTCGAGGACCACCGACGCCACGGTGTCGGCCGCGCGCTGCTCGAGGCCACGGTGACCTGGGCGGAGGAGAAGGACACCTCGCACGTCGTCGTCGCGGCGGCCGTCGCCTCCCGTGACGCCAACCGCTTCATGGCCCGGCTGGGGCTCGCGCAGATCGCCGTGGTCCGCGGTGCGACCGTGCCGGCGCTGCGGGCCAAGCTCCCCCTGGAGCCGCCGGCGGCGGCCCGGGTGGGGAGCCGGCACCACCGCAACGTGGGCCAGGTGCTGGTCCAGCGGCGCTCGATCCGGCGGGCCCGCACCCGCGCGTCCTAGCTGTACCCGGCCAGGAGGTTGGTAGCGCGGTTGGTGTCTTGACGTGAGGAGAGCCCCCGGTTGGGGTGTGGCTTGTCTAGAACCCACTCCTCCCGGAGGCTCTCCGTGTCTCACGCTAACGCCCGCACCACCGTTCTTGGCCGACTGCTCATCGTGGAGCGGCATCGAGCCGGCTGGCCCCAGGCCCACATTGCGGCGGCGATGGGGATCTCCCGCAAGTGTGTGAAGAACTGGCTGGACCGGTATGGCGCCGAGGGTGAGGCCGGCCTGGTGACCCGGTCGTCTCGGCCGCACTCGCTGCCGACCCGGACCCGTCTCGAGGTCGAGCAACGGATCGTGGACCTGCGAGAACGGGAGCGGCGTGGGCCGGACTGGATCGGTGCCGAGCTCGGGGTCCCGGCCCGGACCGTGTCGCGGGTGCTGGCCCGTCACCACGTCCCGCATCTGGCGCTGCTGGACCCGATCACCGGGCAGGTGATCCGGGCGTCGAAGGCCACCGCCCACACCTACGAACGTGCACGGCCCGGCGAGCTGGTCCACATGGATGTGAAGAAACTCGGGAAGATCCCCGATGGTGGCGGCTGGCGGGCCCACGGACGCAACGAGAGCACCTCTGGGCAGCGGCACAAACACACCAAGGTCGGGTTCGACTACGTGCACTCGCTGGTCGACGACTTCTCGAGGCTTGCCTACTCCGAGGTCCTGCCCGACGAGAAAGGCAGCACCTGCGCGGCGTTCCTGACCCGGGCCGCTGCCTACTTCGCCGGTCACGGCATCGGCACGATCGAACGGGTCATGACCGACAACGCCTGGGCCTACCGCTACTCGTTGCACGAAGTCGTCGAGAAACTGGGCGCCCGACAGAAGTTCATCAAGCCGCACTGCCCCTGGCAAAACGGGAAAGTCGAAAGACTGAACCGGACGCTGCAGACTGAATGGGCCTACCGACAGGTCTTCACCAGTAGCACCGAACGCGCCGCTGCCCTTGCCCCCTGGATCGAGTACTACAACACTCGACGGCGTCACAGCGCACTCGGAGGACTCCCACCGGTCAGCCGCCTGCTACCAACCTCATGACTCGGTACACCTAGCCGGTTTCCGACCGGGGGTCGGGCGCTCCGGCCTGGGGGTGGGTCGGACTAGGGTGGCCCACGTGTCCGACCAGCCCGTCCAGCCCGATGAGCCGTCCGTCGACCTGAGCGAGCCGACCGGCCCCCCGCCACGGCTGCTGCTGCTCGACGGCCACTCGCTGGCCTACCGCGCGTTCTTCGCCCTGCCGGTGGAGAACTTCTCCACGACCACGGGGCAGCACACCAACGCGGTCTACGGCTTCACCTCGATGCTGATCAACGTGCTGCGCGACGAGCAGCCCACGCACCTCGGGGTCGCCTTCGACGTGTCGCGGTCCACCTTCCGCTCGGAGGAGTACGCCGGCTACAAGGCCAACCGCTCCAAGTCGCCCGACGAGTTCAGCGGCCAGGTGTCGCTGATCAAGGAGGTGCTGGCGGCGCTGCGGGTCGCGACGATCGAGAAGGACGGCTTCGAGGCCGACGACGTCATCGGCACCCTCACCACGCAGGCGCTCGAGGAGGGGTTCGAGGTGCTGGTGTGCACCGGCGACCGCGACTCCTTCCAGCTCGTCACCGACCGGTCGACGATCCTCTACCCCACCCGCGGCGTGTCCGAGATGGCCCGGATCACCCCCGAGGCGGTGCAGGAGCGCTACGGCGTCGGTCCCGAGCGCTACCCGGAGATCGCGGCGCTGGTCGGCGAGTCCTCCGACAACCTGCCCGGTGTGCCCGGGGTCGGGCCCAAGACCGCGGCCAAGTGGATCAACCTGTACGACGGCCTCGACAACGTCATCGACAACGCCGACGCCATCAAGGGCAAGGCCGGCGACTCGTTCCGCGAGCACCTCGGCGACGTCATCCGCAACCGGCGGCTCAACGCCCTGGTGTGCGACCTCTCGCTGACCGCGACCCCGACCGACCTGGCGATGAAGCCGTGGGACCGCCAGGAGGTCCACACGCTGTTCGACAGCCTGGAGTTCCGGGTGCTGCGCGACCGGCTCTTCGAGACGCTGACCTCCGAGGAGGAGATCGACGACAGCGGCTTCGAGCTCGACGGCACCCGGCTCGCCGCCGGGGAGCTCGAGGGGTGGCTCGCGGCGCACACCGCCGACCGGCAGCGGGTCGGCCTCCACGTGCAGGGCACCTGGCGGGCCGGCAGCGGGGACGTGTTCGCGGTCGCGCTGGCGGCCGCCGACGGGGCTGCCGCGTGGCTCGACCTCGAGCACCTCACCCCCGAGGACGACCGGGTGCTGGGGGAGTGGCTTGCCGACGGGGCGGTGCCGAAGGTGCTGCACGACGCCAAGGGCCCGATGCTGGCGCTGCGCGCACGCGGCTGGCGGCTGGCCGGGCTGGAGCGCGACACGGCGCTGTCGGCGTACCTCGCCCGTCCCGACCAGCGCTCCTACGACCTGGCCGACCTGACGCTGCGCTACCTCAAGCGCGAGCTGAAGGCCGAGGACCCGGTCGACGACGGCCAGCTGACCTTCGACAGCGTGGGGGAGGACTCGGCGGGCGACTCCGCCATGCTGCAGGCGCGCGCGGTGCTCGACCTGGCGGAGGCGCTCGACGCCGAGCTGGAGGAGCGCGGCGGCACCCGGCTGCTCGCCGACGTCGAGCTGCCGCTCGTGCTGGTGCTGGCCGACATGGAGAGCACCGGCGTGGCCGTGGACGTGGAGCACCTCGAGGCGCTGGAGGCGGAGTTCGCCGACGGCGTGCAGCGCGCGGCCAAGGACGCGTTCGGCGTCATCGGCAAGGAGATCAACCTCGGCTCGCCCAAGCAGCTGCAGGTGGTGCTCTTCGACGAGCTGGGGATGCCGAAGACCAAGCGCACCAAGACCGGCTACACCACCGACGCCGACGCGCTGCAGGCGCTCTACGTCAAGACCGAGCACCCGTTCCTGCTGCACCTGCTGCGGCACCGCGACGTGTCCCGGCTGCGGCAGACCGTCGAGGGCCTGCTCAAGACGGTGGCCTCCGACGGCCGGATCCACACCACGTTCAACCAGCTGATCGCCGCCACCGGGCGGCTGTCGTCGACCGACCCCAACCTGCAGAACATCCCGGTCCGCACCGAGGAGGGCCGACGGATCCGCGAGGCGTTCGTGGTCGGGTCGGGCTACGACTCGCTGATGACCGCCGACTACAGCCAGATCGAGATGCGGATCATGGCGCACCTGTCCGAGGACGCGGTGCTCATCGAGGCCTTCCGGTCCGGGCGCGACTTCCACTCGGTCACCGCGGCCCGGGTCTTCGAGGTCGACGCCGGCGAGGTCACCTCGGAGATGCGCGCCAAGATCAAGGCGATGAACTACGGCCTCGCCTACGGCCTGTCCGCCTACGGCCTCGGCAACCAGCTCGGGATCGAGCCGTCGGAGGCCCGGGGGTTGATGGACGAGTACTTCGAGACCTTCGGCGGCATCCGCGACTACCTCGGCGGCGTCGTCGACGAGGCACGGCGCACCGGCTACACCGAGACCATCCTCGGTCGCCGCCGCTACCTCCCCGACCTCACCAGCGACAACCGGCAGCGCCGCGAGATGGCCGAGCGGATGGCCCTCAACGCCCCCATCCAGGGCTCGGCCGCCGACATCATCAAGGTCGCCATGCTCAAGGTCGACCACGCGCTGACCGAGTCCTCGCTGACCTCGCGCATGCTGCTGCAGGTGCACGACGAGCTGGTGTTCGAGGTCGCGACGGGGGAGGCCGAGGCGCTCGAGGCGCTGGTGCGCGAGCAGATGGCGGCCGCGGCCGAGCTCACCGTCCCGCTCGACGTGTCGGTCGGCACCGGCGCGAGCTGGCACGCCGCCGCCCACTGACCGGGCCCGCGCGGCTCAGCCGGGGTGCGAGGCGTCGACCAGCACGGGCGGCTGGGCCCCGTGGTACGACGGCGTCAGGCTGCGCACCAGCAGCACCACGAACAGCGCGGCGTCGATGCACACCACGACGGTCAGCAGGCTGGACAGCGTGTCGACGGCGTTGGCCGCCACGATCAGCACCGCGAGCGCGGCCCAGACCAGCAGCACCGTGCGCTGCCGCTGCCGGGCCACGATGTTGTAGATCATCAGCTGCAGCATCGCGAGCAGGGTGCCGAGGGCCGCGAACACCCACAGCCGGTCCTGCAGGTCGGCGTACTCCGGGCCACCGACGAAGACCACCGCGAGGGGCGACAGCAGCGCGACGCCCAGCGTGGTCACCGCGCCGATGCCGAGCACCGCGGCCAGGCTGACCAGGTGCATCTGCCGGCCGGCGCCCTGCTTCGACATCGACGGGAACGCGATGACCACCACGAACTGCGGCAGGAACAGCACGGCCTTGGACAGGATCAGCCCGGCGGCGTACAACCCGGCCTGGTGCTCGTCGAGCGTGCTCCGGGCGATGATCACGTCGGCGTTGGACAGCGCGAAGAAGGCGAGCAGCGCGTGCGAGTTGTGGAACGTCTCGCGCAGCACCCCGCCGGGCGCCCAGCGCTGGCTGAGCGCGGTGAACGCGGCGGGGACGTGGACGCGGCGGTCCGGCCGGCGCAGCGCCCACCAGCCGACCACGACCGGCACGAGCGCCCCGAGCGTGACGCCGACCATGGCGCCGAGCGTGTTGGGCTCGACGATCAGCGCCAGCGTCCCGAACCCGATGCGGCCCAGCCCGACGGCGAGGTAGATGCCGGCCAGCGGGGCCCAGCGCCGCTCGCCCTGCAGGATGCCGGCCTGCCCGCCCATCACGGTCAGCGGCACGGCCGTCGCGGCGATCAGCGCGGCCGCCGCCCAGGAGTCGAGGTTGAGCGTCGAGGTGATGACGGGCGTGGCCGCGAGCACGAGCAGGCCGAGGGCGAGCGCGGAGCCGTAGCTGGTGGCGAGCACCTCGCGCTCGATCTCCGGCCGCCGCTCCGGGGCGGCGGACACCCGGCGCGCGCCGGTGGCCTGGAGCCCGAGCGAGAGGACGTTGACCACGAGCAGCACGCCCATGACGGCGGCGAGCGCGCCGTACTCCGCCGGCCCGAGCAGCCGGGCGGCCAGGATGACGAAGCCGTAGGTCGTCAGGTTCATGACGCCCATCGCGACGGCGATGACGGCGCCGTCGCGCATCACCTGACGAACCGTCGTGCGGAGACCCACCCCTCAAGCCTAGGTCGCACCACCGGCCGTGACCGGCGAACGCGCACGCCCGACGGTCTCGCACCTGGTGAATGTGGGACACGTCACTCGACCCGCTGGGCCCGAAAACCGGACGTCGTCCGCGAGAACCGCGGTCCGACGCAACTTCGTGGCGAAGAACACGCCGTCTCGGACGCATGTTTCCTGCCCCGGTGGCGTTCGGTTACCCGGAAGTAGCGTAATCTCCTCCGGGATCTTGCCCCAGGGAGGGAGCAAGCCGCCGACCTCCTCGCCGGAGGTCGGCCTCTTTTATGCGGAGGGAGCGCACTCGCATGCGCGCAACACTGCTGGCCGGGGTCACCCTGGCTGTGGCAGCCGTCCTGGTCGTGCTCGTCAGCGCGGGCCTGGACCTCGAGCTGGAGTCGGTGGCACTGCTCGGTGCCGCGCTCGGCGCCGTCGTCGCCCTGGTCCCCGACCGGACCCCGCTGGTCCGCCTCGGCGGCTTCGCGGCCGGCTTCGTCGCCGCCTGGGTCGGGTACGTCGTCCGGGCCGGCGTCCTGCCCGACACCGCCGGGGGCCGCGCCGCCGCGGTCGGCCTGGTCATCCTGCTCTGCGTCGGCATCACCGCCGCCAGCCTGGGCCGGCTGCCGCTGTGGACCACGCTGCTCGGCACGGGGGCCTTCGCGGGTGCCTACGAGTTCACCTTCGCGGCCGCGCCGCCGGAGCTGATGTCCACCTCGCTCAGCACCGCCACCACCTTGCTGCTCAACGTCGGGGTCGGCTTCCTGGCCGCGGCGCTCGTCGCGCCCGGCGCCGCCACCGGGCTGCGCAACCGCCCCGCCCACCGCGACACCACGTCCGCCGACGCGTCGGACGACGACACCCAGGCCCGGCTCGACGACTTCATGATGGAGAAGAACCAGTGACCGCCCGTCTCACCCGATCGCTCCGCCTCGCCGCTCTCGTGGCGACCACCGGGGTCGTCACCGTCGTCGCCGGCTCCCCGGCCCACGCCGCCGGCGGCGGTGACGTCGACGTCGTGAACACCGAGACCGTGCAGGTCTACACCTCGCCCTCGGGTGAGGTGCAGGACAAGCGGGTCTACGAGCAGCTCGCGCTGTCGGGCGAGGGCCCGGTCACGCTGGACAACCCGATCTCGACCGACCACCTGCGCAACCTCGACGGCTTCTCGAGCGTCGACGTCGAGAACGGCGAGCAGGTCACCTCCACGACGGTCCACGGCCAGAAGCGGCTGCGCTCGGTCTCGGACTACGACCGCACGCTGCCGCTGGACGTCTCCGTCTCGTACCGCCTCGACGGTCACCACGTCGAGCCCGGCGAGCTGGTCGGCAAGAGCGGCGACCTCGAGGTCGAGTACGTCGTGGAGAACGTCACCGGCACCCGGCAGCGGGTCTCCTACCCCGACGGGAAGGGCGGCACCGTCACCAAGTCGGTCCTGGTCCCGGTGCCGATGGTCGGGACCCTCACCACGGTGGCGCCGCCGGGCTTCACGGACGTGAGGTCCCACCAGGCCAACATCGCCGGAGACGGCAAGGGCGGCACGCAGCTGTCCTTCACGATGACGCTGTTCCCGCCGATCGGCTCGACCACGGCCGACTTCGGCTACACGGCCCGGATCAGCGACGGCGTCGTGCCGCGGGCGACCGTCTCGGCGCTGCCGGTCAACCCGCTGGCGAGCCCCACCTTCAAGTCCGCCGGCGCGAGCTACAAGGGCGGTGCCGACACCGGTGCCGAGCTGGCCGCCGGCGCCACCACGATCGACACCAACCTGCTCAAGCTCCGCGACGGCGCGAGCACGCTGCTCGCCGGCCTCCTGAAGCTCCGCACCGGCGCCGACCAGCTCAACGCCGGGCTCGCCGGCGACGCCGCCCCGGGAGCGCACCGCCTCGCGGACGGTGCCGGCGACCTGTCCGACGGTCTCGAGAAGATCGACAAGGGCACCAGCACGCTCGCGGTCGGGTCGGGCAAGGCGCTCGACGGCAGCACGCAGCTGCGTGACGGTGCGGCCAGGCTGGCCGACGGCACCGGCACCGCCGCCGCCGGTGGTGACCGGCTCAGCGCCGGCGCGGCGAAGCTGGCCGGCGGCGCCGCTCAGGCGTCTGCCGGCAGCCGCAAGCTGGCCGGGGGCGCGGCGACCGCCCGCGACGGCAGCGCCGACCTCGCCTCGGGGCTGGGCGACCTCTCCACCGGCGCCACCACTCTCAACGGCGGCGTGCAGCAGCTCAAGGCGGGCAGCGGTGCTCTGTCGACGGCGTTCAACAACCCCGACGGGGCGGACCTCGTCAAGGGCAGCACCTCCCTCGTGCAGGGCCTGACGCTGATCCAGGGCGGCCTCGCTCAGCTCGACGGCCAGCTTCCCGGCGCCCAGCAGGGGCTGACGCAGCTGAAGGCGGGCGTCGACGCGATCGTCGCCGCACTCGGCGCCGACGACCAGGCCGGCACGCTGATCGGCGGCATGAAGCAGGTCGACGACGGGCTGGCCTCGGCCCAGACCGGTGCGGGCAGCCTCAGCGCCGGCGCGGGCACCCTGGCGTCGAGCCTGCCGGCCGCCCAGGGCGGCGTCGACCAGGTCGCCTCCGGCCTCAGCGGCGCGGGCAACCAGCTCGACAGCCTCTCCGCGGCGATCACCTCGGCGCGGGGAACCGGCGGCTGCCAGAGCGACCCGGTCTGCGTCGCCACGCTGACCGGCGTGCTCGACCAGGTCCCTGGCTTCAAGACGCAGCTCGTGCAGGCGTCCGGGGCGCTGGGTCAGGTCTCGACCGGCCTCGGCTCTGCGGTCGCCGGGGCGAACGCCCTCAAGGGCGGCGCCGACCAGCTGTCAGGCGGCATCTCCCAGCTCAAGGGCGGCTCGGGTCAGGTGCTCGGCGGTCTGCAGCAGCTCCGGACCAAGGTGCAGGGGCAGCTGGTCCCCGGTGTGCAGGCGCTCTCCGACGGCATCACCGCCGCCGTGGGCGCCGTGTCCCAGCTCAGCACCGGCTCCACCTCGGCGCTCGCCGGGGCCCAGGCGCTCAACGTGGGAATCACGCAGGCGGGTGCCGGGGCCGGGGCCCTCGACGCCGGACTCGGTCAGGCCGCCGTCGGCTCGGCCAAGCTCGACGCGGGCGCCGCGAAGGCTGCCGCCGGCGGCAACGACCTCGCCACCGGCCTGGTGAGGCTGGCGTCCGGCGCGGTCGACCTGTCGACCGGGCTGACCCGGCTGGACAGCGGTGCGGGCGACCTGTCGGCCGGCGCCGCCAGGCTCGCCGGCGGCCTCGGCGTCATCGAGGCAGGCGCCGGGAAGCTGCTGGGCGGCCAGGTCGACCTCACCGCGGGGCTGACCAGGATCGACGCCGGCGCTCAGAAGCTCGCGGACGGCACCGGCGCCGCCGCGGACGGGTCCACGAAGCTGCGGGCAGGCGCCGTCAAGCTCGCCGGCGGCCTCGACGACGCGGCCGACGGCTCGGGCAAGATCGCCGACGGGCTCGGAACCGCTGCGGGCGGTGCTCCGAAGCTCGTCGACGGGGCGCAGCAGCTCTCCGACCGCGGCACCAAGAAGCTCATCGGTGCGGGCACCACGACCGCGCAGAGCTACGGCGAGCTCTACGCCACCATGGTCGCCGGGTCGAAGCGGGCCCGGACCGCGGACATGGCGTTCGGTGCTCCGAAGGGCGCGCTGGGCCTGACGGCGTACAGCTACGTCATCAAGGGCGACGACGGCGAGGGCAGCCGCAACCTGGCCCGCGGGCTGGGCGGCCTGGCACTGCTCGGTGCCGGCGGCGCCGTGTTCGCGCTGCGCCGACGGCTGGTCTGATGCTCCGCCGGGGGAGGCGCCGACGGACCGAGCTGGTCAAGTTCGTCGGCGCCGTCGTGGTCGAGGGCGTGGACGTCGAGCAGGTCTGGGACTTCCTGACCGGCGCGGAGAGCGCAGCGCTCGTCTTCGGCGACGACGCCCACGGGTACGTCGAGCCGGGCACCGGACCAGGAGTCGGCGAGGTGCAGTGCTTCGTGCACCGGGTCGGTGGGAGCGAGCACGTGCACCGGGTGCGGGTGACGCACCTCGACCGCCCGCACGTGCTCGTGGTGAGCCAGCTCGAGCAGGGCGTGCCGTGGCGGACGCGGTACGACGTCGAGCCGGCTCCCGACGGGGTGCGGCTGACCGAGACCTGGGGCGCCGCGCTGGCTCCGGGCGTCCGGCTGACCGAGGACCGCGACCTGCAGGCGGAGCTCGGCGCGTCGCTGGCGCGCGTGAGGGAGCTGCTCACGCGTCCCGGGTC
>CAVPRA010000002.1:0-31630 GCA_963707685.1 uncultured Actinomycetota bacterium
TCCGCTCGTCGAGGGGCTGCTCGACGAGGCCCGCGAGCACGCCGAGCGACGCGAGCTCGAGGACGAGCAGCGCAAGCGGGTCAGCGGGCTGGACGTGCCGACGTACGAGCTGCCCCGGCTGCCGGACGGCGTCGACCTCGGCGGGCTCTACGAGCTCGCCGCCGAGCTGCGCAGGCAGGGGCTGGCATGAACGCCGCACCGCACCCCCGGTTCGGCCCGCTGGTGGCCCACCTGGAGGGGACGCCGGAGCTCGACGTCGACGCGCTGCTCGCCGACCGGTCCACCGAGATCATCGTCTGCTGCGGATCGGGCGGGGTCGGCAAGACCACCACGTCCGCCGCGCTCGCGCTGCGCGCCGCCGAGCAGGGCCGCAAGGTCGTCGTGCTGACCATCGACCCGGCCCGCCGGCTCGCGCAGTCGATGGGCATCGAGAAGCTCGACAACGTCCCCCGGCCGGTGCCCGGCGTGCGGGAGGGCGCCGGCTCGCTCGACGCCATGATGCTCGACATGAAGCGCACCTTCGACGAGGTGGTGGAGAGCCAGGCCAGCCCCGAGAAGGCGGCGCAGATCCTCAGCAACCCGTTCTACGTCGCGCTGTCGACCTCGTTCGCCGGGACGCAGGAGTACATGGCGATGGAGAAGCTCGGCCAGCTGCACGCCGACGCGGTGGCCTCGGGCCGGTGGGACCTCATCGTGGTCGACACGCCCCCGTCCCGCTCGGCGCTGGACTTCCTCGACGCCCCCGACCGGCTGGCGGGCTTCCTCGACGGCCGGCTGATCCGGATCCTGCTGACGCCGGCGCGCGGGCCGGCGAGGCTGATGACCGCCGGGCTCGGCATGGTCACCGGCACCCTGACCAAGGTGCTCGGGGCGCAGATGCTGCGCGACGTGCAGTCGTTCGTGGCCGCCCTCGACACGCTCTTCGGTGGGTTCCGGCAGCGGGCCCAGAAGACCTACCAGCTGCTGCAGGCCGACGGCACGTCGTTCCTGGTGGTCGCCGCGCCGGAGCCGGACGCGCTGCGCGAGGCGGCGTACTTCGTGGAGCGGCTCAACGAGGACCGGATGCCGCTCGCCGGACTGGTCGTCAACCGGGCGCACCGGGAGCCGCGCGGGCGGCTGTCGGCGGAGCGGGCGCTGGTCGCCGCCGAGCGCCTCGAGGAGGCGGACGGGTCGGGCAGCGAGACGGCGGGTCTGACCGCCGGCCTGCTGCGGCTGCACGCCGACCACGGCCGCGTCGTGGCGCGCGAGACGCACCTGCGGCGACGGTTCGCCGCGGCCCACCCGGACGTGCCGACGGCCCTCGTGCCGGCACTGTCCACGGACGTGCACGACCTCGACGGCCTCCGGCTGGTCGGCGACCTGGCCTCCCGGGGCTCCCAGTAACCCCAGGTGACACCGGTCGGCCGACCGGTTGCCCGCTCAGGCGGGCACGAGCTCCGGCGTGGCCTCGACCGACACCGCGGCCACGTGGTCGTTCATCGCCGTCTCGAGCAGGCGACGCCACGAGCTGACGTTCGGGCGGCGGCGCAGCAGCGCACGGCGCTCACGCTCCGTCATGCCACCCCAGACGCCCCACTCGATCTGGTTGTCGAGCGCCTCCGCGAGGCACTCGGTGCGCACCGGGCAACCGGCACACATCTGCTTGGCGCGGTTCTGCGCGGCTCCCCGCACGAACAGCTCGTCCGGTCGAGTCTCGTTGCACAGTGCCTTGCCGGCCCAGTCTTCGTTCCACATCGGCCTTGTCCCTTCCGAGAAGGGCCCACCTCCCAGCGGGCCATCCGAGTCAATCCCCACGTATGAAGGTAAAGACTTGGACCTTCACGAAACAGACACAGAGGGCTCAACTTCACATAGCCCTATGTGACTAGTGGGACGAACCGAACGTCCCTCCTGAAGTCGCCGAACGCCGGGTCTGAGGCTTCTGCGCGGTGTCGCCGCCGCCTGACGAGGCTCGGTGGTCGAAACCAGTAGTCCCTTCGGACTATCCGACCCGGCCGAACCGCCACGCCGACGGGTGGGCCGGTGCGTGACAGACAGCACGGCGTACGGTACGGCGGCCGGGCCTCTCCCGTCACGTACATTGGTCCGCATGTCTCGGCGCAGAACCGACCGTCTCAAGCCCGCCAGCGTCCTGTCCCACCTCGGTGTGATGGTCGCGGTCGCGGCTGTCATGGGCGTGCTCGTGGCGGGCCTGGCGATCCCCTTCGCGGCCGTGACCGGGCTGTCGGCGTCGACCGTCGCCAAGGGGATGGACAAGATCCCGACCGAGCTGACCGCGGAGCCGCTCGCTCAGCGCACCCGGGTGCTCGGCAACGACGGCGCCGTGCTGGCCACGCTCTACGACCAGAACCGCGTCAACGTGCCGCTGTCCAAGGTGGCGCCGGTGATGCGCAAGGCGATCATCTCGATCGAGGACTACCGCTTCTACCAGCACGGCGCGCTCGACATGCGCGGCACGCTGCGGGCGTTCGTGACCAACCAGGCCAACAGCGGCAGCACCCAGGGCGGCTCCTCCATCACCCAGCAGATGGTGAAGATGACGCTGGTCAACCAGGCCAAGACCCGGTCCCAGCGGCTGGCCGCGACGGCCGACACCTACCAGCGCAAGATCAACGAGCTGCGCTACGCCATCGCGTTCGAGGAGAAGTACTCCAAGGACTGGATCCTGCAGCGCTACCTCAACATCGCCTACTTCGGTGACGGCGCCTACGGCATCGAGGCCGCCTCCCGCCACTACTTCTCCAAGCCGGCCTCGCAGCTCAACCTGCGGGAGGCCGCGCTGCTCGCCGGCCTGGTGAAGAACCCGACCGGCTACGACCCGACGAACTACCCCAGCCGCGCCAAGGAGCGGCGCAACACCGTGATCGCCCGGATGGCGCAGCTCAACGTCGTCTCCCGCTCGGAGGCCCGCCAGGCCGAGGGCCGCCGGCTCGGGCTGAAGGTCACCAGGGTGCGCAACGGGTGCGTCTCGTCGGCGGCGCCGTTCTTCTGCGACTACGCGATCCAGTACCTCCTCGCCGACCCCGACCTCGGGAAGACCGAGGAGGAGCGGCGCCGGCTGCTGTTCAACGGCGGCCTGACCATCAAGACGACCGTCGACCTCCGCTTCCAGCGAGCCGCCGACAAGTCGGTCAGCAGCCACGTGAACCCGACCGACCAGGCCATCGGCGGGCTCGCCATGGTCAAGCCCGGCACCGGCGAGGTCCGCGCGCTGGCGCAGTCACGCCCGATGGGCAGCGACAAGAAGGCCGGCCAGACCTACCTCAACTACGTCGCCCCCAAGAAGTACGGCGACTCCAACGGGTTCCAGGCCGGGTCGACGTTCAAGGTCTTCGTGCTGTCCGCCGCGATCTCGCAGGGGATCCCGCTGTCGACGCGGATCAACGCGCCGCAGACGGTGTCGATCCCGAAGGACACGCTGCGGACCTGCCACGGCCACCTGCTCGGCACCGACGACTGGACCCCCGAGAACTCCACCGGAACCGGCAGCTTCAACCTGTACACCGGCACCCAGCTGTCGGTGAACACGTTCTTCGCGCAGCTCGAGCAGCGCACCGGGCTCTGCGAGCCGATCAAGCTGGCCCGGGAGATGGGCGTCGAAGTCCCCGACAACGACGTCGTCGGCCCGTTCACCCTCGGGGTCACCGACACCAACCCGCTGACCATGGCCGGCGTCTACGCCACGTTCGCGGCCCGCGGGAAGTTCTGCGAGCCCCGACCGGTCTCCTCGATCCTGAACAGCGCCGGCAAGGAGATCGCGGCCTACCCGCCCAAGTGCAAGCAGGTGCTGCGCACCGACGTGGCCGACGCGGTCAACGACATCCTGCGCGGGGTCCAGGAGGGCAACGGGTTCGGCGCCACCGCCGGACTGGCCCTCAACCAGCAGTCGGCCGGCAAGACCGGAACGATCAACGACAACGCGGCGGTCTGGTTCGACGGCTACACCCCGAACCTCGCCGCGTCGGCGATGATCGCCGGCGCGAACAGCCTGGGCCACCACATCTCGCTCAACGGTCAGACGGTCGGCGGCGTCTACATCTCCGGTGCGCACGGGTCGACGACCGCCGGGCCGGTGTGGGGCGACGCGATGAAGGCCGTCGAGCAGTACCTCCCCGACGACACCTTCCACTCACCGAACCCCCGCACCATCGAGGGGCAGACCGTGACGGTGCCCTCGCTCTACGGGCAGAGCACAGACGCGGCCGCGGCGACGCTGCGCAAGGCCGGGTTCACCCCGGTGGTCGGCCCGACCGTGGACAGCGGCAACCCCTACGGCACGGTCGCCTACCTCAGCCCCGGCTCCGGCAGCCTCACGCCGACCGGCAGCACGGTGACGATCTACGTCTCCGACGGCACGCCCTACGTCCCGCCGGCCCCCCAGCCCAAGGCGAAGAAGAAGCAGCCCGGCGGCGGCGGAGGCGGCGGCGGCGGCGGAGGTGGCGACGGCGGCAAGAAGCCCGGCGGCGGGGCCAAGAAGCCCGGCGGCGGCGGGAACGGTGGAGGCGGCGGCAACCGCGGCTGAGCTCAGCCGAGCTGGCGTCGCACCTCGGCGGCCACGGCCGCACCGTCGGCCCGTCCCTTGACCTGCGGCTGGAGCGCGCCCATCACCTTGCCCATGGCCCGCATGCCCTCGCCGGCGGCGCCGACCCGCTCGATCGTGGCCGCCACCAGCTCGCTGACCTGCGCGTCGTCGAGCTGCTCGGGCAGGTAGCCGGTGATGATCTCGGCCTCCGCGCGCTCCTTGGCGGCGGTGTCCGCCCGGCCGGCCTCGTCGTAGGCCTGGGCCGCCTCGCGGCGCTTCTTCACCTCGGTGCTGAGCACGCCCACGATGTCGTCGTCGCTGAGCTCGCGCTGCTCCTTGCCGGCGACCTCGGCGTTCGTGATCGAGGTCAGCAGCATGCGCAGCGTGGACGAGCGGCTGGCGTCGCGCGCCTTCATCGAGGCGGTCAGGTCGGCGCGGAGTCGGTCCTTGAGGTCACTCACGCCTCCAGTCTGACAGCCGGACGCCACGAGGTTTCGGCGTTGGCGGCGTGTGGCAGCCTGGCGAGGTGCCGACGCCTCGGAAGTCCCCGCCGCGCTCGACCGTCCGGACCGCCCTGCGGGCCGCCAGCCTGGTGGGTCTCGCCGGTGCCGCCGGCCTCGGGTACTCCGCCGGGGTCGAGGTCCGCTGGTTCGCGCTGCGCCGGCAGACGCTGCCCGTGCTGCCCGCCGGCCACCGGCCGCTGAAGGTGCTGCACGTCTCGGACCTGCACCTGACCCCGTCGCAGGGCCGGAAGCGGGCGTGGGTGCGAGGGCTCGCCGACCTGGAGCCCGACCTGGTGGTGAACACCGGTGACAACCTGGCGCACCAGCAGGCCGTCCCGGCGCTGCTCGACGCCTTCGGGCCGCTGCTCGACGTGCCCGGCGTCTTCGTGCTGGGGTCCAACGACTACTTCGCGCCGTCGCTGCGCAACCCGTTGCGCTACCTGCTCCCCGACGACGGGCAGCGCAACACCGGGGCCGACCGGCTGCCCAGCGCCCGGCTGAAGGCCGAGCTCACCGACCGCGGCTGGCGCGACCTGAGCAACCGGCGCGACGCCCTGACCGTCGGGCAGACCCGCTTCGCGTTCGCGGGGGTCGACGACCCGCACCTGGAGTACGACGACCTGGCCGCCGTCGCGGGACCGGCCGACGCCACGGCCGACGTCCGGATGGGCGTGACCCACGCGCCGTACCTCCGGGTGCTGGACCGGTTCGCCGGCGACGGCTACGAGACGGTGATGGCCGGGCACACGCACGGCGGGCAGCTGTGCCTGCCCTTTCGCGGCGCCCTGGTGACCAACTGCGACCTCGAGACCGCGCGCGCCAGCGGCCTGCACCGGCACCCGGCGCAGGCCCCGGTGGGTGCCCCCGGTTCGTCCTGGCTGCACGTCTCCGCAGGGCTGGGCACGTCGCCGTACGCCCCGGTACGGTTCTGCTGCCGACCCGAGGCGACGCTGCTGACGCTGACCCCGGTTCACCGCTGACGCCCGGTTTCGTGACGGCGGTGGCGGTCGGCTAGAGTGACGTCGCCCTCGGGCTGTGGCGCAGCTTGGTAGCGCGCCTCGTTCGGGACGAGGAGGCCGCAGGTTCAAATCCTGTCAGCCCGACCGAGTGGTCACGCAGGCGAAAGCCCCCGCACACCTGTGCGGGGGCTTTCGCGTGCTCGCGCGGGCGCGAGACAACGACGATGGCGCGATTAAGTCACGCGTAAGGGGCAACCTTTTACTTGAAAGTGCGCACGCGGCAGCCCCGAGTCCTTACACTCGTTCTTACCGTTTTGTAGGGACTTGTTTACAGGGAGCAGTTATGCGTCGTTCCACCCGCTTCGTCGTCGCCGGCATCATGAGCGTTCTCTCGCTGGGCCTGGTGCCTGCCGCGGTGGCCACCGGATCCGTCACCCCCAGCATGGCGGTTCACTGCTGCCGGTGAAATGCTCCGTTTGGCTGGGTTTGCACTGGCCGAACGGCTGATATTTCACTCCGGGCCTCTACAGGTGAGTAAAGCCTCGTAACATCGTGGCCATGACCACCATCGGAGACCGCGTCCGGCAGCTGCGCACGTCCAAGGGACTGAGCCAGCAGGCTCTGACCGGGGACGGCATCAGCGCCGGCTACGTGTCCCTCATCGAGTCGGGCAAGCGCACGCCTTCCCCCGAGGTCGCCGCCAAGCTGGCGCAGCGACTCGGCGTCGAGGTGAGCGAGCTCGTCGGCGAGGAGCGTCGCACCGCCACGTCCGACCAGGCCCGCCTCGAGGTGAACTTCGCCCGGCTCGCGCTGGCGAACGGCAACCCCGCCGAGGCCGTCCGGTCGCTCGACTCCGTGTCGATGGACGAGCTCGACAGCGAGACCGCCGCGGACGCCGCGCTGACGCTGGCCGAGAGCCTGCAGCAGACGGGCGAGCTCGACCACGCCGTCATGGTGCTGGAGCAGCTCGTGCAGCGTTGCCGCCGCGAGCACGCCTGGATGACCCTGGCCGTCGCGGCCACCGCGCTCGCCGTCATGCTCATCGAGTCCGGCGACGTGGCCCGCTCCGTCGAGATCGCCGAGCGCTCCCTCCATGAGGTCGAGGACGCCGGCCTCCGCGGCACCGACGAGCACCTGCGGCTCGGCTCGATCCTGGTGTCCGCGCTCTACGAGCGCGGCGACCTGCTGGTCGCCACCCACCACATCGAGGCGCTGATCCTCGACGCCGACCGGATGAGCAGCAGCCGCGGTCGCGGTGCGGTCTACTGGACCGCCGCCACCGTCGCCGCCGAGCGCGACCGGGTCGCCGACGCCATCCGCCTCACCGACCGGGCGGTCGCGCTGTTCTCGGAGGAGGACCACAGCCGTGACCTGCCGCGCCTCCGGCTGAACTACGCCTGGCTGCTGCTGAAGCTGGAGAACCCCCGCCCTGCGGAGGCGCTGATCCAGCTCGAGCTGGCCGAGCGCGACCCGGCACTCGCCGGCGCCACCCTCGACCTCGGCACCGCCGCCACCTTCCGGGGCCGCGCCCACCTGCTGATGGGCGACCTGTACGACGCCGCGGAGCAGGCGGCCTGCGCCCTGCAGATCCTCGGCCCCTCGGCCCACGTCGAGCGCGCCTCCGCCCTCCTGCTGCTCGGCGACGTCGGCACGGCCCAGCTGGAGATGGACCTGGCGCAGGAGTCCTACCGCGAGGCCGAGCTGGTTCTGGCGCGGATGGCCCCCTCCCGCACCGTCGCGCGGCTGTGGCGCGAGCTGGGCGACTCCTGGCGTGCCCTCGGGGAGCGCGACCGAGCCATGTCCGCGTTCGACTGGTCGCTGCGCACCCTGGGCCTGGCGCCTCGCCCGACCGCGGTGCGCGAGCCCTCGACCCGGCAGGGCTCGTACTCCGTCGCCCGGTGACCCGGCCCGCGTCCGCGTCCACCGCGGCGCTGCGGGTTGAGCCGGTGCGCACTGCCGGGGTCTGGCACACTGCCGACCATGGCTGACACGCCGACCGAGGACAGGCCGGACCGCTCGGACGAGACCGCCAAGCTCGAGCTGCCCTCGCTGAGCCTGCCGCGCCTCGGCCGCCGCCGGAAGCAGGCTCCGGCCGACTCCGACGCAGCCGCGGACGCCGAACCACGCACCGACGAGGCGCCGGCGGCCCCCGAAGCCCCCACCACCACCGCGGTGGCGGACGAGCCGACGACGGTCACGCCGGTCGCCGCCGAGCCGACGACGCCGCTCGCCCCGACCACCCCGCCCCGCTCCAGCCGGCTGCTCACGCGCCGCCGCCGGCCGGAGCCCCAGGAGTCCGAGCGGACCGAGCGCATCGCCGCCCCCGTCCCCGTCCAGCCGGCCGTCGTCGAGGAGGCCGCGGAGCCGGAGCAGGAAGTGGAGCGGGAGCGGCGGCCGTTCCACCTCCCGGCGCTGCCGGTCCGGCTCGCCGCCGCGCTGACCGGTGTGGTCGTCGGGCTCGCCGGCGCCGTCCTCACCTATGCGGCCCTGCAGGGCTGCGACGCGGTCCGCGGCACGGAAACCTGCGGCGGCGGCGCCGGACTGGCGCTGCTGCTGGTGATCCTGGTCCTGATGGTGCTGCTCGGCGGCGTGCTGCTGGCGGCCTGGCGGGTGTCGGAGAGCCCGCGCGGCACCAGCTTCCTGGCCGTCGGCGCGCTCGCGGTCATCGCGATGCTGACGGCCGCCGACCAGACGGCGGTCTGGACGTTCGTGGCGGTGCCGGTGCTGTGCGCGCTGACCTACCTGCTGGCGACGTGGGTCACGACGACGTACGTCGAGCCGCAGCCGGAGCGCGGCCCCGAGCACGACGTGCGCTGACCGGCGTCAGAGGTCGGCGGCCACCAGCTCGGCGATCTGCACCGTGTTGAGCGCGGCGCCCTTGCGGAGGTTGTCGTTGGAGACGAACAGCGCCAGCCCGCGCTCGCCGTCGACGCCGGGGTCCTGCCGGATCCGGCCGACGAAGCTGGGGTCCGCCCCGGCGGCCTGCAACGGGGTCGGGACCTCGGAGAGCAGCACACCGGGGGCGTCGGCCAGGATCTCGGTGGCGCGCTTCGCGGACAGCGACGACGCGAACTCCGCGTTGATCGACAGCGAGTGCCCGGTGAAGACCGGCACCCGCACACAGGTCCCGGAGACCCGCAGCTCGGGGAGGTCGAGGATCTTGCGGCTCTCGTTGCGGAGCTTCTGCTCCTCGTCGGTCTCGTCGCTGCCGTCGTCGACGACCGACCCGGCCATCGGCAGCACGTTGAACGCGATCGGCCGGACGTACTTCGACGGTGCCGGCAGGTCGACCGCCGCGCCGTCGTGGGTGAGCAGCGGCCCGCGGTCGCCGACCGCGGCGACCTGGCCGGCCAGCTCGTCGACACCGGCGAGACCGCTGCCGGAGACCGCCTGGTAGGTGCTGGCGACCAGCCGGACCAGGCCGGCTTCGTCGTGCAGCGGCTTGAGGACCGGCATCGCGGCCATCGTGGTGCAGTTGGGGTTGGCGATGATCCCCTTCGTCGCCCGGCGTACGGCGTCCGGGTTCACCTCGCTGACCACCAGCGGGACGTCAGGGTCCATCCGCCAGGCCGACGAGTTGTCCACCACGACGGCCCCGGCCTCGACGAAGCGCGGCGCGAGCGCCCGCGAGGTGGCCCCGCCCGCGGAGAACAGCGCGATGTCGATGCCGGTGAGGTCGGCGGTCGAGGCGTCCTCGACGGTGATCTGCTGGTCGCCCCAGGCGATCGTGGTGCCCGCCGAGCGGGCCGAGGCCAGGAACCGGAGCGAGGCGACCGGGAACCCGCGCTCCAGCAGGATGCGGCGCATCACCTCGCCGACCTGGCCGGTGGCGCCGACGATCGCGACGTGCACGGGCCGGACCGGCGGGGTCATCGACCGGTCCCGCCGTACACGACGGCCTCGACCTCGTCGGCGTCGAGGTCGAACGCGGAGTGGGTGGCCAGCACGGCGTCGTCGACCTGGCCCTCGTCGACGATGACCGAGATCCGGATCTCCGAGGTGGAGATCATCTCGATGTTCACGCCGGCCGACGCCAGGGCCGCGAAGAACCGCGCGGTGATGCCCGGGTGCGAGCGCATGCCGGCGCCGATCAGCGACACCTTGCCGATCTGGTCGTCGTAGAGCAGCGAGTCGTAGCCGACCTCGTCCTTGATCCGCGCCAGCGCGCTCATCGCGGCCTGGCCGTCCTCGCGCGGCAGCGTGAACGAGATGTCGGTGAGGTTGGTCGATGCCGCCGAGACGTTCTGCACCACCATGTCGAGGTTGATCTCGGCGTTGGCCAGCGTCTCGAAGATGCGGGCCGCCTCGCCGACCTTGTCGGGCACCGCGACGACGGTGATCTTGGCCTCGCTGCGGTCGTGCGCGACGCCGGCGATGATCGCCTGCTCCACTGTGGTCACCTCTGTCTCGGGAACGATCCAGGTGCCCTCCTTCTGGCTGAAGGAGGAACGCACGTGGACGGGCATGTTGTAGCGGCGGGCGTACTCCACGCACCGCAGGTGCAGGATCTTCGCGCCGCAGGCCGCCATCTCCAGCATCTCCTCGGTGGAGACCCGGTCGAGCTTGCGGGCGGTGGGCACGATGCGGGGGTCGGCGGTGAAGACGCCGTCGACGTCGCTGTAGATCTCGCAGACCTCGGCGTGCAGCGCGGCCGCCAGCGCGACGGCGGTGGTGTCCGAGGCGCCGCGCCCCAGCGTGGTGATGTCCTTGGTGTCCTGGGAGACGCCCTGGAAGCCGGCGACGATCGCGATGTGCCCCTCGTCGATCGCCTTCTGGATCCGGCCCGGGGTCACGTCGATGATCTTGGCCTTGCCGTGGGCGCTGTCGGTGATCACGCCCGCCTGGCTGCCGGTGAAGGACCGGGCCGCCTGCCCGAGGTTCGCGATCGCCATCGCGACCAGCGCCATCGAGATCCGCTCGCCCGCGGTGAGCAGCATGTCGAGCTCGCGGGGCGGCGGCAGCGGGCTCACCTGCTGGGCGAGGTCGCGCAGCTCGTCGGTGTGGTCGCCCATCGCGGAGACCACCACGACGACGTCCTTGCCGGACTTCTTCGTGGCGACGATCCGCTGGGCGACGCGCTTGATGCCGTCGGCGTCGGCGACGGACGAGCCGCCGTACTTCTGCACGACAATGCCCACGACACTCCTGAGCGTTTGGGACGGACCGCGGCCCCGGACGCGGCGATTCTACCGATGCGACCTTGCGGCCCGAGCGTCGTCGACGGATGGCAAGACGGGCCCGGTGGTGGGCTCAGCGCTGGGCGGGGTCCAGGATCTCCCCGGCCGCGGCGACCTGGTCGGCCTCGCTCTCGAACTCCGCGTCGAGCCGGTCGTGGGCGACCACCGACTGCAGCGCCCGCAGGACGGCGCTCGCCTCGCTGCCCCACGTCGAGACGTAGGAGAACTGCCACCACCACAGCGCCTCGCTGACCCGGCCGGCGCGGTAGTGCTGCAGCCCGTGGGCCAGCGCCGTTGCGATGCTGGTCAGGTCGTCGGAGAGCAGCGAGGACACCAGCTCGGGCGGGTCGACGTAGGGGTCGAACACCTCGCTGTAGGCGTCGACGCTCTCGAGCAGCACGGCGAGCCGCAGCCGCATGGCGTCGAGGTCGGGGTCGGGCCCGGCGTCGGGCTCGTACTCGTCGGCGGGGGTGAAGTCGCTGTGCACCCCGAGCCGGCCGCCGGCGAGCAGGACCTGGCTGACCTCCAGGAGCAGCAGCGAGACGGCGGTGGACCCGTCGGCCTCACCGCGGGAGATCGCCCGGATGGCCAGCAGGAAGCTGCCGACCTGGTCCGCGATCTGCTGCGCGAAGTCCTCGAGCTCGCTGAGCACCTCGTCGTCCGCGCCTGCCGTGGTCGGCTGTTGCGTGTCGTCCGTCATTCGACCGATCTCCTCCCTTCGAACGCACGCCCCAGGGTCACCTCGTCGGCGTACTCCAGATCTCCTCCGACAGGAAGTCCACTCGCAAGTCGCGTCACGCGCAAGCCCATCGGCCTCAGCAGTCTCGTGAGATAGGTCGCGGTGGCCTCCCCCTCGAGGTTCGGGTCGGTGGCCAGGATGACCTCGGTGACCGTCCCGTCGGCCAGTCGCGGCATGAGCTCCTTGATGCGCAGGTCGTCCGGACCGATGCCGTCGATGGGCGAGATCGCGCCGCCCATCACGTGGTAGCGGCCGCGGTACTCCCGGGTGCGCTCGATCGCCACGACGTCCTTGGACTCCTCCACGACGCACAGCACGGAGGGGTCGCGGCGCGGGTCGCGGCAGATCCGGCAGGTCTCCTCCTCCGCCACGTTGAAGCAGATCGAGCAGAACTTCACCCGCTCCTTGACCTCGACCAGCACCTGCGCGAGCCGGCGTACGTCGACCGGGTCGGCCTGCAGCAGGTGGAACGCGATGCGCTGCGCGCTCTTGGGACCGACCCCCGGCAGCCGACCGAGCTCGTCGATCAGGTCCTGGACGACGCCTTCGTACACGAGCGGCCTAGAACCCGAGCTGGGGGCCGCCGGGAGCGGCGTCGTCGCCCCCGCCGAGACCGCCCAGCCCGCCCGCGAGCGGGCCCAGCCGCTCGGAGGCGAGGGCCTCGGACTTGGCCTTGCCGTCGCGGTAGGCGGCGACGATCAGGTCCTCGAGGTCCTCGGTCGCGCTCGGGTCGAACGAGTCCTTGCGGATCTTCACGGCGACCAGCTCCCCGGTGCCGCTGACCGTCACGGTCACCAGCCCGTCGCCCACGGTGCCGTCGACGGTGGCGGCCGCGAGCTCCTGCTGCGCCGACATCATCTGCTCCTGCATCTGCTGCGCCTGCTGGAGCAGGGCGTTCATGTCGAACCCGGCCTCGCCGAAGGGGTTCTGGCTCTCGGTCATCGCGTTCTCTTTCCGGTGCTGGTGGGTGCTGCGGGGAGTCTGGCTGGGCGGAGGGGCGGCACGTCAGTCGTGCTTGATCTCCTCGATGATGCTGGCGCCGAGCTCGCGCTCGAGCAGCTCGGCGCCGCCGAGGGAGTGGTCGTCGGCGTCGAGGTCGTCGCGGTCGGCGTCCTCGTCGGTGACGCCTCCGGTCGGCTGCCGCTTGCCCGCCTGGCGGGTGTCCTGGATCGCGCCGCGGGCCGAGGCCACCGAGGACGGGTCGACGGGACGCCTGGCCGGCTGGGCCGGGGCCTCCGGCGCGGGAGCCGGTGCCGCGGGACCGGGCGACGCCTCGCCCGCGGGCGCCGGGTCGGTCTCGGCGACCGCCGGACGGGTGACGGTGTGCGCGGGCTCGGCACCCGGCTGCGCGGACGGGTCGACGATCGACTCGACGCGCCAGTCGTGGCCGATCACGTCGATGGCGGCCTGCCGAAGGATCTCCTCGCTGCCGCCGCTGGTGAAGGAGTTGCGGGCGCCGGCGTTGACCAGCGCGACCGTCAGCGTCTTGTCGTCGACGTCGGCCACCTGGGCGTTCTGGCTGAGCAGGATCCAGGTGAAGCGGCGCTTGAGCTTGACCGCCTCGAGCAGGTCGGGCCAGAGCCGGCGTACGTCGACGAGCGTGAGGCCGCTGCCGGTGGCGGCCGGGGCGGCGACCGGCTCGGGCGCCCGGGTCTCGACGGGCTCGGGGGTCTCGACGGGCTCGACCGCCCGGGGGGGCTCGGCGGGCTGGACCGGCTGGGGCGGCTCGGACGCGGGGGTCTCGACCGGCTCGGCCGCCCGGGTCGGCTCGGGGGTCTCGACAGGCTCGACCACCCGGGGCGGCTCGACCACCCGGGGCGGGGCAGGCGGCGCGGCGGCGCTCGGGGTGCCCTCGATGGACATCCGCTTCTCGATCCGGTCGAGCCGTGCGAGCAGGCCCTCGGTGCCGTGGTCGGCGGCCGGCAGCAGCACCCGCGCGCAGATCAGCTCCAGCAGCAGCCGCGGCGCGGTCGCGCCCTTGAGCTCGGTCAGCCCGTCGGCCACCAGCTCCGCGGAGCGGCTGAGGTCGGCGCGGCCGAAGCGGGCCGCCTGGGCGGTGAGCCGCTCCCCCTGGTCCTGCGGCACGTCGATCAGGCCGGTCGCCGGCGCGTCGGGGACGGCGGCGATGATCACCAGGTCCCGGAGCCGCGCGCAGCAGGTCCTCGGTGAACCGGCGCGGGTCCTGGCCGGTCTCGATCACCTTGTCGACGACCCCGAAGACGGTGCGGCCGTCGCCGGCGGCGAACGCGTCGACCACCTCGTCGAGCAGCGTGTCGGGCGTGTAGCCGAGCAGGCCGGTCGCCAGGTCGTAGGTCACGCCCTCCGGTCCCGCGCCGCCCATCAGCTGGTCGAGCACCGAGAGGGTGTCGCGGGCCGACCCGGCACCGGCCCGGACCACCAGCGGCAGCGCGGCCGCGTCGACCTGCACGCCCTCCTTGTCGCAGAGCTCGCGGAGGTAGTCCGACAGCGTCCGCGGCGGGATCAGCCGGAACGGGTAGTGGTGGGTGCGCGACCGGATGGTGCCGATGACCTTCTCCGGCTCGGTGGTCGCGAAGACGAACTTCAGGTGCTCCGGCGGCTCCTCGACGAGCTTGAGCAGGGCGTTGAAGCCCTGCGGCGTCACCATGTGCGCCTCGTCGATGATGTAGACCTTGTAGCGGCTGCTCACCGGCGCGAAGAACGCCCGCTCGCGCAGGTCGCGCGCGTCGTCGACGCCGCCGTGGCTGGCCGCGTCGATCTCGATGACGTCGATCGACCCCGGGCCGCCGCGGGCCAGGTCGGTGCACGAGCGGCAGACGCCGCACGGGGTGTCGGTCGGGCCCTTCTCGCAGTTGAGGCAGCGGGCCAGGATCCGGGCCGAGGTCGTCTTGCCGCAGCCACGCGGTCCGGAGAAGAGGTAGGCGTGGTTCACCCGGTTGTTGGTGAGCGCCGCCCGGAGCGGACCCGTGACGTGGTCCTGGCCGATGACCTCGGCGAAGGTCTCGGGGCGGTAGCGCCGGTAGAGCGCGAGGGGGGCTTCCACGCCTGAACCCTAACCAGCGCGTCCGACACCCGGAAGGGCGCGGTCACGGCGGGGGTCGGCCCCCGCCCGGGAACGCAAAGGCCCCCCGCGCACCCGACAGAGCTCGCTTGCCCTTGCTGCCTTCCGGCCCTGGGGGAGTTGGGCGAGGTGCCGCCGCACGGGGGGTTGGCCGGAAGTCTAGGTGAGAGCCGCGCGAGCGCCCAAGTCGGCAGCGATTTCATCAACGTGCCACCCCACCGGTACCCTCTCCGGCGGAGGATTCGCCTAGTGGCCTATGGCGCTCGCTTGGAAAGCGGGTTGGGTTAATAGCCCTCAGGGGTTCGAATCCCCTATCCTCCGCCAGCCCTCCGCGACGCCGGGTCCAGCTCGTCTGGCCCGGCGTCCGGCACGTCAGGACTCGCACCGCCGGCGCAGGCCGTCCGCCTCCATCTGCAGGTAGCGCCTCGTCAGCCCGCCGAGCAGCAGGCGTACGACGGGCGCCGGCAGGCCCCGCTGCTCGACGCCGGTGCGGAACAGCGTCCGGCCGTCGGGGAGGTCGCCCAGCACGTGGAACCCGGTGGTGCGCACCCCGCCGGCCCGGGTGACCCAGGTGAAGGAGCGGCCCGGGTCGAGGGCGGTCACGGTCCAGGTGGCGACGGGTAGCCGCGGCTGACGGACGACGGCGCTGACCCCGAGCGCGAGCGCGGGGCCGTGGAGGTCCACCCACTCGACGGAGTCGGTCCACTCCGGCCAGCGGGCGACGTCGGTCAGCACGCTCCAGACGTCGGAGCGAGGGGCAGCGACCTCAGCGGTCGTGGCGAACGGTGCGGGCACGGGATCTCCCGGGACGTCGGTGACGGCCCGGCCGGTCGGTGGCGCGGCGGCCGGGCGCCTGGTCGTGGTGCTGGTCAGGCTCGGGCTCGGGCTGCTGGGCGAGGCCGTCGAGGACCTGCGCCACCTCGCTCACCGAGGGCCGGTCGGCGGGCTCGGCGGCACTCATCCGCGTCAGCAGCGCGGGCCACCCCGTGGGCAGGCTGGTGGGGATCAGCGGCGCGGTGTGCAGCCGGCTCATCGCGGCCTCCAGCGGCGCGCCGGTGTAGGCACGCCGGCCGGTGAGCGCCTCGAGCAGCACCAGGCCCAGGGAGTAGACGTCGCTGGCAGGCGAGACCGGCTCGCCCCGGACCTGCTCGGGAGCGAGGTACGCCGCGGTGCCGACCGTCGTGCCGGTGAGGGTGTGGCCGGTCGCGTCACCGAGCATCCGGGCGATCCCGAAGTCGGCGAGCTTCACGTGCCCGTCGCCGCCGATCAGGATGTTGCCCGGCTTGATGTCGCGGTGCACGATCCCGCGCTCGTGGACGTAGCCGAGGACGGTGGCGAGCTCGGCCCCGACCGGCGCGAGGTGGTGGCCGGAGACCGGCCCGGCCTGGCAGTGCTGGGCCAGGCTGCGGCCCTCGACCAGCTCGAGCACCAGGAACGGCTGGTCCTCCTCGGAGACGCCGGCGTCGAGCACGGCGACGAGGAACGGGTGGTCGAGCGCGGCCAGCAGCTGCATCTCGTCGGCGAACCGGGCCCGGTCGGACTCGGTCGCGGCGTGCATCCGCAGCAGCTTCACGGCGACCTCGCGCTCCAGCACGGTGTCCTCGGCGCGGTGGACGTCGGCCATCCCGCCGCGCCCCAGCAGCTCCGTCAGCTCGTAGCGCCCGGCCAGCACCCGGCGGGGGCCGGCCGGGCCGGCAGCCGGACCGGGGGCGGCGTGGAGCATGGGGGACGCGGTCCTCTCTCGTCGTGACCCTGGGACCGTCTTCTACCCGAAACCGGCGGGAACCATCGCCGTCGGCGGCAAAAAGCCGAGGAGAACGCTCACCGGCCGAACGTCAAGAGTTCAACTGAGCGTCACACGAAGTAACGAACCGGAAGCATGGCTGGGGCAACCTGGGGTCTTCGACGCCGACGCACCTGGGGGCACCACATGACTGCCATGCACAGCGAGACCCGCCCGTTCGACGCCACCGCGCCGCAGCGCACCGCGGGCGTCACCGACATCGAGCGGGTGCGCGCCGAGCGTGCCGCCAACGCGCAGCAGCGCCGCGCGGCCGCCCGCACCCGTGACCTGACCGCGCTGCTGCGCGACCGGCCCGACCTGGTCGGCGTCCACGCGCCGGCCGACTTCAGCGTCGACGCCGTGCGCTGGTGCGTCTGAGGGTCGACGCCAGGACGGGACCGGGCTAGCGGCGCCGGCGTCCGACGCCGAACACACCGCGCACGATCTCGCGGGTGGCCGTCCGCATCAGCTGCTTGGCCAGCGGCGAGCCGAGCGCGTCCTGCAGCCCTCCCGTCGGCTGCGGCCGGCTCGCCCGCTTCCGCGCCCTCGGCTTCGACCGGCCGGGGTAGTCGAGGTGCTCGTCGGCGGGACGCTCCTCCCGCTCGGCCTGCTTCGCGCCGGCGTCCAGCTTCGCCGCGAGCCTCTCCCGGGCGGACTCGCGGTCGATCGTCTCGGCGTACGTCGCCCGCAGCGCGGACCCCTCGACGGCGGCGGTCATCGTGGCCGGGTCGGCGGGACCCATCAGCGACTCGGGAGCGCGCAGCCGGGTCCACGCGACCGGCGTCGGGGCGCCCCGCTCGTTCATGACGGTGACGACGGCCTCGCCGATGCCGAGCGAGAGGATCACCTTGCCCAGGTCGTCGTACGACGAGGTGGGGTAGGTGTTCACGGTGGCCTTCAGCGCCTTGGCGTCGTTCGGGGTCGCGGCGCGCAGCTGGTGCTGCACCCGGGAGCCGAGCTGCGCGAGCACCTCGTCGGGCACGTCGGTCGGCGACTGGGTCACGAAGACCACGCCGACGCCCTTGGAGCGGATCAGCCGCACCGTCTGCGCGATCGCCTGCAGGAAGTCCTTGGACGCGTCCGCGAACAGCAGGTGCGCCTCGTCGAAGAAGAACACCAGGCTGGGCTTCTCCGGGTCGCCGATCTCGGGGAGGTCGTGGAACAGGTCGGCGAGCAGCCACATCAGGAACGTCGAGAACACCGCCGGCCGGTCCTGCAGGTTCGGCAGCTCGACCAGCGAGATCACCCCGCGACCGTCGGGTGTCGACGCGCAGCAGGTCGTGGGTGTCGAGCTCCGGCTCGCCGAAGAACGCGTCGGCGCCCTGGTCCTCGAAGCCGATCAGCTCGCGCAGGATCACACCGGCGGTGGCGGACGAGAGCCCGCCGAGCTCCTTGAGGTCGGCCTTGCCCTCGTCGGAGGTGAGGTGCTGCACCACCGCGCGCAGGTCGGCGAGGTCCAGCAGCGGCAGACCGGCCTTGTCGGCGTAGTGGAAGACCAGGCCCAGCGATGACTCCTGGGTGTCGTTGAGCCCGAGCACCTTGGACAGCAGCGTCGGGCCGAACGAGGTCATCGTGGCGCGCAGCGGGATGCCGGTGCCGTGACCGCCGAGGGCGAAGTACTCCACCGGGAAGCCCGTCGCGGTCCAGTGCTGACCGACCGAGGCGGCCCGCGCGGTCACCTTGGGGTTCTCCGCGCCCGGGGTCGAGAGGCCCGAGAGGTCGCCCTTGATGTCGGCGGCGAACACCGAGACGCCGTGCGACGAGAGCTGCTCGGCCAGCAGCTGCAGGGTCTTGGTC
This sequence comes from uncultured Actinomycetota bacterium, assembly GCA_963707685.1. Lineage (GTDB taxonomy): Bacteria > Actinomycetota > Actinomycetes > Propionibacteriales > Nocardioidaceae > Nocardioides_B. Next base: position 18,521 of record CAVPRA010000002.1, read on the forward strand.
TTGCCGGTGCCGGTCGCGCCGGCCACCAGGCCGTGACGGTTGAGCATGCCGAGCGGGATCCGCACCCGGGCCTCGGAGAGCCGCTCGGCGTCGAGCATCAGGCCGCCGAGCTCGAGCGCCGGACCCTCGAACGCGTAGCCCGCCGTGACCTCCGCGACCCTCGGGTCCTCGGGCGGCGCGGCGGACGGCTCCTCGGGAGGCGGGCTCATGCACCGACCCTAGTGCCGGCGGGACGGACCTTATGCTTGCCAGCGTGATCTTCAAGCGCGTGGGCGAGGGCCGCCCCTACCCGGAGCACGAGCTCAGTCCTCGTGACTGGGCCGCGCTGCCGCCGCGCCAGGTCCGGCTCGACGAGCTGGTGACCACCAAGGACACCCTGCAGCTGGCCGCGCTGCTCGACGAGGACTCGACCTTCTTCGGGGACCTGTTCGCGCACGTCGTGGAGTGGCGGGGCGACCTGTACCTCGAGGACGGCCTGCACCGTGCGTTGCGCGCCGCCCTCCAGCAGCGGCACGTCCTGCACGCCCGCGTCCACGTGGTCGGAGGCTGAGGCCGGTGAGTGGACGACACGTCACCACCGGGGTCACCCTCCTGGTGCTGCTGGGCATCCTGGTCGCCGGCGGTCTCTACGGTCTCGACGCGCTGTTCAAGCCGCTGCCCGGTGACTCGTCCGGCAAGGCCGCCGGCTGCAGCACCACGAGCATCAAGAAGGGGCAGCGGATCCGGGCCCACCAGGTGCAGGTCAGCGTGTTCAACGCGGGCACCCGGTCCGGGCTGGCCGACGAGACGCTGGGCGCGCTGCGCGCCCGCGGCTTCCGCAAGGGCGAGGCCGGCAACGCCCCGTCCGGCAGCAAGGTCAAGCGGGTGCAGGTGTGGACGACGCAGCGCAACGACGCCGCGGCCCGGCTGGTCGCCCAGCAGTTCGGCCGGGCCACGAAGGTCCGGTTCGTCGACACCGACCTCGGGCCCGGCGTGGACGTGGTCGTCGGCAACCGGTTCGGCAAGCTCGTCAAGGCGAAGCGGGTGCTGGTCGTGAAGAAGCCCGCCGCCGCGTGCCTGCCGACGAAGGCCAAGCCGTCCGGGTCGGCGTCAGGCTGAGCCGGGCCGGGCGGCTCCGGGCTGCTCCGGGCCGTCGAGCCAGTGCGCCAGCCGGCCGCGGCTCGACACCGCCCGCAGCCGCGCCTCGGTCGCCTCGCGCTGCTTGCGGGGGGTCACCACCAGCAGGTCGTCGCCGTGCCGCAGCACGGTGCGCTGCTCGGGGACCATCGTCCGCCCGTCGCGCACGACGAGCGAGACCGACGCCCCGACCGGGAGCCGCAGCTCGCCGACCTCCACGCCGTGCATCAGCGAGCGGCTGGTGATGCTGATCTGCAGCAGGTCGGCGGCGATCCGCTCCAGCGGGGCCGCCTCGACGTCGAGGTCACGCGGCTCCCCGCGGTGGGTCACCCGCAGCCGTCGGGCCACCCACGGCAGCGTCGGACCCGTGACGAGGGTGTAGATCACCACCATCACGAAGACGATGTCGAACAGCTCGTGGGCCCCGGTGACCTCCTCGGCCAGCGGGATCGTGGTGAGCACGATGGGCACGGCGCCGCGCAGCCCCGCCCAGGACACGAACACCTGCTCCCGCGTGGACAGCCGGTGGCTGAAGAAGCACGCGAGCACCGACAGCGGCCGCGCCACGAACGTCAGCAGCAGCCCGGCCAGCACCGCGATCACCACCTCCTGCCACGTGATGCGGCTCGGCGAGACCAGCAGCCCGAGCATCACGAACAGCCCGATCTGCGCCAGCCACGCGACCCCCTCGCTGAACGACCGGGTCGCGGCGCGGTGCGGCAGCTCGCTGTTGCCGATCACCAGGGCGGCGACGTAGACCGCCGCGAAACCGGAGGCGTGCAGCGCCGCGGTGCCGGCGTACGCCAGGATCGTCAGGGAGAGCACGGCGAGCGGGTAGAGGCCGGAGGACGGCAGCGCCACCCGGCGCATCACCCACGCGCCGCCGAAGCCGACCAGCAGGCCCAGCGCCAGGCCGCCCAGCAGCTCGTAGGCCACGATCCCCGCGAAGCCGAGCACCCCGTGGTCGAGCGCGGCACCGGTGCTGACCAGCGTCACCAGCAGCACCGTGGGGGCGTCGTTGAGACCCGACTCGGCCTCGAGCGCGCCGGTCAGGTGGTGCGGCAGCGGGACCCGCCGCAGCACCGAGAACACCGCGGCCGCGTCGGTGGGCGAGGTGACCGCACCGAGCAGCACCGCGAGCTCCCAGTCGAGCCCGAACAGGTAGTGCGCGCCGACCGCGACCACGGTCACGCTGACCGCGACGCCGACCGTCGCGAGCGAGATCCCGAGCCGCATCGCGGGTCTGATCTCGGCCCACTGCGTGGTGAGACCACCCTCGGCGAGGATCAGCACGAGCGCCGCGAAGCCCAGCGCGTGGGCGACGCTGGCGTCCTCGAACTGGATGCCGAGACCCTCCTCGCCGAGCAGCACGCCCATCAGCAGGTAGACCAGCAGGCTGGGCAGCCCGGCGCCGACCGAGAGCCGCACCGCCAGGATGGCGACCAGCAGCACGGCCGCACCCACCAGGAGGACGACGTCCATCTGGTGCGCGTCGAAGCTCACGGATCACCTCGGCGTGGCAGGGGCGGCGGGTCACCATCCTAGGGGTGACCGGCTCCGCCCCCGGGCGCGCGCGGCTGCCGCGGACGGACGCACGCGAAGCGGCCGCCCTCGCCGGGGGATGGACAAGGACGGCCGCGCTCGTGAGAGGGCTGACGCCCCCGTGGGATCACAGTCCCCCGTCCGACGGGGCCGCGCCATAGCCCGTTCTGAGGATGCCCCGGGTGCAGAACGGGCTGTTCCGGGCCCGCCCGGACGAGGGGTCAGAGCGGCGGCAGCCCGAGGCAGCCGCGGACGGCGTTGTCGACGCGGGTCACCCGGTCGTGCCCGGCCACCAGCCCGGTGACGAAGCCGAGGCTGTAGCCACCCTCCGTGCTGTGCCAGCCGAGGCTGCCGCCGGTGCCACCCATCCCGAAGCCGTCGTCGTCGAGCCCGACCCCGAGACCCCAGGTCACCTGCTCCCCGATCACGTAGTCCAGGCCGGTCACCGCCGGCTGCGCCATCTCCCGCGCGAGCGGCTCGGAGAGCAGCCGGCCCTCGGTGAGCGCCACGAACAGCCCGGCCACCGCGCGAGCGGTGCCGTGGCCGTTGACCGCCGGCACCTCGGCGACCCGCCAGGCCGTGGAGTTCACGACCGCGGGGTCCCGGGCACCGGGCGGGTTCGAGACGGCCCGCTCCAGGACGCCCACCCCGCCCGACGTACGACGGGACTCGAGGCCGGTGAGGTCGGCGACCCGCGGGAGCTCCGCCTCGCGCAGCCCGACGTGGAAGTCGAGGCCGTGCGGGCCGCAGACCTCCTCGCGCAGGAACGTCCCCAGCGAGCGGCCGTCGACGCGCCGCACCACCTCGCCGACCAGGTGGCCGTAGAGCAGCGCCGACTCGCCGCAGCCGTGGCCCGGCTCCCACAGCGGCGGCTGCGCGGCGACCAGCGCACACATCCGGTCCCAGTCGAGCAGCGCCTCCGCCGGCGCCGGCTTCTCCAGCAGCGCGTGCCCGGACTGGTGGCTGAGCACCTGGCGCAGCGTCGTCGCCGCGACCATCTCCGGCCAGTACGTCGTCAGCGGCGCGTCGAGGTCGAGCACCCCGCGGTCGACCAGCACGAGCGCGCACACGGCGGCGAACGGCTTGGTCACCGAGTAGGGCATCACCACGGTGTCCTCGACCCACGGCCGGGTGCCGGCCACGTCGGCGGACCCGCCCCACAGGTCGACGACCCACTCCCCGCGGTGGTGCACCGCCACGGCGGCGCCGGTCGCGCCGGCGGCCTGGTGCTCGTCCAGCACCGCCTCGAACGCGACGCGCACCGGCGCGAAGTCGGCGGTCGTGGAGCCCTCGGCGTGCACGCGCCCATGGTCGCACTAGCGTGGCCGGGTGGCCCCGACCGACCTGTTCACCGTCGCCAGCCGGGCTGCTGTGCCGCCGTTCCACGTGATGGACCTGCTGGCCGCGGCCGCGCGGCGGCAGCGCAGCCACGGCGACCTGCTCAACCTGGTGGCCGGGCAGCCGTCCACCCCGGCGCCGGTCCCGGTGCGGGAGGCGGCCAAGCGGGCGCTGGACGAGCAGGTCCTCGGCTACACCGTGGCGTCGGGGATCCCCGAGCTGCGGGAGGCGATCGCCGGCCACCACCACCGGATGCACGGCCTCGACGTGTCCCCCGACGACGTCGTGGTCACGACCGGGTCGTCGGGCGGGTTCCTGCTCGCGTTCCTGGCGGCCTTCGAGGCGGGTGACCGGGTGGCGATCGCGCGACCGGGCTACGCCTGCTACCGCAACGTGCTCACCGCACTGGGCTGCGAGGTCGTCGAGCTGGAGGCGGGACCGGAGTCACGGTTCCAGCCGACCGTCGAGATGCTCGAGTCCCTCGACGAGCCGGTGCGGGGACTGGTGGTCGCCAGCCCCGCGAACCCCACCGGGACCATGCTGGCGCCCCGCGAGCTCGCCGACCTCGCGTCCTGGTGCGAGGCCCGCGGCGTGCAGCTGATCAGCGACGAGATCTACCACGGCATCGAGTACGCCACCCCGGCGATGCACTCGTCGGCCTGGGAGACCTCGCGCGAGGCGGTGGTGTTCAACTCGTTCTCGAAGTACTTCTCGATGACCGGCTGGCGGATCGGCTGGATGCTCGTGCCCGAGCGGCTGCGGCGGCCGGTCGACGTGCTCACCGGGAACTTCACGATCTGCCCGCCCGTGCTGGCCCAGCACGCCGCGGTCGAGGCGTTCAGCGAGGCGTCGTACGCGGAGTGCGACGGGCACGTCGCGAGGTACGCCGAGAACCGGCGGCTACTGCTCGACGGCCTCCCCCGGCTGGGCCTCGACCGGCTCGCCCCGGCGGACGGCGCGTTCTACGTGTACGCCGACGTGGGTCACCTGACCGACGACTCGATGGCCTTCTGCCACCGGCTGCTCGCGGAGACAGGGGTCGCGACGGCACCCGGGGTCGACTTCGACACCGCGGTCGGCAACCGGTTCGTCCGGCTGTCGTTCGCGGGCAGCCCGGCCGAGGTCTCCGAGGCGCTCGAGCGACTCGCGGCCTGGCTGTAGGGCTGCTGGCGGTCAGGGGCGCTGCGTCAGCTCGGTGACCTCGCCCCACGTGGTCGCATCCACCGGGGCGGTCTCGTGGTGGAACCACCCGCGGCACAGCCCGATGACGTGCTCGAGCAGGTCGACGAGGACGTCGTCGGCGTTCGGCACGGCGGCCACGGAGATGCCGGAGACCGCCGAGTGCACGATCGCGGGCGCGCTGCGCTTGGAGAAGCTGCCGGCGCTGCCCCACCCGAGGGCGGTGAAGCCCCGCGCCCAGTCCCGGGCGTGCGGCGCAGCGTCGAGCGCGTCCTGCGTGCGCGGGTCGACGTGGTGCTTGTCGCGGCCCTCGAGCTGGTTGAGGACCCGCTCGCAGCGGAGCAGCCCGACCGCGGCCACGCCCTGCCGCTCGGCGCCGGTGATCGGCAGCGCGGTCAGCGCGGCCTCGCGGGCGATCCAGGCGTCCACCCGGGGGTCGTCACCGGTGAGCCCGATGACCTCGGGGATCAGCGGTGCGAGCCGGGAGCGGGCGTAGTCGTCCACGTGGTCGTTGATGTCGCGCGCCAGCGAGGCGAGCAGGGCATGGGTGCACGCTGGGTGGTCGGACCACGACTCCCCGGCGAGGTAGGAGGCGAGCTCCATGAAGCACGCGCCCTTCTTCGGGTTGCGGTGCTTCCCACGCGACAGCACCGGCATGAGATCGGGCGTGCTGTGGACGGTGGGCGACGGGTGAGACCTCGGAATCATCATGTCCGGCTCCATGGGCGCTGAGTGCCGCGCACGAGGGCTGTCGTGCACAACCTTGTGGTCAGTAAACGCCCGAACACACTGGCGTCACAAGACCTGCGTCGTGACCGCCCGGTTAATGCCGGTGTTGCCCCTCCGCTCCACGGCACACTGGCGCCATGGCGGGGGCGACGGGTCGGCGGCGGCTGTCGCGGCGCGCGTTCCTGGCCGGGGCCGGGGTGGCGACGGTGGCGGCCGGTGCGCTGGCCGTCAACCAGGGAGTGCTGCCCGGCCGGTCCTCGGTGTTCGGGCACCTCGGACTCGACGGCCCCGACGGCCCCGACGGCCCCGACGGCGTGGTTCCGCAGGTCGCCGGTGGGCGCACCGTGTCGGGCAGCTTCGTGTCGAAGGCGCGCCGCGGACGCCGCTGCGGGTGGACGATCGCGATGCCGCCGTCGTACGGGTCGGACACGGGGTCGTCGTTGCCGGTGGCCGTCGTGCTGCACGGCCGCGGCGGGGACCACACCTCGGCGTTCGACGACGGGTACCTCGGCCTCGACCGGTTCCTGGCGCAGGCGGTGGGCGCGGGCGCGGCGCCGTTCGCGATGGCGAGCGTGGACGGCGGCGAGACCTACTGGCACCGACGGGCGGACGGCGAGGACGCCGGCGCGATGGTGGTCGACGAGCTGCTGCCGCTGCTCGCGGAGCACGGCCTCGACGTGGGCCGGCTGGCCTTCCTCGGGTGGTCGATGGGCGGGTACGGCGCCCTCCGGCTCGCCGGGCTGCTCGGCCGGGACCGGGTCACGGCGACGACCGCGATGAGCCCGGCGCTGTGGCACGGGTTCGCGGAGACCGCCCCGGGCGCGTTCGACGACGCGGCCGACTTCGCCGACGTCACCGTGTTCGGGCGACAGCGGCAGCTCGACGGGGTGCGGGTGCGGGTCGACTGCGGCGAGGGCGACCCGTTCTACGCCGCCGACCGGGACTACGTCGAGGGGTTCCGGGCGCCGCCGGCCGGTGGCTTCCAGCGCGGTGGGCACGACGCGGGCTACTGGCGCCGGGTGGCACCGCACCACGTCCGCTTCATCGCCGCGGCGTTCGCGGCGGACCGACGCTCCTAGCTGTACCCGGCCAGGAGGTTGGTAGCGCGGTTGGTGTCTTGACGTGAGGAGAGCCCCCGGTTGGGGTGTGGCTTGTCTAGAACCCACTCCTCCCGGAGGCTCTCCATGTCTCACGCTAACGCCCGCACCACCGTTCTTGGCCGACTGCTCATCGTGGAGCGGCATCGAGCCGGCTGGCCCCAGGCCCACATTGCGGCGGCGATGGGGATCTCCCGCAAGTGTGTGAAGAACTGGCTGGACCGGTATGGCGCCGAGGGTGAGGCCGGCCTGGTGACCCGGTCGTCTCGGCCGCACTCGCTGCCGACCCGGACCCGTCTCGAGGTCGAGCAACGGATCGTGGACCTGCGAGAACGGGAGCGGCGTGGGCCGGACTGGATCGGTGCCGAGCTCGGGGTCCCGGCCCGGACCGTGTCGCGGGTGCTGGCCCGTCACCACGTCCCGCATCTGGCGCTGCTGGACCCGATCACCGGGCAGGTGATCCGGGCGTCGAAGGCCACCGCCCACACCTACGAACGTGCACGGCCCGGCGAGCTGGTCCACATGGATGTGAAGAAACTCGGGAAGATCCCCGATGGTGGCGGCTGGCGGGCCCACGGACGCAACGAGAGCACCTCTGGGCAGCGGCACAAACACACCAAGGTCGGGTTCGACTACGTGCACTCGCTGGTCGACGACTTCTCGAGGCTTGCCTACTCCGAGGTCCTGCCCGACGAGAAAGGCAGCACCTGCGCGGCGTTCCTGACCCGGGCCGCTGCCTACTTCGCCGGTCACGGCATCGGCACGATCGAACGGGTCATGACCGACAACGCCTGGGCCTACCGCTACTCGTTGCACGAAGTCGTCGAGAAACTGGGCGCCCGACAGAAGTTCATCAAGCCGCACTGCCCCTGGCAAAACGGGAAAGTCGAAAGACTGAACCGGACGCTGCAGACTGAATGGGCCTACCGACAGGTCTTCACCAGTAGCACCGAACGCGCCGCTGCCCTTGCCCCCTGGATCGAGTACTACAACACTCGACGGCGTCACAGCGCACTCGGAGGACTCCCACCGGTCAGCCGCCTGCTACCAACCTCATGACTCGGTACACCTAGCCGCCGTCGGTCCGGACATGGCACGACCCGGACCCCTCGTCGGAGTCCGGGTCGTGCGCCGATCTCCTCACGGAGATGACCGGCTGGCGGTGGCGGTGGGATTTGAACCCACGGAGGTCGTGAGACCTCACACGCTTTCGAGGCGTGCTCCTTAGGCCGCTCGGACACGCCACCGCGGATGAGGGTACCGGACCGGTTCGCCGCCCCGAAATCGGCTGCCGGGGCTCCTACGGACGCTCGCGGTGGCCCTCGAAGAACTCCCGCAGCAGCGCGGACGACTCGTCGGCGAGCACGCCGCTGAGCACCTCCGGCCGGTGGTTCAGCCGCCGGTCGCGGACCACGTCCCACAGCGAGCCGACGGCGCCGGCCTTCGGGTCGAAGGCGCCGAAGACCAGCCGGTCGACGCGCGAGAGCACGACGGCGCCGGCGCACATCGTGCACGGCTCGAGGGTCACCACCAGCGTGCAGCCGGCGAGGCGCCACTCGCCGCGGGCGGCCGCGGCCTGCCGGAGCGCGACCACCTCGGCGTGCGCGGTGGGGTCGTGGTCGGCCTCGCGACGGTTGCGGCCGGTGCCGACGACGGTGCCGTCGGGGTCGACCACCACCGCCCCGATGGGTACGTCGGACGTGGCCAGCGCCGCGCGCGCCTCCCCGAGGGCCTCCCGCATCGCGGGCTCCCAGGTGAGCGGGCCCCTCACAGGGTGGAGCTGACGCCGACCAGGTCGTCGTACTGCCGCCCGAAGCCGAGCTTGGCGGCGATGTCGGAGAGCATCTCGTCGGGGTAGAGGTCGAGGTCGTCGAGCAGCGCGCCCATGTCCATGGCACCCATGCCGAGGTCGGCGACGATGCCGAGGTCGCCGGCGGGCTCCTGGTCCTCCTCGTCGTCGGGCAGCGGGAGGTCGAGGTGGTCGACGACCGAGCGAGCGATCGGCCAGTCCGTCGCCGCCGTCACGTCGGAGAGCAGCAGCCGGGTGTCGGGGCCGAGCACCCGCACCAGCAGGAAGAAGTCCTCGTCGACGGAGACCAGGCCGAGCGACCCGCCGTCCCCGGGATAGCGACGCAGCTCGACCGCGAACCGGTCGAGGTCGGCGGCGGTGTCGTCGTCGATCTCCTGGACCTGCCAGACACCCTCCTCGCGGTAGGCGACCAGGGCGAAGTCGACGCCTCGGGCGTTGGCCTCGAACTCCTCGGACATGTCCGCCTCCTCGCGACGACAGGGACCCTGCTTGCCCCCGTGGACGCCTCCTGTCGAGGATGACAGGTCGGCCGCCCTCGCACCAGAACCGGGGCGGGCACTAGGTTGACGGCCATGCGAATCCACGTCGCCGACCACCCGCTGGTCGCGCACAAGCTGACCACGCTGCGTGACCAGGACACCGACTCCCCGACGTTCCGCGCGGCTCGCCGACGAGCTGGTGACGCTGCTGGCCTACGAGGCGACGCGCGACGTCCGGGTGGCGCCGGTCTCGATCCGGACGCCGGTGGCCGAGGCGCAGGGCGTGCAGGCTGGCCAGCCCGAAGCCGCTGGTGGTGCCGATCCTGCGGGCCGGCCTCGGCATGCTCGACGGCATGATGCGGCTGCTGCCGACGGCGGAGGTCGGCTTCCTCGGCATGGTGCGCAACGAGGAGACGCTGGAGGCGTCGACGTACGCCGAGCGGCTGCCCGACGACCTGTCCGGGCCGGCAGTGCTACGTGCTCGACCCGATGCTGGCCACCGGCGGCACGCTGGCGGCGGCGATCCGGTTCCTGGTCGACCGCGGCGCCGACCACATCACCGCGATCTGCCTGCTGACGGCGCCGGAGGGCTGCGAGCGGCTGGAGAAGGAGCTCGCGGCGCTCGACGTGCCGGTCACCGTCGTGACCGCCGCGATGGACGAGCGGCTCAACGAGAAGGGCTACATCGTGCCGGGGCTCGGCGACGCCGGCGACCGGCTCTACGGCGTGGTGGGCTAGCCGGCGGTCGCGCCTAGAAGTCGAAGATCGGCACCGTGCCGCTGGCGATCAGCACCAGGATCACCACCACGAGGATGCCGAGGATGGCGTAGTCCCAGCTCTTGGAGCTGCGGTCCTCGTCGCTCTCCGGCGCGTCGTAGCGGTGCCCGTCCGGCCGGCCGTAGATGTCGTCGTCGTTCTTCGCCACGGTCTGTTCCTCCTGGCCGCGCAGGCGGCGGTGTCGTGCCCTCCGGGCGGAGGGTACCCAGGCGAGGCCGTGCCGTAACTCGCTGTTACGGGATCTGCGTCACAGGCTCTTCACGGCGCTGAGCAGCTTGCCGAGCGAGTCCTTCGCGTCCCCGAACAGCAGCGTGGTCTTCGGGTCGAAGAGCAGCTCGTTCTCGATGCCGGCGAAGCCGGGACGCATCGAGCGCTTCATGAACACGATCTGCTGCGCCTCGTCGGCGTTCAGGATCGGCATGCCGTAGATCGGCGCGCCGGGCGTGGTCTTGCGCCGCCGGGTTCACCACGTCGTTCGCGCCGACGACCAGCGCCACGTCGGTCTGCTTGAACTCGCGCGTTGATGTCGTCCATCTCCTTGAGCTGCTCGTAGGGCACGTGCGCCTCGGCGAGCAGCACGTTCATGTGGCCGGGCATCCGGCCGGCGACCGGGTGGATCGCGTAGTCGACCTCGATGCCCCGCTCCCCCAGCAGGTCGACGAGCTCGCGCAGCGTGTGCTGCGCCTGCGCGACGGCGAGCCCGTAGCCGGGCACGATGATCACGCGGTTGCGCGTAGCCGAGCAGGATCGCGACGTCCTCGGGGCCGGCCGAGCGGACCGGCCGGTCGGAGGCCTCGCCGGCGCCCAGCGTCGAGCCGCCCTTGAGCGCGCCGAACAGGATGTTGGTGACCGAGCCGGCCCATCGCGCTGGCCATCAGCTGGGTGAGGAACGTGCCGCAGGCGCCGACCAGCGTGCCGGCGACCAGCAGCAGCGTGTTGCCGAGCACGTAGCCGCCGGCGGCGACGGTCAGGCCGGTGAACGCGTTGAGCAGCGAGATCACGATCGGTACGTCGGCGCCGCCGACCGGCAGCACGAGCAGCACGCCGAGCAGCAGGCCGACGCACGGCGAGCAGGACGCCGGCCCAGCACCGCCGGCTCCGCACGATGAGCACCGCGGCCAGCGCGAGCGCGCCGAGGAGCGAGAGCGCCGAACAGCGACCGGCAGGCCGGGGAAGCACCACCGGCCGGGTGGTCATCAGCTCCTGCAGCTTGGCGAAGGTGACCAGCGAGCCGGCGAAGGAGACCGCGCCGATCAGGATCGTGAAGACGGTGGCGGCCAGCGTGAACGCTCGACCCGGCGTCGTCGACGACTGCGGCGAACTCGATCAGCGCGACGAGCGCCGCCGCGCCGCCGCCGACGCCGTTGAACAGCGCCACCAGCTGCGGCATCTGCGGTCATCTGCACCCGCTGCGCGCCGACGACGCCGACCGCCGCACCGATCGCGATCGCGATGAGGATCGGCACCAGGTGGTCGAGGTCGCAGCGTCGAAGAACGCGACGACCACGGCGACGACCGCGCCCGACGGCGCCGATCAGGTTGCCGCGGCGCGCGTGCTGCGGGCGAGGACAGGCCCTTGAGCGCGAGGATGAAGCAGACCGCGGCGATCAGGTAGGCCAGCTGCGACCCAGCCGGGGTCGCGGTCACGCTTCGGCCTCCGCCTTGGCGGCCGGCGCCTCGGCGGGTGAACATCTCCAGCATCCGGTCGGTGACCACGAACCCGCCGACCATGTTGATCGTGGCGAGCACCACCGCGACGAGCCCGAGCGCGCAGCTGCGAGCGTCGGTCGGCGTCGCCGGTGACCAGGATCGCGCCGACCAGGATGATGCCGTGGATCGCGTTGGCGCCGGACATCAGCGGCGTGTGCAGCGTCGAGGAGACCTTGGAGATCACCTCGAAGCCGACGAAGACGCAGAGGACGAAGATCGTCAGCCAGACGATGGGCTCGCTCATGCGCTGGTCGCCGTGGCCCTCCAGGGCGCTGCGGGTCGGCTCGTGCCGGACGTCGCCGTCGTGGGTGACGCACGCAGCCGGCGACGATCTCGTCGTCGAAGTCGGGCGCGAAGGCGTGCCCTCGTCGGGTCGCGAGTCATCAGAGTCACCAGGTTCGACGACGTTCTGGGCGTAGAGCCGCGTGGCCGGGCCCGGCATCTGCGCCGGCACGTTCGCGCCGCCCCAGACCTGGGCGTGGCCGATCCGCACCGTCTCGGCCGGGCTGCGGAGCCCTCGACGTTGCCGCCGGTCTCGGCGGCCAGGTCGACGACCACCGACCCGGGCTTCATCTGCTCGACCATCTCGCGCGGTGACCAGCAGCGGCGCGTGCCGGCCGGGGACGGCGGCGGTGGTGATCAGCACGTCGGCGGCGGCGACGTACGGCGCCAGCAGCTCGCGCTGCCGCTGCGCGCGGTCCTCGGTCATCTCGCGGGCGTAGCCGCCGGTGCCCTCCAGGCGTCTCGAGCTCGAGGTCGATCGACGCGGCGCCCATCGAGCGGATCTCCTCGGCCGCGGCGGCGCGCACGTCGTACGCCTTGACCACCGCGCCGAGCCGTTCGGCGGTGGCGATCGCCTGCAGCCCGGCGACGCCGGCGCCGAGGACGAGCACCTCGGCGGGCGGGACGGTGCCGGCGGCGGTCATGAACAGCGGGAAGAAGCGCGGCAGCAGGTCGGCCGCGACGAGCGCGGCGCGATAGCCGGCGACCAGCGCCTGCGACGAGAGCGCGTCCATCGACTGCGCCCGGGAGATGCGGGGCACCAGCTCCATCGCGAACGCCGTGAGGCCGCAGGTCGCGCAGGTCGCGCACCACGTCGAGGTGCGTGGTCGTGGGCAGGAACGACACGGTCGCGGTGCCGGCCCGCAGCCGCCGCAGCCGCTCGGCGTCGAGCGGCTGCACCGACGCGACGACGTCGGCGCCTCGCCAGCGCTCCTCGGCCACCGTCGCGCCCGCGTCGGCGTAGTCCTGGTCGTCGTCTCAGCGTGCGCTCACCGGCGCCGGGCTCGACCGCGACCTCGTACCCGAGGGCGACCAGCTTGCGGACCAGCTC
>CAVPRA010000003.1:0-86194 GCA_963707685.1 uncultured Actinomycetota bacterium
TCAACGGCGGCGCCGTCTTCGAGTCCGAGCTGATCAAGCAGCTGGAGGACTCGCTGCGCCTCGCGCCCGACATCATCACGATGTCGGCGGGAACCTCCACCCGGAACAACCGCGACCTGCTGGGCTTCCAGGTCTTCTGGGAGACACGTCTCAGTCGGCTCAAGGGGACCGTGCTGGTGACGGCCGCGGGCAACGACGGCGCACGCGACCCGTTCTGGCCGGCGGCCTTTCCCTGGACCGTCTCCGTCGGTGCGCTCGACCTGGACGGCAACCGAGCCGCCTTCTCCAACTTCGGCAGCTGGGTCGATGTCTACGCCCCTGGCGTCGACCTGATCAACGCCTACGCCTCCGGGACCTATGTGGCGACCGAGCCGCCTGACGTCGGCGACGTGCGCCACTTCGACGGGATGGCCCGATGGAGCGGCACCTCCTTCTCCACCCCCGTGGTGGCAGGCCTCATCGCCGCTCGGATGAGCAAGACGGGCGAGAACGCCCGGCAGGCTGCAGACGGCCTGCTGGCGATTGCACGCGCGCACGCGAAGCCGGGAGTCGGCGCCCGCATCGCTCCCGAGATGGCTGTCGTGTGAGGTAGCCCCACGGGCCTTCACGTTGCCTGCGTGACCCTCTTTCGGAACGGTTGCGTCCGCGTTCATCGAGGCGTTTGCAGAGCCCAGGCTTGGGAAACGGGGGTGTCACGAGGCATTCGACGCGGGAGGCTGTCGTGGCGCAGACCGAGCAGACTGGCAACGCACGAGAAGGAAGCGTCCTGGACGGGCTCGACTCGTCGTCGATGACCGGGCTGTACTGGTACCTCGCGCTGCTGGCGTGCATCGGCGGCTTCCTGTTCGGCTACGACACCGCGGTGATCGGGTCGGTGCTCGACTTCATCCCGTACCAGCTGTCGCCGTTCTGGACCGGGTACCTCGTCGCCGGCGCGTCCCTCGGCGCCGCGGTCGGCGCGCTCGCTGCCGGGCCGCTCACCGACAGGTTCGGGCGCAAGTCCCTGCTGATGGCCGACGCGTCGATCTACGCCGTCGGTGCGCTGCTGTCCGCCTTCACCATCAACGCCTTCATGCTCATCTCCTCCCGCACGCTGATCGGGCTGGCGGTCGGCGCCGACTCCGCCATCGCGACGGCGTACATCGCGGAGTTCGCCCCGAAGGGCCGTCGCGGGCAGCTGAGCATCATCCAGCAGTGGATGATCACGGTCGGGATCTTGGTGTCCTACCTCATCGCGCTGCTGGTCTTCGCGGTTGCGCCGGACGCCGCCAAGACCGCCGACTGGCGCATCATCCTCGGCGTCGGCGCGGTGCCCGCGTTGATCGCCGTGCTGCTGCGTGCCCGCATGCCGGAGTCGCCACGGTGGCTGATCCAGCAGGGCAGGTTCGCCGACACGAGCACCGCGCTGAAGAAGCTCGGCGTCGACGTCTCCGAGGACGAGGTACGGCGCACCGCGGGTGTGATCGAGAAGGTGGAGGCCGACAAGCACGACGAGCGCAAGCGGCTCTGGACCCCCGGCGTCAAGCGCGCCCTGGCCGTCGTGTCGGTCTTCTTCGTGTTCCAGCAGATCACCGGCATCAACGTGCCGTTCTACTACGGGCCGCAGCTGCTCGGCGGTCTCTTCAAGCAACCCGGTGACAGCGCGGTGCACGCAGCGATGGCGGGGCTGGTCTCGGCGGCGATCCTGGGTGCGGTCAACGTCGTGGCGACCTACTTCGGCTTCCGGTGGATCGACAAGATGGGCCGGCGACCGCTGGCCCTGATGGGGTACGCCGGTATGGCGGTGTTCATGATCGTCGCGGCCATCGGCGTCGCCTGGCTCACCGGGACCCCCAAGGTCGTCGTCGTCATGGTCGGCTTCTCGATCTTCATCGCCTCCTTCGCCATGGGCGTCGGCGGCACGGGCTGGTTGCTGCAGGGTGAGGTGTTCCCGACGGCGGTGCGGGGCCGTGCCGCCGCGACAGGCGCCGGCGTCAACTGGATCGCGAACTTCGCGCTCATCGAGGCCTTCCCGATCATGCAGGCGGCGTTCGGGTTGCCGACCGTGATGGTGATCCTCTCGGCGCTGAGCCTGCTGGCCATCGTGTTCATCTCGAAGTTCCTGCCGGAGACGAAGTCCCTGTCGGTCGAGGAGGTCGTCGCCGTGTTCGACCGGCAGGCGGCGGGGGAACCGGCCACACCCCTCGACAGGCGCACGCCGGCTAGGCACGATGTCCGCGTGCTGAGGACCGATCGGCTGCTGCTGCGGCCGGTGGCGCGCGGAGGACCGGCAGCCGTTCGCCCGGATGAACGCCGACCCCGAGGTGATGGAGTTCTTCGTCGCCCCGCTGACGCGCGAGGAGAGCGACGCGTTCGTCGATCGGATCGAGGCAGGCTTCGCCGAGCACGGCTTCGGGGTGTGGGCCGTGGAGGAGATCGAGACCGGGCGTTCGTCGGCTTCACCGGCCTTCTGCACCAGACGTTCGAGGCGCCCTTCACGCCCGCGCGTCGAGATCGGCTACCGGCTCGCCCGGCACGCCTGGGGCCGGGGCTACGCCACCGAGGCCGCCCGGGAAGCGGTGCGGTTCGGCTTCGAGCACGCGGGCCTCGTCGAGATCGTCTCGATGACCGCGGTCCGGAACGTTCGCTCGCGAGCGGTCATGCAGCAAGCTCGGCATGACCCATGACCCCGCCGACGACTTCGACCACCCGCGGGTCCCGGACGGCCACCCGCTGCAGCGGCACGTCCTGTACCGCATGACGTCCGAACGGTGGCAGGCGGTGCAGCCGGCCCAGCTCGGCTGAGTCGACAGCCGCCGGGCTCGTGTGAACGTGCTCGATGTGTCCGTTGTGGTGGCGGGTGTTATCCGGTTGCATGGCAGGAACGGAGACCCGTCTGGAAGCCAGCAAGGGGGGACACGTGTTCGCCAACGACTACCCACGGTTCATGGAGGTCAGCGAGCTGACACCGAAACCACGCCGGCTGAACGAGCGCTACGAGGCGCTGTTCGCCAGCAACCGGGACATCTTCGACGGGGCGCGGGTGCTCGACCTGGCCAGCCATGACGGGCGGTACTCGTTCGCGGCGCTGAAGACCGGGGCGGCGCACGTGACCGGCGTAGAGGTCCGGCAGAGCCTCATCGACAAGGCCCAGGAGACATTCGCCTTCTACGGACAGGACCCGGCGACGTATCGCTTCGTCTGCGGCGATGTCTTCGAGGTGCTGGCCCGGGAGAAGTTCGAGGTCGACGTGGTGCTGTGCCTCGGGTACCTCTACCACACCTACCGGCACACCGAGCTGATGTACCGCCTTCACAACGTGGCCCCCCGTCACCTGATCGTCGACACGCTGGTGATGCTCGGGACCGAGGAGACCCTCAGGGTGTTTCGCGAACGGGACTCCGAGGACATCCGCAGTGCCGCCCAGGATGCCTACTCGGTGGGCCGGGTCCTGGTGGCGCGGCCGTCGGTGCCCGCGCTGCGGATGCTGCTGGCCGCCTACGGCTTCGAGGTCGAGTCCATGTACGACTGGAAGAGCAGGCTGGCCGGCCGGCCGCCGATACCCGGTCTCGCGGGCTACGCGAACGGCAAGCGCGTGACCCTGCGATGCCGCTCCCGCCAAGGGCCGCTGGCTGCCGGTGGGACGGTCGCTCCGGTCCGGGCCGCCGCGGGCCCACCACCCCGGGCGCGCGGGGACGGACGGACTCCGACCCCGTCCACCGCCCGGTCGGGCCGTGGGTGGCGCGTGCGGGTCAACAAGACGCTGGCCAGGACCACCGGCTACGAGCTCGGCGAGCCTCCGGCACGCGTTGACACCACACGTGAGGCACGCCACGCCTCGGCTGTGCATCCCCGGAGCGCATCCGGGCAACCCTCTTCACAACGCCGCCGGCCCGGAGGCACCCCCCGATCCACCCCGCCCCCCGGGTCGGCGCGCGTCTCAACACCTTCCTGGAACAGGGAGCGTGCGCCGTCTCAGACCCGCGGCAGCGGTCGCGTGCGGACCACGTGAGGGACCCCGCCCGGGTTGCTCCCCGGACGGGGCCGGCTCGCACGCGGGTCCGGGACACGGGGGAGTCCCTGACCCCGGGTCGCGCGAGCCACGCAGAGCACCTGGACGCCTTGGGGTACGTCCCGGGCGATCTGCGTCGATCAGAGGGCCGTGCAGCGGTGGTCGACGTCCACCCCCATGCGAGCACAGGCCACCTCGACCTGACCAGCCCCCAAACTGGTCGATTACCAGCGGACTCTCGGTCGTCAGCCACTCAGGCACCCACGGTGAGAAGCAGGCGCCCGCGACGAGGTCCTTCGTCACGTGGTCCAGGTGATCGAGCACAGGTCGCACCGGTAGACCAGTCGGATCCTGCGGCCGCGCGAGTGGACCTCACTGACCACGCGCCAGGCGTGGTCGTGAGTCTCGGCGCGGCTCTCGGCGCTCTGAACCGACTGACGCAACATGAGTCACCCTCCGGGGTCTCGAGAGAGTGCGGCACCCGAAACGAAGGGACCCCCGTTCGCTTCGTCTCGCGCAAGACACGGGGGCCAGATGCTCGCGCCCACGATCAGAACACGACGAGATGTCCTCCGCCAAGGGGGTAAAGCAACCGGTCTGGTCAGCCGGCCTACCGGCGTGCGGCACCCGACAGGTCACACGGAGGGTCGGCACCGAAGGGCGTGGTGCCGATCTGCCGTTCGGCGGCGCGCATGGCCGTCGGGTCGACCTCGGCCACGCCGCCGAAGGGGCGGTCGAGGTCGAGGATCACGAGCAGCGACGCCGTGAAGATGAGCGTGGTGAGGCCCAGGAGCGTCCATCGCACGCTCGGGCGGATACGGCGGTCGGCGAACGCGGCCGTGGACGCGACGGTGATGGCGACGCAGCCGATCAGGAGTGCCGTCACGATGGCGGGCACCGATGGCGCGGCCTCGGCGAGACGGACCCGCCGTGCCGCCGCGCGACCGCGCTCCGCGGCCACCACCTCGGTCACCAGGGTCTCGCTGATGCCGGCCTGCTGCGCCTGGGCGACCGCGGCCGCGACGCGTGCATCTGCGTCGTGGGAGATCGAGGACGTGTGACGGGTCGCCTCCGAGCGAGGCCCACCCTGGCTCCGCGACGGCGCGGGCGTAGCAGCGCAGCAGGGCGACCGAGGTCCGCACCGGTCGGCGCCGGCAGGAGCGCCGCCGCCACGGCTTCCGTCGAGACGGCGCCGGCCTCGTCGTTGGCGGCGTCGCTGGCGTCCTCGTACGACGAGAACGTCTGGACGAGGACGAACGCCAGCACGAGCGCGACGAGGATGCGCACGGGAGCCAGCAGGTCGGTGAGCGGGATGCCCTCGGCGGCGTCCTGGCTCTCGGGCTGCACGTGGGTGGCGAACCGGCGGTGCGCCAGCAGCCCGAGCGCACCCGACAGCACCACGACGATGATGACCAGAGCCGTCACCTCGCGACAGTACCGCCGCCCCGACCGGCCCCGGGCGTGACGGCTCGAGGCCGCCTGGCCCGTGCACCGGCCGCCTAGGTCGTCGAGGCGCCTGCCCGGAGCAGCCGACCGTAGCCAGTGAGGTCCCACCCCGTGCCCGTGGCCGCCAGGATCCCCCAGAGCAGCGCCTGGTTGGCCTCGAGGACGAGCCGACCCGTGCGCAGCTCCAGCTGCTCGATCGCGCCGGCGGCACGGAACCCGTTGCCGGCGAGGAAGACCGCCTCGGCCCGGTCCTCGACGTGCTGCTCGACCCAGTCGATCACGTGGCTGCGGGTCCACGTGGGCCGGGTCGTCGGGGAGACTCACCGCCCTGGTCACCACGGGGTCGAACCCCTGGCTGCGAAAGTACGCCGCGCCGAGCCGGTCGAGCTCGTCGTCGAACCAGGGAGGGTGCACCAGCTGGACGTGCTCGACCCCCTGCGCCCGGAGTGCCGCCGCGGCGGCCGCGCAGCTGGCAACGGCAGGGACGTCGAAGCGCTGCGAGAGGCGATCGACGAGGGCGGCCTCCTCCCGGTGTCCGATGACGTAGCCGCAGGTGGTCGACGCGTGGGCCACCGCAGCGAGCGTCGTGTCCCTGAAGGTCGCCGCGGCGCGGTCGAGAGCGGCGGGCTCGGTCGAGTCGCGCAGCTGGGAGTGAGCAGGTGGAGCCGTCCCCGACGGTGCCTGCGGAGGCGAACCGGTCCGGGACACGACGGTGGCGACCCGACCGCGCGTCATGGCGGGCAGCTCCACCTCAGGTCCCGCTGCCGCGTGCGGCGTCACGACGCCGACGGTGAGCGACCGGGACCCCGTCACCGGCTCTGCCCCGGGTCAGCCAGGTCGGACCGCGTCATGCCGTCGGGATGCCCGGTCGGCCACTGGACCAGCTCGATCCGATAGCCGTCCGGATCGGTGACCCAGGTGGTCCAGAAGTCCTCGGAGCCGTTGGGCGAGCTGGGTGCTTCCGCCTGGAGGCCGTGGGCGGCGAGGCGAGCGACCGTTCGCGTGCAGGTCGTCGACCTGGATGACGAGGTGGCTGAGGCCGCCGGGTGGACCGGCCCGTGCGTGGGGTCGTGGACGAGCTCGAGCGCTCACGAACTCGTCGTCGGGCAGCTTCAGCATCGTCAGGCTGCCGAACGCCGGTCTCGGGCACCGTGCCGACCACCTCGTACCCGAGGCTCGTGTAGAAGGCGAGCGAACGCTCGAGGTCCTCGACCCGGAGGCCGACGTGCAGGGTCCTCATCCTCATCCTTCGCTCGCCCGCTCCGTCACGGGGAACAGGAGGTGGGTGACGCGATCCCCCTGGATGCAGACGGTCGGGTCACCCAGAGGGGCATCGTCCAACGACAGCTCACCGAAGTATGGACGGCCCTTGCCCATGACCACGGGCACCAGGTCGACGGCGACCGCGTCGAGCAGGCCGAGCTCGAGGCACTGCCGGGCGATGGTGCCGGCCGTCACGGCGACCGTGCGCTCGCCGGCGATGGTCTGAGCCTTCGCCACCGCGGCCTCCACCCCGTCGGTGACGAAGTGGAACGGGGCCTCCGGGTGGGCTCTCGACCCAGTCCGTCGGTATCTGGTGAGTCACCACGACGACCGGTACGTCCATCGTGTGCGTGCCGCCCCATCCTCCGGTGAAGTCGAACAGCGTGCGCCCGCACACGAGCGCACCCAGCCCATCGAGCCACTGCTTCCAGTACTCGGCGCTGGGCGGGCTCAGGTGGAGGGTGATGTCGTCATTGACCGTAGGCATCTCGACGGGTCCGTTCTGCAACCAGTCGAAGAGGCGACCGATCGTGTTGTCGTCCTTGGCGATGTAGCCGTCCAGCGACATCGACGCGGAGGCGATGACCTGTCCCATGTCGTGCTCCTTCGTCCGAGAGTGGTTTCCCTGTACCGACCCTCGAGGCACGCCGAAGTCATCGACATGGCGTGCTTTCGTTGCACTTGCCGGACGTACCCCTCAGGCGTCGTGCTTGCCGCGCAGCGGGCCGGTCACTCGTCGCAGCCGATGGTGGGCGACGGCGGCACGCGCGGCGTTCATGCCAGGAGCGCCGTGGACTCCCCCGCCGGGGTGGGCGGACGAGGAGCCGAGGTAGAGGTTCCTCACCGGGGTCTCGGCCCTGCCGAGTCCCGGAACCGGCCTGAGCACGAGCTCTTGGTGCAGCTGCGACGTGCCGCCGTTGATCGCACCTCCGACGAGGTTGGCGTCGCGAGACTCGAGCTCCCGCGGGCCGAGGATGCGACGGCTGGTGACCCGCGACCCGAAACCGGGAGCACGCTTCTCCAGGCGGGCCTGCATCCGGTCCGCGAAACGCTCGAGGTCGTCGGCGTCCCAGACGCCACGGATGCCTTCGCCGCCGGCGTCGCGGGTCGAGCGCTGCGGCACGTGTGTGTAGGCCCACAGCGACTCCGTGCCGGCAGGTGAACGGGAGGGGTCGGCCGTCGTCATCTGTCCGACCAGCAGGAACGGCTCGGCGGGTACGGCGTTCGCGGCGACCTGGCTGGTCGCTTCGACCATCTGGTCCACGGAGTCGGCGACGTGCACCGCCCCCGGGGGGTGCTCGGGCGCGGACTCCCAGGGGACCGGTCCGTCGAGCGCCCAGTCCACCTTGACGGTGGACGGGTCGAGCGTGAACCGTGTCATCGCCTGGGTGGTTCGCACCGGGAGATCGTCGGGTCGCAGCAGCTGCCCGTAGAGACGCGGCGCGACGACGTCGGCCACGACCGCACGGGCGGCCGGAGCTCGTTCGCCGTCGCGGGTGAGCACGGCGGTGGCACGGCCGGAGGTGACCTCGATCCGCACCACCTCGGTGTCGCAGCGGATCTCGGCACCCAGCGACCGCGCACGTGAAGCGAGAGCCTTGGTCAGGTTGCCCGCACCGCCCTGGGGGACGGGGAAGCCGACGGTCTGTCCCAGCATCGACATGAGCAGTCCCATGAGCCCGGAGCCTGCAGCGTCGAGCGGGATGTCCGCGTGGCCGGCGTTGCCGGTGAGCAGCAGCCCCGGCGACTCCCCCGCGAAGCGGGACCCGAGCTCGACCGCAGGGGAGAGCAGCGTGCGGACGAACCCGAGACCCCCGGCGGAGCGGAGGCGCGCCAGGGCGGAGAGCCCGTGCCGCAGCGGCGGGAACGGTGAGAGCAGGGCACCGACGAGCTGGTCCCCGATGCGGTCCCACTCCTCGCACAGCTCGAGCCAGGCGGCACCGTCTCCGCTCCGCTGGGTGTCCAGCAGTGCGGCGGTGACCTCCCGATCACGGTGCAACAACGCCCACGAACCGTCCGGGCGGGGATGGCCCAGGACGGCCGGCGCGTGCACCCAGGTGAGCCCGTGCTCCTCGAGCCGGAAGCTGCGCACCGTCGCTGACGCGGCCGCGAGCGGGTAGAACGCGCTGAAGGTGTCGTGCACGAAGCCGGGGTGGACGTCTGCCGCGCTCCGGACGGCGCCACCGACATCCGGCTGCGCCTCCAGGACGAGGACCGACCAGCCCTTGTCCAGCAGGTGGTTGGCGGCGACGAGCCCGTTGGGCCCGGCCCCGACCACCACCGCGTCGTACGGCATCGCGGCTCAGTCCTTCACACGGTGCTCTGCGATGAACGCGAGACGTCGCAGGGTCTCCGTGTTGCGTACCTTGATCATCGGCGCCCTGACGACCTCGGGGACGAGCGTGCCCGGGCCCGAGACGAGGTCCTCCGCGATCTCGACGAGGGTGTCCGCGCCCGATGCGCTGAGCGTGATGGCGACCTCCGCCTCGCCCAACGGCCAGCCGCGCGCCCGCAGCCGCAGGAACCGCAGCGGGTCGCACTGCAGCACCTCGGTGTTGTCGCTCACGACGAGGGGCCACACACCGGCCGAGTGATGGAGCTTCGCTCCCTCCGCCGGCCAGTCGGTGTCGACGTCGCGCATCCGGGTCGCCCCCACGACCCACACGGGATACACCCAGCCGTCAGCGAGGACGTCCCACACACGTTGCGGGACGGTCTTGATGACGCGGGAGTTGACGCTCATGAGTGGGACGTACCCGTGAAGGAAGCCGCCATGCAACGCCGCAGCGTGCCGTGCGTCCTCGACCGGGCGGGTCGATGTCAGCGTGACGCACGTCGCGACATACGTCCCTCGATCCTGGGGAACCACCGAACATGTTCCTGTTCTTCAGCAACCGCCTCGGCTGTGCCGGCTCACTCCTCCTGTCAGCCGCCGTCACCCTGGTCCTGATACTCGCCCTCAGCCGATGAGCCGTCGCTCCGGGGCGCTGCCCCGTCCGGCGTGGACCTCCTCCAGGTGCCGCTGGCTGCACGAGCGTCCATGGCCGGCGCGGTGTCTCGGTAGGGGATCCATGCGGACGTCAGCCCGAACGGCCCCTGACGCGTGTCAGGGGCCGCCGGGCTGGAGCATCCCGGGGGGCGTTCGCTCCAGCTCACGCAGCCAACCAACCGGGGGAACATGGCTGGTGCTGCATCGGGAGCCTCGGCAGGCGAGCGCCCGGACTTGAGCGCGAGAGCGAGCACCTCGCGGCGGGTCCCTCGACCTCGTGCGGGCCGTCACCGTCTCCGGCCTAGACACGTGCCCCCACAAGAGGCTCGACCCCGCCAGCGGGCCCGGGGGGCGGGGGGTGGCGGGGTCGAGCATTTCTCGGGGTCGTGCACCAAGTTCGTGCACGTGGGGCCGTGTACTCCCGAGACGCACACGCCGAAGGGTGAACGGCTGTGGACTCGCGCCTCGAAACGCGAACTACGGCTATCCTGCCACAAGGCTTGCCGAAATGTGACAGCTACTTGTCAAGTTTGCTCCGGGCGCCCGGGGTCAGGAAGGAACGTCGTCATGAGCCGTGCCCGCAGGATGCTGGTCGGAGCCGTCGCAGTGATGTCCCTGCTGGGCGTCGGGGGAGTCGTGCAAGCGGCGACACCGAGCTCCGCGGACTCGGTGTCCGCCATCCGGTGGTGCTGCTGACGCAGTCGTGCCTCAGCGCTTCGTCGGTGTCCTCATGCGCGACGACGGCGCCACGAGACCGGCCGCAGCTGCCGCGCGACGGTAGGCGTCGAGCGCAGCCGCGGGCTCGTCCACGCTCTCGAACAGCCCGGCCAGCTCGAACCACAGCTGGGCGGCCGCCCGGTCCGCACCGGCGCCGCTGAGCACGAGGACCGCCTCCTGGAAGTGGCTGCGAGCCAGGTCGAGCGCGTCTTCGTGCAGGGCGATCTGGCCGAGCAGGGCGAAGGAGTCCGCCGCGAGGAGCGGCATGAGGGAGCGAACCGCGGTCCCGGTCTCGGTGGCCTGGCGTCGGGCGCCGTCCACGTCCCCGAGCAGGAACCGAGCGCGCGCCTGGGCGAGCCGGTTGTCGGCCAGGTCCGCCGGCCCCGCGTCGGTGAGGGAGAGCTCGTCGGCGGCGTCCAGGAGAACCTCCAGAGCCTCCTGGGGCTGCGGCGGGTCGACCACCAGCTGGAGGATGCCCAGCTGGGTGCGGAGCCGCGCGATGTTGCGGGCGTCGTCGGTCGCCTCGATCACGGCCAGTGCGCGACGGGTCATCGGCAGCGCGGTCGCGGCGTGGCCGCGCATCGACTCGATGGCCGAGCTGTTCCAGTACGCCATGGCCTTGGCAACCGGCGACGCGATGGCCTCTGCGCGGTCGATCGCGCGCCGGCACAGGCGTGCGGCGTAGTCGGTGTCACCTTGCTCGTAGTAGGCCGCCGCGACGGTGAGACCAAGCCGGATCGCCTCGTCGAGCCCGCCCAGCTCGAGCTCCTCGATCCGACCCATCGCCTGGGTTCCGACCTCGATCGCGCGGCCGAGCTCACCCGACTCCCGGTAGCACCGGCTCAGTGCGGTCAGACCGTCGATCCAGTCCAGGTCGGGCGGAGACGTGTCGGCGAGGTCCTCGAGCGTGAGGATCGCCGTCTGCAGGTCGCCGGTCGCCTCCAAGGCGCCTGCGTGGACGTAGCCGGCGCTGCGACGCAGCTCGGCCAGCTCGGCGATCGCGGGATCCGCCAGGACCCGGGTGACGGTTCCGAGCGCGTCCGCAGGCGAGCCCGTCGCCAGGGCCAGCTCCGCGTGGTCGAGCTGGAGCCGCAGCTCGTCGACGTGATCGGGCGCGACACCCAGCAGCAGCTCATCGACCGTGACGGCGAGCCGACCGGCCATCGCGACGAGCAACCCGGAGTCGGGCCGACGCTGGCCGTTCTCGATCCGCGAGACGTAGCCGACCGAGACCGCATCGCCTGCGACCTGGGACTGGGTCAGCCCGGCTCGCAGCCGCTGGGTTCGGATCCGATCGCCCAGCACTGCGGGATCGATCGTCCGAAGCAGGTCGATGAGGTCGTCGCGCATGTCGTCCATTGTGACTGAAGATGACACATGCGTGTCAGATTCGTCGTTCGGTGCGCGCGCGGCTGTCGGTGCCCCGTGCGAGCTCCGGCGGCTGGACGGGGCGGGTGGCCGGCGGATGGCTCGCACGAAGGGGTTAACGACAGTCCCTCCCACGAGGCCGACGGGCTGCCTACCGTCGTACCCATGGACACGCTGACACTGAACAACGACGTCGAGATGCCCTCCCTGGGACTCGGGGTGTTCCAGACCCCGCCGGACGAGACTCGTACGGCGGTCGAGGCCGCGCTGGGTGCCGGCTACCGGCACATCGACACCGCCGCGGCCTACGGCAACGAGCGAGAGGTCGGACAGGCGCTGCTCGCCTCCGGGCTCGCACGGGACGAGGTGTTCGTCGAGACCAAGATCTGGATCACCGACTACGGGTACGACGAGACGCTGCACGGCTTCGAGAAGAGCGCCGGCAAGCTCGGCGTCGACCAGATCGACCTGCTGATCCTGCACCAGGCGCTGCCGTCGGCCTTCGACAAGACGCTCGAGGCGTACCGCGCCCTGGAGACCCTGCTCGAGCAGGGCAGGGTCCGCGCCATCGGCGTCAGCAACTTCATGGTCGACCACCTGACCGCCCTCCGCGACAAGGCGACGGTGGTGCCGGCCGTGAACCAGATCGAGCTGCACCCCTACTTCCAGCAGCGCGAGGTCCAGGCGCTCGACGCCGAGCAGGGCATCCTGACGCAGGCCTGGTCGCCGATCGGCGGCATCACGTTCTACCGGGACGGAAGCCACGGCAGCACCCTCGACGACCCGGTCATCGGCGGCATCGCCCAGGCGCACGGCAAGTCACCGGCGCAGGTCATGCTGCGCTGGCACCTGCAGCAGGGGCGCTCGGTGATCCCGAAGTCCACCAAGCCGCATCGCATCGTGGAGAACGCCGACGTCTTCGACTTCGACCTCACCGGCGACGAGCTCGGCGCCATCGACGCGCTCGACACCGAGCGCCGCGGCGGCCCGGAACCGGAGGCCATCACCCTCGAGAGCTTCGGTCGCGCCCATCCCCGAGGCCTGACGGCTCCGCAGCCCGACCGGCGATGACTTGTTGCGACCCACCGGACAGCGCGACGACGAAGGAGAACCACCATGGACGCACGCACACTCGGCCAGCAGGGCCTCGAGGTGTCGCCGCTCGGCCTCGGCTGCATGGGCATGAGCCAGTCGTTCGGCCCCCGACCGCCCCGCGACGAGATGATCACGTTCCTGCGGGCCGCGGTGGACCGAGGCGTCACCCTGTTCGACACCGCGGAGGTCTACGGGCCCTTCCACAACGAGGACCTGGTGGGTGAGGCCCTGCAGCCGGTCCGCGACGACGTCGTCATCGCCACCAAGTTCGGGTTCGCGTTCGACGAGAGCGGCACGCAGACCGGCGTCACCAGCAGGCCCGAGGACATCCGCGCCGCCGTCGAGGGCTCCCTGCGTCGCCTGCGGACCGACGCCATCGACCTGCTCTACCAGCACCGCGTCGACCCGGACGTCCCCATCGAGGACGTGGCCGGCACCGTCAAGGAGCTCATCGAGGCCGGCAAGGTCCACCACTTCGGGATGTCCGAGGCCGGCGTCGCGACGATCCGCCGCGCCCACGCCGTACAGCCCGTCACGGCGCTGCAGAGCGAGTACTCCCTGTTCTGGCGCGAGCCCGAGGACCAGATCCTGCCCTGCCCTGGCGGAGCTCGGCATCGGCTTCGTGCCCTTCAGCCCGCTCGGACGCGGGTTCCTGACCGGACAGGTCACCGCGGCGACCCAGTTCGGCGAGGGAGACATCCGCGCCTCCCTCCCCCGCTTCGAGCGTGAGGCGCTCGAGGCCAACCTCGCCCTCGTCGACCTCGTCACCAAGGTCGCCGAGCGGAAGAACGCCACCGTCGGCCAGGTGGCCCTGGCCTGGCTGCTCGCCCAGCAGGCATGGATCGTGCCGATCCCCGGGACCAGGCGGCTCGAACGTCTGGACGAGAACCTCGGGTCGGCGGGCCTGGAGCTCACCGACGAGGACCTGGCAGAGCTCGACAGCGCGTCGGCCGAGCGTGCAGGTCCAGGGCGACCGCTACCCCGAGGCCATGCAACGGATGATCGACCGCTGACCCGCGGTCAAGCGGGCTTGATGCCGATCACCTGGACCATGCGCGGGTTGGCGACGAAGGTGCTGTCGTCGCGGGCCAGCGCGTACAGCTCGTCGACCAGCCCGTCGATCTCCTCCTCGGTGGCGACACCGTGTCGCAGCGCGGTGCCGCGGATGTTCTCCAGAGTCAGGGCAGGCATCACCTTGCTCTCCCCCACCAGGTCGGCGTGCTGGACGACGGTCGGCTGAACTCGCTCGAGTCCGGCGGCGACCAGCATCGCCGGAACCCGTAGCGCGATCCACGGGTCACCCCCGCTGGCGCGCGCGGACTTCTCGTAGATGTCCTCGTAGCGCGCGAACAACGCGTTCTCCGGCTCACAGAAGGAGCCTCGGAAGTCGATGTCCTCCACCACGAGCCGGCCGCCCGGACGGAGCGCTCGCATCATCGTCGCCACACCGGCTTCGGGGTCCGCCAGGTGGGTGAGCAGGAAACGGGCGTACACGACGTCGTACTCCTCCTCACCCAGCCCGTCGGTCAGGTCGCCGACCCGGAACTCGACGTTGGTCACGGCGACCTGCGCGGCGTCAGCGCGGGCGAGCTCGATCTTGGCGTCGTCGAGGTCCACTCCCAGCACGCGCCCCGTGAGACCGACGAGCGAGGCCAGGTCGAAGCTCACGTCACCTCCGCCGCAGCCGACGTCGAGGCAACGCAGCCCTGCGGTGACACCCGCACGCTCGAGCAGCGGCAGTGTCGTCGGCCGCATCACCCGACCGAGGACGCGCAGCCGCTCACGGCCTGCGATCCCGCCCCGGATGAGGTAGTGGTAGTCGCTCACGGTCCTCCTCAGGTCCGATTCTCGGGCAAGGAACGGCAGGTGGCGAGGGTCAGGTGTGCCTTCCACACAGACCGTATGAAGCCCCTGCCGTCCGAGCGGAGCAGGCTGGCGGGATGGCTGGATGGATCGCGACTGCTGTGTACCTGCTGGACCTGACGATCAAGGTGGTCGCGCTCGGAGTGGTGCCGAAGAACCGACGGCCCTCCAGCGGCATGGCGTGGCTGCTGGTGATCATGCTGATCCCGGTGCTGGGAGTCGTGGTCTTCCTGTGCTGGGCCGGACCCGGATCGGGCGGCGGCGCGACGAGCAGCAGGCGGAGGTCAACGCGATCGTCGCGGAGCGGACCGCGCACGTCCCGACGCTCGAGACGGACTTCCCGGGCCCCGCGTACGTCGAGTCGGTGGCCACCTTGAACCGCAACCTGGGCGCGCAGCCGGTGACGACGGGCAACCAGGTGGACCTGTTCCCCGGGTACGCCGACAGCATCGCGGCCATGACCGCCGAGGTCGAGAAGGCCACGTCCTGGGTGCACGTGGAGTTCTTCATCACCGCCTGGGACGACGTGACGGGGCCGTTCTACGAGGCGCTGGTGCACGCGGTCGAGCGCGGGGTCACGGTGCGCCTGCTCTTCGACCACCTGGGCTCGCGCGGCATCCCCGGCTACAAGGAGTTCAAGGCACGGCTGGACACGACCGGGATCGAGTGGCACCCGATGCTGCCGATCCAGCCGCTCAAGGGCGAGTGGCGTCGGCCGGACCTGCGCAACCACCGCAAGATCCTGGTGATCGACGGGACCGTGGCGTTCACCGGTTCGCAGAACCTGATCGAGCCGGGCTACAACAAGCCGAAGAACCACAAGGCGGGCCGGGAGTGGGTCGAGCTGGTGGCCCGGGTGCACGGCCCCGCCGTGAGCGCCCTGAACCTCCTCTTCGCCACCGACTGGTACAGCGAGACCAAGGTCAAGCTGACCGAGGAGATCGGCACGCCGCCACCGTCGCGTCGGGCGAGATCGAGGGCCAGGTGATCCCCAGCGGACCGGGGTTCGCGACCGAGAACAACCTGCGCGCCTTCACCACCCTGCTCTACTCCGCGCAGCAGCGGCTGTCGATCACGAGCCCGTACTTCGTGCCGGACGAGTCCCTGCTGTACGCGGTCACCACTGCGGCCCAGCGCGGGGTCGAGGTGGAGCTGTTCGTGAGCGAGGAGGGCGACCAGTTCATGGTCTACCACGCCCAGTGCTCCTACTACGAGGCGCTGCTGCGGGCCGGCGTGCGGATCTACTTCTACCCGGCGCCGGCGATCCTGCACTCGAAGTTCTTCAGCGTCGACGACGACGTCGCGGTCATCGGCTCCAGCAACATGGACATGCGCTCGTTCGGCCTCAACTACGAGGTGTCGCTGATGCTCCTCGGGCCGGAGGTCGTCACCGAGATGCGCAAGGTCGAGGACACCTACCGGGCGATGTCGAAGGAGCTCACCCTCGAGGCGTGGCTGGAGCGTCCGCGGCGAGCGGCGTACTGGGACAACGTGATGAGGCTGACCGCAGCGCTGCAGTGACCCGATTCCCCGGGCTTCACCAGATCTGCATGATGCGCACGTGGCGGTGGCACGGGTGAACGGGTGCATCGCACCGCGAGGGTGAGGGCTGTCTTCATTCGTTGAGTGCTCTCCGGTGAGGTGCGGAGCGCGGCCCGTCGCGGTGCTGCGACCGTCGAGGGGGCCTGGTCCCAGCGAACGTACGGAGGCGCCTCGGTGAGCCGTCATCACGCGAACTGTGTGAAGGGAGCAAGCACCGGTGGCAGCGTCCTGCCCGACGTTCACACATGCTGAGTGATGTGGGGGCCGCAAGCCTCGTGGCTGAATGGAGGGACGCCGGATCTTCCGACGACACCGAGCCGTTGGGTGGGCCTCGGAGGTCGTCTGGCGTCCGCGAGGGAGAAGGGGGTCGGCCATGGACTACACGGACGTGCTCCGACGTCTCGCGATCAACGACCGACGGCTGGGCCGACGGCGACACCGGCGAGGACCGACGTCCAGGAGCTCGATCCGAAGACGCTGGCGCTGGTCCGGCTGGCCGCGCTGGTCGCGGTCGGCGGCGCGGTCCCGTCGTACGGCGCCCACGCCGACGCCGCGGTCGATGCGGGCGCGAGCGTCGCGGAGATCGTCGACGTCCTGGTCGGCGTCATCCCGGTCGTCGGGCTGCCGCGTGTGGTCGCGGCCGCCCCGAGCCTGGCGCTGGCGCTCGGGCTACGACATCGACGAGGCGCTGGAGAGCCAGTCCGACGGGCTGACCGGCGGGTCACTAGCCGCCGAGCAGGCCGATCGCGGTCGCCTGCTCCACCGCGTCGTTGCGCGAGGAGACGCCCAGCTTGCGGTAGATCGAGGCGACCTCCGAGCTGACGGTGTTGCGGGAGACGAACAGCCGCTCGCCGATCTCGCCGATCGTCAGGTGCGTCTGCAGGTACGGCAGCAGCCGCAGCTCGGCCGGGGTGAGCGGCGATCCGCCCGGCGGCCCCGACCTGCGGCGCTCGACGTGACGATCTCGCGGAACTCCGACACCTCGTCGACCAGCACGCCGAGGTCCGGTCGGTGGCAGCAGGATGTCGTCGATCTCGCGCAGCAGGTGGCGGGCGGTCGCGTGGTCGCCGCGCGCCAGTACACCTTGGCCAGCTGCAGCCGGCCGCGCACCGCGAGGAAGGGCAGCACGAACGTGCAGGACGGACGGGCCCGCATCGCCCGGGTCAGCTGCCGGTCCGCCTCGTCCAGGTCGCCGTCGGTGCAGCGCAAGGCGGGCCGCCACGGCGAACGCGAGCACGCTCGCGGCGTAGTCGTGCATCCGGTGCTCGTCGACGATCGCGAGGGCCCGTCCGACGCGCTCGGCCGCCTCGTCCCACCGCCCGCGATCCATCGCCAGCAGCGCCAGCTCGGACTCGCCGTCGACGATCGTGTCGGTGTTGCCGAGCTCGGCCCCGACCGCGGACGCCTCGGCGAACAGCGACAGCTCGCCCGGTCGACGTCCCCGGCCAGCAGGTGCGCGTGCGCGAGCAGGAGGAGCGCGGTGTCGCGCCACGGGCTCCACGCCGGCTCCTGGGCCACCGCGAGGCTCGCGTCGTCCATCATCTGCTCCGGGCCCGCGGCGCACATGACGGCCCGCAGCATGGCCCGGGCCGAGTCGAACGACGCCGTGCCGTCCAGCGGCACCAGGTCGAACGACGCGCGCGTCCGACGATCGCGGCCCACCGTTCCGCCTCCGGCGGTCTGCCCGGTCAGCACCGCGACCCAGCCGGCCAGCACGCGCCAGCGGCGGGTACGCCTCGATGGCGGCGTCGCCGAGCGCCGACAGCCACCGCTGCACGGTCGACATGCTGGCCCGCGCTGTAGGTCGGCAGCACCAGCTCGGTCACCAGCTGGACGCACCGGTCCCGCTCGGTCGTGTTCAGCAGGTGCTCCAGGGCCAGCGCCGGCGATCCGTTCGCCTCGTACCAGTCGGCCGCGCGCAGGTGCAGCTTCACGATCGCCTCGGGCTCGACGCGCCGCAGCTCGGCGAGCAGGAACTCGCGGAACAGCGCGTGGTAGCGGTACCACTCGCGCCGGCGGTCGAGCGGGACAGGAACGAGTTCGACGCCTCGAGGCCGCGCAGCCGGTCCTGGCTGCCGGGCTCGCCGAGCAGCGCGTCGCACAGCGGGGCGCACAGCTGGTCGAGCACCGCCGTGCGCCGCAGGAACCGCTGCGTCGTCTTCGGGCAGCAGCATCAGCGACTCGCGGTACAGGTAGTCGGCCACGTACCGGTCGTCACCGGAGACCGTCCAGCGCCTCGCCGCGGCTGTCGCGGGCGATCAGCGCGGCGAGGTAGAGCCCGACCGGCCAGCCCTCGGTCCGCTCGGTGACCGCGGCCGCCGACCTCGCGTGAGACGTCGACGTGGGCCTCGGCGAAGATCTGCTCGGCGCCGGCCGACGTCGAGGGCGAGGTCGTCGGCCAGCGAGCTCCACCGCGTCCCCCGACGCGCGCAGCCGCGGCAGGTGGGGCTGCTCGGAGCGGCTCGCCGCGACCAGCTGCGAGCCCGGCGGGATGCCGGAGATCGACCACGCCCAGCACGTCGTGGCAGGCCGGGCGACGCGCAGCTCGTGCAGGTCGTCGAGCATCAGCACGAACGGCTCCGGGCTCGACCGGAACGCCGCGGCGAGGCGGGGCGCCGCTCGGCCCAGCACGTCGAGACGCCCAGCCCGCCCATGTCGGCGACCAGATCCGCGTTGCCCGGCGAGACCCGAGCGTACGCCGAGGCCAGCAGGGTGAGCAGGATCGCGGGGTCGTCGTCGAAGCGGTCCAGCGACACCCACGCGACACGACGGTCCTCGGCCAGGGCCCACTGCGCCAGCAGGGTCGACTTGCCGTAGCCCGCGGGCGCGGTCACGCCGACCACCCGGAACGGCGCTCGTCCTCGGCCGCGTCGATGAGCGTCGGCGCGACTCACCAGCCCGGGGCGTGGCTGCGGGACCGAGAGCTTGGCATCGAGCAGGAACCGATCGAGCTCAACCGCCGCCCGCGGCCCGTCGCGGGACCCCGCCTCTCGACCACTACGGCGCGACACTACGATGACGTGGCTCGGACCGCCTCACCCGACCCGTGTGGGCGGGCACTCTCAAGAACGCACGCTTCATGCGCTCTGCGGGATGCCGCCGCATCCCGCGCGATCGGACGGGTGCGAGATCGTCGACGACCGAGTGGAGGCGTCCGTGGACGGCGGATCGCTGACCGGCAGGCGACGGCGATGGCTGCTCGCGCGAGGACTGCTGCGCGCACTGCATCACCGCGGTGCGTCATGGTCGCCCTCTACTACGTGCTGCCGCTGGACCGCAGGTCGCGACATGTCGGTGATCGTCCTGGAGCTCGCGGTCGGCGTCGTGCTGCTGACGGCGAG
This sequence comes from uncultured Actinomycetota bacterium, assembly GCA_963707685.1. Classification (GTDB taxonomy): domain Bacteria; phylum Actinomycetota; class Actinomycetes; order Propionibacteriales; family Nocardioidaceae; genus Nocardioides_B. The sequence goes on from CAVPRA010000003.1 coordinate 19,616, forward strand.
TGGTCGTCTGGCAGGTGCGCGCCATCCTCCGCGCGCGGTATCCCGGGATCCGGGCGACGCAGTCCCTGGCGGTGATCACGCCGTTGTTCCTGCTGTTCTTCGCGTCGACGTACTTCATCCTGAGCGCTCGACGACGCCGCGACGTTCACCGAGCGGCTGAGCCGGTCGGACGCGATCTACCTCACCGTCACCATCTTCGCCACGGTGGGCTTCGGCGACATCTCGGCCGCAGACCGAGACGGCCCGCCTCGTCGTGACCGACGCAGATGCTGCTGGACCTCGTGGTGCTGGGGCTGGGCATCCAGGTGATCCTGGGAGCCGCCAAGCGCGGCAAGGCCAGGACGAGCGACACGGAGTCCTGACATGGGCGCGGACCGTTCGGACACCTGGTGGAGCCGACGGCTCTTCTGGTCCTGGGTGGCCGCCAACGCGGTCGCCTACCTCGTCATCGTGGCCGGCGGCACGTTGCTCCTCGGGCTCACCTCGGACGTGACGTCGAGGGGCGCGTCGACGCACCTCACGCTCACCGTGGTCGTCGTCGCGCTCGGCGCCTCGGCGCTCTACGGGGCGGTGCTCGGACGGCTCCAGTGGCACGTGCTCAGGCAACGGATCCCGGCCCTCCCGCTCCAGAAGTGGCTCGTCGCGACGTCGGTGCCCGCCTTCGTCGCGTTCGCGCTCGTCATCGGTCCCGACGCCCTGGACAAGGTGGTCAGCGGGAGCAACCCGTTCAGCGTCTTCAAGGAGTCGCTGGTCCAGGTCTTCGTCCTCGGTCCCCTCATCGGGGTCGCCCAGGCGACGGCGCTGCGAGGCCTGACCTCGAGGTGGCAGTGGTGGTTCGTCGGCAACGTCACCTCGTGGCTGTTCGGTGCCCTGACCACCGAGGTGGCGAAGTGGCTCCTGGGCGAGATCGCCACCTACCCCGGGGACACGACGTCGGTGACGCTCTCCCCTGCCTTTCCGGTGCTGGCGATCGCTTTCCACGGGCTGTGGATGCTCTGGGTGACCGCCCCGGCTGCCACGCACGCCCGTCCCGCGACGCGGCCCGACTTCACCCGATGAGTGTGATCCGCACCGTGGCCGTCCGGCGCTTCGATGGGCGAGCCAGGTTCTCGCGTGATCGACACGGACGGTCGGTCACGCGCCAGTCACAGGAGGTCCGACCATGACCCAGCAGCCCACCACGCACGACCGCCCGGCAGGCGAGCAGGCCGAGCCCAGCGGGTTGGCGAGGGGCTTCATCGTGTTCGCCGGGGTGGTCATGATCATGGCCGGCACCTTCCAGGCCCTCGCGGGTCTCGTGGCGCTCTTCGAGAACGAGTTCTTCGTCGCCACCCGCGACTACCTGCTGCAGTTCGACGCCACCAGCTGGGGCTGGATCCACCTGCTGCTCGGGCTGCTGGTGCTGTTCGGCGGCGTCGCGGTGCTGTCCGGCCAGACCTGGGGCCGGGTCGTCGGCGTCACCCTGGCCCTCCTGAGTGCGCTCGCGAACTTCGCGTTCATCCCGTACTACCCGTTCTGGTCCCTGACGATCATCACGCTCGACGTCTTCGTCATCTGGGCGCTGGCGACCCACGGACGCGACATCACCCGGTGACGCGTCAGCCGGAGCGTCAGCCGGTCCGGTCGCTGTCGCGCGCGGATCTTCACACGATGAGGGTGATTCGCACGCGCCTGCGCGGCGGTTCGCATGGAGCAGGCCTGTTCCTGCTGCCACGGGAGACCGAGATGACCGACGCGCCAAGTCCGGCACCAGGGGTCATCGACCGGACACGTGCCTTCGCCCCGGCGCTGCTGATCGGGGTGGCCGCCTTCACGATCGCGCTGGCCGGGGCGAGGTCCATCGGCGACATCATCGGGCCGGTCTTCCTGGCCATGGTCCTCACGGTCACGCTGCACCCGATCCGCCGGCGGCTCGAGCGGACCCGGCTCCCGGGGTGGGCCGTCTCGGGCCTCATGCTGCTGATCGCCTACCTGGTGCTGGTGCTGCTCACCCTCGCCCTCGTCGTGTCCGTGGCTCGGCTGGCCGACCTGCTCCCGACGTACGCCGACAAGATGCACGACGCCGTCGTGAACGCCGGCGCCACGCTGCGCGGCCTCGGGGTCAAGCAGGACCAGATCGATGCGGTCACGAAGGCGGCCGACCCCGGGCAGCTCGTCGACTTCGTGGTGTCGCTGCTCTCCGGCACGCTCGGCGTGCTCACCGACCTGTTCTTCCTGTTCACCGTGCTGCTGTTCATGGCCTTCGACACCGACTCCACCCGCCGCAGCCTGGCCACGCTGGGTGAGCGCTTCCCCGACCCCGTCGCCGCGCTCGGCAACTTCGCGCTCGGCACCCGCAACTACATGGGCGTCTCGGCGGGGTTCGGTCTCGTCGTCGCGGTCCTCGACGGCGTCGTCGCTGCAGATCATGGGTGTCCCCGGCGCGTTCGTGTGGGCCGTGCTCGCGTTCGTCACCAACTTCATCCCCAACGTCGGCTTCGTCATCGGAGTGATCCCGCCCGCGCTCATCGCACTGCTGGAGGGTGGGCCCGGCCTGATGGTCGCGGTCATCCTGGTCTACAGCGTGATCAACTTCCTGATCCAGTCGGTGATCCAGCCCCGGGTGGTCGGCGACAAGGTGGGGCTCTCCCCCACCCTGACGTTCCTCTCCCTGGTCTTCTGGACCTTCGTCATCGGGCCGCTGGGCGCACTGCTCGCCGTACCCCTCAGCCTGCTCACCAAGGCGCTGCTCGTCGAGTCCGACCCCCGCGCACGCTGGGCGCTGCCGCTGATCTCCGGCAAGCCGCGACGACGGTCGAGCACGCCGGCCGCGACCGAAGGCTCCGCCGGAGTCATCCGACAAGGAAGCCGTGGGATGAGCTCGAGCATGGACGCCGACCCGACTCGCCAGGTGAAGCTCGACGCGACGGGCCGAGGCGATCCTCGACCGGCTGCCTCCCGCGGTTGCGCCGCGCGGTCGACTGGGTGCCGAGGCACGGTGGCTCGGTCGCATCCTGATCAGCAGCCGCCGCGACCTGCATGCGCGTCGAGATGTTCGACCGGCGACGACCATCGCCGCCCAGTTCTTCACCTCGGTGCATCCCCGATCCTGATCCTGACGGCGACGTGGGCGGGAACGGAGACGGCGACTCCATCGCCGACGCCCTCGGCGTGCCGGAGAAGAGCCGGTCGGTCGTCGAGCAGGCGGTGCCGGGAGCCGACAGCGCGGCCTTCGGCATCGCCGGCACGCTGCTCGTGCTCGCGTCCGCGACCAGCCTGTCGCGGGCCCTGACCCGGGCGTTCGCGGCGATCTGGGACCTCCCGCGACCCCGGAGCAGGCTGACTTCCGCGTGGCGGTGGCTGGCCGCGGTCCTGGTGCTGGCCGTCGCCCTGCTGCTCGTGCACTCGCTGAGCGAGCGCGCCAGCGTGCTGCCGCCACGACAGGTCTGGCCGTTCGCGATCTCGTTCGCCTGCGACCTCGCGGTCGCCACCTTCGTCCCCTGGGTCCTGCTCTTCGGGCACGGTCGCGCCACGACTCCTGCGTCCCCGGCGCCGCGACCTTCGCGCTGCTGATGGTCGCGGTCCGTCCGGCCTCGGCGATCTGGCTGCCGCGGGCCCTCGAGACGAGCGCCGACCGGTACGGCGCCATCGGCGTGGCCTTCACCTACCTGGCGTGGCTGTACGTCGCGGCGTTCTGCTTCCTGGCGACCGCGGTGGTGGGTCAGGTCGTCGCGACCGACACGGGCGGCTCGGGACCGGTCCGTCAGGATGAGGCGGACGGCTCCGGCAGGTTCACGCTGTTCGGGTGATCCGCCCGCTCCGCGCCCGCCCTAGCGTCGGGACGACAGGAGACGCTGCTGGCCCGGGAACCCTCTCGGCCACGGATCGAGGAGAGCTGACATGGCAGTCGACACGCTCGTGGTGTTCGGTGCGAGCTACAGCAAGGAGGCCGACGCGGTGGCCGACTACGAGGCGGTCAAGGACTTCTACGAGGTGAGCGGCCTGATCGACACCTACGACGCCGCCGTGATCTCACGGCACACCAACGGCAAGGTCAAGATCGCCAAGAAGCACGAGCAGCCGACCCGTCAGGGAGCCTGGGGTGGCCTCGGCGTCGGCCTGGTCGGCGGGGCGCTCGTGGCGCTGTTCCCGGCCGTCGGACTCGGCGGGGCGCTGCTGGCCGGCGGCGCCAGCGGTGGCGCACTGGGGGCGCTGGCCGGCCACGTCGCGGGCGGCATGAGCCGGGGCGACCTGAAGGACCTCGGCGAGCTGCTCGACGACGGGGAGAGCGGGCTGGTCGTGGTCGCCGCGACCGACGTGGAGGCGCACGTCGAGGAGGCGATCAGCCGGGCCGCCAAGCTCGAGAAGAAGCAGCTCCAGGCGGACGAGAAGGCGCTCGCGGCGGAGATGGACGACGCCGCGAAGGCGTGAGGCGGGCCGAACCGGCGGCACGGCCGCTCACGGCTGGACCAGGACCTTGAGCGCCTCACGGTCGGCCATGGCGCGGTAGCCGTCGGGCACGCCGTCCAGGTCGACGGTGCGGTCGAAGACCTTTCCGGGCTCGATGCGGCCCTCGAGGATGTCGGGCATGAGCTGCTCGACGTACGCGCGTGCGGGTGCCGGCCCGCCGGTGAGGGTGATGTTGCCGCCGAAGAGGCTGCCGAACCCGATGGGCGCCTCCTCGTACTGCGGGACGCCCACGCGGCTGATGGTGCCGCCGGGTCGGACGATGCCGCAGGCCTGCTCGTAGGCGGGGAGGTGCCCGACGGCCTCGAGGACGACCGGGGAGCCCTCGCCGCCGGTGAGGTCGCGCACCAGCGCGATGCCCTCCTCGCCGCGCTCGGCGACCACGTCGGTGGCACCGAACTCACGGCCGAGGTCGGTGCGGGCGGCGTGGCGCCCCATCAGGATGATCTGCTCGGCACCGAGACGCTTGGCCGCGAGCACGGCGAGCAGCCCGACCGCCCCGTCGCCGATCACGGTGACGGTGTCGCCGGGCTTCACGCCCGCCGTGACCGCGGCGTGGTGGCCGGTGCCGAGCACGTCGGAGAGCGTGAGCAGGGACGGGATCATCGCGGAGTCGGGAGCGACCGGGAGCGTGACCAGGGTGCCGTCCGCGAGCGGGACGCGCGCCGCCTCGCCCTGACCGCCGTCGACGCCGTCGCGACCCCAGAACCCGCCGTGCACGCACGCGGTCTGCAGGCCCTCGCGGCAGTACTGGCAGGTGCCGTCGGAGTAGGCGAACGGCGCGACCACGAGGTCGCCCTTCTTGACGGTGGTCACGTCGGACCCGGTGTCCTCGACGACGCCGATGAACTCGTGGCCGATCCTGGCCGGCCCGTCGCCCGCAGCCATCGAGCCGTAGGGGTGGAGGTCGCTGCCGCAGATGCAGGCGCTGGTGATCCGCACCAGGGCGTCGGTGGTCTCCTTGATGGTCGGGTCCGCGACGTCCTCGACGCGGATGTCGCTGGCTCCGTAGATGAGCGTTGCTCGCACTGGTTCTCCTCGGTTGATGTCGTGCTGTGGTCGGGGGGTGGGTGTTCCGGCGGTCAGGCAGGACGCGTCGCGTGACGCTGTCCAGGAAGTACGACGCCGACGAACCGTCACGAGGCACAGGGCCAGCAGGCCGGTGCCCCAGGTCAGGGCGGTCGCCACGCGGGTGGTGAGGTCGAGGGCGTGGGCGGACGCGGCGACGAGCACGGCCAGGCCGAGCGCCATGCCCAGCTGGTGGGCGGTGTTGACCAGGCCGCTGGCGGCGCCGGCGTCCTCAGCGGGCACCCCCACGATGCCGAAGCTGGTCAGCGGTGCGAACGCGAGACCCTGGCCGGCGCCGATGAGCACCATCGGCCACGCGACCCCGGTGACGTAGGAGCTGCTGGCGTCGACCTGGGCGAGCCACGCCATCCCGGAGAGCGTCAGCGCGACCCCCGCCACCAGGGCAGCCGACTCCCCGAACCGACGGACGACCCGCGGCAGCAGGGTCGCGACGACGAAGTTCACCACCGTCATCGGCAGGAACCCGAGGCCCGCCTGGAACGCGGTGAACCCGAGGACGTCCTGCATGAGCTGGGTCGTGAAGAAGAAGAAGCCGATCATCGCGCCCATGTAGAGCGCCCGCGCCGCGTAGGCGCCGGAGCGGCGAGGATCGGCGAAGAGCCGCAGCGGGATGACCGGCTGGCCGACGCGTCGCTCGTGGAGGACCAGCAGCGTGAGCAGGGCGGCCGCCGCGGCCAGTGCCGTCACCACGACGGGGTCGGTCCAGCCGCGGGCGGCGGACTCGACGACGCCGAGCACGAGCGCGCCGACCCCGAGGGTGGCGGCCACCGCGCCGGCCAGGTCGAACCGCCCGGATCGGGGGCGGGTCCGGGGCAGGTACCGCGGCGCCAGCACCATCATGGCGATGCCGAGCGGGACGTTGATGAAGAAGCCGGCGCGCCAGGAGATCCACTGCGCGGCCGCGCCGCCGACGAGCATGCCGAGGCTGGCGCCGATGCCGGCGGTCGCGGCGTACGAGGCCACGGCGCGCGAGCGCTGCTCGCCCTCGGGGAAGCTCGCGGTCAGCAGCGACAGCGCGGACGGCGCCACGACGGCCGCACCGACGCCCTGCAGGGCACGTCCACCGATCAGCCACGAGCCCGTCGGAGCGATGCCGATGAGGAACGACGCGGTCACGAACACGGCCAGGCCGGCGACGAAGACCCGGCGCCGGCCGAGCAGGTCACCGAGCCGGGCACCGAGCAGCAGCAGGCCACCGAAGACCAACGTGTAGGCGTCCTGCACCCAGGACAGGCCCGCGGCCCGCAGGTGCATCGCCGAGCCGATGCTGGGAAGCCCGGTGAAGATCACCGAGTTGTCCATCAGGATCAGGAAGTAGCTGACCAGGATGATGGCCAGGAGGGCGCGCGGGTGCGCTGGGCCTGTGCCGGTCTGGTGGCCGGTCTGGATGCTGGCCGGGGTGCCCGGTCGGGTGAGGGAGGTCGTCACGCCCACCAGGCAACCGGGAGCGGACGGAGCGCACCAGGCACTGTCGTGAGGGGTACCGGCAGGGTCTCCCACGCCCCCGGATCCTCCGTACCGTGGACGGCATGCCCGCCAAGGACGACCTCCGCGAGTTCCTCACCACCCGTCGCGCCAAGATCACCCCCGACCAGGCCGGCCTGCCGGTCTACGGCCGCAACCGTCGGGTGACGGGGCTGCGCCGCGAGGAGGTCGCCCTGCTCGCCGGGATCAGCGTCGAGTACTACACCCGCCTGGAACGCGGCACCGTCGGCAGCGTCTCCGACAGCGTCCTGGACGGGCTGGTCCACGCCCTGCAGCTCGACGAGGCCGAGCGCGACCACCTCTTCCGGCTGGTCCGGACGGCCAGCACCCCCAGCAGCCGCCGGGCGCCACGTCGTACGCCGGCCAGGAAGCGTGTGCGCCCGACGATCCAGCGCATCCTCGACCAGATGCCGATGCCGGCGTACCTGCGCAATGGCCGCTTCGACGTCCTCGCCGCCAACGACCTCGGCCGCGCCCTCTACAGCCCGCTCTACGACCAGGCCGACGCCGGTGAGCACCCCAACAGCGCGCGGTTCCTCTTCCTCGACCCCGCCGCGCCGGAGTTCTTCGTCGATCACGACAAGGTCCTCAACGACTGCGTCGCGTTCCTGCGAGCCGAAGCCGGCCGCGACCCCTACGACAAGGAGCTCTCCGAGCTCGTCGGCGAGCTCTCGACCCGCAGCGACGACTTCCGACGACGGTGGGCCGCGCACGACGTCCGCTACCACCGCACCGGACGCAAGCGGTTCCACCACCCGGTCGTCGGTGACCTCGAGCTCGACTTCGAGGCCTTCGAGCTCCCCGGCGACCCGGGGCAGCGCGTCAACGTCTACACGGCCCCACCCGACTCCCCGTCGGCGGAGTCCCTGAGCCTGCTGGCGAGCTGGAGCGCCCGCGAGCCCATCCCCAGCACCTCCGAGAGCACCCCGACACACACCCCTGAGATCGAGGACACGTGGAACTCCTGACCCAGCAACCCACCAGCCAGGGACCCGTCGAGCTGTTCACCGGCGCCGTCTGGTTCGACGTGATCGCGCGCGGGGAGGGCGAGTCCCGCGTGCGCGTGAACACCGTGCACACCCCGCCCGGCGAGGAGCACTGGCACGGCGCTCTCTCCGACCGGTTCATGAGCCACCTGGCCGTGTGGGAGGACGACGACGCGACCTGGGGGGACCACGTCACGGACGAGGAGCACGCCGTCGCCACCGCACTGCGGGAGCGGTGACCGGGTCGGGCGCCGGGCATGGCCTGGACCGCTCGACCTGATTTCCGGCCACTTTTCGGGGTCGCACCAGTCCAGTGCCCTTCCGTGTCCCCACGTGCGCCCCAGGCGTCACAGGCGCCACAGGCGGAACCGCCCTCCATCGGGAAAATCGGGCCATGTCCCATTCACACGTGCCATCTGGCACCTTGTTCGATTCACCCCTCGGAGGTATTTTCAGCCGCAGGGGCGTAACTCGGGGATGGGGTGGGGCGAGGATAATGACGCATGGATATTTTGCGCACGCACAGAATGGCGAGAATATCGGCGACGGAACGGCAGACAACGGTTTAGGGCTGATGACGCCCGGTGAAGTCGCAACGGTTCTGCACGTCGACGCCAACACGGTGGCGCGATGGTCCAACAATGGCCGGCTGCGAGCCGTGCGAACCCTTGGTGGACATCGGCGCTACTACGCCGACGAGGTGCTGGCGATCGCGCGCAGCGGCCGGTACTGACGCGGTCGTCAGAGCCCGCGCACCGGGTAGGAGTACCGGCGCAGCAGCGGCCAGGTGAGCGCCGACATGGTGAGCCGGTCACGCTCGCCGAGCCGCCGCCGCCACTCGTCGTCGACCGACAGCGTGAGGTCGCGCGCGAACCGGACCGGGTTCCCGTCGACGAGGTGGTTGGTGCCGAGGGTCACCTGCCGGCCGTGCAGGAAGGGCAGCTCGTCCGGGACGCTCTCCCCCGCGTGCCGGGCGAGCTCGCGCAGACGCGCCTCCGGCTCGGCGACCAGGTCCTCGTAGCGCAGCCGTCGCCACGCGCTCCCGAACCGCCGCGCGAGCGCACCGTTGGCCGCGTTGTACAGGTCGTAGCGCACCGCTGAGTTCAGTGCGCCGTACCGGGGCAGCAGCGTGGGCTCGCCGGCGGTGACGCTCTTCACCACGTGCTTCTGGTTGGAGAACGCCACACCACGGCTGTCCCGCACCAGGTGGACCATGCGGACGTCGAGGTCACGGCTCCGCGCCAGGAGCAGGGTGTGGGTGGGGATCTTGGACGAGTCCACCACCACCGAGGCGCCGGCCACCGTCGCGATCGCGCGCATCAGCCGGCCGAGCGCGTCGGCGTACACCTCGACGTCCCCGACGCGGTGACCCTCGCCCGACGCCAGCAGGCGTGGCAGGCCCCAGGGCCGGTCCCACCGGTACCGGGCCCGCAGGATCGTCTCGAGGTCGAGGCGGTCCCACCCGCCGAACGCCTCCTTGCCGACCTGCGACCAGAACACGCAGCTGCTGAAGGGGGCACCGCACCCGCAGGGCCGGTCCTCGACGCAGCCACGCAGCCAGAGCTCACGCACCTCGCCGGCCGAGACGAACCCCTCCATCTGCCCGAGCAGCATGTCCAGCAAGGTGCTTCCGCACCGTCCCCAACCGCCGACCACCAGCACCCGCGTGGATGCCCTCGCCTCCGCCGTCATCCGCGTCTCCTTCGCGACTCCTCAAGGGGACCGTAGAGCGTCACGGGGCAGCGTGTCGCCGGGTTGGGAAAACCAAAATCAATAGTCTGCCGAATGCAGGAATTGTCCTCGCACAATGCGCATCGGAAATTTCCGACCGGAATCCAAAACCGCGAAACGGAAATATCTGCTAACCCTGGCCAGCCCTAGCTATGACGCGTTGGCCCGGATATCCGTCCCCATGATCCGTCAGGGTGGATTCGCCCTCCCCCGGTACCGCCGGGACCGCTCATGGACGACTGTTTCCAACAGGGCCGATCGGGGTGAGCGGTCCTGTCGACTCGGCCGGTGGCCGGGAGGGGTGGCAGACGGCATGAAGCAGACCGGAGGACGACGGGTCGGGGTGGTCGGCACCGGCTACTGGGGCTCCAAGCACGTGCGGACGCTGAGCTCGCTCGCCGAGGTCGACCAGGTCTGCGTGGTGGACCCCCGCGCCGACCGCACCGAGAGCCTGCGGCGGACCTACCCCGCGGTGACCTGCTTCCCCAGCCTGGACGAGGCGATGGACTCGGTCGACGCGGTGGTCATCGCGACCCCGCCGAGCACCCATGCACCGCTGGCGCTGAGCGCGATCGCGGCCGGGAAGCACGTGATGGTGGAGAAGCCGCTGGCCACCTCCGTGCGCGACGCCGCCGCGATCGTCGACGCGGCCGCGCGAGAGGGCGTGGTCGCGCATGGTCGGGCACACCTTCGAGTACCACGCCGCCGTGTGGGCGCTGCGCGACATCGTCACCCGCGGGGACTTCGGCGATCTCTACTACCTGGACACCGCCCGGCTGAACATGGGGCTCTACCAGCACGACGCCAACGTGGTCTGGGACCTGGCGCCGCACGACATCTCGATCCTGAACTACGTGCTGAGCAGCACGCCGGCGACCGTCGAGTGCTGGGGCTCGCGGCACGCCCACCGCCGGCTCGAGGACATCGCCCACCTGCGGGTCGTCTACGAGACCCCCCGGGTCGAGGCGAACATCCACGTGAGCTGGCTGCACCCGAACAAGACCCGCCGGGTGACCGTGGTCGGCAGCGACAAGATGGTGGTGTTCGACGACCTGGCGACCGAGGAGCGGATCCGGGTCCACGACAAGAGCGTGCACCAGCCCGACCAGCTCTCCGACGACCTGAGCCAGGCACCGATGTCCTACCGGTACGGCGACGTGGTGGCGCCGTACGTCGCGGTCAACGAGCCGTTGAGCGTCGAGGACCAGCACTTCGTCGACTGCGTCATCTCGGGGTCGCGGCCGCGCACGGACGGCGCGAACGGCCTCGCCGTCGTGGAGGTGCTCGAGGCCGCCGAGACGTCGCTGCGCGAAGCCCGCCCGGTCCGCGTCGACGAGGTCAGGGAGCGCGCCCGGCTCGCCGAGCAGCCCCGCGTCGCCGAACCGGTGCTGGCGGGGAGCGGCGAGGCGCCGGTCGGCCCCGAGGCGGGTGCTCCGCTCGCGCCGGTGTCGGCCATCCCGGTGCAGCGCACCGGCCTGCCGGGCACCGTGGGGTGAGCATGTCGGTGACCACCAGCATCCCGTTCCTCGACCTCACCGACGTCACGGAGGCGGTCCGCGACGAGGTGATGCAGGAGTGGCGGGGCGTCCTGGACTCGCGCGCGTTCGTCGGCGGGCCCGCCGTGGCGGCCTTCGAGCGCCGGTTCGCTGCCTTCTGCCGCACCGAGCAGGCGGTGGGCACCGCGAACGGGACCGACGCCCTGCACCTGACGTTCCGCGCGCTCGGCCTGGGGCCCGGCGACGAGGTGGTGGTGCCGGCCAACACCTTCGTCGCCACCGCCGAGGCGGTCGTGCTGGCCGGCGCGCGGCCGCGCTTCGCGGACGTCGACCCGGACACGCTGCTGCTCAGCCCCGAGACCCTGGACGCGGCGCTCACGCCGGCGACCCGGGCGGTCGCCGTGGTCCACCTCTACGGGCAGATGGCCGACATGCCGGCCCTGCTGACGACGGCGGAGCGTGCCGGGCTGCTCGTCGTCGAGGACGCCGCGCAGGCCCACGGCGCCACGTGGGACGGCCGCCCCGCAGGGTCCTTCGGCGACGCCGGCTGCTTCAGCTTCTACCCCGGCAAGAACCTGGGAGGGCTTCGGGGACGCGGGCGCGGTGGTCACCGACGACACCGAGGTCGCCGAGACGATCCGCTCGATGCGGGACCACGGTCGGGTCGCCGGTGGGCACCACGAGCACGGCCTGCTCGGCACCAACAGCCGCCTGGACACGCTGCAGGCCGTCGTCCTCGATGCCAAGCTGCGACGGCTGGCGGCGTGGAACGCGGCGCGGCGACGGCTCGCGGCCGCCTACCGGCGGCTTCTCGACCCGGAGGTCGCGCGGGTGGTCGAGCAGCTGCCCGGCAGCGAGGGCGTCCACCACCTGATGGTGGTGCGGGTGCGTGAGCGGGACCGGGTGCGTCGCGTGCTGGCGGAGCAGGGGATCGGGACCGGCATCCACTACCCCACGCCCTGCCACCTGATGGCCCCCTTCGCGGCCTACCGCGACGGTCCGCTCCCGGTGGTCGAGCGGGCCGGCGACGAGGTGCTCTCGCTCCCGCTCTACCCCAGCCTCTCGCTGGCGGACGTGGAACGGGTCGCGACGACGGTCAACGAGGCGGCAGCGGGGAGCCTGGTCGCATGAGCGCCGAGGGGGACGGCGCCCGACCGACGGGCGAGCTGCACGCCTTCGACCCCGACGTCCAGCTGGCGTACGCCCCCGACCGGCGCACCGGGCTGCGCTTCTCCCTCGGCGCCGGCGCCCGGCTGCGCAGCGGCACGGTGCTGTACGCCGGCAGCCGGATCGGCTCCCACCTCCAGACCGGGCACCACGTGGTGATCCGGGAGGACTGCCACATCGGCGACGACGTGTCGGTCTGGAGCAACACGGTCATCGACTACGGGTGCCGGATCGGCGACGGCGTGAAGATCCACTGCAACTGCTACGTCGCGCAGTACACCGAGATCGGGGACGGGGCCTTCCTGGCACCCGGGCGTGACGTGCGCCAACGACCTCTACCCCGGCCAGGCCGAGTCGGCGGAGGTCATGTGCGGGCCGGTGATCGGCGCGGGCGCGCAGCTCGGCGTCAACGTCACCGTCCTGCCCTACGTCCTGCTCGGCGAGGGCTGCATCGTCGGTGCCGGTTCCGTGGTGACCCGTGACGTGCCGGCCGGCGCGGTGGTCTACGGCAGCCCCGCCGTGGTGCACGGCACCGTCGGCGACCTCGCGCCGATCCGGCACCGGGTCCGCCACGACGACCGCTCGGTCGGGGTGTCCGGCCTGCCCGTCGCGGGCGGGCCACCCGGGTCTGCGTCATGACGGTCGCGGGGTGGGTGCGGGGCCAGCCGGCGGAGACGACCCCGGCCCATCGAGCACCCTCGGTGCTGGGACTCGGCGTGAAGCGGGCGCTGGACCTGGTCGGTGCCACGGTGCTGCTGCTGGTGCTGTGTCCGGTCGTGCTGGTCGCGGGGCTGGCGGTCCGGGTCACGAGCCCGGGCCCGATGCTGTTCCGGCAGGAACGGGTCGGGCGCGACGGCCGCATCTTCACGATGCTCAAGCTGCGCACCATGCGGACGGACACCTCCGACGCCCTGCACCGTGCCTACGTGGCGCGGCTGCTGAGCGGACAGGCCCTCGCGGTCGACGGGCTCTACAAGCTGCAGGGTGACGCCCGCGTCACCTCCGTCGGCGGGTTCCTGCGACGGACCAGCGTGGACGAGATCCCCCAGCTGTGGAACGTGCTCCGCGGTCACATGTCCCTGGTCGGACCGCGGCCGTCCCTCCCGTGGGAGGTGGACCTCTTCCCTCCCTGGGCGCGCACCCGGTTCGACGTACGCCCCGGCCTCACCGGCCTGTGGCAGGTCTCCGGCCGGAGCCGGCTGTCGATGCTCGACGGTCTCGCGCTCGACGTCCGGTACGTCGAGCGACGCAGCCTGCGGGTCGACCTCGTCATCCTGCTGCGGACCGTCGGCGCGGTGTGCGGGCGGGGAGCACGGTGACCGGCCGGGCGAGGCGAGCCGCGCCCGACCCCACCACGTTGTCGGCCCCCCTCTCGACGCCGCCGGACGACGGCCGGTCCGCACGCAACTCCGTCGTGGTGGCCGCGTTCACGTCGACCAGCCGGGTCAGCGGGGTGATCCGGATCCTGGTCGTGGGGGCGGTGCTCGGCCCGACCCACCTGGGAGACGCCTACCAGGTGACCAACACGCTCCCGAACCTGGTCTGGTACGGCTTCCTCGCCGGCTCGCTGGTGCCGGCCCTGCTCGTCCCGGTGCTCGTCCAGCAGCTCGAGCGGCGGAGGCCCGACCGGGTCGATGCCGTCAGCCGCGGCTTCCTCGGCATCGCCGCGCTGGCGGCCGCGGTCATCGCCCCGCTGGCCATGCTGGGGCTGCCGCTGCTCATGCAGGTCGCCACCCTCGGCATCCCCGCACAGGTCTCCGACGAGCAGGTGCGGCTGGCCCGGCTGCTGGTGCTGCTGACCGTCCCGCAGACGTTCCTGTACGGCGTGATCGGCACCGCCGCTGCCGTGATGTACGCACGACGTCGCTTCGCCCTGCCCTCGCTGGGCCCCACGCTGGAGAACGTCGGCGTCATCGTCGTCCTCGTCGTCGTGGCCCTCACCTACGGCCAGGCGGACGGGGCGCCGCACGGCGCACCGGTCGGCGAGCTGGTGCTGCTGGGCGCCGGCTCCACGGCCGCGGTGGCGCTCAACGCCGGCCTGCAGTGGTGGGGAGCCCGCCGGTGCGGGGTCGCGCTCTTCCCCACGTGGGGGTGGCGCGACGAGACGCTCCGGGTGGTGCTGCGCCGCACCCGGCACTCGGTCGTCTCCGCGGCGCTGCTCGCGGCGCAGACGCTGCTGATCCTGCTGCTGGCGAGCCGGGTCGTCGGCGGAGCCGTGGCCCTGCAGGTCGCCTTCAACTTCTACGTGCTGCCGATCGCGCTGATCGCCACGCCGATCGGGCTGGCGCTGCTGCCCGAGCTCTCCCACCTCGTGCACGACGGTGCGGTCGCCGCCTTCACCGAGACCCTGGCGCGCGGGCTCGCGTCGGCCCTGTTCCTGGCGGCGCCGGCCGCGGTGGGCTACGTCCTGCTCGCCCACCCCATCGGCGACGTGGTGGCCGTCGGACAGATGGGGACGCCCACCGGCCGGGCCATGATCTCCGGTTCGCTCGCGGCGCTGGCACTGGGTCTCGTCGGCCAGACCGTGTGCTTCGTCAGCACCCAGGCGTCCTACGCACGCGGCGACACGGTGACCCCGCTGTGGTGCATGGTCGCGCAGGCGCTCGGCTGCCTGGTGCTGTGCGGTGGCGCGGTCGTGCTGTGGGACGCCGCCTCCCTGGTGCGCGCGGTCGCCGCGGCGTACGCCGTCGCCACGCTCGCCGGCGGCCTGCTGCTGCTCCTCGGCGTCGCGCGGCAGTCGCCCGGACTGCTGGGCCGGCTCGGTGCGGCCGGGGTGCGGATCGGGGCCGGGGTGGCCGTGATGGTGCTGCCGGTGCACTTCGTCTCGATGGCGATGCAGAGCATGTGGCCGGGACGGAGACGCGGGTCTCGCCGCCGCGCTGGTCGCCGGCAGCGTGGTCGGCCTCGCGGTCTTCCTCGGGACCCAGCACCTGCTGCGGTCCCCCGAGCTCGGCCTGGTGGCGGGTCGGCCTCTCCCGGCGCCGGCCGGCGCGGGACCCGGTCGAGGAGGCGGTGCCGTGAGCACGCAGGTCGCCGGGCCCGCCGCCCACCCGCTGCCGACCGGCCGGGGTGGGCGCTGACCGGCGTGCTGGCGGCGACGGTCCCGGCGCCCTGCTGGTGGGCTCCGCCGTCGCGTTCGCCCCCGCGATCGCGGTCGGCCTGCTCGTCGTCACGCTCGTGGGCGTCGTGGTGTGGCGCCACCCGGTGGTGGCGGCGTACCTCACCGTCGGCATCACGCCGCTGGTGGCCGGCATCGACCGGGGTCGCCTGGTCCCCGTGCTGCGCCCCAACGAGGCCCTGGTCGTCGCGCTGGCCGGGTTGCTGATCCTGCGGGCGGTGACCACGGCACCGCCGGGCCACCGGTTCCGGCTCCGGCTCAACCGGATCGAGGTGGTGCTGCTCGCGATGGCGGTGGCGAACTCGGTGCTGCCGCTGCTGGTGATGGTGCTGCGCGGCCAGCAGGTCGAGGCCGACGACATCAGCTACGCGCTCGTGCTGTGGAAGTACCTCGGCGTCTACGCCCTGGTGCGCGCGACGGTGCGCACCGACCGCCAGATCGGCACCTGCCTGTGGGTCGCGATGTTCTCGGCCGCCGTGGTCGGGGCCATCGGCGTGCTGCAGGCGCTCGACCTGTTCGGGGTCCGCAACGCCCTGGTGGGCTACTACGCGCCCTTCGGCTACACCGGTGCGCTGGCCGCGCCGCGCGGCGGCTCGACGCTGGCACTGCCGGCGGCGACCGCCGACCTGCTGATCCTCAACCTCGTGGCGGCGGCCGGCCTGTGGTGGAAGGACCGGCGCCACGGCCCGCTGCTGCTCGGGTTCGCGTTCGTGTTCGTGGCGGGCACGTTCGGGGCGGCGGAGTTCTCCAGCGCCCTCGGCCTGGTCGTCGCGGTGCTGACCATGACGTGGGCCGCCCGTCGGCTCAGCCTGCTGCGCTACGCGCCGCTCGGCCTGGTCGGCGGCGTCGCCGCCCTGTGGCCGGTCATCGAGCACCGGCTCTCCGGGTTCCAGAGCGTCTCCGGCCTGCCGGTGAGCTGGACGACCCGCTGGTACAACCTGGAGACCTACTTCTGGCCGCAGCTGTTCTCCGGCACCCATCCGCTGCTCGGCGTCCGGCCGGCGGCCCGCGTGGTCGTCGAGCACCAGGGCACCGGCTTCGTCTGGATCGAGAGCGGCTACACGTGGCTGCTGTGGGGCGGCGGGGTCCCGCTGCTGGCCGCGTTCGTGGCGTTCGTGTGGGTGTCCCTGCGGGTCCTCTGGCCGCTGGTGCGGTCATGGACTCCTACGCGTCCGTCGCGGCCCTCGCCGCCTTCGTCGGCATCGTCGTCATCACCGTGCTGATGGTCTTCGACCCGCACCTGACCTACCGCGGCTCGGCCGACTGGCTCTTCGCGCTGCTGGCGATGAGCTCGGTCGCCCTCCGGCGCGCGCCCCGGAGCCGGCGGCCGCCGAGCTCGCCACCGTCGCCCGTGGGAGGGACCCGTCATGACACCGCGGCTCGCTGCTCCCGAGAGGAGCCTGGTGCGGGTGTACGCGTGGCTCGTCCTCCTCGTCACCCTGCTGACGGTGGCGGCCGCGCTCGTCGTCGCCCTCCAGCGCCAGGTCACCTACACCGCCGAGGCCCGCATCGAGGTGCTGCCGATCGCCACGCGCGGCGCGCCCATCGCTCCGGACATGGGCACCGAGCGAGAGGTCGCGACCTCCGGCTCCGTCGCGGACGACGCGGCGGCGCGGCTCGGCACCTCCCGCTCGGAGGCGATGGCCGGGCTCGACGTGTCCGTGGTCACCGACACCGCCGTGCTCGTCGTCGACTACACCGCGTCCACCGCCCAGGCGGCGTACGACGGCGCGGACGCGTTCACCCGCAGCTACGTCAACGCGCGCAACGCCAAGCAGAAGGTCCGCGTCGTCTCGGTCATCACCTCCCCCGGCGCCCCGGAGGCCGGCGGCAGCACGCACTACGTCCTGATCGTCGCCGTCGGCCTGCTCATCGGTCTGGCCCTGGGGCTCGGCGCGGCCTGGCTCTGGGACCGGGTCGCGGACCGGGTGCGCAGCGGGCGCGAGCTCGAGCGGGCCGGCCCCCCGAAGGTCGTCGCCGCGGTCAGCCTGCCCTCGGACCATGTCGCCTCGAGCGGGGACGGCAAGGACTTCGCCTTCCTCGCCGGCCGGGTGACCTCGCTGACCGGTGGCAGGCGCGAGGGCGTGCGCATCCTGGTGGCCGGCCCGCGCCGCTGGAGCGGGACGAGCACGATCGCGATCAACACGGCGGCCGCGCTCGCCGGTCTGGGGCGCCACGTGGTGCTCGTGGACGCGGACCTCTCCTCCCGGGGCAGCAGCTCGCTCGTCGCGGGCAGCCCCTACCCCGGCTTCGGGGAGGTGGTCGCCGGTGCCGCCGACGTCGAGGACGCGCTCCGCACCACCCTGCTGCCGGACGTGCGGCTGCTGCCGGCCGCCACCTCCGGGGCACTCAGCCTGCTCGACGTCGACAACCTGGAGGCTGATGCTCGGGCAGCTCGCGGCCCGAGACATCGTGGTCGTCGACGGCCCGGCGCTGCTCACCTCCCCCGAGACCCTGGTCCTCGCGGGGCACGTCGACCTCGTCCTGCTGGTCGCCGACCTGCGCACGCTGCGCCGTCGTGACGTCACCGCGACCCTGCGGCTCCTGGACGGGGCGGCAGACCGGGCCACCCTCGCCTGGGTGGTCCACCCGCCCGTCGGCGCGCGGCGCACCGGCCGGATCCGGGCCGCGCGCAAGGGGTCCTTCGACGAGGACGGCGGCCTGTCGATCATGGAGCCGGCCCACGTCATCGACGCGACCCACCCGCCGCCGCCATGAGCCTGTGGCCCGGCGGCCGGCTCCGACCGAGGGTCGCGCTGCTGCTGCCCCTGCTGCTGGTCATCGGGGTGCTGGGCGTCCAGGTCGTCAAGGAGGTGACCAGCGCCTCGCCCGGGGTGACGGACCGCCCACCACCCGCCGAGGGGTACTTCTCCACCCGGCCGCCCGGCTCGTGGAAGACGCTCCCGAGCGACAGCACGTGCACCCGCCGGGTGCACCGGTCGATGTGGGAGCCGCGTCCCGACAACAGCCGGCCCAACCACCGCATGCCCGACAGGCGCAGCGTGCACGCCGCGCTGGCGACGCGGCCGCGGGCGGTCCACGGCGCCTATCCGAAGCGCTGGGACCGGTGGCTGCTGCGCCGGGTCACCGGACACTTCACGGGGACCACGGACGAGGTCCTCCAGTGGGCGGCGTGCAAGTGGGGGCTCAGCGACAACCTGCTGCGCGCGATCGCGGACCGGGAGAGCGGCTGGTACCAGTACGAGGTCTACCCGGACGGCTCGTGCGTGGTCCGCAGCGGGTGCGGTGACCACTTCGAGAAGGCGTCGAAGCACACCCGGGTGTTCTGCTCGATGACGACGCGGTTCGACGTGAGCCTGCGCAAGAGCTACCCGTCCGGCCGCTGCCCCAAGACGTACTCCATCGTCGGAGTCATGTCCTGGCAGGACCCGTCGTGGGGCCGGATGAAGCAGAACCAGAACGGCACCTTCCCGTTCAACCGTGACAGCACCGCCTTCGCCGTCGACTACGTCGGGGCGTTCCTGCGCGGCTGCTACGAGGGCTGGGTCACCTGGCTGCACCACACCGGCCGCTACGCGCCGGGCAACATGCGCGGCTGCGTGGGCGCGTGGTACGACGGCGCGTGGTTCGCGCCGGACGCCCGCACGTACGTCGGCCGGGTCTGGCGCTCGCAGCAGGAGCGACCCTGGCTGCGGCCCGGCTGGTCGCGGCGCGAGCTGCCCTGCTCACCCACGCACGGCTGCCCGCAGGCGCCGTCCTGAGCGGGCACCGTGGGCGCGGGCCGTGTCCGGACGCGGGTCCGGTGCCACCGCGGCCACGTAGGCAGGCGACTGGCGCTCCCAGGCCAGCTCCTGCGCCACGCGGCGCCTGCCGTGCTCCCCCAGCCGGCGCCGCGACGCGGGGTCGTCGAGCAGACCGACGACCGCGTCGGCGAGCTGCTCGAGGTCACCCGGGGGCACGAGGACGGCGGCCCCTCCGCGAGCCGCCGGCTCTCCTGCAGGTCGAAGCACACGAACGGCAGGCCGAAGGTCATGTACTCCATCGCCTTCACCGGCGAGACCTCCTCCTGCAGCGAGGTGTCCAGGCCGAGGTCGGCGGACGCGAGGTGCGTGAACACCGCCGCCTCGTCCACCCAGCCGGTGAAGCTCACCCACGGGTCCGTGCCCAGCCGGCTGCTGAGGACCCGGAGCTCGTCGAGGCACTCACCGTCCCCCAGCACCACGAGGCGGACGTCCGTCCGACCGCGCTCGTGCACCAGCTCGTCGGCGAGCCGGACGACGTGGTCGACGCGGTCCTGGCGGCCCATCTTCCCGGCCCACACCAGCAGGAAGGTGCCGTCCTCCCGCAGCGCAGCGGAGGGCGCGACGGCACGGGCCCGCCGCAGCACCGGACCGTTGCGGACCACCGACACCGCGGACCGGCGCGGCTCCCGACTGCACCAGGCGGTCGCGGAGGTGCTCGTTGACCGTCACCGTCCGGTGCGCCACCCGCTGGCTGCGCCGCTCCAGCAGCCGCAGCACCGACAGCAGGAGCCCGCGGCCGCCGTCGCCCGGGAGGCGAGCACCTCCGGCATCAGGTCCCGCTGGTCGACGACGACCCGCGCACCGGTCCACCGCATCACCCGGGCCAGCGGGAAGTAGATGTCCGGCGGCTGGCACAGCTGCAGCACGTCGACCCGCTCCCGCAGCCGCAGCCCGGCCAGCAGCACCGCCGCCCAGCCGAACGACACGGCGTACTCCCACGCGAAGCCCAGCACCCCGGACCCCTCGGCCGGGGCGGGGTACTCCAGGAGCCGCAGCCGCTGCCGGTGGCGGAACGGCTCGTTGTCGGGGTGCCGCATGGTGACGACGGTGACCCGGAACCCGGCCGATCGAGCAGGTCGTCGACCTGCTTGCGGAGCCGGGTGTCGACGCCGAGCGCGACGTTCTCCACGACGACGGCCACGTGCCAGCGCTCGGGTCGGCGGCTCATGCCCGGCTGCCCGCTGCTCGGCGGTGGCGTGCAGCGACCCGGGCGCGGCCCGCGCCGGGGCCGACGACCCGCCACCGGCCACCCTCCTGGACCAGCCCGACGCGGCGCGCTCGCGCCACCAGCTGCGCGACCTCCCGCGGCAGCGCCTGCCACATCGTCGGGTCGGGGTGGAGGTCGTCCAGCAGCTCGCGCCACGCCTGCGCGGCGGTGCCGTGCGCGTAGTCGGGGTGGCTCAGCACCAGCACCATCCCGCCGCGGCGCCGCAGCTCGTGCGCCTTGCCGCGCCACAGCGAGGCGTCGTCGTGTGCCCAGGATCGAGAAGAGCGTGTGGTCCTGGGGCAGCGTGATCGGCAGCTCGACGAGGTCGTCGATGAAGAACGGCAGGTAGCTGCAGCAGCCGCCGGGCTGCGGCTCGTAGGGGTCGGTGTCGGTGTACGACGAGTCGTGGTCGAAGCCGAGCCGCGGCATCAGCGACCACGAGCGCTGCGTGGCCGGCGAGCGGAAGCCGGTGGCACCCCACCGGTCCGCGGCGGCCCGGATCCCCGGCAGCCGCCGGGACAGCGCGCGCCCCGAGGCGAGGTCGCGGCCGTCGTGGCGCAGCCCGTGCACCCCGACCTCGCAGCCCTCCGCGTCGAGCCGCTCGACGACCTCGCGCGGGGTGTCGTAGCGCTCCGGGACGAAGTTCCAGGCCGACCGGAACCCGTGCCGGCGCTCGGCTCCGCGCAACGACTCCAGGTCGCGCAGGCCCTGCTCGGTCTCCACGTCGTGGGTGAGCACGAGGCACCACTGCGCCCCGTCGGGCCACGGGGAGATCCAGGGGACCGGTGCGCCGGCGACCTCACCGGCCAGCGCGAGCAGCCAGTCGTACAGGTCGTGCAGCCCGGTGTGCAGGGGCCAGTCCGGGAAGGCCGGCTCGCCGCCGCTGCTGGCGAGCCGCCGGCGCAGCACCAGCTGCACCCGCCGGGGCACCGCCGGCCGCACCGCGTAGTAGCCACGCACCGCGAGGTGCCGCAGCCCGGAGCTCACCCGCGCCCGCCCAGCCCAGCTGCCGGTAGCGCTCCGACCACAGGCAGCTGCATCACCGCCCCGGGGTCGAAGGGCAGCCAGACGTCACCCCGGTCGTGGCGCCAGACCGCCGACACCTCGTGCCCGTCGGCGTCCTCCACCGGCCACGCCCGCCGCCAGGTCCCGTCGTACGGCAGGGGCTCCGGTGTGGCCGAGGACACCGTCCCGGCGAGCCGGCACCCCGCGACCTCGAAGGGGCCTGAGTAGCCCGGGGCGCCGCGGAGACCGGTGCGGCACCAGTGCAGCGACGGCGCACCGGGCGGCGCGTCGCTCGGGCGCAGCCGGCCGACGCGGCTCGGGCGGCCGGCGGGCTGGGGGTGGACCTCGTACGGCACCCGCAGGTAGTCGAACGGCTCGAAGGGGTGCGACGCGACGAACATCGCTCAGAGTCCCCGGCGGACCGCGAGGTACGGCGTCAGCGCGGCCTCGAACAGCGCCGGCCACGGGTCCCGCACGGAGAACACCGCCTCGGTGTCGACGTCGCGCAGCGTGCGCAGGTAGTCACGCACCTTGCAGCTGGCCGCGCCACACGTCGCGGCAGGCGTTCGGCAGGTCGGTCTCCAGCCGGATCCACCGCACCCCGGCCCGGGCGCGCGCAGCGGGCACGTCGTACCCGAGCTGGTCGTCGAAGAGCATCCTCGGGAAGTCGACCCCGGCGGCGGCGCCGAGCGAGTGGTAGCCCCAGGTGCGCGCGTTGACGTCGAGCAGCTTCGGGAGACCGTCGCGGGCGTCCCGCTTGAACTCCACCTCGACGAGGCCGTAGTACCCGATCCTCGTCAGCAGCCGGCCGGCGAGCTCGGCGAGCTCGGGCAGCTCGACGGTCTCGACGTAGGTGCTCGCGCGGCCGAAGTCCGACGGGTGCTGCCGCAGCCGCCGCACCGTCATCTCCGCGAGGGCGCGGCCGTCCTTGTAGAGGGCGCAGTAGGCGAGCTGCGAGGACCCGTCGCCCGGCACCAGCTCCTGGACGATCACCTCGTCGGCCGGGACGACCTCGAGCGCCCGCCGGTACGTCGTCCGCAGCTCGTCGCGGTCGTCGGCCCGCCACGCCTTGACCTTCGTCTCGTAGATGAAGTGCTCCTTGATCGCGGGCTTGACGACGACCGGGGCGTCGAGCTCGACCTCGGACAGGTCGGCCTCGGAGCGCGGGAACCAGCACCGCGGCGCCGGGATCCCCAGCTCGGCGGCGCAGCGGTAGGTCTCCCGCTTGTCCCACGCCGTCCTGACCACGGGGAACGCGGGGGTCGGCACCCGGAAGTGCCGGCTGAGCTCGTCGCGGTGCCGGGCGAGCAGGGCGACGGTCTCCTCCCGGGTGGGGAACAGCACCCACCGCTCGGGGCCCAGGGTCGGTGCCAGCCGGCGCAGCGCCGCGAGGGTCTCCTCCGGGTCGAGCAGGTCCGGAGCGCGGACGAACCGCGCGACGTAGCGCGACACCCGCGAGATCGAGAGCTCGTCGTCGAGCACCACCACCGGGATGCCGGCCCTGCCCAGGCTGCGGGCGATGCCGAGTCCCTGGTAGTCGCCGCCGACGACGACCGCGCCCACCCGGTCGGTGCGCACCGGTGTCCCGCGGGGTGCCGCGAGCGTGCTCACCTCGCACCCGACATGGACTCCGACCGGCGGCCCGGTGCGGCGTCCCCGGCGACGGCACGGGCCAGCGACGCCCCGCCGAACCAGCCGCCGGCCACGAAGCGCATCGTCGGTCCGAAGCTCCAGGCCGCCGGCGCGCCGAGGAAGTGCAGGCCCGGCACCGAGGACACCATCCCCGGCCGCAGCAGGGGGTAGCCGCGGGCCGTGGCGATGCCGCCGGCGAGCGCCTCGTCGAGGAACGGGTAGCGCGTCACGTCCACGCGGTAGCCGGTGCCGAACATGACGTGGTCGACGGTCCGGGTCGCGCCGTCGTCCAGCCCCACGGTGACCCGGTCGCCCGCCTGGCGGAGCGAGACCACGTCGCCGGCCCAGGGTGATCGGCAGCCCCTCCAGCCGCGGACCGAGCCAGGCGGCGGCCGCCGGCCGGATGGCTCGGTAGGCCAGCGGGTCCTGCACCGAGCGGGGCAGCCGCCGGAAGAAGTTCGGGGCGGCGACGACCCGCGAGAGCCCGAGCGGGCCGACGTCGGTCGGGCGCGTAGAACAGCGGGGCGGCCCGCCCCAGCCGGCGGTGGTACTTGCCGCCGTGCAGCCAGTTGATGTGGTCGCGGCGTCCCACGACCTCGACGTCCGCGTCGTGCTCGCGCATCAGGGCCGCGGACTCCAGCGCGCTCTGCCCCAGGCCGACGACGAGCACCGAGCGGCCGCCGAAGACGCCCAGGTCGCGGTGCTGGGACGTGTGGCTGACCAGCTCGGTCGGCAGTCCACGCGCCACCGCGGGCAGGTGCACGAAGTCGGCGATCCCGGTGGCCACCACGACGCGGCGCGCGCGCACCGCGGTCCCGTCGTGGAGCCGCAGGACGAAGCCGTCGCCCGATCGCTGCAGGCCGTCGACCCGACGGTTGTCCACGTCGGGGGCGACGCGCCGCTGCACCCAGCGCCCGTAGTCGATGAAGTCCTCGAGCGGGACGGGCACCGGGACGATGCGGCCGGTGCGCGCCCGGAAGCCGTCGAGCGCGAGCGGACCGTCGTGCTCCGCGATGCCGGTCGCGGTCGCGTTCGACCGCAGCAGCATGCCCGCCGGCATCGTCGACCAGAACGACATCGGGTCTCCCAGCACGTGACACTCGACGCCCGCCCGGCCCAGGTGTGCGGCTGCGGCGAGGCCGTGTGGTCCAGCACCGATGACGGCGACGTGCGTCTCTTCCATGGCCGGTTCTCCCCTGGGATCAAATGGTGATGTGAGTGCTTAGTATTGCCACGACTTCGCATTTCGGGGAAGGGTCAAGGAAATGCCCGGAATTGCTCCTTCGAGATCGATTTGGATCACTATCGCGCTCGTTGTTGCGGCGGCCGGCGTCGTATTACCGGGGACCGTGCTCCGGGACTCGGGCGAGGCTCCGGCGGCCACGGCGCGGGTCGGGCACGCCCCGCCGGCCGCGCGCGGCTACTTCCACACGCGCCCCGTCGGCTCCTGGTCCCGACTGCCCAGCGGGCGCACCTGCCAGCGACGCGTCCACCGGTCCTCCTGGGAGCCGCGGCCGGCGAACGCGGGACCCAACCACCACATGCCGTCGGTGCGACGGCGTGCACCGGAGCTTCGCCGTGCGACCCGTTGCCGTCGACCGCTCCTACGCCAAGCGGTGGGACCGGTGGCTGCTGCAGCGCGTCACCGGCCACCACACCGGCACCACGGACGAGAACATCCAGTGGGCGGCCTGCAAGTGGGGCGTGCGCCGACAACGTGCTGCGGGCCGTCGCCGTCCGTGAGTCGACGTGGTTCCAGCACCTGACCTACGCCTCCGGCCGGTGTGTGCCGAACTTCGGCTGCGGCGACCTCGTCACCGAATCCACCAGTGCCACAACGACTTTCTGCGCGAGGATCAGTCGCTACGGCTACGACTACCGCACCGACCAGAGCGACCCGGGAGTGTGTCCTCGGACCTTCGGGATCGTCGGCGTCATGTCGTGGCAGGACCCCCGGTGGGGCGCCCTGCGCGGCAACCAGAACGGCACGTTCCCGTTCAACCGCGACTCGACGGCGTTCGCGCTCGACTACCTCGCCTCCCAGCTCCGTGGCTGCTACGAGGGCTGGGAGTGGTGGCTGGCCAACACCGGCACCGGCGGCTACCGCTCCGGAGACCTGTGGGGCTGCGTCGGCGCCTGGTACTCCGGGGACTGGCACTCGACGACCGCGGACGAGTACATCTCCCGAGTGCGTCAGGAGCTGGCCGGTCGGACCTGGCTCGAGGCGGACTGGGCGAGGCAGCGACCGCCCTGCAGCGCCACCGAGGGATGCCCGCGGGGCGCGGTTCGCCGAGGACAGTCGGGGACAATTCCAACGGGTTTCGAGAAAGCCCCGGAGTTCGACTCTCCTCGCCATTGTTTCGGTGCTTCACTGGTGCTACCGACGCGGTTTCGGGCGTGACTCGGGGTGGGGGTCACGTAAATGGGGCGGATCGGAAATGATTGCTATTTCTGTTGTACGACGGCGGGCTTTTCTCGGGATTCTCGCCGTGCTGCTCGGCCTCGGTCTGACCACCCTGGCGGCCCCCGCGGCACAGGCCGCCGTCGGACCGGTGACGGTCTCCCTCACCTTCAACGACGGGCTCGCCTCGCAGTACCTGTACGCCCGCCCGGTGCTGCAGTCGCACGGCGTCAACGGCACGTTCTACGTCGCGACGTCGTGGATGGCGACCCAGGACGCGAAGTACATGCGCAGCTGGCAGCTCGACAACCTGCACCGCGACGGCGACGAGATCGGCGGCATGGGCAAGGACCACAAGGACCTCACGGCGACGTACAACAGCGACCCGGCGACCGACCTGGCCTACAAGCAGGACCAGGTCTGCGGTGACAAGCAGAAGCTCACCGACCTGGGCTACGCCCCGGTCAGCTTCTCCTACCCGTTCTCCGACAACAACGCCGCCGCGCACCTCCGTGGTGCGCGGCTGCGGCTACGCCTCCGGCCGCGTCGTGGGCGGCCTGTCCTCGACCGGTCCGACGTACGCCGAGGCGGTCCCGCCGGCGAACCCGTTCGGGCTGCGCACCCTCGGGACCCCCACCGGCCCGGTCACCCTGGCCGCGCTCCAGACCGCCGTCACCAACGCGTCGACCCGCGGCGGCGGGTGGCTGCCGCTCTCGTTCAACGCGGTCTGCGACACCTCCGACAGCGGCTACTCGACGTGCATGGCGGGCGCCAAGCCGATCGACGCCGCGGTCCTCTCCCAGTTCCTCGACTGGATGGCCTCGGGCGCACCCGCGGGCTCGACGGTCAGGACCGTCCGGTCGGTGATGGGCGCACCCGCTGCCCCGCCGCTGCCGGCGCGTCCGACCGCGGTGTCGGTGACCTTCGACGACGGCGACGCGTCGCAGTACGGCGTCCGGTCGGTGCTCGCCGCCACGGCGCCAAGGGCACGTTCTACCTCAACTCCGGTGCCATCGACGACAACGAGGCCGGCGCCATGACCTGGAGCCAGGTCGGCGACCTCGGCGCCGACGGCAACGACATCGGCGGGCACACCCGCACGCACGTCAACATGACCAGCACCAGCACGACGTACGACGCCAAGTGGCACGAGGTCTGTGACGACCGCGCCCGGCTGTTCGCGCAGGGGTTCAACCCGGTGAGCTTCGCCTACCCCGAGGGCGCGTTCAACTCCGCCGCCGAGGGCATCGTCAAGGGCTGCGGCTACCAGTCCGGCCGCACCGCCGGTGCACTCGTCCGCCGCCGGTCCTCGCTACGCCGAGTCGTTCTCGCCCACCGACCTCTACGCGTTCCAGGCCCTCGGTACGACGTACAACGGGCCCGATCACGCTGCAGTCGCTGCAGGACGCGGTCAACGCCGTGGTCGACCACGGTGGCGGCTGGGTGCCGACCGTCTTCCACCAGGTCTGCTACCCGGGCCACGGCGAACTACGGGACGTGCATGGGCGCCTACCGGCCGGTCGACGTCACCGTGCTCGACGCGTTCCTGACGTGGTGCGCCGACAACGCCGGCCGCGGCGTCGCGGTGCGCACCGTCGCCGACGTGCTCGGCTCCGGGGCGGCGACGCCGGTCGTCACCGTCACCTCACCGGCGCAGAACGTCACGGTCACCACGAGCACGCCCACCGTCAGCGGGACGCAGACAGCGGCCGGGCACCGCGACGCTGGCCGTCTACGCCGGGAAGTACGTGACGGCCACCCCGCTGACCACGGCCCAGGCGACGTCCGGACCCGACGGCGCGTGGAGCCTGCAGCTCGGCAGCCTGGCCAACGGCAGCTACACCGTGCAGGCCACCCAGGCCGGCTCCGGGGTGACCGGCCGGAGCGTGCCGGTGACGTTCACCGTCACCGCTCCCTGACCACCGCTCCCTGACAACCGCGCGGGAGCTGGACTCCCCGCCCGGTCGGGGGCATCCGGGCGAGGAGCCCAACTGCTCGTGCGACGTCGTCAGGGAGCTGGGGGATCCCCGAGGCCGCTCGAGCCCCGGGCACACGACGCGGGTCGAGAAACCACGAATCATCGAGTTGTGCGGTCGGGGGCAACGAGCCCGAGATGCCGTCCGACACGGTCATGCCAACACGGTCCTGCGAGCTTTCACAAGGCCCTGCAGGGTTTCTAGGGCTATGTGAAATTCCAGTGGTCTAGGAGACACACACGACCACCACGTCGACCGCTCCGCGTTCCCCGAGCGGGTCCTCACCTTCTCCGGACACGACCCGACGCGTGGCAGGCGGTACATTGTCGCGGGGTTTCGACGGATTGGTCCGTAAAGTTCGCGGTGGGAGACGGTAGTGGTGGGTCTGGGGCGCGGCCCGGTGTTCACCGATGACTCCGGCATGCGCGCGAAGATCCTGACCCGGGTGGCGCAGACCCTCTGCGCGGTGATCGTGGTGGCCGTGGTCGCCGTCGCGGCGTCGGTGGTCCTCCACATCTCGCTGCCCGGGTTGACGCCTCCGGCCGCGTCACCGCGGCCCGAGAGGTCTCCGGCCGCCGCACCCGAGGCGTCCGCGACGGGTTCCACGCCGGGCCGCGAGCCGGCGGCCGACCGGTTGGCAGCCGCCGGCTCCCCGGCAGCGAGGGGTGCCGGGGTCGCCACGAGGCAGCCGGCGGCGCCGTCCCCGACGCCGGCCGCCCGAACGGTCGCCGAGGAGGTCGTGGCCACCGCGGCGGCAGTGGCCCGACCGGGACCGACGACTCGTCCCCACCCGACGCCCCGAGGCGGGCAGTCCGCGAGCCCGAGTCCGAGCCCGCGCCTCCGGCCGACCCCGCACAGCACTCGCCCACCCACCACGCGGCCGAGCCCGAACGCGCACTCGGCGGTCCGCAGCACACCGGCACCCTCGCCGACGCGACGTCCGGCGACCGGGCGCCCGTCCGATCGATGACCCGGCGACGCAGGCGGCGGGACCCCCGGCCGCACTGGACCCTGCTCGGCTTCCTGCTCGTGATGCTGCTGCTCACGTTGACCTTCTCCGCCGTCACGAGTGGTCAGACGGGCGAGGGCGACCACGCACCCGCTTCCGCGGCCGGCGCCGGTCGCGTTCCCGATGCGATCCGCTCCGGCGGGCCCGTCGTAGAACCCGGCTCATCCCGAGCACCCTGGCCTGGAGGTCCCGGCCCGGCACGTCGTACTCACCTTCGACGACGGCCCGACCCGGTGGACCGCCACGGATCCTCGACGTGCTCGAGCGTCGCACAGGTGCAGGCGACGTTCTTCGTGGTCGGCTCACGGGTCGCCGAGCGACCCGGACCTGGTCCGACGGATGCGCGACGAGGGCCACGAGGTCGGCGTGCACACGTTCACCCACGCGAACCTGGCCAACGTCCCGCCCTGGCGGCAGCGCTCGAGCTCGACCAGACCGCAGCTCGCGATCGCCGCGGCGACGGGGCGCACCACCAGCCTGCTGCGGCCGCCGTACTCGTCGAGCGCCGGACGCGATCAGCCCGGCGGACTGGGCAGGCGCTGCCGGCGCACGCGGGTACCGCGGGTCGTCTTCACCGACCTCGACACCGAGGACTGGGCGCAGGCCCGGCGTGGACCACATCGTCGACGCCGGCGCTGCCGACCGGCGACCGGGGCGCGGTCGTCATGCTGCACGACGGGGGCGGCGACCGGTCCCAGACCGTCGAGGCGCTCGACACGCTGATCCTCGAGCTGCAGGCAGCGTGGCTACACGTTCGACACCGTGACCTCGGCGGTCGGCGTCCCGACGTCGTGGCACGCAGCGACCGGCGTCGCAGCGGCGTCCGCGGCCACCTGGCGGTCGGCGTCGTCCAGGCTCGCAGACGCGGTCGTCCACGCTGCTGCGCGCGTCTTCATCGGCCTGGCCGGGCTCGCCGTGCTGCGCACGTGCTGCTGCTCGTGCTCGCGCGCGTCATGCGCCGCCGGCACCGCCGCGCGACGGCACGCGCCCGGCCGCGTCGCCCGCGACGGCCCTCCCCCGGTGACGGTGATCGTGCCCGCCTACAACGAGGAGGCGGGCATCGCCGCGACGGTACGGTCGCTGGCCGCCAGCGACTACCCCGAGCTCGAGGTCATCGTCGTCGACGACGGCTCGACCGACGGCACCGCCGACATCGTCGCGAGGCCTCGGCCTGCCCGGACGTACGGGTGATCCGGCAGGCCAACGCCGGCAAGCCGGCCGCGCTCAACACCGGCATCGCGCGCCGCCCGGCACGACATGCTCGTGCTGGTCGACGGCGACACCGTCTTCGAGCCGCGACGCGATCGGGCCCTGGTCGCAGCCGTTCGCCGACCCGACGGTCGGCGCGGTCACCGGCAACACCAAGGTCGGCAACCGGCGCGGGCTGCTCGGCCGCTGGCAGCACATCGAGTACGTCATCGGCTTCAACCTCGACCGCCGCATGTTCGACGTGCTCCAGCTGCATGCCGACCGTGCCCGGCGCGATCGGCGCGTTCCGCCGCGCGGCGCTCGACCGACGTCGGCGGCGTCAGCGACGACACGCTGGCCGAGGACACCGACCTCACGATGGCGATCTGCCGGGCCGGCTGGCGGGTGGTCTACGAGCCGGAGCGCCCGCGCCTGGACCGAGGCGCCGGCCGACCTCGGCCAGCTGTGGCGGCAGCGCTACCGCTGGTGCTACGGCACCATGCAGGCGATGTGGAAGCACCGCCGCGCCGTGCATCGAGCGCGGCGCCGCGCGGCAGGCTCGGCCGCCGCGGCCTGCCCTACCTGCTGCTCTTCCAGGTGCTGCTGCCGCTGCTCGCGCCCGGTCGGTCGACGTCTTCGCGCGTCTACGGCCTGGTCTTCCTGCGATCCCGCGACGATCGCGCTCGTCTGGCTGGCCTTCCTGGCTCTGCAGGTCCTCACCGCCGGCCTACGCGTTCGCGCTCGACGGGGAGCGCCCTCGGCCGCTGTGGGCGCTGCCGCTGCAGCAGTTCGTCTACCGGCAGCTGATGTACCTCGTGGTCATCCAGTCGGTCGCCAGCGCGCTCTACGGGATCCGGCTGCACTGGCAGACGATCCGCCGCACCGGCGACCTGGAGGCAGCGCCGGTCAACCCGGCGGTCTCCGTCTGACGGGAGCGCGTGCCGTCGCCGACGGCCGCCCCGTCGGGCCGCGTGGGCTCAGTGCGCCCAGCGGGTCGCGTCGGCGACCGCTTCCGGTGACGCGTCCGCGAACAGCTCCAGCTCCGACTCCCGCACCGCGACGATCGAGTCGACCAGCGGCTGCCCGAACGCGTCCCGGACGACCTCGTCGGCGGCGAACCGGTCCACCGCCTCCCGCAGCGTGGTCGGCAGCCGCACGATGCCTCGCTCGGCGAGCGCCTCCTCCCCCAGCGAGGCCGGGTCGACGTCGACCGGCTCCGGCAGGGTCGCCCCGGCGGCCATCCCGGCCGAGCCGGTCGGCCAGCAGCCCGGCGAGCACGAGGTAGGGGTTCGCCAGCAGGTCGAAGCACTTCACCTCCAGGTTCGCGGCCCAGCTGGTGCTCCCGGTCGAGCCGGTCACCATCCGCATCGCCGTCTCCCGGTTCTCCAGCCCCCAGGCGGCGTACGCACCGGCCCAGTGCGACGGCACCAGCCGCAGGTACGACGCGACGCCGGGTGCGCCGACCGCCAGCAGCGCCGGCAGGTGGGACAGCACACCGGCGCTGAACGCCTCGCCGTCCGCGGTCAGCTCGAAGCGGCGGTCGCCGCCGGCCATCAGGTTCTGGCCGTCGCGCCACAGGCTCAGGTGCACGTGGCCGCCGTTGCCGACGCCGGCGGTGTCGACCTTCGGGGAGAACGACGTGCGGAAGCCGTGCGCCTCGCCGACCGCCGCGGATCGTGGTGCGCACCAGCACCGAGGTGTCGGCCGCCTCGACGGGTCCCTCCGGCGCCACCGAGAGCTCGAACTGCCCGGCGGCGTACTCGGGGTGGAACTGCTCGACGACGACGCCCTGCGCGGTCAGCGCGTTGATCACGTCGCGGCAGTACTCGGACGCCTCGACCAGCCGGGACATGCCGTACCCCGGCCCCGCGCGCCGCCGGGGTGAAGCCGTCGCCGTCGCCGCGCGAGACCACCCACTCGATCTCGAACGCCGACTGCACCGTGACGCCCTGCGACGCGAGCGCGTCGACCTGGCGCCGCAGCAGCAGCCGGCTGCACTTGTCGTGCTCCTCACCGGTCTGCGACCAGCGCTCGCCTGGCGACCAGGCCCAGCCCGGCTGCGCCGCCAGCGTCACCACCCGGTCGAGGTCGGGGATGATCCGCTGGTCGCCGACCGGGCGCCTCGCCGCTGGGCGGAGCCGCGACCCAGTCGTCGAAGCGGAAGTAGTCGAAGGCGGTCGAGAACCCGACGCCCCACGCCGCCAGCTGCGGCAGCCGGTCCAGCGGCACCGTCTTGACCCGGGCGATCCCGGAGTTGTCGACGAACGTGGTGGCGACCGCCACCACTCCCTGGGCCGCCAGCCCGGCGACCATGCTCTCGGCGCGGGTGCGCCGGGCGTTGCGTTCCTCGAGGTCCACCACGACTCCTCTCGACGGGACTGCCGGGTTGCTGGACAAGACGATAGAGGGATCGCGACGATGCCAGGAGGGTCAGCGCCGTCACCGTCGACCGAGTCACCGGGGAGTCCACATGTCCGCACCCGTCCGCGAAGGAACTCTGCGTCCCAGCCTGTCCGTCTGGCAGGCCGTCGGCATCTCGGTCGCGCTGATGGCGCCGAGCATGGCCGCCAACATCAACCCGCAGGGCACCGCCGTGCTCGTCGGCCGGGCGACCCCGCTGGCGTTCCTGCTCGCGGCGATCGCCGTGCTGCTGATCGCCTACGTGTTCGTGCGGCTGTGCCAGTACTACCGGCACGCCGGGTCGGTCTACGTCTTCGCCGGCGCCACCCTCGGGGCCCGCGCGGGCGCCGTCGCCGGGCTCGGGCTGATGGGCACCTACGTCTTCTACGGCCTGGTCACCGCGTCCGCGTCCGGCGTCTTCGGCTCGGCGTTCCTCGACGCGGTCGGCATCTGGACCGACCAGCCGGACTGGGCCGGCTTCCTGGTCGGCGGCCTCGCGCTGCTGCTGGCGCTGTTCCTCGCGATCGTGCCCGCGCGGCGCGCCACCTCGGTGCTGCTCAGCGTCGAGGGCATCACCGTGCTGCTGATCCTGGTGATCGCGGTGGTCGTGCTGGCCAAGATGGTGGCCGGCACCGCGCCCGGCGACGCGCACGTCACGCTGGACGTCTTCAAGGTCGCGCCCGGCACCGACAGCTCGACGCTGTTCCTCGGCATCATCTTCGGGCTGCTGTCCTTCGCCGGCTTCGAGGCGGCGGCCACGCTCGGCGAGGAGGCGCACCACCCGCGCCGCGACATCCCGCGGGCGATCCTCGGCACCGCGATCTTCGGCGGCGTCTACTTCACGTTCGTCACCGCCGTCGAGATGATGGCGCTTCGGCACCGACGCAGGCCGGCGTCGAGAAGTTCACCAAGTCCCCGGCGCTGATGGGCGACCTCGGGCACGCTCCTACATCGGCGCCTGGGTGGGCGACCTGATCACGCTCGGCGCCGCGGTCAGCGCCTTCGCGTGCTGCCTGGCCTGCGTGGTCGGCGCGTCCCGGCTGCTGTTCGCGCTGGTCCGCGACCTCGCCCCGGGCCACGCGCTCGGCCGGACCGGGCCGCAGCGACACCCCGGCAGCGGCGGCCACCGTCGGTCGCCGTGCTGATCGCGCTGATCGCGCTGGTCTGCGCGGTGTTCTTCGGCGCGACGCCGTTCGACACGTTCCTGTGGAGCGGCACCATCGGCACGCTGATCCTGCTGGTCGCCTACGTGCTGGCGACCGTCGGCTGCATCAAGCTGGTGTTCGTCGACCGCAGGCTCGACGTGCCGCGGTGGCAGGTCGTGATCCCGGTGCTGGCGCTGCTCGATGCTGGGCTACACGATCTACCGCAACGTGTGGCCCTACCCCACCGAGGGCCCGGCGCAGTGGTTCCCGGTCGTCGCGTTCGGCTGGCTGGCTGCTGGTCACCGTGGTCGCGATCGCGTCGCCCGGGCTGGCCCGCAAGGTGGCGGCGAGCATGGCCGACGTGGACCGGCCTGGTACGACGGACAGGTGACCCTCATCGGACCGCTCGTCGACCACCACTGCCACGGGCTCGTCACCGACGACCTGGACCGCGCCGGCTTCGAGGCGCTGATGAACGAGGCGGACGGCCCGTCCCCGCTGGGGACCACGCTGTTCGACTCGATGCTCGGGCTGGCGATCCGGCGCTGGTGCGCGCCGGTGCTCGACCTGGAGCCGCACGCGCCGGCCGACGACTACCTGGCCCGGCGCCGCGACCTCGGCGCCGCCGAGGTGAACCGGCGGCTGGTGCGCGCCGCCGGCATCGACACGTTCGTCGTCGACACCGGCCTCGTCCCCGAGCGGCTCACCTCCCCCGGCGAGCTGGCCGCGCTGTGCGGGGCCGGCAGCCACGAGATCCTCCGGCTCGAGGCGGTCGCCGAGGCGGCGCTGGCCGCGGGCACGCGGCACGTCGACGTGCCCGACGAGGTGGTCGGTGCGGCTGCGCTCGGCCGGGGCGGTCGGCGCCAAGAGCATCGCGGCCTACCGGGTCGGCCTGTCGCTGCCCGCCGCGCCGCCCGACCGACGCCCAGCTGGTCGCCGCGCTCGCCGACGCCGACCCGCGACGGCTCGCGCACCCGGTGGTGAGCGCCTGGCTGGCCTGGACCGCCGTCGACCTGGGGATGCCGCTGCAGTTCCACGTCGGGTACGGCGACAGCGACGTCGACCTGGCCGACTGCGACCCGTTGCGGCTCACGGCGTTCCTGCGCGCCACCGAGGAGCGAGGGGTGCCGGTGATGCTGCTGCACAACTACCCGTTCCACCGCCACGCGGCCTACCTCGCGCAGGTCTTCGACCACGTGTTCCTGGACGTCGGCCTGGCCACCCACAACACCGGCGCGCTGTCGGTGGCGCTGGTGCGCGAGTCGCTCGAGCTGGCGCCGTTCGGCAAGCTGCTGTTCTCCTCCGACGCGTTCGGGCTCGCGGAGCTCTACCACCTCGGCGCCGTGCTGTTCCGGCGCGGGCTGGGCGACCTGCTCGACACCCTGGTCGACGACGGCGAGCTGTCGGCGGCCGACGCGGACCACGTCGCGGCCCTCGTGGGACACGTGAACGCCCGTCGCGTCTACGGCCTCGGTGAGCCGCATGTCGCTGGCTGACCGGTGGCGGGACGCCGTACGCGCGGAGCTGGCGGACGCGGTCGCGCTGCGCCACCGGCTGCACGCGGAGCCGCGGCTGTCCGGCGACGAGCAGGACACCGCCGCGCTGGTCACCGACGGCGATCGGCCGCGGCGAGGGCCGCACGGTCGCGGGCACCGGCCGGCTGGTGCAGGTGGCCGACGGTCCCGGTCGGCCGGTGCTGCTGCGCACCGAGCTCGACGCGCTGCCGGTCGTCGAGCGCACCGGGTGCCGACTACGCGTCCGGCAACGGCGCGATGCACGCGTGCGGGCACGACGTGCACATGGCGGCGCTGGTCGCGGTCTGCCGGGCCGCCCGACACCTCGACCTGCCGGCGCCGCTGGTCGCGCTGCTCCAGCCGCGGGAGGAGGGCGCCGACTCCGGGGCGCAGGACGTGGTCGCCGAGGGCGGCCTCGACGGGGTCGACGCGGTGGTCGCCGCGCACGTGCAGCCGGCGCTGCCGCCGGGGGTGGTGGCGGTGACGCCGGGGCCGGTCAACGCGAGCATCGACGAGTTCACGATCACGGTGCACGGCCAGGGCGGCCACTCGGGCTACCCGCACACCGTCACCGACTCGGTGCTCGCGCTGTCCACGACCGTGGTGGCGCTGCAGCAGCTCGGCGCGCGCCGGGTCGACCCGGTCGTCGGGGTCGCCTGCATGGTGAACCAGCTGCACGCCGGCTCCGCGAACAACGTCGTCCCCGCCGTCGCCGTCGGCTCCGGGACGGTGCGCACCATGCGCGAGGACGACCGGCGGCGGGCGCACGAGGCGCTGCACGACATCGCCTCCCACGTCGCCGCCGCGCACGGCTGCCGCGCCGAGGTGGAGATCCTGCGGGGCGAGCCGCCGCTGGTCAACGACGAGCACCTCGCCACCCGCGCGCACATGCTGCTCGACGAGATGGGCCACGAGGCGACCGCGGACTTCCGGTCGTTCGGCTCCGACGACTTCGCGAACTACAGCGCGCACGCCCGCGTGCTGATGGCGTTCGTCGGCACCGGCGAGGCCACCGGCGCGGCTGCACGAGGCGACGTTCCTGCCCGACGACGGGTACGTCGCGCTGGTCGCCGACGCGCTCGTCGCCGGCTGGTGCGCCGCGGTCCCCGACGCCTGACCCCCACCCCCGCCGAGGCGCGTGGTCCTGAGTCCCCGGACCCGCCGAGGCGCGTGGTCCTGAGTGGTCGCCAGTCAGAACCACGCGCCTCGGCGGGGTTCTGGAGTCAGGATCACGCGCCTCGGCGGGTCAGGAGCAGCTGACGTCGTGCTTCGGCACGGTGCCGTCGACGAGGTAGGACTCGACGGCGTCGTCGACGCAGCTGCTGCCCTGGTGGTAGCCGGTGTGGCCGTCGCCGTCCCGGGTGACCAGCACGGCGTTGTCGAGCTGCTTGGCCAGCGACTGCGCCCACACCAGCGGCGTCGCCGGGTCGCGGGTCGTGCCGACCACCATGATCGGCGCCGAGCCGGTGGCGTGCACCCGCTTCGGTCCGCGACCGGTGTGCACCGGCCAGTCCTGGCAGGCGGTCGCGCTGTAGAGGAACGTCCGGCCGAACGTCGGCGACGCCTTGTCGAACATCGGGTAGTAGCGCTTGAGCTGCGAGCTCTTGACCGCGTCGTCGTGGTCGAGGCAGTTGATCGCGTAGAACGCCTCGAAGGAGTTGTCCTTGTAGGTGTCCTGCGGGGTGCGGTGCAGGTAGGCGTCGGCCAGCAGCATCAGCACGGTCCCGTCGCCGGAGAACGCCCGCTGCAGCGCGGTGGACAGCACCGACCAGCCGGACTTGTCGTAGAGCGGGTAGCTGATGCCGTACGACGCGTTGCCGAGGTCGAGCTCGCGGCCCGAACCCGCGGGCAGCGGCTTGCTTCTCGACCGAGTCGAGGAACTGCTTGATCCGCTTCGTGCCCTGGTCGACCGACGAGCCGAGGAAGCAGTCGCCCTTGTCGACGCACGACTGCACGTAGGCCCGCAGCGCGGTCTCGAAGCCCTTGGCCTGCACCCGGTTGAGCTCCAGCGTCGACGACGTCGGGTCGAGCGCGCCGTCGAGCACCATCCGGCCCACCTTGGTCGGGAACAGGTCGGCGTACGTCGACCCGATGGCCGTGCCGTACGACGCGCCGAAGTAGGTCAGCTTCTTCTCCCGCAGTGCGCCGCGGAGCACGTCGAGGTCCTTGGCCACCTCGACGGTCGAGATGTGCCGGGCGAGGGCGCCGCTGCGCTGCAGGCAGCCGTCGCCGAGGCCCTTCACGAGCTGGTCGGACGGTCTTGATCTCGGCCGGGGTCTCCGGGTCGGGGTCGCCGGCGAGCACCTCGTCGAGCTGGTCGTCGGGCAGGCAGTCGACCGGCGTGCTCGCGCCGACGCCGCGCGGGTCGATCCCGATGATGTCGTAGTGCTGCAGCAGCGGCTTGCCGAAGGCGGCGGCCGCGCTGGTGACGTAGTCGACGCCCGACACGCCCGGCCCGCCCGGGTCGAAGACCAGCGACCCGAGCCGGCCGCTCGCTGCTGCTCGCGGGGACCTTCAGCAGCGCCACCTCGATGGACCGGCCGTCCGGGTGGGCGTAGTCGAGCGGCACCCGCAGCCGCGCGCACTGGAAGCCGTCGCGGCAGGGCTTCCAGTCGAGCTGCTGGTCGTAGAACGTCTCGAGCCCGGCCGGCGCGGGCCCGGCGTCACCCGTGGGGGTCGATGCCGCGCTGGTCGCCGCCGACGACGGGCTCGAGCCGGCGTCCGAGGACCGCGAGGAGGTGCACCCTGCGAGCAGCAGGGTCAGCGCGACGGCGAGCACGACGACGCGCGCGTGGCCGCGGGTGCGGGGAGGGGTCACCGGGCCAACTGTAGGCCGGTGCTAGCGGATCCGGAGCGAGACCATCATCGACTCGAGGGCCAGCAGCGGCGTGGTGTTGAACTCCATCATCTGCTCGCGGGCGGCGAAGACGCTGGTCGATGCGGCGGATGTTCTCCTCCGGCGTCGACCGCCGGGCGAGGTCGACGACCATGTCGCGCACCTCCTCGTTGACCAGGTCACCGCCGGCGCCGGTCTGCAGCGCGATCGCGTCGCGGTAGACCGACATGATGTCCATCAGCCCGCGGTCGATGACGTCCATGACGCGGCGCTTCTCGCGCTGCTTCTGGCTGTGCTGCAGCTCGCGGAGGCTGGCCTTGTACGACCGCGAGGCGCGCGACTTGCGGTCGTCGCCGTACAACGAGTCGAGGTCGGCGAGGTCGCGCGCGTTGCTGCGCTCGGTCAGCATCGGCGGTCTCGTCCCGGGCGATGTCGACGAGGTTGGCCGCGGCGTTCAGGCACGCGCCGAGCGAGGTCAGCCCGGCCGGCAGCGCGACCACCTCACGTCGCCGGTTGCGCGTCTTCTCGTCGGAGGCGAGCGCCTTGGCCCGGCCGATGTGGCCCTGGCTGGCGCGGGCGGCGAACGCCGCGACGGACTCCGAGACGCCCTCGCGCTGCACCAGGAAGCGGGTCACCTCCGCGGTGGTCGGGGTGGCCAGCGAGACGTTGCGGCACCGGGACCGGATCGTCGGCAGCACGTCCTCGACGGTCGGCGCGCACAGCAGCCACACGGTCTTGGGGGTCGGCTCCTCGATCGCCTTGAGCAGCGTGTTGCCGGTGCGGCCGCTCGCGTCGCCGAGCCGGTCGGCGTCCTCGATGATCATCACCTGCCAGCGTCGCTCGACCGGCGCCAGCGCCGAGCGGTGCACCAGCTCGCGCATGTCCTTGATGTAGAGCATCGAGGTCTCGGACCGGGTCACGCTGACGTCGGGGTGCGAGCCGGCCAGCGCGGTGCGGCAGGCGTGGCACTCGCCGCAGCCGGTGCCGCGCTCGCACTGCAGCGCGGCGGCGAACGCGATCGCGGCGTTGGACCGGCCCGAGCCCGGGCGGGCCGGTGAACAGCCAGGCGTGGGTCATGCCGTGCCCGGACACGGCGCGCTGCAGCGTGTCGATGGCGTGCCGCTGGCCGACCAGCGTCGACCACACGCCGGCGGGGGCGTCGAGCTGCACGTCGGCGGTCACGACTCACGTCCTGTCGGGGTCGGGTCGGCGGCCGGTGCGTGCGCCTCCGGCTGCGTCGCGGTGCGCCGCGCCTGCCCGAGCAGCGGCAGCAGCCGGGCCCGGATCTGCGCGGTGATCTCCTCGACCGGCAGCCGGGCGTCGACGACGAGGTAGTGCTCGGGCGAGCCGCTGGCGAGCTGCAGGAACATCTCGCGCACCCGCTCGTGGAACTCGACGGACTCGGCCTCGATGCGGTCGCGCTCCTCGAAGCGGCCCAGGCCCTGCTGCGGCGGCAGGTCGAGCAGCACGGTCAGGTGGGGCCGCAGGTCGGCCGTCGCCCAGCGGGCCACCCGCTCGACCTCGCGGTCGGCGAGGTCGCGGCCCGCGCCCTGGTAGGCCAGCGTCGAGTCGACGTAGCGGTCGGTGACCACGACCTCGCCGCGGGCCAGCGCCGGCGCGACGACCCGGTCGACGTGCTCGGCCTTGTCGGCGGCGTAGAGCAGCGCCTCGGTGCGGTGCGAGATCGCGCCGGTGCTCGGGTCGAGGACGATGCGGCGCAGCAGGGCGCCGACCTCGGTGTCGCCGGGCTCGTGGGTGAGCAGCACGTCGTACCCCTCGGAGCGGAGCCACTCGCGCAGCCGCTGCGCCTGCGTCGACTTGCCGGCGCCCTCGCCGCCCTCGAGCGCGACGAAGCAGCCCGTCGCGGCGTAGACGCCGGGCGAGCCGGTGAAGGTGTTCTTGAGGTCGCTCAGGAGAGAGGTTCCCTTCCGGTCGTCCATCTGACGGTAGGACGTGACACCGACAGCGGTCATCAGCACCGCCGCGATCAGGAACGTGAACGCGGCGCCGTTGTAGACCAGGTACGGGTCGCCGTTCTCGTCGAGCGGCCCGATGTCGTGGGTGCCGATCAGGCCCGGCGACCAGCGGCGCCAGCGCGAGCACCAGCGCGAGGGACAGCCGGATCATCGAGCCGACGAACGCGAAGGTCCGGCCGCGGATCTCGTCGGGCACCTCGAGGCCGAGCATGGTGTTGCCGGTGATCCAGCCGACGCCGGCGAAGAAGCCGAGCACCAGCGTCAGCCCGACCACGACCGGCAGCTGCTGCACCAGCGCCAGCGGGAAGAGCAGCAGCCCGGTCAGCGTCAGCGAGATGCCGAACAGCCGGCGCCGCGACAGCCCCTGCAGCAGCCGCGGGCCCGCGCCACATGCCGAGCCCGAGCCCGGTGAAGACGGTGCCGAACAGCAGGCCGTAGCCGGCGTCGCCGCCGCCCAGGTCGGAGACGTAGGTCCGCGCCAGGCCGATGACGACGCCGCCGGCCGCGAAGGCGCCGACGATGCCGATCACCAGGCCGCGCACGACGGGCGTGGTGACGACGTACCGCCAGCCGTCCACGATCACCGAGATCGCGGTGGCCTCGGTGTCGACGTCGGCCGGGCCGCGCGGGATGGTCCGCAGCCGGGAGATCACGATGCCCGAGACCACGAAGGACAGCGCGTTGAAGTAGAGCGCCAGGTCGACCGGGCCGCTGCCCCCGAACCAGTCGAAGACGTGCCGGTAGAACTTGTCGACCAGGGTCAGCCCGGCGAAGATCGCGGCCGCCGGGAGGGCGGAGCCGTACGTGGTGGCGAGGCTGACCTGGTTGGCGGCCTCGAGCCGGTGCCGGGGCACCAGGTTGGGCACCGTGGCGTCCTTGGCCGGGCCCCACACCAGGCTGATCGCCTCGACCAGCACGGTGACCACGAAGATCCACCACAGCGAGCCGACCAGCGGGATGGTCAGGAACAGCGCGCCGCGCAGGTAGTCGCCCCAGATCAGCACCGTGCGGCGGTCGAGCCGGTCGGCGACG
The DNA here is from genome assembly GCA_963707685.1 of uncultured Actinomycetota bacterium. Lineage (GTDB taxonomy): Bacteria > Actinomycetota > Actinomycetes > Propionibacteriales > Nocardioidaceae > Nocardioides_B. The sequence continues at coordinate 60,219 of CAVPRA010000003.1, forward strand.
TACCCCGCGATCGGGCCCATCACCAGGGCCGGGAGCACCCGCAGGAACAGCACCGTGGCGATCGCGTAGTTCTTGCCGGCGTAGGAGTCGGCGCTGGCGTTGGCCATCGCGGTCAGCGCGAGCAGCCCCATCCAGTCACCGAGGCTGGAGAGCCCGAGCCCGATCCAGAGGTGCCGGAAGTCGCGGATCCGCAGCACCGCGACCAGCGAGTGGGTCGGCGCGTGCTGCAGGTCCTCCACCGCCGCCGGGGCCGGGGGCGGCGGCTGCTGCTCGGACCGCTCGCTCACGCGGTCAGCCTACGGGTGCGCCGCGGTCAGGACTTCTTGGCGGCGGTCTTCTTCGCGGCGGTCTTCTTGGCCGTCTTCTTGCGTGGTCTTCTTCGCCGTCTTCTTGGCGGTCTTCTTCGCGCCCTTCTTGGCCGTCTTCTTCGCCGGGCCCTTGGCGCGACGCTCGGCGAGCAGCTCGGCCGCCCGCTCGATGGTGATCGTCGACTCGTCGTCGCCCTGCCGCAGCGTGGCGTTGTACTCGCCGTCGGTGACGTAGGTGCCGAACCGGCCCGACTTCAGCGTCACCGGGTTGCCGCTCTCGGGGTCGGTGCCGAGCTCCTTGCCGGGGTCGGCGGCCTGCCGGCCGCGGCGCTTCGGCTGCGCGTAGATCGCCAGCGCCTGCTCGAGGGTGATGGTGAGCAGCTGCTCCTCGGAGTCGATCGACCGGGAGTCGGTGCCCTTCTTGAGGTACGGCCCGTAGCGGCCGTTCTGCGCGGTGATCTCGTCGCCCGACTCCGGGTCGACGCCCACCACCCGCGGCAGCGACAGCAGCGTCAGCGCCTGCGTCGAGCGTGATCGTGTCGAGGTTCATCGACTTGAACAGCGAGCCGGTGCGCGGCTTCTGCGACTTGGGCGCGTCCTCGGGCAGCAGCTCGGTGACGTAGGGGCCGTAGCGGCCGTTCTTCGCCACGATCGTCAGCCCGGACTCCGGGTCCTCGCCGAGCGGCGTCTCCTCGCCGGCCGGGTTGGCCAGCAGCTCCTTGGCCTTCTCCGACGGTCAGCTCGTCCGGCGGCAGGTCGTCGGGGACGTTCGCGCGGGTGCCGTCCTCGGTCTCGACGTACGGGCCGTAGCGCCCGACCCGCAGGTCGACGCCCGTCGCCCGACCGGGAACGTCGCCAGCTCGCGGGCGTCGATGTCGCCGAGCTCGCAGACCAGCTTCTGCAGCCCGTCGACGTCGCCGCTGCCGAAGTAGAACTCCGCGAGCTCGGTGTTCCGGTCGCGCCGGCCGCCCGCGATCTCGTCGAGGACGTCCTCCATGCCCGCGGTGAACTCGTAGCTCACCAGCCGGGCGAAGTGCTCCTCGAGCAGCCGGATCACCGAGAACGCCAGCCAGGCCGGCACCAGCGCGGTGCCCTTCTTGTAGACGTAGCCGCGGTTGAGGATCGTGCCGATGATCGAGGCGTACGTCGACGGCCGGCCGATCTCGCGCTCCTCGAGCTCACGGATCAGCGTGGCCTCGGTGTAGCGGGCCGGCGGCTTCGTCTGGTGGCCGGCGGCGTTGATCTCGGCCGCGGTCACCGCGTCGCCCTCGGCGACGTTCGGCAGCCGGGTCTCCCGGTCGTCGGAGTCGCTGTCCGGGTCGTCCGAGCCCTCGACGTACGCCTTGAGGAAGCCGTAGAAGGTGATCACCCGGCCGGACGCGGAGAACACCACGTCCTCGCCCGAGGCCGCGGCGCCGCCGAGCCGCACCGTCACGCTGCGCCCCTCGGCGTCCTTCATCTGCGAGGCGACGGTGCGCATCCAGATCAGCTCGTAGAGCCGGAACTCGTCGCCGTGCAGGCCGGTCTGGGCCGGGGTGCGGAAGTTCTCGCCGGCCGGGCGGATCGCCTCGTGCGCCTCCTGCGCGTTCTTCACCTTCGAGGCGTAGGTGCGGGGCTTGTCCGGGACGTACTCGTCGCCGTACAGCTCGCGCGCCTGGCCGCGGGCCGCGTTGACCGCGGTGCCCGACAGCGTCACCGAGTCGGTGCGCATGTAGGTGATGAAGCCGTTCTCGTAGAGCCGCTGCGCGATCGACATGGTGCGCGAGGCGCCCCAGCCGAGCTTGCGCGAGGCCTCCTGCTGCAGCGTCGTGGTGCGGAACGGCGCGTAGGGCTGGCGGCGGTACGGCTTCGACTCGACGGAGCGGACGTCGAACGTGGTGTCGCTGAGGCCGGCCGCCAGCGACTCGGCGCGCGGCCCGGTCGAGGTGCACGACGCCCTGGCCGCCACCAGCGCCCGGCTTGAGCTCGCCCAGCGAGGTGAAGTCGCTGCCGCGGGCGACCCGGCGGTCGTCGACGGAGTGCAGCTTGGCCGGGAACATCCGCTCGGCGTGCTTCTCGCCGGCGTCGAAGGTGCCCTCGAGGTCCCAGTACGACGCGGTGCGGAACGCCATCCGCTCCCGCTCGCGGTCGACGACCAGCCGGGTCGCGACCGACTGCACGCGGCCCGCGGACAGGCCGGACATGACCTTCTTCCACAGCACCGGGGAGACCTCGTAGCCGTAGAGCCGGTCGAGGATCCGCCGCGCCTCCTGCGCCTCGACCAGGTCCATGTCGATGTCGCGCGGGTTGTCGACCGCGGCGCTGATCGCCTGCGGGGTGATCTCGTGGAACACCATCCGCCGGACCGGCACCTTCGGCTTCAGCTCGTCGAACAGGTGCCAGGCGATGGCCTCGCCCTCGCGGTCCTCGTCGGTGGCGAGGTAGAGCTCGTCGGCGTCCTTGAGCAGCGCCCTTGAGCTTGGTCATGTGGGACTTCTTGTCCCGCGAGACCACGTAGTAGGGCGTGAAGTCGTTGTCGACGTCGACGCCGAGCCGGGCCCACGACTCGCCCTTGATCTTGGCGGGCACGTCGGCGGCGCTCTGCGGCAGGTCGCGGATGTGGCCGATGGAGGACTCCACGATGTAGCCGCGCCCGAGGTAGCCGGCGATCGTCTTCGCCTTGGCCGGCGACTCGACGATGACCAGCTTGTTGCCGGTGCTGCCCGCACCGGCACCATTGGATGCTGCCTTCTTCGCCACCTGTGTCCTGCTCCCTCGGGAGTGCTCGTGCGATCGGGTGCCGTCGCGTGGACACGGTAACGCCTGCCGTCAACAAGCCCGTCCCACCGCCCCCCGGGTGGGCGGAGCCGGTCCCGGCCTCAGAACCCGAGGAAACCGTCCGCGACCAGCTCGCGGACCGCGTCCACGCGGGTGCGCCGCAGCGTCGCCGCGTCCTCCCCCAGCAGCTGCGCCAGCGCGTCGAGGATCTGACCCGACGCTCAGGTCCCCGTCGCAAGCGCCGACCAGCCCGGCCTCCACGGTGTCCGCCTGCCGGGCGCGGCGCATCCCGCGCTGCTGGCGCAGCACGATCGCCTCCGGGTCGGCCGCGCCGGGCTCGCCGAGGCTCTCCTGGCGCACGTCGACCCGGGTGGTGAGCCGGCTCGCGAGCAGCGCCGCGTCGTCGGTGGCGGCGAGCAGGTCGGCGCGCCGGCCCCGCTCGACGACCTCGGGCCCCAGCGGCTGCTCGACCTCGAACGGCCACTCCTCCACGCCGTACGACGCCGGGCCGGTCGACCCGCCGGAGGTCCAGCCACCCGAAGCCCACGGCCTCGACGTCCTGCTCCTCGAACCACGCCAGCCAGGCGTCGTACCGGCGGGCGTAGTCGGGGCGGCCGTGCACGCCGGCGTCCTTGAGCCACAGCTCGACGTACGCCGCGGGGTCGGCGGCCTCCCGCTGCACCACCCAGGCGTCGCAGCCGGTGCCCTCGAGCCAGCCGGCCACCCGGTCCTGCCACGGCTCGCCGCGCCGGTGCACCCAGTTGGCCAGCACCTGGGCCCGGCCGCCGGGGGTCAGGTGCTGCGGCGCCTGCGTGACGACGCGGCGGACCACCTCGTCACCCGGCAGCCCGGAGTCGCGGTAGACCAGCGGCGCCTCGGTCGCGGGCGAGACCACGAACGGCGGGTTGCTGACCACCAGGTCGAAGCGCTCGTCGGCGACCGGCTCGAACAGGCTGCCCTCGCGCACCTCCACCGGCACCTGGTTGAGCGCGGCGTTCAGCCGGGTCATCGCCAGCGCCCGGCGGTTGACGTCGGTGGCGACCACCCGGGCCACGTGCCCCGCGAGGTGCAGCGCCTGCACGCCGCAGCCGGTGCCGAGGTCGAGCGCGGTCGCGAGCGGCTCGCGGACCGTCAGCTGCGCCAGCGACGTCGAGGCGGCGGAGATCCCCAGGACGTGGTCCGGCGCGACGTCGATCGGGGCGCCGTCCAGCCCGGGCGTCAGGTCCGAGAGCACCCACCACGAGCGGCCGTCGTCGGCGTAGGGCCGCACGTCGACCGCAGCCCGCACCTCGTCGCCGGAGACGTCGACCAGACCGGTCGCCGCCAGCGCGTCCACCAGGTCCGGCAGCGCGCGGTCGGCCGCGTCCCGGGTGACCGGTGCCTGCAGCAGCCACAGCCGGACCAGCGTCGAGAGCGGCGAGCCGTCGCGCGTGGCCCGCAGCCCGGGCGTGGTCTCGTTGCGGGACAGCGCTGCGTGGGCGGTCGGGCCGAGCAGCGCGGCGACCGCGTCGTACGCGTAGCCGGCGCTCGTCAGCGCGTCCCGCAGCCGGGCGACGAGATCGGGGGGCAGCGCCGGTCGGTCCACGCGCGTCAGCCTAGGGCCGTCGAAGCGGCGGCCCTCGACCGGCCGAGGGGCCGCCGCGCCCGCCGTCGGCGGAAGCAGCGACCCCTCGGCAGGTCGGACGTCTGGTCAGGCGCTGACGGTCTCCTCGGCCTGCTCGCCGAGCGTGACCGAGCGCCGCTTCGAGACGACGATGACGCTCGCGATGATCAGCACGGCCACCACCGCGATGACCACCCGGACGGTGTCGTTCTGGCCGTCGCCGACCGAGAGGTTCACGACGGCGGCGGCGATCAGCAGGGAGACCAGGTTCATCACCTTGATCAGCGGGTTGATCGCCGGGCCGGCGGTGTCCTTGAACGGGTCGCCGACGGTGTCGCCGATGATCGTGGCCTCGTGGGCCGGCGAGCCCTTGCCGCCGTGGTTGCCGTCCTCGACGACCTTCTTCGCGTTGTCCCAGGCGCCACCGGAGTTGGCCAGGAACACCGCCATCAGCGTGCCGGTCGCGATCGCACCGGCCAGGAACCCGGCCAGCGCCGTCGCTCCCAGCCCGAAGCCGACGGCGACCGGGGCCAGCACCGCGAGGACACCCGGCGTCACGAGCTCGCGCAGCGAGTCCTTCGTGACGATGTCGACGACCTTGCCGTACTCCGGGCGGCCGGTGCCCTCCATGATCCCGGGGATGTCCCGGAACTGGCGACGCACCTCGTAGACGACCGCACCGGCGGCACGCGCCACCGCGTTGATCGCCAGGCCGGAGAACAGGAACACCACGGCCGAGCCGAGGAGCGCACCGACGAGGACGGCCGGGTTGAAGACGGCGAAGTCCAGCAGGTTGGTCTCCGCCCGGCTCGGGTGGGCACCGCTGAGCGCCTCGCCGATCGAGGTGGCGTAGGAGCCGAAGAGCGCCGTCGCGGCGAGCACGGCCGTCGCGATCGCGATGCCCTTGGTGATCGCCTTGGTGGTGTTGCCGACCGCGTCGAGCTCGGTGAGGATCTGCGCGCCCTCGCCGTCGACGTCGCCGGACATCTCCGCGATGCCCTGCGCGTTGTCGGAGACCGGGCCGAACGTGTCCATCGCGACGATGACACCGACCGTGGTGAGCAGCCCGGTGCCGGCGAGGGCCACCGCGAACAGCGAGACGGTGAGCGCCGCGCCGCCGAGCAGGTAGGCCGAGAAGACGGCCGCCCCGATGACGAGCGTGGTGTAGACGGCCGACTCGAAGCCGACCGACAGGCCCGAGAGGATCACGGTGGCGGCGCCGGTGAGCGAGGTGGTGCCGACGTCCCGGACCGGGCGGTACTCGGTGCCGGTGAAGTAGCCGGTCAGCGCCAGGATGCCGGCCGACATCACGATGCCGATGACGACCGCCGTCGAGGCGATGATCCGCGGGTCGCCGTCCAGCCGGGCGAAGTCGGCGCCGAAGCCGGCGAAGCTGCTCGGGAGGTAGAGGAAGGAGAGCACGACGCTCGCCACCGCCGCGATGCCCGAGGAGAGGTAGAAGGACCGGTTGATCGTGGTGAGACCGTTCTCGCCGGCCTTCGGCTTGGTGAGGTAGACACCCGCGACGGCGGTCAGCGCGCCGATGGCGGGGATCAGCAGCGGGAACACCAGTCCCTTGTCCCCGAAGACCTGCGACCCGAGGATCAGCGCGGCGACGAGGGTCACGGCGTACGACTCGAAGAGGTCGGCCGCCATGCCGGCGCAGTCACCGACGTTGTCACCGACGTTGTCGGCGATCGTGGCCGCGTTGCGCGGGTCGTCCTCGGGGATGTTCTGCTCGACCTTGCCGACCAGGTCCGCGCCGACGTCGGCGGCCTTGGTGAAGATGCCGCCGCCGACTCGCATGAACATGGCGAGCAGCGCGGCGCCGAACCCGAAGCCCTCGAGCACCTTGGGCGCCTCGTCCTGGAAGATCAGCACCACGAGGCTCGCGCCGAGCAGGCCGAGGCCTACCGTCAGCATGCCCACCATGGCGCCGGTCCGCAGACCGATGGTCATCGCGGGCTCGCGACCGACGCTGTTGGCCGCAGCGGCCACGCGGAGGTTCGCGCGGACCGCGAGGTTCATGCCGAGGTAGCCGACGGTCGCGGAGAAGCCCGCGCCGACGAGGAAGAACACCGACCGGAAGATGCGGACCGTGCTGTCGTCGGCCGGAAGCGCGAGCAGGGCGAAGAACGCGATGGCGGCGAAGATCGCCAGCGTGCGGAACTGACGGGTCAGGTAGGCGTTCGCGCCCTCCTGCACCGCCTGCGCGATCCGCTTCATGTTGTCCGTGCCCTCGCCGGCGGAGAGCACCTCACGCCGGAAGACGACCGCCATGACCAGCGCGACGAGCGCGACCAGTCCGACGACGAGGACGAGGACGAGGTTGCCCCCCGTCAGCTCGACGGCCGACTTGCCACTACCCGCGGCAGCCAGGGTGTGCCCGGACATACGCCCTCCGATCGATCGGGCCCGCGGCCCGTCACGTTGTGTCTGTGTGCGCCACTCCGCGTGGGTGAGATCCACGCCGGTGCGGACGGGCTGTGACCCGCCTCACGCTGTGTTGTGTGCCGGAGTCTACTGACGCGGCCTGCTCGTACGGCGTCGGGGCATGTGGGATGGCCCACATTTCTGGACCGGGTGAAGGGTGGTTGCGAGCGGGCCGCTCAGAGCGGCCAGGACAGCGTCAGCGTCGTGCCCTCCGCGTCCTTGCTGATCTGGAAGTCCTCGAGCAGGCCCCGCAGCAGCGCCCAGGGCTCGACCCCGTCGATGTCGCTGGTCGGGGCGTCCCGCACGGCGATCTCGCCGGCGGCGCTGACCACCACCCGGAGCCGGGTGTCGATGACCATCCGGACCTCGACGGGTCCGGCGGTGCTGGAGCGGTCGGCCTCGGGGCCGACCAGCAGGGCGCAGGCCTCACCGACGGCGAGGCGCACCTCCTCGACGAAGTCCTCGTCACCGGTCGCGCGGCGGGCGACCGCGGCCGCGACCAGCCGGACCGTGCGGACCAGGGCCGGGTCCCGGACGATCGTGACGCTGATGCCGGTGGCGGTGCCCGTCGAGCCCGGGTGTCCGCCGGACAGCACCGCTCTACCGCTCGGCGAGCGCGTCGGCCTGCGAGCCGTGGATCGCGAACACCTTGGCCAGGCCGGTGATCCGGAAGATCTTGAGCAGGCGCTCCTGGTTGCAGATGAGTCGCATCGACCCGTCGTGGGCCCGGACCTTCTTCAGGCCGCCCACCAGCACGCCGAGACCGGTCGAGTCGAGGAAGTCGACCTTCTCCATGTCGATGACCAGGTTGTAGTCACCGTTGCCCACCAGCTCGGTGATCTTGTCCCTCAGCTTGGGTGCTGTGTAGACGTCGATCTCCCCGCCCACCTCGATGATCGTGTGACCATCCTCCTGGCGAGTCTCGAGTGACAGATCCACGTTGTCTCCTCACCGACATCGGCTCACTGCGGCAGGGGCAGCGGACGCCGCCCCCCTCGCGCTACCACCTCATTCAACCATGCACGGCCGTCGAGCGTCCGGGACTGCCGAGAAATGCCCGGTCGGCCGGCGCGAGCCACCGATCCGGCCGAGCGGCGACCGGAGGGTCGAGTCGTTTGCCCCCGTCCGCTGCGGGAAGGTAGGGGCCAGCCCGAACCGGAAGGAAGCCCATGTTCGTCCTCGGCCTCATCCTCATCCTGCTGTCGGCCGGCGCGCTCGTCGCGGTGCTCGCCAGCGGCACCGACGACCAGGCGGCGATGTACGGCGGCAGCCTGAACCTTCCGACGCTCGTGGTCTTCCTGGCCGGCGCCGCTGCCCTGCTGCTGTTCATCATGGGGCTGGAGCTGGTCCGGTCCGGGCTCAAGCGCGCCAACCAGAACCGCAAGAACACCCGGCGGCTGCGCAAGCTCGAGCGGCGCGAGGAGGCCCGCCGAGCCGAGGAGCCGGGCGGCACCACCGGCACCACCACGGGCACCGCCCCGGGCACCACCGCCGGCACCGCCCCGGGCACCGCCACCGGCACCTCCCCCGGCACCGGCTCGGCGCCCGCCACGGACGCGCCCCACGACACCGCACCGGGGACGACGCGCACCGGCGACGGGCCTCACGAGACGCCGCCGCCGGCGCGCTGAGCGCCGCCTCCCCTCTCGGCCCCTGACCCGCCCCGCCCTACGGCGGGACGTCGACCGGTCCAGCCCGGGCAGCCGACCGGACGGTCAGGCGCCGGCCGAGCAGCGGGCGGGTCTCGCCGTGTCGTGCGGACCGTGACCACCGAGCCGGTCACGACGCAGGACGCGAGCCGGGCCGCGTTGCGGCGGGCGACGGCACCGGCGCTCGCGCACCCGTCGCGACCCGACTGCACCGCCGCCGCGCCCGCGAGCGCCGCCAGGTCGGCCGCGCTCGCCACCCGTCGCTGGTCGGCGACCACCGCACCGACGGCCGCGACCAGCACCGCGGCCACGCTGAGCGCCCCCACCAGCACGACAGCCAGCACCGAGGCGCTGCCCCGCTCGTCGACCGCGACCCGGTGGGCGCCGGACCTCATCGCTGCTCCGCCGCGGCGACGGCCTCGGCCCGCACCTGCGCGGCGGGCAGGAAGCCCAGCAGCCCACCCGGGCCGCGCACCTCGGACCGGACCCGGACCACCACCCGGTCGGCGCCGTGGTGCACCGAGATGCGTCGCGCCGCGCGGTGCCACCCGCCGGCCCAGGCCGACCGCGGTGGCGGGGCTGTCGTCCCGGGCGACGGCCCGTGCCACCTCCCGGGCCGCGTCGACCACCCGCACCTGGGCGGAGGCCAGCGCGAGCAGCCACGCGAGCCCGAGGGCGACCGCCACCATCATCGGCAGCACCATCGCCGTCTCCGCGGTGACCGCTCCCCCGCCCTGGACGCGACCCGCCGCTCGGCACGCCGTCCGACGGTCAGCCTGGACCGACACGGTCAGAGCCCGACGACCTTCATGATGAGCTTGAACAGCGTCTTGAGGAGCGTCTGCCCCCAGTCGCTCATCAGCAGCTTGATGAGCACGGACGCGAACCCGCACCCGGCGGCGGTGACCACGGCGTACTCCGCGGTGGTGACTCCTCGTTCGTTGCGCAGCCGCGCCACGGGCGACTTGATCATGACGACCTCCTGTCCCGGCCCACCCCAGCGGTGGGCACCTGTTGTGGCGACGACTCTCGGGCCGCCGGGCCGCCGGCACGACGACCGGTTCTCGACCTGGGGACCGGCACCGGGTGCGCGGCGCTGTGGAGGGGAACTGGCCGGGCTCAGCGCACGACGACCGAGAGCGACCCGGCCACCAGCGGCACCACGCCGACCAGCACGAAGGCCGGCAGCAGGCAGACCCCGAGCGGCAGGGCGGCCTTCACCCCCACCGCCCGGGCGCGGCTCTCCACGGCGGCCCGGTTGAGGCGCCGCAGGTCCTCGGCCAGCCGGCCCATCGCGTCCGCGACGGACGCGCCGCTCTCGACCGCGCGGGACACCGTGCGGCCGAGCCCGCCGAGCTGCGGGTGACGGGCGAGGTCGCGCCACACGGTGGCGGGGTCGACCCCGAGGCGCAGCCGCGAGCCGAGGGCCGCCAGCTCGCCGGCGAGCGGCTCGTCGACCGCCGCCGCGATCTGCTCCACGGCCGCGGCGGGCGACAGCCCGGCCGCGAGGCAGGCGGCCATCAGGTCGACGGCGTGCGGCACCGCGGCGGCCAGCCGTTCGCGGCGTCGGCGCACGGACGGCGGCTCCAGCCGCCCGGCGGCCCACCAGCAGCCGGCCGACGCCACGAGCGCCGCCGCGGCTCCGGCGGTGCCGCCGACGAACAGCATGACGCCGAGCCCGACACCCACCGTGGCCAGCCAGCGCAGCACCCGCGGGTCCTCGTCCCCCGAGGCCAGGCCCGGCGGTTCCGCCCCGCGCGGCCGCGCTGGGAGGACGTCGCGCGCCGCGCCGCGGCCCGGCACCAGCAGCCCTGCGGCCAGCGCGGCCGCGACGACGGCCACGAGCAGCCAGAGCGCACCGACCGGGCTCATCCCCGCAGCACCCCGGCGGCGATGCGGTCGATCCACAGCAGGCCGGCGACGGCGAAGCCGACCCCGAGCGCGAGGCAGCCGAGACCGACCGGCGTCGCGAGCAGGAAGTGCCACGGGTCGCCGCCGATGCCGGCCGACATCGCCAGCGACGCCACCGGGAGCACGGCGACGAGCCGGGCGGTGGCCTGCGCGGAGGCCAGCTCGCCGCGGACCAGGTGCCGGGTGGCCTGCCGTTCCCGGGCCGTGCCGGCCACCTGGGCGAGCGCGGCGGCGAGGCCGGCGCCGGAGGCCTGGGACACCTGCCACGCGGCCGCGACCTCCCGCAGCCCGGCCGCACCCGGCAGGTCGGCGAGCCGCCGCAGCGCCAGCGGGACGTCGGCCCCCAGCCGGCTCGCGGCGACCACCGGCTCGAGGTCGGGCCACACCTCGACGCAGTGCTCCAGGCTCGCTGACCAGCGGCTGCCCCGCGCGCAGCTCGCCGACGAGCGCCTCGCAGACCTCGACGACGAGGGCCTGTCGTCGCTCCGCCGCCCGCGCGACCCGGGCCCGCCGGACCAGCAGCGCCGCCGCGCACAGGGCGCCGAGCACGATCAGGCAGAGGACGAGGTGTCGTCCGTCGACGGTCGCGACCAGCGCCCCGGCCAGCAGCGCGACGAGCACGACCAGCCCGGGACCGGCCCGCACCCGTCGCAGCACACCCGACCGGCCCGGCGTCCCGTCCCGCACACCGGGTCGGGGCACCCACGCCCGCCCCGGCACCAGCAGGGCGACGGCGAGACCCGCGGCCAGCACCGCGACCAGCCTCACCTGTGCAGCCTGCCGACGAGCAGCGCGGCGGCGTCGTGCTCGCGGGTGGACCCGTCGGGGGCGAAGGTGACGGCCGGCACCGCCACCACCCGGCCGTCGTCCGAGCGGGTGAGCGCCGCGACCTCCGCCACCCGGCGGCGGCCGTCGACGCCGCGGCCGAGGTGCACGACGGCGTCGACCGCCGACGCGAGCTGGCTGTGCACCGCCGCCTGCGGCATCCCGGCCGCCATCGCGAGCGCCTCGATCCGGGCGGGCACGTCGCCGGCGGAGTTGGCGTGGACCGTGCCGCAGCCGCCCTCGTGGCCGGTGTTCATCGCGGCGAGCAGGTCGGTGACCTCGGCGCCGCGGACCTCGCCGACCACCAGCCGGTCGGGTCGCATCCGCAGCGCCTGGCGGACCAGCACCCGCAGCGCCACCTCGCCCGCGCCCTCGACGTTCGCGGGCCGGGACTCCAGCCCCACGACGTGCGGATGGTCGGGTCGCAGCTCGCTGGCGTCCTCGACGATCACGATGCGGTGCCCCGGGTCGACCAGCGAGAGCAGCGCGGAGAGCAGCGTGGTCTTGCCCGTGCCGGTGCCGCCGCTGACCAGGAACGCCAGCCGGCACGCCACCAGCCGCTGCAGCAGCGACGCCCCGTCGGCGTTGACGGTGCCTCGCTCCACGAGCTCCTCGAGCGTGAACGCCCGCGCCCGCGGCACCCGCAGCGAGATCACCGACCCCGGGCGCGCGAGCGGCGCGAGGACGGCGTGGAACCGGGTGCCGTCGGGCAGCCGGAGGTCGACGTACGGCGTCGCGTCGTCGAGCCGGCGACCGACCGAGCTCGCGAGCCGCTGCGCCAGCCGCCGCACCGCCGCGTCGTCGGCGAACCGCACCGGGGTCAGCTCCAGCCCCTCGCCGCGGTCGACGTAGACCGCCTCGGCGCCGTTGACGAGCACGTCGGTGACCCCGGCCAGCCGCAGCAGCGGCTCCAGCGGACCGGCGCCGAGGACGTCCTGGCGGAGCAGGTCGTGGACCGCCAGCACGGTCGCGTCGCCGACGGGCCGTCCCTGGTCGCGCAGGGCGTGGGCGACGACCTCGGGGCTCAGGGTGGCTCCGGAGCGGGCCAGCTGCTCGCGCACCTCGTCGAGCACGTCGGCCGGAAACGCCTCGGTCGCGCGCAGCGACCTCATGCGGCACCCCGGTCGAGCACGGACCCGGGACGCCCGGGCGAGGCCCGACCGGCGGCTGTGCACCGGGCCGAGCCCGAGCTCGACGTGCTCGTCGAGCCGGCGCTGGTGCGGCACCTCCGCGGCGACCGGCACGCCCAGCGCGGCGGCCACCTGCTCCGACGGCGACGGGGGTGCCGCCCCGTCGGGTGACCAGGCCCAGCCGGTCGGTGAGCGGGCGCAGCCGCGCCAGCACCCGCCCCGCGGCGGCGACCCCGACGACCGTCGGCCCGACCACGACGAGCACCTCGTCGCAGCGGGTGACCACCTCCTGGGTCACCGCGTCGAGGCACCGGGGCAGGTCCACCACCACGAGGTCGTGGCCCCGCTGCGCGGCCGAGAGCACCTCGCGCACCGCGGTCGGCTCCAGGTCGACGGCGGCCCCGGTGCCCCAGGTGAGCACGGCCAGCCCGTCCTTGTCGGGGAGCGCGGACCGCAGCGAGCGCGACCCGAGGCGGCCACGGGAGGAGACCAGCACGTCCCAGGCCGCCCCGTCCCGGTCCTCGAGGCCGACCACCCGGTCCAGGCCCGGCCCGAGCGGGTCGAGGTCCACCAGCGCGGTGGGGCGGCGCAGCGCGGAGGTCACCGCCACGGCCGCGGCGAAGGTGGTGGCGCCCGCGCCGCCGGAGCCGGCCACCACCCCGAGGGTGCGGCCGCGCAGCCGGGGCGCTCCGCCGGCCGCGTCGGTGACGTCGGTGAGCAGCTCGACGAGCCAGCCCTCCGCGGCGGGCAGCTCGACCACGTCGGCGGCGCCGGCCAGCAGCGCGTGGCGGAACACCGCGTCCGTCGGTCGGGCGCGTGGCCCACGACGTGCACCTGCGCGCGCCGGGGCGGCCGTTGCTCCGCCACCCGGCCGGCCAGGTCGGTGCCGACCAGCACCACGGCCGCCGCCGACCAGCCGCGCAGCGCGCTCGTGGTGTCGTGGGCGACGTCGAGCGAGACGCCGGCGGCCGCCGCCAGCCGCAGCAGGTCGTCGAGCAGCAGGTCGTCGCGCGTGATCACCAGCGCTGGGGCAGACGTCATGCCCCCGACCGTCGTACGACGCCGGGGGTGGGCGCGACCACGCACGGTCCGGCTGTGGACCGCGGCCGCAGCGGCGCGGCTGTGGAGGAAAGCTGGCGTGACCGTGGGGCGGTCCCTGGCCGGGGGGATGGCCAGGGACCGCGGGGCCCGGCCTCGGGGATGGAGCCGGACCACCGACCAGCGGCTGGGGGGAACCGCTGGCGTTCCTGGTGACGTCGTCACACAACGCCAGAAGGAAGTATTCACGAGAGCGAGACCTCGACGTGCGTGCTCCTCCAGGGTAGCGCGCCCTTTACCGGTAGCCCACCCACTACGCTGGCGACCTCACGCCCCACCCGACGGAGAGGACGCCTCGATGACCGGCAGCACGTCCGGCCCGTGCTCGGCGCGGCCGACCGGCGGCGCTTCTTCGACCTCGACAAGACGATCATCGCGAAGTCGAGCACCCTGGCGTTCAGCAAGCCGTTCCAGGCCGGCGGGCTGATCTCGCGGCGTGCCGTGCTGCGCAGCGCCTACGCACAGTTCGTCTACCACGCGGGCGGCGCCGACCACGACCAGATGGAGAAGATGCGGCAGTTCCTCTCGGCGCTCTGCGCGGGCTGGGACGTGCAGACGGTCCGCGACATCGTGGCCGAGACGCTGCACCACGTGGTGGACCCGCTGGTCTACGACGAGGCGGTCTCGCTCATCGAGGAGCACCACCTCGCCGGCCGCGACGTCATCATCGTGTCGGCCTCCGGCACGGAGGTCGTCGAGCCGATCGGGGAGCTGCTCGGCGCGGACGGCGTGGTGGCCACCCAGATGGAGATCGTCGACGGCCGCTACACCGGCGAGATCGACTACTACGCGTACGGCGCCAACAAGGCCGAGGCGCTGCGGCGGCTGGCCGAGGAGCACCACTACGACCTGGCCCGCAGCTACGCCTACAGCGACTCCGTGACCGACCTGCACATGCTCGAGGCCGTCGGCCACCCCTTCGCGGTCAACCCCGACCGGGAGCTGCGCCGGGAGGCCAACGCGCGCGGCTGGCCGGTGCTGGTGTTCACCCGACCGGTCGCGCTGCGCAGCCGGATGCGGCTGCCGCAGACCACCGCGACGCTCGTCGCGCTGGCGCTGCTGAGCGCGGCGCTGGTGGGTGCGACGGTCTATCTCGCCGCCCGCCGGCTGGTCCGCCGCAGCAACTAGACCAGACCCGGTTTGTCTTGTCGGCCCTCCGGGGCAGGCGTACAAAGGGATCACAACTCAACAGACCCGCACGTGAGCCAGGTACCCACGCGGCGAACCACCCATCATGTTGGGCGTTGTCCGTCGGGTTCATCCCGGCGCAACAGTTAGCGATTGCACGCTTGGTAGCTTTCGGTCTCACGTGTCAGCGGCGGCGCTTCGAGTCCTCGGACTCCGGAGCGCCGCCTGCATGTCGCGCGGTCTCAGCGGTCGTTGAGCGGGCTCGCCTCCGAGCCCTTCGCGTACGCCTCGGCGGCGTAGAGCAGCCAGGCGTGCACGCCCGCCGCACCGCCGTCGCGGTAGCCCCGCAGGTTCGACTCGTACTCCGGCCGCAGCGCCAGGTGGCCGGCCTCCGGCACGACCAGCGACTTCTCGTCGACGCCGCGCGCGACGAGCACCAGCCGCTCGGTGGCCCGGGCGACCAGGCCGTTGTGGGAGACGAACGGCGTCGACGCTCGCGAGCTCCGCGTGCGCGACCGCCGCGACGACGAGCGCCGGCGCCTCGGTCGGCGGTGGTCAGCAGCCGGGCGAGGTCGCGCAGCCGCGACGCGCCCTCGGCGTCACGCGGCCGGCCGAGGTCCTCGTCGGCGACGACACCGGCGGCGGCCAGCGTGTGCAGCCGCGCGACGGCCTGCAGCGGCGAGCGGGTCAGCGTGGGCAGCAGCCCGAGCAGCTCGGTGCTGACCCGCACGGCCGCCTGCGCCATCGGGTCGTCGGCGCCCGCCCGCACCGCGTCGAGGGAGACGTCCGACCCCTCGAGCACCGCGCTGGCGTGGGCACCGCGCAGCAGCGACTCGGCGGTCAGCTCGGGCGTCGTACGGCGCAGGCCGCGGTCGCGCAGCAGCGCGTCGATGCCGTCACGCGTGGCGGTCATGCCGGACGCGACGCCCTCGAGGCGGGCCAGCCGGGCCAGCGGGTCGGGAGCGGGCATGGGCCGCAGGCTATCGGCCGGCGGCGGCGTGCTCCGCTCAGGCCGCCGGGCCCTTGGCCCGCACGTCGGCCACCGAGGCCATCGCCTGGCGCAGCTCGGCGAGCCAGTCGTCCTCGTGCTGGCCGACCAGCCGCACGCACCAGCCCAGCGCCTCCGAGCGGGAGCGCGCGACGCCGGCGTCGACGAGGGTGTCGAGCACCTGCCGCTGCGGCTGCCGCAGCCGGGTCATCACCGGGGCCGAGACGTGCGTGAACAGCTCGGTCCGGTCACCGACGGTCGCCTGCCACGAGACCGTGCGGTCGAACCGCCGCTGCGCCTCCTGGGCGATCGACATCCGCTTGCCGCGGGTGTCCTCCCGGAAGGCCTTGGTCCGCCCGGCGCGCGCCTCGTCGGCCTCCGCCGCCGAGGTGCCCTCGGGCAGCTCCACGTCGTCCAGGGTCAGCCGGACGATGATCTCCTCGCGGTCCACCGCGACGTCGACGGGGGCGTGCTGCCACTCGTCGGGGACCCGGCCGGTGAACCAGCCGCGGACCCGCTCCTGCGCTTCTGTTGTAATCATGTAATCATCATTACACCGGTGGTCCGGCGAGGCAAGGAGCCTTGGTAGCCTCACCGCGATGGTGGAGTCGATGGGCGGGCCCGTGCGCGGGCCCGCGAGCGGGCCGGCGCTCTCGTTCGGCGGGGTGGCCGACGCCTACGACCGCGCCCGTCCGACGTACCCCCGGGAGGCGGCCGCCTGGCTGGTCGGCTCCGACCACGCGCACGTGCTCGAGCTCGGGGCCGGCACCGGCAAGCTCACCGAGCAGCTGCACGCGCTCGGCCACCGGGTGCTGGCCACCGACCCGCTGCCGGCGATGCTGCAGCCACCTGGTCACCCGGCTGCCGCGCACGCCGGCCGTGGTCGCCGCCGCCGAGAACATCCCGATGCGGGCCCGCTCGGTCGACGTCGTCGTCGGCGCGCAGGCCTTCCACTGGTTCGACCTGCCGCGGGCGCTGCCGGAGATCGCCCGGGTGCTGCGGCCCGGCGGCCACCTGGCGCTGGCGTGGAACCTCCGCGACGAGCGGATCCCGTGGGTCAAGCGGCTCGGTGCGCTGATCGGGACGGCGGAGCAGGAGCACGACCCGACCCACGCGCTGCAGGCCTCGCACCTGTTCGGCTTCGTGGAGACCTCGACCTACCGCTTCTGGCAGCCGCTGGACCGCGAGCGGCTGCACGACCTGGTGCCGCTCCCGCTCGAACATCGCGCTGATGTCCGAGACCGAGCGCGAGCGGGTGATGCGCAAGGTCGACGCGCTCTACGAGGAGTACGGCCGCGGGCACGACGGGATGCTGATGCCCTACGTCACGCACTGCTACCGCGCCGTCGTGCGGCCGCCGTCGCTGGAGGACGACACCGGTCCCGACGCGCCCGGCGGCGGTGACGACGGTGGCGACGCCGACTCGCTGCTGATCGACTTCCAGTAGGCGTCGTGGCGTCCTGGCTGCCCACCCTGCTCGGTCGCCGACACCTGGGCAGCGAGGCCGACCGGACGACCTTCCGCACCCTGCACACCGCCTCGCTCACGACGCCGGCGCTGCGGGCGGGACTGACCGCGGCGTCGGCCGAGAAGGCGGTCCGCCACCTGCGCAGCCTGCTCGGGGCGCCGGCCATCGCGCTCACCGACACCGGCGGGCTGCTCGCGTGGGACGGCCGGTTCCACCACCACGCCGACCAGACGACGGCGCTCGCCCGGCACGCGCTCGCGGACGGCACGACCACCGTCCGCGGCCGCGCCGACATCCCGTGCGACGACCCGCGCTGCAGCGTGCGGCAGGTGGTGGTCACGCCGCTCACCGTCGAGGAGCGGGTGGTCGGGACGCTGCAGGTGTTCGCGTCGTCGGCCTCCGCGGGCCTGGTCCGCGCCGCGGACGAGGTCGCCCGCTGGGTGTCCGGCCAGCTCGAGCTCGCCGAGCTCGACGCGTCGCGGACCCGGCTGATGGAGGCGGAGGTGCGGGCGCTGCGGGCGCAGATCAGCCCGCACTTCGTCTACAACTCGCTGACCGCGATCGCGTCGTTCGTGCGCACCGACCCGGAGCGGGCCCGCGAGCTGCTGCTGGAGTTCGCCGACTTCACCCGCTACTCGTTCCGCCGGCACGGCGAGTTCACGACGCTGGCCGAGGAGCTGCGCTCGATCGAGCAGTACCTCGTGCTGGAGAAGGCCCGCTTCGGCGACCGGCTCGACGTCGTGCTGCGGGTCGCCCCCGAGGTGCTGCCGGTGGTCATCCCGTTCCTGTCCCTGCAGCCGCTGGTGGAGAACGCCGTGCGCCACGGGCTCGAGGCCAAGGCCGGGTCCGGCCGGGTCTCGATCACCGCCGAGGACCACGACTTCGAGGCGCGCATCTCGGTCGAGGACGACGGCGTCGGCGAGGACCCCGACCGGGTGCGCCGGGCGCTCGCCGGCGACGCGTCGATGGACTCCGTCGGCCTCGGCAACGTCGACGCGCGGCTGCGCTCGTCGTACGGCGACGACTACGGTCTGGTCGTGGAGACGGCACCGGGCGCCGGCACGAAGGTGACGCTGCGCGTGCCGAAGTACGCCCCCGGGGTGCAGGCATGAGGGTGCTGCTCGTCGACGACGAGCGGCCGGCCCTCGACGAGCTGGCGTTCCTGCTCGGCCGCGACCCGCGCGGTCGAGTCGGTCGTCCCCGCGGCCTCCGCCGCCGAGGCGCTGCGGGTGCTCCAGGACCAGCAGGTCGACGCGGTGTTCACCGACATCCGGATGCCGGGGCTGAGCGGGCTCGACCTGGCCCGGGTGCTGTCGCGGTTCCGCACCACGGCGCCGGTCGTGTTCGTCACGGCGCACGACGAGCACGCGGTGGACGCCTTCGACCTCGACGTCGTCGACTACGTGCTCAAGCCGGTGCGCGCCGAGCGGCTGACCGAGGCCGTACGCCGCGTGGTCGAGGCGATCGAGGCCGGGTCCGCCCGGCCGGACGACGCGACCCAGCATCCCGGTCGAGCTCGGCGGGGTCACGCGCTTCGTGCCGCTGGAGGAGGTGCGCTACGCCGAGGCGCAGGGCGACTACGCGCGGCTGCACACCGCGACCGGCAGCCACCTGATCCGCACCCCGCTGACCACGCTCGAGGAGGACTGGCGCGACGGCGGCTTCGTGCGCATCCACCGCTCGCTGCTGGTCGCGCTGGCCCACGTCGACGAGGTGCGGCTCGTCGCCGGCGCGCTGCACCGTCGTCGGTCGGCGACCAGGAGCTGACCGTCAGCCGCCGGCACACCCGCGAGCTGCGCGACGTGCTCGTGCGGCGGGCCCGTCCCGGCGGGAGCGCGCGGTCGTGACCGAGCCGCCGCGCCGGGTGCGGGTCACCAGCCCGCGCACCGGCGCGACCCGGCAGCGACGCGTCACCGGCGCCTCGGAGATCGACGCGCAGACCGACATCGGCGAGGTCTACATGTCCTCGCTGCTGCGCGTCCCAGCTGCGGCTCGCGGTGCTCGTGCTGCTCGCCCTCGTCGTGCTCGTCGCGCGGGCTGCCGCTGCTGTTCGTGCTCGCGTCCGGCGCTCGCCGAGCACGCAGGTCCTCGGGATGCCGCTGCCGTGGCTGCTGCTCGCGTTCGCGGTCTACCCGGTGCTGCTCGGGCTGGGCTGGGTCTACGTGCGGGCGGCCGAGCGCAACGAGCGGGACTTCACCGACGTGGTGGAGCGGTCGTGAGCCCGGCATGAGCACCGGCCTCGGCGCTCACCGCGGTGCTGCTGGTCACCGTGGCCACGCTCTCGGTCGGCGCCTACGGCTGGCGGTTCTCCCGCACCACCAGCGACTTCTTCGTCGCGTCGCGCTCGGTGCGGCCCGGTCTGGAACGCGTCGGCGATCGGCGGGGAGTACCTGTCGGCCGCGTCGTTCCTCGGCGTCGCCGGGCTGGTGCTCGCGTTCGGCGCCGACATGCTGTGGTACCCGGTCGGCTGGACCGCCGGCTACCTCGTGCTGCTGGTGCTCGTCGCCGCGCCGCTGCGCCGCTCGGGGGCCTACACGCTGCCCGACTTCGCCGAGGCCCGGCTGGAGTCGCGGTCGGTGCGCGGCGTCTCGTCGGTGCTGGTCGTCGCGCGTCGGCTGGCTCTACCTGATGCCGCAGTTCCAGGGCGCCGGGCTCATCGCTGGGGACGGTCACCGGCACGCCGCCGTGGGTGCGGCGGGGTGCTGGTCGCGCGCGGTCGTGCTGGTCGAACGTGCTGTTCGGCGGGATGCGCAGCATCACCTTCGTGCAGGCCGTTCCAGTACTGGCTCAAGCTGACCGCGCTGCTCGTCCCGGTGATCGTTCCTGCTGGCGGTCCTGGCACGGCGACGGCGCCCGTCGCCCGCCGACGCGTCGGTCACGACCGGCGGGCGTCCCCGGGACGTGTGCTCCCGCCGCTGGACTCCGCGAGCGCGCACCCGATCTGTACGGCGACGTACTCGCTGATCGTGGCGACGTTCCTCGGCACGATGGGCCTGCCGCACGTCGTGGTCCGCTTCTACACCAACCCCGACGGCCGCGGCCGCCCGTCGGACGACGCTCGTCGTGCTGGCCCTGCTCGGGCTGTTCTACCTGCTGCCGACGGTGTACGGCGCGCTCGGCCGGGTCTACGCCCGGACCTGCTGGCTCCGGCGCCGCCGACACGGTGGTGCTCGAGCTGCCGGCGCGGATGGTCGGCGGCATCGGCGGCGAGCTGCTGGCCGCGCTGCTCGTCGCGGGCGCGTTCGCGGCGTTCCTGTCGACGTCGTCGGGGCTGATCGATCGCGGTGGCCGGCGTGCTCGGCCAGGACGTGCTGGGCCGACGGTTCCGCGGCGTCGCGCGCCTTCCAGGCGCGCCGGCGGTCGTCGCCGGTCGATCGTGCCGCTGCTGCTGGCCGTCTCGCGCCGAGGGCTCGGCGTCGCGCGGGCCGTGGGGCTGGCCTTCGCGGTGGCGGCGTCGACGTTCTGTCCGCTGCTGGTGCTGGGCATCTGGTGGCGGCGGCTGACCGACGCCGGCGCGATGGCCGGGATGCTCGTCGGCGGCGGCGCTGTCGCGGGCGCGGTGGTGCTGACCATCGCTCGACCTGGCGCGGCCCGGCTGGGCCGGCGCCCTGCTGGCCCAGCCGGCGGCCTGGACCGTGCCGGCGGCGTTCGCGGTGATGATCGCGGGTGTCGCTGGCCACGCCGTCGCGGCTGCCCGGCGCACGTCTCGCCGGACGATGGTGCGGCTGCACACCCCCGAGGTCGGTGTCGCGTCAGCTGGACCGCGGCCCGAGCCGCCGCCGAGCCGCTCTGAGCCCCGACCGCTTCGTCGTCCGTTCCGTGGCCGCACGTCGACGGCCGCAGTCCGCTGGTCGCACCGCGCGCCCCGTACTCCCGCGGACCGCCGGTCGTCGTGCCTAGCGTGACGGTGCATGCACAAGCCCGGTCGCCGGTCCGGGCCGACGACCCTGAGGTGATCCGGACCGACTGACGACGACGCGACATCGGCTGCCGAGCCACCGGCCTGGAAGGCGCCACCGGACCTCCGGCCACAAGGTCTACGAGGAGCTGGCACGCCGTCCCACGAGCTTCGCACGAGCTGCGCGCAGAGACGCTACCGCGCGTTCGCGGTCGCCCTGGACGGTCGCGTTCCTGTCCTGGTACCTGCTCTACGTCGCTGATGTCGCATTGGGCCGACCGACTTCATGGGCATCAAGCTCGGTCGGGCAACATCAACGTGGCCCTGGTGTTCGGGCTGCTGCAGTTCGTCTCCACGTTCGTGATCGCCGTCCTCTACTCCCGGTACGCCAGCCGCAAGCTCGACCCGCTCGCGCGCGCGACCCTGCGAGCAAGCGCTACTGACGACGAGGTGCACCCGATGAGCACGCCAGACCCTCGACCACCGATCCTGTTCCTCGCGGTCGTCGCGCTCACGCTCGGCATCACGTTCTGGGCCAGCCGGCAGAACACCGACGGCGCCACCGACTACTACGCCGGCGGCCGCGACGTTCAGCGGCTTCCAGAACGGCCTCGCGATCGCCGGCGACTACATGTCGGCCGCGTCGTTCCTCGGCATCTCCGGCGCCATCGCGCTGTCCGGCTACGACGGCTTCCTCTACTCGATCGGCTTCCTGGTCGCCTGGCTGGTCGCGCTGCTGCTGGTCGCCGAGCTGCTGCGCAACTCCGGCCGGTACACGATGGCCGACCAGCTGGCCTACCGGATGCGGCAGCGCCCGGTCCGCACCGCCGCGGCGACCTCGACCGTCGTGGTCTCGATCTTCTACCTGCTGGCGCAGATGGTCGGCGCGGGCTCGCTCGTCGCGCTGCTGCTCGGCGTCGACCGGCCACGCCGCTGAAGAACGCTCACCATCGTCGGCGTCGGCGCGCTGATGATCTTCTACGTCACCGTCGGCGGCATGAAGGGCACCACCTGGGTGCAGATCGTCAAGGCCGTGCTGCTGATGATCGGCACGCGTGCTGATCACCGTGCTGGTGCTGGCGAAGTTCGGCTTCAACCTCTCCGACCTGCTCGGCGCCGCGGCCGCGAGAAGCGGCAAGGGCGACGGCGTTCCTCGAGCCCGGCCTGAAGTACGGCAGGTCCCGACGCACCAGACCGGCCAAGATCGACTTCCTGTCGCCTCGGCCTCGCGCTGGTGCTCGGCACGGCCGGCCTGCCGCACATCCTGATCCGCTTCTACACGGTGCCGACGGCGCCGCGGACGCCCGCAAGTCGGTGCTGTGGGCGATCGGCCTCATCGGCGCGTTCTACCTGATGACGCTGGTCCTCGGCTTCGGTGCGGCGGCGCTGGTCGGCACCGGCGAGGACAGCGCAGGTCGCCGCCAGTCGGCGGCAACCTGGCCTCACCGCTGCTGGCCGAGGCGCGTCGGCGGTGGCGCCGGGCTCGACCGGCGGCGGCGGTGCTGCTCGCGCTCATCTCCGCGGTGGCGTTCGCGACGATCCTGGCGGTGGTCGCCGGGCCTGACGCTGACCTCGGCCTCGTCGGTCGCGCACGACCTCTACGCCAACGTGCTGAAGAAGGGCACGCGCCAGCGAGCAGCGAGGAGGTCGCGGTCGCCCGGATCGCCGCCGTTCGTCATCGGCGGCGATCGCGATCGCGCTGGCGATCCCGGCGCAAGAAGCTCAACATCGCGTTCCTGGTCGCGCTCGCCTTCGCGGTGGCCGCGTCGGCGAACCTGCCGTCGATCATCTACAACCTGTTCTGGAAGCGCTTCAACACCCGCGGCGCCATCTGGGCATCTACGGCGGCCTGGTCTCCGCCGTCGTGCTGGTGTTCTTCTCGCCGGTGGTGTCCGGCAGGTCGTCGACGGCGTCTGAGCTCGCCGGACGCACGACTTCGCCTGGTTCCCGCTGGAGCAACCCGGGCATCGTCTCGATCCCGTTCGGCTTCCTGTTCGGCTTCCTCGGCACCGTCACCTCGCGGGAGCCCGGAGGCCGAGGCGGCGTACGACGAGCTGGAGGTCCGCGTCGCTGACCGGCGCCGGCGCGGAGGGGCGGCCAGCCACTGACCGGCACCCCGTCCGGCCGTCCGCCGCTGGCGGCGGCCCGGACCGGGCCGACAGGCCGGCTGCCCGCTCGGAGAGTTCACCCCTCGCCCGGCGACGGCGACCTAGGGTGACGGCGCGCAGACCAGCCAGTCAGACCGACGAAGGAGCCGACGTGACCGACGAGCGGCGACAGAGCGGCCTGTCCAACCTGATGCACGAGGAGCGCCGGTTCGAGCCGCCGGAGGAGCTCGCCGAGAACGCCAACGTCAAGGCCGACGCGTACGACGAGGCCGACGCGGACCGGCTGGCGTTCTGGGGCAGAGCAGGCCGAGCGGCTGAGCTGGGCCGAGCCGTGCGACGAGGTGCTCGACTGGAGCAACCCGCCGTTCGCGAAGTGGTTCGTCGGCGGCAAGCTCAACGCGGCGTACAACTGCGTCGACCGGCACGTCGAGGCCGGCAACGGCGACAAGGTCGCCTTCCACTGGGAGGGCGAGCCCGGCGACACCCGCGACATCACCTACGCCGAGCTCAAGGACGAGGTCTGCCAGGCCGCCAACGCGCTGATCGAGCTCGGCGTCGAGGCCGGCGACCGGGTCGCGATCTACATGCCGATGATCCCCGAGACCGTCGTCGCGATGCTGGCCTGCGCCCGGCTCGGCGCCCCGCACACCGTCGTCTTCGGCGGCTTCTCCGCCGACGCGCTGCGCGACCGCATCCAGGACTGCGACGCCCGCGTCGTCATCACCGCCGACGGCGGCTACCGCCGCGGCGACCCCGCCGCGCTCAAGCCGGCCGTCGACGAGGCGCTCGACGCGTGCCCCGACGTGCGCAACGTGCTCGTCGTCCAGCGCACCGGCCAGGACGTCGAGTGGACCGACGGCCGCGACGTCTGGTGGCACGACGTCGTCGACAAGCAGTCCACCGAGCACACGCCGGAGGCCTTCGACGCCGAGCACCCGCTCTACGTCATGTACACCTCGGGCACGACCGGCAAGCCCAAGGGCATCCTGCACACCACCGGCGGCTACCTGATCGGCACGTCGTACACGCACTGGGCGGTCTTCGACCTCAAGCCGACGACCGACGTCTACTGGACCGCGGCCGACATCGGCTGGGTCACCGGCCACTCCTACATCGTCTACGGGCCGCTCGCCAACGGCGCCACGTCCGTGATGTACGAGGGCACGCCGGACACCCCGCACCAGGGCCGCTGGTGGGAGATCGTCGAGAAGTACAAGGTCACGATCCTCTACTGCGCGCCGACCGCGATCCGCACGTTCATGAAGTGGGGCAAGGAGATCCCGGCGAAGTTCGACCTGTCCTCGCTGCGGCTGCTCGGCTCGGTCGGCGAGCCGATCAACCCCGAGGCGTAGATCTGGTACCGCGAGAACATCGGCGGCGAGCCGCTGCCCGGTCGTCGACACCTGGTGGCAGACCGAGACCGGCTCGATCATGATCAGCCCGCTGCCGGGCGTGACCGCCGGCAAGCCCGGCTCGGCGATGAAGCCGATGCCCGGCGTCTCCGCCGAGGTCGTCGACGACGCGGGCAAGCCGGTGCCGACAAGGGCGACGGCGGCTACCTCGTGCTCACCGAGCCGTGGCCGGCGATGCTGCGCACGATCTGGGGCGACGACGAGCGCTACAAGGACACCTACTGGTCGCGCTTCGAGGGCGTGTACTTCGCCGGCGACGGCGCGAAGAAGGACGAGGACGGCGACATCTGGCTGCTCGGCCGGGTCGACGACGTCATGAACGTCTCCGGCCACCGGCTGTCGACGACCGAGATCGAGTCCGCGCTGGTCTCCCACCCGAAGGTCGCCGAGGCCGCGGTCGTCGGCGCCACGGACGAGACCACCGGCCAGGCGGTCGTCGCGTTCGTGATCCTGCGGGAGTCCGCCGGCGACGGCGGCGAGGACGTGGTCAAGGAGCTGCGCGACCACGTCGCCAAGGAGATCGGCAAGATCGCCCGGCCGCGGCAGATCATGGTCGTGCCCGAGCTGCCGAAGACCCGCTCCGGCAAGATCATGCGCCGGCTGCTGCGCGACGTCGCCGAGAACCGCGAGCTCGGCGACGTCACCACGCTGACCGACTCCTCGGTGATGGACCTGATCTCCGACAACCTCAAGGACGGCAGCGACGACGACTGACCCGGCGCGGCCGAGGCGCGTGCTCCTGACTTCCCGGACGTGCCGAGGCGCGTGCTCCTGACGCGGCGCCGTCAGCTGACCGCGACGCCGAGCGACTCGGCGAGCGACACGGCCCCCGCGAGGTCCATGCGGGTGCCAGTCAGCCGCGCGTCCGTCAGGTCGGCGTGCTCCAGCACGGCGCCACGGAGGTCGGTCCCGCGCAGGTCGGCGGCGCGCAGCACCGCCCGGCTCAGGTCGCAGCCGGAGAAGGAGCTGTCACGCAGGTTCGCGTCGGCGAGGTCGGCCTCCTGCAGCACGACCCCCGACAGGTCGAGCCGCGACAGGTCGGCTCCTCGCATCGTCACTCCCCGCCACTGCCCACCCTCGACGGTGAGCGGGCGGAGCGTGCACCTCACGAAGACCGAGCCGGCCAGCTTGCAGCCGCGCAGCGTGGCGGCGAAGAACGAGGTCTGGCGCAGGGTGCACCCGACGAAGGCCACCGCGTCGAGGTGGGCGGCGTTGAACCGCGACGTCTCGAACGTGCACGACTCGAACGACACTCCGCGC
>CAVPRA010000004.1:0-154528 GCA_963707685.1 uncultured Actinomycetota bacterium
CTTCTTCGACACGCAGAATCACTTCCTCTTTATAGAGGCCTGCAACTCGCTGACTCGTCAAGCCAGGCAGGCCGACACTAGGTCGCAGCCCGCGGGACGAAGTCGCCCGGCAGGCTGAGGTTCGACTTACTATATCCCGCTATATGAGATCGCGTCAATATCCGGTGCGATGTCGTGAGGGCAACACACCGCGGCCTGTCCTCTGCCTATCCCATTGGTGGATGGCCTCGCAGGGGCATGGCATCGTCGCATACCGACCCTGCCAGCGAGGTGCCGTCGGTCCCAGTCAACTAGCCCTGATGGGCAACAGCTTCGCACCTGACACCAACCATGCCC
Organism: uncultured Actinomycetota bacterium; assembly: GCA_963707685.1. Taxonomy (GTDB): domain Bacteria; phylum Actinomycetota; class Actinomycetes; order Propionibacteriales; family Nocardioidaceae; genus Nocardioides_B. Next base: position 337 of record CAVPRA010000004.1, read on the forward strand.
GATACCGCGATCGATGGGGTGGGCGCTGTCCTTACGACTCGCGCCGGCAGGCACTCGTCCGACGCTACGGCTGCTGCCTGAGGCGTTCCGAGATGGTCGCCGCCGCTTCCTTGACAGCAAAGATCGCCTGTTCGACCTCGACGTCACGCCGCTCATCCCATGCGACTCCCACGCTGCCGAGGGCTGTCTTCTGGTCGTTGAGGACGGGCGCCGCCACGCCGTACACGCCGGGGTTGAACTCGCCCAGGGTCATGTGGTAGCCGTTCTTCTTGATCTCACCCAGTGTTGCCCGGAACTCTTTCCATGTGCTGCCGAGCCCAGCGTTCTCGATCTTCGCTGCGCTGCCGCGGGTAGATGGCTTTCAGTCGGTAATGCGGCAGGTAGGCCAAGATGACCTTCGACACGGCTCCTTGAAATAGTGAGCGTCGCTGTCCGCGACTGAAGCGGTTCGCGGGGCTGGTTGGAGCACGGGACTCACCGATGCACAGGACCGAGTCGCGAAACGCGGTACACAAGGTGGCAGAGTGCCCGATCCTGTCGACCAGGTCTTCGAGCACGCCGTGGCTTGCCAGCAGCAATGGGTCCGTCAGGCGGAGCTGCAGATCCATCTCGATGATCCGCGGGCCGAGGCTGTAGTAGCCGTTCCGGACCGAGGCAAGCAGTCCGGCGTCGTGCAGGGCCTTGATGTACCGGTATCCCGTCGACCTGGTGGCCTGAACAGCGTCGATGATCGCCGCCGTGGACCACACCGGCTCAGTCTCGCTGAAGAGATCCAAGATTTGGAGCGTCTTATCCAGACTGTTCGCGCTGTCCGCGCCTCTGATACCGTCACTCGACCAACAATATCCCATTATATGGGATTGTCAAATATCGGGTCACGTGTTGTCTGGCTTTGCACGTTGAGCCAACCGACCGCAACGCTGACGCCATCGTACTGCAAATACCCCGCCACACGGATTACTACAAAAGCCGACTACGTCCCGAAGTAGGTCCGTCTGGCCGTGTTCCCGCTCGGGCCCACGCATCTTTCGGACCTACTCCTGTAGGTCGCTTGCCCCATCCTGTAGGTCACAGCTGAATGTAGACGCTCTTGGTGTACAGGTAGGTGTCCATGTGGGCCGCAGCTTCCCTTCGAGCCGTACCCACTGCGCTTCGTTCCGCTGAATCCGACCAGCGGATCAATGTAGCCGTAGCAGTTCACCCACATCGTGCCCGTGTGGACGCCGTGGACGACCCGAAGAGCGGTGGACAGATTTTGTGACCACACCGCTCCGCCGAGGCCGTATTCGCTGTCGTTGGCGATGGCGATGGCTTCGTCCACGTCGTCGAACGGCAGGATCGACAGAACGGGGCCGAAGATCTCCTCGCGCGCGATTCTCATCTGGTTGGTCACACCACCAAAGACGCTCGGCTGCACGAAGTATCCGTTTTCCAATTCGCCCCCGAGCCGTTGGCCGCCGCGGAGCAGTTCGGCGCCCTCATCGTTGTCCGACATCGATGTAGGAGAGCACCTTGTCCAGTTGGGGTTCGGAGATGACCGGTCCCATCGTGGCGGCGGCGTCCAGGCTGTGTCCGACCTGCACGGTGTCCATGAACGCCAGAAGCCGCTCGGTGAACTCGTCGACAATGGATCGCTGAACCAGCACTCGAGTGCCGGCGAAACAGATCTGGCCCGAGTTCGCGAAGACGCCCATCGCCGCTCCGGGCACCGCCTTGTCCAGGTCGGCGTCGGCGCAGACGATGTCGGCGGACTTACCACCCAGTTCCAGCTGCAGCTTCTTGATGTTCACGGTTGACGCCTCGATGATGCGGCGGCCGGTCTCGGTCGAACCGGTGAAGGCGATGCGGTCGACATCAGGGTGCGCCGCCAGCGCATGGCCGGCTTCGCTACCCAGCCCGGTGACAACGTTGATCGACTCCCGCCGGCACACCAGCTTCGAGCAGGATCTCGGCCACCCGCAGCACGGACAGGGATGCCTCCTCGGACGGCTTCAGCACGGCGGTGCACCCGCTCGCCAGGACCGCACCGACGATCCAGAACTGGCCGTTGAGCGGACCGTTCCAGGGGATGATCCCGCCGATGACCCCAACCGGGGCCTTCAGCGTCATGGTGGTCACATTCCCGGGGATGCCGTTCATCAGCGTCTCACCCGAGATGTTGGCGGCCTGAGACGCGAAGAACGACAGCATCTTCATCAAAGCGGGCTTGGTGTTGCGCAATCTCGAGACCGGGGCGCCCATGTCCAGGGCCTCGATCTGGATGAGTTCCTCGAACCGCTCGTCGAGGATCTGGGCGATCGCGGGTCAGCAGCGCCTTGACGCTCGTAGGGCGACCATGTACTCCACTTCCCCTCGAACGCTCTGCGTGCAGCGCTGACAGCGCGGTCAACGTCCGATTGGTCACCGGCAGCAAGCCGCGCCAGGACCTCACCGGTCGACGGGTTGACGGTGGTCAGTGTCTGCCCAGACGCAGGACGGTACGAGCTGGCCGTCGATGATGAGGAGGTGGACCTCGCGTGACAGAAAACTTTGCGCCTGCTCATGAAGAGCGAATTCCCGTTGGAATGTGGTCACTGCTTTCCTTCCGATGACCCTTCGTGCGTCATCAATCAATCGAAGATGAAGACGCCTTTGCCGATCTTTCGTTGATCGAACAGCTGGTAAGCCCGTTCCGCCTCGTCGAGACGGAACTCGTTGGTGAACAAGGACTCCACGTCCAAGCCACGCTCGGCCACGAAAAGTGCGCACTCCTCCTGCTGGTTCTTGCTGAAGGTGAGCGACCCGACGACCGTCTTGTGTCGATGTATAAGCTCGTCGCTGTCCAAATCGATCATGCCGAACACACCCACCATGCACGCAGTGCCCCAGGGCCGAACTGCTTGGACCGCCTGGCGGCGCACGTCGGCGATGCCGCTGCATTCGATGGACTTGCTCGCGCCTTCACCGTCGCGAGTGAGTTCGCGGATAGCAGTCACGGCGTCTTGCTCCCGCCCGTCGACGACGTAGTCGGCACCGAACTTCGTAGCCATCGCCAACCGGGACGGTTCGACGTCGATCGCGATGACCCGAGCACCAAAGGCTTTCGCGAGCATCGTGCAGCTCAAGCCGACCGGCCCCTGCCCGAAGATCGCGATGGTCTCGTCGGCCGACAGCGCGACCCTCTTGATCGCCGCGAAGGCAGTCCCCGTGCCGCAAGCGATGGCTGCACCCGTCTTGAAGGACAGCGGGTCAGGCAGTCTGATGAGGGTATGCGCAGGCACCTTCATGAAGTCTGCGTGTCCGCCGTCGGCGTTCAGCCCGCCGTATACCTTGCGCGCGTTCGGGCAGTACTGCGTCCAGCCCGAACGGCAGTACTGGCAGGTGCGGCACCCGTCGTAGTGGTGGACCATTACCCGGTCGCCGACCTCCGCCTCGCTGGGTCGCACGGCGTCACCGACGAGCTCGACGACCCCACACGGCTCATGGCCTTCGATGATCAATTCCTCACCGGTGCGCCGTGGTCCGTGAAGGTGGTGGAGATCGCTGCCGCACATACCGGACGCCTTCATCCGGATAACCACTTCATCCGGACCTGGCACCAGATCCGGATACTCGCGGATCTCGAGCTGACCGTCCCCCAGAAAAACGACTGCCCTCATATCGGCGACTCCTGGCTAGATTGTTGGCGGCGATGACGGTAGGACGCTTGCCCAGTGCTGCACACACGCGACTTACCCTCGGATCCGCTGAGCTCGGTCGAGCAGTGCCGTTAGCCCGCACCTGTGAATACCGCTGCACCCGAGAGGGCTCCGGGTTTTGTACGTGAGCCTCTTCCCGAGGTGCCGCGGGTCGTGCAATCCTGGTAGGAAGTTAACAATATCCGACTATGTGAGACTTCGTCAACGGCTGTCAGCAACTTGGACGGGGACGTGCCCCGACGGCTCAGATCGGCCGTCTCAGGTCGGCTGCGGCCACGGTAAGTGGGAATCCTGAATTCTGGTGACCCAGGATCGATCACTCTGATTGACCGTGCACCGGCATGGTGGCTGGCGTCGGGCTCGCGGCATGATCGGGCGTCTCGTCCATTGACAAGATCCCATTTAGCGGGATATCCTTCATCTCATCAAAGCGGCTCGCTCCCTTATCGTATCGAGCGATGTTCCGCTCGGTCGATGCATGCATGCTCCCAATCCCGAACGATGAGGATCGACAATGACGACGGCACCTTCGACCCACGCCCCACACGACTCCGGCGTACCGGCCTCGGCCCGAGACTTCAGCGTCATGGACCGGGTAGTCATCGTCACCGGCGCCGGCCAGGGCATCGGCCGTGAACTGGCGCGCCAGTTCGCCGCCGCCGAAGCAATTGTCGTGGTGGCCGACCTGGACTTCGCCAAGGCGGAGACAGTCATCAAGGAGATCCGGGAGGCCGGTGGTGCCGGTCTGGCCGTCAGGGTCGACGTCTCCGACGAGTCGTCGGTCGCGGCCATGGTCGACGCCGTCATCGAAAAATGGGGCCGCATCGACGTGCTGATCAACAACGCATCGATCTTTGCGGCTCTCGAGAAGCGGCCCTTCGATCAGATCCCTCTCGCGCAATGGGAACAGGTGTTGAAGGTCAACGTCACCGGACCATTCCTGGGTGCCCGGGCGGTGGCCGGACACATGCGCAGGGCAGGTTTCGGTCGCATCATCAACGTCTCATCCGACGCGGTAACGCGTGGCACCGTCAACTATTTGCACTACGTCACCTCGAAGTCGGCCGTGATCGGCATGACCAACTCGCTTGCTCGCGAGCTCGGCGGTCACGGGATCACCGTCAACTGCATACGTCCGGGCAGCGTAGCGACAGAGGTTGATCGCACCGTCAACCCCACCGCCGAGGTTCGCGAACGCGCCGCATCACTGCAGTGCATCCCACGCGGAATGGTCCCCACCGACCTGGTCGGCATCATGCTCTTCCTGGCCACACCTGCATCGGCCTTCATCACCGGCCAGACAATCGCCTGCGACGGCGGCTACACCCACAGCAGCTGACCGGCAAGGACCAACCATCCCGAGGGGATCCCACTCAATGAAGCACTACCCGCACCTCTACATCGACGGAGCATGGGTCGAACCGATCGAGCCACGCGAAGTGGAGCTCATCGACCCCACCCGCGAGGAACCCTTCGCCAAGGTGGCGCTGGGAAGTGCCGCAGACGTGGACCTCGCCGTCGCCGCGGCCAGGCGGGCGTTCGACACATTCTCCGTCACCTCCGCCGATGAACGCATCGCATTGATCGACCGCATCATCGACGTGTACGAGTCCCACATTGATGACTTTTCCGAGTTGATCGCTCGTGAGGTCGGCATTCCCGTCAGCAACCGCGGTCAGGTCACAGGCCCGGCCGAACACATGAAGGTCGCCCGGGACATCCTGCGTGACTATCCGTTCGAGTCGCACATCGGCGGCGCCATCGTCCGCCGCGAGCCGATCGGGGTCTGCGCGCTGATCTCACCGTGGAACTGGCCCATCCAAACCGGTGTCATCAAGATCATCTACGCCCTCGCCGCCGGATGCACGGTCATCGCCAAACCCAGCGTGAACTCCGCTGCCAGCGGCGCACTCTTCGCCCAAGTGCTCCACGAGGCCAACGTGCCGCCGGGTGTGTTCAACCTGGTGAACGGCGCCGGCCGAGCCGTGGGCAACGCACTGTCCAGTCACCCTGACGTGGACATGATCTCCTTCACCGGTTCCACGGACGCCGGCAGACAGGTGGGTATCGCCGCCGCAAACACCGTGAAACGGGTATGCCTGGAACTGGGCGGGAAGTCGGCGAACATCGTGCTGCCCGACGCCGACCTCGAGAAGGCCGCACGCTGGAACATTCAACGCGGCTTCTTCAACGCCGGACAGTCCTGCCACGCCCCCACCCGGATGCTGGTACACGAAAGCCAGATCGAGCAGGTGGTGCCGTTCCTGGTCGACGAGGCAAACCGTTTCCACCTGGGCGACCCGCCTGGAAAGCTCGACAACCATGGGCCCGGTCGTCAGCGCCGCCCAAGCAAAATCGATCAAGAACCTCATCCAGAGCGGTCTTGACGAAGGCGCCCGACTCGTCACCGGTGGTCCGGAGCGACCTGACGGTCTGGACCGGGGCTACTTCGTGCAACCCACGGTGTTCACCGATGTCACACCAGAGATGACGATCGCCCGGGAGGAGATCTTCGGACCGGTCCTGGCCGTCATCCCTTACCGTGACGAAAACGATGCCCTGAGGATTGCCAACGATTCACCCTACGGTCTCGGAGGATTTGTCTTCGGTGGAGATGAAACCGCGGGCCGCCGCGTGGTGAATGGCTTGCGCGCCGGACGGGTCAGCTACAACGGCGCAGCGACCGATTCTTATTCCCCGATGGGCGGATACAAACAATCAGGCATCGGTCGTTCAATGGGTCGATTCGGGTTCGAAGAATATCTGGAAGTGAAATCCGTGTACGGATTCGAGGATGAAGCGCAAGCATTGCCGCTGTTGTTCGGCTGAGGATCCACGAGTCGGTCAGGAGACCACACTTACCATGAGCAACGATTCCGCGCCCCTGCTGCGCAACCGCGCCAAGGAGAAACTGGCCAAGGGTGAACCGGTGTACTCGATGACCGTTCGGCTGGTCCGGACCATCGATATCGCCTCCATTGCCTACACCGCGGGTTTCGACTCGGTCTACATCGACATGGAACACAGCAGTTTTCCCCTTGAAGCGGCGGGTCAGATCTGCGTGGCCTGCAATCAGTTGGGCGTCACTCCCCTCGTGCGCGTCCCGAGCGTTGACCCGTCGTTCATCGGCAGGGTCATGGATGTCGGCGCCATGGGGATCATCATTCCCGGCGTCCAGTCCGCGGACGAGGCGCGCGCCGCCGTTCAGGCGGTCAAGCATGCGCCGCTGGGCAGCCGCTCACTGGCCGGTGCGGCACCCCAACTGCACTACCGCTCCCTACCCGCCGACCAGACCGTCCGCGAACTCGACGACGCGTCCATGGTGGTCGCCATGATCGAAACCCAAGAAGGTCTGGACGCGGCCGACGCCATCGCCGCGGTGGACGGCATCGACATGCTGCTTGTCGGCGCGAACGACCTCAGTGTCGAGCTGGGTATCGCCGGCAAAATGGACGACCCACGAATCGACGCGGCATATCTCCGGGTCATCGAAGTCTGCCGGAACCACGGAAAATCCGTGGGAATCGGCGGATTGGGTGGCCGACCGGACCTCATCCGCAAATACCAGGAACTCGGCGCCGGTTATGTCTCCACCGGAAACGACATCACCTTTCTCCTCGGCGCCGCCGCCCAGAAACGTCAGCAGTTCAACTGACCATCAGACGACGGCGGGAAAATTGATGAAGATTTGCGTATACGGCGCCGGGGCCGTTGGCGGCCACATCGCCGGAAGACTGGCCGCCAGCCAAACAAAGGTCTCGGTGATCGCGCGCGGTGGACAACTCGAGGCGATCCGACAGAACGGACTCCGGGTAGAAACCCAGACCGGGGTGCTGACCTCACGTCCGATGGCCACCGACCAAGTCCAAGACCTGGAACCTCAAGACGTCGTCATCGTCGCGGTCAAGGCCCCATCCCTACCGTCCATCGCCAAGAACATCGCGTCCCTGCTCCACCAGCACAGCCTCGTACTGTTCGTCATGAACGGCATCCCCTGGTGGTACTTCCACTCCCACGAGGGGTCGTTGGATGGGACCCAACTTCGACGACTGGATCCCGATCGGGCGCTGTGGGAACACATCCGCCCGGAACGCGCGGTCGGCGCCGTCGCCTACACTGCCGGCACCGTCACCGCGCCGGGGGTAATTCGTGCCGAGAACCCCCGTAACCGCCTTATCATCGGCCGCCCTGACGGCCAGCCTGACGACAGACTGGACACGCTGGCGTCCCTGCTGACCCCCAGCGGCCTGGAAGTAACCGTCACACCCAAGATCCGTGACGCCATCTGGGCCAAATTGGTGATGAACCTGGTCGGCGGCTCGCTGGGCGTACTTACCGCCTCGCCGATGAAGGCGGTCCTCACCAAGCCCACCAGCGCCAGCCTCGCAGCGGAAATGGCAACCGAAGGCGCCACCATAGCCAGGGCCCTCGGTTGCGATCCAGGCAACCCTGGTGACGGCCTGAACAAATTGGCGACATCCAGCCACCTCCAAAGCATTGCGCAGGACCTGGTGGCGGGCCGGCCCATGGAGATCGACGCCTTGCTCCGCGTTCCCCTCGACCTGGCTGCACTTGCCGGGGTTCCGACCCCCAACCTCGACATGATCATCGAACTGGCCACCCAACGAGCCCGTACTGCGGGTCTCTACCGGGACACCGATGGATGATCTCCGCGGACGATCGTCATCGACAGCGCGGTTAGCCGTTGCGTCGGTCACGCCGACCGCGGCAGCACCGCAGTGACTTCGCAGCATCAAGGACGGTCACTGCGACCGCCCGCTGGGATTCCACCGACGACCCCCGCCCGACAGTCGACGAAGGCTTCACGACAGATAGTGCCGCCAGGCCCGCTGATCTCGCAGTACGCCGCCCGTTCAGTTTCGACCAGTTAAAGGACGACTAGCGACATGACTTCGACGATCGACCCGCTGACCCAGGGCGACGCGGATCAACCCAGCAGAGTCCGGGCTGAGTTGGAAGCCGAGTTCGGCCCGAACGACTGGTTCGTCGAGGAGAAGTACCAGGAATTCTTGGTCGACCCCGCCCAGGTCGACCCGATCTGGCGAGACTTCTTCACCCAGGGCGCTCCCGGCCACCCGATGACCGACCACACCGCACCCCAGGAGACAGCGCCGCCACCGCAGCCTCACAGGGCGACCGCGGCGGCCGCCCTGACGGCATCCACGCATCGCGGATCGGTCGCGGAAACCGGCAACCGGGACGAGACCGGCACAACGGCAAACCCTTTGCGCGGCGCCGCTGCCGCGGTCGCAAAGAACATGGCCGCGTCCCTCGACGTGCCCACCGCGACGTCGGTCCGGGCCATCCCGGCCAAGCTCATAGCTGACAACCGGATCGTGATCAACAACTTCCTGGCCCGCAACCGCGGCGGGAAAATCTCCTTCACCCACCTGATCGGCTACGCCCTGGTCCGCGCGGTCCGAGATCACCCGGCGCTCAACCGATCCTTCGGCCTGATCAACGGCAAACCCCACATGATCAGCCCGGAGCAAGTGAACCTGGGACTGGCCATCGACCTGCCCGGCAAGGCCGGCACCCGCAACCTGGTCGTCGTGCCCATCAAGGGCGCCGACACCATGAGCTTCACCCAGTTCTGGTCCGCCTACGAACAGGTCGTCCGCAAGTCCCGCACCGGCAAACTGGTCGCCGAAGACTATGCCGGGACGACCATCTCGCTGACCAACCCCGGTGGGATCGGCACGAACCACTCCGTGCCGCGGCTGATGCCCGGACAGTCCGCGATCATCGGCGTCGGCGCGCTCGAATACCCCGCCGAGTTCCAGGGCGCCAGCCCGGACACGCTGACCGACATGGCCATCAGCAAGATCATCACCCTGACCTGCACCTACGACCACCGGGTCATCCAGGGCGCCGAATCCGGTCAGTTCCTCGCCCGGGTCCATCAGTTGCTGCTCGGCGAGAACGGTTTCTACGACGACATCTTCGCCTCGCTCCGGGTCCCCTACGAACCGATCCGGTGGTCACCCGACCTGCCCGGTCGGCGCCGTGGACCGCACCGCCAGGGTGCTGGGCATCATCGACGCCTACCGCAGCCGCGGCCACCTGCTGGCCGATACCGACCCGCTCAACTACCGGCAACGCCGGCACCCCGACCTGGACGTGCTCACCCACGGGCTGACCCTGTGGGATCTGGACCGGAAGTTCCCGGTGGACGGGTTCCACGGGCAGGACCGGATGACGTTGCGGGACGTCCTCGGTGTGCTCCGCGGCGCCTACTGCCGCACCGTCGGCGTGGAGTACATGCACATCCTGGACCCCGAGCAACGCGCCTGGATCCAACAGCGGGTCGAGGGCGGCCGGAAACGACCCACCGTCGACGACCAGAAATACATCCTGGGCCGGCTGAACCGCGCCGAAGCGTTCGAAACGTTCCTGCAAACCAAATACATTGGGCAGAAACGCTTCTCCCTCGAGGGCGGGGAGACCGTCATCGCGCTGCTCGACGCCGCCCTCGACCAATCCGCCGGCGGCGGCGCGGACGAGGTCGTCATCGGGATGGCCCACCGGGGCCGGCTCAATGTGCTGGCCAACATCGTCGGCAAGCCCTACTCGCAGATTTTCGCCGAGTTCGAGGGCAACATGGACCCCGAACAAACCCAGGGATCCGGTGACGTCAAATACCACCTCGGCGCCCACGGTGTGCACCATCCGCGGTCGCGGCCGGACGCCGCTCTGGACGTCACCCTGGTCGCTAACCCCTCGCACCTGGAAGTGGTCGACCCCGTCCTGCAGGGCGTCGTCCGCGCCAAGCAGGATCAACGCGACCTCGGTAACAACGGGTACACCGTCCTGCCGATCGCCCTGCACGGCGACGCCGCGTTCGCCGGCCAGGGCGTGGTCGCCGAAACCCTGCAACTGTCCCAACTCCGCGGGTACCGGACCGGCGGCACCGTGCACGTCATCATCAACAACCAGGTCGGGTTCACCACCCCACCGGAGTCGTCCCGATCCAGCGACTACTGCACCGACGTGGCGAAAACGGTGCAGGCACCTATCTTCCACGTCAACGGTGACGATCCCGAAGCCGCCTGCTGGGTGGCCCGGCTGGCCGTGGACTACCGGGCCACGTTTGGCCGGGATGTCGTGATCGACATGATCTGTTATCGCCGCCGCGGGCACAACGAGGGCGACGACCCGTCGATGACCAACCCGCTGATGTACCAGATCGTCGACACCAAACGCTCCGTCCGCCGCCTGTACACCGAGGCCCTCATCGGCCGCGGCGACATCACCCCCGAGGAGGCCGAAGATGCGCTCCGCGACTACCAGCAGCAACTCGACCAGGTCTTCGCCGACGTCCACGCCCTCGAGAAGGCCGCCCCAGCGCCCTCCCCGTCCGTCGAACACCGCCAGGTCCTCAACATCGAAACCGATACCGCCGTCGACGAGGCCGACTCTGCACCGGATCGCCGACACCGCCTTGCAGCCCCCCGCCGGGTTCACCACCCACCCCAGGGTGCTGACCCTGCTGCAACGCCGCGCGCACGCCGTCCGTAACGGCGGCATCGACTGGGGTTTCGCCGAGCTGCTGGCCCTGGGCTCGGTCGCGATGGACGGGCGGCTGGTCCGGCTCACCGGTCAGGACAGCCGCCGAGGCACCTTCTCGCAACGGCATTCGGTGCTGGTCGACCACCGCAACGGAGCCGATTACCAGCCGCTGCAGCACCTCTCCGACGATCAGGGCCGGGTGCTGATCTACGACTCGGCGCTCACCGAGTACGCCGCGCTGGGTTTCGAGTACGGCTACTCCGTCGCGAATCGGGACGCCCTGGTGCTGTGGGAGGCCCAGTTCGGCGACTTCGTCAACGGCGCCCAATCGGTGATCGACGAATACCTGTCCTCCGGGGAAGCCAAATGGGGCCAGCAATCCGGGGTGGTGCTCCTGCTGCCCCACGGCCACGAAGGCCAGGGCCCCGACCACACCTCGGGTCGCATCGAACGCTTCCTGCTGCTGTGCGCCGAAGCCTCCATGACCGTCGCCGTCCCCTCCACCCCGGCAAACTTTCTTCCACCTGCTCCGCCGGCACGCCCTGGACACCGTGCACCGGCCGATGATCGTCTTCACCCCCAAATCGATGCTGCGGAACAAGGCCGCCGTCTCCGCAGTCAGCCGACTTCACCACCGGCCGGTTCCAACCCGTGATCGACGACCTCACCGTTGACCCGACCCAGGTCAACACCGTGCTGTTCACCAGCGGGAAGTTCTACTACGAACTCGACGCCTACCGCCGCCGCACCGGCAACACCACCATCGCCATCGTTCGGGTCGAAAAGCTCTACCCTGTCCCCCACCGCAGCCTGAGCCGCGTCCTCGACCGCTACCCCCATGCCGACCGACCTGCGGTGGGTCCAGGAAGAACCCGGCAACCAGGGCGCCTGGCCGTTCTTCGGTCTCGCCCTGCCCGAACTGGACCCCAGATTCACCAGTATCAAACGGATCTCCCGGCGGGCGATGGCCGCACCCTCCGCCGGATCAGCCCGCGTCCACGACGTCGAACAAGCCGCGGTCATCGCCGCCGCGTTCGCCTGACCCGGCGCCAGCCGACATGACCAGACCCCGCGAAACGACCCTGCGGTTCCTTGCCGCACCCACCGACGTCGCCGACCTCGGCGGCACCGCGGTCGCCGGCGGCCGCGTTCTGGAATGGATCGACAAGGCCGCCTACGCCTGCGCTGTGGGGTGGAGCGGCGGATACTGCGTGACCGTCTACGTCGGCAACATCACCTTCGCCCGCCCTATCCACTCTGGTGACCTGGTGGAGATCACGGCCCGGCTAATACACACCGGCCGATCCAGCATGCACGTCGACGTGACGGTGTCCTCCGCCGACCCGCACCACCTGAACTACACCTTCGCCACCTCATGCACGGTCATTTTCGTGGCCGTCGGCGACACCGGCCGACCCGTCCCGGTCAACCCCTTCACCCCCATCACGCCCGCCGAGATCGACCACGCAGGCGACCGCAGTGGCTAAAATCGCTATGCGGACCGAAATCGAAGCCGCCATGCCCGACCAGATCTACACCGCCGCCGGCACAGCGCCTCCGCCACCCTCCGATTCCTGGCCGCCCCCACCGACGTGAACTGGGGCGGCAAAGCCCACGGCGGCACCGTGATGCGGTGGATCGACGAGGCCGCCTACGTGTGCGCCACCAACTGGAGTCGGCAACCAGCAATCGCCGCCTACTCCGGCGGTGTCCGCTTCTACCGACCGATCCAGATCGGACACCTCGTCGAGGTCCACGCCCGCCTCCTGCACACCGGTCGCAGCAGTATGCACATCTCGGTGCACGTGCGATCCGGCGACCCCCGAGCAGCGGAGATGCGTGTGACCACCCATTGTTTGACCATCTTCGTCGCGCTGGACGATCAACGGCAGCCGACTCCGGTTCCACGGTGGGTACCGCTGAGCGACGAAGACCACCAACTGGACCAGCATGCCCAACACCTGATGGAACTGCGGTCCCACCACAAACCCCCGCACCCGGCCTGAAGACCGGCCAGCACGACTCCCCCGCATCAACCCCACTGCCAGGACGGACTCTCATGACCACCGCCACGAGCCCCGGTTACTCGATCACCCTGCGACTTCACTGACCACCGGATCCGGCAATCGTCACTAGCCGCGGTGATTCTGCTCGGCACTACTAGTCCACAAACCTGACACCGACAGAATGAGATGTGGTTATGGGCAATGACGGTCCGGCACCGGGCACCTCCGCAGACGTTGAATCGAGCGTGCCACTGCCGACGCTTCCCGCCCTCGACAGCACCGTCTTCCGCAACGTCATCGGGACCATTACCAGCGGCGTCATCGTTCTCACCACCCGAGACAATGGTGGCGACCATGGAATGACGATCAGCGCCATCTGCTCGTTGTCCATGGAACCGCCGATGCTCCTCGTCTGCCTGAACACGAACAGTCGGACCCAGCAAGCGGTGATGTCTTCGGGCCAGTTTGCCGTGCACGTTCTGGACCACCAGCAGGCCTGGATCGCGGAGCGGTTCGCACGCCCGTCAACCAGGAACAAGTTCGACGGCGTCGCCACTGGTCCCAGTCTGCTGGTCGATGTTCCGGTGTTGACCGATGCCTTGGCAGTGGTCGAGTGCCAGGTCGAGGAAGCTGTCCGCGGTGGTACACATCGCGTGTTCCTGTCGAAAGTGGTGCATGCGGAGGCTCGTGAGGGATCGCCGCTGGCCTACTTCCGTGGCAAATTCGGCCGATTCGAACTTGCCCAGGACGCTCGGGTCTACGAAGATCTCCGCCGGCGGATACTGAGTGGCCTGCTGATGCCCGATCAGGAACTCGATGCCGACCAACTCGCCGTCACACTGGGAACCGGCGTCTCGTCGGTGCATTACGCACTGACCCGGCTGATCGGTGACCACCTGGTGGTCCGGTCTGAGGAACGCGGCTACGCCGTGACCGCATTGGACACCGCGCGGTCCGATGATGCCTTCGATGCCCGCCTGGCGATCGAATTGGGTGCGGCCCAGCTGACAGTTGGCAACCTGCCAGCCGAGCGACTCGCCGAGTTCCGTGCGCTGGCCGAGGCCACGATGCCGGAACTCGTCGACGGGCACCTCGTCGACGTCGACGCCTACGTCCGGGCCACTGCCGCCTTTCACCTCTTCATCGTTGAGCTGGCGAACAACGCGGCACTGGTTCAGGCCTACGAGTTGCTCAGCATCGCAGACATGATGAGCAGAGCAATCACCACCGCCTCGACGGGTTCAGTGACAGCCTGCCATGGCCGAGGAGCACCTGTCTTTGGTGGCGGCATATGAACGCGCGGATCTAACCGCCGTGCGTGAGCTGATCATCGAGCACAACCTGCACGCTAGGGAGAACCAGCGCGCCTACCTCGACCACCGGGCGGCCCCAGGTCAAAGCTGACACCCCACTCAGCATGAGGAGATTGCATGAGCAACAGAGCATTCAGCACCCACGGATATCTAGCCCACCTTTATCAGGAGTTTCCGCGGCGACCAGCGTTGGAGCTAGGGACGGGCCTCATCGGCCGGCACGGATTCGGTCTCGCGATGCCCGACACTTCCGACGTGCCGACGTCGACTCGCACGCACGGCGGTATCCGCGCCGCGTCGGTATCGCGGACTTGACCACACGCTCCTGCCCGTAGGACACCCGTCCACGACAAGGAGCAGACGCCATGGCCATGACCTTCGGAGAACTCCGACGACTGATCGCGAAGGAACAGCTCGGCTGGCAGCCGCCGGCGCAGTTCGCGGACGACGTACCGCTGCCGATGTACTCCATCGGCGCCAGCGAGGAGGGCCTGCGGCCGGCGGACGCCCGCGGGACCTTCGACCTGCGCGTACTCGGCGTCAGCTCGAACGTCTTCCTCGCCGCCCGCCGCGCCGAGGTCGGGCTCGTCACGCGCGACGCGGTGCGGCAGCGCTTCTCCCCGCGCATGCTGCGACGGGTCGGTCTCGAAGGGCTCGACGTCGACGTCGTGCAGCCCGAGCCTGGGGACGCCGGCGCGCCGCCGGCCGCGCTGGACTGGCGCAACCGCTGGGGCGCGAACTGGATCACCACGGTGCGCGACCAGAACCCGTGCAACGCGTGCTGGGCGTTCTCCGGCACCGCGCTCGTCGAGGCGATGGTCCGCATCGAGCACTCCTACTGGACCCGGCTGTCCGAGGGCGACGTGCACCGCGGGGTCGGCAAGACCTGTCCCGACCTCGGCAACCTCGGCGAGGTCTCGACGTACTTCCAGAACAACGGACTCTGCGACCCCGGCTCCTGGCCGTGGCGCACCGACACGCCGGCCTTCGCGCCCACACCGGACCGCAACGGCCGGTCCGTGCGCGGCCCCGCGTTCGACCTGGTCTCCGGCAGCAACGCGAAGAACTGGCTCGACACCGTCGGGCCGCTGGTGTCGTGGATCGACGTCTACAACGACTTCAGCGGCGTCGGCAGCAGCGTCTACCGCCGCAGCACCGACCCGTCCAACGCGCTGCGCGGCGGGCACTTCCTGCTGATCATCGGCTACAGCGACGCGCTCGGCGCCTGGCTGGTCAAGAACTCCTGGGGCACCGGCTGGGGCATGAGCGGCTTCGGCTGGATCGCGTACGGCGAGGCGCGCATCGACGCGTTCTCCCGCTACGGGCTGCGCAACACGAACCCCGACCCGTGGACGAAGCGGCGGCTGCACAACGGCAACCTCTACGAGAGCGGCAACGGCGCGCTGCACCGCAACCTCGAGGTCGTCGGCGCCGCCGGCGGCCGCGTGCTGCACCGCTGGCGCGAGGGCGGCGCGCCGTTCACCTGGGGCACCGCCGCGCAGTTCGGCAACGACGCCGCCGCGTGCCCGACGCTGACCGGCACCACGTTCAACCGCAACATGGAGGTCGTCTACACCACCAACGGCGGCCGGCTGCACCACTGGTGGACCGGCGGTGGCGGCGGCGGGCCGTGGAACGACGGCGGCGTGTTCGGGCCGACCGGCGTGACCGGCGTGCCGGGGTTCGTGCAGGGCGACTACGGCGCACCCGGCAACTTCGAGGTCGTCGTCTCGGTCGGCGGCGGCCGGCTGCAGCACGTGTGGCGCGACGGCGCCGGCTGGCACAACGGCGTGCTGTTCGGCAGCAGCATCGCCCGCTCCGGGCCGACGCTCGTGCAGGGCGACTACGGCTCGCCGCACGGCAACCTCGAGTGCGTCGCGGTGCGCACCGACGCCACCATGCAGCACTTCTGGCGCAACGAGACCACCGGCGCCTGGACCGCCGGTGCGATCTTCGGGTCGCGCGTGGTCAGTCCCCCGGTGATGATCCAGGGCCAGTACGGCATGACCACCGAGGCCGGGCCGCACGGCAACTTCGAGCTGTGCGTCGCCGTCGACGGCCGGGTGCAGCACTGGTGGCGGGCCAACTCCGGCGACCAGGGCTGGCGGCAGAGCGCCGTCTTCGGCCACGACGTGGCCGTGGTGGCCGGGTTGTGCGAGGGTTCGTACGGAATGAACCTGGAGGTCATCGTGCTCCGCAACGACCAGCAGCTGCAGCACTACTGGCGCGACGGCGCCGGCTGGCACGAGGGTCCCGTCATCGGGCCCGCCTGAGCATGACCGTCGACACCGGCTCGCTGCCGTCCCGCGTCACGCTGGAGGTCAGCGAGGAGGTCACGGTCCCGCTGCCGTCGTACGCCGGCGCGGGGCTGGCCTGGACGGCGGTGCCGGTGACCGAGCCCGACGTGGCGGCGGTGCGGGTCGAGATCGGCCTGCCCCCCGTCGCACCGGGCGGGCCGGGCGGTGAGCCGCCGCACCTCACGCTGGCGCCGGAGCTCCTGGTCGTCCGCGCCCGGGCCGTCGGCGTCGGCGCCTGGCGGCTGCGGCTGGCCCGGTCGTTCGACCCGGACCACCCGGCCGCCGAGCACGACCTGGTCGTCGAGGTGACGGACTGAGGCGTCCTACTGCTGACGTGTGGGCGGCTCGCTGACCACGGCGGCCAGGTGGGCGACGGCGGAGGCCATCGCGTCGCGGGCGCCGCGGAGGTACTTCCGGGGGTCGACGACCTCGGGGTGCTCACCCAGGTGGTGGCGGATCGCGCTCGTGAACGCGACGTTCAGGGCGGTGCCGATGTTGACCTTCGTCATGCCTGCTGCGACGGCGCGGCGCAGCTCGTCGTCGGGCACGCCGGACGAGCCGTGCAGCACCAGCGGCACGTGGACGCCCGCCGCCAGGTGACCGATCAGGTCGTGGTCGAGCCGGGCGGTGCGCTCGGTCATCGCGTGCGAGCTGCCCACCGCCACCGCGAGCGAGTCGACGCCGGTCTCGGCCACGTAGGCGGCGGCCTCACCGGGGTCGGTGCGCACGCCTTCCTCGTGGGCGCTCGCAGGTGCGTCGGGCTTGCCGCCGACGTACCCGAGCTCGGCCTCGACCCACAGCCCGCGCTCGTGCGCCCAGGCGGCGGCCTCGCGGGTGACCCGCACGTTCTCGTCGTACGGCGCCGCGCCGGCGTCGAACATCACCGAGGAGAACCCGGCGTCGTGCGCCCGGCGCAGCAGCGCACCATCCGTCACGTGGTCGAGGTGCAGCGACAGCCGCGCGCTCGACGCCTCGGCGCAGGCGGCGGCCGCCCGGGCCAGCGGCAGCACGTCGCCCTCGCGGAACCGCACCGCGTTCTCGCTCACCTGCACGATGGCCGGGAACCCGGCCCGCTCGACGCCGGCCACCACCGCCTCGACGTGCTCGAGCGTGATCACGTTGAACGCGACAACGGCTCGGCCCGCCCCGCGAGCGTCGTTCACCAGGTCGCCCGTCGGGCACAGGGTCATCGGACCTCCTCCACGCGGCACAGCGGCCGGAGCTCGTCGTAGGTCGCGCGATCGACGTCTCCCGCGGTCGGACGCACCACCGACGCACCCGACAGCGCCACGGCGTCGGCGAGCACGTCGGGCAGGCAGCGACCGTCGGCGATGCCGAGGGCGAGCGCGGCCGTCAGTGCATCCCCGGCCCCGGTCGGGTTGCCCGCGAGCACGCGCGGCGGGGCGGCACGCCACCGCCGCTGCGGCGTCGCGGCGACGAGACCGTCGCGTCCCACCGACACGACCACCGCGCCGCCGCTGCGGCCGCTCAGGTCGGCAGCCGCGACGAGCGCCTCGTCGGGGCCGGACAACGGCGACCCCAGGGCCTCGGCCGCCTCGTGGTGGTTGGGGGCGGCGACGGTCGGCCGCTCCACCAGCGCGGTGAGCAGCTGAGGTCCGCCGGTGTCGAGCACGGTGGGACGGTCGGACCGACGGGCGAGCCGGACCAGCTGGGCGTAGGCGTCGTCGGGCAGCCCGGACGGGAGGCTGCCGGCCAGCACCACGGCTCGGGCCGCGGGCAGCGCCGCGGTGTAGTCGTCGAGCAGGGCCTCCCACTCGTGGCCGGCGACCGCCGGACCGGGCTCGTTCAGCACGGTGACGTCGTCGGCGTCGACGACAGCGACCGACTGCCGGGTCTCGCCCTGGATGCAGGTCAGCCGGTCGTGCACGGGGCCCAGGGCCGAGCGGAAGCGCTCACCCCTGCTGCCGCCGGCGAACCCGAACAGCGCCACCTCCTCGCCCAGCTGCGCGAGGACGTGGGCTGCGTTGCTGGCCTTGCCGCCCGCGCGCTCGCGCACGGACCGCACCCGGTGGGTGGCGCCGGGGACCAGCACGTCGACGTGGTACGTCACGTCGAGGGCGGGGTTGAGGCAGACGGCCAGGATCATCGAGCCGGAGGGGTCACGGAGTCACGACCGAGCGCGACAGGTGGATCGGCACGTCGGGGTCGCGGCCGGCCGCGGTCGCCCAGCTGACGGCGTGCAGCTGGAGGGCGACGAGCTCGACCTGGGGGTCGTGGCTGCCGTGGTGGACGGCTGCTCCGGTCTCGTCGAGGGCGCCGGCCAGCTGGTCGCTGAGCGGGGTCATCGCCCACACGAGGGTGCCGGGTCCGGCCACGCTGATCGGGCCGTGGCGATACTCCCCGGTGGCGTAGGCCTCCGCCCACATCCCGGCCGACTCGCGGCACTTGAGCGCGGCCTCCTGCGCGAGCGCGGCGGCCCAGCCGCTGCCGAGCACGACGAGCTGACGCGGCGCGCTCTCGGTCACCGAGCCGGCGATGAGGGCGGCGGCCTGGTCGGCGAGCCCGGACAGCACGTCGGCGGACTCGCCGAGGTGGGCGCGCAGCATCGTGAGCAGCGAGGTCGGGAAGCGGGTCTGCACCACGCTCTGCTCGTCGGCGTAGGACAGGTCCACCACGTCGGAGGCCGCCTCCGCGACCGGGGTGCCGAGCTCGCCGACGATGGCAGTCACCGGCGTGCCGGGCGGCACCTTGTCGAGCGCCTGCAGCACCTCCTTGGTGGTGCCGGAGCGGCTGATCACCACCACCCGGTCGTAGCTGCGCAGCCGGGGCGGGACCTCCGAGGCGATGAGCGCATCCGTGGTTCCGTGGCCGCCGGCCTCCCGCAGCCAGGCGTAGGCCTCGCCGAGGTAGTACGACGTCCCGCAGCCCAGCACGAGCACCTGCTCGCCCGGCGCCGGCAGCCCGGCCGGCTGCTCACGCCCCTGCTGCAGCGCCGTCTTCCAGCAGGACGGCTGGCTGGCCACCTCCTCGGAGGTGAGGCGGCCCAGCGGGCCGGAGTTCTCGTTCTCGCTCACGTGCTTCCTACCTTTCTTGCCTGGGTACGTCGGTGGGGGTCGTCCGCTCCAGCGCCCTGCGCGCCAGCAGTCCCGCCCCGAGCGAGCCGGCCTCGTCCGCGAGCACGGCGGGCACCACCTCGGGCTCCTGCTGCCACACGAGCAGGTCGCGGAGCCGGGCGCGGAGCGGCCCGAGCAGCCGTTCGCCGGCCCGCGAGACGCCGCCGCCGACGACGATGCGCTGCGGCGCGAGGATCGAGACGTAGGTGGTGAGCACGCGTGCGAGCGCGTCGAGCGCGTCGTCCCACACGGCCACGGCGTCGGCGTCCTCGTGGTCGGCACGCCGCAGCACCTCCTCGGCCGGGACCGACGTCACCGGCTCGCGCGGCGTAGCGCCGGCTGATGGCGGCGCCCGACGCGACCGCCTCGAGGCAGCCGACGGCCCCGCAGGCGCAGGGCTCGTCGAAGCCCGCGTGGACGTGGCCGATCTCGCCGGCGTACGGGTGCTGCACCAGCCGGCCGTCGACGAACATCGCGCCGGAGATGCCGGTGCCGATCGGCACGAACAGCACGTCGTCGCACCCCGCGGCCGCTCCGAGCTCGCGCTCCGCGAGCCCGCCCGCACGGACGTCGTGCCCGAACCCGACCGGCAGACCGGTGCGCTCGGCGACCAGCCGGCGGAAGGGCACGTCGCGCCACTCGATGTTCTCGGAGTAGACCGCCACCCCGGTCCCCTCGTCCACGACGCCCGGGACCACGAGCCCGACGGCCCGCGCGTCCGGGGCGAGCGCGCACAGCTCGTCGACCGCGCCCAGCACCTGCGCGACGACCGCCTCCGGACCCTGCTCGCGGCGCGTCTCCCAGCGTCGTGCCTCCCGCGCGTGCGTGGTGGTGTCGAGCACGACCCCCTTCATCCCCGTGCCGCCGACGTCCAGCGCGACGACCGCTTCGCCGTTCACGCAAACGCTCCGAGCGTCTCGGGCTGGGCGAGGGCGGCGTCGCGCAGGATCGCTCGGGCCGTCGCGGAGTCGGGCACCAGCGGGTCGAGCACCAGCGCCTCGACCGCGAGGTCGCGGTCACCCGTGAGGGCGGCCTCGACGGTGATCTCCTGCTGCTGCGCGCGTGCCGTCAGCACCGCGGCGATGCCGGCCGGCAGCGGGCCGACCGACAGCGGGGTGACACCCGCGGCGCCGACGAGCGCCGGGACCTCGACGACCGCCTCCGCGGGCAGGTCGGGGAGCACGCCGCGGTTGGGCACGTTGACCGCCAGCTCGACGTGGTCCTCACCGGTGAGCAGCGCCTCGGCGATGGTCACCAGCCGCTCCGCCTCCTGGTTGCCGCCGACGGCCAGCGGCTCCTCGCCCGTGGCCTGCGCCCGCAGCCGCTGCCACAGGTCGCCCTTGCCGTCGATGTAGTGCAGCGTCATGTCGTGACCGCCCTGCAGACCCCAGCGCAGCGGGTCGCCGTGGAGGTAGTCGCCGAAGAACTCGCTCACGTGCCGGTCCCCCGGCGCCGGGTAGCGCCCGAACGTCGCGAGCAGGTCGGCCGACACCGGCTGGTGCACCCCCTCCCGCGGGTCGGAGACCGCGTCCTCGCCGCCGGCACGCTCCTCGACGAGCCGCCGCAGCCGGGGGTAGAGGTCCGTCGATCCGTGCCGGACGTCGAGCAGCCAGCACAGGTGGTTCAGCCCGGCGAAGACGGTGTGCAGCTCCTTGTCGGGGACGCCGAGGGCGGCGGCCAGCGCGGCCCGGGTGTGCATGGTGCCGTGGCACAGCCCGAAGGTGCGGACGTCGGTGGTCCGGGTGATCGCGCGGACGTTCGCGGTCAGTGGGTTGCTGTAGTTGACCAGCCACGCCGCGGGTGCCAGCTCGGCGACGTCGCGGGCGATCGCGACGACCTCGGGGACGTGCCGCAGCGCACGCAGCACTCCCCCGGGTCCCACGCTGTCGCCGACGGTCTGCCGCACGCCGTACCGGGCCGGCACCTCGAGGTCCGCGTGCCAGCCTGCCGCGGAGCCCACCGCGATGGTGGTGACCACGAACCGCGCGCCGGGGAGCGCCTCCCGCCGGTCGGTGTGGGCCGAGACCGTCATCCGGGACCCTGCCTCGGACGCGATCCGGGTGCCGAGCACCGCCATCGTCTCCGCCGCCTCGCCGTCCAGGTCGACCAGCCGAACGTCGAACCCGTCGGAGAGCGGGGACCGGGCGAGGTCGCGCAGCAGCCCCGGTGTGAACACCGTGCTGCCGGCGCCGACGAGCACGAAGGTGGTGGTGTCCATCGCCAGGCCCTACTTCACGCTGCCGGTCAGCAGGCCGCTGACGATGTAGCGGTTGAGGGTCAGCGCGATCACGGCCGGCACGGCGATCGCGATCATGCCCGCCGCACTCAGCAGCGTGAACGGCACGACGTGACGCCCCTGCAGCGAGGCGATGACGACCGTCAGCGGCTGCGTCGACAGGTCGCTGGAGAGCACCAGCGGGAACAGGAACTGGGCCCACGCGAACAGGAACGTGATGATCGCGGTGGAGATGATGCCCGGCAGCGACAGCGGCAGCACGACGTACCAGAACCCCTGCATCCGGCTCGCACCGTCGACCTGCGAGGACTCCTCGATGGCCCGGGGCAGGCTCGACATGTAGTTGTAGAGGATCCAGACGGCGAGCGGCAGGAAGCCCGAGACGTAGACCAGCACGATCCCGGTGTAGGTGTTGACGAGCCCGAGGTCGGTCATGATCCGGTAGAGCGGGATCAGCGTGGTGTACGGCGGGAACGCCATCGTGAACAGCACCGCGTAGAGCAGCATCTTGCTGCCGATGAACGGCATCCGCGCGAACGCGTACGCCGCCAGCGTCGCCAGCGCCACGGTCACCAGGGTGGCGGCCGCGCACTCCACGAAGATGTTGAGCATCGAGCGCCGTACCGCACTCGCCACGTCGCTGTCGCCGAAGAGCAGCGCCGTGTAGTGCTGGAGGCTGGGCGTCGGCGGCACGTAGTGCGCCGGGCGCGAGGTGAGCTGCGCGTCGGTCTGCAGGCTGCTGTTGAGCGTCCAGTACAGCGGCACGATCGTCCACGCCAGCATCAGCACGATGCCGACGGTGCGGAGCCTCGGGCGTCTGGTCGCCATCAGAACTCCACCGGCCGGTAGACGACCTTCACGATGGCGAGCGAGATCACCAGCGTCGCGATGGTGATGCACAGCGACAGCGCGTAGCCGCCGCCGAAGTCGAGGTTCTGGAAGCTGATGAAGTAGGTCTGCATCGTCACCGACGTGCCGGTGTCGGCCGACCCGTTGAGGATGAACGGCTGGTCGAACACGTTGAGGGTCTGGATGAGTGCCTGCACCATCGCGATCGCGATGCCCGGCCGGATCAGCGGCAGCGTCACCCGGCTGAACGCCGCCCACGGGGAGCAGCCGTCCAGCTGGGCCGCCTCGTCCAGGTCGCCCGGCACGTTCTGCAGCGCCGCGAGCACCAGCAGCGCCGACAGCGGCGTGATCTGCCAGACCTGCACCAGCTCGATCGCGAAGACCGTCAGCAGCCGGTTGTGCCCGAGGAAGACCTGGTAGTCGCTGATCAGGTGCAGGGAGCTGAGCACGCTGTTGAGCAGACCGGTGTTCGCGTCCCAGATGCCCGTCCACACGATGCCCTCGACCACGCCGGGCAGCGCCCAGGGCAGGATCATGACGGCGATCAGCACGGAGCGGCCGCGGAAGGGGTGGCGCAGCGTAAGCGCCATCGCGATGCCCAGCACCGTCGACAGCGCGACGCCGACGACGACGTAGACCGCGGTGTTGACGACGCTGGCGCGCACCGCGTCGTCGGCCCACAGCCGCCGGAAGTTGTCGAACCCGGAGAACGTCACCGGCGGGTTGAGCTCCTGCACCCGGTAGAAGGACTGCACGAGCGCGAGGCCGGCCGGCACCAGGGCGAGGCCGACGATGAAGACGACCAACGGTGCCACCAGCAGGTAGGGCAGCAGGTCCGGCCGGCGGGAACGGCGTGCGGACCGTGCGGGTCCGCCGCCGTCCACCGTCGGGGTCGCGTCGCCGCGCTCGACCCCGACCGTCACGAGCCCTCGGCCAGGCTGTTCGCGGTGTCGGCGATCGCACCGATGGCGGCGGAGACGCTCTTGGAGCCGGTCGCCGCGGCGTGGAGGTTGGTGTAGACCGCGCGGGAGAACTGCGGGTACCACGACGGGGCACCCTCGGGGAACACCGGCCGGGTCGAGCCCTTCAGCATCTTCTGCAGCTGCTCACCCTGGATCAGCTTGCCCTTCTCCGTCATCACCTTCACGGCCGAGAGCCGCGACGGGATGGGGTAGCCCGGCAGCACCTTGTCGGGTCCGTTGACGCCGGCGAAGTCGATCTGGGTGTCGGTGTCGGTGAACCACTCGATGAACTTGGCCGCCGCCTTGGGGTACTTCGCCTCCGTCGGGATGCCGATGCCGTCCGGGTTGTTCAGGTTGGGGCCGACCCCGGAGGCGCCGGGCGTCGGCAGGTAGTACACCTGGTTCACGACCGACGAGGAGTCGGGCACGGCGTACAACGTGCCGACCGTGCCGGAGTAGTCGCTGAACGTGCTGGCGACCTGGCCCTTGGCCATCAGGGTCTGCTGCCCCTGGCTGTCGGTGACGTTGATGTTGCCGGGCGGCACCAGGCCGTCCTTCAGCGCGGAGACCATCCACTCCGCGGCCTTGTAGCCCGGGGACGACGGGTCGGAGAACTGCGGCTTGCCCTTGCCGTCGAGGATGGTGCCGCCGAGCGCCCCGGTGGTCTGGTACCAGTACGTCGAGAGCCCCTCGGCCGCGGCGAACGGGATGTTGAGCGGGTACTTCACGACGCCCTTGGTCTGGACGGTCTTCAGGTCCTTGTTGTAGGCGTCGAAGGTCGTCGGCATCTGCTTCACGCCGGCCTTGTCCAGCATCTTCTTGTTCACCGTGGTGACCATGAAGGAGGCGTCGTACGGGATGCCGACCACCTTGCCGTCGGAGGTGAACGAGTCCAGCTGCGGCATGTCGGACTTCATTGCCTTCGTGTCGACCTTGCCGTCGAGCGGCTGGAACCAGCCGAGCTTGCCGAGCTGCCCGACCCGCGACCAGTCCACGTCGGTGGCGTCGGCGAAGTAGGTCTTCGACGAGGCGGCCGCGGAGATCTTGGTCTGCAGGCTGTCCCAGTCGATGTTCACCCACTTCACCTTGATCCCGGTCTGCTTGGTGAAGGCGGCCAGCGCGGACTTCGGCGGCGGCTCGGAGGCGAGCGCGACCGTGATGGTCGCGCCACGCGTCTTGCTCGAGCCCTGCGTCGAGCCGCCGGACCCGCAGCCCGCGACCAGCACCATCGCCATGGTCGCGGCGGCCGCCGCGACCCCCCGCGCGTACCTGCGCCTGATGACCATCAGCTGTGCCTCTTCTCTGCCGCCCGATCCCACGGTGCTCGTCGTCTGCGGGATTGGGCCAGACGTTTGCACGCAGTGCGCAGTCGGTCAAGAGTTCCGCCGCCCGCGACCGCGGATTCCACCGAAGCGCGCAGTGATTTCCCATTTTGGTGATCGACCACGCATCTTTGTTGCACGGAAACTGAAGGAACGGTGACGACGCGGTGCTACTGTCCCGCTGTGCAACGCAAGGCTCGGCTCAACCAGATGGTGGCGGCGATCGTGGAGCAGACGTCCCTCGACGTCGCCGCGCTGGCCGACATGTTCGAGGTCTCCCAGGCGACCGTGCGCCGTGACCTCGAGACGCTGGAGCAGCAGCGACTGGTGCACCGCACGCACGGCGGCGCCACCACGCACGCGGCGTTCCACGACCTGCCGCTGAGCTACAAGACCGCCCAGGACCTGCCGGAGAAACGGCGGATCGCCGACCACGCCCTCACGCTGCTCGACCGGGCCCGCGTGATCGGGGTGACCGGCGGCACCACCGTCACCGAGTTCGCGCGACGGCTCTCCGGGGCCGAGGGCCTCACCGTGGTCACCAACGCGCTCAACATCGCCGTGGAGCTGGCACCGCAGCCGCGACTGCGGGTGTTCGCCGCCGGGGGCGAGGTGCGCGGCAGCAGCCAGGAGGCGGTCGGTCCCTCGGCCGAGGCGTTCCTGGCCGGCTACAACCTCGACGTCGCCTTCCTCGGCGTCGACGGGGTCGACGCCGAGGCCGGCTGCACGAACTACGACCCGGTCGGCGCGCGGGTCAACGCGCTGATGCGCGAGCGAGCCCGGGTCACCGCCGTGCTGGCCGACGCCACCAAGATCACCCGGGTCGCGCTGGCGCCGGTGTGCGCGATGGCCGACGTCGACGTGCTGGTCACCGACAGCCGGGCCGACCGGTCCGCGGTCGACGCGATCCGCAGGCGGGGCTGCGACGTGGTCTGCGTCTGACCGCGCACGAACTGAGCGATTCCTGCGCGTTTGCTGCCGATCTCTTGATCGGGTCGCGCACACCGGACCATACTCCGGCGCATGCCCAAGGTCTCCATCATCGGCGCGGGCAGCGTCGAGTTCACCCGCAACGTCGTCACCGACCTGTGCAGCTTCCCGGAGCTGCACGGCAGCCTGGAGCTCTCGCTGCACGACGTCGACCCGGACCGGCTGCGCTACGCCGAGTCGCTGGTGCGCCGCATCGACGAGCAGTCCGGCTCCGGCGCGGTGGTGAGTGCCGACCTCGACCGGAGGGCCGCCGTCGAGGGCAGCGACTACGTCCTCAACGAGATCCAGGTCGGCGGGTACGCCGCCACCCGGACCGACTTCGACGTCCCCGCGCGCTACGGCGTGCGGCAGACCATCTCCGACACCATCGGGATCGGCGGCATCTTCCGCGGGGTGCGGACCATCCCGGTGCTGCTGGACATCGGCGAGGACCTCGCCCGGGTCGCCCCGGACGCCTACCTGCTCAGCTACAGCAACCCGATGGCGATGCTGCCCTGGGCGGTGTACGCCGGCACGCCCTTCCAGCGCGTCGTCGGGCTGTGCCACTCGGTGCGCGACACCCACCGGCTGCTGGCCGAGCTGGTCGACGTACCGCTCGCCGAGGTGGACTTCACCACCGCCGGCTTCAACCACCAGGCGTTCGTGCTGCGCTTCGAGCACCAGGGCGTCGACCTCTACCCGCGGCTGCGCGAGGTGGTCGAGGCGGACCCCGAGCTGCAGCGGCGGGTGCGCGTGGAGATCTTCCGCCGGTTCGGCTACTTCCCGACCGAGTCCAGCGAGCACAGCGCGGAGTACGTCCCGTGGATCATGCGCCACGACGACCAGGTCGAGCAGTTCCGGGTGCCGATCGGCGAGTACCTCACCCGCTCCGAGCGCAACATGGCGGAGTACGAGTCCACCCGCACGGCGCTGGAGGCCGCCGACACGCTCGACCTGACGCCGACCTCGGAGCTCGCCTCCGAGATCATCCACGCGCACCAGACCGGCGATCCGGCGGAGGTGTACGTCAACATCCGCAACGAGGGCCGCATCGAGGGCCTGCCCGACGACTGCTGCGTCGAGGTGCCCGCGACCGTCGACGCCGAGGGCCTGCACCCGCGGGCCGTCGGCGCGATGCCGCCGCAGCTGACGGCGCTGAACCGCACGTTCCTCAACGTCGTCGAGCTCACCGTCAAGGCCGTCCTCGAGGGCGACCGGCGGCACGTCTACCAGGCCGCGCTGCTCGACCCGAACACGGCAGCGACGCTGACCACGGCGCAGACCGTCGAGATGTGCGACGAGCTGTTCGCCGCGCACGGCTCTCTGATTCCCGATGCGCTGCGTGGGTAAGCACAGGGCATGACCGAGGCCGCCCACCGTCCCCACCTCCGGCGCCGCATCGGGCTGCCGCAGGCGATCGCCATGAACATGTCGCAGATGTGCGGCATCGGACCGTTCATCACCATCCCCGCGATGGTGGTGGCGTTCGGTGGTCCGCAGGCGATCATGGGCTGGGTCTTCGGCGCCCTGCTCGCGCTGTGCGACGGGCTGGTGTGGGCCGAGCTCGGCGCCGCGATGCCCGGGTCGGGAGGCACGTACGTCTACCTGCGCGAGGCGTTCCAGTACCGCACCGGCCGGCTGATGCCGTTCCTGTTCGTGTGGACCGCGATCCTGTTCATCCCGCTGATCATGTCCACCGGGGTCTACGGCTTCGTGTCCTACCTGCCGCTACCTGTGGCCGGGGATGACGACCTTCGAGAGCTACGTCGTCGGGCTCGCGATGGTCGTCGTGATCGTCGCGCTGCTGTGGCGGCGCATCGACTCCGATCGGCCGGCTCACCCAGGTGCTGTGGCTGGTGATGATCGCGACGCTGGCCGTGGTGATCGCCGCCGCGTACACCGACTTCCACGCCTCGCAGGTGTTCACGTTCCCGTCGGGTGCGTTCGACCTAACCCGCTCGGGCTTCTGGATCGGCTTCGCCGGCGGGCTGACGGTCGGGGTGTACGACTACCTCGGCTACAACACCAGCGCCTACCTCGGCGCCGAGATCCGCAAGCCGGGCCGCACGCTGCCGCGGTCGATCATCATCGCCGTGCTCGCGATGATGGTGGTGTACCTCGCGATGCAGGTCGGCGTCCTCGGGGTGGTCGACTGGCACGAGATGCTGAACCAGTCGTCGCCGGCGTACACCTCGGTGGTCTCGGTGGTGCTCGAGCGCTCGTGGGGCGCGACCGCGGCCAAGATCGTCACGGTCTTCATCCTGGTCACCGCGTTCACGTCGGTGTTCGCCGGCCTGCTGGCGGGCTCACGCGTGCCGTACGACGCGGCACGCGACGGCGTCTTCTTCCGGTCCTTCGCACGGCTGCACCCGCGGCTGGAGTTCCCGACCGTCGGGCTGCTGACGATGGGCGTGGTGACCGCGCTCGGTTTCGTGGTCGGCCAGCTGACGTCGATCACCGTGCTGATCCAGCTGCTGACGGTGGTGATGGTGCTGGTGCAGGCGTTCGCCCAGATCGCTCGCGCTCACGGTGCTGCGGCGCCGCCAGCCAACGCTCCGAAGGCCCTACAAGATGTTCCTCTACCCGCTGCCCAGCATCGTGGCCGCGCTCGGCTGGGCCGTGGTCTACGCGTACGCCGACAAGAACGCCCCCGGCCTCCACCCGATCGAGCTGTCCCTGCTGTGGGTCGTCGTCGGCGTCATCGCGTTCGGCCTGTGGGCGCGGGCCCGCAAGCAGTGGCCGTTCGGCCCGAAGGAGATCCGGGAGCGGTACCTCGAGGCCGACGCAGCCCTGCTGGACTACGACGAGGAGGAGCTGCCCGAGCCCGCCGCGGGCGCGGACCCGGGCCGGGCGTGAAGTACCCGGGTGGTTGAGGCGCGAGGAGCGCCCCGGGTGGTTGAGGCGCGAGGAGCGCTAGCGACGAGCCTCGAAACCACCGAAGGAGTGCAGGAACCTCAGCCGAGGCCGAGAACGCGCATCGTCCGGGCCGCGAGCTGCGACTCCCCCAGCGCGTTGGGATGCACGACCACCGGGTTCGTGCCCTGCAGCACCGGCTCGATCCACCGGACCCCGATCGGCTGGCAGGCGTCGTGGCCGGCCGAGACGCCGTCCACGTTGACGTACGTCGTACCCGTGGCGGCCGCCGCGCGGCGTACCGCGTCGTTGAGGGTGGCCTGGATGCCGTTGAGGTAGGGCACGTCGCCCTTGGCCACCGGCATCTTGTCGAAGCAGCCGTCGGTGGGCGGCAGGATGTGCGGGTAGCCGAGGATGGCCACCTTGGCGTTCGGCGCCTTGGCGTGCACCGCTCCGAGCGCCTTCACGAGCGCCGGGTAGGTCTTGGTGCGGATGTCGTCGGCGAACGACGACCCGTAGCGGTCCTTGCACGGGCTGCCCTGCCCGGCGGTCGAGAGGCCGGCGGCGCCGCACTCGACGATCGAGTCGATGAACGTGTTGTTGTCGTTGCCGCCGATGGTCATGGTGACCAGCTGGGTGTTCTTCTGCAGCGCGTCGAGCTGGGGTGCCACGCCGGGGGACTGCGAGGACGCGTAGTCCTTCGTCTCCGCGGCGCCGCAGGTGACGTCGGTCAGCGCCGCTCCGGTCTTGCCCGCGATCACGTGCGGGTAGTTGCGCGTCGAGCGCAGGCACTGCGGCGGAGCTGCCGGGTCCAGCGGGAGGACCCCGGAGGCGGCACTGTAGGAGTCACCCAGCGCGACGTAGCGCAGCGGCTGCGTGGTCGATGCGGTCGCTGTGGGGGCGGTGGCCGCGACTGTGCTCGCGGCGACTGCGACCGCAGCGGTCAGGCAGGCAAGGGTTCGGCGCACGGGTCCCTCCGATGCTCGTGGGTGCTCTCTCCACGAAGGACAACGACGACATCCGCTCGTCGTTACGCCAGCCGCCTGAGACTGGGCCCGGCTGAGCGCTAGCGAGGGTCGGCCTTCTTCGCCTGCTTGGCATGTCGAGGCGCCAGGGGGCCGGCCTTCGAGGGAGGACTGCTCGGACGGCTCGATGGCGTCGCCGCCTCGGTGACGATCACCTTGGCCACGAGGTCTCCGAACTCCGGACCCTTCGTCAACATGCCGATGACCAGGACTGCTCCCACGACGAGCCGGGCGAGCGAGGGACCACGTTGCTTCCTCCGGGGTCGTGACCGGCTGGCTCGAGACCGCTCCGGCAGCGGCACGCTGCGACGACGGACAGGGGCGGACGGAGCGGCGGCCGACCTCAAGCGAGGAGCCAGCCGGTGCCACGCGTCACCGACCGCCTCGGGCGTGAGCACGACCGGTCGGGTCTGGAGCATGTCCAGCAGGTTGCCGGTGCTGCAGACCATGACGTCGCGGCTCCAGCCCCCGAGCTGGGGCTGGTCGACGAAGCACAGCACCGGGTGCACGTGGGCGAGATGCGGCCCAGCGAGGGAAGCCACGGCGAGCCCGGCCTCCGCTGCACTGGCGACCGTCTGCTCACGCAAGCGGCCGTTCTGGCGCAGCACGCCGTTGCTCACCGTGATCCGGCCGGTCCAGTTCTTGGAGTCGATGACGAAGATGCCACCCGGTCCGACCACGACGTGGTCGATGTTGGCTCGCGGACGTCCGGGCCAGCGCACGTCGTGCAGGGCGAACCAGCCGTCGGGCAACGAGGCCAGGACCGCGCCGGTGGCCTGCTCGCCCAGGCTCCCGCGTTCCCAGTGGTCGGCCTGCCGCTCCAGCCGCGCCGCCTTCTCACGTGCGCGACGTGCCATCTCGTGCGCCGACTCCCCCGCCATGCCCGCTCCCCCGGTCGTTGGTCAGACCAAGGTAGGAGTCTGCTCGCGGCACGTTTGCGGATCGGACGAATCTTCACCATCGGTGCGGCTCCGTGCGCCACGATGTCCCCCGACGAGGGGGCCACATGGACTGGGTGTGCGAGCACTGTGGGTACGAGGGCGGTAGTGACGACGAGGTTGACTCGATCCAGTGCCCGAGCTGCGGCGAGCCGGTGACACCGACGAGATGACGCGCATCGGCACCTGGAACCTGGCCGGCCGCTGGTCAGCCGCGCACCGGGACTTCCTTCTCGGGCTGGACTGCGACGTCCTGCTGCTGACCGAGGTACGCCGTGACGTCGAGCTCGACGGCTACCGTCGCCACCTGTGTGGGGACGACATGGCCGACGGCCGTGCGTGGGCAGGAGTGCTCAGCCGCCGCGCTCTGCAACCACTGCCCGACCCGCACGAAGCCAGCGCCATGGTCCAGATCGACGGCGTCGCCTACTGCAGCTCGATCCTGCCGTGGCGTGGCGCCGGCGGCCGGCCGTGCTGGCCGGGAGAGCGTCACGCCGACTGGACGGCATGGACGACCGACGCGTTGCGCCGAGAACTGCGGGTCCCGGTCATATGGGGTGGCGACCTCAACCATGCTCTCCACGGGCGTGAGTGGGCCGGTAGCAAAGCGGGTCGCGCGCAGATCCACACACTCGTCGACGAGCTGGGCCTCCAGACCCCGACGACCCACCTGCCTCACCGCATCGACGGACTCCTGACCATTGACCACATCGCGGTGCCACAGACATGGCGAGTGCACGACGCTTCGCGTCATGCTGCGACAGGGCTGTCGGACCATGACGCGTACACGGTCGAAGTCAGCCAATAGCCAGAAGACCACCTCCACGAGCTGGTAGAACAGCCCAGTGCTGGAAGAGGAACTGAGCCGATCCATTCGCAACGCGGCCATGACCTGGCTCGACCACCGACCGCACTCGCGCGTCGACTACAACTGGCTCGCCACTTTCGAATACGACGGCCAACGCATTCCCTTGATGGATCGACAGCGCGGCATTCGTAAGCCGGCAGTCATGAACGCCGCGCTCTCCATGCGCACTGTCTTCACGCGTCCCGGCGACACCCCGCCATACGCGGACGCGGCCGGCACTGACGGGCTGCAGCGCTACAAGTACCGCGGTGACGACCCGATGCACCCTGAGAACCGTGCCCTACGGCGCGCATATGAGGATGGTCTGCCCCTCATCTGGTTCGTCGGGGTGGCGCCTGCTGTGTACGAGCCGATCTACCCCGTGTGGATCGTCCGCGATGAGCGGGATCGAACTGCAGTTCGCGCTGGCACTCGATGAGGGCCAACGCCTCATAACTCCAGGCGTCGACCTCTCAATCGAGATGAGGCGATACGTCGAACGCATCAACAAGGTCCGTCTCCACCAGCCGATGTTCCGGGCCCGCGTGCTAGCTGCGTACCAGTCACGCTGCACTGTCTGCCAACTGCGCCACGCTGAACTGCTCGATGCCGCTCACATCATCAGTGACAACCAGCCGCATGGGGATCCTGTCGTGCCCAATGGATTGGCCATGTGCAAGATCCACCACGCGGCCTTCGACAGCAACATCTGGGTGTGCGACCAGACCTCAGCGTTCACATTCGTCAGGACGTTCTCGACGAGGTCGACGGCCCTATGCTGCGCCACGGACTGCAGGGCATGCACAACTTGAGGCTGACCCCTCCTCGAGCCCGTGACTCGCAGCCGGACACCAATCGTCTCGAAGAGCGCTTCCGTACCATCCGCTGATGGAACAGCCTCTCGACGGGCAGCGGTGACGTCATGGGGTTTCGGCCGCCCGCCCCTTGCGCAGGTGTCGCAGCACCGACCCGCCGCCCACCGTCTCCACGAAGTCGGGGTCGCCCACGACCACGAGCTGGTCGCGGGCGCGGGACAGTCCGACGTACAGCCGCTCGCGCGAGCGCTCCACAGGCGGGTTCTCGTTGAGCGCGAGGATGACCGCTGGACGCTCGAGCCCTTGAACCCGAGCACGTGGCCGTAGAAGACGTGGTCCTGGTCCCAGAAGGTGTCCCGGTACTTGTCCGGGCCCGCGTCCTGCCGGGCCTTCTGCTCGGGGTGCCGAGCTCACCGTCGTGAGGAGCGCGAGGTCCGTCAGCCCGGACTCGGCCTGCCGCCGAGCACCTCAACGAAGCTCGGCCCACCGCTCTGCCACGAGTCCCTCGAGCAACGTCGAAGTCCTCGAACTCCATGACCTCGACGGCGCGGTGTCCCGGTTCTGCAGCGGCCTCAGCGCGTCGACCGGTCGAGGCAGCATCGAACGAAGCGGTTCTGCGGCGACCGTCGAGGTCACACGAGGCGGTACAACCGGCGGTACGCCAGCGTCGGGGCACACCGGTCAGACGGCCCTCATGCGGTCTGCAGGGCCGAGATCGTGGCGCGAGCTGCGTAGCTTTCTCGCACGATCTGGTCGAAGTCCTGCACGACAGCTTCGTCGGCCGGTGCCGGCATGGGCGAGCCGCTGGAGACCCGTTGTGGTCGCGTCCACCACGACCCAAGAGTGACCGTAGTCGATCGCCAGGTCAGCAGTCATGCGCTTGCGCCCGAACGATGAGCGTAGTTGCTGATCGGCGTAGAGGCGCGACCACGACGCATCACCCACGACGCTCGGCCGAGATCGCCCGCGTGTAGGTCTCGCATGACATGGTCGTAGGCGCCACGCACTCGACGCGCGTGCGCTGACTCTTCTCGGGCCTCGAGCTCACGCAGGATGTCGTACAGCGGCCAGACACCGCAGCCGCGGTCCAAGATGAGCTCAGGGTCGATGACCGTCAGGTGTCCACTGGGCCACCTGACCAGGGGGTCCGCTAAAGCGTCCTCGTGACACACGCGACGTCCGAACTCCTCTGCTTCCAGCCGCACCTCGTGCGAAGCGAGGCCGGGTCGCGGGATACGAGCTGGAGCACTCGTTCGAGGCGTTCTGGTGGACCATCCCACGACGTCGTAACAATGCGGGGCGAGCATGACGGATCTCGTTGGCGCAAGACGCCCAGGCGGCGCTGCACACTGGACTAGGCCGTCAAGCGGCATCTGCGTAGCCGACTCGTAAGCCGCTTGGAGGTCCACATCCGACGTTCCGTGCGGACGGCACCTCGCGCGAGAAGGCGTTCCCGACTGGTCGCCTGTCGGTTGGGCGGCTGGTTCGGCGATCCTCGACGCGAGATCGACGAGGCATGTGCGCACGGTCGTGCGGCTACTGATCGCGCTGGGTCGAGGCAGGCGGCGGAGCGCCGGGGCACAAGCACGTATGCCCATCGGAGTCGCCAGCATCGCCGGGGCGTCGCGATGAACTGCAATCGAGGAGCCCATCGTCCCTCAACTGCTGCAACTCCTTGCGGGCACTTGCTGGATCGTCGGGTTCGCGGGTATCGGACGATGGAGACTCGCTGCAGACTGCGGGAGGAGTGGGTAAGACTGAATGCCTGCCCAACGCTGTAGTTGCTGGGCAACTCGCGTGCGACAGCGGTCTTCCAACGCGTCGTTCCCCCTTGTGGATGCGAGGTGACGTCTCCCGTCACCTCGCCATCTTCTAGTTCTCAGCTGCAGCCGCTGGTGCTCCCGCAGCCCTCGCAGACGTAGCAGCTGCCCGCCGGGCGCATCTTGGTGCCGCACGTGAAGCAGAGCGGGCTGTCGACCGCCGTACCGGTGATGGCCTCCATCAGCTCGGCGGAGGTGTGGGCACCCTTGGGAGCCTCCTTCACCGAGGCCTCCTCGACGGACTTGCCTTGGTCTCGACAGGCTCGACCGTCCGAGCGCCCTCGTCCGCCGGGCGTCGTCGACCAGCGAGGCGGCGGTGTCACCGTCGTCCTCGAGCTCCTCGGCGGCCTCGTACGAGCCCGTCTCGAGCTGGCGCTGACGCTCCTCGGCGGTGTAGATGCCCATCGCGGAGCGCTTCTCGAACGGCAGGTAGTCGAGCGCCAGCCGGCGGAAGATGTAGTCCATGATCGACTGGCTCATCCGCACGTCCGGGTCGTCGGTGAGGCCGGCCGGCTCGAACTTCATGTTGGTGAACTTCGAGACGTAGGTCTCCAGCGGGACGCCGTACTGCAGGCTGATGCTGATCGCCATCGAGAAGGCGTCCATCACACCGGCGAGCGTGGAGCCCTGCTTGCCGAGCTTGAGGAAGACCTCGCCCAGGCCGTCGTCGGGGTACGAGCCGGCCGTCATGTAGCCCTCGGCGCCACCGACGGTGAACGACGTGGTCTGCGACGGGCGCTTCTTCGGCAGCCGCTTGCGGACCGGGTTCGGCATGGCGTTCGACCGGCGCGGTCTCGACGGCTCGACCGCGGTCGGGCTCGTCCTTCTTCTTGGACTTGCCGTCCGAGAGCGGCTGGCCGACCTTGCAGTTGTCGCGGTAGATCGCGGTCGCCTTCAGGCCGAGCTTCCAGCTCTGCAGGTAGACGTCCTCGATCTCCTCGACCGTGGCCTCCTCGGGGAGGTTGACGGTCTTGCTGATCGCGCCGGACAGGAACGGCTGCGCCGCCGCCATCATCCGCACGTGACCCATCGGCTTCAGCGCCCGCGCACCCATCGCGCAGTCGAAGACCTCGTAGTGCTCCTGCTTGAGGCTCGGGGCGTCGATGACGTGGCCGTGCTCGGCGATGTACTCGACGATCGCCTCGATCTGCTCCTGCTGGTAGCCCATCTTCTTCAGCGCCCGCGGCACCGTCTGGTTGACGATCTGCATCGAGCCGCCGCCGACGAGCTTCTTGAACTTGACCAGCGAGAAGTCCGGCTCGATGCCGGTGGTGTCGCAGTCCATCATGAAGCCGATGGTGCCGGTCGGCGCGAGCACCGAGGCCTGCGCGTTGCGGAAGCCGTTCTTCTCCCCCGTCTTGATGACGGCGTCCCACGCCTGGCCGGCGAGCACGTGCACGTCGCGGTCCACGGAGTTGACCGAGCGCACCGCGTCGTTGGCGGCCTGGTGCTTGCGCATCACGCGCTTGTGGGCGTCGGCGTTGCGGGCGTACCCGGTGTAGGGGCCGACGACGCCGGCGAGCTCCGCCGACCGCTTGTACGACGTCCCGGTCATCAGCGACGTGATGGCACCCGCCATCGCGCGGCCGCCGTCCGAGTCGTAGCCGAGGCCCATCGCCATCAGCAGCGCACCGAGGTTCGCGTAGCCGATGCCGAGCTGGCGGTAGTCACGCGTGGTGTCGCCGATCGACTCGGTCGGGAAGTCCGCGAAGCAGATCGAGATGTCCATCGCGGTGATGATGAACTCGACCGCCTTGGCGAACAGCGGCGCGTCGAAGGTGTCGTCGTCCTTGAGGAACTTCAGCAGGTTCAGCGACGCCAGGTTGCACGAGGAGTTGTCGAGCGACATGTACTCCGAGCACGGGTTCGACGCGGTGATCCGGCCCGTCTCCGGGTTGGTGTGCCAGTCGTTGATCGTGTCGTCGTACTGCAGGCCCGGGTCGGCGCACTCCCACGCCGCCACCGCGATCTTGCGGAACAGCTCGCGGGCGTCGACCTCCTCGATGACCTCGCCGGTCTTGCGGCCGCGCAGCCCGAAGGAGGTGCCGTCCTCGACGGCGCGCATGAACTCGTCGCTGACGCGGACGGAGTTGTTGGCGTTCTGGTACTGCACCGAGGTGATGTCGGCGCCGCCGAGGTCCATGTCGAAGCCGGCGTCGCGGAGCGCGCGGATCTTGTCCTCCTCGCGCGCCTTGGTCATCACGAACTCCTCGATGTCCGGGTGGTCGACGTCGAGGACGACCATCTTCGCCGCACGACGCGTCGCGCCGCCGGACTTGATGGTGCCCGCGGACGCGTCGGCGCCGCGCATGAAGGAGACCGGGCCGGACGCCGTGCCGCCGCTGGAGAGCAGCTCCTTCGACGACCGGATGCGGGAGAGGTTCAGGCCGGCACCGGAGCCGCCCTTGAAGATGAAGCCCTCCTCCTTGTACCAGTTCAGGATGGAGTCCATCGAGTCGTCGACGGAGAGGATGAAGCAGGCGGAGACCTGCTGCGGGCTCTTGCGTGCCGACGTTGAACCAGACCGGGGAGTTGAACGAGAAGTACTGGTGCAGCAGCAGCCAGGTCAGCTCGTGCTCGAACAGCTCGGCGTCGTCCTCGCTGGCGAAGTAGCCGTTGTCCTCGCCGCCCGCGCGGTAGGTCTTCACGACGCGGTCGATGAGCTGCTTGAGGCTCCACTCGCGGACGTCGGAGCTGAGCGCGCCGCGGAAGTACTTCGTGGTGACGATCGTCGAGGCGTTGAGGCTCCAGGACTCCGGGAACTCGACGCCCTTCTGCTCGAAGACGGTCTCGCCGGTCTTCCAGTTCTGCTGGACGACGTCGCGACGCTCCCAGGTGATCTCGTCGTAGGGGTGCACGCCCTCGGTGGAGAACACGCGCTCCATCTTCAGCCCCTTGCCGCCCTTGCGGCGCTGCTGGGCGACGCGCGCTGCTCCGCCGTTGACCGTCTCCGTCATGATCTTCCCCTTCGTCCGGTGTCTCGTCGTCCTGCTGCTGGGTGGTGCTGGTTGCTGCTGGTGCCGCTGGTCGCGGCGTGGTGGTGCGCCCGACGCACATCGCTTCCCCACGGTGTGCGCCGGGCGGTCTGGGTCAGCCCGACCGTGCGGGCTGAGGTGGGGTGTCGACGGCTCGACGGGCTCGACCGTCCGGGTGTCGACCGCGGCCGCCGCTCGCTCGGCGCGCAGGATCGCGATCTCGTCCTCGAACGCCTCGGCGCTCTCGAAGGCCTTGTAGACCGACGCGAACCGGAGGTAGGCCACCTCGTCGAGCTCGCGCAGCGGGGTCAGGATCGCCATGCCGACCTCGTGGGCGGGCACCTCGGCCCAGCCCTCGCCGCGCAGCGTGTCCTCGACCTGCTGCCCGAGGCAGTCGAGGTCGTCCTCGGAGACCGGCCGGCCCTTGCAGGCCTTCCGGACGCCGCTGATCGCCTTGTCGCGGGCGAACGGCTCGGTCGCGCCGGACCGCTTGAGCACCACGAGCTGCATCTGCTCGACGGTGCTGAACCGCTTCCCGCACTCGTTGCAGGAGCGCCGGCGGCGGATCGCTCCACCGTCGTCGGCGACCCGGCTGTCGAGCACCCGGGTGTCGGTGTTGCGGCAGTACGGACAGTGCATGGTGCCGCTCCCTTCACCCGTGGTTTCCGCCTCTAGAAGAACACCCCGCACCCCCCATTTCCTCCCGTTCCGAGGCCCCGGTGCGGGGCCGGTCTGTGGGTGGATCTGTGGGTAACGTGGGGACAACCAGCGGTTCCATGTGAAGAACTGACCACTATCTGTGGAGAACTACACCTGTGTAACTACTAGATGTAGTGGTAACCCTAGGACCGCACCCCCAGCGGCGCAAGCGGT
The DNA here is from genome assembly GCA_963707685.1 of uncultured Actinomycetota bacterium. Taxonomy (GTDB): domain Bacteria; phylum Actinomycetota; class Actinomycetes; order Propionibacteriales; family Nocardioidaceae; genus Nocardioides_B. Next base: position 38,718 of record CAVPRA010000004.1, read on the forward strand.
TCCGACAGTTTCCCGCGGACAGTTTTTGCGGCTTGGTTAAACCGCAGGTCAGGGCGGCTTAAACGGGCCCGACCCGCGGGTGTCGACGGGCCGCGACGGGCGTGTCGTGGGCCGTCCGGGCTGTGACAGGTGTGACGCGAGTGGTCTCACCACGGGCTGCCGGCTGGGGACGGCCTGTGCACGACGGACGACGCCCGGAAATCCGGTCGTGGCAGCCTCTCCGGCCGTGCCCGCCCATGCGATCGACATCGACCTCCGTCGGCCGTTCCGCCGCGCGGACGCGCTCGCCGCGGGGGTCAGCGCCTCGGCGCTGCGCGGGCGGAGCTTCCGGCAGCTCTTCCACGGCATCTACGTGCACGCGTCCGTGGCGCCGCACCCGGTGCTCCGCGTCCAGGCGGCGCTGGCGCTCCACCCGCCCACCGCGTTCGCCAGCCACACCAGCGCCGCCCGGGTGTACGGCGTCCCGCTCCCGACCCTGCCCGACGAGCACGTCAGCGTCCTGCGACCGGCGGACCGGCGCCGTCGCGACGGGATCCGCAACCACGTCGTCGCACCGACGACGCCGGTGGTCACGCTGCGCGGCCTGCGGGTCTCCTCGCCCGAGCAGGTCTTCGTGGAGCTGGCCGAGCTGCTCGGTCTCGTCGACCTGGTGGTCGTCGGCGACGCCCTGGTGCGGGCCCGGCGGGTCACGCCCGAGGCCCTGGTCGACTTCGCCGCGACCGCCACGGGCGCCGGGGCGACAGCGGCTCGCCGGGCCGCGGCGTACGTCCGGGACCGCGTGGACTCCCCGATGGAGACTCGGCTGCGGATGCTGATCGTGCTGGCCGGACTGCCCGAGCCGACGATCGACCACCGCATCCTCGACCGGGACGGCCGGGTGCTGTACCGCTTCGACCTGAGCTATCCCGAGCTCCGCATCGTCGTCGAGTACGACGGCCGGCAGCACCGCGCGGACCTCGACCAGTGGGACCACGACACCGACCGCCAGGACTGGTTCGACGCGCACGGCTGGCTGCACGTGGCGGTGTTCTCGCGTGGCATCTACCGCGACCCCGGCAAGACACGTCCGCCGCGTGGAGGCGCGCTGCGGTCGCGGGGCGCCGTACTCCCCCGGCGGCTGTCGGACGACTGGCGGGCGCACTTCCCGGGGCACTGACGCACGAGCCGGTCACCGTGACCGGTTCTGGCGACCAGAGAGCGCGAGCCCGCACCAGATCCGGTCACGGTGACCGGATCTGGCTCAGCCGGTGGGCGACGCGGTCGCCGCTGTGGACGGGCGCGGAGGTGGTCGGCGCGTGCGGTGGTCGGCGCGCTGCTGGTGGTCGGCGTCTTCCGGGTCGGGGCGGCGGAGGCCGGACCGCCGGGCGTGGCCGAGGACGCGGTCCCCTGGCTTCTCGGCGCGCTGGTCGTGGGGCTGGCCGATCCGGTGGCCGTCGGGCTGGGCGTGGGCGTCGGCGACTTCGACGTGGACGACGAGGACCCGAACCCGAGCGACGTGCGCGAGCCGGTGCCGTCGGTGCCGCCGGTGCGCTTCGAGATCGACTCGCCGGTCAGCAGCTCGAAGCTCAGGATGACGATCATGGCGATCACGAAGATCGCGCCGGAGACGGTCGCGATCCACTTCCAGGGCAGCCGGGCGAGGGCCTCGCGCCACGGCGCACGACCCTCGTCGTGGGGCTCGTCCTCGAGCTCGATGGAGCGGGTCGTGCACGCCGGTGCGGACCCGCGACATCCGCGCGACGGCGGCGGCCTGCGCGGCCTGCACGCGTTCACGGCTGATCCGCAGCGAGTAGGAGTAGATCGAGGCGCCGACGGTGGCGATCACGCTGCCGACGGCGGCACCGATGATCGTGCCGGCGACCCCGACGGTGGACAGCAGGACGGCGGAGGAGACCGCGGCCAGGGCACTGGCCACGACCTGGACGACGTTGATGTCGACCTTCTGCTTGTCGTCACTCATCCGGCCCAGTGTGTCGGGTCGATCAAGCGGGCCGACGAACCGGGCTGGACCGCCGCCTGGGGACGCTTCACGAGCGCCGCGGCCCGGTCGTAGGTCACAATGACGCCCGAGTGACGGGTGACGAAGCGGGGGGACCGTGAGCGCAGGGCGCCGACGGGCGGAACGGGTCGCGGGCAGGCGACCCGGCGGACGCGCGATCCTGGGCGCCCTGGCGCTGCTGCTGGCGACGGTCTGCCTGGTTCGCGCTGGTCGTCGTGGCGATCGACCTCGGGCGCTCGGCCCGGCTCGACGGGCGGCACGAAGGACTGGCTGCTCACGGGTGCCGCGACCGTGGGGGCCGCGTTGTGCCTGACGCTGGTGTTCGTGCTGGTGGGCCGGGCCCGCGAGGCGTGCCGCAGCCGGGTGCGGCACGGCCCGGCCGGCACCGCTAGTAGACGGTGTAGCCGCCGTCGGTCACGAGCACGGACCCGGTCGTGAACGACGACGCGTCGCTGGCGAGGTAGACCACGCTCGGCGCGATCTCCTCCGGCGTCGCGTAGCGCTGCATCGGCGCGTCCTCGATCCACTGCCGCCGGAACCGCGGCTCGTCGACCGGGGCCATCTCGGTCTTGACGTAGCCGGGCGCGATCGCGTTGACGCGCACGCCGTACGGCGCCCACTCGGCGGCCAGCGACTTGCTCAGCTGGTGCACCGCCGCCTTCGACGCGTTGTACGACGCCTGCAGCTGCGGCCGGTTCACGATCATCGCGGAGATCGAGCCGACGTTCACGATGGAGCCGCGGCCGGCGTCGATCATGTGCGGCGCGACGGCCCGGCACATCTTCCAGACCCCGGCGACGTTGACGTCGAAGACCTCGTCGAACTCCTCGTCGGGGACCTCGAGGGTGGGGCGGTGGTAGCAGATGCCGGCGTTGTTCACGAGCACGTCGATGCCGCCGTGGGCCTCGACGGCCTCGGCCACGATGCGGCGCACGTCGTCGGCCTGCGTGACGTCACCGGTCACGACCGTCGTGCGCCGCCCGGTGGAGTCGGCGATCTCGGTCGCGGCCTGCTGGTTGCGGTCCTCGTGGCGGCCGACCACGACCACGTCGGCACCGGCCTCGGCGAGCGCCTGCGCGAAGGCACGGCCCAGGCCCCGGTTGGCGCCGGTGACGAGCGCGGTGCGGCCGTCGAGGCCGAACGGGCCGCTCACCGCTGGCCGTTCACGACGACGACGGACTTCATGCTCATCGGGTCGTCGTCGCTGGTGAGCGCGGCCTCGACCTCCTCGAGCGGGAACGTCGCGGTGACCAGCGCGTCGAGGTCGACCTGCTTGCCGGCCGCGAGCCCGATGGCGCGGGGCCAGGTGTCGACGTACCGGAAGATGCCGGTCAGCACCACCTCGCGGTTCTGGATCTGCCGGATCGGCAGGGTGACCTCGTCCTCGCCGTTGCCGACCAGCACGATCGTGCCGCCGGGGCGCACCGCCTTGATGCCGTCGAGCAGCGCCACGGTCGGCCCGGCGCACTCGAGGAAGATGTCCGCCTCGACGGTGGCCGGGTCGAAGCCGTCGTCGCGCGGGTCGACGGTGCGGGCGCCGATCAGCTCGGTGACGCGGCGGCGCCGCGACTCGACGGGGTCGGAGACGACGATCTCGGTGGCGCCCATGGCGCGCGCGGCCATGCCGGCCAGCGCGCCGATCGGGCCGCCGCCGGTGATGAAGACCCGCGACCCGGCGGTGGTGCCGGCCTTCTGGTTGGCCCAGATGCCCACCGAGAGCGGCTCGAGCAGCCCGACCGCGGCGTCGGAGAGCGAGTCGGGCACCGGGTGGGCGAAGTCGGCCGGCACGGTGACGAAGTCGCAGAACGCGCCGTCGTACGGCGGGGTCGCGAAGAACGCCATGTCCGGGCAGAGGTTGAGGTGGCCGGTCTTGCACTGCCGGCAGCGGCGGCACGGCCGCTGCGGCTCGAGCGCGACCCGCTGCCCGACGCGGTCGCCGGGCACGTCCGCGCCGACGCCGACGACGGTGCCGCCGACCTCGTGCCCGAGGACCAGCGGGCCCCTCGACGACCATGTCGGCGATCCGGCCGTGCTTGTAGTAGTGCACGTCCGAGCCGCACACCCCCACCGACCCGACCTGCACGAGCACCTCGTCGGGACCCGGGGTGGGCACCGGTCGCTCCTGCATCTCGATGGTCGACGGTGCGGTGAGCACCGACGCGCGCATGGTGTCGGCCACGGCTGGTCTCCTCCTCGTCCCGGCCCCGCCGGTGCGGGGTCTCGCGCAGCCATCCTGCCGCGTACGGCGGCCGCGGACGAGCCCGACCCGACCGCGCGGATGCCCGACCTGGTCGCCGATGTGTGCGTCATGCGCACGCTTGTACGCATGGTGAGATCCGGACCTGGCCAACTGTCGGTTTCGTCCCCTAACGTGCAACGGCGTGACCTCCACCACACGCGCCCCGTCGGCGCAGGGCTCCTGGCCCGTCGTGCTCTGCTGGATCGCCGTCGCCCTCGACGGCTTCGACCTGGTGGTGCTCGGCGCGGTCACCCCGACGCTGCTCGACACCAAGGCGCTCGGCTTCACCCCGCCGTCGCTGACCTTCGTCGCGACGATCGGCCTGGTCGGGGTGGGCATCGGCGCGGTGCTGATCGGCCCGATCGCGGACCGGCTCGGACGCCGTACCTCGCTGCTGACGGCGATCGCGGTGTTCTCGGTGCTGACGCTGCTGATCGCGTTCGCGCCCAACGTCGCGACCTTCGCGACGCTGCGGTTCCTCGCGGGGCTGGGGCTGGGCGCGTGCCTGCCCACCGCGCTGGCGTTCATGACCGAGTACGCCCCGTCCGGGACGGGCGGCACCGCCGTCACCCGCACGATGACCGGCTACCACGTCGGCGCGGTGCTGACGGCGCTGCTCGCGCTGCTGCTGGTCGCCGACCTCGGCTGGCAGGTGATGTTCGTGATCGGCGGCGTCTTCGGGCTGCTGACGCTGCCGTTCATGTGGGCCAGGCTGCCCGAGTCCGAGGCGTTCCTGGCCACCAAGCGCGGCGAGGGCAACCCGGTGCCGATCAGCGCGGTCGTCAAGGGCCGCTACCTCGCGATCAGCCTGGCGCTGTGGGTCGCGTCGTTCATGGGCCTGCTGCTGGTCTACGGGCTCAACCAGTGGCTGCCGACGATCATGACCGAGGCCGGCTACTCGACCGGCGCCGCGATCGGGCTGCTGCTCGCGCTCAACCTCGGCGCCGTCACGGGGCTGCTCGTCGCCGGCCGGATCAGCGACTCGCGCGGCAACAAGCCGACCGCGATGGCCTGGTTCGGGCTCGCCGCCCTCTTCCTGGCCGGGCTGAGCATCAAGCTCGAGTCGACGGCCGCGGTGTACGTCGCGGTGTTCCTGGCCGGGGTGTTCGTGTTCTCCGCGCAGGTGCTGGTCTACGCGTTCGTCGGCCACCTGTACCCCGCGGACGTGCGCGGCACCGCGCTGGGGATGTCGGCCGGCGTGGGCCGGGTCGGCGCGATCGTCGGGCCCTTCCTCGGCGGTGCGCTCGTGACCGCCGGCATCGCCTACCCGTGGGGGTTCTACATCTTCGCGATCGCCGCGGTGCTGGCCGTGCTGGCGCTGTCGCTGGTGCCGGCGCACGTGAAGCACGCTCCGCCGCTGGAGCGGCAGACCGCCTGAGTCACCGGTCTCGGAGCCGGCGGACGAACTTCAAGCCCGGACCAGGTCTCGTCGACGGCCGCCACCTTCACGTCGACGACGCCGAGGTCGAGGCCGTAGGCGCGGACGGTGTTCTCGTCGACGTCGGTCGGCACCTTGCTGGCCTTCTTCGGCCAGCACACCCACACCATCCCGTCGGTGACGGTCCGCTCGACCACCAGCGGCAGCCGTGTGCGCAGCCGCGACATCTCGGTGGTGAACAGCAGCGTGATGTCGGCCTGCTTCGGCAGCCGCGTCGTGTACGGCGCCCCGTCGAGCAGCTCGGCGGTGTGCGGCGGTCCGCCGTCGACGTACACCGTGAGGCCGGGCTTCACGCCGAGCTTGTCGACGAGGGAGCGGGTGGAGTAGCCGGGCACAGCGGGACGCTACTGCGGTTTGGGACCAATCCGCAGGGTGGAGCCCTGCGGACCTGCAGTTCGTGCCCAATCGATGACGTTCACCGCCACTGCGTGCGCATCACGGTCGTCACCGCGAACGGGTCGCTGCCGCGGTTCGTGACCAGGACGCCCTCGCCCTCCGGGCTGCCGGTGTACACGGCCTGTCCACCGCCGACCCAGTGGTCCCACGACCGCGCGAACGTCTGGGCACGCTGGCCGGTGGTGCCGAGCACGGTCGGGACGCTGTGCCACACCTCGCCGTCCGGCCGCAGCCGGCCGAGCGCCGCACGCAGCCCGTCGGCGTTGTCGACGGGCTCGGTCATCACCCAGCGCGGCACGACGTACCGCGGCGACGCCATCGGCGAGACCACCTCCTCGAGCGCGGTCGCGAACGTCGCGGAGACCTCGGGCGGGACGCCGTCGAGGACGCAGCGGTACTCCCCCAGCTCGTCGAGCTCCGTCGTCACCGCCGCCGCACCCACCGGGGCGAGACCGGTCTCGTGCAGCGCGTCCGCGACGGCGCGTGCGACCTGCGCGATCCCGGGCGGCCGGACCAGGTCCTCGGCCAGCACCCGGCCGCGGTCGACGGCGACGGTGAGCTGCAGCCCGACCATCGTGGCCAGCGCCGAGGCCGATGACGAGGGCGGGCGTGAGGTTGAGCAGGAACGCCACCGCCGCCATCACGACGCCGACGGCGATCACCGGGTGCGGCCGCCACAGCTGCGGGCGGCCGTCGCGCACCACCAGCTCGCGGTCGTGCAGCACCACCGGGCGCCGGGTCGGCGCTCGGTGCCGCCGAGCCGGTCGGGGTGATCCGCACCGTGTGCACCAGCGTGTCGTCGTACGGCGTCCCGACCGCCCACGCGTCGCGGACCAGCGCGCGCTGCTCGGAGCGCAGCAGCATGCGGGCGTTGACCTCGCCGAAGTCGGTCACCGGCGGTGGCGCGTACGGCGAGAACGCGGCGTCCACGTGCGCGACGCCCGACACCACGTCGCCCTCCGCGTCGACGCCGTAGAACCCGGCGTGCTTGCGCACGAACCGGTCCCAGTCGTTGCCGCCCTTCGGGTGGTCCTCGCTGACGCAGACCACGGTCCAGGTGAGCGCGACCTTGTCGAGCCAGGTCGGGTCGGTCCGCAGCGCACGCCCGCGGGTCTGCACGACGGCGGTGCTGGTCGTCGCCGAGGTCAGGTCCACCAGCCCGGTGATGGCGCGGGCGTCCCAGCCCTCGCCGAGCAGGCCGCGGGTGCCGACGAGCACCTGGCAGTGGCCGTCCTCGAAGAACCGCGTCACCCACGGCACCCAGTCACGACTGGTCCACGAGCCCTCGAGCCGTCCGTCGACGACCTCGAGGCCGGGTCGCGCCGACGTACTCCCGCAGCTGCCGCAGGGTCTCCTCGTCGCCGGCCACCGTCGACCCCGTCACCATCAGCGGGTGCAGGTGCGGCACGGCGCGGACCAGGTGCTCGAGCGCCAGCGTCGCGGAGCCGGCCTGCACGTCCACCACGCCCGCGAGGTCGACGGGCAGGGTCGCGCCGGCGCGCTCGTGGTCGCAGAGCACCAGCATCCGGAGCCGGTCGCCCAGGTTGGCGTGCTCGGCCTGCACGATCTGCGTGAGCGCCAGCGTCTTCGACTCGCTGCGCGCGAGCACCCGGTCGACGGGGCTGCGGCCGCGGCGGATGCCACGGCGGGTGAGCTGGTACCCGACCGACGGCAGCACCTCGCGGATGCGCCGTACGACGTCCTGGTCGTCGCCGCCACGGTCGAGCAGCTCGACCCACTCCTCGATCAGGAGCACCCAGTCGTCCGCGGTCGGCGGCCTGCGGTGCTGCTCGCGGAGCGTCGCGCCGGCGGGCAGGTCGAGCAGCCCGGCGTGCACCAGGCGCAGCGCCGCGTCGAGCTGCGCGGGGTCGGCGGGCAGGCCGGCCAGGAAGCGGGCGTCGAGCCAGGCGAAGAAGCTGGTCGACCCGTACGTCGGGTCGCTCAGCGCCGTGGTCAGCTCGGCGAAGCGTTGGCCCTGCTCGGCCAGCCAGTCGGTCTCGGTCGGCGTCGGCGTGGTCAGCCAGGCGAGCTCCGCGAACGGTGCGAGGTCGCCCTCGCGCACCACCGCGGGGATGCTCGCGGTGAACAGCGGCTCGCCGAACAGCTCGGCGACGAGCACCTTCTGGGCCGCGGTCAGGGTGCTGGGCGGCGTCGCGGTCAGCCCGAGCACGAACGCGTCGGGGAGCTCGTCGAGCAGCTCGGCCAGCAGCCGGCCCCAGACCTCCACGAGGTGGTGGCACTCGTCGAGCACCAGCGTCAGGTCGCCGAGCTCCTTGAGGCGCTCGACCAGCGCGCGGCCGTTCGGGTGCAGCGACTCCAGCAGGCTCGCCGGCTCCGCCCCCTCGTCGTCGACGGCGTCGTGGTCGTCGAAGGTGGCCACCGACTGGTACGTCAGCGCGGTGAACGGGCCGTCGACGTCGCGGGTGGCGCCCGCGGGCGACCGTCTCGACGGCGTCCCAGCCTCGCAGCCACTGGGTCTGGATCGCGGTGTTCGGACCGAGCACGACGGTGGTCCGGCCGCGCCGGCGCGCCGTCTCCAGGCCGACGAGCGTCTTGCCGGCGCCCGGCGGCAGCACCACCCAGGCGCGGCGGGCGCCCCCGCGCTCCGCCAGCTCGATCGCCTCGAGCGCTCGGGACTGGTGCACCCGCAGCCGCGGGACCGGGCGCGGCGCAGCGACGCCCACCCCCTCGTCCAGCCGCATGCACGAATCATCCCATTTCGGACCGGGCTTATCCACAGAAGCGGGCCGAGGGCTAGCGGCGCCAGGCGGGCGGCGGTTAGGTTCCAAGGGCCGTGTCCGGTTTGTACCGCAGCCGTCTTGGGGGTGGCGACGATGAATGTCCGGCGACGCATCTGCGCGCTCGGCGCCACGCTGGTGGTGGCCGGGTTGGGGGCGACGGGGTGCAGCGACGATCCTGCGCATCCGAAGCCGCTGCCGTCGAAGTCGAGTTCGAGGATCGCCATCATCGTCCATGCAGCTCCCGTCATCGACTGGTCCCCCAACCACCGGGAGCGCGAGCGGGATCCAGCGCGGCCAGGCGTTCGCCCGCTACTACATCGACGCTCATCAACTTCGCAGCGATTCGGGCGAACACCGACCGATGCGCGAGGCTCGCCGACGCACGTGCTCGTCGTGCGACGCGATCGCCGACAGCGATCGACGAGGTCTACGACGGAGGCCGGATCGAGAGCCGGAATGGGAGATCTGGCGAGTCGACCAGCGCCAAGGCGTCGGACCGAAGTGTTCGTCCGAGTTCAGGTGCGCATAGTCGCATCACGCCGCAGGTCGTGACCAAGACGTCGCGAAGCGCAAGCACCGGCCTCACTTCGAAGGACGGCACGCTGCCGATGACATCTTACGCTTCGTCGACACCGGCGGAGCGTGGCAACATCGACTGGTTGGAACGAGGACGTCGATGACGCGCCGCCGGCATGCGTCTGCCGCAGTCGTCGTCATGGCCGCATCGCGCTCGCATTGCTCGTCGACCCGCGCCGACCCGCGACTCGCGGCGGCTGCAGGTCACAGCGGGCCAGGCGCATGAGCGACTTCTGGGTTCGGAGCAAGCCTGCAGCACGCGACCTCGGGTCAGCTCCATCGTCTGGGTCGAGGTCGAGAGCAATTCATCGGCTCGACACTGCCCGTCGCGACCCACCCGCCTCCCCACGCATCTCTTCTCGTTCATGATCGGCAACCAAGCCATGTGCAATGGCGGTCGTGCCGTCGTGCCCTGCACCCTGACACCACCAGCCGCCCCGGCCGCGCCCGCACCCCAGGTCACCCCAGGCGTCGTGCAGACAGCGCTGCGCCGGATCGGGCTCCCGTCGCTGGAGGCGCGCACCCAGCCCGAGGACAAGACGCTGGTGAACTTCGAGACGATCTTCTACACGAACCCGCGCTCGTTCACCCGCACGATGACGCTGCTGGGGAAGCGGGTGCAGGTCCACGCGACGCCGAGCTCGTTCCGCTGGCACTACGGCGACGGGTCGACGGCGAGCACGTCGACGCCGGGGGCGCCGTACCCGCGCAAGGACGTCACGCACGAGTACGTCGACGCGCACACCACCGTCGAGACGAGCGTCGACGTCACCTACACGGCGCGCTTCCGCGTCGGCAACGGCGCCTGGCAGACCATCCCCGGCGCCGTCACCATCGCCGGGCCGGCGTCGCCGCTGCGGGTGAGCGAGGCGACGGCCGTGCTGTCGGGCGACTACTGACGCCGGGGCTCATCGGTTCGCGGAGCGTTGTCGGCAGCAGGTGCCGGAAAGTCTCCGGGGTCGGGCGCCGGCGAGCCCCCGACGCGGCCGGGCAGCGGAAAGGGCGGGCCCGCGGCTGCTTGAGCACGCGGACCCGCCCTCCTCTTTCCCCTCATGCCGTCGACCCGGGTCGAGGAGGTCGTCGGCAAGTCGTGCGGCGGCGGGTCAGCCCACCGGGACCGCGATCTGCTGGCCCACGGTCACGCCGGGCCCGGAGAGCGCGTTGAGCTCCTCGATCTGGTGCACCATCGCGCGGGTCTCGCCGGGCTTCGCGACGTCGGCCGCGATCTCCCAGAGGGTGTCGCCCTGGCCGACCTCGACGGTGCGGGTCGGCACCGGGGTGCCGGCCTCGCCGGTGGCGGCGGAGTGCGGGCCGAAGACGGTGAGCGCGGCCAGCAGCAGCCCCAGCATGAGCACCACGACGACGACCCGGCCGCGGCGGGTCAGCCGGACGGACGCGGGAGCCGGTCGCGGGGCACGGGCCGGCGCCACGCGGACGGGGCGTCGCGCCGCGGCGGGACGGCCGGGACGGGTGCGGGTGAAGCCGGGGTTGATCGCGAGCGTGCTCATCTGAGACCTCCGGGGAGAGGGGCCGATCCGGTCGATCCGGTCGTCGTGCGTGTCCATGACAGGAGTTCTACCGAGGGCCTCCGACAGTTTTGGGAGACCGCTCCTCGAATGCCTGTTCGATCGAACATGTGTACGACGGTAGAGCATGTGTTCGAACGACACAAGGGTCGGTTCGAACAGACGTTCGCATCCCTCAGCGGGGCTAGCGGCGCTGCATCACCCGGCGGCCGACCGCCTCGAAGAGCGTGAAGGCGCCGGCGGCCTGCGAGGGCAGCAGCGGGCCGAGCCGGATCAGCCCGCCGCGCCAGCCCGGCAGCGTGCGGACCACGCGGCGGCTGCCGATGAGCCCGACCGCGGCGGCCGCGGTCTCCTCGACGGTGAGCAGCCGACCGCCCGAGTGGACCATCGCCTTGGCGGACCCGTCGGGTCGCATCGCGGCCACCATCGCGGTGTCGACGCCGTCGGGGCACAGCGCGTGCACCCGCACCCGGCGCGGTGTCTCGACGCTGGCCGACATGGTCACCGAGACGACGGCGGCCTTGGTCGCGGCGTACACCGCGAGGCCCGGCACCGGCCCGAGCCCGGACGCGGAGGCGACGTTGACGACGTCGCCGCCGGCGGACCCGAAGGCGGCGACGGCGGCCCGCATCCCCCACAGCACGCCCAGGAGGTTCACGTCGACGAGCGCCCGGACCTGCTCGGAGCCGACCTCGGCGAGCGTGCCGTCGAAGCCGACGCCGGCGTTGTTCACCCACACGGCGAGCCGGCCGTGGCGGCCCGCCTCCGCAGCCACGGCGGCGTGCGACTCCTCGACCCGGACGTCCTGGGCGAGCCCCGCGACGGCGCCCACCTCCGCTGCCGTACGACGCGCGGCGTCGCCGTCGAGGTCGGTGAGCACCACGGCGTACCCACGGCGGACCAGCAGCTCGGCCACACCCCGTCCGATGCCTCGCGCGCCACCGGTCACCACGGCTGAGTCCATGACGAGCACCTAACCAGAAGGGTCGAGCGGCCCGTGACGAGCCCGCCGACACCCGACACGCCGTTCGAACAGATGTTTGAACACCGCGCGTCCGGACGACTACCGTGACAGCACTGCCCGGCGCGACCGGGCAGGCAGACCAGCAGGTCAGGCAGGCAGTCGGCGCGGCGAGAGGGCAGGCTCATGGCAGGCAGACGCAAGACCACCGGAGTGGCGGAGCTTCCCGACGGTCCCCCGGACTCCACCGGCCTCACCCCGCGCCAGCAGCGCGTGCTCACCGTCATCCGCGACTCGATCGAGACGCGGGGCTACCCGCCCAGCATGCGCGAGATCGGCGAGCGCGTCGGGCTGACCAGCTCGTCGTCGGTCGCCCACCAGCTGCGGGTGCTCGAGGAGAAGGGCTTCCTCAAGCGCGACCCCAACCGGCCCCGGGCGCTCTCGGTGTTCAACCCCGACGAGGCGGTCACCGACGAGACCGGGATCGGCGACGCGATGCCGCCCGCGACCTACGTGCCGATGGTCGGCCGGATCGCCGCCGGCGGCCCGATCCTCGCCGAGGAGCGCGTCGAGGAGATCATGCCGCTGCCCAAGAGCCTGGTCGGCGACGGCACCCTCTTCCTGCTCGAGGTGTCCGGCGACTCGATGGTCGACGCCGCGATCTGCAACGGCGACTACGTCGTGATCCGGCAGCAGCCCAGCGCCGAGAACGGCGAGATCGTCGCCGCCATGATCGACGGCGAGGCGACCGTGAAGACCTTCCAGCGCAAGGACGGCCAGGTCTGGCTGCTCCCCCACAACCAGGCCTACGAGCCGATCGACGGCACCGACGCCACGATCCTCGGCAAGGTCACGGCTGTGCTCCGCCGCGTCTGAGCGACGGCGCGGTTCAGTCGAGCCGCACCAGCAGCAGCGGCCCGCCGTCGTAGCGACCGCCGTCGATGGCCACCACCAGGCCGTCGGCGTAGAGGATCGGATCGGTGACCTGCGACGACGGCTGCCCGGTGAGCAGCCCGATGATGCTGTGCCCGTGCACGATCGTGGTGCCGCCGAGCGTGTCGAGCACCGACCGGGCGGCGCGTGCCCCGTCGGACCCGGCGAAGTCGAACCGGCTGGTGAGCGCGGCGAACACGTCGAAGTGCTGCTGCGGCACGTCGCCGGCGACGAGCGAGCCGACGGTGGCGTTGATCTCCTCGACGGAGCCGCCCCAGTCGAGGTAGCCGGTGGTGTCGGAGTGCATCAGCAGGTAGTCACCGCTGCGACCCAGCGGCGGCAGCGACCGCAGCCAGGCGACGTCGTCGTCAGCGAGGCCCTGCTGGTCGCTGGCCCGGCCGCCGTTGAGCGACCACACGTCGGCGAACCCGCCGTCGGGGAAGAGCTTCTGGCCGAGCATCAGCGCCTCGTGGTTGCCCATCAGCACCCGGACCCGGTCGGGTGCCTGCTGCTGCAGGCCGCGCACGAAGTGCACCACGCCGATGCCGTCCGGTCCGCGGTCGACGAGGTCGCCCAGCACCCACAGCACCGCGTCGTCACCGACCCAGCGGTCGCCGTCCACGAGACCGGCGTGCTCGAGACGCTCGCGCAGGTCGGCCAGGTGGCCGTGCACGTCGCTCACGACCCAGGTGCTGCCCATGCCGTCCATCCTGGCAGCCCCCACGGACGTCGACGACGCGGCGGGGGGACCCGGTGCGGACCGGGTCAGTGCAGGCTGGTCGGGGCGTGGCCGGCGCGGGTGTGCTCGGGGGCTCGGTCGGGTGCGTGCTCCACCGCGGCGACGCCGACCAGCACCAGGCAGGCGACGAGCAGCGCGACCACGGACCGTGGGCTTCGTTGCATGCGGGAGACCGTACGCGGGCTACCTGAGAGTTCTCAGGAGGCGAGCCGACGCAACGCCTGCAGGACCACGTCCCGCTCGGTGGTCGACCACATCGGCGGCAGCGACGCCCGCAGGAAGCTGCCGTAGCGCGCCGTCACGAGGCGCGGGTCGAGGATCGCCACCACGCCGCGGTCGGTCGTGGTCCGGATCAGCCGCCCGGAGCCCTGCGCCAGCAGCAGTGCGGCGTGGGTGGCCGCGACCTGCATGAACCCGTTGCCGCCGGCCTGGTCGGCGGCTCGCTGCCGGGCCGACATCAGCGGGTCGTCGGGCCGCGGGAACGGGATGCGGTCGATGATCACCAGCTGGCAGGTCTCCCCCGGCACGTCGATGCCCTGCCACAGGCTCAGCGTGCCGAACAGGCAGGCGTGGGGATCTTCGCGTGAACAGCCGGGCCAGCTCGGGCAGCTGCGCCTCGCCCTGCGCCAGGATCGTCAGGTGCGGCAGCCGCTCCCGGGTGGCCTCCGCGGCGGCCTCGGCGGCCCGCCGGCTCGAGAACAGCCCGAGCGTGCGGCCGTCGGCGGCGTCGACCAGGTCGACGATCTCGTCGAGCTGCGCCGGGCCGAGCCCGTCGCGACCCGGCGGCGGCAGGTGGCGGGCGACGTACTGGATGGCCTGGTGGGCGTAGTCGAACGGCGACCCGACGTCGATGCCGCGCCACGGCAGCGTCTCGTCGTCGACGTCCGGCTCGGACGGCGGCGCCGACAGCGAGTGGTCGACGCGCTCCGACGGCTTGAGACCGAGCGAGGTGGCCACCGCCCCGAAGTCGCCGCCGAGCATCAGCGTGGCGCTGGTCAGCACCGCGGTCTTGTCGGTGAGCAGCCGGTCGCGCAGCTGGCCCCAGACCTGCAGCGGCGCGACGTTGAGCTGGTCGCCGCCACGCTGCCGCTCGCGCTCCGCGAGCCAGATCACGTCGCTGTCCGCGTTGGCCGCCAGCCGCTCGGCGTTCGCGAAGATGTCCTGCACCGACCCGCGGGCCTGGGTGCGGCCGGGGTCGGGCTCACCCTCGGAGGACGACTCCTTGGGGAACGCCGACAGCACGGCGCGGGCAGCGTCGCGCACCAGCGCCAGGGCGTCCGCCAGCGCGGTCGGCAGCGTGTCGAGCCGGCCGGGCGAGCAGCCGTCGAACGCGTCGCGCAGCGCGTCCCCGGCGTCCGCGAGGTCGTCGGCCTCGGTGCCCTCGACGTGCCGCTGCGAGCGTCGGGCGGCCCGCTCGATCTCGGGCACGGACAGCTCGTCGGTGGCGGCCTGGGTCACCCGGGCGGTGAGCTCGTGGGCCTCGTCGATGACCACGACGTCGTACTCCGGGATCATCGGGACGCCCTCGATGGCGTCGATCGCGAGCAGCGAGTGGTTGGTGACGACCAGCTGCGACTGCGCGGCCTTCTCCTTGGCGCGCTCGGCGAAGCACTCCTCGCCGAACGGGCACTTGGCGGCACCCAGGCACTCGCGGTGCGTGACCGAGACCTGCCGCCACACCCGGTCGGTGTGCTTGGGCGCGGAGTCTCGGTCGCCGGGCCCCTTGTGCTCGCTCTGCTCCTCGGCCCACGAGCGCAGCGCCAGCACCTCGTTGCCCATCGAGCCCGCCGGCAGGTCCACCAGCGTGCCCTGGTCGTCGGGCACGCCCTCGCGGATCCGGTGCAGGCAGGCGTAGTTCGATCGGCCCTTCAGCACGGCGTACGACGGCCGCCTCGACCCGGCCGGCAGCAGGTGCTCGGCCGCCTCGAGCAGGGCCGGGATGTCGCGCTCGACGAGCTGGTGCTGCAGCGCGAGCGTCGCCGTCGCGACGACCACGCGGCGGGCGTGGAGCAGCGCCGGGACGAGGTAGGCCAGGGACTTGCCGGTGCCGGTGCCGGCCTGCACGAGCAGGTGCTCGCCGGACTCCATCGCCCGGGCGACGGCCTCGGCCATCCGGATCTGGCCCGGCCGCTCCTCGCCGCCGAGCGCGGCGACCGCTCCCGCGAGGACCTCGCGCACGGGGGTCCGCGCCGGGGTCGTCACCGGAGTCGTCGCGGCGTCGGTCGGGGGCACCGCAGCACCCTACCCAGCGCCGCCGACCGGCCGGGCCCGGCCGTCCACAGCGTCAGGCGCCGCCGTCGATCAGCCCGTTGATGGCGCCGGCGATCCGACTGAGGTCGGCCGGGTAGGGGTGCACCAGCCGGGAGGCCGGCAGTGGCGCCAGCGTCGCGTCGAGCATCTCGGCCTCGGCCTGCTCGGCCCGCTCGGCCAGCGCGCAGACCCGGTCGGGGAACGCGAAGCGGTACTGCTGGTAGAGGTGGGTGAACGGCAGCCGCTCGTGGGCGAGCGAGTGCCGCATCCGGGCGGCGACCTCGCTGCCCTCGACCGGGGACACGCGGGTCTCGTCGCCGGGCCGCGAGTGCACCAGCAGCACCTGGTCCACCGCGGCCTCGTCGGCGACCCGGCCGTCGAACAGCCGGGCGGGCGGGACCTGCACGTAGGCCTGCCGGGCCAGCACCGGCGCGGCCCGCCGCCAGACGTCGCGACCGGGAAGCCCGCGCTCGCTCATCGACGACAGCAGCCCGGAGGTCCGGTCGAGGGCGGTGAGGCGGGAGCGCTTCTTGCGGCTGGTGACCCGCTCGCGCAGCTCGGGCAGCTGGGCCAGCTGCCAGTGCCAGACCCGCACCGGCTCGGGCAGCGACCGGGCCAGGGTGCGGTCGCCGTCGCGGCGCAGGTAGCTCCACTCGTCGGCGACGTAGGTCGCGCCCTCCCGCTCGAGGGCGACCATCATCTCGGTCTTGCCGCCCTTGGACCAGCCGCAGGCCAGCAGCGTGCGGCCGCGGTGCACGACCGTCGAGGCGTGCACCGGCACCACGCCCTGGCCCAGGGCCAGCAGGTTGACCAGCGCGACCAGCAGCGGCACGTTGCGGGCGCCGTGCTCGACGAGCACCTCCGCCCCGGGGGTCTCGCCCTCGCCCAGCCGGTCCAGCGGCAGCCGCACCAGCTTGGGGGTCGCGGCCCGGGTGTCGTGGAGGTAGAAGTGCCGGTCGTCGAAGGAGCTCTCGTGGTAGCCGGCCCAGGTCGGCTCCCCCTCCGTCGCGAGCGCGTCGGTGAACCGCAGCACGAGGTCGGCGGCGGTGCCGGGGTCGGCGACGGCCGGACCGAGCTGGCGGGTCACCACGGCGAGGTCGGCGTCGTCGGCGTCGTCCACCCGGACGTGCACCACCCCGCCGACGACGTGGTGAGCGGTGCTCATCGGGGGCTCACCGGGGGTCCGTCTCGGCGCCGGCTCGCAGCTGCCGCACGGCGTCGCGCCCGACCGTGCGGATCCGGCGCAGCATCGGGCCGGCGTCGACCAGGCTCTCGGTGCTGTGCGCGGTCCCCCGGTGCGGGGCGAAGGCGCGGGCCGCATCCCGCGCGTCGAGCCGACCGGACCGCAGCCCGGACACGACGTGGCGCAGGTCGCCCTCCAGCCACCGGTAGCGCACGCCGAGCCGCGGCGGCGGGATGTGCTGGGGGCGGCCGAGCAGCGCGTTGACGTAGATCGCCGGCAGGTTCAGGCCGGCCTTCACCGCCAGCGGCAGCGACCCGTAGACGCGCGGGTTGAGGTCGATCAGCGACGACCCGAGGAACTGCGCCTGGAACACGCCCTCGTGCTCGGCCAGCATCACCTCGAGGGCCGCCACCTTGACGGGGTCGGTGGGCACGGTGCGGGCGTAGCTCGAGGTGCCGGCGTCGGTGGGCCACAACCGCTCCCCCTGCTGGGCGAGCACGGCGATCATCGTGCCCTCGTGCATCACGCCGCTGTACGCGCTCATCGGTACGTCGACCCAGTGCTGCACCAGCAGCGGGGCGTCCGCGGCACGACGTACGAGCTCGTCGGCGGTCTCGACGCGCAGCACCGGGGCGCTGCCCATCTGCCGCTCGACGGGCTTCACGGCCACCGGGTAGGTGAGCTCGGTCGCGGCGGAGACCACCTCGTCGGTGGTCTCCAGCACCCGCTCGGGCAGCAGCGGCAGGCCGACGAGCGCGGCGAGCCGCGACACCTCGTCCTTGCGCACCAGCCGGTGGCCGGGCGCAGCGAGGGCGACGAGGCTGGCGTCGCTGGAGCTCAGCACGGCGGCGAAGGCGTGGTCCTCGACGGCCCGCTTGATGTCGGTGACGTAGTCCGGATGGTCCGCGCGGGCGGTGACCACGGTGCCGGCGCAGTGCCGCGACGCGGCCGCGACGGTGCGGGAGCCGGCCGTGGTGACCCACGGCTCGTACCCGCCGGCGGCGAGCGCGCGGACGGCCGCCAGCGTCGAGCGCGCGGTCGAGGACCCGCCGTCCGTGACCAGGACGCGGGTCACGAGACGGGGTCGGCCCGGTCGACGACGGAGCGGAGGGCGGGTCCGACGAAGGCCCACGCGGCGTCGAGCACCTCGGGGCGCGGCAGCGTGGCGTCGACTCGGACGGTCCTCGGGAGGCGGTGCACGTAGGCAGGGTACGCGGCCAGCTGCGCGGTGACCGCGTGATGCTCGATGGTGTCCCCTGGCTTGCGGGCGACGGCGACGTCGACCGGCACCTCGAGGTAGACCGTCGCGGCGGCCTGCGGCAGCAGCCGGCGCACCAGCAGCCGCGGCAGCGTGAGGTTCACGCCGCGGTAGAACACGTCGAGCGTGACCAGCGCGTCCGCGAGGTGCCGGTCGAGCAGCACCACGCCGGACCGGCCGCGCAGCTCACGTCGGACCGTCACGACGTAGGTCAGCGTGACCAGCAGGCACCAGAGCCAGCCGACCACTCCGGTGCGCGACGACGGCGTCACCGTGGTGTCGCGGGCGATGGTGCGCACCGTCGGTCCGGTGGACTGGCCCAGCAGCCGCTTGAGCAGCTTCACCGGCCGGTCGAGCCAGGCCATCCCCATGCCGGGACGGAACCACACGACCTCCGAGTCGACCCCCGCCGCGGCGAGCCGCTCGCCGAGGCCGCCGATCAGCGTCGACTTGCCGGCGCCGTCGACGCCGGAGACCGCCACGAGCGTGCGACGTGGGCCGCCCCTCACGGTGCCGGGTTCAGGGCGACGGACTGGCCGGTGCTGATCCCGGACACGCTCGACGTGGCCGTGCTCGAGGGCACCTGGCCCGAGGACGGGATCGGGGTGTCGGCGTACTCGGCGGTGATCTTGTAGGTCGCCGTCGGGGTCGAGGACTCGCCGCGCTCGGTCCAGCCGTTGCGCGGGCGTGATGCTCGAGGCGGCCGCGATGCCGGCGAAGGAGACGGCCAGGCTGCCCGCGCTGCCGCTGACGGCCGGGATCGTCACCGACTTCGACGCCGCGTTGACGGACACGGCCGAGGCGCCGACCGGGTTCGACGTGGACACCCCGGCGTAGGTCGCGGTCGTCCACGCGGCCGACTGCGACGTCGACAGCTTGAAGGTGTCGGTGGCGGCGGGGCTGGCCGTCGTGGCCACCCGGGAGTAGATCCACTGCCGCGACGTCGTGGTGTTGTCGTCGACCCGCACGAGGCTCCATCCGGCGGGCGCCGTGATGGCCGGCTTGCCACGCGAGCTCAGGCCGAGCAGCGTCACCTGCACCGGCCGCCGCAGCGGGCCGGTCGACCGCGATGCTGGTGCCCGTCGCGGCACCCGAGCGGGAGTCCACGAAGGACACCCCGGTTGGCTGCGGCGCCGCCGGTGTGTTCACCGTCGTGGACGGGCTGGGCTGCGAGGACTGCCCGGCCGTGTCCTTGGCCACCACCGTGTAGTCGTAGGAGGTCGCGGGCTGCACCGTGCTGTCGGTGAACGACGTCGTCGTCGACGTGCCGACCGGGTTTCCGTCGCGCAGCACGGTGTACGACGCGACGCCGTTGTCGTCGCTGGACGCGGCCCACGAGAGGTCGACCTTCGAGGACGTGACGCCCGAGGCGGTCGGCTTGCCCGGCGCCGAGGGCGGCTGGTCGGCCGGCGCCGACGACGCCGGGTTCAGGGCGACGGTCTGGCCGATGCTCACCCCCGACACGCTCGACGCGGCCGTGCCCGACCCCAGCTGCCCCGAGGACGGGATGGTCGCGTCGGCGAGCTCGCCGGTGATCTTGTAGGTCGCGGTCGGGGTCGAGGACTCGCCGCGCTCCGACCACCCGCCGGCGGGCGTGATGCTCGAGGCGACCGCGACGCCCGCGAAGGACACCGCGGTGCTGGACGGCGTCCCGCTGACCCCGGGGACGGTCACGGACTTCGACGCCGCGTTCACCGAGGCGGCCGACGCCCCGACGGGGTTCGTGGGCAGCACACCGGCGTACGTCGCGGTCGTCCAGGCAGCCGACTGGGACGACGACAGCTTGAAGGTGTCGGTGCCGGCCGGCGTCGCCGTGGTGGAGACCTTCGAGAAGACCCACTGCCGCATGGTCGTGGCGTTGTCGTCGGTCCGCACCAGGTTCCACCCGGCCGGCGCGGTGATGGCCGGCTTGCCACGGGACGTGAACCCGAGCAGCGTCACCTGCCCCGGCCGCCGTCGCGGGCCTGTCCACCGCGATGCTGGTGCCGGTGGCCGAGCCGGAGCGCGAGTCGATGAAGGACACCGAGCGACGGCGCGGGCGTGGTCACGGTCGTGGGCAGGCTCGACGGCGAGGACTGGCCCGCGGTGTCCTTGGCCACCACGGTGTACTCATAGGTCGTCGAGGGCGTCACCGCCGAGTCGGTGTACGACGGGGTCGTCGACGTGCCGATCGGGACGCCGTCGCGCATCACCGTGTAGGAGGCGACGCCCTTGTCGTCGCTCGACGCCGCCCATGTGAGGTCGACCTTCGACGAGGTCGCGCTGGCCACCGGCTTGCCGGGGGCGCTCGGCGGCTGGTCGGCGTCGTCCGGCGTCAGCGACTGCTCGGTGTGGTAGTAGCGGAAGTCGGGATTGCCGCTGCTCGCCATGATGACGACGCCGCTCTGCTGGGTCAGCGGCTGCTTGGTGCCGGAGGCGTTGTTGATGTAGGCGCCGTTGAACGTGACGTACGGCGTCCCCCGCCCGCTCGGGAACGACAGGTCGTTGATGCTCGCCGACTTCTCGTAGATCGTGCCGCCCTTGATGGGCGCGGTGCCGAAGACCAGCACCCGCTTGTTCACGGTGTCGATCTGCACCTGGGGACGCGTCCACTCGTCGGCGACGGTGGCGACCACGTGCTGGTGCCAGGTGCCGTCGGACTCGCGCACCAGCAGCTCGATCAGCGGGTCGGTCGGGGGTGCGTCGGTCGGGTCGTTCTTGCTCGTCTTGACCACGGCGTAGACCCGGCCCGAGGGGTCGTCGCTGACGTTCTTGAGGTTCAGGTGGTCGTCGGCGAAGAGCGCGCCGTTCGTGATCGACTCGTAGCTCCAGGTCGAGTCCGGGTCACCGTCCTTGTGCACCGCGAAGGAGAACTTCTCGCTCTCCTCGTCGGAGTACATCAGCCCGATCTTGCCCTGGAACGAGATCAGCCCGGACAGGTCGTCGGCACTGATGGTGGTGTCGCCCACCTGCGGCTGCGTCGGTGTCGTCCACGTCTGGTCGTCGGTCGTGGTGTGCGTGACCCAGACCTTGAGGCTGCGGGTGTAGGTGACCCAGAGCCGACCGGTGGAGTCCTTCTCGATCGCGGCGGACTCCGAGCCGCCCGAGTTCACGGCCTTCGGGAAGCCGAGGTCGACGGTCCACGAGCGGGTCACCGGCTCGAAGCTCATCCGCGTCACCTCGAGCGGCGACGACGGGTCCCGCGAGGCGACGTACAGCTTGGTGCCGTCGTAGAGCAGGTCGGCGGTGCTCGCCACCCGGTCGTCGACGACGTTGCCGGCGATCCGCCACGAGTGGTCGGGCATCAGCTCGTGGATGCGGAACTTGCCGTCCGAGTCGAGCATGATCGCCCACCACGAGCCCTGCCCGAAGAACAGCTTGCTCTGCGGCTTGTCGGCGGTCGGCGGGGTCGTCACGAGTCCGGCGTAGGTCTGGTCCTGGTACGTCACAGGATTGGACTGCGCTGCCTGTGCAGGCGAGAACCCCCCGAGCGAGACCAGGACCAGACACACGGACAGGGCAAGCCCCATCCGGGTCATAAGGGTCCGAGGCATACCTGAAGCGTAAATCAACTACATCGGAATCCTGTGGTCGAGACTTGAGAAGAAAAGCCAAGACTTTGCCAAAACTGCACAGCCCTTTACGGTTCTGGGTCTGCTGCGACGGAAGTGACCGACGAGGTCCCGGGCACCACCAGCCCGGTCTCGTAGGCGAGCACCACGAGCTGCACCCGGGTCGGCACCGCGAGCTTGGCCAGCACCCGGTTGACGTGGGTCTTGACCGTCGCCGCGCTCACCACGAGCCGCCCGGCGATCTCGTCGTTGCTCAGCCCGCGGGCGATCAGCGTGAACACCTCGAGCTCGCGCTCGGTCAGCACCCGCAGGGCGGCGGGCACCCCGTCGACCGGGGCGGGACGGCGGACGTGCTCCTCGATCAGCCGGCGCGTGAGGGTCGGCCCGAGCAGCGACTCCCCCGCCGCCACCGCGCGGACGCCCTCGACGAGCCGGTCCGGCGGCGTGGCCTTGAGCAGGAAACCGGCGGCACCGGCGTGCAGCGCGTCGTACACGTAGCGGTCCAGGTCGTACGTCGTCAGCACCAGCACCCGCGACGAGGACCCGCCGCGAGCGATCTCCCGGGTGGCCGCGATGCCGTCGAGCACCGGCATCCGGATGTCCATCAGCACCACGTCGGGCGAGGTGCGCCGGACGGCGTCGACCGCCGCACGACCGTCGGCCGCCAGCGCGACCACGTCGACGCCCCGGGCGGCGAGCACCATCTCCAGCCCCGAGCGCACTAGGTCCTGGTCGTCGGCGACGACCACGCGCAGCGCCTCGCTCATGGCACCGGCACCGTCGCGGCGAGCTCGTAGCGCCCGTCGCCGGTGGGGCCGTGGGTGAGCCGGCCGCCGAGCACGGTGATCCGCTCGGCCATCCCGACCAGCCCGAGGCCGCTGCCGCTGGGCCCGGGACCGCCCGCCGGGTTGGTCACCAGGATCGAGAGCCCCGAGGCCGTGCAGGCCACCCGCAGCGTCGCGGTGCCGTCGCCGGTGTAGCGCAGCGCGTTGGTCAGCGCCTCCTGGACCACGCGGTAGGCCGACACGTCGACGCCGGCGGGCAGGGCCGGGGTCGCCCTCTCGTCGAGGTCGAGGTCGAGGTCGAGCCGCAGGCCGCTGGCCCGGAACCCCGCCACGAGCTCGGGAAGGTCGGCCAGCCCGGGACCGGGCCGCAGCCCCAGCTCGTCGTCCTCGTCGCGGATCACGTGCAGCAGCCGCCCGGTCTCCACCAGCGCGAGGCGCCCGGTCTCCGCGACGTCGGCGAGCACCGCCGCGGTGCGCTCCGGGTCGCTGTGCACCAGGTCCTGCGCGGCCGCGGTCTGCACGACCATGGCGCTGACGGAGTGCGCGATGACGTCGTGCAGCTCCCGGGCGATCCGGTCCCGCTCGGCGCGCACCGCCTCGCGCTTGACCAGCTCCTCGCGCTCCTCGAGGAGCACCTTCTGCTCCGCGAGCCGACGGGTGATCCGCCCGAGGACGTACGGCGGCACCATCAGCGCGAGCACGAACATGACGTCGGACAGGTCGTGGTGGCGCAGGTCGACCAGGACGTAGTCGGCGAGGACCGCGAGCAGCACCAGCAGCAGGCCGACCAGGCCGCGGAGGTCGGGCAGCCACCGGCCCAGCGCGAACACGGCGACGGCCCAGATCATGATCGGCACCGAGGGGTCGTCGAGCTGCGGCCCCAGCCACGGCATCACCAGCAGGACCAGCCCCGCCCCGGTCGCGGCGAGCAGCGTGTGGCGTCGGCGCCACACCAGCAGCGTGCACGCGACGACCTCGAGCGCGACGCCGTACCCCCAGCCCTGCGGCCGGAGCGCCAGCAGCTCGACGGCGCCCAGCAGCGCCAGCCCGGCGGGCAGCAGCACGTCCCACTGCGTCGGTCGGGCCAGGGTCGGCCGGCTCAGCGTCGGACGGGTCCTCGGCATGCTCCTGAATCTACGGCCGGACGGGGTCGTTGTCCGTCGAACCAGGGGTGGAGACCGGTGCCACCGGTGAGTGGACGACACCGTCCCTCGGCGCTCCTAGCGTCGACCGGGTCGGTACGACCCAGGGGAGGCAGAGATGTTCGAGTCGGACGTGGTGCGCCGCAGGATCGGGACGTTCGCGTGGGTGATGGCGTGGGTGGGGCTGGTAGTCGGCCAGCTGCACGCGCTGGCCCGGCACCGGACCGTCGACGGCAAGGGTGACCTGGACCTGTGGTCGACCCGGGTGTGGGCGGAGCCGGCGGGGCGCGCGCTGCGGCCGCTGCTGGACTGGGGCAGCCCGGACCTGGTCTACGTCACCTACGGCAAGATCTGGCTGCCGGTGTTCGTCGCGTTCACGCTGTGCGCCTTCGTGGTGCACCACGACCGGCGACCGGCCGGGTTCGAGAAGTGGGCGTGGCGCATCGCGCTCACCGGCTACGTGTGGGCCTGCTTCGCGGTGCTCGGCGACTACTGGACGCAGTGGACCGACCACGCGAACGCGCTCCTGGACATCGCGTTCCTCGTCGGCCTGCCCGGGTTGCTGCTGGTGATGGTCGGCTCGACGCTGCTGGGGATCGCCCTGCTGCGCAACGGCTTCGTCCCGCGGGCCTCGGCCTGGCTGCTGACCGTCACGCTGCCGTTCGCGTTCGCCATCACGATGGTGACGTCCATGGGCAGCGTCGCGCTGCCGGTGATGTTCGCCTTCGGGCTGGCCGGACGCCGGCTGCGGGTGCCGGCACCGGTGTCGGCGGCTACTGCACCAGCCGGTCGGGCGTGATCGGCAGGTCGCGGACCCGCAGGCCGACGGCGTTGTAGACGGCGTTGGCCACCGCGGCCGCGGTGCCGGTGATGCCGATCTCGCCGATGCCCTTGGCGCCCAGCACGTTGGCGTGCGGGTCGGTCTCGTCGAGCCAGGTGACGTCGAGGTCGACGATGTCGGCGTGGGCCGGCACGTGGTAGTCGGCGAAGTCCTGGGTCACCACGTGGCCGAAGCGGTGGTCCACGACGCTGTGCTCGTGCAGCGCCATCGACAGCCCCCACACCATGCCGCCCCGCAGCTGCGAGCGGGCGGTGCGCGGGTTGACGATGCGGCCGGCGGAGAACACCCCGACGGCGCGCGGCACCCGCACCTCGCCGGTGTCGGCGTCCACCCGCACCTCGACGAACTGGGCGCCGAAGGAGTGGGCGGAGTACTTCTCGAGGTCGGGGTGGTCGTCCTGCGTGGACTCGGTGACGGCGCCGTCCGCGGGCGAGCTGCCGTGCTCCTGGCGGAACTTGCGGGCCGCGGCGACGATCGCCGAGCCGTGCGAGGACAGCCCCGCGGAGCCACCCTCGACCGTGGCCATCGGCAGCCGCGTGTCGCCGATCTCGAGGTGCACCCGGTCGAACGGCATCTCCAGCGCGTCGGCCGCGACCTGGGTGAGCGCGGTCCACGACCCGGTCCCGATGTCGGCGGCGCCGATGCGCACGGCGTAGTGCTCGTGGCCGGCGTAGCTGACCGACGCGACCGAGCCCGGCATGGTGTACGCGGGGTACGTCGACGAGGCGACGCCGTAGCCGACCCACCAGTCGCCCTCGCGACGGGACCGGGGCAGCCCGCGCTCGGACCAGCCGAACCGCTCGGCGCCCTGCCGCAGGCACTCGACGAGGTGGCGCGAGGACCAGGGCAGCCCGGACTCCGGGTCGGTCTCCGGGTCGTTGCGCACCCGCAGCTCCACCGGGTCGATGCCGCAGGCCTCCGCGAGCTCGTCCATGGCGGACTCGAGCGCGAACATGCCGGGCGCCTCCCCCGGTGCGCGCATCCACGACGGCACGGCCACGTCGAGCGGCACCAGCCGGTGCGTCGTACGACGGGCGTCGGCGGCGTACATGCTGCGGGTGCCGACCGTGGTCTGCTCGGCGAACTCCTTGATGCGCGAGGTCTGCTCGACGGCCTCGTGCACGATGCCGCGCAGCCGGCCGTCGGCGTCGGCGCCGAGGCGGACCCGCTGCAGGGTGGGGGTGCGGTAGCCGACGAGCGCGAACATCTGCTGCCGCGTCAGCGCCAGCTTCACCGGTCGGCCGGGCACCAGCTGCGCGGCGAGCACACCTAGCACGTTGTGGGCGTGCGGCATCCCCTTGGAGCCGAACCCGCCGCCGACGTACGGCGCGATCACCCGGATGTCGTCCTTCGCGATCCCGAACACCTTCGCGAGCGTCCTCGCGACGCCGTGCGCGCCCTGCGTCGAGTCGTGGACCGTCAGCCGCGGACCCTCCTCCCACAACGAGATGCAGGAGTGCGGCTCCATCGGGTTGTTGTGCTCCATCGGCGTGGTGTAGCGCTGGTCCACCAGCACCGCCGCCTGCCGCAGCGCGTCGTCGACCGGACCGTCCTCGCTGTCGGTCGGGTACGCCGGGTTGACCACGCCCGGCTCGTACAGGTCCGGGTGGTCCTCGCGGAGCTCGGTGTCGTGCTCGTGCACGTCGTACTCGACGCGGACCAGCTCGGCCGCGTGCCGCGCCACCTCGGGGGTCTCGGCGACCACGGCACCGATGATCTGGCCGCGGAACGCGACGCCGTCGCTCTGCAGGACGGTGTACTCGCCGTCGGAGGTGTCGGCCAGTCGCGGCGCGTTGAGGTGGGTGACCACCACGACGACGCCCTCGAGCGCCTCGGCGGCGGTGGTGTCGATCGTGGTGACGCGTCCGCGCGCGACCGTCGACTGCAGCGCGAAGAGGTGGAGCGGGTTCTCGGCGACCTGCTCGTAGGAGTACTTCGCCATGCCGAGGACCTTGGCCTCGCCGTCGATGCGGGGCACGTCGGTGCCGACCGACGCGGGCGTCCGGGTGAGCGTCACCGGGCACCTCCGACCAGGTCGCTGCCGGCCAGGTTGCGCAGCGTGGCGGTGATCGTGTTGCGCGCCAGCGGGACCTTGAACGCGTTGTCCGGCAGCGGCTCGGCCTGCTCCAGCTCGGCCTCGGCGGCCGCACGGAAGGCGGCCTCGGTGGCCGGCCCGCCGCGCAGCGCCTCCTCCGCCCGGGTGGCGCGCCACGGCTTGTGCGCGACGCCGCCGAGCGCGATCCGCACGTCGCGCACGACGCCGTCCTCGAGGTCGAGAGCGGCGGCGACCGACACCAGCGCGAAGGCGTACGACGCCCGGTCGCGGACCTTGCGGTAGGTCGAGCGGCTCGCGAACGAGAGGGCCGGGAGCTCCACGGCGGTGACGAGCTCGCCGTGCGCCAGCGTGGTGTCGAGCTCCGGGTGGTCGCCGGGGAGCCGGTGCAGGTCGGCCATCGGCACCCGCCGCTCGCCCGTGGGGCCGAGCACCACGACGACCGCGTCGAGAGCGGCCAGCGCGACGGCCAGGTCGGAGGGGTGGGTGGCCACGCAGTGCTCGGAGGCGCCGAGGATCGCGAGGTTGCGGTGGAAGCCCTGCACGGCGGGGCACCCGGAGCCGGGCTCGCGCTTGTTGCACGGGGTGGTGACGTCCTGGAAGTAGCGGCAGCGGGTGCGCTGCAGCAGGTTGCCCGCGGTCGTCGCGACGTTGCGGATCTGGCCCGACGCGCCGGCCAGCAGCGCCTGCGCGAGGACGGGGTAGCCGCGGCGCACGTCGGGGTGCGCCGCGAGGTCGCTGTTGCGGACCGCGGCACCGATCCGCAGCCCGCCGTCGTCGGTGGCCACCACGTCCGCCAGCGGCAGCCGGCTGACGTCGACCAGCACGTCGGGCGTGGCGACGCCGAGCTTGAGGTGGTCGACGAGGTTGGTGCCGCCGGCGAGGAAGGCGGCGCCGGGCCGGCCGGCCACCGCGGCGACCGCGCGACGCGGGGTCGAGCACCTGCTCGTACTCGAAGGGCCTCATCGGGGCACCGCCTGCACGTCGGCGTCCTGCCCGGCGGCGTCGCGGATCGCGTCGACGATCGAGACGTAGGCGCCGCAGCGGCAGAGGTTGCCGCTCATCCGCTCCCGGATCTCGTCGTCGCTGAGCAGCACCTCGCTGTCCGGGTCGAGGTGCGGGTCGGTGACGTGGCTGGGGTGGTCGGTCGGCGACCTCCTGCAGCATCCCGACCGCCGAGCAGACCTGACCGGGGGTGCAGTAGCCGCACTGCAGCCCGTCGTGGTCGATGAACGCCTGCTGCACCGGGTGCAGCCGGTCACCGGTGGTGAGACCGGCCGCGGTCACCACGTCGCCGCCGTTGTGGGCGACCGCGAGGGTGAGGCAGCTCAGCACCCGCCGGCCGTCCAGCAGCACGGTGCAGGCACCGCACTGCCCGTGGTCGCAGCCCTTCTTGGGCGAGGTCACCGACAGCCGGTCGCGCAGCGCGTCGAGCAGGGTGGTGCGGACGTCGACGGTGACGGTGCGCGGCGAGCCGTCGACGGTGAGCGCGAGGGTGGTTTCAGGCACGAGGTGCCGCTACCCGCATCCGGCCGTGGCTACACCCCGACCAGGTACGGCGCCAGCTCGCCGGCCAGGTCGGCGTGCACCCGGCCCCGCACCAGCGACCCGTCGCCGGTGTGCTCGAGCGACTCGACCTCGCCGCTGACGTGGATCTTGTTGAGCAGGTCGCCCCGCTCGTAGGGCAGCAGCGCCTCGAACGACACCCCGGGCCGGGGCAGGTCGGCCTCGACGGCGCGCAGCGCCTCCTCGATGCCCTCGCCGGTCTTGGCGGAGACCACCACGGAGTGCGGCTCGCGCTGCCTCAGCCGCGCCAGCACCATCGGGTCGGCGGCGTCGGCCTTGTTGATCACCACGAGCTCGGGGACCTTGTCGGCCCCGATCTCGGCGAACACCTCGCGGACCGCGGCCAGCTGGCCCTCGGGGTCGGCGTGCGAGCCGTCGACGACGTGCAGCACCAGGTCGGAGTCGGCGACCTCCTCCAGCGTGGAGCGGAACGCCTCCACGAGCTGGTGGGGCAGGTGGCGGACGAACCCGACGGTGTCGGACATCGTGTAGACCCGGCCGTCCTGGGTCTCGGTGCGGCGGGTGGTCGGGTCGAGGGTCGCGAACAGCGAGTCCTCGACCAGCACCCCGGCGCTCGGTCAGCCGGTTGAGCAGCGAGGACTTGCCGGCGTTGGTGTAGCCCGCGATCGCCACCGACGGGACCTGGTGCCGCTTGCGCTCGGAGCGCTTGGTGTCGCGGGTGGTGCGCATGTGCGCGAGCTCGCGGCGCAGCTTGGCGATCTTGGTGTTGATCCGGCGGCGGTCGGTCTCGATCTTCGTCTCACCCGGTCCGCGGCCGCCGATGCCGCCGCCCTGCGAGCCGACCCGGCCACCGGCCTGGCGGGACAGGTTGCCACCCCAGCCGCGCAGCCGCTGCTTCATGTAGTTGAGCTGGGCCAGCTCGACCTGCGCCTGGCCCTCGCGGGACTTCGCGTGCTGGGCGAAGATGTCGAGGATCAGCGCGGTGCGGTCGACGACCTTCACCTTGACGCGGTCCTCGAGGTTGCGCAGCTGGCTGGGGGCGAGCTCGCCGTCGAGGATCACGGTGTCGGCGCCGGTGGACTGCACGATCTCGCGCAGCCCGTCGACCTTGCCGCGGCCGATGAACGTCGCGGGGTCGGGGCTCTGGCGGCGCTGGTAGAACGCGTCGAGCACCGTCGAGCCGGCCGTCTCGGCGAGCAGCGCCAGCTCGGCCATGGAGTTCTCGGCGTCGGCGACGGACCCGTCGGTCCAGACGCCGACCAGCACGACGCGCTCGAGGCGCAGCTGGCGGTACTCGACCTCGGTGATGTCCTCGAGCTCGGTCGAGAGCCCGGCGACCCGGCGCAGCGCGTGCCGCTCGGCGAGGTCGTAGTCGCCGCCGCTCTCCTCGGGGTCGGCCTCGTCGGCGTAGCCGGACTCCCCGTCGTCGCCGGCGTCCCAGTCGTCCGTGGCGGCGAGGGCGTCGTCGAGGGTGATGTCGTCGTGCTCGTCGATCGGCGTGACGCGGTCGACGGCGTCGTGGGCCGGGTCGTGGGCGAGGTCGTGCTCGTGTGCGTTCGTCATGTCCACCGTTGTCAACGTCCTCGCGCCCGGGGGGATTCCCGGTCCGCGTCGTGTCAGTAAACCCCGATCTCCCGGTGCTATCGACCGGGTTTCGCGCCGAGGGCGGCGAGGTCGACCTCGCCGTGGGCCACGATCACCGCGGGGCCGGTCAGCACCACCCGCCGCTGCGGGGTCCAGGTGACGTCGAGCCGGCCGCCCGGCACGTCCACCCGGTACGTCGTGCCGTCCGGGGCGGCGGGGTCCACGCCGTCGGCCAGCGCCGCGGCGACCATCACGGCGCAGGCGCCGGTGCCGCAGGACCGGGTCTCCCCGGAGCCGCGCTCGTGCACCCGCATCGCGACGTGCCGCTCCCCGCGTCGTACGACGAACTCGACGTTGACGCCCTGCGGGGTACTCCCCCGCGTCGTGCTCCGGAGGGTTCAGCAGCGCGCCGGCGTCGTCGAGGGAGTCCACGAAGGCCACCGCGTGCGGGTTGCCCACGGAGACGTGCAGCGCGGGCCACGACCGGCCGCCGACCGCGACCTTCGTCTCGCCGCGGACCTCGACCTCCCCCATGTCGACGCTGACGGTGTCGCCGTCGAAGGTGAGCACCTTGGTGCCGCCCCGGGTGGCGACCGGCAGCGGCCGCGACGGGTCGACGCCCTCGTGCTCGACGAGGTAGCGACCGAAGACCCGCACGCCGTTGCCGCACATCTCCGACAGCGAGCCGTCGGCGTTGCGGTAGTCCATGAACCAGGCGGCCTCGCCCCGGGCGTCGACCGCCGCCGGGTCGTCAGTCGCGTCGGTGCGGACCGCCCGCAGCACCCCGTCGGCGCCGAGGCCGGCCCGCCGGTCGCACAGCGCCGCGGCCAGCGACGCCACCCGCTCCGGGTCGAGGGCGCCGAGGACCGTGCCGTCCGGGTCGGGCAGCAGCACGAAGTCGTTCTCGGTGCCGTGGCCCTTGAGGAACTCCCACCTCATGCGGGGGGCGCCTCCGCGAGCGTCTTGAGCCGCTGCAGGCCCTTCTCGAAGTCGGTGCCGACGAGCTTGTCCATGCTGGTGAACAACCCCATCACCCGGACGCCGAAGGTGCGGGGGCCGGCCATCGTCCAGGTGACCCGCGTGGCGTCTCCCGACGGGGCGAACGTGAACGTGGTGATCGACGAGGACTTGAACGGCTTGAGGAACTGCAGGTCGACCAGGACCCGGGTCGGCTCGTCGGTGCGGGTGATCTCCATCCGCCCCTCGCCCGGCCTTCCGGTTGCCCGACCAGGTGTAGACCGCGCCGACGCCCGTGTCCGCACCGGAGTAGCTGCGGGTCATGTCGGGGTCGATGTCCTCCCACGGCGACCACGCGGGCCACCGGCGGAAGTCCTCGACCTCGGCGAACAGCCGGGCGGGCTCGGCCTGGACGACGGTCGAGCGCTCGACGGTGTAGGTGCTGCTGGCTGGCATGCGGACCTCCTCACCTCATCGTAGTGCCGGGGCGTGTCGGCCGACGAACCGTCGGTGACCTCTGTCACCGTGGAGGCATGAGCGACCGCAGCGACCTGCTGATGCTCCACGGCGTGGTGTCCACCTGCGCCGACTGCGGCGACGAGCGGATCTTCGTGCCCGCCGACGACCCGGCCCACGACCCGGGCGCGCACTGCTGCACCGGCTGCGACGCGGCGGTCTTCCTGCTCGCCGTGCCGGACCCCGCGCCGCGGCGCACCTCCCGCGTCGCCTAGCCCGCGGGCCGCACCACCAGGGCCGAGCCGCCGCCGCGCCGGGTCGGCTCCGAGACCGCGGTCAGCAGGCCGCCCTGGCCGAACTCGACGGCGGTGGCCGCACCGATCTCGGCGGCGCTGGTGAACCGGTCGCCGGACGGCTTCAGCTCGTGGCCGTACGGCGTCACGAGCGGGCCGTACTTGTCGATGAACGCCGGCTCGGCGTTGACCTTCGCCGCGTTCGGCTGCTGGGCCCGTGGGTCCGCGATCGCCTCCGGCAGCGTCATCTGCCGGTCGATCCGGTTGAAGATCATCTGCGTCACCGTGGTGATGATCGTCGAGCCGCCCGGGGAGCCGAGCGCCAGGAACGGCTTGCCGTTCTTGAGGATGATCGTCGGCGAGATCGACGACCGCGGCCGCTTGAGCTTCTGGATGCGGTTCGGGTCGGCGGGGTCGTACTCCGCGGAGAAGTCGGTCAGCTCGTTGTTGAGCAGGAAGCCGCGCTTGGGCACCAGCATCCCGGAGCCGCCGGTCTGCTCGATGGTGAGGGTGTACTCCACGATGTTGCCCCACTTGTCGGTGACGGTGAGGTTCGTGGTCTCGACGTTCTCGGTGTCCGGGGCCTTGGTGCCACGAGCCGCGGTGGGCTGCGGGCACTGGCCGTCGTAGCTGTCGACGTCACCCTCCGCCACCGGCGGCGTGAACGCGTGGTCCTCGTCGATCTGGCAGGCCCGCTCGGCGCCGTACGTCGAGGAGAGCAGGTCGGCGGTCGGCACGTCCACGAACTTCGGGTCGCCGACGTACGCCGCGCGGTCGGCGAACGCCAGCGCGGTCGCCTCGAGGTAGTGGTGCAGCGCGGCGCCCATGTCCATCGTCCCGAGCGGGAACTGCTTCATGATGTTCAGCGACTCACCGACCGTGGTGCCGCCGGACGACGACGGCGCCATGCCGTAGACGTTGTAGCCGCGGTAGCTCACGTGGGTGGGCCTGCGGGTCACGGTGTCGTAGCGCGCGAGGTCGCTGCCCTGCATGGTGCCCTTCATGACCGGCAGGTCGGTGTCGGGGCTCTTCGGCGGGTGTCGGACGAGCGAGGCGATCTGGTTCGCGATCGGGCCGCGGTAGAACAGCTTCATGCCGTTGCGGCCGAGCCGGCGGTAGGTCTCGGCCAGCGCGCGGTTGCGGAACACCGAGCCGACCTGCGGGGCGTCACCGCCGGGCAGGAACAGCTTCGGGGTGGTGGTGTAGGCCTCGAACCGCTCCTTGTTGTCGAGGGTCTGCTGCCGGAACGTGTCGTCGACGACGAAGCCGCGGTCGGCCAGCCGCGCCGCGGGGTCGAGCGCCCGGCGGAGGCTGAACGTGCCCCACTTGCGCAGCGCGGCGTCCCACGTCCGCGGGGTGCCCGGGACGCCCACCGAGACGCCGCTGGTGACGAGCTCGGGCGTGAAGTTGTAGGGCTTGCCGGTGTCGGGGTCGATGAACGCGTTGCGCTTCATCCCCTTCGGCGCGGTCTCGCGGCCGTCGAGGGTGCGGATGCGGTGCGTCTTCGCGTTGTAGTAGACGAAGTAGCCACCGCCACCCAGCCCGGAGCTGTAGGGCTCGGTCACGCCGAGCGCAGCCGCGGTCGCGACGGCGGCGTCGACCGCGTTGCCGCCGTGCTTGAGCACCCGCAGGCCGACCCGTGACGCCTCGGGGTCGACCGAGGAGACCGCGCCGCCGAAGCCGGTGCTCGTCGCGGTCTTGGTGGTGTAGTGACCCTGACCCTCGGCCTGTGCAGTGGGGGCGAGCGTGGCGAGACCCGCCAGCGCGGTCGCACCGGCGACTCCCAGGACGGCGAGACGGCGTGCGGAGTGGGTCATGGGCGCTCCCGAGGTCGGCGGACTGCGGATGTACTACCCAGCCCGGCACGCCTCAACCGCACGGTCGACCCGCTCCGGGTCGTCCCACTCCACCCAGGTGATCCGGGGGTCCTTGCGGAACCACGCGTCCTGGCGCCGGGCGAACTGCCGGGTGCGCACGACGGTCGCCTCGAACGCCTGCTGCTCGGTGCACTCGCCCGCGAGGAACGCCAGCACCTGCTGGTAGCCCAGCGCCCGGCTCGCCGTACGCCCCTCCCGCAGGCCGCGAGCCGCCAGCCGGCGCACCTCGTCGACCAGGCCGTCGTCCCACATCCGCCGGACGCGGCGCTCGATCCGCTCGTCGAGCACCGGCCGTGGGATGCGGACCCCGACCTGCACGGTGCGGTCGTGGAAGTACCGCTGCTCCGGCAGCGACGCGGTGAACGGCCGGCCGGTCAGCTCGACGACCTCGAGGGCGCGGACGACCCGGCGGCTGTTGCTCGGCAGCACCTTCGCGGCGGCGTCCGGGTCGACCTCCCGCAGCCGCTCGTGCAGGACCTGCGGCCCGACCCGCGCCAGCTCGTCCTCGAGCCGGCCGCGGACGTCCTCGTCGGTGCCCGGGAACTCGAACCGGTCGACGACCGCGCGGGTGTACAGCGCCGAGCCGCCCACCAGCACCGGGACCACGCCCCGGCTGCGGCAGTCGTCGACGACAGCCCGGGCGAGCGCCTGGAACTGCGCGACCGTCGCG
This sequence comes from uncultured Actinomycetota bacterium, assembly GCA_963707685.1. Lineage (GTDB taxonomy): Bacteria > Actinomycetota > Actinomycetes > Propionibacteriales > Nocardioidaceae > Nocardioides_B. Next base: position 72,693 of record CAVPRA010000004.1, read on the forward strand.
GGCTCCGTCACGTCGAGCAGGTCGAGCAGGTGATGGGGCACCCCTCGTCGCTCCTCGGGCGGCAGCTTGGCGGTGCCGACGTCCATCCCGCGGTAGACCTGCATCGCGTCGGTGTTGACCACCTCGCCGCCGAGCCGCTGCGCGAGGTCGAGCGACAGGTCGCTCTTGCCCGCGGCGGTGGGGCCCACGACGGCGACCACCGGCGGCGACAGGTTCGGCATGCGCAGCAGTCTGGCAAAGTGGGCAGGACGCCGGCGGGCCAGCCGCCTCGGGACCGAAGGAGCACCACGATGGGTTTCCTGGACAAGGCCAAGAAGTCGTTGACCAAGGTCGTGGACGAGCACGGCGACACGATCGAGAAGGGCGCCGACAAGCTCGGCCAGACCATCAACCAGAAGACCGGCGACAAGCACGCCGACAAGGTGGCCAAGGGCAAGGACCAGCTCAAGAAGGGCCTGGACTCCCTCGACGGCAAGAACGACGACTTCCGCAAGCGCTGAGCGGGTGTTTCACCCCCCGGCCACCGGGTACGTCGACCGGGTGAGCGACCCAGCGAACGGCCCCGACGCCCCCACCCCGCCCGGCGGCCCGCAGCGCAGCGACGCCGCCGCCGGCAGCCGGACCCCCGGCGGACCGGCGGACCCCGACACGACGCCCGAGCCGGAGGCGCACGCCACCGGGGACGAGCGGCCGGACGGCTCGCCGTCCCCCGAGCCCACCGCGGACGGCGAGATCCACGCCCGCACCCAGACCGACGAGGTCAACGAGGAGCTCCAGGAGGAGAACGCCGAGACGGCGCTCGACCAGCCCTCCGACGGCTCCGGCGGCGAGTAGGAGACCTTCATGAGCGAGACACCCGAGCAGCCGACCACGACCGACGAGCACGAGACCGTCAACCGCGAGTCGCACCCCAACGCCGCCGGTCCGGACGGGCTGGCCGGCGACATGGGCCTCTCCAGCGAGCGGGCCGGACCCTTCGAGGGCATCGAGGGCACCGGCAGCCAGGCCTCCGCGGCGAGCACCACGGACGGCGAGACGCCCACGACGCGCGCCTCCGGCACCGGTGACGACACCGACGACGCCGACGAGCCCGAGGGCGAGGTGCGGCCCGACCCGGTGGCCAACAAGCACGAGTTCGACCCGGCCAAGAACCCCCGTCACTGACAGTGACGACCCACCGGTTCTCGGTGATCCCTGCCGCCTACGTCTACCTGCTGCGCCCTCCCACTCGCCTCGGCGGCGCCGAGGAGGTGCTGCTGCAGCTGCGGCAGGGCACCGGCTACCGCGACGGTCACTGGGCCGCGGCGGCCGCGGGGCACGTCGAGAGGGGCGAGTCGGTCTACGACGCCGCGCTGCGGGAGGCCGCCGAGGAGGTCGGCGTGACCGAGGTCGGCCTGCAGCCGTGGTGCGCGATGCAGCGCACCGCTCCGGGTGACGACCCGGTCGACGAGCGGGTCGACTACTTCTTCGTGGCGCGGACCTGGGTCGGCACGCCGCAGATCATGGAGCCCGCGAAGTGCGCGGACCTGCAGTGGTGCGGCCTGGACACGCTGCCCTCGCCCGTCGTACCCCACGAGGGGCGGGTGCTGGAGTCGCTGCGCTTGGGCAGCACGCCGCCGATCGTGGTCGAGGGCTTCTAGCCCGGGACCCCGACGCCCGGCAGGCCGAGCAGCACGCCCGACGGCTTCGGCTCGGTGCGCGCCTCCCAGGCGTCCCCGGCGCGGGTGCGGCGCACCGACCGGACGGGTGCGTCGGAGACCAGGTGGTGCGGCGCGGCGTAGGTGAGGTCCACCTCGACCATGTCGCCGGGCCGGACGTCGACCCGCTCGCCGTCGCCGTCGACCGCGGTGAAGTGCACCAGCCGGTTGTCGGCGGCGCGTCCCGTGAGCCGGTGGGTCTCCCGGTCCTTGCGGCCCTCCCCCTCGGCCACCATCAGCTCGACGGTGCGGCCGACGAGCCGCTGGTTCTCCTGCCAGGCCACGTCGTCGACGAGCGCCACCAGCCGCTCGTAGCGCTCCTGCACGACGGCCTTCGGGACCTGGTCCTCGAGGTCGGCGGCGGGGGTGCCGGGCCGCTTGGAGTACTGGAAGGTGAACGCGCCGGCGAACCGCGCGGCCTCGACGACCTTCATGGTCTCGAGGAAGTCCGCCTCGGTCTCGCCGGGGAAGCCGACGATGATGTCGGTGGTGATCGCGGCGTCCGGCATCGCGGCGCGCACCCGGTCGATGATGCCGAGGTACTTCGACTGCCGGTAGGAGCGGCGCATCGCCTTGAGCACCCGGTCGGAGCCGGACTGCAGCGGCATGTGCAGCGAGGGCATCACGGTCGGCGTCTGCGCCATCGCGTCGATGACGTCGTCGGTGAACTCCGCCGGGTGCGGCGAGGTGAAGCGCACCCGCTCCAGGCCGGCGATCTCCCCGCAGGAGCGCAGCAGCTTCGAGAACGCCTGCCGGTCGCCGAACTCCACGCCGTACGCGTTGACGTTCTGCCCGAGCAGCGTCACCTCGGTGACGCCCTGGTCCACCAGCGCCTCGATCTCGGCGAGGATCTCCCCCGGCCGGCGGTCCTTCTCCTTGCCGCGCAGCGAGGGCACGATGCAGAACGTGCAGGTGTTGTTGCAGCCGACGCTGATCGAGACCCAGGCGGCGTACGCCGACTCGCGCTTGGTGGGCAGCGTGGACGGGAAGACCTCGAGCGACTCGAGGATCTCGACCTGCGCCTCCTGCTGCACGCGGGCCCGCTCCAGCAGCACCGGCAGCGACCCGATGTTGTGGGTGCCGAACACCACGTCGACCCACGGCGCCTTGCGGGTGATCTCGCCGCGGTCCTTCTGCGCCAGGCAGCCGCCGACGGCGATCTGCATGCCGGGGTGCGACGCCTTGACCGGCGCCAGGTGGCCGAGGTTGCCGTAGAGCTTGTTGTCGGCGTTCTCCCGGACCGCACAGGTGTTCAGCACCACCACGTCGGCCTGCGTCTCGGCGGGCGCGGCGACGTAGCCGGCGTCCTCCAGCAGCCCGGTGAGCCGCTCGGAGTCGTGCACGTTCATCTGGCAGCCGTAGGTGCGCACCTGGTAGGTGCGGGCCTCGGGGCGCGGGGCAGTCGTCATCAGGGCGCCCAGTCTAGGTACCCCCGACCGGCTCAGCCGGCGTCGGGGCGCGCGGCCTTGCGGGGCAGCCGGTCGCCCGGCGAGGACGACGGCGTGGTCCTGCGGTCTTCGCCGCGGTCTCGCCGGTCTTCGCCGGCGCCTTGTTCGCGGCGTTCTTCTTCGCGGGAGCCTTCTTGGCCACCACCTCGGCGACGTCGGCCGGAGTCGCCGCGGCCTTCTTCGTGGCCTTCTCCGCGGTCTTCGTCGCGGTCTTCTTCGCCGGCGCCTTCTTCGCGGCGCTCTTCTTCGCGGCGCCTCTGCGCCTTCTTCGCCGGCGCCTTCTTCGCCGGCGCCTTCTTCGTGGCGGTGGCCGGCGGGTCTTCGGTCACCGCCTGCGGCGGTCCGGCGGGCTTCACCGGCGCGTCCGCCGCAGCCGGCGCGGCGGGTGCCGACGTGCTGCGGTGCCGGCGGCTGCGCACCTGGCCGGCCGTCTCGGCGGCCTTGCCGACCGCTGCGCGGCCGACCTGGCCCGCCACCATCCGGCCGACGGCGGCACCGCCCTTGGCCTGCGTGAGCGCGCCGGTCGCCGCGGAGCGGAGCTTGTCGAGCGGGTTCTTCCTGCTGGCCACGTGTGCGTCCCTTCGTTGGTGGTACCTCGGTGCCCCGCTACTTGGGCTGCATGCGGATGCCGCCGTCGACGCGGATGGTCTCGCCGTTGAGGTAGCTGTTGGTCAGCGCCTCCACCACCATGGAGGCGAGCTCCTCGGGACGGCCGAGCCGCTTGGGGAAGAGCACCCCGCGCTCCAGGTTGGCCTTGAACGCCTCGCTGTCCTCGCCCTCGCCGTAGATCGGGGTGTCGATCAGCCCGGGCGCGACGGTGTTCAGGCGCACGCCGATGGCGGCCAGGTCGCGGGCCACCGGCAGCGTCATGCCCACGACGCCGCCCTTGGAGGCGGAGTACGCCGCCTGCCCGATCTGGCCGTCGAACGCCGCCACGCTGGCGAGGTTCACGATCGCCCCGCGCTCGCCGCCCTCGAGCGGGTCGGTGCGTCCCATCGCGGTGGCGGCCAGCCGTACGGAGTCGAAGGTCCCGATCAGGTTGATCGCGATGACCTTGCTGAAGGCGGCGAGGTCCGCCGCCGACTCGAAGCTGCCGTCCTTGCCGACGGTGCGCTGCGCCCAGCCGATCCCGGCGGAGCAGACCAGCACGCGCAGCGGGCCCATCGTCTCGGCCTGCTCGACCGCGGCCACGATGTCGTCGGTGCGGGTGACGTCGACCTTCACGAACGCGCCGCCGATCTCCTCGGCGAGGGCGGTGCCCTTCTCCTCCTGGAGGTCCGCGACCACGACGCGGGTGCCGCGCGCGGCCAGCGCCCGCGCGACCGCGGCGCCGATGCCCGACGCGCCACCGGTGACGACTCCACTCACTGCGTTGATGTCCATGCGCAGGAGGATAGGGGGTGGGTCAGCGGGGCTTGTCGGTCACCCAGAGCCGGATGACGCCCTCGACGACGGCGGTCCCGTCGTCGCGCAGCGCCCGCACCCGGACCGGCACGTCGGGGTCGTCTCCGGTCCACGCGTCCGGGTCGGTCTCGGCGATGCAGGTGATGTCGCTGACCGCCTTGGCGGTGTAGCTCACGTCCATGCCCTTGGGGATCCAGCGCCGGTCGCGCGGCACGGTGGCCTCCGCCAGCGCGCCCATCGCCGCCTCGAGCCCGTTGCAGATCGCGATGACGTGAACCGTCTTGATGTGGTTGTGGACCCGGCGCCGCTTGCGGATGGTGAGCTCGGCGTAGTTGGGGCGCAGCGCGGTGAACTGCGGCCGCACCGTGCCGAAGTACGGCGCCTTGAGCGTGAACAACCGGGAGAACAGCCAGTCGCCCTGCGGGAGCTTGGTGACCTGGCCGTACAGGGAGAGCAGCGGGGGCATGACCGTCACCCTATTACTGTCCGGTAACAAGCTCACGGCAGGGGCGGTCGGCCCAGCACCGCGGCCACGTCGAGCGTGCAGCCGACGACGGTGTCGACCCGGCCGTCTGCCTGCGGCTCGTCGAACCACAGGCCGCGGACGAAGCCGAGCTTGTCGAGCACGCGTAGCGAGGCCAGGTTGCGGTGGTCCGGGGCCGCGAACAGCTCGCGGGCCTCCGGGTGGCCGGGCACCACCACGTCGCGGAGGAAGGCCCACAGCATCCGGGTGCCGACACCGCGACCCACCCAGCCGGGGTCGCCCACGAGGTAGTCGAACCCGATGGCGTCCGGCCGGGCGGTGAGCAGGGCGTAGGCCGGGTGGTCGCCGATGCGGTAGTCCTGCAGGAACCCGACCGAGCGGCCGTTGAGCTCCAGCACCCATAGCCGGGTGGGATCGTCGCCGTCGATCGCCGGGCCGTAGTGCGCCTCCGCCGCCTCGATCCCGGTGGCCTCGTCGCTCCACCAGCGCGCGACGTGCGGCTGCGCCTGCCAGGCGACGACGTCGCGGAAGTCGGCCCGGGTCAGCGGCCGGAACCCGATGCTCGGCCAGCCGGGGAGGTCGGTGTCGCCGGCGTCGCAGCCGAACAGCGCCTCGGCCCCGCTGAGGTCGAGCGGCCACACGACCCGGCCGCGGAGGTCGACGACGTCGTGCACCGCACGCTCGGCCGCCGCGAGCAGCGACTCCCCCGGCCGCGGCGTGGCCGTGCCGACCGGCAGCCCGCGGGCCAGGACCGTGCAGGTCCGCGGACGGCGGTCGGTCACGGACCAGCCCTCAGTCGGGCAGCTCGCCGAGGTCGTCGACCTCGTGACCGTGCCGCTCGAGCTCCTCGCGCACCACCCGGAAGCAGACGCCGGCGGGATACCCCTTGCGGGCCAGCATGCCGCTGAGCCGTCGCACCGCGACGTCGCGGTCGAGCCGCGTGACGGTCCGCAGCTTGCGCCGCACCAGCGTGCGGGCGGTCTCCACCTCGTCGTCGGGGTCGACCTCGTCGAGGGCGATGCCCGCCGTCTCGTCGTCGACGCCCTTGCGTCGCAGCTCCTGGGCCAGCGCCCGGCGGGCCAGCCCCTTGCCGGGCTGCCGGGACTGCACCCAGGCCCGGGCGAACGCCTCGTCGTCGACCAGCCCGACCTCCTCGAACCGGTCGAGCAGCCGGGTGGCGACCTCGTCGGGGACGCCCTTCTTCGCGAGCTTGCCTCTCAGCTCGGAGCGGCTGCGGGGCTGGCCGGTGAGCTGGTCGAGCAGGATCTTGCGGGCGACCGCCTCGTGGTCGGCCTCGGGGCCGAGCGCCTGCGGGTCCTCGGGGGTGCCGAGCCAGGCCTCGACGCCCTCCCCGACAGACCCGCCGACAGACCCGCCGACAGAGCCCGTCAGCGGGTCCGGGATCAGCACCGCCCGCCCGGTCCCCTGGGAGGTGAGGACCGGACGGGCGGATGTCGGAGGAGGTCAGAAGTCGATCCCGGTCGGCTCCAGCGGAGCACCCGGCTGCTCGACGGTGTCGACCTGCGGGCCGACGCCGAGCTTCTCGAGGATCTTCTTCTCGAGCTCGTTGGCCAGGTCGGGGTTGTCGCGCAGGAAGGAGCGGGAGTTCTCCTTGCCCTGCCCGAGCTGGTCGCCCTCGTAGGTGTACCAAGCGCCGGCCTTGCGGACCAGGCCGGCCTCGACGCCGACGTCGATCAGGCCACCCTCGCGGGAGATGCCCTGGCCGTACATGATGTCGAACTCGGCCTGCTTGAACGGCGGGGCGACCTTGTTCTTCACGACCTTGATGCGGGTCCGGTTGCCGACCATCTCCTGGCCGTCCTTGAGGGTCTCGATGCGCCGCACGTCGAGGCGGACCGAGGAGTAGAACTTCAGCGCCCGGCCACCGGTGGTGGTCTCGGGCGAGCCGAACATCACCCCGATCTTCTCGCGCAGCTGGTTGATGAAGATCATCGTGGTGCCGGCGCCGTTGAGGGCACCGGTCATCTTGCGCAGCGCCTGGCTCATCAGCCGGGCCTGCAGGCCCACGTGGCTGTCGCCCATCTCGCCCTCGATCTCGGCGCGGGGCACCAGCGCGGCGACCGAGTCGACCACGATCAGGTCGAGCGCACCCGACCGGATCAGCATGTCGGCGATCTCCAGGGCCTGCTCACCGGAGTCCGGCTGCGAGACGAGCAGCGCGTCGGTGTCGACCCCGAGGGCCTTGGCGTACTCCGGGTCGAGGGCGTGCTCGGCGTCGATGAACGCCACGATGCCGCCGGCCCGCTGCGCGTTGGCCACCGCGTGCAGCGCGACGGTCGTCTTGCCGGACGACTCCGGGCCGTAGATCTCCACCACGCGGCCGCGCGGCAGGCCGCCGATCCCGAGCGCCACGTCGAGCGCGATCGCGCCCGTCGGGATGACCTCGAGGGCCGCCCGGGTCTCCTCGCCCAGTCGCATGACCGAGCCCTTGCCGAACTGTCGCTCGATGTTGGCGAGGGCGGCGTCGAGCGCCTTCTCGCGGTCTCCACCTGATCCAGATGCCATGGTCGTCCGTCCGTCTGTCCGCCTCGAGGGGGAACCTGCTGTCTTCTTCATCGCGAGTGACACTAGAGAGGACCTCCGACAGTCTTCGAGCCCGATGTCGAGACCTGGGGAGAACTCCCTGTGCGTCGTCGACGAATCCGTCACGACGACCCTAGCCCGAACAGGTGTTCGAGCCGAGAACCGCCGCGCCGACACGCCGGGGAGCCCGGTCCCAGCCCGGTGTCAGCCCGACGTCAGCCCGGGATCCGCACCCGGAACCGGCAGCCCGCGCCCTCGTTCACGACGCTGACGCTGCCCTGGTGCGCCTCGACCACGCCCCGCACGATCGCGAGCCCCAGCCCGGCACCGGCGCCGGACCCGGTGCCGGACCCCAGGTCCGCCGCCCGGGTGCGCGCGTGCCCGCCTCGCCAGGCGACGTCGAAGACCCGGTCGAGGTCCTCGACCGGGATCCCGCCGCAGCCGTCGCTCACGCTGACCTCCACGCCGTCGTCGACGGCCCGGCCGGTGATCTCCACCGACCCGTCCGCGGGCGTGTGCCGGATCGCGTTCATCACGAGGTTGGCCACCGCCCGCGACAGCCCGGCCGGGTCGGCCCGCACCAGCACGCCCTCCTCGACCTCGCCGCCGAGCCGCACCCGGCGTGCCCGGGCCACGGGGTCGGCGCCGGCGATGGTCTCGCTGACCAGGTCGCCCAGGGCCACCGTCTGCAGCGAGAGCGGCACCAGGCCGGCGTGGATCTTCGAGAGCTCGAAGAGGTCGTCGACCATCCGGACCATCCGGTCGACCTCGACCCGCATCTGGGTGAGGTAGCGCTCCGGCTGCTCGGCCAGGCCGTCCTCCAGCGCCTCGGTCATCGCTCGCAGGCCCGCCAGCGGGGTGCGGAGGTCGTGCGAGACCCACGAGACCAGCTCCCGGCGGGACTCCTCGAGCCGGGCCTCGCGCTCCCGGGACTCGGCGAGCCGCTCGCTGGTGCGGGTCAGCTCCGTCGACAGCTCCTGGAGCTCGGCCGGCCCGCCGCCGGCCGAGGTGAACCGCCCGCTGTCGCCGAAGCGACGGGCGTCCTCGCGCAGCGACCGGGTGGCGCGCACGACGGTCTCGCCGGCGAGCATCGAGAACGCGAGCGCCACGACGCCGGCGACCAGCACGACGACGAGCACCACCGAGTAGTCGTGGTCGGAGAGGAACATCGCCCGCGCCGTGCCCACCACCCCGGCGGCGACGGCGGTGACCGCGACCAGCGCGACGCCGGCGGGCAGCCAGCGCAGCGAGCTGCGCCGCAGCGCCCAGCCGGCGGCCAGGCCGACCACCCCGACGACACCGGACCAGGCGGCTGCGACGAGCACCATGGCGACCTGGTCACTCATGCGGACGGCACCTCCTGCGGCTCCCAGCGGTAGCCGACGCCCCACACGGTCACGAGCCGCCGGGGGTGCGTCGGGTCGACCTCCACCTTCTCGCGGAGCCGCCGCACGTGCACGGTGACCGTCGACTGGTCGCCGAAGGACCAGCCCCAGACGTCGTTGAGCAGCTGGTCGCGCGAGAAGGCGATCCCGCCGTGCGCCACGAGGTGGCGCAGCAGGTCGAACTCGCGGGCGGTCAGCTGCACCGGGCCACCGCGCGAGGGTCACCACGTGACGCGCCGGGTCCACGACGAGGTCGCCGTCGTGCAGCGGCTCCCCGTCGGTCGCGGCCCGCTCCCCCAGCCGGCGCAGCACCGAGTCGACCCGCAGCACCAGCTCGCGAGGGCTGAACGGCTTGGTGACGTAGTCGTCGGCCCCCTGCTCGAGCCCCACGACGCGGTCGGTCTCGTCCCCCAGCGCGGTCAGCATGATCACCGGCACGTCGCTGTGCTGCCGGAGCCGGCGGCACACCTCGAGGCCGTCGATGCCGGGCAGCATCAGGTCGAGCACCACGAGGTCGGCCGGCTGGTCGCGCATCGTGCTGAGCGCTGTCTCGCCGTCGACGGTCTCCGTCACGTCGTGGCCGGCTGCCCGCAGGTAGGAGACCACCACCTCGCGGACGGTGAGGTCGTCGTCGACGACGAGCACGCGGGCCATCAGGGCCCACCGTGCCGGGTCGTCGTACGCCGCCGCAGCAGGCACGCGATCGCCACCGCCGACGTCACGACGAGCGCGAAGCCCAGCCACAGCAGGCCGTAGGGGCGGTCGAGCAGGGAGGGCACGTCCGGGCGTGCCCCGAACCGGCCGATGACCGGGATCGCCAGCAGGGTCACCGACAGCAGCACGACCAGCCCGGCGGTCACCGGCACGCGGCTCCAGGACGGCAGCCGGGGCACGAGGAGCACACCGACGAGCACCACGAGCGGGGCGATGACGGCGTCGTGGAGCACCACGCCGCCGGCGGTCCACACCGCGATGCTCACCACCCGCGACGCACCCCGGGTGGAGATGTCGTAGAGGTGGTAGGCGCCGACCAGGATCATCACGACCCCGGCGGTCCCGAGGAGCCCACGTGCCACGCGCATCAGGTCGTCACGATCCGTCCGAGCCACTTGGTCTGGAGCACCCCGGGGCGGTTGGGAGCGATGAGCCGGCACGGGTGCCCGTGGTCGATGCTGAGCGGTTCGCCGTCGAGCTGCAGCGCCACCAGCGTCATGGGGTCGTCTGCGAGGTTGCCACGGACCTCCGAGGTGCGGAAGGGCCCGCGCGGCTGGAGGGACTGGACGCGCACCGTCGTGCCGGCGGGCGCCCCGACGAGGTCGAGCAGGTCGCGCAGCCGCACCCCGGTCCACACCGCCGACCGGCTCCAGCCCTCGACGCAGGCGATCGGCAGCGTCTCGGTGTGCTGCGGCAGTCGCCGGAGCTGGTCGAGGCTGCAGCGTGCGGGTGGTGCCGCCGTGCACGACCTCCAGCGCGTACGACGGCTCGAACGCCGAGCTGCGTGACCCGGGCGGCGCGGGCGGACTTGGTCACCGGGAGGTCCTGCGGGCCGGCGCCGGAGTGGGTCTCGAAGACCGACAGCCGACCGAGCCACGGAACCGCCTGTCCGGCGACCGCGAGGACGCCGACCGCGGAGGCTCCGAGGGCGACGCGCACCAGGCCGCGCCGGGTCAGCGCCGACCCCGGCTGCTCGCCGTCCTCGAGGGGGCGGCGGTAGGCGTCGCGGACGATCGTCAGCTTGACGGCCACGTGCAGCACCAGGGCCCCGAAGGCGACCCACGCCATGGCGTAGTGCGAGGAGCGGAAGGAGAAGCCCCAGGCGTACCACTCGGCGGTGTTCATCACCCCGGTCACCAGCTGGAAGATCCCGGCCCCCACCAGCAGCGCGATCGACCCGCGCTCGAGCAGGTGCAGCGTCAGAGTCGCGCAGCCTCCCGACCGGCACCGCCGCGAACAGCTTGGGGTAGACCGCGTAGAGCTTGACCAGCAGCAGCGGGATCGCCGCCGTGCCGGAGAGGATGTGGAGGCCCTGGGTCACCCGGTAGATCCACACCGGGTGGGTCGGGATCGTCAGCCAGCCGGGCTGGTCCTGGTAGAGGTGGCTCCAGACACCGGTCAGGAACGCGACCGTGAAGCAGACGCCCAGCCAGGTGCCGACGCGCGCGGCCACCTCGGGTCCCCGCAGCGTCGAGGTGAAGCTCTCCTCGCGGGGACGGGCAGGCGTCGCATCAGCCCCGCCGCCCCGCCACGCCGAGGACGGCGAACCAGCGACCGTCGTGGTCGTGGACCGCGTCGACGCGCAGCCCGGCCGCGGCCGCCACGCCCGGCAGGCACTCGGTGCCCAGGACCGTCCACGGGAACGGCGCGGAGCGGCGACCACCGCACTCGAGCTCGAGCATGTGCCGCGCGTGCCCGGAGCCGGGCAGGGCGACGTCGACGACGACCCGGCCGTCGGCGGCGAGCAGCCGACGGACCCGGCGCAGCAGCCGGACCGGGTCGCCGCCGATGCCGATGTTGCCGTCGGCGAGCAGCACGCAGGTCCAGGGCCGTCACCGGGCAGGGGGTCGAACACGTCACGGTGCACGGCGCTGGCCCCGCGCGACCGCGTCGCGGCGACCGCCTCGGGCACGAGGTCGAGGCCGAGCACCTGCACGCCGCGCGCCGCGAGGTGGTCACTCATCCGTCCCGGGCCGCAGCCGATGTCGAGGACCGCGCCGCGGCAGTGGGCGAGCAGCGCCTCGTCGCTCGGCGTCGGCCAGATCGGCCCACCGACTCATCGGCAACGGGTGCGGCACGTCGGCCAGCCCGTGCACGGTGCACGGCTCCCCGCCCAGCGCGGCAGCGAACGAGACCGTCGCAGACGGGCGCTCGGCCTGCGTCGTCACGGCGTCACCTCGTCCACGACCCGAACCACCGCAGCGCGAACCGGGTGCCCGGTGCGGCGGCCGCGGCGAGCTCGGCGTCGTCGACGGTGTCGACGTCACGCAGCACGGCGGTCGTGGCCACCCGCGCGCCGCGCGCCTGCAGGGCGGCCAGCGTGTCGACGTACGTCCGGGAGGTCGACATCTCCACGTCGCGCAGGCAGCCCGCGGCGCGGGGTCGGTGACGGCGAGCACCCACCAGCCGCCGTCCGCGGCGGGACCGAGCACGGCGTCGTTGCCGTCGCCGATGCGCCGGGCGACGTCGGCCAGCTCGCTCGACCGACACGTGCGGCGTGTCCATGCCGATCTGTACGACGGGCGCGCCGGTCGCCAGCGCCACGTCGGCGTGCGCGTGCGCGAGCCGGTCGGCGAAGCCGGCACCACGCTGCGGGTGCACCGTCCAGCCGGCCAGCGCCGCGACCAGGTCGTCGCAGCCGGCGGCCTGCCCAGGTCACCGGCCAGCGCGACGTGCGCAGTCGCTCGGGAACACCTCCTGGCACACGTCGAGGGTGTCCAGGACGCAGGCCGCGGCCAGGTCGGCGGCCGCGTCGTGACCGACGTGCGCGCCGAGCCGGGTCTTGACCTGGCCGGCGACCGGTGCCTTGGCCATCACCAGCACGGCGGGGCGGCCGCTCACGACAGCACCCGGGCGAAGTCGCGGGCGGCGCGCACCGTGCCGCGCACGGAGCCGGACACCTTGGAGCGGGTGCCCTCGGCGCGCGGGTGGTAGGCGATGTCCTGCTCGGTGATCCGCCAGCCGGCGCGCTGCGCCTTCTGCAGCAGCTCGACGGGGTAGCCGAAGCGCCGGTCCTCGACGTCGAGGGCCAGCAGGTCCTCGCGGCGGCAGACCCGCATCGGGGCGATGTCGTGCACCGGCAGGCCGGTCCGGCGGCGCAGCCACCAGAGCACGGCGACGTTGCCGGCGCGGGCGTGCCAGGGCCACACGCCGCGGGAGACCGGGCGACGTCGGCCGGTCGCCATGTCCGCGCGGCCGGCACGCACGTCGTCGAGCAGGGCCAGCAGGTCGGCGGGGTCGAAGGACCCGTCGCCGTCCATCACGGCGAGGTGGTCGGCGGTCGCCGCCAGCACGCCGGCGTGCACCGCGGCGCCGTACCCGGGCCGCTCCTCGCGCACGACCGTCGCGCCGAGCGCGCGGGCCACGTCGGCGGTGTCGTCGGTCGACCCGTTGTCGACGACGATGACCGCGAAGTCGTCGGGGACGGTCGGGCAGCAGCCTCGCGCAGCGCGGGTCCTTCGTCCCGGCACGGAAGCACGAGGTCGCAGACGGGCGGGCATGAGGCGAGGGTAGGGGCGCGCACCCGTGCTGAGCGGGCGAGAACTGTTACGAAAGGCTTGCGCATCTCCGGCGTGCAGGAGGACGACCGGCCGCTCCCCTAGGCTCGCCGCATGACGAGCACCCTCGCCACGGGGACCCGCCGTGGCACCGCCGCCGGGTGGGGGCTCGGGGTCGCCGTGGCGCTGATGGTGCTGGCGATGGCGGTGCCGGCCGCGACCGGCTGGAACGTGCGGGTGAACTCGTTCCCGCCGCTGCACGCCGAGTGGGACCCGCGGCGGTCCGGGGCACCGCTGCCGGCGCGTGGCGCTGGCCGTGCTCGCCTCGCTGCAGGCGCGGTGGCTCGCCGACCGGCTCACCTGGCGGCGGCTGCTGCTCGTCGGTGTTCCTCGGCGGGCTGGCCTGGATGCTGGCGCTGGCGTTCGTCGACGGCTCGCACGGCGTCGGCCAGATCCTCGGCGACCCCTACGAGTACCTCCGCACCGCCCGTCGTACGACGGACCTGCACGCGACCCTGCAGGAGTACGTCAGCCGGATCCGCTACGAGGCGGAGCCGCGCAACTGGCCGGTGCACGTCGCCGGCCACCCGCCCGGGGCGCTGACGTTCTTCGTGGTGCTCGACCGGCTGCAGCTCGGCAGCGGGTTCGCCGCGGGCCTGGTCGTCACCGTGCTCGCCGCGACCACCGCCGTCGCGGTGCTGGTCACCGCCCGGGTGCTCGGCGCCGAGCGGCTGGCCCGTCGCGCCGCGCCGTTCCTGGTGCTCGGCCCGGCCGCGGTGTGGCAGTCGGTCTCGGCCGACGCGATGTTCGCCGCCGTCGGCCGCGTGGGGCATCGCCTGCCTGGCGCTCGGGGCGACCCGGCGCAGCGTCGGCTGGTCGGTGCTCGCGGGGCTGCTGCTCGGCTACGCGGTGATGCTGTCCTACGGCCTGCCGCTGCTCGGGGTGCTGGCGCTGGCCGTGCTGGTCGTCGCCCGGTCGTGGTTCCCGCTGGCCTTCGCCGTGGTCGCCGCGCTGGCGGTGGTCGTGGTGTTCGGGCTGCTTCGGGTTCAGCTACCTCGAGGCGCTGCCCGCGATCCACGACCGCTACTACGAGGGCGTCGGCGGCCGCCGGCCCTGGGCCTACTGGATGTGGGGCGACCTGGCCGCGCTCGCGTTCGGCGCCGGGCCGCTGGTGGGGGCCGGCGTGGCGCAGCTCGGTCGCCGGGGGCCGCGGGCTGCTGCGCGAGACCGGCACCCGGACCGTGCTGCTGCTGTCCGGCGCCGGGGTCGCGATGGTGCTGCTGGCCGACCTGTCGCAGATGAGCCGCGCCGAGGTGGAGCGGATCTGGCTGCCGTTCGTGCCGTGGCTGCTGCTGTCCTGCGCGCTGCTGCCCGACCGGTGGCGCCGCCCGGCCCTCGCGGGGCAGCTCGGGTTCGCGCTGGTCGTGCAGCACCTGCTGTTCACCGGCTGGTGAGCGCCCCGGCGATCAGCCGGTCGGACAGCTCGCGCACCCAGGCCCGCGCGGCCGGGTCGTCGGCCTGCGGGTCGGTGACGCCCTCGCGCTGCCCGTCGAAGTAGAGCGCCGCTGACCCCGTCGAGGGTCTCGTCGGCGACCAGCCGCCAGGTCGCGTCCAGGCCCTCCTCGACGCGTGCTGGCCGGCTCCTGCCCGACGTCGCGGACCATCGCGGTGTCCATGAACGTCGCCGGGTGCAGCGCGGTGACGCTCACGCCGGTGCCGACCAGGTCGCCGGCGAGGTCGTAGGTCGCCATCACCTGCGCCAGCTTCGCGCGCCGGTAGGCCGTCACCCCGTCGTACGCCGTGCTCGGTCAGCGGGTCGTCGGGGTCGAGCGCGAGCTGACCGGCGGAGGCGACCTGCACGATCCGGGCCGGGGCGCTGACCTCGCAGCAGGGCGGCCAGCCGTACGGCGAGGCGGTAGGCCGCGAGGTGGTTGACCGCGAACCGCAGCTCGATGCCGTCGGCGCTGACCTCGCGCGGCCCGAGCCGGGGGCGCCGAAGCCGACGCCGGCGTTGTTCACCAGCACGTGCAGCGGGTCGTACGTCTCCAGCGACGGCGTCCGCGAGCCGGTCGACCTCGCGCGAGGTCGGACAGGTCGGCGGCCACCGTGTCGATGCTGGGGCCGGTGGCGCTCCTCGACCTCGCAGGGCGAGGGCCGCGCAGCCGCTGCTCGTGCGGCCGTGCGCGAGGACGGTCACGCCGTGGCTCCGCCGCGCGGTGCACCAGGGCGCGGCCGAGACCGCCCGTGGCGCCGGTGATCGAGGACTGGTCTGCTGGTCGAGAGGACGCATGGCCCCGACGCAACCGACCGCGCTGGTCGGCCCCGATGCCCTCACCGCAGCGGGCGCGGTGGCGAACTCCTGGCAGACCCCTGCTCGGGACGGACCTGCGCGGTGAAGCCGAGCCGCTCGCGGGCCTTCTCCGCCGACGCGACGATGTGCCGGACGTCGCCGAGCCGGTAGCGGCCGCTGACCTGCGGGGCCAGGTCCGTCCGCGTGCTCGCCGACACCCCGGCCGCCACCAGCTCGGCCACCCGGCGGATCGGGACCGGCTCCCCGGAGGCGACGTTGTAGGTCGTGAAGGTCTCGTCGGGCGCCGCGACCACCTGGTCCAGCGCGAGCACGTTGGCCCGCGCGACGTCGTGGACGTGCACGAAGTCGCGCATCTGGCCGCCGTCCTCGTAGACGTTCGGCGGGCTGCCCTGCTCGATGCGCGCGAGCGGAACATCGCGGCGACCCCGGAGTAGGGGGTGTCGCGCGGCATCCGCGGCCCGTAGACGTTGTGGTAGCGCAGCGCGACGGCCGCCCCGGGCGCCTGGCGCACCCAGGCGGCGAGGTAGTGCTCGGTCGCGACCTTGCTCGCGGCGTAGCTGCTGCGCGGGTCGAGGCGGGCGTCCTCGTCGACCGTCGCCCACGCGAGCGGACGGCCGCAGGCGCCGCAGTGGTTCTCGAAGTCGCCGCCCTCGAGCGCCGTCGAGGCTGCGCGGCGGCGGCGTCTGGTCGCCGTGCTCCTCGCACACGTAGCGGCCCTCGCCGTAGACCACCATCGAGGACGCCACGACCACCCGGTGCACCCCGGCCTCGTGCATCGCGGCCAGCAGCACCGCGGTGCCGAGGTCGTTGTGCGAGGCGTACGACGGCAGGTCGGCCACCGTCACCCCGGCGCCG
This sequence comes from uncultured Actinomycetota bacterium, assembly GCA_963707685.1. Lineage (GTDB taxonomy): Bacteria > Actinomycetota > Actinomycetes > Propionibacteriales > Nocardioidaceae > Nocardioides_B. The sequence continues at coordinate 89,032 of CAVPRA010000004.1, forward strand.
ACCATCGCCGACTGGTGGCAGACGACGTCGACGCCGTCGCAGCAGCGGCCGCAGCGCCCGCAGGTCGCGTACGTCGACCAGGTGGGTGTCCTCGGGGCGGTCGCGCCGGCGTCGTGCGCCTCGGGGATCAGCAGGTCCACCCGCACCACCTCGTCGCCGCGGGCCTCCAGCCGCTCGGCGACCGCCCCGCCGATGAAGCCGGCCGAGCCGGTCAGCAGCACCTTCACGCGGCACCGCCGGGACTCGTAGGGCAGCTCGATGCCGTCGGCCCACGACGCGCACGCGCAGCCCGCGCCCGGCCTCGGGGAGGTCGGCCCGACGACGCCGGCCAGCAGGCCCTTGAGACGGTCGATGTTGCGCGCGAACATCGCGAACACCTCCGCCTGGCCGACGCCCTCGCCGGACTCGACGCCGGCGTCCATGTCGGTCACCAGGGCGATCGCGGAGTAGCACATCCGCAGCTCGCGGGCGAGGACGGCCTCGGGGTGGCCGGTCATGTTGACCAGCGTCCAGCCCTGGGCGGCGTAGTGCTGCGACTCGGCGCGCGTGGAGAACCGCGGCCCCTCGACGACGACCATCGTGCCGCCGAGCGAGACGCCCTCGGCGGCCGCGACGGCCTTCGACAGCGTCGGGCAGTAGGGGTCCGCGAACGGCACGTGCACCGCGCCCCGCTCGACGTAGGTCTGCACCCGGCCCAGCGTCCGGTCGACCAGCTGGTCGGGCACCACGAGGTCACCGGGGGCCACCTCGTCGCGCAGGCCGCCGACGGCGCACGGCGCGAGGACCTGGCGCACCCCGAGGGAGCGCAGCGCCCACAGGTTCGCGCGGTAGTTGATCAGGTGCGGCGGGAACGCGTGGCCCGTGCCGTGCCGCGGCAGGAACGCGACCGTCGTGCCCGCCGACGTCCCCGACCGCGATCGGGGCCGCGGGGCGCCGTACGGCGTCTCGACCTCGACCTCCTGCGCGTCGTCGAGGAACTCGTAGAAGCCACTGCCGCCGATGACGGCCACGGATGCGTCGGGGTGCGGACATGAGGTGGAGTCTTGCAAACGTCACCCGGCCTAGACTCGGAGGACGTGCGCACGCGACCGCGGTCCTGCTGCTGCTGGGACTGGTCGCGGCCGGGTGCAGCGGCTCCGGCGACCAGCAGCCCGACGCGGGCACCCGCACCGGGTGCGGCCTGGTGCGCCGCGGACGGGTCGTCGGCCTCCTCGGCACCGACCTCGTCACCGACGCAGCGCGGCTCGCTGACGACGCTGCGCGAGCGGCACACGTCGGTGTCCTGCCGGTCCGTCGTCCGCGGGCACCCGGAGCGCTCGGTGACGATCACGGCGGACGTACCACCCGGAGCCCTACCGGCTGCCCCGCAAGGCGTGCAGCGAGGGCTGGGTGTTCGCCGGGACGGCGCGAGAAGTACACGCCCGCCTGCCAGGAGACCGTCGACGGGCAACGGGCGCACCACCGCTGGTCGTGCGCTGGCAGCCCTACCTGATGCACGTCACCGTCGACCGGCTCGACCGCGACTGGGGCGGCGACCCCGAGCGGGCGCTCTCGCTGAGCCGGCTGGTCGCCCAGCGGCTCGGCGTCGGCGAGGCCGCCGGCGACGGCTAGGTGGTGCCGGGCTCGAGCCGGGCACCCGGCGACGAGCTCCACGTCGACCCGGCTGTCGCGTGCCGACGATCGTGACCTGGTCCGGGTCGCCGGTGGCGTCGGCGTCCGGCCGGCCGACCACCGCGCCGGCCTCGACCACGCAGCCCTCGTCGACGATCGCCCAGTCCACGACCGCGCCCCGCTCGACGACGGTGTCGGCGAAGAGCACGCTGTTGCGGACCACGGCGCCCGCCTCGACGACCACGCCCGGGCCCGAGCACGCTGCGCCGTACGACGCCGGCGACCCGGGCGCCCGGCGACACGAGGCTGTCGCACACGTCGGCGCCGTCGAGGATCCGGGCCGGGACGCGCTGCGGCTGGCGGGTCAGGATCGGCCAGCGCGGGTCGTCGAACAGCCCCTGGTCGTCGGTGAGCACGTCCTGGTGCGCGGCGAGGTAGAGGTGCGGCTGGCCCAGGTCGCGCCAGTAGCCGGGCAGCGCGTGCACGACGGTGTGCCCGCGCTCGACCAGCCGCGGCACGAGCGGTCTCCCGAAGTCGCCGAGACCGCTGTCGCCCTCCGCGGAGCCGCGCCGACCGCTCGCGGTGCAGCTGCTCGAGCACCTCGACGAGCACCTGCGGGTCGTAGACGAAGATCTCCGTCGCCACGGTGTGGTGGACGGCTCGTCGGGCTTGTAGGCGAACCCGGTGACCGACGCCGGTGTCGTCGGCCTCCACGGTGGCGTGGTCGCCGGCCTCCTCGATCGGCCACCTGCGTGGTCACGACGGTGCACTCGGCGTCGAGGCGCGGTGCGTCTCGACGGCGTCGGTGTAGTCGAAGCGGTAGACGTGGTCGGCGCTCAGCACCACGCACCACCTCGGGGTCGGCGGTCCGGATCTGGTCGCGGATCCGGAACAGCTCGTCGGCGTTGCCCGTGCGCGAAGCCCGTCGTCGTCGGCGGCGCCGGTGCCCTGCTCGGGCATCAGCAGCCGCAGGCCGCCGTGGGTGCGGTCGAGGTTCCACGGCCGCCCGTTGGCGACCGGCTCCTCGAGGCTCGCGCCCTGGTACTGCAGGGACAGCCACACCTCGGCGATCCCGCTGTGCGCCAGGTTGGACAGCGGGAAGTCGACGAGCTGGTAGACCCCGGCGAACGGCAGCGCCGGCTTCGCGCGCTCCCGGGTGAGGACGTCCATCCGGCCACCCGCGCCGCCCGCTTGGATGATGGCCAGGATCCGGTTGCGTGACATCGTCCGATCCTGGCACGGGCTACCTACCGGAGGCGCCGCGGCTGGCTCGCGGCGGTCGCGCACGCCCGAACCAGTACGCCGCCAGCGCCCCGCCGAGCGCCCCGAACAGGTGGCCCTGCCACGAGATGCCCGGCTGCCCCGGCAGCACGCCGAGGAGCAGGCCGCCGTACACGAGCAGCAGGATCACGCCGAGCGCACCTGCGACGGCGTCGCGGGCGAACACCCCGCGCAGCAGCAGGTAGACCAGCCAGCCGAACGCCAGCACGGAGGCGCCGAGGTGGATCGAGTGCGGCTGCCCGGCGAACCAGGTGCCGACTCCGCCGACCACCCAGACGACCGCCGTGACGGCGAGCCCAGCGGGCGACGCCGGCGAGCAGGATCAGGAAGCCGAACACCAGCAGCGGCAGGGTGTTCGCGACCAGGTGCGCCCAGCCGTCGTGCAGCAGCGGCGCGAACAGGATGCCGTCGAGGCCGTCGGCCTCGCGCGGCCGTACGCCGGCCTCGTCGAGCCGGTGCCCCATCAGGGTGTCGACCAGCTCGACGACGTACAGCAGCGCGACGAACGCCACGATCACCTGCAGCGCGACCAGCGACCGCGGGGACCGGTCGGTGGTGGGTCGCGTCGACATGCTCACGGATCCCACGGTAGCCGGGGCGCCGGAACGCACGCGGCGACCAGCGGTCTCGAGCCGGTTGATCGAGCCGGTCGCGATCCCGCGCGGTCTCGACAGGCTCGACCAACCGCACCCGGGCGATCGAGCTCGTCGAGATCCCGCGCGTTTCGACGGGGTCGACCAACCGCAGCCGGGCGATCGAGCCTGTCGAGATCCCTCCCGCGTTTCGACGGGCTCGACCAACCGCGCGACTCTGATCGGCGGCTCGGAGCGATCGGCAGGTGTCCACACCGCAGAACCTGCGCTTCGCTCCGAACCGGGCGATCGAGCCCGTCGACAACCCACCCCGTGCGGTCTCGACAAGCTCGACCAGCCGCAGCCGGGCGATCGAGCCTGTCGAGATCCTTCCTGACGGGTCTCGACAGGCTCGACCACCCGCGACGCACAGTCTCGACAGGCTCGACCGGACGGGTCTGGTCGGCCGGGGGCTCAGAGAGCCAAGGGCTCCTCGTCGTCCGGACGCCGGGCGACGGTGCGGCGGGCGTACTCGGCTGCGGTCGCGACCCCGGTGACCAGGAACGCCGAGAAGACGGTGAGCGCGCCGTACCCGAGCGTCCCGACCACCAGGCCGGCGACGGCGCCGGCGAGCGCGGCGGTCAGACCCATCACCAGGTCGGCGGCGCCCTGCACGTCGGTGCGGACGTCCGCCGGCGCGGACTCGGACAGCAGCGTGGAGGCGGCGACGGTGCACATTGACCAGCCGAGGCCCAGCAGGAACAGCCCCACCCCGATCCGGTACGACGCCCCGGCCGGAGAGCTGCCGGACAGGTACAGCGACACGAACAGCACGCCGGCGCCGAGCGAGAGCACCATCGGACGGCCGAGCCGGTCGGTGGCCCACCCGGAGAGGGGGGCCAGCGCGTACATCCCGAGGACGTGGATGCTGATCACGACGCCGATGATCTCCAGCGAGGCGCCGCCGTGGTGCATGTGCAGCGGGGTCATCACCATCACCGAGATCATCACCGCGTGCGCCAGCGCCAGCGCCGCGACACCCGCCGCGACACCCGGAGTGTCCGCGCACCACGTCGACGACGCGTCGCCACGACCGCGGCCTCAGGTCCGGGGCGCCGCGGTCGAGCGCCGCCTCGCGCGCCACCAGCAGCGGGTCGGGACGCAGCGTCACCAGCAGCACCGTCGCCGCGACGAGCATCGCCAGCAGGCCGAACACGAACGGGCCGGTGAGCGGCGGCAGGCCGGCCGACCGGGCGGCACGACCGGCGACGCCGCTGAGGTTGGGGCCGGCGACCGCGCCGACCGTGGTGGCCCACACCACCGTCGAGAGCGCGCGGGCCCGCCGGCGCGGTGGCGCCAGGTCGGTGGCGGCGTAGCGCGACTGGTTGTTCGCGGCGGTGGTCGCGCCGAGCAGCGTCGCCCCGACCAGCAGCAGCGGGAAGTTCCCGAGCACGCCGGCGGCCACGCAGAGCGCGGCGCCGACGGCGCCGAGCACGTAGCCGAGCGAGAGCCCGAGCCGACGGCCACGCCGCCCCATCACCCACGCCAGCAGGAACGACGCGAGCGCGGCGCCGAGCACCTGCATGGTCTGCGCGAGGCCGGCGAGCTTCTCGCTGCCGGAGACCTGCTCGGCCAGCAGCGCGGTGACGGCCACGCCGATCGTGACGCCGAGCCCGCCGAAGGTCTGCGAGACGACCAGCGTCCGGATCGTGCGGCGCTGCACCTGCTGCACCCGGTGCTCGGGCCAGCGCACGCCGCCGTACAGGCCGCGGGCCATGCCGAGCGCGGTCCCGCCGACCCAGCCGGCGACCCGGCGGCCGGCCCGCTCCGAGGGAGTCATCGCCCGGTCATCGCTCGGAGGCCGGCAGCTCGAGCCGCTCCCACACCGCGCGCCACACCTGCTTCGGCGTCTCCCCGGCGGCCAGCGCCTCGTCGACGGTGCGGTGGTCGAGGGCGGCGATCACCTGCTGCTCGGCCCAGGTCCGGGCGTACGCCGGCCCCAGCGCGCTGCTCCATCCGCGCCCAGAACTCGGTGTGCCGCATGCCGCCGAGGCTAGCCGGAGACGTCGAACAGGTGGTGCTCCACGTCGTGCAGGTGGTAGCGCGCGATCGACTCGACCGTGAACACCGAGCCGTTGCTCCGGCGGCCCGGCCGGGCCCACTGCTCGGGGAGCACGCCGGCGTAGACCTGGGAGACCTCGGCGGCCGCCTCGGCCAGCTCGGCCGCCACCGTCGCCGGGTCCTGGTCGGCGTACGCCACCGTCGACGGCGGCCCGGTCCTGGTCCCAGTCGGCGAACTCCGGGTCGTCCTCGCTGAGCATCAGCCACACCCGCAGCCCGAAGACCCGGTGCACGTCGCGCACGTGGCAGGCGTACTCCAGCGGGGACCAGACCTCGGGTCCGGGGCGCGTGGTGACGTCCGTGCGGCGCAGCACCGGCTGCCAGGCGCTGCCGTTCGCGTAGACCCGGTTCTTCACCTCGGCCGGTCGCACCGACGTGGCGTCGAACCCGCACTCGGGGCACCGGCGCTCGAGCACCCAGGTCCAGTCCTTCGAGTCCACCGGTCGAGTATGGCGCCCGCCACTGTTCGTGGACGCAGTGCCCCGCCGACCGAGGCGGTGCTGGAAGAATGCAGGTCATGGCCTCCGACGTCATCATCAGGCCCGCCGTCGAGGACGACCTCTCCGACATCGCCGCCATCTACAACCACGAGATCGCCAACAGCACCGCGACCTTCGACCTCGAGCCGCCCACGCTCGCCTACTGGGAGCAGCGGCTGGCCGGCAAGCACGAGGGCGACCACCTGCTCGTCGCGGTCGACCTCGACGAGGACGTCGTGGGCTACGCGTACTCCTGGTCCTACCGGCCGCGGCCCGGCCTACAACCTGACCCGGGAGACCTCGATCTACCTCGACCCGTCGGTGCGCGGCCAGGGCATCGGGCGCCGGCTCTACCCCGCGCTGCTGGACACGATGGCCGACTCCGGCGTCCACACCGCCGTCGCGCTGGTCGCCCTGCCCAACGCCGGCAGCGTCCGGCTCGCACAAGGCCTGCGGCTTCGAGCACGTCGGCACGATGCGGGAGGTCGGCTTCAAGTTCGACCAGTGGGTCGACGTGGAGTGGTACCAGAAGATGCTGGGCTGACGCTCAGCTCAGCAGCAGCTTGTCGAAGCGGCGCGACGGCGATGGTCACGCCCACGAGGCCCATCACGACGAGGTAGAGCACCGACCACAGCGAGGCGGTCGTCAGCGCCCCGGTGGTGAGCTCGCGCGTGAGGGTGACGCCGCGGTAGAGCGGGGTGGCCTCGACGACCCAGCGCAGCGCCCCGTCGTACGCCGTGACGGGGAAGAACGTCGCCGAGAACAGGAACATCGGCACGATCGCGAGCTGGACGTACTCGAAGTCCTGCCACGACTTCATGAACGTGGTCAGCGCCATCCCGGCGCCGGAGAACGCGAAGCCGATCAGCCAGGTCGCCGGCCAGGCGAGCACCGCCCACCACGACGAGACCAGCCCCATCGCGGTCATCACCAGCACGAAGCCGGCGGAGTAGACCGCGGAGCGCATCAGCGACCAGGCGAGCTCGCCGCGGGCGATGTCGATGGTGCGCATCGGCGTCGCGAGGACGCCTTCGTAGACCTTGTCGTAGCGGAGCTTGAAGAAGATCCCGAACGTCGAGTCGAGGATCGCGCCGTTCATCGCGGACGCGGCGAGCATGCCGGGCGCGACGAACGCGGCGTAGGGCACCTCGTGGCCGTGGAAGGTGAAGCCGTCGATCAGCTGGCCGACGCCGATGCCGATCGAGAACAGGTAGAGCACCGGCTCGAGGAAGCCGGTCAGGAAGACCACCCACGCGGAGCGGTAGACGATGAAGTTGCGCCGGACGATCTCCCAGCCGGTGGTGTGCGGGTAGGCGACGGCGCGGGCCGCGGCAGCGGTGACGAGAGCCATGTCAGGTCTCCATCCGCTTCGCCAGGCGCCAGGCGGCCAGCCACCAGCCCACCAGCGCCAGCACGACGAGGTAGACGAGGTGGACGGCGGCGAGCCCGGGCTGCACCTGGTCGAGCACGAGCATCCGGGTGAGGTCGACGCCCTGCCACAGCGGCGTCAGCCGGGCGACCCACTCCAGGGTCGGCGACAGGTTGCTGATCGGGAAGAACGCCCCGGAGAACAGGAACAGCGGGATCACCAGCAGGCGGTAGATGATCGCGAACGCCGACTCGCTGCGGATGCGTGGCGGAGTAGGCCATGAACAGCCCGCCGAACGCGAGCCCGACGAGCATCAGCACCGGCCACGCCAGCAGCACGCCCCAGACCGACGCGAACACCCCGAACGGCGCCATCACCAGCAGGAAGACGCCGGAGGTGGTGGCGAGCCGGAACACCACGAACACCAGGTGCGCCGCCGCGATGTCGGGCACCGACAGCGGCGTCGCGGCCATCGCGAAGTAGGTGCGGTGCCACTTGAGGTTGCCCATCACCGGCCAGGTGGTCTCGCCGGTGGCGGTCTGCATCGCGTGCGCGGCGGCCAGCCCGGGCGCCACGAACGCGAGGTACGACGGCGCGCCCTCGAGGTCCGCGCCGGTGCTGACGAACCCGCCGAGCAGCACGCCCATCGCCAGCACGTAGAGCAGCGGCATCACGAACGACGTGACGATGGAGCCCTTCCAGGTGCGCTTGTAGGCGGTCAGCCAGTAGGTGCGCTGCCGGGCCACCATGTCCCACCGCGGCCAGGCGCCCCGCACGCTCTGCACGAGGCTCATCTCAGTCCACCAGCGTCCGGCCGGTCAGCCGGAGGAAGACGTCCTCCAGGGTGGAGCGGCGCACCAGCACCGCGACCGGGTCGAGGCCGCGCTCGTGGACCCGCGCCAGCGTCTCCTCGCCGTCGTGGGTGTAGAGCAGCAGCCGGTCGGGCAGCACCTCGACCCGGTCCGCCAGGTCGGACACCCGCTCGGCGAGCGCCTCGTGCTCGCCGACGCCGAACCGCAGCTCGGCGACCTCGCGGGTGGAGTGCTCGCGGATCAGCGTCAGCGGCGACCCCTCGGCGACGATCTCGCCGCCGTCCATCACCACGAGCCGGTCGCACAGCTGCTCGGCCTCGTCCATGTAGTGCGTCGTGATCACCAGCGTCACGCCCCGCTGCTTGAGCCGGAACAGCCGGTCCCACAGCAGGTGGCGGGCCTGCGGGTCGAGACCGGTGGTCGGCTCGTCGAGCAGCAGCAGGTCGGGGTCGTTGATCAGCGACCGGGCGATGGTGAGCCGCCGCTTCATGCCGCCGGAGAGGTCGACCACCTTCGCCTTCGCCCGGTCGGTCAGCTGCACGAAGTCGAGCAGCTCGTCGGCGCGGGTGGCGGCCTCGGCGCGGCGGATCCCGAAGTAGGAGGCGTAGACCAGCAGGTTGTCGCGGATGTTCAGCTCGAGGTCGAGGGTGTCCTCCTGCGGGCACACCCCGAGCCGGGAGCGGATCTCCGCGCCGTGGCTGCCCGGCTGCAGGCCGAGGATCTCCAGCTCGCCGCCCGACGGCGGCGAGACCGCCGCGACCATCCGCATCGTCGAGGACTTGCCGGCGCCGTTGGGCCCCAGGAAGCCGAACGACTCCCCCGGGCGCACGTCGAGGTCGATGCCGCGCACCGCCTCGAAGTCGCCGTAGGACTTGCGCAGCCCCCGCGCCCAGATCATCGACCCGGCGCGGCGCTCGTCGTCGTGCACGGCAGGGTCCGAGCTGGTCCCGAGAGGTGGTGAGGCAGACACAGCCAGGACCCTACGGAACCCCGCCGACAGGGCGCACCCGGATAACCGCTCGACGCCCGGTCCAGGATGGGCCCATGAGCGAACCCGAGCAGCGGCCCGTCGTCCTCGTCACCGGTGTCGGTCGCACCGTCGGCATCGGTGCCGCGATCGCGCTGCGGCTGGCCGAGGACGGCTGGGACGTGGCCACGACGCACTGGACCGCCTACGACGACCGGATGCCGTGGGGACGACAGCCCGGCGATCCGTCGGAGGTGGCGGCCGGGATCGCCGAGCGCGGTGCCCGCACCGTGGCGGTCGAGGCCGACCTGTCCGACGTACGCGCCCCGGCGGAGGTGTTCGACACCGTCGAGCGCGACCTCGGGCCGGTGACCGCGCTGGTGATGTGCCACTGCGAGAGCGTCGACTCCGGGCTGCTCGACACGACCGTGGAGAGCTTCGACCGGCACTACGCCGTGAACGTGCGCGCCGGCTGGCTGCTGCTCAAGGCGTACGGCGAGCGGGCCCGCCCGGTGCACGGCCGCGGCCGGGTCGTCGCGCTCACCAGCGACCACGTCGTCGGCAACCTGCCCTACGGCGCCACCAAGGGCGCGCTGGACCGGCTGGTCATCGCCTCCGCGCGCGAGCTGGCCCACCTCGGGATGACGGCCAACGTCGTCAACCCGGGACCGGTCGACACCGGCTGGATGAGCGACGAGCTGCGGGCGAGCATCGAGGCGCAGGCGCCGCTGCGGCGCGGCGGCCGGCCGCAGGACACCGCCGACCTGGTGTCGTTCCTGGTCTCCGAGCAGGGCGGCTGGGTCAACGGCCAGCTGCTGTGCAGCGACGGCGGCCTGCACGTGCTGTAGCCGGCGGCTCGGCTCCCCCGCCACCGAGCCGCCGACCGGTCACGGCCGCGCTTCGTAGACCAGGTTGAACGGCGTCTCCGCGACCCGGCGGAACCGGGTGAACCCGGCGTCGGTCACGACCTGCCGGATCGCCGCCTCGCCGGCCTGCGCACCGAGCGCGTAGCCGCCCTGCTGGGACAGCGCGTTCGGCACGCACAGGAACGTCGAGAAGCTGTAGAACACCCGGCCCACCGGGTTGAGGTTGGCCTCGACGGTGTCGCCGGCCGCCGGCTCGACGATCATCCAGGTGCCGTCGGGGGCCAGCGACGCGCGGATCCGCGACGCGGCACCGAGCGGGTCGCCCATGTCGTGCAGGCAGTCGAACGTCGTCACCAGCCCGAGGCCGTGCGCCTCGAGGGTCTGCGCGCCGGAGACCTCGAAGTCCACCCGGTCCTCGACACCGGCCTGCCGCGCACGCTCGGCGGCCGCCTGGATCGAGCCCTCGTGGTAGTCCGTGCCGGTGAACCGGCTGTTCGGGAACGCCTTCGCCATCAGCAACGTCGACGCGCCGTGCCCGCAGCCGAGGTCGGCCACCGTGGTGCCCTCCTCGAGCTTGCGCTGCACGCCGTCGAGGGCCGGGATCCACTCCGGCAGCAGGTGCATCAGGTAGCCGGGACGGAAGAACCGCTCGCAGCCGTCGAACACCTCCTGGTCGTGCTCGTGCCAGCCGACGCCGGCGCCGGTGCGGAACGCCTCCACGATGCGGGGCTCGGCCTTGAGCGCACCGAGCGCGAGCTCGAAGGCCCCCGGCAGGAACACCGGCCCGTCCGGGTCGGTGAGCGCGAACGCCTTCTCCGGGGTCAGCGAGTACGTCGACGTGGCGGCGTCGTGCTCCACGTAGCCGCCGGCCGCCTGGCCCCGCAGCCACTCCTCCACGTAGCGCGGGTCGGTGCCGGTCGCGGCCGCCAGCGACCTGGCGTCGGACGCGCCGGCGGCGATGGCCTTGTAGAGGCCGAGCCGGTCGCCGACGACGACGTTGCCGGCGGCCATGGTGGCGCCGATGTCGCCGACGACCTGGCCGACGAACGCCATCAGGGTGTCCATGTCGATGGGGGCCGGCTCGGCGGGGCGGGTGGTCTGGTCAGTAGTCATCTCGGGTCTCCCTCGTGGTGTGCATCCCGACGGATGCTGAGGCCGGCCACGTTGCCCGCCGGCCTTGCAGCCCGGTTGCAACGCCGCTGCAACCGGGGCCGGTTGGCTGGCCGGACAGCAGCCGCGACGGAGGAGAAGGCGCATGAGGGCACGCGAGCCGGAGCAGGTCGGCACGATCGACCGGGACGGGGTGACGATCGGCTACGAGGTGTTCGGCGACGGGCCGACCACGGTGATGTTCCCGCCGGTCGACACGATCGTGGACTCGCGGGTGTGGAAGGGGCAGGTGCCCTACCTGTCGCGCCGCTTCCGGGTGGTCACCGTCGACCCGCGCGGGAACGGCCGGTCGGACCGGCCCACCGACCCCGCGGCGTACGACGACGTGGTGCAGGTCGACGACGCGATCGCGGTGCTCGACGAGCTCGGCATCGAGCGCGCCGTGCTGGTCAGCGTCTGCTACACCGCCTGGCTCGCGCTGCTGACCGCCTCGCTGCACCCGGACCGGGTGCAGGGCGTCGTGGCGATCGCGCCCTACTGCCCCGACGACACCTCGCCGCTGCCGGTCCGCGCAGCGGCCGCGGCGCACTTCGACGACGAGCTCCCGACGTACGACGGCTGGGCGAAGTACAACCGCCACCACTGGCTCGCGGACTGGCCGGACTTCGCCGAGTTCTTCTTCGACCAGCTGTGCGTCGAGCCGCACTCGTCGAAGGTGCTCGAGGACGCGGTGGAGTACGCACTCGGCACGTCGGGCGAGGTGATGCTGGCCGCCGAGGACGCCGCGGAGTACGCCTCGACGCCGGCGCAGGCCGAGCAGGTGCTGCGCGGCGTCCGCTGCCCGGTGCTGGTCGTGCACGGCACGGAGGACCGGTGCCAGCCCACCGGACGGTTCGACACCGTGGCCCGGCTGACCGGCGCGGAACGTCTCGTCATGGAGGGCTCCGGGCACCTGCCGATGGGTCGCGACCCCGTCACGGTCACCAAGGCGATCACCGCGTTCGTGGACCGGGTCGCGGACGTCCCGCGGGCGCCGCGCCGCTGGGCGCGAGCGTCGTCACGCCGGCCGCGCGTGCTCTACCTCAGCTCGCCGATCGGCCTGGGCCACGTGCGCCGCGACCTCGCGATCGCCGACGCGCTGCGCGAGCAGCGTCCCGACCTCGAGGTGCAGTGGCTGACGCAGTCGCCGGTCGCCGAGTTCCTCGAGAAGCAGGGCGAGCTGGTGCACCCGGCCTCGCGGCTGCTCGCGAGCGAGTCGGGGCACTTCGAGTCCGAGGCCGGCGAGCACGACCTGCACGCCTTCGCGGCGGTCCGGCGCATGGACGAGGTGCTGGTCAACAACTTCCTGGTCTTCGACGACCTCGTCGAGCGGGAGCAGTTCGACCTGTGGGTGGGGGACGAGGCCTGGGACCTCGACCACTTCCTCCACGAGAACCCGGAGCTCAAGCGCGCGCCGTTCGCCTGGATGACGGACTTCGTCGGCTGGCTGCCGCTGCCCGACGGCGGCGAGCGCGAGGCGTTCCTCACCAGCGACTGGAACGCCGAGATGGTCGAGCACGTCGCCCGCTATCCGTCGCTGCGGGACCGGTCGGTGTTCGTCGGCGACCCCGCCGACGTGGTCGACGTACCGCTGGGGCCGGGGCTGCCGACGGCTCGCGCGTGGACGGAGGAGCACTTCGAGTTCGCGGGCTACGTGATGGGCGAGCGGCCCGACCCGGCGGACCGCGCGGGGCTGCGCCGCCGTCTCGGGTACGCCGACGGCGACGTCGTCTGCGTGGTCAGCGTCGGCGGCTCCGGGGTGGGCGGCCACCTGCTCCGCCGGGTGGTCGCGGCCTACCCGGAGGCCCGCCGCCGCATCCCGGGGCTGCGGATGGTGGTGGCAACAGGGCCGCGGATCGACCCGGCGTCGCTCGACGCACCGGACGGGGTCGAGGTGCACGGCTTCCTGCCGGACGTGGACCTGCACCACGCGGCGTGCGACGTCGCGGTCGTGCAGGGCGGCCTGAGCACCACGATGGAGCTCACCGCGAGCGGCCGGCCGTTCCTGTACTTCCCGCTCGGCCACCACTTCGAGCAGCAGGTGCACGTGCGGCACCGGCTGGAGCGGCACGGCGCCGGCCGGGCGATGGACTACCGCGACGCCGACCCGTCACGGATCGCCGACGCCCTGGTCGACGAGCTGCGGCGGCCGACCGACTACCTCCCGGTGCCGCCCGGTGGGGCGCAGCGGGCCGCGGGGCTGCTGGCCGACCTCATCTGAGGGCGAGCTCGTCGAGCCGGTCCCGCACGGAGCTCCAGCGGGTCGCCGTCGCCTGCCGCAGCGCGTCGAGCGGCGCGGCGACCTCGTCGAGCGTGCCCCGTCGCTGTGCGGCCCGGCCCACCAGCAGGTAGCAGTCGGCGCCCGCCACCCAGGCCTGCCCGGGTGGGCACTCGACACCGCGGAGCAGCTGGCTGGCGAGTCGCCAGTCCACGTCGGCGTCGGTGACGGCCGCCAGCGGTGCGGCGCAGCGCAGCCGCCACGCCTCGGCCGTCCCGGGTGCCGTCGCGGCCAGCCCCTGCCGCGCCGTGGCCTCCGCCTCGGCCGGGCGACCCGCGTCCACCAGCGTCGCGGCGAGCAGCCCGCAGGCGGCGGCGTACCACCAGGGGTGGTCGGCGTCGGAGGTGAGCTCGACGGCACGGCGGCCGTGCACGCAGGGCGCCGTCGAGGTCGCCGGCGAGCCGGTCGAACCAGCCCTGGTGCGCCTCGAAGAACCCGGAGTAGGCGGGGTACCCGGAGCGCCGGTTGATCCGCAGCGCCTCGTCGACGCGGGCGCGGGCGTCGTCCCAGGCCCCTGCCGACGCCGGCACGAACGCCGCCTCGAAGACGGTCCACTGCAGCAGCCAGGTCGAGCCGCGCCGCCGCAGCAGCGGCTCGAGCTCGTCGACCACCTCACCCAGCCGGTCCACGTCGCCGAGGTAGGCCAGCGCCGCCTTGAGCCCGTCGAGCGCGGGCACGCGGACGTCCTCGTGCAGGTTCCCGAGCCGGGCCAGCATCCGCTCCGCGCGAGCGAGCGCGGACGTGAGCCGCAGCCGGCTCACGTCGAGGATGGTCAGCCGGGCACCGATGTCGGCCTCCGCGCGGCGGGCGCCCAGCTCGGTGGCGATCAGCAGCGCCGACTCCAGGTGGCCCAGCACGTCGGTGGTCGGCAGGTGCAGGCCGATCGGGACGTCGCCGCCGCGGGCGCGCAGCGCGTCCATCTCGAGCCGCCGGTTCCCGGTGGCCCGGGCCAGCGACAGCGCCTCCTCGATGTCGGCCAGCGCCGGCCCGTACGCCGTGCGCGCCTCGCCGGCCACCGCCCGGGCGAGCAGCAGCCGGGCCCGGAGCACCGGGTCCGTCGTGGTGTCGAGGCCGCGGCCGAACAGGTCGGCGGCGTCCTCCACCGCCGAGCGGCCCATCGCGGCCTCGCCGGCGAGCAGCCAGCCCTGCGCGGCGCGCTCGCGGTCGCCGGCCGCGAACGCGTGCTCGGCCATCGTCTCGGGGCGGTCCGTGGTGAGGTCGGCGGCCCGCCGGTGGTAGGCGACCGCCAGCGCCGGGACCAGCGACGCGAGCACGCACTCCTGCACCAGGTCGTTCGCGAACTCGTAGTGCGCGCCGCTGCGGACCAGCAGCCGGGCCTGCACGAGCTCCTCGCAGTGCCGCACCGCGGCGAGCTCGGTGGTCCCCGCGAGGTCGGCGAGCCGTCGGGGCTCCACCCGCTGCCCGAGCACCGACGCGGCCTCCACCGCGTCCCGGGGGCCGGGCGGCAGGATCGCCACCCGGCGCGACACCGCGTCGGCCAGGCGACGCGGGCACCCCCGGGTCGCCGGCCGCCAGCGCGCGCAGGCACTCCACGACGCTGAGCGGGTGGCCGCCGGTGCGCGCCATCACGGCCGGGCCGTGCGCCGCGAGACCGGCGGCGGACGCCAGGGCGTCGACGGCCGAGGCCCGCAGGGCACCCAGCCGGACCCGCTCGGCCCGGTCCGCCAGCCGGGCGACGGTCTCCTGGTGCTCGGTGCGCACCGCCGCCAGGAGCAGCACCCGCGCGCCGGCCAGCCGCTGCGCCAGGTAGCCCAGCAGGTCGACGCTGGCGGCGCCGCCGTCGTGCAGGTCGTCCACCGCGAGCAGCACGGGGCGGCGCACCGCGAGCCGGCGCACGACGGCCACCACGGCGTCGTAGGCACGCCGCCGGCGGATCGCCGCGGTGCCGCTCTCCCTCGGGCCGGCGGGCAGCACCTCGGCGAGGTCGGGGAGCAGCGTCGTCCAGACCGCCTCGTGCCCGCTGACCAGCTCCGCCAGGACCGGCTCGCGCTGGTCGAGGAGCACCGGGCGCAGGGCGTCGACGTACGGCTGCAGGAAGAGCGACCGCTCGGTGGGGTGGCACCGCGACCGGAGCACGCGGCCGCCGGTGCGCTCGGCCAGCGCGGCCACCGCGTCGACCAGCCGGGTCTTCCCGATGCCCGCCTCCCCCTCGACGAGCAGCAGCCGGCCGTGGCCCTCGCCCGCCGCCGCCCAGGCCGCCTCGAGGTCGTGCAGCTCCCGGTCCCGGCCGACCAGCTCCGGCGACGTGGACCGGCCCGGGGCCGGCGCCGGGTCGGCGGGGAGCGCCGACTCGCGCAGCACCGCCAGGTGCAGCTCGGCGGTCGCCGCGGCCGGGTCGGTGCCGAGCTCGTCGCGCAGCCGGCTGGCCAGGGCGTCGTACGCCGTGAGCGCGGCCGCCGGCCGGCCCGCCGCCACCGCCGCGCGCATCAGGTCGCGGACCGCCCGCTCGTCGAACGGGTCGGCCAGCACCGCCTGCCGGGCGACCTCCTCCGCGGCCCCCGGCTGCGAGGCCGTCAGCGCCGACACCAGCAGGTGGCGGGCGTGGGTGCGCAGGCCCTCGGCCTCCCGGCGGACGCCGCGCACCCAGTCGGCGTCCGGCTCGTCGACGAGCGCCGGCTGGGTGCCGAGCAGGTCGAGGGCGCGACGGGAGCCGGCCACGACGAGGGCGTGCTCCCCCGCCGCCAGCCGGGTGCCGGCCTCGTCGAGGAGGGCGGCCGCCTCGTCGAGGTCGACCGACCAGCCGCCGTGCTCGAGCAGCCCGTAGGCACGTCCGGTCCCGGCCAGCACGCCGTCGCCGAGCAGCCGCCGCGTCCGGCTCACCAGCGTGGAGACGTTCGCGGCCGGGTCGGCGGGCGGCTCCTCGGCCCAGAGCACGTCGCTGATCCGGTCGGCCGGCACCAGCCGGCCGCGCTCCGAGGCCAGCAGGGCCAGCAGGGTGCGGGCCTTGCGGCTGCCCAGCTCGCGCCCGGACAGGCTGCGGCCCGCGCGATCGACACGGATCGCGGAGGCGAGCCGGATCCGGACCGGAGCGTCCATGCTCGGCAGTATCCGCCGCCGCGGGCGGCACCGGCCAGCACTCCGCCGTCCACAGGCGGCCGTCGGTGGACGTCGAGGGCTGTCGGTGGCGTCCGGCAGACTGGAGCGATGGCGGGCAGGAGCTTCTCGGCGGCCGACGCGGCAGGCGTGCTGGCGGAGTTCAGCGAGCCCACCCGCACCTGGTTCGAGGCCGCCTTCGCGCAGCCCACGCCCGCCCAGATCGGCGCCTGGCAGGCGGTCTCCGCCGGCCGCAACGCGCTCGTCGTCGCCCCCACGGGCTCCGGCAAGACGCTCTCGGCGTTCCTGTGGTCGCTCGACCGGCTGGCGACCTCACCGCCGCCCGCGGAGAAGAAGCACCGCTGCCGGGTGCTCTACGTCTCGCCGCTGAAGGCGCTCGCCGTCGACGTGGAGCGCAACCTCCGGGCGCCGCTGACCGGCATCCGCCACACCTCCGACCGGCTCGGGGTGAAGGCGCCCGACATCGCGGTCGGGCTGCGCTCCGGCGACACCACCGCCGCCGACCGGCGCCGGCTGGGCACCACCCCGCCGGACATCCTGATCACCACCCCCGAGTCGCTGTTCCTGATGCTCACCTCGCAGGCGCGCGAGACGCTGCGCGGCGTCGAGACCGTCATCGTCGACGAGGTGCACGCGGTGGCCGGCACCAAGCGCGGCGCCCACCTCGCGCTGTCGCTGGAGCGGCTCGACGAGCTGCGGCGACAGGTGGACCTCGAGCCGGCGCAACGCATCGGCCTGTCCGCCACCGTCCGGCCGCTCGACGAGGTCGCCCGGTTCCTCGGCGGCACCCGGCCGGTCGAGGTCGTCGCCCCGGCCTCGGAGAAGCAGTGGGACCTCTCGGTGGTCGTCCCGGTGGAGGACATGACCGAGCTGGCGCTCGCCGCGGCGGCCGACGAGCCGTCGGAGGGGTCCGCCGCCGGCAGCGCCGAGCGCCGCGGGTCGATCTGGCCGCACGTCGAGGAGCGGGTCGTCGACCTGATCGAGCAGCACCGCTCCACCATCGTGTTCGCCAACTCCCGCCGGCTCGCCGAACGGCTGACCGCCCGGTTCAACGAGATCGCCACCGACCGCGCCGAGCGGCTGGTCGAGCCGGTCGAGACCAGGGACGCCGAGCCCCGGGTGCCCGCCGCGCTGATGGGCCAGAGCGGCGCCTCCGAGGGCGCGGAGACGGTCATCGCCCGGGCCCACCACGGCTCGGTCTCCAAGGAGCAGCGCGCCCTCATCGAGGACGACCTCAAGCGCGGCCGGCTGCCCTGCGTGGTCGCGACGTCGAGCCTCGAGCTGGGCATCGACATGGGCGCGGTCGACCTCGTCGTGCAGATCGAGTCGCCGCCGTCCGTCGCCTCGGCGCTGCAGCGGGTCGGGCGCGCCGGTCACCAGGTCGGCGAGGTGTCGCGCGGCGTGCTGCTGCCCAAGCACCGCGGCGACCTGGTGCACACCGCCGTCGCCGTGGAGCGGATGCGGGAGGGCGCGATCGAGGCGCTGCGCGTGCCGACCAACCCGCTCGACGTGCTGGCCCAGCAGGTCGTCGCCGCGACCGCCGTGGACGAGTGGGACGTCGACGAGCTGTTCACCGTCGTCCGCCGCTCCGCACCGTTCACCACGCTGCCGCGCTCGGCGTACGACGCGACGCTCGACCTGCTCAGCGGGAGGTACCCCTCCGACGAGTTCCGCGAGCTGCGCCCCCGCGTCGTGTGGGACCGGGTCGCCGGCACCCTCACGGCGAGACCGGGTGCGCAGCGGCTGGCCGTCACCAGCGGCGGCACCATCCCCGACCGCGGGCTGTTCGGCGTCTTCCTCGTCGGCGAGAAGGCTTCCCGGGTCGGCGAGCTCGACGAGGAGATGGTCTACGAGTCCCGGGTCGGCGACGTGTTCGCGCTCGGCGCGACGTCGTGGCGCATCGAGGACATCACCCACGACCGGGTGCTGGTCTCCCCCGCGCCCGGCCAGCCCGGCCGGCTGCCGTTCTGGAAGGGCGACCAGCTCGGCCGGCCCGCCGAGCTCGGTGCCGCGATCGGCGCCTTCACCCGCGAGCTGGTCGCGCTCGGCCCGGAGCGGGCGAAGGCGCGCTGCACCGACGCCGGTCTCGACGACTGGGCCGCGGGCAACCTGGTCGCGTTCCTCGAGGAGCAGCGGGAGGCCACCACGACGCTGCCCTCGGACCGCACCGTGCTCGTGGAGCGGTTCCGCGACGAGCTCGGCGACTGGCGGATCGTGATCCACTCGCCCTACGGCGCCCAGGTGCACGCGCCGTGGGCGCTGGCGATCGGGGTGCGGCTGCGCGAGCGCTACGGCATCGACGCGCAGGCGCTGCCCGGCGACGACGGCATCGTGCTGCGCGTGCCCGAGACCGACCAGGAGCCGCCCGGCGCCGACGTGGTGATGTTCGACGCCGACGAGATCGAGGACATCGTCACCACCGAGGTCGGCGGCTCGGCGCTGTTCGCGTCCCGGTTCCGGGAGTGCGCGGCCCGGGCGCTGCTGCTGCCCCGCCGCGACCCGGGCCGCCGCTCGCCGCTGTGGCAGCAGCGCCAGCGCAGCGCCCAGCTGCTCGAGGTGGCGGTGAAGTACCCCTCCTTCCCGATCGTCCTCGAGGCGGTCCGCGAGTGCCTGCAGGACGTCTACGACGTCCCGGCGCTGCTCGGCCTGATGCGCGACCTCGCGTCCCGCAAGATCCGGGTCGTCGACGTGGCCACCACGCAGCCCTCACCGTTCGCGCGGTCGCTGATGTTCGGCTACGTCGCCGCGTTCATGTACGAAGGCGACTCCCCCGTCGCCGAGCGGCGCGCCGCCGCGCTCTCCCTCGACCAGGGGCTGCTGGCCGAGCTGCTCGGCCGGGTCGAGCTGCGCGAGCTCCTCGACCCCGACGTGCTCGGCGAGCTCGAGCGCGAGCTGCAGCGGCTGACCCCCGACCGGCAGGCGCGCGACGCCGAGGGGGTGGCCGACCTGCTCCGGCTGCTCGGTCCGCTGTCGGCCGGCGAGGTGGCCGAGCGCAGCACACCCGGGTCCGACGTCGCCTCCTGGCTGTCGCTGCTCGCCGACGCCCGCCGGGTGGTGCAGGTGCGGATGGGCGGCGAGGAACGCTGGACCGCCGTGGAGGACGTCGCCCGGCTGCGCGACGGCCTCGGCGTCCCGGTGCCGCCGGGCACCCCCGAGGTGTTCACCGAGTCGGTCGACGACCCGCTGGCCGACCTGGTGGCGCGGTTCGCGCGCACCCACGGGCCGTTCACGCCCGCCGACGTCGCCGCGCGGCTCGGCCTCGGTGTCGCGGTGGCGCAGCAGACGCTGTCCCGGCTGGCGGCGCAGGGCCGGGTGCTGGAGGGCGAGTTCCGGCCGGCCGGCGCGGGCTCCGAGTGGTGCGACGCCGAGGTGCTGCGGCGGCTGCGGCGGCGCTCGCTCGCCGCGCTGCGCAAGGAGGTCGAGCCGGTCGAGCCGGCGACGCTGGGCCGGTTCCTGCCGGTGTGGCAGAACGTCTCGGCGGCCGGCGGCCGGGGCCTGCGCGGCCTCGACGGCGTCGTCGCCGTGGTCGACCAGCTGGCCGGCTGCGCCGTGCCCGCGTCGGCGCTGGAGCCGCTCGTGCTCGGCAGCCGGGTCGTCGACTACGTCCCGGCGATGCTCGACGAGCTCACCGCGACCGGCGAGGTGCTGTGGTCCGGGCACGGCACGCTGCCCGGCACCGACGGCTGGGTGTCGCTGCACCTCGCCGACAACGCCCACCTGACGCTGCCCGACCACGCCGAGCTGGACACCACCCCGCTGCACGACGCGGTGCTCGACGCGCTGGCCGGCGGCGGCGCCTACTTCTTCCGGCAGCTCTCCACCACCGTCGGGTCCACCGACGACCCGGCGCTCGAGGCCGCGCTGTGGGACCTGGTGTGGTCCGGCCGGCTCAGCAACGACACCCTCGCACCGGTGCGGGCGCTGACGTCCGGCGGCCGCACCGCGCACCGCACCCGCCGCGCACCGCCGCGGGCCCGGATGTCGCGCCGGCCCCGGCGCCCCGACCTGCCCACCCGCACCGGGCCGCCGACCACGGCGGGCCGCTGGTCGCTGCTGCCCGAGCTGGAGCAGGACAGCACCCGACGCGCCCACGCGTCGGCCGAGGGGCTGCTCGAGCGGCACGGCGTGGTGACCCGCGGCGCGGTGATGAGCGAGCGCGTCCCCGGTGGCTTCGCGGGCGTCTACAAGGTGCTGGCGGCGTTCGAGGAGACCGGCCGCTGCCGACGGGGGTACTTCGTCGGCTCGCTGGGAGCCGCCCAGTTCGGCGTTCCCGGCGCCGTCGACCGGCTCCGCTCGTTCTCCCGCGAGGTGGGCGACGTCCCCGAGGACAAGGTGCGCGCCGTCGCGCTCGCGGCGACCGACCCCGCCAACCCCTACGGCGCGGCGCTGCCGTGGCCGTCGGCCGACCCCACCCCCGAGGGCACCGCCGCGAAGGGCCACCGGCCGGGCCGCAAGGCGGGCGCGCTGGTGGTGCTGGTCGACGGCGAGCTGGCCGTGTACGTCGAGCGCGGCGGCCGCACGCTGCTCACCTTCACCGAGGACGCCGACGCGCTCACCCCCGCGATGGGTGCGCTGGCGACCGCGACCCGGCAGGGCGCGCTCGGCCGGCTGACCGTCGAGCGGGCCGACGGGGAGAACATCCTCGCCACCGGCGAGCGGGCGGGCGCGCTGCGGCACGCCCTGGAGAGCGCGGGGTTCGTCGCGACGCCGCGAGGCCTGCGGCTGCGGGGCTAGCCGACGGGTGCGAGCCCCCGCTCGTCGTGGTGGACGTCGGGCCACGGCCGGCGGACCCGCGCCAGGCCGGCCTCGACCCGGGCCACCACCTCGTCGGCCAGCCCGGCGAGCCGGTCGGCGTCCGCGGCGTACCCCTCGGCGTCCTCGACCCCGCCCCGCCGCAGCAGCTCCACGACCTCGGCGAGCCGGCCGCGCAGCCACCCGACCGGGTCGGCGCCGATCGCCGGGTCGAACACCCGCTGCCCCGGCTCACCCGCGTGCATCACCGGGTGCCAGTGCATCCGGTCGGCCAGCCCGGGCCCGGACTCGAGCAGGTCGATGCGGACCACGGCGGGGGCGAGCCGCGCCTCCGGCGAGGAGTAGAGGCTGCCCTCGTGCTGCCGCCCGACCGGCCGCAGCTCCAGCCGGACCCCTCGCTCACGGGCGTCGGGGCTGCCGACGAGGGCGGGGTCGAGGAAGTCGATGTCCGCGGCGACGAGGGCGAGCCGGTCGCCGATCCAGGCTGTCTCCATGGCTCCAGGGTGCCAGCCTCAGCCTTCCCGGGCCGCGAGCTGCGAGGCGGACACCCACTGCCCGACGTCGTCGCCGCGCAGCGCGACCGCCAGCAGGTCCGGGAACAGGTCGGGCGTGCACGCGAACGCCGGCACCCCGAGCGCGGCGAGCGCGGCCGCGTGCTCGTGGTCGTAGGCCGGCGCGCCGGAGTCCGACAGCGCGAGCAGCACCACGACGGTGACGCCGTCGGCCTGCAGCCGCGCCACCCGCGCGAGCATGTCCTCGGCGATGCCGCCCTCGTAGAGGTCGGAGATCAGCACGACGAGCGTGCTCGGCCGGCCGGGTGACCAGCGTCTCGCAGTAGGCCAGCGCGCCGTTGATGTCGGTGCCGCCGCCGAGCTGGCATGCCGAACAGCACGTCGACGGGGTCGTCGAGCTGGTCGGTCAGGTCGACCACCGCGGTGTCGAACGCGACCAGCGACGTCCGCACCGACCGCATGCGACGCCAGCACCGCACCGAAGACGCGCGGCGTAGACCACCGACTCCGCCATCGAGCCGGACTGGTCGATGGCCACCACCACGTCCTTGGCGACCACCCGGGCGCTGCGGCCGTAGCCGACCAGCCGCTCGGGCACGACGGTGCGGTGCTCGGGCAGGTAGTGCTTGAGGTTGGCGCGCGATGGTGCGGTTCCAGTCGATGTCGCGCAGCTGCGGGCGCCGGGTGCGCGCCGCCCGGTTCGAGCGCGCCGGACGACCGCCGAGCGGGTGCTGTCCGCGACCCGCTCGCTCGATCTCGTCGACGACCGTCCGCACCACCACCCGCGCGGTCGCCTTGGTGTGCTCGGGCATCACCCGGTTGAGGCTGACCAGCGTGCCGACCAGGTGCACGTCGGGCTGCGACCGACTCGAGCAGCTCCGGCTCGAGCAGCAGCTGGGTCAGGTGCAGCCGCTCGACCGCGTCGCGCTGCATCACCTGCACGACGCTGGTCGGGAAGTAGGTGCGGATGTCGCCGAGCCAGCGCGCCACCCGCGGCGCGGAGGCGCCCAGCCCGGCCGCGCGACGCGGCCCGCCGCCGCCCGGCCCGGCCTCGGCCGCTCGTCGCGGGTCGTAGAGCGCCGCGAGGGCCTGCGTCCATCGCGCGCGTCGTCCGCGCCGAGCCGCACGCCGAGCTCCTCCTCGGCCGACGCCGCCGAGCAGCAGCCGCCAGCGGCGCACGGGCTCCGACTGCTCCGTCGCTCACGCGCCCACCTCCGGCCCGACTCCCAGCAGCGTGCGCGACGGTGGCCACGGCGGCCAGCGCGCGGTCCTCGTCGAGGTCGTCGGGCGGCCGGCTCGCCGGACGTCGCGGCCGCCGGGCCGGACCCGGGCCGCGATCGGGCGGCGCTCGGCGCCGCTGAACGCGCCGAACGTACGTCGCACCAGCGGCAGCACGTCGACGAACTCCTGCGCGGCCAGCCCGCGCACCCAGGTCGTCCAGCAGCGCCAGCAGGTCGCTGGTCGTGGATCAGCAGCAGCGCGCCGTCGGCGAAGAACCCGTCGACCCAGCCGGCCTTCTGCGGCGCGGGCACGCCGACCGACAGCGCCCGGTCGCAGCCGGTCCGGGGCGTCGGTCGAGCCGGCCGGCGTCGCGCAGCAGCCGCACCATCCGGCCGACCAGCAGGCCGTGCACGTCGGCGCGGTCGACCAGCCCGGCCAGCGTGGTCAGCCACCGCTCCGCGCTGCGGCCGCCTCGTCGACCGCAGCGGCCAGCGAGACGGCGGCGTGCACCGCGTCGACGTGCCGCGCGCAGCGCGGCCGCGCCGTCGTCGTCGAGGCTGGTCACCGCCTGCGGGCAGCCCGGTGCAGATCCGCAGCACCAGCGCCGTCGCCGACCCGCGCCAGCGCCGGCGACGTCGGTGCCGCGGACGTCGCCGTAGCGCTGCGCCCGCACCAGCGCCGGCAGCGCCTCCATCAGGTGCAGCACGTCGGCGTCGACGCGCGGCCCGCTCGTCGAGCGCGCGCGAGCAGCGCCGCGAACGACTCGGGCAGGTCGGCCAGCAGGCAGGTCTCCAGCGTCCGCGGTCAGCTCGGCGAGCGTCGGCCGTCGGCGGCGACCCGGTCGACCCGCGCGGCGGCGGCCGCGGCGCACGGTGGTGCCCCACACCGCCGCCTCGACCAGCGGCGACCGCGAGCTCGGGCTGCCACGCCAGCCGCCAGGTCTCGCGGAAGGTGCCCGGTGCTGCGCACGTCGCTGCGGCGCCGGGCTGCGCCCAGTCGATGCCGAGCAGCCGCAGCCGGTGGAACAGCGTGGAGCGGCCGCAGGTCGATGGGGCTTGCGCAGGTCGAGGTCGAGCGACGCGGGCGTGCGCCTCGCGCTTCAGCCGCAGGCGTGCGGCAGGTGCGCGGCCAGGTCGGCCTCCAGCGGCACCGTCGGGACGTCGTCGGGCGACCGGCGCCGAGCCGCTCGCCCACGACGAGGTGGTCGGTGACGAAGCCGGGCCGCGACCTCGTCGCCCTCGCAGAGCACCGCCCGGGTGGCCTCGTCGACCTCGGCCAGCCCGGCCAGCGGCCGGCCGCGCAGCGCCGGCCAGGCTGTCGGCGAGCCGGACCGCGTCGATCACGTGCGCGGTGGACACCGGCAGGTCGCGCGCGCGCAGCGACGTGCGCGACCCCGGTCAGCCAGCGGGTGACCGGCTGGTCGGGGGCGGTCCACAGGTGGTGGTACCAGCCGGGCGAGGTGACGCCGGCGCCGTAGCCGGTGCGCCGACGCCAGCCGCGAGTGCGTCCACGGCACCCAGGTCAGCGACACCTTGCGCTTCGGCAGCCCCTGCAGCGCGCGGGCGTCGGCGGCCGCCGGTCGGCAGCGTCCCGGCCAGCGCCGGGACGTGCCAGGCGCCGCAGACCACCGCGACCCGCTCGTGGCCCGGCCTTGAGGGTCGCCCGCAGCACCTGCCGCATGTACGCCTCCCGCAGCGCCTCCGTGCGGGTCGGCGGCTGTGCGACGGGTCGTCCTCGCGGAGCGCGGCCATCGCCTCGGTCAGCGCCGGGAACGGCGACGCCCCGTCGAGCCGGGACTCGACGACGTCGTCCCACCAGCGCTCCGGGTCGTCGTACCCGGCCGCCGACGGCCAGCGCCGCCAGCGGGTCGCCCGCGTACCGACGGACCGGCTCGCCGTGCCCGCTGCCCGCAGCGCCAGCTGTGCTCGCCGCGGGCAGGTCGCAGAACGCGACGTGCACGCCCGCGCCCGCAGCGCCCAGCGTGATCGCCTGCCACTCCGGGCGAGAACACCGCGAAGGGCCAGAACGCCGCCGTCGCGCGGGTCGTCGGCGGCGTAGGCCAGCAGCGCGACCGGCGGCTCCATGTCCGCGTGACGCCGACCAGGGCCAGCAGCGCGTCGGCGTCCGACGGGCCCTCGATCAGCACGGCGTCGGGGTCGAAGTCCTCCAGCGCGCGCAGCAGCGACCGGGCCGACCCCGGCCCGTGGTGCCGGATGCCGAAGACCTCGACGGTCATCCGGACGCGTCCCGGCAGGCGGGGTAGAACTCGCGCCCAGTCGGCGCGCTCGCGGACGACCGTCTCGAGGTACTCGTGCCACACCACCCGGTCCGCGACCGGGTCCTTCACGACCGCGCCGACGATGCCGGCGGCGACGTCGGCGGGCCGCAGCACGCCGTCGCCGAAGTGCGCGGCCAGCGCGAGCCCGTGGGTGACCACCGAGATCGCCTCGGCCGTGGACAGCGTGCCGGACGGCGACTTCACCTTGGTGCGGCCGTCCTCGGTGACGCCCGAGCGCAGCTCGCGGAAGACGGTGACCACCCGGCGGATCTCCTCCAGCGCGGCCGGCACCTCGGGCAGCTCGAGCGACCCGGCCATCGCGGCGACCCGGCGGCGCGACGATGTCGACCTCGTCCTCCTCGGTGGCCGGCAGCGGCAGCACGACGGTGTTGAACCGCCGGCGCAGCGCGGAGGACAGGTCGTTGACGCCCTTGTCGCGGTCGTTGGCGGTGGCGATGACGTTGAAGCCGCGCAGCGCCTGCACCTCGGTGCCGAGCTCGGGGACCGGCAGCGTCTTCTCCGACAGCATGGTGATCAGCGCGTCCTGCACGTCGGCCGGGATCCGGGTCAGCTCCTCGATGCGGGCGATCGCGCCGGTGCGCATCGCCACCATCACCGGCGAGGGCACCAGCGCGCCGTCGGTCGGGCCCTCGGCGAGCAGCCGGGCGTAGTTCCAGCCGTAGCGGATCGACTCCTCCGCCGTGCCCGACGGTGCCCTGCACCAGCAGCGTCGAGTCGCCGGAGACGGCCGCGGCCAGGTGCTCGGAGACCCAGGACTTCGCGGTGCCGGGGACGCCGAGCAGCAGCAGCGCCCGGTCGGTGGCGAGCGGTCGCGACGGCGACCTCCATGAGCCGCCGGGAGCCGACGTACTTCGGCAGTCACGACCGTGCCGTCGGGCAGCGTGCCGCCCATCAGGTAGGTCACCACCGCCCACGGCGAGAGCCGCCAGTGCGGCGGGCGCGGCCGGTCGTCGGCGCGCGCCAGCGCGGCGAGCTCGTCGGCGTACTCCTGCTCGGCGTGCGGGCGCAGCGCGGCTCGCGGTCGGTCACGGGGTGCTCCTCGGGGGTGGCGGGTGCGGAAGGTGCGGTCGATCTCGAGCCGGGCCGAGCAGCACGCGCTCGGCCTCGACGAACCCGGCGGCGCGGCTCGCCGTCGCGCTCGGCCTCGGCGAGGTCCTCCAGGTGCGCGGTGCAGGGCCGCGGCGGCCAGCCGCGACGGCGACCGGCGGGCAGGACCCGGCGGCTCGCCTGGCGGGGCCAGACCGCGCCGGACGCCAGCAGCCGCAGGGCCGCCGTCCGCGCGACGGGTCGCCCCAGGGGCCGGGCAGCGACTCGCGCAGCAGCGACGGGCGCCGCGCCGGTCCGGGCCAGGCCGCGCACCCAGTCGCGCGCCAGCGCCGGGCGAGCCGCCGCGTCGCACCAGCGCCACCAGGTCGTCGCGGGCGAAGCCGGCCGCCACCAGCGCGGCCGCCCACGCGCACGTGGCGCTGGCGGCGGTCGCGGTCGGCGAGCGCGGCGACCAGGCGTCGAGCCGGTCGGGTCGCTGGCGAGCAGCAGGTCGAGCAGGTCGCGTGGCGCCAGCCCGGTGTGGCCCGCCACGCGTCGAGGTCGGCGCCGGCGACGGCGCGGCCGACCAGCGCCGCGTCCGGCGAGACCCGGACGCGTCGGCGCAGCGCGCCGCCGACCTCCACCAGCGTCAGCGCCTGCGCGGTCAGCTCCGGCGTCCAGGCCGGGTCGGTCGCGGCGCTCGCGGCCGGCTCCGGGGCCGGCCGGGGCGCCGCGAGCGCCCGCCAGCGCGGGTGCGGGCCAGGAAGGCGCGCCCGCGCTCGCCCAGGACGGCCCGCACCAGCCCCCGGTCGGGCCCGTGCGGGAGGCGGCCGCGGTGGCCAGCGGCGACCCACAGCCCGGGCGCGGACGCCGAGCCCGCGCGCCGCGCAGCGCGCTCGAGCCAGGCGTCGACCAGGGCCGCGTCCCGGCTCGGCCAGGCAGCCGTCAGCGAGCAGCTCGTGGGCGGGCTCCGGGGCCGAGGTCGAGGCGTCTGCCGCGGCGCCGGCGGCGGCTCCGGGCGGGAGCCGGGCCGGCGCGCCGGCGTGCCGGTAGGCGGCGTAGCCCGCGGCCGCGTCGAGCACGGCCAGCGCCGGCGTCCTGCTGCGCGGCGGCCAGCCCGGCCACCGGCGTCCGGCAGCCCGTCCGGCAGCGGCCGTCGGGCGGTGCCGAGCAGCGCGGTGGTGACCAGCTCGTCCCAGCCGGTCACCGGCTCAGCACCTCGCCGGAGAACACCGGGTCGAGCGGGTGCGGCAGGAAGCCGAGCGGCAGGAAGCCCTGCCGGGTCCACTCCCCGATCACCTCGATCGGGTCGCCCATCGAGCGGGCCAGCAGCGGCCACGCCTCGGCGCCCGGCAGCAGCGGCACCGCCGCGCCGTCCGGCGTCGCGGAACCAGCCACCGGCCCCGGTCGTCGTCCCGGGCGGCACCGGCGCTCCGGCGAGCACGACCGGCAGCCGCTCGGCCCACGGGTCCGCGGCCAGCAGGTCGCCGAACCGGCCGCGGCCGCCTCGCCGACCGCGGCTGCCGGGCACGTCGGGCACCGACTCGGTGCGGGCGTGCTCGGTGCCGACCAGCCCGCGCAGCTGACCGGCGCCGGGGTAGAGGTGCACGTCGGCGTCGAGGGTCACCCCGGGCATCACGCTCCGCGTCCAGGTCGGCGCCGCCCGGCGGCGAAGCTCAGCAGCAGCACCCACCGGCCGGTCGCGCTCGCCGCGCAGCCACACCCGCCGGGTGGTCAGCCGGTCGTCGACCACGTCGACGGACCCGAGCACCACCCAGCGGTCGCGCACCGGCGGCCGGCGCCAGCACCGACTCCTTGGCGACCGGGTAGCCGACCCGGGACCGGACGGTGTGCGCGAGGTCGTCGGGCAGCTCGTCGAGCCGGCGGTGCGCGGCGACCAGCAGCCGCAGCAGCGCGAGGTGCTCCAGCGTGCGGCCGGGCCAGTCCGTCGCCGACGTACCGCGCCGGCAGCGAGCGCAGCATCGCGGCCACGCCCGGGCGCCTGCGCGTCGACCATCCGGGCGGCGACCTGGTCGACCGGGCCGTAGCCGGCGCGCGGCAGCGCGGCCAGCCCGCCGCGCACCTGGTCCGAGAGCCACACGTCGAGCTCCTCGAGCCCGAGCCGCACCCGTTCCGCGCGCTGCGCCTGCCGGGCCGCGGCGGCCGCCGGGTCGGCGCGGGTGCCGCGGTGCGCCGGGCGAGCCGTCGCGGCGCGGCTCCGGCGGGCCGGCGGCCACCGGCCGAGACCTGCTCGGGCGGGCTCGTCGTCGGCGACCTGGCCGCCGACCAGAGCAGCAGCAGCGCCAGGGCGTGCTTGCAGGGCAGCTTGCGGCTGGGGCAGGAGCAGCGCGAAGCCGGGACCGTCGAGGTCGACGCGGGTGTCGTACGGCGTGCGCCCCGCTGCCGCGGCACCGCGCCCCACAGCAGCGACCCGTGGCGGCCGGTGCCGGACCACGGCGCGGGGCCGTCGCGAGCCGCTCGCCCGCCCGGGCCGAGGCGGCGTCGGGCGACAGGCCGAGCACCCGCTCCCGTGACCACACGGTGTCCGTGCCCCGTCATGCGCGAGATGCTAGTGACCAGCGGGGACAGGACCGTCCGGCAGGACGGGAGGTGACCGATGCCCGAGGGGGACACCGTGTGGCGCACCGCGCTGCACCTCGACCAGGCGCTGAGCGGCGTCGTGCTGCCGGGCACCGACTTCCGGGTGCCGGCGCACGCCACGCTCGGACCTGGCGGGGCGAGCCGGTGGTGGCGCACCGCTGGCGCGGGGCAAGCACCTGCTCACCCGCATCGGCGACGACGCTCACGCTGCACACGCACCTGAAGATGGAGGGCTCCTGGCACCTCTACCGGCCGGACAGCCCGCTGGCGGCGGCCGGCGCACGAGGCCCGGGTGGTGCTGCGCACCGAGGAGTGGACCGCGGTCGGGCTTCGCGCTCGGCGTCGTCGAGGTGGTCGCCCGCGACGCCGAGGACACCGTCGTGGGCCACCTCGGCCCGGACCTGCTCGGCCCCGACTGGGACGAGGACGAGGCGCTGCGGCGGCTGCGCGCCGACCCGACGCGCCCGGTCGCCGACGCGACTCCTCGACCAGCGCAACCTGGCCGGGATCGGCAACCTCTACAAGAACGAGCTGTGCTTCCTCGCGGGGGTGCACCCGCGGCTGCCGGTCGGCGAGGTGCCCGACCTCCCCCGCCTGGTACGCCGCGCGCGGGCGGCGCTCGACGCGAACAAGGAGCGCGTCGAGCAGACCCTCACCGGGGACCTGCGCCGCGGCCGGCAGACCTGGGTCTACCGCCGCGACAAGCAGCCCTGCCGGCGCTGCGGACAGCGGATCCGGGTCGACAGCAGGGGCCGGAGGGGCAGCAGCGGGCGACGTACTGGTGCCCGCGCTGCCAGCCGGAACCGGCCGGCTGACCGGAGGCGGCGGCTCAGGCCGCGGAGGCGACGACGTCGCCGGAGCGCGGACCGCTCGGTGCCGCGGGCCGCGCAGCGAGGTGGTGTCGACGGTGATCTTCTCGAGCTGCATCGCCAGCGCGGCCTCCTCGAGGGCGACCGCGTCGCTGACCTCGGAGAGGATCTCCGAGAGCGGCACGTCGAGGGCCGCGCAGATCGAGGCGAGCAGCTCGGAGGAGGCCTCCTTCTGGCCGCGCTCGATCTCCGAGATGTAGCCGAGGCTGACCCGGGCGTCCGCGGAGACCTGTCGCAGCGTGCGGCCCTGCCGCATCCGCTGAGCGCGCAGGACCTCACCGAGCAGCCGACGGAAGACCACCACGGGCCTGCTCCCTTCGTCGAGGACCATGCGCTGACAGGTGGACAACGCTACCGGTCGGCGAAAACTTCCGGGGGCCGACACCGGCAACTTGTCTCCGCTGTGAGCGAACGAGGCGCCGTACCGTGACCCCATGCCGCTGCCGATCGAGGACTACGCCGTCCTCGGGGACCTCGGCACCGCCGCCCTGGTCGGCAAGGACGGCTCGGTGGACTGGCTCTGCCTGCCGCGCTTCGACTCCCACGCCTGCTTCGCCGCGCTGCTCGGCGGTCCCGAGCACGGCCGCTGGCTGCTCGGGCCCGCCGAGCGAGGCGACCGAGGTGACCCGGCGCTACGTCGGCGACAGCACGGCGCTGGAGACCACCTGGACCACGCCGACCGGCCGGGTGCGGGTGCTCGACGTGATGCCGGTCGGGGACGGCCGGGCCGACCTGGTCCGGCGGGTGGTCGGCGTCGAGGGCACCGTGACCGTCCGGCACGAGTGGGTGGTGCGGTTCGGCTACGGCGCGATCCGGCCCTGGGTGCGGCGCGAGGACATGCACGGCACCCGGGTGATCACCGCCGTCGCCGGCCCCGACCGGCTGGTGCTGCGCGGCCCGCGGCTGCCGCGGGCCGTCGACGGCCGGCACGTCGACGAGTTCGAGGTCCGCGCCGGCGACGAGCTGACGTTCTCGACGACCTGGGTCGCCTCGCACCACCCGCTGCCCGAGCCGCTCGCCTTCGACGAGCGGATCGCGCGACACCATCGCGCTCGGTGAGCGGTGGGCGGCGACCTGTGGCTACGAGGGGCCCTACCGTGCGGCCGTCGTACGCTCCCTGCTCACGCTGCGGCTGCTCACCCACGGCGGCACCGGCGGCATCGTCGCGGCGCCGACCACGTCGCTGCCCGAGGACTTCGGCGGCGAGCGCAACTGGGACTACCGGTTCTGCTGGCTGCGCGACGCGTCGCTGACGCTGGAGGCGCTGCTGGAGTCGGGCTACGAGCAGGAGGCCAAGCTGTGGCGCGGCTGGCTGCTGCGGGCGGCGGCCGGCGACCCGCAGGACCTGCAGATCATGTACGCCGTCGACGGCGGCCGCGACCTCCCCGAGCGGACCCTCGACCACCTCCCCGGGTACGCCGGCTCCACCCCCGTGCGGATCGGCAACGGCGCCGTCACGCAGCGCCAGACCGACGTGCTCGGCGAGGTGATGATCGCCCTGGCAGATGGCCCGCGACCTCGGCGCCGCACGAGACCGACGACTCCTGGTCGCTGCAGCGCAAGCTGGTCGACGAGCTGGCCGAGCACTGGGACCAGCCCGACAACGGGCTGTGGGAGATCCGCGGTCCGCTGCGCCGGTTCACGCACTCGCGGGTGATGGTGTGGGTCGCCTTCGACCGGGCGATCGCGGCGGTCGAGCAGCACGGCCTCGACGGCGACGTCGACCGGTGGCGCAAGCTGCGCGACGACGGTGCGCGACGAGGTGATGACCCACGGCTTCGACGAGGAGCGCAACACCTTCACCCAGCACTACGACACCACCGAGGTCGACGCGTCGCTGCTGGTGCTCTCCGACGTCGGCTTCATCGACGGCGACGACCCGCGGATGCTCGGCACCATCGCGGCCGTCGAGGCGGACCTGCTGCACGACGGGCTGCTGCTGCGCTACCGCACCCGCTCCGGGGTCGACGGCCTCGCCGGCGACGAGCACCCCTTCCTGGCCTGCTCGTTCTGGCTGGTCGAGGCCTACGCCCACGCCGGCCGGCTCGACGACGCGCACGCCCTGATGCGGCGGCTGCTGGCGCTGCAGAACGACGTCGGCCTGCTCTCCGAGGAGTACGACCCGACCCGCCGGCGGTTCGTCGGCAACTTCCCGCAGGCGTTCTCGCACCTGGCGCTGGTCAGCGCGGCGAACCAGCTCGCCGCCGCCGGCCGGCGTACGGCGCCCACCCGGTCCGACTGATGCAGGTTTACCAGGGTCCCCTGGTAAACCTGCACACCCCTGCCGTTTCAACAGCAGGGGTGTGACTGATCACCAGGGGACCCTGGGAATCAGTCACACGGCGTACGACGCCCGCTCGGCCCGCGCCCGCCGCGAAGCCCGGACCAGCAGCACGCCGTCGACGACCAGCGGCGCCGCCACCAGCGTCAGCGCGACGATCGACCCCAGCGCGTCGGGCATCCCGGTGCTGGTGCACTTCTCGACCGTGGCGCCCGCGGGGGTCGTCGCGGAGAGGCACGACTGCGTGCTCGTCGGCAGCGACAGGGCGAACAGCACCGGCGCGTAGCCCAGCGGCCACACCAGCGTCGCGAGCAGCTTCTCCCCGACCCGCCACCGGTCCGAGGTCCACAGCAGCGCGACGCCGACCAGCCACGGGATGACCGGCACGATCGACCCGATGGTCAGCAGCAGCACCGCGAGCAGCTCGCGCAACAGGCTGCGCGGGGCGACCTGCACATCCGTAGGCGTGGCAGTCATCGACGAACCCCCGTCCGGCCCGCGCGCTCGGTCGGGCTCCGGACAGACTAGCGGCTGCCGACGTCCGCGCGGCCGTCCCGACGCACGGCGAGGGCCTTCACGACGTAGTCCACGCCGGTGACCAGCGTGAGGCTCACCGCAGCAGCCATCACGGCCACCGCGATCCACCACACCACCATGCCGACGGTGTCCCAGCCGCCGTGCAGCTGCTTGAGCGGCAGGATGAACAGCCCCAGCGCCACGGTCTGCAGCACGGTCTTGAGCTTGCCGCCGGAGCCGGCCGCCATCACGCCGTAGCGGATCACCCAGAACCGCAGCAGCGTGATGCCCCACTCGCGCAGCAGC
This sequence comes from uncultured Actinomycetota bacterium, assembly GCA_963707685.1. Classification (GTDB taxonomy): domain Bacteria; phylum Actinomycetota; class Actinomycetes; order Propionibacteriales; family Nocardioidaceae; genus Nocardioides_B. The sequence continues at coordinate 121,996 of CAVPRA010000004.1, forward strand.
ACCAGGACGGTGACCCACCACCACAGCTCGCCGATGATGGAGAGCCCGACGAACGCCATCCCGGTCAGCGCCTTGTCGGCGATCGGGTCGGCGATCTTGCCGAAGTCGGTGACCAGGTTGCGGCTGCGGGCGATGTCGCCGTCGATCTTGTCGGTGATCATCGCGGCCACGAACAGCGCCCAGGCGACCAGCCGCCACACGATGGAGTCGCCGCCGTCGACGAGCAGCGCCCAGCCGAAGAACGGCACCATCACGATGCGCAGCGTGGTGAGCGCGTTGGGGAGGTTCCAGTTGTTCTGCTTGGCCTTCGGCTCGGTCATGACGTCGCCTTCGCCAGCAGGTCGACGCCGTCGGTGTCGAAGACCACCGCGCGCACCATCTCGCCGACGTCGGGCCGGAAGCCGGTGAGGTACGTCGACCCGTCCACCTCCGGACCCTGGTGGGCGGCGCGTCCCACGACGCTCGTCGTCGTCGACGCTCTCGACGAGCACCTCGACCTCCTCGCCGACCCGCTCCTCGGCACGCTGCGCGGTGAGCTCCTCGACGAGCCGGGTGACGTGCTCGGTGCGCTCGCGGATCTCGTCCTCGTCGAGCTTGCCGTCGTACGACTCGGCCTCGGTGCCGTCCTCGTCGGAGTAGCCGAAGACCCCGACGACGTCGAGCCGGGCCGCGACCAGGAAGTCGCACAGCGTCGCCAGGTCGTCCTCGGTCTCGCCGGGGAACCCGACGATGACGTTGGAGCGGATGCCGGCCGCCGGGGCCTGCGCGCGGATCTGCTCGACCAGCCCGAGGAAGCTCTCCGGGTCGCCGAAGCGGCGCATCCGGCGCAGCACCGCGTGGGAGGCGTGCTGGAAGGAGAGGTCGTAGTACGGCGCGACGCCCGGCGTCGACGCGATCGCGGTCACCAGGCCGGGCCGGGTCTCGGCGGGCTGCAGGTAGGACACCCGGACCCGCTCGATGCCGTCGATCGCCGCCAGCTCGGGCAGCAGCGTCTCGAGGAGCCGCAGGTCGCCGAGGTCCTTGCCGTAGGACGTGGAGTTCTCGCTGACCAGGAACAGCTCGCGGACGTCCTGCTCGGCGAGCCAGCGGGCCTCGCCGAGCACGTCGCTGGGACGCCGGGAGACGAACGAGCCGCGGAACGACGGGATCGCGCAGAACGAGCAGCGGCGGTCGCAGCCGCTGGCCAGCTTGAGCGGGGCCATCGGCCCGCCGTCGAGCCGGCGGCGCACCGCGCGGGGACCCGACGACGGGGCCGCGTCGGCGGGCAGGTCGGGGGCGGCGATGGTGTGGCCGGGGACGACCACCGACGACGCGTCACGGGCCGACGGGCTGATCGGCAGCAGCCGGCGGCGGTCCTGCGGGGTGTGCGGGTGGTGCTGCTCGCCGCCGAGGATCGAGCGGAGCCGGTCGGCGATGTCGGGGTAGTCGTCGAAGCCGAGCACGGCGTCGGCCTCGGGCAGCGACTCGGCGAGGTCCTTGCCGTACCGCTCGGCCAGGCAGCCGACGGCGACGACGGACTTCGTCGAGCCGCCGGACTTGAGGTCGGAGGCCTCGAGCAGGGTGTCCACCGAGTCCTTCTTGGCCGCCTCCACGAAGCCGCAGGTGTTCACCACCACGGTCTCGGCGTCCTCGGGGTCGTCGACGAGCCGGAACCCGCCCGCCTCGAGGCGTCCCGCGAGCTCCTCGGAGTCGACCTCGTTGCGGGCGCAGCCCAGCGTCACCAGGGCGACGGTGGTGGGCGCTGCGCCGGTGTCAGCGATGCTCTCGATGCGTGTCATGACCGTGACCGAGTATGACGGTCGAGCGGGTGCCCACGCGAACCGTGTCCGCTGAGGACGCTGTGAGCGCTTCTCGCGGTGCCGCTCAGCGGGCGGGCCGGGTGAACGTCCGGGTGCCCGGCTCACCGAGCAGGCCCAGCGAGCCCTGGTCCTTGCCCGCCACCGTCACCTCGATGGCGCCGCCGTTGGCCGCCTTGACCTTCACCGGCGGCGTCGCGGACACGGTCCGCTTCTCCCCCAGCACGACCTCACCCGCCCAGACCACCTTGCCGGCGCGGTCGCGGACGACCACCTGGGAGCCGTCCTGCGCTCCGACCAGCGTCACCTTCAGCGGGTTCGGGAGCACCGGCGCGGCACCCTGCCCGGAGCCGCCGTCCGACGCCCGCGGAGCCGTTCAGCACCGGGGTGGTGGGCTGCAGCACCTCGGGCGGCTGCGTCGCGAAGAGCCGGATCACGCCCCACGTCATCACCAGCGCCAGCACGACCCCGATCAGCAGCGCCCAGTTCGGGCCGCCGCGGGTGCTGCGCATGCTGCCGGTCATGCCGGTGGCCAGCTCGGCCTCGAAGACCCGCTTGGCGTTGATCGGCGCCGTCGCGTAGCGGTTGTCGAACATGCTCAGCAGCGGCACCGGGTCGCGCCCCAGCACCCGCGCGAGGGTGCGCAGGTGACCGCGGGCGTAGAAGTCGCCGCCGCACGGCGCGAAGTCGTCGACCTCGATGGACTCGATCACGTGCGGCCGGATCCGGGTCCGCTCCGCGAGCTCGTCGACGCTGAGGCCGACGCGGGTGCGGGCGGCGGCCAGCTCGGGACCGATGACCGGGTCGTAGGCGGGCTCGGTGACGAAGTCGTCGATCACCAGCGGGTCGACCGGGTGGCCGAGCCGGGCGATCGGACGGACTCGGCCGTCGTCGTCGGCCAGCGGCCGCACCGACTCGAGCTCCTCGTCGCCGGGACCGCGGCGCAGCTCGTCACCCTCCGGCAGCGAGGTACGGCGGTCGAGACCGTCGGTGTCCCGCAGCAGCGCGGCGTTGCCGTGCACCGCCGCCGGGGCCTCGGGGCGGACGTTCGCCCGCAGCGTGCGGCGGACGCCGCGCAGCGGGACGGCGGAGCGCGCGGCGGGCTGGGCCGGGATGGCCGGGCCGGCCGGCTCGTCGTCCCACGCCTCGGCCGGCTCGTCGACCTGCTCGTCCGGCTGCTCGTCGACCTGCTCGTCGGCCGCTCGACCGGCTGCTCGTCGGGCGTCTCCTCGGTCTCGTCGACCCGGTCGTCGGCGTCGACGTCGTGGCTGCGGCCGCGGGCGGCGCGGGAGACGGCGGTGCCGATGCTGCCGAGCAGGCTGCGGCGCACCCGGCGGGGACGCTCCTCGGCCTCGGTCTCGGTGTCTGGTCGGCTCCTGGTCGGCGTCGTCCAGGGCGGCGGGGTCGACCACCTCGCGCCAGTCGAAGACCTCCGCGGGCTCCTCGTCGACCACGTCGACCCGCTCGACCTCGGGCTCGGTCTCGGGCTCGAGCTCGGGCTCGGTCACGGGCTCGAGCTCGGCCCAGTCCTCGACGGGCGGCTCGGGCACGTGCTCGACGTACGGCTCCGGTGCGACCTCGTCGACCTGCTCGGTCTCCTCGGTCTGCTCGGCCGGCTCGACCTCGTCCACCGGCTCGCCGGCGGGCCCGTCGGCGCGCGAGCGTGCCCCAGCCGGACCGTCGACCCGCGGGGCGGCTCGGTGCCGGCGGCGTCCGCCGCGTCCACTGGGTCGACTGCGTCCACGTCGTAGGTGTCATGGGTGTCGTACCCGTCGTCGGCGAGCCCGGCCGGCTCGACGGTCTCGACCGGCGACAGCTCGTCCACCTCCGCGTCATCGGCGATGCTGCGCGGGCTCCGGCACGAGGACGGAGACGTCGGCCCGGCCGTGCGAGAGCGCGGCGAGCTCGTCGGCGAGCGCGTCAGAGCCGGGCGCTGACCCGGGTGGTGAGCCCCATCGGGACCGCCAGCGCGGCGCCGTACAGCTTCTGGTTCAGCGCCGCGGCGCGTCGGCCGCGGGCGTCGAGCCCGTCGAGGGCCCGGGCCAGGCTGTGCGGCGCGAACATCAGCCGGCCGTCGCGGACCAGGCCGCGGCGCGGCTGCACGACGACCCGGTCGACGGCGTCCCACGGCAGCCCGCGCCACTGGTGGCCGAGCCGGATCCGGACGCCGAGGTCGTCGGCGACCAGCAGCGGGGTGCGGGCGTCGACGAGGTTCGCGAGGTACAGCACCGCGATGGCGGCCATCACCGCGCACAGCGCCCAGTCGAGCGGCGCGCCGTCCTGGGTGGCGCGCCACAGGTACGCGATGGCGATCGCCGACGCGGCGCCGCCCACCAGGGCGGCCAGGCCGGCGTTGCGGCGCACCACGACGGGCGCGGCCGCCTCGCGGCTGTCGTCGTGGGAGGACGGGCCCTCCACCTGGAGGTCGTCGGTCTGCGGACATGGCTGCGCTCACTGTTTCCCCTACTCAGCGTTGTCGTGCAAGGTGGCGATGACGCCATCGAGGTCGTCGGGCTTGATGAGCACGTCGCGGGCCTTCGAGCCTTCGCTCGGTCCGACCACGCCACGGCTCTCGAGGATGTCCATCAGGCGGCCGGCCTTGGCGAAGCCGACCCGCAGCTTGCGCTGCAGCATCGAGGTCGACCCGAACTGCGTGGAGACGACCAGCTCGATCGCCTGCACCACCAGCTCCAGGTCGTCGCCGATGTCGTCGTCGAGCTCCCGCTTGGACTGCGGCCGGGGCGGTGACGTCCTCGCGGTACGTCGGCGCCAGCTGGTCCTTGCAGTGCTGCACGACCTTGTGCACCTCGGCCTCGGTGACCCAGGAGCCCTGCACGCGCACCGGCTTGCTGGCGCCCATCGGCAGGAACAGCCCGTCGCCCTGGCCGACCAGCTTCTCCGCGCCCGGCTGGTCGAGGATGACGCGGGAGTCGGCCAGCGACGAGGTCGCGAACGCCAGCCGCGAGGGCACGTTGGCCTTGATCAGGCCGGTGACCACGTCGACCGAGGGCCGCTGCGTGGCGAGGATCAGGTGGATGCCGGCGGCGCGCGCCAGCTGGGTGATCCGCACGACGGCGTCCTCGACGTCGCGCGGCGCCACCATCATCAGGTCGGCCAGCTCGTCGACGACGACCAGCAGGTACGGGTACGGCGCCAGCACCCGCTCGCTGCCCGGCGGCACCTGCACCTTGCCGGCCCGCACCGCCTTGTTGAAGTCGTCGACGTGCCGGAAGCCGAACGCGGCCAGGTCGTCGTAGCGCATGTCCATCTCGCGCACCACCCAGGCCAGCGCCTCGGCGGCCTTCTTCGGGTTGGTGATGATCGGCGTGATCAGGTGCGGGACGCCTTCGTAGATGTTGAGCTCGACCCGCTTCGGGTCGACCAGGATCATCCGCACCTCGTCGGGCGTGGAGCGCATCAGCAGCGAGGTGATCATCGAGTTCACGAACGACGACTTGCCGGAGCCGGTGGCGCCGGCGACCAGCAGGTGCGGCATCTTCGCCATGTTCGCGACGACGAAGCCGCCCTCCACGTCCTTGCCGAGCCCGACGATCATCGGGTGGTGGTCGTTGCGGGCGTTGCCCGACCGGAGCACGTCGCCGAGCGAGACGATCTCCTTGTCGGTGTTGGGGATCTCGATGCCGATCGCCGACTTCCCCGGGATCGGCGAGAGGATCCGCACGTCGGCCGACGCGACGGCGTACGCGATGTTCTTGCCGAGCGCGGTGACCTTCTCGACCTTGACCGCGGGGCCGAGCTCGACCTCGTAGCGGGTGACCGTCGGGCCGCGGGTGTAGCCGGTGACCTGGGCGTCGATGTCGAACTGCTCGAGCACCTCGGTGAGCCGCGCGACGACCGCGTCGGAGGCCTGCGAGCGCGCCTTGTGCACCGAGCCCGGCTTGAGGACCTCGTTCGCCGGCAGCGAGTAGGTGATGTCGCCCGGACAGCGCGAGCTGCTCGACGCGGGCCGGCAGCGGGGTGTGCGGCGGCGCCTCGGACTTCTCCTCGGCCCCGGCTGCTCGGCCTTCTCCTCGCCCGGCGCGGCCGGCTGCTCGGGCACGACCGCCTTGGGCTTGCGCTTGCCGAGCGCGCGCTCCTCGAGCACCGGGGTGTCGTAGGGCTGGTCGCCGGTGGGCTCGTCGGTCTCGGCCATCGCGCCGACCCGACGGCGCGGGCGGCTGCGCTTGAGCGGCTCCGTCTCCTCCTCGCGGCGCGGCTCCTCGGCCGGCGGGGTGCGGCCCAGCAGCCGGTCGCGCAGCTCCGCGAGCCGGGCGGGCACCTGGTAGACCGGGGTGCCGGTGATCACCAGCACCCCGAAGAGCGCGAGCAGCACCAGCAGGGGTACGGCGACCAGCGAGCTGCGCAGCAGGTCCATGAACAGGCTGGAGACCACGAAGCCGATCGCGCCGCCGGCCTGCTGCAGGTCCTCGGTGTTGCCGCGGTGCGGGCGCGGCATGCCGTTGGCGATGTGGATCAGGCCGAGGACGCCGAACAGCAGCGCCGCCCAGCCGATGACCTGCCGGCCCGCCGGGCCGTTGCTCTCCGGGTTGCGCAGGTTGCGCCAGGCGACGAAGCACAGCAGCAGCGGCACGAACCAGCCGAGCAGGCCGACCGAGCCGTTGACCACGGTCCGGGTGAAGTCGCCGACGCCGCCGGGCAGCTGCCACCACACGGCGGCGGCGACCACGACGGCGAGGCCGATCAGGAACAGCCCGGCACCGTCGCGACGGTGCTCGGGGTCGAGCTCGCGGGCGGTGTGGCCGATCTTGCGGACGGTGGCGCCGAGCAGGTGCGCGACGCCCAGCCACAGCGGCGGCCAGCCCGCGGCCGAGGGCGAGCCCGACCCGGGCGATCGGGCCGGTGCCGCTGCGGACCGCCCGCGGCGCGGGACGCTTCGCGGTCGAGCGCCCCTTCGCGGCGCGCTTGGCCGGCGCCGCCTTGCCGCGGGAGGCGGGCTTGCGGGAGCGGCCGCGCGACGATCCGGCTCGCGGAGGCGGACGAGTTCGAGCCGGCCTTGCGGCCGGACTTCGACGTGCCTGTGCTCCGCGACGCCGGAGGGGAAGACGTACGGGTCGCCATGCTCGGAAATCTACGGGATCGCCACACCAGTCCCACGCTTCACACGCCGGAGCGGGGCCGGCCGGGCGCGCGGAGCCGTGCCCGGGCCACTGCGGTTTGGGGCCAATCCGCAGGTCGAGGGGCCTGCGGCATGCGGTTTGTGCCCAATCGGCGGCCAGCTTCGCTCACAAAAGCCGGACATACAGTTACACACACGACTTTTACGGTGCCGAACCGGTGACGGGACCTGTACGACGTAGCACGCGGAATTCGGGCGGTTCTCACGCGCGGCGGCGCAACCGTCCCTCAAACTCAGCCCTGTGATCCTGTCCACCGCGGCCGCTCAGGTGATGAGCCTGTCGATCGACGGCAAGGTGGAGGACGCGCTGGCACTCGCCGAGCGCGGCCTCGTCGACGGCACGGGCGCCTCACCGTCCGAGCAGGCCGGTCTCTGGTACGCCATCGCCAACGTCGAGCTGGTCCGCGGCTCGATGCCCGGCGTGCTCACCGCCGCCGAGCGGTGCGTCGCGCTGGCCGTCGAGTCCGACAACGCCGGCTGGGCGTCGTGCGGGCTGTCGGTGCGCGCGCTGGCGCTCGCCCGGCAGGGCCGCATGGAGCCGGCGCTGCTCGACCTGGCCCGCGCCGAGGCCGAGCTCGCCGCCGCGACGACGCCGGGCTGCGCTGCTGGGCGCACACCGGGCTCGGCTACAGCTACCTCGAGCTCCGGCTCTACGAGCTCGCCCAGCCCCACCTCGAGCGCGCCCAGGAGCTCGACGCCAGCCCGATCCCGCTCGCCGAGGCGCCGGTCATCGACCTGATGAACCTCGTCGAGCTCCACATCCGCTGGGCCGACGAGCTCGAGCGGGTGCACCCGTACAGCGGCTCCGACGAGGACGTCGAGACCCACCGCAAGACCGGGCACGACTACGCCGAGCGGGCACTCGCACGGGCGAAGGAGGTCGGGCAGGCGTCGCTGGTCGCCACCTGCCGGGCCATGGAGCTGACCTCGCGCCCGCGCGTCTCCGCCGGCGACTCGCTGACCGAGCTCCGCGAGGCGTTCGCCAGCGACGCGTCGGCGGACTACCAGGGCGGCCGCTCGGTCGCCGGCAGCGCACTGGCGCGGGTGCTGTGGTCGATGGGCAAGCGCCGCGAGGCCGTCGACGTCGCCCGGGAGGCGGTCGCCTACGCCGAGAGCGCCGGCGACTGGCAGATCTCGGCGAGCGCCCAGTGGCTGCTGGTCGAGATGGAGGCGCAGTCGGGCGTCCCGGGGGCCACCACCGGACGGGCGTACGCCGGCCTGCTCTCCCGCGTGCTGTGGCAGCAGCGGCTCTCGACCCTGCAGGGCGCGCAGGCCGCCCTCCAGCTCGAGCGGGTGCACCGCGACAAGGAGATCGCGCAGCGGGCCGCCAGCGAGGACTCGCTCACCGGGGTCGGCAACCGCCGCGCGCTCGACGACTGCCTGCGCTCGCTGCAGGCCGACGCGGCCGCGGTGAACCAGGTCTCCGGCCAGGCCGCGCCGGTGAGCAGCCCGGTGAGCCTGCTGGTCGTCGACCTCAACGACTTCAAGCGGATCAACGACACCTACGGCCACCTGGTCGGCGACGAGGTGCTGCGCGCGGTCGCCATGGCGATCCGCGGCGTCGCCCGCTCCGACGACGTGGTCGCCCGGCTCGGCGGCGACGAGTTCGTGATCCTGGCCCGTGGCGCCGACGAGGAGGCCGGCGCCCGGCTGGCCGGCCGGGTCACCGACGCCGTCGACGCCCTCTCGGTCGGCACCCGCGACGGCGCGATCACGCTCAGCGCCAGCGTCGGCGTCGCGACGGCCAGCTCGGGCGCGGAGGCCGCGCTGCTGCTGGCCGAGGCCGACGAGGCGATGTACGCCGTCAAGGGCTCGCGCGTCGACCGCGGCTGACCGCGGCTGCGACCGGGGCGGCTCAGGCCTCCACGACCACCGGGATGATCATCGGCCGGCGACGGTGCTTGTTGTTCACCCAGCGACCCACCACCCGGCGGATCGTCTGCTGCTGCTGGTAGGTGTCGTCGACGCCCTCTCGCGCCGCCGCGTCGAGCGCGTCGATGATCGCCGGCTTGATCTCGTCGAACGTGCGGTCGTCCTCGACGAAGCCGCGGGCGTGGATCTCGGGGCCGCCGGAGACCTTGCCGGTCACCGAGTCGACCACCACGATCACCGAGATGAAGCCCTCCTCGCCGAGGATCCGGCGGTCCTTGAGCGAGGACTCGGTGATGTCGCCGACCGACGAGCCGTCGACGAAGACGTAGCCGCAGTCGACCTTGCCGACGATCTTCGCCTTGCCCTCGACCAGGTCGACGACGAGGCCGTCCTCGGCCAGCACGACCTGGTCGTGCGGCACGCCGGTGCGCCGGGCGAGGTCGCCGTTGGCCCGCAGGTGCCGGATCTCGCCGTGGATCGGCATCACGTTGCTGGGCCGGACGATGTTGTAGCAGTAGAGCAGCTCGCCGGCCGACGCGTGACCGGAGACGTGCACCAGCGCGTTGCCCTTGTGCACCACGTTGGCGCCCCACCGCGACAGCCCGTTGATCACCCGGTAGACGGCGTTCTCGTTGCCCGGGATCAGCGACGAGGCGAGCACGACGGTGTCGCCCTCCTCGATGTGCACGAAGTTGTGGTTGCGCTGCGCGATCCGCGACAGCGCCGAGAGCGGCTCGCCCTGGCTGCCCGTGGAGATCAGCACGGTCCGCTCGGGCGGGTAGTCCGCGAGCTCCTTGGCGTCGACGAGGGTGTGCGGCGGCACGTTGAGGTAGCCGAGCTCGCGGGCCACCCCCATGTTGCGGACCATCGAGCGGCCGACGTACGCCACCTTGCGGCCGTGCGCGACGGCGGCGTCCATCACCTGCTGCACCCGGTGGATGTGGGAGGCGAAGCAGGCCACGATGATGCGCTGGTCGCGGCTGGTGTGGAAGACCCGGTCGAGCACCGGCCCGATCTCCACCTCGGAGGTCGTGAAGCCGGGCACCTCGGCGTTGGTGGAGTCGACCATGAACAGGTCGACGCCCTCGACGCCGAGCCGGGCGAACGCGCGCAGGTCGGTGATCCGGCCGTCGAGCGGCAGCTGGTCCATCTTGAAGTCGCCGGTGTGCAGCACGGTGCCGGCGCCGGTGCGGATCGCCACCGCGAGCGCGTCGGGGATGGAGTGGTTGACCGCGACGAACTCGAGCCGGAACGGCCCGAACTCCATCGTGTCGCCCTCCTTGACGACGTGCTGCACGGTCTCCTTGAGCCGGTGCTCGCGCAGCTTGGAGGTCAGCAGCGCCAGCGTCAGCTGCGACCCGACGAGCGGGATGTCGCCGCGCTCGCGCAGCAGGTACGGCGTCGCGCCGATGTGGTCCTCGTGGCCGTGCGTGAGCACCAGCGCCTCGACCTGGTCGAGCCGGCCCCGGATCGGGTCGAAGTCCGGGAGGATCAGGTCGACGCCCGGGTGGTGGTCCTCGGGGAACAGCACCCCGCAGTCGACGAGCAGCAGCCGGCCGGCGTACTCGAAGACGGTCATGTTGCGACCGACGTCGCCGAGCCCGCCGAGCGGGATCACGCGCAGCCCCTCCGGGGGCAGGGGTCCCGGCGCGGACAGGTCGGGGTGCGGACGGCTCATGCGGATCCTTCGGGTTGTCAGGCTCGTGGTCGGGCCGGGCGCTCGGCGCGTCTCACGCCAGCAGGCCGGCGGTGGTCAGCACCGCGCGGAGGTGGGTCACGAGGTCGTTGTCGGCGGGCACCAGCGGCAGCCGGACGTTGCGGTTGGGCAGCACGCCCATCAGCTCCAGTGCCGCCTTCGCGGTCATCGCCCCCTGCGCGGTGGTCATCACGGCCTCGACGACCGGGATCAGCTCACGGTACGTCGCCAGCGCCGCGGTGAGGTCGCCGCGGTCGACGGCGGCGACCATCGAGGCGTACTGGTCGCCCGCGACGTGGCCGACGACGGAGACGATCCCGCAGCCGCCGTGGGTCAGCCAGCCGAGGTTGAGCACGTCGTCGCCGGAGTAGAACGCCAGGCCGGTGTCGCGCATGATCCGGACGCCGCGGAACAGGTCGCCCACGGCGTCCTTGACCGCGACGAACCGGTCGTTGTCCGCGATGCGCCGGTAGGTGTCCTCGGCGATCGTGACCCCGGTGCGGCCGGGGATGTCGTAGAGCATCACCGGCAGCCCGCTGGCGGCGGCGACGGCCTCGAAGTGCGCGACCAGGCCGGGCTGGGTGGGCTTGTTGTAGTACGGCGACACGAGCAGCACGCCGTCGGCGCCGATCTTCTCGGCCTGCGCGGCGAGCTCGACGGAGTGGGAGGTGTTGTTGGTGCCGACGCCGGCGACGACCTTCGCGCGGTCGCCGACCGCCTCGACGACGGCCCGGAGGATCGCGCCGTCCTCCTCGGTGCTGGTCGTCGGCGACTCCCCCGTCGTGCCCGAGACGACGACGCCGTCGTGGCCGTGGGCGACGAGGTGCTCGGCCACCGCGGCGGTGCCGGCCAGGTCGACCGAGCCGTCGTCGTGGAACGCCGTGACCATCGCGGTGAGGACTCGCCCGAACGGGGCGGGTGGGAGCTGCTGCGACGTCATGGTTCGTAGGTTATCGGTTCAGCCCGTCGGCGGGTCGACGCGCTCCCACCACACGAAGTCGAACGCGGGGTCCTCGTCGTGGTGCGGCTCGCGGGCGGTCTCCCGCCACTGGGAGCGGTCCCAGTCGGGGTAGTGGGTGTCGCCCGTCGGGCGACGCGTGCACCTCGGTGAGCACCTGGTGGGTCGCGGCCGGCATCGCGGCGGTGTAGACGTGGCCGCCGCCGATGACCATCACGTCGCCGTCGTAGGCCTGCGCCATCTCGACCGCCTCGTCGACGCCCGGCAGCCACGAAGCACGCCGTCGGCGTGCCAGTCGGGGTTCCGGGTCACCACGATGTTGGTGCGGTACGGCAGCGGGTGCCCGATCGCGTCGTACGTCGCGCGGCCCATCACCACGGTGTTGCCGCGGGTGGTCGCCCGGAAGTGCTTGAGGTCGGCCGAGATCTGCCAGGGGATGTCGCCCTGCTGGCCGATCACGCCGTTGTCCGCGACCGCGGCGACCATGACGACCCGCTTCATACGGCGATCGGGGCCTTGATGCCGGGGTGCGGGTCGTAGCCCTCGACCGCGATGTGCTCGAGGTCGAACGCGTCGAGCGCGGTCACCGACGGGTCGAGCCGCAGCGTCGGCAGCGGCCGCGGCTCCCGGGTGAGCTGCAGCCGCGCCTGGTCGAGGTGGTTGCTGTAGAGGTGCGCGTCGCCGAGCGTGTGCACGAAGTCGCCGACCTCGAGACCGGTCACCTGGGCGACCATGTGCGTGAGCAGGGCGTACGACGCGATGTTGAACGGCACGCCGAGGAAGACGTCGGCGCGAGCGCTGGTAGAGCTGGCAGCTCAGCCGGCCCTCGGCGACGTAGAACTGGAACAGCGCGTGGCACGGCGCCAGCGCCATCTGCGGGATGTCCGCGACGTTCCAGGCGGACACGATGTGGCGGCGCGAGTCGGGGTCGCGGCGGATCTGGTCGACGACCTGCGGCGATCTGGTCGACGTGCCGGCCGTCGGGGGTGGGCCAGGAGCGCCACTGGGCGCCGTAGACGGGTCCGAGGTCGCCGTCCTCGTCGGCCCACTCGTCCCAGATCGTGACGCCGCGGTCCTGCAGCCACTTGACGTTGGTGTCGCCGCGCAGGAACCACAGCAGCTCGGCGAAGATCGACCGGGTGTGCACCTTCTTCGTGGTGACCAGCGGGAAGCCGGCGCGCGAGGTCGAAGCGCATCTGGTGGCCGAAGACGCTGCGGGTGCCGGTCCCGGTGCGGTCGCCCTTGACGGCGCCGTCGTCGAGGATGCGCTGGAGGAGGTCGAGGTACTGCTGCACGGGCTCAGGGTAGCCGGGGCGCCCGACAGGTGAGGGCAGCGTCCGGGCGGGTCGCGGGAACCGGACGGCCCCGTCACGACTCGTGGACTGCATGGAGCTCGTGACGACCGTGACGGCGGTGCCGCCCCCGCGTCACACGGTCCGGCAGTTCGCGCACTGGGTGGCCGGCTCGGTCGCCCCGGGCGCGCCGGTGCTCAACGTCGGCGCGGGGGCGAACGTGTCGGGCGCGCTGCGGCCGCTGGTGCGCCGCGAGCCGTACCTGGTCGGGGTGGACCCCGACGCCGCGATCCAGGCGAACGCCTCACTGGCCGAGCGGCACCGGATGTCGCTGGAGGAGTTCGCCGTCGCCAACGCCGGCCGGTTCGACGTGGTGCTGTCGGTCTACGTCGCCGAGCACGTGACCCGGCCGGCGGCGTTCGCGGCTGCCAGCGCGCGGGTGCTGCGCCCGGGGGGCGAGTGGTTCGGGCTGACGCTCAACGTGCGCCACTACTTCGGCGCGGCGACCTGGGCGACCTCGCGGGTCGGGGCGTCCGACTGGCTGCTGCGCCGCGTCGCCGGGAACCGTCTCGTGCACGAGCACCACTTCCCGCCCGCCTACCGGATGAACTCCGTGCGCGCGCTGCGCGGCGTCTGCGCGCAGGCCGGCTTCGAACGGCTCGACGTGCGTTGCTACGACGCCACCGACCGGTACCAGTGGTACCTCCCCGGCGGCACGCGCTGGTTCGCGCCGGCCTACACCCGGCTCGTGTACGCGGCGGGCCGGCCCGGCCTGATGGGACACCTGACGTTCCGGGCCCGACTCCCCGCTTGACAGAGTTGGCTAATGCTTCTAGCTTTATGGCTATGACTACTAGCCAGATGCTCCAGCGGCCCGAAGGCCGCGTCGCCTACGACGTCGACGGGCTCCGGGCCGCTCGTCGTCTGCCTCCCCGCGATGGGCGAGCTGCGGTCGTCGTACCGGCACCTGACGCCGCTGCTGGTCGAGGCCGGCTTCCGGGTCGCCACGCTCGACCTGCGCGGCCACGGCGACTCCGACGACCACCTTCACGCGTACGACGACGAGGCGCTCGCCTCCGACGCCCTGGCCCTCGTCGACGAGCTCGGCGGACCGGCGTACCTGGTGGGCAACTCGATGGGCGCCGGCGCCGCCGTCATCGCCGCAGCGGAGCGACCCGAAGCGGTGAGCGGCCTGGTGCTGGTCGGGCCGTTCGTGCGCAACCCGCCCGGCGGCGCGCTCGGCCTGCTGATGTTCCGGCTGGCGCTGCTCAAGCCGTGGGGGCCGGCGGCGTTCATGGCCTACTACCCGAAGTGGACCCCGGGCACGAAGCCCGAGGGGTACGACGAGCACACCGCCGCCGTCGCCGCCAACGTCCGGCGGAACTGGAAGGCCCTGGTCCGCACGACGCACACCACGCACGCGCCGGCCGAGGCCCGCCTCGGCGACGTGCGGGCCCCCGCCGTCGTCGTGATGGGCACCGACGACGTCGACTGGAAGGACCCGGCCGCGGAGGCCGCCTGGATCGGCGAGCGGCTCGGCGCCGAGGTGCTGATGGCGCCCGGCGTCGGCCACTACCCGCAGGCCCAGGCGCCGGCCATGGTCGCCGACGCGCTCGTGACGCTCGCGGGCAGCCGGCGTGCCTAGGGCCGGGCTCTCGACCGACGTCGTGGTCGCCGAGGCGGCCCGGCTGGTCGACGACGAGGGCGCCCAGGCCCTCACGCTCTCGGCGCTCGCGCAACGGTTCGGGGTCGCGCAGCCCAGCCTGTACAAGCACGTCGGCGGGCTCGACGACCTGCACGGCCGGCTGGCGGTGCTCGCCACCCGCGACCTCGGCGCCGCGATGCGACGGGCCGCCTCCGGGCGGTCGGGCGCCGAGGCGACCGCCGCGGTGGCGGTGGCCTACCGCGACTACGCGCGCGAGCACCCCGGCACGTACGCCTACCTGCTGCGTCCCCGTGCCGACGACCCGCTGCACGCCGAGGCCGCGCAGGAGGTGCTCGACGTGCTGGCCGACGTGCTCGCGTCGTACGGCATCGAGGGCGAGAGCGACCTGGTCGACGCGGTGCGGTTCCTGCGCAGCGCGCTGCACGGCTTCGTGGCGCTGGAGCTCGCCGGCGGCTTCGCGATGGCGCGGTCCACGGACACGAGCTTCGACGCCGCGGTGGCCGGCCTCGACCGGGCGCTCGCCGGCTGGGCCGGCTGAACCCTTGGCCGACTGGCGACCCGGGCGCCACAGTCGGCTCCTGCGCACGGCGCAGGCCTGCGCCGACGGCGCCCTTCACGCTCCTGAAACACCGTGAAGGAGATCAGGTAGCCGCCGACCTGGAACAGGAAGCCCAGGGAGAGGCCGTAGCCGAAGAACGCCAGCCCGGCGACCCCGTTGAGACGCACGACGTACGTCGAGAAGGCCGGGTCGAGCCCGACGTCGATGTTCATGTGAGTCCCCCGCGGACAGCAGTTGCAGAAGCCAACGTCGGGAGGACCTCGACCGCACGGGCCAGGAGGGATCCGGCGAAGCTCTGCCAGCCCTGAGGGCGCGAGACACCCCTGACGAAACTGGCACACCCCTGCTGTTGCAACGGCAGGGGTGTGCCGGATTACCAGGGGCCCCTGGTAATCCGACAGAGGCGGCCGCTCAGGCGTCGTAGTCGAGCACCACGGTGTCGGACGTCGGGTGCGACTGGCAGGTCAGCACGTAGCCGCGCTCGACCTCCTCGGGCTCGAGGGCCCAGTTGGTGTCCATCTCGACGGTGCCCTCGAGGAGCTTCGCTCGGCAGGTGCCGCACACCCCGCCCTTGCACGCGAACGGCGCGTCGGAGCGGACCTGCAGCGCGGCGTCGAGCACCGCGGGCCCGTCGGGAGGCAGCGTGAACGACGAGCGCCGGCCGTCGAGCGTGATCGTCACCCGGGCGCCCGAGGCGTCCTCGGTCTCCACCGGCGCACGACGGACGGGCGGCGCGGCCTCGACGTGGAACACCTCGGCGTGCACCGACCGCGACGGCACACCCTCCTTCTCGAGCAGCGCCCGCAGCTCGGTGACCATCGCGTGCGGCCCGCAGAGGAACCACTCGTCGACGGTGTCGGGCGGCAGCAGGCCGTCGAGGATCCGGCCGAACCGCTCGGCGTCCAGCCGGCCCGAGAACAGCTCGACCTCCTGCGGCTCGCGGGAGAGCACGTGCAGCAGCTGGAACCGGTCGGGGTAGCGGTCCTTGAGGTCCTCGACCTCCTCGAGGAACATCACCGTCCGGTGCGTCCGGTTGGCGTAGACCAAGGTCACCGACGAGTCGGGCTCGGCGGCCAGCGTGCTCGCCACGATGGAGAGGATCGGCGTGATGCCCGACCCGGCGGCGACGCAGACGTAGTGCTTGCGGTGGGTCGCGTCGAGCCCGGTGAAGAACCGGCCGGTCGGCGTCATCACGTCGAGCACGTCGCCGGCCTGGAGCACGTCGAGCGCGTGCTCGGAGAACGCCCCGCCGGGCAGCCGCTTCACGGCGACCCGGAGCACGCCGGAGCCGGCCGGCGAGCAGATGGAGTAGTTGCGGCGCACGTCGTCGCCGGCGAGCGCGGTGCGGATCGTGAGGTGCTGGCCGTGGGAGAAGTCGTAGTCGGCGCGCAGCTCCGCGGGCACGTCGAAGGTGATCGCGACGGCGTCCTCGGTGACCGGCTCGACCGTGGCCACCGCGAGCGGGTGGAACACGGCGTGGCTGGCCGCCATCAGATCGCCTTGAAGTGGTCGAACGGCTCCCGGCAGGCGTTGCACACCCACAGCGACTTGCACGCCGTGGAGCCGAACCGGCTGAGCTCGCGGGTGTCCGGGCGAGCCGCACTGCGGGCAGCGCAGCGAGAGCGTCAGCGACACGGTGCGCCCGTCGCGGGGCTGCGGCGGGACGATGCCGTAGTCGTGCAGCCGGCGCTTGCCCTCCTCGGTCATCCAGTCGGTGGTCCAGGCGGGCGAGAGCACCAGCTCCACGCGTACGTCGTGCCGTCCCGCCCGCGCGAACGCGGCGACCACGTCGTCGCGGATGGCGTCCATCGCCGGGCAGCCGGAGTACGTCGGCGTGATCGTGACGACCACGCCGTCCTCGGTCTCGTCGACGCGGCGGAGGATGCCGAGGTCCGCGATGGTCAGCACCGGCACCTCGGGGTCGAGCACCGAGGCGGCGACGTCCCACGCGCTCTGCGTCGCGGCGTGCGGGGCCGCGGTCACCAGGTCACCCCCGGGTGCTGGCGCGCGAGCGACTGCAGGTCCTCGAGCAGCGGCGCCAGGTGCTCGGTGTGCTCGCCGCGACGCCGCCACCCGGCGCGGGCGCGACGTCCGGGCAGCGTCAGCGTGGCCTCGGCGAGCACCTCGCCGACGCGCCGGTCGAACGCGTCGCGCAGCGTCGAGGGGTCGACGGCGGCACCGGCGTCGACGAGCGCCGGGTCGACGTACGAGCCGTCGAAGAGCTCGTCGACGAACGGCCACTCCGCTGCCAGCGCGGCCTGCACCCGGCGGTGCGACTCGTCCGTGCCGTCACCGAGCCGCAGCACCCACATCGTGGCGTGGTCGCGGTGGTAGTCGACCTCCTTGACGGCCTTCGCCGCGACCGCGGCGAGCGTCTGGTCGGTCGAGGCCTGCAGCCGGTCGTAGAGCTCGCAGAGGTACGTCGACAGCACCAGCAGCCGCACCATCGCGACCCCGAAGTCGAGGTCCCCCTCGCCCCAGGGCCGCTCGACCAGCCGCACGTTGCGGAACGCGTCGGCGTCGCGGAAGTAGGCCAGGTCGTCCTCGGTGCGGGGCGGGTCGTCGAGCGAGCCGGCGTACGACAGCAGCGAGCGCGCCTGGCCCAGCAGGTCGAGGCCGATGTTGCCGAGCGCGACGTCCTCCTCGATCTGCGGCGACGCGGCGATCCACTCCCCCATGCGCTGCGCCGCGACCAGCGCGTCGTCGGCCAGCGAGAGGACGTAGTCCTGAAGGCTCACAGGTGCTCGACCCCGTCGGGGATGTCGTAGAACGTCGGGTGGCGGTAGATCTTGTCGCCGGCCGGGTCGAAGAACGAGTCCTTCTCGTCCGGGCTCGACGCGGTGATGTCGGACGCCTCGACCACCCACAGCGAGACACCCTCCTGGCGACGGGTGTAGATGTCGCGGGCGTTGCGCAGCGCCAGCTCCGCGTCGGGGGCGTGCAGCGAGCCGACATGGGTGTGCGACAGCCCGCGGCGCGAGCGTACGAACACCTCGAACAGCGGCCAGTCCCGCCGGGTCACGCCGCACCCGCCGTACGACGCGCCGCCTGCTTGTCGGCGTACGCGTTGGCAGCCTCACGGGCCCAGGCGCCGTCCTCGTGCGCGCGGCGCCGGTTGGCCATCCGCTCGGCGTTGCAGGGGCCGTTGCCCTTGATGACCTCGTAGAGCTCGGAGAAGTCGATCTCGCCGAAGTCGTAGTGCCCGCGCTCGTCGTTCCAGCGCAGCTCGGGGTCGGGCAGCGTCAGCCCGAGCGCCTCGGCCTGCGGCACTGTCATGTCCACGAACCGCTGCCGCAGGTCGTCGTTGGAGAACCGCTTGACGCCCCAGGCCATCGACTTCGCGGTGTGGCCCTGGGTGGCGGCCTCGCCGGTGTCGTGCGGGCCGAACATCATCAGGCTCGGCCACCACCAGCGGTCCACCGCGTCCTGGGCCATCGCCTTCTGCTCCGGCGTGCCGTGCGACAGCGTGTGCAGCGCCTCGAAGCCCTGCCGCTGGTGGAACGACTCCTCCTTGCAGACCCGGATCATCGCCCGGGCGTAGGGACCGTAGGAGCAGCGGCACAGCGGCACCTGGTTGACGATCGCGGCGCCGTCGACGAGCCAGCCGATGGTGCCGATGTCGGCCCAGGTCAGCGTGGGGTAGTTGAAGATCGAGGAGTACTTCTGCCGGCCGTCGTGCAGCATGTCCAGCAGGTCCGCGCGGTCCACGCCCAGCGTCTCCGCGGCGGCGTACAGGTAGAGCCCGTGGCCCGCCTCGTCCTGCACCTTGGCCATCAGGATCGCCTTGCGGCGCAGGCTGGGCGCCCGGCTGATCCAGGCACCCTCCGGCTGCATGCCGATGATCTCGGAGTGCGCGTGCTGGGCGATCTGGCGCACCAGCGACCTGCGGTAGTCCTCCGGCATGTGGTCGCGTGGCTCGATGCGGCCGTCCTCGCCCACGATCTGCCAGAAGTCCTCCAGCCCGGGCTCCTGGTCACGGAGCTCGGCGGCCGGTGCGGGAGGCGCCGCGGAGCCGGCCTCCGGGCGGGACGAAGTCGTTGCCGTACATACGCCCGACCCTACCAGAGATGTGTTACACCCGACCTGCACGTGTGCGGTGAACCTGTCACATGCAACCGACTGTCAGGATGGGTTGCATGAGCAGCCACGAGCACCCCACCGCCGACGTCTCCGTGCGGGTCGCGTGGGCCGACGACGCGGCCGCGATCGCGGCGGTGCAGGTCCGCGCCTGGCGCCGGGAGTACGTCGACGTGCTGCCCGCCGACCTGCTGCGAGACCCTCGACCCGGACCAGCTCGCCCGCGCCTGGCACGCCTCGCTGACCAGCCCGCAGGACGCCCGCAACCGGGTGCTGGTCGCCCTGGAGCGGAGCACCGTGCGCGGCTACGCCGTCACCGGGCCGGCCGCCGACCCCGACCTCGACCCGATCGCGGTCGGCGAGGTCTCCGAGCTGACCGTCGACCCCGACGAGACCCGGCACGGCCACGGCTCGCGCCTGGTGCAGGCGTGCGCGGACACGTTGCGCGCCGACCGGTTCGCGACCGCGGTCGTGTGGCTCACGACCGAGGACGACGCCCGGCGTGGCTTCCTCACCGGGGCCGGTTGGGGCGCCGACGGCGCCCACCGCGAGCTCGACCTGCACGGCGACGGGTCGGTGCGGGTCAAGCAGGTCCGGCTGCACACCGACCTCGCCGAGGACTGACGCGCCGACCCGACCGACCCACCAGAACAGGTTTCAAAACCACACGCTCGGGCACCAACCGGGCGCTCCGGTCGTTCTTCAGGTCGATCGCAGCAGCCGGCTCGAGCCAACGGGCCACACCGGACTCGGCACGCAGGAGGACTCGTGCTCGGCCCCCTTCCGCCGCTCTACCGCTGGGTCGTCTGCTCGCTGGCCCTCGTCGTCTGCGCCGGCCTCGGCGCCTGGCTGGCCTGGAGCCTGCCGGTCCCGGTGCTCGCCCCGACCGGCGCCTTCGTCGGTGCGGCGCTCGGCGCCGTGATCGTCGGCGTGCTGCTCCGCGACAGCCAGCCTCCGCCGGAGCAGTTGCGGTCGCGCCGCCCCCGCTCGCCCGGCTGAGTCAGAGCGCGAGCCGCTCCTCGCGCACCCGGCCCGACTCGAGCCGGGCCATGCGGGTGGTCGCCTCCAGCAGGGCGGTGACCTGCCCCGCGTCCCGGCCGGGAGCGTCGTTCCAGCGCGTCAGGTCGCGCACCCGGGCCTGTCGCACCGGCGGCGCCGGGCACCACTCGACCGCGCCGGCGGCGTCGCGCAGCGTGTGCCAGGTCAGGTCCAGCGACCGGGCGACCAGCTGGCTGGTCGCGGCCTGCGGGCCGCCGCCGGCCTGCACCTCGGCCCCCACGAGACAGGCGCCGACGACCGGGCGGCCCGCCATCCGGCCGAGGTCGTGGACGGTGGCCAGCCGCACGCGGTCCTCGCTGTCGCGGTAGCGGAACCAGGCGTGCTGCACCCACCCCTCCCCCACGATGGCCTGGGCCGAGACGAGCAGCTCGCTGATCCTGGCGAGCTCGGCGAGCCGGGCCGAGAGCACGTCGTGCCGGGCGAGGCGGCGGCGGTCGTCCCGCCGTCGGGTGCGGACGGGCAGCGGTGTGGGCGCGTACACCTGAAGGGTCACCACGGACCTCCTTCGACGCCCGGGACGGTCCCGGCCGTCCGCTCCAGTCTGCGCCTACGATCGCGTTGCCGCTACCGGTCCGCCGCGACGTGACCGAGCTGCACTTCCCCCGGAGCAGGACCGATCTCGGTACGCTGCCACGTGCGCTCGATCTCGCTCCCGCCCGGTCCGATGCGGCAGGCGTACGACGCGGTCGACTGGGCTTCGACCCCGCTCGGCCCGCTGGACACCTGGGTCGGCGTGCTCCCGCAGATGGTGGAGCTGGTGCTGCACTCCCGCTACCCGTTGACGCTGCTGTGGGGCCCGGAGTTCGTGATGGTCTACAACGCGGCCTACGTCGAGCTGATCGGCGACAAGCACCCAGCCGCGCTGGGCCGACCGGCGCGGGAGGTGCTCAGCGAGGCCTGGGACCTGATCGGGCCGATGATGCAGGGCGTCAAGGAGACCCGCGTCCCCACCTGGATGGAGGACTCCCCCGTCCCGCTGCTGCGCCGGGGCTTCATGGAGGAGTGCTACTTCACGTTCTCCTTCTCGGGGGTGTTCGACGCCGACGGCTCGGTGCCCGGCATCCTCGCGATCGCCAGCGAGACCACCGAGGCCGTGCTGCTGCGACGCCGCGCACAGCTGCTGGTCCGGCTCAGCGAGGAGCTCGCCGACGTCACCCGGCTCGAGGACGTGCCGCGGCTCGCACTGCCGGTGCTGCGCGGTGCCGAGCACGACTTCCCTGCCGTCGACGTCCACATCGACCTGCAGCCGGGCCCGGCCGGCGAGGGTCCGGTGACCGAGACCCTCGAGGTGCACGGCGAGGGGCGGGTCGCCCGGCTGCCCCTCGCCCCCGGCACCGACGAGCGCTCGACGCTGGTCGTGCGGCTGAGCCCTCACCTCGCCCCCGACGAGGGCTACCTCGGGTTCCTGCGACTGGTGGCCGCGTCGCTGCGGCAGTCGCTGGACCGGGTGCGGACGCTGACCGCGGAGCGTCGTACGGCGGACGCGGAGCGCGCGATGTCCGAGGCCTTCCAGCGCAGCCTGCTGCCGGAGCCGCAGCGGGTCGGCCGCCCGGAGGTCGCGGTGCGCTACCAGCCGGCCGCCGAGCAGGCCCGGGTCGGCGGCGACTGGTACGACCTGGTCGAGCTGCCCGACGGGTCGCTCGCGGTGGTGGTCGGCGACGTCGCCGGCCACGACCAGCAGTCCGCCGCCGCGATGGCCGAGGTCCGCAACCTGCTGCGGGGCGTCGCCTACACGCTGCACCCGGAGCCGCCGAGCCGGGTGCTGCAGGGTCTCGACCGGGCGATGGGCGGCCTCGCGCAGGAGATGATGGCGACTGCGGTGCTGGCGCAGGTCTCGGGTGACGTCGACGGGTCGGGGTCGCTGACACTGCGCTGGTCGAACGCCGGGCACCCGCCCCCGGTGCTGATCGAGCCCGACGGCGCGGCGCGGCTCCTGGAGACCACGCCCGACCTGCTGCTCGGCCTCGACGCGGCGACGACCCGCGTCGACCAGGTCCTCGACCTGGCGCCTGGCACGACGGTGGTGTTCTACACCGACGGGCTCGTCGAGCGCCGCGACGCACCGCTCTCCGACGGCCTCGCGTGGCTGGTCGAGGCGGTCCGCGACCGTCACACGCTGGGGGTCGGCGCGCTGTGCGACCACCTGCTCGAGATGGTCTCCGCGGTCGAGGACGACGTCGCGCTGCTGGTGCTGCGGGCCTGACGCGACGGCTAGGGTGGCCGGACGCGCGCCAGCCCCGAAGGGACGTCTCGTGCACCCACTGGTCAGGACCGTCGACTCCCGCAGGGGTCGGGAGCCCTTCCGGGTCGTGGTCCGATGAGCAACCCGGCGCCGGTGCCGTTCCTCGACGCCGACGACGTGGCCCGGGCCCTCACCCCGGCCGGCGCGGCCCGGGCGGTCACCGCCGCCCTCGAGGCCGGCCTCGACCCGGCGCAGGACGCACCTCGCGAGGTGGTCGACCTGGCCAACGGGCAGCTGCTGCTGATGCCGTCGGAGACGGCCACGGCCGTCGGGCTCAAGGCGGCCGCCGTCGCGCCGGGCAACCCCGCGAAGGGCCACCCGCGGGTGCAGGCGTCCTACCTGCTGCTCGACCGCGACACGCTCGCGCTGACCGCGCTGGTCGACGGGACCGCGCTGACCAGCCTCCGGACCCCCGCCGTCTCGATGGCGGCGCTGCTGCCGCTGGTCGACCGGCTGCCGGCCCCGGCGTCGGTGCTGGTCTTCGGGGCCGGGCCGCAGGGCACCGGCCACGTCGAGGCGCTCGCCGACTGCCCCGGGGTCGAGCTCGGCCGGGTCCGCTTCGCCGTCCGGGACGTCGACCGGGCGCGGGAAGTGCTGCCGCCCGGGACGGAGCTGGTGGCGCCCGCGGACGTCTCGGCGGCGGTCCGGACCGCCGACGTCGTCGTGTGCGCCACCACCGCCCGCACCCCGCTGTTCGACGCGGCCGACGTGCGGGACGACGCGGTCGTGCTCGCGGTCGGCACCCACGAGCCGGACGCCCGCGAGCTGCCCGGTGCCCTGCTGGGCCGGGCGACGGTGGTCGTGGAGGATGTCGCCGCCGCGCTCCGCGAGGCGGGCGACGTGGTCCTCGCGATCGAGGAGGGTCACCTGGACGCCGACCGGCTGGTCCCGCTGGCCGACCTCGTCACGGGTCGCGCTCGTCCGGACCCCGGCCGGCCGGTGGTCTTCAAGTCGACGGGGATGTCCTGGGAGGACCTCGCCGTCGCCGAGGCCCTGGTCCGCGCCCACCAGGCCCGACCCGCGGGATAGTTCCCGCCCAGCCGCGGGGCAGTTCGCGCCGAGCCGCGGCTCGACCCGACATTTCCCGCGGCTCGACCCGGACATTTCCCGCGGCTCGACCCGGACTTTCCCGCGCCTCGACCCGACATTTCCCGCGGCTCGACCGGTGCCGGCCTGCCTGCCGGGCGGCCTCAGCCGTGCAGCGCGACGGCGTGCCGCGCCGCGGCCCGCGCCCGGGTGCGGTCGCCGGCGGCGTCGTAGGCCAGGGCGAGCCGGAACCAGGCCCGCCAGTCGTCGGGGTGCGCCTCGGTCTCCTGCCGCATCTGCGCGAACCGGTCGTCGGCCGCACCTCGGTCGACCCGCCCCGACGGCCGGCGCGGCAGGTCGTCGACGGGCAGCCCGCCCTCGTTCTCCAGGGTGCGGGCCAGGCCCGCCGTGCGGCGGCCGAACTCGATCTCGCGCCAGACCAGCAGCAGGCCGAGCAGCGGCAGCACCAGCAGCGCGACCCCGAGCAGCACCCCGACCGTGGACCCGGTCGACAGCAGCGCGACGCCCTTGACCCCGATGAACACGGCGTAGAACGACCAGCACCAGGACCATCACCGCGAGGGTCGTCTTGGTTCGCACCCGGTCACGCTACTGGGACCGCATCGGGTGGAAGGTCAGGGGTGAAGTCAGCGCATCACTGAACTTTCCCGTAGTTCAGTGATAGCCTGAACTATGCCTCGCGCTCTGGTCACGGTGATCGGCGACCTCGTCGGCTCCCGACGGGTGGCCGACCGAGCCGCGCTGCAGCAGTCGCTGGGCGTCGCCTTGTCGGAGGTCAACGCTACGGTCGCGACCGTGCAGCCGTTCGAGCCGACCGTGGGTGACGAGTTCCAGGGCGCCTGCGAGTCGATCGCCGACGCGACCCTGGCAACTCTCCTGGTGCGGCTCTCGCTGCGTGGGCACGCCGACGTGCGCTGCGGCATCGGGACCGGCGAGGTCACGGTCCACGACGGGTCGCGCACGCCACTCCTCCAGGATGGGCCCGGTTGGTGGGCCGCTCGTGAGGCGATCGAGTCGATCGGCAGCGCCCGCGACGCCCGGCGGACCTGGTTCGACGGCCCCGACGCCGCCACGACCAACGCGTTCCTGCTCTGCCGCGACCAGGTGGTGGCGCGGCTCAACGACCGCGGGGCGCGCATGCTGCGACTCGCCCTGCTCGGCCACAGCCAGCGCCAGATCGCCGATCTCGAGGACGTGTGGCCCTCCGCCGTCTCGCAGCAGTTCGCGCGTGGCATCTCGACCGTGCTCGATGCACAGCGACTTCTCGCGGATGCGCACGCATGAGCCTGTGCGTGTGGCTGGCGGTCGTCGGCGTCGTCGACCTGCTGCGGGCCGCCCGCGACGCCACCTCGAGGAGTCGCCGGGCGCTCCTGGTGGTCATCGGCGTGGCGCTGCTGGTGCTGGCGGGGCTCAGCGGTGGGCTGACGCCGACCTGGTGGTGGTCGGTTGCCCTGGTGTGGACGGTCGGCCTCACTGCCTGGGTGCTGACCTCATCGGTGGCACTGACCGCTCCCCCCGACCGCCGGCCCCGATGGCGGGCGGCGGCGTTCGCATCGTTCCTGGTCCCGCTGCTGGTGCTGCTGCTCGTCGGTGACAGACCGCTGCCGAACACCGACCGCGTCTCCGAGCTCGCCGATCGCACGCTCGTCGGCAGCGTGGGTGGTGCGGTGTTCGTCGCCTACGTCGCCGCGGCCCTCGTGCAGCTCAGCACCGGCAACGTGCTGGTCCGGCTCGTGCTCGACGCCGTCGGAGTGCCGGCCGCCTCGAACGAGAAGCAGCTGCGTGGCGGCCGGCTGCTCGGTCCCATGGAGCGACTGTTCCTGCTGCTCCTCACCTCGGTCGGCCAGCTCGGCGCGGGTGCAGTGGTGGTGGCCGCCAAAGGGCTGCTGCGCTGGCCGGAGCTGAAGAGGACCTCGGAGTCCGGGCCCACCGACGTCTCGGAGTACTTCCTGATCGGGAGCCTGGCGAGCTGGCTGGTGGCGCTCGGCGGCTGGCTGGTGGTCCAGCTGCTGGGGTGAAGTTCAGACGATGGCTGAAGTCAGGGCGAGTTCAGCGTCAGGCTGAACTGTCGAGGCCGAGGAACGGCTCGAGCCCCACGGTGAGGCCGGGGCGCTCGGCGATGCCGCGCACGGCCACCAGCACGCCCGGCGTGAACGAGATGCGGTCCAGCGAGTCGTGGCGGATCGTCAGCGTCTCCCCCGCTCCGCCGAGGATCACCTCCTGGTGCGCGACCAGACCGCGGATCCGGAGCCCGTGCACCCGCACGCCGTCGACGTCCGCGCCGCGCGCCCCCTCCAGTGCGGTGCTGGTCGCATCGGGCACCGGCCCCAGGCCGGCCGCGCGCCGCGCCTCGGCGACCAGGGACGCCGTACGCCGGGCGGTGCCGGACGGGGCGTCGGCCTTGTCGGGGTGGTGCAGCTCGACGATCTCGACCGACTCGTAGAACGCGGCGGCCTCGGCGGCGAACCGCATCATCAAGATCGCGCCGACGGAGAAGTTGGGGGCCACCAGGACCCCGGTGCCCGGGCTCGCGTCGAGCCAGCCCTGCAGCCGGCCCAGGCGCTCGTCGTCGAAGCCGGTGGTGCCGACGACGGCGTGGATGCCGTGCCCGATGCAGAACTCCAGGCTGTCCATCACGACGTCGGGGTGCGTGAAGTCGACGACCACCTGCGCGCCACGCTCGACCAGCCGGTCGCGGGAGTCGTCCGACTCCCCCGTGTCGACCCGGGCGACCAGCTCGAGGTCCTCGGCGGCCTCGACCGCCCGGCAGACCTCGGCGCCGACCTTGCCCCGGGCGCCCAGCACGCCCACCCTCGTCCGCTCGCTCACGAGGTCACTGTAGGCGGCCTGCCTCACAGGCATCAGGCAGCCGCTGCCCGAGGACGCCCGGGCCGGGCGAGGGATGGCGTACCTCGCCGCCCGGGAGGCCGTCACGCGGGCGAAGTCGACCTCGCACCGCGTCCGGGTTGTCGGTGGCGACGCGCACCGTGCCGAGCACCTGGAGACCATGGTGTGGCTCTGGGCCGGCATCCTCGAGCGACGCACGGAGCGTGGCTGGCAGGTGTGACGAGCAGCGGGCGCGAGCGCTGGTGCGCTGTCTCCTGGCAGAGCACCTGCATCTACCAGATCTCCCCGCCCGGACCGGCCCCACCGACGTAGCCTGACGCGCCCCACCCTCGCGCAGAGAGGCCCCGCCCGTGGCCTGGTTCGTCATCGGTCTGTTCCTGGTCCTGGTCGTCACTCCCCTGCTGTTCGCGGCCCGGGTGCCGCGACGCCGCGGCACCGACTCCGACGTGGCGGCGGCGCCGCAGCGGCTGCCGCTGCTGGTCCGGCTGCTGCCGGCGGTGCTCGGGCTGCTCGTGGTGGTGCTCTCGTGCATCACCACCGTCGGCACCAAGGACGTCGGCGTCGTCACGACGTTCGGCCGGCCCACGGGCCGGGACCTGGAGAACGGGCTGCACGCCAAGCTGCCCTGGCAGAAGGTGACCGAGCTCGACGGCGCCATCAACCCCGACTCCTACACCGGGCACGAGTGCATCAACGTCCGCATCGGCGACTCGTCGACGGCGTGCGTCGAGGCCACCATCCGGTGGCGGATCGTGCCGGCGCAGGCCTCGGTGCTCTACCAGGACTACCGCAGCAACGACGTCAACGAGACGGTTCGCGAGTCGCTGGTGAAGACGCAGTTCAACGCGGCGCTCAACGACGTGCTGGGGAAGTTCAACCCGCTGGCCAGCGTCGCCCAGGCCGCGAGGAAGACCAAGGGGACGCCGAGCGCGACCGCCAACACCGCTCCCAACCTGGACGCCTTCTCCAGCGACGTCGTGGACTCGATGCAGCAGCACCTGCTCGACGCGGGCCACGGTCGCAAGCAGGTGGAGGTGGTCTCGGTGACCATCAACTTCATCAACCTGGCGCGGACCACGCAGGACAAGGTCAACGACTACCTCAAGGAGGTCGGCGCCACCCGGGTGGCCGAGCAGCGCGAGCAGACCACCGCCGCCCAGGCCCGCGCCAACCAGAACCTCTCGAAGTCGGTGTCGAACGACCCCAACGTGCTGGTGTCCAAGTGCTTCGACACCGTCGAGGAGGCGGTGAAGGCGGACTACCACCTGCCCGCCGGGTTCTCCTGCTGGAACGGCTCGGGGAGCGCCGTGGTGGTCCCCTCCGGCCGGTAGCCGCCTGCCCGCGACCAGGGAAGAACGGCGGCGACAGGAGCCGTCCACGAGAGGACACTGGGGCCATGGGCGCCCCGAAGCCCGGGACGGTGACCCTCCTGTTCAGCGACATCGAGGGCTCGACCCGGATGCTGACCCGCCTCGGTCCCCGCTGGGGTGAGGCGTTGAGCGCCCAGCGCTCGCTGCTGCGCTCGGTGTTCCGCGAGCACGACGGCCGGGAGATGGGCACCGAGGGGGACAGCTTCTTCGTCGTCTTCACCTCCGCCCGCGCGGCGGTCGCCGCCGCCCTCGAGGGCCAGCGCCTGCTGCACCGCCACGCCTGGCCCGACGACGTCCACGTCCGCGTGCGGATCGGGCTGCACACCGGCGAGCCGCAGCCGCACGAGGACGGCTACATCGGCATCGACGTGCACCGCGCTGCCCGGATCTCCGCCACCGCCAGCGGCGGGCAGACGGTGATCTCGCAGGCCACCCGCACCCTGGTCGGCGACCTCGGCGCGGAGACGACGGTCCGCGACCTCGGCTGGCACCGGCTCAAGGACCTCGACGAGCCGGAGCACCTGTACGACCTCGTGGTGCCGGACCTGCCCGACGACTTCCCGCCGCTGCGCAGCCTCGGCAGCCGCGCCAACCTGCCGGTCCCCCCGACGGCGCTGATCGGCCGGGCGACGGAGCTCGCCGAGGTCACCGGCCTGCTCGGCGACGACCAGGTCCGGCTGGTGACGCTCACCGGTGCCGGCGGGACGGGCAAGACCAGGGTCGCGCTCGCGGTCGCCTCCGCCCTGGAGCACGCCTACCCGCACGGCCTGTTCTTCGTCCCGCTGCACGCGGTGCACCGCTCCGAGCTGATGTGGGCGGCGGTCGCCGACGCGCTGGGCGCTCCCGGCGACGTGGAGCACCTCCCGTGGGACCGGGCCCTGGACTTCGTCGCGGACCGGCAGATGCTGCTCGTCCTCGACAACCTCGAGCAGATCCCGGACGCCGACGCGACGGTCGACCGGCTGGTCCGGCACGCTCCCGGCGTCCACGTCCTGGCGACGTCGCGACGGCCGCTGCACCTGGCCGCCGAGCACGAGTACCCGCTCTCGCCGCTGGCGCTGCCGGCGCCCCGGGCCGCTGGACCCGGAGGAGGCGGCCCGGGTCCCCAGCGTGGCGCTGTTCGCCGTGCGGGCGGCGATGGCGGACCCGCACTTCACGCTCGGCGAGGACAACCTGGCCGACGTCGTCGAGCTCTGCCGGCGCCTGGACGGGCTGCCGCTGGCGATCGAGCTGGCGGCCGCCCGGTGCCGGCTGCTGCGACCGCACGCGCTGCTCGACCGGCTCGACACCCGGCTCGGCCTCGGCGTCACCGCCGCCGACCGGTCCGCCCGGCAGCGCACGCTGGGCGCCACCATCGCCTGGAGCTACGACCTGCTCGAGCCCGCCGACCAGAGCACCTTCCGGCGGCTCGGGGTGTTCCGACGGCGGTGCGACCTCAGCGCGGTCGAGGCGGTCGTCGGGTCGGACCTCGGCGACCCCCTCGACGCCGTGGTCGGGCTCGCCGACGCCAGCCTGGTGCAGGTCCTCGACTCGTCCGACGGGGAGCCGAGGGTCGGCATGCTGCAGACGATCCGGGCGTTCGCCCGCGACCGGCTGGACTCCTCGGGGGAGGGCGACGAGACGCGGCTGCGGCACGCCCGGTGGTGCCTCGAGGTCGCCGGCGAGATCGACGAGCTGCTGCGCGGCCCGACCCAGATGAGCGCGCTGGACCGGATGGACGACGTCGAGGAGGACATCCGCGCCGCGCTGGGCTGGTGCCTGCGGCCGGAGGCGGGCACCGACGCGGTGCGGACCGAGTGCGGGTTCCGGCTGCTGTCGGCGATGTCGCGCTACTGGTACCGCTTCGGCTACGTCGCGGAGGGCCGCGGCTGGCACGAGCGGGCGATGCAGGTGACCGGCGGCGCGGACGGCCGCGAGATGCTCGACGCGCTGCACAACCTGGGGGTGATGCTGCTGCAGCAGGGCGACGTGACGGCCGCCTCGCCCTCCTTGGAGCGCGCCCTCGACATGGCGAGGCGGATGGGCGAGCGCGACCTGGAGGCCCGCGAGCTGAACAGCCTCGGTGTCGCCCGGCGCGAGGCCGGCAGGCCGGCGGAGTCCCGGCGGCTGCTCGAGGAGAGCATCGCGCTGGCGCGGGAGATCGGCAGCAGCCTCCGCGAGGCGAGCGCGTCGACGAACGTCGTGACCCTGCTGATGGACACCGGTGAGTACGCCGCCGCGGTGGTCGCCGGCCGGCGGGCCCTGGAGCTCGACCGGGCTCGCGAGGACCCGTGGGGCGTCGCGGTCAACGAGGCCAACCTCGCGCTGGCGCTGCTGCGCGCCGAGGGCCCGGACCCGGCCTACGAGCACCTGGCGCGGGTCGCCGAGAGCGCGGTGGCGCTGGCCGACACCGAGCTGTCGATCGGCATCGTCGAGGCCTTCGCCGCCACCCTGGCCGAGCTCGGCGACGTCGAGCGGGCGGCGTGCCTGATGGGCACCGCCGACGCCCAGCGGGCGGCCGTCGGCATCCCGCGCTCGGGGCCCGACGACGCGCACCTCGAGCGGTCGCTCAGCGCGGCGCGGGACGGCTCGGCGACGACGCGTGGGCCGGCGCCCGTGCCGCCGGCCGGCAGCGGACGATCGAGGAGGCGGTCGCCGACGCGCTGGCGGCAGCGCCGGTCGCGCGGTAACCGCGCGGGGAGACGGGTCAGGCGGGGAGCGTGTCGAACGGCCCGACGACGGCCAGCGTCTGCGGCTGCGTGAACAGGTCACGGGCCAGCGTGTTGACGTCCTCGAGGGTCACGTCCGCCACCCGCTGCAGCACCGTGTCGATGCTGGGCAGGTCGTCGTAGAGCAGCTCCGCCTTGGCGATCCGCGACATCCGCGAGCCGGAGTCCTCGAGCGAGAGCACCAGCCCGCCGCGCAGCTGGCCCTGGCCGCGCTGCAGCTCCAGCTCGGAGATGCCGTCGTCGGCCAGCCGCTGCAGCTCGGTGCGCACCACGGCCAGCACCTCGGTGACCTTCGAGGGCAGGCAGCCGAGGGCGACCGCGAACATGCCGGCGTCGGAGTAGTGCGACGCGTAGGAGTAGACGGAGTAGGCCAGCCCGCGCCGCTCGCGGACCTCCTGGAACAGCCGGGACGAGGTGCCGCCGCCGAGCGCGGCGTTCAGCACGCCGAGCGCGTAGCGACGGTCGTCGGTGCGCACCAGGCCGTTGACCCCGAGCACCAGGTTGACCTGCTCGAACGGCCGCGCGACCACGACGTCCCCGGACGCCGTACGGCGAGCGCGCGAGGCGGCGCGGACCGGCAGCGGCGACACGGTGGTGTCGGTGAGGAAGTCGCTGCGCGCGAACGCCTTCTTCACCAGGCGTACGACGGTCGCGTGGTCGACGTTGCCGGCGACCGCCACGACCATGTTGTCGGGGGTGTAGCGCGAGCGGTAGTAGCGCCGGATCTGCGCCCGCGACAGCGCCCGGATCGAGTCGACGGTGCCGGCGATCGGCCGGCCCAGCGGCGAGCCGCCCCACGCCTTCTCGGCGTAGACGTTGCTGACCACGTCGTCCGGGTCGTCGTCGTGCATCGCGATCTCGTCGAGGATCACCTCGCGCTCGGCCTCCACGTCCTCGGCCGTGATCGTCGAGGAGGTCACCATGTCGCCGAGCACGTCGACGGCCAGCGGCAGGTCCTCGTCGAGGACCCGCGCGTGGAAGCAGGTGTACTCCTTCGCGGTGAACGCGTTGAACTCGCCGCCCACCTCGTCGAGCTCGACGGAGATGTCGAGCGCCGACCGGCTCGGAGTGCCCTTGAACAGCAGGTGCTCGAGGAAGTGCGAGGCGCCCGACAGGGTCGGGGACTCGTCACGTGACCCGACGCCGACCCACACCCCGATGGAGGCGGACCGGACGCCGGGCATCGCCTCGGTCACGACCCGCAGCCCGCCGGGGAGCACGGTACGGCGTACCGGTGCTCCCCCGTCCTTGGCGGACAGCAGGGTGCGGGTCGTGCCGGGCTTCTGTCGTGCTGCCGGCTGCGTCACCGTTACTCGGCGGGCTCCGCGGCGGGCTCGGAGTCCTCGACCACGGGGACGAGCGAGAGCTTGCCGCGGTCGTCGATCTCGCCGATCTCGACCTGGATCTTCTGACCCACCGAGACGACGTCCTCGACGGCCTCTACGCGCTTGCCGCCGGCCAGCGAACGGAGCTTGCTGATGTGCAGCAGGCCGTCCTTGCCCGGGAGCAGCGAGACGAACGCCCCGAAGTTGGTCGTCTTCACGACGGTGCCGAGGTAGCGCTCGCCGACCTCCGGCATCGTCGGGTTGGCGATCCCGTTGATGATCGAGCGGGCCGCCTCGGCGGACTCGCCGTTGGTGGCGCCGACGTAGATCGTGCCGTCGTCCTCGATCGTGATCTGCGCGCCCGTGTCGTCCTGGATCTGGTTGATGACCTTGCCCTTGGGACCGATCACCTCGCCGATCTTGTCGACCGGGACGTGCATGGTGATGATCCGCGGCGCGTGCAGCGACATCTCGCCCGGGGCGTCGATGGCCTCGGCCATCACGTCGAGGATCGCGATGCGGGCGTCCTTGGCCTGGCCGAGCGCGGCACCGAGGACCTCGGCGGGGATGCCGTCGAGCTTGGTGTCGAGCTGCAGCGCGGTGACGAACTCCCGCGTGCCGGCGACCTTGAAGTCCATGTCGCCGAAGGCGTCCTCGGCGCCGAGGATGTCGGTCAGCGCGACGTACTGCGTCTCGCCGTCGACCTCGCCGGAGATGAGGCCCATCGCGATGCCGGCGACGGCCGCGCGCAGCGGCACACCGGCCTGCAGCAGCGACATCGTCGAGGCGCAGACCGAGCCCATCGAGGTGGAGCCGTTGGAGCCCATGGCCTCGGAGAGCTGGCGGATCGCGTAGGGGATCCGCCAGGCCCTTTCGGGCACC
>CAVPRA010000005.1:0-559283 GCA_963707685.1 uncultured Actinomycetota bacterium
GTCGACGGTGCAGTAGTCGTTGGAGCCGGACGTGACGACCGTGGGCCGCGACGGGTCGACCGCCGAGGTCGGCTCGTTCTGCTGGCGCCGGTTGGCACCGCAGTCCCTGATGGCGTCGGTCGCCGACGGCGGTGCGGCTGTTGGCCTTGACGTAGGGCCGGTCGACCGAGACCGCACCGTCGGCCCCGACAGCGGCACCGGCCGGGCCGGTGAGGGCGAGCGGAAGGGCGAGGGCCGAGACTGCGGCCGAGAAGGGCGGTGCCACGCCGTGGTGGCAGGTGGAGGTGAATGCGCACAGGGGTCTCCTGGACTCGAGCGTCGACGCCTGGTCGGCGTCGGCCGGACGCGCAGTCCAGACCCCTCTGATGCATCCCCGAGCTGCCGTGCCCGACGCTGGCGGGACGCTACGCCCGGATTACCGGACCCGGAAGCCTCGGAATACGACGAACGGCCCCGGACGTGTCCGGGGCCGTTCGGGAGGTCGTGCGAGGACCGCGTCAGCGCGTCTCGCGGTGCTCGGTGTGCGTGCGGCAACGCGGGCAGAACTTCTTCAGCTCCATGCGGTCCGGGTCGTTGCGCCGGTTCTTCTTGGTGATGTAGTTGCGCTCCTTGCACTCCACGCAGGCCAAGGTGATCTTGGGACGAACGTCTGAGCTCTTGCTGGCCACGGAAATGCCTCTGCTTTCGACTCCTGCTGCCCGGGCTCGGGCAACCGTTCAAGTATGCCGTCCCGCGCAAGCGGGGCCGGCCGGTGCTGGTGCGGTGCTGTCGTGTGCTGTCGTGCTGGTTCTCGTGCTGGTGAGTAGCGGGGGCGGGACTCGAACCCGCGACACCACGATTATGAGCCGTGTGCTCTAACCACCTGAGCTACCCCGCCGCTCGGGCACCACCCCGCCCGTGCCGTGCACGGGATGGAGACCTGACCCAGAGCCCCTTTACGGAATCGAACCGTAGACCTTCTCCTTACCATGGAGACGCTCTGCCGACTGAGCTAAAGGGGCCAACGCACCGGTGAGGATACACAGGCCGTCGGTCGATCCTGGAAATCGGCGAACGGGCTGTGTCCCGGGCCACTTCCGGCGGCCGTCATGATGGCTGCCGTGCAGCCTTTCTACGTGCCCGACGGACCCGGTCGCTTCCTCTCGACGGACTCGACGCCCGGCCCCTGGGGACCCGACAGCCAGCACGGCGGACCGCCGGCGGCGCTGCTCACCCGGGCCGTCGAGACGCTCGCCGGCGACGGCCCGGACCGGGTCGTCGGCCGGCTGACGATGGAGCTGCTCGGGCCGGTCCCGGTGGGCCCGCTGCGGGTCGAGGCGACGCGTCGTGCGCCCGGGCCGCACGGTGGCAGATGTGCGAGGCGGTGCTGGTCGACGAGACCCGTGACCGGGCCGTGCGCCCGCGCGACCGCCTGGCTGTTCCCGGCCGGCCAGGCCGGGCCGGGCTCCGAGCCGGTGCCGCCCGCCCACACCCCGGACGACGGGGTGCACCGGGAGCCGCCCGTCGACGCTGGACCGGGGGCTACCTCGACGCGATCGAGTGGCGCTGGGTCGAGGGCGCCATCACCTCGCCGGGCCCCGGGGTGGTGTGGATGCGGCCCCGGGTCGACCTCGTCGAGGGCGAGCCGATGAGCCCGGTGCAGCGGCTGATGACCTGCGTCGACTCGGCCTCCGGGCGTCTCGGCGGCGCTCGACCCGGACGTGTGGGGCTTCCTCAACACCGAGCTCACCGTCCACGTGCTGCGGCCGCCGGTCGGCGACTGGGTCTGCCTGGACGCCGAGACCACGCTCGGCGGCGGCAGCGTCGGGCGTCGCCGCCTCCCGGGTGTACGACGAGCGCGGGCTCGTCGCGCGCTCGGCGCAGGCGCTGCTGGTGGCCGAGCGGCGCTAGAAGCGCCAGGTCGCGACGAGGTAGTCCACGCCGAAGGGGTCGTCGCGGAAGGTCAGCGTGGCGTCCGGCCGGGACGGCCTGCGCGCAGCCCCAGCAGGCCGAGGAACCGGAACGCGGCGGCGCCCAGCACCATCAGCTCGGCCGCCAGGTCCGCGTCGAGGTCGGCGAGCGCGGTCGGCGTCGCCGTCGGCCAGCGCCTTGGCGACGGCGTCGTCGAACGGGAACGCCCGCTCGTCGAGGTAGCCGGGCGCCTTCTCGCCCCGCCGGGCGCTGCCGTCGCCGAGCACGCAGCACCCCGACGCGGTGCGTCCGTGCCCGGTGAGCGCGCCGGCGAGGTCGTCGAGCGTCGACCGGTCCGCGTCCCAGGCCACCGCGTGGGACCGCGACCGGCCCGGTCCACCCCGCCTCGGCGAGCAGCCGCACGCCGACGCCGAGCGACAGCGGCAGGGCCGCGCCGGGCCGGGCGGGCGGACGTCGTACCGAAGCGACGGACGTCGGCGCCGGCCGCCGGGTCCCAGCACGCGCGCGACGTCGGCGCCGCCCACGACGACCACGACGTCGACGTCGCGGACCAGGTCGCGGACGGCCGCCAGGGCGGCGGCCCGGAGGTCGGGCACGGGGTCGTGGCTGCCGCCGAGCTCGCGCAGCAGCAGCGGCGGGTGCGGCACGAGCACCGCGGCGGCGATCACGCCAGCCCCCGGACGACGCGGGCGGGCGGCCGGGTGCCGCGGATGCTGGCGACCATGTCGAGCAGCTGCCGGGTCTCGGCGACGTCGTGGACGCGGAACACCCGGGCGCCGTGCCAGGCGCTGACCGCGCTGGCGGCCAGCGTGCCGACCAGCCGCTCGTCGAGCGGCGCGGTCGAGGGTCTCGCCGACGAAGTCCTTGTGGGACAGGGACACCAGCACCGGCCAGCCGGTGGCGACCATCTCGTCGAGCCGCCGGGTGAGCTCGAGCGAGTGCCAGGTGTTCTTGTCGAAGTCGTGGGCGGGGTCGATCAGCACGCTGTCGCGGCGCACGCCCAGCGAGACGGCCCGCTCGGCGAGCGCGACCGTCGCCTCGATCGCGGCGGCCACCACGTCGTCGTACGACGGGCGGTGCGGCGGCGTGCGGGGCGTCGCGCCGTTGGTGTGCGTGCAGACCAGGGCGGCGCCGTGCTCGGCGGCCACCTCGGCCAGCGCCGGGTCGAAGCCGCCCCAGGCGTCGTTGAGCAGGTCGGCGCCGGCGGCGCACACCTCCCGGGCCACCTCCGAGCGCCAGGTGTCGACGCTGATCGACCACGTCGGGGAACTCCGTCGCGGACCTTCGCGACGAACGGCACGGTGCGCCGGAGCTCCTCCGCGACGTCGACGACCTCGCCGGGACCGGCCTTGACGCCGCCGATGTCGACGATGTCGGCGCCCTCGGCCACCGCGACGCGCACCCGCTCGAGCGCCCGGTCCTCGGCGAACGTCGCGCCGCCGTCGTAGAAGGAGTCGCGGGTGCGGTTGACGATCGCCATCACCAGCAGGTCGGTGTCCGGCGAAGGAGCGGTGACCGAGAGTGAGCACCCGCGTCGAATCTACCGCGCCGGCGCGGGACCACATCGAGCGGGTGGCGATCGACAAATTTTCCGGACATAGCCGACGTACCGCGGCAACACGACGGTGTCTAGTCCGAATTGGTCAGGACAAAGTCGCGGCGCGGCCGCAATTCTGTGGCGCGGGGCTCATGGGGGGCCTCTCGAACGGGGCGCCGTCCCGCGAGCGGGTCGGCGCAGACCTCGGAGGAGATGTCATGAAAGCTACGTACCGCGTTCTCGCCTACCTGATCCCCGTCATCGTCGCGCTGCAGGCGTCGTTCATCGCGCTCGGGGTCTTCGGCCTCGGGAAGTTCGTCGAGGACGGCAACGACTTCACCAAGAGCGTCCTGGAGAACGGCGGCTCGACCGGCGACGTCGGCTTCATGCTGCACAGCTTCGGCGCCAACGCGGCCGCGCTGGTCGCGCTGCTCCTGCTGATCGTCTCGTTCTTCGCCAAGATCGAGGGCGGCGTGCGGGCGGCGACTGTTCGTGTTCCTCGACGTCGTGCTGCAGTGGGCGCTGGCGTTCGTGTCGTTCGGCGTCTGGGCGGTCGGCGTCCTGCACGGGCTCAACGCGTTCCTGCTGTTCGGGCTCGGCCTGATGGCGGCGGGCGTGGCGACCAAGTCCATCAAGGGCGCCTCGGCGCCGTCGACGGCGGCCGCCTCGGCCGTCTGAGCGCGGCATCGGCGCACCATCCGCACCACGCTCGCGACGAGGGGCCTCGGCACGTGAGCAGGGACCGGGTCCGGCTGCTGCTCGCGTGCCTCGCCACGCTGGCGATCCTGCTGCCGATCGGCTACCTCTGGCAGCGGAGCCGGGTGCCGTCGACGTACTCCGTGATGGACATGGGCTACCTCGACTACGGCGGCGGCCGCCGCGCAGCCGGGCACACGGATCGGGCAGCGGCGGCGCGCAGCGTCGCCGACCTCACCGTCGGCACCGACCGCCCGGCGGACAAGGTCGTCGACCTCGACGGCCCGCAAGGCCGACGGTGAGGCTGGCCGACGGGCAGCGAGGTCGACGGCTACACGCTCAACGGCACCTCCCCCGGGCCGCTCATCGAGGTCACGCCAGGGCCAGCTCCTCGAGGTGCACCTGGCCAACCAGAACGTGCCCGGACGGCATCACCCTGCACTGGCACGGCGTCGACGTGCCGAACGCCGAGGACGGCGTCGCCGGGGTCACCCAGGACGCCGTGATGCCGGGCCACGAGCCACACCTACCGCTTCGTCGCCCGACCAGGCCGGCACCTACTGGTACCACTCCCACCAGGTGTCGCACGAGCAGGTCATCGGCGGCCTGCTCGGGTCCGCTGGTGGTCCAGCCGCCCGACCTCGACCCGCCGGTGCAGGACGTCGTCGCGCTGCTGCACACGTACGGCGGGATCGCGACGCTGAACGGCCTCAAGCTGGTGCCGGTCGAGGCCCGCCCGGGCCAGCGGGTGCGGCTCCGGGTGATCAACACCGACAACGGCCCGACGCGCGCCTGGGCGGACACGCCCTTCCGAGGTCGTCGCCGTCGACGGTCACGACGTCCACGACCCGACCGCCGTCGACGGCAAGGCCGTCGTGCGTCACCGCCGGGGGCCGGATCGACCTCGAGGTGGTCGCGCCGGCGCGACGGGTCCGACGTCCGGGTGCAGGTGGGGGCGGCGACGGCGGCGCTGGTCGGCCGGGGCACCGCCCGGGTCGCGCACCGTGCCCGCGCCGAAGCAGGAGCTCGACCTGCTGTCCTACGGCACCCCGGCCCCGCTCGGCTTCGACCCCGCGGACGCCGACCGGCACTTCCGCTACGACATCGGCCGGAAGTCCGGCTTCGTGCAGGGCAAGCCGGGGCTGTGGTGGACGATCAACGGCCACCTGTTCCCGAACGTGCCGATGTTCGTGGTCCGCGAGGGCGACGTCGTCGCAGGTGCGGATCTCCAACTACAGCGGCGACGTGCACCCGATGCACCTGCACGGGCACCACGCCGTCGTGCTCGCCCGCGACGGCGACGAAGGCCACCGGCAGCCCGTGGTGGTTCGACTCGCTCAACGTCAAGGACGGCGAGACCTACGACGTCGCGTTCGTGGCCGACAACCCGGGCATCTGGATGGACCACTGCCACAACCTGCAGCACGCCCAGCAGGGGCTGGTCACGCACCTGATGTACGCCGGCGTCACCGAGCCCTACCGGGTCGGCGGCGACGCCGGACAACGAGCCGGAGTAGCCAGAGGGAATACCGCCGCCGTCCGCAGCGGTTCCGCCGTATAGTTGAATCTTGAACTACTAGGGCGGGAGCCAGACATGCAGTTCGGCATCTTCACGGTCGGGGACGTCACGACCGACCCCACCACCGGCACGCACCCCCAGCGAGCACGAGCGCATCAAGGCCACGGTCGCGATCGCGAAGAAGGCCGAGGAGGTCGGGCTCGACGTGTTCGCGACCGGCGAGCACCACAACCCGCCGTTCGTGCCTCGCGCGCCGACCACGACGCTGGCCTACATCGCCGCGCAGACCCGAGCGCCTGCAGCTGTCCACGGCGACCACGCTGATCACCACCACCGACCCGGTGCGGATCGCGGAGGACTACGCGACGCTGCAGCACCTCTCCGACGGCCGCGTCGACCTGATGCTGGGCCGCGGCAACACCGGCCCGGTCTACCCGTGGTTCGGCAAGGACATCCGCGACGGCATCCCGCTGGCGATCGAGAACTACCACCTGCTGCGCCGGCTGTGGCGCGAGGACGTCGTCGACTGGGAGGGCAAGTACCGCACCCCGCTGCAGGGCTTCACCGCCACGCCGCGGCCGCTCGACGGCGTCCCGCCGTTCGTCTGGCACGGCTCGATCCGCTCCCCCGAGATCGCCGAGCAGGCGGCGTACTACGGCGACGGGTTCTTCGCCAACCACATCTTCTGGCCCGCCTCGCACACCCAGCAGATGGTCGGGCTCTACCGCCGCCGCTTCGAGCACTACGGCCACGGCTCCGCGGACCAGGCGATCGTCGGGCTCGGCGGCCAGGTGTTCATGCGCCGCAACAGCCAGGACGCGGTGCGGGAGTTCCGGCCGTACTTCGACAACGCGCCGGTCTACGGGCACGGCCCGTCGCTGGAGGACTTCACCTCGCAGACGCCGCTGACCGTCGGCAGCCCGCAGGAGGTCATCGAGCGGACGCTGGGCTTCCGGGAGTACGTCGGCGACTACCAGCGCCAGCTGTTCCTCGATGGACCACGCCGGCCTGCCGCTCAAGACGGTGCTCGAGCAGCTCGACCTGCTCGGCGAGGAGGTCGTGCCGGTGCTGCGCAAGGAGTTCGCCGCGCTGCAAGCCGGCCCACGTGCCGGACGCCCCGACGCACGCGTCGCTGCTGGCCGCGCGCGACGAGGTCCACGACGGGGGTCGTCGCGCATGACCCGCACGCGTCGCCGTCGTCACCGCCGGACTGAGCCAGCCCTCGTCGACCCGGCTGCTCGCCGACCGGCTGTCCGCGGCCACCGACCGCGCGCTGCGGCTGGCCGGCGAGGACGTGCGGGTCGAGGTGGTCGAGCTGCGCGACCTCGCGCACGGCATCACCGACCACCTGCTGACCGGCTTCGCCGTCCGGTGCGCTGGCCGACGCGATCCGCGCTGGTGCGCGAGGCCGACGCCGTCGTCGCGGTGACGCCGATCTTCTCCGCGTCGTACAGCGGGCTGTTCAAGAGCTTCTTCGACGTGCTGGAGGACGGCACGCTCGCGGGCAAGCCGGTGCTGCTCGGCGCGACCGCCGGGACGGCCCGGCACTCGCTGGCGCTGGAGTTCGCGGTGCGGCCGCTGTTCGCCTACCTGCGCGCCGACGTGGTGCCGACCGCCGTGTTCGCCGCCAGCCGAGGACTTCGGCGGCAGCGGGCCCGACGGCGTGCTGTCCGAGCGCGTCGAGCGTGCCGGCCGGGAGCTCGCCGACGCGGTGACCGGCCGCGCGCGGTCCGGCCCGGTCGACCCGTTCGAGAACCCGACGCCGTTCGCGGACCTGCTCGAACGGCTGACCCGCACACCACCCGGTGCCGTCGGGGCCGACGCCGGGTTTCGCCCGGCGGCGTCGAGGTACTGGACCGTTGACACCGAGCACCATCTCGGGAAGGCGCCACGTGACCGCGCAGACCTACGTCGAGGACGACTTCGACCGCGACACCGACTACATCGAGGACCGCATCACGCGGACGGCCGGGACGGCTGGCCCGTCGAGCCGGGCCGCTACCGCCTCGTCGTCGCCCGCGCGTGCCCGTGGGCGAACCGCGCCATCATCGTGCGCCGGCTGCTCGGTCTCGAGGACGCGATCAGCATGGGCGTGTGCGGCCCGACGCACGACAGCCGGAGCTGGACCTTCGACCTCGACCCGGGCGGCCGGGACCCGGTGCTGGGCCACGAGCGGCTGCAGGAGGCGTTCCTGGCGCGCTTCCCCGGCTACCCCAAGGGCATCACGGTGCCGGCGATGGTCGACGTCCCGACCGGTCAGGTGGTCACCAACGACTTCCCGACGATCACGCTCGACCTGTCGCGGGAGTGGACGGCCCACCACCGCGACGGCGCGCCGGAGCTCTACCCCGACGCGCTGCGCGACGAGATCGACGAGGTGAGCTCGTGGATCTACACCGACGTCAACAACGGCGTGTACCGCTGCGGGTTCG
Organism: uncultured Actinomycetota bacterium; assembly: GCA_963707685.1. Classification (GTDB taxonomy): domain Bacteria; phylum Actinomycetota; class Actinomycetes; order Propionibacteriales; family Nocardioidaceae; genus Nocardioides_B. Next base: position 8,096 of record CAVPRA010000005.1, read on the forward strand.
CCGGCCGGCAGTCGTCGTACGAGCGGGCCTACGACCGGCTGTTCGCCGCGCTGGACCGGCTCGAGGAGCGGCTGACCGACCGCCGCTACCTGGTCGGCGACCACGTCACCGAGGCCGACGTCCGGCTGTTCACGACGCTGGCGCGCTTCGACCCCGTCTACCACGGGCACTTCAAGTGCAACCGGAACAAGCTGACCGAGATGCCGGCGCTGTGGGGCTACGCCCGCGACCTGTTCCAGACGCCCGGTTTCGGGGACACCATCGACTTCGAGCACATCAAGCGGCACTACTACGTCGTGCACTCCGACATCAACCCGACGGGGATCGTGCCGAAGGGGCCGGACCTGTCCGACTGGCTCACGCCGCACGGCCGCGAGGCGCTCGGCGGCAGCCCGTTCGGCGAGGGGACTCCCCCGCCCCCGCCGCGCGAGGACGAGGTCGTCCCGGCCGAGCACCGGGCCGCCTGACGAGCGGTCAGTGGGCGGCGCGGCCGACCAGGCCGCGGGTCCACAGCAGCCGGCGGGTCCGGCGACGGGTGGCGGGGACGCGCTCCGGCTCGTCGTCGACGGCCAGCCGGGACCGGCGTGCGCGGCCGGCCTCGCGGACGGCGTCCAGGGTCTGCTGCTGGGCGATCGCGGTGGCGAGGGCGGGGCTCATGGTGATCGACCACATGAGGTTCTCCTAGCGTTCGAGGCTTCGTGCTGACGTGCCTCACGCTGCTCGCTGAGGTAGCCGCCCACGCATCGGTCGGGCTCCCTATTCGTGGCGGCATCCGCCCCGACCGGGTACCTCAGACCGGGCAGGACGCGCGGCTCAGCGGAGGGCGGCCGCGGCGGCGCGGCCGGCCTGCCGGCCGGAGAACAGGCAGCCGCCGAGGAAGGTGCCCTCGAGCGAGTTGTAGCCGTGCATCCCGCCGCCGCCGAAGCCGCTGACCTCGCCCGCGGCGTACACCCCGGGCAGCGGGTCGCCGCCCTCGCGCAGCACCCGGCCGGACAGGTCGGTCTCCAGCCCGCCGAGCGTCTTGCGGGTCAGCACGTGCAGGCGTACGGCGATCAGCGGGCCGTTCGCCGGGTCGAGCATCTTGTGCGGCGAGGCGACCCGGATGAGCTTGTCGCCGCGGTAGGCGCGGGCACTGCGCAGCGCCGCGATCTGCAGGTCCTTGGTGAACGGGTTGTCCATCTCGCGGTCCCGCGCCTCGACCAGCCGGCGCAGCGCGTCGAGGTCGACCAGCCCCTCGCCGGTGAGCTCGTTCATGCCGGCCGACCAGCTCGGGCAGCGTGTCCGCGACGACGAAGTCCTCGCCGTGCTCCTTGAACGCCTCGACGGGTCCCGGCGCCCCGGGGCGGACCCGGTTGAGCAGCAGCGGGATGTTCTTGCCGGTGAGGTCGGGGTTCTGCTCGGAGCCGGAGAGCGCGAACTCCTTCTCGATGATCTTCTGCGTGAGCACGAACCAGGAGTAGTCGTGGCCGGTCGTGCGCAGGTGCTTCAGCGTGCCGAGGGTGTCGAAGCCCGGGTAGCAGGGCGCCGGCAGCCGCCGGCCGGTGGCGTCGAGCCACAGCGACGACGGGCCGGGCAGGATCCGGATGCCGTGGTTCTCCCAGACCGGGTCCCAGTTGCGCAGGCCCTCGACGTAGTGCCACATCCGGTCGGGGTTGATGATCCGGCCGCCGGTGTCCGCGGTGATCTGCAGCATCCGGCCGTCGACGTGCGCCGGGACGCCCGGCGACCATCCGCTCGGGCGGTGGGCCGAGCCGCTCCGGCCAGGCGCGCCGGACCAGGTCGTGGTCGCCGCCGATGCCGCCGGAGGTCACCAGCACGACCTGCGCGCTGACCTCGAACTCGCTCGACCTCCTGCCGCGAGCTGGCCTGGCCGCGGGCGACCGCGCTGGGCTCCAGCACCGCACCGCGCACGCCGGTCACCACGCCGCCGCTGGTCACCAGGGCGTCGACGCGGTGCCGGAACCGCAGGTCGACCAGCCCCTGCTCCGCGGCCGCGCGCACCCGCCGCTCGAAGGGCTCGACGATGCCGGGACCGGTGCCCCAGGTGATGTGGAACCGCGGCACCGAGTTGCCGTGGCCCTCGGCGCGGCCGTCGCCGCGCTCGGCCCAGCCGACGACCGGGAACAGCCGGTGGCCCATGCCGTGCAGCCACGCCCGCTTCTCGCCGGCGGCGAAGTCGACGTACGCCTGGGCCCACTCGCGCGGCCAGTGGTCCTCGGGCCGGTCGAACTGCGCGCTGCCGAACCAGTCCTGCAGCGCGAGGTCGCGGGAGTCGCGGATGCCCATCCGGCGCTGCTCGGGGCTGTCGACGAGGAACAGCCCGCCGAAGGACCAGAACGCCTGGCCGCCGAGGCTCTGCTCCGGCTCCTGGTCGAGCAGCACCACTCGCTTGCCGGCGTCGGCCAGCTCGGCGGCGGCCACCAGCCCGGCCAGCCCGGCTCCGACGACGACGGCGTCAGCCTGCAGTGCACGTCCCATGCGCGACAGTCTGCCCGGCCGGCAGGCCGGTGTCCGGCGGGGCCGCGGACTGGTCGGCGGCGCGGTGCCGGCGCCGACCCACCCGCCACGCGACGAGCGCCAGCACGACGACGACCGCGGCGGCCGCCGCACCGCCCTGGCCGAGCCGGGAGGCCATCTGCTGGTAGGAGCTGCCGGCGACGTAGCCGGCGACCACGCAGCCCACGCCCCACACCAGGCCGCCCAGCGCGTTCCACAGCAGGAAGCGGCGGTAGCGCATGCCGCTGAGTCCCGCGAGGCCGGGCGTGACCGCACGCAGGAAGGCGGTGAAGCGGCCGACGAAGATCGCCGGGGCGCCGCGGCCGTCGAGGAAGCCGCGGGCCCGCACCAGCCGTGGCTCGTGGCGCAGGAACAGCCGGGTCCGCATCAGCCGCGGCCCGAAGCGCTTGCCGACCTCGTAGCCGACCGTGTCGCCGACGATGGCGGCGACAACCACGACGACGCGCGAGCAGAACGACCGAGAACCGGCCGGTGGAGGCGAGGAAGCCTGCCAGCAGCACGGCGGTCTCGCCGGGGAGCACGAAGCCGAGGAAGACGGCCGCCTCGCCGAACACCAGCGCGCCGACGACCGACAGCACCAGGGGTGCCGGGAGGTGCATCAGCTGCTGCAGCAACGAGCTCACTCCCTGAACCTAGCCCGGTCGTGTGAACGCACCCTGAACCGTCGCTCATTCCCGCGTGGCAGACTCGCCCGCATGGATCTGCGCAGCTCGACCGTGGACATCCAGACCAGCGACGGCACCGCCGACGCGTTCCTGACGGCACCGGAGGGCCGCGGCCCCTACCCCGGCGTGCTGTTCTACATGGACGCGTTCGGCCCGCGCGCCGCGGCTCGAGGAGATGGCCCAGCGGATCGCCGACGAGGGGTACGTCGTGCTGCTGCCGCACGTGTTCTACCGCCACGGCCGGGCGCCGCTGGTCGACACCGGCTCGCTGATGGACCCCGACGCCCGCGGCCGGCTGTTCGAGACGATCGGGCCGTGGATGAAGGAGCTCACCCCGGAGCGCGCGACGAGTGACGCGGACGCCTACGTCGACTACCTGCTCCAGCACGCCGAGGTGGCCGACGGCCCGATCGGCGTCGTCGGCTACTGCATGGGCGGCGGGCTCGCGCTGCGGACCGCGGCCCACCGTCCGGAGCAGGTCGCGGCGGCGGCGGCCTTCCACCCCGCGCGCCTCGCCACGGACGAGCCGACCAGCCCGCACCTGCTCGCCGACCGCATCCGCGCGGAGGTCTACGTCGCCAGCGCGGACGGCGACCCGAGCATGCCGGCCGAGCAGCAGCAGCGGCTCGACGAGGCGCTGACCGAGGCCGGGCGTGACCCACACCTGCGAGCAGTACGACGGCGCCCGGCACGGCTTCACGATGGCGGACACCGCGGTCTACGACGAGGCCGCGACGGACCGGCACTGGGACGCCCTGCTGGGGCTGCTCTCCCGCACCCTGAAGTCCTAGCGAGCGCTGGCCGAGTCCTGGCCGGCGAGCCGGCTCCGGTCGATCTCGGCGACCGTGCGGGTGCCGGTCAGCGCCATCACCAGGTCGAGCTCGGCGACGACGTTGCGCACCACCTCGGCGACCCCCTCCCGGCCGGCGACCGCGAGCCCGTAGACGTGCGGCCGGCCGAGCGTCACCGCGTCGGCCCCCAGCGCGAGCGCCTTGTAGACGTCGGCGCCGCTGCGGATGCCGCTGTCGAGGAGCACGGTCGGCTCGTCCCCGACGGCGGCGCGCACGTCCACCAGCGCGTCGAGGGCCCCGATCGACCCGTCGACCTGGCGACCGCCGTGGTTGGACACCATCAGCGCGTCGACGCCGAGGTCCAGCGCGTGGCGCGCGTCGTCCGGGTGCAGGATCCCCTTCAGCACGACCGGCAGCCGGGTGCGCTCGCGCAGCGTCGCGATGTGGTCCCACGACAGCGCCGGGTTGGAGTAGACGTCGAGGAAGGTCTCGACGGCCGCCCGCGGGAACGGCGAGCGGAGGTTGTCCGCGAACCGGCCGGGGTGCTGCCGGCTGATCGAGAGCAGCGTGCGGACCGCGCCGAGCGTCACCTCCACGTCGCGCGAGCCGGCGGTGCCCGCGTCGAGCCGCTCCTGCACGAGCTGCCGGAACCGCGGGTCGGAGGTGTACTGCGCGATGCCGATGCCCTGCGAGAAGGGCAGGCTGCCGAGGTCGAGGTCGGCCGGCCGCCAGCCCAGCAGCGTGGTGTCCAGCGTGACGACCAGGGCACCTGCGCCGATCGCCTCGGCCCGCTGGATGAAGCTGTCGACGAGCTGCTCGTCGCGGCTCCAGTAGAGCTGGTACCACCGCGGGCTCGAGCCCATCGCCGCCGCCGTCTCCTCCATCGGGCTGCTGCCCTGGCTCGAGTAGACGTAGGGGACGCCGGTGTCCGCGGCGGCACCGCCGACCAGCACGTCGGCGTCGCGGCGCACCAGGCCGGCGGCGCCGATCGGCGCGATCAGCAGCGGCGCCGGCATCGCGGTGCCCAGCACCGTCGTGGACAGGTCGCGGTCCGTCGTGTCGCGCAGCATCCGCGGCACGATCCGCCACCGGTCGAGGGCCTCGCGGTTGGCGCGCATCGTCGCGCCGGCACCCGCGCCGCCGGCGACGTAGGCCCAGGCACGCTTCGACATCGCCTTGCGGGCGGCGCGCTCGAGGGCGGCGGGGTCGGTCGGCACGGCCGGGACGCGACCCAGCACGCCGTCGCGGAAGATGGTCTCCTGGCGGGCGCGGCCGGGGCCGGGCAACGGGCTCATCCCGGCATCCTGCCGCACCGGGTCAGAACCCGATGGGCAGACCTGCGTAGTTCTCGGCCAGTCCCGCGGCACCGGCCGCCGAGGTGGTCACCCAGCGCAGCTGGGAGAGCTGCAGCTGGCGGTCGAAGTCGTCGCCCTGGCCGGGCGGGAGCGTGTGCAGCATCGAGGTCATCCACCAGGAGAAGTGGGTGCACCGCCACACCCGCCGCAGCGCGTCGTCGGAGTAGGTGTCGACCAGGGCCGGGTCGCCGTCGACCAGCCAGGCGGTGAGCGCCCGCGCCAGCAGCGCCACGTCGGCGATCGCGAGGTTGAGCCCCTTCGCGCCGGTGGGCGGCACGATGTGCGCGGCGTCGCCGGCCAGGAACAGCCGCCCGTGGCGCATCGGCGTGGCGACGAAGCTGCGCATCGGCAGCACGCTCTTCTCGGTGATCGGCCCGCTCTGCAGCGTCCAGCCGTCGTGGCCGTGACCGAGCCGCGTCGCCAGCGCGTCCCAGACCCGGTCGTCGGACCACTCGGCGACGTCCTCGTCCGGCGGCACCTGGAGGTAGAGCCGCGACACCGTCGCCGAGCGCATCGAGTGCAGCGCGAACCCGTCGGGGTGCCAGGCGTAGATCAGCTCGTCGGTCGACGGCGCCACGTCGGCGAGCACGCCGAGCCAGGCGTAGGGGTAGGTCCGCTCCCACGTCCGACGTACGGCGTCCGGGACGGTGCCGCGCGACGGGCCGTGGAAGCCGTCGCAGCCGGCCACGGCGTCGGCCTCGACGCGCTGCTGCACGCCGTCGGCGTCGGTGAACGTGACCGACGGCCGGTCGCCCTCGACGTCGTGCACGGCGACGTCGGAGACCTCGTAGAAGGCCGGCCGGCCGGCCGCTCCCGGGCGGCCATCAGGTCCTTGGTGACCTCGGTCTGCCCGTAGACCCACACCGACCGGCCGACGTGGTCCACGAAGTCGACGTGGTGCTTCTCGTCGGGCCAGCGCAGGTAGATCCCGCGGTGCTCGTCACCCTCCCGGGCGATGCGCTCGCCGAGGCCCACCTCGGTCAGCAGGTCCACCGAGGACGACTCGAGGATGCCCGCGCGGATCCGGCCCTGCACGTAGTCCGGCGAGCGGTTCTCCACGAGGACCGAGTCGACCCCGGCCCGGTCGAGCAGGTGGGACAGCAGCAGCCCGGCGGGGCCGGCGCCGACGATGACGACCTGGGTGCGCATGGTGCTCCTCGTCCGGTCCGGGCTCATCTGGTGCGGGACAGGTCGGTCTCGATCTCGGAGACCGCGTGCAGCAGCGGCGGCAGCAGCTCGCGCCGGGCCCGCTCGCGGGTGATGCGGCTGACGTGGGAGGAGACGTTGACGGCGGCGACGACGCTGCCGGTGCGGTCGCGGACCGGGGCGGCGAGGGAGCGCAGGCCGTACTCCAGCTCCTGGTCGACCAGCGCGTAGCCCTGCCGCCGGGTCTCGTGCAGCCGGTCGCGGAGCTCGCCGACGGTGCGGACCGTGCGCGCGGTGAACGCCTCCAGGTCGAGGCGGTCGAGGTGGGCCTCGAGCGCCCCGTCGTCCAGCCCCGCCAGCAGCACCCGCCCCATCGAGGTGGCGTACGCCGGGAAGCGGGTGCCCACGTTGATCGCGACCGTCATGATCCGCGAGGTCGGCACCCGCGCGACGTAGACGATGTCGTGGCCGTCGAGCACCGACATCGACGACGACTCGCCGACCTCGTGGGCGAGCCACTCCAGGTGCGGCTCGGCCACGGCCGGCAGCGACAGGCTGGACAGGAACGCGTAGCCCAGGCCCAGCACCTTCGGGGTCAGCCGGAACAGCTTGCCGTCCTGCCGCACGAAGCCCAGGTCGGCGAGCGTGAGCAGGAACCGCCTCGCGGCCGCCCGGGTGAGGCCGGTGAGCCGCGCGACGTCCGACAGCGTGAGCTCGGCGGCGTCCGGGCCGAACGCGGTGATCACGCTCAGCCCGCGCTCGAGGGACTGCACGTAGTGGCTCTCCCGCTGGTTCGGCTCGGCCATGCGGCTCCTCCCGCTGGGAGTGGTCGACGTTACGTTGACCTGTGACGGACGTCATCCTAAGGTGAGTTCGACAGGCTAACAATTGTTCGCTATACGCACAACGCCTCTGGAGGTCTCGTGCACGGTCGTGACGTGTTCGTCGTCGACGCGGTCCGCACCCCCGTCGGGAGGCTGGGCGGTGCCCTCGCGAAGGTCCGCCCCGACGACCTCGGCGCGGTGGTGATCGAGGCGCTGCTCGCCCGCACCCCGTCGCTCGACCCGGCCCGCATCGCCGAGGTGACCTTCGGGGCCGCCAACCAGGCCGGCGAGGACAACCGCAACGTCGCGCGGATGTCGTCGCTGCTGGCGGGGCTGCCGGTCACGGTGCCCGGCTCGACGGTGAACCGGCTCTGCGCCTCGGGCCTCGACGCGGTGGTCGGGGCCGCGCGCACCATCGCGGTCGGCGACGCGTCGATCATGGTGGCCGGCGGCGTCGAGTCGATGTCGCGGGCGCCGTACGTGCTGCCGAAGTCGGAGCGTCCCTACCCGGTCGCCGACGCGACGCTCTACTCCACGACGCTCGGCTGGCGGATGGTCAACCCGAACATGCCGAGCGAGTGGACCGTGAGCCTCGGCGAGAGCACCGAGCTGCTGGGCGAGAAGTACGGCATCTCCCGCGAGCAGGCCGACGCGTTCGCCGTCCGCTCGCAGCACCGGGCCGCGCAGGCCTGGGACGACGGTGCGTACGACGCAGCGGTCGTGCAGGTGCCCGGCGCGGAGCTGTCGCGCGACGAGGGCATCCGCGCCGGCGTGACCACCGCGTCGCTGGCCAAGCTCAAGCCGTCGTTCCGCGACGACGGCACCGTCACCGCGGGCAACGCCTCGCAGCTCTCCGACGGCGCCGCGGCCCTGCTGCTCGCCGACGAGGACGGCGTCGCCGAGCTCGGCGTCGAGCCGCTCGCGCGGATCACCGCCACCGGCGTGGACGCCGTCGACCCGCAGTTCTTCGGGATCGGGCCGGTCGAGGCCGTGAACCGGGCGCTGCGCAAGGCCGGCCGGACCCAGGCCGACGTCACCACCATGGAGCTCAACGAGGCCTTCGCGGCGCAGTCGCTCGCCTGCCTCTCCGAGTGGCGCGGCATCGACCCCGACCTGGTCAACCCGCACGGCGGCGCCATCGCGATCGGCCACCCGCTCGGCTGCTCCGGCGCCCGGCTCGCCGGCGCGGTCGCCCACCAGCTCGCCGCCGCGGGCTCCGGGGTCGGCGTCGCGGCGCTGTGCATCGGGGTCGGCCAGGGGCTCGCGCTGACCATGGAGCGGTGATGGGTCTCGACCAGCCGCTGGACCCGCCGTACCTCTTCGCGGACTACCGCTCGACGGTGCTCCGCTCCCCCGGCAAGGCGCTGGTGATGCCGCCCGCGGGGATGTCGGAGCTGACCGGGCCGAAGTTCGGCGCCGGCGACGTCCGCGACACCGACGCCGACCTCACCGTGCACGGCAGCGGCGAGGCGATCGGCGAGCGGATCGTGGTGCACGGCCGGGTCACCGACGCCCTCGGCAAGCCGGTGCGCGTCCTCGCTCGTCGAGGTCTGGCAGGCCAACGCCGCCGGCCGCTACATCCACGCGCTCGACCAGCACCCCGCCCCGCTCGACCCGAACTTCGTGGGCGCCGGCCGGTGCCTCACCGACGAGGAGGGTCGCTACCGGTTCACCACGATCAAGCCGGGGCCCTACCCGTGGCGCAACCACACCAACGCCTGGCGTCCCGCGCACATCCACTTCTCGCTGTTCGGGCGGGCGTTCACGCAGCGGCTGGTGACGCAGATGTACTTCCCGGGCGACCCGCTGTTCTACCAGGACCCGATCTTCAACGGCGTCCGCGACGAGGCCGCCCGCAAGCGGATGATCTCGACCTACGACCACGCCACCACCGTCGAGGAGTGGGCCACCGGCTACCGCTTCGACATCGTGCTCGGCGGCGTCGGCCGCGACGCCGATGGAGGACTGATGGAGTTCGTCTACGACGTCACCGACGTGCCCGCCTCCGCCGGGCCCGACGCCGTGGCAGACCGTCGGGCCGTTCTTCCACGACGCGCTGCCCTACGACACCGGCTCGCTGGTGGTCGGCGCCGACCGGCCGGGCGCGTTCACGCTGCGCGGCCAGGTGCACGACGGCGGCGGCGACCCGATCCCCGACGCGCTGGTCGAGGTGTGGCAGGCCGACGAGTCGGGCCGCTTCGCCGCCGACCCGGGGATCTTCGAGGCGCCCGCGGCGGACGGCTTCCGGGGGTTCGGCCGCTGCGCCACGGACGCCGACGGCCGCTACGCGTTCACGACCGTCCGGCCGGCCGGCGTACCCACGGCGGACGGGGCGCCGCAGGCGCCGCACCTCGCGATGTCGGTGTTCGCGCGCGGCATGCTGCGCCGGGTGGTGACCCGGGTGTACTTCGACGGCGTCGCCGAGAACGCCGCCGACCCGCTGCTGACCTCGCTCGACGCGCCGCGCGCCGCGACGCTCGTGGCCGTCCCGGAGGACGACGGCTACCGTTTCGACGTGCGACTCCAAGGTGCCGACGAGACCGTCTTCCTCGATGTCGTCGTCGACTGACGGGGTCGCCGACGTCGGCGTCCTGTCGCCCGTCTGGGTGGGCACGCGCGCCGAGCAGCTGACGTCCGACCGGGCCGTGGTCTCGCGCGATGGAGGCCTTCGAGCTGTGGCTCACCGAGGCGCTGCGCGAGCTCGGGCCGGTCGCCGGACCTGCGGTTCGACCCCGCCCAGAAGGACGTCCGGTCGATCGCGGTCGACGCCGTCGGGCCGGGCAACCCGACGCTCCCGCTCGTGGCCGCGATGCGCCGCGGGCTCTCGGACGACGACGCGCGCTACGTGCACCTCGGCGCCACCAGCCAGGACCTCGTCGACACCGCGCTGATGCTGGTCGCGACGGCTGCTGCTCGCGCACGTCGAGGAGCAGCTGCGTCGGCCGTCGCCGAGCCGGCTCGCCGCGCTCGCCGACCGAGCACCGCGCGACCCGCTGCGTGGCCCGCACGCTCACCCAGCAGGCGATGCCGACCACGCTCGGCTTCCGGGTCGCCGGCTGGCTCGCCGGGGTGCACGACGCGCTGCGAGCTGGTGCGGGCGTGCCGGCCGCTGCCGGTGTCGCTCGGCGGGCCCGTCGGCACGGCCGCGGCGTACGGCGCCGCCGGCCCGGCCGTCGCCGCCTCGCTCGCCCGGATGCTCGACCTGTCGGCGCCGGTGATGTCGTGGCACACCCGCCGCACGCCGGTGCTGACGCTGGCCACCGCGCTCGTCGCGGCCGGGGACGCCTGCGGCCGGATCGCCGCCGACCTGCTGCTGATGGGGCAGACCGAGGTCGGCGAGGCCGACGACGGGTCCGGCGGGCGCGTCGTCGGCGATGGCCCACAAGGCGAACCCGACCCGCTCGGTGCTGGTCGCCTCCGCGGCGCGACAGCTGCCCCGCTGCTCGGCTCGGTCGCGTCGTCCGGCGCCGGCGCCTCCGAGCGGCCGGCCGGCGACTGGCACGCCGAGTGGCAGCCGCTGCGCACGATGCTGCGGCTGGCCGGCGCGGCCGCCGAGCGCACGCGCGGACCGTCGCCGACATGACCTTCGACCAGGACGCGATGGCGGCGCAACCTCGACCGGCTGCTCGACCGGCTCGGCCGCGACGACGACTGGGCGGCCGCGCAGACCGCGCACGTCGGCGTCTGGGTCGACCGGGTGCTGGCGCGGCACGAGGAGCTGTCGGATGAGCGTCGACGCTGGCGCACCGCGTCGACGGTCCCGCTGCCGCCCCGGTGGTCGTGCTGGGCCCGTCGCTGGGCACCACGTGGGAGATGTGGGACTCGCTGGCCGACGCGCTGTCGGCGTCGTACCGGGTGGTGCGCTACGACACCCGCGGGCACGGCCGGTCGCCGGTGCCGGCCGGGCCGTACGACCGTCGACGAGCTGGCCGACGACGTGCTCGCGGTGCTGGACGCGCTCGGCGTCGACCGGTTCGCGATCGTCGGGCTGTCGCTCGGCGGCGCCGATCGCGCAGACGCTGGCGATCACGCAGCCGGAGCGGCTGACCGCCGCGGTGCTGTGCTGCACGGTGCCGACGTTCGGCGGGCCCGACGCCGTGGGACGAGCGGGCCGCGACGGTGCGCGCGTCCGGCATGGCCGCGATCGCCGAGGCGACCCGGGGCCGCTGGTTCACCGACGACTTCCGGGCCGCGCACCCCGACGAGGTCGAGCGCCACATCGCGATGCTGACGTCGATCGACCCCGAGGGGTACGCCGGCTGCTGCGAGGCGCTCGGCCGCTTCGACGTGACCGCGTCGCTCGGCGAGCATCACCGCACCGGTGCGGGTGGTCGCCGGCGTCGCGCGACCCGGTGGCGCACGCCGGCCGCGTGCGAGCGCGATGGCCGCCGCGATCCCGGGCGCCGACCTCGTCGTCGCTACCCGACACGTCGCACATCGCCACCGTGGCCGGCGCAGCCCTTCGAGCGCCGCGGTCACCGAGCACCTGGAGAGCCCACCTGTGAGCGACTACGACGACGGGCATGGCGGTGCGCCGCGAGGTGCTCGGCGACGAGCACGTCGACCGGCGCGACGCGTCGAACGAGGTCACCGCGGACTTCCAGGAGCTGATCACCCGCTACGCCTGGGGCGGCATCTGGACCCGCCCCGGCCTGTCCCGCCGCGACCGCTCGATCGGGGTGCTCACCGCGCTGGTCGCCGGCCGCCACTTCGACGAGCTCGAGTTCCACCTGCGGGCCGCGCTGCGCAACGGCCTGACCCGCGACGAGATCGTCGAGGTGCTGCTGCAGACCGCCGTCTACTGCGGCGTCCCCGCCGCCAACTCCGCCTTCGCCGTCGCCTCCCGCGTCCTCCGCCGACCCGGCGTGAGTTGCGCGCCCCGAGCCCCGCCGACCCGGCGCTGAGTTGCGGGCCCCGAGCGCCGCCGACCCGGCGTCGCGTCGCTGCGGCCTGTGGATGGCGAGCCGACGCGATCGCGGCCGAGGATGGTCCCGACGCCTGGCGCGATGACCGCCTGGACGCTGCCGCTCGGCCTCCCGCTGCTCGACGACTCGTTCCCGCTGCCGGTCGACCGGCCGTTCACCCTGCGCCAGGCCCTCGACGCCGGCGTCACCCGCCATCGGCTGCGCACGCTCGAGCAGGAGGCGTTCGTGCGCCGCGTCGCTCCGCGGCGTGTACGTCGCCGGCGCAGGTCGCCGACTCGTTGACGCTTCCGGGCGCCGGGCGCTCGCGCTCGTCGTACCGCACGACTGCGGTGGTCACGGACTGGACCGCGTGCTGGCTGCACACCGGCATCGATCGCGCCCGGCGACCACCTGCGAGCTGCCGCCGCTGACCGTGTTCCACCGGCGCCGGCACGACCGGCTTCGCAACGAGCTCTGTCGCAGCGGCGAGCGCGCACCTTCGCGACCGTCGGACCTCACGCACGTCGGCGGCCTCGACCGTCACGACGCCGCTGCGCACCGCGTGGGACCTCGGCCGACTCGTGCACCGGGACCGCGCGATCGGCGCGCTCGACGCGCTGCTGCGGCACGGCAGCTTCGACGCGCGACGAGCTGGTCGACGGCGTCGAGCGGTTCAAGGGCATGCGCGGCGTCGTGCAGCTGCGGGCGCTGGCGCCGCTCGCGATCCGCGGTCGGAGTCGCCGGGCGAGTCGACGCTGCGACTGCGGTGGCTCGACCTGCACGAGCCTGCCGCGCCCGACGCCGCAGGTGTCGATCACGGTCGGCGGCGTCGAGGTCTACCGGCTCGACCTCGGCGTGCCGGAGCTCCGCTACGGCTGTGAGTACGACGGCGAGGCCTTCCACCTCGACGCGGCGGCGGACCACGCACGTCGCGACGACCTGCGGCGAGCGGTTCGGCTGGCGACGTCGACGGCGTGCGCAAGGAGAACGTCTTCGGGCCGACTCGCGACGTCGAGGAGATCCTGCAGCGACGGGATCGACGGGCGCGCCGGGCGCTCGGACGTCCGACGTACCCGGTCTGAGCGCAACTCGCGCCGCGGCTCGGCGAGTCTGCGGCGCGCAACTCGACGCGGGTCGGCGACTCAGGGGCGCGCAACTACGCCGGGTCGGCACGTCAGGGCGCGCGACTCGGCCGGTCAGCGGGGGCCGGAGCGGGAGCGGAGGTAGTCGGCGACGACGTACTCGCCGAGCCGGGACAGGTCGGGGGTGAAGACCCGGCCACCGGCGCGGCGGGCCATGGCGTCGACGAAGCGGGCCAGGCCCGGGTCGTCGCCGAGCATGAAGAAGTTGATCGCGGCGCCGTAGCGGGACAGCTCGTCGACCTGGCCGACGGTGGCGCGCAGCGTCTCGTGCGAGGTCGGCCAGCTGAACACCGGCGACCCGTCGGAGGCGATGTGCGCGGTGGGCTCGCCGTCGGTGACCACCAGCACGACCGGCTCGGCGTCGGGGTGCCGGCGCAGGTGACGGGCCGCGATCATCAGCGCGTGCTGCAGGTTGGTGCCCTGGACGTACTCCGGCTCGACGTCGGCGAGCTGCACCGGCGTGAGCCGCCGCGCGGTCCGGTCGAAGCCGATGATCTCCAGCGCGTCCTGCCGGAACCGCGTCTCGCACGAGGTGCGAGAGCGCCAGCGCGGTCTGCTTCATCGGGCCCCAGCGGCCCTCCATCACCATCGAGAACGACAGGTCGACGCAGACCGCGACCGCCGCCGTCGTACGACGCTCGGTCTCGACCACCTCGAAGTCCTCGACCAGCAGCCGCCCCGGGATGCCGGCGCCGCGGCGCAGCGCGTTGGAGACGGTGCGGACGGCGTCGATCGGCAGCTCGTCGCCGAACACCCACGGCCGCGTCGTGCCGACCAGCTCGTCGGCCGACCCGGTGCGGTGGTCCTCGTGGTCGCCGCTGCCGGCGGCCTCGATCTGCGAGAACACCCGCTTCAGCGCGCTCTCCCCCAGCCGGCGTACGGCGCGCGGGGTCAGCCGCAGCCCGTCGTCGCCGCGGGACACGAACCCCTGCCGCTCGAGCTCACGCTCCAGCTCGCGCAGCGCCCGGAAGTCCGCCGTCGGCGCCGGCGCCGAGGTGCTTCTCCAGCGCGTCCACGTCGACGTCGTCGAGGGTCGCGCCGGGGTGGGTCTGCGCCAGCGACTGCTCGAGCGCCTCCAGGTCGGCCAGCTCGGCGACCGCCTCGACGGCGTCGCTGTAGCCCAGCGGCTCGCCGCCCTCGCGCATGTCGACCGGGCCCCGGTTCATCCCGGGCCGCAGCGCGCGCAGGTTGTCCGAGAGCTGCGCCATCTGCGAGGCCAGGTCGGGGTCGCTCATCGCGTCGCTCATCAGCTGGCCGAGCTGCTCGCGCTGCTCGGGCGACAGCGACGCCATCATCCGGTCGGCCGCGGCCTGCCGGCGGGCGAGCGCGTCGATGAGCTCGTCGACGTTCTCCGGGTTCTCCGGGAACAGGTCGCCGTGCTTGTCCATGAACTCGCGGAACCGGTCGGTCGGTGTCCTCCCCGCGGGCGTGCGCCGCGAGCAGGTTGTTCAGGTCCGCGAGCATGTCCTTGACGGCCTGCATCGCGGCCGGGTCCGGGCTCGTCGCATCGCCTGCTTCAGGCCGGCGAACTGCGCGTCGAGCACCTCGCGCTGCAGCATCTGCTGGATCGACTCGTACGTCGCCCGGGCCTCGTCCGAGTGCCAGTCGTACGGCGCCAGCGCCCGCACCGCGCCGGCGGTGTCGTCGGGGACGGTGGCGAGCTCCATCTCGGCCCAGCGCGCGTCGTCGCCGTCCTCGGAGGCGAGCTGGTCGCGCTCCTGCGGCGAGCGCCTGGTCGAGGGCGGAGCGGACCTGGTCGAGCGTGCCGCCGAGGTCGCCGCGACGCCGGGCGGCGTTGCGCATCCGGCGCACCTTGGCGGCGAGGTCGTCGAGCCCGCGGTTGCCGTCGAACCCGCGCCGCAGCAGGTCCGAGAGCGCCTCGCGCAGCGACCCGCCCGCGAGCACGTCGCGGCCCACGGCGTCGAGCGCCGCGCGGACGTCGTACGGCGGGGCCAGCGGGTCGGGCCCGTCGGTCCAGGGGCCGTAGCGGAAGCGGGACATGGTCAGGCTCCGTAGACCGTGCGGCCGGCGACCATGTCCTTGTCGATGCGCCGGGTCAGGTGCAGCCCCTCGAGCACGAACTCGATCGCCGCGGCCACCTCGCCGGGCGACGCGTCGTCGCCGTGGCCGAGCCGGTCGAGCACCTTGGACAGCCCCGGCACCGTGCCGACCTGGTCGAGCAGCTCGCTCGGCGGGCAGCAGCTCGCCGGTCTCGACGACCGCGCCCTCGGCGAACAGCTCGGTGAAGCCGGACAGGTCCAGCCCGCCGAGCCGGTCGCGGAACGTCTCGGCGATCGCGATGCGCAGCAGGTGCTGCACGACCTCGGCCTCGCGGCCCTCCTCGCCCATCTCGAACTCGACCTTGCCGAGCAGCGTCGGGATGACGCAGGGCACGTCGCACACCCGGGCCACGGCGACGCCCTCGCCGGCGCGGGCGCCGCGTCGCAGCGCGGAGGCGGCCACCCCCTCGGCGGCGGCGATCGCGAACCGGGCGCTCACACCGGAGCGGTGGTCCACCGACGGCGACTCGCGCAGCCCGCGGGTCAGCCGGGCGACGACCTCGACCAGGTGCTCGGGCACGTCGGAGACCAGCACCGACTCCTGCGTGACGAGCTCGACCTCCTGGCTCACCTCGGTCGGGTAGTGCGTGCGGATCTCGGCGCCGAACCGGTCCTTGAGCGGGGTGATGATCCGGCCGCGGTTGGTGTAGTCCTCGGGGTTGGCGCTCGCCACGAGGAGCACGTCGATCGGCAGCCGCAGCGAGTAGCCGCGCACCTGGATGTCGCGCTCCTCCAGCACGTTGAACATCGCGACCTGGATGCGCTCGGCGAGGTCGGGCAGCTCGTTGATGCCGAAGACGCCGCGGTTGCGTGCGCGGCAGCAGGCCGTAGTGCACGGTCTCGGGGTCGCCGAGCGTCCGTCCCTCCGCGACCTTGACCGGGTCCACGTCGCCGACGAGGTCGCCGACGCTGGTGTCCGGGGTGGCGAGCTTCTCGACGTACCGCTCGCTGCGGTGCTGCCACGCGACCGGCAGCTCGTCGCCCAGCTCGGCGGCGAGGCTGCGGCAGCGCACGCACACCGGGGCCATCGGGTCGTCGTTGATCTCGCAGCCCTCGACCACCGGCGTCCACTCGTCGAGCAGCCCGCTGACGGTGCGCATCAGCCGGGTCTTGCCCTGGCCGCGCTCGCCGAGCAGCACGAAGTCGTGGCCGGCCAGCAGGGCGCTCTCGAGCTGGGGCAGCACGGTGTCGTCGAAGCCGACGATGCCGGGGAAGGCGGTCTCGCCGGAGCGGAGCCGGGCGAGGAGGTTCTCGCGGATCTCGGTCTTGACCGAGCGCGAGCGGTAGCCGGAGTCGCGGAGGGCACCCCGGGTGGCTGCCGGCAGGCGTGGGTTGGCTCATGCCGGCCGAGCCTAGGACTCCCCGGAAACCGACCCGGCGAAATCCGGCCCGTTCGGACTATCGGGCCCAGGTGAACGAGCGGGCGGACACTCGCGAGATGGGGGCACCTGGAACGGGGCAGGACCATGCTCGGACGAATGGCAGTGGCGCTCGCGGGACTCGCGAGCCCGTTCTTCGCGATAGCGCGCTGGCGGACGCGGTGCGAGACCTGCGACGGCCGTCGCGCAACGATCGTCGGCGACGGCCGCGAGCAACACGCTGCACGGCACCGCCGGCAACGACGTCATCGCGGGGCTCGGCGGCGGCGACACCATCCGTGGGCACGGTGGCGACGACCGGATCTGCGGCGGCGTACGGCAACGACCGGCTGTACGGCGGCAGCGGCGGCGACCGGCTCTTCGGAGGACCGGACCGGCTCTTCGTCGAACGAGGAGCGCGCGGACGAGCGCATCGGCGACCGGCTGCGCGGCGGCCACGGGGCCCGACCGGCTGGTGCCGGGCGTCGACGCCCGGCCCGCCGACGAAGTGACCCCGGACCTGCTCAGCTGGAGCACCTCGCCGCGGCGGCGTCCGGGTCGACGTCGCCCGGGGCACCGCCTCCGGCGACGGCGCCGACACGTTCGCGGGCCTCGGCGCGACGGTGGAGGGCTCGCCGTTCGCCGACCGTCATCACCGGCAGCGACCGGGGCGACACCATCCACGGTGGCGCCGGGCGGGACGCGCTCTACGGCTACTGGGGCGGCGACGCGCTCTTCGACGGCCCCGGGGACGACGTCGCCTGGGGCGGCGCCGGGCGGGACGACGTCACGCGGCGGGACCGGGCGCGACGAGCTGCACGGCGGCCCGGACGCCGACGTGGTCGAGCGACAGCGAGCGTGGCGCCAACCGGCTCTACGGCAGCCGCGGCGACGACCTGGTGTTCGCGCTGCTGTCGTCCCGGACCGGGTCCGTGTACGACGGCGGCAGCGGGTCCGACGACCTGTCACTGAACTCGTTCTTCGTCAACGGCAGCGCCGTGGACTCCACCGGCACCTGGGACATGGGGACCGGGGCGCTCGCGTTCTCCGGCCCGGTGTCGGCGGCGGCGCGCGCGGTGGGCGTCGAGGACGTCGACCTGATGACCAACGGCACCAGCTGGCGGATCACCGGCACGTCAGGACCGGAGACGCTCGACGCGCTCTTCTCGCGCGGCACCCGCTTCGACGCGCTCAGCGGGGACGACACCTTCGAGGGCTCGCCGTTCGCCGACGAGTTCCTGGGCGGCAGCGGCACCGACGGCTCGCCCGACATGGGCGGAGGCGTCGACACCTGCCGGTCGGTGGAGGCTCCCGACGGCTGCGAGAACGTCACTCCCTGACGGGCGGCTCAGCCCGCGACCGGGGCGTCCCAGTCGTAGCGCACGCCGGTGAGGTCCTCGCTGACCTGCCAGAGCTTGCCGGCCAGCGGCTCGTCGCGGGCGAGCCGGCCGACCTTGGCGGGTCCGACGTGACCGCGGCTCTCGCGCAGCGACTGCGGCCCGGTGTAGGAGCCGGGGGTCGGCCTCGGTGGCGGCGTACAGGGTCGGCTCCGCGCCGGCCTTCGGGGACTGGAACAGCAGCCGCAGGAACAGCGGCGCGACCTGCTTGACCCCCGGGATCGACCCGAGGCCCTGCTCGCTGGTGACCAGGTTGGTCGCCGAGACGCCCGGGTGGGCGGCGGTCGCGGTCAGCGTGACTGCCCGGCGAGCGAGGCCCGACGCTGCAGCTCGAAGGCGAACAGCAGGTTGGCCAGCTTGGAGTTGCCGTACGTCGCGCGACGGGTTGTAGCCGCTCGGCCGGGTTGCCCTCGACGACGTTCGCCCGTCCCGTGGTGGTGCGCGACCGACGACGACCGTCACGACCCGGCGCGGCCGGCGCCGCCAGCAGCGCGGGCAGCAGCCGCCCGGTCAGCGCGAAGTGGCCGAGGTGGTTGGTGCCGAACTGCAGCTCGAAGCCGTCGGCGGTCTGCTGGTAGCGCGGCGGCGCCATCAGGCCGGCGTTGTTCACCAGCAGCCCGAGCGGTCCCTGCCACGACGTCCGCGAACGCCCGCACCGAGTCGAGCGAGCCGAGGTCCAGCTCGCGCCACGTGTACGTCGGCCGCGGGGACCGCCTCACGGATCCGCGCGGCGGCGTCCTCGCCCTTCTCCGGGGTGCGGCACCGCCAGCGTCACGGCGGCGCCGTGCCGGGCCAGCTCGAGGGCGGTGTGCCAGCCGATCCCGGAGTTCGCGCCGGTGACGACGGCCGTCGTACCGGTGAGCGAGGGCAGGTCGGCAGGGCTCCAGTGGTGTCCAGGCATGCCTCGAGCCTACGGGCGGGTGGTCAGCGTCCCGACCGTTGGACGGCTGCTGCGGCCGGCGCAGCACGATCACCGACCGGTCGGCGACCTGCGAACTCCAGACCCGGCAGCAGCGGCGCGGCGTCGTCGAAGAACGACACGCTGCCGGCGGCGTCGTCGTGGGTGTCGAGCGCGACCACCCAGCCCTCGCCGTACACCTCGTCGGGGATCGTGAAGGTGCGATCGTCTCGTCGCTCGGGTTGAAGGCGATCAGGAACGAGTCGTCGACGACGGGCTCGCCGCGGCGGCCGGGCTCGGGGATCCCGTCGCCGTTCAGGAACACCATCAGGGCACGGTCCTCGGCCTGCCCCAGTCCTCCTTGGGCTTGCCGTCGGGGGTGAACCAGGCGATGTCGGCGACGTCGTCGCCGGCCCGGGTGACCTCGCCGGCGAAGAACCGGCGCCGGCGGAAGACCGGGTGCTCGTTGCGCAGCGCCACCACTCGCTTGGTGAACGCGAGCAGGTCCTGCTGCCAGTCCTCGAGGTCCCAGCTGCATCCAGGACAGCTCGTTGTCCTGGCAGTAGACGTTGTTGTTGCCCCGCTGGCTGCGGCCGAGCTCGTCGCCGTGCAGCATCATCGGCACGCCCTGGGAGAGCAGCAGCGTGACCAGGAAGTTGCGTTGCTGCCGCGCCCGCAGCGCCAGCACGTCCGGGTCGTCGGTCTCGCCCTCGACGCCGCAGTTCCAGGAGCGGTTGTGGCTCTCGCCGTCGTTGTTGCCCTCGCCGTTGGCCTCGTTGTGCTTCTCGTTGTAGGAGACCAGGTCGCGGATCGTGAAGCCGTCGTGCGCGGTGACGAAGTTGACCGACGCGATCGGCTTGCGACCGGAGTGCTCGTAGAGGTCGGAGGAGCCGGACAGCCGGGACGCGAAGTCGCCGACGGTGCCGGGCTCGCCGCGCCAGTAGTCGCGGACGGTGTCGCGGTACTTGCCGTTCCACTCGGTCCACAGCGGCGGGAAGTTGCCGACCTGGTAGCCGCCGTCGCCGACGTCCCAGGGCTCCGCGATCAGCTTGACCTGGCTGACCACCGGGTCCTGCTGCACCAGGTCGAAGAACGCCGAGAGCCGGTCGACCTCGTGGAACTGCCGGGCCAGCGACGAGGCGAGGTCGAAGCGGAAGCCGTCGACGTGCATGTCGAGCACCCAGTAGCGCAGCGAGTCCATGATCAGCTGCAGCACGTGCGGGTGCCGCATCAGCAGGGTGTTGCCGGTGCCGGTGGTGTCGTAGTAGTGCGCCTTGTCGTCGTCGACGAGCCGGTAGTACGCCGCGTTGTCGATGCCGCGGAAGCACGATCGTGGGACCGAGCTCGTTGCCCTCGGCGGTGTGGTTGTAGACCACGTCGAGGATCACCTCGATGTCGGCCTCGTGCAGCGCCTTCACCATCGACTTGAACTCCTGCACCTGCTGGCCGCGCTGCCCGGTGGCGGAGTAGGCGTTGTGCGGCGCGAAGAAGCCGATGGTGTTGTAGCCCCAGTAGTTCGACGAGCCCCTGGTCCACGAGGCGTGGTGTCCTGCACGAACTGGTGCACCGGCATCAGCTCGATCGCGGTGACGCCCGAGCTCCTTGAGGTGGTCGATGACCGCCGGGTGCGCGATGCCGGCGTAGGTCCCGCGGATCTCCTCGGGCACGTCCGGGTGGGTCATCGTGAGGCCCTTGACGTGCGCCTCGTAGATGACCGTCTCGTGGTACTCGTGCTCCGGGGTGGCGGTCGCTGCCCCAGTCGAAGAACGGGTTGACCACCACCGAGAGCATCGTGTGCCCGAGGCTGTCGCGGTCGTTGAACGAGCTCGTGCGCGTCGAACCGGTAGGAGAACAGCGACTCGTCGCCGTCGATCTGGCCCTCGATCGCCTTCGCGTAGGGGTCGAGCAGCAGCTTGGCCGGGTTGCAGCGGTGCCCCTGGGAGGGGTCGAAGGGACCGTGCACGCGGTAGCCGTAGCGCTGCCCGGGCTGGACGCCGGGCAGGTAGGCGTGGTGCACGAACGCGTCGGTCTCGACCAGCTCGACGCGGGTCTCCTTGCCCCGGTCGCCGATCAGGCACAGCTCGACCTTGTCGGCGACCTCGGAGAACAGCGCGAAGTTGACCCCGGCGCCGTCGTACGTCGCACCCAGCGGGTACGGCCGTCCCGGCCAGATCTGCATCAGCGTGGTTCCTCTGCCGGGGCTGGCTCGGTCGGACTGTGCTTGGGCAGTGCCCCGGTGCGTGGAAGGGTAAGCGTATGGCCATCACCACCACCGACCCGCGCACGGGTGAGGTCCTCCAGACCTTCGACGAGCTCACCGACGACCAGCTCGAGGAGCGGCTCGCCCGGGCCGCGGCGGCCGCGGACTCCTACCGGCTCACCAGCCACGAGGAGCGCTCCGGCTGGCTCCGGGCGGCGGCCGACATCCTCGACAAGCGGACCGACGAGGTCGCCGAGCTGATGACGCTCGAGATGGGCAAGACCAAGAAGGCCTCGGCCGCCGAGATCGGCAAGTGCTCGGCGGTGCTGCGCTACTACGCCGACCACGCCGCCGAGCTTCCTCGCGGACGAGCCGGTCGACGCGGACAGCGTCAACGCGTCGAAGGCCTACGCCCACTACCTCCCGATCGGGGTGGTGCTGGCGGTCATGCCCTGGAACTTCCCGCTGTGGCAGGCGATGCGGTTCGCGGCGCCGGCCCTGGCCGCGGGCAACGTCG
This sequence comes from uncultured Actinomycetota bacterium, assembly GCA_963707685.1. Lineage (GTDB taxonomy): Bacteria > Actinomycetota > Actinomycetes > Propionibacteriales > Nocardioidaceae > Nocardioides_B. Next base: position 29,870 of record CAVPRA010000005.1, read on the forward strand.
GACTGCTCAAGCACGCGAGCAACGTGCCCCAGACCGCGCTGTTCATGGAGGAGCTGTTCCGCGACGCCGGCTTCCCCGCCGACGTCTTCCAGACCCTGCTGATCGGCAGCGGCAAGGTCGACGCGGTGCTCCGCGACCGGCGGGTCGCCGCGGCCACCCTCACCGGCAGCGAGCCCGCCGGGGTCGCGGTGGCGCGGACCGCCGGCGAGGTGCTCAAGAAGGTCGTCCTCGAGCTCGGCGGCTCCGACCCGTTCGTGGTGATGCCGTCGGCCGACCTCGCCGCAGGCGGCCAAGGTCGCCACCACCTCGCGGTGCCAGAACAACGGCCAGTCGTGCATCTCCGCCAAGCGGTTCATCGTGCACACCGACGTGTACGACGAGTTCCTCGAGCTGTTCGCCCAGGAGATGTCGGCGCTCACCGTCGGCGACCCGATGGACCGAGGGCACCGACGTCGGCCCGCTGGCGACCGAGCAGGGCCGCGAGGACGTCGAGGCGCTGGTCAAGGACGCCGTCGACAAGGGCGCGAAGGTGCTGCGTGGGCGGCGAGCGGCCCGACCGGGACGGCTGGTGGTACCCGCCGACCCTGGTCGCGGACATCACCGAGGACATGGACATGTACCTCGAGGAGGTGTTCGGGCCGGTCGCGCAGGTCTACCGCGCCGAGGACATCGACGACGCCCTCCGGATCGCGAACGCCACCCGGTTCGGGCTGGGCTCCAACGCCTGGACCACCGACGCGGAGGAGCAGGAGCGGTTCGTCCGCGACCTGCAGGCCGGCCAGACGTTCGTCAACGGCATGGTCGCGTCGTTCCCGTCGCTGCCCTTCGGCGGCATCAAGGCCTCCGGCCACGGCCGCGAGCTCGCGGCGCACGGCATCCGGGAGTTCACCAACGTCAAGACCGTCTGGTTCGGCAAGTAGCCCACCCGGCGCGAGTTGCGCCTAGAAGCCGCCGACCGGCGCTGCGTTGCGCGCGACTCACGCCGGGTCGGCGGGTCTGGGTCGCACTCACGCCGGCTCGGCCGTTGCGGCTCCTGCCGGCCGTGCCAGGGCGCGACGACGGGCGGGACGGCGATGCACGAGCTGGCGATCGCCGAGGACGTGGTGTCGTCGGTGCGCGAGCGCACCGGGGACCGGGACGTCACCGTCGTGCGGCTGCGGGTCGGGGCCGCGTGGCGCACACGCCGCGGTGGTCACGCCCGCCACCTCCCGTCGTACGACGTTCGGCCGGCCGGTGAGCCACGGCCGGGAACAGCCCACGCACCACGAGGTAGCCGACCACACCCCCCACGAGCCTGCATCAGCACGAACATCGGCACCGAGGACGGGGCGATGCCGGCGAACGTGTCGGACAGCGAGCGCGCCACCGTCACCGCGGGGTTCGCGAAGCTGGTCGAGCTGGTGAACCAGTAGGCGCCGGTGATGTAGCCGCCGACGGCGAGCGCCACCGTGGCGGGCCGCTCGGCGCGGAGCGCGCGAGAACACCACGATCACCAGCCCGGTGGTCGCGACGACCTCGCTGAACCACAGCGCCCCGCCCGACCGGACGTGGGCCGACACCTGCACGGCGGGGCAGCTCGAACATCAGGTTCGCCGACCACCACGCCCGACCAGCCCGCCGACGAGCTGTGCGGCGACCAGCGCGGCGGCGGCGGCCGGGCGGACCCGGCCCAGCACCGACTCGACCAGCGTCACCACCGGGGGCGCGACGGGCGGGCGGCGAGATGCACGAGCTGGCGATCGCGGAGAGACGGGTGCGCGTCGGTGCTGCGAGCGCAGCCGGCGACCGGGACGTGCAGCGTCGTGCGGCGCGGGCGGGGCCTCGCCGGCGTGGTCCCCGACGCCCTCGACTTCTGCTTCGAGCTGGCGGCCGCGGGCACCCCGCTCGAGGGAGCCAGCCTCGAGATCGTGCAGGAGTGCGGGCGCGCGCACTGCCGGACCTGCGAGGCCGACTTCGAGCTCCCCGACGCGCTGCTGCTGTGCGAGTGCGGCAGCGCCGACGTGGCGCTGCTGTCCGGGCGGGAGCTCCGGTGACGTCGGTGGAGGTGGCCTGAGGTGTGCGCGACGTGCGGGTGCGGGGACGACGAGGCCCGGGTCACCACGCTCGACGAGCCCCACGACCACGGGCACAGCCACGACCACGGCCACACGCACGGGCACACGCACTCCCCTGACGGAGACGTCCGCACCCACACCCTCGAGCTCGAGGTCGCGGTGCTGGCCAAGAACGACGAGCTCGCGGCGGCCAACCGCCGCTGGCTCGCCGAGCGCGGGATCACCGCGCTGAACCTGATGAGCTCCCCCGGCGCCGGCAAGACCACGCTGCTGGAGCGCACCATCGCCGAGCTCGGCCGGCCGGTGTCGGTGATCGAGGGCGACCAGGAGACGCTGTTCGACGCCGAGCGGATCCGGCGCGCGGGGGCCCGGGCGGTCCAGGTGAACACCGGGGCCGGCTGCCACCTCGACGCCGCGATGGTCGCGCGGGCCCTCGAGTCGCTGCAGCCCGAGGCCGGTGGCCTGCTGGTGGTCGAGAACGTCGGGAACCTGGTCTGCCCGGCGCTGTTCGACCTGGGCGAGCGCCGCAAGGTCGTGGTGATCTCGGTGACCGAGGGCGACGACAAGCCGCTGAAGTACCCCCACATGTTCGCCGCCGCCGACCTGGTCGTGCTCAACAAGACCGATCTGCTCCCCTATGTCGACTTCGACCCGGACCGGCTCGCCGCCGACGCGCGGGCCGTGAACCCGGCGGTGCGGGTGCTGCCGGTCTCCGCGCGCACCGGCGAGAACCTCGGCGCGTGGTTCGACTGGCTGCACGCCCAGACGCTCGACTCTTGACAACGATGTGACCTAGGTCTCAGATGGGTGAGGGAGCCGAAGGGGACCGCTGGGACGGTCCGAGGACACGAGCGGGGCTCGAGCGGGGCGCCCCGGAAAGCCGGCAGCGCCATGCCCACAGCCGAAGCAGTGCAGGCGGAAGAAACCCTCATCCACGTCCTGTGGATCAACGCCGGCCTCAGCTGCGACGGTGACTCCGTCGCGCTGACCGCCGCGACCCAGCCCAGCGTCGAGGAGATCGCGCTCGGTGCCCTGCCGGGGCTCCCCCAAGTGGCGGTGCACTGGCCGCTGATCGACTTCGAGAGCGGCCCCACCGGCGGCGCGGACGACTTCCTGGAGTGGTTCTTCAAGGCCGACCGGGGCGAGCTCGAGCCGTTCGTGCTGGTGGTCGAGGGCTCGATCCCGAACGAGAAGCTGCACGACGAGGGCTACTGGTGCGGGTTCGGCAACGACCCGATGACCGGCCAGCCGATGACCACCAGCGAGTGGCTCGACCGGCTGACCCCGAAGGCCACCGCGGTGGTCGCGGTCGGCACCTGCGCGACGTACGGCGGCATCCACGCGATGCAGGGCAACCCGACCGGCGCCATGGGCGTGCCCGACTACCTCGGCTGGGACTGGAAGTCCAAGGCCGGCATCCCGATCGTGTGCGTGCCCGGCTGCCCGATCCAGCCCGACAACCTCTCGGAGACGCTGACCTACCTGCTCTACATGGCCACCGGCCAGGCGCCGATGATCCCGCTCGACGACGCGCTCCGGCCGACCTGGCTGTTCGGCGCCACCGTCCACGAGGGCTGCGACCGCGCCGGCTACTACGAGCAGGGCGACTTCGCGACGGAGTACGGCTCCCCCAAGTGCATCGTGAAGCTCGGCTGCTGGGGACCGGCCGTGAAGTGCAACGTCCCGAAGCGCGGCTGGATCAACGGCGTCGGCGGCTGCCCCAACGTGGGCGGCATCTGCATCGGCTGCACGATGCCGGGATTCCCGGACAAGTTCATGCCGTTCATGGACGAGCCACCGGGCGGCAAGCTGTCGACCAACGCCGTCGGGATGTACGGCCGGACCATCAAGCGGCTCCGCGACGTCACGACGCAGGACGCTCGACAAGGAGCCCAAGTGGCGCTCCAAGGGCACCACGCTCACCACCGGCGCCACGCGCACCTGGTGACCTTCGCACCACCCCACGACCGACCCAGAAGGCGAGGCGTCACATGACGTCGACCATTCCCAGCCCCAGCCAGGTCTCCACCGACGCGCAAGGCCTCACGGAGATGGCGTGGGACCCGATCACCCGGATCGTCGGGTCGCTCGGGATCTACACCAAGATCGACTTCGGCAACATGAAGGTCGCCGAGTGCCACAGCACCAGCTCGATCTTCCGCGGCTACTCGATCTTCATGAAGGGCAAGGACCCGCGCGACGCCCACTTCATCACCAGCCGGATCTGCGGCATCTGCGGCGACAACCACGCCACCTGCTCGTGCTACGCGCAGAACATGGCGTACGGCGTGAAGCCGCCGCACCTCGGTGAGTGGATCGTCAACCTCGGCGAGGCCGCGGAGTACATGTTCGACCACAACATCTACCAGGAGAACCTGCTCGCGGTGGACTACTGCGAGCGGATGGTCGGCGAGACCAACCCGGGCGTGCTCGAGCAGGCGAACCGCACCGAGTCCCCGCACGCCGGCGAGCACGGGTACAAGACCATCGGCGACATCATGCGCTCGCTCAACCCGTTCACCGGCGAGTTCTACCGCGAGGCGCTGCAGGTCTCGCCGCTACACCCGCGAGATGTTCTGCCTGATGGAGGGGCGCCACGTGCACCCCTCGACGCTCTACCCCGGCGGCGTCGGCACGGTCGCGACGATCCAGCTGATGACCGACTACATCACCCGGCTGATGCGCTACGTCGAGTTCATGAAGAAGGTCGTGCCGATGCACGACGACCTCTTCGACTTCTTCTACGAGGCGATGCCGGGCTACGAGGAGGTCGGCAGCCGTCGCATCCTGCTCGGCTGCTGGGGCTCCTTCCAGGACCCGGAGGTCTGCAACTTCGCACTACAAGGACATGACCGAGTGGGGCCGCAGGATGTTCGTGACGCCCGGCGTCGTCGTCGACGGCAAGCTGGTCACCAACGACCTCGTCGACATCAACCTCGGCATCCGGATCCTGCTCGGCTCGTCGTACTACGACGACTGGGAGGACCAGGAGATGTTCGTCCGCACCGACCCGCTGGGCAACCCGGTCGACCGGCGGCACCCGTGGAACCAGCACACCAACCCGAAGCCGCAGAAGCGCGACCTCGACGACAAGTACTCCTGGGTGATGTCGCCGCGCTGGTACGACGGCCAGGACCACCTCGCCCTCGACACCGGCGGCGGGCCGATCGCCCGGCTGTGGTCGACGGCGCTGTCCGGCCTCGTCGACGCCGGCGGCTACGTCAAGGCCACCGGGCAGCAGCGTGCAGATCAACCTCCCGAAGACCGCCCTCAAGGGACCGGTCAGCTTCGAGTGGAAGATCCCGCAGTGGTCGAACACCATCGAGCGCGACCGGGCCCGCACCTACTTCCAGGCGTACGCCGCCGCCTGCGCGCTGCACTTCGCGGAGCAGGCGCTCGTCGAGATCCGGGCCGGGCGCACCAAGACCTGGGAGAGGTTCGAGGTCCCCGACGAGGGCATCGGCTGCGGGTTCACCGAGGCGGTGCGCGGCGTGCTCTCGCACCACATGGTGATCCGCGACGGCAAGATCGCGAACTACCACCCCTACCCGCCGACGCCGTGGAACGCGAACCCGCGCGACAGCTTCGGCACCCCGGGTCCCTACGAGGACGCCGTGCAGGGGCAGCCGATCTTCGAGGAGAACGACCGGGACCACTTCAAGGGCATCGACATCATGCGCACGGTGCGCAGCTTCGACCCGTGCCTGCCGTGCGGGGTGCACATGTACCTCGGCGCCGGCAAGAAGCTCGAGATGGTGCACACGCCCACCCAGTCCGCCGGCGTCTGAGTCGTGGCCGACCTGCGCGCGACCGGCGAGCGCATCGACGCGCTGATCGACGCGCTCGCGACCGTGCAGGCGGGGCCACCGGCGCCGGCGGCCTCGCAGCGGGCTCGCGAGCAGGCCGAGGAGCTGGTCCGCGTCGTGACGGACCTCTACGGCGCGGGCATCGAGCGGATCCTGGACATCGCCTACGACAGCGGCCGGCTCGACGACGAGCTGCTCGGGCTGCTGGCGCAGGACGACCTGGTCGCCAGCCTGCTGCTGGTGCACGGCCTGCACCCCGAGGACGTGCACACCCGGGTGCAGGAGGCGCTCGACGCCGTGCGGCCCTACCTCGGCTCCCACGGCGGGGACGTCGAGCTGCTCGAGGTCACCGACGAGGGCGCCGTGCACCTGCGGCTGCTGGGGTCCTGCGACGGCTGCCCGTCGTCGTCGGTGACGCTCGAGCTCGCGGTGCGCGACGCGATCGAGTCGGCCGCCCCGGAGGTGGTCGCGATCGAGGTCGACGCCCCGTCCACGCACGACGCCGACCCGGTCGCCGCGCTCATCCCGGTGGAGTCGTTGCGCACACGGCTGGACACCCGGAGCGCGGCGGCCGCCTCCCCGGAGGCCGGCGCCGCCTGGCACCCGCTGGCCGCGGCCGACGGTCTGCCGCCCGGGCAGGCGACGACGACCACCGTGGCCGACGTCGGGCTCTACGCCTGCCGGGTCGGTGCGCAGCTGTTCGTGTTCCGCGACGGCTGCGCCCGCTGCGCGCACACCCTCGACGGCACGCTGCCGGTGCGACGCCTGGGCGGTGCTGCTGACGACGCGGTGCTCACGTGTCCCGGCTGCGGCGCGCACTACGACGTACGCCGGGCGGGTGCCGGCCTCGACGACCCCGACCTGCACCTCGCCCCGCTGCCCGTGCTCGTCGACGGGGGCGTCGTCTCGGTGGCCCTGCCGGCACGCACCCTGGGGGTGGTGGGCGCGTGAACCTGGCCACGCTGCGCCGGATCAGCGGCAGCACGCCCGCCCCGGCCACCGGTGAGCGCTGCGAGATGTGCTCCGCGCCGGTCGCCGACGAGCACCAGCACGTCGTCGACGTGCAGAACCGCAGCCTGATGTGCACCTGCCGGCCCTGCTACCTGCTGTTCACCGACCAGCAGGCCGACGCTGCGCTACCGCGCGGTGCCGGACCGCTACCTGTCGTTCCCGTCGTTCCGGCTCGACCAGGCCGACTGGGACGACCTGCAGATCCCCGTCGGACTGGCCTTCTTCTTCACCAACAGCAGCCAGGAGCGCGTCGTCGCGTTCTACCCCAGCCCGGCCGGCGCGACCGAGTCCGAGCTGCCGCTCGCCACCTGGGAGCGGGTGGTGGAGGCCAACCCGGCGCTGCGCACCGTGCTGCCCCGACGTCGAGGCGCTGCTGGTCCGCGGCGGCGACCACCCGACCCAGGCGCCGACCGACGACCGCGACGGCGGCTTCACCGCCCACCTCGTCCCGATCGACGCCTGCTACGAGCTGGTCGGTCGGATGCGCGCGACGTGGCGCGGCTTCGACGGCGGCCAGGAGGCGCGGGCTGCGCTGGCCGAGTTCTTCGACGGGGTGGAGCGGCGCAGCCGGCCGGCGGTGGCGCCGTGAGCGGCTGGTCGTTCTCCGTGCTCGACGTCGCCCCGACGCCGTACGCCGCGGCGCCGGAGCTGACCGCGCGGCTGAAGGTCGAGGAGACCTCCGGGCAGCGGGTGCACGCGGTCGCGCTGCGGTGCCAGGTCCGCATCGAGCCGCAGCGCCGCGGCTACGCAGCCGACGACGAGGCGGGGATGCGCGCGCTGTTCGGCGACCGGGACCGCTGGTCGCAGACGCTCCGGCCGTTCCAGTGGATGCAGTGCCAGACCACGGTCACCGGGTTCACCGGGAGCACCGAGGTGGACCTCGCGATGCCCTGCACCTACGACTTCGACGTGGCCGCCTCGCGCTACCTGCACGCCCTCGGCGACGGCGCCGTCCCGCTGTCGATGATGTTCAGCGGCACCGCCTTCACCGATCGGCGACCACGGCTTCGAGGTGCAGCAGGTGCCGTGGGACTGCGAGGCGCCGCCTACTCCCTGCCGGTGCGGGTGTGGCGCGACCTGATGGCGGTGTTCTACCCGAGCAGCGGCTGGATCCGGCTCGACCACGACACGGTCGCGGCGCTCGGCGACTACCGCGCCCGGCACGGCCTGATCTCGTGGGAGGAGACGATGGGCCGGCTGCTCGCGGACGCCGACGACGCCACACCGGCGGAGGGGGCGGTGGCGCCGTGAGCGTGTCCACCGAGCGGCTGCAGGCCGCCCGCACCGTCGCCGACGCGGTGCTCTACGAGGGCTACCTGCTCTACCCCTACCGCGCCAGCTCGGACAAGAACCGCAACCGCTGGCAGTTCGGCGTCCTCGGGCCGCCCGGTGCCGCCGACCGCGGGCTCGGCGAGCCGGCGAGCATGACGATGCACACCGTGCTGCGCGACGTCAGCGACGCGTCCGCCGTCGTCGTCCACCTCCGCTTCCTGCAGCTCCAGCACCGCCAGGTCCACGACGCCGACGGCGAGCCCTGCGAGCGGCTGGACGTCGACGGCCGCGCCGAGCTGACCTGGGACGAGGCCGTCGAGCAGGAGCTGGTGCTCCGCTTCGCGCTGCCCGGGTCGTCCGAGACGGCCGCCTGCGTGGGTCCCGCCGAGCACGTCGAGCAGGTCACCGCTGCGGACGGCACACCCGCCGGGTCCGTCGTACGACGTCGCTGGCCGCTGACCGCGCGGGTCGCGGTGACGGCGACCGCCGCACGGGCCGCTGACCCGGCTGGGCGTCGAGGTGCACAACGAGCACCCGGACCGGCCGACCACGCAGGCCGACGCCACCCGCACCTCGCTGCTCGGCGCCCACCTGCTCGTCGAGGCCGAGGGCTGCGCGTTCGTGTCGGTGGTCGACCCGCCGGCCGAGGCCCGCGACCTCGTCGACGGCTTCCGCCAGGACCGGTGCTGGCCGTTCCTGGCCGGCGAGGACGGCGACGACGACCTGCTGCTCGGCTCGCCGATCATCCTCTACGACCACCCCGAGGTCGCTCCCGAGAGCGCGGGCGCGCTGTTCGACGCCACGGAGATCGACGAGATCCTCACCCTGCGGGTGATGACCATGACCGACGAGGAGAAGGCCGAGGCCCGCGCGACCGACCCGCGGGCCGCCGCGATCATCGACCGCTGCGACGCGATGTCGCCCGCCGAGCTGCAGCAGCTGCACGGCGTCTTCCGCGACCCGCGCGGACCGTTCGACGAGCAGACCGACGCGCCGTTCGACCCGGACACCGACGCCGTCGTCGTCGACGGCGTCCGGGTCGCCCAGGGCAGCCGGGTCCGGGTGCACCCGAACCGTCGCGCCGACGCGCAGGACCTGTTCTTCGCCGACCAGGTCGCCCGCGTCACGGCGGTGCTGTCCGACGTCGACGGCGGCACGCACGTCGCGCTGGTGCTCGAGGACGACCCGGCGGCCGACCTGCACGACTGGTACGGCCGCTACTTCTACTTCGCCCCCGACGAGATCGAACCGCTCACCGAGCGAGAGGAGAGCCGACCATGAGGACGATCGGGAAGCTGACCACGCTGCTGCTGCTGGGCGCCGCGACCGCGGCCGCCGTGGTCGGGGTGAAGTCCATCCCCGACCTGCAGCGCTACCTGCGGATGCGGCAGATGTGAGCGCCGCTCCATGACGGTGCTCGTTGCCGGCATCGGCAACCTCTTCAGCTCCGACGACGGCTTCGGTCCCGAGGTCGTCCGCCGGCTGGCCGAGCACGCGCCCGGACCCGACGGCCACGTGCGGGTCGTCGACTACGGCATCCGCGGCATGCACCTGGCCTACGACCTGCTCGACGGGTACGACGCCCTGGTGATCGTCGACGCCGTGCCGCAGCGGCGACGCCCCCGGCGAGGTCACCGTCCTCGAGGTCGGCCCCGACGACCTGCGGGCGCGGCGACGTCGACCCGCACGGCATGGACCCGGTGGCGGTGCTCGCCTCGCTCGGGCAGCTCGGCGGCACCCTCCCGCCGACGTACGTCGTGGGCTGCCGGCCGGCCGACCACCGAGGACGGCATCGGCCTCAGCGAGCCGGTCGCGGCCGCCGTGCCCGTCGCGGTGGGCGTGGTCGGCGCGCCTGCGTCGACGACCTGCTCGTGCGCGCGGGAGGCCTGACATGTGCCTCGGCATCCCCGGACGCGTCGTCGGCCTCGCCGACGGCTACGCCGGCCAGCTCGCGCTCGTCGACGTCGAGGGCGCCGGCGCCAGGTCAACGTCGGCATGCTCGAGGAGCAGCCCGGCGACCGGCCAGTGGGTGCTGATCCACATGGGCTTCGCCGTCGAGGCGATCGACGAGGCGCAGGCCCGCGCCGCGCTGTCCGGCCTGCAGCTGATGGGCAGCGGCCGACCGACCCGGGTCCGCCGCCGCTACGACGTCTTCGGGCTGGTGCAGGGCGTCGGCTTCCGGCCGTTCGTCTACGTCACCGCCGCCGACCTCGGCCTCGCCGGCTCGGTCGCCAACACCTCCGCCGGCGTCGTCGTCGAGGTCGAGGGCGACCCGGACGCCGTCGACCGCGTTCGGTCGCCGGCTGGTCGAGCGACGCGCCGCCGCTGGCCGAGGTCGAGGGCGTCCACGAGTCCGAGCTGCCCGTGCGGGGCGGCACCGGCTTCCCATCGAGGCCAGCGCCGGCGGCGCCGGCCGCACCCTCGCCTCGCCCGACGTCGCGACCTGCGACGACTGCCTGGCCGAGCTCGCCGACCCGACCGACCGGCGCTACCGCCACCCGTTCATCATCGTGCACCAACTGCGGTCCGCGGTTCACGATCATCACCGCGCTGCCCTACGACCGCGCCGCCACCACGATGGCCGGCTTCGCGATGTGCGACGCCTGCCGCGCGGAGTACGACGACCCCGCCGACCGTCGCTTCCACGCGCAGCCGATCGCCTGCCACGACTGCGGTCCGACGCTCGAGCTCGTCGGCGCCCGGGCTGCACGCGCACCGGCGACGACGCCGTACGACGCGGCGCGCGAGCTGCTCGCGGCGGGCCGGATCGTCGCCGTCAAGGGGCTCGGCGGCTACCACCTCGCCTGCGACGCGCGCAACGAGCCGGCCGTCGCGGAGCTGCGCCGGCGCAAGCGGCGCGGCGACAAGCCGTTCGCGGTGATGGCTCGCGACCTCGACGTGGCGCGGACGCTGGTGGACGATCGGCGAGGACGAGCGGCGGCTGCTCACCGGGCCGCGCCGGCCGATCGTGCTGCTCCCCCGCGCGGCGACGTCGCGCGGCCGTGCGCCGACGGTCGGTGGCGCCCGGGCAACCCCGACCTCGGCGTGATGCTGCCCTACACCCCGCTGCACGTGCTGCTGCTCGGGCTGCGACGGCGAGCCGGGCCCCGACGTGCTGGTGATGACCTCGGGCAACCTCGCCGGCGAGCCGATCGTCACCGACGACGACGAGGCGCTGACCCGGCTCGGCGGGATCGCGGACGCCTGGCTGCGCCACGACCGGCCGATCCACGTGCCCTGCGACGACTCGGTGTCCCGGGTGGTCGCCGGCGCCGAGCTGCCGGTGCGGCGCTCCCGCGGCCACGCGCCGCTGCCGGTCGCGCTGCCGTTCGAGGTCGCGCCGGTGCTCGCCGCCGGCGCCGACCTGAAGAACACCTGCGCGCGTCGGCGGCCGGCCGCTACGCCTGGCTCAGCCAGCACATCGGCGACCTCGACGACCTCGCCACCCAGGAGGCGCTGACCGCGAGCGAACGTCACCTCGAAGAGCTCACCGGGGTCGACGCCCGAGCTCGTCGTGGCCGACGCGCACCCCGGCTACCGCTCGGCCGCGTGGGCGCGGCGAGCACGCCGCCGGCCGACCGGTCCGCACCGTGCAGCACCACCACGCGCACGTCGCGTCGGTGATGGGCGAGCACGGCCTCGGCCCCGACGACGAGGTGATCGGGATCGCCTTCGACGGCACCGGCTACGGCACCGACGGCGCGGTCTGGGGCGGCGAGGTGCTGGTCGCCGGCTACAAGTCGTTCCGCCGCGTCGCGCACCTCGGCTACGTGCCGCTCGCCGGCGGCGACGCCAGCGTGCTGCGGCCCTACCGGATGGCGCTGGCACACCTGCGCGCCGCCGGCGTCGACGTGGGCCGACGACCTGCCGCCGGTGGCCGCCTGCCCGGCCGACGAGCGCCGGGTGCTGGCGCACCAGCTCGACACCGGGCTCGGCTGCGTGCCGACCTCCAGCATGGGCCGGCTCTTCGACGCGGTCTCCTCGCTGGTCGGGGTGCGGCACCGCGTCGACTACGAGGCCGAGGCGGCGATCGAGCTCGAGGCGCTGGCGCGGACCTGGGACGCCGACGCGGCGCCGTACGCGTTCGGGGTCGGCGGGAGCGTCCCCGGCCGACGACCGACCCCGGTGCCGTCGTGCGCGCGGTCGTCGACGACCTGCGGCGCGGCGTCCCCGTGGCGCAGATCGCGGCCCGGTTCCACGCCGCGGTGGCCGCGCTGGTCGTCGTCGATGGCCGACCTCGCCGCGCACGGAGACCGGGCTCGACGTGGTGGCGCTCGGCGGCGGCGTGTTCGCAGAACGCGCTGCTGCTGCGGACCAGCGTGCGGGGGCTGGAGGACGCAGGGTTCACGGTGCTTCGGCCGCGGCTGCTGCCGCCCAACGACGGCGGCATCGCGCTCGGACAGATCCTGGTCGGCTCGGTGGGCTGACCGGGAGCACGACAACCACGGAAGGGAGAGCGCTCATGTGTCTGGCAGTTCCAGGCCGCGTCGTGTCGGTCCACGAGGCCGACGGCAGACGATGGCGCAGGTCGACTTCGGCGGCCTGCGCAAGGAGGTCTGCCTGGCCTACATCCCCGACGTGCAGGTCGACGAGTACGTCATCGTGCACGTCGGCTTCGCGATCCAGCGCCTCGACGAGGCAGTCCGCCCGGGAGACGCTCGCGAGCTTCGAGAGGCTCGGGATCCTCGAGGAGGAGTTCGGCGACGGGTTCGAGCTCGCCGCGCGCCAGGCCAACGGGCAGACAGGAGCAGGACGATGAAGTACCTCGACGAGTTCAGCGACCCCGACCTGGCCAGGAAGCTGCTCGACCAGATCCACGCGGTGACCACGCAGCCCTGGGCGATGATGGAGGTCTGCGGCGGGCAGACCCACTCGATCATCCGGCACGGCATCGACCAGCTGCTGCCCGACGGCGTGGAGATGATCCACGGCCCGGGCTGCCCGGTCTGCGTGACGCCGCTGGAGATCATCGACAAGGCGCTCGCGATCGCGCAGCGGCCCGGCGTCATCTTCTGCTCGTTCGGCGACATGCTGCGGGTGCCGGGCAGCACGAAGGACCTGTTCTCGATCAAGAGCGCCGGCGGCGACGTCCGCGTCGTCTACTCCCCGCTCGACGCGCTGAAGCTGGCCCGCGAGAACCCCGACCGCGAGGTGGTGTTCTTCGGGATCGGCTTCGAGACGACCGCGCCGGCCAACGCGATGACGGTCTACCAGGCCAAGCGGCTGGGCATCACGAACTTCTCGCTGCTGGTCTCGCACGTGCTGGTGCCGCCGGCGATCGCCGCGATCATGGAGTCGCCGACCTGCCGGGTGCAGGCGTTCCTCGCCGCCGGGCACGTGTGCAGCGTGATGGGCACCTCGGAGTACCCACCGCTGGCCGAGAAGTACGGCGTCCCGATCGTCGTCACCGGCTTCGAGCCGCTCGACATCCTCGAGGGCATCCGGCGCACCGTCGTCCAGCTCGAGCAGGGCCGGCACGAGCTCGAGAACGCCTACCCGCGCGTGGTCCGCGACGAGGGCAACAAGCCGGCGATGGCGATGCTGGCGGACGTGTTCGAGGTGACCGACCGGACCTGGCGCGGCATCGGGATGATCCCGCAGAGCGGCTGGCGGCTGTCCGAGCGGTACGCCGACTTCGACGCCGAGAAGCGGTTCTCGGTCGGCGACATCCACACCGACGAGTCGCCGCTGTGCCGGTCCGGCGAGGTGCTGCAGGGGCTGATCAAGCCGCACGAGTGCGCGGCCTTCGGCAAGGAGTGCACGCCGCGCAACCCGCTCGGCGCGACGATGGTGTCCTCCGAGGGTGCCTGCGCGGCGTACTACGCCTACCGCCGGCTCGAGCTGGTGGCACCCCGGCTGCTGAGCCGCGCGGGACCCCGAGACGCGCGATGAGCGACCTCGACTTCGAGGGCTGGGTCTGTCCCGCGCCGCTGCGGGACACCCCGGTGATCGTGATGGGCCACGGCGGCGGCGGCGCGATGTCCGGCGAGCTCGATCGAGCAGCTGTTCCTGCCGGCGTTCGGCGGCGCGGCGCACGCCGACCTCGGCGACTCGGCGGTGCTGACGCTGCCGGGCCTCGAGGCGGGCGGTCGGCTCGCGTTCTCGACCGACTCGTTCGTGGTGAAGCCGATGTTCTTCCCCGGCGGGTCGATCGGCGACCTCGCGGTCAACGGCACCGTCAACGACCTCGCGATGTCGGGGGCGACGCCGGCGTACCTCTCGACCGCGTTCATCCTCGCCGAGGGCACCGCGCTCGCGGACATCGGCCGCATCGCCACCGCCGTCGGCAAGGCGGCGGAGGTGGCCGGGGTGCAGCTGGTCACCGGTGACACGAAGGTCGTCGACAGCGGCAGCGGCGACGGGGTCTACGTCAACACCGCGGGCATCGGCGTCGTGCCAGCCGGCGTCGACATCGGTCCGCGCCGGGCCGAGGTCGGCGACGCGGTGCTCGTCAGCGGGGACATCGGGGTGCACGGCGTCGCGGTGATGAGCTGCCGCGAGGGCCTGGAGTTCGGCACCACGGTCGAGAGCGACACCGCGCCGCTGCACGGGCTGGTCGCGGAGATGCTCGCCACCGGCGTCGACGTGCACGTGCTGCGCGACCCGACGCGCGGCGGGGTGTCGGCGACGCTCAACGAGATCGCCCGCGCCTCCGGGGTCGGCATCGAGCTGGTGGAGCGGGACCTGCCGGTGCCCGCCGAGGTCCGCGACGCCTGCGGGCTGCTCGGGCTCGATCCGCTGCAGGTCGCCAACGAGGGCAAGCTGCTCGCGATCGTGCCCGGCGACCGGGCCGACGAGGTGCTCGCCGCGATGCAGGCCCACCCGCTCGGCACGGGCGCCCGACGCATCGGCAGCTGCGTCCCCGACCACCCGCGGATGGTCGTCGCACGCACCGGGCTCGGCGGCACGCGCGTCGTCGACCTGCCGATCGGCGAGCAGCTGCCCCGGATCTGCTGACCGGCCGGGGCACGACGTGAGCGGAGCGGGGCGGTGCTCTTCGCGCAGTACGCCTACCCGCCGAACGAGCTCGGGTACTGCGGCCCGGCCGGTGCCGCGGCGATGCTCGAGCCCGAGGCGACCGACGACATCGGCCGGCGGGCGCGGCTGTTCGAGGGCGCCTGGAGCTACCTCGAGGTGCTGGCCGAGGCCTCCGGTCGCACCGACCCGCTCGACGCGGCCGTGGTCGACGCCTACTGGCTGGGCAGCCCGCTGCTGTCCGAGGTCGACCCGGCGGTGCTGGTCGCGCGGCTGCGAGGACCGCTTCCGCGGACAGGTCGGCGGCACCTGGCGCGAGGCGTCCGACCGCGCCGTGCCGCACCACAGCTTCCAGGTCTTCGAGGTCTACCCGTGGGCCGGCCTGCTGCGCGAGGGCCGGCCGCCGGGTCCCGCCGTGCAGGTGCTCGACCGGTGCCGGATCCGCGCCGGCGAGGTCGTCGCCGTCGACGGCGCGGAGGTCGAGGTGGTCTCCCGGCCGCTGGTGTGGGACGGCCGGGGTCTCCTCGAGGGCGCACCGGTGTCCGAGCGGGCGCGCTGGTCGGTCGGCGGGACCTCGCTCATCGAGAGCCCGCTGGTCGGCGACACCGTCGCGCTGCACTGGGACTGGGTGTGCGACGTGGTGTCGGTGGAGCAGGCGCGGCGGCTCGTGGACCTGCAGCTCGCGACGCTGCGCGGCATCGGCCTGGCCGCCGAGTGAGACGCGGCTAGCGTCGGTCGAGCAGCCCGCGGACGTACGCCGCCTGGCCGGCGTGCTGCGTGGTGTCGTTGAGCACGCTCACCAACCGGGCCGCGAGCGTGACGGGCGGGTCCCACCGCTCGTCGACGACCCGCTCGTAGTCGTCGTCGCGCAGCGAGCGCAGGTAGTCGACCGTCGCGCCGTGCACCGCGTCGTAGTACGCCGTGAGCAGCTCGGCACCGGCCTTCACCTGGCCGACCTCCTCGGAGCTCTGCCCGTAGCCGATCGCGCCGACCTCGAACGGCAGCCCGAAGCGCTCCACCCAGCCGCCGACGGTCCAGAGCTGCTCGCTGCCGGCGACGTCGGCGATGTGGTCGTCCTGCACCCGCGCCAGGTGCCAGACCAGCCACGCCAGGGAGTTCGCGTCGGCGTCCGGCCGGTGGGCCAGCCGGTCCTCGTCGAGCCCCTCGACGGCCTGGTGCACGGTCTCCTTCACCCGGTCGAACCCGTCGACCAGGACCTCGTTCGCTGTCGCCATGACCTCGACGCTAGCGGCTCCGTGGTCACGACCTGTCGGGTCGCAGCGCACCGCTCGGCGTGACGGTGGTGACCTGGGCCTCGACGGCGTCGTCGCCGAGCGCCCGCGCGACGGCGACGCGGTGGTGCCCGTCCAGGACGAAGTAGCAGCCGTCGTGCTCGATGAGCTGCACGGGCGGGAGACCCTCGCCGGCGAGCCGGGCCCGCACCAGCGAGACGAACCGCGGCCAGGCCTCGTCGGTCGCAGGGTCGAAGCGCCGGTCGAACACGTGCCGTCCGCCGTCGACCGAGCCGGCGATGCGTGCCAGCGGCACCATGGCCACGCCGGCCGGCCGCATCCCGCGCAGCGCCTGCGGGTCCACGACCGGCATCTCCACCCGGCGGCGTCGACCGGTCAGCACCATCGCCGTACGCCAGCGGACGTGACGCCACCGGGCCGCGTCGAACGCGCTCTCCGCGTCGAGCCAGCCGGCGCCGGTGCCGCCGCCCTTGCGGGGCCGCACGGTGCCCAGGTGCATCAGCAGCATCGTCGCGAGCGAGAACGTGATCGGGACGGCGGCCGCCATCAGGTACACCGCCATCGGGGACATGACCAGCAGAGGCATCACATCGTCGCTGTCCTCAGGACGCGGCCGCCTTGACGAGCTCAACGACCTTCTTCTCCACCTCGGGCCCCCACGCCACGAGCGCGAACGCCACCGGCCACAGGTCGCCGTCGTCGAGGTTCGCCGTGTCCTGGAAGCCCAGGGTCGAGTACCGGTAGCTGAACTTCCCCGACGGCTGGAAGAAGATGACGACCTTGCCGTCCGCGTTCGCGTAGGCGGGCATGCCGTACCAGGTCTTCGGGAGCAGCTCGGGCGCGTGCTCGGTCACCGCCACGTGCACCCGCTCCGCGAGCCCGCGATCGTCGGGTGCCATCTCCGCGAGGCTGTCGAGGAGCGCCTGCAAACCGTCGGCCTTCTTGGCACCCTTCCTGCCCTCCGCACGCAGCTCGGCGGCCCGCTCCTTCATCGCGGCGCGTTCCTCGGGGCTGAAGCCGTCGGACTCGGTCCTGTCGTTCTTCGTGGGCATGATCGCGCAACCTTTCGACGCTCGGGGCTCGGCGCGGTGCCGATCTCCCTCACGAAAAGGCTAGGCCCGTGGAACGCCGCGGCGCTTCTCGATTCCGGACCGGATCCGGCGCGTGCTGTGCCCGGGTTCGTAACATCTGGCGATGGGCGTCAAGAACTACCTGGTCGAAGGCCTCTCCGGCACCGGCAAGACGTCGGTCTGCAACGAGCTGCAGCGGCGTGGCTACCAGGCGATCAACGGCGACAACGAGCTGGCCTACCAGGGCGATCCCGAGACCGGCGACCCGACGAACGTCCACGCCCACGATCACCACCTCTGGCGGGTGGACAAGGTGCGAGCGCTCGTCGCCAGCCGGGACGAGCCGGTCACGTTCTTCTGCGGTGGCTCCAGGAACTTCTCGACGTTCGTCGACCTCTTCGACGGCGTCTTCGTCCTGGAGGTCGACCGTGACACGTTGGCCCGTCGGCTGGACGAGCGACCCGTGGACGAGTGGGGCGGGCGACGAGACGAGCGGGAGCTCGTCATGCGCCTGCACCAGACGGGAGGTGACGTTCCCAGGGACGGCATGGCGATCGATGCCACCGCACCGCTCGCACGCGTCGTCGACGAGATCGTCCGTCGAAGCGGCGTCCGCACCCCCACGCCCTGACGCCACTGCCACGTCGCGTCGCGGAGGAGCCCGCGATTGGCAATCGGACATGCCGCTGTATGCGCGCATCTGTCGTTGCGAGGCGGTGCCGATGGCGGAGCCGGACGCGTTGACCTTGTCGACGACGCGGGTCTTTGATGGATCGAGCAGCCGCTCTCGGGGTCCTTGCTGCGACAGTGCCCACCATCAAGAGAAGAGAGCACCATGGCCAAGTACATGATCAAGGCGTCGTACTCGTCCGAAGGGATCAAGGGCGTGATGGCGAAGGGTGGCTCCGCTCGTGCCGATGCGATCGAGAAGCTGGCCTCGGGTGTGGGTGGCTCGGTGGAGGGCGTGTACTTCTCGTTCGGCGCCGATGACCTCGTGGCCATCATCGAGGCGCCGAACAACGAGGCGATGGCGGCGATCGCCGGCACGGTCGGCCAGACCGGCGCGCTCAGCAGCTACGAGACCGTTGCGCTGCTGACGCCGGCTCAGATGGACGAGGCCGCGAACATGAGGATCGACTACACGCCACCAGGCGGGTGAACGTGTGGCTTCCAGGTCACTGCTGTGTCGGCTCGGCATCCACACGTGGCAGACGCGCCGCAACGACGAGGGCCAGAGGTACATCACGTGCCTCCGCTGCCACAAGGACGGGGACAAGATCACGCTGAACGACTCGGGTTTCCCTGGTTGAACGGCGGCGTGCCGGTGAGCGGCAGACGCCGAGGCCGACAGGCCCCGGATCGGCCGCGGTCCGCGCGGTACGGGGTCATGAGGGAGGGCGGTACGTCGCGCTGTGACGGCACTGGTCATCGTCGTTGTGGTGGTGTCGGGTGCGCTCGGCCTGCTGGCGCAGCGTCACCTCGCCACACACGTGGCGACCGAGAGCCAGGACTCCGCCGAGGGCATCCCCCTCACCGACCTGCTGGCCCCCGTGCGAATCCTCGTCGCGCTCGTGCTCGCGTTCGTCCTCGTCGAGACGTTCTCGTCGTACGAGGACGCCAGCGACGCCGCCAACGGGGAAGCCGGAGCCGTCTCGACGGAGGCCGTTGCGGCGGCGCTCCTGCCGTCACCGACCGGGCCGGACCTCGTCGCCCAGCTGCGCTGTTATGCCCGGGCCGTCGCCGGGCCAGGGTGGACCTCTCTCGAGGCGACCCGCCACACGTCGTCGATCTCCAATGACGCTGACGCGCGCGTCGCGGCTATGGTCGCCCAGGCTCAGCAGGCTGACATCCGCGAGAACCTGGTGTCCGAGGTCGTCACCGCCGAACGTGGCCGCGCCTCAGCACGGCGGGTCCGTCTCGCCGAGGCCGCACCCTCGGTGCCGGCCATCGTGACGGCACTCCTGATCGGCTGCGTCGCCATCACCGTCGCGTCCACGGCTGCGTTCGCCGACCGCCGCATCCGCCCGAGCCTGCGCTGGACGCTTCTGGGACTCACCACGCTCATCTTCACCGCGTCGCTGCTCGTGATCCTCGACCTCGACCGCCCGTTCGGCGGCGTGGCCAGGATCGACCCGACGGCCATGCGCGCCGCCGAGCAACAGATCGGCAACACGTCCCTCGGAGCCAACCCTCCGTGTGAGCTGTCAGGTGCCCCACGCCGGTAGCCGAACCGCTCGTCGAGCACTGGGTCTGCCGAGCGCGTACGCCGCCACTGCCTACGACAATGGGGGCATGGCGCACGGCTCGGAGGAAACGGTCGCGTTCCGGCTCTGGCCGCCGGTCGCGATCGGCGGGCCCCTGCTCGTCGGTTGGCTGGCCACGTTGCTCGGGGGTGACCCGGTCGACCTCGGGGGGTGGCGGGTCCCGCTCGGCTGGACCCTGCTGCTGTTGTTCGTCGGGTGGAACGGCTGGTCGCTGTGGCTGTTCGGACGGCACGAGACCGGCCTGCTGCCGGGGCAGGCGACGCACGCGATGATCGAGGAGGGGCCGTACCGCCTCTCCCGCAACCCGTTGTACGTCGGCCTGCTCGCGCTCTACCTCGGGCTGGCGTTGCTGGCAGCCACGTTCTGGGGTCTCCTGCTGTTCCCGGTCGCGGTGCTGCTCGTCCTCTGGGGCGCCATCCGACCCGAGGAGCGCTTCCTGCACGAGCGGTTCGGTGCGCCGTACGACGAGTACGCGCGACGAGTCCGTCGCTGGCTGTGAGCACGGACCCGAGAACGTGATTGCGCCCTTGGAGTGAAAGGTGGCAGCGTCACGCGGCGTGGACGCCGACGAAGTGTCAGGTTGCGTGATCGTCACGGGGATGCCGGGAGCGGGCAAGACCACGATCACGTCTCTCGTGGCGCGGTCGCTGCCGCGCGCGGCGCAGGTCGGCGGCGACGCCGTCAACGCCATGATCCGGAGCGGCTCCGTGTGGTTCATGGGCGCACCGACCGAGGAAGCGCTCCGTCAGGACGAGCTCTGCAACCGCAACCTGTGCGCCTTGGCGAACAACTTCGTCGACTTCGGGTTTCACGGTGCTCATGGACACCGTGCTCGTGGACCGCAGCGAGCTGGACTTCTTCCTGGCGCTGATGTCACCGCGGCCGGTGCGGCTCGTCGTGCTCGATCCGGGGATCGAAGCCTGCAGGTCGCGCAACGCGGGCCGCGAGCCCGAGGACCAGTTCGAGTTCGACGGGTACGAACGACTCGAGGCCGACCTGAAGCGTGAGCTCGGCGATGTCGGCTGGTGGCTCGACACTGCCGACCTGACGGCAGACCAGACGGCCGAGCTGGTGGTGGCAGAGGTCGCGACCCGCACCACGGCACTGCTGCTGCCTGGCTGGAGTGCCTGGTTGCGAGGACTTCACGACCCTGCCGGCACCGATGACTCTTGGGTCGGTTCCAGGTCTGTACGTCGCCATGCTCCACCGCACTCGAACCGGGAGACATCGTGAAGCTTCTGCTCACGTCAGCGGGAGTCAAGAACCCGAGCATCCAGGACGCGCTGCTCGACCTCCTGGGCAAGCCGATCGCCGGCTGCACTGCCCTGTGCATCCCGACGGCGATGTACGGGCATCCCCACGTCGGTCCGGGCGCGGGGGTGTGGCGTTTCATCAGCGGCCGATCCACCGAGCCCATGTGCGAGCTGGGGTGGAAGTCCCTGGGCGTGCTGGAGCTCACCGCGCTGCCCAGCATCGACGAGGACCATTGGGTCCCCCAGGTCCACGAGGCGGACGTCCTGCTGGTGTCGGGCGGAGACGCGCTGTACCTGGCCCACTGGATGTGGCAGTCGGGGATGGCGGATCTCCTGCCGTCCCTCAGCGACACGGTCTACGTGGGGATGAGCGCGGGGAGCATGGTGATGACACCCCGCATCGGGGAGGACTTCGTCGGCTGGAAGCCACCAGCGGGCGGTGACGACCGCACGCTGGGCGTCGTGGACTTCTCGATCTTCCCGCACGTCGACCACGAGATGCTGCCGACGAACACCATGGCGGCAGCAGAGCGATGGGCGGCCGGCCTCCCCGGTCCGTCGTACGCGATCGACGACCAGACGGCCATCACGGTGACCGACGGCACCGTCGACGTCGTCTCCGAGGGGCACTGGAGGCACTTTCCCTCCTAGCCCTCGCCACCTTCACGTGGTCGTGCCGTCGGACCATTGACGACGGCTGGTGACGATGTCCTGATACGTCGTACCCAATCCTCACCTGGGCTTGACGACCGGAACGGCTGCTATACGGTGAACGCGTAGTTGGGGTGCAAGCGAGTCGCACGACGGGTTGTGGGGGGTCATGACCGGACGTCACCGTGCGTCCGGACGGGGCGCGCACGGCAGGGGAAGACACGGATCGTTCCGTCGAGGGACTCCGGTCCTGTGGATCACCGGGTGCCTGCTGGTCACTGCGCTGGTGGTCGTCGTGACGGTCCGCGGCCGGTCCACGAGCGAGGACAAGGCCTGCGCCGGTCACGAGACGATCCGGGTGACCGCCGCCCCGGGCATCGCCTCGGCCCTGAGGAACGCTGGTGCGGACTGGGCGAGCACGGCGCGGCCGGACGGGGTCTGCGCAGTCGTGCAGGTGACGGCGCGACCGAGCTCCGAGGTGGTCGACCGGTTCGGGCGCCCCGGGGTCGACCTGCCCGACGTGTGGCTCGCGGACTCCTCGCAGTGGGTCCAGCAGCTGCGCCGGGAGACCAGCGGGGAGACCAACCCCGTGCACAGCTCCTGGGTGCTCCCCTCGATCGCGAGCTCGCCGCTGGTCCTCGCGGCACCACCGGAGGCTGCGCGTGCGCTGGTGAAGCCGGCCGCCGGTGGGTGGTCCGGCGTGCTGGAGGGGCGGGCGGGCGTCTCGATGTCGGACCCCGACCACAGCACCGAGGGCCTCCTCACCCTGGCGACGGCCCAGGCTGCCCTGGGCCGGGCGTCCGGGCCACCGAGCCGTGCGCTCGTGACCAGCCTGGTCACCCTCTCCTCGCGCGCACGGGACTCCAGCCTCCAGGACGTGGCCAGCACCGGCTCGGGCGCAGCCGTCCACGCGACCAGCGAGCAGGCGGTCATCGAGGCCGACTCCGGGTCCGGCCCCGATCGGCTCCGGGCCGTCTACCCGCGCGGCGAGGGGACGTCGCTCGACTTCCCGGTCGTCCAGTTCGTGCCGCCGACCCAGTCCGCCGTACGACGCGACGCCGTCGGCGCATTCGTGTCGTCGCTCTACCAGGCCGCCACACAGAAGCGCCTGCGGGAAGCCGGGCTGCGAGACGCGAAGGGGAGCGCCTTCCCACCCACAGCCGGCTTCGACGGGATCGCACGCGACGCCACGATCCGGTCGCTGCCGCAGCTGGGTGACCAGCAGATCACCGACGCGCGTCGCGTCTGGGCGGCTGCGCAACGCCGGAACCGGACGCTCGTCGTCGTCGACGTGTCCGGGTCGATGCTGGAGGTGGGCGGCGACAAGATGCGCTCCGCGACCGCGGCGACCAAGGCCGCCGTCGGCTACCTGCCCGATGACGCGGAGCTGGGGCTGTGGGCCTTCTCCACCGACCTGGACGACGGAACACCCTGGCGCCAGCTGGTGTCCGTCGGACCCCTCGGGTCACCCTCCGACCGACAGGCGCGACGGCAGACGCTGCGCTCGGAGGCCGACCGGCTGCCCGCGCTTGCCCAGCGTCGCGGCGACACCGGGCTCTACCGGACGACCTGGGACGCGTTCGAGACCGTCCGCCACGACTACGACCCGCGGCGGTACAACTCGGTGGTGGTCGTGACCGACGGCACGAACACCTTGTCCGGGCTCACGCGGAGCGACCTGCTGTCCCGGCTCAGAGCCGCCCGGACCGCGTCGAGGCCGCTGCCCGTCTTCACCGTGGCCATCGGTCCCGACGCCGATGAGGACACCCTGAAGGCCATCTCCGCGGCGACGGGTGGCACCGAACACTCCGTCGAGACGGCCTCGGACATCCGGGAGGTCTTCCTCGACGCGGTGATCAAGGAGGGGTCGTGAAACCGCACCCCGGGCCCGGCAGCGCGACTCCGTCGGTCCGGGTCAGCCGACGAGGGATGCTGGTCGCCGGCGGCGTGGCCGGCTTGCTGTCCGCCTGCCGGTCGGACGGATCGCCGGTGACCCAGCCTTCGCGAGCGGACATGTCGGCCCAGGAGAAGACAGTGAACTGGTCGAACTGGCCCGACTACATCGACGTCGGCGACGACCTCGGCGTCCACCCGACCTTGGACCGGTTCACCCGGCGCACCGGGATCCGCGTCAACTACACCGAGGACTACTACGACAACGAGCAGTTCGTCGGCCCGGTGCTGCGGGCGCTGAAACACGGGAACCAGGTGGCGCGCGACCTCTGGTGCAGCACCGACTGGATGGTCGCGCGCCTGATCCGGGCAGGCGTCCTGCTCCCGTTGCGTCCGGAGAACATCCCCCACCGCCGCAACCTGCAACCGGCGCTGCGGGACGCCCCCTTCGACAAGGGCAGGCGCTACTCGCTGCCCTGGCAGACCGGTTTCACCGGCATCGCCTACAACACCAGGCTGACCGGAGGCGCCGTCGAGACCGTCGAGCAGCTCTTCACCGACAAGCGGCTGAGGGGCCGCGTCACCCTCCTCACGGACGTCGGCGACACCGTCGGCTTGACCATGCTGTCGATGGGCATCGACCCCGCCGAGTTCACGAAGAACCAGTTCAACCACGCAGTCGACAGGCTCACGAAGGTCCGGGACTCCGGCCAGCTCAAGGGGTTCACCGGCAACGAGTACATCAGCGGCCTGCGGTCGGGATCGATCGCAGCCTGCTTCGCCTACAGCGGCGACATGATCCAGCTCCAGGCGCAGAACCCTGACCTCCGCTTCACCCTGCCCACGACCGGTCACATCGTGTGGTCGGACAACTTCGTCATCCCGCGCTACGCCCGGCACCGCACCAACGCCGAGCGGCTGATCGACTACTACTACACGCCGACGGTGATGGCCGAGGTCGAGGACTGGGTCAACTACATCTCACCGGTGACCGGGTCGCGCGAGGCGCTGCTCGAGTCCGACCCCTCCGTCGCGAAGAACGAGCTGATCTTCCCCACCGACGAGGTCCTCGCCCGAGCCCGGAGCTTTCGCGGCTTCACCGCCGAGGAGGACAAGGTGCTGACCCCGGTCTTCGAGAAGCTGATCACGTAGCGGCGCGGCGTACGGGTGTGACTCGTCGTACCTGCCCTCAGTCGCGCGGCGGACTCAGACCTTGGGCACGGGGACTTCGCTCACCGGCGTGATGGTGCTCGTGCAGCGCTTGAAGCCCGGCCACAGGAACGTGTGGATGGCGTCGACGTCATCAGCTTCGACGATCAGGAAGAGCGTGTGCTGAGCGTTCGCGCCGTAACGCCCGACCAAGCGGACCCCAGGCACAGTGGGCTCGAACAGCGAGTTGGACCCGCCCTCGTCCCGAGGGCATGACTCGGGGGTGTGGACCTGCGTGATGTGGAAGAGCACGGGGCCTCCTGTCGTCGTGACGTGAACAAGACAATCGTTGATCGCCTGGCGGGGTTTGTCACTTGCTGGGGACAGGCACCTTCCTCCGCTCCGAGCGAACCCTCGAGGCCGATTGGGAGATCGAGACTCAAGCCGTGGACCTGGGCAGCGAGGTGGGTGGCGTGTCGTTGGCAACTCCGACGTCGCTAGCTGCCCTCCCCTCTGGTGTGGGTGTAGGTGTGGTTAGCGAAGTGCGTCTGTACGCCGCTTGTGGGCGCCTGCCGTTTACCTGATCTGCCGAGATCCGGACGCAACCGATTGTGTGTCACCCGCCGCCACGGCGCCATCCGCAGCAGCCCGACGAGCGCGCTAAGGGAGCCCCAGCCAGCTGGTCACGTCATTGGTCACATCTTCAGGATGTTGGAGCGCCCAACCTGGGCGGCTGGCCGAGCTCTCATGCGCCCCGCTCATCCAGCATTTTCGGTCGTACCTCAGCGTCCCCGCGAGACCCTTCGTAGAGTGAACATTGATGAGTCGTCAGCTACTGGTCCGAACAGCTACCGGGACAGCGGCCATTGGAGCCGCCGGACTCGCCTTCGAGCTGGCGGTACCCGCTCGACGGAGACGGACGGTGTCGTCGATGAGCGACTTGGTCGAGGACTGGGGCGCCCATCGCCGCATCCCCGGTGTGCAGCTGCGGGTGGTACAGCATGATGAGCTGGTCTTTGAGGGGGCCTCAGGACACACGACGCGCTGGGGATCGCGGCAGGAGTGCGTCAACGACGACGACGAGTCCCAGGACCGCTAGCGGGATGAGCACGCTGGGCGCACGTGGCCATCGCGCGGTCACCATCACGGAGCTCCCTCGCCGGTCGCGATTGCCAATCAATCACAACTGCCAATCAGATGCCTTTGACCATAGCCCTGGCGGCGGCTCGGCCCACCGGGATCGACCGAACCTGGGCCGACGCCCCACCGTGCGCGGGGTCGCGGCCAAGACACGCGCGCAGCAAACAAGATGCACCGCAAAGCGAGGTTTGCGAAGGCCCCGCGGACCGTCCCGATCCTGGTCTCCGCCTGGTTGCTCGCCTCCCGCGTGGTTGCTCTGCTGCTGGTGTGTTCGCGAGTCGTTCTGCCATCGAGAGGCGTCCTCACATGCCGCAGATAGCGTGCGCTGCGGCAACCGGATCTGCCGCCGATAGTGACAGCCCAGACCTGGCCGTACCTTGGTAGGCCAAGGCGGTCTGCTGCGGGCGCAATGGGCGGGCCCGGCGTGGCGTCGGGGGCGGAGTCGCGATGTTCGACCTGATCCTCATCGGACTGGCGATCACGCTCGAACCGCTACCCATGAGCGCGTACATCCTCCTACTCAGCACCGAGCAGGGCAGCCGGAAGGGGCTCGGGTACCTCCTGGGCTGGCTGCTCACCCTGGCGGGTCTCGTGGTTCTGACGCTCGTCTTCACCGGCGGCCAGCCACTCGCGGCGGACTCGACGCCGTCCACGGCGACATTGGTCATCAAGATCATGCTCGGCATCGGGCTGTTGGTGATCGCGTGGCGAACGCGGACGCACCGTGGTCGCTCGACCCGCCCGCCTCGGTGGATGGCGAAGCTCGACGGTCTCGGCTTCTTCGCGGCGATCGGGCTCGGCTTCCTGCTGCAGCCGTGGCCCCTGGTCGCGGCCGGCGTCGCCACGGTAGCTTCGGCGGACCTGTCGACCGCTTCAAGCGTCCTCACCTTGACGCTCTTCTGCCTGCTCGCCTCGGCGAGCTATCTCATCATGCAGACCTACGTGATGCTGAAGCCGGAGCCAGCACGGGCACGGCTCCACGCCCTGAACGGCTGGTTGGTCAGGCACCGGGACCAGGTGGTGATTGCGGTGGCGGTCACGATCGGGCTCTGGCTGATCACTAAGAGCGTGTTCCTGCTCGCGACCTAGGCGCCACGTCCTCTGAGACCTGCCGCGACAACGTCCGGATCTGCCGCGTTGTGGGCGGCTACGCTCGCCCGGGTCCGGGCAGAGAGCGTGCGCTGCGGGCATCCGACAACCTGAAATGACGCCGCGCTCGTGGCGCCCTAGGTTGGCCCGATGCCGCCGGTCACGCCCTTCCAGGTCACCTTCGACTGCGTCCAGCCCATTCGCGTCGCCCGCTTCTGGTGCGAAGTGCTGGGCTATGTCGAGCAGGTCGATCCCGACGAACCTCTCCTCGACGACTCGCCGTGGGCGGCGTGCGTCGACCCGACCGGTGTGGGTCCGCGGTTGTTCTTCCAGCGCGTCCCCGAGGGCAAGGTCGTCAAGAACCGGGTGCACCTCGACGTACGGGCCGGCGCCGGACTCGTGGGCAAGGAACGCCTCGCCAAGCTGAACGCCGAGGGAGACCGGCTCGAGGGACTAGGCGCCACGCGGTTCCAGCTGCAGCTGGCGGACGAGGAGAACGAGTCGTGCCTGACGATGCTCGACATCGAGGGCAACGAGTTCTGCCTGGACTGAGGAGTACGGCATGACCTCCCCTCCCCCTCACCCTGCTGGTGATCGGCAGAACGCAGGCGTACGTCGAGGCGGGGGGTCTGGCCCGTCGACGCCCAGGAAGGGCTGTTCGGGAGGGGCGCAGCTCCCGTAGCGGGCGGCTACGCTCGCCAGGCGCTACTGCACGAAGGAGTGACACGCGGCTCGCAATCAGTGGGGCGACCTGACACCCAGGCACGATGGCGTCATGTCAACCGATCCCAAGGATGTGCTCAGTGGCTACCTGCAGGGCGCGCGGGACACGCTGATCTGGAAGCTCGATGGTCTGTCCGAGCGCGACCAGCGGCTACCGCGAACGCCCACGGGGATGAACCTCCTCGGCATCGTGAAGCATGCCCTCAACTCAGAGGTCCTCTACTTCGGTTCGACCTTCGGGCGCGAGTGGCCAACGCCCGAGGAGCTCGTGCCTGCGAGCGGGACCGACCCGCAGGCCGACTGGTACGCCACCGCGCAGGAGTCGGCGGCCGGGCTCGTCGACCTCTACCGGCGAGTCCAGGCGTTCGCCAACGAGACCATCGACGCGTTGCCGCTCGACGCGATCGGCCACGTCGCGCACTGGGGAGGAGCGGAGGTCACGCTCCACGAGGTCATGGTGCACAAGATCGTCGACCTGCAGCGGCACGCGGGTCACGCCGACATCGTGCGCGAGCAGATCGACGGGTCCACGGGACTGCTACGGGAAGCTAGCAACCTGCCGGGGGATATGGACTGGCCAGCGTACGTCGCGAAGCTGACCGCCCTCGCCGAACGGTCCTGAACCAAGCACGTGCATGCTCATGACGCTGGTCAGCATTCAGGTCGCGTCGTTGTTGCGCGCGATGACACATCCTTTCTAGGAGATCCTCCGCGTCGGTACCGAGCCGGGGCTTGAGGCGGGCCCCGCCTCGGGAGCAAGGGACGGCTCCGACTCGTGGTTGGCGCTCGTCAAGGTTGTCCGGCCGCCGGCCTGGCCGAGGAGGTCGACGATGCGCCCCTCCTGTTTCCCGGGACCTCGCAGCGTCGGACGGCCTCGGCGATGGCGTGGACGCCACGGACGAGCTGGTGCTCGGAGAGGTTGCCGAAGGCGAGGAGCAGTGCTGGCTGAGCCGGAGTGTGCGTGAGCCGGTAGTGACGCAGCCCGGTGACGCGGACCCCCAGGGATCGCGCCGCCTCCACGACAGCGTCCTCGTCGACCTCGAGGGGAAGCAGGAGCACGGTGTGGCAACCGGCGGCGAGTCCCTGGAGGCGATCCGGACCGAAGACGGTGGCCACCTCGTCGGCCAGGGCGTCGCGGCGGGCGCGGTAGAGGTCGCGCACCCTCCGCAGGTGCCGGTCGAACCGCCCCGACTCGATGAGGAGGGCCAGCGCCTCCTGGTCGAGCCCGGGTGCGCCCCGGCTGCTCAGCTGCTTCTCCTCGGTGAGAACCTCGACGAATCGTGGCGGGGCGAGGACCCAGCCGATCCGGATCGCCGGCGCGAGCGTCTTGCTCACCGACCCGAGGGCGAACACCCGCTCAGGGTCCAGCCCCTGAAGGGAGCCGACGGCCTGCCGGTCGTAGCGAAACTCGGCGTCGTAGTCGTCCTCGAGGATCACGCCGTCGACCTCGTGAGCCCACGCAACGAGCTCGCGGCGGCGGGACGGGCTGAGAGCCACGCCCGTGGGGCACTGGTGTGCCGGCGTGACCAGGACGGCACGTGCCTGGCTCGCACGGAGCGCGGCCACGTTCAGTCCCTCGGCATCTACCGGAACGGGTACGACGGTGAGTCCGGCGCGCCCGGCGATGACGTCGTGCTCACGGGGGCCGGGATCCTCCAGGGCGAGGACCTCGATGCCGGATCGCGCGAGGGCCGCGAGGGTGAAGGCCAGACCTTGGCGGAAGCCGCCGACGACGACGGCGTCGTCCGCGGTCGCGCACCCGGCCCGCACGCGGCGGTGGTAGGCGGTCACCACCTCGCGCAGGTGACGGGAGCCGGCTGGTTCCTCGTCTCCCAGCCCGGCGGTCGGCAGCGTTCGCGTCGCCTCACCCACGGCCCAGACCCAGTCGCGCAGCGGAACCGAGCCGAGGTCGGGGATGCCGTACTCGAAGTCGATCTCGCGCTTCGGCCGTGCCGCCGCGGCAGGCGGCGCCTCGGTGCGGTCGCGGCGCTCCACGCCAGGGATCCGAGCCACCCGGGTGCCCGAGCCGACCGCGGAGTCGACGTACCCCTCCGCCACCAGCTGCTCGTAGACCTCCACCACGGTGCCGCGCGAGACCCCCAGGTGGTCGGCCAACCGCCTGGTGGACGGCAGCCTCTCCCCGGCGAGCAGACGGCCCTCACGGATCGCGACGCGCAGCTGCTCCTGGATCTGCAGAGCGAGGGGGATGCCGGTGCGGTCCACCGCCATCATCAGGTCGGTAGCGTCGACGGCTCCAGTCGGCGGGCATGAGACCCAGTCAACCAAATGGTCCAGTGCGCCAGTCCTGGAGTGGACCTTCAGAGCGGACCGCCTGGCAACGAGCATCGAGCCATGGGCATCGGACTGGTCTTGGCACTCACCGCGGCGCTCGCCTACGGCGCCTCCGACTTCGTCGGCGGAACCGGCTCGCGCCAGCACTCCCCGTGGGGGGTGGTGCTGATCGGCCAGGCGTGCGGCGCCGTGCTGATGGTCGCGTGCGGACTGCTCGCACCCGCGGACCCGCGGGCCTCCGACTTCGCCTGGGCGCTGCTCGCCGGCGCCGGGTCGGCGACGGGAAGCATCTTCTTGTACCGGGGACTTGCCCGCGGTCGGATGGGACTGGTCGCCCCCGTGTCCGCGGTCGGCGCCGCCGTGCTCCCGGTGCTGGTGGGCGTCGCCCTCGGCGAACGCCCCACCTGGCTCGCCTGGCTCGGCGTCCTCGTGGCCCTGCCCGGCATCTGGCTCGTCTCCCGGGAGTCCACGGCGTCGGCCACAGGCACACGAGGCGCGCTCGTCGACGGCGCCGCGGCCGGCGCCGGCTTCGGTGTGCTGTTCATCGCGCTGGGGCAGGTCTCCAGCGACGCGGGGTTCATGCCGCTGGCCGCCAACCAGCTCATCGGCGCGGCGGTGACGGTCGTGGTGGCCGCGGCACTCGGGCAGGATTGGCGGCCGCGTCTGGGCGTGCTGCCCTGGGGCGCCGCGTCCGGCGCCCTCGGCGCGGCCGGCACCCTGACCTTCCTGCTGTCCACCCACGCCACCGACCTCGGCGTGGCCGCCGTGCTGACCTCTCTCTATCCGGCCGTGACGGTCCTGCTCGCTTCCATCGCGCTGGGCGAGCGCCTCGGCGGCGGTCAGCGGCTCGGCATCGGCGTCTGCACCCTGGCCGTCGCGACGCTCGCGATCGGCTGAACCGCACCACCACAACGAGGAGAAGACTCATGCGCAAGCTCATCGTCCTGATGCAGACCACGCTGGACGGCCGGATCAGCAACGCGGACGGACTGTTCTGGCAGCCCTTCGCGTGGGGCGAGGAGGAGACGGCCTACGTCAACCAGGCTTTCGCGCGAGCGGATACCTGGGCCATGTCCCGCAAGCTGTACGAGTCCGTGGTGCCGTACTGGGAGCAGGTCGCCGCCGGCACCTCACCCGACAGCGACGTCCAGGACAGCCCCGCCAGCCTCGAGTTCGCCCGGCTCCTGGGCGCCATGCGGAAGGTGGTGCTCTCGCACACGCTCGCCGACGATCCCACCACGCGTCGCGAGATCAGGTCGGGAGACGCCGTCGAGCACCTGCGGGAGCTGAAGCAGCAAGACGGCGCCGACATCGTCGCCTCCTTCGGTCCCGGGACCCTCGGTCCGCTGGCCGACTCACCGGGCCTGATCGACGAATACCTCCTCGTCATCCACCCGGCCGTCCTCGCGTCGGGGCCCCGGCTGTTCGACCACCTCACCCGCGACCTGGCCCTGACGCTGACCTCGGCCCGCATCTTCGACAGCGGCGCCGCCGTCATGCGCTACGGCACGCTCGAGACCACCGCCGCAGCAGCCACCGCGCCACCCTCCGCCTCGGACATCCCCGAGAAGACCCGATGAGCAGCAGCAGCAACCCCGACTGCATCCTCGCTGCCTACATGGCCTCCGGTACCTGACCGGCCCTGACCAGCCTTCCTGTCGTGCTGATGAGCGCGCTGTGATCAAGGTTGGCGGGTGGTTCGGTCAACCTGGAGGGCTCCTCGAAGCGTCTTTCTAGGTGGAGGATCGTTGGTGAGCTTCGGGCCCGGACCCACGCGGGAGGCGAGATGACCACGCGGCAGCCGTCGGACGTCTCGGCCTACGCCGAGTTCGTGGCGGCACGCTCGGCCAGCATGTTCCGGACCGCGTACCTCGTCATCGGCGACTACCAGCTGGCGGAGGACCTGCTCCAGGAGTCGCTGGTCAAGGTGTACGTCGCCTGGCCGCGACTGCACGATCCGGGCAAGGCCGAGGCGTACACACGACGCATCATCGTGACCACCGCGATCTCGTGGCGCCGCCGCCGCTCCTTCCACGAACCCCCCACCGCTGACGTGCCCGAGACCGTGGTCCTCGATGAGACCGAGCGGGTCACAGGCCACGACGAGCTGTGGAGCCAGCTGCGCCTGTTGCCGCCGAGGCAACGAGCAGCCGTCGTGCTGCGCTTCTGCGAGGACCTGTCCGAGGCACAAACCGCCGAGCTGATGGGCTGCACGGTCGGCACCGTGAAACGACACGTCTCGGTCGCGCTGGGCAAGCTGCGCGAGCACCTGGGCGCCGACTTCGTCCCTCCGACTCCCGACCCCGCGGTGGTGACCCCGTGAACAGCTTCCAAGACCTGGCCCGCCGCTTCGACGGCGTAGCAGCTCCGTCTGTCGATGTCGACGAGCTGGTCGCCCAGGGCGAGCAGAGACTGCATCGCCGCCGGATGGCCGCAGTCCTGGCAACCGTTGTGGTCCTCGCTGCTGTCGCCGTAGGCGGCGTCGTCGCGGGCAGCGTGCAGCACCAGTCTCACGGGCCGATCGACCAGCCGACCAAGACGCACCAGGGTCAGCGGATCGTGGAGCCGCAGGAAACACGCCCGCTGGTCTACGCAGACGGCACCACGGTGCACGTGGGTGACAAGACCGTCGAGGCGGAGAAACCCGTCGCGTTCATCGACGCCACCGACGACGGAGCCGTCTACGAGGCGGCGCTCGACGGCACGTTGTGGTTCACCGACGGCACCTCGACATCGGTGATCGGCACGTCGGAGTTCACGGCGGCACCGACCGCGCACGCGGGAGTCGTCACGACGGGCGACTCCGGCTCCCTCGTGGTCTGGGGCGACGTTGCGGGTCGCAAGAACCAGATCCCCATCGAGTTCGTCGTCTACGACACGTCACGCCGCGAGGAGGTGGCCCGCATCCCGTTCACCGAACGCGGCCGTTGGGACTCCGTGGTCTATGTCGACGAGGACCAGGTCTACTTCAACCCTGACCCGAGCACCCCGGGCTGCTGGGCCATCGACGTCAACGACATCCACCCGTGCAAGGACCCGCACCTGTTCCGGTTCGACGTGGCGTCCGGCCAGGTCAGACGGGTGCAGCTGGACGCCGAGATGGGCAGGCAGGCCCGGATGTTCAAGACCGTCGCTCAGGACGGTCACGTCTCTCTACGGCGCAGGCGCGTACTTCCGGCAGATCGGCAGGCGACTGGCGACCGTCACCTCCGGTGGCGACCCAGCGACGCTCACTCGTACGAACGGTGAGGAGGTCCGGCTGAGACTGCCGAGCGGTTTCACCCCGCTCGGGCAGAAGACTGACGCAAGCGTGATCACGACGTCCCAGTGGCTCGACGACGAGCACGTCGTGGTCTGGGCCAACGGCAGCGGGGGTGACCTCCCCGCACAACACGGCGACCTGCTGGTGTGCGAGCTACCCGACGGCACCTGCCACGTTGTTGTGCCCAGGTCGTCCCACCCGTACGTCGCCCCCTGAGGTCGCGTGGGTCAGGACCGGTCGCGCTGATCGGCCGCGTAGCGCGCGCCCGCGGACAAGCGGATCTGCCGCGGTCCGCGGTCTTGCCGATGTGCGGTTGCGCAGCGCACGCGCCAACCACCA
Source organism: uncultured Actinomycetota bacterium (assembly GCA_963707685.1). Classification (GTDB taxonomy): domain Bacteria; phylum Actinomycetota; class Actinomycetes; order Propionibacteriales; family Nocardioidaceae; genus Nocardioides_B. The sequence goes on from CAVPRA010000005.1 coordinate 63,366, forward strand.
CGCGACTCTGGGTCCGGTGGAAGTTCGGTCTCAGGTGGCTTCCAGGACGAAGAAGAGGAAGCACAGAAATGACCGGCCTTCTTCCAAGCCAGCGGGAAGTAGCTCCGGAGGAGTGTCCGGAGCATGGGACGGTTCGCTGACGGTGGTGACGCGGAACCCCGCATCGGCAAAGGCATCTGTCATGGCATGCAGGGGGCGGTGCCAGAAGGTGAGCCACACGGTCTCTCCGGAGAAGGTGTAGTCCTCGGAGTACTTGGTGACCGCGAAGTAGTCGGCCTCGGGATACACGACAGGAAAGATCACGGGGTGGTTCACCGAGAGCAGCAGGCGACCTCCCGGCTTCAGCACGCGGTGCAGCTCGGCCAGCGGGCCGGACCAGTCCTCCAGGTAGTGCAGGACGAGGGATGCGACCACGTCGTCGAACTCGTCGTCGGCGAACGGCAGGGGCGCGCCGAGGTCCGCGACGTGGAGGTCGGCGTCTTCACCCAGCCTCTGGCGCGCCAGGTCGACCATCGCTGCGCTCACATCGAGGCCGGTGACGTCGGCGCCGGCGTCGCGTAGTGCAGCCGCCAGGGGCCCGGAACCACAGCCCGCGTCGAGGATCCGGCGGCCGGCGACGTCGCCGGCGAGGCGAAGCATTGCGGGCCGCTCGTAATGCGCGTTGAAGAGGCCAGTCTCGTTCTGCGCCGAGTACGCCTCCGCGAAGCTGTCGTAGTGGCTGGCTGTCATCGTGAGCGCGTCCTCAAGGAGATCATGGGTGCATTCCTACCGAGGCCACGCCGACACGACAAACAACCAACAGAAAGTCGGCACGGCAGGATCGCAACGGGCCGCCCCCTATCCCTGTGACCGTGCGGACCCTGGCGCAATGACCGGATCTACCGCGTTGAAGGCGGCCAGCGGTGCCTGCGCCACTCGTCCCATGACGCGAACCCGGTCGGTGGGTCATCGAGAGGCTCACTGCCGTCGAGCTCACGTGGCGTCGGGATGTCGAAGTTGGCAGCCCACTCCGCGAGCTCCTGGTCGGACATGGGCCACGTCGTGTGGGGCGCTTCAGCATGGCGCTGATCGAGTCGCCGCCGCTGCTCGGCTGGGGTGAGCACGAAGTAGCGCAGCTCCGCGATCGCGCCGAGGTCTGCTGCTGCGTGCCGCAGAGCAGAGCGCTCGTCTCGGCTCCAGAGGCCGAAGTCGATCACCACGTTGTTGCCGAGCTCGAGGGCGCGCAGCCCGATCTGGATGAGCCGTCCTTCGATCACCTCCTGGGCCGATGACGGATTCTCGTGCCCGTACAGGGCCTTCACCCACTCGTCCTTGGTGAGGCGAAGTGCCTCCTGCTCGATCTCGATGCGCCGCGCAGCCGTGGTCTTCCCGGTGCAGGGCAGTCCCACCGTCAGGAACAGCGTTGGTCGCCTCATCATGTGCTCAGTCGCCCCAGTCCAGCTGGTGATCCGGTACGCCGACGCTCCGTCCGTACGCCTCAGCCTCGGCACGGGCTGCCTTGGCGCCTCGCGAGTAGCGGAAGACTCGGTTCGCGAAGACCACCACGTGCTGGTCCTGGACGGTGAAGTCCGCGTACCAGCCGCCTTCGGCGAGCAACGAGCCCGCCAGCGATTCCGACAGCTCCTGAGCAACGTCGTCCTCGGCCTCGAACTCCACGAACGTCCACGTCGACGGCTGGGTGCCTGTCCTCGACCGGGAGACGTCGACGCGGTAGATCCGGGTGGCGCGCAGTCCTGGCACTTCCACCGGGGCGTCGAGTCGAAGGCTCTCCGCCAGCAGGGTTCCGTTCAACATGGACGGCATCGTCTCACCGGGCCAGGTCAGCGAAGCGCGCACAGCCGAGTGGGTCGTGCTGCCACGGGGTGCTGGTTCACGACTCAGCCGAGCGCCGCACCTTCTCCGGAGCTCGACTTCGGGTCCGGTTGACGCCTCATCCGGAACGAGTTCGCCAGCCCGCCGAGCCCGGCGAGGATCGGGACGAGGAGTGCGATCTGCAGTGCCAGTGGTCGCGCGTCGGTGTTGATGCGGACGATCTCGGCCTGGACGTCCGCCGGCTGCCCCGCCAGCTGCTTCTCGAGCTGGGTGTTGGTCATCAGCTCGGCGTCGTCCTCCAACGCGCTCGACACCTGCTCCTGCTGACCGGTCGAGAGCACGGCGCTGTCGTCGGACATGTGCGTGAAGACGGTGGACAGGCTTGCCAGCATGATCGCGCCGGCGAACGCCAGCCCGAAGGACAGCCCGAAGGATCCCGCTGCCGAGTTCACGCCGGCCGCCTCGCTGACCCGGTCCTCCGAGATCGGGGACAGGGTGTAGTTGTTCAGCTGGGACACCAGCAGCCCCAGACCCGCGCCGGCGATGACCAGCGGGAGGACCATCGCCCATCCCGACGTGGCTCGCGGCACGACGGGCAGCAGCAGCACGAGTCCCGCGGTGAGCCCGACGAACCCGGCCCGGATGATGTTCGCCGGGCGACGGTCGCCGGCCTTCTTCCCGGCCAGCAGGGCCACCGCGAACATGGTCAGGGACAACGGCGCGAGGGACAGCCCCGCCTGCATCGCGTTGTACTCCAGCACCATCTGGAGGTAGATGGGCAGCACGATCATCGTGCCCCCCAGGGCGATCTGCTGAAGCAGCTGTCCGGACACCCCGTACCGGAACAGCGTGGACTTGAACAGGTCCGGGTCGAGCAGGGTCGCCTTTCCCTCGCTCTTGCGTCGCCTCAGCCAGTAGACGAGGCCGGCGAGGGCTCCCGCTCCGACGAGCATGAGCACACCGACGCGCTCGCCGCCCTCCTGCCAGACCAGGATGCCGAGCACCAGACCGCCCATCCCCACCGCGGAGAGGATCGAGCCGACCGTGTCGACCGCACGGGACCCCGTGTACGGCACGTCGTGGACGAGCTTGATGCCGGACAGGACGACCGCGATCGTGACGGCCTCCAGGCCGAACGCGACCCGCCACGACAGAAACGTGGTGATGAAGCCGCCGAGCAGCGGCCCGACCGCAGCCGCGACCGCGGCTGCGGCGCCGACCATCGCGTAGACCTTCTTCTGCGCCGAGCCTTCGAAGTTGCCGTGGATGAGCGACTGCATCGCCGGCAGCAGCAACGATGCACCGATGCCGCCGACGACGGCCCAGAAGATGATCACCGCCGTCAGGCCTTGCGCCAGGGTCATCGCGATGGCACCGACGGCGTAGCCACACAGACCCAGCACGTAGGCGCGCTTGCGGCCGATCAGGTCGCCGACCTTGCTTCCGATCAGGATGAACGCTGCCGAGACCAACGCCTCGAGCGAGATCGCCGACTGGACGCCGCTCACCGTCGTGCCCAGGTCGTGGACGACTGCTGAGATCGACACGTTCATGATCGAGGTGTCGACGACCAGGACGAACATCGCCATCGACAGCAGCAGGGCCAACCGACGATTCAGCGGCGCCTCCGTGGGGGGAGCCCCGACGTCTGATGCCTCAGCCATGTGACCCCACCGCTCACGTCCGCACACGTCAGACCAACGCCCACCATCCTTCCGGGTTTCGTCAGGTGGGGACAGGGTCAATGCTACCGCCGCCCCAGAACCGGCCAGCTGAGGGACAGGGGCGGAGTTCTACGTCACCGTCCAAGCCTTCGAGGACAGCGTCGTGGCGTCCGCGAGCTCTTTCTCAGCCACGCGCGTGCGCGGTCGCATCGTGTGATCCGCCGAGGCGGTTCAGGTCCGGGTGACCATAGGCTCGCGGGCATGAGTCAGGCCGAGGTCGTCGACGACTTCTCCACTGCCGGCGACCAGCCTGTGCTCGGTGCTACTGCGCGCAACGTCGCCTTCGCGTTGATCATGGGCGGGATGCTGCTGGCGGCACTCGATTCCACGATCGTGGCCACGGCGCTGCCTACCATCGTCGGTGACCTCGGGGGTGCCCAGCACATGAGCTGGGTGGTCACGGCGTACCTCCTCACCCAGACGATCGCCACGATCCTGGCCGGCAAGTTCGGTGACCTCTTCGGTCGCAAGTCGATCTTCATCGGCAGCATCGTGCTGTTCACGGTCGCCTCGGCACTCGCGGGGCTCTCGCACTCGATGACCTGGCTGATCGGCTCGCGTGCGCTCCAGGGCATCGGCGGCGGTGGCCTGACCGTCACCGCGACCGCGATGATCGCCGACATCATCCCGCTGCGCGACCGTGGCAAGTACCAGGGCGCGATCGGCGCGGTCTTCGGGGGGACCACGGTCCTCGGCCCGTTGCTGGGCGGCTTCTTCACGGACCACCTGTCGTGGCAGTGGGTGTTCTACGTCAACGTGCCGATCGCGCTGGTGATCATCCCGCTGGCGGTCAAGCTGCTCCCCGCTGTGCCCACGTCGGGTCGTCCGCTCTTCGACACCCTCGGCATCGTGTTCATCGCGCTCGGATCGGCCGGGCTGATCCTCGCCACGAGCTGGGGTGGCACGCAGTACGGCTGGGGCTCGCCGACCATCATCGGCCTGATCATCGGTGGTGTCGTCTTCCTGGGCGGCTTCGTCGTCGCGGAGCACCGCGCCGTGGAGCCGATCCTGCCGTTGCGGTTGTTCCGGCGGAACGTGTTCAGCGTCAGCGCCGTGCTCAGCTTCATCGTCGGCTTCGCGCTGCTGGGCTGCATGACGTTCCTGCCGACGTACCTGCAGTACTGCCAGGGCGTCAGCGCCACCGTCTCCGGGCTGCGCACGCTGCCGATGGTGCTCGGGCTGATCGTGGCGTCGGTCGGTGCGGGCAGTGCGGTGAGCAAGACGGGCCGCTACCGCATCTTCCCGATCGTCGGATCGGTGGTGATGGCGGCCGGCATGTGGGGACTCTCCCGGCTCGACCAGTACTCCACGACCCTCGAGACGTCCGGCGCGATGCTCGTGCTCGGCGTCGGCATCGGCCTGTCGATGCAGGTGCTGACGATCATCGTCCAGAACACCGTGGAGTACCGCGACCTCGGAGTCGCGACCTCCGGCGTGACCTTCTTCCGGACCATGGGGAGCTCCTTCGGAGCGGCCGTGTTCGGCACCATCTACGCCAACCAGCTCGCCCCCAATCTCGCCGAGGCGGTCGCCGCGACCGGCGCCGACGCGACGCAGGTCACCTCACCCACGGCCGTCGCGGCCCTGCCGGCCTCGCAGCACGAGGCGGTCGTCGCGGCGTACGCCGACACGCTCCAGACCGTCTTCGCCACCGCGATCCCGGTGGCGCTGGTCGCCTTCGTGGTCGCACTGTTCCTCAAGCAGGTCAAGATGCGCGGACTCACCCAGCCGGGCGCCTCCGACCTCGGGCCCGCGTTCGCCATCCCCGACCAGCGCACCGCGCAGGAGCAGCTCGAGGGTCAGGTCGTGCGGATCCTGCGGACCCGGCTACCGGCCTCCGCGGCCACGCTCCTGCGGACCTCGAACGCCGGCCTCGACGGCGTCCAGGTGTGGACCCTCCGGCAGGTGGCGATCCGGCAGATCCACGCCCACGGCCCGGCGGACCCCTACGACATCGCCGCGGCCCACCGCGTGCCCATCGCGCTGATCCAGCCGGCCATCGACGACTGCATCGACAACGGCCTGCTCACGGAGGCCGACACCCGGGTCGAGCTGTCGGAGCAGGGGCGCGAGAGGTTCCGCGCGTTCGTGCGCGAGCTCTGGGGCTGGTTGGTCGCCGAGGTCGAGGAGGCCAACGGCGAGGCGCTCGACGAGCAGGGACGCGAGGACCTTCGCGTCATCGCCCGGAGGCAGATGCTCTCCGACGACCCGGTCACCGAGCCGAAGGAGCTCGCGCAGGCCGGCGGCTAAGTTCCGGCCGAGCGTCGGGCCTGCTCCTGGTTCGACTGGTGAGGGCCGGAGAGCCAGTCCTGCTCCAGACGCGCGTCGTCCGGTTCCTCGCCCCGCCGCAGCGCGTCGACGTACGCACGATCGGCGGCCAGTCGGGCCGCCACCTCGGGCCCCGTCGGCAACGGCGCCGTGGCCGGGGACGACGACATCGACGTCCGTGGCAGCCTCGGCCAGCCGGTCGAGTGCCGACTCGTAGGCGTCCACCTGGTCCGGACGGCGAGGGTCGAGGAGCGGGATCAAGACGTCCGACAGCATGTCGCCGGCGAGCAGGACGCCGCGGTCCGCGAGCAGGATCGCAGCGTGGCCGACGGCGTGCGCGTCGTGCTCGACGATCGTGCCCGGCACGGGTCCACCGTCCGCAGGCAGCGGGGTGAGGAGCGCGACCAGGTCGAGGGGGACGTCCGAAGCGCTCTCCGCCGCCATCGCCTGCGCTCGCTCCCGTGCATCACTCGCCGTGCGCACGCAGGCAGGCGTGGCGTAGCGCGGCACGTCGCCGAACCGGGAGTGCCAGAGCAGGTGGTCCCAGTGGGGATGGGTCGAGAACCCGGCGACCACCGGAAGGCCGAGCCGGTCGACGTCGTCGGCGAGCTCGTCCAGGTCGGACCCGTCGATGCCGGGATCGACCAGGATCAACCCACCCTCCCCGCGCACCGCGATGGCATTGCTCCAGACCCACTCGCTCTGCCGGACCCAGACACCGTCGGCCACTTGACTCAGCACCAGGTGACCTTGTCAGGTACCTCCGCCCCGGCGCAATCATGCCGAGCCGGAGATGCCCCGGAGGGCCAGTCCGAGCGTGCACCCGAGCCGCACTGCCAGCAAGGGCCATTGCCCCCGAGTGACGGACACGAGACGATCTATGCGGAGGTGCCGCCGATGAAGGTGCGACCGGGTGCCGTGGTCCGGGGAGTCGGTGTTGCCCTCGCCTGCCTGGCACCGGACGCCTCCACACGGTCTCCCATCATGCTCGCGGGGTTCGCAGGGGGCTGGTTGCTGAACAGGCCAGGACTGCAGGTCTTCACGATCATCCCCGACACGAACGAGCCGTGGAAGCGCGCCACCGTCCCCTTCGCAACCTCGGTGACGTCGTGGTCGACCGTGATGCTGGCGGCCACCACCGCGGTACGGAGAACCAGGCTGCCGGTCCCGATCGCTGCGGTGGTGCTCGGAGGCGGCCTCGTCGTCATCGACTCCTTTCTCGCCGATCGGGGTGAGGCGCGTGAGGCGGCCAGGGCAGCGGAGGTCGATGCCTCGCAACCCACGAGGCTCTGACGTGAGCCCGGACGAGGTCGGTCGGTATGCGGAGTCCCTTCCGCAGGTCAAGCGCAAGGGAACCGAGGCACGGCCTGCGTGGTACGTCCACGACCGCCTGGTCGCACGCCTGGACGACCCGAGGACGCTGGTGATCCGGGTCCCGCTGAGCAAGCGGGAGTCCCTTCTCGACGAGTATCCGGACAGCTTCGGCGTCCCGCCGCGCATGGAGACCCACCACAAGGTCGAGGCCTATCTCGATCGGGCCGACGCTCGTGCGGTGCGCACGGCCATCGACCTCGCCTGGGAGATGCAGCGGTGACGAGCCGCAGGACCTCGCGGGCTGCCGAGGTCCCGACCTGAAGTTCTGTGGGCGGCCTGTCGGATCCGGGGCGAGGCGTTCGTAGCAGGGGTGAGAGGCGGCCGGCGGAGGCCGCCGGGACAAGGAGCCATGAGATGACGCAGTACCTGATCTCGTTCGACGACGGCGCGATGGACTTCCCCGAGGAGGAGCTGCCCGACGTGGCGAAGGCCGCGCACGCCGTGGTCCAGGAGGCCGAAGCCGCCGGTGTGTGGGTCTTCAGCGGCGGGCTCGAGAGCCAGCGGGCCAGCATCGTGGCCACCGACGGGACGGTCACCGACGGCCCGTACCCGGAGACCAAGGAGGTCCTCGGCGGCTTCGCGGTCGTCGAGGTGCCCTCCCGCGAGGAGGCACTCGTGTGGGCGGCCAAGATCGCGGTCGCCTGCCGCTGTGCGCAGGAGGTACGAGAGCTCCTGCCCGCCCCGACCGACTGACGGCACCGACAGCCACGGCAGGCAACGAGGAGTGCGAACCATGATCCTCCCCGAGGTCCGGGATCCTCGATTCGTGACGATCCGCCGAGGTGGGACGCTCACGGACCCGGATCACCACCTCCTGGCGCTGTGGGCGGCCGCGTGCGCGGAGCACGTCCTCCCGCTCTTCGAGTCGGCCCGGCCCCAGGACCGGCGACCACGGCAGGCGATCGCCCAGGCGCGCGCCTGGGTGCGTGGCGAGGTCACGATGACCCAGGCTCGCGCGGCCGGCGGCCACGCGATGGGCGCGGCGCGAGACCTGCGCGGTGCGGCACGGCACGCCGCGTACGCCGCGGGCCAGGCCGGCGCCGTCGCCCACGTCGCCGCTCACGAGCTCGGTGCGGCCGCCTACGCGATCAAGGCCGCACGCGCCGCCGCGCCGGACGGCGAGAGCGCAGCCGCGGGACGCGTCGAGTGCCAGTGGCAGCGTGACCAGCTCCCGGAGCCGATCCGCGAGCTGGTGCTCGACGACCAGCGGCTGCGCAACGACATCTGCTGGTCGGTGTTCGACTGCTGACCGTGCGCCGGGCGCTCAGGTCTTCTTCTTCGGACGCACCGGGTTCGACACCTTCTTCGCGGCGCCGGTCGTCGTGGAGGCCGCCTTCTTGGTCGCCTTCTTGGCTGCCTTCTTGGTCGTCTTCCCGGTCGCCTTCGTGGCGGTCGAGGCGGCCGTCGCGCCGGTCTCGACGGGCTTCGGCGGGAACCACACCACCTTGGTGGCCTTCAGCTTCGCCACGAACGAAGCGCCCCGCACGGCCCACCTCTCCCGGTCCGCGACGCTCTTCCACTGACTCGTGACCTCGACCATCTCCAGCTCCCTCCTTTCGATCTGGTGCCCCGTGCGCTCAGTCCGATGCGCTGGCGTCGCGCCCGACCGCCTGGCGGACCAGACCGCCCAGCAGCAGGTCCAGGCCGGCGGCGAACTGGTCGTCGTCGTCGTGGCTGCGGAACTCGTCGGCGATGGAGTGGATCCAGGAGAACTCCGCAGGGTCGGTGGCGAGCCACCCGCTCACGATCTCGTCGAGCTGCTCGGTCTTGGACCGGTCAGGGTCGGCGTGGAGGTCCTGGGCCGACATCTCCGCCGCGACCCCGATGACGTAGCCGCTGATCGCGGTGCTGCCGTGAGCGGACTCGCCCTGGCACCGGGCCCGGCCGACCGACGATGCTGGGCGGGTGGCACTCGCCGTCTGCCTGCTCTTCGACGCCCGGTCGGACCGCCTGATGCGGGAGCTGTGGGCCCGCCTCGAGGACGCGGGCGTCTCCACGCTGGCCAGCCACACGCATCGTCGCCACCACCCGCACCTGTCATACGCCGTCCTCCGGAGCTGGGACCTGTCGCGCACCCAGGAGACGCTCTCCGCGCTTCCGCCCGCCGACCCGTTCTCCCTGTCGTTCCACGGCACGCTGGCGTTCCCGCGCGGTCGGGCCGCGCTGGCGCCGGCGATCACGGCCGACGTGGCACGGCGTCAGTGCCGCACGGTCACGGAGCTGGAGGCGACCGGCGCGGACCTGCACCGCAACTACCTGCCGGGGCAGTGGGTGCCGCACGTCTCGGTGGCCACCCGCGCGCCGGGTGCACAGCTGGCCACCGTCGTGAAGGCGATCGCCGACGTCCTGCCGCTGACGGTGCGCGTCGACCGGGCCGCGCTCGTCGACAGCGCGACCGGCGACACCTGGCCGCTCCCCCACATCCCGTGACGCTGGCCAACAGCCCGGGCTAGGTTGCGGGCATGTTCGCCACCGCGTTCGTCAACCTGTACACGGCCGACATCGAGGCCGGGCTCCGGTTCTACCGGGACCTGCTCGGGTTCGAGGAGACCTTCCGCACTCCCGCCGAGGGGACGCCGGCGCACGTCGAGCTCACCCTCAACGGGTTCTCGCTCGGGCTCGGCACTGTGGACGCCGCCCGGACTGCGCACGGGGTCGACGCGTCGCCCGGCAGTCCCGCCATGGCACTGGTCGTCTGGACCGACGACGTCGACGACGCCTTCGCGTTCCTGACCTCCGCCGGCGTGCCCGCCGTACAGCCGCCGCACGACACGGGCAACGACAACCGGAACGCGCTGCTGCGGGACCCGGACGGCAACCTCGTCGAGATCGTGGCGAAGGTCGCCTGAACCTCGTGCGCCAGCGCAACCTGCGGGACGCCGAGGTCGACCGGCTGCGTACGTCGGACCTCACCTATCCCGAGGTGGGTGGCACCAGGGGCGAGCTGCCCCTTGGGTACCAGTCTCTGCATCGCCGTGTCGGTGTCGGCCGCGGGAGGGCGCGGTTCGAGGAGGTGGCGCGAACTGTGTCGGGATGGGAGATGCACCGCCGGTCCGGTCTGTCGGTGAGCGCGTCCGACGACGTGGTCGTCGACGGCACGGTGGCGGTGCTTCGACTGGGACGGGGGCGGCTGGCGGTCAGCGCACCCGTGCGCGTCGTCTACGTCGTGGACGAGCCGCGCCGCGGGGGATTCGCCTACGGCACCCTTCCGGGTCACCCGGAGATCGGTGAGGAAGCCTTCGTCGTCGAGCTCCAGGAGGACGACGAGGTCACGTTCACCATCACGGCGTTCTCACGGCCGGCGTCGAGGCTGGCCCGCGCGGCAGGTCCGGTCGGCCGCATGATCCAGAGCCGGACCACGAACCGCTACCTCCGCTCGGTCATGACCTGACCGAGTGCGGGTGACGGGACGTCAGTGCAGCTCCTCGCCGCTGCTCACGTGGATGTGCAGGTGCTTGGAGTCCTGGTACCGACCGAGGTTGGTGAGCACCCGCGCGGCCCCGTGGCTGGCCTCCACGCTGGCGGCCACGTCCTGGACCACCGTCAGGAGCTCGCGCACGAGGGCGTCGTCGGCGCCGGCCGCGTCGGTGAGGGAGGGGACGTGGCGCTTGGGCACGACGACGATGTGCACCTCCCAGAACGGCCGCGTGTGGTGGTAGGCCAGCACGGCCGCACTGTCGTGCACGACGTCGAGGTCGGCGGCGTTCGGGATCGCGACGTCGCAGTAGAAGTCGTGCCCGGCGTACGGATCGGAAGGAGGAGTCACGACGCCATCATCCGATGCGACGAACCGACGCGACGCTAGTTGATGTCGAACTCGTTGCCCTCCGGGTCGGTCATGGCCACCGCGACGTGATCGAGTCCGGGCTCGGCGAGCATCCGGACGAGCGTGGCGCCGAGGCCGACGAGCCGCTCGGCCTCCGCTTCGACCCGGCCTCGCCGCGTCTCGATCGGCACCGACCGGCCGCCGCCGGCGGCGATGTCGAGGTGCAGCCGGTTCTTGATCGTCTTGCCCTCCGGCACCTGCTGGAACCAGATCCGCGGGCCGTCGCCGGACGGGTCGATGATGCTGTCCTCACCGATGCCGAGGTCCTCCTCGCCGAGGCCGAGGTCGCGGTAGTAGTCGTCCCAGGTCTCGAAGCCGTCGGGCGGGGGCTCGAGGTCGTAGTGCAGCGCCGCGGCCCAGAAGCGGGCCATCCGGTCCGGGTCGGCGCAGTCGATGACCAGCTGGTAGCGGACCACGTGTGTGCCCTGCCTTTCGGACGAGGGAGGTGCGTGCTGGGTGGATGGTTGCACAGGGCCTGCGCCGCCGGATCGACCGCTACCTTGGGGCCGTGCCGCCCGGGCAGCGCAACACCGTCGCGAGCTTCCTGCCGATCCTGGTCGCGCAGGGACTCCTGCTCCTGCCGGTGGCCGCCGGGGCCGTCAGCAGCTCGACTACGGCGTGGTGCTGAGTGCGGTGTCCGGTGCGCTGTTCGCCGGGGTGGCGTTCCTGATGATCCGAAACCTGGTCCGGCTCTGGAAGGTGCCCAGCCGTCAGGTGGGCGTCGGGTCGCTCATCGCGCTGGTCCTGGCGGGTCTGCTCCTCGGGATGTTCAGCGAGGGGCCGCTGGTGGAGGCACGCCGGACGGAGGACCGCCTCCTCGGTGCGTGCCTGGTCGTGGTCGCCGTCGCGCTCCTCGTGCTGGCGGCGCGCCACGCGATCCGGTACCGCGCCGACCGCCGGGCCAGGTCCGGTGACCTCGGCCAGCCAGCCGGGGCGCCCGGCAGTGAGTAGCGCTCTACGGCCGCGCACGACGGAGTCGTGGAGCACCCTGAACCGGTGAACGGGCGCCCTGACGACGGACACGAGCACCGCGTCAGTAGTGCGAGCTCACGCGACCTGTCCGCCGAAGAAGACCTGGACCTCGACGATCCGCTCACCGACGACGGAGATGACCTCGGCGTTGCGGAACGTGCCTCCGGACATGAGGTCGTACTCGTAGAGCACGAAGACGTCGCGGTCACCGGCGCGGACCACGTGGATCAGGTCCTGCCGAGAGACCCGGTCGGCCGTGGGGAAGCAGCGCTCGAAGAACGCCTGCCGGTCGATGCGGTCGTCCTGCGGGCTCGTGAACACGAACTCGTCGGCCAGCAGGGCCTCGCACGCCGCGCGGTCCTGGCTGAGGTAGGCGTCGAAGTTCGCGCGCACGATCTCTTCGGGTGTCATGAGCCTTCCTCTGCTCCCGGTTGTCCTGCCACTACGTGCTGACCTGTCACGGTGACCGATCTCATCGACCTGGGTGAGGATCGAGTGCCGCCTCGGACCCGAGGATGCCACCCCTCAGCACGGCTGGCGACGTGACTGCGGCGGATCCCTGCCCTGCCGCCGCTGCTCGCCCCCCACGGACGGCGCGCGTCAGTGCAGGGGGCTGGCGCTGACCCGGAAGGTGGCGCCGTGCGGGCTGGTCCAGAGGTACTCGTCGCGAAGAGGGTCGACCGGGTCCTCGACGGAGTGCTCCACCCGCTCGTAGTGCCAGGCGGTGAAGGTCTTGAGGCGGTGGTGTCGCCGACAGAGGCAGGCGAGGTTCGCGAGGCTGGTCTGGCCGGGTGGGCCGCCGTCGTCGGGTGGGACGTAGGGGTCGATGTGGTCGAGGTCGCAGGACCGGGCGTCGATGGTGCAGCCGGGGAAGACGCAGTGCCCGTCGCGGAGGATGACGGCCTCGCGCATGACGTCGGGTGGGTCGTGCCGGTTGACCGGGTCGATCCGGGTGGGGTCGAGGACCGGGCGGATGGTGAGCCGGTCGGTGCGGCGCAGCCAGTCGGCCAGCAGGTCGAGGGTCGCGGCACCGAGCCGTTCCACCGACCCGCCCTGGTTGGGATCTCCGACCGCAGCTGCGCGGAGGTCGTCGGCGGAGACGTGTAGGTAGAGCGTCGCGGGTGTCGCATTCCACTCCCGGACGGTGCCAGTCGGCTCGGTCGTGGCGGCATCGGCGCCGGTGCCGAACAGCTGCAGCACCCGTTGCGGGCGGGCGAGCAGCCCGAGGGCGTGGGCGCGGCGGACCCCGACCGGGCTGCCGTCACCCAGCCGGCCCATCGTCGCGGCCAGGTCGGACACCGCGGCGTCGAGGTCGCGGGCGTCGAGCACGTCCAGGCTTGCGGTCAGCCGGGCGGTGCCGATGGACTCGGTGCCGGCGTAGTCGAAGACCACCTCCCGGTGCGCCAGCGCCGCCTCCTCGAGACCCTCGACGATCTCGGGGTCGAACAGGTTGAGCGCCTGGGTGGCCAGCCCGGACAGGCTGAACGGGAGACAGTTGCGGCGGCCCGCGATCGCGGCCTGCCGGTCCACGAACCCCGCCGCCTCGACAGACAGACGCTGCGTCGCCTGCGCCACCCGCCGCGCCTTCCACGCCTGCAGCCGACCCGCCTGCACCAGCCCCCACAGCGTCGGGAGCCGGAAGCACAGCTCGACGGCATCCGCGACCAGGCACAGCGCGGACCGGTAGGAGACACCCAGCGCCGCCCCAATCTCCACCACCGCCCGCTCCGCCACCTCCGGGGTCCCGGACCCGGCGTTCGAGCACGGAGCGTCCGCGTCGACGAGCTCGACGTCGGGGTCCCACGACGCCGCTGGCGACTCGGCGGTGACCGGGAACAGGTCGACCAGGTGCACCGCCAACGCCAACACGTCCGCCTCCGCCCGGTCCGCCGCCGAGCGGGCGGCACCGAGCTCCGCAAGCGCTGTGGCGGCGTCCAACGCACGCACGCCCGACTCGTCGCACACGGTGTGCGGGAGGATCGGGGTGGTCGTGCTCATGGTCGAAGACTAGAGGCGACCACCGACAGTTCTCGCCCGTTGCCGAACCCGGTTTCGCCTTATCCACAAGGCGAAACAGTCGGACTCGAGACCACGCCGATCATGGCCCGATTCGAATCTCGGTGCTCGTGTTCAGCATGGGCACGTACACCAGTACGTACCGGTCGGCGCACCCGAGAGGCCAACCCTGACCGATGCCATCGCGGCGAGCACCTCTTCGCCTTCCTGGGCGCACGTGTCGCCGATCGGCCGTGCCGTCGCTGACCGAAGCAGCTCGAGGTCTCTGGATCCGGCGGCGCAGCGACCCCCGGGCGTCCAGGCACGCGCCTTCGACGTACAACGCGTCCCTACAAGGGCTGGTTGGTCACGGCGACCCAGACGAACAACCCGCCGACGAGCGCCCACCCCGTTCCGATGATCGTGAGCATGGGTACCCGCCCCGTCGCATCCGGCTGATAGGGCTTCCAGTCGTCGGACTGCTCCCCGGGCCGCGCACGTCTGAAACCGCGGCCTCCTCCGTACGGCGTTCCCGCCGGCGCAGGGCGATCGCGGAGTGGAGGTGCACTCCGGCCACGATGGTGAGCAACACACCGAGGCGCGACGTCACCGCGCTCGTGGTCCAGCGCCGCCATCGCCCATTCCCGAACGCGAGGAGGCCCCAGAGCCCGGTCAGCCACCACCCCTGCTTCGACGTCTTGGTGGCCTGCCAGAAGGGCATCGGGGCAGGCCCACCGAGCATTGATCCCCACGCCACAGCCATGCGGGCAGCAGCCGGTCTGCGGGGCTCGGTGACGACACCTCGGTTTATTGCCCCGCCGCCGGCGGTCTGAATCCGGATGGGGTCAGTCGGAGACCCGCAGCAGGACGCGCTCCCGCGTGCCGGAGTCCACCAGGTCGTGCGCCGCGGCCGCCTCCGAGAGGTCGAGCGGCGTCCCGACCCGGACCGACAGTGCACCCGCCTGGGCCGCCGCCGTGAGGTCCGCCGCGGCCTGTCGCTTCACGGCGACTGGGAAGTCGTCGCTGCCGAGCAGGCGGATGGTGACGTTGTCGAACAGCAGGGGCCAGAACGGGAAGTCGGGCCGGTCCTCACGGGTGGCGTACGCCGCGATCACCGTGCCGTTCCTGGCCACCTCGGCGTCGAGGTCGACGTTGTCGGAGAACGCGACCTCGATGATGCGGTCGACACCGCCGCCGGCCGCATCCCTGATCGCCACGGCCGCGTCGGGCCGGTCCAGCGCGACCGCCGCTGCGGCGACATCCCGGTCCACGTCGTCGAGATCCGCGCCGCGTCGCACCGTCCCGATGACGGTCGCGCCGCCCCACCGGGCGAGCTGCGCGGCCAGCGCCCCCACGCCGCCCAGCACGCCGTGCACCAGGACCGTCTGGCCGCTGACGGGCCCGTCGGCGAAGACCGTCCGGTGGGCGGTGATGCCCGGGATGCCGAGGCAGGCACCGGTCTCGTCGGTGACCTCGTCGGGCAGGTCGACCGCCTGCTCGCTGGGTACGACGGTGAGCTCGGCGGCCGTGCCGAAGGGACGGTAGGACTGCGCGCCGTACACCCAGACGCGGCGGCCGACCCGTCCGGGATCGACCCCGGGACCGACCGACTCCACGGTCCCGGCCGCGTCGCTGTGGGGCACCACGCGCGGGTGCGGCATGCTCGACCCGAGCCAGCCCCGTCGCTTCTTCGTGTCCCCCGGGTTCACCCCGGAGCGCCGGACGCGCACCCGGACCTCGCCCGGCCCGGGTTCGGGAGCGGCCAGGTCACCGACCTGGAGCACGTCGACGGCGGGGCCCTGACGCTCGTACCAGACCGCTCGCATCCCAGACCCTCACGTGTGGCTGACCAAGTGAGCCTAGATGGCCTCGGAGGCAGCTGCGCTGCCCCACACGTGCGGCGTGCCACCGGTCCCGGTCCCGACCCTGCTCGCTGCCGGTGAAAGCGAGCCTGAGGGTCAGGTGCGCGGGCCGCCGGCGACGTACAGCACCTGGCCGGACACGAAGCCGGACCGCGGGGAGCAGAAGAACGACACCGCGTCGGCGACGTCCTCGGGCTGGCCGGCGCGGTTGACCGGGATGCCCGCGACGCGGGCGGCGCTGAACTCCTCGAACGACTGGCCGACGCGTTCGGCGGTGGCCCGCGTCATCTCGGTGACGATGAAGCCGGGCGCGACGGCGTTGCAGGTCACGCCGAACTTCCCGAGCTCGTGGGCGACGGTCTTGGTGAAGCCCTGCAGGCCGGCCTTGGCGGCCGAGTAGTTGCCCTGGCCCCGGTTGCCGAGCGCCGAGGTCGACGACAGGTTCACGACGCGCCCCCACTTCGCCGCGGTCATGTGCCGCTGCGCGGCCCGGGTCATCAGGAACGTGCCGCGCAGGTGCACCTGCATGACGGTGTCCCAGTCGTCGCCGGACATCTTGAACAGCAGGTTGTCGCGGAGCACGCCGGCGTTGTTGACCAGCACGGTCGGCGGGCCGAGCGTGCTGGCGACCTCCCCCACGACGCGCTCGACGGCGTCCTCGTCGCTCACGTCGGCCGCGAAGGCGGCGGCGGTGACGCCCTGGTCGGTCAGTCGCTTCGCGGTCCCGGACGCGGACGCCTCGTCGATGTCGAGGCAGGCCACGGCGAGGCCGTCGGCGCCGAGCCGTTCCGCGATCGCGGCGCCGATGCCGCGGCCGGCACCGGTGACGATCGCGACGAGCTTCTCGGGCGGCTGGTACGTCGTGTCGGCAGTCATGCAGCCCTTTCTACCGGCCGGCCGTCACGACCGCGCCGACGGGCTCGTCGTCGTACAGCAGGTCGACGAGGTGCGCGCGGCGGGCGAGCACGCGGCGCTGGTTGACGTACCCCTTGTCGGTGATCTCCCCCGCGTCCAGGCCAGCCGGCCGGCTCATCACCAGCAGCCGGGCGACCCGGCCGGACGACCCGAGGTGGCCGGCCTGCCGGAGCAGGGCGTCGGCCAGGTGCGCGGCCAGCTCGGGGTCGGTCGACGAGCTCGCCGTCGACGACCGGGTCACGGCCCAGCAGCCGCACCACCTCCGCGGGGTTGAGCCAGGCGAGGGCGCCGGCCTCGTCGCGCCCCTCCCCCGTGATCACCGCGTCGGCCAGCACCGGGACCGCGGACAGCAGCGACGTGCGGACGGCGCCGACGTGCACGAAGGTGCCGGTCGACAGCTTGAAGTCCTCCACGAGGCGGCCGCGGAACACCAGCCCGAGGGCGGGGTGCTCGTCGTCGGCGAGCGACACCGCGTCACCGGTGCGGTAGAAACCCTCGTCGTCGAACGCCTCGGTCGTGAGGTCGGGACGCCCGTGGTAGCCGGGCGTCACCACCGGTCCCCGCACCCGGATCTCGCGCGCGTCGTCGGCCGCGTCGCCGCCCGGCACGAGCAGCACCTCGAGGCCGGGCAGCGGCACCCCGATCGAGCGGGCGTCGCCGAAGTCGAAGTGCGCGTTGGTCACCGCGGGCGCCGTCT
The DNA here is from genome assembly GCA_963707685.1 of uncultured Actinomycetota bacterium. Taxonomy (GTDB): domain Bacteria; phylum Actinomycetota; class Actinomycetes; order Propionibacteriales; family Nocardioidaceae; genus Nocardioides_B. The sequence goes on from CAVPRA010000005.1 coordinate 80,811, forward strand.
CGGTCAGTCCCCAGGAGCCGGTGACGGGCACCGGCCGGCCGGTGGTCGCCTCCCCGAGCTCGAGCAGCCGCTCCCGCAGCCCGGCGGGCAGCGCGGCCGCCGCGTTGAAGATCAGCCGCAGCTGCGAGAAGAACGCGTGCGCCAGCTCCGGGTCCGACTCCAGGGCCGGCACCAGCTGGGCGTAGCCCGCGGGCACGTTGAAGTACACCGTCGGCGGGACGTCGCGCAGGTTCGCCAGCGTCGGCGCGAACATCCCCGGCGCGGGCCGGCCGGCGTCGACGTGGATCGTGCCGCCGTTGACCAGCACCAGGTTGAGGTTGTGGCTGCCGCCGAACACGTGGCTCCAGGGCAGCCAGTCCACGATGACCGGCGGCTCCTCGGCGAGGAACGGCCAGACCTGCCGCATCATCTGCTGGTTCGCAGCCATCATCCGGTGCGTGGTCAGCACCGCCTTGGGCGCGCCGGTCGAGCCCGAGGTGAACAGGAGCTTGGCCACGCTGTCGCCGGTCAGGGCGTCGTACGCCGCCTCGACCTCGGCGCCGGGGGTGGTGGCCCGCAGGCTGTCGAGGGTGGTGCCGCCCGGGCCGCGGCTGACGACCCGGGGAAGCTCGCCGAGGGCGTCGAGCGCTGCGGCGTACACCTCCGCGTCCTCGGCGTACGACGCGCCGGGGCCGGCGATCGACGCGATCGCGCGGAGCCGGGCATGGTCCTGCGACATCAGGGAGTAGGCCACGCTGACCGGGGCGACGGGCACGCCGGCGACCATCGCGCCGAGCGTCACCACCAGGTGGTCCACCGAGTTGCCGGAGAGCACCAGCAGCGGGCGGTCGGGCCCGAGGCCGAGGTCGAGCAGCCCCTGGCCGACCGACAGCGCGGCACGCTCAGCCTCGCCGTAGGTCAGCCCGCGCCAGCCGTCCCCGGTCGACGTCCGCTCCGCCGCGAGCACCCGGTCGGGCTCGGCCTGCGCCCACCGGCGGAACGAGTGCAGCACGGTCGTCGGGTGCTCGCGGAGCGGGTCCTGGGACCGGAACAGCAGGCTGCCGTCGTCACGGCGGTCGAGCAGCACGTGCGGGGTGGCGAACAGCGTCGACCGCGTGCTGCCGGGCCAGGCCTTCATGAGTGCCACCCTCCGCGGCGGCCGTCGAGGGTCTCCCGCGGTCGCACGAGGCCCATCACAGCACTGTCGGGGCCTTCCCGGGGACGATCGGCCGGACCGATCCCCTCAGCGGATGTTCGACAGCCGCCGGAGTCCCGCGTCCGTCAGCACGCGCTCATCGCGCTCGGTCGCGAGCAGCCGCGGCTCGGTCTTGTAGAGCGCGGCGAGGTCGGCGCGCTCCAGTCCCACCCGCCGCGCGAGCTGGTGCACCTCGAGCTTGTGCATCCGGCCGCCGGCGTCGGCCACCGCCTGCAGCAGCGCCGCGACCGGGTCGTCGACTCCCGCGGCGTCACCCTCGGCCTCGTGGCCCTGCCAGGTCCGCTTGGGGAAGCGGGAGAGGTACTCCTGCTCCAGCTCCAGCATCCGCCGGGTGTGGGTCTCGAACTGGGCGGCGCTGCCGTGCAGGAACACCCAGTTGCGGGAGTCGTGCAGCTGCTTGCCCTGCGTCTCGAGCTGCTCGTCGGAGAGCTCGCTCGCGGGTCGTCCGGTCACGGGGTCGGTCATCGGGTTCCTCCACTCAGTCCGGCGTAGACACGCAGCGCGTTGCCGCCGAGCACGTCGGCGGCGACGTCGTCGGCCAGCCCGAGGCCCACCACGTCGCGGGCGTTCTGGGCGGTGCCGGGGACGCCCGGCCAGTCGGTCGCGAAGATCCACCGGCGGGCCAGCCGGCCGAGGTCGAAGCGGCGGTAGTACTCCGGCAGCCGCTTCGGCGGCAGCCCCGACAGCTCGAGCCACACCGTCGGGTTCGACAGCGCCATGAACGCCGCCGCGTCGTACCACCAGCCGCGGCCGCCGTGGGCGAGCACGACGTCGACGGTCGGGAAGTCCCGCACCATCGGCAGCAGGTACGCCGGGTCGGCGTACTCGTTCATGGAGCCGGGGAACGTGCTGGTGCCGCAGTGCACGATCAGCGGCACGCCGCGCTCGGCGAGCACCTGGTACGCCGGGTAGAGCGCGCGGTCGTCGCAGCGGAAGCCGCCGTGCACCGGGTGGAGCTTGAGGGCGGCCGCGCCGAGGTCGAGCTGGCGTCGTACCTCGTCGGCGATCGGGTGGTGCAGGTGCGGGTTGACGTTCGCGACCGGGCGGAAGCGCACCGGGTTGTGCTCGACCATCGGCAGCAGGTCCTCGAAGCGCTGGTAGCCGGTGGCCTTCGGGGAGTACTCGCAGAACAGCAGCGCGTGGTCGACGCCCTGCGCCTCGAACAGCTCGTCGAGACGTGCCGGGCGGGGCACGCCGTCGGCGTCCCACAGGTCCTCGAGGATGCCGTCGGGCCCGAAGTCGCGCGCCCAGTCGATCCAGGCCTGCGCCAGCGAGCCGAGCACCGGGGCGTGCACGTGGGCGTCGACGAGCAGGTGGCCGTCGAGCATCGGCTACGCCGTCCCCACGACTCGGCCGGCGGGCCGGTCGACCCGTCGCGAACTGTGGCGACACGCGGTGAAAGTGCCGAGTAGGTGACGGGTCGGCGGAAGGGGGTGCTGGGTCGGGAGGGTCGAGCGGGTCATGAGGCGGACCAGCCGAGGACGAGCTGGGTGTCGGTGCCGAGGTCGCCGACCTTGCGGGCGCCGCCGGGGACGCCGAGCGGCTCGTCGCGGCCGTCGAGGGTCTCGGTGAAGAACGCCCGGTTGTCCTCGATGAACGGCTCGTCCTCCTCGGCCACCATGCGGTCCTGGGTGATGGCCTCGACGGGGCAGACCGGCTCGCAGGCGCCGCAGTCGATGCACTCCTTGGGGTGGATGTAGCTCTTCCGCTCGCCTTCGTAGATGCAGTCGACCGGGCACTCCTCGACGCACGACTTGTCGTTCACGTCGATGCAGCCGCTGGCGATCACGTAGGGCATGGTGCTCCGTTCTCCTCGGGTCGTGGTCAGGCCGGCACGGGTACGTCGTGCGGCTCGTTGCTGGTGTGGCCGGGGAACACGTGCGCGGTCGGGTCGAGGTGGACCGCGGCGTTGTTCACCGCGGTGGCGACCTCGCCGAAGCCGACCGAGATCAGCCGCACCTTGCCGTCGTACTCCGTGATGTCACCGGCGGCGAAGACGCCCGGGACGTTGGTGCGCATCGCGGTGTCGACGACGAGGTGCCGGTTGTCGGCGAGCTCGAGGCCCCACTCGCGCAGCGGACCGAGGTTGGCGGTGAAGCCCAGCGCGGCGACCACCTTGTCGCACTCGATGACCCGCGGCTCGTCCTCGCCCTTCACGGTGACCACCGCCCGCTCCAGGACCTTGTCGCCCTCGAGCGCGGTGACCTGGGCGTTGGTGACCATGTCGACGTCGAGCTGCTTGACCTTCTCGACGCTGGCGCCGTGCGCCCGGAACTGGTCGCGGCGGTGCACCAGCGTGACGCTGTTGGCGAGCGGCTCGAGCATCAGCGCCCAGTCGATGGCGCTGTCGCCGCCGCCGACGATCAGCACGTCGCGGCCGACGTACTCCTGGCTGCTGGGCACGAAGTACTCCAGGCCGCGGCCGAGGTACTCCTCGCCGGCCGGCAGCGGGCGCGGCGTGAACGTGCCGATGCCGCCGGTGACGATCACGGCCCCCGCGACCACCTCGGACCTGGTGGTGGTGACCCGGAAGCGGCCGTCGTCGAGCTTCTCGAGCTGCTGCGCCTCCTGCCCCAGCAGGTACGACGGGTCGCGCTGCGACGCCTGCGCGGAGAGGCCGCGCACCAGGTCCCGGCCGGTCACGGCGGGGAAGCCGGCGACGTCGTAGATCTGCTTCTCCGGGTACATCGCGGTGACCTGGCCGCCGACCTCGCTGAGCGAGTCGACGACGGCGCAGCTCAGGGTCCGCTCGCCGCAGTAGTAGGCGCCGTAGAGCCCGACCGGGCCCGCGCCGACGATGAGAATGTCCACCTCGAGTGTCTTCACGGGCATCACGGTGCCACTTCGAGCTCGGCGGCGGGATCAGGATCGGGTGTTTCCGAGACGAGGTCGCGGACCTTGAAGCGCTGCAGCTTGCCGGTCGCGGTCTTCGGGAGCTCGGTCACGAACACCACCTGCCGCGGCGCCTTGAAGTGCGCGAGCCCCTCGCGGCACCAGGCGACCAGGTCGCGCTCGGAGGCGTCGTCGGCGACGACGACCACCGCGACCGGCTTGTCGAGGCCGTTCTCGTCGGGGACGCCGACCACGGCCGCCTCCAGGACGGCGGGGTGCTCCAGCAGCCGGCTCTCGACCTCGCTGGGCGAGACCCAGATGCCGCCGGCCTTGAGCATGTCGCTGTTGCGGCCGAGGCAGACGTAGTAGCCCTCGTCGTTGCGGACGTAGGTGTCGCCGGTGACCAGCCACTCGCCCTGGAACACCTGCCGGGTGGTCGCGGTGCGGTGCCAGTAGCCGAGCGCTATCGACTCGCCCTTGACGTGCAGCGCGCCCGGCTCGCCGTCGGGCACGGTGCGGCCCTCGGTGTCGCGGAGCTCGAGCTCGTAGCCCGGGACCGCGACCCCGGTGGTGCCGGGGTGGATGTCGCCCGGCCGGTTGGACAGGAAGATGTGCAGCGCCTCGGTGGAGCCGATGCCGTCGAGGATGTCGACGCCGAACCGGTCGGTGAACCGTCGCTGCAGCGGCGCCGGCAGCGCCTCCCCCGCCGACGCGCACATCCGCACGCTGCCGAACGCCTCGGCCGGTACGTCGCTCTGGGTCAGCGCCGCGTAGAACGTCGGCACCCCGAAGAACAGCGTGGGCTCGGTCTGCTCCAGCCGCTCGCGTACGACGTCCGGCGTCGGCCGGCGCGGCTCGAGGACGGTCGTCGCCCCCACGGAGAACGGGAAGAACATCGTGTTGCCGATGCCGTAGGCGAAGAACATCTTCGGCACCGAGTACGTGACGTCCTCGGGGGTGATGCCGAGCACCTGCGCGCCGTACGTCTCGCAGACGTGGCGGATGTTGGCGTGCCGGTGCATCGCGGCCTTGGGCTTCCCGGTGGTGCCGGAGGTGTAGAGCCACAGCGCCCAGTCGTCGTCGCCGGTCGGCGCGACCTCGGGCAGCCCGGCGCTGCTCGCCGGCGTCGGTGAGCTCGGCCCAGGTGTGCACCAGCACGTGCTCGGGGACCTGCAGGCCGGCCTCGCCGGGGTCGCCGGCCAGCACCGCGTGCTCGACCTCGGGGCTCAGCGCGACCGCGCCGTTGACGGCGGGCAGGAACTCCGGGGTCGCGAGCACGGCGCGGGCGCCGGAGTCGTTCATGATCGCGCCGAGCTCCGGGCCGGTGAACATCGTGCTCACCGGCACCGCCACCAGGCCGGCGCGGAACGCGCCGAGGATGCCGGTCAGCATCGGGATCTCGTCGGACATCACGAGCATCACCCGGTCGTCGCGGCGCAGCCCGAGGGCGCGCAGCCCGCTGGCGACCGTCTGCACCCGCTCGTCGAGCTGGGCGTAGGTCAGCGTCTCCGAGGCGAGGACGGCCGGGTGCTCACCGCGCCCGGCGGCCACCTGGCGCGAGACGAGGTACTCCGCCGCGTTGAACCCGGTGGTCGAGCCTGCACCGGTGGTCGAGCCGATCCGGGTGGTCGAGCCTGCATCCCGGGTGGTCGAGCCTGTCGAGACCATCTCGCTCACACCCGCTGGTAGTCGTAGCTGCCCCGCTGCCCGCTGCCGTAGCGCCGCAGCGCGCCGTCGGGACCGGAGGCGTTGGGCCGGTTGAAGATCCAGTTCTGCCAGGCGGTGAGCCGCCCGAAGATCTTGGTCTCCAGCGTCTCCGGGCCGACGAACCGGTGGTTGGCCTCCATGCCCGTCAGCGCGTCGGGCGAGAGCGAGGCCCGCTCCTCGAGCACGATGCGGATCTCGTCCTCGAAGTCGATGTCGTCGAGCGCCATCGTGACCAGCCCGGCCGCGTCCGCGGCCTGCGCGTCGAGCCGCTCGCCGAGCTGCTTGCGGGCCCGGTCGAGGTCGTCGTCGTGGCCCCAGAACCGCGACTGCAGCCGGGAGAGCCCGTTGCCCATCGGGAACCGGCCGTCGGTGCTCGTCGGTCATCACCAGCACGGCCGGGTCGGCGTCGGGGTCGACGTCCTCGTAGACGCCGTCGAGCATGTACTGCCGGTCGCAGGCCAGCGCCAGCTCCAGCAGGAACCCGCCGAAGCAGCTGCCGGGCTCGATGACGGCCACCAGGCTGCGGCTGGTGACGTCGAGCCGCTTGAAGGTGCGCTTGAGGTACTGCGTGGTCTCGTGCACGAACCAGTCGTCGGCGAGCTCGCCGAGCTGGGCGTCGTACGCGAGGACGGCGTCGAGGTCGCCGGTGGTGCGCAGCACCCAGGCGCCGAGCTGCTGCTCGTTGGTGCGCAGCCGCAGCACCAGGTCGTCGAGGGCGCGGGCCACCGCGAGCGGGTAGTAGTCGACGCCCTGCGCGTGCGGGTCGGTCGGCGGCTCGTCCTTCGGGGCCGGCCACCGTCAGGTCGACGCGGCGGGCGTCGCGGTGGATCGTCGCGGTGACGTGGGGGTAGCTGATCGTGTCGCCGTCCTCCTCGCGCGCCAGCGGGGTCAGCTCGACGCCGCTCGCCGCCCGGCCGGGAGGACGCGTCGGCGGCCTCGCGGGCGCGGCGGCCGATCTCCTCGTCCCAGCTGTTGCGGGGCACGGTGCCGTCGACCAGCCCCCACTCGACGGCGGTGGCGCCGCGGTAGCCCTCGGACTTGGTCGCGAACAGGTCGGCGCGGTCCTTGCGGACGTGGCGCTTGTCGACGACCCGGGTGAGGCCGCCGGTGCCGGGCAGCACGCCGAGCAGCGGCACCTCCGGCAGGCTCACGGTCGACGTGCCGTCGTCGATGAGCACGATCTCGTCGCAGGCCAGCGCCAGCTCGTAGCCGCCGCCCGCCGCGGTGCCGTTGAGCGCCGCGATCCAGGTCTGGCCGCTGGTCTCCCGGGCCTCCTCGATGGTGTTGCGGGTCTCGTTGGTGAACTTGCAGAAGTTCACCTTCCAGGCGTGGCTGGACTGCGCGAGCATCCGGATGTTCGCGCCGGCGCAGAACATCTTCTCGAGGCCGCCGGTCATCACCACGGCCTTGACCTCGGGGTGCTCGAAGCGCAGCCGCTGCACCGCGTCGTACAGCTCGATGTCGACGCCGAGGTCGTAGGAGTTGGCCTTCAGGTCGTAGCCCTCGACCAGGCCACCCTTCTCGTCGACCGTCAGCGTCACCGTGGCGACGTCGCCGTCGACGTCGAGCCGCCAGTGCCGGTAGCGGTCGGGATGCGTGTCGAAGTCGACCACGGGGACGGCGGGCGACTCGGTCTCGTCGGCCATGCAGGACACCTCAGCGGAGTGGAGGGATGTGATGGCCAACACTCTACGCTTGGCTGTATGATCGTCAAGTGTCTGTAGAACGTCGATGGGGAGGGTGCGCACCGTGAGCGAGCCGCTGCCGACCAGCCGACGTCGCGAGATCGGCTCCGCCAGCGCCCGGTCGCTGCTGCTGACGATCCTCGGCGAGTTCGTGCACCCCCGGCACGCCACGGTGTGGACGACCACGCTGCTCGAGGCCCTGGTGGCGGTCGGCGTGGAGGAGAAGTCGGCCCGGCAGGCCCTCACGCGGACGGCGTCCGAGGGGCTGCTCGCCTCCACCCGGCACGGCCGGCGGGTGCTGTGGGAGCTGACCCCCGCGGGCGCCGACCTGCTGGAGGAGGGCACCAACCGGATCTACGGCTTCATGCGGCAGCGCCATCCCTGGGACGGCCACTGGCTGGTGCTGAGCGTCCCGATCCCGGAGACCCAGCGGCAGCTGCGGCACCGGCTGCGCACCCGGCTCACCTGGCTCGGCCTGGGCTCGCCGACCCCGGGGCTGTGGGTCTCCCCCGACGCCGGCAAGGCCGACGCGGTGCACGCCGTGGTGCGGGAGCTGGGTCTCGCCGGCCGCGCGTTCGCGTGGTCCGGCGACGCCACCGGCATCGGCGACGAGGCACGGCTGCTGGCCGACTCGTGGGACCTCGCCGACGTCGAGGACCGCTACCTCGGCTTCCTCGCCGAGTTCGAGTCGCGCACCGCGCCGACGCCGGCGGACGCGTTCCTGGCGCAGGTCCAGATGGTCCAGGAGTGGCGACGCTTCCCGTTCCTCGACCCCGACCTCCCCGGCGAGCTCCTCGACCACGACTGGCCGGGACCCCGGGCGGCCGCGGCCTTCCACGACCGGCACGGCGCGTGGCACCGGCAGGCGCAGGCCGAGTGGGACCGGATGGACCGGGCCGCGGGGCCGCGCGACCCGGCCTGACCAGGACCCGCCGTTCTCCCCACGGCGGGCATCGGCTTCCCCGACAATGTGCGCGTGACGCTCCTCGACCTCGCCGCCGACGTGATGGGCCGCGCCCAGCGCGGCGACGTCGCCGCGGCGGCACGGCTCGTCGCGCGCACGGCCGACGAGACCACCGGGGAGGACCCGGCCCACCAGGCGGCGTGGTGGTACGCCGTCTCCGTGGTGCGCCACATCCAGGGCGACAACCGGCGCGCCTTCGAGGCCTGCGACCGCTGCGTCCGGCTGGCGGGCGAGGCCGGCAGTGCGGGGTGGGCCTCGAACGGGCTGTCGATGCGTGCGATGGCCTCCGCGCGGCAGGGTCAGCTCGACAGCGCGCTCGTCGACCTCGCGCGCGCCGAGCGCGAGCTGCTGTCGTGCGACGACCCGGGGCTCGCGTCGTGGGCGCACACCGGTCTCGGCTACGCCTACCTCGAGCTGCGGCTCTACGAGCTAGGCCTGCCGCACATGGAGGCCGCGCTGCGGCTCGACGCGCGGCCCATCCCGCTGCTGCAGGCGCCGGTCATCGACACCATGAACCTCGGCGAGCTGCACCTGCGCTGGGCCGACGAGCTGGAGCAGGTGTTCACCGACGGCCGCGTCGACGCCGAGGTCGCCGAGCACCGGGCCGCCGGCCACGCCCTTGCCGAGCGGGCGCTCGAGCTGGCGCTGGAGCGCGGCGACCCGTCGTTCGTGGAGAGCTGCCGCGCCCTGGAGCTGTCGTCACGGCCGGTGACCACCGGTCCCGCGCCGCTCGACGAGCTCCGCGCGGCGTACGACGCCCAGGCCCACTCGGCCTACCAGGGCAGCCGCACCGCCGCCGGGGGCGCACTGGCCCGCGCGCTGTGGGAGCTCGGCCGGCACGAGGAGGCGCTCGACGTGGCCCGCGAGGCCGCGCACGACTCGGCCGCCGCGAGCGACTGGCACGTCACCGCGAGCGCGCACCGGCTGGTCCTCGAGCTCGAGGCCCGGGCCGGCCTGCCGGGGGCCGCGGCGGGCCGGTCCTACGCGGGACTGCTCTCCCGGGTGCTGTGGGAGCAGCGGCTGAGCACGCTGCAGGGGGCTACGGCGGTGCTGGAGCTCGAGCAGCTGAACGTCGACGCCGCGGTCGCCCGGCGTGCGGCCCACGAGGACCCGCTCACGGGTCTCGGCAACCGTCGGGCGTTCGACCAGGCGCTGCGGGAGCTGCCCGCGATGACCGCCGTGACCGGGCTGGCCGGGTCGGACGACGGTTCGCCGGCCGGCCACGACGTCCCGGTGAGCCTGGTGGTCGTCGACGTCGACGACTTCAAGCCGGTCAACGACACCCACGGCCACCTGGTCGGCGACGAGGTGCTGCGGGCGGTGGCCGCCGCGATCGACAGCGTGTCCCGCGCCGGCGACCTGGTGGCCCGGGTCGGCGGCGACGAGTTCGCGGTGCTGCTGCGCGGCGGCGACCCGACCAGCGGGCACGCGCTCGCCGACCGGATCGAGGCCGCCGTCGCGGAGGTCCGGGTGGTGACCCCCGACGGCCTCGTCCGGCCCAGCGTCAGCATCGGGGTCGGCGTCGGCGCCGCGACCCTCACCGGCGCCGAGCACGTCCGGCGCCTGCTCGGCGACGCGGACGAGGCGATGTACCGGTCGAAGGCCGCCCGCGCGGGCCGGCTGACCGCCTGACCCCCGCTCGACCTCCGACCGGTCCGCGGTCAGCCCCGGCTCTTGCGGTGTGCCGCCTGGTCCCGCTTGCTCATCGCGACGTACGACTTGAAGCCGGCGCCGGCCTTGAAGCCGGGCACCGAGGTCTTCTTGACCTTGACGGCCTCGCCGGTCTGCGGGTTGCGCGCGGTCCGGGCGGCACGCTCGCGCTTGTCGAAGGTGCCGAAGCCCGGCAGCGTCACCTTCTCGCCGCTGGCGACGGCGTCGGTGACGGTGTCGAGCACCGCCTTCAGGGCGGCCTCGGCCTCGCGCTTGGTCCAACCGGTCTTGGCGACGATCTCGTCGACGAACTCGGCCTTGTTCACATCTGCTCCCGGGAGTCGGGTGCCGCAGGAGCGGACGCTCCTGCCGTGCACTGTGGGTGGTGTCCTGCTGTCGCTGCCGCGCGCACCGTCGGGGGACGGCGGGCGACACGTCCGTACGGACGCTACTCGACCACGTCCACGATCACCTTGCCCACCGCGCCGTCCTCGACCGCGGCGTGCGCCGCGGCGGCCTGGTCGAGGGGGTAGTGGTGCAGCGGCAGCCCGACCGCGTCGCCGACCCGGGCGGCCCGGTCCGTCACCGCCGCCGAGACGTCGTCGAGGGCCCGGGCCCGCCAGTCGTCGGGCGCGTTGTAGACGAGCACGAACTGCCAGCGCACGTTCGGCGCCATGGACGGCCGGATCGGCAGGGTGACCTCGTTGCCGCCGTTGTTGGCGTAGACCGCGACCGATCCGTGCCGGGCCAGCACCTCGGCGTCGAGGGCCGCGTTGACGGCCGGGGACACCTCGACGACCGTGTTGACGCCGTGCGGCGCGATCGCGCGGACCTCGGCCACCACGTCCTGCTGCCGGTAGTCGATCACGTGGTCGGCGCCGGCACGGGCGGCCAGGTTGGCCTTCTCCGGGCTGCTGACCGTGGTGAGGACGGTGGCGTCGGACCACCGCGCGAGCTGGATCGCGGCGTTGCCGACCGCGCCCGCGCCGCCCGCGACCAGCACGGTGCGGCCCTGCAGGGTCCCCGGACCGAGCCGTTGCGGGCCGTCCTCGGTGACGGTGAGGCAGCGGTGCGCGGTCAGGAACGGCACCCCCAGCGAGGCGCCGAGGTCGTACGACGCGAGGTCGGGCAGCAGCACCACGTGGCGCGCCGGCACCACGGCGTACTCCTGCGCGGTACCGCCGGACGGCCGGAGGTGGGCGGCCTCCCAGATCCACACGCGGAGTCCGGCGAGCGCGGCCTCGACCCCTTCGCCGACGGCGTCGACCACGCCGGCGCCGTCCTGGTTCGGCACCTGCGGCGGGTCGACCGGGGTGCCGGGAGCGCTGCCGGTGCGCGTCTTCCAGTCCGTGGGGTTCACGCCCGAGCGGTGGACCCGGACCCGCACCTCGCCGGGCCCGGGCTCGGGCACCGGACGGTCGGTGAGGGTCAGGACGTCGGGGGCTCCGGTCTCGGTGTACTCGATGGCACGCATGCCGGTCACGTATCCGCGGCGCACCCGCGGCAAACCCGGCAGCGGCCTAGACCCCGTGTTTCGACACCGCGGGGTTCGGCAACAAGCGTGGGGTCAGAAGTTCGCGATCGTGGCACCGGGGCGAGGCCGCGACGGGGGTCCATCCTCTCGTTGGAAGGCAGTGCCATGTGCCAGGCCGCGTCGCCCGCCGGAAACCTCACCTGCGTGCGCACCGAGTGCGACGGACGCGCCCACGTGTGGATCCACGGCAGCTCCGCCTACGACCCCAAGGCCGAGGCCGACTCCCTGCTGGAGCTCTGACCCCACCCACTCCGGTCCGGCGTCGCCGCCCCCGAGCCGACGCCGGACCGGCCCCCAACCTCGCTCGCGCTCTCGGGCTTCATTGCGGGGACGTGGATGCCGATGCTCCCCACATGCGCGTCCTCGTCCGCCCGGCCCTCGCCCGGTGCGCCCTGCTGCTGTCGGCGGTGCTCGCGCTGCTGACCTCCGGGCTGGTGCTCGCCGCCGCTCCGGCGGGTGCGGCGACCTCGTGCCCGTTCGCGGCGCACCGCGGCTACACCGCGCACGCGCCGGAGAACAGCCTGCGGGCGATGCGCTACGCCATCAACCGGCACGCCGACTACCTGGAGATGGACGTCCAGGTGACCAAGGACGGCCGGTTCACGCTGATGCACGACGAGACCGTCGACCGCACCACCGACGGGTCCGGCCGGATCGTGAACAAGACCTGGGCGCAGGTGCAGCGGCTGCGGCTGTCCAACGGCGACCCGGTCCCCTCGCTGCGCGAGGTCCTCGACCTGGCGAAGCCCGGCGGCACGCAGGTGCTGCTGGAGATGAAGTGGATCCCGACCTCGCGCTTCGCGGCGCTGCACCGGCTCGTCGGGGAGCTCGGCACCTCCCGGGTCGTGGTGCACAGCTTCTCGAGGTACGTCGTGAACCGCTACCGGTCGCTCTACCCCGGTGCCCGGACCGGCCTCGACGTGTCCCGGCCGGTGTCGGTCAAGGACGCCCGCTCCTTCGGTGGCGTGCTCCCCGACTACCGCCACGTGACGGACAGCTGGATCACCGCGCTGCGCACCGGCGGCGTGCCGACGTACCTCTCGACGCTGAACACGGCCGACAGCTGGCGGCGGTTCACCGGCAAGGTGACGGTGCTGGTGACCGACCGCGCCGTCGACTACGACGCCTACCGCGCCAAGGCCTGCGCCTGAGCTACCCCTGCGCGGCGCGACGGGCGCGGAACGCCGCCACCGAGTTGCGGTTGCCGCACGCGACGCTGCAGTAGCGGCGCGACCGGTTGCGCGACAGGTCGAGCACCACCCCGGTGCAGTCGTCGTCCGCGCAGACCCCGAGCCGCGACATCTCGTCGCTGCGGATCACGTCGACCATGGCCATCGCCGTCTCGACGGTGATCCGGGTGGCCAGCGACGCGTCGGCCGAGACCGCGTGCAGGTGCCAGTCGAACGGGTCGTGGCGCACCAGCTGCGGCAGCGCCTGGGCGTCGAGCAGCATCGCGTTGACGCGCTCCGCGGCGGTGTCCCGGTCGCTGGTGAGCAGCTCGCGCAGCACCGGGCGGAGCTCGCGCACGGCGTCGAGCTCCGCGCGTCCGCGCCGGCGGCTGCCGGTGTAGCCGAACCCGGTGTACCACTCGTCGAGCTCGTCGACCGTGGTCAGGGTGTCGGGCGCCACGGCACTGTTCACCAGGGCGACGGCCGCCTGCAGGGCCAGCTCGGTGTCATGGGCGAAGATCACGTTGACATGTTACCCGAGCCGCCCGTAGCGTCATGGACCATGACCACGGTGACTCATGACAGCGGCTCCCGGGCCGGGTCCGTCCCCGACGGCTCGCGGCTGGCCGGCGGGCTCGGCTTCGCGCTGGTCTCCGCCACCGCGTTCGGGCTCTCCGGCGTGCTGGCGCGCGGGCTGCTCGACACCGGCTGGACGCCGGGCGCCGTCGTGCTGGTGCGGATCCTGGTCGGCGCGCTGGCGGTCATCCCGTTCGGCGTCGTCGGCTTGCGCGGCCGGTGGCACCTGCTGCGCCGCAACGCCGGCCTGGTGACGACGTACGGCGTGCTGGCGGTGGCCGGCGCGCAGCTGTGCTTCTTCGCCGCGGTGTCGCACATGCAGGTCGGCCCCGCGCTGATGATCGAGTACACCGCCCCGGCCGCGGTCGTGGTGTGGCTCTGGGTCCGGCGCGGGCAGCGGCCCGGTCGCGTCACGCTCGCCGGCGCGGCGCTCGCGGCCGCCGGGCTGGTGCTGGTCCTCGACCTGCTCTCGGGCGGCGGCCTCGACCCGGTCGGCGTGCTGTGGGCGCTCGGGGCGATGGTCGGGCTGACCGGCTACTTCGTGATCTCCGCCGACGAGGGCAACGGGCTGCCGCCGCTGACGCTCGCGGCCGGCGGGCTGCTGGTCGGCGGGACGCTGCTCGGGCTGCTGGGCCTGGTCGGCGTGCTGCCGATGCGCGCCTCCGGCGACGCCACGACGTACGCCGGGGCGTCGTTCCCCTGGTGGCTTCCGCTGCTCGCGCTCGGCCTGGTGACCGCGGCGCTGTCGTACACCACCGGCATCGCGGCCGGCCGCCGGCTGGGCTCGCGGCTGGCGTCGTTCGTGGCGCTGCTCGAGGTGCTCGCCGCGGTCGGGTTCGCGTGGCTGCTGCTCGGCGAGCTGCCGCACCTCGCCCAGCTCGTGGGCGGCGCGCTGATCCTGGCGGGGGTCGTCGTGGTGAAGCTCGGCGAGCGCGGCGTGGTCCGCGAGGAGCCGGCTCCCGTCTGAGCCGGTGGCCTGCGGTCAGCGGACCGCGACCACCCGGTGCTTCGTGCAGGCCATCACCAGCGCCACGATCCAGCCCACCACCGTCCAGCCCAGCAGCAGGTTCACCAGCGCGATGCTGCCGCTGTTCGACTTGCCGCGGGTCGCGGCGATCGCCCACGGCAGCAGGTAGCCGCCGGTGAGCACGGTCAGCACCCAGGCGAACGCCACCTCGACGGCGCTGACGCGCGCGTCGGTGACGACCACCGGCGCCGACGGCGGCGGCAGCGGCTGCCGGTGGTCGGTCCACGCGTTGCCGTCCCAGTAGCGCAGCGATCCCTCGCTCGGGTACCAGCCCGCGGGCGGCTGCTCGGTGCTCATCGCCCCACCGTATGCCGCCCGCTCAGACGACCGGGGCCACCAGCAGCACCCGTCGCTGCGCCGCCTTCACCGACCACAGCATGCACGCGGTGCCGAGCAGGAACACCAGGTCGTCGACGACCACGCTGTCGACGCCGCGCGACTCGGACCCCCCGGCGAACGTCAGGCACCGGATCACCAGGGGGTAGAGCAGGAGCAGCCAGGCGATCGTGACCAGCGCCTGCGCCCCGGCCGGGGTGCGGCTGCCCAGCGCGGGGAGGCAGACCAGCAGCGGGACCAGCAGCGACAGCCAGAACGTCTCGGAGCCGAGCAGCGTGGTGGCGTCGGTCGACACCGTCGACGTGCTCACCGCCTCGGCGACCGTCGGGGACAGGCATCGCAGCAGCACGGCGGCGACGAGCAGCAGCAGTGCCAGCGAGCGGGAGCCGGCCGCGCCGTTGCCGGCGGCGACGACCTCGGGCTCGGCGACCAGCAGCGCGACCAGCGCAGCCAGCAGCACGACGAGCACCAGCAGGTGCGGACCCAGCGACGGGGGCTCCTGGCGCGCGGCGACCAGCACCGTCGAGGTGAGCAGCCACAGCACCGCGGCGACGACGCAGCCGACGGCGGTTCCCGGTCGGCTGCGCCGCAGCACCAGGAGCGCCGCCAACGCCACGGGCAGCGCGGTGAGCAGCCACACCGCCGTGGCCCAGACGTCGGCGTCGGGCAGGTCGGGACGGCTCGCGAAGATCGGGTCCCGGACCGCGTTGACGGACGCCAGCTGCAGCAGCAGCGCCAGCACCAGCAGCCCGAGGGCGACCCACCGGGCCACGTCCGCGGCTCCGCCTCCGGTCTCCTTCTTCGGTGTCCGCTTGCGGAGCGGCGCCGTCGGCGTCGCGGTCACCTCGGCGCCCGGCTCCGTCGCGATCCGGGCGATGACGTCGAGCAGGTGCTCGGTGTCGCTGCTGAAGGAGTCGTGGCGCAGCCGCACCGCCTGGTGCCGCGACAGCGGCACGACCGACTCCGGCAGCTCGCGGCTCTTCGGCATGGTCGCCGCGTCGACCAGCACCGGGATCACCACGGTGCGGTGCCGCAGCCCGGCCTCGATCTCCAGGCGCAGCCGGTCGTTCGGGTCGTCGATGCGACGCACCCCGCGCTCGTCGGGGGTGAGCCACTCCTCGCCGATCAGCACCAGCATCACCAGGCAGCTGCTGACCGCCCCGTCGATCGCGGTCACGTAGTCGCGACCGGGCTCGATGGACTCGACGTCGACGAACACCGACTGGTCGCCGAAGCGCGCGTCGATCCGGTCGCGCAGCCGACCGGCGACGTGCCGGGTGTCCCGTCGCCGGTAGTTGATGAACACCCGCACGTCGCTCATCGCGCGTCGGCCGTCCACTTGGCCATCCAGCCGTCGTTCTGGATGGAGACGACGTGCTCGCAGTGCTCGACCAGCCGGTCCTCCGCGCCGTCGTCGTCGATCGCGAGACCGGTCGCGTGCTGGGCCACCCACTCCTCACGCAGCCGGTTGAGCTCCTCGGCGGTGCGGAGGTACTCCACGAGCTGGTACTCCCACCGCGACGCCGCCACGTGTGAGCTGAGCGCGGCGGTCAGCGTGGTCACCACCGCGACCCAGGCCGCGACGTCGCCGGCGCTCCACGTCGAGGCGGTCGCGGCCAGCAGCACGCCGACGACGGCCAGGCCGAGCTCGAGCTGCCGGGCCAGCGCGAGGCGTCGGGCCAGTCCGGTCGACCGGGAGCGGTACCAGCCGATCTGCGGGACGATCCGGTGGTCGACGTACGACGCGACGTCGGTGACGGGCGGCACGTCGCGCTTCACCGCGGAGATCCCGGCGGTGTCGACCACGAGGTCGGCCGCGGCGTCCTGCACCCGGCGGGTCCGCTCGGCGAGCCGGGTCTGCCGGTCGGTCCCGCGGTACGGCGCCACGCCGGCCAGGAACCGGTAGCACTCGGCCTTGAGCTCCTCGGAGACCGCCCGGGCCCGCGTCCAGCGGCTCACCGCGTCGCGCCCCAGCCGGCTGCGCACCACCGGCACGAGGCCGACGGTGACCCCGGCCGCCAGCGCCAGCACGCGACCGCCGGCGGTGGTGAGCGTCGCCGTCTGGGTCGCCAGCGTGGTCAGCACCGCCGACGCCACCGCGAGCGCGAGCATCGTCGTGCGCAGCCGGTCGATCCGCGCCTTCAGGACGTTGGCAGTCTGCGACCAGACGCTCTGGTGCTCCCACACCGAGTCGACCAGGTTGCGGGTGCTGGCGTCGGCCCCCATGCGTCGATGTTGGCACCGGCGCGCGGGCGGCGGAAGACCGTCTTAGACCAGGCCAGGCTCAGTACTGGTGGTCGTCGATGTCGACGTAGCCGCCGGACTCCTCGTGACCGGGGCCGCGCTCCCCCTCGCCCGCGGGGTCGTAGCCGACGCTCGCGTCGCGCGACGGGGCCGGCTTCGCGCTCGACTCCTGACCGCCCGGGGCGGGGCGCTGGCTGTCGGCGTCGACGCGCTTGCGCAGCGTGGTGTCGCTGGTCGAGCCGCGGTAGCCGCGCACCGCGAGCCAGTCGTGCAGGTCGTCGCGCTGCGGGTGGGTGTCGCGGACGGTGTTGTAGACGTAGTTGAGTCCACGGGCTCCGGCCTCGCGCTCGAGCCGCCCGATCACGAACGTCCCGACGCCCTGCTGCTGCGCGGAGGGGTCGACGGCCAGCAGGATCTCGGCGTCGCCGCCCCAGGTGGCGTCGAGCCAGCCGTAGCCGACGACCGTCCCGCCGGGCATCTTCACCGCCCACCAGTCACCGGGCAGCGCGTCGCCGTCGGCGTACGACAGGTCGAAGACGCCCTCGGGCGCCGCGCCGATGACGCGCTGCTTGTCCGCGTCCCAGGTCGGGCTGGCCTCGTGGACCCAGGAGAGGTCGGGCACTCAGGCCACGCCCTCTTCGGCGAGGTGCACGTAGTCGAACTCCACCGGCTGGTCGTTGATGCCGGTGTTGGGCGGCGCGATCCAGCCGGCGAACTTGCCGTACTCGTACTCCGGCACCATCAGCTTCGCGACCGCGGCACGGTCCTCGGCCGAGGGCAGCCAGCCGTCGACCTGGGCGTCCCACTGCTCGTCGGTGAGCACCTCGCCGGTGGGCGAGACGTGGTGCTGCGCGTAGACGCCGACCCGGCGGTTGAACCCCTCGTGCGGCAGGATCAGCCGCTCCTCGAGACCTGCGTCCTCGAGCGCCTGGTTCCAGCGGCGTACGCCGTTGGCGCAGTCGGCGGCGTACTCGTCGCGGAGGTCGAGGTTCAGCGCGGACAGCGACGGGACGGTCTTCTGCCGGATCTCGCCGTCCTCGACGTAGGACATCTCGCGGGTGTCCTCGAGCAGCACGTGGTCGTCCTTGCGCCGGGTCTCCTGCCAGCGGCCCTTGAGGCCGGAGGAGTAGTAGTTGCCGGCGTTGGTGGACTGCTCGGAGCCGAACAGGTCCATCGAGACGGAGTACTGGAAGTTGAGGTACTTCTGGATCACGCTCAGCGGGATGCCGCCGTGCTCCCAGAGGTCGTCGGTGCCGTGCTCGGCCATCAGCTCCGCGGTCCGCTCGACGGTGCGCTGCACGCCGGTGGTGCCGACGAACATGTGGTGCGCCTCCTCCTTGAGCATGAACTCGCAGGTGCGCGCCAGCGGGTCGAACGCCGACTCCTTGAGGGTGCCGAGCTGGTACTTCCCGTCGCGGTCGGTGAAGTAGGTGAACATGAAGAACTGCAGCCAGTCGGTGGTCTCCTCGTTGAAGGCGCCGAGGATGCGCGGCGCGTCGAGGTCGCCGCTGTTGCGCTTGAGCAGCTGCTCGGCCTCCTCGCGGCCCTCGCGGCCGAAGTACGCGTGCAGCAGGTAGACCATCGCCCAGAGGTGCCGGCCCTCCTCCACGTTGACCTGGAAGAGGTTGCGCAGGTCGTAGATGCTCGGCGCGGTGTTGCCGAGGACGCGCTGCTGCTCGACCGACGCCGGCTCGGTGTCGCCCTGCACCACGATCAGCCGCATCAGGTCGGCGCGGTGCTCACCGGGGATCTCCTGCCAGGCCGGCTCGCCCTTGTGCTTGCCGAAGCTGACGGTCCGCTCCGGGTTCTGCTCGGCGAGGAAGATGCCCCAGCGGTACTCCTCCATCGGCACGTGGTCGAAGTGCGCCCAGCCGTCCCGGCCGACCGCGATCGCGGTGCGGAGGTAGACGTCCTTGGTCGGCAGCGCCGGGCCGAGGGTCTTCCACCAGTCGAGGAACTTCGGCTGCCAGCCCTCGAGCGCCCGCTGCAGCCGCCGGTCCTCGTTGAGGCCGACGTTGTTCGGGATCCGCTCGGAGTAGTCGATCTTGGACAGCGGCCCGCTCGGGGTCGGGGCTGCGCCGGTGCGGTCGTCGGTGGACGTCATGATTTAGTTCTACACTTCTGTTGCGAATATGCCAAGGGTTTGTCGACTGTTTCTGGCCCGTCGGCGGTCGCCCGCGGCGGCGCCGCCATACTTCTGGGGTGAGCGACACCTCTGCAGGCATCCGACCCGACGCCGACCTGGCCGCCCTGAACGCCGAGATCCGCGACTCCTTCGTGCAGCACCTCGGCGTGGAGTTCACCGAGGTCAGCGGCGACCGGGTGGTCGCGACCTGGCAGGCCCGCCCGGAGCTGCACCAGCCCTACGGCATCGTGCACGGCGGCGTGCACTGCAGCGTGATCGAGACGCTGGCCAGCGTCGGGGCGGCGTACTGGATGGGTGACCGCGGCAAGGTCGTCGGCGTCAACAACAACACCGACTTCTACCGCGCCGTCCGCGAGGGCACGCTCACCTCGACCGCGACGCCGCTGCACCGGGGCCGGCTGCAGCAGGTCTGGGCCGTCGAGACCGTCACCGACGACGGCAAGGTCGCCGCCCGCGGCCAGGTCCGGCTGCAGAACCTCGAGGCCTGAGGGCGCCGTCGGACAGGAGACTCGGCGCTGCCGGCCCGAAATCGGCGCCGGGAGGCGAGAGCTTCCTGTCGGTAGGCAGGGGTCGGAGTGCCGTGCCGGCTGCCGCAGCGGGTTCACGGTGAGCGACCCGAAGGCCACGATGAGTTCCAGGCCGCCCTGTGGTCTACCTACCGGGCCCGTCATCCAGCTGGAGGAGATGTCATGAGCGACAAGATCACGCCCTGCCTGTGGTTCGACACCGAGGGCGAGGAGGCGGCGGAGCTCTACTGCTCGCTGATCCCGAACTCCAAGATCGTCAGCACCACGCTGTACGGCGACGCCGGCCCGCGCCCGGCCGGCAGCGTCATGACCGTGGAGTTCGAGCTCGACGGCCGGCCCTACGTCGCGCTGAACGGCGGCCCGGAGTTCCCGTTCACCGAGGCCGTGTCGTTCCAGGTCAGCTGCGCCGACCAGGACGAGGTCGACCGGCTGTGGGACGCGCTGCTCGAGGGCGGCGGCGAGGAGAGCATGTGCGGCTGGCTCAAGGACCGGTTCGGGCTGTCGTGGCAGATCATCCCGGAGGCGCTCCCCCGGCTGCTCGGCGATCCGGACCAGGGCCGCGCCGAGCGGGCGATGGCCGCGATGCTGAAGATGCGCAAGCTCGACGTGGCGGCGATGCAGGCCGCCGCCGACGGCTGACGGGTCAGACCACGCCCTCGGGCGTCGCACCCTCGACCTGCACGCCGCGGGAGGCGATCTCGTCGATCCGGGCGAGGTCGTCGTCGCTGAGCTCGACGTCGGCCGCGGCGGCGCTGGCCTCGATGTTGCGGTCGCTGCGGGCGCCGACGATGGAGACGTGCACGCCGGGCTGGTGCAGCGTCCACGCGATCGCGAGCTGGCTGACCTGCACGCCCAGCTCGGCCGCGAACGCCTTCAGGTCCTCCACGACCGCGAGGTTCGTCTCGAACGCGTCGCCGGTGAACGCCGTCGCCTGCGCGCGCCAGTCGTCGTCCTCGAAGGTGGTGCTGCTGTCCATCGCACCGGTGAGCAGACCCGACCCGAGCGGCGAGTACACCAGCACGCCGATGTCCTGCTCGCGGGCGTAGGGCAGCACGTCGGCCTCGATCCCCCGCCGGAACAGGTGGTACGGCGGCTGCAGCGTCTCCACCTGGAACGTCTCGCTGAACTCGCGCATCTGCTCGACGTCGTAGTTGGAGACGCCGACGTGGCGGATCTTGCCCTCGTCGACGAGCTCGGCCAGCGCGGCCGCGGTCTCGCCGAACGGGGTGTCCGGGTCCGGCCAGTGCACCTGGTAGACGTCGATGTGGTCGACGCCGAGCTTGCCCAGGCTCTGCTCCACGCCGGCGCGCAGGAAGTCGCGGTCGCCGCGGCGGGACCGGTCGGCGCCGGGCTCGATGCCGCCCTTCGTGGCCACGACGACGCGGTCGCGCTCCTCGTCGAGCCGGCTGCGCAGCGCCTTGCCGAGCACCTGCTCGGCCTCGCCGTCGCCGTACCCCTGCGCGGTGTCGAACAGCGTCACCCCGCTGTCCCACGCCTTCCGGATCGCCGCGACCGCGGCGTCCTCGTCGTAGCTCCCCCAGTCACCGCCGAGCTGCCAGGTGCCGTAGGCGATGCGGGAGACGTCCAGTCCGGTGCGTCCGAGCGTGGTGTACCTCATGGCCGTCCGGTGCCCGCCTCCCGCCGACGGCAAACGGGTCTAGGAGCGCATCGGGCCGCCGTCGCGGCCGTTCGACACCGCGACGATCTCGGCGACCACGGACAGCGCGATCTCGCCCGGTGCCTTGCCGCCGGTGTTCAGCCCGGCCGGCACGTGCAGCCGCGCCAGCGTCGCCTCGTCGAGGTCGCGCTCGAGCGCGGCGAAGACGCTCTCGGCACGGCGGCGGCTGCCCATCATCGCGACGTAGCCGGCCTCGCCGGCCAGCGCGGCCCGCAGCAGCGCGTCCATGCCGGGGGTGTCGTGGTCGCACAGCACGATCGCGTCGGCCGGCGTCAGCGGGTGCTCCGCGAGCCAGTCCACCGGCATCTGGTCGACGTCCTCGTCGGCCAGCAGCCGGGTCGGTCGACCGGTGAGCGAGGCGATCTGCACCACCGCGCGGCCGATCGGGTTGTCCGTGACCGCGACGACCCGGCCCTGCTCCGGGACGTCGTCGGACCAGGGCTGCTCACGGCCCTGCGGGGCTCGGCTGTCGGTCATGGTCCGACAGTAGCCAGGCCCTCAGGACCCGAGCGCGGCGCTGACGACCTCGCGCGCCTCCTGCTGCACCTGCTCGAGGTGCTCGGGTCCCTGGAACGACTCGGCGTAGATCTTGTAGACGTCCTCGGTGCCCGACGGGCGCGCGGCGAACCAGGCGTTCTCGGTGGTCACCTTGAGACCGCCGATCTTCGCGCCGTTGCCGGGCGCCTCGGTGAGCTTGGCGGTGATCGGCTCGCCGGCCAGCGAGTCCGCGGTCACGTCGTCGGGCGAGAGCGCGGCCAGCTTCGCCTTCTCGTCGCGGCTGGCCGGCGCGTCGACCCGGGCGTACGACGGGTCGCCGAACCGGCCGGTCAGCGCCGCGTAGTGCTCGCTCGGCGACGACCCGGTCGCCGCGAGGATCTCCGAGGCGAGCAGCGCCAGGATGATGCCGTCCTTGTCGGTGGTCCACACCGAGCCGTCGAACCGCAGGAACGACGCCCCCGCGGACTCCTCGCCGCCGAACGCGATCGAGCCGTCGAGCAGCCCGGGCACGAACCACTTGAACCCGACGGGCACCTCGGTCAGCGTCCGCCCGACCAGCTCGGCCACCCGGTCGATCATCGACGACGACACCAGCGTCTTGCCGATCGCCGCCGACTCCGGCCACCCCGGCCGGCCGCCGCCGTACAGGTAGCGGATCGCGACCGCGAGGTAGTGGTTCGGGTTCATCAGGCCGCCGTCCGGGGTGACGATGCCGTGCCGGTCGGAGTCGGCGTCGTTGCCGGTGGCGATCTGGTACTGGTCCTTCTGCCGGATCAGCGAGGCCATCGCGTTCGGCGAGGAGCAGTCCATCCGGATCTTGCCGTCCCAGTCGAGCGTCATGAACCGCCAGGTCGGGTCGACGAGCGGGTTGACCACGGTCAGGTCGAGGCCGTGCCGGTCGGCGATCTCGCCCCAGTAGGCGACCGACGCGCCCCCGAGCGGGTCGGCGCCGATGCGGACCCCGGCCTCCTTGACCTTGGCCAGGTCGACGACGTTCGGCAGGTCGTCGACGTAGGTCCCGAGGAAGTCGTACGACGACGCGGCGGCCCGGGCCCGCGCGAACGGCACCCGCTTCACCCCGTCGAGCGAGGCCTCGATGTAGGCGTTCGCCGCGTCGGCGATCCACTTCGTGGCGTCGGTGTCGGCCGGCCCGCCGTTGGGCGGGTTGTACTTGAAGCCGCCGTCGGCGGGCGGGTTGTGCGACGGGGTCACCACGATGCCGTCGGCCAGCCCCTGGCCGGGTCGCAGCTGCTTGCCGCGGTTGGCCCGCAGGATCGCGTGCGACACCGCCGGGGTCGGCGTGTAGCCGTCGCGGTCGTCGACGAGCACCGTCACGTCGTTGGCGGCGAGCACCTCCAGCGCGCTGGCCCAGGCGGGCTCCGAGAGGCCGTGGGTGTCGCGTCCGACGAACAGCGGGCCGTCGTACCCCTGTCCCTTGCGGTAGTCGCAGATCGCCTGCGTGGTCGCGACGATGTGCGCCTCGTTGAAGGCGTTCCGCAGGCTGCTGCCGCGGTGGCCCGACGTGCCGAACGCGACCCGCTGGTCGGGGTCGCTCGGGTCGGGGTCGCCGGTGTAGTACGCCGTGACGAGGTGCGCCACGTCGACGAGGTCGGAGGGCTGAGCAGGGGTGCCGGCGCGGGAGTCGCTCATCCCCGCATCGTAGCCACGCTCAGCCCGGCGTCGCCCCGCCCGCGAGCCGGTCGAGCTCCGCGACCAGGTCGGCGCGCAGGTCGTCGTGCTGCGGGCCGAGCACGGTCCCCGGCTCCGGGTCCTGCCACCGCTCGAGCGGGTGCAGCCACACCGGCCGCCGCACGAGGTCGGGCCCCTCCCACTCGTAGCGCGGCCAGACGTGGGCGTGCAGGAACGCGTCGTGGTTGCCCAGGATCTCCAGGTTGACCCGCCGGTACGCCGGGTCGCGGCGGCGGCACACGGTCTCGACGGCCTCGGCGAGCCGCTCCAGGTCGGCGAGGAACGCCAGCCGGCGCTCCCGGGGCAGGTCGACGAGCCGGTCCACCCCCGGCGTGTCGGTGATGAGCACGCAGTAGCCGGGCAGGAACTGCACGTCGCCGACCACCGCGAAGCCGGCCGTCATCCGGCGCAGCACGCTGGGGTTCTCACCGGCCAGCGCGGCGCCCACCCGGTCACGCTTCCAGTCGTCGGTCGGGTCGCTCACCCCGCGACCCAACGGCGAGCGTCAGGCGACGGTCTGCTCCTGCTGGACGACCAGCCGCTCGTCGACGACCAGCGGCTCGTCGACGAGCAGCGGCTCCTCGACGACCACCGGCTCCTCGACGCACGGCAGCCAGTCCGTCGTGCGCGCGCGGCTGTAGGGGCCGAGCAGCCCGGCGAGGCCGTCGGCCTGCACCTGCACGCTGTAGTCCTGCTGCACGTGCTGGTGCAGGTCGCGCCAGCAGTCCAGGTGGAACGCCAGGTGGGCGCGCTCGTGGCGCACCGCTGCCTGCCGTCCGCGGATCGGGTTGCGACACTGCGCGCACCGTAGATGCTCACTCATGGAGACCTCCCCAGGTCCAGGTCACGAGCCCCCCAGGTGGGCTCGCAGACTTCTCCGTCGGGAGCATCGGCCGGTCGAGGGTGCCACCTGAGGGACGCACGGTAAAGGGCGAGTTAAATCGTCCGGCGCGGGGTAGGAGACCCTCATGACCTCATCGAGCTGGAGAGAGTCCCCGCCGTTCCGCGCCGACCACGTCGGCAGCCTGCTGCGTCCCGAGCCGCTGCTGGAGGCCCGCGCCCGTCACGCGGCCGGCGACCTCGACGACGACGCGCTGCGCGAGCTCGAGGACCAGTCGGTCGCCGAGGTCGTCGGGCTGCAGCGCGACGCCGGCCTGCAGACCGCGACGGACGGCGAGCTGCGCCGTACGTCGTGGCACATGGACTTCATCTACCAGCTGCAGGGCATCGACAGCAGCGCCGACGAGACGATGCAGGTGCACTTCCGCAACGCCGAGGGCGACCTCGACTTCGAGTCCGCGGCGCTGAAGGTGCACGACCGGGTGACGCTGGGCGACACGATCTTCGGCGACGCGTTCTCGTTCCTGCGGGAGACGGTGCGGCAGACCGCGCCCGACCTCACCCCGAAGCTCACGATCCCGTCGCCGAGCATGGTCCACTACCGCGGCGGCCGGGCCGCCATCGACGAGTCGGTCTACCCCGAGCTCGACGAGTTCTGGACCGACCTCGCCGCGGCGTACGCCGAGCAGCTGCGCCGGGTCGCGGAGCTGGGCTGCACCTACCTGCAGCTCGACGACACCAGCCTGGCCTACCTCAACGACCCGAAGCAGCGCGAGATCGTCACGCAGCAGGGCGCGGACGCCGAGCACCAGCACGAGCAGTACATCCGCACCCTCAACGCCGCCATCGCCGACCGGCCCGCCGGGCTGCACGTCACCACCCACATGTGCCGCGGCAACTACCGGTCCTCGTGGGCCGCGGAGGGCGGCTACGACTTCGTCGCCGAGGCGCTGTTCTCCGAGCTCGCCGTCGACGGCTTCTTCCTGGAGTACGACGACGAGCGCTCGGGCGGCTTCGAGCCGCTGCGCTTCGTGCCCGAGGGCAAGCAGGTGGTGCTCGGCCTGGTCACCACCAAGCGCGGCGAGCTCGAGGACAAGGACACCCTGAAGCGGCGCATCGACGAGGCCGCGAAGTTCGTGCCGCTCGACCAGCTCTGCCTCTCGCCGCAGTGCGGGTTCTCCTCCACCGTCGAGGGCAACACCCTCACCCTCGACGAGGAGCGCGCCAAGCTGCGGCTGGTCGTCGAGACCGCGCAGGAGGTCTGGGGCTGACGACCGTCGCGACCTAGGCGGACAGCGCGCTGGGGAACCGGGTCTCGAAGTCGAGCACCGTCACCCACGACGGCGTGACGGACACCCGCGCCATCGGCTGACCCTGCAGCGGCGTCACCCACGCGTCCCCCTGCTCGTCGCCGAAGTACCGCCGGGCCGCGGCGACGTACTCCGGCGCCACGGTGTCGAGCATCTCGACGGTCGCGGTGCCCCGCACCAGCAGCGCGCGGTACGGGAAGGCCGACGAGTCGTCGATCGTGACGGCGACGTCCGGCCGGTCCCGCAGCGCCTTCAGCTTGGGGGCCCGGACCGGGGTCCCCATCACGATCGCGTCGCCGTTCCAGTGGAACCAGATCGGCACCACGCGCGGCGTGCCGTCGCTCCAGGTGTAGGCGAGCCGGGCCAGCTGCCGCGACTCCAGCAGCGCCTTCGCCACCGGGTCCTCCAGCATCTCGACGTCGCCCTGCTCCGCAGCCATGTCCGGCTCCCTCCACGAGACCGCCCCCTGGGCGCGCAGTGGCCCTGCCGCCAGTGAACGCCCGCGGCCGCCGCGTTGGCAACGCCGCAGAACGGGCCCCGCGGTCAGGTGCCGAGCGCGCGGAAGAAGCCGTCCGGTGCGAGCACGTCCTCGGGCGAGAGGTCGTGGATCGAGCTGTGGTTCAGGCCGAGCAGCGCCGAGTCGATGCCGCCGCGCAGCACGTCGAGGACGTTCTCCACGCCCGCCTGGCCGTTGGCGGCGAGGCCCCACAGGTAGGCGCGGCCGATCATCACGGCACGGGCGCCGAGCGCGACCGCCTTCACGACGTCGCTGCCGCGCCGGATGCCGCCGTCCAGGAGCACCTCGACCTGGTCGCCGACGGCCTGCGCGACCGCGGGCAGCGCGCGGATCGGGGCGGGCGTGCCGTCGATGTTGTTGCCGCCGTGGTTGGACACCGAGATCGCGGTGACCCCGGCGTCGACGGCGGCGCGGGCGTCGTCGACGCGGCAGACGCCCTTGAGCATGAACGGGCCGCCCCACTCCTCGCGCATCCAGGCCACGTCGGCCCACGAGGGCGGGTCGGTCTGCATCCACGCGCCGTACGCGCCGAAGAAGGTCGGGGGCGGGGTCTCCCCCTCGGCGAGGTTCGGCGTGGTCAGGTCCGGCGGCCCGCCGGCCCGGGCGAAGTCCATCAGCCACCGCGGCCGGCGGATCCCCTCGGGGGCGAACTTCAGCATCGTCCTGAGGTTCATCGTCTCCGGGATCGCCGGGCTCCCCCAGTCCCGGCCGTGCGAGAAGGACCAGTCGAGGGTGGCGATCAGGCCGACCGCGCCGGCGGAGCGGGCGCGCTCCATGCGCGCGCTCATGTCGTCGCGGGATCCCATCCAGTACATCTGGAAGAACGTCTGCGGGTTGGCCGCGACCACGTCCTCGACGGGCTTGCTGGCGAACGACGACAGCCCCATCGCGGTGCCGCGGGCGGCGCACGCGCGCGCCACCGCCACCTCGCCGTCGGGGTGGACGGCCTGCACCCCGGTCGGCGAGACGACGACCGGCATCGAGATGTCCTGCCCCATCACCGTGGTGGCCTGCTCACGCTTGGCGGAGCCGCCCGCGACGTGCGGCGCGAAGCCGAGCTCGGCGAAGGAGGCGGTGTTGTCGGCGTACGACGACCCGGCCTCCGACCCGGCGAGCAGCGCGCTGTAGACGGAGGGCGGGAGCCGCTTCTTGGCGCGGCGCTGCGCCTCCGCGACGGTCTCGAACCAGGTGTCCTTGGTCATGCGTTACCTCTCCTCGAGCTGATGCCGGTGATGCCACGAAAGGCGGGGACGAGCGCCCGCGGGCTGCGGGCGCGGGCGGCGCCGAGCCACAGGCCGGTGCCGTAGGCCAGGTCGTCGAGCCGGCGCGCCACCAGGAACCGCAGCGGGTCCAGGTCGGGGCGCACCCGGCGGTGGTCCACGAGCGCGTCGGCGACCGCCGCGACCAGGACGGCGTGCCGGGCGCGGGGCGAGCGCAGCGACAGCAGCGCCGCGAGCGGCCAGAAGTGCCGGGTCAGCGCGGACCCGGTCTGCTGCACCGCCGCCACCGCCCCCAGGGCGGTCAGCGACGACGCGGTGCGCAGCGGGTGGTCGTCGTCGTGGAGCCGGCGGGCGATCCGGACCGTCACCGCCGCCGTGACGAGACCGGCGACGGGCAGCGACCAGCGCCGCTGCGCGAGCAGCGCCACGGTGAGCGCGGCCGTCCACGGCGTCAGGACCAGCGGCGCGACGTCGGAGCCGTGCCGCGCGGCCAGCGGGGCGGCGCCGGTGCCGTAGTAGGCCTTGCGCCGCAGCCAGGGCAGCAGCGACGTCCGGTGGTCGTGGCGTACGGCGGCCGCCGGCTCGTAGCGCACCCGCCAGCCGTCGTCGAGCAGCCGCCAGACCAGGTCGACGTCCTCGGCCACGTGCATCCGCTCGTCGAAGCCGGCGCCGAGGGCCGAGCGGCGGGCGAGCATCGCGGCGCTCGGCAGGTAGGCCACCCGGCCCAGCGGCTGCACCGGCCCGGGGGTCGCGCCGAGGTCGAGCGATGAGCGGGCCGCCTCGTAGCGGCACAGCCACGAGTCGTCGGGCCGGGGCTCGGCGCCCAGCACGCGGGGACCCACGAGCCCGACGGCGGGGTCGTCGAGGTGGCGCCGCAGCCGGCCGAGCCAGCCCGGCAGCGGCCGCACGTCGGAGTCGAGGAACGCCACGAACGGCGTCGTCACCGCGGAGAGCCCGGAGTTGCGCGCCGCGGCCGGGCCGGCGCTGCGCGGGTGGCGCACCAGCCGGGCGCCGAACTCCTGGGCCACGGCCCGGGTCGGACCGGGGTCGACCGATCCGTCGTCGACCACGACGACGGGCAGGCCGGGCAGCGACGACAGCAGCCGGGCGAGCTGCTGCGGCCGGTCCCGCACCGGGACCACCACGGTCACGTCGCCGACCTGCTCGTCGGGCGGCACGTGGTCCAGCACCGGGTCGGCCAGCCCCCGGTCGAGCAGCAGCCGCGCCACCGTGGAGGAGTCGGGGTCGCGGGCGACGACGGTGCCGTCGTCGGCGAGCACCATCCGCGCGCGCGGCCGCAGCCGCAGCACCGCCCCGGAGCCGCCGACCAGCATCGCGCCGTCGGCGCACGTGTGGGTGCCGGGCGCGAGCCGGACGGTGAAGCCGGAGGGCAGCGGCGCGGTCACAGCGAGAACCCCCCGTCGGCGGTGAGCACGGTGCCGTGCACGACGGTGCCGGCGGTCGCCCCGAACTCGATGACGCGGGCGACCTCGTCGGGGTCGAGGGGGCGGGCGGCGGCGTGCGACTCGGCGAGCGAGGCGGTGTCCACGCCGTACACCTCGGCGGTGGCGCGCAGCATGTCGGTGTCGGTGGAGCCGGGGGCCACGCAGCAGGCGGTGACGCCGGTGCCCTTGAGGTCGGCGGCGAGCCCGCGGACGACACCGACGGCGGCGTGCTTGGCGACGCAGTAGGCCGCCAGCCGCCACAGGCCGTGCCGGCCCGCCACCGACGAGACGCCGACGAAGCTCGGGGCGTTGCCGGAGACGAGCAGGTGCGGGACGGTGGCGTGGGCGGTGTTCCACATCCCCAGCGCGTCGGTCTCCCAGAGCAGCCGGAGCTCCTCGGGGTCGGTCTCCCACAGCGGGGACCCGCCGGCCATCACGGCCGCGCCGGCGACCACGACGTCGAGCGACCCGTGCCGCGCGACGACGTCGTCGGCGGCCGCGTGCATCGCCTGCAGGTCGCGCACGTCGGCCTGCACCGGCACGACGCGCTCCGGGTCGAGGGCGACGACGGCGTCGAGGTCGTGGCTGCTGGCCAGCGCTCCGCCGCCGAGGACGTCGAGCGCGTGCACGACGTACCCCCGCGCCAGGAACCGGCGTACGACGGCCGCACCGATGCCGCGGGCGGCACCGGTGACCAGCGCGGTGCCGGCCGGGTCACCCGCCCCGCCGGCGCTCATGTCGCGGCCACCGGCGCCGGCCGGCGCGACAACCGGCCGTTCTCGGTGACGTCGAGGGCGGTCAGCTCCGCCGCGAGGTTCGCCACCAGCCGCTCGAACAGCGCGCGGCCACGCTCCGCGGAGCTCGCGGTCGGGTCGCCGAGCACGCCGTTCGGGGAGACCTCCCGCACGCCGCCCTCGCGCAGCCGCGGCATCAGCTGCTGCACCGGCTCGGTGGCACCCGGCTCCATCAGGTCGACCCGCACCGCCCACGGCGCGAGGTGGCGCAGCAGCGACGTCTCGGTGTCGCCGGCGTGCGCGTCGGACCCGGGCAGGTCGGTCGAGGTCCAGGCGACCGCCCGCCCCTCGTAGCGCAGCAGGTCGACGACCTTGGTCAGCGTGGCGGTGTTGCCGCCGTGCCCGTTCACGAAGATCACGCCCCGGGCCCAGCGGGCGGCCGAGCGGCCGAACTCCGCGAGCAGCAGGAACAGCGCCTCGTGGCCGATCGACACGGTGCCGGGGAACCCCTCGTGCTCGCCGCTCGCGCCGTAGTTCAGCGACGGCGCGACCAGCACCGGGGTGCCGGCCGCGTCGAGGCGCTCCGCCGCGGCGCGGGTGACGGCGTTGGCGATCATCGCGTCGGTGGCCAGCGGCAGGTGGGGACCGTGCTGCTCGACGGACCCGACCGGGACGAGCAGCAGCGACTCGTGCGGCGTGACCCGCGGCCACCGCTGCTGCCCGAGCCCGAGGGACGCGGCCCTCGGCGGCGACTCGCTCACGCCGGCCGCCTCAGCCGCCGGTGCCGGCGGACATCCCCGCGAGCGGGTTCTCGTCGCAGGCCTTGTCGGGCGGCCGGCGGGTGAGCGTGAGCGGGACGGGGGCGTTGCGGACCGTCCCGGTGTGCGAGTGGTTCTGCGACGCCGTCGGCCGCACCTCCCCCGGCGCGCCCGCGTTGCCCTTCACGCACTCCGGGTCGGGACCGTCGAGCGGCATGCCGGTGAAGAACTTCGCCGCCATGCAGCCACCGCGGCAGGAGTCGTAGGCCGAGCACTTGGTGCACGCGCCGCCGGTCTGCGGGCTCCGCAGCTCGAGGAACAGGTCGGACGTCTTCCAGACCGTGTCGAACCCGCCCACCGACCGCACGTTGCCGGCCAGGAACTGGTCGTGGATCGCGAACGGGCAGGCGTAGACGTCACCCACGGGGTCGACCAGGCAGACCACCCGACCGGCGCCGCAGAGGTTCAGCCCGGGCAGTGCCTCGCCGTAGGCCGACAGGTGGAAGAACGAGTCGCCGGTCAGCACCTGGTCGCCGTTGGCCATCAGCCAGTCGTAGAGCTCGCGCTGCTGCTCCGGCAGCGGGTGCAGCTCCTCCCACACGTCCGCGCCGCGGCCGGAGGGACGCAGCCGGGTGAGCCGCAGCTGGGCGCCGTAGCGGTCGGCGATGGCCTTGAACTCGTCGAGCTGGCCGATGTTGTGCCGGGTGCACACCACCGACATCTTGAAGTCCTTCATGCCGGCGGCCTGCAGGTTCGCCATCGCGCGCATCGCGGCGTCGTACGTGCCGGCGCCGCGGACGTGGTCGTTGACGTCGGCGGTCGCGCCGTCGAGCGAGATCTGCACGTCGACGTAGTCGGTCGCCGCGAGCTTCTCCGCCCGCTCCGGGGTGATCCGGAAGCCGTTGGTGGAGAACTTCACGCCGACGTGGTGGTCGACGGCGTAGTCGAGGAGCTCCCAGAAGTCCGGCCGCACCGTCGGCTCGCCGCCGCCGATGTTGACGTAGAAGATCTGCATCCGCTCGAACTCGTCGATCAGCGCCTTGCACTCGTCGGTCGACAGCTCCCGCGGGTCGCGCCGGCCGGACGAGCTGAGGCAGTGCACGCACGCCAGGTTGCAGGCGTAGGTCAGCTCCCAGGTCAGGCAGATCGGGGCGTCGAGGCCCTTCTCGAACTGGTCGACGAGCTTGCCGGGCGACGGCGGGGGCGCGGTGCGCTCCTCGAGAATCGTCATGCCTGTCCTCTCTTGCGGATCATGCCGCCGGTCGCGAGGCCGCGCAGCGCACCGACGTACGCCGGCCAGTGGCCCTCGGGCACGCCCGCGTCGCGGAGCGCGTGCTCGACCGACGTGCTGGTGGCGAGCCGGCGGACCACGTCGACCAGCTCGGGGGTCTTCAGGAAGCTCAGCTTGCGGGTGCCGAAGTGGTAGGCGAGGGCGCCGAACGGCTCCGGTCGCAGCGCGACCGACTCGTCCAGCGCCCACGCCTCCTCGAGCATCCCGCCG
This sequence comes from uncultured Actinomycetota bacterium, assembly GCA_963707685.1. Taxonomy (GTDB): domain Bacteria; phylum Actinomycetota; class Actinomycetes; order Propionibacteriales; family Nocardioidaceae; genus Nocardioides_B. The sequence continues at coordinate 112,593 of CAVPRA010000005.1, forward strand.
GCCACCGGAGCGGCCGTGGGAGTCGTCGGCATCAGTAGACGCCACACATCCCGTCGATGGACACCTCTTCGACGAGCGCGCTCTCGGCCAGCTCGGCCTCCTGCTCGGGGGCGTCGGTCTCGGGCTGGATGGGGTCGGTCATGGGGCACCACCTTCGTGAGGGACGAGCAGGCACGGTTCTTCCGTTGCCCTCACGCTAGGGGCGGGCGGGGCGGCGCACACTCCTCGTCGGGACGCCCGGGACCTGTCCGGGAGGAGAGGTCGAGCCCCACGACCGGGCAGCACCGCGGTGGACTGTCCGACCCGTTTCCGGATCCTCGTCTGTGCGGCACCGCGCAACGCTCCTACGTTCGCCTCAGCGGCGGTAGGTCGCTGGACCAGTGCTCACAGGAGGCGACACATGCAGGTTGACGAGCTGCTCAAACCGTTCCCGATCAAGGAGTTCCACCCGTTCCCGCGGGCGCTCATGGGGCCCGGCGCCCACGAGATGATCGGCCCGGAGGCCCTCAAGCTCGGGTTCAAGAAGACCCTGGTCATGACGTCGGGGCTGCGCGGCTCGGACATCGTGAACAAGATCGTCGAGTCGATGAAGTACCACGGCCTCGACGTGGTGGTCTACGACAAGGTCGAGTCGAACCCCAAGGACTACAACGTCATGGACGCGGTGGGGCTCTACAACGAGAACAGCTGCGACTCGTTCGTGTCGATCGGCGGCGGCTCGTCGCACGACGCGTGCAAGGGCGCCCGGGTCTCGGTGGCGCACGACGGCCGCAACGTCAACGAGTTCGAGGGCTTCAACATGTCCGAGAACCCGAAGAACCCGCCCCACATCGCGGTGTCCACGACGGCCGGCACCGGCTCGGAGACCTCGTGGGCCTACGTCATCACCGACACCACGACGGACCCGGACAACCCGCACAAGTACGTCGCCTTCGACGACGCCTCCGTGACCACGCTGGCCATCGACGACCCGGTGCTCTACTACTCGTGCCCGATCGACTACACCGCCCAGTGCGGCTTCGACGTCCTGGCGCACGCCAGCGAGCCCTACGTCTCGCGGCTGAACTTCCAGCCGTCGCTCGGCAACGCGCTGCACGCGATCAAGCTGACCAACGAGAACCTCCGCGCGGCCGTCTGGAACGGCGAGGACCTCCCCGGACGCGAGGGCATGATGTACGCGCAGTACATCGCCGCCCAGGCGTTCAACTCCGGCGGCCTCGGGATCATCCACTCGATCTCGCACGCGGTGAGCGCGTTCTACGACACCCACCACGGCCTGAACAACGCGGTCGCGCTGCCCCGGGTGTGGGCGTTCAACATGCCGGTGGCCTACAAGCGGTTCGCCGACATCGCCCGCGCGATGGACATCGACACGCACGGCATGACCGACGTGCAGGCCGCCGAGGCCGCCCTCGCCGCGTCCATCCGGCTGCTGCGCGACGTCGGGATCACCGAGAAGTTCACCGACGTGAAGGCCGACACCTACTCCAAGAACCGCCTCGGCACCGGGCCGACGAAGTTCTACGAGAACTCGAAGACGATCACGGGCGACGACGCCGACGTCGACCGGATCACCCACCACGTCCTGGGCGACGCCTGCACGCCGGGCAACGCCAAGGAGTGCACCTTCGAGACCGTCCGGCCCGTCGTGGACCACTGCATGAACGGGGACCTCGACGACCTGCTCGGCTGACCCACCCCACTTCGGCAGGCCCGACCGGATCACCGGTCGGGTCTGCCGAACCCCATCCCGCACCCGCAGCTGAGGAGAACCGTGGTCGAGCCGCACACCGAGGAAGCCGACTTCACCGACGTCGCCGACGCGAAGGAGCGGCTGGCCGAGCACGGCTACCTCTCCGACGACCGGCTCGCCACCACGGTGTTCCTGCAGACCCGGCTGGGCAAGCCGCTGCTCCTCGAGGGTCCCGCCGGCGTCGGCAAGACGCAGCTCGCCACCACGCTCGCGGAGACGACCGGGCGCCGGCTGATCCGGCTGCAGTGCTACGAGGGCCAGGACGAGTCCAAGGCGCTCTACGAGTGGGACTACGGCAAGCAGCTGCTCTACACCCAGATCCTGCGCGAGAAGATCGGTGAGTTCATCGCCGACGCCCCCGACCTGAACGAGTCGATCGAGCGGATCGCCAAGCAGGACAGCATCTTCTTCTCCGAGCGGTTCCTCGCGCCCGCGGCCGCTGCTGGAGGCGATCACCTCCGACGAGCCGGTGGTGCTGCTCATCGACGAGGTGGACCGCGCCGACGAGGCGCTCGAGGCGGTGCTGCTCGAGCTGCTCTCGGAGTGGCAGATCTCGATCCCCGAGGTCGGCACCATCCGCGCCAACCACCTGCCGTACGTCGTGCTGACCTCGAACAACACCCGGGACCTGTCGGCCGCCCTGAAGCGGCGCTGCCTGCACCTGTTCCTGGACTACCCCACCGCCGAGCGCGAGCTCGACATCGTGCGCTCCAAGGACACCGGCCTGACCGAGGCGCTCGCCGTACGACTGGTCGAGATCGTGCGGGGGCTGCGCGAGCTGGAGCTGCGCAAGGCCCCCAGCATCTCCGAGACGATCGACTGGGCGCGCACGCTGGCCGTGCTCGGCGTCAGCGAGCTCGACGGCGAGGTGCTCGGGCAGACGCTCAACGTCGTCGTGAAGTACGAGCGCGACCTGCGCCGGGCCACCGCCGCGCTGCCGAAGCTGGTCGACCCCAACGCGAAGGTCCCCGAGTCGCTCGACGGGCACGGCCACGGACACGGGCATGGCCACGGTCACGGCGGGTCGCACGACCGGGACGAGGACGGCCCGGACGGGGTCGCGAAGCGGGCGTCCAAGGACGAGCCCGGTCGTCACGACGCCCCGATGTACGGCGCCCCCGGCAACGGGCCCGGGCCCAAGCAGGTCAGCGCCGACAAGGGCAAGCGGTCGTTCGCGTCGGGCGCGCGCAAGCGCCCGGTGTAGGCGGACGGCCATGGAAGGCGCCCTGCACCGCTTCGTCCGGCTGCTGCGTCTGCACGGCGTCCGGGTCAGCGTCTCCGAGGCCCTCGACGCGATGCACGCGACGGCGACCCCGAGCGTGCTGTCCGAGCGGGAGGTGCTGCGCTCCGCGCTGATGGTCACGCTGGTCAAGGACCGGCGTGACCTCGCCGTCTTCGACCGGGTCTTCGACCGGTTCTTCGGGCTCCGGCCGGTGGTCGACGGCGAGGAGGAGGGCCACTCGCACGCGCACGACGACCTCTCCGACGAGGGCACCACGGAGCAGTTCAGCCTCTCGGACAACCCCGGCGACAACCCCGAGCAGGGCCACTCGCACGGCAAGCCCGACGACCTGAAGAACTACTTCGACCCGGAGGACATGGCCCAGCAGTACAACCTGCACCAGGAGGCCAACCGCCTCGACATGTCGGCGATGACCGACGAGATCGTGCTGTCCAACGACCCCGACGGCGCCAACGAGCAGGCTGCGCGCGTGCAGCTGTCGACCAACCGGATGCGCAACCCGGGCAGCCCCGGCGACCTCGCCAGCAACCCCGGCCTCGAGCTCGACACCGAGCTCAACGTGGCCGAGGAGATGGCGCTGTGGGACTGGCTCACCGACAACCTCCCCGACGACGAGGAGCTCGACGAGCCCGAGAACGTCGCCGCGCTGCGCAGGGCGCTGGCGCCGCTGCTGGAGGGGCTTCCCGAGCGGCTGCGCGACCACCTGCAGAAGCTGCTCGCCACCGAGCAGGAGATCGAGACCCGCGAGGTCGAGGCGGCACGCGCGGAGACGCTCGACGAGCACGAGCGGGCCGACCTCGAGGAGTCGCTGCGCCGGCTGCTGCGCAGCCTGCACGGCGCTCCGCGTCCCCGGCGCGCGATCGCCGCCCGGGGCGTGGTCGACGGCCGCCGCACGATGCGCGCGAACATGAAGTACGACGGCGTGCCGTTCCGTCCCGTCACCGTGTCGAAGGTCGAGGACCGGCCGCGGCTGCTGGTGCTGTGCGACGTGTCGCTGTCGGTGCGGCCGACCTCGCGGTTCACGCTGCACCTGGTGCACAGCCTGCAGTCGGTGGCCTCCCAGGTGCGCAGCTTCGCGTTCGTGAAGGACTGCGTGGAGATCACCGACCTGTTCTCCGAGCACCGCATCGAGGACGCCCTGTCGCTGGTGCTCGCCGGGCTGCCGGCCGGCGGTGTGCTCGACGTCGACGCCGACTCCGACTACGGCAGCGCGTTCGAGCAGTTCCTCGAGCAGTACGGCTCCGCCGTCACCCGCCGTACGACGCTGCTGGTGCTCGGCGACGGCCGCGGCAACGGCAAGGACCCGCGGCTGCCGGTGTTCGAGGAGCTGGCCCGGCGCGCCCGGCAGACGGTGTGGCTGACCCCGGAGCCGAGGTACTCGTGGGGCCTGGGGCGCTGCGACCTGCCGGCGTACGAGGAGTACTGCGACCGCGTGCAGGTGGTGCGCAACCTGCACGGCCTCGAGAAGGTCACGACGACGATGTCGGGCGCCGGCCGATGACCACCCGCAGCCCCGTCGACGTCGACCCCGAGGTCGACGCGGTCGACCCGATCGACGCCTTGGCGCCGACGGTCGACGGCCGCTACGAGGACGCGCTGGTCACGGTGAGCCGGATGACCGACGAGCGGCCGACGCGGCCGGCCGCGCACCGTGCGCACCGAGCACTTCGACCTCACCTCGCACCTCGGCCGGGCGCTGGTCACGCACCGGGTGCCGGCCTCCGCCGTGGACGACGACCTCGCCGGCCTGCTGTCCGAGGAGCTGTTCGGGCCCGGCTGGCTCCGCGGCACCGACCTGTTCGAGCGGGTGTTCACCGGGGTGGTGCGCACCAGCGCCGACGACGCCCTGGACAGCTGGGAGCTGTTCTACCGCAACACCCTGGCCCGCCTGGACGACCCGGGCTCCCGCCCGCCGGGCGTGGGCGCGCACGGCTCCATCGACGGCTACGCGCCGGTGCACGACCACGTGCTCGGGCTGCTGGCGCCGGGGTCGGTGCTCGAGCTGGGCTGCTGCTTCGGCTTCCTGTCGCTGCGGGTCGCGCGCACCGGCCGCGCCACCACCGCCTCCGACGTCTCGGCGGGGACGGTCGGTCTGCTCGCCGCCATGGCGCCCCGGCTCGGGGTGCCGCTCGCCACCGTGACCGCGGACGCGGCGCGCTTCCCCGGCCCGGACCAGCAGGCCGACACGGTGCTCGCGATCCACCTGCTCGAGCACCTCGACCCGGTGCACGGCGGCCACGTGCTCTCCGAGGCGCTGCGGCTGGCCGCGCGCCGCGTGGTGGTCGCCGTCCCCCTCGAGGAGGAGGCCGACGAGACCTACGGCCACCTGCGCATCGTCTCGCTGGACGACCTGCGGCGCTGGGGCCGCACCACCGGGCTCGCCTTCGACGTCCACGAGCACCACGGCGGCTGGCTCGTCCTCGACACACGTTGACCCGGCCCTCGTGCCGGGTCGACCCGGGCCTCGTGCCGGGTTGACCCGGGCCTTGCGCTGGGTTGACCCGCGGGCTATTCACGTCCGACCCGCGGGTGATTCACGTCCGACCCGCGGGGTATGTACCGCCCGGCCGCGGGGCCCGTCGGGCCGAGCCGCTCGACCAGCAATTTCTCGCGGGTCGATTGTGAATAGCCCGCGGCTCAACCAACGCCGGGCCCGGCTCAACCCCGTGCCGGGCCCGGGTCAACCCGGCGGGAGGCCCGGGTCGACCCGGCACGAGGCCCGGGTCGACCTGGCAGGGGGTCACTAGGGTGCGGGGCATGCCTCGTCTCGACGACGACTTCGCCGGACCGGACCTCGACCGGTCCGTGTGGCTGCCGCACTACCTGCCCGCCTGGAGCTCACGGGCGGCCAGCGCGGCGTCGTACCGGACGGGACAGCCGGGGCTCGTGCTCGACGTCCCGGTCGACCACCCGCGGTGGTGCGAGGGCGACCACGAGCCGCCGCTGCGGGTCTCCGGGCTGCAGACCGGCAGCTTCTCCGGGCCGGTCGGGAGCACCGTGGGCCAGCAGCCGTTCCGCGACGGCCAGGTGGTGCGCGAGGAGCAGCCGCGGTTCGAGGGGTTCCTCACCGACGGCGGTCACGTCGAGGTGCGGTGCCGGATGCACCTCTCCCCCCGGTCGATGGCGTCGCTGTGGATGGTCGGGTTCGAGGACGAGCCGCACCGGTGCGGCGAGATCTGCGTGGTCGAGGTGTTCGGCCGCTCGCTGCGCGACGACGGGTCGCCGTCGGCCGAGGTCGGCATGGGGTTCAAGGCGTTCCGCGACCCCGACCTGGCCCAGGACTTCGCGGCGCCGCGGCTGCCGATCGACGTGGCAGAGAGCCACACCTACGCCGTCGACCGGGACGCCGACGAGGCCGTGTTCACCGTCGACGGCGAGGAGGTACGACGCTGCCCGCGGCCGCCGGCGTACCCGTTGCAGCTGATGCTCGCGGTCTTCGACTTCCCGGAGTGGTCGACGGGCGACGACGCGGACCTGGTGCCGTCGATCACCGTCGAACGGGTCCGCGGCGACTAGCGGGAGGCGGGCGACCCGGCCCGGGGGTCGCTGACCGGCCCGCTGCCGCACCAGGCCCGCGGTCGAGGACCCCGCGCGGCACCAACGCGGCGGTCGTCACCGACGGGGCGACGCCGAGCTCACGCGCCAGCACCGTCTCGCACTCGCCGTAGGTGCGCCACGCCTCGGCGACGTTGCCCTCCTGGAGGTGCACCTGCATCACCATCCGGTAGGCGCTCTCCCGGAGCGGGTCGGCCCGGAGCACCGAGAGCGCACCGTCGAGAGCCAGCCCGTAGGCACCCTCGGCCATCAGCCGTGCCGCCTGCGCCTCGAGCACGTGCAGCCGCAGCTGGCGCAGCCGCTCCCGGTCGGGGTTGAGCCACTCCTCGTCCCAGTCCGGCAGCAGCTCCCGGTCCCAGCCGACCCGGTCGAGGCCGTCGGGGACCCGCTCGCCGGCCAGCACCGCCCGCGAGGCGTCCACCAGCCGCACCACGTCGGTCGGGACCGACGCCCTGCAGGCCCAGCTCGCCGTGCGGCGAGACGACCAGACCCGGCACCACCTGGTTCACCCGCCAGACGGTCGTCCGCAGCCGGGCCAGCGCCCGCTGCTCGACGACGTCCGGCCAGAGCGCGCCGGCGACCCGGCTGCGCCCGGTGGGACCGCGCAGCGCGAGCAGCGCCACCAGCCGCTGGCCGCTGGCCGGCAGCCGGAGCCGGCGGCCGTCGAGGCTCAGCTCGAAGGACCCGAGCAGCGCCAGCGCGATCCGCGAGCGCGATCGCGGCAGGGGGCGCGACGTCGGGCCGTGCTCTCCCCCGGCGTCTCGCATCTGGTCCCCTCCCACCTCGTGGACCCGATCGGGTCACCCGCATCGACAGGTTCCTGTCGGAAGTCTGTCGGCCCGCTCGCCGTGACCGCGCCATAGTCACTTTCCGGTCATCGCCGACCCGGACGGTGACGCCGCGGTGACGCGACCGTGACGGTGCGGCCCCTACCGTCCCAGCAGGGCGCGCACGCGGGACCGCGCCGAGGACCGGCAGGGGGACGCGTCGTGACCGATGTCGGCACGGGCTTCCTGAAGGCCGTCTCCGCGTTCGGCGCGACCCGGCTGGGCAAGGCCGCGTCCACGAGCTACAAGGACAGCAAGTCGCTGCTCGGCTCGCTCGGCGACGGCGTGCCGAACAACACCAAGCCGGCGTACGACCGGCTCAAGGCGGACATCGACGCCGACAAGGACCTCGTCAAGCCGATCATCAAGGCGATCGAGAAGCAGACCAAGGTCATCTCGACGATGGCGACCCAGTCGATCGCGGACGCGAACACCGCCAGCTTCACCGCGGCCGAGGCCACCCGCATCGCGACCCGCATCGGCACCGCGCTGCTGGCGATCGACGAGGCGGTCCGCATCGTCGCGCGGGAGCTCTCCAAGGACAACAACGGCCAGGAGCAGCCGCTGGTCCGCGACGCGCTCATGGAGGCGTGGAACCCGTGGGTCAAGCCGTTCCAGGACCTCGCCGACGGGGCCGGCAAGCTCGTCGACGCGCTGGGCGACCAGCTGCTCGGGGTCAGCCACGCCACGCAAGTCGCTCGGCCGACGGGCTGGCCTGGGACCAGGCGCACCTTCCGGCTGACGGCGCAGCTCGTCGGCAGCGGCGAGAAGAACCTCCAGGGCGGGGTCCTGCGGCTCAACCAGACCCGGCTGGAGGCGTTCCTCGGGTTCGCCCGCCGCGAGTTCCTCAACCCCTCCGAGGCCGACAAGGAGTCGCTGGTCGAGCGCGACGGCAAGTGGTGGCGCGCCGACGAGGCGGTGTTCGGGCTGCGGCTCTACACGGTGATCCGCCCCGGCCTGCAGCAGGACCCGCTGCTGAAGAAGGTGATGCCCGGCGCGAAGGACCCGGAGACGACGAAGCCGACGGCGCTGAGCCTGGACTCGCTCGACGGGCTCTACCTCGGCGACGGCCGCGGCGCCGGCAACGAGAAGGCGGTGCTGCCGATCCAGTTCGGCTTCCCCGCCGTCGAGGTCCGCGAGGTCGCCCTCGGCCTGGTGCGCAACCCCGCCAAGGAGGTCACCGGGCTCGAGCTCACCACCGTGATCGCCGCCAAGCTCGGCAGCGCCGTCGGTCTGCAGATCGGCGGTGCCGGGGTCACCATCGGGCTCGACGGCCAGCCGGTCGCCGGCGCGATGTTCCCGATGGAGGTCGCGACCCGGTGGCCCGACCGGGTCGGGCTGCGCGTCAAGGCGGGCCCGGTCACCGGCGGCGGCTACCTCGAGCGGGTGGTCCGGACCTACGGGACCGGCGACGCCAAGCAGCAGATCGTGGAGTACGGCGGCGCGATCCAGCTCGAGATCCTCAAGGTCGGCGTCTACGCCATCGGGATCCTCTCGCCCGAGCCGTTCTCGATGGTGCTCGTCATGGGGGTGCGCTTCCCGACCGCGATCGAGCTGAGCTTCGGCTTCACGTTCAACGGCATCGGCGGGCTGCTCGCGATCAACCGCACCGTCGACTCCGCCGAGCTGATCAAGGGCATGCAGACCCACTTCGTCGACCGGGTGCTCTTCCCCGACGACCCGGTGGCCGACGCGCCGGCGCTGCTCAACCAGGTCGCGAAGGTGTTCCCGCCCCGCGACGGCGGCTTCGTCGTCGGCCCCGTCGTCGAGCTCGGCTGGGGGTCGCAGGCCAAGATCGTGGAGGCCAAGCTCGGCGTCATCTTGTCGCTGCCCGACCCGAAGATCATCCTGCTGGGCGCGGTGCGGGTCCGGGCGCCGTCGAAGGTCACCCCGCTGACCGACTTCCGCTGCGAGGTGTACGGCGAGATCACCTCGAGCCACCTGCTGGTCATCGCCACGCTGCGCGACTCGAAGATCGCCGGCATCACGGTCTCCGGCGACCTCGGGCTGCTGATCCAGTGGAGCGGCGGCGGTGCGTTCGCGCTGTCGGTCGGCGGGTTCAACCCGCGCTACACCGCCGTACCGACCGAGCTGAAGGACCTGCAGCGGCTGACGATCGACCTGTCGCCGCCGGTGGTGGTCAAGATCATCGTGAAGGCCTACTTCGCGGTGACGGCCGGCGCGGTGATGGCCGGCGTCCGCGGCGACCTCAACGCGGACGTCGGCGTCGCCAGCGCGCACGCCTGGCTGCAGCTCGACATGATCTTCATGTGGGTGCCCCGCTTCGGGTTCGCCATCGACATCGACCTCGGCATCGACATCGAGGTGTTCGGCTGCAGCTTCGCCTCGGTCACCTTCAAGGGCAGCCTCGAGGGCACCACGCCGTGGCGGATCCAGGGCACGGCGACCGTCGACGTCTGGTTCCTGCCGACGTTCCACCTCGACCTCGGTCCCTACGAGTGGGGCGACCCGCCACCGACGCTCCCGGCGACGGCCGACCCGCTGGCGCTGGTGCAGCAGGCGCTCAGCGAGGACGCGGCGTGGAAGGCGGTGCTGCCGCTGGACGGGGACCTGCTCGCCAGCCTCGCCTCCGTCGAGGTCGAGGGTCTCGTCGCCCACCCGCTCTCGGCGCTCGAGGTCACCCAGTCCCGGGTGCCGCTCGAGACCCACATCGACCGGATCGGCAGCGCGGGCACCACCGCCAACCGGGTCCACCTGGAGCTGCCCACCACCTCGGCGGGCCCGGTCGGTGCGGTCTCGACCGTCGTCGCGCCGTTCGCGCCGGGCCAGTTCCTCGCGCTGCAGGGTGAGGAGCTGCTGGCCCGGTCGGGGTTCGCCGACCTGCCCAGCGGCTGCCGGGTCGCCGCCGCCACCCAGCCGGTCAGCGGCACACCTGCCGCCGCGGACGTGGTCTGGCACACCTACGTGCGGCAGGAGGTCCCGCCGGTCGCGCAGACCTTCCGCCCGAAGATGTACGCCGAGATGATCGTCGACCACTCGCTGGTCAACCGCGGCATCACCGAGCGCGAGAACCCCTACCTGCCCCGCGTCGAGAAGGTGAACCCCGACCCGGCCGGCGCCGTCTCGGTGCTCCCGCTCGGCAGCGCCGTGGTGCGGGCGACCGACGACGGCGGCCGGGTGCTCGCCGACCTCGGGGTCCTCGACGGCACCGAGGCGGCGCGGGTGGCGGCCGCCGTCACCGCCGCCGGGCTCGCCGACCTCACCAGCGTCGCGGTCGGGGCCATGTGATGGCCGACTTCGACGGCGTGGCGGCGATCCGCGGAGCCCGGCTGGCCGACCTGAGCCAGCACGTCGCCGACGTGCTCTCGGTCGCGCTGGCCGCCGGCGACGAGTACGTCGTCGGCACGCTGTCGCTGGAGTCCTACGAGTTCGTGCCCTACGCGCTGACCGGTCTCGCGGCGGCGATGCAGACCCCCGGCGCCGGCGAGCCGCGGGCCTCGACGGTGGTGACCGTCCCGATCCGCGACGACAAGGCCGGCACCGGGCAGGCGCGACCGGCCGGTCACGCTCTACGGGCCCGGCGACGTGCTCGGCGTCGACCCGGGCCAGGTGGTGCGCCGCTACCCCTCGCCCGGCAGCGTGAACGCCGAGGAGACGTTCCACGCCCACATCGAGTTCGACCGTCCCGAGCTGCCCTGGACCTTCAGCGCGCAGACGCCCGGGAACACGATGCGGCCCTGGCTCGCGCTGGTCGTCCTGGAGCGCGGCGAGGTCGAGTGGGAGCCCGCCCGGGCCGGCCTGCAGCCCGTGATGGCCGTCGACGCGGACCGGCTGCCGCCGGTGTCCGGGACCGCGGCCGCGCCCTGGGCGCACGCGCAGGTGCCGAAGGGGCCGGCGTCCCTGGCGGCCCGGCTGTCCACGGCGTTCGCGCCGGTCAACGTCTCGCGGCTGCTCGCCGCCCGGGTGCTGACCCAGGACACCGACTACGTCGCCTGCCTGGTGCCCACCACCGACGCCGGCGTCAAGGCCGGGCTGGGGCTTCCGGCCGGGACCCTCGGCGCGGCCTGGACCCCGGCCGACGGCCGGGTGCGGCTGCCGGTCTACGACCACTGGGAGTTCCGCACCGCACCGGACGGCGACTTCGCACGGCTCGCCCGCCGGCTCGTGCCGCTGGCGGCGCCGTGGGAGATCGGCCGCCGGATCCTGGACACCTCGCGACCCGGCGACCCGATCGCCGACCTGCCCGCCGGAGCGGACGGCCGCCGCCAGGTGGTCCGCTGCGCCCTGGTCTCGCCCAACGGCCCGCCGCCCGGCGCACCCGCGGACGACGCCGCCTGGAGCGTCGAGCGGACCCGGGACCTGCAGGACGCGGTGGAGCGGGCCGCGGTCCTCGAGGGCAACGCCGGCACCGACCCGGGCGAGGTCCCCGACCTGCCGCTGGTGGGACCGCGGCTCTACGCCAAGGGCCAGCGCGGCGCCGCGACGATGCCCGTCGACGACTGGTTCTCCCAGCTCAACACCCGCCCGGTGAACCGGGTCGTCGCCGGGCTCGGCACCCGGGTGGTGCAGCGCGACCAGGAGCCGCTGATGCAGGCGGCCTGGGCGCAGGTCGGCGAGATCGACAAGGCGAACCGGGCGCTGCTGCTCGCGCAGCTGGCGCGCCACACGGCGGCCTCGCTGCACGGCCGGCTGGCGAAGCTCGACCCGGGCCGGCTGCTGCAGGTGGTCCGCCCGGTGGCCCCCCGGCTGAAGGTCGACGGCGCCTCGCTGACCCTGTCGGGGCAGACCGTGCGCAGCGCGACTCCGGTGGCGGCGCTCGGCGGCGGCTTCCGCAAGGCGCTGCGGGCCGCCGGACCGGTCACCCGGCGGCTGTCGGCGCAGGAGTCCGGGCAGCCTGTCCCGGCTGGTGGCCTCCGCGGACGGTGCCCGGGACTTCTCCCGCGCCTACGCCCAGCTCGACGGGATCGGCGGGCTGTCGGCCGCCGCCATCGCCGGCCTCGACACGGTCGCCGTGGGACAGGGGCTGCGGATCGCGCCCGGACGAGGTGGTCGGCACGCTGACCCGGGCCTCCGACGTGCTGGTCCGCAACGTCGGCCTGGCCACCGCGGTCACCACCCCCGACGTGTGGCGCGCACCCGACGCGACGTTCAAGGTCGGCGAGGCGATCGCGCAACGCGTCGGCCGCCGGATCGCCGACCACGTGCCCGTCGACCCCGCGACCGACGTGGTCGCCTCCCGCTGGCTCGGCGGTCTCGCCGGCGGGCTGGCCACCACCCGGCTGCCCGGGACGGTGACGATGAACGAGACGGCGCTGCGCCTGGACGCGTCGGTGACGGAGGTGACCGAGCGGGCGCACGCGGTCCACGCGGGACCGGTGGAGGTCGGTCCGGTCGTCCGGCCCGGCCTCGCGGTCCGGGGCCGGGGCGCCGCGATGCTGCGGGCGGGTGCCGCGCTCCGGCCCGAGCCGGTGAGGGTCGCCGCCGCCGGTGTCCCGTTCGGGCTGGCGAACCTGTCCGGGGTGGCTCGCGGTCGGGTCGACGTGCCCATCGACCGTCCGGTGGCCGTGGGAGCGGCGGGCGGCGGCGTACGGGCGGTCCTGACCGACCAGGAGCGGCTCGAGCGGATCAGCACCCCGCAGGGCAGGCAGCTGGCGGCGTTCGTCGAGCGCGCGGACCGGGTCACGGTCACCGAGATGCGCGCGGACCTGGCCGGCCTGGTGGCCGGCACCGGCGCCCTCGCCCTGGCGTCGACCCCGGTGCGGGACACGCTGGCCGTGACCCGGGCCGACCTCGTCACCCGCCTCGACCCGGCCCGGACCGTCGTCGCGGCCACCAGCGCCCGGCTCGTCGCGGGGAGCCGGCTGCCGGCGGACTGGTTCGCCGACACCCTGATCCGGCCGATCATGGCCGCGCCGCGCTTCGACCGGCCGATGTACCAGGCCCTGGACCAGTACGACCGCGAGTGGCTGGTTCCGGGGCTGACCACGCTGAAGGCGTCCGAGCTGGTCACCGTGCTCTCGACCAACGACGTCTTCACCGAGTCGTTCCTGGTCGGGCTGAGCGACGAGATGGGCCGCGAGCTGCTGTGGCGGTCGTACCCCACCGACATGCGCGGCACCTACTTCCACCGGTTCTGGGACCCGACCGCCGACGAGCTGTCCCGGCCGATCCACCGGTTCCGCGGCACCGGCCTCGGCACCCACGTGACCACCGACCCCGCCGACCGCTCGGGGCGGGCGGTCGTGATGATCCGCGGCGAGCTGGTCCGGCGCTACCCCGACCTGACCGTGATGGCGCTGCGGGAGACCGGCGCGCCCGACGCCGAGGGCCGGCCCCGGCTGCCCGAGGCGCCGACCGGGCCGCCCGACGCGGTGCGGTCGCTGTTCCACGCCCCGCTGCCGCCCGACATCCTGATGGCCGGGCTGGACATCACCGTGGACCGGCTCCGCGAGGACGGCTGGTGGATCGTGCTCGCCGAGCACCCGCAGGCCACCCGCTTCCGGCGCAGCGAGCGGGACCTGGCCGGGCACGAGGTGCGCTTCGGCTCCGTCGCCGCCGGTGCCACCGGGGCGACCGTGGCCGCGGCCCGCCTCGAGAACCCCACCCGGATCGCCTTCAAGGCGCACGACTTCCTGCCGTCGGCCGGCTGAGACGAGGCGACCCCCATGGCCGAGAGTGTCCCCGCCGAGGTCCGCGCCGCGCGCCTCGCCACCGCCCGCCTGGCGACCGAGCGCCGCCGCGTCGTGGAGGCCGGCACCCGCGCCGGCGGCCTCGACCGAGGACGGCTGCAGGAGATCGACGACCGGATCGGCGGCCTGCTCGACGAGGTGCTGGCGCACGTCGACCCGCTCGACGCCAGCGAGGCGGAGCCGCTGGTGCTGCTCCCGGTGCGGCTCGAGACCCGGTTCGCGCAGGTCGGGGCGACGGCCACGCTGAAGGTGCGGATCTACCCCGACGAGGTCCACGTCGACTCGCTGGAGCGCGGCCTCACCGCCGACGAGCGGACGGCCGGCCAGGCCTGGTGGACGGCGGCCTGGGCCGGTGCGGGACGAGGCCGCCTTCGCCCGGCTGGTCGACGTGGTCGGCGCGGCGCGGGCGGAGTGGGTCGCCCACGCGTGCACCCCCCGGAACCTCGCCGAGCGGGCGTCGGGAGCGCCGCCGGACTTCCCCGACACCGCGGAGCCCGGGCTGCCGCGGACCGTCGCGCGGGCGCTGCCGGACCGGTTCGTGGTGGTCGCCGTGCAGGGCGGGCAGGTGTCGCGGGCCGTCGGCCGGCCGGTGCCGCGCGACCTGCAGGTCTCCCCCGTGCCGACCGGTGACGAGCTCCCCGTGGACGCGGCGGGCGGGCTCGTCGTACCCCCGGGGTCGGAGTGGCTGGTCGACTTCGACGCCGCCACCGCCGTCGGGATGGGCGTGACCGTGACGCTCGCCGGCGGGAACCGCACCGTGGACCGGCTGGTCGCGCTGGGCACCCGGTCCAGCCAGGGCGCGGACGCCGGCGCCGACGAGCTCGAGGACCTGCTGACCGGCCACCGGTTCACCGACGGCCTCGGGCTGCTGGCCCAGGGCACCCCGACCAACAACTCCGACGGCGCCCGGTCGCCGTACCGGCCGCGGCGCACGCCGGTCGCCCCCGCGGCGGACGTCGACCCCGCCCGGGCCGACTCGGACACCAGCGCCGCGGCCGGCGTCCTCGGGCTCGACGCCCAGGTGCTGACCGGCCTGCTCGGCCACGGCTCCGGGGAGCAGTCGCTGGCCCGCGACGTGAACACGGCGCTGTGGCCGGCCGGCTGGGGCGAGTACCTCACCCGGCTGCAGAAGAACGACGTCCCCGGGCTGAGCGACGCGCAGCGCGAGTCGGCGCGCCGGCTGTTCGGCAGCCAGGTGCGCGGCCGCGGGCCGGTCCCGGCGCTGCACGTCGGGGCCCAGCCGTACGGCGTGCTGCCCGTCTCCGACCTGCACGCCTGGAAGCCGCAGGCCGGCGAGACCACCGAGGGCGTGCACCGCGTCGTGGAACGGCTGCTGGACCGGTGGCTGCAGGCGGCCCGGACCCAGGTGCCGCAGGTGCGGGCCGGCCGGCCGAACCTGGACGCCACGATGCTCGACGTGCTCGGCTCCAGCCCGGTGATGCAGGGGCTGCGGGTCCGGCCGCTGGTCTCCGAGGACGTCTCGGGGGCCGTCGAGGCGGCGATGGGCATCGGCTCCGGGTGGTTCGCGGCCGAGCGGCAGATCATCGCGGCGGTGGCCGCCTCGGTGTTCGGCGCAGCACGCCTCGCGGGCGGTGCTCGGCTCGCTGCACAAGGACACCCGGCCGCTCCCCCTGCCGCTGGTCTCGGAGCGGGACCCGGAGTTCGTCGCCGCGCTGCTCGGCACGCCGTCGCAGGTGCTCGCGGTGGACAGCGTGCTGCAGGCGCTGCTGTACCTGTCGTGGCAGTCCGGCGACAGCGACGCCGCGAAGGCCTCGCCGGCCGCCGTGCTGCCCGACCTCCTGGAGCACGTCGGGCTCGAGGCCGAGCTCACCGCGCGCACGGGTGCCCTGATCGCCCGGGCCGACGACGCGCACCCTGACGAGCTGTTCGCGATCGCGGCGGAGCTCGGGGCCCGGGCGCCGATCGGCGGTGCGGCCATGCTGTCGGCGTTCCAGCCGGTCGAGTCGCTGCAGACCTCGCTCGCCGAGGTGGCGCTGTCGGCGCCGGTCACCGACGAGGCCCGGCTGGTCGGCGTCTCGGCGCTCGGTGGGTGGTTCCTGGCGATGGGCTACCGCAGCGAGCTGCGCACCGCGATGCAGTCGCTGGTGGCCAGCGACCTCGAGGCCCGTCGCCGCGCCGTCGCGGAGTCCCTCGACTGCGCGTCGCACCGGCTCGACGCGTGGGCGACCGCGGTCGTCTCCGAGCGCCGAGCCCGGCAGCACGGTCGCGGGGACGAGGCCGGCGCCGGGCGCGGGCTGACGATCGGCGCCTGGGGCGTCGTGGAGGACCTGGTGCCCGGGGCGGCGGCCGCTCCGGACGGCTGGATCCACGCGCCGACCACCCGGCACGCGGTCACCGCCGGCATGCTGCGCAGCTCCCACCTGTCCCACCTGCCCTCCGCCGGGTCGGACGGCGGTCCGTTCGCCATCGACCTGTCCAGCGCCCGCGCCCGGCGGGCCGCCGCGGTCCTCGACGGCGTCCGGTCCGGGCAGCAGCTCGCCGCGCTGGTCGGCTACCAGGTCGAGCGCGGGCTCGCCGAGGCCGGCCTGGCGCGGCTGCAGCTGAGCCTGCGGACCGTCGCGCCGCTGGTCGCCCGGCGGCTGCACGACCGCGACGACGCCGACACCGACTCGGCGCGCGAGTCGGTCGCCGCCACCAACGTCGTCGACGGCCTGCTGCTGCTCAAGCAGCACCCGCCCGGCGACACCACGCTGCGCACCCGGCTCGACGTACCGCCGGTCAACGCGTACCTGCCGGCCGGCGCCTGGAAGCCGATGACCGACGCCGAGTGGGCGGCGGTGACCCGGGTGCTGCGGGCGGCCGCCGACACCGTCGACGCGGTCGCCGACGTGATGCTGAGCGAGTCGGTGATGCAGTACGCCGCCGGCAACGCCACCCGCGCCGCCGCCGCGATGGACGTGGTCTCGAGCGGCGCCGACCCCAGCGACAGCATCGACGTGCTGGAGGCGCAGGACAGCGGCGAGCGGCTCACCCACCGCGTGCTCACCGTGCTCGGCGGCACCCGGCCGATGAGCGGGTGGAGCACGGCCCGGCCCCGCGCGACCGCCGAGCCCGCGCTGGAGGACTGGGCGGCGTCGTACCTCGGACCCGCCGACGACGTCGTCGTCGCCGAGGTCGGCGGGGACCTGCTCACGCTGGCCGACGCGGGACTGGCCGCCCTCGACCTGGTCTTCGCCGAGCCGACCGCGCTCGACGGCGTGCTGCGGGCGGCGCTGCCCGGGCTGGGCGACGCGGCGCTCGCGATGACCCGGCAGCCGACCTGGCCGGCGTCGCGCACGGCGCTCGGCGAGACGGCCGCGCTCGCCGGGGCGCTGCGCGCGGTGGTCGCCGGTGCGCAGCCGCTGCTGCCCGGCGACCTCGCCCGGCCCGGCACCCGCCCGGAGCGCGACCTGGCCGCTGCCCTGCCGGAGCTGTGCTCCCGGGCCCGGTCGGCCGCCGCGGCGCTCGGGGCGGCGGTGTCGGCGATGGCGGCGCAGGTCCACGCGCTGCCCGAGGACGGTGTCGTCGCCGACGAGGCCGCGGCCGGTGCCGCGACCGCGCTGGCGCACCGGCTGGACCCGTTCGGCATCCCGCTGTCACCCGAGCCGGCCCGGCCGCTCGACGTGTCGTGGGTGCGCCGGGCCTGGGAGAGCGCGGAGGCGCGGGCGGCGAACGCCGCCTCGACGGTCGCCCGGCTGGACGAGGCCGTCGCCGCCCTGGCGTCCGGCGCGGCGCCGACGACCGTTCTCGACGCCGCGCAGGACGTCGCCGCGGGTGTGTTCGGCGACGGGTTCCTGCTGCTGCCGGTGCTGGAGGCGCCCGCGGGCGCCGACCCGTTCGTCGAGGCGGTCACCGACCCGGCGTTCGCGCAGCCGCCGACGAGCGCCGTACGACGGTTCGTGCGCGACCACGGCACGGTGCGCCCGCAGCTGACCCGGTTCGGCGAGGCGCTGCTGCTGCGCGGCGCCCTCGGGTCGCCGGCCCCGGTGACGGTCGCCCAGCTGTCGGAGCGGGTGGGTGACCCGCCCGCCCCCGCACCCGGCACCGCGACCTGGCTGGCCGGACCGCTGCCGGCGGAAGGCCCCTGGCCGGCGAGCCCGGTGGGTCACCTGGTGCTCGACACCCTCGGCCGGGTCGAGGCGGGCGGCACGGTGTGCGGGCTGGCCGTCGACAGCTGGACCGAGGACCTGCCGGCGATGCCCGGCCCCACGGCCCGGGCCGACGACCCCCGACCCGGCCGGGCCCGCACCGGGCTGGCCGTGCGCTCCGGGTCGGCGTCGGCCCGGCCGCCGCAGGCCATCCTCTGCGCGGTCTCGCCCGACGGCCGCCGGTGGACGACCGACGCGCTGCGCGCGGTCGTCGAGCAGACGCTGGACCTCGCACGGATCCGGATGGCCACCCTGGAGCGGCTCACCGGGGAAGGGGCGGTGCTGCCCGCGCTGTACGTCCGGCACGGCTCGCTGCAGGGCCGCCGCGAGCTGGTCTTCACCGACCTCGTCTCCAGCAGCTACGTCGCCCTCCCGTTCGTGAAGGACAAGCCCTGATGGCCACGAACCGCATCACCCCCGTCGACCTGGTCACCGAGAGCGCGTTCTCGGCGACGTTCTCGAAGATCGGGCTGCGGGAGCCGGCACTGACCCGGCTCGAGCCGCAGTCGGTGTCCGGCGACCCGGAGCCGGGTGCGCTGGCCGCGCGTCGCCGACCCGCTGTGGCTGGTCGGTCGGCAGTGGCAGCTCGGCGAGCTGCTCGGGGAGGACGTCGGCAGCCCGGTCTCGGTCGAGGTCACCAGCCGGGCCCTGCCGGTCACCGCGTGGGCTCCGGCCGGCCGCACGGACGGCACCGACGCACCGGTCGCCGACCCCGGGTGGCGGGCCTGGCCGGAGGGCGCGGTGCTCGACGAGCTCGTCGAGCACGTCCCCCGCAGCGCCTCCGAGCGCGGCCTGCGGTGGCGGTCCGAGACCGGTGAGGCGCTGGCCGAGCTGCTGCGCGAGGCCGGCCAGGAC
This sequence comes from uncultured Actinomycetota bacterium, assembly GCA_963707685.1. Classification (GTDB taxonomy): domain Bacteria; phylum Actinomycetota; class Actinomycetes; order Propionibacteriales; family Nocardioidaceae; genus Nocardioides_B. The sequence goes on from CAVPRA010000005.1 coordinate 131,624, forward strand.
ACCGCGGCCACGTTGCTGCTCACCGCGCACCCGCTGACGCTGCCCGCCGACCCGAGCGACCCGGACGGCCGGTTCGACACCAACGCCGACCGGCTGTTCACCGTGCTCGCCGGACGGGTGCCGGACGGGGCGGCCGCCCGCGACGCGCTCGAGGCCGGCACCCCCGCGTGGGTGTCGGGCGCCGACGACCCCGACCTGGCCGCCGACGCGGCGGCCCGGTGGCTCGCCTGGGTGTCCGGCGCCGCCGGGGCCGGGGGCGCATGGACGACCAGCCGCCTGGAGCACCGGTTCCTGCTGCGCTTCGGGCACGGCGCGGACGGCGACTCGGCGGTGCTCCGCGCCGACGGGTTCGGCGCCGGGTCGGCCCGGTGGCACCACTTCGAGTGGCTCCAGGGACAGCAGGTCGACGTGGACGGGGACGCCGACCTCGAGGACCCGGTGAGCACCACGGACGTGATGCTCGCGACCCCGCTGCGCTATCCCGCGATGCCCGCCGACCGCTACTGGCAGCTCGAGGACGCCGCGGTCGACGTAGCCGCCATCGAGGCGCAGCCGCACGACCTCGCCCGGCTGTGCCTGGCGGAGTTCGCGCTGGTCAGCGGTGACGACTGGCTGGTGGTGCCGGTCGACGGCAAGGTGGGCGCGCTCAACCAGGTGCTCTCGGTGCGGGTCCGGACGACGTTCGGGGAGACCGTGACCGTCGAGGAGGACGCGGCCGGCCGGGCAGCCCGCGGCTTCCGGATGTACGAGGTCACCTCGCCGACCGGCGCCACGCTGCCGGGCGTGGTGCTGCCGCCGGTCGCGCACACCCCGATGCTCGGCGACCCGGTCGAGGAGGTCGCGTTCCTCCGCGACGAGGCGGCGAACCTGGCCTGGGCCGTCGAGCGCGTGGTGCCCGGACGCAGCGGCGACCCGCGGCTGCGCTCGAGCGAGCCGCCGCCGCAGCGGCCGGCGCCGCCCGACGACCTCGCCGAGGGCGACGCGTTCTACGAGCTGGCGGTCCCGGTCCCGGACAGCTGGATCCCGCTGGTGCCGGTGAGCACCGGCTACGCCCAGGTGGCGCTGCGCAAGGGCGCGATGATCAAGGACGGCGAGCCGGTGCTGCCCGCCGGGCTGCTGCTGGCGCCCACGCCGCTGACCTTCCCGCAGGAGGAGATCCCCCGCGAGGGCGTCACGGTCCGGGCGGTGCCGGCGCTGGCGCGACGCCGCGACGGCAGCTACGCCCGGTGGGTCGGCCACCGGATCCGGGTGGGACGCGGTGAGGGCAGCAGCGGCTTCGCCTCCGACGACGCCCGCGACCCCCGCGGCGGCTGACCCTCCGCACCGGTTGACCCGGGGCTCGTGCCGGGTCGACCCGGGGATCGTGCCGGGTTGACCCGGGGGTTGTGCAAGGTCGACCCGGGGGCTTGTGCAGGCACGGGGCCCGGCTCAACCCAGCACGAGGCCCGGCTCAACCCGGCACGAGGCCCGGCTCAACCCACGTAGGGGATGGTCTGCGGGCCCTCGGGCAGCACGCAGACCCGGGCGTCGGGCCCGGCGTCGTGCAGCGCCGCCAGCACGGTCTCGGCGACGTCCTCGGTGTGCCCGAGGTGCGCGGTGGCGAGGTCGGCCGGCGAGAGGTACGACGTGCGCATCACGACGTTCGCGTGGGCCTGCACCTTGGCCTGCACCTGCACCTGCCACTGGTCGGGCACCGTGTGCTCGCGCGCCGCGATGGTCGCGAGCAGCGCCTCCGGCGACGGCTCCGAGGCCAGCACCTCGCGGTAGGACCCGTGGTCGGGGAAGCCGTCGCGGCACTCGGCGGCGCAGACGATCGTGCCGCCGGGCTTCACGACGGTCATGCCCGCGGACATGCCCTTCACAGCCTGGTAGAGGTTCTGGTCGAGCGGGTAGCCCGCGTTGGTCGTCACCACCACGTCGTACGGCGCCGGCACCCGCTGCATCGCCAGCCGCTGCGAGGCCGCGCGGGCGGCGGCGTGCATCGCCGACAGCTCGCCGCCGAACGCCTCCACGATCCGCTGCTCGCGGTTGAGCACCACGTCGAGGCCGAAGTCGACCCGGCCGACCGCGGCGACGACCGCCCGGATGTCGTCGTGCACCGGGTTGCCCTCGCACACCGCCCAGGTCGCCCGCGGGTCGCCGATGCGCTTCGCGTCGTGCAGCGTCAGCACCGTCTCCAGCCCGGCCAGCCCGGGGGCGACGAGCTTGGGGCCGCCGCTGAAGCCGGCGAAGAAGTGCGGCTCCACGAAGCCGGTGGTGACCCGCACGTCGGCCTCGACCCACTCCCGGTCGAGGAAGACCGGCACGTCGTTGCCGTGACGCCCCAGCCACACCAGCGAGGCGTCGTCGCGGGCGTCGTGGTTGACCACTCGCACGCGGTTGACGACCTCGTCGCCGAGCATCGCGCGCAGCTCGGCGTCGGTGTTGCCGCGGTGCGTGCCGGTGGCGACCAGCACCACCACGTCGTCGAGCGCGACGATCCCCTCGAGCTCCTCGAGCACCGCCGGGATCATCAGGTGCCGCGGCTGCGGGCGGGTGCCGTCGCACATCGAGATGGCGACGGTCTGCCCGGGCTTCACGAGGTCGCGCAGCGGCGGCCCGTCGACGGGGTGGCGCAGCGCCTGCCGCAGCAGCCCCGCCTGGTCGTCGGCCGCCTCGGCCCAGGTCGGCTCCACGACCGTCGTGCGGTCCCGCGGCAGCTCGACCTCGAGACCGTCCTCGCCGTAGGCCAGCCGGACCGTCAGCGTGTCCGGCACCTCAGATGACCCCGAGCTTGCTGGCTTCGTAGACCGCCTCGGCGCGACGGGAGACGCCGAGCTTGCGCAGGATGTTGCCGACGTGGAACTTCGCCGTCGTCTCGGAGATGTACAGCTGCGCGCCGATGTCGCGGTTGGACAGCCCCCGCGCGAGCAGGCTGAGCACCTCGCGCTCGCGCGCGGTCAGCTGCTTGGTCTCCTCGACCGGCGGCGCGTTGAGGCCGCGCACCATCGCGGCGGCGCTGCGCGCGTCGAACGCGCTCTCGCCGCGCGACACGTCGCGGATCGCCCGGATCAGCGCGGAGGTGTCGACGTCCTTGACGACGTACCCGCGTGCGCCGGCCCGGATCGCCTGCAGCACGAGGTGCTCGTCGAGGAACGTGGTCAGCACCAGCACGCCGACCTCGGGGTACTTCGAGGTCAGCTCCTGGCACAGCTCGAGGCCCTCGCTGTCCGAGGAGGTCGACAGCTTCAGGTCGAGCAGCACGATCTGCGGGTTCGCACGACCGACCACCGCGAGCGCCTCGGACGCGCTCGACGCCTCGGCGACGACGCGCAGGTCGTCCTCACGCTCCAGGATCGAGCGCAGCCCCTGCCGCACGATCGCGTGGTCGTCGACCAGCATGATCCCGACGACGTCGCTGCGGGCACCGTGCTGGGAAGGGGCCAAGGTGGCCATCAGGCCTCCATCTCGTGGTTCGACGACGGGGTCGACGTCGGGCTCGGGTCGGGTACGTCGGAGGGGCCGGCCAGGTCGACGCCCGGCCGCGGGCCGATCCGCAGCGGCAGCGGGATCCGGATCTCGACACGGACGCCGCCGAGCCGCGCCCGCCGGAACGCCAGGGTGCCGCCGAGGTCGCTGACCCGGCTGTCCATGTTGACCAGGCCGCGGTGCCGGCCGTCGACGACGGTCGCCCGCTCGAGGCGCAGCTTGCGGCTCAGCTCGGTCGGGTCACCGGTGCCGTCGTCGGCCACCGACAGGGTGAGCCGGTCCGGCCGGTAGCGCAGCCGCACGATCGCGCGGCTCGCCTGCGCGTGGGTCGCGACGTTGAACAGCGCCTCCCCCACGGTGCGGGCCATCTCGTGGTCGGCGTCGTCGGGCAGCCGGACCACGTCGCCCTCGACGCGCAGCTGCACGTGCAGGTGCGGCTTGTGCTGGTGGGCCACCTCGTGGAGCAGCTCGGGCAGCGTCGAGACGGTGTCGCGGTGCGGCTGGTGCAGCGCGTAGATCGCGCGCCGCAGCTGGTCGACGGCGTCCTGCGACAGCTTCTTCGCGGTGGTCAGCCGGTCGCGGATCTGGGCGCCGGGCTTGCCGAGCCCCTCGGCGTCGCCGCGTGCGATCTCGACGGCCATCCCGGCCGAGAGGACGTACTGGGTGACGCTGTCGTGCAGCTCGCGGGCGATCCGGTGCCGCTCGCCGTCGATCAGCTCGCGCTGGTGGGCCAGCAGCAGCCGCTCCTCGACGTGCCGCAGCTCGGCCGTGCGCTCGGCGAGGTCGCGGGCCTGCGCGGTCGCCTCGTCGTAGAGCCGCTGCGCGCGTCGGTGCAGCGTGACGCCGGCCTGGTACTGCTCCGAGGTGTGCAGCGACACCGCCGCCTGGTTGGCGAGGATCCGCAGCACCGCGAGGTCCCCCGGCTCGGGGTCGACCTCGAGCCGGTGCTGCGCGACCAGGCTGCCGACCGTGCGCCCCTCGAGGGTCATCGGCACCCGGATCCAGCCGGTCGTCTCGATGACCGGGCGGGTGTGCCCGGCGCGGATCGACTGCAGCTCGAGCCGCACCGAGGTGCGGCAGGTCGCTCTCGTCGACGGTGATCTCGCCGTCGCCGTTGCTGGCCAGGAACCGGGGCCGCGCGCCGCGCAGGTGGCCGTCGGCCAGCGCCAGCACCGTCCACTCGGCGTTGAGGTGCGCGGCCGCCGCCCGGACCACCTCCTCGAGCAGCCCGCGGGGACCCTCGACGGTGCGCACCAGCGCCCGGGAGATGGAGTCCATCGCGCGCACCGCGTGCTCCATGCGCTCGTCGGAGCGGACGTACGCGCGGTAGTAGGACGACTTGCCCGACCGGACCCCGGTCAGCGTCGCGAGGTCGAGCCGCTGCCGGCGTGGGCTCACAGGGCCGCCCGGAACAGCTTCTCCACGTCGGCGGACGAGGCGGACCGCGGGTTGGTCGACAGGCACGCGTCGTCGAGCGTGGTCAGCGCCAGCCGCGGTATGGCGCTCTCGTCGACGCCGAGCTCGCGCAGCCCGCGGGGCACCCCGACGTCGTCGGCGAGCTCGCGGACGTGCTCGGCGAGCATCTCGGCGGCCTCGATCGCGGGGAGCCCGTCGACCTTCAGCCCGGCGGACCGGGCGAGCTCGACGAACCGCTCGGGGCTCTCCTGCGCGTTGTAGCGGATCACGTGCGGCAGCAGCACGCCGTTGACGACGCCGTGGGGCGCGTCGAGCAGCCCGCCCACCTGGTGGCTCATCGCGTGGGTGGCGCCGAGGATCGCGTTGGTGAACGCCAGCCCGGCGTTGAGGCTGGCCTGCGCCATCTTGGAGCGGGCGGTCTCCTCGCGCGGCGTCGGTGATCGTGGTGCGCAGGTTGGTGCAGACCAGCCCGACCGCGTTGAGGGCGTGGATGTCGGCCAGCGGGTTGTGCGCCAGCGACACGAACGCCTCGATGCCGTGGGTCAGCGCGTCGAGCCCGGTGGCGGCGTTGAGCCACTCGGGCATCGTCATCAGCAGCCGCGGGTCGGTGATCGAGATGTCGGGGACCAGCGCGCGGCCCATGATCGTGATCTTCACCGAGCGGGCGGTGTCGGAGACGATGCAGAACTGCGAGACGTCGGCGCCGGTGCCGGACGTGCTGGGGATCATCAGCAGCGGCGGGATCGGCTTGCCGACCAGGTCGACGCCGGCGTAGTCCAGGATCCGGCCGCCGTTGCCGCTGAGGATCGCGACGCCCTTCGCGGCGTCGATGCACGAGCCGCCGCCGAGCGCGATGATCACGTCGCAGCCCTGCTCGACGTACCGCTCGTACGCCGCGTGGATCTCGTGGTCCTTGGGGTTGGGCGTGACGTCGCACCACACCACCGGGCTCGAGGCGCGCGTCGCGGAGGAAACCGCAGCAGCTCGTCGACCCAGCCGGCCTCGATGATGCCGGGGTCGGTGACGACCAGCGGCCGCCGGGCACCGAGCCGGGCCGCGGAGAAGCCGGCCTCGCCGAGCGACCCGATCCCGAACACGACCTCCGGGGCGTGGAACTTGACCAGCGGGGCTGCGGGCGTGGTCACCGCCTCGGGGGGTGACGCCTGCTCGGGCCGCTGGGTCGGAAGCTCCGGGCCCGCGATCGACTGCACCAACACTCCCCTCACGACGTGGCCACGCTACACGCGGCTCCGAGGGGCGGGAAGGGAACGACCACGGGGGCGCCGCGGGTCAGCGACCGGTCCGCGACACCGCAGCCGTCGACATATCGCCCATCCCGCTCACCGTAGGTCCGGTACCCGCGCTCCGGACCGCCCGGCGGACGGGCACGCACCTGGCCGGACGGGTAGGGACGGTCCGCGTCGTGACCCCCTTGACTGAGAGCAAGGTCAGGCAATCCAGGAGGACACCATGAAGACACAGGCCGCCGTCGTCTACGAGGCCGGCAAGCCCATCGAGATCGAGGAGCTCGACCTCGACGGCCCGAAGGACGGCGAGGTGCTGATCCGCTACACCTACGCCGGCCTGTGCCACTCCGACGTGCACGTCGCGCACGGCGACCTGGAGGCCCGGCTGCCGATGGTGCTCGGCCACGAGGGCGCCGGCATCATCGAGGAGGTCGGCCCGGGCGTGACGCGCGTGAAGGCCGGCGACCACGTGGTCTGCTCCTTCATCCCGAACTGCGGCACCTGTCGCTACTGCGCGTCGGGCCAGCAGTCGATCTGCGACATGGGCGCCACGATCCTCGAGGGCTACCTGCCGGGCGAGCGCTTCCCGTTCACCGGCCCGCGCGGCCAGTACGGCGCGATGTGCATGCTCGGCACCTTCAGCCAGTACGGCACGATCCACCAGAACTCCGTGGTCAAGGTCGACGACGACCTGCCGCTCGACAAGGCCGTCCTGGTCGGCTGCGGCGTCCCCACCGGCTGGGGCTCCGCGGTCAACACCGCGAACGTCCGGCCCGGCCAGACCGTGATGGTCTCCGGCGTCGGCGGCATCGGCATCAACGCGGTGCAGGGCGCGCGCTACGCCGGCGCGAAGTACGTCGTCGCCGTCGACCCGCTGGAGAACAAGCGCGAGAAGGCCATGGAGCTCGGCGCGACCCACGCGTTCGCCACCGTCGAGGAGGCGCAGGAGGTGATCACCGACCTGACCCGCGGCCAGATGGCGGACTCGGCGATCCTCACCCCCGACCTGATGACCGCCGAGATCGTCGCCGGCGGGTTCAACGCCGTCGGCAAGGGCGGCGTGGTCGTGCTGACCGGCCTGAACAAGGTGATGGAGCCCAACATCCAGCTCCCGGGCACGGTGATGACGCTCTACCGCAAGTCGCTCAAGGGCAGCCTGTTCGGCGACTGCAACCCGACCGTGGACATCCCCAAGATCCTGGGGCTCTACCAGGCCGGCGACATCAAGCTCGACGAGATCATCACCCGCACCTACACCCTGGACCAGGTCCAGGAGGGGTACGACGACCTGCTGGCCGGCAAGAACGTCCGCGGCATCGTCGTGCACTCGCACAGCTGAGTGCCGGCCACCCGTGAGGCGGGCCCGGTCCTCGACCGGGCCCGCGAGGTCGAGCTGCTCGTCGCCGCGCTCGACGGCGGTGCGCACGTGCTGCTCGAGGGCCCGCCCGGCACGGGCAAGTCGACGCTGCTGCGCGCCGTCGCGTCGGAGCGGGCGAAGCAGTTCCACCTCGTCGAGGGCAACGCCGAGCTGACACCTGCCCGGCTGGTCGGGCACTTCGACCCGGCGCAGGTGCTGGCGCAGGGGTACACCCCGGAGGTCTTCGTCGACGGCCCGCTGGTCGCGGCGCTGCGCGACGGCGGCCTGCTGTACGTCGAGGAGATCAACCGGGTCCCCGAGGAGACGCTCAACGTCCTCATCACGGTGATGTCGGAGTCCGAGCTCAACGTGCCGCGGCTCGGCCTGGTCCGGGCGGAGGACGGCTTCCGGCTCGTCGCGGCGATGAACCCGTTCGACGCGGTCGGCACCGAGCGGATCTCCTCGGCGATCTACGACCGCACCTGCCGGATCTCGATGGACTACCAGTCGGCGTCGACGGAGTCGGCCATCGTGGCGCTGCGGTCCCCGGCGTCCGACGCCGGGTGGCGGGCGCGGGTCGTCGACCTCGTCCGACGTACCCGGGCGCACGGGGACGTGCGCATCGGCTCGTCGGTGCGCGGCGCGATCGACCTGGCCGCGATCGCCGAGCGGCTCACGGCGATGCGCGGCGTGCCGCCCGACGACTGGCAGGCCGGGCTCGACGCGGCGCTGGTGTCGCTGTCGGGCCGGATCCGGATGCACGAGTCCGCGGGACGCCGGCCCGAGGAGGTCGTGCGCGAGCTCTACGAAGCGGTGTTCGGCGCCCCGCCCTCGCCGACCGGGACGGGAGCGACCCGGGGGAAGCCTGAGCCCGCCGGCGACCGCGCCGGCGGGCGAGCCCCAGCAGCGCAGGAACCCGAAGTCCGACGCCGCGCGCAACCGCACCGTCGGGCGCTCGACGCTGTCGCGGCACGCGCGGTTCGCGGAGGTCTCCCCCGAGGTGGGCGTGCTCGACGAGCTGGCTCTCGACCGCGCGCTGTCCGCCGACCCCGACGCGACGCTCGCGATGGTGGCCGACCTGGTGCACGCCACCGACGAGACGCTGCGGGCGCACGCGCGCCGGCTCGCCGCCCGGCTGGTCATCGACCGGTCGCGCTCCGGCCGTCCGGTGCGCGCCGGCACGTCGCGGCCGCGGAACGTGCCCGCGTCGCGGGGCGGCGACCTCGACGTCGACGCCTCGATGGAGGGCATCGTCACCGCCCGCGGCGAGGGCAGGCCGCCCGACCTCGACGACCTGACCGCCCGGGACTGGGGCCGGCAGGACCTCGCGCTGTGCCTGCTGGTCGACGCCTCCGGGTCGATGAACGGCGAGCGGCTGGCGGTGGCCGCCACCGTCGACCGCCGGCGTGCGCGCTGCGGGCGCCGGTGCAGCACGCGGTGCTGGCCTTCGCCGGTGACGTGCGGACGATCCGCCCGCTCTCCGGGCGTCGACCCGGCCGCGTCGGTGGTGGACAAGGTGCTGGCGCTGCGCGGCCACGGCGTGACCCGGCTCGCCGACGCGCTGCGGGCGGCGGTCGGCGAGCTCGCTGCCGCGCGGGCGCACCGGCGGGTCGTCGTGCTGCTCTCGGACTGCCGGCACACCGACGAGGACCCGCTCGCGGTCGCGCGCACGGTGCCCGAGCTGGTCGTCCTCGCGCCGCGCGAGGACAGCGAGCAGGCGGCCGCGCTGGCCCGGGCGGCCGGTGCCCGGTGGGCCGAGCTCGACGGCGCCGACAGCGCACCGGCGCTGCTGCGCGACCTGCTGGGCTGACGCGGCCGGCTCGGCGTACGCCCCGTCAGCCTGCGCGGTGCCGCGGCAGGGAGGCGGGGGGCTCCTTCGGGGCCAGCGGGGACGGCTCGACCCGCAGCACGCGCGCCAGCGGTGCCGGCAGCCACCAGTTCCACCGGCCGAGCACGCTCACCAGCGCCGGGACCAGCAGTGCCCGCACCAGGGTCGCGTCGATGAGGATGCCGACGCCGAGGGCCGTGCCCAGCACCTTGATGTCCGTCGTGGGTGCGGAGGCCAGCGCCGCGAACGCGAAGAACAGGATCAGGGCAGCCGACGTGACCAGCCGTCCGGTGCGCCCGAGACCGATGACGACGGCGTCCGAGGTCGATCCCGAGACGTCATACTCCTCCCGCATCCGAGCGAGGATGAACACCTCGTAGTCCATGGAGAGGCCGAACAGGAACGCGAAGATCACCACGGGCAGCCAGAACGTGATGGCGCCCGTGGCAGCGACGTCGAACAGCAGCTCGGAGCCGTGGCCCTCCTGCCAGAAGAACACGACGGTGCCGAACACCGCCGCCAGCGACACCAGGTTGAGGATGACCGCCTTCAGCGGCAGCAGCAGTGACCGGAAGGTCCGCACCAGCAGCACGAAGGTGACGGCCGCGATGATCAGCAGGACGTAGGGGAACTTGTCGTAGACGGCGTGGAAGTAGTCCTCCACCGTCGCGCCGGCGCCGGTCACCTGGACGCTGCCGTCGGTGGCGTCCTGCGACGGAGGCACGCACCGCCTGCGACCACGTCGGTGCCGCTGGAGTCGACGGTCTCGTGCACCGGCAGCACGTCGACGACCGTGGTGCCGTTCGCGCTGCCACCGGGGACCGCGGTGTAGACACCCTCGACGCCGCGTGCCGCGGTGACCGCGTCGTCGGCCTGCCCGTCGGGGACGAGCACCTCGATCGGGGTCAGCACGCCGGTGCCGAAGCCGCCCTCACGGAGCTGCTGGACGGTGGCAGCTCGCCGGGCCGCTGGTCGCCAGCGAGTCGATGCCGGCCTGCCCGATCTTCAGGCCGAACACGGGGAGCACCAGCACCGCCGAGCACCACCAGGGCGACGCCGGTGGCGAGGAAGCGGTGCCGCACGATGCCGCGGGCCCAGGCCGACCAGCCCCGCGAGGCCACGCCCTCGTGGCGGATCCGCGGCCAGTCGATGCGGGGACCGATGCGAGACGAGCAGGACGGGCAGCAGCGTCAGCACGACGGCCACGCTCACCAGGGGGATGAGCATGCCGCCGAAGCCCATGCTGCGCAGGAACGGCACCGGCAGGACCACCAGCGCGAGCAGGCTGATCGCGACCGTGACCCCGGACGCCAGGACCGCGTGGCCGGCCGTCCGGACCGCGATCAGCACGGCCTCCTCGTTGTCGTGGCCGTGCGCCCGTTCCTCGCGCCAGCGCGAGACCAGCAGCAACGAGTAGTCGATCGCCACCCCGAGGCCGATGAGGGAGATCAGGAACTGCACGACGAAGCTCACGTCGTAGACCGTGGTGAGCCCGAGCACGATGAGGAAGGTCGTGAGGATCGAGACCGCCGCGATCAGCAGCGGGACGAGGGCCAGGAACGAGGCGAAGACGAACAGCAGCACCGCCAGCGCTCCGAGCGCGCCGATCAGCGTCTCGGCCAGCACGCTCGGACCGGACGAGTCACCGCCGGCGGAGAGCAGCTCGTACGACGTCAGCCCGACCTCGATGCCCGAGGGTTCCGCCGCCCGCTCCAGGACGGGCAGCAGCTTCGTCTCCAGGCCGGGTCCGAACCCCGAGGCCGGCGGTCCCTGCACCAGGCCGAAGGTGGTGGCCCCGTCGGTGGACACGAACCGGTCGTCCCCGGTCGAGGCGTAGTCGACCACCCGGACCGGAACCTGACCACCGATCTGGGTGCGCACTGCCTGGAAGATCCGGCGTACGTCGTCGCGGTGATCGGCGACCTTCTCGCCCCGGGGCATGGTCAGCGTGGGCACCAGGGTGTCGTCGCTGCTGACCCCGAAGTCCGCCATCAGCGCCTTCTCGGCGGTGTCCCCGGGCTGGCCGGGCAGCGAGAAGTCGAAGGTCAGCCGGTCCGAGAGGCGGCCGGCTGCGACACCGCCTGCCACGAAGAGCACCAGCCAGACGGCGACCACGATCTTGCGGTGACGCAGGACCGACTCGAGAGAAGCGCTCCACGTCGACCTCCCAGCTGGCGTGGCCCCGTGCCGGGACCGTTCGGAACCTATCCCAGGAGCCGCGGTTTGATCCGGCTAGAAGATCAGCGGCAGCGCGAACAGCATCACGGTCGACCACGTGACGTGGGTGAGGATCGGCGCGAGCACGCCGCCCGACGCCCGACGCTCGAGGCCGACGACGGCACCGAGCAGCACGGCGGCGAAGGCGAGCATGACGTTGCCGGTGGCCAGCGTCGCGATGACGTAGGCGACCGTGCTCACGACCACCGGGTGCTGCGGGATGGCGGCGTAGAGAGCCCCGCGGAAGAACAGCTCTTCCGCCACCCCGTTGAGGAGGGTGATGAGCAGCAGCAGCGGGGTGACGCCGTCGGCCGCGTGGCCCAGGACGCTGGCGACCTGGTCGTTGAGGAACGGCACCTGGCGCACGATGAACGCGCCGACGACGAACAGCGCGGACAGCCCCAGGCCGAGCACGATCGCGCCGATCACCGGCCGGCGCAGGTGCTCCTCGTTGCGGGCGCTGGCGATCCGGCCGAGGTACAGCGGCCCGGACGCGAACGCACCCACCGTCCAGACCGCGGCGAGGATGGCCGTGGCGAGGTAGAACGTCGAGCTTCCCGCCTCGATCTGCAGCGACCAGCCGAGGACCACGGCGCCGATCACCACGAAGACCGCCGTCACGACGCGGCGGACCAGGAACGGCCGCGGGTCCTGCCGGTGGTTGCGCGGCACCTTGTCCCAGAGCATCCCGCGCAGGGCCTGCTCGACGGACGCTCTCACTGGTGTGGCCTCCGATGACGTGGAGTGGGGTCTGCGTCCCATTCCCTCATATGCCGCAAGCCGAACCTCCCCGGGGCGTCGGACGGGTGTGACCCACGCCGCTCGCCGCGCCGCGGCCGTCGGACGTGCAGCCCTCGCCGTCCCGGGCGAGACGGGGCCCGGGAGCCGGGGCGTTGCACGTGGGGCCGGCGGGCGCACCGCCGCACGCCGAACGCCGGGCCAGCTCGCCGTCGGACAGGAAGCTCCGCGTTCGCGCGCCAGGAGCCGGAGGCTGCACGTGCCGAGCCGTCCGGGCCGGGCGCGGGGTCAGCGGGCCAGCCGGGCGCGGACAGCGGCCAGCGCGCCGAAGACCACGATGCCGGCGACCGCCATCACGCCGAGCAGGATCCGGCCGAGCAGCAGCGCCACGACCAGCAGGCCGACCCAGACCAACGCGACGTTGGCGCTCTTGCGGGCAGCGGCCGCGTGCCACCGGCGACGCTCGACCGCCCCGGTCGGGCGACGGCGGCCGTCGAGCCGGGTGAGCACGGCGAGCAGGGCGCCGAAGACGAGCAGCACCAGGACGACGAGGGTGAGCGTGTCCCGGTCGGGCATCAGCGGGACACCAGCAGCGCACGGTGGTGCGCGCCGATGCCGACCAGCCGGTCCCCGACTGAGGCCCGGCAGGTGAACACGGCCCGGCGGCCGGAGACCGACGCGCAGCTGGCCTCGACGCTCACGGTCTCCCCCACGTCCGCCCGTCCGAGGTGGTGGACCAGGATGCCGACGCCGACGTGGCTCAGGTCGGCCGAGGGGGCGGGCAGCAGGTCGCAGGTGACGAGCTCGAACCACAGCGCGAGCCGGGGCGACCCGAGCACCGAGACGTCGGCGTCGGGATGACCCATCGCGGCGGCGGTGTCGTCCGCGGTGACGGTGAGCGGGCGCTGCACTGAGGCTCCGAGCGCCGGCCAGGCGTCGTGCGGCGGTCGGGTCTCGGCGGGCGCGAGGGCGGCGGCCGCCGCGGCCAGCGAGGTGAGCACCGACTCGTCGACGTCGGATGCGGCGGCCGCCAGCGACACCCGCAACGTCTCGGTGACCATCGCGGACTGCGACGGCGTCAGCACGCCCACACCCCGGACGACCCGCGACGGTGGCTGTCGAGGAGGTGGGTGTCGACGATGCCGACGGCCTCCATCAGGGCGTACATCGTCGTCGGGCCCACGAACGTGAACCCCTTCCTGCGCAGCGCCTTGGACAGCGCGACCGACTCCGGCGACTGCGTCGGCACCTCGTCGTACGTCGACGGGGTCGGCGTCGCGTCGGGCCGGAACGACCAGACGAAGTCGACGAGCCCACCGTCCCCACGCAGCGCCACGGTCGCCTGCGCGTTGGTGATCGTCGCCCGGACCTTGCGCAGGTTGCGCACGATGCCGGCGTCGGCCATCAGCCGGTCGACGTCGTCGTCGGTGTAGCCCGCCACGGCGTCGGGGTCGAAGTCGTCGAACGCCGCCCGGAACGCCGGCCGCTTGCGCAGGATCGTCGCCCACGACAGCCCGGACTGGAACGCCTCGAGGCTGATCCGCTCGAACAGCCCGCGCTCGTCGCGCACCGGCATGCCCCACTCGGTGTCGTAGTACTCCTGCATCAACGGGTCCGACGAGGCCCACACCGGCCTCGCCAGCCCGTCGTCGCCCAGCACCGTCATGGGCTCACCCTGTCAGAGCCCGCCGACGCCTTCGAGGGTGAGCAGCGCCCGCTTGGCGGCGGGCCCGCCGGCGTACCCGCCGATCGAGCCGTCGGAGCGGACCACGCGGTGGCACGGCACCACGACCGGCAGCGGGTTGGTGGCGCACGCCGACCCGACGGCACGGACCGCCCGTGCGTTGCCGGCGGCCTCGGCCACCTGCGCGTAGCTCTCGGTGTGCCCGTAGCCGATCTCCGGCAGGTGCCGCAGCACCTCGGCCCGGAAGCCGGACGACAGCCGCCGGTCCAGCGGTACGTCGAACGCGCGACGGGACCCGGCGAAGTACTCGTCGAGCTCCCGCGCCACCGGGTCGAGCCGGCCCGGGGCCGCGAGCACCCGCGGGCTCACCCGGGAGGCCAGCGTCGCGAGCACGGCGTCGTGGCCCTCGACGTCGTAGGCCACCCGCACCAGGCCCTGCTCGGTGGCGGCGAGCAGCAGCGTGCCGACCGGGGTGTCGAGGGTGCGGTAGGCGACGTCGAGCAGGCCGTCGGCCTGCGCGGCGGCCACCAGCCGGTCGTGGAGCGGGCCGAGGTCCGTCTCGGACACCGACGCGAAGAGGTCGTTCATGAGGTCTCACCTTCCGTTGGGTCGAGCAGGGTCCTGCGGAGCGCGGCGATGCCGTCCGCGGCCGACCGACGGGCGGCGGCCTCGCTGCCGCCGACGATCGCGGCGACCTCGCGGTGCGGCAGCCCGGCGACGTGGTGGTAGGCGACGGTCTGCCGCTGCTTGTCCGGCAGCCGGCTCAGCGCCTGCCACACCTCGTCGTCGGGCGGCTGCGTCGCCGGCAGCCGGCCGCTCGGGCAGCTCCCCGACCGGCAGCGGCACGGCGGGCGTCGGCCCGTCGTACGTCGATCGCCTTGCGGTGCGCGATGGTCACCAGCCAGGCCTCGACGTTCGCCGTCGCCGGGAGGTCCGGGTAGGCCTTGAGCGCGGACAGGAACGTCTCCGACCACGCGTCGTCGGCGTCGGCCGGACCGACGACGGCCCGGCAGACGCGCAGCACGGTGCCGCCGTGCTCCGTCACGATCTGCTCGAAGGGTTTCTTCACGTCCTGCAGACGCTCCCGCGCGACGTTTCGTGAGGTCCGGCTAGCGTGAATCCCATGGAGGAACAGTCCTGCTGCGCGCCGGCCAGCACAAGCACGTCGACGCGCGAGAGCGCCGAGGCGCCGCAGCGCAGCACTCGGCAGCCGCGCGGGCAGGTGCGGATCCCGGCGGGCCGGTTCGCGATGGGCGACGCGTTCGGCGAGGGGTACGCCGGCGACGGCGAGTCACCGGTCCACGAGGTGCGGCTCGACGGGTTCGCGATGGACGCCACCACCGTCACCAACGCGCAGTTCGCGACGTTCGTGAAGGAGACCGGCCACCTCACGGGAGCGGAGGAGTTCGGGCTGTCCGCGGTGTTCCACCTGGCGTGGCAGGCGCAACACCGACCGCCGGGAGCGCGACGTGCTCAACCGGGCCGCCGGCACCCCCTGGTGGCTGGCCGTCCGCGGCGCCGACTGGCGCTCCCCCGAGGGGCCCGGCTCCGACGTGTCGCAGGCGGCCGAACCACCCCGTCGTGCACGTCGACTGGTACGACGCGCGTGCCTACGCCGCCTGGGCCGGCAAGCGGCTGCCGACCGAGGCCGAGTGGGAGTACGCCGCGCGCGGCGGCCTGCGCGGGGGCCCGCTACGCCTGGGGCGACGAGCTGCACCCCGAAGGGCCGCTGGCAGTGCAACATCTGGCAGGGCACGTTCCCCACGGACAACACCGAGGACGACGGCTTCCTGACCACCGCGCCGGCCAAGTCGTTCGCGCCCAACGGCCACGGGCTCTACTGCGCGGCCGGGAACGTCTGGGAGTGGTGCGCCGACTGGTTCTCCCCGACGTACTACGCGCAGTCCCCGACCCACGACCCGCACGGCCCGGAGACCGGCGAGCAGCGGGTGATGCGCGGCGGGTCTTACCTGTGCCACGACTCCTACTGCAACCGCTACCGCGTGTCCGCCCGGTCCAGCAACACGCCCGAGTCGACCGCCGGCAACATCGGCTTCCGCTGCGCGGGCTGAGGGCGCGCGCTCACCCCGCCGGCCGCAGCACCCACGGCTCGAGCCGCGAGTAGCCGCGCACCGACACCCGTCGCAGCCGGCGCAGCGTGCAGCCGTCGTCGTCCTGCAGCGCCGCGGCGAGGTCGCGGTCGACCACGATGGTGCCGGGGCGGGCGACCGACGTCAGCCGCGACGCGACGTTGACGATGGGGCCGTAGACGTCGCCGAGCCAGCTGATCACGCGGCCGTGCGCCATCCCGACGCGCAGCTGCGGGAAGCCCTCCTCGGACTCGTGCCAGGCGTTCAGCGCGAGCGCGATCCGGGCCGCCTTCGCCGGCTGCTGCACCACGAACAGCACCTCGTCGCCGATGGTCTTCACGACCCGGCCGCCGTTCTCGGCGATGACACCGGCGGTGACCGACTCGAAGCGCTCGACGAGGTCCGCGAGCTCCTTCTCGCTGGTGGTCCGGCTCAGCGAGGTGAACCCGACGATGTCAGCGAAACCGGCGACCATGCTGTCCGAGGCGGGGTCGTCTGCGGACACCGGGAGGATGCGGGCGGCGGCAGCCACCAGGTGGCGGCGCCACACGTAGGACTGCAGCTGCTCGATCATCGGCACCAGCTCGCCGGCCACCTGGACGGTCGCCTCGGTGACGTCGTCGGGCACGTCCTCGAGGGAGTCGAAGTCGCTGAGCAGCGAGGTCTGCCAGTCCGCGAGCCGGGCCATCACCTGGCCGAGCGAGCGCGCGACCGAGGCCTCGCTCTCGGGCCGGACGACGCCCTTCTCCACGATCGCGGCGATCGTCTGCAGCGCCTCGACGTCGCGGTCGCCGAAGACCACCTCGTCGTCGGTGGTGCTGGCGAAGCCGAGGGAGCGCCAGAGCCGCTCGGCCCGCTCGCAGGGGTACGCCGGCGCGCTCGGCGACCTCGGAGCGGGTGTAGGCACGCGGGACCACCGAGGAGCTCCTGCTCCAGGACCTCCAGGATCTCCGGCTGCTCAGCCACGAGCGGGATCCGGATGCGTCACTCTGCGTCGCTGACGGCCAGCTCCTGCAGCCGCGACGACACCGTCTCGTCCACCGCGCTGCGGAACGCCGGGATGTCGTCGTACAGCTCCTGGAACGCGCGCTGGGTCAGGTGCAGCATCTCGAGCGGGGTGAGCGCGGTGACCGTGCCGGTGCGGAGCCGGTGCGCGGTGATGCCGATCTCGCCGACGATGTCGCCGCGGCCGAGCTCGGCGACCTTCTTGCCGTGGTGCTTCACCTCGAGGGTGCCCTCGACGACGAGGTAGGCCTGGTCCGGCGGGGTCGACTCGCTGAGCAGCGACCAGCCCTCCGGCACGTGGACCTCGCGCCCGGCCTCGCAGACGCGCTTCATCTCGTCCTCGGAGAGGTGCCCGAACCGGGGCAGGTCGTGGAACGGGACGGGACCGCTTCAGGAACGACATGGCAGACCCTTTCGGGGTCGACGGCGTGACGGGCGGGGGTGAGCCTGTCGAGCCGGTGGACGAATGTTACCAACCGGTCACACCGGTCGTAGCCGATGTGTCCGACGTGCGAGGTCCGCCGCGATCGCGGGGTGCGACCCCTGCCGACACGATCGCGTTTCACCTAGGGTCGGGGCCATGGCCGAGATGAGCATGAACAAAGCGATCCACGGCGCCGTGCGCCGCGACCTGCGCCGGTTCGTCGACGCGCTCGCCGCGTTCCCGCCGGGCGACACCGGCCGGGCCAAGCAGCTGCACACCGCGTGGACGAACTTCGCCGACCAGCTGCACCACCACCACACCGACGAGCACGCGATCGCGTGGCCCGCGCTGGTCGCGGTGGGCGTGCCGCGCGACATGATCTCGACGATGGACGAGGAGCACGACGCCATGGCGGCCGCGCTCGACGAGGCCGGCACCGCGATGGAGCGGCTCTCGCGGGCCCCGAACGTCGGGGAGTCGCGAGCCGCGCTGGCGGCGGTCAAGCAGCTGCAGGACGGTCACCGTCGCCCACCTCGACCACGAGGAGGCCGAGATCGAGCCGGTGCTGCTGGCCAAGCACGACACCCCCGAGATGAAGGCGATGGGACGCGAGTTCGGCAAGGTCAGCCCGGTGCGGGGCGGACGGTTCTTCGCGTGGGTCCTCGACGGCGCCTCGCCCGAGGAGCAGGCGGCGATCCGCGGCGAGGTCCCCGGGCCGGTGCTCGCGATCATCGGCGGCGTCTTCGGCCTCGGCTACCGCCGCCGGGTCGCGCCCGCCTGGCGCTAGCCCCCGACCTCCGACAACGGTGTCCAAGAGTGACCTTGAGGTCACGCCCGGACATCCGATGTCGGAGTGCGGCTACCGGGAGACGACGCAGCTGGCCGAGGTCAGGGAGCCGCTCGTGGCGGTGTAGGTGGTCGCCGTGGGTTGGCCGTTCGGCAGCTTGAAGACGGACGAGCCGCTGGTCACGGCCGGGCTGGCGTTCGCGAGCACGGTCAGCGAGGCGGGCGTGGGCGCGTTGCCGCCGCCCGCCGCGACCTTGGTGAGGGTGATCGTGGTCGACGGTCGCGGGCGCGGTGGTCAGGTTCCCGAAGGCGTCCAGGATCGCGACGTACGTCGTGAGCGAGCCGCCGTTGCCCACGGCCAGGCTGCCGGTCGGGCAGGACGCCGTGGTGCCCGCGGCGCTGGTGACGTACCTCAGCTGGCTCGCGGCGCCCGCCGTGATCGTGAAGCTGCTGCTGGTCGCCGTGGCCAGCGTCCCGTCGGTGGCGGTCAGCGTGTAGCTGCCGGACTTGTCGACCTTGCAGCCGGCGAACGTCGCGACCCCGGCGACCGCGGCCTTCGGGTTCGCCGTGCAGGCGAGCGACCCGCCGCCGGGCGTGGTCAGCGTGAGCGTCACCGAGCTGGTGTCGGTCGTCACCGTGTTGCCGCCGGCGTCCTGCACCGTCGACGACCGGCTGGGTCGCCCAGGCCACCTGGCTGGCGCCGCCGCCCGGCTGGGTCGTGAACGCCACCTTGGCCGCCGCGCCGACCGTGATCGTGAAGCTGCTGCTGGTCGCCGGAGGTCAGCCCGGCGGCCGACGCGGTCAGCGTGTAGCTGCCGACCTTGTCGACCTGGCAGCCGGCGAACGTCGCGACACCCGCGACGGCGGCCTTCGGGTTCGCGGTGCAGGCCAGCGTCGCGCCACCGGGCGTCGTCAGCGCCAGGGTCACCGAGCTGGTGCTGGTCGTGACCGTGTTGCCGCCGGCGTCCTGCACCGTGACGACCGGCTGGGTCGCGAGCGCGGACTGGCTCGACGCCGCTGCCCGGCTGCGTGGTGAACGCCAGCTTCGGCCGCCGCGCCGACCGTGACCGTGAAGCTGCTGCTGGTCGCGGACGTCAGGGACCCGTCGGTCGCCGTGAGCGTGTAGGTGCCGATCTTGTCGACCTTGCAGCCCGCGAACGTCGCGACGCCCGCGACGGCGGCCTTCGGGTTCGTGGTGCAGGTCAGCGTCGCGCCACCGGGGGTCGGTCAGCGCGAGGGTCACCGAGCTGGTGTCGGTCGTGACCGTGTTGCCGCCGGCGTCCTGCACCGCGACCACCGGCTGGGTCGCCAGGGCCGAGCCGCCGGTGCCGGTGCCGGGCTGCGTGGTGAACGACGAGCTGGGCGGCGGCGCCGGCGGCGATCACGAAGCTGCTGCTGGTCGCGGAGGTCAGCGACCCGTCGGTGGCCGTGAGGGTGTAGGTGCCGGGCCGGCTCACCTTGCAGCCCGCGAACGTCGCGACGCCCGCGGTCGCCGGCTTCGGGTTGGCGGTGCAGGTCAGCGTCGCGCCGCCGGCGGTGGTCAGGGCCAGGGTCACCGAGCTGGTGTCGCCGGTCGCGGTGTTGCCGTACGCGTCCTGCAGCGTCACCACGGGCTGCGGTCGCGAGCGGCACGCCGCTGCTGCTGCCGCCCGGCTGGGTGGTGAACGCGAGCTTGGTCGTCGCTCCCGCCGTGATCGCGAAGGTCGTGCTGGTCGCCGAGGTCAGCGACCCGTCGGTGGCGGTGAGCGTGTAGCTGCCGGCCTTGTCGACCTTGCAGCCCGCGAACGTCACGATCCCGGCGACCGCGGCCTTCGGGTTGCGCCGGTGCAGGACAGCGAGCGCGCCGCCGGGGGTGGTCAGCGCGAGGGTCACCGAGCTGGTGTTGCCGGTCACCGTGTTGCCGAACGCGTCCTGCACCGTGACCTCGGGCTGGGCCGCCCACGCGGTCTGGCTGGTCCCGCCGCCCGGCTGCATGGTGAAGGCGACCTTGCTGGCGGCGGCCGCGGTGATCGTGAAGGTGCTGCTCGTCGCCGAGGTCTTGCCTGCGCTGGTGGCGGTCATCGTGTAGGTGCCGGACCGGTCGAGGCTGCAGCCCGCGAACGTCGCGACGCCGGCGACCGCGGCCTTCGAGGTGCCGCCGGTGCAGGTCAGGGTCGCGCTGCCGGGGTCCGTCAGCACGAGGGTCACGACACCGGTCTCGTTCTGCACGGTGCCGTTGGAGTTCTTCATGGTGACCGTCGGCTGCGTGGTCAGGGCCGTGCCGGCGGTGCCGCCGCCCGGCTGGGTGGTGAACGACAGCAGCCCGGTCGAGGTGATCGTCAGGCTGGCGCTGCTGACGCTGGTCGCGGTCCAGCCGCCGACGACGGCGCTGACACGGCGTACGTGAAGGTGCCGGCCGGCACGCCGGTGTCGGTGCACGACGTGCTCGAGCTCGCCGTCAGGGCGGTCCGCGACGTGCCGCACGCGGGCGTCGTGACGCCGTCGCTGGTGCGGGTCCGCACGACGTAGTACCCCTGCGGAGCCGTCGTCCCGGTCGAGCCGGTCCACGACACGGTCACCGACCCGACGCCGGAGGCGGTCACGGCGGTCGGGGCGTTGAGGGTTCCGGTGCTGGCGGAGGCCGCGCTGGTGCCGGCCGAGGACCAGTAGGCCATCGCCGCCCCGGCGACCAGCAGGAAGCCGGCCACGACGAGCACCACAGGCCGACCCTGCGCAGGGCGCCGACGTCAGCAGGCATGTCGTGCCTCCTGACGTCGTGGACGTGGTGCGGTCGGCACCCGAGTGCCGGCCGGCGCCGTCCGGGCCGGACAAGCCGAGGGCGAGGCGACCCCCTCAGGTCGCCTCGCCGCGTCGGCGGGTGCCGGACTAGCTGGCCGAGAAGTACAGCGGCACGGAGACGTTCTTGCAGGCGTCCTGGTTGCTGCTCAGGTTGTTCATCGTGATCGTGACGGTGCCGTCCTTGGTGGCACCCGGAGGCGACGTCGCCGGCGGTGAAGGACGGGGTGCCGACGGTGTAGTCGGCGGCCGAGCAGCCGGGGATCGCGGTCCAGGCCGTGCCGTTGCTGGCGGCCACGGTCACCGCGACGGCGGTAGAGCCGCTGGACGCCGCTGTTGGCGTTCTGGACGTGGAACGCGACCGTCTGGGTCGGACCGCCCGGGGTGAGCGGGCCGCCGGTGGCGGCGTCGGTCGTGACCACGAACGCGGAGCTGGTGCCGGTGCTGGCGGCGCCGGTCCCGGTGCCGAGCGACGACCAGTAGGCGTAGGCCCCACCGGCGGTGGCGACGGTGATGACGCCGGCGACGACGAGGGCCTTGCCCTTCTTCGTCTTCGGGAAGCTGAGTGCGCGCATGGGGGGTCCCTCCCAGGGATGAGCTGCATCGGAGAACGAGGATCCGAGGGGCGGGGCCGCCTGCGAGCTCATCCTGGTCGACCTTGAGGGCGACTGGGTCAAATTTCCCATATCGACGTTCTTTACCGAATCCCCGTAACGTCCATATCGGACTAGTGCGTCCACGCGCCGGTCCCTAGTCATTCGCGGCGTGCAGCCCTGCCTAGGGTGGCCGGGTGCCCCCGACGTTCTCCGACGAGCTCCTCGAGTTCTGGCGGGAGCGGCACCTGTGCTCGGTGACCACGCTGCGGGTGGACGGCTCCCCGCACGTCGTGCCGATGGGGATCGTGCTGGACGCCGAGCACGGCCGGGCCTGGGGCATCACGTCCGGCGCCTCGCAGAAGGTCGCGAACCTGCGCCGCGGCAGCGACCCGCGGGTCGCGGTCAACCAGGTCGACGGGCGCCGGTGGTCGACGCTCGAGGGCGTCGCCGAGGTCGCGACCGACCCGGCGTCCGTCGCCGAGGCGGTCCGCCGGTACGCCGAGCGCTACCGTCAGCCCCGCGAGAACCCCGCCCGGGTCGCGCTCCGCATCGAGGTCACGCGCACCCTCGGCAACGTCTAGAAGGGACCCTCCTTGAAGCAGCACTTCCGTCTCGACACGCACCCCGTCGCCGACGCGGCGAACGTCGTGCAGGGCGAGCACTACCGGATCACCGTCCTCGACGCCGGCCTGGTGCGGCTCGAGCACAGCGAGTCCGGCACCTTCGAGGACCGCGCCTCCCAGACGGTCGTGAACCGCGACTTCGGGCCGAGCGACTTCCGGCTCACCGAGACCGACGACGGGCTGGAGATCCACACCGACCGGCTGCAGCTGCTCTACGACAAGGGCCCGTTCACCACCCACGGGCTGTCGGTGCAGGCCAAGGGCGGCTACCACTCGCGCGACTCGGTGTGGCGCTACGGGGAGGACTCACCCAACCTCGGCGGCACCGCGCGCACCCTCGACGACGTCGACGGCGAGATCCCGCTGGAGGACGGCGTGCTCGCCTTCAACGGCGTCGCGATGGTCGACGACTCCGCGACGGTGCTGCTCCAGGACGACGGCTGGTTCGCGCCGCGGACGCCGGGCAACCTCGACCTCTACGTGTTCGCCTACGGCCGCGACTACCGGGCCGCGCTGCGGGCGCTCTACACGCTGACCGGCCCGACGCCGCTGCTGCCGCGCTACGCGCTGGGCAACTGGTGGAGCCGCTACCACCCCTACACCGCCGACGAGTACGTCGACCTGATGGACCGCTTCCGCGCCGAGCGGCTGCCGCTGTCCGTCGCGGTCATCGACATCGCGTGGCACCCGGTCGACATCGACCCGAAGTACGGCAGCGGGTGGACCGGCTACACCTGGGACACCGAGCTGTTCCCCGACCCGAAGCAGTTCCTGGCCGACCTGCACGACCGGGACCTCGCGGTGTCGCTCAACGTGCACCCGGCCGAGGGGGTGCACGGGCACGAGGCGTCGTACGCAGCGATCGCGGAGCGGATGGGCATCGACCCCGACACCGAGATGCCGGTCAACTTCGACCCCACCGACGAGGCGTTCGTCGAGGCCTACCTCGAGGAGCTGCACCACCCGCTCGAGGACGAGGGCGTCGACTTCTGGTGGCTGGACTGGCAGCAGGGCGGCGTCACGAAGGTGCCCGGCCTCGACCCGCTGTGGCTGCTCAACCACGTGCACTTCCTCGACTCCGGCCGCGACGGGAAGCGGCCGCTGACGTTCTCGCGCTACGCCGGCATCGGCAGCCACCGCTACCCGATCGGGTTCTCCGGCGACACCCACATCACCTGGGAGTCGCTGGACTTCCAGCCCTACTTCACCTCGACGGCGTCGAACGCCGGCTACGGCTGGTGGAGCCACGACATCGGCGGCCACTTCAAGGGCTACAAGGACGACGAGCTCACCACCCGGTGGGTGCAGTACGGCGTCTTCTCGCCGGTGATGCGGCTGCACGCCGGCCTCAACCCGTTCAACACCAAGGAGCCGTGGCGGTTCTCGGCGCAGGCCGAGACCGTGATGAAGGACTTCCTGCGGCTGCGGCACCAGCTGCTGCCGTACCTCGCCACCATGAACGTCCGCGCGCACCTCGACGGCGAGCCGCTGGTGCAGCCGATGTACTACGACCACCCGGACGAGCCCGCGGCGTACGCCTGCCGCAACGAGTTCATGTTCGGCACCGACCTGCTCGTCGCGCCGATCACCTCGCCGGCGGACCGCGAGACCGGTCTCGGCCGGGTCCGGGCGTGGCTGCCCGAGGGCACCTGGACCGACGTGTTCACCGGGCTGACCTACACCGGCGGGCGCACCGTCTACCTGCACCGCGACCTGACCTCGATCCCGGTGCTCGCCCGGGCCGGCGCCCTCGTGCCGATGGTCCCGGAGGAGCACCTCGGCAACGGCGCCGACCTGCCCTCGGAGGTCGAGGTGCGGGTGTACGCCGGCGCCGACGGCGACTTCACGCTGGTCGAGGACCGCGACGACGAGCGGTGGGCACGCACCCGGCTCACCTGGGACGACGCGGCCGCGAAGCTGACGGTCCACGACGTCGAGGGCGACGCGGACACCCTCCCCGCCGACCGGACCTACCGGGTCGTGGTGGTGCAGCCCTCCGGCGACGTCGACGACCGGCTGTTCACGCTGCTCGACCGGGCGCAGATGGGCTACGACCTCAAGGCGACGATCTTCCGCACCATCCACGAGAGCGACTCCCCCGCGGCCGCGGTGCTCGCGCTGCAGGGGCTCGACCTGTCGCCGGTGCTGCTGGGTGCGCTCAGCGAGCTGCTCCTCGCGCGCTGATCGGGCGTAGCCTCAGGGCATCCCACGTCCGATGCGGGAGGTAGCGAGATGTCGGCCTGGTTGGTCCTTGCTCTCATCGTGATCGTGCTGTGCGCCCTGGCCGGACTGGCCTGGTGGTGGAGCGGCCGGACCCCGTCGGCGGCCGGCGACGGGCCGCCGCGCAGCGGTGCGGCGCGCCCGACTCCCGACAACCCTGACCCGCACGACCGGACGCTGGGCGGCGGCAGCACCGGTTCCTGAGCCGGGCGAACCGTCGGTGCTCGGTGGCACGATCGGGCACGTGGGCCGACCCGTGCCGATCTCCTCCGTCGAGCTCGTCGAGCGCTCGACCGAGCTGCCCGAGGTGGTGCTCAAGGAGGGCGCGAGCTGGACGAACATCACCTTCCGGGGCAAGGGGTTCGCCTGGGTCAAGCACCCGGAGAACCGCGCCCTGATCAAGGGCCACCACGACGAGCGAGCCGCGCTGCTGGCGACGGCGCCGGAGGTCTACGAAGCCGGCTGGGCGACCGCGCTCGTCGGCCTGGGTGTGGGTGCGGCTCGACCTCGCGGACGCCGACGAGGTCCTCGAGCTCCTCGAGGAGGCCTGGCGGATGACCGCGACGAAGCGCGCGGTCACGGCGTTCGACGAGAGTCGCTGACCACGCGGACCGGCACTCGCTCGCGGTCCGGCTGAGGTCAGGCGGGGCACCCGGTCCGGCGGCGACCGAGTGCCGGTCCGAGCGGCCGGTCTGCACCAGTCGACTCCTCGTCACACCGTCCGTCACACGCCCCTGCGGTGCCCTGGGTGCCTCGGACTCGCCGAACCGCGGCGAGCCGGCACCTGGAGGACATCGACATGTCACTGCTCACCGACATCCGCACCCTCGACGGCGACGCCCCGACCGGCGACGCCGCGACCCGCGTCGACCTGGCCCACGTCCTCGACGAGGTCGCGCAACGGGTCGTCGACCACGGCACGCGCTCGGAAGCACGGATCCTCCACGCGATGGCGGGCGCGGCACGCCGGGCTCGCCCCGGCGCCGCCGCGGCCCTCGTCGACTGGCAAGGCGCGGAGGTCGCCCGGCTGCGCGCGTTCGGCGTCGTGCACGGCGTCGTGCTCCACCTCGGCCCGGACGCGGCGGCCGACCTGCTCGACCGGGTCCGCGACCGCGCGCCGATCCGGTGAGAGCGCCGCCCGACGACCGCTGTGGGACGCTGGCACCGGTGTCCCGTCCCGCAGAGGTCGGAGCGAACATGCCCAGCCCGCAGACCCTTGCCACGGGCCTGGTCGTCCAGCTGCTCGGACGGCCGAGGCTCGCGGTCGACGGTGCGAGCGGCTACCGCTACCGGAGCCGGAAGAGCTGGGCGGTACTGGCCTTCCTGCTGCTGTCCGAGCGTCCGCCGACCCGCAGCCGGCTGGCGTCGCTGCTGTTCGCGGAGGCCGACGACCCGCTGCGGGCGCTGCGCTGGGCGCTCGCCGAGATCCGCCGCGGGCTCGGCCCGGACGCGACGCTCGACGGCGACCCCGTGCGTCTCGCGCTGCCCACCGGCGCGACGGTCGACGTCGACGTCCTGGTGCACGGCCACTGGCGGGACGCCGTCGAGCTGCCCGGCCTCGGTGAGGACCTCCTCGACGGCCTCGCGCTGCCCGACGCCGCGGCGTTCGAGTCGTGGCTGCTCTCGCAGCGGCGCCGGCTCTCCGCGGCGGCGGAGTCGATCCTCCACGAGGCCGCGCTCGGCCACCTCGCTGCGGGCGACCTCGACCGAGCCCGCGACCTCGCGCTCCGCGCCGCGGTGACGAGCCCGCTGGACGAGAACCACCAGGCGCTGCTGATCCGGCTGTACCGCCTCGCGGGCGACGACGAGGCGGCCGAGCAGCAGTACGCCGCCTGGTCGGCCACCGCCCGCCGCGAGCTCGGCGAGGCACCCGGCACGGCGGTCCGGCTCGCGCTGCGGGAGCGCCGAGGCCCGCAGGCCGTGGACGGAGCGGCGGTCCGGGCGATCACCGAGGCCGGCGCCGCCGCCGTGTCCGCCGGTGCCCTCGACGCCGGCCTCGCGTCGTTCGAGACCGCGGTCCGGCTCGCCGACGAGGCGGGCGACGGCGACCTGCGGGTCGAGACCCGGCTGGTGCTCGCCGAGGCGCTGATCCACACCCTCGGCGGCCTCGACGAGGAGGGCGTCGCCACGCTCACCACCGCGGAGCGGATCGCGCTCGCGGGCGGGGACGTCGAGGCGGCCGCCCGGGCCCGCGCCGAGCTGGGGTACGTCGACTTCCTGCGAGCCCGCTACGACCGGGCCGAGCGGTCGTTCGCGGACGCGCTCACCGACGGCTCACCGACCACGGTGGCCAAGGCGATGACCTACCTCGGCGCGGTGGCCAGCGACCGCGCGGACTACCCGCGGGCGTCGCGGCTGCTCACTGAGGCCACCGAGCTCTCGCGGGATGCCAAGGAACCGCGGCGGGAGGCGTTCGGGCTGGCGATGCTGGGACGCGTCAGCCTGCTCCGCGGCGAGCTCGACGACGCGGCCGGGCGGCTGCGCTCCGCAATCACGCTGGCCGAGGGCGACCACTGGCTCTCGTTCCTGCCCTGGCCGCAGGCGCTGCTCGGGCAGGTGATGCTGTCGCGCGGTGACCTCGGCGGCGCCGCCGAGGCCCTCGAGCAGTCGTTCGCGCGCGCCTGCCAGATCGGCGACCCGTGCTGGGAGGGCATCTCCGCCCGGGGGCTGGCGCTGCTGCGCGACGCGCACGGCGACGCCGACACCGCCGTCACCGTCCTGCTCGACGCGCGCCGACGGGCCAACCGCCGCGCCGACCCCTACGTGTGGCTCGACGTGCACATCCTCGACGCGCTCTGCGAGCTCGGTCGTCGCCACCGGCTCCCGTCGACGGCCGGCTGGGTGGAGGAGATGCACCGGCGCGCGTCGCGCACCGGCATGCGCGAGCTGACCGTCCGCGCCATGCTGCACGGCGCCGCGCTCGGGGACGCCGGGGACGCGGAGGCCGCCGTGCTCCTGGCCGGCGACATCGACAACCCGGTGCTGACGCCGCTCACCCACCCACCGTCGAGCTGACGTCGTCGGCCGGGTCGAGCTCGGCGAGCAGGTCCTCCAGCGGCCGCTGCCGGCCGACGCCGCGCTGCTCGTCCCACTCCTCGCCGGACATGGCGCCGTCCAGGAGCTCCAGCGCCTCCTCGCGCTCCTCGTCCTGGTAGGGGTTCGGGATGCCCAGCCGCTCGTGCATCGCCTCCTCCGCCCCGAAGAGCTGCGCCGCGCGCTCCGGCTGGCCGCTGCGGACCAGGACGTTCATGACGGTGTTGGCGAACGCCATGGTGAGGTTCGGGTTGTCGAGCCGGAGCACGGTGTCGACGAGGCGGCGGGCGAGCCGGTCCGCCTCCGCCACCCGGCCACTGACGGCGAGCAGGTTCGCCAGGTTCTGGCGCTGGGTGGTCGCCTCGTGCACGTCGCCGAGCCCGTCGAGCACGTCGAGCGACTCCGTGATCAGCGCCTCGGCCTCGCCGAGGTGACCGAGGGTCTCCTCGACGCCGGCGAGGTTGCCGAGCACCCGTGCGAGGCCTCCCTGGTTGCCGCTGCGGCGGTGCAGGCCCAGCGCCTCCCGCAGGGTGGTGCGGGCCGCCTCGAGGTCCCCCAGCTGCAGCTCGCTCGTGCCGAGCAGCCCCAGCGCGAAGACCTCGACGGCCGCGTCGTCCACCGACCGCGCCATGGCCAGGCTGCGCTCTGCGGCGGCACGCGCCTCGTCGGGCTCGCCCTGCACCAGCAGCACGTTGGCCAGGCCGCCGAGACAGGCGGCCAGGGGCGGCGACGGTGCCTGCGGGGCCTGGGCGATGACCCGCTCGTGCCAGTCGCGGCCCTCGGCGACGTACCCGCCCATCCACCACACCCAGCCGAGGGCGTTGCACAGCCGGAGAGCGGTGGTCGGTTCGCCGCTCGCCACGGCCCACTCGAGCGCCGCGCGGAAGTTGTCGAGCTCCCGCTCCGCCTGGCTGCGGGCCGTCACGTGCCTCGTCTCGCGCACGTCCCGCAGCCGCTCGGCGAGCCAGAGGTAGTGCTCGGCGTGCCGGCGACGCACGGTGTCCACCTCCCCGGCGGCCCGGAGCTCGTCCTCGGCGAAGGCGCGCAGCGTCTGGAGCAGCGTGACCCGCGGCTCGCCGTCCTGGCCCTCGGCGACGTCGGCCAGGCTGGCGTCGACCAGCTCGGCGACCGCGTCGACCGGGTCCGTCGACACGGGTACGTCGTCCCCGTCGGCGGTGACCGCGGCGACCGCGTCGAGGTCTCCCCCACCGGCGAGCACGCCCAGGCTGCGGAAGAACCGGCGCTGCGGCGGGGTGAGCAGCTCGTAGGACCACCCGATGGTCTCGCGCAGTGTCCGCTGCCGGACCGCGGCGAGCCGGCTGGTGGAGGCGAAGTCGAGGGCCTGGTCGAGCCGCCGCAGCAGGGCGTGCGGGCCGAGCACGCGGATCCGGGCGGCACACAGCTCGATGGCCATCGGCAGGCCGTCCAGGCGCCGGCAGACCGCGACGACGTCCGCGACGTTCTCCGGTGTCAGCTCGAAGTGGGGCTGCACGCTGACGGCCCGCTGCACGAAGAGCTGTACGGCGCTGGAGGCGCGCGCCGAGCCCAGGGTCACGTCGTCCGGCAGGGCGAGCGGTGAGACCGGCACCCGACGTTCCGCGGGATGTCCCAGCGGCCGGCGCGACGTCGCGACCACCACGACCTGGGGCGCGGCGTCGAGCAGCTGCGCCACGACGTCGTCCGCGCCGGACAGCTGCTCGAGGTTGTCGAGCACGAGCAGCAGCGAGCGCCGGGCCATCGACTCGAGCAGGTCGGCCCGGCCGCGATCGCGCGGCGCGACGCCCATCGACTCCCCTAGGGAGCTCCACATCACGTCGGCGGTCGTGACCGAGGCGAGCGCGACGAAGAAGAGGCCGTCGGGGAACCGCGTCTCGAGGCGCTCGGCGACCGCGGTCGCCAACCGGGTCTTCCCGGCGCCACCGGTGCCGGTGAGCGTCACCAGCCGGACACCGGGCGTGGACAGCAGCGCCGTCAGCTCCTCGACCTCCTGTCCGCGTCCCACCAGCGGGGTGGCCGGATGAGGCAGGCTCGAGGACGTGCCGAGCGAGCGCAGGGCCGGGAAGTCGTGCGGCAGCCCCTCCGCCGCGAGCTGGTAGAGGTGCTCGGGTTCCACCAGGTCCTTGAGGTGGTGGAAGCCCAGGTCGACCAGGTCGACGTCGGGCGGCAGACCCGGGCGGACCAGCTCGGCGGTGACCCCGGAGAGCACCACCTGACCGCCGTGGGCGGACCCCGCGATCCGAGCGGCGCGGTGGACGTCCATCCCCCAGTAGTCGCCGTGGTGCAGCTGCGGCGTGCCGGTGTGGATGCCGATGCGCACCCGCAGCCGCTCGCCCCCGGCCCACGACCGCTGCTGCAGGCCACGCTGCGCCTGGGTGGCCGCCGACACGGCCGCACCCGCCGTCGGGAACACCACGAAGAAGCTGTCCCCCTCGGTGCCCATCTCGGTGCCGCCGTGCGTGGTCCACGCCGCGCGCAGGATCGAGCGATGGGCGTCCAACGCCTCCAGGTAGCGGGCGCCCAGCCGGCCCAGCAGCACGGTGGAGCCTTCGATGTCGGAGAACAACATCGTGACCGTTCCGGTGGGCAGCTCACCCATGCGCATCCTCGTGCGGCGTGCGTCCGGGGCCCGCGACCCCGCGTGCGACCCCCTCCCATGATGGGAGTCCCCGCAGACCCGGGCAACCTCAGTCGAGCGACAGCGCCTCGAGCACGGCAGCCCACAGCCGCTCCGCCTCGCCACCGCGGTCGCGGGTGAAGGGCAGGTAGTGGTCCGGCCGCGGCGCCCGGTCGTGCCAGAACTGGCCGCCGCCGGGAGAAGGCTGGGTGGCGGCGAGCCACACGATGGTGTCCGCGCCGGTCTCGGGGTCGCGCAGCAGCGGCCCCATCACCTTGTGGAAGCCCGGCAGCGACGTGACCACGCCGGGGGTGTCGGCCCAGCCGGGATGCATGGTGTGCACGGCGATGCCGTCGGCGGCCCAGCGCTCCTGCATCAGCGGCGTCAGCGCGACCTGCATCCGCTTCGTCCGGGCGTACGCCGCGGTGCCGGCGTACTCGCCCTCGGTGAACTCCGGGTCCTGGACCGGGATCCGCTGCGCGTACATCCCGCCCGAGGACACCACGACCACCCGTGACGTGCCGGCGGCCGCGAGCACCGGCCGCAGCAGCTCGGTCAGCAGCACCGGTCCGAGCACGTGCGTCGCGTAGGCCACCTCGTGGCCGTCGCTGGTCTCCGACCGCTCGGGCGGCATGGTCCCGGCGTTGTGCACGAGCACGTCGACCCGCTCGACGGACCTCCGCAGCGCGGCGGCGAAGGCCCGCACCGAGGAGAGGTCGGAGACGTCGCAGCGGTGCAGCTCGACCTCGGCGCCCGGCACCTCGCCGCGGATCTCGCTCACCGCGTCACGTCCCTTGGCCAGGTCGCGGACCACGACGTGCACGCTCGCCCCGAGCCGCGCCAGCGACGTCGCAGCGGCCTTGCCGAGGCCCGAGCCGGCACCGGTCACCACGACGACCTTGCCGCGCAGCGCGTCCGGGGCCGGGTCGCCGTCCTCCCACGCCGCCCGGCGCAGCCGGTAGCCGATCCGGGTGTAGCCCGGGACGACCGCCCGGTCGAGCACGGTGTCGAGGGCCCGGCTGAGCGCGTGCGTCATGCGGTGACTCCGAGATCGTCGAGGACGGCGGTGGCGGCACGTCGCCCGGAGACGAGCGCGCCCTGGATGGAGCTGGTGTCGCGGTGGTCACCGGCGACGTACACCCGGTCGTCGCCGTCGACGAGCCGCACCGGCCGCTGCATCGGGTGCGGTGCGCGCATCCCCGGCAGCGCCCGCGGGAGGTCGTAGGTGGCGAGGTGCTCCCACCGCGACGTGTCGGTGCCGTGCAGCCGCGCGAGGGCCCTGCGCACCTCGGGTCCGTCGACGTCGGCGGGCACCGCGTCGTGCACCATCGAGGTCGAGACCAGCACACGGCCCGGCGGTGCGTACTCCGGTGCGGCGGCCGACATCGCGACGGTGTTGGCCACCGGGGACCGGTCGGCGTCGAGCAGCAGCATCGGCGACGCCTCCGGGAACGCCGGGGCGGCGTGGTAGACGGTGGTGACGCCGCGCGGCGTCGGCGGCCGCAGCCCTCCCGGCAGCAGCCGGGCGGCGGTCCAGGGGTCGGTCGCGACCACCACGGCCTGCGCGGTGTAGGTGATGTCGGCGGCCCGCACCCGCTCGGGGCGGACCTCGAGCACGTGCGAGCTCAGCCGCAGCGTGCCGTCGGGCAGGCCGGCCGCGATGTGCTCCGGGAGCCGCTGCATGCCACCCGCGGGCACGGTCGAGAGCCCCCGCGCGAACATCCGCATCATCAGGTCGGTGAAGCGGCGCGAGGTCGACATCTCCTGCTCGAGCAGCACGCCGGCGAAGAACGGCCGCAGCACGGCGTTGACGACGTCGGGCGGGATGTTGGCGCGCCGCCACGCCTCCGCCGCACTGACGTCGTCGCGGTGCTTGAGGCCCCGGGCGGGCAGCGTGGCGCAGAGACCGGCGTACAGCCCGAAGGCGGCCTTGCCGCCGACCCCGCCGACCGGGATGCCGAGCGCGCTCGCGGCGGCGGTCGGGCGGCGCACCGGGTTGCCGATGACCACCCGCTCGCCCTCGATGCTCAACGCCACCGAGGAGTCGAACGCCCGCAGGTCGAGCGCCTCCAGGTCCGCGACGGCGGGCAGCTCGGGGTAGGCCGTGTTGAGCACCTGGAAGCCGCGGTCGAGCGTGTAGCCGTCGACGTGGTCGGTGCGGACCCGGCCGCCGACGGCGTCGCCGCTCTCGAGCAGCCGGACCTCCAGGCCGCGGGCGGCCAGCGCCCGGGCGCAGGCGAGCCCGGCCAGGCCGCCGCCGACCACGACCACGTCGGTGTACGCCTCGTGGCTCATCGCGGCCTCCCGTGGGGCTGGCGGAACAGCGGTGGCAGGTAGCGCACCATCAGCGTGGACCAGGTCAGGTGCGTCGCCAGCGGCGCCTGCAGGCCGCCGGTGGCCCGGCGCTGCATGCCGAACAGCCCGCCCATCACGACGGCCGCGATCACCAGCGACGGGTTGCGGGTGGTGAGGGTCGCCAGCGCGTAGACGCCGGTCGACGCGGGGACCGCCCACTCGCGGGGCAGCGTGGCGTAGAGCGCGCCGCGGAAGAAGACCTCCTCGCCGACCCCGTTGGCGTAGGTCGTCAGCAGCACCAGCGGCATGCTCCCCTCCTCCGCGAAGGCCAGCACCCGGCTGATGGCGGCGTCGAGGAACGGGATCCGGCGGACCACCACCGCACAGCCGTAGAAGAACGCGAACGAGCCGACACCGGTCGCCACCGGGGTGACGAACGGCCGGCGCAGCGTGCGGTCGCGACCCTCGATCCAGCCCAGGTGCAGCGGGCCCGAGACCAGGCCGCCGACCGTCCAGGCGCCCGCGGCACCGAGGGTCAGGGCGTAGAACGCGGTGGAGTCGGGCTTCGTCGACATCGACGAGCCGAGCAGCGCGGCGCCGAGCACCGACGTGCCGGCCACCACCCGGCGGCGGCGCGTGACGACCGCGGCGGTCTCCTCGTGCCGGACGGGTGCGACGTGCGTGAGCGGCATCGGCAGCAGGCCGAGGACGCGTTCCCGCAGCCGCAGCGCGAGGGCCTGCACGGGCGAGGGCGTCATCGTGCCGACGTCGCCGACTCGTGCTCCGCGAGTGCCTGTCTCACCGCCTCGTCATACCCCATCGGCTCGAACGGAACCACCGAGCGGATGCTGTCGTCGTCCACCACGACCTCGTTGCTCATCGAGCCGACCAGGTCGCGGGCCGCGTCGTGGTCGACGTCGGTGACCAGGCCGAGCCAGCGCGACGAGAGCCCGGGGCTGAGCAGGGGCACCGGGGCCATCACCAGCGGCCGGCCCTGGATCTTGGCGAGCCGCTTCATCATGTCGGAGTAGCGCAGCACCTCGGGTCCGCCGATCTCGAAGACCCGCCCGATGGCCTCCTCGACACCGAGCACGCCGACGAGGTAGCGGACCACGTCGTCGGCGGCGATCGGCTGGGTGCGCGTCTGCACCCAGCGCGGCGTGATCATCGCCGGCAGGTTGTGCACCAGCTGGCGGGTGATCTCCCACGAGATGCCGCCGGCGCCGATCAGGATCGCCGCGCGGAGCACGGTGACCGGGACGCCGGCCTCGCCCAGCAGGCTCTCGACCTCGCGCCGGCTGCGGAGGTGCTCGGAGAGGTCGTCGTCCTCGTGGCCGAGCCCGCCGAGGTAGATGATCTGCTCCAGCCCGGCGTCGGCCGCGGCCTTCCCGAAGGCACGGGCGGCGTCGGCGTCGAGCTGCCGGAAGTCCTCCTGACCGAGCGAGTGCACCAGGTAGTACGCCGCGCGCGCGCCCTTCAGCGCGGCGGGCAGGGTGTCGGGGTCGTGGACGTCGGCCTGCACGGGCTCGCCGGTGCCGTCGTAGTCGTCGGGGCGCCGGGTCATCGCCCGGACCTCGTGGCCGGCCTCGGCCAGCGCGGGGCAGAGGCGGCGGCCGACGAACCCGGAGGCGCCGGTGACGAGGACCGGTCCGGAGCCGCTCATCCGGTCCACTCCGCCGGCTGGCCGCGCCGGGCGGGCTGCGGACGCTGGTGGCCGATCTCGCCGCCGGCGCGACCGCCGTAGGGGCGGCCGTGGTCGGCGTACTCCTCGCGGTAGAACGACATCGTCCAGTCACCGAGCTGCAGCCGGGTGGCGGTGCGCATCACGGCGTCGTCGACGGGCGCGCCGTTGACCAGTAGGTCACCAGGGCGGCACAGCCGGTGCACGACGTACTCGTCGCGCTCGTCGCGCCGGACCTCGGCGTGCTGCGGCTGCAGGCCCGGCAGCCGCACGTCCGCGGCCGGGTCGCTGCCGATCGTGGTCACCTCACCGCGCAACGCGAACACTCCCTGGACGTCTCCGGGCCACGGGTCCTCCCGCGGCGCCATGATCAACCTGGGGTTCCCGCCGCCGCCCGGATCATGCGTCGTGCCGGCCCCGGGCGCGCGGCGCCGCAGCGTGGGCAGCAGCGGCAGGAGGGTCCCCGGCGGCACGAGGTCCGAAGAGGGGAGGGCGCGCGCGGCGGAAGCGCGCGCCCTCCCCCGGGCCAGCGACCACAGTCCGGCACCGCGTTCGATGCGGATGTGGCGCGACCCGGTCACCCGGCGTTGCCACCAGTGGGTGCGGGCGACGCCCAGGGTGACGAGGGGACCGGACGGGGCGACGACGGTCACCGAGAGCCCGCTCCGCGCGAGCGTCTCGGCCAGGTGGTTGACCGTGGCGGTGTCGCCTCGTCCGGCGAACAGGAAGGGGTCGCTCAGCCGGAGCTCGAGGTGCGTCCCCGCTCCGGTGAGCGTGCCCGAGACCCGGCTGCGTCCCGGGATCTCGACGTCGATGCGCAGGTCGGCATCGAGGGTCACCTGGCTCGGCACGGATCAGCTCCCGGTGGGGCTGTCGGCGTTGTCCTGGGTGGTGACCTGCAGGGTGCCGTCGAGCTTCCAGGTGGCGCGGGGCGCCTCCGACCCGGTGTCGCGGGGCACCTCGACGGACATGTCGATGAACCGGTAGTTGATCGCCGCCTCGCGGCCGGTGAGGAACGACCACATCTCGCGACCGAGGTCCGTCCAGTCGACGACCTCGTCCGTGCGGCCTGGTGCCTGGCTGCTCTGCTCGGTGGTCATGTGGGCCTCCTGTTAGTTCGACACTATCTTCAACAACTTGTTTAGGTCTACCCTGCCACAGTGACGTCCTCCCGCCAAGACGCGTCGTCCTCCCCCGAGGCGGGGCTGACCATCGGCGACCTCGCCCACCGCACCGGCCTGGCGCCGGCGACGCTGCGTGCCTGGGAGACCCGGTTCGGCTTCCCCCGGCCCCGGCGGCTGAGCAGCGGCCACCGCCGCTACGACGAGCGCGACGTCGCGCTGGTCGCCCAGGTGGTACGACGCAAGGACGCCGGCGTCCGGCTGGAGACCGCGATCAGCGAGGCCGCGGATTCCCGACGGGCGCCGAGCGTCTCGGTCTTCGCCGAGCTGCGTCGCCGCCACCCGCACCTCACGCCGCAGCCGCTGCGCAAGTCGACGCTGCTCGCCCTCACCTGGGCGATGGAGGACGAGTGCTGCGCCCGGGCGCAGCGGCCGACGCTCTTCGCGGCCTTCCAGCACGAGCGGTACTACCGGCGGGCCGAGGAGCGCTGGGCCGAGCTCGCCCGCACCGCGCGCCGCACCGTGGTCTTCGCGGGCGTGCCCGGTGCGGAGTCCGCCGACCACGTGGCGGCCGGCATCACGATGGTCGAGCTGCCCCCGGAGGCGCCGATGCGGCGGGAGTGGTCACTGGTCTGCGACGCGCCCGACCACCCCGCGGCGCTCGCCGCCTGGGAGCTGCCGGGCCAGTCGGCGACCCCCGACCGCGACCGGGTCTTCGAGTCGCTGTGGACCCTCGAGCCGCCCGGCGTGCGCGACGCCGCCCGGGCCTGCGCCGGGCTCGTGGAGCAGCTGGCCCCGGACCAGGCGGTCGGGTTCGAGGGCCTCGACGACACCCCCGCGCGGGCGTCGGACGACCTCCGCGCGGCCGCCAGCATGTTCAGCCGGCTGGTGGCGTACGTCGACCGGGGCGCCGGCCGGTCCGACCGGGAGCGGCCTCAGTCCTGAGGCAGGTCGGTGACGACCATCTGCGCGAGGTAGCGCTCGAGGCCGACGCGCTTGATCGCGTCGAGCTGGCTCTCGAACCACTCGGCGTGCCGCTCCTCGTCGCGCACCATCTCCTCGAAGACCGACGCGGTGCCGTGGTCGCCGAGCTCGTGGCACTCCTGCGCGCCGGCGTTGAACTGCGCGACGGCGGCCTTCTCGCTGTCGTAGGCGAGCGCGAGCATCTCCGCCGCGTCCTCGCCGACCGTGATGGCGCCGAGCTTCTGGAGGTTGGGGTGCCCCTCGAACATCAGGATCCGGTTGATCAGCGAGTCCGCGTCCTTCATCTCGTCGATCGAGAGGTCGTAGAACACCTTGCCGAGCCGGCCGAGCCCCCAGTTGTCGAGCATCCGGGCGTGCAGGAAGTAGGTGTTGGTCACCGTGAGCTCGAAGGTCAGCGCCTGGTTGAGCAGCTCGACGACCCGGGGACTAGCTGGCTGCAACGTCGACCTCCGACAGCAGGGGGGTGGGCGTCGACGTTATCGCGGGCGGCGGGCCGGCGGCGAGCACCGTGCCGTGCTCGCACACCAGCCGCTTCAGCGAGAACACGCAGGCCCCGCAGTCCTGGCCGGCGCCGGTGGAGCGGCAGACGGCGGCGAGCGAGCCGTTGCCCGCCCGGACGGCCTCGCCCACGGCACGGTCGGTGACGACCCGGCAGTGGCACACGATCACGGCAGGCTCCGGAGGCACGAGAGGACGAGGGACTTAGGCAGGCCTAAATTATGTGAGGCAAACCTAACCAGCGCAACCCCGGGGCCGCGGTGGGCTCGACGGGCCGGCTCAGCCCTCGCGGCGCCGGATCGCCAGCACGGCCACGTCGTCGTCGCGCGAGGTGTCGCGGGCGGCCAGCACCACGTCGGCCAGCCACACGAACAGGTCGTCCGCGGCTGCCTCGGCGCACGCCGCGACCAGCCGGTTCACGCCGGTCTCGATGTCCTCGTCGCGGCGCTCCACCAGCCCGTCGGTGTAGCCGAGCAGCAGGTCACCCTCGCGGAACGGCACCCGGATCGGCGTGCGCTCGCCGCCGCCGGCGCCGAGCAGCAGCCCCGGCTCCCCGTCGACCACCTCGACGGTGCCGTCGGCGCGGCGCACGAGCGGTGGCGGGTGCCCCGCGTTGGCGATCACCAGCTCGTCGCGGGACGGGTCCAGCACGCCGTACACCATGGTGACGAGCTGGTGGAAGTCGTACTGGTCGAAGAGCCGGTCCATCGCCTCCAGCACGGTCTGCGGGTCGGGCTCGACCGCCACCAGGGCCCGGATCGCGGCCCGCATCTGCGCCATCGCGGCCGCGGCCGTCACGCCACGACCCATCACGTCGCCGACGAACAGCGCGATCCGGCCGTCCTCGAGCGGCGTCACGTCGTAGAAGTCGCCGCCCGCCTCGCTGTGGCCGGCCTGCTGGTAGCTCGCCGCGGTCTGCCAGCCGGGCAGCACCGGCAGCTCGGCGGGCAGGATCGCCCGCTGCAGCCGGACGGCGACGTCGCTCAGCTCGCTGTGCAGCCGGGCGGTGTCGATGGCCTGGGCGGCGCGCAGCGCGAAGTTCTCGGCGAAGGCCAGGTCGTCGGCGTCGAACCGTCGCCCCTCGTCGCCGGCCACCCAGGTCGCGACCCCGAGGACCCGGTCCTGGATCTTGAGCGGGACCGCGATCGCGCTGCGGAGGTTGAGCTCGCGCATCATGCGGCGCTGCTCGGGGTCCTCGATGGCGGCGTCGATCATCTCGTCGCTGATGTCGGGCGTGAGCTCGCTGCGGCCGGAGTGCAGGACGGCGTAGGCGCCGGTGTCCGACTCGGGGTCGGCCGGGAAGCGGCGCTGCACCTCCTCGGCGAGCGCGACCTTCTCGGGGTCGACGTGGGCCACGGCGAGCGTGCGGAGCTCGCCGTCCTGGTCGAGCGAGATCGCGCACCAGTCCGCGAACCACGGCACCGCAAGGCGCGCGACCGTGCGCAGGGTCGACTCGTAGTCGAGGCTGCGCGACAGCTCGACCGACGAGTCCGCGAGGAACTGGATCTTCGCCGACTGGTCGGCGGCCTCCTCGGTCATCCGCACCCGCTGGATGGCCTGGGCGCAGGTGTCGGCCATCACCGAGAGGAACTCCAGCTCGGTCGGCGAGAACGACCGGCGGCCCGGGAAGGACATCGTCGCGACGCCCAGCGTCAGCTCGCCGATGCGCAGCGGCAGGCAGGCGATCGAGCGCTCCCCGTCGGCCGCGGACTCCAGGTCGGGGTAGCGCGAGCGGAGCTCGTTCCAGCCCTCGAGCAGCAGGATCCGACCCTGCCGGACCGCGTCACCGGCCGGCGTCCGCTGGTGCAGGGAGTACGTCGCCCACCGCTTCTCGACGCCCTGGCGGCCGCCGCGGATCCCGACCAGGGCGAGCGTGTCGTCGTCGACGAGCAGCGAGAGCGACGCGACGGTCGCGCCCGCGGCGTCGGACATGTGCTCCACCACGATCTTGGTGACGCTGTCCATCGTCTCGGCGACCACGAGCTCGGAGGCCACCCGGGCCAGCCGGGTCAGCCGCTCCGAGAGCGGACCCGCGCCGACGCTGCCGACCGAGCTGTCGACCACCACGACCAGCGCCCCGGTCACCTCGCCGGTCACGTCGCCGGTGACCGATCCGTCGGCCCGCACCGGTCGGACCGAGAGGGCCGCCTGCCGCGGCACGCCACGCCGCGGGGTCAGCGCCAGCTCGCCGTCCCAGCTGCCGCCGGCGAGCACGACGCTGAGCACGTCGTCGAAGGCGCCCCGCCCGACGTCGTCGAAGAGCGTGTCCGCCAGCGGGGCGCCGCGCAGGTCGGTGTCCTCCCCCAGCAGCTGGGCGGCCGAGCGGTTCAGGTGCCGCAGCACGCCCCGCGCGGTCGGTCAGCAGGGCGGCCAGCGGCAGCGCGTCCAGCAGCGCGGAGTGCTCCTGGTCCAGACCCATGGGCGCATCCTGGCATCCGCGGACCCTCTCGGGTATGACCCGGCTGTGCCGTCGTGGCGCCTGTCTGGGTCTCTCGGCGGGATCGTCAGGCCCCGTCGACCCCCGCGGCCTCCAGTGCGGCGGCGACGCCGAGCAGCACGTGGTCGGTGCGCGGACGCCCCATCAGCATGGTGCCGACGGGCATCCGGTCGGTCGGGGAGCGACCGCTGGGCAGCGACAGGGCCGGGAGGCCGACCAGGTTGGCGACCACCGTCCAGCAGTCGGTGTAGGGCGCTGCCATCGGGTCGGCGAGGTCCTCGGGCGCCATGTGCCCCTCGAGCAGCGGAGCCGTGGTCGGCATCGTCGGCGAGACCAGCAGGTCGCACTCCGACAGCGCCGCGGTGACCTGGTCGTGCAGGATCTGCTGCGCCACCTGGGCGACCTCGAGCTGGCTGGGCATCTCGTGCAGCAGCTCCAGGCCCCACTCGTAGCGCCGCTCCACCTCGGCTCCTGCGAGCCCGGTCTTGACGTACGGCGCCAGCACCGCGACCGCCGACGCCGAGGTGACCGTCATGTACGTCGCCAGCGCACGTCCCGCCGCCGGGGCGGACACCGGCACCAGCTCGGCGCCGAGCTCCTGCAGCGTGCCGAGCACCACGTCGAGCCGGGCGAGCACGCCGACCTGGTTGCGCGGGCTGCGCAGCTCCTCCAGCACCCCGACGCGGAGACCGCGCACGTCGAGCGGCTCGGCGGCCGCGGCGAGCCGGGGCCGACCGCCCAGCACGGCGACCAGCTGCGCGAGGTCGCGCACCGACCGGGCCAGCGGGCCGACCCGGTCGAGACCGGGCGCGAACGGCACCACCCCGCGCATCGGCACCACGCCGGGGGTCGGCGCCATGCCGAGCACCCCGCACTGCGACGCGGGCTCGCGGATCGAGCCGCCGGTGTCGGTGCCCACCGACAGCGCCGCCTCGTGCGCGGCGACCGCGGCGGCCGATCCCCCGCTGCTGCCGCCGGCGCTGCGGCGCACGTCGTGGGGGTTGTGGGTGCGGCCGAACGCGGAGGTCTGGGTGGACGCGCCCAGCGCCAGCTCGTCCATGTTCGCGCGGCCGAGCAGCAGCGCCCCGGCCCGGCGCAGCCGCCGGGTGACGTCGGCGTCGACCCGGGCCGTCGACCCCAGCGCCTTGGAGCCGCAGCTCGTGACCTGGCCGCGCACGTCGACGTTGTCCTTGACCACGACGGGCACGCCCGCGAGCGACCCGACGGCGCGCCCGGCCGCGCGACGGTCGTCGACCCGGCGCGCCTGCGCGAGCACGTCCTGGTGGTCCACGTGCACCATCGCCCGGGTCCACGGCTCGGCCTCGACGACCCGGTCGAGGTGGGCCTGGGCCACCTCGACCGCCGACACCTCCCCGTCGCGGACGAGCGCGGCGAGCCGGTGCGCCGGCAGGGCGGTCAGCAGTCCGTCGTGCACCGAGGGGACGACGTGCGAGC
The DNA here is from genome assembly GCA_963707685.1 of uncultured Actinomycetota bacterium. GTDB lineage: Bacteria > Actinomycetota > Actinomycetes > Propionibacteriales > Nocardioidaceae > Nocardioides_B. The sequence goes on from CAVPRA010000005.1 coordinate 172,216, forward strand.
CCTCCGGAGCGGCAGCGGCGTGCGTCATGCGCCGAGCGTAGGACCCCCGTGTTTCGCGGACGTCACCAACCGCCGGCCGCCCCGGTCCGCCGGCTCACCGCGGGGTGCCGCACAGCCCGGAGCGGATGCGCGACGCCGCTGCCGGAGATGTCGACGGTGTCGCCGAGCAGCCCGCAGTCGAAGCCGTTCGTGGAGCCGGAGACGTCGATCTCGCCGGCGCCGGCGAACAGCGTGCCGTGGAACGTCGAGCTCGACGCGGACACGTCGATCGCCTTGTCGCCGGCCGCACCGGCGAGCAGCAGCACGCCGTCGTGGTACGCCTCGAACGTCGGCCGCGAGCCGCTGATCCTGACGTGGCCCTCGGAGACGAGGGTGACCTGACCGCCGACCTGCGCACCGGTGAGCCGGATGTCGCAGCTGGCGTAGTAGACACCCGGCGGCCAGCGTCGCCGGGCCGGTCCAGGCGCCGGCGGAGCAGCCGCCGGACACGTCGTGGTACGCCGACCCGACCTGCGCCGCGACGACGCCACCGGGGCGGTAGTCGGCGATCCGCGGCGCGAACGGGAAGTCCTGCTGGGCGGAGGCCGACCGGCGCGGGCGTGAACGAGTTGCGCGTGGTGTCGGCCGCGATGGTCCCGGCGTACGTCGTCGTGCCGCGCACCACCTTGGCCGCGCCGACGAACCGCAGCAGGCCGTTGGTGTGCACCCGGCCGTCGATCGAGCCCGCACCGCCGGTCCAGTCGAAGGACGCCTTCAGGCTCGACGAGCGGGCCCACACCGCGACCGGGGCCCGGACGGCCACGTGGTCGAGGGAGGCCGTGGCCGCCCCGCCGTCGTCGTCGAGCAGCCGCACGCCGACCACGAAGGAGCCGTCGGTCTGGTAGGTGTGCGTCGCCACGAGGCTGCCGGCCCCGCCGCTCTCGCTCGCCGGCGGGACGGTGTCGGTGGTGCCGTCGCCCCAGTCGACGACGGCCTGGTGGGTGTCGAGCACGCCGGCGTCCGTGAAGCTGCCGGTGAGCCGGGTGACCCCGCCGACGTACGCGTCGCCGACGGTGGCCTGCACGGTGGGCGCCACGTTGGAGACGTGCACGGCGACGTCGTCGGTGCTGGTGCGGCCCGCGCCGTCGGTCACCGTGAGCTCGAGGACGTAGCTGCCGTCGTCCGGCGCGGTGAAGCTCGGCTGCGCCGCGTCGGCCCCGGAGAGGCTGATCGCGGGACCGTCGGAGGAGACCACCCGCCAGGCGTACGTCGGCTGGCCCGTCGTGACCACGAGGTCGGAGCAGGTCGACTGCTGGCCGGTGCCGCCGGCGTCGTGGCCGGTCACCACCAGGCACACGCGGTGGCTTCCGCCGCCGAGGTCGTCGGGCAGGTCCGCGGTGACGGGCACGCTGGCGGGACCCGCGACCGGGGTGACGCCGAGGTCGACCGGGGCCCGGTCGTCGACCTGGAGCGCGACGCCGTCGAGCTGCGAGGCCAGCACGGCCGGCACCAGGTCGGGCAGGTCGACCACGCCGCGGACGCTGGTGCACACCCCGCCGGTGTACGACGCGAGGTCGGCCAGCCGGGTGCCGACCGTGCCGCCGGTGCAGGTGCTGTCGGTGCCGACGGCGAACGTCTGGAACGTGACGGCCGGCGAGCACGGCACGACCGAGGACAGGTCCCCCGAGCCCTGGCCGTCGGACATGAACGCGGCCAGCCGGTTGTCGGCGGTCGACGGCGCCAGCAGCTCGCAGGCGGTCCGGGCCGGCTCGACGAAGTTGGTCGCGCCGTTCGAGCGGAGCCGGCGCATCGCCTGCACCACGTCGGGGACACCGTCGTGGTCGGCGTCCGCACTCGGCGAGACGAGGGTCGCCGTACCGTCCGTCGGGTCGAGGTCCACGGGCGCGGCCGAGGACGAGAACTGCACCAGCGAGACCCGGTCCACGGTGCCCGGAGGCGATCGCTTCGCGGTTCAGCTCGACGGCGGCCGCGATCTCGCAGTCGAGGACGCTGTCGTCACGGCCGTCGAGGTTCTGGTCGCCGCCGCAGCCGTTGACCAGGTCGGTGCTCGCCGAGACGTCGATGACGTAGGCGAGGCTGGTGGCCCGGGCGCCGCTGCCCTGGCCGACGTCGGCGGAGCCGTGGACCCGCAGGCCGCCCGACGTGGTGTCGAGGCCGCCGTCGAGGTGGACGCCGAGCGACGTCCCGCCGGGCAGCACGCCCGCCGTCGTCGAGGCCGCGAGCGTCGGGTCCGCGCTGGCCGTGGAGGCGCTGCCGTCGAGGTGCACGACCGAGCCCTCGTCGACGCTCTGGTCCGGGCCGGCGACGGCGGTGGGGCCGGCGCCGGTGGCGGCGAGCGCCGCCGGGACGACCGCCAGCGGGGCGAGTCCGGCACCGAGCAGCAGGGCCGTGCAGACCCCGGCCGCGGCGAGCGACCGCCGTCGCGTGGCTGGACGGGCGGACGGACGGGCAGGGGGCATGGAGGTCTCCGGAGGCCAGGGGTCGGGTGCGAGCCCTCAGTCAGTCAGCCGCCGCAGCCGGACAGTCGGCAACCGGGCGAAATGACTCGAACAGGCCAGAGGAAGTCGAGCCGTCCGGCCGATCAAGTCCGGTGGCCGAGCCGCCGGGCCTTGTGGAACCCCCAGGTCCGGGTCAGGTCCGGGCCACGTCCGGGGTCAGGCGGTGGCGAACCGCCCGAGCACCTGCTCGGCGTTGATGCCGCCGAGCGCCTCGGAGAAGATCCGCTGGTAGGCGAGCTCCTCGCGGGTGCGGGCCGGCGGCAACCCCTCGAACCGTACGGCGGCCCAGTCGGCGTCCGGGACCAGCGAGTCGACGACCCGGTCCATCGCGTCGGCCGTGCCGGAGCCGTCGCCGAACTGCGCCTTGCGGCGCCACAGGATCTCGTCGGGGATCCAGCCGCTGAACGCCTCGCGCAGCAACCGCTTCTCCTGGCCGTCCTCGCCGAGCAGCTTCCACTCGATCGGGATCCGCGACGCGACCGCGAGCATGTCGCGGGACAGGAACGGCACCCGGGCCTCGAGGCCGTGGGCCATCGTGACCCGGTCGCAGCGCTGCAGGTTGAGGTGGTGCAGGGTCGCGACGCCGTCGATCAGCGCGTCGCGCAGCGACTCCTCGTCGAGCTCGCGCAGGTGGTGGTAGCCGGCGAACAGCTCGTCGGCGCCCTCGCCGGTCAGCACCACCTTGACGTGCTGCGCGGCCATCTCGGAGAGCAGGTAGTTCGGGACCGCGCTGCGGATCAGCGACGGCTCGTAGGACTCGGTGGCGGCGACCACGGTCGGCAGCGCCTCGACGACGTCGTCGTCGGTGTAGACCCGCTCGTGGTGCTCGAGGCCGAGCGCCTCGGCGACGACCCGCGCCGCGACCAGGTCGGGGCTGTCGGGCGTGCCGGCGGCGAACGAGTGGACGGCGCTGCCCGGCTGCGACTCCCGGGCCAGGATGGCCGCGACGACGCTGGAGTCGAGGCCGCCGGAGAGGAACACCCCGACGGGCACGTCGGCCATCATCCGCTCGCGGACGGCGGTCACCAGCGTCTCGCGGACGGCCTGCTGCGCGTCCTCGCGCGACGTGAAGTCGGGACCGATCTCCTCGGCCCCGCCGAGCGGGTCGTCGTGCAGGTCGACGTACGCCTCGAGGTGCTGGTCGGCGGCCGACGTCGCCGTCCAGAAGTGCCCGGTCGGGAACTCCTCGACGTGCGGACGGACCTCGGGCGGGAACGCCGCGAGCTCGGAGGCCACCAGCACCCGCTGGTCGTGGTGCGCCCAGTAGAGCGGCTTCACGCCGAGCGGGTCGCGGCCCAGCCAGACCCGGCCGTCCTCGTCGGCGACCGCGAACGCCCACATGCCGCGCATGTCGTGGATGCCGTCGGTGCCCAGCGTGCCGAGCACGTGGAGCACCACCTCGGAGTCGGAGTCGGTGCTGAACGGGCCGGGGAGCCGCTCGCGCAGGGCGCCGTGGTTGTAGATCTCGCCGTTCGCGACCACCCAGCGGCGGCCGGTCTCGTCGGCGAGCGGCTGCCTGCCGCCGTCGAGGTCGACGATCGAGAGCCGGGTGTGGCCGAGCCAGGTGCGGCCCACCAGCCGCGAGCCGTGGCCGTCGGGGCCGCGGTGGTGCAGCCGGGAGAGCATGTCCTCGCCGATGGCCTGGCTCGCACGGAGCCGGTCGTCGTCGGGATGGTCGGAGAGGTCGTGGACGGCTGCTATGCCACACATGACGTCCATACTCCCCCATCGGTGGGCACCACCTCCCCGCTCACCGACAACGGGGTCGGCGGCGGGGCCTAGGCTGGCTCCCGATGACCAGTACGACGCCCCGCACGCTGCTCGCCGTCGACGGCAACTCGCTGCTGCACCGGAGCTTCCACGCCTCCGCCCGCACCGGGTTCCGCACGTCGGACGGCCGGCCGGCCTGGGCCGTCCGCGGGCTGCTGTCGCACCTCACCGCGCTGGTCGACCGGTCCTGCGCCGACGCGGTCGTGGTCGGGTTCGACGACCCGGCCGCGAGCCGGCGACGCGACCGCTGGCCGTTCTACAAGGCCCACCGGGTCGCCAAGCCGGCGACCCTGGAGCAGCAGCTGGCCGACGCCGTCGAGGTGCTGCGCGACCTGGGCGTGGTGGTGGCCGTCCCGCCCGGCCTCGAGGCCGACGACGTGCTCGCCTCCGCCGCCGCCTACGCCCGCGGCCTCGGTGCGTGCACGGTGGTCGCGACCTCCGACCGCGACTCGTTCGCGCTGGTCGCCGACGACACCCGGATGCTGCGGATCCTCAACGGCGGCGTCGAGGCGTCGCCGATGCTCGACCCGCGGCGCCTGGAGATGGTGACCGGGGTGCGGCCGGACCAGTACCTCGACTTCGCGGCGCTGCGCGGCGACGCGTCCGACAACCTCCCCGGCGTGCCCGGCATCGGCCCCAAGACGGCCGCCCGGCTGCTGGCCGAGTTCGGCACCGCGGCCGCCGCCTTCGACGACGCCTGCGGCGAGGCGGCTCGGTGCCGCGAGGTGCTCGGCGCCGCCACGGCCCGCCGGCTCGGGCTGCCGGAGGCCCGTGCCGCGTGGGAGGTCAACCGCGAGGCGATGGCGATGGTCGACGACGCCCCGCTCGGCCTCGACCTCGCCGCGGGGGTCGGCTGCCTGCCGCTGGACGAGGCGGCCGTGCGGGCGACGTACGCCCGGCTGGAGCTGCACGTGCCGACCGCCATCCGCGCCCTCACCGGCAAGGAGCCCTCGGAGCCACGGCCCGTCGACGTCGACGCGTCCTGGCGGCCGTCGCGGCGGGGCGCGCCGATGCGGTTCCCGCCGCTGCCCCGCCAGCCCGAGCCGGTCTCGGTGCAGGAGACCCTCTTCTAGGACGCACCTGCGGCGGGGCACGGCAGTGCGGCCGTCGCAGCCGACTGACGCTCCTCCACCCCGCCGAGGCGCGTGGTTCCGACTCCCCGACCCCGTCGAGGCGCGTGGTTCTGACTCGTAGGCAGGCGACGAGAGTCAGGATCACGCGCCTCGACGGGTCCTGGCGCTCAGGATCACGCGCCTCGGCGGAGGGGTCAGAGGCGGCCGCCGCTGGTGCCGACCATCTTCTGCGAGGCGTAGATCGGCAGGAACGACACCAGGATCAGCACGGTGCCGATCACGTTGATGACCGGCGTCTGGTTGGGCCGGAACAGGTTCGCGAAGATCCAGATCGGCAGCGTCTGCACCCCGTTGCCGGCCGTGAACGTGGTGACCACGATCTCGTCGAAGCTCAGTGCGAACGCGAGCAGCGCGCCGGCGAGCAGCACCAGCCGCAGCAGCGGCAGCGTCACCAGCCTGAACGTCGTCCAGCGGGAGGCGCCGAGGTCCATGGACGCCTCCTCGACGTTCCCGCCGACCTGCCGCAGCCGCGCGCTGACGTTGTTGAACACCACCACGATGCAGAACGTCGCGTGCGCGATCGCCACCGTCCAGATCGACAGCCCGACGCCCATCATCGTGGTGAACGCGCTGTTCAGCGCAAGCCCGGTCACGATGCCCGGCAGCGCGATCGGCAGGATGATCAGCAGCGAGATCGAGCCGGCGCCGAAGAACCGGTAGCGGACCAGCGCGAACGACGCCAACGTGCCGAGCAGCAGCGAGACCGCCGTCGCGATCAGCCCCACCTCGACGCTGGTGAGGATCGCGTCCCGGGCGCCCTGGTTGGTCGCGGCCACCTTCCACCAGTGCAGCGTGAGGTCGCTCGGCGGCCAGCCGAACGTCGAGTCGCCGTTGAACGAGCTGACGGCGACGACGAGCAGCGGCACGTAGATCACCACGAGCACGAAGCCGACGGCGGCTCCGAGCAGGACGCGTCCGGTGCGGGTGAGGGTCACAGCTGGTCCAGGGCGCCGGTACGTCGCACCAGCAGCAGGTAGATCGCCATCACCACGACGGAGAACGTCGCGATGGCGGCCGCCAGCGGCAGGTTGAGCGACTGCTGGTCGTAGACCAGGCTGCCCAGCATCTGCGAGGCACCCCCGACGATCTTGATCGTGATGTAGTCGCCCAGCGTCAGCGAGAACGTGAAGATCGAGCCCGCCACCACGCTCGGCAGGATGCTCGGCCAGACCACGGAGACGAAGGTGCGCAACGGCCGGGCGCCGCAGTCCTCGGAGGCCTCGAGCAGCGAGTCCGGCAGCCGGTCGAGCCCGCTGTAGATCGGCAGGATCATGAACGGCAGCCACAGGTAGGACAACGTGAGCACCGCGGCCGGGATGCCGAACCCCGGCGACACCCCGATGGTCGACTGCAGCACGCCGTGGTCGATCACCAGCAGCCGCCACGCGTAGGCCTTGACCAGGTAGCTCGCCCACAGCGGCATCAGGCACGCCACCACCAGCAGCCGGGCGGTGCGCGGCGAGGCGACCTTGGCCATGAAGAACGCGATGGGCAGCGCGAGCACCAGGTCGATCAGCGTCACCAGCACCGCCATCCCGATGCGTGCGCAGCAGCACCGTGCGGTAGAGCGGCTCGGTGACCAGGTCACGGAAGTTCGCCAGCGTCCAGGTCCGGAAGATCTCCGAGGTGAACGAGTCCTGCACCCACAGCGAGGTGACCAGCAGCGCGGCGAGCGACCCGACGTACACCACCCCGAGCCAGACCAGGGGCGCGCCGAGCACCCCCGCCAGTCGCAGGCGGGGGTGCCGGTGCAGGTACGCCGCTCCCCGGGTCGCGGTGGTGACCGCCACGGCTAGCCCTTGATCTCCTGCCAGGCCGTCGTCCAGTCGGCGTAGTCGGTGCACGTGACGTCGGTGCGACCGTCCAGGCACTGCTTGATCGGCGTCGCCCAGTAGTAGATCTTGTCGGCGTACGCCGCATCGTCGGCGTGGTACCCGGTGCAGAAGCTCTTGTCGCTGGTCTGCTGGCAGGCCTTGAGGTTGGCCGGCGCCTCACCGAAGTACTCCGCGACCTGCGCGTTGACCTTCGGGGAGACGACGTAGTTCGCCCACTTGTAGGCGCAGTTCGGGTGCTTCGCCTTGGCGGCGACCATCCAGGTGTCCGACCATCCCGTCGAGCCCTTGTCGGGCAGGATCGCCTTCACCGGCGCGTCCTCGGCGGCGATGTTCGCGATCACCTGCCAGGTGGTGCCGATGACGGTCGAGCCGGCCTTGAAGGCGCTGACCTCCTTGGTGTAGTCCGACCAGTACTCCCCGACGTTCTGGCGCTGCTTCTTGAGCACCGCGACCGCCGCGTCCAGCTGCTTCTTGTCCAGCGCGTAGGGGTCCTTGATCTTCAGCTCGGGCTTGGTCTGCATCAGGAACAGCGCCGCGTCGGCGATGTAGATCGGCGAGTCGTACGCCGTCACCTTGCCCTTGTACGTCGACGCGTCGTCGAACACCGAGGCCCACGTCGTCGGCGCGGGCTTCACCGTCTTCGTGTTGTACATCAGCAGGTTGGCGCCCCAGCCGTGCGGGATGCCGTACATCTGCTTGTCGACCGAGTTCCAGTCCCGGTCCTTGAGGAACGGCGCCACGTCGGCGTAGCTCGGCGTCAGCTTGGTGTTGAACGGCGCCACGTTGCCGCCGGCGATCAGCCGCAGCGACGCGTCACCGGACGCGGACACCACGTCGTAGTCGCCGGTCTTCATCAGGCTGACCGCCTCGTCGGAGGTGCCGAAGTACTTCACCTTCGCCTGGCAGCCGGTCTGCTTCTCGAACGGCGTCACCCAGTCGACGGTCTTGTCGTTGGAGCCGTCCTCGGCGTACCCGGGCCACGCCAGGATGTCGACGGCTCCCTCCCCCTTCCCGATCGACTTCTGCATGGGTACGTCGGGGGGCTGGAACCCCTTCTGGCCGGGAGCGCTCGACGTGTCGGACCCGCCGCTCGTGCCGCACCCGGCCAGCACCAGCGCCAGAGCGCCCACACCGACCGCGAACCTCGTCCTGCTCATGTGCCGTCCCTTTCCTGCGTGCCGTCCCCCTGGGTGAGCTCTTCGGGGCCGCCGTCGGCCAGGCGACGGCAGTCGCGGCGCGCGAAGCCCGCACGCACCCGGTCGCCACGACCGGCCACGTCGGACGAGCGGCCGTCGTTGTGCAGCACGGTGGTCAGCCGCGCACCGGCGTCGAGGTCGACGAGGTAGCGGGTCACCGGGCCGGCGTACACCACCTCGGCGACCGTGCCGGGCGCGACCACGTCGCCGTCGTCGGGGCCGGGCGCGTCCTCGCGGCGCAGCCCGACCTTCTCCGGGCGCACGGTGAACGTGCCGGCCTCGCCCAGCAGCCGTTGGGACGCGGCGCCGGAGAGCAGGTTGGAGGTGCCGACGAACCCGGCGACGAACCTCGACGCCGGGTGCTCGTAGATCTCCCGCGGGCTGCCGACCTGCTGGATGCGGCCCCGGTCGAAGACCGCGACCCGGTCGCTCATCGTGAGCGCCTCCTCCTGGTCGTGGGTGACGAACACGAAGGTGATCCCGACGTCGCGCTGGATCTGCTTGAGCTCGACCTGCATCTGCTCGCGCAGCTTGAGGTCCAGCGCGCCGAGCGGCTCGTCGAGCAGCAGCACGGCCGGGTCGACGACCAGCGACCGCGCGAGCGCGACGCGCTGCCGCTGCCCGCCGGACAGCTGCGAGGGCCGCCGCTTCTCCATGCCGTGCAGCGCGACCTTCGCCAGCGCCTGCGCCGCGCGCTCCCGGCGCTCGGCCTTGGCCACGCCGCGGACCCGCAGGCCGTAGCCGACGTTGTCGAGCACGGTCATGTGCGGGAAGAGCGCGTAGTCCTGGAAGACGGTGGTGAGGTTGCGCTCGAACGGCGCCCGGTCGGTGACGTCCTCGCCGTCGAGCTCGACGGTGCCGGCGGTGGGCTTCTCGAAGCCGCCGATCAGCCGGAGCACGGTGGTCTTGCCCGAGCCCGACGGTCCGAGCATGGAGAAGAACTCACCGGTCGCGATGTCGAGGTCCACGCCGTCGACCGCGGCCACGTCGTCGAAGCGCTTGACCAGCCCGCGCAGCGAGACCGCGGGAACCGTCGTGCGGGCAGCAGTGTCGGGCGGCGACGCGTCCGTGGCACTCGTCACGTGGGGTCCCTGCTGCTCGTCCGGTGTGGTGGCATCCCGAGTGGCCGACGCCCGTGACGCTACGGGCACACCGCCACGGCCGTCCACCATCGACACGGACGAGTCCGCATCGCCGGGTCAGAGCTGCTGCGCCAGCCCCACCACGTGGCCCTGCGGGTCGGCGATCAGCGCGAAGGCGACACCCGGGACGGTGACCGGGTCCTGGACGACCCGGCCGCCCAGCCGGGTGGTGTCCGCGATGGCCCCGTCGATGTCGTCGACCCCGACGAAGAACGTCACGAGGTCGCTGTCGCCCTGCAACGGGCTGATCGCGGTGTAGAGCGCGTCAGGCACGCCGGTGTCGACGAACGTGTAGCCCGGGAACGCGCCCTCGCTGGGGTAGCGCCAGCCGAACAGCTCGCCGAAGAACGCTCGTGTCGCGTCCGGGTCGTTGGACCGGATCTCCGCGTGGACGATGGGGTGGCTCATGGTGACCTCCGAAGCACGGACCCGCCGGGGTGGCAGGTCTCACGGAGATGACGTGCGACGTCGGCCCCGATTCGACAGCGCCCGCACCCGCCGACCCGGCGTGAGTTGCGTGACCAGTCCCCGCAACTCACGCCGGGTCGCGGGGTCTGGGCGCGCAACTCACGCCGGGTCGCGGGGTCTGGGCGCGCAACTCGCGCCGGGTCAGCCGAGGGAGAAGGCGCGGCTCACCCGCTGCATGGTCGCGACCAGCTCGGGGTCGCGGCCGCCGCCGAAGCGCTCCGCCGGGCCGGACAGCGAGAGCGCGGCCACCACCTGGCCGTCGTCGCCGACCGGGACGGCGACGCAGCGCACGCCGGTCTCCTGCTCCTCCTCGTCGGCGGCCCACCCCTTGTCGTGCACGGCGTCCAGCTCGCGGTCGAAGGCCTCGAGCGACGTGATCGTGGCCGGCGTACGACGCGGCAGGCCGGTGCGCCGCAGCACCGCGACGGCACGTTCGCGCGGCATCGCGGCCAGCAGCACCTTGCCCACCGCGGTGGAGTGCGGCGGCACGTGCCGGCCGACCTCGGCGAACATCCGCAGCGTGTGCGGCGAGGGCACCTGGGCGACGTACACGACGTCGTCGCCCTCGAGCACGGCCAGGTTCGCGGTCTCCCCCGACGCCTCGACGAGCTCGGCGAGAAAGGGCCGGACGCTGCGGGCCAGCGACCGCTGGGCGGCGTCGCCGAGCCGCAGCGCGGCGGTGCCCACGGAGTACTTCCGCGACCGGTCGTGCCGGACGTACCCGCGCTGCTGCAGGCCCTGCAGCAGCCGGTGGGCAGTGCCCTGCGGCAGGCCGGTGCGCTCGGCGAGCTCACCGACGCCGACGGGGGCACCGGCCTGGGCCAGCGCCTCGAGCAGGGTGAGGGCGCGGTCGACCGACTGCACCGACCCGGCTCGAGGCGCCTCCGTCATCGGCTAGGGCACCATCCAGCTCAGCACCGGCGTCGCCTGCAGCGCCACGATGATGCACATCAGCACCAGCAGCAGCAGGCTCCAGCCGATCACCTTGCGGAAGATCTCGCCCTCGCGGCCCGACATGCCCACCGCCGCGGCGGCGATGGCGAGGTTCTGCGGGCTGACCATCTTGCCGAGCACGCCGCCCGAGGAGTTGGCCGCCGCCATCAGCACCGGGTCGAGCCCGGCCTTGGTCGCCGCCTGCACCTGCAGCGCGCCGAACAGCGAGTTCGACGAGGTGTCGGACCCGGTCACCGCGACCCCGATCCAGCCGAGGACCGGCGAGATCACCGCGAACAGCGCGCCGGTGCCGGCCAGCCAGGTGCCCAGCGAGGCGGTCTGCCCCGACAGGTTCATCACGTAGGCGAGCCCCAGCACCGCCATCACGGTGATGATCGCCGACTTCAGCTCGACGTACGTCGCGAGGTAGGTCTTGAAAGCCTTTCCGGGGGACAGCTTCAAGATGACCATCGTGATGAGACCGGCGATCACCAGCAGGGTGCCGGCGGCCGGCAGCCAGTTGAGCTTGTACTGCGTGAGCACCGGGTCACCCGCGGAGTTGACGATGTCCAGCCCCGGCCAGTCGAAGAGGTAGGTCCAGGGCTCCTTGGCCAGGAACTCCACGACGGCGGGGATGTTGGTGAGCGAGAAGATGACGATGATGACGAGGTACGGCGAGTAGGCGCGCAGCACCTCGGTCTTGTCGTTCGCGTCGAGCTTCGGCGTCGCGTCGGAACCGCCGACCGTCGTGGTCGTCACGCCCCCACCGGTCGACACCGTGGTGGAGCCGGACTTCGAGCCCGAGTGGATCCGCTCCTCCTCCTCGGCGCGCTCGGCCGTGAGCGTCTCGACCGGCTGCCACACACGCACCAGCAGGACCAGCGAGCCGGCGGCCAGCAGCGAGGCGACGATGTCGGTCAGCTGCACGGAGATGTAGTTGGCGGTGACGAACTGGGCGACCGCGAAGACACCACCGGCGAGCAGCGCCGGCAGCCAGGTCTGACGCACACCGCGGCGGCCGTCGACGATCAGCACCAGGATGAGCGGCACCACGAGCGCCAGCAGGGGCGTCTGCCGGCCGACCATCGAGCCGAGGGTGTGCAGCGCGTTGGCGTCGGAGAGCCGCGGGTCGTTGCTGACGCCGGAGGCGATGGGGGCGAGCGTGACGATCGGGATGGCCAGCGCGCCGAAGGCGACGGGGGCCGTGTTGGCGACCAGCGCGACGGTGGCGGCCTTGACGGGCTTGAAGCCCAGCGACATCAGCATGACCACCGAGATCGCCACCGGGGTGCCGAAGCCGGCGAGCGCCTCCAGGAGCGCACCGAAGCAGAACGCGATGATGATCGCCTGGATCCGCTGGTCCGGGCTCACCTTCTCGAACGAGAGCCGCAGCACCTCGAAGTGCCCGGACGCCACCGTCAGGTTGTAGATCCACACGGCGTTGATCACGATCCAGAGGATCGGGAAGAAGCCGAACAGCGCGCCGTCGACGGCGGCGCTGATGGTCTGCCCCACCGGCATGCCGAAGAGGACGACCGCCACGACGGCGGCGACACCGAGCGCGATCAGGCCGGAGATCCAGGCCCGGACCTTCAGACCGCCGAGCAGCACGAACAGGACGGCCAGGGGAATCAGGGCGCACAGGGCGCTGAGTGTCAGCGAGTCCCCTACTGCTTGAGGGTTCTGCTGGAACTGGTCGAACATGGCGTCAACTCCGGCTCTGCGTAGAAGGGTGTCCAGGGGTCAGGGTGTCCACGGGGACTCCGCGGATCGAGGCGTCGAGCACCTCGACGGTGTGGGCCATGCCCATCGGGTGACCGGACCTCTCGATCGCGGACGTCACCTGCATCAGGCAGCCGGGGTTCGCGGTGACGAGCACCTGGGCGCCGGTCGCCACGATGTTGGCGGCCTTGCGGTCCCCGAGCGCGCGGGCGGGCTCCGGGTTGACGATGTTGTAGATGCCGGCCGAGCCGCAGCACAGCTCCGGCTCGGCGATCTCCTTGAGCTCGAGGCCCGGGATCGCGGTCAGCAGCGAGCGCGGCTGGGCCCGGATGCCCTGGGCGTGGGCGAGGTGGCAGGCGTCGTGGTAGGCGATGGTCATCTCGAGCGGGTGCCGCGGGGCGACCGGCCCGAGGTCGTCGAGGATCTCCGAGACGTCGCGCACCTTCTCCGCGAAGGCGCGGGCCCGGTCGGCGTACGCCGGGTCGTCGGCGAGCAGCTCGGCGTACTCCTTCATCGTCGAGCCACAGCCGGCCGCGTTGACCACGACCTGGTCGACGCCGGCGTCCTCGAAGGTGTCGACGAGCCGGCGCGCGAAGCCCTGCGCCTCCTCCTCGCGGCCGTTGTGCGTGGACAGCGCGCCGCAGCAGCCCTGCTGCCGGGGCACCACGACCTCGCAGCCCTCGGCGGCGAGCACCCGTGCGGTGGCGGCGTTGACGCCCGGGAAGAATGCGCCCTGCACGCAGCCCGTCAGCAGCCCGACGACCGCGCGGCGCTCGCCCGTGGCGGGGATCCGCTCCGGCAGCGTCTCGGCCTTGCCCAGCCGCGGCGCCAGGCTCTCCATGGCCGCCAGCTGCGGGGCCATCCGCTCCAGCAGGCCGGTGCTGCGCATCCGCCGGTCGAGGCCGGTGCGCTGCAGCAGCCGCAGCGGGCCGCGCACCAGCCGCAGCCGCCTCGGGTGCGGGAACAGCGAGAAGATCAGCGCCCGCAGCGCCTTGTCGCGGCGGCTGCGGTCGTGGCGTCGCTCGACCTGCGCCCGGGTCTGCTCGATGAGCCGGTCGTACTGCACGCCGGACGGGCAGGCCGTCACGCACGCCATGCAGCCGAGGCAGGCGTCCCAGTGCCCGACCATCGAGTCGGTCATCGGCTCGCCCTCGAGGCCCTGCTTCATGAGGTAGATGCGGCCGCGCGGGGAGTCCATCTCCTCGCCCCACAGCACGTACGTCGGGCAGGTCGGCAGGCAGAACCCGCAGTGCACGCAGTCACCGATCAGCGCCGCGTCCGGCGGGTGGTGCTCGTCGAAGGCGCCGCCGGGGACGGGCATGCCGAGGTCGACGATCGAGCCCATCTCGCCGAGCTCGCCCTCGGTGCGTTCCTGGGTCATGCTCAGATCCCTCCGACGAAGCGTCCCGGGGCGAGCCGGTGCTCCGGGTCGAACTGGTCCTTGACGCGCCGCATCAGGTCCAGCGGCGGCCACCGGTCCCCACACGTCCACGGCCTGCTTCACCTCGGGCGGCGCGTCGACCACGACGACCGAGCCCTGGTGCCGCGTGCACGTCGCGCGCAGCCGGTCGACGGCCGCCACGGCGCGGTCCGCCGAGGGGACCGCGGCGTACAGCACGCCGCTGCCCGCGGAGCCGCGGACCACCGCTCCGGCGTCGCGGGCGGTCTCCAGCACGTCGCGCAGCCCGGAGAGCACGGTCGTCAGCTTGAGGGCGGTGTCCCCGCTCCCCCACGGGTACGACGTCCAGCCCGCCGGCGCGTCCTCGCGGACGGTCGGACCGCTCGCCGAGCAGCCCGCGCAGCGTGGCCACCCGGCCCTCGACGCCCTCGGCCTTGCCGCCGAGCTGGACGGTGACGGTGCCGGGGCCCTCGGCGGGCCAGTCGACCTCGACGGCGCCGGGCACGACCTGCGCGTGGACGACCGACTGCGCGACCTCGTGCGCGGTGGCCGCGTCGGGCACCTCGAGCGAGACCCAGCGCTGCACCGACGGCAGCGGGTGCAGCCGGAAGAGTGCCTCGGTGACGACGGCGAGGGTGCCGAAGGAGCCGATCACCAGCTTGCCGAGGTCGTAGCCGGCGACGTTCTTGACCACCCGGCCGCCGGCCTTGGCGACCACCCCGTCGGCGCGCACCACGGTGACGCCGATGAGCAGGTCGCGCGCGGTGCCGACGAGCACGCGCTGCGGCCCGGACGCGTTGGTGGCCAGCGTGCCGCCGACGCTCGCACCCGGCACCGTCTCGTCGAGCACGAGCCGCTGGCCCTCCTTGCCGACCACGGCCTGCAGCTCGGAGAGCCGGGTGCCGGCCTGCGTCTCGACGATCAGGTCGCCGGCCTGGTGGTCGAGCACCTGGTCCATCCCGGAGACGTCGAGGACCACGTCGGCCGACGTCGGCGGCAGCCCCCACGACAGCTTGGTGCCGCGGCCGCGGGGCACCACGGTGAGGTCGTGGGCGGCCGCGGCGCGGAGCACCTCCGAGACCTGCTGGGTGGAGGTCGGCCGGGCGACGAGGGCCGGCACGACGCGGTCGACGAGGTCGTCCTCGCCGCCGGCGCCGACGTCGTCGCAGGCCGAGGCGATCGCCTGGCGAGCGGTGTCGTCGAGGGTGTTCCGCACTCAGAACACCTCCGCGAGTCCGGCTTCCTGCAACGGGTGGGCGCCCTTGTGACGGCCGGGCACCTCGCCGCACAGCCGGGGCGTCGGGAACACCTTGCCGGGGTTGGAGATGTTGGCCGGGTCGAACGCGCAGCGGACCAGCTGCATGGTGTCGAGGTCGTCCTCGTCGTACATCCGGGGCATGTACTTCGCCTTGTCCATGCCGACGCCGTGCTCGCCGGTGATGGAGCCGCCGTGCTCGATGCACAGGTCGAGGATCGCGCCGCTGACCTTCTCGGCCGCCTCGCTCTCGCCGTCCTTGGACTCGTCGAACAGCACCAGCGGGTGGAGGTTGCCGTCGCCGGCGTGGAAGACGTTGGCGACGCGGACCCCGGACGTCCCCGACAGGTCGGCGATCGCCTTGAGCACCTCGGGCAGCGCGGTCCGCGGGATCACGCCGTCCTGCACGATGTAGTCCGGGCTGATCCGGCCGACCGCGGCGAACGCCGACTTGCGGCCCTTCCAGATCAGCGCCCGGTCGGCGGGGTCGGTGGCGAGCCGCTGCTCGAACGCGCCGTTCTCGCCGCAGAGCCGCTCGACCTCGTCGTACTCCTGGGCGACCTCGACGGCGGCGCCGTCGAGCTCGATGACCAGCACGGCGCCGGCGCCCTGCGGGTAGTTGCACTGCACGGCGGCCTCGGCGGCCTCGATCGCGAGCGCGTCCATCATCTCGATGGCGGCGGGCACGATGCCGGCGGAGATGATCGCGGAGGTGGCGGCACCGGCCTGGTCGGTGCTCTCGAAGCCCACCAGGACCGTGCGCACCTCCTCGGGCAGCCGGACCAGCCGCACGGTGGTCGACGTGACGATGCCGAGCGTCCCCTCGGACCCGACGACGGCGCCGAGCAGGTCGTAGCCGGGGGTGTCGGGGGCGGCGCCGCCGAGCTCGACGACGTCGCCCTGCGGGGTGACGAACTCGGCGCCCAGCACGTGGTTGGTGGTGAAGCCGTACTTCAGGCAGTGCGCGCCGCCGGAGTTCTCCGCCACGTTGCCGCCGATGGAGCAGATCTGCTGGCTCGACGGGTCGGGCGCGTAGTAGTAGCCGTGGGGCGTCGCGGCCTTCGTGACGTCGAGGTTGATGACGCCCGGCTCGACGACCGCGCGCTGGTCCTCGCGTCGGACCTCCCGGATCGTGCGCATCCGCGAGGTCACGATCAGCACGCCGTCCTTGTGCGGCAGCGCGCCGCCGGAGAGCCCGGTGCCGGAGCCGCGCGCCACGAACGGGATCGCGTTGTCGGAGCACGCCTTCACGACGGCGGCCACCTGGGCGGTGTCCTCCGGGATCACCACCAGCGCCGGGGTCACGCGGTAGTGCGCGAGGCCGTCGCACTCGTAGGTCCGCAGCCGCGCGTGGTCGCTGATCACGCGGTCCGCCGGCAACAGCGCACGCGCCGCCGCGGCCACCCGGCCCAGCGCGTCGCCGGCCATCACGCGCTCCCCTGCTCGCTCTTCTTCTTGCTGGCCCGTCGCCGGTGCAGGATCGGTTCGGTGTAGCCGCTGGGCTGCTCGAGACCCTCGAGGACGAGCGCCCGGGCGGCGAGGAACGCGTCGCCGTCGAAGCCCGGCGCCATCGGGGTGTACGACGGGTCGCCGGCGTTCTGCTCGTCGACCACGCCGGCCATCCGGCGCAGCGTCTCCTCGACCTGGTCCTGCGCTGACCACGCCGTGGTGCAGCCAGTTGGCGACGTGCTGCGCGGAGATGCGGCAGGTGGCCCGGTCCTCCATCAGCGGCTCCCCGGTGATGTCGGGGACCTTGGAGCAGCCGACGCCCGCGTCGATCCAGCGCACGACGTACCCGAGGAGGCTCTGCAGGTTGTTGTCGATCTCGGCCTGCCGGTCCTCGTCCGACCACGAGGCCGGGTCGCCCAGCGGCAGCGTCAGCAGGTCGGCGCGGGTGGCGCGCCGACCGCCCTGCAGCTCCTCCTGACGGGCCCGGACGTCGACCTGGTGGTAGTGCAGCGCGTGCAGCGTGGCCGCGGTCGGCGACGGCACCCAGGCGGTGCTCGCGCCGGCCTGCGGGTGGCCGATCTTGGCCTCCATCATGTCGGCGAGGCTGTCGGGCGCGGCCCACATGCCCTTGCCGATCTGGGCGCGGCCGAGCAGCCCGCACTCGAGGCCGATGTCGACGTTGGAGTCCTCGTAGGCCTTGATCCAGGTCTCGGACTTCATGTCGCCCTTGCGGACCATCGGGCCGGCGAGCATCGAGGTGTGGATCTCGTCGCCGGTGCGGTCCAGGAAGCCGGTGTTGATGAACGCGACCCGCTCCCGCGCGGCCGCGATGCAGGCCTTGAGGTTGAGCGTGGTGCGCCGCTCCTCGTCCATGATGCCGACCTTGATGGTCAGCGGCGGCAGGCCCAGCACCTCCTCGACCCGGGAGAACAGGCGAGTCGTGAACGCCACCTCGTCGGGGCCGTGCATCTTCGGCTTCACGACGTACATCGAGCCGGTGCGGGAGTTCCGCAGCCCGTCGTCGGTCCGCTCGGCGCGCAGGTCGGCGAGGCTGCCGAGCCCGCAGACGAGGGCGTCGAGGATGCCCTCCGGGACCTCGTTGCCGTCCTTGTCCAGCACCGCGTCGGTGGTCATCAGATGACCGACCTGGCGGATGAACAGCAGCGCGCGCCCGTGGAGCGTGACCGTCTCGCCGGAGGGCGCGGTGCAGGTGCGGTCGGGGTTCATCGCGCGGGTGAAGGTCTTCCCGCCCTTGGAGACCTCCTCCGCGAGCGTGCCCTTCATCAGCTCGAGCCAGTTGCGGTAGCCGACGACCTTGTCGTCGGCGTCGACGGCGGCGACCGAGTCCTCGAGGTCCATGATCGTGGAGACCGCGGACTCGACGACGAGGTCCTTCACGCCGGCGTCGTCGGTGCGCGCCGATGGCGTCGTCGGGGTCGATCGCGATCTCGACGTGCAGGCCGTGGTGCACCAGCACGACCGCCTCGGGCGAGCCGGCGTCGCCGCGGTGCCCGACCAGCTGGGCGGGGTCGGCGAGCCGCACCGCGTCGCCCTTCACGGTGACCGCGAGCCCCTCGCCGTCCACGGCGTACGCCGTCGCGTCGGCGTGCGAGCCGGACTCGAGCGGGAAGTGCTCGTCGAGCAGCGCGCGGCCGCGGGCGATCACCTCGGCGCCGCGGACCTCGTTGTAGGAGTCGCCCGGCGCGAGGTCGCCCTCGCGCGGAGATCACGTCGGAGCCGTAGAGCGCGTCGTAGAGCGAGCCCCAGCGGGCGTTGGCGGCGTTGGTGGCGAACCGGGCGTTCAGCAGCGGGACCACCAGCTGCGGACCGGCGATCCGGGCGACCTCGACGTCCACGTCGTCGGTGGTCACCGACACGTCGCGACGGCTCCTCGAGCAGGTAGCCGAGGTCGGTGAGGAACGCGGTGTACTCCTCGGCGTCCGGCCGGCCGGGGTGCTCGCGGTGGTAGTCGTCGATGCGGGACTGCAGCTCGTCGCGGCGGGCCAGCAGCTCGCGGTTGCGCGGCGCGAGGTCGTGGATGACGGCGTCCGCGCCGGCCCAGAAGGCCTCCGGCTCGACCCCGGAGCCCGGGAGCGCCTCCTCCTCGACGAAGCGGTGCAGGCTGCCAGCAACGCTGAGCCCGCCGAGCTGCACGCGGTCGACCACATCAACCTCCGAGATTCCGCACCATGGACTTTTTATTTCGTCAATCGGAACACTATGAGGAATCCGCCGCGAAGGACAACCCTGGGCGTGTCCCCGGTCACATCCGAGCAGTGCCCGACGATCGACCGGTCCATGCGTCAGCGCGTCAGGCGCTGATCGAGAACCCCGTCCCGGTGACGGCCTCGCTGCAGACGGCCTCGTCCTCGTCGCCGGTGCCGCCGCTGGCGCCCAGTGCGCCGAGCAGCGTGCCGTCGCGGTACACCGGCACGGCGCCGGTCTGCGGCGTGAACCGGCCGTGCGTCATCGCCGTGATCGCGCCGGCGAAGTTCGGCATCGGCGCCATCTTCTCCTTCTGCGCGTCGCTGGGGACGCCGTACGCGGCCGCGGTCCACGCCTTGCCCTGCGCGACGTCGGCGCTCACCCACGGAGCACCGTCCATCCGGGCGAACGCCAGCAGGTGGCCGCCGGCATCCATCACGGCGAAGGACATCGCGAGCCCCTGGTCGGTGGCGGTCGCGCGGGCGGCGGTGCAGAGGTCGTTGGCCTCGTCGAGTGTCAGCATGCCGCCATCCTGCCCGGTCCCCGCGACGCCGGAACCTCCCCCGTAGCCTCGCGACCATGAGCGAACCCGTGCCCGAGACCCGCAACGGACCGCTGGCCGGGACCGTCGTCGTCGACCTCTCCCGCGCGCTGGCGGGCCCGCACGCCGCGATGATGCTCGGCGACCTGGGCGCCCGTGTGATCAAGCTGGAGAACCCCGACGGCGGTGACGACAGCCGCGGTTGGGGACCGCCGTTCGTCACCACCGGCGGCGCCCTCGCGGGACCGGAGGACGAGGACCGCGAGTCGACGTACTTCCTGTCCTGCAACCGCAACAAGGAGTCCGTCACCGCGGACCTGAAGAGCGACGAGGGCAAGCGGCTGCTCACCCGGCTGGTGCAGCACGCCGACGTGCTCGTCGAGAACTTCCGCACCGGCGTGCTCGACCGGCTCGGCTTCTCGATGGAGCGGCTGCACGAGATCAACCCCCGGCTCGTGGTGCTCTCGATCACCGGCTTCGGGCACGACGGGCCCGAGGGCGCGCGGGCCGGCTACGACCAGATCGCGCAGGGCGAGTCCGGGCTGATGTCGATGACCGGCCCGTCGCCCGACACCCCGGTGAAGGTGGGCGTGCCGATCGGCGACCTGCTGGCCGGCATGTACGGCGCCTACGGTGCCGTCGCCGCGCTGCACGAGCGCGAGCGCACCGGACGCGGGACCGTCGTGCGGACGTCGCTGCTGGCCGCGCTGGTGGGCGTTCACGCGTTCCAGGGCACCCGGTACACCGTCGCGGGCGAGGTGCCGCGCGGGCAGGGCAACCACCACCCGTCGATCTGCCCCTACGGCCTGTTCGAGTGCGCCGACGGGATGCTGCAGATCGCGGTCGGCAGCGAGGCGCTGTGGCGCCGGTTCGCGCCGGCCTTCGACCTGCCGCTCGACGCCCCCGGCTTCGCGCGCAACTCCGACCGGGTCGGCAACCGCGATGCCGTCATCGACGCGGTGAACGCCGCTTTCGCGCCGTACTCGCTCGCGGAGCTGCTGCCCCGCCTCGCCGAGGTCGGCATCCCCTCGGGCGAGGTCCGCACCCTGGACCGGGTCTACGAGTGGGACCAGACGCTGTCGCAGGGCCTGCTCATCGAGGTCGATCACCCGCTCGCCGGCCCGGTGCGGCTCCCCGGTCCTGCGGTGCGCTTCGACGGCTCCACACCGGTGCACCACACGGCGCCGCCGACGCTGGGGCAGCACGACGAAGCCGTCCGCGCGTGGCTCGACGGGCTGGACGACTGACCCCCTGGCTCGCATAGGGTCGGCGGAACCGGACACGGAGAGCCCATGAGCCCAGAGCCGCCGCTCCACAAGGCCGACTTCGGCACGATCTACGACCGCCCGGACCCGCGCGCGTACTACGCGACGCTGGAGCCGCTGGACTACGCGATCCCGCAGCACGGCTGCGACGTCGCGGCGCGGCTGCTGGAGGTGCTCGAAGCGCGAGGTCGGGCGACCCCGACGGTCCTCGACGTCTGCTGCTCCTACGGCGTGCTGGCGATGCTGCTCAAGACGGACCTGGACCTCGGCAAGCTCGCCGAGCACTACACGTCGCCGGACCACGCGGGGCTGACCGTCGAGGAGCTGCGCGACGCCGACCGTGCGGTGCTGCAGACCCACCGGCACCCGCGGGCGCCACGGGTCGTCGGCCTCGACGTCGCCGCTCACGCCGTCGGCTACGCCGTGAGCACCGGCGCGCTCGAGGAGGGGGCCGTCGAGAACCTGGAGACCGACTCCCCCAGCGACGAGCTGGCCGACCAGCTGCGCGAGGTCGACCTGGTCACCACCACCGGCGGCGTCGGCTACGTCACCGAGGCGACGTACGACGCGCTGGCCGACCTGGTCCCGGACTCGACCTGGTTCGCCACCTTCTGCCTGCGGACCTACGACTTCACGCCGGTCGCCGACGCCTTCGCACGCCACGGGCTGCGCACCGAGACCGCGCCGCGGACCGTCCGGCAGCGACGCTTCACCGACGCAGACGAGCAGCGCTGGGCGGTGGCCGAGGCGACGGCGCTCGGGTTCGACACCACGGGCAAGGAGGAGGCCGGCTCCTTCCACGCCGAGCTGCACGTGTCGCGACCCGAGGCCGACGCCGACGCCCTGCCGCTCGGCGAGCTGCTGCCGGCGTTCGGCGGCTGAGCGCTACTTCTCCAGGAACTCCAGCAGCGCGGCGTTGAACTGCTCGGCGTGGCTGACGTTGCAGCCGTGCGGTGCGCCCTCGAGCACGACGAGCTCGCTGCCCTCGATCGACTCGTGGGTGAGCCTGCCGGAGCCCTCGAGCGGCACGATGCCGTCGGCGTCGCCGTGGATCACCAGCGTGGGCACGCTGACCTTCGTCAGGTCGTCGCGGAAGTCGGTGGTGCCGAACGCCGCCATGCAGCCGAGCGCCGCCTCCTGGTCGGACTGCCGGCACAGCGCGACCGCCTCCTGCCGCTGCTCCTCGGTGACCTTGAGATCGTCGCCGGCGGAGAAGAACTGCGTCATGAAGCCGTCGAAGAACGAGTCGCGGTCCTGCTCCAGGCCGCTGCGCAGCTCGCCGGCCGCGCCCTCGGTGAGCGGCCCGTCGGGGTTGTCGTCGGTCTTGAGCAGGAACGGCGGCACGGCGGCCGCGAACACCACGCTGTGCAGCGCGTCCTGGCCGTGCCGGGACACGTAGCGCGCGACCTCGCCGCCGCCCATCGAGAAGCCGACCAGCGTCACGTCGGAGAGCCCCAGGTCCGAGACCACGTTGGCCAGGTCGTCCGAGAGCGCGTCGTAGTCGTAGCCGTCCCCGGGGTCGGACTTCCCGAAGCCGCGCCGGTCGTAGGCCACCACGCGGTAGCCGGCCTCCTGCAGCGCCGGGACCTGCTCGGACCACGACTCCGCCGACAGCGGCCAACCGTGGATCAGCACGACCGGACGGCCGTCGCCGCCGGTGTCGCGGACCCGCAGGCCCTGTCCCGACTTCTCCTCGGTGCTCTCGGTGCTGCTCTCGTCGTCCGCCATGGCAGGTGCTCCTTCGTCACGCGTGGCTCGGTGGGTCGTCCGCCCACGACCTCGGTCTCCCGGACCGTGCCCGCGCCGGCCGCGGGCAAACGGCGGCGGCCGTGCTCAGCGGGGTGCGGCCCGGATGCGGCGCCGCAGCTCGTCGGCCCGCGCGGGCGTCCAGCCGTCGGGCTGCAGCACGGCGGCCCACCCGTCGACGTGCTCGCCGGTGTAGTTGTGGCCGTGACCGGCGGTCGTGGAGAAGCCGAGCGCCAGGTCGGCCGACAGCTGCCAGAACGTCACGATCGGGATCCACCGGGTCGCGTCGAGCACGTCGCGGCCGCGCGGCTCCTCGAGCCAGTCCGGCCGGTGCAGCAGCAGCCGGGGGCTCCACCACACGATCGGGTCCGACGGGTGCTGCAGGTAGAGCACCCGGCTGCCCGGCCAGGGGGCACCGTCCGGCGGGATCGTCGCGCGGGGCAGGTTCGAGAACCGGATGATGCGTCCCCGCCGGTAGACCGGCTCCACCTCGGGGCTGCCGGCGTCGCGCTCGTCGACGAACTGCCGGTACGCGGGGGTGGCGCTCGGCGGCCCCACGAACAGTGCGCCGCTGGTGCGGTTGGCCAGGTCGTACTCGCCGCTGAACGCGTTCTCCGCACCGAAGGCACCGAGGCTCTCCCCGAACACGAACAGCCGGGGCCGGTCGTCGGGCGGCAGCGACGACCACCGTTCGTAGACCGCGTCGAACAGGTCGCGTCCGGCCTCGCGCGCCTTGGCCTGGTCGACGAGGAAGGACAGCCACGACGGGAGGTAGGAGTACTGCATCGCGACCATCGCGGAGTCTCCGCCGGTGAGGTACTCGAAGCTGGCCGCGGCGCTGGGCTCGACCCAGCCGGTCCCGGTGGTGGTGACGACGAGCAGGTCGGCGCGGTCGAAGCCGCCGGCCCGGTCGAGGTCGCGCACGGCGAGGTCGGCCCGCGCCCGCGCGGTGTCGGCGGAGGCTGCGCCGGCGTACGCCCGGATCGGCTGCTGCGCCGGCGTCCCGGTGGCGGCCTCGATCTCGCCGGCGTCCGGGCCGCCGGCGGTGAAGACCCGCCCCTCGCGGCCGAGGGAGTGCCACGGGACCAGCGACCCGGGTCCGCCGGAGCGCAGCTCGCTGGCCGGTCGCGTCACGTCCTCGGGGGTGAGGGCGTCCCGCGCGGCGAAGGAGCGGTCGGCGGCGCCGACCGCGACCCGCCACACCACGCCGGTCGAGACGAGCACCACGACGGCCACGAGGAGGACGACGCTCGTCGCCCGCGCGGCCCGGGCGCCCATGTGCCGGGACAGCCGCCGCGCCGTCCGCCGGTACGCCGTCCGCACCGTGCGGCCGGCCGCGACCAGCACCACGAAGGTGACCAGGGCGGTCAGCGGGACCACGACCACGGCGACCACCGTGCTGCCCGCCGGCTGCTCGACCAGCCGCGCGACCTGGTGCTGCCAGCGCAGCCCCAGCACGAACGAGACGACCAGCGCCACCGCCGACACGCAGCCCAGGACCGGCCACGACCGGGGCCCCGGCGGCCGCGGCGACCGGTCCGCGAACTCGCGCCACACCCACGCGCCGAGCACCCCGAGCGCGTAGCCGATCGCCGCCTCGATGCCGGTGATTGCCCCCTGGTACATCGCGGGCCGCGGCAGCAGCGACGGCGTGAAGGACAGCACCGCCAGGACGAGCGCGACCCACAGCCCCGGCAGGGTGTAGCGGCAGCGGCGGTCCACCGCAGCGAGCAGCGAGGCGAGCAGCACGGCCGGCGCCCGGCGCCGCCTGCGGACCACGTCGTCCCCCTGCCGCCGAGTGACCATCGGGCGAAGACTCGCAGCGATCCGCTCCTGCAGGCTTCACCCGGCCCGGGTGACCCCGGACGCGACACGAGCCCCCGACTCGCGTCGGAGGCTCGTGGACGGTGGTGGCAGGTGAAGGATTCGAACCTTCGAAGGCATAAGCCGACGGATTTACAGTCCGCTCCCATTGGCCGCTCGGGCAACCTGCCGTGACGACCCCCGATTGTGGTCGGGCGCGCCGAGAGACGAGAATAGCGCAGCCCGATTCCCTGATCTAATCCGCTCCTTCGCACGCATGGAGGCACCTCCCACATGGCCGACTCGTCGTTCGACATCGTCAGCAAGCTCGACCAGCAGGAGATCGACAACGCGATCAACCAGGCGCAGCGCGAGCTGACCCAGCGGTTCGACTTCAAGAACACCGGGGCCACGATCGAGCGCTCCGGCGACCACGGCATCGAGATCTCGGCCAACGCCGACGACCGGGCGTCCGCCGCGCTCGACGTGCTGAAGGACAAGCTCATCAAGCGCAACCAGTCGCTGAAGATCCTCGAGGCCGGCGACCCCCGGCAGTCCGGCCGGGAGTCGAAGATCTCGGTCGAGCTCAAGGAGGGCATCAGCCAGGAGCAGGCCAAGAAGGTCGGCAAGCTGATCCGCGACGACGGCCCCAAGGGCGTCAAGGTGCAGGTGCAGGGCGACGAGCTGCGGGTGACCAGCAAGAAGCGCGACGACCTGCAGGCCGTCATCGCCCTGGTCAAGGGCCAGGACTACGACTTCCCGGTGCAGTTCACCAACTACCGCTGACTCCTCACCGCTGCGCGCGCTCGTCGAGCTCGCTCAGCGCCTGCTCCCACCGGCTGCGTCGCTGCTGATCGGTCTGCTCCCACCACGGCGTGCCGCGCTCGCCGAGCCCGTGCTTGGCGAGGTCGACGACCTCCCGGGCCGGGGCGGGGTCCTCCCCTGCGCGCTTGCGCCGCCCGACCTCGGAGCGGCCTCGGCCGAGGTGGGAGCGCAGCCGGGACGCGACGTCCTCGGGAAGCGCCGGGTCCTGCCGTCGCCAGCGCCGGCCGTCCACGACGAGGTAGCGCTCCGAGTCGTCCACCCGGTCGACGTACCCACTCGCGGGCGGGTCAGCGGCGGCGGGCGGCGCCTTCTCTGCGGCCGCGACCTCCTTGGCCTGCTCCGCGTGCTCGTCGAGCTCGGGCGGCGGCGGCACGCTGCGGACCCAGTCGCGCAGCCGGTCCTTCTCGTGCGTGAGGTCGCGGATGTCCGCCTCCGGCGTCGCGAGCTCGGGGCTCCAGTGCAGCGCCTCGAACGGGCAGACCTCGATGCAGATCGAGCAGTACATGCACAGCGAGTAGTCGATCGCGAACCGGTCGAGCACGTTGCGGGTGCGGTCGCGGCCGCCGCCGGGACCCGCGGGCACCGTCTCCTGGTGCGAGTCGATGTGGATGCACCACGCCGGGCACTCGCGGGCGCACAGCATGCACGACGTGCAGTTCTCCTCGATCAGCGCGATCACGCCGCGCGAGCGGGGCGGCAGCTCACTCATGCGGCCCCCACTCCTCGGGCGCGGGTACGCCGGGCGGCCGCGCCGGGCGACGCGACCGGGTCGGCACCGGCGTGCTCTCGGACTCCCCCGGCTCCTTCGCGCCGGGCCAGGTCTTCGCGACCCGGGACGCGAGCACGAAGTCCTTGCGCAGCGGGTGGCCCTCGAACTCCTCGGGCAGCAGCAGCGGCTCCAGCGGCAGCACCTCGCCGTCCTCGGTGAAGTCGACGCCGAACATCTCGTGGGTCTCGCGCTCGTGCCACCGGGCGCCGGCGAACACCCCGGCGACCGATGGCGACGGCCGGCTGCTCGCGGGGCAGCAGGGTGCGGACCAGCAGGTGGTCGACGTGCCCGGGTCGGTGGGCCGCGAGGTGGCACACCAGCCGGAGGCCGTCGTCGCCCTCGTCGACGGCCGAGAGCCAGTCGAAGAACGTGCAGCCGAGGGTGTCGCGGGCGGTGGCCACGGCCTCCACCCACCGGTCGGCGGGGACGTCGACGGTCACCGGGTCGGTGGTCGCGTCGACGCCCGTCGCCGTACGCCTGCGGCGACGCGGTCAGCCCAGCTCACGGGCGAGCTTCTCCTGCAGCACCGTCGAGGCCCTGCAGCAGCGCCTCGGGCCGCGGCGGGCAGCCGGGCACGTAGACGTCGACCGGCAGCATCTGGTCGACGCCCTTGGTCACGCAGTAGGAGTCCCAGTAGGGACCGCCGGAGTTCGCGCACGAGCCGAACGAGACGACGTGCCGGGGCTCGGGCATCTGCTCGTAGTGCCGCAGCACCGCCGGCGCCAGCTTGTCGGTGACCGTGCCCGAGACCACCATCACCTCGAGGCCACCCGGCTCGTCGTCGGCCTGCTCACCGGCGAGCGGCAGCAGGTCGGGGTGCCCGGCCACCGCGGCGGCGAACTCGACCGCGCAGCACGCCAGCCCGAGGTCGAAGACCGACAGCGTCAGCCCGCGTCCGGCCACCCGGTAGCGGGCCGGTCCCGGACGCGCGTCGAGGCTCTCCACGCGCGCCACTCTATGCGGCTGCCGGCGCGGGTCAGCCGACCATCTCCGCCGCCGGCAGCTCCGCGACGAGGTGCCGGACCAGCGCGTCGGCCTGCCGCCGCAGGTCGGGCACCGCCGCCACCTCCCACTCGACGCCGCGCCGGGCCGCGCCGACGGCGTAGACGCCGCGGGCCGCCACGCCGTGCGCGTCGACCAGCGCCCCGTCGGCGTCGAGGTCCACGCCCAGGCCGAGCGGCCCGGGCCGGAGCATCCCGGCGACGGCGAGCCGGTCGACGAGCGGGTTCCAGCCGGGCGAGCTGACCGGCGCCGGGCCGGTGCAGTTCACCACCAGGTCGTACGACGCAGCGTCGACGCCGGTGCGGATCGTCGAGCCGGCCGCTGGCGAGCAGGTCGTCGACGACCTCCGCCATCGCCGGCGCCATCCGGTGCCGGGCGATCTCCCAGCGCCGGCCGAGCGTGCCGCACGAACCGCTCGCGCTCGGCGAGGGTGAGCGAGCCCCAGAGCCGGTTGGCGTCGGCCTTGACCGACTCCACGAGGCAGCGCCAGTCGTCCGGGTCGTCGGCGAGCCGGCGCCGCACCTCCGCGAGCGCGGCGCGCAGCGTCACCTCGTCGCCGTCCGAACCCCGGCGCGGGCGACGGCGGCTCCGGCACGTGGCGCAGCGGCAGCAGCCCGTGCCGCGAGGTCGCGGTCAGCCGGACGCCCGGCCGCAGCGAGGCCAGCTGGACGGCGACGTCGACGGTGGTGAGCCCGGTGCCGACCAGCAGCACCCGGTCGTCCTCCCCGACCCGGTCGACCAGCCCCGGCGCCCACGGGTCGACGACGAAGCGGCCGGTCGGCCACGTCGAGACCGGCCGGCCGGCGCGGCGGCGGGTTGCCGAGCGCGAGCACCACCGTGTCGGCGGTCAGCACCGCGCCGGAGGCGAGCGTGACCAGGTAGTCCGAGCCCGCGTCGGTCACGTCGACCACCTCGTCGTGCACCCGGGTCAGCGAGGAGCCGGCGGGGACGGGCGTCGCTGCGAGCAGCTCCGCGAGGTAGCGGCCGTAGGTGGCGCGGGACAGGAACGTGCTGCCCGTCGCGGCGATGCCCTGCGACCGGCACCACGTGACCAGGTGCGCCGGGTCCTCCTCGACCGCGCTCATCCGGGCGGCGTAGTTGTTCAGCAGGTGGTGCGGGTCGGTGGTGGCGTAGGCCAGCCCGGGACCGGCGACCTCGGCCCGCTCGACGAGCGTGACGCCGACCGCTGCGGTGCCGCGCAGCAGGGCGGCGGCGGTGATCACCCCGGCCGCGCCGCCGCCGACGACGAGCACCTGGTGCGGTGTGCTGTCCACGGGCGGCTCCTGCCTTCCATAATGCATTGAGTCACTACAGTAAGGAGGATTTCACACTGTGGTCAAAACGGCTCGCCGGTCGTCGTACCTCCGGGGTGGCACGGGCCGATCCGGCTAGCGTTTCGCCATGGCGCGCAGAGCACGCGGGATCGCCCTGGTGGCGGGCGTCGGCGTCCTGGGCGCGGCGAC
The DNA here is from genome assembly GCA_963707685.1 of uncultured Actinomycetota bacterium. Lineage (GTDB taxonomy): Bacteria > Actinomycetota > Actinomycetes > Propionibacteriales > Nocardioidaceae > Nocardioides_B. Next base: position 200,635 of record CAVPRA010000005.1, read on the forward strand.
CGTGGCGGCGGCCGGGTTCGCGGTCGTCTCGCTGAGCGGCACGACGGACCGGGCGCTGCGCGAGCGCGAGCCACCCAGTCCGGTCGCGGCGGCGGCGTCACCGACGGCCACCACCCCCGAGCCGACCGAGCTGGTCGCCGAGCCGGCCACCACCGTTCGGCGCAAGCCGCCGCCGGAGCCGGTCCTCGAGCCCGGAGACACGGGCGTGAAGGTGCGGCAGCTGCAGGGCCGGCTCTCGCAGCTGGCCTGGTACACCCCGCCGATGAGCGGGCGCTACGACCCGGCCACCCGCAGCGGGGTGCGTGGCTTCCAGGCCAAGCGCGGACTGCCGTCGACCGGGGTCGTCGACCCGCGCAGCTGGCGACGGCTGGTCGCGATGACCCGGATGCCGTCGGGCGACGAGATGTTCAACCGGGCGGGCCCGCCGCTGTTCCAGGCGGGCGACGAGTCGCACGCCGTACGCGTGGTGCAGGCGCGGCTGCGACAGGTCGCGTGGTTCTCCGGCGACGTGTCCGACCGCTACGGCGACCAGACCGTGGCCGCGGTCCGCGGCTTCCAGGGCAAGCGGCACGTGCCGGTGACCGGGAAGGTCGACCGCCGCACCCTCGACCTGCTGGTCGGCATGACGTCGGTGCCGACCGCCGCCGAGCTCGCGAACAAGGCTCCCGACCCGGCCGACGGGGCGGCCCTCGACAGCCGCTGCCGGACCGGTCGGGTGCTCTGCATCGACAAGACCTCGAGCAGCCTGCGGTGGGTCGTCGACGGCACCGTCCGGAGCACCCTCGACGTCCGGTTCGGGTCGGAGTACACCCCGACCCGCGAGGGCGTGTTCTCGGTGTACTGGAAGGACGCGGACCACGTCTCGGACCTGTTCGGCTCCGCGATGCCGTACTCCATGTTCTTCAGCCGCGGCCAGGCGGTGCACTACTCCAGCGACTTCGCCGCCCGCGGGTACGCCGGCGCGTCGCACGGCTGCGTCAACGTCCGCGACTACGCCGGGCTCGCCTCGCTCTTCGGCCAGGTCAGCACCGGCGACCGCGTCGTCGTCTACCGCTCCTGACCCACTCCGCGACCCGCGCGAAAATCACGCCCGAGCCGCGGGAAGATCACCCGCCAGCCGCGGGAAATTCACCGTCGCCCCGCGGGCCGGTAGCAGCCGTGTAATCCCCGCTGCTCGCGCGTGAAAAACCCGCGGCTCGCGTGTGAAAGACCCGCGGCTCGCGCCTGAAAAGCCCGCGGCTCGTGCGGAAGAGGGGTCAGGAGGCGGCGGGCTGCATCACCGGGACGGTGCGGGCGCCGGCGTTCGCGGAGACCCAGACCCGGCTGCCGACCTCGAGGTCGAGCTCGCGGGCGTGCGAGCGGGTGAGCACGACCGAGACGTCGTCCTCCTCGCCCGGGGCCGCGACCTCGGCCGGGGCGGAGGACACCGACGACAGCGGACGCACGGTGAGCCGCACCTCGAAGCCGACCCGCAGCAGCCGGACGACCTCGCCGGGCACCGAGCCCGCGGCCGCGCCCGGCGACGTGTACACGTCGACGTCGTGCGGCCGGATCAGCTCGCCGCGCAGCGTCGTGACCGGGCCGAGGAAGCTCATCACGAAGTCGTTGGCCGGGGTGTCGTACAGCTCGTCGGGCGCCCCGATCTGCTCGATCCGGCCGTCGTTGATCACCACGATCTCGTCGGCGACCTCGAGGGCCTCCTCCTGGTCGTGGGTCACGAACACCGTGGTCACGTGCACCTCGTCGTGCAGCCGGCGCAGCCAGTCGCGCAGCTCCTTGCGGACCTTCGCGTCGAGCGCGCCGAACGGCTCGTCGAGCAGCAGCACGGTCGGCTCCACGGCGAGCGCGCGGGCCAGCGCCATCCGCTGCCGCTGACCGCCGGAGAGCTGCGAGGGCAGCCGGTGCGAGAACTGCGAGAGGTGCACCAGCTCCAGCAGCTCCTCGACCCGGCGCTTGGTGTCCGCCTTGGAGCGCTTGCGGATCTCCAGGCCGTAGGCGACGTTCTTGGCCACGCTCATGTGCTTGAACGCGGCGTAGTGCTGGAACACGAAGCCGACGTTGCGCTTCTGCGGCGGCAGGTGCGTCGCCTCGTTGCCCTCGATGAGCACGCTGCCGGAGTCGGCCGACTCGAGGCCGGCGATGATCCGCAGCAGCGTCGACTTGCCGCCGCCGGACGGCCCGAGCAGCGCGGTCAGCTGACCGGTCGGGATCGAGAGCGACACGTCCTGCAGCGCGACGAAGTCCCCGAAGTTCTTGTTGATGTCCTTGATCTCGATGCTCATGCGGATTCCTTGGGACGGAGGAGGCTGACGATCACGATGCAGATCACCGAGGCGGTGGCGAGCAGGAAGGCGGTGGCGTAGGCCGTGCTCTGGTCGAAGCCCTGGTACTTCGACTCCACGACCAGCGTCGCGGTCTGGGTCTGCTGCACGATGTTGCCCGAGACCACCTTCACCGCGCCGTACTCGCCGAGCGACCGCGCGAGGCTGAGCACGACGCCGTACACGACGGCCCACTTGATGCTCGGCAGCGTGATCCGCCGGAACGTCTGTACGACGTTCGCACCGAGGCTGCGCGACGCCTGCTCCATGCTCGTCGCCGATCTCGGACGAGCACCGGGACCACCTCGCGGATCACCAGCGGCAGCGCCACGAAGACGGTCGCCATGATCATGCCGGGGGTCGCGAAGATGACCGGGATGCCGGCGCTCGCCAGCCCGGGACCGAACAGCCCGGTGCGCGGGTTGTAGGCCAGCACCAGCGCGAGCCCGACCACCACGGGCGAGACCGCGAGCGGCAGGTCGATGAGCGCGGACAGCGCCCGCTTGCCGGGGAACTCGCAGCGCACCAGCAGCAACGACATGCCGACACCGAAGACCAGGTTGATCACCACGGCCGAGAGCGCCACGACCGCCGTCAGCTGCAGCGCGTGCGTCACGTCGGGGTCGGTGAGCGCGCTGCTGAGCGCGGTCATGCCGTCGGCGAAGGTGTACTTCACCACCAGCGAGACCGGCCAGATCACCAGGAAGAACACGTAGACGACCGCCAGGAGCCGCAGCCCCCAGCGCACCGGGGTCGGCTCACGGAGCCGGGTGCTAGCCACGACGGGCCACCCTTCTCTGGATCACGTCGAGCGCCACGATCGCGACCAGCGCCACGACCAGCATCAGCGTCGCCGCCGCGGCCGCCGACGCCTGGTCGCCGTTCTCGATGTAGGTCAGCACGCGCACGGAGACCACCTCGGTGCGGTTCGGCAGGTTGCCGGAGAGCAGCACCAGCGAGCCGTACTCGCTGATGCCACGGGCGAACGACAGCGCCGCACCCGCCGCGATGGCCGGCACCAGGCTCGGCAGGATGATCCGCCGGAAGGTCGTGAACCGGTTGGCACCGAGCGACGCGGAGGCCTCCTCGACGTCGGCCTCGAGCTCCTCGAGCACCGGTTGCACGGTGCGGACGATGAACGGCAGCGTCACGAAGGCCAGCGCCAGGAACACCGAGGCGCGGGTGTTCGCGACGTCGACGCCCAGCGGGCTCTGCGGCCCGTAGAGCGACAGCAGCACGAGGCCGGTGACGATCGTGGGCAGCGCGAACGGGATGTCGATCGCGACGTCGAGGATGCGCTTGCCCCAGAACCGGTCGCGGACCAGCACCCAGGCGATGACGGTGCCCATCACGATGTTCACCATCGTCACCAGCGCGGCCTGGATGACGGTCAGCTCGACGGCCGACAGCGTCTGGGGGGACGTGATGGTGTCCCAGAAGCCGCCGATCCCACCGGACAGGGCGGTGGTGACCACCATCGCGAGCGGGATCAGCACCAGCAGGCTGAACCAGATGAGCGCCACACCGAGCCCGAGGCCCGACGTGGGTGTCAACGACCCGTTCCGGGCCGGACGACGCGTGCGCGTCATCCGGCCCGGAACGGTGGAAGCCGTCGTCACGCCCGGCTCACGACTCCTTGCCGGTCTTCTGCTGGATCTTCGTGACCAGACCGGTCTTCTCGTCGAAGAACTTCGTGTTCGCGTCGGCCCAGCCGCCGAAGTCCTTGTCGATGGTCATCAGCTTCGGGGGGGTCGGGAACGGGTCGCTCGGGTCGTTGGCGCCCTTGACCTCCGGCTTGATGCTGCTGTCGAGCGGGCGGAAGCCCTCCTCGGCGTAGTCGGTCTGCGCCTTCTTGCCGGTGAGGAACTTCAGGAACGCCTTGGCCTTGGAGCTGGCGTCCGTGGTGACCGCGCCCGGGTTCTGGATCAGCAGGTCCTCGTCCGGGACGACGTAGTCGAAGTCGGCGCCGCTCTGGCGGGCCAGGATCGCCTCGTTCTCGTAGGAGAGCAGCACGTCGCCGTTGCCGCCCTGGAAGGCGGTGGTGGCGTCGCGGCCGCTGCCCGGGAGGGCGGCGACGTTCTTGAAGAACTTGGTGAGGTAGGCGCTGGCGTCCGCCTCGGAGCCGCCGTTGGCCAGCACGTGGCCGTACGCCGCCAGGATGTTCCACTTCGCGGAGCCGGAGGAGGCGGGGTTCGGGGTGATGATCTTCACGCCGGGCTTCACCAGGTCGTCCCAGGTCTTGATGCCCTTGGGGTTGCCCTTGCGGACCACCATCACGACGACCGACTGGGTGAGGATGCCCTTGTTGGCGTTGTCCTTCCAGTCGGAGGCCACGAGCTTCTCGTCGACGAGCTTCTGCACGTCGGGCTCCAGCGAGAGGTGCACGATGTCGGCCTTCTGGCCGCCGAGCACGGCGCGGCTCTGGTCGCCGGAGGCGCCGTACGACTGCTTGAAGGTGACGCCGGAGCCGGCGGAGGTCTTGTTGAAGTCGGCGATGACCTGCTTGTTGGCCTGCTCGAGGATCGAGAAGCCGACCAGGTTGACGGTGCCCCCGCCGCCGCTCGAGGCCCCGGTGCTGCCACCGCAGCCGGACAGCGCCAGTGCGCCGACGAGAGAGGCGGCCGCTGCGGCCTTCCACTTCATGGTCATGTCGTTGCTCGTCTCTGTCTCGCAGCCGCTCGCAGGGGTGAGCGGCTTACTAAGTCACGTAGATTAGTATCCTTGAGTCGAATAGTTGTCCAATCTCGCCCCTCGACCGCCCGGCGTGTCACGACTCACACGCGCTAGAGGCACCGTCATCCGGACTGGACCGGCTTCCTGACCGGCTCCGCCGTAAAGTGGCCAGGCAAGGGCACCCTTATCTAGCCGGGGTGCGGTCCGCGCACGGGCCACCACAGCAGCAGCACCGCAGCAGAGGCGAAGGAAGGCGACGACAGCCGTGTCCAAGCAGGTCCAGCAGCTCGACCGGGTGATCATCCGATTCGCGGGTGACTCCGGTGACGGGATGCAGCTCACCGGCGACCGGTTCACCCAGGAGACCGCCAGCTTCGGGAACGACCTCTCGACCCTGCCGAACTTCCCCGCCGAGATCCGGGCGCCGCAGGGCACCCTCCCGGGCGTCTCGTCGTTCCAGGTGCACTTCGCCGACCACGACATCCTGACCCCCGGCGACTCCCCCGACGTGCTGGTCGCGATGAACCCGGCGGCGCTCCGCGCGAACCTCGCGGACATCAAGAAGGGCGCCATCGTGATCGTGGACTCCCACGACTTCACGAACCGCAACCTCAACAAGGCCGGCTACCCCGAGAACCCGCTCGAGAACGACTCGCTCGCCGAGTACGACGTCCACGCCTTCGAGCTCACCGACCTCACGGTGGAGGCCGTCAAGGAGTTCGGCCTGTCGCGCAAGGACGCCAGCCGCGCGAAGAACATGTTCGCGCTCGGGCTGCTGTCGTGGATGTACGGCCGCCCCACCGACTCGACCATCTCGTTCCTCGAGCGGCGGTTCGCGAAGGCCCCCGACATCCGCGACGCCAACCTCGAGGCGTTCCGGGCGGGCTGGAACTTCGGCGAGACCACCGAGGCGTTCGCGGTGCAGTACGAGATCAAGCCGGCCACCACGCCCGCCGGCACCTACCGCAACATCACCGGCAACCTGGCGCTGGCCTACGGCCTGATCGCCGGCTCGACGCAGTCCGGGCTGCCGCTGTTCCTCGGGTCCTACCCGATCACCCCGGCCTCGGACATCCTCCACGAGCTCAGCAAGCACAAGCGCTTCGGCGTGACGACCTTCCAGGCCGAGGACGAGATCGCCGGGGTCGGCGCCGCGCTCGGCGCCGCCTTCGGAGGTGCGCTGGGCGTCACCACCACCTCCGGCCCCGGCATCGCGCTGAAGTCGGAGACCATCGGCCTCGGCGTGATGATGGAGCTGCCGCTGCTCGTCGTCGACGTGCAGCGCGGCGGACCGTCCACCGGCCTGCCGACCAAGACCGAGCAGGCCGACCTGCTGCAGGCGATGTTCGGCCGCAACGGCGAGGCGCCGATCCCGATCGTCGCCCCGCAGTCGCCGGCCGACTGCTTCGACGCCGCGATCGAGGCCACCCGGATCGCGGTCACCTACCGCACGCCGGTGATGCTGCTCTCCGACGGCTACCTCGCGAACGGCTCCGAGCCCTGGCAGATCCCCGACGTCGAGGACCTGCCCCGCATCGACCCGCAGTTCGCCACCGAGCCGAACCACGAGGACACGAAGGGCCAGCCCGAGTTCTGGCCCTACCTCCGCGACGAGGAGACGCTGGCGCGGCCGTGGGCGGTGCCCGGCACCCCCGGTCTCGAGCACCGCATCGGCGGTCTCGAGAAGGGCGAGGGGCACGGCAACATCTCCTACGACCCCGCCAACCACGACTTCATGGTCCGCACCCGCGCCGCGAAGGTGGCGCGGATCGCGCAGGACATCCCGCCGATGGAGGTCGACGACCCGTCGGGCGAGGCGTCCGTGCTGGTGCTCGGCTGGGGGTCGACGTACGGCCCGATCGGCGCGGCCTGCCGGCTGGTCCGCGACGCCGGCCACCCGGTGGCGCAGGCGCACCTGCGGCACCTCAACCCGTTCCCGTCCGACCTCGGCGACGTGCTGAAGCGCTACGACTCGGTCATCGTCCCCGAGATGAACCTGGGCCAGCTCTCGATGCTGATCCGGTCGAGGTACCTCGTCGACGCGCAGGGCTACAACCACGTGCGCGGACTGCCGCTGCGGGCCGCCGAGCTCGCCGAGGCGATCACGAAGGAGATCACGAAGTGACATCCCCCACGACCACCGAGACCCTCCCGTTCCCCGGGCTCCGCGGCGTCCCGACGAACGACGAGAAGCAGAACCGCAAGGAGTACACCTCCGACCAGGAGGTGCGCTGGTGCCCGGGCTGCGGCGACTACGCCGTGCTGGCCGCGGTGCAGGGCTTCCTGCCCGAGCTCGGCCTCAAGCGCGAGAACATCGTGTTCGTCTCCGGCATCGGCTGCTCGTCGCGGTTCCCGTACTACCTCGACACCTACGGCATGCACTCGATCCACGGCCGGGCGCCGGCGATCGCGACCGGCCTGGCCACCACCCGCGAGGACCTCTCGGTGTGGGTCGTCACCGGTGACGGCGACGCGCTGTCGATCGGCGGCAACCACCTGATCCACGCGCTGCGCCGCAACGTGAACATGACGATCCTGCTGTTCAACAACCGGATCTACGGCCTCACGAAGGGGCAGTACTCCCCCACCTCGGAGCCCGGCAAGGTCACCAAGTCGACGCCGATGGGCTCGCTGGACAACCCGTTCAACCCGGTCTCGCTGGCGCTCGGCGCCGAGGGCACGTTCGTCGCGCGCACCATCGACTCCGACCGCAAGCACCTCACCGAGGTGCTGTCGGCGGCCGCCGCCCACCGGGGCACGTCGCTGGTGGAGATCTACCAGAACTGCCCGATCTTCAACGACGGCGCGTTCGACAGCATCAAGGACAACGAGACGAAGGCCGACGCGATCATCCCGCTGCGGCACGGCGAGCCGATCCGGTTCGGCAACGACGGCCAGCTGGGCGTGGTGCGCGACCTCGACTCCGGTGGCGTGAAGATCGTGGAGAACCCGTCCGACGCCGACGTGCTGGTGCACGACGCGCACAACCCGGACCCGACCACCGCGTTCGCGATCTCCCGGCTCACCGACGCCGGGGTGCTCTCGCACGCCCCGGTCGGCATCTTCCGGCAGGTCGAGTCCGCGACGTACGACGACCAGGCGCGCGAGCAGCTGGTCACCGCCTCGCAGGGCAACCCGGAGAAGGTCGAGGCCCTCGCGGGCCTGCTCTCCTCGGGCGACACCTGGACCGTTGCCTGAGCTTGTCGTCGTATGTCCGGTCAGTGGCAAACGGTTGGTTGACCCCTGACACGTCCCGTAGCCTGACGAGGTGGGAGAGACGCGCCGCGGGGTGATCCTGGGACTGCTGGCGTGGACCATGTGGGGGTTCTTCCCGCTGTACTGGCCACTGCTGGAGCCGGCCGGCGCGGTCGAGATCCTGGCGCACCGGATCTTCTGGTCGCTGATCGTGATGCTCGGCGTCGTGCTGGTGATGCGGAAGCGGGCGGCGCTGCTCGCGACGTTCGCGAACCGGCGCACCCGGTGGCTGCTCGCGCTCGCCGCGGTGCTGATCACCGTCAACTGGGGCACCTACATCTACGGCGTCAACAGCCACCACGTCGTCGAGACGTCGCTGGGCTACTTCATCAACCCGCTGGTCAGCGTGCTGCTCGGCGTGGTCGTGCTCGGCGAGCGGCTGCGGCGGCTGCAGTGGGCGGCGCTGGCGCTCGCGGGCATCGCGGTGCTGGCGCTGACGGTGGAGTACGGCCGGCCGCCGTGGATCTCGCTGGTGCTGGCGTTCTCGTTCGGCTCCTACGGGCTGGCGAAGAAGAAGGCGAACGCCGGCGCCGTGGAGAGCCTCGTCCTCGAGACCGCGCTGATCGCGCCGGTCGCGCTCGGCTACATCGTCTTCCTGATGGCGACCGGCGCCTCGACCTTCGGCCGTGAGGGCGCGGGGCACGTCGTGCTGCTGGTGGGCACCGGGGTCGTCACGGTGATCCCGCTGCTGTGCTTCGGCGGCGCCGCGACGCGGATCCCGCTGAGCACGCTGGGGCTGATGCAGTACGTCACCCCGACCGTGCAGTTCCTGCTCGGCATCTTCTTCTTCCACGAGCCGATGCCCGCGATGCGCTGGGTCGGGTTCTCGCTGATCTGGCTGGCGCTGGTGCTGTTCACCATCGAGTCGCTGCGCTCGCGCCGCCGGCACCTGCGGGTGCAGCCGGAGGAGAAGGTCGCGGCGTAGGACGCCCGCGCCGGACCTACCCTGGCGAGGTGAGCGACGTCGAGCCGGTCAGAGTGGTCGCCCCACGGCTTCGCGGCCCGGTGATGATGAACCAGGACTGGCGCGACCTCACCCTGGTGCACTGGGCCGTCGACCCCGAGCGGGTGCGGCACCTGGTGCCCCCGGGCGTCCGCCCCGACGTCCTGGACGGCGCGACGTACGTCGGGCTGGTGCCGTTCCGGATGGTCGGCGCCGGGCTGGCGCGCGGGCCGGGCGTGCCGTGGGCCGGCTCGTTCCTGGAGACCAACGTCCGGCTGTACTCCGTCGACGCCACCGGTCGCCGCGGGATCGTCTTCCTCAGCCTGGACACGGACCGCGCCGTCGTCGTCGCAGGTGCCCGCGCGGCCTTCGGGCTGCCCTACCGGTGGGCCCGGATGCGGCACGCAGTCGACGGCGACGTGCACACCTACGACGCCCGGCTGCGCCGGCCGTGGTCGCGGGCCACGAGCCGCGTCGTGGTCCGCGCCGGCGCGCCGCGCGAGCGCACCCGGCTCGACGACTTCCTGAGCGCCCGGTGGGGGCTGCACGTGCGGTGGTGGGGCCGGACGCTGTACGTGCCCAACGCGCACCCGCCGTGGCCGCTGCGCGACGCCGAGCTGCTGCGCCTCGACGACGGGCTGGTGCGCTCGGTGGGGCTCGGCGACCTGGCGCAGTGCGAGCCCGACCACGTGGCGTTCAGCGACGGCGTGCACACCGAGTTCGGGCTGCCGGGCGACGCCGCGCGCCCGCGCCGCTGACGCTGCGGCCCCCTGCGACCCCGTCGCGCGGCCTGGGTCCATGCTGGAGCCTCGTACCGACCCATCCATTGGGCACGAACTGCAGCCCCGCGCGCCCTGGGGCTGCGGATTGGTCCCAAACCGCAGTGCCGACCGCAGTGCGGGACTGCCCCCGAAGGAGGAGCCGCCGTGACGTCCGCCTCGCTGTCGCTGGACCATCTCGTCTCGTGGGCCCAGCAGGGCGGCCCGGCGCCGGTGGAGCTGACCGCGGCCTCGGTGGAGCGGATCGCGACCTCGCACCAGCACCTGCGGGTGGCGGGCCGCTCCGGGGCGGTCTACGGGCTCACCACCGGGGTCGGGGCGCTGCGCAACGTGCCCACCGACATCACCCCGAGCGACGGCACGTCGCACGCGCTGCGGCTGTGGCGCAGCCACGCGACCGGCTTCGGCGACGTGTACGACGACGCCACCGCACGCGCCGCGATGGCGATCCGGCTGCACCAGATCACGTCCGGCCGCTCCGGGGTCTCCGCGACGCTCGCCTCGTCCCTGGGGGCGGCGGTGGCCTCGGGCGCCGTACCCGACCTGCACCGGTTCGGCTCCATCGGCACCGGCGACCTGGTGCCGCTGGCCGAGCTGGGGCTGACGCTGGTCGGCGAGCGGCCGTGGCGCTCCGGGTCGGCGCCGGCGGCCGAGGTCGACGACGGCGACGCGCTGCCGTTCATGTCGAGCAACGCGCTGACGCTGGCCACCGCGCTGCTGGTGAACCGCCGCCTCGCGCTGCTCTCCGACGCCGCGGAGCGGGTCACCGCGCTGTCCGCGACCGCGCTGCAGGCGTCGGTGCAGGCCTACGACCCGCGGGTGCACGCCGGCCGTCCCGACGCGTCGCAGCAGGGGGTCGCGCGGCGGCTGATGGCGCTGCTCGAGCCCGCCGACTGGGTCCCGGCGCGGGTGCAGGACCCGTTCGCGCTGCGGACCGTGCCGCAGGTGCACGCCCCGTTCCTCGACGCGCTGTGGACCACCGAGCAGGCGGTCCGCGTCGAGGTCGACGACTCGACGGAGAACCCGCTGGTGGTCGCCGACGGCACCCCGCTGCACCACGGCGGGTTCGTCACCGCGCGGCTGTCCGCGACGCTCGACGCGCTGCGGCAGGCGGCCTACCCGGTCATCGCGCTGTCGGCCTCCCGGCTCTCCGCGCTGATCAACCCGTCCCTGTCCGGGCTGCCGGCGTTCCTCGCGTCGGGACCGGCAGGCAGCTCGGGCGTGATGATCCTGGAGTACCTCGCCCAGGACGCGCTGGCCCGGGCCCGCATCCTCACCTCGCCGGTGTCGACCGGGCACGCGGTCGTCTCCCTCGGCCTCGAGGAGCACGCCAGCTTCTCCACGCAGGCGGTGTGGGCCTGCGAGCAGCTGGTCGAGCTGGCACCGGTCGTGCTCGGCTGCGAGCTGGTCGCCGCGGTGCGGGCGCTGCGGATGGACCCCGACCGGTTGCCGACCGGCGCGCTGCGCGAGGTGTACGACCTGGCGGCCGGCTCGCTCAGCGAGGAACGCTCCGACCGGCCGTTCGACGACGACCTGGCCGCCGCGGTACGACTGGTGGAGCAGGGACTTCAGTAGCACCGACAGCACGGACGAGAGCAGAGGAGCGAGCGTGCGCGACCTGGTCGTGACCGAGAACATGACCCTGGACGGCGTGATCGACGGCGCCGGCGGCTGGTTCGGGCCGGCCGGCGACGCGGACCAGGACGACGTCACCGACGAGCTCGCGCGACAGCGCGAGCACGCCGACGCGTTCCTGACCGGCCGGGTGACGTTCGAGGAGATGCGCGGCTACTGGCCGCACGTCCGGCACGACACCACCGGCATCTCCGCGTACCTCGACCAGGTCGACAAGTACGTCGTGTCCAGCACCCTGGACGACCCGCAGTGGCAGCGCACCACCGTGCTCCGCTCCCTCGACGAGGTCGAGGACCTGAAGGCCCTCCCGGGCCACGACATCGTGGCCACCGGCAGCATCGCGCTGGTGCACGCCCTGCTGGAGGCGGCGCTGGTCGACGAGCTCCGACTGTTCGTGCACCCGCGGGTGATGGGCAGCGGCCGGCGGCTCTTCGACGGGGCGGTGCTGCCGCGCCTGGACCTGGCTGAGGCCCGGTCGTTCCGGTCCGGGATCACGCTGCTGCGCTACCGGACCGGCTGACCGGGCCCCTGCCGCTCGACGTTCGCAGGATCAGCGGCCGTGCGCCTCCAGGGCGACCGGCTGCCACTCGTCCCACGTCGCGAGGCGGGACTCGTAGTCGGCCTTGGCGATGCCGATCGGCGCCCGGCCGAAGAACACCCGCAGCGGCGGCTGCTCGGCGTCGACGACCTTGAGGATCGCCGACCGGGTGGCGGTCGGGTCGCCCGGGTCGTTGGCCGAGGGCCGCTTGCTGGCCGCCTCGCGCACCGCGGCGTACGCCGGGTTCTCCTCGCTGCGCGACGCGGACGGTCCGGACCAGTCGGTGCTGAACCCGCCCGGCTCGACGAGCGTCACGTGGATGCCGAAGCCGGCGACCTCCTGGGCCAGCGCCTGGGAGAAGCCCTCGAGGCCCCACTTCGACGCGTGGTAGGCGCCGACGGTCGGGAACGCGCTGATCCCACCGATGCTCGACACCTGGATGATGTGGCCGGAGCCCTGCTCGCGCAGGATCGGCAGCGCTGCCTGGGTGACCCAGAGGGCGCCGAACAGGTTGGTCTCGATCTGCGCGCGGGCCTCGGCCTCGGTCAGCTCCTCGATCATGCCGAAGTGGCCGTAGCCGGCGTTGTTCACGACGACGTCGAGCCGGCCGAAGTGCTGCGCGGCCTGCTGCACGGCGGCGAAGTCGGCGTCGTGGTCGTTCACGTCGAGCTGCAGCGCCAGCACCTGCTCGCCGTACTTGTTGACGAGCTCGTCGAGGGTCCGCGGGTCGCGCGCCGTGGCGGCGACGCGGTCACCGCGCTCGAGCGCGGCCTCCGCCCACTCACGGCCGAAGCCCTTGGAGGCGCCGGTGATGAACCAGGTCTTGGTGGTCATGGGGTTCCTTTCGATGGTCGAGCTCGAGACGGGTGGTCGAGCCTGTCGAGACGGGTGGTCGAGCCTGTCGAGACGGGTGGTCGAGCCTGTCGAGACGGGTGGTCGAGCCTGTCGAGACTCAGCGGAGGTCGAGGACCAGCCGGCCGCGGACCCCGCCGGCCTCGAGGAGGCGGTGCGCCTCGGCGGCCTTCTCCGCCGGGAAGACCTGGGCGACGCGCAGCGTGAGCGTGCCGTCCTCGGCCTGGTCCCGGAGCCGCTCGAGCAGGTCGGTGCGCTCGGCGTGCTCGAAGACCAGCACCGGGAGGACGCGGATGTCGCGGACGGCGGGGCCGCCCCAGCCGCGGACGGTGCCGATCGCGCCGCCGTCCTTGACCGCGGCCACGACCTTCTCGCTCTGCACGGCGCCGTCGGCGAGCCCGTCCGCGCCGTCGGGCACGATCGCCCGGACGTGGTCGGCGAAGTCGTCGCCGCGGGGGACGACGTGGTCGGCGCCGAGGCTGCGGACGAGCTCCTCGTCGTCCTCGGAGGCGTCGGCGACGACGCTCAGCCCGTCGGCCTTGGCGAGCTGCACGACGTACCCCCCGAAGGCACCGGCGGCACCGGTCACGGCGAGGGTCTGGCCGGGCGTCAGCGCGAGCCGCTCCAGCACCAGCCGGGCGGTCAGCGCGTTCATCAGCAGGGTCGAGCCCGGGACGACGTCGATGCCGTCGGGCAGCCGCACCACGGCGGCGGCGGGGACGACGACCTGGTCGGCGTACGCGCCGCCGTGCGGGCCCATCGGGACCGGGATCGCGACCACCCGGTCGCCGACGCTCCACCGGTCGACCTCGGGGCCGACCTCGTCGACGACGCCGGCCAGGTCGGCACCGGGGACCCACGGGCCGTCGTGCCCGCCGTCGCCGTACGCGCCGGAGCGGAGGTTGGTGTCGGTGGGGTTCACCGCGGCGGCGTGCACCCGGATGCGCACCTCGCGGGAACCCGCGTGCGGCTCCGGGAGGTCGAGCTCCTGGAGCTCCTCGGGGCCGCCGAACTCTGTCACTGCCATGGCTCTCATACGGGGCTTAACCGGCATCCCCGGCGCACCCTTCCCCGATCCGGCGACCGTCTCAGACTCCGTCGTCGGAGGTCGGCGGGTCAGCCGGAGGTGGCGAGCCGCCGGCGGTCGAGGTCGGGCTGCGGACCCGGCTGGCAGGTCGGGCACCACCAGGTGCGCCGCCGGTCGGGGTCGTGCGGCACCTCGTCGACCGCCCGGATCGGCGTGCCGCACCGCAGGCAGCCCCGGCCCGCGCGGCCGGCGACGTAGTGCTGCTCGCCGTGCCGCCGGTTCCCCGTCGTGACCTGGTAGCTGCCGGGGTGGAACGCCGAGGTCCGCAGCGCACGGGCCGCCAGCCGCACCAGCGCCGGCACGTCGACCTCCGCGACCGGGGTCCACGGGCTGTGCCCGCGCAGGAAGCAGATCTCGTTGACCCACAGGTTCCCGAGCCCGGCGAGGTTGCGCTGGTCGAGCAGCGCCCCGGCGATCGGCCGGTCACCCACCGCCTCGATGCGGCGCACCGCCTCGGCCGGGTCCCAGCAGTCGTGCAGCGGGTCGGGTCCGAGGTGCCCGACCAGGCCGGCCTCCCGGGAGGTGTGCACGACGTCGACGACCGGCAGCAGCAGGCCGTACGCCGTCGCGCCGTTCATCGCCTCGAGCACCACCCGGACGTCGTCCCTCAACCGGGAGGGCAGCTGCCGGCCGGGACGCGTGACGGTCCAGGAGCCCTGCATCCGCAGGTGGGTGTGCAGCGTCAGGTCGCCGGAGAGCCGGGTGAGCAGGTGCTTGCCGTGGGTCGCGTGCTCGACGACGGTGCGGCCGGCGAGGTCCACGGTCGCGGTCCGCGGGGTGCGCAGGTCCGAGCGCGCCAGCCGGCGGCCCTTGATGCCGCGGTCCAGCCGCCGGGCGAGCAGGTAGACGCTGTCTCCCTCAGGCACGGGTGCTCCCGACGCGGTGGTGATCCATGGGGGGTTAATGCCCCCAGTGTCCCCCGATATTCCACATCTTGTCTAACTTCTTGTCTAACTTGGCACACTGGTCCAGTGACCCCACGCGCCCGCCTGCTCCCCGTCCGCGTCCCGACCGGCCCGAACGCCCCGCAGGGCGCCGTCGTCGTGCTGCACGGCGGCGCCGGCCGCCGCGACGCGAGCGCGGTCAGCCCGACCCAGCTGTCGGTGCTGCGGATGGTCCCGGTCGCCCGGCGGATCGCCCGGGCGGGCCGCGGCCGGCTCGCGGTCCTGCGGCTGCTCAACTCCAGCCGCGGCTGGGACGCCTCGCACACCCCGGTGGAGGACGTCCGGTGGGCGCTGGCCCAGCTCCGCTCCAGCCTCGGCGCCGACGTCCCGGTGTGCCTGGTCGGCCACTCCCTGGGCGGCCGGGCGGCCCTGCTCGCCGCCGACCAGCGCGGGGTGGCCAGCGTGGTCGCGCTGAACCCCTGGGTCCAGGAGTCCGACGGCGCCGAGATCACCGTGCCGCCGGGCCGGCCGGTGCTGGTCGTGCACGGCGACGAGGACCGGATCGCGTCGCCCCGGCGGTCGGCGGTGGTCGCCGCCGCGCTCCGCCGTACGACGGACGTGGGCTACGTCAGCGTCCGCGGCGGCCGGCACGCCATGCTGCGGCACGGCACGACGTTCGAACGGGTCGCCGCCGACTTCGCGACCGCGACGCTGCTCGGGGACCCGCCACGCCCGCCGGTCGACGCGATCCTCGCCGGCACCGACCGCGTCGAGGTCTGAGCGACTGCGACCCTGGTCACGTCCGGGTCTCGGTTGCGGCAATCCCCGTACAGCGTCCTTTACACGTCCCTACGATCAGCCTCGAGGGAGGACGCCATGACTCGGGGACGGATCGTGCCGGCGGCGAGCTCGCTGCCGGGCTCGCACTGGCGGCGCTACGTCGGCGTGCGCGGGCCCGGGTCGGACGGCCGGATCGACGAGGTCGTCGTCGGGCCGAGCGGCGTCCACGTGGTGCTGGAGTGCCCGGGCGGCACGGTCGGCGACCCGCTGGTGCCCACCGCGTCCGAGGCCGCCGAGGCGGTCGCCGACGTGCTGCCCCGAGCGCTACCGCGGCCGGGTGCGTCCCGAGCTGCGGCTGGCCGAGGACGCCGGCGACGTCGCCACCTGGCACGGCGCGGTGCTGCTCGCCTCGCCCCGGGCACTGGAGCACACCTGGCGCTACGGCCCGCGGGTGCTCTCGACCTCGGAGATCGCCGAGGTCAGCCGCTGGCTCGACCGGCGGCTCGAGCTGATCGTCGAGGTGGTGCCACCCGTCCAGCGCCGCCGCTGGCTCCGGCTGCGCCGGGGCTGACGCCGCCGGGCCGGCCCCGGGTCAGGCGTGCTCGCGCTCGCTGCGGCTGCCGGTGACCGACATCGTGTTGCGGCCGCGGCCGGCGACGTTGACCCGGCCCGCGAGGACGACGTGCCGGGGCGGGTCCTGCGAGCCGGCCATCCGCTCGTGCAGCAGCCGCATCGCGGTCGCCCCCATCTCCCGGGCGGGCAGCGTCGCCGAGACGACGGCGAGCGGCGAGACGTCGTAGGGCCCCAGCTCGTCCATGTTCGCGAGCTCGACGGTGCCGGGGAAGCCGTCGGCCAGCGCCAGCAGGTCCGAGGCGGCCATCGACATGGTCGACGCGCTGCCGCCGATCACCGACGTCAGCCCCTCGGGCGAGTCGATCAGCGAGCGCAGCCGCGCCTGGCGTCGCTCGGCCGGCAGGGCGGCGTAGTCCCGCAGCGCGGACCGCTCGGGCAGCTCGGGCCGGCCGCGGTCGCGCAGCGCGCGGTAGTGGCCGCTGAGCCGGTCCCGCACGCTGGTGACGTCCTCCTCGCCCCACAGCACCGCCGGCGCCGCGTGCCCGCGGTCCAGGACGGCGGAGGTGACCTCGTAGCCGATCGCGAAGTCGTCGAACATCACCGCGTCCGACGGCCAGGAGGGCAGGTAGCGGTCGACGAGCACCACGGCGATCCCGCTGCGCCGCAGCTCGTCGAGCGTCGGGCCGGCGCGGGAGTGGTCGCGCAGGTAGACGATCACGCCGTGGGCGCCCTGCGTCGACCACCCGCCGCAGCACGGCCTCCTCGGAGTCGACGTCGGGGGTGCTGCTCATCACCAGCCGGTGACCGCGCGCCGCGCACTCCTCGGCGATCCCCGAGCGCACCGAGACCTGGTGCGCGTCGACGTCGTTCGGGTTGACGAACGCGACGGTGCGCACCCCCCGCCGCGGGCCGGTCTCCCGGCGCGGCGCCGGGTCGGCCACGAACGTCCCCCGGCCGCGTCGCCGGACCACCAGGCCCTCGGCGACCAGGTCGTTGAGCGCCCGGACCGCCGTGGTGGTCGAGACGCCGAACCGCTCGACGATCTCGCGCTGCGTGACGAACGGCTGGTCGGCGGCGTACTCCCCGCGGGCGATGGCGGCGCGCAGCGACGTCTTGACCCACGCGAACAGCGTCGTGCCCGACGGCGGCTCACCGGCTGGGGGGTCCGCGCCCATGTTTCGCTCCTCCATGATGTCGCTCGGAGCATAACCGAGGATCTCAATTGACGTATTGACGTGCTAAAGGTCCCGGATCTAGGGTCCCACGTGATGCACGACACACACGAGACATACGAGACATCCGGACCCCGTCGTGCATGACGACCGGGTCCACGTCGAGCGCCGCGTCGCCCGGATGCTGCGGGAGCGGCTGCGCCCCGCCGTGCACGGCGCCACCGCACCGCTCTCGCTGGAGTCCTGGCAGGCGCCCGGCGAGCCGGTGCCGGTCGCGGACGGGCTCGCCGCGGCCTACGTCCGAGACCAAGGCCGGCCAGGAGTGGGGCCCGCCCTGGGGCACCACCTGGTTCCACGTCACCGGCACCGTCCCCGCCGAGTGGGCCGGCCGCGAGCGTCGAGGCGGTCGTCGACCTCGGCTTCGCGCCGACCGGCCCGGCTTCCAGGCCGAGGGGCTGGTCTACCGGCCCGACGGCACGCCCGGTGAAGGCGCTCAACCCGCGCAACCAGCTGGCGTGCCGGTGCGCCGACCCGCCGCCGGGCGGCGAGCAGGTCGACCTGCTACGTCGAGGCCGCCTCCAACCCCGACATCCTCGGCGCCGGCGTTCCGGCCACCCCGCTCGGCGACGTGCTGACCGCGGGCGACGAGCCGCTGTACCGCGTTCGCCGCGTGGACCTGGCCGTCTTCGACGAGCGACGGTCTGGGAGCTGGTCCAGGACCTCGAGGTGCTCGACGAGCTGATGCGCGAGCTCGCCGACCGACTCGCCGCGCCGCTGGCGAGATCCTGCGCGCCCTCGAGCGCGCCCTCGACGCCCTCGACCTGCACGACGTCGCCGGCACCGCGCCGGCCGCCCGCGACGGTGCTCGCGCCCGGCGCTCGCCGCGCCCGGCCCACGCCAGCGCGCACCGGGTCAGCGCGGTCGGCCACGCGCACATCGACTCGGCGTGGCTGTGGCCGCTGCGCGAGACGGTCCGCAAGGTCGCCCGCACCGTCTCCAACGTGACCGCGCTGCTGGACGACCACCCCGAGCTTCGTCTTCGCGATGTCCCAGGCCCAGCAGTACGCCTGGATCAAGGAGCACCGGCCCGAGGTCTGCGCGCGGATCCAGGAGACGGTCGCGGACGGGCCAGCTTCGTGCCGGTCGGCGGCATGTGGGTGGAGTCCGACACCAACATGCCCGGCGGCGAGGCGCTGGCCCGCCAGTTCGTGCACGGCAAGCGGTTCTTCCTCGAGCGAGTTCGGCGTCGAGACCGAGGAGGTGTGGCTGCCCGACTCCTTCGGCTACACCGCCGCGCTGCCGCAGCTGGTCGAAGCTGGCCGGCGTCGCGCTGGTTCCTCACCCAGAAGATCTCCTGGAACCAGACCAACAAGTTCCCGCACCACACCTTCTGGTGGGAGGGCATCGACGGCACCCGGATCTTCACCCACTTCCCGCCGGTCGACACCTACAACGCCGAGCTGTCAGCGGCGCGGAGATCGCCCACGCGGTGCGCAACTTCTCGGAGAAGGGCGTCGGCCAACCGCTCCCTGGTGCCCGTTCGGCTACGGCGACGGCGGCGGCGGCCCCACCCGCGAGATGCTGGCGCGGGCCGCGCCGGCTGCGCGACCTGGAGGGCTCGCCCCGGGTCGAGATCGAGGCCCCGGCCGAGTTCTTCGCCAAGGCCCGCGCCGAGTACCCGGACGCCGCCGGTGTGGGTCGGCGAGCTCTACCTGGAGCTGCACCGCGCGCACGCTACACCACGCCAGGCCAGCACCAAGCAGGGCAACCGGCGCAGCGAGCACCTGCTGCGCGAGGCCGAGCTGTGGGCGGCGACCGCCGCGGTGCGCACCGGGTGCGCCGTACCCGTACGAGGAGCTGGACCGGATCTGGAAGACGGTGCTGCTGCACCAGTTCCACGACATCCTGCCCGGCTCGTCGATCGCCTGGGTGCACCGCGAGGCGCGAGACGACCTACGCCCGGGTCGCCGCGCGAGCTGGACGAGATCATCGGCGCCGCGCAGCGGGCGCTGGCCGGCGACCCGGACGCCGGCGGCACGCGTGGTCTTCAACGCCGCGCCGCACGCCGCGCGACGGCGTCGCCGGCCGGCGGCGCGGCGGTCTCGCGCCCGCCGGTCGCCGGCGCCGCGCCGGCTGCACGCCCGCCGGGCGGCGGCTTCGTCCTCGACAACGGCCTGGTCCGGGTCGACGATCGACGGCCGCGGCCTGCTCACCTCCGTCGTCGACCTCGGCGCCGGACCGCGAGGCGCTCGCCCCCGGCGCGCGCCGGCAACCTGCTCCAGCTGCACCCCGACCTGCCCGAACCAGTGGGACGCCTGGGACGTCGACCGGCACTACCGCGACACCGTCACCGACCTCGTCGACGCCGACGTCGATGGAGTCGCTGCCGAGCGACGCCGCGGACGGCCGCGGTCCGGCGTCGTGCGCCGCCTTCGGCTCGCTCCGACGCTCACCCAGACGGTCACCGCTCGCGCCGGGCGCCCGCCGGCTCGACATCGACACCGAGGTCGACTGGCACGAGGCGCGAGAAGTTCCTCAAGGCCGGCCTTCCCGCTGGACGTGCACGCCGACGCAGTCCGCCGTCGGAGATCCAGTTCGGCCACGTGCACCGGCCCACCGCACACCAACACCAGCTGGGAGGCGGCCCAGTTCGAGATCTGCGCGCCACCGCTGCGTGCACGTCGGCGAGCCCGGCTACGGCGTCGCGGTGGTCAACGACTCGACGTACGGCCACGACGTCACCCGCACGGTCCGCGCCGGACGGCGGCACGACGACCACGGTGCGGCTCTCGCTGCTGCGCGCCCCGCGCTTCCCCGACCCGGAGACCGACCAGGGCACGCACCGGCTGCGCTACGCGCTGGTGCGTCGGCGCCGACATCGCGCGACGCCGTCCGCGAGGGCTACCGGCTCAACCTGCCCGAGCGCAGCGTGCCCGGCGACGCCGCGGTCGCGCCGCTGGTCACCGTCGACCACGACGGCGTCGTGGTCTCGGCGGTCAAGCTCGCCGACGACCGGCAGCGGCGACGTCGTCGTCCGGCTCTACGAGGCGCTCGGCGGCCGGGCCGTCGGCCGCCTCGCGCCTCGGGTTCCCGGTCGAGTCCGTCACCACGACCGACCTGCTGGAGCGGCCCTCGGACGACGGCGGTCTCGCCCTCCACGACGGTGGGGTCGAGCTGGCCCTCCGCCCCTTCCAGGTCCTCACCCTGCGGCTCACCCGGCCCAGGTCCTAGCCCAGCGTCAACCGTTCCGTCTCGGAGGAAGCCATGTCCCACACCGAACGCAAGGCCCTCGCACCCGTCCGCCGCAGGATCCGGGCGACGCTCGCGCTCGCCACGGCCGGAGTGCTCTCCGCCGTGCTCGCCGGCTGCGGCGGAGGAGGTGGCAACGGCGGCAAGAACACGTTGACCGTCACCTACCAGCAGTTCGGCGACTCGCACGTGCAGGCGAACTTCCTCAAGTCGGTGAAGAAGGAGTTCGAGGCCAGCCACAAGGGGCTCACCGTCGACCTGCAGCCGATCAGCGCGTCGGAGGACGACTACTACACCAAGCTGCAGCTGCAGATGCGCTCCCCGAAGACCTCGCCCGACCTGGTCTACGAGGACACCTTCCTGATCAACTCCGACATCGACGCCGGCTACCTGCGCTCCGCTCGACGACCACCTGAAGTCGTGGGCGGACTGGAAGCAGTTCCAGCCCACGGCGAAGAAGGCCGCGCAGGCGCTGGACGGCAAGACGTACGGCGTCCCGGACGGCACCGACACCCGGGCGCTCTGGTACAACAAGAAGATCTTCGCCAAGGCCGGCCTGCCGACCGACTGGAAGCCGAAGACCTGGGACGACGTGCTGACCGCCGCACGCACGATCAAGCAGAAGGTCCCCGGCGTCACCCCGATGAACGTGTACGCCGGCAACCGCGTCGGCGAGGCCGCCACCATGCAGGGCTTCGAGATGCTGCTCTACGGCACCGGCGACACGCTGTACGACGCGAGCTCGAAGAAGTGGGTCGTCGGCAGCAAGGGCTTCACCGACGCGCTGAACTTCGTCAAGACCGTCTACGCGACGAGAAGCTGATGCCCGTCCCGAAGGACGCGCTGGACCCGACCTGGAGCAACACCGTCGGCAGCAAGCTGCTGCCCGAGGGCAAGCTGGCCATCGCGCTCGACGGCTCCTGGGTCTCGAACAACTGGCTCGACAGCGGCGCGACGCCGTGGAAGGGCTGGGACAAGACGATGGCGACCGACGGCGATGCCGACCCAGGACGGCGACGGCAACGGCCGGGTCAGCCTGTCCGGCGGCTGGACCTGGGCGATCCCGAAGAAGTCCGACAACGACAAGCGCGGCCTGGGACCTGATCAAGACTGCTCGGCAGACAAGAAGAACACGAGCCAAGTGCGCCATCAAGCAGCGTGCAGATCGCGGTGCGCAAGGACGTCGCCGTCCGACCCGTCGTACGGGAAGGCCGAACCCGACCAACGAGTTCTTCACCGACCTGGTCCCGATCACCGTCTACCGGCCGGCGCTACTCGGAGTACCCCCGGTCTCCAAGGAGATCCAGTCGCCGCGATCGAGTCGGTGATGACCGGCAGTCGACGCCCGACCGACGCGGCGAAGAAGTACGACGAGCAGGTCAAGGGCATCGTCGGCGGACAGACGTCACCAGCGCCGTCCTCGCAGTGACCGCCGGCGACGCCCGCCCCCGCGGCGGCCGCCACCGGATGCGTCGGGGCGGGGCTGCGTCCAGGGTGCTGCCGCTGGGACCGGCGATCGTGCTGCTGGCTGGTCTTCCTGGCCGGCCCGATCCTCTACTGCCTGTACTCGGCGTTCACCAACATGGCGCTGACCGGCACCGTCGCGGCGAACGCAGTTCGTCGGCCTCGACAACTTCCGCAAGGCCTTCGGCAGCGGCGCGTTCCGGCAGTCGTCTGGTCTGACACGCTGGTCTTCACGCTGCTCTCGGCGATCATCGGGCAGAACATCCTCGGCTGGTGCTGGCACTGCTGATGCGCGGTCCGGCAGCGCGTGGGTGCGCGCAACTGCGTCAGCGCGATCGTGGATCGGCGCGTGGGTGCTGCCCGAGGTGGTCGCCGGCTACATGTGGTCGCGTTCCTCGGCGACGACGGGCTCGCTCAACGAGATCCTGCGCGCCGTTCGTCGCTGCCCAGCCAGGACTGGCTGTTCAGCGTGCCGATCATCGCGGTGTCGCTGGCGAACATCTGGCGCGGCACGGCGTTCTCGATGCTCGTCTACTCCGCGGCGCTGTCGCGAGGTGCCCAAGGAGATCGAGGAGTCGGCGACGATGGACGGCGCGGGCACGGTGCAGCGGCTGTGGTCGGTGACGCTGCCGATGATCCGGCCGGACGATCACCACCAACCTGATGCTGATCACGCTGCAGACGCTGTCGGTGTTCGGCCTGATCTGGACGATGACCCGCGGCGGGCCCGAGCAACAAGAGCACGACGCTGCCGATCTTCGCGTACCAGCAGGCCTTCCAGCTCTCGCAGCTCGGCTACGGCACGGCGCTCGCCCTGGTGCTGCTGGCCATCGGCGCGGTGTTCTCGCTGGTGTACCTCCGCGCTGCTCCGAGCTCGACGAGGTGCGTCATGACCGCCGCGCCGTCTCACGCGGCACTCCGCACGCTCCGCGGCCCGGCGCCGCACCGCCGTCCGCGTCCGGCACGGACAGGTGGTCGTGAACCTGGCGCTGCTGCTGCTGGCCGCCGGGTTCTTCGTGCCGCTGCTGTGGCTGGTGCTCGCCTCGTTCGACGCCCGCGCCGGCGCCGCGGTGTCGAGTGCCGCACCCGTGGACGCTCGACGAACTTCAAGGCGATCCTCAACCGCGACACGACGTACCGGCCGATGCTCAACGGCACGATCCTCTGCGGCGGCGGCACGCGTCGTGCTGACGTGCTGCGTCGGTGCTGGCGGCGTACCCGCTGTCCCGCTACCAGTTCCGGGCCAAGCGGCCGTTCCTGCTGACCGATGCTGTTCGCACCGGGCTGCCGATCACCGCGGTCATGGTGCCGGTCTACGGGCTGTTCGTGCAGGTCAACCTGATCGACACGCTCTCGCGGCACGATCATGTTCATGGCCACCACGTCGCTGCCGTTCTCGATCTGGCTGACCAAGAACTTCATGGACGGCGTACCGATCGAGCTCGAGGAGGCCGCCTGGATCGACGGCGCCGGGGCGATGCAGGGGCTGCGCACGATCGTGCTGCCGCTGATGTGGCCCGGGCTCGCGGTGGTGACGATCTACACGTTCATCGGCTGTGGGGCAACTTCTTCGTGCCCGTTCGTGCTGCTGTCGTCGAACGACCGGCTGCCGGCCTCGGTCAGCATCTACACGTTCTTCGGGCAGTACGGCCAGATCGTCTACGGCCAGCTGGCGGCGTACTCCATCCTCTACTCGCTGCCCGCGGTGCTGCTCTACCTGCTGCTGTCCCGGCGGCTCGGCGGCGCGTTCTCGTTCGGCGGCGCGGTCAAGGGCTGAGCGCCGGCACCTCCAGGCACAGCACGGTGCGGTGCGGTCGGAAGACGCTCTTGCGAGGCCGGGAATCGACCGTCTTCAATGGCGGAAGGTCAGGTGCACAAGGGCGGGGGCCGACGTGGACGACACCGAACGCGCATGGCAGGAGCAACGCTGGGCCGAGGAGAAGGCCCTGAAGCACGAGGAGCTGGCACAGCAGCAGCGCCTCAGTCTCTCGACCACCGTCGTGTCGGCCGTCTCCATCCTGGTCGCTGCCGCGGGGATCATCGCGTCGATTCTCGTCGCGAGTCACAACAGCCGCGACCAACAACGCCAGCAGGCCCGGTCAGAGCGCATCTCGTCCCAGCAGTTCGAGTACAACGAGATCGTGACCGGCTTGGCCAGCCGGGCTGCAGCAGTCCAGACCAACTCGATGCGCGGTCTGACCGAGTACGTCAACGACAGCTCCAACTTCCCGAGCACGCAGGCGCAGCGCGTCGGCGTGCAGGACGCCATCGCGACCCTCATCTCGTTCATCGAGGACGAGAGCGACGTCAACGGCAGCTCGACGCTGAGCAACTACCAGGCACCGCAGCCTGTCGTCGTCTCCCGGGCGATCCAGAGCCTCAAGAAGCTGGTCAACGACGCCTCCCTCGGCCGGAACGCCGCCGATGTGAGCCGCGGCAACTTCCACGGCGTCGCGCACGGCGCGATCGTGCTCGCGGCACCCAGCTCGGACGGTGTGTCGCGTGACGTGGCCTCGCGGGGGGGGTTGTCGACAAGTTCGGATCGCCAACCACATGACGGGCATGGGGCCGGTCAGGGGTTCGGAGGTCCTGGCCTGTCGCACGAAGGCGCAAGCGCGGCGACACGGGATCAGTCCCAGGATGCACGTGGCCGACCTCAAAGGTCGCACGATCCGGGACAGGTGACCTGGCCGCAGGCCGAACCGCTCAGACCGGCACTCGCGGCGACCGTGCTGGTCCTGCCCGCTGCGGGACGGGTGTGCGACCGCTCGAGTGCCGGTCCGAGCGGTCGGCATCCCGGGCCAAACGGGGGCGGAAAGTACAGAGTTCTAGACCACCTCTCAGGAGACCGTTGTCCTGCCGCGAGCGCGGGTCCTACTTTCGGCTGAGGGCCTGGGGCTCGAGGGAACGTCGATGCCGGTCATCAGATGACCGGCCCAGCCGCCTGCGTCAGCCCCGCCACCGTCGGAGAACGCCGAGGAGCTCGCCATGACCGACCAGCCACCACCCGTCGCAGGCGCGGTGCGCCTGATCTTCGAGTACGAGGGCGACACCGTGCGACTGGTCTCGCAGGAGCCGGTGGACACCGTGGCCACCACGCCGATCGCGGCCGAGCAGCGGGCCGGGCACTTCGTGGAGACCCGCAACGACGCCGGCGACCTGCTCGCGCGGATCCCCGTCCGCACCGGCATGGACCAGAGCGCCGAGGTGTTCCCCGAGGACCACGAGGCGCCGATCACCCGGGTCGACACCGAGGCCCGGGGAGCCTTCACCGTGGTCGTGCCGGCTCACGCCGACGCCGCGCAGGTGGCGGTCGTGCGGATCCCGCCGGCGCCGGATCGCGGCGGCCCGGCCGGGCCGGTTCACCCCGCCCATCCGCGGGGCCGCCGAGCACGTCGAGCTCGGCAACTTCCGGCTCCGGCGGCAGGGGTAGGCGGCCATGACGACCTCAGACGGCACCGTCCAGGGCGCCACCCAGATCTCCGGGTCGGCACCGCGCAACCGGGCCTTCACCATCGTGCTGCTCGCCGACGGGTTCACCGCGGCCCAGCAGACGGCGTTCAACAACGCCTGCACGGCATTCGTCACGGCGCTGAACGCCACGCCGCCGTACGACGCGCTCGCGCCGGCCATCAACGTGTGGCGGGTCAACGTCGCGTCCACGGACTCGGGCGCCGACGACCCGACGGCGGGCGGCGGCACCGGCGCGACGGCGCGGACGTACTTCGACTCGAGCTTCGGCGGCAACAACATCCGCCGGCTGCTGGTGTGCAACAACACGACCGTGCTCGTCACCGCCGCCGCGCGGGTCCCCGAGTTCTCGGTCGCGATCGTGGTCGTCAACTCGACGATCTACGGCGGCAGCGGCGGGTCGGTCGGCACGTACTCACTCGCCGGCGGCGCGACCGAGATCGCCATCCACGAGATCGGCCACACCGCCTACGGGCTGGCCGACGAGTACCCGTACTACGCCGGCGGGGCGGAGACCGGGCACGACCGTCATCCCGCGAGCGAGCCCACCGAGCCGAACGTCACCGTCAACACCGACCGGGCGACCCTGAAGTGGCGGTGGGCGGTCGCCGCCGCGACCACGCTGCCGACGATGAGCAACCCGAGCTGCGCCACCGTGGACTCGCGGGCCAGCACCGTCCCGACCGGGACGGTGGGGCTGTTCGAGGGCGCCCACTACTACCACTGCGGCGCCTACCGGCCGGAGTACGACTGCAAGATGCGGGCGCTGAGCGTCCCGTTCTGCGCCGTGTGCCGCCAGGTGATCCGCAACCGGATCGCGCCGTTGATGGCGCCGCCGGCGGCGGTGGCCGACCCGACGGCGTACACGCTGGTGCACGAGGGGCGGAACCTCGCCGAGCAGCACAACCTGTTCCGCAGCGGGGACGGGCACATCCACGCGCTGTGGTTCAACTTCGAGTCGGGCTGGCACCACGAGGACCGCACCGCGATGCTCGGCGCGCCACCGGCTGCCGGGAGCTCCACGCCGTACCCCTTCGTGCACGAGCGGCGCAACCTCGTCGAGCAGCACAACCTGTTCCGCACCGGGGACGGGCACGTCCACGCGCTGTGGTTCAACTTCGAGTCCGGCTGGCACCACGAGGACCGCACCGCGATCCTCGGCGCACCGGCCGCGACGGCGGACCCGACGGCGTACACGTTCACGCACGAGGGCCGGAACCTCGCCGAGCAGCACAACCTGTTCCGCACCTCGGACGGGCACATCCACGCGCTGTGGTTCAACTTCGAGTCCGGCTGGCACCACGAGGACCGCACCGCGATGCTCGGCGCCCCGGCCGCGACCGGGAGCTCCACGCCGTACGAGTTCACGCACGAGGGCCGGAACCTCGCCGAGCAGCACAACCTGTACCGCACCGGCGACGGGCACGTCCACGCGCTGTGGTTCAACTTCGAGTCCGGCTGGCACCACGAGGACCGCACCGCGATCCTCGGGGCCCCGGCGGCGATGGCGGATCCGACGGCGTACACGTTCACGCACGAGGGACGGAACCTCGCCGAGCAGCACAACCTGTTCCGCACCGGCGGACGGCCACATCCACGCGCTGTGGTTCAACTTCGAGTCCGGCTGGCACCACGAGGACCGCACCGCGATGCTCGGCGCTCCGCCGGCGGTCGGGAAGGCGGTCTGCTACACGTTCACGCACGAGGGCCGGAACCTCGCCGAGCAGCACAACCTGTTCCGCACCGTCGGACGGCCACATCCACGCGCTCTGGTTCAACTTCGAGTGCGGCTGGCACCACGAGGACCGCACCGCGATGCTCGGCGCACCGCCCGCCGTCGGCGACCCGACGGCGTACACGTTCACCCACGAGCGCCGCAACCTCGCCGAGCAGCACAACCTGTTCCGCACCGGCGGACGGCCACGTCCACGCGCTGTGGTTCAACTTCGAGACCGGCTGGCACCACGAGGACCGCAGCCTGTAGCGCGGCTGCGGTCGTCGGGCCGCTGATCCTACTGAGCGGCGCGGTCAGGCGGTGCGGGTGGCGATCAGCACCGCGAACGCGTCGAGCGCGTCGCGCACCGGCCCCTCGGGCACCACGGTGAGCAGGTCCTGCGCCTCGCGGGCGATGCCGAGCACGTAGGCCCGCGCCTCGTCCATCGCGGCGTGCTTGCGGAGCAGGTCGAGCGCCTCGGCGTGCCGGGCGTCGTCGGTGAGGTCGCCGGCCAGCAGCGTCAGCAGCCGCTCGTCCGCCGGGTCGGTGGAGCGCTGCGCCATCAGCACGGGCAGCGTCGGCACGCCCTCGCGCAGGTCGGTGCCCGGCGTCTTGCCCGACTCCACCGACTCCGAGGAGATGTCGAGGATGTCGTCGGAGAGCTGGAAGGCCATCCCGACCTTCTCGCCGTACGCCGTGAGGGCCTCCTCGACCTGCCGGGTGGCGCCGGAGAACCGGGCGCCGTAGCGGGCCGAGGTCGCGATCAGCGAGCCGGTCTTGCCCTCGACCACCCGCAGGTAGTGCGCGAGCGGGTCGGACTCCGGCGTGAGGGTCTCGAGGATCTGGCCCTCGACGAGCTTCGTGAAGGTCTGCGACTGGATCAGCACCGCGTCGGCGCCGAGCGAGGCGGTCAGCTCCGAGGACTTCGAGAACAGGAAGTCGCCGGTGAGGATCGCGACGTGGTTGTCCCACCGCGAGTTCGCCGACTCGGCACCGCGGCGCAGGTCGGCCTCGTCCATCACGTCGTCGTGGTACAGCGACGCGAGGTGGGTCAGCTCGACCACGCAGGCCGAGGTGATCACGCCCTCGGCCGACGGGTCACCGACCTCGGCGGCGAGCAGCGTCAGCGCCGGCCGGAACCGCTTGCCGCCGGCGTGCAGCAGGTGCCGGGCCGCCTCGGTGACGAACGGCGCCTCGCTGCGGATCTCCCGCTCGAGCCGCTCCTCCACCTTGGCCAGCTGGGCGCGCAGCCGCGCCTCGAGGTCGTCGTCGAGGACCGGCAGCGCCAACGACGAGTTGCCGTCGGCGACCGGGTGGGTCTGGGGGGCCGTCATCAGGGGAGTCCAAGCGTTCGGTCGGTCAGCGGATGAACTGACCGGCGGTGGCCGCCAGGTCCAGCACCGGTCCCGGGAACACACCCAGCATCACGGTCACGGCGAACCCGACTGCGATCACGATAGTGGTCATGATGCTGGGGGTCGTCACCACGGGGCCCTCGCCCACCGGCTCGGAGAAGAACATCAGCACGATCACCCGGGCGTAGAAGAACGCCGCGACCGCGCTGAGCACCACCGCGATCACCACCAGCGGCCACGCGCCGCCGGCGACCGCCGCCGCGAACACCGCCCACTTGCCGGTGAAGCCGGAGGTCAGCGGGATGCCGGCCATCGCCAGCAGGAAGAACGCGAAGACGCCCGCGAGGACCGGCGACTCCTTGCCCAGCCCGGACCACCGCGACAGCCCGGTGGCCTCGCCGCCGGCGTCGCGGACCACGGTGACCACCGCGAACGCGCCGATGGTCATGAAGCCGTAGGTCACCAGGTAGAACAGCACCGCCTGCAGCGACGAGATCTCGGTGCCGGCGAACCCGGCGACCGAGTGCAGCCCGACGAAGCCGACGAGCACGAACCCGGCGTGCGCGATCGAGGAGTAGGCCAGCATCCGCTTGATGTCGGACTGGGTGATCGCCAGGATGCAGCCGACCAGCATGGTCAGCACCGCGACGATGCCGATCATCAGCGTCCAGTCCCAGCGGGCGGGTCCGAAGGCGACGTAGAACAGCCGCAGCAGCGCACCGAACGCGGCCACCTTGGTGCAGGCGGCCATGAACGCGGTGACCGCCGTCGGGGCGCCCTGGTAGACGTCCGGGGTCCAGGAGTGGAACGGCGCGGCGCCGATCTTGAACAGCAGGCCGACCGAGATCAGGCCGATGCCGGCGAGCAGCAGCACGGACCCGCCGATGCGACCGGAGACCGCCTCGGCGATGTCGCCGAAGCTCATCGACCCGGCGAAGCCGTAGGTGAGCGCGATGCCGTAGAGGAAGAAGCCGGAGCTGAACGCGCCGAGCATGAAGTACTTCAGCGCCGCCTCCTGCGAGAGCAGCCGGCGCCGGCGGGCGAGGCCGCACAGCAGGTACAGCGGCAGCGACAGGATCTCGAGGCCCACGAACATCGTGATCAGGTCGTTGGCCGCCGGGAACAGCATCATGCCGCCGATGGAGAACATCATCAGCGGGAAGACCTCGGTGTGCTCGAGGCCCTGGGTGGACGCCTCGCGCTCGGCGGAGGTGCCGGGCAGCGCCGCCGCCTGGCCCGCGAACGCGGTGATGCCGCCCTCGAGGGTGCGCTCGCCGAACAGCAGCACGCTGATGAGCGAGAGCGACAAGATCGTGCCCCAGATGAACACCGACGGCCCGTCGACGGCGATGGCGCCCTCGACCCCGAGGATGCCGCGGCCGTTGCCGGTCGGCGACAGCTGGAAGGCGACCAGGATCGTGGCGACCAGCGCCCCGATCACCCCGGCCAGCGTCAGGGTCAGCTGGACCGCGTAGCGGGCCTTGCGGGCCACGAACGCCTCGACGAGCACGCCGAGGGTGGCCACGCCGAACACCACGAGCAGCGGTGAGAGCATGCCGTACTCGACGGTCGGCTTGGAGAACTCGGCAGCGAGGTTCACTTGGTCTCCTGTCCGGCGGCCTGCGCGGGCACGGCGGGCCGCGGGTCGCTGACGCCCACCTGCTGCAGCGTGTCGGCGACGGCGGGGTTGATGATCGAGGTGAGCGGCCGCGGGAAGAAGCCGAGCACCACGAGGAGCACGAGCAGCGGCGCGAGCGCGGTCACCTCACGCACGTTGAGGTCCTTCATGCCGACGATCTCGGCGCGCGGCAGCCCGGTCATGGTGCGTTGGTACATCAGCAGGATGTACAGCGCCGCCAGCACGATGCCGAGGACGCCGGCCGCGGCCCACCACCACGCGTGCGTGAAGGCGCCCAGCAGCACCAGGAACTCGGAGACGAAGGGGCCGAGGCCCGGCAGCGACAGCGACGACAGCCCGGCGACCAGGAAGATGCCGGCGAGCAATGGCGCGACCTTCTCGACGCCGCCGAAGTCCGGGATCAGCTGCGAGCCGCGGCGCTTGATCAGGAAGCCGGTGACCAGGAACAGCGCGGCGGTCGAGAGCCCGTGGTTGAACATGTAGAGCATCGACCCGGACTGGCCGTAGCTGTTGAGCACGAAGATGCCGAGCACGATGAAGCCGAAGTGCGACACCGAGGTGTAGGCGATCAGCCGGGGGATGCTCTTCTGGCCGATCGCGGCGAGCGCGCCGTACAGCACGCTGATCACGGCCAGCACCAGCACCACCGGGGTGGCCCACCTCGACGCCTCCGGGAACAGCTGGAGGCAGAACCGGATCATCCCGAAGGTGCCGATCTTGTCGAGGATGCTGACCAGCAGCACCGAGGTGCCGGGGCTGCCCTCCTCGGCGGCGTCCGGCAGCCAGGTGTGCACCGGCACCATCGGCGCCTTGATCGCGAACGCGATGAAGAAGCCGACGAACAGCCAGCGCGCGGTGTCGCGGTCCATCGGGACCTTGCTCAGCTCGGAGAGCAGGTACGTCGGCTGGCCGGCGTCGGCCGACACGACGTACAGACCGACCACCGAGGCCAGCATCAGCAGCCCGCCGAACAGCGAGAACAGCAGGAACTTCACGGCGGCGTAGGAGCGTCGCGGGCCGCCGAAGCCGCCGATCAGGAAGTAGATCGGGATCAGCGTCGCCTCGAACAGCACGTAGAACAAGAAGACGTCGGTCGCGGCGAACACGCCGATCGCGAGGCCCTCGAGCGCGAGCATCCAGGCGAAGAACGCGTTGACGCCCCAGCGGCCGTCGTCGCCGTCGTTCCAGGACGCGAGGATCACCACCGGCGACAGGATCGCGGTGAGCAGCACCAGCGTGAGGCCGATGCCGTCGACGCCCAGCGCGTAGTGCGCGCCGAACACCTCGATCCAGTCGTGGGTCTCGGTGAACTGGTAGCGGGCGGCGCCGCTGCCGGTGTCGAAGCCGAGCCCGACGACCGCGACCACCACCAGGGTGGCCAGCGAGAAGCCGAGCGCGACGATCTTGGGCAGCGCCGTGCGGCCACCGCCCTTCGGCAGCACGGTCACCACGACCGCGCCGACGATCGGCAGCAGCAGCGCCGTGGTCAGGAGAGGGAGGCTCATGCGAGGTTCACCGCCAGGAGAGCGAGGACGACCACCACGGCGCCGCCGAGGACGGACAGGGCGTAGGAGCGGACGAAGCCGGTCTGCAGCCGGCGGAAGGTGCTCGACATCCCGCCGAACGCCCGCCCGGTGCCCATCGCGGACCCGTCGACGACGCCGTCGTCGAAGGCCACCAGGCCGGTGACGAACCGGTCACCCGGACGCATCAGCAGCTCCTCGTTGATCGCGTCTCCGTAGAGGTCGGCCCGCGCGGCCCGGGTCACGAACGACACCTTCGCCGGCGCGGTGAGCGGCACCTCGTGCCGGCCGACGGTCAGCCACGCGATGGCGACGCCGACGACGACCAGCACCAGGATCAGGATCGACAGCACGGCGGCCGGCAGCGGGAGGCTCTCCTCCGGCGGGGACCCGACGACCGGCGACAGCCAGTCGACGATCCAGTCGTTGAGCAGCAGCAGGCCGCCCAGCGCCGAGAGCGCGGCCAGCGCGACCAGCGGACCGGTCATCACCTTGGGCGACTCGTGCGGGTGGACGCCCTCCTGCCAGCGCTTCTTGCCGAAGTACGTCATCAGCATCAGCCGGGTCATGTAGAACGCGGTGATCCCGGCGCCGACCATGGCGGCGATCCCGACGACGAGGTTGTCGCCGAAGCCCGCCTCGATGATCTTGTCCTTCGACCAGAAGCCGGCGAACGGCGGCACCCCGATGATCGCGAGGTAGCCGATCGAGAAGGTCAGGAACGTGACGGGGATGGCCTTGGCCAGCGCGCCGTAGTGCCGCATGTCCACGTCGTCGTCCATGGCGTGCATCACCGAGCCGGCGCCGAGGAACATGTTGGCCTTGAAGAAGCCGTGCGTCATCAGGTGGAAGATCGCGAACGCGTAGCCGGCGGGACCGAGCCCGGCGGCCAGCATCATGTAGCCGATCTGGCTCATCGTGGACCCGGCGAGCGCCTTCTTGATGTCGTCCTTCGCGCACCCGATGACCGCGCCCCACAGCAGCGTCACCACGCCGACGACGACGACGGCGGTCTGGGCGGTCTCGGAGTAGTCGTAGATGAAGTTCGACCGGACGACGAGGTAGACGCCGGCGGTGACCATGGTTGCCGCGTGGATCAGCGCCGACACCGGGGTCGGGCCCTCCATGGCGTCGAGCAGCCAGGACTGCAGCGGCACCTGCGCGGACTTGCCGCAGGCGGCGAGCAGGAACAGCAGCCCGAGCAGCAGCATGGTCGTGGACGAGGCCCGGTCCGCAGCGGCGGAGACGCCGGCGAAGCCGACGGTGCCGAACGTCGCGAAGACCAGCATCGTGCCGAGCGCCATGCCGATGTCACCGACGCGGTTCACGACGAACGCCTTCTTGGCCGCGACCGCGGCGGAGGGCTTGTGCTGCCAGAACCCGATCAGCAGGTACGACGCGAGGCCGACGCCCTCCCAGCCGAGGAAGACCACGAGGTAGTTGTCGGCGAGGACCAGCGTGAGCATCGCGGCGACGAACAGGTTGAGGTAGGCGAAGAACCGCGCCCGGCGCACGTCGTGCTCCATGTAGCCCACGGAGTAGATGTGGATCAGCGAGCCGACGCCGGTGATCAGCAGCAGGAACAGCGCCGAGAGCGGGTCGTAGAGCAGCCCGAAGTCGACCTTGAAGCCGCCACCCTCGACCCAGGTGTAGAGGGTCTGGCCGACCTGCCGGTCGTCCTCGGGCCGGCCGAGCAGCGTGACGAACGTCAGCACGCTCAGGACGAACGAGCCGAGCACCGTCGCGCAGCCGAGCAGGTGGGCGAACTTCGAGGTCCGGGCGTTGCCGAGGAGCAGGATCACCACGGCGCCGAGCGCCGGCAGCGCGATGATCACCCAGAGCAGGGAGAGCACGCCGCTCGTGGCGGACGGGTCCACCACGGGCACGGTTTCCCGCATCGGAACGAACACGTTGTCTCCTCTAGTACTTCAGCAGGCTCGCGTCGTCGACCGAGGCCGAGCGGCGGGTGCGGAAGATGGTCATGATGATCGCCAGCCCCACGACGACCTCGGCGGCGGCGACCACCATCACGAAGAACGCCGCGACCTGGCCGTCGAGGTTGCCGTTGACCCGCGCGAAGGTGACCAGCGCGAGGTTGGAGGCGTTCAGCATCAGCTCGACGCACATGAACACCACGATCGCGTTGCGGCGGGTGAGGACCCCGACGCAGCCGATCGTGAACAGGATCGACGACAGCACGATGAAGGGCATGGCGCTCATGCGTCGGTCCCCCGTCCGGTGTCGTGTCGGGTGTGGTCCATCGAGCCGGTCTCGGTCGGGTCGCCGTCGATCGCGCCCCGCGGGCCCGACCGGGTGATCGGCCGGTTCGACGTGCCGTCACCCATCGACCCGGTGAGCTGGTCGACGTCGGTGGACGGCGCGGGACGCATGCTGCCACGCACGGTCAGCACCCGCGACACCGAGATCTCCGACGGCGAGCCGTCGGGCAGCAGCGCCGGGGTGTCCACGGCGTTGTGCCGGGCGAACACGCCGGGCGAGGGCAGCGGCCCCAGCGGGGTGCCCTTCTCGGCGTAGTCGCGGACCCGCTGCGCGGCCCGGTCGGCCTGCGTGACCTTGGGGGTGAGCCGCTCGCGGTGGGCGAGCACCATCGCGCCGATCGCGGCGGTGATCAGCAGCGCGCTGGTCGCCTCGAACGCGAAGACGTAGTTCGAGAACAGCAGCTGCGCGAGGCCCTGGATGTTGCCCTCGCGGTTGACCACCGACAGGCCGGTGACCGCGCCGAGGGACGACCTGGCCGATGCCGATCACCAGGATCAGGCCGAACAGCAGGCCGACGACGGTCGCCATCACCCGCTGCCCCTTGATCGTCTCGACCACCGAGTCGGACGCGTCGACGCCGACGAGCATCAGCACGAACAGGAACAGCATCAGGATCGCGCCGGTGTAGACGATGATCTGCACCGCGAACAGGAACGGTGCGTTCTGGACGGCGTACAGCACGGCCAGCGAGATCATCACGACCGCCAGCAGCAGCGCGGCGTGCACCGCCTTGCGCGCGAACAGGATGCCGAGGGCGCAGATCACCATGATCGGCGCGAGGATCCAGAAGGCCACCATCAGCGCTCCCCCGCCCCGGACGTGCCGTCGCTGTCGTGGTCGCTCCGGCCCGGTGAGAACGAGCCGCGGTAGTAGTCGCCCTCGTCGTTGCCGAGCTGCATCGCGTGCGGCGGCTGCTCCATGCCCGGCAGCAGCGGCGCGAGCAGGTCGGACTTCTCGTAGATCAGGTCGGCGCGGTTGTTGTCGGCCAGCTCGTACTCGTTGGTCATCGTCAGCGCACGGGTCGGGCACGCCTCGATGCACAGCCCGCACAGGATGCAGCGCAGGTAGTTGATCTGGTAGACGCGGCCGTAGCGCTCACCCGGGCGAGAACCGCTCGTCCTGGGTGTTGGACGCGCCCTCGACGTAGATCGCGTCGGCCGGGCAGGCCCAGGCGCACAGCTCGCAGCCGATGCACTTCTCGAGACCGTCGGGCCAGCGGTTGAGCTGGTGTCGGCCGTGGAACCGGGGCGCGGTCGGCTTCTTCTCGAACGGGTACTGCTCGGTCACGACCTTGCGGAACATCGTCCGGAAGGTCACGCCGAACCCCGCGACGGGGTCCCAGAACTGTTCCTTGAGCGTGGGCATCTACTCAGCCTTTCCCACTGAACGGGTGAGGTTGGTCTGTCGCGCGGAGCTCATCGGCGGGACGGGGTAGCCGCCCGCGAGCGCGTCGAAGCTCTCCTCGTCCTCCTCGACCTCGGTCTCGTCCTCCTCCTTCTCGCCCACGAAGAACAGCACGAGGGCGAAGACGGCGAGCACGGCGAACATGCCGATGAGGTACTTGCGGTCGATGCCGCCGTTGAGGTTGATCAGCCGCATCACGGCGGCCAGCACGATCCAGGCCAGCGAGACCGGGATGAGCACCTTCCAGCCGAGCTTCATGAACTGGTCGTAGCGCATCCGGGGCAGCGTCCCGCGCAGCCAGATGAAGATGAAGATGAAGATCATCACCTTGGCGATGAACCACAGGAACGGCCAGTAGTCCTCGTTGAACATGCCGTCGTTGATCGCCGAGATCGGCCACGGCGCACGCCAGCCGCCGAGGAACAGCGTGGTCGCCAGCGCGGAGACGGTGACCATGTTGATGTACTCCGCGAGGAAGAACAGCGCGAACTTCAGCGAGGAGTACTCGGTGTGGAAGCCGCCGACCAGCTCGCCCTCGGCCTCGGCGAGGTCGAACGGCGCGCGGTTGGTCTCGCCGACCATCGCGATGACGTAGATGACGAACGAGGGGAACAGGAAGATGCCGAACCACAGCCGCTCCTGCGCGGCCACGATCTCCGAGGTCGACAGCGACCCGGCGAACAGGAAGACGGCGACGAGCGCGAGCCCCATCGCGACCTCGTAGGAGATCATCTGCGCCGAGCTGCGCAGCCCGCCGAGCAGGGAGTACGTCGACCCGCTGGCCCAGCCGCCGAGCACGATGCCGTAGATGCCGATCGAGCTGATCGCCAGGACGAAGATCACCCCGACGGGCATGTCGGTCAGCTGCAGCCGGGTCTGGATGTCGGTGAACGGGATCGTCACCTCGGGCCCGAACGGGATCACGGCGAACGCCAGGAACGCCGGTGCCGTCGAGAGGATCGGCGCCAGCAGGAAGACGACCTTGTCGGCCGCCGTCGGGATGATGTCCTCCTTGAGCGCCAGCTTCACGCCGTCGGCCAGCGACTGCAGCAGCCCGAAGGGACCGTGCACGTTGGGGCCGATGCGGTGCTGCATCCGTGCCACGACGCGGCGCTCGAACCAGATGTTGAACAGCGTCAGCACCACGAGGACGACGAAGATCAGCACGGCCTTGAGGATGATCACCCAGAGGTAGTCGTTGCCGAACCCCGAGAGGTCGTCGGCGGCGATCACCGTGTTGGCAGCGCTGGCGGCAGAACTCATGACTGCACTCCGTCCGTGTCGGCAGCGGTCACGTCGGTCCCCACCGACGTCAGTCGTACGACGGACCCGGCGGCGGCCGACCACGTCGAGGTGGTCGGCGCCCACACGACCCCGTCGGGGAGGTCGGCGACCGCGAGCGGCAGGTCGCGCGAGCCGTGGTCACCGGTCAGCGTGACGCGCTGCCCGGCCACCAGGTCGAGCCGGGCCAGCGTGCCGGCCGAGACCAGCGCCACCGCGGCACGCCCGGTGGCCTTGAGGTAGTCCTCGCCGTCGAGCATCCGGCCGTCGTCGACCAGCAGCTTCCAGCTGGCCAGCCGCAGCCCGGGGACCTCGGCGGTGTCGGCGTTCTCGTCGAGCACGCCGGTGGACACCGGGACGAACGCGGCGCGCGCGCCGTCCCAGGCGCCGATCTCCTGCATCTCGTTGCGGGCCTGCTCGACGGTCTTGAAGCCGAGGTCGACGCCGAGCTCGTCGGCGACACCGGCGAGCACCCGCAGGTCGGGCAGCGCGTGCGACTCGCGCAGCACCTTGTCGAAGGGCCGGACCCGGCCCTCCCAGTCGACGAACATGCCGGCCTTCTCGGCCACCGGGGCCACCGGGAACACCACGTCGGCCGCCTCGGTGACCGCGCTGGCCCGCACCTCCAGGCTCACCACGAACTCCGCGGCGTGCAGCGCGGCGGCGGCGGCCGCCGGGTCGGGCAGGTCGACCGGGTCGACGCCCCCGACGACGAGCGCCTGCAGCTCGCCCGCGGCGGCGGCGGCGACGATCGCGTCGCCGTCGCGGCCCGGCGTCGTGCGGCACCGTGCTCCCCCACACCGTGCCGAGGTCGACCCGGGCCGCCGCGTCGTCGACGGGACGGCCGCCGGGCAGCAGGTTCGGCAGGCAGCCGGTCTCCAGCGCACCGCGCTCGCCGGCACGGCGCGGCACCCAGGCGAGCCGGGCACCGGTGGTCGCCGCGAGGCCGAGCGCCGCGGACAGCGCACCGGGCACCGTCGCGAGCCGCTCGCCGACGAGGATCACGCCGCCGGCGTCGAGCGCGATCGTCGCCGTCGTTGGCGAGCCGCTCCAGCGCGGCCGGCTCGTCACCGGGCGCGGTGCGGACCAGCGTGCCGTGCATCTTGTCGAGACCGCGCGAGGTGAACGGCGCGATCGACACGACCTTGGTGCCGTGGTGACGGGCGGCCTTGCGCAGCCGCAGGAACACGATCGGCGACTCGTCCTCGGGCTCGAAGCCGGCCAGCAGCACGACGTTGGCGCGCTCGAGGTCGGCGTACGTCACGTCGAGGGCGCGACCCACGACCTGCGCGGCGAGGAAGTCGGCCTCCTCGACCGAGTGCGCCCGGGCCCGGAAGTCGATGTCGTTGGTGCCGAGCGCGACGCGGGCGAACTTGCTGTAGGCGTAGGCGTCCTCGCCGGTCAGCCGGCCGCCGGTCAGCACGCCGACCGAGCCGTCGGCCGCGGCCAGGCCACGGGCCGCGACGCCGAACGCCTCGGTCCACGACGCGGGCCGGTGCTCGCCGGTCTCCTCGTCACGCACCAGCGGGGTGGTGAGCCGGTCGTCCTGCCGGTCGTAGCGGAACGCGAAGCGGCCCTTGTCGCAGTTCCACTCCTCGTTGACCTCGGGGTCGAAGCCGGCCAGCCGGCGGGTGACCTTGCCGCGCCGGTGGTCGGTGCGCAGCGCGCAGCCGGAGGCGCAGTGCTCGCACACCGACGACGACGAGATCAGGTCGAAGGGCCGCGAGCGGAAGCGGTACGACGCCGAGGTCAGCGCGCCCACCGGGCAGATCTGGATCGTGTTGCCCGAGAAGTAGGACTCGAACGGCTCCTTCTCGTAGATGCCCACCTGCTGCAGGGCACCGCGCTCGATCAGGGCGATGAACGGGTCGCCGGCGATCTGCTCGGAGAACCGGGTGCACCGCGCGCAGAGCACGCAGCGCTCGCGGTCGAGCAGCACCTGGGCGGAGATGTTGATCGGCTTGGGGAAGGTCCGCTTGGTCTCGGTGAACCGGGACTCGCCGCGGCCGTTCGACATCGCCTGGTTCTGCAGCGGGCACTCGCCGCCCTTGTCGCAGACCGGGCAGTCGAGCGGGTGGTTGATCAGCAGCGCCTCCATGACGCCCTGCTGCGCCTTGTCGGCGATCGGCGAGGAGACCTGGGTGCTGACGACCATGCCCTCGGAGACCGCGAGCGTGCAGGAGGCCTGCGGCTTCACGCGTCCGGGCGGGCCCATCATCGTCTTGAGGTTGCCGTCCCGGTCGGGCATGGCGACCTCGACCAGGCACTGCCGGCAGGCGCCGACCGGCTCCAGGAGCGGGTGGTCGCAGAACCGCGGGATCTGCACGCCGATCTGCTCGGCGGCCCGGATCACGAGCGTGCCCTTGGGGACGCTGGTCTCGACGCCGTCGATGGTCAGCGTGACCAGGTCGACCTTCTCGACGCCGTCCCGGTTGGTCGAGCCTGTCGTGACCGTCATGCCAGAGCCTCCTCGGGCGCGAACAGGGTGGACCTCGCGGGGTCGAACGGGCAGCCGCCCTGCTCGAAGTGCGCGACGTACTCCTCGCGGAAGTACTGGATCGACGAGGTGATCGGGCTGACCGCGCCGTCGCCGAGCGCGCAGAACGACCGGCCGAGGATGTTGTCGCACTGGTCGAGCAGCATCTCGAGGTCACGCTCCTCGCCGCGGCCCTGCTCGAGCCGGGCCAGCGTCTGCACCAGCCACCAGGTGCCCTCGCGGCACGGCGTGCACTTGCCGCAGGACTCGTGCTTGTAGAACTCGGTCCACCGCAGCACGGAGCGCACCACGCAGGTGGTGTCGTCGAAGATCTGCAGCGCCTTGGTGCCGAGCATCGAGCCGGCCTCGCCGACCGCCTCGTAGTCCAGCGGGACGTCGAGGTGCTCGGCGGTCAGGATCGGCGTGGACGAGCCGCCCGGGGTCCAGAACTTCAGCTCGTGGCCCTCGCGGACGCCGCCGGCGAGGTCGAGCAGCTGGCGCAGCGTGATGCCGAGCGGGGCCTCGAACTGGCCGGGCCGCGTCACGTGGCCCGACAGCGAGTAGAGCGTCATGCCCTTGCTCTTCTCGGTGCCCATCGAGCTGAACCACTCCGGGCCGTTGCGCACGATGCTGGGCACCGAGGCGATCGACTCGACGTTGTTGATCACGGTCGGCGCGGCGTACAGGCCGGCGACGGCGGGGAACGGCGGACGCAGCCGCGGCTGGCCGCGACGACCCTCGAGCGAGTCGAGGAGCGCGGTCTCCTCGCCGCAGATGTAGGCGCCGGCGCCCGCGTGCACGATGACCTGGAGGTCGTAGCCGGAGCCGTGGATGTCGGTGCCGAGGTGGCCGGCGAGGTAGGCCTCCTGCACGGCGCGCTGCAGCCGGCGTACGACGTGCAGCACCTCGCCGCGGACGTAGATGAAGGCGTGGCTGGCGCGGATGGCGTAGCAGGTGAGGATCACGCCCTCGACCAGCGTGTGCGGCGAGGCCATCATCAGCGGGATGTCCTTGCAGGTGCCCGGCTCGGACTCGTCGGCGTTGACCACCAGGTAGTGCGGCTTGCCGTCGCCCTGCGGGATGAAGCCCCACTTCATGCCGGTCGGGAAGCCGGCGCCGCCGCGGCCGCGCAGCCCGGAGTCCTTGACCAGCGCGATGACCTCGTCCTGGGTCATGCCGAGGGCGGTGTCGAGCGCGGCGTAGCCGCCGGTGTCCTCGTAGGACTCCAGCGTCCAGGGCCGGTCGGTGTCCCAGGCCTTCGAGAGCACGGGGGTGAGCATGTCGACCATGGGTCAGGAGCCTCCCTTGGGGTTCTGTTCGCCGCCGGCGTCCTCGCCCACGGTCTCGGCGCCGGACTCCTCGATGTCGGTCTCGGAGCGGGCCCGGTCGGAGTACGACGTCTCCTGCGCCTCCTGCGCGGTGCGCGCCGGCTGGCCCGTCGCGACCCTCGGCCTCGTCGCCGGGGCCGTCCAGCCGTTCTCCTTGGCGATCGCCAGGCCGAGCAGCGACGGCGGACCGCCGGCGGGGCCCTCGTCGGCCCGGTCGTCGGGGAAGCCGGCGAGCACGCGCTCGGCCTCCCGCCAGGTGCAGATCCGCGGGCCGCGCGTCGAGGTGACCTCGACGCCGGACCGCAGGTCGTCGACGAGCCGGGTGGCCGACTCGGGCGTCTGGTTGTCCATGAACTCCCAGTTCACCATCACGACCGGGGCGTAGTCGCAGGCGGCGTTGCACTCGACGTGCTCGAGGGTGACCTTGCCGTCGTCGGTGGTCTCGTCGTTGCCGACCTCGAGGTGGTCCTTGAGCCGCTCGAAGATCGCGTCGCCGCCCATCACCGCGCACAGCGTGTTGGTGCAGACGCCGACGTGGTAGTCGCCGACCGGGCGCCGCTTGTACATCGTGTAGAAGGTCGCGACGCCCGAGACCTCGGCGGCGGAGATGCCGAGGATGTCGGCGCAGGCCTCGATGCCGCGCGAGGTCACCCGGCCCTCGACGCTCTGCACCAGGTGCAGCATCGGCAGCAGCGCCGAGCGGGCCTGCGGGTAGCGCGTGGTGATCTCGCGCAGCTCGGCGAGCGTCGTCGCGTCGAACCCCTCCCGGGTGGTCGAGCTCGTCGAGACCCCGTTCGGCTCCGTCATCGGTCCACGCCTCCCATCACGGGGTCGATGGACGCGATCGCGACGATGACGTCGGCGACCATGCCGCCCTCGCTCATCACCGACGTCGCCTGCAGGTTGTGGAACGACGGGTCGCGGAAGTGCGCCCGGAACGGCCGGGTGCCGCCGTCGGAGACGACGTGCGCGCCGAGCTCGCCGCGCGGCGACTCGACCGGCACGTACGCCTGGCCGGCGGGGACCCGGAAGCCCTCGGTGACCAGCTTGAAGTGGTGGATCAGGGCCTCCATCGACTCGCCCATGATGTGGCGGATGTGGTCGAGGCTGTTGCCCATGCCGTCGGAGCCGACGGCGAGCTGGCTCGGCCAGGCGATCTTCTTGTCGGCGACCATCACCGGTGCGCCCTCGAGGCCGGCGAGCCGCTCCGCGGCCTGCTCGACGATCTTGAGCGACTCCCACATCTCCGCGAGCCGGACCCGGAACCGGCCGTAGGCGTCGGAGGTGTCCCAGGTCGGGACCTCGAAGTCGTAGTCCTGGTAGCCGCTGTAGGGCTGCGTCTTGCGCAGGTCCCAGGCGTAGCCGGTCGAGCGCAGGACCGGCCCGGTGAGCCCGAGCGCCATGCAGCCGGTCAGGTCGAGGTGGCCGACGTTCTCGAGCCGGCCCTTGAAGATCGGGTTGGCGTTGCAGAGGTCGGCGTACTCCGGGAGCCGCTTCTTCATCAGCGCGACGAAGTCGCGGATCTGGTCGAGCGCGCCCGGGGGCAGGTCCTGCGCGACGCCGCCGGGGCGGATGAACGCGTGGTTCATGCGCAGCCCGGTGATCAGCTCGAACAGGTCGAGCACCATCTCGCGCTCGCGGAAGCCGATCGTCATGACGGTCAGCGCGCCGATCTCCATGCCGCCGGTGGCGATGCACACCAGGTGGCTGGAGATCCGGTTCAGCTCCATCAGCAGGACGCGCATCACCTGCGCCTTCTCGGGGATGTCGTCCTCGATGTCGAGCAGCCGCTCGACGCCGAGGCAGTACGTCGCCTCGTTGTAGAACGGGGAGAGGTAGTCCATCCGGGTGCAGAACGTCACGCCCTGCACCCAGGAGCGGAACTCCATGTTCTTCTCGATGCCGGTGTGGAGGTAGCCGATGCCGCAGCGGGCCTCGGTCACCGTCTCGCCCTCGAGCTCGAGGATCAGCCGGAGCACGCCGTGCGTCGAGGGGTGCTGGGGGCCCATGTTGACGACGACGTGGTCGTCGTCGCCCGTCGCTCGGCGAGGCCCTCGGTGATCGAGTCCCAGTCCTGCCCGGTGACGGTGAAGACCCGGCCCGGCGCTGGTGTCGGCGTCCGGGGCGTAGGGGTCCTGTGTGGTGCGTCATCAGTTGTAGCACCTCCGCGTGTCCGGCGGTGGGATGGTGGCGCCCTTGTACTCGACCGGGATGCCACCGAGCGGGTAGTCCTTGCGCTGCGGGTGGCCCGGCCAGTCGTCGGGCATCTCGATGCGCGTCAGAGCGGGGTGACCGTCGAAGATGATGCCGAAGAAGTCGTAGGTCTCGCGCTCGTGCCAGTCGTTGGTCGGGTAGACCGAGACCACCGACGGGATGTGCGGGTCCGCGTCGGGGCAGGTGACCTCGAGGCGGATCCGACGGTTGTGGGTCATCGACATCAGGTGGTAGACCGCGTGCAGCTCGCGGCCGGTCGTCGTCGGGGTAGTGCACGCCGGAGACGCCCGAGCAGAACTCGAAGCGCAGCGCCGGCTCGTCGCGCAGCAGCTGCGCCACCTGCGGCAGCTCGGCGCGGCGGATGAAGAAGGTGATCTCGCCGCGGTGCACGACGACCTTCTCGATCGCGCTGTCGCGCAGCGCGTTGCCGCCGGCGGTGTGCAGCGCCGAGCCGAGGGCGTCCGCGACCTCGTCGAACCAGCCGCCGTACGGCCGGGGGCTGCCGCCGGGCATCGCGACCGGGCGCACCAGGCCGCCGTACCC
This sequence comes from uncultured Actinomycetota bacterium, assembly GCA_963707685.1. Taxonomy (GTDB): domain Bacteria; phylum Actinomycetota; class Actinomycetes; order Propionibacteriales; family Nocardioidaceae; genus Nocardioides_B. The sequence continues at coordinate 244,068 of CAVPRA010000005.1, forward strand.
GGAGGTGTCGCCGGAGCCCTTGACGCCGAACATGCCGTGCCGGACGCCGACGACCTCGGGCTCGAGCTGCTCGGGGTCGGCGGGCAGCCGGTTCTCCTCGGCCTGCTCGGTCGAGTCGCGCTCGGTGCCCTCGGTGACCTCGGGGAAGTCCTCGGGCTTCTTGTCGCCCGTGTCGGTCACCGCAGCAGGCCCTTCATCTGCGGAGGTGGGCAGCGCGTTGAGCGCGTCGGTCTCCTGCTCCTCGATCTGGTTCCTCCGGTTGACGCCGAGCTTGGTGGACTGCACCTGCTCGGTGGAGCTTGAGGATCGCGTCGATCAGCATCTCGGGCCGCGGCGGGCAGCCGGGGAGGTACATGTCGACGGGCACGACGTGGTCGACGCCCTGCAGGATCGCGTAGTTGTTGAACATGCCGCCGGAGCTGGCGCAGACGCCCATCGCGAGGACGTACTTCGGCTCGGCCATCTGGTCGTAGATCTGCCGCAGCACGGGCGCCATCTTCTGGCTCACCCGGCCGGCGACGATCATCAGGTCGGCCTGCCGCGGCGAGGCGCGGAAGACCTCCATGCCGAAGCGGGCCAGGTCGTAGCGCGGTCCGCCGGACGTCATCATCTCGATGGCGCAGCAGGCCAGCCCGAACGTGGCGGGCCAGAACGACGCCTTGCGCATGTAGCCGGCGAGGCCCTCGACCGTGGTCAGCAGGACGCCGCTCGGGCAGCTTCTCCTCGAGACCCATCGGGTTCCTCCCCTCAGTCCCATTCCAGGCCGCCGCGACGCCACACGTACGCGAAGGCGACGAAGACGGTCAGGATGAACAGCACCATCTCGACGAGGCCGAAGAGCTTCATCGAGTCGAAGTAGACGGCCCACGGGTAGAGGAAGACGATCTCGATGTCGAAGACGATGAACATCATCGCGGTGATGTAGTACTTCACCGGGAACTTGCCACCGCCCAGCGCCTGCGGGGTCGGCTCGATGCCGCACTCGTAGGAGTCGAGCTTCGCGCGGTTGTAGCGCTTCGGGCCGGTCAGCGAGCTGACCGCGACCGAGAACACCGCGAACCCTGCACCGAGGGCCAGCAGCGCGATCACGGGAGCGTAGAGATCCATCTGCGTCCTCCCTCCTGTCCCTCTGTGTCGTCGTGGCTTCGTCGATCTTCGTACGTCGTGCCTGCCGGTCAGGCGGCGGGTGCCACCTTGGCCAGCGCGTTGATGACCTTGTCCGACACGTCGCCGTCGTGCGGGTCGGTGAGGTTGGCCATCAGCTTGAGCGTGAACTTCATCAGCGTGGTGCGGGGCAGACCGTACTTCGTGGCCTGCTTCATGAACGTCGGGTTGCCGATCATCTTCGCGAACACCCGGCCCAGCGTGAAGTAGCCACCGTAGGCCTCGTCGAGCGCGGCGGCGTACCCCTGGAGGACCTGCTCGCGCGCCGGACCCTTCGGGACGGGCGAGCGCCGCGACGATGGTGTCGGCCGCCAGGTGCCCGGCCTCGAGGGCGTAGTCGATGCCCTCGCCGTTGAACGGGTTGACCATGCCGCCGGAGTCGCCGACCGAGCAGCACGCCGCGGGTGTAGTGCGGCTTGCGGTTGAAGCCCATCGGCAGCGCGGCGGAGCGGATCCGGCCGACGAGGTTCTCGTCGCGGAAGCCCCACTCGTCGGGCGGTGGTCGCCAGCCAGCGGCGCAGCACGTCCTTGTAGTCGACGTGCTGGAAGGCCTTGCAGGTGTTGAGGATGCCGAGGCCGACGTTGGCGGTGCCGTCGCCGACCCCGAAGATCCAGCCGTAGCCGGGCAGCAGGTTGCAGCGGCCGGGCTCGCCGTCCCAGAGCTCGAGCCAGGACTCCATCCAGTCGTCGTCGTGGCGCGGGGTCTCGTAGTAGGCGCGGACCGCGACGCCCATCGGGCGGTTCTCGCGGCGCTCGAGGCCGAGCGCGATGGCGATCCGGGCGGAGACGCCGTCGGCGGCGATCACGACCGGGGCGGAGTAGGTCTCCACGTCCCCGATCCTGCGGCCGCGGCTCGTCGACCGGCTGCGCGGTGACACCGGTGACGCGGCCGGTGCGCTCGTCGACGACCGGTCCGGTGACGGAGGTGCCGCTCCAGGAGCCGGGCGCCGGCCTTCTCGGCGTGCCGGGCGAGGATCTCGTCGAGGTCGGAGCGGGTGCGGACCAGGCCGTAGTGCGGGAACGTCGCCAGGTCGGGCCACGGCAGCTCGAGGCGGTGGCCGGCGCCGACGATGCGGAGCCCGTGGTTGCGCTGCCAGCCCGGGGCGTCGAGGTCGATGCCCATCGCGATCAGCTGCCGCACGGCGCGGGGCGTCAGCCCGTCGCCGCAGATCTTGTCGCGGGGGAACGCGCTCTTCTCCAGCAGGAGCACGTCGAGCGCCGGCCTCGGCGAGGTGGTAGGCCGCGCTGGCCCCGCCGGGCCGGCCCCGACGACGATGACGTCGGCCTGCCGCGCGTCGGCGGTGGTCCGGGTCATGCGGGAACCTCTCCAGTGGGCTGGGGCGCCGGGCGTCAATGTGCCTTTGTGAAAGTCCTTCACGAACCCTGCGCAGGTGTGAGTCTAGAGGCCCACGTCACATCCTGCGACCCGGGTGCTCAGGCCGTGTCTGCGCCCTCGTCGAACACCCTCCCACCGGCACATTTAGGTCATGTCGAGCGTGCCCGAATCCCGCCACGCTCGCCGGGCGCGTGGTTCGACTCGGCGCGAACGCACGCCTGCGGGCGGTCGAGTCCCGACGCCGCGAACGCACGTGATTAGCGGCTGCCGTGCCTGACCGACGCGTGCGTGTTCTGCGGGATCGTCGAGCGGTCGCCTCGAGGCGAGCGTGGTGTACGACGACCAGCGGGTGGTCGCCTTCATGGACCTGAACCCGATCACCGCCGGGCCACCTGCTGGTCGATCCCCAGGGCTCATGCCGCCTCCCTGGCCGACCTCGACACCGAGGACGGCGCGCAGGTCTTCCGGGTCGCGCACCGGCTGGCGGCCGCCGTACGGGCCTCGGCGGCTGCGGAGCGACGGGGTCAACCTGTTCCTGGCTGACGGCGAGGCCGCCGGTCAGGAGGTCTTCCACGTCCACCTCCACGTGCTGCCGCGGCATGCCGAGGACGGCTTCCGGCTGCACGTCACGCCCGGGCAGCCCCACCCGGGCCGAGCTCGACGACGGTGGCCGCTGTCGATCCGTGCGCGCGGGCTGAGCAGGTCAGCGACTCGAATCACGCGCCTCGGCGGGGTCGGCGAGTCAGAACGCGCGCGCGCTCGCCGGGGTCGGGAACGTGCGTCCGCGCCGACTCGGCGTCAGGCGGTGGCGTGGTGCAGCGCGACGATGCCGCCGGAGAGGTTCAGCCAGCGCGGGGCCGGCCCAGCCGGCGGCGGCGATCCGGGCGGCGAGGCCGCTCCTGGTCGGGCCAGGCGCGGATCGACTCGGCGAGGTAGACGTAGGCGTCCGGGCTCGAGGAGACCGCGCGCGCGATCGAGGGCAGCGCCCGCATCAGGTACTCGACGTACACCGTCCGGAACGGCGTCCAGGTCGGGTGGCTGAACTCGCAGACCACGAGCCGGCCGCCCGGCTTGGTCACCCGGAGCATCTCGCGCAGCCCGGCGTCGGGGTCGACGATGTTGCGCAGCCCGAACGAGATCGTGACCGCGTCGAAGGTGTCGTCGGCGAACGGCAGCCGGGTGCCGTCACCGGCGGTGAAGCCCGAGGTGGGGCGGGCCCGCTTGCCGACCTGGAGCATCCCGAGGGAGAAGTCGCACGGCACCACCTGCGCGCCGCGGTCCGCGAACGGCTGGCTGGAGGTGCCGGTGCCGGCCGCCAGGTCGAGCACCCGCTCGCCCGGCTCGCGGGTCGACGGCGTCCACGACGACGGTGCGCCAGCGACGGTCCTGGCCCGAGCGACAGCACGTCGTTGGTCAGGTCGTAGCGACGCGCCACCGCGTCGAACATCGCGGCGACGTCGGCCGGCTTCTTGTCGAGCTGCGCACGGGTCACGCGGTCACCCTATGCAGGCGGTGCCTACGGCCTGCCTGTCGGGGATCGCGACCCAGCCGTAGGCTGCCGGCGTGAGAGAGCCCTCCAGCTCCGCGAGCGGGTCCGGCCGGTCCGGCGACCGAGGCGACGCCGACTCCGCGCCGCTCGTGGTGCGCACCGTGCGGGTCGACGACCCCGGCCCGCTGCTCTCGCTGCTGCCCGACGCCCCCGACGCCACCGCCTGGGTACGTCGCGGCGAGGGCCTGGTCGGCTGGGGCGTCGCGGCCGTGTGCCGTACCTCGGGCGCCGACCGGTTCGCCGACGCCAAGAAGTGGTGGGCCGAGCACGTCCGCAACGCCGTGGTCCGCGACGAGGTCGACCAGCCCGGCACCGGGGTGGTCTGCTTCGGCTCGTTCGGGTTCGCCGACGACCCCGGGCGACAGCGTGCTGGTCGTCCCCGAGGTGGTCGTCGGCCGCCGCGGCGACACCACCTGGCTGACCACGATCGGCGTCGGCAGCGATCCCGTCGCGGCCCCGCTGCTGACCCGGCCGACGCCCCGCCGCGCCCCGCGGCGTACGTTCGCCGACGGCGCGATGAGCGGCACCGAGTGGGTCGGCGGTGGTGGCCGAGGCGGTCCGCCGCATCGACGACGGCGACCTGGAGAAGGTCGTGCTGGCCCGCGACCTGGTCGCCACCGCCGACACAGGACATCGACGTGCGCTGGCCGCTGCGCCGGCTGGCCGCGAGCTACCCGATGTGCTGGACGTTCCACGTCGACGGGCTGTTCGGCGCGACGCCGGAGATGCTGGTCCGCCGCGAGCGCGGGCTGGTCACCTCGCGCGTGCTGGCCGGCACCATCCGACGTACCGGGGACGACGCCCGCGACCTGGCGCTGGCCGCCACCCTGGCCCGCTCGTCGAAGGACCTCGAGGAGCACGAGTACGCCGTCCGCTCGGTCGCCGACGCGCTGGCACCGCACTGCTCGTCGATGAACGTGCCGGAGTCGCCGTTCGTGCTGCACCTGCCCAACGTCATGCACCTGGCCACCGACGTCGCCGGCGTCGTCCACGACACCGCGGACCCGGCGGGGACCTCGCTCGACCTGGCCGACGGCGCTGCACCCGTCGGCGGCCGTCGGCGGCACCCCGACCGACGTGGCCACCACCCTGATCACCGAGATCGAGGGCATGGACCGCGGCCGCTACGCCGGGCCGGTCGGCTGGATGGACGCGACCGGCGACGGCGAGTGGGGCCTGGCGCTGCGCTCGGCGGAGATCGACGGCCGGACGGTGCGGCTGTTCGCCGGCTGCGGCATCGTCGCCGAGCTCCGACCCGGAGTCCGAGCTCGCCGAGGCGCAGGCGAAGTTCGTGCCGGTGCGCGACTCGCTCGCCGGGATGAGCTGAGCGACGCTACAGAGCGTCAGGTCGGTGCCGGGCTCGACCCGCTCGTAGCGGCGCTCGTCGGTGTCGAGCAGCCCGCCGAGCGACGCGCCCGACGACCGTCAGCCCGGTGTCGTTGAGCAGCCCGTCGTGGATCGCCACCGACCGCGGTGCGCGCCGACCTCGCGGGCGAAGTCGACGACCTCGGACATCTTGCTCCACGGCGCGTGCACCGGCAGCAGGAGCACGTCGACCGGGCCGCCGGCCGGGGTGAAGGAGTCGCCGGGGTGGTAGATCCGGGTGCCGGCGACGTCGAGGACGAAGCCGCTGTTGTGGAACCGCGGCAGGTCCTGGTGGATCACCGCGTGCAGCTCGCCGACCGCGGTGACCGGCAGGCCGACGTCGAACTGCTGGCCGGGCGAGACGACCTGCACCCGCTCGGCGACCGCCGGCGTCGGCGTCGGCGATCTGGGCGCGCACCGCCTCGATCGTGCAGACCGGGGCGTCGGTGGCGCGCAGGTGGTCGACGTCGAGGTGGTCGGCGTGCTCGTGGGTGACCAGCACCGCGGTCGCGCCGTCGACGGCCTCGCGCTCGGTGAAGGCGCCGGGGTCGATGACGACCACCTGGCCGTCGTGCTCGATACGGACGCAGGAGTGCCCGAACTTGGTGATCCTCATGTCGCTCGACGGAACCCGGATCAGCCCAACCGGCTGTCCACGAAGCACCAGCGCCACTCCTCGCCCGGCTCGGCCGAGCGCATCACGGGGTGGTCGGTCTGCTCGAAGTGCACGCTGGCGTGCCGCCGCGGCGAGGAGTCGCAGCAGGCCAGGTGGCCGCAGGACAGGCACTTGCGCAGGTGCACCCAGTTGGTGAGCCCGTCCTCGACGCAGTCCTCGCAGACCTGCCCGCGTCGGCGGACGGGTCGGAGTCGACGTCGCGCGGGGCCACGTCGAGGTGCTCGCAGGAGTACGTCGTGCCGGTGACGCCGCTGACGGTCTCGGCGCCCTCGAGCTCGGCCAGCCGCTCGTTGCGGACGTCGAGCATCGACTCCTCGACGTCGAGGGCGACCAGCACGTCCTCGACGACCTCGTGCGGGATGGTGCCGGTGCTGCGCACCTTGAGCACCTTGCCGCGCTCGGCGTCGAGCATCTCCAGCCGCAGCCGGGCGTAGGCCTCGCTGGGGGTCTCCTCGTCGGGGTGGGTGCCGCCGAGCCGCTCCCAGGCGGCGGTGTTGCGCTGCGCCGCCCGCTGCCGCAGCGCACCCACGGTGTCGAACGGGTCGTCGTCGCCGGTGTGCTCGTCGAGCCGCTCGAGGCCGGCCGCGGTGGCCTTCTCGAACAGCGCGGCCCGGGCCAGCGCGTCCTCGCGCGGGTCGGGCGGCGGTCAGCCGCAGCCGGCGCACCAGCCACGGCAGCGTGCGAGCCCTGGATGAACAGCGTGCCGGCCGCCACCACCAGCGCGGTGAGGATCAGCGTCTCGCGGTAGTCGAAGCGACTCCGGGATCGCGAAGGCCGCGGCGAGCGTGACCACGCCCCGCATGCCCGCCCAGCCGAGCACGGTGGTGCTGCGCCAGCGACGGGTGGGTGCCGGTCTCCTTGTCCGGGCCGGGTCGCACCAGCAGGAAGCGGGCCGGGAACACCCACACCAGCCGCAGCACGACGACGGCGACGAACGTGGCGACGCACAGCTTGACGACGTCGGACGCCGGGACGCCGCTGGCCTGCACGTCCGAGATGATCCACCGCGCCTGCAGGCCGATCAGCAGGAAGACGGCGTTCTCCAGCAGGAACTGGATGGTGCGCCAGTTCAGCCGCTCCGCGATCCGCGACGTCGCGGTCTGCAGGATCGGCGCCTTGTGGCCGAGCAGCAGCCCGGCGATGACGACGGCGAGCACGCCCGGAGCCGTCGATCTACTCGGCCGCGACGTAGGCCACGAACGGCGTGACCAGCGACAGGCTGGTGTCGATGACCGGGTCGCTGACGCGGCGCCGTACCCCGCCGATGACGACGTACATCAGCAGCCCGACCGCGATGCCGCCGCCGGCGGCGACCACGAAGTCGGCCGGCGACGCTCAGCACCGTGACGGTCCCGGTCGACGGCGATCGCGGTGCGCAGCGCGACCAGGGCGGTGGCGTCGTTGAGCAGCGACTCGCCCTCGAGGATGGTGACGATCCGGCGCGGGATGCCGATGCGTCGCGCGATCGCGGTGGCCGCGACGGCGTCCGGCGGGGCGACGACGGCCCCGAGGGCGAAGGCGGCCGGCCAGGTGACGTCCGGGATCACGTTGTAGGCCACGACCGCGACGCCGACGGTGGTGAAGGCCACCAGGCCGATCGAGAGCAGCAGGATCGGCCGGCGGTTGGCGTTGAAGTCGACCAGCGAGGTCTGCAGCGCCGCGGAGTAGAGCAGCGGCGGGAGCAGCCCGACGAGCACCACCTCCTCGGTCAGGTGCACCTCGGGGACGAAGGGCAGGTACGACGCGCCCGCGCCGAGCGCGACGAGCATCAGCGGAGCGGGCAGGTCGAAGCGGCGGCTGGCGCCGGCGACCACGATGACGACGGCCGCGAGGGCGGCGAGGGAGAGCGCGATGTGCACCTGCTCATTCAACCAACCGGGTCGAAGCGCGGGGCCGCCGCGAGCGGTCGTCTCAGGCGGGCTGCTCGGCGACCCAGCGCATCGGGTCGCCCCAGCCGAGGTCGCCGACGCCGTGCTTGGCCAGCGCCAGCACCGCGAGCGTGCGGCGGTGCGCGGCGAACGTCAGCACGTGGGCGATCATCCCGCCGTAGCTGAACACCTCGGCGGGCTCGCAGAGCGCGTCGACGAAGGTGTCGTCGAGGCGGCCCTGGTCGACGACCTCCCGCACGTGCCCGAGGTACGTCGGGCCCTCCTGCGCGAGCCGCTGCCGCAGCGACGCCACCGACTCGTGCTCCTCGACCGACCAGTCGTACTCCCGCTGCGCCAGGGCTGCGTTCCACATCCCCATCTGGCCGACGAGGCGTGACATCAGCCGGCGCAGCGTCGCGGGGTCGGGGTCGTCGTCGACGGTCAGCTCGACGCGCTCGTCGAGCTGCGCGTCGCTGAGCCCCGCGGCGCACTCGACGATCCGGCCGGTCAGCCAGACGTGGTGCTCGACCATCCTCGTGAGCAGGTCCATGGGTGTCACCTTTCGGTCGGCGGGCAGCCGCAGGCTCCCCGGGGGATGGAAGTGGACGTCGCTGGGTGCCTCGATCCGGATCCGGGTCGGGTGGCAGCGCCACCGGCCGGGCCCGACGCCGTACGCCTGGGTGAAGGCGCGGGTGAACGCCTCGTGCGACCCGTACCCCGCCTCGACGGCCACGTCGAGGATGGTGCGGTCGGTGGTCACGAGCCGGTACGCCGCGCGCTCGAGCAGCACCCGCCGCCGGAACCGCCGCGGCGGCTCGCCGGCCACGGACGCGACGATCCGGTCGAGGTGGAACCGCGACAGGTAGAGCCGGGCCGCCAGCTCCTCCCCCGTCACGTCGTGGTCGTCCAGCGCGTCGGCGAGCACGGTCACGAAGCGCTCGAAGTGGTCGGCGGCGGAGGGCATGCACCCATCCTCCGCGACCCGCGGGGCGAACCGCTTGATCGGTGTTGCGCAGCCGCCACGACGGCGCCGACGCCGACACGCCGGGTCGAAATACGAGCCTCCCGGCGTGTCGGCGGTGATTCTCGAAGCGGCTCTTGTGCACGTCAGAGGTCCCGGCCAGACTGCCTGCCATCGCCCGCCCGAAGGCGCGGCATTGTCCCAGAAACCCTTCCCCGCCTCGCCGTTGAAGACTACAAATAGTCTAGTATGACTACTAATTTAGTCAATTTTGACTACTTTGATTCCGACATCGGGCGTGTCGTCCGTTTTCACCCCTAATCTCCAGGCGTTTGGGAGCAACGGCTGGAGCGCTGGGAGGTGCGGGATGCAGTCGATGAAGGAGTGGTGACGTCGGCGGGCCGGCCCCGGGAGCCCTGAGCTCCGGAGCCCGGCACGCCGAGACCCGGCGTCGGACGGGGTGCGACCCGCGCCCCGTCCACGCCCGACCACCAGCTCCGACGACGACGCTCCCGCCCGGGGAGGAGGACCCATGGCCACCGACACCGAGACCGGCTGGCGCTCCCGCGCGCGCCGCTACGGCGTGCTGCGCGACGACCCCGCGCTCCGGGCGCTCTGGGCCGCACGGCTGGTCTCCAAGCTGGGCGACTGGTCGGCGCGCATCGCGCTGGTGATGCTCGTCTACGCCGACACCCGCTCCGCGCTCTGGGCCGGCATCACGATCGCCGCCTGCTACGTGCCCTACCTCGGTCCCGGTCAGCTGCTCGCCACGGTGGCCGACCGGCTGCCGCACCGCACGGTGCTGATCGCCACCGACCTGCTGCGGCTGCCGATCTTCCTGCTGCTCGCGCTGGTGCCGATGCCGCCGGCGGCGATGGTGGCGCTCGCGTTCGTCGCGGCGTTCGGCGACGTGCCGTCCTCGGCGGCGTTCCAGGCCGCCATCCCGATGGTCGCCAAGGATCGCTACTCCGACGCGCTGGTGGTCTTCGGCACCACCGCTCAGCTCACCGTCCTCGTCGGGTACGCCGGCGGCGGCGCGCTCACCGCGCTGACCGGGGCCCGCGGTGTGCTGCTGCTCAACGCGGCGTCGTTCCTGCTGGCCGCGGTGCTGCTCACCCGGGTGCCGGTGACCCGCTCCGGCGCCGGGAAGACCCGCGCCCGCACCCACCTCGCGCAGGCGGTGCGGATCGTCGCCGCCGACCGGGTCGTCGCGGTCACCCTCGCGGTGGTGGCGGCCTCCTGCCTCGGGCAGGTCGGCATCGACTCGCTGACCGTGGTCTACGCGCACCACATCGGGTGGGGCAGCGGCGTCGGGATCGGGCTGCTCTACGTCGTGATGCCGGTCGCCGCGATCGTCACCGGCTTCTTCCTGCCTTCGTCCGGCGACCCGATGCGGCTGGCGCGGCTCGTGGTCGGCTGCAACGTCGCGCTGTGCACGCTGTCGGTCGTCGCGTTCCTGGTGCTCGGCTCGACCCCCGTCGGGATCGTCGGGATCGCGGCGCAGGGCGTGCTCGACATGATGGTCACGCCGCTCTTCCTGGTCGCCGAGGCGCGTGTCCCGGCCACCCACCGCGGCACGGTGTTCGCGTTCTTCTCCACCTGCTTCATGGCGATGCAGCTGCTCGGCGCCCTTGTCGCCGGAGCCCTCACCGAGCTCGTCGGCATCGAGGCCGCCTTCGCGCTGACCTGCCTGCCGACCGTGCTGGTCGGGCTGGGCACCTGGCGGCTGCTGCGGCCCGAGACGGCCGCCGTGCTCCCGCAGCCCGCCGAGGTGCCGGCCGCCGCCGCAGCCTGACCCGTCACCAACTCGGCAGGATGACCGGCGTGGCGCCGAGCAGCTGACGGGTGGGCGGGACTCCCGTCAGGAGGTGGTGCCGAGGTCCCGGATCGCGGCGTCCAGGGCGCGTCGGTTGTCGCGGCGCACGACGGCCTCGACGACCTCGATGCCGCCGGCCGGGCTGTCCAGCGCGTGCCGGAGCTCGGCGACCGAGTCCACCTTCCAGTGCGGGGTCCGGGTCGCGGCGCACAGGCTCGCCAGGTCGACGTGGTGCGGGGTCCCGAACAGCCGGTCGTACGACGCCGCGTGCTGCTCGGCCGCCCTGCTCGAGCGAGGCGAAGATCGAGCCGCCGTCGTCGTTGACGACCACGATCGTCAGGTCGGGCCGCTCCTCGTCGGGCCCGATCACCAGGCCGTTCGCGTCGTGCAGGAACGTCACGTCGCCGAGCAGCGCGAGGTTGCGCCCGCCGGGCCGGCGACCGAGCGCGGCACCGACCGCCGCTGGAGACGGAGCCGTCGATGCCGGCGAGCCCGCGGTTCCCGACCACCATCCGGTGCTCGCCGACCGGGTAGCGCGGCACCATCAGGTCGAGGTCGCGCACCGGGTTGGAGGCGCCGACGAACAGCAGCCCGCCCGCCGGTACGGCGGCGCTCACCGCACCGGCCACGTGGTGCGGCGTCAGCGTGTCCTGGTCCGCGAGCAGCGCGTCGAGCCGGCGCGAGAGGTCGGCGTCGCGGTCGCGCCACTCCTGCCACCACGGGTCGGGGGCGTCGGTCGCCAGCCCGTCGGGCTCCACGGCGTCGACCACGCCGTGCACGTGGTGGCCGGGGTCGGTCCAGCCGGACGGGCCGCGGACGGCGTACAGCTCGATGTCGTCACGGGCGAGCAGCCGGCCCACCGGCCGCGACAGCGTCGGGTGCCCGAACACCACGACCTGCTGGATCCGGGCGGCGAGCTCCGGGTCGCCGAGCAGCAGCCGGTAGGTGCGGATCGCGCTGTCGCCGGTGCGGGAGCCGCTGGTGGGCTCGGCCAGCAGCGGCCAGCCGGTCCGCTCGGCGAGCACCCGGGCGGGCGGCCCGGCGTCGTCGCCGGCCACCACGACCGTGCGCAGGTCGCGGCGAGACCGGCGTCGGCTGGACGAGCGCGCGGTCCCCCGGCGCCATCCACGGTCCGCCGTCCGGCGCCCCGTCGAGCGCGATGCCCCAGCCGTCGCCGGTCTCGGGCACCAGCGGCTCCTCGAACTGCAGGTTGAGGTGCACCGGCCCGGGGCGGCCGCCCAGCCGGCCCAGCGCGGTGGCCGCCGACCGCGCGGCCAGCGCCCGCCAGGAGGTGACCTGCCGCCGCTCGACCTCGCCGCTGCCGGGGTGGGCCGCCGGCACGTCGGCGAGCAGCCGCACCGCGGTGCCGAACAGCCCGGCCTGGTCGGTGGTCTGGTTGGCGTTCGTGCCGCGCAGCCGGGCGGGCCGGTCGGCGGTGAGCAGCAGCAGCGGGACCCCGGCGTGCGACGCCTCGAGGACCGCCGGGTGCAGGTTGGCGACCGCGGTGCCGCTGGTGGTGACGACGACGACCGGGCGCCGGCTGGTCCGCGCCAGCCCGACCGCGAGGAAGCCCGCGGACCGCTCGTCGACGCGGGTGTGCAGCCGGAGCCGGTCCTGGGCGTCGTACGCCGCGAAGGCCAGCGCCGCGCTGCGGGACCCGGGAGCCAGCACCAGGTCGCGGACGCCGCAGCGGACCAGCTCGTCGAGCAGCGTGGTGGCCAGCGCGGTGGAGGCGTTCGCCGGAGTCATGGCAGGGAACCTATCGCCGCGAGCCGCTCCCGCCAGTGCTGCACGCGGTCGTCGGCGGCAGCCGTCCTGCGCAGCGCGGCCGCGTCGACGTCGGGCCGGACGCACCGGCAGCGCGCCGTCGCGGGGCAGCAGCGGCTCGGCGGCCACGTCGTCGGTGAGCAGCTGCACGGTCGCGAGACCGCAGGCGAACGGCAGCTCGGGCAGCGCCGCCGCCAGCGCGACCCCGGCCGCGATCCCGACGCTGGTCTCGAGCGCGCTCGACACCACGACGGGCAGCCCGATGTCCGCGGCGATCCGCAGGCAGGCCCGGACCCCGCCGAGCGGCTGCACCTTGAGCACCGCGACGTCGGCGGCGTCCAGGTCGCGCACCCGGTAGGGGTCCTCGGCCCGGCGGATCGACTCGTCGGCGGCGACCGGGCACGTCGACCCGGCGGCGCACGGCTGCGAGGTCCTCGACGGTGGCGCAGGGCTGCTCGACGTACTCCAGGCCGCCGGCGGCGCGGTCCAGCAGCCGGATCCGGGTCACCGCCTCGTCGACGCACCACAGCCCGTTGACGTCGACCCGGATCCGGCCGCCGGCCCCGAGGGCGTCGCGGACCGCCTCGAGCCGGGCCTGCTCCTCCGCGACCGACTGGCCCGGCTCGGCGACCTTGACCTTGGCGGTGCGGCAGCCGTTGCTCGCCCGGACGATCGCGGCCGCCTGCTCCGGGCCGACCGCGGGGACCGTCACGTTGACCGGGACGCTCGACCGGACCGGGTCCGGCCAGCCGACGTCGGCGGCCTCGCGGGCCGCGCGGAGCCAGGGGGCGGCCACCGTCGCGTCGTACTCCAGGAACGGGCTGAACTCCCCCCAGCCCGCGTCGCCGCGCAGCAGCATCCCCTCGCGCACCGTGATCCCCCGGAACCGGGTCCGCATCGGGATCGAGAAGACGTGCGGCTCAGCCACGGGCCAGCCTCTCGACGGCGAGCCGGTCCACCTTGCCGTTGGGCAGCAGCGGCAGCGTCGCCGACGGGTACGACGCGCCGTGGCGCCCAGGCGCGCGGGTGCGCGGCCGCGACCCAGTCGCGCAGCTCGTCGAGGGCGACGTCCCCGGCCGCGCGACACCACCGCCACGACCTCCTGGCCCCACTCGTCGTGCGGGCACGCCGACGACCTCGGCCTCGCGCACGCCGGGGTGCTCGCGCAGCCGGCCGGCGACCGCCCCGGCCGGCACGTTGAGACCGCCGGAGACGAGCACGTCGTCGACGCGGCCGAGCACGTGCAGCGTGCCGTCCTCGTCGACGCGGCCGACGTCCTGGGTGACGAACCAGCCGTCCTGCAGCACCTGGGCGGTGAGCGTCGGGTCGCCCTGGTAGCCGTCGAACACCACCGGGCCGCCCAGCCGGATCCGGCCGTCCGCGTCGGTGTCGACCGCGACGCCGTCGAGCGGCACGGCCGTCGTAGACGCAGCCGCCGCAGGTCTCGCTCATGCCGTACGTCGCGACGACGTGCACCCCGGCCGCCTCGGCGCGCTCGCGCAGCCGCGCGTCGAGCCGGGCGCCGCCGACGAGGACGGTGTCGAACCCGCGCAGCCACGTCGGGTCGCCGTCGAGCATCCGGACGAGCTGGGTCGGCACCACGGAGACGTAGCGCCGCTCGCCCGTCAGGTCGGCCGGCGTCCTCGACCGGGTCGGTGCCGGCGCGCACCGAGCGGAAGAGCACCTGCAGCCCGGCGACGTACGACGGCGGCAGCGTCAGCAGCCACTGGCCGGGCCCGCCGAGCCGGGTGTGCGTCGCGTCGGCCGAGGCCCGCATCGCCGCCCGGGAGAGCAGCACCCGCTTCGGCGCACCGGTCGACCCGGAGGTCTCCACCACCAGCGGCGCCGGGTCGTCGGCGGCGTCCCACTCCCGCAGCAGCGCGAGGATCTCGGCGGCGGTGCCGTCGACCGGGTGGAGGCTGCTCACAGGGACAGACGCGTATGCCTGCGAGAATCCCGCACTGTGACAACCCCGGCCGCGACGCCCGCCCAGTGGATCGAGGGTGCCCGGCCGCGCACCCTGCCGGCCGCCGTGTCGCCGGTGCTCGCCGGCACCGGCGTCGCGGCGTACGTCGACCAGGCCGTGTGGTGGAAGGCCGCGCTCGCGCTGGTGGTCGCGCTGGCGCTGCAGGTCGGCGTGAACTACGCCAACGACTACTCCGACGGCATCCGCGGCACCGACGCCGACCGGGTCGGCCCGCTGCGGCTCGTCGGCTCCGGCGTCGCCCGGCCCGCCGCGGTGAAGACGGCGGCGTTCGCGGCGTTCGGCGTGGCGATGGTCGCCGGGCTGGTGCTCGCCGCGACCACGTCGTGGTGGCTGGTGCTGGTCGGGGCGGTCGCGATCGTGGCGGCGTGGTTCTACACCGGCGGCTCGCTCGCCGTACGGCTACCACGCGCTCGGCGAGGTGATGGTCTTCGTGTTCTTCGGGCTGGTCGCGGTGCTCGGCACGACGTACGTCCAGGTCCGAGTCGCTGCCGCTGCCCGGCTGGTACGCCGCGGTCGGCGTCGGCGCGCTGGCCTGCGCGATCCTGGTCGCCAACAACCTGCGCGACATCCCGACCGACCGGACCGTCGGCAAGCGCACGCTCGCGGTGCTGCTCGGCGACGCCCGCACCCGCGCGCTCTACGCGCTGCTGGTCGGGGCCGCCCTGGTCGCGCTCGTCGGCGTCGCGCTGTCGACCAGCCGGTGGGCGCTGCTCGGCCTGGTGTTCCTGCTGCCCGGCGTCCCCGCGATGCGGCTCGTGCTCGACGGCGCCACCGGCCGCGACCTGGTCCCGGTGCTGCAGCGCACCGGCGATCTGCGAGCTGCTCTACGCCGCCGGCCTGTTCGTCGGCCTGCTGCTCGCCACCCTCTGACGCCGAGGCGCGTGGTTCTGCGTCCCAGCACCCGCCGAGGCGCGTGGTCCTGCGCAGGATCGCGCGCCTCGGCGGGGTCGGGGAGTCAGGATCGCGCGCCTCAGCGGGGGCGGGTCGCGGGGATGAGCTTGTGCGTGCCGTCGCACCAGGGCGCGCGCTGGCTCTTGTCGCAGGCGCAGACGGCGACCACGGTCCGGCTCGTCGGGTGGCTGCGGCCGTCGTCGTCGACGACCGCGTCCGCGCCGCGGACCAGCCACGGCCCACCCGGGCACGGTCGTACGTCGGGCCCGTCCACCGTCGCCGCGTCGGCCCGGAGCTCGCCGTCGCGCAGCCGGACGGTGCGCGTCACGCGACCGCCTCGCTGACCTCGTGCGAGCGGAGCGAGCTGACCCCGGCACGGAAGCAGTCGAGCACGTGCGCGGCGAGCAGCTCGTCCATCCGCAGGCACACCGCCACCCCGAAGCAGACGTCCTCGGCCAGCTCGGGCTCGCGCGCGACCAGCGCCGCGCAGATCTCGCGGGTGGCGACCTGCTCGTGCACGGCGTCGGCCTCCACGTGCTCGTCGAAGTAGGTGACCATCGCCGGCGAGAGGTCGAGCCGGCGGAGCCCCTGGACGTACTTGCGGCACGGCAGCGAGCTGGTGACCTCCAGCGCGGCGAGGTGCCCGACGGCGGCACCGCGCAGCCGGCGGTGCAGGCACAGCAGGCTCATCGCGTTGTTGAGGGCGAGCGTCACCGCGGGCACGTCGTCGACGTAGGCGCCGTAGCTGCGGTCGAGGCCGAGCTCGGCGAGCCCGTCGCCGAACAGGGTGGCGTGCTGCCGCTCGGCGCGGCCGGCGCCGTACTCGTCGAACTGCAGCTCGACGAGCGCCACCTTGGCGCTGCCCTGCACCCGCGGCACCGCGAACGTGTGCGGGTCGGCCTCCTTGAGCTGGTAGACGCTGCGGTGGACGAGCACCTCCATGAACTGCTCGGCGGTCGCCTCGCGCTGCAGCAGCCGGCCCAGCGACGGGCCGTCGGCGGCGTCCGCCTGCGCGAAGATCCGCTCCGCGACGTCGCCGGTGGCGGCGAGCGCGGCGTCCACCTCGCGGCGGGTGAGCTCGCGCAGCCGCACCTCGAAGCGCGCCTCGAGCGCGCCGCGGACCCGCAGCAGGTCGGGGTCCCACTCCCAGTCGCGGCCGGCCGCGACGTCCTCGAACCCGCCGTAGTGCAGCTCGTAGGCGACCCACAGCGCCAGCTGCAGGTCCTCGTCGTGGAGCACGTCGCCTGCGGCGGCGGCCAGGTCCGCCAGCAGCGCCTCGACGTCGAGCGGGCGGTCGCCGCGCAGCGCCTCGGTGACGCCCCGGCTCACGGGGCCGCGGGGGTGGGGCAGTCGCATGGGCACTCTCCGGTGGACGTGGCAGACCTCGACAAGGCCTTGAACAGGCTGTGCACGTACCCACCGGCCCCCGAGACATTCACCCGCAGGTGCCTGCCCAAGACACGATCATGACGGGTTCAGGCCGGTTCGGTCCAGGCGCCGGTCTCGTAAAACATTTCCAGCGTCCGGCTGTACGGCGCGATGTCCAGGCCCTGCGCGGCCAGCCAGCCGTCGTCGTAGTACGTCGACGCGTAGCGCTCGCCGCCGTCGCAGAGCAGCGTGACGACGCTGCCGGCCTCGCCCGCCGCGCGCATCGACGCCACCAGCCGCAGCGCGCCCCACATCGCGGTGCCGGTCGAGCCGCCGACCAGCCGGCCGGTGACCTGGGAGCACCAGCGCATCGCGGCGATCGAGGCGGCGTCGGGCACCGCCGATCATCGCGTCGACGACCGCGGGCTTGAACGACGGCTCGACCCGCGGCCGGCCGATGCCCTCGATGCGCGAGCCGCGGCCGGTGACGACGTCGGCGTCCGAGGTCTGCCAGCCCTCGAAGAACGCGCTGTTCTCCGGGTCGACGACGCACAGCTGCGTGTCGTGCCGGCGGTAGCGCACGAACCGGCCGATCGTCGCGGAGGTGCCGCCGGTGCCGGCGCCGACCACCACCCAGGCCGGGACCGGGTGCCGCTCCAGCGCCAGCTGCTCGAAGATCGACTCGGCGATGTTGTTGTTGCCGCGCCAGTCGGTGGCCCGCTCCGCGAAGGTGAACTGGTCCATGTAGTGGCCGCCGGTCTCCTCGGCGAGCCGACGGGCCTCGTCGTACATCGTGCCGGGGTCGTCGACGAGGTGGCAGCGGCCGCCCTGGAACTCGATGAGCTCGATCTTGCCGCGCGAGGTGGAGGCCGGCATCACCGCGACGAACGGCAGCCCGAGCAGCCGGGCGAAGTACGCCTCGGACACCGCCGTCGAGCCCGGAGGACGCCTCGATGACCGTGGTGCCCTCGTCGATCCAGCCGTTGCAGAGCGCGTAGAGGAACAGCGAGCGGGCCAGCCGGTGCTTGAGCGAGCCGGTCGGGTGGACCGACTCGTCCTTGAGGTAGAGGTCGACGTCCCAGGCCTCCGGGAGCGGGAACACGAGCAGGTGGGTGTCGGCCGAGCGGTTGCTGTCCGCCTCGACCTTGCGGACCGCCTCGTCGACCCAGGCGCGGTCACCGGGGCGCCGGACCTCGCGGCACCCGGGCTCCACTAGTCGTGGTCCTCCTTGGCGCGGGACTCCTCGAACCGGCGCGAGATGTTCGACGCGCGGGTCTCGACACGGGCGGCGAAGCGCTGCCGCGGGCCCTGCAGCAGGTAGTACGACGCGACCGCGGAGACCACCGCCGCCAGCACCACCGGCCACAGGTAGGAGTGCAGCCCGAGCAGGGCGAACAGCCCGAAGAACACCACCAGCGCGGCCACGAACATGCCGATCCGCGCGAGCGTGTAGACGACGAACTCCTTCACGTCGCCAGCGTAATCCGCGGACTCCGCTCACACGGGCTTGGGTGGGTGCCTACGCTGGGCTCGTGGGAAAGTTCCTGCTGGTCATCATCGTGTTCGCGGCTCTCGTGTACACCGCGTTCTGGCTCCTCGAGCGACGCCGTGGTGGCACGGCTGCCCGCCGTCGTCCCGCGCCCCCGCGCCGGCCCACGCCGCGCTCGGTCGCCCCCGACGACGACGAGGACTTCCTGCGTGACCTGAACCGCCGCAACCGCCGGCGCGACCAGGACAAGCCGAACGACACCTGACGCCTGCGGTCGTCGGGGCTCAGCCGGCGTAGGAGTGCATGCTCCCGCCGCCGAAGAAGTAGTTGATCCCGACGAAGTTGAACAGCAGCGACGCGAACCCGACCAGCGCGATCACCGAGGCGGCCTTGCCCTTCCAGCCGGCGGTCGCCCGGGCGTGCAGGTAGGCGGCGTAGATCACCCAGGTGATGAACGCCCACACCTCCTTGGGGTCCCAGTTCCAGTAGCTGCCCCAGGCGTACTCCGCCCAGATCGGCCCGGCGACCAGGGCCGCGAACGTCCAGATCGGGAACCCGAACGCGTGCAGCCGGTAGGCCACCCGCTCGAGGTCCGGGGCGGCCGGCAGCCGGGAGAGGTAGCCACGGTCGCCGATCGTGCCGCGACGGACGGCCCGGTCCTTGACCAGGAACAGCACCAGCGTCAGCGCACCGACCGCGAACGCGCCGGAGGCGATGATCGCGGCGAGCACGTGGATCGCCAGCCAGTAGGAGTGCAGCGCGGGCACCAGCGGGCCGGCGTCCTGGTAGAGCACCAGCTGGTCGAGCATCAGCACGACGACCAGGAAGCCGGTGACCAGCACGCCCATCCAGCGCAGGTGGTAGCGCTTCATCAGCACCAGGTACATCAGGCTGACGCCGAAGGTGCCGGCCAGCGTGAACTCGTACATGTTGCCCCACGGCACCCGGATCGGGTCCGAGCCGAGGCCGCGCGAGACCAGCCCGAGGAAGTGCAGCGCGCAGCCGACGATGGTCAGCGCGAGGCCGATCCGGCCGTACTTCTCGACCCGCAGCTCCGCGTCCGCCGCCTTGTCGGAGGCTGCCGCGACCTCGACCGGCGGTCGCTCCGACACGTCGGCACCGGCCATCGCCGGCTCGCGCACCTCGGCGGTCGCCGGGACGGGCAGCGAGCGGACGAACACCCACTCGGTGAGGTGGGACAGGAACGCCAGGACGTAGACGATCGACGCGAACATGATGGCGTTGTCGCTGAACGCGGCGAACTGCGCGGTGGTCACGTGGTGCCTCTCTGGTCGCGGCCGGACGGTGCGCCGGTGACGAGCCGCTCGAGCTCGTCGACCTCCGCGGCGAGGTCACCACCGGAGCTCCGGTCGAGCCCGGCCAGCTCGACCACGGTACGCCCGTCCTGGCCCCGTGAGACCCGGACCCAGGCCCGCCGCGGACGGATGAACAGCGAGCCCATCAGGCCCAGGATGCCGAGCAGCACCCCGCCGAGCGCGAGGCCCTTGCCGGGGCTGTGGCTGACCTGCAGCTTGACCCACCGCTGCACGCCGTCGAACTTGATCGACCCCTGGCCGTTCGGCAGCCTCACGGTCTGGCCCTCGGTCAGCTTGATCCGCTTGACGGGTCCGAGCCGGGACGGGTCGGAGCTGGGGAAGGTCTTCAGCTTCGACTTGTCGAGCTGGTAGACCGACTGCGGCTTGCCGGAGTCGAGCCCGAGGTCGCCGTGGTAGGGCACCAGCGACAGCGCCGGGTCGAGCGCGTCGGGGAACTGCGAGAACGGCCCGCGCGACATCGTGAAGCCGTACGTCGGCAGGAACAGCCCCTGGAAGCCGAGCTGCTCCGGTCCCGCGTCGGGCACCTTGATGACGCCGTACGACGCGAAGGAGCTGTCCTGCGGCAGGAAGACGACCGGGCCCCGGTAGGCGACCTTGCCGTCGCCGCCGCGGACCGTGACGACCGGGGCGTAGCCGTGGCCGACCAGGAACACGTCGGTGCCGTCGGTGTTCAGCGGGTGGTTCACGGCGAGGTCGTGCTGCTCCGGACGGGCGCCCGGCGTGGTGCGGTAGGTGATGTTCGCGTCGAAGGAGTCCGGCTGCCCCATCTCGGGGCCGCTGGTCAGCCACTTCACGTGGAAGTCGTCGACGGTGAAGCTCAGCGGGTCGAGGTCGCCGGGGTCGAACAGCGAGCCGGGCGCGAAGTCGTCGTACTGGCTCAGCGAGTTGCTGAAGCCCTGCCCGACGATCGTGATGACGCCGCCCTTGTAGCCGAACAGCTGGCCGAAGGCGAAGCCGACGAGCACCACGAGCACGGAGAGGTGGAAGACCAGGTTGCCGGCCTCGCGGAGGTAGCCCTTCTCCGCGGAGACCTCGCCGCCGTCAGCCGCTGCCAGACCCGGTAGCGCCGCTTGCGCAGCACCTGCCGCGCCCGCTCGAGCACGGCGTCGGGCTCCTCGTCGAGCTCGACGCGACGGGACTCCGGCAGCCGGTCGAGCCGGCGCGGCACCCGCGGCGGGGTGGCCCGCATCGCGCGCCAGTAGATCCGCAGCCGCGGCACCACGCAGCCGACCAGCGAGACCATCAGCAGGATGTAGATCGCCGAGAACCACACCGAGCCGTAGACGTTGAACAGCCCGAGCTTGTCGTAGACCGGGGTCAGCGTCGGGTGCGCCTGCTTCCAGTTGATGACCTTGACGGCGTCGATGTTCTGCTGCGGTACGACGGAACCGGGGACCGCCGCGAGCGCGAGCAGGAACAGCAGCACGAGCGCGGTCCGCATCGAGGTGAGCTGGCGCCACGCCCAGCGGGAGAGCTCGACCGGGCTCAGCGCCGGGGGCGCCGACGGCGGGGTCGGCGGCTGCGACGCGGAGCCGCCGGCCTCGGTCTGCCGGACGTCGAGGCTCATACCGGGCGCCTCGAACCCGACGACCCACGACTGCAGGTCGACGACCCAGTGGTCCCACAGCCCGGTGACGAGCAGCAGGCCGACGACGATCAGCATCACGCCGCCGAAGCGGGTCACCCAGACCTGGTGGCGGCGCACCCAGCGCACCGCGCCGAGCATGCGGCGGAACGCGAGCCCGGCGAGGATGAACGGGAGCCCGAGGCCGAGCAGTAGGCGACGCTCAGCACCGCGCCACGGGTCGCGGTCCCCTCGTGCACGGCCAGCGAGCTGACGGCCGAGAGCGTCGGCCCGATGCAGGGCGTCCAGCCGAGGCCGAACAGCACACCGAGCATCGGTGCCGCGGCGAGCCCGACGGCGGGCACCCGGTGCACGCGCACGTCGCGCTGCAGCCACGGCACCAGTCCCACGAAGGCGATCCCGACCAGGATCGTCAGGCAGCCGAGCACGACGGTGATCTGCTGGCGGTAGGCGAACAGCCAGTCGCCGAGCGCCCCGGAGAGCGTGCCGAGGGTGACGAAGACGAACGAGAAGCCGAGCACGAACAGGAAGCTGCCGAGCACCATCCGGCCGCGCTTGCCCTGCTCGAGGTCGACGCCCGACAGGCCGGTGGCGTAGGAGAGGTAGCCGGGCAGCAGCGGCACCACGCACGGCGAGAAGAACGACACCAGCCCGGCGACCAGCGCCACCGGCAGCGCGACGACCAGCGACCCGGAGAGCACCGTGCCCTGGAACCAGCCGCCGAGGTCGAGCACCGTGACCGCGGCGGTCATGCCGCGCCTCCGGACGTCGCGTCGTCGACGAGGTCGTCGAGCGTGGTGCGGGTGATCGAGCCGATCACGCTGGCCGCGACCCGGCCCTGCTTGTCGATGACGACGGTGCTCGGGATGGAGTTCGGCGGCAGCGTGCCGTGGAAGGCCAGCAGCGTCTGGCCGTCGGGGTCGTAGATCGAGTCGTAGGGGATCTTGTAGCGCCGCTCGAACGCCTGCGGGCCGGCCTGCTCCGGGTTGCGGGAGTTGATGCCGAGGAACACCACGCCCTTGCGCCGCAGGTCGCGGGCGGCGGTGGCCAGCATCGGCGCCTCGGCGCGGCACGGCGGGCACCACGAGCCCCAGACGTTCAGCACGACGACCTTGCCGCGGTAGTCGCTCAGCGAGACGTGCCGGCCGGCCAGCGTGGTGCCGGCGACGGGGCCGGGGCGCCTGCGGTCGGCGACCTTCAGGCTGGTGATGATCCCCTTGCCCGCCACGTAGCCCTGGTCGCCGGACCCGCCGACCGAGTCGCGCGAGCAGCCGGCCAGCCCGCCGCCGAGGAGGGCGACGGCGAGCAGCGCGGCGGCGGTGCGGCGTGGGCGGGACAGGCTCACGACGGCGGCGCCTCCTGGGCGGCCGCGGGTCCGCTGCCGGACGAGAAGTTCTTGTGCCGGTCGCTGACCGGGATCAGGTCGGCGGCCGGCTCGGAGTAGCGCAGCGTCGTGAGGGTGTCGCCGTCGAAGACCAGCGACGTCAGGCTGCACAGCGTGCACTGCCGGTTGCGGGGGTTGTGCAGGAACGACCGGTGCTCGACGTGCAGCCGGGTGGTCCAGATCGGCAGCTGGTGCGAGACGATCACCGCCTCGTGGCCGCGGGCCGAGTCGCGGGCGTCGTACACGGCGGCCATCATGCGGGCGACGACCGCCTTGTAGGGCTCGCCCCACGACGGCTTGAAGGGGTTCCACAGGTGGCGCCAGGCCTGCGGCCGCTTGAGGATCCCGTCGCAGACGCTGAACCGGCGGCCCTCGAAGATGTTGGTCGACTCGATGACGCGGGCGTCGGTGACGACCGCGAGGCCACGGGCCGAGGCCAGCGGCCGCGCCGTCTGCTGGGCGCGCTCGAGCGGCGAGGCGACGACGTGGGTGATGTCGCGGTCGCCGATGGACTCCGCGACCCGCTGCGCCATCGACAGCCCGAGCTCGGAGAGGTGGTAGCCGGGCAGCCGGCCGTAGAGGATGCCGCCCGGGTTGTGCACCTCGCCGTGCCGCAGCAGGTGCACGGTGGTCCGCTCGCTCATCGGGCTCCGCCCGGCACGGGTACGGCGGCCGCGGCGCGCGCCGCTGCCGGCAGGGCGGCGACGATCCGGTCCACCGCGCGGTCGTCGTGCGCGGCCGAGAGGAACCACACCTCGAACGCGCTGGGCGGGAGGTAGACGCCCTGGTCGAGCATCGCGTGGAAGAACGCCCGGAACCGGTCGGTGTGCTGCGCGGTCGCGCCGGCGAAGTCGCGGACCTCGGTGACGCCGCTCGTCGGTGAAGAACACGCTGAACATGTTGCCGACGTGCTGGCTGACGTGCGGGACCCCGGCCTCGGAGAGCGCGGCGGAGGCGGCCTCGCGCACCACCTGGGCGGTCTTGTCGAGGTGGGCGTAGACGTCGTCGGTGGCGAGCCGCAGCGTGGTGAGCCCGGCGGTGGTCGCGACCGGGTTCCCCGACAGCGTGCCCGCCTGGTAGACCGGCCCCTCCGGCGACAGCATCGACATCACGTCGGCGCGGCCGCCGAACGCCGCGGCGGGGAAGCCGCCGCCCATCACCTTGCCGAAGGTCAGCAGGTCGGGACGCCAGCCCTCGACGGCGCCGTCGAGGCCGTGGTGGCCGGAGCGGGTGACCCGGAAGCCGGTCATCACCTCGTCGCTGACGAACAGCGCGCCGTGGGCGGCGCAGGTCTCGGCGAGCAGCCGGTTGAAGCCGGGCGCCGGCGGGACGACGCCCATGTTGCCCGGCGCGGCCTCGGTGATGACGCAGGCGATCTCGTCGCCGTGCTCGGCGAACGCCGCCTGCACCGCGGCCGGGTCGTTGTAGGGCAGCACGATCGTGCCGGCGGTCGACGCGGCCGGCACGCCCGGGGTGCCGGGGACGGCGAGGGTGGCCAGGCCCGGAGCCGGCCTGCGCCAGCAGCGAGTCGACGTGGCCGTGGTAGCAGCCGGCGAACTTCACGACGAGCTCGCGGCCGGTGAAGCCGCGCGCCAGCCGGATCGCGGACATCGTCGCCTCGGTGCCGGAGGAGACCAGCCGGACCTGCTCGACGGGCGTCCGCGCGACGATCTCCTCGGCGAGCTCGACCTCGGGCCGGGTCGGGGTGCCGTACGACGTGCCGCGGCCGACGGCCTCGCTGCACCGCGGCGAGCACCTCGGGGTGCGCGTGACCGAGCAGCATCGGCCCCCAGCTGCCGACCAGGTCGACGTACTCGGTGCCGTCGACGTCGACGAGGTACGGGCCGTGCGCCCGCTCGATGAACCGCGGGGTGCCGCCGACGGCGTTGAACGCACGCACCGGCGAGTTGACCCCGCCGGGGGTGACGGCGTGCGCACGCTCGAACAGCGCGGCCGAGGCGGCGGTCGAGGGCGTGGACGGGTCGGGGGTCGCACTCACCCGGGCATTCTCCCCCGCCCGCGGTCCAGACCACGAACCCGGTCCAGGCGGGCTCGGTGTGAGACGGGCAACCCCGGCCGGGCGCCACCGGGCCGGTGTGAGCGGCGTCATACGACCGTCACCGGCTACCCACGCGTAACCCGCGCCCGGCGACCTCGTTGGAATGGTTGAGAGAGGGAGCATCCGGGTACCCGTGGGGAACTGGGTGAACGCCGGTTTACAGGTGATGGGGAGAGAGACCGACCAATGACGCGCAAGAGTCTGACCCGCTGGCAGAAGGCCACGGCACTGCTGCCGCTGGCGCTGCTGTCAGGAGCCTGGACCACGAGCCTCACGCTCACGAGCACGGCGACCGCCGAGTCCTCGCAGCAGGGCTCCGGCAAGCTGCCCGACGGCACCACGGTCCCCGACCAGGCCATCAAGGCTCCCGCCAGCGTCTCCAGCCCCGGCGAGGTCGCCCCGGGCATCCCGAAGGGCTCCGAGAGCAAGGTCGTCGCCGGCTCCTCGGCCAACGGCATCCCCGCCGCGGCGCTGTCGGCGTACCAGCGCGCCGCCCAGGTCATCGACGCCGCCGACAAGGGCTGCAACATCAACTGGCCGCTGATCGCCGCGATCGGCCGGGTGGAGTCCAACCACGGCCGCTACGGCGGCAACGTCCTCGACAGCAACGGCACCAGCCGTCCGGGCATCTACGGCATCCCGCTCGACGGCAGCAACGGCACGCTCGAAGATCGCCGACACCGACGCCGGCCAGTACGACAACGACACCCAGTTCGACCGCGCGGTCGGCCCGATGCAGTTCATCCCGTCGACCTGGTCGGTCATCGGCGTGGACGGCGACGGCGACGGCAAGCGCAACCCGCAGGACATCGACGACGCGGCGCTCGCGACCGCGGTCTACCTCTGCTCCGGCAAGGAGGACCTGTCGACGTCGGCCGGCCAGCGCTCGGCGGTCTACCGCTACAACCACAGCAACGACTACGTGAACCTGGTGCTGTCGATCGCGAAGGCGTACGCCGACGGCGACTTCTCCGCCGTGCCGACCAGCTCGGGCGGCACCACGACCTTCACCCCCGACTACGGCGACTCGGTCTTCGCCTCGGGCACCAGCGGCTACAAGTACCCCAAGGGCAAGGGCTACGGCACCTCGCGCCGCAGCTCCGGCGGCTCCGGCTACAGCGGCGGCTCGTCGTCCTCCGGCGGCAGCTCCGGCACCAGCACGACCTCCGGCGGCACGCCCACCACCAGCGGTGGCGGCAGCGTCCCGGGCACCGGCGGCGTGCCGAGCACCGGCGGGGGCGGCTCCGACCCGGTGAGCGGCACGGTCAAGAAGGTCACCGACCCGATCAAGTCCGCCGCGCCCTCCCCGGTCCAGAAGCCCGTCGAGGACACGCTGACGTTCGCCGAGGCCAAGGCCAAGTGCATCGCCTCCGGCATCGACCCGGTGCTGCAGCCGACGAAGCTCACCGCCTGCATCGCCGACCTGCTCAACGGCTGACCCGACCACAGGTTGACCCGGGCCCTGTGCCGGGTTGACCCGGGCCCTGTGCCGGGTTCACCCGGGTCTCGTCACGGGTGCAGCCGCGACTGGTACCGACGGCTCGCGCACGCCCCGGCTCAACCCGGCAGGAGGCCCGGCTCAACACGGCAGGGAGCCCGGCTCAACCCGGCAGGGAGCCCGGCTCGACCCGGCAGGAAGCCCGGGTCAGCGGGTGGTGGGGGTGAGCAGGCGGGCGGCGACCTCGGCGGCCCAGTACGTCAGGATCACGTCGGCGCCGGCGCGGCGGATCGACGTCAGCGTCTCCAGGATCGCGGCGTCGCGGTCGATCCAGCCGTTCGCGGCGGCGCCCTCGACCATGGCGTACTCCCCCGAGATGTTGTACGCCGCCACCGGCACGTCCACGGCCTCGCGGACCGCCCGCACCACGTCGAGGTAGGCCAGCGCCGGCTTCACCATCACCAGGTCGGCGCCCTCCTCGACGTCGAGCAGCGCCTCGCGGACGCCCTCGACGACGTTGCCGCCGTCCTGCTGGTAGGTCCGCCGGTCGCCCTGCAGCGAGGAGTCGACGGCCTCACGGAAGGGGCCGTAGAACGCGGAGGCGTACTTCACGGAGTAGGCCAGGATCGCGACGTCCTGGCGGCCGGCGCCGTCGAGCGCGGCCCGGACCACGCCGACCTGGCCGTCCATCATGCCGCTCGGGCCGACGAGGTCGACCCCGGCGGCCGCCTGGGCGAGCGCCATCTCGGCGTACAGCTCGAGGGTGGCGTCGTTGTCGACCTCCCCCGACGGCGTGAGCACGCCGCAGTGGCCGTGGTCGGTGAACTCGTCGAGGCACAGGTCCGCCATCACCGGCAGCGCGTCGCCGACCTCGGCGACGACGTCCGCGATGGCGACGTTGAGGATCCCGTCCGGGTCCACGGCGCCGGAGCCGACGGCGTCCTTGTTCGCCGGCACCCCGAACAGCATGATCCCGCCGAGCCCGAGGTCGGCCGCCTCGGCGGCGGCCTTCCGCAGCGAGTCGCGGGAGTGCTGCACGACGCCCGGCATGCTGCCGATCGGGACCGGCTCGCTGGCGCCCTCGCGGACGAACACGGGCAGCACCAGCTGCCGCGCCTCGAGCGTGGTCTCCGCGACGAGCCGCCGGATCGCAGGCGTCCGACGCAGCCGCCGCGGGCGGTGGGTCGGGAACGCCATCAGGTCGCCTTGCGGCGGGCCGAGGGTCGCCGCTCGGACGGCTTCGTGACGGGCTGACCGGCCTCGAGCAGCGCCGCGCGGCGGGAGGCGCCGAAGTCGGCGAGCGCGTCGACGAGGTCCTCCACGGACGGCGACGGCGCGAGCACGTCGACCCGCAGGCCGTGCTCCTCGGCGGTCTTGGCGGTGGCCGGGCCGATCACCGCGATCACCGTCGAGGTGTGCGGCTTGCCGGCGATGCCGACCAGGTTGCGGACCGTCGAGGACGACGTGAACACGACCGCGTCGAACTTGCCGGTCTTGATCGCCTCGCGGGTCGGCGCCGGCGGCGGCGTGGCCCGCACGGTGCGGTACGCCGTCACGTCGTCGACCTCCCAGCCCAGGTCGAGCAGACCGGCCACGAGCGTCTCGGTGGCGATGTCGGCGCGCGGCAGGAACACCCGGTTGATCGGGTCCAGCACGTCGTCGTACGGCGGCCAGTCCTCGAGCAGGCCACGGGCGGACTGCTCGCCGGACGGCACCAGGTCGGCGCGCAGCCCCCAGGCCTCCATCGCGGCGGCGGTCTTGTCGCCGACGGCGGCGATCTTCAGGCCGGAGAAGGCACGGGCGTCCAGGCCGTACTCGTCGAACTTCTCGCGGACCGCCTTCACGGCGTTGACCGAGGTGAACGCGATCCACTCGTAGCGGCCCTCGACGAGCCCGCGGATCGCCTTGTCCATCTGCTGCGGGTTGCGCGGCGGCTCGACCGAGATGGTCGGCACCTCCTCGGGCACCGAGCCGAAGCTGCGCAGCCGCGCGGACAGCGAGCCGGCCTGCTCCTTGGTGCGCGGCACCAGCACCCGCCAGCCGAACAGCGGCTTGGTCTCGAACCACGACAGCGTGGTGCGCAGGTCGACGACGTCGCCGACCACGGTGACGGCGGGCGGCGTCATCCGGGCGGCGCGGGCGTCCGCGCTGATCCGGCCGAGCGTGGAGACCACGGTCTCCTGCTCGGTGGTGGTGCCGACGCGGGTCATCGCGACGGGGGTGTCCTCGCTGCGCCCGGCGTGCGACCAGCGCGGCGGCGACGTCGGCGATCGTGCTGACCGCGGAGAGCAGCACGAGGGTGCGGTCGTCGGCGTACTGCGACCAGTCGACCTTGGCCTCGCCGCAGTTCACGACCGCGACCTCACGGTGCTTCTTGTCGGTCAGCGGCACCCCGGCGTACGCCGGCACCGCGGTCACCGACGAGACGCCGGGGACGATCTCGAAGCCGACGCCGGCCTTCACGCAGGCCTGCGCCTCCTCGGGACCGGAGGCGTAGACGAACGGGTCGCCGGCCATCAGCCGGACCACCCGCCGGCCGGTCTTGGCCTGCTTCACGAGCACCTTGGCCCGGCCCGCGTGGGTCAGCGGCTGGCCGTCCTGGCCGAAGCCGCCGTCGACGACCTCGGCGCCGGGGCAGAACGTCTCGACGAGCGAGGCGTGGTCGGGGGACTCGGTGACCACGACCTCCGCGGTGCGGAGCAGGTCGACGGCGCGCACGGTCAGCAGCTCCGGGTCACCCGGGCCGCTGCCCACGAACGACACGAACCCGACCGGGAGCGCCGACCTCACGGGCGCCGTCGCGGTCGACGTCGTGGCCGTCGCGCTGCGCGCGGCGGACGTCTTCTTGGTGGTGCTGGTGGTCTTGGTTGACGTGTTGCTCACAGTCGCCTTCTTGCCGCTGGTGGTGGGCTGTGCCTTGCTCGCGCTCGTGCGCGTGGTCCTGCTCGTCATGACGTCTGCTCCTCGATCAGGGCCGACGCCCCGTCGTCCAACATCTCCTCCGCGAGGGCCCGGCCGACCTTCTCCGCGTCGCCGGGCGAGCCGGTCGCCGAGCGTCGTACCGCGACCGCGCCGTCCGCCGACAGCGCCACGGCCCGCAGCCACAGCTCGTCGCCGTCGTCGCCCTCGGCGATCTCGGCCATCGCCCCGACCGGCGCCGAGCAGCCGGCCTCGAGCGTGGCCAGCACCGCCCGCTCCGCCGTCACCGCGGCACGGGTCCGCGGGTCGTCCAGCGCGTCCCGGACCCGGGACACCAGCTCGGTGTCCCCGGCCCGGCACTCGACCGCCAGCGCACCCTGCCCGGGGGCCGGCAGCATCTGGAGCGGGTCGAGCACTTCGGTCACCTCGTCCATCCGTCCCAGCCGTGCGATGCCGGCACGAGCCAGGACGACCGCGTCCACGTCTCCGTCGGAGACCTTGCGAATGCGTGTGTCCACGTTGCCACGGATCGGCACCACGTCGAAACCGAGACCGAGGGCGTGCAGCTGCGCGGCCCGCCGCGGCGAGCCGGTGCCGACGCGCGCGCCGGCCGGGAGCTCGCCGAGCGTCAGCCCGTCGCGGGCGACGACGGCGTCGCGCGCGTCCTCCCGGACGGGTACGGCGGCCAGCGCGATGTGGTCCGGCGGGGCGGTCGGGAGGTCCTTGAGGGAGTGCACCGCGACGTCGACGTCGCCGCGCAGCAGCGCCTCGCGCAGCGCGCCGACGAAGACGCCGGTGCCGCCGATGGTGGCCAGCGGGGCACTGGAGACGTCGCCCTCGGTGCGGACGTCGACGAGCTCGACCTCCTCGCCCAGGGCGGTGCGCAGCTGCTGCGCGACCAGCTCGGACTGGGTGCGGGCGAGCACGGAGGCGCGGGTGCCGATGCGGATGGTCACTGGCCCTCCCCCCTCGTCGGGCTGGTGACCCGCTCGACGGCGTCGGGGTCCAGCGAGAACAGCTCGGCGAGCGCGGTGGCGTAGGAGACGGCACCGGTCTCGTTGGCCAGCTCCTTGACCCGCACCGTCGGCTGGTGGAGCAGCTTGTCGGCGACCCGGCGCACCGCGTGCTCGACCTCGGCCCGGACCTCCGGGTCGAGCCCGGGCAGCCGGGTGGTGAGCCGCTCCATCTCGGCGTCGACGATGCCGGTGGCCATGGTGCGCAGCGCCACGACGGTGGGCGTGACGGTCGCGGAGGCCCGCGCGGCCAGGAACGCGGCGATCTCCTGCGCGACGATGTCGCGGACCGCGTCCACCTCGGACGTCGTCGCCCTGGTTGACCACCTCGGCGAGCCGCGCCAGGTCGAGCAGCGAGACCCCCGGCAGCTGCGCCACGGCCGGGTCGACGTCGTGCGGCAGCGCGAGGTCGATGACGGCCAGCGGGTGGTCGGCGTCGGCGCGCGCGGCGGCGACCACCGACAGCGGCAGCACGACGCCGGTGGCGCCGGTGCAGGAGATCAGCAGGTCGGTCTCGGCGAGCACGGTGGCGACCTCGGTGAGCGGGACGGCCCGGCCGTCGTACTGCTCGGCCAGCCGGAGCGCGCGGGCCTCGGTGCGGCTGGCGACGACGAGCTCGCCGACACCCAGCCGGGTCAAGGTGGCGGCGGCGAGGCCGGCCATCGAGCCGGCGCCGACCACGAGGGCCCGCTTGCCGGCCACCGCGCCGACCTCGTCGGCGGCCCGCTCGAGGGCCAGGCTCGACCAGCGGACGGGGCGGCGTGGTCGACGTCGGTCTCGGCGTGCACCCGCTTGCCGACGCGCAGCGCCTGCTGGAACAGCGCGTTGAGGGCGGGGCCGATGGTGCCGGCCTCCTGGCCGACCCGCAGCGCGTCGCGGACCTGGCCGAGGATCTGGCCCTCGCCGACGACCATCGAGTCGAGCCCGGAGGCGACGTGGAACAGGTGGGAGACGGCGCCGTCGTCGTAGTGGACGTAGAGGTGCGGCACCACGTCCTCGGGCTCGCCGCCGAACCGGGCTGCGAGGTCGCACAGCAGGCGGGAGACCGCCTCGACGCTGCCGTGGAACCGGTCGACCTCGGTGTAGATCTCGATCCGGTTGCAGGTGGCCAGCACGGTGCCCTCGAGCACGTGGTCGCCGTCGCCGACCGAGCGGACCAGCTTGTCGAGGCCGTCCGCGTCGAGGGTCAGCCACTCGAGGACGGAGACGGGTGCGGTGTTGTGGGAGACGCCCACGACCAGGACGCTCATGCGCGGAGCCTCCCGTCGACCTGCACCTCGGCCACGGGGTCGACCGCGTCGAGCGCCGCCGCCGCCTCGGCGAGCGACTTGCGCTGCTCGTGGTAGGCGAGGATCTGCAGCTCGATCGACAGGTCGACCTTGCGGACGTCGACGCCGTCGGGGACCGACAGCACGGCCGGTGCGAAGTTCAGGATGCTGGTGACACCGGCCGCGACCAGCCGGTCGCAGACGTCCTGCGCCGCCGGTGCCGGGGTGGCGATGACGCCGATGGCGACGTCGTGCTCCTCGACCAGCGCCTCGATCTCGTCGAACGGGCGGATCCCGAGACCGCTGATGGTCTCGTGCTGCCGCTGCGGGTCGGCGTCGAGGAGGGCGACGATCCGGAAGCCGCGCGAGGAGAAGCCGCTGTAGTTCGCGAGCGCGTGGCCCAGGTTGCCGATGCCGACGATGACGACCGGCCAGTCCTGCGTCACGCCGATCTCGCGGGCGATCTGGTAGCGGAGGTACTCCACGTCGTACCCGACGCCGCGGGTGCCGTAGGAGCCGAGGTAGGACAGGTCCTTGCGGAGCTTGGCGGAGTTGACGCCGGCGGCGGTGGCGAGCTCCTCGCTGGAGCAGGTCGCGGTGCCGCGCTCGGAGAGCCCGATCAGCGCCCGCAGGTAGACCGGGAGCCGGGCCACGGTCGCCTCGGGGATGCCGCGGGCGGCCGGCGCGTGGGTCGGGGCAGCCGCCCCGGCTTCCGGGGCGCCGTTGCGAGCACTACGCGGCGAGCTCACGCTTCTCCTGACGTCATCCGACGTTGCGATGGTCCGGCGGTCGGCGCCTGCGGGGCGTGGTGGCGACGCCGTGAACCTCGTCGGGACCCGCTCCCGCGACCCGTGACCGGGCCGACAGCGACCTCACTCTAGGAGTTTGTGAACGCGAGAACAAACCGAGCGCTGCGAGGCCTAGCACACGTGATCCGGGTCACCGTCGGTGACCCCGGTCGAGCGGCTCCTCCCGGGCTCAGGACAGCGCGGCGCGCAGCCGGTCGGCGTCGACCCGCCAGAAGTCGTGCTGCCGGCCGTCGACGAAGGTCACCGGGATCTCCTCGCCGTAGGCCGCGGTGAGCCGCTCCGCCTCCGGCCCGGCGGTGATGTCGACCTCGTCGAAGGTCTCCCCCAGCTCGGCGCACACCTGCGCCACGACCACGCGGGCGTCGTCGCACAGGTGGCAGCCCGGCTTGGAGTACAGCGTGACGCGCGCGGTCATCGGGGGCTCACTCCAGAAGCCCGGCGGAGGCCCGGCGCCGGTTGGCCCGCAGCCGGCCCTTGGCCACCTTCCCGGTGACGGTGTGCGGCAGCTGGTCGACGACGTGCACCTCGGCCGGACGCTTGAACCGCGCCAGGCGCACGGCGCAGTGGTCGCGCACCAGCTGCTCCAGCTCCGCCGCGTCGTACGACGACCCGGGTGCCGGCTTCACGTAGGCGACCACCGCCTCGCCGGTCTCCGGGTGCGGGGTGCCGATCACGGCCGCCTCCGCGACGTCGTCGAGCTCGGTGACGACCTCCTCGACCTCGGTCGGGTAGACGTTGAAGCCCGACACGATCACCAGCTCCTTGAGCCGGTCCACCAGGAACAGGTCGCCGTCGCCGTCCAGGAAGCCGACGTCCCCGGTGGCGTACCAGCCCTCGGCGTCCGGGCCGTCGGCGCCGTCGGGCCACCAGCCGGAGAACAGGTTCGCGCCGCGGACGTGGATCTCGCCGGCGTCCTCGCCCTCGGGGGCGGACCCGGCCTCGTCGACGAGCCGGATCTCGATGCCGGGCAGCGCGGCGCCGACCGAGCCGGGCTTCGGGTGCGCGCTGAGCAGCGTGGAGGTGACCACCGGCGCCGCCTCGGTGAGGCCGTACCCCTGGTGGACCTCGATGCCGGTGCGCTCGCTGAACGCGCGCACCAGCTCGGTCGACAGCGGCGCCGAGCCCGACAGCGCCAGCCGCACGCCGCTGAGCCGGTCGCGCAGGTCGGGCACGGCCTGCCAGTAGGCGAAGACCGGCGGCGCGACGGGCAGCACGCTGACCGCCTCGTCCTCGATCACCGCCAGCGAGTCCTCCATGTCGAAGCCGTCCACCAGCACCAGCCGGCAGCCCTGGCGGAGCACCTGCCCCAGGACGGCGTTGAGGCCGTAGACGTGGAACAGCGGGAGCACCCCGAACACCACGTCGTCGCCGGTCAGCATCGGCGGCTCGACTTCGGCGGCCTGCTCGATGTTGGCCAGCAGCGCGCGGTGGCTGAGCATCGCCGCGCGGGGCCGGCCCGACGTGCCGCTGGTGTAGAGCAGCACCGCCAGCCGCTCCGGGTCGGCGAAGGTCCCGATCGCGGCCCCGTCGGCGGCCAGCAGGTCGTCGTACGCCGTCTCGCCGGGCACCGCCGGCGCGCCGACGACGACCACCCGGGGCACCGGCGTCCGCCGGCGGAGCTCCTCGTCGGCGCCGACCAGGGCGTCCTCGAGACCGGCGACGGCCTGCCGCACGGTGGTGACGGTGCTGCCGTCGGCCACGACCAGCCGGGCGCCGCAGTCAGCGAGCACGCGCACGAGCTCACCGGTGGCCGACCGCGAGTTGACGGGTACGGCGACCAGCCCCGCCCGCAGCACGCCGAGGTAGGAGGTGACGAACTCGGTGCGGTTGGCCAGCGCGACCACGACGCGGTAGCCGGCGACGAGGCCCCGCCCGCTCAGCCCCTGCGCGACGCGGTCGACCTCGGCGTCGAGCTCGGCCCAGGTGACGCGGCGGCCGGAGGTCGCCTCGACCAGCGCGACGCGGTCGGGTGACTCCGCGGCGGCCCGTGACAGCAGCTCGTCGAGGTGGGCGGTCACCGCACGAGTCTCCCACACGGGACGCGGGACGAGAGGCCCGCTGACCGGTACTAGGGTTGCCCCGTGACGCCGCAGCGACGCTCCTCCAAGGCGGCCCCACGGCGTCCGTCCGTGCCCGACCTGCGCAGCCGCTCGGCCCTCGCGGGCGAGGCGTCCGCCGCTGCGGCCGAGGTCGAGTCGTCGCTGGCGACCCCGCCCGACCCGACGTCCGCGGCGTTCTTCGACGTCGACAACACCGTCATGCAGGGCGCGTCGATCTTCCACCTCGCGCGGGGTCTCTACCGCCGGGAGTTCTTCACCACCCGCGACATCCTCGGCGCCGCCTGGAAGCAGGCCTACTTCCGGTTCGCCGGCGTGGAGGACCCCGAGCACGTCGCCGAGGCCCGGGCCTCGGCGCTGGCCTTCATCGAGGGCCACACCGTCGAGGAGCTGGAGGCGCTCGGCGAGGAGATCTTCGACGAGGCGATGGCGCACCGGATCTGGCCGGGCACCCGGGCCCTGGCCCAGCTCCACCTCGACCAGGGCCAGCGGGTCTGGCTGGTCACCGCCGCGCCCGTCGAGATCGCCTCGATCATCGCCCGCCGGCTCGGGCTGACCGGGGCGCTCGGCACCGTCAGCGAGCACGTCGACGGCGTCTACACCGGACGGCTGGTCGGCGAGATGCTGCACGGGCCGGCGAAGGCGGAGGCCGTGCTGTCGCTGGCCGAGCGGGAGGGGCTCGACCTGGCCCGCTGCTCGGCCTACTCCGACTCCTTCAACGACCTGCCGATGCTGAGCCTGGTCGGCGACCCCGTCGTCATCAACCCCGACACCCGGCTGCGCGAGCACGCCCGCGCGCAGGGCTGGCGGATCCGCGACTACCGCACCGGCCGGAAGGCCGCCCGGGTCGGCCTGCTCGGCGCCGGGCTGGCGGGCGCCGCCACCGGCGGGGTCGCCGCCGCGGCCGCGATCCGTCGCAAGGTCCGCTGACCACACGCCCCGCGACCGGGGTATCTCGTAGTTACTCACCGGTTCACAAGACGCTCGGCCTCGCTTACCCTGGACAGGTCAGAGGGGGTTTTGTCCGACCCGCACGTGGCTCTCACCGCGTGGCGCGGCCGGCGAGGGAGACATGGTGACGCGGCAGCCGGATCTGCGTCGTGGGCTCACGACGCTCAGGTGGGCGCTGTGGCATGCCCTCGACCCGTCCCCGGTCACCGCGGCGGGCCCCCCGGGTGCCGGACCCGGCTGGCTGTTCAGCGAGGCCGTCGAGGTCGACTCGCCGCGCCGTACGCCGGACGGGGGCGACGGCGGTGCCGGCCGCGGACCCGACTCCGAGGAGGCCGCCTCCTCCGAGCTCGACGAGGCCGTCGCCAGCCGGCTCATCGCCCTGGTGGAGCTCGCGCGCGGCGGCGACGCCGAGGCGTTCGGACAGCTCTACGACCACTACCACGTCTCGGTGTACAGGTTCGTTTACTACCGCGTCGGCTCGGTGGCGCTCGCCGAGGACCTGACCTCGGAGACGTTCTTCCGCGCGCTGCGCAGCATGGGCTCGTTCCGGTGGCAGGGCAAGGACTTCGGCGCCTGGCTGATGACGATCGCCCGCAACCTCACCACCGACCACTTC
This sequence comes from uncultured Actinomycetota bacterium, assembly GCA_963707685.1. Taxonomy (GTDB): domain Bacteria; phylum Actinomycetota; class Actinomycetes; order Propionibacteriales; family Nocardioidaceae; genus Nocardioides_B. The sequence goes on from CAVPRA010000005.1 coordinate 279,741, forward strand.
AAGGCGGGCCGCACCCGGCTGGAGTACACCCAGGAGGACATGACCCCGCACGACGAGGCCACCGAGGGTCCCGAGAGCTCGGTGCTGGCGTCGCTGACCAACCAGACGCTGCTGGCGGCGCTCACCGAGCTGCCCCACGAGCAGCAGGAGTGCCTGATCATGCGCTTCCTCCAGGGCCTCTCGATCGCGGAGACCGCGAAGGTCCTCGGCCGCAGCGACGGGGCGGTCAAGCAGCTGCAGCTGCGGGGCGTACGCAACCTCGCGAAGCTGATGCCGGAGGGGCTGCGATGACGCCCGTAACCTCCCCCTGCCGTGACTCGTTGAGGGTGCTGACCGACCCCTTCCGCTGCACCGCTCGTGACACCGAAGGACCGCACCGATGATCGCCCTGATCCGTTCCCGACAGCGCGCCGAGGAGTTCGCCGCGCTCGTCGACGACACCCGGGCCCCGCTGCGGCCGGTGTCGAACGAGTCGGCGGCCTCCGCCAGCGCCCGCGAGCTCGACCGGCTCGTCGGCGTGGTGGCGGTGATGCGGCGCGAGGCGTCCGCCGACGAGGCGGCCCGCCCGCAGCCCGCGTTCGCCGCGGACCTCCGCGAGCGGCTGATGGCCGAGGCCGTCGAGGTGCTCACCCCGCAGCAGGCCGCCCTGGTGCTGCCCCCGCGCACCCGCGGCACGCGCGAGCGTCGGCTGGTGGCCGCCGCGACCGCCGCCGTCCTGCTCGGCGGCACCGCCGGGATCGCGTCCGCCGCCCAGGGCTCGCTGCCCGGCGAGGCGCTCTACCCGATCAAGCGCGGCATCGAGGACGCCCGGGTCGGGCTGGCGACCTCGCCCGGCGCCGAGGGCCGCCAGCTGCTCGCCCACGCGACCGACCGGCTCGCCGAGGTCCAGGGCCTGGTGGCCGCAGGACCGGGTGCCGGCACGTCCCAGATCCCCGCGACCCTCGGCGAGTTCAGCAGCGAGGCCCGCCGCGGCGCCGACCTGATGCTGACGTCGTACGCCGACGACCACGACCCGCGGACCATCGCCGCGCTGCGCGCCTTCGCGGCCCGCGACCAGGACACCCTGACGGCGCTGGCCGACACCGCGCCGCCGGAGGCGCAGCCGGCGCTGGGCGAGGCGCTGACCGTGCTCAGCGCGATCGACGCCCGCGCCAGCCAGGCCTGCGACAGCTGCTCGAGCCTGCCGCCGCTGACCGTGCCCGCGTCGTTCCGCGCGACCTCGGAGGTCGACCGGGCGATGCGCGCGCTCTCCGCGGCCCACGTGGACAACAGCCACCCGGTCATCGCGCCGCGCGACGCCGTCAAGCAGGCCGACGGCGCGACCGGCGACCAGTCGGCCGGCGCGACCGGCGGGGCGACCGGCGACGTCGCGGGCTCGGCACCGGCCGCGGCGCCGACCTCGGGCCCCCTTCCCCAGGCGCCCGACCAGAGCGGCCTGCTCCCCGGCCTCGCCGGTGGCAGTCCGACCGTCAAGCTGGACACCAAGACCAAGCTGCCGTCGCTCGGCTCGACCAGCGGCGGCACCGGCACGAGCAGCGGCGGCGGCGACGACCTCGGCGCCGGCCTCGGTGACGCGATCGAGACGCTGCTCCCCGACGTCGGAGACTCGGGCCCCACGCTCCCCTGACGGCACGCCCACCCGCCCCGGGCTACCCGGGAGGGGCGGGTCAGTAGAAGACGGAGCGGCGCTGCATCAGCAGCGAGTAGAGCGTCTGCTGCACCGTCTCGCGCACCTGGTCGGTGACGTTGAAGACCAGCATCGGGTCGTCGGCCGACCCCTCGTCGTAGGTGTCGGTGCGGATCGGCTCGCCGAACTCGATCAGCCACTTCGACGGCAGCGGCACGAGGCCCAGCGGGCCGAGCCACGGGAAGAACGGCGTGATCGGCAGGTAGGGGATGCCGAGCAGCCGGGCCAGCGCGGGCACGTTGCCGACCAGCGGGTAGATCTCCTCGGCGCCGACCACCGAGCACGGCACGATCGGCACGCCGGTGCGGATCGCCGCCGACACGAACCCGCCGCGGCCGAACCGCTGCAGCTTGTAGCGGTCGGAGTAGGGCTTGCCGATGCCCTTGAAGCCCTCCGGCCAGACACCGACCAGCTCACCGCCGCTGAGCATCCGCTGCGCGTCCTCGTTGCAGGCCATCGTGGCGCCGCTCTTGCGGGCCAGCTCGCCGACGAACGGCATCCGGAACACCAGGTCGGCCCCGAGCGGCCGCAGGTGGCGGCCCGTCGCGTCGTGGACCGAGACCATCGTCATCAGCCCGTCGACGGGGACGGTGCCCGAGTGGTTGGACACCACGAGCGCGCCGCCCTCGGCGGGGATGTTCTCGGCGCCGCGCACCTCGACCCGGAACCACTTCTCCTTCAGCGGCCGGACCGCGGCGAGCAGGAACCGCTCGGTGAGCTCGGGGTCGAAGCCGTAGTCGTCGACCTCGAACTCGCCGGTGACCCGGCGGCGCAGGAAGGCCAGCAGCTGGGCCGCCGGCTGCTCCCAGCGCTCGCCGAACACCTCGACCGCGGCGGAGGTCAGCGCGGCCAACCAGTCCGACACGGGGATCCCGTCGGTGGGGGTCCGGTCGGTCACCTCGAGCGGTCCCGTGCGCTCGGGAGCCGGGGTGGCGGCCTCGTCGGCGGGCGGTGCCTGCTCGGTCTGCCCGTTCTCGTCGGCGGGGTCGACCGGGTCGACCGGAGCGACGTCGTCGGGCGGCGGCGTGGGCACCGGCTTCTTGGTGGCGCCGGGCTTGGCACCGCCCGGGGCCGCGAGGGTGCGGGCGGCCGACGACGGCTTGCTGCTGCCGGTGCCGCGCCCGGGCTTGCCGCGGGTGCCCAGCGGGATGACCTCGGCGTCAGCCACGGCTTCCTCCGGCCGGGAGGGCGGCGGGCGACCCGCTCGTCAGCGCGGTACGACGCGTCGACGGCAGCAGCCCGGGGGCGAGGGTGCGTCCGAAGTCGGCGAACGCGCCCGCGGTGGTGTGCTCGGGGCTGAACCCGAGCATGGTGTGCATCCGGGTGGTGTCGAGGCCGCGGCCGAAGGTGAGGAACCCGGTGAGCTCGCCCTGCGAGCCGCTTGAGGCCCGCGTGCCGGGAGACCTGCGAGATCGCGGAGAGGCCGAACCCGGGCAGCGCCACCGTCGGGCGGCCGAGCCGGCGCAGCGCCTGCGAGAGCATCAGGATGCCGTCGCCGGCGACGTTGAACGTGCCGTGGACGCCGCCGAGGGTGGCGTGGTGCAGGGCGCCGACGCAGGTCGTCCTCGTGCAGGAACTGCAGCCGGGCGTCGTACCCGAGGACGGTGGGGACCACCGGCAGCCGGAAGTACTCGGTCAGCGGGGACGAGACGGACGGGCCGACGGTGTTGGCGGCGCGCAGCATCGTGACCGCGACGTCGGGTCGGCGGCGGGCGAAGCCGCGGACGTAGCCCTCGACCTCGAGCACGTCCTTGGCGTAGCCGGACCGCGGCAGCCGCTTGGCTCCCATGTCCTCGGTGAACATCGCCGGGTCGCGGCTCGAGGAGCCGTAGACGGCGCGCCGACGACTTCACCACGAGCCGCTCCAGCCCGGGTGCCTTCTGGCACGCGGCGAGCAGCTGCATGGAGCCGATGACGTTGTGCTCCTTGATCGAGGAGCGGCCGCCCCCGGAGCCGCGCTCGGGGGTCGCCTGCACGCTGAGGTGCACCACCGTGTCGACGTCCTCACCGGCGATCACCTTCGCGATCACCGGGTTGCGGATGTCGGCGCGGACGAACGACACCCGGCCGAGGTCGGCGCGCGGCGGGGCCACGTCGACCCCGATCACCCGCGTCACCGCGGGGTCCTCGCTGATGCGGCGCGCGAACCGGCCACCGAAGCCTCGGGAGACTCCGGTGACGAGAACGACGCGCCCCATGACGTCCGACCCCGAGTACGCCGGGCTACTTGCCCTGGCGGCGACGCTGGATGCGCGTCTTCTTGAGCAGCTTGCGGTGCTTCTTCTTGGCCATCCGCTTGCGACGCTTCTTGACTACCGAACCCACGTGTGGACCTTCCGGGTGACGAACGACGACCCGGGGCCGACGTACTGACGAGACAGGTGAGACCTGGCGCCCTCCGGGAGCACCCGGCGGCGAAGCCCCCAGGGTAACCGGCCGGTCGTCGGCGGCGAAACGCGGGCGAGCGCACCCCTCAAGTCGGGGCCCACCGGCGCCGAACCTACCTCTGTACGTCGCGCAGCCACCCGGAGGCAGGGTCGCCGCGTTCTCGTGAGCCTTGGGAGGGGCCTCTCATGAAGATCACCCGCGTCCTGCGTCCCGCGCAGAAGATCCTGACCGCCACCATCGTGGCCACCGTGGCGGCCACCTGCCTGGTCTCCGCCACCGGCTCCAGCTCGCTGGCCAAGAAGGAGGGCCCCGGCAAGGCGCCGTCCAGCTCCGCGATGAAGGAGTGGCGCGTCCGCCCGGGCGACAAGACCCTGGCGATGAAGGAGTGGCGCTCGAAGGGCCCCGCTCCGCTGGTGAACGTGGCGCAGAGCGCCTCACCGGCGCTCGGCACCAGTGACTACGAGCACCGCACGCTGCGCCAGATCAACCGGGTGCGGCACAACCACCACCTGCGCCGGCTGACGTTCCAGTCCTGCGCGAACCGGGTGGCGAACCGCTGGAGCGCCCACCTGGCCTCGACGAACACCTTCTACCACCAGTCGATGACCCGGCTGCTGAAGAGGTGCAACGCGCACTACGCCGGCGAGACGCTGGGCATCGGCTCGGTCACCCCGCGCAAGCTGGTGAGCATGTGGATGCACTCGGCGCCGCACCGCCACATCCTGCTGAGCAAGGCCCCGCGGCGGATCGGGATCGGCGCGACCCCGAACTCCAACGGCCAGTGGGTCACCGCCGCGAACTTCTTCCGGTTCTGACCCCCCGGTTCGTCCCCCCAAGGACACCACGAAGCAGCCCCCCGCCTCAGGCGGGGGGCTGCTGCGTTGGTGGTGAGCCGCTTCCGGTCACTGCTGCCGCGCCGGCCCGCCGTGGCGGGCCGGCGAGGACTCAGCCGGTCTGGAAGAAGCTCTTGCGGAGGTACTCGTTGACGGCGTCTTCGGGGACCCGGAACGAGCGCCCCACGCGGACAGCCGGCAGCTCACCGGAGTGGACCAGACGGTAGACCGTCATCTTGGACACGCGCATGACGGTCGCGACCTCCGCGACCGTCAGGAACCTCACCTCGGAGATGTCTCCCGCACCGCCCGTCGGACCAGTGTTCGACGCCATGATGCACCGCTCTCTCGCGCACATTCGCCCCCCGGCTTCCCCACCGGAGACCCTTCGCCTGTGCTTCCGTGAGAATAGAGCCTAGTGTGACCGGTGGGATAGAGGGGACAGATGTCCCTACATTTTACGAATGTCCAAGCGTGTCGGGTGGACACGCCCGACTTTCGCCGGTTATAGCGGCCCTACCGTCTCGGAAACTTCACGGTTCTCACGGCAGGTGGTCCAAGCCGTGGAGCGGGAAGACCGCCTCCCGCGTCGCGTGGATCGCGCGGTCCAGCCACACCGAGGGGTCGTAGCCGCCCGACCAGTCCCGGTACGCCGGGTTGCGGCCGTCGGTCATCCGGAACGGGCCGGTGCGGCCGAGCAGCTCCTGGACGTGCGCCCGCCACGACTCCGGCGTCGCGGTCTGCGGGTCCAGCGGCGTCCCCGCGACCACCGCGAGCAGGTGGGTCCAGGCCCGGGGGACGACGTCGACCACGGCGTAGCCGCCGCCCCCGGTCACCAGCCACCGGCCGTCGCAGACCTCGTGCGCGAGCTCGTGCAGCGCGAGGTACGTCGCCCGCTGCCCGTCGACGGTCAGCATCAGGTGCGCCAGCGGGTCCTCGATGTGGGAGTCGCAGCCCTGCTGGGTGACCAGCACGTCGGGGGCGAACTCCCGCACCAGCGGCGGCACGACCGCGTGGAAGGCCCGCAGCCAGCCGGCGTCCGAGGTGCCCGGCGGCAGCGCCACGTTGACCGCGCTGCCCTCGGCTCCCGGACCGCCGGTGTCGCTGGGGAAGCCGGTGCCCGGGAACAGCATCTGGCCGGTCTCGTGGAGGCTGATGGTCAGCACCCGCGGGTCGTCGTAGAACACCTTCTCGACGCCGTCGCCGTGGTGCACGTCCACGTCGACGTACGCCACCCGCTCGGCGCCCTGGTCGAGCAGCCACCGGATGCCGACCGCGACGTCGTTGTAGACGCAGAAGCCGCTCGCCTTGCCGGGCATCGCGTGGTGCAGGCCGCCGGAGATGTTGGCGGCGTGCTGCACCTCGCCGGTCCACACCCGCCGGGCCGCCTCGACGGTGGCGCCGACGACGTGCGCGGACGCCTCGTGCATCCCCTCGAACGTCGGGTTGTCGGCGGTGCCGAGGCCGCGCTCCTCGATCGTGCGGTGGGGGTCCTTGCCGGCCAGCCGGACGGCGTCCATGTACGCCGGGTCGTGCACCGTCGCGACCAGCTCGTCGCTCGCGACCGGTGCCGGCACCGTCGCGAGGCCGCTGCCGTCGTCGGCCACCACCCCGAGCTCGCGGGCCAGCATCACCGTCAGGTCGACGCGCAGCGGGGACATCGGGTGGGCGGCCCCGAAGTCGTAGTCGGTCAGCGTCGGGTCGAAGACGACACACGCGGAGCACGTGGGGCCGGGCATGCGGCGACCTTACCGCCGGGTGCCGTGGCCCAGGTCACGCTACGCTGGCCGGGTGAGCACGCGCTTCGTCCCGACCTCGTGGTGGTCCGCCGACCAGGCGGACCCCGCGCAGCGCTGACCAGCAGCTCACAGCACACCGACGGCCGCCTCCGTGGCGGCCGTTCGTCGTGTCCGGACGGCTCCCGGAGGCCTCACCTCCCAGGAGCACCCATGACCAGCCCGACCAGCCCGACCAGCACCCCCGCGACCCCGTCGACCCGGCGGCTCAGCCTGCTCACCCCGAGCGGCCACCTCACGATCGGCAACCACCTCGGCGCGCTGCGCGGCATGGCGGCGCAGCAGGAGACCGCCAGCTGCTTCTTCGGCGTCTCCGACCTGCACGCGCTGACCACCGAGCACCAGCCGGCGGTGCTGGCGGCGGCCACCCGGGAGCTGCAGACGCTGCTGCTGGCCGCCGGGCTCGACCCGGACCGCGCGACGCTGTTCACGCAGAGCCGGGTGCCGGCGCACACCGAGCTCGCCTACCTGCTCGAGTGCACCGCGTACGTCGGGGAGCTCGGCCGGATGATCCAGTACAAGGAGAAGGGCCAGGTCGACGGGGTCGCCCGGCCCCGGACCCGCACGTCGCTGCTGACCTACCCGGTGCTGATGGCCGCCGACATCCTGCTCTACCGGCCCGCCGACGTCCCGGTCGGCGACGACCAGCGCCAGCACGTCGAGCTGGCGCGCGACCTCGCCCAGCGGTTCAACCGGCTCTACGGCGCGGTGTTCACGGTCCCCGAGATCACCGTGCCGCGCACCGGCGCGCGGGTCATGGACCTGGCGGACCCGACCCGCAAGATGAGCAAGTCCGACCCGGTGGGCACCGGGGTGGTGTTCCTGCTCGACGGGCCCGACGTGGTCGCCCGCAAGGTGGCGCGGGCCGTCACCGACTCCGACACCGGCCCGGACGCCGTGCGGCACGAGCCGGCGGCGAAGCCGGGCGTGAGCAACCTGCTCGAGCTCCTCGCCGCCTGCACCGGCGTCACCCCGGAGGAGGCGGCCGACGGCGTCACGACGTACGGGCAGCTGAAGAAGCGGACCACCGAGGCGGTGCTGTCGGCGCTCGAGCCGCTGCAGCGCCGCTACGCCGAGCTCGCCGCGGACCCGGCGTACGTCGACGGGGTGTTCGCCGCGGGCTCGGCCCGCTGCCGCGAGGAGACCGCCCCGGTGCTCGCCGCCGCCCGCGCGGCGATCGGCCTCAGCTGACTCCGGCGACGGTCCGCAGCAGCCGCACGAGCGTCTCGGCCTCGGCGGCCCCGAGCCGCTCGGCCCAGTGCTGCTGCACGCGCGCCAGGACGTCGCGCGCGGCGTCCGCCGCCTGCCGCCCGGTCGGCGTCAGCGAGACCAGCTTCGCCCGGCGGTCGGCCGGGTCGGGGGCCAGCGTCACGAGGCCGGCGTCGGCGAGCTCGGCGACGAACTCCCCCATCGCCTGCTTGGTCATGGCGGCGATGACGGCCAGCTCGGTGAGCCGCCGGCCGCCGTCGCGGGGCACCATCGCGAGCACCCGGAACTGCGAGCCGCGCAGCGGCATCGGCGGCGCCTCGACGTCGGCGAAGCTGCGCATGACCTCCCGCTGGGCCAGGTCGAGCATCTGGACCAGACCGGCGTCCCCGTCGACTGCGAAGCCGTTGACCATGAACATAAGGCAACCTTACTATCCCCTACATGATCAAGTCACCTGACCAAATCGTGGAGCTGGCGGCGATGACGTCCGCGGAGCCGGATGCGGCGCTGCTCGGCGAGGTCGTGCGGGGCGCGCTGCGCGACGATGCCGCCGAGGTCCGCACCGCACTGGCGGTGCCGACGGGGTACGCCTACACCTCGATCGCGACCGGCGGGCTGTTCCGGGTGACCGGCACCGCGGCCACCGCCGGCGGCACCCGGCCCTGGTCGGTGTTCGTGAAGGTGCTGCACCACCCCCGCCACTGGCAGCTGATCGACCTGATCCCGCCGGCCGCGGCCGCGGACATCAAGGCGCTCTTCCCGTGGCGCGCGGAGCTGGAGACCCGCGCGCAGGTGCTGCCGGTGCTGCCCGACGGGCTGCGGGTGCCCGAGATCTACCGGGTCGCCGACCTCGGCGACGACCGGCTGGCCGTGTGGATGGAGGACATCGATGTCGACGACGACCCCTGGCGCGACGCGACCTACGCCCGCGCCGCGTTCCTCCTCGCCCGGCTGGCCGCCCGCCGCGTCCCCGGCACCGCGGCCGGCACCAGTGACCTCCCACCCGGTCTGGCGGTCCGCAAGGTCGTGGAGCCACGCGCTCCGGTGCTCGCCGGCCTGGTGGCTGATGACGCGGTGTGGACCCACCCGATGGTCCGCGACCACGTCGACCCGGCGCTCCGGGCGGACCTGAGCCGCGCACTGGACCGGCTGCCCGGGCTGCTCGCGGAGATGGCGACGCTGCCGAGCTCGCTGCCACACGGCGACGCCGCCCCGGTGAACCTGCTGCGGCCGCGGCGCGAGACCGGCAGCTTCGTCGCCGTCGACTGGTCCTTCGGCTGCCAGCTCCCGCTCGGGCACGACCTGGGCCAGCTGCTGGTCGGGGAGGTCGAGCGCGGCGCGATGGACCCGTCGCGGCTGCCGGGGCTGCTCGACGACGTGCTGGTGCCGGCGTACGTCGACGGGCTCGGCGCGGAGGGGCTCACCCTCGACGCGGCCGTCGTGCGACGGGGCGCGGTGTGCAGCTCGCTGGGGCCACGCACGCTGTTCGGCGCTTTCCCCTTCGAGCAGGTCGACGAGCCGGTGCCGCCCGACGGCGGGGTCCTCGACCGGCGGGCCGGGCTGGCGCGCTTCGTCGTGGACCTGGTGCTCGACGGCGCCTAGTCGTTCCTAGTCCAGGCCCTCGGCGAGCGCGCGGGACCGGTCGCGGGCCGCCTCGATCGCCACCAGGAACGCCGCGCGCACCTTGTGGTCCTCGAGCTGGCGCAGCGCCGCCGCCGTGGTGCCGCCGGGGGACGTGACACGCTCGCGCAGCACGACCGGGTGCTCGCCGGTGTCGCGCAGCAGCTTGGCCGAGCCGACCACGGTCTGCACCACGAGCTCGGCGGCGGTCGAGCGCGGCAGCCCGAGGTGGACGCCGGCCTCGATCATCGACTCGACCACGAAGAAGATGTAGCCCGGACCGGACCCGCTGATCGCGGTGACGGCGTCCTGCTGCCGCTCCGGGACGCGGATCACCTTGCCGGTCGAGAGCATCAGCGACTCGGCCTCGGCGAGGTGGGACTCGTCGCAGTGCGAGCCGCGCGAGATCGCCGCCATCCCCTCGTCGACCAGCGCGGGGGTGTTGGGCATGACGCGGACGACGGCGACGCCCGCGGGCAGCCGCGCCTCGATGAACCCCGTCGTGATGCCGGCGGCCAGCGAGACCACCAGCTGCCCGGGGCGCACCACCGGCGCCAGCTCGTCGAGCACGTCGCCCATGTCCTGCGGCTTCACGACGAGCGCGAGGGTGTCGGCCTTGCCGGCGGCGTCGACGTTGGACACCACCTCGACGCCGTACCGCTCCTGGAGCTCGTGGGCGCGCTCGCGGCGCTTCTCGCCGACCAGCAGGTCGTCGGGACGACGCCCGGCGCGCAGCAGGCCCGACAGCAGCGTCTCGCCCATCACGCCGGCGCCGATGATCGCGACGGTCATGTCTTGGAGACCAGCGAGTGGAGGAAGAACGTGAGGTTGGACGGACGCTCGGCGAGCCGGCGCATCAGGTAGCCGTACCACTCCTGGCCGTAGGGCACGTAGACGCGCACCTTCTCGCCGGCCTCGGCCAGCCGGCTCTGCTCGTCGGGGCGGATGCCGAAGAGCATCTGGTACTCGTAGGTGCCCTGCGCGCGGCCGTTGCGGGTGGCGAGCGCGCCGGCGATGTCGATCATCCGCGGGTCGTGGGTGGCGACCATCGGGTAGCCCTGGCCGGCCATCAGCACCTTGAGGCAGCGGACGTAGGACTTGTCCACGTCGTGCTTGTCCTGGAAGGCGACCGACTCCGGCTCGTTGTAGGCGCCCTTGCACAGCCGCACGCGCGAGCCCTCGTAGGCGAGGTCGCGGCAGTCGGACTCGGTGCGGTGGAGGTAGGCCTGCAGCACCGCGCCGGTCTCCGGGAAGTCCTTGCGCAGCTCGCGCAGGATGCCCAGCGTGGAGTCGGTGGTGGTGTGGTCCTCCATGTCGACGGTCACCGTCGTGCCGGCGTTGCGGGCGGCGTGGCAGATGGTGCGGGCGTTCTCCAGCGCCACCTTCTCGCCGTTGTCCGGCAGCGCCTGCCCGACGGCGGACAGCTTGACCGAGACCTCGGTGTTGCGCGCCAGGCCGTTGTCGCTCAGCGCCGAGAGCACGTCGAGGTAGGCCGCCACGGTGGCGTCGGCCTGCTCGCGGTCGAGGGTGTCCTCGCCGAGGAAGTCGAGCGTCGCGTGCAGCCCCTTCTCGATGAGGCCACCGGTCGCCGTGACGGCGTCGTCGGTCTTCTCACCAGGGACGTAGCGCGACACGATGCCGCTGGACACGGGCATCGCCGTGACCAGCCGCTTGACCCTGTCGCTGCGCGCGAGCACCAGCAGCGGCTGCCGTAACACGGATCTCCTCCAGGTCGGGTGGCACGTCGACCGACCCCGGGTGGGCACGGCCGAGGCCAGGCTACGCCGTACGGCGCGCGCCGGCTCAGGGCGTACGCCGCCGCAGCGTCGCCGCCCCCAGCGCGAGCCCGGCCACGGCGAACGCGACCACGACGAGCAGGTCGGACCAGACCTGGCTGTCGACGCCGCCGAACCCGTCGCTGGTCGTCGTGGTGACCGCGGTCATGGCGTCGACGGCGTAGGACAGCGGCAGCACGTTCGAGATCGCCTCGAGAACCGGGGGCATCGCGTCGCGCGCCACGAACAGGCCGCACAGCAGGATCTGCGGCACCACGACGACCGGCATGAACTGCACCGCCTGGAACTCCGTGCGCGCGAACGCGGACACGAAGAGGCCCGATGCCGCGCCGAGCACGGCGTCGGCCACCGCGACCACGACCAGCATCCATCCAGGACCGGTGACGTCGAGGTCGAGCACGAACACGCTGAGCAGCACGGCGAGCAGCGACTGCAGGGCCGCGACCAGCCCGAACGCGATGGCGTAGCCACCCAGGAAGTCGCCCTTGCCGGTCGGCATGGCGAGCAGCCGCTCCAGCGTGCCCGAGGACCGCTCGCGCAGCGTGGTCACCGAGGTGACCAGGAACATCACGATGAACGGGATGAGGGCGAGCAGCGGGGGGCCGAGCGCGTCGAACTGGACCCCGCCGGTGTCGCTGAACATCCACCACAACAGGGTCAGCACGACGCAGGGCAGCACCAGCAGCATCGCCAGCGTGCGGCGGTCGCGACGCAGCTGCACCACCACGCGGGCGGCGACGGCGGAGGTGATCCGGGCGTTCATGCGGCCTCCCCGGCGCGGTCGACGATCGAGAGGAAGGCCGCCTCGACGTCCCTGGACGCGGTGCGCTCCAGCAGCCCGTCCGGGGTGTCCTGGGCGAGCAGCGCGCCGTCGCGCATCAGCAGCAGCCGGTCGCACCGCTCGGCCTCGTCCATCACGTGGCTGGAGACCAGCACCGCGGTGCCCGCGTCGGCGAGCTCGTGGAACATCGCCCACAGGTCGCGCCGCAGCACCGGGTCGAGGCCCACCGTCGGCTCGTCGAGCACCAGCAGCTCGGGGCTGCCGAGCAGCGCGACCGCGAGCGAGACCCGCGACCGCTGGCCGCCCGAGAGCCGGTTGACGACCTGGTCGCGGCACGAGCCGAGGTCGACGGCCTCGATGCAGCGGTCCACCTCGCTGCGGGGGACGCCGAGGACGCGGGCGAAGAAGCGGAGGTTCTCGGTGACGGTGAGGTCGTCGTACACGCTGGGGGCCTGGGTGACGTACCCGACGCGGTCGCGCAGCCGGGGGTCGCCGGCCGGCAGTCCCAGCACCTCGACGGTCCCGCTGGTGACGATCTGCACCCCGACCACCGCGCGCATCAACGTCGACTTCCCGCACCCCGACGGCCCGAGCAGCCCCGTCACCTCACCCGGCGACGTCGCGAAGCTCAGCCCTCGCAGCGCCGTCACCCGCCCCCGCTGCACGACCAGGTCCCGCACCTCGACCACGTTTTTCATCATGTGTTGAATTGTGGGAGCGGGGCAGGCCGGCCGTCAAGAGGCCGTTCGCCGCAGGTCTGGACCGATCGGGGACGTCGATTGGGCAGAGACTGCAGGCGGCGACCCCTCGGACCTGCGGTTTGGGACCAAACCGCAGCCACGGGGCCCTGCGGCATGCAGTTCCTGCCCAATCGACGTCGACGTCAGGCCAGCGGGCCGTCGAGGTAGCGCTGCAGGGTCGGCGCGACGGCGGCGACGACCTCCTCGGCGGGCATCGAGGCCAGCGGCTCGAGGGCGAGCAGGTAGCGGGTCACCACCAGGCCGACCATCTGGCTCAGCACCAGCTGGACCCGGCGGTCGGCCTCGGCGGAGGGCAGCGCGGCGCGCAGCGGGGTCAGCACCATCCGCAGGATGCCCTGCTGCAGCAGCGACTCCGGCCCCTCCTCGGACAGGCTGGCCCGCAGCAGCGCGAGCAGCGGCAGCCGGGTGTGCGGGTCGTCCCACACCGACAGGAACAGCCGCAGCAGCCGCTCCCCCGCCCCCGGCACGCCGGCCTCGAAGACCGCCGGCACCAGCCGACGCGGGTCGACCGGGATCTCCAGCGCCGCGAGGAACAGGTCGTCCTTGGAGCCGAAGTAGTGGTGCACCAGCGCCGGGTCGACACCGGCCTCGGCGGCGACGGCGCGGATCGTCGTGCCGCCGAAGCCCTTGTCCGCGAAGGACTTCCGGGCCGCGTCGAGGATCTGCCCACGGGTGTCCGGGCCACCCGGTCGGCGACCGCGGACCCGGGAGACGCCGCTCATCGCGAGCCGGGGGCGGCGGCGAAGTTCAGCCGCGTGAAGGCCAGCGCCTCCATGAGGTCGAGCTCCCGCGCCTCCCGGGTGCCCGCCTTGCGGGTGTTGATCTCGACGACCACGTGGCCCTCGAAGTCGCGGCCGGCGAGGTACTCCAGCAGCTCGGCCACCGGCTGCGTGCCGTGCCCGGGGACCAGGTGCTCGTCCTTGGCCGAGCCGGTGCCGTCGGTCATGTGGATGTGCCGCAGCCGCGCGCCGAGCCGCTCGGCCATCGCCACCGGGTCGGAGTGCGAGACCGCCGAGTGCGACAGGTCGATGGTGGCGTTGGCGTAGTCGTGCTGCGAGGGGTCCCAGCCCGGGAGGTAGACCTCCATCTTCTTCCGCGACGCCCGCCAGGGGTACATGTTCTCGACCGCGAACGCGACGCCGGTACGGCGCTCCAGCTCAGCCGATCCCCTCGACGAACCGGCGGGCGTAGTCGCGCTGCCACCGGAACGGCGGGTGCACGACGACCACGTCGGCGCCCACCTCGGTGGCCATCTCCGCGCTCTTCTCGAGCTTGCCCCACGGCTCGAGGCCCCAGACCCGCTGCGTGATCAGCAGGCACGGCGCGTGCACCGCGCACACCGGGATCTCGTGGTACTCGGAGAGGTGCCGGACCGCGTCGATCTCCTGGCTGATCGGGTCGATGCCGACCATCACCTCGACGGCGTCGTACCCGAGCCGCGTCGCGAGCTCGAAGCCGTTCGCCGTGGTCTCGGGGTAGACCGACGCCGTCGAGAGGGCGATCAACCTCGCACGCCGATCTGGTCCAGACGCTCGAGGATGATGCCCTCGCGCAGCGCCCACGGGCAGATCTCCAGCTCCGCCAGGTCGAACAGGTCCATCACCGCGTCGGCGACCAGCGCGCCCGCGACCACCTGGTGCGCCCGGCTCGACGAGACGCCCGGCAGCTCGGCGACCTCCTCGGCGGACATCTCCAGCAGCTTCGGGATGGTCTCGCGCAGCACCCCGGCGTCGAGCACCCGGCGTACCAGCGGGCCGTCGCCGGACGGGGCGGCGCCGCAGATGCGCGCCAGCGAGCGGAACGTCTTGGAGGTCGCCACGGAGTGGTCCGGCGCGGCCCGGGTGATCGAGCCGGCGTCGCGGGCGATGCCCGCACGGATGGTGCGCCGCAGCTCGCGCACCGCGTCCGCGTCGAGCCCCTGGGAGAGGTGCTCGCGCGTCAGCCGGGCGGCGCCGAGCGGCAGCGACTGGGCCACGTCGGGCCGCTCGTCGGAGCCGACCGCGATCTCCAGCGAGCCGCCGCCGATGTCGAAGACCGCGAGCCGGCCCGAGGACCAGCCGAACCACCGGCGTACGGCGAGGAACGTCAGCCGGGCCTCGTCCTCGCCCGGGAGCACCTCGATGTCGACGCCGGTGACCTCCTTGACGTGGGCGAGCACGTCGTCGGAGTTCACGGCGTCACGGACCGCCGAGGTGGCGAAGGCCGCCATCTCCTCGCAGCCCTTGTCCTCGGCGACGACCAGCGACGAGGCCACGAACTGGGTGAGGGCCTCGACCCCCTCGTCGTTGACGGCGCCGGACGCGTCGAGGTGCTCGGCCAGCCGCAACGGCTCCTTGTGGGAGTACGCCGGCATCGGGGCCGCCCCGCCGCTCGCGTCGACGACGAGCAGGTGCCCCGTGTTGGAGCCGATGTCCAGCACACCCAACCTCATGACCAGCACCTTAGTCGGCGACGTAGGGTGTGCCGCGTGCAAGAGACAGACCTCGTCATTCCGCGTGCCTACGTCGAGTTCGTCGACCCGGACGACGAGGAGCAGGTGTTCAAGTGCGACCTCACCTGGCTGACGTCGCAGTACATGTGCATCTTCGGCCAGGGCTGCCACGGCATCTACAAGGAGCGGCCCGACGACGGCTGCTGCACGCTCGGGGCGCACTTCTCGGACAAGGACGACGAGAAGCGCACCCGGAAGTTCGTCCGGCAGCTCACCCCGGAGACCTGGCAGTTCCACGCCGAGGGCACCGCGTCGAAGAACGCCTGGATCGAGACCGACGACGAGGGTGAGCGCAAGACCGCCGTCCACGACGGCGCCTGCATCTTCCTGAACCGCCCCGGCTTCGAGGGCGGCTACGGCTGCTCGCTGCACGGGCTCGCGCTGCGCAACGACATGCAGCCGCTGGAGACCAAGCCCGACGTCTGCTGGCAGCTGCCGATCCGGCGCACGTTCCGCGAGGTCGAGCTGCCCGACGGCACGGAGTACACCGAGGTCACGATCACCGAGTACGACCGTCGCGGCTGGGGCCCCGGCGGGCACGACATGGACTGGTACTGCTCGGGCAACCCGGAGGCGCACGTCGCCCCCGAGCCGCTCTACGTCACCAACGAGCCCGAGCTCGTCGCGCTGATGGGCCAGGCCGCCTACGACCAGCTCGTCGACCACTGCGAGGCCCACCTGGCCTCCCGCTCGACCCTCGCGCTGCACCCCGCCGACCCCAGCTAGCACCGGTCAAGACACCAGCCCCGTAGCCGTCCGGCGCGCGGCGGTGCTTGCGGTGCCGTCCGGGACGCGTGGCGGAGCGAAGCGGGGGAGCGCGGCCCGGACGGTGCCGCAAGCAGCGTCGACCGGGCGCGCCGGACAGCGCGAGCGGAGCGAGCGCCAAAAGCACAGGATCGAGTGCGCGTACGACGATCACCCCGAGCAGGCTCACCCCTGCCGGTGACCGCACGGGGTCGGCGTGCTCGGGGTGGACGGCTCACGCAGACCTGCCTGCTGTGTTGTCTGCGCTCGCTCCGCTCGCGCGTGTCCGCCGCGCCCGGGACGCTGTCTTCCCGCACGCTCGCGGCACGCTCCTCCGCTTCGCTCCCCCACGCACCGCTCACGCACGGGAAGGCAGCGTCGCGCGGCGGACGGCTACGGGGCTGACGTGATCTTGGCAGCGACGCTGTCGGGCATCGGCTCGTAGCGCGCGAAGCTGCGCGTGAAGGACGCGGTGCCGTGGGAGAACGCGCGCAGGTCCACGGCGTAGCGGCTGATCTCGACCTCCGGCACCTCGGCGCGCACCAGGGTGCGGTCGTCGCCGGACGGCTCGCTGCCGAGCACCCGGCCCCGGCGGCCGGACAGGTCGCTCATCACGGCGCCGACGAGGTCGTCGGGCACCAGCACGGCCACCTCGTCGACCGGCTCGAGCAGCGCCGTCCGGGTGGTGGCCGCCGCCTCCCGCAGCGCCAGGGCGGCCGCGGTCTGGAAGGCCATGTCGGAGGAGTCGACGCTGTGCGCCTTGCCGTCCTTCAGCGTCACCTTGATGTCCACCACGGGGTGCCCGGCGACCAGGCCGCGCTCCATCTGCGCCCGCAGCCCCTTCTCCACCGAGGGGATGAACTGCCGCGGCACCGCGCCGCCGACGACCTTGTCGACGAACTCGAAGCCCGAGCCGCCGGGCAGCGGCTCCACCTCGATGTCGCAGACCGCGAACTGGCCGTGGCCGCCCGACTGCTTGACGTGCCGGCCGTGCCCGGCCGCCGCCGCCGCGAACGTCTCGCGCAGCGCCACCTTGAGGTCGACCGGGTCGACGCCCACCCCGTGCCGGTTCTCGAGCCGGTCGAGCAGCACGTCGGCGTGCGCCTCGCCCATCGTCCAGAGCACGATCTGGTGGGTCTCCGGGTTGTTCTCGATGCGCAGCGTCGGGTCCTCGGCGGCCAGCCGCGACAGCCCCTGGCTCAGCTTGTCCTCGTCGGCCTTGGCCCGCGCCTCGACCGCGATCGGCAGCAGCGGCTCGGGCATGTGCCAGGGCCGCAGCACCAGCGGCGACTCCTTGTCGGAGAGCGTGTCGCCGGTCTCGGCCCGGCTCAGCCGGCCGATCGCGCAGATGTCGCCCGCGACCACCTTGGCCGCGGGCCGCTGCACCTTGCCGAGCGGGACCGACAGCGAGCCGATCCGCTCGTCCTCGTCGTGGTCCTGGTGCCCCATCGAGTGCTCGGCCGCCGCCTCGTCGGGGGTGCCGCCGAACGCGCCGGCGTGGCCGGAGACGTGCACCGTCGCGTCGGGCAGCACGGTGCCGGAGAACACCCGCACGAGGCTGACGCGGCCGACGTACGGGTCGCTGGTGGTCTTCACGACCTCGGCCACCAGCGGGCCGTCGGGGTCGCAGGTCAGCGCCGGGCCGGGGCGGCCGGCGGGCGTGAACACGTCGGGCATCGGGTGCTCCGAGGGCGACGGGAAGCCGGCGACGACCAGGTCGAGGAGCTCGCGTGCACCGACACCGGTGGAGGAGTCGACGGGCACGACGGGGTGGAACGAGCCTCGCGCCACCGCCTTCTCGAGGTCCTCGACGAGCAGCTTGCCGTCGACCTCCTCGCCGCCGAGGTAGCGCTCCATGAGCGTCTCGTCCTCGGACTCCTCGATGACGCCCTCGATGAGCGCACCGCGCTGCTCGTCGTACCCACCGGACGCGTCCAGGCCGCTGCTGTCGCCCGTGATCAGCCCGACCAGCCGGTCGCCGTCGCGGAGGTAGACCGGCAGCACCTGGTCCCCGAACGCCTCCCGCGCCTGGGCGAGAACGCCGTCGTAGTCGGCGCGGGCGTGGTCGAGCTTGGTCACCACGACCACCCGCGGCATGTCGACCTGCGCGCACTCGCGCCACAGCGTGCGGGTGGGCTCGTCCACGCCCTCGTTGGCGGCCAGCACGAACATCGCGCAGTCGGCCGCCCGCAGCCCCGCACGCAGCTCTCCGACGAAGTCGGCGTAGCCGGGGGCGTCGAGCAGGTTCACCTTCACGCCCTCGTGCACCAGCGGCGCGAGCGCGAGCCCCACCGAGCGCTGCTGACGCTGCTCCGACTCGTCGAAGTCGCACACGGTGGTGCCCTCGACGGTCGTGCCCGCCCTGTTAACGACACCGGCCGAGACGAGGAGCGTCTCGACCAAGGTCGTCTTTCCCGATCCCGCGGGCCCGACCAGCACCACGTTGCGGATGGCGTCCGCGCGTTCCGCGAGCGGGGCCTCCCTCCCGTCGGCCGACCCGGGCGACTGCCTCCCTGCCACGGCACGCCTCCTCGCTGTGTGTCCGGAGTCACACTTTTCACCTGCGTGGCGGCTCGCACAAGAGGGCGGCCGACCGACCCCGGTGTCCGCGGGGCTGGGTCGCGACGGTGAGAATGCTGGGCATGCGCTTGGACCACCTCTCGTACGCCGCCGGACCCGACGGGCTGCGTGGCACCGCCGCCCGGCTCGGCGCCCTGATCGGCGAGGAGTTCCGGGACGGCGGGATCCACCCCCGGTTCGGCACCCGCAACATGGTGCTGCCGCTGACCGACGGCACGTACGTCGAGGTCGTCGAGGTGCTCGACCACCCCGCCTCCGACAAGGCACCGTTCGGCCAGGCGGTGCGGGCCCGGTCCGCGCTCGGCGGCGGCTGGCTGGGCTGGGTGGTGTCGGTCGAGGACATCGCCAAGGTCGAGGCGCGGCTCGGTCGCGACTCGGTGCAGGGCAACCGGCACCGGCCCGACGGCGTCGAGCTGCGGTGGCGGCAGATCGGCGTCAAGGGGCTGCAGTCGGACCCGCAGCTGCCGTTCTTCATCCAGTGGCAGTCACCCGTCGAGCAGCACCCCAGCGCCGGCAGCACCGGCCAGGTGCAGCTCGCCACCCTCGAGATCGCCGGCGACCCGCACCGGGTCGGCGACTGGCTCGGCAACTCCGTCGACGGCCCGCTCGAGGACGTCACGGTCGACTGGGTGGCGCCGCACGGCACGCCCGGCGTCGTCGCGGCCCAGTTCCACACCCCGAACGGCCTCGTCCGGATCTGAGCGTGTCGACGCCGCTCGACGGCTCGGTGCCGAGCCCGAACATCTGGCACCACCCCGAGACCTACGAGCTCGAGAACCGCTCCGTCGACCGCGACGGGCGCATCGAGGACGCGATGCGCGAGGTCACCGGCCCCTCGGGTGGCGCGAGCGCCGACTTCCTCGACCTCGGCTGCGGCACCGGCTTCCACCTCCCCCGCTGGGCCGCCGAGGCCCGCTCGGTGCGTCGGCGTCGAGCCGCACCCCGACCTGGCGGCGCTGGCCGCCCGCCGTACCCGGCGGCTGCCGAACGTCACCGTGCTGACCGGTACGGCGCAACGGCTGCCGCTGCCCCCGGCCTCCGTCGACGTCGCGCAGGCGCGGTGGGCGTACTTCTTCGGACCGGGCTGCGAGCCGGGGCTGCGCGAGCTCGACCGGGTGATGCGCACCGGCGGCACCGCGTTCGTCGTCGACAACGACACCTCGCGCAGCACGTTCGGGTCGTGGTTCCGCCGCGGCTACCCGATGATCGACGCCGCCGAGGTGCAGGCCTTCTGGTCGCCGGCACGGCTGGCAGCGGCGCAGCCTGGACGTCGACTGGCGCTTCGAGACCCGCGCGGAGCTGGAGGCCGTGCGTCCGGATCGAGCTCGCCCCGGACGTCGCCGAGGAGGTGCTCGCCGGCCACGAGGGCACCGACGTCGACTACGCCGTCGACCTGTGGTGGAAGCGCTTCTAGCTGGTCGTCGCGGACGCTCAGCGTCGGCGTCAGCACGCAGGCCGCGCTGCGGGATCGGCCGGTGGGCCAGCAGCTCGCCGAGGTAGCGCACCACCTCGACCGCCACCTGCTCGAGCGGCTGCCGCACCGAGGTCAGCGCCGGCGTCGAGACCTGCGCCGCGATCGAGTCGTCGAACCCGACCACCGCCAGGTCGCGGCCCGGCTCGCAGGCCGAGCTCGGCGAGGCTGCGCAGCACGCCCATCGCCACGGTGTCGCTGGCGCACAGGAACGCGGTCGGCCGCTCCTCGGCGGTGACGTCGAGCAGCGCTCGCGCCGCGCGTGCGCCGAACTCGACGGTGTCGTCGCCGCGCGCGGACAGCCGGCTGGTCGACAGGCCGTGCTCGTGCATCCGCTCGACCCAGCCGCTGCGGCGGTCCTCGCCGATGAACGAGCCGCGCTGCCAGCCGACCCAGGCGATGCGGGAGTGGCCGCGCTCGACGAGGTGGTCGACCGCGAGCACGACACCGGCGCGGCCGTCGACGTCCACCCAGGGGTGCCGGGCGCCGGCGTCGTCCCACGGCCGGCCGAACGCCACGAACGGCACGCCGCGCCGGGTCAGCCAGGCGGCGTGCGGGTTGCCGCGGAAGGTGTCGGTGAGCACGAAGGCGTCGACGGCCGCGGACCGCAGCAGCTCGTCGTAGGGGTCGGTGGCCTCGTGGTCGCCGCCGGCGGTGAACAGCAGCACGTGGTAGCCGGCGTCCTCGGTGCTCTCCACCAGGGAGTGCACGAACCGGTCCATCAGCGCGTTGGCGCTGTCCTCGACCGCCGGGTCGACCCGCAGCCCGACCAGGTGCGAGGACCTGGTCCGCAGGCTGCGGGCCGCCCGGTTCGGCGAGTAGCCCAGCCGCTCGATCGCCTGCTGCACGCGGGCGAGGGTGTCGGGGCGCAGCAGGTCGGGGCTGTTCAGCGCGTTGGAGACCGTCTGGCGGGAGACCCCGGCCTCCTCGGCCACCGTCGCCAGGGTCGGGGCGCCCTCGGAGTGGCGCGACGGCATCGGCTGCATGGCTCCCCCGGATCTGGTCTGGATCGATCAAATGATGCCACGGCCCGGCCTCGCCGGGATTGTCGGCGCCCTCGCCTAGCGTCTGGGCCATGACGAAACCGCGACCCCGCCCGGCCCGCGCGACCTACCGCTGCGCCGAGTGCGGCTGGGAGACCGCCAAGTGGGTGGGCCGCTGCGGCGAGTGCCAGGCCTGGGGCAGCGTCGCCGAGGCGGGGCAGCCGCAGGGCCGCACCGCCGCCGGACCGGTGAGCAGCGCCCGCGGTCCCGATCGGCCAGGTCCCCGTCGAGGACTCCCGCTCCCGCACCAGCGGGGTGCCCGAGCTCGACCGGGTGCTCGGCGGCGGCGTCGTGCCCGGCGCGGCGGTGCTGCTCGCCGGCGAGCCGGGGGTCGGCAAGTCCACGCTGCTGCTCGAGGTCGCCTCCCGGACGGCCCGCTCCGGGCTCCGGGTGCTCTACGTCACCGGCGAGGAGTCCGCGTCCCAGGTGCGGATGCGCGCCGACCGCACCGGCGCGGTCCACGACGAGCTCTACCTCGCCGCGGAGACCGACCTCGGCGCGGTGCTCAGCCACGTCGAGGCGGTCCGCCCCCAGCTGCTGGTCGTCGACTCGGTGCAGACCATCGGCGCCGCGGACGTCGAGGGCGTGCCCGGCGGCGTCACCCAGGTCAAGGAGGTCGCCGCCGCGCTGGTGCGGGTGGCCAAGACGCAGAACATCGCGACCATGATGGTCGGCCACGTCACCAAGGACGGCAGCATCGCCGGCCCGCGGGTGCTCGAGCACCTCGTCGACGTGGTGCTGCACTTCGAGGGCGAGCGCAGCTCCCGGCTCCGCATGGTGCGGGCGGTGAAGAACCGCTTCGGCCCGGTCGACGAGGTCGGCTGCTTCGACCTGTCCGGCGAGGGCATCGTCGCGGTCACCGACCCGACCGGGCTGTTCGTCGCCCGGCACCACGAGCCGGTGCCCGGCACCTGCGTCAGCGTGGTGCTCGAGGGCCGCCGGCCGATCCTGGCCGAGGTGCAGGCGCTGGTCACCCCGGCGACCGCCGAGCGCCCGCGACGTACGACGTCCGGGCTCGACGGCTCACGCGTCGCGATGCTGGTGGCCGTGCTCCAGCAGCGGGCCCGCATCCGGCTGCACACGCACGACGTGTTCGCCTCGACCGTCGGCGGCGTCCGGATCACCGAGCCGGCCGCCGACCTGGCCTCGGCGATCGCGGTCGCCTCGGCGTGGAAGCAGCGCGACATCCCCACCGACCTGGTGGCGATCGGCGAGCTCGGTCTGGCCGGCGAGCTGCGCCGGGTCCGCGACATCCCGCAGCGGCTGGCCGAGGCCGCCCGGCTGGGGTTCCGCGGCGCCATCGTCCCGGCGGAGTCGCACCGCGACGCCGGCGTGGTCCGCACCGTCGACGGCCTGAAGGTCGTCGGGGTGCCCGACATCGACGCCGCGCTGCGGGTGCTCGACCTCGGCGCGCAGGACTCCACGCCGCTGTTCAAGGTGCACCGCACCGAGCCCGGACGCCCGGCGCTCGGCGTGGTCTGAGGCGCGCGAGGTCACGGTTCGGCCCCGGCTCCGCGCGGACCGACCCGTTGTCACGTGGCGGTGACCCCCTCCGCCTAGACTGACGTGCGCCGCGTCGGGTCGAGCGGCCAGGAGCACGAGAAGCGAGCGGGAGCGACGGGGAGCGACGTGGCAGCCAACGACCGCACCGACGAGGTGCTCCGGTTGCGCGCCACGCTGGCCAGCATCGCCCCGGGCACGTCGCTGCGCGACGGCCTCGAGCGCATCCTGCGCGGCCGCACCGGCGGCCTGCTGGTGCTCGGCAGCGACAAGACCGTCGACTCGATCTCCACCGGCGGCTTCTTCCTCGACATCCCGTTCACCGTCCACCGGGCTGCGCGAGCTGGCCAAGATGGACGGCGCGATCGTGCTCGACCGGGACGCCGGCCCGGATCCTGCACGCCGCGGTGCACCTGATGCCGGACCCGTCGATCCACGTCCGACGAGACCGGCACCCGGCACCGCACCGCCGACCGGGTGGCCCGGCAGACCGGCTTCCCGGTGATCTCGGTGTCGCAGTCGATGCAGATCATCGCGGTGTACGTCGGCGGCACCCGCTACGTCCTCGAGGACTCCGGCGCGATCCTGTCCCGCGCCAACCAGGCGCTCGCCACCCTCGAGCGCTACAAGCTCCGCCTCGACGAGGTGTCCAGCACGCTGTCCGCGCTGGAGATCGAGGACCTGGTCACCACCCGCGACGTGGCGGTGGTCGCGCAGCGGCTCGAGATGGTCACCCGGATCGCCCGCGAGATCGAGGACTACGTCCTCGAGCTCG
Organism: uncultured Actinomycetota bacterium; assembly: GCA_963707685.1. GTDB lineage: Bacteria > Actinomycetota > Actinomycetes > Propionibacteriales > Nocardioidaceae > Nocardioides_B. The sequence continues at coordinate 303,216 of CAVPRA010000005.1, forward strand.
GCAGCGACGGCCGGCTGCTCTCGCTGCAGCTCGACGAGCTGGTCACCGGGGTCGACAACGAGCGCGAGCTGGTGATCCGCGACTACCTGCCCGACCAGCCGCCGCAAGCGCACCCCCGAGGAGGTGCTCGCCGAGATCGAGGCGCTCGAGCCCGACCGACCTGGTCGACGTGGCCGCCGTCGCGCGGGCGCTCGGCCTCGGTGCCAGCGAGCACCTCGACTCCGCCGTCACGCCGCGCGGCTACCGGCTGCTGGCCAAGGTGCCCGCGGCTGCCCGGTGCGGTCGTGGACCGGCTGGTGGAGCACTTCGGCAGCCTGCAGAAGCTGCTCTCGGCGAGCATCGACGACCTGCAGGCCGTCGACGGCGTCGGCGAGCTCCGCGCGCGCAGCGTCCGCGAGGGCCTGTCCCGGCTGGCCGAGTCCAGCATCCTCGAGCGCTACGTCTGAGCGCCCGCTCCGGGCGCCCGACGACTCAGCGGGCTGACTTCTTCGTCGGGCTGCTCGACGCCGACGGGGACTTCGACGGGGACTTCTTCGGCTTCGGCGTCGCGGTGACGGTCGGCCGCACCGGGGTCAGCAGCTTGAACTGCTCGTCGACCGGCGCGGAGCCGAAGGCCGCCGCGACCGCGTGGTAGCAGCCCGGCTCGGCCCACGTCGTGGACCGGGTGCAGTCGCTGTCGGAGCGCTGGCCGCTCCAGGCCACGTCGACCGTGGCCGGGGTGTCCTTGCGGACCACCACCGACTCCTTCGGCACCGCGCCCTGGCAGTCCTGCGTGGACCAGATGCGGTCGGAGCCGCTGGTGACCTTGACGACCAGCGAGTGCGCCGAGACGTCGAAGTCGCAGGCCTCGGTGGACTTCGTGGTGAGGTTCATCGCGAAGACGACCGGCTTGCCGGCGTACGCGGTGTTCTTGATGGTCGGCGTCGCCACGATGTCGTCGCTGCGGCACGGACCGCTGGAGACCGGCAGCGGGGTCCGACGCGGCCTTGCCGGCGTTGCCGGCCTTGCCGCCGGGCTTCGCGGAGGCGTCGTCGGTCGGGCTGCTCGCGACCGTCGGCGCGGTGGCGGCGACGGTCGGCGAGGTCGGCGCGGCGGAGGTGGTGGCGGGCCGAGGTGGTGCCTGCGACGAGGCATCGGCCCCGACGGGCTGCGCGGAGGGGTCGGTGCCGTTGCCGCCGCTGCCGCCGAGCAGCCGCGCGAGGCCGAAGACCAGGGCGAGGGCGACGACCACCACGAGGGTCCGCCGGGTCCAGTAGACCCGGGCCGGGAGCGGGCCTCGGGGTCGCGTGACAGCGCTCATGCGCCCACCCTAGGTTCGCGGAACGGCCGGATCCGGTAAGGCACACCGGCGGCTCCGGATCCTCACCACCGCGCGTGGCGGGCCGCGACATAGGCTGTCGCACCGTGCCCGACCAGAGCCCCGTCGCCGACCCCGCGCGTGCTGCGCGACCGGCTGCTCGCCTGGTACGACGCCCACGCCCGCGACCTGCCCTGGCGCGAGCCGTCGGCGTCGCCGTGGGCGGTGATGGTCAGCGAGTTCATGCTGCAGCAGACCCCCGTCGCGCGGGTGCTGCCGGTCTACGAGCAGTGGCTGCACCGCGCTGGCCGACGCCCGGCCGACCTGGCGGCCGACCTCGCCCGGCGACGCGGTGCGCGCCTGGGGCCGGCTCGGCTACCCGCGCCGCGCGCTGCGGCTGCACGCCGCCGCGACCGCGATCGTCGAGCGGCACGGCGGCACGGTGCCCGAGCGACTACGACGACCTGCTCGCGCTGCCGGGCGTCGGCGACTACACCGCCGCGGCGGTCGCGTCGTTCGCGTTCCGGCCGCCGGCACGTCGTGCTCGACACCAACGTCCGCCGGGTGCTCGCCCGCACCGTGCGCGGCGTCGAGTTCCCGGCGACCGCCGTGACCCGCGCCGAGCGCGACCTCGCGACCGGGCTGCTGCCCGACGACGGCCCGACCGCGGCGGCGTGGGCGGTCGCGACGATGGAGCTCGGCGCGACTGGTCTGCGTGGCCGCGCAGCCCGCGCTGCGACGACTGCCCGGTGGCGGACCTGTGCGCGTGGCGGGCGGCCGGCTACCCGGCGTACGACGGACCCGCGCGGCGCGGCCAGGCCTACGACGGCACCGACCGGCAGTGCCGCGGCCGGCTGCTCGGCGTGCTCCGCGACAGCGACGGGCCGGTGCACCGCAGCGCGGCTCGAGGCGGTGTGGGCCGTCGACGAGCAGCGCGACCGGTGCCTGCAGTGGCTGGTCGACGACGGCCTGGTGGCCCGCGTCGACGCGGCAGACCTACGCGCTGCCCTGAGCGGGCCCGGCGATCGACGACGATCGCGTCGGCGAGGTCCTCGACCGCCTGGTCCAGCACCGGGTCGCCGGGGTCGAGCGGCAGGTCGAGCTGGAAGCCCATGAAGGCGGCGTCGAGCAGCGCGGTGGCGCGGCCGGCCCGCGTCCCGCGGCACCCCGGAGGCCGACGAGGTGGTCGGCGACCGCCGCGACCCACACGGCGTTGGCCTCGCCGCACCACGCGTGACGTAGGGCTCGCGCCCGAACAGCCCGAGCGCGGCGGCCTCGACGTACATCCGCTGGCAGCGCGCCAGCCGCGGGTGAGCTCATCGCGGCCCAGAGGTCGAGCACCGCGTCCCGCACCGAGCGCCGACGGCGGCAGCGCCCGGAGCACCGCGACGGACCGGTCGTTGGAGACCCGCAGCACGGTGGCGACCAGGTCGTCCTTGCTCGTCGAAGTGGTAGAGCAGCATCCGGTCGCTGGTGCCGAGCTCGGCGGCCATCGGCCGCAGGCTCAGCCCGACCAGGCCGTGCTCGAGGACGTAGTCGGTGGCCGCCTGCGCGACCTCGTCGCGACGGCTGGTCTCCCGTGGCACGGCTCTCCCCGTTCTGGTTGGCCCCGGTAGTGTAGCGAGTGCTACATTTGTAGCAACTGCTACAGAGGAGAGTGTCTGATGTTCGGCGCATGGGCGCTGCTGGTCTCGGCCATCGCGGTGGAGGTCGGCGCGACGGCCGCACTGCCCCGCACCCACGGCTTCCGCGAGCCCGGCTGGACCGTGCTGGTGCTCGGCGGCTACGCGATCTCGATCTGGCTGCTGGCGCTGGTGATCCGCCACATCCCGGTGTCGGTGACGTACGCCGTGTGGTCCGGCCTGGGCACCGCGGGCATCGTCGTGGTCGGCGTGCTGCTGCTCGGCGAGCGGCTCGACCTGGTCAAGGCGGCCGCGCTCGTGCTGATCGTCGTCGGCGTCCTGGTGCTCAACCTGCACGGCGCCCACTGAGCTCCGACACCCCTTCCTTAACCGGCACACCCCTGACGTTGCGACGTCAGGGGTGTGCACGTTTACCAGGGGACCCTGGGAATCAGGCAGCGGAGCGGGCTACTCGGCCGCCTCGGCCGAGCCGCCGTCGCCGGTGCCGACGGTCTCCTCGATCGGCGGGAGGTCGGGCAGCACGCTCTTCTGCTCACCCTTGAAGGTGAACACCTGCTCGGTGCCCTCGCCCTCGACGTCGACCAGGATGATCTGGCCGGGCCGCACCTCGCCGTACAGCATCTTCTCGGCGAGGGTGTCCTCGATCTCGCGCTGCACCGTGCGGCGCAGCGGACGCGCACCGAGCACCGGGTCGAACCCGCGCTTGGCGAGCAGGTCCTTGGCGTTCTGGGTCAGCTCGATGGACATGTCGCGGTCCTTCAGCCGCTTCTCGACGCCGGCGATCATGTTGTCGACCATCGAGACGATCTGCTCCTGCGTCAGCGGCGGGAAGACCACGATCTCGTCGACGCGGTTGAGGAACTCCGGGCGGAAGTGCTGCTTGAGCTCCTCCGACACCTTCGCCTTCATCCGGTCGTAGTTCCCGGCGACGTCGCTGCCCTGCTGGAAGCCGAGGTTGACGCCCTTCGAGATGTCCCGGGTGCCGAGGTTCGTGGTCATGATGATCACGGTGTTCTTGAAGTCGACGACCCGGCCCTGCGAGTCGGTCAGCCGGCCTTCCTCGAGGATCTGCAGCAGCGAGTTGAAGATGTCCGGGTGGGCCTTCTCGACCTCGTCGAACAGCACCACCGAGAACGGCTTGCGCCGCACCTTCTCGGTGAGCTGGCCGCCCTCCTCGTAGCCGACGTAGCCGGGAGGCGAGCCGAACAGCCGCGAGACGGTGTGCTTCTCGCTGAACTCCGACATGTCGAGCTGGATCAGCGCGTCCTCGTCGCCGAACAGGAACTCGGCGAGCGACTTGGACAGCCACGTCTTCCCGACGCCGGACGGGCCGGCGAAGATGAACGAGCCACCGGGGCGCTTCGGGTCCTTCAGACCGGCACGGGTACGGCGGATCGCCCGGCTGAGCGCCTTGACGGCCTCCTCCTGGCCGATGACCCGCTTGTGCAGCTCGTCCTCCATCTTGAGCAGCCGGGTCGACTCCTCCTCGGACAGCTTCACGATCGGGATGCCGGTCGCGACCGCGAGGACCTCGGCGATGAGCTCCTCGTCGACCTCGGCGACGACGTCCATGTCGCCGGCCTTCCACTGCTTCTCACGCTCGCTCTTGGCGAGCATCAGCTTCTTCTCCTCGTCGCGCAGCGACGCGGCCAGCTCGAAGTCCTGGCTGTCGATCGCGCCCTCCTTGCGGCGGCGCACGTCGGCGATCTTGTCGTCGAAGTCGCGCAGGTCCGGCGGCGCCGTCATGCGGCGGATCCGGAGCCGGGAGCCGGCCTCGTCGATCAGGTCGATCGCCTTGTCGGGCAGGAACCGGTCCGAGACGTAGCGGTCGGCCAGCGTCGCCGCCGAGACCAGCGCCTCGTCGGTGATCGTGACGCGGTGGTGCGCCTCGTAGCGGTCGCGCAGCCCCTTGAGGATCTCGATGGTGTGCGCGATCGACGGCTCCTGCACCTGGATCGGCTGGAAGCGGCGCTCGAGGGCGGCGTCCTTCTCGAGGTGCTTGCGGTACTCGTCGAGCGTGGTGGCGCCGATGGTCTGCAGCTCGCCGCGCGCCAGCATCGGCTTGAGGATCGAGGCCGCGTCGATGGCGCCCTCGGCCGCACCGGCACCGACCAGCGTGTGCAGCTCGTCGATGAACAGCACGATGTCGCCGCGGGTCTTGATCTCCTTGAGCACCTTCTTCAGGCGCTCCTCGAAGTCACCGCGGTAGCGCGACCCGGCGACCAGCGAGCCGAGGTCGAGGCTGTAGATCTGCTTGTCCTTCAGCGTCTCGGGCACGTCGCCGCGCACGATCGCCTGGGCCAGCCCCTCGACGCAGGCGGTCTTGCCGACGCCGGGCTCACCGATGAGGACCGGGTTGTTCTTGGTGCGGCGCGAGAGCACCTGCATCACGCGCTCGATCTCCTTCTCGCGCCCGATGACCGGGTCGAGCTTGCCCTCGCGGGCGGCCTGCGTGTAGTTGCGGCCGAACTGGTCGAGGACCAGCGACGAGGACGGAGCTCCCTCCTGGGGCGCGCCGGCCGCGGCGGTCTCCTTGCCCTGGAAGCCGGAGAGCAGCTGGATGACCTGCTGGCGGACCCGGTTGAGGTCGGCGCCGAGCTTGACCAGCACCTGGGCGGCGACGCCCTCGCCCTCACGGATCAGGCCGAGCAGGATGTGCTCGGTGCCGATGTAGTTGTGGCCGAGCTGCAGCGCCTCGCGCAGCGAGAGCTCGAGGACCTTCTTGGCGCGCGGCGTGAAGGGGATGTGGCCGCTCGGCGCCTGCTGGCCCTGACCGATGATCTCCTCGACCTGCGCGCGGACCGCCTCGAGCGAGATGCCCAGGCTCTCGAGCGCCTTCGCGGCGACGCCCTCACCCTCGTGGATGAGGCCCAGGAGGATGTGCTCGGTGCCGATGTAGTTGTGGCTGAGCATCCTGGCTTCTTCCTGCGCCAGGACGACCACCCTGCGGGCCCGGTCTGTGAACCGCTCGAACATGTTCGCTCCTTGCCGTGCCTTCGCCCGACCTGCTGCCAGGTGCGGTGAAGAAAATGTCTGGGTGCCAGCCTAGTCCCGGGTGTGTACCCGGGTCGGCCGACCCGATTCGTGAGATCCCGAACCGGCGGGGCCGTCCCCCTTGTCGGGGACGATCGATTCAACCCGTTTCTGCAGCCTACGTGTTCCCCTGCGACGTCGTTAAAGCATTCGCCGACAGCGAACAGGTGGTCTGACCTGTGCGCTGCCGGCGAACAAGTGCCGCTGGCCGTGCCGCTAGTTGGCGGCGGCGTACGCCTCGCGCACCTCCGCGCTGACCCGGCCGCGCTCGGGGACGTCCCAGCCGTTCTCGCGGGCCCAGGCGCGGATGTCCGCCGCGGAGGCGCCGTCGCGGTTCGCGGACGCGGACCCCGACGAGCGGCGGCCGCTGCGGCGACGCCCGCCCGTGCGCCGGCCGTGGCCGATGTAGAGCGAGACCGCGTTGCGCAGCTCGCCGGCGTGCTTCTCGGAGAGGTCGATCTCGTAGTCGACCCCGTCGAGGGCGAAGCTGACCGTCTCCACGGCGTCGCTCCCGTCGATGTCGTCGACCAGGACCACGTTCACGCGCTGTGCCATCGCTAAATCCCTTTCACTCCCAGAAATGCCCGCCATCACGGGCGGAACAAATATAGGGACCCCGAATATCGCTTGGCAAACCGCAGCGGCAATCCCGGCCGGTTTCCGGTGGGATTTTCGCCAAAGGCCCGATTTCCTGGCAATACACGCACCGGGTATTTCCATTTCCCGCGAGCTCCGCGGTGCCCTAGCGTCGGGTCGTGACCGGTTCCGCGCTGACCACCCGCCCGCTCGGTCCCGACGACGCCGAGGCCTACCGGCGCGCCGGGTGGGAGGCGTTCGGCGCCCCGCCGGACCCCGCCGCGGCGGCGGCCAGGCCGGCGTACGCACCGGGGATGCGGGCCTGGGGCACCTTCGACGGGGACCGGCTCGTGGCGCGGATCGTCGACCGGGAGTACGACTCGTGGTTCGGCGGCGCGCGCGTGCCGACGTCCGGGATCGCCGGTGTCACGGTGGTGGCCGAGGACCGCGGGCGCGGATTGCTCGACGCGCTCTTCGACGCCTTGTTGAAAGACGCCCGCGAGCGCGGTGTCGCGATTTCCACCCTGTTCCCGACCGCGCCGCGGATCTACCGCCGGTTCGGTTATGAGGTCGTCGGCCAATTCGACACCGTGGAGCTCGCGACTGCCGACCTCGCCGCGGTGCGGGCGACCGGCGACCTGCGCACCCGCCGGGCGCTCGCCGCCGACTTCGACGCGGTTCGCGACCTGTACGACGCGTGGGCCGCCGCCCAGAACGGCCCGCTGACGCGCCGGGGGCCGTCGTTCCCCGCCACCGCCGGAGGAGATGGTGGCGTCGTTCACCGGCGTCACGCTGGCGGTCGACGGCGAGGACCGGGTGCACGGCTACGCCTCGTGGCGGCGCGGCCCCGGGTACGGCGAGCACGCGGCGCTACGGGTGGCGGACCTGGTCGCGACCCGGGAGGGCGCCCGGGCGGCGCTGCTGCGGACCCTCGGCAGCTTCGCCTCGGTGGCGCCCGGTGACCCGGCTGGACACCAGCGGCGACGACCCGGTCCGCTACCTGCTGCCCTCGTCGGGCTGGCACGTCGTCGAGTCCGAGCCCTACATGCTGCGGCTGCTCGACCCCGGCGCCGCGTTCGGGCTGCGGACCTGGCCGGCCGGGCTCGACGCTCGACGTGGTCTACGAGCTGGCCGACGAGTACCTCACCGACCTCGACGGCCGCTGGCGGCTCACCGTCCGCGACGGCACCGCCACCTGCGAGCGCACCGACGCCGCAGCCGGGGCCGCGGTTCACCGGCCGCGGGCTGGCGCTGTCGTACGCCGGCACGCAGGGCTGCGCGAACCTCCGGATGGCGGGCCTGCTGTCCGGCGACGACAGCCACGACCGGCTCTGGGACGCCGCGCTCGGCGGCCGCCAGGTGCACGTCCGCGACTACTTCTGAGCCGGCGGCTACTCCGGGCGCAGCAGCGGGAACAGGATCGTCTCGCGCACCGAGGCGCCGGTGAGCATGCCGAGCACCCGGTCGACGCCGATGCCGATGCCGCCGGCGGGCGGCATGCCGTACTCCATCGCCTTGAGGAAGACCTCGTCGAGCTCCATCGCCTCGTCGTCGCCGCCGGCGGCCAGCCGCGACTGCGCCTCGAGGCGCTCGCGCTGGATCACCGGGTCGTTGAGCTCGGAGTACGCCGCGCCCATCTCGACGCCGTTGATGATCAGGTCCCACGCCTCGTTGAGGCCCGGGCGTCGTGCGGTGCGGCTTGGCCAGCGGCTTCACGGCCTCGGGGTAGTCCATGACGAACGTCGGCTGCACCAGGGTGTCCTCGACGAGCTGCTCGTAGAGCTCGACGACGATCTCGGCGGCGCCCCAGTGCGGCCTGCAGCTCGACGTCGTGCTTGTCGGCGTAGCCGCGCAGCGTCTCCGCGTCGGTGTCCACGTCGACGCGTCGCGCCGACGGCCTCGGAGACCAGGTCGAGGATCGGGGCCTGGCGCCACTCGGCGTCCAGGTCGATGACGCTGCCGTCGCGGCCGACGACCTCGGGGCTGCCGATGGCCCGGTGCGCGCCGCGGACCATGTCCTGGGCCAGCGCCATCATCGTGTGCTGGTCGCCGTAGGCCTCGTAGGCCTCGAGCATCGAGAACTCCGCGGCGTGCGTGGAGTCGAGGCCCTCGTTGCGGAACGTGCGGCCGATCTCGTAGACCCGGTCGACGCCGCCGATCATGGCGCGCTTGAGGTCGAGCTCGAGCGCGATGCGCAGCAGCATCTCCTGGTCGAGCGCGTTGAGGTGGGTGCGGAACGGCCGGGCCGCGGCGCCGCCGTTGGTGAGCTGCAGGATCGGCGTCTCGACCTCGATGAAGCCGTGCTCGTCGAGGGTGGCGCGCAGGCTCTTGCAGCACGGCCGCCTTCTGCCGCACCATCTGCCGCGGCTCGGGGCGCAGCATCATGTCGACGTAGCGCAGCCGGACGCGGGCCTCGTCGGACAGCGGCCGGTGCTCGTTGGGCAGCGGGCGCAGCGTCTTCGCCGCGATCGACCACGTCGGTCGCCTGCACGGACAGCTCGCCGCGGCGGCTGGTGATCACCTCGCCCCGCACGGCCAGCAGGTCGCCGAGGTCGACGAGCGCCTTGAACTCCGCGAGCGGCTCCTCGCCGACGTCGGCCAGCGACAGCATCACCTGCAGCTCGGTGCCGTCGCCCTCGCGCAGCCGGACGAAGCAGAGCTTGCCGGTGTTGCGCAGGAAGATCACGCGCCCGGTCGACCGCGACCTGCTCGCCGGTGCGGGTGTCGGGCTCGAGCTCGCTGGGCGTCGTACGTCGTCGCGGACCTGGCGCGAGCGTGTGGGTGCGCTCGACGGTGACCGGGTACGGCGCCACGCCGGCCTCGACGAGCCGCTCGCGCTTGTCGCGACGCACCCGCATCTGCTCGGGGAGGTCGTCCTCCGCGGCAGGGGACTGGGGCTCGTCGCTCATGGCACGCAAGCCTAGGCGTTCGCGCCGATCCCTCCGACATCGGATGTCGCTGCGTGACCTGGAGGTCACCTCGAGACATCCGATGTCGGAGCGGTCAGGTGTTGCGGGCGAAGACGATCTCGAGGCCCGAGCAGGGTCAGCCAGGGCTGGTGCTCGGTGAACGACCGCGCACTCCTCGACGACCAGCGGCGCCAGCCCGCCGGTGGCGATGACGGTCAGCTCGTCGGGCTGCAGCCGGAGCTCCTCGCGCATCCGGCCGACGATGCCGTCGACCTGCGCCGGCGAAGCCGTAGAGGATGCCGCTCTGCAGCGCCTCGACGGTGTTCTTGGCGATCACCGACCGCGGCCGCAGCAGCTCGACCTTGCGCAGCTGGGCGCCGCGGCGGCCGAGCGCCTCCAGGGAGATGTCGATGCCGGGGGCGATGCGCGCCGCCGACGTACTCCCCCTTCGCGCTGACCACGTCGAAGGTCGTCGCGGTGCCGAAGTCGACGACGATCGCGGGCCCGCCGAACAGCTGCGAGGCCGCGAGGGCGTTGACGATCCGGTCGGTGCCGACCTCGCGGGGGTTGTCCATCAGCACCGGTACGCCGGTCGCACGCCGGGCTCGACGATCACCTGCGGCACGTCGCCGTGGTAGGTCCGCAGCATGTCGCGCCACTCGTGCAGCACCGCCGGCACCGTCGCGCAGACCGCGACGCCGCGCAGCGGACCGTCGACCGGGGAGTCGTGCAGCAGCCCGCGCAGCAGCACGCCCCACTCGTCGGCGGTGCGGCGCTCGTCGGTGGCGACCCGCCAGTGGTCGACGACGTCGCCGTCGTCGAGCAGCCCGATGGTGGTGTGGCTGTTGCCGATGTCGGCGCAGAGCAGCGGGCTGATCTGGCTCACGGCCGCAGGTCCATCGCGACGTCGAGCACCGGCGCGGAGTGGGTGAGCGCGCCGACCGCGAGGAGGTCGACGCCGGTGGCGGCCACCTCGCGGGCCCGCTCGAGGGTCAGCCCTCCGGAGGCCTCCAGCCGCGCCCGGCCCGTCGGCGATCCGCACCGCCTCGGCCATCGTCTCGGTGCTCATGTTGTCGAGCAGGATCTCGGGTCGGCGCCCGCCTCGAGCAGCGTCGCGCAGCTGGTCGAGCGTGGTCACCTCGACCTGCGACCGGGAGGTCGGGGTACCGCGGCGCGGACCGCGTCGTAGGCCGGCACCACGCCGCCGGCCGCGAGCACGTGGTTGTCCTTGACGAGCGCCTGGTCCGACAGCGACGTGCGGTGGTTGACGCCGCCGCCGCAGCGCACGGCGTACTTCTCGAGCGCGCGCAGGCCGGGCGTCGTCTTGCGGGTGTCGCGCACCCGGGCGCCGGTGCCGGCGAGCGCGTCGACCCAGCGCGGCGGTGGCGGTGGCGACCCCGGACAGGTGGCACAGGTAGTTCAGCGCGGTGCGCTCCGCGGTCAGCAGCGTCGGTCACCGGTCCGGTGGACCGACAGCAGCACGTCGCCGCGCTGCACCCGGTCGCCGTCGGCTGCGCCGCGGCTTGACCTCGCAGCGGCGGCGCCGACGACGTGGCGGAACACCACCTCGGCGACCGGCAGCCCGGCGACCACGCCGGCGCGCGCGGGCCACGAGGTCCGCCGCGCGCGACCTGCGGTCGGGTCGAGCGTCGCGACGCTGGTGACGTCCTCGCCGGGCAGGTCCTCGGCGACCGCGCGCCGCGACGTCGTCGTGCACCCGGCGCGGGTCGAGCCCCGCACGCGCCAGCTGGTTCACGAGCGCCGAGGGCAGGTCGGTGAACGAGCTCACGACCCGGCTCCGGCGGGGACGGCCGCGGGGGTCAGCCCGAGCCGCGGCTCGCCGTCGACCAGCGTGACGTCGACGTGGCGCGGCCCAGGCTCGTCGTCGCGGTCGGGGAAGTCCTCGCGCCAGTGCGACCCGCGGGTCTCCTCGCGCAGCAGCGCCGCGTCGAGCAGGGCGCGCGGCGACGGTGAGCAGGTTGGTGGCCTCCCAGGCGGCCACGTCCGCCACGCTCCGTCGTACGGCGGCGACGAGGTCGGCGAGCCGCGCGGCACCGGCGAGCGAGCCCGTCCCGGGAGCGGAGCACCCCGGCGCGCTCGGTCATCACGTCGCTGCAGCGGCGGGCGCACGTCGCCGCGGCGACCAGGCCGGCGGGCGCGGGGGTCGTCGGCCGGCTCGCGGTGCTCGGGCAGCCCGCGACAGCAGGTACGGCGGCGATGCGCCGGGAGAACACCAGGCCCTCGAGCAGCGAGTTGGAGGCGAGCCGGTTCGCGCCGTGCACGCCGGAGCAGGCCACCTCGCCGCAGGCGAACAGCCCGGGCACCGACGTGCGGCCGTGCAGGTCGGTGGCGCACGCCGCCGGAGGCGTAGTGGCAGGCCGGCGCGACCGGGATCAGGCTCGGTCACCGGGTCGACGCCGTGCGCGCGGCAGGTCGCGAGGATCGTCGGGAACCGCTGCTCCCACTTCGCCGCGCCGAAGTGCCGGGCGTCGAGCCAGACGTGCTCGGCGCCCGGTCTCGCGCATCCGCCGCATGATCGCCTTGGCGACCACGTCGCGCGGCGCGAGGTCGGCCAGCTCGTGCTGGCCGCGCATGAACGGCACCCCGTGCGTCGTCGACCAGGAAGGCGCCCTCGCCGCGCACCGCCTCGGAGATCAGCGGCTGCTGGCCGCGTGGAGCCGGCGCCGAGCCACATCACGGTCGGGTGGAACTGCACGAACTCCAGGTCGCGCGAGCGCGGCGCCGGCCCGCAGCGCGAGCGCGATGCCGTCGCCGGTGGAGACCGACGGGTTGGTGGTCGCGGAGAACACCTGGCCGAGGCCGCCGCTGGCGAGCACCACCGCGCGGCAGAGCACCGCGCCGACGCCGTCGCGCTGGCCCTCGCCCATCACGTGCAGCGTCACGCCGGCGACCCCGCCGTCGGCGCCGGGGACCAGGTCGAGCACGAGGGCGTGCTCGATGACCTCGATGTCGGGGGCGGCGTGCACGGCGGCGACCAGCGCCCGCTGGATCTCCGCGCCGGTGGCGTCGCCGCCGGCGTGCGCGATCCGGTCGCGGTGGTGGCCGCCCTCGCGGGTCAGCGACAGCTCGCCGGCCGTCGGTGTGGTCGAACACGGTGCCCAGCGCGATCAGCTCGCGGACCGCGTCGGGTCCCTCGGTGACCAGCACCCGGACCGCCGCCTCGTCGCAGACGCCGGCGCCCGCGACGAGCGTGTCGAGCAGGTGCTCCTCGGGGGTGTCGCCCGGCCCGAGCGCGGCGGCGATGCCGCCCTGCGCCCACTGCGTCGACCCGGCGCTCAGGTGGTCCTTGGTCACCACCATCACGCGTGCCGGCCTCGCCGCAGCTGCAGCGCGGCGGTCAGCCCGGCGATGCCGGACCCGACCACCACGACGTCGGCGTGGGTCGTCCAGCCGGGGGACGGCGCGGCGAGCCGCTGCGGGAGGGTCACGACCGCGAGACCTATCGAGCCGCCGCGACCACGTCGCCGCGGACCAGGTCCGGGCCGGGTGCCGCCGCCGGGTCGCCGCCCGGCGCCGACGCACCCGGTTGTCGGCGTCCACGAACACCACCGACGGGACGAAGGCGCGGCGCCTCGGCGTCGTCGAGCTGGCGCGTAGGCGATCAGGATGACGAGGTCGCCGGGGTGCACCAGGTGCGCGGCCGCGCCGTTGATGCCCGATGCACGCCGGAGCCGCGCTCGCCCCGCGATCGTGTAGGTCTCCAGCCGGGCGCCGTTGGTGACGTCGACGATGTGCACCAGCTCGCCGGGCAGCAGGTCCGCGGCGTCGAGCAGGTCCTCGTCGACGGTCACCGACCCGACGTAGTGCAGGTCGGCCTGCGTGACGGTGGCCCGGTGGATCTTGCTCTTCATCATGGTGCGCAGCATCAGGAGCCTCCCGAGGCTCGACGGCGACGTTGTCGATCAGCCGCGTGGTCCCGACGCGGGCGGCGACGAGCAGCCGCGCCTCGCCGTACGCCGGCGGGTCGGCGAGGTCCGGTGCGGTGAGGGCGAGGTAGTCCAGCGCCACCGCCGGCTGCGTCTCGAGCACGTCGTGGGCCGCGGCGACGACGGCCGCCGCGCCCCGGGAGCCGGCCGTCGGCGCCGGCCCGCAGCGCGGCGGAGAGCACCAGCGGCGGTCCGCCGCTCGTCGTCGGAGAGGTAGCGCGTTGCGCGACGACAGCGCGAGCCCGTCGGGCTCGCGCACCGTCTCGGCGCCGACCACCTCGACGCCGAGGCAGAGGTCGTCGACCATCCGGCGGACCAGCACCAGCTGCTGGTAGTCCTTCTGGCCGAACACGGCGACGTCGGGGCGGACCAGCCCGAACAGCTTGGCGACGACGGTGAGCACGCCGCGGAAGTGGCCGGGCCGGGTGGCGCCCTCCAGCACGGAGCCGAGCGGCCCGGGCTCGACGGTGACCTGCGGGTCGCCGCCCGGGTAGACCTCCTCGACCGAGGGCGCGAACACGACGTCGGCGCCCTGCTCGGCGCACAGCGTCGAGGTCGGCGTCGAAGGTGCGGGGGTAGCGGTCGAGGTCCTCGCCGGGGCCGAACTGCATCGGGTTCACGAAGATCGAGACCACGACCGCGTCGTCCGGGCCGACGCTCTCGCGGGCGGTGGCGACGAGCCGGGCGTGCCCGTCGTGCAGCGCCCCCATGGTCGGCACCAGCGCGACCCGGCCGCCGCGGGAGCGCGTCGCGGTCAGGGCGGCGGCCAGCTCGTCGCGGGTGCCCGCGACGAGCGGGACCGCCGCAGCGCCGGGGTGCTCACACCCGGGCGAGCGCGTCGTTGAGGACGCCGACGAGCTTGGCGGCCCGGATCGGCAGCAGCCGGCCGTCGAGCACGGCACGGTTCGCGGTGGCCCGGGCCATCACGACGTACGACTCGAGGGTGGCGGGCGCGGTCGCGGCGACGTCCGCCAGGTGCGCGCGGACGGTCTCGACGTCGCCGCGGACGATCGGGCCGGTGAGCGCGGCGTCGCCGTAGGTCAGCGCGTTGTCGAGCGCGGCGGTCAGCAGCGGCCGCAGCGTGCCGGCGGGGTCGTCGGCACCGGAGGCCCGCAGCAGGTCCATGGCCTGCGCGACCAGCGTGACGAGGTGGTTGGCGCCGTGCGCCAGGCCGGCGTGGTACAGCGTGCGCCGGTCCTCCGCCACGGTGACCATCCGGCCGCCGAGGTCGGCCACCAGCGTCTCGGCGAGGGCCCGGGTGGCGGGCTCCGCGGTGACCCCGAAGACACAGCCGGGCAGCCGGTCGAGGTCGACGTCGGTGCCGGTGAACGTCATGGCGGGGTGCATCGCGAGCACGTGCGCGCCGACGGCCGCGGCGGGCTCGAGCACCGCGAGGCCGTGCTTGCCGGAGGTGTGGACGACGTACTGGTCGCGGTGGAGCGCGCCGGAGGCGGCGAGCATGGTGACGACGTTCGCGAGCATGTCGTCGGGCACCGTGAGCAGCAGCAGGTCGCAGGACCGGGCGACCGCGGTCGGCTTGTCGACGTGCACCGTGGGCAGCAGCGTCTCGATCCGCGTCCGGGACGCGGCGGACTCGCCGGCGACGGCGGTGATCTCGTGACCGGCGGCCTGCAGAGCGGCCGCCACGACGGCGCCGACACGGCCGGCGCCGACTACCCCAACTCGGGTCATACCTCATCACCTTTCGTTCCAGTCCCGAAACGGGTACCGGACGGTGTGCTGATGCGTACTCCACGAGCGTACGCGCGGCGTCACCGGGTGGTAACCCGGCTTCCGGGTGGCCTCGGTCACAGGAACGGGGCGGCCTACGCTGGCGCGATGACCTCGCCCCCGACGTCGCTGGGCATGCCCGCCGTGCCGCCGCCGACGTCCGCCCCGACCTGGAAGCAGGCCTGGGACGCCGCGCTGTACGGCGCCGACGGGTTCTACCGCCGGGAGTCGCCGGCGGCGCACTTCCGCACCTCGGTGCACGTCTCCGCGCACCTCGCGGCGGCGCTCGCCGGGCTGGCCCGCGACGCCGGCCTGGACACCGTGGTCGACGTCGGCGCCGGCCGCGGCGAGCTGCTGACCGCGCTGCACGAGGCCGACCCGGGCCTGGACCTGCTCGGCGTCGAGGTGGCCGCCCGGCCGGCCGGGCTCGACCCGGCGATCGCGTGGACGACCGCGCTGCCGGAGGCCGTCGACGGCCTCGTGGTCGCCAACGAGTGGCTGGACGACGTGCCCTGCCACGTCGTCGAGGTGGACCGTGATGGCGTGCCGCGGGTGGTGCACGTCGACCCGGCGACCGGGAACGAGTCGCTGGGCTCCGCGCTGACCGACACGGCGGTGCCGGCGTCGCTGCGGACCTGGCTCGACCGGTGGTGGCCGCTCGGCGACGGTGAGCCGGGGATGCGCGCCGAGGTGGGCAGCACCCGCGACGCCGCCTGGGCCGAGGTGGTCGGCCGGGTGACCCGCGGCATCGCGGTTGCCGTCGACTACGGCCACACCCGCGCCGACCGGCCGCCGCTGGGCACGCTGCGCTCCTACCGCGACGGGCACCTGGTCGACGTGCGCCCGGACGGGTCGTGCGACGTCACCGCGCACGTCGCGGTCGACGCGGTCGCGGATCGGGTCGGCGGCGTCGTACGACGGCAGCGCGACGTGCTGCGTGCCCTCGGCGTCACCGGCCGCCGGCCACCCGGCTCGCTCGCGACCGACGACCCGGCGGCGTACCTCCGCGACCTGCAGGCGGCGGGCGACGCCGCCGAGCTCACCGACCCCGCCGGGCTCGGCGACTTCTGGTGGGTGCTCGGCCACACCCCGGACGTCGAGCTGCCCGACCCCCTCCGCCGAGGCGCGTGATCCTGACTGCCCGAGGCCGCCGAGGCGCGTGATCCTGACTCGTCGAGACGCAGAACCACGCGCCTCGGCGGGGTCAGGGGCTGACGGAGAGGAACAGGAACGCCGCGAACAGGACCAGGTGGATGGCGCCCTGCAGCCGGGTCGCCCGGCCCGGCACCACGGTGAGGATGCTGACCACCACGGTCAGCGCGAGCAGTGCGATCTGCACCGAGCCCAGGCCCAGCAGCAGCGGGCCGTCGAGCCAGATCGAGGCCACCGCGATCGCCGGGATGGTCAGCCCGATGCTGGCCATCGCCGAGCCGTAGGACAGGTTCAGGCTGATCTGCACCCGGTCGCGCACCGCGGCCCGGAACGCCGCCAGCGTCTCCGGCAGCAGCACCAGCAGCGCAATCACCACGCCGACGAACGACGGCGGGAAGCCGACGGCCTTCACGCCGGCCTCGATCGAGGGCGACTCGACCTTGGCCAGCCCCACCACGGCCACCAGCGCCAGTATCAGCAGCCCCAGGCTGCTCCACGCCTGCCGGGCGGTGGGCGGCGCGGCGTGCACCTCCGGCGGCGCGATCTCGCCGCTGGCGGTCACCGGCAGGAAGAAGTCGCGGTGCCGCACCGTCTGGGTCAGCACGAACAGCCCGTACACGGACAGCGAGGCGACCGCCGCGAACGCGAGCTGGCCGGACGAGAAGCGCGGCCCCTGGGCGCTCGAGGTGAACGTCGGCAGCACCAGGCTGATCGTGGTCACCGAGACCACGGAGGCCAGCGCGGCCCCGGTGCCCTCGGGGTTGAAGTTCGAGACCCCGAAGCGGCGGGCGCCGGCGAGCAGCGAGAGGCCGACGATCCCGGTGGTGGTGATCATCACCGCCGCGAACACGGTGTCGCGGGCCAGCGACGCGGTCTTCGGACCGCCGGAGACCATCAGCGTCACGATCAGCGCGACCTCGATCACGGTCACCGCGACGGCCAGCACCAGCGACCCGAACGGCTCCCCCAGCCGGTGCGCGATCAGCTCGGCGTGCTGCACGGCGGCGAGCACCGCGCCGGCGAGCACCAGCGCGACCAGGCCGACGACGACGGGTCCCGGGTGGCGGCCCCAGGTCAGCACCAGCGCGAGGACGGCGGCCACCGGCACGGCCACCGGCCAGCTCCGGGCGAGCCGGGTCGGGGCGTCCGTCATGACGTCACCCTGTCAGACGGGACCACGACCCCTGGGGCCTGCGAGCCCGCCGGCTGACGGCGTTCTCCCGGTCCAGCAGCGCCCGTCCCTCGGCCGCGTCCCGGTGCCGCAGCCGCACCTTGACCGGCCCGGGCGGGCTGTCGACGTGCAGGTCGGCGAGGCCGAGCCGGTGCTGCCAGACGCCCTGGTGCAGCTGCAGCGACTGCACCCGGGCGTGCGGCACGACGTGGGTACGACGCGTCACCATCCCCTCGCGGCTGACCACCAGGTGCTCGCCCACGCCGCCGGACATGAACCGTCGTCGTACGGGCGCGACCCAGCGCGCGCGCCCGGGCGGCGGGGTCAGCGCCACCGCGTCGGGGTCCGGCCCGCCCGCCTCGGCCAGCAGCGTCCGGGCCAGGTCCAGCACCAGCGCCCGGGGCGCCGCGGGCATCACCGTCGACGCGGAGGGCCGCCCGTCGCCGTCCGAGGACGACGAGGCGTAGCCGGCCACCGCGACGTCGAGCCGGGCCCAGCCGAACCCGCGCCACAGCAGCGGCTCGGTGACCACCACCCCCTGCACCCGCGCGAGGCTGATGGTCTGCGCGTTGCGCTCGAACAGCCCGCGCCGCACGTGCAGCCCGCTGTCGGACTCGGTCACCACGAAGCCGTAGAACGCGGACATCCTCCGGAACTGGGTGAGCCCGAACCCGATGAGCACCGGCGTGACGCTGGCGACGCCGGCGAACCGCCCGAAGAAGCCGAAGGCCGTCGCGAACACCACCGCGGCCAGCACGAACGCGAAGGTCTCCGGGGAGAGCATCAGGCTGATCACCAGGGTCCGCAGGTCGAGCCGCGCCACCTCGCGCTCCGGCCGCCGCGGCGCCGGCTCCCGCGGCCCGGCGTCGGCACCGGCTTCGGCGCCGTCGGCACCGGCGTCCCGCTCCTCGCGCACGGCGTCCCGCCGCGCCAGCAGCGCCTCGCGCAGCGCCTCGGCCTCGTCGAGCCGCAGGAAGGCCAGCGACCCCTCGCGCTGCCCGCCGCCGGCGACGTCCATCCGCAGCTCCGCCAGCCCGAACAGCCGGGCCACGAACGGCTGCGCGATGTCGATGCCCTGCAGCCGGTCGACCCGGATCCGGCGGGACTGCCGCGAGACGAGGCCGGTGTCGACGCGCAGCTCGTCGGCCTCGATCCAGTACTTCGTGCGCAGCCACGACGCCGCGCCGTACACCGCCCCGGCGACGAGCATCGCCAGCAGCAGCCAGGCGAGCGGGCCGAGGTCGCCGTGCAGGAAGTCGTCCCAGCTGGTCGCCACCACGGCGACCACCAGCAGGAAGCTGCGCACCACCGGGGTCAGCGGCGAGAGCCGCTTGTAGGGCCGTTCGACCCCGTCGTGCTCGGTCACGGCGCTCTCACAGCCCGGCGGCCTGGGACTCGCCCAGCGAGGTCAGCCGGTCGCGCAGCCGGGCGGCCTCGGCGGCCGGCAGCCCGGGGATGCGAGCACTGGTCCCGGGGCTCGCGGTGTGCAGGTGGACGCTGGCGATCTTGAACGCCTGCTCCAGCGGTCCCGCCTGCACGTCGACGTACTGCATCCGGCCGTAGGGGACGACGACCAGCGTGCGGAACAGCGCGCCGTGCTTGATGTAGAGCTCGTCCTCCCGCTCGGCGTACCCCCACCAGCGGGCGTTGCGACCGACCAGCCACCAGCCCCACACCGCCAGGCCGAGCACCACCACGACGGGCACCAGCCACACCCAGAGCGGCCAGCCGAGGACGAGTCCCAGCACCACGAGGGCGACGACCGCGACGGCGGCCAGAGTGACGACCAGGGTCCGGCGCAGCCGCGCCAGCGAGGCCGAGACCGGCTGCCAGTCGTGACCCGGGGGCGCGAAGAGGTCGTCCACGTCTTCGAGGCTAGTGCCCGTGCGAGCATGTGGCCGTGTCCCACGACCGCGTCACCGTCGCCGTCGGCGCCGCGGCCGGCGAGCCGCACGACGTGGAGCTCCACCTCGGCGCGCAGCACCCGTCCAGCCACGGCGCGCTGCGGCTGCGGCTCACGCTCGCGGACGACCGGATCGTCGGCTGCGAGCCCGTCGTCGGCTACCTGCACCGGGGCGTCGAGAAGCTGTTCGAGGTGCGCGACTACCGGCAGCTGCTGGTGCTGGCCAACCGCCACGACTGGCTCTCGGCGTTCTCCTCCGAGCTCGGGGTGGTGCTCGCGGTGGAGCGGCTGCTCGGCATGGAGGTGCCGCGGCGGGCGACCTGGACGCGGACGCTGCTCGCCGAGCTCAACCGGGTGCTCAGCCACCTGGTGTTCCTGGGTGCGTTCCCGGTCGACGGCGCCGAGGCGACGCCGCGGGCGGCCACGGAGGCGTTCGCCGCTCGGGAGGCCGTGCAGGCGGTCATGGAGGAGGTCTCCGGCGGCCGGATGCACTACATGTTCAACCGGGTCGGCGGCCTCAAGGAGGACCTGCCCGCCGGCTGGCTCGACCGGGTGGACGGCGCCGTCGCCGCGGTCCGGCCCCGGCTGGCCGCGCTGGCCGACCTGGTGCTGGGCGACGAGCGCTTCCGGACGGCCACCACCGGCGTCGGCGTGCTCTCCCCCGCGCTGGTCGACGCGTACGGCGTGAGCGGGCCGGCCGCCCGCGCGGCCGGGGTCGACCTGGACCTGCGACGCGACGAGCCCTACCTGGCCTACGCCGACCTGCTCGCTGACGGCGTGCTCCGGGTGCCGACCCGCACCGCGGGCGATGCCCACGCCCGCGTGGAGGTGCTGCTGGAGCAGGCCCGGGTCTCCCTCGACCTGGTGACGGCCTGCGTCGAGCGGCTGCGCGTCCTCGACCGCGGCCCGGTGAACGTCCGGCTGCCGAAGATCCTGCGCCCGCCGGAGGGCGCGACGTACGCCTGGACGGAGAACCCGCTGGGCCTCAACGGCTACTACCTGGTCTCGCGCGGCGAGAAGACGCCGTGGCGGATGAAGCTGCGCAGCGCATCGTTCAACAACGTCGCGGTGCTGCCGGAGGTGGTGGCGGGCTGCCGGGTCGCCGACCTCGTCCCCGTGCTGGCCTCGATGTTCTTCGTGGTCGGCGACATCGACCGGTGAGCCGGCGCCCGGTCAGCGCCCGGTGGCCCGCTTCACGGCCCGGCCGACCCGCCGCAGCGCACCGTCTGCCTGCCCCTCCGCCGGCTGGGTCGCCCGCACGAGCTCCTGGCGCGTGCGCCGGAGCTCCTGCCGGGTGGCCTTGAGCTCCTTGCGGGCCTCGCGGAGCTGCTGCTGCGCGTCCATCGCCACCGCCGAGATGTCACCCATCCGCTGCGACACCTGGGCGTGGAAGTCGACCGCCCGGATCGCGTCCGGCGACCACACCGGCGCGAGCCGGAGGTCGTCGAGGCTCCACCGGTCCCCGAAGCGCTCGAAGTCGTCGGCGTAGAGCTCCCGGATCCGCTCGGCGGTCCCGCCGGCCAGCACCTGCCCGGTCAGCGCCAGCGGCGTCTCGTTGGCCCGCGGGAGGTAGAGCTCGGCGTCCAGCCCGAGGCCGGCGAGATGGGTGTGGACGTCGGCCGTCAGCTCCGAGAGCCGGTCGAGGTCGTAGATCCCGGAGTAGCCGAGGCCGTCGGGGCGCACCGAGCGGACCTGCGGCCAGAAGTGCGAGTCCTTGGCGAGCAGCGGGTGCTCGGTCCACGGGTGCGCCTCGACGAAGGCGTCGAAGTCCTCGACGACCTCGTCGGGCGATTCGGGGATCCGCGGGAACCACGGCTCGTCGGCGTACCGCGCGACGAACTCGGGGTGCCGGACCAGGAACTTGGACTCCCACGCCGACCACAGCCGGCTCCACGGGTCGCGGACCACCGCGAACACGAACCAGCCGTTGTCGACCGAGACCTGCTCGACCTCGTCGAGGGGCATGTCGCTGAGCCGGGTGACCACGCGCCACTTCTCGCGCCGGCCGTGCACCGTCATCAACCGGGTCAGGTGCGGACCGGTCGCGCGGTAGAACCGGTCGCGGTCCTCGCCGGCGAGGTCGTGGAGCATCCAGCGCAGCCCCGAGCAGGCCACCTTGGTCACCGAGATGTAGACGATCTTGTGCTCGCGGAGCACGAAGGAGTTGGTCGGTGGCCGACCACCGTCGAGGACGAGGCCGAACGGCTCCGGCGACGACATCGGGCTCACCTCCCTCCGGCCTCAGCGCTGCGGACGGATCCGGTCGGTGGCCTTGCGCAGCGGGGCGGTGACCTTCCAGGAGCGGCTGGCCTCCATGTCGCGGATCCGCTGCTGCAGCCGCTCGACCTGCCGGTCGCGCTTCTCCAGCCGCTTCTGCAGCAGCGCCGGGTTCGGCGCCGGGGTGGCCGTCGTGGACTTGCCGGAGAACACCGAGATCCAGCGGTTCGGCATCGGGGACGCGACCACCCGGTGGTGCTCGAAGGTCTGCACGGTGTCGAGGAAGTACCGCTCCAGGCCGGCCGGCGTGAAGACGAACGTCTGGTCCTGCGCGCGGGTGCTGACGCCGAGCAGCGGCTGCTGGTCCGAGAGTCCCTCGGTGGAGTCGAGCGTCGAGAGGAACTTCTCGTCGTCGAGGCCGGGGTACTCCAGCACCAGGTGGGAGGAGGTCAGGTCGGCGGCCCGGTCCAGGAACGCGAACGGGTTCGGCACGTGGTGCGCGACGTTCAGCGCGAGCACCACGTCGAAGGCTCCCGACTTCGCGCCGAGGTCGTCGAGCATCATGTGGCGCAGGTCGACGTCGGCGTCGGTCGCCTCCGCGGCCTTGCGGGCCAGCGCGAGCCGGCGGGCGCGGGGCTCGATGCCGGTGACCCGGGCGCCCATCCGGGAGGCGCTCAGCGCGACGGCGCCCTCGGCGCAGCCGATGTCGAGCACCTTCTTGCCGGCCAGCCGCATGGTCAGCGCCCGCGACAGCGTCGCGGAGACCGCGCCGATGCGGTGGTCGGTCTGGTAGGACCGCTTGCCCTCGGCGGCGCGGGGCGGGGTGTGGCCCTTGTGGCAGCGGACCTCCGCGTCCTCGGCGGCCATCCGCGGCAGCTCCCAGCGGGCGATCGGCTGCAGCTCGCCGCCGTGCGCGTCGGTGTTGGTGCAGAGGTACTGGTGGGAGGTGCCCGACTCGTCGAGCAGCAGCGCGAGGTGCTCGTAGATCTGCGCGAGGTCCTTCGAGCCGAGCGCCCGGTTCCAGGTGTCCTGGTGGTACTTGCGGCCCGCGTGCTCCTCGTGCCCGGGCTCCGCCTTGGTGCGCGAGGCGCTGCGCGCCATCAGCACCGAGCGGGGCGCGGCCAGCACGACGACCTCGGCGGCGGCCTCGACCAGGCGCGGCAGGCCCGAGTCCAGCATCGACAGCGACTGGCCGCTGCGGCCCTTGAAGTCGTGCAGCAGGTTGTAGTGCACGACGTCGTTCTCACCGGTCGGCAGCTCGCCCTTCAGCTCGAAGGCGAAGTGCACGGCGGGCGGCTGGTCGGGCGAGCCTTCCTGCATCTGCTCGATGTACCTCGACTTGCCGGCAGACGTGGGGCCGATGATCAGACGCATGGGCAGACAGTACCGGCAACGACGGCGCCGGTTCGGCAGCGACCCCGGGCGTCGGCGTCAGTAGCCGAAGCGGCCGAAGTCCTCGGTGTAGACGGTCCGCAGCCGGGCCGCGAGGTCGTCGCTGAGCCGCACCTCGCTGCTGGCCACCCCGCTCGCCTTGTGCCGGTCCATCACCCGCGGCACCTCGTCGGTGAGGTCCAGGTCCCACCGCGCGTTGAGGTCGCGCACGGCGGCCTCCAGCCCGTCCTCGAGGCGGTAGACGTGGGCGCCGGGGACGTAGAACTCGGCCTGCGGCCGCAGGTGGTTGTCGAAGACGAACGGGTCCGCCGCGTACTGCAGGAACGCCTGGTCGGCCCAGGCGTCGACCCGGGCCGGGTCGGCGGCGACGTCGTCGGTGTTGCGCATGGCGTACTCCGAGCGGAACCGCGCGACCGGCTCCCGCACCGTCATGAACACCCCGTCGAAGCGCTCCATCCGGAACAGCGTCTCCAGCATCGTGCGGTGCATGTGCTGCGGCGAGCAGCGGCGCAGCTTGTTGACGGAGGGGCCGGCCTCCTTGGGGTCGCGGTAGTGCGTCTTCCACCCGCTGGTGGCGAAGACCCGCTCGAGCGCGGACCCACCGGCCTTCGGGACGTGCACGAACAGGAAGCTGCGCCCGTCGCGACGGAACACCGGCATGCGCTCTCCTCTGGTGTGAGGGTGCCGGGACCGCACCCGCGACACCGGCGACACCGTATCCCGGGACCGCACGCCGTACCGTGACCCCCATGTCCGTCAAGGTCAGCGTCGTCGTCGCGACGTACAACTCCCCTCCCGAGCTCGACGACCTGCTCCGGTCGCTGGACGAGCAGTCCCTGCCGGCCGAGGAGTACGAGCTGGTCTTCGTCGACGACGGCTCCTCCGACGGCACCTTCGACCGGCTGACCCGGCTCGCGGCCGAGCGCAGCAACATGGTCGTCGACCGGATCCCCAACTCCGGCTGGCCCGGCCGGCCGCGCAACGTCGGCACCCGGCTCGCCACCGGGGAGTACGTCTTCTACGCCGACCACGACGACTACTTCTTCCCCGAGGCGCTGGAGCGGATGCACCGGTTCGCCGTGGAGCACCGGCTCGACGTGGTGCACCCCAAGGAGGTCGTGAAGGGCTGGGGCCGGCCCGGCTGGGTGGCGTTCCGCCACCACGTCCCGCACGTCGAGCAGCTCGACCAGGTCGTGCTGCAGTGCATCACCCCGCACAAGCTCTACCGCCGGGCGTTCGTGGTCGAGCAGGACGTGTGGTTCCCCGAGGGCCGGGTGCGGCTGGAGGACTTCAGCCTGAACGGGCTGGCCTGGTCGCGCACCGACGCGATCGGCGTGATGGCCGACTACCCCTGCTACCAGTGGATCATCCACCAGGAGAACAGCCACAAGGCGTCCTACGACTACGACGTCTACTGGCGCTCGTTCGTCGAGTCGCTGGCACCGGTGCTCGAGCTGCCCGAGGGCGACAAGCGGGACCAGCTGCTGATCCGCTGGTACAAGAGCCGCGTCCTCGAGCGGGTCAAGGCGCTGCACGGCTGGCCGGAGGACCACGTCACCCGGCTGCTCGGCACGTTCGCCGGGCTGCTGCCGCTGTTCCCGCCCTCGCTCGACGCCAAGCTCCACCCGGCCGACCGTGCCCGCTCGGCGCTGCTGCGCACCGGCGACCGGTCCCGGCTGCTGGCCCTCGGCGAGCTCGACCACGGCCACCACCTCCAGGTCACCTCGACCCGGACGTCCTGGGCCGACGGCCGGCTGCAGGTGCACGTGGAGGCCGAGGTCGTGGACCGCGACGGCCGGCCGTTCGCCCTCGAGCGGGTCGGCGACCGCGTCGTACGACGGGTGCCGGACGACCTCGCCGCGGCGACCGACCCGGCGCTGTGGGACCTGACCGACGACCTCGCCGGCGCCACCGCCGAGCTCGTGGTCCGCTCCCGCGAGACCAGCGTCGACTGGATCCTGCCGTCGACGAGCCGCGTGGAGGTCACCGACGACCTGCGGGTGCGGGTCGTGGTGGCCGCCGAGGTGGACCCCGCCACGTCCGCGGGCGGCTCGCCGCTCGGCGCCGAGTGCTACGACACGTTCTTCCGGCTGGGCGGCCTCGGCTACACCGCCACCCGACGGGTCGACTGCACCGACGACGTCCGCGCGGCCGCCCTGGTCGACGGGCACGCCGCGGTGTCCTTCCGGACCAAGGGCGGCGCGCTGGCTCTGGACCTGTCCGGCCACGTCCGCACCGTCGTCGGCGCCGTCGACGTCGACCGCTCCGACCTGACGACGACGGCCCGCGGCAGCGAGATCGCGCTGCCCGGCGCCCACGTCAGCGGCGAGACCGACCTCCCGGCCACCGTCCGGGTGGGCGACGTCGAGCACCCGGCCCGGCTGGTCGGGCACGACGGCCACGCGCTGCTGCGGGTCGACGGCGAGCTCGCCGGCCACGGCCCGGTGCGCGCCACCGTGCTCGGCAAGACCAGCGCCCCGATGTTCCGGCTGGCCGCACCCGGCGACGAGACCGGCACCGACGCGCCCGAGCCGGGTCGGGAGCAGCCGCCGCTCCGCAGCCGGATCGCGGGTGCGGTGCGCCGAGTCAGGCGCTGAACGGCAGGCCCGCCAGGCTATTGTGCCGTGTCGCCATCCGGTGCCCGCCGACGTACGCGGGTGGCCTCTCACCGAACGAGGAGTGATCCGTCGACGTGTTCGAAGAGCAGCTGAGCAGCCTGCGGCAGAAGGCAGCGCTGCGCACCCGCGCCAGGTCGGCGGCCGAGACGCTGCTGCTCGACCGGTACGCCGGGTGGCGGCGCCAGCCGGTCGAGCCGCGCACGGTGCTCTACGAGGCCTTCGCGGGCAACGGCGTGCTCGACAACCCCGAGGCGATCTTCCGCTACCTGCTCACCCAGCCGGACATGGCCGACCTGACCCACGTGTGGGCGCTGGCGGACCCGGAGGCGCACCCGGAGGTGCAGGCGGAGTTCGCCGGCAACGAGCGGGTGCGGTTCGTGCGCAGCGGCACCGCGGGCTACTACAAGGCGCTGGCGACCGCGAAGTACCTCATCAACAACGCGACGTTCCAGCAGCGGTTCGCCAAGCGGCCCGAGCAGGTCTACCTCAACACCTGGCACGGCGTCCCGCTGAAGCACATGGGTGTCGACATGCCCGGCGGCGGCCCGGAGTCGCGCAACATCACGCGGAACTTCCTCAACGCCGACTACCTGCTCTCCGCCAACGCGTACATGACCGACACGATGTACCGGCAGGCCTACCGGATGCAGGGCATCTTCCGCGGCGCCGTCATCGAGGAGGGCCAGCCCCGCACCGACCGGATGCACGAGGCGGCGAACGACCCGGCCGCCGCCCGCCGGCTGCTCGAGAGCCGCGGCGTCGCGGTCGGTGACCGCCAGGTGGTGCTCTTCGCCCCGACCTGGCGCGGCGAGTCCTTCATGCGGCCGTGGGTCAACGCCGCGCAGCTGCTCGCGACCGTCCGCGACCTGCAGGAGTCGCTCGACCCCGAGCGCTACGTCGTGCTGCTCAAGGTCCACCAGGTCATCTACGAAGCGGTCCGCAACCGCGTCAAGGGCGCCGACTTCCTGGTCCCGAACAGCGTGCCGACCAACCTCGTGCTCGGCGTGACCGACGTGCTGGTCACCGACTACTCCAGCATCTTCTTCGACTTCGTGCCGACCGGCCGGCCGGTCGTGCACTTCGTCCCGGACCTCGACGAGTACCGCTCCGGCCGCGGGCTCTACCTGCGCGACGACGAGCTGCCCGGCCCGCTGTGCACGACGCCGGCCGACCTGCAGAAGCTGGTCTCGTCCGCGCTGGCCGGCGAGCTGCCGCCGCGCGACGTGTCGACGGTCCCGGCGTACGACGGCCACGACGACGGCGGCGTGAGCGCGCGGGTGGTCGACGTCGTGATGCGCGGCCGCGACGAGTCGGCGTACCGCGTGCGCCGCGACTTCGGCACCGAGAAGGCGACGCTGCTCGTCTACCTCGGCAGCATGAAGTCGCAGGGCATCACGACCTCGGCGCTCAACCTGCTGCGGCACATCGACCACGACGCCTACGACGTCACCGCGTTCTTCCCGTTCCACCGCGGTCCGGACCGGATGAAGAACATCAGCTCGATCGACCCGCGGGTGCGGGTCGTGCCGCGGGTGCCGGTCTGGGTCGCGTCGAAGCGGCAGGTGCGGGCGCAGGCCAAGCACCTGATGGTCACCGGCATGCCCGACGAGCTCGACGCGCAGCACCGGCGCTTCTGGGGCGACGAGTGGCAGCGGATGTTCGGTGCCGCGACGTTCGACCACCTCGTCGACTTCAGCGGCTACGGCAACTACTCGCCGTTCCTGTTCTCGGTGGCCGAGGCGAGGTCGAAGTCGATCTGGCTGCACAACGACATGTACTCCGACATGCAGCGCGAGACCATCGGCAAGCGTCACCTCGAGGACCGGCTGACCGCGGTGTTCTCCTCCTACAAGCGCTTCGACCGGCTGGTCTCGGTGTCGCGGGAGCTCGACCGGGTCAACAGCGAGAAGCTCGCCGCGTTCGCCCGGCCCGAGCAGTTCACCTGGGCCCCGAACACCATGGACACCGAGCGGGTGCTGCGGATGGCGGGGCTCGACGTCGGCACGGGCGCCGGTGAGGACCCGACGGGCGACGAGGACGAGCTGAAGCCGCAGGGCCGTCAGGCCGGCATGCCGTCGGCGGTGAGCGTGCCCACCGACAACATCGCCTCCACGATCACCCAGCTGCTCGACTACTACACGCCCCGGCAGATCATGCGCGAGGCCCGCAGCCGGCTCCGGCTGGCGCGGATGCCGGTGTCGGCGGACACCGTCACGTTCGTGTCCGTCGGCCGGCTCTCCCCGGAGAAGAACCACACCCGGCTGATCAAGGCGTTCTCCCAGGTGCACGAGAAGCAGCCGCACACCCGCCTGGTGATCCTCGGCGGCGGCGCGCTCGAGGACCAGCTCCACGACCTGGTCGTCAGCCTCGGTCTCAGCTCGGCGGTCACGATCGCCGGGCAGGTCGACAACCCCTACGCGATCATGCGCCGGGCCGACTGCTTCGTGCTCTCCAGCGACTACGAGGGCCAGCCGATGGTGATCCTCGAGGCCCGCACGCTGGGGCTGCCGGTGGTCACGACGTCGTTCTCGTCGGTGCGCGACTCGGTCCCCGAGGACGCCGGCATCGTGGTGCCGCAGACCGTCAAGGGCGTGGCGTCGGGGATGCAGCGCTTCCTCGACGGCGACGTGCCCGCGCACCCGCTCGACGCGGACGCCTACAACCGGCTCGCGATGGAGCAGTTCTACGCCGCGGTGCGCGCCAACGGCTGAGCTAGCCCGCCCGCTCGAGCAGGTGGTCGACGACGCGGCGTGACGCGCTGCCGTCGTCGAAGGGGCAGAACCGGTCCCGGAAGGCGGCCCGCCGGGCGGCGTGCGCGTCGGGGGCGAGGAGCGCCGCGGCGACCTCCTCGGTCGAGCGCACCAGGGGTCCGGGGGCGCCCGCCTCGATGTCGAAGTAGAAGCCGCGCTCCACGTCGCGGTACTGGTCGAGGTCGGGCACCAGCAGCACCACCGGCCGGTCGGTGAGCACGAAGTCGAACATCACCGAGGAGTAGTCGGTCACCAGCGCGTCGGCGGCCAGGAACAGGTCGGCCACGTCGGGGTAGCGGGTCACGTCGCGGATCCGCGGGTGCCCGGTGAAGACGTCGTCCTGCCGGGTGCTGTTGTAGTGGCCGCGCAGCAGCACCACCGCGTCGGGCACGTCGGCGAGCAGCCGCTCGGCGTCGAGGTAGAGCGGCTTGGCGTCCAGCACCCCGACGTACTGCCGCCAGGTCGGGGCGTAGAGCACGACGCGCTGCCCGGGCTCGACGCCGAGCCGGGCCCGTACCTGCTCGCGCAGCTGCGGCGCCGCCGGCGAGACGAGCACGTCGTTGCGGGGCAGCCCGACCTCGAGGACGGTGCCCGCGAAGCCGAACGCGCTGCGGTAGATCTCCGAGCAGTAGGGGCTCGGCGAGACCATCGCGTCCCAGCCGGCCGCCTGCGCGGCGATCCGGCGGCGGTGCCGCCAGGTCGCGAAGTCACCCGGACCGCGGTCCTCGCCGATCCGCTTCAGCGGCGTGCCGTGCCAGGTCTGCAGGTGCAGCTGGCCCGGCCGCTTCCCGAACCAGTACGGCGCCCCGGCGTTGGCCACGTGGACGGCGGCGTGACCCATCGCGTCGTACCACTCCCGGGTCCGGCGCACGACGGCCCGGGCGCCCTCGGGCACGGCGACGCTCGGGTCGTCCACGACGTAGCCCACGTCGAGGCCCAGCCGCTCGTCGCGGTTGCGGGCGAGCAGCTCACGCCCGACGGCGCCGGGGCTGTCGCCGACGCTGCGGCCGCGGAAGGTCTCCAGCAGCCAGGTGCCGGGGCGTGGCTCGGCGGGCGGCCCGGCGTAGACCGCGGTCCGCAGCCGTTGCTGGCCGAACGCGCTGCCGTCGGCGGCATCCAGCGGCGCCGCGACGACCAGCCGCACCCCGCTTCCGTGGTCGCGCAGCCGCACCGCCAGCCGATCGCCGACCAGCTCGTCGGACCCGCTCCCGGCGGCCGGGGCGTGGGCGGCGGACAGCGGCCGCCCGTCCGGCGAGGCCAGCTCGAGCTCGTAGCGCCCGGCCGGCAGCAGCACCGCGTCGCCGAACAGGTCGGTGCGCAGCGCGAGGTCGGCGGCGTGGCTCCCGTCGGCTGCTTCCGAGGCGGCCCATCGCGTCTCGCCCTTGCCGCCGCACGCCCGCACCCGGAACGGCCGGTCCGCGGACAGCCGCAGCCGGTCCCCCACGAGGCCGGTGCCGCGCAGCACCACGTCGGCGGCCCGCACCGGGGCGGGGCGGTGCACCAGGTGCTGCGCCGAGCGCTCCCCGACCCGGACGGTCACCAGCCACGGCCCGTCACCGGCGACGTCGTCGGGCAGCGACGCCTCGAAGCCGCAGTCGCTGCGGTCCTCGTGCGCACGCGCCGCCCACTGGTTCAGGGACGCCTCGTGGACCGCGCGGACCTCGACCGGCCGGGCGCCCGCGCCGCCCCGGTCGCCGACCGACACCTCGAGGTCCGGCCGACCGGGCTGGTGCTCGACGAACGCGGCGCCGTCGAGCAGCAGCGCGCCGGCGGGGTCGTGCCGCAGGCCCACCCGGGTGCGCAGCCGGCGGTCGACGTCCTCGACGCGTCGCCAGGCCGGCGGCGGTGCGACGCGCAGCCCCGGTGGCAGCGCGGCGAGCGTGACGTCCTCGACGGTCCCGACCGGCAGGCCGTGGGGGTGGTCGGCGAGGTGGTCCTCCAGCAGCGCCAGGTCGTCACCCTCGCCGTGGGCCGCGGACCACGCCGCCAGCCGCTCGGCCAGCGGCACCCCGGCGAGCACCTCGGCCGGCACGTCGTCGACGAGGCCGGCCACCCCGTCGCGCAGGGCGTCGACCCCGGCACCCGCGTCGCCGAGCGCGTCGACGTACAGCGGCGGGAGGAGGTGGGTCAGCAGGCCCTCCTGCCAGGCCCGCAGCAGCGGCGCCGGCTGGGCGGCCCAGGCGTCACCGACCCGGGCGAGCACGGCGAGCCGGTGCGCCAGCACCTCGGGCCGGAACCGGTCCTGCACGTCCACCGGCAGCGACACCTGCCGGTCGTGGCGCTCGTAGACGACCGTGTCGACGCTCGCCACCCCGTCGGCGGCGGCGAGCACCTGGGCGACCGCGACCGGGGCCTCGAGCCACGAGGTCATCGGGGGCGCCACCGCGCGCCAGTGGTCGAGCCGGAACAGCTTGCCGGTGGGTGCGACGTCCGCGGTGAGGTCGAGGCCGTCGACGCGGCGGCGGCGGTCGCCGACCACGTCGACCTGGATCCCCAGGACGACGTCCGCGCGTTGCCGCTCGGCGGTCTCGACCAGCCGCTGGAGACCGCGGTCGGCGACCGTGTCGTCCACGTGGACGAAGGCGAGGTAGCGGCCGGACGCGGCGGCCACGGCGGCGTCGAGCCCGGACGCGTCGTCGGATCGCGCGACCAGGAGCTCGGCGCCGCCCAGCGCGGCGCGTGCCTGGTCGAGCCGGGAGTCGTCACCGCCGACCACGAGCACCACGCTCACCCGCGGCCCCCGGCGGCGCCCGAGGAGGCCGCCCACACGGTCACGAAGTGAGGTCACGCGACTCGCTCCTCCGGGCTCACGCGCGGTCCGGGCACGAGGCGCCACGCTACCAGCCGGTGCCGTCCGGGAGCGGTCGCCCACTGTTAGGTTGGCTCCGCGCGAGGCGCCGGGACGGACCACCGCGCCACACCACCGCGACCGAGGATCACCGAGGATTGCTGTCACGCACATGACGACGCCCGCCGACCGCCTTGGGCGCTGGGGACCCTTCGACCCGCTCGTGCCCGCGGTGGCGCTGGTCTCGTTCGTCACCTACGCGCTGCACGGCACCAACGGCTCGCTGTCCCGTGACCTGTCGGTCTACGTGTACGCCGGCCAGCGGCTGGTCGACGACGGGGTGCCGCCGTACGTCGGGATCCTGAACCGCAGCGGCCCGTTCGCGCACCTGCTGCCCGCGGTCGGGACGGCCGTCGCCCGGGCGTTCGGGGGCGACGACCTGGCCGGCGCCCGTTGGTTCTACCTGGTGCTGTCGGTGCTGTGCGTCTGCGTCGTCTACCTGCTGGGGCGGGACCTGTTCGCCTCGCGGCTGGTCGGGCTCACCGCCGCGGCCGCGTTCCTGAGCTTCGCCGGCTTCATCGAGTACGCCTCCGACGGGCCGCGCGAGAAGACGCCGATGGTGCTGTTCATGCTGCTGGCCCTGTGGGCGGCGACCCGGGGGCGATGGTTCTGGGCGGGCCTGTGCCTCAGCCTGACGACGCTGACCCTGCAGATCGGCTTCTTCGTCGCGGCGCCGTACGTGCTGCTCGCCCTGCTGCTCGCCCCGCGACGGGTCGGTCGCCTGGCGGCGCTGCTGCGAGTGGTCCTGGGCGGGGTGGTGCCGGTCGCGGTGCTGACGGCGTACTTCGCCTCGGTGGGTGCGCTGCGCGACGCTGTCGACGGCTTCCTGGTCATCAACCTCCACTACACGGTGGCGAACCCGATGACCGACAACTTCGGGCTGCGCTGGCTGCTGCTGGAGCGCGGTTTCGGCGTCTCGCTGTGGTTCCTGCTCGCCGGTCTCGCTGCGCTGCTCGTGCTGGCGCCCGCGGCGCTGGTGCCGCGGCTTCGGCGCGCCTTCCCGCCTCTCGTGTCGGTCGCCGCCCTGGGCGTCGCGACGCTCGGGGGGCTCTACTGGACGGTGCGCGACTTCGACTCCTGGCCCGACGCCTTCCCGCTGCTGCCGCTGGGTGCGCTGGGCGTCGCGCTGCTGGCCGCGCTGCTGCTGCGCTGGCTGCCCGCCACGGTCGCCCGCACCATCGCGGTCGCGTGGGTGGTGCTGGCGGTGGTCGCCGCGCTGACCGCCTCGGTCACCGACCGCCACGACGAGCTGGTCGCCCAGCGTGCCGCCGTCGCCGCCGTGCTCGGCCGGCTCCCCGACGACGCGCGGCTGCTCGCCGTGAACGCCCCGCAGCCGCTGGTGCTGTCCGGGCGCACGAACCCCACCCGCTACCAGATGTTCACGAGCGGTCTCGACGACTACGTCGACGACACCTGGCCCGGCGGCCTGCACGGCTACGCCGATGACATCGTCCAGCGGTGGCGGCCGGACCTGGTCGTCGTCGGCATCCCGCGCCGGGCCTGGCTGCGGCACGGCATCCGTGACGACTACGAGCTCATCGGCAAGGCACCGGGCTGGCAGTGGTGGGCCCGCCGCTCCCTCGGCACCCACACCCTCGACGAGCTCCGTCGGGCGGCGGAGCGGACGAGCCCGGGGACCTCGTGAGCGCCGCCGCACGCACCACCCGGACCCTGGGGCTGGGGTCGGCCGCCAACGGCCTGCTCGCCTACCTGGTCTTCGTGATGACCACCCGCAGCCTGGGCCCCGACGCCGCGAGCCCGGTCTCCGTGCTGTGGAGCTACTGGGCGTTCACCGGGGCCGCCTTCACGTTCCCTCTCCAGCACTGGATCGCCCGGACCGTCACCGCGCACGGCGACGGCGCGGTCCAGAAGGCGCTCCCCCGGATCGGCGTCCTCGTGCTGGCCGTGTCGGTGGTGCTGGGCGGCGCCGCCTGGGCCGCCCGCGAGCCGCTGTTCCACCGCTCCGACGCCTGGTTCCCGGCGATGGTCGCGGCCGTGACGCTGGGCTCCGCCGTGATCGGCGTGCTGCGCGGCGGTCTCACCGCCCGCCACCGCTGGAACGCGCTCGCCTGGAGCCTCGCCGGCGAGAACGCGGTGCGCTGCGCGGGCGTCGGGATGCTGATCCTCCTCGGCAACCAGGACGTGGTCGCCTACGGCCTCTGCCTGGTCTCCGGGCCGGCGGTGGCGGTGCTGTGGCCCTCGGCGCTCCGGTTCCGCGCCACGCCTGTGGTGGGGCGGGCACCGAACCCGCTCGCGTTCCTCGCCGGGGCGAGCCTGGCGCAGCTGATCGGCCAGGTCGTGCTCACCGGCGGCCCGGTGGTCCTGGCGCTGGTCGGCGGCTCACCCCGTGCGGTCACCACCCTGTTCGCCGCGCTGGCGCTGTTCCGGGCGCCGTACATGCTGGCGCTGGGGATGGTCTCCCAGCTCACCACGAGGGTGGCCCACCTGGTGATGAGCGGCGACGTCGAGTCGATGCGCCGGATGCGACGCTGGCTGCGGATCGGCACGGCGGGCCTGGTGGTGCTGGCCGGTCTCGGGGCGGCGCTGCTCGGGCCCTTCCTGCTGCGGCTGATCTTCGGCAGCGAGGTCGAGCTGTCGCGGGGCCTCACCGCCCTGGTCGCCGTCGGGTGCACGGTCGCGGTGGCCAACCTGGTGCTGATGGTCAGCTCCCTGGCGCAGGGCCGGTCGGCCGCGGTGGCCCGTGGCTGGCTGGTGGGCATCGCCGCGTCGGTCGTCGCGTTCTTCGTGCTGACCGCGCTGGGCGTCGGGGACGAGCCGGCCGTGGTCTGGTGCTTCGTGGTCGCCGAGGCCGTGGCCTACGGCGCGCTGAGCCTGGTCGAGCGGGTGCAGCGGCCGCGGTACCGCTGACGCCGCCACCGCACCGGCGTCAGGTCGACGGCTTGCTGGCCGCCAGGAACACCGAGGAGCCGAACGGCAGGTCCCACCGGCGCAGCATCCGCCGGTCGAGGTGGGAGAGCCCGGTCAGGACCTTGTCCAGCGATCCCGGGACGGTGGTCAGGCTCTGCTGCGACGGATGCCCGGCGCGCTGCCGCAGCCGGCGGGTCACCCGCTCGGCGAGGAAGAACGGGAACACCGACCCGAACGCGTACGTCGACCGCTCGACGGTCAGGCCGGCCCGCTCGACCAGCCGCACCAGCCGCGGGCGGGTGTAGCGGCGGTGGTGGCCGGCCCGGACGTCGTGGTCCGACCACGCCCAGTCGTACGCCGGCACCGACAGCAGCATCCGGCCGCCGGGCCGCAGCACCCGGTTGAGCTCCGAGACCGCGAGCGCGTCGTCCTCGCAGTGCTCGACGACGTCGAAGGCCGCGACGACGTCGAAGGCCTCGTCGCGGAACGGCAGCGCCATCGCCGATCCCTGCACGCCCGAGCCGGGCTCCAGCCCCTCGGGGAACAGGTCCAGCGCGACGCGTCGGTGCGCACCGCGCATCCACTCCACCGACGGGCCGTCGGCGCTGCCGACGTCGAGCATCCGGCTCGGCTGGCCGAGGTAGCCGCCGAGCACGGTCTCGAGCAGGTCCGCGCGGGCGCGGTACCACCAGTAGTTCGGTTGGCGCAGCGACGAGGAGCCGTGCTGCGGCACGCTGGGACCCATCAGACCACGGAGGCTGACAGCGCGACCGACGACAGGAACGTGGTGACGACCCGCTCGACCTCGGCCGGCGTGAGGTCGTTGTAGAACGGCAGCCGCAGCAGCCGGCCGCTGATGTTCTCGGTCACCGGGCACTCGGTCGTCCGGGCCGCGAACATCTTCCCGGCGTCGGAGCTGTCCAGCGGCACGTAGTGGAACGTCGGCGTGACGCCGGCGTCACGCATCGAGCCGAGCACCGCGTTGCGGCGCTCCTTGTCCGGCAGCAGCAGGTAGAACATGTGGTACGCCGACTCCCGGTCGGCCGGCGGGTCGGGCAGCGAGAAGGTGTCGTCGGCGGCGTGCGGCGCGAGCATCTCGGTGTAGAGCTCGTGGACCGCGCGGCGCTTGGCCTGCACCGTCTCCCGCTGCTCGAGCTGGGCCAGCAGGTACGCCGCCAGCACGTCGGCCAGCCCGAACGACGAGCCGTTGTCCTTCCAGGAGTACTTGTCGACCTGGCCGAGCAGGAACGCCCGCCGGTTGGTGCCCTTGTCGTAGAGCACCCGGGCCCGGTCGACGTCGGCGGCGTCGTTGAGCAGCAGCGCGCCGCCCTCGCCGCACACGAAGTTCTTCGTCTCGTGGAAGCTCTGCGCCGAGAACCGTCCCAGGCTGCCCAGCGGCTGCCCCTGCCAGCCGCCGAACAGGCCGTGGGCGTTGTCCTCGATCACCGCCACGTCGGGCCGGTCGGCCAGCACCCGCCGCACGCCTGCCACGTCGCAGGCGATGCCGGCGTAGTGCACCAGCACGACCGCGCGGACGGAGTCGTCGAGCAGCGTCGCGAGGTGCGCCGGGTCGAGCCCCAGGGTCCGCGGCTCGATGTCGCAGAAGACCAGCCGGGCACCCTGCCGGGCGAACGCCAGCGCGGTGCTGGTGAACGTGAACGACGGCACCACGACGGTGTCCTCCGGGCCGAGGTCCAGCGTCATCGCCGACAGCTCCAGCGCCGAGGTGCAGGAGGTCGTGAGCATGACCTCCTTGGCCCCGGTCGCCTCGGCGAGCAGCGCCGCGGCGCGGGCGGCGAACTCGCCGCCGGCGGCCGGGTGGCCGCCCTCGATGGACTGCTGCACGTACTCCATCTCGCGGCCGACGATGGCAGCCTTGTTGAAGGGGATGCGCGGCTGCTCGGGGGTCTCAGGCATGTCTCACTCCGGGTAGGGGTCGGGCCACCACGGCAGCTGTCGTCCGAGTCGCCGGCTCAGCGCCAGGTTGTTCTGGGCGAAGTACTCCCGCATCGCCTCCACGAGGTCGGCGGGCAGGTCGGAGACCGGTTCGCTGCTCTCGTTGAGCCGGGTCGCGTCGGTCGGCCTGAAGTCGGGGTCCACGCCGAGACGCCGGAACAGCGTACCGACGGCCTCGTCGTCGTCGAGCAGGTCCTGCAGGAACAAGACGTGCGTCGTCGCCGGGAAGGCGTCGTACCAGGGGTCCAGGTGCTCGGCGTAGCGGCCCCGCTCGAGGTAGGCGAACGGCGAGACCGACGTCGCGGCGGCGTCCCAGGCGGCCGGCGCCGCGAGGTTGTCGCGCAGCGCGGTCTCCAGGGAGCGCTTCTCCAGGCCGTGGTCGGTGCTGAACCGGAAGTTCGACACGGCCCGGGCGACCGGGTCGCGGAGCATGGCCAGCACCAGGGTGTCCGGGCCCAGCACCCCCAGCGCACGCTCGGCCGCCTCGGGGACCTCGATGTAGCTGGTGCTCTTCTCCCCCAGCACCCGCTCGTCGGTGGCGTGCCCGAAGTAGGTCTCGCGGTACCAGCCGAGGCCCAGCTCCTCGATGTCGGCGCGCAGGAACACCTTCGGCTCCGGCCGCGGCGGCCGGGCCATGGTGACCTCGGGGTGCGAGTCCAGCAGCGAGTGCAGGTACGTCGTCCCGCACCGCTGGGCGCCGACGACGAGCAGGTGACGCGTCAAGCCGACACCCGCTCCATGACGTGGTAGGTGTCCTGCGCGCTCACCGCGTTGAGGGTGCGCACGACGTACTCGCCGAGCATCGAGAGCAGCGCGATCGTCACTCCGTTGAAGATCGACAGCAGCACCGCGATGGTGGTCCAGCCGGCCACCGGGGTGTCGACGAAGAACGACCGCACCAGGTAGTAGGCACCCAGCAGGAAGCTGACCAGCGCCACCGCGAACCCGGCCAGCGCCGCCGCGCGCAGCGGGAACAGCGAGTAGCTGAACAGGATCGCGAACACCAGCCGCAGGATGCGGGCGATGCCGTAGTTGCTGGACCCCACCTCGCGCGGCTCGTGGCGCACCAGCACGTCGGTGCGGTTGCTGGAGTACATCAGCGCCTGCCCGGTCATGTACGGGTGGGCGGTGCGGGACTCGCAGATCCGGTCGACGACGTCGCGCCGCAGGATCCGGAAGTTCGAGACCGTGAGGCCCGGCGGCTGCGCGAAGACCCGGCGGTTGATCATGCTGATCAGCTTGCTGCCGAGCTTGCGGTAGCCGGCCGCCTGCTTGCGCTCGAAGCGGCCGAAGACCACGTCCCAGCCGTTCATGGCCTCGTCGATCAGGACCAGCGCCTGGTCCGGCGGGTTCTGCAGGTCGTCGTCCATGGTGATGACGTAGTCGCCGGTCGACTCGCGCAGCCCGGCGAGGTTCGCCTGGTGCTGGCCGTAGTTCTGCAGCAGGTTGAGCGCGACCACGTGCTGGTGGGTGCGGGCGGCCTGTGCGATGACGTCCCAGCTGCCGTCGCGGCTGCCGTCGTTGACCAGGATCAGCTCGTAGGACAGCCCGGCCCCCTCGAACACCTCCGTGATGCGCTCGACGGTGCGCCCGACCACGCCCTCGCTGTTGAACACCGGGACCACGATCGAGTAGGTGAAGGACGCCCGGTCCGCCGGGCCGGTCACCGGCCGGGGAGCGGGCAGGTGCCGGTCCACGGGCTCGCCGGCCCTGGCTTCGGTCACAGTCGTCCCGCCTTCCTCGTGCACGCTCGGCGCCGCTCCGCCGACGTCGGCAACTTACCGCAGGTGGTCACCCCGCCGAGCCGTCGCGGCCCGGGCTGTCGCTAGCCGTTCACCGGTACGTCGCGGTGCCACGACTCAGTGACGTACCTGGTCTGCCATCCCATCGACAGGTAGAGGCCGTCGGCGCCCGTCGGGGAGTCCGCGTCCACCTCGAGACCGACCCGGTCGCGGCCGTTCGTGGCCGCGTCGGCGATCACCGTGTTGAGCAGCGACTTCGCGACGCCGCGGCCGCGGGCGCTCTGCAGCACGCCGATGTACTCCACGTAGCTGCCGTCGGGCGCGTCGCCGCTGCCCTCGGACACCGCGCCGACCAGGGCGCCCGCGGGCTCCGGCTCGTCGCCGTCGACCAGCTCGGCGATCCACCAGTGGTCCCAGCGGTGGCCGGGGTCCTCGCGCAGCCGGAACACGAACTCGTCGAAGGTCTCCTCGTGGCTGTTGAAGTGGTCGGCGAACGCGCTCTCGAGGATGTCGTGGACGGTGCGCAGGTCGTCCTCGTCGGGCATCCCGGTGCCCTCCCGGCGTACCAGCCGAATCCGCACGCCCTCCTTGGCCTCGACGTCGCGGACGGCGTCCTCCGGCGTCACGGGCCGGCTCATCTGCCACCAGGTGCGGACCTTCGTGAAGCCGCCGCGCTCGAGCCACCGGTGCTGCGCCTCGTCGTCGGCGAACGCGCCGCTGTCGATCTGCTGCACGTCGAGCCCGCGCTCGGCCCCGATCCGGCGGGCGGACTCGTCGGCCCAGGCCAGCAGCGACTCCGCGACCCGGTCGGCGACCGCGTCGTCGAGCCGGCGGTCGACCACCACCACGAGCAGCATCCGGCCCGCCGCCCGGTCGTGCGCGCTCCCCCAGCCCCGGATGGCGCCGTCCGGGTCGCGCAGCACGACGTTCTCGCGGGTCAGGTAGCCCCGCGCCGAGACCTCGACCAGCAGGTCGTCCTCGGAGGCCCCGGCCCAGCCGCGGCCGCGCTTCTCGTGCCGCCGGAGCAGCTCGGTCAGCTCGGCGGCGTCGTCCTCGTCGGGGGTCGCCGCGGACCAGCCGTCGGGCAGCCCGTCCCCCGCGCCCGGCGGCAGGCTCGTGAACGGGTCGTTGTCGGTGGAGGTCACGGCCACATCCTCCCGCACCCCGAGCCCGGCGCGGCCACCGCCTCAGGCGTGCTTGCGCGGCGCAGCGGCGGCAGTCGAGGCCGAGGCGGCGGACCGGACCCGCTCCTCCCAGGCCACCAGGTCGGCGACGGTGTCGTGCGCGGCGGCGCCCGGGTCCGACGGCTCCCAGACCGCGAGCTCGTCGGCCCGCTCGGCCTCCAGCTCCGCGACCCGCTCGACCAGCTCGGCTGCCCGGGCCTCCGCGTCGGCGGCACGCCGGGTGGCCTGCTCCACGGCGGTGGTCAGGTCGGCGACCTCGCGGTCGCGACGGGTGAGCCGGTCGGTCATGACGGTGGTGAACTCGGCGTGCTCGGACGCGCGCTCGGCGTACATCGAGCGGTAGGCCTGGGCCTGCCCGGCCCGGTCGGCGGCGGCGTCCCGGCGGCTCTGGACCACCTCGGTGTAGACGATCCGCGCGGCCGCCCAGCCGCAGCCGAGGGCCACCACGGCGGCGACGCTGAGCCAGGCCGGCGACTGCGTCGGCAGCGCCACGAGGACCAGCACGGTGGCCAGCCCGAGCAGCAGCACCGCGACGCTCACCCGCACGCTGCGCTGCCGCCGTCGGGCGGGGCGGACCACGGACATCACGGTCTCGGAGGAGGGGGAAGCGCTCGCCATGGTCGTCAGGCTAGGGCGAGCGGTCGTCCTTGCTGACCCGACACGCGCGCTCCAGGAGCAGGGACCCGGTGACGAGGGCCACGCCGGCCACGCCGGCCAGCACGGAGTGCAGCACCCGCTCCCGGGCGAGCGCGGCGTCGGTGAGGCCCAGCCAGCTCAGCGCGTAGCCGAAGTAGCCGCCCGCCACCAGCGCCCCGGCCAGCGCGCAGGCCTTGGCCAGCACCAGCCGGTTGACGGCGTGGTGCGGCTCGAGATGGCCGTGCCGCCGGTGCAGCAGCCGGTACGTCGACCAGGCCACCGTCCCCACGATCAGGGCGACGAACGCCAGCGCCAGCACGGGCAGCCAGCTCACCGTCGGCGCCGACCCGCTGATCCGCACGCTCATCGGGCGCACCAGCCAGCCGAGCACCAGGCCGACCAGCGCGAAGCCGATCACCGAGCCCGGCGTGGTCGTGCCGACCCGGCCGGGCGGGTCGGGCGGCTCGGGCTCGCCGGGACCGGCGGACCCACCGGGCGGCCTGCCGTCGGGCTCCCTGCTCATGACGGGCTCACGACGGGCTCACGACGGGCTCACGAGGGGTTCACGCGCGGGTCAGCCCGTCACTGGTCGTTGAGGCTCAGGTCGTCGCGCCGGGTGATCGACTGGTCGGCGACCTTCTCGAGCAGGTCGACGACCGGCCCCAAGCCCAGCAGCTCCGCGTCCGGCTCGAGGTCGTGCCACGGTGCGAGCACGAACGCCCGCTCGTGCGCCTTGGGGTGGGGCAGCACCAGGTCCGCGTCGTTGGCCTGCCGGTCGCCGACCACGATGAGGTCGACGTCGAGGGTCCGCGGGGCGTTGGGCTCGGTGGTCCGCTCCCGGCCGTAGGCGTCCTCCACGGCCAGCGCCCGCTCGAGCAGCGTGCGCGCCGACAGCGTCGTGTCGGCGAGCACGATGGCGTTGAGGAAGTCACGCGAGCCGTCGGGGGCGTCCACCGGCGCGGTCTCGTAGACCGGCGACACGGCGGTGAGCCACACCTCGGGGGTGTCCGCGAGCGAGTTGACGGCCCCCTGCAGGTTGTTGAGCCGTTCCCCCAGGTTCGACCCGATCGCCAGCACGCAGCGGCGGATGGGGTGCATCTCGCCGGTGAGCGTGTCGGTGTCGACGATGTTCGGGTTGGGGGTCTCAGTCACGGTGGGCTCCGTTGCTCGGTCTGCTGGCGGGGCTGCTCGGCGTGGTGCTGCGGGTGATCGTCAGGGTGACGTCACGGAACGTCGCCTCGATCGGGGCGTCGGGCTTGTGGACCGTGACCTCGACCGACCGGACACGAGGGTCCTGCAGGCAGGTGCCGGCGATCCGCTCGGCGAGCGTCTCGACGAGGTCGACGGGGTCGGACTCC
This sequence comes from uncultured Actinomycetota bacterium, assembly GCA_963707685.1. Lineage (GTDB taxonomy): Bacteria > Actinomycetota > Actinomycetes > Propionibacteriales > Nocardioidaceae > Nocardioides_B. The sequence continues at coordinate 344,147 of CAVPRA010000005.1, forward strand.
ATGGCCGTCTTGACCTTCGCCACGAGGTTTCCGTAGTCGACGGTGTCTCGCAAGTCGTCACTGCGCGCCGCCTCCCGGGTGTCGATCCAGAGCACCAGGTCGGCCAGGAAGAGCTGGCCGTCCCGACGCTCCGACTCGAAGACCCCATGGTGCCCGAACGCCTCGATGCCGTGAATGGCGAGCCGGTCGAGTGAGTGGTCAGTCATCGTCGTCGTCCTCCGCCGACAGTACCGGGGAGGCGTGGTGGATCCACATCCGCCAGCCCTCGGGTGTGCGCACGAACACGTTGGTGGCGACCGCCTTCGCGCCGCCGAACGCGTCCGGCCCGGTGGTCGTGTCGCCGGTGAGCACGTTCTCGGTGCAGGTCACCGAGGCCAGGTCCACCGGGTCGCCGCGCAGGCTGACCTCGACGTCGGTGAGGAAGAACTGGATGTACGGCGTGTTCGCCATGATCAGCGCCCACGAACGGCTGATCGGCCCGGTCCCCCGCACCGGCAGCGCACCCGGGTGGACGCACAGCGTCTCGGGGTCGTCGAGCCACAGGTCCTGCATCGTGTCGAGGTCGGCGGTCTCGAACGCCTCGTAGAAGGCGGTGTTCACCGCCTCGACCTCCCGGAGCACCTCGGGCTCACCCACGGGGAGCACCCGCCCAGCGACCCGCCACCCGCACCGCGTCGAGCGTGGGCCGCGCCAGGTGGGTGCGGATGCACCAGGCCCCCGAGGCGGCGGCCAGCGCCGACGTGGCCGTGGTGGCGTCCTCGCGGAGCTCGGGCGGGCGGAGCTCGCCGGCCTCGTCGGCCAGCAGCGTGCCCAGGAAGCGCTTGCGGCTGGTGGCGATCAGCACCGGGTGGCCGAGCTCGTGCAGCCGCTCCGTGCCACCGAGCACGTCCCAGTTCTGGTCGGCGGTCTTGGAGAACCCGATCCCCGGGTCGACCGCGATCTTCTCCGCTGCGACCCCGGCCGCCAGCGCCGCGTCGAGCTGCTCGCGCAGCTCGGTGACCACGTCGGCGACCACGTCGCCGTACGCCGTGTGCTGCTGCATGTCCACGGAGTGCGCCCGCCAGTGCATCAGCACGTAGGGCGTCCCGAGCCGGGCCACCAGCGGCAGCATCTCGTCGTCGGCCCGACCGCCCGAGACGTCGTTGACCAGCACCGCGCCGGCGGCGACGGCCGCCTCGGCGACGGAGGCGCGCATGGTGTCGACCGAGACGCCGATCCCCTCGGCGGCCAGCGTCGTCACGACCGGCAGCACCCGGTCCAGCTCCTCCTGCGGGCTCGGCCGCCGGGCCCCCGGCCGGGTCGACTCGCCGCCCACGTCGACCAGGTCGGCCCCGTCAGCGACCAGCTGGCGCCCGTGCTTGAGCGCCAGCGACGGGTCGAGGTACCGCCCGCCGTCCGAGAACGAGTCCGGCGTCACGTTGAGCACGCCCATCACCAGGCAGCGGTCCGGCTGCGGCAGTCCCGCGACGAAGCGCGGCGGGCGGGAGTACATGCGCCGACCTTATGTCGTGGAAACGATGACGTGCTTTGGGGTGAATGGATGTGTTCTTGGTGCTCGCTCCGCTCGCACGTGTCGGCGCGCCCGGCAGCTCGTGCCTGGCCCTCCTCGCTCGGCGCCCTCCTCCGCTCCGCTCCCCCGGGACACCTCGGCTCCGTCGGCCCACGCACGACCGCGCGCCGACGGCTAGGGGTGGACGTAGGACGCAGACCTGCAGACCCGCTGTCCCTCTGGCATCACCCGGCAACGTCCGGCGCGCCGTCGTGCTTGGGCCGACAGAGCGCGAGCGCCGGAGGAGCGAAGCGGGGGAGGCATCGCGAGGCGGAGGGCCAGGCGCGACGTGGCGAGCGCGCCGGACACCGGCGAGCGGAGCGAGCCGAAACAACACAGCCGCCGAGCCCTAGCAACGGCTCAGCGCGTGCCGTGCATGATCAAGCTCATCGCCTCGCTGCGGGTGGCGGCGTTGTGCATCGAGCCGCGCACGGCGGAGGTGACGGTCTTGGAGCCGGGCTTGTGGACGCCGCGCATGGTCATGCAGAGGTGCTCGGCCTCGACGACGACGATGGCGCCGCGGGCCTCGAGGATGTCGATCATCGCGTCGGCGACCTGGGTGGTCAGCCGCTCCTGCACCTGCGGGCGCTTGGCGTAGACGTCGACGAGGCGGGCGAGCTTGGAGAGCCCGGTGATCCGGCCGTTCTCGTTCGGGATGTAGCCGATGTGGGCGACGCCGGTGAACGGCACGAGGTGGTGCTCGCACATCGACCAGAGCTCGATGTCGCGGACCAGGATCATCTCGTCGTGGCCGGCGTCGAAGGTCGTGGTGAGGACGTCCTCGGCGGAGTACCGCATGCCGGCCAGCAGCTCGGCGTACGCCCGGGCCACCCGTGCCGGCGTCTCGCGCAGCCCTTCGCGGTCGGGGTCCTCGCCGATCGCGAACAGCAGCTCCCGGACGGCCGCCTCGGCACGGGGGTGGTCGAAGTCGGGGATCTGCGGCCGCGGCTCCTGGCTGATGGGGTCGACAGCCATCGTGGGTCCCGTCAGTTGTCGGAGGAGTGCACGCCGGGGTCGCCGTGCACGTCGCCGCCGCCACCGGGCGGGGTGAGCACGATCGCGCCCTCCTCGTCGGGGGCGGAGCCGTTGGAGGCCGACTTGGGCACGTCGACGGGCGGGATGCTCGAGGGCTCGCGGGACGGGGACCCGGTCCACGCCGGGCGGGCCGGGCGACGCCGCAGCGGCACGAAGACGTCGGCGATCTGCGCCTTGTCGAGGGTCTCCTTGTCGAGCAGCTGGGTGACCAGCTCGTCGAGCACGTCGCGGTTCTCCACCAGGATGTCGAAGGCCTCCTGGTGGGCGTTGGCGAGCAGCGCCTTGGTCTCGTCGTCGACGATCGCCGCGACGTCCTCGGAGTAGTTGCGCGAGTGCCCGAGGTCGCGGCCCAGGAACGGCTCGGAGTTGTTCTCGCCGAGCTTGATGGCGCCGAGCCGCTCGGTCATGCCGTACTCCGTGACCATCGCGCGGGCCACCGAGGTGGCCTTGTCGATGTCGTTGCCGGCACCCGTGGTCGGGTCGTGGAACACCATCTCCTCGGCGGCGCGGCCACCGAGCATGTAGGCGAGCTTGTCGAGCAGCTCGGAGCGGGTCTGGGAGTACTTGTCCTCGTCGGGCAGCACCATCGTGTAGCCGAGCGCCCGGCCCCGCGGCAGGATCGTCACCTTGTGCACCGGGTCGGTGCCGGGCAGCGCCGCGGCGACGAGGGCGTGGCCGCCCTCGTGGTAGGCGGTGATGAGCTTCTCCTTCTCGCTCATCAGCCGGCTGCTGCGCTGGGGGCCGGCGATCACCCGGTCGATCGCCTCGTCGAGCACCTCGTTGTCGATGGTCTTGAGGTTCTTGCGGGCGGTCAGCAGCGCGGCCTCGTTGAGCACGTTGGCCAGGTCGGCGCCGGTGAAGCCGGGGGTACGCCGGGCGACGCTCATCAGGTCGACGCCGGGCGCCATCGGCTTGCCGCGCGAGTGCACCTGCAGGATCTGGTGGCGGCCGGCGAGGTCGGGGGCGTCCACGCCGATCTGCCGGTCGAAGCGGCCCGGGCGCAGCAGCGCCGGGTCGAGGATGTCGGGGCGGTTCGTCGCCGCGATCAGGATGACCCCGCCGCGGACGTCGAAGCCGTCCATCTCGACGAGCAGCTGGTTGAGGGTCTGCTCGCGCTCGTCGTGGCCGCCGCCCATGCCGGCGCCGCGGTGCCGGCCGACGGCGTCGATCTCGTCGATGAAGACGATCGCCGGGGCGTTCTCCTTGGCCTGCTCGAACAGGTCGCGCACCCGGGAGGCGCCGACGCCGACGAACATCTCGACGAAGTCGGAGCCGGAGATCGAGTAGAACGGCACGCCGGCCTCACCCGCGACGGCGCGGGCGAGCAGCGTCTTGCCGGTGCCGGGCGGGCCGTAGAGCAGCACGCCCTTGGGGATCTTGGCGCCGACGGCCTGGAACTTCGCCGGCTCCTGGAGGAACTCCTTGATCTCGCCGAGCTCCTCGATGGCCTCCTGGCAGCCGGCCACGTCCGCGAACGTGGTCTTCGGCATGTCCTTGCTGATCAGCTTGGCCTTGGACTTGGCGAACTGCATGACGCGTCCGCCGCCGCCCTGCACCTGGTTCATCAGGAACAGGAACAGCACCACGATGATGATGAACGGCAGCAGGGTGGCGAGGATCTGGCCGAGGATGCTCGGCTTGGCGACCGTGACGTTGTAGTCCTCGATCGTCCCCTTCTTCACGCCCTCCTGGGCGGTCTTCACCAGGTCGCGCTGCTGGCCCAGCACCCACGAGGCGGTGACCTTCTTGCCGTTGTCGAGCTCGGCCTGGATGGTCTGGTCGCGGTCGACGAAGGTGACCGTCTTGACGTCCCCGTTCGAGATGTAGGTGCTCATCTTCGAGGTGTCGATCTCGTCGTACCCGCCGTTGGGCGTCAGGAACTGGAAGGCGAGCAGGACGCCCACCACGGCGACGACGATCCACACCCAGGGACCACGAAGAATGCGCTTAACGTCCATGTCCGGGGCGTGCTGCCCCGACCTCCTGACAGATCCGGCCTACGAGTACTCGACGGTACACGGGGTTCCAACGAAGGAGCCCGCGTTCCGGGTTCCTCCCATTGTCCCCGCTGGGGTGTGACGCGCGTCGCCCGGGTGCCTCAGGAGTACACGTGCGGAGCGAGCGTGCCGATCGAGCGGAGGTTGCGGTAGCGCTCGGCGTAGTCGAGGCCGTAGCCCACCACGAACTCGTTGGGGATGTCGTAGCCGACGTACTTCACCTCGACGGACATCTGCAGCGCCTCCGGCTTGCGCAGCAGCGTGCAGATCTCGACGGAGGCGGGGCGGCGGGAGGTCAGGTTGGACACCAGCCACGAGAGCGTCAGGCCGGTGTCGATGATGTCCTCGACGATCAGCACGTGCCGGCCGCTGATGTCGGTGTCGAGGTCCTTGAGGATCCGCACGACGCCGGAGGACTTCGTCCCCGAGCCGTACGACGAGACCGCCATCCAGTCCATCTCGAGGTGCCGGCCGAAGTGGCGCGCCAGGTCGGCCATCACCATCACGGCGCCCCGGAGCACGCCGACGAGCAGGATGTCCTGCCCGGCGTAGTCCTTCTCGACCTCCGCGGCCAGCTCGGCGAGCCGGTTCTGGATCTGCTCCTCGGTGAAGAGGATCTCGACCAGGTCGCCCTCGACGTCCGCTTCGTCCATGGTCGTCAGCCTCCCACAGCGGTCGGCCGGAACTTCAGCAGGTCGCCCTCGCGGAAGGCGGTGACGTGGCCGGGCAGCTGGATCTGCTTGTGGCGGACCGCGCCCTCGTGCCCCCCGACCAGGTCGGCGAGCGCGAGCACGTGGACCCGGAACAGCTCCGACGGCGGGCAGCCCGCCTCGACGGCGGCCGTCCGCACCACCCGCAGCCGCACGGCGTCGGGGTAGGCCCCGAGGAACCCGCAGTCGACCGCACCCTGCGTCACCACCCGCGCGTGGACCCGCCTCGCGATCTCGTCGAGGCCCTCGCTGTCCTCGCGCAGCTGGTCGGCCGTGCGGGCCAGCGCGGCCGCGATCCCGGGGCCGAGCTCCTGCTCGAGCACCGGCAGCACCCGCTGCCGCACCCGGGACCGGGTGTAGCGCGGGTCCGCGTTGTGCGGGTCGGACCACCACTCGAGGCCCTCGGCGCCGGCAGGCGGCCTCGGTCTGCGCGCGGGTGAGGTCGAGCAGCGGGCGGCGGAACACGTCGAAGCCGCGGCGCATCCCGGCCAGCGACCGGCCGCCGCTGCCGCGGGTGAGCCCGAGCAGCACCGTCTCGGCCTGGTCGTCCAGGGTGTGCCCGAGCAGCACGACCCCGGAGCCGAGGCGCTCCGCGACCTCCTCGAGGACGGCGTAGCGCGCCTCGCGGGCCGCCGCCTCGGGGCCCTGCCCGGCCGCCTCGACGCTGACCCGCGCCGCGACCGTCTCGTCCGCCCCCAGGGCGGCCATCTGCGCGACCACCCGGGACGGCGTGCTCGGCCGACCCCTCCTGCAGCCCGTGGTCGACGGTCACGCCGACGACGTGCCACGGACGGTGCCGGGCCTCGAAGACGGTGGCGGCGAGCAGCGCGAGCGAGTCCGCTCCCCCGGAGCAGGCCACCAGCACCGGGTGCTCGCCGACGTCCGCCAGCTCCCGCCGTACGGCGAGCCGCAGCGCGGCGACGGCCGGGTCGAGCGCCATGGGTGTCGAGGTCAGCCGTGCACGCGGCGGACCCAGGCGCCCGGGTCGCCGATCTCGTCCTTGCTGGGCAGGTTCGCCGGGCTCCGCCCACACGGCGTTGAAGTCCGCCATGCCGACCTTGTCGACGACCCCGCGCACGAACGCGGCGCCGTCGCGGTACTGCGCCATCTTGGCGTCGAGGCCGAGCAGCCGGCGCAGCACGCGGTCGAAGTGTCCGGCGCCCTTGCGCCGCTGGTTGAACTTCTTGCGGATCACCTCGACCGACGGGATGACCTCGGGGCCGACCCCGTCCATCACCACGTCGGCGTGCCCCTCGAGCAGCGACATGACCGCGGTGATGCGGTCCATCACCTCCCGCTGCGCGGGGGTGGAGAAGATGTCGAGCAGGCTGACGTCGTCCTGGCCGCGGACCACGTCGCCGACCCGGCGCAGCCCCTCGCCGAGCATCGCCGCCACCCGGCTCGGGTCCAGGTCGATCGCCCCCACCAGGTGCTCGATCTCGCCCTGGATGTGGTCGCGCATCCACGGCACGGCCGTGAACTGCACCCGGTGGGTCTCCTCGTGCAGGCAGACCCACAGGCGGAAGTCGGTCGGGTCCACGCCGAGCTCGTTCTCGACGTGCACGATGTTGGGCGCGACGAGCAGCAGCCGACCGGTGGAGGCGCCGGTGCCGTCGAGGCCGGGTCCGGAGTAGAACGGGTCGAACTGGCCGAGCACCTTCGAGGACATGAAGCCCAGCAGTCCGCCGACCTCCAGGCCGGTGACCTTCGACCCGACCGTCTCGGTGACGCTGTTGGGGGCGCCGCGCTTGGCCTGCAGCTTCTCGATCAGCGGGCCGATGACGTCGGCGAAGCCGTCGGCGTTCGCCTGGATCCAGCCGCGCCGGTCGACGACCAGCACCGGCGCCGTGCGCTCGTTGGCGGCCAGGCCGGTGAACTCGCGGACCAGGCTCGTCGAGGCGGTCGCGCCGGCGCGGAGCTCCGCGACCACGGCGTCGGCCTCGGGCCGCGTGATGACCGGGCCGGGGCCGGCGAGCCGTGAGGCGGTGGAGACCGCGAGGTCCCAGTCGATCATCGCGCGTGCGGGCATGCTCTCGACCTTACGGGGTGGCCCGAGCGCACCTGCAGCCGCCGAGCGCGCCCGCCAGCCGGTCGATGCGCACCCGGGCGTCGAGGGTGTTGACCGGCTTCACCCGGTCGGCGATCGCGACGAAGCTCATCACCGCACCGTCGGCCGAGGTGGCGGTGCCGGCCAGGCCGTGCACGCCGGAGAGGGTGCCGGTCTTGGCGCGGACGGTGCCCAGCGCGAGCGGGCTGCCCTTGTCGAACCGGTAGGTCAGCGACCCGCTGAACCCCGCGACCGGCAGGTTCGCGACCGCGGCCCGGAGACCGGGGTGCTGCGCGCTCGACGCCGCCCGGATGACCGCGAGCAGCGTGGCGGGGTCGAGCCGGTCGTCGCGCGAGAGGCCGCTGCCGTCGTGGATGACGTCGCCGCTGGTGCTGACGCCGAGGCCGCCCAGCACCCGGCGCACCGACCGGGCGCCGCCGGCGAACGAGGCCGGGACGCCCCGGGCCACCGCGACCTGGCGGGAGAGCACCTCGGCGCCCTCGTTGTCGCTGACCTCGACGATGTGCTGCACGATCTCGGCCAGCGGGGCGCTGCGCACCTGCGCGATCGACGCGCCGCCCTTGCTCCTCGGCGGCGCCGTCACGGAGGTCGGCGCCCCCACCACCGTGATGCCGCGGCGCTCCAGCGCCTGGGCGAACAGTGCTGCGGCCGCGCTGGCCGGGGCGCGGCTGCGGTAGGAGAGCCCGTTGCGGTCCCGGCCCTCGTCGACCCACAGCGGGGTGATCGGGCTGACCACGTCGTCGGGGACGTAGGACGGCTCCCAGTGCGGGTTGACCTTCGGCCCGGTGAACAGGCTGGTGTCGTACCCCAGCCGGACCCGCTCGCGGCCGATGGCCTTCAGCCCCTTGGCGGTCGCCGCGGCCAGCGTCGCGAGGTCCGCGCGCCGGGGGTAGGTGCCCGCGGGGGCGGGGGCCCGGGTGAGCAGCGGGTCGCCGCCGCCGACCAGCACGATCCGCTTGGACTGCGGGGTCGCCACCACCGAGGTGGTGAACCGGTGCTGCGGCCCGAGCGCCTGCAGCGCGGCGACGGTGGTCAGCAGCTTCATCGTCGAGGCCGGCGTCACGGGGCCCGCGCCGCTGCGGTAGACCACGCGGCCGTCGGACATCTGCGCGACCCGGACCACGACGTGGGGTCCGAGCTTCTTCGAGGCCAGCAGCGGCGCCACGGCGCGGCGCACCGCTGCCGGGTCGACGGCGCCCTCGTTGGTGGCCCGGGCGACCGGTGCGGCGGGACGGGCACGGGGCAGCGACAGGCCGGCGGGCGGCAGCACCTGGGCGGGCTCGGTGATCGGCGAGGGCTGGTCGATGCCGAGCCGGTCGCCGAGGTCGAACCGGTACGCCGCGGCGGCCGCGACCAGCACGAGGACCACGAGCCCGGCGCTCACGCGGCGCAGCCACCGGCCGCGACCGCGGACGTGGCCTGCGTCACCTTCGGGCACCCTGCCCCCTCTCCGCTGCGCGTTTTGCCAGGACGTGCGGGAGACTAGCCGAACCACCGACCCCCGAGCCGGTGGTGACGGCCGTGTGGATCGAGTGTGGTTCGAAAGGAATGGCAGTGGAGTTCGACGTCCTGGTAGAGATCCCGAAGGGTCAGCGGAACAAGTACGAGGTCGACCACGTGTCCGGGAGGATCCGGCTCGACCGCACGCTGTTCACCTCGACGCAGTACCCCGCCGACTACGGCTACATCGAGGACACCCTCGGGCTGGACGGCGACCCGCTCGACGCGCTGGTGCTGCTCCAGGAGCCGACGTTCCCCGGCTGCCTGATCAAGTGCCGCGCGATCGGCATGTTCCGGATGACCGACGAGGCCGGCGGCGACGACAAGGTGCTGTGCGTCCCGACCACGGACCCGCGCATGGAGCACCTGCGCGACATCAACCACGTCTCCAAGTTCGACCGCCTGGAGATCCAGCACTTCTTCGAGGTCTACAAGGACCTCGAGCCCGGCAAGTCCGTCGAGGGCGCCGAGTGGGTGGGCCGCTCCGAGGCCGAGGCCGAGGTCACGCAGTCCTTCAAGCGGGCCCAGGAGGAGGGCCACGCCGAGGAGGACCGCAAGGCCCAGGAGGCGCAGAGCGCCGAGGGCGACCCCGAGTCCTGATCCCGCCTCAGGAGGCCGGGAAGTCGAGCAGCTCCGCGCGGAGCATCTCCCGGGGCACCCCGAAGGCGTCGACCAGCTGCTGAGCGATCGGGCGCACCCGGCGGTTGAGGTCGTTGACCTGCGCGGTGACGGCCTTGGACCGGGCGTTGGACAGCCGGCCGTGCTCGAGGAACCAGCCACGGTCCTGCTCGATGCAGGACAGCGCGTAGAGGTCGCACAGCACCTTGAGCGCGTCGCGGTTCGGGCCCGGCTCGACCTCGTCCAGCTTGTCGAGGAACGCCTCGAGGACGACCCGCTCGACGTGCGCGTGCGCCGCGCTGATCACGTGGTCCTGGCACAGGCTGAACACCTCGGCGGGCTCCCGCCCGGAGTCCATGCCGCGCTTCAGCCGGCGGGCCACCGACGAGAGGATGTGCTCCTCGCGCCAGGTCAGCATCTCCAGGTGGTACGCCGACTCCAGCAGGCCCGCGCCGGGCGCCTCGTCCGACGTACGCGACCCCGAGCCGGGCACCACGTCGCGCAGCCGCTCCAGGATCGACCGGGCGTTGGTCCGCTCGAGGACCGTCTCGACCGCCGTCGACGCCACGAACCGGACCAGGCCGATCTGGTCGAGGTCCTCGAAGGAGTCCTTGTAGTCGGTGAGCAGGCCCTTGGCCACCAGCTGCATGAGGATGGTGTTGTCGCCCTCGAAGGTGGTGAAGACGTCGGTGTCGGCCCGCAGCGCGTCGAACCGGTTCCGCGAGAGGTAGCCCGCTCCGCCGCAGGCCTCGCGGCACTCCTGGATGGTCCGCGAGGCGTGCCAGGTGCCCATCGCCTTCGTGCCGGCGGCCCGTGACTCCAGCGCCCGGCGGGCGAGCTCGGCGGCCCCGTCGTCGCTCGTGTCCGAGAACACCGCGTGCAGCTCGGCGGCGACCCGCTCCTGGGCGAAGTGCAGCGCGTAGGACCGGGCGAGCAGCGGGAACAGCCGCCGCTGGTGCATGCCGTAGTCGAGCAGCACCTCCTCCTCGCCGGAGCCGGGGTTGCCGAACTGGCGGCGGTGCAGGCCGTACTCGACCGCGATCGCCAGCGCCACCTTGGCGGCGTTGATGCCCGCCCCGCCGACGCAGACCCGGCCCTGCACGAGGGTGCCGAGCATGGTGAAGAACCGGCGGTCGGGGTTCTCGATGTCGGAGAAGTAGCGGCCGTCCTCGGTGACCACGGCGTAGCGGTCGAGCAGGCTGGTCCGCGGCACCCGCACGCCGGAGAAGTAGAGCCGGCCGTTGTCGACGCCGTTCAGGCCGATCTTGTGGCCGCAGTCCTCGATGCGGACGCCGGGCAGGGCCTCGCCCTGCTCGTCCCGGATCGGCACGACGAGCGCGTGCACGCCGTGCGACTCGTCGTCGACGACCAGCTGGGCGAAGACCACCGCGACCTGGGCGTGCGCGGCGGCGTTGCCGATGTAGTCCTTGCGGGCCCGGTCGTCGGGGGTGTCGACGACGAACTCGCCGGCCTCCGCGTCGTACGTCGCGGTGGTGCCGAGCGCCTGCACGTTGGAGCCGTGCCCGGACTCGGTCATCGCGAAGCAGCCGAGCAGCCGGCCGTGGATCAGGTCGTCGAGGTAGGCGTCGTGGTGCGGCTTGGTGCCGAGCTGCAGGATCGCGCCGCCGAACAGCCCGAACTGGACGCCGACCTTGACGACCACGGACAGGTCGCCGAAGGAGAGCGTCTCGAACGCGGCGACCGAGGCGCCGATGTCGTCGCCGCCGCCGTACTGCTTCGGGAAGCCGAAGCCGGTCTGGCCGGTGGCGGCCATCATCCGGACCACCTCGAGCACCCGCTCACGGAAGTCGTGCTGCGACATCTCCACGGCGTCGTCGAGGATCGAGGCGTGCTCGGCGAGGTTCTCCCGGACCAGGTCGCGGACCTCGCGGTAGCGGCCGTCGAGCAGGGTCGTCAGGGCGGGGACGTCGATGCGGTCGGCCATGCCGAGCATGGTTCCACCTTTTACCGGGCGCCACAGTTGCCGGTGTCACACCGAGTTACACCCGCCGGCCGGTGCCGGCCGGGCCTCAGACCCGGGCGAAGAAGTTCGGCGGGATCCAGTAGTACATGTTGTCGATCTCGACCGGCCGGCCGGTCCGCGGAGCGTGGATGATCTGGCCGTTGCCGATGTACATCGCCACGTGGTGGATGCCGCTGGGCGCCCCGTTGGAGCTCCAGAACACCAGGTCACCGGGGCGCAGGTCGCCGACGGAGATGTGCACGCTGGTCTCGTACTGCGCCACCGAGTAGTGCGGCAGGTACCGGCCGGCCGAGGCCCACGCCCCCATGGTGAGGCCGGAGCAGTCCCACGAGCCGGGGCCGGTCGCGCCCCACTGGTAGGGCTCCCCGAGCTGGGCCTTGGCGAAGGCGATCGCCTGCTGCGCCCCACCGCTGGGCGACGGCGGGTTCGGCGCCGGCGCGGGGGCCGGTGCAGGAGCGGGTGCGGGCGCGGGGGCGGACGCGCCGCCACCGGAGCCACCGGAGCCAGCGCCGGCCCGGTGCGCGGCCTTGTCGGCGGCCTTCTGCGCGGCTCGCTGCCGCGCCGCGGCCGCGGCGCGCGCCTTCGCGTCGGCGCGGGCCTGGGCCCGGGCGGCGGCGAGCGCGGCCTGCCGGGCTCGCTCCTCGGCCCGCTTGCGGGCGATCTCCTCGAGCGCGGCCTGCCGGGTGCGGGCCATCGAGACGGAGATGTGCTCGGCCTGCGCGAGCTCGGTGACCAGCCGGGTCTTCTCGGCGGTGATGGTGGCCGCCTCGCCCTGGGCGGCGTCGGCGGCGGCGGCCGCCTGCTGCTGGGCGGCGCGGGCGGCGGCGGCGAGCGTGGTCTGCCGGGCCTTGGCGGCCTGCGCCTTGGTCTCGTAGACCTCGGCGAGCGAGTCGGCGGCCGCGAACCGCTTGTAGTCGGCCTGCAGCGAGGTGGAGGCGCCCTGGAAGCCGGCGTACTGGTCGAGGACCCCCTCGGGACCGTCGGCGCCCATCATCGCGTGCAGCGCCGTCAGGTCGCCGCCCTCCTGGTAGGACTGCGCGACGAGCGCCCCGATCCGGGTCCGCTGGGTCGCGACGGTCCGGCGTGCGCGGGCGGCGTCGGCCTGCGCGTCGCGGTAGGTGCGGGTCGCCTCGTCGAGCCGCCAGCGGGCGCCGTTGTAGGCCTCCGAGGCCTGCTCGGCCCGCAGCGAGGCCGCCTCCAGCCGCTGGTTGGCCAGCAGCAGGCGGGCCTTGATGACGCTGACGTCGCGGGCCTTGCCTGCGGCTCGCTCCCGGGCGGCGTCGACCTGCTTCTTGGAGGGGAACGCCTTCTGGTGCGACCCCCGACCGGAGCCGCCGGACCCGCCGGGGTCGCCGATCGCCGCCGGCGCGGCCGTGAGTCCCAGGGCCAGGCACAGCGCCACGCGTGGCCAGCGGTGCACCCGCACGGCGGAGTCGTCGCACTGCTGCCACCTCTCGTCCGCCCATCGAGCCGCTTCCCTTCGGTTCGAGGGGCCTCTGGCGCCGGCGCAAACCCGGCGTGCGTCCCTGTCCTGCTGCGGGACCGCTCGTGCACGCTAGTGCTCAGGAGTCACAAAGGGAACACGAACCACAGAAAAAACTTGCGTACCACGGCGTGTTGGCTTGACAAACCACAAGGTTGTAATTCACCCACGCCAGCCGTCCCCAGGCCGGTGACCTGCGGATTCGGGTCGCCTGCTCCGGGTCGGACGGCCGGGTCGGACGGCCGGCGGGCGGGCACAAAAAAGGTCCCGCCCCATTGGGAGGTTGGGGCGGGACCGGCGACCCTGTCCCATTGGGAGGTTGGGACAGGATCGTCACGCACGGGAACCGGACCAGCCGGTCTCGAGATCCCCCCGGACCTCTCCTCGTGCTCGCTCAGGATACGACACGCAGGGCCCGGGGCACAGCCGGGAAAGGTAACTAACTCGCAGATGGCCCAGAGGGGCTAGGGAGGGGCGAGTCGGGCGTCGACGACGTCGGGTCGCCGTCCTCGAGGTCGTCGTCCTCGAGCTCGTGGGCGGGCACCCGGGCCGTCGAGGTCGTCGGGTGGGAGGCCCGCCCGTGCCGGTCGAACTTCTGCCCGGTGGCCTTCGCGCCGAGCCACACCGAGAGCCAGGCGATGCCGGCGCCGGCGATGTCGTCGGAGATGTAGTGCCAGCCGAAGTAGAGCGTCGAGACCACGGTGAGCGCGAAGTAGACCCACATCAGCCGGCGCAGCCAGACGTGCCGCACGGTGTACTGCACGATCAGCGCGAGCGTGAGGATGATCCCGACGTGCAGCGAGGCGAACCCCGCGACGCTCTGGATGGCGTCGCTGTTGCCGGGGTGGATCACGCTCATGCGGGCGTTGTAGAGCGACTGCAGCAACGAGGTGACCTGCGTCGGCTCCAGGTCGCGGTAGCGGAACGGGAACGCGAAGTTCGGGCCCAGCGTCGGGAGGAGGTAGTAGCTGATCGTGCCGAACATCCAGGCCAGGCACTGCGCGGTGGCGTACCAGTAGCCCCAGCTGATGTTGCGTGACCAGACCAGGTAGACGATCAGCGAGACCGGGGAGACCGGCAGGAAGAGCAGGTAGACGGTGGCCAGCACGTGGGCGGCGACGTCCTGGCCCAGCACCGCGTGCAGCACCACCGCGGGCGTGCTGCCGAACATCAGGAACTTGTCGATGTGGTCCAGCGCGATGTCGTGCATCGTCGGGTTGACCCGCGGCAGGAAGTTCTTGAGGTTCCGGTAGCTGACGTAGGTGACGTAGAACGACACCAGGCCGATCACGACCAGCGCGATCCGCTCGCGGGTCCAGTGCTCGTCGATGATCGCCTTGGCCTGGCTCGGGAACGAGGTGAGCCGGCGGCGGGAGCGCCACAGCGACCGCGGCACGACGTCGATGACGAAGGCGCCGAGCACCATCATCGGCAGCCGGAACCACGAGGGCCCCAGCGACCCGTCGGGATCCTTGAGGCTCTGGCCGAGCACGATGCTGGTCACCACGGCGGTCAGGCCCATGACAAGCGCCACCGCGACGAGGAGTCCGTAGGCGCGCCGTTTCACAACGGAAGAGTCTAGGTCCTCGCTCCCCCAGGGTCAGAACCGCGAAGCCGCGCCGCCCGGGTGAGATCGACCACCAGCCGTACGTCGTGCCCGACACCGGGCGCGGCGGCGCCCGGCCGGCCCGGGTCGGTCACCGCGTGCACCTCGCCGACGCCCTCCACGTCGACGGTCAGCCGGACCGCCTCGGGGGTGGCACGGGCCGACAGGACGCGCCCGTGGAGCGGGCCGTCGAAGCCCAGCACGAGCGCGGACCTGCGCAGCGCGACCTGTCCGGTGGGGTCGTCCGCGCCGCCGGCCGCGAGCACCCGGTGGGCCGCCTCGCCGTCGAGCACGGTGGCGTAGCCCAGGAACCGGGCCGCCTCGGCGTCCACCGGATCGCGCCAGACCTCGTCGACCGTGCCGGTCTGCACCAGTCGGCCGGCGCGCATCAGGGCCATCCGGTCGGCGACCGCGAACGCCTCCTCCTGGTCGTGGGTGACCAGCAGGGCGGTGGTCCCGGCCGCGCGGAGGATGTCGCGCAGGTCGTGGGCCAGCCGCTCGCGCAGGCCGCGGTCGAGGGCGGACAGCGGCTCGTCGAGCAGCAGCAGCCGCGGCTCGACGGCCAGGCTGCGGGCGAGCGCCACCCGCTGCCGCTCGCCGCCGGACAGCCCGGTCGTGCGCCGGTCGCCGAAGCCGGGCAGCCCGACCAGCTCCAGCAGCTCCTCGACGCGGCGGGCCACCACCGCCCTCGGGGTGCGCCGCAGCCGCAGCGGGTAGCCGACGTTGCCGGCCACGCTCTGGTGGGGGAAGAGCTGGCCGTCCTGGAACATCAGCGCGAAGCCGCGGCGGTGGGTCGGCACGCCGGCCAGGTCCTGCCCGTCCCAGCCGACGCTGCCGCCGGCCAGCCACTCGAGGCCCGCGACGGCCCGCAGCAGCGTGGACTTGCCGGACCCCGACGGGCCCAGCACCGCGAGCACGCCGCCGGTGGGCAGGTCGAGGTCCACCGCGTCGACGGCGGGCCGGTCGGCGCCGGCGAACTGCACGGTGAGGTCGCGGGTGCTGAGCACTAGAACGCCCCCACGGAGCCGAGCCGGAGCCGCTCGACGACGGCCATCACGGCCACGATGAGCACCCCGAGCACCACCGACGCGGCGAGCGCCATGCCGAGGTTCTGCTCGCCCGGGCCGGGAGATCAGCTGGTAGATCACCACCGGGAGGGTCGGCCGCTCCGGCCGGGCCAGGAAGCTGGTGGCGCCGAACTCGCCCAGCGAGACGGCGAAGGCGAAGCCGGTCGCCGCCAGCAGCGGCCGCCACAGCACGGGGAGGTCGACGCTGAGCAGCACCCGCGACGGCGACGCCCCCAGCGAGGCGGCGGCCTGCCGCTGCCGCGGGTCGACCGACCGCAGCACCGGCGCGAGGGTGCGGACCACGAGCGGCAGCGCGACCAGCGCCTGCGCGATCGGCACCAGCACCGCGGAGCTCCGCAGGTCGAGCGGCGGCCGGTCGAGGGTCACCAGGAAGCCGAAGCCGAGGGTGACCGCGGAGACGCCGAGCGGCAGCATGAACACCGCGTCGAGCGTGGCGAGGCTGCGGCGGCCGACCCGGCTGCGGGCCTGCCCGGCGACCACCAGCGACACCAGCACGCCGAGCAGCATCGCGAGCAGCGTGGCGTCGACGGCGACCCGCCACGAGTTGCCGAGCGCCTCCGAGACCGGGACCAGCAGCGCGTCGCCGCCGGTGGTGGTGAGCGCGCGGTAGTGGTCGAGCGTCCAGCCGGTGGTGTCGCGCAGCGAGCCCAGCAGCAGCGTCAGCAGCGGTGCGCCGACGAGGACCAGCGCGAGCACCGCCACCCCCAGCACCGGTACGTCGTGCCGTCGCGGCCGGCGGGTGGTGTCGCGGACGGCCGCCCGGTCCAGCGACTGCTCCCGGGCCGACCGGGTCCGCTGCGCGACGTACAGCAGCACCGACACGACGAGCAGCTGCAGCACCGACAGCGCGGAGGCGGCCCGCAGGTCGAGGTACTGGGTGGTGAGCAGGTAGATCTCGGTCTCCACCGTGGCGTAGCGCAGCCCGCCCAGCGTCAGCACCACCCCGAACGAGGTCGCGCAGAACAGGAACACCACGCTCGCCGCCGACACGATCCCCGGGGCGAGGGCCGGCAGCGTGACGGTGCGGAGCACCTGCCACGGCGAGGCACCGAGCGCGGCCGCGGCCTCCTCGCGGCGCCGGTCCAGGCCCTCCCAGAGCGCCCCGACGGTGCGGACCACGACGGCGAGGTTGAAGAACACCATCGCGGCGACGATGGCCGCCGGGGTGCCGTCGAGGTGCAGCGCACCGAGCGGGCCGGAGCGGACCAGCAGGGTGCGGAACGCGACGCCGACCACCACCGTCGGCATCACGAACGGCATCAGCACGAACGCCCGGAGCAGCCCCCGGCCGGGGAACCGCAGCCGGTGCAGCACGAACGCCAGCGGCAGCCCGAGCAGCACGGTGACCGCGGTCGCCAGCGCCGCGGACCAGACCGTGAACCACAGCACCTGCTCCACCCGGGCGCGGCCGAGGACGTCGACGACCGCTCCGGGGTCGAACCGGCCGGCCGTGAAGAACCCCCGGCTCACCATCCCCGCGACCGGCAGCACGAAGAACACGGCGAGCACCAGCAGCGGCAGCGCCGCGAGGGCGGCGAGCCGGGCGCTGCTGCGCAGCCGGGGGCTCATCGGCGGCTCATCGGGACGTGACGTCGCTCCACTCGCGCAGCCAGGCGTCGCGGTGCTGCGCGATCTGCGACGGCGGCACGGTGTACGGCTTCGACGCGGTCCTCGCGTAGGTCGACCACGCCTTCGGCAGCGCCACCCGGTCGTCGACGGGGTAGACGTACATCTCGTCCGGCAGCGCCGCCTGGAACGAGTGCTGCTGCATGAAGGACAGGAACGCCTTGGCGCCGGCGGGGTTGGCCGCGCCCTTCAGCACGCCGGCGTACTCCACCTGGCGGAAGCAGGTGTCGAGCAGGCTGCTGGTGGTCGGCCGGCTGCCGCCCTTCGGGATCGTGAACGGCGGCGAGGAGGCGTAGGAGAGCACGATCGGCCGGTCGCCGTGGCCGCCACCGCCGGAGAAGTCCACCTCGTAGGCGTCCGACCAGCCCGCGGTGACCTTGGCGTCGTTGGCCACCAGCTTCTTCCAGTACGCCGGCCAGCCGTCGCCGTACCGCGCGATGGTGGTCAGCAGGAAGGCCAGCCCCGGCGAGGAGGTCGACGCACCGGGCGTGACGAACAGGCCGCGGTAGCGGGCCTCGGTGAGGTCGTCGAGGGTGCGCGGCGGCGCGAGGTGGTGCCGGCGGAACCAGACGTCGTCGACGTTCACGCAGACGTCGCCGTAGTCGACCGGCGAGAGCTGGTCGGCCTCGTGGGCGTCGTCGAGGGCGTACGACGCCGCGGACGCCGGCTGGTGCTTCGGGGTGTAGTCGGCCAGCACGCCCTGGTCGACGGCGCGGGACGCGAAGGTGTTGTCGATGCCGTAGGCCAGGTCGGCGATCGGCGAGCCCTTGGTGAGCACCAGCTTGTTGGTGAGCTGGCCGACGTCGCCATTCGGCTCGATCTTGACGGTGTAGCCGGTCCTGCGGGTGAACTCCGCGAGCACCTTCTTGCTCATCGCCCACGAGTCGTGGGTGGCGACCACGACCGTCGTGCGCGACGAGCCGGACGAGTCGTCGGCGCCGCCGCCGACCGAGCAGCCGCTGGCCGCGAGGGCGAGCAGGGCCGCGGCCGCGGCCAGTGCCCGTGTCCCCCGTCTGGTGAGGTTCATGCCGTCTCCCGGTGGTCCTGGGAGGGGACCGCGCACGCGGTCGAGACTCGACTTCCTTCGTCGGTGCTAACCGAATCAGGTTCGAGGGTCTGCGGGTGTCCCGCACTCTCAGCGCCCTTCCGGCGCTCCCCTGTCGTTCGCCGCGACACTACACCGCTCGATAGCGTGCGCAGGTGCCCAGCCTCCGTCACCACGTCCTGGTCCAGGTGATCCCGCGGCTGCGCCACGCGTCCGAGGTGGACGACGCCGAGCGGGTCCGCCGCGACCTGCTCGCGGCCCAGCGGCAGGCCGACCCGTCGCCGCCGCGGCGGGTGGCCGCGGCGCTCGACGTACGCCGGGTCGAGCGGAGCGGGCTGCCCTGCTTCGAGGTGAGCGCGCGCGGCGCGAACCCCGGCCGCTCGGTGGTCTACCTCCACGGCGGCGGGTACGTCGCCGGGCTCGACCGGCAGCACTGGCACTACGCCGCCCGGCTGGCCCGCGGCCTCGGGGTGCGCGTCGTGCTGCCGGACTACCCGCTGGCCCCGGCGCACACCTGGCGGGACTCGCTCGCACCGGTCGCCGACCTGGTGCAGCAGGCCGGCGAAACGTCGCCGTCAGGGGTCGTGCTGATGGGCGACTCGGCCGGCGGCGGTCTCGCGGTGGCGGTCGCGCAGGAGCTGGTGCGCCGGGGCGGCTCCCCGCTCACCCACCTGGTGCTGTTCTCGCCGTTCGTCGACGTCACCGGCGACACCCCGGGGACCGAGCAGATGCGGCAGGCCGACCCGTGGCTGAAGCTGACCAAGGTGCGGCTCTACGGCGGCTGGTGGAGCGGCGGCGACCCGACCGACCCGCACGCCAGCCCGCTGCTCGGCGACCTCGCCGGCCTGCCGCCGCTGCTGGTGCTGTGCGGCACCCGTGACCTGCTGCTGCCGCAGGTGCGCGAGCTCGTGCACCGCGTCCGCGCCGCCGGCGGGGAGGTGGACTACGTCGAGGCCCCGGGCCTGCTGCACGTCTACCCGCTGCTCCCGGTGCCCGAGGCCCGCGCTGCCTGGCGCCGCGTGCGAGCGTTCCTGTGAGGTGGCGCCGGCTCTGGGACCGGCTCCGTACCCCGTTCTGGGTCGCGCGCATCGTCGGGCTGGTCGGGGCGGTGACGGTGGTCAGCGCCGTGCTGCCCGGCTTCCGCGACCGCACCCAGCTGATCAACCAGCTGGTGCCGGACGTCTTCCCCGCGGCCGCGACCACCGGTGCGGCCGCGCTGGGCCTGGTGCTCATCCTGCTGTCCCGGGCGCTGCGGCGCGGCAAGCGACGGGCCTGGCTGCTGGCCACCGTCCTCGCCGCGCTGGCCGCGCTGCTGCACGTCCTCAAGGGCCTCGACGTCGAGGAGGCGGCGCTGTCGCTGGCGGTGTTCGGGCTGCTGCTGGCCTCCCGCCGCAGCTTCACCGCGAAGCCCGACCCCCGCTCACCGCGCCGGCTGGTGGCCGTCGTGCTGGGTGGCACCGTGGTCGCCACGGTCCTCGGCTGGCTGTGGCTGGCGATCGACGCCGACGGCCAGGCCCCCGGCACCACGACGGCCGAGCGGTTCGGGCAGGCCTTCCTCGGACTGGTGGGGATCAGCGGACCGGTCCGCTTCGTCGACCAGGCCGACGGCGACCACGCGGCCGTCGCGCTGGTGGTGCTCGGCGCCTCCGTGCTGCTGCTGGCCGTGCTGGTCGCGCTGCAGCCGGCGGGCGGTCCGCACGGTCTCGACGACGCCGACCGGGAGCGGCTCCGCGCCCTGCTCGACCGGTGGGGGGCGATCGACTCGCTGTCCTACTTCTCGCTGCGCGACGACCGGTCGGTGATCTTCTCGCCGAGCGGCAAGTCCGCGATCACCTACCGCGTGGTCGGCACCGTCTCGCTGGCCGCGGGTGACCCGCTCGGCGACCCGGAGGCCTGGCCCGGCGCGATCGCGGCGTGGCAGGACGAGGCCCGCTCCTTCGGCTGGGTGCCGGCGGTGCTCGCCGCCAGCGAGCGCGGCGCCGAGGCGTTCCACCGCGCCGGCATGGACGCCCTCGAGCTCGGCGACGAGGCGATCCTGCACGTCTCGGAGTTCTCGCTGGCGGGCCGCAGCATGCGCGGCGTGCGCCAGGCCGTCGCCCGCTGCGAGCGGGCCGGTCTCAGCGTGAGCTGCCACCGGCTGGCCGACCTCGACGACGAGACGCTGGCGATGCTCCGCACCCGCGCGGCGCAGTGGCGCGAGGGCGAGGTCGAGCGGGGCTTCTCGATGGCGCTGGGCCGGTTCGGCGAGCGGGTCGACGACCGCTCGGTGGTGGTGCTGTGCCGCGACGCCGGGGGCGAGCCGCGCGGGCTGCTGCACTTCGTGCCGTGGGGCGTCGACGGACTCTCGCTGGACCTGATGCGCCGCGACCGCGACGCCGAGAACGGGGTCGTGGAGCAGATGGTGTCGTCCCTGATGGCCGAGGCCGAGGCGCTCGGCGTACGACGGGTCTCGCTGAACTTCGCGGTGTTCCGCAGCGTCTTCGCGCGGGGTGAGCGGCTCGGCGCGGGCCCCGTGCTCCGCGTCTGGCGCTCGGTGCTGCTCTCGGCCTCCCGGTTCTGGCAGATCGAGTCGCTCTACCGCGCCAACGCGAAGTACCAGCCCGAGTGGGTGCCGCGCTTCGTGTGCTTCCGGTCGTCGGCGGACCTGCCGCGGGTGAGCGTCGCGGGCCTGCGGGCCGAGGCGTTCCTGGTGGCCCCGAGCTGGGTGCAGCGGCTCGCCCGGTCCTGAAGGCAAAGCCTCGGGCGGCCGAGGTTGGCCGCCCGCACCGCGGGGTACCCCTTCGCCGCGACCTCCGGGTGACCGGGAGTCGGGACTGGGGTTCACACATGGTGTAACTCTGAGTTACATTTTCAGGTGACGGCCGACGAAAGGGACATTCCATGGCTAGCACCGAGGCGCAGGAGACCAAGCGCGCCGCGCGGCTGCCCGACTGGCAACGGGTCCGCGACATGGCCTCGCGCCTCACCACCCCGCTCCACCCCGACGACTACCTCTCGCTGATCAACCCGCTGTGGTCGACCCGCGAGCTGCGGGGCCGCGTCGAGCGGGTCACCCCGGAGACCGACGACGCCGCCACCCTGGTCATCAAGCCCGGCTGGGGCTGGTCGTTCGACCACGAGGCCGGCCAGTACATCGGCATCGGCGTGGAGATCGAGGGCCGCTACCACTGGCGCTCCTACTCCCTCAGCTCGGTGCCGCGCCGCGACAAGGGCACGATCACGATCACGGTCCGCGCGATGCCGGAGGGCTTCCTCTCCGACCACCTCGTGCGCGGCCTGGCCCCGGGCACCATCGTGCGGCTCGCCTCCCCCGCCGGCGAGTTCACGCTGCCCAACCCGCCGCCGCCCAAGACCCTCTTCCTGGTCGCCGGCAGCGGCATCACCCCGGTGATGTCGATGCTGCGCACCCTCGACCGGCGCGACACCATGCCGGACGCGCTGGTGGTCTACTCCTCGCCCACCGAGGACCGGATGATCTTCCGCGACGAGCTGAAGGCGCTGCACGAGAAGCACCCCACGCTCACCGTGGTGCAGCGGTTCACCGACGAGGAGGGCATGTTCGAGCTCGCCACCGACCTGGAGAAGGTCTGCCCCGACTGGCGCGAGCGCGGCACCTGGGCGTGCGGCCCGGCCCCGATGCTCGACGCCGCCGAGGAGCACTGGGAGCAGGCCGGCCTGTCCAAGCAGCTCCACCTCGAGCGGTTCTCGCTCGAGCTCGGCGGCGACGCCGAGGGCGGCACCATCACGTTCGCCAACTCCGGCAAGCAGGTCGAGGTCGACGGCGCCACCACGCTGCTCGAGGCCGGCGAGCAGGCCGGCGTCGGGATGCCCTACGGCTGCCGCATCGGCATCTGCCACACCTGCACGCTCACCATGGCGTCCGGTCGCATCAAGGACCTGCGCAACGGCGAGGAGCACCAGGAGCCCAACGAGGCCGTGCAGACCTGCATCACCGCCGCCTGCGGCGACGTGACCCTGAACATCTGATCTCGACAGGCTCGATCACCCGAACAGGCTCGATCACCCGAACAGCAGAGAGGACGGCTCATGGCCATCTCGGACGTCAAGGAGTACACCCACCTCAGCGAGGAGCAGGTCGAGGAGCTCGGCCGCGAGCTCGACGCCCTCCGCGAGGAGATCGAGGAGTCGCGCGGCGCCGCCGACGCGGCGTACATCAACCGGATGATCACCGTCCAGCGGCGGCTCGCCGCGGCGGGTCGCGTGACGCTGTTCGCCAGCCGGTACAAGCCGGCCTTCTTCGCCGGCGCCGCCATGCTCGGGATCGCCAAGATCCTGGAGAACATGGAGATCGGCCACAACGTCATGCACGGCCAGTGGGACTGGATGAACGACCCGGAGATCCACTCCAGCAACTGGGAGTGGGACACCGCGCAGCCCGCCGAGCAGTGGAAGCACTCGCACAACTACGTGCACCACCAGTTCACCAACGTGCTCGGCCACGACAACGACATCGGGTACGGCGTGCTGCGGATGGCGCGCGAGCAGAGGTGGCACCCGGTCAACCTCGGGCAGCCGGTCTACAACGCGCTGCTGGCGCTGCTGTTCCAGTGGGGCGTCTCGCTGCACGACCTCGACCTCGAGGCGATCCGCAAGCAACGCAAGGACCCGAAGGAGATGAAGCGGCAGCTCAAGCAGATCGGCCGGAAGGTCCGCCGGCAGTTCGCGAAGGACTACGTCGTCTACCCGCTGCTCTCGGGCCCCAACGCGCTGTCGACGATGAAGGCCAACGCGATCGCGAACCTGATGCGCAACGTGTGGTCCTACACGATCATCTTCTGCGGCCACTTCCCCGACGGTGCGCTGCACTTCACCGAGGAGGAGCTCGAGGACGAGACCCGGGCCGAGTGGTACCTGCGGCAGATGCTCGGGTCCGCCAACTTCACCGGCAGCCCGCTGCTGCACATCCTGAGCGGCAACCTGGGCTTCCAGATCGAGCACCACCTGTTCCCGGACCTGCCCAGCAACCGCTACGCC
The DNA here is from genome assembly GCA_963707685.1 of uncultured Actinomycetota bacterium. Lineage (GTDB taxonomy): Bacteria > Actinomycetota > Actinomycetes > Propionibacteriales > Nocardioidaceae > Nocardioides_B. The sequence continues at coordinate 367,451 of CAVPRA010000005.1, forward strand.
GAGATCTCGGTCAAGGTGCGGGACCTGTGCGAGCGCTACGAGATCCCCTACACGACCGGTCCGCTGCACAAGCAGTACGGCCAGGTGCTCCGCACGATCCACAAGCTCGCCCTGCCCAACAAGATGAGCAGCTCGGACCAGCCCGAGCCGCCGTCCGGCTTCCACCGCCAGCGCCGGCTCACCGACGCGGAGCGTCCGGTCCGCCGGCTGGAGACCGGGACCTACGCCCGCCGCTCGGCGTGACGGCCGGACCGACCCGCACGGTGGACCTCTCCGAGCGCCGGCACGACCTGCGCCACGACGTGCCCGTGCCGTTCGCCAGCGACCCGCACGCGGGGTACGGCGTGGACCACCGGCAGCAGCCGACCGGTCCCGCCGACCTCGGCGCGGTCGTCAAGGCGCGGGCCATCCAGTGCGCGCTCAGCCGGATCTGCGGGCTGTGCGGGATGTCGCTGTCCACCGGACCCGCGACCGGGACGACGTTCGTGGGCTCGCCGGCGGAGGCGGACGCCAACACGTTCGCGTTCCCGGCGATGCACGCCGACTGCGCCGACTTCGCGCTCGAGACCTACCCACCGCTCGGCGTCCCGGTGCTCGGGCAGCAGCTCGTGCGCACGGAGTGGGCGGTCGTGGTGACCGGCGGCTTCGAGCTGGAGCGGCCCACCGAGCGCGGCGCCCCGGTGGCGTTCCACCCGAACGCCGTCACCGGGCGGCGGGCCGTCACCACCGGCGGGTAGAAACTTCCCCACCTCCGAGGTGTGGCGACGCTCACACCCGGGTACGGGCCTGGCCGAGCCCAACCTCCACGGGGGAGACATGCGGAAGAATCTGTTCGGAGAGCTGTGTGCCGAGTTCGCCGGCACCATGATCCTGATCCTGTTCGGCACCGCGGTGGTGGCGCAGGTCCTCACCACCGCGAAGACCGACGCCCCGGCCGGGGAGCACGATGCGATCGCCTGGTCGTGGGGCATCGGCGTCACGCTCGGCATCTACGTCGCCGCCCGGCTGAGCGGCGGGCACCTGAACCCCGCCGTGACCCTGGCGCTGGCCACCTTCAAGGGGTTCGAGTGGCGCAAGGTCGCGCCGTACATGCTGGCCCAGCTGGCGGGCGCGTTCGTCGGCGGCGATGGTCGTGCGGTTCACCTACGCCGACCTGATCGCCTCGATCGACCCCGGCCACACCACTCAAGACGCAGGGGATCTTCTCGACGCTGCCCGGCAACGGGACCTACGACGTCAGCGTCACCAACGCGTTCTTCGACCAGGTCGTCGGCACCGCCATCCTGGTGTTCGTGGTCTTCGCGCTGACGACGATGACCAACAACCCGCCGCTGTCGAACCTCGGCCCGGTCGTCGTCGGCCTGCTCGTGGTCGGCATCGGCATGGCCTGGGGCGTCAACGCCGGCTACGCCATCAACCCCGCCCGCGACCTCGGTCCGCGGCTGGCCACCCTGCTGACCGGCTACGGCACCGCGATGGAGGACCAGAACGGCTACCCCTACTTCTGGGTGCCGATCATCGGCCCGCTGGTCGGCGGGCTCGTCGGCGGCGGGCTGTTCCGGCTGCTCATCGAGTCGCACCTGCCCGAGGAGGAGCCCGAGGACCTGCCGGTCAGCGAGCCCGAGTCGAGCGCCGCCGGCGACCGCCCCGCCTGACCATCGCCTGACCACCCGCCAGACTGTCCAGCACCACGCTGGCCGCGAGAAGGAGACACCATGCCGGACTACGTAGGCGCCGTCGACCAGGGCACCACCAGCACCCGCTTCATGATCTTCGACCACGGCGGCAGCGAGGTCGCCCGCCACCAGCTCGAGCACGAGCAGATCCTCCCGCAGTCCGGGCTGGGTCGAGCACGACCCGACCGAGATCTGGGAGCGGACCAAGGAGGTGCTCGAGAAGGGGCTGGCGGACGCCGACCTGACCCACGAGGACCTCGCCGCGCTCGGCATCACCAACCAGCGCGAGACCACGGTGGTGTGGAACAAGGAGACCGGCGAGCCGTACTACAACGCGATCGTCTGGCAGGACACCCGCACCGACCGGATCGCCTCGAAGCTCGAGCGCGACGGGCACGGCGACACGATCCGCCACAAGGCCGGCATCCCGCCGGCGACGTACTTCTCCGGCGGCAAGATCCAGTGGATCTTCGAGAACGTCGACGGCGTGCAGCGAGGCCGCCGAGAAGGGCGAGGCGCTGTTCGGCAACACCGACTCGTGGCTGATCTGGCACCTCACCGGCGGCAAGGACGGCGGCGTCCACGTCACCGACCCGACCAACGCCAGCCGCACCATGCTGATGGACCTCGAGACCCTCGACTGGGACGACGAGCTGCTGGAGATCTTCGACATCCCCCGCGCGATGCTCCCCGAGATCAAGCCGTCGTCGTGCCCGGAGGGCTACGGCACGACGCTGACGGACGGTCCGCTCGGCGGCGAGGTGCCGCTCACCGGCATCCTCGGCGACCAGCAGGCCGCGACCGTCGGCCAGGTCTGCTTCGCGCCCGGCGAGGCCAAGAACACCTACGGCACCGGCAACTTCATGCTGCTCAACACCGGCACCGAGATGGTCCGCTCGAAGTCGGGGCTGCTGACCACGGTGGGCTACAAGTTCGGCGACGAGGACACCGTCTACTGCCTCGAGGGCTCGATCGCGGTGACCGGCTCGGCGGTGCAGTGGCTGCGCGACCAGGTCGGGCTCATCTCGGACGCGGCCGAGTCCGAGACGCTGGCCCGCGAGGTCGACGACAACGGCGACATGTACTTCGTGCCGGCGTTCTCCGGGCTGTTCGCGCCGTACTGGCGCTCGGACGCCCGCGGCGCGATCGTCGGGCTGTCCCGCTTCAACACCAAGGCCCACCTGGCCCGGGCCACCCTGGAGAGCATCTGCTGGCAGAGCCGCGACGTCGCCGAGGCGATGGAGAAGGACTCCGGCGTCAAGCTCGAGGTGCTCAAGGTCGACGGCGGCGTGACCGCCAACGAGCTGTGCATGCAGATCCAGGCCGACGTCCTCGGCGTCCCGGTGAGCCGGCCGGTGGTCGCGGAGACCACGGCGCTGGGGGCGGCGTACGCCGCGGGGCTGGCCGTCGGCTTCTGGAAGGACACCGACGAGCTGCGCGAGAACTGGAACGAGGCGCGGCGCTGGGAGCCGGAGTGGGACGACGCCCAGCGCGACAAGGGCTACGCCGGCTGGAAGAAGGCGGTGTCCAAGACGCTGGACTGGGTAGAGGTCGACGACTGACCTCCGCCCGCACCCTCCCCGAGCAAGGAGCCCCATGAACCCCGTCGCCCTGTCTCCCGACCAGCGCGAGGCGGCTCTGTCGGCGATGGAGTCCACGGAGCTGGACATCCTGGTCGTCGGGGGCGGTGTGGTCGGCGCCGGCAGCGCGCTCGACGCCGCCACCCGCGGGCTGGACGTCGGCCTGGTGGAGGCCCGTGACTACGCCTCCGGCACCTCGAGCCGCTCGAGCAAGCTGATCCACGGCGGTCTGCGCTACCTCGAGATGCTCGACTTCGCGCTGGTCGCGGAGGCGCTGCAGGAGCGCGGGCTGCTGATCCAGCGGCTCGCGCCGCACCTGGTCCGGCCGGTGTCGTTCGTCTACCCGCTGCACGGCCGGGTCTGGGAGCGCGTGTACGCCGGCACCGGCGTCGCGCTCTACGACACCCTCGGGATGCTCTCGGGCAACGCCCGCGGGCTGCCGCACCACCGCCACCTCACCCGCAAGCACGCGCTGCGGATCGTGCCGTCGCTGCGCAAGGACTCGCTGATCGGCGCGCTGCAGTACTACGACGCCCAGGTCGACGACGCCCGGCACACCATGTTCGTGGCCCGCACCGCCGCCGCCTACGGCGCGCACGTCGCCAGCCGGGCCCGGGTCGTGGAGTTCCTGCGCGAGGGCGAGCGGGTCTGCGGCGCGGTCGTGCAGGACCTCGAGAGCGGCCGGACGCTGCAGGTGCGGGCCCGGCAGGTGGTGAACTCCACCGGCGTGTGGACCGACGACACCCAGTCGCTGGTCGGCCGAGCGCGGGCAGTTCCACGTCCGCGCCAGCAAGGGCGTGCACCTCGTGGTCCCCCGCGACCGGATCCGCTCCGAGTCGGGGCTGATCCTGCGCACCGAGAAGTCGGTGCTGTTCGTGATCCCGTGGGGCCGGCACTGGATCGTCGGCACCACCGACACCGACTGGAACCTCGACAAGGCGCACCCGGCGGCCAGCGCGCAGGACATCGACTACGTCCTCGAGCACGTCAACCGGGTGCTGCAGACACCGCTGACCCGCACCGACGTCGAGGGCGTGTACGCCGGCCTGCGACCGCTGCTGAAGGGCGAGACCGAGGCCAGCTCGAAGCTGTCGCGCGAGCACGCCGTCGCGCACGCCGTGCCCGGCCTCGTCGTGGTGGCCGGCGGGAAGTACACCACCTACCGGGTGATGGCCCGGGACGCCGTCGACGAGGCGGTGCACGGCCTCGAGCGCTCCCTCGACCGCCGCGTACCCGCCGTCGGTGACCCAGCACGTCCCGCTGCTCGGCGCCGAGGGCTTCGACGCGCTGCGGAACCAGCGGCACCTGCTGGCGCGTCGCAGCGGCCTGCACGAGGACCGCATCGACCACCTGCTCGGCCGGTTCGGCACGCTGACCGACGAGGTGCTGCGGCTCGTCGAGGACGACCCCGGCGCTGGGCAAGCCGCTGGCCGGCACCGAGGACTACCTGCGGGCGGAGGTCGTCTACGCCGCCAGCCACGAGGGGGCGCGCCACCTCGACGACGTGCTCACCCGGCGCACCCGGATCTCCATCGAGACCTTCCACCGCGGCACCGAGTCCGCGCGCGAGGCCGCCGAGCTGATGGGCGGCGTGCTCGGCTGGAGCCCGGAGCAGGTGGAGCTCGAGGTGGAGCACTACGCGCAGCGGGTGGCCGCGGAGCGGGAGAGCCAGGAGATGCCCGACGACCAGACGGCCGACGCGGCGCGGCTCGGGGCGCCCGACGTGGTCCCGCTGACCTGACCGTGGCGGCCGGGCGTCCGACGCGGCGGGAAGATCCGCGACCCGTCCCGGTGTTGGCACGTCCGTGACGAGTCGATCCGCCCCGAGCACCGAGGGCAACCAGACCCGGTGGCGACCCAGCGCGGTCGCGGTGTCGCTGCGGGAGTTCCTGCGCACCGAGGCCTCGAGCGCCGCCGTCCTGGTGGCCGCGATCGTGGCGGCGCTGGTGTGGGCCAACCTCGACGCCGCGTCGTACGAGTCGGTGTGGCGCACCGAGCTGTCGTTCCGGCTCGGCGACATGGACATGACCGAGGAGCTGCGCACCTGGGTCAACAGCGGCCTGATGGCGTTCTTCTTCCTGGTCGTCGGGCTGGAGGCGCGGCGCGAGCTCGACCTCGGCGACCTGCGCGACCGCAAGCGGTTCGTGCTGCCGCTGCTGGCCGGCTCGCTGGGCATGCTGGTCCCGGTGCTGATCTACCTCGCGGCGACCCACGGCACCCCCGAGGCGAGCGGCTGGGGCGTCGCGATGTCCACCGACACCGCGCTGGCGCTGGGGTTCCTGGCGCTGCTCGGCCAGGACGTGACCGTGCGGGTCCGGGTGTTCCTGCTGACCGTGTTCGTCGTCGACGACGTGGTGGCGCTGCTGGTGATCGCGCTGGTCTACAGCGAGTCGGTCACCTGGTCGCTGGTGCTGGTCGCGGGCGTCGCCTTCGGCGGGTTCCTGCTGCTGCTGCGCTCCGGCCTGCAGCACCCGCTGCCCTACCTGCTGACCGCGGTGCTGGTGTGGACGCTGCTGCTCGAGAGCGGCGTGGACCCGGTGGTGTCCGGTCTCGCGATCGGCCTCGCCGGGTCGGCGTACGCCCCGAACCGCGACACCCTCGAGACGGCGAGCGGGCTGTTCCGCGACTTCCGCGAGCAGCCGACCGCGGAGCTGGCACGCACCGCCAGCGTCGGGCTGATCTCGACGCTGTCGCCGAACGCGCGGCTGCTGCGGCTGTACCTGCCGTGGAGCAGCTACCTCGTCGTGCCGCTGTTCGGGCTCGCCAACGCCGGTGTGGTGATCGACTCCGACCTCGTCGGGCGGGCCGTCACGTCGCCGGTGACGCTGGGCATCGTCGCCGGGTACGTCGTCGGGAAGCCCGTCGCCGTGCTCGGCGCCTCCGCGCTGGTGGTGCGGCTGAGCCGCGGCCGGCTCCGGCCGCCGGTGGGCTGGCTCGCGGTGCTCGGCAGCGGCACGATCGCCGGCACCGCGTTCACGGTGTCGCTGCTGATCGCGGCGCTGGCCTTCGAGGGCGACGCGCTGGCCGAGGCCAAGGTCGGGGTGATGGTCGCGGCGGTGCTGTCCGCGGTGGTGACCACCGTGGTGTTCCGCGGCGCGAACCTGCTCTCCCCCGAGCGCCGGATCCGCGCGCTGCAGGGCCGCACCGAGCCGCTGGTCGACCTGGTGGTGCCGGTGGACCTGGACCGCGACCACTTCCGCGGCCCGCGGGACGGCGACGTCACGCTGGTGGAGTACGGCGACTTCCAGTGCCCCTACTGCGGCGACGCGGAGCCCTCGGCCCGCGCGGCGCTGGGCGACGACAAGGACCTGGTCTTCGTGTGGCGGCACCTGCCGCTGACCGACGTGCACCCCCGGGCGCAGGTGACCGCGGAGGCGGCCGAGGCCGCGGGCCGGCAGGGCAAGTTCTGGGAGATGCACGACCTGCTCCTCGACCACCAGGACCACCTGGGGCCGCCGGGACCTGCTGGCCTACGCGGAGCAGCTGGGGCTCGACAGCGAGCGGTTCCACGCGGACATCAAGGGGCACGCGGACGAGCGGCGGATCGCCCACGACGTCGAGTCGGCCGACCTGAGCGGCGTCTCGGGCACGCCGACGTTCTTCATCAACGGGCGGCGGCACTACGGCGCCTACGACCGGGACTCGTTGAAGGCCGCGATCCAGCGTGCCCGCGAGGCGCTGTCCGTCTAGGGTCGGCGGCATGGCCGAGCCCCCGTCGTACGACGTCCGCGTCGACGCGGTCGACGACCTCGACGTGCGCACGTCGTACCGGCTGTGGCAGCTGCGGGAGTCGGTGTTCGTCGTCGAGCAGGACTGCCCCTACCAGGAGCTCGACGGGCGCGACCTGGAGCCGCGGACGCGGCACGTGTGGGTGGACTCCGACACGGGGCCGGTGGGGTACCTCCGGATCCTCGACGACGGCGGCACCGCCCGGATCGGCCGGGTCCTCGTCGCGCGCTCGCACCGCGGCCACGGCCTGTCGGGGGCGCTGATGCGCGCGGCGCTGGCCGAGATCGGCGACCGGCCGTCGGTGCTCGACGCGCAGTCGCCGCTGGCCGGGTGGTACGCCGGCTTCGGCTACGAGCAGTCCGGTGACGAGTTCGTCGAGGACGGCATCCCGCACGTCCCGATGCGTCGCGGCTAGTCCCAGGCCACCCGCAGCGTCGGCGGCTTGCGGAACACCAGCCCGCGCGGCTGCTCCGCGTCCACCGACCGCAGCCCGGGCAGCGCGGTCACCAGCGTGTGCAGCGCGACCCGGGTCTCGAGCCGGGCCAGGTCCATCGCGACGCACACGTGCGGGCCGCGGGCGAACCCCAGCTGCGAGCGGGTGTTGCCGCGGTCCGGGTCGAACACGTCGGGGTCCGTGAAGACCGCGGGGTCGCGGTTGGCGCCGGCCAGCGAGACCCGGACCAGGTCGCCGCGCGCGACCTCGGCCCCGGCGAGCTGGACGTCGCGGGTGGCGTAGCGGTCGACGACCGCCGCCGCGGGCTCCATCCGCAGCGACTCCTCGACGAGGGCCGCGACCCGGTCGGGGTCGGCGGCGTCCGCGACGTGGCCGTGGTCGAGCACGTGGCGGACCGCGTTGAGGATCATGCCCTCGGTGGTCTCGATGCCGCCGAACATCAGCACGGCGGCGTTGGCCACGACCTGGTCCTCGTCGAGCGAGCCGGCCGCGCCGGCGAGCAGCGACCCCGGCCGGTCGGCCGCGATGCCCGCGTGGACGTGCTCGGTCAGGGCGGCCATCGCGCGCCGGGCCTCCGTCGGGACGGGCTGGTCGGCGCGCGAGGTGGTGACGGCTTCGACGATCGCGGCGTACCACCCGAGCACGGTGTCCGCGTCGGTCGCCGCCAGCCCGAGCACGTCCGCCACCACGGCCACCGACAGCGGTCCGGCGAGCTCGCGCCGCAGCTCCGCGGTCCCGGCGGCCGGCGAACCGCGTCCACCAGGTCACGGGCGAGGTCCTCGACGTCGGCCCCGAACCGCTGCTGGACCCGGGCCGGCCGGAACGGCGCGACGAACGGCGCCCGGTGACGGGCGTGCTCCTCGCCGTCGAGCGGAGAGCATGCTGGCGCCCACCACGCGGGCGGTCGAGAACCGCGGGTCGTCCACGGTGAAGGTCGCGCTGTCGCGCATCACCTCGACCGCGTCGAAGTGGCCGGTCACCAGCCAGCAGTCCCAGGCCGGCACCCAGGAGACCGGCTCGCTCGCCCGCAGCCGCGCCAGCACCGGGTGGGCGTCGGCCTCGAGCTCGGCGAGCGTCACGGCCGCGCCGAGCGGGAAGCGGTCGGCTCGCGACGTCACGGCCCGTAGACGCTGACGCCGTCGTCGTCGCGCCGGGTGACCTCGCCCCGTGCGGCGAGCAGGTCGAGGTGCGCCATCGTCTCCATCGACGCGAGCGCCGCGTTGAACACGTCGAGGTCGGCGAGGCGCTTCTCGCGGCGGGTCCAGGGCAGGTCGCCCGCGACGTCGTACGCCGTCTGCCGGCCGGCCCGCACGGACGCCAGGCAGAGCCGCAGCCGCTCGTCGTGGTGGGCCACCAGCTCGTCGACGCGGGTGTGCGTGGACCCGGTCACCGCACCGTGGGCGGGCAGCAGCCGCAGGTCCGGCAGCGCGCGGACCTTGGCGAGGGAGCCGAGGAAGTCGCCGAGCGGCTGGTCGGCGTACGCCGGCTCGAACCCGATCGACGGCGTGATGGTCGGCAGCACGTGGTCGCCGGCGAACAGCAGCCCGGCGTCGAGGTCGGCGAAGACGAAGTGGCCCTGCGTGTGCCCCGGGGTGGAGACCGCGTCGAGGGTGCGGGTGCCGACGGCGAGGCGGTGGTCGCCCTCGAGCCAGCTGTCGGGGTCCTCCCAGAGCGCGAGGTCGAGCTGCACGTCCGACATCGTGTCCGCCCAGTCGCGGGCGACCTCCTCGGCACCGGCGCGGAGGATCTGCGGCACCGTGGGGTCGCGGGTCAGCCGCTCGTTGCGGACCACGTCGAGCGTCGGCTTCTCGCCGAGGCCGAGGCTGACGTGCGAGCCGAACTCCCGTCGTACCGCGAGGGCCTGGGTGTAGTGGTCGCGGTGCACGTGCGTGACCAGGAAGCGGGTGATGTCCGAGAGCCGGTGGCCGATCGACGACAGCGACTCCTCCAGCTGGCGACGCGACTCCTCGACCGCCCAGCCGCCGTCGACGAGGGTGAGCCCCGCCTCGGTCTCGATCGCGTAGACGTTGACCGCCCGCAGCCCGTCCATCGGCAGCGGCAGCGGGATGCGGTGGACACCGTCGGCGACGCGGTGCGCGCCGGGCTCGGTCCAGGGCGGTGCGTCGGTCACCGGCGCAGTCTCTCACTGGGCTCGGCCCTCCACCTCTCGCGACCGCGTGCAGGGCGGCCAGCGCCCGCGCTCAGGTGCCGTTGCCTGACCAGCGGCGGAACCGGGACGACCCCCCGGGTCTACGCCGCGCCAGCCTCGGGGAGGGAGCCTCGCGCCCTTCGCACCTCGCTGGTCGATTGCGTGCTGGGGCTCGGTCGGACAGCGAAGCATTGGCCGGGGGCGAGCCAGGGTCGGCCGCATCGTCAGCGGCAGTCGAGCGGTGGAGGCCAAGCAGTGAGCGCCTCAGCGTCAAACCACGGCCTCCCCGCTGAGCAGGGCGGCGACGTAGGCGCGATGGGCGCGGTCCGGCAGCGACCACGTCGCGCGGGTGGTGCTCGACCGCGCCGGAGCGGTGTGGGCGCGTCAGCGGTGAGCGCGTCGGCGTCCCGGCTCCGGGATCGCGTGGCCCGACGGGCGCCGGCTCCCCCCAGCTGGGGAGGGGCTTGCAGGGGCTCCGTCGGACGGAGCTCGGCGTTCGAGGTCGTCGGGCCCGTGCCGGCGAGTCCTGCCGACGGCACGCGCGCGCCGCGTGGGCTCGCGCCGCGTTCAGCGTGCGGGGTCGGGGCTGACGGTGAAGGTGGTGCCGTGAGGGCTGACCCACATGTAGCTGTCGTCGGGTGCGCGCTGGTAGCGCCAGGCGGTGAAGGTCTTGAGGCGGTGGTGTCGCCGGCAGAGGCAGGCGAGGTTTGCGAGGTTGGTCTGGCCGGGTGGTCCGCCGTCGTCGGGTGGGACGTAGGGGTCGATGTGGTCGAGGTCGCAGGACCGGGCGTCGACGGTGCAGCCGGGGAACACGCAGTGCCCGTCGCGGAGGATGACGGCCTCGCGCATGACGTCGGGTGGGTCGTGCCGGTCGACCGGGGCGATCCGGGTGGGGTCGAGGACCGGGCGGATGGTGACCCGGTCGGTGCGGCGCAGCCAGTCGGCCAGCAGGCCGAGGGTGGCGGCGCCGAGCCGTTCCACGGTCCCGCCGAGGTTGGCGATCGCCGGCGGCGGCGGCGCGGAGGTCGTCGCTGGTGACGTGGAGGTAGAGCGTCGCCGGGGTGGCGTTCCACTCCCGGACGATGCTCGTCGGCTCGGTCGGCGGGGTGCCGAACAGGTCCAGCACCCGTTGCGGGTGGGCGAGCAGCCCGAGGGCGTGGGCGCGGCGGACCCCGACCGGGCTGCCGTCACCGAGCCGACCCATCGTCGCGGCCAGGTCGGACACGGCGGCGTCCAGGTCGCGGGCGTCGAGGGTGTCGAGGGTCGCGGTCAGCCGGGCGGTGCGCGATGGACTCGGTGCCGGTGTAGTCGAAGACCACCTCGCGGTGCGCCAGGGCCGCCTCCTCGAGGCCTTCGGCGATCTCGGGGTCGAACAGGTTGAGCGCCTGGGTGACCAGCCCGGACAGGCTCGCCGGGAGCCGGTTGCGGCGGCCCGCGATCGCGGCCTGCCGGTCCACGAACCCCGCCGCCTCGACAGAGAGACGGGTGCGTCGCCTGCGCGACCCGGCGCGCCTTCCACGCCTGCAGCCGACCCGCCTGCACCAGGCCCCACAAGGTCGGCAGCCGGAAGCACAGCTCGACGGCATCCGCGACCAGGCACAGCGCGGACCGGTAGGAGACACCCAGCGCCGCCCCGATCTCCACCACCGCCCGCTCGGCCACCTCCGGGGTCCCGGCCCCGGCGACCGGGCACGGCACTCCGCGTCGACGAGCTCGGCGTCAGCGAGCCACGACGCCGCCGGCGACTCCGGCGTGACCGGGAACAGGTCGACCAGGTGCACCGCCAACGCCAGCACGTCCGCCTCCGCCCGGTCCGCAGCCCGACGAGCCGCACCCAGCTCCGCAAGCGCGGCGGCGGCGTCCAACGCGCGCACGTCCGCCTCGTCGCACGCGGTGTGCGGGAGGGTCGGGGTGGTCGTGCTCATGGTCGAAGACTAGAGGTGACCACCGACAGTTCCTGTCCGTCACCGAACGCCGTTTCCCCTTGTCCACAAGGGAAAAGTCGGATCGCAACCCCAGTGCTGACCAGCAGGTCGAGCTGGCCGACTGCAGGTGCTGCTGCTTGCACCTCATCGCTCACGGCCAGGTGGTGATGCAGGTGACGTCGCCTCAACCCGGCCGACCCACAGGTGCAGGGCAGGTCCGTGAAGACGCCGACGGGCGCTGACCAGCACCAGGCGAGAATGAGGCCGTGCTCACTGACGACCAGATCGCGGCCATGACGCCGGCCGAGCGACGCGACCTCATCACGCGGCTGGCCCGGCCGGTCGACGACATCGCGTCGACCCGCTGGCTGCGACGCACCCGCGAGATCCGGATCGCGCTGATCGTGCTCAGCGCGGTGGTGCTGGTGCCCTGGACCGTCTACCTCGCGGTGACGCTGCCGCGGGCCTACGTCGCCCACAACTGGGACCGCACGTGGGTCGGGTTCGACGTGCTGCTGCTGGTGATGATGGCCGCGACCGCGGTGCTCGGCATCCTGCGCCGCCAGCTGCTGGTCGTGACGGCGTTCGCGACCGGGGTGCTGCTGCTGTGCGACGCGTGGTTCGACGTGATGACCGCGCACGGCGAGGACCGCGCCTGGTCGGTCGCGACCGCGCTCGTCGTCGAGCTGCCGCTCGCGGCGGTGCTGATCGCCGGCTCGCTGCAGGTGCTGCGTCTCGTCGCGGCCCGGCTGTGGGCGGTCGAGGGCGGCGCCCACGTCTGGCAGGTGCGGATCCCGCTGCCCAGCGAGGCGGACCGTGCCGTACGACGGCGGCCTACTGCGCCTCGGAGTCGCCCTCGATGACGACCACGTCGTACGCCTCGTCGAGACGTACGTCGACCGTGCTGCCGTCGGTCCTGGTGACCTCGACCTCCCAGGTCGCACCGTTCTCGGAGTCGCGCTCCACGGAGTTGGCGTGACCGCCGTGGGTGGCGTCGAGCGCGGCAGCGGTCGCGTGGTCGGCCTGCGGGCCGGTGACGTTCGCGTCGCCGTCGTCGCCGCCGGCCGCGACCGCCACACCGCCGGCGCCGAGCGCCACGACCACACCGAGGCCTGCTGCCGCTGCTGCTGTCCGCTTCCTCATCCTGCGTCCTCTCGTCGGTTCCTCGGGTCTCACGGGCGGGTCATGGAGACCAGCCGGGTGACGTCCTGCTCGTGCAGGCTCTTCTCGAGCACCACACCGACGCCCTTCTCGTAGTACTTGTGCTCGTCGGCCTTCGGCTCGAGCCGGGTGAAGTCCTTGGTCTCCAGCAGGCCGGTGACGTGACCGAACGGGACGGTCACCGCCGCGTCGGTGCGCAGCACCCGCCCCTGGTCCATCGCCTCGCCCGGGTAGTACTCCTGGAAGTAGCGGTCCCCCGGCGTCGGGTGCGCCGGCATCGCGATCCCGGCGCGGGCCCCGTGCACCCCGGCCTGCCAGGACCCGGAGGCGTCGACCTTCGTGCCGTCGTACTCCTTGGTGTCCTCGCCGAAGTACCAGACCGTCCCGCCGTCGTCCTGCGCGTAGTAGTCGTAGGTGTCCTCGAGCAGCGCCCCGTCGAGGTGGACCACGTCGTGCACGACGGTGGTGGCGACGCCCTGCACGGTGTGGTGGCGGTGCGTCACCGTCACCACGGTCCGCTCGGTGCCGTCGGCGGTCTCCCCGACGAAGCGCCACCGGGTGCCGGGGCGCCACGGCAGCCACGGGTTGTCCACGGTGTGCCCGAAGGACGCGGCGGCCGGCGGGGTGGACGGCGCCGGGTCCTTCGGACGCGGCCCGGACGATCCCGGGTCGCCCCCGCACCCGGCGGTCAGCGCGAGCAGCGCGACCGGGATCAGGAGCAGTCGTCGGGTCATGCAGCCACCGTGGCACCGCACCGCTGAAGGGAGGCTGAAGGCGTTCTTCAGCGCGGCTTCAGCGACGCCGTGGCATCGTGACCGCATGCGGATCCTCGTCGTGGACGACGACGCGCACGTCGCCGAAGCGGTCCGCCACGGCCTCGAGCGCGAGGGGTACGCCGTGGACGTCGCCCTCGACGGCACCGAGGGCCACTGGCTCGCGACGGAGAACGCCTACGACGCGATCGTGCTCGACGCGATGCTGCCCGGGCTCAGCGGCGACGAGGTGTGCACCCGGCTGCGGGCCGCGGAGGTGTGGACGCCGATCCTGATGCTCACCGCCCGCTCCGGCGCCACGGTCGAGGCGGAGGCGCTGGACTCCGGCGCCGACGACTTCCTGTCCAAGCCCTTCGCGTACGTCGTCCTGCTCGCCCGGCTGCGCGCCCTGGTGCGCCGGGGCCGGCCGGCGCGGCCACAGGTGCTCACCGCCGGGGACCTGCGGCTCGACCCGGCCCGGCACCAGGTGTGGCGCGGCGACGTGCCGGTGGCGCTGAGCCCCCGGCAGTTCTCGCTGCTGGAGTACCTGCTCCGTCACGCCGGCGAGGTGCTCTCGAAGAGCCGGATCCTCGAGCACGTCTGGGACTTCACGTTCGACGGTGACCCGAACATCGTCGAGGTCTACGTCCGGCAGCTGCGGCTGCGCGTCGACGAGCCGTTCGGGCGCTCGGCGCTGCAGACGGTGCGGGGCGTCGGGTACCGGCTGGACGCCCACGGTGGCTGACCGTGGCTGAGCGGGGTCCGTGCGGGTCCGCACCACCGTGCTCGCGACCGTGGTGTCCGGCACCGCGCTGCTCCTCGGTGCCGTGCTGCTGCTGCTCACCGTGGACCACTCGCTGCACGCCAGCGGCGACGACCTCGCCCGCAGCCGGGTGAACGACCTCGGCGCGCTGGCGCGGCGGGGCACGCTCCCGACCGCCCTCGACGGCATCGGCGGGGAGGGCGTCGGGCAGGTCTTCACCCGCGACGGGACGGTGCTGGCGGCGTCGCCGAACGTCGCCGGGAAGCCACCGATCACGTCGCCCGCAGCGGCCGGACCGGCGCGGATGCGCGTGCTGCGCGGTGCGCCCGACGACAACCAGACCGAGGACTACCGGGTGTGGACCACGAGCGTCCCGACCGCGCGAGGTCCGGTCACCGTGGTCGCGGGCGCCAGCCTGGAGTCGGTCGGGGAGGCGTCGCGCACGCTGCGCCGCGACCTCGCGGTGGGGGTGCCGCTGCTCGTGCTGCTGGTGGCCGCGGGCACGTGGCGGGTCATCGGGCGCGCGCTGCGGCCCGTCGAGGACATCCGCTCCGAGGTCGCGTCGATCTCCGACGACGAGCTCGGTCGACGCGTCCCGGTGCCCGCCTCGGGCGACGAGGTGAGCCGGCTCGCGCTGACCATGAACCTGATGCTCGACCGGCTGCAGGACGGCAGCGACCGGCAGCGCGCGTTCGTCGCCGACGCCTCGCACGAGCTGCAGAGCCCGGTCACCGCGATGCGCACGCAGCTCGAGGTCGGGCTGGCCGACGGCGCGCACGACTGGCCCGGCACGGCGCGGCTGCTGCTGCGCGACACCGACGAGATGGAGCGGCTGGTGCGGGACCTGCTGTTCCTCGCCCGCACCCACGACGGCTCGCCTGCGCACCGCGCGGACCTGCTCGACCTCGACGACGTGGTCCTGGAGGAGGCCGCCCGCGTGCGGGGCACGACGACCGTCGACGTCACCACGAGCGAGGTGTCGGCCGCCCCGGTCCGCGGTGACGCCGACGAGCTCCGGCGGCTGGTGCGCAACCTGCTCGAGAACGCCGTGCGCCATGCGGCGTCGCGGGTCCGCGTGCGGCTGCGGGCCGGGCGGGACGACGTACGGCTGGAGGTGGCGGACGACGGCCCGGGGATCCCGGCCGAGGAGCGGGAGCGGGTCTTCGACCGGTTCGTCGCGCTCCACGAGGCGCGTGCCCGCGGCACCGGCAGCGGGCTCGGCCTCGCGATCGCCCGCCAGGTGGCGCGGCGGCACGGCGGCACGCTGACGGTCGCCGACTCCGACCTCGGCGGCGCCTGCCTGGTGCTCGTGCTGCCGGCGTCGGTCACTGTCTGATGCCGCACATCTCGTTGTGCCCACCTCGACCGCGCTCCTAGCGTGAGCAGCGATGACGAGCGACGCGACCGCGGGCCTGGCCGCCGGGACCCCCGAGCTGCGCCGGCTCAACCTCGCGATGGTCTGCGCGGCGCTCGCCGCGTTCGGGATGCTCTACTCCACCCAGGCGCTGCTGCCCGCGATCGGCGCGGACTTCGGGGTGGGCCCCACGGCCGCGAGCCTGACGGTCTCCGCGGCGACCGGCGCGATCGCGCTGGGCATGCTGCCGCTGTCCTCGCTGGCCGAGAGCGTCGGCCGGGTGCCGGTGATGCGGGCCGGGCTGCTGCTGGCGTGCGCGTTCACGTTCGCGGCCGCCGCGGCACCGTCCTTCTGGGTGCTGCTCGTCGCGCGGGGCCTGGTCGGGGTCTCGCTGGCCGCGGTCGTCGCCGTCGCGGTCGCGCACCTCGGCGACGAGGTGCGGCCGGCCGAGCTCGGCACCGCCATCGGGGTGTACGTCGCCGGCAACACCCTCGGCGGCATCACCGGACGGCTGGTGCCGGGCCTGGTGGAGGAGAGCAGCTCCTGGCGGGCCGCGGTCACGCTGCTCGGCGTCGTGGCGCTGGCCGCGACGCTCGCCTTCCTGCGGCTGCTGCCGCCGGCGCGACGCCAGTCGTCGACGGCCTCGCGCCCGCACGAGCACGTCGCCGCGGTGCGCGACCTGCTGCGCGACGGCGGCGTCGTCCGGCTGTGCCTGCTGGCGTTCCTGCTGATGGGCGGCTTCGTCGCCTGCTACAACTACCTGACGTTCCGGCTCGAGGGTGCGCCGCTGCACCTGAGCACCACGCTGACCTCGCTGCTGTTCCTGGCCTACCTCGCCGGCACCGTCAGCTCGCCGCTCGCCGGCCGGCTCTCGGACCGCTTCGGTCGGCGACGGCTCGCGCTGGCCGGCATCGGGGTCTCGCTGGCCGGGCTGGCGCTGATGCTGCCGGACCAGATCGTCTGCATCACCGTCGGCCTGCTGGTCTTCACGGCGGGCTTCTTCGCGGCCCACTCGGTGGCCAGCTCGTGGGTGTCCTCGCGCGCCACCGGCCGCCGCGGGCAGGCCGCGGCGATGTACCTGCTCTGCTACTACCTCGGGTCCAGCGCGTTCGGCGCCCTGATCGGCCTCGCCTACCAGTACGCCGGCTGGCCGGCCACCACCGCGTCGATCGCGGTGCTGTTCGTGCTGGGCGCGGTCACGCTCGCGGGGATGCCGCGCGACGCCGCACGACGAGGCTGACCGCGAGCGCGCAGACCGCCGCACCGGGCAGCGCCAGCAGCCCGGGCCGGGTGCCGAACATCAGGAACGCCCAGAGCGCGGTCGTCGGCGGCGTCAGGAACAGCAGCGTGCTCACCCGCGTCGCGCCGCTGCGGCGCAGCACCACGAGGTAGCTGCCGTAGCCGCCGAACGTCGAGAGCCCGACCACCCAGCACACCGACCACCAGAACCGCGGATCCGTCGGCGGGGACAGGTGGTGGTCCAGCGCCGCGACGGAGACGAAGAAGGCCGCGGCGGTCAGCGTCTGCACGGTGAGCGACTCCAGCAGCGACACCGGCAGGTGCAGCCGACGTTCCAGCAACGTCCCGGCCGACAGCCCCAGCATCCCGCCGACGACCAGGGCGTAGCCGGCCACGCCGCCGGTGCCTCCCCCGAGGTCGCCGGCCACCACCAGCGCGACCCCGACCACGCCGAGCACCAGGCCGACGCGCTGCCAGGTCGACGTGCGCTCGCCGAGCAGCGGACCCGGCCACCACCGCGACCAGCAGCGGCTGCAGCGCCGCGACCAGCGCCGCCGTGCCGGGCGGGACGCCGAGGCCCACGCCGGTGACCACGCCGCCGAGGTAGAGGCACTGGCACAGGAAGCCGACCAGCGCCAGCCGCGGCCAGCTGCGCCGGTCGGGCCGGACCCCGCGCAGCGCCGCCCAGGTGGCGACGATGACGGCGGCGGCGACGTAGCGCCACGCCAGCAGCGTGTCCGCGGGCGCGAACCGGGTGCCGAGGGCGGCCCCGATGAACCCGGAGCTCCACATCACCACCAGCGAGGCGGCGGCCAGCAGGTCGACCCGCCGGCTGCTGCTCCTCCGAAGACCGCTCATGGCCTCGACATAACCATACCGGTCGGTATACTCGCAGTGAACCGTCCAGGAGGCGAGATGACGACCACGACCGCCCTGCCCACCGTCACGACGGTCGACGACCGGCTGACGCCCGTCGGGGAGCGGCTGGCGCACAGCGCCGAGCAGCTGTTCTACGCGCGCGGCATCCGCGCGGTCGGCGTGGAGCTGATCGCGTCGGACGCGCGCACCACCAAGAAGTCGCTCTACGACCGCTTCGGCTCCAAGGACGCCCTCGTCGCGCTGTACCTGCGGCGCCGGGCCGAGACCTGGCAGGGCCGGGTGCTCGACCGGCTCGCCGAGCACCCCGAGCCGGGACCCGCCCGGGTGCTGGCCGTCCTCGACGCGCTCGAGGGCTGGCTGGCCGAGCAGTGGCGCGGCTGCGCGTTCGTCAACGCCTACGCCGAGCTGGGCGGCACCGAGCACCCGGGGCTGCCGGTGGTCCGCGACGAGAAGGCCTGGATGCGGCAGCTGTTCACCGCGCTCTGCGCCGAGGCCGGGTACGACGACCCGGACCGGCTCGGCGGCCAGCTGCACCTGCTCTACGAGGGGGCGGTCGTCGCCCTCACGGCCGGGGACCAGGCCGACGCGCTCGACCTGGCCCGGGACGCCGCGGCGGGGCTGCTCAGTGCGGCTCGGGGCCGAACCCCTGCTGCGAGCGGTGGATGATCTCGTGGCGGCGCATCAGCCGCACCCCGCTGCTGTGCACGACGTACGGCAGCCGGTCCTGGTCGAGCATCCGGCGCACCACGCTGGGGGCGAGGTGGAGCAGCCGGGCGGCCTGGCTGGTGGTGACCCAGTAGGACCGCGGGTCGCGCAGGTGACGCCACCACTGGTAGCTCGACAGCGCCACCGTCTCGACCTCGCCCGGGGTGATCCGCCGGCCGCGCAGCAGCTCGGCGGCCTCGTCCTCGCTGCAGCCGAGCACGCGGACGGGATCGAAGTCCACGAACTCGTCGATGTCCGTCATCCACCACCCCGCGCGGTCCAGCGCGAATCCCCTGCTCGAGCTGCCGCCCCCAGCCTAGGCCGGACCTCAGGGTCCGGTAAAGACATCGGCACCATCGGCGGGTCGTCTAGGCCGCTGCGTGGGACGCCCGCCCCTCTGACGACCCGGAGGCCGACCCGCCGACCGGCTCGAGCGCCGCCGCCGCGACGTCCAGCACGTCGCCGACCAGGTGGACGGTGACGTCGGCCAGCACCTCGGCCGGCACGTCGTCGAGGTCCGGCTCGTTGCGCTGCGGCAGGAACACCTCCGTGAGGCCGGCCCGCTGCGCGGCGAGCAGCTTCTGCTTCACCCCGCCGATCGGGAGCACCCGGCCGTTGAGCGTGACCTCGCCGGTCATGCCGACCTCGGAGCGCACCGGGCGCCCGGTGGCCAGCGAGACCAGCGCGGTCACCATCGTGACGCCGGCCGACGGCCCGTCCTTGGGGACGGCGCCCGCAGGGACGTGCACGTGGATGTTCCGCTCCAGGACCTCCGGGTCGACGCCGAGCGCCTCGGCGTGCGAGCGGACGAAGGACAGCGCGATCTGCGCCGACTCCTTCATCACGTCGCCGAGCTGGCCGGTCAGGGTCAGCCGCGGCTCGCCGTCGCTGGCGCTGGCCTCGATGAACAGCACGTCGCCGCCGAGACCCGTGACCGCCAGGCCGGTCGCGACGCCCGGCACCGAGGTGCGCTCGTGCGACTCCGGGGTGAAGCGCGGCCGGCCCAGCAGGCCCTTCAGGTCGGGCTCGTCGATCGCGACCGGACCCGGCTCGGTGGCCAGCCGCGTCGCGACCTTGCGCAGCGCCTTGGCGATCAGCCGCTCCATCTGCCGCACCCCCGCCTCGCGGGTGTAGTCGGCCGCGATCTCGCGCAGCGCCGCGTCGGTGAGGCTCACCTCGTCCTCGGTCAGCGCCGCCCGCTCCAGCTGCCGGGGCAGCAGGAAGTCGCGCGCGATGGCGACCTTGTCGTCCTCGGTGTAGCCGTCGAGCGTGACCAGCTCCATCCGGTCCAGCAGCGCGGACGGGATGGTGTCGACGACGTTGGCGGTCGCGATGAACAGCACGTCCGACAGGTCGAGGTCGAGCTCGAGGTAGTGGTCGCGGAAGGTGTGGTTCTGCGCCGGGTCGAGCACCTCGAGCAGCGCGGCCGCCGGGTCGCCGCGGTAGTCCGCGCCGACCTTGTCGACCTCGTCGAGCAGCACGACCGGGTTCATCGAGCCGGCCTCCTTGATCGCCCGGACGATGCGGCCGGGCAGCGCGCCGACGTACGTCCGGCGGTGGCCGCGGATCTCGGCCTCGTCGCGGACGCCGCCCAGGGCGACGCGGACGAACTTGCGGCCCAGCGCCCGCGCGACGCTCTCGCCGAGCGAGGTCTTGCCGACGCCGGGAGGACCGGCGAGCAGGATCACCGCACCGGAGCCGCGGCCGCCGACGACCTGCAGGCCGCGCTCGGCGCGACGGGCCCGGACCGCGAGGTACTCCACGATCCGCTCCTTGACCTCGTCGAGGCCGTGGTGGTCGGCGTCGAGCACCTCGCGGGCGGCGGCGACGTCGTCGATGTCCTCGGTGGTCACGGCCCACGGCAGCTCGAGCACGGTGTCGAGCCAGGTGCGGATCCACGACGTCTCGGGGCTCTGGTCGCTGGCCCGCTCGAGCTTGCCGACCTCGCGCAGCAGCGCCTCGCGGACGGCGTCGGGCACGTCCGCGCCCTCGACGCGGGCGCGGTAGTCGTCGGCGCCCTCGGGCTCGCCCTCGCCGAGCTCCTTGCGGATCGCGGTGAGCTGCTGGCGCAGCAGGAACTCGCGCTGGCTCTTCTCCATGCCCTCGCGGACGTCCTCACCGATCTTGTCGGTGATCTCCTGCTCGGCCAGGTGCTCCTTGGTCCACTCGATGACGCGTCTCGAGCCGCTCCTCGACGTCCGGCGTCTCGAGCAGCTGCCGCTTCCGGTCGTTCGAGAGGTACGGCGCGTAGCCGGCCGCGTCCGCGATGGCACCGGGGTCGGTCATGCGAGTGGACGGAGTCGATGACCTGCCAGGCCTCACGGCGCTGCAGCACGGCGACGACGAGCCGCTTGTACTCCTCCGCGAGCTCGCGGGCGTGGTCGGTGACCTCGCTCGTCGACGGGGTCGACCTCGACCCACAGCGCCGCGCCGGGCCCGGTGACCCCGCTGCCGATGCGGGCGCGCTGCTCGGCCTTCAGGACGGCCGCGGCGGCTCCGCCGCTGAACCGGCCGACGCGCTCGACGCTGGCCACGACGCCGTACGACGCGTAGCGGTCGTCGAGCCGGGGGGCGACCAGCAGCCGGCCGTCGCTGCTGGCGCGGGCCGCGTCGATCGCGGCCTGGGAGGGCTCGTCGAGCTCGACGGGCACGACCATGCCCGGCAGCACCACGAGGTCGGAGACGAAGAGGACGGGGAGGCGAGTGGACATGTGTCGCACCTTTCGAGACTTGAGCGATGTCGACTCAACCCCCGGCGGCGGAGCGGGTGTTCCGGCGTTCGTCCAGGGCGAACACGCGGCCCGGATCGGCTAGGCGGGGGTGGCGAGCAGCCGGAGCACGGCGGCGAGCGGCGGCCAGGCGGAGCGGCCGCGGCGGGTGACGGCGTAGGCCCGCAGCGCGACGCGCGGGTCGCGCAGCGGGAGCAGCCGCACCCCGTCGGCGAGCGGGCGGGCCTCGGGGAGCAGGCCGACGCCGAGGCCGGCGACGATCAGGTCCTCGACCAGCTCCAGGCTGTCGGCCCGGTGCACGACCCGCGGCTCGAAGCCGGCCTGCGAGGCGACCCGGCGCACCGCCTCGAGGTCGGAGTCGTTGCGGGAGTTCACGATCCAGTCGCTGTCGCGGTAGGCGTCGAGCACCGCGACCGCGACGCCCCGGCGGGACGGGGTCGCCGGCCGGCACCCCGAGCCCCCAGTCGGCCTGCCACAGCGGCACCGGCTCCAGGGTCGCGTCGAACCCGACGGGCGCCAGGTCGAACTCGTAGGTCATCGCGAGGTCGATGTCGTCGCGGGCCAGCAGGTCGAGGCACTCGGCGGGCTCGTGCTCGAGGATCCGCAGCGTGCACGTCCGGGTGCTCGACGGCCAGCCGACGCACGGCCGGCATCAGCGAGCGCCGGACCGCCGTCGCGAACGCCGCCACCCGCACCGTGCCCGCGGGCTCCGCGTCGGGGTCGAGGTCCGCGCGGGCGGCCTCGATCGCCGCGAGCACCGTCACCGCGTGGTCGGCCAGCCGCCGGCCGGCCGGGGTCAGCCGCACCCGGCGGCCGTCGGGCTCGAGCAGCTCGACGCCCGCCTCCCGGGCCAGCGCGGCGATCTGCTGCGAGACCGTCGAGGTGGTGACGTGCATCGTGTCGGCGACCGCGTGCATCGAGCCGAGCCGGGACAGCTCGAGCAGCAGCTCCAGGCGGCGCGGGTCCATCGCTCCATTGTTCACGTCTGCTGAACGATCTGTCCACATCTTTCACGTGGACGCGAACGGTCGGGGTGTGGCTCACTGGACAGCATGAGCACCGACGACCCGCAGCCCCGCCCGCACCGGCACCCTGATGGCGCTGGCGTCGATGACGTGCGTGCAGCTCGGCGTGGCCGCCTCGGTCGGGCTGTTCGACCGCATCGGCCCCGGCGGCGCGGCCTGGCTGCGGCTGGCCTGGGCCGGGCTGATCCTGGTGGTCGCTGGTCCGGCCGCGGCCGTCGAGCTTCAGCCGGCGCGGGCTGCTCGGCGCGGTGGCGCTGGGCGTGGTGATCGCCGGCCTCACGATGCTGTTCCTGGGCGCCGTCGCCCGGCTGCCGCTGGGCACCGCGAGCGCGCTGGAGTTCCTCGGCCCGCTCGGCGTCGCGGTGGCGCGCAGCAAGGGCGCCCGGATGCTGGTGTGGCCGGCGCTGGCCGCCGTCGGCGTGGTGCTGCTGACCGAGCCGTGGCACGGCGACGTCGAGGTCGTCGGCGTGCTCCTCGCGCTGGCCGCGGCCGCGTGCTGGGCGTCGTACATCCTGCTGAGCCAGGCGGTCGGCGACGAGGTCTCCGGGCTGCAGGGGCTCGCCGTCTCGCTGTTCGTGGCCGGGCTGGTCGCGACCGCGGTGGCCGGGCCGGCCACGCTGCCGCAGCTGGACTGGCAGCTCGTGGTGGTCGGCATCGGGCTCGCGCTGCTGCTGCCGGTGGTGCCGTTCACGCTGGAGTTCCTGGCGCTGCGCCGGCTCACCACCGCGGCGTTCGGCACGCTGATGAGCCTCGAGCCGGCGATCGCCGCGCTGGTCGGGCTGGTGCTGCTGCACCAGGTGCCCGGGCTGTGGCCGGTGCTCGGCGTGCTCTTCGTGGTCGCGGCCGGCGTCGGCGCGGAGCGCACGGGCGCGCGGGAGCACGTGGTCGAGGACGACGAGGCCGCGGACCGGCAGCCTCAGCTCACGACCGTCGCCTGAGCGGTCGGATCAGCTGCGCGTCAGCCGCTGCTGCGGCACGTCCAGCTCGCCCTTGCGCAGCCGGTAGACCTGCAGCCGCAGGTCGTAGTACTTCTCGGTCTCGCCGACCCACTCCATGCCCACCCGCTGCGCGGTGGCGGCCCCGCGGCCGTTCTGGGTGCGGACGACCGCGAACAGCTCCTCGACGCCGGACGCGAACGCGTGGTGCGCGACCGCGTGGCCGGCCTCGGCGGCGTAGCCGTGGCCCCAGGCCTCGGGGGCGAGCTGCCAGACGACCTCCAGGTCGTCGCCCTCCGGCGGCAGCGGCAGCACGCCGACGCCACCGAGCAGGTCGCCGGACTCGGCCAGCTCGACCGCCCACCGGCCCTGCGGGGAGGGCAGCTCCTCGCCGGCCCACCGGGCGAGCTGGTCGCGCATGGCGTCCGCGTCCCGGACGCGCTCCATGGCCGGGCTCAGCCAGCGGGCGACGTCGTCGACCCCGTAGACCGCGAGCGCGGCCTCGGCGTCGTCCGGCGACCAGGGCCGGATCCGCAGCCGCGGGGTGGTGATGACGCGACCCTCGACGGTGACGAGGTGCGCGCCGGCCTCAGGCGGCACGGTGCACCCGGATCGAGTCGACCCGCTCCGGGTAGAACGCGACGTGGTCGAGGATCTCGGCCACCGCGTCGTACGGCTCCGGGTAGGTCCACATCGCCGCGTCCACCACGTCGTCGCCCACCTGCAGCGAGGAGTAGGACGCGTCGCCCTTGAAGGGGCAGTAGGTCGCGTGGTCGCTGGGCCGCACCACGGCGGCGTCCACGTCGGCGAGCGGGATGTACTGGACCGGCGGGTACGACGCCTCGCGCAGCGTCAGCGCGGCGGTGGTGTCGGCGATGACGCGGCCGCCGAGGCTGACCGTGACACGGGCGCCGGTGGCCTCGATGGTGATCGGGTGGTCGGGCCCGGGAACGAGCACCTTCTTGTCCGTCATACCTGCCGACAACGCGGCGCGAGGCCCCCGCATTCCGGCGCGACACGCCGACTCGTCCCGGCGTGGCGGCTTGACAATCTCGTCATTCCCGTCACATTCGACTACTTCTGTCCCTAGCCTTACGCCCGTGGTCCGATATCTGCGCTTTGCGTCGCTGCTGCTGTCCGTGCTCGTCGTCGCGGGGGTGAGCACCCTCGCGGCCGGTCCGGCCTCGGCCTCCACCCCCAGCCCGCAGGGCGCCTCCAGCACCTCCTACCTGTGCTGGGGCTACGCCGGCTGCAGCCGGGCCGGGATGGGCAACGCCGGCTACGCGTCGGTGAGCCGCACGATGTACTGGCGGATGTACTCCGGCCACAACTGCACCAACTACGCCGCCTACCGCATGGTGCACAGCGGGCTGCCCAACAGCCGGCCCTGGTCCGGGAGCGGCAACGCCACCAACTGGGGTGCGGCGATGAGCCGGATCACCAACGGCACGCCCGCGGTCGGCGCCGTCGCGTGGTGGCGCGCCTACGTCTCGCCCGCCGGGTCGGCCGGTCACGTCGCCTACGTCGAGCGCATCATCGACGCCAACACCATCGTGGTCTCGCAGGACTCGTGGGGCGGCGACTTCTCCTGGAAGCGCATCACCCGCGGCGGCGGCCAGTGGCCCAGCGGCTTCGTGCACTTCAACGACCTGGCGCAGCGCAACACCGCCAAGCCCAGCGTCAGCGGCACCCCGCAGGTCGGCGCGACGCTGACCGCCAAGCCGGGCTCGTGGTCGCTGCCCGGCGCGACCTACCGCTACCAGTGGCGGGCCGGCGGCGTGGACGTCGCCGGTGCCACCGCCAGCACCCTGCTGCTCAAGCAGGCCCAGGCCGGCAAGCAGGTCACGGTCCGGGTCACCGCGGTGACCTCCGGCTACTCCAACGTCAGCGCCACGTCGGCGGCCACGAACGCGGTGCGGGCCGTCGCGGTCACCAACGCGGTGCGGCCCTCGATCACCGGCACCCCCGCGGTCGGCAACACGCTGTACGCCACCGCCGGCAGCTGGACCCCGGCCGGCACCACGCTGGCCTACCAGTGGATGTCGCGCGGCCTGCCGCTGGCCGGTCAGACCGGCAGGAGCATCACCCTCCCGCCGGAGCTGGTCGGGCGGCACGTCGGCGTGAAGATCACCGGCACGATGCCCGGCTACGACGCCCTGTCGGTCAAGGCGCCGCGCTCCGAGGTCATCGCACCTGCGACGGTCGGCCTGTCCGAGCCGGCCTCGGTCACCGGCGTGCCGCGTCCGGGCGAGCTGCTCACGGCGACGTACGGCGCCCCGAGCCCCGACGAGGCGAAGGTCTCGCTGCAGTGGCTGCGCGACGGCGTCCCCGTCGTCGGCGCCACCCGGTCGACGTACCGGCTCGGGACGGTCGACCTCGGCCACCGGGTCACGGCCCGCGTCTCGGCGCTGGTGCCGGGCGAGGCCGAGGCCTACCGGCCGCTGGTCGCCACCCCGGTCGCGACGCCGAGGGTCCGGGCGGTCCCGGCCGTCACGGTCGCGGCGACGCCGGGCCGCCGCTCGGTCAAGCTCACGGCCGGCGTCACCGCGCCGGGGGTGAGCCCGCTGACCGGCACGATCGGGGTGCGGCAGGGCGACACGCTGCTCGGCGTGATCCAGGTGCAGCGCGGCACCGGGACCCTCACGCTGGCGAGCCTGCCGGCCGGGTCCCACACGTTCCGGCTGTCCCTGCGGCGCACCGACACGGTCGAGCCGACGACGGTCTACCGGACGGTGCGGATCCCCTAGCGCGTTCATGGTCCACACAGGTTGCGCCGTGACACTCGAGCCTTCGTCACCGAACCTCGAGGAGACCGATGCTGGACACCGTGCTGGGACTGCCGACCCACCCGCTGATCGTGCACGCGACCGTGGTCGTCGTCCCGACCGCCGCGGTGGCGGTGCTGCTGGCGGCCGTCTGGCCGAGGTTCCGCGCCTGGGCCGGGTGGGGGCCGCTGGCGCTCGCAGTGCTGGCCGTGGTGCTCACCCCGCTGAGCACCTCGTCCGGTGAGTCCCTCGAGCACCGGGTCGGCGGCAGCCGGCTGATCGAGGACCACAGCCACCTCGCGGACCTGCTGATCTGGTGGGTGGTGCCGCTGGCGGTGCTCGCGCTGGCGCTCTACTGGCTGCTCGGGATCCGGGGCGACCGGCCGCAGCAGCGCGGCCGCGCCCTCTCGGCCGTGCTCGTCGTGCTCCCTGTGATGGTCGCCGTCGGCACGCTGGTGCAGGTCGTGCTGATCGGCCACAGCGGCGCCCGCGCGGCGTGGTCCGACACCGGCTCGTCCTCGGCGAGCAGCAGCACCGGCCGCTGACCGCCTCCTAGGGTGGACCCGACCCACCTGGAGGACGACGTGAGCGACGAGGCGGCCCGGCACCAGCGCGAGGCGCACCAGTCGGGCCTGGCGAGCCGGCTGAACTGGCTGCGCGCCGGCGTGCTCGGGGCCAACGACGGCATCGTGTCGACGGCCGGCCTGGTGGTCGGGGTGGCCGGCGCCACCCACGACCGCAGCACCATCCTGGTGGCCGGCCTGGCCGGCCTGGTCGCCGGCGCGTTGTCGATGGCGGGCGGCGAGTACGTCTCGGTGAGCACGCAGTCGGACACCGAGGAGGCCGCGATCCGGCTCGAGGAGTGGGAGCTCGAGCACATGCCCGAGGACGAGCTCGCGGAGCTCCGCTCGCTCTACGTGCAGAAGGGGCTGTCCCCCGACCTCGCCGACCGGGTGGCGCGCGAGCTCACCGCGCACGACGCGCTGGCCGCGCACGCGGAGGCCGAGCTCGGGATCGACCCCGACGAGCGCACCAACCCGTTCCACGCGGCGTGGTCGTCGATGGCGTCGTTCTCGGTCGGGGCGCTGCTGCCGCTGGTCGCGATCCTCGTCCCGCCGCCGTCGTGGCGACTGTTCGTGACGGTGCTGGCCGTGACCGCCGCCCTGGTGGTGACCGGCCTGGTCAGCTCCCGGCTCGGCGGCGCACCTCGGCGGCCCGCGATCGTCCGCAACGTGGTGGTCGGGCTGCTGGCGATGGCGATCACGTTCGCGGTCGGGTCGCTGTTCGGCGGCTCGGCCTAGCCCTGCCGGGTGACCGAGAAGTACTCCCCGATCAGGTCGCCGAGCAGCGCACCGGCGGTGATGTCGCTGCTGACGTGGCCCGCCATGTAGACCCGCGACCAGTCGACCTGCGAGGCCATCCAGCGGTAGTCGGCGGCGCGGTGCGGTTCACGCGCGGAGAGGTACGTCGTGGCCGCGGCGGCCGCCGCCGCGTGCCGCGACGGGTAGGAGCACGGGCACACCTGACCCGAGGCCACGACGTGGTCGGGACGCAGCGCCGGGTGCAGGACGTAAGGCGCCGACTGCCGGTAGCGGGTGCCGAGCGCGTCGGCCACGGTCTTGGACAGGGAGAGCAGGTCCTTGACGGACTGCTTGCGGGCGTCGCCCGCCGCCGCGGGGAGCAGCTCGGCCTGGTCGTGGGCGTAGAGCTTCCAGACGTCCTTCTTGCCGTGCGCCTCCAGCCACGTGGAGGCGCGGACGCCGGCGGCGGTGCGGGTGGCCGCGAGCTGCTGCACGTAGCCCACCTCCGCGGTGCGCTCGGCGTGGCTCGGAGGTCCGGGGAGCGTCTGCTTCAGCCAGGCCGTGAAGGCGGCGTCGTGCCGCGCGCGGCCGTGGTCGCGCCACCACTGCCGCATCAGCGCGTGCGCGCGGGGGGCCTGCGCGGCGACCCGGCTCTCCAGCGGCGCCACAGTCGCGCTCTCGAACAGCACGGGCGGCGGGTCGGCCGCGATCTTGTCCTTGGCCGACGGGTTCGCCACGGCGTCCAGGGCCAGCGGGCCGAGGGCGCCGACGAGCACCGCGAGGACCGCGACGACCAGCACGGCGACGTACCGGCGGGGGATGCTCATGCGCTCAGCTCCGCGGAGTGCAGCTCGCGGCCGTGCATCCGGCGCACGTCGTTGTCGGGCAGGTCGTCGCGCAGCAGCGACACCGCGGCGACGTACTTGCTGAACGAGCGCGGGCGCACGCCCAGCGAGCCGAGCGCGCGGTCGGCGGCGGACGGCCGGATCCCACCCTTGGTCTCGACGAGCACGAAGTCGTCGTCGAGCCACACCGCCTGGCCGTCGAGCGTGCACCGCACCAGCCAGTCGAGGGTGACGCGGCACCGGTCGTCGGTGGTGTCGGCGAGCGTGGTGCGTCGGTAGGACACCTCCGCCGTCGGGCGCAGCAACCGGACGTCGGCGGCCAGCCGGCGCTCGGCGAGGCACTGCGCCACGAAGGCCGCCTCGGTCGCGCCGAGCGTGCCGTAGCCGGCGGCATCGGAGTCGGCGACCGACTTCGCGGTGACCCCCCGGCCGTCCTTCGACTTCACCTCGATGCGGCACAGTCCGTCCTCGACGTAGAGCCGGCTGCGGGCCTTCCAGCGGCGGCGGCGCCGCTGCACGTGCGCGCGGCAGGTCGCGAGGTCGGCGGTGTCGAAGTAGGTGCTGCGGTAGGTGGTGGCGCGGCGGCCCGCGATGGTCAGCACGCGGTAGCTCGCCGGCAGCAGGTCCAGCGCGGCGGCGAGGGTGCCCGCGTCGAGGAGGTACTTGCGGTCCACGCGGGTCAGCTGCGGCGCCTCCTCGAGCACCTCGGCCAGCGACACGGCGGCGCGGTCCGCGACGTCGAAGGGCAGCGGGTCAGCGGCCATCGAGCACCTCCGCGCGCGGGTCGGCGTCAAGGTCGCCGGAGGTCGGCGCCGCGTCCCTCGGTACGGCGTACCGCACCGCGACCCGGGTGGTCTCGCGCACCAGGTCGACGTCCTCGACCACGACGCTGAGCGGCTCGACCCGGACCCGGCGCCGCACCTCGGCCGTCGCGGCCTCGAGGTCGGTGACGGCGACGTCCAGGGTGACCCGCATCAGCCGGCTGCTCGGGGTCCGCGACCGGGTCTCGTCGACCACCCACAGCGCCACCAGCAGCACCACGTTCAGCAGCACGGTCACCGCGAGGTCGCGCTCCGGCAGCCCGTTGACCAGCGCCAGCACGAGCGCCACGAAGGTGTAGGCGACGTCCTTGAGCGTGAAGGCCGCGCTGCGCAGCCGCACCAGGCTGAGCAGGCCGAACAGCCCGAAGCCGATGCCGGTCGGGAAGTCGCCGGAGCCGATGGTCGTGATCGCCGCGAACAGCCCGATGTTCAGGGCGGTGAAGACCAGCGCCATCTCCGGGGCCGCGACCCGGCGGCGGTAGAGCCAGCCGACGAGCAGCAGCATCGCCAGCACGTCGACGCCGAGCCGGCCGAGGGCGCCGAGGAGCTCGGTGGGCACGGACATGGGTGCGGGACCTTCCAGGCGAACCGGGTGAACCGGGTGAACGGACTCCGTACACGGTAGGAACGGAAGGTGACCGCAGGATGAAGGCGGTTGACAGGCGGCGCCCCTACGCTGACCGGGTGCATGTGGTGGTGGTCGACGACGAGCGACGGATGGTCGAGCTGGTGACCAGCTACCTCCAGGAGCTGGGCATGACCACCACCGGGTGCCTCGACGGCAAGCAGGCCCTGGCCGCGGCCCGGGGCCACGGCGTGGACGCCGTGGTCCTCGACCTGATGCTCCCCGGCATCTCGGGGACCGACGTGTGCCGACGGCTCCGCGCCGAGGGCAACGACGTGCCGATCCTGATGCTGACCGCGCGCGGCGCCGTCCCGGAGCGGGTGGCGGGGCTCGACGCCGGCGCCGACGACTACCTCGTCAAGCCGTTCGCGCTCGAGGAGCTGGCCGCGCGGCTGCACGCGATCCGCCGGCGCCGCGAGAGCCCCGACCACCGGCTGACGCTGGGCGACGTGGTGCTCGACCCGCTCGAGCGGCGGGTGTGGGTCGGCGAGGTCGAGGCCACGCTGTCGCGCCGCGAGTTCGCGATGCTGGTGGCACTGCTGGAGAACGCCGGCCGCGTCGTGTCGCGCGACACGCTGTTCGACGAGATGTGGGACGGCGAGGTCGACATCCGCAGCAACGCGATCGACGTCCACATGTCGCGGCTGCGCGCCCGGCTGGAGCCCTCGACGCAGGTGAGGGTGACGACGCTGCGCGGCGTCGGGTACCGGCTCGAGACCGTCGACCGGTGAGGGTCTGGCACCGTCTCGTCGGGCGACGGCCCATCGTGACCCGGCTGGTCGTCGCCGTCGCCGCCGCGATGGCCGTGGTGCTGGCGCTCGCCGCGGCGTTCGTCTACTGGCGCGTCGCGTACGCCCTCGACCGCCAGGTCGACCAGGACCTCGACGCCTACCAGGAGGTCGTCGAGCACGCCGTGAGCACCGGGCAGCCGCCGCCCGAGGACACCCCCGGCGAGGCCTTCCAGGTGTACGACGAGCGGGGTCGCCTGGTCGCCGGGAACGACCGCCTCCCGTCGCTGCTGGACGCGGAGCGGCTCGGCGACCTGCGCGGCGGGCAGGAGATCCGCTTCGACGTCGGGTCGTTCCTGCCGCCCGCCGACGTCGCCTACCGGGTCGACGCGTTCCGCGTGCGGTCGCCGTCGGGCACCCGGTACGTCGCCTCGGCGATCAGCCGGCGCAAGCACGACGAGGCGCTGCGCGAGCTCCTGCTGCAGCTCGCGATCGCCGACCTGGCGGCGCTCGTCGCGGCGTCCTTCGTCGGGTACCGCACGGCGCGGGCCGCGCTGGACCCGGTGGAGCGCTACCGCCGTACCGTCGAGCGGCTGGAGCGCGGCTCCGACGTCCCGCACGAGCGGCTGCCGGTCGACACCGACCGCGACGACGAGCTGACCCGGCTCGGCCACACCTTCAACGACCTCCTCGACCGGCTCGAGGACGCGGCCCGCCGCGAGCGGCAGTTCCTGGCGGACGCCTCGCACGAGCTGCGCTCGCCGCTGTCCCTGATGCGGACCGAGCTGGAGTGGCACCGGCACCGACCGCGCTCCGAGGCCGAGACCGCCACGGTCCTGGCCTCCCTGCAGGGCCAGGTGGATCGGCTCGTCGACCTCGCGAACGCGTTGCTCGAGATCGAGGAGCTGCGCGGCACCGGTGGGCTGACGCGCGAGGCCGTCGCCGTCGACGAGCTGGTGGCGGCGGCGGTGCGCGGGGTCCCGGCGGCGACGCGCCCGGACGTGGAGGTCGACGCCCCGGCCGCCGTGGTGCAGCGTCAACCGTCGGTGGACCGAGCTGGCGGTGTCGAACCTCGTGCTCAACGGGCTCCGCCACGGGGAGCGCCCGGTCCGCGTGGTCGCCGAGGTGGCGGACGGTCGCCTCGTCGTCACGGTGAGCGACCAGGGTCCCGGGTTCCCGGCGCCGTTCGTGGACCAGGCGTTCGACCGGTTCAGCCGCGCCGAGGAGAGCCGCTCGACGCCGGGCTCCGGGCTGGGGCTGTCGCTGGTGC
This sequence comes from uncultured Actinomycetota bacterium, assembly GCA_963707685.1. Classification (GTDB taxonomy): domain Bacteria; phylum Actinomycetota; class Actinomycetes; order Propionibacteriales; family Nocardioidaceae; genus Nocardioides_B. Next base: position 398,861 of record CAVPRA010000005.1, read on the forward strand.
AGGCGGTCGCCCGCGCGCACGGCGGCGAGGCGACGATCGACCCGACGGCCGCCGGAGGCCGGGTGCGGCTCGACCTCCCGGTGTGAGGTCGGGCTAGCCGCCGTCCGGTCGCCACTCGCCGGTGAACACCGGGTCGACCTTGTCGCGGAACGCCCGGAACGCCTCGGGGGCGTCCGTCGCGAAGTTCACCGTCTGCGCGCGTCCCTCGGCGGTGAGCGCGTCGGCCAGCGACCGGCCGGTGCCCTGGTTGAGCAGCTCCTTGGTCTGGGCCAGCGCGACCGGCGGGCCGGCGGCGAGCCGCCCGACCAGCTCGTCCACGAAGTCGTCGACCTCGTCGGCGGCCGTCACCCAGGTGACCAGCCCGAGCCGGTGCGCCTCGTCGGCGTCGATCATCTCCGCGAGCAGGGAGAGCCGCTTGGCCTGCTGCAGTCCGACGAGCCGCGGCAGCAGCCACGAGCCGCCCGAGTCCAGCGACAGCCCGCGCCGGGCGAAGATCTGCGAGAACCGCGCCTCCGGCGTCGCCACCACCAGGTCGCAGCACAGCGCCAGGTTCCAGCCGGCCCCGACCGCGACGCCGGTCACCTTCGCCACCGTGGGCACCGGCAGCCCGTGCAGCGCGAGCACGATGTCGTCGACCATCCGCATCCGGTCCAGCGGGTGCAGGGTGACGTCCACGTCCGCGAGGTCGGCGCCGGAGCAGAACGCGCCGCCGGCCCCGGTCAGCACCACGGCGCGCACGGTCCGGTCGTCCGCCACGTCCCGGACCGCGTCGCGCAGCGCGGACCACAGCTCGTCGCTGAGCGCGTTGCGGCGCTCGGGGCGGTTGAACGTCAGGGTGAGGACGTCGTCCACGCGGCTGGTGAGCAGCACCGGCTCGGGCATCGGGTCTCCTGGTGTCGGGTCGTCGGCGAGGATGGTCGCAACGTACCCGCGTGAGTGAGGAGCACGGACGTGCCGGACGAGTCGACCCCGCTGCGACGGCTGGGGTTCCTGACCATCGGGCTCTTCGACGGCGACGACCCCGGCCCGGGTCACGAGTCGACGCTGGCGATCATCGAGCTCGGCGAGCAGCTGGGCTTCGACAGCGCGTGGCTGCGGCACCGCCACCTGCAGTACGGCATCTCCTCACCGGTCGCGGTGCTCGCCGCGGCGACGCAGCGCACCCGCCGCATCGAGCTCGGCACCGCGGTGACCCCGGTCGGCTGGGAGAACCCGCTGCGGCTGGCGGAGGACCTCGCCACCGTCGACGTGCTCTCCGGCGGGCGGCTCAACCCGGGGATCAGCATCGGCCCGCCGATGCGCTACGACGACGTCAAGGAGGCGCTCTACCCCGACACCGCCGACGTCGAGGACTTCAGCTACGCCCGTGTCGAGCGGCTGCTGCGCGCCGTCCGCGGCGAGCCGGTCACCGGCTTCAGCGGGACGGTGGGCATCGAGGCGTACTCCGACCGCGTGCAGCCGCACTCCCCCGGGCTCGCGTCCCGCGTCTGGTACGGCGGCGCCAGCCTGCGCTCGGCGCAGTGGGCCGGCGAGCAGGGGCTCAACCTCCTCACCAGCAGCGTCGTCAAGGCCGAGGAGTCGGAGGACTTCGCGCAGGTGCAGCTCTCCCAGGTGCGCCGGTTCCGTGAGCACCACCCCTCCGGCTCGGCGGCCCGGGTGTCCCAGGGGCTCGTGGTGATCCCGACCGACTCCGCGTCGGCCGAGCAGCGGGCGACGTACGCGGCCTACGCGGAGGCGCGGCTCGCGCGGACGCGGGAGCCGCAGGGGCCGGCGCGGCTGATGTTCGCGCCCGACCTGGTCGGCACGTCCGACGAGCTCGCCGAGCGGCTCTACGCGCACGCCGCGTTCCGCGAGGTCGACGAGGTGGCGTTCGCGCTGCCGTTCACGTTCGGGCACGAGGACTACGTCCAGATCCTCACCGACCTGGCGACCCGGCTCGGTCCGGCGCTCGGCTGGCGACCCGCGGGCTGACCCTGTTCAGGTCCTCGTCACCTGGCCGGGGGACAATCCTGGGATGTCCCTGTCGCACCGACCGTCCTGGCCCGCGTGCATGGCGCTGGTGCTCGGGCTCGTGCTGGTCGGCGGCTGCTCCTCGTCGACGTCGTCGACCTCGTCGTCATCGGCGTCGTCGTCGCCTGCACCGGCCGCGGCGGTGGACCTCCCGGCGGTGCACCACGTGTTCGTGGTCAACCTCGAGAACAAGAGCTACGCCGACACGTTCGGCGCCGACTCGAAGGCGCCGTACCTGTCGAAGACGCTGACCTCGCAGGGCGTGCTGCTCAAGCAGTTCTTCGGGATCGCGCACCACAGCCTGCCGAACTACCTCGCGCAGATCAGCGGCCAGGCGCCCAACCCCGACACCCAGGACGACTGCACGACGTTCACCGAGTTCGAGCAGACCGGCGTCGAGGCGCCGCAGCAGGCGGTCGGCCGCGGCTGCGTCTACCCGTCGTCGGTGACGACGATCGCGGACCAGCTGGAGACGCGGGGGCTGAGCTGGCGCGGCTACCTCGAGGACATGGGCACGCCGTGCCGTCACCCGGACATCGGGTCGCACGACGCCACGAACAAGGCCCGCGACGGGGACCAGTACGCCACCAAGCACAACCCGTTCGTCTACTTCCACAGCATCGTCGACTCGCCGAGCTGTCGGCGCGACGTCGTCGACCTGTCCCACCTGCAGGACGACCTGGCCACGAAGTCGACCACCAGGAACCTCTCGTACATCACCCCGAACCTGTGCAACGACGGTCACGACTCGCCCTGCGTCGACGGCCGGCCCGGCGGGCTGACCAGCGCCGACGCGTGGCTGCGCACCTGGGTGCCGAGGATCACGGCGTCGCCCGCGTTCCGCGCGGACGGCATGCTCGTGGTGACCTTCGACGAGGCGGAGAACGGCAATCCCGGCGCCGCCGATGCCTGCTGCGGCCAGGTGTCCGGTCCCAACACCGACCAGGCCGGCCTCGACGGTCCCGGCGGCGGCCGCATCGGCGCCGTGGTGCTGTCGCCGTTCGTGGAGCCGGGCAGCAGCAGCGACCAGCCCTACAACCAGTACTCCCTCGAGCGCACCCTGGCGCGCATCTTCGGCGTCGCGCCGCTCGGGTACGGCCGTCTCGCCCGCGAATTCGGCGCAGACGTCTGGAGCCGCTCAGCGAACTGAGGCCCCGGCCCTCGGGTCAGGCCGTGAAGTCGACCTCGATGACGGTGTCGGTGGGGACGACGTCGATGTCGGGGTCGTAGGTCGTGGCCGCGCCGGACGTGGTGCCGGAGGCGGTGATCTTGTGGGTGCCGGTGTGGTCGACGAGGTAGACCTGGCCGTGGGGGTCGCGCCACAGGTAGAGGCCGTCGAAGGGTTGTCGCAGGGTCCAGGTGCCGTGGGTCTTGATGCGGTGGTGGAACCGGCCCAGGGGTCCGTAGTTCTCGAGGCGTGACTGCATCGCCTGCTCCGGTGTCGGCCCGTGCTCGTAGGGCCGGGTGTGGTCGACGTCCACCTTGGGGGTGGTGTCGCAGGAGTACGGGAAGCAGTCGGCCGGCGTCCGCAGGCGCACGGCCCGGCGATGTCGGTCGGGGATCTCGTAGCCGTCGACCGGGGCTTGGCCGGCGAGGTCGAGGACCGGCTGGATGCGGTAGGTGTGCAGCGGTCGCAGGTGGTCGTGGACGAACTGCTGGGTGACCGGCCCGCCCTCCTCCCAGCGGACGACGCCACCGTCCTCGTCCTGAAGGGTGTCGGCGGCGAGGTGCAGGTTCAGCGTCAGCGGCGGCAACAGCTTCGACCAGTCGAACCGGAACACCGGCGCCTCCGGCCGGTCGAGCCTGTCGAGACCCGGCTGGTCGAGCCTGTCGAGACCCATCGGCTGGTCGAGCTTGTCGAGACCCGGGGCAGGAAGTCGGGCAGTCGGGTGGGTCTGAACCCGACCCGTCGCGCGAACGCGTCCATCCGTTCCAGCGCGTCCGGCTGTGTCGGCTCGGATGCCGCCACCGGTTGCGCGGGCTGGACGGGCTCGTCGAGCGGCAGCGCCACGTCAGCGTCCAGACCCGGGCCAACGTCGAGGCTGCGCGAACGCAGCGCCGCGAACGCGGCCAGCAGCTCGACCGCCCTGGTGGGGTTGGCCAGCACCGCGACCGCCTTCACCCGCCGCAGCTCCTCCGGCTCGGTGTCGCCGAACGCCCGCAACGCGTCGGCCAGGAACGCGATCGTGGCGTCCAGCCGGGCGATCACCCCGACCGTGGACCGCACGTAGAACCCCGCCGTCCCCGCCTCGGCCGACCGGGTCCGCTTCGCGAACTGCTCCGCCACCCGCTCAGCCTCCCGCTCCGCGGCCAGCGCCGGGTCCGCAGCCACCACCTTCCCGTCCAACCGGGCCTCGAACCGACCCCACGGCAACGACCCGTCCACGAACGGCACCATCGCCGCATCCACGAACCCCGCCGCCCCCACCGACAGGTGCCGCGTCTTCGCCGCGACCAGCCGCGCGAACCCGACCCGCGCCTCACGCGCCCGCAGCCGCTCCCAGATCAACGGCAGCCGGTGCCGCACGTCCAACGCGTCCGCCACGAACCGCCGCGCCGACCAGGTCCCCATCCCCATCCGCGCACCCAGCTCCGCATACGCGAACTCCGCCACCCACGGCGTCCCCACCCCACCGAGCCGCACCTGGCGTTCCATCCCCGGCAGCACCCGCGGCGACGTCGGATCTGGACGCGGGCAGCCCGTGACCCGGGTGCAGGTCCGCGAAGTGCGCCGCCAGCTCGAACAACCGCGCCTCGATCTCCACGCGATGCCCGTGCAGCAGCTCCACCTCATCCAACGTCGCGACGACACCATCGTCGACCGCGCCGTTTCCCGTTACCTGCATGAGAAAACGCTATCCCCGACCACCGACAGAAACGTGGCGCGCGTCCACAGGCCGAGGACACCCGCGTGCCCCGAGCACTCTGACGGCGTGACGACGCCGCGGCTCAGCGAACGGTGTCGACGAGGTCCGTCCGCCCGTCCGCCCAGACGACCAACCCCCGCCGGCCGGGGCGGGTGCGCAGCCAGGCCAGCGCGTCGCGGTCCTACGCGAAGGCGGCCGGTGGCGTCGATGTCCGCCCACGTCAGGTCGTCCGCGACGACCGTGACCGAGGCGACCGCGGTCGGCACGACGCCGGTGCGGCCGTGGCTGATGTGCGACCCGCGGTGCACGGCAGGTCGCGGACGTGCTGGCGCTGGCTGCCGCACCGCGGCTCCGGGGTCGCCCGTCTGGCGCATCGGGATCGAGGACCCGGCCGACCCGTCGCGCGTCGTCGCGGTGGTCCCGGTCCGCAACGGCGCCGTCGCCACCTCTGGTGGTCAGGCGCCGTACCCGGTGCCCGCCGGCGGCGGGCCGTCGTGGTCGCCACCGTCGCCGTCGTGGTCACCGTGTCGTCCGCCCGGTCCACCGCTCGGGCCGCCGCCGGTGTCCGTGCCGGTGACGGCGAAGTCCTTGCCCACCTGCACGATCAGGTGCTGGCCGGCGGAGGTGACGATGTGCGCCTCGTACACGCCGTCGGAGTCGGTCTCGACCCGCTCGATCGTCGCGTTCGGGTACTTCGCCCGCGCGGCGGCCCTCACCTTGCTCGCCGTGGTGCCGGTGAGCAGGTGCTCGTCGGACCGCATGCTCCTGCTGGGGTCGGGCTTGCCGGTGGTCTCGCCGGCCCCGCTCGTGACCGCGTCGGTCGTCGCCGAGGCCGAGGCGGTGACCGCGAGAGCGGCCCCGCCGGCGAACGCGGCTGCGGCGACCGCGCCGCCGATGATCATGGTCCTGGTCCTGCCGGGGTTCTTCATGGCGATCTCTCCCTGTGAGGTGGTCGGTGCGTGTGGCGAAGGATCGCCGTCACACCTCGCGGGGCCCTGTCGTGGACCTGTCGTGACGCTGTGACAGGCCGCGGCCGGTCACCCTGCCGGGCGGGTCGCGTGGCGCTGCGGCAGCCGCACCCGGAGCACCGTGGCACCGGGCTGCGAGTCGATGCTGATCTCGCCCGCGTGCCGCTCGACCACGATCCGGCGCGAGATGTCGAGCCCCAGACCGGTCCCCCGGCCGACCTCCTTGGTCGTGTAGAACGGCTCGAACGCTCGGGTGCGGACCTCGTCCGACATCCCCGGGCCGGTGTCGGCGACCTGCACCTCCACCCAGCCGAGCTCGTCGACCCGGGTGCTGACGCGCAGCGTCCCGTGGCCGTTCATCGCGTCGACGGCGTTGTCGATGAGGTTCGTCCAGACCTGGTTGAGCTCGCCGGCCATCGCCTCGATCCGCGGTACGTCGGCGGCGTAGTCGCGCACCACCTCGACACCGTCACCCAGCTTGTGGCCCAACATCACCAGCGTGCTCTCGAGCCCCTCGGTGACGTCGGTCGGCTGCAGCGACGCGCGGTCGAGCTGGGAGTAGGACCGGACCGCCGCGACCAGCTCGGAGATGCGTCCGGTCGCGTCCTTGACCTCGGCCAGCAGGTCGTTCATGGCCAGCGCGCTCGCGACCCACTCGAGCCCCGACTCCAGGGCGTCGCCCTCGCCGAGGACCGCGACGACGGCCTCGCACCAGGCGACGTCACCGCCTGCGGCCGCCAGCGGCGGCGCCACGAGCCAGTCCCGCTCGACGCCGTGCTCCTCGAGCCAGTCCGACAGCGTCTCCTCGCGGGCGGCGACGGCGAGCGAGTCGTCGTCGGACGACGTCCCCAGGCCGCGTCGCAGCTCGTCGAGCCGGACGAACTGCGCGGCGGTGATCCCGCCCTGCGCGAGTCCCCCGAGGGAGGCCATCAGCGTCTCGCTCACGGCGTGCAGCGAGTCGACGGCGCGGGTGGCCGACGACGCCGGGTTGTTGATCTCGTGGGCCAGGCCGGCGGCCAGCGTGCCGAGCGCCACCAGCGCCTCGCGCTGGCGGGCCGCGGACTCGATGCGACGTACGGTGTTGGCCAGGCCCTCGATGAAGTTCACGCCGAAGGCGAACCACCGGTGCGCCAGGTCGCGCAGCGCGGCCGCGGACAGCGTGAACACCCGGCCCGGCTCGGCCCCCCGGCCGGTCGCGAAGTAGATCCCGTGCTCGTCCCACGCCCCGAAGCCGCCGGCCCACTGGCCCGGGTTCGCCATGGCGCCGAGCACCGTCTCCTCGCTGCCGACGCGGCGCACCAGGCTGATCGTGCCGTCGAGCAGCACCCACCACACGTCGGCCGGCCGGCCCTCGCGGAACAGCTCCTCGTCGACCGCGAACCGGCGCTCCTCGCCGGCGGCGAGCAGCTCGGTCAGCTGGTCGTCGTCGAGGCCGTCGAAGAGGGCGAGGCCGCGCAGCTCGGAGCGCTCCATCACACGGACGCCAGGTAGCGGTGGACCAGGTAGACCGACATCGCGCCCTCGCCGACGGCGGAGGCGACGCGCTTCATGGAGTCGAGCCGCACGTCGCCCGCCGCGAACACCCCGGGCACGCTCGTCTCCAGGGCGTACGGCGCGCGCGGCAGCTGCCAGCGCCCGGCGTGCTCGGGGACCAGCAGGTCGTTGCCGGTGACGACGAACCCCTTCGCGTCCCGGACGACGTCGTCGCCGAGCCAGTCGGTCCGCGGGGAGGCGCCGATGAACACGAACAGCCAGCTGGTCGGCACCTCCTGCTCGACCCCGCTCTCGCGGTCGGCCAGCGTGACGCCCTCCAGGTGGCCGTCGCCGTGGACGGCGACGACCTCGGTGCGCAGCCGGACCTCGACGTTGTCGGCGGCCTGGATCCGGGCGACGAGGTACTCCGACATGGTGTCCTCGAGGCGCGTCGCGCGGACCACCATGACGACGCGCTTCGCGTGCCGCGCGAAGTTGAGCACGGCCTGGCCCGCCGAGTTCGCGGCGCCGACGACGTACACGTCCTCGCCCTCGCACTGCGCCGCCTCGCTCGCCGACGCCCCGTAGTACACGCCCCGCGTGCTCAGCGGGTCGATGCCGCGCGCCTCCAGGCGGCGGTAGGAGACCCCGGTCGCGATCAGCACGGCGCGCGCCTCGATCTCGCCCGAGCCGTCCACCCGGACCGCCCGGACGGGACCCCGGGTCTCCAGGCCGACGACGTCGCGGGCGAGGACCGTCTCGGCCCCGAAGCGGGCGGCCTGCGCGACCGCCCGGTGCGTGAGGTCGGCGCCGGACAGGCCCTTGGGGAAGCCCAGGTAGTTCTCGATCGACGCGCTCTGCCCCGCCTGGCCGCCGGGCGCGTCCCGCTCGACGACGACGGCGCGGAGCCCCTCGGACGCGGCGTACACCGCAGCCGCCAGGCCGGCCGGGCCGCTGCCGACGATGCACAGGTCGTAGAGCGGCTGCTCCGCACGCGTCCGCAGGCCGAGCGCGTCGGCCACCGCCACGGTCGTCGGGGCCCGCAGCGCCTCACCCTCGGGCATCAGCACCAGGGGCAGGTCCTCGGTGCTCGTCCCGGCGAGGTCGAGGAGCTTGCGCGCCTCGTCGTCCCGCTCCACGTCGAGCCAGCGGTACGGCACGTGGTTGCGCGTCAGGAACATCTTCACGTCGTAGCTGCGGTCGGACCACAGGTGCCCGACGACGCGCACCTGGGACGTCACGTCCGGGTGGTCCCGTCGCCAGTCGCCGAGCAGGTCGTCGACGACGGGGTAGAGCCGGTCCTCGGGCGGGTCCCACGGCTTGAACATGTAGTAGTCGAGGCCGATGTCGTTGATCGCCCGGATGGCGACGTCGGTGTCGGCGTACGCCGTCAGCAGCAGCAGCTTGGTGCCGGGCGACCGTCTCGCAACCTGGTCGAGCAGCTCGATGCCGGTCATCTCGGGCATCCGCTGGTCGGAGACCACCAGCGCGACCGGGCGGTCGCGCAGCATCAGGTCGGTGAGCATGGCCAGCGCCGCAGCACCGCTCGTGGCCCGCAGCACGCGGTAGTCGGCGCCGTACCTCACCCGGAGGTCGCGCACGATGGCGCGCGAGACGCCCGGGTCGTCGTCCACCGCGACGATGGTGGGTTTCGCCATGTACCTGTCCTCGCTGAGCGGCCGAGACCCGACGTTGCCCCGAGTCAACACCAGAGCCGCGCGGTGGCGCCACCGTCAGGAGCGGACCGGGTCAGCGGGCGCGGCGGCGGCGACGCTTGGCGACGTTCATGACGGCGTCGGCGCGGTCGGCGGTGACCATCAGGTCCTCCCCGGTGCGCCGCGAGCTCACCCCGACGCTGGCGTGCACGCCGGCCCGGTGCAGCTCCAGCCGGATGCGCGTCGCGAGCGCCTTCCCCGAGGCGACACCGGCCTCGACAGCGAGCACCGCGAACTCGTCGCCGCCGGTCCGCGCGAGCACGTCCGCCGGCCGGCACACGGCGCGCAGCACGTCGGCCAGCGTGACCAGCGCCGCGTCGCCGCACGCGTGCCCCTGCGTGTCGTTGATGATCTTGAGGTTGTCGAGGTCGATCACCAGCACCGACGCGGAATGGCCGTAGCGCGTCAGCCGCTCCTGCTCGCGGTTCAGCGCACCACGCCACCCGCGGCGGTTCGCGAGGCCGGTCAGCGGATCGGTCTCGGCCAGTGCCCGGACGGCCTCGACCTCCTTGGCCCGCCAGTAGCCGCGCTCGTGCGTCGCCAGGACGGTGGAGAGCATCTCCGCGGCGAACCGCAGCTCGGTGACGGCGCCCTCGTCCAGGGAGGTCGCGGTCGTCAGTCCGTAGCCGCAGACCGTCCCGAAGACCTCGCCGTCCGACCAGCGCAGCGGCATGCCCGCGTAGGACTGGACCGTGCCGAGGCCGTAGCTGCTGGTGGCCTCCTGCAGCGCGGCGTACTCGGGGACCTGCGCGACGTCGGGGGCGACGTACGGGGTCTTGCCCGCCACCATGACCCGGCAGAAGGACGTCGCCCACTCCAGCCCGGTGCCGGCCGAGATGTGCTCAGCGATGGGTCCGGCCGCCGCCACCACGACCTGGCGGTCCGGGCGGGGCACAGCGCCGTCCGCCCCGGCGCCACCCACCCCTTCCAGCAGCGGCTCGAGCGGCTCCGGGCGGGGCAGCGCGTCGAGGCAGGTGACCATCCAGAGGTCGAGCCCGAGCACGTCGTGCAGGTGTCGCACGGTGAGATCGGCGGCGGCCACGAACCCCTCGTACGCATCAGCCGTGACGCTCATCGCCCCTCCCCGTGTAGCGCCCCCCCTGGCCATTGTGGCACCGCACGTCCAGCCGCTAACGGACTCCGAACGAGGCCCAGACGGACTTGGTGTCCCGCGTCCCCTCGACGACGCCCCAGTCCCGGCTGTAGTGGCTCACGATGTGCATGCCCCGGCCCGCGGTCGCCGAGTGGGAGACGTGACGGAGCACTGGGGGCGCCGCGGCGCCGTCGCTCACCGTCAGCAGCACCTCGTGCGCCGTCCCCTCGAGGAGCACCGTGAACTTGGTGTGCGTGTGGCAGGCCGCGTTCGTGGCCAGCTCGCTGGCCACGAGGCAGACGTCGTCGACGAGGTACGTCAGGTCGTGGTCGCGCAGGCACCCGACGACGAACCGGCGCGCCGCGGCCGGGCTGCCGCTGTCCGGGGCGAACTTCAGACCGTGGGACCAGAGGACCGGGTCGTTCGCCACGTTTCCTCCCGAGCGGTCGCCCACGCAGCTCACCCCGCCGGGGGAGCCCGGTCCGCACTCCACCCCTCGTGACAGGACCCCGATGCGGACCGGTGGTCCTCCGCGACCTGGTGGAGAACCACGCGCACGGGGTCTGGATGCGTACCGAGCCAGTAAAACACTGCGGACTGCCAGGAATCGCCCGACTTCGCCGCCGCGCTAGTCCACCTGTTCCGGCCGCGCCCAGCTGGTGGGTACGTCGGACCCGCCCTCCTCCGCGATCCGCGGGCCGAACCGGACGAAGGTCGCGTGCGAGGCGATCTTGCCCGCGACCAGCGACTCGCCCTGCCGGAACTCCATCGCACGCTCCAGCAGCGGCCGCGGCGCGAACGACAGCGTCTCCGCGAGGTAGTCGAGGTCGCCGGAGGCGTTCATCCGCATCAGGACGAGGTTGTCGCACTGGGAGACGACCAGCTCGTTGACGCGTTGCGGCCGTTGCGTGGAGACCAGCAGGTAGAGCCCGAACTTCCGGCCCTCCGCCGCGATCCGTGCCACCAGGTCGGTGGAGAGCGCGGTCACCGGGTCGGTGGCGGACCGGGGACAGACGTTGTGCGCCTCGTCGATGACGACGAGCACCGGCTCACGCTCCGAGCGGCGTCGCCACAACGCGGTCAGCACAGACTCCGCCGCGACGGCCTGCTCGCCGGGCGTGGCCAGCGACCCCAGGTCCACGACGAGGCAGCGTGGTCCGTCCCGGCCGACGAGGTCCTGCAGCGAGTCCGCGTCGCCCTCCGACCAGACGTGCCACCGGTGGATCCCCAGGTTCCGCAGCCGGGACCCGAGGGCCGCGATGTGCGGGTCGTCCGAGGTCAGCAGGTTGCGCATCAGGACCTCGAGCCCGGCGTCCTGGGTGACGCCGGCCTCGACCAGCTCCACGAGCGCGCCGTACTCGAACCGGTCCTCGACCGGGTCCAGCCGCAGCGCGGCCGCCTGCTCGTCGGCGGCGCAGTCGGTGAACCTCACGTGCAGCCGCTCCGCGCCGCGCTCCCCGGCCCGGCGGACGGCTACCGACGCCGCCGCCCGGCGGTACGCCTCGGCGACGGGACCGGCGACGTCGTCGCGGACCTCCCCCAGGCGGACGAAGTCGGAGTTCGGGTCCAGCACCACGATCCGCAGCGACGTCTCCAGCAGCAGCCGCTCCAGCACGGTGCCCAGCGCGTAGGTCTTGCCCGACCCGGACTGGCCGCAGAAGAACGTGTGGCGGTCGAAGCCGCCGGCGTCGAGCGGGAACCGCACCTCGGGCACCCGCGAGAGGGCGCCGACGTCGAGCCGGGCGGTGGCCGGCTGGGTCCGGGTGACCCAGTCCGCGACGACGGACGGCTCGGCCACCGTGAACGGCTCGTCGTGGAACGGCGTTCCTGGGCCGGCGAGCACCACGCCGCGTCCGCGCGCCACCGAGATCCGGGTCCCCGGGACCGCGCCCGACAGGTCGAGGTGCGCCGGGTCCACGAGCACCTCCTCCACGGAGTGCACGTGGCCGAGCCGGTCCGGGCCGACCGTGACGTAGTCGCCCGGCAGCAGCCGCAGGTCCGGCAGCGACGCCTGGAAGCTGAACCGTCGGCCGTCCAGCGACGAGGCCCTGCCCGGCACCGCCGCCTCGAGCTCGCGGCGGGTGCCGGGCAGGTCGGTGGGAAGGGAGGCGGTCACGCCGCCCACCGTCGACCGGTCGTGGACGCTGCCGCCTCGTCCGGACCGGGTGAACTCCCGCTCAGCGGCCTCGGAGGTCGTCGAACGCGGTGCGCGCCTCTCGCGACTCGAGCCAGTCGTCGACCTGCGCCGCGGGGAGCGGTCGCGAGAGGTAGAAGCCCTGCGCCTGGTCGCAGCCGTGGCGCGTGAGCTCGTCGAGGGCGATGCGGTCCTCGACGCCCTCGGCGACCATCCGCAGCCCGAGGCTGTGCACCAGGGCGATGGTGGACACCACCAGCGCGGCCGCGCGGGCGTCGTCGGCCATCGGGAACACGAACGACCGGTCCAGCTTGAGCTCGTCGATGGGCAGCTCGCGCAGGTAGGCCAGCGAGCTGTAGCCGGTGCCGAAGTCGTCCACCGAGATCTGCACGCCGGCGTCGCGCAGCCGCTGCAGGATCAGCCGGGCCCGGTCCCGGTCGGCCATCAGGGTCTCCTCGGTGATCTCCAGCTGCAGCGCGGTCGCGGGCAGCCGGCGGGTCTCGGAGGAGGGCGGCGACCCGCTCGGGCAGGTCGTTCTCGACCAGCGAGCTGGCGGAGAGGTTGACCGCCACGGTCAGCGGTCGCCCGGCCCCGTGCCAGCGCGCCGCCTGGTCCAGCGCCATCGCCAGCACCAGCTCGGTGAGCGGGCGCATCAGGCCGGCCTCCTCGGCCAGGCTCGAGGAACGAGTCGGGGTAGAGCAGGCCCCGGGACGGGTGGTCCCAGCGCACCAGCGCCTCGACGCCGCGGACGTGCGCCGGCGTCGAGGTCGACCTTCGGCTGGTAGTGCAGCGATCAGCTGGTCCTCGCACGAGGCCGGCCCGCAGGTCCTGCAGCGTGCGGAGCCGCTGGTCGCCGTCGGAGTCGTCGGACTCGTGGTAGACCCGGTGCCCGGAGCGGGCTCGCTTCGCGCCGTACATCGCGATGTCGGCCCGGCGCAGCAGCACGCTGATGTCGCTGCCGTGCTCGGGAGCCAGCGCGATGCCGACGCTCACGTCGGCGGTCAGCGCGATCTCCCCGAGCGCGGAACGGCTCGACCAGGGCCTCGCGCACCTTGCGGCCACCGTCTCGGCCTCGCCGCCGGCCGCCGCCGACCAGGAACAGCGCGAACTCGTCGCCGCCGAGGCGGGCGAGCAGGTCGCCGTCGCGCAGGTGCTCGGACAGCCGGATGCCGACGTCCGCCAGCAGCTGGTCGCCGACGTGGTGACCGAGGCTGTCGTTGACCTCCTTGAACTTGTCCATGTCGAGCAGCAGCAGCGCGCCGGTACGCCGTCGTCCAGCCGCGCCTCGACGGCGGCGTAGAAGGCGCGGCGGTTCGGCAGCCCCGTGAGGTCGTCGGTGGTGGCCTGCCGGCGCAGGTCGGAGACCCGCCGCTGGTGCCGGAACGCCAGCTGGGTGCGGCCGGCCGCGACGACGATCGTCAGGGTCGCGAGCACCACCGCGACCACGGAGACGTCGGTGACCTCCCCTGCCGCGACCAGCACGGCGAGGCCGGCCGCGATCGCCCCGGCCGGCACGACCAGCGCGACCGGCAGGTCGCGCTGCGCGGCCGGACGCGGCGCCGCGGGGTGCCGGCCCAGAACGTCATCAGCGCCAGCCCGAACGCCCACAGCGCGTCGAGCGGGGTGCCGACGACGTAGCTGCCGCTGGCGATCCGCCGGTCGTACTCGACGTCCGCGAGCGCGTAGACCACGAAGCCGATCAGCAGCGCCAGCAGCGGCAGCGGCACGCGGTGCGCGCTGCAGGACGGCCACCGCGCCGACCACCGCGACCAGCACCAGGTCGAAGACCGGGTAGGCCAGCGACACGGAGCGCGACAGCAGGCTCCGCGACGTCAGGTCGAAGGCCGGTCCCAGCAGCACGGCGACCACCGCCGCGGCGGCGAGGGCACCCAGCAGGCTGTCGAGCCACACGGTGCCGCTCTCGACCCGGTGCTCCCGGCGGACGAACAGCACCAGGGCCGCCACCACGCAGGGGTAGAACAGCAGGTAGCCGAGGTCCGCCAGGGACGGCACCGGCAGCTGGTAGTCCCCGGCCAGCGGACAGCACCAGCACGATGTTGCCGAGCGCGAACGCCGAGCTGCCGGCCGCGAGCAGCGCCGACCTCGCGCCGGCGGCCCGTCGGCGTAGGGCCACCACAGCCAGCAGACGACCGCCGGCAGCACCTGCGTCACGACGCAGAGCCAGCCGTCGACGAGGGGCACGAACCCCCGGTCGCCGTGGACGACGAGCGCGCCGACGTACACCACCAGGGACAGCCACATCAGCCCTTGCACGACACGGTGCACCCGCAGCCGGCGTTCCCCGATCGTCGAGGTCGCCCGGACAGCCGTGGCGGACATCTGAGGCTCACTCTCCCCGTCGACAGGCAGCAGGAGCGTGCCCTCGGTCCCAGGGTAGGGGCCGGAAAGCGGCTCGGTCTCGAAATTCCTCGATCCTCGGGACCTAAGCCCTACCCGGGGGTGACCGTCGCCCCTCCCCCCTGGTCCGGCGCCCCTCCACGCTGGTGGCGCCCGGTCCTCCGACACCTCAGCCGACACCCGAGGAGCGAACGTGGTCACGCACGCAGAGCCGTCCTCCCGCACGCCCGAGCAGCGCACCTCCCACAGCATCGTGGTCGGCGTCGACAGCCGCGGCCGGAGCGTCAGCGCACTGGTGTGGGCCGTCGACGAGGCCGAGCGGACGCACCGGACCCTGACCTTGCTCTCCGCCCGGTCGGCGGGGGACACCACGGCGGAGGTCGCCGGCGAGCACGACCTCGGCGCGCTCAGCCGTCGGCTCACGCTGACCCACGTCCGGCACCAGGAGGTCGTGGCGGAGCCGGTCGACGCGCTGCTCGCAGGCCGCGCGGGACACCGACCTGCTGGTCGTCAGCTGCCGCGCCACCCGGCCGGCCCAGCGGCTGCTCCTGGGCAGCACGTCGCAGACGCTGGCGTGCTGGTCACCCGTGCCGCTCGTGGTGGTGCCGGAGGCGTGGATGCAGCCCAGCCTGGCGAGCGCCCCGCTCGTGGTGGGCATCCGTCCGTCGGGGGACGACCGGGAGGTCCTGGACTTCGCGTTCGCCCGCGGCGGCGGTCCTCCGGGTGCCGCTCGTCGTGGTCTGCAGCGGGGACGAGCCCGAGGACGCGCTGCACCGACGGCTCGAGCCGTGGCGGGCGGCTCACCCGGAGGTGGAGGTCGTGGCCCGCAGCGTTGCCGACCGACCCGACCGGGCTCTGGTCGAGACGTCCCGCTTCGCCCAGATGGTGGTCGTGGGGCGGCACCACTCGACGAGCCTGGGCGGCGTCCTGGGCAGCACGGCGCGCCGGGTCCTGAACGGCGCGAACCGTCCCGTCGCCGTGGTCCCGGCCGGGACCCGCGAGGCGCTCGTGCGCGACCTCGACCTCCGCGCCGCCTCGGCTGGCCTGCCGTGGGCACCGACGCTCGAGGGGAGCGCGCCGTGAGTCGTCTCGTACCTGTTCCGGGGCCAGCTGCGCGACCTGTCGTACGACGAGTGCTGGGGGCTGCTGCTGACCAAGTCCGTGGGGCGCATCGCCTTCGTCGGTGCGGACGGTCCCGAGGTGCTGCCGTTCAACTTCGTGGTCGACGACGCCACGGTGCTGGTCCGCACGTCGCCGTACGGCCCGCTCGCGCGGCAGCTGCCCGCTCGACGTCGTCGCGTTCCAGGTGGACGAGGTCGACGGCTACACGGAGTCCGGCTGGAGCGTCCTGCTGCGCGGCCCGCTGACGAGCGTCGACCGCGCCGACCTGCCGGCGCCCGACGACCGGCCCGAGGCGTGGCCGGCCGGCCAGCGGTCGCTCCACCTGCGGCTGACGCCTCGCCGGGTCACCGGCCGTCGGCTGGTGCCGGCGTGATCGTGACGGGGCAGTGCGCGTGCTCGACCACGGCGCGCCCGACCGACCCGAAGTGACGGCCCACCCGGCCGCGCGGCCGGGTGCCGACGACGAGGTGGGCCGCGGTCTCCGACTCCCGGACCAGCGCCGAGACGAGGTCGAGGCGTCGACCAGCCGCGTCGCCACCGCGACGTCGGGGTACTTCTCCGCGTAGCCGGCCATCACCTCGGCGAGGCCGCGGGCGCGTCTCCTCCGGCGAGGGCTCAGGTGGACGGCGCCGACCAGGCGTGCACGGCGTCAAGGGGACGACCTGTCATCGAGGCGACCTCGAAGCCGACGTCGAGGGCCGACCGCGCGGTGTCGTCGAGGTCCACGCCGACGACCACGGCGGCGGCCGCCGGCGTCCTCGGCCGCCCCTCGGCCGCGCGCACGACGGTGACGGGCACGTCCGCGTGCGCGAGGACCGCCTGGCTCACCGACCCCAGCACCAGCGTCCGGATGCTGCCGCGGCCACGCGTCCCCACCACGAGCATGCCGGCGTGCTGCGACCCCGAGGAGCGCCGCGCGGGCGTCCTCGAGCACGGCGTGCACGCTGACGTCCAGGTCCGGGTCGGTGGTGCGCACCAGGTCCAGCGCATGGGAGGTGATCCGGTGCGACTCGCGGGTGAGCATCTCGCGGGCGTCCACGCGGTACGGGATCAGGCTGTCGCCGAGATCACCGACGCCGTGGAGCAGCACCAGCGGTGCGTGGTGGGCGGCGGCGTAGGCGGCCGCCCACGAGACGGCCGCGTCGCTGAACGCCGAGCCGTCCACCCCCACGACGACGGAGCCGGGCGCGACCCGGGGTGCTCACTCGCGACCGGCGAGGTGCTCGACCTGGCGTCGGGCCCGGGGAAGCACACCGAGGAGCGGCCCGTGTCGGTCCACTCCACGACGTACGGCGGCATCCCCTCGGGCCCGTGGACCTCGACGATCTTCCCCTCGCGCACCGGGCCGTCGACGTGCGCGCTGTGCACCACCAGCCGATCCCCTACCTGTGCGTACATGTCCGCTCCTTCCCGTGCGCCACGGCGTTCCCTGCCAGCGGACAACACCCGTGCACCGGCTGTCCAGAGGAAGAGGTCCTTCGGCCCTGACCGGTCCTGACCGCGGCCCTCGATCCTGAGGACGTCACGAGGAGAGGACGGTCGATGACCACCAGGGAGCACCCACCAGCCACGGCACCCGCACCGCCGCGGGGCGGCGTCGAGCGGACGGTCGGGCGGCGAGCCCGGCTGCTCGTCGGCGGCTTCTACCTGTCGATGGGCGGCGTCCACGTCGGCATCGTGGCCGCGGACCCGCAGCTCTACCGGCACTTCGCCGACAGCGCCCTGCTGGGCTTCGTGCGCTCCGGCTGGTCCGAGGTGTTCATGGCCGCCCCCGCCGTCTGGGGGCTCTGCCTGGCGCTCGGTGAGACCGTGCTCGGCGTGCTGCTGCTCACCGGGGGCCGGCCGGCACGGCTCGGGTGGGTGGGCGTCATCGCCTTCCAGGTGCTGCTGATGCTCTTCGGGTGGGGCGTCTGGCTGTGGTCGATCCCGGCCCTGGCCGTGCTGGTGCCGTGCGCCGTGGCGGACTGGCCCGCCCTCGGCCGCTGGCACTCAGGACAGAACCTGACCTGATCGGTCCGTAGCGTCAGCCTCATGACCACACACGCGAAAACCGACCTACCAGGACTCCGAGCGCGACGACCTCGTCGACGTGCTGCGCCGGCACCGTGGCCTGTTCCGGACCACGGTGGCCGGGACTCACCGACGAGCAGGCGCGGCTCTCCCCGACGGTCAGCACCCTGAGCCTGGGCGGGCTGGTCAAGCACGTCTGCGCCGTCGAGCAGCAGTGGGCGAGGTTCGTCACCGACGGCCCGGCGCCCGACCCCGACGTCGACTGGGCGACCGTCGACTGGGCGGACCCGCCGCCGGAGGTGCAGGAGTACGTCGACGGCTTCCGGATGCTCGAGGACGAGACGCTCGCCGGCCTGCTCGCGGCGTACGACGAGGTCGCCGCCGCCACCGACGAGCTGGTCCGGACCGTCGACCTCGACGGCCGGCAGCCGCTGCCGAACGCGCCGTGGTTCGAGCCCGGCGCCTCGTGGAGCGCCCGCCGGGTCTTCGCGCACGTGCTCGCCGAGACCGCCCAGCACGCCGGCCACGCCGACATCATCCGCGAGACGATCGACGGTCGGAAGTCGATGGGCTGAACCTGCCCGCGACCGGCTGCGTTCCTTGTCAGGAGAGGGCCCGACAGGTCGCCGGGCCGACGAGGGAGGCAGTCATGGTGATGCGGATGGTGGCGGCAGCGGCGGTGCTGGTCTCGGCCGCGGTCCACCTGATCATGTGGTTCAACGGGGTCCGCGACCAGTCGGTCGGCCCCGCCTTCCTGCTCAACGCGGCCGGTGGCGTGGTGATCGCTGCTCTGCTCCTGCTCTGGAACCACTGGGTGCCGCCGCTGCTGGCCGTCGGCTTCGGGGTGTCCACGCTGAGCGCGTTCGTGATCGCGACGACGGTCGGGCTCTTCGGCGTGCACGACCACTGGCAGGGTGGCTACGTCTGGACCGCCGCCACGGCCGAGGTGATCGCGATCCTCGCCGGTGCCACGGCGCTGCTGCAGCAGCGGTCGGCCGCCCCGTCGGGCTCAGCCGGTCAGCTCCAGCACCGGGTGGCCGTCCGCCGTCCGCACCTGCACTGAGCGGATGTCGCGGCGGTCGGTGGCCGTCGCGGCGCTCACCTGCATCGTCCGGCCGTCGAGCGCCCGCCAGGTGCCGACCTTCTCCGTGCGCCCCTGCCGGGTCTCGACGTACAGCCCGTAGGTGACGCTCGTCGGCAGCTGGTAGCGCTCGTCGCGGGCGTAGGTGCAGGTCAGGTCGAGCCGCGTGCCCCAGGCGACCCGCTCGACCGCGAGCCGCGCCCGCACCGGCGCGGCACCGAACGGGGTCATGTGCGGCCCACCGACGTCTGAGCCGTGGGCGTGCCGTCGTCGTGCAGCGCGCTCACGCCCAGCGGTACGGCGACCAGCGGTCAGCGTCGCCGCCGCGAGGCCGACGGCGACCAGCCCGCGGCGACGACGGCTGCGACGCACGCGCGTCGAGCAGCGAGGGCGAGCAGCGAGTCCGGGAGCGGGTCGTCCTCGGGGGCGTGCTCGAGCACCGCCGGCTCCACGCCGGCCAGCAGTCCGGGCAGGCCGGCGACCTCGCGCACCGCGCGCGCACACTCCTCGCAGCCGGCGAGGTGGTGCTCGAACTCGAGCCGCTCGGCGGGCGACAGCGCACCCAGCACGTAGGCAGCCGTCACGGTCGGCGTACTCACACGTCATGCGCTCACCCCCATCTCCTCCAGCGCCAGCCGCAGCGCGCGCAGCGCGTAGTGCGTGCGCGACTTCACGGTCCCCTCCGGGACGTCGAGCCGACGGGCCGCGTCCGCGACCGAGAGGCCCCGGTAGTAGCACTCCAGCAGCACGGCGCGGTGCTCGGGCGACAGCTTGGTCAGCGCCTCGGCCACCACCCACGACTGCAGCAGCCGGTCGGTGCGGTCGTCGGGGTCGTCACGCTCGGGCACCTCCGCCACCGGCAGCTCGCTGCGGTGCCGGCGGCTGCGCCACTCGTCGATGACGATGTTGCGGGCGACGGTGAACAGCCACGCGCGCACGGCGGTCGACGGGCTGTCGAGCACCGACCGGTGCCGCCACGCCCGCAGCAGGGTGTCCTGGACGAGGTCCTCCGCCCGCGGCGCGGTCCCAGCCCGTCAGGCGCAGGCAGTGGTGCCACAGCGCGGCAGCGTGCTCGTCGTGCAGCTGCTGCATCAGCGCGACCTCGTGGTCCGACATCCCACCTCCCGACCGAGAGACGCTGGCGGACTGCATTCGGTTCAGTGTGACCCGAAGCCGGCGACGAAGCGGTCACGGAAGCGGTCCATCCGCCACACCGGTGCGTCGGGGTGCGGCCGCAGCCCGGGCTGCCAGCCCCAGGCGGCGAACCGGCGCGTCACCGCTGGGTCGCGCGCGACGACCGTGACCGGCACGTCGTGGCCGGCGTCGCGCCCCGACACGACGGTCGCGGGCTGGTGGTCGCCGAGCATCACGAGCACCAGGTCCTTGTCGCCGTAGGCGCGGACGAACGACACCAGGGAGCGCAGCGAGTACGCCACCGACTGCCCGTAGGCCGCGCTGGATCCGCGACGCCGACCGCCAGACCACCGCCTTGGACGGCAGCCGCTGCGGCATCCCGTCGTAGACCGAGCCGTCGCCCACCCGCCGCTGGTCCACCAGGTGCGGGATGCGCGACCACGGGGCGTGGCTGGTGACCAGGTCGATCTCGGCCATCACCGGGCGGCGCGGGTGCCGGGCCAGCTCGAGCCGGTGGAACGCGTCGAGGGTGAACTGGTCCGGCATCGTGGGGTAGCCGAACCGCGGGCCGGCGTACTCGACGTTGCGCGAGTCGTAGAACGCGTCGTAGCCGTAGAACGCGCCCTGCGGCCAGTCGGCGGTGTTGGCGGGCACGTCGCTGACGGTGCGCCAGCCGGCGCGGCCGAAGGCCTGGGCCAAGGTGGCCCGGCGGCTGTGCAGCAGCACGTCGTAGCGCTGCTGGCTGTCGACCCAGAGCCCCGACTGGAGCGTGGAGTGCGCCAGCCAGCTGATGCCGCCGAAGGTCGGCGAGGTGAGGAAGGCGCTGCGGCTGCGGAAGCCGTCCGACCGCAGCCGGCGGGTGCCGTCGTCGAGCACCGCGTCCACGCCCGGCGAGAAGCTCGACCCCTCGACGGCGACCCGACCGTAGCTCTCCACGAACACGAACAGCACGTCCTTGCCGCGCAGCCCGGTGAGCAGCCGGTCGCCGGGAGCGGTGGCGAGCGGGTCGTGCCGGGTGGCGTGCTCGAAGCGGTGCTGGTCGCGGATCCCGGCCGGCACGCGAGCCACCTGCTCGACGGCGTACGACGCCGCGCTCGTCGACGCCACCGGCCCGGAGCCGAGGACCGACACCCCCAGCAGCGCGGCCGCCAGCCAGGCCACCCCGGCGACGGCGACCACCCGCCAGGCGGCCCGCCGGTGCCGCAGCGTCACGCGGCTCAGCCGCAGCAGCGCCCACGGCATCGCGACGAGCAGCACCAGGACGAGCAGCCCCACCGCCGCGAGGACCCCCACCCCGGCGGTCCGGCCGACCGAGTCCACGACCAGGCCGGTGAGCGGCCCGAGGTAGCGCCAGTCCACGACGGTGTCGAAGGGCCGGTCGAGGGTCTCGTAGAACGCGAGGTCCAGCAGCCGCAGCAGCGCCACCACGCCCAGCAGCAGCCCCGCGGTGACCGCGACCGGGCGACGGGCCCGTGGCAGCGCCAGCACGACGGCGGCGAGCACCAGCGCCTCGACCGGGAGCCGCACGAACGCCGCCGGCGTCAGCTCCGCGGTCCGGTCGGGTGCGGTCAGCGCGAACCACACCAGGCCCACCGCGAGCAGCGTCAGCAGCACCGACCCGGTGCGTCGCAGAGCCCCCCAGCCCCGGCGCCGCGTCACCGGGTCACCTGGACCCGGCTCCGGGTCGGCGCCGCGTCCGCCTCGCGGTGCCGGTGCAGCCACCACACCTGGTGCCCGAACGACTCGGCCAGCAGCCCGATGGCGGCCACCAGCAGCAGGTCGGTGACCCTCGGCAGGAGCACCTGTGCCATCGCGACGGTCAGCACCACCCCCTGCGTCGCGGCCACCACCTTGGCCCAGTAGCGCACCGGCACCGGGCGTCGCAGCCACGGCCACAGCCAGGTCGCGGCCAGCAGCAGGTACCTCGCCGCCCCGATCAGCAGCACCCACGGCCCCACCGACCGGGCGACCGCGACGCTGAGCACCAGCAGCACGAAGGCGTCGACCTCCATGTCGAAGGCGGCCCCGAACGACGAGGCCGTGCCGGTGCGGCGGGCGACCGGACCGTCGACCGCGTCCAGCAGCAGCGTCACCGTCGCCAGCCCGACCAGCGTGCCCGTCGGCGGCGGGACGGTGAGGCTGCCCGCCACCAGGGCGGCGAGGACGCAGCCGAGCACCGCTCGCAGCAGCGTGACCCGGTCGGCGGGACCGAGCGCACCAGACCGGCCGGTCGATGAACCGCAACCCCCTCGCCTCCGTTCCTCCAGTCGACAGGGATCACACCGAAGGACGCAGGACCGGGTCGTCCGGTTCAGTCCGAGCCGAGCGGGGTGGGTGGATGACCGGTGCAGGAGGTCGCGCCTTCTGGCTGCGCGAGCCCGGGCACGGCGAGATCCGGGCGGCCACGCTGCCCCGGCCGGGGCCGGACGACGTGCTGGTCCGGACGCTGCGCACCGGTGTCAGCCGCGGCACCGAGTCGCTGGTCTTCCAGGGCCGCGTGCCGGCCTCGCAGCACGCCGTGATGCGGGCCCCGCACCAGGAGGGGGAGCTCCCCGGGCCGGTGAAGTACGGCTACCTCAACGTCGGGGTCGTCGAGCAGGGACCGCCCGACCTGGAGGGCCGGACGGTGTTCTGCCTCTACCCGCACCAGAGCGCCTACGTCGTGCCCGCCGCCGCGGTCACCGTCGTGCCCGACGGCGTGCCCGCCTCGCGCGCGGTGCTGGCCGGCACCGTCGAGACCGCGGTCAACGCGCTGTGGGACGCGCGCCCGCTGGTCGGCGACCGGGTGGCCGTCGTCGGCGCCGGGATGGTCGGCTGCTGCGTCGCCCGGCTGCTGGCGCGGATGCCGGGGACGACGGTGACGCTGGTCGACGTCGACCCGTCCCGCGGCCGGGTGGCCGAGGCGCTCGGCGTCGGGTTCGCGCTCCCCGGGGACGCCAGGGGCGACCTCGACCTGACGGTGCACACCAGCGCGACGTCGGCGGGGCTGCAGACCAGCCTGGACCTGCTCGGCCGGGAGGGCACCGTGGTCGAGCTCAGCTGGTACGGCGACGCGGAGACCCGGGTGTCGCTGGGCGGCTCGTTCCACTCCAGCCGGCTCTCGGTGCGAGCCAGCCAGGTCGGCGCCGTGGCCCCCGCCCGCCGCGCACGCCGTACGACGGCCGACCGGCTGGCGCTCGCCCTGGAGCTGCTGCGCGACCCGGCCTTCGACGCGCTGCTCACCGGGGAGTCGCCGTTCGCGGAACTGCCGGAGGTGATGGCCCGGCTCGCCGTCGGCGACCTCCCCGCGCTGTGCCACACCGTCGTCTACGACCAGGAGGAGCCGCCGTGTTCAGCGTGACCGTCCGCGACCACGTGATGGTCGCCCACAGCCTGCGCGGCGACGTGTTCGGCCCCGCGCAGCGGCTGCACGGCGCGACGTACGTCGTCGACGCGACGTTCCGCGGGGAGCAGCTCGACGACGACGGCATCGTGGTCGACATCGGCCGGGCCGCCGAGGTGCTGCACCGGGTGACGGCTGCGCTGACCTACCGCAACCTCGACGACGAGCCGGCGTTCGCCGGCACGAACACCACCACCGAGGTGCTGGCCCGGACGGTCGCGGACCGGCTCGCCGAGGCGGTGCACGCGGGCGAGCTCGGCGACGCCGCGCGCGACCTGACCGGGATCGAGGTCACGCTGCACGAGTCGCCCGTCGCGTGGGCGAGCTACGAGCGGGCGCTGTGAGCGCGGTGCACGTCGTGGTGCCCCCCGGGGTGGACGACCCGCGTCGGCCGAGCGGCGGGAACGTCTACGACCGCCGGCTGTGCCGCGGGCTCGAGGCGGCCGGCTGGACCGTGCACGAGCACCCGGTGCCGCCGACCCGCGGCGCGCTCGCCGCCCGGCTCGCGGGCCTGCCGGACGGCGCCACCGTGCTGGTCGACGGGCTGGTCGTCGGCGCCGCTCCCGACGAGGTGGTCCCCCACGCCGGACGGCTGCGGCTGGTGCTCCTGCTGCACATGCCGCCGGCGGGGTCGGGGAGGCCGCGGCGCTCGGCGCCGCCCGGGCGGTGGTCACCACCAGCGGCTGGACGCGGCGGCAGCTGCTGGCGTGCTGCGCGGTGGCCGGCGACCGCGTGCACGTCGCCGAGCCCGGTGCCGAGCCCGTCGCGGCCGCCGCCGGCACGGAGACCGGCGCCGGGCTGCTCTGCGTGGCTGCCCTCACGCCGGCCAAGGGGCACACCGTGCTGCTGGCGGCGCTCGCCGGGGTGCGAGACCTGCCGTGGACGTGCGACTGCGTCGGCAGCGTGGACCGCGACCCCGGGCACGCGCGGCTGCTCCGGCACTGGGCGCGCGACCTCGGGCTCGCGCACCGGGTCCGGTTCGCCGGGGCCCGGACCGGGCCGGACCTGGAGGCGTCGTACGCCGCCGCGGACGTGCTGGTGCACGCCAGCCGCTCGGAGAGCTACGGCATGGTCCTCACCGAGGCGCTGGCCCACGGGCTGCCGGTCGTCGCCACCGCGGCCGGGGCGGTGCCGGAGACCGTCGGCCGGCTGCCGGACGGGACCCGGCCGGGGCTCCTCGTGCCTCCGGACGACCCGACCGCCCTCGCCGCCGCGCTGCGGCAGTGGCTCACCGACCCCGCGCTCCGCACGCGGCTGCGCGACGCCGCCCGGTCCCGGCGCACCGGGCTGCGCCGGCTGGGAGCGGACGGTGGCGTGCGTCGGCCACGTGCTGAGCGAGGTCGCGGCATGAGGCGGCCGTGGCTCGGGCGGGCGCGGGTCCTCGCCGGCGTCGCGGTGCTGGCCGTGCTGGTCTGGCGGGTCGGCCCGACGCCGTTCCTCCACGGGCTGTCCACGCGTGGACGCGCGCACGCTGCTCCTCGGGCTGCTGCTGGGCGTGCCCACCACGCTGTGCTGCGCCTGGCGGTGGACGCTGGTCTCCGACGGCCTCGGTGTCCGGCTGCCGCTGCGCCGGGCCGTCGCGGCCTGCTACCGCTCGCAGCTGATCAACGTCGCGCTGCCCGGCGGCGTGCTGGGCGACGTGCACCGCGGGGTGCCAGGCACGGGGCTGCGCTCGGTCGTGTGGGAGCGGTTCGCGGGCCAGGTGGTGCTCGTGACCGTGACGGCGGTCGTGCTGCTGCTCGCGCCGTCGCCGACCGGCACCCTGGGCGCCGCTGCTGGCGGTGCTGGCCGTCGCCGGCGTCGCGGTCCTCGGCGTCGGCGCCCGGGATGCTCTCGGCGCGGACCGGCCCCGGGGTGCTGCTGGCCTCGCTCGGGGCGCTGCTCGGGCCGGTCGCGACGTTCGTGGTCGCAGCCCGCGCCGCCGGCGTGACCACGTCGGTCCCCGTCCTGGTGCCGCTGGCGCTGCTGGTGCTGCTCGCGATGGCGCTGCCGCTGAACGTCGCCGGCTGGGGCCCGCGCGAGGGGGTGGCGGCGTGGGCGTTCGCCGCGACCGGGCTCGGCGCCGGAGCCGGCGTCGCCACCGCCGTGGTCTACGGCCTGATGACGATCGTGGCCGTGCTGCCGGGCGCGCTGCTGCGTGCGAGGGAGGCCACCCGTGGCTGACCTCCCCTACACGTTGCTCAGCTGCAGCATGTCCCTCGACGGGTACGTCGGGGGCGCCACCCGCGAGCGGCTGCTGCTGTCCAACGACGCCGACTTCGACCGTGTGCAGCAGGTCCGCGCCGGCTGCGACGCGGTCCTGGTCGGCGCCGCCACCGTGCGCAGCGACGACCCGCGGCTCACGGTGCGGTCCCCGTCGCTCGTGGCGGGCCGCGAGTCGCGCGGGCTGCCGCCGAGCCCGACCAAGGTGACGCTCACCGGCAGCGCCGACCTCGACGCCGGCGCGAGCTTCTTCGCCACCGGGGACGCCGAGAAGCTCGTCTACTGCGACAGCGCCGCCGTCCGCCGGGCGCGTCGACGGCTGGGGCACGTGGCCACGGTGGTGGACGGCGGCCACCCGGTCGACGTACGACGGCTGGGTGAGGACCTGGCCGCCCGCGGCGTCGGCCGGCTGATGGTCGAGGGCGGCGGCACGGTGCACACGCAGTACCTCACCGCGGACCTGGCCGACGAGCTGCAGCTCGTCGTCGCGCCGTTCTTCGTGGGCGACCGCCGGGCCCGCCGGTTCGTCGACGACGGCGACTTCCCCTGGCACCCCGGGCACCGCGCCCGGCTCGCGCGAGACCCGTCGGATCGGCGACGTCGTGCTGCTGAGGTACGCGCTGTCGTCCCGGTTCTGCGAGGAGCCGGACCGCTGAGGGCAGACTGGTGCGCATGGTCGAGACCGTCACCGGGCCTGCCGACGACGCGGGGGTCGCCGCCGCGGCGCGGCTGCTGCACGACTTCAACGTGGAGTACGACGAGCCGGCGCCGCCGCCCGACGAGCTGGCGGTCCGGCTGGCCGAGCTGGTCGCCGCCGGTCACGTGACGGTCCTGCTGGCCCGTGCGCACGACCACGACGCGGTCGGCGTCGCGGTGATGCGGGTGCAGCCGTCGGTGTGGAGCCGGGCGCACGAGGCCTACCTCGCCGAGCTGTACGTCGTACCCGCTCGGCGCGGCCAGGGCCACGGCCGCGAGCTGATCACCGAGGCGGTGCGGGTCGCGCGTGAGCGCGGCGCCGACTACGCGTTCGTGGTCACCAGCGAGGACGACCGGCAGGCCCAGCGGCTCTACGAGGCGGCCGGGTTCCGTCGCACCGAGGGCGAGGGCGGCCCGCTGATGCTGACCTACGAGCGCGACCTCTAGCCGCCGGCGACCACCGGGCGGCCGGAGAGGACCGGCGAGGGCCGGAAGCCGCGGACGAGCAGGTAGATGCTCAGCGAGAACTCCCAGACGATCTCCGCGGCGGTGAACAGGAACAGCATCGTCGACGGGTCGGCCCACAGGTCCAGCAGCACCCCGACACCGCCGAGCACGGCCAGCGGGCCGCCGACGAGACCGATCATCGCCATGCCACGAGGCACCAGTCCGGAGCGCCACATCAGGTAGCCCAGCAGGATGCCGTTCCCGATGCCGGCGCAGAACTGCGGCCCGAGCAGGAACGTCTGGTCGTGGAACGCGACCAGGCCCCGCCCGACGGCGACCAGCGAGGCGTTGGCGCCGCCGGTGCCGGCCAGGTCCTGGCGCAGGCCGAGGACCGCCATCAGGCTGACGACCCCGCTGACGATCACCGTCGACTCCAACGTCCGGGAGGCGACGTACCCGAGGGCGACGCTCTCGCTGACGCGCTTGGCGATCGGGAAGATGACCACCGCGGTCGCGATCCCCGCGACGGCGGTGAGGATCTCGCAGACGGCGCCCAGCGCCACGCGCGTGTCCGCGCCGCCACCGAGGACGTAGCCGGTGTCGTGCAGGACCGGGTCGTAGAACCACAGCGCCGGGATCGAGAACACGAACGTGGCGAGGAACCAGCCGCCCATGATCCGGGCGGTGCGCTGCTCCGCGCCGGTCGGCTCGTTCGCGTTCGCACCCCGCTGCGCCGGGATGCCGGAGGTGACCTTGTGCGTGCGGCTTGCGAGTCGAGGACTCATGCGGTGTCTTCTCACCTGGTCGGGTGAAGCAGGACCCGGATGTCCCGAGCACCTCTCTCCAGGCTTACTCCCTCGGGCCCGGTGGTGCATCACTAGCGCGGGTCACGGACCGGGTTCCACCCGGCACCGGTGATCGCCCCCCTGGATGACGTGTGCGCCGCTCACGCGCTCGGAAGCACCAGCCGCGCGCACAGCCCGCCGCGCGCCGACTCCGTCAGCTGCACGTCGCCGCCGAGGGCCACCACCAGCTCGCGGACGATGGCCAGCCCGAGCCCGCTGCCGCCGGCGTCGCGGTCGCGGGCGTCGTCGAGCCGGGTGAACCGCTCGAAGACCCGCTCGCGCTCCGCCGCCGGGACGCCCGCGCCGTCGTCGGCAGACCTCGACGACGACGTCGGCCGCCCTCGCGCCGGACGCCGAGACCTCGACCCGCGTGCGGGCGTGCCGCACGGCGTTGTCGACCAGGTTGCGACAGCGCCCGCCGCAGGTCCCCGGGCCGCCCGCGCACGACGAGCCCGTCGGCACGCTCGCCCACGACCGCGACCGGCACCCGTGCGGCGTCGTACCGGCCGACCACGCCGTCGACCCAGGCGCGAGACGTCGACCGGCTCGCAGCGGCACGGCCGGGGCGTCGTCGGCGTCGAGCCGGGCGAGCACCAGCAGGTCCTCGACCAGGGCCGTCATCCGGAGCACCTCGGCGTGCAGGTCCGGCGGACGCGGCCGTGTCCTCGCCCAGCCGCTCGGCCACCTCGAGCTGGGTCTGCATCGAGGCCAGCGGGCTGCGCAGCTCGTGGGCCGCGTCGGCGACGAACGACCGCTGCCGGGCGCGGGCGGCCGCGAGCCGGTCGAGCATCGAGTTCGAGCGTGACCGCCAGCGCGTGGATCTCGTCGCCCGACGCCGGCACCGGCAGCCGGTCGTCGCGGCCGCTGCCGGAGATCCGCTCCGCCGACGACCGCAGCGCCTCGACCGGCCGCAGCGCCGCGCCCGACCACGCGCCAGGCGATCAGGGCCAGGACGGCGAGCAGCAGCGGGTAGGTCACCAGCAGCGTCACCTTCAGCACGTGCTGGCTGTGCGAGAGGTCGTCGAACTGCTGGCCGACCAGCACGACGCGCGGTCGCCGCGCGGCGTCGTCGGCGCGGACCGCGACGACCCGCAGCGGCGAGTCGAGCCCCACCCGGGAGCCCGGCACCTCGAGCGGCGCGCCGTCCTGCGCCGACCGCACCTCGCGCGGCGAGCAGCACCGCGGTGAGCCGGTCGCCGTTGACCGAGGCGCTGACGACCCGGTCGCGGGAGTCGACGACCTGCACGATCTGGTTGCCGGTCACCGGGATCGGGTCGGGCAGCCGGCCCTGCTCCACCAGGGTCGCCACCTCGGTGGCCGTCGCGGTGGCCGAGGCGTCGAGGGTGCGGTACCCGACGATGGTGAGCACCGCGTAGAGCACGACGCTGCCGAGCGCGAGCGCGGTCGCGACGCCCAGCACCCCGATCAGCAGCAGCCGCGCCCGCAGGCTGAGTCGCGCCAGCCGCCTCATGGCTCGAGGCGGTACCCCACGCCCCGCACCGTGTCGACGAGCCGGCGGCCCAGCTTGCGCCGCAGGTACCCGACGTACACCTCGACGGCGTTCGGGTTGACGTCGGCGGCCTGGTCCCACACGTGGTCGAGGATCTCCACCTTGGTGACCACCCGGCCGGGACGGCGCAGCAGGTACTCCAGCAGGCCGTACTCGCGCGGGGTGAGCGAGACCGGCTCGTCGCCGACGGTGACCTCGCGGCTGGCGGGGTCGAGCCGCACGTCGCCCGGCGCTGAGCACCGACGGCCGGGCCGCGGGCGTACGGCGCAGCAGCGCGCGCAGCCGGGCCAGCAGCACGACGTAGGAGAACGGCTTGGTGAGGTAGTCGTCGGCGCCGTAGTCGAGGCCGTCGGCCTGGTCGTGCTCGCCGTCCTTGGCCGAGAGCATCAGCACCGGCACCCAGTTCTCCTCCGCGCGCAGCGTGCGCACCACGTCGTACCCGGACAGCCGCGGCAGCATCACGTCGAGCACGCACCGCGTCGAAGTCGCCGTGCCGCGCCCGCTCGAGGCCGGTCACGCCGTCGCCGGCGAGGTCGACGGTGAACCCGTCCGAGGTCAGCCCGCGCCGCAGGGCGTGCGCGAGCCGCGCCTCGTCCTCGACCACGAGCAGCCGCATGGCCTCAGTGTGGCACGCCCGGCTGAGCGGCCCCACAGGTTCTCAGCGATCTCACAGCGACCGCGGGGCACGCTGCGCCCATGACCGTCTTCGACCGCCGTCCCCTGCTCCGCTGGCTGGTGCCCGTCCTGGCCGCCCTGCTCCTCGCCGTCGGCGGCACCGCCGTCGGCGTGATCAGCGCGACCGCCCGCGGCGGGCTGCCGGACCGCACCGCCGCGCAGCTGCTCGTCGACGTGCAGCAGGCCCGCCTCGACGGCCTGTCGGGGACGATCGTGCAGAACGCCGACCTGGGGCTGCCGAGCCTGCCGGGCGTCTGGCGGCAGCAGCGGCAGCTCGGACCTGACGCTCGCTGGTGTCCGGGTCGCACACGCTGCGGCTCTGGTACGCCGGCCCGGACCACGTCCGGCTCGCGCTGCTCGGCTCGCTCGGCGAGTCCGACGTGGTCCGCAACGGCTCGGACCTGTGGACCTGGTCGAGCAAGGACAAGACGGCCACGCACCGCACCATCCCGACCTCGGCCGACGACGCCCGCACAGCCTCGCCGACGCGTCACCGCTCACGCCGCAGCAGGCGGCCGACGCGGCGCTCAAGGCGATCACCCCGTCGACCAAGGTCAGCACCGACGGCACCGCCGTGGTGGCCGGCCGGTCGGCGTACGAGCTGCTGCTCGAGCCCCGCGACCCGGCGTCGCTGGTCGGCCTCGGTCCGGGTCGCGATCGACGGCGCACCCACGTCCCGACCCGGGTGCAGGTCTTCGGCTCCGACACCGCCAAGCCCGCCCTCGAGGTCGGCTTCACCTCGTTCGACCCGACCCGTCCCGACGCCTCGGTGTTCCGCTTCAACCCGCCGCCCGGGCACCAAGGTGACCGAGGGGTCCACCGCGAAGGCCGACGCCTCCGGTCTCGCGACGCGGTCCGGCAGCAGCGCGTGCAGGACAGCAAGCCGCAGGTGGTCGGCTCCGGCTGGACCTCCGTCCTGGTGGCGCAGGCTCCCGCGCTGCCGCAGGACCGGCTCGACGGTCACTGAGCCGGCGAGAGGCGCTGCCCGCCGTCAGCGGCAGCTGGGGCTCCGGGCACCTGCTGCGCGGCACGCTGTTCTCGGCCGTGCTCACCGACGACGGCCGGGTCGCGGTCGGCGCGGTGGCGCCGGACCGCCTCTACGCCGCCCTGGCCCGCCGATGACCGATGCGGCCATCGCCACCTCGGGACTCACGAAGCGGTTCGGTCACCAGGTGGCCGTGGACGCCCTCGACCTGCACGTGCCGTCGGGGGCGGTCTACGGCTTCCTCGGCCCCAACGGGTCCGGCAAGACCACCACGATCCGGATGCTGCTCGGCCTGGTCCGCCCGACCGTCGGGCGAGGTGACGCTGCTCGGGCAGCCGCTGCCCGCGGGCCTGGTCGACGTGCTGCCGCGGGTCGGCGCGCTGGTGGAGGGACCCGCCTTCCACCCCTACCTCTCGGGCCGCGACAACCTGGCCCGGCTCGACTCCGTCGACCGCACCACCGACCCGCGCACGGCCCGGACCCGCGTCGACGGAGCGCTCGACCGCGTCGGGCTGCTCGCCGCCGCGACGAAGCGCTACCGCGCCTACTCCCTCGGCATGCGGCAGCGGCTGGCCATCGCCAGCACGCTGCTGCGGCCGCGGGACCTGCTGGTGCTCGACGAGCCCACCAACGGTCTCGACCCGCAGGGCACCCGCGAGGTCCGATCGCTGGTGGGGTCGCTGGCCGACGGAGGGCACCACGGTGCTGATCTCCAGCCACCTGCTCTCGGAGGTCGAGCAGATGTGCTCCCACGTCGGGGTGATGCACGTCGGCCGGCTGCTCGTGCAGGGCACCAGCGACGAGGTCCGCGCCGGCACCGCGACCCGGGCGACCGTCGAGACGGACCAGCCCCGGGCGGCGGCCCAGATCCTGCGGGAGCTCGGCCTGCGTGACGTCACGGTGACCGCCCGGTCGGCGACCGGGATCGCTCGGCAGCGTGGCCCCGGAGAAGATCGTGGCGGGCTGCGTCCACCAGGGCGTCGCGGTGCTCGGGTTCCGCACCGACACGCCCTCGCTGGAGGACGTGTTCGTCGCGCTGACCGGGGAGGGCTTCGATGTCAGCCACTGAGACCACCGGGGCCGCCGAGGCCCGGCCGCGGGTCCGCGCGGTGTCGACGCGCTTCCTGCGCTCCGAGCTGCGGCTGATCTTCCGGCGCCGCCGCAACCTCGCCGGGCTGCTCGTGCTGGCCGGGGTCCCGCTGCTGATCGCCGTGACGGTGCGGCTCTCCTCGCCGGGCCGGGGCGGCGGCGGACCCGACTTCTTCGGCTCGATCACCGAGAACGGCCTGTTCGTCGCGCTCGCGTCGCTCACGATCGAGATCCCGCTGTTCCTGCCGCTGGCGGTGGCCGCCATCTCCGGTGACGCGGTCGCCGGCGAGGCCAACCTCGGCACGCTGCGCTACGTGCTGACCGTGCCGGCGCACCGGGCGCGGCTGCTCGGCGTGAAGTACCTCGCGATCGTGGTGTTCTCGCTGGCCGCCACCGCGGTGGTCACGCTGACCGGGGTCGTCATGGGGCTGGCGCTGTTCGGCGGCGGCGACATGACGCTGCTGTCCGGCGTGCAGATCGGGTTCGCCGAGGGTGCGCTGCGGGTGCTGCTGGCCTCGCTGTACGTCGCGCTGTGCCTGGCCTCGCTCGGTGCGGTCGGGCTGTTCGTCTCGACGCTGACCGAGCAGCCGATCGGCGCGATGATCGCGGTGCTGGTCTTCAGCACCGCCAGCTTCATCCTCGACAGCATCCCGCAGGTGGCGTGGCTCCACCCGTTCCTGCTGACCCACCACTGGCTGGCGTTCGGCGACCTGCTGCGCTCACCGGTGGAGTGGGGCGGCGTCGAGCAGGGGCTGTTCGTCGCGGCGGCCTACGCAGTCGTGTTCTGGGGCGCGGCCTGGGCCCGCTTCTCGGCGAAGGACGTCACCAGCTGACGGGTCGGCGGCCGTCCCGGTCCCACGCCAGCGCCGTCAGCGCGAGCGCCGCGACGAGCAGACCGACGTCGCGCAGCGCCACGTCGTAGAAGCTTCCCGAGCGTGACCAGGTCGACGACGATGCCGGCCAGCCAGCCGGCGACCAGCAGGCCGCCGTACCGCGGCCACAGCGCGACCACCAGGCCGGCCACGATCTCGACGACGCCGACGGCCAGCATCGCCTGGTGCGCGGTGCCGGGGACGAGGTGGTCGATCCACGGCGCGAGGTACTGGTCCCAGTCGGTCAGCAGGCCGAGGAACTTGTCGGCGCCGAACGCGATCGGCGCGACCGTGAAGAGGGTGCGGAGCAGCACGAACGCGCGGTCGGCGCCGCGGCCGCTCCCCCTGGCGAGTCGGGCGGTGGCGGGTCGGTGGGTGGTGGTCATGGCGACGTCCTTTTCTAAAATCTAGAAGATTATTTATTAGAGTCCTCGCCCCGCTCTTGTGTCAAGCATCTTGCGTTTTAGACTTCCGGCATGGACCTCGAGGCGGACGCCGCCGGCATCGGCGCGCTGGCCGACGTCACCCGCCGCCGGCTCTACGCGTACGTCGCGGCGCAGCCCGGGCCGGTCGGTCGCGAGCAGGCGGCGACGGCCCTGGGGCTGGCCCAGCACAACGTCACGTTCCACCTCGAGCGACTGGCCGAGGAGGGGCTGCTCGAGGTGGAGTTCCGACGGCTGAGCGGCCGCTCGGGGCCGGGAGCCGGTCGGCCGAGCAAGCTCTACCGCCGGGCCGACCGCGAGTTCGCGGTCTCGCTGCCGCCGCGGCAGTACGACGTCGTGGGCGACATCCTCGCCGCGGCGGTGACCCGCGCCGGCGCGGGCGAGGCACCACTGCAGGAGACGCTGCAGCAGGCGGCCCACGAGCGGGGCCACGACCTCGGCGCCGCGGCCGGGCCGCGAGGGAGCCGGCCGCTGGCGGCGGTCGCGGACGTCCTCGGGGGCCAGGGCTACGAGCCGCGGCTCACCGACGACGAGGTGGAGCTCGCCAACTGCCCGTTCGACGCGCTCGCGCAGCGGCACACCGCGCTGGTCTGCGGGCTCAACCGCGACTTCGTGCAGGGCGTGGCCGACGGGCTCGGCTGCCACGAGGTCGCCGCGTCGCTGGAGCCCGCACCCGGTCGCTGCTGCGTCCGGGCCCGGCTGCGCTAGCCGCGGCTCACCGGGCAGCCGCCCCGACCGGCACTCGAACCAGCCGCGGGCCCATCGCAGGCGCGATCGGCGGCGCTGCGGCTCCCGAGTGCCGGTCCGAGCGGCGCTGGCCGCGACCGCCGACCGGGATCACCCGTATCGGGCGGTCAGCGGCCCGGCTCGGGCACGGCAGGCTGCGGCGGTGACCACCACCGGGACCACCTCGTCGACCGGCACCACGGGCGTCCTCGCGGCGACCTGCCTGTCCACGCTCGTCGTGAACGCGAACACCTCGGCGGTCAGCATCCTGCTGCCGGCGATCAGCGAGGACACCGGGACGTCGGTGACCACGCTGCAGTGGGCGGTGACCGGCTACTCCCTGGTCGGGGCGGCCGTGATCATCACCTCGGGGTCGCTGGGTGACGTCTTCGGGCGCAAGCGGGTCTTCCAGCTCGGCCTGCTGCTGTTCGTGGCCTCCTGCGTGCTCATCGCGCTGTCCACGACCGGGCGGCATGGTGATCGCGGGCCGGCTCATCCAGGGCGCGGCCGGGGCCACCATCCTCGCCTGCGGGCTCAGCCTGCTCTCGGTCGCCAACGACGGCGAGGAACAGCTCCGCGCGGTGTCGTTGTGGGGAGCGGCGGCCGCGGTGGGAGCAGCCGTCGGGCCGCTGCTCGGCGGCCTGCTCGTCGACATCACCGGATGGCAGGGCCTGTTCTGGATCGACGCAGTCGTGGCGCTCGCTGTGCATGGGGCTGACCTTCGCGACCGTGACCGAGTCGCGCGACCCCGACCGGCCGCGCTCGATCGACTTCGCCGGCACGGTGCTGGTCGGGCTGACGCTCGTGGCCGCTCATCCTCGCGGTGAGCAAGGGCAGCGACTGGGGCTGGGTGTCCGCGGCGACCATCGGCTGCTTCGTGCTGTCCGTCGCCGCCGGGGTCGGCTTCGTCGCCGTGGAGCGTCGTGTCGCGCGTGCCGCTGCTCGACCTGGCCCTGCTGCGCAACCGGGTCCTGGTCGCCTCGACCGTCGCGATCCTGATCGGCGCCGGCACGATCAACGCGCTGATGTACGTCCTCAGCCTGTACTTCCAGGACCCGAGCACGCTCGACTTCAGCCCGCTGCGAGGCCGGCCTCGCCACCCTGCCGGCCACCGTCGGCCTGGTGATCGTCGGCTCCGTTCGTGCCGAAGCTGGCCGCGCAGGTTCGGCGGCCGCCAGGTAGTGGGGATCGGGTTCGCCTGTCACCGCCGCCGGCTTCGCGTGGATCGGGTTCGCCGACTCGTCCTGGAGGTACGTCGCCTTCCTCCTCCCGCTGGTCGCGGTCGCCGTCGGCATGGGGCTGTCGAACGGCCCGGCCTCCGTCGGCGTCCACCGCCTGCGTCCCGGAGAACCAGGTCGGGCGGGGCCTCCGGCGTCTCCAACATGGCGCAGGTACGTCGGAGCCGCCGTCGCGACCGCGGTCGCGGCGACGGTCTACAGCTCCGTGACCCTCAGCGGCACCGACGCCGGTCACTCGACGGCAGAGGCGCTTGACCTCCGGGCTCGCGGCGACGGCCTGGGTGATGGCCGCGACCAGCGTCCTCGGCGTCGCCATGGCGATCGTGATGGGACGTCGTCAGCGGGCAGAGCGCGGCACGTTGCACGACTCGGCCGCGTCGGCCGCGGCGGTCGTGCACACGCTGCCGACGTCGGCGACGACCGGGGCGCGTTCCTGACGGGTGACGCACGCGAACCGGCCCCGTCCCTCCCCCTTGAGGACGGGGCCGGCGCTCCAGCAGCGGGCTCGTGCGTGCGTCAGACGGAGAGCGCGGCCTGGTCCGAGCCGCTCTCGCCGACCTCGATCTTGCGCGGCTTCGCCCTCTCGGCGACCGGCACGGTGAGCCGCAGCACGCCCGCGTCGTAGCTCGCCTCGACGCGGTCGAGGTCGAGGTTGTCGCCGAGCACCAGCTGGCGGCTGAACAGGCCGGTCGGCCGCTCCGAGGCGAGCGTCTCCCAGTCGCCGTTGCGCCGGGCCCGCTCCGCCTTCACCGTCAGCACGTTGCGCTCGACGTCGATGTCGACGTTCTCGCGGCGTACGCCGGGCAGGTCGAACTCGATGACGAAGGTGTCACCCTCGCGCCAGGCGTCCATCGGCATGACCGCCGGGCGGCTGGTGGTACCGGCGCCGAGGACCTGCTGCGCCAGTCGGTCGAACTCACGGAAGGGGTCGGTGCGCATCAACATCGCGGTACCTCCGATCGGTTGTCCGGGTCGTCGAGACCCTGTATCAGTGATGACAGGTTTTATATAGCGTATGGTCTGCCACGACACAAGAGGATCCAGCCAGATCTTGGAGGCAGCACGATGGCCACACCGCCGAGCGGGCGCGCGGTCTACGCGATCTCGGTCGCGGCCGAGCTCACCGGGGCGGGCGTCCAGAACCTCCGCGTGTACGAGCGCAGGGGCCTGGTCGAGCCGGTGCGGACCGAGGGCGGGACCCGCCGCTACAGCGAGGACGACCTGGACCGGATCCGGCGCATCCTGGACCTCCTCGCGGACGGCTTGAACCTCGCCGGGATCGAGCTGGTCCTGGCGCTGGAGGCCGACAACGCGCGGTTGCGGAGAGCCGCGGCTGCCGCTCAGCCGGCCAGGGCGCGGAAGCCCTCGTAGACCATGATCGCCGGCCAGACGAAGCCTTGCAGCACCGCGAGCAGGTGCTCCCCGAACGAGTCGGCCTGCTGCCAGAAGTAGACGATGGCGCCGACGATGCCCAGCGCGTAGAGCACGCCGCCCCCGGCGGCGCCCGCGTTGCCATTGCTCATCGCTGCCCCCTCGGTCGAGGCCGCCAGCCTCTCGGCCGGCAACCCGGCTGGACCAGGGTCCTTCGTCCTCACCGGGGCCGGTAGCGCTGCCGCACCACCCCGGAGCGGTAGCCCACCACCTCGAGCAGCTCGAGATCGAGCTTGATCCCCTCGAACGGCCGCGTCCCGGCGCCACCGATCGCCGGGTGGACCCACAGGTTGATCTCGTCGACCACGCCGGCCTCGAGCAGGCCGCACGCGAGCTCGCCGCACCCGGAGAGGATCAGGTCGCCCGCGGCGTCGTCCTTCAGCCGGCGGATCCCCTCGACCGCGTCGCCCTCCACGACCTGCGCGTTCCAGTCGAGCGCGCCGCTGAGCGTGCGCGAGGCGACGTACTTCGGCATCGGGTTGAGCACCTCGGCCCACGGGCCGGTCGCCGACGGCCAGAAGCCCAGGAAGCCTTCGTAGCACGTGCGTCCGGTCACGAACCCGACGGCAGCAGCGAGCTGCTCGACTCCCGCGCGGTCGTGGTCGCCCTCGGCGACGAACCACGCCCCGACGTCGCACAGCCCGTCGGCCGTCATGCTCGTGTTGCTGACCAGTCGTCCCATGAGCTCTCCTCTCGGTGCCACGAACTACGACCGGCGGGCCTCGCGGAACTCATCGGCCCACCCGGATCCGTGCCTGGTCGACCCGGTCCGCCCGCAGCCAGCAGCGGTAGGCTTGAACCCGTCGAGGGGGCCAGGTCCGGAAGAGAGCCGACTGCGCATGACCGGACGACCGGACATCGCGACCTCCCTGGCCGACGCGGCCCGGACCATGGACGCGGCGCCCTCCCTCGACGACGCCCTGGCCGCGATCGCCCGGGCCGCTCGCGTCAGCCTTCCCCGGTTCGAGCACATCGGCATCTCCACGATCGACAGCCGCGGCCGGGTCACCACGCGGGCGGCCACCAGCGAGGTCGTGAAGGGCCTCGACGACCTGCAGTACACGCTGGCGGAGGGTCCCTGCGTCGACACACTGCGCGACCAGGACGTCGTGCTGGCGCCGGACATCCGTCACGACCAGCGCTGGCCGACGTTCACCCGGGAGGCCGTCGCGACCTACGACCTCCGGTCCGAGATGGCCGTGAAGCTCTTCCTCGACGACGAGGGCACGCTCGGGTGCCTCAGCCTCTACTCCACGAACAGCCGCGACATCGACCCGGAGGACGAGCACGTCGCGGAGGTGTTCGCCGCCCACGCGGCCGTGGCACTGGGCCACGCGCGCGAGGTCGACCAGCTCCACCAGGCGCTGCAGTCCAGCCGCACCATCGGTACGGCAATCGGCATCGTCATGGAGCGCTACCACCTGGACCGGGATCGGGCCTTCGGGTTCCTCACACGCGCGTCCTCGCACTCGAACCTGAAGGTCCGCGACGTCGCCGCCCGCATCGTCGAGTCCACCGAGCGCGGAGACGGCGACCGCTAGTCCGTTTGTCGCGTCGGCCTCCGGGTATGCCCAGCCGGTGACGCAGCGTGACGAGGTGCACCGGCTGCTCGAGGAGCACGGCACGACCTATGCGACGTCGGCCGGCATCACGCTGCGTAACAAGCCGTCGCCGCTGTACCAGCTGCTGGTGCTCACGCTGCTCAGCTCCGCCCGCATCTCGGCGGACATCGCGGCCGCCTCGGCGCGCGAGCTCTTCCGCGCAGGCTGGCGCACGCCGGAGAAGATGCGGGCCGCGACCTGGCAGCATCGCGTCGACGCGCTCGGCAGGGGCGGCTACCGGCGCTACGACGAGAGCACCTCGACCCAGCTGGAGAAGAACGCCGAGCACCTGCTGCGCGAGCACTCCGGCGACCTCCGCCGGCTGCGCCCCGGGACTGGCGGCGACATCGACACGCTCGTCGAGTCGCTGACCGCTTTCCCGCGCATCGGACCGACCGGTGCGCGCATCTTCTGCCGCGAGGTGCAGGACGTCTGGCCCGAGGTCGCACCCTTCTTCGACGACCGCTCGCTCGCCGAGGCGGACCGACGTGGTCTGCCGACCTCCCCCGCTCGGCTTGCCGACCTCGCTCCGCAGGGACGGGTGGCCGACCTGGCGGCGGCCCTGGTGCGGGCGGGTCTCGCACGCTGAGCCCCGACGCGAGACGGCAGGTGTGCACGGAGGACGGCGGGGTACGCCGCGCGTCCATTCGGACACCGACCAGGGAGGTAGCATGCCCGAGCACCCCGCAGAGGCCCTGAGGAACGCCGCCGGCAGGGTCGTCGACAAGGCGGCCGAGCTGCTCGAGCCGGCCGTCCCCGGCGCCCCGGCACCCGAGCCGCCGGCGCTGGAGGAGCCGACCACGCCCCGAGAGCCGCTGCCGCCGCGCGCGGAGCAGGGCGCCCCCGACACCCGCACGCCGACCGGCGCGGAGACCGGTGCGTGGGGTCCGGGCGTCAATGCGCTGCGGGCGGCCGGGCTGTCGGTGGACGACCTCGGCGTCGTCACCGCCGACGACGCCGACACCGTGACCGACGACGTGCTGACGCTGTTCGGGTCGCACCGGGTGTGGGAGCGGTTCCCGGCATCGGTCGGCTGACGTCAGTCGCACGAGGCGGGCCCCGAGGTGATGGCCTCGGGGCCCGGTCTCAGGAGCCCTTCTTCAGGGCCTCGGGCTTGTGCCTGCAGTCGGCTCAGTCGCCGGGCCACTCACCCGTCCAGCGCTGGAACACCCGGGCGCCGCCGCGACTCATCGCCGCCTTGACGACGGCGAAGATCGCTCCCTGGACGGCGGCTGCGACCAGGACCTGCCGCAGCGTGTACTCCGACTCCAGCGCCCGGGGTGCGTCGTGCTGGTCACCGGGTGCGGCGTGCTTCCAGCGTCTGCTTGAACACCTGACCGGCGACGACGCCGGCCACGACGCTGCCCACCAGGCCGACCGGGCGGTAGAGGATCTTGGCTGACGTGCTGCTCTGCTCCTCAGTGGGCACGTGACTGCTCCTCCTCGTTGTCGGGGACTCCCGCGTGCTCTCGCGCAGCCGTCGCCCGCGCTCGACGTCGTCGCTGCTGCTTGGCCTCGGCCTTCTCGATGTTCCTGGTGTCACGCGGCGGGAGCTGCACGGTCTGCTCCGCGGCGATGCCGGCCTGCAGCTCGCGTCCTCGCTCGAGCTCGGCGTCGAGCTCGGCGCCGAACAGCAGCGCGAGGTTGGTCAGCCACAGCCACAGCAGGAAGACGATGACGCCCGCGAGCGAGCCGTAGGTCTTGTTGTAGCTGGAGAAGTTGGCGACGTAGAAGCCGAAGGCCGCCGAGGCCAGCACCCAGACCACGATCGCCAGGGCCGCGCCGACGCTGATCCAGCGGAACTTCGGCTGCTTCACGTTCGGCGTGGCGTAGTAGAGCAGCGCCACGATCAGCACCACGACGAGCGAGCATCACCGGCCACTTGGCGATGTTCCAGACCAGCACCGCGGTCGACCCGAGACCGATCGCGTTGCCGACCGCCTCGGCGGCCGGGCCGGTCACGACCAGGCCGAGAGCGACCGCGGCCGCCAGCACGACGGTGATCAGCGTGACCAGGAGCATCACCGGCCGCAGCTTCCAGATCGGGCGGCCCTCGCCGACCTCGTACATCCGGTTCATCGCACGCCCGAACGCGCCCGACGTAGCCCGACGCGGACCACAGCGCGGTGGCCAGGCCGATGATCAGCGCGAGGCCGGCCCCCGGGGTGCTGGCGAGCTGGGTGATGGTGTCCGAGGCGTCTTGGGAGGAGAGACCCGCCTGCCGCATCACGTCGAGCGATGGTCTGTGGCGGTCTTCGGTCCCTGCCCGACCAGGCCGACCAGCGAGAGCACCGCGATCATCGCGGGGAACAGCGCCAGCACGGCGTAGTACGTCAGCGCCGCGGCGAGGTCGGTGCACTGGTCCTTGGAGAACTCCCGCGCGGTCTTGCGGGCGACGTACATCCAGGACGGCTTGGTCAGGTCGCCGGGCGAGTCCGGCTTGGCGGTCTCGGGCGGGGTCGGTGTCGGCGTGGCCCCGGCTCATCGGCGCGCCTCCACACCGGAGCACGACGCCGGCCACGACAACCGCCGTGACGCCGGCGGTGCCGGCGAGGCACCGGCGCGTCGGTGCGGCCTGCCGCTGCGGCGGTCGGTGGCCCGAGCGCGACCGGACCGTCGCCGCTGGCCAGGCGCTGCCGGGCCGGGCCTTGACGTCGAGCCTGGCGGTCAGCGCGTCGACGGTCTCGGCGAGCTCCTCCCGCTGCTGCTCGATGTCGGCCTGGAGCTGCTGGGTCTGGCGTCTGGTCGCTGTGCTCATCGTGCGCTGCCTCCCTTGAGGACGTCGACGTCACGCTGCACGCCGTCGATTGCCTGCTGCGGCGCGGCCGGGGTGGCCTGCTGCACCTGCTTCTTGCCGACCAGCGCGGCGACCCCGGCGACGGCGAAGAGGACGACGGTGACGATGAGCGCCGCCAGCCAGGCCGGCACGACGAGCGCCAGCGCGAGGATCACAGTCGCGAGCAGCGCCGCCGACGCCGTACAGCGCGACCAGCCCGGCGCCCCCGAACAGGCCGGCGCCGACGCCCGCGTGCTTCGCCTTCTCGGTCATCTCCACCTGAGCCAGCCGCAGCTCGCTGCGCACCAGCTCACTGGTCTGCGCGGTGAACTGGGCGAGCAGCTCCCCGGTCGAGGCGTCCGTGCCCGAGGTGGGGGTGGTCGCCGGTCGCGCCTCAGTCATGGGGGCCCTCGCTGACCGGGGCGGGGGCGGGCGGCTGCGAGGGGGCGGGGGTCAGCGGGGCCTCGGACCCGTTCGAGCTGCGCTGCTCCGCCACCTTCTCGCCCACCTTGTCCTTCACCGTGTCGGTGGCGGTCGACGCCGCGTCGCGGGCGACCTGCTGGGTCTGCGCCGCCTTGGCGCGCACCCGGGGGTCGCGCCGGACCCGGTCGAGCTGTGCGGCTCAGCTGCTCGTAGCGCTCCCGCCCGTCGCGGGTGCCGAGGACGTAGCCGACCCCGGCCCCGACCAGCAGTGCTGCCTTCGCCTTCATGTGTGCTCCGTTCCGTGCTCGTACTGGTGCGCGGAGTGGGTACCGCGGGATTCCGGACGCCGTACCCATCGACTTACGGTGTAAGCCTGCTCCGTCGGAAAAGTCGCCAGCCGACCGCTCCGTCGCGGCACGAGAGAGGTGACCGACGTGCCCGAGGCCGACGATCGCGCGACGACCGAGCCCTCGGACGTCGTCGACGCCGACGCCGACCTGGTGGCCGGACGGGACGCCCCGTCCGCCCGGCAGCCCCTGGGACGCGAGCGCATCGTGGCGGCCGCGATCGGGTTCATCGAGGAGAACGGGCTGCCCGGGCTCTCGATGCGTCGGCTCGGTGCCGTGCTGGGCGTCGAGGCGATGTCGCTGTACCGCTACGTGCCGGGACGGGAGAACCTCCTCGACGCGGTGGTCGAGCAGATCATGGCCGAGATGCACGACGACCCCGTCGTGCTGGCCAGCCCCCGCGACGGGTGGCAGGACTTCCTGCAGCGGCTCGCCCACGGCGTACGTCGGGTGGCGCTCGCCCGTCCCCGGTGCTTCCCGCTGGTGGCCTCGCGGCCGGTCGAGGCCCCGTGGCTGCGACCGCCGCTGCGCAGCCTCACGTGGGTGGAGGCGTTCCTCGACGGCCTGCTCTCCGAGGGCTTCAGCGACCACGCGGCGGTGGCGGCCTACCGGGCGTTCACCAGCTTCCTGCTCGGCCACCTGCTGCTCGAGGTCGCGGCGCTCGGTGCGGACGTCGGCCCCCTCGACGTGCTCGACGACGGCGAGTCGGCGAACGAGAAGGACCCGGGCTATCCCACGGTGTTCCGGCTCGGTGCCGACCTCGCGGAGAACCACTCGGCGGTCGAGTTCGAGGAGGCCCTCGAGGAGCTCCTCAACCGCATCGCGCTGATCCGGTCGGAGACGTAGCGCGCGACCCGGTTTGGGCGTCCCGCTGCCGGGCACTGCTGCAGGCCTCACAGGGAGGACGCACATGAACCCACTCAAGCTGGCCAACCCGGTGGTCGTGCTCAAGGGGGCCGTCGGTCTCGCCGGCACGGCCCTCGGCATCGCGGGCACCGTGACGCGTGGCACCCTCCAGATCGCGCTCACCTGCCTCGACCGCCTCGACGAGTCACGCCGGCAGGACGCGCACACCGCGCCGTCGCCACCGTCGGCACCGGCCCCGGCGCAAGCGGTCCCCGTGGTCCCCGTGGTCCCCACGGAGCCCTCAGTGCCCGACGGGCCGCCCGTCGACGTCGTCGGCGAGACCCTCGCCGCGGAGGCGGCCGCCGAGCGCGGCGACGCACCCGACGGGGTCGGTCTGGCGCACGAGCCGCGAGGCGCCTCTCGCGACGAGGAGCACGGGGAGGCCGCTCTGCAGCGGGCCGAGGTGGACGAGATCGCGGACGAGACGGCCGCGGTGCTCGAGGGCGACGTGGAGCCGGAGGAGCACCTCACCCAGCCGCTGCTCGACCCGGCCGACACCCAGGCGGTCGCCGACGACCTGCGGACGATGGGCAGGGCGGCCGACCCGGACCCCCAGTGAACCGCCCGGGTCGGCGCCGCGCCCTCGTCAGCCCGTGACCCGGCCCAGCTGGTGCCGCAGCAGCGACTGCGGTCGCTGCTGCTCACCCTGCTGCGCGGCGAGCACCACGAGCGCACCGGTCGTGACCGGGATCGCCCACTGCACGACCTGCAGCCGGCGCTGCGCCTTCTCGAGGTCCTCGTCGGCCTGGGGCGACGGCTCCGTGGCGCCGGCGCCGCCCTGCTCGGACTTGCGGGCCACCGTGCGACCGAGGATCCCGCTGTAGGCGGTCAGGGCCGCGGCGACTCCGGTCAGCGCGGTCTTGGCGACGGTGTTGGCCCGCGCTCCCGGCTGCGTGGCGACGCGGGCCTTGTTGGCGCCGATGAGGCCGAGGCCACCGATCGCGTGGACCAGGACAGCGGTCGCGTTGACCGGCGCCCACCGGCCCCAGCCGGTCGCCGAGAGCGCCAGCCGTTCCCGCGGGTCGGCTGCCTTCGCCGCCGCGCCGTTGAGCCCGACGGCGCCCATCAGCGAACCGCCGAACCAGGCGGCGAGGCCGACGTCGTGCGCGCTGCGGACCAGGGTGTTCTTCTCGGACATGGTGCTCCTGTTGCGATCGTGGGTGGTGGACGGAGCGGGCGGCATACCCGGCGACTGGAGCCGCAAACTCCGCGGGTCCGGTCA
This sequence comes from uncultured Actinomycetota bacterium, assembly GCA_963707685.1. Taxonomy (GTDB): domain Bacteria; phylum Actinomycetota; class Actinomycetes; order Propionibacteriales; family Nocardioidaceae; genus Nocardioides_B. The sequence goes on from CAVPRA010000005.1 coordinate 442,642, forward strand.
GTGGTCGGCATCGCCCGACGACCGGTCGAGCAGGGACCGGGCACGACCACCTGGATTCAGGCCGACCTCGCGCGCGACGACGTCACGGACGTGCTGCGCGGAGCGGACGTGGTCGTGCACCTCGCCTGGCTGTTCCACCCGACCCGGCACCCGCAGGTCACCTGGGAGAACAACGTGATCGGCACCCAGCGGCTGCTGGCCGCCGTCGACCGCGCGGAGGTGCCGGCCCTCGTGGTGGCCTCGTCCGTGGGCGCCTACGCCCCGCGCCGGGACCTGTCGCCCGTCACCGAGGAGTGGCCGACCACGGGAGCCCCGACGGCCGCCTACAGCCGGGAGAAGGCGTACGTCGAGCGGCTCCTCGACGTCTTCGAGGCTCGCCACGGCGACGTGCGGCTGGTGCGGATGCGACCCGGGTTCATCTTCCAGGAGAGCTCGGCCGTGCAGCAGCGACGACTCTTCCTCGGCCCGCTCGTGCCCCACGCGCTGCTGCGCCGGGGCCGCCTGCCCGTCGTCCCGCTGCCCCGCGGGCTGCAGATCCAGGCGCTGCACTCCTCCGATGCCGCCGCGGCCTACGCCGCCGCGGTGCTGCAGCCGGTGCACGGCGCGTTCAACCTCGCCGCCGACCCACCGCTCGACGGCCCCGCACTCGCCCGGCTGCTGCGGTCCCGCCCGGTCGAGGTGCCGGTCCCGGCGGTGCGGGCTGCCCTGCAGGCCGCCTTCACCGCGCACGCGGTGCCCGCCTCGCCCGGCCTGTTCGACCTCGCGATGAGCGTCCCGATGATGTCGACCGAGCGCGCCCGCCGCGAGCTCGGGTGGCAGCCGGCGTACGACGCCGAGGCGACCGTCGAGGCGTTCCTCGACGGGATCGCCGACCCGGCAGGGGGCGCGACGCCGCCCCTGGCACCCGAGACCAGCGGGCCGCTGCGCAGCCACGAGGTGTCCACCGGCGTGGGGGAACGTCCCTGAGCCGGTCGCTCAGCCGACCATCCGGCGCAGCGCCTCCGCGTTGCGGACCGCGTTGCCCTCGCCGTCGTTGTTGAAGTAGACGAAGACGTCCCGGCCGCTGCCGGCCCACTCCCGCACCCGGTCGGCCCACCACCACAGGTCCTCGTCGGAGTAGCTCCCGGCGTACAGGTGGTGAGGGTCGGGTCCGTGCAGCCGCACGTAGGCGAACGGGGCGGTCGCCCGCAGCACGCACGGCAGAGCGGCACCGCTCATCACGCAGTACGCCGCACCGTGCCGCTCCAGCAGGGCGAACACCTCGTCGTCGTGCCAGCTGGGGTGTCGCAGCTCGACGCTGACCCGCATCCACGGCGGCACCCGGGCGAGGAAGTAGCCGAGCCGGTCGTCGTCGCGGACCTGGTCCGGTGCGAGCTGGACGAGCAGCACGCCTCGTCGCTCTCCGAGCTCGTGCCAACCGGCCGCCATCCGGTCGAGCCACACCTCCGGCGCGTACAGCCGCTTGCCGTGCGTCAGGCCGCGGGCGGCCTTGACCGACAGGACGAAGCCCGCGGGGAGCCGGCGCCGCCACCCGGCGAAGGTCCGGTCGGACGGCCAGCGGTAGAAGCTCGCGTTGAGCTCGACGGTGGCGAACCGGTCGGCGTAGACGCGCAGCCGTTCCCGGGACGGCAGGCCGGCCTCGTAGAGCACGTCCGTCCAGTGGTCGTAGCTCCATCCCGAGGTCCCGACGTGCACCACCACGCGGGCGAGGTTAGCCGCCGCGAACCGACGGGTACGGCCCGAGGGCCGGCCGAAGACCCCCGCCGGCTAGGACCGATCCACCGCACGAGCGAACGCCGCGTGCTCCTCGACCAGCCGGCCACCACGCTCGTCGTCCTCGTCGGCGCCGTGGGTCAGCACCCCGACGAGGACGCCGTTGCTGCCGTACCAGACCGTGAAGGCGCACTCGTCGTGTGCCTCGAACCGGACGGTGTCGTAGCCGTCCCCCCACGCCTTGTACTTCAGGGTGCGTCCGCCGATCTCGCTCCAGAAGCCCGGCACCTCGGCCCACTCCTGCGCGCCACCGGCGGCGGCCGCCCCGGCGACCTCGCCCATGCGGAGCGCCTCCCCCCAGTGCTCCACGGGCAGCCAGCGGCCGGCGGTGGTGTTGTGCGCGAGGGCGGCGTCGCCGACGGCGTACAGCCCCGGGAACGCGGTGGCCATGGAGCTGTCGGTGACGATGCGACCCCGCCGGCACCGGACCCCGCTGTCCTCGACCCACTTCGTGCGGGGCCGCACGCCGACCGCGACCAGGACCAGGTCGGCCGCGACGGCGGTCCCGTCGGAGAGGTGCACCACGCGGCCGTCCTCGACGGCCCGCACGTCGATGCCGCCGCGCAGCCGGACGCCGTCCTCCTGCAGCCACTGCCCCAGCCGGGCGCCCGCGTCGGGGCCCAGCCGGGCGTGCTGCGGTCGGGGCTCGCTCGAGACCAGCGTGACGTCGTGCCCGGTCGCCCGCAGCGACGCGGCCGCCTCGCAGCCGATGAAGCCCGACCCCACGACCACGACCGACCGCGCGTCCTCGACGGCCGACCGCAGCTCCTGCCCCTGGGCGCACGACCGCAGCATCCGCACGGCCGGGTGGTCGCCGCCCGGCACGGGAAGCGGCTGCGGCGTGCTGCCCACGGCCAGCACGCACGACTCATAGGACACGCTCCGGCCGGTCGCCGTCCGCACCACCCGCTCCCGCGGGTCCAGGCCGACCACCTCGCAGCCGAGCTCGAGCTCCACCTCCTGGTCCCGGTAGAACCCGTCCTCCTCGAGCGGGAGCTCGGCCGCCGTGACCTCGCCGCGGAGGTGGTCCTTGGTCAGGGCGGGGCGGAAGTACGGCGCGTGCTGGTCGGCGCTGAGCATGACCACCCGGCCGGTGCCGCCGTGGTCGCGGTAGCTGCGCGCCGCCTCGAGGGCGGCTGGTCCCCCACCGACCACGAGCAGGGCGACCGGCTCGTGCGGCTCCTCGCGGCTCGTCGCCTTCTCGGACATGGGTCTCCTGCCTGCGGCTGCATCGGGGTCGGCGCGGCGTACCCGAGCCGTCGGCGCACAAACCCGTGCGACGCGGCCGCGCACGAATATCCCGATCCGCGACGGGTACGCCCTCGCACCGGCCGATCGACGCGGCGTACGAGGAGACCGTGGAACCGATACCCGAGACCGAGCAAGCACTCGACAGACTGAGCCGTGAAGGAAGCAATGACGCTGTGGCGGCGGTGCACGCCATGGCGCAGACCGTGCAGCAGGTCGCGCCGAGCTGCGTGGGCCTGAGCATCGCGCTCTTCGAGCACGACCTGACCTTCACGCTGGCCGCGTCCAGCCTGGACCTCGCCGCCCTGGACGGGGTGCAGTACCTCGACGGCGGACCCTGCGTCACCAGCGCCCACGAGGCCCGCGACACCGAGAGCAACGCGGTCGACCTCCTGGACGAGTCGCGGTGGCGGCTGTTCGCGCAGAGCAGCGCCGCCGCCGGCGTCCGGAGCAGCCTGACCCTGCCGCTGCTCGACCAGCAGGGAGCCGGAGTGCTCGGGAGCCTCAACCTCTACGGCTCGACCCCGGACGCGTTCGAGGGATGCACCGACCTGATCGCCGAGGCCGTCGGGGGCTCCGCCACCCAGGCGGTGCACAACGCCGACCTCGACTTCACGACCCGGCTCGCCGCCGCGCAGGCGCCCGACCGGATGGACGCGCAGCGCGACGTGGACATGGCCCTCGGCATGATCATGCAGACCCAGCGCGTCGACCTCGACACCGCCGACGAGCGGCTGCGGCTGTCCGCCGCCCGGGCCGGCATCACCGACCTGGCGCTGGCGCGAGCCCTGCTCGGGCTGCTCCAGGGGCGGGCGAGCTGAACGAGCCCTCCACCGGTGCCACCGGACGGCGGAGGGTCAGTCCGCGAGCCAGGTCAGCAGACCCGGGACGACAGCGGCGATCTCCCGGGCCAGGAACCCGACGCGGCCATGCGTCTGCGCCAGCCGGTCACCCGCGGCTCCGTGCAGGTAGCCGCCCCACACGGCGGCCTGCAGCGGCTCCGCGCCTCGGGCCAGCAGACCCGTCACCAGGCCGGCCTGCACGTCTCCCGATCCCGATGTGCCGAGGCCGGGCCCGCCCTCGGTGATGCGGTAGGACTCCCCGTCGGGCTGCACCGCCAGCGTCTCGGCTCCGCCGCACAGCACCACCGACCGCGTACGGCGGGCCAGCTCGACGGACGCTGCGAGAGGGTCCTTCGCCACGGCGTCCCGCTCGACGTCGAGGGTGTGCGCGAGCTCGTCGTGGTTGGGGGTCAGCACCGCCTCACGGTCGAGGTGATGGAGGCCGTCCGGGTGCCGGGTCACGTAGGCGGTTCCGAGCGCGTCGATCACCACGGTGCCGTCGAGACGGGGCACCACGCCCTCGAGGAGGTCGGCGGCGCGTTCGGGGTCGAGGAGCCCCGGCCCGAGCAGCGTCGCCGAGGCGCCCTCGGCCATCGAGAAGACGTCCTCGCAGGCGGCCTCGTCGACCTCCCCGGTGTCCGTCTCGGTGACGCCCCGGACGAGGGCCTCCGGAAGGGCGAGGCTGACCTGCCCCGCGACGCTCCGGGCCGTCGCCACCTGCAGCTTGCCGCCGCCCGCGCGCAGCGCCGCCTCGCCCGCGAGGATCACTGCCCCGGGCGTGCTGGTGCTCCCGCCCACCACCAGCGCGGCGCCTCGGGCCTGCTTGCTCGACCCGGGCTCGGGCAGCGGCCAGCCCCGGAGGAGGTCGGCGGTGACCGTGGTCGGCGCCGTCATGACGACCCCGTCCGCGTGTCGGCCGGGGGCTCCTCGGTGAAGGAGTCCTCGCCCAGCACCTTCGTGCTCGCGAACTCGAGCAGCACAGGACCGTCGGCCCCGAGCTCGTAGCGCGTCAGGGAGCAGTTGGGGATGGTCGACTCCCGGTCGATCCGCAGCAGCTCGGCCTCGGAGATCCCCTCGAGGACGAAGCGGAACGCCATGATCACGGCCTGGTGGGTGAACAGCCAGACGCGTTCGTGCTCGAAGCCGTGCCGCAGGTCGGACAGCAGCGACCGCACCCGCAGGACCACGTCGGCCCAGCTCTCCCCGCCGAGCGGCTGGTAGTAGAACTTGCCGACCTTGGCGCGCCGCTCGGCCTCGTCGGCGAACAGGTGACGGATCCCCGCACCCGTCAGGCCGTCGAGCTGGCCGAGGTCGCGCTCCCGCAGCCGCTCGTCGACCACCAGTCGGAGGTCGGTCGCGTCGACCGCGCGCCGAGCCGTGGCTTCCGCTCGGGCGTAGGGGGACGAGACGACCAGGGTCGGTCGCTCGTCCGCTGCCAGCGTCGCCACGTGGTCCCGCAGCGCGGCCGCCTGTGCGCGGCCGGTCTCCGAGAGCTCGACATCGGCATCACGCACCGACAGGTCGAGCCGCTCCGCGTGCTGCCGTTGCGCTTCCGCGTCCGCGAGGTTCCCCACGCTCTCGCCATGACGCACCAGCACGATCGACTCAGGACCTCGGTCCAGTCTCTGCAGACCCCGGATCACGCCCACACCTCGCTCTCGACGACGACGCGGCGCGGCGTACCCGTCGTCCGGCGCTCCATGCCTGGCCACCCGTCCGCCGGCCGGCGCCCCGCGGTCAGTCCCTCACCCGGTGCTCTGCGATGAAGGCGAGTCGGCGCAGCGTCTCGGTGTTGCGCACCTTGATCATCGGCGCACGGGCGGGCTCGGGCACGAGCAGTCCCGGACCGGAGACGAGGTCCTCGGAGATCTCGACGAGGGTGTCCGCGCCCGTGGCACTGAGCGTGATGGCGACCTCCGCCTCTCCCGCCGGCCAGCCCCGGGCCCGCAGCCGGAGGAGCTGCCGGGGCTCGCACTCGAGCACCTCGGTGTCGTCGCTGACGACGAGCGGCCACACCCCGACGGAGTGGTGGAGCTTGGATCCCTGCGCCGGCCACTCGGTGTCGACGTCACGCATCCGGGTCGCCCCCACGACCCACGCCGGGTAGAGCCAGCCGTCGGCGAGAACGTCCCACACGCGTTCGGGGACGGTCTTGATGACTCGGGAGTTGACGCTCATGCACCGGGCGTACCCGGGCCGGATGTCGGCATGCGGACCGCGTCCAGCGGGCTAGGGTGCCGCTGTGGAACGGCACCAGCGGCGGCGACGCCCCGACCGGGTCGCGCAGCTGATGGCCTCGATGAGCCTGCGCGAGAAGGTCGCGCAGCTGAGCGGCGTGTGGGTGGGCGTGGCGGCGACCGGGGCCGACGTCGCCCCCCAGCAGCACGAGCTCGCCGCCCTGCCGGCCCCCTGGGAGGACCTCGTGGCCGCCGGCATCGGCCAGCTCACGCGACCGTTCGGCAGCGCCCCGGTCGACCCGGTCGCAGGGGCGCAGGCGCTGGCCGAGACGCAGCGGACGATCATGGCCGCGAACCGGTGGGCCATCCCGGCGCTGGTCCACGAGGAGTGCCTGACCGGGCTGGCCGCCTGGCGCGCCAGCGTCTACCCCTCGCCGTTGTGTTGGGGCGCGAGCTTCGACCCCGCGCTGGTCGAGCAGATGGGCGCCCAGATCGGCGCCACGATGCGGCGGCTGGGGATCCACCAGGGCCTGGCGCCGGTGCTCGACGTCACCCGCGACCTGCGCTGGGGCCGGGTGGAGGAGACGATCGGCGAGGACCCCTTCCTGGTCGGGACGATCGGCAGCGCGTACGTCGCGGGGGTGCAGTCGGCGGGGGTGGTCGCCACCCTCAAGCACTTCGTGGGCTACTCCGCCTCGAAGGCGGGTCGCAACCTGGCCCCGGTGTCGGTCGGCCCCCGCGAGGTCGCCGACGTGCTGCTCCCGCCGTTCGAGATGGCGCTGCGTGCCGGGGCCGGCTCGGTGATGAACGCCTACAACGACCTCGACGGGGTGCCGGTGGCGGCCGACCCCCACGTGCTCACCGACCTGCTGCGCACCGGGCTCGGCTTCGAGGGCACGGTGGTCGCCGACTACTTCTCGGTCGCCTTCCTGCAGACCCTGCACGGCGTGGCCGAGCGGGCCGAGGACGCCGCCCGGCTCGCACTCACCGCGGGGATCGACGTGGAGCTGCCCTCGATGAGCGCCTACGCGCAACCACTGCTCGACGCGGTGGAGGCAGGAGAGGTCGAGGTCTCGCTCGTGGATCGCGCCCTGGAAAGGGTGCTGCGGCAGAAGCACGACCTCGGACTGCTGGACCCGACCTGGTCCCCGGACGCTCCGGTGCTCTCCGAACCGGCCGCCACGTCAGGGGAACCGGTGGACCTCGACCCGGCCGAGCACCGTGAGCTGGCGGCCTCCCTCGCCCGGCGCTCGGTCGTGCTCCTCCGCAACACCGGGGTCCTGCCCCTCGCGCCCGGTCGCCGCCTCGCCGTCGTCGGACCTCGCGCGGACGAGCCCGGCGCGATGATGGGCTGCTACTCCTTCCCGCTGCACGTCGGGGTGCACCACCCCGACGTCCCGCTCGGGATCGACGTCGCCACGCTGCTCGGGGCGCTCACGTCCGACGTCGCCGGCTACCACGTGGACCACGCCCGCGGCTGCCCGGTCACAGGTGGGCGCGACGAGGAGATCGTCGAGGCGGCCCGCGTGGCGGCGGGCGCCGACGTCTGCGTGGCGGTGCTGGGCGACCAGGCCGGGCTGTTCGGGCGCGGCACCTCGGGTGAGGGGTGCGACGCGGCCGACCTGCGACTGCCCGGTCGCCAGGAGGAGCTCCTGGAGGCGCTGCTCGCGACGGGCACCCCCGTGGTCCTGGTCCTGCTGGTGGGCCGGCCCTACGAGCTCTCGCGCCAGGTCGACCGGCTGGCCGCCGCGGTGTGCGGCTTCTTCCCGGGCGAGGAGGGCGCGGGCGCGCTGGCCGACGTGCTGGCCGGCCGGGTCGAGCCCGCGGGCCGGCTGCCGGTCGGCTTCCCCGGCGACGGGGCCGGGCAGCCCTCGACCTACCTCGCCGCCCGGCTCGCGAGGCGCAGCGACGTCAGCAACCTCGACCCCACCCCGCTGTTCCCGTTCGGTCACGGGCTGTCCTACCACCCGGTCCGCTGGGACGGTGTCGACGGCGACCCGTCCGCGACGTGGTCGACCGACGGGTGGTGCCGGCTCACCGTGACGCTCTCCAGCTCGGCGGACGTCGCGACCACCGAGGTGGTCCAGGTGTACCTCCACGACCCCGTCGCGGAGGTCGCGCGCCCCGACCAGGTGCTGCTCGCCGCGCCCCGCGTGGACCTCGGGCCCGGTGAGCGACGCGAGGTGCTCATCGACCTGCACGCCGACCAGACGTCGTACACCGGGGTGGCCGGCCACCGCCAGGTCGACCCGGGCGCGGTCGAGCTGCGGGTCGGCGCCTCCAGCACCGACATCCGCGCGCGCCTCGACCTCGTGCTCACCGGGGAGCGGCGACGGGTCGACCACACCCGGGTGATGAGCCCGCGCACCACGTCGAGGCCCCTCAGCCGGGGATCAGCGACACCTTGATCGACGACCTGCCGTCGGCGACCAGGTCGAGGCCCTCCTGGAAGCTCTCCAGCGGCAGCTGGTGGGTGCAGATGCGATCCATCGGCAGCCGACCGGACTCGAGCATGCGGATCGCCGCGGGCCAGCAGTGCGGGCCGAGGTGGGCGCCGCGGACGTCCAGCTCCTTGTCGTCGCTGATGATGCTCCAGTCGACGGTGACGTCCGAGCCGAAGACGCCGTACTCGACGAAGGTCCCGAGCTTGCGCAGCAGGTTCAGACCCTGCGGCACCGCGGCCGGGTGGCCGGTGCCCTCGAGGTAGACGTCGGCGCCGTACCCGTCGGTCAGGTCGCGGACCACCTCGACCGGGTCCTGCGTGGTGATGTCGACGGTCGTCGTCGCGCCGCAGAGCTCGGCCAGCTCGAGCTTCGCGGGGGCCATGTCGAGCGCGACGACGTGGGCCGGGAACTTCGCCGCCGCGCCCGCCACCATCCCGAGCCCGATCGGTCCGCAGCCCGCGATCACGACGACGTCGTCGAAGGTGATGCCGGCCCGCTCGACGGCGTGCAGCGAGCAGGACAACGGCTCGGCGAACGCAGCGTGGGCCGGCAGGGAGCGTGCTGCTGATCCGGTGCACCAGCGCCTCGGCCGGATAGACCATGTACTGCGCCATGGCGCCGGGCGTGCGGCGCTTGAAGCCGTAGATGTCGTGCGGGCCGCACATCCAGTACTGGCCGCGCAGGCAGTAGCGGCACGTCCAGCACGGCACGATCTGCTCGGAGACTGCGCGGTCGCCGGCCTCGATCCCCCACCGGGCCGAGGCTCGCTCGTCGACCTGCACGACCTCGCCGACGAACTCGTGTCCCGGGATCACCTCGGTCTCGGCCCAGGCCGGCCGGTCGTCGTCGCCCCAGAACTTCGCGGCGCCGTGGTAGCACTTCAGGTCGCTCGCGCAGATGCCCACCGCCTCGACGCGGACCAGGGCCTCACCCGGGCCCGGGCTCGGCGTCTCGACCTCCTCGAGGCGGTAGTCCTCCGGGCCGTGGCACACGACCGCCTGCATCGTGGCCGGGACGGGGCCGCCCATCACAGCACCGCGTCGCGACGGTCGCGCAGCCGGTGCAGCAGCTCGCTGTCGCGACCGAAGCGGTCGTACAGCTCGACGTAGTCGGCGTAGACCTCGTCGTAGCGCCGGTGCTGCTCGGGGTCGGGCTCGTAGACGTTCTCCAGCCGCTTGCCCATCGCGCTGCTGGCCGACTCGATGTCGTCGTAGGCACCGGCGGCGGTGGCGGCGTGGATGGCGGCGCCCAGTGCGGGGCCCTGGCTGGAGTCGATGACGTCGAGCGGATAGCCGGTCACGTCGGCGTACACCTGCATCAGGAACCGGTTCTTGAGCAGCCCGCCGGCGATCACGAGCCGCTCGACGGGCACCCCCGCGTCCTGGAACGCCTCGATGATGCGCCGGGTCCCGAACGCCGTCGACTCCAGCAACGCCCGGTAGACGTCCTCCGCGCGGGTCGCCAGGGTCAGGCCGGCGACCACCGCGCTGAGCCGGTGGTCCACCAGCGTCGACCGGTTGCCGCTGTGCCAGTCCAGCGCCACCAGGCCGTGCTCACCGACCTTCTGCTGCTCGGCCAGCGACGTGAGGTGCTCGTGCAGGTCCACCCCTTCCCGCTCCGCCGCGGCGTGGTACGCCGGCGGGACGCCGTGCTCGACGAACCAGCCGAAGATGTCGCCGACGCCGCTCTGCCCGGCCTCGTAGCCCCACGAGCCCGGCGTGATCCCGTCGCGCACCACCCCGCACATGCCGGGCACCTCCGCGACCCGCTCGCCGTTCATCACGTGGCAGGTCGAGGTGCCCATCACTGCGAGCAGGTGGCCCGGCGCGGTCGCCCGGGCCGCCGGCACCGTCACGTGCGCGTCGACGTTGCCGACCGCGACCGCGATGCCCTCGGGCAGCCCGGTCCAGCCGGCCGCCTCGGCGGTGAGCGTGCCGGCTCGGGTCCCGAGCTGGGCGAGCGGGCCGTCGAGCTTGTCGGTGAAGCCGGCGAAGGCGTCGCCGCCGAGCTCGACGAGGTAGTCCCGCGAGGGGTAGGCGTCGTCCTGCCGGATCGCCTTGAACCCGGCCGTGCACACGTTGCGGGTCTCCTGCCCGCACAGCTGCCACACGATCCAGTCCGCGGACTCGATCCACCGATCGGCCGCCTCGAACGCCTCGGGGTCCTCCTCGAGCAGCTGCAGCCCCTTCGCGAACTGCCACTCCGAGGAGATCTTGCCGCCGTAGCGGGCCAGCCAGGCCTCACCGCGCTTCTCGGCGGTGAGGTTGACGCGGTCCGCCTGCTCCTGTGCGGCGTGGTGCTTCCACAGCTTCACGTAGGCGTGCGGGCGGTCGGCGTACTCCTCCAGGGCCGACAGCGGGGTGCCGTCGGCCCGGGTCGGCAGCGGGCTCGAGGCGGTGAAGTCGGTGCCGATGCCGATCACCTGGGTGGCCTCGATGCCGGCGGTGCGGACCGCCTCGGGCACCGCCACCTTCAGCACCTCGACGTAGTCCAGCGGGTCCTGCAGCGCCCAGTCACGTCCCAGCCGCTCGCCCGTCGAGGCCAGCTCCCGTTCCATGACGCCGTGCGGATAGTCGTGCACCGCACTGGCGACCTCCTCGCCGTCGGCGACCCGGACCACGACGGCCCGTCCCGACAGCGTCCCGAAGTCGATCCCGACGGTGTAGCGGTCCTCGCTCATCGCAAGCCTCCCGAGCATCGGCTGTGAGCGCTAACATAACGGTCGTCCCGCCCGAGGTGAACCCTCGACGGCAGCCGACCGACCCGGAGGTCGCATGACCACGTCCCGGCACCCGCCGGCCGGCCCGCTGTCCACGCCGGGACCGGTGGCCCCGACGGCCGCGGCGAGGACCGCCGCCACTCCCCTGCCGATGGGCGCCACCCGCATCACCGGCGGGATCTGGGCCGCGCGACAGCGCGCCAACCGGGAGAGCAGCATCGCGCTCGGCAGCACCCGGCTGCGGGAGGCCGGCAACCTGCGCAACCTGGCGCTCGCCGCCGAGCAGGTCGCGGACCCGTCGCTGGGGTCGCGACCGGACGCCTACCAGGGCCCCGTGTTCATGGACTCCGACGTCTACAAGTGGCTGGAGGCGGTGCTCTGGGAGCACGCTCGCCTGCCCTCGCCCGACCTGCTCGCCGAGGTCGAGGTCTTCAGCGCGGCCCTGGCCAGCGCCCAGGCCGACGACGGCTACCTCAACAGCTTCGTGCAGGTCGCCCGTGGCGGCCAGGAGCGCTACCGCGACCTCGCCATGGGCCACGAGCACTACTGCTTCGGGCACCTGCTGCAGGCCGCCGTCGCCGCCCACCGGGTGCTCGGCGACTGCCCGCTGTGGCAGGTCGGGATGCGGGCGGCCGACCACCTGACGTCGACCTTCGGGCCTGACGGGCACCCGGGGCTCGACGGGCACCCCGTGGCGGAGATGGCCCTCGTCGAGCTCTTCCGCGAGACCGGCGACCCGCGGCACCTCGCGCTGGCCCGGCACTTCGTGCAGACGCGCGGCCACGGCACCGTCCGCGGCCACGGCCGCGAGCCGATCTACTACTCCGACCGGGTGCCGGTGGTCGACGCGGAGTCGCCCGAGGGCCATGCCGTCCGCGCGATGTACCTCGCCGCCGGAGCCAGCGACGTCGCCACCGAGATCGCCGGGGAGGACGAGCGGGAGGCGGCGCGGCTCGAGGACGCGTTGGAACGGCAGTGGGTGGCGATGGTCGACTCGAAGCAGTACCTCACCGGCGGCCTCGGCTCCCGGTGGGACGGAGAGGCGTTCGGGGACCCGTTCGAGCTCCCGCCCGACGTGGCGTACGCCGAGACGTGCGCCTCCGTCGGAGCCGTGCAGTGGGCCTGGCGACGCCTGCTGAGCACCGGCCGGGCGTCGTACGCGGACACCATCGAGAAGGTGCTCCTCAACGGCTTCCTCAGCGGGGTCTCGCTGTCCGGCGAGGAGTTCTTCTACGTCAACGCCCTGCAGGTGCGTGACGGAGCCGTCCCCCACGACCACCGCCACCCGGTGACCGGCCGACAGAGGTGGTTCCGGGTCGCGTGCTGCCCGCCGAACGTGATGCGCACCCTGTCGCAGCTCGACGGCTACCTGGCCACCACCCACGACGGGTCCCTCACGGTGCAGCAGTACGCCGCCGGCACGCTGCAGCACCGTGGCCGTGAGCTGAGGGTCGAGACCGACTACCCCTGGGACAGTCACGTCAGGATCGAGGTCGGCCCGGCACGGGACGAAGGACCGACCGACGACGCGTGGACGTTGGCGCTGCGGGTGCCGGGCTGGTGCGAGGCGGCCACGGTGACCGACCCCGACGGCGTCACCAGCCAACCCCAGCCCGGCTACGCCGAGGTGACCCGCCACTGGCAGGCCGGCGACACGGTCGAGCTCGACCTGCCGATGCCGGTGCGGCTGACCCGACCGCACCCGCGTGTCGACGCGGTGCGCGGTTGTCGCGCCATCGAACGTGGCCCACTCGTCTACGCCGTGGAGCAGGTCGACCTGCCCGACGGCCCCGCCGTCGACGACCTGCGGCTCACGACCGACGACCCGTCCGACCTGCACGCGCAGTCGCGGCCGGACCTGCTCGACGGCTGCGTGGTCGTCACCGGCGAGGTCCGCTCCACCGGCGGCACGACCGCCACCATCACCGCGGTGCCCTACGCCCTGTGGGCCAACCGGGGCGGTGGACCCATGCGGGTGTGGCTGCCGCTGGCCGAGGAGGGACAGTCATGACCGGCAAAGGGACCGACAGGGGCGCACGACCCGTGATGCACGACGTGGCGAGGCTCGCCGGCGTCTCGCACCAGACGGTGTCGCGGGTGCTGAACGGTCATCCGCACGTGAGCTCGACGACCCGGGCTCGCGTGGTCGCGGCGATGAGCGAGCTGAACTACCGGCCGAACGCCTTCGCTCGCGGCCTGGTCACGCAGCGGTCGCAGCGCATCGGTGTGCTGAGCTTCGACAGCCGGCTGTTCGGGCCGGGCTCGACACTGCACGCGATCGAGCGCGCGGCGCGTGCGGCCGGCTTCGGCGTCGCGGTCGCCGGCATGTCCGACCACGTGGGGGGTGACGTCGACGACGCGATGGAGGCGCTGGACGCGCAGGCCGTCGACGGGATCATCGTCATCGCCCCCAACGACAACGCGGTACGCGCGCTGGGCGTGCTCCCCCCGACGGTGCCGGTGGTCGCCGTCGAGGCGGAGTACCGCGACCAGCCGGTGGTCGCGATCGACCAGCGGGAGGGCGCCCGGCTGGCCACCCGGCACCTGCTCGACCTCGGTCACCGCACCGTCTGGCACCTCGCCGGACCGCAGGACTGGCGGGAGGCCGTGCTGCGGCTCGAGGGCTGGCGGGCCACGCTCTCGGAGGCCGGTGCCGAGGTGCCGGCTCCGCTGTCCGGCGACTGGAGCCCCCGCTCCGGGTACGACGCGGGGGTCCACATCGCCATGCGTGACGACGTGACCGCGGTCTTCGCCGCCAACGACCAGATGGCGCTCGGGCTGCTGCACGCCCTGGCCGAGCGCGGCCGTCGGGTGCCGGAGGACGTCAGCGTGGTCGGCTTCGACGACATCCCGGAGGCGGAGTTCTTCCGACCGTCACTGACCACCGTGCACCAGGACTTCAACGAGGTCGGCCGCCGCGGGCTGGAGCTGCTGCTCGCCCGGATCGACCACGCGGACACTCAATCGAGCGTCAGCATCTCCCCCTCGCTGGTGTCCCGCGCGAGCTGCGCCGCACCGCGCCGCGCCGGGCGGGGACGTCGGTGAGGGTCGCAGTGGTCGGCGCGACCGGCCACATCGGCAGCTACCTGGTGCCGTTGCTGGTCTCCGCCGGCCACGACGTGCTGGCCCTCAGCCGCGGCCGGCAGCAGCCGTACCTCGACGCTCCGGAGTGGGAGCAGGTCGACCGGGTCGTCGTCGACCGCGACGCCGAGGACCGCGACGGTCGTTTCGGCCACCGCGTCGCCGCGCTCGCCGCGGACGCCGTCGTCGACCTCGTGTGCTTCACGCCGGAGTCCGCCCGGCAGCTGCTCGACGCGCTGGCCGGCACCGACACCTACCTGCTGCACTGCGGCACGGTCTGGGTGCACGGCACCGCCGAGACGGTGCCGGTGCGCGAGGCCGAGGCGCGCGACGCCTTCGGCGACTACGGCACCCGCAAGGCCGCCGTCGAACGGCTGCTGCTGGGGCAGGCGCACGACGGCGTGCCCGCCACGGTGCTGCACCCCGGGCACATCAGCGGTCCCGGGTGGAACCTGGTCAACCCGGCCGGCAACCTCGACCTCGAGGTCTGGCGACGGCTGGCCTCGGGTGAGCGGGTGGCACTGCCGCACCTCGGGCTGGAGACGCTGCACCACGTCCACGCGAGCGACGTGGCGCAGGCGTTCGCACTGGCCCTCGACCGTCGCGACGCCGCGGTCGGCGAGGCCTTCCACGTCGTGTCCGAGGCAGCGCTCACGCTGCGCGGCTACGCGGAGGCGGCCGCCCGCTGGTTCGGCCGCGAGGCGGACCTGGGCTACGTCCCGTGGGAGGAGTTCCGCGACGCCGCCGGCCCCGAGCACGCCCAGACGACGTGGGAGCACATCGCCCGCAGCCCGTCCATGAGCATCGAGAAGGCCCGCAGCCGACTGGGCTACCAGCCGCGGTACACCTCGCTGGCGACGGCGCTCGAGGCCGTGCGGCGGCTGGTTCACGACGGCCACCTAAAGCTGGACCAGTCGGCCGCCGAGGCCCTCGAGACCTTTGACATCACGCCGGGCACGAGGTAACAATCGGGGCATTCGAAGCGCGTGACCGACGTCACACGCTGTTGGTTGTGAACGTTCACTTTCTCGGAGAGCGCCTACATGCCCGACACACCGGTTCGACTCTCGCTGGCCCCCGACCACCACCGCGGCGCCGTGGACCGACGACTGTTCGGCTCCTTCGTGGAGCACATGGGCCGCTGCGTCTACACCGGCATCTACGAGCCCGACCACCCCAGCGCCGACGACCGAGGCTTCCGTGGCGACGTGGCTGCGCTCGTCGAGGAGCTGGGGGTCAGCCTGGTGCGCTACCCCGGCGGCAACTTCGTGTCCGGTTACGACTGGCGCGACGGCATCGGCCCGTCGGACGACCGTCCGCGCCGGCTCGACCTGGCGTGGCGCTCGATCGAGACCAACCAGGTCGGCACCGACGAGTTCCTGGGCTGGGCGGCCGAGCGCGGCGTCGAGCCGATGATGGCGGTCAACCTCGGCACGGCCGGCATCACGGAGGCCGCCGCGCTGGTGGAGTACTGCAACCACCCGGGTGACACCCACTGGTCGGACCTGCGGCGCCGGCACGGCCACGCCGACCCGTACGCAGTAAAGCTGTGGTGCCTGGGCAACGAGATGGACGGCCCCTGGCAGACCGGCCACATGGACGCCTCGACGTACGGACCGCTCGCGGCCAACGCGGCGCGCTCGATGAAGCTGGTCGACCCCTCCATCGAGGTGGTCGCCTGCGGCAGCTCGGGCCACCAGATGCCGACCTTCGGCTACTGGGAGTCCACCGTCCTCGAGCACGCCTACGACGAGGTCGACTACGTCTCGCTGCACGCCTACTACCAGGAGCACGACGGGGACCGGGACAGCTTCCTGGCCTCCGGCGCCGGGATGGACCGGTTCATCGACGACGTGGTCGCCACCGTGGACGCGGTCGCCGCCCGCAAGCACCGCCGCCGCCGGCTCGGGCTGTCCTTCGACGAGTGGAACGTCTGGTACCAGAGCCGGTTCGCCGGCCCGGTGAACACCGACGTCGACGTCTCGGGTCCGCGCATCGAGGACGTCTACAGCAAGCTCGACGCCGTGGTCGTCGGCGACCTGCTGGTCAGCCTGCTCAACCACTCCGACCGGGTGCGCGTGGCCTGCCAGGCCCAGCTGGTCAACGTCATCGCCCCGATCATGACCGAGCCCGGCGGCGAGGCCTGGCGCCAGTCGATCTTCTTCCCGGTCGCCACCACCTTCGGCACCGCCCGAGGCAACAGCCTCGACGTCGGCGTCAGCGCGCCCGCGGCCGACACCGCGGCCCACGACGACGTACCGACCGTCGCAGCGGCCGCGACCCACGACCCCGAGACCGGCCAGGTCGCCCTGTTCGTCACCCACCGGGGCGGCACCGACACGGACGTGGTCGTCGACCACCGGGCCTTCGACGGCTGGCAGGTGCGCTCCGCGCACGTCGTCGCCGCCGACGACAAGGGCCCGCTGCACGGCGCCGACGCCGCAGCACAGGCACGACCCGTCCCGCTGGACGGTGTCCGCACGGAGGCAGGCACGACCACGCTTCGCATGCCACCCGAGTCCTGGGCCGCGGTGGTCGTCGACACGACCGGAGGCGCCTCGAGCTGACCGGCGCGAGGCACGCACCCTCGAAGGAGGCAGGGCGATGACAGCAGGACACCAGCCCCGGGCGGCAGTCCCGGTCAGCAGGAGACAGCTGCTCCGCGGCGCATCCGCCCTGGCGATCGGAGGGGCACTGGGCACGTCGTTGTCCGGCTGCGCCGACTCCGCGCTGAGCGGCCTGTCGGTCTCGCACCGGGCGGCGGGCAGCCTCAGCTACTGGAACCTCTTCGGCGGCGGCGACGGCATCCGCATGCAGACGATGGAGGACGGCTTCCGCAAGGCCAACCCCGCGGTCGGGCTCAGCGCGGTGACCCTCGCCTGGGGCAACCCGTACTACACCAAGCTGTCGCTGGCCACGCTCGGCCGGAAGCCGCCCGACGTCGCCGTCGCCCACCTGACCCGCATGAAGACGCTGGTCGCCGGCGGGCTGGTGGAGGAGCTGCGACCCGCCGACCTCGCCGCGGTCGGCATCACTCCCGACAAGCTCGCGCCACGGCCGTGGAAGGCCGGGCTCGTGGACGGGAAGGCCTACGCGATACCGCTCGACACCCACCCGTTCGTGTTGTTCTACAACACCAAGATCGCCAAGAAGGCCGGGCTGCTCGACAGCGACGGCACGCTCGCGCCGATGGAGAGCAAGCAGGACTTCCTCGACGCCATGCGCAAGGTGAAGAAGGTGACGGGCACCGCCGGCGGAGCCATCGCCATCACGAACGAGACCTCGACACCGTGGCGGTTCTTCCAGTCGTTGTACGGCCAGCTCGGTGGCACCATGCTGGCCGGCCAGGGCACCGAGGTCGTCATCGACGAGGACAAGGCGCTCGAGGTGCTCGACCTGATGTCGCAGCTCAGCAAGAGCGGGCTCGTCCCCGACCGGCTCGACTACCAGGGCGCGGTGGCGATGTTCGCGAACGGCGACGCGGGCTTCTACTTCCAGGGCGAGTGGGAGATCACCACGTTCCAGACCGCCAAGACGCCGTTCTCGATGACCACCTTCCCCAACGTGTTCGGCGGTGCCGACCACTACGCGGTGCAGGCCGACAGCCACACGCTGATCGTCCCGAAGCAGCCCACCGACGACCCGGCCCGCCTGAAGCGGTCGCTGCAGTTCATCCACTCGATGCTCGACCAGAGCAAGACCTGGGCCGAAGGCGGCCACGTCCCGGCCTGGCTGCCGTTCCGGGACAGCGAGACCTACAAGAAGATGACCCCACAGTCGAACTACGTGAAGGCCGCCGACGCCGCGATCTACGACCCCGACGGCTGGTACTCCGGCTCCGGCTCCAACTTCGAGATCATCGTCGGCTCCGCCATCGGCGCCGTCGTTGCCGGCCAGCTCACGCCTCGAGCCGCGCTCGGCCAGATGCGCAGCAAGCTCACCAGGCTGGCGAACACCGCTCCACCCCTCTGACCGACCCGCTGCGACCCGCAGCAACCCAGACGACATCCGAGGAACGGGAGGCCCGACGTGGCCGTAGCAGCTCCCACCAGGACGGAACACCGACGCAGCACCGTCAGCCGGGACGCGCGCGGCCCCGACTCCTCCGGGCGGTCCGCGGTCGGACTGCTGGCGCCGTTCGTCTTCCTCTACGTGCTGTTCATCATCGGCCCGGCGCTCTACGGGCTGTTGCTGAGCTTCTTCAACACCAGCCTGGTGAAGTCCGGGCTGTCGTCGTTCGCCGGACTCGGGAACTACCAGGAAGCGCTCACGAACAGCGACTTCTGGGACGCGCTGTGGCACACCGTCTGGTTCACGATCCTCACCACGCCGCCGCTGATCGTGCTCGGCTTCGTCTTCGCGCTGCTCGCCGACCGCGTTGCGCGGGCACGGTGGTTCTTCCGGCTGGCGTTCTTCGCGCCGTTCGTGATGCCGTCGGCGGTGGTCGCCCTGATCTGGATCTGGCTCTACACCCCGGGTCTGGGACTCATCGAGGCCGGTCTCGGCTGGATCGGCGTCGCCGCCCCGAACTGGCTGGGTGACCCGAACTGGGCCATGCCGTCGCTCGCCATCACCACGGTCTGGTGGACGCTGGGCTTCAACTTCGTGCTGTACCTCGCGGGGCTGCAGGACATTCCCCGGGACCTCTACGAAGCCGCCTCGCTCGACGGCGCCGGGCCGTGGCAGCAGATCCGTGACATCACGATCCCGCTGCTGGGACGCACTACGACCCTGGTGGCGGTGCTGCAGGTGATCGCGTCGCTGAAGGTGTTCGACCAGATGTACCTGATGACCCAGGGCGGTCCGAACTTCGCGACGAGGTCGCTGCTGGAGTACGTCTACGACGAGGGCTTCACGAACTTCCGGGTCGGCTACGCCTCGGCCATCTCGATGCTGTTCTTCGTCATGGTGCTGGCCGTCTCGGCCATCTGGTTCTGGCTGGTGCGCAAGCAGGAGAAGGAGAGCTGACATGGCTGCAACGACCCTGACACGCCCCGAGCGTCAGACCGGCGAGACCGTCAGGACCAGCGAGTACGACCGGCGCGTGAAGCTGTTCAACCGGATCTGCCTCGGCGTGCTGATCGCCTGCGCGATCTTGTGGCTGGTGCCGCTCGCCTGGGCGGTCGACACCGCGCTGAAGCCGAACGCGGAGACGACCAAGGTGACGTGGGCGATCGACAACCCGACGTTTGCCGCGTTCGCGAGGGTCTTCCAAGAGACCGACATGCTCAACTGGTACGTCTCCAGCTTCATCACCTCGGCGCTGACCGCGCTGCTCGTGGTGGTGACGGCGAGCATGGCGGCGTTCGCGCTGTCGCGGATGCGCTTCCGCTACAAGAACCTGGTGTTCTGGTTCATCCTGATCGGCATCATGATCCCCGGGCAGGTGCTGATCGTGCCGCAGTTCCGCGAGTTCGACGTGCTGCACCTGCTCAACACCTACTGGGCGGTGATCCTGCCGCAGGCCCCGACCGCGATCGCGGTCTTCATCTTCAAGCAGTTCTTCGACGGCCTCCCCCGAGACCTCGACGACGCCGCCAAGGTCGACGGGGCGAGCTACTTCCGGCTGTACCGCGCGGTCGCGATGCCGCTGGCTCGTCCCGCCTCCGCCGCGGTCGCGATCTTCACCTTCGTCACGACCTGGAACAACCTGCTCTGGCCGCTGCTCGTGCTGAGCAACCCGAAGATAATGACGGTCCCGGTGGGCATGGCGACCGTGCAGGGCAACTTCGGCATCCGCTACGCCGACACGATGGCGACCGCCATCCTCGGCGCGCTGCCGCTCGTTGCAGTGTTCCTGCTGTTCCAGCGGCACATCGTGCAGGGCATCGCGGGGACAGGCCTCAAGGGCTGAGCCGGCGACCGGGCCGTGCTCAGCCCGGGAGGCTTCACCAAGCACGGCGTCGGCGACGGCGTCCAAGCCGTCATGGTCACGTAACGATGCGCATCTTGCACGTGAGCGGCCGGCATCGAGCATGCGTCGTGCAGCTGCGTGACCGCGACTCACACGGTCGCGAGTGGGCAGGAGCGAAAGGGCTACGCGTGGTGTTGGGCACCGTCTTCTGATGGCTATGCCCCCGGCCGTACACATGTACATCCGTAGAAACCGCCAATCGGATGCAGTCTGCGATCTTCGCTCGTCGACGGTTCTCACAGGGGAGGTCGGGCGTTTGGGTTTTTGCCCACTTCACAGTCACGGAGGCGGGCCTGCAGGTCGATAGCGATTCGAGTCAACTGAGCTATCTGTTGCGCCGCGACATCCACCGGGTCGTGGGCCCTCTGCCATTGCTCTGGGCTGCTGTCGGGTAACAGGTCGATGGGTGGTGACGATGTGGTTCCGGTGCGGTTTCGCAGGCGGCGTGTTCGACGTTGAATGAGCCTCCGCAACGCCTCAAACGCTTCGTCGGCGGCTGCGAGCATCGCATCGTTGGGCGGGTCGACGACGCTGGGGTCGGTGCTTGGATCGCCCCCACGACGGTGCGTCTCGGTGATGGTTGTCGGGAGATCTGCGAGGTTGCCGATCAATGGGGTTCTCCCGGTAGTGATGGCGTTTCGGAGGCGCTGGTTCCAGGTGAGGCCGAAGTCGTAGGTTGGTCGATCCAGTCGGATCCGTGGTTCTTGCCCTGTTCGTTGCGAGAGCACCCGCGCGGCTAAGTAGTTCTTGAGCGTCGGGTCATACTCGGAAGGGCGAAGATCTCGGAGGTTCTTGTTGACGCGGCGGAGCAGTTCGGTGGAGGCATGACCCAAGGACTGGTTGGCTTGACGCGGGGGCTCGGTGCACACGTGCGGGTCGAGGTCGACCGCTTCGGCGAATCGTTCCCACAGCAAGCCGGGGGGTGTGCCGGGTGGGGGGACGGTGACAACCCGTAGCTTTGCCGCCGGCAGACGTCGACTCCAGATCTGGAGTATCCGCTCGAGGTCTTGGGCCTGGCTGAACTTTCGAAGCGCGTCGTCGCGGGAGAGAAGGTCCAGATGATGATGGCGACCGGTGGACCTCACCACGGCTCGTGAGAACTCCGGCCAGCTCACCGTGGAGCCGTTCCGAACCAAGTCCTGCCAATGGGCCGGGATGGTGGCCGTGGCGTCGCGAACGGTGAGCACCAGATGCACTTCCGTCCCGGCGAGCGAGGCAAGCATCCTTCGGACCCGCCGTGAGCCTGCGAAGCTCAGGAACTCCATGGATACAACCGCGGCCCCCGGATGGCCCGCTATCTCGCGGACCAACACCTCCCAGGCCCCCGCTGACGCCGCCCTGAGCCGAGGATCTTTCCCGGCACCCACGATGTCCTGAGCAGCCCGGACCTGGCTTAGCCACGACGCCCCAGGAAACAGACATCCGGCCGCAAGAAGTTGACTCTTGTTGGCGCTCATCAAGCTTTGAAGGAATGTGGTGCCAGACTTCATGGCTCCGATGTGCAGGAACACCACCTCCGCCATGAAGGCCCCCTCCCGGCCCGCGACCCCTCGATTGTTTCCAGCCACTCGCCGTTGGAACACCCGAGCAGCGATCGCGTCCATGGCAAGACTGGCTCTCGAATCCCATCATCGGTGGCAAGGTGCGCTCGTGCTAGCCCGATCTTGTCGCAACGAAGTGGCGCACCTCGCCGATCTCGACAGATGTGCGCTGTGCATGCGGAATGCCTTGCCCTCTCATCCTCGAAGACGTCGCATGGCGGGTCCGCCTTCGGTGGTTGGCGCGGCCGCCCGCGACGCGGATCTCGGACGGAGAGGCCGACGTACGCTCGAAGTTGAGGCATTACTCATCTCCGGAGGTCGTCATGGACGTCCTGCTCTTCGTCCTCGTGGCACTGCTCGTGCTATTCGGTGCGGGCTTGGTAGCCAGCGTCCGCGTGATCAAGCAGATCGAGCGCGGTGTGGTCTTCCGGCTGGGACGCGCCCAGCGGGAAGTGCGGCGGCCGGGCCTGACCATGCTGATCCCGCTCGCGGACCGGATGAGGCGGGTCAACATGCAAGTCGTGACCATGCCGGTCCCAGCGCAAGACGGCATCACCCGGGACAACGTGACCGTGCGGGTGGACGCCGTTGTCTATTTCCGGGTGATTGACCCGATGCAGGCGGTGGTCGAGGTGCAGGACTACCAGTACGCGATCTCGCAAGTGGCGCAGACCTCGCTGCGGTCCATCATCGGCAAGAGCGAGCTCGACGACCTGCTGTCGGACCGCGAGCGCCTCAACCAGGGTCTCGAGGTCATGCTTGACAGCCCGGCTGTCCCGTGGGGGATAGAGATCGACCGCGTGGAGATCAAGGACGTCGCGCTGCCCGAGGCAATGAAGCGGTCGATGTCGCGTCAAGCGGAGGCCGAGCGGGAGCGTCGGTCCCGGGTCATCACGGCCGACGGTGAGTACCAGGCGTCCAAGAAGCTCTCGCAGGCGGCGGCGGCGATGACTGCGACACCTGGTGCCCTGCAGCTGCGATTGATGCAGACGATGGTCGAGGTGGCCGCCGAGAGGAACTCGACTCTGGTACTGCCGTTCCCAGTGGAGTTGCTGCGCTACTTCGAGGCGGCCGCCCACGCCGCCGACCCGGCCGTGCCGCGGGCCGGCATCCCGGATCGGGAACGCGCTGCGGACGGGTCCGTCCCGGACTCGGCGTCCACCGCGGGTGGAGCCAGCCTTGACCCGTCACCCGATGTGGCAGGCGGTCCGCTCGACTAACTGGGGGTCGCTCTTCGCCGACCCCGGCTTGGCCGCTACCGCCCTACGCCTTGTTTGCTCATTGGAGTCGAGTTCCTCAACGAAGCGTTCCACGCACTCTTCGTCGGTCCCGACATCGACGCCCGCGCCCAAGCCATCAACCAGGCGGAGGCACCGGTTCCGGCGCCCGGTCGCCTGACCCAGTGAGGCAGCCCATCTGCGGCGAAGTGACGCAGGTCGTGGAGCGCTATCCCAAGGCTGTCGGTCCCTTCCGCAGCAGGGTGACGATGGCTCGACAACTCGTCCGTATCCGGTAACTCGTCCAGGCGCATCTGCGGCGTCATGACCACACGTGCGGATTCACTGGCTACGTTCAGGAAGCGTCCAGACTGGCTGGCTAACCTGAGACGTGACGTCCCGCGGCGGGCTCGTCCGAGGTTGTGAGGCCATGCGAGCACTTGGTGGATCAGTGGGCCCGAAAGGTGCCACGGTGCTCCTCGCAGCCGCAGTCACAGGAGGCCTGCTGGCCGTGCATGGCTGGTCCACCCGCCAGTCGGGCCCAGCTCCTGGGGCGCTCGACCGTGCCAGCGCCCGCAGCGCGGCGTCGAAGTCGCCACCAGGCGGCGGCCTGGCCGGACGCCCGGCAGGGGTTGGTCCGCTGCTGGCATCGCAGAGCTTCGCCTCGTACTCCTACCCGGTCTGGCCCGGCGCCCCGAGTGCCGCGGCGAAGACCGCGATGACGGGGCTGTCGATCTCGGTGCGCAGAACGGGCTCCGGCATCTCGGTCAGTGCCGGGGTGAGCGGCCGGCGGGGGACTGCCCATGCCTACCCCGGGGGTACCCGGGTGTACGTCGTCGAAGCCTCGATGGGCGACGAGGCGGGGAGCTCGGACTACAACCTTGGAGACGATGGTGTGGTGGTCACCGATGCTCAAGGGAGGATCGTGCAGTGACTGCGCACAACAGTGCACCCTCCTCCCACGGCGCCACACGCGCGGAGAGGCCCGCCTCGTCGCTGGGCCCGGCCGAGTGGGCCGGGCAGTTGGCTGCGGAGTGGGCACCAACCGGAGGACGTGTCCTCCTCGGGCTGGTGCTGGCGTGGTTCGGCTATCACGAGCTGGTCCAGCCGTCCCTGTGGACCGGATATGTTCCGGTGGTGTCGGGGTCAACGCTGCTCGTGCTGCTAGTCCTGGCGCACGGTTGGTTGCTGCTCATGCTGGCCGTCGCCATGTTGGCAGGAATCGCGGTGAGGGCGGTCGCAGCAGTTGCGGTGGTCCTCCTTCTCCAGATCGTGACCTCGCTGGCGATGTCGAACGGCCTCTCGGACCTGGTCCTGCGCGACGTGGGCGTGCTCGGCCTTGCTGTCTGCCTGACAGCGACCACCCGGCAGCGACTGGTGCTTCGGCGTTAGCCCACCCCCGGGAGGGTGCCGTTCCTTCGATGGGAAGGCACGCGCGCGGTGAGCGAGCAGATGCGCCGACTGGTCCTTTGGGAGGTGGGGTGTTGGTCGCTCGCGCGGTAGGCGTTGAAGCATCAGGGAAACCCGAGCCACTCGCGCGAGGTCCTGGTCGATTCCGCCCTCCGAGCTCAGCCTCGTCGACCGAGTCTCACCCAGCGCCGCGCCTCGTCGGAGCTCACGGCGATGAGGATGAGGACGGTGATCGCTGTGCTCACCAGGACGAGGAGGCTGACCTCGTCGGCGGTGCTGAGGTCGATCAGCTGCGTGACCGCCTCCACGGTGCATGCGACCATGAGCAAGATCCGGGCCCAGGGATGGTGAGCGAGCATGAACACCCACAGGCCGATGACGCACAGCGCACCGGCGCCCATCACCGTCAGCTCGAGGGTCGACGTCTGATCCGGGGGGCTGCCCTGATCGACGATCGCGAGAAGGACAGCAGTCAGGGTGATCGCAGCCTTGGCCGTGCTCATCACCGCGGCAGCGAGGAGGATCGGTGGCGGCATCCGGTGCGACACCGCACGCGACAACGCATCGGTTGCGGTCACCATGTGGTCCGGCTCCGGTGCATGGAGACCGGTCAGGTCCAGGATCGGCAGGGTGCCGTCGGTGCGCACGACGTCGCCTCCGCCGTTGCGGGTGGTGAAGGCGTTGGAGTACTCCTTGATGACGCGCAGGGAGGCTCGCGGCTCGGCGTACCGGACCGTGTCGATGACGTAGTCGCGCTCGATGTCGATGTCGGCGTCGACCCGGTGCGTCACCTGGAGCGTGAACAGCGAGATGCCCACGGCCCTGTCGTACGTCGCCGCGGCCAACCACCCCACCTGGAACCCGCCTGGCAGCCTCCAGCCGTCAGGGACCGGCCAGAAACGCACGTGGTGGCGTTGAGAAGCGTTGCCGTCCACCTCCTGCTGGTAGGCGAAGGCCTGCCGCCGCCCGAAGAGGAACAGCGAGGAGACCGGAGCCTCCGGGTAGGGGCGGCGAAGCACCGAGGAGAGCACGATCCCCCAGGAGGAGCGGATCGTGAGCTCGTCGGCTCGGACCCATCCGGCTCGGGTCATGGCGGCATGGATGTCCGCCTCGCTGCCGTCCAGGGCGAGGTTGATCGGGTCACCGAGCACGCCGACGTCTGTGAGCGATCGGCCGATGAAGTAGTCAGGCACGTAGATCTTCGACAGCACCTCCTGCAGGCGAGGTAGCCCCACGTAGGCCAGCAGCACCCAGAAGACGATGACCGAGCCGATCCCGAACCAGCCGTCGAAGCCGTCGGTCACCACGATCCATCCCAGCCACAGCACCAGCACGGTGCCGATCACGAAGAAGACGCCGTCGAGGATCTCCTGGACCGGCCATAGGGGGGTGCTCGAGACGGCGTCCGGAGCCAGCTCGAACGTCGGAGGCGAAGTCGGAGCAGGCGTGTCCACGACGACACCACGGCGCCAGTCCTCGCCGGGCTCGAGCGGCATGCGCACCCTCCTCTTCTCGCGGGTGAGATTCGCAGGCTACCGATCTCCACCGGTCAGTGCCGAGCTTCGCACTACGCTCGGCGCATGCCAGGTCAGGGAGAGCTAGGCGACGGCTGGGTGACCGAGCGACTGCAGGTGGGCGGATCGTCGATCTACTGCCGGCGCAGCACCCACGAGGACGGCGTCCCTCTCGTCCACCTCCACGGGTTCGCCATCTCCGGGGCGTACCTGTTGCCGACCGCACGCGCCCTGGCCGAGCGGGGGGTCAACGTGGTTCCGGACCTGCCGGGTTACGGGCGCAGCGAGCGCCGCGAGCACGTCCTGGACATCCCCGCCCTGGCCGAGACGACGCTGGCGATCCTCGACCGCCTCGACATCGACAAGGCGGTCCTCGTCGGGAACTCGATGGGCGGCCCGATCAGCCTGGAGGTAGCCCACCTGGCGCCCGAGCGGGTCCACCGCCTCGTCCTGGTCGCCCCGGCTGGAGGCGTGCACAACCAACCCCTGGGCCGCGCCCTCGGCCAGCTGGCGAGGGATGTGTTCCGGGAGAGGACGTCGATGTTCCCCGTCGCACTACCGGACTACGTGAAGTTCGGACCCCTCAACGGCCTGCGCCTGTTCCGCCAGCTGACGCGCTTCCCGTCGCTGGAGCGCCTGCTGAGCACCCCCGTCCCGACGCTTGCCGTCCTGGGGCTCCGCGACCCACTCATGCCGCCACCCGATCGCATCCGCGAAGTTGCCCGGCTCGCTCCGGAGCACCTGACGGTCGCGATCGTGGACGAGGCGGCCCATGCGGTGAACTTCAGTCATCCCCAGGAGCTGGCCGGCGTGATCGGGGCGTGGCTGGACGATGCCATCGGCGACGGCGCGCATCTGCCGGACGGAGTGCGGGTGGTCACCGAGTAGCAACTCCTGCGCGGCGGAAAGACGCGCGTCCGATCGTGCACGACGCGCCCCAAATCCCAGGACTGTGACCTTGGAGCCTTAGGCCGCTCCCGCGTCCCACACGGAGCCTTGCGGCATCATTCACCTTCGCAGTTATGCGTTCGACTAGCGCGAGAGCGACTACTGACCACCGGGGCGTTGTGCGGTTGCCAACTTGGCGCGTTGCGCCAACGAGCGAGTGCTGACCTCCACGGGTGTTTCGATTTGCTCGACCTCCGAAGAGCTCCCTTGGTTAGGGGGCAGTGACGACTTAGAACCCGCTGAGTGCGGACCTCTTCGAACAGGCGCCCTCAGGTGCGCCGGTGACGGTCTCGGTGCGCACGCTCGGGTTCGCGCTGGAAGAGACCCTGATGGGCTACACCCGCAGGGATCTTGAACGGTGCTCGCCGACGAGCTCCAACTCGAGTGGTCCAATGGTGAGACCTCGCCGGACGACGGGGCCTACAGCAAGCGGGAGCTCATCCAGGCCTACACCGAGGGCTGGGGCCTGCTGCGGCTCGTCGGTCTTGCTCGACGGGTAGTGGCCGAGCTGGACGTGAACTCCGACAGGTTGCCTCCGCTCCTCGCGGAGTACGACAGGGGCGGAGGCGTCGGTTCGCCAGCCAAGAACCTCATCTTCGCCGCGGACGGCCCCAAGCCGAAACTGGTCTTGCGGGTCGCGGTGAACAACGACATCGAGATCGTCCGCAAACGGCGAGCACTGCCTCGTGTTCGACCGGCCAGTTCCCGCCGACGGACTGCGCTTCACCCACCTCATCAGCTGGTGGCGAGAGCGGGAGAACATTCCGGCCGATGTCAACGACCGCGAGGTCGGTCACGCGCTCCATGCGCGCCTGCGGGCGTCGCTCGACATCCCGGCGCTCATCCCGCAGGTGTACCTGCAGTACGCCCGTAGACCCAGCACCGACGGCGCCGTTCCGGGGAAGGGGCCCGCTGGCCCGCCAGCGGATGGACTTCCTCATCCTGTTCAGCAGCCGAGTCGTCTTTACTGGGTGTGTCCCCATGTCAGCTGAAGGGCACCGTCTCCAACCGCTAGCCGGGCCAGTGGGCGTCAGCTACCCGGTGAGGATCCGGGAGAACTTCCTGTGCGCGAAGTACGCCGACCCCGGGACCTGCTCCAGAGGAGCGCCGTGCAGCCGGCGTCCGGTGGTGCGGCCCGATGAGTCGGTCAGTGCGAGGTTCGCCGGCGGGTGTTGGATGGCGTAGAAGGACCGTATCCAGTCGAGGTTGTGCGTCATGGCGGCGCTCCCCTCGGGGCCCTCGCCGCAGTAGTGCAGGTCTAGTCCGGCACCGCCCCCGCCCCGGCGGAATCAGCAGATACGCGCCGCCTGAGGCGGTGATCACGCGGAACGGCGCGTCCCCTCCTTCAGGCCGGCCATCCAGGTGCCGATGCTCCGAGCGGTCGCCTTCGGGTGCGCCACGGCAAAGTCCCTCCGTGCGCCCGACGGATGCCACACATCTCAGCCACGGGGGTCCACCGGTCGAGACGCCGTCTCGTCCGGAGCGATAGCCAGCGCACGTGCGCTTCCGCGATCCCTGGGCCCCTTGACCCCAAAGGACGCACCGTATGAAGCTACGCCCTCGTACCGCCGTCGGCGCCGTGGTCGTCACGGCCGCAGCTGTCGTGACGGTCCCTCTCACGACCCACGCCGAGACGCCTGCTGGCCCCGACCCGCTCATCGAGACGGTCTCCCCCGCACGCAGCGTCATGGGCCTGCACGACAGTGCCGGCCACTCGATGGACACCCTGAAGGTCGTCAGCGACCCGACCACCCCGGGGCGCTTCGTCGGCGTTTACCACTGGTCGACGTCGGGGACGTCCGACGTGGGGGTCGCCACCTCTACCGACCTGCGGACCTGGACCTACCGGAGGACGGTGGACACCTCGGCGTCCCAGCCGGCCCTGGCGTTCTCCCCGGCCCCGAAGAACGGGCCCATCCTCGTCGACGAGGAGTCGACGACCTCGCACCTGCGCTTCAAGTACTGGACGAGCGTGTCCGCGTTCCTCGGCACGACCGGCGCCTACAAGACCTACGACGCACCCAAGACGCTGTCGAAGTGTGCCGAGGGCACGCCCGACATCCGTTCGGTCAAGTACGCGAGCTCGACCAGCACGATCACCTCCGGGTCGACCATCACCGTGGGTCACCACTACTTGGCCAACTGCGACACCGACCGACAGGCAGTCGGCACGCTGACCGACTTCGGTAACTGGAAGACGGCGGCAGCGCCGGCGACGGACGACGCCCTCGTCACCGCGGGCTCCCCCGGCGAGCACGGAGACCGGGACGTGTTCTCCTACGGTGGTCACGACTGGGAGGTCGTCGAAGGCAGCGTCAACACCGACAAGGCGTCGTTCACGATGGCCGACTGGCGCACCTTCCTCTACGACGGCACGACCGCTCGACGGCTGGACGTGCGTACGGCCGGGGGGTCCACCTCGTTCGCGAATCCGTCGGCCACCGTCGCCACGGTCGGTGGGGTGCCCTCGCTGATCGTCACCCAGTTCCTGCCGACGGAGGGTGCTGCGCCCGGCGAGTCCGGCGAGCTCATCTACTGGAACCCCCTCGGCGATGCCACGGGCACGCCCACCCCGACGCCCACCCCGACGAGCACCCCGACGAGCACCCCGACCTCTTCGACCAGCAGTCATCCGGCGACGAAGGTGCTCACGATCGTCGAGGAGAACCACTCGTTGACCCAGATGCAGTCGGGGATGCCGTACCTGTACGGATTGGCCAAGCAGTACGCCTACGCCACCAACTACACCGCGATCACGCACCCCTCCGAGCCGAACTACATCGCCATCGCCTTCGGCGACACCATGGGCGACACCGGTGACCACTCCACCGCTCGGTCCTTCGCCGGCCCCACCGTGTTCTCGCAAGCCGTGAGCTCCGGGCACACCGCGAAGGTCTACGCCGAGTCGATGGCGTCGAACTGCAAGACCACCGACAACGCCCCCTACTACGTCAAGCACAACCCGTGGCCGGCCGAGTCGACCCCGACAGCCTCCGGCTGCTCGACCCGTGACGTCCCGTCCGGCACCACGACCAGCGGCGCGCTGATCAACGACGTCAACGCAGGGACCCTGCCGAACGTCGGCATGCTCGTGCCCAACATCTGCAACGACGCGCACGACTGCTCGCTCGGCACCGCTGACGCGTGGCTCAAGGGCTGGTTGCCGAAGATCATGGCCGGGCCCGACTTCACGAGCGGCAAGCTGGCCATCGTGGTGACCGCCGACGAGGACGACAGGAACTCCGGCAACAAGGTGCTGACGACCGTTCTCCACTCCTCGTTGAACGGCACGCACAAGGTCGTGTCGAGCGCACTCACCCACTACTCCTTGACGGGGCTCTACGACGACGTGATCGGCGCCTCACGACTCAGGAAGGCCTCCACCGCACCGTCGATGGCGAACGCCTTCGGGCTGACCACCCAGTGAGCACGACCCACTAGCAGTCGACGTGACCGGGCTCCCGGTGGGCGCGCTGGTCGTGCCCGCATCCACCCACGAGAACCGCGCCAGCGAACTGATGCTGGAACCGCTCACCGAGCAGGGCGTCACCGGCCGGCTCGAGCTGGTCCTGGTAGACCGCGGGGTCACCGCGGCTGCCGCTCGCGCACTCGGCCAACACCACGGGCTCGAGGTGCGCCGGGTTGGGTGGGACGACCAGCAGCCGGTGTTCCGTCCCATCCGGCATGCCTGGCGCGTCGAGGTCGCCCACGGCCGCCTCGGACGCTCCCGCCGCCTGGCGAAATCCTTCGAGAACACGACCGCCTCCGCGACCGGCTGGCTCCAGGTCGCCTGCATCGCCACGACGCTGCGGCATCTGTCTCAGGAACAACGACGTTGCCCTCGCACCAGGTGAACCAGTGGCGCAGCTGGTAGGCGTACAGCGCGTGGGTGTGGCCGGAGTAGCGGGCGAGGTGGGACACCACGCCGCCAGTTGGGCCGGTGTCATCGCGTCGGGCTGGAACGGCAGCAAGATGGTGCTGGTTGTGCTGGTCATGGCGGCCTCCGGCAGCCTGGCGAACATGCCTCAGTCGCGGACCGCCGCACACGGCGAGGCCCCTTGCGTCGACGCTAGCCCTGCTGCGTCCAGGAATCAGCGAGAAGGGACGCGCCGAGGCGGCGGTATGACGCGGGTGTCGCGGACGGTTGGTGAGAGGAAGACGCCTCGATCGTGATCGGAGTCCAGATCCGATTTTGCGTGTAGGCGGGTCTTCGGCCGGCGCCTGCACCCCTGCGCCGGCACCCAC
Source organism: uncultured Actinomycetota bacterium (assembly GCA_963707685.1). Classification (GTDB taxonomy): domain Bacteria; phylum Actinomycetota; class Actinomycetes; order Propionibacteriales; family Nocardioidaceae; genus Nocardioides_B. The sequence goes on from CAVPRA010000005.1 coordinate 473,715, forward strand.
GCCCACGGAACGCGGCTACCGTCACTTTGCTAGACGCCGCCTTGGCTGGCTGCGGGGCTGGGGTTCGGGCTAGCTGGGTGGCTTGAACGGTTCGCCGAGGGGGACGGAGAGGCACCGCTCGATGGGGCGCTCGAGATCGGTGATCCAGTCGATGCGGTGGTCGTGGTAGCCGCCTTGGCCGTAGTCGTAGCCGGGCCCGGCGTCTAACCGGTCGTTGCCGGCGTCGCCGATCAGATAGTCCTCGCCTGGTCCACCGAAGAGTTCGTTTCCTGCGTCGTCCAACAGGAGGCCCGCGTTCTGACCGTCGAGAGAGTCGCAGGAGTCGCCACCGTACAGCTGATCGTTGCCGGTTCCCCCGTCCAGGTAGTCCCCGCCATGTTCTCCGTAAAGGGTGTCGGAACCGGTTCAGGCGAGACGAGCTCTGGGAGCTCATCGTGGCGCTCCATTCCGTCACGCCCCACCACGGTAGAACTCGGCCCATCGAGCGACCGGCGCCTCCCCAAACAGCGTCAAATTGTGCTCTTGCAGGAATGAAACAGCGTACTCGTCGACTGTCGTGCTCTCGTGCTCGTCGAACCAGCGTTCGAGACCGACGTTCCACGCGGGCACCAGCTCGGGGCTCATCTCGCGAACGACGTCAAGCACGAAGCGGCTTGGGCTGTCATCCAGGGCCATCGCCTCATCCTCCCATGCGAGCGAGGCCGTCGGGATGCCGGAACTCACGTCGGCACGGCCGACATCGCCTACACGGAGGAGCAGACGCGGCGGTATGACGCGCCTGCCTGCGCTGGCGTATGAATACTTGGTTCGTTGGAGAATGTTCTTGCGGTTGGAGAGCCACATCGCTGCAGGGGCTCTGTAATGAGGGCCGTCACGGCGACGAGGTCGGGACATAGAGCTTGATGTTGTCGATCACCGCGTCACCTTCGTAGAAGTTGAGGTGGGGGTCGCCGATGATGAAGCTGTCGGGGTAGGCCGATCCCTGCGGCCAGGTGTGTCTGGTGATGTAGCTTCCGGTTGGTCCGGTGTGGATGAGGCGCTGGTCGAACTGACCGTCGTAGTCGTCTGACGTCTGGTTGTAGTGCCAGATGGGTCGGCCGTTCTCGACGAAGTCGTGGTGGTAGCGCAGCGTCGTCATGCCGGTATACCGGAACGGACCGCGCATCTCGATCGTGTAGCCGGTGCGATCTCGCTCGATCGCGAAGCGGTAGGAGGCCTCTGGCATCTGCTCGGGTTGGAGTTCGGCGGTGGACAGGATGTCGTGCAGTCGCCCGTTCTTGCCCCAGGTAGCGTCGCCGGACCAGTTGCCACACGACGTCTTGTAGTAGTACTCGTTGCTCACGTTGTTGTTGCCCTTGCGGAACCGGTCGCCGCGGACGAAGACCGCGTTCACGGCGTTGAGGTTGCTCCTCTGGACGGGGAGTACCTTCCCCGAGGCGGGGTTGCAGACGCCGTATCTGCGGGACCAGGGCGCGGTGCTGTTGTATGCGTCGATGTTCACTTTGCGATGGAAGTGAATGTCGGGGTTGCTGTGCGGTGCAGGTGTGGCGTAGTCGAGCACGGTGAGGAAGTAGAAGCCGTTTTGGTCGGTGACATCTCTGGTGTTGCAGCGGTCCTTTCCGGGTTCGGCGCCAGCGAAGGTCCACGGGTAGCTGGTCACGCAGGATCGGGGCCGGTATCCGTTTTCCTTTCCGTCGTAGTGCAGGCTGCCGTTCCGCCTGCCGCCGAAGTCGATGCTGCGCAGGGTCACCTCGATGCGGTAGCGGGGTGGGAGTGGCCGAGTTGGCCGCACCAGGACGCCCGCGTCCCACGAGGGCTCCCAGATCTGCGCGGCGCCGTCGCCGTCGATGCTCACACGGCGCAGGCCTGGCTCGGAGTCGGGCCGGCCGTCGAGGTTCTTGTCCTGAGCGGCGATCTCCGCAGTCAGCCAACCTGCCTCTCCGAAGCGGACACGCTTGCGATAAATGTCAAACGTGCGCAGAGCCGCGCTGAACGTGGGGCCGCTCATCGCTCGCCACGCCTGTCCGTCGTCGTCGAACGCGTCGACGTTCCAGTCGCTGTGGTCGCCTTGGGGATCTCGCACCCATGGTGCGTCGTCGATGTTGAGGGGGGCGTCGAACGTCTCGGCCCTGACGAGACGCCAATTCAGCCGTCTCGGCTGACTGGTGGTGAGGGCGAGAGAGAAGAGGAGAACCGCAGCCGCGGCGAGAGCCACGAAGGCAAAGCGTTGTGACCGTTCCCGCGCCATGACATCCCCCCGAACAAGCCCGGTTGGCTGGCGGAGTACATGCTGCTCCGCAACAGTGAGTGGGCGCAAGGATCAAACCGTCGAGGGCTCCACGGCGATGATCGGACCCACGTAGAGGCGCTGATCCTTGGCGGGCGATTCCAGCCGCTAGCTCGGTCGGGGGCAGTTCCGGACGCCCGGTCGATGCCCTCGCGAAGTGGAAAGATCACCCTTTGGGTCTCCGCGAACCGGGCCGGTCTGCCTGTCCGGAACCTTCTGAGGGAACTGTGACTCGGGTCTATCAGAGGAGGGCCATTAAGGCTCGTCCTGAGGAGGCGATCCCATGTCCGTCATCTGTCCACGCGTTCAAGATCGACTTTCAACGCCGGGGCCGTCCTGGCGCTGGTCCTGGCACAGGCACCGCTTACGCCGTCACCAGGGGGATTGTCCGACCTGTTGATCGGGCCAGGCCGTCGGTTGAGAAGCCAGTCCCCGTTTCGGGAGATTGAGCGCCAGTCGGCAGACCGACGGCGTGGGTGGAGCTCTGGGAGTCGCGCCCACTCGGGCGTCGTAGTCATCGCGACTTAGACAGAGCTGGAGGAGAACGGGCGCAGCACAAGCGATTCGCCCGTCGTGGCTTGGGATGGCTCACACCCACCGTGGCCGTGCCCAATTCAAGGAGCACGCCATGCCCACGCAACGCATTTCCCGATGCCGCTCACTCATCGTTGTGACGGTCTCCGGAGCTCTGCTACTCGGGATCGGCATTGCCGCCACGGCGACGACATCGCACGCGACGCCTTCGGCCGAAGGCTCGCGGGACAAGGGGCTCGACGACGCCCGGCGATGCCCGCGCGACCGGATCGAGCTCCTCGCCCACCGCGGGACCGGGCCGGGCACCCGATCAGTTGCGGGACACTCGTACACCGAAGACACGGTGCCGGCATTCGAGGTGGCCATGTTGCACGGTGCCGACGGATTCGAGACCGACTACTGGCCAACACGCGACGAACACATCGTGAGCCTCCACGACGCTGAGTTGGTGCGCACCACGGACGGCTCGGGACCGGTCTGGTCCCAGCGATGGAGCTACGTGCGCAAGCTCGTCACCGACTCTGGAGCGGGCGTCCCAACGGTCACCACTGTCGAGTCCGGCATGGCGCGGTTCGGCGGGCTGCGGCAACAGGAGATCAAGCGCGGCGCCTACTTCAGCGACCACCTGCTTCGAAGGCTCCTCGCACTGGACCGTCGTTACATCGCACCTGAGAAGCTGCTGATCACGTCGTCCGAACCGCAGACGCTGCGCCGTACTCACGAGATCGACCCCGCAATCGGAACTGGTTACATCGTCCGCAGCAGCACCGGGCGACCGCACTTAGCGCACCTGCCCGCATGGGTGACGGTTGCCCTCATCGACTTCCACGCCGCTGACCGGACTGTTGTCGATCGGGTCCACGCTGCCGGACATCTCCTCTCGGTGCGTGGAGTGGAGAACATCTCTCAGCTGCACCAGGCCGTCGCGATGGGTGCCGACCGCATTGTCACGGACCACCCCGAACGGCTCGGGCGAGTCTGCTGAGCAGCTGCTTGAACCGCAACCTTGTGGTTTCAGCACCGGCGGATGTAATACGGGTCATGCGGTCAGTGATTGTTGCTGTCATTTGTCTTGGCGCTCTGATTGCTGCCTGCGACTTCAGTGGCCCGCCGGAGAAGACATCTCGGGATGCTGGCTCGGAGTCCTCTGGGTCACAATTCGCTTCCGAGTCGCCGCCGCTTCCACCGGGGTTCTGGTTCGATGCCGGCTTTCCGCCGAGAGGAACGGCTGGGTTCACACATCGGGAGGACGTCGCTCAACCGTGGTCGCTGCCGTGCCCGGAGGTTCGGCGACTGCCCGTCGATGTGGGGCGGACTGCGGCCTACGGCTTAACGTCTGGGCATGGTGGTTGGTATCCGTACGTGAAGGACCGTCGCCAACTGGTGCTGTACCGAGAGCCCCGGCAAGCACATCGAGCAGTTGTCGCCCTGGTGCATCAGCTGTCTCAGTGTCCGTCGAGCCGAGTGGTCGTCAAGGACTCGCAGCCACTGCCGGGGATCGGTCACCAAGGCCGGTACCTACGCATCCACACCAGGCTCCACCCGCCCATCACCTATCCGGGCGGCGGCCGAATCAAGAAGATTGGGGATCGCGTCTACATCGCTCGCTCGGGACGTGCTGTCCTCGTCACCGATGTCGGCTACGACTTCGATGAGGTCGTGCCCTCCCTGCCCGCCAAGCACCTCATCGTCGTGAAGCAGTTGTGCGGCTTCGCGCCTCACCCTTGTCGACTGCCCTCCCACGTCGGTGGTGCCGGCCCCCTGAAGATTGGTTGGCTGCCTCAGCCTTCGCAGCTGGCTCAGAACCAAGGGCTCACGCGCAAGCGCATCTCCAGCGGCAGCCGAGCCGCGGAGCCCATGCTGTGCAGTCGAGCGTCCTGGGCGGCCCTCGGAGCCGCGGCGGTGCTCCGCGGCGACTACAGCGACGGCTCAGCGAAACCCAGCGCCACGGTCGCGCTCGCCGAATTCTCGAACCAAGAGAAGGCACGCAGAGCAGTGATGCATCTCAACGCCTGGCTGGGCACCTGTGCGGTCGGGCTCGACCTAGCCGGACGGTTCGACTATTCATCGGAAGACACCTGCTGGATCATCACCATCAAGGTTCGAGAGGGTGACGCGCACGGTTGCGCCACCGACTACGTGACGCGCGAGGCGCCGGACTTCACGGCCGCGGACCTGAACGAGACCGACGACAGCGGCGGGATACCAGGAGAGCAGATCCTCCAGACCGGGGTTCTTCGGGTCGGCAGGCGAGTGGCAGTCGTGGAGAAGTCGATTCCGTACAGTGACGCCGCCGAGGGGTCCATCGGCACTGTGCCACGGTCGCTCCGCGAACTTGCCCGGCACATCGCGACCGAGAAGGTCAGCGAGCCCACCTACGACGGCCGCGATCACATGTTGGCACCGGTGCGGCTCGGCGCACCAGTCGCGACGCTGAGAGACCGACGCAACCCCTTGATCGTTCCGCTGACGTTCGACGGTTGCACCCAAGTGCGCCTACGCAACGGAAGCACCGTCATCGTGGACCACTCCAGTCGCCGAGTCGTCGCTATCGAGCTCGGAGACGCAACCATGACGGCACGAGGAGTTTCCGCGACCTCTACTGGCGCGGACCTACGATCTGCCTACCCGGAAGGGGTAAGGACCGAAGACGAAGACAACTACGGCCAGATCTACCGAGCCGTACGAGCATCGTTGCCCGACGGCTCCCAACTCCAGTACACGGACGCGTCGGACCGGGGAGGCGACTCGCGCACCGTCTACGTTTCGCTGCCGAACGAGCATTGCAGGCCATGACGTGGCATGAGCACAGACGAACGGCGCCACAGATCGTCGGGTACGAGGGGACGAGGTGGCGCGCATGGGTTCAACGGGGCGGCTCCTGCGGTGGGGGGAGATCAACGCGGCGGAAAAGACGCACCTCGCGGGCGCGCAGGGTCGATGTGCGAATGCCCGGCGTTAGGGGTTGAGTACGACCTTCTGCCAGGTGTTGCCCTGGTCGCGGGAGATCCAGATGGGGTGGTTGCGCCACGAGATGTTGCTGAAGTTTCCGCGGGGGGCGTAGGGGTCGCCCAGCAGCAGTTGCCCTCCGGCCAAGGTGAGGTTTGCAAACTGTTGGAAGTCGCTGCTGGGTTGTCGGACCGGAACCAGGTGGACGGCCGAATCGGTCCCCGGTGGGCGTCGCACGGCCACGTACGGCGCCGAACCGTAGTCACCTACGAGCGCTACCAGAACTCCTGTGCTTGTGATCACCGGCTCGTACAGCATCAGCGAATGGCGCGCCCGTAGTCGCGGCGGAAGGCGTACGCCTTGGAGTAGGCGTTGGTCGGGACTGTCGACCATGTCAGGCCCCCGTCAAGGGACAAGGTCTCGTTCTCCCCGCCACCGTCGTCACAGATGACGGTCTTGTTGCCAGCCGCGCATCTGCTGTACTTCTGGATGCGGTGGGACGTCCAGGAGGTGCCGTCGTCGTCGGTCCAGGTGAGGCGGTAGCCCCCGGTGGAGTGGGAGGCGTACTCGGTGGTCTTCGCCCAGATGCGGCCGTGGCGTCCGACGGCGATGGGGACGAGATCTGGGGGCAGGAAGTCGAGGGGGGAGAGAGTCAGTTTCTCCGGGTCGAAGGTGCAATAGCGCGTGGCGCTCCCGTTTCGGTCACGGCCGCAGACCACGGCCCCGACGTTGGTGTCGCGTCGTGCGGCAGTGGGGGACCAACCGAGTCGGTGCAGCGTGGCGTTGCCGTCCAGGAAGAACCAGGGGGCGTCGCCCGGGGTGAGTCCCTTTGCGTGCTTCCCGTGGCAGTACCCACCGACCCGGGCGCCGAGCAGCAGGAAGCCGTGGGCGGTCGGGATGATGTCGCTGGCCGGTGCGACGCTGACCCACCGCTGTTCCCGCCCGTGTGGGCCTACCCAGCGCCAGGCGCCCCACCATCGGTGGGTGCAGATGTCGGGACCGACGCCAGGACCTTCGGGGTTGTAGTGCTCGTGCGAGAAGCGGTAGTAGGCAGTGAGCTTGGCCCCCGCCGCGTTCAGCCACCACCGGGAACCCCCGTCGGGGGTGCCCGCCTCCCCCTCCCCCTGGCCCACAGCAAGGCCGCGTGACCTCGGTGGAACCAACCACTGCTAGCCAACCCGACCGGCGGACGACTGACGTGGCGGGTCGTTCGCCCCGGAGTCCCGGGGGAGCCGGACGCGAGACCGGCGCTACCGGAGAGGCCGAAGTCCCTGACGCTTGGGATTCCCGCGGGCTACGCGATGCAGCGTGCGATCCGGATGCCTGCGACGTAGCCGCACGAGTACAACCGGAGAGCAACATCCCGACGAGCAGCGGCAGAACCACACTGGACCACGATGACCCACCGATCATGATCGCCTCCCCGTGCAACAGCGATCGCCAGCAAAGTGCGGCACCGTAAGCCGCGTCCTCACCGTCGCCGAAGTCGTCGAAGGGCCCGAGGTCGCCGAAGTCAGTTCGTTCTCTTCTGGTACGGAGGCCAGCTTGACGAGTTTTGGATACAGCCAGGGTGCTATCCAGTGGCGGACTCCGTCGGGTGCGAGGTGGAGACCGTCGGTGCGCATGGTGTAGCCGCCGGCGGTGGCGGTGTACTTGTCCTCGGGTGTGATCCGGTGGCCGATGTCGAGCACCGCCACACCGGGATGGTCGGCGGCCACATCGCGCAGCAGCCGGTTCCAGGCGGTGACCCGAGCCGGCTCGTCTTCGGGGAACAGGCCACCGTCGGGCCGTTCGCCGCGTCGGTTGTAGGGCAGGGTGGCGAGCACGACCCTGGCGCCGGTGCTACCCGCGACGATGATGGCGTGGTGCAGGCGCTGCCGGACGTAGCGGTCGTAGACGGGGTCTCCGAGAGCTCGCCAGCGACCCTTGTAAGTGCGGGTCATCGTCTCCCACCGGCCGACCATCACCACCGCAAGGTGGGGGCGGTCATTGCTCAAGGCCTGCCGCCAGTGCCCGCTCCAGCCCCGGCAGACCCGGTACACGTGCGGATAGCTGTGTCCGAAGTACTGGTACGGCGCGCTGAGCACGATGCCGCATCCGAGGATGGTGCGGTCGCGCACGTCGATCCCGTGATGGGCAGGCAGCGCCGTAACCAGGCTCCACGGCAGGGAGTCCCCGAAGACGTCGACGACCAGGCGGGTGCCGGGTCGCCAACGCCGAGGCGTCGGCACGGCTGCGACACGGGAGCCATCCGTTTGACGGGCCCTGTGCAAAGGCTCCGGTGCGCTCGCGTTGTTGTCCGCGATGAGCCGTTCGAGTCCGCCGACCGGTTCTGCCGTGCTCGGGTCATCACCGGACGCCTGGACCCGGGATGCTGCCAGCCAGGGCGTGAACGGGAGCACGGCGACGACGATGACCGCGGACGCGGCAGCCGCGAAGGTTGTCGGGGTGGGTTGCAGCCGGTGAGCGTGCCGGATCGGTTGCTCCACGAGGGTGTACGACGCGATTGCGATGGCGATGGTGATCCCACAACGCGCAAGCCACAGCCGCGTGCCGATGAGCCCTGTCGTTCGTCCGTCGACCACGAGGAACACCGGCCAGTGCCAGAGGTAGATTCCGTAGGAGATCAGTCCGAGTGCCGGCAGCGGCGGGACGGTCAGGATGCGTGCCGCGAGCCCGTCCGGCGCCATCGCCAGGTGGGCGAGCACCGCGGCCACCGACAGTGCTGCGAGGAGCAGGCCACCGTGGTAGAGCCACTGGTCAGTTCCGGTTGCATGGGTCCAGGCCCAGCCAAGGAACACTGCACCCACCAACGCAATCCCGCCACACACCGACCGGGTCACGGGCTGGATGCTCCCTGGCGACGGGGAGCTGCGAACCGACGTCACGGCCGACAGGGCGACGGCGAGTGCGAGCCCGACCAGCAGGCTGCTTGCCCTGGTGTCGGTGCCGTAGTAGCTCCGCCCCGGGTCGAACGGGTCGTACAGCAGCCCCAAGGTGAGCGACGACGCAGCAACCCCAAGCACCGCGAGCGCGAGGAGGACCCGAAGCGGCCGGCGGGTCACGAGCAGCACCAGGGCGAGCACGACCGGACACAGCAGGTAGAACTGTTCCTCGACACCGAGGGACCAGGTGTGCTCGAGCGGTGAGGGACCGGCCGTGTCCGCGAAGTAGTCGCCGCCGCGGAACACCATCCGCCAGTTCGCGACGTACAACAGTGCAGCAAGCCCGTCTCCCGGAAGGCTTTCACGTTCCTCGACGGGTACCAAGTACCGCGCTGTGAGCGTCACCGTCAGCACGAGCAGGAGCACCGCGGGGAGCAGCCGCCGAGCTCGCCGAGCCCAGAACGCCAGCATGGCGATGCGTCCAGTCCGCTGCCACTCAGTCAGCAGCAGCGTGGTGATCAGATAGCCCGAGAGCACGAAGAACGCATCCACGCCAAGGAACCCACCGCGCGCCCACGTCAAACCGCCGTGGAAGGCAAGGACCGCGAGCACCGAGACGCCCCGGAGTCCGTCAAGTGCGGGCACACGACCGTTCCCGGGGACATGAGCAGGCCGGAGGCTCCTCTCGGGAGCGACAGACTGATCGAGGCGGCCCGAGGGTGGGCGGCTTGCCCCCTGGTGACGCCTCGACCGAAGTGCGAGACGAGGCACAGCCGCGACGGCGAATGGACCTCCCCGCACCGTCGGCGCGGACGTCCGTGCGCGATGGCCCACATCCCCTGTCGCCATGAATCGATCGTCGGTGTGCACAAAGAATTGCGACATGAGCAGAAATGACTAGGAACCACGTTCTGCCGCCATGACTCTGGGACTAGTCGACGCTCGCCACGCTGCGGTCACTGGCGCACGCCCGAGGCCCAAGGATCGCGCAGGTCATGAACGAGGGATCACCATGGATCGACGTCTCGCGAGATGACGACCGAGCGTCGGCGATACATGCATGTTCCGGAGGACGAGTCTTCGACGACGACCAATACTGCGAACGAAGGCTTTTGCAGATCAGCCAGGTGACCGAAGAGTTCCCGGCGAGGCCCTCGAGGAGGCCGGCAGCAATATCGAATGCGCTGAGGACCATGGAGCCAGACGGCGCAGGTAGGAGACCGCCGCCAGTTGAGCGGTGGACATCGACAGCGGTTGGTACGGCAGCAGCCTGCTCGGGTCAGACATGATCGCTCCTTCGGCGACTTCGAGGGCGGCCGACCCGGTCCGCCGCTCACACGAGGCAACACCGCCCGAGACGATTCGAGGCTAGTCCGCGCACGTCGGCGCAGGTGCCGCGCGCAAGGCGGCGGAATGGGGCACCTCCGGGAGGACGTCCTGTTCGCGCCTGGCCGGACGTAGGTCGTGGGGCACCGAGCTCAGCACGTGTCAACGGCCACCCTGGGAAGTCCAGAGCGGCCGTTGACAGTCAGGGCAGTTCCCTGAGGTGCAAGGTCAAGGGGTGTCCGTTTGCGCGGCGCCCCAGGTGCGACCGCGCACTAGGAGGAGTGCTGCGATCGCGGTGATCGCGGCGAAGGTGGCCAGGCCGCTTTCCGTCGCGGTGTAGGCCAGGGCGATGGGCGTGAGGATCACGACCAGACCCGAACCATCGATGAAGACGTTCACGGTGGCGTGGGCGAAGGCGACCGGCCACACGCTGCCGGAGCGGTCCTTGAGCCAGGCGTAGAAGACGCCAGCGGAGGTGACGGAGAGCAGCACCAACGGCGCCACGACCCAGCGGTTGCCGACGCTGTCGTAGGTGCTGGTGAGCAGGATCAGGGGCAGGTGGAAGAGTCCGTGCACGAAGCCGACCGCGACGGCTGCTCGGCGGCGAGGAAGCAGCATCTGCATGCGGGGCAGCAGGTATGAGCGCCAGCCGATCTCCTCGGTCAAGGCCATGATGGTCAGCAGCGCGAGCATCACCATCAGGCTGACTGCTGCCTTCGGTACGTCGATCGACGACCAGTCGATGAAGCGGGCGCTGCCCAGCAGGTCGGCGAGGCCGAAGGGGACTGCGAAGACGGCTACGACGCTGAGCGCGAACGCGGCCGGCCAGCTTCGCCAGCCGGCGTGGCGTAGGCCGAAGGTGCCCCACAGCGCGCGTCGGGCACCTCGCGGAGTACGGAACAGCGTGATCAGTCCGACGGCGATGAGGGGTGTCACCATCGAGAGCTGGGGGGCCAGGACATCGAAGCTGGACATGGTCAGGGCGATGCCGAGGACCATTGTCAGAACGAGGCCGATGTAGGTCGCGGCCTCTCGGCCGGGACGTGCCACGCGGGCCGGTGGGCCGCCGTTCGCGAGCTTGGACGGGGTGGCGGCGGTAAGTGATGTGGTGAGTGCTGAGGTCATGTGCCGAGTCTGGGTCGGGGCGGAGCTCGTCCACATCGAGCGCTGGTGCCTAGCCGGGTGGCCGCTCGACCGAGTCGGTAGGTGACTCGTCTCCTCCTGCAGACCGATACGCGAAGCCGTCGAACGCACCTAGGTTGTGAGAGTGACCGCCGTCGAATCCTCAACCGTCCGTGCCTGGCGACCGGGCCTGTGGGATGTGGTGGTGGGACTCGCGGTGGTCGCCCTCGGCGCGAAGGTCCTTGCAGGGACAGGCGGGGGCGACGGCTTTCGGGCCGCGGACCCGATCGCCTACGCCCTCACGGCGATCGGCTGCGCGACCACCGTCTGGGCGCGACGTCAGCCGTTGGTCGCCCTGATGGTGACTGGTCTATCCGTCACTGTCCTGGTAGCCCAGGGACTACCACGCGGACCTGTTGCCTTTCGTGTTCACCGGATTGCTGTTCATGGTCGCCAGCTACCGGACGCGCCGGGTTGCGGTTGGGGGCCTGGTGGCCGCGGCTTTCTTCCTGGCGGCCTCGGCGGCATCCCGCCCGGCGGACCTCGGCCTGGCGGCACTCGCGCAGACGACTGCCGTCTTCACGGTCGCCTGGCTGCTGGGGCGGCTGGTGCGGGCCCGTCGTACCGCCCTGCTGGCTCTTGTGTCGGAGGCGGAGCAGCGCGTCGCCGCCGAGCGTCAGCTCGCGGCAGCCGAGCGCGACCGGAGCAGGTTGTCCCTGGTCGACGAGCGGCTGCGAATCGCCCGCGACGTGCACGACGTGCTCGCCCACTCGATGAGCGTCGTCTCGGTCCAGGCCACCGTGGGGGCACACCTGGCCGCAGACGACCCGATGGCCGCACGGCAGGCGCTGCTGACCATCAGCGACGTGAGTCGCTCCTCGATGCAGGACCTGCGCCAGATGCTCTCCCTGCTGCGGGACGACTCCCCGGCGGCAGCGACGGACCACCTCAGCTACGAGCCCACCCATGGCCTAGACACACTCGAGCCGCTGATCGCGACCTACCGCGCGGCCGGGCTCCCGGTCCTCACCGCCGTCAGCGGTGTACGACACCACCTGTCCGCCTCCGCCGACCTGTGCGCCTACCGCATCGTCCAGGAGGCCCTCACCAATACCCTCAAGCACGCCGCAGCAAGTACGGCGACCGTCGGGCTCCGCTACCACGAGTCCGCGGTGCAGGTCGTCGTCACCGACGACGGAGCCGGCACAGGTGGAACCGGCACTGGCGGAACCGGCCTGGCCACGGGTGGGCACGGCCTGATCGGAATGCGGGAGCGCACCGCGCTGCTCGGCGGTCGGTTGGACGCCGGCCCAGCACCGGAGGGCGGTTTCACCGTGACGGCCACCATTCCCTACCGCAGCGGGGCCGAGGAGGGGGACCGGTGACCGATGTCGAGGCACGTCAGATCCGGGTCGCGGTAGCCGAGGACCAGGCGCTGGTCAGGAGCGGCTTCGTAGCCCTCCTGCGCTCCGACCCCGACCTCGAGGTGGTGGGCGAGGCCGAGGACGGGCTGGCCGCCCTCGAAGTGGCACGCAGGACAAAGCCCGACGTGATGCTGATGGACATCCGGATGCCCGGCCTCGACGGTGTCACCGCGACCGAGAGGCTCACCCGGGACCCGGCCACTACCGGCGTACGGGTGCTGATCCTCACCACCTTCGACGCCGACCAGTACGTGCACGACGCGCTACGCGCCGGTGCCAGCGGGTTCCTGCTCAAGGACGTCCTGGCGGCGGACCTGCTCAACGCCGTCAAGGTCATCGCTGCCGGAGAGGCCCTGCTGTCCCCCCGCATCACCCGACGCCTGATCACCCACTACAGCCATCAGGCGCCACCCGACGCAGAGAGCCGACGCGGCATCGAACGGCTCACCCGCCGCGAGACCGAGCTGCTCCTGTCCGTGGCGCACGGTCTCACGAACGCCGAGATCGCCACTGAGCACCACATCTCGCTGTCGACGACGAAGACCCACGTGGGCAGCCTGCTGGCCAAGCTGGACGCCCGGGACCGCGTCCAGCTGACGATCACCGCCTATGAGGCAGGCCTCATGCGCGATTGAGGTGCACGTGCGACAGGAGTACGCCGCTTCGAGGAGCTTCGGTCACGCCAGCCACGTCGTTCTGGGCGGTGTGCAGCGCCCTGCGCAGCATTTGCTGTGGTCACGGCAGAGCCGCCGCGGTACTTGCGGCCGCAGGCGGCTCGGGCTCAGAGGCCGCGCGCCAACCGGTGGTAGGCCTGGCTCCAGCGCAGCTCCTGGGTGAACCGCCGGGTCGACGACCCGGCGTCGATGAGGGCGAGCTCGGTGCCGGTCATCTCGGCCAGGTCGGCGAGGTGCTCGCTCGTCAGCGCCGTCGAGAGCACGGTGTGGTGCGGGCCGCCGGCGGTCAGCCAGCACTCCGTCGACGTCGGCAGGTCCGGGGCGGGGCGCCACACGGCTCGCGCCACCGGGAGGTTCGGCAGGTCCGCCAGCGGTGGGACCACCTCGATGTCGTTGGCCACCAGCCGCAACCGGTCCCCGAGGTCGCACATGCCGACCACGAAGCCCTCCCCCGGTGCGGCGTCGAAGACCATGCGCACCGGGTCCTCGCGGTCACCGATGCCGAGCGGGTGGACCTCGATGCGCGGTCGCGCGGCGGCGATGCTCGGACAGACCTCGAGCATGTGCGCACCGAGGATGACCTGCTCCCCCGGCACCAGGTGGTAGGTGTAGTCCTCCATGAACGACGTGCCACCGGGCAGCCCGTCCCCGGCGACCTTCAGCCCGCGCAGCAGCAGGGACGTCTTCCAGTCCCCTTCCGCGCCGAAGCCGTAGCCGTCGGCCATCAGTCGTTGCACCGCGAGACCGGGCAGCTGTCGCAGGCCACCGAGGTCCTGGAAGTTGGTGGTGAAGGCGGTGAAGCCACCGTCCTCGAGGAAGCCACGCAAGCCCGCCTCCTGGCGCGCGCCGTAGCGCAGGGACTCGTGACGGTCGCCGTCCGGGGCGAGCTCGTCGGCGACGTCGTACTCGTCGAGGTACGTCGTCACCAGGTCGTCGACGTCCGCGTCGGGCACCGCGTCGACCCTGGCCACCAGGTCGTTGACGGCGTAGGTGTTCACCGAGGCGCCGAAGCGCAGCTCGGCCTCCACCTTGTCGCCCTCGGTGACGGCGACGTCGCGCATGTTGTCGCCGAAGCGGGCCAACCGCGTGTGCCGCAACGCGTCGCGGCCCAGCGCTGCCCGCAGCCAGCGGCCGACGCGGGCCCGGACCACCGGGTCGCTGACGTGGCCGGCGACCGTGGTGCGGGGGATGCCAAGCCGTGACTGCACGTAGCCGAACTCCCGGTCGCCGTGCGCGGCCTGGTTGAGGTTCATGAAGTCCATGTCGATGCTGTCCCAGGGCAGCTCGACGTTGTCCTGGGTGTGGAGGTGCAGCAACGGCTTGCCGAGCGCGTCGAGCCCGGAGATCCACATCTTCGCCGGGCTGAAGGTGTGCATCCACGCGACCACGCCCACACAGCCGTCGTCGGAGGTGGCGTCGAGCAGCGTCCGGCGGATCGCGTCGGCCGAGGTGAGCACCGGCTTCGCGACGACCGGCACCACGATCTCCTCGGCGTCGTCGAGGGCGTCGGAGATCCGCCGCGACTGGTTCGCGACCTGGCGCAGCACCTCCTCGCCGTACAACCCCTGGCTGCCGGTCAGGAACCAGACACTCCGCTGCTCGTCGGCCACGGCTACCGCCTCTCCTCGTCTGCTCGTTGCCCGTAGACGTTCTGGTAGCGGTCGTGCAGCGCTGCCACGTCCGCATCGCTGATGGGCACGGTCGGTCCCAGCTGGCGCGCGACGTGCATCGTCCGCGCGACGTCCTCGAGCATCACCGCCGCCTTGACCGCTTCCCTCGCGTCGGCGCCGATGGTGAACGGGCCGTGGTTCTGCATCAGCACCGCCCGGGAGTGGCTGGCCCGCAGCGTCTCGACGATGCCGCGGCCGATGGAGTCGTCGCCGATGCGCGCGAAGGGGCCGAGCGGGATCTCACCGCCGAACTCGTCGGCGGTCATCGTCAGGTGACAGGGGATCGCCTCGCCGCGGGCCGACCAGGCGGTGGCGTACGTCGAGTGGGTGTGCACCACCCCGCCCACCTCCGGCATGTGGCGGTAGACGTAGGCGTGCGCCGCGGTGTCGGACGACGGCTGGTGGTCTCCCTCGACCAGCGCCCCCTCGAGGTCGGTGACCACCATGCTCTCCGCCGACAGGTCGTCGTAGGACACGCCGGACGGCTTGATGACGAGCAGGTCCTCCCCCGGCACCCGGGCCGAGACGTTGCCAGCGGTCCACACCACGAGCTGGTAGCGGACCAGCTCCCGGTGCAGCTCCGCGACCTGGCGGCGGAGCTCGTCGACCACCTGGGTCACGCTGTCGTGGGGCATGCGCGACCGCACCTCCTGGCCTATTGTGAACGTTCACTATGTGCTACCACGACATCTCCGCATTTGTCGACGCGCTCGCCGCGGGCCGGCCGTGCTAGCGGCACGCCTGCACGGCCCCGGCGACCTCCGAGTGCAGGAGGAGCCACCTCCGCCCCCGGCCGCACCGGGCTGGTCACGGGTGGCGGTCAGCTCGGTCGGGATCTGCGGCTCGGACCTCCACTGGTTCCTCGAGGGCAGCATCGGTGAGCTCGCGATCACCGAGCCGGTCGTGCCCGGCCACGAGTTCGCCGGGGTCGCGCTCGACGGTCCCTACGCCGGCCGCCGGGTCGCGGTCGACCCCGCGATCCCGTGCGGGCAGTGCGAGCAGTGCCGTGCCGGCCACGGGAACCTGTGCCCCACCGTCCGCTTCGCCGGGCACGCCGGCCTCGACGGAGCGCTCCAGCAGGAGCTGGTCTGGCCCGACCGGCTGCTGTTCCCGCTGCCGGACAGCCTCAGCGACGACGCCGGCGCGATGCTCGAGCCCCTCGGGGTCGCGATCCACGCGATCGGTCTCAGCCACGTGCACCCGGGTGACGACGTGCTGGTCGTGGGGGCGGGACCGATCGGCGCACTCGCGGTGCAGGTGGCCCGCCGGGCCGGCGCGCAGCGCGTGTTCGCCAGCGAGCCGCTGGCCCACCGACGCGAGACCGCCCTGCGCTCGGGCGCGGACGGCGCCTGGTCCCCCGACGAGACCCCCGACGCCGTACGCGAGGCGACGCGGGGACGGGGTGTCGACGTGGTGGTGGAAGTGGCCGGCAGCGACGACGCCCTCACGACCGCCGTCGCGTGCGCGAAGCCGGGCGCCCGCCTCGCCCTCGCGGGCATCCCCTCCACTCCCCGCTCGAGCTTCCCCGCGGCCGAGTCGCGTCGCAAGGGCCTCACCTTCGTGCTGGTACGACGCATGCACGAGACCTACCCGCGCGCCATCGAGCTCGCCGAGCACGGGATCGACCTGGACGTCCTGGTGACGGCGCGATGGCCGCTCGAGGACGCCGCCGAGGCGTTCGCGCACGCGGCATCGCGCACCGGCGACAAGACGGTCGTCAGCCTGCTGTCCGACCGCGGGTGACCCCTTGACGGGGGACCAGGGGGCCGGGGTGTCACGACGGAGGCTGCTCGTGAGCGCCGGCTGCGCGCTGCTCGCGGCGGTGGTGTGGACCGCGGTGGCGGTGCACCAGATGCGGGCCCACGGCCGCACCGAGGTCAACGAGATGCGGCTGGTGGCCGGGCTGACGTGGATGGACTCCTCGAAGGCGCTGCCGGTGGCGCTGCTGCTGCTGCAACCCGGCTTGGAGTGCGTGGCGCGACGGGCCCGGTCGACCGGCACCAGGGCCGTGGTGGTGGCGCGTGTTGTGCAGGTGCTGGTCGCCGTCTCGGCGGTGGCCGGGGCCGTGGACTTCTGGCCGTTCCCGGTCGGCAGCTACGCCGTCACGTTCGAGTCGCGTGCCGGAGCGAGCCCCGTTCCGCTGCAGTTCGTGGGGTCGGTGGCCGCGGGTCTGCTGCTGCTCGCACTGGCACTGCTGCGTCGCCGCGCAGGGCGCTGGGAGTGGGCGGTGCTGGTGCTGCTGTCGGGCGGGATGCTGGTGGGGTCGCTGTGGACCCCCGCCCTCCTGTGGCCGGCGGTGGCCTGGCTGGGGTTCTCCGCCTGGCTCGTGGCGCTGGCCTAGACACGACGGGCGCCGAGGCATCCCCGATGACCGATCGGGCACGGGCCCTGCTCGCAGTACCGGGGGGTGCTGCGCGCCTGGTCCACGCTCGGGCTTTCTGCTGTCCGCGCGCCGGCCATGCATCGCGGGGCGCTCGAGCCAGGGCCAGGGGTGGAGCCGCTCGGGCGCCCCGCCCTTCCGGTGCGGCGGTCACCCCGCGGCGATGACGTCGTCGAACGCCGCGACCGCCTCGGCGGTGAGCTCGTCGTCGAAGAACGCCTCCGCGATCGGGGCCGCCATGGTGAAGCACTCGACCCCGCGACGGGCCAGCGTGACCATGCTCGGCACGTCTCGGATGCTGGCCAGCAGGATCTTGGTCGGGCTGCCGCTGTGGTCGAGGACCTCCTGCATCGCGGTGACGGTGCCGATGCCGTCGCGGCCCGCCTCGTCGAGCTTGCCGAGGTACGGCGCGACGTACGACGCACCGGCGGCCGCCGCGACCATCACCTGACCGGGGGCGTACACGGCGGTCAGCAGCGTCGGGATCCCTTCGGCCGCGAGCGTCGCGCAGGCCGCCGCCCCGGAGCGGGACACGGGGACCTTGACCACCACGTCGGAGCCCAGCCCGCGCAGCCGACGGCCCCGCTCGACCATCGTCGCGGTGTCCGGACCCCAGGTCTGGAAGAAGATCTCCCGGGCACCGGCGGCGCGCGCCCAGGCGTGCACGTCCTCGATCGCCTCGACCCCCAGACCCGCCCGGCGCAGGATCGTGGGGTTCGTGGTCAGGCCGGCGAACAGCCCCGTCGCCAGCAGCGACTCCGCGGCTGCCCGGTCGGCGGTGTCGAGGTAGAGGCGCATCGGGGGTCCTTCGATCTCGGCGGTTGCGGTTGCTCATGTGAGCGACGTACGCTCATCCGTGTGATCCAGTGTGAGCACGCCACCGCGTCGGCGTCAAGGGAGGCGGCGCCATGGCGGACCTGATGCTGTCCCTGGTGGCGCAGCGCTACTTCCTCGAGGACCGCTCCAAGGTGCAGATCGCCGAGGAGATCGGTGTCTCGCGGTTCCGCGTCGCCCGGATGCTGGAGCGGGCGCGGGAGCTCGGCATCGTGCACATCTCGGTGGAGGCCCCGCCCGACGTCGACCTCGACGCCTCCCGGCGGCTCGCCGAGCGGTACGGCCTGCGGCAGGCCCTGGTGCTGAGCGGCGTCGACGGCGACCCCGACCGCACCCGGACGCAGCTCGGGCGAGCCTGCTCGTCGCTGCTCACCGAGCGGCTGACCGAGAGCGACGTGCTCGGGGTCTCGTGGGGTCGGACGCTGCACGCGCTGGCCCAGGTGGTCGACCCGCTCCCCCGGTGCGACGTCGTGCAGATGGTCGGCACCGTGCCGGCGGTCGACCTGGGCCTGAACTCCATGGACCTCGTACGTCGGATCGGTGAGGCCACCGGCGGCACGACCCACGCCCTGCACGCACCGATGGTGGTCGACTCGCCCGACCTGGCCCGTGCCCTGCGCGAGAGCGACGTCGTCCGCTCCACCACGGAGATGTTCGCGCGGATCACCTGTGCGCTCGTCGGCATCGGGTCCTGGCAGCAGGACCGCTCGTCCGTGGAGGCCGCGCTCCCCGCCGGCGTGGCCGCCCGGGCCGCAGCGGCCGGCGCCCTCGCGGACATCTGCTCCACCGTCCTGGTCGCGGACGGCTCGGTTCTCGAGGACCCCCGGGTCGCCGACTGGTGCGTCTCGATCACGACCGACCAGCTCCGCCGGATCCCGCACGTCATCGCCATCGCCGGCGGGGCCGAGAAGGCGCCCGCCATCGCCGCCGCCCTCCGGGCCGGTCTGGTGCACACCCTCGTCACCGACCGGGCCGCCGCCCGGCTCCTCCTGGACTCGGACTCGTGAAAGGCAGGGAACCATGCAGGTTGAGACCCGCGACCTGACCGACACCGTCGTGCTCGTCACCGGCGCCGGCGCCGGCATCGGCGCCGCCACCGCGGAGCTGCTCACCGACCACGGCGCCCGGGTCGTCGTGGGCGATCGCGATCCCGACGCCGCCACGGCGCTGGCGGACCGGCTGCCCGAGGGACGCGCACTCGCCCGCACCATGGACGTCCGCTCGCCCGACGATGCACGCGCCGCCGTACGCGCCGCGGTCGAGCGGTGGGGACGGCTCGACTCGGTCGTCTGCAACGCCGGCATCGGGGTCTTCGGCGGCATCCTGGACTATCCCGACGAGCGGCTCGCCGCGATCGTCGACACGAACGTGCTCGGCACCGTCTGGGCCGTCCGGGCGGCGGTGGAGCAGTTCGACGTCGCCGGCGCCGGGGGCGACATCGTGATCGTCGCCTCCGTCGCCGGGCTGGGCACCGCCAGCGGCCAGGAGTCGGTCTACGCCGCGACCAAGTTCGGTCAGGTCGGGCTCGCGATCTCGCTGGACCGCGAGCTCCGCTCGCGCGGCATCCGCGTCAGCACGATCGCGCCGGCCGCCGTGAACACCGGCTTCGCGGACGGGCTCGGCCGCACCGCCGGCGACCCCGTGAAGCAGACCTACCTGGCCCCGGCCGACGTCGCGCACGCGGTCTCGACGACGCTCGCCCAGCCCCGCCGGATGCGTACGGCGCTCTGGTCGATGTGGAGCATGAGCGAGGACGCCTGACGCACCAGCGTCCGATGCGAGGTCAGCGGTCGATCATCCGCTGCATGGCCTCGGGGTAGCGGTCGCCCTGCACCTGCACGCTGGCCGACGCGCTGTCGAGCTCGGCCAGGTCCTCGACCGTGAGGTCGAGGTCCGTCGACCCGAGGTTCTCGTCGAGCCGCTCGAGCCGCCTCGTCCCCGGGATCGGCACGATCCACGGCCGCTGCGCCAGGAGCCAGGCCAGCGCCACCTGGCCGACGGTGGCGTTCTTCCGCTCGGCGACCTTCGTCACGAGGTCGACGAGGGCGAGGTTCGCAGCGAGTGCTTCTCGCTCGAATCGCGGCAGGGTGGCGCGGATGTCTCCCTCGCCGAACTGCGTCTCCGCGGTGACCTGACCCGTCAGGAAGCCGCGGCCGAGCGGGCTGAAGGGCACGAAGCCGATGCCGAGATCCGCGAGGGCGGGCAGGATCTCGTCCTCGGGCTCGCGCCAGAACAGCGAGTACTCGCTCTGCAGCGCCGTGACGGGCTGCACCGCGTGGGCACGACGGATCGTCGCGACGCCGGCCTCGGACATCCCGAAGTGGTGGACCTTGCCCGCCTCGATGAGCTCCTTGACGGTGCCGGCGACGTCCTCGATGGGGACGTCCGGGTCGACCCGGTGCTGGTAGAGCAGGTCGATGGCGTCGGTCCGCAGCCGGCGCAGGGAGCCCTCCACGGCCGCGCGGATGTCGTCCGGCCTGCTGCTGACGCCGACCTGCTTGCCGTCCTCGTCGAAGGCGAACCCGAACTTGGTGGCGATGACGACGTCGTCGCGGACCGGCTGCAGGGCCTCGCCGACCAGCTCCTCGTTGTGGAAGGGCCCGTAGACCTCGGCGGTGTCGAACAGCGTGACGCCGCGGTCGACGGCGGTCCGTAGGAACGTGACCATCTCGTCGCGGGGCGGTCGGGGACCGAACGACTGGCTCATGCCCATGCAGCCGAGGCCGAGGGGTGACACCTCGAGGCCAGGGGTGCCGAGTGTGCGTGCGTTCATCGTGGTTTCTCCTTCGTGTCCGAATCAAAGAATCAGGCTGTCCGGCTGGTCGCAGCAGGGTCGGTGCGTGCGTGTCCCCCGGGTACGACGGTAGGCAGCCGGTCCGGCGTCGTGGGAGGGACTGGTGGTCCCCCCACGTGCCCTCCACGTGAGAGAGCCCCCTCGAGCGCGGCAGGGGACTACGCTCACCGTCATGTCCAAGGGACGTGCCTCGGCAGGCTCGGGCAAGAAGCCACGCCTGTCCCGCAAGGCCTACGAGGCCGAGCTCTTCCGGCTGCAGGGCGAGCTGGTCAAGGTGCAGGCGTGGGTCAAGGCCGAGGGCCAGCGCCTCGTGATCGTCTTCGAGGGCCGTGATGCCGCCGGCAAGGGCAGCACCATCAAGCGCATCACCCAGTACCTCAGCCCCCGCGTGGCCCGCATCGAGGCGCTGCCGGCTCCGACGGAGCGCGAGCGCACCCAGTGGTACTTCCAGCGCTACGTCGAGCGGCTTCCGGGCGCCGGCGAGATCGTGCTCTTCGACCGGTCCTGGTACAACCGCGCCGGGGTCGAGACGGTGATGGGCTTCTGCACGCCCGCCGAGCACCGCCGGTTCCTGCACCAGTGCCCGATCTTCGAGCGACTGCTCGTCGAGGACGGGATCCTGCTGCGCAAGTACTGGTTCTCCGTCAGCGACAAGGAGCAGCAGAAGCGCTTCGTCGGTCGCCTCGAGGACCCGATGCGGCAGTGGAAGCTGTCCCCCATGGACCTCGAGTCCGTCAGCCGCTGGGAGGACTACTCCCGCGCCAAGGACGAGATGATGGTGCACACCGACGTCCCCGAGGCGCCGTGGTACGTCGTCGAGAGCGACATCAAGCGGCAGGCGCGGCTGAACATGTTGGCGCACCTGCTCTCCACGCTGCCCTACACCGAGGTGCCCGCCCCCGAGCTGGACCTGCCGCCACGACCGAAGTCGCGGGGCTACGAGCGCACCCCTCGCGAGCACGCCACCTACGTCCCGGACCACTACGCCTCGCTCCTGCGGTGACGACGTCTCGGCTGGATGCCGTGTCCCGTGCGGTGCCGGGCGTGGCGATGCTGCGGACGTACCGCCCAGCCCTCCTCGGCAAGGACCTGGTCGCCGGGCTGGTCGTCACCACGCTCCTGGTCCCCCAGGGGATGGCCTACGCCGAGCTGGCCGGGCTGCCCACGATCACCGGTCTCTACACGACGATCCTGGCGCTGATCGGCTACGCCGTGTTCGGCCCGTCCCGGGTCCTCGTCCTCGGGCCGGACTCGTCGCTCGGCCCGATGATCGCGGCGACCGTCATCCCGCTCGTGGCTGCCGACGGAGACCCGTCGACCGCCGTCGCCTACGGCTCCGCCCTCGCGCTGATGGTGGGTGTGATCACGGTGCTCGCGGGGGTGTTCAAGCTCGGCTTCGTCGCCGACCTGCTCTCGAAGCCGACCCAGATCGGCTACATGAACGGCCTCGCCCTCACCATCCTCGTCAGCCAGCTGCCCAAGCTGTTCGGGTTCTCCGTCGACGCGGACGGCCTGCTCGACGAAGCCGTCGCCTTCGCCCAGCAGGTCCAGGCCGGCGAGACCGTCGGTGCCGCGCTGGCGGTCGGGGCGGCGTGCCTGACGCTGATCCTCGTGCTGCAGCGCCTCTGGCCGATCTTCCCGAGCGTCCTCGCCGCCGTGGTCCTCGCGATCGCCGCCGTCGCCGCGTTCGACCTCGAGGAGCGTGGCGTCGCCCTCGTCGGCGAGCTGCCGTCCGGGTTTCCTCCGCTGACCTTCCCCGCCGTACCGCTCACGGACCTGGGGCTGCTGTTCGCCGGCGCGCTCGGCATCTCCCTGGTCTCCCTCACCGACACCATCTCGACCGCCTCCGTCTTCGCTGACAAGACCGGCGCCGAGATCGACGGGAACCGCGAGATGGTCGGCGTCGGAGCGGCGAGCATCGCCGCCGGGTTCTTCCAGGGCTTCCCGGTCAGCACCAGCGGGTCACGCACCGCGGTCGCCTTCCAGAGCGGCGCCCGCACCCAGGTCACGGGACTCGTCGGCGCCGCCGCGATCGTCACCATGCTGCTCGTCGCTCCGGGGCTGCTCCGCGACCTCCCGCAGCCGGCGCTCGCAGCGGTCGTCATCGCAGCCTCGCTCTCGCTCGCCGACATCGCCGGACTCCGCCGACTCCGGAGACAGCGCCGCTCCGACTTCGTGCTCGCCCTCGTCGCGTTCCTCAGCGTCGCCCTGCTCGGAGTGCTGCCCGGCATCGCGGTCGCCGTCGGCATGTCGATCCTCAACGTGTTCCGCCGCGTCTGGTGGCCGCACCAGGCGGTCCTCGGCCGGTCCGTCGGCGTGCGCGGCTACCACGACACGGCGTACCGGCAGACCACCGAGCACCTGCCCGGCCTCGCCATCTACCGCTTCGACGCCCCGCTGCTCTTCGCCAACGCCCGCACGTTCCGCAACCAGGTACGACGCCTGGCCGCCCTGGATCCACGGCCTGCGTGGATCATCGTCGCCTCCGAGCCGATCACCGACGTCGACACCACCGCCGCCGACATGCTCGAGGACCTCGACGACGACCTCCTGCAGGGCGGGACCCGCCTCGTGTTCGCCGAGCTGAAGGACGCCGTACGCCACAAGATCGAGAGCTACGGGCTCGCCGCCCTGAGCGACGACCGCTTCTACCCGACCATCCGGACCGCCGTCGAGGCCTACGCGGCCGAGCACGACGTCACCTGGACGCCCGGGCCCAGCCCGTACCGCATCGACTGACCCGGCTGTGGTCCTGGTCGGTCTACCGCGGGCCACCGCGACGCGAGAGCACGCCGGGCCACCAGAAGCGCCGACCCAGCAGGGCCACCAGTGCCGGCACCAGCAAGCTGCGCACCAGCAGCGTGTCCAGCAGCACGCCGAAGCCGACGATGATCCCGATCTGGGTCAAGGTGATCAGCGGAAGCACGCCGAGCACCGTGAACACGGCGGCGAGCAGGATGCCGGCGCTGGTGATGACCCCGCCCGTGACGGCGAGCGCTCTCGAGATGGCCTCGGTGGTCGTGTGCCGGAACGCCTCCTCACGCGCCCGGGTGGTCAGGAAGATGTTGTAGTCGACGCCGAGGGCGACCAGGAACAGGAAGCTGAGCAGCGGGACGGAGAGGTCCAGGGCCGGGAAGCCGAACCAGTGCGTGAAGGCGTACCAGCTCGCACCCAGGCTCGAGACGTACGTCGCGACGACGGTGAGCACCAGCACGATCGAGGCGACCACCGAGCGGAGCAGCAGCAGGAGCATCACCAGGACCACTCCGAGGATGAGCGGGATCACCAGCAGCTGGTCACGGATCGCGGCGTCCTTGGCGTCGAGGTCCTGCGCGTCGACCCCGCCCACCAGGGTGTCCGCGTCGACCGCCGAGACGGCGTCGCGGACCGCCTGCACCTGCGCGAAGGCCCGCTCCGAGCCGGGGTCGGCGGCGAGCACGGCCTCGAGCTCGACGTGCTCGCCGTCGCCGCCGGCCCGGCGGACCGACTGCACGCCGTCGACGCCGGCGACGGCGGCCCGCACGGCTGCGGCCCTGTCGGCCGGTGCCACGACCACCGTGGGCTGGGACGCGCCGGCCGGGAAGTGCCGGGCGAGCACCTGCTGCCCCGTCACCGACTCGGGCTTCGCACGGAACTGCTCGGTCTGGGACAGGCCGCTGGTGATGCCCACCAGGGGCAGCGCGAGCAGCACGAGCAGCGCCACCCCGACCGCGGTGACCAGCCGCGGCCGCGCGGTGACCACGGCGGCGACCTTGGCCCAGAAGCCGTCGGCCGTCGGCTCGTGGTCGCCGACGCGTGGCACGAACGGCCAGAACAGCCCGCGCCCGAAGACGGTCATGGCCGCGGGCAGCACGAGCAGGGCGAACCCGACGGCCGTGACGATGCCGATGGCGCCGGCGTACCCGATCGCCGAGCTGGAGGGGTTCGACGCGAGGACACCCAGGCACAGCAGCGCCAGTGTCACGGTGCCGGAGCTGGCGAGGATGGCGGGTGCCGCACGCCCCAGGGCGACACGCATCGCGTCGTACCTGTCCGCCTCGCGGCGCAGCTCCTCGCGGTACCGCGCGATCAGCAGCAGCGCGTAGTTGGTGCCCGCGCCGAAGACGAGCACCGAGGTGATGCCGGTGGTGGCGCCGTCGGCGGCGAACCCGAACACGTGGGTCCCCGCCGCGAGCGCCTGGGCGGCGACCTGGTCGGCGAGCCCGACGACCGTGAGGGGGACCAGCCACAGCCAGGGACTGCGGTAGGTCAGCAGGAGCAGCAGGGCCACGACGGCGGCCGTGGTGGCGAGCAGCCGCGTGTCGGCACCGTCGAAGACCTTCGAGAGGTCGACGGTGAACGCGGACCCACCGGTGACGTGGGCGCGCAGACCGTCCGGCAGATCGGTGGACGCGGCGTCCCGGATGTCGCCGACGGGTCCGGCGAGGTCGGACTCAGGGATGCTCGTCGACAGCGGCACTCCGACGAACGCGGCCTTCCCGTCCTCGGCGAACACCGGGAACACCCGCTGCTCGTCCGAGGCCAATGGCGTCAGCTCCCGGACCTCGGCGGCGACGGCGCGTCGGTCGGCAGCCGTGAGGCGGTCCCCACCGCGGTCGTAGACCACGATCGCCGGCACGTACTGCGCGCTCGAGAGCTGGGCCTGCACCCGGGCCGCACGGGCCGACTCCGCGTCGGTGGGCAGGTTGGCGGTGGCGTTCGAGGCGGCCTCGGCCGTCACCCCGGACGCCAGCACCGCACCCGACAGCGCCAGGGCGACGACCACCACGGCCAGGCTCAGCCGGGGCCCGACCAGCCGCAGGAACGGACGTCGCTTGTTTCCACCGTCGAACATTTCCATGATCGAAAGAGTAGGCTTCTCCCATGACCGAGGCAAACTCCCGCCGCGGCCGCCCCACGGTGGTCGAGCTCCGCGTCACCCGGGCGCTGCGAGGGTTCACCACCGAGTCCGAGCTGTACGTCGCCGCGGCCGGCCGGGAGGCGCGGATGCATCGCACGGACCTGGCCGGCCTCGCCCTCGTGATGGACCGGGGGGACACCGGCGAGACGACCACACCGGGCCAGCTCAGCTCGGCCCTGCGCCTCAGCGCACCGGCCACCTCGGCCATGCTCGACCGGCTCGAGCACCTCGGCCACGTGCGCCGGGTCCCCCACCCGCACGACCGCCGCTCGGTGGTCGTCGAGATGACCGACCATGCTCGCGAGGTCGGCGGTGCGATGTTCGCCCGGCTCGCGGCGCACCTGGCCCCCGTGCTCGGCAGTCGCAGCGACGCCGAGCTCGCCGAGATCGCCGACTTCCTCGAGGAGGTCGTGTCGGCCACCCGCGCAGCCCGCGAGCAGGTCGACGAGCAGCAACCCGTGTCGAAAGGTGAGCGATGAGCGTCGATCTCAAGAACCTCGGACGGGTGGCCGCCGCCTCCGCCGCAGCCGTCACGGGCGTGCAGACGGTCGCGGCCGCGACGGGACTGCCTCGCGGAAGGCGTGACTACGCCGACATCGCGTGGGGCCCGGGCCTGGCGGCGGTCGCGCTGACGAGTGCGGTCGTCGGCAACGGGAACGCGTGGCGGCGGTGGGCTCTGGCCACCACCACGACCGGGTGGGCGTTCCGGCTGGGGCGGCTCATCTTCGAGCGCGTCCGCAGCAGCGACGAGGAGGACCCGCGCTACACCGAGTTCCTGGAGGACGACTCGACGCCGGCTGTCGTGACGAAGGTCTTCGTGACGCAGGGGCTGGCGCAGCTGCTGGTCTCCGCGCCGATCCAGGTGGCCGCGGCCAGCCCGCTGCCGAGGACGGCACGGCGGTGGCTGTTCCCGCTCGGCATCGCCGCGATGGTCACCGGTGCGGTGGTCGAGGCCGTGGCCGACCGCCAGAAGACGCACTTCATGGCGCGCGACCGCGACGAGCGGCCCGACGTGCTCGACACCGGCCTCTGGGGCTGGTCCCGCCACCCGAACTACTTCGGGGACTCGGTCGTCTGGGACGGCGCCTGGCTCGCCGCCGCGGCCTCGGCACCCGCAGCGTGGACGCTGCCGGCGCCGGCCGCCATGAACTACCTGCTCGTCCACGCCACCGGTGCCCGGCGTACGGAGCGGCGGATGCAGCAGCGTCCCGCCTACCGCGACTACCAGGGCCGGGTCGCCTTCTTCGTGCCGCGGCCCCCCGGGTCGTCGCACGGCTGACCCGGGAGACCAGAGCGCAGCCGGGGCTATCTCGCGAGCGTGTGCACGGTGACCTCGCCCAGCTGCCCGGACTCGACGGTGACCGTCATGTAGGTGCAGTGCGGTTGGCGGCGTCGATCGGTGGGCGAGCCCGGATTGAGCAGCCGCAGCCCGCTCTCGGTCGTCGTGTCCCACGGGATGTGGCTGTGCCCGAAGACGAGCACGTCGAGATCGCCGAACCGGGCGCTGCACCGTTCCTCCCGGCCTCTCGCGGGGCCGGTCTCGTGCACGACGCCGAGGCGGATGCCCTCGACCTCGAGCCGGGCCACCTCCGCGAGCCGGTCGCGCAGCACGCCGTGGTCGTTGTTGCCGTGCACCCCCACGAGGCAGCGCGCCCTGCGCTGGCACTCGTCGAGCAGCCGCACGTCGACCCAGTCGCCGGCGTGAACGAGCAGGTCGGCGCTCTCGATCGCACTCCAGAGAAGGTCGGGCAGGTCCCGCGCACGCTTGGGGACGTGCGTGTCGGACACCAGCACGATTCGCGTGGTCACCACTCCAGTCAACAGTGCAGGCGAGTCTCGAGGGAACGGACCCCGGAGGCTAGGTGCCGAGGCCCGTTCCGGTACCTCCCGGTCGACCAACCGTGCCGGGTGCCCACTCCGACGAGATGGTCAACCGGCCTCGGGTCGTGCCAACCACTCGAGGCGAGCCAGGCGTACCCCGACAACCGGATCCCATGAGCCCGTGTGCCGCAGGCGGCTCGACGTGGGCCGTCTCAGACGTCCGGGTGCTTGATCCAGTCCCAGATGCCACCCCCCACGATGGCCACCGTCACGAGAGTTCCAGCAAGTGTGAGCATGCGGGCGGTGTTGCCCGATCGTCAGAATTTCTAACGATGGTCGACGTCGGCGCTCTGGCATGCACGAACCGAGTGGGTACGCCCGCGCCGGCCCGTACGGCCCCCCGACAGCCGACGGGCGCCGAGCGCCCCTTTCCGCGATCGACCCCGGGGCGCCCGGCCACTTTCACCCGGCTCCTCGGGTACGTTGCGGGGCATGAAGCAGGGCGAACGCCAGGAGCACCTCGACCGGCTTGCTGCAGTCCGCGAGCTGGTGCGGGAGCTCGAGACCGCGGTGGACTCCGAACCTCCCGAAGAGGAGCCCGACGAGCCCGACGAGCCCGACGACCAGCCCGGCTTGGAGGAGCTGCTGGGTCAGGCGTTTGCGAGCATCGCCGCGCTGAGCGAGGTCCTCACGGCCATCCTGGAAGACCGTCGGCCGACGGCGAAGGAGCCTCAGCGCGCTCGAGGGTGAGCATGGGGACGGCTGCAGACCCTGTCGAGGAGCCTAGGGTCCGGAGGTTCCCTCGACAGACCGACGCCACGACGTGACCAGCGCCGGCAGCGGCCCCGCGGCCACGCGGTTTGCAGCCGCGGGACCTGGCCGACCTTTCCCCGTGGAGGACCGCCGACCTGGGGCCCCGTGCCCGTCGGCGTGGCATGCATGCATGACCGAGCGAGACGCCTCTCCAGGAGGCAGCAGGCGGATCAGCTCGGCTTCGAGACGCGCGTCAGGTTCAGCTCGGCCCGACGGCGCAGGACTGCCCGTTCGCTCTCGTTCCTGGTGCACGCCGCCGCCTCGGTGAACGCCTCGCCCGCCTCCGCGTGCAGCCCGGCCCTCTCGAGCAGGTCTCCGCGCACGCTGGGGACGAGCGGCGAGTCGCCGAGCGCCCCCGCGTCCACCTCCCCCAGCACGGCCAGCCCCGCGTCCGGGCCGAACGCCCGCCCGTGCGCGACCGCCCGGTTCACCTCGACGACCGGTCCCGGCGCGGCGTCGGCCAGGACGTCGTACAGCGCCGCGATCCGGCGCCAGCTCGTGTCCTCGGCACGTGCTGCGCGGGCGTGCTGCGCGGCGATCGAGGCCTGCAGGAAGTACGTCCCGACCGGCTTCCCGCGCGCGGCGAGCTGCTCGGCCCGCTGCAGGGCGGCCAGCCCGCGCCGGATCAGCAGCTGGTCCCACCGCGTCCGGTCCTGCGCCTCCAGCAGGACCGGCGCACCGTGCTCGTCGACCCGCGCGGCCATCCGCGAGCTCTGGATCTCGAGCAGCGCCTGCAGCCCGAGCACCTCGGGCTCGTCGGGAGCGACGGTGACCAGCATGCGCGCGAGCCTCGTCGCCTCGCTCGCCAGGTCGGGGCGCATCCAGTCCTCGCCGGCGGTGGCGCTGTAGCCCTCGTTGAAGATCAGGTAGATCACGGCCATGACGTCGTCGAGACGCCTGGTCCGCTCCGCCCCCGTGGGCAGCTCGAACTCGGCGTGGGCCGCGGACAGCGTCTTCTTGGCCCGCGAGATGCGCTGGCCCATCGTGGACTCGGTGGCCAGGAACCCGCGGGCGATCTCGGCGGTGGTGAGCCCGCCGACCAGGCGCAGCGTCAGCGCGGCCCGGGACTCGGCCGTCAGGGACGGGTGGCAGGACAGGAAGATGAGCCGTAGGACGTCGTCCTCGATGTAGTCGACCTGGCCGTCGAGGTCGGGCATCTGCTCCTCCTCTCCCCCGCGGGCGTGCTCGAGCTCCGCGATCTTGCGGCGGAGGCTGTCGGCGCGCCGGAAGTGGTCGATGCCGCGCCGCTTCGCGATGGTCATCAGCCACGCGCCCGGGTTCTCCGGGACGCCGGTGGTGGGCCACTGCTCCAGCGCGGCCACGAGGGCGTCCTGCGCCAGGTCCTCGGCGAGCTCCACGTCACGGGTCATCCGGGTGAGAGCACCGACGAGGCGGGCCGACTCGGCCCGCCACGCGGCGTAGACGGCCTCGATCGGGTCGTCCGCACTGGTCTCTGCCGGCACGAGGCCAGCGTAGTGACTCTGGTTCAGTCGCCGGGGGCGTCCGGGCCGTTGGAGATCTGGCGCAGGGTCGCGATCACGGTGACCTCGGGCCAGTGCTTCGCGTGCAGCGCGGCGAACTCCTCCTGGTCGGCCACGGCCGCCTCGACGGAGTCGTACTGCATGATGGCCCAGCCGCCGACGACCTCCTTGGCCTCGGCGTACGGTCCGTCGACCCGGCTGACCTCGCCCTTGCGGACCACGAAGTTCACGGCGTCCTCGGTGCCGTACAGCCCGCCGCCGTCGAGGAACACACCCTTGGCGGCCTGCTCGCCGATGTACGTGTCCATCGCGTCGAACAGCGACTGCGGCGGCGTCCCGACGCCCTCTTCCATCCTCACGAATCCCATGAAACGCGGCATCTTCATCACTCCTACTGGTGGCCGGTGAGTTGCTTTCTCGCACGTACGTCGAACAGCCGCCCGGCTCTTCGACATCGACCCGCGAAGACTTTTCAGAGAGGGAGGGTCGGCTGTCCGGGCTTGACCGCCAGCACCGGGCAGGCGGCGTCGAGCAGCACGGCCTGCGCGGTGCTGCCGGTGATCACCTTGCCGACCGGGCTGCGACGTCGCAGCCCGATGACGATGAGGTCGGCGGCGACGTCGGAGGCGGTCTCGATGATCGCCTCGGCGGCCGAGACCTGCGTGGTGGACTGCCGGACCTCGTGGTCGACACCGGCGTCGTCGAGCTCGGCCTCGATCGCGTCCAGGTCCTGCGCGCTCGCGAAGCTGGGGTCCGAGTTGTCACCGCGGCGACCGGTGTTGACGACGACCAACCGGCCACCGTCGCGCCGGGCCAGGAAGAGGGCGTGGTCCAACGCCGCCGTGCCCTCGGGGGTGGGTAGGTACCCGACCACGATGTTCACCGAGACCTCCTGTGACGTCGCGCGATTCAGCGAAGGGTCTGCTCGTCGTCCTCGATCGTCTTGGCGCCCGTCATGATCGCCACCGCGTCCTCCATGCTGTGCGTCTTCGGGCTGATCACGCCCACGCACCCCCCGAGCCGCTGGATGTGGATCCGGTCCGCGGTCTCGAAGACGTTCGGCATGTTGTGGCTGATGAGGATCACGGCCAGGCCCCTGTCCCGCAGGTCACGGACCAGCCGCAGCACCTGACCGGTCTCGCGGACGCCGAGCGCCGCGGTCGGCTCGTCGAGGATGACCACCTTGCTGCTGAACGCGCCGGTGCGAGCCACGGCCACCACCTGCCGCTGGCCACCGGACAACGTCTCGACCGACTGGTCGATGTTCTGCAGCGTGGTGATGCCGAGGTCCTCGAGATGGGCCTTGGCGTGCTGCCGCATCGCCTTCTTGTCCAGCATGCGCAGGACGTTCCCGGCGAACCCCTCGCGCCGGATCTCCCGGCCGAGGTAGAGGTTGCTGGCGATGTCCAGGGCCGGCGCGACCGCCAGGGTCTGGTAGACGGTCTCGATGCCGGCCGCCCGTGCCTCCTGGGTGTTGCGGAAGGAGACCTGCCGACCGTCCACCTTGATCGTGCCCCGGTCGGGCAGCATCGCCCCGGACAGGCACTTGATCAGCGTCGACTTGCCGGCACCGTTGTCACCGATGACCGCCAGGACCTCACCCGGGAAGAGTCGCAGGTCGACGCCTCGCAGCCCGACGACCCGCCCGAACAGCTTCACCAGGCCTTCGGCCTCGAGGATCGGGGAGTCAGGGGAGTGCCCGTCCTGTGGTCGCGACGCGCGTTCCTGGGTTGTGTCGGTCACGCCTTCACCTTCCTGATCCACTGGTCCACGGAGACGGCGAGGATGACCAGGATGCCGGTGGCCAGCACCTGGTAGTTCGGGTCGACACCCGCGAGGGCAAGACCGCTGTTGAACACCTGCACGATCAGCGCCCCGATCAACGAGCCGACCACGAGCCCGCGACCACCGAACAGGCTGGTGCCGCCGATCACGACAGCGGTGATGCTGAGCAGGTTGTAGTTGAGTCCGGCGTTGGGGTCCGCGCCGCCGACCCGGCCGCACACGATCCAGGCAGCGACGCCCACGCTGACCCCGGCCACGACGTACGCGCTCAGCAGCACGCGGTTGGTCGAGATGCCGGCCAGGCTGGACGCGTCCCGGTCGTCGCCGGTGGCGTAGAGGTGGCGGCCCCACGCGGTGTTGCGCAAGGCGAACCCGACCACGACGTACAGCGCCAGCATCAAGATCACGCCCCACGTGACGCTGACCGACCCGATCGAGATGGTCCGGCCGGTGCTGAGCAGGAACGCGTCGGGAGCGAGGGTGATGGTCTCGCCCTGGGCGTAGAGCAACGACAGCGCCGTGAAGATCGAGAACGTCCCGAGGGTGACGATGAACGGCGGGAGGTTGATGCGGGTCACCAGGACCCCGTTCAGCACCCCCGTGAGGACGCCCACCGCGAGCCCGATGAGCAGGGCGAGGAAGCCCGGCACGCCCTGGGTGTTGAGCTTGACCATCACCAGCGACGACAGCACCATCGCCATCCCGATCGAGAGGTCGACCCCGGCGGTCAGGATGATCAGGGTCTGACCCACCGCGAGCGCGCCGACCACGGCCATCTGCTGCACGAGGAGCGACAGCGACTCGGGCCGCAGGAAGCTCGGGGTGATGATGCCGAACACGATGAGGGCCAGCACCAGCACGATCAACGGGCTGAGCGCCGGGTTCCCGTGCAGCGCGTGCTGCACCCGCTCGGCCGGGCTGCGACTGCGGCTCAGCAGATCCTCGACGGCGGCCGGGTTCTCGGAGGCCGGGTTCTCGCTCTTGGTCGAGGTCACGGGTGACCCCCCTCACTCTGGATGCCGGACGGGCTGCTCACGGGGTGCCCCAGCACTTCTTCTGCGCGTCGGCGGGGCGCTGGTACTTGACCCCGCGCACCGGGCTGGCGGTGGTCATCTTGGTGCCGGTGTCGTAGAACTCCTTGCCGGAGGTGTTCGCGGGTGGCTTCCCGCCGGCGGCGATCTTGGCCACGGAGCTCACTCCCAGCTGCGCCATCCTGCCGGGGTACTGCACGGAGTCCGCGGCGAAGACGCCGCTCTTCACCAGACCGATGCCCTGGCAGCTGCCGTCGATGGTGACGACGAAGGCCTGCTTCTGCTTGCCCGCTGCCTTCAGCGCTGCGTAGGCACCCTGGCCGGCGGGCTCGTTGATGCTGTAGACCACGTTGACCTTGGAGTTCGCCGAGAGGCACTGCTCCATCGCGGTGCGGCCACCGTCGATGGCCCCTTGGGTCGGGCGGTGGCAGGCCACCTGGTACGTGCCGCCCTTGCCGCCGGTGTACTTGCCCTGGCGGGGCTCGAGGCCGTTCTGGCTCGTGCTCTTGCCGAGCTTGATGCCCATGCCCTCCAGGAAGCCCTGGTCCCGGTTGGTGTCCACGGACACGACCTGGTCGTTGTAGAGGTCGAGCATGGCGATCACGGCGGGCTTGCCGTTCAACCTGGCGGCGGTGTACTTGCCGATGAGCCGGCCGGCCTCCCGGTTGTCGGTGGCAAAGGTGATGTCAGCGGTGTTCGCGGGCGCCAGCGGGGTGTCCAGCGCGGACACGTACAGACCGGCTTCCTTGGCCTGCCGGAGCGCCGCGTTGACCGCGTCGCCGTTGCTGGTGATGAGGATGCCCTTGTCGCCGCGCGCGATCGCGGTGTAGATCTCGTTGATCTGGTTCTGGGTGTCCCCGTCCGCAGTGCCGGCGGCGACCGAGAGGTGGACGTTGCTCTTGTCGGCCTGCTCCAGGGCGGCCTTCCGCATCGACACGAAGTACGGGTTGGTCTGCGTCTTCAGGATCAGCGAGACACCGGTCCGGTCGTCGCTCGACGAACAGGCGGCCAGCAGACCCGAGAGCAGCAGCACCGCCGCCACGCACCGGGCAACACGTCGCCCCGAGCCAGCTCTGACCGAGCTGCCCGCGTCCCGAACCGCAGGTCCCGTCACGATGTGCCGAGCACCCCCTCCGTGTCGTGTGTGTGCCAATGTGATGCTAACCACATTGCGGGCCCGGGGCGACAGTCGGCGTTCCGGAAGGCGTGTTGACCGCCCGGTCGTGGCCGGCGACGGGTCGTTCGCGCGGCCAGCAGCTGGCCGACTCCCCCTCGCGATCCGGCGTCTCGTTGCCGCAGAATCGAACCGAGGAGGACCGTGAGCGACTACCACTACCTCATCCGGGGCGGCATCGAGGGCCGTGAGCGACTACGGGTACTCGGCCGGGTGAAGCGTCCGACGACGTTGCCGTTGCTCGAGCGCGCGGGCGTCACACCGGGGCTGCGCTGTCTCGACGTCGGCTGCGGTGGAGGCGATGTGACCTTCGACCTGGCCTCGCTCGTCGGTCTCACGGGTCGAGCCGTGGGGCTGGACCTCGACGCCTCCAAGATCGAGCTCGCCCGCGCAGATGCGGCGCAGGTCGCCGTGACCAACGTCGAGTTCCGGGTCGGCGACCTGACCGACGGACTGGGTGAGGAGGAGTACGACGTCGTGTACGCCCGTTTCCTGCTCACCCACCTGTCGGACCCCGAAGCCGGTGTGGCGACGATGAAGCGGGCACTGCGCCCGGGAGGCCGACTGGTCGTGGAGGACATCGACTTCCGGGGGTCGTTCTGTGAGCCGGAGAGTGCGATGTTCGCGCGGTACGAGGAGATCTACGAGAAGTCGGCCCGCGCCAACGGTGGAGACCCCTGGATCGGCCTGCGGGTTCCGGCGATGCTCGTCGCCGCCGGACTCGAACGAGTCCAGCCGACGATCGTCCAACCCGCCGACCTGGTGGGCGAGAGCAAGGTGATGCCTGCGCTGACCCTGGAGAACATCCGGGGCACCGCCCTGCGCCACGGTGTGGCCACCGCGGAGGAGATCGACACGCTGGTCGACGAGCTGTACGCGCTGGCCCGCGACGAGACGACCTTCGTCGCCAACCCGCGCATGGTCCAGGTGATCGGCGTGAAGCCGCTCTGATCGGTCCCCCACGAGCCGCACAGCCCAGCACCAGCCGAGGTCAGCGTGTGGCGGTCCGATGGCGAGTCGATCGCCGCGTTGCATCTCCTGAGCGCGTCGATGCCATCCTGGCCGTATGCAGCCCGTCCATGTGTGGATCCGGTCCGAGTCCCGCGGCACCGAGCGGCGTGCGCCCGTCGTACCCGCCGACGTCCCGCTGCTGCTCGACGCCGGTTTCGAGGTGACGGTCGAGGAGTCGCCCCAACGCGTCTTCGCCATCGAGGAGTACGCCGCGGCCGGGGCGTCCGTCGTGGCTGAGGGCACCTGGGTCGATGCGCCTCACGACGCCTACGTCCTCGGGATCAAGGAGCTCCCCGACGAGCCGGGTTCGCTGCGCCACCGGCACATCTACTTCGCCCATGCGTTCAAGGGCCAGGCCGACGCCCGGCGCACCTTGGAGCGGTTCCGGCGCGGCGGAGGTCGGCTGCTCGACATCGAGTACCTCACCGACACGGACGGCCGGCGGGTCGTCGCGTTCGGCTACTGGGCCGGCTACGTGGGCGCCGCCCTCGGCGTGCTGCACGTGGCCGGCACGCTGGCCGCGCCGCTCACCCCGATGGCCAAGCACGAGCTCGACGCGGAGCTGGAGCGAGCCGGGAAGGCCGGCGCCGACCTGCTGCTGGCCCTGGTCACCGGGGCGCGTGGACGGTCCGGTCGCGGCGCCCAGCGGGCGCTGATGACCGCCGGGGTGCCGACCACCCGGTGGGACCGCCAGGAGACCCGGAACCTGCACAAGCAGGCGCTTCTCGGCCATGACCTGCTGGTGAACTGCGTGGTCACGCACACCCCGACGACTCCGTTCGTGGAGCAGTCGGACCTCGGTCACGAGCGCCGGCTGCGGGTGCTTGCGGACGTTACCTGCGACGTCACCGGCCCCACCAACATGCTCCCGGTGAACACCGAGACCACGACGTGGCAGGAACCCGTCCGGCGCCTGTACGGCGACAGCGCGCAGCGCGGCAGCGCGCCGCTGGAGGTCATCGCCATCGACAACCTTCCTTCGCTGCTCCCGCGCGAGGCCAGCGAGGGGTTCAGCGCCGACCTGACCCCGCACCTGCTCGGGCTGGCCGAGGAGGGCGAGCCGTCGGAGCCGTGGCGGTCGGCCGGCCGCGCCTTCGACGAGGCAGTCGGGAGGCTCGATTCACCCGGCAGGCTCCTAGCACCCGGTGCGGAGAGCGGTAGGCGCAGAGAGCCCGCTCCTGCCGCAGTTACGTGCATCCAGTTCATCGACTGTCGGCGAGGAGGTTGACACCGAGGTCGGTGGTGGCCGGGTTGCCGACGTCCGAGAGGACGATGACGGCTCGACCATGTTCTCGGTCGAGCCCGAAGTAGGAGGCGTAGCCGGCTGTCAGCCCGTCGTGCCAGGTGATGGTCTGTCCGGTACCCCAGGTCGAGACGCGCCACAGGTTCCCCACATGGGTCTTGCCCTGGTTCGGTACCGCCGTCGATGTCTCGGTGAGGGCGTCGAGGCCGGGTGCGGTGCCGTTGAGAATGGCGGTGGCCAACGTGGAGAGGTCCCGCGCGGTGGAGACCACTGCGCCAGCCGGGGCGTAGCCCTCGGCGTCGAAGAACCAGGGCCGAACCGGCAGACCGGACGGAGAGTGGCCGCCGGTGACGAGCGCCGACCGGGTCTGGAGCGCGGTGTCGGTCATCCCGAGCGGTGCGAACAGCCGGGTGCGCATCAGGTCCGGGTAGCTCACCCCGGCCGCCGCCGCAGCAGCCTGGCCGACCACGGCCGCCCCCAGGCTCGAGTACACATAGGTGCCCCTGGCGGTCAGGTGACCGTTGCGTGCGTCGGACATCAGCTGCGCTCGACTGCCTTCCAGGAAGCCTCGACCCAGCGGGGCGCTCCACAGGGCCCGATACGTGCTGGCGGTACCGAAGTTCGCGTATCCGCCGGTATGGGTGACCAGCTCCCCGATGGTGATCTTCCCAGCTCGAACACCTTCGAGATCGGGCAGGTGCGTAGCCACCGGCTCGTTCCATCCCAGCTCACCACGCCGGATCGAATCGGCAACAACCAGCCCCGTCATCGCCTTGGTCAGCGAACCGACCTCCATGGGGGTGGTGGGGGTGAGGTCGGCTCCGACGGTGGCCAACCTCACCGGGGTCACAGAGCCGGGCTCGACCTCGGCGACGGCAAGGTCTTGCTGGCCGGAGAGCATGCCAAGCCTCTGTTGCGAAGCGATCTGGGCGAGCACCCGAGGGTCACCCTGTCGGTCGCCTGCCAGACGTGGGGCCACCGTCCACATCACCACCGCGACCAGCACAGAGGCGACCAGCAGCGAGACCAGCAGCCGTTGCGACACGAGATATCCGGACACCAGCACCGCAGCCATCAACAGCACCGTCCAGCTGTCGTCGATCCATCGGTCCGCGGCATATGACCGCGCGATCATCAGCGCAGGGACCGCGAGCAAGATGGTGATCGCCACCAACCGTCCCCTCCAGGTGCGCGCGAACGTCGTGGAGTCACGAGCCCACAAGACCCTCACCGGGCGGCGTCGGACCACGACCTCGAAGCACCCGAAGAGGACCACTCCGATCAGCACGAACCCGGTGACACCCACCGCCAGACCCCATGCCAGAGCCGATCCGAAGACGACGAACCCGATGGCCGCGGCGCCGGCCCTTACCAGCCGCGTCGTCCGTGAACCGTCTGTGTCCCGGGACGAGCGGTCGCCCGACGAGGTCGGGGTCCCGTGGGTGTTGTGAGGGGTGGGGGAGCGAAAGACGGTCATGTCCGAGAGCCTTTTCCACGCCGGCCGGAGCGCAGCCATGGATCGCCGGGTCGACGGC
Organism: uncultured Actinomycetota bacterium; assembly: GCA_963707685.1. Lineage (GTDB taxonomy): Bacteria > Actinomycetota > Actinomycetes > Propionibacteriales > Nocardioidaceae > Nocardioides_B. The sequence continues at coordinate 511,388 of CAVPRA010000005.1, forward strand.
ACCTGATGTCCCGCACGGAAAGGCTCGGTCTCGTCAACGTACGCCCGACAAGCAGAGCGGTCGACCCTCGGAGCGTGGAGGCCACGACGGGATGCTCCGCTGCGCCATTTCGGAGCCTGTCCGCGCGTACCTACCGGATCACCGATGAGCGAAAGCACGTGAGGGGCACCGTGTGTGGCCTAGTTTCCGGTGAGCGGCGACGAGCGTGCTACTCCCTGATGTCTCGCCTACGACGTCGCAACGCACGGCCCGACCGGCACCGCCATTCCGGACTTCTACGAGCTACTGGGCGTGGGCACGACCCGGTCCTTCTCGAGCCGGTCGAACAGCTCGAGGAAGCAGGCAAGCGTGGATCGGTGGCCGGTAAACCCGGCGGCCCGGCTGCGGGCGAGGTCGGTGAAGCACTCCATGTCGCGGCCGAGGTCGCCGTCGGTGTGCCACCACGACGCGACGCGGTCCAGGTCGTGCTCGCGCAGCAGCTCGCGTGCGGCGAGCTCGGCCCACACCGGTGCGGCACCGGCCATCTGCTCCTCGAGGGGCCGCGGGTGGGCGTCGTAGCCCACGGGGCGGACGCCGAGGCGCTCGGCGAGGCGCGGCCACATCCAGCGCCACCGGAAGACGTCCCCGTTGGCGACGTTGAAGGCGGTGTCGGCGGCGGCGGGCGTGACGGCCGCCCAGTGCATCTGCTCGGCCAGCAACCCCGCGTCGGTCATGTCGGTCACGCCGTTCCACTGGGTCTCGGACCCCGGGAACACGAAGGGCAGCTGCTCCTCGCGACAGACGGCGGCCTGCGCGGCGAGTGTCTGGCCCATGTTCATCGCGTTGCCCAGGGCGTAGCCGATGATCGTGTGGGCCCGGTGGACGCTCCAGGTGAAGCGGTCGCGCTCGGCGGCCGCGAAGAGCTCGTCCTCCTGCGCATAGTAGAAGTTCGGGTAGGGCAGCCGGTCCTCGTCCTCGTGGAACGGCGTGTCCGGCACGTCTCCCTCGCCGTACGCCTCGAAAGGACCGAGGTAGTGCTTGAGCCCGGTCAGCAGCGCGACGTGACGCACTGACCCAGCGGGCCGGACGGCCTCCAGGACGTCGCGGACCATCGCGCCATTGACGCGGATGTTCTCCGCCTCGGTCTCCTGACGGGCCCAGGCTGTGACGAAGACGTGCGTCGGCCGGTGCCCGGCGAGGGCGTCTCGCAGACCGGCGGCGTCAGTCAGGTCTGCCTGGACGGGTACCACGCCACGGACGTCGGTCGCGCCACGCCGCGACAGGCCGAGCACCTCCCAGCCCGCGTCGACGAGGAGGCGGGACAGGGCGTGTCCGGCGACGCCGGTGGCGCCGACTACCAAGGCAGTGTTCGGGGTGGGGGAGCTCACGTGTCTGAGGCTAGGCGGTGCGCACAACCGAAGAAGGACTGCACGTGCTCGACGATGTGCTCACCACACCGCGCAGGCTCACCGCCGGGACAGGCCACGACCACATCGCGACGTCAAGGTCGTCAACGACGACGGTTCACATCCAGCGCTACATCCGGGCGCTCCCGAAGGTGCGCGACACCCCCGCCTATGGACGCGTGCGCCTCACGATTCAGGTCGGTATGACCCGCGCTTGGTGCCCGACACCGGTACGGCCCCGGGGGCGCCCGCGGCACGTTCCCGGGACGCTTCGATCTCGGCGTAGGTGGCGGCGCGGTCCTCCCAGTGCGCGTTCTCCACGGACTTGCCCGGCTCCAGCTCCTTGTAGACCTCGAAGAAGTGGGTGATCTCGCGCCGGTCGAACTCAGAGACGCCATGGAGGTCCCGGATGTGGTCGTACCGAGGATCTGCCGCAGGGACGCAGAGAACCTTCTCGTCCGGCCCCTTCTCGTCCGACATGCAGAACATGGCGATCGCCCGGGCTCGGATCAGACAGCCGGGGAACGTCGGCGCCCCCACGATGACCAGTGCGTCCAGGGGATCGTCGTCACGCCCGAGTGTGCCTTCGATGTACCCGTAGTCCGCCGGATACTGGGTCGCGGTGAACAGGGTCCGGTTGAGGCGGATCCGGCCGAGGTGGAAGTCCATCTCGTACTTGTTGCGAGAGCCCTTCGGGATCTCCACGATCACGTCGAACGAGTCCATGCACTGCCCGTACCCGACCGAGCAGCTCCTTAGTCCCACCACCGCCGGCGACGACCCCGTCAGGTGAGTCGCTTGAGGCGCCTGCGCTCGACGACACTGCTCCCGGTGACGACGCTCATCGCCGGCACATCCTTCGCGACCACAGCCCCGGCACCGATGACCGAGCCGCGACCGATGGTGACGCCGGGAGTGACGGTCGCTGCGGCGCCGATCCAGACGTCGTCCTCGATGAGGATCGGCGCGTGCGTGAGGAAGTCGTACCGCTCGTCGAGCTCCACGGGATGACCGGCCGTGCTCAGGGTGACCCGGGGTCCGATCAGGACTCGGTCCCCGATGGTGATCCCTCCGAGGTCCGAGAAGTAGCACCCCTGGTTGATGAACACTCGATCGCCGAACGAGGCACCGAGCCCGTAGTCGCAGTAGAACGGCGGGAGGATCGACAAGGAGTCCGGGATCGTGCCGCCGAAGACCTGGGCGAGCACCACCCGACGCTGGTCGAGGTCGTCGAACGGCAACGCGTTCAGGCGCGACGTCAGCTCCATGACCCGTCGTACCCGTTCCGCGAACGCACGCGACTCGGCGGTTCTGTTCGGTATCCGTCGCTCGTCTCGCACGAGCGGAAGGTTATTCACTCCTGTCGCGAGCGGACCACTTGGTAGTCTCCGAGAGCCGTGACACGACAAGGAGGTGGTGCCCGATGAACGTATCGACGTGGGTGCTCCTGTCCGGGGTCACGGTCGGGCGGTAGGTCGTCCGGGAGTGCCGCTCAACAGCACTCCGAAAGGCACGACCATGCGATTCACTTCTGAACAACGGCTCGACGACGGCGTCGTCGAACGCGGCTTCACCCTCGGCGATGTCCCCGGCATCCTCTGGACGCCCGGATCCCCGTCCGGACCGGTACCGCTGATCCTGCTCGGCCACCCGGGCGGCCTGCGCACCATGCATCCCCGGCTCGCGGCGCGGGCCCGGCGCTCCGTGGCGGACGGCTTCGCCGCGGCCACCATCGAGCTCCCCGGGAGCGGTGACCGGCCCCGCCTGGCCGCCGCCGAGGCGGCCCGCGCCGATCTGCGCCGGGCGCTGGGGGCCGGCGAGCGGATCTCCAGCGACGTCGTCGACCGGCTCGTCGTCCCGTTGGTGGAGCGGGCGGTCCCGGAGTGGCAGGCCACGCTGGACGCGCTGCTTTCGCTGCCGGACGTCCGCGGCCCGGTCGGTTTCGCGGGAGGGGTGATCGCCATCGGTGTCCGGCTTGCGGTGGTCGAGCCGCGCATCTCGGCCGCGATCCTGTTCGCAGGGAGCCTGGTGCCGCGCGCCGTGCTCGAGGAGGCCCGGCTGGTCACCCTTCCGCTGCTCGTCCTGCTGCAGTGGGACGACGAGGGGAACGACCGGCAGATGTCCCTGGACCTGTTCGACGCCTTCGGCTCACGGGAGAAGACGCTGCACGCCAACATGGGCGGGCACACCGGCGTCCCGCAGTTCGAGGGGGCTGACGGCACTCGGTTCTTCGCCCGTCACCTGAGCTAGCTCTCCGGCCAGGACCGTGCGGCGACGACGAGCCTGCGTCGGGAACCTGCCACGCGCGTCGCGACTCGGGTCTTGCAGATGGGGCCACAGACGCCGGCCCTCCAGGAGGCGAACCATGTCCATACGCGCAAGCTCGGCCTTCGTCGCCGGGGCCATCGCTGCGCTGGTGCTCGGCACCGGCACCGCGTACGCCGCCAATGGCGGGATCTTCCGGCTCGGTCGGTCCAACTCGGCCACCGCGACCACCACGTTGACCAACACCCACGGCACCGCTCTCAAGCTGAGCTCCAAGGCGGGGCAACCGTCACTGCGGGTCAACCGGAGCACCAAGGTCCCCTCCCTGAACTCTGACCTGCTGGACGGGGTCGACTCGGGCACTTTTGCGCGGGTGACGACGGTGGGGTCAACCTTCGGCACGGGCTTCGTCGACGACAACGCGACCCCGGACCCGGCTGACGACGCGGTGATCGCAGTGGCTGTGTGTCCCGCAGGCAGCCAGGTCGTCGGTGGTGGTGGCAGCGACTTCACCGACGACGGCACGTTGTACTACAGCGCCCCCGATGCGGGCGACGCGTGGCTCGTGGTCTCGTCCACCGCTGGTCTGAACGCGACCAACGCGGCCAACGTCGAGGCCTACGCCAGGTGCTGGAACCCCCGCGCCGACGTGGGCAGCAACCTGCGCACGACACAGTCGCAGCACTCCGTGTCCCCCGCTGGGCGTCGGGCGATCGAGAAGGCAGCAGCCAAGGACGACCGACGATGAACCGGCGGACGTGATCACTGCTGCTCGTCGAGCAGTCCAGCGACGCCGTCGAGCACGACCTTAAGTCCGGACTCGAACTCGTCGCCGTACTCGTAGCCAGGCTGGAGGACGTGCTCGACCGTCAGCTCGAAGAGGTAGGGGAACTCGGACGCCGGGAACGCCTCCATGATCGAACCAGTCATGGCTGCCAGCTCCGACTCGTCCCGAAACGGCAGGTTGACCTCTTGCAGGACGAATCCGTGCACGTAGCTGTCGACCACCGAGATCGCATGGGCGGCCAGCGGGACCGAGAACCCGTCCTCGCGGAAGCAACGGATCCCCATCTCCAGGAGCCGCAGCGTGGCCGGTCCCGGGCTCGTCCGCGATGCCATCAGGCTCACGGCCCAGGGGTGACGGCGCAGGGTCGTGCGGGTGCTGTGTGCCCGCTGGCCGATCGCCTTCCGCCAGCCCGTGGACGTCGGGGGCTCGACCTCGGCGGCGACGAGGTCGACCAGACCGTCGAGGATCTGGGTCTTGCCGTCGAGATGGTGGTACAGCGAGGCCGCCTCGACGCCCAGCTCGCGAGCGAGTCGGCGCATCGTGACGGCTTCGATGCCCTCCTGGTCCGCGATGGCCAGCGCGACCTGCAGTGTCCGCGTCGCGTTGACCGGCGCCTTGTTCGCGACCTCGGCTGACCTACGGCCCACGATGCCCTGCCTCCCCTGGCGGTCCTGCCTGGACGAGCGTCCACGCCCGTCGCTCGACAATCTAACGGCGTTAGAGTAACGTACGAGATCCAATCTAACAGCGTTAGAAACGAGTCTCGGGCCGGTCCTGACGCAGCAGGAAGGACACGCCATGACGACCATGACCACCACGACAGCCCCGACGTCCAGCCGGAGGCATCCGACGTCCGCGAGGAGGGTCGCGACGGCCGTCGGGATCTTGTTCGTCCTCCAGATGGTCACCGCCATGGTCGGCACGTCCTTGATCCAGGCGTTCGTCGACGGCAACACCCAGCGGACCCCGATGACGGTCGGCGTCCTGCTGATGATGTGCTCCGGCGCGGCCGTCGTCGGCATCGGCCTGCTGATGTACCCGGTGCTGAAGGAGGTCCGCCCCACCCTCGCCGCGTCGTACCCGATCCTCAGGATCGTCGAGTGCCTCGTCTCTGCAGCCTGCGGTGTCTACCTCCTGACCCAGCTGGAGGTGGTCCCGAACCACCTCCTGTGGGTCTACGTCCCGACCGGTGTCGGTGGCATCATCCTCAGCTACCTCCTCCTCGTCTCGCGGTTGGTCCCTCGAGCCATCGCCCTGCTCGGTCTGGTGGGGTACGTCTCGCTCACGCTCGGAGTGCCTCTCGACCTCCTCGGCGTCCTCGACCTGGGAGCGGGAGCCGGACTGCTGCTCGTCGTCCCCGGCGGGCTGTTCGAGCTGGTGTTCCTGCCGATCTGGCTGATCGCGAAGGGATTCAGCGCACCTGCCTCGGCTGTGGAGCCCGGCTCCGCGACCCTGGTCACGTCGGAAGTGGACTGAGCTTCAGGCTTGTGCGGCGTCGTGCACCAGGATCGCGACCTGCACCCGGTTGCTCACGTCGAGCTTGCTGAGCAGCCGCGACACATGAGCCTTGACCGTCGCCTCGCTCATGAAGAGCGAGGTGGCGATCTCAGCGTTGGAGGCGCCTGCTCCGACCGCCGTGGCTACCTCCCGTTCCCGGTCGGTGAGCGCGTCCAGCCTGCGTGCGGCCAGCTGGTGCCGCTCGGACTCTTCGGTGTTCCCGAAGTGGGCCAGAAGGGTGCGGGTGACGGACGGCGAGACGATGGCGTCGCCGGCGGCTACAAGTCGGATCGCGGTGATGATGTCGGCGGGTGGGGTGTCCTTGACCACGAATCCGCTGGCGCCGGCGCGGAGGGAGGCGACCACCTGCTCGTCGGCCTGGAAGGTGCTCAGCACGATGACCTGCGGTGGCGGGTCGAGCAGGCGAAGTGCCGCGGTGGCGGTGATCCCGTCCAGCTGTGGCATCCGGATGTCCATGAGGACGACGTCGGGACGGTGTCGGCGGACGGCTGCGACCGCGCCGGCACCGTCGTCCGTCTCGCCGACGACCTCGATGTCGTCAGCTGAGGACAGGATGAGTCGCAGCCCCGCGCGCACCAGAGCGTCGTCGTCGACCAGCAGCACCTTCACGGTCGCCATGTCAGGTCCGCCTCCACGACGAAGTCGCCGGAAGCATCCGGGCCGAGCACCAGGGTTCCCCCGGCCAACGTGACCCTCTCCTGCAGGCCGAGCAGCCCCGCCCCCGAGCCGGGCATGGTCGGAGAGGTGTGCACTGACACGGGCTGGCGGTTGCGAACACTGATGTGCAGGCCGTCCTCAGGGGAGCCGACGACCCGCACGCGAGCCAGGGCGCCACGGGCATGCTTGCGGACGTTGGTGAGTGCCTCCTGCACGATCCGGTAGGCGTCGCGCCCCACCGGAGCCGACAGCTCCTCGATCCCCTCGACGTGCATCTCGTAGTCGATCTCAGTGCCGGCAGCCCGGGTCTCGTCGACGAGCCGGTCGATGTCGCGCAGCGTCGGTTGCGGGGCAGCCGGCGCAGCGTCATGCCCCGTGATCTCGCGGAGCACCCCGATCACGCTGCGCAGCTCCTCGAGTGCTTGACGTGCCGTGGCGCGCATCAGGGCGGCCGTCTCCTGGATGCGGTCGGGCGGTAGGTCCGGACGCACCTCCAGCCCTCCGGCGTACAGCGCCAGCAAGGAGATCCGGTGAGCGAGCACGTCGTGCATCTCGCGCGCGATCCGGGTCCTCTCAGCCAGGCGGACCCGCTCCTCGTGCAGCTCCTGATCGGCCTCTGCCCGGAGGGCCCGGTCGCGCAACGACACCAGCAGCAGGCGGCGGGCGCGGATGAACATGCCCCACCCGCTGGCTGCCAACGCCAAGGGCATGACCAGCACCAGCACGGAGAGGGGACCAGTCGTCGGGCTGTAGAGGGAGAAGGCGAGGACCGACGGGATCCACAACAAGGTGACGAGCACAGTCGAGCGGGCGGGGCGATGGACGGCCAGGGACGACAGCGCGAGCAGGCCGGCAGGGGTCGCAGAGGTTGAGATCGTCCCGAGCAAGAGGCACACGAGCGCGACACCGGCTGGCCATCGGCGCCGCCACCACAGCGAGACGCCGGCAACGACGCCGGCCGCGACGTCTACAGCGATCTGGGTGCTTGTCAGGGGGTCGGGGTTGTCGTGCAGCTCCGGGCTGAGGAAGAGCGCGCCCATCCCGACGGCGACCAGGACCGCGAGAGCGTCGACGGTGCGTTCCCGTCCGCCGCGGCCACGGCCCGGATCCGGCTGGGGCAGATCGCTGGACGCCGTCGCCGTCCTTGCCAGCGCGGCCCACGACCAGCGCGCTTGGGACACACACTCACCGTAGACCTGCACCGCCTCACCCGACATCGACGAAAGTCGACGCCGTCGCGCCAGAAGTCGGTGTTCGACGCGCTCATCTCTCGCCCTGGAACACCCCGGCCTGGTCAGGCGGCCGATGCGCCCCGCCTGTCGGTGGACCGAGGGTTGATGGCAGACAGAAACGCTCGCACGCCCGCCCCGATCGAAACAGGGAGACCCTGATGAACTCGATGACCGCCACCGCCCCCACACGCTCGTCTCAACCAGAGCTGTCGCTGACCCAGCTGCACCTGATGCGCGCCGGCTACGCCTTGATGGCTGTGGGACTCGCCCTCGTGAAGTGGCCACTACTGGCCGACGCTGCGTCATTGCCTCTCTACGAGGGCGTGACGCTGTGCCTGCTCACCGCCATGTCACTCCTGGCCCTGCTGGGGCTCCGCCACCCGGTCAAGCTGCTGCCGGTCCTGTTGTTCGAGGCCGCCTGGAAGCTGCTGTGGCTCGGACTGGTAGCCCTTCCCGACGCCGCGTCGGGTGAGCTGGACGCGGCCACGACCGACATACTCGTCAACTGCTCCTTGGTGATCGTCATCATCGCCGTCATCCCGTGGCGACACGTGTGGCGCAGCTACGTCACCTCCTCCGGAGATCGGTGGCGATGACCAGCCCCAGACCATGAGCGCGCCGACGCAGCTCGGTCAGGCTTGGTTCAGACGCCACAGTCGGTAGACCCACGGCAGGTCGTAGCCGATCACCCAGACCGTGTACGGCGTCAGTGCGACCACCGACGCCCGGTCGTCCGACACCGCCTTCTGCAGGCTCAGCAGCGGCCCGAGGAAGAGCAGCACCCCCAGGAACCCGTTGCCCGGGCTGCGCCGGCCGAAGAAGGCGACGTTCCAGAGCTCGTTGCCGACGAGCACCACCAGCGCGCGACGACGCACGTGCCGGTCGTCGTTGCGGTACGCCCGGTACAAGACCACGCCCAGCTGTGCGTAGTACGTCACTCCGACGACGCCGAACGCCGCCATCGGCAGCTGCAGGCGTGGAGCACGCAGTCCCTGGAACCAGCGCATCGAGTCCCTCCCGATGAAGGCGTTGCCCAGCACGGCAGCGGCAACCGGTGGTCCGGCCGCCGCGACCGCGGCTCTCAGCCCCTGTGATCCACCCACGAGACCAGTGTGCTCCCGTCCGGAACCGGTGCTCGCCGATCTGCCACCGAGCGGATGCGTTACACGCCCGGTCCTCCGGCTGTCCTGCCCTGCGGACCGGGGCGGACCGTCTAAGAGGCCAGCGTCCAGCGGTAGCTCTGCCCGGTGGAGTCGCTGATCGCCAGGCAGGTCGTCGCGGTGGGGCAGGAGACGGTGGCGACGGAGGAATCGATCCTGCGGGCGAGTGACCAGGCGACCCCGTCGTAGGAGTAGACGTCGCCGCTGAACGAGCCCGCCATGCACAGCGACGTCGTCGGGCACGAGACCGAGGAGAAGCTGGGGGTGCCGTCGAAGCGCCGCGCCACGGTGACGCCGTCGCTCCACGTCGCGCCGTCGAAGGTCAGTGCTCCGCCGTCGTCGTCGACCAGCGCGCAGAACGAGCGCGACGCACAGGAGACGTGGACGCGGCCACTGTTCGGGTTGAGGTCGACTTCAGTTCCGTCGGTGAATTCAGAGCCGTCGAAGGTGTAGACCGATCCATCGCCGTTCGCGATCTGGCACCAGTGGTCCTCGGGGCACGAGACGGACATCGAGCCCGGCTGGAGAAGGTCGGGCACGGTGACCACGTGCCACGCCGGACCGTTCTTGACCGCGACCTCGCCGTCGGAGCCGGCGGCGACGCAGAAGTCGGCCGACGAGCAGGAGATCTCGCCCAATCCGTAGCGGGTGGGGTGGCCGATCACGGTGGTCGGCGACGACCACGTCGAGCCGTTGAAGGTCACCGCCTCGTCCCCGTCCTCGACGGCCACGCAGAACGTCGCCGAGGGGCAGGACACCGAGGCCAGGGTCTGGCCGAGCTCCACCGGGGGCCAGGACCAGCTGTGTCCGTCGTACTCGAAGGCGGCGGCACTGTGCACGGCGACGCAGGCGGACGGGGACGCGCAGGACACCGACGGCAGGCCCTCGCCGCTCGCGCTGCTGCTCTTGCCCGGGGCGTCGATCTGCACGGGCGCCGACCAGGCGTCGCCGCTCGACATGCTCACCTGTCCAACGCCGGTCGCGGCGCAGAACGTGATGCTCGGGCAGGAGACGCCGCTGACCTGGCCGGTCGCAAAGCGGGTGGCCGGCGCCGACCAGGTCGACCCGTCGTAGGAGACCGTGTGGCCCTCGTAGTCGCCGGCGAGGCACCGGGTGGCGGTGGGGCAGGACACCGTGGACACGTAGCCGTCCGGGTCGATCACCTCGGGCGTCGACCATGTCGTGCCGTCGTAGGTCACGGCCTGCTCGCCGTCGCCGCTCTCCACGCAGAACGTCGCCGAAGCACAGTCCAGCACGGGGAAGGCGGTGTCCAGGCCCGTCGGTCGCGGCGCGGACCAACGGGAACCGTTGAACCGGACGAAGGACTGCGTGTCGCCCGTGACCGCCAGGCAGAACGTGGTGGTGGGGCACGACACCGCCGAACCGGCACTACTGTGCACGTCCGGGTCGACGACGCGGGGAGCAGACCAGGAGGTCCCGTTGAAGGTCGCGACGGTCCCGCTGATGTCGAGGGCTACGCAGAAGTGGGCGGTGGCGCACGAGACCGTGCTGTTGCCATCGAGGTCCGGACCCGGCGCCCTCGCCCACGTGGTGCCGTTCCAGGTGGCCGTCGTGCCTGAGCCCTCGGCCAGGCAGAAGGTCGACGACGGGCACGACACCGAGCGGAACTCCTCATCGCCATAGCGAGTGAGCACCGACGGTCGGGACCACGTGTCCCCGTCATAGGTGAGCGCGCCCCCCGCGGTGTCGACGGCGGCGCAGAACGTCGAGGACGCGCACGACACGTCGGCGAGGGAGCCCGATGTCGGTCGAGACCCGGTCACGGTGGACCAGGTGCCCTGCTGGGCCGACGCCATCGCCAGCCGGCGTGTGGTCGTGGTGACGTCTGCCGCCCCCTTGCTGGACTGCGCCACGGCGCGGTAGCGCGCGCTCGATCCTGCCGGCGCGACGGGGTGCCAGGAGACGCGCCCGGTGGAGCCCTCGGTCCCTGCCGCGACCTCCGTCCAGGCACCGTCGACGAGTCGCTGCAGCACCACCGCGCGGCCGGGTCGGGCCGGGTGGAACGACGCCGTGGCTGTGAACGGGTCGCCGACGGCTGCGCGAGCGGGAAGCGTGAGCGTGCCGGTCTGCTCCATCGTGGTCAACCCCCGTGCCGGGGTGGAGACGGCGCCGTACCGGTGGCCCGCCGCGCGGAAGACGCCCGCGTGGACCCGGTACGTCGTCCGGGCGACCCGGTCGCGAGCAGCGGCTGTGAGGCTGAGCTGCCCGGTCGCGGTGGTACGCCCCGTGGTGACCGTGACCCAGCGGGTGCCGGTCTTGCGCTGCAGCGCCACCGGGCGCGACCTGTGCGGCGGCACCGCTCCCGTGAACTTCACCTGCTCGTTGACGGCGGCGGGCGCCGGCGCGACACGGAGGCTCCCGGCGGTCGCTGCTGCGGCTGGCTGCGTCACCGCACCCACCACCGGGAGGAGCATCGTCAGCAGGCAGAGCAGCACCAGGCGCCTCACGGCCATCCCCCTTGTCGGCATCGACGCAGACCATTGCTTCACGGTGCCGCCACGCGAAGCAGGGGAACTATGGCACGAGTGTCGCCGGGCCGTTGCTGCTTTCCGGAACCTGTACCGCACCCTTCGCGCCCATCCCGAGTGCGTCCCACCGCCGCGAGTCGGCGTTGCCGCAGACAACCGGATCTGCCACGTCTGCGAGCGGCAACGCTCGCCCGCATCTGCCACGGAGAGCGCAAGCCCGGACGGGCCGACGCGGGGTACTGTCCCCGTTCGCTGGTCATCCGATGGGTGACACACAGCCGGGTGCGCTGGTGCGAGACACGCGGTCATCTCGGCTACTCCGATGCTCCACCCTGACGAGGGAAGACCTCAAGGGAGGCGTCCTCTCACCCCGTCGGCTCAGGCACCGACGTTCACCCTGCCTTCGATCCTCAGGAAGTGGACGGTGCCGAGCAGGTCTCCTGCCACCACCGTGGGCTCTTGGGCGCCGACTGCCGCACAGCACAGAATCGGCGCCTCGCCTGTGAAGGTGGCGCGACGTCGGCTGGCAGCCAGGTCCCACAGGGCGACGTCATGGTCACCCGAACCGGTGACGGCGAGCCCGAGGTCGGAGAACGCCGCGATGGCGTCTACCGGCCCGCGATGGCCTGTCGGGATCGTCTGTTGCCGTGTCCACGTCGCCGCGCCCCATACGCCGAGCTCGTAGCCGGAGGTGATCACCGTGCTGGCGCCGAGCAGAGTTGCCCGTTGTCCAGCGAGTGTCGCGAGCTCACCGTGAGTGAGGCTCCACGCGCGCAGCGGGGTGCCGTTGCCGTGGAACAGGAGCCGGTCCCCGTCCGGCAGCACGGCGACGACGCCTGTCTCATGCTCTGGGAGCTGGTAGGTCACCGCACCCGAGACGAGGTCGAACATCTCCCCGCCGCAGAAGAAGTGCCGGTTGTCGGCGCACGCCACGATGCGCCGGGCGAACGCGGTTGCTCGCGGGGTCAGCCGGAGGACACGCACCTGTCGCCGGGTGGCCACGTCCCAGACGATGACCCGCCAGCCGTTGGCCAGTGAGAGCAGCGTGGTCCCGTCCGGAGTGAACGTCACCGACCAGACGTCGGCATCGTGGCCGGCCAGGTCGCCCACGCACGCGCCGGTGATCGGGTTCCACAGCTTCACCAGGCGATCTCCGGACGCAGTGGCCACCATCCGGGCGTCGGGTGCGGCGCAGAGCCCGTTCACCCTGCTGTCGTGACCCGACCGAGAGGAGGCATGGCGTGCACGTCGCAGATCCCACAGCCTCACTTGTTGGTCATACGACACCGACAAGAAGGTCTGATTGTCGGGGAGCAGCGCGATTGTCGTGACCCGGCCGTGGTGACCCTGCAGCTCGGCAACACGTTCCCGTGTGTGCCCGTCCCACACACTGACTCGGTCGGCTGCACTCCCGGCGACTACATACCGGTTGTCCGGTGTGGCGACCGCACCATCCGCCTCCGTCTGCCTCGTGCCGAGCTCCTGCTGAAGCGCGCCGGTTGCCGCGTCGCGCAGCTGCACACCGTCCTCGTGGGACACGAGGACGGTGCGTCCGTCGTCGGTCAGAGCGATGCCGCTCATCCTTCTTGCGGACGCTGCCCATCGCACGGTCCCGCTGGGGAGGTGCCGGGCTTCCACTGCAGCATCGTCGTGCCCGAGCTCGGCGCGGTATCCGATGACGACGGTCTGCTCGTCGGGCAGGGCGGCAAGGCAAGTGATCGGTCGGCTTACCCGCAGGAGGATCGAGACGCTGCCGTTCTCGGGGTCCCAGCTACCCACCACGCCGTCGTCCGAGCCAAAGATCGCGTGCCCGTCCTTGGTGAGGTGCAGGGCGCGGATCCATCCCACCTGCGGCTGCTGCGCCTGCAGCCGGACACCCCGAGGGAGGTCCCACAGCGAGAGGGTGGACCCCGCGGCGCAAACGACGCCCCGCTCGTCGGAGGTGATCCCGGCGGCGAAAGCCGGCTCGTCCTGCCTGAGGACGTGTAGACGCGCATGCGCTCGGAGGTCCCACACGGCGCAGGCGTTGTCGTTGCCCGCCGAAACGGCATATCGACCGGTTGACGAGACAGCGACCTTCCACACCACGGCCTGGTGGCCGCCCAGGACGCGGATCAGAGCGTCGGTTGCGCTGCCGAGACTGCTCGTGACCGGCCGCAGCCACAGGCCGCGGTCCCCTTGGCGCGCCTGCTCGAGAAGTCCACGGAGCTCGGGCTGCGTGCACGCGGCGAGGCGACCGGCGAGCTGCGAAGCAAGCTGGGACGGGTCCCCGCGCAGGACGTGCGCTCGCGCGCGTACGGCGTCTCGAAGCTCGTCCAGCACCGCGGGATCCCTGCAGCAGCCGGCGTTCAACGCTCGGTCGAGGTCGTCGACCAGCGAGTCTGGACCGGTGCCCTCCACCCTCGCTGCCAGGAACGCGAAGGACGTCAGTAGTTCCTGGGTCTCGTCGGCCATGCCCGCGGCCACGTGCTGGAAGACGACCTCCGAGAAGCTTGCGGAGGTTCGGCACGAACCGAGCGGTGTCGACGTGCAGCGGCTGCGCAGCGAAGTACTCGGCGAGATGTCTGTGGAGGAGTGTGCGGTCCGGTGCAAGGTAGCGCTCGCTCGCCTCGTCGAGGAACTCCCGGTGGAAGAAGGTGAGGACGACGGCGCCGTCGGCCCCCCGATCACTGAGATAGGGGTCCAGGTCATCGCGAAGACGCGACCATACGATGGCCGGCAGAAGCGCCGAGCCAGCTGGGCGCCTTGACCGCGCTCGGAACTCGTCCATCACCGACGCATCGGCGGCGAGGTTCTCCATGACCTCGTCCTCGGTGAGGCCACGCCGGGAGGCACACATCAGACCCAGCGCCCGGCTCACCAGCCGAGGGCCATGGTTCGCAGGCCGAGACAGGTCGTCGAAGAAGTCGCCGAGGACCTCCGGCACGGTTCCACCCAGCACCGGGACGCCGGTGTCGGAGCGCCAGTGGCGCGCCTGCTCGACCAGCAACCTGATGAGAAGCGGGGCAGGGGCCGCTCGCACGCGGGTCATCACCGTTTCCTGCTGCGCCGCGGTCAGAGTTCTACCCGCGAGCCGTAGAAGTCCCTCCACAACGTCATTGCACTCACTGGGGGTGAGCGGCTCCAGGTGCCGCCGCGACTCCGCAGGCACCACCCGAGCCACCGCGGCCGACACCCGGGGCAGCGCAGACACGTACAGCCGCACGTAGGGCGGCAGCTGCTCGGGGACCCACGAGAGGTCCGACCCCTCGTCGACGTCGGCGAGCTGGTCGAGGGCGTCGACGAACACGATCAGGGGTCGCCCGGCGTGGGCACGGCCGAGCAGCGAGCGGAAGTGCACAGGCAGCTCGTCGGGGGCCTGAGGTACACCGCCCTCGTCGGCGCCATAGGCCCGCGCGAGCTCGCGGCACAACGAGCGTAGGAGCGACGTGCTGTCCGAAGACTCCGGCGTCGTGCCCGCGAACCGGAGCACGACGACCGTGTCTTCATGTCGCAGACGGGCCTCCGTTGCCGCCTGTGCGATCAGCGCCGACTTGCCCATCCCTGACTCGCCGCTGAGAGCGAACGCGGCGCGGGAGCTGCTCATGGTGTGCGTCTCGATCGCGTCGAGCAGTTCGCGGCGCCCGATGAACAACCGGGTCCTGTCCCGGGCGAACACCGCGTGCTCGTCCCGCTCACGCAGAAGGTCGTCCTGGTAGGCAGGATCGGACAGCTCTCGAAGGATGACCGCCTCCAGGTCGTGCCGCACGTCGGCGCAGAACCGCTCGACACGGTCTGTAGCCGGGTCGACGCCATAGTCCCGAAACTGCCCGGGAAGCGCGCCGCGGAGCCTCTCCCGGAGCTGCCTGAGCCGCCGCGGCACCGATCCCGGTGCGTCAGCTGGCTCCGGAGCACACAGGTACGTGAACACGCGGCCGGTGGGATCGGTGGAGAACGCGCCGGCCTCGATCTCCTGCTCGGTGGCGGAGGCGCCGAACCTCACGCGTTCGGGATGCGCGAGCGGCAGGTTCTCAGCAGCGCGCTCCAGTGCGCCCAGCAGCTCGGCCTCGGTGGCACCCCAGTCATCGTCGGCAGCTCGTGCGAGGAGCCGGTGGCGAGGCGGTACGGCGTTGGTGTCGGCGACGTACCACCGTCGGAGAAGTCGATCGTCGCGGCCAGCCGCTTCTACCAACCGCTCGAACAGCGACGACGGGATCTCTGACGGCACCGGTCGCCACCCATAGCGGCGGCCCAGCAGAATGACGAAGTTGGGACGTGGTGTCAGGGCGAGGCAGCGTCGCACCTCGGCCAGGCAGATCTCCATGGTGCGCTGGTCAAGACCCGCCTCACGTCCGATTCCCCATCGGAGGTCGACAGCCGAGAAGTCGGAACCGTGCGACCGGCACAGTCGGCGCAGCTCCGGGACGACGCGCACCCGAAATGCTTCACGTTCAGGCTCGAGGTCCTGGAACGTGGAGCTCAGGAACACGCGGAAGGTACGCACCGAGAACAGGGTGGCACGTCGAGGCCAGCGAGGTCGGCCGCGCCTCTGGCGAAGCGCACTCGGCGGTCGACTGACACGCGTGGCCGGTGACCTGCCCGGCGAGGACCTCGGGGATCCCGGCTCGACGACGGCAGGCTCAGCCTGCGAACACCGGTCGGAAGTGCCAACCGTGACCGACGCGCCTGTGAGGCGGCCGCTTCCGGGCCCCTTCGAGCCGTCGTCGCGGTCCCACCACAGGTCGCCCTCGGAGTCGATGGCGTAGAGTCATCTGTCGCCGCCGTAGAAGACGAGTTCGAAGTTCCAACCGCGGCCGATCTGTTGCGCGCGCCCCACCTGTTGGTTCTGCGTCGCCGCGACCTTCGTGGAAGTACCGCCACAGGTCTCCGTCGCGCGTGACGGCGTAGATGACGCCGTCGTCCCCGGCGAAGATGTGGTCGAAGAGCCACTTGCTGCCGACGAGTTGGGGTTCGCCGTTCCAGCGAGGTGTGCCGTCGCTCCACCCGAGTGCTCGTACATCAGCAGGTCGCCGCCTAGCTGGCGGCCGGTGACGGGATCGAGGCCGAACCGCGCACTGCGTAGATCGCGCCCGCACCGGCGCAGAAGACGTGTGTGAAGTCCCAGCCGTTGCCGATCTTGACGGTCGCCGACCAGGTGTTGCTGCCGTCGCCGGCCCCGAGATGCCGTCGCCAGAGCAGGTCCCCGTGCTGTGATCGCGTAGACCACGCCCGCACGACCCGAGAACGGCGATGAGCGGTCCCAGCCCGTGGTGAGCATCCGCGGACCCGCGGCCCAGACTTCCGTGCCGTCGTGACGGCCGAGATGGCGGTACCACAGCAGGTGGCCGCCGGTGGGCGGCCCCTCGGCCGTGCACGCGCCGGGGACCTGCGCGTAGATGACAGGGCCGGGGATCAACTGACCGATGCTCGGCCGGTTCCGATCCGCTGGCTAGCCGGCCGATTCGTCGCGTGGTCTGCGGCGTGCCCGTGTCACGCAGGAGCTGGCGTGCCGTGATCGGCGTGAGGCGCTCCCCGAAGACGTGCGCGCTGCGGACACCTTGGACGCAGGCGAGCGCGCCGGCGACGATCGGCGTCGCACTCGAGGTGCCGGCGAAGATGCCGGTGTACCACCGTCCTCGTTGCGGCCGCCCTGCAGGTCGCCGTAGCCGGTCGTCGTCACGCCGGCTACCCCAGCCCTGGGCGTCGACCATGCTTCCGTAGTTCGAGAAAGCCAACCGCGACCGGTCGACGTCGTGGCCCGCCGGCCGGTGCTCCGGCACCAACGACGATCGCGTGCGAGTCACGGACGTGCGGCCAAAGGGTTGCGCCACCGCGGCGGGAAAGCCGGGACCCGGCGTGTCATACACCGGGTCGTCGAGGTTCACGGAGCCGTTGCCCGCGGCCTCGACGACCAGGACGCCATGCGCGACGGCGTACCAGATCGCCTGGAAGACGTCCTCCCACCACTCCACGGGGATGAAGCCGGTGGTGTCCCTCGTGACCGGGTCGAACGTGAAGTTCACCGTCGGGCCGGGCGGTGTGCCTCGACGACGATGATGTCGCCCCGTCCCAGCAGGTCCGTCGCGACGCGGATCGCAGCTGCGACGCCGTGGACGCGCGCGTAGACTCCCCGCACATGAGCATCGGGAGCGATGCCGGTGATGCCGATGCTGTTGCTGTCGCCGCCGATCTCGCCGATGACCGCGGTGGCGTGGCTGCGGTCCTCGTCCTCGGTCTTCGACGTGCCGACACCCGAGGCGCCTACCGCTCCGCCCTGGTTGGCACGCAGGTCCTCGTGGGTGAACTGCCAGCCACCCAGCTCCACGTCGATGACTCGGACGTTCGCGCCGGTGCCGCCGTCGAGTGTCCAGGCGTAGCGTGCGTCCACGCCGCTGGGCGCAGCCTCGAGGTAACCCTGCTGGCCGCTGAAGTCCGGACTCACGAGCGGCGGGACGGCCGTGCTTGATCTCACCAGAGGACGGCCTGACGACGGGCGGCTCCGTCGCGTGGCTCCACGTACGCCGCGGTCACCGCCTCCTGGTCGAGCAGCTCCGCGGCGAGGTCATTCAACTGCTCGACGGGGCCTCGACGCGGTAGAAGACCCGACAGGTCCGGAATGTCGATGCCCACGTCGGGCACCTGGGTGCCGGCAACCGCAGCAGCCGATCCTCGCTGGCTCCGAAGAGCGGCTGCACGCGCACCGTCCTGCGGGTCGCGATGTCGGAGAAGCCTCGGACGTCGGCGCCCTGCAGGGAGCGGACACCCGCCACGGGAGAGCCGCAGCTGTGCCCGGGGATCCGTCATCACCACCAGCGCGGCCTGGCCGCCGTTCTCCCCTGCACGTTGGTTCGGTGTCCTGTCGTTCATGGTTCCTCCTGGTTGCCGGTGCTGCATGTCGCTTCTGTGCGGTGGTCACGGGTGCGCGGCGATGACGCAGAGACCGGCTCACGCCGGCACCGCGCGCGCACGGATCAGTGCCAGCCCCACCAGGCCGACCCACGTGGCACCGTCGCGAACCAGGCTCATCGCGCCGAGGACGGCCGGGATGAGCAGCAGGCAGCCCAGCATCGCGATGCCGGAGAGCCACGTCTCCGCCGCCGGGTGCGCAGCGGAGATCGTCAGCGCGCCACGGGCCGTGGTGTCG
The DNA here is from genome assembly GCA_963707685.1 of uncultured Actinomycetota bacterium. Lineage (GTDB taxonomy): Bacteria > Actinomycetota > Actinomycetes > Propionibacteriales > Nocardioidaceae > Nocardioides_B. The sequence goes on from CAVPRA010000005.1 coordinate 530,004, forward strand.
TCCATCCCGGACGGAGCGGTGAGCACGTCGCCGGTGTCGGCGACGACGAGGCACCACGGGGCGGTGAACAACGCCAGCGCCTGGCCCACCCGACGGCTGCGCACGGTGCGACCTGGCGAGGCTGCCGGTGTCGTCTCATCCATTGCGGTCTCCGACGGTCACGGATGTGCGGTCGGAGCCATGCTCGTGAGGTGCTCTGGAGAGGCTCTGGACCCGGACAGCAGGATCAGTGCGCAGCCGCCAGCTCGCCGAGGTGGCGACGCTCGGGCACCGGCAGCTCGATGCCCACGTCCGCGGAGGCGACGGTGAGCGCCTGCACCATGGCCGCCGTACGCCGGTGCAGTCCGCCACCGTGCGCACAGTGGGCCGCCTCCAGGAGGTAGACCACACGATCGGGGCTCAACCCGCCGGCCTGCTCGAGTGACGCGACGGACTGGAGGTGGTGCTCCGCCTCGTCGGGCCTCCCGGAGAGCCGCGCCCACCTGGCACGGCGCGGAGCGGTCGTCCGCAGCGTCACCTGCCGGTGGCTGGAGCCCGCGGCGAGCTCGACCTCGTCGAGGAGGGTGCGCGCGTGGGCGAGGTCACCGAGCTCGAGCGAGATGTCCGCCGCGAGGCCCACGCACCGCACCCAGTTCACGGTGTGCCCCGTCTCCCGAGCGAGCCGCCTCGCGGATTCGGCGGAGGCGGCGGCCACCTGCAGGTCGTCTCGTCGCCACGCCAGCCGGGCCAGCTCCTCGAGGCTCCTCGAACGGCTGCGCAGCGAGGCAGCGCGGGTGGCCAGGGCGAGGGACGCGGTGAGCCGGCCCTCGGCCAGGGCCGAGCGTCCGGCATCGGCGTCGAGCGCTCCCGCCGCTCGCAGGACGAACGAACCGGTGTAGGCATCCAGGTCGGGGTCGTACTCCGCCAAGATGTCCTCGACCCGGGCGCGAGCCCGGCGGGCGTCGCGGTACCGGAGCACGTCGGTGAGCACCAGCATCGCCGTCACCATGACGGCGGAGCGGCTCGCCCACCCCCACCGCACCAGCGTCGTCGGTGCCTGCATCGCCATCTCGCAGGCGTCCTCCAGCATTCCGATGTCGTCCGGCGAGGGACCGTCGGGAGGCAACCAGCAACGTGTGTTGCCCCGGACGCACAGGCTCAGCGCCTCGAGCAGCCGGGACCCCGACCGCTCCGCGTAGTGCGTCGCGCCGGCGCCCAGCGCGAGCGCCGCCTGCGGTCGGCCGACCGCGTCAGCCAGGAAGACGGCGGCGATGTGACCGACGGCCTGCAGCTCGTCGGAGGTGTCGGGGCCGGCCGCGGCCAGAGCCTTGGTCAGCCGGTCGTACCCCTCCCGGGTGTAACCGAGGTCCCACCACAGCGGAAGGCAGTCGACGACCAGCGTGAGGAGCCTCGTCGGGTCGTCGGCCGCGGCGAGCCGCGCCAGCACGGTGCGTACCTCCTCCTGCTCGCCGTCGAGCCGCTCGACGAGCTGGGCGGCCGCGCCGGTCCTCGCGCCTCGCGAGACGCGCTCGGCCAGGTCGCAGACCGACTGCGTATGGCGTTCGAAGGTGGCGGCGCACCCGGCGGTGTCGGCCGCGAGCCGTTCCGCCGCGTAGTCGCGGATCGAGACGAGCTGCCGGTAGCGGGGGGCGTCCACGTCCCCGGACCGGTAGACGAGATTGCGCTCGCGCAGGTCGGCGAGAGCGGCGACGGCCTGTCCGCCGACGTCCGCGACCTCCTCGACCTGCTCGAGCAGCGCGCCGGAGGCGAAGACGGAGAGCTGCTCGAACAACCGACGCTCGGTCGCGCCCAAGGTGCCGTAGCTCCAGTCGAGGGCGGCTCGGAGGGTCCGGTGCCGTGCCGGCTGCTCGTCGCCGCGTCGACGACTCCCGAGCAGAGCGAGCGGTTGGTCGAGTCGCTCGAGCAGGGCGCGCAGGCTCAGGGTCGACGCCAACGGGGCCGCCAGCTCGAGGGTGAGAGGGAGCCCGTCCAGCCGGCGACAGATGCCCGCGACCACGGCCAGGTCCTCATCGCGAACGGTGAAACCGGGGTCGCTGTCGCGAGCTCGTGCCACGAACAGCCGGACAGACGGAGAGATCCGTATCAGGTCGGCTCCGTCGCCGGGGCGAGGTGTCGACAGCGGGGCCACCGTCACCAGCTGCTCCCCCGCGATCCCCAGGGGTCCACGCGAGGTCGCCATCACGGACAGCAGCGGCGCCCGAGCCAGGACCCTCGCGATGCCGGGAGCGGCCTCGAGGAGGTGCTCCAGGTTGTCGAGCACGAGCAGAGTCGGGGACACCGGCGCCAGTGAGGTCACGACCTCGTCAGGGTCCGTTGACGCGGGTGGCGGCCTCCCCAGCGCTGCGGTGACGGCCTGCCAGAGCAGGTCGCTGTCGCGGACGGGGGCCAGGTCCACGAACACGACCGCCCGGTCCGCAGTGGCCGCGACCGAGGCAGCCACCTCGACAGCGAGTCGGGTCTTGCCGCTCCCTGCGGGGCCGGTGAGGTTCACCAGACGGTGGCTCTCGAGCAGGTCACACACGTCGAGTCGTAGCTGCTCGCGCCCTACGAACGACGCGAGCCGGGGTGGGAGCGCGGGGGGCTGGGGCTTGGACACGGCCCCGTCGTTCACCGCGACGCTCTGGTGGAGGATGTCGAGATGTAGCTGGCTCAGCACCGGGCCGGGGTCGACGCCGAGCTCCTCGGCGAGTGCGTGGCGACACCGGTCGAAGGCGTCGAGCGCATCAGCCTGACGCCCGGAGCGGTAGAGCGCCCGCATGCGCAGCGCCACGAGGGACTCCCGCAGCTGGTGCGCCTCGAGAAGCGGCTCCACGTACGCCAGCGCGTGCGCCGGGCGGCCGAGCGTCAGCTCGAGGTCCGCCGCCGACTCCACCGTGCTCAACCACTCGGACTCGAACGCGGTAGCAGCGTCCGTGAATGCGGCGTGGCCGAACTCAGCCATGGCCGCACCTCGTCGTTCGTCGATCGCTCGGTGCAACAGCGTCCGCGCGGCGTAGAGGTCCCCGTGAGACAGCGCTTCTCTTCCCTCGCGAGCTCGCGCGCGGAACCGCAAGAGGTCACACTCCTCGTCCGCGACGTGCAGACAGTAGCCACCTCCGTTCGAGGTCAGCCGCTCACCGCTGGCACGAGGGTCGCGACCGGGCTCCACGGCGCTGCGCCAGTAGGAGACGTAACCCTGTACGAGGTTGATGGCCGACGACGGCTGGTCCTCGCCCCAGACCCCAGCCGCGATGCGCTCCTGGGTGACGGTGCGGTTCGCCGACAGCAGCAGGAAGGCCAACAATGCCTGGCGCCGCCCCCCGCCCGCTGCCAGCAGTGCCGTCGACCGGCGCACCTCGAACGGTCCGAGCACCCGGAACTCGAGGACATCCATGGCACCGCCTCAGCAGCCATTCGCCTGGTTCAAGGTACCAAGGGAAGCGGCCTCGCGAGCGGCCACTTGCCTGACCGGGACACCGGCGAGGGCGGCACCGGTCCAGTGAGACTCCAGCGCTTCGATCCAGGATGCAGGCACACCACACAGCCTTGACGAGGAGCTCCGCGATGGTGACGATCCGACGTCTCGACACGAACGACTGGACCAGCCTGCGTGAGGTTCGCCTCGCGGCACTGCGCGACGCGCCGAGTGCGTTCTGGGCCACCTGGGAGGACGAGCTCCAGTACACACGTGAGGACTGGGTGCACTTCGCAGGTGGCGTCGTGTGGTTCCTCGCGAGGCACGACACCCCACCCGGAGCCATCGTGGGGGTGGTCGGGTGCCTGCAACGAGAGGAGTTCCCCGACGAACCGGAGATCATCGGCATGTGGGTGGTTCGCGACCAGCGTGGCAGCGGCACCGCAGATCTTCTCATCGACGCCGCCCACGGCTGGGCCCTCAGCCAGGATGTCCACTCCCTCGGCTTGTGGGTCACCGACGGCAACGAGCGGGCTCGACGTTTCTACGAGCGCCACCGCTACCGGTCGACCGGAGAGCGGGCACCACTCCCAGCCGGGCGGCCAGGGCACGAGCATCGGATGCGTCGAACGTGGACGAGCTCGGCCGTGTGATGGCCCGGGCCGACGCAGCCACCGGCGAGCCGCCCGCGTCGAACAGCACGAGCCGTCGTACGCCATCTGCCCAGGTGCTCAGTCGAGTCCCAGCCCTCGACGGCCGGTTGGGTTGAGCTGGTCCTCGCGGAATCGCTCCGGCCAGTCGCGCTCGTAGTTCTCCTCGGGGAAGTCGGTGGGGCTGGAGCCCGTGAGGAAGGCTTCGCGCACGCTGGCGGCGTACTCCTCGTTGCGAGGGCACCACGGGGCGGCGGGGATGTACATGACGTTGCCCCATCCCTTCTGGTCGGTGACCGGGGCCACGGAGTGGATCATGTCGGCGTGCCACCACACGGAGTCGCCGGCCTTGACGTCGGGGATGCCGGACAGCGCCTCGAGGACCGGGGCGTGCCACTGCTGGCTGGCGGGAAGGACCTGGTTGGTGGTGACGCCGCACATGTCGTCCTCGGGGACGTCGTCGAGCAGCGGACGCAGCATGAGGTAGGCCATCGCCTCGGGGATCGGAACCGTGTGCAGGACGCCCTGGTCGTGGTCCATGTCGGACAGAGCGGTCCACCCCTGGAAGGTGCGGAAGGCAGAGCACATTGTGGTGCCTGTGTACTGCGGTCCCGCGGTGCGGTGGGCGGCGTCCCAGGGGTCGTAGTCCTCGACGGTGCCGTCGAAGAGGTGACGGAACGCCCGCTGGTAGTGCTCGGTCATCCACAGGTCGAGGGTGCCGGGATCGCTGTGGGTGCCGAGGCCCCCGGAGTCTGCGCCGGGCGGCCGGCGGCGGATGCGATCGGGGTAGAGGGAGTCGCGGTCGGGGTCGAACCACTGCACTCCGTCGGACTCGTGCTTCCACTGGCTGTTCAGGAACGCCTGGACGGTGGCCATCCGGTCGCTCTGCCGGGCCTCCATCTGTGCCGTCGACCAGTAGATCGGGTAGATCTCGGGCTTGGAGCCGACACTGCCGAAGAAGTCGTCACCGGGTCCGCGGTAGCTCTCGAAGAACTGGTTCTTCTCCACGTAGTCGACGATGTCGGCGTCCCAGTCGAGGGCCTGCTGGTGGTCGAAGTGGCCGCGGACCACGAGACAGCCGCGCCGGCGGAACGTGTCGAGATCCTCCGAGGAGACGGTGCCGCGGGCGATGTCGGCGTACCCGATGACCGGCCACACGGTCTGGCCGCGCTCGTGCTCGGCCTCTGATCTCCGCGACCCGCTCGGCGACCTGTTGCTCGACCACCGCGAAGACCTCGGCCACGGACCTGCCCGAGGACTCGATCCGCTCGCGCAGGGCTGCCTTGATCTCGCGGACAGCCGCAGGCAGATCGTCTGGCGCGCTCTCCCAGCTCGGCAACGGCCGGGTCTGCGTCGTACGGGTGCTGGAACTCATGGGCGACTCCTTTAGTTACGTGTCCTTACTGAAAGATAGGTGACGCCACCGATTTGGGCAAGAGCCCTGACTAGACTTCTGGCATGACCACCACGCCCGACGACCCCGAACCGCGAGCGGAGAGCGTCGTACGCACGGCTCAGCACGCGGCGATGCCGTCCATGCAGCTCCTGCGGTCGCTCACCGACGCGCACGTCCTGACCGCCGTGATCGAGCACGGTCGCCTGACCCGTGCCGAGATCTCGGCCACGACGGGCATCTCCAAGCCCACGATCTCCGAGAGCGTTCGGCGGCTGGCCGCGGCCGACATCCTCGTCGACACCGGCGAACGGACCACCGGTCGCGGCCGGGTGGGGTCGTACTACACGCTGTCCGACAGCGTCGGTACGGCGTTGGTCGTCACAACCGCCACTCCCCCGCGATCCATCGTTACTTGTCGTGGCTCCGTTCCGTCGGGTTCGCCGGCGCGTCGGAGCCGGTCGGCATCGACGACGACGGCCGTGAGCGTCTCGTCTTCATCGAAGGTGACGTGCCCGTGCCGCCTTATCCCGCGTGGGCGCAATCAGACTCCGCGCTGGCCTCGGTCGTGATCTTGATGCGACGGATGCACAAGGCGTCGCGTTCGTTCGACCCGTCGCGGTCGATGTGGAGTCGCGAGATGGCGGACCCGGAGGGTGGGCCGATCATCTGCCACAACGACGTGTGCCTCGAGAACGTCGTCTTTCGCGACGGCAACGCCGTCGGGCTGCTCGACTTCGACTTCGCGGCTCCCGGTCGACCGGCCTACGACCTCGTGCAGATGGCTCGCATGTGCGTTCCGATCGACGATCCCACGAGTGCGGAACGACTCGGATGGGAACCGTCGGACCTCCCGGCCCGACTCCGAGGCGTCGCCGACGCCTACGGCCTGGACGCCGGCCAGCGGTCTGCGTTCCTCGACATCCTGGAGGGCTCGATCGCCCGCGGCGGAGCGTTCGTTCGTCGCCGCGTTGCGGCCGGCGACACCAACTTCATCAAGATGTGGAACGAGATGGGCGGAGCGGAACGGTTCGAGCGACGTCAGCGATGGTGGGGCGAGCAGCGGGAGCACTTCATCGACGCGCTCCGCTAACGGTGCGGTTCCGCATCGGAACAACGGTCAGGTCGGCGGCGGATCGGCCAGCCGGTCACGGACCCAACTCAGGATCGCGGACTGGTAATCGACCGGGCCGGCCGGGTCCGTGTTCTTGCCGTGGTCGCGCGTGGTGACCACGTGCTGTGCGCACGGTGGCGTGCCCTTCGCACCGGCCACGCAGACCGGAAGGTTCACCGACCGGCTCCCGGCCCCTTCGGCGGCGATGGCGCGACGCATGTCCTCGTGCCGGCAGTCCGCCGCGCCCATGGTGAGCGTGGTCCCATCACGAAGGGTGCAGGACATCGGGGTCTGCCCGCACGAGTTCAGATCGCCGTGGTTCCAGACGTGCATGATCGGCACCGTCAGGTCGCGCCGCGTGACCAGGAGATCGGGTTGGTTGTCGAACTTGGCCACGTCAGGATCGATCCGGTTGAGGACGGCACTGCGGTCCTGACCGCTCTCCTCATCGGGCGGGCACGTGCCCTGCTGGATGACCTCCAGCTCCCAGGTCTGATCGACGATGCCTGAATCGGAGACGATCCCGGCCGGCGGGATGCCTTGGAGCTGCAGGGCCCATGCGACGTGAAAGACGCCGGCTCCACCGGCGCTCGTGCCGTGCAGGAAGTACTTGGTGGTCGGATACTTCGCACGGGTGAACTGGATGGCGGCTTTGGTCGAGATCAGGCCGGTGGTGAGGCGGGGCTTGCCATCGGGTGTCGTGTTCGGATTGTGAGGGTCGGTGTTGTTGTTGCCGGCATAGATGTCCTGGCTGCACATCGAGACGAGCAGGGTGCGGAATCCCTCGGGCGCGGCTTTCACCTGTGCCATCAGTCCAGGCGTGTCGAACTCGAGGAGGGCCGTGAGCGAGATCTCGGACTTGGTTCCGGCGGTCGGCTGCGGGGTGCCGGTGTCGTCGAACCAGCCGACGCCCCCGCCCCGCATCTTCACCCAGAGCGGCCGGCCGTCCGTGTCCGAGGACCCGATCTTCGTGCCGATGGCGAAGGTCTGATACCCCTTGATCGAGCACGGGTACGCTCGGTTCTCGTAATAGTCGTAGTGCCAGCCGTTCACATCGGCGGCATCGATCTTGACCACCTTCGAGGTGTCGCCGGCGACGCTGAGGCACCCGGTCAAGGTGCTGGCGAAGACGACGGCGGTGGCGAGAACGGCGACCCAGCGACGTGGCTCGGTCGGCGAATGGGGTCGGGCAGCGGGCATCCACGGGTTGTACTGGCGATTTGTTAGGAGATGATGAGCATCGCCGATGTAACCCTTCCTAGACAGGTAAGCTAGGGCGCCCTAACATCCTTCGTGTTCGATGCTGCTCGGCAGGAGTGCACGTGGCTGACCGTTCGGACCGATTGGGCATGCGGCACCTGAGCTGGGTGCAGATCGTGGTCGACGGAGAGCACGTCCGCGGGCCGAGGTCCACGGGGTCGGTCACCGCCTCCCCTGCGTCGTCCCCGTGAGCGTGGCCACCGCCGTCGGGCTCGCGGCCAGAAGGTGTGCCGGTCTGGTCAGCGACCGCGCGATCGCATGGCCGGGGCCACTGATGTACATCTGCTCCTGCAAGGCGGTGACCGACCGGACGATCAAGGCCACGGTCGCCGCCGGCGCTCGATGCCTCGACGACGGTTGCCCGCATGTGTGAGGCCGGCTCGATCTGCGGCGGCTGCCGCCCTTCGATCGACGAATTGATCGACGAGGTATGTCGTCGTTCGGATGACGGCGATCGAGCTTTATCTGCGGCTTGAGGACGTTACGACCCTCGGCGGGAGACGAACATGAAGGGCAACGACGACGTCATCGGGCTGCTGAACGACGTGCTGAAGGCGGAGCTCACGGCGGTCAACCAGTACTTCGTCGACGCGAAGATGTTCACCAACTGGGGCCTCGACCGTCTCGCCTCGAGGTTCCGGGCTGAGTCGATCGACGAGATGAAGGACGCCGACGCACTCATCGAGCGGATCCTCTATCTCGACGGCATGCCGAACGTGCAACGACTCGGCAGCGTCCGCATCGGCGAGAGCGCCGGCCGAGAAGCTGGCTGCTGCGCTCGAGCTGGAACGCGAGGCGATCGACCGGCTCAACCTGGGCGTCGGCGCTCTGCGTCGAGCAGGGAGACAACGGCTCGCGTGAGTTGCTCGAGACCATCCTCGAAGGCGAGGAAGACCACGCTGACTGGCTCGAAGCGCAGCTCGAGTTGATCCGCCAGGTCGGCGATGCGAACTACCTGACGCAGCAGATCCACGACTGAGCGGACCATCCTGCGAATGTGCTGCGTAACCGGTCCATATCTGGACCGTTTGCACACGAAGTTCGACGTGATCGACTTCTGTGCCGCCGGCTCGGTGGAGATCGACGAGACCTCGTCCAAGTAGACCAGCACGCTCTCAGGGAGGCTCCATGTCGGCGGTGACGCAGGTAAGTCTCGGCTTGGTGACCCCGGTCCTGACGTTGCTGCCTCGGGCCCATGCACGTTGGGAGGAAGACGGCGACGATCCACGACGTGGCGCGGATCGTGGGTGCCGCCGATGCGATCGGCTACCACCACGTGACCTGCAGCGAGCACATCGCCATCCCGAACGAGGTGGCGCAGGTCCGTGGCGGCCGGTACTGGGATCCACTCGCCACGTTCGGGTACCTGGCGGCGGGTACCGAGCCAGATCCGCTTCGCCACCTACGTGCTCGTGCTCGGCTACCACCACCCGTTGGACATCGCCAAGCGGTACGGCACGCTCGACCTCGTCACGGGCGGTCGCCTCGTCCTCGGGGTGGGTGTCGGCTCACTGGAGGCCGAGTTCGACCTGCTGGACGCGTCGTTCGCCGATCGTGGCTCACGGGCCGACGACGCACTTCGGGCCGTGCGAACCGCGCTTCGATCGGAGTCCGAGCTACCGAGGTGAGCACTACGCGTTCGACGACGTGATCGTCGAACCCTGCGCGGTGCAACCGCGGGTCCCGATCTGGATCGGCGGACGGACCCGCCGTTCGCTGCGGCGCGCCGTCGAGCTCGGCGACGGCTGGGCGCCGTTCGGAGTCAGCCCGGACGACGTCGCTGCATGGCTCGACGCGGCCCGTGACCTCCCGTCGTGGACGGAGCGCAACGATCGCATGGACGTGGTGCTCCAGCCGTCAACGCCCCTGGATCCCTCCACGGAGGCCGGAGCAGCGGTCGACGCGTTGGGTGGGCTCGGCGACGCCGGTGCGACCATCGTTGACGTGCGGCTCGTGCATCACTCGGCTGAGCACTGCGTCGAGCAGCTCGAGGCGATGAACGAGCTGATGAAGCATGACCTGGCGGCCGCCCGAGCGCGCGCCGTGGGTCGACAAGCTGGCGGCCGCCGGCCGTGCGCTCGGCGACGACGGTCGTTCGGTCGTGTCGCTGACGACGCGGACGCCTCACCGACGCCGCCTCGGCGACGACCGGGCTCGTCGACTACGGCGACGACTGGTTCCGGCCGTTCCTCGACGACGCTCACCGGCTCGCTCGACGAGGAAGCACGAGCTCCACCTCGCCGGGCGGGTCCGGGCGCGTGCCGAGCTGCAGACGATCATGCAGAACCGGCTCCGGCTGGTCGACCTGTGGCAGCGCGAACCGTCCATCCTCGACGAGCCGGTGGTCGGCGCCGATCGTCGTCACCGGCCTCGGCCGCTCCGGCACGACGCTGCTCCACGAGCTGCTCTCCTGTGACCCCGACAACCGCGCGCCGCTGCTGTGGGAGCTGCTCCACACCGTGCCGCCGCCGACCCGCGCCGGCGACGTCGACGACGACCGGGCCCGGATGGCCGACGCGGAGATCACGTTGATGGACGAGATGGTGCCGGCGTTCACCGGCATGCACGAGAACCGGGGCCACCTGCCGACGGAGTGCATCTTCGCCTTCGCCCACCAGTTCTCGAGCGACCAGTTCATCGGGCTCTACAACGTGCCCGACGTACACGATCTGGCGCAGCGGGCTCGACCAGCGGCCGATCTACGACTGGCATCGCAAGATGCTGCAGACGCTGCAGTGGGCTGCGCCGACCGGTCGATGGTTGCTCAAGGCGCCGTCGCACCTGTCGTCACTCGATCTCGTCTTCGCCACCTATCCCGATGCCCGGGTCGTGGTCACCCACCGCGATCCGCTCCGGGTCGTCGGCTCGCTGGCCGACATGATGGCCACGCTGCACTGGATGCACTCCGACCGACGTGGATCACGCAGCGCTCGTCGAGCTGCTCTGCATGGGCCTCGAGCTGCAGATGGACCACGTCACCGCGCAGCGCGACGAGGGCCGCCTCCCCGACGACCACATCGACGACGTCCGCTACGCCGACCTCGTCGCCGACCCGGTCGGCTGCGTCACGGCGCTGTACCGCGCGCTGGGATCTTCCGGTGTCGGCGCGCTTCCGGGCACCGTCTGGACGCGTACGTCGCGGCCCGACACGCACGGCCGCGGCGCCGCCCACGACTACCGCTTCGAGGACACCGGCCTCGACCTCGCCGTGCACCGCGCGCTCGTCCGCGGCTACCAGGAGCGCTTCGGAGTCGCGCTCCGAGGTCTGACGCCGCTCGGACCCGTCAGGGGACCAGGTCACGCGCACACGATCGATCGGAACGACCTCGCAGGTGCGGATGGGGCGGCACGTCGGCGAGGACCCAGCGGACGAGCATGTACCCCTCCTGGCGACCGCCGGTGTCGAGCCAGTTGCGCACGCCCGGGTCGCGCGGCGCGATGACGAGGCGCCACGTGCCGTCGTCGGAGCGCACGGCCCGGCCGTTGTTGAGCGACGTCGTGGTGTAGCGGTAGTCGTAGGACTCCATCCACGGGTTGGCGATGGTCAGGCCCCAGTAGAGGAAGTCGTCGGCCGGCGGCGTGACCGTGACGACGAGCGCCTCGTCGTCGCCGAGCACCCAGCGGCCGCCGTGGTACACCATGTCGGCGTCGCTGTGGCTGCGGACCTCGTCCTCCTGCTCCGTCGACGTGGGCCGCGCCCGACCGGCCGCCGAGCGAGTTGATGTTGCCGGCGGTGTCGCGCCACATCTGGACGACGGTGGCTGCCACGAACTGCACGAACAAGCGACGCGAACTCGAGCTTCGGGCACCAGATCGTCCGGCGCGAGGATCGGCGGCGGCACGTCGCCGACGAGCTCGAGGCGCAGATCGGCGGGGCGGTCGTTGCGCCCGGTCGAAGAACGTCTCGCGGACCGCGAGCTGACCGGTGCCGGGGACCAGCTCGATCCAGTCCGCGTCGGCTCGCCGCGGGCGCGGCGCGGGACCGATGAGGAGGTCGACCTCGCCGTTCGGTCCGAGCGTCGAACTCGTCGAGGTGGACCTGTGTGAGCGTGCCGGTGCGGCCGCCGACCGCGCCCTTGCCGATCGGCGTGCCGAACGTCAGGCCGACGTAGGCCGCGTCGCCTCGCGTCCCGGTGAGGCGATAGGTGTGGCGCGTCGTCGAGCACGCGAGAACCGGTAGCGCACGTCGGGGTTGTCCACCATCAGCTTGCGGTAGGCGTTCTGCGCGACGAACAGCACGGGATGCAGCGGGTCGGCCTTCTCGACGAACCAGTCCTGGGCCAGCGACGTGAGCCGGGTCACCCACCGGTAGCCCTCGGCCACGTCGGACGGTGAACGGGGCACGTCCGCGGCGGTCATGGTCTCGACCGCAGCCTGCTGCGCCTCGATCCAACCCTGAAATGCGGCGGCGAGCCGGTCGTCGGTCACGGCCGCAGGTTAGGGCTCGTCCGACCCGCTGACCGCCGGGGCCCGCTGGCTGTCCTACCGTGTCGCACGGACGTCACCGGGGAGGTCGGATGAGCCAGCCGTTCGAGGGGAAGATCGGGCGAACCTACGACGACTCGGAGCCGTGGTGGCCGCCGCTGCCGACCGCGCCCCGACGGCGCTCCGAACGTCGTCGTCGTGCTGCTCGACGACGTCGGGTACGCGCAGTTCGGCTGCTACGGCTCCGACATCGCCACGCCGTGCTTCGATCGGCTCGCGGCGCACGGCCGCCGCTACGCCAACTTCCACACCACCGCGCTGTGCTCGCCGACGCGCGCGTGCCTGCTGACCGGCCGCAACCACCACTCGAACGGCATGGCGCGCGTCGTCGAGCTGGCCGCCGGCTTTCCCGGCTACAACGCGACGATCCCGAAGGAGAACGGCTTCCTCTCCGAGATCCTGCTGCGCAACGGGTACGCCACCTACGCGGTCGGCAAGTGGCACCTGACCCCGGCCACCGAGATGACGATGGGAAGCCCCCGCGACAAGTGGCCGCTCGGCCGGGGCTTCGAGCGGTACTACGGCTTCATGGGCGGCGAGACCGACCAGTACCACCCCGAGCTCGTGTACGACAACCACCCCGTCGAACCGCCACGCACACCGGAGGAGGGGTACCACCTCACCGAGGACCTGGCCGACAAGGCGATCCGCTTCCTGCGCGACCTGCGCGCCACCGCCCCGACCAAGCCGTTCTTCCTGTGGTTCACGCCCGGCGCCGTGCCACGCCCCGCACCAGGCGCCGGCCGACTTCATCGAGCGCTACCGCGGGCAGTTCGACCAGGGCTGGGACCGCTGGCGCGAGGAGGTGTTCGCCCGGCAGCTCGCCTCCGGGCTGCTCCCGCCCGGGCACCGAGCTGTCCGAGCGTCCGTCGTGGGTGCCGGCGTGGGACTCGCTGACCGCCGACGAGCAGCGGCTCTACGCGCGGATGATGGAGGTGTTCGCCGGCTTCCTCACCCACACCGACGCGCAGGTCGCGCCGGGTGCTCGACTTCGTCGACCGAGCTCGGCGAGCTCGACGACACGATCGTGGTCGTGATGAGCGACAACGGCGCCTCCGCCGAGGGCGGCGCCAAGGGCTCGTTCAACGAGCAGTACTTCTTCAACTTCGTGCCCGAGAGCCTCGAGGAGAACCTCCGCCGCATCGACGACCTCGGCACGCCGCGGGCCAACAACCACTACCCCTGGGGCTGGGCGTGGGCCGGCAACACGCCGCTCAAGCGGTTCAAGCGCGACACCCACGAGGGCGGCGTGGCCGACCCGCTGATCGTGCACTGGCCGGCGGGCCTCGGCACCGACGGCGGCACGCGCCACCAGTACGTGCACGCCATCGACGTGATGCCGACGCTGCTCGAGCTCATCGGCATCGAGCCGCCCGACGTCATCGCCGGCGTCGAGCAGACCCCGATCGAGGGGGTGAGCTTCGCGCCGTCGCTGACCGCGGCCGACGCGCCGGACGCGCACGTCACGCAGTACTACGAGATGCTCGGCTCGCGGGCGCTGTACCACGACGGCTGGAAGGCGGTGGTGTTCCACACGTCGCTCGGCATCGCCTACGACGGCAGCGACGTGACGATCCCCTTCGACGACGACGTGTGGGAGCTGTACCACGTGGCCGAGGACTTCTCGGAGGTCCACGACCTCGCCGCCGAGCAGCCCGACAAGCTCGAGGAGATGAAGCAGCTGTGGTGGGAGGAGGCCGCCAAGTACCAGGTGCTGCCGCTGAACAACCAGCCCGGCCGGTTCGGCGACCGTCGCTACCGGCGCCAGCGCCACGAGTTCTACGGCGGGATCGGCCCGCTGCCGGAGGCGATCGCTCCGAACCTGAAGAACCGGTCCTTCGTCGATCGCCGCCGAGCTCGACGTGCCGGCCGACGGGCGCGACCGACGGCGTGATCGTCGCCCACGGCGGCCACGCCGGCGGCTACGTCGCTGTACCTGCAGGGGCGACGGCTGCACTACGTCTACAACTTCCTCGGCAGCGAGATCACGACGATCTCCGCGGACGCCGAGCTGCCGGCCGGGCCAGTCGGTGGTCCGGATGACGTTCACCCGCACCGGCGAGGAAGGCGGCGACGTCGCGCTGTTCTACGACGACGTGCCGGTCGGCGAGGGCACCGTGCCGCACACGACGCTGCTCACCTACGGCACGACCGGCTTCGCCGTCGGCTACCAGCCCGCCGGACCGATCAGCCCGGCCCTCGAAGGACGCGCCGCCATCCCCGACGGCGTGCTCGGCAAGGTCGTCATCGAGGCCGAGTCGCGCCAGCCGCGCCCAGCCCCGCCGCCGAAGCGCGCGCCGACCTCGCGACCCAGTAGCCCGGCACCAGACGACGACGATTGGCTGCCTAGAGTCCGGGGTACGCCCTTCGGGCGTTCGGAGTCAGGGGGTCGCCATGTCCTTTCGAGCCGCGTCGTCCCGTCGTTCCCGCATCGGATGCCGCGGGGTGATCCCGCACATCGGTGCGACGCTGGCGGTTCTGGCCGCCGTGTTGGTCGTCTCGGTTGTGCCACCCGCGACCGCGGTGCCGCGGCGTGCTCGCCGCCCCCGGGTGCTGCGCGTCGGCACGTGGCATGGTCGATCGGGTCAGTTCAGCCGCATCCAGGAAGCCGTGAACGCGGCGCGGCCAGGCGACTGGATCCTCGTCGCCCCGGGCGACTACCACGAACGCGGAGATCACGCGGGTGCCGTGGGAGACGAGGCGGGAGCGGCCGTGCTCGTCCGCACTCCCGACATCCACATCCGGGGTATGGACCGCAATCGCGTCGTCGTCGACGGGACGAAGCCCGGTGCCCGACGTTGCAGCCGCGCCGCGACGGCCCAGGATCTCGGCCCGATCAACCGCAACGGCAAGCATGTCGGGCGCAACGGGATCGAGGTGTTCGAGGTCGACGGCGTCAGCATCGACAACCTCACGGCATGCAACTTCTTGAACGGCGACGGCGGGGGCGGCAACGCCATCTGGTGGAACGGCGGTGACGGCACGGGCACCCGGAACCTCGGCCCGTTCTCGGGCCGCTATCTCTCAGCGACGTCGACCTATTACCAAAGCGGCCAGCCCGACGCCGAGTACGGCCTGTTTGCCAGCAACAGCACGGGGCCCGGCACGCTGGCCCACACGTACGCCAGCAACATGGCCGACGCCAGCTACTACGTCGGCGCGTGCCCCGACTGCCACACGACCCTCGTCGACGCGCACGCCCAGTACTCAGCCCTCGGTTATTCGGGCACGAACTCGGGCGGCCACCTGACCATCCGCAACTCCGAGTTCGACCACAACAACACCGGCGTCTCCACCAACAGCCAGAACAATGACGACGCTCCTTCGCCTCAGGACGGTGCGTGTCCGCCCCGCCGTCAGGGTCACCCGTCGACCCGCTCCTGCTGGCTGTTCACGGCCAACTATGTCCACGACAACAACAATCCGAACGTTCCCAGCTCGGGCAGCGCGGGCCTCGGCCCGCCCGGGACGGGCATCGTGATCGCTGGTGGCCGCAACGACACCGTGTCGGGCAACCTCTTCGTCCGCAACGGCAGTTGGGCGGTGCTCGTCGTACCGTTCATCGATACCGATACGCCTCCGCCGATCTCGCACTGTGAGGGCGGCGTCCCGAACTTCCTGAATCCGGGCTGGTGTTACTACGCGGCCTGGGGCAACAGGGTCACGCACAACCTGTTCCTGCGCAACGGAGGGTTCGGGAATCCGACGAACGGCGACCTGGCTGACCTCAGCGAGCTCCACGATCCGGGCAACTGCTGGCACGGCAACCGCGATCCAGGCGGTGTCACGACAGCCCCCGAAAATCTCCAACGCACCAACCGGCGGTGCGGCGTGCCGCATCAGGGGGCGGCGATCCTCGGGAGCGAGCTGTCCAACCAGGTCATCTGTGCCAGCGAGATCTTCGGCCCCTGCCCGCCGACGCCGGGCATGAGGTATCCCCGAGCCACCCACATCGTCATGCCGGCGCTTCGTCGGCAGGCGACCATGCCGGAGCCGTGTCGAGGGGTCCCCCGCAACCCGTGGTGTCCGAGGCATCGGCCCGACGACTGACCGCCATCCTCAGCTGTGGAGCAGCGGCTCGTAGTGCTCGACCACCGGGAACGGTTCGTAGAAGTGATGGAGCAGTGCCCTCCACTGTTGGTATTCGGCTGAGCCACGGAAACCTTCGGTGTGATCCTCCAGCTGTGCCCATCCGACGAGCAGGAGATACCGGGAGCGATTTTCGACGCACCGGTCGAGCCGGAGCGACCGAAAGCCGCGCATCGACGAGATGATCGGGACCGCCTCCGCGAACGCACGCTCGAAGCTCGACTCTTGACCAGGAATCACGTCCAGGACTGCATGCTCGAGGGTCATGTTCCGCAGCATCGCGGATCGTCGCGTGTCCAACCGCACCCACCCGAATTTCGCGAGCGATCGTCGTGCATCCCGGCAAAGCTCTCGCCCGTGATCGCCACGGACCGGTTGCTGGCGTTTGTGGCGACGGCGTTCGCCCTCATCGTCGTGCCGGGTCCGAGCGTCCTGTTCGTGATCAGCCGGGGTGTGGCGCTCGGCCGTCGAGCCGCGCTCGCCACGGTCGTCGGCAACGCCGCCGGCGTGTACGTGCAGGTCATCGCGGTGGCGATCGGCATTGGCGCGGTGGTCGAGCGTTCCGCGGAGGTGTTCACGGCGCTGAAGCTCGCCGGCGCGGCCTACCTCGTGATGCTCGGCGTCCGGGCGTTCGCGCGACCGGCGCCATCTCGCGGAGACGCTCCGCATCCCCGCCGTCCCGCGCAACACCAACCGCATCGTGAGCGAGGGCTTCATCGTCGGTGTGGCCAACCCGAAGGCGATCGTCTTCTTCGCCGCGATCCTCCCCCAGTTCGTCGACCCTGCATTGGGCCACGTGCCCCTGCAACTGCTCACGCTCGGCCTCGTCTTTGTTGCGATCGCCCTCGTCTCCGACGGCCGCGTGGGGCCTCGCCGCCGGCACGGCCCGCACGTGGCTGGTGCGCTCTCCTCGCCGCCTCGAGGCCATCGGGGGCGCGAGCGGACTCGTGATGATCGGCCTCGGGCTGCGCCTCGCCCTGCTGGGCCGCGACAAGTGAGCGGTCAGCCGGCGCGCCACGTACACGTATAGGTGCCGTAGGCGAACCGCCGGAACGTCCGCTCCACGATGTCGAAACCGGTTCGCTGAAGGATCACGTCGAAGAGCCAGCTGAACGTGCTGAACTCGCCGCGAACATGCTCGGCGAGCTCGTCGGCGGTCCACCCAACTGATGCATCGTGCACGGCGCCGGACATCCAGGACTCGATGCGCTCGTCGGCCTCGTCCGGAGCGAAGTCGAAAATGAGGTCGCGCACTCGCAGGGTGCCACCGGGGCGAACGATCGCTGCCATCCGGTCGAGGGCGACCGCCTTCCAGAAGTCGGGAACTTGATGCAGCGCATTACGCGTGAAGATGAAGTCGGCGGGCTCCCCACGATGTTCATACGAGAGGAATCCGGCGTCGACGACCGTGACGTTGTCGAGCCCGGACGTCGCGACGCGTGCGCGCAGCGCGGCGGTCATCGGCGCGGAGATGTCGACGGCGACAACACGGCGGCAATGCGGAGCGACAGCCAGGGAGAAACGCACCCGTGCCGGCACCGAGGTCCACCACGATCGAGTCCGCATCCATCCCTTGAGCTCGGAGCACATCAATGTCCTCGCTCGGATCGAAACCCGCCTTGCGGTCATAGCCGCTGACGTACGCCGGATCGAGATGCTCCTGGCCGGCGTGAGCCCGCTCATCGAGCCACCAACCCTTCATGAGCTTTCGAGTTGGCCGAAGGCGGTCGGGGGTGGTCCATCCCGCAGTCGACGGCGGATCGCTTCGCCGGGAGGCTGCTCAGCCATCAACGGGTGGTCGGGTCACTGATCGTGTCGAGGCAGGTCTGGAGGGTCCGACGGAACTGCGCTTCGTCGGCCCGGACCACATCGCGGAACACGAACCGCTCCAGTTGATCGACCAGCGCGTTGCATCTCGTGAGCGCGGTGGTGCCGGCTCGCGTGAGGACAACCTCCAGGCATCGGCGGTTCCCCTGCTGGACCGAACGCGTCAGGAAGCCCTTGCTCTCGAGCGTCGTGACCATCTCGTTCGCGGCCTGGGGCGTGACGAACGTGAGGCGGGCGAGGTGCGCAGACGAGATGCCCGGATGTTTGGCCAGGACGCTGAGCGCGGTGTACTGCTTCGGCGTCAGACCGAACTGCTGCGTGATGTGCTCGAGCTGGGCTCGCATCGCCTCCTGCAGCTGCTTCACCAGGTACGTGAGTCGCTGCGGCGCGGCGCCTACATCCTCGGCCGCGCTTCGCGTCAGCACGCGACCGGCCCGGAGACCCTCGGTAGTGTTCCGCTCGCGGCACTCGCATCGTCATGCAGCCAGCGTGGCACGGGACAGTCAGAAGAGGGACAATTCCCGTCATCAGATCCTTGACAGCGGTCGCTGGCGCGACGACAGTACGCGACGACAGTCGACCATCAAGGTTCTTGATACACGACAGTTGCGGCTGACCGGGGCGTCGCCGCATCGTCGACGACAAGGGGGAGTCAGGACTATGAAGCGCAAGCTGTTCGGCAGGCGGCCGTGGCGGTTGCTCGCGCTCCTGGGCGCGACCTTGGCGATCACGACGCCGGCGGAGGCCCATCGGTCTCGGTCAGCCAGACGGCCGGTGATCTTCGTCCACGGCTTCGTCGGTTCGGGCGGACAGTTCGAGACGCAGGCGATGCGGTTCACGAGCAACGGCTACCGCTCCAGCCTGATCGCCGTCGAGGAGTACGACTCGCTGTTCACCTCGACGACGACGGCCGACGTGTGGAACGACCTCGACGCGCTCATCGCCCGTCTGCTCGCCAAGAGTCACGCAGACAAGGTCGATCTGGTCGGCCACTCGCTGGGCACCGCCATCTCGCAGGGCTACCTCGGCACCCGCCCGCACGCGCGGCGAAGGTGGCTCACTACGTGAACGTCGACGGCGCGCCGGCCGAGGCGCCGCCGGGTGGGGTGCCGACGCTCGCGCTCTGGGGAGAGGGCAACTCGGCTCGAGGATCGTCGGCGCCACGAATCTGTATCAGCCCGACCACAGCCATGTGCAGGTGGCGACGTCTGCCGAGACGTTCAAGGCGATGTACACGTTCTTCACCGGCCACGCGCCACGGACGACCAACATCGTCCCCCAGCGGCACGTGGTCCTCTCCGGCCGGGCCCAGCTGTTCCCGTCCAATGAGGGCGCGGCGGGCACGAAGGTGCAGATCTGGGAGGTCAACGGCCGGACCGGGTTCCGGAGGGGCCACCACCCGAAGGCGACGTTCTCGATCGGGGCTGACGGCGCGTGGGGCCCGTTCGTCGGGAGCAGCCACAAGTACTACGAGTTCGCCGTCGTGTTCCCGAGCTCGGTGCATCATTTCTATTACGAGCCGTTCATTCGCAGTGATCGGCTGATCCGTCTTCTCACACAAGTGCCGGGCACCGGTCTCGATTCGCTCCGCGAGAAGAGCCCGACGACGTCCAGCTTCACGTTCGTTCGCTACAAGGAACTGTGGGGCGACCAAGGCACGCAGAACGACGTGCTCGTCGTCGACGGACGGAACCTCCTCACCCCAGCCATCGCACCGCGGACCAAGCGGGTGAACGGCCTGTTCGCCTTCGACCACAACCTCGACGGGGTCACCGACCTCACCGCGCCGATCCCGGGGATCGCTGGGCTCCCGTTCCTGTCGGGTGCAGACATCGACCTTCCCGCGTCCACGCCGCCCAACCGCAGCATCCATGTCACGGTCATCCCGCGTGGCGGCGACGGGCAGGTCGAGCGCCTGAGCATCCCGAACTGGGCATCATCGGCGAACCACATCTCGGTGCAGCTCCGCGACTTCGTCCAGTCGCCGCACCGCCACCGATAGCTGGCCGACGAACAGCGCGAACTGGGCGAGGTTAGGTTCCTCTCGTGAGCGCTGACTTCTCCCGCCGTAGGTTCATCCAAGGTGCCGCCGTCGGCTCCGGCCTGATGGCGACCGGGTGCAAACCGTGGTTCCCCCATCTGCCGCATCTGCCGCATCGACCACACGGGCACGGGCAGCCGGGCGACCGTCCCGACCCGCGCCGGCCCGAAGGCACCGATCTGCTTCCTCAGATCGAGCACATCATCATCTACATGCAGGAGAATCACTCCTACGACTCGTATTTCGGCGCGTTCCACAAGGGCGACGGCTATCGCCTGCGAGCGGGCGTACCGACGAATAGCAACGTGGCGCCGGACGGAACGGTCGTCCCGGTCTTCCATGCGCCGGACACCTGTCAGACCGGCCGAGGCGTGTCACAGAACTGGGTCAACACCCACAAGCAGATCGACCGCGGTCGCATGGACGGGTTCCTGTTCGACGACAACAGGAATGCCATGCGCTATTGGGACGGCTCCGACGTGCCGTTCTACTGGTCGCTGGCCCGGACCTTTCCGCTCTGCGATCGGTGGTTCGCGTCGGCGCCGGCGCAGACCTATCCGAACCGCATGTATCTGCAGGCCGCAACCTGCCAGGACCTGATCGCCACCGACGTCGCCAGGGCATTCTCGATGCCGCTCCCCGCCGGCGGCACGATCTGGGACAAGCTCAACGCGCACGGCATCTCCTGGCACGACTATGCGTGGGACCTTCCCGACATCGCCCTGTACCCCAAGGTCTGGGACGCGAACAAGGACAAGGTCAAGACGTTCCAGCAGTTCCTCACCGATTGCCGATCGGGCGCGCTCCCTTCCGTCTCGATCGTCAGCCCGGGAGTCGCCAGATACAGCGAGGAGAACCCGGCCGACATCCAACTGGGTGAGGCATACAGCGCGTCGATCATCAACGCGGTCATGGGCAGTCCCGCTTGGCCGAGGACCGTCCTGCTGTTCATGTATGACGAACACGGCGGCTACTACGACCACGTGCCACCGCCCCGAGCCATCCCGCCCGACGACATTCCGCCGGACGTCGAGCCCGCACCCGGAGCGCCCGCCGCGTGGAACCAGTACGGCCTCCGAGTACCGGCCTTCGTGATCTCTCCGTTCGCGCGACGGCATTACGTCTCGCGTGTGACCCACGATCACACGTCGGTGCTCCGCCTGATCGAGACGAAGTTCAACCTCGGTGCCCTGACGCGCCGCGATGCCAACGCATCGAACCTGCTCGACAGCTTGGACCTGCGATCGCGACCCGCGTTCCTCGATCCCCCGACACTGGCTGCACCGGGTCTGCCCGCCTCCGGGAGCCGGTGCACACCCACGATTCCGCCGCCACCCACCAACGCGGTGAACACCGGCCGGGAAGCCATCCCTGGCCTCGGGCACGCTGCCGCATCGACGGCGGCACTGGTCGGTTCGCCCGGCCTGACCGACACGCAGAACGAGCGGATCAAGCTCCTCGCCCACCTCGCCAGATCCCGTCACCCCGTGAGCTGATGTTTCGGTACCGAACCGGCGGCGGTCTCTGTCGGTCAATGCACCAGCGGGGCGCATATCCCGGCTGGGTTGAGCCGAGCAATTCCAACGCGCCGGACAGGCCCCTCGACGCCGAACCGTGCGCCATGGCCGAACACTGACGGCCCGAAGTTTTCGTTGCAAAACTGGTTGCCTGGCGACCACATCCATGACCAAAACCCGGCAGCCCGGGTTTTCGTTGCGAAACTGGTTCTCTGGCGACCACATCCGTGACCAAAGCCTGAAGGACCGCCAGCTCGGAAGCGTCGGTCGCTGCCGCGTCAGCCCGACAAGCGCTTCTGCAGTGGGGTCGGGAACCGAGGCTTGATGCGCACGTCGCCCAACCACGCGCCGAGGTCAGCAGCCGTGCGGCCGATCGTCGGCGGTCGCGCTCGCGGCCGACATCCTCGAGGACCTCGAAGACGACCTCGCCGCCCGGAAGTTGTGTCCAACCGCCGACGACTCGCCCGTCGACCCACACCGTCGGTCCGGCGTTGCCGTTGCGGTCGAACAGTGCGTCGCCGTGGTCCCCGAGGTACCAGCGCGCGCTCCTTCCATCCCATCGTCGTCGGATCGAGCGCCGGGAGGAGCGCGACCCAGGGCTCGGGCGAGCGAACCTTCCGAGGTCGTCGCCCGGGACCACCCACCCGGTGCCTCCATCCAGCCCGACTTCGACTGCGCTCGCCGCGGCCAGCGCCGCCGTCGTCTGAGCAACCGTCCAGCCGGTCCACCACTTCACATCGGCAGTGGTGGCCGGACCGAACGCGGTCAGCCAGCGGCGGACCAGCTCGGTGCGCGCCGCTTCAGCGGGCATGGACGGCACGCCGTCCGGCAGCCACTCGGCCATCGGTGACCATCGGTACTGGCTGCTGGTCCACGATCCGTTCGGCCGGCCCCGCACGGCGCGCTGCTCCGTGGACAGCAGGAAGAGGACCCGGGTGGACACGCCGATCGTTCCCGGCCCAGGTCTTGCCCTCCCCCACAGCCAGTTGTTCACGAAGTCCGGGCACCGCCTTCGACAGCTCGAGGCGGTCGCCTCGCCACGAGCATCGAGCTCGGCGACCGTCTTGGCCTCGACCTCGCGCAGCCAGGCCGCACCATCAGTCGCGACGCCGCCCTCTTCGAGCATCCGGACCAGCGCTTCCGCTCACCAGGCACCAGCGGATCCGTGCAAGCCGCTTGGACGACGGGCACCACATCAAGCGGAACGACGAACATCGTCCGGCGCATGCACAGCGTGCGCACGAGGGTGCGATCGTCGTACAACGCCCGTTCCAGCTTCGGGACGGCGTCACTCCGCTTCTTGAGCCGCGCGGCAGCCGACAGGTAGATGGTCGCCGGATCGGACCGTGCAAGCCGACGAGATCCGATGCGAGCCTGGTCACGTCACTGATGCGGGCCTTCGGTGCGAGGTGATGGCGGACGGCCAGCCGGTGCCGCCGTTCATCGTCAGTGATCAGGCGCATCGTGCCCATCGTGCCGCGTGAACGGAGAACCTGCGCCCCCCGCTCACGGAGAACATGCCCTATTCGGTTGAGCTCGACGCAGCCGAGATCGGATGTTTCCAGATGCCGCCAGCGCGTGACCCGTGTCATCTTGGTCAGAGCGGCAGCTGCCAGTGCCGCGCACGCGGAGGGCGGCCGAGCACCGCTCTGATATCGCCGGGCTGACCAGCACCGACGACATGGTGCTCCACGTCGCGACCAAGTGATACAGAATGTCGTGGCAGAGGTCATCCCGCCGAGCGCACCGGACGCCGTGGAGCGGTTGTCGCTCGCCACCGGTCAGCGGTATCAGCTGGTCGGCCGGCTAGCCGGCGGTGAGACCGGTGCTCACGAGGTGCTCGGACCCGACAGCCAGCGGTTGGTCGCCAAATGGGAGCTGGATCCCTCGTCACAGATCGCCCGACGACAGGCCGTCGTCCTCACCTCGCGGCTACGCGATGAAGCGGACTGGCCCGTCCCCCGCCAGCACACGGTTGAAGCCGACGGGTGCCTCTTCGTCATCCAGGAACACGTGGCCGGGTCGCCGATCGACCGCCTGACGCACGGCTTGGTCGACGAACTGCTCGACCTTCATCGCCGGCGCCTGGGGCTCGAGCGGGTCGAGGACGCGTCTCCCTGGCCACAGCACCTGATCGAGACGCTCACGACCGGCGGAACCGGGTACTGCCTGCACGAGCCGCTCCGCCGCTACGACGCTCGCTCGGCCGCACTGGTGACGAGGGTCGAGCGCATCGGGCGTGAGGTCGACCCGGCCGACCTGACCGGCCACGACATCGTGCACTGGGACTTCCATCCCGGAAACCTGCTCCAGCTCGATGGGAGCCTTGCGGCGGTGGTGGACACGGATTTCGTCAGGACCGGCGATGCCGCATTCGATCTCGTCACGCTGGCCATGACGTCGCTGACCGTGCCCTGCGAGGACGGAATCCGGGAGCGACTCCTGGATCTGGCCATCGATCGATTAGATGAGGCGAAGCGGCGAGCGTATGTGGGGCACTTGCTCGTCCGGTTCCTTGACTGGCCACTGCGACGACATCGCCCGGATGACGTCGAGTTCTGGCTCAGCCACGCCGATCGGCTCCTCCCCGACTGATCCGTGCGGAACCGCCGCTGTCGGGAGGAGCCCGATGGCTTGCGCACGATCATCGGCGGCCCCGAGGATGCGGCCGTGGTTCGACGGCGACGCGCCAGGTAGCTGCGGGGCGCCCGAGGAAGTAGGCCGGCGTACTTGCGGGTCGGTTGGAGCGGGTGGTGATCATCGGAACCTCCAGGAGGTGTTTCAGGGAATGGACAGTCGGGCTATCGGTGGAGTGCGGACGCCGGGAGGCGCTCGGGGCGCATGACGTAGAGATCGCGGTCTCGCACCTCGGGCAGGTGGGCGAGGATCGCGTCGAGGTCGTCATGGACCGACAGGTGCCGGCCCGACAGGCCGTCGGCGTCGCCCGCCGCCAGTCGCATGATCAGATCGACGGCCTGCTCGGGCTCTGCGCCGCGGCCCTGGTTCAGCTCGTTGAGCGTCCAGCGCTGCACGTCCGCCTCGTAGGTCGTCGACGCCTCGTGGCCGACGACACCGACCGACATCCCGATCGGCAACAGGCCGGGATGCACGCTGAACACGCTGATCCCGTAGCGCTTCGTCTCATGAGCGAGGTTCTCGGTGAGCTTCGTGACCGCCGCCTTGGACACGGAGTAGCTCGACACGAGTGGCCAGCGATGGGCCCCGGCTTGGCTCCCGAGGTTGATGATGCGGCCTTGCCGCCGCCGGACCATCGTCGGAAGGACGAGCTGCGAGCACAGGAGCACGCCTCGGAGGTTGACGTCCATCGTCGACCACCAGGCATCGGCGTCGACCTCCCACAGCGGCCCCATCGGCCCCGACACTCCGGCGTTGTTCACGAGGAGATCGATGGGCCCGAGGTCGCGCTGGAACTCGGCCACTGCTGCCGCGAGAGCTGTCGGATCGGTCACGTCTGCGACCGCTGCCTCGGCCGTCCCGCCGGACGCCTCGATGGCTTCGACCGTGCGGGCCAGTTCGGCACCGGACCGGGCGAGCAGTCCGACCTTGGCGCCGGATCCGGCGAGTGCGGTGGCCACCATGCGGCCGATGCCTCGCCCGCCGCCGGTGACGACGGCCACCGAGGAGCGAAGGTCTGGCGGCTGCTGATCGGGGCCACGGGGTGTGATCTGGGTCGGGGACAACATGGCGAGCTCCGTTCGTTTCGGTCGTTGAGGCGGTCGTGGCCTCTTGGATCCGACTTTGACGGAACAACGGAGCAAGGTCCTGAGCAGTATTGCTCAACACATGCCCCGGCTCGCCGTCCGGGCGGCGGATTACTCAGGCGTTGCTCAGGTCCGATCGAGTTCGGTGGTCTCGGCGAGCGCTGCAGCCAGTTGACGGCGTCCGGAGACACCGAGCTTCGAATACACGTTCTGGAGATGGTTGTTCACCGTGCGGACCGACAGGAAGAGTTGGTCGGCGATGCCTTTGCTCGACTCTCCCTCCGCGGCCAGGGTCGCAATGTCCCGTTTCGCGTGGAGTGAGCGGCGCCACCATGACGGGAACGGTCAGCGCGGGCGTCCGCGCCCCCTCGCATTCCCCGGCCAGGCTTGCGGCCCGCACTCCGAGGGCCGCCGACGCGCGCCGGTCGCCCGTCTGCTGGAACGCTTGCGCCGCCTCGGTGGCGGACTTCCGCGGCGAGCAGCATCGCCCCAATCTGCTCGAACCGGTACGTCACGTCGACGAGCGTTCCGGGACGGCGCCACGCGAAGCGCCACGCTTCTCGTTGCTGGCCAGACGGCGACATTGACCCAGTCGTCCAACACCTCAACTCCACCGACGCCGACGCCGACGCCAACGCCAACGCCAACGCCGACGCCAACGCCAACGCCGACGCCGACGCCAACGCCGACGCCGACGCCGACTCCGACGCCTACGCCGACGCCTACGCCGACCCCGACTCCGGGGCCAGAGCCAAGTTGCTCCTACTCCATTACTCCGAACAATCAATCCATCGGCAGTGCCGGTGGGGCGGGCGCGGCAATTGCGGTTTCCACCTCGGCCGGGTGCGCGTGGACGGCGACGAGCCAGGCGTCCTGGATCACCTCGCCGTCACCGGCGAGCGGCAGCGGACACCGGAACCGTCACGTTCATCGTGGCGGCCAACGCCGGTGCCGGGCGGACCGGCAGCCTCAGCATCGCCGGCCGGGCGTTCACGGTCACCCAGCAAGCGGCGCCCACGCCAAGCTGCTCGTTCTCGATTGGTTCCAGCAATCAGGCAATCGGCGCCGATGGCCGTGATCGCATCAGAGTCGACGTCTCGACCGCGGCGGGCTGCGCGTGGAACGCCACGAGCAATGCAGGGTGGATTGCGCTCGACTCCGGCGCAAACGGTAACGGCGCTGGAACGGTGACGTTCAGCGTCGCTGCCAATACCGGCACGTCGAGGACCGGCACGCTCACGATTGCAGGGCAGACGTTTACGGTCAGTCAGGCTTCCGGCTGCTGCGTACCTGGATCAACCCGAAGGAACTGTCGATCAACGAGGCGGGCGGCCGAGAGTAGGTCGCCGTCTCGGCAGGTGCGGGCTGCGGTTGGACGGCGACAAGCAACGAGTCGTGGATCACGATCACCGACGGAGCGTCGGGCAGCGGTAATGGCACAGTCCGGTTCGACGTGGCGCCCACGAACGGCAAAAAACGAACCGGTACGTTGACCGTCGCTGGCCGGAACTTCAAGGTCGATCAAGACAAGAAGAACGATTAGACAGGCCCCGATGAGCATTCGTACGCCACTATTCGTCTTTGCGTTGGCGTTGGTCGACGTCGGCGACGCCGGCGGCGGCACAACAGACGGTCAGCCAGGTCCTGGCCTTTCTCCTGACTCAACGGCTCGATCCCGACCGGCGATTTCGTTCAGGATGCGAGAGCGGCCGGAGGCCACTCGCGACACGATCTCAACGTTCCTGCTCGTCGAGCTTGCGACGTTACCGGTGACGTCCTCCGCCAGCGCCTTCACCTACCGTCTGGACCGCAACCTGGGAACGGTCGTTCGATCCAGTGACAGCTTCGGGCCTTTTCTGGTCGAACGGTCGCTGACAGCGGGACTGCTGCGAGGGTCGCTCGCGCTCAGTTATCAGTCCGCGTCGTTCGACACGATCGACGGACGCAGCTTGAAGGACGGCACTCTCGTCGCGACCGCCAGCCGGCTCCGGGGCGATGCTCAGCCGTTCGACGTCGAGGCCGTCTCGCTCGACATCCACACGAACACGGTGACGCTCTTGGGAAACATCGGCGTCACGGACCGGCTGGACATCGGCGCAGCTCTGCCGAGTTCGTGGCTGTTTCGATGAACGGCCGCCGTGTGGACACCTACCGGGGCACCGAACTCGTTCAAGCGATGGCGTCCGCCTCCGCGTCGGGACCCGGCGATTTTCCTGATTCGCGGCAGAGGTCCCGATGTCCTCCGCAGCACGGGAAGCGGACTGGCGATCGGAGGGGAGGCCAGGTTGCCGACAGGCAACGAGCAGAATCTCCTGGGTACGGGTGAGGCTTCGATCAAACCTCGCTTGATTGCTTCTCTCGAGCGCGACCGCGTCGCCATCCACGGCGACATCGGATACGCCGTCGGTGGCCTCTCCGACGAGCTCGTTTACGGAGGCGCGATCACTGTGCTTGGCACGTCTCGATTGACGTTGGTTGGCGAGATCACCGGTCGTCGGCTGGCGTCGGCGGGCCGCCTGACGGAAACTACCGAGGCGCACCCCACTCTCGCGGGCGTCGATACGATTCGACTCACCGAAGCGTCCCGCGCGCCACGGAACGAGTCGCTGCCGCCATCGGCTTCAAATGGAACGTCGCCGCAACGTTGCTGCTCAGCGCGAACGTGGTGCGGCCGCTGACGAGTGCCGGACTCAACGCTCGGTGGATCTCGACGTTCGCGTTGGATTACTCGTTCGAGCCCTGATCCCATGGACCGACCTCTCGAGTCGCGGCGGCAACGAGTAGCAAGGTTTGTCACGAGCAAACCCGCAGCGCCCGGATATGGAGCGGACGCGCGGGAAGAGGCGGCGACCGATCCTGCCTGGTTCGCGCTCACCGAGGAAGAGCGGCTGAACGGACTCGAGCTCTTCACGGCCGAATCGCCCCAGATAGAGCCGCCCAAGCTGGAACAGCACCGGGAATTCGAGTCGGTGTCCGCGTATCGCGATCGCATCGACCTCCCACGTCCAACACTCGAGCACGCGGCACCGCCACTACAGCCCCGAAGCTCCAGAGTTCGCTCACATGGCAGGCACCACTTCTGGCAGCCATGCTCGCAGCGGTTGTCGTGGGTTACGCCGTCGTATCCGTCCGCATGATGGGCACCACCGCTGACGGTCAGCTCGCGACCTTGAATGGCCGGATTGCCGAACGCAACAAAGCGGTACGGGCCGTGCCGAAGCCGGCGACGCGAAGGGTTGCGTCCCGGGCGAGCAGTCGCCGCCATTCCTTCGAGTGGGACGCCGGCTGCGCCTGAGGCACCGGCATCGCGCAGCCCTGCGGAGCCCATTGACAGTGTTTCCGCGTCAAACAACGTGAGTCACGCTGTCGTGGACCGCCAGAGCGCCGTGTCGCCGGCACCAGTGCGGTCAGCCCCGCCGATCTCCGTCGGCACGCGCCGCGACACGAGTCCGGCGTGAACCACCGGTTCAGAGTGCTGCGGTCTCGACTCCCAGAACGGCCGAACCGGAGCCGAGCCTGGAACCTGCAGGCGCGCCGCTGCTTGGCAGCGTGACGCCGCCCGCAAGTCTCCCTGTGCAGCCGAGTCCCGTGGCGGCAACTCCGGCCGCGCCTCCTCGCGCGCTGGCGAGCGCCGCCCCAGCGCCGCGAACGCCCCCACCAGAGACCGCCATTCAGACGGTCTTGAGCCAGTATCGAACCGCCTACCGAGATCTCGACGCCTGGCGCTGCACAGGCGGTCTGGCCGAGCGTGGACGCCAAGGCGCTGCGCAAGGCGTTCGAGCGCCTGG
>CAVPRA010000006.1:0-820990 GCA_963707685.1 uncultured Actinomycetota bacterium
CGCACGGTCCGGCTGTGGACCGCGGCCTCACCGGCGCGGCTGTGGAGGAAAGCTGGCGTGACCGTGGGGCGGTCCCTGGCCGGGGGGATGGCCAGGGACCGCGGGGCCCGGCCTCGGGGATGGAGCCGGACCACCGACCAGCGGCTGGGGGGAACCGCTGGCGTTCCTGGTGACGTCGTCACACAACGCCAGAAGGAAGTATTCACGAGAGCGAGACCTCGACGTGCGTGCTCCTCCAGGGTAGCGCGCCCTTTACCGGTAGCCCACCCACTACGCTGGCGACCTCACGCCCCACCCGACGGAGAGGACGCCTCGATGACCGGCAGCACGTCCGCCGTGTCGGGCGGCCGACCGGCGGCCTTCTTCGACCTCGACAAGACGATCATCGCGAAGTCGAGCACCCTGGCGTTCAGCAAGCCGTTCCAGGCCGGCGGGCTGATCTCGCGGCGTGCGGTGCTGCGCAGCGCCTACGCACAGTTCGTCTACCACGCGGGCGGCGCGGACCACGACCAGATGGAGAAGATGCGGCAGTTCCTCTCGGCGCTCTGCGCGGGGTGGGACGTGCAGACGGTCCGCGACATCGTGGCCGAGACGCTCCACCACGTGGTGGACCCGCTGGTCTACGACGAGGCGGTCTCGCTCATCGAGGAGCACCACCTCGCCGGTCGCGACGTCATCATCGTGTCGGCCTCCGGCACGGAGGTCGTCGGGCCGATCGGGGAGCTGCTCGGCGCGGACGGCGTCGTGGCCACCCAGATGGAGATCGTCGACGGCCGCTACACCGGCGAGATCGACTACTACGCGTACGGCGCCAACAAGGCCGAGGCGCTGCGACGGCTGGCCGAGGAGCACCACTACGACCTGGCCCGCAGCTACGCCTACAGCGACTCCGTGACCGACCTGCACATGCTCGAGGCCGTCGGCCACCCCTTCGCGGTCAACCCCGACCGGGAGCTGCGCCGGGAGGCCAACACGCGCGGCTGGCCGGTGCTGGTGTTCACCCGACCGGTCGCGCTGCGCAGCCGGATGCGGCTGCCGCAGACCACCGCGACGCTCGTCGGGCTGGCGCTGCTGAGCGCGACGCTGGTGGGTGCGACGGTCTATCTCGCCGCACGCCGGCTGGTCCGCCGCAGCAACTAGACCAGACCCGGTTTGTCTTGTCGGCCCTCCGGGGCAGGCGTACAAAGGGGATCACAACTCAACAGACCCGCACGTGAGCCAGGTACCCACGCGGCGAACCACCCATCATGTTGGGCGTTGTCCGTCGGGTTCATCCCGGCGCAACAGTTAGCGATTGCACGCTTGGTAGCTTTCGGTCTCACGTGTCAGCGGCGGCGCTTCGAGTCCTCGGACTCCGGAGCGCCGCCTGCATGTCGCGGGTCTCAGCGGTCGTTGAGCGGGCTCGCCTCCGAGCCCTTCGCGTACGCCTCGGCGGCGTAGAGCAGCCAGGCGTGCACGCCCGCCGCACCGCCGTCGCGGTACCCCCGCAGGTTCGACTCGTACTCCGGCCGCAGCGCCAGGTGGCCGGCCTCCGGCACGACCAGCGACTTCTCGTCGACGCCGCGCGCCACGAGCACCAGCCGCTCGGTGGCCCGGGCGACCAGGCCGTTGTGGGAGACGAACGGCATCACGCTCGCGAGCTCCGCGTGGGCGACCGCCGCGACGACGAGCGCCGGCGCCTCGGTCGCGGTGGTCAGCAGCCGGGCGAGGTCGCGCAGCCGCGACGCGCCCTCGGCGTCACGCGGCCGGCCGAGGTCCTCGTCGGCGACGACACCGGCGGCGGCCAGCGTGTGCAGCCGCGCGACGGCCTGCAGCGGCGAGCGGGTGAGCGTGGGCAGCAGCCCGAGCAGCTCGGTGCTGACCCGCACGGCCGCCTGCGCCATCGGGTCGTCGGCGCCCGCCCGCACCGCGTCGAGGGAGACGTCCGACCCCTCGAGCACGGCGCTGGCGTGGGCGCCGCGCAGCAGCGACTCGGCGGTCAGCTCGGGCGTCGTACGGCGCAGGCCGCGGTCGCGCAGCAGCGCGTCGATGCCGTCACGCGTGGCGGTCATGCCGGACGCGACGCCCTCGAGGCGGGCCAGCCGGGCCAGCGGGTCGGGAGCGGGCATGGGCCGCAGGCTATCGGCCGGCGGCCGGCGTGCTCCGCTCAGGCCGCCGGGCCCTTGGCCCGCACGTCCGCCACCGAGGCCATCGCCTGGCGCAGCTCGGCGAGCCAGTCGTCCTCGTGCTGGCCCACCAGCCGCACGCACCAGCCCAGCGCCTCCGAGCGGGACCGCGCGACGCCGGCGTCGACCAGGGTGTCGAGCACCTGCCGCTGCGGCTGCCGCAGCCGGGTCATCACCGGGGCCGAGACGTGCGTGAACAGCTCGGTCCGGTCACCGACGGTCGCCTGCCACGAGACCGTGCGGTCGAACCGCCGCTGCGCCTCCTGGGCGATCGACATCCGCTTGCCGCGGGTGTCCTCCCGGAAGGCCTTGGTCCGCCCGGCGCGCGCCTCGTCGGCCTCCGCCGCCGAGGTGCCCTCGGGCAGCTCCACGTCGTCCAGGGTCAGCCGGACGATGATCTCCTCGCGGTCCACCGCGACGTCGACGGGGGCGTGCTGCCACTCGTCGGGGACCCGGCCGGTGAACCAGCCGCGGACCCGCTCCTGCGCTTCTGTTGTAATCATGTAATCATCATTACACCGGTGGTCCGGCGAGGCAAGGAGCCTTGGTAGCCTCACCGCGATGGTGGAGTCGATGGGCGGGCCCGTGCGCGGGCCCGCGAGCGGGCCGGCGCTCTCGTTCGGCGGGGTGGCCGACGCCTACGACCGCGCCCGTCCGACGTACCCCCGGGAAGCGGCCACCTGGCTGGTCGGCTCCGACCACGCGCACGTGCTCGAGCTCGGGGCCGGCACCGGCAAGCTCACCGAGCAGCTGCACGCGCTCGGCCACCGGGTGCTGGCCACCGACCCGCTGCCGACGATGCTGCAGCACCTGGTCACCCGGCTGCCGCACACGCCGGCCGTGGTCGCCGCCGCCGAGAACATCCCGATGCGGGCCCGGTCCGTGGACGTCGTCGTCGGCGCGCAGGCCTTCCACTGGTTCGACCTGCCGCGGGCGCTGCCGGAGATCGCCCGGGTGCTGCGGCCCGGCGGCCACCTGTCGCTGACGTGGAACCTCCGCGACGAGCGGATCCCGTGGGTCCGGCGGCTCGGTGCGCTGATCGGGACGGCGGAGCAGGAGCACGACCCGACCCACGCGCTGCAGGCCTCACACCTGTTCGGCTTCGTGGAGACCTCGACCTACCGCTTCTGGCAGCCGCTGGACCGCGAGCGGCTGCACGACCTGGTCCGCTCCCGCTCGAACATCGCGCTGATGTCCGAGACCGAGCGCGAGCGGGTGATGCGCAAGGTCGACGCGCTCTACGAGGAGTACGGCCGCGGGCACGACGGGATGCTGATGCCCTACGTCACGCACTGCTACCGCGCCGTCGTGCGGCCGCCGTCGCTGGAGGACGACACCGGTCCCGACGCGCCCGGCGGCGGTGACGACGGTGGCGACGCCGACTCGCTGCTGATCGACTTCCAGTAGGCGCCCGCGGCGTGTGAGCCGTGACCGGTGGGGTACGAGACGTGTGACGCTGCACACACCGACACGTCTGGAGATGTGATGGCTACCACCACCCGAACTCACGACGCTGGCGTCGCTGAGAACGTCACGCGGGGAGCACACATCGCCGACCCGGCCCCCTTGGGCCTCGCCGCCTTCGCTCTCACTACATTCTTCCTCAGCTTCGTCAACGCCGGCCTCCTGCCGGCCACCGTCGAGCCGGTGGTCTTCGGCCTGGCCCTGGCCTACGGCGGCGGCGCGCAGCTCCTCGCGGGCATGTGGGAGTTCACCAAGGGCAACACGTTCGGCGCCACCGCGTTCAGCTCCTACGGCGCGTTCTGGCTGTCCTTCTGGTGGCTGACGGCCCATCTCGACAGCTACAAGATCCCCGCCGCCGACGTCGGCAAGGGCGTGGGCCTCTACCTGATCGCATGGGGCATCTTCACGGCGTACATGACGGTGGCGGCGAGCCGGGTCAGCGGTGCCGTGCTGGCCGTCTTCACCCTGCTGACGCTCACCTTCGTCGTGCTCGGCATCGGCGACCTGACCACGACCGCCGGTCTCACGAAGCTCGGCGGCTGGCTCGGCATCGCGACGGCGCTGGCGGCCTGGTACGCCTCGTTCGCCGGCGTCACGACGTTCGCCTTCAAGCGTCCGATCGTGCCGACCGCAACACGCTGAGGACCCGTCGTCGCTGCCCGCTCGGACAGTTACCCCTGCCCGGGACGGCGACCTAGGGTGACAAGAGCCTGACCAGCCAGCAGACAACGAAGGAGCCGACGTGACCAACAGCAGCGGCGACAAGGGCGGCCTGTCCAACCTGATGCACGAGGAGCGGCACTTCGACCCGCCCGAGCAGCTCGCGGAGAACGCCAACGTGAAGGTCGACGCCTACGACGAGGCCGACAAGGACCGGCTGGCGTTCTGGGGCAAGCAGGCGGAGCGGATCAGCTGGGCCGAGCCGTTCGACGAGGTGCTCGACTGGAGCAACCCGCCGTTCGCGAAGTGGTACGTCGGCGGGAAGCTCAACGCGGCGTACAACTGCGTCGACCGGCACGTCGAGGCCGGCAACGGCGAGCGGGTCGCCTTCCACTGGGTCGGCGAGCCGGAGGACGACACCCGCGACATCACCTACGCACAGCTCAAGGACGAGGTGTGCCAGGCCGCCAACGCCCTGACCGAGCTGGGGGTCGAGGCCGGCGACCGGGTCGCGATCTACATGCCGATGATCCCCGAGACGGTGGTCGCGATGCTGGCCTGCGCCCGCATCGGCGCCCCGCACACCGTGGTCTTCGGCGGCTTCTCGTCGAGCGCGCTGCGCGACCGCATCCAGGACTGCGACGCGCGCGTCGTGATCACCTCCGACGGCGGCTACCGCAAGGGCAACCCCGCCGCGCTCAAGCCGGCCGTCGACGAGGCCCTCACGAAGTGCCCCGACGTGCGCAACGTGCTCGTCGTCAAGCGCACCGGCCAGGACGTCGAGTGGACCGACGACCGCGACCTGTGGTGGGAGGACGCCGTCGGCAAGCAGAGCACCGAGCACACGCCGGAGGCCTTCGACTCCGAGCACCCGCTCTACGTCATGTACACCTCGGGCACGACCGGCAAGCCCAAGGGCATCCTGCACACCACCGGCGGCTACCTGGTCGGCACGTCGTACACCCACTGGGCGGTCTTCGACCTCAAGGACGACGACGTCTTCTGGACCGCGGCCGACATCGGCTGGGTGACCGGCCACTCCTACATCGTCTACGGGCCGCTCGCGAACGGCGCGACGTCGGTGATGTACGAGGGCACGCCGGACACCCCGCACAAGGGCCGCTGGTGGGACATCGTCGAGCAGTACAAGGTCTCGATCCTCTACTGCGCGCCGACCGCGATCCGCACGTTCATGAAGTGGGGCAACGAGATCCCGGAGAAGGCCGACCTCTCGTCGCTGCGGCTGCTCGGGTCGGTCGGTGAGCCGATCAACCCCGAGGCGTACATGTGGTACCGCGAGCACATCGGCGGCGAGCGCTGCCCGATCGTGGACACCTGGTGGCAGACCGAGACCGGCCAGCTGATGATCAGCCCGCTGCCGGGCGTCACCTCCGGCAAGCCCGGCTCCGCGATGAAGGCGCTGCCCGGCGTCTCGGCCGTCGTCGTCGACGACGAGGGCAAGCCGGTCGACAAGGGTGAGGGCGGCTACCTCACCCTCACCGAGCCGTGGCCGGCGATGCTGCGCACCATCTGGGGCGACGACGAGCGGTTCAAGGACACCTACTGGTCGCGCTTCGAGGACGTCTACTTCGCCGGCGACGGCGCGAAGCTCGACGAGGACGGCGACATCTGGCTGCTCGGTCGCGTCGACGACGTGATGAACGTGTCCGGCCACCGGCTGTCGACCACCGAGATCGAGTCGGCGCTGGTCTCGCACGAGAAGGTCGCCGAGGCCGCGGTCGTGGGCGCCAAGGACGAGGACACCGGCCAGGCGGTCTGCGCGTTCGTGATCCTGCGCGAGTCCGCCGGCGACGGCGGCGACGACATCGTCGAGGAGCTGCGCGGCGCACGTCGCCAAGGAGATCGGCAAGATCGCCCGGCCGCGGCAGATCATGGTCGTCCCCGAGCTGCCGAAGACCCGCTCGGGCAAGATCATGCGCCGGCTGCTCAAGGACGTCGCCGAGGACCGCGAGGTCGGCGACGTGACCACGCTGGCCGACTCCACCGTGATGGACCTGATCTCCGACAACCTCAAGGACGGCAGCGACGACGACTGACCCGGACGTGCCGAGGCGCGTGCTCCTGACTTCCCGGACGTGCCGAGGCGCGTGCTCCTGACGCGGCGCCGTCAGCTGACCGCGACGCCGAGCGACTCGGCGAGCGACACGGCCCCCGCGAGGTCCATGCGGGTGCCAGTCAGCCGCGCGTCCGTCAGGTCGGCGTGCTCCAGCACGGCGCCACGGAGGTCGGTCCCGCGCAGGTCGGCGGCGCGCAGCACCGCCCGGCTCAGGTCGCAGCCGGAGAAGGAGCTGTCACGCAGGTTCGCGTCGGCGAGGTCGGCCTCCTGCAGCACGACCCCCGACAGGTCGAGCCGCGACAGGTCGGCTCCTCGCATCGTCACTCCCCGCCACTGCCCACCCTCGACGGTGAGCGGGCGGAGCGTGCACCTCACGAAGACCGAGCCGGCCAGCTTGCAGCCGCGCAGCGTGGCGGCGAAGAACGAGGTCTGGCGCAGGGTGCACCCGACGAAGGCCACCGCGTCGAGGTGGGCGGCGTTGAACCGCGACGTCTCGAACGTGCACGACTCGAACGACACTCCGCGCAGGACCGCCTCGGTCAGGTCGACGTCGCGCAGCGTGCACTCCCGGTAGGTCCGGTCGACGATCTGTTCGCCGTACCAGTCCTCGTCGCGCAGCGTCTCACCCTCGACCAGATCCACCGGCCCACCCTGGCACGAGACTCAGAACCGCGCGCCTCGGCGGGGCCGGGGAGTCAGAAGCGCGCGCCTCGACGGGAAGGGGAGCAGGTTGGGTACGGTGAGGGCGAGTCACGAGGTGTGCCGGGAAGTCTGGTCGGCGTCACCCTGACGCCTGCCCGAGAGAAGCTCCGTGCCCCCCTCCTCCCCACGCCGCCGCCGTTTCCTCCCCGACCCCGATCTTGGCGAGGCCACGTTCGTCGGTCGGCTGCTGCGCCAGGAGACCGTCGGCGGCGGCGTCGTGCTGGCGGCCGCGCTGGTCGCGGTGGTGTGGGCGAACTCCTCGTTCGCCGACGCGTACGTCCACCTGCAGCACGTCCAGGTCGGCCCGCTCGACCTCGAGGAGTGGGCGGCCGACGGCGGGCTCGCGATCTTCTTCTTCGTCGCCGGCCTGGAGCTGAAGCGCGAGATGGTGGTCGGCTCGCTGCGCCGGCCGGCGGACGCGCTGGTGCCGATCGTGGCCGCGCTGGCGGGCGTCGCGACACCGGCGCGTCGTCTACCTCGCGGTGAACCTGCTCGGCGACGGGCAACCCTCGGGCTGGGCGATCCCTGCCGCGACCGACATCGCGTTCGCGCTGGCCGTGCTCGCGGTCGTCGGGTCGTCGCTGCCGTCGGCGCTGCGGGCGTTCCTGCTGACGCTCGCGGTGGTCGACGACCTCGTCGTCATCGTGATCATCGCCGTCTTCTACACCTCGACGCTGCACCTGCTCCCGCTGCTCGTGGCGGCCCTGCTGCTCGCGGCGTACGCCGTGCTGCAGCGGCTGCGCGTGACGAGCGCCCTCGTCTACGTCCCGCTCGTGGTGGCCACCTGGTGGGCGGTGCACGAGAGCGGGGTCCACGCGACCGTCGCGGGCGTCGCGCTCGGGCTGCTGACCCGGGTGAGGCCCGACCCGGACGAGAACCGCTCCCCCGCCGAACGCCTGGAGCACCGGCTGACCCCGGTCTCCGCGGGGCTCGCGGTGCCGTTCTTCGCCCTGCTCAGCGCCGGCGTCGCGATCCACCTCGACGGCAGGTTCGTCTCCGACCCGGTGGTCATCGGCGTGGTGCTGGGCCTGGTGGTGGGCAAGCCCGTCGGGGTCCTCGGCGGCGCCTGGGTGGTGACCCGGCTGACGGGCGCCGAGCTCGACGACGAGGTGGCGTGGCGCGACCTCGTCGGGGTCGCGCTGCTGGCCGGCGTCGGGTTCACGGTGGCGCTGCTGGTCGCCGACCTGTCGTTCGGTGCCGGCGAGGGGGACGCGGCCAAGACGGCGGTGCTGATCGGCTCGCTCGCCGCCGGGCTGCTCGCCGCCGTCGCGCTCGGTCGACGCAGCCGCGCGCACCGGCTGTCCTGAGCGCGGTCACGAGGTGTGGCACCGGTAGGGTCTGGGCACGAAGGAGGCACCATGAGCGAGACACCCGTCCCCACGCAGCCCGCCCGCCCGGACGTCCCCAGCAAGGACGACCCCACGATCGGCCGGCTGGTCGCGGACGCGAGCCGTGACATCTCCAGCCTGCTCCGCGACGAGATCGCGCTGGCCAAGACCGAGCTGAAGATCAGCGTCAAGGCCGGCGGCACCGGCCTCGGTCTCTTCGGCGCCGCCGCGTTCCTCGTGCTGCTGGCGATCATCATGCTGTCCGTGGCGATCGCGTACTTCATCCACTTCACCGGGCTCGACCTGGCGTGGTGCTTCCTGATCGTCTTCGTGCTCTACGTGCTGATCGCCGCACTGCTCGGACTGATCGGCTACCGCAAGGTCAAGCAGGTGCGTCCCCCCGAGCGGGCGATCCACCAGGCGCAGGAGACCAAGAACATCCTGCGTCGCGGCTAGCGTGCCGCGCCCCCGGGCGCACCCCTCCGATCCCGTCGAGATACCGGGCCCCTGGCAGCACCGACACGTCGCCGCCAACGGGGCCCGGTTCCACGTCGCGGAGATGGGCCCGTCCCACGGGCCGCTGGTGCTGCTGCTGCACGGCTTCCCCGAGTTCTGGTGGACCTGGCGCCACCAGCTGCCCGCGCTGGCCGCGGCCGGCTACCGCGCCGTCGCGATGGACCTGCGCGGGTACGGCGGCTCCGACAAGACCCCCAACGGCTACGACCCGGTCACCCTCGCGCAGGACGTCGCCGGCGTCGTGAAGGCAGTCGGCGGTCGACAAGCAGTGCTGGTCGGCCACGGCTGGGGCGGGTACGTCGCGTGGGCGACCGCCGCGCAGCACCCGCGCGAGGTCGCGGCAGTCGCAGCAGTGTCGGCGCCGCACCCGCTGACGATGCTGCGCTCCTGGCGGCCCGGCTCGGGTCCCACCCTGGCGGCGCTGCGCCACGTGCTCGCGATGCAGCTGCCGATGCTGCCCGAGCGTCGGCTGGCGGACCCGGGCAGCGGCTTCCTGCGCGACCACCTGCGGGCGTGGAGCGCCACCGGCTTCCCCGACGACGACACCGTGGCGACGTACCAGGCGGCGATCAGCCAGTGGCCGGCCTCGCACTGCGCGCTGGAGTACCACCGCTGGCTGTTCCGCTCCCGGCTCCGCGCCGACGGGCGCCGGTTCGCCCAAGCGATGCGGCCGCCGCTGGCGCAGCCGGTCTGCTGCGTCTCCGGCGCGCTCGACCACGCGCTTCCCGGCGCCGCCGTCGAACGGTCCCGGCGCCACGTCGCCGGCGCGTTCACCCTCCGCACCCTGCCGGGCGTCGGCCACTTCCCGCACGAGGAGGACCCGTCGGCGTTCACGGCGCAGCTGCTCGACTGGCTCGCGGGCGTCGTCCCCGTCGAGCCGTGACCGGCTAGGCGCAGCCGCCGGTGCTCACGCCGCGCGACCGGGTCAGCCCGCTCGCGGCGGCGTCCGCGACCTGGCCCGCGGTCAGCGCGTAGCCGGTGTCGGTGTCGGTCACCGACGCCGCGAAGATCATGCCGAGCACCCGCCCGGCCGAGGACACCAGCGGGCCGCCGGAGTTGCCGGGTCGCACCAGCGAGCGCAGCGAGTACACCTGGCGCACCACGGTGCCGTCGCCGTAGATGTCGGGGCTGCGCAGCCGCTGCTCGCCG
Source organism: uncultured Actinomycetota bacterium (assembly GCA_963707685.1). Lineage (GTDB taxonomy): Bacteria > Actinomycetota > Actinomycetes > Propionibacteriales > Nocardioidaceae > Nocardioides_B. The sequence goes on from CAVPRA010000006.1 coordinate 10,062, forward strand.
CGGATCCGGGCGGCCTGCACGTCGTACGGACCGTCCTGCGGGTAGCCCAGCACCGCCGCCGGCTGCCGCGGGCTCGCCTGCTGCTCGAAGCGCAGCTGCTTGCCGCGGAGCCCGTCGACGGCCAGCACGGCCACGTCGATGTCGGGGTTGTAGTAGACGACCGTCGCCGCCACCTCGCGGTCGCCGACGAGCACGTCGGGCTTGCGGACCCCCGCCACCACGTGCGCGTTGGTCATCACCCGGTTCGGGGCCGTAGAGGAAGCCGCTGCCCTCGACGCCCCGGCGGCAGACGTTCTCGCCGCGGATCTTGTAGACGCTGTCCGCGGCCCGTTGCACGTCGGGGTCGCGACCGATGCCGACCCGGCGGCGGGCCGACGTTCACGATCCGCTCCGGCGCGAACGGCTCGAGGTAGCGCGGGAAGAAGCTCGACCCGACCACGTCGTTGAACGAGCTGAGCGCCTGCACGGCGTCGGCCGGCATCACCCCGTCGACCTCGCTCGAGCACCGCCGAGCTGCGCACCTCGCGGCTGGCCCACGGCAGCTTCGCCCCGCTGATCGCGACGCCGAGCGCCCAGGCCACGACCAGCACGGCGGCCATGCTCAGCGCGGCACCGCCGACCGCGTCGAGCGCGCGGACCGGCTGCCAGGTGATGCGTGACCGCAGCCGGGCACCGGCGAACTGCAGCACCGCCTGCCCGAACGACGCGCAGATCAGCACCACGAACAACGCGGCCAGCGACACCCACAGCGCGGGCGCGACGTCGCCGAGGAGCTTCGGTGCGAGCCACACGCCCAGCAGGCCGCCGAGCAGCAGCCCGCCGGTCGCGAACGCGCCGGCGATGAAGCCCTGCCAGTAGCCGGAGACGGCGTAGGCGACCACCAGGACGACCAGCACCCAGTCGAGCAGGTTCACCGATGGCTCACCGCTCGCCGAAGCGGGTGTTCGGAGCCGGATGGTCCGCGGAGGCCGCCATCTCGGCGCGGGAGCTGAGCATGTGGTCGGGCAGGTCGCGCATCACCGCCTCGTCCCAGGGGCGGGTCCAGCCGAGGAAGTCGAAGAGCCGGGCGATGATGCCGGCGGTGAAGCCCCACAGGATGAGGTCCTTGTCGTCGCCGATCAGGAACGCCGGCCCCTTCCAGCCCGAGGGGTGCCGCACCGAGATGCGGTGCGCCGGGTCGAGCAGGTCCTCGACGGGGACGCGGTAGACGGCGTGCACCTCCGCCGGGTCGACGACCCGCACCGGGGTCTCGTCGCGCCACCAGGCCAGCACCGGGGTCACCGCGAAGTTGCTGGGCGGCAGCCACAGCTGCGGCAGCCGCCCGAACACCGTCGACGCCGGCCGGGTCGAGGCCGGTCTCCTCCTCGGCCTCGCGCAGCGCCGCGGCCTCGGGAGAGGCGTCGTCCGGGTCGATCGAGCCGCCCGGGAACGACACCTGGCCGGGGTGCGAGCGCATGTCGTGGGCGCGCTCGGTGAGCAGCAGGTCGGGGCCGAGGTCGCCCTCCCCGAACAGCATCAGCACGGCGCCCTCGCGGGTCCGCGCGTCGTCGGGCGGCACGAAGCGGGTCAGCTCGTCGGGGGTGATCTCGTCGGCCGCGCGTCGTACCGGCTCCAGCCACGCGGGCAGCGGTGCTGCGGCTGGCGGAGGGGGCACGGCGGTGAAGCCTACCGACCGGCAGGACCGGGCGTGCAGGCCGGGCAGGCGTACGTCGAGCTCCTGCTGCACCAGGCCGGCGCAGCTCGGAGTAGGAGCGCACCGACCGGGCGACCACCTCGACGGAGCCGTCGCGTCGCAGGAACACGATGCTCGGCGTGTAGCGGATCCGCAGCGGTCCGCGCAGCTCGCCCAGCGGGTCGGCGACCAGCGGGTAGGTGACACCGGTCTGCTTGACCAGCGCGAGCGCGCGGGACGGCTGGGTGTCGAGGTAGTCGACGCCCAGCACGCCGCACCGTGCCCGCCGCCTTGCGGTGCAGCCGCTGGTAGTAGGGCATCTCGGCGCGGCACGGACCGCACCACTGCGCGAACAGGTTGATCACCATCGGCCCGCGCAGCGTGGCCAGGTCGACGGACCGGCCGCCGCCCAGGCACCGCAGCGTCAGGCGCGGCAGCTGGTTGGTCCCGGACCCGGGACGGCAGGCCGCGACGCCCGCGTCGCGCTTCTGCGCCCGCAGCGCCGCCGTGTCGACGTCGACGCCGCCACCGCTCGTCGCCGCGCGGTCCGAGCCGCCGGAGCCCGCCGAGCAGACGAGCCGGGCGGGGAGGCACTGCAGCCGGCGAGCAGCAGGACGGCCACCAGCAGCGCGAGGACCAGTCGTCTCACGCCCGTCCCTCGGTCTTCACGAGCTTCGCCGCCGCGACCGGGTCGGTCGGGCCCTCGCCGTAGGCCGGGCACCACTTCGCGACGGTGCAGGCGCCGCACGCCGGGTTGCGGGCGTGGCAGACCCGGCGGCCGTGCCAGATGAGGTGGTGGGACAGCATCGTCCAGTCCTTCTTGGCGAACAGCGCCCCGACCTCGTGCTCCGCCTTCACGGCGTCGGTCTGCGACGTCCACCCGAACCGGCGGGCGAGCCGCCCGAAGTGGGTGTCGACGGTGATGCCGGGGATCCCGAACGCGTTGCCGAGCACGACGTTGGCGGTCTTGCGACCCACGCCGGGCAGCTTCACGAGGTCGTCGAGGCGGGGCGGGACCTCGCCGTCGTGACGCTCGACCAGGGCCTGCGACAGCTTGAGCAGCGACTCGGTCTTGGCCCGGAAGAAGCCGGTGGGCTGGATGATCTGCTCGAGCTTCTCGCGCTCGGCGCCGGCCATCGCCTGCGCGTCGGGGTAGGCCGCGAACAGCGTGGGGCGGACGGCGTTCACCCGCCGGTCGGTCGTCTGGGCCGACAGCACCGTCACCACGAGCAGCTCGAAGGCGTTGTCGAAGTCGAGCTCGCAGCGGGCGTCGGGGTAGGTCTGCGCCAGCACCCGGTCGATCTTGCGGGCGCGGCGGACGAGCGAGGTGTCGGGCACGCGGCCAGCCTAGTAGCGGGTCCCGACGTGGCTGAGCGGCACCGAAGTGGGTACCAAGGAGGCCGGGTCTTGGCCGAAGTGGCTGGTGATAGGCAAGACTGTGACCTGTTGCACCGTCGGGCGGTCCGCCCGGCGGGCCGGTTGAGTGTGACCTGTGGGAGGAACACCTGTGGACAACGACGTGCTGCGCCAGGCTCCGCTGTTCAGCGCGCTCGACGACGAGGCGGCCACCGCGCTGCGTGCGTCGATGGCCGAGAGCCGTCTGCGGCGAGGGGACGTGCTGTTCCACGAGGGCGACGAGGGCGACAAGCTCTACGTCGTCATCGACGGCAAGGTGAAGCTCGGCCGGACGTCCTCCGACGGCCGCGAGAACCTGCTGGCGATCCTCGGCCCCGGCCAGATGTTCGGCGAGCTCTCGCTGTTCGACCCCGGCCCGCGCTCGGCCACCGTCACCGCCGTCACCGACACCGGCTTCTCCTCGCTGTCCCACGAGGACCTGCTGCGCTGGCTCGACGGCCGTCCGGCCGTGGCCCGCGGCCTGCTGGCCCAGCTGGCCGGCCGGCTCCGCAAGGCCAACGACGTGGTCGCCGACCTGGTGTTCTCCGACGTGCCCGGCCGGGTCGCCAAGGCGCTGCTCGACCTCGCCGACCGGTTCGGCCGCACCGCCGACGACGGCGTCCACGTGCACCACGACCTCACCCAGGAGGAGCTGGCGCAGCTCGTCGGCGCCTCCCGCGAGACGGTCAACAAGGCGCTCGCCGACTTCGCGTCGCGCGGCTGGCTGCGCCTCGAGCCGCGGTCCGTGGTGATCATGGACATCGAGCGGCTCTCCCGCCGAGCCCGCTGAGCCCGCCTGACCTTCAGCTGCGCAGGTAGTCGATCTGGGCGCGGACGCTGAGCTCGGCCGCGCCCCAGAGCACCTCGTCGACGTCGGCGTACACCGTCTCGACGACCTGACGGGCCAGGTCCTCGGCGTCCGGGTCGAGCCCGCGCAGCGCCTCGCGCACCTGCTCGAGCCGCTCGCGGCGGTGCGCGAGGTAGAAGTCCAGGGCGCCGAGCGCGTCGTCGATGACCGGGCCGTGACCGGGCCACACGGTCGCGAGCTGCTGCGCCTCGGCGAGCGCGCGCAGCCGGTGCAGCGAGTCGAGGTAGGCGCCGAGCTGGCCGTCGGGGTGCGCCACCACGGTCGTGCCGCGTCCCAGCACGGTGTCGCCGGTCAGCACCGCCCGCTCCTGCGGCAGCACGAACGACAGCGAGTCGGAGGTGTGGCCGGGCGTCGCGACGACGTGCACCTCGAGCCCGTCCACCTCGACGACGTCGCCGTCGCCGAGCCCCTCGTCGCCGAGCCGCTGCTCCGGGTCGAGCGCCCGCACGCCGCAGCCGACCCGCCGCGCGAACGACTTCGCGGCCTCCGAGTGGTCGAGGTGCCGGTGGGTCAGCAGCACGACGGCGACCTCGCCGGCGTACGACGCGACGGCGTCGAGGTGCGCCTCGATCTCCGGCCCGGGGTCGACGACCACCGAGCGGCGGCCGCCGGGCTCGCGCAGCACCCAGGTGTTCGTGCCGTCGAGCGTCATCACGTCCGGGTTCGGCGCCAGCAGGCAGCGGGCCCGCTCGCCGAACGAGCCGCCCGACCAGTCGCTCATCCGCGCATCCGGGCGGCGACGTCCTCGCCGAGAGCCACCAGCCGGTCGGGGATCGACAGGTAGGCACCCTCCTCGCCGACGACCGCCTCCGGCTCGACCGACGTGAGGTCCCGGGAGCCGGCCGCGGTCAGCGCGTCGGAGGTGGAGGCGGCGTCGTAGAGCTCCAGGCAGGTGCAGTACGTCGGCGGCAGCATCATCATCGTCCGGTCGTCGACCGCCCGGATCGCCTCGCGGACCGGCAGCCACACCACCTCGTCGGACTCGGTCGACACGTCGCGGGTCACCTGGCCCGGCGGCAGCGCGGCCACGAAGAACCGTGCGTTGAACCGCCGCGGCTCGAAGACCGGCGTCACCCAGGAGCCCCACAGCCGCAGCAGGTCGGTGCGCAGCCGCAGCCCGCGCCGCTCCAGGAACGACGTGAACGAGACCTCCCGCGCCTCGAGCGCGCGGCGGTCCTCCTCCCAGTCGTCGCCGGTGGTGTCCTCGACCACGGACTCCTCGGTGGGGCCGGCCAGCAGCACGCCGGACTCCTCGAAGGTCTCCCGGACCGCGGCGCACACCAGCGCCCGCGCGAACGCCTCGTCGGTGCCGAGCAGCGCCGCCCACTCGGCCGGCGTCGGACCGACCCAGCCGATCTCGGCGTCGAAGTCGCGCTTGTCGACGCCGCCGCCGGGGAAGACGCACATCCCGGCCGCGAAGGCCATGTCGACGTGCCGGCGCAGCAGGTAGACCTCGAGGCCGCCCGGCTGCCCGTCGCCGTCCCGCATCAGCACGACGGTCGAGGCGTGCTTGGGCTCGACCGGCTCGGTGGTGCCGTCGGTGTACGCGCGGGCCTGCTCGACGAGCCGGTCGGGCAGCCGGCGGGTGGGGTCCACGCGGCCTCAGACCTCGACGACGATCTCGACCTCGACCGGGGCGTCGAGGGGCAGCACCGGGACGCCGACCGCGCTGCGGGCGTGCTGGCCGGCGTCGCCGAAGACCGCGCCGAACAGCTCGGAGGCGCCGTTGGCGACGCCCGGCTGGCCGGTGAAGTCGGGGGTCGACGCGACGAACGCGACGACCTTGACGATCCGCTTGACGTTCGCGAGCTCGCCGACCTCGGCGCGGACCGCCGCGATGGCGTTGAGGGCGCACTGCCGCGCGCACTCGACGCGCCTCCTCCGGGGTCACCTCGCCGCCGACCTTGCCGGTCGCGATCAGCTGGCCCTCGCGCATCGGCAGCTGGCCCGACGTGAAGACGTGGTGGCCGCTGCGGACCGCCGGCATGTACGACGCGACCGGCTTGGCCACCTCCGGGACGGTCAGCCCCAGCTCGTGGAGCCGCTCCTCGGGGGTGCTCATGCGACGGGCCGCTTGAAGTACGCGACGACGTTCTCGCCGCCACCCGGGCCCGGCACGACCTGCACCAGCTCCCAGCCGTCCTGGCCGAAGTTGTCGAGGATCTGCTTGGTGGCGTGCACCAGCACCGGCGCGGTCATGTACTCCCATGTCGTCATGCCCGGGACTCTACGAGCCCGGCTCACGGGGTGGCTAGCGTGGGGCCCGTGCCCGGAGATGACGTGCTGACGCGCCCCAGCGAGCCCCCCGACGCCGTGCTCCGCTACGCCGCGCACGACGACGGCGTGGTCGACGTACACCTGCCCGCGGAGCGGCTCCGCGGCCGGCGCCCGCGGCCGCTGGTCGTCAACGTGCACGGCGGCTTCTGGGGGCAGGAGTACGACCGGGTCCACGCCCGGCCGTTCGCGCACGGGCTGGTCGCCGAGGGCTTCGTGGTCGCGAACCTGGAGTACCGCCGCGGACCCGGCTCCTGGTCCGCGACGTCGGAGGACCTCGACACCGCGCTGGCCGCGCTGCCCGGGCTGCTGGCGGGGATCGGGGTCGAGACCACGAGCGTCACGCTGACCGGCCACTCGGCGGGCGGTCACCTCGTGCTGTGGCTGGCCGACCGGCCGCACCCCGTCGACCGGGTGGTGGCGCTGGCCCCGGTCGGGGACCTCCGCGCGGCTGTCGAGCACGAGATGGGTCGGGTCGCGGCCGAGGACTTCCTCGGCGGCACCCGCGCCGAGCTCCCCGAGGTGTACGACGCCGCCGACCCCGCCACGGTGCGGACACCGGCCCGAGGCCGACCGTGGTCGTGGTGCACGGTGACCGTGACGACGAGCGTGCCGGTGGAGCTCAGCCGGGGCCTCGCGGCGCGGTTCGACTGGCTCGACTACCGCGAGCTGCCCGGCGCCGACCACGTCGACGCTGATCGACCCCCGCTCGGCCTGGTGGACCTCGGTCCTCGACGCCGTCCGTGGGTGAGACGCTGGACGGCATGACCTCCACCCGCCGGATCGCCGTGGTCGGCGCCGGGCCCGGCCGGCACGGCGCTCGCCCTCGGGCTGGTGCGGCAGGGCTTCGACGTCACCCTGGTCTCGGACCGCAGCGCGGACGAGATCCGGTCCGGGTCGGTGATGTCGAGCCAGGTGACGTTCGAGTCGGCGCTCGAGGTGGAGCACGCCCTCGGCATCGCGGAGCTGCTGCCGACGGCGCCGCCGATCGGCCGGATGTCGTACGCCACCGAGCGGGTCGACGGGTCGAGCGCCGAGTTCGCCACCGAGCTGGCCACGGCCGCCCGGTCGCTGGACCAGCGGGTCCGGCTGCCGCTGCTCATCGAGGAGATCGAGCGGCGCGGCGGCAAGGTCGTCACCCGGGTGGTGTCCGTCGACGACCTCGAGGAGCTCGCCGGCGACCACGACCTGGTCGTCGTGTCGACCGGCCGCGCGGGGCTGGCGTCGCTGTTCCCGGTGGACGCCGAGCGGTCGCCGTACTCGTCGCCGCAGCGGGTGGCAGCGCTGACCTACCTGCGCGGCGTCACGCCGGACCCAGCCGGGCCAGGATTGCGCTACCACTGCGTCGAGGGCGTCGGCGAGTGCTTCTCGTGCCCGGCCATGACCGCCGACGGCCCGTGCGACATCGTCGTCGTCGAGGGCGTGCCCGGTGGGCCGCTCGACGCCTGGGACGACGCGCGCACCCCGGCGGCCCACCTGGCGCGGCTGCAGCAGCTGCTCGGCGAGCACTTCCCCGCGGAGGCGGCCCGGCTCACCGACGCGACGCTGGCCGACGACAACGCCGTGCTGCAGGGCCGGATCACCCCGGTCGTACGACGTCCGGTCGGCGTGCTGCCCTCGGGCGCGGCCGTGCTCGGGATGGCCGACGTCGTGGTGCTCAACGACCCGCTCACCAGCCAGGGGTCGAACAACGCCACCAAGTCCGCGTCGTTCTACCTCGAGGCGATCACCGCGCACCGCGGGGCGTTCGACGCGGCGTGGATGCAGCGGACCTTCGACAACTTCTGGCGTGGCTGGGCGCAGTGGGCCACCGAGTGGACCAACAGCTGGCTGCAGCCGGCGCAGCCGCACCAGCGCGCGGTCGTCGACGCCGCGCACCGGCACCCGTCGGTCGCGGAGCGGATCGCCGCCGGCTTCGACGACGCGCGGCTGTTCGCGCCGTGGTGGTTCGACGCCGACGAGGCCGCGTCGTTCCTGGCGCGCCAGGAGGCCGTGGAGGCGTCGCGGTTCGACACCCGCGACCTGCGGCGCGCGCTCGGCCAGTACGCCACCGGCGTCACCGTCGTCACCACCGTCGACGAGGACGGGCACCCGTCCGGCATGACGGCCAACTCCTTCACGTCGGTCTCGATCGCCCCGCCGCTGGTGCTGTGGGCCGCGGCGAAGTCGTCGCCGTCGCTGGTCGCCTTCGAGGCCTCGGACCGGTTCGCGGTCAACGTGCTCGCCTCCGACCAGCACCACCTCTCCCGGCAGTTCGCCACCTCCGGGTCCGACAAGTTCGACGGCGTCCGGCTGCGCGCCGGCGACCTGCCGCTTCTCGAGGGCACCGTCGCGAGCTTCACCTGCCGCCGCACGCAGCGCGTCGACGCCGGCGACCACGTGCTGTTCCTCGGCGAGATCGAGTCCTACGACGCCCCCGGCGGCGAGCCGCTGGTCTTCCACTCCGGCTTCTACCGGCTCGCCACCAAGCACCCCGACCTCTGACCCCCTTCCGCCGACCCGGCACCTACTCGGCAGGTTGACCGGCGCGTCGCGCAGTTGGTGACGGGTCGCCCCGGCGACCTCTGTGGACAACCGCGGCACCCCCGTCGCGGCGACCGCATCCTGTCGCCATGACGCTGCTCCCCTTCGCCGCCGACTCCCGGCTCCCGCACGACCGCCCGTTCAGCACCGCCGAGGCCCGGGCCGCGGGCGTCGGCTTCGACGCGCTCCGCCGGCTGGTCCGGGAGGGCCAGCTGCGACACCTGCTGCGCGGCGTGTACGTCGACGCGGCGGTGCCCGACGACCTGCTCTCCCGGTCGATCGCGCTCTCGCTCGTCGTACCGGAGAGCGCCGTGGTCACCGACGACACCGCCGGCTGGCTGCACGGCGCCGACGTCCTGCCGCCGGGCACCCACCTCCACCTGCCGCCGGTGAAGGTCTTCGCGCTGCCCGGCACCACCCGCGTGCGCCGACCGGGCACCGCCGGCGGCGAGCGGTCGTTCGTCGCGCGCGACCTGCAGACCGTCCACGGAGTCCTCACGACGACGCCGCTGCGGACGGCGCTCGACCTCGGCCGGCTCACGCCACGGGTCCGCGCCCTCGGCTCGATGGACTCGCTGATGCGGGTCGGTGGCTTCGACGGCTCCGACCTCATGCGAGAGCTCCCCCGGTTCAAGGGCTTCCGCGGCGTGGTCCAGCTGCGCGAGCTCGCCCCGCTCGTCGACCCGCGCTCGGAGTCGCCGGGCGAGTCGGCGCTGCGGCTGCGCTGGCTGGACGCCGGCCTGCCCCGCCCCCGAGCTCCAGGTGCCGGTCCGCGCCGCCGGCATCCTGCGCTACCGCGGCGACCTCGGCCTGCCCGCCCTCCGCTTCCTCGCCGAGTACGACGGCCGCGAGCACCACACCACCCCCGCCGACCGTGCGTACGACGAGCAACGGCGCGCGTGGCTGCGGGACCACGGCTGGGTCGTCGTCGTGCTCACGGCGCGCGAGGTCCTCGAGCACCCGGAGCGTGCCGGCGACGTGCTGCGCCGCGGGCTGGCCGAGGCGCGTCGACGTCTGCACCGCGCCGCGTGACCCGTCACGGACTGCGCGACACGCCGGTCAGACCGCCGAGTGGGTGACGGGTCGGCGGGACCCCGGGGGCGGAAGGAGAAGGCGGGTCAGGAGAGCGGGGGCTCGGTCTTCTCCCGGACCTCGTCCTCGGTGACCCCGGGCGCCAGCTCGACGAGCGTCAAGCCACCCCCGGAACCGGTGACGGGATCCTTGGGGGTGATGTCGATGACGGCGAGGTCGGTGATGATCCGCTGCACGACGCCCTTGCCGGTGTAGGGCAGCGAGCACTCGTCGACGATCTTGTAGGAGCCGTCCTTGGCGACGTGCTCCATCAGCACGATCACCCGCTTCGCGCCGTGGACCAGGTCCATCGCGCCGCCCATGCCCTTGACCATCTTGCCGGGGATCATCCAGTTGGCGATGTCGCCGGCCGCCGAGACCTGCATGGCGCCGAGGATCGCGGCGTCGATCTTGCCGCCGCGGATCATCCCGAAGGAGGTGGCCGAGTCGAAGAACGACGCACCCGGGCGCAGCGTGACGGTCTCCTTGCCGGCGTTGATCAGGTCGGGGTCCTCGTCGCCCTCGAAGGGGTACGCGCCCACGCCGAGGATGCCGTTCTCCGACTGCAGCACCAGCTCGACGTCCTCGTCGACGTAGTTCGGCACCAGCGTCGGCAGCCCGATCCCCAGGTTGACGTAGGAGCCGTCCTCCAGCTCCGAGGCCGCCCGCGCGGCCATCTCCTCGCGCGACCAGCCGGTTCCTGAGTTTGTCGAAGGGCTCATGACCGGGTCCTCACAGTCCTCTTCTCGATCTTCTTGTCGGCCACCTGCTCCTCGGTGAGCGGGACGACCCGCTGCACGAAGACCCCCGGGGTGTGGACGTCGTCCGCGCCGATCTCGCCGGGCTCCACGAGGTGCTCGACCTCCGCGATCGTGACCCGGCCGCACATCGCGGCCAGCGGGTTGAAGTTGCGGGCGGACTGCCGGAACACCAGGTTCCCGTGCCGGTCGCCCTTCCAGGCGCGCACCAGCCCGTAGTCCGCGACGATCGCGTCCTCGAGCACGAACTCCTTCGGGCCGTCGGCCGTCTCGAAGGTGCGGACCTCCTTGGCCGGCGACGAGGTCACCACGTTGCCGGAGTCGTCGTACTTCCAGGGCAGCCCGCCCTCGGCGACCTGCGTGCCGACGCCGGTCGCGGTGAAGAACGCCGGGATGCCCGAGCCGCCGGCCCGCATCCGCTCGGCCAGCGTGCCCTGCGGGGTCAGCTCGACCTCGAGCTCGCCGTGGAGGTACTGCCGCGCGAACTCCTTGTTCTCCCCGACGTAGGAGGAGATCATCCGCCGGATCCGGTGGTTGAACAGCAGCACGCCCAGCCCGGCCTCGTCGACGCCGCAGTTGTTCGACACCGCCTGCAGCTCGTCGGCGCCCTGCTCCAGCAGCGCGTCGATCAGCACGGTCGGGATGCCGCAGAGCCCGAAGCCGCCGACCGCGATCGTCGAGCCGCTGCCGATGTCGGCTACGGCCTCGGCGGCACTCGCCACCACCTTGTCCACGACGGACCTCCTCGTTCGCGGGCCCGTCCGGCCCGACCACGACACCCTAGCCAGCGCGGTGTGGGCGCTGTCACGGGCCGACCGCCGGTGCACGCCTGGCCGCGACGGCTACCGTCGAGACGTGACCTCCGCACCCGCCTCGGACGCCCACTGGCCCGGCGTCCGGCTTCACGTCGTCACCGGCAAGGGCGGCACCGGCAAGTCCACCGTCGCCGCCGCGCTCGCGCTGGGGCTCGCCTCCCGCGGCCAGGACGTGCTGCTGTGCGAGGTGGAGGCCCGGCAGGGCATCGCCCAGCTCTTCGACGTGCCGCCGCTGCCCTACGAGGAGCGCCGCATCGTGCAGGGCCCGCAGGGCACCGGCGACGTCTACGCCCTCGCGATCGACCTCGAGGGCGCGTTGCTGGAGTACCTCGCGATGTACTACCGGCTCGGCCGCGCCGGCAAGGTGCTCGACCGCTTCGGCGTCATCGACTTCGCCACCACGATCGCGCCGGGGCTGCGCGACGTGCTGCTGACCGGCAAGGTCTACGAGGCGGTGCACCGCAACCGCCGCAACAAGCACGCCCGCCGGTACGGCGCCGTGGTGCTCGACGCACCCCCGACCGGCCGGATCTCGCAGTTCCTCAACGTCAACAGCGAGCTCGCCGGGCTGGCCAAGGTCGGCCCCGTGCGGCACCAGGCCGACAGCGTGATGAACCTGCTGCGCTCGGAGCTCAGCCGGGTCCACCTGGTCACCGTGCTCGAGGACATGCCGGTGCAGGAGACGCTCGACGGCATCGCGGAGCTGCGCGACCTGCGGCTGCCGATCGGCGGCGTGGTCACGAACCTCACCCACCCCGACGAGCTCGACGGCGGACGAGCGCGACCAGGTGCTCCGCACCGGCCTGGACGCCGACGCGCTGCGCGCCGACCTGCAGACGGCGGGCGTGAAGCCCACCGGACCGCCTGGTCGAGGGGCTGCTCGACGAGGCCCGCGAGCACGCCGAGCGACGCGAGCTCGAGGACGAGCAGCGCAAGCGGGTCAGCGGGCTCGACGTGCCGACGTACGAGCTGCCGCGGCTGCCGGACGGCGTCGACCTCGGCGGGCTCTACGAGCTCGCCGCCGAGCTGCGCAGGCAGGGGCTGGCATGAACGCCGCACCGCACCCCCGGTTCGGCCCGCTCGTCGCCCACCTGGAGGGGACGCCCGAGCTCGACGTCGACGCGCTGCTCGCCGACCGGTCGACCGAGCATCATCGTCTGCTGCGGCTCGGGCGGGGTCGGCAAGACCACCACGTCCGCCGCGCTCGCGCTGCGCGCCGCCGAGCAGGGCCGCAAGGTCGTCGTGCTGACCATCGACCCGGCCCGCCGGCTCGCGCAGTCGATGGGCATCGAGAAGCTCGACAACGTCCCCCGGCCGGTGCCCGGCGTGCGGGAGGGCGCCGGCTCGCTCGACGCCATGATGCTCGACATGAAGCGCACCTTCGACGAGGTGGTGGAGAGCCAGGCCAGCCCGGAGAAGGCGCGCGCAGATCCTCAGCAACCCGTTCTACGTCGCGCTGTCGAGCTCGTTCGCCGGGACGCAGGAGTACATGGCGATGGAGAAGCTCGGCCAGCTGCACGCCGACGCGGTCGCCTCGGGCCGGTGGGACCTCATCGTGGTCGACACGCCCCCGTCCCGCTCGGCGCTGGACTTCCTCGACGCCCCCGACCGGCTGGCGGGCTTCCTCGACGGCCGGCTGATCCGGATCCTGCTGACGCCGGCGCGCGGGCCGGCGAGGCTGATGACGCGCCGGGCTCGGCATGGTCACCAGCACCCTGACCAAGGTGCTCGGGGCGCAGATGCTGCGCGACGTGCAGTCGTTCGTGGCCGCCCTCGACACGCTCTTCGGCGGGTTCCGGCAGCGGGCCCAGAAGACCTACCAGCTGCTGCAGGCCGACGGTACGTCGTTCCTGGTGGTCGCCGCGCCGGAGCCGGACGCGCTGCGCGAGGCGGCGTTCTTCGTCGAGCGGCTCAACGAGGAGCGGATGCCGCTCGCGGGACTGGTCGTCAACCGGGCGCACCGGGAGCCGCGCGGGCGGCTGTCGGCGGAGCAGGCGCTGGTCGCCGCCGAGCGCCTCGAGGAGGCGGACGGGTCGGGCAGCGAGACGGCCGGTCTCACCGCCGGCCTGCTGCGGCTGCACGCCGACCACGGCCGCGTCGTGGCGCGCGAGACGCGGCTGCGGCGACGGTTCGCCGCGGCCCACCCGGACGTGCCGACGGCCCTCGTGCCGGCACTGTCCACGGACGTGCACGACCTCGACGGCCTCCGGCTGGTCGGCGACCTGTGCCTCCCGGGGCTCCCAGTGACCCCAGGTGACAGCCGGTCGGCCGACCGGTTGCCCGCTCAGGCCGGCACGAGCTCCGGCGTGGCCTCGACCGACACCGCGGCCACGTGGTCGTTCATCGCCGTCTCGAGCAGGCGACGCCACGAGCTGACGTTCGGGCGACGGCGCAGCAGCGCACGGCGCTCACGCTCCGTCATGCCACCCCAGACGCCCCACTCGATCTGGTTGTCGAGCGCCTCGGCGAGGCACTCGGTGCGCACCGGGCAGCCGGCGCACATCTGCTTGGCGCGGTTCTGTGCGGCTCCCCGCACGAACAGCTCGTCCGGTCGAGTCTCGTTGCACAGTGCCTTGCCGGCCCAGTCTTCGTTCCACATCGGCCTTGTCCCTTCCGAGAAGGGCCCACCTCCCAGCGGGCCATCCGAGTCAATCCCCACGTATGAAGGTAAAGACTTGGACCTTCACGAAACAGACACAGAGGGCTCAACTTCGCATAGCCCGTATGTGACTAGTGGGACGAACCGAACGTCCCTCCTGAAGGCGCCGAACGCCGGGTCTGAGGCTTCTGCGCGGTGTGCCGGCCGCCTGACGAGGCTCGGTGGTCGAAAGCAGTAGTCCCTTCGGACTATGCCGACCCGGCCGATACCGCCACGCCGACGCCGTGGGCCGGTGCGTGACAGACAGCACGGCGTACGGTACGGCGGCCGAGCGCACTCCCGTCACGTACATTGGTGCGCATGTCTCGGCGCAGAACCGATCGTCTCAAGCCCGCCAGCGTCCTGTCCCACCTCGGGGTGATGGTCGCGGTGGCGGCTGTCATGGGCGTGCTGGTGGCCGGCCTGGCGATCCCCTTCGCGGCCGTGACCGGGCTGTCGGCGTCGCACCGTCGCCGACGGGATGGACAAGATCCCGACCGAGCTGACCGCGGAGCCGCTCGCTCAGCGCACCCGGGTGCTCGGCAACGACGGCGCCGTGCTGGCCACGCTCTACGACCAGAACCGCGTCAACGTGCCGCTGTCCAAGGTGGCGCCGGTGATGCGCAAGGCGATCATCTCGATCGAGGACTACCGCTTCTACCAGCACGGCGCGATCGACCTGCGCGGCACGCTGCGAGCGTTCGTGACCAACCAGGCCAACAGCGGCAGCACCCAGGGCGGCTCGTCCATCACCCAGCAGATGGTCAAGATGACGCTGGTCAACCAGGCCAACACCCGGGCCCAGCGGCTGGCGGCGACGGCCGACACCTACCAGCGCAAGATCAACGAGCTGCGCTACGCGATCGCGTTCGAGGAGAAGTACTCCAAGGACTGGATCCTGCAGCGCTACCTCAACATCGCCTACTTCGGGGACGGCGCCTACGGCATCGAGGCCGCCTCGCGCCACTACTTCTCCAAGCCGGCCTCGCAGCTCAACCTGCGCGAGGCCGCGCTGCTCGCCGGCCTGGTGAAGAACCCGATCGGCTACGACCCGACCAACTACGCCAGCCGCGCCAAGGAGCGTCGCAACACCGTGGTCGCCCGGATGGCGCAGCTCAACGTGATCTCCCGGTCGGAGGCCCGCCAGGCCGAGGGCCGCCGGCTCGGCCTGAAGGTCACCAGGGTCCGCAACGGCTGCTCTCGTCGGCGGCGCCGTTCTTCTGCGACTTCGCGATCAAGTACCTCCTCGCCGATCGCGACCTCGGCAAGACCGAGGAGGATCGGCGCCGGCTGCTGTTCAACGGCGGCCTGACGATCAAGACGACCGTCGACCTGCGCTACCAGCGAGCCGCCGACAAGTCGGTGCGCCGCCACGTCCACCCGACCGACCAGGCCATCGGCGGGCTCGCGATGGTCCAGCCCGGCACCGGCGAGGTGCGCTCGCTGTCGCAGTCACGGCCGATGGGCGCGACAAGAAGGCGGGACAGACCTACCTCAACTACGTCGCCCCCAAGAAGTACGGCGACTCCAACGGGTTCCAGGCCGGATCGACGTTCAAGGTGTTCGTGCTGTCGGCCGCGATCACGCAGGACATCCCGCTGTCGACGAGCATCAACGCTCCGCAGACGATGTCGATCCCCGAGAGCAGGTACCGCACCTGCCACGGCTACCTGCTCGGCAGCGACGCACTGGAGCCCCCAGAACTCCACCGGCGCCGGCACGTTCAACCTCTACACCGGCACCCAGCTGTCGGTGAACACCTTCTTCGCCCAGCTCGAGCAGCGCACCGGGTTGTGCGCAGCCGATCACGCTGGCGAAGAAGATGGGCGTCGTCGTCCCCGACAACGACGTCGTCGGCCCGTTCACCCTCGGGGTCACCGACGTCGACCCGCTGACGATGGTCGAGCGTCTACGCGACGTTCGCGGCCCGCGGCCGCTACTGCGCGCCCCGGCCGGTCACCCGATCCTCAACAGCGCCGGCAAGACGATCGAGACCTACCCGCCGCAGTGCCAGCAGGTGCTGCGCACCGACGTCGCCGACGCGGTCAACGACATCCTCGAGGGCGTCCAGCAGCGGGACGGCTTCGGCGACGACGCCGGGCTCGGCCTCGCCCAGCCGTCGGCCGGCAAGACCGGCACGACCAACGACAACAAGGCGGTCTGGTTCGACGGCTACACCCCCAACCTGGCCACGTCGGCGATGATCGCCGGCGCGAACAGCCTGGGTCACCCATCTCGCTCAACGGCCAGACGGTCGGCGGCGTCTACATCTCCGGCGCGCACGGCTCGACGACCGCCGGCCCGATGTGGGGCGACGCGATGAAGGCCGTCGAGCAGTACCTCCCCGACGACACCTTCCAGTCACCGAACCCGCGCACCATCGAGGGGCAGACGGTGACGGTGCCGTCGCTCTACGGGCTGAGCACGGACGCCGCCGCGGCCACGCTGCGCAAGGCCGGGTTCACCCCGGTCGTCGGCCCGACGGTGGACAGCGGCTACCCCCAGGGCACGGTCGCCTACCTCAGCCCCGGCTCCGGCAGCCTGACGCCGACCGGCAGCACGGTGACGATCTACGTCTCCGACGGCACGCCGTACGTCCCGCCGGCCCCCGAGCCCAAGAAGAAGCAGCGGCGGCGGGGACAAGAAGAAGCGGCGGCGGCGGCGGCGGTGGCGGCGGCGGCAGAGCCGGCGGCGGCGGGGACAAGAAGCCCGGCGGCGGCGGCAACGGTGGAGGCGGCGGCAACCGCGGCTGAGCTCAGCCGAGCTGGCGTCGCACCTCGGCGGCCACGACCGCACCGTCGGCCCGACCCTTGACCTGCGGCTGCAGCGCGCCCATCACCTTGCCCATCGCCCGCATGCCCTCGCCGGCGGCGCCGACCTGCTCGATCGTCGCGGTCACGAGCTCGGCCACCTGCGCGTCGTCGAGCTGCTCGGGCAGGTAGCCGGCGATGATCTCGGCCTCGGCGCGCTCCTGGGCGGCGCTGTCGGCGCGGCCGGCGTCGTCGTAGGCCTCGGCCGCCTCGCGGCGCTTCTTCGCCTCGGTGCTGAGCACGCCCACGATGTCGTCGTCGCTGAGCTCGCGCTGCTCCTTGCCGGCCACCTCGGCGTTCGTGACGGCGGTCAGCAACATGCGCAGCGTGGACGACGCGGCGCGTCGCGCGCCTTCATCGAGGCGGTCAGGTCGGCGCGGAGTCGGTCCTTGAGCTCGCTCATTCGTCCAGTCTGACAGCCGGACGCCACGCGCTTTCGCCGTGGCGGCGTGTGGCAGCCTGGCGAGGTGCCGCGCCCCGAAGACCACGCCGCGCTCGCCGTCCGGACCGCCCTGCGGGCCGCGAGCCTGGCCGGCCTCGCCGGTGCCGCCGGCCTCGGGTACTCCGCCGGGGTCGAGGTCCGCTGGTTCGCGCTGCGCCGGCAGACCGTGCCGGTGCTGCCCGCCGGGCACACGCCCGCTGCGGGTGCTGCACGTCTCCGACCTGCACCTGACCCCGGCGCAGCGCCGCAAGCGGGAGTGGGTCCGACGGCTCGCCGACCTCGAGCCGGACCTGGTGGTGAACACCGGTGACAACCTCGCGCACCAGCAGGCCGTGCCGGTCGTGCTCGACGCCTTCGGCCGCCTGCTCGACGTGCCCGGTGTCTTCGTGCTCGGCTCCAACGACTACTTCGCGCCGTCGCTGCGCAACCCGGTCCGCTACCTGCTGCCCGACGACGGCCAGCGCAACACCGGGCGCGGACCGGCTGCCCAGCGACCGGCTGAAGGCCGAGTTCACCGACCGCGGCTGGCTCGACCTGACGCAACCGGCGCGACGACCTGACCGTCGGGCAGACCCGGTTCGCGTTCGCCGGGGTCGACGACCCGCACCTGGAGTACGACGACCTGGCCGCCGTCGCCGGGCCGGCCGACGCCTCGGCCGACGTCCGGATGGGCGTGACCCACGCGCCGTACCTGCGGGTGCTCGACCAGTTCGCCGGCGACGGCTACGACACGGTGCTCGCCGGGCACACCCACGGCGGCCAGCTGCGCCTGCCGTTCGCGGCGCCCTGGTGACCAACTGCGACCTCGACACCCGCCGCGCCTCGGGCCTGCACCGGCACCCGGCGGCCGGGGCCCGGCGGTCGGCGTGGCTGCACGTCTCGGCGGGGCTCGGCACGTCGCCGTACGCACCCGTGCGGTTCTGCTGCCGACCGGAGGCCACCCTGCTCACGCTGACCCCGGCAGCCCGACGCCCGGATTCGTGGCGGCACGGTCGTCGGCTAGAGTGTCGACGCCCTCGGGCTGTGGCGCAGCTTGGTAGCGCGCCTCGTTCGGGACGAGGAGGCCGCAGGTTCAAATCCTGTCAGCCCGACCGAGTGGTCACGCATGCGAAAGCCCCCGCACACCTGTGCGGGGGCTTTCGCGTGCTCGCGCGCGGGCGAGATAACGAAGACGGCGCGATTAAGTCACGCGGAATGCGGGAACCTTTTACCTTGTAAGGCGTTCCTTACTCTATGACTCTCCTTACACTCTTGTTTACTGGTTTGTAGGGACTTGTTTACAGGGAGCTAAAATGCGTATTTCCACCCGTCTTGTCGTGGCCGGCCTCATGAGCGTTCTCGCGCTCGGCATCGTGCCCGCCGCGGTGGCCACCGCGACCGCCACCCCCAGCATGGCGGTTCGGCTGCTGCCGCTGAAATGCTCCGTTCGGTTGGGGTTGACCTGACCGAACGGCTGATATTGTGACTCCGGAGCCTCTACTAGCGAGTAAAGCCTCCTAACATCGGACGCATGACCACATTCGGAGACACGCGTCCGGGAGCTGCGCAGGCCAAGGGCCTCAGCCAGCAGGCACTCGCCGGGGACGGCATCAGCCCCGGCTACGTCTCGCTGATCGAGTCCGGCAAGCGCACACCGTCGCCGACCGCGGTCGCCGCGGCTGGCGGAGCGTCTCGACGTGCCGGTCAGCGAGCTCGTCGACGAGCAGACGCCGGCCGCCGGTCGTCTCGACAGCCGCCCGCCTCGAGGTCAACTTCGCCCGACTGGCACTGGCAACGGCAACCCGGCCGAGGCGGTCCGCACGCCCTGGGCAACCTTGCCGCTCGACGAGCTGGACAGCGCGACCGCGTGCGACGCCGCGCTCGTGCTGGCCGAGAGCCTGCAGCAGACCGGCAGCTCGACCGCGCCGTCGCGGTGCTCGAGGCGCTCGTCGACCGCTGCACGCCGCGAGGAGCTCCTGGCTGACGTTCGCCCAGGCGTCCTGCGCGCTCTCGATCATGTACATCGAGTCCGGCGACATCGGCCGTGCCGCGAGATCCGCCGAAGCGGCCGTGACCACGAGGTCGAGGCGGCCGGCCTACCGGCACCGACGAGCACCTGCGGCTCTGCTCGGTGCTGATGTTCGCTCTCGTCGAGCGCGGCGACCTGATGTACGCGACCCGCGCGCTCGAGGAGCTCATCGAGGTCGCCGACCGGACTGAGCAGCTCCCGCGCCCGCGGCGCGGTCTACTGGAACGCCGCCACCGTCGCCCCCGAGCGCGGCCGCGTCACCGACGCCCTGCGCCTGACCGACCGCGCGGTCGCCTGTTCTCGCGACCAGGAAGCAGCCGTGACCTGCCGCGGCTGCGCCTGAACTACGCGTGGATCATGCTCGAGCTCCCCGAGACCCCCGTCCCGCGGACGCCCTGATCCAGCTCGACCTGGCCGAGCGCGACCCGGCCCTGGCCGGCGCCACGCTCGACCTCGGTGTCGCCGCCACCTTCCGCGGCCGCGCCCACCTGCAGCTGGGCGACCTGGACGACGCCGCGGAGCAGGCGGCCGGCGCGCTGCAGATGCTCGGTCCCTCGGCCCACGTCGAGCGGGTCTCCGCCCTGCTGCTGCTCGGCGACGTCGGCACGGCCCAGCTCGAGATCGACCTGGCGCAGGAGTCCTACGGCGAGGCCGAGACGGTGCTGGCACGGATGATGCCCGACCCGGACCGTGGCGCGGCTCTGGCGCGAGCTGGGCGGACTCCTGGCGCGCGCTCGGGGACCACGACGGCGCGATCACGGCGTACGACCAGTCGCTGCGCACGTCGGCATGGCTCCTCGCCCGACCACGGTGCGCGAGCCTCGACCCGTCAGGGCTCGTACTCCGTCGCCCGGTGACCCGGACCGCGCCGCGCCCGTCGCGGGGCTGCGGGTTGTGACCGGCGGACACGGCGGTCTGGCACACTGCCGACCATGGGTGACACGCCCACCGAGGACGGGTCGGACAGCTCGGACGAGACCGCCAAGCTCGAGCTGCCGAAGCTGAGCCTGCCGCGGCTCGGCCGTCGCAAGAAGGGCCCGGGCGACGCCGACGCCGGTCGCCCCCGAGGACGAGCGCCTCCCGAGCCGCCCGCCGCGACCACCGCGAGCACGAGCCCGTCGCGGCCACGTCCGTCGCCGAGGCGCCGCCGGCGCCCGTCGCACGCCGAGCCGCCGCGGAGCCCGACCCGGCCCGCACCGGCACCCGGCGCAGCCAGCCGGTCGGCCCGTCGCCGCGCCGGCGCCCGCCGACCCGAGCCGACCGTGCTCGACGAGCCGGCGATCGAGAGCCCCGTCGAGACCGAGGAACCGTCGACGAGGCCGGGCGACCGGAGCACGAGGAGGAGGCGGGAGCGCGAGCCGTTCCCGCTGCCCGCGCTGCCCGGCCGGCTGGCCGCCGCGCTGACCGGCCTGGTCGTCGGCGCTGGTCGGCGCGATGCTGACCTACGCCTCGCTGCAGGGCTGCAACGCGCTCCGCGGCACCGAGACCTGTGGCGGCGGCACCGGGCTGCTCCTGCTGGTGTCATCCTGGTGCTGATGGTGCTGTTCGGCGCGGTGCTGCTGGCCGCCTGGCAGTCATCGGAGAGCCCGCGCAGCACGAGCTTCCTGGCCGTGGGCGTGCTCTGCGTCATCGTGATGCTCACGCTCGCCGCAGCAGCTGTCCTGTGGATGTTCCTGATCGTGCCGCTCCTGTGCGCGGTGGCCTACGTGCTGTCGACACTGGGTGACGACGCGTTCGTCGAGCCGAAACCGGAGCGCGGCCCGGAGCACGACGTGCGCTGACGCCGCTGAGGCCGGGCCTGACGGGTCAGCGCCCGGCGGCCACCAGCTCGGCGATCTGCACGGTGTTGAGCGCAGCACCCTTGCGCAGGTTGTCGTTGGAGACGAACAGCGCCAGGCCGCGCTCGCCGTCCACGCCCGGGTCCTGCCGGATCCGGCCCACGAAGCTCGGGTCCTCGCCGGCCGCCTGCAGCGGCGTCGGGATGTCCGAGAGCGTCACGCCGGGCGCGTCGGCCAGGATCTCGGTGGCCCGCTTCGGCGGACAGCGGGCGACGCGAACTCGGCGTTGATCGACAGCGAGTGCCCGGTGAAGACCGGCACCCGCACGCAGGTGCCCGAGACCCGCAGCTCGGGCATGTCGAGGA
Organism: uncultured Actinomycetota bacterium; assembly: GCA_963707685.1. Lineage (GTDB taxonomy): Bacteria > Actinomycetota > Actinomycetes > Propionibacteriales > Nocardioidaceae > Nocardioides_B. Next base: position 31,479 of record CAVPRA010000006.1, read on the forward strand.
TCTTGCGGCTCTCGTTGCGGAGCTTCTGCTCCTCGTCGGTCTCGTCGCTGCCGTCGTCGACGATCGAGCCCGGCCATCGGCAGCACGTTGAAGGCGATCGGGCGGACGTACTTCGACGGGGCCGGCAGGTCGACCGCGGCGCCGTCGTGGGTGAGCAGCGGCCCGCTGTCGCCGACCGCTGCGACCTGCCGGCCAGCTCGTCGACACCGGCGAGCCCGCTGCCGGAGACCGCCTGGTAGGTGCTGGCGACCAGCCGGACCAGCCCGGCCTCGTCGTGCAGCGGCTTGAGCACCGGCATCGCCGCCATCGTGGTGCAGTTGGGGTTGGCGATGATCCCCTTCGGCCGCCCGGCGACGGCGTCGCGGGTTGACCTCGCTGACCGACGAGCGGCACGTCGGGGTCCATCCGCCAGGCCGAGGAGTTGTCGACCACGACGGCGCCGGCCTCGGCGAACCGCGGCGCGAGCGCCCGCGACGTCGAGGCGCCGGCGGAGAACAGCGCGATGTCGATGCCGGCGAGGTCGGCGGTCGTCGGCGTCCTCGACGACGATCTCCCGGCCGTCCCAGGCGAGCGTCGTGCCCGGCCGAGCGGGCCGAGGCGAAGAACCGGAGCTCGTCGACCGGGAACGCCCGCTCGAGCAGGATGCGGCGCATCACCCCGCCGACCTGGCCGGTGGCTCCGACGATCGCGACTACGGGCCGCGGGCGGGGTCATCGGCCGGTCCCGCCGTACACGACGGCCTCGACGTCGTCCGCGTCGAGGTCGAAGGCGGTGTGGGTGGCCGTGACGGCGTCGTCGACCTGGCCCTCGTCGACGATCACCGAGATGCGGATCTCCGAGGTGGAGATCATCTCGATGTTCACACCGGCGGAGGCCAGCGCCGCGAAGAAGCGCGCGGTGATGCCGGGGTGCGAGCGCATGCCGGCACCGATCAGCGAGACCTTGCCGATCTGGTCGTCGTAGAGCAGCGAGTCGTAGCCGACCTCGTCCTTGATGCGTCGCCAGCGCCGCTCATCGCGGCCTGGCCGTCCTCGCGCGGCAGCGTGAAGGAGATGTCGGTGAGGTTCGGTCGAGGCCGCGCGAGACGTTCTGCACGATCATGTCGAGGTTGATCTCGGCGTCGGCGAGCGTCTCGAAGATGCGCGGCCGCCTCGCCGACCTTGTCGGGCACCGCGACCACGGTGATCTTGGCCTCGCTGCGGTCGTGCGCGACGCCGGCGATGATCGCCTGCTCCACTCTGTCCACCTCTGCTTCGGGAACGATCCAGGTGCCCTCCTTCTGGCTGAAGGAGGAGCGCACGTGGACGGGCATGTTGTAGCGGCGGGCGTACTCCACGCACCGCAGGTGCAGGATCTTCGCGCCGCAGGCCGCCATCTCCAGCATCTCCTCGGTGGAGACCCGGTCGAGCTTGCGGGCGGTCGGCACGATGCGCGGGTCGGCGGTGAAGACGCCGTCGACGTCGCTGTAGATCTCGCAGACCTCGGCGTCGAGCGCGGCGGCCAGCGCCACGGCCGTGGTGTCGGAGGCGCCGCGGCCCAGCGTGGTGATGTCCTTGGTGTCCTGCGAGACGCCCTGGAAGCCGGCGACGATCGCGATGTTGCCCTCGTCGATGGCCTTCTGGATCCGGCCGGGCGTGACGTCGATGATCTTGCGCCTTGCCGTGGGCGCTGTCGGTGATGACGCCGGCCTGGCTGCCGGTGAACGACTGCGCCCTCTGGCCGAGGTTGGCGATCGCCATCGCCACCAGCGCCATCGAGATCCGCTCGCCGGCGGTCAGCAGCATGTCGAGCTCGCGGGGCGGCGGGAGCGGGCTCACCTGCTGGGCGAGGTCGCGCAGCTCGTCGGTCGTGTCGCCCATCGCGGAGACCACCACGACGACGTCCTTGCCGGACTTCTTGGTGGCGACGATCCGCTGGGCGACTCGCTTGATGCCGTCGGCGTCGGCGACGGACGAGCCGCCGTACTTCTGCACGACAATGCCCACGACACTCCTGAGCGGTTGGGTCGGACCTCGTCCCCGGACGCGGCGATTCTACCGACGCCGGCTGCGGGCCGACCCCGCTCGCGGATGGCAAGCGAGGACCGGCGCAGGTCAGCGCTGTGCCGGGTCCAGCATCTCGTCGGCCGCGGCGACCTGGTCGGCCTCGCTCTCGAACTCCGCGTCGAGCCGGTCGTGCGCGACCACCGACTGCAGGGCGCGGAGCACGGCGCTCGCCTCGGTGCCCCACGTGGAGACGTAGGAGAACTGCCACCACCACAGCGCCTCGCTGACCCGGCCGGCGCGGTAGTGCTGCAGGCCGTGGGCGAGGGCGGTCGCGATGCTGGTGAGGTCGTCCGAGAGCAGCGAGGACATCAGCTCGGGCGGGTCGACGTACGGGTCGAAGACCTCGCTGTAGGCGTCGACGCTCTCCAGCAGCACCGCCAGCCGCAGCCGCATGGCGTCGAGGTCGGGGTCGGGACCGGCGTCGGGCTCGTACTCGTCGGCGGGCAGGAAGTCGCTGTGCACCCCGAGCCGGCCGCCGGCGAGCAGCACCTGGCTGACCTCGAGCAGCAGCAGCGGAGACGGCGGTCGACCCGTCGGCCTCCCCGCGGGAGATCGCCCGGATGGCCAGCAGGAAGCTCCCGACCTGGTCCGCGATCTGCTGCGCGAAGTCCTCGCTCGGCACCTCGCCGTCGGTGCGACGCTGGTCGGCAGCTGCGTGTCGTTCGTCATTCGACCGATCTCCTCCCTTCGAATGCACGCCCCAGAGTGACCTCGTCGGCGTACTCCAGATCACCACCTACCGGAAGTCCACTCGCAAGTCGCGTCACGCGCAAGCCCATCGGCTTGAGCAGGCGTGTCAGATACGTCGCCGTGGCCTCGCCCTCGAGGTTCGGGTCGGTGGCCAGGATGACCTCGGTGACCGTGCCGTCGGCCAGCCGGGGCATCAGCTCTCGGATGCGCAGGTCGTCGGGGCCGATGCCGTCGATCGGGCGAGATGGCGCCGCCGAGGACGTGGTAGCGGCCGCGGAACTCGCGGGTGCGCTCGATCGCGACGACGTCCTTGGACTCCTCGACCACGCACAGCACGCTCGGGTCGCGGCGCTGGTCGCGGCAGATCCGGCAGGTCTCCTCCTCGGCGCACGTTGAAGCAGATCGAGCAGAACTTCACCTTGCTCCTTGACCTCGACCAGCACGTCCGCGAGCCGGCGTACGTCGACCGGGTCGGCCGGCAGCAGGTGGAAGGCGATGCGCTGCGCGCTCTTGGGACCCACGCCGGGCAGCCTGCCGAGCTCGTCGATGAGGTCCTGGACGACGCCTTCGTACAGGGTCTAGAATCCGAGCTGGTTGCCGCCGCCGACCGGCGTCCGCCGCCACCCCCGCCGCCCAGCCCGCCGGTGAGCGGGCCCGAGCTTCTCCTGGGCGCAGCGCCTCGGACTTGGCGCTGGGCGTCGCGGTAGGCGGCGACGATGAGGTCCTCGAGGTCCTCGGTGTCGGCAGGGTCGAAGGAGTCCTTGCGGATCTTCACGCCCACGAGCTCGCCGATGCCGCTCACGGTGACCGTCACGAGACCGTCGCCGACGGTGCCGTCGACGGTCGGCCTCGGCGAGCTCCTGCTGCGCCGACACCATCTGCTCCTGCATCTGCTGTGCCTGCTGGAGCAGGGCGTTCATGTCGAACCCGCCCTCGCCGAACGGGTTCTGGCTTCGGTCATCGTGAGGCTTTCCGGTGCTGGCTGTGCGGGCGGCTGGTGTGGGTGGTGGCGCGGCAGGGGCCAGGCGAGCGGGCCCGTCAGTCGTGCTTGATCTCCTCGATGATGCTCGCACCCAGCTCACGCTCCAGGAGCTGGGCACCGCCGAGAGTCGTCGTCGGCGTCGAGGTCGTCGCGGCGGGCGTCCTCGTCGGGACGCCGCCGGTCGGCGGCGCTTGCCGCCGGACGCGTGTCCTGGATCGCGCCGCGTGCCGACGCCACCGAGCTCGGGTCGACGGGGCCTCGCACCGCAGGCGCCTGCGGCTCCGGGGCCGGGTCGGCACCGGTCGGGGCCGGTCGGGCGTCTCGGGGGCGGTCGTCGCCGTGTCCGGGTCGGCCACCGCGGGCGGGTCACGGTGTGCCGGGGGTCGGCGCCCGGCTGGGCCGACGGGTCGACGATCGACTCGACGCGCCAGTCGTGGCCGATGACGTCGATGGCCGCCTGCCGCAGGATCTCCTCGCTGCCGCCGCTGGAGAAGGAGTTGCGGGCACCGGCGTTGGCCAGCGCGATCGTCAGCGTCGTGTCGTCGACGTCGGCGACCTGGGCGTGCTGGCTGAGCAGGATCCAGGTGAAGCGCCGCTTGAGCTTGACCGCGTCGAGGATGTCGGGCCAGAGCCGGCGTACGTCGACGAGGGAGAGGCCGCGCCGGCGGCCGCCGCGGCGGCTCGGCGGGCGCGCGCGACGGGCTGGCGCTCGACCTGCTCGGCCTGCGCCGTCGGACGGGCTCAGCGCGACCGCGCGGGACTGGGCTCGACCGTCCGGGCGGCTCGACGGCCGCCGGGCGGCTCGGGCTCCGCGGTCGGGGCGTGGTCGGCGGGCTCTGACGGCTGACCACCCGGGGCGGCTCGGGCCTCGGGGCGGGCGGCGCGGCGGCGCGGGGGTGCCCTCGATCGACATCCGCTTCTCGATGCGGTCGAGCCGGGCGCGATCCCCTCGGTGCCGTGGTCGGCGCCCGGCAGCAGCACCCGCGCGCAGATCAGCTCCAGCAGCAGCCGCGGCGCGGTGGCACCCTTGAGCTCGGTGAGCCCGTCGGCCACGAGCTCGGCGGCGCGGGTGAGGTCGGACCGGCCGAAGCGCGCCGCCTGCGCGGTCAGCCGCTCGCCCTGGTCCGTCGGGGACGTCGATCAGCCCGGTCGCCGGGGCGTCGGGGACCGCGGCGACGATCACCAGGTCACGCAGCCGGCGCAGCAGGTCCTCGGTGAACCGGCGGGGGTCCTGGCCGGTCTCGATCGACCTTGTCGACGACCCCGAAGACCGTGCGTCCGTCACCGGCGGCGAACGCGTCGACCACCTCGTCGAGCAGCGTGTCGGGGGTGTAGCCGAGCAGCCCGGTGGCCAGCTCGTAGGTCACGCCCTCCGGCCCGGCGCCGCCGATCAGCTGGTCGAGCACGGACAGCGTGTCGCGCGCCGAGCCGCCGCCGGCCCGGACCACCAGCGGCAGCGCGGCGGGGTCGACCGCGACGCCCTCCTTGTCGCAGAGCTCGCGCAGGTAGTCCGACAGCGTCCGCGGCGGGATCAGCCGGAACGGGTAGTGGTGGGTGCGCGACCGGATGGTGCCGATGACCTTGTCGGGCTCGGTGGTCGCGAACACGAACTTCAGGTGCTCCGGGCGGCTCCTCGACGAGCTTGAGCAGGGCGTTGAAGCCCTGCGGCGTCACCATGTGCGCCTCGTCGATGATGTAGACCTTGTAGCGGCTGTCGACCGGTGCGAAGAAGGCGCGTTCGCGCAGGTCGCGGGCGTCGTCGACGCCGCCGTGGCTGGCCGCGTCGATCTCGATGACGTCGATGGAGCCCGGGCCGCCGCGCGCCAGGTCGACGCAGGACCGGCACACGCCGCACGGGTGTCGGTCGGACCCTGCTCGCAGTTGAGGCAGCGGGCCAGGATCCGGGCGCTGGTGGTCTTGCCGCAGCCGCGCGGGCCCGGAGAAGAGGTAGGCGTGGTTCACCCGGTTGTTGGTCAGCGCCGCCCGGAGCGGCCCCGTGACGTGGTCCTGGCCGATGACCTCGGCGAAGGTCTCGGGGCGGTAGCGCCGGTACAGCGCGAGGGGTGCTTCCACGCCAGAACCCTAACCAGCCGCGTCCGACAGTCAAAGGGCACAGCACCCACGGATCGGGACCGGGTCCGGAGACGGAGAGGCCCCCCGCGCACCCGACAGAGCTCGCTGACCCTTGCTGCCTTCCGGCCCTGGGGGAGTTGGGCGAGATGCCGCCGCACGGGGGGTTGGCGCGAAGTCTAGGTGAGAGCCGCGCGAGCGCCCGTCGGCAGCGATTTCATCAACGGCCACCGCGACCGGTAGCCTCTCCGGCGGAGGATTCGCCTAGTGGCCTATGGCGCTCGCTTGGAAAGCGGGTTGGGTTAACAGCCCTCACGGGTTCGAATCCCGCATCCTCCGCCAGCCTTCCCGTGACGCCGGGACCCGCACCGGCCCGGCTCCGGCGCGTCAGGACTCGCACCACCGGCGCAGCCCGCGTGCCTCCATCTGGAGGTAGCGCCGGGTGAGCCCCCCGAGCGCCAGGCGCACGACGGGTGCCGGCAGGCCCCGCTGCTCGACGCCGGTGCGGAACAGCGTCCGGCCGTCGGGCAGGTCACCCAGCACGTGGAAGCCCGTCGTGCGCACGCCCCCGGAGCGGGTGACCCAGGTGAATGAGCGGCCGGGGTCGAGGGCGGTCACGGTCCAGGTGGCCACCGGCAGCCGCGGCTGCCGGACCACCGCGCTGACCCCGAGCGCGAGCGCGCGGCCGTGGAGGTCCACCCACTCGACGGAGTCGGTCCACTCCGGCCAGCGGGCTGACGTCGGCGAGCACGCTCCAGACGTGCTCGCGCGGGGCTGCGATCTCAGCGGTCGCGGCGAACGGCAGCGGCACGGGCTCTCCCCGGACGTCGGTGACGGCCCGGCCGGTCGGCGGCGCGGCGGCCGGGCTCCTGGTCGTGGTGCTGCTCGGGCTGCTGGGCGAGGGCGTCGAGGGCCTGGGCCACCTCGCCCACCGGGGGCCGGTCGGCGGGCTCCGTCGCGGTCATCCGGCTCAGCAGCGCGGGCCAGCCGGTGGGCAGGCTCGTCGGGATCAGCGGGCGCCGCGTGGAGCCGGCTCATCGCGGCCTCCAGGGGCGCTCCGGTGTAGGCACGGCGACCGGTGAGCGCCTCCAGCAGCACCAGGCCCAGCGAGTACACGTCGCTGGCCGGCGAGACCGGCTCGCCCCGGACCTGCTCCGGTGCGAGGTACGCCGCCGTGCCGACCGTCGTACCGGTCAGGGTGTGGCCGGAGGTGTCACCGAGCATCCGGGCGATCCCGAAGTCCGCGAGCTTCACGTGCCCGTCGCCGCCGATCAGGATGTTGCCCGGCTTGATGTCGCGGTGCACGATGCCGCGGTCGTGGACGTAGCCGAGCACGGTGGCGAGCTCGGCCCCGACGGGTGCGAGCCGGTGACCGGACACCGGTCCGGCCTGGCAGTGCTGCGCGAGGCTGCGCCCCTCGACGAGCTCGAGGACCAGGAAGGGCTGGTCGTCCTCGGTGACCCCGGCGTCGAGCACCGCGACGAGGAACGGGTGGTCGAGCGCCGCCAGCAGCGTGCACTCGTCGCTGAACCGCGCCCGGTCGGACTCGCTGGCGGCGTGCATCCGCAGCAGCTTCACGGCCACCCCGCGCTCCAGGACCGGGTCCTTGGCGCGGTGCACGTCGGCCATCCCGCCGCGCCCGATCAGCTCGGTCAGCGCGTAGCGGTCGGCGAGCACCCGGCGGGGTCCGGCCGCACCGTCGTCGGGACCGGGGGCGGCGTGTACCATGCGGACGCGGTCCTCCCAAGATCGAGGGACGGTCCTCGACTCGAACCGGCGGGATCCATCGCCGTGGTCGGCACACATCGAGCAGAATCTCCCCGACATCCCGAAGAGTTCAACTGCCCGTCACATGAAGTAACGATCCCGAAGCAAGACGGGGACAATCTGGACCCTCTCCGAGAGCCCACTCACCTGGGGACAACGACATGACCGCCAGCTCATCGAGACCCGTCCATTCGACGCCACCGGCCGCAGCGCACCGCAGGCATCACCGACAATCGAGCGGGTGCGCGCCGAGCGGGCCGCCAGCGCGCAGCAGCGCCGGGCGGCCGCTCGGACGCGAGACCTGACCGCGCTGCTGGGTCACCGGCCTGACCTGGTCGGCGTGCATGCCCGGCCGAATTCACTGTCGACTCCATGCGTCGGTGCGTCTGGCGACGGTCCACCGGCCCACCGTCCGAATGTCGGGGTGAGCACACGCCGCGGGACCGGACGACGTCGCGATGGCCGGCCGTGCGTGGATGACAGCACTGCTGACCAGCCGTTTCTGGCGGAGCTCAGCATGCGGCCTGCACGCCTGGCGGGATGGCATCTCTGGGGTCTGTGTTCCGCTCGGTGGTGCTCGCTGTGCTGATGCCTGGGCTACCGCCGGGGGTAGGCGCTGTGGGTGGCGCCGCCAGGCTCGGCACCGGCTTCGTGACCCCGGCCGCGCTGTGCTCGAGGGCTTCCTGTTCGTCGGCTCGGTCGTCTTCGTCGTCCGCGCGACCCCGCCACCGTGGTGCCGGCCCTGCTGCTGCTCGCGGCGTTCATGGTCAGCATGCCGTCGCGGGGCGTAGAGGTCTCAGTCGGCGACATCGCAGCTCAGCGCCGGCGACCGGTGCCGAACACGCCCGCGAAAGATCTCGCGCGCCGCCGTCCGCGCGAGGTCGCGGGCCATCGGCGACCTCAGGATGTCGGCGACCTCCCCCTCCGAGCTCTTCCTCGTCGACGACTTCCTTCGCGCGGGCCTATCGCGCCCCTTCGGGTACGGCACGCGGTCGGCAAACCTCGTCGTCGCGGCCCCGCCTTCTGCTCCCTCTCGGCCACGGCGCCGGCGTCAACCTTGGTGGCCGAGCTTCTCCGGGCCGACTCGCGGTCGACGGCCGCCCGTACCTCGCCCCGAGCGCGGAGCCGTCGACGGTGGCGTCCATCGGCGGAGGGGTCGGCGGCCATCAGCGACTGGGGCGCGCGCAGCCGGGTGTGCGCGACCGGTGTGGGCACGCCGTCCGTCGTTCATGACGGTGACGACCGCCTCACCGATGCCCGAGGCTGGGTGAGCAGCTCCCCAGGTCGTCGTACGACGAGGTGGGGTAGGTCTTCACGGTGGCCTTCAGCGCCTTGGCGTCGTTCGGGGTGTGCGCCCGCAGCTGGTGCTGCACCCGGCGAGCCGAGCTGCGGCGAGCACGTCGTCGGGCACGTCGTTCGGCGCTGGGTCACGAAGAACACGCCGACGCCCTTCGAGCGGATCAGCCGCACGGTCTGCGCGATCGGCCTGCAGGAAGTCCTTGGACGCGTCCGGCGAACAGCAGGTGCGCCTCGTCGAAGAAGAACACCAGCTTGGGCTTGTCCGGGTCGCCGACCTCGGGGAGGTCGTGGAAGAGGTCCGCGAGCAGCCACATCAGGAACGTCGAGAACACCGCCGGCCGGTCCTGCACGGCCGGGAGCTCGAGCAGCGAGATCACCCCCCGGCCGTCGGCGTCGGTCCGCAGCAGGTCGGCGGTGTCGAACTCCGGCTCGCCGAAGAACACGTCGGCGCCCTGGTCGTCGAAGCCGATCAGCTCGCGCAGGATCACGCCCGCCGTCGCCGACGAGAGCCCGCCGAGCCCTTCAGGTCGGCCTTGCCCTCGTCGGACGTGAGGAACTGGACGACCGCGCGGAGGTCCTTGAGGTCGAGCAGCGGCAGGCCGGCTGTCGGCGTAGTGGAAGATCAGGCCGAGCGACGACTCCTGGGTCTCGTTGAGGCCGAGCACCTTCGAGAGCAGCGTCGGCCCGAACGACGTGACGGTGGCGCGGAGCGGGATGCCCGGTGCCCACGCCGCCGAGCGCGAAGAACTCGCACCGGGTAGGCCGTCGCGGCTCCACTGCCTGGCCGACCGTCGGCGGCGCGCGCGGTCGACCTTGGGGCTGGCGGCGCCGGGCCGACGCGAGCCCCGACAGGTCGCCCTTGATGTCGGCGGCGAACACCGCGACCCCGTGCGCGGACAGCTGCTCGGCCAGCAGCTGCAGGGTCTTGGTCTTGCCGGTGCCGGTGGCGCCGGCCACCAGGCCGTGGCGGTTGAGCATGCCGAGGGGGATGCGCATCCGGGCCTCGGAGAGCCGGTCGGCGTCGACGCATGAGGCCGCCGAGCTCGAGCGCCGGACCCTCGAACGCGTAGCCGGCGGTGACCTCGGCGACCCTCGGGTCCTCGGGCGCTGCAGCTGGACGGCTCCTCGGGCGGCGTGCTCATGCGCCGACCCTAGTGCCGGGCTGCCGGACCTTATGCTTGCGACCGTGATCTTCAAGCGGGTGGGCGACGGCCGTCCCTACCCGGACCACGGGCTGAGTCCTCGTGACTGGGCCGCGCTGCCCCCGCGCCAGGTCCGGCTCGACGAGCTGGTGACCACCAAGGACACGCCTGCAGCTGGCCGCCCTGCTCGACGAGGACTCGACGTTCTTCGGCGACCTGTTCGCGCACGTCGTGGAGTGGCGGGGCGACCTGTACCTCGAGGACGGGCTGCACCGGGCGCTGCGGGCCGCGCTCCAGCAGCGCCACGTGCTGCACGCCCGCGTCCACGTGGTCGGAGGCTGAGCGGTGCGCGGCCGTCACCTCACCACCGCGGTCACCCTCCTGGTGCTGCGTCGGCATCCTGGTCGCCGGCGGGCTCTACGGCCTCGACTCGCTGCTTCAAGCCGCTGCCCGGCGACACGTCCAAGCGCGACCGCGGGCTGCAGCACCACGAGCGTGAAGAAGGGTCAGCGGATCCGCGCCCGCCAGGTGCAGGTCAGCGTCTTCAACGCCGGCACCCGCTCCGGGCTGGCCGACGAGACGCTGGGCGCGCTCGCGCAAGCGGCGGCTTCCGCAAGGGCGAGGCCGGCAACGCGCCCGGCGGCGGCCAAGGTCAAGCGGGCGCAGGTGTGGACGACCCAGCGCAACGACGCCGCTGCCCGGCTGGTGGCCCGGCAGTTCGGCAACGACCAAGGTCGCTTCGTCGACACCGACCTCGGGCCGGGCGTCGACGTGCGTGGTGGGCAACGGGCTTCGACAAGCTCGCGAAGCGCGAAGCGGGTGCTGGTGGTGAAGCAAGACGGCCGCCGCCTGCCTGCCGACGGGGTCGCCGTCGGGCTCGACCCAGGCTGACCCGGGCCTCGTGCCGGGCGCTCCGGCCCGTCGAGCCAGTGCGCCGAGCCGGCCGCGGCTCGAGACCGCACGCAGCCGCGTCCTCGGTCGCCTCGCGCTGCTTGCGGGGGGTGACCACCAGCAGCGTCGTCGCCGCGCCGCAGCACGGTGCGCTGCTCGGGCACCAGCGGCCGCCCGTCGCGGACGACGAGCGAGACCGACGCCCCGCACCGGGAGCCGCAGCTCGCCGACCTCGACGCCGTGCATCCGCGAGCGGCTGGTGATGCTGATCTGCAGCAGGTCGGCGGCGATCCGCTCCAGCGGTGCCGCCTCGACGTCGAGGTCGCGGGGCTCGCCCGGTGCGGTGACCCGCAGCCGCCTGGCCACCCACGGCAGCGTCGGCCCGGTGACCGAGCGTGTAGATCACGACCATCACGAAGACGATGTCGAACAGCTCGCTCGGCCCCGGCGACGTGCTCGGCCAGCGGGATCGTGGCGAGCACGATCGGCACCGCGCCGCGCAGCCCGGCCCAGGACACGAACACCTGCTCCCGCGCGGCATCCGTGCGGCTGAAGACGCAGGCGAGCACCGACAGCGGCCGGGCCACGAAGGTCAGCAGCAGCCCGGCCAGCGCCGCGATGACGCACCTGCTGCCAGGCGATGCCGGCTCGGCGAGACGAGCAGCCCGAGCATCACGAACAGCCCGATCTGCGCCAGCCACGCCGACCCCCTCGGCGAACGACCGGGTCGCGGCGCGGTGCGGCAGCTCGCTGTTGCCGAGCACGAGGGCGGCGACGTAGACGGCCGCGAACCCGGAGGCGTGCAGCGCCGCGGTGCCGGCGTACGCCAGCGACCGTGAGGCGAGAGCACCGCGAGCGGGTAGAGGCCGGAGGACGGCAGCGCCACCCGGCGCATCACCCAGGCGCCGCCGAAGCCGACCAGCAGGCCGAGGGCGAGCGCCGCCGAGCAGCTCGTAGGCCACGATGCCCGACGAACCCGAGCACGCCGTGGTCGAGCGCCGCGCCGGTGCTGACCAGCGTGACCAGCAGCACGGTGGGCGCGTCGTTGAGACCGGACTCGGCCTCGAGCGCGCCGGTCAGGCGGTGCGGCAGCGGCACCCGCCGCAGCACCGAGAAGACCGCGGCCGCGTCGGTGGGCGACGGTGACCGCACCGAGCAGCACGGCGAGCTCGCCAGTCGAGCCCGAACAGGTAGTGCGCGCCGACCGCGACGACGGTCACGCTGACCGCGACGCCGACGGTCGCGAGCGAGACCCCGAAGCCGCATCGCCGGTCTGATCTCGGCCCACTGCGTGGTGAGACCACCCTCGGCGAGGATCAGCACGAGCGCCGCGAAGCCGAGCGCGTGCGCGACGTTGGCGTCCTCGAACTCGATGCCGAGCCCGGCCTCGCCGAGCAGCACGCCCATCAGCAGGTAGACGAGCAGGCTGGGCAGGCCGGCGCCGACCGAGAGCCGGACCGCCAGGATCGCGACCAGCAGGACGGCCGCGCCGACCAGGAGGACGACGTCCATCTGGTGCGCGTCGAAGCTCACGGATCACCTCGGCGTGGCGGGGGCGGCGGGGCACCATCCTAGGGGTGACGCGAGCGTCCCCGGCCCGCGCGGCTGCCGCGGACGGTGCACCGCCGGGCTGCGATCCGGGCGGCGCTCGAAGCGGCCGCCCTCGCCGGGGGATGGACAAGGACGGCCGCGCTTCGGGGAGGGGCATTCGCCCCCCGTGGCTTCACCGTCCTCGTCCGCGAGGGCCGCGCCATAGTCCGTTCTGACGGTGATTCCGATGGCAGAACGGGCCGTCCCTGCCCGCCCGGTCGTGGGTCAGAGCGGCGGCAGCCCGAGGCAGCCGCGGACGGCGTTGTCGACGCGCGTCACCCGGTCGTGGTCGGCGACCCGGCCGGTCACGAATCCGAGGACGTAGTCGCCCTCCGTGCTGTGCCAGGCGAGGTTGCCGCCGAGGCCGCCCATGCCGATCCCGTCGTCGTCGAGCCCGACGCCGAGACCCCACGTCGCCTGCTCGCCGAGCACGTAGTCCACGCCGTCACCGCCGGCCGCGCCATCTCCTGCGCCAGCGGCTCGGACAGCAGCCGGCCCTCGGCGAGCGCGACGAAGAGACCGGCCACCCCGCGGGCGGTGCCGTGCCCGTTGACCGCCGGCACCTCGGCGACCCGCCAGGCCGTGGCAGTTCACGACGTCGGGGTCGCGGGCGCCCGGCGGGTTGGAGACGGCGCGCTCCATGACGCTGGGCGTCGTCCGACGTACGGCATCGCGTCGAGGCCGGTGAGGTCGGCGACCCGCGGCGAGCTCCTCCTCGCGCAGCCCGACGTGGAAGTCGATGCCGTGCGGGTCGCAGACCTCCTCGCGCAGGAAGGTCCCCAGCGAGCGGCCGTCGACGCGGCGGACCACCTCGCCGACCAGGTGGCCGTAGAGCAGCGCGGACTCGCCGCAGCCGTGGCCCGGCTCCCACAGCGGCGGCTGCGCGGCGATGCAGCGCGCACATCCGGTCCCAGTCGTAGCAGCGCCTCCGGGGGCGCCGGCCGCTCCAGCAGCGCGTGCCCGGACTGGTGGCTGAGCACCTGCCGCAGCGTGGTCGCCGGCGCGACCATCTCGGGCCAGTACGTCGTCATCGGCGCGTCGAGGTCGAGCACGCCACGGTCGACGAGCACCAGCGGCGCAGACGGCCGCGAACGGCTTGGTCACCGAGTAGGGCATCACCAGGGTGTCCTCGACCCACGGACGGGTGCGGGCCGCGTCGGCGTAGCCGCCCCACAGGTCCACGACCCACTCCCCGCGGTGGTGCACCGCGACCGCGGCCCCGGTCGCGCCGGCGGCCTCGTGCTCGTCCAGCACCGCCTCGAAGGCGTCGCGGACCGGCTGCGAACTCGGCGGTCGTGGAGCCCTCGACGTGCACGCGCCCATGGTCGCACTAGCGTGGCCGGGTGGCCCCGACCGACCTGTTCACCGTCGCCAGCCGGGCCGCCGTGCCGCCGTTCCACGTGATGGACCTGCTGGCGGCGGCCGCGCGACGGCAGCGCAGCCACGGCGACCTGCTCAACCTGGTGGCCGGCCAGCCGTCGACCCCGGCGCCGGTCGCCGGTCCGCGAGGCGGCCAAGCGGGCGCTCGACGAGCAGGTGCTCGGCTACACCGTCGCGCTCGGCATCCCGGAGCTGCGCGAGGCGATCGGCGGCCACCACCGGCGGATGCACGGCCTCGACGTGTCCGTCGACGACGTGGTGGTCACGACCGGCTCGTCGGGCGGCTTCCTGCTGGCGTTCCTGGCGGCGTTCGAGGCGGGTGACCGGGTGGCGATCGCGCGGCCGGGCTACCCCTGCTACCGCAACGTGCTCACCGCACTCGGGTGCGAGGTCGTCGAGCTGCCGGCCGGACCGGAGTCACGGTTCCAGCCGACCGTCGAGATGCTCGAGTCACCTCGACGAGCCGGTGCAGGGACTGGTGGTCGCGAGCCCCGCGAACCCCACCGGGACGATGCTGGCGCCCGCCGAGCTCGCCGCGCTGGCGACCTGGTGCGAGGAGCACGGCGTGCAGCTGATCAGCGACGAGATCTACCACGGCATCGAGTACGCCAGCCCGCCGCTGCACTCGTCGGCCTGGGAGACCTCGCGCGAGGCGGTGGTGTTCAACTCGTTCTCGAAGTACTTCTCGATGACCGGCTGGCGGATCGGCTGGATGCTGGTCCCCGAGCGGCTGCGGCGCCCGGTCGACGTGCTCACCGGCAACTTCACGATCTGTCCGCCGGTGCTGGCCCAGCACGCCGCGGTCGAGGCGTTCAGCGAGGCGTCGTACGCGGAGTGCGACGGGCACGTCGCGAGGTACGCCGAGAACCGGCGCGCTGCTGCTCGACGGGCTGCCCCGGCTCGGCATCGACCGGCTCGCCCCGGCGGACGGCGCGTTCTACGTGTACGCCGACGTCGGTCACCTGACCGACGACTCGATGGCGTTCTGCCACCGGCTGCTCGCCGAGACCGGGGTCGCGACCGCACCGGGCATCGACTTCGACACCGCGGTCGGCAACCGGTTCGTGCGGCTGTCGTTCGCGGGCAGCCCGGCCGAGGTCGCCGAGGCGCTCGCGCCGGCTGGAGGCCTGGCTCTAGGGACGCTGGGTCAGCGTCGGTGACCTCGCCCCACGAGGTCGGGTCGACCGGGGCGGTCTCGTGGCGGAACCAGTCACGGCACAGCACGATGACGTGCTCGAGCAGGTCGACCAGGACGTCGTCGGCGTCCGGCGACGCGCGGCCACGGAGATGCCGGAGACGGCCGAGTGCACGATCGCCGGCGCGCTGCGCTTGGAGAAGCTGCCGGCGCTGCCCCACCCGAGCGCGGTGAAGCCGCGCGCCCAGTCCCGCGCGTGCGGCGCCGCGTCGAGCGCGTCCAGCGTGCGCGGGTCGACGTGGTGCTTGTCGCGGCCCTCGAGCGGTTGAGCACCCGCTCGCAGCGGAGCAGCCCGACCGCGGCCACGCCCTGCCGCTCGGCGCCCGTGATCGGCAGGGCGGTCAGCGCGGCCTCGCGGGCGATCCAGGCGTCGACGCGCGGGTCGTCACCGGTGAGCCCGATGACCTCGGGGATCAGCGGCGCGAGCCGGGAGCGGGCGTAGTCGTCCACGTGGTCGTTGATGTCGCGGGCCAGCGAGGCGAGCAGCGCGTGCGTGCACGCCGGGTGGTCCGACCAGGACTCCCCCGCGAGGTAGGACGCGAGCTCCATGAAGCACGCACCCTTCTTCGGGTTGCGGTGCTTGCCCCGCGACAGCACCGGCATGAGGTCGGGCGTGCTGTGGACCGTGGGCGACGGGTGGGACCTCGGGATCATCATGACCGGCTCCTGGGCGTGGTTCCCGCGCACGAGGGCTGTCGTGCGCAACCTTGAGGTCAGTAAACGCCCGAACACAGTTGCCTCACAAGGCCTCGGCGGTGACCACCTGGTTAATGCCGTGTCACGGTGACGGGCAGCTTCGTGTCGTACGGCGCGCTCCGCCTCGCCGGGACGCTCGGCCAGGACAGCGTGCTCGTGGAGACGGTTCTTTTGCGTCTCCGGCGGACGCACCTCACGCTGGGACCGGAGCACGATCGCGCAGCGGTCGAGGCAGACACGGAGGCGTGATGACGTACGGGTTCGACAAGGACTACTGGGAGTCGCACTGGCAGCAGGTCGGGGGTCGGGGCGCGGTGGCCGCCAACCCCTGCCTCGCCCGCGAGACCAGCGGGCTGGTGCCGGGCACCGCGCTGGACGCCGGCTGTGGCGAGGGCGCGGAGGCGCTCTGGCTCGCGGGGGCTGGCTGGCACGTCACCGCCGCCGACATCTCCGCCGAGGTGCTCGCGCGCGCGGCCGAGGCTGCGGGCGGGAGTGCGGCGGCCGAGCGGGTGCACTGGGTCGAGGCGGACCTCAGCACCTGGCAGCCCGAGGATCGGTTCGACCTGGTGACCACCCACTACGCGCACCCGGCGATGCCGCAGCTGGCGTTCTACGCGCGCACTCGCCGAGTGGGTCGCCCCCGGCGGCACGCTGCTGGTCGTCGGCCACCTGCGCACGCCGACCACGACCACGGCCACGACCACGGCCCCGACCACGGGCAGCAGCCACCGGCGGAGGCGTCCGTCACGGCGGCGAGCATCACGCGCGGGCCTCGACCCCGCCCGGTGGGACGTCCTCACCGCCGACGAGGTCGTCCGCACGGTCCCGCGGCCCGGAGGCGAGCCGGCCGAGCTGCACGACGTCGTCGTGCGCGCCACCCGCCGGGCCTGAACCAGGAACGCCCCGAACCAGGAGGTTCGGGGCGTCCGCAGATGTCCTGCGACATCGGGCTGGCGGTGGCGGTGGGATTTGAACCCACGGAGGTCGTGAACCCTCACACGCTTTCGAGGCGTGCTCCTTAGGCCGCTCGGACACGCCACCGCGGATGAGGGTACCGGACCGGTTCGCCGCCCCGAAATCGGCTGCCGGCGGTCCTACGGACGTCGCGGTGGCCGTCGAAGAACTCCCGCAGCAGCGCGGCCGACTCGTCGGCGAGCACGCCGCTGACGCACCTCGGGCCGGTGGTTGAGCCGCCGGTCGCGGACCACGTCCCACAGCGAGCCGACGGCGCCGGCCTTGGGGTCGAAGGCGCCGAAGACCAGCCGGTCGACCCGCGAGAGCACGACGGCGCCGGCGCACATCGTGCACGGCTCGAGCGTCACCACCAGCGTGCAGCCGTCGAGCCGCCACTCGCCGCGCGGCCGCCGCGGCCTGCGCGCAGCGCGACCACCTCGGCGTGCGCGGTGGGGTCGCCGTCGGCCTCGCGACGGTTGCGCCCGGTGCCGACCACGGCGCCCGTCGGCGTCGACCACCACCGCCCCGATGGGTACGTCGGACGTGGCCAGCGCCGCGCGCGCCTCCGCGAGGGCCTCGCCGCATCGCGGGCTCCCAGGTCGACGCGGGCACGGCTCACAGGGAGGTGCTGACGCCGACCAGCTCGTCGTACTGCCGGCCGAAGCCGAGCTTGGCGGCGATGTCGGACGAGCATCTCGTCGGGGTAGAGGTCGAGGTCGTCGAGCAGCGCGCCCATGTCCATCGCGCCCATGCCGAGGTCGGCGACGATGCCGAGGTCGCCCGCGGGCTCCTGGTCCTCGTCGTCGTCGGGCAGCGGCAGGTCGAGGTGGTCGACGCACCGAGCGGGCGATCGGCCAGTCGGTCGCGGCCGTCACGTCGGAGAGCAGCAGCCGGGTCTCGGGGCCGAGCACCCGCACCAGCAGGAAGAAGTCCTCGTCGACGGAGACCAGGCCGAGCGACCCGCCGTCGCCCGGGTAGCGACGCAGCTCGACCGCGAACCGGTCGAGGTCGGCGGCGAGGTCGTCGTCGAGCTCCTGGACCTGCCAGACGCCCTCCTCGCGGTAGGCGACCAGGGCGAAGTCGACGCCTCGGGCGTTGGCCTCGGACTCCTCGGACATGTCCGCTCCTCGACGCAGTGACCACGCGTGCCACCGTGGACGCCTCCGTCGAGGATGACCAGGTCGGCCGCCCTCGCACCAGAACCGGGGCAGGCACTAGGTTGACGGCCATGCGGATCCACGTCGCCGACCACCCGCTGGTCGCCCACAAGCTGACCACGCTGCGCGACCAGCGACACCGACTCCCCGACGTTCCGCCGGCTCGCCGACGAGCTGGTCACGCTGCTCGCCTACGAGGCGACGCGCGACGTCCGGGTCGACGCCGGTCACGGTCACGGACGCCGGTCGCCGACGCCGCCGGGCGTCAAGCTGGCCAGCCCGAAGCCGCTCGTGGTGCCGATCCTGCGGGCCGGTCTCGGCATGCTCGACGGGATGATGCGGCTGCTGCCGACGGCGGAGGTCGGCTTCCTCGGCATGGTGCGCAACGAGGAGACGCTGCAGGCGTCGACGTACGCCGAGCGGCTGCCCGAGGACCTGTCGGGCCGGCAGTGCTACGTGCTCGACCCGATGCTGGCGACCGGCGGCACGCTGGCGGCGGCGATCAGGTTCCTGGTCGACCGCGGCGCCGACCACATCACCGCGATCTGCCTGCTGTCCGCGCCGGAGGGCTGCGAGCGGCTGGAGAAGGAGCTGGCGGGCGTCGACGTCCCGGTGACGGTCGTGACCGCCGCGATGGACGAGCGGCTCAACGAGAAGGGCTACATCGTGCCCGGGCTCGGCGACGCCGGCGACCGGCTGTACGGCGTGTGGTGCGTCGGCCTAGAAGTCGAAGATCGGCACCGTGCCGCTGGCGATCAGCACCAGGATCACCACCACGAGGATGCCGAGGATGGCGTAGTCCCAGCTCTTGGAGCTGCGGTCCTCGTCGCTCTCCGGCGCGTCGTAGCGGTGCCCGTCGGCCGGCCGTAGATGTCGTCGTCGTTCTTCGCCACGGTCTGTTCCTCCTGGCCGCGCAGGCGGCGGTGTCGTGCCCTCCGGGCGGAGGGTACCCAGGCGGAGGCCGTGCCGTAACTCGCTGTTACGGGATCTGCGTCACAGGCTCTTCACCGCGCTGAGCAGCTTGCCGAGCGAGTCCTTCGCGTCCCCGAAGAGCAGCGTGGTCTTCGGGTCGAACAGCAGCTCGTTCTCGATGCCCGCGAAGCCGGGACGCATCGAGCGCTTCATGAACACGATCTGCTGCGCCTCGTCGGCGTTCAGGATCGGCATGCCGTAGATCGGCGCGCCGGGGGTGGTCTTGGCCGCCGGGTTCACCACGTCGTTCGCGCCGACGACGAGCACCACGTCGGTCTGCTTGAACTCGCGCGTTGATGTCGTCCATCTCCTTGAGCTGCTCGTAGGGCACCTGGGCCTCGGCGAGCAGCACGTTCATGTGGCCGGGCATCCGGCCGGCGACGGGATGGATCGCGTAGTCGACGGCGATGCCCCGCTCCCCGAGCAGGTCGACGAGCTCGCGCAGCGTGTGCTGGGCCTGCGCGACGGCGAGCCCGTAGCCCGGCACGATGATCACGCGGTGCGCGTAGTCGAGCAGGATCGCGACGTCCTCCGGGACCGGCGGAGCGGACCGGGCGGTCGGAGGCCTCGCCGGCCCCCAGCGTCGAGCCGCCCTTCAGCGCGCCGAACAGGATGTTGCCGACCGAGCGGCCCATCGCGCTGGCCATCAGCTTGGTCAGGAACGTGCCGCTCGCGCCGACGAGGGTGCCGGCCACCAGCAGCACGGTGTTGTCGAGGACGTAGCCGCCGGCGGCGACGGTCAGGCCGGTGAACGCGTTGAGCAGCGAGATGACGATCGGTACGTCGGCCCCGCCGACCGGCAGCACCAGGAGGAGCGCCGAGCAGCAGGCCGACCACGGCGAGCGTGGCGCCGGCCCACACCGCCGGCTGCACGACGAGCACCACGGCGAGCGCGAGCGCGCCGAGGATCGAGAGCCCGAACAGGACCGGCAGGCCGGGGAACACCACCGGCCGCGAGGTCATCAGCTCCTGCAGCTTGGCGAAGGTGACCAGCGAGCCGGCGAACGACACCGCGCCGACCAGGATCGTGAACGCGGTGGCCGCGCAGCGTGAACTTCTCGACCCCGGCCTCGTCGACGACCGTCGGCGAGCTCGAGCAGCGCGACGAGCGCCGCGGCGCCGCCGCCGACACCGTTGAACAGCGCGACCAGCTGCGGCATCTGGGTCATCTGCACGCGCTGCGCGCCGACGAAGCCGACCGCCGAACCGATGGCGATCGCGATCAGGATCGGCACGACGTGGTCGAGCTCGGCGTAGAAGAACACCACGACGCAGGCGACGACCGCGCCGCACGGCGCCGATCAGGTTGCCGCGGCGCGCGTGCTTGGGCGAGGAGAGGCCCTTCAGCGCGAGGATGAAGCAGACCGCGGCGAACAGGTAGGCCAGCTGCGCCCAGACCGGGGTGGCGGTCACTTGGCCTCCACCTTGGCGGCCGGCGCCTTGCGGCGGGTGAACATCTGCAGCATCCGGTCGGTGACCACGAACCCGCCGACCATGTTGATGCTGGCGAGCACCATCGCGACGAGCCCGATCACCAGCTGCAGCGTGGTCACGGCGTAGCCGCTGACCAGGATCGCGCCGAGCAGGATGATGCCGTGGATGGCGTTGGCGCCGGACATCAGCGGCGTGTGCAGCGTCGAGGAGACCTTGGAGATGACCTCGACGCCGACGAAGACGCTGAGGATGAAGATCGTCAGCCAGACGATGGGCTCGCTCATGCGGCGGGTGCCCTCCAACGCGGTGCGGGTCGGCTCGTGCCGGACGGTGCCGTCGTGGGTGACGCACGAACCGGCGACGATCTCGTCCTCGAAGTCGGGGGCGAAGGCGTTGCCCTCGCCGAGGTCGCGAGTCATCAGCGTCACGATGTTCACGACGTTCTGGGCGTAGAGCCGCGAGGCCGGGCCGGGCATCTGCGCCGGCACGTTCGCGCCGCCCCAGACCTGGGCGTGGCCGATGCGCACCACGCGGCCGGGCTGCGACCCCTCGACGTTGCCGCCGGTCTCGGCGGCCAGGTCGACGACGACCGAGCCGGGCTTCATCTGCTCGACCATCTCGGCGGTGACCAGCAGCGGCGCCTGCCGGCCGGGCACGGCGGCGGTGGTGATCAGCCCGTCCGCGGCGGCGATGTACGGCGCGAGCAGGTCGCGCTGCTGCTGCGCGCGGTCCTCGGTCATCTCGCGGGCGTAGCCGCCGGTGCCCTCCAGCGTCTCGAGCTCCAGCTCGATCGCCGTGGCGCCCATCGACCGGATCTCCTCGGCGGCGGCGGCGCGGACGTCGTACGCCTTGACGACCGCACCGAGCCGTTTCGACGTGGCGATCGCCTGCAGGCCGGCGACGCCGGCCCCGAGGACGACGACGTCGGCGGGCGGGACGGTGCCGGCGGCGGTCATGTTGAGCGGGAAGAAGCGCCGCAGCAGGCCGGCCGCGACGATCGCGCAGCGGTAGCCGGCGACCAGCGCCTGCGACGACAGCGCGTCCATCGACTGGGCGCGCGAGATGCGGGGCACCAGCTCCATGGCGAACGCCGTGAGGCCGAGGTCGCGCAGGTCGGCGACCACGTCGAGGTGCGTGGTGGTGGGCAGGAACGAGACGGTCGCGGTGCCGGCCGGCAGCCGGCGCAGCACGTCGGCGTCGAGCGGGTTGACCGAGACGACGACCTCGGCACCCTCCCAGGGCTCCTCGGCCACCGTCGCGCCCGCGTCGGCGTAGTCCTGGTCGCTGTGCAGCGCGCCCTCTCCGGCGCCGGGCTCGACGACCACGTCGTACCCGAGACCGGTCAGCTTGCCGACCAGCTCGGGCACCAGGGCGACGCGCGTCTCGCCCTCACGGGTCTCCCGAGCGACAGCGATCCTCACGCCCTGCAACGTAGGGCACGCGGCGACCCAGGGCCACCATGTGAGAGCGCCGTCTCACTCGCGTGTCGGCGTGACGGGTCCGCCCTCGGCGCCCGTGTCCCTCGACACCGCCCGGGGACGGGGACACTCTGGGCACATGGACGTGCGCTACGTGGACGGGTCGGGGGCGCAGCCGCACCACGCGGACGACGTCGTCGAGCTGCTCGGGCGCGGCGACGGCTTCGTGTGGGTCGACGTGCCCACCTGGGACGACGAGGTCGAGGGCTTCCTCGGCGCGCTGGGCTGCCACCCGCTGGTCATCGAGGAGTGCCGCCGCCGCAACCACGTGCCGACCGTGCACAGCTACGGCGACCACTACTACGTCACCATGCACACCCCGCTGCAGGGCGCGGCCGGCCACGTCCACCTGCTCGAGCTGGACCAGATCATCGGCGAGCGGTTCCTGATCACCGTGCACGGACCGCTGAACCCGATCGTCGACCCCGTCGAGGCGCTGGCCGAGACCTCGGCCGTGCTGCGCCGCATCGAGTCCGGCCGCTTCGCGCCGTCGACACCGGCGGAGGCGTCGTACGCCCTCACGTCGGCGGTCGCCCGCCGGCAGCGGGCGCTGATCGGGGAGGTCGCGGAGAAGCTGCCCGGTCTGGAGCAGCACGTGATGGCCTCGCAGCTGACCGACCCGGAGACGCTGCTCGAGCGGATGTTCCTGATCCGGCACGAGCTGATCACCGCCCGCACGATGGCGGCGCAGACCCACGACGTCTACGCGCGCATCGGGTCGCTGGACCGGTTCGTGCCCGAGCCGGCCCGGGTGCTGGCGCGGGACCTCGCCGACCAGTTCGACCGGGTGCGGTCGGTGGCCGACGGCGAGGCGCAGTTCCTGTTCGGGGTGATCGAGCTGTACCAGACCAAGGTCAACACCAAGATGACGCTCGCGATGGAGCGGCTCGCGGTGATCGCCGCGGTGACGCTGCCGGTGACGGCGATCGCGTCGGTCTACGGCATGAACGTGATCGTCAACCAGCAGACCCACGTCACCCAGCTGGTCATCGTGCTGGTCGCGATGGTCGCGATCTCGGGGCTGCTGCTGCGCTGGGCGCGGCGGCAGGGCTGGTGGTAGTCAGCGGTACTCGGGGTTCTCGAAGTCGAAGCGCGTCCCGGCGTCCCACGCGGTGCGCTGGTTGCCGTAGGCCGGGATGCCGCCGGCGTCCTTGAGGAGCTTTGCGGTGTGCATCAGGTTCCAGGTCATGAACGCCGTGTTGCGGTTCGTGAAGTCGTTCTCCGGGCCACCGCTGCCCTGGTCGAGGTACGACGGTCCCGGCCCGGCCTCACCGATCCAGCCGGCGTCGGCCTGCGGCGGGATCGTGTAGCCGATGTGCTGCAGCGAGTACAGGATGTTCTGGGCGCAGTGCTTGATGCCGTCCTCGTTGCCGGTGATCAGCGCGCCGGCCACCCGGCCGTAGAACAGGTACTGCCCGTCGTCGTTGGTCAGGTGCGAGAGCGCGTAGAGCCGCTCGATGACCTTCTTGGTGATGCTCGAGTTGTCGCCGAGCCAGATCGGCCCGGCGACCACGAGGATGTCGCTGTCGAGCACCTGCGGGTAGATGTCCGGCCACTCGTCGCGCTCCCAGCCGTGCTCGGTCATGTCGGGGTAGACGCCGGTGGCGATGTCGTGGTCGACGGCGCGCACCACCTCGACCGAGACGCCGTGCTTGAACATCAGCCCGGCGCTGGCGTCGACCAGCCCCTCGGTGTGGCTCAGCTCCGGCGAGCGCTTGAGCGTGCAGTTGATGAACATCGCCTTGAGGCCGCTGAAGTCGTGGTCCATGCCTCGCACTGTTCTCCTGCCACAGCGGCCGCGCCATGGTCAGAGGTGACGGTTCCGTGACGCTCGACGTCACCACTCGGTAACCAGCGACGGCGTCCGCGGCGGCGCACGCTGGAGGGATGACGACGATGATGCACATGCCCTGGGTGCTGGCGGTCCTGATCGTGTTCCTGCTGCTGGTGGCGGCCGGGGTGTTCGTCGCCGTCCGGACGCTGGCCTCGCACGACGACTCCCGCGACCACCCGCGGCCGGCGCGGCGTCAGTAGTACCAGGGGAACGCGGACCAGTCGGGCTCGCGCTTCTCCAGGAACGAGTCGCGGCCCTCGACGGCCTCGTCGGTCATGTAGGCCAGCCGGGTCGTCTCGCCGGCGAACAGCTGCTGGCCGACCAGGCCGTCGTCGATGAGGTTGAAGGAGTACTTCAGCATCCGCTGCGCCGTGGGCGACTTGCCGTTGATCCTGCGCCCCCACTCCAGGGCCTCGCGCTCGAGGTCGGCGTGCGCGACGACCTTGTTGACCATGCCCATCCGGTGCGCGTCCTCGGCGTCGTACTCGTCGCCGAGGAAGAAGATCTCGCGGGCGAACTTCTGGCCCACCTGGCGGGCGAGGTACGCCGACCCGAACCCGCCGTCGAACGAGCCGACGTCGGCGTCGGTCTGCTTGAAGCGTGCGTGCTCGCGGGAGGCGAGCGTGAGGTCGGAGACGACGTGCAGGCTGTGGCCGCCGCCGGCCGCCCAGCCGGGGACGACGCAGATGACGATCTTCGGCATGAAGCGGATCAGCCGCTGGCACTCGAGGATGTGCAGCCGGCCGAGCTGCGCCTTGTCGACGGTCTCGGCGGTCTCCCCCTCGGCGTACTGGTAGCCGGCGCGGCCGCGGATCCGCTGGTCGCCGCCGGAGCAGAACGCCCAGCCGCCGTCGCGCGGCGAGGGGCCGTTGCCGGTGAGGATGACGCAGCCGACGTCGCTGGACCGCCGGGCGTGCTCGAGGACCCGCAGCAGCTCGTCGACGGTGCCCGGCCGGAAGGCGTTGCGCACCTCGGGCCGGTCGAAGGCGATGCGCACGGTGCCGTGCTCGACGGCCCGGTGGTAGGTCAGGTCGACCAGGTCCTCGAAGCCGGTGACCGCCGTCCACGCGGTCGGGTCGAAGATCTCGGAGACGTCGTCAGCCATCCCCGGAGGCTATGACACCGCCCGTGCCGGCTCGGGACCGGTTGAACCTGTGACGCCGCGGGGAAGGATCGAGCCATGAGTCTGAGTGGTGAGTACGAGCCCAGTCCCGAGAAGTGGGTGCGCGACCAGGTCGCGGCCTACGAGGAGTCCGGCGGCACCGAGAGCACCACGCTGCGGGGTGTGCCCGTGGTCGTGGTGACCTCCGTCGGCGCCCGCAGCGGCAAGCTCCGCAAGAACCCGGTGATGCGCGTCGAGCACGCCGGCAGCTACGCCCTGGTCGCCTCGAAGGGCGGCTCGCCGGAGCACCCGACGTGGTACCACAACCTGGTCACGCACCCGAGGGTCGAGCTGCAGGACGGGCGCGACCTCCGCGACTACACGGTCCGCGTCGCCGACGGCGAGGAGCGGGCCGAGTGGTGGGACCGGGCGGTCGAGGTGTGGCCGGACTACGCCGACTACCAGGAGAAGACGGACCGGGAGATCCCGGTGTTCGTGGCCGAGCCGGCCTGACGGACGGCATCGATCGGGCACGAACTGCATGCCGCGGGGCCGCTGAACTGCGGATTGGCCACAAACCGCAGTCGCCCCGCAGTCGCCCCGCAGTCGCCCCGCAGTCGCCCCGCAGTCGCCGCCGGCTACCCCCGGACCAGCGACAGCGCCAGCAGCGGGCACAGGTCGACCGCGCGGCGCGCGTGCTCCTCGACGTCCCGGCGGGACGTCGAGCGCCCGGTTGCCCGCCTCCCGGGCGAGAGGGAAGCCCCACTCGTCGCGGGTCAGCACCTCGGGCAGCAGGTCGGCGCACAGCCCGTGGCCGTCGCAGCGGGTCCAGTCAACGTGCAGCCGCGACACCGCAGCCACCTCCCAGGTGGACGGCGACCTCGGCCGCGAAGACGTGCATCGTGCTGGCCACGAACCGGGCGGTGCCGTCGGGGTGCGCGCACGCGCCCCGGCCGACGACCAGCCGTCGCATCCGGTCGACCTCGTCGACGAGGGCCGGCGTCCGCTCGCGGCGGGCGAGCCGTGCAGCGCGTCCGCCATCCGCGGCAGCCCGTTGACGCAGGGGCCGCACTGCCCCGCCACCTGGTTCGCGAGGTACGACGCCACGCCGGCGCTCTCGACCAGGCCGCAGCGGTCGCGGCCCAGCACGGCGACCACGCCGGCGCCGACGGACGCGCCGTGGGTCGACCAGCGACGAGCGGGTCATCCGGGTCGACGCCGACGAGGTGACCCGGCACCCAGGCCCCGTGGTAGCCGCCGACGAGCACGGCCTGCGGGTAGTGCGCGGGCCCACCGACCTGCTCCAGCAGCCGGTCCAGCGGGGCGCCGAACGGGACCTCGAGCACACCCGGCGAGCCGACGGCACCGGTGACGGTGGCGAGGAAGGTGCCGGCCTCGTCGGCGGTCCCGACCGAGCGGAACCACGCCGGCCCGTAGCGCGCCAGCAGGGCCATGTGCGCCAGCGTCTCGACGTTGTGGACCAGCGTCGGGCGGCGCCGCACGCCCCGCTCGTAGACCCGCACGGACCGGTCGGACGGCACGCCCGCCCGGCCGTTGAGCGCGTTGACCAGCGCGGACTCCTCGCCGGCGACGAACCGGTCGGCCACCTCGACGACCTGGATGCGAACCCGGTCGCGGCGCAGCGCGACCTGCTCCCGCAGGTGGCGGGCCACGTCGGACCGCGCGGTGACGAGGTACGCCTCGCGAGCGCGGACCGCGGCAGCGGCGAGCAGCAGCCCGTCGAGCACCAGGTGCGGCGCGGCCAGCAGCAGCCTGCGGTCCTTGTCGGAGAGCGGCTCGCCCTCGGCGCCGTTGCCGACGACGACGCCCCGACCGCGCGCGGCGACGCCGCGCAGCTTGCGGGCCGACGGGAACCCCGCCCCGCCACGGCCGGCCAGCCCGGCCGACTCGATCGCGGCCGCGAGGTCGACCCCAGTGGGCAGCGGGCCGAAGGTGGCGAGGTGCTGGCTCCACGAGGGTCCCGGGGCCGCGAGCAGCCGCCGGGTGCCGGTCGGGGCGTGCGGCTCGGCGAGCAGGGTCATCGGGTCACCGTCCTCGTGGTGGGAAGCCGCCGGGGGACGCGGCGGTTGCCACGTTCGGCGTACCCGACCGAGAGCCGCCAGGTCAGCGCCACGCCCACGACCAGGGCGCACCCGGCCGCGATGGCGCGGAACCACGTGCTCGACGCGTCGGTGCCGTTGCCGAGACCGTGCAGGAAGGCGAGCGGCCACATCGCGTACGCCGCCCAGTGCACGGCTCGGAACACACGTGGCCCGATCCGGTGGCGCAGCAGGCTCGTCGTGACGATCACGAGGAGCACGTCGATCGCGGCCGTGCCGAGCCCCTGCCAGAGCGGCCGGAAGCTGCCGAGGAACGGGAGGACCAGGTCGACGAGCCGCAGCTGCGCGTAGGGGTCGAAGAACAGGGTGGTGACGTGCACCGCGACCAGGCCGAGGCCGGTCAGGCTCGCGGTCTTGTGCAGGTCGGCGATGCCGAAGCGGTCGAGGCCGAACGCGCGCCGTCCGGAGCGGGTGGTGATGCCGAGCACCATGGTCAGCGTGAACATCAGCAGCGCGACGGTCCCGGTGCCGCGGCCGAGGTACCAGAGGGCGTCCGTGAGGTTCATGCGGCCTCGTCCCGCGGCCAGCCGTCGGTGAGGACGAGCGAGCCGTCGGAGCGAAGGAACCGGGCGGGCAGTCCGAGGCCGCGCACCCAGTCGACCGCCCGCTCACCACGGACCAGGGACGCGGTGGTCACCGCGTTGGCGTAGGCGCAGGTGCTCGCGGCGACGGTGACGCTGCGCCACACCGGTCGAGCCGGCTGACCGGTCCGGGGGTCGACGACGTGGTGCAGGGTGCGTCCGCCCCGGCGCCACTGCCGCGAGACGGTGCTGGAGGTCGCGACCGCGGCACCGCCGGGCATCGCGATCTGGGTCCAGGGGTCCTCGAGGCGGTCCTGGACGCGGACCTGCCAGCCGGCGTCCGGTGCCACCCCAGCGGTGGCGATGTCCCCGCCGAGGCTGACGAGCACACCGGTGCCGAAGGCGGCCTGGACCAGGCGCGCCGCCCGGTCGGCGGCGACCGCCTTGGCGGTGGCGCCGAGGTCCAGCTCCACCCCGTCGGGCACCCGCAGCCGGGAGCCCCGGAGCTCCAGGCCGCGGTACCCGGGGATCGGCTGCACGACCGCGCGCAGGGGCCCGTTCTCGCCCTGCACGAGCCGCAGGTCGCGGTCGTAGCCGAGGCGCCGCAGCGCCCGACCGACCGTCGGGTCGACGTCGCCGTCGGTGAGGTCGGCGGCGGCCAGCGCCTCGGCCATCAGGTGGGTGAGTGTCGGCGACAGGGTCACCCAGCCGGACCGGCCGACCAGTCGGCGGATCTCGCTGTCCTCGCGGAAGCGGTTCGCCGCGTCGTCGACGTCCGCGAGGTAGGAGTCGACGAGCTCCCGGGCCGCGCCGAGCACGCCCGGGTTGGTGACGACCAGGCGGGCCCGGGTGCTCCAGAGCTCCCACTCGGTGCTGGCGATGGTCATCTCAGGACCCGCTCGTCGTGGCGTGGGACGTGCCGCTGCCGCTGCCCAGGCTCGTGCCCGACGTGCCCGACGAGGCGCTGCCCGTCGAGGAGGACGACGAGGAGGACGACGAGGAGGACGTGCCGCTGACCGCGTGCGCGGCGGCAGTCGAGGACGAGGACGCGAGGGCGCCCACGCCGGCCAGGCCGGCCACGGCCAGGGAGGCCGCGACCGAGCCGCCGACGAGGGTGCGGCGCAGCCTGCCCGAGCGACGCAGGGCCCGGTCGCGGTCCCGGCCCGTGCGCGGGTCGGGGGCGGCGGGCGAGAGGGAAGGGGTGGTCATGGATCCACCGTGCGCCCCGATGCTGTGCGTGGGCTGGCCGCCGACCTCGCTCCTGCTGTGGGGTACCTGTGCGTCCATCAGGAGCCACCGCTGCTGCCGTGCGAGGCGCCGGCGCCCGGTTGGAGTGCCGGCGGCTGACCCTGCTGCTGGCCCTGCTGCTGGCCCTGCTGCTGGTCCTGCTGCTGACCCAGGGACTGGCCCTCGCTCCGGTCGTCGGAGCGCCCGTCGTCGCCCTCGCCACGCCACGGCGAGACGGAGTCGTCCTCGTTGTCGCGAGCCGGCGCCTGCCCGCTGGGGTTCACGGAGTCGGCGCTCGGAGCCGGCGTCGCGGTGCTCGCGGCCGGGTGGCTCGAGACGGCGACGAAGCCGGCCACCCCGAGCGATCCGAGCACGCCCGCCGTGACCAGGCCGTTCCGGACCCGGCGGACGACCACCAGGTGGGTGTCTCGCTGTGCGGGCGTGCGGTCCTGCGCTGGCATCGGGCCTCCTGGGAGCGGACGGTTGTCCTCCTCCAGGGTGCGTCGCCAGCATGAAGAGCGGCTGTGAGACGCCTGATCAGGCCGTGTGCACGGGCTCCCGCACCGGCGACGCCTCCTGTCGGCGTACGGCGCCCGGCTGCAGGACGAGGTAGCCGACGAAGCCGAGGACCAGCGCCACCGGGACACCGAGGTTCGCGTAGGCCCAGGCCCCGTCGCGGCCGCCGAGGCCGAGCGGACCGAGCAGGAACCCGAGCCAGGACAGCCCCTTGCCGGCGCCGGTGGTGTCGATGACCAGCCCCCAGCCGACGAGCGTGGCGACGACCATCAGCGCCACCGAGACCACGTTGACCGAGCCGTAGCCGGCGGCGGAGTGGTCGAACAGCTTGCGCTCGTCGTAGTCGTGGCGGCGCAGCAGCAGGTCGGCCAGGAAGATGCCGCACCAGGCCGCCATCGGCACGCCGAGGATGATCAGGAACGCCATGAAGACGCCGAGGAAGCTGTCGGCCACCCAGACGATGTAGATCGTGCCGAGCACCATCAGGACACCGTCGATCGCGGCGGCCACCCACCGCGGGGTGCGCAGCCCGAGCGTGAGCAGGGTCAGCCCGGAGGAGTAGATGTCGAGCACGGCGCCGCTGACCAGGCCGCCGATCGCGACCAGCGCGAAGGGCACCAGGAACCAGGTCGGCAGGATCGTCGTGAGCGCGCCGATCGGGTCGAGCGCGACGGCCTGCGAGAGCTTGTCGTCCGACGCGCACAGCAGCACGCCGTAGGAGACCAGGATGACCACGGGGAGGCTGCCGCCGAAGGTCGGCCAGAACACGACGCCGCCGGTTGAGGCAGCTGCGCGGGAGGTAGCGGGAGTAGTCGGCGGCGGAGTTCACCCAGCCGACGCCGAACCCGGTCATCACCAAGATGGTGGCGCCGACCACGGCACTGAGGCCGCCGGCCTTCAGCGCGGTCGCCGCGTCGAGGTCGACGTGGTCCAGGGTCAGCGCGATGTAGACCAGCGTGACCACGATCATCGCGATCGTCAGCCACTTCTGCAGCCGCATGATCGCGTCGAAGCCGAGGATGCCGGCGGCCACGATCACGGCGGCGACGACCAGGAACGCGACCACCTTGGTGAGGTTGCCGTCGCCCCAGCCGAGCCGCCCGAAGACGGTCGCGGTGGCGAAGGTCGCGAGCGAGACCAGCACGGTCTCCCAGCCCACGAGCAGCAGGTAGGACACCGTCGCCGGGGAGCGGCGTTGCCGAACCGCCCGAACGCCGCCCGCGACAGCACCAGCGTCGGGCGCCGACCCGCGCTTGCCGGCGATCGAGACCAGCCCGACGAGCAGGAAGGACAGCACCGCGCCGACCACCGCGGCCACCAGCGCCTGCGTGAGGCTCAGCCCGAAGCCGAGCACGAAGGAGCCGTAGGAGACCGCGAGGACCGAGACGTTCGAGGCGCACCACGGCCAGAACAGCTGGGCCGGGGTGCCCTTGCGCTCGGACTCGTCGATGACGTTGATGCCGTTGGCCTCGATCCCGAGGCCGGGCGAGGCGACGGTCGGTTCGGCGACGCTCATGGGCGCTGCCCTCCGGGGACGACGGGTGGAGTGCCGGCCGGGCCGCCGGCGGCACCATCCTCCCCGTCCGCACCGACCCGCGCACGTGTGACCCCTGGCACACTCCCGGTCTATCGGGCTAGGCTCCTGTCCTCGATAAGTTCTGGTGCGAAACAAATACCCTGGAGGACGCCATGGTCCCGACACCGACCCCCGCCGACCACTTCACCTTCGGACTCTGGACGGTGGGCTGGAAGGGCCAGGACCCCTTCGGCGACGCCACCCGGCTCCCGGTCGACCCGGTCGAGTCGGTGCACCGGCTCGCGGAGCGCGGCGCCTACGGCGTCACCTTCCACGACGACGACCTGGTCCCGTTCGGCGCGACCACCGGCGAGCGCGACAAGCAGGTCGCCCGCTTCAAGGAGGCGCTCGCCGAGACCGGCATGACGGTGCCGATGATGACCACGAACCTGTTCACCCACCCGGTGTTCAAGGACGGCGGCTTCACCAGCAACGACCGCTCGGTGCGCCGCTACGCGCTGCGCAAGGTGGTCCGCAACCTCGACCTCGCCGCCGAGCTCGGCGCCGACACCTACGTCTTCTGGGGCGGGCGCGAGGGCGCGGAGTACGACGGCGCCAAGGACGTCCGCGCGGCGCTCGACCGCTACCGCGAGGGCATCGACACGCTGGCGGCCGTACGTCCAGGAGCAGGGCTACGGCCTGCGCTTCGCCATCGAGCCCAAGCCCAACGAGCCGCGCGGCGACATCCTGCTGCCGACGGTCGGCCACGCGCTGGCGTTCATCGCCGAGCTCGAGCACGCCGACATGGTCGGGCTGAACCCCGAGGTCGGCCACGAGCAGATGGCCGGGCTGAACTTCGCGCACGGCATCGCGCAGGCGCTCTGGGCCGGCAAGCTCTTCCACATCGACCTCAACGGCCAGCGCTCGATCAAGTTCGACCAGGACCTGGTCTTCGGCCACGGCGACCTGCTCAACGCCTTCCACCTCGTCGACCTCCTCGAGCACGGGGCCGACGGCTCGCCGGCGTACGACGGGCCGCGGCACTTCGACTACAAGCCGTCGCGGACCGAGGACATGGCCGGCGTGTGGGCGTCCGCAGAGGCGAACATGGCGACGTACCTGATGCTCAAGGAGCGGGCCGCGGCCTACCGCGCCGACCCGGAGGTGCAGGCCGCGCTGGAGACCGCGGGCGTGGCGACGCTGCGGCAGCCGACGCTGTCCGACGGCGAGTCGCTCGCCGACCTGCTGGCCGACCGGAGCAGCGTTCGAGGAGTTCGACCCGGAGGCGCGCCGCCGAGCGCGGCTACGGGTTCGTCCGGCTCAACCAGCTGGCCCTCGAGCACCTGCTGGGCGCCCGGTGACGAGGCTACGAGCGGATCGGCTGTCCGCTTTGCCAGCCCTTGTCACGTCCCGTGACCCCGGACGCGAGTTTTTCCGTAACGAATTGGTGTCGGAACTGTCGTGTAACCGCTCGTCACAGCGATAAGTTCACGCGCACAACAATCACGGGGCCGCGAGCGTCAGGGGACGCGAGCAGGGGCGGCTCCCCCAGGGAAAGGGCAACAGCGCATGCGCAAGACCAGTGTGTCGCTCGCGGTGCTCGGGGTCGCCGCGGCGATGTCCCTCGCCGCCTGCGGTTCGAGCTCGACGACAGCGGCTCCTCCGGCAGCAAGCTCGTCAGCATCGGCCAGCTCCTCGAGCTCCTCCAGCAGCGGTGAGGTCGACGGGAAGGGCGCCAAGGTCGGCATCATCCTGCCCGACACCACGTCGTCACCGCGCTGGATCACCGCCGACCCCACCGCCCTCAAGCAGCAGTGCCAGAAGTACAACCTCGACTGCGACATCCAGAACGCCGGTGGCTCCGCGAGCAAGATGCAGACCATCGCCCGCCAGATGACCGCGGACAAGGTGAAGGCACTCATGATCGTCAACCTCGACCCGGCCTCGGGCGCCAAGATCGAGCAGGAGGCTGCCAAGGCCGGCGTCATCACCGTCGACTACGACCGGCTGACACCGGGTGGCGGCGCGGCGCTCTACGTGTCGTTCGACAACGTCAAGGTCGGTGAGACGCAGGGCAAGACACTCGTCAAGTGCCCGCAGGTCAAGAACGAGAAGAGCGTGGAGTTCGTCGAGATCGACGGCGCCGCGACCGACAACAACGCCCTGGGCTTCCACCAGGGTTACGACGGCGTGCTGTCCAAGCAGCCGGGTTGGAAGATGGTGGCGCGGCAGGACGGCAACTGGGACGCTCCGACCGCGGGCCGCCAGTTCAACTCGATGCTCGGCAAGAACCCGAACATCAAGGCAGTCATGGTCGCGAACGACACGATGGCCGGGGCCGTGGTCACCGACCTGAAGCGTCAGACCCTCAACGGCAAGGTCGCGGTGTCCGGTCAGGACGCCACCGCCGAGGGGCTGCAGCACATCCTCGACGGTGACCAGTGCTTCACGATCTACAAGCCGTCCATCGACGAGGCCGGGCCCGCCGCGAAGGCGATCGCCCAGCTCGTCAACGGCCAGGTGCCCGACACCAAGGGTGTGACGGTGGTGGACCCGCAGACCAAGAAGAAGGTCCCGTCCTTCCTCGCCACCCCGATCGCCATCACCAAGGCCAACGTGGCGAAGCCGATCAACGACAAGTACACGCCCAAGAACACCGTCTGCACGGGCGCGTACGAAGCGAAGTGCGCGAAGGCCGGCGTCAACTGACACTGGTCGCAGCACCCAGTAGTCCCAGGGAGAGAACGAGGTGGCCGTCGCAGCATCGATGCGGCGGCCACCTCCTCTCGCACCAGCACCGTCCCGAGTCCGTCATCACCACGCAGCGTGGCTGCGGAAGGAGTGCGTCGAGATGAGCGACCAACCCATCCTCGCGTTGCGCAGCGTGTCCAAGAGCTTCGGGCCGGTGGATGTCCTCAAGGGCGTCGACTTCAGCGCCGCGGCCGGCCAGGTCACCGCGCTCGTCGGCGACAACGGCGCCGGCAAGTCGACGCTGGTCAAGTGCGTCAGCGGCACCTACGCCATCGACTCCGGCGACTACCTCTTCGAGGGCAACCCCGTCACCGTCCACTCGCCCCGCGACGCGAGCGCGCTCGGCATCGAGGTCGTCTACCAGGACCTCGCGCTGTGCGACAACCTCGACATCGTCCAGAACATGTTCCTCGGCCGGGAGCGCCGCAGCGGCATCGTGCTCGAACGAGAGCAGCATGGAGCAGTCCGCGGAGGAGACCCTCAAGTCGTTGTCCGTGCGCACCGTGAAGTCGGTCCGGCAGCGGGTCGCGAGTCTCTCCGGCGGTCAGCGGCAGACCGTGGCCATCGCCAAGGCGGTGCTCTGGAACTCGAAGGTGGTCATGCTCGACGAGCCGACCGCCGCCCTCGGGGTGGCGCAGACCGCGCAGGTCCTCAGCCTCGTACGACGCCTCGCCGACCGGGGCCTCGCCGTCGTGCTCATCTCGCACAACATGAACGAGGTGCTCCAGGTCGCCGACAGCATCGCGGTGCTGTACCTCGGCCAGATGGCCGCACAGGTGAACCGCTCCGAGGTCAACCAGCAACAGCTCGTCGAGCTCATCACGACGGGCCGGCTCGAAGGAGCATCGGCATGACGAGCCTCGACGACGAGAGCACCCGACAGGCAGCCGAGGCCGAGGCCGAGGTCGACGCTTCCCACGGGGATCTCGCGGCGGTCGCGACGACAGCGCCCGCGGCCAACACGGCCGGAGACTACTTCCGCCTCTACGTGCAGCGCGTGCGCGGGGGCGAGATGGGCTCGCTTCCGGCAACTACCGGACTGATCGTCCTGGTGATCTTGTTCTCGGCCATCCAGCCGACGTTCTGGGGTCTCTACAACTTCGGCAACATGCTGACCGAGGGCTCGGGCCCCGTCCTCCTTGCGATGGGCCTGGTCTTCGCTCTGCTGCTGGGCGAGATCGACCTCTCCGCCGGCTTCGCCGGCGGTGTCTGCGCCGCGGTCATGGTGCGGCTGATGGTCGGCTACGACATGCCGTGGCCGGTCACCATCGGCGCCGCTCTGCTGACCGGTGTCGTCATCGGCCTGCTCATCGGGTTCCTCCGGGCGAAGGTGCGCATCCCGTCCTTCGTGGTGACGCTGGCGTTCTTCCTCGCCTTCCAGGGCGTGGCGCTCTACATCGTCAACAACGGCCCGGGACAGCACGGCGACGTCCGCATCACCGACTCGGTCGTGCTCGCCTTCGAGAACTCCCAGATGCCCAAGTGGGCGGGCTGGCTGCTGGCGGTCGTCATCGTCGTGGGCTACGCGTTCGTCAAGCTCAGCTCGCAGCGGGCCCGCCACAAGCGCGGCCTTCTCGGCGAACCGACCCTGATCACCGCGGGGAAGATCGGCCTGCTGACGGTCGGAGCGTTCGGGTTCGTCTACGTCCTCAACCAGAACCGGTCCATCAACAGCAAGCCGATCCCCACCAACGTCGACGGTCAGATCAAGTTCGTCACCCCTCCGGCCGTCGAGGGCGTCCCGTGGGTCGTGCTCGTGCTCGTGTTCTTCTTCGTGCTCTGGACCTTCGTCCTGTCGCGCACGGCGTACGGACGGCACATCTACGCCGTCGGCGGCAACGAGGAAGCGTCCCGACGAGCCGGCATCAAGGTCGACGGGGTGCGCATCTCGGCGTTCGTGCTCTGTTCGCTCATGGCGGCGGTCGGCGGCATCATGATCGGCTCCAACGTCGCGGCGGTCAGCGTGCAGAACTACGCCGGCAACACCCTGCTGCTGGCGGTCGGCGCGGCGGTGATCGGCGGCACCAGCCTGTTCGGCGGCAAGGGCCGGATGATCGACGCGCTCATCGGCGGCGCGGTCGTCGAGGTGATCCAGAACGGCATGTCCAACCTCGTCCAGGGCAACAACGGGTCGTCGGTGCAGTACATCGTCACCGGCATCGTGCTGATGTTCGCCGCCGCGGTCGACGCACTGTCGCGCAGACGCGCTGGCGCGTCGGGGCTGGGGTGAGCAGGCCACTCTCGGAAGGCGGTGCGAGCGGCTCCCCGGCCGCGCGGCCCGACGTGATCCGGCGGCACAACCTCGCGCTCATCCTCGGGCACGTGCACCGCGACGGCGCGCTGACGCGGGCCGAGCTCACCCAGCGGCTCGGGGTGAGCCGGTCGACGGTCGCGGCGCTGGTCGCCGACCTCTCGGCGCTGGGCCTGGTCGAGGAGTCCGTGCCCACCGGTGGCGAGGGGGTGGGCCGGCCGTCGTACCTGGTGGGGCCGCACCCGTCCGCGCCGTTCGTGGTCGCGGTCGACGTCGACATCACCCACGTCACGTCGGCCGCCATCGGCATCGGCGGGACGGTGATCGCCCGTCGTACGGTGCCGACGGGGCCGGCGCCCGACAGCCCGGAGCGGGTCGCCGACGTGATCGCGGGCTCGGTCGAGGAGCTGCAGCAGGCTGCCGGCCGACGGGTGCTCGGGGTCGGCGTCAGCGTCCCGGGCACCGTCGACAAGCGCACCCGCACCGTCGGCATCGCGCCCAACCTGGAGTGGCGCGACGCCCGGCTCGGCGAGCTGCTCACCGAGCGGCTGGGGCCGACGACGTCGGTCTCGGTCGGCAACGACGCGGACCTGTCGGTGCTGGCCGAGCTGAGCCGCGGCAACGCGCGCGGCTGCACCGACGTGGTCTACCTGATCGGCCGCATCGGGGTCGGCGCCGGCGTGATCGTCAACGGTGCGCCCGTGCTGGGTCGCGACGGCCGGGCCGGCGAGGTCGGGCACAACGTGGTGGCCCCGGACGGTCCCGAGTGCCACTGCGGCAAGCGCGGCTGCCTCGAGACGATCATCGGCGACCTGGCGCTGCTGTCGCTGGCCGGCCGTGACGTCGCCCCCAGCGACGCGAACGTGGCCGCGGTCTTCGCCGACGCGCGCGACGGCGAGGAGCGGGCCCTCGGTGCGGTGCGCACCGTCGCCGGCTGGCTCGGGCAGGCGATCGGCAACCTGGTGAACACGCTCAACCCGCAGCGGGTGATCCTCGGTGGCTCGCTGTCCGGCGTGCTCGACCTGGCCCGGCCCGAGATCGAGCACGCGCTCGAGCAGTACGCCTTCGACCCCGCGCACCCCGTCGAGCTCCGGCTCCCCCGCTTCGGCGTCGACTCGGCGCTGTTCGGTGCCGCCGAGCTCGCGTTCGTCGACCTGCTGGAGGACCCGTACGTCGGCCGGGACACCCGGGCCACCACCACCCCCTGACCCACGCTCGCCCCTGACCCGGCCCCCTCCGCCGACCCGTCACCTACTCGGCCGGTTCACCGGCGTGTCGCCGAGCACGTGACGGGTCGGCGCCGCGGGAGCGCGCAGAACCACGCGCCTCGCGGACCCGTACGTCGGACGGGCCACCCGGGCCGACCCGTCACGAAGTCGTCGACACGCCGGTGAGACCGTCGAGTAGGTGACGGGTCGGCGGTCTGTCGGCTGGCGGTCTGTTGGCTGGCGGTGTGTCAAGCGGCGGTCGGGTCAGCCGCCGAGCAGGTCGGCCAGCGAGGTCGCGGGGCGGCCGGTGAGCCGGGCGACGTCGTCGGTCACCGGCGCGAGCTCGCCGGACGCGATCGCGGTGTAGGTGCTCACCCAGGCGTCGACCTGCCAGTCGGGGGCGCCGTACGTCGACCGGGACGCGTAGGCCTCCTCGAGCGTCTCGTCCTGGTAGGTGAACTCCCGGCCGACGCTCGCGGGTCATGATCGCCGCCGCCTCGTCGAGGGACAGCGACTCCGGGCCGGTGAGGCTGTAGGTCAGCCCCTCGTGCGCGCCGGGGTCGAGCAGCACGTGGGTCGCGGCCGCGGCGATGTCGTCCTGCGCCACCGCGGACACCCGCCCGTCGCCGGCCGGTCCGCGGATCACCCCGTCGTCGCCGGCGAGCATCGGGAAGAAGTCGGCGTAGAGGTTGTCGCGCAGGAAGGTCCAGGTCATCCCGGAGTGCTCGACGTGCTGCTCGGTGACGTGGTGGTCGCGCGCCAGCAGGAACGTCGCGTCCGGGGCGGCGCCGAAGAACGAGATGTAGACCAGGTGGCGCACGCCTGCCTCCGCGGCGGCGTCGACGAAGGTGCGGTGCTCGTCGACCCGGTCCTCCGACTCCGCAGCCCGAGACCATCAGCACGACGTCGAGCCCGTCCAGCGCCCGTCGTACGGCGTCGTGGTCGCGGTACTCCGCCTGCGCCACCTCGACCCGCGGCAGCGACGGCGCCCTCGACGGCGTGCGCAGCACCAGCCGCTGCTCGACGCCCGCGGCGGCGAGCAGCCGCGCGATCCGCCCGCCGAGGCGGCCGCTGGCACCGGTGACCCCGAGCGGCACCGACTGCGGCATTCTCAGACCGCCTTCGCGATCGAGGCCGCGAGCGCCGCGAGGTGGCCGAGCCGCGCCAGCTCGCTGTCGAGCACCTCGGGACCGCCGCGCCGGCCGAACAGCACGAGGTCCTCCTCGTCGCCGATCGGCGCGCCGGCCATGAGCGTGCCGTCGTTGGCCTGCTCCCAGTCGGGCGGCAGCGCCAGCCGCGAGGCCCGGTGCGCGGGGAACCAGTCGGGG
The DNA here is from genome assembly GCA_963707685.1 of uncultured Actinomycetota bacterium. GTDB lineage: Bacteria > Actinomycetota > Actinomycetes > Propionibacteriales > Nocardioidaceae > Nocardioides_B. Next base: position 69,595 of record CAVPRA010000006.1, read on the forward strand.
TGGCCGACCGTCGTCTCGGGGGCGGCCGAGGTCCGGTGCAGCACCTTGACCTGGTCGCCCACCCGGCTCAGCCGCATGCCCCAGTCGGCCCGGAAGGTGATCGGCAGCAGGTCGACGATCTCGTCGCGCGCGGTGCCGGGGTTCTGGGTGAGCGTCTCGACGGCCTCGAGGTCGAGGAACAGGTTGCCGCCGGCGCCGTAGCGCGAGACCCACAGCACCTGCACGCCGTCGAGCTGGTTGCAGGCCGACACCAGCGAGTCGGGCATCACGCCGGGCGCGGTCTCCAGGAGCACGTCGTCGACCGCGGTGCCGTCGCGGCGGTGCTCGACGATCTCGATCGCCTCGATGTCGCCGCCGGCCTCACCGATGGCGGCGGCGACGCGACCGAGGGAGCCGGGGACGTCGGGCAGCTCGACGCGCAGCAGGTACGGCATCGGGTCAGCCCCTCTCCACCGTGGCGCCGATCTCGACCCGACCGGGCCGGGTGACCACGGCGTCCACCCCGAACATGATCTCCCCGAGAGCTCGACGATATCCCGCCAGGCTCTTGAGCACATCGGCCGACCGCTCACCCGTCGACGGGTCGAGGTCGACGACCGCGCAGCGAGGCAGCACGCTGCGCACCTCGACCGTGGCCTCGCCGACCTGCAGCGTGCGACCCAGCCAGCCGTCCTCGACGAACGGCTCCTGCCCGGTCGTGTCGAGGGTGAACGTGGCGCGGAACTGTGCGCCGTCGACGGGACCGACGTCCTGGGCCACCCGGTCCAGCGACGAGCTGGTGACGAGGCTGACGGCGCCGCCGTAGACGATCTCCCCGGGGCGCGAGGACCGGGCGAGCACGACGTCGTACCCGAGGAAGTCGGAGTACGCCGCCGCCCACGGGCCGGTCGACCACCTCGAGCGCCGCGACCCGGCCCCAGTAGTCGACCTCGAGCTTCTCGCCGGTCCCGGTCGGCACGTCCTCGACGGTGCCGCCCGGCAGCCGCGTGGTCAGCACGCCGCCGTGCCAGGCGGCCTCGGTGCGCATCAGCGACGGGTTCTCGACGGTGCGCAGCACCCGGCCGCGCGTCGCGGTCGACCAGGCAGAACACCCGGTCGCCGACCGGCCCGTCGAGCGTCAGGTCGACGTGCTCGAGGTCGACGTGGCGGGTGCCCTTGAGCGGGGTGAGGCCGAGGCGGGAGACATGCACGCCGTCAGCCTGTCACGGTCTCGTTTCTCCCTCGTTTCCGTGACCGGTCCGTGGCGGTTCCGGCGCCCGGCCGAGCGGGAACGTCTCCACGACCTCGTAGCGGGGACGGCGCCGCGGACCCTCGCCGAGGTGCGAGGCGACCAGCGAGACCTCCTCCGCGCGCCAGGTGGGTCCGCGGTAGGCGTCCAGCACCCGGATCCAGCGCGTCGCCTCGACGGGACGCCCGGTGCGGGCCAGCGTGACGTGCGGGTGGAACCGGCCGCCCTCCCCGCCGGCACCCGCCTTGCCGGCCGCCGCGCGGGCACCGGTCGCCAGCCGCCGGAGCTCGACGTCGTCGGTCTCGACCGCCACGAAGACGACCTTGGCGCGGGCCGCGTCCGGGAACGCCCCGCCACCGGCGAGCGTCACCTCGAACGGCGTACGGCGACCGGCCGCCCGGGCCAGCCGCTCCGCCAGGTCGTCGAGGCGACGGTCCGGGACGTCGGCCATGAACGCCAGGGTCAGGTGCCACTGCTCGGGCACCGTCCAGCGGAGCCCGGCGCCGGCCTCCTGCCGCGGGGCGAGGAACTCCGCGAGGTGCGTCGAGCGCCTCCGGCGGCGGGACGACCGCCGCGAACATCCGCATGTGGCGACGCTAGCCCGTGCGGCAGACTGCGCCCATGGACCAGCAGCTGGAGCCGACCGACTACCGCTTCCTGCTGGCCAACGAGCGCACCTTCCTCGCCTGGGTCCGGACCGCGCTCTCGCTGCAGATCGCCGGGCTCGGGGTGCTGCAGTTCCTGACCCACGGCCACGACGCGGTGCGCTACACGCTCGGCGTCTCGCTGGTGGTCGTCGGGTCGTACGTCGGGACGACCGGCTACCTGCGCTACCACCACAACGAGCAGGCGATCCGCGCCAACGAGGACCTGACCAGCATCCGGTCCTCGGCCTTCGTCGCGGCCGCCGTGATCGTCCTGCCGCTGGTCGCCGCGATCGCCCTCGCGCTGGTCGCGATCTTCTGAGCGGTCTCCGGGGCGGTCTCCGGGTCGGCGAACAGGTCCGGAAAAGACAGATTCGGCACCGCTCCGCAGAGCCGTGCCGAATCTCCTCCCAGGGAAAAGGCAGCCGGGGCCGGGCCGACGGGGGAACCGGTCCGGCGCGCCGGCTGCCTGTGGCTCCAAGTCTGCCTCGGGCCCCGTGAGGAAGGCATGCCGAAACCGGACGACCAGCGCGTGAGGAAGTCGTGAAGACCGGTAGCGGACTCGGCCAGACCGACGGGGCCCGCGCCTCGGTAGGGTCGCACCATGGCGACCGTCCTGGTGGTCGACGACGAGCCGCAGGTGCGGCACGCGTTACGTCGAGCCCTCGAGGGCGAGGGCGACCGGGTGCTCAGCGCCGCCACCGGCACCGAGGCCGTCGACCTGGCCGCGGCGGAGACGCCGGACCTGGTGGTGCTCGACCTGTGGCTGCCCGACATCGACGGCGTGGAGGTCGTGCGCCGGCTGCGGACCTGGCTCGACGTGCCCATCCTGATCCTGTCGGGCGACTCGGACACCGAGCGGAAGGTCGACGCGCTCGACAGCGGCGCGGACGACTTCCTGCCGAAGCCCTTCGGGTTCCCGGAGCTGACGGCCCGGCTGCGGGCCCTGAAGCGGCGCACGGTCCGCGACCAGGCGGACCGGCGGCTGTCGTTCGGCCGGCTGGTCGTCGACCTGCCCCAGGGGGCGGCCGAGCTCGACGGCGGCCTGCTGCGGCTGACCCCCACCGAGTGGCAGCTGCTCGAGGCGATGGTCACCCACCCCGGCAAGCTGCTGACCCACCGCTGGCTGCTGGCCCGCGTCTGGGGCGACCAGCACGGCGACGAGAGCCGGCAGGCGCTGCGGACCCACATCCGCTCGCTGCGCTCCAAGATCGGCGACGACGCCGGCACCCCGAGCTACCTGCGCACCGAGAGCGGCGCGGGCTACCGCTGGCTGCCGGAGCCGCAGCGGTCCGAGAACGGCGACGGCACGCAGCCCGACCCGGCCGGACCGGCTGCGCCGCAGGCCGCCGTCGGGTCGCGCGCGGTCGCGCTGCACGACATCAACAACGTGCTCACCGCGCTGCACCTGTCGCTGCACGTCGCCATCGACGGCACCGGCCGGCTGGCCGCGGACGGGCAGCACCCGGACGACGTCGAGCGGATCGCCTCCCAGCTGCGACGTAGTGTTCGACTCGTCGACCGCGCCGGCGAGCTCGCGCAGAGCCTGCGACAGGTGTGGCACGACGGAGAGCCGCCCCTGGACGAGTGAGGGGTCGACGGGAGCAGTCCTGGGAGAGGTTGACGTGGCACGGATCGTGATCGTCGAGGACGACCGTGACATCCGCGAGCTGATCGGCGCTGATCCTCGACGAGGACGGCTACACCACGGTGGCGACGGCGACCGGGGCCGAGGCGCTGCAGGCGTGCGGGCACGCCGTACCCGACCTGGTGCTGCTCGACGTCAGCCTGCCCGGCGAGCTGAGCGGGCTCGAGGTGTGCCGTCGGTTCCGCGGCGACGAGCGGCTGGCCGCGGTGCCGATCATGCTGCTCACCGCGCGGGCCCGCAGCAGCGACGTCGAGGCGGGGTACGACGCTGGCGCGAACGACTACCTCGTCAAGCCGTTCAGCCCGGGCGAGCTCCTCCGGCGGATCGAGGACCTGCTGGGTCCCGCCGCCGGGTGACCGACGCGACGGGGGCACCCACCGGCAGCCGCAGCTCGACGCGCGTGCCGGCGCCTTCCCGGGAGATGACCGAGACCGTCCCGGCGTGCCCGGTGGCGATCCCGTGGACGATCGACAGCCCCAGGCCGGTGCCCGGGATGGCGAGCCGCTGAGCCGTCGAGGAGCGGAAGAACCGCTCGAACAGCCGGCCCTGCTCGGCCAGCGGGATGCCGATGCCGGTGTCCTCGACGCTCAGCAGCACCTGCGACCCCCTGATCTCGAGGGTGACGTCGACGCGGCCGCCGTCGGGGGTGAACTTCACAGCGTTGGAGAGCAGGTTGATCACCGCCCGCTCGAGCTGGTCGTGGTCGCCCGACACCACCACCGGCGTCTCGACCAGGTGGACGCCGAGGCCGAGGTCGCGCTCCGCGCGCTGCACCTCGGTGGCCTCGAGGCCGTCGCACACCACCTGGCGCAGGTCGACCGGCGACACCGTCATGTCGAAGGTGCCAGCCTCGATCCGCGAGAGCGTCAGCAGGTCCTCGATCAGCGCCTGCAGCCGCAGCCCGTTGCTCTCCACCCGGGCGAGCAGCTTGGCCTGCCGCTCGGTCAGGTCGCCGCCGGAGCCCCGCTGCAGCATCTGGGTGTAGCCGAGCACGCTGGTGATCGGCGTGCGCAGCTCGTGGCTGACCGACGAGACGAACTCGGTCTTGGCCTCGTCGACCTCGTTGAGCCGCTCCACGACCTGGCGCTCCTTGGCCAGCGCCACCCGCAGCAGGTCCTCGACCCGGCGCCGCTCGGTGACGTCCTCGGCGACGCCGAGGTAGCCGACCACGCGGCCGGAGGCACTGGTCATCGGGCTGACGGTCAGCGACATCACGATCTTCTCGCCGTCCTTGCGGACGTAGCGCCAGTCCCGCTTCTCCGGCTCGGCGCCGACCTCGACGCCCGCCACCAGCGCCCCGAACTCCGAGGGCAGCTCGAGCTCGCGGGCTCGTGACTGCAGCTCGTCGTGGTCGTGGAACACCGCCGGCGTGGCCCGCCCGACCAGCTCGTCCGCGGTGTAGCCCAGCAGCCGCTCGGCCCCCGGGTTGAAGAACGTGATCGTGCCCTGAAGGTCGGTGCCGATGATGGACGTGCCGGTGGTGGCGGCGAGCACCTGCTCGACCAGGCCCTGTGCGAGCCGCTCCTCGGTGACGTCGATGCCGGTCATCACCAGGTGGGAGTCCGCGCGGCCCGGGTCCAGGAAGGCGCACGCCCAGACCACCGTGCGGCGCTCGTCGGATCGGGTGGTCAGGTCCTCCTCGACCTGGTCGGGGTCGGCGTGGGAGTGCGGAGCGGACAGGTGCTCGCGGAGCCGCCGGCCCAGGGCGGGACCGACGACCTCCGAGACCGGTCGGCCCCGGACCTCGTCGGCGGTGTAGCCGCTGAGCTTCTCCGCCGCCGGGTTGAAGCGCACGATCCGGGCCTCGTGGTCGATGACGATGATCAGGGTGTTGGCGCTGTCGAGCACGGCCAGGGTGAAGTCCCGCTCCTCCTCGAGCTCGGCCAGCGCCTCCCGCTCGGTGGTGAGGTCGACCAGCTGCACGCTCAGCATCCGCTCGCCCGGCCGGTCGAGGCCGGTGACCGCGAGCCGCGCCCACCGCCGGTGCTCCGGCCCCAGCCGCACCTCGGCCTCCCAGCTGTCCAGCTCGCGCGACAGGATCCGCTCGGCGGCGTCCTGCAGGCGCTCCTCGTCGGCCGCGTCGAGACCGCCGCGCCACACCCGCCCGAGCAGCTGGCTCGGCCGGGCCCCGAGCTGCCGCGCCGCCACCTCGTTGACCTCTGCGACGACCATCCCGTCCGCCGTACGGCGCAGCAGCAGCATGCCGATCAGCGACTCGGTGAAGCTGCGACGGAACTGCTCCTCGCCGGCCCGCGCGGCCAGCAGTGCTTCCCGGCGCTGCAGCCCGGAGACGGCCAGCGGCAGCACGACCAGCGCGATGCAGACCAGGTAGGCCTGCATCAGCGCCGTGGTGGCCTCCGGCCCGAAGCCGTCCCGGACCTGGTCGGCCGCGATCGGGCCGTGCCCCAGGCTGGTCATGAGCGTCGCGACCACGCCGACCACCAGCAGCTCGATGGTGGTGGTCCGCATCGAGGTCCGGATCGCACCCCAGATCAGCAGCGGGATCGGCAGGAAGTCCAGCGGCAGGTCCTGCCCGGGGGCGAAGACCGCCAGCAGCGCGGCGCTGCTGAGCACCACCTGCAGGACCTGCTCGAGGCGGCTCGCGCCGGTCGGCGGGCCCTCGACGTCGAGGCCGAGCGGCGCGATCAGCAGCACGGACGCCACCTGCGAGGCAGCGGCGGCCCGGGCCACCTCCCAGAACGGCGTGCCGAGCGCGACGGAGAAGATCAGGCCGATGCCGAGGCCGACCAGGAAGCCGACCAGGAAGGCGGCGACCACCAGCAGCCACAGCTGCTCCATGGTCCTGAGCCGGGCCCGGCCGGGGTGGCCGCGGGCGACCAGCACGGCGACCAGGAAGGCCCCGATCCCGTCGACGACGCCGAGCGCCGCGGCCATGGCCGGGTGGCGGCCGCCGAGCATGATCGCCAGCGCGGCCGCGACGACCAGCGCGACCAGGAAGCCCGGGCGGCGGCGGGCGGGGCTGTAGACCAGGAACGCGACCGCGAGGCCGGTCGCGGGCCACCAGGCGGCGAGCCCGGAGCCGTCCGGGGCGAACCGGACGGCCACCACCCCGAGGACGACGACGCCCAGCCAGACCAGCGCGGCGGCCAGCAGCCAGCCGCGCAGGTCCCGCTGCGGGTGCCACCCGGTCGCTCCGGCCATCTCGACCTCCTCGCGGGGCGTGCGCCCATCCTCGCCCCTGGTCCCGGGCGTCCGGGTGCCCTCACGCAATCTTCACGGACTGCCCACTGTCCGAACAAGATGCCCGATCAGGCAGATGATGGGGTCCACTCGGGCACGTCCCAGCAGCCACACCACTCACGCTGCACACCGAAAGCAGGAAACTCATGCGTAAAACGGGCCGTCAGGGCCACAAGAACCGGGCAGCCCATTCTGCCCACTCGGGCTCGTCGTTGACCGTTCCCTCATGCAGACTGACGACGTGGCGCAGGTCACATCACTGCGGTTCGGGAGCAGCGGAGGAGGTGGGGTCGTGAAGGCGGACGAGCGCCAGCGGCAGATCCTCACCCGCGCCCGGGCCGACGGCCGCGTCGAGGTGGGCAGCCTGGCCAGCGACCTCGCGGTCGCCGAGGAGACGGTCCGGCGCGACCTGCGCGAGCTCGTCGAGCGCGGCGTGCTGCAGCGCGTGCACGGCGGTGCCTACCCGGTCGAGAGCGCCGGCTTCGAGAGCAACATCAAGCACCGGTCCACCTCGCTGGTCGGCGAGAAGCGTCGCATCGCGGCCGCCGCCGCCGAGCGGCTCCACGGCGCCGAGACGGTCTACGTCGACGAGGGCGTCACGCCGCAGTTCGTGGCCGAGGCGATCCGCCCGGACAACCCGATCACCGTGGTGACGTCCTCGCTGCTCGCCGCCGGCGCGCTCGCGGAGTCGCCGCAGGTCACGGTGCTGCTGCTCGGCGGGCGGATGCGCGGCCGCACGCTGGCGACCGTCGACCACTGGGCGCTGCGGATGCTCTCCGACCTGGTCATCGACCTCGCCTTCCTCGGCGCCAACGGCATCTCGCGCGACCACGGCCTGACCACCCCCGACCCGGCGGTCGCCGCGGTCAAGGCGGCGGTCGTCGAGCGCTCCCGCCGGCGGATCTTCGTCGGCCTGCACACCAAGTTCGGAGCAGCCAGCTTCTGCCGCTTCGCGGAGATCTCGGACTTCGAGGTCCTCGTCACCGACACCGGCCTCAGCCCGCACGAGGCCCGTCGGTTCTCCGTGCTCGGACCACAGGTGGTCCGGGCCTAGCACCGCCAGCAGCACCTTCAATTCAGCACCAGACATCGGGCGCAGGCCCGGCGTACAACCGGAGGTAACAGTGAAGATCACGTCCAGGAAACGGCTCGCGATGGCGGTGGCTCTGCCGGCCGTCGCGGGGCTGACGTTGTCCGGGTGCGCCGGCGCCGGAGGGGGTGGCGGCGGAGGAAGCGACTCCAAGTCGGTCAACGTCCTCATGGTCGGCAACCCGCAGATGGTGGACATCCAGAAGCTGACCAAGGACAGCTTCACCAAGGACACCGGCATCAAGGTGAACTACACGGTGCTCCCCGAGAACGAGCTGCGGGACAAGGTCACCCAGGACGTCGCGACCGGCGCCGGCCAGTACGACGTCGCCACCGTCGGCGCCTACGAGGTGCCGATCTGGGCCAAGAACGGCTGGCTCAACCCGCTCGACAAGTACGCCGACGAGTCGTCGTTCGACAAGAGCGACCTGCTCGAGCCGATCACCAAGTCGCTCTCGGGCGAGGACGGCAAGCTCTACTCGCTGCCGTTCTACGGCGAGTCCTCGTTCCTGATGTACCGCAAGGACATCATGAAGAAGAAGGGCATCCAGGTGCCCGCGCGTCCGACGTGGCCGCAGGTCGCGAAGATCGCCGCCAAGGTCGACGGTGCCGAGCCCGGCATGAAGGGCATCTGCCTGCGCGGCCTGCCCGGCTGGGGCGAGCAGTTCGCCCCGCTGACCACGGTCGTCAACACCTTCGGTGGCACCTGGTTCACCAAGGACTGGCAGGCCGAGGTCGACTCGCCCCCCTTCAAGCAGGCGGTCAACTTCTACGTCAACCTGATCAAGGCCCACGGTGAGCCCGGCGCCTCGCAGGCCGGCTTCACCGAGTGCCTCAACGCGATGAGCCAGAGCAAGGTCGCCATGTGGTACGACGCCACGTCGGCCGCCGGCTCGCTGGAGGACCCGGGCGTGTCCAAGGTCGCCGGCAAGGTCGGCTACGTGCAGGCGCCGATCCTGAAGACCAAGGCGTCCGGCTGGCTGTGGGCCTGGGGCTGGGTCATGCCGAAGACCACGAAGAACGCCGACTCCGCTGGGAAGTTCATGACGTGGGCCTCCAGCAAGGACTACGAGAAGCTCGTCGGTGAGAAGCTCGGCTGGTCGCGCGTCCCCGCCGGCAAGCGGAAGAGCACCTACGAGATTCCGGAGTACAAGAAGGCCGCCGCCGCCTTCGGCCAGCAGACCCTGCAGTCGATCGAGGAGGCCAACCCGGAGGACCCGGGCGTCCAGCCGCGGCCGACCATCGGTGTGCAGTTCGTCGACATCCCGGAGTTCCAGGACCTCGGCACCAAGGTGTCCCAGGACATCGCCGCGGCCATGGCGGGTCGCACGACCGTCGACGCGGCCCTGACCAAGGGACAGGGACTGGCCGAGGACGTCGCCAAGAAGTACCAAGGCCAGTAGGCGCACCACCCAGCACCGGTGTGGGGTGGACGGGCTCGTACGTCCGCCCCACACCGGGTCCAGAACCCCCGGGTCTCCCGCGAGGCCCAGCCCGGCACCACCGGAGGAGCCAGGACCATGAGCGCTCAGACCGTCACCGCCCCACCTCCCAGCCGCCGCGGTGAGCAGACGATGTCCACCCGGGAGAAGTGGCGTCGCCGCGGCCCGCTGCTGCCGGCGCTGATCTTCACGATCTTCGTGACGCAGATCCCGTTCCTGCTCACGATCGCGATCTCCACCCTCAACTGGAACGTGCTGCAGCCGGGTGAGAAGAACTTCCTCGGCATGGGCAACTACGACTCCTTCGCCGGGCTCGACAACTACGGGGTCGTCTTCACCGACGAGCGGCTGCGCACCGCCGTGATCAACACCATCGTGCTGACCGTCTCGGTGGTGGTGATCAGCTCGCTGCTCGGGCTCGTGCTGGCGGTGCTGCTCGACCGCAAGTTCCCCGGCCGCGGACTCGCCCGCACGCTGCTGATCGCACCCTTCCTGGTGATGCCGGTGGCCTCGGCCCTGCTGTGGAAGCACGCGATCTACAACCCCGACTACGGCCTGCTCAACGGCTCCCTGAACTGGGTCTACCACCTGTTCGGCGCCGAGGGCCCGACCAAGGACTGGGTCTCCGGCTACCCGATGCCCGCCGTCGTGGTCGCCCTGGTGTGGCAGTGGACCCCGTTCATGATGCTGATCCTGCTCGCCGGCCTGCAGAGCCAGCCCGGCGACGTGCTCGAGGCGGCCAAGATCGACCGGGCCGACGGCATCCAGACCTTCCGGTTCATCACGCTGCCGCACCTGCGCCAGTACATCGAGCTCTCCGCCCTGCTCGGCTCCATCTACGTCCTGCAGACCTTCGACGCGATCTACACGATCACCCAGGGCGGGCCCGGGGCCGCGACCACCAACCTGCCGTACGAGATCTACCTGACGATGTTCCGCAAGTACGACTACGGCCAGGCCGCCGCCGCCGGCGTCGTGGTCGTGATCGGCTCGATCATCGTCGCCACCTTCGCGCTCCGCACCATCTCGTCCCTGTTCACCGAGGAGGGCAATCGATGAGTACCACCACGGACACCTCGCAGAACCCGTTCGCGCCGGCTGACGAGGCCACCGGGCAGGCGCGGCGCACCCGCCGCACCCGCAAGGCCAAGGACGACGCGTCCGCCGCCGCCGGACCCGGCTGGGCGATCCTGGCCTGGGTGCTGACCCTGCTGTTCTTCGCGCCGGTCGCGTGGATGGTCCTCACCTCGCTGCACACCGAGTCCGACGCGGCGACCAACCCGCCGTCGATCTTCGCGCCGCTGACCTTCTCCAACTACGCCGACGTCTTCAGCCGCGGCATCTCCTCGTTCCTGATCAACTCCGCGACCGCCTCCATCGTCTCGACGCTGCTGGTGCTGGTGCTCGCGGTGCCGGCGGCGTACGCGCTGTCGATCAAGCCGGTGGAGAAGTGGACGGACGTGATGTTCTTCTTCCTGTCCACGAAGTTCCTGCCGCCGATCGCGGCGCTGCTGCCGATCTACCTGATCGTCAAGCAGGCCGGGATGCTCGACAACGTCTACACGCTGGTCATCCTCTACACCTCGATGAACCTGCCGATCGCGATCTGGATGATGCAGTCGTTCCTCGCCGAGGTCCCCAAGGAGATCCTCGAGGCGGCCCAGGTGGACGGCGCCGGGCTGCTCCGCACGCTGACCCAGATCGTCGCGCCGATCGCCGCGCCCGGTCTGGCCGCCACCAGCCTGATCTGCTTCATCTTCAGCTGGAACGAGTTCATGTTCGCGGTCAACCTCACGGCGACCCGGGCCTCGACCGCACCGATCTTCCTGGTCGGCTTCATCTCCAGCCAGGGCCTGTTCCTGGCCAAGCTGTGCGCGGCTGCCACCCTGGTCTCGCTGCCGGTGCTCATCGCGGGCTTCGCGGCCCAGGACAAGCTGGTGCGCGGACTGTCGCTGGGCGCCGTCAAGTAGCCCGCAGCCAGCGACCGGCCACCCGACCAGCAGAAGGGCCCGCACCATGACCGACCTGGGAGCGGCACGGCTCGACGAGGGCCTGCTGGCCCGCGCCCGGGACCTCGCGACCGAGGGGCGTGCGCTTCTCGGCGTCTGCGGGGCACCGGGCGCGGGCAAGTCCACGCTCGCCGTCCGGCTCGCCCAGGGCCTCGGCGACATCGCGGTGGTGGTCCCGATGGACGGGTTCCACCTCCACGACGACCAGCTGCAGCGGCTCGGGCTCGCGGACCGCAAGGGCGCCCCGGAGACCTTCGACGTGGCCGGCTACACCGCGCTGCTGCGACGGCTCCGTCACGAGGTGGACCACACCGTCTACGCCCCCACGTTCGACCGCACGCGGGAGCTGGCGGTGGCCGGCGCCATCGACGTACGCCCGGAGCACCGGGTGGTGATCACCGAGGGCAACTACCTGCTCTACGACGCCCCCGGCTGGTCCGACGTGCTGCCGCTGCTCGACGAGGTCTGGTACGTCGAGGGCGACGAGCGCACCCGGCTCGACCGGCTGGTGGAGCGGCACGTCGCCCACGGCAAGGAGCCCGACGCGGCGAAGCGGTGGGCGACGGTCTCCGACCAGGCCAACGCCGACCTCGTGCGGCGGACCCGGGCCGCCGCCGACGTCCTCGTGCAGATCGACTGACCCAACGACGGAGGAGTGAGATGACCGAGCTGGACACCGCGCACCTGGGCGACCTGGGCCCGGAGGTGGCCGTCCCCGGCTACGACCGGTCCGCCGTGAGCGCGGGCATCGTGCACTTCGGCGTGGGTGGCTTCCACCGGGCGCACCAGGCGATGTACCTCGACACGTTGATGAACCACGGGAAGGCGCTCGACTGGGGCATCACCGGCGTGGGGCTGCTGCCCGGCGACAAGCGGATGCACGACGTGCTGCACGCCCAGGACTGCCTCTACACGCTCGTGGTCAAGGACCCCGACGGCACCATGCACCCGCGGGTGATCGGCTCGATCGTCGACTACCTGTTCGCCCCCGACGACCCGGAGGCGGTGCTCGCGGTGATGAGCGACCCGGCGACCCGGATCGTCTCGCTGACGATCACCGAGGGCGGCTACCTCGTCAACCAGTCCACCGGCGAGTTCGACGCGGCCGACCCCTCGATCCGCAGCGACCTCGAGGACGGCGCCGTCCCGAGCACCGCCTTCGGCTTCGTGACCGAGGCGCTGCGACGGCGCCGGGAGGCCGGCGTCGAGCCGTTCACGGTGATGTCGTGCGACAACATCCAGGGCAACGGCGAGGTCGCGCACAAGATGATCGGCGCGTTCGCGCGGCTCAAGGACGCCGACCTCGCGGCCTGGATCGAGGAGCACGTCACGTTCCCGAACTCCATGGTCGACCGGATCACGCCGGTCACCACCGACCACGACCGCACCACGCTGACCGAGCACTTCGGCATCGACGACGGCTGGCCGGTGGTGTGCGAGCCGTTCACGCAGTGGGCGCTCGAGGACCGGTTCCCGGCCGGCCGGCCGCCGTACGACGAGGCGGGCGTGCAGCTGGTGCCGGACGTGATGCCCTACGAGCTGATGAAGCTGCGGCTGCTCAACGCCAGCCACCAGGCGCTGTGCTACCTCGGCTACCTCGCCGGCTACCGCTACGCGCACGAGGTGTGCAGCGACCCGCTGTTCACCGGGTTCCTCCGCGGCTACATGGACGACGAGGCCACGCCGACGCTGTCGCCGGTGCCCGGCGTGGACCTCGACGACTACAAGCAGCAGCTCATCGAGCGGTTCGCCAACCCGGAGATCCGCGACACCCTCGCGCGGCTGTGCGCGGAGAGCTCCGACCGGATCCCGAAGTGGCTGGTCCCCGTGATCCGGCACGAGCTGGACGCCGGCGGCCCGGTCCGCCGCTCCGCCCTGGTGGTGGCCGCGTGGGCCCGCTACGCCGAGGGCGTCGACGAGCAGGGCCAGCCGATCGAGATCGTCGACAACCGCAAGGAGAAGGTGATGGCCCGCGCGCAGGAGCAGGCGTCCGACCCGCTGGCCTTCCTGCGCGACCCCGACCTGTTCGGCGACCTGGTCGAGGACGAGCGCTTCACCAAGGAGTACGCCGCGGCGCTCGACTCGCTGCACGAGCACGGCGCGCGCGCCACCCTGGAGACCTGGGAGCAGTCGACGTGAGCCAGATGCTGGGCGTGCGGCTGCCCGGCAACAGCACCGTCGAGGCGGTGCACCGCCCGATCCCGGAGCCGGGCCACGGCCAGGTGCTGCTGGCGATGAAGGCGTCGTCGATCTGCGGCAGCGACATCCGCGCGATCTACCGCGAGCACCTCGGCCACGGGCCGGAGGCCTACCAGGGCGTGCTCGCCGGTCACGAGCCGTGCGGCCAGGTGGTCGCGGTCGGGCCGGGCTGCAGGCGGCTGTCCGAGGACGACCGGGTCGTGGTCTACCACATCTCCGGCTGCGGGGTCTGCGAGCAGTGCCGCAGCGGGTACCTCATCGGCTGCACCGACCCGTCGCGGGCGGCGTACGGCTGGCAGCGCGACGGCGGCCACGCGGAGTACCTGCTCGCCGACGAGAACACCTGCCTGCTGCTGCCCGACTCGCTGTCGTACGTCGACGGCGCGCTGGTGTCCTGCGGCTTCGGGACGGCCTACGAGGCACTGCTGCGGCTCCGGGTCTCCGGCCTGGACAGCCTGCTCGTCACCGGTCTCGGGCCGGTCGGCCTGGCCGCCGCGATGCTGGCGCGGGCGATGGGGGCCGGACCGGTCGTCGGCACCGACGTCTCCCCGGAGCGGCTGCGGCTGGCCGTCGACCTCGGGCTGGTCGACACGGCGGTGCCGGCCGACCCCCGCGCGGAGAACCGGATGCAGGAGCTCACGGCCGGGCGCGGCTTCTCGACCACGGTCGACTGCTCCGGCAACGCGACCGCGCGACACCTCGCGCTGGCCAGCACGGCGACCTGGGGTCGCTGCGCGTTCGTCGGCGAGGGCGGCGACGTCGGCTTCGACGTGTCAGCGCTGATGATCCACAAGCAGGTCTCGCTCCACGGCTCGTGGGTCACCTCGATCGGCCACATGGAGGACCTGCTGCGCCACCTCGACCGCTGGCAGCTGCAGCCCTCGCAGATCGTGACCGACACCTTCACGCTCGACGATGCCGCGGCGGCCTACGCGCTGGCCGACCGCGGCACCGCGGGCAAGGTCGTGATCACCTTCCCCTGACCGGTCCCCGGCCGGGCAAAGGTTCGCCCGGAGCCCTGCCCGCCGGGCCGGACCGGCCCTACGGTGGAGGATGCGCTCGTCCCGCCACCCCGTCGCCGTGCTGGTCACCGTCCTGGCGTGCGTGCTCGTCGCGGCCCCGAGCCAGGCCGCCGGCGGGACGACGGCAATGCAGAAACGGCTGAACTCGCTCGGCTGCCACGTCGGACCTGCCGACGGGAAGCTGGGGAGCTGGACCCGGGCGGGCATCGTCCGCTTCCAGGCCGCCAACCACCTCGGGCAGACCGGTCGGCTGGGTCAGCAGACCCGGACCCGGCTGTACGCCGACCACCAGGTCCGCTGCGACCGGCGCCCGGTGGCCGGCGCCTCGCACGGCCGGCGGATCGTGATCAGCCAGCGGCAGAACTACGTCTGGCTGGTGCGTAGTGGCGGGCAGGTGGTCGCGCAGGGCGGGGTCATCGACAACCCGGCGGTGCTGCACCGGGGGACCTACTGGTCGGGGTCGAAGTGCGGCCGGGCCGGCCGGATCCTGGACAACAGCGACGCCAGCGGCCGGCTGCGGCTGCACCACTTCGTGCGGTTCGCGCCGTGCGGCATCGGCTTCCACCAGGTGCCGCAGTATCGCTCCTCCGGCGCGCAGATCCACTCCTCGCACCTGCTCGGCACGAACCAGCGGCAGTCCCACGGCTGCGTCCGGGTGAGCCGCGCGATGTCCCAGCGGATCTGGGACTTCGCGCGGCCCGGGACGAAGGTGGTCGTGGTCCGCTGACCCCGGAAGGCGGTCAGTCCGGGATGTAGTTGAACTCGTCCGGGTTCGGCCCGGTGCGCTCGCCCTTGTCCAGACCGGTGATGTCGGCCATGTCGGTCTCGGAGAGCTCGAAGTCGAACAGGTCGAAGTTCTCCTCGACGCGCTCGCGGGTCACCGACTTCGGGAAGACGATGTCGCCGCGCTGCAGGTGCCAGCGCAGCGTCACCTGGGCCGGGGTCCGGCCGAGCGACTCCGCGATCCGGACGATCGTCGGGTCCTTGAGCACGCCGCCCTGCGCGATCGGCGACCACGCCTCGGTGGCGATGCCGTGCTCGGTGTTGAACGCCCGCACGTCGTCCTGGGCGAGGTAGGGGTGCACCTCGATCTGGTTCACGGCCGGCGTCACGTTGGTCTCGCCGTGGATGCGCCGCAGGTGGCCGGGCTGGAAGTTCGAGACGCCGATGGCGCGCACCTTGCCGCCCTCGTACATCTTCTCCATCGCCTTCCACGTCTCGACGAAGTCGCCGACGCCGGGCAGCGGCCAGTGCACCAGGAACAGGTCGAGGTACTCGATGTCGAGGTCGGCGAGCGTCTGGTCGAAGGCCTTGAGCGCGTCGTCGTACGCGTGGAAGCCGTTGTTGAGCTTGCTCGTCACGAAGATCTCGCCCCGGTCGATGCCGGAGGCGCGGACGGCCTCGCCGACCTCCTTCTCGTTGCCGTACATCTCGGCGGTGTCGATGTGCCGGTAGCCGACCTCGAGGGCCGCGAGCGTCGCGTCCTTGGTCTGCGACGGCTCGATCTGGAAGACACCGAAGCCGAGCTGCGGGATCTCGACACCGTTGTTGAGGCTGATGTTCGGTACGGCGGTCATGTGGCTCCTCGTCTGGTGGTTCGGGTTCTCCTGTGTCCTTACCCAACACGCGCGGCGCGACGCCCCATTCCGTCCAGGCGCTCGGGATACTCCCAGTGTGAAGAAGACCGCACTCGCCGCCGCCGCGCTGGCCACCGGGATCACGCTGCTCGCGGGCTGCGGTTCGACCACCGACGACGCCTCGTCCGACGCCGACAGCAGCTCCTCCGCGCCGACGTCGGCGTCGGCCTCCTCCTCGGCGCCCACGTCCTCCTCGGCGGAGTCCTCGTCGACGACCTCCTCCTCGGCGTCCTCGGCCTCCCCCGCAGCCCCGGCCCGGTGCACGATCGACGACGTGAAGGTGACGCTCGGAGCGGCGGAGGGGGCGGCCGGCAGCACGTTCGTGCCGGTGCGGATGACGAACACCTCGGGCCGACCCTGCCGCACCGGTGGCTTCGGCGGCGTGTCACTGGTGATCTCCCCGCGCAGCGAGCCGGTGGGCGCGCCGGCGGACCGGGTGCAGCAGGACACCGCGAAGCCGATCGTGCTGAAGCCCGGCGGCCACGCCGACGCGACGCTGCGGATCACCGAGGCGGGCAACTTCCCCTCCGCGAAGTGCCACCCGACGCCGACCCAGGGGCTGCGGGTCTACCCGCCGAACGAGACACACGCGGCCTACGTGCCGCACCGGGCCACCGCCTGCGCGTCGACGAAGGTCCACCTCCTCGAGCTGCGGCCCTACCAGGCCGGATGAGACCCCGGCTCCTGGGTAGGTGAGGGGCATGACCTTTCGCCTGAGCCGCCTGATGTCCACCGCCACCGCGTCGTACGGCGTCTTCGCGCTCGCCCGGCCGCGGCACCTCGGCGACGCCGTCGACCCCAAGCACGCCGCCGACTACGACCTGCTCGCCACGACGTACGGCGCCCG
This sequence comes from uncultured Actinomycetota bacterium, assembly GCA_963707685.1. Lineage (GTDB taxonomy): Bacteria > Actinomycetota > Actinomycetes > Propionibacteriales > Nocardioidaceae > Nocardioides_B. Next base: position 86,561 of record CAVPRA010000006.1, read on the forward strand.
CGACCTGGCCATCAGCTCGGTCGGCGCGCTCGCCCGCTCGGAGAAGGCCGTCTCCGCCGCGATGGTGATCCGGATCCTGTGCGACGTCTCCGACGGCCTGATCCTCGCGGCCAAGGCACCGGACGACGCCACCCGGCAGAAGGTGCTCGGCGTGACGTTCGGGTGGGCCTCGCTCAACGCGGCCGCCCTCGCCGTGGACCGCAAGCGGGCCCGCGCGAAGCGCTGAGCCCGCCCGCGGAACCGCGGCCGGAACAGCGGCGGGGCTCGCACCCGCGGACGGATGCGAGCTCCCCCGTGTCCCCGTGTCCCCCGTGACCCCCGTCACCGCGGTATGACACGCACTTGCCAGGCGTCATCGTGCCGTGTGGACCGGCAAGTCTCCTATACGCACTTCTGCTTAGCCCCACCCCGGGACGGTCAGGGCGTGCCGGTCTCGCTGACCACGCCGGCCCCCGGCTGCCAGGCGAAGTTCCGGCCCGGGCCGCCCACCGGAGGAGGTGCCGGCGGCGCGAGCTGCGGCGAGCTGCGGGGCGAGCAGCCCCGCGGACCGGGCCACGTGCACGGCCATCAGCCGGTCGTGGACCGAGAGCTTGGCGTAGAGGTGGGACAGGTGCACGTGCACCGTCCGGGTCGAGATGCCCAGGGACCGGCCCATGGCGTCCGCGGTGAGTCCCCGCTCCAGCAGGTGGAGGACCGCCATCTCCCGTCCGGTGACGCCCGCCCGCGCCGCCGCCTCGCGCGACTGCTCGGCCTGGGCGGCGCCCGCGCAGGCCTGGCCCCGGCCACCGCCGAGCACCGCGGTCTGCCGGGCGAGCAGCACCAGCAGCGGCTGGATGCGGCGCGCGAGCAGCACCGCCTCGTCCGGGAAGTCGTTGCCGGAGGTCAGCAGCACGAACGCCCGCTCGGTCCCCGCCCCGAGCCGGTAGGGGACCGCGAGCTGCCGGTCGAGGGCGTGGGGCTCCAGCTGGTCCCGGAACAGCTGCAGCCCGTCGGCACTGCAGAACTCGCGCGGCACCCGGTCCGTGGTCGTGGCGGTCGGGTCGCGCGAGAGGGTGAACCAGCGGACGAGCGGGTGCTCCGCGAACGCGCCGGCCGCCCACTCCTCCAGCAGCCCGTCCTCGGGCCAGCCGGGCACGGCCTCCTGGAGCACGAAGCCGAAGCTGCCGTCCGACTCCGACCAGTTCCAGGCGGCGTTCACCCCGAAGGTGTCGGCCAGCTCCTGGAGCACCAGGTCGATGGGGAAGCTGCCGGGCTGACCCGTCACCAGGTCGCCGACGAGGTCGACCCAGTGACCGAGACCGCGGTCTCGTGGTGTTCCCATGACAGCTCCCGACGTCGTCGCCCTCCCGAGAGTGTGATGCCGCGGCCCATTCTCGCGTCGGTCGGTGCTTCTGGGAAGCACGAGGTGAGTGTAGGTGGCCGAAGGCTGCTTCCTACACTCATTCGATGAGCTGGTCCGACATCGCGATGGTGCTGCTCGCGGGCTTCGGCGCCGGGCTGGCCATGACGGCGGTCGGGGCCGGCTCGCTGGTCAGCTTCCCGCTGCTGCTCAGCGTCGGGCTGACGCCGCTGGTGGCGAACGTCTGCAACAACGTCGGCCTGGTGGCCGGCGGCCTCAGCGGCTCGTTCGGCTTCCGCCGCGAGCTCGCGGGCCACCGACGGCTGGTGGTCCGGGTGGCGCTGACCTCGGCCGGCGGGGCACTCCTGGGCGGCACGCTGCTGCTGGTGCTGCCGGCCAGCGCCTTCGACCAGGTGGTGCCCTACCTGGTGCTCGTCTCCGCGACGCTCGTCGGGCTGCAGCCGCTGGTCGCCCGCTGGCTGCGGCGGCGGGCGCTGCTCAAGGGCGGCCCGCCGGTCGCCTCCCGCGAGCACATGGGGCCGGGGCTCACCGGCCTGTCGTCGCTGGTCGGCGTCTACGGCGGCTACTTCGGGGCCGCCCAGGGCGTGCTGCTCGTCGCCATCCTCGGCCTCGGCCTGGACGTCGACCTCAAGGTGGTCAACGGCCTGAAGAACATCGCGGTGCTGTGCGCCAACCTGGCCGCCAGCGTGGTGTTCATCCTGTTCGGCCCGCTCGACTGGGCCGTGGTCGGGCTGATCGCGGTGGGCGCGCTGGTCGGCGGCTGGATCGGGGCGCACGTCGCGCGACGGCTCCCGCCGGTGGTGTTCCGGACGCTCGTGGTGCTCGTCGGGTACGGCGTCGCGCTGCAGCTGCTGCTGACCTGACGGCTCGTCGCCCGGGGTCGGCCGGCCCGGCTCAGCCGACGTGCGCGGGCTCGGCGCGGTGCTTCGGACCGGGCTTGTCCTCGGCGGCCTTCTGGTCCCCGACCGGCGCGGAGCCGTGGTGGCCCTGGAAGTCCTTGGCCCGGATCAGGAACAGGCACAGCACCCCGGCGACCAGCGCGATCACGGCGGCGATCGTGGTGATGTGGTTGAGGGCGTCGACGAAGCTGGTGGTGGCCACCTGCTCGATGGTCGACCGGGCGGACGCCGGCGCGTGGGCCAGCACGGCGTTGATCTGGCCGTTGGTCACCGCCGCGGAGACGGCGTCCGCGCGGCCCGCGGCCGGGGTGCCGGCCAGGCCGCTGTGGATGCCGTCGGCCACCTGGTGGCTGAAGATCGAGCCGAGCGCGGCGATGCCGGTGGCGATGCCGACCTGCCGGAAGGTGGAGTTCACCCCGGAGGCCATCCCGGAGCGCTCGGGGCTCGACGACGCCGACCGCCGTACTGGCCAGCGGGACGTTGATCAGGCCGATGCCGAGGCCGGCGACGATCAGGCCGGGGATCAGGTGGGTCCACTGCGACGGGTCGTCGCTGGTGGCGATGCCGCGCATCAGGAAGAGCCCGAGGGCCGCGACGAAGAAGCCCGGGGCGATCAGCCACTTGGTGGGCAGGTGGCTGGTCAGCCGGCCCGCGACGATCGCGGCGACGAACGACATGCCGGACAGGAACAGGAAGCGCACGCCGGCCTGGACCGCGGAGAAGCCGAGGACGTTCTGGACGTAGATGATCAGGTAGGTCAGCATCGAGAAGACCGAGGCGGACACCCCGATCGCGGCGACCAGGCCCCCGACGAAGGTGGGCACCCGGAGCAGCCCGAGGTCGAACATCGGGGACTTCTGCAGCAGCTGGCTGACCACGAACGCCACCAGCAGCACGCCCGAGGCGACGAAGCACTGCACGACCCGGTCGTCGCCCCAGCCGTCCTCGCCGCCGCGGATCAGCGCGTAGACGAGCAGGCCGAGGGCGGTGGAGAAGGTGAGGAAGCCGATCCAGTCGGGACGGCCGGCGTTCGGGTCGCGGGTCTCCTCCACCTTGGTCAGCGTCACGAAGATCGCGAAGACGCAGATCGGGATGTTGACCCAGAAGATCCAGTGCCACGAGAGCCCGCTGGTGAGCACGCCGCCGAGCACCGGGCCGACCGCGACGGCGACACCCGTGGTGGCGCCGAAGAACGCGAACGCGGTGCCGCGCTCCTTGCCGGAGAACGCCCCGGACAGCAGCGCGAGGGCGGTGGCGAACATGATCGCGCCGCCGATGCCCTGGCCGGCCCGCGCGAGGGAGAGGAACAGCACGGTCGGCGCGAGGCCGCACAGCAGCGAGCCGAGCGTGAAGACGAAGGTGCCGATCGCGAACAGCCGCTTGCGTCCGAACCGGTCGGCGAGCGAGCCGGCGGTCAGCAGCAGCGCCGCCAGCGTGAGCGCGTAGGCGTCGATCACCCACTGCAGGTCGGACAGCGACGCGTCGAGGTCCCGCTGGATGTCGGGCAGCGCGACGTTCACGATCGTGATGTCGAGAAGCAGCATGAAGACACCCGTGCACACCGCCACGAGGGTCCACCACTTGCTGGCCATCAGGTTCTCCTACTTCGTCAGGTGGCTAATCATCAATCAGTAAACGTTTATCTCGTGTACGGTAACCCCGCCATGGACGAGACCGCAAGACAGGCCGCGCTCGCGGACCTGTACGCCCAGCCCGGGCACCTGCTCTGGCGGGCGGCCGCCCGGGTCTCGCGCCTCGTCGACGAGATCCTGCCGGGCCGCGCCGACATCCACGCGTACGCCGCCCTGCTCGGTCTGGCCGACGAGGAACCCCAGTCGCAGCAGGGGCTGGCCCGGATGGTCGGCGTCAGCGGCACGACCATGACCGCGGTGGCCGAGGTGCTGCTCCGCGACGAGCTCGTGCTCCGAGTCCGCAACCCCGAGGACCGGCGCTCCTATTCCCTCACGCGTACGACGGCCGGCCGGTCCGCCGCCCACGGGTGGGCACCGCACGTCGTACGACTGGAGGAGCGGCTCACCGCCTCGTTCACCCCGCCCGACTCGGCGCGGCTGCGCGAGCTGCTCACGCAGCTGGCCGGCGACGTGCTCGACGACCGCACCCCGGAGGCGCTGCGGCAGAGCACCGGGTTCCTGGTCACCCGGGCGCACTTCCGGGCGCACCGGGAGTTCCTCACCGGGCTGGCGCCGATCGGGATCGAACCACGTCACTACGGCAGCATGCGCGTGCTGCGCACGATTGGACCGGTGACCCAGGGTCAGCTCGCCGCGCTGCTCGACGTGAGCCCGGCCACCGTCGTGCAGATGGTCGACCACCTCGAGGCCGCCGGCCTCGTCGCCCGGGAGCGCGACCCGGCGGACCGGCGGGCCTACCGGCTGCACCTGACCTCGGCCGGAGCACGCACCGCTTCAGCGGCCGACCGAGATCGCCGGAAGGGATCCACCACGGCTGGCTCGGCGGCCCCCGCAGCCGGCAGCGGACCGACCTCGTCCGGCTGCTCACGCTGCTGCTCAGCGACGCCGACGAGGCCTGATCGCACCGATTTCGTCCCATCCGCGGCCGCACGTTAGACTCTCCGACGCCCAGCGCTCGTAGCTCAACGGATAGAGCATCTGACTACGGATCAGAAGGTTGGGGGTTCGAATCCCTCCGAGCGCGCTCTTCGTGAACGGCCCCTCACCTGCGCCCGCCCCGCGCAGACGCAGCCGAGGGGCCGTTTCGTCGTCCAGGGGCCTTACTCGTCGTCGGGCGGCCCAGTCCTCGTCCTCGTCCTCGTCGGGATCGAAGCGGGCCCGACCCCGGTCGCGACCTCGGCCACCGAGCAGCACGCGCGTCATCGCGTTGCGGCTGTCGAGCAGCTCGTCGAGGGCTGCGTCGAGCTGGTCGGCGCCGACGGTGATGCTTCCCTCCGACTGCTGGGCGGCCAGCAGCGCGGCGCGGCGGAGCAGCTCCTTCAGGAAGGACGCGGTGACCCCCTCGGTGCGCTCGACCACCGTGTCCAGCCGGGAGTCGTCGAGCGCCAGGTCGCCCTGGTAGAGCCGGAACAGCCGGCGACGCGCGTCTGGGTCCGGCAGCTCCAGCGCGACGGCCTGGTCGACGCGGCCCGGCCGCTGGGCCAGCGCCGACTCCAGCACCGCCGGCCGGTTGGTGGTCAGCACGAACACGACGTCGGCGTCGTCCGCGAGGCCGTCCATCTCGTTGAGCAGCTCGAACAGCAGCGACCCGCCGCCGTACATCTCGCGGTCCTCGGCGATCAGGTCGACGTCCTCGACCACGACCATGGACGGCTGCAGCGTGCGAGCCACCGAGCAGGCGGTGCCGATGAGCGAGAGCGCAGCCCCGGTCAGCTCGACGATCGTCAGGTCGGTGAGCTGGCTGACGAGGTAGCGCAACGTGTGGGTCTTGCCGACCCCCGGCGGCCCGTACAGCAGCAGACCTCGCTTGAGGTGCTGACGTGCGGCGAGCAGCCGCTCGCGCTGCTCGGCGACCCCGACCACCTGCCGGCGGATCGTCGCCAGGGTGTCCGCGGGGAGGATGACGTCGTCGGCCTTGACGTCCGGGCGGGTGTGGAACTGGAGCACCGCGCCGCGCTCGCCGAACATGTCGTGGCCGAAGGACACCACCTGCCCGCGGAAGACGTTGTGGCGCAGGGCCGCGGCCCGCACCTCGGCCGCGATGCCGGCCGCCCGGCCGGGAGCGTCCGACGCGACGTGGAGGTGCACGCCGCCGTTGCCCTCCTCCGGGTCGCCGGCGACCACCAGCAGGGCTGCGTGGACGTCGCCCTCGGTCACGAGGTACAGCCCGGCGCGCACGGCCTGGCGGACCTGCCCGGCGGGGCCGCTGGCCAGGTTGGTCCACGCGACGGTGCCGGGGAAGGGGCCGTACTCGTGGCGCGACTGGCCCCGCATCAGGTCACCGAGCCCGAAGCTGCGGTGCCGGAACTCGGTCAGCCCCACCAGGGTGTGGTCGCGACCGCTCTCCGCGAGCCAGCTGTCGAGGCCGACCTGCACGTTCACGTGGTCGTACGACGGCCACGACTCCTCGATGACCTCGATGTCGTCGAGGTTGCCCAGGTGGGCGGCGAGCAGCTTCGGGAAGCTCGGCCGGTCGTCGGCGCGGGCGGCCCCGACGATGCGTCGCCGCGACCGTCGGGCGAGCTTGCCGACGTCGGAGAGCCGCAGCCGGTCGTCCGACTCGGCGTCACCGTCGTCCGGCCACCCCATCGACCAGGACCCACCGTGCATCGCTCTCCCCCTCCGGCGTCTGGGTCGATCTTGCCCCGCCGGCGAAGGGTGTGTGAATACCCGGCGTCACCCAGGGGCGTGCAGCCAGGGGTCCTTGAGGTCGAGGTACGTCGGCTCGCCGAGCGTCAGCGCCTGCATCTGCTCCATCATCTCGAGCATCTCCGGCGGCGGCTCCTTCTTCTCGCCCTCGCGGGCCGCCTCCTCGGAGGTGAAGTACATCGCCATCGTCCAGGCGTCGCCGTCGTGGCCGATGGAGACCGTGCCGAGGATGTCGGGCCGGTACGACGCCCAGTCGGTCGGGTCCTCGGCCATCAGCTGCCGGGCCTTCTCGGGGTCGGTGGCCCGGCCCTGCATCACCTGGACGAACCCGGCCTTGCTCGGGTCGCCCGGGGTGTCGACGTCCACCGACGTGCTGTCGTGGAAGACGGGCTCGCCGTCGAACAGCGCGGCCATCTCCGTCCACCACGCGCCCTGCTCGGGGCGCGCGCTGTTCTGACGGGCGGCCTCCTCCGACTCGAAGCGGGCGAGCGCGACGACCTGCCCGTCCTCGGTCACCCCCGACGTCGACCCCAGCCAGCCGACCGCGCCGGGCGCGACCTCCGCCAGCCACTTGTCCAGCTGCTTGCGCACCGCAGCCGGGTCGGACACGTGTCCCTGGATCACCTGCACGAACATCTCGGAATCCTCTCCACTCATTGCAGCTCGTCACTGTTCATGTAGATCTCGCTCAGCACCGTCACCTGCAGGTCCCGCTCGAAGTGCAGCCCGGCGCTGCTGTGCGCCGTCACCACCTCGCCGGGCGCCAGCCGGTCGGACGGCGAGTCCGGCCGCCCGGGAACGCCCACGGTGGGGCGCCCCTGCCGGTCGATCTCGGCCTGCGTGAAGTGCTCCCCCGCGACGGCGACCCGCAGCACCTGGTCGAAGCTCGGCCGGTGGTCGATCCGGTGCGCGAGGAAGAGGTCGCGGTCGGCGTCGCCGAGCAGCAGGTACGACAGGTCGCCGCCGTGCGAGGTCCCGCTCACGTCGAGCTCCTGGAACACCACGACGTCCTCGACCGTGACGGTCACCGCCTCCGCGATCGGCTCGCCGCCGTGCTCGAAGTGGCCGTTGACCACGTCGGCGAGGAACGCCCGCAACGGCGACTCCGGGGCGACCAGGTCGGTGATCGCGAAGACCTCGGGCTTGAGGGTGACCAGGACGTCCTTCCCGACGTGCGCGCGGACGTCGCCGAGCTGCTCGGCGTACGTCGTCGGGAAGGGTGATGCGCAGGATCGCCTGGTAGTTGTGCGGCGCCATGAACATCGGCAGGTGCGAGGCGTACATCGGGTCCTCGCCCACCAGCAGCATCCCGTGCAGGCCGCGCGTCGACGTCGCGCCGTGGTGGTGCATCGCGTGCTCGCTCATGCGTCACCGGTCCCTCGTCGGGTCGGACGGCGGCAGCGGCCGTTCCACCAGCGACAGCCGGGCCTCCTCCAGCAGCACCCGCTCGGCCTGCCGGTAGCGGCGCTCCGCCTCCTCGGGGGTGTCGCCGACGGCGGTCAGCCCGACCCGGCCGTGCTCGGTCAGCGAGCTGATCATGTGGAACACCACGCCCTCCTGCCGCGACTGGTCGAACTGCAGCCCGTGCCGGGCGACGATGTCGAACAGGTCCGCCGGCACCAGCCCGCGCAGCAGGTCGGACTCCAGGTGGTCGGTGGCGACCAGGTGCTTCTCGTGGTCGCGCGGCGTCAGGAACAGCGACGTGACGGGGTCGTAGCGGCCGTCGGTGAGGAACTGCAGGGTCAGGAACGGGTGCGTCGTGCCGCCCTTGCGCAGGTTCAGCTCGATGGCGTACGGCGTCCAGCCCACGCCCTCGCGGACCACCACGAAGTCGACGGCGAACCGGCCGAGGGCACCCGTCGCCGCGAGCCGGTGCCCGATCGTCTCGGCGTGCTGCGTGATGACCGCGCGTAGCCGGGGTCCGCGGGGAACACGCAGCCGAGGTAGCTCTGGCCGCTGGCGCCACCGAGCATCTGGTCGTGCGTGGACAGGATCTCCACCGCTCCGCCGGGCAGCACCCGCATCTGCACGCTCGGGCTGCGCACCTCCGAGCCGACGATCCGCTCCTCGACGATCCCGCCCTCGGCGAACTTGCTGACGTACACGTCGTACGGCGTGTCCGGCGACTCGAGCTGCATGTCCCGCAGCCGCTGCCGCACGGCCTCGCCCTCCGTCGGCGCACCGGGGGAGGGCAGCCCCCGCAGGTCGACCAGCGCGTTGCCGGCGCCGGAGACGCCCTCGTCGAGCTTGACGATGGCGCTGCTCATGGTGGGCCGCTTCGACCGCATCTCCAGGACGGCCGCCACGACCTCGTCCATGCTGTGGAGGTTCTCCTGGCCCAGCGGGTGCGGCACGCCCAGCTCCGCGAAGAGCTGGCGGCAGCCGGTCTTGGACCCGAGGTCGGCGAGGCGGGGGTCGGCGCCGTACATCGGGATGCCGAGCGAGACCGCGAGGTCGCGCTCGAGCTCGGTCGTGTTGTAGGGCACCAGGTGGGAGCGGGCCGGGTTGGGGATCATCGCCGCGATCCGGGACAGCAGCAGGGGTCGCTCGAGGAGCTTCTCGCTGAGCGAGCGCTGGGTGGAGTCGTGCACCGCGACCAGCGAGAGCCGCGCCCGCGCGTGGCTGGGGATCACGCCCGGGAGCAGCGACAGGTAGTACTCGATGATCTCCGGGGCCACGGGCAGCGAGGTCACGTAGACCATCCGGAGCCGCGGCTGCCGCAGCAGCATGAGCAGGAACAGGAACCGCTCCTCGTAGGCCTGCGTGAGGCTCCCGCTGTCCGCGACGGCCTTGTCGAGGGTGATGGAGGGGACCACGACCACCGACTCGTCCTCGTGGTTGAGGCGCATGTGGTCCCAGACGTGGGGCAGCCGCGCCTGCAGCGCGTCGAACCGGCGGTAGCGCTCCGCCTCCGTCAACGACGACAGCGTCTCGTCGGTGCGCGCCGGCGCGGTCCAGAGGTCGCCGGTCACGACATCGTCCTCGAGGTGTCGGTGCCCTTCACCGCGATGGTGTGCACGGAGCGGCTGAAGCCCTTGAGGTCACGCTGGCCGGCGTCCTCACCGATGACCAGCGAGCCGGCGGAGGCGAACACCCGCTCGGTCACCAGGATCTCCCAGGCGGCCGCGTCGGCGCAGAGCCGCGCGGCGAGGTTGGTGACGCTGCCGATCGCGGCGTAGTCGTGGCGGCCCTCGAACCCGATGGTGCCGAGCGTCGCGTAGCCCTGCGCGATGCCGATCCCGAGCCCGAGGTCGTGGCCCTCTCGGGCCCACCGCTCCGCGAGCCCCTTGATCCGGGTCCGCATCGCCAGCGCCATCCGGATCGAGCGCAACGGCCCGTCCTCGCAGCGCACCGGGTCGTTGAAGAACACCATCAGCCCGTCGCCGACGAACCGCTCGAGGGTCCCCTCGAACCGGAAGATGAGGTCGCCGAGCGCGCGGTGGTACTCCTCCAGCACGCTCATCACCTCCTCCGGCTCGCTCGACTCGGCGAACGTGGTGAAGCCGCGCAGGTCGCAGAAGACCACCACGATCTCCCGGCGGTGGCTCTCCAGGAACGCGTCGTCGCCCGAGTCCACGATCAGCTCGGCGAGCTGCGGCGCCAGGAAGCGACGCAGCCGCTGGAGCCGCTGGAGCTGCGAGACCTGCGACTCGACCCGGGACTCCAGCTCTCGGTTCCACTCGGCCAGCTGGTCGGCCTGCTGCTTGATGGTGTCCTGGTAGCGCTTGATGCGGCCCAGCGAGGCCACCCGCGCGAGCAGCTCGCTCTGGTCGATGGGCTTGGTCAGGAAGTCGTCGGCGCCCGCCTCGAGCGCCTTGATCTTCTGCTCGTCCCCGCTGGCGGTCAGCATCACGACCGGCAGGTACGCCGTGTCCGCGTGCCCCCGGATGCGGCGGCAGACCTCGTAGCCGTCCATCTCCGGCATCACGATGTCGAGCAGCACGAGGTCGATCCCGCCCTCGGCGATCGCGGCGAGCGCGTCCTTCGCCGGACTCGGCCGTGCGGACGTCGTACCCGCGCGGGCCGAGGATCGCCTCCAGCAGCCGGAGGTTGGGCGGCTGGTCGTCGACGACGAGCACCGCCAAGTGGTCCGACGCCGTCGCGGTCACGGGACACCACCGAGCGTCAGGAAGTCCTGCACCTGCTGGGCGAGGCCGCGCACGCTGATCGGCTTCTCGACGTAGCCGTCGAACCCTGACGCGAACGCGCTGCTGCGGTCGTCGGCCATCACGAAGGCCGTCACCGCGACCACGGGCATCGACCGCGTGGAGACCTCGGCCCGGATCAGGCGGAGCGCCTCCGCCCCGTCGATGCCGGGCAGCTGGAGGTCCATCAGCACGAGGTCGGGATGCACCTCGCGCGCCAGCCGGACGCCGTCCTCCCCGGTGGTCGCCTCGACGACCTCGTAGCCGGAGTACTGCAGCACGTCGCGCACCAGCTTGAGGTTCTTCGGGTTGTCCTCGACGACGAGGATGCAGGCGCTCACGGGACCTCGGCTCCTTCCGGTGACGACGGGAGGACGCCGATGCCCTCAAGGGCTTCGAGCAGGGCGTCACGGCTGATGGGCTTGACGACGTAGGCATCGGCTCCGAGCGCCGCCCCGCGGGCCTGCTCGTCGACGATGGAGACGACGACCACCGGGATGTGCCGCGTCTCGGGGTCGGACTTGAGGGCCTCGAGCACCGCCCAGCCGTCGATGCCGGGCAGCCGGATGTCGAGCAGCACGAGCGCCGGCCTCACGCGACGGACGGTGGCCAGCCCGGCGGGGCCGTCCCGGGCCGTCGTGACGTGCTCGGCGACGCCGAGCAGGTAGGCGGTCAGCAGGTCGAGCGAGGGCCGGTCGTCCTCGATCACGACGACGTCCCCGACGGTCGACGTCTGGTCGCTGTCCTGACGCTGCTCCTCGTCGACGTGCGCCGGCAGCGAGAAGCCGAACGTGCTGCCCACGCCGACCTCGCTGTCCAGCCACATCCGGCCGCCGAGCAGCTCGACGATCCGGCGCGACAGCGTGAGCCCCAGTCCGGTGCCCTCCTCCTGCGCGGGCCCGCGCCCGCCCTGCTGGAAGGACTCGAAGATCCGCTCGCGGTCCTCGGGCGGGACGCCGATGCCGGTGTCGGTGACGGTGATCGTCGTGTCCGACCCGTCGGTCGCGGCGCGGAGCGTGACGGTGCCGCCCTGCTCGGTGAACTTCACCGCGTTGCCGACCAGGTTGACCAGCACCTGCTTGAGCCGCAGCCGGTCGGCGTACACCTCCTCGGCCTCGGGGGCGACCTCGATGGCCAGCACCACGCCCCTCGTGGCCGCGCGCTCGCGGAGCAGGGAGGCGGTCTCCTCGAGCAGCGACGTGAGGTCGATGCTGGCGTACTCCAGCTCCATCCGCCCGGCCTCGACCTTCGACAGGTCGAGGATCTCGTTCAGCAGCTCGAGGAGGTGGCGCCCGGAGCCGTGGATGTCGCGGAGGTACTCCTCCTGGCGCTCGTTGAGGTCCCCGAACATCTTCTCCAGCAGCACCTCGGAGAAGCCGAGGACGGCGTTGAGCGGCGTGCGGAGCTCGTGGGACATGCTGGCCAGGAACTCCGACTTGTGCCGGGAGGCGACCTCCAGCTCGGCGCGCTGGGCCTGCAGCTGCTGGACGAGCTTGACCTGGTTGACCGCCATCGCCGCCTGGCCGGCGAACGCCGACGCGATCGCCGTCTGCCGGGCGTCGAAGGGCCGCACGTCGGTGCGCCAGACGTTCAGGACGCCGACGACGTCCGCGTCGAGCAGCATCGGCGCCGCGAGCGTCGTGCGGAATCCGGCCACCCGCTGGAGGTCGAGACGCCCGAACCCCGGGTCGGCCAGCACGTCGGCGATCTGACCGGTCGCCCGGTCGAGCGCCACGCGGCCGCTCAGCGAGCGGCGGTCGAGCGCGAGCGGATGGTCGGTGATGTAGCGCGCCGACTCCTCCGAGACGCCGACGGACCGGGTCAGCCGGAAGACCCCGCCCTCGAGGAAGTAGACCAGCGCGGCGTCGGACCGGCACAGCCGGCAGGCGCTGTCGAGGATCGTCTCGAGCACCTGCGCGGGGTCGCCTGCGAACCGACCGACCGCCGACAGCACCTCGTTGGCGGCGTCGAACTGCTCGCGAAGACCGTCGACCTCCCGCCGCAGCGCGGCGTAGCCGGCGGCGTCCACGGCGGTTCCACCCGTACGCGGCTCGCCCATCGCCGACCTCCCGTCACCAGCCCGGGCCCCTCGACCGAGTCTCGTCCGGCCTCGCCGCGGCCACAACCGCCCGGAATGACCAGGCAGACCCTGCGCACTCCCCTATAGCGGGACATCTCGGCCGGCTGGGCCGCTCGACTTCCGCGGCGACTTCCTGCGGGGCCGGACCGCAGCCGCTACGCTCCCCGGCCATGGGTGTCGAGTGGGACGACCAGGTGGACGAGATCATCGGCGGGGACGCGGCGGCCGGGTTCGCCTACGTCACGCCCGCCCGGGGTGTCGTGACGGTGCCGATGGCGCCGCTCGGGATCCGCGACCGGGAGGCGGGCACGGTCACCGTGAACACGTCCCTCGGCCTGCCGAAGAAGCTCGACCGGCTGCGCAGCAACCCGCACGTCGCGCTGTCGTACCACGCGCGCGAGCACGGCCTCAGCGACCGGCCCGAGCACGTGCTGGTGCAGGGCGTCGCGACCGTCGACCCCGAGCCCGACCGCGCGTGGCTGGAGTCGATCACGCCGGAGTGGGAGCAGTTCCTCGGCAAGCGGCACGGCGGGCCGCTGGGCACGCTGATGGAGGTCTACTACTGGGAGCGGCTCGCGATCCGGATCGCGGTCACCCGGATCCTGGTGTACGACGGCAGCGGACCGGCCCGCGTCATCGGGGCCGACCTCCCCGACGACCCCGCACCGCAGGCGCCCCCGAAGAACGGCAGCGGTCCGCGCACCGACGTGAAGAAGACCGTCGGCCACGTGCAGCGGCTGCCGCACGCGCTGCTCGGCTGGGTCGGCGGCGACGGGCTGCCGATGCTCGCGCGGGTGAGCACCTCCGGCAGCGACGAGCGCGGCGTCCGGCTCACCACCACCGACGGCCCGCTGCCGGAGGGCGGTCGCCGCGCGGGGCTGACCGTGCACGGGTTCAAGCGCCACATGGTGGGCCAGGAGCAGCGGGTCCACACCGGCTGGCTCGAGGTGTCCGACGGCACAGGCGGTCTACGCCCCGCACACCGCGACCGGGTACGCGCTGCCGTCCTCGAAGATGCTGATGGCGGTCGGCGCCGGCGTCAGCATGCGCTCGGGCAAGCGCAAGGCCCGCAAGCTGGGCCTCACGGCCTGACCCCTGCCCCCGCGCCCTCGACGCTGGGTTCAGTCGGGGAGCTCGTCGATGGTCGACGGCTCGCGCGGCTGCACGCCGTTGGCGGCGTACCGGAAGTCGCGGGAGACCTCGTAGGCGCGCTTGCGGGAGCGCATGATGCCGCCGAGCGGGCGGTGCGCCTCGATCGCGTGCCAGGGGTCGAAGGAGAGCACGTCGTCGACGTAGCGGCGGCGGTCGTCGGAGTACGCCTCCTGCGCGGGGACGTGCAGCACCGCGACCTGCTGGTGCGGCGAGCGCTCCTCGTCCCAGAGCACCGAGGCGTCCTCGACGGGCATCGCCTCCAGGTCGGTGCACAGCTGGGCGCGGAGGTCGAAGTCGGCGTCGTGGTCGCGGAAGAACCGCACGACGTCGTCGCGCAGCACCGACGGTCCGCCCCACCGGTCGATCGGCCGGCCGGTCAGCGCCCGCACCGACGCCGACGCGGGTGCCGCGCTGATCTTCGCGAGGTGCGCGCCGAAGCCGATCGCCGCCATCGAGTGGTAGGTCTCGCCGAGCAGGTGGACGTGCGGCGCGACCTGGGTCTGCACGGCGGCGGGCACCTCGCGGCCGGCGCGGGTCAGCGCCGCGGCGAGCGACCGGGCCGCCAGCCCCTGCGCCCGCATCAGGGCGTCGGACTTGCGCGGCTGGTTCTCCAGGATCAGCTGGAGCTTCGCGTAGTCGTGCACGGTGCCGAACGGCAGCGTCGCCCGGTTGACCAGCAGGAAGTCCTGCGAGTGGCCGTCGTCGGCCATCACCCGCGGTCCCTCGACACCGAGCACCTTGATCGCCATCCCGCGGTGGGTCTGCAGCTGGTCGGAGCGCAGGTCGCCGTGGTCGGAGGACAGCCGGACGATCGCGTCGTACGTCGTCGGCTGCGCGAACATGCCCTGCCGCAGGTGCTCGGGCAGACCGGGCAGCACCCGGAGCTCGGCGCGGAGCACGCCGTGGCTCTTGGCGTGCGCGTCGCGGGTCGCGTGCCGGTGCTTGTCGAAGACCAGCTTGTTGGCCCGCGCCATCGCGGCGACCACCCGCTCGACGACGGCCTCCTCGTCGGGCTCCCACTGCTCGACGTCAGGGGTCCAGGCCACGTACCGCTCGTCCATGCGCGTCACCTTCCGACAGCTCCGACCGTCGAGGGTGGTGCGCTCCCCCGAGGGCATCGTAGGACCGACGGGCCGGGTGCCGCAGCCGATGACCGAACGGGGTGACGCACGAGGCGTGGTTCGGCACCGGTCGACGGCGTCTGCGCGTGGCAGGGTGGGTCACTCGCCCGTGGACACCCGTCCGGAAGGAGCCATGACCGCCACTGCACGCCCCGCGCACCGGGCCACCGTCCGGCTGCTGGTCGCGACCACGGTGCTGGCGCCGGCGCTCTCCGGCTGCACCGCCTCCGACGAGCCGGCCGCCCGGCCGGGTGGGCGCTCGTCGACCGCGACGGCGACGAGTGCGACACCGACACCCTTCCGACGCGAGCCGGCGGTGACGCTGAAGGCCCGCCCGAAGCCGCCGCTCGTACGCCGCGTGCTGGACCGGCTGACGCTGCGCCAGCAGGTCGGACAGCTGCTGATGGTCGGAGTCCCGGCGCCAGGCGCCTCGCCCGGCGTGCTGCAGGAGCTGGCCGGCAGCCACGTCGGCAACGTCTTCCTCCACGGTCGGAGCGGGCGAGGCGTCCGCGCGACCGCGGGCGTGACCCGGGGGGCGAAGGCGGCGATGGGCGGCCCCGCCACCGGCGGCGTGCCGCTGCTCGTGGCCACCGACCAGGAGGGCGGGCTGGTGCAGACGCTCACCGGGCCGGGGTTCGCGCGGATCCCCTCGGCCCTGGTGCAGAGCCGCTGGTCCCCGGCCCGGCTGCAGGCGCAGGCCCGGCAGTGGGCTGGCCAGCTCCGGGCGGCCGGCGTCAACCTCGACCTCGCGCCGGTCGGCGACGTGGTGCCGACCTCGCCCGACCCGCGCACCAACGGGCCGATCGGCCGCTTCGACCGGCAGCTCGGCAGCACCGCCGGGGAGGTGGAGCCCAGGGCCACCGCGTTCGTCCGCGGCATGTCGGGCGTCGGAGTGGCGACCGCGGTGAAGCACTTCCCCGGACTGGGCCACGTCCGCGGCAACACCGACACCTCGGCCTCCGTCGTCGACGACGAGGTCGGGCCGCGCGACCCCGGGCTGCAGGTGTTCCCCGACGTCGCGCGCGCCGGCACCTCGATGGTGATGACGTCGACGGCGGTGTACCGCCGCCTCGACCCCGCGCAGCCCGCGTCGTTCTCGCGGCCCGTCGTGCAGCGGCTGCTGCGCGGCCGCCTCGGCTTCCGCGGCGTCGTCGTGTCCGACGACCTCGGCCTGGCCCAGCAGGTGCGGCGCTGGCCGCCCGGCCGGCGGGCCACGATGTTCGTGGCCGCGGGCGGCGACCTGGCGCTGACCGTGGTGCCGAGCGACGCCGCCCCGATGGCCGGGGCGCTCGTCGACGCCGCGCGCCGCGATCCCGCGATGCGTCACCGGGTGCGGCAGTCGGCGCTGCGGGTGCTGGCCTTCAAGCAGCGGCTCGGCCTGCTGCGGCGCTGAGCAGTCGGCTCAGCGCGGCAGCGCCGGGTCCAGGTCGGCGTACCGCTGCACCCAGGGCTGCGCCTCCTCGAGCTGGGCGGCCAGCCGCAGCAGGTCGCCGTCGGCGCCGAGCCGGCCCACGAGCTGCACGCCCGAGCGGCAGCCCGGTCGCGGTCCAGTGCATCGGCAGGCTGATCGCCGGGCGGCCGGTGAGGTTCGCGAGCTGGGTGTAGGGCACCCAGCCGATGTTGTCCGAGATCAGGTCGTCGAGGATCCCGGTGGCGGTGAGCAGCCGCCCGCCGCGCATCTTGGCGACCATCCGCGACGCCTTCTGCAGCCGGTCCGGCGTGGTGGTCGCGCCGACCGCGAGCGGCGGGGTGGCCAGCGTCGGCGTCAGGAAGTAGTCGTAGGTCTCGTGGAACTCCGCCAGCGCGTGGATGTAGGAGTTGACGTTCTGCAGCGCCCGCATCATCGGCAGCATCCCGGCGGCGCGGCCGAGCTCGGCGGAGCCCAGGGTGTCGGCCTCGAAGTGGCTGTCCGGCGAGCCCAGCCGCTTCTTCACGTCGGCGACCTGGCCGTAGAGCTGCGCGAACCAGATGGTCAGGAAGTCCCGCGCCAGCGCCTCGTCGTCGTGCGGCGGCGAGACCTCCTCGACCTGGTGGCCGAGCTCGGCGAGCAGCTTCGCGGTGCCCTCCACCGCGGCGACCGCCTCGGGGTCGGGGTGCGCGTTGATCGCCGACGAGGTCGAGTAGCCGATCCGCAGCGTGCCGGGCCGGTGGCCGATCTGCTCGGCGAACGGGGTGGTGTGCGGCGGCCCCTGGTAGCCCGCCCGCGGGTCCGGCCCGATGATCGCGTCGAGCAGCGCCGCGCTGTCGCGCACCGTCCGCGACAGCACGCCCTGCGTGACCATCCCGAACATCACCTCGCCGGTCTGCGGCCCGTAGGGCCCGAGGCCGCGGCTGGTCTTCAGGCCGACCAGCCCGTTGCAGGCGGCCGGGATCCGCACCGAGCCGCCGCCGTCGTTCGCCCCCGCCGCCGGTACGACGCCCGCCGCGACCGCCGCCCCCGAGCCGCCCGAGGACCCACCGGGCGTGTGGCCGAGGTTCCACGGGTTGTGCGCCGCGCCCCACAGCTCCGGCTCGGTGACGCCCTTCGCGCCGAACTCCGGGGTGTTGGTCTTGCCGAAGATCACCAGGCCGGCGTCGAGGAACCGCTGCGTCACCAGCGCGTGCTCGGTCGCGACGTCGTCGGCCAGCGCGCGGGAGCCGTTGGACGTCGGGTAGCCGGCGTACTCCTGGCCGAGGTCCTTGATCAGGAACGGGACGCCGGCGAACGGCCCCGCCAGCTCCGGGTCGGCGGCGCGCGCGTCCGCGGGCTCGTCGAGGTCGGCGACGACGGCGTTCAGCATCGGGTTCACCTGGTCGCGGCGGGCGCGGGCCAGCGAGAGCAGGGTGGCCGGGGTGACCTCCTTGCGGGCGACGAGGTCGGCAAGGTCGGTGGCGTCGAGGCCCTGGTACTCGCGGGGTTCCATGGCCGGGAGCGTAGCGGCGCCGCGGGGCGGCCACCGGGGCAAGCACGGTTTTGGGACCATGGGCGCCCGACCGCCACGAAGGGAGCACCCGGATGACCTTCCGGCTCGACGACGCCTGGGTCTGGGACTTCTGGCTCGCCCGCGACGGGGACGACGTCCACCTGTTCCACCTCTTCGCACCCACGGCGCTCGGCGACCCGGAGCTGCGCCACCAGAACGCCCGCATCGGCCACGCGGTCAGCCGGGACCTGCGGCACTGGACCGACCTCGGCCCGCTGCTGCCCGACGCACCGGCGGGCGCCGCCGACGACCGCGCCACGTGGACCGGCTGCGTGGTCCGCGACCACGACGGGCGGTGGCGGCTGTTCTACACCGGGATCGCCGAGCGGGAGGACGGTCGCGTGCAGCGGGTGCTCTCGGCGACCTCGCCCGACCTGCACACCTGGCGGCGCACCGACCTGTGCGTGACCGCCGACCCGCGGTGGTACGAGACCGACGACTGGCGCGACCCGTGGGTGGCGTGGGACCCGGCCGCGGGCTGCTGGCGGATGTACGTCTGCGCCCGCGCCGCGGACGGCGACCCGGCCGGCCGCGGCGTCGTCGCGCTGCTCACCTCGCCCGACCTGGAGACCTGGACGGTGCACCCGCCGGTGGCCGCACCCGGTGAGTTCCGGCAGCTGGAGGTGCCGCAGGTGGTGCCGTGCGGGGACCGGTTCGGGCTGCTGTTCTGCACCAACGACACCGACCACACGGCGGCCCGGCTGGCCCGCGGCGCCGCGCCGGAGTACGGCACCCACGTGCTGTACGCCGACACCCTCGACGGCCCGTTCGTGCTGGAGGGCGACGCGTTCCTGTCCGGCGACAACGGCCCGTCGCTGTACGCCGGCCGCGCGGTCGAGCACGACGGTCGCTGGTGGTTCCTGGCCTGGCACCGCCTCGACGAGGACGGCGGCTTCGTCGGCGCGATCAGCGACCCCTACCCGCTGGACGTGGTCGACGGCTCGTTCGTCGTCGACTTCGGCTGACTCACCCGGCGGGCGCCAGCACCAGGTCGAAGCGCACCCGGCTCCACGACCGCTCGCCGAGGTCCCGGCCGTCGGGCGTCGGCGTGCCCGGCCGGCTGCGGCTCGAAGTCCCGCACCAGCGAGTCCCGCACCCCGAAGACGCTGTCCGAGCCGAGCAGCTCGTCGCCGCGCACGAACACGTGGGTGACCAGCGTGCGGCGGCCCTCGGCGCTCGCCATCACGTGCAGGTGCGCGGCGCGCATCGGCGAGCGGCCGGCCGCGGCGAGCAGCTCGCCGACGGGCCCGTCGTGCGGGATCGGGTACGGCGTCGGGGTGACCGCCCAGAACGCGTAGCGGCCGTCGTCGTCGGTGAACAGGTGGGCGCGGCACGCCGTCCGCTCGTCGTCGTACTGCACGTCGTAGAAGCCCTCGGCGTCGGCCTCCCACACCTCGAGGCGGGCTCCGGGGACGGGCTCGCCGTCGGTGCCGGTCACGGTGCCCTCGACCCAGCACGGCTCGCCGGCGGCACCGGCGGAGATGTCGCCGCCGATCTCGATGCGGGGTGCGTCCTCGGTGAAGAACGGCCCGAGCACGGTCGCCTCGGTCGCGTCGCCGTGCGCGACGTTGTTGATCGTGATGGTCTGCATCGACGCGCCGAGCACGTCGGAGAGCAGCACGAACTCCTGCCGCCGCTCGTCGGTGATGTGCCCGGTCGCGGTGAGGAACGCGACGGCCTGCCGCCACTCGTCCTCGGTCAGCCGCACCTCGCGCAGGAACGCGTGCAGGTGGCGGGTGGCGGCCTGCAGCAGCTCGCGCAGCCGCGGGTCGGGAGCGCCGTCGAACGAGGCGACCACCCGCTCGACCAGCTCGTCCTCGCGGGCCTGCTGCTCGGGTGTGTCGGCGCCGGCGTCGTCCATGGCGGCATCCTCGCGCACCAGGCGCCGATTGGTCAGGGGGCCGGGTGCCGCCGGCCCTGCACGACCCCCGAGGCCACCCCCAGCACCGAGAACGTCGCCGTGGTGCCGAGGATGATCAGCACCGGCGCGGTCCACGCGCCCGTCGCGTCGTGCACCACGCCGAGCACGGTGGGGCCGAGGGCCGCGGCGACGTACCCGACGCCCTGCACGAACGCGGACAGCTGGGCGCTCTCCCGGTCGCTGCGGGAGACGTGCACCACCACCGTGAACAGCGCCGCGAAGCCGCCGCCCTGGGCGATGCCGCCGAGCACGCTGCCGAGCAGGTAGGCCTGCGGCACCAGCAGCAGCTGGAGCGGGAACGCCATCCAGAGCAGGCCGACCAGGCCGATCGCGACCCAGCTCGGCCAGCGCAGCGCCAGCAGCGGCACCCCCAGCGCGCCGATGATCGCGCTGACCTGGAACACCGAGGCGGCGGCCCCGGCGGCGCTCGGGCCGAGCCCGATCTCGTCGGCCAGCAGCGTCGGCAGCCAGGCGGTGAGCGAGTAGTACGACGTCGACTGCCCGGCGAACGCCAGCGCCAGCAGCCAGGCCAGCGGCACCCGCCACGGGGACACGGTCGCCGGCGCCGTCTGCCGCGACGGCGCCGCGGTCGCGGGTCGAGGGCCCCGGCGGCGCTGGTGCCGCAGGAACAGCAGCCACGCCAGCAGGCCGACGGCGGCGAGCAGGCCCCACGCCGCGAGGGCGAGCCGCCAGCCGAGCACGTCGGCCAGCGGCGGCGTCGCGACCGAGACCACCATCGAGCCGACGTTCATCGCGGAGACGTAGATCCCGGTGACCACGCCGACCCGGCGCGACGGCGACTCGCGCCGGATCAGCACCGGGACCACGATGTTGCCGACCGTGATGCCCAGCCCGATCACGAGCGTGCCGGCCACCGCCGTCCCGTACGACGCCGAGCTGCGGACCACCGAGCCGACGACGACGGCCGCGAGGCAGGTGACCACCGCCGCCTCCGCGCCGGTACGACGTACGACGAGCAGGGCGACCGGGGCGAACAGCCCGAAGCAGAGCACCGGCAGGCTGGTGAGCAGCCCGATCGCGCCGCCACCGACGCCGAGGTCGGTCGCGCAGCTCGGCGGCGATCGGCGCCACCGCGACGAACGGCGAGCGCAGGTTGACCGCGACCAGCACCAGCGCCACCACGAACGCCCACGGCAGCCCGGCGCGCACCCGGGTCCCGGCCCGGCTCTGCGACGGGGCCGGGGTCGAGGTCACGCGCGCAACGCTAGGCCGTGGTCAGTCGAGCAGGGAGACGGGGATCTCCAGGGTCCGGGAGCGGAGGTACTCCCCGAGCCCCTTGGCCTGCGGGTCGGGACGCACCGAGGAGGCGACCCCCTCGCCGAGCAGACCGACGACCACGACGTTGACCGCCCGCAGGTTCGGCAGCTCGTGGCGCCGCATCTCGAGGCCTGCCGCCTCGGGCAGCAGCTCGCGCAGCCGGTCGAGCGGTGAGGGTCTCACGCAGCCAGGCGTACGACGCGTCGTCGCGGGTCCACAGCCCGATGTTCGCGTTGCCGCCCTTGTCCCCGGAGCGGGCGCCGGCGACGCGACCCAGCGGGGCACGCCGGGTCGGACCCGTCGGCACGCTGACGAGGTGGCCGGTGACGGGCGTCGGGCGCGCGCCGCGGTGCCGCGGAGGCCGGCGGCACGACGTGGCTCGTGCCGTCGGGCAGCACGACGCGGTGCTCGACGACCTCGACCGGCACCAGCGTCGGCCAGTAGACGCCGAACGCGGTGGCGGCGGTCGGCGGCGTGGTCAGCGTGAACCCCGGGAAGCCGGCGAGCGCCAGCTCCATCGTCGCGTTGGAGAACCGCCGTCCCACCACGTCGGCGTCGCCGCTCTTCACGGTCACCGCCAGCTGCGCGGTGGCCAGCACGTTGAGGTCGGCGTCCTCGCGGTCGAACCGCGGTCAGGCGCACGTCGACCGCGTCGAACTGGTCGCGCCCGCCGAGCACGTCGAACAGCATGCGCCTCGGCCCGACGGGCCTTCTCGTCGATGTCGAGACCGGTGAGCACCATCGTCATGGTGTTGCGGAACCCGCCGAGGTAGTTCACCGCCACCTTGGCCTCGGCCGGCGGTGGCGTGCCGCGCGTGCCGGAGACCCGCACCCGGTCGGGCCCGTCCTGGGTGAGGGTGAGGGTGTCGAAGTGCGCGACGACGTCCGGGTTCGGCGTACGCCGGCTCGGCGATCTCGTAGAGCAGCTGCGCGGTCACGGTGCCGACCGAGACCAGGCCGCCGGTGCCGGGGTGCTTGGTGATCGTGCTCGACCCGTCGGCGGCGACCTCCGCGACCGGGAACCCCGGGTAGCGCAGGTCGGTCACCTCGTCCAGGAACGCGTAGTTGCCGCCCGTCGCCTGCGGTCCGCACTCGATGACGTGACCGGCGGCGACGGCTCCGGCGAGCGCGTCCAGGTCGTCGCGCTGCCAGCCGTGCCACCATGCGGCCGGGCCGACGACGAGCGACGCGTCGGTGACCCGCGGGCACACCACCACGTCGGCGCCGGCCGCCAGCGCGTCGCGCGATGCCCCAGCCGCCGAGGTAGGCGTTCGCCGTCACCGGCGTGACGCCGGCGTCCGCGAGCGGCTGGCCGGTGTCGAGGTGCGCCATCGGGTGGCCGGCGTCGAGCAGCGCGCCGACCCGGCCGGTGAGGTCGTCCCCGTCGACGTACGCGACCGCCGGGTGCAGCCCCAGCCGCTCACCGAGCGCGACCAGCGCCTCCGCCAGCCCCGACGGGTTGAGGCCGCCCGCGTTGCTGACCACCTTGATGCCGCGGTCCAGGCAGGTCCCGAGCACCTGCTCCATCTGGGTGAGGAAGGTCGTGGCGTAGCCGCGGGAGGGGTCCTTCGAGCCGGGACTTGAACAGGATCAGCATCGTGAGCTCGGCGAGGTAGTCCCCGGTGAGCACGTCGATCGGTCCGCCCTCGACCATCTCGCGGGCGGCGGCGAGCCGGTCGCCGTAGAAGCCCGAGCAGTTGCCGATCCGGACCACGCCGGCGCGAGGCGCAGGGTTCTCAGTCATGCCCGTCATCTTGCTGTGCGGGGACGCGCGGTGGTGCGCGCCGGTGTCGTTGACAGGGTGCGTGTCGGTGGTGACGATGACCGCACCCACGAGAGGACGCCGCCCGATGAGCACCACCCAAGGCAAGGCCACCGCCGAGGACGCGACCCGCGTCGACTTCGAGAGCGCGGGCGGCGTCACGGTCGCGGCGTTCCGGTGGGACCCGCCCGGCGAGCCCCGGGCGATCGTGCAGCTCACGCACGGCATGGGTGAGCACGCGCAGCGCTACGCGCACCTGGCCCGCGACCCTCGCCGAGCAGGGGTACGTCGTCTACGCCCAGGACCACCGCGGCCACGGCGAGACCGCGACGTCCGACGCCGAGCTCGGCCGGATCGGCGCCGAGGGGCTGGGACGAGCTGGTGGCCGACATCGGCCGGATGAGCGCGGTCGCGCGGGCCGAGCACCCGGGCCTGCCGCTGGTGCTGATCGGGCACAGCATGGGCTCGTTCGCCGCCCAGCAGTACCTCCTCGACCACAGCGGCGACGTCGACGCCGTGGTGCTCACCGGGACCGCGCTGCTCGACCTGCTCGAGCCGGCCCTCGACCTCGACCAGCCGCTGGACCTGTCGATGTTCAACGCGCCGTTCGCGCCGGCCCGCACCGACTACGACTGGCTCAGCCGCGACGAGGCGCAGGTCGACGCCTACGTCGCGGACCCGCACTGCGGCTTCGGGCTCGACGGCGAGGGCGGCAAGCAGATGTTCGTGGCCGCCCGGCAGCTCGCCGACCCGGACCGGCTGGCCGGCGCTGCGCACCGACCTGCCGGTGTACATCGCCGTCGGCGAGCACGACCCGGTCAACGGGGAGCTGGCGCTGGTCCACGCGCTCGTCGACCGGCTGCGGGAGGCCGGGCTCGGCGACGTGACGCTGCGGACCTATCCCGAGGCGCGGCACGAGGTCTTCAACGAGACCAACCGCGACGAGGTCTACGCCGACGTGCTCACCTGGATCGGCCGGCAGCTGCCCGGCTGACCGGCGCTGGGGTCCCGACCCGGCAGAATGCCCGGGTGGACGTCGTCGCGCACTACGCCTGGTTCGGGGCGGGCCTGCTGCTGATGACGGCGCTCACCGTCGGGCTCGGGCTGGTGGGCCGGCACCGGGCTGCGGCTGTTCCCGCTCTGGGCGATCCTGCGCGCCGTCGTGCAGCTGAGCGTGATCGCGCTGCTGCTGCGCGGCATCCTCACCGTGCCGTGGACGGTCGTCGGCTTCGTGCTGCTGATGCTCACCACCGCCTCGCTGACGGCGATCGGCCGGATCCACGAGCTGTGGCACGGCCGGTTCGCGGCCGTGGTCGGGGTGCTCGCCGGGGCGCTGATCGCGCTGGTGGTGATCTTCGGGCTGCGGCTGGTCGACTTGCAGGTGCGCTACCTGGTCGCGGTCGGCGGCATCATCATCGGCAACTCGATGAGCGCCGCGACGCTGGCCGGCCGCAACTTCCTGCGGACCTCCCGCGCCCGCAAGGACGAGGTCGAGGCGTGGCTCTCGCTCGGCGCGACCCCGGCCCGCGCGCACCAGGACATCGGCCGCGAGTCGGTGCGCGAGTCGCTGATCCCGACCCTCGACCAGACCAAGTCCACCGGCCTCGTGACGCTGCCCGGCGCGTTCGTCGGGGCGCTGTTCGGCGGCGCGAGCCCGGCGGTGGCGGCACAGTTCCAGCTCGTGGTGCTGGCCGGCATCGCGCTCACCATGACGGTCACCGCGATCGTGGTGACCCGGGTCGCCGGCAGCACGCCGTACGTCGCGAACCCGCAGGGCTAACCCCTCCGTTCACCCGGGCCTTGTGCCGGGTTCACCCGGGCCCAGTGCTGGGTTGACCCGGTCCGCGCGGCCGGTGCTGTCGAGGTCGTCGCTCATCCCGGCTCTTCTGCGCCGGGTGCGTCGACGTTGACGGTGGGGATGCCGCCCCCGAACCGGGCGATGACGGCGACGGACGGGTCGTCGGTCGGGTTGCTCTCGCGGTGCACGGTGTACGGCGGCACGTGCACGAAGTCGCCGGCCTCGGCGTCGAGGTGCCCGTCGTACCCCTCGAACTCGAAGCGCAGGATCCCGGAGACGACGTAGAGGCTCGAGGTGTTGGTGTCGTGGTGGTGCCAGCCCGAGACCGCGCCCGGGGCGGTGACCACCCGGCCGGCCCAGACGTCGGGGAGCTCGTAGGCCCGCTCACGGTCCATGCCGGGAGTGGGATCGGCGGCCACCAGGTCGGCGGCCCGGACCACGCGGACGGGATGCGTCATGCCCGCAGTCTGCCGCCCCGAGCCCGGACCGTCAGCAGGTCGGTGGCGGGAACCCGCCGCCCGAGCTGCCGGGAACCTAGTCAGATAAGGCGGTTGACCGGACTCCTCCGCCCCGGAAGTCTGGTGCCCGAGGGGTGCTCGGCCGTGCCCCCGGTCCCCCGGCGAGAGGCACCAGCACCGTGCAGCCAGACGCGAGCCCCACGACGAACCGGCTTCGCCCGGTTCGTCTCCGGACGCACGAGCAAGTGGCTGATCCTCGGCTTCTGGGTCGTCATCCTCGCCGTGGCGTTCTCGCCCGCGAACAAGCTGACCGGCGCGCAGGAGAACGACGCCGTCGCCTGGCTGCCCGGCGACGCCGAGTCGACGATCGTGCTGCACGAGATGGAGCGCGTTCCAGTCCAGCGACGAGACGCCGGCCGTCATCGTCTACGAGCGCCCCGGCGGCGCCACCACCGAGGACATCGCCGCCGTCGCCGGCCAGGTCAAGCAGTTCGACGACGTCGACCACGTCACGCGCGACAGCGTCGGCCCGCTGCCCGTCGAAGGACCAGCAGGCGCTGCAGGTGATCGTCCCGATCGACCCGGGCTCCGGCGGCTGGACCGCGATCGGCACCACGGTCGACGAGCTGCAGAAGATCACCGAGTCGACCCCCGACGGGCTGTCGGTGCACGTCACCGGACCGGGTGGGTACGCCGCCGACTCGTCGGCCGCCTTCGACGGGATCGACGGCAAGCTGCTGCTCTCCGCGGTCGCGGTGGTGATCGTGATCCTGCTGTTCACCTACCGCAGCCCGATGCTGTGGATCCTGCCGGTGTTCTCCGCGGTGGTGTCGCTGTTCGTCGCGGAGGCCGTCGTCTACCTGCTCGCGACCCAGTTCGGCCTGACCGTGAACGCGCAGAGCGCCGGCATCCTCACCGTGCTGGTCTTCGGCGCGGGGACGGACTACGCCCTGCTGCTGGTGGCGCGCTACCGCGAGGAGCTGCGCCGCCACGAGGACCGGCACGAGGCGATGGCGTTCGCGCTGTCGCGCTCCGGCCCCGCGATCCTGGCCAGCGGCTCGACGGTGATCGCCGGCATGCTCTGCCTGCTGCTGGCCAGCATGAACTCCACCCAGGGCCTCGGCCCGGTCGCCGCCGTCGGCATCGCGGTCGCGCTGGCCGTCATGCTCACGCTGCTGCCGGCGCTGCTGGTGATCTTCGGCCGCTGGTTCTTCTGGCCGCTGCGTCCGACGTACGGCAGCGCCGACCACACCGAGACCGGCGTCTGGGCGCGGGTCGGGCGAGCGCATCGCCCGCCGGCCGCGCACCACCTGGGTGGTCACCGCGCTGGTGCTGGGGGTCGCCGTCGATCGGCATCCTGCAGCTGAACGCGAACGGCCTGAAGAACAAGGACGCCTACTACGGCAAGCCCGACTCGGTCGTCGGCGAGGAGGTGCTCGCGCGGCACTTCCCGGCCGGCTCCGGTCAGCCGATCGATCGTGATCACCAAGTCCGACAAGGCCGACGAGGTCGCCACCGCGTTCGCAGGACGTGTCCGGCATCGACAGCGTCGCGCCAGCCGGTCACCAAGGACGGGCTCACGTTCCTGCAGGGCACGCCCTCCGACCCGGCCGACAGCCAGGCGGCGAAGGACACCGTCGACCGGGTGCGGGACGTGGTCCACCAGGTGCCGGGGGCCGACGCCAAGGTCGGCGGTGGCACGGCGATCGTGCTCGACACGCTCCGCGGCCTCGACCGTCCGACAACCGGGTGATCATCCCGGTCGTGCTGTTCGTGGTGTTCCTGATCCTGATGCTGCTGCTCCGGGCGGTGGTGGCGCCGCTGGTGCTGGTCGCGACGGTGGTGCTGTCGTTCACCGCCGCGCTGGGGCTGAGCGCGCTGGTGTTCCGCCACGTGTTCGGGTTCGCCGGCGCGGACTCGTCGCTGCCGCTGTTCGTGTTCGTGTTCCTGGTCGCGCTCGGGATCGACTACAACATCTTCCTGATGACCCGGGTGCACGAGGAGGCCAAGGTGCTCGGCACCAAGCAGGGAGCGCTCGCGGGCCTCGCGGCCACCGGCGGCGTGATCACCTCGGCCGGCCTGGTGCTGGCCGGCACGTTCGCGGTGCTGGCCACGCTCCCGGTGGTCGCGTTCGCGGAGATCGGCGTCGCGGTCGCGCTCGGCGTGCTGCTCGACACGATCATCGTCCGGGCGGTGCTGGTCACCGCGCTCAACCTCGACATCGGCCGGCACATGTGGTGGCCGAGCGCGCTGGCGAAGGTGCCGGACCCGGAGCCCGGCCGGCACCGGGCCACGGCGGAGGCCGACGCCGTCACGTAGTCCGGAACGAGCTCGCCGCCGCCTCGATCCGGGCGACGTAGGCGCGCCACTGCTCCGCGTCGAGGGCCGTCTGGTCCGAGCCGCCGCGCCCGTCGACCAGCTCGCGGACGATGTCGGCCTGCCCGGCGTGCCGGGCGGTGTCGTCGTGCACCCGCACCAGCAGCGTGGCGAGGTTCGTGGCCCGCCGCTCCTCGGGCCACCACGGCACGCTGGCCGGGGCGTCGAGGTCGAGCTCCTCGATCGTCGCGTCGGCCTGCTCCCAGGCCCAGCGGTAGAGGCCGAGGAGGTGCTCGCTGCTCTCCTCCTCGGTGGCCCACATGTCGGCGCCGTCCCACACCGAGCCGTCGGCGTACCACGGCAGGGCCTCGGCACCGGGCCGGCCGAACGAGTCCCCGAGGTAGCCGAGCTCGACGCCGGTGAGGTGCTTGACCAGGCCGAGCAGGTTGGTGCCGGTGCCGGTCAGCGGCCGCCGGCGGTCGTACTCGTCGATCCCGTCGAGCTTGGAGACCACCGCGGCCCGCGCGTCGCGGAGGTACTGGTGCAGTGCCTGCTTGGCGACGTCCATCGCGAGGTCCCTCCGGTCGGTCGGCTCACAGCCGCGGGTCGTCGAGCGTGACATCCACCACCGACACCCGTACGTCGACCGCGTCGGCGGCCCCCAGCAGCAGCCCGGCGAGCGTCTCCGCGGCCACCGCCCGGCACCGAGCACCCAGCACCTGCAGGTCGGTGCCGTAGGCCGCCGCCAGCTCGACGTCCACCGCGGTGCAGCGGTCGTCGACCACCTCGAGCCGGATGTCCGCGGGGGCCGCGCCGTCGACGGCCAGCAGCGCCCGGCGCAGCAGCACCACGACCACCCGCTCGTTGACGAAGGTCGCCGAGCCGCGGTCGTCGGGCAGCGGCACCAGCAGCCGACGCCCCGGCCGGATCGACGCCCGGATGCGCCGCATGACCCCGGCCGCCGTCTGCTCCCAGTCGGCGGGGTCGACCGGCTCGCGCCGCGCCAGGTCGGCGGCGCGGTCCAGCGGGTGCATCGCGTCGTTCATCGCCACGGCTCCATCCTCTCGGCGAGGGTCGCACGCCCTCGCTGGAGATAACCGCGAACCTGGCCCGAGGTGACGCCCACGGTGGCAGCAATCTCGTCGTAGCTCAGTCCCTCGAGCTCGCGGAGCACCCAGCAGGCGCGCTGCCGCCAGGGCAGGTCCTGCAGGGCGGCGCGCAGCGCCTCGACCAGGTCGGCCTCGAGCGCCGACCCCGACGCGGTGTCCGGGACGGTCGGGAGCCGCTGCTCCAGCTGCTCCTCCGGCACCGGTACCGGCCGTCGGCGCCGCTGCAGGTCCGCGGCGCGCCGGGAGACCAGCGTGAACAGCCAGGTGCGCAGCGAGGACTCGCCCCGGAACGTGCCCAGCCCGCGCCACGCCGAGACCAGCGCCTCCTGCGTCGCGTCCGCGGCGTCGTCCTCGTCACCGAGGATGAACCGGGCGTAGCGGCGCATCCCGGGTCCGTGGCGCTCGACGACCGCCCCGAAGGCGTCGGTGTCGCCGAGCCGCGCGGCGCGCAGCAGTGCACCGTCGCTCCGCTCCTCGATCCCGGCTGCACCCACCCGACCCTTGTGCCCCCGGGGCCTCACCCGAACCGGGGGTGGCCGCATGTGGTCCAGATCACGTCGGCTGGACCGTGACGAACGGGCCGCTGCGCGCGACCCACCACCAGCACGCCACGAAAACGCTCACAGAAGGAGCACCAGATGCCCGACCAGTCGACCGACCGACCGACCACCGACGTCGCCTCGAAGACCAGCAGCGCCCTCGCCAGCGAGAAGGGCAAGACCGCCATCGCCGACACCGTCGTGTCGAAGATCGCCGGCATGGCCACCCGCGAGGTGAGCGGCGTCTACAACCTCGGCGGCGGCAGCGCCCGCGCCGTCGGCGCCATCCGCGAGCGGATCCCCGGCTCCCGGACCAACTTCAGCCAGGGCGTCACCGTCGAGGTCGGCGAGCGCCAGACCGCCATCGACGTGGACCTGGTGGCCGAGTTCGGCGTCGCACTGGCCGACCTCGCCGCCGGCGTGCGCCGCAACGTGATCGGCTCGGTCGAGCGGATGACCGGCCTCGAGGTGACCGAGGTGAACATCACCGTCCACGACGTCCACCTCGAGAACGAGGACGACGACGACGAGCAGTCCGCGAGCCGCGTCGAGTGAGCGAGCCCGGCTACGCCAGCGACCCCGGCGCCCTCGCCGAGGCGGTGTCGGCCGCCGTCTTGTCGGTGCCCGACGTGCACGACCTGCACGGCGGCGCGTTCGGCGAGGTGGCGACGTACCTGCCCGGTCGTCGCGTCCCCGGCGTCCGGCTCACCGACGACGGCGTCGAGCTGCACGTCGTGACCCGCGGCGCGAACCCGCTGGCGGTCACCGTCGAGCAGGTGCGCGTCGCCGTCCGCCCGCTCGTGAGCGGCCGCATCGACGTGACCGTGGAGGACATCGAGGGATGACGCCCGAGGAGCGGACCGCCCGCCGGGCGGTGATCAAGGCGCACCACCCCGACCGGGGCGGCGACCCGGCGCTGTTCGTCGAGCTGCTCGCCGCGATCGACCGCTCCTACGGCGCTCCCGAGCCGGGCCCGGACGTCTCGACGTCGGGGCACGGCCGGCGCCGACGGCGACAGGCCGTCCGCCGGCTCCGGCAGCGACTGCCGCGGCACGTTCCCGGCGCCCGGCGCTACGCCACCTACTGACCCACCGCGCGGGTGAGACCGCGCATCGAAGGAGTGTCATGAACCGCTCATCCCTAGGCCTCGTCGCCGGGCTGCTGCTGGCCATCGCCACAGTCGCCGGCGGTCTGCTCGGCCTGCTGCTCGCCGTCGTGCTCGGTGCCGTCGGCTACGCCATCGGCGGCCACGTCGACGGCGACTTCGACCTCGCCGAGCTGGCCCGAGGACGCCGGCGTGGCTGAGCCGTCCGAGCGCGGCACGCTCGAGCTGGCGCCCCGCGCCGTCACCCGCATCGCCGAGCAGACCGCGCTCCAGGTCCGCCACGTCGTACGACGCTCGGAGGGTCTCGAGCGTCTCGTCGGCCGGAGCCTGCCGCGCGTGAGCGCCACCGTCGACCGGGACCGGGTGCGCCTCGATCTCGACGTCGCGGTCCGCTGGCCGTGCCCGCTCGAGGACGTCGCCGTCGAGGTGCGCGACCACGTCGCCGCCGAGACCGCCCGGCTCACCGGGCTCAACGTCCGATCCGCTGACGTCACCCTGCACGCCGTCACCGACGACGCCGATGACCCGGCCTCCAGGAGGGTCGAATGAGCAGCCAGACCTCCAGCCCCCAGCGGGTCAGTGTCCCGCCGCCCCGCGCCCTGCCGGCCGCCGCCTGGCTGGGACCGCTGTCCGCCCTCGTGCTCGTCGCCCTCGGCGTCGTGCTCGGCCAGGAGGCGCTGTCCCGCTGGGACGTCGTCGGCACGTCCTGGCTCGGCGTCGCGCTGAAGGACGTGGACGGCATGCGCGCCGGCACCTGGACGGTGCCCGCCGGCGTGGTCCTGGTGCTGCTCGGGCTGCTGCTGCTCGTCGGGACCTTCAAGCCCCGCCGCCGCACCCACGTCCGGGTCGACGGCGACGCCGACCTGTGGATGTCGCCCACCGCGCTGGCCGCGCTGGCCCGTGACGCCGCCGAGGGCGTGCCCGGCGTGGCCCGGGTCTCGGTGTCCGCCTCCGCCACCGCCGTCAAGCTCCGCGCCGCGGCGGAGCACCCCGACCAGGTCGCGTCCGCCGTCGAGGAGGCCGTGACCGCACGGCTCGACGGCGCCGACGTCCGGGTGTCCGTGCGCACCCAACGCTTCCGCCCCGAAGGAGCAGTGCTGTGACCCGTCTCCTCGTCGCCCTCGACCGGATCGCCGGGCTGGTGCTGGCCCTCGTGCTGGTCGCCGGCGGGCTGCTGCTGCTCGACTGGCGGCTCGGCCTCGTGCTCGACCTGCCGATCGTCGCCCACATCTCCCCCGTGCTCGACCTGGTCGGCCGGGTCTGGTGGCCGGTCGTGGCCGCGGTGATCGCCGTGCTGCTGGTGCTGCTCGCGCTGCGCTGGCTGGTGGCCCACCTGCCGCGCGTGCGGACCTCCGACGCCCGGCTCGCCGCGAGCTCCGGCAACGGTCGCCTCACCCTGGACACCTCGTCGGTGGCGCGGGCCAGCGCCTCCGCGCTGGCCTCCGAGATGGTGCTGCCCGACGCCCGCGGCCGGGTCCGCGAGGTGCGCGGCCGCGCCGTGGTGCAGCTCGACGCCCACTGCACCCGCGACACCGACGTCGCCGAGGTCCGCGACCGGGCCTCCGTCGTCGCCCACGACGTGGACCGGGCGTTCCCCTCCGGCGAGCTGCCGCTGCGCGTGATCGTCGACGCGCCCCGCACCCGGGTGCGCGACCGCGGCCGGCGTACCCGCGCCCGCGTGCAGTAGTCCACGTGCCGCACCGCTGTTGGGGACGGCCTCACCTGGGTAGGGACCGGACATGGACACCGTGATGCAGCACCGCCCGCTCGGCAGGACCGGCCGCACCGTCTCCGTCGTCGGCCTCGGCACCTGGCAGCTGGGCGCCGACTGGGGCGACGTCTCCGAGAGCGACGCCCGCGCCGTGCTGGAGACGGCGGCCGAGGAGGGCGTGACCTTCTTCGACACCGCCGACGTCTACGGCGACGGCCGCAGCGAGACCGTGATCGGCGGGTTCCTGGCCGACCACCCCGACGCCGGGATCACGGTCGCCACCAAGATGGGCCGCCGGGTCGACCAGGTGCCCGAGAACTACGTGCTGGAGAACTTCCGCGCCTGGACCGAGCGCTCCCGCCGCAACCTCGGCGTGGACACGCTCGACCTGGTGCAGCTGCACTGCCCGCCCACGTCGGTCTACTCCGACGACGAGCTCTACGACGCCTTGGACACCCTGGTGGCGGAGGGCGCCGTCGCGTCGTACGGCGTGAGCGTCGAGAAGGTCGAGGAGGCGCTCGCCGCGATCGCGCACCCGCACGTCGCCACCGTGCAGATCATCGCCAACGCCTTCCGGCTCAAGCCGCTCGAGGAGGTGTTCCCCGCCGCCCGTGACGCCGGTGTCGGCGTCATCGTCCGGGTCCCGCTGGCCTCCGGCCTGCTCTCCGGGAAGTACGACGCCGGCACCCGGTTCGCCGACGACGACCACCGCTCGTTCAACCGGGACGGCAGCGCCTTCGACGTCGGCGAGACGTTCTCCGGCGTGGACTACGACACCGGCCTGGTGGCCGCGCAGGAGTTCGGCCGGCTCGTCGAGGCGGAGGCCCCGGCCGGGACGTCCTCGGCGCAGGCCGCCATCGCGTGGCTGTGCCAGCAGGAGGCCGTCTCCAGCGTCATCCCCGGTGCCCGCAACGTCGAGCAGGCGCGGAGCAACGCGGCCGCCGGACGGGTGCCGCCGCTCGGCGCGGCGTTCGACGACGGCGTGCGCAGGATCTACGACGAGCACCTGCGGGCGGCCATCCACCCGCGATGGTGAGCACCACCCGGGGCGGCCGTCTCACGCCGCTTCGGGCTCCGCCACCACGGCGGCCAGCGCGCCGACCGGGCTCGTCGCCGGAGACGCGGCGGCGTGACGGCGGCGCACCGTCAGCCCCGACGCGACGGCCGCCAGGCACCCCGTGGTCACCGCGGCTCCGACCCCGAGGCCGGCGCCGGCGACGACCAGCGGCAGCACGGCCGTGCCGAGGGCCGACCCGAGCGCCCGGCCGGCCGTCGTCTCCGCCAGCGCGGCGGTGACCTGGTCGGGGCGCCGCGCCGCGGCGTGCCCGTCCAGCAGGCCCTCGAGGGCGGTCATGCACAGCCCGGACGCGAGCTGGGCCAGGCAGAGGAAGCCGACGGCGAGCGGGGCGAGCACCCAGCCGGCCACCATCCCGACCGCGCACCACAGCCACACCGTCGGCTGGTGCCACGACCGGGCCTGCAGCCGGGAGACGAGCAGCGGCGCGGCCAGCGACCCCACCGTGAAGGCGGCGGCCGCGAGCCCGACCGACCGGCGGCCGTGCATCTCCGCGGCCAGCGCCACGGCGAGCAGCGTGGGGCCCGAGGAGACCGTCATCAGCGCGAAGCCGGTGACCGTCGTCGAGGAGACCCGGACCGCGCGCGGCCGCGGTCCGCGGCGGGCGGGAGCAGGCCGCCGCGGCACGGGCGACCGGCCGGCCACCACGACGGTCGGCAGCAGCGCCAGCACGTAGCAGGCCGCGACCCCGGCGAGCAGCCAGTCACCCCCGCGCGGCAGCAGCGCCGCGCTCGCGACCCCGACCGCCTCGACGGAGGCGACGACCGTGCCGTACCACGTGAGGCCGGTGGCGCCGCGGCTCGCGGCCGCGACCTCGGCGCGCATCGCGGCGTACCCCGTCCAGGCCATCACGTTCATCGCCACCACGCAGGCCGACAGCAGCCAGATCGAGGCGTCCACGGCGAGCAGGCCGAACACCGCGAGCCGGAGGGTGCCCTCGACCGCGGCGGCGCTGCGCAGCAGCCGGCGGCCGTCCAGCCGCGTCGACAGCCACCCGGCCACCGGTGCGGACATCGCGACGCCGACCAGCATGGCGGTGCCGCACACGGCCGCGGCGCCGAGGCCGTGGGTCGCGGTGACCCGCAGGACCACGACCGTCCAGGCCAGCGACAAGAAGTAGGAGTCGACCAGCCCCGCGCCCATGAGGGCGAGGAGCCGACGGCGGTCCTGCGCGGGAGCGTCCACGGCGCCCGCTACGGGAGGAAGTGTGTCTGGGGCGGCGGGAAGCCGTTGAAGTGCGAGGCGTAGCTCAGCGTGTAGGCGCCCGCGGAGGCCACGAACAGCCGGTCGCCCTCCGCCATCGTCACCGGCAGCGCGGCGCCGTAGAACATCGTGTCCGCGCTGTCGCAGCTCGGACCCGTGACGGTGTACGGCGTCTGCGCCACCGCCCCGTGGTCGAGGCGGGAGGACCACAGCGGGAAGCGCCACTGCCCGACGGTCTGCTGGGTCTCCATCAGGCCGTTGTAGGCGCCGACGTCGAGGTAGAGCCACTCCTCGCCGGCCCGCTCCTCGCGACCGAGGACGGAGGCCACCATCACGGCCGTCTCCGCGACCATGTGACGTCCGGGCTCGGCGGCGATCAGCCGCGGCTGGTAGGGCAGCAGCTCGCGCAGCGCGCGGTTCACCACCGCCGCCGATCTGCTCGATGGAGGGGACCGGGTCCTCGTAGCGCGCCGGGAAGCCGCCGCCGATGTCGAGCATCTCGATCTCGATCCCGTCCTGCCGCAGCTGGCGCATCACCCGGCCCACCGACCGCGACCGCCTGCACCCAGGCCGACGTCGCCACGCACTGGGAGCCGACGTGGAACGTCAGGCCGTAGGGCTGCAGCCCCAGGTGCGCCGCCTGCTGCAGCAGCGCGCGGGCGTGGTGCGCCTCGGCGCCGAACTTGCGCGAGAGCGGGAACACGCTGCCGCTGTCGTCGACGCGGACCCGCACGTACACCGCGCTGCCGGGTGCCATCCGCGCGATCTTGTCCAGCTCGCCCTCCGAGTCGACGGCGAACCGCCACACCCCGGCCGCGGCGGCGGCCGCCACGTGCGACGGCGGCTTGACGGTGTTGCTGTACAGCACCTCACGAGGGTCGACGCCGATGCTCTGCAGCATCTCGAGCTCGCCGTACGACGCGACCTCGAACCCGCCGCCCTCGGCCGCGACGGTGCGCAGCACCGGCTCCGAGGAGTTGCACTTGACGGCGTAGAACGGTCGCACCTGCGGCATCGCCGCGACGAAGCGTCGCCAGCGCGTGGACAGCAGGGCGAGGTCGCCGACCAGGAACGGCGTCGGGAGGTCGAGGTCGCGCAGCACCGCGGGATGCAGCCGCTCCGGCCAGTCCTGCGGCACGTCGACGAACGTGCTGATGTCCACCACCGGTGTCGACACGTCGACCCCTCCCCCTCGCGACCGTGGTCGGCCTCGCTTCTTCCGGTCCGGACCCCTCCGAGCCGGGCTGTGCCCAGGGACGAGTGTGGATCCGGACATAAGCCGTTCGGAGGATTTTTCGGATATTTATTGTAAATCGTTGTCCGGTGACCGCCGCGTGGCTCCACACTCCTGCTCATGTCCTTTCCTGCTGACCGCTCGTCGACGACGACCGCCCAGACCACGGTGCTGGTCGTGTCGGCGGCCTGGTGCGCGGGCCTGCTGCGCTCTCGGTGGCACCTCGGCCGCCCAGACGATGTCGAACGTCGGGCTGGCGCTCATCGCGCTCGCCGCCGCGGCGGTGGCCGTGGCTCGTGGCCGCCGCGACGACGGCCCGGAGCGCCGCTCCTGGCTGCTGCTCGGCGCCGGCGTCGGCGTCGTGGGCCGCGGGTCAGCTGATCTGGACGCTGGTACGAGTCGGTGCTGGGCCGCGAGGTGCCGTTCCCCTCGCCCGCCGACGTGGGCTACCTGGGCCTGCCGCCGCTCGCGGCGGCGGCGCTGCTGGCGCTCCCGCTCGCGGCGCCG
This sequence comes from uncultured Actinomycetota bacterium, assembly GCA_963707685.1. GTDB lineage: Bacteria > Actinomycetota > Actinomycetes > Propionibacteriales > Nocardioidaceae > Nocardioides_B. The sequence goes on from CAVPRA010000006.1 coordinate 122,598, forward strand.
ACGCTCGCCGGCCGGCTCCGCACCCTGCTGGACGGGCTGATGGTCGCCGGCGTCGGTGCTGCTGTGCAGCTGGATCCTGGTGCTCGGGCCGCGTCTTCCGCGCCGGCGGCGAGAGCCCGCTGACGCAGTCGATCTCGCTGGCCTACCCGTTGGGCGACGTCGTGGTGATCACGATCGTGGTCTACACGTGGCTGCGCGCGCGGCACGGCACCCGGCAGATCTCCCGTCTCCCTGCCCGCTGGTCGGCACGCGGCCTGATGGCGTTCGCCGTCGCGGACTCGGGCTTCACGATCCAGACCACCGCGGAGGTGTACAGCTCGGGGAACGTCATCGACCTCGGCTGGTTCCTCGGCTTCGCGCTGATCCTGCTCGCCGCGCTGCGTCGCACCCCGCGCGCGCAGGCCGGCGCCGAGGACGACGACCTGCCGACGCGGCCGATCGGCAACCTGCTGCCGTACATCGCGGTGACGGTCGCGCTGCTCACCTCCGCGGTGGAGGTGCTGCGCACCGGCCACGCGGACGTCGTTCGTCTCGTGGGTGCGCACGCTGCATCATGGTGCTGCTCGTCGTGCGCCAGGTGCTGACGCTGCTGGAGAACCAGTCGCTGACCCGGAACCTGGAGCGAGCGGGTCCGCGAGCGCACCGCGGAGCTGCAGGCCAGCCGGCAGCGGTTCGAGGCGCTGGTCCAGCACAGCTCGGACATCGTGACGGTGGTCGACCGGTCCGGCCTCGTGGCTACCAGAGCGGCTCCATCGAGCGGATCCTCGGCTACCAGCCGCAGGAGCTGCAGGGCTGCCTCGATCTACGACCTGATGGAGCCCGAGGAGACCCGCGACCTGGTCGCCGCACTGGAGCAGGCCGCCGCCGAGGACATGCGGATCCACACGATGCTGACGACCTGGCGCCACGCCACCGGCCGCGCGGTGCCGGGTCGAGGTCACGGTCACGAACCTGCTGGCCAACCCGGACGTCCGCGGCCTGGTCCTCAACACCCGCGACGTCACCGACCGGGTCGAGCTCGAGGAGCAGCTGACCGAGCAGGCCTTCACCGACTCGCTGACCGGGCTGCCGAACCGGGCGCTGTTCAAGGACCGGCTGCAGCACGCGCTGAGCCGGCGGGTCGCCGCCGACGTCACCGTCGGCGTGATGTTCCTCGACCTCGACGGGTTCAAGGCCGTCAACGACACCCTCGGCCACAGCAAGGGCGACGAGCTGCTGGTGCTGGTGGCCGACCGGCTCCGCGGCCTGGTGCGGCCCGGCGACACGGTGGCCCGCTTCGGCGGCGACGAGTTCGCGGTGCTGATCGAGGACTTCGCCGCCGACGACTACGAGACGTCGACCTGGCGCAGCGCATCAACGACGTCGCTGCGCGAGCCGTTCGACCTCCAGACCGAGCGGGTGCACGTCGCGGCCAGCGTCGGTATCGCCCGGGTGGACGACCACGCGACGACCGCGGAGCAGGTGCTGCGCAACGCCGACCTCGCGATGTACCAGGCCAAGGCGGCGCGGCGCCGGCGGGTTCGCGGTGTTCGAGCCCGAGATGCACCTCGGCCTCGTGGAGCGGGTCCGGCTGGAGAAGCGACCTGCGGGCCGCCGTCGACGAGCAGCAGTTCGTCGTCCACTACCAGCCGATGATGTCGATGCGGACCGGTCAGATCACCGGCGTCGAGGCGCTGGTGCGCTGGCAGCACCCCGAGCGCGGGCTGCTGCGCCCCCGACGAGTTCATCCCGGTCGCCGAGTCGACCGGCCTGATCCGGCCGATCGGCAGCTGGGTGCTGCTGGAGGCCTGCCGGCAGGCGGTCCGCTGGTCGGCGGGGCCGGGACGACCCGGCGCTGCGGGTCAGCGTCAACGTCTCGCCGCGCCAGCTGCACCACGGCGACGTGCCCGAGCAGGTCGAGGCCGTGCTGGCCGAGACCGGGCTGCCGCCGTCCCGGCTGACCCTGGAGATGACCGAGAGCGTGCTGATCGACAACCGCGACGAGACGCTGGACGACGCTCACCCGGCTCCACGACGCTCGGGGTGCGGATCGCCATCGACGACTTCGGCACCGGCTACTCCTCGCTGAGCTACCTGCACCGGTTCCCCGTCGACGTCCTCAAGATCGACCGGAGCTTCGTCGAGCGGCTCTCGACCGGTGGCGACACCGCGCTGGTGAGCACCATCCTGCGGCTGGGGCAGACGCTGCACCTGGAGACGGTGGCCGAGGGCATCGAGCGCCCGCAGGAGATGCTGATGCTGCGCCGCCAGGGCTGCACGACGGGCCAGGGCTTCCACTTCTCGCCGCCGGTGCCGGCCGCCTCGGTGGACGCACTGCTGGCCGACCAGCTGCACGTCGCCGACGACGCCGAGGCGCAGACCCCGGCCTGATCCTGCGTAGCCCTGGGCCGACATGGGTCAGTGTGCGCCCGAAGCGGGCACGGAACGGGCAGCCGCGACCCGGTCGCCGGGCAGGAACGCCGGCGAAACCGGGCACGTGACGGGCGCCACGATGCTTAGACCGATCCAATAGCCGGGGCCCGGCGCTTGTGAGTACATTCACCAGCACCTTCAGCGGTGCGGCCGGACCACCGGACCGTACTCATGGGTAACCTGGACCCGCCAGCAACGACGCGGCGATCTCAACTGAATACCCAACTCACGACACCACCGACGCCATCGGTGGCCGTCCGTCGTTCTCAAGAGACCGACGACGAGACGCGAACGCGCGAGAGGAACCGGTGAGCATGACCACCGACACCACCACCAGCAGGGACACCGACTCCACGAACCCGCCCACGAGCCACGCGGGCATCGCGTCCTGGGTGGCCGAGGTCGCCGAGCTGACCCAGCCCGACCGGGTGCACTGGTGCACGGGCTCCGACGAGGAGTGGGTCGAGCTGACCGACGCGCTCGTCGCCAGCGGCACCTTCACCCGCCTCGACGAGAAGAAGAAGCCGAACTCCTTCTGGGCGCGCACCGACCCGACGGACGTGGCGCGCGTCGAGGACCGCACCTTCATCTGCAGCGTCGAGGAGAAGGACGCCGGGCCCACCAACAACTGGATGGACCCCGAGGAGATGAAGGTCATCATGACCGACCTCTACCGCGGCTGCATGCGGGGTCGGACCATGTACGTCATCCCCTTCGTGATGGGTCACGTCGAGGCCGACCAGCCGATGTTCGGCGTGGAGATCACCGACTCGGCGTACGTCGTCGCCTCGATGCGCGTGATGGCCCGGATGGGCGAGGCCGTGCTGCGCCGCGTCGAGGAGCTCGACGCCGAGGGCACCGACGTCCACTGGGTCCCCGCGCTGCACTCGGTCGGCATGCCGCTCGAGGACGGCCAGGCCGACGTCGCGTGGCCGTGCAGCGACACGAAGTACATCGTGCAGTTCCCCGAGGAGCGCGCGATCTGGTCCTACGGCTCCGGCTACGGCGGCAACTCGCTGCTGGGCAAGAAGTGCTACGCCCTGCGCATCGCCAGCGTGATGGCGCGCGACGGCGGCTGGCTCGCCGAGCACATGCTGATCCTCAAGCTGACCAGCCCCGAGAACGTCGTGAAGTACGTCGCCGCCGCGTTCCCGAGCGCCTGCGGCAAGACCAACCTCGCGATGCTGGCGCCGACCATCGAGGGCTGGAAGGTCGAGACCCTCGGCGACGACATCGCGTGGATGCGCATCGGCGAGGACGGCCGGCTCTACGCCGTCAACCCGGAGTACGGCTTCTTCGGCGTCGCGCCCGGCACCAACGAGCTGACCAACCCCAACGCCATGCGGACCCTGGAGCGGGGCAACTCGGTCTTCACGAACGTGGCGCTCACCGACGACGGCGACGTCTGGTGGGAGGGCCTCGAGAACACCCCGGACCACGCCACGTCGTGGAAGGGCGAGAGCTGGACGCCGGACAGCGACGAGCTCTCCTCGCACCCGAACAGCCGCTACTGCACGCCGATCAAGCAGTGCCCGATCCTGGCGCCGGAGTACGACGACCCGAAGGGTGTCCCGATCGACGCGATCCTCTTCGGCGGCCGTCGCAAGACGACCATCCCGCTGGTCACCGAGGCCCGCGACTGGACGCACGGCACCTTCATGGGTGCGACGCTGAGCTCCGAGACCACCGCCGCGGCGGTCGGCCAGGTCGGCGTCGTGCGTCGCGACCCGATGGCGATGCTGCCGTTCATCGGCTACAACGCCGGCGACTACTTCAACCACTGGATCACCGTCGGCAAGGACAACGACGCCGCGAAGCTGCCGCGGATCTTCTACGTCAACTGGTTCCGGCGCGACGAGGACGGCGGCTTCCTGTGGCCCGGCTTCGGCGAGAACAGCCGGGTGCTGAAGTGGGTCGTCGAGCGCATCGACGGCCAGGCGGAGGCCGTGGAGACGCCGATCGGCCACGTGCCGACCCGGGAGTCGCTCGACATCACCAACCTGTCGATGACCCCGGAGGCCCTCGACGCGGCGCTGAGCGTCGACGTCGAGGAGTGGAAGGCCGAGATCCCGCAGATCACCGAGTGGTTCGAGAAGTTCGGCGACACCCTGCCGGCGGTGCTCTGGACCGAGCTCGACGGGCTCAAGGCCCGGCTCGGCGCCTGACCCACGCCACATCTGGTTGCACCCCGCAACGACCTGCACTCCCCACGGCTCCGTGCCGTGGGGAGTGTTGTGTCCCGGGTAGGTCACGACCTCGCACCGGTGCCAGCGCACCCGGCCGCGCTACGGCATACTGACCGCCTCGGAGAGGAGACCTGTGACCCGCAGCAGCTACGGGCCCACTGAGCGGCACCTGCTCGAGACGGCAGCCCGTGAGCTCTACGCCGAGGCCGTGACCCTGGGAGGGCTGCAGGCCGACGACGTCACGCTCGCCGACGGCGCCGACGCGCGGCAGGCCCTCGACCTGCTCGTCGACGTCGGCCTGCTGCGTCGCGCCGGTGACGACGGCCTGCTCCAGCCGGTCGACCCGGCCTCGGTGCAGTCGCAGGTGGTGGTGCCGCTCGGCGCCCGCGGTGCCGAGCTGCTCACGGAGTCGGCGCGCTGGGCCGACGCGTTCAGCGAGCTGGGCCAGCTCTACCGCACCTCACCGGTCGCGGCGGTCAGCCCGATCACCGAGATCCACGGTCTCGACAACATCAACAGCTTCATCCACGCCGCGGTCAACGACTCGCGCACCGAGCTGCTCACCGCGCAGCCGCACGGCCGCCGGCCGGCGAACACCCTGGCCGAGGCGGAGAACCGCGACGTCAAGGCGCTGGACCGGGGCGTGAAGATGCGCACCCTCTACCAGCACTCGGCGCGGCACAGCCCGGCCACCCGGGAGTACGTCGCCGACATCGTCGCCCGCGGCGCCGACGTCCGGACCCTCGACGAGTTCTTCCGCCGGCTGATCGTGATCGACCGGCAGGTGGCCGTGGTGCCCGCCTCCGACAACCACCACGTCGCCATCGCGATCCACGACGCGTCGCTGATCGCCTACCTCGTCGACATCTTCGAGCGGTCCTGGGAGCGCGCCCAGCCGTTCAACCTCAGCGGCAACCAGGCCGAGCGCGCCATCGCCGAGGACGTCCGGGCGATGACGATCCGGCTGCTGGTCGAGGGCCACAGCGACCCGGCCAGCGCCAAGCGGCTCGGCGTCAGCACCCGGACCTACGCCGGCTACATCGCCGCCCTCAAGGAGGAGTACGGCGTCCAGACCCGGTTCCAGCTCGGCTACGCGATGAACGCCGACGCGGACCGGGCACACCTCGACGAGGACTTCGACGACGGCGACGACCTGGACGCCGGGCCGGTCTGACCCCGGACGCACCACGGCCCGGACCTTCCCGAGAAGGGTCCGGGCGTGGCGCGAGGGCAGCCGAACGACGACTGCCCTCGCGAGTGGCTGAGAATCGGCCTGGGGTGCCTGAGGCGAACTGCCGGGGGGATGACTCGAACGTCTCGTTCTCAACCGTGGCGTATCAGCCCGGGGGGAGGGGCTGACCGCGACCATGGGGTGGGACCGGGTCGGCTCAGGTCCCGTTCCAGCCGGTGTCAGCCGGCCTCATCTGATGGGTGGTGTGGGTGTCACGGGGGGCGATCGTGCCGTTCCAGCCGGTGTCCGCTTGGGCCGGGGCGACGCCCCCGACCAGCGCGGCGCCTGCCAGCACCAGTCCGGCGATCCACCTCGCTGCTGTCCGATGCTCGTTCATGTGGTGCGCTCCGTCCGGGGGCTCAGGGGGTGCCCGCCTGCCGTTCAAGTGTCTCGGTACAACCGCACAATCGGCCACAACTAGACCGCGCACGAACATGCACTGCATGTTCCTGCAGAATCGCGATCGGGGCTGCTTTCCGCGGGCCGGACCCACTAGAGTCCGCCGCTCGTGCGTGTACCCGCCGACGAAGCGGACCAACCTCTCGAATCCTGTCGGGGCGAGCGCTGGAACACCCGCGCCCGGTCGAGCCGGCGGGCTGCGTAGTTGTGCAAACCAGTCATCCCGGACGGTCGCCCGCGGCGGCTACCAGCTCGCCCCGAACACCACGAACGGGGTCGGCGTCGGCTCGGTCGCCAGTGCCTGCGCGAGGGCCTGCGCGCTGCCCGTGCCGCCCGCCATCGCCCGGTGGACGTCGGCCATCACGCGGGCCGCGACGTCGTCGCCCACCCGCGCCACCCCCGCGAGCACCGAGCGCGAGCCCAGGTGGAGCAGCACGCTGGTGAGGCCCAGGCCCTCGTCGCCGGGGCGGACCGTCGAGAGCCCGGCCTCGCAGGCCGACAGCACGACGCAGGGGGCGGAGCCCCCCTCGGCGTCCAGCTCGTAGGCGTACAGCGGGCCGTCGGTCATCCGCAGCGACGAGAACAGCGGGCTCTCCTGCTGGTGGGTGCCGTGCGCCGCGACGTGCACGACGTCGGCGTGCGCGAGCACCTCGCGCCCGGCCCCCGAGGTGGCGTCGCCGCCGGTGAGCAGCTCGGAGCCGGGCCACAGCGACCGCACCTGCGCGGCCTCCTCCCCGGCGCGCAGCAGCCCCGGTCCCGCCACCGAGACCACCCGCGGCCGCTCGCGACGCTCCCCGGCGCCGGCGTGCAGCCACGAGGTCGCGCTGGGCGTCACGACGACCGGGAGCCCCCGCCGCGACGGCAGCAGGCTCCACGGCAGCAGCCCCAGCGACGGCCCGCAGCACAGCAGCAGCGGGGTGCCCGCGACGCCGAGCGGCTCGAGCAGCAGGGCGTCGAGCCGCGCCAGCCCGGCGTCGAGCGAGCGTCGTACGGCGTCGACGAGCGGGGGCGGCAGCCGCGGCATCGCCAGCGCGTCGAGGTCCGCGCGGACCCGCTCCACGAGCTCGAGGACCTGCGCGGTCGGGGCCAGCTCCACCACCCGGGGCCGCCGGGCGGTCGCGACGACCGCCTGGAACCGGCCCCGGTGGGCGACGAAGCTGACGAACGCCGAGCCCTCCGCGCGCGCCGCCTCGCGCACCTCACCCACCCGGACGCTGCGGCGGCCCGGCCGCTCGCGGTCCCCCTCGAGCTCCCACGCCCGGGACCGGATGTCACGCTGCAGCCGGGCCCGCTCCCGCCGCAGCCGGGCCACGTCGGCCGACGCCGTCGGGTCGCCCTCGCGGGAGCGCAGCTCCTCCTCGCAGCGTCGCAGCTCGCCGAGCAGCCCGGCGGTGCGCTCGTCGGTGGGAGGGCCGACCCGGGCCAGCCGCGTGGAGATCGCCCGGCCGCTCTCGATGGCCGCGAACAGCCCGGCGGCGCTGCCCGCCTGCTCGGCCACGTCGAGGCCGATCCGGGCCAGCGCGACGCCGTGCACGGCGCTGGCGGTGCGCAGGTCGAGCGAGCCGAACCGGTTGGCCCGCGAGCCGAGGTCGTCGAGCCCCTGCCGCACCTCGCGGGCGGCCCGGGTCCGCTGGCCGCGACCGAGCGCCGCCAGCGCCCGCACCTCCCGCGCCTGCAGCCGGGCCTGCAGCGGGTCGGCGGCGCGGACCGCCGGGAGGCTCGGGGCGACCTCGTCGGGGTGCCCGCCCGCGCGGAGCTCGCACTCGACGGCGAGCAGCGCAGCCGCCCGCGCCAGGTCGCGGCGCCGCTCCCGGCGGCAGGCGGCCTCGAGCTCGCGGGCCCGACGCGCCACCACGCGGAACCGCGCGGGCCCGGCCTCCGCCACCGTGCGGCGCTCGCAGCGCAGCACCAGCATCTGCGCCTTGCGCTGCCACAGCGTGTTGCCCCGTCGGCCGAAGGCGCGCTCGGCCCGCCTCGCCAGCGCCAGTGCCTGGCGGACGTCGTCCTCGACGAGCGCGCACTCGGCGTGCGCGAGCTGCGCCTCGGCCACGTCCTGACCCAGCCGGCGCTCCGCGAAGAGGTCGGCGGCCCGGGTCAGCAGCGCCGCCGCCTCCGTGGCGAGCCCCGCCTCGCGCAGCACCCGGGCCTGGTCGAGCAGCGAGATCGGGTGCGGGTCGCCCTGCCCCAGGGCGGCGGCGCTCTCCATGACGGCCAGCGCCCGCGGGATGCGACCGGCCAGGAACTCGACGTACCCGAGGTTGTGCCGGGCCTTCTCCTCGTGCTCGCGGTCCCCGACCAGCGCGGCGACCTCGACGCAGTGCTCGAGGTCGGCGCGGGCGACCTCGAGCGACCCCCGCTCCATGTGGGCCGTGCCCCGGTTGAGCAGGATCACCATCTGGTCGTCGGGGTCGGCGTCGTCGATCACCTCGACGGCCGCGTCGAGGGCCGCGATCGCCTGGTCGACCCGGCCGCCGCGCAGCAGCAGCAGCCCCCGTTGGCCGCGGACCGTCGCGACCAGCGCCGGCGAGCCCGAGCGGCCGGCCAGCTCCTCCGCCTCGGCGAGCGAGGTCGTCGACGCGTCCAACCGGCCGGTCAGCTCGAACTCGGCCGCGGCGAGCGTGAGCATCATCCGGGCCCGCGGCACCAGCGTGTCCGGACCGGGGTCACCGGCCCGGTCGAGCCGGCCGCGCAGGGCACGCAGCCGGGCGGCGGCCCGGGCGGGCTGGCCGCGGCGGTAGTCGGTGCGGGCCGCCGCCACCGCGGCGCCGAGTGCCGCAGGGTCGTCCTGGGAGGCTGCCGGCCGGGTCACCGGCCGAATCTACAACTGGAACAGCGGGGTCACGACGGCATTCTCAGGGGCGTCGTCGTCGACCGGGTGGAAGCTCAGCTGGCCGAAGCCCTCCGCGAGGTCGTCGAAGCTGAACCGGCCGCTGTCGTCGGCGCTGGTCTCGCGGGGCTCGCCGCCCTGGATGCGCAGCCGCACCACGCAGTGCTCGGGCGGGGCCAGCCAGCCGTCGAGGCGCAGCCGGCCGGCGCCGAGCCGGCTGACGGTGACCATGGCGGTGAGCCGGTCGGCGGAGAAGGTGAGCGTCTCCGTGCGGGTGCCGGCCGTCTGGTCGCTGCGCACCGAGAGCGCCTCGAGGGGGACCCGCGTCATCCGCGCGACCTCCTCGTACATCTCGTCGAGGGCCAGCGAGAACCTGACCCGCTCGACCAGGTCCGGCGGCACCGGGTCGGCCTCGTCGTAGACGGCTCGCAGCTGGTCGAGGGTCGTGGCGTCGACGTCGTCGAGCGGCTCGCCTGCGAGCTGGTCGAGGGTGCGGTCGTCTTCCATCACGACTCACTTCCTTCCCACTGAGGGTCGGCGGCCAGCACCTGGCGCAGCTTGGCCAGGCACCGCCCGCGGGTCGGGCCGATGCTCCCCACCGGCATGCCGAGCGCGTCGGCGATCTGGGCGTAGTCGGGTCGGTCGGCGAACGCGATCACCCGCAGCAGCTCGCGGCACCGGTCGGGCAGCGTCTGCACGTGCTGCCACAGCTGGCGCCGCCGGTCCTCGCGGAAGACCAGGTCCTCCGGCGTCTGGTCGCGCTGCACGGGAAGGGTGGGGACCTCGTGGCCGTCCTCCCCGAAGAGCGCGGCGGTGCGCTGCACCTCGTCGCGGGACCGCTTGGCGATCCGCCACGCCTCCCGTCGTACGGCGGTCAGCAGCCACTTCACGACGGTCTGCGGGTCGCGGATCGACGAGGTGCTGTGCAGCAGCCGCATCCAGATGGTCTGCACGACGTCCTCGGCGCTGACCGCGTCGACGCCCTGGCTGCGCACGGTGTGCCACAGCAGCGGCGTGAGCAGCGCGACGAGCTCGTCGAAGGCCGCCCGGTCGCCCGCCTGGAACGCGGCGAACGCCTCGGCGGCCTGCCGCACCAGCGGCCGTTCCTCGGCCGGGGTCTCGATCACGACGGGTCTCCTGTCTCCTGGCCGCGCTTGAGCATCGACCGCAGCGCCTGGTTGGCGCGCCTCACCGCGACGGCGGGGTCGCGGCTGTCGTCGCGCCCCAGCAGCGGCACCAGCCTGGCAGCCAGCTGGCCGGCGAACAACGGGGCGGAGAACGACGTCCCGCTCCAGATCGCGAAGCCGCTGCGGAAGCCGTCGGGGTCGATCGTCGCCCGGCGCTCCCCCTCGGCCGTGGTCAGCGACAAGGTGGCGCCGAGCGACCCGTCGAGGTCGGTCGGGACCGTGCTGACCAGCCCGGCGCCGGGTCGCAGGTAGCGCACCCAGGGGCCGTCGTTGGAGAACATCGCGACCGTGCCGTCGGGGTTGAGCGCACCCACCGCCGACAGCGGCACCTGGCCGCGCGGCGCCCGGGCGCTCGGGTCCCAGGGCGCGAACGCCGCGGGGTAGCAGGGCCGGCTGGTGGCGTCGTTGCCCGCGGAGGCGACCACGGCGACGCCGAGCCGGCCCAGCAGCGCGAGCGTGCCCCGGAGCAACGGGTCGAACGCCGCGTCCTCCGGCTGCTCGTGGTAGTAGCCCAGCGACATCGTCACGACGTCGACCGGGGAGACGCCCGAGCGGGGCCGCAACGCCAGCATCTGCCGCAGGCACAGCAGCTGCAGCGCGCGCAGCAGGTCGAGCTCGTCGACGACGCCGTTGTCGCGGAACAGCCGGACCGACAGGATCCGCGCCTGCGGGCAGGCCTGCCGCACCAGGCCGGCGACGAACGTCCCGTGCCCGGCGTCCGGGCCGAGCGCGCCGACCAGGTCGTGCACCGTCTGCGAGGCCGCACCGGCCTCGGCGGCCAGCGACTCCAGGCCGATCCGCTCGCCGAGGACCGTCGGCTCGTGCTCCACCTGGGTGTCGTCGAGCCACGGGTGCACCCCGACGCCGGAGTCGAGCACCGCGACCACCGGTCGCTGGCTGCGCGGCAGCAGCGTGGTCGGGGTCGGGTCCTCCCCCACCCAGCTCACCGGCTGGCGGCCGCCGGAGCCGGGGAGGGCGTACTCCGCGAGCGCGGCCTCGTGGCCGCTCGTGTAGGGGTGACCGCTCGTGTACGGGTGGCCGCTCGTGTAGGGGTGGCCGCTGGTGTACGGGTGGCCGCTGGTGTACGGCGTCGGGCGGATGGCGTGCCCCGAGGTGTACGGCGTCCCGCCGATGCTCAGCTCGGAGGGGTGCTCGAGGGCGACGTCGCCGGCGCGGTCGCGGTCGCCGACCTCCGCCCGGAAGGCCTGCAGCAGCCGCCAGGTGTCGATCGGCCGGAAGACCGCGTCGGGCCGGGTGTCGAGCGGGGCGAGCCGGACGCGTGCGACCCACACGGCCTCGAGCGAGGCGCGCTGCTCGTCGGTCAGCCGGGCGGCGTCGAGCAGCTCGACGTCGGCGGTCGGCCGGGTGTCGCGCTCCGGGTGCTCCTCGTCCCAGACCAGCCGGAAGCCGGCCCGCTCGGCGACCCGGGCCAGCGCAGCCTCGGTGCCGGGGTGCCGGCCGCGGACCAGCAGCGCGTCGGCGACGAACGCGGTGGGTCGCGGCGCCGACTGGTCCTTGCGCTGGTAGGCGGTGCTCGGGTCGAGCAGCAGCGTCTCGGAGACGCCCGGACGCGTCAGCGGCCCGCCGACCGGCTCGGTCGGCAGGTCACGCCCGCCCGGGCTGCTCATCGTGCTCACCATCGCACCGCTCCTGTCCCCACGTGCCCCCGTCGGAGCCTAGTGACGCCGGGGTCCCGGGTCACGTGCTTGCTTGCTTCCCTGCTGCCTGCTGCCTGCTGCCTGCTGCGTGGTGCTGCCTCGTGCTGCTGGGGGCGGTGGAGCCGCCCAGGGCCACAGATCCCCCGATCGCCCCGGGCGACTCACCCACCCCCGTCGAGCGACCGGACAGCCTCCCGGCCGTCCGGCCTGCGCGGCACCCCCGTGGCCGCACACCATCGAGGAGCACGCCGGCGCCCGCCTGATACGTCCCCGGCCGAGAAATCGTGCGGCCCGGTTTCCTAGGCTGGTGCGATGCGGTGGCCGCGGTGGGACGGGGGCGGCCGGCGGCTGCCCGGCTGGCGGCAGGCCGGCCTGCTGACGGCGGCCTGGCTGCTGGTGGCGGCGCCGGTCTCGGGCGCCCTGTTCCTGCACGGCTCGCGCACCATCGTGCTCGCCGGTCACGACGCCGTCGTCCGGCCGAGCCTGGACGGCTGGGCGACCCTCGACCTCGGTCCCTACCTGCCGAACGTCCGCTACCCCTCCGGCGGCCGGCTCGGGGCCCACATCGACCTCGGCAAGACCACCGCCGACTCCTACCCCGCGCTGATCCGGCGCTACGCGTTCATCGCGAGCCAGCCCGACGCGCAGGTCCGGAAGGTGCGCGGCGCGGTCACCGACCTGGCGCTGGACAGTGCCCTGGAGGGCGCGCTGCTGGGGCTGGCCGCCCCGGCGGTGGTGCTGCTGGTGGGTCGCCGGCGGTGGGGCGAGCTGCGCGCGACCGTGACGGTACGTCGTGCCGCGGTGGGCGCGGTGGTGGCGGCGCTGGTGGTCGTCTCGGTGGCGCACCCCTGGGACCGGGACGACGTCCCGGTCGAGCAGGACACCTGGCAGTCGCTGCCGGCGGCGCTGCCGGAGGTGACGGTGCCCGACGAGGCCCGGCCGCTGCAGATCGAGTCGGGGCTGATCACCACGGGCACCCGGCGGCTGGTGGCGAGCGCGGTGGACACCTACCGGCGCAGCGTCACCTTCTACACCCGTCTCGTGGACGCCGCGCCCGCGCTCGCCGGCCAGCTCCGGCAGCCCGAGGACGGCGAGGTGGTCGCGCTGCTGGTCAGCGACCGGCACGACAACGTCGGCATGGACCCGGTGGCCCGCGCGGTCGCGGACCAGGGCGGGGCGTCGTTCCTGCTCGACGCCGGCGACGACACCTCCACCGGCGGCGCCTGGGAGGCCTTCAGCCTGGAGTCGCTGGACCAGGCGTTCGACGACGTCGACCCGCGGTTCTCGATCGCCGGCAACCACGACAACGGCGACGTGGTCACCCGGCAGGCGCGGCGGCTCGGCTTCACGACCCTCGACGGCCGGGTGGTCGACGGCCCCGACGGGCTGCGGCTGCTCGGGGTGAGCGACCCCCGCAGCAGCGGCCTGGGCACCTGGCGCGACGAGCGCGGCATCTCCTTCGCCGACCAGGAGCAGCGGATCGCGGACGTCGCGTGCCGGCACGCCGACGACGGCGACCGGATCGGCACGCTGCTCGTCCACGACGCCAACAGCGGCGAGGCGGCCCTGGCCCGCGGCTGCGTCGACCTGGTGCTCGCCGGCCACCTGCACGAGCAGGTCGGGCCGTCCCCGGTCACCGGTGCGAACGGCGCGGTCGGCTACTCCTACACGAACGGCACGACCGGCGGCGCGGCCTACGCGCTGGCCATCGGCAGCAAGCTGCGCCGCGACGCCGAGGTCACCCTGGTGACCTACCGCGACGGGGTGCCGCAGGGGCTGCAGCCGGTCACGGTCGACACCCGCGGGACGTTCCGCGTCGCGCCGTACTCCGCCCTCGACCCGACCGGCCCGCCGAAGCCCGGCGGCGACTGACCGCCGACCCGTCACCTACTCGGCGTGCTCACCGGCGTGTCGCGCAGTTCATGACGGGTCACCCGGCGGGGGTACGGCGCCCCGCGTGCGACCGGCCCCGGGCCCGGGCTGCGCGAGGCAGGCACCAGGCCGCGAGACCGGTCGGGGTGCTGCGGAGGTGGCGGGATTTGAACCCGCGAGAGGGGGTAACCCTCAACCCGCTTAGCAGGCGGGCGCCATAGGCCACTAGGCGACACCTCCAGATGGCCAGCACAGGCTACCGGGCGATCACCGGCCGGTGCGAATCGGCCGCACGGGCTGCGTGCGGCGGCCGCTCAGCCGCGTCGGGGCGGCACCCGCCGGTAGCCGTGGCCGCGGTCCAGGTGCGCCCGCAGGTCGTCGACGAAGTCCTCCGTGCCGGTGGCCAGCACACCGACCGGGATGGTCGTGGTGCGGCCGTCGCGCAGCCGCAGCACCACGCACCGCTCCCCGGCGACGGTCACCGCGGCGACGTCCTCGACCTGCTTCCACTCCCCCTGCCGTACGCCGGACCCGCGCACGTGCCGGACCCGGTAGCCGCGCTCGTCGAAGCGCACCACCACGACCCGTCGCCGGGCGAGCACGCCGAGCGCCACGACCGCGAGCACCGCGACGACCAGGCCCCCCGTGAGCACCGCGACGGGGACCCCGAGCCAGGCCACGGCACCGGCCAGCAGCAGCACCAGCACCCCGACGACGACCAGCGCCACCCCCATCAACCGGACGACGAAGGGGCCGGAGAACCGATAGCTGGACGTCACGGGAGTCGATTAGACCGAACCCGCGGCCACCGGTCCAACCGGGGTCGGCGACCCCTTGCCACAACCTGTGGCCCGGGTCACACTCGGTAGTCCACCCGGACGGCGGAGGTGGTTCGATGACCGGTTTGGAACACGCGATCCTCGGGTTGCGGCACGCGATCGACTCGCCCCGCAGACACCACGTGTGGCGCTGGCTGGTGCGCCACCGGATGAGCGGCGTGAAGGACGCACTGGCCGCGGAGATGTCGCGGGGCGGGGACGCCTGGCTGGCCGCCCGTGAGGTGGCGCTGGTGCGGGAGCGCGACGCGCTGCTGCGCCGCATCGCCGCGCTCGGCCCCCTGGTGAGCGACGCCCCGGACATCGAGTCGGTGCGCCGGGACCTCGGGCGGCTGGTGGTCGACCTCGAGCACCACCGGCAGCGGCTCAACGACCTGGTCTACGACTCGGTCGCGCTGGAGCTCGGCGGCTCCGAGTGAGCTGACCGCCCGCCGGGCCAGGTCAGCGGATCACGCGCATCGCGAGCACGACGACGTCGTCGTCGGGGTCGCCCGGCACCTGACGGCGCACCACCTCGTCGACCGCCTCGCCCAGCGGGGTGGTGGTCAGCTCCGCGAGGTGACCGCGCAGCCGCTCGACGCTGACGTCGATGTCCTCGCCGCGGCGCTCGACGAGGCCGTCGGTGTAGAGCAGCAGCGTCGACCCCGGCGGCAGCGCGGTGGTGTGCTCGCCGCGCGGCAGCAGAGCGGAGACCCCGAGCAGCGGGTCGTGGACGTCGAGCACCCGCACCTCCCCGGACATCTCCGCCAGCAGCGGCGGCGGGTGGCCGGCGGTCGACCAGCGCAGCGTGACGTCACCGCCGGGACCGTCGACCTCCACCCGGGCCACCACCACCGTGGCGTACGTCGCCATCCGCAGCGTCTCCAGCGCGCCGTCGAGGTCCTTGAGCAGCCGGGCCGGGCCGGCGCCGCTCGTCACGGCGATGCCGCGGAGCATGCTGCGCAGCTGACCCATCACGGCCGCCGCGACGGAGTCGTGGCCGACGACGTCCCCCACGACCAGCACCGTCGAGCCGTCGACCTGGGCGAAGGCGTCGTACCAGTCGCCGCCGACCTGCGCCGCCTTGGCCGCCGGGAGGTACCGGACCACGACCTCGACGTGGCCGGGCTGCACCGGCTCGGTGAGCATGCTGCGCTGCAGCTGCTCGGACATGTCGCGCTCGCGGCCGTAGGAGCGGGCGTTCTCGAGCATCGTGGTGACGCGCCGGCACAGGTCGACGGTGGAGGCGACCTCCTCGCCGGAGAAGCTCGCCCGGCCCGGTGCCCGGCCGAGCGTGATCAGGCCGACCACCTCGCCGCCGTCGGTCTGCAGCGGGAACACCCCCACCGACCCCAGGCCGAGCTCCTGGATCGCCTCGACCGCGGCGCCCGAGCGCAGCGTGCGCAACGCGTACTCCAGGGCGCCCTCGTTGATCAGGAACGGCTGCCGGGAGCTGAAGGCGAGCAGCGAGCCGGCCGCCTCGTGCCGGCCCTCCAGGCGGTGGTGGGCGAACCGGTCCATCACGTCGTGCCGCGCCGGGTCGTGGTGCCACCACTCGACGTCGCGCAGGACGTCGCCCTCGACGAGGGTGACGATCGACCAGTCGGCGAGCGTCGGGACCACCAGCCGGCTGAAGTTGCGCACCACGTCGACGGGCTCCAGCGACCCCGCGAGCACGTCGCTGGCGCTGGCGATCAGGGTCAGCAGCTCACTCGTCGCGCGCACCTGGGCGGCGGCGTCGTGCTGCCGGGTGGTGTCGTAGGCCGAGCCGACGATCCGCTGCAGCCCCCCGTCGGGCCCGTAGAGCGGGCGGCCGTGGGCGGCGACCCACCGCCAGGACCCGTCGGGCTGCACGACGGGGTACTCCTCGGCGTAGTCCGCCCCCTCGGCCACCGACCGCTCGAGGTTGTCGCCCACCCGCGCCCGGTGCTCGCGCGGCAGCAGCCGGGCGAACGACGTGAGCCGGGTCTCGCGTGAGTCGGCGGGGAACCCGAAGAGCTCCAGCAGCCGGGCGTCGCCGCGGAACTCGCCGCTGGCGAGGTCGAGCTCCCAGCTGCCGATCCCCGCGGAGTCCAGGGCGATGGCCAGCCGCTGCTGCACGAGGTCGCGGGGCTCGCTGTGCTCGCCGGCGTCGTGCTCGTCCGAGGCCATGGGTCCCCTCCGTGGGCGCAGGTCGTCCTTTCCGTCGGACCCCCCACCCCGGACGGCCCCCGCCGACCGGCCCCGGGTCTGGAGGCCGATTGTTGCAAGCGCGCGCGGTCCCGTCTCGGTAACCGGAACAGAACCGGCACCGTGGCCCGGCAGAGGGGGCGGGATTCGAACCCGCGGCTGACATCTCTGCCAGCGACCGCTTTCAAGGCGGTTCCGATCGGCCACTCCGGCACCCCTCCTCGTGGCACGGCTCGCCGCCCACGGGAGGGCAGTCTACGAGGCGCCGTCAGAGGTCGATCGAGACCAGCACGTCGCCCTCCTGGACGACGTCGCCGGGACCCACCTTGACGGCGGCGACGGTGCCGCCGAGCTCGGTGAGCACCGGGATCTCCATCTTCATGGACTCGAGCAGCACGACCGCGTCACCGGGCTCCACCCGGTCGCCGGCCGCGACCGCGACCTTCATGACGTTGGCGACCATCTCGGCGACGATGTCGACGGTCTTCGCAGGGCGGGGCATGACCGGGACGCTACACCGGACACCGATGGACACCGGTGGGCGCCGCCGGGTGACACCGAGGCCTCGGACCGGCTCGGTCAGAACCGCCGGTTGCGCAGCGACGGGTTCTCCGCGCGGGCCCGCTCCAGCTGCTCGGTGCTGACCGACGCGGTGAGCACGCGGTCCCCGTCGCCGACCTCGGCGACGAGCTCGCCCGCGGGGCCGACCACCAGCGAGTGACCGGTGTAGCGCGGCCCGGGCTGTCCGACGGCGGCGACGTACGCGGTGTTCTCGATGGCGCGCGCGGTCACCAGCGTGCGCCAGTGCAGCACCTTCCCCTCGCCCGCGACCCAGGCGGACGGCGCCACCAGCACCTCGGCGCCCCGCGCGACGAGGTCGCGCGCCAGCTCCGGGAAGCGCAGGTCGTAGCAGGTCATCAGCCCGACGGAGAGCCCGCCGACCTCGACGAGCACCGGCTTCAGCTCGCCGGCCGAGAGCCGGTCGGACTCCTTGTAGCCGAAGGAGTCGTAGAGGTGGATCTTCCGGTACGACGCCCGCAGCCCGCCGGCGTCGACGACCGCGAGGGTGTTGAACGGCCGCTGCGGGTCGTCGCTCACCTCGAACATCCCGGCGACGACGGTGGTGCGCTGCGCCGCGGCGAGCTGCGTCAGCCGCTGCACGAAGGGCCCGTCCATCGGCTCCGCGAACTCCGCGATGTCCGAGCCCGGACTGCCGAAGTCGCGCATGAAGGCCTCGGGCAGCAGCACCAGGTCGGTGTCGGGCTCGAGACGCTCGGCCACCGTGCCGAGGAGGTCACGGTTCTCGGCGGGGTCGAGGGAGGCGGTCTGCTGCACCAGGGCGAGACGGAGCGCGGTCACCCGACCAGCCTGCCAGACTTGGCGCGTGACGCCAGTGCACGAGCCGAGGCAGGCCTCGGGGCAGTCTTCTGGGGCAGTCTTCTGGGCAGGCGGCCGGCGGTCCGCTCCGCCTCGGGGCGGTCGTCCTGGCCGGCGGCACCGCGGCGCGGATGGGTGGGATCGACAAGGCCTCGATCGAGGTCGACGGGGTGACGCTGCTCGAGCGCTCGCTCGCCGCGACGCTCTCCGCGCTGGAGGTCGTGGTGGTCGGCGACCAGGTGCCGACGACCCGGCCGGTGACCTGGACCCGGGAGGACCCGCCGTCGGGCGGTCCGGCCGCCGGGCTGCTCGCGGCGCTGGACCGGTTCCTGGTGACCCCCGACCTGGTGGCGGTGCTCGCCGTGGACATGCCGCGGCTCAACGCCGGCACGGTGGCCCGGCTGACCTGGGCCGTGGAGGCCGACGCCGCCGCCGACGGCGCCGTGCTCGTGGACCCCGACGGACGCCGGCAGCCCCTCGCGGCGGTCTACCGGCACGCCTCCCTCGACGGCTCCCGCCCGTCGGCCGCCGAGCACGAGCACGGGCTGCCGATGCGCCGGCTCATCGGGCTGCTGCGGCTGGTCGACGTGCCCGCGGTCGGTGACGAGGGGCGCGACGTCGACACCTGGGACGACCTGCGGGTGCTGCGGACGTCGTACGAGCAGGAGTGAGGAACGTCCCGATCGAGCGAAACGGTTGCATCGGCCGGGACGTCGTACGAACCTTGGAGGCGTGACTCTGCACGACTGGATCGACGAGCTCTGCGACGCGCTCGACATCGAGACCGAGGTCGACGAGGCGCTCGTCCTCGACCTGGCCCGCGACGCCGCGCACAACGTCGAGCGACCCGCGGCGCCGATCTCGGCGTACCTGCTGGGCTACGCCGCCGCCGCCCACGAGGCCGACCCCGACCGGCTCGAGGCACTCGCCGCCGCCGCGACGGAGCTCGCCGAGAAGTGGGGCGGCGGCGACGACGCAGACGACACCGGGGTCGCCGACGTCGCGGACGACGCGGTCCTCGAGGGTCTCGACGACGACCTCGTCGACGCCGACTGAGCGCACCGGGCCGCCGCCACCCGTCCGCCGCCCCTAGGGTGGCGACATGCGTGCTGTGATCGCCCCCGACCCGGGTGGCCTCGACGCCCTCGTGGTCGCCGACCTCCCCGACCCGACCGCCGGTCCCGGCGAGCTGGTCCTCGACGTGCGGGCGACCGCCGTCAACCGGGCCGACACCCAGCAGCGGCAGGGCCACTACCCGCCCCCGCCCGGCGCCTCCGACGTGCTGGGCCTGGAGTGCTCCGGCGTCGTCGCCGAGGTCGGTCCGGACGTCGAGGGCTGGGCGGTCGGGGACGAGGTGTGCGCGCTGCTCGCCGGCGGCGGGTACGGCGAGAAGGTCACCGTCCCCGCGGGCCAGGTGATGCCGGTGCCGCAGGGCGTCGACCTGGTCACCGCCGGGGCGCTGCCCGAGGTGGCCTGCACGGTGTGGTCCAACGTCTTCATGATCGCCGGGCTGCAGCAGGGCGAGACGCTGCTCGTGCACGGCGGCGCCGGCGGCATCGGCACCTTCGCGATCCAGCTGGCGCAAGGCGCTCGGCGCCCGGGTGATCACCACCGCGGGCTCCGAGGAGAAGCTCGAGGTCTGCCGGAGCCTGGGCGCCGACGTGACCATCAACTACCGCGAGCAGGACTTCGTCGACGAGGTGAAGAAGGCGACCGACGGCGCCGGGGTCGACGTCATCCTCGACAACATGGGCGCGAAGTACCTCGCCCGCAACGTCGACGCGCTCGCCACCGAGGGCCGGCTCGTCGTGATCGGGATGCAGGGCGGCACCAAGGCCGAGCTCGACCTCGGCGTGCTGCTGCGCAAGCGCGGCGCGGTGATCGCCACCTCGCTGCGGGCCCGGCCCGCTGGAGGAGAAGGCGGCGATCTGCGCCTCGGTGGTCGAGCACGTGTGGCCGCTGGTCGCGGACGGCTCGGTGAAGACGCTGGTGCACGTCACGCTGCCGCTCGAGGAGGCCCGCGAGGGCCACCGGATCATGGAGGCCAGCGACCACGTCGGCAAGATCGTCCTCACGTCGTAGGCCCGCGGGCGGCGCGCGACGCCCCTCGTATGGTGGAGGGCATGAGCCAGCGCGACGACAGCAACGAGAGCCCCGCGGGCGAGCCGCACGTCGTGGTCATCGGCCCCGACGGGATGGGCTCGACCGGCGGCTCCGGGCCGGCGACCGAGGACGGCGACGAGGCCGAGCGTCACATCACCGAGCTGGTCGAGCAGCCGGCGAAGGTGATGCGGATCGGCGGGATGATCCGCCAGCTCCTCGAGGAGGTGAAGTCCGCGCCGCTCGACGAGGCCAGCCGGACCCGCCTGGCCGGGATCTACGCCTCGTCGATCAAGGAGCTCGAGGCCGGGCTCGCGCCGGAGCTCGTCGAGGAGCTCGACCGGCTCTCGCTGCCGTTCAGCTCCGAGACCCCGTCCGAGGCCGAGCTGCGCATCGCGCAGGCCCAGCTGGTCGGCTGGCTGGAGGGGCTGTTCCACGGCATCCAGACCGCGATCTACGCCCAGCAGGTCGCCGCCCGCGCCCAGCTCGAGCAGATGCGCCGCGCGCTGCCGCCGGGCTCGATGCCCGAGGGCATGCCCCACCCGGGCCAGCCCGGCCCGCCGCACCCCGGTGAGGAGCCGGGCAGCCGCGGCGGCATGTACCTCTGAGCCGACCGGGCGCCGTACGTCTCGGGCCTCGGTCGGGGTGCTGGATTCTCGACTAACTCAGATAGTCTTTGTGAGACAACGACCACCGAGGAGAGCCCATGAGCACGGTGCACGACGAGGTCCTGCAGGCCAACGAGGCGTACGCCGCCTCCTTCGGCGACAAGCACGAGCTGGCGCTGCCACCGGCGCGCGGCTTCGCGATCTTGACCTGCATGGACGCCCGGCTCGACCCGGCGAAGTACGCCGGCCTGTCCGAGGGCGACGCCCACGTGATCCGCAACGCCGGCGGCCGGGCCAGCGACGACGCGATCCGCTCGCTGGTGATCTCCTACAAGCTGCTCGGCACCGCCGAGTGGTTCGTCATCCACCACACCGACTGCGGCATGGAGTTCTTCGACAACGACACGATCCGCGGCCTGCTGGCGAGCAGCCTCGAGACCGCCCAGCTCGGGCCCGACGGCTTCACCGACGTCGGCGAGGGCCCGGGCTCCGAGGCCGGTCACGAGATCGACTTCCTGACCATCTCCGACCAGTCCGGAGCGGTCGCCGAGGACGTCGAGCGGATCCGCAGCCACCCGCTGGTCCCGGCGCGGATCCCGATCCACGGCTACCTGTACGACGTGAGGTCCGGCCGGCTCCTCGAGGTGCCGGAGGCGACGAAGGCCGGCGCCGCCAGCTGACGGATTACCAGGGGGCCCTGGTAATCCGGCACACCCCTGCCGTTGCAACAGCAGGGGTGTGCCAGTTCTGTCAGGGGTGTCGGCTCAGACGTCGGACGCGAGCCGGTCGATCTCGCCGGCCAGCTCCAGGTCCTTGGCGGTGAGGCCGCCCTCGGAGTGCGTGGACAGCGTGAAGGTCAGCGTCGTGTAGCGGATGTCGATGTCGGGGTGGTGGTCGCGCGACTCGGCCGCCTCGGCGACCCGCTGCACCAGGCTGATGCCGGCGAGGAACGAGGACGCCGACACCTCCCGGGTGATCGCGTCGCCCTGCTGGCTCCACGCCGACAGGTCCCCCGCCAGCGCCTGGTCGATCTCCTGCTGCGGCAGCAGCGCCATGTCAGGTCTCCGTCCGGCCGTCGCTGTCCTTGTTGCGGAGCCCGATCTTGGACCCCAGCCAGACCAGCGGGTCGTACTTGCGGTCGACCACGCGCTCCTTCATCGGGATGATCGCGTTGTCGGTGATGTGGATGCCCTCGGGGCACACCTCGGTGCAGCACTTGGTGATGTTGCACATGCCGAGCCCGGCGGCGTCCTGCGCGAGCGCCCGCCGGTCGTTGGTGTCGAGCGGGTGCATGTCGAGCTCGGCGTACCGCAGGAAGAACCGCGGCCCCGCGAACGCCTCCTTGTTGTCCTCGTGGTCACGGACGACGTGGCAGACGTTCTGGCACAGGAAGCACTCGATGCACTTGCGGAACTCCTGGCCGCGCTCGACGTCGGCCTGCATCATCCGGCGCTTGCCGTCCTTGCCGGGCGGCGCGAGCTTCACGGCCGGCACCTGCTTGGCCTTCTCGTAGTTGAACGAGACGTCGGTGACCAGGTCCCGGATGACCGGGAACGTCCGCACCGGCGTGACGGTGATCGTCTCGGTCTGCTCGAAGTCGGAGAGCCGCGTCATGCACATCAGCCGCGGCCGGCCGTTGACCTCGGCGCTGCACGAGCCGCACTTGCCGGCCTTGCAGTTCCAGCGGACCGCGAGGTCGCCGGCCTGGGTGGCCTGCAGCCGGTGGATGGCGTCGAGGACGACCTCGCCCTCCTCGACCTCGACGGTGTAGTCGCCGAGCTCACCGCCGTCGGAGTCGCCGCGCCAGACGCGCATCTTCAGGTCGTAGCCCATCAGCTCGAACAGCTCCTTGAGGTCGTCGGGCATGACCGGCAGCGGCTGGTGCTTGAGGTCCACCGGCGCCGAGAAGTCGCCGCCGGCGAGGGTCAGCACCAGGTTGACCTGGCCCCAGGTGTCGTTCGGGCCGGGGAAGTCGTCGCGGGTGTGGCCGCCGCGCGACTCCTCGCGCTCGAGCGCCGCCTTGGCGATGCACTCGGAGACGATCAGCTGGTTGGTCAGGTCGATCGCGAGGTGCCAGCCGGGGTTGTACTGCCGGTGCCCCTCGACCGCGAGCTTCTTCGCGCGCTCCTTGAGCTTCTCGATCTCGACGAGCGACTCCTCGAGCTCCTCGCGCTTGCGGATGATCCCGACCAGCCGCTGCATGGTCTCCTGCAGGTCCTTCTGGATGGTGTACGGGTTCTCGCCGCCGTCCTCGATCGCGAACGGCGCGAGCGCCTGCTCCGCGGCCGCCCGTACGTCGGACTCGGCGGTCCTCGGCCAGGAGTCCTTGAGCCGGCGCGTGTAGTACGCCGCGTTGTGGCCGGCGCGGCGGCCGAACACCAGCAGGTCCGACAGCGAGTTGCCGCCGAGCCGGTTCGACCCGTGCATGCCGCCGGCGACCTCGCCCGCGGCGTACAGCCCGGTGACGATGCTCTCCTCGGTGTCGGCGTCCACCTCGACGCCGCCCATCACGTAGTGGCAGGTCGGCCCGACCTCCATCGGCTCCGCGGTGATGTCGACGTCCGCGAGCTCCTTGAACTGGTGGTACATCGACGGCAGCCGCCGCTTGATGAAGTCGGCGTCGCGTCGCGAGGCGATGTCGAGGAAGACGCCGCCGTGCGGTGACCCCCGGCCGGCCTTGATCTCGGAGTTGATGGCGCGGGCCACCTCGTCGCGGGGCAGCAGCTCGGGGGGACGCCGGTTGTTCTTCTTGTCGGCGTACCAGCCCTCCGCCTCCTCGATGTTGTCGGCGGTCTCGGCCTTGAAGTACTCCGGGATGTAGTCGAACATGAACCGCTCGCCCTCGGAGTTCTTCAGGGCGCCGCCGTCGCCGCGCACCGACTCGGTGACGAGGATGCCCTTCACCGAGGGCGGCCAGACCATCCCGGTCGGGTGGAACTGCACGAACTCCATGTTGATCAGCGAGGCGCCGGTCTTCATCGCGAGCGCGTGGCCGTCGCCGGTGTACTCCCAGGAGTTCGAGGTCACCTGGTAGGACTTGCCGATCCCGCCGGTCGCCAGCACGACGGCGGGCGAGTCGAAGACCACGAAGCGGCCGGTCTCGCGCCAGTAGCCGAAGCAGCCGGAGACGCGCTTCCCGCCGGGGCCGCCCTCCTTGAAGATGTCGGTGACGGTGAACTCCATGAACACGTCGATGCCGAGCGCGACCGCGTGCTGCTGCAGGGTGCGGATCATCTCCAGGCCGGTGCGGTCGCCGACGTGGGCGAGCCGGGCGTAGCGGTGGCCGCCGAAGTCGCGCTGCGAGATCAGGCCCTCGGGGGTGCGGTCGAACAGCGCGCCCCACTCCTCGAGCTCGAGCACCCGGTCCGGCGCCTCCTGCGCGTGCAGCTGCGCCATCCGCCAGTTGTTGAGCATCTTGCCGCCGCGCATGGTGTCGCGGAAGTGCACCTTCCAGTTGTCGTCGGGGTAGACGTTGCCCATCGACGCCGCGATGCCGCCCTCGGCCATCACGGTGTGCGCCTTGCCGAGCAGCGACTTGCAGAGGATCGCGACGCGGGCGCCCGCGTCGTGGGCGGCGATCGCGGCACGCAGCCCCGCGCCGCCCGCGCCGATCACCACCACGTCGTACTGGTGGCGCTCGAAGCCGGTGTCGTCGCCGGCGTCCATCCGGTTGCCGGTCATCGGGTGCCGCTCGTCGTCGGGGCGGGAGGTCGAGCTTGTCGAGACCATCAGAAGAACCTCGGGTCGGAGAAGGCGCCCACCGCGAGCAGGTAGACGTAGAGGTCGGCGATCGCGACGGAGAACAGCGACAGCCAGGCGTACCGCGCGTGGCTGGCGTTGAGCCGCGAGACCAGCGTCCAGGCGCGGTAGCGCAACGGGTGCTTGGAGAAGTGCCGCAGCCGGCCGCCGACCGCGTGCCGGCAGGAGTGGCAGCCGAGCGTGTAGGCCCAGATCAGCAGCACGTTGACCAGCAGCACCAGGGTGCCGAGGCCCATGTGGCCCCACTCGCCGTTCTCGTCCGGAAGGAGATCACGACGTCGTAGCTGAGGATCAGCGCGACCACCACCGCGGCGTAGAAGAAGTAGCGGTGGATGTTGTTGAGGATCAGCGGCAGCCGGGTCTCGCCGGAGTACTTCCCGTGCGGCTCGGCGACGCCGCAGGCCGGCGGGCTGAGCCAGAACGACCGGTAGTAGGCCTTGCGGTAGTAGTAGCAGCTCATCCGGAAGCCCAGCGGGAAGATCAGGATCAGCAGCGCCGGCGACAGCTGCCACCAGCTGAACGCCTGCCCGAAGTCCGAGGAGCCCTCGACGCAGCTCGTGGTCAGGCACGGCGAGTAGAACGGCGAGAGGTACGGCGCCGAGTAGTAGTGGTGGCCCGAGAACGCCCGGACCGTGGCGTAGACGACGAACGCGGCGAACACCGTGAAGGTCACCGCCGGGTAGACCCACCAGCGGTCCTGGCGGAGCGTCTTCTGCTCGATCTGGGCGCGGCCGGGACTGCGGACGCCGTGCGACATGCGACCTACTCTCTCGTTGTCACGGGTGCGACGTAAGGGGTGTGACGCGGATCACGCGAGCGGGTCACCACGGTTGACTGGACCTGTCACTGGGCGTGCTGGGTCTCGGACTGCGCGTCCTGCCACATGCTCTCGTCGTAGGGGTCGTCCGGGATGAGGATCAGCTCGTCGTCCGAGACCCCGGGGCGGTGGCCGGGCTGCGGGTCGCCCAGCTGGTCGAGGGACTCCGCGAGGCGGTCCACGTCGGCGGTCAGCCGACGGACGCCGAGCGTGTCGCCGTACTCGTTGCGGATCCGCAGCACGGCACCGGCCAGCGCGGTCAGGGACTCCCGGGTGGCCGCGACCGCGTCCTGGGCTGACATGTCGACCTCCGAGTCCCGTCGAGCACGGACCGGTGACCTGCCTCACAGTCCGTCAGGGTGCAGAGTCTTGCGCGTTAACCCGGTTTCCGAAAGAGGGCGCGCCCGGCCACACTGGCAGCCATGACCACCGCCCCGCCCCTCCCGGCGCGGGTGGACTCCCCGACCGGCAGACGCTACGTCCAGCTCGTGCTGGTGCTCGGGGCGCTGATCGCGCTCGGGCCGCTGACGATCGACATGTACCTCCCGGCGTTCCCGCGGATCGCCGAGGACCTCCACGCCGGCGACTCCGCGGTGCAGCTCACGCTCACCGGCATGCTGCTCGGCCTCTCGGTCGGCCAGCTGGTCATCGGGCCGCTGTCGGACGCCTTCGGTCGTCGCCGACCGCTGGTCATCGGGATCTGCGCGCACGCCGGCGCCTCGCTGCTGTGCGCGCTGGCCCCCACGGTCGCGATGCTGGCCACCGTCCGCGTGGTGCAGGGCTTCGCCGGCGCCGCGATCTCGGTGACCGCGATGGCGATCGTCCGCGACCTGTTCGAGGGCGTCGCCGTCGCCCGGATCATGTCGCGGCTGATGCTGGTGATCGGGCTGGCCCCGATCCTGGCGCCGAGCATCGGCGGCCTGGTGCTGGGCTTCACGTCGTGGCGCGGCATCTTCGTGGTGCTGGCCTGCGCGGCCGCTGGTGCTGGTCGCCGTCGCGTTCTTCGGGATCCGCGAGACGCTGCCGGTCGAGCGGCGCCGGCCCGCCACGCTGCGGGCCAGCCTCACGGCGTACCGCGGGCTGCTGCGCGACCGCGTGTTCGTCGCGCTGACGGTGATCGGCGGGTCGATGCTCGCGGCGATGTTCGCCTACGTCTCCGGCGCCTCGTTCGTGCTGCAGGACGGCTTCGGGCTCGACGCCCGGACCTTCGGGCTGGTGTTCGGGATGAACGCCGCCGGCCTCACGCTCACCTCCCAGCTCAACCCGCTGCTGCTGCGGCGGTTCCGGGTCCGCACCGTGCTGACCGGCGCGATCCTCGGCGCGATGGCGGCCTCCGCGGCGCTGCTCGTGGTCGGGCTGACCGGGTTCGGCGGGCTGGCCGGCGTGCTGGTGCCGCTGGCGCTGGTGGTCTCGCTCGCCGGCCTGGCGATGCCCAACACCCCGGCGCTGGCGCTGACCCGGCACGGCGAGGCAGCCGGCACGGCGGCCGCGGTGCTGGGCTGCGTGCAGTTCGGGGTCGGCGCCGTCGTCGCACCGCTGGTCGGCGCGTTCGGCAGCGGCACCGCCGCACCGATGGGGGCGGTGATGCTCGGCGTCACCACCCTCGCGGGCGTGCTGATGTTCGGGGTCGTGCTGCGCGAGCGGACGCCGGTCGCCCGCTGCGCTAGAGGCCGAACAGCTCCTCGAGCGTGGCCGCGACCCCGTCGTCCTCGTTGGCCGGGGCGACGTGGCCGGCCAGCTCCAGGACGCTCGGGTGCCCGTTGGCCATGGCGTACGACGTGCCGGCCCACTCGAGCATCGCGAGGTCGTTGGGCATGTCCCCGAAGGCGACCACCTCCTCGGCGCCGACGCCGAGCTCCTCGCAGAGCAGCGCGAGCGTCGTCGCCTTGGTGACGCCGGCGGCGCTGATCTCGACCAGCGCGCCCGTCGACGACCAGGTGGTGGTCACCAGGTGGCCGACGGCCCGCTCGGCGGCGACCCAGAACTCCTCGGCGGGCAGCTCCTCGTGGCGGGCGAGCAGCTTGACGGTCAGCGTCGTCCAGCAGCGTCGGCCAGCGGCCCGACCTGCATGTCGTCGGGCAGCGGGTAGCGCTCCATGAACGACGGCTCCTTGCCGAACCCGGTGGTGCGCTCCACCGCGAACGTGGTGCCCGGGACCGCCTCCCGGAGCCGGTCGGCGACCTCCAGCGCGACGTCGACGGGGATCGGGCGGGCGCTGCGCACCGCGCGGGCCGGGACGTCGTACACCACGCCGCCGTTGGAGCAGACCGCGAGGCCGTGGTCGCCGACGTGCTCCCACAGGTCGCGCATCCAGCGGATCGGCCGGCCGGTCACGAACACCACCGTGACGCCGAGGTCCTCGACCGCCGTGAGCGCGGCGCGGGTGCGCGCGGTGACGGTGCCGTCGGTGTGCAGCAGCGTGCCGTCGAGGTCGGTCGCCACGAGCTTGTGCACGTGCCGAAGGCTAGCGACCGCCGCGCGGGCCGGGCTCACCACCGCTCGACGAGGTGCTCACGGCCCGGTCGGCGGGTCGTAGGGCTCCGGCCAGAAGTCGGTGACCTCGGTGACCAGCCCGTCCGCGTCGACGGTGAGGAAGACCACCGCGTCGGCGCTCTCGTCGCCGACCCGCCAGCCGAACCAGCAGACGCCGCTGCCACCCTCGGCGACCACCCGCTTCGGGGTGAGGTGCCAGTCGCCGGGGAACTCGCGGTTGAACCGCAGGTAGCGCTCACGGCCCCGGATCCGCTCGCGGGACTGCGGGATCTCGTAGACCACGTCCGGGTGCAGCAGCGCCGACCAGGCGTCCCAGTCGCGGGCCTCCAGCGTCGCCACGAACCGGGCGACCACGTCATGGGTGTCCATGCCGGCCAACCTAGGCGGGGCCGCTGACGGCCGCCCTCAGAACCAGCGGGACAGCTCCACGGCGACCCCGTCGTCGGGTGACCGGTCTCGGTGACGTCGTCGGCCGCCTCCTGCACCTCGAGCGGCGCCTGCCCCATCGCCACCCCGCGGCCGGCCCAGCGGAGCATCTCGATGTCGTTGCGGCCGTCGCCGATCGCGAGCACGTCGGCCTGCGCGACGCCGAGCTCGTCGGCCACGCCCGGCGAGCGCCGAGGCCTTGGAGATGCCGTCGGGCGCGATGTCGAGCCAGGCGGTCCAGCCGATGAAGTAGTTGGTGCCCTGCAGGCCGAGCTTCTCGGCCAGCTCGAGGAACTCCTCCTCCGAGGAGTGCGGGTCGCGGATGATGACGCGGGTGACCGGCTCGGCCACCAGCTCCTCGACGCTCTGCAGCCGCATCGAGCCGCTGATCTCGCCGTCGGGGAACGGCCGGTTGATGCGGTAGCCGACGCCGACCTCCTCGACCGCGACCGCCGCGTTCGGGCACCTCCGCCAGCAGCATCTGCACGATCTCGCTGGCGTCGAAGGTCTCGGTGCGTGCGCACCTCGACCGGCGGGTAGCGGAACGTCACCGACCCGTTGCTGGCGACCGCGAGGACGCTGGCGCCGTCGACCGGCAGGCCGAGCAGGTCCCAGACGTGGGTGATGCCGAACGTCGACCGACCGGTGGCCAGCACGACGTGCGCCCCGGCGTCGTACGCCCGGCGCACGGCGGCCACCACCGGGGGCGCTGATGGTCTCCTCGACCTGCCCGGTCGAGGGCTCGTTGGCGAACAGCGTCCCGTCGATGTCGAGCGCGACCAGCCGGGGAGTGAAGCGTCCTCGGGCGGTCACGCGTCGACGGGCTTCAGCACCTCGCGGCCCTGCAGGTAGGGCCGCAGGGCCTGGGGGACGAGCACGGAGCCGTCCTCCTGCTGGTGGGTCTCGAGGATCGCGACGATGGTGCGCGGGACCGCGCACAGCGTGCCGTTGAGGGTCGCCACCGCCCGGCTGCTCGCCCTCGACCCGGGTGCGGATGTCGAGGCGCCGCGCCTGGAAGTCGGTGCAGTTCGAGGTGGAGGTGAGCTCGCGGTAGCGGCCCTGCGTCGGGATCCAGGCCTCGCAGTCGAACTTCCGCTCCGCGGAGAGCCCGAGGTCGCCCGGCGGCGACGTCGATGACCCGGTAGGCCAGCTCGAGCTTGTCGAGGAACTCCTTCTCCCAGCCGAGCAGCCGCTCGTGCTCGCGGTAGGACTCCTCGACGGTGGTGTAGGTGAACATCTCCACCTTGTCGAACCAGTGCACCCGGATGATGCCGCGGGTGTCCTTGCCGTGCGACCCGGCCTCCTTGCGGTAGCAGGGGCTGAAGGCGGCGTACCGGCGCGGCAGCCGGTCGGCGTCGAGGATCTCGTCGGAGTGGTACGCCGCGAGCGGCACCTCGGAGGTGCCGACGAGGTACATGTCCTCGCCCTCGATGCGGTAGACGTCGTCGGCGGCCTGGCCGAGGAAGCCGGTGCCCTCCATGGCCCGCGGCTTGACCAGGGCCGGCGGCACCACGGTGGTGAAGCCGTGCGCACGGGCCTGGTCCATCGCCATGTTGACCAGCGCGAACTCCAGGTCGGCGCCGACGCCGGTCAGGTAGTAGAACCGGGAGCCGGACACCTTGGCGCCGCGGTCGAGGTCGATGGCGCCGAGCAGCCGGCCCAGCTCGACGTGGTCGCGGGGCTCGAAGTCGAACTGCCGCGGCGTGCCGACCTCCTCGAGCACCACGAAGTCGTCCTCGCCGCCCGCCGGCGCCTGCTCCGCGGCGGGGTTGGGGATCGCCAGCACGCAGGTGCGGTAGGCCTCGTCGGCGGCGCCCTGGGCGGCCTCGGCCTGCTTCACCTCGGCGGACAGCGTCTTGGTGCGGTCGAGCAGCGCCTGCTTCTCGTCGCCCTTCGCGGCGGCGATCTGCTTGCCCATCGCCTTCTGCTCGCCGCGCAGCCGCTCGAACTCGACGATGGCGGCCGCGGCGACGCTCGTCGGCAGCCAGCGCCTCGTCGACCACGTCCGGGGACAGCCCGCGCTTGCGCTGTGCGGCGCGCAGCCGGTCGGGGTCGTCGCGGAGCAGCCGTGGATCGATCACCGGGTCAGCGTATCCGCCGGACGAGCGCCGCCTCACCCCGGTTTCGCGGGGCATGCGCGGGATCACGCGGGGCACCTGGGAAACTGGACGGGCCCTGTTCGACGTCTGTCCGCCGCCCGTCCGCCCTCTGCACGCCGCGCGTCCACCCCGCCGCCACAAGGAACCCTGTGCCGTTCACGCCCGCCCGCACCCGGATCGTGCTCGGGGCGGTGCTGTGCCTGCTCGTGGTGGGTGTGGTGGCGGTGCTCTACCAGGTGGACCTGCGCCAGCTCGACGCCGTCGACCACGACCTGGGCACCGGACCGCAGGGCTGGACCTACCGGCACGTCGGGGTGCAGCACTTCCTGCTGTTCGTCGAGGCGGTCGTTCGCCACCATCCCGATGACGATCTACACGGTGGTGGCCGCGGGCCTGCTGATCTGGCGCGGGACACGACGCGGGCAGCCGTGTGGACCGTCGGCGTGATGCTCGCCGCCTCGCTCTCGACGGCGCTGCTCAAGACCGTCGTGGAGCGGAAGCGGCCGGTGTGGCAGGACCCGGTCACGACGCTGAGCAGCTACTCGTTCCCCTCGGGCCACGCGACCGGCATCGCCGCCGCGGCCGGCGTGACGATCGTGCTGTCGATGATGTTCGTGCGGCGCCGCAACCTGCGCCGTACCCTCTGCGGGCTCGCGGTCGGCGTGGCGCTGCTGGTCGGGCTCGACCGGGTCTTCCTCGGGGTGCACAACGTCTCCGACGTGCTCGCCGGCTTCGCGGTCGGCGCGTTCTGGGTGCTGGTCGGGCTGGTCGTCTACCACCCGGCGCCGCGGACCAAGCCGGTCGAGGACTTCGCCACCCCGGTGCCGACGTCGCGGGAGCTGGCCGTGGTGCTGAACCCGATCAAGGTCGAGGACGTCGACGTGTTCCGCGCGATGGTCGAGCGCAGCGCGGCGGCCGCGGGCTGGTCGAAGCCGTCCTGGTACGCCACCACGATCGAGGACCCGGGCCGCTCGATGGCCGAGGCGGCCGCGATCTCCGGCGCCGAGATGGTGATCGTGTGCGGCGGCGACGGCACCGTCCGGACGGTGTGCGCCGAGCTCGCCGGCACCGGCATCTCGGTCGGCGTGATCCCCGCCGGCACCGGCAACCTGCTGGCCCGCAACCTCGGCATCCCGCTCTACCTGCAGGCGGCGGTCGACGTGGCGCTGCAGGGCCAGGACCGCGCCATCGACCTGGTCAAGGTCTCCGGCGACGGGATCGGGGACGACGAGCACTTCATGGTGATGGCCGGCATGGGCTTCGACGCCGCGATCATGGAGGGCGCCAACGAGCAGATCAAGGCCAAGGTCGGCTGGCTCGCGTACGTCGTCTCGGCGCTGCGCAACCTGATGTTCCCGGCGGTCCGGCTCGACGTCTCGGTGGACGACGGCGAGTGGACCCGGCACCGGGCGCGCACCGTGCTGATCGGCAACGTCGGCTACCTGCAGGCCGGGATGCCGCTGCTGCCCGACGCGGCGATCGACGACGGGGTGCTCGACGTGGTGCTGCTGCACCCCAGCCGGTTCCTCAGCTGGATCCCGCTCGCCGTACGGGTGCTGTCGAAGGGGAAGCGCACCGACGACCTGATCAACCGGATGACCGGCCGGACCGTCAGCGTCCGCTGCCACAGCGACACCCCCCGCCAGCTCGACGGCGACCCGATCGGCGCCGGCCGGGAGCTGCGCGCCGAGTGCGTCCACGGCCGGCTGCTGGTCCGCGTCCCCCGCTGACCCGGCCACGGTCGCCGGGCTAGCGTGGGAGCCGTGACCGCGACCTTCACGTCCTCCGTCCTGCCGCCCCACGAACGCGGAGTCGAGCTCGGCCGGCACTTCGCGCCGGAGATCGCCCGGACCGTGGCGACGTACCGCACGCTCTTCGAGACCGTGGCCCAGGGCCGGCCCTTCGACGTCGACCTCTGGTCCGACCGGGCCTGGCGGACCATCTCGCGGGTCGCGCCGCAGCACGCCGACGAGATCGCCGGGATCGCCGAGGGCGCCGGTCTCACCGTCCAGGAGCTGGCCTCGGTCAACGCCCGCACCGAGCTGCTGGTCGCCGCGAACCCCACCGGCCAGACCGAGTGCTCGACCGTCGTCTCGCTGCCGCCGGGCCGTCCGCCGGTCGCCGTCCAGACCTGGGACTGGTACGACGCGATGTCCGACGGCTGGTTCACGTGGACGATCCCGATGCCCGACGGTCGGGTCGTGGAGACCGTCACGGAGTACGGCATGCTCGCCAAGATCGGCGTCAACGACCGCGGCGTCGGCGTGATGCTGAACATGCTGCACCACCACAACGACACCGAGACCGGTGACGAGGTCGGCCACCCGGTGCACCTGCTCGCCCGGGCCATCCTCGACGACGCGTCGTCCGCGCAGGGGGCCGTCGACCTCGCCTCCGCCCCCTGGACCTCCGCCTCCACGTCGCTGACGGTCGTCGACGACCGGGGCGGGGCCGCGTCCGTCGAGCTGTTCCCCGGCGGACCAGGCGTCCTCGAGCCGACCGACGGCGTGCTGGTGCGCACCAACCACTTCGTCTCCGAGGCCGGCCGGGACGGCTGCCTGGCCAGCAGCATCAGCGTCAGCACCGAGCTGCGGCGTCGCCACCTGGTGCGAGACGCTCGACGGGACCGTCCCGCGGACCGCCGCGGACGTCGTCGAGGCGATGACGCACCACCTCGCCGACGGCGGGGTCTGCCGGCACCCGATCACCAGCACCGACCCGGTGCTGTGGCACCGGACGCTGGCCACGGTCGCGATCGACGTGGCGGGCCGCAGCCTGGACGTGCACGAGAACGGCCCGTGCGGGCACCGGATGCTCCCCGTGGAGCAGCCCGCCTGAGAGGTCAGGCCGCCTTGGCGCGGCCCACGACCTCTTCCTCCTCGGGCGACATCGCCTGGTCGCACGCCCACGCGGTGAGGTTCTTGGCGTAGGTGCGGGCCTCGCTGCGGCCGTGGATCGAGGTCAGCACGACGCCGTTGCCGCCGTCGTCGAGCAGCGCCAGCGACCACGAGAGCCGGCCGCCCATGTCGCCGAACGCGTCGTAGCGGACCACCTCGAGGTGCCGCAGCGCGTCGTTGCTCTCCGCCCGGAGCGCCTGCACCTCGCCCCGCAGCCCCTCCAGGTCGGTGGGCACGGTGGCGGGGTTGCGCCGCGAGATCCGGCGCGCGTCGACCGTCGTACGACGCAGCGCGACGACGGCGACGGCCAGCGCTGCGACGCTCACGAGGAGCAGCAGCACGACCAGCGTGGAGACCAGGGAGTCGTTCATCGCGGCCGAGCCTAGATACCCGGTCAGGCTCCGTGGCGGAGGCGCGCGAGCCAGGCGGCGGCGTCGTGGAACTCGCGGTCCGACGTCCCGACCCGGATGTCCGGCGCGAGACCGTCGTGCCGCTCGTAGGACCCGAGGAACCGGACGTCCGCGCAGACCCGGCGCAGCCCCATCAGCGCCTCCCCCACCCGGGCGTCGTCGACGTGCCCCTCGCAGTCGACGGAGAAGCAGTAGTTGCCGAGCGCGGCGCCGGTCGGCCGGGACTCGATCCGGGTCATGTTGACGCCGCGCATCGTCAGCTGGTCGAGGATCTCCATCAGCGCACCCGGGTGGTCCGCGCGCATGAACGCCACGATCGAGGTCTTGTCGCGGCCGGTCGGCGGCGGTGGCGGGCCGGGTCGCGAGACCAGCACGAACCGGGTGAGGGCGTCGGGGTTGTCGCCGATCGCGGTGGCCAGCGTGGCCAGCCGGTAGTGCTCGGCCGCCACCGGCGCGGAGATCGCGGCGTCCCAGTCCGCGTCGGGCCGGGTCAGCATCAGGGCGGCGTACGCCGTCGAGGTGGTGTGCACGACCTCGGCGTCGGGCAGGTGCAGCGCGCACCAGCGCCGGGTCTGCGCGGCGGCGTGCGGGTGGGTCGCCACCCGGCGCACGTCCTCGGGGCGCACGCCGTGCCGGGCCAGCAGGCTGAACGCCACCGGCACCGTCATCTCCCGGGTGATCATCAGCGGCTCACCGGTGGCGAGCTCGTCGAGGGTGACCGGGACCGACCCCTCGACGGAGTTCTCGATCGGCACCACCGCGCCGTCGGCCTCGCCCTCGCGGACCGCGTCGAGCGCGACGGTCACCGTCGGGCAGGGCTGCAGGTCGGCCTTCGCGGCGGCGGGCAGCGAGCGCAGCGCCTGCTCGGTGAACGTGCCCTCGGGGCCGAGGTAGGCGTAGCGGGCAGGCGGTACTCCGGGCACGGGCCCACCCTAGGGCCGGATAGATTCGCGCCATGACCGAGCAGGTGGGAGACGGCGTCAAGGACCTGGGCTACGCGCGGCTGGACACGGACCGCGCCGCGCGCACCGGTGACCCCGAGGTCGTCTACGGCGCCGGCAAGACGCCGGCGCAGGTCGTCGAGATCCTCCGCACGCTGCACGAGACGCACCCCGACCGCGCGGTGCTCGCCACCCGGGTCACCGAGGAGGCCGCCGACGCTCGTCGTCGAGCAGCTCCCCGGAGCGGTCCTCGACCCGGTCGCGCACGCCGTCACGCTCGGGCCGCTGCCGGCCGCGCGGGGCCGGGTGCTGGTCGTGGCCGCGGGCACCTCCGACGCGCCGGTCGCCGCCGAGGCGGCCCTCACCGCCCGGGTGTACGGCGCCGGGGTCGACGTCGTCACCGACGTCGGGGTGGCCGGGCTGCACCGCATCATGGCGGTGCGCGAGGAGCTCGCCGGCGCCGACTGCCTCATCGTGGTGGCCGGGCATGGAGGGCGCGCTGCCGAGCGTGGTCGGCGGGCTCGTCGGGGTCCCGCTGGTCGCGGTGCCGACCAGCGTCGGCTACGGCGCCTCCTTCGGCGGCCTGGCGGCGCTGCTCGCGATGCTGAACTCCTGCGCGCCCGGGGTGACGGTCGTGAACATCGACAACGGGTTCGGGGCCGGCGTGTTCGCGGCCCGGGTCGCCCGCAACGCCGCACCGCGGGACCCCGCGTGATCGGCTGGGTGGACGCCTCGTCGGGTGCCAGCGGCGACATGCTGCTCGGCGCGCTGCTCGGCGCCGGTGTGCCGCTGCCCGTGCTCGAGCAGGCGGTGTCGGCGGTCGCGCACGAGGACGTCGCGCTCGCGGCCGAGGACGTCACCCGGCACGGCTTCGCCGCCACCCGCTGCCACGTCGCGGTCGCGGACACCACGACGCACCGGACCTGGGCGCGACGTCCGCGACCCTGCTCGCGTCGGCCGCGCTCCCGCCGGCCGTCCGCGACCGGGCCCACGCCACCTTCGAGCGGCTCGCCGCCGCCGAGGGCGCGGTGCACGGCACGTCGCCGGAGGAGGTGCACTTCCACGAGGTCGGCGCGCTCGACGCGATCGCCGACGTCGTCGGGGTGTGCGCGGGACTCGTGCACCTCGGGCTGGAGGCGCTGGTCGTCTCGCCGGTGGCGGTGGGGTCGGGCCAGGTCCACGGCGCGCACGGCGTGATGCCGGTGCCGCCCCCGGCGGTGGTCGAGCTGCTGCGCGGCGTGCCGTCGTACGCCGGGCCCGGGCGGGCCGAGCTGTGCACGCCGACCGGCGCCGCGCTGCTGACCACCCACGCCTCGTCGTACGGGTCGCAGCCGCCGATGGCCGTCGAGGCCGTCGGGGTGGGCGCCGGCGGCCGGGACCCGCGACAGCCACGCGAACGTGCTCCGTCTGCTGGTCGGCCGGCGCTCCGCGGGTGGGCGAGCCCCGGTTGGTCGAGCCGTCGAGACCCGCGGCGCGCTCGTCCTCGAGACCAACGTCGACGACCTGGACCCGCGGCTGTGGCCCAACGTGCTCGCCGCGCTCCTGGAGGCCGGCGCCTCGGACGCCTGGCTGACCCCGATCCTGATGAAGAAGGGCCGGCCGGCGCACACGCTGAGCGCGCTGGTGCGGGCCGACCGGGCGGACGCCGTGCGTGCCGCGGTGTTCGCGGCAGACCTCGACGATCGGGATGCGCGAGAGCTTCGTCGCCAAGACCGCGCTCGACCGCGAGATGCAGACCGTGGCGGTCGGTGGTCACGAGGTCCGTGTGAAAATTGCGGTGCACGACGGCCGCGTCGTCAACGCCCAGCCGGAGTACGACGACGTGGTCCGCGCTGCCGCCGCGACCAGCCGGCCGGTCAAGGACGTGCTCGCCGAGGCGGGGGCGGCCAGCCGGCGCCTGCTCCCCAGCGGCGACCCGACGGACGACACGACCGACAGCCCGACCGACCTCTAGGACTCCATGGACCTCGCTGTCATCGCCACGACCTTCGCGGCGATCTTCATCGTCGAGCTGCCCGACAAGACCTTCATCGCGGCGCTCGTGCTGTCGACGCGGTACAAGCCGCTGGCCGTGTGGATCGGTGTCGGCCTCGCGTTCGGCGTGCAGACGCTGGTCGCCGTCACGGTCGGCGCGCTCGCGACGCTGCTGCCCGAGGTGCTGGTCAAGAGCGTCGCGATGGCGATCTTCCTGATCGGGGCGGTCGTGCTGTTCCGCACGGCGCCCGGCGCGGACGCCGCGGAGAAGGAGCAGGAGGAGGAGTTCGCCGCCAAGTCCGTCGAGGACCGCTCGTTCTTCAAGGCCGCGGTCGCGTCGTTCCTGGTGCTGTTCGCCGCCGAGTGGGGCGACCTGTCGCAGCTGCTGACGATCTCCTTCGTGGGCCGGTTCAACGACCACCTCAACGTGTTCGTCGGCGCCTGGTCGGCGCTGCTCGTGGTCTCCGGGCTCGCGGTGGTCGCCGGCCGGGTGCTGCTGCGCTACATGAAGCTGTCGCTGCTGCACTACATCGGCGCCGGTGTCTGCCTGCTGCTCGCCGTCGTCTCGCTGGTGGAGATCGTCCAGGGCTGACCCGCGGCACTAGGCTGCGGCGTATGACGAACCAGGCCACGCACGGCGCCGACAGCGAGGTCGGCCGGCTCCGGACCGTGATGCTGCATCGGCCCGGACCCGAGCTGAAGCGGCTCACCCCCCGCAACAACGACAAGCTGCTGTTCGACGGCATCCCGTGGGTCAGCCGGGCGCAGGACGAGCACGACACCTTCGCCGACGCGCTGCGCGAGCGCGACGTCGAGGTGCTCTACCTCACCGAGCTGCTGACCGAGACGCTGCAGAGCGAGACCGCCCGCGAGCAGGCGATCGCCGGGGCGATGTCGAGCCTGCACCTCGGCGACACGCTGCGGGCGTACCTCACCGAGGCGCTGCACGACCAGAACCCCGAGGAGCTGTCGCTGTTCCTCACCGCCGGGGTGCGCAACGACGAGGTGCAGGGCGGCCACGGCCTGGTCACCAGCCTGCTCGCCCACGACGACTTCCTGATCGACCCGCTGCCCAACCTGCTGTTCACCCGGGACTCGAGCGTCTGGATCCGCGACCGGGTGGCCGTCACGTCGCTGTCGATGCCGGCCCGCGCCCGGGAGACGCAGCTGACCGAGCTGATCTACACCCAGCACCCGCGCTTCGCCGGCACCGCGACCATCCACGGCTGGCAGCGCGAGCACGTGGAGGGCGGCGACGTGCTCCTCCTCGCGCCGGGCGTGATCGCCGTCGGCGTCGGCGAACGGACGACCCCGGCGGGCGCCGAGCGGCTCGCGCGGCAGGTCTTCGGGGCCGACCTGGCCCACACGGTGCTCGCGGTGCCGATCGCCCAGGAGCGCGCCACCATGCACCTCGACACCGTCTGCACGATGGTCGACGTCGACAAGATCGTGATGTACCCGAACGTCGCCGACTCGCTGCAGGCGTACGCCGTCACCGTGACGGACCGCAACGGCGCCGGCGACGCGGACCTCGTGCTGCGGGTCGCCGAGGCGGAGCCGTTCCTGGTGGCCGCGGCCAAGGCGATGAGCATCGACACCCTGCACCAGATCGACACCGGCCTCGACCCGGTCACCGCCGAGCGCGAGCAGTGGGACGACGGCAACAACACGCTGGCGATCTCGCCCCGGGTCGCGGTGGCCTACGAGCGCAACGTCGAGACCAACGCCCGGCTCGAGGAGGCGGGCATCGAGGTGGTCGCGATCTCCGGCTCGGAGCTCGGCTCCGGCCGCGGCGGTCCCCGGTGCATGTCCTGCCCGGTCAGCCGCGAGCCGCTGCCCGTCTGATCGTCAGGGGACGCCCAGCAGCCGGAGGCCGGCGGTGGTGGCCGCGGCCGCGACGACGACGACCGGGAACGGCGCCCGCCGCAGCACCAGCACCGCGGCCACCAGCACGCCGGCGGGGCGGGCCCAGCCCGCGAACGCCTGGCCCTGGGTCAGCGCCGAGGTGACCACGAGCGCCACCAGCAGCACGGTGGCGGCGTCGCCGAGCAGCGACTCGACGTGGCCGGGCAGCGTCACCCGGTCCCGCAGCAGCGGTCCCACGAGCCGGAAGGCGAAGGTGCCGGCGGCGAGCACCAGCAGCGCGGCGAGGGTCATGCCGGCTCCCGGCGCACCAGGACGAGACCGGCGAGCGCCACCAGCACCGGCAGCCCGGGCGGCA
The DNA here is from genome assembly GCA_963707685.1 of uncultured Actinomycetota bacterium. Classification (GTDB taxonomy): domain Bacteria; phylum Actinomycetota; class Actinomycetes; order Propionibacteriales; family Nocardioidaceae; genus Nocardioides_B. The sequence goes on from CAVPRA010000006.1 coordinate 161,476, forward strand.
GCACCGGCGTCGCGGCGATCGCCAGCCCGGCCCCCAGCAGGGCCGCACGGCGGGTACGCCGGGTCAGCGACGGCAGCACCAGCGCCAGGAGCACGGCGGGGAAGGCGGCGTCGAGCCCGAGCACGTCGGTGTCGCGCAGCGCCCCGCCCAGCGCCGCACCGGCGAGCACCGCGAGGTTCCACGCCACGAACAGCGCCAGCCCGCAGGTCCAGAACACCGCCCGGCGGCGGCCGTGGTCGTCCTCGCGCAGCGCGAACGCCACCGACTCGTCGGTCGTGACGTGCGCCCCGACCAGCCTGGTCGGCCACCGGTCCCCCAGCACGTCGGCGACCGCGAAGCCGAACGGCAGCAGCCGGGCGTTGAGCACCAGGCCGGCGACCATCCCCGCGGTCGCGCTGCCGCCGGCGAGCACGGCGCCGACGGCCGCGAACTGCGCGCCGCCCGCGAACACGATCAGCGACATCAGCACCGGCTGCCACAGCGGCAGCCCGCCCGACGTGGCGATCGCGCCGAAGGAGAGCCCGACCACGACGTCGGCCACCACGACGAGACCGATGTCGGTCGCCGTTCCTCGGTCGAGTGTTCGCCATGTCGAACGCATGACCACTACAGTGAACACGGGTCCAGCGTTCGTCAACCCGGACACGTGACCGTCTCAGCGAACAGACGCCGCAGAGGAGCGCCGATGCCCGACCGCACCGCGACCGCGATGGTGGCCGCGTCGATCCGCCGGGAGCGCGAGCGCGCCGGGCTCTCGCAGACCGAGCTGGCCCGGCGGGCGCACCTCGCGAAGTCGACGCTCTCCCAGCTCGAGGCCGGCACCGGCAACCCCAGCGTCGAGACGCTGTGGGCGCTCGGCGTCGCGCTCGACGTCCCGTTCAGCCGGCTGGTGGAGCCGGCCCGGACGAGCGTCCGCGTGATCCGGGTCGGCGAGGGCCCGGTGACCTTCGCCGAGGCGTCGCCGTACGCCGCGACCCTGCTGTCGTCCTGCCCGCCGCACGCGCGCCGCGACCTCTACCGCATCCAGGCCGACCCCGGCGAGCCCCGACTCTCGGAGCCCCACATGCCGGGCACGTCGGAGCACCTGGTCGTCGCCGCCGGGCGGGCCCGGGTGGGCCCGGTCGACGCACCGATCGAGGTCGGGGCGGGTGACTACGTCTGCTACGCCGGCGACGAGCCCCACGTCTTCGAGGCGCTCGAGCCGGCGACCATCGCGCTGATCGTCATGGAGCACGTCTGAGCGACCCGCAGCGGGGCGGGAACACGCGCCCCAGCAGCCCCAGCAGACACCCATGAGCTCCGAAACCGGTCATTCCGGAATCCGTCGCGGTTCGCGGGAGATCCTACGGAATTCGCACGAGATCGCCGCAGATGCGGCGGTTAAATGGAAGCCCGGCCGTTGCTGACGGGGGATACAACAACGACCGGGCGTAGCCAAATGTAGGGGTGATTGACCTTTTGATCAACTCCGACGCAGCCCGGAGTGGGCCAGCACACCCAGATGGGCCCGGTGGTCCAGACCTGTACATCCCGGACATCGGCGTCGGCGCGAGGTCAGCGGATCGTCAGCTGTCGGTTGGTGAGCCCGCTGCGTGCCGCACGCTCGTCCCCGGTCAGCGGCGAGGTCGTCCGCCCGCGCGGCCTCGAGGTCGCGCGCGAAGCGTTCCGCGGGCTCCTCGAGCACGTCCGCCCCGGTCCCCGACGGCAGGTCCCACACCGGCACCAGCAGCCCGTGGGTGCGGAACATCCCGACGAGCCGCGAGCCCTCGGCGACCCTGTCCTGGCCGGCGACGTGCAGCCGTGCCAGCGCGTCGAGCAGCGGCTCCTCGTCGTACGGCATCACCCACCGCAGGTGCTCGCGGTTGCCGACGTCGGTCCAGTAGGCCGCCTCGACCGAGGAGAGCCGGCGGCTCGGGCTGGCGGCGGCGTTGGCCGACTCCAGCGAGGCGGCCGCGGCACCGGTCGGGTCGTCGACGTCGGCGATCCAGTAGTCGAAGCCGTCGTGCACGGTGACGTCGAACGGGTCGTCGGTGACCAGGTCCTGCAGCCGCGGGCCGTCGCCGGGCGCGTCGGTGAGACCGACGACGCCCTCTCCCGGCTCGGTCGCGAGCGCCTTGAGCAGCACCGCGGCCAGGTCGCGGCTCGGGTCGCCGAAGCCGTGCTGCACCTGCAGCCCGAGCCAGATGCTGCCGTCGTCGCGCGACAGCGCCGGCGCGGCCATCGGCAGCAGCGAGCACACCTGGACGGGCCGATCGTCGCCGACGCCGGGGCGCAGCGGCGAGCGGGGAGGTCGCCGCGGCGATGATCTCGCGCATGGCGATCAGGTCGCACTCGCTGGTCAGCCCCTCGAAGGGCCGGGCGACGTACGTCGGGGCCGGGCCGTTCGGGCTGCCGTGGCACGCCTTGTAGCGGCGACCCGAGCCGCACGGGCAGGGCTGCCGGGGACCGACCTCACCGTCCCGGGGCGCGGACGCGTCGACGGAGGTGCTGCGGGTCTTGACGCGCGACTTCTTGCCCATGGGGCCAGAGCCTACTGAGCGGGTACGGCGGCGACGGCGGTCGGTGCTGCCGGGGACGGGCTCAGGCGCGCAGCAGGGCGTGCACCGAGGACCGGGAGCCGGAGCGCTCGGCCCACCAGCGCTGCGCGAGCATCTCCACGATGGCCATGCCACGACCGGCCAGGGCGGAGGACGGGGCGTGCACGTTGCGCGGCCGGGTGCCGCTGCCACCGTCGGTGACGGTGACCTCGATGCCGTCCGGCTCCGAGCGTCCAGGACGACCAGGATGCTGCCGTCGGAGAGCGGCTGGGCGTGCCGCACGGAGTTGGCGACCAGCTCGGAGATGATCACCCGGGCGTCCTCGATGGACTCCGGTCACGCGCCGTGCTCGAGCATCCAGCTCTTGAGCCGCTGCCGGGCGACCGAGACGGACGTGGCCGCGAAGGGCAGGCGCATCGTCATGGGTGCGTGAACTGAGCTGCTCACCATGAGCGACCCCTCGTAGCCGTCATCGACGTCCGGACGCCCAGAGCGTGCCCGCTCCGTGGGAATGCAAACACCGACACCCGTGGTGTGCGTCTCACCCGTCCGGCGGCAGCTCGGAGGGGCCGTCGAGATGGTCCAGAGCGTGCCGCGGGTCGTCGGTGATCACGGCCTCCACGCCCAGCGAGACGCACAGGTCGAGGTCGGCCGGGGTGTTCACGGTCCAGACGTGCATCCGGCGGCCCCGGCGGCGCAGCCGGCGCCCGAGGCGTGGGTTCTCGCGCAGCAGGTCGATGCCCGGTCCGGCGATCCAGCCGGGCCCCAGCACGCTGGTGGCCATCTGCCAGGAGTACTGCCGGTCGATCAGCAGCACCACCTCCAGGTCCGGCGCCAGCTTCTTCACCCGGGTCAGCGCCACCGCGGAGAAGCTCATCACCCGGGCGGGCGAGCCCGCGCCGTCCCAGCCGAAGTCGGCGAGCAGCTCGACGAGGCGCCGCTCCACCAGCCCGGCGTACCGGGTCGGGTGCTTGGTCTCGATCGCCAGGTCGACCGGCCGGTCGTAGTCGCGCACCATCTCGCAGCAGCCGGCGCAGGGTCAGCACCCGCCGGGTCTCCTGGTCGATCTCGGGCGCCTCGTCGTCGAGCTCGGCCCAGGGGTTCTTCCAGGAGGCGAAGTCCAGCTCGTCGAGCTCGGCGAGCTCCATCGTCGAGACCACGCCGCGACCGTTGGTGACCCGGTCGACCCGCCGGTCGTGCACGCAGACCAGGTGCCCGTCGGCGGTCAGCCGGACGTCGCACTCGAGGCCCTCGGCGCCGGTGTCGAGCGCCGCGACGTACGCGCCGAGGGTGTGCTCGGGGTTGTCGAGGCTGGAGCCGCGGTGCGCGACCACCTGCGGGCGGCCCTCCACGCGCTGCATCCGTCCATGCTGGCACCTCGCGGGTGCGGGTGGTGGGAGGCCCCCGCGCGATCCGCTCAGCCCGTGCGCCGCGCAGGAACCTGCCGAAGTGCGGGCACCGTGAACGCGACCGTGCCGCGCTCGCTGGAGTAGACCAGGCCCTTCTTGATCAGCCCGTCGCGGGCCGGGGAGAGGCTCTGCGGCTTGCGGCCCAGCGCCTGCGCGATCTCGGCGGTGCGTGACGGCGCCGTCGTCGTGGTGCGGGCGAGGTCGGCCATCGCGCGCATGTAGTCGCGCTCGGCCGGGGTGGCCCGGTCGTAGCGCGCGCCGAAGAAGCCGACCGCCAGCTCGCGCCTCCGCCTCCGGGCGCGGCCTCGCGCACGTCGGCCACGCCGATCGGGCTGCCGAGCGCGCAGTCCCAGGTGACCTTGCCGTAGGCCTGCACGAAGTAGGGGTAGCCGTCGGTCAGCACGTAGAGCTCGTCGAGGGCGTCCGGGTCGTAGTCGACGTCCTCGGTGCCGGCCGGGCACCAGCAGCGCGCGGTCGGACATCTCGCGCGGCAGCCGGTCGACCACGACGTAGCGGAACAGCCGCTCGGCGTAGGACTTGCTGGCCGCCAGCGCCACCGGCAGGTGCGGCAGGCCGGCGCCCACCACGATCAGCGGCGCGCCCTGCTGGCTGATCTCGTGGCAGGCGCCGCACAGCGCGGCGAGCTCGGCGGTGCGCGACGTCCTGCATCTCGTCGACGAAGATCGCGATCCCGACGCCGAGGTCGCGGGCCAGGTCGGCGACGTCGGTGAACAGCTCGACCAGGTCGAGCTCGAGGTCGCCGGAGTCGGCGCGGCCCCGGACCGCCGGCACGTCGGTGGGCGGGCTCCAGCGGACCTGCCTTGCGGTCCTCGAGCGCGGGTGCGCAGCGCGAAGGACTTCACGACGCCCGGCGACCGCGTCGACGCGGTCGGGGTCGCGGTGCCGGTGGGCGACCTCGCGGACCGCGGCGTGCACCGCCTGCGCGAGCGGCAGCCGCAGCGACTGGTCGGGCCGGGCCTCGAGCTTGCCGGTCCCCCAGGCCCGCTGCACCGCGAGCCCGCGCAGCGCGTTGAGCAGCACGGTCTTGCCGACCCCGCGCAGCCCGGAGAGCACCATCGAGCGCTCGGGGCGGCCGGCGGCGACCCGCTCGAGGGTGACCTCGAACTGCCGCAGCTGCCGGTCGCGGCCGGCGAGCTCGGGCGGGCGCTGGCCGGCGCCCGGGGCGTAGGGGTTCCTGACCGGGTCCACGCTGGGACTGTATCGGCTGTCTAGCGTGAACCGTAGATTTCGCTAGCGAGTCCTAGCGCGCGCGTCGACCCGGGCCTCGTGCCGGGTTGACTCGGCGTGCCGGGTCGAGCCGGGCTCGGCCGGCTCGACGGCCGGTCGTCGGTGGACGTCGTACGAGCGGGCCAGCCCGTCGCGCAGCGCCTCGATCAGGTCGGGGACGTCCTCGACCGCGAGCCGGAACGTGCCCGCTGCAGGTGCCGCCGCTGCCACAGCGAGAGCACCACGACGTCGGCCTCGGCGTGCCAGGAGACCCGGAGCGCGCGGCCGGCGCCGCGGGCGTCGAGGAAGACCTCGCCCGCGGCCGGCAACGGGCGTGACCGGGAGCACGGCTCCAGTGTCGCCCCGCGGCGTCCAGGTTTGTCAGCACCACGGCAGCGGGTGTCGCCTCCTACACTTGGCGCGTGCCCGAGCTGCCCGAGGTCGAAGGCCTCGCGCTCGACCTGCGCGGCCGGCTCGCACGGCCGGGCGATCGCCCGGGTCGACATCGCGGCCTTCAGCGCGCTGAAGACGTTCGACCCGCCGCTGTCCGCGCTCGCCGGCAGCCTCGTCGACGACGTGACCCGGCACGGCAAGTTCATCGACATCCAGCGCCTCCGGGCTGCACCTGGTGCATGCACCTGGCGCGCGGCGGCTGGGTGCGCTGGCGCGACGAGGTGCCGACGCTGCCGCCGAAGCCGAGCAACAAGTCGCCGATGGCCGCCCGGGTGCACCTCGACGACGGCTCCGGGCTCGACATCACCGAGGCGGGCACCAAGAAGCGGCTGGCCCTGTACGTCGTCCGCGACCCGCTCGAGGTGCCCGGCATCGCCAGCCTCGGCCCCGACCCGCTCGACGAGTCGTTCACGATCGACGTGCTCGACGGCGATCCTGCAGCACGCCGGCCGCGCGCAGGTCAAGGGCGTGCTGCGCCACCAGGGCACGATCGCCGGCATCGGCAACGCCTACTCCGACGAGCTGCTGCACGCCGCGAGGATGTCGCCGTTCAAGCCGGCGAGCACCGATCGTCGGCGACGACCTGCAGACCCTGTACGACGCGATCCGCACCGTGCTCGGCGAGGCGGTCGAGCGGTCACGCGGGCCTCGCGGCGGCCGACCTCAAGGGCGAGAAGAAGAGCAACCTCGCGGTGCACGGCCGCACCGGCCTGCCCTGCCCGGTGTGCGGCGACACCGTGCGCGAGGTGTCGTTCGCCGACTCGTCGCTGCAGTACTGCCCGACCTGCCAGACCGGCGGCAAGCCGCTGGCCGACCGCCGGATGTCACGGCTGCTCAAGTAGCGTCGCGCCCATGCCCGCCATCCCCACCGTCGCGATCAACGGCGTCCCCGACCCGCTCCCCGAGGGCCTGCACGTGCTCGACGTCCGCGAGGACGTCGAGTGGCAGCACGGCCACATCGACGGCGCGCCTGCACATCCCGCTGCGCGACCTGCCGGGCCGGCTGTCCGACGTGCCCGAGGGCCAGACGCTGGTGGTGTGCAAGGTCGGCGGCCGCTCCGCGCAGGCGGTGATGTACCTCCAGCAGCAGGGCCACGACGTCGTGAACCTCGACGGCGGCATGCTCGACTGGGAGGCCGCCGGCCGGCCGATGGTCAGCGAGACGGGCGCCGCCCCGCAGGTGGTCTGAGGCCCGGGTCGACCCGGCACGACACCCGGGCTCGACCCGGCGGGAGGCCCGGGTCAGACGCGAAGGGGCGGGGCAGCGGGACGTCCCGGCGCGGCCGCCAGCATCCCCAGGTACGTCGGACGCGGCCACCGTGACCACGCCGAGCGAGGCGAGGTGCTCGGTGGGCCACTGCACGTCGAGCACCCGGCGGTCGGCGTGCTCGTCGCGGAGCAGGTCGACCAGCGCGACCAGCGCGACCTTCGAGGCGTCCGTGGCCCGGTGGAACATCGACTCGCCGGCGAAGAGCCCGCCGACCGCGACGCCGTACAGGCCGCCGACGAGCTCGCCGTCGCGCCAGGCCTCCACGGAGTGCGCCCAGCCCAGCTCGTGCAGCCGGGTGTAGGCCGCGCGGACCTGCTCGTCGATCCAGGCGCCCTCGCGCGCCGGGTCGGCGCAGGCGCGGATGACCTCGTCGAAGGCGGTGTCGACGCGGACCTCGATGCGGCGCACCGACTGCCGCAGCGAGCGGGAGACCCGCAGCCCGTCGAGCGGCAGCACCCCGCGCTCCACGGGCGACCACCACAGCATCGTGCCCGCGGCGGCCCGTCGACGGGTCGGCCGGCATCGGGAACAGCCCGCGGCGGTAGGCCGCCAGCAGCGTGCCCGGCTCCAGGTCCGCGCCCGCGCCGACCAGGTCGTCCGGCCCGCCCTCCTCCGGCGGCAGGCTCACGTCGGGGAAGACCCAGTCGGTGACCGGGGGCTCGGTGGGCATGGGCCCATGAAAGCAGGGCACCGTCCAGGACAGCGGCTTTCGTGCCGCTGGCTAGGCTCGCGGGACACGACGCAGCGAACGACAGGGAGCACCGAGGACGCGATGGGCATCACCAGCACGGTGGGCAAGGGGCTGCTGCCGCACGTCAGCAAGGCGGCGCCGGAGCTCAGCGCGCACTTCGTGCACGAGGCGCTGCGGCGGGCCATCGACGGCGTCGGACCGCTGCCGGGCGCGGCCGTCGCCGCGGACAAGGTCGCTCGCTGCGGAGCGGCGGCGACGTCGACCGGGCGATCCACGAGGTGATCGAGGACCACGTCCGCTACGCCGGCGGCCAGGGCTTCGCGACCAACATCGGCGGCCTGGTCACCGCCGTCGTCGCGATCCCCGCGAACATCACCGGGCTCGCGCTCATCCAGTGCCGGCTGGTCGCCTCGATCGCGCACCTGCGCGGCTACGACCTCGCCGACCAGCGGGTCCGCAACGCGATCCTGGCCTGCGTGCTCGGCGAGGACACCGTGAAGTCGCTGGTCCGCAAGCACAAGCTGCCCAGCACCCCGATGGGCATCGCGACCGCGCCGACCTACGACCCGCACCTCGACCGCGTGATCGCCGCCGAGGTCACCTCCGAGCTGCTCACCAAGATCGCCGGCAAGCGCGTCGCGACCACCGTCGGCACGCCGGGTGCCGGTCGTCGGCGGGCTGGTCGGCGCGAGCGCCGACGCCTACTCCACCTGGCAGGTCGGGCGCTACGCCGACCGCGAGCTGCTGCCCCGCACCCTGCGGTAGACCGCCAGCCCGGCGGCCGCGACCCGGTTGCCGTCGGCCGCCCGCACCAGCCGCCGCTTCACCCGGAACCACGGCCCGCGGGAGCGCTCGAGCTCCTCGTACGCCGCCGCCAGGTCGCGCCGCAGCACCTGCTCGGACTCGGTGCGCCGCGCCACCTCCTCCAGCAGCGTCACGATCGACTCGCATCGCCGCGTCCGCGACGTCGTCCTCGTCGGGGTGGTCCGGGTCGACGAAGGCCGCGTCGTCGTACGGCTCGGGGCGCAGCTCCTCGAGCGAGCCGACGACGTCGTACCCCCGGCCGGCGAGCTCGGTGATCCAGGCGTCCGACAGCTCGACCGCCCAGGCGCGCACGTCGGCGGGCAGCCGCAGCCGCGGGCGAGCCCTGCCGCTGGGACAGCGTGCGGTGGGCCAGCAGCTCGCGGACCAGCTGCCGGTAGTCCTCGCCGACCAGCACGCCCCTGGTTGACCCGCTCGTTGACCCGCCGGACCAGCGCGGTCTCCGGGACGCCGAGCGACGGGTTGGTGCGGGTGGTGTCCGGGGCGAGGGCGGCCGCGTCGAGGCCGAGCACGGTGGCGAACCGCTTCCACAGCAGGCCGCGGTCGGCGCCCGGCTTGGGCACCGTCACGAGGTGCACCCGCTCGGGCGGCAGCGTCGCCGCCCCAGCGGTCGAGGATGTCGGGGACCTCCTGGACGCCCCAGAACCACGACGCCAGCGCGCCGGTGCGCCGCGGGTCGGTGATCTTGTCGAGGAAGGCGCGGTAGCCGATCGTCCGGCGGTGCTTGACGTTCTCCTGCCACTCGGCGGGGATCTGCCGGACCAGGTCGCGGGCGGAGACCACGACGTGCACCTCGGTCTCGGCCGGTCGCCGAACGACGCGAGCGCGCGGCGCACCTGCTGGCGGGTGGCGGTCGCGAGGATCTCGTGGGAGACGATCACGGTGCCCTGCCAGGCGCGGACCCGCGCCGCGAGCCGGTCCCAGGCGCCGACCGCCTGCTGCTCGAGGCCGCCCCACTGCAGCTCCAGCAGGTCGAGCGCGGCGAGGAAGTGCTCGTCGAAGCGGTCGGCGGGGTAGAGGATGCCCTGCTCGGCGAGCGAGTCGCGGTTGAGCCAGAGCACGTCCTGCACGAACGACGTGCCGGTCTTGGGGGTGCCGACGTGGACCAGCACCCGGCGGGCCGGGGCCGTGCTGGGAGCGGGGTCGGTCACGCTCACCTCGTCTCCACCTGCTCCTGGTCGCGGGACGCCTGCCGCAGGCACGCCGCCACCGCGACGGCGAGCACCTCGGCGCCGGGGCGGGCGGGTCGGCAGCCCCTCGAACCGCGGGACCAGGTCCTCCAGACGCCCGTGCACAGGGTAGCCGCCGGCGCGCAGGTCGTCGGTCATCTGCTCGGCGCGGTCGAGCGCACCAGTCGCGGTGCTCCGCGGGCACGGTCAGGCCGGCGGACCGGCCGGGCGACCCGGAGGGCGCGACGTCCGAGCGTCGACCAGGCCGCGGACCACCTCGTCCCGCGCGTCGCGCGCCCGCCCGCACCCCGAGCACCCCGTTGACCCGGCGGACCACGTCGACGGCGGCGGGCGACAGGTCCCGCCAGCGGGCCGGCGCCGGCGGCCGCGGCGCCGGGTCGCAGCGGCAGGCCCGAGCACGCTCCGCGGCGGTCGGCCCGCTGCGGTCTGCGCGGCGGGCGCGACGACGTGCACCCGGTCGGGACCGACCCGGTCGGCCCACTGCCGGGCCAGGGCCGGGCAGGTCGCGCCGACGGCGGCAGCTCGCGGCGGCCGGCCCAGCGCTGCACGAACCCGCGCCACCGCACCGCGGCGCCGCGCTGCACCCGCGACCGACCAGACCTGCGCCAGGGCCGCGGTCGAGCGGCTCGGCGAGCAGCACCACGCGTGGCGAGCGGCCGCCCTCGACGTGGCCGGACCACGCCGAGCTCGCGGCGTACGGCGGACGTGGTGACCGGCGCGCCCGCGAGCCGGAAGGCCGGCGTCCGGGTGAGCAGCCGGCGGCGCGGCGGTGGTCGGCTCGGGGACCGGCGGGCGCGGCCAGCAGCAGCTCGGTCAGCGTGCCGACGCCGAGCCGCACCAGCTCGTCGACCGGGACGTCGGCGGGGTCGACCGGCGGGGCGCCGAACCGTCGGCCGGGCGGTGACCTCGCTGCCGCCGGCCAGGCGAGCGGCTGCTGCGGCCAGGCCGCGGCCGGGTCCGGAGCGGCTCAGCACCAGGTCGGCGAGCCGGGTGAACGCCGGGCCGGACGGGCCGCCGCCGGCGGCCGCGCGCCAGCCGCCGGACCAGCTCCAGCTGGGCCGCGCCGGCGGGCGACCAGCCGGCGGGCGGGTCGGCCGGAGTCGTCGCGCTGCCAGTCGGCCAGCCAGGCGGACCACGGCGTGCTGCCGCCCGAGCGCAGCTGCTCGGTCCACGACCAGGCGGCCCGCTCGCGGGACGGTCACCGGGGTCGCAGCCGCCGCGCGGCCCGGCCGAGGCGCGCGCCGAGCTGCTCGTGCGGGTCGGGCCGCTTGGCCGCCTCCAGCGCCAGCACCACCATCGCGTCGAGCGGCGGCGTCGACCATCTCGGGGCGGCGCGGGCGGTCCGGGTCGACCCAGCGCCGGTCGGCCGGGGGCGCGGACCGGGCGGAGGTCCTCGACGTCGCCGATCACGTCGATGCCCGGAGCCGCGGACCCACTCGATCCACTCGTCGGTGACCTCGTCGGCCCACGGGAACGCGCGCCGGTGGCAGCGTCACCTTGGTCATGTCGGGGCGCTGCGCCATCGTCTGGTGCACCACGAGCTCGCGGATCAGCCGGCGGTACTCCTCCGAGGGCAGCCCGGCCCGTCGCAGCCGCCGGTTCAGCCGCCGCAGCAGCAGCGTCTCGGCGGCGCCGATCGAGACGTTCTCCCGCTCGCTCTCCTCCGGCGCCCAGGCCGGGTCGATGCCGAACGCCTGGCAGTAGCGCTGCCAGAGCAGGTCGCGCGGGCGCGCCGGCCTGCGGCACCGTCACCAGGTGGACCCGCTCCGGGGGCAGTCCCCCGCTCCAGCGGCTCAGCACGTCGGGCAGGCTCTGCACCCGCCAGAACCACAGCGTCGGCTTGATCCGCTTTCCGCTCTGCACCTGCTGCAGGAACGACGCGTAGCTCGACCTTGCGCTGGTGCTTGATCGCCCTCCTGCCACTCGGCGGGGATCTGCCGGGCGAGGTCGCGCGCGGAGTACACGAGGTGCACCTCGCTGCCCTCGAGCGAGGCCATCGCGCGCTTGACCTGCTGCGGCTTGGCCGCGGCCAGGATCTCGTGGGAGAGCACCACGGTGCCGTCGAGCCGGCGCACCCGGGCGGCGAGGCCGTCCCACTCGCCGTCGACGTCGACCTGCAGCCCGCCCCAGGGCATCTGCAGCAGGTCGAGGGCGGGTCGGAACTGGCTGGCGTGCAGCAGCAGCGGGTAGTGCACCGCGTGCCGGGCGAGCGAGGCCTTGTTCAGCGCCAGTCGGTCCTGGAGGTACGTCGTGCCCGTCTTCGGCGCGCCGACGTGCAGGTAGACCACACGGCTCATGCGGGAAAGTGTGCCCTACCTGGTGTCGTCCCCGGCGAGGGCCTTCACGACCGCCGACGGGCTCGGCCGACCGAGCTCGCCGGCCATCCACACCGACGTCTCGACCAGCGAGCCGAGGTCGACGCCGTGCTCGATGCCGAGCCCGGTGAGCAGCCAGACCAGGTCCTCGGTGGCGAGGTTGCCGGTGGCGCTCTTGGCGTAGGGGCAGCCGCCGAGGCCGCCCGCGGACGCGTCGAACGTGGTGACCCCGCAGCGCAGCGCGGCCGTCGCGTTGGACAGCGCCTGGCCGTAGGTGTCGTGGAAGTGCATCGCGAGCGACCCCACCGGCAGGCCGGCCTCGTCGAACGCCTCGCAGCAGCGCGCCGACGTGGGCCGCCGTGCCCACGCCGATGGTGTCGCCGAGGGAGAGCTGGGAGGCGCCGAGGTCGAAGAGCCGCTTGCCGACGTCGACGACCTGCTCGACCGGCACCTGGCCCTCCCACGGGTCGCCGAAGCACATCGAGACGTAGGCGCGGACGTCGAGCCCGGCGTCACGGGCCCGCCGCACGGTCGGCTCGAACATCGCGAACTGCTCGTCGAGGCTGCGGTTGAGGTTGCGCTGCGCGAACGTCTCGGTGGCGCTGCCGAAGATCGCGACGTGCCGCAGGCCCTTCTCCAGGGCCCGGTCGAGGCCGCGCTCGTTCGGCACCAGCACCGGCAGGTCGCGGGCGGTGTCGCCGAGGTCCTCGACCAGCACGTCGACCAGGTCGGCCGCGTCGGCCAGCTGCGGCACCCACTTCGGGTGCACGAAGCTGGTCGCCTCGACGACCGGCAGCCCGGCGGCGAGCAGCCGGCGGACGAACTCCGCCTTGGTCGCGGTGGGCACCAGCGCCGACTCGTTCTGCAGCCCGTCGCGCGGGCCGACCTCGTAGATCGTGACCCGCTCGGGGAGGTCCGGGTCGCGGACCACCTGCGGCAGCGACGTCATGCGCTCTCGTCCTCCGACGCCTCGGTGACGACGACGAGGGTCGCGCCCAGCGGCACCTGGTCGCCCGCGGTCACCGCCACCTCCGTCACGGTGCCGTCGAACGGCGCGCTCAGCACCAGCTCCATCTTCATCGCCTCCAGCACGCCCAGGCTCTCACCGGCGCTGACCTGCTGTCCCGGCTCCACCGCGACCGACATCACGGTGCCGGGCATCGGCGCGGTCACGGTGCCGTCGCCGGCGGCGGCGTGCGCCCCGGCGAACACGTCGGGTCGGGTGAAGACCCGGCGGTGACCGCGGTGGACGACCTCGACCTCGTGCGCGGTGACGTTGACGACGGCCTGCTCGCGGCGGCCGTCGATGCTGAGCACGACCACGTGCCGCTCCGCGAGCAGCTGCTTCACGGCGGTCTCCTCGACGCGGCCGGCGGCGCGGTCCACGACCACCGGCCGGTCGAGCTCGACGACGACGGGCGCGGGGTCGGCGGCCAGCCGCCAGCCGTCGCCCTGGAACGGGTGCGGCGCGTCCCAGGAGCTGGTGGTCACGCAGAGCCTGGGTCCAGGCGGCGAACACCCGGGCGGTGTCGGCGTCGGGCTCCGCGACGGTGGCGCCGTCGAGCCAGGCGGTGTCGATGGTGGCGTCCCGGAACTCGTCGCTGGCGGCCAGCGCCCGCAGGAAGCCGACGTTGGTGGTCAGCCCGAGCACCGCGGTGTCGTCGAGCGCGTTGACCAGCCCGCGACGGGCGGACTCCCGGTCGGGGCCGTGCACGATCGACCTTGCCGAGCATCGGGTCGTACGCCGTCGAGACGACCTGCCCGCTCTCCAGGGCGGCGTCGACGCGGACCCCGTTCGTCGTGCCCGGGTCGAAGCGGTGGGCCTCCGACCCCGGCCAGCGCACCAGCGTGGCGGTGCCGGCCTGCGGCAGGAAGCCGTGGAAGGAGTCCTCGGCGTAGACCCGCGCCTCGATGGCGTGCCCGGCGAGGGTGACGTCGTCCTGGGTGAACGGCAGCGGCTCGCCCGCGGCGATCCGCAGCTGCAGCTGCACCAGGTCGAGCGGCCGGCCGTCGACGCGCACCACGAGCTCGGTCACCGGGTGCTCGACCTGCAGCCGGGTGTTCATCTCCAGGAAGTAGGCCTCGCCGGTGTCGCTGTCGAGCAGGAACTCCACCGTCCCGGCGTTGACGTAGCCGACCTGCCGCGCCAGGGCGACGGCCGACTCGGTGACCAGCGTGCGGATCTCCGGCGTGATCGTCGGCGCCGGCGCCTCCTCGAGGACCTTCTGGTGGCGCCGCTGGGTGGAGCAGTCGCGCTCGAAGAGGTGGACGACGTGGCCGTGGGCGTCGGCCAGCACCTGCACCTCGACGTGCCGGCCGTGCTCGACGTACTTCTCGATCAGGATGGTGTCGTCGCCGAACGACGAGAGCGCCTCCCGCTTGGCCGCCGCCACCGCGGCGTCGAGGTCTGCCGCCTCGCGCACCACGCGCATGCCCTTGCCGCCGCCGCCGGCCGCGGCCTTGACCAGCACCGGGAAGGCGTGACGGGTGATCGAGCCCGTCGAGTCCCGGGTGGTCGAGCCCGTCGAGTGCCGGGTGGTCGAGCCCGTCGAGACCTCACCGCGCGGCACCACCGGTACGCCGGCCGCGACCGCGATCTCCCGGGCGGCGTCCTTGCGGCCCATCTGGTGCATGACCTTCGCCGACGGGCCGACCAGCGTCAGCCCGGCGGCCTCGACGGCCTCCGCGAACGCGGCCCGCTCCGAGAGGAAGCCGTAGCCGGGGTGGATCGCGTCGGCGCCGACGGCCTGTGCCGCGGCCACGACGGCGTCGACGTCGAGGTAGGACTCGACCCGGACCGCGTCGTCGGCCGCCCGGACGTGCGGGGCCGCGACGTCGAGGTCGGTGTGGATCGCGACGCTGCGCAGCCCGAGGGCGCGGCAGCCGCGCATCACGCGGAGCGCGATCTCGCCGCGGTTGGCGACCAGGACGGTGTGGAGGGTCATCGCTCACATCCGGAAGATGCCGTAGGAGGGCTCCGGGACCGGCGCGTTGGCGGCCGCGGCCAGCCCCATGCCGAGCACCCGGCGGGTGTCGACGGGGTCGATGACGCCGTCGTCCCAGAGCCGGGCGGTGGAGTAGTACGGCGACCCCTGGCGCCTCGTAGGTGCTCGCGGATCGGGGCCTTGAACTCCTCCTCGGCCTCGGCCGACCAGTCCTCGCCGCGCGCCTCGATCCCGTCGCGGCGGACGGTGGCGAGCACGGAGGCGGCCTGCTCGCCGCCCATCACCGAGATCCGGGCGTTCGGCCACATCCAGAGGAAGCGCGGGTCGTAGGCGCGCCCGCACATGCCGTAGTTGCCGGCGCCGAACGAGCCGCCGATCACGACGGTGAACTTCGGCACCACCGAGCACGCGACCGCGGTGACGAGCTTCGCGCCGTCGCGGGCGATGCCGCCGTTCTCGTACTCCCGGCCGACCATGAAGCCGGTGATGTTCTGCAGGAAGACCAGCGGGATGCCGCGCTGGTTGCACAGCTCGATGAAGTGCGCGCCCTTCAGCGAGGACGACGAGAACAGGATGCCGTTGTTGGCGACGATGCCGACCGGGTAGCCCCAGATCCGGGCGAAGCCGCACACCAGCGTCTCGCCGTAGAGCGCCTTGAACTCGTGGAACCTCGACGCGTCGACCACCCGGCGGATCACCTCGCGGACGTCGTACGGCGTGCGGCAGTCGGTCGGCACCACGTCGTAGAGCCCGTGCGGGTCCTCGGCGGGCTCCTCGACGTCGTGGGCCACCAGCGAGGGCTCGGGCCGGCGCTCGAAGGTGCCGACGATGCGACCGCACGATCGCCAGCGCCTCGGCGTCGTCGTGGGCGAGGTGGTCGACCACCCCGGACTTCCGGGCGTGCACGTCGCCGCCGCCGAGGTCCTCGGCGGTCACCACCTCGCCGGTGGCGGCCTTCACCAGCGGCGGTCCGCCCAGGAAGATCGTGCCCTGGTCCTTGACGATCACCGACTCGTCGGACATCGCGGGGACGTAGGCGCCGCCGGCGGTGCAGGACCCCATCACGGCGGCGACCTGCGGGATGCCCGCGGCGGAGAGGTTGGCCTGGTTGAAGAAGATCCGGCCGAAGTGCTCCTTGTCGGGGAACACCTCGTCCTGCATCGGCAGGAACGCGCCGCCGGAGTCGACGAGGTAGAGGCAGGGCAGCCGGTTCGCGCGGGCGACCTCCTGGGCGCGGAGGTGCTTCTTGACGGTCATCGGGTAGTAGGTGCCGCCCTTGACGGTGGCGTCGTTGGCGACGACCACGCACTCGCGGCCCTGCACGCGGCCGATGCCGGTGACGATGCCGGCGGACGGGACCGCGTCGTCGTACATCCCGGTGGCGGCGAGCGCGCTCAGCTCCAGGAACGGGCTGCCGGCGTCGAGCAGCCGGTGCACGCGGTCGCGGGCCAGCAGCTTGCCGCGGTCGAGGTGCTTCGCGCGCGCCGACTCCGAGCCGCCCTGCCGCACCGTCGCGAGCCGTTCGCGCAGCTCGTCGACGAGCCGCTTCATCTCCGCCATCCCGCCAGGTTAGCGAACGTTAACCCGGGGGTCCACCGGCTCAGGCGCGCAGCCGGTAGAAGCGGAACAGGTCGTTCTCGACCGGCAGCACCTCGAGCCCCGCGAATCCGGCCTCCTCCGCGTAGCCGCGCAGCGTGCTCGGCCGCATCACGGTCCCCGTCGCCCGGGAGCCGGGCGTGGACATGCTGTCGGGCAGGCAGATCAGCATCGACATGCCGTACATCAGCTGCTCGACGGGGTCGCCCGGTCCCGTGAACGACTCCGGCACCCGCTCGTCCATCACCAGCACGCACCCCTCCGGCGCCGCCATCCGTCGCATCCCGGCCAGCACGCCGACGGGGTGGGGCATGTCGTGGACGCACTCGAAGGCGCTGACCAGGTCGTAGCCGGTCTCCTCGGTGGTCGCTGCGTCGCGGTGGTGGAAGCGGACCCGGTCCGCCACGCCGTACGACGCGGCGTGCTCGGTCGCGGCCCGCACGGAGGCGTCGTCGACGTCGTACCCGTCGACGCGCGTGCGCGGGTAGGCCAGCGCCATCCCGATCGACGACCAGCCCTCGCCGCAGCCCACGTCCGCGACCCGGCCGCCGGCGGTGAGCCGCTCGTGCACGTCGGGCACCGCGGGCAGCCACTCGCTGCCGAGGGTGCGCAGGAACAGCGGGCGGTTGGCGTCCGCCTGCCCGGTCCGCATCGGGGCGCCGTACGCGCTCCAGCCGACGCCGCCGCCGGTGCGGTAGGCGTCGAGCAGTGCCGGCAGCTGCACCGCGGCGGCCCCGATCACCCGCATGAACGGCGCGAAGTAGGCCAGGCTCTCGGGGTCGGCGAGCACCGCGGCGTGCTCCTGGGACAGCCTGAAGCGCCCGTCCACGGCCTCCAGCAGACCGGCCACCGCCTGCTGCTCGAGCCACTCCTTCGCGTAGCGGGGGTGGACGGCGGCGTGCTCGGCGAGGCCGTCGGGGGTCAGCGGCCCGTGCTCGCGCAGCGCGGCGTAGAGACCGAGCTGGTCGCCGATGTAGATCGTCAGCATGTCGAAGGCGCCCAGCGCCGACTCGAAGAGATGGTCGACCAGCGCGTCGCTGTCCATGGGTCCTCCCGGGGTCCGGTCTCCCGCCACCCTCGACCCGACCGTCGCCCGCGCGCAAGGAGCTCACCGGTGAGGGTGAACGATCGCTAACCTGGCGCCATGCCCACCCGACGCGAGCAGATCCTCGCGACCGCGGCGACGCTGTTCGCGGAGCGCGGCTTCCACGGCGTCTCCGTCGTGGAGCTCGGGGCGGCGTGCGGGATCTCGGGACCGGCGCTCTACAAGCACTTCGAGTCCAAGGACGCGATGCTCGCGGAGATGCTCGTCGACATCAGCGAGCAGCTGCTCCGCGTCGGACGGGAGCGGTCGGCGGCGGCGTCCGACGCGCGCGGGGCGCTGCGGGCGCTGGTCGCCTGGCACATCGACTTCGCGCTGCACCACAAGCCGCTGATCGTGCTGCAGGACCGCGACTGGTCCTCGTTGCCGGACGACGCGCGGGAGCGGGTGCGCGGCCTGCAGCGGCGGTACGTCGAGCTCTGGGCCGACCGGCTCCGCGAGGTGCACGACGACCTGACCCCGAGGCGGGCCCGGGCGATGGCGCACGCGACGTTCGGGATGCTCAACTCCACCCCGCACAGCGCGATGCTGCCCGAGCCGGAGATGGCGTCGGTGCTGGAGGGGATGGCGCTGCGGGCCCTGCAGGTCTGAGCCGCTGGCTAGGGTGGCGCGCATGGCGCTCGCGACCTTCAAGGACCTCTGCCTCGACGCGGCCGACGCGGAGCGGCTCGGCACCTTCTGGGCCGGGGCCCTCGGGCTGGAGCTGCGGGCGGCCGGCGAGGACTCGAACGGCGACGTCCTGCTGGTCGGCCCGACGCCGCAGCACACGGTGTGGGTCAACCAGGTGCCGGAGCCGAAGACGGCCAAGCACCGGATGCACCTCGACGTCAACGTCGGCTCCGTCGACGAGCTGACCCGGCTCGGCGCGACCGTGGTCGACGCGGACACCTTCCGCTGGACGCTGCTGGCCGACCCGGAGGGCGGCGAGCTGTGCGCGTTCGTGCGCGAGGGCGAGATCGAGCAGCGGCTCTACGAGATCGTGGTCGCCAGCGGCGACTCGGCGCAGGCGTGCCACCGGATCGCCTCGTGGTGGGCCGAGGTGCTGGGCGCCCGGCTCGTCGACGACGACGGCTACTCCTACGTCGAGGACGTGCCGGGTGCGCCGTACGAGCTCGATCGACTTCGTGCCGGTGCCGGAGCCGAAGACCGCGAAGAACCGGGTCCACCTCGACGTGCTGACCCCGGACGTCGACGCCCTCGTCGCGGCCGGCGCGACCGTGCTGCGGCCCCCGGACGACGAGATCCGCTGGACGGTGCTGGCCGACCCGGACGGCAACGAGTTCTGCGCGTTCGTGTCCGACGACTGACCCCGAGGACTAGCCGGCCGTCGCCTTGACCTCCGTGGGCGCCCGGCCGAACTCGACGCCCTTCGCCTCCTTGCCCAGCAGGGTGACGGTCGCGACCACGATCAGCACCGGGACGATCGTGACCGCCAGCGCGAACGGGTAGCCGTGCGTGGTCGCCAGGTGCTCCTGGAGCGGCAGGTTGAGCGCGGCGAACACGTTGCCGAGCTGGTAGGTGACACCGGGGTAGAACCCGCGGATCGCGTCCGGCGACATCTCGGTGAGGTGGGCCGGGATCACGCCCCAGGCGCCCTGCACCACGATCTGCATCAGGAACGAGCCGAGGCACAGCCAGCGCCGCCGTCGTCGAGAACGCGAACAGCGGCACGATCGGCAGCCCGAGGATCGCGCAGAACGCGATGGTGTAGCGGCGGCCGTACTTCTCCGACAGGCTCCCGAAGGTCAGCCCGCCGACGATCGCGCCGATGTTGTAGATGATCGCGATGATCAGCGCGGTCGACTCCGCGAGCCCGGCGCCGCCCTGGTCGGTGGCCTTGAGGAAGGTCGGGTAGACGTCCTGGGTGCCGTGGCTCATCCAGTTGAACGCGGTCATCAGCACGATGAGGTAGAGGAACCGGCGCACCACCTTGGCGTTGAGGAAGACGTCCTTGAAGCCGGTGCTGGTGACCTTCATCTGCTCGCGGCTCTCCTTCCACACCGCGGACTCCTCCACGCGGGTCCGGATCAGCAGCGAGATCAGCGCGGGCAGGATCGAGAGCGCGAACAGCCAGCGCCACGACAGGCCGAGCACGTCGCTGACGAGCAGGAACGAGACCGCGGCCAGCAGGTAGCCGCAGGCGTAGCCCTGCTGCAGCGCCCCCGAGAAGAAGCCTCGTCGCTCGCGCGGGATCTTCTCCATGGCCAGCGCGGCGCCGAGCCCCCACTCGCCGCCCATCCCGATGCCGTAGAGCAGCCGCAGCACGATCAGCACGGTGAAGCTCGGTGCGAACGCGCACAGGAAGCCGACGGTGGAGTAGAACAGCACGTCGACGATCAGCGGGATGCGCCGGCCGACCCGGTCGGCCCACATCCCGAAGATCAGCGCACCCACCGGCCGCATCAGCAGCGTGGCCGTGGTCAGGAACGCGACCTTCTCCTTGGACTCGCCGAACGTCTCGGCGATGTCGGCGTAGACCAGGACCACGATGAAGTAGTCGAACGCGTCCATCGTCCAGCCGAGCAGGGCGGCGGTGAAGGCGTTGCGCTGGTCCGGCGTGAGCGGCGTGCGATCGGCGGTCGTGAGGGCCATCGGGCCTCCCGAGAAAGAGGGGTCGTTGCTGCAGCCAACAATTGGCCCCTACCCCGAAGTGGCGCGGCTCACACGCCCTGCACGAACCGCGCCACCACCTCGCCCAGCCGGGCTCCGGCGTCCTCCTGCAGGAAGTGGCCGGCGCCCTCGAGGACCGGGTGGTCGAGGCCCTGCGCCCCGGCCATCGCCCGCTGCAGCACCGGGGCCATGCCGCCGGTGATCGGGTCGCCGTCGCTGAACGCCACCAGGAACGGTCGCGGCCAGCTGGTCAGCGTCTGCCACGCGGCGCGGTTGGCCTCGGTCGCCGGGTCGTCCGGCGACGTCGGCACCAGGGTCGGCATCACCCGCGGGCCGGCGGTGTGGGCCTGGTCCGGGAACGGCGCGTCGTACGCCGCGAGGACGGCGTCGTCGAGCCGCGTCACGCAGCCGGCCTGCACGAGGCGGGCGACGTCGAGCGTCTGGGCGTTCTCGACCGCGGTGCGGAACCGCCACCACACCTCGGGCATGTCGGTGTCGCCGGTCGGCAGGCCGGTGTTGGACGCGACGACGCGGGCGAACCGGTCGGGGTGCTCGCCGACCAGCCGGAGCCCGATCAGGCCGCCCCAGTCCTGGCCGACCAGCGTCACGTCGCGGAGGTCGAGGACGTCGAAGGCCAGCGCGCGCACCCACTCGACGTGCCGGGCGAAGGTGTGGTCCTCGGGACGGGTGGGCTTGTCGGAGCGGCCGAAGCCGACGAGGTCGGGTGCGACGGAGCGGATGCCGGCCTCGGCGAGCACGTCCATCACGTGGCGGTAGAGGAACGACCAGCTCGGCTCGCCGTGCAGCAGCAGCGCCACCGGGCCGTCGGCCGGCCCGCTCTCGACGTACGCCATCCGCAGCGAGCCGCCGTCGCCGTCGGGGAGCTCGGCGTAGCGGGGCTCGTGGTCGAAGCCGGGCAGGCCGCGGAAGCGGTCGTCGGGCGTGCGGAGGAGGTCCATGGCGCACCAGTCTCCCCCCGACCGCCGGCCGGAAAACCGGAGGCGAGCGGCGGCACCGTCTGGCACGTTGGCGAGGTGACCACTCCCTCGCTGCGCTGGCAGTGCATCTGCATCGACTCCCGCGACCCCCGGCAGGCGGCCGTGTTCTGGGAGGCGGCGCTCGGCTGGCGCCGCACCTACGACTCCGACGACGAGGTGGTGCTCGAGCCGCCGGCGGGCAGCCCGGAGGACGGCGTGAGCCCGGACATCCTGTTCCTCAAGGTGCCGGAGGAGAAGACGCTGAAGAACCGGCTGCACCTCGACCTCCGGCCGGCGGACCAGGCCGCCGAGGTCGAGCGGCTGCTCGGGCTCGGCGCCACCCACGCGGACGTCGGGCAGCCCGACGACGCGTCGTTCACGGTGATGCGCGACCCGGAGGGCAACGAGCTGTGCGTGCTGCGGGCCCTCACGCCCGAGGACGAGAGCTACGAGGGCCCGACCGGGTCAACGGGCTAGCCAGCGGCTGGCCGTCGCGGCGAGCTCGCGCTTGCGGTCGTCGCCCATCCGGTCGTAGGTGCGCACCGCGAAGCTGCTGCGCGGGTTGGACTCGAAGCCCGCGCGGTGGTCGGCCACGAACTGCCAGTAGAGCGCGTCCCACGCCTCGCGCCACTCGCCGGGACCGAAGTCGCTCATCTTCCGCAGGTAGTTCGAGCCGCTGACGTAGGGCTTGGTGGTCACGAGCTCGCCGGCCGCGAACTGGCTCATCGCGTAGACGTTGGGCACCATCACCCAGTCGTAGGCGTCGACGAAGAACGTCATGAACCACTCGTAGACCTCGTCGGGGTCGGTGCGCAGCAGCAGCATCGCGTTGCCGAGCACCATCAGCCGCTCGATGTGGTGGGCGTAGCCGTGCCGCACGACCCGGCGGACCACGGTGTCGACCGGGTCGAGGCCGGTGGTGCCGTCCCACCAGGAGTCGTCGAGCTCCTGGGTGAGGCCGAGCAGGTTGCGGGTCCGCATGGCGCGCCCGTGGACGACGTACGACGCGCGCATGTACTCCCGCCAGCCGATCACCTGCCGCACGAAGCCCTCGACGCTGGGCAGGTCGACGTCGTGCTCGTCGGCGAACTCCACCGCGCGCTCGACGACGTGCCGCGGGTCGAGCAGACCGATGTTGAGCATCGGGCTCAGCACCGAGTGGAACAGCCACGGCTCGTCGGCCGCGATGGCGTCCTCGTAGGGCCCGAAGGCCGCGAAGCGCTCCTCGAGGAAGCGGGTCAGCCAGTTCTCCGCCTGCCGGTGGGTGGTCGGCCAGTGGTAGGCCGACAGGTCCCCGGGGTTGTCGGGGAACTCGCGCTCGGCCCACGCGATCGCGTCGCGGACGTGGTCGGTGCGGGTGGCGCCGGGCGGATCGGGGACCGGCACGTGCTTCGGCAGCTTCTTGCGGTTCTCGGTGTCGTAGGACCAGCGGCCGCCGACCGGACGGTCACCGTCCATCAGCAGGTCGAGGCGGCGGCGCTGCCGTTCGTAGAAGTGCTGCATCCGCGGCTGCTTCACGCCGTCGAACGTCTCGGCGATCTCGTCGCGCGAGGTGAGGAAGTTCGGGGTGTCCTCGACGGTCAGCTCCGCCCCCGCGCGACGGCAGAGCGCCCGCAGGTCACGGTCGAGCCAGTCGTCGACCACGTCGTACGTCGTGACCGCGTCGACGTCGTGCTCTCGCAGCACGTCGAGGAGCTGCTCGTCGCTGGTGCGCTCGGCCGACGTGGCGACGTACACGGTGGTGAGGCCGGCCTCGCGCAGCCGCTCCTCGAAGCTGCGCATCGTCGCCCGGTGCAGCACCAGCTTGTGCAGGTGGAAGGCGAGCTGCCGGAAGAACAGGTCGGGCTCGACGAGCACCACGAGCGTGCCGGGGTCGACGTCGAGGTGGCTCGGGAAGAGCTGGTGCGGGAACACCAGCCGGGCGGTCGTCATGCCGCTCCCGGTGCCCCGGACGGACCCGCCCACACCCGCCGACCCGGCACCTGCTCGGCCCACCCCCGCGTGTCGGGGCCGAGTAGGTGCCGGGTCGGCGGGGCGGAGGCTACTTGACCTCGGCGCGGAGGACGCGGACCAGGCCGAGCACGAACGGCAGCACCACCCAGATCGCGGTGGCGGTGGCGATGTGCAGCCACTGCTCGCCGGTGATGTTCGTGGCGCCGAACAACGGCTGCTGCGCCGTGTTCAGGTCCACCCACGGGGCGGCGTCCTTCAGCGCGCCCCACAGGTTCGCGACGATCGAGAACGCGATCGGCAGCACGAAGTAGGTGACGATCGCCGCCGCGGAGATGAGGAACAGCAGGCCGAAGGCGAGGCCCTGCATCACGCCCATGACCTGCAGCAGCCCGAACTTCGCGACGTCGTCGAGGCCGATGTTGGCCCAGGCGTTGTCCGCGCCGCCGAGGACGGTCGCCAGCGCGGCGATGCCGAGGGCGACCACGATCGCCGCCAGCCCGGCCAGCAGCGCCGCCGCCACCTTCGCCGCCATCACCTTCCCGCGGGCCGGCACCATCGTGAACGTCACCAGCGCGGTGCGCTGCGACCACTCCCCGGTGACCAGCAGGATGCCGAGCACCGGCAGCAGGAAGCCCTGCGGCGTGGCGGTCACGCCCATGAAGTTGATGAACGTGCGCTCGGACTGGTCCGCGTTGAGGAAGAAGATCACGATGATCAGCGCGGTGATCGCCACGATCGCGATCAGCAGCCACCGGCTCGCGCGGGTGTCGGCGAGCTTGCGGAGCTCGACGCGCACCAGCCGTGACAGCGGGACGGGCTGGGTGCCGGAGATGTCGAGGGACGGATTGTCCAGGGTCGCGGTGCTCATGCGGAGGCTCCTTCGGTCGCGGGAGCGCCGGGCGCTCGCTCGTCACGCTGGGTGTCGGAGGTCAGCTGCAGGAACAGGTCCTCCAGGCCGGCGCCGTCGGCGGGCCGCAGCTCGACGAGCGTGATGCCCTCCGCCGCCGCCACCTTGCCGACCTGCAACGCCTCGGCGTCGCTGCGCAGCCCGTCGCCGGACGGTACGGCGGTCACGCCCGCCCGCTCCAGCGCGTCCCGGAGCTTGTCCTGCTCCACGGCCTTCACGAACGCGCCGCGGGTCTGCAGCAGCTCCTGCTTGGTGCCCTGCGCGACGATCCGGCCGTGCCCGATGAGGATCAGCTCGTCGGCGATCTTCTCGACCTCGTAGAGCAGGTGCGAGGAGAGCAGCACGGTGCCGCCGCGCTCGGCGTACGACTTCAGCAGCCCGCGCATCCAGTGGATGCCCGCCGGGTCGAGGCCGTTGGCCGGCTCGTCGAGGATCAGGATGCTCGGGTCGCCGAGCAGCGCGTTCGCGATGCCGAGGCGCTGCCGCATGCCGAGCGAGTAGTTCTTCACCCGGCGCTTGGCCTCCGCCGGCGTCAGCGAGACCAGCTCGAGCATCTCGTCGACGCGGCTGGTCGGCAGCCCCATCGTGACGGCGCCGATGGTGAGGATCTCGCGCCCGGTGCGGCCGTCGTGCTGGGCGGAGGCGTCCAGCAGCACGCCGACGTGGCGTGCCGGGTTCGGGATGTCGGAGTAGCGGTGTCCCCCGATCGTCACCCGGCCGCGGCTGGCCGGGGTGAGCCCGACCATGATCCGCATCGTGGTCGACTTCCCGGCGCCGTTCGGGCCGAGGAAGCCGGTGACCCGACCGGGCTGGGCGGTGAAGGACACGTCGTCGACGGCGAGGAAGCCGCCGTAGGTCTTGGTGAGCCCGTCCACAGTGATCATGCGTCTACCCAAGCGGAACGCGACGGTCCGCGCATCCGTCGCAGGCATGTCGCGCCGACGACTTAAGTCGGGGGTGGCGCCGACCGGGGGCGCTGCCCTCCGGCGCGGACCGCTCCTAGGCTGAGCGACGTGCACGAACCGACCCCGGAGCAGTACAACCCACCGCTGACCTGGCGCTCGCACGCCTGGCGCACCGCCGGGGTCCTCTCGATCAGCGCGGTGCTGTGGCCGGCGACCGCCAAGCTGCAGTGGGAGCAGGCGCGACCGCTGTTCTGGCTGGACCTCTCGCTGGGGCTCGTCTCGCTGCTGCTGAGCTTCTTCCGTCGGCGCTGGCCGATGCCTGTCGCGACGGTGACCGCGCTGCTCGGCTCGGTGTCGATCTCGTCCGCCGGCCCCGGGGTGCTGGCCTCGGTCTCGCTGGCCACCCGGCGCGTGGTCTGGCAGATCGTGGTGGTCGGGCTGGCCGGGCTGGTCGGCGCGATGATCTACCCCCTGGTGGGGCCGAGCCCGACCCACGACCCGTGGTGGATCACCTTCGCCTTCGGGCTCGCGTTCACGATCGCGATGCTGGTGTGGGGGATGTACCTCGGCTCGCGGCGCGAGCTGCTCTGGACGCTGCGCGACCGGGCCGAGCGGGCGGAGGCCGAGCAGGAGCTCCGGGTCGAGCAGGGCCGGTCCAACGAGCGCGCCCGGATCGCCCGCGAGATGCACGACGTGCTCGCGCACCGGATCTCGCTGATCACCATGCACGCGGGGGCGATGGCCTACCGCACCGACCTGACCGCCGACGAGATGCGGGACGCCGCCGAGGTGATCCAGACCAAGTCGCACGAGGCGCTGACCGACCTGCGCGCGGTGCTGGGCGTGCTGCGCGAGGACGACCCGGCCGGTCGCCGGGAGGCGCCGCAGCCCACGTTCGGCGACCTCGCCGCGCTGGTCGCCGAGGCCCGCTCGTCGGGCATGCAGGTGCGCTACGACGACCGGGTGCTCGACGGTGGCGAGATGCCCGACCAGGTCGGGCGCACGACGTACCGGATCGTGCAGGAGGGCCTCACCAACGCCCGCAAGCACGCGCCGGGCGTGACGGTGATGGTCGACGTCGCCGGGTCACCGGGCGACGGGGTGGACATCCGAGTCCGCAACCCCGCCCGCAGCAACGGCGTCTCGCGGACGCCCGGGGCGGGCCTCGGGCTGGTCGGTCTCGGCGAGCGCGCCAAGCTGGCAGGCGGCCGGCTGGAGAGCCGCCGCGACTCCGGCGTCTTCGAGCTGCACGGCTGGCTGCCGTGGACGCCGTGACCGCGCCGATCCGGGTGCTGATCGTCGACGACGACGCCCTGGTGCGCTCCGGGCTGCAGCTGATGCTCGGCGGCCAGCCGGACCTCGAGGTCGTCGGGCAGGCGGTCGACGGCCACGACGGCGTCGCCGCCGCGCGCGAGCACCGCCCCGACGTGGTGCTGATGGACATCCGGATGCCGCGGATGAGCGGGCTGGAGGCGACCGAGCAGCTGCAGGCGTGGGAGCACCCGCCCAAGGTGATCGTGCTGACCACCTTCGACGCCGACGACTTCGTGGTCCGGGCGCTCGGCGCCGGCGCCAGCGGCTTCCTGCTCAAGGACACCCCGCCGGCGGCCATCACCGAGGCGGTCCGCCGGGTCGCCGACGGCGACCCGATGCTGTCGCCGAGCGTCACCAGCCGGCTGATCGCGCAGCTCACCGCGGGCCAGGCGCCGGACCGGGCCCGGGCTGCCCGCGAGCGGATGGCCCGGCTCACCGAGCGGGAGCGCGAGGTGGCGGTCGCGGTCGGGCACGGTCTCACCAACGCCGAGATCGCGGGCCGGCTGCACCTGTCGGTGCCGACCGTGAAGGCGCACATCGGCCGGCTGTTCACGAAGCTCGACGCCGGCAACCGGGTGCAGATCGCGATCTGCGTGCACGACGCCGGGCTGGCGTGAGCCCGCGCGGCCTCGGGCTGGGGTGCCGTCACTAGCCTGGCGGCATGAGCCTTCTCGACCAGCCCCTCGCCCGCCTCGACGGCACGCCCGCCACGCTGGGCGAGCTGACCGGCGGCCGTCCCGCCCTCGTCGTCAACGTCGCGTCGAAGTGCGGCCTCACCCCGCAGTACACCGCCCTGGAGGAGCTCCACGAGCGCTACACCGGGCGTGGCTTCACCGTGGTCGGCGTGCCCTGCAACCAGTTCGGCGGCCAGGAGCCGGGCACCGCCGAGGAGATCTCGGAGTTCTGCTCCGCGACGTACGGCGTCACCTTCCCGATGAGCGAGAAGGTCGAGGTCAACGGACCCGGCCGGCACCCCGTGTACGACGAGCTGGTCCGCGCGGCCGACCAGGAGGGCCGCTCCGGCGACGTGCAGTGGAACTTCGAGAAGTTCCTCGTCGACGGGTCGGGGACGGTCGTGGCCCGGTTCGACCCGACCGTCGTGCCCGACGACCCGCGGGTCACCGAGGCCATCGACGACGTGCTCGCGTAGGACCGCCGGCGGACGCCCGTTCGCTGTGAGCGGACGCACGCCGGCTCACACACAATTAACGTGTGTCGGAGTCTCGGTACTCCTTAGGGTGTCCCAGTGACGACCCAGACTCCCTCCCCGTCCGCACCCCCGGCCGCCTCCGACAAGCTCGACAGGCGGGTCCTCCTGGTCGCCGGCGTCGTCGTGCTCGGCGCGATCATGTCGATCCTCGACATCACCGTCGTGAGCGTCGCGCAGCCCACCTTCCAGCGGGTCTTCGACGCGTCGCCGGCGCAGACCGCGTGGACGATGACCGGCTACACGCTGGCGCTGGCCTCGGTCATCCCGCTCACCGGGTGGGCCGCCGACCGGTTCGGCACGAAGCGGCTCTACATGCTCGCGGTGGTGCTGTTCGCCGGCGGGTCGGCGCTCTGCGCGGCCGCCAACAGCATCGAGATGCTCACCGCGTTCCGGGTGCTGCAGGGGCTCGGCGGCGGCATGCTGATGCCGCTCGGCATGACGATCATGACCCGGGCCGCCGGCCCGGAGCGGATCGGCCGCGTGATGGCGGTGCTCGGCGTGCCGATGCTGCTCGGCCCGATCTTCGGCCCGATCCTGGGTGGCTGGCTGATCGACATCGCCAGCTGGCACTGGATCTTCCTGATCAACCTCCCGATCGGTGCGGCCGCGCTCCTCTACGCCGCGCTGGTGCTCGACAAGGACAGCCCCACCCCGTCGGAGACCTTCGACTTCCTCGGCATGCTGCTGCTCTCGCCCGGACTCGCGCTCTTCCTGTACGGCGTCTCCTCGATCCCCGAGGCGGGCACGATCTGGGACACCAAGGTGCTCACCACCGCGGCGATGGGCCTCGTGCTGGTCACGCTGTTCGTGCTCCGCTCGCTGTTCCGGGCACCGGAGCACCCGCTGATCGACCTGCACCTGTTCCGCAACCGGGCGCTGAGCGTCTCGGTGATCGCGATGTCGCTGTTCGCCATCGCGTTCTTCGGCGCCAGCCTGCTGTTCCCGTCGTACTTCCTGCAGGTGCGCGGCGAGACCACGCTGCACGCCGGCCTGCTGCTGGCCCCGCAGGGCCTCGGCGCGATGCTGACGATGCCGGTCGCCGGCGTGCTCACCGACAAGATCGGCCCGGGCAAGATCGTGCTGGCCGGCATCGCGGTGATCGTGGTCGGCATGGGCATGTTCACGCAGGTCGCGATCTCCGCGTCCGAGGTGACGGTGTCGGCCGCCGGGGTGTCGGTCGACACCCCGTCGTACGCCTTCCTGCTGACGGCGCTGTTCGTGATGGGGCTGGGCATGGGCGGCACGATGATGCCGATCATGACCTCGGCGCTGCAGACCCTGAAGGACGCCGAGATCGCGCGCGGCTCCACGCTGATGAACATCACCCAGCAGGTGGCGGCCTCGATCGGCACGGCGCTGTTCTCGGTGATCCTGACCAACGGCTTCAACGGCAGCGCCGCGGTGACGCAGCTGCGGGCGGCCGTCGACTCCGGTGGTCAGGTCAACCCGAAGATCCTGCCGTTCGCGTACTCCGACATGTCGCACGCGTTCGCGTCGGCGTTCCTGGTCGGCACGATCCTGGTCGCGTTCTGCATCGTCCCGGCGCTGCTGCTGCCGCGCCGCAAGCCCGCCCGGACGATGGACCCGGCCGCCGCGCTGACCCACTGACCCGCCGAGGCGCGCGGTCCTGACTCCACGACCCCGCCGAGGCGCGTGGTCCTGACTCGTCGGCAGTCAGAACCACGCGCCTCGGCGCACGTGGGGAGTCAGAAGCGCGCGCCTCACCAGATGCGGACGCGGTCCTCGGGGTCGAGCCAGAGCCCGTCGCCGGGCTGGGTGCGCGAAGGCGTCGTGGAACTCGTCGAGGTTCCGCACGATGTTGGCGCGGAACTCCGCGGGGCTGTGCGGGTCGACGGTCAGCAGCTGCAGCAGCTGCTCCTTGCGCCGCTTGCCGCGCCAGACGTGGGCGAAGTTGAGGAACACCCGCTGCGCGCCGGTGAGCCCGCCGACCTCGGGGGCCTCGGAGCCCTCGAGGCTGATCAGGTAGGCCTTCAGCGCGATCGTGATCCCGCCCAGGTCGCCGATGTTCTCCCCGACCGTCAGCGAGCCGTTGACGTGCTCGCCGGGCAGCTCGGCCGGCTCGAACTCGTCGTACTGCGCGATCAGCTTGTCGGCCCGCTCCTGGAAGGCGGCGCGGTCGTCGGCGGTCCACCAGTTCTCGAGCTGGCCGCGCTCGTCGTACTGCGAGCCCTGGTCGTCGAAGCCGTGGCCGACCTCGTGGCCGATCACCGCGCCGATGCCGCCGTAGTTCTCGGCGGGCTCCGCGTCGGCGTCGAAGAACGGCGACTGCAAGATGCCGGCGGGGAAGCAGATCTCGTTCATCCCCGGGTTGTAGTAGGCGTTCACGTGCTGCGGCAGCATGAACCACTCGTCGCGGTCCACCGGCCCGCCGATCTTGCCGAGCTCGCGGTCGGTCTCGAACGCCGCGACCGCGCGCACGTTGCCGAGCAGGTCGTCGGCGGTGACGGTCAGCCGGGAGTAGTCGCGGAACTCGTCGGGGTAGCCGATCTTCGGGCGGAAGGTCTCGAGCTTGCGGTAGGCCCGCTGCTTGGTCTCCTCGGTCATCCAGTCGAGCGCCTCGATGTTGCGGCGGTAGGCCTCGAGGAGGTTCGCGACCAGGTCGAGCATCATCTCCTTGGCCCGCGGCGGGAAGTGCCGGGCGACGTACTCCTCGCCGACGGCCTCGCCCACCGACCCCTCGACGAACGCGACGCCGCGCTTCCACCGGGCCCGCAGCTCGGGGGTGCCCTGCAGGGTGCGGCCGTAGAACTCGAAGTTCTCCTCGACGAACGCCGAGGAGAGGTACGGCGACGCGGACCGCACGACGCGGATCGCGACCCAGGCCTTCCAGTCGTCGAGCGGGACCTCCTCGAGCGCGGTCGAGAGGTGCTGGAGGTACGACGGCTGGCGGACGATCGTCTCGGCCAGCGTCTTCTCGTCCGCGCCGAGGGCGTCGGCCCAGGTGTCGAGCGGCAGCGCCGGGACCAGCGCGCGCAGCTCGTCGATCGGCGGTGAGGTTGTAGGCCTTGAGGACGTTGCGGGTCTCGGCGCGCTCCCAGTGCCCCTGCGCGAGCCGGGTCTCCACGTCGAGCACCTGCTGCGCGCCGCGGGCCGGGTCGGCCCAGCCGGCCAGCGTGAGCAGCTTCTCGAGGTGGCCGAGGTAGGCGGTGCGGATGTCCGCGAACTTCTCGTCGCGGTAGTACGACTCGTCGGGCAGCCCGATGCCGCCCTGCACGATGTTGACGAGGTAGCGGTCGGCGTTGCGGTCGTCGGTGTTGACGTAGGCGCCGAAGAAGCCGCCGCCGCCGCGCCGCTCCAGCCCGCCGACGAACGCCACCAGCGACTCCAGGTCGGGCAGCGCCGCGACGGTCTCGAGGTCGGCCGCGACCGGGCTCGGCGCCGAGCTCCTCGACGCGGTCCTCGTCCATGAAGCTGGTGAACAGGTCGCCGATCTTCTGGGCGTTGCTGCCGGGCTCGTGGGTGCCGGCGGCGAGCTCGGTGATGATCTCGCGGACCCGGGCCTCGGACTGGTCGGCGAGCGCCACGAACGCGCCCCACGAGGAACGGTCGGCGGGGATGTCCGTGGTGTCGAGCCAGCGGCCGTTCACGTGCCGGAACAGGTCGTCCTGGGGGCGGATGTCGGGGTTCATGCCCGCGCGGGCGTCGTCGAGGATCGTCACGCCGGTCAGCCTATAACCGTGCCCGAGGACCCCCGTGGCACGATCGCCGCATGCCCGAGGAGACCCGGTTCACCGTCCGCGACGACCCCGAGGCCAGCCGGTTCGAGGCGGTCGACGGCACGGGGGCGGTCGCCGCCGTCGCCGTCTACCGCGCCACGACGACCGGGTGGTGTTCGTGCACACCGAGGTCGACGACGCCTTCGAGGGGCAGGGCGTCGGCTCGCTGCTGGTGCGGCAGGCGCTCGACTCGGTGCGGGGCGAGGGGCTGCGGGTCGTCGCGCAGTGCCCGTTCGTGAAGGCGTGGATCGAGCCGGCACCCGGAGTACGCCGACCTCACGCACTAGGCCCGGCTCGACCCGGCGGGAGGCCCGGCTCGACCCGGTCAGTCGAAGCTGAGCACGGCCTTGCCGAGCACCCGGCGCTGCTCCAGGTCGACCAGGGCCCGCGACACCTCCTCGACCGGGTACGTCGTGCCGACCGGCGGGTCGACCACGCCGGACTCCACGAGCGGCAGCAGCGCGTCCCACTGCCGGCGCAGGTAGCCCTCGCGCGTCATCGCGTAGGCGCCCCAGCCGACGCCGCGGACGTCGACGTTGTTCAGCAGCAGCCGGTTGACCTTGACCTGCGGGATCTGCCCGCCGGTGAACCCGAGCACCAGCAGCCGGCCCAGCGGGGCGAGCGCGCGCAGCGAGTCGGTCATCAGGTCGCCGCCGACGACGTCGACCACGACGTCGACGCCCCGGCCCTCGGTGATCTCCTTCACCGCAGCCAGGAACCCGTCGGTGAGCACCGCGTGGTCGGCGCCGAGCGAGCGCACGAAGTCGGCCTTCTCCTGGGTGGAGACCACGGCGACGGTGCGGGCGCCGTACCCGCGGGCGACCTGGAGGGTGGCCGTCCCGACGCCGCCGGCGGCACCGTGCACCAGGACCGTCTCGCCCTCGCGGAGCTGGCCGCGCTTCTCGAGCGCGAACTGCGCGGTGAGGTAGTTCATCGGGATCGCGGCCGCCTTCTCGAAGCTCACCCCGTCGGGCAGCGGGAAGACGCTGCCCTGGTGCACCGCGACCAGGTCGGCGCCGCCGCCGTACGGCAGCACGCAGGCGACCCGGTCGCCGGCGGCGAGCCCGGAGCCCGCCGGGGCCTCCCGCACCACGCCGGCGAAGTCGACGCCGAGCTGGAAGGGGAGGTCGGGCTTGAGCTGGTACTCACCGCGGCTCTGCAGCAGGTCGGGCCAGCTCATGCCGAGCGCGCGCACCTCGACGAGCACCTCGTCCTCGCCGCGGGTCGGCTCGGCGGCCTCGACCACCTCGACACCGGACGGACCTTCGAGCCGGCTGACCTGGACCGAACGCATCTGCACACTCCTGGGACGTCTCGACTACTGGCGCGAGGGCCAGGCTAGCCGCGCTCAGACGCCGGTCACCCGCAGCATCCACTCGACCTCGCGCCAGTAGTCGTCCTTCTCCTCCGGCCGCGGCGACGCCTCGGAGGTCGCGACCAGCCGGTCGCGCGGGACGGGCGGCGGCAGCCGGCTCCAGTCGTGGGCGCCGGGCGCGGGACGAAGAGGCGCCCGCTCGGGCCGGTCAGCTCGCGTGGGCCACTGGGTCCTCCTCGCCGCGGGCGGTCACCCCGCTCGGCGCTCCCAGCCTATGTCGGCGTGTCACAATGGCGCCGCGTCTTGAGAGCGACAGGGCGACGCTCCTCGGAGAAACGGCGGGAACCATGACTCACGACGACCGGGTGGCCCGGATCGACGAGTCCACGACGGAGGCCTTCCAGGGGCTCGCCGAGCTGGTGTACGTCACCGACGACTTCTCCCAGGTGTACGACGCGATCGTCAGCGCCGCGCCCCGGCTGGTGACCGGCTGCGACCACGCGAGCCTGATGCTGCGCAACGGCGGCGCGTTCACGACGGTGGCCGCGAGCGACGACGTGGCCCGGCAGATCGACGGCTTCGAGCGGGAGCTCGGCGAGGGTCCGTGCCTGGACGCCATCGTGGACGAGTCGGTGTTCCACGACGCCGACCTCACCGACGGGTCGCCCTGGCCGCGGCTGACCGAGCGGGTGATGGCCGAGACGTCGGTGCGCGGGATGGCCGGCTTCCGGCTGCGCGCGGGCGAGCAGAAGACCGGCGCGCTCAACCTGTTCTCCGACACCGCCGGCGGGCTGACCGCCGAGGCGGTCGACCAGGGCATCGTGCTGGCGGCGTTCATCACCGTGGCGCTGGTCGCCTCGCACGAGCGCAAGGCCGCCGAGACCCTCAAGGCCGGGCTGCAGAGCAACCGCGAGATCGGCAAGGCGATGGGCCTGATGATGGCGTTCCACAAGATCACCGACGACGAGGCGTTCGAGATGCTGCGCAAGGCCTCGCAGGACATGAACATCAAGCTCAGCGAGGTCGCCCGGCAGGTCGTGGAGCACCACAACAAGGGCTGAGCAACAAGGGCCGAGCAACGGCTGGCGGCTCAGCCGACCTTGACGACCCGGTCCATCTCGAAGTGCATCGGGTCGGTGTAGTTCCAGTCGCCGCCCCAGGCGAAGCCCCACCTCTTGAAGATCGCGACCACCTGGCGGTCCATCTGCCCGACGGTGCCGCGCTGGTTGCCGGGGACGTTGAGGTCGACGGCCATCCCCCACGAGTGCAGCGAGAGGCCCTTCGACGGGTCGTTCGCGATGTAGCGCGGGACGTAGCAGCCGCCGTACTCACCCGGGTGGATCTTGGCGGCGAGGCCCTTCTGCACGACCTCGTCGAGGGCGGCCCGCAGCTGCGGCAGCATCCCCTTGTTGCCGGTGACCGGGCCGATGATCGGCATCGTCTCGCGGCGGATGTAGCTGCCGACCCAGCGCGGGTCGGGGGTGACGGTGCCGTCGGCGTGCGGGGTGTAGTTGAAGGTGCCGACGGCGCTGGAGACCGACGCGCCGGTGAGCACCGCGGTCTGCTGCACGCCGACGTTGAACTCCAGGGCGAGCGTCTGCAGCGAGTAGTCCGGCCCGAGCGCCTTCTTGAGCTTCCCGACCACCTTGGACGGGGTGAGGGTGCCCGTGGACACCAGCAGCGCGTTGCTCCTCGGCATGCCGAGCTGCTCGGCGCGCTTGTAGTTCACGACCGCGTCGACCTGCTTGACCAGCGGGGCGTAGGCGCCGATGTGCACCGGCGGCGCGTCCTTCGAGGCGCCGAGCCGCAGGTAGCCCCGCGGCGACTCGAGCTTGCGCGGCAGGTCCGGGGAGACGGCCACCTCGCCGTCCGCGACCCGCCGCCAGACCGCGTCCGAGCGCGCCGAGGCGAAGGCGGTGAAGTGCCGGAACCGCGCGGGGTCGGCCGCCGCGAGCGAGAGCGTGCGGCCGTTGACCGACAGCGCGGCGAACGACATCGGCATCGAGGTCCGCACCCCCGGCAGCCGGTCGACCCGGTGGCGCACCGACGCCGGGATGCTCCGGCTGCTGGTCACCAGCACGTCGGCGGTGAGCAGCGGCGGCTTGAAGCGGCCCGGGTCGGCGACGGCGTACGACCGTCGCCCGGGCTGCTCGACGCGGACGGGTCGCCGTCGCGCGGGGAGGCCGAGGCGGAGCCCTCGCCGGAGCCGCCGCCGTCGGTCTGCTGCGAGGCGCGCTGGCAGCGACTCGTGGCGGGGGGAGCAGCCGGCCAGCGACCCGGCCAGCGGCAGCGCGAGGCACAGCACGACGGCACTCGCGCGCGCACGCCCGCGGCCTCGCAGCTCCACTGGTGCCCCTCCCCGAAGGATCCCCCGTCTCCCGACAGGAGACGTACCCCGAGTGTCCCCTGCCTAGTCAACGCGAGGGGAAGGGGGCTCCGCCACCGGTCCGCCGGGGCCCGCGCCACCCATCCGCGAGGCCGCCGCGGACGAACAGCGGGTATGCCTGCCACCGAGACGACCACCGCCACGCCCCCGCGCGCCCCCAGTCCTCGGTCGGGTCGTCCGTGGGGTCGCTGGGCGGCCGGTGGTCTCGCGGGGCTGCTCGCCGGCGCGGCCGGGGTCGCGGTCTCGGAGGCGCTCGCGGCGCTGCTGAGCGGGGTCACCTCCCCGCTGCTGGCGGTCGGCAACCGGGCCGTCGACGCGACGCCGCGACCTCTCAAGGAGTTCGCGATCGAGACCTTCGGCGACAAGGACAAGCCGGTGCTCATCACCGGGGTGATCGTGACGGTCGCGCTGCTCGCGGTGCTGCTCGGCGTCCTCGGGGTGCGCCGCCCCCGGCTGGCCTTCGGCGGCTTCCTGCTGCTGAGCGTGGTGGCGACGGCCGCCGCGCTCACCGACCGCGCGGCCACCGCCGGCGTCGTGCTGCGGCTGCTGCCCGCCCTGGCGCTGCTGGTCGTCTCGACCACCGCGCTCCTCCTGCTGCTGCGGACCCTTCGCACTCCGGCGCGTTCCGCCCGCGAGGGGGCGGGCGAACGCCCTGCACCCACGGGTCGCGACGGGTCCGCAGCCTCCTCCTCCCCCGAGACCCTCGAGCAGCCGGCCCCGTGCCGGGTCCGGAAGGTCGAGACCGTCGAGGACGGCAAGCCCCGGCTGCTGATCGGCGACCTGCTGCCCGAGCGGGTCGAGGGCGACGACCTGCCCGCCTCGTTCGACCGGCGCGGCTTCCTGGTGGCCGCGGCCGCCGTGAGCGCGGTGGCCGCCGCCGGCGGTGCCGTCCGGCAGGCCTTCGGGGGGTCCGCGGCCGCCGCCGAGCGCGCCGACATCACGCTGCCGAAGCCCGCGACCGCCTCCCCCGCGCTCGCGTCGGGCACCAGCCTCGACGTCAAGGGCATCACGCCGTTCATCACGCCGAGCTCGACGTTCTACCGCGTCGACACCGCGCTGAGCGTCCCCGACGTCCCGATCGACGGCTACACGCTCCGCATCCACGGCATGGTGGACAAGGAGATCGAGCTGACCTACGAGGACCTCCTCAAGCGCCGGATGATCGAGCGCCGCATCACGCTGACCTGCGTCTCGAACCCGGTCGGCGGCTCGTACGTCGGCAACGCGACGTGGCTCGGCATCCCGATCCGCGACCTGCTCGAGGAGGCCGGCGTCAAGGACGGCGCCGACGCGGTGAAGTCGACCAGCGCGGACAACATGACGATCGGCACCCCGCTGCAGGCGTTGAACGACCCGAAGCGCGACGCGCTGCTCGCGGTCGGCATGAACGGCGAGCCGTTGCCGCTCAAGCACGGCTTCCCGGTGCGCATGGTCGTGCCCGGCCTCTACGGCTACGTCTCGGCCACCAAGTGGCTCGTCGACCTCGAGGTGACCCGGTTCGCGGACTTCAAGGCCTACTGGTCCACCCGCGGCTACTCCGTGAAGGCGCCGATCAAGACGTCGGCGCGCATCGACGTACCCGACTCGTTCGCGCAGGTGAAGGCCGGCACCCGGGTGCCGATCGCCGGCGTCGCGTGGTCGCAGGACCGCGGCATCCGCACGGTCGAGGTCCGCGTCGACGGCGGGCCGTGGCAGGAGGCGACGCTCGCCGACGCCGACAACATCGACACCTGGCGGCAGTGGGTGTGGATGTGGCAGGCCACCTCCGGCAACCACACGATCGAGGTCCGTGCGACCGACGACACCGGCTACACGCAGACCCAGAAGCGCACGCCCATCGCGCCCAACGGGTCGACCGGCTGGCACAGCGTGAACGTCACCGGCTCCTGACCCGAAAACTCCTCCCCGATCGACCAATCCCGGTACGACGAGGCGGCGAACCACCCACAGAGCAAGCCACACGCCGAGTCAAACGAACGTCAACCGTAAGGAACGCACCCATGCGCACCACCAAGAGGATCGCCGCCGCGGCCGCGATCGTGTCCGCCCTGACGATGACTGCCGCTTGCGGTGGTGGGGGCTCGTCCAGCGACAGCGGCGACTCCGGCAGCAAGTCGGCCGCCCCGTCGAGCAAGGCCGCCGCCCCGAGCAGCGCCGCCGCCGACCCGGCCGCGGACCTCGTCGGTCCCGGTTGCGCCGCGTACGCCAAGCAGGTCCCGAACGGGTCCGGCTCCGTCAAGGGGATGGCCGCCGACCCGGTCGCCGTCGCCGCGAGCAACAACCCGCTGCTGAAGACGCTCACCGCGGCGGTCTCCGGCAAGTACAACGCGAAGGTGAACCTCGTCGACACGCTGAACGGCGGCAAGTTCACCGTCTTCGCCCCGGTCGACTCGGCCTTCGCGAAGCTGCCGAAGCCCACCCTGAAGCTGCTCAGCACCCCGAAGGGCGCCAAGGCGCTGCAGACCGTGCTGACCTACCACGTGGTCGCGGGCCAGATGTCACCCGACCAGATCGCCGGCAAGACGCTGAAGACCGTCGAGGGCGAGAAGCTCACGATCTCCGGCTCGGCCGACACGCTCAAGGCGCAGAAGGCCAACGTCATCTGCGGCGGCGTGAAGACCGCCAACGCGACCGTCTACCTCATCGACTCGGTGATGATGCCGCCGAGCATGGGCTGACGGTCCCACCAGCCGGTGGTTGAGTCCGGCGACACCCACCACCTGTTCTCTGGGCTCAACCACCGCTCCACTCCCCCGGTGGATCCGCACCACGACCGGGGACACGGCTTGGCCCGGGGGCCGCTCCCCCCGGGCCGAGATTGGGTGGATCACCGCAGTGGCCTCGACCTCCGGGTCGGGGCCACTGCCACGTCCGGCCCGGTCCCTGGGCGTCCGATGCTTGCCGCGGCCGCCGACGGGGTACGACGGGCCCATGAGCGAGTCGAGCACCGAGAGCAGCAGCGAGTCGGGCGAGGGCATCACCGACGACCAGCTGCCCGACGACCTGAACCCCGAGGAGAACCCGCTCGCCCGCGACCCGGAGGACGACCCGGACGGCCCCGAGGGCGCGGGTGCACCCGGCGGCGACGCTCCCGACGCCGGCAGCTGACTCGTCAGGGCCGCTCGAGCACCCGGCCGACGATCCAGGCCAGGTGGTCCGCGGTCCGCGCGGGGTCGCCCCCGGGCTGCATCACGTGGCTGAGCACCAGCCGCACGATCGCGTCGGTGGCGGCGTCCAGCTGCTCGCCGTCGAACCCGAGGTCCGGGAAGCGTCCCAGCCGCTCGATGATCACGCTCTTGGCGGCCGAGATCAGCGGCTCCGCGTCGGTGGTGAGGAACGGCAGCAGCTCGTTGTCGGCCTGCGAGCCGCCCGAGGACAGGCTGTGCGCGGAGGTCAGCACGGTGTGCAGCAGCGGGTTGTCGCGCGCCATCAGCAGCGTCTGCTCGGCCGCGGCCCGGATCGCGGGCACCAGCTCGTCGCCGGTGTCGAGCTCGTGGGCCACGACGGCCAGGAACCGCTCGAGCTCGCGCAGCACCATCGCCTGGCCGAGCGCCGGCTTGGCGCCGTACTCGTTGTAGACGGTCTGCCGGCTCACGCCCGCGAGCGAGGCGACCTTGCCCATCGTCACCGCGCCCCAGCCGTGCTCGGCGGTGATCGTCGCGGTGGCGTCGAGCACCCGCTCGCCGACCGGCCGCACCCGGGTCGTCTCACTCATGCACGGGCTCAGGCATCCGCCGGCTCGAAGTCGGTCTTGTCGCGCACGCCGCAGTCGGGGCAGACCCACTCGTCGGGCACCTCGCTCCACGCGGTGCCGGGCGCGAACCCCTCGTGCGCGTCGCCGGTCCCCTCGTCGTACACGTAGCCGCAGCCGGGGCAGACCCAGCGGGTGGTGGTCTCGGTCATCTCAGCAGGACTCCTCTCGTGCTCGGGACGAACCTACCCAGTCCCGTCCGCCCGGCTTGTCCGCGGTGGAAGGGTGGGCGCCATGACCTCGACTTCGCAGACCCCGGCCGGGACCCGGACCGCCACCGCGAGCATCGGGCTGACCGGCCTGGCCGTGATGGGGCGCAACCTGGCCCGCAACATCGCCCGGCAGGGCCACACGATCGCGGTGCACAACCGGACCGCCTCGCGGATGACCAGCCTGCTCGAGGAGTACGGCGACGAGGGCGACTTCGTGGGCTCCGAGAGCCTCGAGGACTTCGTCGCCTCCATCCAGCGGCCCCGCGCCGTGATCGTGATGGTGAAGGCCGGGTCCGGCACCGACGCCGTCATCGACGAGCTGACGCCGCTGCTCGACGAGGGCGACATCGTGGTCGACGCCGGCAACGCGCACTTCTCGGACACCGCGCGCCGCGAGAAGGCGCTGGCCGAGAAGGGGCTGCACTTCGTCGGCGCCGGCGTCTCCGGCGGCGAGGAGGGCGCCCTCAACGGGCCGTCGATCATGGTCGGCGGCTCCGACGAGGCCTACGAGACCCTCGGCCCGATCCTGGAGTCGATCGCCGCGCAGGTCGACGGCGTGCCGTGCTGCACCCACGTCGGGCCGGACGCGGCCGGGCACTTCGTGAAGATGGTGCACAACGGCATCGAGTACGCCGACATGCAGCTGATCGCCGAGTCCTACGACGTGCTGCGGCACCTGGTCGGCAAGCAGCCCGCGGAGATCGCCGACGTCTTCCGGGAGTGGAACACCGGCGACCTCGACTCCTACCTCATCGAGATCACCGCGGAGGTGCTCGGCCACACCGACGCCGAGACCGGCCAGCCGTTCGTGGACGTGGTGGCCGACGCCGCCGAGCAGAAGGGCACCGGCCGCTGGACCGTGCAGAGCGCCCTCGACCTCGGCGTCCCGATCACCGGGATCGCGGAGGCCACCTTCGCACGCAGCATCTCCGGACACCTCGACCAGCGCCGGGCCGCCCAGCAGATGTTCGAGGCACCCGACGCCGAGACCGCGCTGGCGGACCCGGAGGCGTTCGTCGACGACGTGCGCGCCGCGCTGCTCGCGGCCAAGATCGTCGCCTACGCCCAGGGCTTCGACCAGATCGTGGCCGGCAGCGAGGAGCACGGCTGGGACATCGACCCCGGCGCCATGGCGACCATCTGGCGCGGCGGTTGCATCATCCGCGCGAAGTTCCTCGACCGGATCCGCGAGGCGTACGACGCCGAGCCCGACCTGACCACGCTGCTCACCCAGGAGTACTTCGCCAACGCGGTGAAGGACGGCGTCGACGCGTGGCGCCGGGTCGTCGCGACGGCGACCGCCGCCGGCGTCCCGGTGCCGGCGCTCGGCACGTCGCTGTCCTACTTCGACGCACTGCGCCGCGACCGGCTGCCGGCCTCGCTGATCCAGGGGCTGCGGGACTTCTTCGGGGCGCACACCTACCGGCGCACCGACCGCGAGGGCGTCTTCCACACCGCCTGGGCCACCGACGACCGCGCGGAGTCACCCGCCGGCTGACCCACGTTGGCCCGGGTCAACGGTCAGGGGGTCGGGGGTCGGGTGGCGGGCCAGGATCCGGTCGCGCTTCGAGGGCGCGAGGTTGGCCCGCGACAGGTCGCCGCCCATGTGGGCCAGCACCCGCGGGTCCATCACCCGGCGCCACAGCGGCGGCACCAGGGCGAGCAGGATCATGCCGGCGTACCCGGTGGGGAGGGCCGGGGACTCCTCGAAATCGCGCAGCGTCTGGTAGCGCCGCGTCGGGTTGGCGTGGTGGTCGCTGTGCCGCTGCAGGTGGTAGAGCAGCACGTTGGTCGCGACGTTGTTGCTGTTCCACGAGTGCGAGGGCAGCACGCGCTCGTAGCGGCCGGTGCCGTCGGGGCCGGTGCGGTGGCGCCGCATGCCGTAGTGCTCGAGGTAGTTGACGACCTCGAGGAGGCTGAGCCCCACGACCGCCTGGACGAGCAGGAACGGCAGCACCGACCAGCCGAAGACCGCGATGAGCGCGCCCCACAGCACCAGCGACATCAGCCAGGAGTTGATGACGTCGTTGCGGATCGACCAGTGCGACTTCCCGCGCCGCTTGAAGCGCGGCTTCTCGAGGTTCCACGCGCTGCGCAGCGAGCCGAGCACGGTCCGGGGCCAGAAGGCGTAGAGCGACTCCCCGACCCGGGAGCTGGCCGGGTCCTCCGGGGTCGCGACGCGGACGTGGTGCCCGCGGTTGTGCTCGATGTAGAAGTGGCCGTAGAAGCTCTGCGCGAGCGCGATCTTGGCCAGCCAGCGCTCGTGCTGCTCCTTCTTGTGCCCGAGCTCGTGCGCGGTGTTGATGCCGATGCCGGCGATCATCCCGATCGACAGCGACAGGCCGACCCGGTCGACGAACGACAGCCCGCCGTCGGCGACCATCCAGCAGCCCCAGACCAGCGCGGCGTACTGGATCGGGAGGTAGAGGTAGGTGATCCAGCGGTAGTACCGGTCCTTCTCCAGCGCCTCGATCACGTCGTCCGGCGGGTTGCTGCGGTCGAGGCCGGTGAGCAGGTCGATGGCCGGCACCACCCCGAAGACCACGATCGGGCCGATCCACCACCACACCCCCCAGCCGGTGAGCGCGTGGAGCCCCCAGGCGACGAAGGCCAGCGAGGGCACCACCAGGCCGAGCAGCCACAGGTAGCGCTTGGAGTCGGTCCACTCGGCGGTGGAGCCGTCCGGGATGGTCGAGCCGGCGTCCAGGGCAGTCATGCAGCACCTCCAGATCGGTTTACAAAAAGATAGAGAATGTAAACCGATCTGGCAAGGGGTGCCCGCGGTCAGTGGTGTCGCCGCCACCGCCATGGCGCGCAGCGCAGGTCGTCACGGCGGGTCCGGTCGTCGGCGTCGGGCGGCGTGGAGGGGTCGCATAGAGTCCGCAGCATGACGACCCGGTCCGGCGACGCCGGAAGCTCGCGGAGGGGCCGCGCCGTCCCGGTGTGGGCCGAGACCATCCTGCTGCTGGTGCTGGCCCTGGTCGTCTCGGCGATCGTGAAGACGTTCCTGGTGCAGATGTTCTTCGTGCCGTCGGGCTCGATGCGCCCGCTGTTCGTCGAGGACGACCGGATCCTGGTGCAGAAGATCTCCTACTGGAACGGCTCGGTGCAGCGCGGCGACGTGGTGGTCTTCGACGACCCGGGCGGGCGCTGGCTGGGGTCCGAGGGCGCCCCGCGGCTGACCGCGTTCCAGAAGGTGCTCTCCGAGATCGGGCTCTACCCGACCGGCGGGCACCTGGTGAAGCGGGTCATCGGCGTCGGCGGCGACCGGGTGGCCTGCTGCGACAAGCAGGGCCGGGTGACCGTCAACGGCGTGCCGCTGCACGAGAAGGGCTACATCATGAAGGGCGCCGAGCCCAGCGACCGGCGCTTCGACGTGAAGGTCCCGAAGGGCCGGCTGTGGGTGATGGGCGACAACCGCGGCAACAGCGAGGACTCCCGCTTCCACCAGGACCTGCCCGGCCGGGGCACCGTCCCGGAGAAGGACGTCGTCGGCAAGGTCTGGGCCATCGTGTGGCCCTTCGACCGGGCGCACCGGGTGCACGAACCGAAGACGTTCGAGGACCCGCGGCTGGCTCAGGGCACGAACCGGTAGCCCATCCCCGGCTCCGTGAGCAGGTGCCGCGGCCGGG
This sequence comes from uncultured Actinomycetota bacterium, assembly GCA_963707685.1. GTDB lineage: Bacteria > Actinomycetota > Actinomycetes > Propionibacteriales > Nocardioidaceae > Nocardioides_B. Next base: position 203,942 of record CAVPRA010000006.1, read on the forward strand.
ACGGGTCGGCCTCCAGCTTGCGGCGCAGCCCGGCGACGTACACCCGGAGGTAGTGGGTCTCGGCGACGTAGCCGGGTCCCCAGCCCTCCCGGAGCAGCTGTCGTTGGGAGACCAGCTGCCCCGGTCGGCTCACCAGCGCCTCCAGCAGCCGCCACTCGGTCGGGGTGAGCCGGACCTCCTCGCCGTCGCGACGCACCTGCGTGGCCGCCAGGTCCACGGTGAACGCGTCCGTGACGACCGGCGCCGGCGGCTGGTCCGCGGCCGACCGGCGTACGGCGGCCCGCAGTCTCGCGAGCAGCTCGTCCATGCCGAACGGCTTGGTGACGTAGTCGTCGGCGCCGACGTCGAGGGCCTGCACCTTGTCATCGGAGCCGTGCCGCGCGGAAAGCACGATCACCGGCACCTGGCTGGTCTCCCGGACGGTGCGCAGCACCTCGACGCCGGACAGGTCGGGCAGCCCGAGGTCGAGGAGCACGACGTCGGGGTCGTCCTCGGCGCAGGCCTCGACGGCGGTGCGGCCGTCGCGGGCCGGGAGGACGTCGTACCCGCGGGCACGCAGCCCGATGCCCAGCGTGCGCTGCATCGCCGGGTCGTCGTCGACGACCAGCACCCGGGTCACGGCTCGGCCCGCTGCAGCTCGGGCACGGCCGAGGCCGCCACCGCAGGCAGCTCGACGGTCATCGTCAGGCCGCCGTCCTGGCCAGCCGTGTCGCTCGCGGTGTCGCTCGCGGTCAGCGTGCCGCCCATCGCCTCGGTCAGGCCGCGCGCCACCGCGAGCCCGAGGCCGACGCCCTCGCCGGCCGGGGCGTCGCCGAGCCGCTGGAAGGGCTCGAACAGCGACGGCTTCGACGCGTCGGGGACACCGGGTCCGTGGTCCACCACGTGCAGCCGCACCCGGCCCGCAGCCGCGGCGGCGCGCACCTCCACCGGCGAGCGGGTGTGCCGCAGCGCGTTGTCGACGAGGTTGGCCACCACCCGCTCGAGCAGCCCGGCGTCCACCCGCACGGCCGGCAGGTCGTCGGGCACCACGAGCCTCACCCGGTCGGCGTCGGCGAGGCCGGCCAGCGCCCGGACGACCACGTCGTCGAGGCCGACGTCGCGCGGCACCAGCGTGACGCCGCCGGTCTGCAGCCGGCTCATGTCGAGCAGGTTCGCGATGATCGAGGCCAGCCGGTCGGCGGAGTCCTCGATCGCCCCGAGCAGGCCGTCCTGGTCCTCGGCGGACCACCGGACGTCGGGCGTCCGCAGCGTGGTGACGGCCGCCTTGATGCCCGCGAGCGGGGTGCGCAGGTCGTGCGACACGGCGGCCAGCAGCGCGGTCCGCATCCGGTTGCCCTGCGCCAGCAGCTCGGCCGCGGCGGCCTGCTCGGCCAGCTCGGCGCGCTCGAGCACCACGGCCAGGTGGGTCGCGAACGCCGACAGCACCCGCAGGTCGTACGCCGGCAGCGGCCGGCCGCCCAGCAGCAGCACGACCTCCTGCGCGAGGTCCGACGCCGCGTCCGCGTCCTCGGGGGCCAGCGGCGCGTCCGCGCCCCGGGCGGCCACCACCGTCCAGCCCGACGGCGTCGCACGGAGCAGCGTCGCCGAGGTCATGTCGAAGGTCTCGCAGACCAGCTCCAGCAGCTCGTCGACGCCGTGCCCGGTGCGCAGCAGCGCCCGGTTCAGCATGCTCAGCGCGTCGGCCTCGCGGCGGGCCAGGTCGGCCTGCACCGACCGGCGCGCGGCGGCGTCGACCACCGAGGCGACCGCGACCGCGACGACCAGGAACAGCACCAGCGCGACGACGTTGGCGACGTCGGCGACGCTCAGCGTGTAGCGCGGCGGGGTGAAGAACCAGTTGAGCAGCAGGCTGCCGAGCATCGCGGCGACCAGGGCCGGCCACAGGCCACCGACCAGGGCGCAGAGCACGGTGAGCGCGAGGTACGCCAGCGCCTGGGTGATGCCCTCGCCGGACCCGCCGACCGCCGCGGTCAGCAGCAGCGGCCCGCCGACGGCCAGCAGCCAGCCGGCGACGCGGCGACCGGTGCCGAGCGGGCTCGCCGGCCGCGGGCCCGGTGCGCCGCGGGCGTAGGGGTGGCCGACCATCAGCACGTCGAGCTCGCCCGCCTGCGCGACGACCCGTTCGCTGACGCCGGCCCGCAGCGCGGACCTGACCCGGCCGTGGCGGCTCTGCCCGACGACCACCTGCGTCGCGCCGAGACCGCGGGCCAGGTCGAGCACCGCGCCCGCCGGGTCGTCGGCGGTCACCGTGTGCGGCGTGCCGCCCAGGTCCTCGGTGAGCCGTCGCAGCTGCAGCAGCCCGGCGGGGTCGGACGCGCCGCCCGGGCCGGGGCGCACGACGTACACGCTGTGCAGCTCGGCGCCCGGCGAGCGGGCCGCGATCCCGGCCGCCCGGCGCAGCAGCACCTGGCCCTCGGGGCCGCCGGTGAGGGCCACGACGATGCGCTCGGGACCGCTCACCGTGACCATCCCTCCATTGTGCGCCGGTCAGCTCACGTGCACGTGCGGCCGCTGCGACCGCCGGGGCTCGGCCCGCCGCAGCACCTCCCGGGTCACCGGGGCGACCTCGCCCGCGCCGAAGAGCAGGAACCGCACGAAGTTCGCGGCCGGGTTGCCCTCGGTCCACTCGAGGTAGACGTGCGGCGTCACGCCGGTCAGGTCGCGCACGTGCAGCAGCAGCGCCGCCAGCGCGTTGGGCACCGACGCCGACTCCACCCGCAGCACGCGGTGGGTGCCGTGCATCACCTCGCCGTGCACGTCGAGGGTGCCCTCGAACTCCGACGGGTCGGTGACGGTGACCTCGACGAAGATCACGTCGGTGTCGTCGGGCAGGTCGTGGTCGGCGCGGATCTGCCGCAGCTTGTCGTCGTACTCCTCGCGGTCGCGGGCGTCCGCCTCGTTGGCGACCAGGCGGATCGTGCGGCGAGCGCAGTCGCGCAGGAACAGCTCCGCGGTGGCGTCCAGGCGTACGTCGGTTGCGCGCAGCTCGAACGAGCGGGAGAGCCGCGAGGTGATCGACACCGCGAGGATCGCGGCGATGAAGCAGGCCCCGATCTTGACGCCGTCCGGGCGCTCGATCACGTTGTCGACGGTGGTGTAGACGAACACCAGCGTGACGACCGCGAACGCCACCGCCTGCCGGTGCTGCCCGGCGCGCCGGGCGGCGAGGGTGACCGCGATCGCGGCCGAGGTGAACAGCACCAGCACGCCGGTGGCGTAGGCGCCGCCCTGCGCGTTGACGTCGGCGTCGAAGATCCAGGTCACCAGGAACGCGACCGCGGTGAGCACCAGCACCAGCGGGCGGACGGCGCGGGCCCAGTGCGGCGCCATGCCGTAGCGGGGCAGGTACCGCGGGATCAGGTTCAGCATCCCGGCCATCGCCGAGGCGCCGGCGAACCAGAGGATCGCGATGGTGCTGGCGTCGTAGAGGGTGCCGAAGCCGTTGCCGAGGTAGCCGTGCGCGAGGTAGGCCAGCGCCCGGCCGGACGCCGGGCCGCCGTCCTCGAAGGCGGCCGGCGGGATCAGCAGCGTGGTGACGAAGCTGCTGGTGACCAGGAAGACGCTCATCGTCACCGCGGCGACCGACAGCATCCGCTTGGTGCCCCGGACCCGGCCGGCCGGGTGCGGCTCGGTGTCGCCGGGGTCGCCGTCGACGTGCGTCATCACCGCGACGCCGGTCTCGAAGCCGGACATGCCCAGCGCCAGCTTGGGGAAGACCAGCAGCGACAGCGCCACGATCATCAGCGGGTCGCCGTGCTGGGTGATCAGCGCGGTGGTCCAGTCGCCGACGACCGCGGGATCGGCCACCACGTGGCCGATGGACACCGCGATCACCACGACGTTGAGGGACAGGTAGACCGCGACCAGTGCGACGGCGACGCCGATGGCCTCGGAGAAGCCGCGCAGGAAGACCCCGCCGAGCAGCGCCAGCAGGGCGAGCGTGATCGCGACCTCGTGCCCGTGCAGCAGCGCCGGGACGTTGGGATTCTCCACGACGTGCGCCGTCGCGTCGGCCGCCGAGAGCGTCATCGTGATCAGGAAGTCCGTGGCGGCGAAGCCGAGCAGCACCAGCACGAACAGCTTGCCGGTCCAGCTGCCGAGCAGCCGCTCGAGCATCGCGATCGAGCCCTGGCCGTGCGGGCTCTCCGCCGCGACGCGGCGGTAGACCGGCAGCGCCCCGAGCAGGGTGAGCGCGACCAGCACCAGGGTGGCGAACGGCGAGAGCACGCCAGCCGCGACGGCGGCGATACCGGGCTGGTAGCCCAGCGTCGAGAAGTAGTCCACGCCGGTCAGGCACATCACCTTCCACCAGGCGTGGGTCCGGTCGCCGCTGGGCGCCGTGGCGTAGGGCCCCGGGTGCGTGCCCGCCCGGTCGGCCAGGTCTTGCATCAGCCAGCGGCGCAGGGTGCGGTGGTCCGCCGGGCTGGGTGCCTGCGGCGGGGGGGCCGTGACGGTCATCGTTCTCCTCGGGTGCGGGTGCGGGTGCGGGTGTGACGACGGGTGGCGGCCGCGACGAGCGTCGCGACCAGGGCGAGCAGGGCCAGGTCGCCCGGCCGCTGCGGGCCGAGCTGGCCGTCGGCGTGCACCACGAAGCCGACGAGGAAGCACCAGGCGATGCCGGCCACCGCGACCGCCGTACCGGTGGAGCGGCCGTGGCTGCAGCCGGCGACGAGCAGCGCGAGCGTGGCGGTGGCGACGCCGACGGGTCCGCCGCGGGTCAGGTCGACGACCAGCAGGCTCCCCCAGTACGCCGCGAACAGCCGGCCGCCGGCGCCGGCCCACACCCACGTGGGGACGCGGCCACGGTGACCCGGCGGGGTGAGGCGCTGCGGCTGGACGGTCTGGCTCACGCCTCCATGCTCGTCCCGCCCGGCGGCGTGCCGGCCGTTCTTAACGACGCCTTGACGCCCACCCCGCCGAGGCGCGTGGTCCTGACTCCCCCACCCCGCCGAGGCGCGTGGTCCTGACCGTCCGCCGGTCAGGGGGTCGCGAGCACCTCGCCGTGCAGCACGCTGAACCAGCCGTCGTCGTGCGCGGCCCAGCGGCGCCAGCCGGCGGCGACCTCGGCCAGCTCGGCGGCGGTCGCGATGCCCCGCTCGACGGCCTGCTCGGCCAGCGCGGAGCCGACGACCCGGTCCGCCCACAGGCCGCCCCACCAGGCCCGGTCCTCCGGCGAGGCGTAGCACCAGGTGCTCGACCCCGCCGTCACCTCGGAGAAGCCGGCGGCGTTCGCCCACGACAGCAGCCGCCGGCCGGCGTCGGGCTCCGCGGCGTTGGAGCGGGCGACCTGGAGGTACACCTCGAGCCAGCGGTCCAGCTCGGGGACGGCGGGGAACCAGGTGAACGCGCTGTAGTCGCTGTCGCGCACCGCGACCGTGCCGCCCGGCCGGCAGACCCGGCGCATCTCACGGAGCGCGAGCACCGGGTCGTCGACGTGCTGCAGCACCTGGTGGGCGTGCACCACGTCGAAGGAGTCGTCCGGCAGGTCGAGCGCCTGTACGTCGCCGCTCACGAAGTCCACGTCGGTCGTGCCGCGGCGCTGCGCCTCGGCGCGCGCCAGGTCGAGCGCGTCCTCGGTGCGCTCGAGGGCGGTCACCCGCCCGGTCGGCCCGAGCAGGTCGGCGAGGTCCATGGTGATCGTGCCGGGCCCGCAGCCGACGTCGAGCAGCCGCATCCCGGGGTGCAGCCGTGGCAGCAGGTAGGCCGCCGAGTTGTCCGCCGTGCGCCACCGGTGGGAGCGGAGCACCGACTCGTGGTGACCGTGGGTGTAGACGTTGCCCATCCCGCCAGGCTGCCAGACGCTACGTCCGGACCCGGAGCTCGTCGCCCAGCCGGGCACCGGCGAGCAGCTGCAGCTCGTCGCCGGACCAGAAGCTGCCCGGGTCGAAGTAGTTGGTGGGCCGGTCGTCGCCGAGCAGCCCCATCGCCTGGTACGTCGCGGCCACCACCTCGGCGCAGTACGTCGTCTCGACGTCCGCGGGCCGGCGACGACGGCCGGCGATCCAGCGACCGGCGAGCGCGGCCGTCGCGGGGAACGGCGTGCCGTCCATCCGGGCGATGGTGCGCAGCAGCGCCGCCTCCATCTCGGGGGTCACCGCGAGGTCGAGCTGGCGCAGCCAGGCCCGTTGCTCGTAGCGCTGCGACCACTGGTCGACGGCCGCGCGCAGGTCGTGCAGCTGCACGCCGCGGTGGAACGTCCCGGTCCACACGTCGACCAGTCCGCGGCCCAGCTCGGCGTGCCACATCAGCGGCGGGAGGTCGTCGAGCACGACGGCCATCCCCACGTGGTTGACGGGGCTGTTCGTGACCGCCCGGATAGCGTGGTCGGCGGCAGAGCGACCACGGAACAGCCAGACGTCGCCGGTGCGGGTCAGGTCGACCGCGTCGTCGAGGGACAGGCTGCTCCGGTCGGACATCGACTACTCCTGGAGGTCTCGGATGTGGACCAGGCTCTGGAAGCTGCTCGGCGTCGCCGGGATCACCGGTGTCGCCGCCACGGGCGTCATCATCGCGCGGAACCAGCGCGCCCGCGCGCAGCTCACCCCGGACCAGATCCGGCAGCGGCTCCACGACCGCGTCGACGCGGCGGAGGCGGCCGGCCTGGACCCGGGCGGTCAGCCGGTGGGCGGGCCGGACAACCCCGGCAGCACCGCGAGCAGCGCTCGAGCGTAGGCCCGCTCCGCGTCGATGTCGACGTGCCGCTCGTCGCCGGTCAGCACGACGGCGTAGCCGCCGGTCACCGGCTCCAGCCGCTCCAGCCGCAGGAACCGCTCCCCCAGCGCCTCGCGCATCTGGTCCTCGCGCGGCAGCCAGATCACCTCCTCCTGCGCGATGCTGTCCAGCGCCCACTCGACGGTGCCGTTGAACCGCATCTCCGCCCCGGACGGCAGGTCGGACACCTCGATCGACATCCCGCTCACCACGAACACCTCGTCGTCGAGGTCGCGGTCCGGGACGTGGAACCGGTCGCCGCTGGCCGGTCGCCAGGGCAGCCCCCGGCGCGCCAGCTCGACGGCGAGCTCTCGCGTGATCATCGCTCCATGATGCCGCGCGGGGTCACGTCAGCCACACGCACTGGTACGGCGCCAGCTGCACCGCCCCGTCGCGCAGCGTCGGCGTCGACCCCGACACGTGGTCGACGACGGAGCCGGGGTCGAGGCCCAGCGAGGTCAGCACGTCGAGCGGGACGTGCCGCGGCTCGGGCATCACGTTGTAGGCGCCCAGGAACGGACCGAGCGGGTGGCGGCGCGCGACGAGCAGCACCCCGGGGTCGCGCGGGTCGAGCACGTCCGCGGCGACCGAGGCGTGCAGGTGCGGCAGCGACGCGCGGACCTCGACCAGCCGGCGTACCCCTGCGGTGATGCCGTGCTCGTCGGTCCACTCGTCGGCGCCCGCCGGCCACGGCATCCGCGGCCGGTGCACCCAGCGGTTGTCGTCGGCGTGCGAGGGCTCGACCGCGAAGTCGTGGTCGTTGAGCAGCCCGAGCTCGTCGCCCATCCAGATCACCGGAAGCCCGCCGAAGCCGAGCACCACCGCGTGCGCCAGCAGGATCCGGTGCACCGCCCAGGGGTCCCCCGCCTCCAGTCCCGCGAGCGAGGCCAGCGAGCCCGAGATCCGGCGGTCGCCGGTGGCCTGGTTCTCCTGGAACACCAGCCCGCGCGCCCACGAGCCGGGGAACTCGCCGGCGTAGAAGTCGGAGAGGAACCGGCGGTGCTCGAAGCCCGAGAGCCCGACCGCGGCGGCGTCGTCGTCGGAGATCGCCCAGCCGATGTCGTCGTGGCAGCGGGCGTAGGTGATCCACGCGGTCGTCGACGGCGGCGCCGGCAGCTGCTGCAGGGCGTGCGCGGCGAGCCGGGCGTCTCGGGAGGCGAGCATCGACCAGACCTGCACCATCAGGCCGTTGTGGTAGGCGAGGTCGCTGACCTTGCCGTGGTGCTCGCCGGTGCCGAGGTAGGCCACCAGGTCCTGCGGCCCGACGATCGCCTCGGCCTTGAACGCCACCGCGGGGCACGCGATCCGGGCGACCACCCGCAGCGCCTGGGTCAGCGCGTGCACCTCCGGCTGGTTCTGGCAGTTCGTGCCCATCCGCTTCCAGGTGAACGCGATCGCGTCGAGCCGGAACACCTCGACTCCCTGGTTGGCGAGGAAGCAGATGATGTCGGCGTACTCGCACAGCACGTCGGGGTTCGCCCAGTTGACGTCCCACTGGTAGGCGTTGAACGTCGTCCACACCCAGCCCTCGACGTCGTCGTCCCAGGTGAAGCTGCCGGGCGCGAAGTCCGGGAACACCTCGGGCAGCGTCGCCTCGAAGCCGTCCGGCATCGTGCGGTCGGGGTAGACGTAGAAGTAGTCGCGGTAGCGCTGCTCCCCCGCCCGCGCCCGCTCGGCCCACTCGTGCTCGCGGGCCACGTGGTTGAGCACCAGGTCGAGGCAGAGGCTGATGCCGTGCTCGCGCAGCGTGCTGGTCAGCGGTCGCAGGTCGTCGACGGTGCCGAGGTCCGGGCGCACCGTGCGGTAGTCCTGCACGGCGTAGCCGCCGTCGCTGGGCGTCGGGCGCGGCGTCAGCAGCGGCATCAGGTGGAGGTAGCCCACCCCCAGCCCGGTGAGGTACGGCGCCCGCTCGGCGACCCCGGCCAGCGTGCCGGCGAACCGGTCCGTGTACGCCGCGTAGCCGACCATCCCGGGCCGCTGGAACCAGTCCGGCTCCAGGGACCGCACCAGGTCGAGCCGGTGCAGGTCGTCGGCGCGCTGCGCGAAGGCCCGGGCCGCCACCTCGACGAGCCGGCGCTCGACGGTGTCGGGGTCGACATACAGCGGGGCGAGGGCGTCGCGCAGGTCGGGCAGCCACCGGGCGAGCCGGGCCTCGAAGGTCTCGCGGCGGTGCGCCGGCAGGCCGGCGAGCAGTGCGGCCAGCGGGCCGGCGGGCGGATCGACGGGATCGGCCGTGGGCACCGGCTCAGTATGCTCACACCGTGACCTCCCCCCGCACCGACCCCGACGAGCGCGCCGACGCCCTCGGCGGCGAGCGCCCGGTCGAGCGGGGCTCCTTCCGCGACCGGATGCGCCGCCGCAACCACACCCGGATCGCCTGGCGCGTCAGCATCTTCCTGGCCGGACTGCTGTGCATCCTCGCCGGGTTCGCGCTCGTGGTGCTGCCCGGGCCGCTGACCATCCCGCCGATCATCGTCGGGCTGTGGATCTGGTCCACCGAGTTCGAGTGGGCGCACCGGTTCTTCTCGATCTGGAAGGAGAAGGGCCAGGACGCCTGGGACCACGCCAAGCGCCATCCGGTCAGCTCCACCGCGATCACGATCGGCGGCCTGGTGGCGGCCGCGGTCGTCATCTGGGCGGTGCTGCACTTCGACCTCATGGACCGCGGCAAGGAGCTCGTCGGGCTCTCCTGAGCGCGGCCTTCCCATGTACGTCGACACCCACCACGTCACGGTCGCGGTCACCCCGGACCAGGCCTGGGCCGTGGTCAGCCGGCTCGGCGGCGACGACCGGCTCTACACCCCCGGCCTGCTGTGGCACGCCCGCGGCGCCGTCGAGCGGCTGCTGGGCGGACCCGGCCACCACCTCGAGGGCCCGGGCCGGCCCCTCGAGCCCGGCGACACGATGGACTTCTGGCGGGTGGTCGAGGTGCACGCCCCGAGCCGGCTGCGGCTCCAGGCGGAGAGCCGGCTGCCGGGTGCCGCGTTCCTCGACATCGTCGTCGAGCCTCAGAGCGCCCGCACGGACCTCGCGCTGCGCACCGAGTTCCACCCCGACGGCCTCCTCGGGCACGCGTTCTGGTGGGCCGAGCTCCCCGCGCACAAGGTGGTCTTCGAGATGATGGCCCGGCGGCTGGCGAGCCTGGTCCTCGCCGGCTGACGCTCAACCGCTGAGCAGCGGCTTGAACGGTCGGTCCCGCGCACTAGCGTCGCCAGCATGACGACTGCAACCACCCACCACCCGGCGACGGCGGTCTGACGTGCGCTACCGCAACCTCGGCAGCACCGGCCTGCAGGTCTCCGCGGTCACCCTGGGCTGCATGAGCTGGGGCGACCCGGCCCGCGGCGGCCACCCGTGGGTGCTCGGCCAGGACTTCGCCACCACCACGGTCCGCGACGCGCTGGACGCCGGTATCAACTTCTTCGACACCGCCAACGTCTACTCCGGCGGCAGCAGCGAGGAGCTCACCGGCAAGGCACTCTGGGCGGCCGCCGACCGCGAGGACGTCGTGCTGGCCACCAAGGTGTTCCAGCGGATGCGGCCCGGGCCGAACGGCGCCGGGCTGTCCCGCAAGGCGATCATGGCCGAGATCGACGCCTCGCTGCGCCGGCTGGGCACCGACTACGTCGACCTGTACCAGATCCACCGCTGGGACCCGGACACCCCGATCGAGGAGACGATGGAGGCGCTGCACGACGTGGTGCAGGCCGGCAAGGCCCGTTACCTCGGCGCCTCGTCGATGTACGCCTGGCAGTTCGCCAAGGCGCAGCACACCGCCGACCTCGGTGGCTGGACCCGGTTCGTCTCCATGCAGGACCACTACAACCTGCTCTACCGCGAGGAGGAGCGGGAGATGCTCCCGCTGTGCCGCGACCAGGGCGTCGGGGTGATCCCGTGGAGCCCGCTGGCCCGCGGCCGGCTGACCCGCGACTGGGACACCGAGACCTCGCGCACCGAGACCGACGAGTTCGGCGGCACGCTCTACCGCGACGAGGACAAGGCGATCGTCGACCAGGTCGCCACCGTGGCCGACAAGCGCGGCGTCTCCCGCGCGCAGGTCGCGCTGGCCTGGCTGATGGCCCAGCCGGGCGTCACCTCGCCGATCGTCGGCGTCACCAAGCCCGAGCACCTCGCGGACGCCGTCGCCGCGGTCGACCTCGAGCTCACCGACGCCGAGCTCGAGGAGCTGGGCGCCGGCTACGTCCCGCACGCCATCGCCGGCCACCGCTGAGCCGGCCGTGGACATCGACGAGCGCGTGGCGTACGGCGAGGCCGCCGGCTGGTTCCGCTCCCTGGTGGACGTCGTCGAGGGCCGGTGGGACGAGCCCGGCCTCGGCGAGTGGAGCGTCCGCGACCTGGTGGGGCACGGCAGCCGGTCGCTGGTCACGGTCGAGACCTACCTCGACGCCGAGCCCGGCGAGGTGACGCTGCCGACCGCGGCGTCGTACCTCGGTTCGATCCGGGGCCCGGCGTCCGCCCCGGGGGTCGCCGAGCGGGGCCGCGCCGCCGGCCGGGCGATGGGCGAGGACCCGGCGGGCTTCCTGGCCGAGCTCGACGCGCGGGTGCAGGCGAAGGTGGCCGCGGCGCCGGACGACGCGTTCGTCGGCACGCCCTTCGGCGGCATGCGGCTGCTCGACTACCTCCCGACCCGGACCTTCGAGCTGGTGGTGCACGGCGCCGACCTCGCCGCCGCTCTCGCCGTGCCCGCGGACCCGCCGACGACGTCACTGCGCTCGGCGCTGCGGCTGGTGGCGGAGGTGGTGGCCTTCGGCGGGCAGGGCCCCGACGTGCTGCTGGCGCTGACCGGCCGGCGAGGACTGCCGGCCGGCTTCAGCCTGGTGTGAGCGACGGAGGCCGGGACCGTGACGGTCCCGGCCTCCCCTGCTGGCGCTGGTGCTGGTGCTGGCGCTGGGTCAGCCTCCGTTGAGGAATCCGGACACGTCGTCACCGACGTACTTGTCGGAGACGGACTTCGCGCCACCGGGGACGTCCGCGGCCCGGAAGATGTAGCTCGCGTCGCTCGGCGACGTCCCGGTCTTGAACGTCAGCGGGACGGCCAGGCCACCGGTCGTGACCGTGCCCATCTCGTCCTTGGCCTTCGAGACACCCTCCGGCGTGAGGTCACCGTTCTTGCAGGCCTTGTCCAGGATCTGCCGCATCACGTCGGCCGCGGCCGTGCCGAAGACGACGCCCAGCGTCGGGTCGCCGGAGTGGGCGGCCTGGTAGGACTTGAGCAGCTCCGGCAGCTTGTCGAACGACGCGACGGGCGAGGCGACGTACAGGTTCTTCTTCAGCGATGCGCCCGCGGGGCCCTTGAGCAGCGCCGGGGCGAAGACCGGGTTGTTGCCCGCGATCGGGACGTCGAGGCCCTGGGCGGCGGCGACACCGGCGACCGAGGCCGTCTGGCCCGGCGCCACGGTGAGCGCGATCGCCTTGACCCCCTCGGCCTTCAGCTTCGACACCTGCGCGGTCATGTCCGTGTCGGTCGGCTGGATCTGCCGCTCGACGACCGTCATGCCGTGCTGCTTGGCGAAGTACTTCGAGCCGTTCAGTCCGCCGGCGCCGTACTCACCCTCGAAGTAGATGTGACCGATCTTGTCGCCCTTCTTGATCTTGCCCTTCGCGAGCAGGTAGTCGAGGACGTTGATCATCTCGACCTCGTACGTCGCACCGACGACGGCGATCTCCTGGCTCTCGGTGAGCGACTGCGCCCAGGCGGCGGGGATGTTGACCATGTGGTCCTTGTCGAGCTGGGGCAGCAGCCCGGTGTTGATCGGCGACCCGATCGTCTGCTCGATCGCCAGCACGTCGTTGTGGATCGAGCTGTAGAGCTGGATGCCGCGCTGCGTGTCGTACCCGTGGTCCTTCACGGTCTCCTTGACGGTGAACTTGCCGCAGACCTTGTCGCCGGCGTTCTGCTTCTTCCAGTAGAGCGCCTGGGCGTTGGTGATGTCCTTGCCGAGCGCCGCGAAGACGCCGGTCAGGTCGGTCAGGGCTCCGAGCTGGATGGTGGTGCCGTCGACCCCGCGAGAGACCTTGACCCCGTCCTGGGTCGTCTGCTTCGAGTCCGATCCCTTGGTGCTGCAGGCCGACACCGCCAGCACCATCGCGGCCGACACGAGCGCGACCGCTCCTCGCCTGGTGTGCATCTTCATTCGTTGCCTCCTTCGGTTGGCGGATCGGCACGCGGAGGCGTGGTGATCCGGTCCTGCCCGGCACCAGGTGACGCCGCGGACGCAGCAGCCGGTGCACGGTCGTGGCGCCTGAGTCGGCGCGCGAGACCGACGAGGCCGCCGGGCTCGAAGCGCACGGCGAGGACGATCGCCCCGCCGTAGAGGAAGGCCGCCGCCTGGCTCGCGACGAGCCCGGACTGGCCGGGATCCACGATGAACGGCAGCGAGCCGGCGTACTCCAGGAAGACCAGCGGCAGCGCGCTGACGAAGATCGCGCCCAGGACCGAGCCCGTCACCGATCCCAGGCCGCCCAGGACGATCATCGCGAGGAACTGCACCGAGAGGGTCAGCCCGAACGAGTCCGGGGCGACCGAGCCGATCGAGAGCGCGTAGAGCACTCCCGCCAGGCCGGCGTACATGGACGAGACCAGGAACGCCTTGGCCTTGTAGTCGCGGACGTCGACGCCCATCACCGACGCCGCGACCTCGCTGTCGCGCAGGGTCTGCAGCGCGCGACCCGCTCGTGAGCGCACCAGGTTCGAGGCGAACCAGCAGGCGCCGATGCACAGCAGCAGGCCGAGGTACCAGAGCCGCTCGGCCTGCCCGAACGGCACCCCGAAGACCTCGAGGTACGGCGAGTCGGTGCCTCCGAAGCTGAACCCGAGCACGGAGAAGTCCGGCACCAACCGGCCGTTGAAGCCGCCCGTCACGCTCGTCCAGGTGTTGAGCACGTGCTCGCCGATGAACACCAGGCCGAGCGAGGCGATGCCGAGGTAGATCCCGCTCAGCCGGGCGGCGATGGGGCTGAAGGCGAGCCCCGCGATGCCGGCGGCGACCACCCCCAGGGCCATGCCCAGGAGCGGCGGCCACCCGAGCCCGCTGTAGGCGTTGGCGGTGCCGCCCGGGATGCCCGAGACGTAGGTGTAGGTCACCGCCCCGACCGCGAGGAAGAAGGCGTGCGCGAGGGAGAGCTGGCCGGTGGTGCCGACCAGCAGGTTGAGCCCGACCGCCCCGATGATCGCGCCGAACACCGCGAACCCGGTCCGCAGCCAGAACTCCGGCACGTAGACCGGGAGCATCAGCAGCACGACGAGGCCGGCGAGCAGCAGCGCCCCCTTCACGAGGGGTCCACGCGCCCGCGAGGTCCGCGCAGCTGCCGCGTCGGGACGCCGGTCCCCGGTGACGGTGGTGGTCTCAGACACGACTCATCTCCCGGGTGCCGAACAGCCCGGACGGCCGGACCAGCAGCACGGCGACCATGACGACGTACGGCACCACGTCGCCGAACCCGCGCCCGAGGAAGGCGATCTGGTCCTGGTAGCCGGCCGCCATGGCCTCGGCCATCCCGATCAGCACTCCGCCGACCAGGGCCCCGCCCGTCGAGTCGAGTCCCCCAGGATCGCCGCCGGCAGGGCGCTCAGCGCGACCGTGGCGACCGCGGGGGTCACGCCCGGTGTCGGCGCGCCGACGGCGAAGAGGCCCGCGACGGCGGCCAGCATGCCGGCGATCATCCAGGCGAGCATGGAGACCCGGCCCATCCGGATGCCCATCAACGCCGCGGCCTCACCGTCCTCGGCCGCGGCGCGCATGGAGATGCCCCAGCTGGAGTACTTGATGGTCGCGAAGAACGCCGAGATGAGCACGGCGGCGACGACGATGGCGAGGGCCCGGTTCTCGGTGATGCCGACCCCACCGACCTTGAGGGCACCGCCTCCCCAGGGGTGGCCGAGGTTGAGGATGTCGGAGCCGATCCGGCGGGTCAGCTCGGTGACGATGATCAGGTCGACGCCGATCGTCAGGATCGCGAGGCTGATGACCGGGGCGCCGCGCAGCTGGTTGATCAGCAGCCGCTCGACGACTACCGCCGCGAGCGCCGCGCCGCCGATGCCCAGCACGAGCGCTCCCCAGAACCCGAGCGTGTCGTGGAAGCGCGCCATGAGGTAGGCCCCGAGCAGCAGCAGCGAGCCCTGCATGAAGCTGGTGACCTCGCTGGCCTTGAAGATGATGACGAACCCCAGTGCGATCAGCGCGTAGACCGCGCCGAGCGAGAGGCCGTTCAGCAGGAGTGACAGGAACTGGGTCATGACGGGCGCTCCTCGTGGTCCTGGTCCTGGTTCCGGCCTGCGTCCGCTGCCGCCGCGGGGTCCTCGGCGTCCCCGGAACCGAGGTAGGCGCGGATCACCTCGGCGTCGGCCTGGGTCTCCTCGGGGGTGCCGTCGGCGATCCGACGGCCGAAGTCGAGGACGGTGACCCGGTCCGCGATGCTCATCACCATGCCCATGTCGTGCTCGACCAGGACGATGGAGATGCCGAGCGCGTCGCGGATCTCGAGCACGGCTCGCGCCATGCGCTCGGTCTCCTCGGAGTTCATGCCGGCGACGGGCTCGTCGAGGAGCAGCAGCCGCGGCTCGGTGCACAGGGCCCGCGCCACCTCGACCCGCTTCTGGTCGCCGTAGGACAGCACGCCCACGGGGAGCTCCAGCTTCTCGCCGAGGTCGAGGAACTCCGCGATCTCCCCGACGCGTGCGCGGTGCCGGCGGTTCTCCCGGGTCGCCTTCGGCAGCCGCAAGCCGGACGCGAGGAAGCCGGCGCGGGTCAGGGTGTGGCGCCCGAGCATCAGGTTCTCCGCCACCGTCTGGGTGCCGGACAGCGCGATGTTCTGGAAGGCCCGGGTGACGCCGAGGCGGGCGATCTTGTGCGGTCGCAACCCGTTGAGCACCGTGTCACCGAGGCGCACCTCGCCCGCCGTGGCGCGGTAGACCCCCGACAGGACGTTGAACATCGTCGACTTGCCGGCGCCGTTCGGGCCGATGATCGCGTGCACCGTCCCCGGTCGCACGGTGAACGACACGTCCGACAGGGCGGTCACGGCGCCGAACTCGACCGTGACGGCGTCGACAGTCAACGTCTCGACGTCCGGGCGGAGGTCGACCGAGGGGCCGGCGCTCACTCCGACCACCTCGTCAGCCTCTTCCTGGGGCGCCCGGTCTCGGCCGCCGGTCGCTGTGCGGCCTCGTCGGTGCCGTGCCCGAGGTACAGGCGCTGGACGGCGTCCGACTGGGCCAGCTCGCGGGCCGACCCGGCCAGCGACACCCGACCGACGTCCAGCACGACCGCGGTGTCCGCGGCGCCGAGCGCCATGGTCGCGTTCTGCTCGACCAGCAGGACCGAGGTGCCTTGGCGGTTGATCTCCCGGATCACCTCGCCGATCTGGCCGATGATGCGGGGCGCCAGGCCGAGGGAGGGCTCGTCCAGGAGCAGCAGCCGGGGCCGGGACATCAGCCCCCGTCCCATGGCGAGCATCTGCTGCTCCCCGCCGGAGAGCAGGCCGGCTCGCTGGGCGCGCCGGTCGGCGAGCACCGGGAACATCTCGTAGATCCGCTCGTAGTCGGCCGCTCGTCGGCCGCGCTCCCGGACCGCGAGCCCGCCGGCCCGGAGGTTCTCCTCCACGGTGAGCCGGGTGAAGATGCGACGTCCCTCCGGCACCTGGACGAGACCGCTGGCGACGCACCGGGCGGGGTCCCGGCCCTTGAGGTTCTCGCCGCGGTAGACGATCTCGCCCTGGTCGACGCGGCCACGGTGCAGCCGCAGGGTGCCCGAGAGCGCCCGGAGGAGGGTGGTCTTGCCGGCGCCGTTGCTGCCGAGCAGCGCCACCACGGCGCCCTCCTCGACCGTGAGGCTCACCCCCCGCAGGGCCTGGACCGCGCCGCCGTAGCTCACCACGAGGTCGCGGACCTCCAGGACGGGGCCACCGGCACGGGCGGTGCCGTCGAGCTTCTCGGCCAGGTTCACGTCGTCGTGGGGCTCTCCGGTCGCGGGGCGTGCTCGGTGTGTCCACGTTGTGCGACAGGGCAGGCCTCGTCCATAGTGACGTCACTCACATCTGGGACAATTCTTTGTTCGCCGTCACAAACGGGGAGGCGCATGACCGTCGACGCGACACCGGTCGACTCCCGGGTGCGGGCCGCCTGCGAGGCGCTGCTCGACACGGTCGACGAGGTCGCCTGGGGGTCGGCGGAGGTGATCCGGCGGGAGGAGCCGCACTACGTCGACATCATGAGCTTCCAGGAGCTCGTCGACGCCGTGACCCCCAACATCGTCGGGCTCGTCGAGAGCGTGATGGCCAACGAGACGTGCGTGCTCGCCGCCCCCCGTCGCACCGGGCGGGCGCGGGCGCAGTCACGCGTGCCGTTGACGATGGTGCTGCACGCGTACCGGCTCACGGCGCTCTACATCTGGGACCGGCTGCTCGAGCTCTGCGGCGAGGAGCCGAGCGTGAGCCGGGCGCTGCTCGACTCCGCCTCGGCCCTGTGGGGGACCGTGGACGTCTACTGCCAGGAGCTCGCCACCGCCTACCGGGACGTCGAGACCGAGCAGCTGCTCCACGACGCGCGGCTGCGCGAGGCCGCCCTCGCCTCGCTGTTCAGCGGGGCGAGCATCGCGGGCGGCACCTCCGCCGACGTCGCCGAGGCGCTGCGGCTGCCGAAGGTGGGCCGCTTCGTCGTCGTCGCGTCCGACTCGTGGCCGGTCGAGAACGACCGCGCCCCGGCCACCGCAGAACAGGCGCTGGCGACCCTCGGGGTGCGCTCCGCGTGGCGGTCGGAGGCCGACGGTGAGGCGGGGCTCGTCGTCCTGTCGCACACCCAGCGCGTCGAGCACCTGATGGGCTACCTCACCTCGCTCACCGTCGGGCGGGTCGGGATCAGCGAGACCTTCGAGACCATCAACGACACCCCGGTCGCGGGGCTCCAGGCCAGGCTGGCGCGCGACACCGTGACGCCGGGCGAGAACGGCGTGCGGCGGTACGGCGAGGCGCGGGTCGCCGCCCTGGTCGCCGCGACGCCGGAGCTGGCCACCGGGCTCGCCCAGCACGTCCTGGGTGCCGTGCTGGAGCAGGCTGACGACGAGCGGACGCTGCTGATCGGCACGTTGCGGGCCTGGTACGACGCCCACGGGTCGGCCCCCGAGGCCGCGCGGCTGCTGCACTGCCACCCCAACACCGTGCGCTACCGGCTGTCCAAGGTGGCCCGGCTGACCGGGCGGGACCTGCGCAGGCCGATCGACGTGGTGCACCTCTACCTGGCCCTCGAGGCCACCCGGCTGTGGCTGCCGTCGCAGGACGCCTGACGCTGGCCGTTGTGCGGCGGAACAAGGCGCCCGTCGTCGCGGCCCTCGCCCCGAGGTGGCCGACGTCCTGGTCTGTCGCCTCACCAGCGCCAGGAGGCCGGCGCCGAGGAGAGCACCAGGCCGACGGCCCACCCAGCGGATTCGTCGTGCCTCTCGTGTCGACGGGGTGTCGGAGTAGGGTTCTGCGTCGAACCAGGTCGGTCCCCTGTTCAGCCCGGAGTAGGAGCAACCCCGTTGGACTCGGTGGCGCACGGCCTCACGGCGACCGAACCTGACCGCCGGCCGCTGCGGGTCCTGGGCATCTTCGCCCACCCGGACGACGAGACGCTCTGCGCGGGAGGGACCCTCGCGAAGTACGCGAGCGCCGGCGCCGACGTACGCGTCGTGTCCCTGACCAAGGGAGGCGCCGGTGAGATCCGGGACGCCAGCGTGGCGACCCGGGCGACGCTGACCGAGGTCAGGGAACGAGAGCTCGCCGCCGCAGGACGAGAGCTCGGACTCGCCGGGACCACCTGCCTCGACCTCCCGGACCAGGGGCTCTCGCAGATCGACACCCGGACCCTGGCCGGGCTCGTGTCCACGACGCTGGACGAGGTCGATCCCGACGTCGTGATCACGTTCGGACCCGACGGCTTCTCCGGTCACGCCGATCACACGGCGGTCGGAGCCGCCGTCACCGCAGCCTGCCGCGAGCGGCGGAGGTCCACCCCGATGCGGCTCTTCCACTGCCACCGGTCGCAGAGCCGGCTGCTGCTGCGGGATCGCCTTGCTGCGTGGGTCGTCGAGATGACGACCCGCTTCACCGGCACCACCGACTTCGTCCACTCGCTGTCGGTCTTCTCCCGGGAGACGACGTCGCTCGGGTACGCAGGCGACTTCGTCAAGGTCGAGTGGTTCCCGTCCGGCACCTATCTCGTCGAGCAGGGCGAGACCGCCACGACGATGTACCTCATCCTCTCCGGTCGTGTCGAGATCCGGCGCGAGGACGTGGAGGGCCGCGTGAGGGTCGTCGACGAGTCCCGACCGGGACAGTTCATCGGCGAGGAGGGGATCGCCTCCGGCTCGCCACGCAACGCGCACGCCGTCGCCGTCGACGACGTCACGACCTTGACCTTCGCCACCACCGGGCCGATCCCCGTCGGGGGACCCGATGCGGTGGCTCGGCTGCAGACCCGCTCACTGCCGTCCGGGGACCGCATCGATGCCCGGGTGGACACCTGCATCGACGTCTCGGCCTTCGTCGACCGCAAGATCCGGGCCACCGCCGCCCATCGCTCTCAGTACCCGATCGACCCCAGCCTGTTCCCCCAGCAGCTTCTCCAGGAGATGTTCGGCGCCGAGTACTTCATCCAGGTCCTCCCCGAGCGACCTCTCCAGGACTCGCTCCTCGACCAGTAGCCGGTCCTCATCGGGACCCCGCTAGAGCTCCGCCGCCACGTCGTCGAACAACGCGGTCGAGAAGTACCGCTCCATCCGGTCCGGAAGGATCGTGGCGATGTGGTGCCCGGGGCCGAGGCGGGCGGCGAGCCTGCGGGCGGCCGCGATGTTGAGCCCGCTGGACGGGCCCACGGCCAGGCCGCGCCGGGCGAACTCGCGCGCGGTCGCCATGGCCTCCGGCTCCGGCACCCGCACCGGATCGTCGAGCCCCACCGTCTCGGGGTCGAGCAGGCGGCTCATCCCCTCGACGACCCCGGGGACCCCGCCGACGACCTCTGGGTCCCCGTCGGGGGTGAAGGTGGCGGTCGGCAGCGCCTGGGCGATCACCGTGGCGTAGTTCCGGCTCCGCAGCGCGTGGGCCACGCCCATCAGCGTGCCGCCGGTGCCGACGCCGGCGACGAAGCCGTCGAGCCGGGCGCCGACCTGGTGGATGAGCTGGGGTCCGGTCGAGTGCTGGTGCGCGAGGAGGTTGAGCGGGTTCTCGAACTGCCGGACGGCGTACACCCCCGTCCCCGTCTCGGCGTCGTGCTGCAAGGCGTCGACGGCTCCGTGCATGCCCAGCTCGGCCTCGGTCAGGACCACCTCCCCGCCCAGCCGACGGATCATGAGGACGCGCTCGCCACTCACGGTCTTCGGCATGTACGCCCGGAAGCGCACGCCGACGGTGGCGCAGACCATGGCGAGCGCGATCGAGGTCGACCCGCTCGACGCCTCGACGACGACGGAGTCGGCCACCACCTCCCCCGATGCGATGGCATGGGCCACGATCGAGGTGGCCATCCGGTCCTTGGTGCATCCACTCGGCAGCAGGTGCTCCAGCTTCAACCAGAGCGTGCACCCGGTCTCGTCGTCCTCGACGGGGATGGTGGGAGTCTCCAGGGGAAGGCGCAGCAGCCACGACGCCCGCTCGACGAGGCTCGACGCGTCGCGGCCCACAGCCACCTGTTGGCCCATGACACCGACCTCCGTCCCCGTGTGCGGCGGCGGATCGCCCCTCGAGAGCATCCGCTGGCAACCGTCCTCCCCGCAAGGGTCGACCTACCATGACTCATCACGGTCCCGGCGACGCCCACGGAGAACCCATGCTGGACGCGGAGCAGTTGGCAGCAGTCCGAGCGATGCGGCCGTTCCGGCTCGTGGTCGACGAGGACCTCGGGCAGCTCGCCGAGGAGGTGGCGCTGCACGAGGCGGGAGCGGGATCGACGTTGTTCGAGGAGGGCGACCCCGCCGACGGCGTCGCGGCGGTCGTCACGGGAGAGATCGAGGTCGTCACCGGACGCCGCGTGCTGGCCACGCTCGGCCCTGGGGCGGTCCTCGGGGAGCTGGGGACCTTCGTGCGGTCCGCCGCGCGTACCGCGACGGCTCGGGCGACCTCGGACGTGCAGATGATCACGTGGCGCGCGGAGGACGTCGCCGGGCGCCTGGCGCGCCACGAGCGACTCGCCACGGCGATCGTGGCCGACCTCGCCTTCGTGCTGGCCGAGCGACTCGACCGACGGACGCGCGACGTGGTCTTCCTGCTCGACACCGTCGGCACCCGGCTCCCGATCTCGGACCTGGAGCGGTTGCGGGGTCGCGTCCTGCAGTAGCCGTCCACCCCAGCAGCAGCCACCCAGCACGCCCCGGGGCCGCCGGACATGGACAAAGCCCCAGGTCAGACCTGGGGCTTTGATGATGGTGCGCGAGGGGGGAGTTGAACCCCCACGCCCTTTCGGGCACACGGACCTGAACCGTGCGCGTCTGCCTATTCCGCCACTCGCGCCAGAAGCCCGGTCAGCGTATCCCACGGTCCGGACGCGTCCCAAACCGACCCGAACCCCTCGCGCACCGCACCGGCGTGCTCCCCGCTGCGCCCGCGACGAGCGCCACGGACCCGCCCGTTACGATGCGTGTACGCCGACCCGCTGTCGGTGGCGCACGCGCGCGGGCACGACCCGACCGTGGGCACGCCGGAGCGGGTTCGTCACGGGGCGACGGGGTACGAAAGGCCAGGACCAGCACCGGGAGATGACGGAGAGGAGGCGACATGGGTTTGCTCCAGCGGTTCGAGGACCGTCTCGAGCAGATGGTCTCCGGAGTCTTCGCGAAGGCGTTCCGCAGCGCCGTCCAGCCCGTCGAGGTCGCCGCCGCCCTGCAGCGTGAGGTCGACAACTCCGCGCAGATCCTGTCCCGCAACCGCCGGCTGGTCCCCAACCAGTTCCACGTCGAGCTCTCCCCGCAGGACCACGAGCGGCTCTCGCCGTACTCCTCCACGCTGGCGCAGGAGCTGACCGAGATGCTGCGCGAGCACGCCCACGAGCAGTCCTACGTCTTCACCGGACCGGTCACGATCGACTTCGACGAGCGCGAGGACCTCTCCACCGGGCGGTTCCGGGTGCGCAGCTCCGCGCTGGCCAAGGTCACCCCGGTCTCGGACCGGTCCGTCACCGACACCGCCGTGCGCCGGGCCCACGTGATCCTCGAGGTCAACGGGATGAAGCACCCGCTCGACCCGCCCGGCATCGTGATCGGCCGCGGCACCGACGCGGACCTGCGGATCAACGACCCCGGGGTCTCCCGGCGGCACGCCGAGATCCGGGTCAGCGCGAACGACACGAGCGGCACCGACGTCAGCGTCGTCGACCTCGGCTCCACCAACGGCATGCTGGTCAACGGCAGCCGGGTGCAGCAGGCCACGCTCGAGGACGGCGGCACCATCAAGATCGGCAACACGACCATGACGGTCCGGTTCCTCCCCCACGACTCCGGGGACGCGGCCGGCCGCTCGACGGACTGGAGCAGGTGAGGCGCGGGTGTCGGAGCTGACCCTGATGCTGATCCGGTTCGCCTACCTGGCGATCCTGTGGATCTTCGTGCTCTCGGCCATCTCTGTGGTCCGCTCCGACATGTTCGGCGCGCGCATCGACTCGACACCGCGGGCGGAGCGCAAGGCGGAGAAGCAGTCCCGCAAGCAGGACCGCTCCCGCGGCAAGCCCGCCAAGCGCCCCCGCGGCGAGCCGACCCACGTCGCCGTGGTCGACGGCGCCAACGCCGGCGAGACCGTCTCCCTCGACGACGCCCCGATCCTGATCGGGCGCGGCAACGACGCCGCGATCCGCCTCGACGACGACTACGTCTCCACCCGGCACGCCCGGATCGCCAGCTCGGGCGACCAGTGGTTCGTCGAGGACCTCGGCTCCACCAACGGCACCTACATCGGCTCGCACCGGCTGACCCAGCCCACCACGCTCACGCTCGGCAGCAAGGTCCGGATCGGGAAGACCACGATCGAGCTGAGGAAGTAGGGCCGCCCCTCCCCATGGCCGACATGGAGAACCACGACGAGGGCGTCCCCCCGGACGGCTCCTCCGACGCGGCGGCGCCGCACGCCTCCGCGCTGGCGCTGCGCTACGCCGCGCTCTCCGACGTCGGACGGGTCCGCAAGGACAACCAGGACTCCGGGTACGCCGGCGCGCACCTGCTGGTGATCGCCGACGGCGTCGGCGGCGCGGCCCGCGGCGACGTCGCCAGCAGCACCGCGGTGCAGGCGCTGCGCCGGCTCGACGGCCCCACCGACGGCGACCTGCTCGAGGCGCTCGCCGGCGCCATCCACCGCGCCCACGACCGGATCGCGGAGCTGGTCGAGCAGGACCCCGCGCTCGACAGCACGAGCACCACGGTCACCTCGGCGCTGTTCGACGGCAACCGGATCGGCGTCGCCCACATCGGCGACAGCCGCGGCTACCTGCTGCGCGACGGGACGCTGTCGCAGCTGACCAAGGACCACACGTTCGTGCAGAGCCTCATCGACGAGGGCCGGATCACCGAGGAGGAGTCCCGGACGCACCCGCACCGCAACCTGATCCTGCGGGCCGTCGACGGGGTGCACGAGACCGACCCGGACCTGTTCTACATCGAGCTCGCCCCGGGCGACCGGCTGCTGCTGTGCAGCGACGGCGCCTCCGGGGTGCTCGACCGCGACCGGCTCGCGGACATCCTCGGCACCGGCTCGGTCGACTACGCCGTCGTCGAGCTGGTCCGGGCCTCGCTGGAGGCGGGCAGCTCCGACAACGTCACCTGCGTGGTCGCCGACGTGGAGGACGCCGGCCCCGACGCGGGGCCGGGCGGGCCCGTCGTCGTCGGGGCCGCCGCCGAGCAGCCGCGCCGGGCCGGGCAGGCCTCGAAGAGCTTCTTCCGCGGCCACCGCGGCGGCGACACCGGCGAGATCGAGCCGGTCCCGGGCGAGGCCGCCGAGACGCCGGCCGTCGACCCCGAGGAGCTGCGCTACGCACCGCAGGAGCCCCGCCGCGGCCGGTGGGTCCGCAGCCTGGTGGCGCTGCTCGTGGTGCTGGTCGTGCTCGCCGTCGCGGGGCTGCTGGGCTACCGCTGGAGCCAGGACCAGTACTACGTCGCCGCGCACGACGGCAAGGTCGCTGTGTTCCGCGGCGTGCAGGCCGACATCCCCGGCCTGACCATGAACCGGGTCTCCGAGACCAGCGACATCACCGTCGCCTCGCTGCCCGACGACGCCACCGAGCAGCTGTCCTCGGGCATCCCCGCCGAGTCGCCGACCGACGCCCGCGACATCGTCAGCCGGCTGACCGGCCTCGCGAAGGTGTGCCCGACCCCGCGCCCGAGCCCGTCGAGCACCGCGTCGGCCCGGCCGTCGAGCGAGGCGCACCGGCAGCGCCAAGGCGACCCGCAGCCCGCGCGCCGCCGGCAGCAAGAAGGCCAGCGCGAAGCCGTCCGCGCGGGCGACCAGGACCCCGTCGTCGACCCCGAGCCCGACGATCAAGCCGCCCGACTGCATCGAGGCCTCGCCGTGAGCGCGGCCAGCGCCCTGTCCGCGGGCGGCCGCGAGCGGACCTTCACGCACCGCCGCCGCCGCGGCGCCGAGCTGTTCCTGCTCGTGCTGGCCCTGGTCGTCGGGGTCGGCGGGTACGCCGCGGTCGGCCTCGGCGTCGAGGGCACCGTCCCCGCCGACATCGTGGGCTACGGCGGCTGGCTGGCCGCGCTCTGCGTGCTGTGCCACGTGGTGGTGCGGTTCCTGGCGCCGTACGCCGACCCGGTGCTGCTGCCGGTCGTGGCCGCGCTCAACGGCCTCGGGCTGGCGGTGATCCACCGCATCGACCTCGGCTACCAGGCGAGCAACACCTCGATCGGGCCGTTCGCTCGCGACCAGCTGATCTGGATGACGCTGGGGGTGCTGCTGTTCGTGGTGGTGCTGGTCACCGCTGCGCGACCACCGCCGGCTGCAGTCGCTGACCTACACCTCCGGCTTCGCCGCGATCGTGCTGCTGCTGATGCCGCTGCTGCCGGTGCTCGGCAAGACCATCAACGGCTCGCGGATCTGGATCGGGATCGGCCCGTTCAGCTTCCAGCCGGGCGAGGTCGCCAAGGTGCTGCTGGTGGTGTTCTTCGCCGGCTACCTCGTGCTGCACCGCGACGCGCTCGCGCTGGCCGGCCGCCGGGTCGCCGGCATCGACCTGCCGCGGGGCCGCGACCTCGGCCCGATCCTCGCGATGTGGCTGGTCAGCCTCGGCATCCTGGTCTTCCAGCGCGACCTCGGCTCGTCGCTGCTGTTCTTCGGGCTGTTCCTGGTGATGCTCTACGTCGCCACCGAGCGGCCCGGCTGGCTGGTCGTCGGCGCCACGATGTTCGTCGTCGGCGCCTACTCCGCCTACCTCGTGCTGGGCCACGTGCAGTCCCGGGTCGACACCTGGCTGCACCCCTTCGACCCGAGCAACAACTCCTACCAGCTGGTCCAGGGCCTCTACGGCATGGCCTGGGGCGGCCTGGTCGGCCGCGGCCTCGGCCAGGGCGACCCGACCATCACGCCGCTCGGCTTCTCCGACTTCATCATGGCCTCGGTCGGCGAGGAGCTCGGGCTGACCGGGGTGATGGCGGTGCTGCTGCTCTACGGCCTGATCGTCGAGCGGGCGCTGCGCACCGCGCTGGTGTGCCGCGACGCCTTCGGCAAGCTGATGGCGCTCGGCCTCGCGGTGGTGGTCGCGTTCCAGGTGTTCGTGGTCATCGGCGGCGTCACCCGGCTGATCCCGCTGACCGGCCTCACCACGCCGTTCCTGTCCTACGGCGGGTCCTCGCTGGTCGCCAACTGGGTGATCATCGCGCTGCTGCTGCGGATCTCCGACCAGGCCCGCCGCCCGCCCCCCGACCTGACGTCGCCTCCCGAGGACGACGCCACCCAGGTGGTGAACCTCCGCACATGAACAAGCCGATCCGCACGATGTCGATCTTCTGCCTGCTGCTGTTCGCGCTGCTGCTGCTCAACGTCACCTACCTGCAGTACGTCGACGCCGGCAGCCTCAACTCGCGCGCCGACAACAAGCGGGTGCGCGACGCGGAGTTCTCCCGCAAGCGCGGCGCGATCGTCGCCGGCGGGCAGTCGGTCGCCGAGAGCACCAAGACCAACGACCAGTACACCTACCAGCGCCGCTACACCCAGCCGCTGAAGTACGCCCAGCTGACCGGCTTCTACTCCTACATCTACGGCCGCTCCGGCGTGGAGTCGAGCCAGAACGAGATCCTCTCCGGCAGCGACCCCCGGCTGTTCGTCAACCGGGTCGTCGACATGCTCGGCAACAGCCAGCCCAAGGGCGGCTCGGTCGCGCTGACCATCGACCCCAAGGCGCAGGAGGCCGCGTTCGACGGGCTCCGGGCGCTCGGCACGAACGTGCAGGGCTCGGTCGTGGCGCTGGAGCCGTCGACCGGCAAGGTGCTGGCGATGGTCAGCTCGCCGACGTACGACCCCAACCGGCTGGCCTCCCACAAGTTCAGCGAGGTGCAGGACGCCTGGAAGCAGCTCAACGCCGACCAGGACCGGCCGCTGCTCAACCGCGGCATCCAGGACGTCTACCCGCCCGGATCGACGTTCAAGCTGGTGACCGCGGCGGCGGCGCTGTCCTCGGGCCAGTACACCCCCGACACCAAGGTGAAGGGCGGGCCGCGGCTCGACCTGCCGCAGACGTCCACCGACCTGGTCAACGAGAACGGCAGCGACTGCGGCGGCGACCCGATCACGCTGACGCAGGCCCTCGAGGTCTCCTGCAACGTGTCGTTCGGCGACATCGGGCTGCGGCTCGGCGACGACGCGCTGCGGCAGCAGGCCGAGAAGTTCGGCTTCGACCAGACCTACCTCAACGACCTCAACGGCCAGGTCCGCAGCCGCTTCCCCCGCAACCCCGACGAGCCGCAGACCGCGCTGTCCGCGATCGGGCAGTACGACGTCGCGGCCACGCCGCTGCAGATGGCGATGGTCGCCTCCGGCATCGCCAACGGCGGCACCGTGATGCGGCCCTACGTCGTCGACGAGGTGCGCGCGCCCGACCTCTCGGTGCTCGACAAGACGACCCCGGAGGCGTTCCGCAGCAACGCGGTCTCCTCGTCGGTGGCCCGCGACCTGACCCAGATGATGATCGAGGTCGTCGACAACGGCACCGGTCAGACCGCGCAGATCCCCGGCGTCAAGGTCGCCGGCAAGACGGGTACGGCGCAGAGCTCGCCCGAGCGGCCGCCGTACGCCTGGTTCGTGTCGTTCGCACCGGCCGACAACCCGAAGGTCGCGGTCGCGGTGCTCGTCGAGGACGCAGGCGTGGACCGCAACGCCATCTCCGGCAGCGGGCTGGCGGCGCCGATCGCCAAGAAGGTCATGCAGGCGGTGATCGGCAAATGAGCCAGAGCGGCGGCGGTACCGGTCTCGGCACTCCCGAGGGCGGTCGCTACAGCTTCCAGAGCCGGATCGCGACAGGCGGCATGGGCGAGGTCTGGCGCGCCACCGACCAGGTGCTGGGGCGCGAGGTCGCGGTCAAGGTGCTCAAGCCGGAGTACTCCGACGACGTCACCTTCCGCAGCCGCTTCGAGACCGAGGCCCGCAACGCCGCCGCGCTGCACCACCCCAACGTCGCGTCCGTCTTCGACTTCGGCGAGCTGCCGGCCGCCGAGCCCGGCGGGGTGCCGCGGCCCTACCTGGTGATGGAGCTGGTCCGCGGCCAACCGCTGTCCGCGCTGCTGCGCGGCGGCGAGCCGATGCTGCCCGACACCGCCGCCGACCTCGCCGCGCAGGCCGCCGACGGCCTGGCCGCCGCCCACGCCCTCGGGATCGTGCACCGCGACGTCAAGCCCGCCAACCTGCTGGTCACCCCGGACCGGGTCGTGAAGATCACCGACTTCGGGATCGCGCGGGCCGCCGACGCGGTCGCGCTGACCCAGACCGGCCAGGTCATCGGCACCCCGCAGTACCTCTCGCCCGAGCAGGCCGAGGGCAAGGCCGCCACCGCCGCCAGCGACATCTACTCCCTCGGGGTGGTGCTCTACGAGTGCCTCGCGGGCCGCCGACCGTTCGACGCCGACTCCCCGATCGCCACCGCGCTGGCCCACCTCCGGCAGGAGCCGCCGCCGCTGCCCGACGACGTGCCCGCCGCGCTGCGACGCGCGGTCGGCGTGGCGCTCGCCAAGGACCCCGCCGCACGCTTCGCCTCCGTCCGCGACTTCGCCGGCGCGCTGCGCGGCGGACCGGTCGTCACCGGCACCCCCGGCCCCACCGACCCGGGTGCCGACGCCCCGACCCGGGTGGCCGGTGCGGGGGCCGCGGACGGTGCGGGAGCGGCCGGTGTGGCAGCGGCAGGTGCGGCGGCAACCGCGGGCCGGCCGAGCGGCACGGACCGCGACGACGCCTGGGACAACGACAGCCGGTTCACCGGCGGCGGCGACGGCACCCGGGTGATCGCACCGCCCCCGCCGGACGACGGGGCGGACGACCACGGCGACCGCGACGACCGGCGCCGCGGGATCCCGCCGTGGGTGCCGTGGCTGGCCGCGGCCGTGGCGGTGGCCGTGGTGGTGCTGCTGCTCACCCGGCTCGCCGGCAACGGCGACCAGACCCAGACCCCCGCCGAGAAGAGCAGCGACAGCCCGAGCGCCAGCAGCAGCGCGCCGACCACGCAGGCCAGCCAGCCGACCAGCAGCGCGCCCACGAGCAGCAGCGCCCCGCCCTCCCCGCAGACCGTGCAGGTCAACCCGTCGGACTACATCGGCCGCAAGGAGAAGGACGCCCGCAAGGACCTCGAGAAGCTCGGCCTGCAGGTGGAGGACCGCGAGGTCGACAACCCCGGCGACGAGCAGAAGGACACCGTCCAGGGCGTCAGCCCCTCCGGCGAGGTCGAGAAGGGCTCCACCGTGACGCTGTCCGTGTACGGCGAGCCGCTGCCGACCGAGACGCCGACGGCGACGGCGACGGCGACGGCGACCAGCCCCGACTCCGGCGGACCGGGGAACGGCAACGGGAACGGGAACGGCAAGGGGAAGGGCTGACGATGAGCAACGACCAGCTCGGCGGCGGCCGCGCCCACGGACACACCGTGGGCGGGCGCTACGAGCTCGGCGACCTCCTCGGCCGCGGTGGGATGGCCGAGGTCCGCAAGGGCACCGACGTCCGGCTCGGCCGCGTCGTCGCCGTCAAGCGGCTGCGCACCGACCTCGCCAGCGACCCGACCTTCCAGGCCCGCTTCCGCCGCGAGGCGCAGAGCTCCGCCTCGCTCAACCACCCGGCGATCGTCTCGGTCTACGACACCGGCGAGGAGCCCGCCAGCGACGGCTCGGACGTGCCGCAGCCCTACATCGTGATGGAGTACGTCGCCGGGCGGACGCTGCGCGAGATCCTGCGCGAGGGCCGCAAGATCCTCCCGGAACGGGCGCTGGAGATCACCTCGGGGGTGCTCGCCGCCCTCGACTACAGCCACCGCGCGGGCATCGTGCACCGTGACATCAAGCCCGCCAACGTGATGCTGACGCCCAGCGGCGACGTGAAGGTGATGGACTTCGGGATCGCGCGCGCGATGGCCGACGCGTCGTCGACGATGACGCAGACCGCGGCCGTCGTCGGCACCGCCCAGTACCTCTCCCCCGAGCAGGCCCGCGGCGAGAGCGTCGACTCCCGCAGCGACGTCTACTCCACCGGCTGCCTGCTCTACGAGCTGCTCACCGGCCGGCCGCCGTTCGTCGGCGACAGCCCGGTGTCGGTGGCCTACCAGCACGTCCGCGAGCAGGCCGCTCCGCCGTCGAGCCTCGACGAGGAGCTGACCCCCGAGATCGACGCGATCGTCATGAAGTCGCTGACCAAGGACGTCGCCGACCGCTACCAGAGCGCCTCGGCGATGCGAGCGGACATCGAGCGCTACCTCGCCGGCAAGCCGGTCGTCGCGCCCGTCGCACCGGTGGGTGACGGCGGGGGCGACGAGACCTCGATCTTCACCGGCGCCCCGGTCGAGGAGGAGGACGAGGAGGAGCCGCGCAAGAAGCGCTGGCCGATGGTGCTGACCATCCTCGGCATCGTCGCGCTGCTCGTGCTCGCCGCCATCCTCGGCCCGCTGCTGTTCAGCTCGGCGCCGGAGGAGAAGACCGTGCCGCAGCTGGTGAACATGACCCAGAAGCAGGCCGAGGAACGCATCCGGCAGGCCGGTCTCAGCGTCGGCGACGTGTCGCAGCAGGCGTCCGAGGACGTGCCGAAGCACCGCGTGATCGCGCAGGACCCCGACGCGATGAGCACGCTCGCGCCCGGTGGCGCGGTCGACCTGACCGTCTCGACCGGCCGGCCGGACGTCGTCGTCCCCTACGTCATCGGCGACGACAAGGACACCGCGCGGCAGAAGCTCACCGACGCCGGCCTCAAGGTGAAGCTGGTGGAGAAGAAGTCCGACGAGGACAAGGACACCGTGATCAGCACGGACCCGAACCCCGCCGAGAGCGTCTCCAAGGGCAGCCTGGTCACCGTCTCCTACTCCGCCGGTCCCACCCAGGTGCCGAGCGTGGTCGGGCTGACCGAGGGCGCCGCGCGCGACAAGCTCGACGCGGCCGGCTTCAACGTCGACTCGGTCTACGACTCCGACACCAAGGCCCAGAAGGGCACCGTGCTCAAGCAGAGCCCGGCGGCGTACACCACGCAGCCGCAGGACTCCACGGTCGTGATCACGGTGTCCACCTACGAGAAGCCGACGCCCACCCCCACCCCGACGCCCACCGAGACGCCGAGCGAGACGCCGTCGGGGACCGCGTCGTCGAGCGCGAGCCCCTCGGACACCTCGAGCCCGAGCCCGTAGCAGGGCCGGACGGGGTCAGCGGCGGGTGTCGACGGTCCCGGACTGCGCCCTGGCGGGTCGGGCGTACTCCAGGTCGGTGGAGCCGTCGTAGCCGGGCAGCGACAGCGACTGCTCCTCCTTGACGTTCCAGCCGAGCCCCTTGCGGACCTGCGCGAGGTAGAGCGCGATGTAGGGGCTGGCGTCGACGGAGGCGAGCATGCTGCTGGTCGGGCCGATCGCGGAGATCCGGTACGGCGGGGAGTACGGCACGCCGTGCAGGATCACGGTGTTGCCGACGCACTTGATGCCGGTCGTGGCCACCACCCGCTGGCCCTGGATCGTCATCGCCTCGGCGCCGCCCGCCCAGAGCGCGTTCGCGACCGCCTGGATGTCCTGCTGGTGCACCAGCAGCTCGCTGACGTCGTCGCCGGCCGCGTCGAGCGCGTCGTCGGGGGCGTCGTCGAGGGTGATCGTGACACCGGGGCCCTTCACCGGCCGCAGCCCGGCCGGGCCCGACAGCGCCGCGACCTTCCGCTGCTCCTTGACGGCGGCGGTGCTGCCGAGGTCGCGGGTGAGCCGGTCGACCTGCCGGCTGAGGTCCGTGGTGCGGGCCCGCAGCCCCTCGAGGTCGTGGGCCTCGTTGGTGGCCAGGCCGTCCAGGTCGTCGTACCGCCCGGCTCGCAGGTCGGTGCCCTGCGAGCTGACCATGCTGGTCACGAACAGCACCCCGGCGGCCACGAACACGGCCGGCCCCAGCAGCCGCCACAGCAGCGAGCGGTCGCCGTAGGTCCGGGTGCGGGTGCGCCAGGCGTGCGCGAGCAGCGCAGCGAGCCGGGAGCGCCAGCTCTGCCGGTGCGAGTGGGAAGGCATGGTGCGTCTACGCTAGCCGAGTCGCCCAGCGGGCAGCCCGCCCGTCGGCGCGCCCCGTCCGACGTCCGTCAGGCGCCCCTCAGACCCAGGGCGGCGTCGTCCAGGTCAGTCCCAGGAGTTCCGCGTGTCCGAGTCCCGTTCGTCCCGCTTCACCCGCTCGTCCGACAAGGTCCGGCTGGGTCCGCGCGCCCACACCTCGCTGGTGCGCACCGGCATCTCGCTGCTGCTCGTGCTGCTGGGGATCGCCTGGATCGTGGTCTACCTCAACGTCGCCGGGCCGAGCACGGACGGGACGAAGCTGACCTGGATGGGCGACCTCGGCCGCTGGAACTACCTGATCGGCTTCCTGCTGATCTTCGCCGGGATGGCGTTCGCGGCCCACCCCTCGACCCCGCTCGGCCGGGGCCGCGGCGTGGTCGTGGGGATGCTCGGCAGCTTCCTGATCGGGCTGGTCTGGATCGTGACGTACTACGTCATCGGCCAGGACATCACGGTGCCGCTGCTGACCGACCTCGCGCAGTACAACCTGGTGGTCGGCATCGGCTTCATGGCCGTGGGCTTCGTCTACGCCACCCACTGGGAGTAGCGCCGCGGGGCGGTTCGCCCACAGGCTCGTCCACAGGTGTGCACGAATTACATCTCTGGAATTTCATCCACAGGCTTTATCCCCAGTGTGGATGAAGCGTCGGGCGGGGCGGACACGCCGACGCCAGGGGTACCCCCGGGGGGCACCCCACACGCCCGTCGCCAGGTGGTCTGGACCAGTGGCTCAGCCGAGCAGGGCGACGCGCACCGCGGTGGCGACGAGGACCAGCACCCCGACCGCGGCGATGCCGGCGCTCTGGAACGCCACCCGGTGCTCGCGCGGCGCGTAGACGATCGCGGCGCCGATGAGCACGCCGGCCACGAAGCCGCCGACGTGGCCCTGCCAGGAGATGAGGCGGCCGAACACGAACGTGATGACGAAGTTGATGGCGATCCAGCCGACGATGCTGCGGACGTCGCCACCGACCTTCAGTGCGACGACCAGCAGGGCGCCCATCAGCCCGAAGATCGCGCCGGAGGCACCGAGGGTGAGGCTGATGCGGGTCGGAGAACCACATGACCGTGGCGCTCGCCCGCGAGGCCGGAGATGAGGTAGAGCAGCAGGAAGCGGGTGCGACCGATGGCGGCCTCGAGCCCGGGGCCGAGCACGTAGAGCGCCAGCATGTTGAAGCCGATGTGCCACACCTCGACGTGGGCGAACGTCGACGTCAGCAGCTGCCAGACGTCGCCCTCCGCGACACTGGGCACGCCGGGGTAGACGACGCCCCGGAACGTGGAGGTGCGGCCGCAGTGCGAGCTGGCGCACGAGCGGGCTCGACGTCGCGCCGCTCACCAGGATCGCCAGCCACACAGCGACGTTGATCCCGATGAGCACCTGCGAGGTGAGCGCCGGGTTGCCGCTGCGCTTCCCGCCGTACGCCGTCCGGCCCGACCGGGTCGCGCGGGAGCCCTCCTTGACGCACTCCGGGCACTGGAAGCCGACCGAGGCCGGTCGCATGCAGTCCGGGCAGATCGGCCGGTCGCAGCGCTGGCACCGGATGTGCGACTCGCGGTCACGGTGCCGGTAGCAGACCGGGACCTCCTGCTCGGAGGCCCCGGTCGCGGGTGTCTCGGGGGTGCTCATCTCCTGAAGGGGCGCGGGTCAGCGCCGGTCGATCTCCACCTTCTCGATGACCACCGGGTCGACCGGCTTGTCGCCGGGGCCGGTGGCGGTGGTGCCGACGGCGTCGACCACCGCCCGGCTCTGCTCGTCCTCGACCTCGCCGAAGATGGTGTGGCGGTTGTTCAGCCACGGCGTCTCGGCGGTGGTGATGAAGAACTGCGAGCCGTTGGTGCCGGGCCCGGCGTTCGCCATCGCGAGCAGGTACTTGCGGTCGAACTGCAGCTCGGGGTGGAACTCGTCCTTGAACGTGTAGCCCGGGCCACCGGTGCCGGTGCCGAGCGGGCAGCCGCCCTGGATCATGAAGTTCTCGATCACCCGGTGGAAGCCGAGGCCGTCGTAGAACGGCTCCGGCGACTTCTTGCCGGTCTCGCGGACCTGGTAGTCCTGCGTGCCCTCGGCCAGGCCGACGAAGTTGTCGACGGTCTTGGGGGCATGGTTCGGGAACAGGTGGATGACGATGTCACCACGGTTGGTCTTCAACGTCGCGTAGGTCTCGGACACCACGCCGCCTCTCGTACTCCTCGGAACTGATGCGGGTCTCGTGCCCGTCGATCCTCGCACGCGGCCCAACCCGGCCGTCCAGGTCGGTCGGCACGCCGCTCTCCCGGCGACGTCTCGCGGAGGGAGCCGGTGTTTCATCTCGTCCGCGATACGGGCATGATCGGCACCAGACAGGGCATGACAGTGGTCTGCCCGACGGCAGCGACACACCCAGCGGCTCGACCAGCCGCACCAGCGACTCAGCAGATCCGGACGGCGGATCTGAGAAGAGAGGACCCTCTCACATGGGCAAGAAGAAGACGTTGCGTGACCACGCGAGCGGCCTGACGGACACGCTGGCGCCGCACGTCGAGAGCGCACGCGAGAAGGCCGGCCCGGTGCTGGCAGACGCCCGCGACAAGGGCGGTGCCTACCTCGCGGACGCGCGGGACAAGGCCGGCCCGCTGCTCGCCGACGCCCGCGACAAGGCCGCCCCCGTCCTCGCGGACGCCCGGGACAAGGCCGGCCCCGTGCTGGCCGACGCCCGCGACAAGGCCGCGCCGCTGCTCGCCGACGCCCGCGACAAGGCCGCGCCCTACGTCTCCGACGCCAAGGACAAGTTCACCAGCGACGTGCTCCCGGCCGTGACGGCCGCCCTCGCGGCGGTCGACGAGGCCACCGCGGACACCCGCGCGGAGACCAAGAAGCGCGGCAAGGCCGTCGCCGCCGCCCTCAAGGGCGAGGTCGAGGCCCCCGAGAAGAAGCACCGGGTGCGCTCGCTGCTCGTCGTGCT
The DNA here is from genome assembly GCA_963707685.1 of uncultured Actinomycetota bacterium. GTDB lineage: Bacteria > Actinomycetota > Actinomycetes > Propionibacteriales > Nocardioidaceae > Nocardioides_B. Next base: position 238,313 of record CAVPRA010000006.1, read on the forward strand.
GGGCCTCGGCGGCATCGCGTTCGCCGTCGTCAAGCGGCTCGGGCGCCGGCAGCCCACGACCAGCTGGCAGTCGTCGTACACCCCGCCACCCGCGCCGGTCCCGCCGGCCGCCGGCGGTCCGGTGGCCGGGGCCGGTGCCCACCGCGCCGACGCCGCGTCCGACGACACCGCGGCGTCCGACCCGACCGAGGCCGCCTCCGACGCGGCCGACGTGCCGCACGACGCGAGCACGCCGGACAACCCGGTCACCGAGATCGACGTCGACAAGCAGTAGCCACCGCTTCGCACGACACCGTCAGGAGACCTGTCGCCCCCGTCTGCGGGGCGGCAGGTCTTCTGGTCTGTGCTCCGCGACCCAGTCGTCGATCCGCTCCCACCACGAGAACAGCCAGTCGATCCGCTCGTCGCGCCCCTCCGGGATCTCGTCGCGGGGCACGCGCCACCACCGCATGATGATCTGCTTGTCCATCGGCAGCTCCCGCCAGATGTCGCGGACCGTCGCCAGGTGGTCGAGCCCGGTGTGGGCGACCAGCACCACGTCGGCGTCCGGCGCCGCGTCCAGCGCGGCCAGCAGACCCCCGGGCCGGGGTGCGAGCACGTTCTCCATCCGCTCCGCACGGCGGGCCATCGACTCCCGCCCGAGCCGGCGCAGCTTGTCGATCTGCCGCTGCCGACGCTCCGGGGTGAAGTTGCCGCCCTCCGGGAAGATCACGAACGCGTCGTTCTCGTCGAGGTTGCGGGCGAGCTCGCCGACCTGCCGCTCGAGGCTGTCGCCGCCGCTGCCGCCGGGCGAGACGAACCGGTTCGGCAGCCGGTTGAGGATCACGTCGATGGCCGGGTCCCAGGCCAGGGTGTCCTTGAGCACGACGCGGGGCTCGCGGCCGTACCAGTGCATCAGCGCGTACATCAGCGTGAAGGAGTCCGCCGGCCCCGCGTGGCGGCAGCACACCAGCAGCGGCTCCCCCGGGTACGCGTCCGGGGCCCGGCCCTCGGTGACGATCCGCAGCCGCGCGACCCGGCGGGCCTCGCGGAAGAAGAAGAACAGGTACGCCTGCACGATGTCGTAGTGGATCCGCTCGAAGTACGGCCGGCGGATCCAGTGCCCGAAGCCCGACGCGATCCAGAGCCCGAACAGCTCCAGCAGCATCAGGCTCTCCAGCACGAGGTGGAGCAGCAGCAGCCAGAGCAGCCGCAGCGGCCGCAGCCGCCCCGGTACGACGGGCGAGAGCATCGCCGCCGCGAGCAGCCACAGCGGGATCGTGCTCAGGATCAGCACGGTCAGCGCGATCACCGCCGGCGCCAGCACGATCCGCCGGAACCAGTGGGTCACAGCTGCTCGCGCAGGTAGGCCGACGTGGCGTCGTACGCCTGGTCGATGCGGCGGGTGACCGCGGAGAAGTCGCGGTAGCCCAGCAGCGAGTCGTCCTTCGGGGAGCCGCCCCCGGTCGGCAGCACGTGGGCGGTGACGTGCGGCGGGAGCGAGGACATCTCCCGGTGGAACCGGTGCCGGCGGGCGATCTCGAACGACACCCGCGCGACCTCCCACGGCCGCCGCGGCACGCTCAGCGGCCGGTCGACCCGGCCCACCTGGAGCACGAAGATGCGGCTCGCGCCGCACTCGACGGCCCGGCCGACCGGGACGGAGTTCACGATGCCGCCGTCGAGGTAGTGCTCACCGTCGACCTCGGCGGGCGCCAGCAGCCCGGGCACCGCCGCCGACGCGACCACCGCGTCGACGACCCGGCCCTGGGTGAACCAGTGCTCGGCGGCCCGCTCGATGCTGGCGGCGCAGCACTGGAACGGCACCGCCAGCTCGGCGAAGGTCAGGTCGCCCAGCTCCCGGGCCAGCCGGTCGCGCAGCGGCTTCGAGGAGTGCAGGTGGGTGCCGGTGCGCACGGCCCGGCCGACCTGCCGGACCGCGCCGTCGCCGTAGACGTCGCGGCTGCTGACCGCGCTCTGCCACAGCCCGACCAGCCGGTCGATCACGCCCGGGCCGGGGTCGGCGGCGACCAGCGCGCCGTTGAGCGCGCCGATCGAGGTGCCGAGGACCAGGTCGGGCCGGACGCCGGCCTCGAACAGGGCGCGCAGCATGCCGACCTCGACGGCGCCGAGCAGCCCGCCGCCACCGAGGACGAAGGCGGTCTCGCCCGCGGCGGCGTCGGTCATCGGGCGGCCTGAGTGCGTCAGGACCCGACGGGCGCGGTGTCCGGTGCCTCGAGCTGAGCCTGCACCGCGCGGATCGCCCGGCGCTCCGCCCAGAACGAGAGGAACGGGACGGTGCCGCAGAGCAGCGTCACCGCCGTGAACGTGATCGTCCAGTGGGCGAGCCGCGAGAGCGTGAAGGCCACCAGCAGGAACCCCATGTAGATGAAGCCGTGCGCGGTGCCGAGGACCGCGCTGATGCCTGCCCCCGTCTGCTGCGCGGTGCTGCCCACCGGGAAGATCCCCGGCGAGAGGTCGTGCAGGTGGTTGAGCGGGACGGCGATCACGACCAGCACGATGATCGAGATACCGACGACCGTGGCGAGGACCCGGTACCAGGCGAGCGCTGTCTTCACGCGCCCGACGGTACTCCGGTGACCCGGCTCACCTCGTCGCGGCACCAGCGCCACCAGACGTAGAGCGCGAACCCGCCGAACACCCACCACTCGAGGGCGTAGAGCAGGTTGCGCAGCGAGGTGAACGCGGCCGCCTTCGGCAGCGACGCGGGCGTCACGGCCTCGAGCCCTCCGCGGTGCGTCGAGCTGTCGAGACCCCGCGGGCGATGACGTACCCGCCATAGAGGTCCTGGTCGACGTGCTGGATCGCGTCGGCCACCCGCAGCTCCGGGATCACGTCGTCCCCGGGGTCGGTGTCGGTGACCCCGGACCCCTCTCCCGGCTGCAGCCAGCCGGTCACCCGCACCGGGCCGGACGGCGGGTCCGGGGCGTCGCGGACGCTCCGCGCCCAGCCGCGTACGACGAGGATGGCCGGCGCCGTGCCGCAGCTCGCCGAGCCACCCTGCGAGCCACCCTTCGAGCCACCCTGCGAGCCACCCGGGGAGCCGCCGCACACCGCGACCGGCGTGACCGCCCAGACGCCGTTGCGACCGTGCAGCTCGCGGTCGGCGACGTAGACCGTCGAGCGAGGCAGCCACCGGCCGCTCAGCCGGACCGGCTGACCGACGGCGTCCCCGGGGAACGCCTCGTCGGAGCTCATCACGGCGGCCAGCGGCTTCGGGGCGGCGTCGACCCGGGACGCGGCCTGGTCCTCCCGGCCGTGCTGCCAGGCGCCGTACTGCCACACCCCGAGCAGCACCGCGGCCAGCGTGGCCAGCACCGCGGCCACGTGCAGCGCCAGCATCCGAGGGGTGAGCAGGGCACGGACCACGTCGGTCAGGCTACGGGCACGACCCAGCCGCTCCGCCGGCCCCACGGCGGTGCACCAAATCGGGCATTCCGGTCCCCGGGCCGGGGTCCCACCGGTACCTTCGGGAGGCTGGAGACGACAGGGAGCTCGGTGATGATGCGGCGCGCGCGTGGCCTGGGACTGGTGGACGAGCTGCAGCGCAGCCACCGGTTCATCCTCGGCGTGCTGCTGTCCGTGCTGGTGCTGAGCCTGGCGACGTCCGGCTACCTGCTGCTGGTCAGCCAGCCCCGGCTCACCGGCTACATCGACATGGGCAAGCACGCCCGCGACGCCCACGACGGCATGCTCGACCAGGAGACCGGGCTGCGCGCCTGGTTGGCGACCGACGAGCCGGAGTTCCTCGCGCCCTACCGCAGCGGCCGGCAGGACGCGCAGCGCGCGGTCGACGGCCTGCTCGTGGAGATCAAGCAGTCCCCCGAGGTCACCCCCGGCGTGCTCCGGATGCTGCTGGCGCGGCAGCGCTGGCAGGTGTGGGCGAGCGAGGCGGCCTCGAAGCGGTTCACCCCGCAGCAGCGCACCGACGGCACCCTGACCGAGTTCCTGCGCGAGGGCAAGGGGCTCTTCGACAGGTACCGCGTCGCGGAGGTGGCCAGCACGACCGAGATCCGCCAGCGTCGCAGCGACGCCGTGGCGTCGCAGAACCTCGCGCTGGAGCTGGCGCTGGCGAGCTACCTGGTGCTGCTCGGCGTCACCGGCGCCGTCACCGTGCGACGCCGGCGGCGGCTGCAGACGACGATCCTCGCGCCGATCGACAACCTGCACGACACCGTGCTGGCGATCCGGTCCGGCGACCTCTCCGCGCGGCCCGAGCCCACCGCCGTACCGGAGCTGGAGGAGATCGGCGCCGCGCTCGGCGGCCTGGCCGCCGACCTGAGCGAGGCCGGCACCGAGGCGAAGGCCCGGGAGCGCCGGCTGGCCAAGCTGGCCTACCGGTTCGAGACCGTGGTCCGGGTGGGCCGCGAGATCGCCGGCAGCCTGAGCGTGCGCTACGTCGCCGCCAGCGTGACCACCGCCGCGGCCGAGCTGCTCACCACCCCGACGGTGCTGTGGCTGCGCGGCGAGAACCAGGGCTTCCAGGCGGTCCACCGCAGCAGCGACCCGCACGGCGCCGCGCCCCCGCCCGGACTCGAGGCCCCGGGGCTGGTCGCCCGGGCGGCCGCCGAGGCGCAGCCGACCAGCGAGGGGACCTCACGGGCCTACCCGCTGGTGCTGGCCGGCATGGTCACCGCCGTGCTCGAGGTGTCCACCCCGACCGTCGACGCCGACACCGAGCAGGTGCTCCAGGCGCTGCTGTCGACCGCCGCCGCCTCCCTGGAGTCGGCGCACCTGCACAGCACGGCCCGGGAGCTCGCCGACCTCGACGGCCTGACCCACCTGCCGAACCGGCGCCGCTTCGAGCTCGACGTCGACACCGAGTGGGAGCGCTGCCGCCGCTACGGCAGGCCGATGAGCATGGTGATGATGGACCTCGACCACTTCAAGCGGCTCAACGACGAGCACGGCCACCTGCTCGGCGACGAGGTGCTGCGCGAGGTCGCCGGGGCGGTCACCGCGGTGCTGCGCTCCACCGACACCGCCTACCGCTACGGCGGCGAGGAGATCGTCGTGCTGCTGCGCGAGACCGGCCTCGAGGACGCCACCGCGGCCGCCGAGCGGGTCCGCGAGGCGGTCTCGACCCTGTCCTTCCCCGCCCACCCGCGGGTCTCGGTCACCGGGTCGGCCGGGGTCGCGACCCGCAGCACCGCGATGGCGCACTTCACCGAGCTGGTCGCCGAGGCCGACGGCGCTCTCTACGAGGCCAAGCGGCTGGGCCGCGACCGGGTCGTCACCGCCCGCGGCGCCGACGCGACGCTGCTGTTCCACGGCGAGCCCGACGCTCCGGTCGTCCCGGACGAGGTCGCCCCCGGCTGAGCCGCAGCTCGTGGTGGAGCCAAGGGGACTCGAACCCCTAACCCCCTGCTTGCAAAGCAGGTGCGCTACCAATTGCGCCATGGCCCCGGTCGCGGGCGCTCGGGCCCGCCGGGTCGGTCAGGAGCGGGTGACGTCGTCCGTGGCCTCGGCCCAGAGCGCCTGCTCGCGCTGACCTGCCTTCGCCTTGCGGCTGGCGAACAGTGCGGCGGCCACGGCGGCCACGATGAGCAGGATCTTCTTCACGGGGGTCCCTTCTCCGGTTGCGACTGACCGACTCTACCAATGCCGCTCGGAGGGTGCCGCAGCCGCGCAGGACATGGCTTTGCTGTGCAATCGCGCGAACCCGGCGTGTGGTCCCGGCGCACCTGTCACCCTGTGGTCAACCGCTCGAGAAGAGACACCGTGCGCCACACCTGGGTCCTCGTCACCACTGCCGCGCTGCTGGGCGCGCTGTTCATCGTGGTGCTCCGGATCCCGGGTCTGAGCGACCTGGCGGTGCTGGTGCTGAGCAACGGTGGCCAGCTCGCCGCGGCCGGTGCCGCCGCCGCGTGCTGCGGGCTCGCCGCGCGCCGTACCACTGGTCACCGGCGGATGGCCTGGACCTGGCTGGCGGTCGGCACGGGCTCGTGGGCGGCCGGCCAGGTGGTGTGGACCTTCTACGAGGTGGTGCTCGACCGCGAGGTGCCGTTCCCCTCGCTCGCCGACGTCGGCTTCCTGCTGTTCCCGCTGGCCGCGGCCGTCGGTCTGGTGGTCTGGCTGGGCACCCAGAGCGACCAGCTCGCCGCCCGCGGCCGCGACGTGCTGGACGGCGCGATCATCGCCGGCTCGCTGCTGGTGCTCTCCTGGGTCACCACCCTCGGGTCGGTCGTGGCGGCCGGCGGCGACTCGTGGTTCCCGCTGACGCTGTCGCTGGCCTACCCGGTCGGCGACCTGCTGCTCGCCACCCTGGTGCTGATCGCGCTGGCCCGCGGCAGCGGCGCCGAGCGCACCACGCTCGCGGTGCTCGCTCTCGGTCTCGGCGGGCTCGCGGTCGCCGACAGCGCCTACGTCTACCTGGTCGGCGTCGGGGCGTACTCCTCGGCCGACCTGGTCAGCAGCGGCTGGGTGTTCGGCTTCCTGTTCGTGGCCGCCTCCGGCCTGACCGTACGGCGCCACGTCGACGGCGAGCCCGAGACGCGGCAGGTGCCGTCCCAGGGGGACGCCGTGCCGAAGCCGTCGCTGCTGCGGCTGACGCTGCCCTACGTGCCGCTCACCGCCGCGGGGGTGGTGCTGTGCGTCCACCTGCTCCGCGCGCCCGAGACCCCGACCGTCGACGTGCTGCTCGGGGTGGCCCTCGTGGTGATCGTGCTGTCGCGGCAGTTCCTCGCGATGACCGACAACCAGCGGCTGCTGGTGGCGCTCGCCGACGCCCGCGACCAGCTCGAGCACCAGGCGCTGCACGACGCGCTCACCGGGCTGGCCAACCGGGTGCTGTTCGCGGACCGGCTCGACCGGGCGCTGCTGCAGCCCGACGCCGAGGTCAGCGTGCTGTTCTGCGACATCGACGACTTCAAGGTGGTCAACGACGAGCGCGGGCACGAGGCCGGTGACCAGCTGCTGCAGCACGTCGCCTCCCGGCTGCTCGACTGCGTCCGGGTCACCGACACCGTGGCCCGGCTCGGCGGCGACGAGTTCGCGATCCTGCTGGAGGACGCCGCCGACGCGCTGGAGGTCGCCGACCGGGTCGTCACGAGCATCCGCGAGCCCGTCGAGATCGGCGAGCGGCCCGTGCGGACCTCGATCAGCGTCGGCATCGCCCACCACCGGGGCGTGCCCTCGTCCGTCAGCGGCACGCAGCGCCGCGAGACGCCGGTGCCGCTGCGACGTACCCAGATCCCCAGCGCGGCCGCGATCGCCGCCACCGCGCAGCGCGAGGCAACCGCCGCCCTGCTGCTGCGGCACGCCGACACGGCGATGTACGCCGCCAAGGGGGCCGGCAAGAGCCGCGCCGTGCTGGCGGACGTGGCAGGGCCGGGCGCCGCCGGCTGAGCGGACGGGTGGCCCGGCTGCGGCGACCCCTGCAGCGGATTCTCTGACAAACCGGAAATCGAGCATGCATCCTGGGCGGGTGCCGAGGGAAGACACCATGTCGACGATCCCCGCGCTGCAGGCTCCGGAGCGCGTGCCGCGGCGCCCGCCGCCGACCGCCGGGGTGGGTCCGTGGGTGTGGGCGTGGCTCGCGATGCTGCCGGTGGCGCTGCTGCGGGCCGGTGAGCTCGCGGAGTCGGACACGTTCTGGCAGATCCGCGCGGGGCAGTACACCCTCGACCATCGAGCCGTCCCGAGCGTCGACTTCCTGTCGTGGACGATGCCCGGTCGCTCGTGGACGCTCAACTCGTGGGGGTTCAACGTCGTCCTGGCGATGCTGGACCGCCTCGCTGGTCTGCCGGGCGTGGCCCTGGGCTGCGCGGTTCTCGTGATGGTCACCAGTGCCGCGGTGCTGTCCCTGGCCCGGAGCCTCGGAGCCGCACCGAGCGTCGCCGCGCTCGTGCTGGTGCTCTCGTCGGCGACCCTGCTGCAGTGGCTGTCGGCCCGTCCGCAGGTCGTCGACTACGCGGCCGTCCTCCTGCTCGTGCTGCTGCTCTCGGACCAGCGGCGCCCGACCTGGCAGGCAGCGGCGTGGGTGGCGCTCCTCTGCGTGGTGTGGGTGAACCTGCACGCCGGCGTGGTGCTGGGGCTCGCCATCATCGGGGCGGCCGGTGCCTTGATGCTCGTGCAGCGCGAGACACGGCGACACCTCCCACGCTTCGCCGTCCTGTTCGCGGCGGGCTCGGTGGGTGCCGTGCTCAACCCGTACGGCCTCGGCCTGCTGAGGCAGACGCTGGCCGTGAAGGAGGCGTCGACCACCTTCATCACCGAGTGGCAGCCGCTGGACCCGATGGACCCGCTGCAGCTGCTCATGGCTCTGATCGGTGCGTCCGCGCTGGTCTTCGCGGTCCGGCGCCGGGAGATGGTGTTCGTCGCGGCGCTGACGATCTGCCTGCTGGGGTCGGTGTCGGCGATCCGGATCCTCCCGATCCTGGTCCTGGTGGCGATCCCGATCCACGCGCAGGAGCTCTCGCGCCCCGCGGTCCTGGACTTCATCCGGCGGCGGCGCGCCGTCCTGCTCGGCGGTCTGGCGGTGGTCGTCGTGATGGCCGGCGTCGGCGCCACCCACCTCGGGCGGCCCACCCCGTCGCAGTACCCCGGGGCACGCGTGCTGGACGCCATCCCCGCCGGCGCGCACGTCTACAACTCCTACCGCCTGGGTGGCTACGTCGAGCTCCGGCGTCCCGACGTCAAGGTCTCGCTCGACTCGCGCAACGACCTGTACGGCGAGCAGTACCTCACGAGGGTCCAGCGCACCCTGCAGGGCAAGGGCGACGTCGAGGCCGAGCTGGCCGGGGCCGACGCCGTCGTGATCTCCCGGCAGGAGGGCCTCGCCACGAGGCTGCGCCACGACCGGGGCTGGAGACGGGCGGCGGCCGACCGCGCCGCGGTCGTCTTCGTCCGAATCGCGGGCTAGCTGGCCCACACGCCTCGGGCTGCCGTCGGAGGCAGATGGTGGGTGGGCCTAAGAGGACTTGAACCTCTGACCTCTTCCTTATCAGGGAAGCGCTCTAACCGTCTGAGCTATAGGCCCCAGGGTGCCGCCCGGTGGTGCTCACCGAGGCGACGGGGACGGGCAGGCCGTGCGGCCGAGCCGACGGCAGAGATTACCGCATCGCCGCCGGGCCGCCCAAACCGGAACGGGCCACCGCGAGCGGGTTCAGCGGTCGTCCTCCGCGAGGGTGACCTCGACCCCGCCGAGCAGTGCAGCGGAGAGGTTGTAGAGGAACGCGCTCAGCGTCGAGATCGCGGTGATCAGCAGGACGTCGAAGACGCCGACGATCATGGTGAAGCCCATCACGCGACTGATCCCGACGTAGTTCTCGACGTCGAAGTTCTGTGCCTGGTCGCCGCCCACCAGGTCCGCGACGGTCTTGTTGATCGAGTCCCAGACGCCGGCGGCGCCGAGCACCGACCAGACCACGAACACCGCCACCACGAGCACGATGCCGAACGCGATCGACAGCAGGAACGACGTCTTCATCACCGACCACGGGTCGAGGTGCACCAGCCGCAGCCGGGCGCGACGGGTGCCACGCGGGCGGGACTTCGACGCGCCCGTCTTCGACGCGGCGGCCTTCTTGCTCGGGCTCACCGACGTGGTCCGGGGGGTGGCGCCGCCGTCGGACCGGTTCGAGGTGCGCGACGAGGACGGCCCGGACGAGGAGGCCGCCGACGACACCGCGGAGCCGGCAGCGGAGACCGCCGCGGACACCCGCTCGGAGAGCGGTCGCTTGCCGGTGGTGTCGTCGCCCTCGGCCTCGGTCGGGCCGGACAGCGGTCGTCGGGGGGCCAGCGGCGTGTCGTCGGCACGTCGTCGGTCGGCCATCAGGACTCCTCGTCGTCGGCGTCGGTCTCAGCGGGTGTCTCGGGGTCTGCTGCGTCGTCTGCTGGGTCGTTCGCAGCGTCGATTGTCGCATCCGTGGCGACATCGTTCACCTCAGCGGTCTGGTCATCGCCCTCGTCACCGTTCCCGTCGGCGGCCAGTCCGTCGTCGGGTGCGTTCTCGACCGCGGCCTCGACCGCCTCGTCGATCTCGGGTGCCCGCTCGACGCTGCGCGCCACCACGGCCACGCCGTCGCCCTCGCTGGTGCCGACGAACCGCACGCCCTTGGTGTCGCGGCCGGTCGGTCGGAGGTTCTCGTCGACCGCGCTGCGGGTCACCTGGCCGGACTGCTTGATGGCCAGCACCTCGTCGCCCTCGACGACGATGAACGCGCCGACCAGGCTGCCCCGGTCGTCGTCCTGCTTCATCGCCTTGATGCCGATGCCACCACGTGACTGCAGCCGGTACTCCGAGATCCGGGAGCGTTTCGCGAAGCCGCCGTCGGTGATGGTGAAGACGTACTGCTCGACGACCCCGGGCAGCTCGGCGTCGGCGCCCGACTGGCCGGACTCCTGCTCCGCCGCCTCCTCGGCCGCGACCTGCTCGGCCCGGATCACGGACATGGAGAGCAGCTGGTCGCCGTCGCGGAACTTCATCCCGGTGACACCGGACGTGGCCCGGCCCATCGGCCGCAGCTGGGTGTCGTCGGCGCGGAACCGGATCGCCTGACCCTTCCGCGAGACCAGCAGGATGTCGTCCTCGCCGTGCGCCAGCTCGGCGCCGATCAGCTCGTCGTCGTCCTCACGGAAGTTGATCGCGATGACGCCGGCCTGCCGGGGACTGTTGTAGTCGCCGAGCCGGGTCTTCTTCACCAGGCCGTTGCGGGTCGCGAGCACGAGGTACGGCTGCTGCTCGTAGTCGCGGATCGCCAGCACCTGGGCGATGCTCTCGTCGGGCTGGAAGGACAGCAGGCCGGCCACGTGACCGCCCTTGGCGTCGCGCGAGGCCTCCGGCAGGTTGTACGCCTTGGTCCGGTACACCCGGCCGGCGGTCGTGAAGAACAGCAGCCAGTGGTGGTTGCTGGTCGCCATGAAGTGCTCGACCACGTCGTCGCCGCGCAGCGTCGCACCGCGCACGCCCTTCCCGCCCCGCTTCTGGGTGCGGTAGAGGTCGGCCCGGGTCCGCTTGGCGTAGCCGCCGCGGGTGATCGTCACGACGAGGTCCTCGTCGGGGATCAGGTCCTCCATGGACAGGTCGCCGTCGGCGGCGATGATCTGGCTGCGGCGCTCGTCGCCGAACCGCTCGACGATGTCGTTGAGCTCCTCGGAGATGATCTGCCGCTGCCGCTCCTCGCTGGCCAGGATCGCCTCGAGGTCGGCGATGATCTCCTCCAGCTCGGCCAGCCGGTCCATGATCTTCTGGCGCTCGAGGGCGGCCAGCCGGCGCAGCTGCATGTCGAGGATCGCGGAGGCCTGCACCTCGTCGATCTCCAGCAGCGTCATCAGGCCCTCGCGCGCCTCGTCGACGTCGGGGCTGCGACGGATCAGCGAGATGACCTCGTCGAGCATGTCGAGGGCCTTGACCAGGCCGCGGTAGATGTGGGCGGTGCGCTCGGCCTCGCGGAGCCGGTAGCGGGTGCGGCGCTGGATGACCTCGACCTGGTGGACCAGCCAGTGCGAGATGAACTGGTCGAGCGTCAGGGTGCGCGGCACGCCGTCGACCAGCGCCAGCATGTTCGCGGCGAAGTTGGTCTGCAGCTCGGTGTGCTTGAACAGGTTGTTGAGCACCACGCGGGCGACCGCGTCGCGCTTGAGCACCACGACGAGCCGCTGCCCGGTGCGGCCCGACGAGTCGTCGCGCACGTCGGCGATGCCCTGGATCCGGCCGGAGTCGGCGAGCTCGGCGATCTTCAGCGCGAGGTTGTCGGGGTTCACCTGGTAGGGCAGCTCGGTGATCACCAGCAGGGTGCGACCCTTCGGGTCCTCCTCCACGTCGATCACCGCGCGCATGGTGACCGAGCCGCGGCCGGTGCGGTACGCCTGCTCGATGCCCTGCCGGCCGACGATCAGCCCCTTCGTCGGGAAGTCGGGGCCCTTGATCCGCTCGAGCAGCGCCTCCTGGAGCTCCTCGCGCTCGGCCTCGGGGTGGGCCAGCGCCCACTGCACGCCCTCGTTGATCTCGCGGAGGTTGTGCGGCGGGATGTTGGTGGCCATGCCGACCGCGATGCCGGCCGAGCCGTTGACCAGCAGGTTCGGGAACCGCGCCGGCAGGATCGCCGGCTCCTCGGAGCGCCCGTCGTAGTTCGGGTTGAAGTCGACGGTGTCCTCGTTGATGTCGCGCACCATCTCGAGGGCCAGGGGCGCCATCTTGCACTCGGTGTACCGCATCGCCGCGGCGGGGTCGTTGCCGGGCGAGCCGAAGTTGCCCTGGCCGTCGACCAGCGGAGCCCGCATCACCCACGGCTGCGCCAGCCGCACCAAGGTGTCGTAGATCGCCGAGTCGCCGTGCGGGTGGTACTGACCCATCACGTCGCCCACGACGCGCGAGCACTTCGAGAAGCCGCGGTCGGGGCGGTAGCCGCCGTCGAACATCGCGTAGAGCACGCGGCGGTGCACCGGCTTGAGGCCGTCGCGCACGTCGGGCAGCGCGCGCCCGACGATCACCGTCATCGCGTAGTCGATGTAGGACCGCTGCATCTCGACCTGCAGCTCGACGGGCTCGATCCGGCCGCCGGGCGGCTGGGTCGGGGTGTCAGTCATCAGTTGTCCTTCTCAGTCATGAGGGGCACGAGGTGCGGGTGATGGCAAGGCGGAGGAGCGAAGGCGGGCTTGAAGCGAAGCGGCCCGTCGAGCGACGACAACGCAGCCAGCGCGCGGGCATCGTGTCCCTCATCAGATGTCGAGGAAGCGGACGTCTTTAGCGTTGCGCTGGATGAAGGAGCGGCGCTGCTCGACGTCCTCGCCCATCAGCACGGTGAACATCTCGTCGGCCTGCGCGGCGTCCTCGAGGGTGACCTGGAGGAGCAGCCGGTTGTCCGGGTCCATCGTGGTCTCCCAGAGCTCGTTGGCGTTCATCTCGCCGAGCCCCTTGTAGCGCTGGATCGCGTTCTCCTTGGGCAGCTTCTTGCCCGCCGCGAGCCCGGCCGCGCGCAGCGCGTCGCGCTCCGCGTCGGAGTAGACGAACTCGTGCTCGTGGGGCTTGTTCCAGCGCAGCCGGTAGAGCGGCGGCTGCGCGAGGTAGACGTAGCCGTGCTCGATCAGCGGCCGCATGAACCGGAACAGCAGGGTCAGCAGCAGGGTCCGGATGTGGTGGCCGTCGACGTCGGCGTCGGCCATCATCACGATCTTGTGGTAGCGGACCTTGTCGATGTCGAACTCTTCGTGGATGCCGGTGCCGAGGGCGGAGATGATCGCCTGCACCTCGTTGTTGGCGAGCACCTTGTCGATGCGCGCCTTCTCGACGTTGAGGATCTTGCCGCGGATCGGCAGGATCGCCTGGATCCGCGGGTCGCGGCCACCCTTGGCCGAGCCGCCGGCGGAGTCACCCTCCACCACGAAGATCTCGCACTCCTCCGGGTTCGTCGACTGGCAGTCGGCGAGCTTGCCGGGGAGCCCGCCGCCACCGAGCAGGCCCTTGCGGGAGCGTGCCAGCTCGCGGGCCTTGCGCGCGGCGACCCGGGCGTACGCCGCGGCCTGCGCCTTGCGCACGATGTCGCGGCCCTCCGCGGGGTTCTTCTCCAGCCAGGTGCCGAGCTGCTCGTTGACCAGCCGCTGCACGAAGCCCTTGGCCTCGGTGTTGCCGAGCTTGGTCTTGGTCTGCCCCTCGAACTGCGGCTCGCCGAGCTTGATCGAGATGATCGCGGTGAGGCCCTCGCGCACGTCGTCACCGGAGACCCGGTCCTCGCGCTTCTTGATGAGGTTCCACTCCTCGCCCCAGTTGTTGATCAGCGACGTGAGCGCGGAGCGGAAGCCCTCCTCGTGGGTGCCGCCCTCGTGGGTGTTGATGGTGTTGGCGAAGGTGTGGACCGACTCGGTGTAGCTGGTCGTCCACTGCATCGCGATCTCGAGGCTCATCCCGCTCTCGGTCTGCTCGGCCTCGAACTCGATGACGGTCGGGTGCGCCTTGTCCTTGCGCTTGTTGAGGTGCTCGACGTAGTCGACCAGGCCCCGGTCGTACTTGAAGGTGTGCTCGATGACGCCGTCGGCGGTGCGCGCGAGGGCGGGGGTCTCGGAGGAGACCGCCTGCTCGACGTCGTCCTGGATGGCGTCCTCGACCTCGGGGGTGTGCGGCCGCTCGTCGCGCACCACGATCTCCAGGCCCTTGTTGAGGAAGGCCATCTCCCGGATCCGGTTGAGGATCGTGTCCAGGGAGTACGTCGTGGTCTCGAAGATCTCGTCGCTGGCCCAGAAGGTGATCGTCGTGCCGGTCTCGGCACCGGGCTCGAGCTCCTCGAGCTGCTGGAGCGGGCCGTCGGGCTCACCGAGGCTGAACGTCTGGCGCCAGTGGTGGCCGCGGTTGCGGACGTCGACCTGGAGCGTGCTGGAGAGCGCGTTGACGACGGAGACGCCGACGCCGTGCAGGCCGCCGGACACCTTGTAGCCGCCGCCGCCGAACTTGCCGCCGGCGTGGAGCATGGTGAGCGCCATCGTGACCGCGGGGATGCCCTCGACGGGGTGCACGTCGGTGGGGATGCCGCGGCCGTTGTCCTCGACCCGGACGCCGCCGTCCTCGAGGATCGTCACCACGATGCGGGTGCAGTAGCCGGCCAGCGACTCGTCGACGGAGTTGTCGACCACCTCCCACACCAGGTGGTGCAGGCCCCGCTCGCCGGTCGACCCGATGTACATGCCGGGGCGCTTGCGGACCGCCTCCAGGCCCTCGAGCACCTGGATCGCGGAGGCGTCGTACCTGCCCTCCTCGACGGCGTGGCCCTCGCTGATCGGCGCGAGGTTCGCGGCGGCCTCGGCGACGGCGTCCGGGTGGAGGTCGGAGGCGTCCGCCACGGACCTGTCCGGGGAGTCGGGGGCTGCTGCGGGGGTGGAGCCGGTGCTGGGTGTTGCGGGGGTGTTGGCGGGCATCTGGTCAGCCACGAGCCATCCTCTTCACGTGTGCACACATAGCGACGGCCGACCCCGGACCGGGGAACGACCTGCGTCGAGTATAGCCCGTTCAGGGCCCTGATCCGAGCTCGTCCACCACAGGAGTGGGGGCGACCCGCGACCAGGAAGGCCGATTCTCGGCCTCAGAAGGCGGTCAGGACGGCTGCGTGGGGGGAGTTCCTGGTCCCCATACCGGCCCTGCCCCCGCCGAGGGCCCGGAGAACGGCTCCTGGAGCGGCGCGGACCGGCGCAAACCGGGCGGCCGTCAGCCGTAGGTGTCGCGCGGTCCGCGACCGTCGCGGACCGACCGCAGACCGCGCTTCCAGGAGGGGCCGTGCGGGCCCTGGACGTCGATCACCGTGACCGTGCCGTCGCCGAGCTCCTCGTTGAGCCGGCGCACCACGGTGGGGGCGAGCAGCTTCATCTGGGTGGCCCACGCGGTGGAGTCGGTGCGCACGACGAGCCGGCCGCCGGTCTCGGTCCGGTCGAACGCCTCGGGGCGGCAGTGCTGGGCGACCTCCCGGCCGACCATGCCGTCCCAGCGGGAGAAGACGCCGTGCACCCGGACGTCGGTGCCCCAGCCCTGCTCGGCGATCAACCGGCCGATCGTCGAGTCCAGCAGCTGCGGGTCGCGCTCGTCGGGGTGCGCCCCGGAGGCCTGCGGGTCGACGCGGCGCGAGGACGGCCGGAACTTCGAGCCCGTCGGACCCGCCGGACGAGCCGGTCCGCCGTCGGGCGGCGCCCGGCCGGGCCAGCGACCGGGCGATGCTGCGGGCGAGGTCGAGGCCGGAGTCCTCGTGCCGGTCCTCGGGCTGCGGCGATCCCGCGGCCTCGTCGTCCGGCTCCTCCGGGGTGGGGTCGTCAGGCGACACCGGGGAGCACCTTCCCGTCGACGACGTCGATGCGCACCCCGGCCAGCACGGCGGGCACGTCGTCGGGCACCGCGGCGGTGACCAGCACCTGCTCGGCGCCGGCGACCAGCTCGGCGAGCCGCTCGCGCCGGTCGGTGTCGAGCTCGGCGAAGACGTCGTCGAGGATCAGGATCGGGTCGTCGCCGGAGGCGCGGAGCAGGTCGTACGACGCCAGCCGCAGCGCGAGCGCCATCGACCAGGACTCGCCGTGCGAGGCGTAGCCCTTCACCGGCAGCGGCCCCAGCATCAGCGTGAGGTCGTCGCGGTGCGGCCCGACCAGGCTGATGCCGCGGTCGATCTCGTCGTCGCGGCGGCGCTCCACCTCGGCGAGCAGCGCCTCGGCCAGCACGCCCCGCTCGTGGCTCGTCTCGCCGTCGGGCTCGCCGGTGGTGGTGGGCAGCTCGAAGGACGGCTTGTAGGTCATCGTCGCGTCGGTGCGAGTGGCACCCTGGGCGACCGCGTCGTACGCCCGGGCGACGTGGGGTCGCAGCGCGTCGACCAGGTCGAGCCGGGCGGCGAGCAGCTCGGCGCCGGTGCGGGCCAGGTGGGAGTCCCACACGCCCAGCGTGGACAGCGCGCTCTCGCCGCGGCTGCTGCCCTGGCGGCGGGCCTGGCCGGCGGTCTTGAGCAGCGAGTTGCGCTGCTTGAGCACCCGGTCGTAGTCGGAGCGCACGCCGGCGTACCGTCGGCGCGCGCTGCACCAGCATGTCGTCGAGGAAGTGCCGCCGCTCGGAGGGGTCGCCCTTGACCAGGGCCAGGTCCTCCGGTGAGAACAGCACCGTCCGCACCAGCCCGAGCAGCTCCCGGGCCCGCGGCACCGGCGACCGGTTGATCCGCGCCTTGTTCGACTTCCCCGGGTTGATCTGCACCTCGAGCACCGCCTCCCGACCGTCCCGCACCACGGCCGCGCGTACGACGGCGTGGTCGGCGCCGAACCGCACCAGCGGGCCGTCACCGGCGACGCGGTGCGACGCGAGCCGCGCGACGTAGTCGACCGCCTCGACGAGGTTCGTCTTGCCCTGCCCGTTGCGCCCGACGAACGCCGTCACCCCGGGACCGAGCGAGACCTCGGCCTCGGGGTAGGAGCGGAAGTCGTGGAGCGAGAGGTGGGAGACGTGCACGTCAGGTGAGCGCGTGGCTCAGGGCTTCTCGGCGGTGGTCGGCGGCGCGCTGACCTTGGTCGCGTGGCCGCCGAACTGGTTGCGCATCGCGGCGACGGCCTTCATCGCGGGGCTGTCGTCCTGCCGGGAGACGAACCGGGCGTAGAGCGCCGCGGTGATCGCCGGCGTCGGCACGGCGTGGTCGATGCCCGCCTCGACGGTCCAGCGGCCCTCGCCGGAGTCCTCGGCGTAGCCGGCAGATCTTGTCCAGGTGGGTGTCGTCGTCGAGCGCGGCGACCAGCAGGTCGAGCAGCCAGGACCGGATCACGGTGCCCTCGCGCCAGGAGCGGAACACCTCGGTGACGTTGTCGACCTCGGCGACCTTCTCGAGCAGCTCCCAGCCCTCGGCGTAGGACTGCATGATGGCGTACTCGATGCCGTTGTGGACCATCTTGGAGAAGTGCCCGGCGCCCACCTGGCCGGCGTGCACCCAGCCGAACTCGCCCTCGGGCTTGAGGGTGTCGAAGATCGGCTGCAGCGTGGCGATGTGCGCCTTGTCGCCGCCGGCCATCAGCGCGTAGCCGTTCTCGAGACCCCACACGCCGCCGGAGACGCCGCAGTCGACGAAGCCGATGCCCTTCTCGCCGAGCTGCTCGCCGTGCGCCTGGTCGTCGGTCCAGCGGGAGTTGCCGCCGTCGATGACGATGTCGCCCTCGCTGAGCAGGTCGCTCGAGCGCGGAGATGGTCTGGTGGGTGATGTCGCCGGCCGGCACCATCACCCAGACGATCTTGGGCGACGGCAGCTGCTCGAGCATGTCCTCGAGGCTGTCGGCGTCGCTGAGGTCGGGGTTGCGGTCGTAGCCGACGACCGTGTGCCCGCCGCGGCGGAGCCGCTCGCGCATGTTGCCGCCCATCTTGCCGAGCCCGATCAGACCGAGGTCCATGCCGCTCCCCTTGTCGCGAGTTCCGTCGTGGTTCCGTCGTGAGTTCCCGTCACGCTACTGCTACCCCGCCCGGCGCCGTCCGCGGTCCGGCTCACGACAGGAGACGCCGCGGCATCAGCAGGTAGCGGAAGTCGGCCTCCGCGTCACCGTCCAGGCTGTCCACGCCCGACATCACCGCGGGCTTCGAGGCCTGGGTGAAGGCGAGCTCGACGACCGGCTCCTCGAGCGCCGTGAGCCCGTCGAGCAGGAACTGCGGGTTGAAGCCGGTGGTGATGTCGTCACCGTCGACGGCGGCCTCGATCTGCTCGGTCGCCAGCGCCTCGTCGCCGCTGCCCGCGTCGAGGGTCAGCATCCCGCCGGCGAACGCGAGCTGGACCGCGGTGTTGCGCTCGGCCACCAGCGACACCCGCTTGACGGACTCGACGAGCGTGGCCCGGTCGACCCGCGCCACGGTGGCGTGCTCGGCCGGGAACAGCGTGCGGACCTTGGGGAACTCGCCGTCGAGCAGCCGCGTGGTGGTCCGACGTACGCCGCCGCCGGAGGCGCCCTCGAAGCCGATGATGCCCTCGCCGACGCCCGAGGAAGCCAGCGCGATGGTGACCTCGGTGCCGGAGGTCAGCGACTTCGCGGTGTCCGCGAGCACCTTGGCCGGCACCAGCGCCGCGGCCGAGACGTCGGTGGCGCCCGGGTCCCACTGCAGCTCGCGGTGGGAGAGCCGGAACCGGTCGGTGGCCAGCAGCGAGATCGCCGAGCCCTCGATCTCGATCCGCACACCGGTCAGCACCGGCAGCATGTCGTCGCGGCCGGCGGCGGTGACCGCCTGCGCGACCGCGTTGGCGAACAGGTCGCTGCGCACCGTGCCGGTGGCCTGCGGCATGTCCGGGAGCGTGGGGTACTCCTCGACCGGCATCGTCTGCAGGCTGAACCGGGCGGAACCGCAGGTCAGCGACACCTTGGCGCCGTCGATGGTCATCTCGACCGGCTTGTTCGGCAGGCTGCGGCAGATGTCGGCCAGCAGCCGGCCGGAGACCAGCGCGCGGCCCTCGTCCTGCACCGAGGCCGGCAGGGTCGCCCGGGCCGAGGTCTCGTAGTCGAACGTCGAGAGCTGCAGGCCGTCGCCGCCCTCGACCGTCTCGATCAGCAGGCCCGCGAGGACGGGCACGCTGGGTCGGACCGGGAGGCTGCGAGCCGCCCACGCGACGGCATCGGCGAGCACGTCGCGTTCGACGGTGAACTTCACTGGTGGTCCCCTCCTGTGATCCGGGGTGAGCATCCTGCCATGCAGCGGCCGGGCGTGGCAGGGGGACTGGTGGTCTGGCCGGTGCCGTCGTGCGTCGTCCCCAGGTCGGGGCGCGGAGAGATGTTGGCGAAGGAGAGGGATATCTGTCGTTCAGGAGTGTTAACAGGTGCGGTGGAAACTGTGGACAACTCCCGTTCCTGCAGGTCAGCCGGGCTGTGACCGTCCCTGGAGGCTGTGTACGACGAGGTGGAGGAGC
Organism: uncultured Actinomycetota bacterium; assembly: GCA_963707685.1. Taxonomy (GTDB): domain Bacteria; phylum Actinomycetota; class Actinomycetes; order Propionibacteriales; family Nocardioidaceae; genus Nocardioides_B. The sequence continues at coordinate 257,635 of CAVPRA010000006.1, forward strand.
AGCGCTTCCTGTGGTTCGCGAGTCGTCGTGCGCGGACGGCTGCTGAGTTGTCCACCGGCTGTGCACCGACGAATGACACGAACGCACACGTCGGTCCCCAGGTGGAACGGCCTCGATCGACGTCCCGGTCGTCCACCTGCTGGACGGTCACGACTGGCGGGCCTGCTGCTTGATCCGGTTCGTGAGCTCGGTGACCTGGTTGTAGACCGAGCGGCGCTCGGCGAGCAGCTGGCGGATCTTCTTGTCGGCGTGCATCACCGTGGTGTGGTCGCGGCCGCCGAACTGCTGGCCGATCTTGGGCAGCGAGAGCTCGGTGAGCTCGCGGCACAGGTACATCGAGATCTGCCGGCCGGTGACCAGCACCCGGCTGCGGCTCGGCCCGCACAGGTCGTCGATGGACAGCCCGAAGTACGCCGCGGTCTGGGCGATGATCAGCGCCGCAGTGATCTCCGGCTCGCCGCCCTCGGGGATCAGGTCCTTCAGCACGATCTCGGCGAGCGTCAGGTCGACCGGCTGCCGGTTGAGGCTGGCGAACGCGGTGACCCGGATCAGCGCGCCCTCGAGCTCGCGGATGTTGGTCTGGATCTTCGAGGCGATGAACTCCAGCACGTCCGGCGGCGCGGTCATCCGCTCGGTGGCGGCCTTCTTGCGCAGGATCGCGATCCGGGTCTCGAGGTCGGGGGGCTGCACGTCGGTGATCAGGCCCCACTCGAACCGGTTGCGGAGCCGGTCCTCGAGCGCCTCGAGCCGCTTGGGCGCCCGGTCGGAGGTGATCACGATCTGCTTGTTCGCGTTGTGCAGCGTGTTGAACGTGTGGAAGAACTCCTCCTGGGTCTGGATCTTGCCTTCCAGGAACTGGATGTCGTCGATCAGCAGCACGTCGACGTCGCGGTAGCGCCGCTTGAAGCGGTCCTGGCGGTCGTCGCGGATCGCGTTGATGAACTCGTTGGTGAACTCCTCCGAGCTCACGTAGCGCACCCGGGCGCCGGCGAACAGGCTGCGGACGTAGTGCCCGATGGCGTGCAGCAGGTGGGTCTTGCCCAGCCCGGAGTCGCCGTAGACCAGCAGCGGGTTGTACGCCTTGCCCGGTGCCTCGGCGACCGCCACCGCGGCGGCGTGCGCGAACCGGTTCGACGACCCGATGACGAACGTCTCGAAGACGTACTTCGGGTTGAGCCGGGTCTCCAGCGCGCTCCCGGAGAGCGGGCCGCCCCCGGCGCCGCCGATCGAGCGGCCGGCGTTGCCCGGTGGCTGCGCCGGCGTGGGGTAGTCCAGGGGATTTGTCGACAAGTCGCCTTGTCTGCGCTGGGGGTGGTCCGGGAAGTCGTCGTCGATCCCGTGCTTCGGTCCGGGCACCGGGGCGTCGACCGCACCGCCGTACTCGGTGAAGTCGGCCGGCTCGCCGGAGCGGCTGGGGCCGCCGCCGTCGAGCTCGGGGACGTAGAGCTCGGGGTCGACGGTCACCGCGATGCGGACCCGGCGGCCGAACGCCGAGCCCAGGGCGTCCTCGAGCCGGGTGCGCAGCCGGCCCTCGAGCTGGTTGCGGGTGAACTCGTTGCCGACCGCGATGATCGCGGTGCCCTCGTGCAGGGTGACCGGCTGGCTGGCTGCCAGCCAGGCCCGCTGGTTCGCCGGCAGGTCGTCGACCAGCGAGCGCCACAGCGAGTCGAGCTGGCTCGGTGGCGGGCTCGGTTGCGGGTGGCCCTCGGAGGCGTCGCCTCGGTTGGAGAAGCCGTCGTCCGGGCGGTCAGTCAGGTCATCCACGTGGGTCTCCCCACTCCCATCCACGTTCAAGCGTGTCGTCGGCCAGGTCCGTCAGCCCGGGCCGACGGGTGGCTCCCAGCCGGGTCCACACGTTTGTCCACAGGTTGTGCATGTTGCCCGCTGTCGGGCCGGAGGTTGTCCGAGGACGGTGCACCGCTCCTCTCGCTGGTCACGTCTGCCCAGGTCAGCGGGGTGGCACCGGCGATGGAGCGGCGGCGCCGACCACTGTGGACGAGCGAGGAGGAGTCGACCGTGGGGAATCTCGGGACGCCGCACGCTAACAAGCCTTCGACCTGTGGATCAAGCAGTTGTCCACAGGCGCCCGGTTTGACCCCCCGCCGGGCCAGCCCGTACCGTGCAGGGGTCGAACACGCGTCGACAGGTGCCTCATGTCCGTGACTCGCACGGGCCCGCCGCGAGGCCTCGTCCGCTGGTTCGCCCAGACCTCGCACGACATCGTCACACACCGGAGATCAGCCGTGAGCAAGCGTACGTACCAGCCGAACAACCGCCGTCGTCACAAGGTGCACGGGTTCCGCCTGCGCATGCGCACCCGTGCCGGTCGCTCCATCCTGTCCTCGCGCCGCCGCAAGGGTCGCAACAAGCTCGCCGTCTGAGGCGGGGCATGCGTCCCGTGTCGCGCGATGCTTGAGCGTCGCCACCGGCTGACCACCTCGGCCGGGTTCTCCGCGGCGACCCGCACGGGTCGCCGGGCCGGAACGAGGACGCTCGTCGCGCACCTGTCGGTGTCGGGTGCCGCCGCCGTGCCCGGCCCCGGCCCGCACGTCGGCTTCGTCGTCAGCCGCGCGGTCGGCAACGCCGTGACCCGCAACCGGGTCAAGCGCCGGCTGCGCCACCTGGTCCGTGAGCGGCTGGGGTCGCTGCCCCCCGCGAGCCTGCTGGTCGTCCGCGCGCTGCCGGCCTCGGCCGCCGCGTCGTACCCGGGACTGGGGCGCGACCTGGACACCGCGCTGGGCCGGCTCGGGATCACACCGCAGCGGCCGGCCGTTGGAACTCCTGTGGAAACGCCATGAAGTTCCTGCTCATCGCCCTGCTGCGTGGCTACCGGTTCGCGATCAGCCCGCTCTACGGCCAGGTCTGCCGTTACCATCCCTCGTGCTCGGCGTACGCGCTCGAGGCGGTCACGGTGCACGGCAGCCTGCGCGGCAGCTGGTACGCCGCGCGGCGGCTGGCGCGCTGCCACCCGTGGGCGGCGGGTGGATATGACCCGGTTCCACCCAAGATGTCATCTCCCCATCAGACTCTAGGAGCCTGAGTGATCGACTTTTTCGTGCAGCTCGGCACGTTCATCATGACGCCGCTGTACTACCTGACCTCCTTCGTGCTGCTGGCCTGGCACCGGCTGTGGGGTGGCATCTTCGGTCCGGACACCGGCATCGCCTGGGTGCTCTCGATCATCGGTCTGACCCTGGTCATCCGTGCCGCGCTGATCCCGCTGTTCGTGAAGCAGATCAAGTCCAGCCGCAACATGCAGCTGCTGCAGCCGAAGGTGAAGGAGCTGCAGAAGAAGTACGGCCACGACCGGGAGCGGCTCGCCGCCGAGACGATGGCGCTGTACAAGGAGACGGGCACCAACCCGTTCGCCTCCTGCCTCCCGCTGATCCTGCAGATGCCGATCTTCCTGGCGCTGTTCCGGCTGATCGACCACGCCGCGAAGAACCCCGACCAGCCGCGCGCCCTGCTCACCACCGAGCTGGCGCACTCGTTCGCCAACGCGACGCTGCTCGGCGCCCCCATCTCGGACAGCTTCACCTCGACGGACGTGCCCGGCGTGCGGGTGCTGGCCGCGGTGCTGGTGGTCGCGATGACCCTCACGACCTTCCTGACCCAGCGCCAGCTGATGAGCAAGAACATGCCGGCCGACGCGATGACCGGGCAGTACGCCCAGCAGCAGAAGATGCTGCTCTACGTCCTCCCGCTGGTGTTCGCGGTCGGCGGTATCGCGTTCCCGATCGGTGTCCTCTTCTACTGGACCACCTCGAACCTGTGGACGATGTGCCAGCAGTTCTACGTGATCCGCAACAACCCCGCGCCCGGGACCCCGGCCGCCAAGGCCAAGCAGGACCGCGACGCGGCGAAGCGGCAGCGCCACGGCCTGCCGGACCCCACGACGCCGATCGACCCGAAGCCGGAGCCCGAGACCCCGCCGACGCCGCCGCGGCAGCAGCCGAAGAAGCAGAGCCGCAGCCAGCGCAAGAAGCAGGGTCCGCCCACCGCCAAGCCGGGCCAGGGCAAGGGGGGCGGCGCGTCCGGAGGCGCCTCCGGCCCGGCGGGCCGCTCCGGCGGCTCCGCCTCCGGCAGCGCGCAGGACGACGACCCCGACGAGGGCGAGGAGCCCGGGCGCAACAGCGCCTGACCCGGTGCCGCCGAGCCCCCGCCCTGCGCGGAAGCGGCGCGAGCGGCACCCCGAGACCGAGTGCATCCGAACGACAGGGAGAACCCCGTGACCGACCAGACCACGTCCGAGACCGACCCCGCCGCCGCCCCCGACACCGAGGCCCCCGAGGTGGTGGAGGAGACGAACGAGGCGACCAGCGAGCCCACGGGCGACGCGACCGACACCTCCGAGACGACCGACTCGCCGGAGTCCGCCGAGGGTGAGCCCGAGGGTGAGCCCGTGGGTGGGGACGACGAGGGCGCCGGTGACGGCGACCTGGACCGCCTCGAGAACGAGGGGGACATCGCCGCGGACTACCTCGAGGAGTTCCTCGACATCGCCGACCTCGACGGTGACCTCGACATGGACGTCGAGGGGGACCGCGCGGCGGTCAGCATCGTCGGTGGCGACGTGCGTCAGCTCGTCGGGCGCAACGGTGAGGTGCTCGAGGCGCTGCAGGAGCTGACCCGGCTCGCCGTCTACCGCGAGACCGGTGAGCGCTCCCGGCTGATGCTCGACGTCGGCGGCTTCCGCGCGGACAAGCGCACCCGGCTCGAGAAGCTGGCCGCCGAGGCGGTCGCCGAGGTGAAGGAGTCCGGCGAGCGGAAGGCGCTCGACGCGATGACCCCCTTCGAGCGCAAGGTGGTGCACGACGCGGTCGCGGCCGCCGGCCTGGCCTCGGAGTCCGAGGGCGAGGAGCCGAAGCGCCACGTGGTGGTGCTGCCGTCGCGATGACCGACGACGACGTTTCACGTGAAACACCCCCCGTGCCGGACTCGGCGCGGGGGGTGTTTGCTGACCGCTGGGAGCTCGCGGCGGCGTACGCCGACCTGCTGGCGACGGCCGGCGTGACCCGTGGCCTGATCGGACCACGGGAGACCGCTCGGCTGTGGGACCGGCACCTGCTGAACTGCGCGGTGCTCACCGAGGTGCTGCCCGAGGGCGCCACCGTGTGCGACATCGGCTCGGGCGCCGGACTGCCCGGCCTGGTGGTGGCGATCCGCCGGCCGGACCTCCGGGTCACGCTGGTCGAGCCGCTGCTCCGGCGGACCACCTTCCTCGCGGAGGCCGTCGAGACGCTCGGGCTCGACAACGTCGAGGTGGTCCGTGACCGCGCCGACCAGCTCCACGGCACCCGCCGGTTCCAGGTGGTCACCTCGCGCGCGGTGGCGCCGCTGCCCCGGCTGCTCGCGTGGTCCATGCCGCTGGTGGAGGTGGGCGGCGCGATGGTGGCCATGAAGGGGTCGTCGGCCCGGGACGAGGTGGCCGCGGCGGCGCCGGACCTCGAGCGCTGGCACCCGGGCGCCGTCGAGGTGCTCGAGCTCGGAGCGAATCTGACGGATCCACCGACCACGGTGATTCGTGTCGAGGCGACAGAGTCCACCCGGTTAGGTTGGGAGCCCACACAGCAGCCCCGCGCACAGCACTCTCGGGGGCGGCGATCGCAGCGACGAGGTAGGCGTAAGTGACGGTGACGCGTGAGGCCCTGGCAGCTGATCCCCCGATGGAGGTGATCAACGGCATGGGGTGGCCGCAGCAGCGCACCGTTGACGCCTCGTCCCGCCTCGGGTGGCCCGGGAACGGCTCCGAGAGCGCACGGCCCGCGGACACGCTGGCTGTTTCACGTGAAACACCGACCGTCGCCCCCGCGGCACCCGTCGACGAAGCGCCGGTGGCTCGCCCGTCGGCCCAGCCCCGGACGGAGCCCGCCGTTTCACGTGAAACCACGTCGAAGCCGACCACGGCGGTGACGGCGGAGCCGGAGGTTCCTGCCTTCCGCACCGCCGGCGACCTGGCAGCCGCAGGCGTCGGGGTCGCCGGTGACCCCACGACACCGCTGGCCCGCTCCGTCGAGCACACGCTGCTGGTCCGGGAGGGCCGTCGGCTGCGCGGCCCGCTGCCCCGGCCGGACCGCACCCGCGTGATGGTGGTCGCGAACCAGAAGGGCGGCGTGGGCAAGACGACAACCGCGGTGAACCTGGCGGCCGCGCTCGCGCAGCACGGGCTCCGGGTGCTGGTCGTCGACCTCGACCCGCAGGGCAACGCCTCCACGGCGCTCGCCATCGACCACCACCGCGGCACCCCGTCGACGTACGACGCGCTCGTCGACGGTCGACCGCTCGCCGAGGTCGTGCAGCCCAGCCCGGAGATCGAGGGGCTGTTCGTCGTGCCGGCCACCATCGACCTGGCGGGCGCCGAGATCGAGCTGGTCAGCATGGTGGCGCGGGAAGGACGCCTCCGGCGGGCGATCCACGCGCACCCGCAGGTGTTCGGCACCGACGAGGACCGCTTCGACTACGTGCTCATCGACTGCCCGCCGTCGCTGGGGCTGCTCACGCTGAACGCGCTGGTCGCCGGGGACGAGATGCTGATCCCGATCCAGGCGGAGTACTACGCGCTCGAGGGGCTGGGCCAGCTCCTCGAGACGGTGGAGATGGTCAAGGCTCACCTCAACCCCGACCTGCGGGTCTCCACCATCGTGCTCACCATGTACGACGCCCGCACCCGGCTCTCCGCCGGTGTCGCCGGCGAGGTGCGCGAGCACTTCGCGGGGCAGGTGCTCCGCACCGCGATCCCCCGCTCGGTCCGGATCTCCGAGGCGCCGAGCTACGGCCAGACGGTGATGACCTACGACCCGGGCTCCCCGGGGGCATTGAGCTATCTCGAGGCGGCGCGCGAGCTCGCGACCGCGGTCCAGGACGGGTCGATCGAAGGAGCACCGGCGTGACGCAGAAGTCCCAGCCCCGACGTGGCCTCGGCCGCGGCCTCGGCTCGCTCATCCCCACGGCACCGCGGCCCGAAGAGGCGCCGACCGCCGAGCCGGACGCCCAGCCGGCTCCCCAGGCGCACGCCGGCGCGAGCGTCCCCTCGCAGCCCGGCAACGGCTCCGCACCCGGCGGGCCCGAGCGCCCGGCCGACGCCGGCCAGGTCAACGGCTCCGCGCCGTCGGGGGCGCCGGCACGGCCGACTGGATCGGGGTGCCGCTGCCCGGGGACGTCAACCGGTCCCCCGCGACCGACCCCGCGACCGATACCGCCACCGACTCGGAGACCGACCCGGCGGCTGACTCGGAGACGAGCTCAGGCGGACCGGACGTCGTCGACGACGTCGTCGACGACGTCACCGGCGGGGTCGCGCCGTCGGGCGACGACCTGCGGCCGGTGGAGGGTGCCCGGTTCGCGGAGATCCCGGTCGACCACATCACCCCGAACCCGCGTCAGCCCCGGGAGGTCTTCGACGAGGAGGCGATGGCCGAGCTGGTGCACTCGATCCGCGAGATCGGGCTGCTGCAGCCGGTCGTGGTCCGTCCCGTCGGCGAGGACCGCTTCGAGCTGATCATGGGCGAGCGCCGCTGGCGGGCCAGCCAGCAGGCGGGGCTCACCTCGATCCCCGCGATCGTGCGCGAGACCGGCGACGACGCGATGCTGCGCGACGCGCTGCTGGAGAACCTGCACCGCGCCGAGCTGAACGCGCTGGAGGAGGCGGCCGCCTACCAGCAGCTGCTCGACGACTTCGGCTGCACCCACGACGAGCTGGCCACCCGGATCGGCCGCAGCCGGCCGCAGATCAGCAACACGCTGCGGCTGCTGAAGCTGTCGCCCGCGGTGCAGCGCCGGGTCGCCGCCGGGGTCCTCTCGGCCGGTCACGCCCGCACCCTGCTCGCCGTCGACGACGCCGCGGTGCAGGACCGGCTCGCGGGGCGCGTGGTCTCCGAGGGCATCTCGGTGCGCGGCCTGGAGGAGATCGTCGCGGTGGGCGACCTCGGGAGCGCCGAGCCGAAGCCGGCCCGGCGCAGCCGCCCGACCTCGCCGGGGCTCGACGACCTCGCGGCCCGGCTCTCAGACCACCTGGAGACCCGCGTCAAGGTCGACCTCGGCAAGCGGAAGGGCCGGATCACGGTCGAGTTCGCCTCGCTGCCCGACCTGGAGCGCATCGTCGGGGTCATCGATCCGGACCACACCGGCCGCATCCACCGACACAGCGACTGATCAACACATCGCTTTGTCGACAAAGCGTTAACTCACTGAGTCGGTGAGTCACCCACGAGCCGGGCGAGCAGCTCGCGCTCCCGGCGCCGGGGTGAGGCCGGCTCGACGGTCGCGGTCCAGGCCGGATGACCGCTCCCACTCCAGGGCGGCGGCCACGGTGTCGCGGACCGGTCGCAGCCGCAGCCCGGAGCGGTGGGCCGCGTCGTTGCGGCGGGTCATGAAGCCCGCGTACGCCGGCTGCGGCAGCCACAGCGGGAGCGACTGCTCACCCGCCCACGGCGCCACCCCCTGCTCGGTCAGCCAGGCGTCGTCGGCCGCAACGATCCGCGGGGTCCGCCCGCTGGCCTCGACGCAGGCGGCCAGCACGTCGGCGACGGTGGTGGTGTCCCCCACCGCGTTGACGACCCCGGCCACCTGCCCCTCGGCGACCCGCACCAGCCACTCCGCGAGATCCTCGACATCGATGACCTGCACCGGAGCATCCCCGGGCGGCACCAGCACCGGTTCGCCGTCCACGGCCCGCGCGACCCGCGCCGGCCAGTAGCCGAGGCGGTCGCTGCGGTCGCCGTACCCGGCGATCAGGCCGGCGCGGGCGGCGAACACCCGGTCGGCGCCCATCGCGTCGAGGCAGGCGAGCTCGCAGGCCACCTTGGCGGGGCCGTACTGCTCGACGCCGACCGGCCCGGGCTCCCGGTGCGGCTCGTGCAGCGGTGCGTCCTCGCCGGTGTCGGGCACGTCGTCGTCGGCGTACACCGACCCGGAGGAGACGTAGACCCAGTGCCGGGCGCTCGGGGCGAGCGCGGCCAGCGCCGAGCGCACCTGGTCCGGCTGCCAGCTGACGTCCAGGACGGAGTCCCAGGCCCGGCCGCGCACCTCGTCGTACGCCGTCGGCTGGTCGCGGTCCGCGCGGACCCAGGTGACACCTGCGGGCGGCTCGCCGGACTCGCCGCGCGCCAGGCAGGTCACCCGGTGCCCGCGCGCGACGGCCTGCCGGGCGAGGGCGCCCCCCAGCCAGGAGGTGCCACCCAGCACGAGCAGGTCGAGGGCGGGTGCGTCCGGCGGGGGAGTGGTGGTCATGCCGGCCAGTCTGGGCAGCCGGGGCCCGGCTGCCAAGCCACGTTCTCTCCGGGCGAACGCGCGGCCCGGCTCGACCCCGCACCTCTCCCGGGTCGACCCGGGACAAGGCCCGGGTCAACGCAGGGAAGGGATTGAAGGAAGTCTTTCGAAAGGATACCTTCATCCCATGCCGCTCGCTCGCCGCCGGGTCACCGAGGCCGGCGCCCTCAAGGCGCTTGCGCACCCCGTCCGGATGGCCATCCTCGGCGCCCTGACGACGGAGGGCCCGCTGACCGCGAGCCAGGTCGCGGTGCTGGTGGACGAGTCGCCCTCGAACTGCTCGTGGCACCTGCGCCGGCTGGCCGAGCACGGCTTCGTGCGCGAGGCCCGTGGCGGCACCGGCCGCAACCGGCCCTGGCAGGCGGTCAGCGAGGGCCTCGAGTGGGGCGACGACATCGGCGACGACCAGGACCAGGCGGGCCAGCTGGCCGCCGAGGCGCTGACCGACATGGTCGTCGAGCGCGAGCTGCAGCGGCTGCGCGCGGCCCGGGCCTCCCGCGAGCGCGAGCCCGCGGAGTGGCGCGAGGCCACCGGCATCAGCCGGACGCAGGTGTGGCTGACCGCGGAGGAGGCCCGGGACCTGCACGAGGAGCTGCGTGAGGTGATGCTGCGCCACGCGGACCGCGCGTCCTCCCCGGAGCGGCGGCCCGCCGGCGCCCGGCTGGTCTCGATGGTCGGCTGGCTGGTGCCGAGCGGGCCGCACCGGGTCGACCGGCCGGCCCGGACCGAGCCGTCGGACGCCGCCTCGGCCGACGCAGCCGACGCAGCCGACCCGGCCGCGTCATGATCCGCACCGCGTTCCGGGTCCCCGGCTTCCCCCGGCTGTTCGCCGGCCTCGCGATGAGCATGGTCGGCGACTCGCTGATGCTGATCGTGCTGAGCATGTGGGTGAAGACGCTGACCGGCTCCAACGCCGCCGCCGGGCTCACCTTCCTGTGGATGACGGCGCCGGCGCTGCTGGCGCCGCTGCTCGGGTACGTCGTCGACCGGGTGCCGCGCCGCACGTTCCTGGTGTGGGCGAACGTCCTCTCGGCGCTGACCATGCTGCCGCTGCTGGCCGTCCGGGACGCGAACGACATCTGGATCGTGTACATCGTGGCGTTCTGCTACGGCGTCTCGTTCGTCGTGGTGCCAGCCGCCCTCAACGGCCTGCTCAAGGACATGCTCCCGGCGGCGGTGCTGGTCGACGTGAACGCGTCGCTGAGCATCACCCGCGAGGGCCTGCGGCTGGTCGGCCCGCTGGTCGGGGCGACGCTGTTCGCGCTCGCCGGCGGTGCGGCGGTGGCCATGGTCGACGCCGTCACCTTCCTGGTCGCGGCGGCGGCCGTGCTGTCGCTGCGGGTGGCGGAGGGGCCGCTGGACCACCCTGCGGAGGGCCACCGTTGGCGCGAGGAGCTCGGCGCCGGGGCGGCGTTCGTCCGCCGCACGCCGGTGCTGCTGCACAGCACGATCTCGCTCGGGCTCTGCCTGCTGGTGCTCGGCTTCTCCGAGTCCGCGGTCTACGCGGTCGCGGACGCGTTCGGCAAGCCGCCCACCTTCGTCGGCCCGATCAGCAGCGTGCAGGGGGCCGGCGCTGTGGTCGGCGGGCTGGTCGTGAGCCGGCTGGTCCGGCGGCTGCGCGAGCCCGGGACCCTGGTCGCCGGGCTGCTGCTTCTCGCGGCCGGGCTCGCCGGCGTCGCGGTCGCCGGCCAGGTGTGGCAGCTGCTCCTGGTGGTCGCGGTGCTCGGCTCCGGCATCCCGATCGTCGTCGTCGCGTTCAACACCCTGCTCCAGCGGCGCACCCCGGGGCCGCTGATGGGCCGGGTCAGCACGTTCACCGAGGTGCTCACCACCACGCCGCAGGCGCTGTCGATCGCGGCCGGCGCGCTGCTCGTCACCCTGCTGGACTACCGGGTGATCTTCGCGGTGATGGCCGGCGGGACGCTGGTCGCCGCGGCGTACCTGCCGCTCATGCTGCGCGGGCACCGCGACGCCGCGACCCCCCGACCGGACGAGATGATCCCCGGTGCGGTGCTGCCGGAGCCCGTCGCGTCGGCGGTGCCGCCGCTGCCCGGCGAGTCGGTGCGGCCGACCGAGGTCAGCGGGCCGCCGGCGCCGCCCGGAGCAGGCGGGCGTTCGCCGGCACCCTGAGGAACCGGGCCGCCATCGCCGGGTCGCCGACGGTGTCGGAGGCCTCCCGGACCAGCGTCTGCGCCCGCGCGAGGAAGTCGTCGGCGCGCGCGTCGCCCGCGGCCGCCAGCACGCGCCAGCAGGTGTCCAGCACCGCCGTCGGCCGCAGCGTCCCGGCGAGCCCGTCGCGGTCGAGGTGGTCGTAGACCCCCTCCACCAGGCGTACGGCGTCCGGCACCCGCTGCTGCGCCAGCAGCACCGCCGCCCGACCGACCCGGGCCTCCCGCTCGCCGACGTCGAGCTCGATGCCCTGGTAGGCCTCCTCGGCCGCCGCGAAGGCGCGATCGGCGACAGCGTCGTGACCGCTGGCCAGCTCGGCGTACCCGCGGACGAGCCGGGCGTGACCGCGCTCCATGCCCGACATCGCGTGCTCGCTGACCTCGTCGGCCTCCCGGGCGAGCTGGAGCGCACGCGGGTGGTCCTCCTGCTCCAGCGCCAGGAAGGCCCACCGCACCAGCGAGTCGGTCTCGTGGGTGCGCGACTCGACGTCGCGGGCCAGCTCGAGCGCCTCGCGGCAGGCGGCCTCGCCGGCGTCCCAGTCGCCGACGGCGGTGGCGATCATCCCCTGCACGAGCAGGTTGTTGACGGTCGCCTCCCGGTCGAACAGCGCCCGCGTCTGCGCCGTCGCCTCGTCGGCCCAGCGGCGGGCGACGGCCAGCTCGCCCTGGCTCATCGCGATCGTGGCGAGGTTCCCGACCACGATCGCCTCGCGGTAGGTGTGCCCGGAGCGGTGGAACACCGGCAGCACCTGCTCGAGGGTCGCGCGGGCCTCGGCGATCCGGTTCATGTTGTAGAGCGTGGTCGCCTGCTGCACCAGGGCCGTGCCCTCGCCCTCCAGGTCGCCGACCGCCGACGAACCCGTCGCGGGCCCGGGTCACCAGGTCGAGCGCGTCGGCGTACTGGCCCTCGTTGTTGGCCAGCATCGAGAGGTAGCGCTGCGCCTCCGCGACCAGCGCGGGCCGGTCGGCGATCCGCAGCTCGTCGAGCGCCCGGGTCAGCACCGCGCGGGCGGCGTCGGCCTCGTCGTGCCAGACCAGCGACTTGCCCTGCCACAGCGCCGCCTCCGCGGCCTCGGCCGGCATCCCCGCCTCGGCCGCGGCGTCGGCGGCCTGCTCGGCCCACTCCTCGGCCTCGTCGTAGCGGCTGACCCCGAACAGCAGCCGGGAGCGCGCGATGCGGTAGGCCACCAGCCGGGCCGGGTCGTCGAAGCGGCCGAGCAGCTCCTCCATCTCGGTGAGGTCGAGCTCCTGGGCGTCCTTGTCGCCGACCCGCTCGTGCATCGCCTCCCGGGTGGCCAGCACGTCGAAGCGCACCACCGGGTCGTCGGTGACCAGCTCGAGCGCGCGACGCAGCAGCCGGTCGGCCTCCGCGAGGGCGTAGACCGACATCGCCTGCTGGCCGGCCCGGAAGTACCACGCGCCGGCGGCCGGGTCGCCGGCCCGGTCGTAGTGCTCGGCGATCAGGGCGGCGTACTCGTCCTCCCGGCCGCTGCGGCCGCTCACCTCGGAGAGCCAGGCCGCGGCCCGGGCGTGGTAGCGCTGCCGGTGGCTGCGCAGCACCCCGTCGTAGGCCACGTCGCGCAGCAGGGCGTGCTTGAACAGGAACTCGCGGGCCGAGTCGAAGGACGAGACCTCCCGCTCGAAGACCAGCTCGCGGCGGCGCAGCCGGTCGAGGGTCGTCGGAGACGGCGGCGTCGCCGGGCAGCGCCGAGCCGGGGGCCAGCCGGTCGACGGCGTCGTCCCAGAACACCCGGCCGACGACCGAGGCCCGCTGCAGCAGGCCGCGCTCCTCGTTGCTGAGCGCGTCGAGGCGGGCCTGCAGCACGCCGCGCAGCGTCGAGGGGACCAGCACCGACCCGACCAGGTCGGTCTCGACGCGTCCAGCGTCGTCCTCGCCCTTCACGACCACGCCGGCGTCGATCAGCCAGGTGACCAGCTCCTCGATGTAGAACGGGTTGCCCTCGGCCGACTCGATGACCAGGTCCAGGAGCTCGGCGGGCGGGTCGATCGACGTGCTGCAGCAGCTGCTGCAGCAGCAGCCGGCTCTCGCGGCGCGACAGCGCGTCCAGCGGCAGCCGGACGTGCTGGTCGAGACCCTCGGTCCAGCGCGGCCGGTCGTCGAAGATGGTGGGCCGCGCGGTGCCGACCACGAGCACCCGGCAGTCGGCCGCAGGAACGCGTCGGCGGCGTCGAGCCAGCTCAGCGAGCCGTCGTCGGCCCAGTGCAGGTCCTCCAGGAGCACCACGACCGGCTGGCGGCGTGCTCAGCCGGGCGAAGTACCCGGCCAGCGCCTCGGCGGCGCGGTTGCGCAGCGACATCGGGTCGAGCATCCCCGGGGGGTCGGCGACGTCGGTCAGGTCGCCGAGGTCGAAGTTGAGCCAGGTCCCCACCAGCCGGGCCGCCGCGCGGGCGTTCGCCGGGTCGTCGTCGGTCACCTCCCAGGCGGCGACGAAGCCGTCCTCGAGCTTGCCGCGGACGGTCGCGGCGGTGTCGCTCTCGGCGATCGCGAACCGGCTCGCCGACCACGTCGCGCAGCAGCGCGTTCGCGCGGTTCTGGTCGGTGTGCGACGCGCGGCCGCGGAACCAGTAGACCCGCTGCGGGCTCTCGGCCAGCCACGAGTCGAACTCCAGCAGCAGCCGGGACTTGCCGACGCCGGCGTCGCCGACGACGGTGACGACCCGCCAGTGGCCCTCCTCGACGACGTCCCACAGCCGCTCCTGCAGGAAGCGCAGCTCGATCTCGCGGCCGACGGTGGTCGTCTCGCACCCCCTCGACGCCGCCGGACCGGTCGAGCTGGAAGACGTGCGGCCGCTCGTTGACGACCAGGAAGCCGTCGACCGGCTCGTCGATGCCCTTGAGCACCAGCCCCTCGCGCCGCTCCATGCTGAACCGGCCGCGGATCTGCCGGTGGGTGTCGGAGGAGATCATGATCGCCGCCGGGCGGGGCGATCGACTGCAGCCGGCTGGCGCGGTTGACCGTCTGGCCGACGACGACGAACTCCGCGCCGCCACGGTCGCCGAGCGTGCTCACCACGACGTCGCCGGTGTCGACGCCGACGCGCATCTGGAGCCGGACGCCGTACCGCGGGGCGAGGTCGCTCGTTGAGCTGGTCGAGGTCGGCCACCATCGCGAGCGCCGAGCGGACGGCGCGCTGCGCGTCGTCCTCCCAGGACTGCCGCAGCCCGAACACCGCCATCACGGCGTCGCCGATGAACTTCTCGACCACGCCGCCGTGCTCCTCGATGACGCGCAGCCAGCGGGTGAAGTAGGCGTCGACGATGTTGCGGGTGTCCTCCGCGTCGAGCCAGCTCGACATGTCGGTGAAGCCGACGAGGTCGGCGAAGACCACCGTGACCAGCTTGCGCTGCTCCTCGGCCGCCTGGTTGACCAGCGCGCTGCGCTGGGCCTGCAGCGGGACGAGGGCGGTGTCGACGACGTCGTCGCCGAGCACCGACGCGCTGCGCGCTCGAGGGCGCGGATGGCGCGCTCGAGCGCCGCGAGGTCGTCACCCCCCGGCGCCTGCCCCTGGTCGGGCCCCCCGGCCCCGCGCGTGGTCATCGAGATGAACCTTAGTGGTGGTCGGGTTCACGGAACATGTTGCATTTCCCGGCCAGGCTGGGCACGGTTTCCTTGGTGGGGACCTCCGCAGCGACGGGGGCGACGGTCGGGGCGGAAGGGGACCGTGATGAGGATCGAGGCAACCGCGACGACGATGTCGTGGATCCCGTCGGAGTCGGTGTGGACACCGATGCGGATGGCGTTCGAGATGGGGCTCACGCACTTCGACGAGCCGCTGCCGGACACGGTGTCCGGCCCCGACGAGGTGCAGGAGCTGTGCCGGCAGGACCGGTTCCGGTTCGCCAACGTGCTCAGCGGGTGGGCCGAGGTCGAGGACGGCCGGATCACCGACTGCGGGCTCGGCGAGGAGCTCGGGCCTGGTCATGGGGTCGACGACGATGCGGGTCGCCCGGGTCGGTGCGACGTTCCGGGCCGCCCGGCTGCCGACGCTGCGCCCGGAGCCGGAGCACGACGGCGACTCGGTGTCCTTCAGCCAGACCGTCGGTGGCCACACCGGCGCACCGCTGCCGCGTCGGGTCTCGCGCAAGCCGTTCGTGCAGTGGATCGCGCCGACGGTCTGGACCACGCTGCGGCTGACGCTGCACGCCGACGGCCGCAAGGACGTGCAGCTCACCGGGGCGAGCACGTTCCCCCGGCACTGGGTGTACGGCGCCGACGGCCGGCTCGCCTACAAGAGCGGCCTGACCGACGAGAACACCTGGCTGCGGCGAGGCGTTCGGGGCCCGGACGCCGTGGGGCGAGCACGACACCCCGGCGCTGGTCGTCGCGGTCGAGTCCGAGCTGGAGCGGCAGATGTCGGTCGACATCATGCGCAGCGGCACGTCCGCGGAGGTGCGCCGGCTGCCGAAGGGCGCGATCCTCACCCGGCAGGGCGACCCCGGCGACGAGCTGTTCCTGGTGCTCGACGGCGTGGTGTCGGTCGACGTCGACGGCCACGCGCTGGGCGAGGTCGGTCCGGGCGCCATCCTCGGCGAGCGCGCGCTGCTGGAGGGCGGGAAGCGCACGTCGACGCTGACCGCGGTGACGCCGGTGCGGGTGGCCGTCGCGCAGGGCAGCAGCGTCGACCTCGACCGGCTGCGCGAGCTCGCGCTGTCGCACCGCCGCGAGCACACCCTCGGAGAGTGACCCGGGCTCCGTGCCGGGTTGACCCGGGCCCTGTGCCGGGTTGACCCGGGTCCCGTGCCGGGTTGACCCGGGTCGCACGGTGCCCGGGTGCCGGTGCGAACAAGCCCCGGCTCGACCCTGCGGGAGGCCCGGGTCGAACCCTGCGGGAGGCCCGGGTCAACAGGTGAGGGGGAGGGGAGCGGGGGTGCGGCTACTTCTTCTTGGCCTTGGCGGCGCGCTTGGCGGCGCGGGCGCGGGCCCGCTCGCGCTTCTCGTCGGCGTCGAGCTGGGCGGCCTCCGCCATCGTCGGGGCGCTGCCGCCGTACGACGCCGGGAGCCACCAGGAGCCGGGCGGCTGCTCGTCGGCGGGGTAGGCCCGGATCGTCTCGTCGAGCAGGGTCGCCATCCGCGCCTTGAGCTCGGCGGTCTCCTCCGCCGGGTGCTCACCGGTCGGGTGCAGCGGCTCGCCGACCGTGATCGCGATGGTCTTGCCGCGCGAGAAGTCCTGCGGGTGGCCCTTGGTCTTCATCCGCTGCGTGCCCCACAGGATCGCCGGGATCACCGGGACACCGGCGGCCGCGGCCATCCGGGTCGCCCCGGTCTTGAACTCCTTGAGCTCGAAGCTGCGCGAGATGGTGGCCTCGGGGAAGATGCCGACGACCTCGCCCTCGCGGAGCAGCCGCACCCCCTCGTCGTACGACGCCAGCCCGTCGGCGCGGTCGACCGAGACGTGGTGCAGCGACCGCATCAGCGGGCCGGTCCACCGGTGGTCGAACAGCTCGCGCTTGGCCATGAACCGGACCAGCCGCTTCGAGGGCTGCGTCGCGAAGCCGCCGAGCACGAAGTCGACGTAGGAGATGTGGTTCAGCGCCAGCAGCGCGCCGCCGGTGCGCGGGACGTTCTCCGTGCCCCGCATCGCGAACCGGAGCCCCAGCACCTTGAAGCCGAGCTTGGCCGTGACGATGATCGGGGGGTAGGTGAGGTCGCGCACGCGCTCACCCTAGGCCCCGGGCGGCGAGATCCTCACCGCATGGTGGCGAGATGGTCGGCGATCCGGCCGATCGCCTCCTCGAGCACCTCGACGTCCGGCAGCGTCACCAGCCGGAAGTGGTCGGGCTCGGGCCAGTTGAAGCCGGTGCCGTGGGTGACCAGCAGCTTCTTGGCGCGCAGCAGCCCGAGCACGAACTGCTCGTCGTCGTCGATCGCGTAGACCTCCGGGTCGAGCCGCGGGAAGCAGTACAGCGCGCCGCGCGGGCGCACCGAGGTCACGCCGGGGATCTCGTTGAGCAGCCGGTCGGCGAGCATCGACTGCTCGTAGAACCGGCCGCCGGGCACGCAGCAGCTCGTCGACCGACTGGTAGCCGCCGAGCGCGGTCTGGATGGCGTGCTGCGCGGGCACGTTGGCGCACATCCGCATGTTCGCGATCAGGGTGAGCCCCTCGAGGAAGTCCTCGGCCAGCTCGCGGGGACCCGAGACCATCACCCAGCCGGCGCGGTAGCCGCAGATCCGGTAGGCCTTCGACAGCCCGGAGAACGTCAGGCACAGCACGTCGGGCCCGGCGTGCGTCGCCGCGTGGTGGTGCACCGCGTCGTCGAACAGGATCTTCTCGTAGATCTCGTCGGCGAACACCACCAGCTCGTGGCGGCGGGCGATGTCGACCATCGCCTTGACGGTGTCCTCGCTGTAGACCGCGCCCGTCGGGTTGTTCGGGTTGATGATCACCAGCGCCTCGGTGCGCTCGGTGATCTTCGCCTCGAGGTCGGCCAGGTCGGGGTTCCAGCCGTTGGTCTCGTCGCACCGGTAGTGCACCGGCGTGCCGCCCGACAGCGTCACGGCCCCGGTCCACAGCGGGTAGTCCGGCGCCGGCACCAGGATCTCGTTGCCGTCGTCGAGGAACGCCTGCAGCACCATCGTGATCAGCTCGGAGACGCCGTTGCCGATGAAGACGTCCTCGACGGTGACGTCGCGCAGGCCGTGCTGCTGGTAGTACTGCGCCACCGCGGTGCGGGCGGGGTAGATGCCCTGGCTGTCGCTGTAGCCCTGCGCGTCGGGCAGGTGGTGCACCATGTCCGCGACGATCGCCTCGGGCGCCTCGAACCCGAACGGCGCCGGGTTGCCGATGTTGAGCTTGAGGATCCGGTGGCCCTCGGCCTCGAGCCGGTGGGCCTCGACGAGGATCGGTCCGCGGACGTCGTACCGGACGTGTTGCAGCTTCTGGCTCTGGACGATGCGGCGCACCGGCTCATACTCTCAAGGAGCGGGGCCGCGCGACGGCGCGGGTCCAGCGCCTGGTCGCGGTCGGGAGGTGGCGGATGGCTCGACGTCTCGCACGCCTCACCCTCGACAACCTCGGCGACCTGCCGCTCGGCTGCCAGTCGTGCGTGTTCTGGGAGCTCGACCCCGTCCGGCGGCAGCGCGCCGCCGACGCCGGGGAGTGCGGCGCCGAGAAGGAGGCCTGGGTCTCCGCGACGCTGCTGGAGTGGGGCTCCTGCGGGCGGGTCGCGTACGTCGACGGCGACCCGGCCGGCTACGTCCTCTACGCCCCGGCGGTCGTTCCTGCCCGGCGTCGACGCGTTCCCGACCGCCCCGGTCAGCGAGGACGCCGTGCTGCTCGCGACCGCCGTGGTCCTCCCCGAGTACGCCGGCCAGGGGCTGGGCCGGGTGCTGATGCAGACCGTCGTCAAGGACCTCATCAAGCGCGGCGGCATCCGGGCCCTGGAGGCGATCGGCGACACCCGGGCGCCGGGTCGCGACGAGGGCGGCTACGGCGGCTGCGTGCTGCCGGCCGACTACCTGCTGCGGGTGGGCTTCAAGACCCACCGGCCGCACCCGCGCTACCCGCGGATGCGCCTCGAGCTGCGCTCGGCGCGTCACCTGGCGCGACGAGGTCGAGGCCGCGCTGGAGCGGCTGCTCGGCGCCGTGCGTCCGGTGCGGCACCCGGCCGCCGACCCCTCGCACCGGGTGGGCCGCTCCACCGACGGGCTCGAGCCGCCGCAGGCCTGAGACCGGTCAGGTGCGCAGCGCCGACCGGAGCTCGCCGAGCCGCAGCACGCCGGTCGGGGCGTCGTCGTCGGGATCGAGGTAGACCCGCTGGACGGCGACCACCACCGCCTCCGCGATGACGTCGCGGAAGGCCGGGTCGGAGAGCCGCTCGGCGTCCCCGACGTTGGTGAGGTAGCCGACGTCGATGCGGACCGCCGGCATCCGGGTGCGCCGCAGCATGTCCCAGGTCTTCGCGTGCGAGCGCAGGTTGCCGAGGTCGGTGCGGGCGACGATCTCGCGCTGCACCAGCCCGGCGAACCGCTCACCGACCGACGACGCGACGCCGTGCGCCTCCGAGCCGTAGTAGTACGTCGAGACGCCGCAGGCGTCGGCGTTCTCCGAGCCGTCGACCTGCAGCGAGATGCACAGGTGGGCGTCGGTGCGGTTGGCGAACTCGGCGCGCTCCACCTCGGTGTCGTCGCCGGCGCCGCCGGTGTTGGTCAGGAAGGCCTGCACCCCGGTCGCGACCAGCCGGCCCTCGATGCGGCGCGCGAGGTCGGTGGTGATCGCGTCGGCCCGCAGCCGCAGCGCCGGGTCGTCGAAGCGGCCGAGCGAGGGGTCGATGACCACGATCTTGCCGGTCAGCTGCGGGCCGTCGCGCCGGATCCGCTCCTCGGCGCGCATCGCGTTGGGGCTGCCCCCGCGGACGATCGGGGCCAGCCGGGACAGCGCCTTGAGGGTGGCCGGCCCGCAGGTGCCGTCCGGCGGCACGCCGACGTTGCGCTGGAAGTCGCGGACCGCCTGCTCGGTCTGGTGGCCGTAGCGGCCGTCGACCTTGCCGACCTTGAAGCCCAGGTCGAGCAGCCGCTGCTGCAGCGCGAGCACGTCGTCCCCGGCGAGCAGGTTGCCCGGCGACGTGGGTCAGCAGCCGGTCGCCGAGCCGCCAGCGCGCCTCCTCGAGGACGCGGTAGGTGCTCGACCCCGACGACGCCGTCGACGCTGAGGCCGCGCCGCTGCTGGAAGGCGCGCACCGCCCGGTCGAGCGCCTCGTCGAAGACGTCCAGCGTCCGGACGGGTCGCCGCGGGCGCTGCCGTCGGTGAGCCCGAGCAGGTCGAGCCGGGAGCGGATCTCGGCCACCGCACGGCCGCGGTCGCCGACCCGGAACGTCGTCGGCTCGGCGCCGGCGGGGGAGTGGGACCGCATCTCGCTCATGGGCCACCTCTCGAGCGTCGGGACGGGGCTCCCACCCAAACAGGTCGGCGGGGGTTTCGCCAACGCCCGCGACCGTGACCGACCGCCCGACACGTCGACGCCCGCCCTCCCGGGGGGAGGACGGGCGTCGCGGTCGACGGCTCAGCGGCGGTGCGTCAGGAGATGAAGTCCTGCGAGCTCACCGAGCAGCGCCGCCTTGGGCTTCGCGCCGACGATCTGCTTGACGAGCTCGCCGCCCTGGAAGACGTTGATGGTCGGGATGCCGGTGACGCGGTACGCCGCCGGGGTGACCGGGTTCTCGTCGACGTTCATCTTCACGAAGTCGAGCTTGTCGCCGTGCTCGGCCGCGATCTCCTTGAGGATCGGGTCCACCTGGCGGCACGGTCCGCACCACTCGGCCCAGAAGTCCACGAGGACGGGCTTGTCGGACTTCAGCACGGAGGTGTCGAAGTCGGCATCGGTGATGGCGGTCATCTCGGCCACGGTGTTCTCCTCATTGAGTCGGTGTCGGGTCGTTCCGACCCGGACGTCCTAGTGAACACGACGCAGGGGACATTTCTTCCCGCGGTGTGCGGGTGCCCGTGTCGGCCCGCTCAGGCGCCGGCGGTCTGCACCTGCTCGGCGAGCAGCTCGGCCTCGACGTCGGCGCGAGCCGGTCGCGGCGGCGTGCTCGAGGTCGGCCAGGAACCGCTCCGCGTCGAGCGCGGCCGCGCAGCCGGTGCCGGCGGCGGTGACGGCCTGCCGGTAGTGGTGGTCGACGAGGTCGCCGCAGGCGAAGACGCCGGTCAGGTTGGTGCGCGTCGAGGGGTGCTCGACCAGCACGTAGCCGTTCTCGTCGAGGTCGACCTGGCCGCCGAGCAGCTCCGAGCGCGGGTCGTGGCCGATCGCGATGAACAGCCCGGTCGCGTCGAGGTGGCGCTTCTCGCCGGTCACGGTGTCGACCACGCGTCAGCCCGGTCACCTTGTCGTCGCCGTGGATCTCCTCGACCGCGGTGTTCCAGGCGATGTCGATCTTCGGGTCGGCGAACGCCCGCTCCTGCATGATCTTGGAGGCGCGCAGCTCGTCGCGGCGCACGATCAGCGTCACCTTGCTGCCGAACCGGGACAGGAAGGTGGCCTCCTCGACGGCGGAGTCGCCGCCGCCGACGACGGCGATGTGCTGCTCGCGGAAGAAGAACCCGTCGCAGGTGGCGCACCACGAGACGCCGTGGCCGGAGAGCCGGTCCTCGTCGGGCAGCCCGAGCTTGCGGTAGCCGGAGCCGGTGGACAGGATCACGGCGCGGGCGCGGTGCTCGGTGCCGGAGCCGTCGGTCACGACCTTCACGTCGCCGGTCAGGTCGACCTCGGTGACGTCGTCGGCGACCAGCTCGGCGCCGAACCGCTCGGCCTGCGCGCGCATCTCGTCCATCAGCTGCGGGCCCATGATGCCGTCGCGGAAGCCCGGGAAGTTCTCGACCTCGGTGGTGTTCATCAGCGCACCGCCGGCGGTGACCGAGCCCTCGAACACCAGCGGCGCCAGGTTGGCGCGCGCGGCGTACACGGCGGCGGTGTAGCCCGCCGGGCCGGAGCCGATGATGATGACGTTGCGGATGCTGTCGGTCATCGAGGAGTGCCATGCCTCACTTCCGTCGGTGGTGCGGCCGGCGTGTCGGCACCGCGGTCCCGCGGTCGAACAGATCCTAGGTGGGGGGCATTCCCGCGTCGGCGCAGCCCGGCCGTCGGGACGGCGCGGCGCTCAGCGGGCCGGCACCCGGGTGCTCGCCACCGGCGTCGCCGGGTCGCCACAGGAGTAGACCTGCGCCTCCTGCGTCCCACCCGTCGGCGGGCCGCAGCAGCAGCGTCGCGCGCCGCCCGTCGAGGCGTACGGCGACCAGCCGGTCGCCCGCGGTGGTGGCGGGACGGGCGCAGCCGGCTCGCCGGGGCGCGGGCGCCCGTCGGCGCGGGCGGGGACGCGGACGCGCCCGTCGGCTGCGGGCGCGGAGCGGCGAACGCGGCGACGCCACCGCCGCAGCAGCCGGCCGACGTCGCGCGCAGGTGGGCGCTGCGCAGCGTCGGCGGCCGCGGCCGGGCGTGTCGCCGCCGGCGGTGCCGGCGGCGGCGAGCCCGGCGCCGGCCGAGGGCGCCGCCTTCGCGCTGGCCGGCGTCGTCGCGGGTCTCGCTGCTCGCGCTGCCGGCGCTCGTCGAGTCGCTGCTGCTCGGTCGGAGCCGTGAGCCGCCGGTCACGACCGCGCCGCCGGCCAGCGCGACGACCGCGACGGCCGCGGCGGCGACGAGCACCGCGGGACCAGCGGCGCCGGCGGCCGGGCCGGGCCGACGCCGTCGTCCGCGGCGCGCGGCGACGTCGCGCGTGCGTCGACCGGCGTCCGGCCCGGCGCGACGGGGCGCGGCGAGCTCGGCCAGCACGTCGTCGAGCCGGGCGGCGACCTCGGGAGGCATGCCTCGGGGCTCGCCGGGAGTCCGGGTCGTCGGCGGCCGGCGGCGCGGCGAGCGCGCGGCGCACCTGCTCCTCCTGCTCAGGCGTCACTGCTGGTCACCTCCTCACCCGGGGTCGCGGACCCACCCGTGGGGTGGTCCGGCTGGTCGGAACGGGGCCCGGCGGCGCCGGGGGCCGGCGCGCTCGCCCACGGGTGGGACGCGCGGTGCGGCCGCGGGGTTCCCGGTGGGTCGGCCCGCGGCGGCGGGGCGGTGCTCGAGCAGCAGCGGCAGCAGCCGGGCCCGCCCGCGCGAGCAGCGGCTCTTCACCGTGCCCGGGGCGCAGTCGAGGATAGCGGCGGTCTCCTCGACGGAGTACCCCTCCATGTCGACGAGCACCAGCGCGGCCCGCTGGTCGGGCGGCAGCGTCTCCAGCGCGGCGAGCACCGCCGCCCGCCGTTCCCCGTCGACGGCCACGCTCGGCCGGGTCGACGACCGCGGCGTCGGGGCCGACGCCGCTGCCCGGACGAGCGCCGAGACCGTCCCGGTGGCGCCCGGGCCACGCTCGCCGAGGTCGTCGGGCAGCGGCTCCGCGCGTCGTACCGTGCGGCGGCGGAGCCGGTCGAGGCAGGCGTTGACCACGATGCGGTGCAGCCAGGTGGTGACCGCGGCGTCGCCGCGGTAGGAGCCGGCCCGACGGAAGGCGGCGACCAGGGCGTCCTGGAGCGCGTCGGCCGCCTCCTCGGGGTCGCCGGTGGTGCGCAGCGCGACGGCCCAGAGCCGGTCGCGGTGCCGGGCGAACAAGCGTCCCGAACGCGTCCGGGTCGCCGTCGACGTGAGCCTGCAGCAGCGCCCGGTCGTCGCCGGCGTCGTCGACCGGCTGGTTCACGACCGGCTCACGACGGGCTCATGACCGGACGGAGATCTCCGCGACCTGGCCCTTGAAGCCGCCGGGCGCCGCGGGCAGCGAGGTCAGCCAGACCACCAGCCACCGCGTGGTGAGCGTCTTCTTCGGCTCGAGGGTCGACCGTGGTGCCCGCGTCCTTCGCCGACGCGACCGTCGTGAGGCCGTCGGTGCTGGTGGGGGCGGCCTGGGTGTCGTCCGGGGCGGCGAGCAGGTCCAGCGAGGTCCCGCTGCCGAGCAGCGTGAGCTTCACCTGGCCCACCTCGACCGGCTTGCCGAGGTCCACGAGCAGCCCGACGCCGCTCTTGAGACCACCGAGCTGGGGGTTGCCGCGGTAGGTCAGCGTCTGCCACGCGGTGCCGGGCTTGCCGTCGACGGCGAGCTGGGCGAGGTCGGGGTTCTCCTCCGGCGGGTCGCCCTGCGGGTCGAAGTCGGTGACCCCGGTGATCGGCAGCTTGACGCTCGCCGGGGCGGCGCTGGAGGGCGCGCGGGTCGGGCTGGGGTTGGCGTCGGGGCTCGCCGGGGCCGCGGCCGAGGCCGAACGCGAAGACGACGCCCAGCACCAGGAGCAGCACCACGGCGAGCACCACGGCCAGCCGCAGCCAGGAGCGGCCGGGGACCTCCTCGCGGTCGTCGTCCCACGAGGCGGGGTCCGCGGGCGGGGGCTCGTCGGCGTCGGGGCCCCACCGCGGCGGCACCACGGGGTGGCCGGCGGCGGTGCGCCCGCTCGAGGACCGGTGGTTCGTCGTGCCGCGGAACGAGCCGATGAAGGAGTCGTCGTCCTTCTCGGGGGAGGCCGCCCAGCTGCGGGGGGCCGGGTCGTGGCGGGCGCGGGCCGCCGCGGCGGCGGCGGCCGACGGGCCCTCCGCGAACAGCGGTCGCTCGGGCTGCTCGGGCGGGGCCGGCGGCCGGGAGGCGGCTGCCGCCGGGAGAGCGCGGTCCCGGCTGGCGTGGTCCTCGTGCTGCTCGCCCGCGTCGGGCAGCGAGGAGCGGTCCGACGTCGACAGCCAGCCGACCCCGCCGCCCTCGTCGAAGAACATCGGGGTGCCCGCCTGCGTGGCCTCCGGGTCGACGTCCGGCTCGGCGGCCGGGGTCGCCGCGGTGGACCAGCCCGGCTGGGACAGCTCGCCGGTGGCGGGCAGGTCGCTGGTGTCCTCGACGGGCAGCGGGTCGTCCCCGTCGGCCGCGCCGTCGGCGGCACCCGCGGCGGCGCCGGCGGCGGCGCCGAGTGCGCTGCCGGGGAGGTCGTCGCGGTCCAGCAGCGACGTCGGCTCGGTGCCCGTGGTGGCACCGGCCACCTGGCCGCCGACCGCGGTGCCCGGGTCGCCGATGTAGTCGCTGAGCGCGGCGTAGATCTCGTGCGCGCTCTCGATCGGCAGCATGTGGGGGTGTGCCCCGGCGTTGAGCACCCGCTCGCAGATCGCGTCCAGCGGGCGGGGTACGCCGGCGCGCACCTGCCGCGGCCGCAGCGGCCGGTCGTGCTCGCTCGGGGCGTCGGGGATGCTCGATCCCTCGGAGCCCGGCCAGCGGCCGACCAGCGCGGCGTACAGCAGGCCGGCGAGGTTCACCACGTCGGACTCGTGGGCGTTCATCACCTCGCCGCCGGTGACCCGGCGCTGCCCGCGGCCGGCGTCGGAGCGCAGCACCGCGTCGATGACGAAGCCGATCACCTTCACCGAGCCGGCCTCGGAGATCATCACGTTCTCCGGCAGCAGCCGGCCGTGCGCGACGCCGTTGCGGTGCGCGGTCGCGATCGCCTCGGCGACCTCCTTGACCACCCACGCGGCGCGGCGCGGCGGCTGAGCGGTCCCTCGGCGAGCAGCCGGTCGAAGGAGACCCCGGTGCCCCACTCGTTGACGACGTAGACGACGCCGTCCTCCTCGGCGGCGTCGAGCACCCGCAGCAGGTGGCCGTCGGTGACCAGCGCCGAGGTGCGGGCCGCGGTGAGCAGCGAGCCGGCGCGGGGGTCGCTGGTCGGCAGCACGTGGACGGCGACGCTGCGGGCGAGGGTCTGGTCGGTGGCCCGCCAGAACCGGGCGCCGTCGAACTCGTCGAGGAGGTCGTCCAGGCTGAACCGTCGGGCGAGGACGGTGCCTGGTCCGAACGGTGTGCCGGCCACGTCCCTCCTCGCGCCCCGCTGGGTCTTCTCGACTGGTCCGCGCTGGTCTGCTCGCCGCGGGTCCCATGCTACGGGCGCGCGGTCAGCGGCGGAGCCGACCCGTGACGGCCTGCATGACGCTCGTCACCTCGGTGATCCGCAGCACGCGGGCCAGGACCAGGAACACCGCCGACGTCGACCAGGCCGGTCAGCGCGAGCAGCCCGAGCGCCTGGGCCTTGCCGCCGGCCGACGTCGACCCCGGTCCGCCGCGCACGCCGCCGACCGGGTCCCAGACCTGCTGGACGCCGTACTTCACCGCCCAGGCCACCGCGGCGGCCACCCCGGCGGCCAGCAGCAGCCGCACCAGGAAGCGGACCAGGACGGGGGTCTCGAGGCCGCCGAGGACGTAGCGCAGCAGGGAGTAGGAGCCGAGCGCACCGACCAGGTAGGAGCCGGCGTAGGCGATCACCAGGCCGGGCGCGGTGGCCGACGGCGAGGCGTGGCTGGTCAGCAGCACCGCGAGCCCGACGTTGGTCGCGGCGATCACGCACTGCACCCAGAACACCGTGCGGGTGCGCTCGAGGGCGTAGAACCCGCGCAGCATCAGGTAGTGGGTGGTGAACAGCACCAGCCCGGGCGCGAACAGCGCCAGCGTCACCGCGAACGCCGGCACGCTGGACCGGCCGGCGCCGTACCCGACCATGATGTTGCTCAGGTCGAGCGCCACCAGCGGCAGCAGCAGCGCGAACGGGATGATCAGCGCGTACGTCGTCCGCAGCGTCGACGCCACGGTGCGGGCGACCCCCGCGAGGTCGGCGTCCGCGGCGTACGACGACAGCCGCGGCAGCATCGCGGTGGCGAGCGAGACCGTCGCGATCGAGTGCGGCACCATCACCAGCAGGAACGCGTTGGAGTAGATCGTGTAGCCGGTGCCCTGGTGGTCGGTGGCGCAGACGTTGGCGACGGCGTCCGCGGTGCCGGACGAGGCGATCCGCACCACGACCGTGTAGGCGACCTGGTTGACGATCACGAACAGCACCGTCCAGGTGCCCAGCCGCAGGGTGTGCCCGAGCCCGGTGCCGCGCCAGTCGAACCGCGGCCGGAACCGGAAGCCGGCCCGCCGCAGGAACGGCACCAGGATCAGCAGCTGCACCGCGATGCCCAGGGTCGAGCCGAGCCCCAGCAGCAGCTCCTGGCCGCTGGTGTAGCCGCCGACCGTCGAGCCGGGGCTGCCGAGCACGCCCGGTCCGGGGTTGCCGCCGTTGCAGAGGTTCTGCACCGGCCCGAACACCCACAGGTAGACCACCAGGACGGCCACCGAGATGACGTTGTTGGCGATCGGCGCCCACATCATCGGGCCGAAGCTGCGCCGCGCGTTGAGCACCTGCCCGACGAGCACGAACATGCCGTAGAAGAAGACCTGCGGCAGGCAGTAGCGGGCGAACGCGATCACCGACTCCCGCTGCTGGGTGAGCTCGGGGGCGAACCAGGTGTGGTCGAGGAACAGCCGCATCACCACGGGTGCGGCGATCACCAGCACCGCGCTGACGCCGGCGAGGAAGACCGCGGCGAGCGTGATGATCCGGTTGGTGTAGCCGTCCCCGCCGTCGGGGTCGTTGCGCTGCGCGCGCACCAGCTGCGGCACGAGCACCGCGTTGAACACGCCGCCCGCCAGCAGGATGTAGAGCATGTTCGGGATGGTGTTCGCGATCGTGAACACGTCGCCGTGCAGCGCCTGGCCGAGCGCCGCGGCGAGCAGCGCGTTGCGCACGAAGCCGCTCATCCGCGACACCACGGTGCCGGCGGCCATCAGCGCGCTGGAGGACAGGATGCTCGGCTCGGCGTCGCGGGCCGCCGCGTTGTCCGCGCCGGTGGCGGGGCTCATGCGTCGACCTCCTGGCCGGCGCGGCCGGTGGTGTCGCGGGGCAGCAGCGGCCCGTGGGTCGACTTGCGGCGGCGGATGCGGCGGACCAGCCGGATGACGATCGCGACCAGCAGCAGGGCACCGCCGACCGCCATGATCACCCAGATCACGGTGCTGACGTTGCTGCTGCGGACGCTGAACCGGGCCTCGCTGCCCAGCGGCGCGCCCGACTCGTCGGTGGCCAGCAGCCTCACGGCGTGCACGCCGATGTCGTGGGAGGTCGCCTCCAGCCGGACCGACGTACGACGGCCGGGGCCGAGCGTCTCCGGCGGCACGTCGGCGAAGGTCAGGTCGGAGCCGGGGGTGGTGACCCGGAGCCCGACGGTGACGGTCTGGTCGAGGTCGTTGACCAGGGTGACCTGGATCGGCCCGGACTCCCCGGACATCATCACGAAGCCCGGCCCCTCCACCCGCACCTGCGCCGTCTGGGCGCGGACGTACTCGGCCGTGGTGACGGACTGGTTGCGGGCGGTGTCGGGGTCGTTGCGCGCGTCCATCGAGGAGCCGAGCATCGCGGCCCGGGCGAGCGTGTCGTCGACGGTGTCGTTGTCGGTCAGCAGCCGGGCGAGCACCTGGCCGGCCCGGATGACCGCGTCGGTGGCCTGCAGGTTCGCGACCGGCACCCGCGCGACGCGGTCGGCCGCGGGATAGACCGGGGTGTCGTCGGACAGGTCTGCGGACGAGGTGGCCACCACCGAGGACAGGTCGACCAGCTGCAGCCAGCGCTGGTCCAGCCCGGAGAAGAACTTCGACGTCGCCCAGGCGTCGCCCGGGTTCCAGTACGCCGGGGTGGACACCACCAGCGGGGTGTCGCGGTCGGAGGAGAGGGCGTGCAGGGCGGCCTCGCTGAGCAGCCGCTGGCGCACCGGCAGGGCGGCGTACTGCGAGTTGGGGGCGGGGCCACCGCCGCCGGCCGAGTCGTCGCCGAGCACCACCGGCGCCTGCCCGAGGCGGCGCACGACGGGGCCGTCGGCCTGCGGGAAGGCGTTCTCGTCGAGCAGCACGGTCGCCGGCGAGCGCACCCGCCGCAGCGCGGCGTCGGGCAGGAAGCCGGTCGCCGGGGCCACCAGGTCGGTCGGCTTCTGGACGCCGTACGACGCGAGCGCGGTGCGGCTCTGCGCGGCCGCGCGACGGTAGATCTCCTGCACCTGGGGCGAGCGGGGACGCGCCAGCACGGAGGCGACGTCGAGGTCGCCGTAGGGCAGCGCCGCGACCGTGCGGGCCGACGCCTGCCGGCGGAACTCGGCGAGCCAGCGCCGCGCGGCCAGCGCGGCGGACGAGGGCTCCGCCGCCGGCCCGGAGGCGGACTGCCCGCCGTCGTCGGTCCCGCTGCCGGGGCTCGGCGTCGGCGTCGGGCTGCCGCTCGGCCCGTCGCCGCCGTTCTTGGCGCCGCCGCTCCCCGGGCTCGGGGAGAGGTCGAGCGTCGGGTTGCCGCGGGCGACGGACTGCGCGGCGTCGAGCACCGCGGGGTCGACGGCCCAGGTCACCGGACGCCGGTTCCCCCGGCCCAGCCGCAGCAACCGGTCGAGGCGGCCGTCGGGGGCCAGCGTCCGCTGCCACCCCGGGAGATCGAGCA
This sequence comes from uncultured Actinomycetota bacterium, assembly GCA_963707685.1. Classification (GTDB taxonomy): domain Bacteria; phylum Actinomycetota; class Actinomycetes; order Propionibacteriales; family Nocardioidaceae; genus Nocardioides_B. The sequence continues at coordinate 286,867 of CAVPRA010000006.1, forward strand.
GCCGGCCGGCGGCGCCGCGGTGCACCGGCTCCTTCATCGGCACGACGAGCGCGAGGCGGGTGCGCGCCCGCTCGGCTGCGGCGCTGCCGCGGCGGGGCATGAGCGGCATGAAGGTCCGGGCCCGGCCGTCGGCCACCGAGTCCCGCACGCCGTCCTCGGCGCCGAGGACGTGGACGCCGACCCAGTAGACGCCGTTCTCCCCGGAGATGCCGAGGTCCTGGCGGGGCACGGAGATCCGGTAGGGCACGGACGCGCCCGGCGCCAGGTCCCCGACCCGCTGGTAGAGGCCCTCGTCGGCCACCCGGGAGCCGACCGGGGTGTCGGCGTCGGTGGCCACCGCCCGCGCCAGCTCGCCCCGGCTGCGGATCGGCTCCGGGGAGGTCAGCAGGTAGGCGTTGAGGTCGGTCCAGGTCTGCTGCGACTCGTTGGTGATGCGGCCGGTGAGGGTGACCCGGCCCTGGTGCGGGATGGTCGCCGGGGCCAGGGTCTCGATGCTCACCCGCAGCGGCGTGTCCGGGGCGTCGTCCGCGGCCGTCGCCGGCGCGCACGGAACCAGCACCGACCCGGCCGCGGCGGCGGTGGCCAGGCAGGCCAGCAGCCGGAGCCACGCGGGACGGGTCACCCGGCAAGGCTAACGACCTGGCAGGCCGCCCGGACGGAGCGGGCAGCGACCTGGCATAGAGTGGCGCCCCGTGTCCGACGAGCCCCCCGCCCCCGCCGCCGGGCCGCCCGACGAGCGGTCGATGCGTGCGGCGCAGGCGCGGGCGGTCCAGGAGCTGCTGCGGCTCTCCCCGGTCGTCGACGAGCTCGGCCGCCGCTTCACCGCCGCCGGCGAGCAGATCGCGCTGGTCGGCGGTCCGGTGCGCGACGCGCTGCTCGGCCGGCTGCACCACGACCTCGACTTCACCACCTCGGCGCGGCCGGAGACCACCGAGAAGCTGGTCGCCGGCTGGGCCGACGCGGTGTGGGACATGGGCCGCTCCTTCGGCACGATCGGCTGCCGCAAGGGCGAGTGGCAGGTGGAGATCACGACGTACCGGTCGGACGCGTACGCCGCGGACTCCCGCAAGCCCGCCGTGGTGTACGGCGACTCGCTGGCCGGTGACCTCGGCCGGCGCGACTTCACCGTGAACGCGATGGCGGTCACGCTGCCGGAGCGGCGCTTCGAGGACCCGTTCGGCGGCCTGGAGGACCTCGCCGCGGGGGTGCTGCGGACCCCGGGGACGCCGCAGGAGTCGTTCTCCGACGACCCGCTGCGGATGATGCGGGCCGCCCGGTTCGCGGCGCAGCTCGGGTTCGACGTCGACCCGGCGGTGGTGGCGGCGATGACCGACATGGCCGAGCGCATCGAGATCGTGTCGGCCGAGCGGGTCCGCGACGAGCTGGTCAAGCTGGTGCTCGCGCCGCGGCCGCGCGCGGGGCTGTCGCTGCTGGTCGAGACCGGGCTGGCCGAGCGGGTGCTCCCCGAGCTGCCGGCGCTGGCCCTGGAGCGCGACGAGCACCACCGGCACAAGGACGTCTACGAGCACACGCTGACGGTGCTCGAGCAGTCGATCGACCTGGAGCACCGGCTGCCCGGGGGCGGCCCGGACTTCGTGTCCCGGTTCGCGGCGCTGATGCACGACGTCGGCAAGCCGCGCACCCGCCGGTTCCAGGACGACGGCACGGTGACCTTCCACCACCACGACGTGGTCGGGGCCAAGCTCACCCGCAAGCGGATGAAGGCGCTGCGGTTCGCCAACGACACCATCGACGACGTGGCGAGCCTGGTCGAGCTGCACCTGCGGTTCCACGGCTACGGCTCGGGGGAGTGGACCGACTCGGCGGTGCGGCGCTACGTCCGCGACGCCGGCGACCAGCTCGACCGGCTGCACGTGCTGACCCGGGCCGACTGCACCACCCGCAACAAGCGCAAGGCCGACCGGCTGCGGCGGACCTACGACGACCTGGAGGCGCGGATCGCGCGGCTGCGCGAGGAGGAGGACCTCGCCTCGATGCGGCCCGACCTCGACGGCAACCAGATCATGGAGACGCTCGGCATCGGCCCGGGCCGCGAGGTGGGCGCGGCGTACCAGTTCCTGCTGCAGCTGCGGATGGACGAGGGCCCGCTCGGCGAGGACGTCGCGCGCGAGCGCCTCCTCGAGTGGTGGCGCGCCCGCCGCCCCTGCCTGACCCCCACCCCGCCGACCCGTCACCCACTCGGCGGGTTCGCCGGCGTGTCGTCGAGTCGGTGACGGGTCGACCGCCGCCTGCCTAGGCTGCGCCCCATGCAGAGCGATCTCTTCGACCGGGCCAACCTCGAGGTGGAGGGCCAGCGGTTCTCCCTCCAGAACTCCCAGCTGCTGCGGGTTGCGCTCGGCGCCGACGTGCTCGCGGTGAAGGGCGCGATGGTGGCCTTCCAGGGGCAGGTCCGCTTCGACCACGAGAAGGCCGGCGGCGTCGGCAAGCTGCTGAAGAAGATGGTCACCAGCGAGGACATGCCGCTGATGCGGGTCTCCGGCCAGGGCGAGGTGTTCTTCGCCAGCGAGTCCGGCTACGTGTACCTCGTCGAGCTCGGCGGCGACGGCATCAGCGTCAACGGCCGCAACCTGCTCGCCTTCGACGCCGCGCTGCAGTGGGACATCAACCGGGTGAAGGGCGCCGGGATGATGGCCGGCGGGCTGTTCAACACCACCATCTCCGGCACCGGCCCGGTTGCGCTGTGCACCGTGGGACGCCCGGTGGTGCTCGACTGCTCGCAGCAGCCGACGTACGTCGACGTGCAGGCCTGTGTCGCCTGGTCCTCGAACCTGGTGCCCGACGTCGTCTCGTCGATGAACATGAAGTCGATGCTGCGCGGCGGCTCGGGCGAGGCGTTCCAGTACGCCTTCCACGGACCGGGCTTCGTCGTCGTGCAGCCCTCCGAGTGGGCACCGATCACGCAGGGCAAGTCCGGCGGCGGGGGCGGCGGCCTGATGGGCGACCTGCTCGGCGGCTGAGGACGCGGCTCAGCGCACGATCTTGAGGTTGAACTGCGCGGTGCCGAGCGACTGCATGAGCCGCAGCCACAGCGGCAGCCACATCTCGGTGCCGCGGGCGGCGTCCAGACCGCCGAGGTCGATGACGTCGTCGTGCCCGAAGCTCTCGAGCAGCCCGACCACGACGGCCTTGGCGTCGGCGTCGTCGCCGGCCACGAACACCGTCGAGCTCCCGGGCAGCGAGCCCGGGTCGACCATCAGCGCGGCCGTCAGCGTGTTGAGGGACTTCACCACCCGCAGCCCGGGGTAGGCGCGCTGGATCTGCTCCGCGAGGGAGTCGGTGTCCTTGACGAACAGCGAGGGCGGGAACCCCTGCGAGAAGTCGAGCGGGTTGCTGAGGTCGAGCAGCGGGACGCCGTCGAGCGAGCCGGCCCCGGCCTGCGCCAGCACGTCGAGCGCGACACCCCCGCCGGTCGCCAGCACCACGAGCTCGGCGTCGCCGGCCGCCTCGGCGAACCCGGCCAGCCCGACGCCCGGGTGGGCCGTCAGCCACGGGCCGACCGACCCCTCGTCGGTGCGGCCGCGGCTCGCCTCCGGGTCGCGGGTGCCGAGCACGACGGTGTGCCCGAGCTCGTGGAGCCGGCCGGCGAGGGCCTGGCCGACGGCGCCGGTGCCGAGGACTGCGATGTTCATGGGAGTGCTCCGATCCGCTGGGTGGGGGTGGGTCATCGTCTGCGGGGCTGGCGCGGCTGGTTCGCCCGGCGGCCGGCCGTGGCCTCGCTCACCGTCTCGGCGACCCGCCGGGCGCGGGTGGGCTCCCGCTTCGCCGAGGAGATCCACTCGAGGATCGCGCGCCGGGCCGACCGGGGGAAGCCGTCCCACGCCCCCCGCGCCGCCGGTACGGCGTCCAGCGCCGCCCGCAGGTCGTCGGGCTCGCGCAGCGTCTCCACCTCGTCGAGCCGGGTCCAGCTGCCGTCCGCCCGGGCGCGGTCGACCGCCGCGATCCCGGCCGGGAGCATCCGGCCCGCGGCGTACAGCTCCTCGAGGTGCTGCTTGTTGACGCGCGACCAGCCGCCGCCCGGCCGGCGCGGGCCGACCTGCTGCAGGCTGCGGTCGTCGTCGAGCGCGCGGGCCTGGGAGTCGATCCAGCCGACGCAGAGCAGCTCGCGGACGATCTCGGGGTAGGGGACGTGGCGCTCGCGGCCCTTCTTCCAGCGCACCAGCCAGACCCCGGGGCTGGTGTCGTGGTGCGCGGCGAGCCAGCCGCGGAGCTCGTCGACCGAGCCGACGTCGAGCCGCTCGCGGTCGGTGCTCACGCCCCCACTGTGGCCAGCCGGCGCGAGGGTGGCAAGGCTCAGCGGCGGACCGCGGTGACCCGGGCGTACCAGAGCGCGGTCACCAGGTAGCCGAGCGCGACGGTGCCCAGCACGGCGTACGACTTCCCGTCGAGCGGCAGCACCACCGCACCGACGGCCGCGGCGGCGACGAAGGCGACGTTGAACAGCACGTCGTAGAGCGAGAAGACCCGGCCCCGGAAGGCGTCGTCGACGTGGGACTGGACCAGGGTGTCCACGACGATCTTGATGCCCTGCGCCGCCAGTCCCAGGAAGAACGCGGCGACCAGCAGCGCCGGCTGGGTGTAGAGCGCGCCGGGGACGACCTGGGTGACCGCGGCGGCCACCAGCAGCCCGACCACCCAGGCGCGGCGGGAGATCCGCTCGGTCACCACGGGGGTCAGCACCGCGGCGGCCACGAACCCGAGGCCGCTGACCAGCACCGCGAGCGACAGCTCGTTGAAGGCGGCGTCGACCTCGTCGCTGGTGTGGAAGTAGTTGCGGTAGAGCAGCACCAGGCTGACGAAGGACAGCCCGTAGAAGAACCGCTGCGCAGTGATCGCGATCAGGCCGTACGCCGCCGGCCGGCGGTCGTCCAGGTGGCGCAGCCCGTCGACGAGACCGCGGGCCACGTGCCGCAGCGCGTCGGCGACGCCGGGCGGGCGCACGGCGACGTCCGGGCCGAGCATGTCGCGGGGGATGCGCAGCGCGAGCGAGCCGGCCACGCCGTAGAGCACCGCCGCGGTCAGCAGCACCGTCACGTCGCCGTCGGCGTCGAGCCCCCGGCCGAGGGCCCGCACGCCGGCGCCCACCCCGAGACCGACCAGCACCGCCAGCGTGCCGGCGGTCGGGGTCAGCGCGTTGGCGGTGATCAGCTCGTCGGGGCGCACCACGTGCGGCAGCGACGCCGACAGCCCGGCGAGCAGGAACCGGTTGACCGACAGGCAGACCAGGACCAGCCCGAACAGCAGCGGCCCGCGGACGTCGGCGTGCACCGCGACCGCGAGCAGGCCGACCAGCCCGACCCGGACGAAGTTCGCCCGGGCCAGCACCTGCCGGCGCGACCACCGGTCGAGCAGCACGCCGACGAACGGGCCGAGCACGCTGAACGGCAGCAGCACGACGGCCAGCGCCGCGGCGATCGCGCCCGGTCCCGGGGCCCGCTCGGGCGAGAACACGACGTACGACGCCAGCGCGACCTGGAACACGCCGTCGGTGAGCTGGCTGGCGACCCGGACCGCGAACAGCCGGCGGAACCAGGTGCCGCGCAGCAGGTGCACCAGGTGGCGCAGGGCGGTCATGGGTCGATCATCGCCGCCCGGTCCGCGTGCCAGTTTCCCAGGGCCCCCTGGGAAACTGGCACACCCCTGCCGTAACTACGGCAGGGGTGTGACGGATTACCAGGGGACCCTGGTAATCAGGCAGCCTGCAGGGGCGCGGGTCAGCGCTCGACGTCGCCGGCGATGAACGCCTCGAGCTGGGCGCGGCCCTTGTCGTCGGGCATCTGCACCGGCGGCGACTTCATGAGGTACGTCGACGCGGACAGGATCGGCCCGCCGATGCCCCGGTCGAGGGCGATCTTGGCGGCCCGGACGGCGTCGATGATGATGCCGGCGCTGTTCGGGGAGTCCCAGACCTCGAGCTTGTACTCCATGTTCAGCGGCACGTCGCCGAACGCGCGGCCCTCGAGCCGGACGTAGGCCCACTTGCGGTCGTCGAGCCACTGGACGTAGTCCGACGGGCCGATGTGCACGTTGCGGGCGCCCATGTCGCGGCTCATGTTCGAGGTGACGGCCTGGGTCTTGGAGATCTTCTTCGACTCCAGCCGGTCCCGCTCGAGCATGTTCTTGAAGTCCATGTTGCCGCCGACGTTGAGCTGGTAGGTGCGGTCGAGCACCACGCCGCGGTCCTCGAACAGCTTGGCCAGCACCCGGTGGGTGATGGTGGCGCCGACCTGCGACTTGATGTCGTCGCCGACGATCGGGACACCGGCGTCCTCGAACTTCTTGGCCCAGACCGGGTCGGAGGCGATGAAGACCGGCAGCGCGTTGACGAAGCCGACGCCCGCGTCGATCGCGCACTGCGCGTAGAACTTGTCGGCCTCCTCGGAGCCCACCGGGAGGTAGGCCACGAGCACGTCGGCCTTGGTCTCCTTGAGCACCGCGACCACGTCGACCGGCTCGGCGTCGGACTCGTCGATGGTCTCCCGGTAGTACTTCCCGAGCCCGTCGTACGTCGGACCGCGCTGCACCGTCACGCCGAGCGGCGGGACGTCGGTGATCTTGATGGTGTTGTTCTCCGAGCTCGTGATCGCCTCGGAGAGGTCGAAGCCGACCTTCTTGGCGTCGACGTCGAACGCGGCGACGAACTCGACGTCACCGACGTGGTAGTCGCCGAACTTCACGTGCATGAGTCCCGGGACGGACCCGGCGGGGTCCACGTGGCGGTAGTACTCCACGCCCTGGATGAGGGAGGTCGCGCAGTTGCCGACCCCCACGATTGCTACTCGTACCGAACCCATGGGGGTTTCTCCTCGTCAGTTTCCGTGCTGGCTGTGGGCAGTGTCGGGTCGTGCTGGTCGTGCGCGCTTGCGGGGTCGTGCCGGCGCAGCGGTCACTGCCGGCGGGTCGTCGGGTGGGTCGGGGGCCGTGGGGGGCGGGACCTCGTCGTCCCGCGCGGCCGTGTCGTCAGGTGGCCCCTCCGCCGCACGTGAGCCGCGCTCGTCGTCGCGCCGCTCCGCGTTGATGAGGTCCGAGAGCCACCGCACCTCGCGCTCGACGGACTCGACGCCGTGTCGCTGCAGCTCCGTGGCGTAGCGGTCCATCTGACGCTGGGTCTTCTGCAGCTGGTGCTGCACCCGGTCGAGCCGTTCCTGGAGCCGGCTGCGTCGGCCCTCCAGGATCCGGAGGCGGGCCTCCATGTCCGTGCGGCTGAAGAACGCGAACCGCACGTCGAAGGTGTCGTCCTCCCAGGCGGAGGGGCCGACGTCGGCCATCAGCCGCTGGAACTCGGCGTAGCCGGCGGGCGTCAGCTCGTAGACGATCCGCTGCCGGCGGCTGACCACCCCCGGCTCGGGGGCCGCCACGTGCTCGGCGATCCAGCCGGCCTTGAGCATCTTCTTCAGCGCCGGGTAGAGCGAGCCGTAGGACAGCAGCCGGCCCCAGCCGAGCACCCCGTTGACCTGCTTGCGCAGCTCGTAGCCGTGCATGGGCGACTCGTGCAGCAGTCCGAGGACCGCCAGCTCGAGGGTCTCGCCACGCCGTGCCACCGGGTCTCCGTCCTGTCGTCCGGTCCGTCCGTCCCACCGCCGGGGCGGCCGCCGGGTATCGACCGCTCCTATCGCGCAAACATATCGCAGCGATATATCGATCCGGTGACGGGCGGGCTTCCGGTCCGGGTGTGTCGCGGCCCACGAGGGATTCGTCCGGATTCTCAGCCGTGACCCGTACCCTGTTCTCGGCGCGGCCGCGACCGGGCCGACCGCACCACCGACCGCCGTCCCCTTCCCCGGAGCCGCACCTGTGAGTCCCGAGCGCAAGGCCTCGTCGTCCGGCGGTGCCGGCAAGAAGGCAGCCGCGGGCTCGTCGCCCGCGAAGAAGGCCCCCGCGAAGAAGGCCCCCGCGAACAAGGCACCCGCGAAGCAGGCCACGGGCGGGCGGAAGGCGCAGCGGACCAGCCTGCCCCGCCGGCTGCTCAAGTGGTTCGCGCTCGCGATCCTGGCCTTCCTGGTGCTCGGGGGCGCGGCGTTCGCCGTCGGCTACGCCACGACCGACATCCCGAACCCGAACAGCGACTTCACCGCGCAGACGACGTTCGTCTACTACGCGGACGGCTCGACCGAGATCGGCCGGTTCGCCAGCCAGAACCGCACGAGCATCCCGCTGTCCGACGTGCCCCGCAACGTCCAGGACGCGGTGATCGCCGCCGAGGACCGCACCTTCTACACCAACAAGGGCATCGACCCGAAGGGCATCCTGCGGGCCGCGTTCAGCAACGCGCGCGGCGGCTCGACGCAGGGCGCCTCGACGATCACCCAGCAGTACGTCAAGGTCTTCTACCTCTCGCAGGAGCGCACCCTCAAGCGCAAGGTGAAGGAGGCGTTCGTCTCCCTCAAGCTGCAGCGCCAGCAGTCCAAGGACCAGATCCTGCAGGGCTACCTCAACACCATCTACTTCGGTCGCGGCGCCTACGGCATCCAGGCCGCCGCGCAGGCCTACTTCGACGTGGACGCCAAGGACCTCAACGTCCGGCAGGGCGCCGTGCTCGCCTCGATCCTGAACTCCCCGGCGGCGATGGACCCGGCCGGCGGCCAGGACAACCGGCAGCGGCTGCTCGGCCGCTACCAGTACGTCCTCAACGGGATGGCCGCGATGGGCGACCTCGACGCCGGCAAGGCCGAGCGGCTCGGCGCCCACCTGCCGAAGTTCCCGAAGTCGAAGACCGACAACCAGTACGGCGGCCAGAAGGGCCACATGCTGGCGCTGGTGAAGAAGCAGCTGATCGCCAAGGGGTTCTCCGAGGAGCAGATCCTCCGCGGCGGGCTCAAGGTGACGACCACCTTCACCCGCAACGCCATGGACGCCGCCGAGAAGGCGGTGCTCGACCAGAAGCCGCCGGGGCTGAAGAAGCTCCACGTCGCGGTCGCCACCGTCGACCCCGCGACCGGTGCGCTGAAGGGGATGTACGGCGGCCAGGACTACCTCAAGAGCCAGATCAACTGGGCCACGGTGGGCGGCTCGCCCGGCTCGGCGTTCAAGCCGTTCGCGCTGGCGGCCGGGATCGTCGACGGCTACTCCCTGAAGAGCACGTTCCAGGGCAACTCGCCGTACGTCTTCCCGAACGGCGACAAGGTCGTCAACGAGGGCGGTGGCGACGGCAACGACTACGGCGCCCGGGTCTCGCTGCTCACGGCGACCGAGCAGTCGATCAACACCGCGTTCGTGGACCTCACCGAGTCGATGGACAGCGGGCCGCGGAAGATCCTCGACACCGCCGCGAAGATGGGGGTGCCGCGCCACGCGCCGGGGCTGAACCCCGGCTCGGGCATCTCGCTGGGCTCCGCGACGATCAGCCCGGTCGACATGGCCAACTCCTACGGCACCATCGCCGACGGCGGCACCGCCAAGAAGTGGTTCGTGATCTCCAAGGTCACCGACTCCAACGGCCGCAGCGAGTACAAGGCGCCGAAGAAGAAGCAGCGCGCGATCCCCGAGGACATCGACCGCGACGTCAGCTACGCCCTCCAGCAGGTGGTGAAGGCCGGCACCGGCCAGAACGCCCTCGCGCTGGGCCGCCCCGCCGCGGGCAAGACCGGCACCGCGACCAACGGCGACGGCGACGTCTCCAGCTCGTGGTTCGTCGGCTACACCCCGCAGCTCGCGACGGCGGTGATGTACGTCCGCGGTGACGGCAACGACGCGCTGAACGGCTACCTGCCGTCGTACTTCGGCGCCGACTACCCGACGCGCACCTGGACCGAGGCCATGCGGGAGACGCTCGACGACGCACCTGTCGAGCAGTTCCCGCCGCCGGCGAACGTCAAGGCGGAACAGAGCGACCACGCGCCGCTGCCGACGTTCACGCCCAAGCCGAGCCCGACGAAGACCCAGAGCGCGAAGCCGTCGCCGACCAAGACGTCGTCGCCCTCTCCCACCCCGACGCCGACCCCGACCCAAACCCCGACCCCGACCCAAACCCCGACCACGCCGCCCTCCAGCAGCGGGCCCCCGTCGCCGTCCATCAGCCCGACGCTGGGCGGCGGCGGCGGCGGTGGCGGCGGTGGTGGCGGTGGCGGCGGGAACGGCAACGGCGGCGGACCCAGCCCGCAGTAGGAGCCGCCGCGTGACGCAGATCGTCCGCCCCTCGCACGCCGACCCGCTGGTGGCGGCGGCGAGCGAGAGCATCGGCGGTCCCGTCGGCGAGCACGCGCGGCCGCACTGGTGGTGGACGCCGGTGCGCGTCGTCCTCGCGGTCGCCGCGCTGGCGTTCGTGCTCGGCATGGTGCAGAAGACGCCGTGCGTCCGCGACGACTGGGCCGGCACGGACCTCCGCTACGGCGCGATGTGCTACTCCGACGTGCCCTACCTCTACTCCGGCCGCGGCTTCGCGGCCGGCTACGCGCCGTACGAGGACACCGGTGGGCGGTACCCCGCGCTGGAGTACCCGGTGGTGATCGGCTACTTCGCGTACGCCGCCGCGGTCGTCACCCAGGACCTCGGCGACCCGACCGCGGTGCGTGCCCGGGCCGACCTGCAGGAGTCGCAGATCTACGGGCAGCCCGGGGTCCCGCAGGAGTCGGGCCGCTACTTCAAGGTGACCGCCGTGCTGCTGGCGCCGTTCGCGCTGCTGGCCGCCTGGTTCCTCGCCGGGGTGCACCGCCGGCGGCCCTGGGACGCGATGCTGTTCGCGGCGTCCCCGGCCCTGGTGCTGGCCGGGCTGATCAACTGGGACCTGATCGCGGTCGCGGCGCTCGCCGGCGCCCTGTGGTCGTGGTCGCGGGGCAGGCCGCTGCTCACCGGCGTGATGATCGGGATCGGCACGGCCACCAAGCTCTACCCGCTGTTCCTGCTCGGCGCCTTGCTGGTGGTGTGCCTGCGGCGGGGCCGGATGCGGGCCTTCACGACCACGGCGGTCGCCAGCGTGGTCACCTGGCTGGTGGTGAACGCGCCTGCGATGCTCTACGGCTTCGACCAGTGGAAGGTGTTCTGGTCGTTCAACAACAAGCGTGGCGCCGACCTCGGCTCGCTGTGGCTGGTGGTCCAGCAGGCGGGCCACACCGTCACGCCGGGCCTGATCAACGCCGGGTCGTGGCTGTTCTTCGGCGCCGTCTGCGTCGGCGTCCTCGTGCTCGGGCTCCGCGCCCGCCGCACGCCCCGGATCCCGCAGCTGGCCTACCTCGTCGTCGTGGGGTTCCTGCTGGTCAACAAGGTCTACTCGCCGCAGTACGTCCTGTGGCTGCTGCCGCTGGTCGTCCTCGCCCGGCCCCGCTGGCGCGACGTGCTGATCTGGACCGCCGGCGAGATCTTCTACTTCGGCGCCGTCTGGCTCTACCTCGGCGGCTGGACCGCCTCGGCGACCAGCGGCCAGGCCGACCACTTCTACTGGCTCTCGATCGTGGTCCGGGTGGCCGCCGAGCTCTACATCGCCGTCCTGGTGGTCCGCGACATCCTGCAGCCCTGGCGCGACCCGGTCCGCGCCGACGGCCTCACCGACGACCCGGCGGAGCCGTCGGCGGATGTCGTGCCGGTCTGAGCCGCTTCGGGTTTGGGCCGCACCCGCGGCCAGACCGGAGCCGGGCCCGCGGCCGCCGGACCGCGGACCCGGCGGTTCGCTGCGGCGGCGCGTCGTCGACCGCCGGCGCCTGTCTGCGCCTCGGCTGCGGTCTCCGTCCGGCGGTCGCCGCCGCGGCCAAGCCGCTTGACGCTCTCCGCCGGGCCCTCGGCCCACCGGCCGCGGGCGGGACACCGGCGGGCTCGTCGAGGCGTGGGTGGCGTGGGCCAGGGGCTCTGTCGCCGGACGGACGGGCACGGAGCGGGGCTCGCGGGGCGGACGCGTCAAGCGGCTTGGCCGCGGCGACTGTCGCCGGGAGCGAGACGGCGGGCGGCGTGCCGACGGGAGCCGGCGGCGGGCGACGCGCCGCCGCAGCGCCCGCCCCGCGAGACCCGGGCCGGGACCGGGCGGTGGGTACGCAACGAGATGGCTGGGTAGGGCAAGGACATGCGCGCCCTCACCACCGTCCCCCTCCAGGCGAGCACGCTCGAGGTCAGCGAGGTGCCCGACCCGACGCCCGGGGCGGGCGAGCTGCTCGTCGACGCGCTCGCCGTCGGGGTGTGCGGCACCGACCAGGAGATCGCGCACGGGGAGTACGGCTGGGCGCCGCCCGGCCGCGACCGGCTGGTGATCGGGCACGAGTCGCTCGGCCGGGTGCGGTCGGCGCCGGCCGGGTCGTCGTTCGCCGAGGGCGACCTCGTGGTGGGCGTCGTACGGCGTCCGGACCCGGAGCCGTGCGGCGCGTGCGCGCACGGGGAGTTCGACATGTGCCGCAACGGCCGCTACACCGAGCGCGGCATCAAGCAGCTCGACGGGTACGCCAGCGAGCAGTGGACCGTCGAGGGGGCGTACGCCGTGAAGCTGGAGGACCGGCTCGCGGACGTCGGCGTGCTGATGGAGCCGACCTCGGTGGTGGCGAAGGCCTGGGAGCAGGTCGAGCGGGTCGGGGCGCGGGCCTGGTTCGAGCCGCAGCGGGTGCTGGTCACCGGCGCCGGGCCGATCGGCCTGCTGGCGGCGCTGCTCGGCACGCAGCGCGGGCTCGACGTGCACGTGCTCGACCAGGTCACCAAGGGCCCGAAGCCGCAGCTGGTGCACGGCATCGGGGCGACGTACCACCACTCCGACATCGAGGACGTCACCGCCCGGCTCAAGCCCGACGTGGTCGTCGAGGCGACCGGGGTGCCGCACCTGGTGGTCGGCGCGCTGTCGGGCACCGCGTCCTACGGCATCACGGTGCTGACCGGCGTCTCGTCGGGCGGGCGGCCGCTGCCGGTCGACACCGGGCGGGCTGAACCGCGAGCTCGTGCTGGAGAACGACGCCGTCGTCGGCTCGGTGAACGCGAACCTGCGCCACTACGCGCTCGCGGCCGACGCGCTGGCGCGGGCGGACCTCGACTGGCTCGGGCGGGTGGTGAGCCGCCGGGTGCCGCTGGCGGACTTCGCGGGCGCCTTCGAGCGGGAGGACGGCGACGTGAAGGTCGTGCTGACCTTCGACTGACCGCCGTGCGATGAGTCCGTGCGCCGAGCGACGGTCTGCCCTGCTGACCCGGAACCGACCTCGAGGAGAGCGCATGTTCGACCACCGCCCGGCCGCCGCCGAGATGGCGCGGCTCGTCAACGGCGTCCGCGACGACCAGCTCGGCGGCCCGACGCCCTGCCCGGAGTACACGCTGGGCGACCTGCTCGAGCACGTCCACGGGCTGTCGCTGGCGTTCACGATGGCGGCGCGCAAGGAGGAGCTGCCGCCGACCGACGGCCCGCCGCGCGGCACCGCGAGCCGGCTCCCCGCGGACTGGCGGTCCTCGATCACCGAGCGGCTCGACGCGCTCGTCGCGGCCTGGCAGCAGCCGGGCGCGTGGCAGGGCCGCGCCACGGTGGCCGGCGTCGACATGACCGGCCCGGAGACCGCGCTGGTCGCGCTCGACGAGCTCGTCGTCCACGGCTGGGACGTCGCCCGCGCCAGCGGCCAGGAGTACCGCGCCGACGCCGCCTCGCTCGCCGGCACCGAGCAGTTCGTCTCGGCGTTCTCGGGCCCGGAGATGGCCCAGGCCCGGCACGGGCTGTTCGGGCCGGTGGTGCCGGTGCCCGACGAGGCGCCCGCGCTCGACCGGGTGATCGGGCTGACCGGCCGCGACCCGGCGTGGGCGCCGGCTACCCGCTGACGACCGTCCGGTCGAACGACGTGGTGGTGAACCGGACCCGCACGTCGACCTCGTCGCCGACCGCGGGCACCTGCGCGCCGCTGGTCAGGAACAGCATCGAGGCCTGCATGTGGGGCGGCTCGGCGAACAGCCGCAGCTTCCCGTCGATGGTGTACGGCGACCGGGCGAACCCCGCCGCCTCGAGGCCGCCCTTCGCGATCCGGGCCGCCCGGTCCTTGAGGGTGGCGCCGCCCGTCGGGGCCTCCAGGCCGATGCCGTGCGCGGTGCCGCCGGAGACCACCAGGATCGTGCCGGCCGCCGGAGCGGTGCGGCTGCGGTAGCCGAACACGTCGCCGCGCTCCACCGGGTGCACGTCGAGGACCGTCGCGCGGACCCGCAGCGCGGCGCGGTCACCGAGCCACAGCTCGGTGCCGATCCGGGGACGGAACTCGTAGTCCGGGTAGCTCTGCCGCAGCGAGCCGAGCTCGGTGTCGGTCAGGTGCGAGACGTAGACCCGCCGGGTCGGCAGCCCCGCGGCCACCACGTCGGTCATCAGCCGGGTCGACCTCGGTCAGGTGCGAGCCCTTCGAGATCGGCAGGTGCATCGCGACGCCCTCGACGGCGATCCCGTCGAGCAGCGCGGCGGCCTCCCGCAGGTCGCGGGCGGAGAAGCCGTGCCGGCGCATCGAGGTCAGCCGCTCGAGCACGACCCGCGGCGCGGAGCCGTCGGCGCGGTCGGCCAGCGCCCGGAGGTCCTCGAGCCGGCCGACGGTGTGGATCACGTGCGGGTCGAAGACGGCGGCGCCCTCGAACGGCCGCCACGGCGTCATCACCAGCACTGAGCCGCCGGTCGGGACCGAGAACGTCGGGGCCGACCTGCGGCGACCTCGTGGTACATCCCCACCGCGACGGTGTCGACGCCGAGCGCGGGCGGCCCGGTCGGCGAGCCGGTCGAGGCCGAAGCCGTAGCCGTTGCCCTTGAGCACCGGCACGATCCCGGGATGGGCGTCGCGGACCTCCTCCAGGTGGCGCGACCAGCGGGGCCCGTCGACGTACAGGGTCAGCGGCACGGTGTCATCGCCTGCTCATGTAGAGGGAGAACGCCTTGTAGACCAGCGGGTTGACCGGCAGGTCCCACTCGCCGGCGTACTCCACGGCCTCGCCGCCGGTGCCGACCTTGAACTGGATCAGCCCGACGTGGGAGTCCTCGGGGTCGAGGGTGTCGGTGATGCCGCGCAGGTCGTAGACGTCGGCGCCGCCGGCGAGCGCGTCGCGGATCATCGCCCACTGCACGGCGTTGGAGCCGCGGACGTCGCGCTTCTCGGTGGAGGACGCGCCGTAGGAGTACCAGGTGTGGCCGCCGACCTTGACCAGCACGGTCGCCGCGACCAGGTCGCCCTCGTGGCGGGCGAGGTAGAGCCGGATCCGGTCGGGCTCCTCGGCGAGCAGCGCCTCGAACATGGTCCGGAAGTAGGCCAGCGGCCGCGGCGTGAAGTGGTCGCGCTGCGCGGTGTGGACGTAGAGGTCGTGGAACGCCGTGAGGTCGCCGGTCTCGCCCAGCGGGTCGCCGACGCGCGACCTCGACGCCGGCCTTGGCGGCCTTCTTGATGTTGCGGCGCCACTGCTGGTTCATGCCCGCCAGCACGTCGTCCTCGCTGCGCGGCTCCCCGTCGGGGGTGCGCAGCGGCACCCAGAAGTTGTACTGCGGCTGGCCGGCGGCGAACCCGCCCTCGACGGCCTGCGGCGCGCCAGCCGAGCTCCAGCAGCTGGGAGACCACCCGGGCACCGGCCTGCGACCGCTCGGTCGGCGGGACGTCGCCGAGCCGGCGCACGGCCTCGTCGGCGACGCCTGCCTTCACGGCCGCCGCGTCCCAGCGGCGGGTGACCACCGGAGGGCCCATCCGGACGCCGAACGCGCCGGCCTTCTTCAGGTGGCGCACCATCGGGGTCAGCCAGACGCGCAGGTCCGCGGCCTCCCAGTCGACCACCGGACCCTCGGGGAGGTAGGCGAGGTAGCGCTTGACCTTCGGCAGCTGGCGGTAGAGCACCAGCCCGGCCCCCACGGGCTCCTCGGAGCCCGGCCGGAACCAGCCCAGCGACTCGCGCCGCCACTCGCTCTTCACCGCGCCCCAGGCGGGGGTCTGCAGGAAGCTGGCCGACCCGCCCCGGGCCGCCAGGCCCCGCAGGAAGTCGAGGTGCTGCTCGGGGGTGATGGTGCGGACGGTCAGCCCCGACACCGGTGCTGGGGCCGGCGCCGGGGTCGGTGCTGGGGCGGGGTCGGGGGAGGTCACGGGGGTCGAGCCTAACGGGGCGTCAGCCCGCCAGCTCCTCCAGCACCTGGACGGTACGGCGCCACGCCGGCGTCGACGGGTCGATCAGCGCGAAGTGGTCCCCGGGGACGGTGACGAGCCTCGCGTCGTCGCCGGCGGCGCGGGCCGCGTCGACGTACACCTGGCTCTGCGAGAGCGGGACGGTGCTGTCGTCGGTGCCGTGCACGCAGCGGACCGGGACCCCGAGCGGCAGCCGCCGGAGCGGGTCGACCAGCCGGTAGCGGCCCGGCAGCCGGCCGGGCATCCCGCCGACCAGGCCGGGGACGGCGCTGCCGCCCAGCCCGGACGCGGCGGCCCGGGCCAGCGCCAGCACGCCCGCCTGCGGCACGACCCCGGTCACCCTCACGCGCGGCGGCCCGCCGGGCGTGGTGTCGTCGCGCGACGCGGCCCAGGCGGCGAGCTGGCCGCCGGCGGAGTGGCCCAGCGCGAGGAGGTGGCGGGTGTCGACGCCGTCGAGCCGCCGCACGTGGTCGACCGCCGCGGCGACGTCGGTGAACGTGGCGGGCCAGCCGCCGCCGTCGCCGACCCGGCGGTACTCGATGTTCCACGCGGCCCAGCCACGCTTCGCGAGGTCGGCGCTGGTGGCGGCGCCGAGGTCGAGGGCGTACATGCTCTGCCAGAAGCCGCCGTGGACGACGACCACGGTGCCGCGCGGGGTGCCGGACGCCGGGAGGTAGAGGTCGCCGAACTGCTGGTGCCGGTCGCCGTAGCGGTGGCGCACCGGCTTCGGGGTGCCGGCCGCGGGCTTCGGTGCGGCTGAGCCGCAGCCGGACAGCACACCGGCCGCCGCCGCGGCGAGAACGGCCCGGCGGCTGGGGTGGGCGACCCTCACACGCGCTCGCGCAGGAAGGCGAAGTCCGCCCGGTGCTCCTCGGCCCCGCCCGGCGTCTCGCACACCACCGGGGCGCCGGCGTCGCGGACCACCGCGGCGAGCTCCTCGGGGGCGATGTGGCCCTGCCCCAGGCTGGCGTGCCGGTCCGCGCCGGAGTCGAACTCGTCGCGGCTGTCGTTGCAGTGCACCAGGTCGACCGTGCCGGTGATCTTCACGACGTCCTCGACGACCGTCGACAGGTCGTTGCCGCCGGCGTGGGCGTGGCAGGTGTCGAGGCACAGGCCGACCATGTCGAAGCCCTCGGCCACCGAGATCGCGTCCCACACCCGCGCGATCCGCTCGAGGTAGCGGGTCATCGCGTTGTCGCCGCCGGCGGTGTTCTCGATCAGCAGCGGCAGCTTGAGGTCGGTCGCCTCGACGGCCTTGCGCCAGTTGTCGAAGCCCTTCGCGGGGTCGTCGTCCTTGTTGACGTGACCGCCGTGCACGATCAGCCCCTTGGCGCCGATCGACGCGGCCGCGTCGACGTGCTGCTGCAGCAGCTTGCGGCTCGGGATCCGGATCCGGTTGTTGGTGGTCGCGACGTTGACGATGTACGGCGCGTGGACGTAGAGGTCGACGCCCGCTTTCTCGGCGGCCTCGCGGAGCCCGTCGGCGCCGCCGGCGTACCGCACCTCGGGGCCCTTGTAGCCCTGCGGGTCGCCGAGGAAGAACTGGACCAGGTCCGCGTCGCGGGCCTGCGCCTCCGCCACCGGGTCGGTCTGGTCGACGTGCGCACCGAGTCTCAAGCCAGCCATGCTCGCCACCCTACGGCGGCCCACCGACTCCGACGTCGGCTGTCTGCGCGTGACCTCCAGGTCACCTTTCGACTCCGTTGTCGGAGGTCCGGGGGTGACCTCCAGGTCACGTCTCGACCCCGGTGTCGGAGGTCGGGGGGTCGGGTCGGAGGTGGTCGAGCCGGGCTGCCGGGTCGGGATGCCCGAGGACAGGAAGAGCGCGACCAGCGACATCAGCGCCAGCAGGGCGAGGGCCGCCCGGAGGCCGGCGAGCCGCGCCTCGGTGTTCTCCTTCACCGCCGCGTCGGCCGCCGACGAGCTCACGCCGGCGTCGGCGAGGGCCTTCTCGAGGTCGTCGTCGGGGATGAACGGCACCCCGCTGGCCAGCTCGACCTGCGCCTGCGAGACAGGTCGTTCGGGATGTCGGGGTTCGACTCGATGCCGGTGAAGAACGAGCTGGTCAGCGCCGAGATCAGCACCGCGCCGGCGAGCGCCGTGCCGAGGGACGCGCCCGAGGTTGGTGACGGTGTTCTGGAGGCCGCCCACCTCGGCGCTCTGCTCGTCGGGGACCGCCGAGACGGTGACGCTGCCGAGCTGCGAGGCCAGCGCGCCGACGCCGACCCCGACGAGCAGCATCGGCAAGGTGATGACCTCGGCACCCGCCCCGACGTCGAGCGCCGCGACGAGCACCACGATCCCGACGAAGAGGCAGGCGAAGCCGACCCGCACCACCCGCCGCGGCGACGCGTCGGGGAGCAGCCTCGGCACCCCGACCGCGGTCACCAGCAGCGCCACGGAGAGCGGCAGCAGCCGGACGCCCGTCGCGACCGCGGAGAGCCCCAGCGCGACCGAGAGGAACAGCGGGATGGTGAAGAACAGCCCGGCCTGCAGCAGGTACTGGAAGAAGAACGAGGTCAGCCCGCCGCGCAGCAGCCGGTTCTCCAGCATCGCCGGGTCGACGAGGGCCGAGGCGCCCCGCCGCAGCCGGTGGCGCTCCCAGGTCAGGAAGCCCCGCAGCACCAGGCCGCCGAGCAGCACCAGCCAGATCACCGGCGACAGCCCGAGCCACTCCGGGGCGCCGGGCTTGGGGCTGCACGAACCCCCACGCGCCGCCCTGCAGCACGCCGATCACGACGAGGCCGAGGCCGAGCGCCGACAGCGCCGGTCCCGACGAGGTCGAGGTGGGCGTCGCGGTCGGGCTCGGTGTCGGCGATCCGCCCGGTCAGCAGCAGGATGCCGGCGACGATCAGCACCTCACCGGCGAACACCCACCGCCAGGAGGCGTACGTCGTGAGCAGCCCGCCGATCAGCGGGCCGGCGGCGACCGCGATCGCACCGGAGGCGGCGACCAGGCCGTAGGCGCGGGGTCGCTCGGCCCGCCCGAAGTTCGAGGCCACCAGGGCGACGATCGCCGGCATGATCAGCGCCGCCCCGATGCCCTCGAGGAACGACCAGCCGATGATGCAGCACGGTCAGGTTCTGGGCGAGCGCGGTGAGCGACGACCCGACGGCGTAGATCACGCAGCCGATGGCGAACGCCCGCTTGCGGCCGAGGATCTGGCCGATCTTGCCGCCGGTGATCATCAGCGAGGCCATCACCAGCGTGTACAGCGTGATCGCGGTCTGGATGCCGGTGACCGTCGTGCCGACGTCCTCGGCGACCGTCGCGATCGACACGTTCATCACCGAGGAGTCGAGCGTCATCAGGAACTGCGCCGTCGCCAGCGTCAGCAGCACGGTGGTGGAGGCGCTGCCCGCGGTCCCGCGCGCCGTGCCGGTGCCGACCACCCCCTCGTCGCTCATCGCCCCCCGCGCTCGGCCGGTCAGCCGTAGAGCCGGTCGATGACGTCGGCGTACTTCGCCGCGATCGGCCTGCGGCGCAGCTTGAGGGTCGGGGTGAGCTCGTCGCCGCCCGGCTCCCAGTACGTCGGCAGCACCTCGAACGCCTTCACCTGCTCGACCCGCGAGAGCCGGGCGTTGCCCTCCTCGATGCCGGCCGCGACCGCCGCCCGGAGGCCGGTGTCCTGGGCCAGCACCGCGGGCTCGCCGGACAGCCCGTTGCGCGACGCGTACGCCGCCGCGGCGTCGGGGTCCAGCGTGACCAGCGCGACGTTGTAGGGCCGGCCGTCGCCGACGACGGTGATCGCGGCGGCGAGCGGGCAGCTGACCTTGAGGGTGCTCTCGATGTTCGCCGGGGACATGTTCTTGCCGCCCGCGCTGATGATGATCTCCTTCTTGCGGTCCACGATCGTGACGTAGCCGTCGTCGTCGATGCCGGCCACGTCGCCGGTGTGCAGCCAGCCGTCGCCGTCGATGGCCTCGGCGGTCCGCTCCGGGTCGTTGCGGTAGCCCGAGGTCAGGAACGGCGCCCGGACCAGCAGCTCGCCGTCGTCGGCGAGCCGGACCTCGAGACCGGGCATCGGTGTGCCGACCGTCCCGACCCGCGGCCGGTCGGGCGGGTTGAGCAGCCCACCGCCGGTGACCTCCGACATCCCCCACAGCTCGCACAGCGCGATCCCCAGGCCGCGGAAGAACACCAGCGTCTCGGGGGCGATCGTGGCCGCCCCGGTCCAGGCCCACCGCACCTGGTCGAGCCCGACCGCGGCGCGCAGCCGGCTCAGCACGGTCGCCTCGGCGGTCGCGTGCTCGGCGGCCAGGTCGTCGGGGACGGCGGTCCCGGCGAGCTCGGCCCGGGCCACCTGCTGGCCGACCTCGACGGCCCGCTGCAGGGCGGCCCGCCGGCCCGGGTCCTCCTCGGCGGCGAGCTTGGCCTCCAGCGCGGCCTTGAGCTTCTCCCAGACCCGCGGCACCGCGAACCAGATCGTCGGGCGGGTGTCCGCGAGCGCGGCCCCGATCGCCTTCGCGTCCGCGACGTACGTGACCTGCACGCCGCGCAGCATCCCGAAGTAGAGCGTGGTCACCCGGTCGGCGATGTGGGCCGCCGGCAGGAACGAGGTGATCCGGTCCCCGGGGCGGACGTCGACGACGCCGCAGATCGAGCGGACCTGCTCCACGACGTGGCGGTGCGTGGTCTGCACGCCCTTCGGGGGTCCGGTGGTGCCGGAGGTGTAGATCAGCGTCGCCAGGTCGTCGGGCTCGACGGCCCGCCAGGCCGTCTCGAAGTCGAAGCCGTCCGCCGCGCCCTCCTCGAGCCGGGAGAGCGGGGTGGTGCCGGGGACGTCGGCGTCGACGCAGACGACGTGGTCGAGCTCGGTGCTCGCCGCCAGCACCTGCGGCAGGAACGCCGCCTCGCAGACCACCACCCGGTTGCCGGCGTTGCCGAACAGGTAGGCGATCTGCTCCGTCGTGGAGGTGTTGTAGACCGAGAACGGCGCCGCGCCGAGGTGGGTCGCGGCCACGTCGACCAGCGCCATCTCGGGGCGGTTGGTCATCATCAGGCCGACGGTGTGGCCCCGGCGCACGCCGAGCGCGTGCAGCCCGCCCGCGATGCGGCGCACCCGCTCGCCGTACTCGCGCCAGGTCAGGCTCACGGCGTCGCCGGGGGTCCGCAGCGCGACGCCGTCCGGGTCGCGGGCCACCGTGCGCTGGAAGCCCTCGCACAACGTGGTCGGGAAGTCGGGGGCGTCGGGCACGGGGATCACCTCGAGAGGGCAGTCGCGTTGTGGCAGCCTCCCACCGCCCCGGCCGCCCGGTCAGTCCGACGGGTCCGTCCCGACCCGGTGGACCAGACCAGCACCCGGTGCCGTCTCCAGGCCGGCCCGTGCCGGCCTGCGCCGGCCTGGGGACGACGATTTCCGCGGCGTGGTCGTCCGCTGGTAACCTGACCGGCGTCGACCGGCTCGATCCCCGCGTCCAGAGCGGGTGTCGGGCCGTTGACACGCCGGGCCACAGGTCAGCAGCGCTGACCGGTTGCACGGCACACGCTTGCTCCTCCTGCCACGGAGACGCCGTGGCCGCCTGAGTCCGAAGGAGGTGGAGACGCACTTGCGTGCCTACGAAGTGATGGTCATCCTCGACCCCGATCTCGAAGAGCGCACGGTGGCTCCCTCGCTGGACACGTTCCTCAACGTGGTCCGCAGCGACGGTGGGTCCATCGAGAACGTCGACGTCTGGGGACGTCGCCGGTTCGCCTACGAGATCGACAAGAAGAACGAAGGCATCTACGCCGTCGTCACCCTGAACGCCGAGCCGGCGACCGTGAAGGAGCTCGACCGTCAGCTCACGCTGAACGAGTCGGTGCTGCGCACGAAGGTCATCCGGCCCGACGCCCACTGACAGCGGTCACGGCCGATTCCCCCGGTCCGCACCACCGAACCGTCACCACCTCGACGACTCCCGACTGTTCACGACTGGAGGCCTGACATGGCAGGCGAAACCCCGATCACCGTGGTCGGCAACCTGACCGCCGACCCCGAGCTCCGCTTCACCCCCTCGGGGGCAGCGGTCGCCAACTTCACCGTTGCGTCGACGCCGCGCACGTTCGACCGGCAGACCAACGACTGGAAGGACGGCGAGGCGCTGTTCCTCAACTGCTCCGTGTGGCGGCAGGCGGCCGAGAACGCCGCCGAGTCGCTCACCCGCGGCATGCGGGTCATCGTCTCGGGCCGTCTCAAGGCGCGCTCCTACGAGACCCGCGAGGGCGAGAAGCGCACGGTGTTCGAGATCGACGTCGACGAGGTCGGCCCGAGCATGAAGTACGCCACCGCCAAGGTGACCAAGACCAGCCGCTCCGGCGGCGGCCAGGGTTTCCAGTCCGGCGGCGGCGACGACCCCTGGGCCAGCAACCAGGGCAGCCAGGGCGGCCAGTCCGGCGGCGGCCAGCAGGGCGGCGGCTGGGGCGGCAACCAGGGCGGCAACCAGGGCGGCGGGCAGCAGTCCGGCGGCCAGGACCCCTGGGCCTCGTCCGGCTCCGGCGGCAGCTCGGAGGAGCCGCCGTTCTGACCACGGGTGGTCGAGCACGTCGAGACCACTCCCACCCATCCACCACTGACCATTCCGGCTCGCGCCGGGCTTCATGAAGGGAAGCACCACAATGGCCAAGCCAGTTCTCCGCAAGCCGAAGAAGAAGGTCTGCCAGTTCTGCAAGGAGAAGGTGTCCTACGTCGACTACAAGGACACCACGCTGCTGCGCAAGTTCATCTCCGACCGCGGCAAGATCCGCGCCCGTCGGGTGACCGGCAACTGCGTCCAGCACCAGCGCGACGTCGCCACGGCGGTCAAGAACGCTCGCGAGGTCGCGCTCCTGCCCTACACGTCCACGGCTCGCTGAGGAGGCTGAGAAGACAATGAAGCTCATCCTCACCCAGGAGGTCGGCGGCCTCGGCGCCGCCGGCGACATCGTCGAGGTCAAGGACGGCTACGGCCGCAACTTCCTCATCCCGCGCGGTTTCGCGATCCGCTGGACCAAGGGCGGTGAGCGGACGGTCGACTCCATCAAGGCCGCCCGCGCCAGCCGCGAGGTCCGCGACCTCGACCACGCGCAGGAGATCAAGGCGCGCCTCGAGGGCACCACGGTCAACCTGCCGGTCCGCGCCGGCGAGGGCGGCCGGCTCTTCGGTGCCGTGACCGTCGGCGACATCGCCGGCGCGATCGCGGACGCCGGTGCGCAGGTCGACAAGCGCAAGATCATCGTCGGCAACCCGATCAAGTCCCTGGGCACGCACCAGGTCACGGTCAAGGTGCACGACGACGTCGACGCCGTCGTCAGCCTCAACGTGGTCGCCGGCTGACCCAGCACGATCCCGCCGGCCCACCGCCGGCAGCACGCAGGGCCGTCCTCCGGGGCGGCCCTGCGTCGTGCCCGGGCCCGGTCGCTGCCGCTCGGTCGGGCTAGCCGGCCCCGGTCGGGGCGGCGTCCTCGGCCCGGCCGTAGGCCCGCCGGGAGACCGAGAAGGTCAGGTAGACCAGGCCGACGTTCGTCACCACGGAGAGCACCGCGACCGGGGTGGCGAGGGCGTCGACCCCGCCGCCGTACACCAGCACCGGGCCGACCAGCACCGCGAGGTACGCCGTGCGCAGCACCCGGAACCGGCCAGCCGCCTTCGGCTCGTCGGCGCGCTCGGCCAGCGTGGCCAGGCTGACGCTCAGCAGCAGGCAGAACGCCGTCTGCGGCACGCTGACCCCCCACTGCCCGCTGGCTGACAGCCGCTCCTGGACCGCGGGCAGCACCAGCGGCACCGACAGCAGGAACGCCAGCCCGGCGAGCGCGACCAGGTAGTCGCCCTGCGGCAGCCGCGCCCGCAGCGACCAGACGCCGGCGATCACGAGGCCCCAGCCGACGGGATCGGGGAGCGCGTCGTACCCCCCGAAGCGCGCGCTGAGGACGACGATCACGAGCCCCATCGCGACCTTCTGCAGCGGTGTCACGGGGCGAGCCTACGGGCGGGGCTGGACCGGTACCCCTGCTCCGGGTGCGCTTCCTGTGAAAGGTGTGGTTGCCTAGACGGCGAGTTCGGGAGCCACGGGGGAACGTCCGCGGCTCGAGGGTGGGGAGTTGCCTGTGATCCGTCCGGTGCTGTGCGGCGTCGTCTCCGTCGGCCTGCTCGCCAGTGGGGCGCTCACGCCGGTGCTCGCGGCGCAGACGCCCAGCCCGTCCGCGCCCGGACCGAGCGCGACGCGGACGACCCCGTCCGGCACGCCGGGCACCGCGTCGCCCTCCACCCGGGCGGCCGCGCCCTCGACGGCCAGCGGCTCCCCCTCACCCAGCCCGACGGGCCCGTCCGGCTCGGCCGCGCCCCGCCGACTGGCCGCGGCGGCCACCAGCGACCCGTCCCTGGTCACCACGGTGACGCGGACGCCGGTCGCGGTGTCGCTGTCGCGCAGCGCCCGCGTGACGTACCGCGCCAACCGCCCGGGCGTGAAGTTCCGGTGCCGGCTGCGGGGCCCGCAGCACCGCGGCACCTCGCTGGTCGGCTGCCCCACCCGCAGCTCGACCGGCACCTCGTCCTCCGGCTCGGTCGTCTACCGACGGCTGGCGCCCAGCCCGCACCGCTACGTCGTGACCGTGCAGGCCTACGTCCCGGCGACCTCCGCCACCCCGGAGCGCCGCGGCCGCAGCGACACCGGCCAGTGGCGGGTCTACTCCGTCTTCTCGCCGCGGCACTACTCCCCGCCCGCGGGGGCCCGCTTCAACAACCCGACCGGCGGGCTGCGGAGCCGGCGCGTCAACCTCAGCCACGTGATCCGGACGATCAACAGCATGCCGGGCTACGCCCAGGGTCCCCGGCGCGGCGGCCCCTGCCCGACCCACGCCTCGCGATGGCCGTCCACGATCCGGATCTCGCTCTACTCCATGTTCGACGGCACGTTCGCCCGCGCGATGCGAGCCGCCCACCGTCGCTGCGTCAGCGTCCAGATCCTGATGAACAACCACCTCAGCGGTGCGACCGACCCGCCGTGGGCGCTGCTGCAGCGCAGCCTGGGCCGGTCGGTGCGCGTCCACGGCGTGGCCCGCCGCAGCTTCGCGAAGCGCTGCCACTACGGCTGCCGCGGCCACGGGGTGCTGCACACCAAGATGTACCTGTTCGACTCGAACGTCCCCGCACCGTACCGCTCCCGCAACCGGATCCGGAACACCGTGATGGTGGGGTCCTCGAACATCACCTCCAACGCCTCGGGGGTGCAGTGGAACGACCTGTTCACGATCCGGGGCAACGGCCGCGTGCACCGGGACTACGCGCAGATGTTCACCCGGATGAAGTCGGGGCGGAAGAGCTCGCAGCTGTTCCGCTTCTCGGAGGGGAAGTTCGGGTCGACCTTCTGGCCGCAGGGCTCGGCGACCGACCCGTACACGCGGGTGCTCGGCGCCGTGCACTGCACCGGCGCGAACGGTGGCTCGGGGATCGTCGGCCGCACGGTGGTCTACATCAACATGCACGCCTGGTTCGGCACCCGGGGGGCCAAGCTGGCCCGCCAGGTGCGCGGGCTCTACAACCGGGGCTGCTACGTGCGGGTGCTCTACAGCTTCATGAGCTTCACGGTCTACAGGACGCTGCACCACGGCACCGGGCACCGGATGTCGGTGCGCCGCACGCTGTTCTCGCACAACGGCCGGTCGGCGTACCTGTACAGCCACATGAAGAACATCGACATCTCCGGACATGTCGGCGACGACCGGTCGACCTGGCTGGCCTACACCGGCTCGCACAACTTCACGAACTCCGGCACCCACTACGACGAGGTGATGCTGCGCATCCGGTCGCACCCGGCGTACGACTGAAGTACGTCCGGCACTTCAAGGCGATCAGCCGGCGCAAGTCGTCCGCGGTCTACGCCAACTTCACCGAGCCGACCGGTGGCGGCCGGGCACCGTAGGATCGCGGACGCGCACTCTCCTGGAGGGTGTCGAGGATCACCCCGCCCGGCGCTGGACGTATCAGCCAATCGGCTGCGGACTCCTGTCGGATGTGTTTGGGTTAGTTGCTCATTTTCGGGGAGCCGGCCGGGTCGTCCCGGCGGCATAGTGCTGGGGGTCTCGTCGTGCGCCTGTTCTTCCGTCTGCTCGTCACGCTGGGCCTGCTGCTGAGCGCGGCGGCCGTCACGCCGTTCGCGGCCGCCGACCCGAGCGGCTCGGCCCTGCCGAGCGCCTCCGTCACCGACCCCTCGCCCTCCGCGGGCGGCACCGACGACCCGTCCGGGACCGGGACGGGCGACCCGTCCGGCTCCGCCGACCCGTCGACGAGCCTCACGCCGTCCGGGACGGCGTCCTCGTCACCGGCGTCGCCGTCGCCCAAGGCGCTGACCCGTTCGCTGGCGGCCGCCGCGGACCTGCGCACCACGATCACCGCAAGCCGGCGAACCCGACGACCGCGCACAACGTCACGTTCAGCTACTCCGCCGACAAGCCGCTGGCCAACTTCCAGTGCTCGATCGACGGCGCCGGGCCACGCCGGCAACGTCGTCGACTGCACGGTGGACACCGTCCCCGACACCGCCGGCACGACCACGGGCTCGGTCACGTACACCGACCTCGACGCCAGCGCGAAGGCGTACACCTTCAAGGTGACCGCGTACTTCCCGGCCGTCCCGAACGTGACGCCGGAGCAGACCGGCACCTCGGCCAGCTACGACCTGGCGGGTCTACTCGGTCTACGCGCCCGGGGAGCTTCGTGCCGCACACCGGGGCGTCGTTCAACAACCCGCTGGGCAGCTCCGCGCCCGACCGCACCAACCTCACGCGCGTGATCCGCACCATGAACAGCATGCCGGGCTACCGCGAGCCGGCCAGCGACGGCGCGCCCTGCCCGTCCGACCCCGACCTGTGGCCCTCGAAGATCCGGGTCTCGCTCTACTCCATGTTCGACGGCTCGTTCGCGAGCGCCGCGATCCGCGCCAGCCGTCGCTGCGTGAGCGTCGCAGGTGCTGATGAACAACCACCTGAACTCCACCAACGACTTCGCCTGGCGCAACCTGCAGAACGCCCTGGGCAAGTCGGTCTACAACAACGGCGTCAGCCGCCGCAGCTTCGCCCACCGCTGCAACTACGGCTGCCGCGGCAGCGGCGTGCTGCACACCAAGATGTACCTGTTCGACTCCCAGCTGCCGGCCGCCTCGCAAGAGCGCAACAAGATCAAGTACACGACCATGGTCGGCTCGTCGAACATGACGCTCCAACGCCGCCAAGGTCCAGTGGAACGACCTGTACGGCGTGAAGAACTACAAGCCGCTGTACGACCAGTTCCTCGAGATGTTCAACCTGATGAAGAAGGACAACGGCTTCCACCGCAACCAAGACGTACTCGACCGTCGGGCCCGTACAACGTCGGTCTTCTGGCCGGTCGCCGTCGGGCCGGCCGACCCGGAGATCGGCGCGCTGAAGTCGATCACGTGCGGCGGCGCGACCGGTGGCACCGGCATCAACGGGCACACCCTGGTGCGGATCAACATGCACGCGTGGTTCGGCACTCCGCGGCCTCAACTTCGTCAAGGCGGTCCGCAGCCTGTACTCCCGCGGCTGCACGATCAAGATCCTCTACAGCTTCATGACGCCGCGCGGTCTACCACCGGCTGCACGACGGCACCGGCTCGCGGATGAGCCTGCGTCGCACGGTCTTCTCGACGAACGGCGACCGCTACGCCGACGTCTACAGCCACTTCAAGAACATCATGGCCTCGGGCAACGTCGGCGGAGACTCGTCGTCGCGGGTGGTGTGGACGGGCTCGAACAACTTCACCTCGGACGGCACGCACTTCGACGAGGTGATGCTGCGCATCAAGGACGCCGACGCCTACAACCAGTACGTCGGCCGGTTCAAGTTCATCAGCAACCGGAAGTCGTCCTCGCGCTACGCCTCGTTCCTCGAGCCGGTCGGCGGCGGACGCGCTCCGAAGCAGACCACGGCGTTCCAGCTCGGCACGGCGCTTCGCCCCGTCGACGCCGGTGATCGTCTCGCCGGACATCAAGATCGACGACGACGGCACCCCGCACGCGCTCGACTGACCCGCCCCCCGAGGGCACCTGACGGACCGGCCCCGGTCACGCTCCGCGACACGTGGAGGGTGGCCGGGGTCGACCGTTCTGGGCGGTTGCTCCACTAGGCTCGCTGCGGCCCGCGACGCGTTCGCGGGTCGGGGCACCGTCGCACCGGTCGGGTCCGGACAAGCCGAGGGCGTCAGCCAGGAGTTCTGACATGCAGCGTGCAGGAGGCGGGCGCCTCGTCGCCTCCGTCACCAGCCTCCTCGTGGCGGTGGCAGCGGTGCTCGTGGTGCTGGCGCGCGCCGACGGCGTCCGCGGCCGACCGCCACAGGTCCGGCCACCACACGTCCGGCCACCACACGTCGGACCGCCACGCGAAGGTCTCGTTCACCGCGACCGTCACCGCCCATGCAGCGGTCCGCCGGGCGTTCGTCTCCACCGTGCGCCGCACGGGGAAGGCCACGGCCACGGTGGTCTCGCACGGTCCGAAGGGCAAGCCGGACGGCAAGGCCACCCGTAGCGCCACCGTCCACGTGGTGGTGAAGCACCGGTCCACCGCGAAGCTCGGCGCCGAGGCCACCGCCAGCGCCACCGCCAAGGCCGCCACGAAGAAGAAGGCCAAGGCGAAGGCCCAGGCCCTCGCCCGGCAGAAGGCCGAGAAGAAGGCCGTCAAGAAGTCGGCGAAGAAGTCGCACCACCGGGCGGTCGTGAAGGCCCGCCACAAGGCGACCCGGAAGGCGGACCGGCTGGCCCACCGCCGCGCGGTGCAGAAGGCGCATCGCAAGGCCCGGCACATCGCCCGGCTGCGTCGCATCGACCCGAAGGACCCGACCACCTGGATCAAGTCGACGCCGCGCTACTTCACCCCGAAGTTCGGCCCGATGTTCAACAACCCGTACGCCAGCTGAGCAAGCGCCGCGCCCTGCTGACCCAGGTGATCCGGGCGATCAAGAGCTCACCGGGCTACAAGCTGACCACGGACCCGGACACCGGCAAGAAGCTGAAGTGCCCGCGCAACCCGGTGTACTACCCGTCGACGATCAAGATCGCGGTCTACTCCATCGCCGACAAGCGGTTCGCGAAGGCGATCGTGAACGCCCACCGACGGTGCGTCAGCGTCCAGGTGCTGATGAACTCCCACCTGGACAGGACCACGTCGAGGTCCTGGGGCCGCATCGGTCACGCGCTCGGCGGCCGCAGCCGGAAGTACTGGCGCCACCAGCGCAGCTTCGCGCCACCGCTGCAGCAACGGCTGCCTGGGCACCTCGGTGCTGCACTCCAAGTTCTTCCTGTTCAGCCATCCCGGCAAGGCGCGCTACACCGTGATGACCGGCTCGACGAACATGACGAAGAACGCCATCGGCGTGCAGTGGAACGACCTCTACACCGTGAACGGCAACAAGCAGCTGTTCGGCCAGTTCAAGCACATGTTCAAGAAGATGGTCCGCGACCGGATGGCCAACGGTCCCTACGTCTTCAAGTCCGGTCGCTACACGACGGTGTTCTACCCGTTCCGCAAGGCCACCGAGCGCTCGGACCGGACGATGCGCTCGCTGAAGAGCATCCAGTGCCGCGGCGCCAAGGACGGCACCGGCATCAACGGCCGCACCGTGGTCTACATCGCGATGCACGCGTGGTTCAGCGACCGCGGGCTGTACCTCGCCAAGCGGGTGCGCCACATGTACGACAAGGGCTGCTACGTGCGGATCCTCTACAGCTTCATGTCGCGCCCGACGTTCGACATCCTCAAGCGCGGCACCGGCCACCGGATGGTGGTGCGACGGGTGCTGTTCCCGGGCCCGCTGGGGCTGCACGCCGCGAAGTACTCCCACATGAAGATGTACGCCGCGTCCGGCCACATCGGCAAGGACCACGCGGCCCGGATGGTGTGGACCGGCTCGAACAACTTCCAGCGCAAGAGCCTGCACGCCGACGAGGTCACGCTGCGGATCCACTCCGCGTCGGCGTACCGCGCGTACGTCCGGCACTGGCGGTTCATGCGCAACCTGCGCTCGTCGCCGTACTGGGCGAAGTACGAGGAGCCGGAGGGCGGCGGCCGCGCACCCTGACCCGGCCGGGTCACGGTCAGCCGGTGACCCGTCGGGGCTCGACGCCGGTGACCATCCAGCGCGAGCCGCGCGCGCGGCTGCAGCAGCACCACCGCCCGGCTGCCCATGAAGCCGATCCCGAAGGCGACCCACAGCCAGACCAGCGCCGGTCCCGGCAGCGTACCCGCGCCGGTCGAGCCGCAGCGCCAGCCAGGCCAGCGGCACGAACACCGCGAGCACCGCGACGCCGCCCCACGCCAGGTAGCGGCCGTCGCCGGCGCCGATCAGCACGCCGTCGAGGACGAAGACCACCCCGGCCACCGGCTGGAAGACGGCGGCCGCCAGCAGCACCGGCCACAGCAGGTCGCGGACCTGCGGGTCGGCGGTGAACAGGCCACCGAGCAGCGGGGCGGTGAGCGCCAGCCCGACCGCCGTGACGACGCCGCTGACCAGCCCCCAGCGCACCATCCGGTCGGTGACCGCTCGGGTCTCGGCGAGCTCGCCGGCGCCGAGCGTGCGGCCGGTGAGGGCCTGGGCGGCGATCGCGACGGCGTCGAGCGCGAACGCCAGGAACGTCCAGATCGTCGAGGCCAGCTGGTGGGCGGCCACCGAGGTGGCGCCGAGGGTCGCCGCCCCGTAGGTCATCACGAGCAGCGAGGCCCGCAGGGTCAGGGTCCGCACCACGAGGGCGACCCCCGCGTGGGCGGCCCGGCGGACCCCGGCCAGGTCCGGGCGCAGCGCCGCTCCCTCCCGGCGGGCGGCGCGGACCACGACCGCCAGCAGCCCGAGCGCCGAGCCGACCTGGGCCAGCACGCTGCCGGTCGCCGACCCCGCGATGCCGAGGTCGCAGGCCGTAGACCAGCAGCACGTTGAGCGCGATGTTGGCCAGGTTGCCGGCCACCGCGACCACCAGCGGGGTCCGGGTGTCCTGGAGCCCGCGGAGGATCCCCGTCGCCGCGAGCACCACGAGCAGCGGCACGACGCCGAGCAGCGCCAGCCGCAGGTACGTCGTCGCGGCCCCGGCCACCTCGGGCCCGGGGCCGAACAGCCCGACCAGCCACCCGGCGAGCGGCACGCCGGCGAGCGTGGCGACGGTGCCGATGAGCACCGCCAGCCACACCCCGTCGACGCCCTGCTCGAGCGCCCCCCGGACGTCGCCGGCCCCCAGCCGCCGCGCGACGGACGCCGTGGTGCCGTAGGCCAGGAAGACGCACAGCCCGACGACGGTCTGCAGCACCGCGCCGGCGATGCCCAGGCCGGCGAGCTGCGGGGTGCCGAGGTGGCCGACGATGGCGGCGTCGGAGAGCAGGAACAGCGGCTCGGCCACCAGCGCGAGGAAGGCCGGGACCGCCAGCCGGAGGATCTCCCGGTCCCGCGCCCGACTGGTCCCGGCGCTGGTCCCGCTGCTGGTCCCGCCGCGTGTCCCGGTCACCGGACGACCCTACCGGGGTAAGCATCAGAGGGGCTGTCTAGTCATGACCGGACTAGGTCGGCATGGCTGTGTGTAACCAGACGCATCCTGGGGGAAACCACCTGCTGGGACGACGTCGCGCGGAACGTGTCGCGGGCAACGCCCGGTGTCGCGAAGATGAACAGAATCTTTCTGCGGCTTTCTCCGGTCCACACGGTGCTCCCGGCGTCGTCGCAGGTCAGAGGCCCTGTCGGCGTCGGCGCGGGTGGCTTCTCCACAGTTGGGCTCACAGGCTGTGCACACGTCGCCGGGCGTGTTCCACACGGCTTCCCCAGTTATCCCCACCCACCTGTGGACGACGGGCTGTCGCCGGCGTCCGCGGACCCGTAGCGTCTGCCCTCGCGGTCGTCGACCGCGCCGCACCCTCCCCGGGTCCGGGCGGACCACCCGTGCGCCCGAACCGAGCGCCCGACCGGAAACTGTCGGCGCGTGCTGGGACGGTGTCGTCGGGTCGCCACGCATGCCAGGGTCGTCACGAGAGGACAGCTGTCCAGGTGGATCTCCGATGAGCGTCGCGCCGTCCGGCAGCGGCTACGCAGCCGATCCCGAGCCCTACTTCGAGGGCGCCATCGAGGGCCCGTGGTCCGGGGGTGGCGGAGGCGGCGGCTTCGGCGGTGGCGGCGGCGACCGCACGCCCCCGCAGGACAACGACGCCGAGCAGAGCGTCCTGGGCTCGATGCTGCTCTCCAAGGACGCCATCGCCGACGTGATCGAGTCGGTGCGCGGCGGCGACTTCTACCGCCCGGCCCACGAGACCATCTACGACGCGATGATCGACCTCTACGGTCGCGGCGAGCCGGTCGACCCGATCACCACGACGGCCGAGCTGCAGCGCCGCGGCGAGCTGGTGCGGATCGGCGGGGCGCCGTACCTCCACACGCTGTCGGCGAGCGTGCCGATCGCCGCCAACGCGGGCTACTACGCCGAGATCGTCCGGGAGAAGGCGATCCTGCGGCGGCTGGTCGACGCGGGCACCCGCATCGCGCAGATGGGGTACGCCGGCGAGGGCCAGGTCGACGAGGTCGTCGACCGCGCGCAGGCCGAGGTGTACGGCGTCACCGACAAGCGGTCGTCGGAGGACTACGCCCCGCTGAGCGCGATCATGGAGTCCGCCCTCGACGAGATCGAGGCGATCAACAACCGCGACGGCGAGATGATCGGCGTGCCGACCGGCTTCGCCGACCTCGACGAGCTCACCAACGGGCTGCACCCCGGCCAGATGGTGATCATCGCGGCCCGCCCGGCGATGGGGAAGTCGACCCTCGGGCTCGACCTGTGCCGGGCCGCCTCGATCCACAACAACATGACCAGCGTGATCTTCTCGCTGGAGATGACCCGCAACGAGATCACCATGCGGCTGCTCTCGGCCGAGGCGAAGATCCCGCTCAACCACATGCGCAACGGCAACATGAACGACGACGACTGGACCCGGCTGGCCCGCAAGATGGGCGAGGTCTCGTCGTCGCCGCTGTTCATC
Source organism: uncultured Actinomycetota bacterium (assembly GCA_963707685.1). Classification (GTDB taxonomy): domain Bacteria; phylum Actinomycetota; class Actinomycetes; order Propionibacteriales; family Nocardioidaceae; genus Nocardioides_B. Next base: position 319,874 of record CAVPRA010000006.1, read on the forward strand.
GACGACTCCCCGAACATGACGATGATGGAGATCCGCGCCAAGGCCCGCCGGCTCAAGCAGCGCCACGACCTGCGGCTGATCGTCATCGACTACATGCAGCTGATGACCTCGGGCAAGAAGGTCGAGTCCCGCCAGCTCGAGGTCTCGGAGTTCTCGCGGCAGATCAAGCTGCTGGCCAAGGAGCTCGAGATCCCGGTGGTCGCGCTCTCGCAGCTCAACCGTGGCCCCGAGCAGCGCTCCGACAAGCGGCCGATGATGTCGGACCTGCGTGAGTCCGGCTCGCTGGAGCAGGACGCGGACATGGTGATCCTGCTGCACCGCGAGGACGTCTACGAACGCGAGTCGACGCGTCCCGGCGAGGCCGACGTGATCGTGGCCAAGCACCGCAACGGCCCGACCCGCGACATCACCGTGGCGTTCCAGGGCCACTACTCCCGGTTCGTCGACATGGCCCACGGCTGAGCCGAGAGCGGGGCGGCACGACGTCGGACCACTGTCCGAAATGACGGGTTGCTGCGGTTTTCGGATTCTGCCCCGGGGCGGGCCGACGAGCCAGCACACTGGTCGTCTCGACCGCATCGACTCCCTGGGGGGACCCATGTACACCACCGACAACCTCGCCGGCTTCGGCGGCGCCCCGCCCGACCCTCGACCCGACCGCCGGCCCGACCACCGACCCCGCGGCGACCGCCGGCCCCGACGCACCCGGCGTGGTGACCGCGGCGCAGGGCTCCCGTGCCGCCGCGCGGCTGCTGGAGATCGCGGCCCGCAACGCGGACGAGCTGGTCGTCGAGGCACGGGCCGAGGCCGCCTCGATCGTGGCCACCGCGCAGGCCGACGCCGACCAGCTCACCGCGGCCAGCCAGGCCGACGCGGACCAGGTGTCGGCGTCCGCCCGCGCCGAGGCCGACCAGGTGCTGGCGGCCGCGCACGCCGAGTCGGCGCGGGTGCAGGACGAGCTCGAGCAGACCCGACGGGCGCAGACCGAGGAGCTCGACCGGCACCGCAGCACCGTGCTGTCCGAGGTGGCCGACCGCCGGGGCGTGCTCGCCGACGAGGTCGCGCGGCTCGAGCAGCTCGAGCAGGACCACCGCGACCGGATGCGCACCTACCTCACCGAGCAGCTGGCGCGGCTCGACGCCCCCGCCGGCGACTGAGCCCGCGCCGCCGGGAGGCCCGGTCAACCGGTCGCGACGGCCAGCACCGCCGCGGCGAGGCCGAGCATCGCGCAGCCGCACCGGAGCCGGTCGACGACCAGCAGCCGGGCCACCAGGGCCGGGTCCCGCCCCGAGCCCAGCCGGCCGTGCAGTGGCGCCGCGGCGGTGGCCGTGACCAGCACGGCGGCCGCCGAGGACAGCGCCGCGACCCAGAGCAGGGTGCTCGACGGGTCGCCGGCCACCGCACCGACGCCGGTCACCAGCAGCGCGACGTAGACGACCCCGACGATCGGCACGATGCGCCGGGAGTGCCGGTCGTGGGCGTCGTGCCACCGCTCGGGCGCCACCTCGGCGAGCGCCGGGTAGACCAGCAGCGTCACGGTCGCCTGGAAGCCGGCGTGCAGCCCGGTCGCCGCCAGCAGCAGGGCGGGCCACAGGTCGGTGGACACCGGTCAGGTCACCGTCAGCTCGGGGCTCGCCGACCAGGTGGACGCCCGCCGTGACGACCGGGTGGTCGGTGGTGACGTCGACCAGGTGGCTGCGGTCCTCGTCGTACGACGTGAAGTCGACGCCCTGCGAGCCGAAGATCCAGTCCACGGCACGCGGCCGGCCGGCCAGGCAGGCGCCGGTGTGGCTGCCGCCGCGGGCGGCGACCATCGGGGCCGCCGCGGTGAGCCGGCAGAAGTACGGCGCCCGCTCGTTCATGTCACCGGTGAGGAAGACCGGCAGGCCGGTGTCGACGAGCCGCCGGGCGAGCTGGGCCTCGATCTGGGTGGCCCGCACCCGGAACCGCTGCTGGTGGTGGAAGCGCGCGGTCTCGGCGGGGTTGTGGACGTTCGCGAACCAGGCCTCGATGCCGGTCGCCCGGTTGCGCAGCCGGACGTAGGGCATCTGCCGGACGCCGCCGTTGAAGTAGGGGATCGCGACGGTGCGCCGCTCGACGGCGGTCCAGGCGTCGCGCCGCCAGCCGATGGAGTTCTCGGTGCCGAGGTGGCCCATCGAGAAGCCGGGGAAGAAGTCCATGCCGGTGCGGGCGCGCAGCACCGCGAGCTGCGGCCCCTGCAGCTCCTGGAAGCCGGCGACGTCGGTGCCGTGCCGGGCCAGCAGCGCGGCGACGCCGCCGGCGCGGGCGCGGCCGGACGCGTAGCCCGGCCGGCTCCCGCCGCGCGTGGTGTGGCTGGCGCCGAGCACGTTGAAGCTGGAGAGCCGGAAGTCGAGCTCCGGCGGTGCCTGCGGGGTGGGCGTCGGTGTCGGCGTCGGCGTCCGCCGCACCGGCTTCGGCCGGGGCCGCGGCGGGACCTTCACCTGCGGGCGGGCGGTCAGCGTCACGGCGTACCCGGGGGTGGCGGGGCTGACCGAGGGCGCCGGGGCCGTCGTCGGGCTCGGCGGAGCCTGGGTGAGGGTCGTCTCGGAGGGTCCGGCGGTGACGACGTAGGTGACGCCGACGCCCGCGAGCGCGCAGAAGCCGGCGCCCGAGACGAGGGCCATCAGCCCCGGAGTCCACCTCACTCGCGCAAGATACCCCGCGGTCGGCGGCGGTCGTCCCGGAGTGACGAAAGAGGCCGACCGGCGGTGCCGGTCGGCCTCGTGTCGTCGTGCTGGTGGGTCAGTAGGTGACCTTCGGCACCACCGGCGGGGGCGGGGTGGTCGCCCACGCCCGGGGCAGCCGCGCCGGGTCGACGGTGACGGTGCTGCTGATCACCGGGTGGTCGGTGGTGATGTCGACGAGGTGGCTGCGGTCCTCGTCGTAGTTGCTGAAGCTCACCTTGCGGGCGCCGAGGATCCAGTCGACGGCGCGCGGCCGGTTGGCGTAGCAGGTGCCGTCCTTGATGTAGGTGTTCGGCCGGGCCGCCTTGAGGGGTGCGGACCTCGCGACGCGGCAGAAGTACGGCGCCCGCTCGTTCATGTCGCCGGTGACGAAGCGCGGGATGCCGCGGGTCCAGATCTGGTTCTGCAGCGCGATCTGCACCCGGTTGGCCTCGGCACGCCACTTGGCCTGGTGGTGGTAGCGAGCGGTGTCCGCCGGGTTGTGGTAGTTCGCGAAGTAGGCCAGCATCCCGCTCGCCTTGTCCCGCAGCAGCACGAGCGGCATCCGGCGGGGGCTGCCGTTGAAGTAGGGGATCTTGACGGTGGTCGCCTGGACCAGGGTGAACTTGTCGGTGCGCCAGCCGATGCTGTTCTCGCTGTCGATCTTCTTGATCGAGAGTCCGGGGTAGACCGCCCACTCGCCGTTGGTGATGGACAGGAACTTGGTCAGCTGGGAGGCCTGCATCTCCTGGAAGCCGGCCACGTCGACGGCGTGCCGCTCCAGCAGCTGGTTGGCGCGCACGATGCGGGTCGCGCCGGAGGCCATCCCCCGCGCTCCGTTGAGCGTGTGGCTGGCGCCGAGCACGTTGAACGAGGAGAGGGTGAAGGTGGCCGGCGTCGGCGTCGGGGTGGCCGACGGTGTCACGGCCGCGGAGGTGGCCGACGACGACGCCGGCACAGCAGCCACAGCCAGCCCACTGGCCATCGCCGTCGCAAGAACCGCAGTCGTCACACGTGACACTCGACGCATATTGTCTCCCATGGGTGAAAAGATAGGGGTCCGTTCGGCGTGGCATAACCCGTTTTGGGAAGTTTCTGCTACACGAGCACATCCGCCCCCGGCCAAGGAGAGCATCGGCTCGTCCGGACGCGGACTTGACCTCTGCGCCGTACCTCCCGCCTCGCGGTCCCCACGCCCCCCACTGTCCTCTGGGCTGGACCATGGTCAACCGAGTGGTTGACAACACGGACGACCCGTCCTACGTTCATTCAACCAAGTAGTTGAACAACCGACGGCACCGGAGGTGCGCATGGCGACCGACCCGCTCTCCCGCGTCTTCTCCGCGCTGGCCGACCCCACCCGGCGCGACCTGGTGGCCCGGCTCGCGGTCGCGGACGCAGGCGTGAACCAGCTCGCCGAGCCGTACGACGTGAGCCTGCAGGCGGTCTCCAAGCACCTCAAGGTGCTCGAGGACGCGGGGCTGGTCAGCCGGACCCGCGAGGCGCAACGGCGCCCGTGCCACCTGGAGGCGGAGGTGCTCGACCTGATGACGAAGTGGATCGAGCGCTACCGGCGCGAGGCCGAGGAGCGGTTCCGCCGCCTCGACTCGGTGCTGGAGGAGCTCCAGCACGACACCCAGCACGACACCGAGCACGACACCCGACCGAACGACGACCAGGCAGGAGCAGCATCATGAGCGCGACCACCCGACCCGGCGGCACCCGCAACCAGACGACCATCGAGGCCGACCCCTCGATGCCCACCGTGAAGCTGGTCCGCGACTTCGACGCCCCGGTGGAGCTGGTGTTCCGGGCCTACACCGAGCCGGACCTGTTCCGGCGCTGGATCGGCCCGCGCAGCCACGACATGCAGATCGACACCTTCGACTGCACCACCGGCGGCCGCTACCGCTACGGCGCCGACGAGGAGCAGGGCAGCTTCTGGTTCTACGGCTCGTTCCACGAGGTCCGGCCCAACGAGCGCATCGTGCAGACCTTCACCTACGAGGGCTGGCCGGACGGCGTCGCGCTGGAGACGGCCACCTTCGAGGACCTCGGCGGCGGCCGCTCGCGGGTCACCTCGGTCTCGGTCTGCGACCGCATCGAGGACCGCGACGCGATGGTGGCCACCGGCATGGAGAGCGGCATCGTCGAGGGCTTCGAGCAGCTCGACGAGCTGCTGGAGACGCTGGCCTAACCTGGCCGGATGAGCGACACCTCCCCGACCGTCCGGCTGCCGGGGGCGGTGCTCACCGAGCACCGCTTCCCGGTCCCGCTCGACCACGACCGGCGCGACGGCGAGCAGCTGACCGTCTTCGCCCGCGAGGTGGCCGCTCCCGACGGCGGCGACCGGCCCTACCTGGTCTTCCTGCAGGGCGGCCCCGGCGGCGAGTCGCCGCGCCCGGTGCCCGCGACCGGTCAGCCCGGCTGGCTGCAGCGGGCGCTGCGCGACTACCGGGTGCTGCTGCTGGACCAGCGCGGCACCGGGCTCTCCACGCCGGTGCGCTCCCCGGGGGAGCTGGCCGGCCGCCGAGCTCGCCGACCACCTCGCGCTGTTCCGGGCCGACTCGATCGTCGCCGACTGCGAGAGCATCCGCGAGCAGCTCGGCGTCGACCGCTGGAGCCTGCTCGGCCAGTCGTTCGGCGGCTTCTGCGCGCTGCGCTACCTGTCGGTGGCGCCGCACGCGCTGCGCGAGGCGTTCTTCACCGGCGGCCTGCCGCCGGTCGGCGCCGCCGGTCGACGACATCTACCGCGGGACCTGGCGAGCGGATGACCGAGCGCAACGAGCGCTACCACGCCCGCTACCCCGGGGACCGCGACCGGCTGCGCCGGCTGCTCGAGCGCGCCGACGCCGGCGAGGTGACGCTCCCGCACGGCGAGCCGGTCACCGCGCGCCGGCTGCGCGGCCTCGGCAACGCGCTCGGCATGAGCGACGGCGCGGAGCAGCTGCACTACCTGCTGGAGCGCGACCCCGGCTCGCCGGCGTTCCGCCACGACCTCGGCCCCGCGCTGTTCTCCGGCCGCAGCCCGCTCTACGTGCTGCACAACGAGCCCGGGTACGCCGAGCAGCAGGCACCCCGCTGGGCGGCGCAGCGGACGATGCCCGACGCGTTCCGCGACGACCCCACGCTGCTGTTCGGCGAGCACGTGTTCCCGTGGACGTTCGAGGACGACGCCGAGCTGGCGCCCTGGGGCGAGGTGGCCGACCTGCTCGCGCGGCGCGAGTGGCCGGCGCTCTACGACGCGGAGGTGCTGCGCACCGTCGACGTGCCGTGCGCCGCCGCCGATCTACGCCGAGGACCCCTACGTGCTGCGCGAGCTCTCCGAGCAGACCGCCGCGCTGCTGCCGCGGATGTCGACGTGGGTCACCGCCGACCACGACCACAACGCGCTGCGGGCCGACGGCGCGGCCGTGCTCGACCGGCTGTTCGCGATGGCCCGGGACCGCGCGTGAACCCGGTCGGGGAGCAGCCCGTCGAGGAGCTCTACCGCGACTGGGGCGAGCGCGAGTGCGACGACTCCCCGACGTACGTCGACTGGTCGCTCGGCGTCGCCGGCGACGCCGAGGTGCGTGCCCTGGTCGGAGACGCTGCCCGGCCGGAAGCGGCAGCCCAACCTGGTCTTCGCGGCCGCGCGCTGGCACGGCGCCGAGCCCGGCCCGTACGACGGGCTGCGGCGCGTGCTGCTCGACCGCTGGGACGACGTCAGCGCCACGGTGGCGCGGCGGGCCACCCAGACCAACGAGGTCGGCCGGTGCGCCACGCTGCTGCCGGTGCTCGCCGCGCTGCCCGGACCGCTGGCGCTGCTGGAGGTCGGCTGCTCGGCGGGGCTGTGCCTCTACCCCGACCGCTACAGCTACCGCTACACCAGCCGGCCGCCCGGCCGGCACCGTCGCGCTGGACCCCGACGGACGGGCCGAGCCCGGTGGTGCTCGACTGCGCGCTCGACGGCGACGTGCCGCTGCCGGACGCGGCTCCCGGAGGTGGTGTGGCGCGGCGGTCTCGACCTCAACCCGCTCGACGTCCGCGACGACGACGCGATGCGGTGGCTGGAGACCCTGGTCTGGCCCGAGCACGGGGACCGGCGGGCCCGGCTGTCCGCCGCGGTGGCGCTGGCCCGGCAGGACCCGCCGGAGCTGGTCCGGGGCGACCTGACCCGGGACCTGGACCGGCTCGTCGACACCGCACCGACCGACGCGACGCTGGTGGTGCTGCACAGCGCGGTGCTGGCCTACCTCGACGAGGGCGACCGGCTCCGGTTCACCGAGTCGATGGCCGCGCTGCCCGGCCACTGGGTCAGCAACGAGGGCCCGCGCGTGGTGCCCGGCGTGACGGCCACCGCGGGCGCCCCGCCCGACGCGACGGACGTGGTCGGCCAGGCGCCGTTCGTGCTCGGCCTCGACGGCCGGGCCGTGGCGTGGACCCACGGCCACGGGCGGGGCCTGTCGTGGATCTAGGCTCGGTCCCATGACCGAGCAGCCCGCGCACCCCGAGCAGCCCCAGGTCCCCGAGACAGAGCTCCCCGGGCACGTCGACGTGCTGATCGTCGGCGCCGGGCTGTCGGGCATCGGCGCCGCCTGCCACCTCGAGGACCGGCTGCCGGGCACGTCGTACCTCGTGGTCGAGGCCCGCGAGCGGATGGGCGGCACCTGGGACCTGTTCCGCTACCCCGGGGTGCGCTCCGACTCCGACATGTTCACCCTCGGCTACCGGTTCCGGCCGTGGACCGACGACAAGGCGATCGCCGACGGCCCGGCGATCCTCGACTACGTGCGGGAGACCGCGCGCGAGCACGGCGTGGAGGAGCGGATCCGCTACGGCCTGCGCGTCGAGCGGGCGGAGTGGAGCACCGAGGACGCCACCTGGACCGTGCACGGCAGCCGCGGCGGCGAGCCGGTGGTGCTGACCTGCGGGTTCCTGTGGTCGTGCAGCGGCTACTACCGCTACGACGAGGGCTACCGTCCCGAGTTCGCGGGCGTCGAGGACTTCACCGACGCCGGCGGCACCGTGGTGCACCCGCAGCACTGGCCCGAGGACCTCGACTACGCCGGCAAGCGGGTCGTCGTGGTCGGCAGCGGCGCGACCGCGGTGACGCTGGTGCCGGCGATGGCCATGGGCGAGGGCGCCGCCGCGCACGTGACGATGCTGCAGCGCTCGCCGACGTACATCCTGGCGCTGCCGGGCATCGACACGATCGCGGTCAGGCTGCGCGAGCTGCTGCCCCCGAAGGCGGCGTACGCCGTGACCCGCTGGAAGCAGATCCTGGTCACCACCGGCAGCTACCAGCTGGCCGCGGCGCCGGCCGGAGCTGATGAAGAGGCTGATCCGCAGGGGCGTCAGGAGCCAGCTGCCCGAGGGGTACGACGTCGACACCCACTTCAAGCCCGCCTACGACCCGTGGGACCAGCGGCTGTGCCTGGTGCCCGACGGCGACCTGTTCGCGCTCGATCCGGCACGGCAACGTCGACGTGGTCACCGACCACATCGACACGTTCACGGAGACCGGGATCCGGCTCGACCTCCGGCCGCGAGCTGGCCGCGGACGTCGTGGTCACCGCGACCGGCCTCAACCTGCTGGCGTTCGGCGGCATCGACCTGGTCGTCGACGGGGAGGAGGTGCACCTGCCCGACACCATGGCCTACAAGGGGATGCTGCTCTCCGGGGTGCCGAACTTCGCCTACGTCATCGGCTACACCAACGCGTCGTGGACGCTGAAGGCCGACCTGGTCAGCGAGTACGTCTGCCGGCTGCTCGCGCACCTGCAGTCGCGCCGGCTCGACGTGGTCGTGGCCGAGAAGGACCCCGGCGATGCCCGAGGAGCCCTTCATGGACTTCGCGTCCGGCTACGTGCAGCGCTCGCTGCACCTGCTGCCGAAGCAGGGCGCCCGCGAGCCGTGGCGGCTGCGGCAGAACTACCTGCGCGACGCCGTGAAGATCCGCCGCGGCGGCATCGAGGACGGCGCGCTGCGGTTCTCCCGCGCCGGCTCCCGCGAGTCGTCCTCCCAGGAGTCGTCCTCGGCGTGAGCGCGATCGCCCGGACCCCGGAGCCGCCGTACGTCGCGGTGGTGTTCAGCTCGGTGCGCACCGGGCCGGACGCCGGCTACGCCGTGATGAGCGCGCGGATGGACGAGCTGGCCGCGCAGCAGCCGGGCTACCTCGGGATGGAGAGCGCGCGGGACGCCGACGGCTTCGGGATCACGGTGTCCTACTGGGCCGACGAGGCCGCGGCGGCCGCGTGGAAGCAGGTCGCCGAGCACCTCGTGGCGCAGCGCCGCGGCCGTGAGGTCTGGTACGCCGACTACCGGGTCCGGGTCGCCGTGGTGCAGCGGGACTACGGGCCGTGACGTCAGAGGAACAGTGAGTCCGGCAGCCGGTCCGCGCCGCGGACGCCCTCGAGCATGGCGCGGTCGAGCGGCTCGCCGCGGCGCAGCACGCTCACCGTGCCGGCCGGCTCGAGCACCACGGCCGCGACCTCCGCGTGGCCGCGGATCCCGTGGCGGCGCAGCTGGCCGTTGATCTCGGCCTCGACGATGCCGGTGCGGCGCAGGTTGTCCGGGAGCAGCTCCCCGTCGGCCATCAGCAGCACCGGTGCGGGCGTGATCAGCCGGGACCCGAGCGGGGTGTCACGGAACCGCCCGACCAGCGTCTGCAGCGCGGCGAGCGTCACCAGCCCGACCACGCCGGCCGCCAGCACCGGCGTGTGGCCGAGGATGACCCGGCCCACCAGCGCGCCCATCGCCATCGCCGCGGCCAGGTCGAAGGCCCCCAGCCCGCTGACCAGCCGCTGCCCGACGACCCGCAGCAGCACCACGAAGCTCAGGTAGATCCCGGTGGTGGAGAGCATCACGGTCAGCGCCTCCGGTGCGCTGATCAGCAACCGGTCAGCCACGGCCGGCTCCGAAGCGCGTCATCCCGAGACCCGGTCGAGCAGCTGCAGCAGGTCGTGCGCCGCGAGCTCGACCTCCTTGTGCCGCCACTCCGAGGCTCGGTAGACGCAGGCGATCAGCGCCGTGCGGTGCACCCGCCGGAAGTCGCCGTACACGAACGCGTAGCGGGCCTTGGTGCCGTCGGTGGCGCCCTCGGTGAGGCCGAGGTGCCAGCCGGCGTAGGCGTCCCAGTCGTGGTTCTCCAGGTAGGTGTTCTGGGCCGCGGCGTCCGGCTGCCGGTCGCCCCAGTCGCTGTCGAGGACGTACTGCTTGCGCTCGATCAGCTCCCGGCAGTGCTCGACCCCGGCGGGGTTCACGGCGTAGCTGGCCATCGTGCCTCCGATCCGCAGGGGTGCGCTCCCTTGCGAACGTCCCCCCGCGCTCAGTGGTCGAAACGCCACCGGGTCTGGCTGTACGGCGCCTTCGCGAAGCCGAAGCCGGTGGTGGGCCGGACGGCGTACACCCACGCCTCGCCGTCGCCGCCGGGGTGACGGAACGCGTCGGGGGAGACCTCGAAGCGCCACTCCTCGCCGTACTTCGCGACCCAGGCGTCGGCCAGCGCGCGGATCCGGTCCTCGCCGGTGACCCGCTCGGCGACCCCCTCCAGCACCACGTCGGTGCCGCCGTGCAGCGCGTTGCTGCCGGTGGTGACGGCGACCGCCGGGTTGGCCGCGATGTTGCGTGCCTTGCGCTCCTCGGGCCCGGTGCAGAAGTGCAGCGTGCCCTCGTGCATCACCGTGATCAGCGGGGTGACGTGCGGGGTGCCGTCGGGCCGGACGCTGGTCAGCCAGGAGAGCTCGGCGGCGCCGAGCAGCGCGGCGGCGTCCTCCCAGCTGGTCGCGGTGGCCTCGGGCTCGCTGTAGCGGCCGTCGACGTCGGTGCTCGGCATGGTGCCTCCTCGGGGAACGGTGTCGGTGCTACCGACCGGCCGGGTGGACCGGACTCATCGGTGGTAGGCGACCCGCCAGCGCGGACCGTCCAGCTCCTCGGCCTCGCCCTGCCGGAGCCCGTCGGTGGCGAGCGCGTCCATGGTGCGGCGGGTGAGCGGGAACGGCGGCCCGGCCAGCTCGTCGTCGCCGTCGACGTGCCGGAACGCGACCGCGAGCAGCGTGCCGCCCGGTGCGACGAGCCCGGCGACCGCCCGCATCGCGTCGGCCCGCGGCGGGTCGGGGAGCGCCTGGATCGTGAACACCTCGACGACCAGGTCGAACGCCTGCCGCCACTGCTCGGGCAGCGCGAGCAGGTCCGCGACGCGGTAGTCGACCGGGTGCCCGGGTGCCGCTCCCGCGCCAGCTGCACGGCGGTGCGCGGCGACGTCGAACCCGGTGGTCTCGAAGCCGCGCGACGGCGAGGTACTCCGCGTCGGCGCCGAGCCCGCAGCCGACCACGACGGCTCGCCGTCCCTCGCCGTGCACGTCGTGGCGCTCGACCCACTCGCGCAGCAGCGGCTGCGGCTCGTCGCGGTCCCAGGGCATCGAGACCTCGCCCGCGGCGCCGGCGGCGTAGAGCCGGTCGAACCACGCCGTCGGCTCGCCCTCGCCGATCGCCTGCCGGTAGAGCTCCCCGGCCCTGACGTCCCAGTCGCGCGTCATGCCGCCGAGGCTAGCTGCGTCCGCCGGCTCGGGTCGGAAACCCGGGCGACGTGCGGCCGGCCCGCTGGCACCATGGACCCTCGTGCCAGGAGAGCAGCGGACGTCGCGACGCGGACGGGTGGTGCCCGCGGTGCTGCGCGACGAGCCGCAGTACCGGCTGCTGTTCGGCAGCCAGGTGCTCTCCATCCTCGGCGACCGGGTCACCGCGGTCGTGCTGCCGTTCGCGGTGCTGGCGGTCGGCGGCGGGGTGGGCGAGGTCGCGCTGGTCTCGGCCGCGCAGTTCCTGCCGTTCGCGGTGCTGGCGCTGCCGGCGGGGGTGTGGGCCGACCGGCACGACCGCAAGCGCGTGCTCATCACCTCCGACGTGGTCCGGCTCGTCGTCCAGCTCACGGCCGGCCTGCTGCTGGTCACCGGCCGTGCCGAGGTGGTGCAGCTGGCGGTGCTGGCCACGGCGTACGGCGCCGCCGACGCGTTCTTCGCGCCCGCGTTCACCGGGCTGCTGCCCTCGACGGTGACGCCGGTGAACCTGCAGCCGGCGAACGCGCTGCGGGGGCTGACCTACTCCGTCGGCGCCATCGCCGGTCCGCTGCTGGCGGGCCTGCTGATCGCGTTCGCGGGCGGGCCCGGGCGTCGCGCTGCTGTTCGACGCCGCGACCTTCCTGGTCAGCGTCGTGCTGCTGACGCCGCTGCGGCCGCGGATGGTCGACGAGGTGCTCGCCGCCGAGGACCCGACGGCCACCGGCCACTTCTGGGCCAGCCTCAGGGAGGGCTGGTCCGAGGTCCGCAGCCGGTCGTGGGTGATGTCGTTCCTGCTCGGGATGGCGGTCTACCACGTCGTCGTGCTGCCCTCGATCTTCGTCATCGGGCCGGTGCTCGCCCAGCAGGAGATGGACGGCGCCCGGTCCTGGGCGCTCATCAGCGCCGGCTTCGGCGCCGGCTGCGTGCTCGGCGACCTGCTGCTGCTGCGCTGGCGACCTCGCTTCGCGCTGCGGGTCGCGAGCCTGATGCTGGTCGGCGCGAGCTGCCAGGCCGCGGTCATCGCCAGCGGCCTCGGCACCTGGGGGATCGCGGGCTCGAGCTGCTGACCGGGGTCTGCGTCACGGGGATCTTCACGCTGTGGGAGACCAGCCTCCAGGAGCACGTCCCGGCGCGGGCGCTGTCGCGGGTGTCGAGCTACGACTACCTCACCAGCGCCGGGCTGATCCCGCTCGGCAACGTGCTCGCCGGCGCGGTGAGCTCGGTCGTCGGGCTGCACGCGTCCCTGGTCGGGATGAGCGCGGTCGGGGTGCTCGCCGCGCTCGCCATCGCCGCGGTGCCGTCGGTGCGCCGGCTGCCGCGCGGCGCCGACGGCGTGACGCCTGGCGCTAGTCGACCTTCATCTCGCCGAGCTCGGACCACTCGGTGCCCGGCACCTCGAAGTTCACGATCCGCGGCGTCTCGGCGAGGTACGGCGGCAGCGTCTGCTGCGCCTGCTTGAAGTGGTCGGAGCCCACGTGCGCGCCGCCGGCGTCACCGTCGCGGAACGCCTCGACGAGGACGTACTCGGTCCGTGTCGTCGAGGCTGCGCGACCAGTCGAACCACAGGCAGCCCTCCTCGGCGCGGGTGGCCTCGGTGAACTCCCGGGAGATCGACGGCCAGTCGTCGGCGTGCTCGGGCAGGACGCGGAACTTCGCGGTGATGAAGATCAAGGGGACTCCTCGGGACGGACGACAGGGCAGCCCGTCGACCCTACGACGCCCTCAGCGTGCCGCGCGACGGCCGGTGGCCGCCAGCAGCCGGGTGCTCGGCCGCGCGTGCACCGGTACGTCGACCCGCTCGGCGAACCGGCCGGGCCGGTCGTCGGCGCCGACGAACAGCGGCACCACGTCGAGCAGCTCCAGGGCCAGCCCCGCCGGCAGCGGCCGGTCGACGCCGCAGGCCTGCGCGACGTCCCAGCCGTGCACCGCGATCTCCAGCGACCCGGCCGCGGCGAGCAGGTCCGAGCGCAGTCCCCGGTCGGCACCGTGACGTCGCCGGTGCCGGGGTGGTGCGCCCACGCGGCGAGCAGCGCGCAGGCGCGGCCCTTGAGCCGGTCGACGAGCTCGGCGCCGGGGTCGGTCGCCGCGCACGGGCACCAGGTCGACGTACCCGATCTCGGCGGCGTCGGTGAACGCGGCCAGCGCGTCGTTCATGTGCCGCAGCAGCGCCAGCAGGTCCCAGCGCTCGCACGGGGTGCGGGAGTCCAGCGGGGTGCCGGCCACCAGCTGCAGCGACGCGCGGGTGTAGCCGACCGCGCGCTCGAGCAGCGCCGGCCCGGCCAGGACGGGGGCGGGACGCGCCCACTCGGGGGCGAGGACATGACGTCGCTCAGGCGTCCGCGGGCAGCGGCCGACGCCGGGTGGTGCGCGTCGAGCGCCACCTGGCCGCCGTGGCCGGCTCGCGCGGCTCGCCGTCGGCGGTCAGCGACGCCGGCAGCCCGAACATCTCGAACAGCGACGCCTCGAAGAACGCGCCGACGTGCTCGACGCCGTCCGGCCCGAGGGTGAGCACCTGCAGGTGGAACGGGGTGGAAGCCGCCGTCGTCGCCGCGCATGTAGAGCCCGAACGCCGGCTGCCCGTTGGCGCGGGTCTGCAGCATCCGCATGTCGTGCACGCCGCCGGGACACTGCGAGTCGATGAGCCGGCCGATGTTGGCGGCGCCCTGGTACCACCCGGTGAACGGCGGCATCTCCCACACGGCGTCCTTGGTCAGCATCGACACGATCGACTCGATGTCCTTGCGCCAGAACGCGTCGACGTAGCGGTCCAGCATCGCCTTCTGCTCGGCGGTCGGCTCGGCGACGGAGTCCTCGGAGAGGTTGGCCTTCTCCAAGGTGGCGTGGGCGCGCTGCAGCGCGCTGTTGACCGAGGCGGTCGTGGTCTCCATCGCCTCGGCGACCTCGGCCGCCTTCCAGCGGAGCACGTCGCGCAGGATCAGCACCGCGCGCTGCCGGGCCGGCAGGTGCTGCAGGGCGGCGACGAACGCGAGCCGGATGGTCTCCCGGTCGGTGACCACGGCCAGCGGGTCGTCGGCGGAGCCCTCGTCGAGCATCGCGTCGGGCACCGGCTCCAGCCAGGGGATCTCGCCGTTCTCCTCCAGCGGGGTGCCGGCCTCCGAGGACGGGGCGCCGAGGCCGGCGGGCAGCGGTCGGCGGTTGCGGCCCTCGAGCGCGGTGAGGCAGACGTTGGTGGCGATGCGGTAGAGCCAGGTGCGCACCGACGAGCGGCCCTCGAAGCCGTGGTAGGCGCGCCACGCCCGCAGGTAGGTCTCCTGCACCAGGTCCTCGGCGTCGTGCACCGAGCCGGTCATCCGGTAGCAGTGCGCCAGCAGCTCGCGGCGGTAGGGATCGGTGACCTGCGGGAAGTCCTCGTCCGGCGCCCGTTCGCCGGGCCGGCTCCTGCGTCTGCGTCGCCATCTGCTCCTCCTCGCCGAGGCGTCCACCCTAGGACGGTGGGGCCGTCATGGGTACCGACCGAGGCGGGCCGGCAAACTCATCGGTGACCGGTGCGGTGTGCTTCGATCGTCGCGTGACGCGCCCCAGCACCCGCCCGCTGCACGTCGGCGGGCCCGCCCTCGCCGCCGTGCTCGCCACCATCCTCGCCACCCTCCTCGCCACCGCCGGCTGCAGCCTCGTCGGCATCGGCGGGCCGCAGCCGCAGGACACCGCCGACGACCTCGCGAAGGCGCTGTCGGCCGGCCGGCTCACCGGGCTGCGCTTCACCGGCGGCACGCCGCAGCAGGCCCAGCAGCTGTGGCGCGACAGCGTCGCCGGGCTCGGCTCCGCCCGGCCGAAGGTGACCGCCGGGTCGGTGAGCGAGGGCGGCGACGGCACGCCCACCACCGGCGCGGCTGACCTACCGGTGGGACCTGCCCGGGACGTCGAGGTCCTGGACCTACCGCACCACCGCCCGGCTCAGCCAGGGATCCGACGACGAGTGGCGGGTGCGGCTGTCCCCGACGCTGGTGCACCCGGACCTCGCGACCGGCGGCCGGCTGCAGGTCGACCACGCGTTCGCCGACCGCGCCGACATCCTCGGCGCGAACGGCAGCCGACTGGTCACCGAGCGGCCGGTGCTGCGGTTCGGGATCGACAAGACCACGATCGCGAAGCCCGAGCAGGCGGCGGCCGCCCGGGAGCTGGCGAAGCGGCTGGACATCGACCCGAAGGCCTTCGCCGCCCGCGTCGCCGCCGCCGGGGACAAGGCGTTCGTGGAGGCGCTGGTGCTGCGGCCCGCCGACGCGCGGCCGTTCCAGGCCGACGGCACCGCCGCCCTCCCCGGCGTCTCGGTGGTCCGCGACACGCTGCCGCTCGCCCCCACCCGTGACTTCGCGCGCGCGGTGCTCGGCACCGTCGGACCGGTCGACGCCGAGCTGGTCAAGAAGTCCGGCGGCGTCTACCAGGCCGGTGACGATGCGGGGCTGTCCGGCCTCGAGTCCCGGTACGACGAGCAGCTGCGCGGCACCCCCGGCACCACCGTGAGCGCCGTCGACGCGAAGGGCGGCAGCCGCGAGCTGTTCACGGTCGACCCGTCGGCCGGCACGGCGCTGCGCACCACGCTCGACCCGCGGCTGCAGCGGGCGGCCGAGCAGGCGCTGGCCGCCACGAAGCCGGCCAGCGCGGTGGTGGCGATCCGGCCCTCGACCGGCGACCTGCTGGCCGTCGCGAACGGCGAGGGGTCGCAGGGCTACGCCACCGCGACGCTGGGGCAGTACGCACCCGGCTCGACGTTCAAGGTGGTCAGCAGCCTCGCGCTGCTGCGGGCCGGGCTGACGGCCTCGACGCCGGTGGACTGCCCGGCGACCACCGTCGTCACCGGCAAGCGGTTCAAGAACTACTCCGACTACCCCGCGGACGGGCTCGGCCGGATCACGCTCGGCACCGCGGTCGCCAACTCGTGCAACACCGCCTTCATCGGCCAGCGGGACAAGGTCTCGCAGGGCGACCTCGCCGGCGCCGCCGCGTCGCTCGGCCTCGGCGTCGACCACGACCTCGGCTTCCCGGCCTACTTCGGGTCGGTGCCGCGCACGGACGCCGAGGCGGGCTCGGCGACCGGGCACGCCGCGTCGATGATCGGGCAGGGCAAGGTGGTGGCGTCCCCGATGGCGATGGCGGCCGTCGCCGCGTCGGTGGCCCGCGGCAGCACCGTCGTACCCCGGCTGCTGCCGGCGCAGAAGACCGACGACGGCACCAGCGACGACACCGCCTCGACCCCGCTGAAGGCGAGCGAGGCCGCCGCAGCTGCGGTCGCTGATGCGCGGCGTGGTCACCCGCGGCAGCGGGGCGTTCCTGGCCTCGCTGCCCGGCGCGCCGGTGCTGGCCAAGACCGGCACCGCGGAGTTCGGGGACCAGCAGCCGCTGCAGACCCACACCTGGATGATCGCCGTGCACGGCGACCTCGCGGTCGCGGTCTTCGTCGACGTCGGGGAGTCCGGGTCGCAGACCGCCGGCCCGATCCTCGAGCAGTTCCTGCGCGCCGCCGGCTCGGAGTGATCGGCAGGTTCCGTGGCCTGGCGACCTGCGGAACGCTCCGAACCGGGGCTGACCCGCGGGTCAGCCGGTCTTCTGCACCTGGGTGCCGCCGGCGAGCTTGTCGTGCCAGCCCTGCTTGGTCGGCGACTGGCTGATCGTCACCGCGATGACGATGACGATCACGAACTCGGCGAGGCCGCCGAGCACGCCGCCGAAGGGGACGATCGCGAGCACGCTGAGGCCGACCCAGAAGTTGCGCCGGAAGGACTCCTGCGTGGTCGGCAGGTTGCCGTCCGGGCCGACGGTGCGCAGCTTGAGGAGCATCTTGCCGACGGTCTGGCCGTTGCGGGACTCCATGAGCACGAAGTAGCCGAGGTAGAGCAGCCCGCTGATCACGCCGCTGACCGCGCTGTAGAGGTAGATGTCGCCGACGTCGATGCTGTAGGCACCGGCGGAGTTCATGTCGAACGCGCCCTGCAGCAGCACCCGGTCGACGATCTGCACGACGATGCCGACGATGATCCCGTCGATCAGCCGCGCCAGGAACCGGATCAGCAGGTCGGCGGGCTGGCCCGCGCCGGTCGGGGCGGGACCGTAGCCGGGCTGCGGGTAGGCCGGCTGGCCGCCCGGAGGACCGTAGCCCGGCTGGCCACCCGGCTGCCCACCCGGTTGACCGGGCGGCGGGGCCGACCGCTCGGCCGGTGGGGGCTGCTGCGGCGGAGGCTGGGAGCCCTCGGGCGGGGGGTTCGGGGTGGAGTCGCTCATGGTGTCCCTCGTTTCGCCACGGTCGGGCCGCGCCGGCCCACCGTGGCGACGCTAGTGACCTTGTGATCGGTTGTCAGCGACTTGGCGCGTCCGAACTGACCGTGTTGCGGCTCGGTGCCGTCACACACCGGGAGGAACCGGGGAAATGCGGTCGCGCGGCGGGACGGGCGATGCCTACGGTGCGCCGGTGAGCACCCTGTCCGGCGTCCGGCTGGTCCCCGAGCGCGACGAGCACCACGCCGACGTACGACGCGTGGTGCTCGCCGCCTTCGCCCACCACCCGTCCGTCGCCGACCTCGTCGAGCTGGTCCGGGCGTCGCCGGAGTACCTGCCGGACCTCGCCCTCGTCGCGCTCGCGGACGAGGCCGTCGTCGGCCACGTCATGGTCAGCCGCGCGTCGCTGGTCGAGGAGGACGGCACCCGCCACGGGGTGCTGACGCTCTCGCCGCTGGCGGTGGCGCCCTCGCACCAGGGCCGCGGCGTCGGCGGGCTGCTCGTGCGGTCGGTGCTGACCCGGGCGGAGGGCACCGGCGAGCCGCTGGTCACCCTCGAGGGCAGCCCGCGGTACTACCCGCGGTTCGGGTTCCGGCCGGCCGCCGACCTCGGGGTCTCGATCACGCTGCCGGAGTGGGCCCCGCCCGAGGCGGCGATGGTCTACCCGCTGCCCGGTCACCGGCCGGAGGTCCGGGGCCACGTCGAGTACCCGCCGGCGTTCGCGCAGATCGACTGAGCACCGACACCGACTTCACGGCTGTCTCACAGCCCACTCTGGTTTCGTTTCGCGCGCGCGGTGGCAGGCTGGACGCAACGCAACGCACCGGTGCGAGGGCACCGGCGCCACGGTCCCTGGAGGTCCGCGATGCTCAGGTTCGTCTCGGCCGGACGCAGTGACGTCGGCCTGGTGCGCGGCAACAACGAGGACTCCGGCTTCGCGGGGCCCTACCTCTCGCTGGTCGCCGACGGGGTCGGCGGGGCCGCGGCCGGCGAGGTCGCGTCCGCCACCGCGGCGTACGTCGCCTCGGCGCTGAGCATGGCCGAGCCCGCCGGCGACGTGCTCGACGTGCTCGCCCGCGCGGTGCGGCTCACCTTCGAGCAGCTGCAGGCGGGCACCCGGCTCGACGACCGCCGCGCCGGGATGGGCACCACCTTCACGGCGCTGCTCACCGACGGCACCCGGGTCGGGCTCGGCCACGTCGGCGACTCCCGCTGCTACCTGCTCCGCGACGGCGAGCTCACCCAGCTCACCCGCGACCACACCTTCGTGCAGACGCTCGTCGACTCGGGCGTGCTGACCCGCGAGGAGGCCCGGCACCACCCCCGCAAGAACGTCGTGATGCAGGCGCTCGACGGCGAGACGCCGGCGATGCCCGACCTGGTGCTGCTCGACCTGCGTCCCGGCGACCGGCTGCTGCTGTGCTCGGACGGGCTCACCGACCTGGTCGAGGACCGGCAGCTCGCGCTCGGCCTGGAGCACGCCGACCCCGAGGAGGCGGCGAGCAGCCTCGTCGACGCCGCGCTGGCCGCGGGCGGCAGCGACAACGTCACCTGCCTGGTCTGCGACGTCGTCGACGCCCCTCGCGTGGTGCCCGACGGCCGGCAGCTCGGGGCGTTCGGCGACCCGTGGCTGGTGGTCGACCCGGCCGCGGTGCACGCCACCCCGGCCGGGCCCGTCTCAGCCTCGTGAGGCGTCGAAGCCGACCAGCAGCGGGTCGTGGTCGCTGGAGCGGTACGCCGTCGGGGCGTAGAAGCTCGTCGCGTTGTAGTTGAACCGGCTGTACTCGTAGGCCACCGACTCCACCGAGTTGATGTTCCACACGTGCGCGCCCGTCACCCGCCCGATCGCGGGCCGGTTGGCGAGCACGTGGTCGAGGGAGCCGACCACGCCGTCGAAGAGGTACGTCGACTCGCCCGGCGCCTTGGCGGACCCGATGTCGGTGTAGCCGGCGCGGTAGAGCACCTGCATCGGGTCCTCCTGCGTGTAGGAGTTGAAGTCGCCGGTGAGCAGCACCCGTGAGGTGTGCGTGCGGTCGAGCTCCTGCTCGGCGAAGCGGACCAGCGCCTGGGCCTGCGCCACCCGGTCCGGGTTGCTGTTGCCCTGACCGGTGCCGTCGTCGACGCCGGAGCCCTTCGACTTGAAGTGGTTCACGATCACCAGGAACGTGTCGCCGGGTGCGCCGTACCGGGGGCGGAAGGCCTGTGCCAGCGGCTCGCGCGCGTTGTCGAAGGCCGCGGACCCGGTGAGGATGCGCGAGGCGCCGACCGGGGTGGCCTTCGCCCGCTTGTAGATGAAGGCGGTGCGGATGACGTCCTCGTCGGCGACGGCGGGGCGGTCGGCCGGGGCCGGCGAGCGGACGTAGTCCCAGACCTGCGAGCCGGCGTCGGCGTTGAGCGCGTCGACGAGCGAGGCGAGCGCGTCGTCGCGACGGTCGGGGCCGGCGTACTTCGCGGAGTTCTCGATCTCCTCCAGGGACAGCACGTCGGCACCGAGCGTGTTGATGGCGCGGACGATCTTGGCGCGCTGCCGCGACAGGTCACCGTCGTCGGCGGCACCACGCGGGCCGTCGCCGTTGCAGCTGTTCACCGTCACCGGCTCGCCGGCGCGGTCCTTGTAGAAGCTGCAGCTGCCGCCGTCGGCGACGAAGTCGGCGCCGGTCTCGGTGAAGAAGTTGAGCACGTTGAAGCTTGCGACCTTGAGCTGGCCGCCGACCGGCTTCGGCGCGGCCGGACGGGTGTCGGGGAAGGTCGCGGGCTGCACCTGGTCGGCGTCGTCGGCGGTCAGCTGGCGGCGCGGCTGGAGCTTCCACGCGTCGTTGCGGTAGTCGAGGACGACCGGTCGCGTGAAGTGGGCCGGGGCGCCGACCCGGACCGAGTGGTCGAGGGTCAGGTAGGGCAGCGGGGTGTTCTTGCCGGTGGTCAGGTAGTTCAGCGACGAGCCGTCGTCGAGGGTGACGCGCTTGGCGGCGTTGTCGGCCGCCACCTGGTCGGCGGCGGCGCCGGGACGCGCCACGTCGGTCGGCTGCGGCAGGGTGCGGGTGCCGCGGGCCAGGCCGATCTCGGCGTACTGGTTCAGCGAGTAGTTGTCGGTGACGGTGTAGTCGCCCTGCGGGGCGAGCAGCATGCCCTCGAGGGACTCGCGGCTGGCGTCGGTGGCGGGGTAGGCCACCGCGGCGGGGGTGGGGGCGTCGGCGGGCGCGAGCTGGCTGACGCCGCCGGCGGCGGGGGAGACCTCGGTCATGCCGGCGTACTCCGAGACCGGACCAGTGACCTGCACGTGGTCACCGATGGCGGGGTACGACGCCGGGTCGGCGCCGCCGCCGAGGAACACGAACACCGCGTCGGAGGTGTCGTGGGAGGCGAGGTCGACGTCGCCGCCGGTGCCGGGGGTCTGCAGGTAGAAGCCGTTGAAGCCGCCGGAGGGGTACGCCGCGGTCACCACCCCGGAGGTCACGACGGTCGTGCCGGCCAGCGGGCTGGTCGAGCCGCTGCCCTGGACCTGCTCGATGGTCGCCGGCGTCGGCTCGGGGGCCGGCGGCGTGCTCGCGCCCGAGCCCTGCGGGTCCGGCGAGCCCGCGGTGAGGTCGGCGGCGTTGTCGTCGGTGTCGGCGCCGGACGCGGCGCGGCTCGCGGACGTGGTGTTCGACAGGCCGGGCGCCGGCGCGGAGCCCTCGAAGGAGGTGGCGGCGCCGTAACCCACCAGGTCCACGACGGCGGCGTCGCCGGGGGCGGCGGCCGCCGTGCCGGTGGCGAGCAGCACCTGCCCGCTGGTGCCCGACATCGCGATGGAGCCGCTGTCGTCGGGCGTCGGCAGCGCGGGGGCCGCCGTGCTGGCGCCGGCCGCCTCGGCCACCAGCCAGTGCGCGCCGGCCGGGACGGTGCCGTGCAGCGCGGTGATCCCGCCGGGGCTGCCGGCGGCGCTGCGGTACTGCACCGAGAGGCCGTCGAGGCTCAGCGGTGCGCCGGAGGTGTTGTGCAGCTCGATGAAGTCGTTGCGCAGCGGGGCACCGGAGTTCCCGCCACCGCCGTACACCTCGCTCACGACGAGCCCGTTGCCGCTCGCCGACGCGGTGGGAGCGGTGGCGAGCGGGGCGGCGACGAGGGCGAGGCCGAGCGCGGCCACCCCCGTCCGGACGGTGCGGCGGGCTGCTGGGGTCATGCGGCTGCTCCTCGTGGCGGCGGTGGGTGGTGCCGGGCCCGGGGCGCACCGGGGCGCGCGACGGCGCCGGCCGAGGAACGCCGGGCGCGGTGGCGCCCGACATGTCCACCGATTGCAGGTGGTTCCCGAGATGAGACGCGGGAACCCTAGCGGCGCGGACAGCGGTTGGGGAGACCCTGAGGCGGCGATCCGGTGAAGTTCTCGAGACCGTTACCGTGGCCGGGTGCCGCTGCCGACCCTCGCCGCCCTGACCTCGCTGCCCGCCCTGGACCACCCCGAGCTGCTCGGCGACCCGGTCGCCCGCGCCCTGGCCGGCTGGTCGCACGCGGACGAAGCGGCCGTCGTCGAGATCGACCCGGCACTGGCCGACACGGCCGCGATGTCGGAGGCGTACGACGTCCCGATGGCGGCCGGTGCGAACTGCGTGGTGGTGGCCGGCCGGCGCGGCGGCGAGGAGCGGGTCGCGGCCTGCGTCGTACGCGCCGACACCCGCGCCGACGTGAACACGCTCGTCAAGAAGGTGCTCGACGTGCGCAAGGCGTCGTTCCTCTCGATGGACCGGGCGGTGGAGGAGAGCGGCATGGAGTACGGCGGGATCACACCGGTCGGGCTGCCCGCGGGCTGGCGGGTGCTCGTCGACCCGGCGTGCCTGGCGATCGACGTCGCGGTGATCGGGAGCGGGGTACGGCGCTCGAAGCTGCTCGTCCCCGGGCCGTTGCTCGGCGAGCTGCCGGGTGCGGAGGTCGTGGAGGGGCTCGCGCGCTGACCCGACCGTTCGTTCGGAGCGTTGGGCAGGTTCTCGCGGCGGGTGGCCTGCGTCTCGCTCCGAACCGCGCGCTCGGACCGGGGTCGCGGGCGCCGGGCCGCGGGCCCGGCGGCGCTGCGGCGGCGCGTCGCCGAGCCGCCGGCTCGCGTCGGGCTTCCTGCTGCGGTCTGGTGTCCGGCGGTCGTCGCCGCGGCCAGGCCGCTTGACGCGCTCGCCGGGCCGCGCTCGCCCCGGCGACCGCGCGGCTCGGCGACTGCGGTCCGCGTCAGCCGGAGGCGGCGGCGAGGGCGAGGCGGGCGGCGGGCTCGGCGAGGGCGCGGTCGGCGGGGACCAGGCCGACGCGGGTGCGGCGGTCGAGGAGGTCGTCGAGGTCGAGGGCGCCCTCGTGGGTGGCGCCCCACAGCAGCTCGGCCGGGGTGACGGCGAGGCCGTCGGCGACCGGGGTGAGGGCCTCGGCCTCCGACAGGCCGTGGTCGCGGGCGTTGGCCAGCACGGCGGCGGCCTCGGTGCCGTGGCGGCGGACCAGCCGGGGCGGCGCGGTGAGCCGGTCGAGGTCCGGGCGGGGGGCGGCGCCGAGCAGCGGGAGGTCGCGGGTGCGGCAGGCCGACGCCGGGAGGCCGGTGCGGGCGAGGGCGGCGTCGACGGCGTCCTCGGCCATCCGGCGGTACGTCGTGAGCTTGCCGCCGACCACGGTCACCACGCCGTCGTCGGAGGTGAGCACCGCGTGCCGCCGCGACAGGTCGGCGGTCGAGCCGGCGGCGGTGTCGAGCAGCGGGCGCAGGCCGGCGTACGCCCCGACGACGTCGGTGCGGGTGACCGGCTGCGCGACCACCCCGCCGATGACGTCGAGGAGGAAGCCGATCTCGGCCTCGGTGGGCTCGGGGACGTCGGGGACGGGGCCGTCGAGCGGCTCGTCGGTGAGCCCGACGTACACCCGGCCGTCGGGCTGCGGCAGCGCGAAGACGAACCGGTTGCGCTCGCCCGGCACGGGTGCCATCACGGCGGTGGTGAGCCCGGGCAGCGACGCGGCGTCGAGCACCAGGTGGGTGCCGCGCGAGGGACGGAGCCGGACGCCCGGCACCAGCCCGCCGGCCCAGACCCCGGCGGCGTTGACCACCGCCCGGGCGCGGACCGTCGCGACGGTCCCGGTGGTCTCGTCGCGGACGGTCGCGCCCTCGCCGGTGAGCTCGGTGACGCGGGTGCGGGTCAGGATGCGGGCGCCGTACGACGCGGCGGTGCGAGCGATGCCCACGACGAGCCGGGCGTCGTCCTCGAGCTGGCCGTCCCACGACAGCAGGCCGCCGCGCAGCCCGTCGGCGCGGATCCCGGGAGCCAGCGCGAGGGTCTCGGTGCGGGAGAGCCGGCGCGGCCGGGGCAGCACGCTGCGCGGGGTCCGCGCGGAGGCCCGCAGCAGGTCACCGGCCCGCAGCCCGGCCCAGGTCAGGTGGGCCTGCGACCCGGCCAGTGCCGGCAGCAGCGGCATCAGCATCGGCAGCGCCCGGGTCAGGTGCGGGGCGGTGCGGGTCATCAGCAGGCCCCGCTCCACGGCGCTCTCGTGGGCCACCCCGACCTGGCCGTGCGCGAGGTAGCGCAGCCCGCCGTGCACCAGCTTGGAGCTCCACCGCGACGTGCCGAACGCGAGGTCGTGCGCGTCGACCGCGACCACCGACAGCCCGCGCGAGGCGGCGTCGAGGGCGACCCCCGCGCCGGTGACGCCGAGCCCGACCACGAGCAGGTCGACCTCCCGGCCGTCGGTCGCCTCCGCCAGCTCTCGCTCCCGGCGCACCGCGTCGAGCCGGCCGGACTCATCGGAGAGGCTCACCGGGCGAGGTACCGCTCGACCAGCAGCCGCAGCTCCTCGTCGAGCCCGGCCACCGTGACGTCGTCGTCGGCCATCGTCGGCACCGACAGCGCGAAGCCGTACGACGCGAGCAGCACGCTCCGCGCCAGCAGGGCCGGGTCGCCCTCGCGCACCGCGCCGTCGCGCTGGCCGACCGCGACCGCCTCCACCAGCACCGCGAGGAGCGCGTCCTGCGTGCGGCCGCGCCGGTCGAGCAGGTAGGGCAGCAGCAGCTCGGGGTCGACGTGCAGGATCTTCGCGAACAGCTCGTTGCCGCGCAGCGCGGTCACCGTCGCCGTGACGCCGGACGCGATCCGGTCCAGCGGCGAGCCGTCGCCCGCCGGGAGCGCGAGACCGCCCCACTCGCGGGTCATCAGGTCGGCGAGCAGCGTCTGCATGTCGGGCCAGCGGCGGTAGAGCGTCATCCGCGAGACGCCCGCCCGGCGGGCCACCTCGGTCAGCGTGGTCCGGCGCCAGCCCACCGCGAGGATGCACTCGCGGGCGGCGTCGAGCAGCGCGTCGTCCGGGGTGAACCCCGGTGGGTCGTTGTGACGAAGTGACGTCATGTGTCACAGTGTAACCCATGACGACGCCGATGCACTGGGCCCGCTGGGGCGACCCCGACCGGGCGGCCGCGCTGCCCGCCCCGACCCGCGAGCTGGTCGAGCTCGCCTTCGGCCCGGCGGCCGAGCGGAGCACGGTCCCGCTGGCCGACGTCCGGCTGCCCGAGCCGGGGCTCGCCGACGACCTGCTCGCGGGGCTGCGCGCGATCGTGGGCGAGGCGCACGTGCACACCGACCACGAGACCCGGGTCCGCCACACCCGGGGCAAGTCCACCCCCGACCTGCTGCGGATGCGCGCCGGCGACGGCGCCGACGCCCCCGACGCGGTGGCCCGCCCCGCCGACCACGACGAGGTCGCCGCGGTCGTCGGCTGGTGCAGCGAGCACCGCGTCGCGCTGGTGCCGTTCGGCGGCGGCACCTCGGTGGTCGGCGGCCTGGTCGCGCGGCGCGACGGGTACGCCGGCGTGCTCGCGCTCGACCTCCGCCGGCTCGACGCCCTGGTCTCGGTGGACGCCGAGTCCGGCACCGCGGTGCTGCAGGCCGGCCTGCTCGGGCCCGAGGCCGAGGCGGCGCTCGCCGCGCACGGGCTGACGCTCGGCCACTTCCCGCAGTCGTTCGAGTACGCCTCGATCGGCGGCTTCGCGGCCACCCGCTCGAGCGGCCAGGCCTCCTCGGGCTACGGCCGCTTCGACGCACTGGTCGTCGGGCTCACCGTCGCCACCCCGATCGGCACGCTCACCCTCGGCTCCGCCCCCGCGTCGGCCGCCGGCCCGGACCTCCGCGAGCTGGTGCTCGGCTCCGAGGGCGCGTTCGGCGTCATCACCTCGGTCACCGTCCGGGTGCGACCGCTCCCCACCAGCAAGGTGTACGACGGCTGGCGGTTCGACTCGTTCGCCGACGGCACCGCCGCCCTGCGCGACCTGGCGCAGTCCGGCCTCGCGCCGACGGTGCTGCGGCTGTCCGACGAGAACGAGACCGCGGTCAACCTGGCCCGCCCGGAGGAGGTCGGCGGCGAGTCGGCCGGCGGCGCGCTGATGATCACCGGCTTCGAGGGCGACGCGGACACCGTCGCCACCCGGCGCGCCCAGGTCACCGACCGGCTGGCGTCGCTGGGCGGCACCCCGCTCGGCGAGGAGACCGGCGCGGCGTGGGCCGCGGGCCGGTTCGGGGCGCCGTACCTGCGCGACTCGCTGCTCGACGTCGGGGTGCTGGTGGAGACCCTGGAGACGGCCACCTTCTGGTCGAACCTGCCGCGGCTGCACGCCGCGGTCACCGCGGCCGTCACCGGGGCGCTCGGCCGACGACGCGCCGCTGGTGCTGTGCCACGTCTCGCACGTCTACGAGACCGGGGCGTCGCTGTACTTCACCGTGGCGGCGCGCGAGCGCGACGACGTGCTCGCCCAGTGGGCCGGGGCGAAGTCCGCCGCCTCCGACGCGATCCGGGCGGCCGGCGCGACCATCACCCACCACCACGCGGTCGGCCGCGACCACCTGCCCTGGCTGGCCGACGAGATCGGCCCGGTCGGCGTGGAGGTGCTCCGGGCCGTGAAGGCGCGGCTCGACCCGCAGGGCGTGCTCAACCCCGGCGTGCTGGTCCCCTAGGCCTCAGGGCAGCTGCCAGACCAGCACCTCGGCCTCGGCGGCGCCGGTCACCCGCGGCCCGCCCGTCCCGGTGAACCGCGCCGCGTCGCCCTCCTCGAGCCGGCCGGCGCCCTCCAGGTCGACGGACCCGCGGGCCACGAACACGTGCAGGTGCGGCGCGTCCGGCAGCTCGACCGACGCCCCCGGTGCGAGCCGAGCGACGTGCAGCGCCGCCCCGGCGGTGTGGATCCGCACCGCCGCGTCGAGCCCGGCGACCCCCGAGACCAGCGGCACCAGCCCGGCGCGCGGGGTCGACCTCCTGCTGGGCGTACGACGGGTCGAGGCCGGCCTCGTCGGGGCGCAGCCACATCTGCACGAACCGGGTCGGCCGGTCGGCGTCCGGTGCGTCGTTGCGCTCGGAGTGCAGCACCCCGCGGCCGGCGCTCATCAGCTGCGCCAGGCCCGGGACGGACCACGCCGGAGTGCCCGTGCGAGTCCTCGTGCACGAGGCTGCCGTCGAGCACCCAGGTCACGATCTCCTGGTCGACGTGCGGGTGGGTGTCGTAGCCCCGGCCCGGCGCCACCACGTCCTCGTTGTGCGCGACCAGCACGGCGAAGCCGACGTTCGACGGGTCGTAGTGCGGCCCGAAGGAGAACGAGTGCCGCGACGTCAGCCAGTCGGTCTCCGTGGTGAACCGCTCCGCGGACCGTCGTACGTCGATCACGGGGCCATCCTCGCGCACGGTGCGCGAGCTCAGGCCTCCTCGGCCTCCGGCAGCGGCGGGAAGTCGTCGGCCATCACGGTGGAGGAGAGCCGGCCGTGCTTGGCGACGTACTGCGCGCGGTCCGCGGCGGCGAACAGGTCGCTCGGCGCGAACCCGACGTCGCGGGTCACCGTCGCGGTGGCGGCGCCGCACGAGATGCCGGCGCCGCGGCCGAACCGCCAGGTGTGCTGGCACAGCCGGTCGGCGATCTGGATGACCTGCGACGGGTCGTGCCCGGAGACCAGCACCGTGAACTCGTCGCCGCCGACCCGGGCCACGAGGCTGCCGGTCAGCCGGCTGAAGGCGAGGTTGAGGGCCCGGCCCACCGACTGGATCAGCTGGTCACCGGCCACGTGCCCGAGGGAGTCGTTGACCTCCTTGAGCCGGTTGATGTCGACCGCGACCACGGTGACGGTCCGGGTCGAGCCGGGCGCCACGTCGAAGGCGTGGGCGGCGTGCTCGTCGAGGGCCCGCCGGTTCAGCAGCCCGGTCAACGGGTCGCGGTAGGCCAGCTGCTCGAGCGACTCCTCGCGCAGCGAGCGCGAGATGGCGCCGCCGAGGATCGCGATCAGCGCCTCCAGGTAGGCGATGTCGTCGACGTCGAAGCCGGGCTCGCCGCGCATCCGGGTGGCGTAGAACTCGCCCCACAGCTGGCCGTCGACGACGATCGGCGCGCCGATCGAGGACCCCTTGCCCAGCTCGGTGAGCAGCCGCAGCTCGGTCGGGTCGCAGTCGGGGTCGTCGACGTCCGCCGACCAGACCTGCAGGTCGTCGACGACGAGCTCGAGGTTCACGAACTCGTCCATCGTGTAGGTCTCGTCCTCGGGCCAGCGCACCTCGTTCGGGCCGAGCTCGCCGACGTTCACGATGGTCCGCACCACCATCGAGCCGGGCTCCACCCGGCTCACCGAGACGCTGGCCGCGCGGATCGCGCCGCGGGTCTCCTCGGCGGCCAGCTCGCACAGCCGGAACAGCGCCTCCGAGCGGCCGAGGGCGCGTGCCATGCCAGCAAGACTGCGGATCCGCATCTCCTCGCCGGCTGGCAGCATCGTCGTTCCTCCCCCTCGTCACCCGACTCATCGGCTCCGGAGGGGCCCGACCTGAGCCCTGTCCGCCATGTGTGCACGATCGGGCCCGCCGCCTCGACCGGTCGGCGACGGCATGACCCGTTGGGGTCAGGCGGCCGAGGCGGGCGGGCTAGGTTGCCCGCATGCCTTCCGACGCCTCGTCCCTGCCCCGGCTCCCCGACGGCTTCCGCTTCGGCGCCAGCACCGCGTCCTACCAGATCGAGGGGGCGGTGGCCGAGGACGGCCGCGGCACCAGCGTCTGGGACACGTTCTGCGCGGAGCCCGGCCGCGTCGCCGACGGCAGCAGCGGCGCGGAGGCCTGCGACCACTACCACCGCTACCCGGAGGACGTGGCGCTGATGCGCGGCCTCGGGCTCGACGGCTACCGGCTCTCGGTGGCCTGGCCGCGGGTGCAGCCGGAGGGCCGCGGCCGCGGCAACCCCGCCGGGCTGGCGTTCTACGACCGGCTCGTCGACTCGCTCCTCGAGGCCGGCGTGAAGCCGATGGTGACGCTGTTCCACTGGGACCTGCCGCAGGCGCTGGAGGACGGCGGCGGCTGGCTGAACCGGGAGACCGCGGACCGGTTCGCGGAGTACGCCACCCTCGTCGCGCTCCGGCTCGGCGACCGCGTCGAGCACTGGTGCCCGGTCAACGAGCCCAACGTCGTGACGATGCTGGGCCACGCCCTCGGCGTCCACGCCCCCGGGCGGCGGCTGATGTTCGACGCGCTGCCGGCCGCCCACCACCTGCTGCTCGGGCACGGCCGGGCGGTCGCGGCGCTGCGCGCGGTCGGGGCGACCAGCGTCGGGTGCGCCAACAACCACGCACCGGTGTGGCCCGCCTCCGAGGACCCGGCGGACGCCGCGGCGGCCGGGCTGTACGACGACCTGTGGAACCGGATCTTCGCCGACCCGATGCTGCTCGGCCGCTACCCCGAGGGCTTCGCCGAGCTGATGCCCGGTCCGGTCGAGGAGGACCTCGCCACGATCGCGGCGCCGCTCGACTTCTACGGCCTCAACTACTACAACCCCGCCCGGATCGCCGACCCCGCCTCACCGATCGAGGCCGAGGGCCGGATCGCGCTCGACGGCGCGCCGTTCAAGATGGTGCGCGTCGAGGGGTTCGAGCGCACCGCCTTCGACTGGCCGGTGGTCCCCGACGGGCTCCGCGAGCAGCTCGTGCTGCTGAAGGAGCGGTACGGCGACGCGCTGCCGCCGGTCTACATCACCGAGAGCGGCTGTGCCTACGACGACGAGGTCGTCGACGGGGCGTGCGAGGACCCCGAGCGGATCGCCTACCTCGACGCGCACCTGCGGGCCGTCGCCGCCGCGGTCGCCGAGGGCGTCGACGTCCGCGGCTACTACACCTGGTCGCTGCTCGACAACTTCGAGTGGGCCGAGGGGTACACCAAGCGCTTCGGCCTGGTGCACGTCGACTACCCGACGCAGCGACGCACGCCGAAGGCGTCGTACGCCTGGTACCGCGACGTCATCGCCGCCCACGCCGGCGACTGACCGAGACGTGACCACCCTCCCGCCGGAGCCCGTGCCGGTCCAGGACGCGCTGGCCGAGCCGCTGGTCTCGGTGCCGCGCAGCTGGGTGGCGTGGGTGACGCTGGCCGGGCTCGGGCTGTGGGCCGGGTTCTTCGGGCCGATCCAGGTGCTGCTCGCGCAGCAGGCCCAGCTGGTCTCGCCCGGCCACAAGGAGCTGGTCTTCGGGGTCGTGACCGGGGTCGGCTCGGCGGTCTCGGTGGTCGCCAACCCGCTGTTCGGGGCGCTGTCGGACCGCACCACCTCGCGGTTCGGGCGGCGGGTGCCGTGGGTGGTGGCCGGCGGGCTGCTCGGCGCGCTCGCGCTGGTGCTGCTCGCGCAGGCCACCTCGGTGCTCGTGATGGCGCTGGCCTGGAGCCTCGCCCAGGCGTCGCTGAACGCGATGTTCGCGGCGCTGACGGCGACGGTGCCCGACCTGGTGCCGATCCGCGAGCGCGGCGTCGTCGGCGGCTGGGTCGCGGTGTCGCAGACGCTGGGCATCGTGGCCGGGGTCGGCATCGCCACCGTCACCGGCGGCATCGCGGCGGGCTACTACGCGACGGCGGCCGCGGTCGTCGTGCTCGCGGTGCCCTACGTCCTGCGCAGCCGCGACGTGGTGCTGCCGAAGGCGCTGCGGCCGGTGTTCTCGCTGACCGAGTTCGTCCGCGGGTTCTGGATCTCGCCGCGCCGCCACCCCGACTTCGCGTGGGCGTGGCTGACCCGCTTCCTGGTCAACTTCGGCAACTCGCTCGGGACGCTGCTGCTGTACTTCTACCTCCAGGACGCCGTCGGCTACGGCGACCCGGAGTCCGGGGTGCTGGTGCTGACCGTGGTGTACGCCGTGTTCATCGTCGCCAGCACCGTGGTGTTCGGGCTGTGGTCCGACCGGCTGCAGCGCCGCAAGGTGTTCGTCACGGTCTCCGGGGTCGTCACCGGGGTGGGTGCGCTGATCCTCGCGCTGGTGCCGACCTGGCCCGGGGCGATCGCCGGCGCGGTGGTCTTCGGGATCGGATACGGGGTGTACCTCTCCGTCGACTTCGCGCTGTGCACCCAGGTGCTGCCCGCCGCGCAGGCCCGCGCCAAGGACCTCGGCGTCATCAACATCGCGGTCGCGCTGCCGCAGGTGTTCGCGCCGTTCGTCGGCTCGTTCCTGGTGGCGTACGCCGGCGGCTACGTCACGCTCTACGCCGTCGCCTTCGGGGTCTGCGTGCTCGGCTCGGTGCTGGTGCACCGGATCCGGGGCGTCGCCTGACCCTGCCCGACCCTTCCGCCGAGGCGCGTGCTTCTGACTCCACGAGGGTGCCGAGGCGCTCAGTACTGAGCGCCTCGGCGGGTCTGGGCAGTCAGAACTCGCGCGCCTCGGTCAGGGGGTCGGGGAGACCTGCGTGGTCGGTGCTGCCGCGGTCGGGGCCGGCGTGGTCGGTGCTGCCGTCGTCGGTGCCGTCGTCGGGGCTGCGGGCGTCGGGTCGGCGGTGGGCGCGGCGCTCAGCCGCGGGGCCGCGGCGGTCGTGGCCACCGGGGTGAGCCGGCGGACCGTGACGGTGAGGGCGCCGGTGTCGTCGTCGCGGGTCAGCGGGTCCCAGAGCGCGAGCTGCAGCCGGCTGGTGCGGGTCGCGGTCCAGGTGAGTGCGTGGCTGCGGGTCGCGCAGGCCTCCGCGGTGGCGCCGGTGCCGTCGAAGCGGACCCCGTCGACGAACAGCCGGCCGTGCGCGGCCGACGGGACCCGACGGTCGAGGGAGGCCTGCCGGTACCACCGGCCGGCGAGTGCCGTGCAGCGGCCGTCGCTGCTCGCGCCGCCGCCGAGGGCGGCGGTGCCGGACGACCGTGAGCCGGTACGTCGCGCCGCGCTGCACGCTGCCGGCGGTCCAGGTGGACCCGGCCGACGCGGGGACGGTGACGGTCTCGGTGCTCAGCGCGGGACCGCTGCGGGCGGCCGAGGACGTCGGCGCCGCGGCGAGGTCGGGGTAGGTCGGCAGCGCCGGACCGACGTCGGTGCCGACCGCGGAGACGACCACGCGCAGCGTGCCGCTGCCGGTGCCCGTGTTGGCCACGTCGAGCTTCAGGGTGCGGCTGGTGGTCGGGGTGACGGTGGTGCGGTAGACGTGCGACTCCGGGTGGCAGGTGCTGGCGCTGATCCGGGTGCCGTCGACGCGCAGGTTGAGCGAGCCCTGCCGGCTGGCGACGGTCTTCGTCGGGTAGGGCAGCCAGGTCCTGCTCGCGCTCGACCAGCGGCACGACGCGTCCGCGACGCTCGCCGGGGCGCCGTACCCGTAGAGGCCGGCGGCGGTGACGGCGTACGTCGTGCCCTTCGCCAGCCGGAACGGCGTGACGGTCGGGGTGCCGTCGGTCCTCACGTCGAGCGAGACGTACGGCGTGGTGCTCAGGTCGAGCAGCGGCGCGGTCTCCGACGGGGTCGGCGTGGTCGAGGCGCCGGTGTACCAGCTGGTGCGGCCCGCGCCGCCGTCCCGGCTCAGCGAGATGTGCACGTGGTTGCGGTGCCGCGCGGTGTCGCTGCAGGCGCTGAGGTTCTTGCAGGCGCGGTAGTCACGCGTGGAGAAGCCGTAGTACGACGAGTAGATGTGGTCGTTCCAGATCAGGTACATGATGCCCATCCGGCGGGCCAGCGCGTGCTCGTTGCCCTCGGCGTCGGTCGCGAACAGCCGCTTGAACAGGGCCGAGACGTAGCCGCGGTCCCGCGCCGAGTGCACGCTCACCGCCCAGTCGAACGCCCGGCCCTCCTTGTGCTCGGAGACGCCGCCGTCGTTGCACGAGCGGGAGATGCCGAGCGAGCCGCTGCCCGGGTACTGCTTCTGCAGCCACTGCGACAGCTTCACGGTGCCCGGTTTCGCGTTCGGGCTGCAGGTCGTCTGCGGCTGGTACGGCGCGTAGGGCTCGATCATCGCGGAGGCGGCGACCGGGGCCAGCACCAGCCACGCGACGGCGACGCAGAGCAGCCGCAGCAGGGGGCGGGCGAACGGGCGCATGACCTGTTCTTCGGCACGTGGGTCGTCCGACCTGTGGCCGTCGGCCGGATCGCCGGGTAAAAGGTCGACCGACCGGCGCCTAGGCTGGGGCCATGCGCAAGTCGTTGCCGATCACCCTCGGTGCCCTGATGGTCGTGATCGGTGCGGTCTGGACCTTCCAGGGGCTCGGCGTGATCACCGGCAGCCCGATGACGGGTGTCGAGACCTGGGCGGTGATCGGCCCGATCGTCGCCGGCCTCGGCGTCGCGCTGGTCTACGTCGGGTTCCGCGGCAACCGCTGATCCCGACGCTGCTGGGGCGAGCGACCGCTACAGCGCAGCGGCCAGCTCGGTGGCCTGCTTGATCGCCCGCTTCGCGTCGAGCTCGGCGGCCACGTCGGCGCCGCCGACCAGGTGCGCGGTGACGCCGGCCGCCAGCAGGTCGTCGTACAGCCCGCGCACGGACTCCTGCCCGGCGCACACCACGACGGTGTCGACGTCGAGCACCCGCGGCTCCCCGTCGACGCTCACGTGCAGGCCGTCGTCGTCGACGCGGTCGTAGGTCACGCCCGGCAGCATCGTGACGCCGGAGTCCTTCAGCACCGCGCGGTGCGCCCAGCCCGACGTCTTGGCCAGCCCCTTGCCGATCGGGGTGGTCTTGCGCTGCAGCAGGTACACCTCGCGGGCCGGGGTCCGCGGCTTCTTCTCCGTGACGCCGCCGGCGTGCAGCGCGGGGTCACCGACCCCCCAGTGCGCCTGCCACTCCTCGAGCGACTCCTCGGTGTGGGTGAGCAGGTGGCTGACGTCGACGCCGATGCCGCCGGCGCCCACCACGGCCACCCGCGCGCCGACGCGGTGCGGCTCGGTGATCGCCTCGGGGTAGGTCAGCACCCGCGGGTGGTCGGCCCCCTCGAACGTCGCGGCCCGCGGGCTGACGCCGGTGGCGACCACCACCTCGTCGTACGACGCGAGGTCCTCGGCGCTCGCACGCGTCGAGAGCCGGACGTCGACCTCGAGCACCTCGAGCCGGCGGGCGTAGTAGCGCAGCGTCGAGGCGAACTCCTCCTTGCCGGGGATCGCCATCGCGAGCCGGAACTGCCCGCCGAGCTCCGGCGAGGCCTCGAACAGCGTGACGTCGTGACCGCGCTCGGCGGTGGCCACCGCGGTCGCGAGGCCGGCCGGCCCGGCGCCGACCACCGCGACGCGGCGGCGCGACCGGGTGGGGGAGAGCACCAGCGTGGTCTCGTGGCAGGCGCGCGGGTTGACCAGGCAGGAGGCGCGCTGGTTGGCGAAGGTGTGGTCGAGGCAGGCCTGGTTGCAGCCGATGCAGGTGTTGATCTCGTCGGCGCGGCCCGCGGCGGCCTTGGCCACGAACTCCGGGTCGGCCAGGAACGGCCGGGCCATCGAGACCAGGTCGGCGCCGCCGGAGGACAGGATCTCCTCGGCCACCTCGGGGGTGTTGATCCGGTTCGACGCGCACACCGGGATGCCCAGCTCGGGCCGCAGCCGCGCGGTCGTCGACGCCCAGGCGGCGCGGGGCACCTGGGTGAGGATCGTCGGCACCCGCGCCTCGTGCCAGCCGATGCCGGTGTTGACCACGTCGGCGCCGGCCGCCTCGACCTGCTGGGCCAGCGCCACGGTCTCGTCCCAGGTCTGGCCGTCGGGGATCAGGTCGAGCAGCGACATCCGGTACATCACCGCGAAGTCGTCGCCGAGCGCCTCGCGGATCCGGCGCACCACCTCGACCGGGAACCGCATCCGGTTCTCCGCCGAGCCGCCCCACCGGTCGGTGCGGTGGTTGGTGTGCGGGGCGAGGAACTGGTTGATGAGGTACCCCTCCGAGCCCATCACCTCGATGCCGTCGTAGCCCGCCCGCCGGGCCAGCCGCGCCGCGTCGACGTAGTCGTCGATCGTCCGCTCGACCGCCCGGGTGCTCAGTGCGGAGGCCTTGAACGGCGTGATCGGCGACTTGGTGGCGGACGCCGACACGTTGAGCGGGGTGTAGCCGTAGCGCCCGGCGTGCAGCAGCTGGAGCAGGATCGCGCCGCCCTCGGCGTGCACCGCGTCGGTGACCTGCCGGTGCCCGTCGGCGTGCCGGCGGCGGGTCATCATCGAGCCGAACGGCAGCAGCCAGCCGCGGACGTTGGGGGAGTAGCCGCCGGTGACGATGAGCCCGGCGCCGCCGCGGGCCCGCTCGGCGAAGTACGCCGCGAGCTCGGGCAGGTGCTTCGCGCGGTCCTCGAGACCGGTGTGCATCGAGCCCATCACGGCGCGGTTGCGCAGCGTGAGGCGGCCGACGGTCAGCGGCGCGAGCAGGTGGGGGTAGCTCATGACTCTCCTGGTGAGTGGGCGTCGAGGTACTCGGTCAGCCAGTCCACCCAGAACCGCTCGAGGCGGATGCCGCCGCGCAGCACGAGGTAGACGTCGAGGTCGGCCCCGGTGAGCCGCTCGGGCTCGGGGTAGTCACGCTTGGCGAGCAGCTCGTAGTGCGCGAGCCGGGTGGCGTGCTCGGCGCGGTGCTCCTCGACCTGGGCCAGGACGGCCGCGCGGTCGCCGTACGACGCGGCGCGGAGCTTGACCGCGACGTCGCTGCGGAACTGCTCGACGGGGGTGGGGCCGTCGATCCAGCGCGCCAGCTCGCGACGGCCGGCCGGCGCCACGGCGTACACCTTCTTGTCGGGGCGGCCCTGCTGCGCGACCTGCGTGGGGCGCACCCAGCCGTCGGCGTCCATCCGGCCCAGGACGCGGTAGATCTGCTGGTGGGTGGCGCTCCAGAAGAAGCCGATGGACCGGTCGAAGCGGCGGGTCAGGTCGAGCCCCGAGGCGGGTCGCTCGGACAGCGACACGAGGATCGCGTGCTCCAGGCCCATGGGGGCGACTCTGACGCATCGGCCGCGGCTATGCAACTAGTTGCAGACGTGTGATGGATTACCAGGGGCCCCTGGTAATCCGGCACACCCCCGCCGTTGCAACAGCAGGGGTGTGCCAGTTCTGTCAGGGGTGTCCGCAGCGAGCGTCGTCGGAGCGGCCGCGGGGAGCCTGGCCCGACTCGCGCCGCGTCCCGGGTGAGACGTCGCGGACTCCGGCGTGTCGCCGTCCTACGATCGCGTCATGCGCCTGCGCTCCGCCGCCGTCCTCGCGACCGTCCCGCTGCTCCTCGCGGCCGTCGGCTGCGCCCCGACCGACGAGTCGTCGGGCGGCTCGTCGTCCTCCGCGTCGGCCAGCCCGGCGTCGTGCAGCCCCAAGGACCTGGCGCTGAAGCGCAACGGCACGCTGACGATCGGCACCGACTCGCCGGCCTACGACCCGTGGTTCGCGAAGAACGACCCGACCAACGGCAAGGGCTTCGAGTCCGCGGTGGCGTACGCCGTCGCGAAGCAGCTCGGCTTCTCGAAGAGCCAGGTGACCTGGGTCAAGGTGCCGTTCAACAGCTCCTACGCCCCGGGCGCGAAGAAGTTCGACTTCGACATCAACCAGATCTCGATCACGCCGGCGCGGGCCAAGGTGGTCGACTTCTCCGACGGCTACTACTCCGCTGCGCAGGGCGTCATCGCGCTGAAGGGCTCGAAGGCCGCCGGCGTCACCTCGCTGGCAGGGCTGAAGGACCTCAAGCTCGGCGCCCAGACCGGCACCACGTCGCTGACCGCGATCGACGACGTCATCAAGCCGTCCTCGCAGCCGCTGGTCTTCGACGACACCAACCAGGCCAAGCAGGCGCTGCTCAACAAGCAGGCCGACGCGATCCTCACC
Source organism: uncultured Actinomycetota bacterium (assembly GCA_963707685.1). Lineage (GTDB taxonomy): Bacteria > Actinomycetota > Actinomycetes > Propionibacteriales > Nocardioidaceae > Nocardioides_B. The sequence goes on from CAVPRA010000006.1 coordinate 356,307, forward strand.
GACCTGCCGACGGCGTTCTACATCACCGCCGCCGAGATCCCGAACAGCACGATCGTGGGGCAGTTCCAGCCGGAGTCCGGCCAGCAGGAGAAGTTCGGGATGCTGTTCGAGAAGGGCAGCACGCTGGTGCCGTGCGTCAACCAGGCGCTCGACGCGCTCAAGAGCGACGGCACGCTGGCGGCCCTCGAGAAGCGCTGGCTGTCCGACGTGGTCGACGTACCGGTCCTGAAGTAGCCGCTGATGAGTGCCGACGGCTGGACCCCCAGCGAGCGGCAGCTCGAGCGGCTCCGGGTCCGACGTCGGCTGGACCGCCGGGCGATGCTCGTCGCCGGTGTCACGACGGTGGTGCTGCTGGTGCTGCTCGTGGTCGGGCTGACCAGCTCGCCGGGCTGGCCGCGGGTGCGCGAGACGTTCCTGTCGTGGCCCGACGCGAAGGCCGCCTTCCCGGCGATCGCGAAGGCGTTCCTGGTCAACGTCGGGATGTTCCTGGTGGCCGAGCCGCTGATCCTGGTCCTCGGGGTGCTGGTGGCGACGGTGCGGACCACGGTGGCGCCGGCGCTGTTCCCGGTGCGGGCGCTCGCGGTGCTCTACACCGACCTGTTCCGCGGCGTGCCGACGCTGCTCGTCGTGTTCCTGGTGGCGTTCGGGCTGCCGGCGCTGCGGCTGCAGGGCGTCACGAGCAGCCTGTTCTGGCTCGGGGTGATCGGCACTGGTGCTGTCCTACGGCGCGTACGTCGCCGAGGTGTTCCGCTCCGGCATCGAGTCGGTGCACCCCTCGCAGGTGGCGAGCGCGCAGGCGCTGGGGCTCTCGCACGGCCAGACGCTGCGGCACGTCGTCGTCCCGCAGGCGGTGCGGCGCGTGGTGCCCCCGCTGCTCAACGACTTCGTCTCGCTGCAGAAGGACACCGCGCTCGTGGCGTCGGTCGGCCTCGCGGAGGCGCTGCGACAGGCGCAGATCTACTCCAGCTACCACTTCAACTTCGCGTCGTACCTCGTGGCCGCGGCGTTCTTCGTCGCGCTCACCATCCCGCTGGCCCGGCTCACCGACTGGCTCGGCCGGCGCTACGCCCGGCGCGAGCGGGCGGGGGCCCGGTGACGGCGCTGCTGCGGGTCGAGGGGCTCCGCAAGGCGTACGGCGCCAAGGTGGTGCTCCGCGACGTCGACCTGGAGGTCGCGGCGCACGACGTGGTCTGCCTGATCGGGGCGTCGGGCAGCGGCAAGTCGACGCTGCTGCGCTGCCTCAACCTGCTGGAGCCGGTCGACGACGGCACGATCTGGTTCGAGGGCGAGGAGATCACCGACCCGCGCGTCGACGCCCGCGCCGTACGCCGCCGGATGGGGATGGTCTTCCAGGCCTACAACCTGTTCCCGCACATGAGCGTGCTCGACAACCTCACGCTCGCGCCGCGCAAGGTGCACGGGGTGCCTCGCGAGGAGGCAGAGGTGCGCGCCCGCGAGCTGCTGGCGCGGTTCGGGCTCGCGGACAAGGCGGACGAGCACCCCGACCGGCTCTCCGGCGGGCAGCAGCAGCGGGCGGCGCTGGCGCGGGCGCTGGCCACCGACCCGGCGCTGGTGATGCTCGACGAGGTGACCTCCGCGCTCGACCCGGAGCTGGTCGGCGAGGTGCTCGACATCCTGCGCGACCTCGCCGCCGGCGGGACGACGATGGTGCTGGCGACCCACGAGATGGCGTTCGCACGCGAGGTCGCGACCCAGGTGTGCTTCCTGCACGACGGGGCGGTGCTGGAGCAGGGGCCGCCGGAGGCGGTGCTCAGCGCACCGACGCACGAGCGCACCCGGCAGTTCCTGCGACGGGTGCTCCCTTGAACCGGATACCCCCTAGGGGTATGTTGGCGGCATGGACCAGACCTGGCGCACCGCCGTCTCCGCGACCCTGCACTGCCTGACCGGCTGCGCCATCGGCGAGGTGCTCGGCATGGTGCTCGCCACCTGGTGGGGCTGGGCCAACGGCCCCTCGATCGTGCTGTCGATCGTGCTGGCCTTCTTCTTCGGCTACCTGCTGACCAGCACCTCGGTGCTCCGCGCCGGTGCCACGCTGGGGACCGCGGTCACCGTCGCGCTGGCCGCCGACACGGTGTCCATCCTGGTGATGGAGCTCGTCGACAACCTGGTGCTGCTGACCGTCCCGGGCGCGATGGCGGCCGGCCTGCTCGACGTGCTGTTCTGGGCGTCGCTGGCCCTCTCGCTCGTCGTCGCCTTCGTGGTCACCGTCCCCGTCAACCGCGCGATGATCTCCCGCGGCAAGGGCCACGCCGTCGCGCACGAGTACCACCACGCCGACCACGCCTGAGCCGGTCGAGCCGGCGGTGCCATGATCGCCCGCATGACCTACGCACTCGGGCAGGGCACCGGACCGCTGCGCGGCGTCCGCGTCGTCGAGATCGCCGGGATCGGGCCCGGGCCGCACGCGGCGACGCTGCTCGCCGACCTCGGCGCCGACGTGATCCGCATCGACCGGCCCGGCAAGGGCGCCCTCACCGGGACCGGGGCCCGACCTGCTGACCCGCGGCCGGCCGAGCGTCGCGCTGGACCTCAAGCACGCCGACGCCGTCGCGACGGTGCTGACGCTCGTCGAGGACGCCGACGTGCTGCTCGAGGGGATGCGACCCGGCGCCACCGAGCGCCTCGGCCTCGGCCCGGACGACTGCCTGGCGCGCAACCCGCGGCTGGTCTACGGCCGGATGACCGGCTGGGGCCAGGACGGCCCGCTGGCCCGCGTCGCCGGCCACGACATGAACTACATCTCGCTGGCCGGCGCGCTGCACGGCCTCGGCCAGGACGCCGACCGGCCGCACTTCCCGACCAACCTGCTCGGCGACTTCGGCGGCGGGTCGACGTACCTCGTCGTCGGGGTGCTCGCCGCCCTCCTCGAGGCCCGGGTGAGCGGCCAGGGGCAGGTCGTGGACGCCGCGATCGTCGACGGCACCGCGCACCTCTCCGCGATGTTCGCGAGCATGCTGGCCGGCGGCTTCGCGGAGGAGCGGCGGGCGGCCAACCTGCTCGACGGCGGCGTGCCGTTCTACGACCTCTACGAGACCTCCGACGGCCGGCACATGTCGGTCGGCGCCCTCGAGCCGCAGTTCTACGCCGTGCTGCTCGAGAAGCTCGACCTCACCGACCTGCCCGACCGCAACGACCCGGCCTCCTGGCCGGCGATCCGCGCTGCCTTCACCGAGCGGTTCCGGGAGCGCACCCAGGCGGAGTGGGCCGAGCAGCTTCGACGGCAGCGACGCCTGCGTCGCCCCGGTGCTGCCGATGACCGAGGCCGCGCGGCACCCGCACCTCGCGGCGCGCGGCACGTACGTCGACCGCGACGGCGTCCTGCAGCCCGCTCCGGCGCCCCGGTTCTCGCGCACCGGGGCGACGCTCGGCACCGGCCCGACCGACGCCGGGCGGGCAGACCCGCGAGGCGCTGACCGCCTGGGGCGTCGCCGACGTCGACGCGCTGGTCGACTCCGGCGCCGCCGTCCAGGCCTGAACAATGGCCCGCGTCACCGGGTCCGGCGGCTGACCTGCTCCCGCTTGGTCTCGTTGACGGCCGACTCGTAGGCCGTCACCAGCGCCTGCACGGTGACCGGCTTGAACCGCTCGACGACCGCGCGCAGCTCGTCGGGGGAGATCCCGCCCTCCTTGTACGCCGGCCACACCTTCGTCCGGAACAGCTCGGTGAGCTCCTCGGCGACCTTGCGGCCGTGCTCGGTGAAGATGTCCTGCGCCGCCAGCGCGGCGTCGAGCGGCATCCCGAGGTCGAGCAGCGCCACCCCGACCGACAGGTGCGCGATCGCGACCTGGAACTTCCCCTGCTTGGTGGGGAAGACGATGCCGAGCGCGTTGAGCGTGTCGAGGTCGTCGTCGGTCAGCGTGCGGCCCGCGCGGCGGCCCAGCTCCCGGCGCGACAGCGTCTCGGGCAGCTCGGCCATCCACGGCGCGAGCAGCGTCCGGTGCAGCGCGATGGTCTCCGGCGACGCGTCGAGCGGGATGCGGGCGACGTACTTCTCGATCGCGGACAGCGTGAAGCCGTGCGCCTGCAGCTCGGCCACCAGCTCGAGCCGGGCGACGTGGTCGCCGGAGTAGTAGCCCGACCGGCCCCGGCGGATCGGCGGCGGCACCAGGCCCTTGGTCGTGTAGAACCGGATGTTGCGCACGCTCATGCCCACCCGACGGGTCAGCTCGTCGAGCGTCATCAGCTGGCTGGTGAGGTCGGGTACGACCTCACTCGACTTGGTCATGCGGTCCTCGGGGTCCGGGAGGAGCGGGCAGGTGCACGCCGGGCGATCTTCATCACATCGTCCCTCTGGTTGACGACGTTAACAGTATGAGTGTCACAATCGGATGACAGCCCCACCCGTCGAGAAGTTGGGACACCGAGCATGGCTGAGCAGCCGCAGGCCTTCGTGTACGACGCGATCCGCACCCCCCGAGGCAAGGGCAAGAAGAACGGCTCGCTGCACGAGGTGAAGCCGGTGGACCTGGTGGTCGGCCTGCTCGAGGAGGTCCGCAAGCGCAACCCGAACCTCGACCCCGACCGGGTCGACGACGTGGTGCTCGGTGTCGTCAGCCCGATCGGCGACCAGGGCGGCGACATCGCCAAGACGGCGGCGCTCGCCGCGGGCTACCCCGAGACGGTGGCCGGCGTGCAGCTCAACCGGTTCTGCGCCTCCGGGCTGGAGGCCGTCAACCAGGCCGCGATGCGCGTGCGCTCCGGCTTCGAGGACCTGATCCTCGCCGGCGGCGTCGAGTCGATGTCGCGGGTGCCGATGGGCTCCGACGGCGGCGCCTGGGCGATGGACCCGCGCACCGCGCTCGACACCTCGTTCGTCCCGCAGGGCATCGGCGCCGACCTGATCGCCACCCTCGAGGGCTGGAGCCGCACGGACGTCGACGCGTTCGCCGCCGAGTCGCAGGCCCGCGCGGCCAAGGCCCAGGCCAACGGCTACTTCGACGGCTCGGTGATCCCGGTCAAGGACTTCAACGGCGTGACCGTGCTGGAGAAGGACGAGTTCATCCGTCCCGGCACCACCGTGGAGAGCCTCGCCGGCCTCAAGCCGTCGTTCGCGCAGATCGGCGACCAGGGCGGCTTCGACTCGGTGGCGCTGGAGAAGTACCACTGGGTCGAGGAGATCGACCACGTCCACCACGCCGGCAACTCCAGCGGCATCGTCGACGGCGCCGCGATCGTGGTCGTCGGCACCGAGCAGGTCGGCACCGACCTCGGGCTCACCCCGCGGGCCCGGGTGCTCGCGACCGCGGTGTCCGGCGCCGACCCGACGATCATGCTGACCGCCCCGGCGCCCGCCTCCCGCAAGGCGCTGGCCAAGGCCGGGCTCACCGTCGACGACATCGACCTGTTCGAGATGAACGAGGCGTTCGCGGCGGTCGCGATGCGCTACATGCGCGACATGGACATCCCGCACGAGAAGGTCAACGTCAACGGCGGCGCCATCGCGATGGGCCACCCGCTCGGCGCGACCGGCGCGATGATCCTGGGCACCCTGATCGACGAGCTCGAGCGCCGCGACCTGCGCTACGGCCTGGCCACGCTCTGCGTCGGCGGCGGGATGGGCATCGCCACCGTCGTCGAGCGCATCTGACCTCCCCGTCCCCCTTCCCTGAGGAACCCATGACCGACACGCAGCAGCAGTCCGCCGTCCGCTACGACCGGGACTCCGACGGGGTCGTCACGCTCACCCTCGACGACCCGACGGCCAGCGCCAACACGATGAACGAGGTCTACCGCGACTCCATGAAGGCGGCCGTGGACCGGCTCGAGGCCGAGAAGGCGGACGTCACCGGCGTCGTCGTCACCAGCGCCAAGAAGACGTTCTTCGCCGGCGGCAACCTCAAGAAGATGATCCAGGCCGGTCCCGACGACGCCCCGGTGCTGTTCGCCGAGGTCGAGGGCATCAAGGCCGACCTGCGGCGCCTGGAGACGCTCGGCCGTCCCGTGGTCGCGGCGATCAACGGCGCCGCGCTCGGCGGCGGCCTCGAGATCGCGCTCGCCTGCCACCACCGCATCGCGTACGACGACCCTCGCACCGAGCTCGGCCTGCCGGAGGTCACCCTCGGCCTGCTGCCCGGCGGCGGCGGCGTGACCCGCGTGGTCCGGATGCTCGGGCTCACCGACGGGCTGATGAACGTGCTGCTGACCGGCACCCGCTTCAAGCCGGCCAAGGCGAAGGAGGTGGGGCTCGTCGACGAGCTGGTGACCAGCAAGGACGACCTGCTGGTGGCCGCGAAGGCATGGGTCCTCGACCACCGCGACGACGAGGCTGCCGCCGTACAGCCGTGGGACCGGCCGGGCTACAAGATGCCCGGCGGCACCCCGAGCAACCCCAAGCTCGCGGCGTTCCTGCCGGCGTTCCCGGCCAACCTGCGCAAGCAGACCAAGGGCGCCAACTACCCGGCGCCGCGCGCGATCCTCGCCGCGGCGGTCGAGGGCGCGCAGGTCGACTTCGAGACCGCGACGCGCATCGAGTCGCGCTACCTGACCCGGCTGATCGTCGGGCAGAACTCCAAGAACATGATCCAGGCGTTCTTCTTCGACCTGCAGGCGATCAACTCCGGGTCGCTGCGCCCGGCGGGCTACGAGAAGTTCGCGGCCACCAAGCTCGGCGTCCTCGGCGCCGGCATGATGGGTGCCGGCATCGCCTACCAGGCGGCCCGCTCCGGCATCGCCGTCGTGCTCAAGGACGTCAGCCTCGAGAACGCGGAGAAGGGCAAGTCCTACTCCGCGACCGTGCTCGACAAGCAGATCGCCCGCGGCAAGATGACCGAGGAGCGCAAGCAGGAGATCCTCGACCGGATCACCCCGACCGCCGACCCGGCCGACCTCGCCGGCTGCGACGCGGTCATCGAGGCCGTCTTCGAGGACCCGTCGCTGAAGGCCAAGGTCTACGGCGAGGTGCAGGACGTCGTGAACCCCGACGCGCTGCTGTGCTCGAACACCTCGACGCTGCCGATCACCGAGCTGGCCGACGGCGTCAACCGCCCCGAGGACTTCATCGGGATGCACTTCTTCTCGCCGGTCGACAAGATGCCGCTGGTCGAGATCATCAAGGGCGCGAAGACCTCCGAGGAGACCATCGCGCGCGCCGTCGACGTGGTGCAGCAGATCAAGAAGACGCCGATCGTGGTCAACGACAGCCGCGGCTTCTACACCTCGCGGGTCTACGGCACGCTGCTCACCGAGGCGGCCGCGCTGCTCGACGAGGGCGTCGACCCGCAGACGATCGAGCGGGCCGCGACGATGGCCGGCTTCCCGGCGCCGCCGCTGGCGATGCTCGACGAGGTCTCGCTGACGCTGACCCAGCACATCCGCAAGGCGACCGAGGAGGCCGCCGCGCGCGACGGCCTGGAGCTGCCGGAGCAGCCGGGCACCGCGACGATCGACCGGATGGTCGACGAGTTCGAGCGCAAGGGCAAGGCCGCCGGCGCCGGGTTCTACGACTACCCCGCCGACGCCAAGAAGGCGCTCTGGCCCGGGCTGCGCGAGCACTTCACGAAGGCCGGCGTCGACGTGCCGCTGCTCGACATCCAGGAGCGGTACCTGTTCCGGATGGCGCTGGAGACCGCCCGCTGCTTCGACGAGGGCGTCATCACCTCCGCCGCCGCCGCGAACATCGGCTCGATCATGGGCATCGGCTTCCCGCCGCTCTACGGCGGTGCGGTGCAGTACATGCAGGGCTACGTCGGCCCCGACGGCTCCGGCCTGACCGGGCTGACCGGCTTCGTGGCCCGGGCCCGTGAGCTCGCCGCGGCCTACGGTGAGCGCTTCGAGCCGCCGGCGTACGTCGTGGAGCTGGCCGAGAAGGGCGAGCGCTTCCCGGCCTGACCGGGCGGACGTCTCCGCTGCCGGATTACCAGGGTCCCCTGGTAATCCGGCACACCCCTGCCGTTGCAACGTCAGGGGTGCGCCAGTTTCGTCAGGGGTGTACGCCGTCCCGTCGGCCGCGCGACGTCGCACGGCCCGGCTCGACCCGGCGCGAGGCCCGGCTCGACCTCGGCACGAGAGCCCGGCTCGACCCGCGCGAGGCCCGGGTCCCAGGAGGCCCGGCTCGACCTCGCACGGGGCCCGGGTCAACCCGGCAGGAGGCCCGGGTCGACCTGTTTGTCCGGATCCTCCGGCGCAACCGGGTGAAACAGGTCACCATGGATCGGTGACTCTCCCCCTGGACGACACCGCCCACCTGCCCGCCGAGGACCGGCCGCCGGCCGTCGTCGACGTGTCGGCGCTGTGGGTCCGGTTCGGCTCGGTGGACGCCGTCCGGGGCATCGACCTGCGGGTGGCGCCCGGCTCGGGCACCGCGCTGCTCGGCCGCAACGGCGCGGGCAAGTCGACCACGATGCGCGTGCTCGCCGGCGTGATCCCGCCGACCGACGGCCAGGTGCTGGTCGCCGGGCTCGACGTCCGCACCCAGATCCTGGCCGTCAAGCGGGTCACCGGCTACTGCCCCGACGTCGGCGGCCTGGTGCCGCGGGCCACGCCCTGGGAGCACCTGCAGCTCGCGGCCCGGCTGCGCCGGCTGCCCGACGGCTGGGAGGTCCGCGCCCGCGACCTGCTGGAGCGCTTCGACCTCGGCGGGGCCGCGCACCGGGTCACCGCCGGGTTCAGCCACGGCATGGGACGACGGCTGTCGGTGGTGCTCGCGGCGTTCCACGAGCCCCGGGTGCTGCTGCTCGACGAGCCGTTCGACGGCGTCGACCCGCTCGGCGTCGAGGCGACCATGGAGGTGATCGCCGACGCCCGCGCCGGCGGTGCCGCCGTGCTGGTCTCCACGCACCTGCGCGACCTCGCGGTGCAGGCCTGCCAGCACGCGCTCGTGCTGCGCGGCGGGTCGACGGTCGCCGAGGTCAGCGCCGCCGAGATGAGCGGGGAGGACGGGGCGAGTGCCTACCGCGCCCTCCTCGACTGACGTGCCGGTCACCGCCGGACGGGTCGCCGAGGCCCGCCGCGCGTCGGCCGACGTCGCCTCGCTGTTCCGCTTCCGGCTGGCCGGGCTGCGCGGCCGGGCCCGTCGCGCCGGCCCGATCGGGGTGGCCGTCATCGGCACCCTCACGCTGCTCGCCACCGTCGTGCCCGCCTTCGTCGGCGAGCAGCAGGTGAGCCGTCACGACGTGCTGGTGCTGCTGCCCTCGGCGTTCCTCTCGGTGCTGGTCATCTCGATCGTCTCCGCGGCCACGTCCGGCGGCGGCCGCGAGCTGCTGCCCCGCGACCAGGCCGTCGCGTTCCCGGTGAGCCCGACCACCGACCACCTCGGCGCGCTGCTGATGGTGCCGCTCAACGTCGCCTGGCTGCTGCAGTGCTGGACCGTGCTGGGTGCCACGTCGTACGCCGTCGGCGCCCGCCCCACCCTGCTCCTCGCGCTGGTCCCCGTGCTGCTCTGGCTGGCCGGCGCCACCGCGCTCGCGCAGGCGCTGGCCTGGTGCGTGGAGTGGGTGCGACGCGGCCGGCACGGCCGGTACGTCGTCCGCGCCGGCGCCCTCGCGCTGGCCGCCGGCATCGGCGCCCTCGTCGCCACCGACACCCTGACCACCGTGCTCGACAAGAGCCCCACCCTGCGCATCGCCGTCGGCGTCGTCGACGGCCGGGACGCGGACGTGTGGCCGTGGGCCTCGCTCGTGGTCGGGCTGGTCGTCGTGACCGTGCTGGCGGTGCTGCTCGGCGGCTGGCTGGCCGGGCGGGTCGCCCGGCGGGCCGCCCGCGACGAGCTCCGCCTGGAGACCGCGGGCCGGCCCGCCCGCGACAACCCGGCCTCCGACCTGGTCGCGCTGGTCCGCACCGACCGGGCCGGCATCTGGCGCTCGGTGCCGCTGCGCCGCGGCATGGTCGTGCTCGCGCTGCTGCCCGGCCTGGTCGCCGTCGGCGGCTCGTTCCGCTGGGACATGCTCGGGATCTTCCCGGGACTGGTCGCCTCCGGCGGCGCGCTGCTGTTCGGCGTGAACTCCTGGTGCCTCGACGGCCGCGGCGCGCTCTGGCGCGACTCGCTGCCGGTCGACCCGCGGCTCGCGTTCGGTTCCCGGGCCCTGGTGCTCAGCGAGATCCTGTTCGCCGCCGGCCTGTCCACGCTGGCTCTCGCGTCGCTGCGGGCCGGGGTGCCGACCGTCTCGGAGCTGGCCGCGGTGCTCTGCGCCGACGTCGTGGTCACCGTGCAGGTGGTCGCCACCGCGCTGCGGTGGTCGGTCCGGTCGCCGTACGCCGTCGACCTGCGCAGCTCCCGGGCGACGCCCGCGCCGCCGCTGGTGATGGTCGGCTACTCCGCGCGGCTCGCGCTGACCACCACGTTCACCGGGATGCTGTTCAACGCTGACCGCGCACGCGCCGTGGCTCTGGTCGGTCGCGCTGGCCGTGCCGTTCCTGGCCTGGTCGGGCGTGAAGCTGGCCCGCACCGCCCGCGCCTGGGCCGACCCGCCGACCCGGTCGCGGGTCATCGCCACCGTCGCCAGCTGACCCGCGGTCAGGGGGCCTGGCGCAGCGCCGCGTGGGCGGCGTTCGCGCCGCACGCGCCGTGGACCCCGCCGCCGGGGTGCGCCGACATCGACGCGAGGTAGAGACCCTTCACCGGGGTGGTCGGCAGCCCGAGACCCGGGCACCGGCCGCAGCACCAGCTGCTGGCGCAGCTCACCGGTGCCGCCGTTGAGGGCGCCGTTGCGCAGGTTGGCGTCGCGGCGCCTCCAGCTCGCGCGGCCCGAGCACCCGCCGGGCCACGACCCGGTCGCCGAAGCCCGGGGCGTACTCCTCGACCCGGGCCTGCATCCGGTCGGCCATCCGCTCGGTGTCGTCGTGGTCCCAGGTCCCGCGGACCGTGCGCCCGGAGCCGCCACCCGCGTCGGAGGTCGCCCGCTGCGGCACGTGCGTGTAGGCCCAGAACGACTCCGCCCCGGCCGGTGCCCGGGTCGGGTCGGTGGTGGCCATCTGCCCGGCGAGCAGGAACGGCCGCGAGGGCACGGCGCCCGCCTCGAGCTCGCGCTGGTACCGCACGACCTCGGCCACCGACTCGCTGACGTGCACCGTGCCCGGGGGCCGCGGACGGCTCGACGGCCCACGGCACCGGACCGGACAGCGCCCAGTCGACCTTGACGGTGCCCGGGTCCCAGCGGAACCACCGCATCAGCCGGCGGGTGCGCCCCGGCAGGTCGTGCCACGGCACCAGGCCGCCGTACAGCGCGGGCGCGGTCACGTCGGCGAGCACCGCCGGCGGGCCGTCACCGTGTCGCCGTCGGAGGTCCGCACGCCCCACGCCGTGCCGTCGCGCACCAGCACGCGCTCCACCGGGGCGCCGCACACGACGCGCCCGCCGCGGCTCTCCAGCCGGCGGACCAGCGCGTCGGCCAGCGACGACGCGCCGCCGACCGGGACGGGGTAGCCGAGCCGCTGCGCGGTCATCGTCAGCAGCAGGGCGTAGATCCCCGAACCCGGGCGAGCTCATCGCGGTGTCGCCGTGGGCGGCGTTGCCGACCAGCAGCATCCGGGCCCGGTCGCCGCGGAACCGCCGGGTCAGCCCCGCGGCGGACCCGAGCGCCGACCGCAGCAGCGTCGCTCCGCCCCGCCCGGGCACCTGCAGGGCCGTGCGGCCGGCCTGCCGCACCGGCGGGAACGGCGACATCAGCGTCTCGACCAGGTCGTCGCCGAGCCGGTCCCACATCTCGCAGAGCCGCAGCCAGGTCTCGCCGTCGCCGGGGTCGGTGGCGTCGAGCTCGCGCGCCGTCCGCTGCCGGTCGCGGTGCAGCACCGCCCAGCCGCCGTCCCGGTACGGCGAGCCCGCCACCGCCGGCGCGTGCGACCAGGCGAGCCCGTGCTCCTCGAGGCGGAGCTCCCGCATCGCGGGCGAGATCGCCACCAGCGGGTAGAACGAGCTGAACGTGTCGTGCACGAAGTCCGGGTGCACGCGCGCGGTCGCTGTGCACCCCGCCGCCGTACGACGGCTGGGCCTCGAGGACCAGCACGTCCCACCCGGCGTCCGCGAGCAGGTTCGCGGCGACCAGCCCGTTGGGGCCGCTGCCGACCACGACGGCGTCGGCGTCCATCTCCGGTGTCCTCTGCGGTGCGCTCAGCCGCGGGTCACTGACCCTGGGCGCCCGTCGCGCACTTCATCATCGGCTGGACGAGCTTCTGCTGGGCGGCCTTCTCGTCACCCTGGAAGATCGAGGTGAACATGCCGCGGAGGTTGTCCTCGTTGAGCGTCTTGTTGACGCAGGCCTTCATGGCCTTCGGCACGCTGCCGCTCTTGTCCATCGCGTTCTGCATCATGCCCTCGACGTCGGTGCAGCCGAACAGCACGTTGGTGGCCTGCTTGGCGTCGCCGGCGGACATCTTGACCTTGGTGACGTCCTCCTTGGTCTTGTTGTCCTTGGTCAGCAGGCCGTACTCCTTGAGCTGGTCGGTGCCGATCTTGTCGACCAGCCCCTTGCCGATGCAGTCGGCGTCCTTGCGCTTCATGGAGAAGAACTGCGAGGCGCTGTCGGAGGACGACTTCTGCGCCTTCATGATCGAGTCGGAGATCGCCTTCGCTGCCTGGTCGTCGTCGTTGCTGCCGCAGCCGCTGAGCGACAGGGCCAGGACGGTGAGAACCGCCGCGGTCAAGGTCTTGGTCATGGCTTTCCCCTGTTGGTGACGTCTGGTGGGTGGAGTGCGCCCCCTCGGCAGCCTAACGGCTGACCTCTAGGGTCGGGCCATGGACTTCTCACCCTCGCCGCGCGCCGCCGACCTCACCGAGCGGGTCCGCTCGTTCATGGCCACCGAGATCGAGCCGGTCGAGGCGCAGTACCACCGCGACCTCGCCGCGCTCCGCGAGGGCGGCGGCGACCCGTGGACCCCGCTGCCGCTGATCGCGGAGCTGCAGGGCAAGGCCCGCGCGCAGGGGCTGTGGAACCTCTTCCTCCCGAAGGAGCACGCCGGGGAGTACGCCGTGCGCTTCGGCACCGACGGCGGCGAGGGGCTGTCGAACCTCGACTACGCACCGATCGCCGAGCTCACCGGCCGCTCCGCGCTCGGCCCGCACGTCTTCAACTGCAACGCCCCGGACACCGGCAACATGGAGGTGCTGCTGAAGTACGGCACCGACGAGCAGCGCGCGCAGTGGCTCGAGCCGCTGCTGGAGGCCCGGATCCGCAGCGCGTTCACGATGACCGAGCCCGACGTCGCCTCCTCCGACGCGACGAACATGGCCGCCACCGCGGTCGTCGACGGCGACGAGGTCGTCATCAACGGCCGCAAGTGGTGGTCGACCGGCGTCGGTCATCCGGACTGCAAGATCTTCGTCTTCATGGGGCTCACCGACCCCGACGCCGACCGGCACGCGCGGCACACGATGGTGCTCGTGCCGCGCGACACCGCGGGCGTGAAGGTCGAGCGGATGCTGTCGGTGATGGGCATGCACGACGAGCCCCACGGCCACGGCGCTGGTCTCCTTCGACGACGTCCGGGTGCCGCTGTCCAACGTGCTGCTCGGCCCGGGCCGGGCCTTCGAGATCGCGCAGGGCCGGCTCGGCCCCGGCCGGGTGCACCACTGCATGCGGCTGGTCGGCCTGGCCGAGATGGCGCTGGAGCTCGCCGTACGCCGGGCGACGGAGCGCACCGCGTTCGGCCGGCCGCTGGCCAAGCTCGGCGGCAACCAGGAGCGGATCGCCGACGCGCGGATCGCGATCGACCAGGCGCGGCTGCTGGTGCTGCACGCCGCCTGGAAGCTCGACACCGCCGGCCCGCAGGGGTCGCTGTCGGAGGTCAGCCAGATCAAGGTGGCGGTGCCGAACATGGCGCAGCAGGTCATCGACATGGCGATGCAGCTGCACGGCGGCGGCGGGTTCGACGAGGCGCTGCCGCTGGCGGCCGCCTGGGTCAGCGCCCGCTCGCTGCGGATGGCCGACGGTCCCGACGAGGTGCACCGCGGCGTGATCGCCAAGCTCGAGCTGGCGCAAGCACCGGTGAGGGTCCTCGTCACCGGCGGCGCCAGCGGCCTCGGCGCCGCCCTCGTGCGCGGTACGCCGCGCGCGGCGACCAGGTCCTCTCCGCCGACTCGTGTCAGCGGGTGGTCGAGGCGCCGCGGCCGATCGAGGCTCTGACGAGTCGGTGGTGCGAGCGGCCGGCTCGACGTCACCTCCGAGGACGACTGGGAGGCGGCCCGCGCCTGGGTCGAGGCCGAGTGGGGCGGCCTCGACCTGCTGGTCAACAACGCCGGCGTCGCGGGCGGCGGCCGCATCGACCGGTGCTCGATCGAGGACTGGCAGTGGATCATCGACGTCAACCTGCTCGGCGTGGTCCGCGGCACCCGCGCGTTCGTGCCGATGATGAAGGCGCAGGGCTCCGGCCGGATCGTCAACACCGCCTCGCTGGCCGGGCTGGTGCACCCGCCGGGCATGGGCTCCTACAACGCCGTCAAGGCCGCGGTGGTGGCGTTCAGCGAGACCGCGTCCCACGAGCTGGCGCCGTACGGCGTCGGCGTGCACGGCCGTGTGCCCGTCGTACTTCCGGACCAACCTGATGAGCTCGATGCGCGGCGGCGACGAGGAGCTGGCGCAGATCGTCACGCAGCTCGTCGAGAAGTCGCCGATCTCCGCCGACGACATCGCCGCCGCGGTGGTGGCGCGGCGTCGACGAGGGGCTCGACCTGATCGTGCCCGACGAGCCGGCGCGGGCGGCGTACGCGCTCAAGCGCAGCGACCGCGGCGGCGTACGACCGCGCAGATGCGGCACATGGCCGACGGACTGAAGGAGCAGGCATGAGCGGATCTCGACAGGCTCGATCGAGCCGATGGCCGCGTCGGTCGACGTCCGCGAGGAGGACGCCTTCGACGTCGCGGCGATGGACGCGTGGCTGCGCGACCACGCGGACGGCATCCCGGACGGCCTGCCCGACGTGCGGCAGTTCCCGGGCGGCGCGTCGAACCTGACCTACCTGCTGTCCTACCCCGGCCGCGAGCTGATCCTGCGCCGTCCGCCGTCGGGGGTGAAGGCCAAGAGCGCGCACGACATGAACCGCGAGTTCACCATCCAGTCGAAGCTGGCGCCGGTGTTCTCCTACGTCGCCGACATGGTCGCGTTCTGCGACGACGAGGACGTCATCGGCTCGGACTTCTACGTCATGTCGCGCCTCGACGGCACCATCCTGCGCCGCGACCTGCCCGACGGCCTCGAGCTGTCGCCCGACGACGCGCGCACGCTGTGCACCCGCTTCCTCGACGTGCTCGTCGAGCTGCACTCGGTCGACCCCGCGGAGGCCGGGCTCGACGACCTCGGCAAGGGCGCCGGCTACACCGCGCGGCAGGTCGGCGGCTGGTCCGACCGGTTCCGCAAGGCGCGCACCGACAACGTCGGCGACTACGAGCGGGTGATGGGCTGGCTCGACGAGCAGCAGCCCGCCGAGGACGTCGCGACCTGCGTGATCCACAACGACTTCCGGCTCGACAACGTGGTGCTCGCCCCCGACGACCCGCTGCAGATCGTCGGCGTCCTCGACTGGGAGATGGCCACCCTCGGCGACCCGCTGATGGACCTGTCCGGGGCGCTGGCCTACTGGATCCAGGACGACGACGACGAGGCCTACCGCGACCTGCGCCGGCAGCCCTCGCACCTGCCCGGGATGCTGACCCGGCGGGAGATGGTCGACCACTACACCGCCCGCATGGGGCTGTCGGTGACCCCGGAGCAGTGGCGGTTCTACGAGGTGTTCGGGCTGTTCCGGCTCGGCGTGATCGCGCAGCAGATCTACTACCGCTACCACCACGGCCAGACCACCAACGAGGCCTACGCCCGGTTCCTGCCGATGGTGCAGCTGCTCGACGAGCGCTGCAACCGGCTGATCGACGAGGCCGCTCCGTGAGCGTGCTGCTGCTGGTGCGGCACGGGCAGGCGTCCTTCGGCGCCGCGGACTACGACCAGCTCTCCTCGCTCGGCGAGGAGCAGTCGCGGCTGCTCGGCGCGTCGCTGGCCGCGCGCGGCGTACGCCCGGACGTGGTGCTGCGCGGCTCGATGAAGCGGCACCGGCAGACCGCGACCGCCGCGGTCGCGGGGGCCGGCTGGACGGCCGACGTCGTCGAGGACGACGGCTGGGACGAGTTCGACCACCTCTCCACGCTGAACGGGCCGGCGCTGTTCGAGGAGGTCGAGGGCGAGTCGTACGACGACCGGGTGCGTCCGCTTCGACGCCACCATCGACCGGTGGGCCTCGGGGCGCCACGACGACGAGTACCGCGAGAGCTTCCCGACCTTCCAGGCCCGCGTCACCGCGGCGGCCGAGCGCGTCCTCGAGCGCCTCGACCCGAAGCAGACCGCCGTGGTGTTCACCTCCGGCGGCCCGGTGTCGTGGGTGAGCTCGTCGCTGGTCGACGGCGGCCTGCCGGCGTGGGCCCGGCTGTCGCGGGTGGTGGTGAACTCCTCGGTCACCAAGGTGCTCTCGGGTCGTCGCGGCACGAACCTGATCTCCTTCAACGACCACAGCCACCTCGAGACCGACCCCGGCCTGATCACCTACCGCTGAGCGAAGGAACCCCCGTGGCACAGACCGTCCTGATCACCGGCGCGAGCAGCGGTCTCGGCGCCGAGATGGCGCGCCAGCTCGCCGGCCGCGGCCACGACCTCGCGCTCTGCGCACGTCGTACCGACCGGCTCGACGCGCTGCGCGAGGAGATCCGCACCGGCTACCCGGACGCCCGGGTCGAGGTGCGGGCACTCGACGTCGACGACCACGACGCGGTCTTCGAGGTGTTCCGCGGCTTCGCGACGGACTTCGGCCGCATCGACCGGGTCGTCGTCAACGCCGGGATCGGCAAGGGCGCCCCGCTCGGCACCGGTCGCTTCGACGCGAACCGGCAGACCGCGACGACGAACTTCGTCGCCGCACTCGCGCAGACCGAGGCCGCGCTGGAGATCTTCCGGGCGCAGGGCAGCGGCCACCTGGTGATGGTCTCGTCGATGTCGGCGATGCGGGGGATGCCCAAGGCCGGCACGACGTACGCCGCCACGAAGGCCGGCGTTGCCCACCTGGCGGAGGGCGTGCGCGCCGAGATGCTCGGGTCGCCGATCCACGTGTCGGTGCTCTATCCCGGCTACATCCGCTCGGAGATGAACGACCACGCGAGGAAGGCGCCGCCCTTCATGGTCGGCACCGAGCGCGGCGTCGCCGCCATGGTCGAGGCGATGGAGAAGCAGAAGCCGTCGGCGCGCGTGCCGCCGTGGCCGTGGGTGCCGCTGGGGTTCGCGCTCAAGCACCTGCCGCTGCCGCTGGCGCGCCGTTTCATGGGCTGAGCCCGCGTTGGGGTCGCGTGCGAAGGTGGAGCGATGACTGACTCGAACATCGTCGTGGTCACCGGCGCGAACGGCCTGGTCGGCTCCCGGACCTGCGCCGCGCTCCTCGAGCGGGGTGCGACGGTCCGTGCCGTCGTGCGACGCCCCGGCACCGCACCCGCAGGCACCGAGGAGCGGGTCGGCGACTTCGCCGACCCCGGCCTCGCCGCCGACGTCGTCGAGGGCGCGGGCGCGGTCGTCACCACCGTCCACCCGCTGGGCTCGGACCTCGCGACCCAGCACCAGGTCGCCGTCGTCGGCACGCCGGTGGTCGCCCGCGCGGCCCGCGACGCCGGCGTCGGCCGGTTCGTGCACGTGTCGACCGCCGGCGTCTACGCGCGCACGGCCGGTGTCGGCGACGTGGACGAGGCGGGCGCGCTGGTCGGCGACACGGCGGGGACTACCCGGTCACCAAGCGTGACACCGACGCCGCGCTGGCCGAGGTCGACGGCCTCACCCGGGTGCTGGTGCGCCCGCCCGCCATCCTCGGACCGGGTGAGTCCTCGGTGTGGAACACGCTGCGTCCGGCGGCCATGCGCGACGACGAGGCCGAGCGGCACGCCGTGCCTGACAAGACCTTCGCCTGGGTGCACGTCGACGACCTCGCGACGCTGATCGCCGACGTCGCCACCGGCCGCATAGCGACCTCGGCCGACCCCGACTCCGGTCCGCTCGACGGCGGCTGCACCGTCGTGAACGTCGCCGCGGGTCCGGCGACCCAGCGCGACTACGTCGGCGCCGTCACCGCGGCCCTCGGCGTCGACCCGGTCTGGGACGACGAGCCCGCGTGGACCGGCCAGATCCGCGCCGACCGCGCCCACCGGTGGGGCTGGAAGCCCTCCGTCGAGCTGCCGGAGGCGCTGGCCGAGATCGAGGCCGGCCTCTGACCGACGGCGCTCGAGCAGCTGTCGGCGAGGGACTGGGTCACCGCATGACGGCGCAGACGACCCAGGGCCGCACGGAGACGTCCGTCGTGGGGTTGTTGTTGAAGCCCTCGACGAGCCACCCGTTCGGCCGGATGGACTGGTCGACGTCACCGGGGATCGGGGTGTCGACGACCTGCCCGTTCTTGATGGTCGCGGGGGCCGAGGTCACGATCTGCATGTTCTTGACGACCTCGGGTGAGTAGTCCCACTGGCCGAATCCACCGCCGACCGCCCTCTTGCCCGGCGCGCACGTCACCCACGACTGCTGCAGCGTGGCGCCGGAGTCCGCCGCCCACAGCTTGGTCGAGTTCGCGCCCTGGTGGAGCTGGGTCAGCCCCGGGTAGGGACCGTCCGCTTCGAGGTGGTGCTGGAACCTGTGCAGGAGGCCGTCGGACAGCTTGCTGCTCGAGACAGCGTGGTCGTGGATGTCGACCCTGTGCACACCCCCGTCTCGGATGTCCGACGAACCGATCTGGCCGGCCGCGACAGCCCCGCCCACGCCACCCACGGTGACGAGTACCGCTGCGCCGCCGATGACGGCGCCGGCACGACTGTGTAGCAATGTGGTGAACCGCATGCTCAATCCCCTTCGCGAGACTCGCCGCCGCCGGTAGGACCCGGCGTCGGCCCTTCCCTCCACGACACCTCCTGCTTCCGCGCCGGCAGAAGGGACCTTCGTCGCCACTGCGTGCCTCGTTGGCCACTGGTCCGGCGTCACGTACCGACACCTACCGTGGGGAAGGGGAGGATTCCGCTCCACCGGATCCCGGCGGTGGAGACAGTCGGGGGGTGCCCGAATCCTGTGGTTCGTGCATGTACGCAGGGGTTTGTCCCTACCGTTGAGCCAACGCGCCAGGCACTCGCCCGGAGCCGGCCCACGCGTCCGCGGCGGCCTCGACCTTCCACGGAAGCTGGACCCTCATGCACCCGCTGTCACGCTCGCGCGCCACCACGATCTGCGCCACCCTCGCCCTGGCGGCGGGACTCGGCACCACGGCGCTGCTGCCCGCGCCCGCCGACGCGGCGCAGCTCGCCGTGTCCGCCCAGGCGGCGAGCAAGCCCTCGGCGCCGCGGCAGGTCACGGCCGTGCTGACCGCGCCGGGCGAGGTCACCGTCACGTGGGAGGCGCCCAGCAGCGCCGGGTCCTCGGCCGTCACCGGCTACACGGTGGTCTTCAGCACCGGTCAGTCGGGCGGCGGAAAGCAAGCCGCGGCCGACGACCGGAGCGCCGTGTTCACCGGGCTGTCGAAGGCCACCTACACCTTCTCGGTGTACGCCACGAACGCCGTCGGCGACGGACCGTCCGCGTCGACGACCCTGGCGGTGCCGGCCGCGAACGCGCCGACGATCGACGTCTCCGCGGCGACCATCGTCTCGGGGGACGGCCTCACCGTCTCCGGCACGGGAGCCACGAACAGCTCCGTCCAGCTGCAGCGGGCCTACCCCGGCCGCAGCTGGGTCACGCTCGACACCCTCGCGACCGACGGCACGGGTGCGTTCACCGACACGCGGATCGAGCGCTACACGGCGCGGTACCGGGTGCTCGGCGCGACCGGTGTCGCCAGCGCGACCCCGACCGTGGTGGCGAGGAACCGGATGACGATCGGCGCGGTCCGCAACGCGACGCGGACCTACACGCTCTCGGGGTACGTCTACCCGGTCCACCAGGGCCAGCAGGTGAGCATCGCGAACCGCCGCGCCGACGGGACGTACGCCGCGCTGGCCACCGTCACGACGAGCTCGACGGGTCACTGGACCTACAAGCACACCTACGGCTCGGTGCGCACCTACTCGCTGCGGGCCCGCTCGGCCGCGACCACGCTCAACGCGTCGCAGACCGCCCTGCTCGACGTCCCGGTCAGCTAGCGCGCAGCCACCGTCCGGGTGCTCCCGCCCGTGGCTGACCGCACTGCTCGGGGGTCAGGGACGGTCGTGCCGCGAGGCGTTGTGCACGTCCTGTCCCCGGCGGCGCATCCCGTCCGTGCCGCGCTCCACGGCGTGCGACGCGATGGCGCGCCCTGCGATCCGCAGCATCACGGCGTAGGGGCGCATGTCGTCGCGGGCGCGCCAGACCCGCTCGTCGACCCCTTGTCGCGATCGCACGAAGTCGGTGGGCGAGAGCCGGCCGTCCCGGGCGTAGATCCCCGCTGTCACCGTGTCGTAGGCGTCGTTGAGCCAGCGCCGTCCGTCGCGCGACTCGTCCGGGGGGCAGGTCGCACCGCGCGCATCCGTCGCGAGGGCCTGCAGGACGTCGGTGCCCCGCTCGCCGACGAACAGCCGGAAGGTCGCACCGATGCGCGGGTTGAAGTCGAGCAGCTTGTAGGTCCCGTCCCGCGCGTCGTAGCGCCACCCCACGTCGAGGATGCCGCGGTAGCCGGTCGCGGAGACGAACTTCTGGGTCAGCGCGACCACGGTGTCGTTGCGCTGGCAGATCCCGAGCGACGTCGCCCCCGTGTACGGCGGCCACTGGCGGATCTTGCGACCGGTGGAGGCGAAGGTCAGCCGCGAGTCGGCGTCGGCGTAGGCGTTGATCATCCAGACACTGTCGGGGTTCCCGGGGACGTACTCCTGCACGATGCAGTTCGGACGGCCGTCGACCAGGTGTGAGGTCCACGCGTCACGACACTGCTGCGGGTCGCGCACGATCTGCACCCCCGCCACGCCGGGTGTGAGCGCCGCGCGGTCCGGGTCGCGCATCTTCACGACGAGGGGCAGCGGCACGTCCCGCAGCACCTGCTCGAGCTCCGCCTCGGTCTGCGGGTCCCAGTGCCGGGGGACGGGCACCTCCGCCTCCACCGCCAGCTGCGCCATCGTGCCCTTGTCGATGAGGCGACGGGGCAGCGTCGGCTCCAGGCGGTGGAACCAGTACGCCGACGAGAGCGTCTCCGCGTTCTCCTGGACGAAGGCGCTGCCGAGGTCGTCGACGGGGACCAGCAGCGGCGGCGGGCCCGCGGGGACCACGTCGACGAGCCACCGGGCGAGCGCCTCGGGAGTCGTCCTGGCGGGGAGCGGCACTCGTGCCGTCAGGTAGCGGGACTGGGCGACGGGGGTCCCCGCCCGCTCGCCCACCACGACGACGTCGTGGCCGCGCCTGCCGGCCCACCGCACGATGCCGATGGTGCCGGCGTGGAGGGGATAGGGCAGGAGCTTGAGGACCACGATCGGCCGAGGAGTCGTCATGCCGACCGTCCCGCCCGGCCGGCCGTCACGCCGGAGCCGTCGACCTGGCACGTGGCGTCGAGATCGTCCTGGTGCTCGAGCACGAAGTCGATGTCGTCCTGGCGACCGGTGCGTCGCAGGAAGGCCGCCGATCTCCCCGTCGCGCAGATCTCCGGGTCGAGGTGGCCGTACTGCGACACCACCGCCTCCGCAGCCGGGTCGGGCTCGAACCCGGCGGCGATCAGGCCGGCCGCGACCTGGGCGGCGCCGTACTCGTCCTCCCGGCGCCGCTCACCGCGGGTTCCCGCGGCGATGACGACCACGTCGAGCGACAGCTGCACGAGGTGGCGCACCTGGCCGGAGACGTTGCGGAGCGAGGCTGCGTAGACCCGACCGGCCCGCTGCGCTCCCCGCAGCAGCGGCGTGCCGGACGAGGTGAGCAGCACCAGGGCACGGTGGACGTCGTCCCGGCGGGCGAGGGCGCTCGGGCTGTTGCCGAGGTCGAAGTCACCCGGGACGACACCGCCCTGCTCGCCGCCCAGGAGGCTGTCCGGGAGCCGCGCCGCGAGCGCGAGCGCCTCCTCCCGGGTCGCAGCCAGGTGGCACGACCGGCCCGAGGCGACCGCTGTGGTGATCACCGAGGTCGCCCGGAAGATGTCGATCCCCACGACGGCCCAGGCGGGGCCGTACGCCGCTGAGGCGGCCGGCCCGTGGTCGATCCTCACCCGGCGCAGGGCGCCGGCGCTCAAGCGTGGTTCCGGTCGGACGAGTCGTCGCCGAGCGCCCAGCTGCCCAGCAGCGGATCGCCGTAGGAGTCGGCGTGCATGCCGCGCCGGAAGATCTCCACCCGCAGCAGCTCCTCGAGGCGGATGTTGGACAGGAAGACGTCGGGTCCGAGGTGTTCGAGGAGGGCGAACTGGCTTGCCTTCGTCGGCGACTCGAAGCAGAGCTGGGGAAGGCCCAGCCCGTCGACCAGCAGCTCTGCCATGTCCTCCTGGTAGGTGCCGGACTCGTCGAAGAGCCCGATCGCCTGGGCGCTCTCGCGTGCCTCGACCACCAGGCGCACGGCGCCGGCGTCCAGCCACTCCTTGCCCTGGTCGACGAGCTCGGAGATCCGGTCCCCGGTGAAGACGCCCTCGTGCTTGCGGCCGAGCTCGAACTGGACCTCGAGGCCGTGGCGAGCGGCCAGCGTCGTCGTCTCCGCCGGCGTGATCGCCAGCTCGGTGAATCCTTCGCCGGCCTCGATGCAGTCGATGCCGATGGCGGCGCAGAGCTCGAAGTACGACTGGAGCCGGTCGTGCTGCACCGCGATCTCGAACGTCGCGCCCCCGGCCACCAGCGGGACGTCGCTGTCGCGGGCCGCCGCGATCTTGGCCGCGGTGGCCTCCGGTGCCGCGACCTGCCAACAGGTCATCGACAGCTTCAGGCCGGCCATCAGGTGACCGCTCTGCCCGAGGTGGGAGATCACGTTGGCCGGGTCGTTGCCCGGGTCGAACGGCATCGATCGTGGTGGCAGGTCGGGCACTCCCAGCTGGTGGAGGTAGGCCTGCACCTCCCCCTTGGCCGGATGATGACCGTTCTTCCACGACGCCTTGCTCTGTCACGTGAGCCCCCCCGGGACGTGTCCGTGCTCGGTGCGTAAAGTCTGCCTGTGGTGTACCCCTGTTGTACATGCAGGGCGAAGAGGGGGCATCGTCGGACAGGTGCGCAGCGGCAGCGGCGCTGACCCGGCTGCTGCCCGCCGAGGCACGGTGGTGAACGCCGAGACCGTGCGCACGGGGGCGGTGGCCACGGCCCGGCGCGGCGTGGTGTGGCAGGGCGCCGCCTACGTCCTGGCCCGGTTGCTGCTGCTGCTGTCGACGGCGGTGCTGGCCCGGGTGCTGGGGCCGGCGGACTTCGGGTTCATCTCGTTCGGCCTGGTGCTCGTGACGACCCTCAACGTGGTCTCCGACGTGGGCGTGTCGCAGGCGCTGGTGTACCTCCCGGCGTCGCAGCGCCGGGTGGACACGGCGCTCGCGGTCGGCGTGACGGCGTCGGTGCTGCTGGGCCTCGCGTGGGTGGCCGTGGTGCCGTGGGTCGTCGGTCTCCTGGGTCGGCCGGAGTCGGCCCTGATGCTGCAGGTCCTGGCGGTCGTCCTGGTGGTCACCACCGTCGGCCAGGTGCCGGACGCGGTGCTGCGCAAGCGCCTGCAGTTCTCCCGGAGGATGCCGGGCGAGCTCACGCGCGGTCTGGCGCGCGGGCTCGTGGCGATCGGGCTGGCGCTGGCCGGGTTCGGTGCCTGGTCGCTGGTGTGGGCCGAGATCGCGGGGGCGGTCGGCTTCGCGGTGGTCTCGTGGCTGATGGTGCGGCACCGGATCGGCAGCTGGCGCAGGTGGTTCGACCGGGGCGAGGTGCGGTCGTTGCTGCGGTTCGGGGTGCCGACGGCGCTGAACGGCGGGCTGAACACGGTGGTCCTGAACATCGACTACCTGGTCGTGGTGGCGCTGCTGGGGCAGGCGGCGCTGGGTGGCTACTTCGTCGGCTTCCGGATCCCGGAGCTGGTGGTGGTCAGCGCCTTCTACGTGTTCTCCCAGGTGACCTACCCGATGTTCGCCTCGGTCTCGGCCGAGCCGGAACGGTTGCGCCGGGGCTACCTGCTGGCCACCCGGGTGCAGTCGACCTACGGCGTCGCGGCCAGCGTCGGGATCGCGGTCGCCGCCCCCGTGCTGGTGCCGGTGCTCTTCGGTCCGCAGTACGCCGGCAGCGTGGCCGTCATGCAGCTCATCGCGGTCTCCGCGGTGTTCCGCTCCGTCACCGCCGGGACGGCCGACGTGTTCAAGGCGGTCGGGCGCCCTGAGGTCGGGATGTGGCTCGGCGTCGTACGCATCGGGCTGCTGGTGCCGGCGCTGCTCCTCGGCACCCGGTGGGGCATCACCGGCGTCGCCGCGGCGCAGGCCGTGATGGCGGTGCTGTTCGCGGTCCTGGCCCAGCAGATCGTGTGCCGGGTGATCGACCTGCGCGTGCGCGACCTGCTGCGCCAGCTGGTCCCGCCGCTGCTCGTCGGCCTCGGGACCGGTGCGGGCGCAGCGCTCGGGATGCTGCTCACCGGCGCCCCCGACTGGGGCTCGCTGGTGGTCACCGTGCTGGCGTCCGTCCTGGTCGGGGTCGCCGTCCTGGCCCTGGTCGACCGCGGCACGGTCCGGAAGCTGGTGGCGTCGTGAGCCGGCAGGTCACGGTCGAGCAAGCGTGACTGCGCCTCAGCGCTTGCGCTGCCGTGAGCGCGGCCGGGTGATCTCCCGCTCGAGGACCTCGCCGACCCGCTCGGACATCACCAGCTCGAAGGCACCCATCAGCGCCTCGGTCGCGAGCGAGCGGACCTCGTCCAGCGCGCGCTGCACGTCGGACCACTGCTCGGCCGGCTGGTCCGCCTCGGCGAACGGGGTCCACACGTTGGTGACGAACAGGTCGAGGTAGATCTTGGCGACGCCGTCGGCGTGCTTGCGCAGCTTGCCGACGACGTCGAGCGCCTCGTCGGCGGTGAGGCCGAGCGCCTGGACGGCGTGCTCGCCGACGTCGATCAGCCGCGGGGAGAGCTCCTCGTAGGTGACGTCGTCCACGTGGCGGACCAGCCCGAGCCGCTCGGCCCGCTCGAGCAGGTGCGCCCCGGCCTCGAGGTCCTCGACGCCGAACCGGCCGGCGAGGTCGCCGACCGTGGTGATCGAGCCGTCGGACTCGGTGAACATGGTCTGCACCGACCGGGTGAACTGCAGCAGGTCGGCGTCGGAGCGGCCGCCCTCGTCGAGCATCCGGGCGATGCTGTGGAGCTTGATCCCCTCGCTCTGCAGGTTCTGGATCAGCTGGATGCGCGCGACGTGCCGCTCGTCGTAGTACCCGGTGCGGCCCCGCACCGTCGGCGGCGGCAGCAGCTTGCGGGACTGGTAGGAGCGCAGCGAGCGGACCGTCATCCCGGTCCGCCGGGAGAGCTCCTCGATGACGAACCCGTCGTCGGCGCTCTCAGCGGTGCCGCCCGTCATGCGACGAGGCTAACACTTGCGTATGTGACACTAAAAAGTGTTACATGAAGAAGTGGCATGAAGCGGCGGTCGTCGTGACCGCGCCGGCCACACCACCGAGGACACCCACGAGAGGGGACCGAGATGCTCAAGGACCTGGCGGGCACCGCCGACCTGCAGACCGCGCTCGTCACCACCAACCGGCTGCTGGCCGAGGTGCTGGCCGAGCTCAAGGAGACCAACGGCGTGCGACTCGAGGCCGTCGAGGCGCAGCTGCGGCGGCTCAACGAGTCGGGGGGCACGCGATGACGGCCCCCACGCACGAGGTCGGCGTCGAGGGCGACCCGCGCGAGGTGGCCGAGCGGCTGCTGCGCTCCGCCGAAAGGCAGTCCCACGACCCGGCCACCGAGATCGACTGGGACCTGCCGCTCGACCCGGAGCTGTTCGGGCTCAACCCGCCCTGGTGCTCGCTCTACGCCACCCCGCTGTGGGACGAGATGACCCCCGAGCAGCGGGTCACGCTGACCCGCCACGAGGTCGGCTCGATCATGAGCACCGGCATCTGGTTCGAGATGATCCTGCAGCAGATGATCCTGCGCGACCAGTACGCCGCCGACGCGTCGGACCCGGAGTTCCGGTTCGCGCTGACCGAGATCGCCGACGAGTGCCGGCACTCGATCATGTTCGCGCGGGCCTGCGAGACGATGGGCGTCCCGCACTACCTGCCCTCGCGCGCGGCGCTGCAGCTGGGCCGCGGCCTGAAGAGCGTCGCCACCGGCGAGACGGCGTACGCCGCGATCCTGGTGGCCGAGGAGATCCTCGACGTCATGCAGCGCGACTGGATGCGCGGCGAGGACGTCGTGCACCTGGTGCGCGAGACCAGCCGGATCCACGTGGTCGAGGAGTCGCGGCACATGAAGTTCGCGCGGCAGGAGATCCGCGAGCACCTCGCCACCGTCTCCGACCGACGGCGCCGAGCCTCCGCGCTGGTCATCGCGATCGCCGCGCACGTGATCGTCAAGAGCATGGTGAACCCGGCCGTCTACGCGGCGGCCGGCCTGGACCCGGAGCGAGCCAAGCGCGAGGCCGCCGCCTCCGAGCACCGCCGGACCATGATGCGCACCAGCTCCGCGCACCTGATGCAGTTCCTCTCCGAGGTCGGCCTGCTCACCCCGGCCGCCGCCCGGATCTACCGCCGTCTGCACATGCTCTGAGCGGCTGACCGTGGCCTACGTCATCACCCAGAGCTGCTGCTCGGACGCGACCTGCGTCCGGGTGTGCCCGGTCAACTGCATCCACCCGACGCCCGACGAGCCGGACTTCGGCACCACCGACCTGCTGTACGTCGACGGCGAGACCTGCATCGACTGCGGCGCCTGCGCCGACGCGTGCCCGGTCGACGCGGTCAAGCCCGCCGAGCGGCTCACCGCTCGCCGAGTCGATCTTCGCGGCACTGAACGACGCCTACTACGCCCGCCGGGACACCCCCGACCGTCTGGGGGGAGCCGGCGTTCCCGCAGGCGCTGCCGTCCCCGAGCCGCGGCGCTGCGGGTGGCCGTGGTGGGCACCGGCCCGTCCGCGTCGTACGCCGCCGAGGAGCTGCTGCACCGCACCGAGGCCGAGGTCACGATGATCGACCGGCTGCCGCTGCCGGGCGGGCTGGTGCGCGGCGGGGTGGCGCCGGACCACCAGTCCACCAAGCAGGTCGGCGACTCGTTCGCGTCGCTGTGGGACAACCCGCGGGTCACGCTGCTCACCGACGTCGAGGTCGGGCGGGACGTCACCCGTGCTGAGCTCCTCGAGCACCACCACGCCGTCGTCTACGCCAGCGGCGCCTCGTCGGCCCGCCGGCTCGACGTGCCCGGCGAGGACCTGGCCGGCAGCCTGAGCGCCGTCGACGTGGTGCGCTGGTACAACGCCGACCCGGCCGCCTCGGTCTCGCCCCGCCTGGCGACCGAGCGGGCGGTCGTGGTCGGCACCGGCAACGTCGCGCTCGACGTCGCCCGGCTGCTCACCGCCGACCCGGCCGCGCTCACCGCGACCGACATCGCGCAGCCCGCGCTCGACGAGCTCACCCGGAGCACGCTCGGCGAGGTGCTGGTGCTGGCCCGTCGCGGCCCGGAGCACATGGCGTGCACCGCGCCGGAGCTGCTCGCGCTCGCCGGCCGCGACGACGTCGACCTGGTGGTCGCCGACGAGCCGCGCACCCGCGCCGCGATCGAGGCCGGCGACGGCAAGGCGGCCCTGCTCCGCGACCTCCCGCTCGTCCCGCTGGCCGGACCGCGGCCGCCCGGCCGCCGCCGGGTCGTGCTGGTCTTCCACGCGCCGCTCGACGCGGTCACCGGCTGCGACCGCGTCGACGGGGTCGCGCTGCGCCACGGCGACACCCTGGTCGACGTGCCCGCCGGCCTGGTGGTCTCGGCCGTCGGCTACCGCGGCCGCCCGGTCCCCGACCTGCCGTTCGACGAGGACAGCGGCACCGTCCCGCACGAGCGCGGCCGGGTGGGCGGCGTGCCCGGCTGCTACGTGACCGGCTGGGTCAAGCGCGGTCCCTCCGGCGGCATCGGTGCGAACCGCGCCGACTCGCTGGAGACCGTGGACACGCTGCTCGGCGACCTCGGGTCCGGCCCCGTGCGCCCGCTGCCGGGCAGTGCTCGCGCGTTCCGCCGGCTCGTGCGCCGTCGCCGCCCGCAGCACCTGGGCGTCCGCGAGGTGCTCGCCCTCGACGGGGAGGAGCGGGCCCGCGGTCGGGCGGTCGGCCGGCCACGCGTCAAGGGCCCCGCCTGACGGAGCCGGAAGACGTGGTGAGTCGGGCTCGGCCCCACCAGGCACGGACTGGCTACGTGACGACGTACGGGTACGGCGTCCCGGGCGGGTCCTCCCCGACCCGGCCGTCCACCGACTCGCGCAGCAGGTCGGCCTGTCCGGTGTGGCGGGCGTACTCCTCGACGAGGTCGACCAGCAGCCGGCGCAGCGTCTGCTCCGTGCCGCTCGGTGTCGTGGACAGCCCGTCCATGCCCCGCCGCGCGAGGGCGTCCCTCACCGCCCACCGGGACCGGGCGACCGCCGCCTCCCACAGCGCGTGGAGCTCCTCCGGGGAGTCGTCGGCGGCGGAGTGCCACTCCCAGTCCTCGTCGGCCTCCCAGTCCGCGGAGCGCCACGGCTCGGGCAGCTCGCGGCCGGCCAGGTCGCGGGTGAAGTTGACGTCCTCCATGTAGGCCAGGTGCTTGAGCAGCCCGCCCAGCGTCACCGTCGACGGCGGCAGCGTGGCCCGCAGGCCGGCCTCGTCGAGGTCGGCACACTTCCACGCCAGCGTGGCCCGCTGCCGCTCCAGCGAGCCCAGCAGCGTCGACGCCTCGTCCCCGACGGCCGGGGGCTCCGGGTAGCCCGGCCGGTCGTCGCCGGTCATGCGCCCGCGCCGCCCGCCTCGGGCCGGCGGAGCGTCGCGAGCCACGCCGGCGCACCGGCCTCGCCGTGGAACCGGGTCAGGCACCGCTCCGGGCGGAGGGCCTCGACGCGCCAGCCAATGCTGTCCGGGAACGCGGCCCGCAGCTCCTGCTCGCTGACGGGATGCGGGCCGAGACCGGCGCCCACGTCGCTGAAGCACAGCAGGTGCAGCCGACCGCCGGGACGGGTGACGGCCGCCAGGGAGGCCACGTAGTCGCGCCGCTCGTCGCTGTCGAAGGTGTGGAACAGCCCGCAGTCGAGCACCGTCTCGAACACCCGCCCGAGACAACCCAGGTCGAGGGCGTCCGCGACCTCGAACCCGGCGTCCAGCCCGCGCGCTGCGGCCTTCTCGCGTGCCCGGGCCACCGCCGTCGGGGCCACGTCGACGCCCAGCACGCTCAGCCCCCGAGCGGCGAGGTGGAGGGCGTTCTCGCCGGTGCCGCAGCCGGCGTCGAGGACCCGCCCGGTGAACCCGCCGGCGTCGGCCAGGCGCACGACGGCCAGCTGCGGCCCGCCGGTGTCCCAGGGCGCCGGCCCGTCGTCGTACGACGCGTCCCAGGGCTGTCCTGCCTGCCGCTCGTGGCTGGTGGGCGACCGACGCGCCTGCTCGGACATCTCCGCTCTCCCTTCGACCGGTGACATCGTCGCACCGGCCGCCGACCGAGAACCCGGGTGGCGCCGGGCCCGCCGCGTCGTAGCCTCGCCCCGTGACGGACTCCGCTGTCCTCGACGGCCTCGCCCGCGCCTGCCGGGCCACGGGCGACCAGATCGACCAAATCGACCGACTGACCGGTGAGCAGTGGACGGCGCCCACGCCCTGCACCGGCTGGAGCGTGCGCGACGTGGTCGCCCACCTCGTCGGGATGAACCTGGTGTTCGTGGCGATGTTCGAGCAGGGCCCGATGCCCGAGCGAGGCGTCGACCGGCTGGGCACCGACCCGGCGGGGGCGTTCCGGCGGTCCGCCGCCGCGCTGCAGGCCGCAGCGGCCCGGCCCGGCGTCCTGGAGCGGAGCCAGACGACCGCGGTGGGCGTCGCGACCGGTGAGGACCGGGTGCGCTGGCGCATCGTCGACCTGCTCGTGCACGGCTGGGACCTCGCCCGGGCGACCGGCGTCACCGCCGAGCCGCCCGCGGACCTCGTCGAGGACGCCCTCACGTTCGCCCGGGCGCAGCTGCCGGGCCAGCCGCGCGCCGGCCGGTTCGCCGACCCGCAGCCGGTCGGGGACGACGCGGCCGCGATCGACCGGCTGGCGGCGTTCACCGGCCGGCAGCCCTAGCCTCGACGCATGGTCGGGGAGCTGCGATGACGGACCACGCGGTGGTGGTCGCCGGCGGTGGGCCGACCGGCCTGATGCTGGCGGGCGAGCTGGCGCTCGCGGGGGTCGACGTCGCGGTGGTGGAGAGGCGCACCGACCAGTCGGTCGACGGGTCGCGGTCCGGCGGTCTGCACTCGCGCACCATCGAGGTGCTCGACCAGCGGGGCATCGCCGACCGGTTCCTGGCGGCGGGGCAGGTCATGCAGGTGCAGGGGTTCGCCGGCATCCGGCTGGACATCAGCGACTTCCCGACCCGCCACCCCTACGGCCTCTCGCTGTGGCAGAGCGACTTCGAGCCGATCCTCGCGGACTGGGTCGCCGAGCTCGGCGTACCGGTTCTCCGCGGCCGCGAGGTGACAGGCCTCGCCCAGGACGACACCGGCGTCGACGTGGAGGTGTCCGACGGCACGACGCTGCGAGCGCAGTACCTCGTCGGCTGCGACGGCGGCCGCAGCCTGGTCCGGAGGCAGGCCGGCATCGACTTCGTCGGCTCGGACCCCACGACCAGCTGGATGATCGCCGAGGTCGAGCTCGACGAGGAGCCGGAGCTCGGCTTCCGTCGCGACGCCACCGGCACCCACGCCCTCGGCCGGCGGAAGGCCGACGGGCCGATCGGGGTCGTGCTCACGGAGCGGCAGGTCGACCACGCCGGCGACCCGAGCGTGGACGAGCTCCGCGAGGCGCTCGTCGGGGTGTACGGCACGGACTACGGGCTGCGCAGCGTCGGCTGGCTCTCCCGGTTCACCGACCGGACGCGGCAGGCGGTCTCCTACCGCAGCGGCCGGGTGCTGGTGGCCGGCGACGCCGCGCACGTGCATCCCCCGCAGGGCGGCCAGGGCCTCAACATCGGCGTGCAGGACGCGCGTGAACCTGGGATGGAAGCTGGCCTCGGTGGTGAGGCGGACCTCGCCCGAGAGCCTGCTGGACAGCTACCACGCCGAACGCCACCCGGTCGGTGCCCGCGTGCTGCGGACCACGCTGGCGGCGGTCGCCCTCAGCAGCAACGACGACCGGCACGCGGCGCTGCGCGACATCGTCGCCGACCTGCTCGGCCTGGACGAGCCACGCACCCGCGTCGCCGCGATGCTCTCCGGTCTCGACGTGCGCTACGACCTCGGGGACGGTCACCCGTTGGTCGGGCGGCGGATGCCCGACCTCGACGTACGGACCGCGGACGGCCCGACGCGCGTGTTCACGCTGCTGCACGACGCCCGGCCGCTGCTGCTCGACCTCGGCGGGCCCGGCGACGCCTCCCCCGGGGGACACCGCGTCCGGTGGGTCCGGGCCACGCACGAGGGCGCGTGGGAGCTGCCGGTGCTGGGCGAGGTGCCCGCGCCGGCGGCTGTGCTGGTCCGGCCCGACGGGTACGTCGCCTGGGCCGGCGACCTCACCGACCCGGGGCTGCCGCAGGCCCTGGACGCCTGGTGCGGACCGGCCTAGGACTCAGGGGCCGCGCCACCGGAGCCGGGACCGCGGTCGACGTGCGGCTATCGTCCACCTGGTTCACCACGACGAGGGGAGACGACCGATGGGGCGACGCGACGAACGGCCGCCGGTGCCGCGGGCGCTGGAGGCGGCCACCGGCCTCAAGCCGGGGTCCTGGGAGAGCGTCGAGGCGCTCGCGCTGCTGGCGATCGAGGCGAGCGGCCGGCCGGAGAGCGCATCGTTGCTGGCGGACGCCCACACCGCCGCGGCCGGGCTGAGGTCGGGCACCTGGGAGAGCGTCCGGGCGCTGGCCTGCCTGGCTCGCGCGGACCGGGAGCTCGCCGGCTGAGGGCGGGGCGCTACTGCGGTGGTGGCTCCTCGGCCTGACCTCCGAGGCTGGCGATGGCGGCGAGGATGAGCAGCGAGCCGACGACCCCGGCGACCGTGAGGTGCTCGCCCAGGAACGCGACGGCGATGACGACCGCGGTCACCGGCTCCAGCAGCGTGGCGACCACGGCCGACCCGCTGGGCGTCGTCCGCAGCCCGGTGAACAGCAGGGCGTAGGCGACGGCCATCGTGACCACGCCCAGGTAGACGACCAGCAGCCAGGTGGTCGCGTCGGTGGTCGTGAGCGGCCGGCCACGGAGGTACGCCGTCAGCAGCCCGCTCGGCACGAGGACGACGCCCGCGACCGTCATCGTCGCGGTGGTCACGGTCAGCGTGTCCAGCCGTTGCGACAGCGGCGCCGCGACGTCGGCCGACAGCGCGTAGGCGGCCCCGGACCCGAGCGCCGCGAGGATGCCGAGGACCGGGTTCGCCGGATGGTCGCTGCCGCCGCCGACGAGGCTGACCAGCAGCAGCCCCACGACGGCCACCAGGACCGTCAGGGTGCGACCGCCCGAGGGCAGCCGGCGCCGCTGGGCGCTGCTGACGACCAGCAGCAGCACGGGCGCGAACCCGAGGCACACCACCGTGGTCACGCTCACCCCGGTCGCCACCACGGCGACGAAGAACAGCATCTGGAACATCGCCGTCAGCACGCCCACCGTCACCACCCGGCGCCACTGGTGCCGCGCCAGCGACCAGCAGCTGCGGAGCCGCCCCGTCGCGAGGGAGACCACGACGAGCACCCCGACCGCGACGACCGCGCGGTAGGCGCTGATGGTCAACGGGTCGAGCCCGGACGAGTCGTGCGACAGCTGGACGCCCGGGCCGATGGTCCCCCAGATGACGCCGGCGAGGGACACCAGCAGGAGACCTCGCCACAGCCGTGGCGCCGGCGCGGCACCGGGCGTCGAGGTCATCGCGTCAGTATGCCGAGCGCCCGCGACCTCTCCCCGGGCGGCCGTTCACCCGGTGCGGGGGAGCCGGTTCCGTCCCCGCCCGTCGGACGATCCAGGCACCTCGTCGTTCGACGACGTGCCCGCGAGGCCCGGGCCGGGCCGGCAGGAAGGACACCAGACATGCGCACAGCTGCGTCCATCACCTCCATCGTGGTCGGCATCGTCATGGCGATCGCCGGGGTCGTCACGTGGGTGGTCGTCTCCACCACGTTGGCCGACCAGAAGATCACGGTCGCCGACGACGCCCGCTGCGCGGCCGGTGACGGTGTGAACGGCCCCGTGTCGGCGTACTGCCAGGCCGACATCATCGACCACCACACCAAGAAGATCACCGGCGGCAAGACCTATGCGGAGCTCGACCAGAAGGACCCGAACCGCGCGGTCGCGATGGACTCCTCGTTCCTGCAGGCGTCGCTGTTCACCTCGGTGGTCGCGTTCGGTGTCGCCGGGATGGCGGTCGTCCTCGGGTTCGTGCTGACCCTGATCGGGTTCGCGCTGCGTGCGCCGGCCAGAGTCATCGTGACCTAGCCGGGGGCCGATCGGAGGGAGTCGTCAGTGGCCGAGGAGCAGATGGTCGAGATCGTCGAGAGCGCGCTGCGCGAGCTCGGGGTGCCCGAGGAGGTGACCGCGGCGGGACAGTTCATGCCGCGTGGCCACACCGGCAGCATGTTCGCCGGCGGCCTCGTGGGTGACAGCCTGACCGGGTCGCTGGGTGGGCTGGCCGACTCGGTCGGCACCGTCGGCGGTTCGCTCGCCGGAGCCCACGTGCACGACGCGTCGACCGGGCTGCCCGGCACGATGCTGGTCGGGGTGACCCCCACCCACGTCTGCGCCTTCGACTCCCGGTCCCGGCACAAGGCCGGGCCGATCGTCTTCCGGGTGCCCAGGCGGACGCTGAAGGTGGAGGTTCACCAGCGGGTCAACGTCCGGATCCTGGAGCTCGTCGACGAGAGCAGCGGGTCGCGCATCGAGCTCGAGGGGAACCGGATCGCGCTCACCCACAGCAAGGACGTCATCGAGGCGCTCGAGCAGCAGTGACCTCGCGCTCGGCCGGCTCCGGATCGGGCTCCCACCGCAGCAGGTCGCCGGGCTGGCACGCGAGCACGTCGCACAGCGCGGCCAGCGTGGTGAACCGCACCGCCTTGGCGCGACCGTTCTTGAGCACCGCCAGGTTCGCGGGCGTGATGCCGACGCGGTCCGCGAGCGTGCCGACGGGCATCTTGCGCCTGGCCAGCATCACGTCGATGTCGACGACGATCGGCATCAGATGACCTCGTTGAGCTCGGCCCGCAGCCGGTGCGCCTCGACGTCGCGGTCGACGGCCTGCGCGAGCAGCATCCGCAGCACGAGCACGACCAGCGCGACCCCGGCGACCACCAGCGGACACCCCGCACGACCAGCAGGACGACGCCGGGGGCCACCGCCTCGCCGGGCGCGAGCACGACGGCGAGCCCGAACGTGAGGGCGGCGGCCGCCGCGATCGACCCGAACACGACGTCGACGTACCGGAAGGCCGCGGGCGAGAACACCGTGCCTCGCCGGACCATCGTCAGCAGCCGCCACACGCAGACGGCGCTGACCTGCATCGTCACGATGCCCAGCACCACGATGACCACGACCGGGACGCGCACGGCGGTGGGCGCTCCGTCGAGGTCGATCCAGAGCAGCGGCACCATCACCGCCTGCACGAACAGCGACCCGGCGAGCGCGACCGCGAGCACGACGCGCAGCGTGAGGACGGTCAGGTGTCCCACGGCGTTCTCCTATCGACGTACGACGGGAATCTATCGTTGATCGATAGGTAAGGCACGACGTCCGCGCCGGATTGCGACGGGCTCCGTCCCCGGGACGGCGATGAGGAGATGCTCACGGCGCTGCAGCGACGGCTGGTCTACTTCCCGGACGCCTCCCCGGTCCCCGCGGCCGGCGACGTGCGGCCGGGGGCCCGCGACGTCACGCTGCGCACGTCCGACGGCCTGGAGCTGGGGGCGTGGTTCGTGCCCGCGAGCCCGACGGCGGACCGCCGGAAGGCCGTGCTGGTCGCGCCCGGCAACGGCGGGAACCGGTCGGGACGGCTCGGGCTGGCGGCGAGCTGAGCCGCCGCGGGTTCGCCGTGCTGCTGATGGACTACCGCGGCTACGGCGGCAACCCCGGCACGCCCGAGCGAGACGGGGCTCGCCCGCGACGCGACGGCCGCCGCCGAGGCGCTCGCCGACCTCGGCTACCCCGCCGATCGCACCCTGTACCTCGGCGAGTCGCTGGGCACCGGCGTGGTGGCGGCGCTGGCGGAGCGGCGTGCGCCGGCGGGCGTCGTGCTGCGGTCCCCGTTCACCGAGCTGGCCGACGTCGGGTCCCACCACTACCCGTGGCTCCCGGTGCGACGGCTGCTCGACCGACCGGTTCGAGGTCGTGGAGCCGATGTCGCGCAGCGAGGTGCCGCTGACCGTGGTCTACGGGGACCGGGACTCGGTCGTGCCGCCGGAGCTCAGCGCCCGGGTCGCCGACGCGTCGCCGTCGCTGGTCGAGCGCGTGGTGGTCGCCGGCGCCGACCACAACGACGAGGTCATGGTCGGGCCGCGGGTGGCCGACGCGGTCGACCGGCTGGCCACCGCGGTGGGCTGACCGGCCCACCGAGCTGCGCCGCTGCCCCTACCCAGCAGGAGCGCGGCCATGCTGGACTGAGCCCGCCGGACGAGCGAGGGAGACGACGTGTACGCCGTGATCGGAGTCTGGGACATCGAGCCGTCGATGCGCGAGGCGCAGCGGGGCTACCTCGACGGCATCGTGGCCGGTGTCGGGAAGCTGCCGGGACTGGTGAAGGGCTACTGGAGCGACGGCACCGACCCGCGCACGTCGCACACGTTCATCCTGTTCTCCGAGCGCGACGCTGCGGAGCAGTTCGCCGCCAACGTGCGGGGCAACATCGACAACCAGGCCGCCGCCGGAGTCACCAACGTCAGCCTCGACCTCACCGAGGTCATCGCCACGACCTAGCCGCCGACGAGGCGTGCGAGGCACCGGCGGGGTCCGCGACCTCGTCACCGTGCCCGAAGAGCAGGCCGCGCCGACGTGCACCCCCGCCCAGTGTCGGCGGTGGTCGAGGTCGGCGATGACCCCGGGAGGTTGAGTCGGAACGGCCTCGGCGCCGACGCGGCGCCGGGTCACCCGTACCGGGTGGGGCGGCCGGGAGGCTCCGCGCCCAGGGTTGACCATCGACTCGACCGACGGAGGTCTGACCGAGCGTGTTCTACACCCTGGTGTTCGCGGCCCTGGCCGTGCTTCTGGTGGTCGCCTTCTTCGTGCAGCGGTCGCGCCGGAAGTAGCCCGCCGTCAGGTGGCGGCGTCGTCCTGGGCCGGACGTCGTCGGCGCGTGCCGTGGCCTGCCGCCGCTCCGTGCTCCAGCTCGCCAGGAACGCGAGCGCCTGCTCGGACTCCGACCCCGGCTCCACGGTGTAGGTGATCACGGTGAGCCCGTCGCCGGGCAGCTCGAGCGCGTTGCCGGTCAGCTCGATGTCGCCCAGCATCGGGTGGCGCAGCCGCTCCGGGGCGGTGCGGTGCAGCCGGACGTTGTGCCGGGCCCAGCGGGTGCGGAACTCATCGCTGCGGGTGGAGAGCTCGCCGACCAGGTCCGTCAGCCCGCGGTCGTACGGCGTCCGGCCGGCCTCGCCGCGCAGCGTGGCCACGCAGTCGTTCGCGACCTGGTCCCCCTCTCCCGCCCGCGCGAGGTGCGCGGTTCCCTGGTGTGGCAGGCCTCCTGAGAGCCCCGAGCCGCCGCAGGGCGCTAGACGATGTTGAGCTCGGGGCGCAGGTCCGCCCCCGCGAAGCGGTCGGCGCTGAGCGAGCTGACGTCGACGACCGGGGTCCGGCCGAGGTAGAGGTCGCGCACCACCTCGCCGAGCGCGGGCCCCATCAGGAAGCCGTGGCCGGAGAAGCCGGTGGCGTAGAGGAACCGCGACACCTCGGCGGCCTCGCCGACCAGCCCGTTGTGGTCCGGGGTCATCTCGTAGAGCCCGGCCCAGCCGCCGCCGAGCCCGACGTCGCTCAGCGCCGGCGCCCGTCGCTCGATGCAGGCGGCCAGCCCGGGCAGCCACGCCTCGGACCGCGCCAGCTTGAAGCCCGGGGTCTCGTCGGGGTCCGACATGCCCAGCAGCAGCCCGCGACCCTCGCCGTGGAAGTAGAACGAGGTCGCGAAGTCGATGGTGAACGGGGTCCGCGGGTCCAGCCCCGGCACCGGCTCGGTGGTGAGGATCTGCCGGCGCACGGGCGTGACCGGGAGGTCCACGCCGACCATCGCGCCGAGCGCCCGCGACCACGCACCGGCGGCGCAGACGACCGTGTCGGTCGCGATGCTGCCCTGGTCGGTGACGACCTCGGTGAGCGTCCCGCCGTCGGCACGGATCGCGGTCACCTCGCAGCCGCGGACCAGCCGTGCCCCGGCCCGCCGCGCCGCGCGGGCGTAGCCACCGACGACGCTCTCGGGCGTGCAGTGCCCGTCGGTCGGCGAGTACGACGCCGCCAGCAGGCCGTCCGTGCTGACC
Source organism: uncultured Actinomycetota bacterium (assembly GCA_963707685.1). Lineage (GTDB taxonomy): Bacteria > Actinomycetota > Actinomycetes > Propionibacteriales > Nocardioidaceae > Nocardioides_B. Next base: position 393,752 of record CAVPRA010000006.1, read on the forward strand.
AGCGGCGAGAGCGTCTTCGCCTCGGCGACGTCGATCATCCGGCTCGGGACGCCGAGCTCGGTTCTGCAGCGCGACGTTCCGCTCGAACGCCGCCACGTGCTCGGGCCGGTCCAGCAGGAACAGGTAGCCGACCTGGTGCAGGTCGATCTCCTGGTCGAAGGTGTCGGCGAACGTCTCGAACGTCCGCAGGCTGCGCAGCCCGAGCTCGATGTTCACCGCGTCGGAGAACTGCGCGCGCACCCCGCCGGCGGCCTTGCACGTGGACCCCGAGCCCAGCTCGCCCTTCTCCACCAGGACGACGTCGGGGACCCCGGCGCGGGCGAGGTGGTAGGCCGTGCTCAGCCCGACGACGCCGCCGCCGACCACCACGACGGAGGCGCGAGCCGGGAGCACTGCCGAGGACATGGGCGCAAGCCTCGTCCCGCACCCCGGTCGAGGACAACCCACCCGTCCGTCGTCACGGCAGAGTGGTCCCGACGCACGCACGCCGAGGAGGCGAGCAGCCGTGGAGACACGAGAGCGGTACCTGGAGTACATCGCGGTCCTCAACGAGCGGCGCTTCGACGACCTCCCCGAGTACGTCGCCCCGCGGCTGACCTACAACGACGAGCCGCTGACCTGTGCGCAGTACCAGGACCTGCTCCGCGGCGACGTGCGCGCCATCCCCGACCTGTTCTTCGACGTGCACGACCTCGTCGTGGAGGAGCAGCGCGTCGCGGCCCGGATCGTCTTCCGCTGCACCCCGGAGCGCGAGTTCCTCGGGCTGGCGCCGACCGGGCAGCGCATCGAGTTCGCCGAGCACGTGTTCTACGACCTGCGGGACGGACGGATCGTGCACGTGCGGTCCCTCATCGACCGCGACCGGGTCCGGCAGCAGCTGGAGCAGGGGTCCCCGGGAGTGGACCGGGACTGAGCGGGTACCGCTCCACCACGGGCTTGGGGGCTCGGGAGGTGGAAGCCATGCGTGTCCTGCGAGGACTCGGTGGTGCCGTGCTGTGGATCGTCGCCTCGGTGGTGGGTCTGCTCGCGGTCGTGCTGTGCGTGACCGTGATCCTGCTGCCGGTCGGCATCCCGTTGCTGATGGTGGCCAAGCGGATGTTCGGGAAGTCCGTCGGGCTGCTGCTGCCGCGCGCGGTGACGCACCCGGTCGACGAAGGGAGCAAGAAGATGCGCAAGAGTGGCAAGGACGTCTCGACCAAGGCCGGCAAGGCCTCGAAGGCGAGCCGCAAGAAGGCCGGCAAGGTCGACAAGGCGGCGGACAAGAAGTTCGAGAAGCTCGCGGCCAAGGGCGGCGAGAAGATCGGCAAGGCCGACAAGGTCGGCAAGCGCGGTGACAAGAAGATGGCGAAGCTGGCGAAGGAGGGCGGCGCGAAGGCGCGCGAGCTCGCCGGCGGCAAGAAGCGCAGCCGGCTGCCCTGGAAGCGGTAATGCCGTTGCACCGCGGCTCGGGCCCGCCCTAGCGTCCGCGTCATGGCCTGTGAGCTCGTGGCGCTCTGCTTCGACGCCAACGACCCCGTTGGCCTGGCGCGCTTCTGGGGCGGCGTCCTGGGCTGGCGGACGACCGACGACGGCGTCACGCTGCTGCCGGACGACGACACCGGCTTCCGGATCCGGTTCGTCGCGACCCGGGAGCCGAAGGTCGGCCCGAACCGGATGCACCTCGACCTGACCAGCAGGTCGCTCGAGGAGCAGCAGCGGACCGTCGCGCGAGCGCTCACGCTCGGCGGCCGGCACCTCGACGTCGGCCAGCTCCCGGAGGAGGAGCACGTCGTGCTCGCCGACCCCGAGGGCAACGAGCTCTGCGTCATCGAGCCGGGCAACGGCTTCCTCGCCGACTGCGGGTTCATCGGGGCGGTGACGTGCGACGGGCCGCGGGCGGTCGGCTGCTTCTGGAGCGAGGCGCTGGGCTGGCCGTTGGTGTGGGACCAGGACGAGGAGACCGCGATCCGCTCACCGCACGGCGGGCCCAAGGTCGCGTGGGGCGGCCCGCCGGTGACGCCGAAGACGGGGCGGAACCGGGTGCACTGGGACGTCGCGCCTGCTGAGGAGAGCGACCGGGAGGCGGAGGTGGCCCGGCTCGTCTCCCTGGGTGCGACCCGCGTCGACACCGGTCAGGACGACGGGGACCGGGTGGTGCTGACCGACCCCGACGACAACGAGCTCTGCGTGGTCAGCCGCCGCTGCCGTACGGACGGGTGATGATCTCCAGCCAGTGCCCGTCCGGTCCCTGCCAGTAGAGGCCGCGGCCGCCGTCGTCGTGGTTGATCTCGTTCGGACGATGCTTGAACGGGTCGGCCCACCACTCCCGGTCGTCGGCCTGCAGCCGGCCGAGCACCAGGTCGAAGTCGTCCTCGGTCACCAGGAAGGCGTAGTGCTGACCGTGGACCTCACCCTCGGTGTCCATGAAGTCCAGGCTCACGCCGTTGTCCAGCTTCAGCTCCGCGAACGGGCCGTACGCCGTCGCGTCGGGCAGCCCGAGCAGCCGGCCGACGTCGCGCGACGCCGCCCACCGGTCCTTCACGTGCACGATGGTGTGGTTCAGCTCGATGCTCATCGGCCCTCCTGCGGTGCCGGTCGTCAGCTCGCCTGGCAACACTGTGCACCCCCGGACCCGTCCCGGTGAAGCCCTCCGACGACGTACGCTGCCGGGCATGCAGGCACGGCCGGTGTTCGACTGCGGCGCGCTCTTCGACGCGCTCGACGTACGACGTCGTGACCTCGACCTGGGCTGGTACCAGCTCGCCGACCAGCTCTGGCAGCAGTCGGCGGACCTCAACGAGCAGCGCGACGGTGACCACCCGCTGTGCGGCGGAGCGGTCCAGCGGCTCCAGGAGCGGGGTGCGACGTCGTGCCAGTACGCGCTGTTCATGCTGCGCTGGCTCGAGCGGGCTCCGGAGGACTTCCTGACCGGCCCGGTGGCCGAGGTCGGGGACGTCCGGCTGCCGGAGGCGGGCGCGGACCGCCGGCTCCGCTGGGACCTGCACCAGCTGCACACCGAGCTCAACGAGCGACGGGTCCGGCGGGGGCTGACCTGGGCCCAGCTCGCGGAGGAGCTGGGCTGCACACCGGCGCGGCTGACGAACCTGCGCACCGCCCGGCTCGCCGACATGGACCTGACCATGCGCGTCACCCAGTGGCTCGGCCGGCCGGCCGCCGCGTTCATCCACCCGGCGCAGTGGTGACCGTGCCGCCGGTGCTCGTCACCGGAGCGACCGGCCGGATCGGGCGGGCCGTCGTCGAGCTCCTCGTCGACGAGGGCGTCCCGGTCCGCGCGCTCGCGCACCGCTCGGAGACGGCGTCGCTGCCCGCGGACGTGGAGGTCGTCACCGGCGACCTCACCGTGCCCGAGACGCTCGATCCGGCGCTGCACGGCGTCGGCAGCGTCCTCCTCGTCTGGACCGCTGCGCCGACGACCGTCCCGGCCGTCGTCGAGCGGCTCGCGACCCACGCGCGGCGGGTCGTCTTCCTGTCCTCCCCGCACCAGACGCCGCACCCGTTCTTCCAGCAGCCGAACCCGATGGCGGTGCTCCACGCCGACATCGAGCGGCACCTCGCGGCCTCCGGGATCGAGTCGACGATGATCCGGCCGGGGATGTTCGCGTCGAACACGGTGGCCTGGTGGGCGCCCGCCCTCCGCTCCGACGGTGTCGTCCGCTGGCCGTACGGCGCCGCGGAGACGGCACCCGTCGACGACCGCGACGTCGCAGCCGTCGTGGCGCGGACGCTCCTCGAGGACGGGCATGCCGGCGGCGACTACGTGCTGACCGGCCCCGAGTCGCTGAGCCAGGCCGAGCAGGTGCGCATCCTCGGCGAGGTCCTGGAGCGCCCGGTCAGGTTCGACGAGCTGACGCCCGACGAGTTCCGCCGCGACACGGAGGGCAGCTGGCCGCGCCCGGTCGTGGACATGCTGCTGGACGCGTGGGCCGCGACGATGGGGCAGCCGGCGTACGTCACCTCGACCGTGTCCGAGGTCCTCGGGACGGCCGCGCGACCCTTCCGCCAGTGGGTCGCCGACCACGCCACCACGGTGCTGGCCGGTCCGGCCCCGAGCGCCTAGAGGTTGGTGGTTCAGCGGCCAGCACTCGGACCGGCCCGCTCGGCGTTGCGCTTGAGCACCGCGAGCATCCGCGCCTGCATGATCCACACGACGCCGACCCCGACGAACGACGAGATCGGCGCGAGCCAACGCGGACGGAAGGTCTCGTAGCCGCCGATGACCAGCCGCGTGCGGCCGTCGGGCAACGGGGTCAGCAGGAAGCCCCACAACCCCTCGGTGCACGCCGAGGGTCGTGGCTGCCGGGGGTCGAGCGGGTGGCCGCGCAGGTCGCTCAGGCCGTGCAGCGCCAGGAACCGCTCGGGCTCGAGCACGACCACCGTCCACGCGGGCACCGGTCCCCGGCGACGGGTCCGGTAGGTGACGGCGTCGCCGACGGCGAGGTCCTGCCACTCGGGGTGGATCCTGCGTGCACTCGGACGGCCGGCGTTGTCGAGACGGTCCCAGGAGTACCACCCGCCGCGGTCCCCGCCCAGCTGCACCAGCCAGGGCCACACGCGGTCCGGCGGCGCGTCGATGGTCACCGCCATCGTCGGCCCGCGCCGGCCGTCGGGGACGATGCCGGCGCCGGGGTACGGACCGGCGACCTCCTCGTCGCTCGCACCCCAGCGCGCGAGGCGCGGACGCACGAGCCAGCCGTAGGCGGCCGTCGCGGTGCCCACCGAAGCCACGAGCCTCCGCGCGAACGTCATGCGACCAGCGTCCGTGCGCCCGACGGTGACCGGAAGGGACCAACGGCCGTGGTTCGTGGGTAGGTTGCCGGCATGCAGCTTCGGGCCGCCGCGACGGCGGTGCACTACGCAGCACACGGGACCGGCCGGACCGTGCTGGTGCTGCACGGAGCCGGCGTGGACCACCGTGAGCCCGAGGCCTGCTTCGAGCCGATGCTGCGCGACCTGGCCGGGTTCCGACGGGTCTATCCCGACCTCCCCGGCATGGGCCGGACCGTCGCCCCCGAGGAGATGCGCAGCGCCGAGGACGTCCTCGCCACGCTGCTCGACTTCGCGGGTCAGGTGAGCGACGGGGCGCCGTACCTCCTCGTCGGCCACTCGGCCGGTGCCTACTACGCGCAGGCGATGGCCGCGCGAGCCCCGGGTCAGGTCGCCGGGCTGGCGCTGGTCTGTCCATTGTTGCCGGGCGTGCGCGACGTCCCGGAGCACCGCGTGGTCGCCGGGGGCGGGATCGGCGATGACGACTTCCGGGGCTACTTCGTGGTGCAGACGCCGGAGATGCTGCAGCGGTACGAACGCTGCGTCGCCCCCGGCGCCGCGCTCGCGGACCCGGCGGCGCTCGAGCGGATCGGCGAGCGGTGGGAGCTCCGGCCCGACGACGGACCGGCGTACGCCGCGCCGACGCTGGTCGTGGCGGGACGGCTGGACTCGACGGTCGGCTACGCAGCCGCCGCCGACCTCGGCGAGCACTACCCGCACGCCTCGCTCGCCGTCGTCGACGACGCGGGCCACGCACTGCCGCACGAGCAGCCGGACGTCCTGCGCGCGCTCGTCATCGAGTGGCTCACCCGGGTCGAGCGCTCCGCCTGAAGGGACCCGAGCCTCACCGGCCCGGCAGCGACCGCGGCAGCGCGAACCAGGGGAGCACGCCGTTCTCGAAGCGGGTCATGGCGCTGATGCCGTCCCCGGCGAGCGTCAGGACGTAGAGACCGGCGCCGTGGCTGGTGCCGTCGGCGGCCCGCAGGTAGACGCCGAAGGCCGGCTGACCGTTGGCCCGCGTCGGCACCAGCTCGAAGCGGCGGCCGGCACCGAAGATCCGGGCGCAGAAGTCGCCGACGGCGGGCCGGCCGTCGTACTCGAAGGGCATCGGCGGCATCGAGATGAAGACGTCGTCGGTCAGCAGCGCCACCACCGCGTCGACGTCGGCCGCCTCCCAGGCACGGACGAAGCTCGTGAGCAGCTGCTGCTCGGACGGCGAGTCCGGGGCCGGCGGCGGCTCGCCGTCGGGGTCGGGAAGCCGTCGACGGTCCAGGCCCGCGCGGGCGCGCTTCAGGGCGCTGGTCACGGACTCGACGGTCGCGTCGAGCATCGCCGCCGTCTCCTTCGCGGTGAACCCGAGCACGTCGCGCAGGATCAGCACCGCCGTCTGCCGGCGGGGGAGGAGCTGGAGCGCGGTCACGAAGGCCAGGGAGACCGACTCGGCCCGCTCGTAGCGCGCCTCCGGCCCGAGGGGTACGGCGACCCCACCGGCGACGAGCGCGTCGGGCAGCGGCTCGAGCCACACCACCTCGCCGAGGCGTGACGGCTCCGGCGGCGCGACGCCGGGGACGTCCCACTCGTGCGCACGGCGGCGGGCCGTCGAGCGCCGGGTGTTGAGGCACCGGTTGGTCGCGATCGTGTAGAGCCAGGTGCGCAGCGAGGCCCGTCCCTCGAACCGGTCGAGGCCGCGCCAGGCGTCCAGCAGCGCGTCCTGCAGCGCGTCCTCGGCGTCCTGGAAGGACCCGAGCATCCGGTAGCAGTGCACCTGCAGCTCGCGCACGTAGGGCTCGGTCAGCTCGCGGAACGCGCCGTCGTCGCCGGACCGTGCCCGCGCCAGCAGGTCGGTGGTCCCCGTGGCCGGTCTCGCCTCACCCATGCGTCGCATCGTGCCGCACCTCCTCGACGTACCGACACCGGACGGGGACCGAACTGGGCGCTGCCCGAGCGACCGGTTCCCGGTGCCGGGCGGTGTCTGTCCTCCCGAAGACACCGACCGATGAGAAGGAGCACGACATGGGCACGCTGGTGGTCAGCGAGAACGTGACGCTCGACGGAGTGATGCAGGACCCGACCGGGGACGACGGCTTCGAGCGCGGCGGCTGGTTCAGCCGGATGACCGACGAGGACCGACGGGCGTGGGCCGAGGTCGAGTGCGGCGAGGCGGTGCGCGCCGAGGCGCTGCTGATCGGCCGCCGCAGCTACGACTTCCTGGTCGAGCGCTGGCCGGACCGGACCGGGCCGTGGGCCGACCGGCTCAACAGCATGCCCAAGTACGTCGTGTCGTCGACGCTCGTGGACCCGGTCTGGAACGGCACGACCGTGCTCACCGGCGACGCCGTCGACGCGGTCGCGACCCTGAAGCAGCGGCTCGCGGGCGAGATCGTGCTCAACGCCAGCGGACAGCTGGTGCGGACGTTGGTCGCGCACGACCTCGTCGACGAGGTGCGGCTGATGGTGTACCCGTTCGTGCTGGGCGCCGGTGAACGCCTCTTCCCCGGCACCAGCGCTCCGCAGGCCCTGCGCCTCGTCGGCACCCGCACGGTCGGCGCCGGACTCGTCCTGCTGACCTACGCCAGAGCTCGCGCGGACTAGACGACCACGGCTCAGGAGGGCTTGGCCGCCGCGGGAGCCGCGAGCCGGCGGAGGCGCCGACGGCCGACGAGGCACTACCGTGACCGGAGTTCGTCCCTTGCCGTGGGACAGGCCCCACACCGGAGGTCGCGAGATGCGAGTGCTCGTCGCCGACTCACTGCCCGAGAGCACGCTGGCCACGCTCGAGGCGCGTGGCCACCAGTGCGAGCTCGACGCCTCGCTGACCGCGTCGGACCTCGCCGGCCGCATCGCGGGCGTCGACGTGCTCGTCGTGCGCAGCACCAAGGTGGAGGCGAGCGTCTTCGAGGCCGCGGACAAGCTCGGGCTCGTGGTCCGCGCGGGCGCCGGCACCAACACCATCGACACGGCCGCGGCGGCGGCGCGCGGGGTGCTGGTCGCGAACGTGCCCGGCCAGAACTCCGCGGCGGTCGCGGAGCTGACCATCGGCCTGCTGATCGCGGTCGACCGGCGGATCCCGGACAACGTGGCCGACCTGCGCGCCGGACGCTGGGACAAGAAGGGCTACAGCAAGTCCGCCGGGCTGCTCGGGTCGACCCTGGGCATCGTGGGGCTCGGGTCCATCGGGCTGTGCGTGGCCGAGCGGGCACGTGCGTTCGGCATCCACGTCCAGACGCTGCAGAGCCCGCGCCGCCGGGCCCACGTCGAGGCCCGCGCCGCCGACCTCGGCATCGCCGTCCGTGACTCGCTCCCGGAGCTGCTGGCCTCCTCCGACATCGTGTCGCTGCACGTGCCGGCCTCGCCCGAGACCCGCCACCTCGTGGACCGCGAGTTCCTGGGGCAGCTGCGTCCGGGTGCGATCCTGCTCAACACCTCACGCGGCGACGTCGTCGACGAGGCCGCGCTGCTGGAGGCGCTCGACGCCGGCACCGTGCGCGCCGGTCTCGACGTCTACGCGGACGAGCCGGGGACCGGCACCGCCTCCTGGGACTCGGCGCTCGCCCGGCACCCCGCCGTGGTGGGCACGCACCACATCGGTGCGTCGACGGAGCAGGCGCAGCTCGCCACCGCCGCCGGGGTCGTGGAGATCGTCGACGCGTTCGTCGCCGGCGAGACCCGCAACGTCGTGAACCTCGCGCCCGAACGGCTCGGCTCGGTGACGCTGACCGTCCGCCACCTCGACCAGCCGGGCGTGCTCGCGCGGATCCTCGACGTGCTGAGCGCGGCCCGGCTCAACGTCGAGCACATGGAGAACCGGGTGTTCCAGGGCGGCGAGGCCGCGGTCGCCTCGATCGACGTCACCGGCCCGGTGCCGGACCCGTTGCTCGAGGAGATCGGCGCCGGCCCCGAGGTGCTGGGCGTGTCCGTGGCCGAGTTCACGGGCGTGGAGTGACGGCGTGACCCGGCGACCGGCGGGGCGCCGGCGGTGAGCGTCGTGCGACCGCTCGCGGCACGCGTCGTCCGTCAGGGCTACGCCGCCGACAACGTCTTCCGGATGCTCGACACGCTGCCCGCGGCGGAGCGCCCGGGAGCCGTCGAGGCGCGGACGGGCGCGCTGCGGACCGTGGCCGAGGACGCCTACGCGCCCACCGACACCGCGTTCTACGTCTACCGGCTGCGTCGCGGCGACGACGAGCACGTCGGGGTGGTGGGCGAGGTGGGTCACGAGGCGTTCCTCGACCGGCGGGTGCGCGGTCACGAGGCGGTGCAGCCCCGCCGGGTCGAGGGTCTCGTCGCGCACTTCAGCTCGGCCGCGGTGCGCTCGGAGCTGGTCGCGCTGCTGCACCGGCCGGGCCCGGAGGTCGTCGCGGTGGTCGACCAGGCGGTCGGCGCCGATCCGGTGCTCACGTTCACCGGACCGGACGACTGGGAGCAGACCGTGTGGCGGGTCCCCCGCGCCGCGGCCACCGTGCTCGCCGCAGAGCTTGGCCGGCGCGTGCACTACATCGCCGACGGCCACCACCGGGTCGCCGCGAGCCTGGCTGTCTGGGAGAAGCTCGGCCGGCCGCACGACGCGGGCGTGATGTGCGTGATGTACCCCGTCGACGGCCTGCGGCTGCGGGCGTTCCACCGCCGGGTCGCGGGACCCGTCGGCACCGACGAGCTGCTGGCGCCGCTCGCTGCGGGGTTCATGGTCCGGGAGGTGGGCGGCGCCGGCGAGGTCGAGGGCTTCTGCGGGATCTACGTCGACGGCCGCTGGCACGACGTCGTGCACCAGCACGACCGACTGCCGGGTGTCGCGGGGCTGGACGTCTCGATCCTCGACGAGCAGGTCCTGGCGCCGCTGCTCGGTGTCGCACCGCACGCGAGCCCCCGGTTGGAGATCGCGTCCGCGGTCGGCGGTGTGGCAGCGCTGACGCAGGCGTGCGACCGCGACGCGGGTGCGCTGTTCACGCTGCGCCCGCCCACCCTGGACCAGCTCATCGAGGTCGCCGACCGCGGCGAGGTGATGCCGCCGAAGACGACGTACTTCGACCCGAAGCCCTACGCCGGGATCTTCATCCGCTGAGCGCCGACCGGTCTACGCCGGCCGGATGTTCTGGTTGTGCCGGAACAGGTTCCCGGGGTCGTAGGTCCGCTTGATCTGCGCCAGCCGGTCGTAGTTGCCGCGGTAGTTGGCGCGGATCCGGTCCTGGTCGTCCTCGGCCATGAAGTTGATGTAGCCGCCCTCCTCCGAGTGCGGTGCCGTGGCCTCGTAGTACTCCCGGACCCACGCGGTGTTGCGCTCGTCGTCCTTGGCGTCCGGCCACATGCCCGCGATCACGGTGGCGAAGTTCGCGTCGCGGTAGGCGAACGCGGTGGACTCCGCATCGACCCGGTGGCAGGCGCCGTTGATCGGGTAGATGTGCATCGTGGAGGTCAGCTCGGGGACCTTCGAGCCGTGCTCGACGTGCGCGGCGATCGCGTCGTCGGTGAGCTCCTTGACGAAGTTGGCCTTCCAGTAGTGACGCAGCCCCGAGGGGTACAACGCGTCGAACGCACTGTTCAGCGCGGGGTACGGCATCTGCCCCACCATCTCGGCCACCACGGGCGCGAGGTCGTGGAACGGCTTCAGCATCTTCTCGCCCTTGTCCAGGTCGCCCGACCAGCAGGTCACCATGAGCGCGAGGCGCTCGCCGTGGCGGTCCTCGGGGATGAACGGCAGCGGCGGCGCGATCTGGTACGCCGGGAAGCAGCCGAGCTGCTCGGGAGCGTCGGCGATGAGCTCGCGGTACAGCCGGAACAGGTCGCCCGCCTTGTCCAGCTCGAAGAAGATCGGTCCGCCGTAGATGTCCTTGACCGGGCTGAGCCGGAACTCGAAGGACGTCACGACGCCGAAGTTGCCGCCGCCGCCGCGGATCGCCCAGAACAGGTCGGCGTCGTCCTTCTCGCTGGCGACGTGGAAGGTGCCGTCACCGGTGACCACGTCCGCGGACAGCAGGTTGTCGAGCGCGAGGCCGAGCCCCCGCGCGAGGTAGCCGATGCCGCCGCCGAGGGTCAGCCCGCCCACCCCGGTGGTCGAGATGATGCCGCCCGTCGTCGCCAGCCCGAAGGCGTACGCCGCGGAGTTCAGGTCGCCCCACGTCGCGCCGCCCGCGACCCGGGCCGTGTGCGTCAGCGGGTCGACCCGCACACCACGCATGGCGGACAGGTCGAGCACCACGCCGTCGTCGCAGGTGCCGAAGCCCGGGACGCTGTGGCCACCACCACGGACCGCGACGGTCAGGTCGTCGTCGGCGGCGAAGCGCACCGCGGTCATCACGTCGCCGGCGTTGGCCGGCTGGACGACGACGGCGGGGCGCTTGTCGATCATCCCGTTGCGGACCTTGCGTGCTTCGTCGTACCCCTCGTCGTCGGGGCCGGTGACGGTTCCCCTCAGCTGGTCGCGCAACGTGTCGAGCTGGACGCTCATGACGGTCCCTCCTGGTCGCTCGGACTGTCGCGTGGGAGGCGACGAGGGCGTCGGGCGGGGCGTCACAGGCGCGGCGGTGCGCGGCAGTTCTGGTCGGTCCGACGCTAGACCCGGGCGCGGCCCGGCACCATGGCACACCCGACCCAGTCACCTGCTGGTCGGAGCGTCATCCCGGCGGTCGGCCCGCGGCTCTCAGCGTGCACGTCCGCGGTGCCGCGTCGGACCACGACCCCGGGACGGCGAGGACGGCCAGCGCCGACGTGGTCAGCCGCGTCGGCTCCCCGGTGAGCAGCTCGGCGAGCTCCTCGAACCCCGGGTTGTGGCCGACCAGGACCGCGCTCCCGACGTCGGCGGGCAGGTCGCGCACCACGGCGAGCAGCTCGTCCGCGGACGCGGCGTACAACCGGTCGTCGACGCGCGTCGGTGGCGGTGCGTCGAGCTCCGCGGACACGATCTCCCAGGTGCTCCGGGCGCGGGCGGCGGGTGACACGACGGCGATGCCGAGGCTCGCGACGTTCGCGGCCAGCCACCGGCCGGCGTCGGGCGCCTGACGCCGGCCGCGTCCGGCCAACGGGCGGTCGACGTCCGGCTGCTCGCCCGACCAGTCCGACTTCGCGTGTCGGAGCAGGACCAAGGTGCGCTCGGTCATCGAAGCCTCATCCCTGCTCGGCGGCCGCCTTGACCCGGGCCAGGGTCGTGGTCATGCCGGCGCGCAGGTCCGCGTCGCGGTCCGGGCTCCCGGTCCACTTCATCGTCAGCCAGGTCATGGCCTTGCCCAGCGGGCGCTCGGCGTCGAAGGACTCGGTCACCCGGGTCCCGGTCGACGTGGGCTCGAAGACGTAGCGCCAGGTGTAGGAGCCGATGCCGGGACCGCTGCGGTTGAAGGTGAACTCGCGGCCGGGGTCGGCGACCTTCACCACGGGGGTGTTGAACCACGCCGGTCCCCGTCCGCCCTTGTTCGTGGCCTTGAACCGGGCGCCGGCGACGGGACCGGTCGCCCCCTTGGTCCAGGTGCAGCGGACGCACTCGGGGCTCCACTCGCCCATGCGGGTGATGTCGGAGACCAGGTCGTAGACGTGCTCGGGTGTCGCGGCGATGTCGGTGGAGACCGAGTCGTGCGCCGTGCGCTGCTTCATGACGGTTCTCCTGTCTGACCCGAGAACGGTGGGGGTGACCCCGACAATCTGTCACCGCTCCGTGGGCCAGCGCCAGGTGCTCGCCCGGTGCTCGCCAGGTGCGCGCCCGGTGCCGAAGGACTCTGTCGTTGCCGACGCCGCTGCGCGAGCGTCACGATGAGGAGGTCACCTGCTGGTGAGGAGGTGAGACGCGTGACGACCTCGACGTGGGTCGCGGGGGTCGCCCGCCGGCTGCCCGGCATCGAGCAGGCCCGCGGCTACGAGCGGCCGTGGCTGCGCTGGGACCTGCTGGCCGGGGTCACCGTCGCGGCGTACCTCGTCCCGCAGTGCATGGCCTACGGCGTCCTCGCCGGCCTCGACCCGGTCGTCGGGCTGTGGGCCGCCCTGCCGGCCCTGGCGCTGTACGCGCTGTTCGGCTCCTCGCGCCAGCTGTCCGTCGGGCCGGAGTCCACCTGCGCCATCATGACCGCGATCACGCTGGCGCCGCTGGCGGCGGGTGATCCCGCCCGCTACGCCGCGCTCGCCGCCGCCCTCGCGGTCCTCGTCGGCCTGCTCTCCTTCGCCGGGTGGCTGCTGCGGCTCGGCTTCCTCGGCGACCTGTTCTCCGCTCCCATCCTCGTCGGCTACATGACCGGCATCGCCGTCGTCATGGTGGTCGGACAGCTCGGCAAGGTCACCGGTGTCACCGTCACCGGCGACTCGGTCACGGCGGAGCTGCGCTCCTTCCTGACCCACCTGGACCAGGTGCAGTGGAACCTGCTGCTGCTCAGTGCGGCCACGCTGACGTTCCTGCTCGTCGTGGCGTGGCGCTGGCCGTGGCTGCCGGGGCCGCTGCTCGCCGTGCTGCTGGCCACCACCCTGACGGCCGTCCTCGACCTCGAGGCCAAGGGTGTCCGGGTCGTCGGCGAGCTCCCGGCCGGGCTGCCGACACCGGGTCTGCCGCCGCTGGGCGACTACCTCACCCTGCTGCTGCCGGCGGCCGGCGTCCTGCTGGTCGGGTACACCGACAACGTCCTCACGGCGCGCGCCTTCGCCGTCCGCGGCGGGTACGCCATCGACCCCGACCAGGAGTTCCTCGCGCTCGGGGCCGCCAACGTCGGCGCTGGGCTGTTCCAGGGCTTCCCGGTCAGCAGCAGCGGCAGCCGCACGGCCATCGGCGTGAGCGCGGGCGGCCGCTCCCAGCTGAGCTCGCTGGTCACCGTCGTCTGCGTCGTCGTCGTGCTGCTGTTCCTGCGTCCGGTCCTGGCCAGCTTCCCGCTGGCCGCGCTCGGCGCGATCGTGATCTACGCCGCCACCCGGCTCGTCGACGTCGGCGAGTTCCGCCGGCTGGCCCGGTTCCGGCTCAGCGAGCTCGCTCTCGCCCTCGTGACGCTCGGCGGCGTGCTGGTGTTCGGCGTGCTGAAGGGCATCCTCGTCGCGGTCGCCGTCACCGCCGTGGAGATGCTGCGCCGCATCGCGCGTCCGCACGACGCCGTCCTTGGACGCGTCTCCGGGCTCCTGGGGATGCACGACGTGGACGACTACCCGGGGGCCGTCGTGACACCGGGTCTGCTCGTCTACCGGTACGACGCGCCGCTGTTCTTCGCCAACGCGCGCGACTTCAAGCAGCGGGCCCTCGCCGCCGCGACCGAGCGCGGTGAGCAGCTGCGCTGGTTCGTGCTCAACGTGGAGGCGAACGTCGAGCTCGACATCACGGCGCTCGACGCGGTGGAGGAGGTCCGCGCCGAGCTCGCCGCACGCGGCACCGTGTTCGCGGTCGCCCGCGTCAAGCAGGACGTGCGCGCGACGCTGGAGGCCTACGGGATGGTCGACCGGATCGGGCCGGACCTGCTCTTCCCGACGTTGCCGGCGGCGGAGGGCGCCTACCGCCTGCGCTACGGCGCGGACCCGGAGCCGTAGGCCGACCGGTCACTGGGGGCGTACCCGAATGAGCCAGAGAGGCTATGTCGCGCTCCGACGGGGATGGGCAGGCTCGGTGGGAGGGCGGTGATCGAGATGCGGCTCAGGCTCGCGAGTTCAGTCACTCGGCTGCTCCGCCGAGGCGTGGGGCCGGTCGCCGCTGTCTCCCTGCTGCCGACGTTCGTGGTGGTCCCGCTGATCGCTGTCGGTGCCGAGCCGATGTCGAGCCGGCCGAGCGGGACGGTGGCAGTGCAACCGGTGCGCCCTCGCGTCATGTACGTGATCGAGACCGGCCGGCACGCCGGTCAGGTCGCTGTCGCGGACAACGACGGGACGAACCGCGACCAGCTCACGCGGGGGCCCAGCTACAAGGACAACCCCCGGTGGTCGAACGGCGGCGGCCGCATCCTCTACCTCGACAACGGCAACGAGGAGACGCGACTGTTCCCCTACCTCCGGGTGATGCGTGCGGACGGAACGCTCAAGCGCACTCTCATCGGTGGCGCGCGCTACGACGTCATGGACATGGCGTGGGGACCGGCGGGTGCGCGCGTGGCGGTGACCATGACGTCCGGGCGGGGGAGCTCCGCGGTCACCGACGTGTTCATCTACTCGATGGCCACCGGAAGGCTCACGAGGCTGCACGTCGACATCCCGCACCGGTCACCTCGGTCGATCGACTGGTCCCGGGACGGCACGTCGTTGGTCTTCTCTGCTCTGGAGTTCGACGACAACACTCCCGAGAGCGGCTCCCAGCTCTACACCGTGCGTCCCGACGGCTCGGGACTTCAGCAGGTCACCCGGGCCTCGGACGGCGTGTTCCACGAGCAGCCGCGCTGGTCTCCGGACGGCAGCCGGCTGGTCTACCACCGCACCGACGAGGCCGGTGGCCCGTGTGTCGAGTCGATCAGGTTGGTGGCCGCGGACGGAACCGGCAACAGCCGCGTGCCGTTGCCGTGCGACATGCTCGCCGCCACCTGGTCGCCCAACGGCAGGCGCTTGCTGGTGGAGACCACCGACGGGAACCAGCTGGTCGCGATCAGCAGCGCCCTGGACGGCACGCGCCGACGCACCGTCGTCCGGAACGCCGTGTTCGCAAGCTGGCAACCGGCTCCATGAGTGCACCTGCACGAGGGTGACGCGACGCAGGCGGGTGACCGTCGAGCGTGGGCCGGGACCGATGTCGGTGGCCGGTGCCAGGATGGGCCCGTGACGTTGGACTCCCGCATGGTGGCACTGGGCTTCGGCAAGTTCGCGCGCGCGGACCGCATCTACGCGCTGGAGCGGATCACCGGGGACGAGCGCGGCGACGGCCGCCGCACCCGGGTCTGGATCGACGGCGTCGCCGACCCGTTGATCGCCTCCCGGACCGAGGTGACGATCCTGCGCGACATGGGCCAGGAGTCCGCGATCGCCGCGCCTGAGCTCGACGAGGCGCTGGACCTGGCGGCGCGCCTCGCGGCCGCGGCCGACGCGGGCCGGGTGGACCTCAACGACCTCGGTCGTCGGGCGCGACGGCTGCTGGCCTCGAACGGTTGGCCCGGATGAGGAGCGTCACCAGCAGTCCGATGCCACCACTGTTCATGTACGCCAAGTCGGAGAAGTTGAGCACGATCGCCTTCGCGTCGCCCGCGCTCGTGTAGGCATCCATGAGCCGGTCCTCTGAGCCGGCAGTGACGTCGCCCTGGATGTCCACGATGCCGGCGGGCCCGCTCCGGCGTACGTCGAAGGTCGCAGTCGCCTCGGTCATGTGCTGCTCCTCTCTGCACCGCGGACAGCGGTGTCCTCGTCGGGTTCGATCGCCAGGTAGTCCGCCAGCCGGGTGATCTCGAAGATCTCGCGGTAGTGGTCGCTGAGTCCGTAGGCCCGGATCGGGATGCCGTGCGCACGGGCCTTGGCCAGCATCCCGACGATCAGCGCGATGCCGGTCGAGTTGATGTAGCCGGTGTGGGCGAAGCTGAGGACCACCGCGTCGGGCGTCTCGCCGGTGGCCTCGTCCCATGCCTGCACGAGCGAGGCCTCGGCGCCGGCGTTCACGTCACCGACGAGGTCGATGACCGCGACGCCGTCGCGTCGGCGTACCAGGGTGCGGTTGCTCATTCGTCGTCATCGTCGTCTCCCGCCTCGGGTGCTGAGTGGTCGGCTGGTTCGTGGAGCCGCATGAGCAGCTCGAGAGTGTGCAGACGGCCGTCGCTCGACTCGTGCGCCTCGTCGACCATCTCCTTGATGAGGAACAGGCCCCAGCCGCGAGCGCGCTGCAGGCCCGCGAGCTTCGCCTCGAGGTCGGGCACCTCGTTGGCGTCGGACGCCGGTGCCCCTCCGTGGTCGACGATCTGGACCCGCACGTCCTCCGGCCCGCTGACGACGCGGACGGAGACCGGCTTGTCGGGGTCGAAGTGGTTGCCGTGCTCCATCGCGTTCATGGCTGCCTCGCCGACGGCGGTCTCCAGCCGGCGCTGTCGCGCCTCGGAGAGGCCGAGCGGGGCGACGATCGTGCTCACCCGCTCGATCGCGCGCCGCTCGTTTCCCTGCCGCGCTGGGAGGACGAGCCCCGGGTCGACCAGCCGTTGCGCCGAGGCCCGCAGCACGCTCCGGGTCGCTGCCATGACGAGGGCAGCGGGGACGCCCTTGTCGGTGACGTCTCCGACCACGAACCCGAAGTGCCCGTCCGGCAGCGGGATCACGTCGTAGAAGTCGCCCCCCACCTCGCGCGCGGGACGGTAGAGCGCGGCGATCTCCCAGCCCGGGAGCTCGGGGAGCTTCTGCGGCAGGAAGTTCTGCTGGATCAGCCGGGCCACCTCGAGCTCCTGGTCGATGCGCTCCCGAGTCCGCGCCTCGGCCTGCTGCTGGCGCACGAGCTGTCCGACGCGGACGGCCGGGGCGGCCTGGGCGGCCAGTGCGTCGAGCAAGGTCCGGTCGTCGGAGGAGTACTCCTGCTCAGAACGCCGCGGACCGAGGCTGAGCACGCCGATCAGCTCCCCTTGGCTCACCAGTGGGACCGCCAGCTTGACGCCGGCCTCCTTCATCGCGACCAGGCCGGGCGAGTCGAGCTCGAGGGTGTCGACGTCCACCACCCCGTTCGCACTCTGCAGGAAGGCAAGGAGCGGGTCGTTCGGAGCGAGGTCCACCGGTGCGAGGTCGTCACCCGTCGGGGTCGGCTGGTCGGCAACCGCGTGCGACGCCTCAGGTGCGGAGGACCGGCCGAGGAGGCGGCGGCGGAACGATCCGGCGATGGTCGTCATGGTGAGACCTGTCTACGCGCGCAGCGTCCACCGAGCGTTACGAGGCGTCGAGGCGGGGCGGCTGCGGACGTCATGGGCGGAGCCAGAGTGAGAGTGACGTCAGGCTGCACCGTCTCGCGCACCGCCGTGCACAGGTCGTCACCGACCGCAGACAGGTCGAGCTCGTGACGCAGCCGCACCGCGAAGTCGTCGAGGGTGCGGGCGGTGTCGTAGCGGCGTCGGAAGAAGTGTCGATCGACCGCCGCCTGGATGCGGCGACGAGCAGGACGGAACAGTGCGGCCACCGCGAGTGTCGACACGGTCACCGCGAGGTCGGAGGTCCCGGTCCGCGGGCTGAGCAGCCGCTGCAGCACCAGCACGCTCCCGACGTACGTCGTCGCGAGCGTGGCCGTCAGCGTGGTGTACACGACAGCCCGGTTGATCACCACGTCGATGTCGTAGAGACGGTGTCGCAGGATCGCGATGGCCACGGCCAGCGGGACCCCGACGATGATCAGCATCAGGCCGGGCAGCCATCCGAAGTCCGAGACCTGACGGGCCCAGCCCGCATCGAACAGCTCCCCCACGATCGCCGCCAGCACGATCGCGACGAAGGCAGCGGCCGCAGAGACGACGACGAGCGCAAGCACCTTCAGCTGCCGCCGCTCACGGCCGTTCGACCTTCTCAGCCGTACGACGAACGACGCGGCACCCAGGACCAGGCCGAGGACGGCGAGCGCGCTCCCGACCCCTGCGGAGACGGCTGTCATGTCGGCGACCCACCCGTGGAGACCGAGCGGGTTCGCGATGTCGTGCGGCCCGTCGACGTCGAGGGCGCCCGGCGCGAACGCCTGACCGGCTATGCAGAGCGTCAGCGCGGCGAGGTCCACGACGAGCACGACCCGCCACCGGGGCGAGGGCAGCCTGCCGTTCGGGAAGAGCAGTGGCAGCAGCAGGCCGGCGGAGAAGAACCAGACGTACCAGGCCCAGCCGTCGTACCAGGCGGCCGCCGACGCCAGGCCGCCGTCGGCCCCAGCGGTGAGGTACGCCTCGGCCAGGCCCTGCAGACCGAATGCGAGCGCGGCCACGAGCAGCAGCCACCCGATCGCGTTGGCGGGCTCCCGGAGGGCGACCAGACCTCCCACGACCGCCCAGCCCAGGGGCAGCAGGATCACCGCGACGCCCGTGCTCCCCTGCTTCGCAACGTCGACCCAGGCCGTGGTCACGGCGAGCAGCAGCCAGAGCGTCCACAGCGACCAGGCGAGGATGGTGGCGGGCTGGTGTTTCGTCGGGTGATTCGTCGGGTGGGTCGTCGGGTGGTTCATCGGGGGGCCTCGCGCAGCCACAGGGAGAGGTGGGTGGGTTGGACGGTGTCGTGGACGGCGGTGCGGAGGTCGTGGGCGACGGCGTCGAGGTCGAGCTCGTGGCGCAGCTGG
Organism: uncultured Actinomycetota bacterium; assembly: GCA_963707685.1. Lineage (GTDB taxonomy): Bacteria > Actinomycetota > Actinomycetes > Propionibacteriales > Nocardioidaceae > Nocardioides_B. The sequence continues at coordinate 412,650 of CAVPRA010000006.1, forward strand.
GCGGCGAAGGTGTCGAGGGTGCGGGCGGCGTCGTACTTGCGGCGGTAGAAGCGGCGGTCGACGAGGTTCTGGATGCGGGTGCGGGCGGGTCGGAAGAGGGCGGCGACGGCGAGGGTGGAGGCGGCGATGGCCAGTGGTGACTCGCCGGTGACGGGGGACAGGACGAGGCGGAGCAGCAGCACGGTCCCGACGTAGGTGATGACCAGGGTGGCGGTGAGGGTGCCGTAGACCAGGGTGCGGTTGATGACCACGTCGATGTCGTAGAGCCGGTGCCGCAGCATCGCGATCCCGATCGCCAGCGGGATGCCGAGCACGCAGGTGGGGAGGAAGATCGTCCACCCCACTGACCCCACGGGGTCGCCCCAGGACCTCGGAGCGAGCTCGCCGACGCCTGCGAGGCTCAGCCCGAAGGCCGTGACGACACCCGCGTAGGCGAACCACTTCAGCTGCTGCCGCTCCGTCCCGGTCGAGCGACGGAACCGCGCGACGAGCGACGCGCCGGTCAGCACCACCACGGCCACCAGGGCGTAGCCGTTGAGCGTGTCCACCACCTCGATCACGGTCCGGGCCACGCCGTCCACGCCGAGTGGGTTCTGGACCGACGCCCCCAGGTCGAGCTCGCCGGGTCTGAAGGCGGACACCAGGACCCCGGCCGTGAGCGTGGCGACCCCGAGCCAGGCGACGGGGCGCCACCGATGTGAGAGCAGGTGGCCGTCGGGGAAGAGCAGCGGGACGAAGACCACCGGAACGATCAGCCAGACGTTGAACAGCAGGGCGGTCGCCCAGCCGACGCCGACGTAGCCGGGGTTCCCCGGGTGTATCGCGTAGAGCTCGCCGACCGACGAGAGGGCGAGGACGATCCCGGTCGCGAGCAGCAGCCAGCCGACAGCGTTGGCCGGCTCCCGGGCCGCCACCAGGGCTCCGACGGTGGCGTAGCCGACCAGCGCGACCACGAAGAACTGGTCGGCCATGCCTCGGTCGGCGATCGCCTGCCAGGTCGCGACGACGGTCAGCAGCAGCCAGAGCGTCCACAGCGACCAGGCGAGGATGGTGGCGGGCTGGTGCTTCGTCGGGTGATTCGTCGGGTGGGTCGTCGGGTGGTTCATCGGGGGGCCTCGCGCAGCCACAGGGAGAGGTGGGTGGGTTGGACGGTGTCGTGGACGGCGGTGCGGAGGTCGTGGGCGACGGCGTCGAGGTCGAGCTCGTGGCGCAGCTGGGCGGCGAAGGTGTCGAGGGTGCGGGCGGCGTCGTACTTGCGGCGGTAGAAGCGGCGGTCGACGAGGTTCTGGATGCGGGTGCGGGCGGGTCGGAAGAGGGCGGCGACGGCGAGGGTGGAGGCGGCGATGGCCAGTGGTGACTCGCCGGTGACGGGGGACAGGACGAGGCGGAGCAGCAGCACGGTCCCGACGTAGGTGATGACCAGGGTGGCGGTGAGGGTGCCGTAGACCAGGGTGCGGTTGATGACCACGTCGATGTCGTAGAGCCGGTGCCGCAGCATCGCGATCCCGATCGCCAGCGGGATGCCGAGGCCGGCGGTGAACACGAACACCATCCAGCCCACGTCGTTGAGGATGCCGAACGGTCTCTCGGGAAGCAGGTCGCTCAGGGCCGAGGTCAGCACCCCACCGACGGCCAGCGCGGCGGCGAACGCGAACCACTTCAGCTGCTGACGTTCCGTGCCCGCTGAGTGCCGGAACCGGACGACGAGCGACGTGGCGGCCGCCAGGATCGCTGCCACGACGAGCACGAAGGTGACCTTCTCGGCGGCATCGAGGAGCTCGCGGGCGAGCGCGCCCTCGACGCCGATCGGGTTCTCGACCCCGGTGGTCACGGCGAGGTGCCCCGGACTGAGCCCGGTGACGGCGACGGTGGAGACCAGGGCGGCCACGGCCAGCCACCACGCTGGCCGCCAGCGCGACGACAGCAGGTGGCCGTTCGGGAACAACAACGGGAGGAATACCAGGACGAGCAGGAACGAGACGTTGAAGAGCCCGCCCGTCACCCAGGCCACGGCGACGTAGCCGGGGTAGGTCCTCGCGATGTAGGCCTCGCCCACCATCTGCAGGGAGAACGTCAGCGCGATCGCCAGCAGCAACCAGCCGACACCGTTGGCCGGCTTCCGGGCGGCCACCAGGGCGCCTACGGTGACGTACCCGGCCATGCCGATGGCCACCTTGCTGTCGGCTTCGTCGGGCTGCCCGTGGACCAGCCACAGGATGAGGACGATGGACACCGGCCACAGGGCCCACAGCGACCAGGCCAGCACCGAAGGTGCTGCGCGAACCTGGCGTCGAGGACCCATCGCTGTCGCCGCCTCCTCGTGACGTGCCTCTTACAGTAGGGTCGGCCTGCAGCGTCCGGGAAGCGTTACGGACCCGTGGACGCCCGCTCGTCGGCGGCGGGGGCTGGACGGCGACCGCCACCGAGTAGGGCTCAGCGGCGGCGGCCCCAGGCCGCGGCCAGCATCGGAGGAACCAGGACCGAGCCCGCCGACTGCAGCGCCTCGGCGGCTCGCGTCGCGAGCGTGTCGAGACCGAGCTCCGCCTCCGTCGCCAGCCCGTGCGCGAGCATCACCGGCGCCAACGAGCTGACCACGCCGGTGAGCATGGCCGGCCCCACGGGGTCGTCGTTCGCGAGGTACTCCGCGATCGCGAAGCCCTCGACGTCCTCGACCCCGGACGCCGCGAGGATGGCCTTGAGCCGCGACCCGATGGTCGGGTCGGCACCGGCCGCGCGGAACGCCGCGAGGAGGAGCGTGGCCATCCGTTCGGTGAGCGGCTCGCTCGGCTCGGCTCGCAGGCCGCCGATGTCGTAGTCGATCATCACGACGCGGCCACCGGAGCGGACCGCCTCCTGGTGGTGGCGCAGGACGCCGACCGGGTCGGCGACGTGGAACAGGATCAGCCGCCCGACGACGGCGTCGAACGGGTCGTCCTCGCGCCAGCGCGTCACGTCCCCCTCGACGAAGCGCACGTTCGGCAGGTCCTCGGTCCGAGCCCGAGCCACCGCGAGCATGCGCGGATCGATGTCGAGCCCGACCACCTCGCCGTCGGGACCCACGAGGTCGGCGACCGCGGCCGCCACGTGCCCGAGGCCGGTGCCGAGGTCGAGCACCCGCATCCCCGGGGCGATGCCCGTCGAGGCGAGCAGCACCCGGGTCGGCTCCCGCAGGAACTCCGCCTGCGCGTCCAGCCGGGCGATCTCCGGGCCGCTCGAGCCGAGGGAGTACGTCGTCATGGCTGATCCTCCTTGCCGGCTACGTCAAGGGTCTGCCTGCCGAGCGGGTCGGGCTAGGCATACCGCTGTCGACCGGTCACGCCACCGCCCGCCCAGTGGCCGAGGTCGAAGATGAACCCGAGGATCACGAAGAACCAGCCCCACCCGTTCACCCCGGTGACCGGGCTGTAGGCGAGGACGTAGAACAGCGTCGCGTAGGGGAAGAGGATCAGCCCGAGCAGCGGGATGAGGAAGCCGTTGTAGGCGCGGTCCACCAGGTCCGAGAAGATCCAGACCAGCACCAGGGCGACCCGGGGTGCGAACCCGGCGAGCAGGGCGAGCAGACATCCCATGCTGGGATCCTTTCCTCGGGCGCCGCGGTGGGCGCGGCATCCCGCCATTCTCGACGGGGCCGGCTCGGTGCCTTCCTCGCCCGCTGCGGGTGAGACGGCAGCAGCACGCGGTTGCCCGTCGACCGGTCCTCCGGTCATCCGGTCCGCACCTAGGTGGCGTGCACCGGTCGTCCGTCGACCGGCCACCACCCGATCGGGTGATGTCGCGGGCGCGCGCCACCTGCCTAACGTGGAGGGTCGGCCACGACGCAGGCCCGAGGAGGCCGCCATGACCCAGACCGCTGACAGCCCGCTCCTGGAGCTGCGTGGACGGATGCGCGGCGAGGTGATCGGCATGGAGGACCCGGCGTACGACGACAGCAGGCGGGTGTGGAACGCCGACATCGACCGCCGCCCGTCGATGATCGCCAGGTGCGCGGACGAGGCCGACGTGCAGACCGTCGTGAGGCTCGCTGCCGAGCGAGGGCTGGAGATGACCGTCCGGTGCGGCGCCCACAGCTTTTCGGGTGCCAGCGTCATGGACGACGGCCTCATGCTCGACCTGAGCCGGATGAACGCGGTGACGTGCGACCCGCAGGCTCGCCGGGTGAGGGTGGGGGGCGGTGCGCTGCTCGGCGACATCGACGCCGCGACGCAGCCCTACGGGCTCGCGCTGCCGACCGGGCTGGTCAGCCACACCGGCGTGGGCGGCCTGACCCTCGGGGGTGGCATGGGGTGGCTGAGCCGCAAGTACGGCCTGACCATCGACAACCTGGTGTCCGCCCGGGTGGTGACCGCTGACGGCGAGCTGCGGCGCGCCTCGGCCACGGAGAACCCCGACCTGTTCTGGGCGGTCCGCGGCGGCGCCGGCAACTTCGGGGTGGTGACGGAGTTCGAGTTCGAGCTGCACGCGGCCGGGCCGATGGTGCAGTTCGGCTTCCTGTTCTGGAGCCTCGACCAGGGACCGGCGGTCCTCCGGCACGCACGGGAGTTCATCGACGAGCTCCCCGACGACGTCAACGTCATCGTCTGCGGGCTCAACGCTCCACCCGCTCCGTTCGTGCCGGAGCAGCACCAGCTGCAGCCCGGCTACGCGATGATCGTCGTCGGGTTCGGCTCGCCCGAGCAGCACGCCGACGTGCTCGCCCAGGCTCGCTCCGGCCCACCGCCGGCCGTGGACTTCGCGGCCCCGATGCCCTTCGTGGAGCTGCAGAAGATGCTCGACGAGGCCAACGCCTGGGGCGTCCACGCCTACGACAAGGGCTGCTACGTCGACGCACTGTCGGACGGCGTGATCGACGCGCTCACGGACAACTTCCCGAAGAAGCAGTCGCCGCTGTCGCTCGTGCTGCTCTACCGGCTCGACGGCGCCTACAGCCGCCCCGCCGAGGACGAGACCGCCTTCAGCGGCGGCCGATCACCTCGCTTCGCTGCGTTCATCGTCGGGGTCTGCCCGGTCGCCGAGATGTTCCCCGCCGAGCGTGACTGGGTGCGGTCGATGACCGACGCGCTGCGGCCCTACGCAGCGGCAGACGGGTCCTACGTGAACGGGAACTCAGAGTTCGACCACCAGGACACCGTGCAGTCCGCCTACGGCGCCAAGTTCGACAAGCTGGCCCGGCTCAAGGCGACGTACGACCCGGACAACCTGTTCCGCGGCAGCGCCAACATCGCGCCGTCGACGGCGTGACGAACCTGCGCGGTCGGTCGTGAGACGGAGGCAGCCGTGAGGGAGGCCTGGGAGCTGGTGGTGGCAGGGCCGCCGGACGCGGACCGGTCGGTCCTGCTCCTGCCAGGGGGAGCCAACGCGGCGCGCTCGTTCGACCTCGTGATGGCGCAGCCGCCGTTGTCCGGGGTGCGTCTGGTCGCCACGACGCTGCCCGGCATGGCGGGTGCGCCGCTGACCACGGAGGTGTCGATCCCTGCCATGGCCCGGCGGGCAGCCGAGCTGGCGGAGGAGCACTCCTGCGACGTGGTCGTCGGCTTCTCGCACGGCGCCACCGTGGCCCTGGAGATGGTGCTGTCTCAGCGTTTCCGGGGTCCGGTCGTGCTGCTCGGCATCAGCCTGACGACCGAGGACGAGTCCCGGATGTTCCGCGGCGTGGTCCGGGCGTCGGGGAAGGTGGGCCGCTGGCCGATGGCCGCCCTGCTCCGGCTGATGCCGCTGATGGCCCGGGCGGCCAAGGCGCCGGCGGGGCACAAGAAGGAGCTGGCCGAGGACCTCCGGCAGAACCGTGCACGCGACTCGGTCCGGGTGTGCGCCGAGTACCTCGACTACATCGACGCCGACCGGGACTTCGCCGCCGAGCTGGTCGCGTCAGGCACCCCGGTGTGGGTGGTCCACGCCCAGAAGGGGGACGGCGACCTCACCGACGCCGAGCGCGCGACCCTCCGGGCCGCCGCGACCGTGACCGTGGTGACCATCCCCGGCTCGGTGTTCCTGCTGCCGGACGAGGCGCCGCAGCAGACCGCAGCGGCGATCGCCAGCGCCCTCGAGCACATCGCCTGATCGTCGGCTCATCGGGCAGGCTCAGCCCCGTCGTCCGGGTGCCGGGAGGACCCGCCGCGCCGTCGACGCCCACCTGCCGGTGGCCGGACCCCACGGCTCCGCGTCGGCGGCGTCCCACGCGTAGGTGGGCACGCCGTCCTGCACCAGGGTGCAGAGGTCTGGAATTGACAGCTCGGCCGCTGACCACGAGTAGAGCGGCCACAGGCGTGGCTGGATCAGGCCCCGGTCGAGGACCCGTCCGAAGCCGTGCTCGTTGTCGACGTACCACGCGAGCTCCCTGGTCAACGGGTACCGGTCGGGCATCACCCGGGAGAGCGCGACGAAGATGCCCGTGACCATGAGGCGTGGGTCGCCCAGAACGGGGCCGAGGGGCCACAGCCAGCTCAGCGCCAGCCGGGGTGCGGCGACGAGGGCGTGGGCGAAGAGGACCCGGACCAGGATCAGGTTGAGGAAGAACCGCTCGGGGTGCGTCTCGACTCGGCAGCTCGCGGTGCTCGAGGTACGCCGACACGATGCTCGCGTTGTGCGCCGGTACCACCTCCGGCCGACGGCTGCTCGGCGAACTCTGCGCTGCAGGTGGCGCTCCAGGACGACATCGGGCCGCCCAGCCCGAGCGCGTGGCCGCGCGCCTCGGCCGTGTCTCGCAGCAGCCGCTCGTTGACGGCCCGCCACCAGGGACTGCCAGGCACCCGCGCGTCCAGCGGCTCGAGAAGGCCGCGACGCAGCTGCCACCCCATGAATCCCAGCGCCGCCCGCCGGTACGGCAGGTGCAGCTCGGGCCGCCCGGGCGACGCCTCGTAGAGCGACCGCATCAGGGCCACCCGCCCGGCCGGGTCGTCGCGCACCGAGGCGACGAGGTCGGCGGCGTACTCGGCGGCGGTCGGCATGCCGCGGTCAGCCCTTCTGCAGCTCCTCGGCGAGCATCACGATGATCCCGCTCGGGCCGCGGACGTAGCTGAGCTTGTACACGTCCTCGTAGGTCGCAACGCCGCGCAGCGGGTGGCAGCCGTGCCTCGCGGCGATCTCGAGGGCCTGGTCGATGTCGTCGACCGAGAAGGCCACGCGGTGCATCCCGATCTCGTTGGGGCGGGTGGGCTCCGTCTCGATCGCGTCGGGGTGGATGTACTCGAAGAGCTCGAGGCGACCGTTGCCGTCCGGCGTCTGCAGCATGGCGATGCGGGCGTGGTTGCCGTCGAGGCCGACGGCGGTGTCGGTCCACTCGCCACTGACCGTGTCGCGGCCCAGGACGGTCAGCCCGAGGTCGGTGAAGAAGGCGATCGTGGCTTCGAGGTCGCGGACCGCGATCCCGACGTTCTCGAGCTTGATGGGCATGCGTTGCAGGCTACCGACTCCTACGGTCGGCACCCCGCCACTGGCTCACAGGGTCTCGTCAGTGGGTCATGGGCTCGATCGGCGGCGGAGGTCGTCAGCCGCGCATGTTCTTGAAGAAGAGGTAGCGACGCGGCCACTCGGCCCCCTGGTCACGGGGGCGGCGGGTGCTGCGGTCAGTCGATGCACTGGGCCCACCGCTGGGCCGTCCAGGTGCCGTCCTCTCGCTGCCACATGTCGAGCGACATGATCAGCCGGTGGCGTCCGTCCACGAGGTTGACGACGACCTTCTCGTCACCGGAATCCTTCCGGAGGATCCGCAGTGAGTGGGTTCGCGGGTCGACGTCCCTGAGCAGTCGCCGCTCGAGGGCGGCCCTGGTCGGTCCGTCGGCGACCTTGTCGTAGTGGCTCGTGCAGTCTCCGCCACCGGAGCTGCCGACCTGCACCGGCGTGCAGCCCAGGAGCACCAGTGCCCACGCTGTCCCGATCGCTGCGCCGACCACCCTCATGGCTCCCCCTCAGGTCGTTGGGTCTGTACCTCCGACGCGCCGAGCGGGCGTCCGGTTCCACGAGCTCCATGAGGGACGGCTTCGCCCACCGCCGGCCGACGGCAGCCGGGGTCACGAGGCAGGGGTGAACAGCTCGACGAGGTTGCCGGCGGGGTCGGTGAGCAGGATCTGTCGGCCACCGGGGCCCTCGACGACGTCGCTGGCGAAGGTCACGCCGGAGCTGCGCAGCCGCTCGATCTCCGCGTCGAGGTCGGCCACGACGAGGTGGATGCGGTTGCGCCCTGCCGTTGCCGCGTCGGCGGGCGTGGCCCGCGCACCTGAGCTGGCCGGTCCGGACAGCAGCAGCCGCAGCGAGCCCAGGGTGACGTCCGCAAAGGCGGGGACGCGCGCGAAGCGCAGCGTGAACCCCAGGTGGGCGGTGTAGAAGTCGATGGCTTGCTGCACGTCGTCCACGATGTAGCGGACGCTGACGAGGTCGTCGGCACTGTCGGCCATGACGGTTCAGTCCCTTCGTGCGGGGCGACTGGTGGGCTCGCCTGCGTGCCACCTTTCCCGCCCGCACCCAGGCGTGCAAGCGAGAGAGGCGCAGGTGGCTGTGGGGCCGCCACGCCTCGGTCACAGAGGGGGATAGCCGCGGCGGTGCGTCTCGTCGTCGACCGAGAACGTCGTGCGGATGGCCTCCGCCGCCTCGCTCGGGGAGACGGTCTCGGTGTCGATGACCAGGTCGGCCGGAGGCGGCGCGGGGCCGGTTGCCGCCGTGCGGATCCGCCGGAGGGTGTCGAGGCTGGCCAGCTTGTTGTCCTGCCGGCGGTCCGCGTTCTCGATGCCGCGGCCGCCTCGAACGTGTCGAGCCAGAACCGCTCGCGCAGCCGCACGAACTCCGGCGAGCCGAACTCGAAGACCTCGAGGAGTGCGTCGACGACGAGGTGGTTGTGGACGACGGGCAGACCGGTGCGCCGGGAGTATGGTTTGTATAGAGCAACTAACTAGTCTCGAACGAGGTACCGGAGGCCAGGTGACCGAGACTCGAGCTGCGCGGCGAGGCAGGGACGTCCGCAACGAGCGGGCGCGTGCGAGGGCAGAGCGCGACACCGTCAGCCCTCGCTACAAGTGGGTGGTGCTGTCGAACACCACGCTCGGCGTGCTGATCGCCACCATCAACTCCTCGATCCTGCTGATCGCGCTGCCCGACATCTTCCGGGGCATCCACATCAACCCGCTCGAGCCGGGCAACACCAGCCTGCTGCTGTGGCTGATCATGGGCTACATGGTCGTCACCGCCGTGCTGGTGGTGGGCCTGGGGCGGCTGGGCGACATGTACGGCCGGGTGAGGATCTACAACGCCGGCTTCGCGATCTTCACGTTCTTCTCGATCATGCTCGCGGTCACCTGGATGCACGGTGTGGCCGCGGCGCTGTGGCTGGTCGCCATCCGGATCTTCCAGGGCGTCGGCGGCGCGATGCTGATGGCGAACTCCAGCGCGATCATCACCGACGCGTTCCCGCCCGGCGAGCGTGGCCTCGGGCTCGGGCTGAACATGGTCGCCGCCATCGCCGGGTCCTTCATCGGCCTCATCGTGGGCGGCCTGCTCGCGCCGATCGAGTGGCACCTGGTCTTCGTGGTCTCCGTGCCCTTCGGCCTGTTCGGCACCGTCTGGGCCTACTTCAAGCTGCACGACACCGGGATCCGCCGGCACGCCCGGATGGACTGGTGGGGCAACATCACCTTCGCCGTCGGGCTCATCGCGGTGCTGGTGGGCATCACCTACGGCATCCAGCCGTACGGCGCGCACACGATGGGCTGGACCAACCCGTGGGTGCTGACGGCGATGATCGGTGGCTGCGCCGTGCTGGCGGTGTTCTGCTGGATCGAGACCAGGGTCCCCGAGCCGATGTTCCGGTTGAGCCTGTTCAGGATCCGCGCGTTCACGTTCGGCAACGTCGCCAGCCTGCTGGGTGCGCTGGGCCGCGGTGGCCTGATGTTCATCCTGATCATCTGGCTGCAGGGGATCTGGCTGCCCCGCGCACGGCTACAGCTTCGAGTCGACGCCGCTGTGGGCGGGCATCTACATGCTGCCGATGACGGTCGGGTTCCTGGTCGCCGGTCCCACCTCCGGGTGGCTGTCGGACCGGTTCGGCGCGCGCATGTTCGCCACCGGCGGGATGCTGGTCGCCGCTGCCAGCTTCGTGTGGCTGTGGGCGCTGCCGGTGAACTTCTCCTACTGGCAGTTCGCCGCGGCGCTGCTGATCAACGGCCTGGGCATGGGGCTCTTCGCGGCACCCAACCGCACCGGGATCATGAACAGCCTGCCCGCCCACCAGCGAGGTGTCGGGGGCGGCATGAGCACGGTGTTCAGCAACTCCGCGATGGTGCTCTCCATCGGGATCTTCTTCTCACTGATGATCACCGGGCTGGCCGCCTCACTGCCGGGGACGCTGATGCACGGCCTGACCGCGAACGGCGTGCCTCACGACGCGGCCGCCCGGGTCGCCGAGCTGCCCCCGGTCGGCGTGCTGTTCGCGTCCCTGCTGGGCTACAACCCGATCCAGTCGCTGCTCGGCCCGCACGTGCTGCACCAGCTGCCGGCCGCCACCCAGGCGCACCTGACCGGGCACGGCTTCTTCCCCGCGTTGATCTCGCAGCCGTTCTCCGACGGGCTCGGGGTGGCCTTCAGCTTCGCCATCACCGCCTGCCTGGTCGCGGCGCTGGCGTCGGCCTTCCGCGGTGGGAAGTACATCCACGACGACGACGAGCCGGAGACCTCCTCCCACGAGTCCCCGTCGCCCGCCGAGCTGGTCGCCGAGGGTGCCGAGTGAGCTGACCCTGGAGGACGTGGTCGCGCTGCCGGCTGCTCGCGACACCGGCGCACGCATCACGTCACCCACCCCGGGCGAGGCACGCAGGGTCAAGGGCGGCCCACCATGTGCATGTGAGCGACGTCCGGGCCTCCGAGATCGCGTTGAACCGGGCGTTGTGGGCCGTCGTGAACGAGCGCTTCACCGACGCCGCGGCCGAGGAGATGTGGGCCAGGCCGGACGTCGTGTGGGGGCTCTTCGCGGTACCTGAGCGGGACCTCGACGTGCTCGGGCCGCTCCGGGGCCTCGACGTGGTGGAGCTGGCGTGCGGTACGGCGTACTTCTCGGCCTGGCTGTGCCGGGCCGGTGCACGCACGGTGGCCGTGGACTTCTCCAGCGAGCAGCTGGCCACCGCGCGTGGACTTCAGGAGCAGGTCGGTCCGGTGTTCCCGCTGGTCCAGGGCGACGCCGAGCAGGTCCCGCTGGCGAGCGGACGGTTCGACCTCGTGGTGAGCGAGCACGGAGCCGCGGCGTGGTGCGACCCGGAGCGCTGGCTGCCCGAGGCGGCTCGGCTGCTGCGGCCCGGGGGACGGCTGGTCTTCCTGACCAACAGCCACCTGTCGGCGTTGTGCGTCCCCGAGGAGCCGGGGGTCGCGGAGGAACGGCTGGTGCGAGGGCACCGCGAGGCGTACCGGGTGCAGTGGCCCGGCGGTGGTGTCGAGTTCCACCCGTCCCACGGGGACTGGCTGCGGCTGCTGCGCAGGTCCGGGTTCGTGGTCGAGGCGATGCTCGAGATGTTCGCGCCGCCGGACGGCGGTGACCACGCCTTCTACGAGATCGTCTCGCGGCAGTGGGCCACCCGCTGGCCGGCCGAGGAGCTCTGGGTCGCCGTACGGACGTGAGCAGCGGGAGGCAGACGACGACGGCTCACGTCGTCGTGGTGCGTTCCCGCAGCAGCCGACCGTGGCCGGTCACGTCCCACCTCGTGCCCGTCGCCGTCAGGATCCCCCACAGCAGTGCCTGGTTGGCCTGGAGGACGAGCCGACCCGTGCGCAGCTCCAGCTGCTCGACCGTCCCCGCGGCACGGAACCCGTTGCCGGCCAGGAGGATCGCCTCGGCCCGGTCCACGACGTGGCGTCCGACCGAGTCGACGACGTCCTGCGGGTCCACGCGGGCCGGGTCCCGGGGGAGGCCCGACGCCGTGGTCACCACGGTGTCGAACCCCTGGCTGCGGAAGTACGCCGCACCGAGCTCGTCGAACCCGTCGTCGAACCACGGCGGGTGCACCAGCTGGACCCGCTCGACCTGCTGCGCCCGCAGTGCCGCCACGGCGGCCGCGCAGCTGGCAACGGCCGGGACGTCGAAGCGCTGCGAGAGGCGTTCGACGAGGGCGGTCTCCTCGCGGTGCCCGAGGACGTAGCCGCAGGTGGTCGACGCGTGGACGACCGCCGCGAGGGTGCTGCCCCGGAAGGTCGCCGCGGCGCGGTCGAGCGCGGCGGGCCCGGTCGAGGCGCGCAGCTGAGCGTGGCCGGGTGGATCCGCCTGCGACGGCGCCTGCGTCGCCTCCGGTGGCGACCCCGTCCGGGACACGACCGTGACGACGCGGCCACGTGTCATCGCGGGCAGCTCCACCTCGGGTCCCGCCGCCTCGTGCGGCGTCACGACACCCACGTGCAGGGTCCTCACCGTTCGCCCGGCTGCTTCGCCACGGGGAACAGCAGGTGGGTGACCCGGTCGCCCTGGATGCAGACCGTCGGGTCGCCCAGCGGGGCGTCGTCCGAGGACAGCTCACCGAAGTAGGGACGGCCCTGGCCCATGACCACCGGCACCAGGTCGACGGCGACCGCGTCGAGCAGACCGAGCTCGAGGCACTGGCGGGCGATGGTGCCGGCCGTCACGGCGACGGTGCGCTGCTGGGCGATGGCCTGGGCCTTCGCGACCGCGGCCTCCACCCCGTCGGTGACGAAGTGGAACGGGGCGTCGGGGTGAGCCTCGACCCAGTCCGTCGGGACCTGGTGGGTCACGACGACCACCGGCACGTCGATCGTGTGGGTGCCGTCCCATCCCCCCGTGAAGTCGAACAGCGTGCGCCCGCACACGAGTGCACCCAGTCCGTCGAGCCACTGCTTCCAGTACTCGGCGCTGGCCGGGCTCATGTGCAGCGTGATGTCGTCGTTGACCGTGGGAATCTCCACCGGGCCGTTCTGCAACCAGTCGAAGAGCAGACCGATCGTGTTGTCGTCCTTGGCGATGTAGCCGTCCAGCGACATCGACGCGGAGGCGATGACCTGTCCCATGTCGTGCTCCTTGGTCCGAGAGTGTGTTCTCCCTACCGACCGTCGGGGCCCGTCGAAGTCATCGACCTGTGCGTGACACGCGGAAGCGGAGGATCGTCGCGTCGCCCGATCGCGTGCTGCTGAGCGGTTCCAGGTCCGTCCTCGGAACACCCGGTGACGAGAAGCCGATGCCGGCGCCGAGCAGCACCGGCAGCACGTACACCAGGATCTGGTCGACGAGCCCGCGCTGCAGGCACTGGCCGGCCACGTCGGCGCCGAGGATCTCGAGGTCCCTGCCGCCCGCAGCGTCCAGGGCGGTGGCGACGGCCTCCCCAATGTCGCCGGAGAGGATCGTGACCTCCGGGGCCGGCGGCTCCAGGGGACGGTGGGTGAGGAGGAACATCGGTCCGGAGAAGGGGTACTCGGTCCTGTCCGGCTCCTCGGCCGCCATCTGGTCGCCCACGTCCCAGGTCCGGCGACCGACGAGCATGGCACCGGTGGCTGCGGCGACCTCCGCGAGGTCGTCCGGTGCCACGAAGTCGGCGAGGGAGCGATCACCGCCCCAGTCCATCGAGTGGCCCGGGCCCGCGATGAAGCCGTCGAGCGACATGCACCTGTTCACCACGACCTTGCCGCTCATCTCACAACCGCCCTCCGAGGGAACCACGCCGTACGACCTGCATCTTCGCGCCGATGGGTGAGCACGGGAAGTGGCGAGCTGGACGGCGCGGTCGGCGATCCCCCGGCCACGGGACCGGACGGGACGGACTGGGAGGCGCACCGGTCGAGGATCGAGGAAGCAGCCCGAGCCGCTCCCTCGGAGCGCTGACCGGTCCGCTCCCGCTACCTGCCGGGGTCCGTCTTGGTCAGCAGCACGCTGCAGCCGCCCCCGGGTGCGGGACCGATGAGCAGGTCGTCGACGAACTGCCGCGCCACCCACAGGCCGCGGGAGCCTGACAGGTCGGGTCGGTGGTAGCCGGCCATCGGGTCGAGCAGCCCCGGCCCCGAGTCGACGACCTGGCACGTCAGGGTGTCCAGCTCGGTCCAGAGCCTGACGTGCACGGGCGGTCGGCCGTGCACGAGACCGTTGACGACGACCTCGTGCACGGCGACGAAGAGCGTGTGGAACGCCTGTCGCGACACGGCGCTCGAGCGACGAGCGCTCGCGCGGAGCAGGTGACGGGCGCGGGCCAGGTCGTCGAGCCGCATGAGGCTGGTGGCGACCGAGGGCGGGGAGCCGGGCGGGCCGGGCACCTCGGCGAGCGGATGGGCCAGGAACGCGGAGGGGTCGACGTACTCCAGGTTGGGCCGGTCGGTCTCGCCGTCGCTGATCGTGGGGTGGGTGGCCCGGGCGGCCGCGAGCACCGGCGCCGGACGGGTGCGGGCGTCGTACGTGCAGAGCGCCCGGAAGGGGTAGGCGCAGAGGGCCTCGTCCACCGCGGACTCGTACCGGGCCCAGGCGGAGCGTGCCGCCGAGTCGTGGCCCAGCGGCACGGGCCCGGTCACCCAGAACGCGGCCGGGTCCGGGCTCTCCGCCAGCAGCTTCTGGTACCCGAACAGGGCCCGGGTCGGCGCGAGGTAGGCGTCCTCGTCGAACCCGTACGTCAGACGGGGATGCGCGCCGAGCGCGTCGCGCAACGTGTCGACCCGGTCCTCGGGGCCGTGGACGACCACGTGGCCGCCCGACGCCAGCCCCTGCCGGACGAACGTCCGTGTGCCCTCGACGAGCTCGTCGTCGTCGCGGTGGACCAGCAGTCCGTGGCCGTACTCGGGGTGCACTCGGTCCGGCGTAATCACCAGCCCCGTTCCATGAGGATGCCTCGGGACCGGTCGAAGGCGAGCAGCCGCAGGAGCCGGTCGACGATCGGCTGCGGTGCCTGCAACCGGACCTGCCCACCGTGTCGCCGGTACGCCGCGGTGCCGGCCATCAGCGCCCGCGCTCCGCGGACGTCCAGGAAGTCGAGCGCGCTCAGGTCCACGGCGAACGAGTCGCGGTCAGTTGCTGCCGTTGCGGCCTGGAGCATCGCGCGGAGGATGTCGTGGTTCGACGCGTCGACCTCTCCGGAGACGGCGAGGCCGCCCTCGAACGGCGCCGCCTCGCACAACCGCTCCCTCAGCCCGGCGCCGTGCATCATGCTGACCGGTCCCAGGACCTTCATCGACCTGCCGACCGAGTACTGGCACATCACGGACACCGGGAGCGACTCGCACAGCTGGTCGGTCAGCCGCTCGACCTCGGCGTGCCGCCGTCGTGGCATGACCGACAACGCAGTCGTGGCCTCCGCCGACCAGCGCACCGAGGGATAGCCCTGCCGCAGCGCGTCCTCGACGACGCTCGCCTGCCAGCGAGGGTCGTAGGCCGTGCGGTCGGCCTGGATCACCTGGATCTGGCCGCGCTCGGCGGCCTCGGCGGCCCCCGGATGGTCCTGGAGCAGCCCGGTGAGTGACCGGCCCGACGGTTCGCCCGGCGGCTCGGTGTAGAGGATCTTGGCGGCGAGCTCGAGGCCACGCCTCAGCCAGGCGGCGACCCCCGCACGTCGATACGACTCGTCGTGGTACAGCAAGAGAACGTGCCCCTCATGACCCCGTCGCGGGTCGAGCGGCTTCACACCGCGAACGTACCCCTCACGGCATGCACGCGAATCTCCTCGGCGGTCGCTGTCTGGACAAGCCCAGCCAGGGACCTTCGTCCTGCCGCGGCAGGACGGCCGCCACTGTGGCGGCGCTCGGAGGCGCGACAGGCTGTGGCCACGACGAGCGTCCAGGAGGAATCCCTATGAGTGCGGGCCGGCCGAGCGGGCAGCTGCTGGCGCTGTCGACGGAGCAGTGCTTCGACCTCCTCGCCACCCAGCAGGTCGGCCGGGTCGTCTTCAGCGACGACCACGGTCCGCTCGCGCTGCCGGTCAACTTCGTCGTCCAGGACCGGACCATCCTGGTGCGGACGGAGCCCAGGAACACCCTCGCGCGACATCTCAGCGAGAGCGCGACGTGCGCCTTCGAGGTCGATGACATCGACCCCGCGAACCACACCGGGTGGAGCGTCCTCGTCCGCGGGTCGGCCTCGGTGGTGCGTCACCTGAGCGCGGACCCTCGTGCGCGGTGGCCCGGCCCGTGGGCCCCCGGGGAGCGGCACCTGCTGCTGCGGATCACCCCCGACGAGCTCAGTGGGCGACGGCTGGTCCCCTGAACGTCGTCGACCGCCGTCAGCGTCGTCGTCCGGACGCCGCCCCGCTTCGCACGCCGCTCGCGCCGCCGCTCGCGCCTCAGCTCGCGCCGGAGCCGCGCGGACCCCGGTTCGCGGTAGAGCGGCAGCATCTCCACCTCGATCGGCACGCACCTGCGCTCCGGACGGTCAACCATGCTGGGCCAGGAAGTCACGCAGCGCGGCGAGGGTCTCGTCGGGCTGCTCCTCGGCGAGGAAGTGGCCGCAGCCGAGCGCGTGACCACTCACCTCCTTCGCGTACTCGCTCCACACGTCGAGGACGTCGTACGCGCGACCGACGAAGCCCTCGGCACCCCAGAGCACGAGCAGCGGGCACGCCACGCGCCGACCGGCCGCAGCGTCGACCTCGTCGTGCTCGAGGTCGATGGAGGCGCCGGCTCGGTAGTCCTCGCAGCTGGCCCGGATCACCTCCGGGTCGCTGAAGGAGCGGACGTACCGCTCGACCGCCGCGGGCGCGAAGGCGTCGATCCCGGCGGCACCCGCCCACTGCGCGAGCTTGCGGCGCACCCAGTAGCCCGGGTCGGCGCCGATCAGGTGCTCCGGGAGGTCTGCGGGCTGGGAGAGGAAGAACCAGTGGTAGTAGGCCTGGGCGAGGGCGCGGTCGACGTGGCCGAACACGTGCCGCGTCGGGGCGATGTCGAGGAGGGCGACCCGGGAGACCGCCTCGGGGTGGTCCAGGCAGAGCCGGTGCGCGACTCGGGCGCCGCGGTCGTGACCCACGAGCGCGAAGGTCTCGAAGCCGAGCTGCCGCATGAGGCCGACCTGGTCTGCGGCCATGGCGCGCTTGGAGTACGACGCGTGGTCGGGCACGGATGCCGGTCGGGACGAGTCGCCGTACCCACGGAGGTCGGCCAGCACGACCGTGTGCCGCTGGGCCAGCGCCGGAGCGATCCGGTGCCACATCACGTGGCTCTGCGGGTAGCCGTGCAGCAGCAGCACCGGTGGCCCGTCGCCGGCCACGGCGGCGTGGAGGCGTGTCCCGTCGACCTCGACGTCACGGCGTTGGAAGCTCTCGAGCACATGCCTTGCTTACCACTCCCCGTCGGACGAGCCCGGCCTGCCGGGCAGACCACCCGGAGCAGGGGAGTCGATGTCGTATCGGTGTGATGCCGTTCGTGGTGAGAGCAGGAGGTGGTCATCGGGACCGCCCGGAGCAGAGGAGCACGAGATGACGAAGGTCGTCGCCATCATGTCCATGTCGCTCGACGGCTACGTCGCCGACCCCGACGACGGCGTGGCGGAGGTGTTCGACTGGTACTTCGGCTCGGGGGACGTCGAGGTCCCCACCGGAGGGTCGGCCCCCATGACGTTCCGGGTGTCCGAGCCGAGCGCCGAGCACCTGCGCACCCTGACGTCCGGGCTGGGGGCCGTGCTCACCGGTCGGCGCACGTTCGAGGTCGCCGACGGCTGGGGCGGGAACCACGCCTGGGGACCCGCGTTCGTGCTGACCCACCACGTCCCCGACGGGTGGCCGCGGTCCGGCTCGACGGTCCACTTCGTGACCGACGGACTCGAGAGCGCCGTGGCCCAGGCCAAGGACGCCGCCGCCGGGAAGTCGGTGGCGGTCCACGGCGCCGACACCATCCAGCAGTGCCTGAACGCCGGCCTGCTCGACGAGCTCACCATCGACGTCGCGTCGGTCCTGCTCGGCTCCGGAGTCCGGCTCTTCGACCACCTCGCCGCCACGCCGGCCGTCCTCGGCGACCCGACGGTGACGCCGGGCGTCGGTGTGACCCACCTGCGGTACCCCGTCCGCAGGGCGTAGGCGCTGGCCCACGACCTGCCGATGGTGCTGATGCCGATGCCCCTGCTCGACCAGCCGATGGTCGCCCGGTCCGTGGCGGACGCCGGAGCCGCCGACCGCATCGAGGCGCTGGCCGGGAACGCCGCCGCGACGCCGCCCCGGTCCGCCCAGCGCCCCTGACGCACCGGGGCGGTGGCACCCGCGACCAGGACGGCCCACACTGAGCACGTGGCAGGCGCGGTCGACTCCGTCGTCCGGGAGATGCAGTCCCGGCTGGACGGGCTGACCCACGACCAGCAGCACCTGCGCCACTTCCTCGGCACCTACGAGCGGACCACGCTGGCGGTGGGGAAGGCTGTCGACGACGGGTTCTTCGAGGATCCCGCCTGGGTCGAGGGGTGGGACGTCGCGTTCGCCCGGCTCTACGTGGAGGCCCTCGACCGCCACCTGGGCGGTGGTTCGCCGTCGCGCCCGTGGCGGCTCGCCTTCGACGCACCGTCCGAACTGCCGCCGCTCCGCCACGTGCTGCTCGGCATCAACGCCCACGTGAACTACGACCTGCCGCAGGCGCTGCTCGCGGTGATCTCCGACGCGGACTTCGCCGACCCGGTGCTCCTGGCGAGACGTCGTCGCGACCACGAGCGCATCGACTCGGTGTTGGCCGGCCGGGTCGCGGCCGAGGACGACCAGCTCGCGTCGCACGGCCGGTCGCTCACGGACCGGGTCCTCCAGCCGCTGAACCGGGTCGCCTCCCGGCGGTTCCTGCGCGAGTCACGCACGAAGGTGTGGCACGACACCGCCGAGCTCCAGGTCGCCCGGCTCGCCGGCCGTCCGTCGTACGACGCCCGGCTGGCCGAGCTGGAGGTGCTCAGCGCCGCGCGGATCGCCGACCTGCTCGCCCCCGGTCAGGTGCTGCTCCGGCTGGCGGTCGCCGGCTTCGGCGTCGTGCTGCCGCCGCCGGCGTAGGCGCGGACGGCGAGCAGGTCAGCGCCGGACGCGGTAGCGCAGGTGCAGGACCCGGTCGCCCTGGATGACGACGCTCGGGTCCTCCAGCAGCTGCTGCGAGTCGACCGGGCCGAAGTACCGCTTGCCCGTGCCGAACACCACCGGCACGACGTCCATCGCCACCTCGTCCACGAGGCCGAGCGCGAGCGCCTGCCCTCCGACGTTCCCCGCGCAGAGCGCGACGACCCGGTCGCCGGCCCGTTCCTTCGCCTCCTGCACCGCGGCGGCGACGTCGGCGAAGAACGGGACGTCCGCCTCGGGGTGCCAGCCCGCCGGCTTCGGGCGGTGGGACACCACGAGGAGGTGATCCCCGGCCGGTGGGTCGGCCTCCCACCCGTTGGTCAGGTCGAAGAGGTGTCGCCCCTGGATGGTGGCGCCGATGCTGCCCCACAACGAGCTGACGTAGGGGTGCGAGCGCTCGCTCACCCGGAAGACCGCGTGACGTTCCTCGGCGCCCTCCCCGATGATCGGGACGTCACCGTTGAAGTACCACTCGAAGAGCGGCCCCACGTCGTCGTTCTCGTCGGCGATGAAGCCGTCCACCGACACCACTGCGTGCATCACCACGGTTGCCATGCCAGGACTGACCGGTGGACATCCGCAAACTCATCGCGGTGGTGCCCCGGGAGCTGCGGGGGACCATGATGGCCCGGGGGCGCAGCGACCCGGAGGGGGTCAGACGATGGCGAGGCTGCTCTCGGTCAACGTCGGGATGCCGAAGGACGTGCCGTGGCGCGACCGCACCGTGCACACCGGGATCTGGAAGCATCCGGTGCCCGGGCCGCAGTTGGTGCGCCGGCTGAACATCGACGGCGACGGGCAGGGCGACCTGGCCGGGCACGGCGGCGAGATCCGCGCCGTCCTCGTCTACCAGGCCGAGTCCTACCAGCACTGGCGGGAGTTCTTCGAGCGCGACGACCTCGAGCCCGGTGCGTTCGGGGAGAACTTCACGGTCGAGGGCCTCAGCGACGACGAGGTCTGCATCGGCGACCGCTACCGGATCGGCGAGGCGGAGCTCGAGGTCACCCAGCCGCGGGTGACCTGCTTCCGGGTGGGGATGCGGATGGGGGAGCCGCAGCTCCCGTCGCTGCTGGTCGCCCACCACCGTCCCGGGTTCTACCTGCGAGTGCTCACCGAGGGGCACGTCGAAGCAGGCGACGACATCGTGCGGACGGCGCGCGGGCCGCACACGCTGAGCGTGGCCGAGCTCGACGCACTCCTCTACCTGCCGGGCCACGACCCCGAACGGCTCAGGGCCGCCCTGGACGTGCCCGCCCTGAGCCCGGGCTGGCGCGAGTCCTTCCGGAGCATGCTGGCGAGCGCGACCGGCCCGGCTCAGCCCGCCGGCGTCGCGATCGCGCCGCCGCCGGCGTGGGCCGGCTTCCGACCCCTGACGGTCAGCGGTGTCGACGTCGAGAGCGCCTCCGTGACGTCGTTCCGGCTCAGCGGGGACGACGTGCTGCCGGCGTACCTGCCGGGGCAGTTCCTCACCCTGAAGGTGGCGGGGGCGGGCGACCCGGTCCCGGTGCGGACGTACTCGCTGTCGGGCGGCCCGGACGGCGAGTACCGGATCAGCGTCAAGCGCGAGTCGCACGGGCGGGTGAGCCGCTACCTGCACGAGCACCTGCGGCCCGGCGACCGGATCGAGGTGGCGGCGCCGCGCGGCGACTTCGTGCTCGACGGGGGCACCGGGCCGGTGCTGCTCGTCTCGGCCGGCATCGGCGTGACACCGGTGCTGGCGATGCTGCAGCGGCTGGCAGGCGAGGGCAGCACCCGCGAGGTGTGGTGGATCCACACGACGCACGACGCGGCCAGCCACGCCTTCTCCGTGGAGGCCGCCGACCTGCTCGGCCGACTGCCGTCCGCGCACTCGCTGGTCTCCTACACGACCCCGAGCGTTCCGCCGGCCCCGGACTCGGGGGTGCGCGTGGGACGCCTCACCGCGGACGTGGTCGCGGGACTGGGCCTGCCGGCGGAGGCGAGCGCCTACGTCTGCGGACCGGAAGCGTTCATGGACGACGTCGCGGCCGCCCTCACCGGTCTCGGCATCGACCCTGACCGCATCCGCACCGAGCGGTTCGCCTCGCGGTCCTCGGTCAACCCGGGCGTCGTCGGGCCTGACCTGCCGCCGCCGCACCAGCCGCCGGGCCCGCCCGGCGTCGGCCCGGCGGTGACCTTCGCCCGCTCCGGGCTGACGACCGCGTGGTCCGACGCCTACGTCTCCGTGCTCGAGCTAGCGGAGGCGTGCGACGTGCCCACCCGGTGGTCGTGCCGCACCGGCGTCTGCCACACCTGCGTCACGTCGGTCCTGTCGGGGGAGGCGTCGTACGAGACCCCGCCGCTCGAGGGACCCGGCGACGACGCGCTGCTCATCTGCTCGGCGCGGCCGACGGCGGACCTCGTGCTCGACCTGTGACCTCGGCGGGCACCGCACGGTGCGTGCCCGCCCGACCGACCCGGCGTCCTACGCGGGCTGTCCCTGCCCCGGGAGCAGCCACACCTCGTTGCCGGTGTCGGGCGAGTCGCCGAAGGTCGGGCACCGCGCGCCGGGGACGGTCTGCACGTCGAAGATCTCCTCCACGCCGTCGGCGAACTGGAGCGTCGCCACCGTGGTGCCGGTGCGCAGGTCGATGACCCCGACGCCGCACTTGAGCTGGTCGGAGTAGGCCGCGATCGGGACCCGGCCGAAGACGACGGTCTCCCGGATCCTCGACAGCCCCACGAAGGCGAGGTCGCCGTGGAACGCCAGTCCGCGGGCGTATCCCGGCAGGACCGCGACGTCCTCGCGGTGCCCGGTGGCCGGGTCGACGCGTTCGAGGCGTCCCATGCCGGAGTTGAGGACGAACAGGTTCCCGTCGTGCCAGCGCGGGGAGTGCGGCATGGAGAGTCCGGTGGTGACCGTCTCGCCGGTGGCCACGTCCAGGACACGGCCGCTGTGGTTGTCCGCGGTGCGCCATCCGCCCGGGGTGTCGGTGGCTGCCAGGACGGTGACGTACGCCGGTGAGCCGTCCCGCATCGCCAGGCCGTTGAGGTGGCAGCGGTCCTGGTCGGCCAGCGCCGTGACGAACGGCGGCCGCCAGCGCGGGACGAAGCTGTAGCGGGGGTCGAGGCCGGCCAGGCAGGAGAACAGCGTGTTGACGATCCACAGGTCCGGCTCGCCGGTGTCGGTCGTGCCCCAGGCGATCTCGTGGCACTGGATGGCCCCGGTGAAGGTGGAGCTGCGGGGCAACCAGCACCGGTCGTGGCGTCCGTCGGGAGCCATCAGCAGGGGCGAG
Source organism: uncultured Actinomycetota bacterium (assembly GCA_963707685.1). Taxonomy (GTDB): domain Bacteria; phylum Actinomycetota; class Actinomycetes; order Propionibacteriales; family Nocardioidaceae; genus Nocardioides_B. The sequence continues at coordinate 434,863 of CAVPRA010000006.1, forward strand.
CTCCGGGTGGTCGGGCAGCGACCAGACCTGGTCCTTGCCCGCCACCGCGATCCGGTCGGCCGCGACGGCGACACCCATGGGCCGGTCGAGCCGGCGGAAGGAGAAGGTCAGCTGTTCGTCCGCCACCCCGACGGCCACGAGCTGACCGGCCTGGTAGGTCGAGATCAGCAACGAGCACCCGGCCTCGGACAGCACGCGAGGCAGGGAGTCGCTGTGGTGGAAGTGGACCTCCGTGCCCGACGTGCTCACTTCAGCTTCAGGGTGTACCGGCGCACCTGGCTGCTGGGAGTGCCGCCACAGGGGGTGAACGTGAACCGTGCTCGAACTTTGAGCGTGCCGACGTTCCCGCCGTGTCGGTGGGCGCGGCGCAGCGACTGCCGCAGCTTGCTCATCCCCGCCCTGGTCGGCGTCAAGGTGGCCGTGGTCCTGCCGGCGGCCCGCGGGTTCTGTCTCGACGTCCTGATCAGGGAGCTGCCCGCGGGGCCGACCACGAGCCTCCCTGCCCCGGCCACGGTGACCTTGAGCCTCAGCGTGCCCTTGCTGTAGTTCCTGGTGCCGCGCTTCGCGACCGTGAACGCTCCGCCCTGGTTGACGTCCTTGACCAGGACGGTGCCGACCTCGGTGCCGTCCGAGGCCCACGGCTCGGCGCCGTGGATGCCGTCGCTCGGCGGCGAAGAACAGCGTGCCGCCCACGTCCGTGAGGTTCGTCGGCCCGGAGTCCTTGGCGTTGGGGACGCCCGGTTTCACGTCCTTGACCAGGGCGGTGCCCACGCCGGTGCCGTTGGAGGTCCACAGCTCCGGGCCGTGGGTGCCGTCGTCGGCGGTGAAGAACAGCTTCCCCGCAACGGCGGTGGCCGAGGAGTAGCCGTAGCCGTCGTCGGCTTCCGCGCTGCCGCCGGCGCCCGGGTTGATGTCCTTGACCAGGACGGTGCCCACGCCGGTGCCGTTGGAGGTCCACAGCTCGGCCCCGTTGGTGCCGTCGTCGGCGAAGAAGAACAGCTGTCCCGCCGACACCGGTCAAGGCGGAGGGGTCGCTCGGGCGGGCGGCGGGCCGGACGTCCTTGACCAGGACGGTGCCGGCCTCGGTGCCGTTCGAGGTCCAGAGCTCACGCCCGTGGACGCCGTCCCGGGCGGAGAAGAACAGCCGCCCGCCGACGTCGGTCAGCGAGTAGGGAGCACTGTCGTAGGCGTCCGGGTGGATGTCCTTGACCAGGACGGTGCCGGCCTCGGTGCCGTTCGAGGTCCACAGCTCGTTGCCGTGGGTGCCGTCGTCCGTGGCGAAGTACAGCGTGCCCGCCACGTCGGTGAGGTCGGAGGGGCCGTAGTCGTACTCGGCGCGGGGAGTGGGGTTGATGTCCTTGACCAGGACGGTGCCTGCCTTGGAGCCGTCCGAGGTCCACAGCTCGCTCCCGTGGATGCCGTCGTCGGCGGTGAAGAACAGCTTCCCGCCCACGGCGGTCAGGTAGCTCGGGCCGTACTCCTCGTCCCGGGGGCCGGTCGTCTTGATGTCCTTGACCAGGACGGTGCCCGCTCTCGTGCCGTCGGAGGTCCACAGCTCAGGGCCGTGGGTGCCGTCGTCCGCGGTGAAGAACAGCTTCCCGCCCACGGCGGTGAGGTAGTCGGGGGCATAGCTGTCGTCTGCGGCGCCGCCCGGCCTGATGTCCTTGACCAGGACCGTGCCGGCTCTCGTGCCGTCGGAGGTCCACAGCTCCGGGCCGTGGGTGCCGTCGTCGGCGGTGAAGAACAGCTTCCCGCCCACGGCGGTGAGGGAGCTGGGACCGTAGCCTCCGTCCCGGGCGCCCGGCTTGATGTCCTTGACGAGGACGGTGCCTGCCTTGGTGCCGTCGGAGGTCCACAGCTCGTCCCCGTGGACGCCGTCGGACGCAGTGAAGAACAGCCGTCCCGCCACGTCGGCGAAGTCGCCCGGGTCGCTCCGGGGGGTGCGCGGACTCCCGCACCCGGCCGCCGCGGCCCCCATCACGGGAGCGGCCGGCCGTGAAAGCGTCCCCCGAGCGGCCGCAGGAGCAGCGCTGCCGACGGTCCCGGCGCTGGTCGCCGACGCAGCGGCCGGGAGGCCGCCGCCGGCCATCGTGAGCGCAGCGGCTGTCACCACTGCGGCAGCCGGCCTCGCGGCTGCCAGACGAGCACGACGACGCAGCGCCTTCTGGTGCACCACCCGCTGCCGCAGCGACCGCTCCCTGATCCGGCGCTTCCGTTGGCTCATGACCCCCTCCTCACCGTCACGGCGCCTGCGATCAGCTGGCACGACCGAGAACGTTCAGGTGTCGGACCCCCGTCAGCCCAACACAGCACCACCGGGCGACCCCGGACAGGGTCCAAAGACCCGACCTGGAGGCGAGAAGAAGGATTGCGGACTCCCCGAGTTCATCCGAGTCGGGGGATGCCGGGCGTCGGGGATCGCACCAGGCTGCGTCCACAACCCGGTGGGATCCACCGTTTCGACCGCTATGAAAGGTTGCCTCATGTTCAACGACAACGGCTCGTTCCTGCTGGCCTTGTTCGAGTTCTTTCTGTTCTTCGCCTGGTTCATGTGCCTGTTCTGGGTCCTGGGAGACATCTTCCGGAGCAGGGACCTGGGTGGCGGAAGCAAGACGATCTGGGTGATCTTCGTGATCGTCATCCCGTGGCTGGGCATCCTGGTCTACCTCATTGCCCGTGGGCACGGGATGCAGGAACGTCAGCTGGAGCAGGCCAAGGAGGCCCAGGCGGCTCAGGCGGCGTACATCAAGTCCGTCGCCGCACCGGCCTCGGGCAACGCCGCCAGCCAGATCGCCGACGCCAAGGGCCTGCTCGACAACGGGACGATCACCCAGGCGGAGTTCGACCAGATCAAGGCGAAGGCGCTCGCTGCCTGACCGACCTGGTCCGAGGCTGACGACCGGCTCACGCCGCGTGGCCGGGGAGCAGGAGCTGTGATGACGGGTGTTTCACGAGGACCCGAAGAGATGTTGTCGGACATCGACCTGTTCGCGGGCTTGTCGAGGCGTGCGGCCAAGCGCCTGGTCGCACGCGCTCGCGAGGTCACGCACGTCACGGGCAGCGAGGTCGCCAGCGAAGGCGGGGGCGCCGTGGGGTTCCACCTCATCCTGTCGGGCCGAGCGACCGTCACCCACGGCTCCCGCGCGGTCCGCACCCTGGGCGCGGGAGACTACTTCGGTGAGATCAGCATGATCGACGGCCTGCCACGGTCCGCGACCGTCACCGTCGACGAGGACGTGCGCGCCCTCGCCATCGACCACGGTGTCTTCGAGGCCGTGCTGGACGAGCAGCCCGAGTTCGCCCGGGGCTTGCTGAAGGGCCTGTGCGCCCGGCTGCGGGAGGCCGAAGCGAACGCCGCGTCCGGCTCCTGACCCGACTAGCCTGAGGTCATGGCCAAGAAGAAGTGGTCCGACCTGACGCCGCTGCAGCGGCGCGCCATCGTCGTCGGCGGCGTCCTCGAGACGGTGCTCACGGCGGCGGCCTTGCGGGACCTGGCGGGGCGGTCGGCCCAGGAGGTCCGCGGCCCGAAGGCCGCCTGGGTGCTCGCGTTCGCCGTGCAGCCGTTCGGTCCGATCGCGTACTTCGCGGTCGCTCGTCGGTAGCCCTCACCTGCCCGCGGGCGGCGGCACGATGCGCCGTGCCCTGCAGCTCGATCCCGCCCTCGACGGTCGCCTGGTGACGACATCGTCGGGGAGTGGGCCGACCTCTCACGGGGGGCCGTTCCGCCTCCACCTGACTCACGTCGCCGGCGTGATGCGCCATCTGCTGCCCAAGTGAGCGCGGGGCCCACATATTTCTGGCATGTTCAGCACGAAGAACTCGACCCCGCCGAGGGGCCGGGGGGCGGCCGGGGGGTGGCGGGGTCGAGCCTTTCTTCGAGCACGTGCACCGGGGTAAGTGCACGGGTTGTGTACTCCCGAGACGCACACAGACCAGATGGGGAACGGCTGTGACTCACGCCTCGATAGGCAATCTAAGGGCTAGCATGCCACATGCCTTGCCAAGATGTGACAGCAACTTGTCAAAATCACCCTGATGCCCCGGGGTCAGAGAGGAACGTCGCCATGAGCCGTGCCCGCAGGATGCTGGTCGGAGCCGTCGCAGTGATGTCGCTGCTGGGCGTCGGGGGAGTCGTGCAAGCGGCGACGCCGAGCTCCGCGGACTCGGTGTCCGCCATCCGGTGGTGCTGCTGACGCAGTCGTGCGTCAGCGCTTCGTCGGTGTCCTCATGCGCGAGGAGGGCGCCAGCAGACCGGCCGCCGCTGCCGCGCGCCGGTAGGCGTCGAGCGCAGCCTCGGGCTCGCCCACGCTCTCGAACAGCCCGGCCAGCTCGAACCACAGCTGGGCGGCCGCCCGGTCCGCACCGGCGCCGCTGAGCACGAGGACCGCCTCCTGGAAGTGGCGGCGAGCCAGGTCGAGGGCGTCCTCGTGCAAGGCGATCTGGCCGAGCAGGGCGAAGGAGTCCGCCGCGAGGAGCGGCATGAGAGAGCGAACCGCGGTCCCGGTCTCGGTGGCCTGGCGCCGGGCGCCCTCCACGTCTCCGAGCAGGAACCGGGCACGCGCCTGGGCGAGCCGGTTGTCAGCCAGGTCCGCCGGCCCCGCATCGGTGAGGGAGAGCTCCTCGGCGGCGTCCGTGAGAACCTCCAGCGCCTCCTGGGGCTGCGGCGGGTCGACCACCAGCTGCAGGATGCCCAGCTGGGTGCGGAGCCGCGCGATGTTGCGGGCGTCGTCGGTCGCCTCGATCACGGCCAGCGCACGACGGGTCATCGGCAGGGCGGTGGCGGCGTGGCCGCGCATCGACTCGATGGCCGAGCTGTTCCAGTAGGCCATCGCCTTGGCCACCGGCGACGCGACGGCCTCCGCGCGGTCGATCGCGCGCCGGCACAGACGTGCGGCGTAGTCGGCGTCGCCCTGCTCGTAGTAGGCCGCCGCCACGGTGAGGCTGAGCCGGATCGACTCGTCCAGACCACCCAGCTCGAGCTTCTCGATGCGTCCCATCGCCTGGGTCCCGACCTCGATCGCCCGACCGAGCTCGCCCGACTCCCGGTAGCACCGGCTCAGCGCGGTCAGGCCGTCGATCCAGTCCAGGTCGGGCGGCGACGTCTCGGCGAGGTCCTCGAGCACGAGGATCGCCGTCTGCAGGTCACCGGTCGCCTCCAGGGCACCGGCGTGCACGTAGCCGGCGCTGCGACGCAGCTCGGCGAGCTCGGTGAGCTCGGGATCCGCGAGCACGCGGGTGACGCTGCCGAGCGCGTCGGCGGGCGAGCCCGTGGCCAGGGCCAGCTCCGCGTGGTCGAGCTGGAGCCGCAGCTCGGCGACGTGATCGGGCGCGACACCCAGCAGCAGCTCGTCGACGGTGACGTCGAGCCGATCCGCCATCGCGACGAGGAGCTCGGAGTCCGGCCGACGCTTCCCGCCCTCGATCCGCGAGATGTAGCCGACCGAGACCGCGTCACCGGCCACCTGGGCCTGGGTCAGACCGGCACGTCTGCGCGTGGTGCGGATCCGAGCGCCCAGGACGGTGGGATCGATCGTCCGGAGCAGGTCGATGAGATCGTCGCGCATGCCGCCTATTGTGACCGAAGATGACGGATGCGTGTCAGATTCATCGTCGGGACCCTCAGAACTCGGCCATCTTGTCCCAGCCGTCCCGGTCCGGAGCGTCGACGTAGATGATGTCGGGGACCTCGGCGACGAACGGCTTGGTGTCGTTGGTGGCGAGGAACTGCTGGAAGTGCTCCGAGGCGACGTGGGCCTCGCCCGCGGCCGCGTCGTCGAACGCCTCGAGGGTGAGGATGGTGTCCGGGTCGTCGACGCTGCGGAACTGCTCGTACCACTTGTTCCCGGGCTCCCGGCGCGTCGCCTCGAGGAAGGGGCGGTTCGCCTCGAGGTAGGCCTCGGCGCTGCCCGGCTTCACCTTCGTCTTGACGGTGATGAAGATCAATTCGACTCCTCGGTTCTCGACAGGGGCGTCACGGTGCCCGCCCGCGTCCGGCTGGTCAGGGACGGCTTCGATCTTGTCAGGCCGTCGAGGTGGCCGCCTCGCCTCGGGCTCTGCATAGGCCGGCACTCGCTGGTAACCCTTGGCCATGCATTCATGGCAAAGACGGCATTTCGGGTCGCGGCCGTGACGGCGTCGGCAGTCTCGGCAGGGCTGCGGGTGGAGGCGCTCGACCTGCTCGCCTGCGTGCACGCGGGCGAGCTGGACGAGGCGACCGGTGTCGTGCTCGCGCACTGCCCGGACCTGGCGGCCGGCCCCCGCTTGGTCGCTCTCGCGGCCGCGGTCGCCGACCAGCTGGCCGAGTCCGTGCAGGTCGTCGAGGTCGGTCATGCCGGTCGGCTCGGACCCGGGCTGGAGATGGACGGCGACTCCGCCCTGGCCGCCGTCCCGCAGCTGCTCTGCGCGGTGGTCGACCACGACGACCAGGCCGTGCACCGAGCGCTGCAGCGGCTCGCGGGAGCCGAGGTCGAGGTGATGGCCGCAGTCACCGCCGTCATCGCGCTGGCGACCGCGACCCTCTGCTTCGTCGCCATGGAGGCCGAGCTGCACGGCGAGAGCGTCCCGCGGCTGGTGCAACGGGTCCGGGCGCGCTGCCCCTGACTCCTCCTCCAGCCGCCCGACGCCCCGGGCGTCCGAGCCCGAGCACCCGGTCACACCACGGTGTCGACGGGACTGCGTGACCGGTCCCGCCTCTGCGGCAGTGGCTGGAAGCCGGCGGACCGGTAGGTGGCGACGCCGGCCACGTTGGCGGTCGGGGTGCAGACGAGCGCGCACGACGATCCCAGCCTCTGGAGGGCGGCCGCCGCGGCGTCGCAGATGGCCCTGCCGTAGCCGTGCCTCCGATGGTCGGCGTGGACTCCCATCGGCTCCAGCAGTCCAGGCTTCCCCGGGCCGGCTGACCACACCGTCACCTCCGCAACCGCGTGGCCGTGGTCGTCGTAGCCGAGCAGGGACTGCGCGTCGCCGTACGGCAGCCCGGTCGTCATCGTCTGCCACAGCTCGTCGGTGAACCGGGGACTGCCGAACGACGAGCGGTGCACGGCCGTGTAGGCGGCCGCTTGCCCCGGCCCGACCACCTCGACCCGGAGGTCCGGGTCCTTCACCGGCTCCGTGAGGTCGCGGCGCAGCGGCGTCCACGGCTCGGCTGCGTCCCAGCCCACCTCGAGCAGCCGATCCTGGAGCAGGGCACCGTTCGGGGCCTCGACGGCCACCCTTCCGGCCGGCAGGACGCCACGCTCCGGCTCGGTCACGTCCGTGACGAGCTGCTGGGTGAGCGCCTCGTCGCGATGAGCCGGTGGCGCCATCGTCAGCCGCAGCACCGTCGGGCTGTCCAGCAGTCCCACCGCCAGGACCCGCCCGTCCCGGCTCCAGGTCCGCAGCGCAGCCGCGGTCGCCGCCGCGCCGAGCTGCCAGAACCAGCCCAGGTCTCCGGGGTGCAGCTGCATCGGGGCGGCGTCGTGCTGCCACTCGCGCAGGACGCGCACGGCGTCGCTCAGCCCGTCGACGCCCGGACTGCTCAGCTCGATGCCCACGGACGTGATCCCACACCCCGCGGCGACGGTCCGCACCTGGTTTACGAGGTCGTGACACTGTCGATGAGGACAACGGGTTGCCCTGGTCAGCCTTCGAGAGCCGGTCGCGCAGTGCGACCCCTGATCGAGGAGGCCCTCAGATGTCACTCACCCGGATCCACAACCTGTCGATCTCCCTCGACGGCTTCGCCACCGGCGAGCCGCAGTCCGCCGATGCGCCGTTCGGCCATGCGGGCGAGCGGCTGCACGAGTGGATGTTCGCCACCCGGTTCTGGGACCCGGCTGGAACTGCCGGAGTCGACGACGCCTTCGCCGTGCGCCATGGTCCCGGCATCGGCGCCGAGATCATGGGCGCCGGCAAGTTCGGCCCGCCCGGTTGGCAGGACGACCCGGACTGGAGGGGGTGGTGGGGGCCGAACCCGCCGTTCCACACACCGACCTTCGTGCTCACCCACCGCCCGCGGGGCGCCCTCGAGATGGCGGGCGGCACCACGTTCCACTTCCTCGACGCCGCCCCGGCCGAGGCTCTCGAGACCGCTCGTGCAGTGGCTGCCGGTCAGGACGTCCGGATCGGCGGCGGGCCCACCGTCGTACGCGAGTTCCTCGCGGCCGGTCTTGTCGACCACCTGCATCTCGTCCAGGTTCCCCTCGTGCTCGGCCGTGGCGTCCGCCTCTGGGACGGCCTGGAGGGTCTCGAGGACGCGTACGACGTCGAGGCCGTGTCCTCGCCCAGCGGCGTCACGCACCTCACCTTCACGCGCACGGTCGCGCCGTGACTGCCGACGGCTCGAGTCGCGCCTGACGGCGCCGAACCCGGGCGTTCGCCCGGGTCGCGCGGCGGCCCGTCGCTCCTACGATCAGGCACCAGGGATCGGGGGACCCAGCCTCTCGAGAGAAGCGACCATGGCCACCACACTGAACGCCAGAGCCCGAGTCGTAGCCCCGGCCCTGATCGTCCTGCTGGCGGCCTCTGGCTGCGGGTCGGCCCCTCACGCGAGCTCTCCCGCGACCGGTGGTGCCGGCCACCACCCGTCGGGTCCGGTCGCGGTGCACTACGAGGCACGCGGACCGAGCAGCGAGGGCCCGGTCCACGAGCGGATCGACCTGATCGCCGCCGACCCCACTCATGTCCGCCTGCGGCTGCGCGGCACGGGGCACGCACCCCTGCTGTTCGTGTACGACGGGCGACGGCTGCTCGAGCACGACCCCGAGGAGTTCCGGCACTGGATCCTCTACGAAGCGCCCTTGGAGCACCCCGACCAGCTGGCGGTCGTGTCCGACGTGTTCACGGACCCCGCCGGCGAGGCGTTCAGGAAGCAGTGCCGATCGGCGAGGGTGGTCGGCCACCGCGTGATCCTGGGCCGCCGAGCCGTGGGCTACCACTGCGCGGGCCGGCACCACCGCGACGGCTCCAGCGAGGCCGGCGGTGTGGAGTGGCTCGACGAGCAGAGCGGGCTGCTGCTGCGAGCAGGGCCGCTGCGCGCCACGTCCGTCGACGAGCACCCCTCCCTCACGAGAGCGACGTTCTCGACCACGCCGCCCCGGGGTGCAGCGGTGGAGACCTATGCGGCCCGGCGACCCGTGGGCGGTGGGCTGAGGACCGCGCCGGGCTTCCACCTGCACAGGCTCGGCGGCGGAAGCGTCGGCTTCGCCCAGTACGCCGGGAAGCCGCTGGTGCTGGCGTTCTACCTGTCCGACATCGTCTTCGACGTCAGCGGTGACAGCTGCCCTCGGTGCGTGCCGTCGCTGCTCACCCTGCAGCGGCTGACCTCGTCCGGGACCGATCCCGCGGTGCTGGTCGTCCAGGAGGGCGAGGTCGGGAAACCCGGCTACCCCTTGGTTCCGAAGGGTCTCCACCTGGACGTGGCCAACGATCCCGACCTCGAGGTGCAGCACGCCTTCGGCCTCTCCAATCAGGTCGGGTTCGTCTTCATCGGCTCCGACCGCTTGGTGCACCGGGAGTTCGACAAGGCTCCGAGCGACCGGCAGCTGCGGACGGCCCTCGCCGACCTGACGTGACGGGCGCGGCGTGGGAGGTTCGCCGGGTCGTACGCGGAGTCCCGGGCCGACGCTAAAATCGATTCGTGCGCGACGCGTTCGTGCGCGACCGCGGGTACCACCCTGGACTGGACGGTCTCCGTGGCGTGGCGATTCTTCTGGTCCTCGGCCAGCACGCCCCGACCAGGCCGCTCATCGACGGCTTCGTCGGTGTGACGGTGTTCTTCTGCCTGTCGGGGTATCTCATCACCACGTTGCTGGTCCGCCAGCTCCACACCGGCACCATCGATGTTCGAGCGTTCTACCGCCGACGTGTGGCGCGTCTCTGCCCCGCACTGGTGACGGTGGTGGCGGTGACGATCGTGGTGCTGGCGATCGGACGACACGACCTCAGTGCCGGGCAGGTCGTCGCACCCGCCGGCGCAGCGGTGACCTACACGACCAGCCTCTTCGACTGGTCCAACCACGTCTTCGCCACCAAGGACTACTTCAACTACACCTGGTCGCTCTCGGTCGAGGAGCAGTTCTACCTCCTGTGGCCGTTCGTCCTGCTCTGGGGCTATCGACGCAGCCCTCGGTCGTTCGCCGTGCTCACCGTGCCGTTCATCGGGGCCACTCTGGCGCTCGACCTCTACCTCGGCCTGAGCCGAGAGGTGCAGTACGACCAGCACGAGTACTTCGGCAGCGACACGAACGCGCTGCCCATCCTGGCCGGCTCCTTGCTCGCGATCGTCGTGCTCAACGGGTGGCTGTCGCGGACGATCCGCTACCTCGCGCCCGCTGCGCTGCTGGCCCTGGCCCTGCTGCCCTTCGTGGGGTACCTGGACGACACCTACCGCCCCTCCCTGGTGATCGTCGCGGGGACCGCACTGACGCTGCTGACGCTGGTCGGTGTCGTGACGCGGCCGCGATCGGCGGCCGGGTCGCTGCTGGCACTCAGACCGCTGCGGTGGCTGGGCGAGCGGTCGTACTCCATCTACCTGTGGAACGTGCTGGCGAGGATCGCTGTCCTCAACCTGCTCGGACACACGCTGGTCGGTGACATCGCCTGGGTGGCGATGTTCGTCGTCCTGGCCGAGGCCAGCTTCCGGTTCGTCGAGCGTCCGCTGCGCGCCAAGCTCGCGCGGAGGCCCGGCGGGACGACGCCTCCCTCCGGCTGCTGGTCGAGGTCTCCGTTGTGGCGGCGAGCGTTATCCGGTTGCATGGCAGGAGCGGAGATCGTCCGTAAGCCAGCAAGGGGGGCCCGTGTTCGCCGACGACTACCCACGGTTCATGGAGGTCAGCGAGCTGACACCGAAACCACGCCGGCTGAACGAGCGCTACGAGGCGCTCTTCGCCAGCAACCGCGACATCTTCGACGGGGCGCGGGTGCTCGACCTGGCCAGCCATGACGGGCGGTACTCGTTCGCGGCGTTGAAGACCGGGGCGGCGCACGTGACCGGGGTGGAGGTCAGGCAGAGCCTCATCGACAAGGCTCAGGAGACATTTGCCTTCTACGGGCAGGACCCGGACACCTACCGCTTCGTCTGCGGCGACGTCTTCGAGGTGCTGGCCCGGGAGACGTTCGACGTCGACGTGGTGCTGTGCCTCGGGTACCTCTACCACACCTATCGGCACACCGAGCTGATGTACCACCTTCACGACGTGGCCCCGAAGCACCTGATCGTCGACACGATGGTCATGCAGGGGACGCAGGAGACGCTCAGAGTGTTTCGCGAACGGGACTCCGAGGACATCCGCAGTGCCGCCCAGGATGCCTACTCGGTGGGTCGCGTCCTGGTGGCGCGGCCGTCGGTGCCCGCGCTGCGGATGCTGCTGGCCGCCTACGCCTTCGAGATCGAGTCCATGTACGACTGGAAGAGCAGGCTGGCCGGCCGGCCGCCCATACCCGGTCTCGCGGGCTACGCGGAGGGCAGGCGCGTGACCGTGCGGTGCCGCTTCCGCGGAGCGGCCCTCGCCACCGGACGGCGGTCGGTCGCTCCGGCCGCCGCGGGCCCACCCCCTCGGGCGCGCGGGGGCGAACGGACCGCGACACCGCCCACCGCCCGCGCGGGCCGTCGGTGGCGCGAGCGGGTGAACAGGACGCTGGCCAGGACCACCGGCTACGAGCTTCGGCGCGCCTCCACCCAGCGGTGACGAGTCGGCCCGGAACCCCGACCCGGCGCGAGTTGCGATCCCAGCCCTGCCGACCCGGCGCACGTTGCGATCCTGCGTGCAACTCACGCCGGGTCGGCCACGTCTTACGCGCAACTCACGCCGGGTCGGGCACCTTGCGCGGGAGGCCCAGCGGGGAAACGATTCGGGGATGCCACCCGATGCTCCCGCGGGGACCGTCGAGCTGGACGAGCTGCTCGTCACCGTCGTCGTGGACAACGCGACGGACATCTTGTCCTCGATCTCGGCCGGCATCCCGCAGCTCCCCGAGTCCGCCCATCTCCTCGACGGGCCGTCCCAGGGGTCTCACGAGGGCCACGACATGGTCGCGGTCTTCGAGCACCTGTGCGTGGCCTGCCACGGCTTCTCGGCACTCGCCACGGCGCGCCGGGATGAGGAGACAGCGACCGTCCTGTTCGACGTGGGTCCCTCCGGCGACGTGTGGCTGAGCAACGCGGCGCGCCTGGGTGTCGACCTGTCGCAGATCGAGGTGCTGTTCGTCTCGCACTGGCACGGCGACCACACGGGCGGGATACCCGCCGTGGTGGGCGCGATCACCGAGGCCCGCGCACAGGTGGGACGGCCGCCGCTGCTCGTCGACGTGCACCCGGACCGACCTGACCAGCGCGGCCTGCTCACGCCCTCGGGCACGTTCGCGATGCTGCCCTTGGAGCCCACCCATGCCGAGATCGAGGCGGCGGGTGGACAGGTCGTCGAGCGAGCGGACGTGCACGCGGTGGCGGACGGCCTCTTCCTGTCCAGTGGCGACATCCCGCGTGGGACGGCGTACGAGACCGGACTTGCGGGACACGTCACCTGGCGTGCGGGACAGGCTGTCTCGGACCCGGAGATCCACGACGAGCGTTTCCTTGCCGCCGGCGTGCGCGGCCGGGGAACCACCGTCCTCTCTGCGTGCTCCCACGCCGGAATCGTCAACGTCGCTCTCGAGGCGCTGCGACTGCTCCCGCAGTGGCACATCGACCTCCTGCTCGGCGGCTACCACCTGGCCGGACCGTCCGTGGAGGGACGGATCGGTGCCACGGTCGAGGACCTGGTGACCCTCGTCGCGCCGAGGGTCGTCTCGCCTGGCCACTGCACCGGGTGGCGGGCCGCGAGCGCGCTGGCCACGGCGTTCAGCCCCGCCGGTTTCGCTCCGTGCGTCGTCGGGACCCGCTTCGTCCTCGAAGCCTCGTGAAGCCTCGCCGACCCTCCTTCCGGAACGGCCGAGTCCGAACCCAGACAGGTGTTTGCCGAGTCCAGGCAGGGGAAACGAGACAGCAGCGGCAACTGACACTGGAGGCTGTCATGGCGCAGACCGAGGAGACCGGCCACCCACGAGAAGGAAGCGTCCTGGACGGGCTCGACTCGTCGTCGATGACCGGTCTGTACTGGTACCTCGCGATGCTGGCGTGCATCGGCGGCTTCCTGTTCGGCTACGACACCGCGGTGATCGGGTCGGTGCTCGACTTCATCCCGTACGAGCTGTCGCCGTTCTGGACCGGGTACCTCGTCGCCGGCGCGTCCCTCGGCGCCGCGGTCGGCGCGCTCGCTGCCGGGCCGCTCACCGACCGGTTCGGGCGCAAGTCGCTGCTGATGGCCGACGCGTCGATCTACGCCGTCGGTGCCCTGCTGTCCGCCTTCACCATCAACGCCTTCATGCTCATCTCCTCGCGCACGCTGATCGGACTGGCGGTCGGCGCCGACTCGGCCATCGCGACGGCGTACATCGCCGAGTTCGCCCCGAAGGGCCGCCGCGGGCAGCTGAGCATCATCCAGCAGTGGATGATCACGGTCGGGATCCTGGTGTCCTACCTCATCGCGCTGCTGGTCTTCGCGCTCGCGCCGGGCGCCGCCAAGACCGCCGACTGGCGCATCATCCTCGGCGTCGGCGCCTTGCCTGCGCTGATCGCCGTGCTGCTGCGTGCCCGCATGCCGGAGTCGCCACGGTGGCTGATCCAGCAGGGCAGGTTCGCCGACACGAGCACCGCCTTGAAGAAGCTCGGCGTCGACGTCTCCGAGGAAGACGTACGGCGCACTGCGGGTGTGATCGAGAAGGTGGAGGCCGACAAGCACCAGGAGCGCAAGCGACTCTGGACGCCCGGGGTCAAACGTGCGTTGGCCGTCGTGTCGGTCTTCTTCGTGTTCCAGCAGATCACCGGCATCAACGTGCCGTTCTACTACGGCCCGCAGCTGCTCGGCGGCCTCTTCAAGCAACCGGGGGACAGCGCGGTGCACGCCGCGATGGCGGGGCTGGTCTCGGCAGCGATCCTGGGTGCGGTCAACGTCGTCGCGACCTACTTCGGCTTCCGGTGGATCGACAAGATGGGCCGGCGGCCGCTGGCCCTGCTGGGGTACGCCGGCATGGCAGCGTTCATGCTCGTCGCGGCCGCCGGCGTCGCCTGGCTCACCGGGACCCCGAAGGTGGTCGTCGTCATGGTCGGCTTCTCGATCTTCATCGCCTCCTTCGCGATGGGCGTCGGCGGCACGGGCTGGTTGCTGCAGGGCGAGGTGTTCCCGACGGCGGTGCGGGGACGCGCCGCCGCGACCGGGGCCGGCGTCAACTGGATCGCGAACTTCGCGCTCATCGAGGCCTTCCCGATCATGCAGGCGGCGTTCGGCCTGCCGACGGTGATGGTGATCCTCTCGGCGTTGAGCCTGCTGGCCATCGTGTTCATCTCGAAGTTCCTGCCGGAGACGAAGTCTCTCTCGGTCGAGGAGGTCGTCGCCGTGTTCGACCGGCAGGCGGCGGGGGAACCGGCCACACCTGCCAGGCAGGCACACGCCTGAGCAGCACCCGGTCGCGTGGCGTCAGCCCAGGAGGAGTGACCCTCTCTAGCCATGTCGGCGACGGTCGGCCTGTGCCTAGGGTCGAGAGGAGTCCTGAGTCTGCTGACTCGAGGAACGCGGTGCTGCCACCCAGAGCGAGGAGCGTCCGGTGCCTGACCCCCCTTATGTCGGAGAGATCCGGATGTTCACCGGTAGGTACCCGCCCCACGGCTGGGTTCCGTGTGACGGCAAGCTGCGGAACGTCAGCGACGACGACCTGCTCTTCCAGCTGATCGGCACGAGCTACGGCGGCGACGGGCAGAGCACCTACGCCGTACCGAACCTGCAGCCGTACCAGGGCGTCTCGTTCTTCATCTCGTTGTACGGAGCGTTCCCGTCGCCCACCTGAACCGGCTCGCTGACCACCCCGTTTCTTGTCGACCGTCATGGCTGTCGCCACCATCAGGCCGCAGAAGATCCGCTCGTGCGAGTGCGGATCGTCACTGCGTTGGCTCCTGTATGTCAACGAAGGCCTGGCCCTTCGCGTCGAGGGTCAGCCTGATGACGACCTGGTCGCGTACGTGATCTGACCAGGTGGCGTCGCCGCCGCACGAGTGGATGAGGGCGCCCTCTCGGCCTTGAGGCGGGATGACGGTGGCGCGATGGTCGACCAGGAGGTGCGTGTCCCGAATCCGGAGCGGTCTGATCTTGTCGTTCTTGCTCAGTCTCACCGCCTGACGAGCGAGGAGGCGGCAGGGATGATGCTGGATCTCTTCCACGTCGAACCTCGCGAAGTACGGCTGCAAGTGCAGCCGCTGGGCGGCGTCGACCACAACTCGGCGGGTGGGAACCGGAACTCGTTCGACCGGGGGTCGCTCGCCGGCAGCGACCGCGGCGAGCCGGTTGATCGCAACGCGTGTGTAGGCCGCCAGATCCGTGCCTTGTGTGGAGTCGACGGCGAGGATGCCGACCGAGGTGGCGTGGTTTCCGATCCGCGCCATCGACATCCACAGCCCACCGGGTCGCTTCTGCCCACCGGCCGCGAACGTGCCCGTCGCGGCGATGTTGATCTGCTCGTTCGCGATGGGGCTGCTCTTCTCGAACCCCGTCGAGACGTCGAGCCGGGTCGTCACACCGTCCGATGTGTCGTTGAGGCGCGTGCACGTCCTCAGGACTCGGCGCACACGGCCGAACTCACGGGTCATGGCCGCGGTGGAGGAGTACGACATCACGCCGCTGACCACAGTCGCCACTCCCCGCTTGCCCACTCGGTCGAAGTCTCGTTCGAGCTCGGTGGTCACTGCAGGTGAGCGCTCCAGACTCGCGAAGCAACCCGGGTCGTCGGCGTCGCCGTCGCCGACCGCGACTTGCCTGTAGGACGGTCCCAGGTTGAAGCGCGTCAGCAACGCCATTCGTGCCTGCTGATGGGTCAGCGGCTGGGTCTTCTCCCGGTCCTTGCGCTTCTCATCCCCCGCAGGACTGCAGCTCATCAGGAGGACGGAGAGGCTCAGCCCGACCACCACGAAGTGAGTTGGCAACGAGCTCACTGTCACACACCCCTCCCTAACCAAGCGGTCGGGACGTCCAGGGTGCGCCGGTTGCCCGGCGGCCACAAGGACACCAGTAGGTGGTTCTCACGTGCATGGGCGGGCGAAGGTTTGACGCGTCTGCGGCGATGTTCCTGCAGCAGGCGAGCACGACGCGGGACGATCCCACTGCCAACCGGGTCATGACCATCGAGCACTTGTCCGACGGATCTGGGGTCAGGGTGCTATCGCTGGTTGGTCGGGATCGGTCATAGCCTCGAAGGTCAGACATGCACTCGGCCCGAGCGGTCGAGGCGTGCGACAGTTCGCGGCAATGAGTGGCATGACTGGTCGAACAGGCGGTCCGATGACCGGCGATGTGGAGAGACGGGGGAGGAGTGAGCTGCGGCATCGTGGCTCCTGCACCATGGCTGCGCTGGTCGTGCTGGCTTCGATCGCCGCGGCTGCCGGGTGCAGCGCGAACCGTGGACCGCCGCCGCCCGATGCGAAGTCCGTGAGCTCGCGTCAGTCCGCGGCCGATCTCGTCAGACGGGCGAAGGCAATTCGAAGCCAGATGGACAGCCTCACCAGGGCGGGGTACTACCCGGGTGTCGTGACTCTGGTCCGCGACCACCAGAAGACCGTCACCCTGACCAGCGGTGTCGCTCGACGGCACCCGCGCCAGACCCTGACGGCCCAGCACCGGTTCCCGGTGGCAAGTGTCACCAAGTCGATGGTGGCGGCAGAGACATTGCGCCTCGTCGACGAGCATCGACTCACCCCCGACGACACGGTCGAACATCTCCTGCCCGGTCTCCTCGCCCATGGCAAGGAGGTCACGGTCGCGGACCTGCTGAGCCACCGCAGCGGTCTACCCGATCCGGTGAACGACTCCCGGTACCAGAAGCGGATACCGGCGAGTGGTGAAGTCACCGGCCGGCAAGTCGTCCGCGCTGTCTCCGAGGCGCCCCTCTACTTCCGGCCCGGGACGACCGCCCAGTACTCCAACACCAACTACGAGGTGCTCGGCCTCATCATCGAAGAGCTCACCGGACAATCCCTTGGACGGGAGATGCGGGCACACCTGTTCACCCCCCTCCACATGAGGACGGCGTCCTTCGCGCGTCGTGACCTGGCTGGCGCACCCTTGGCCCACGGCTACTTCCTCGACCGGGACGTGACCACTAGTGGTCTGCACGTCACGGCCGGCGACGCCGTGATGACCGCGGGCGACCTCGACCGCTTCTTCGAGGCGCTGTTTCGCCGCGGCGTCGTCAGTCGCAGCAGCCTCGCCGCGATGACGCACCGCTGGGACCGCTCCCTGTTGGGCTGGCAGGGCTACGGGTACGGCCTGGCGATGCGCGACACCGGTTGTGGCCGGGCCTACGGGCATAGTGGCCGGGTCGACGGATACGTCTCCGAAGCGTGGTCGATCCCGTCCCGTCGAAGGTCCGTCGTGGTGCTCACCAACCGCGATGACAACGGCGACAGCGGCGGCCCCGTGCAACCGCTCCTCTTCACGGCGCTCTGCGGACAGGGCTGACTCAGCGACGTTCAGCGGCGGGTGCCCCGGAGCGTCCCGGTCTCGGGGGAGTCGACGGTGAGGGTGCACAGGACGCGTCGCTCCTCGGGCCACAGGTCGGGTGGCGGTGTCAGGTAGAACATGTCGAGCTCCGAGTAGTCGATATTGATGCCGACGTACGGCTCGAACCGTTTCGTGCAGCCACCGTCTGCCCGACGATCCACCCGCTTGTCGCCGGGGTAGGGACCGGCGGGCAGGAGGAAGTCCGCGTAGACCTCTTCCAGATGTGGCTGGTTGCACGGAGCGATCGTGACTGTCGAGGTCTCTCCCTTCGGGTAACCCCGTGGCAGGCAGTCACCCACGTGCAGGGCGGACACGGACACCTCGTGTCCGGGCGGTGCCTCCCGCCCCGGCTTGGTGGATGCGGGTGGGGCGGCGCTCGTGGCACCCGGGGTCGTCGGGTCGACGTAGCTGAGGGCGATCGCGCCGATGCTCAACAGGATCCAGACGGGAGCGATGACCAAGGACGCGATGGCGTATCCCCTGCCGCGTCGCGCCTGCACGAGCACCGTCAGGGACAGCGCGATGGCGCCCAACCAGGCAGGGGGCACGGGAATGACCGCGAGTACGAGCGACCAGACGGCCATGGTTCGTGATCCCCGCCGCCCTCTCGCTGGAGGTGTCGACGGGTCGGTCGGCACCGGCGCTGCCCAGGACATCGAGGAGGGCGCCGGTGTCGTGCCAACCGCTGACCCGGATGACGTGTCCCCTCGGCGGTACCCGTCCATCGCGGCAGCGTCCTGGTCCGCTCCCACAGTTCGGACGATGAGCACCCACGGCACCAGTGCGACAAGACAGGACAACGCATTGACGGCCTCGAGCGGGCCGATGGCGAGGGCAGCGGCCTCGTCCGGGACGCCGGAGCTCGGCACCAGGAACGAGGTGGCGCTGTCCGTGCCGATGTAGACCACCCACGCGGACCACCACACACCCAGGCGTCGCGGCGAACCGTCAGACCGCAGCGCGGTCACGACGTCTCGGACGACCTGGTACGGGAACCAGAGGCAGACAACGGGCACGAGCCATCCCCACCAGACCCATGCCTTGCCCCGCACCTGCTTCGAGCCAGGGTGCATGGTCACCGCGTTGCGCCGGGCACGTGACAACCACACACAGGTGGCGACCCAGGCCAGGACCTGCATCGGCAACGAGAAGAGCACGGTCGCGTCGTACCAGGTGAGGACGGATGACACGTCGGTCCCGGATCGAGCGGCCGCCACGAATTGCGCGGAAGCGGGGAAGGCGGCGGTCGCCTGCGCAACCTCGATGAGGGTCAGCAGGCCCGCCGCCGCGACCGCGAGATGCGCCAACGCTCCGAGTGGGCTCACGGTCGCACTCCCGGAACCGGGAGGCGGGAAAGGTGGCACCGACATGGCGACCTCGAGGGAAACGTGTACTGCCGTGCGGGCTCAGCAGCCAGACGCTCACCCATGCCAACGCCGGACCGGCGTCAGGCACCCGTACCTGAGTTCTTCCAGGGTCCGCCGCGACGAACGTGTTGGCAATGGCCCATGTAGTCACCGTCCCGGGCTGAACCGGGCCGACCGCCCGTCCGTATCTCCTCTTAGGCGCACTCCCGTGCGCGCGAGAGGAGCGGATCATGCGCAGGACCCTCATTGCGACAGCCTTCGTCGCGGCACTCACGGTGGCGGGCGCGGCCCCGGCGGTCGCGGCCAACCCACCCGGGACCGGTCCACCCAGCCAGGACTGCGGTGACCTGGGGACCTTCCCCGGCCACACGACCACGTCACCCGGCTCGCCCTTCAACGAGGGGGTCGGCACCGGTGGGCTGCACTACACCGAGAAGTCGCAGTACGACGTCGCCTGCTTCCAGGTCGGCCATCACTGACCGAGCACGGCTGCACCACCTGGCCGCTGCCGCCGCGAAGGACGCTCCGGTCTGTCGCGGCGGCACGGCACGAGGCCCGTTGACGCCCTTCTGCGGGAGGCGGAGACTGACGACGAGGCAAGGAGAGATCGATGGCGTGGAACCTGGCCGGCAGCTACAGCGAGACCTGCTCGTGCGAGCTCATGTGCCCGTGCAACATGTCGTTCGACCACGGGGCCACCTACGACTTCTGCCGCGTGACCCTTGCGTTCAACATCCGTGAGGGAACCGTCGACGGCACGGACATCGCCGGTCGCAAGGTCGTGCTGATCGCCGACACACCGAAGGTGATGACCGACGGCAACTGGCGGGTCGGGGTGTTCATCGACGACGCAGCCACGGAGGCGCAGTTCGACCGGCTCGTCCAGGTGTTCAGCGGCCAGCTGGGTGGACCGATGGCCGGGCTGGCCCCGCTGATCGGGGAGATGCTGGGCGTCCAGCGCGCGGCGATCGACCTGCAGGACGACGGCTTGCTCCACAGCGTCCGCGTGGACGACGTGATCGACTTCGAGATCGAGGACATCGTCCCGTTCGGGGTGGAGACCGGTGAGCCGGTGAGGTTCTCCGGGATGTTCCACCCGGTGGGGTCGGACCTGACGATGGCCGAGGCGAAGCGGACCCGGATCAACGCCTTCGGCATCGAGTACGAGGGGAAGACGGGCTTGTCGAAGTCGGACTTCTCGTGGGCCGCCTGACGGAATGACCGGCGTCGAGTCGGCCACCGGCTCAGGTCCTGGTCCCGCCCTTGCCGCCAGCCGCGCCCAGCTCGGGCTCGTCGCCGTCCTGTTCGCGCTCGCCGCCGCCGGATGGTGGTGGACGGTCGGTGAGATGCGCGGCATGGACGACGGGCCGTGGACCGGCCTCGGGACGTTGGGGTGGTTCCTCGGTGTCTGGGTCGTGATGATGGCGGCGATGATGTTCCCGTCGGTCGCACCGACGGTCGCGCTGTACGCGCGGATGAGCACGTCGCGGCTGCGGCCCGTGGTGTTCACGACGGGGTACCTCGCCACGTGGGCCGCCGCCGGCCTCGTCGCCTTCGCGATCGGCGCGGCCGTCACCCGGGCAGCGGGGGGCGGCCTCGCGTGGGAGCACGCCGGGCGCCTCGTCGCCGGGGGGACGCTCATCGCGGCGGCCGGCTACGAGCTGACGCCCCTCAAGGACGTCTGCCTGGGCAAGTGCCGCAGTCCGCTCGGCAGCCTGCTCGGGTCGTGGCGCGACGGGTGGCGGGGCGCACTTCGCATGGGGGTCGGCAACGGGGCGTGGTGCGTCGGGTGCTGCTGGGCTCTCATGGCGTCGTTGTTCGCGCTGGGCGTCATGAGCGTGACGTGGATGGCGGTCGTGGCCGGGCTCATCGCGTTCGAGAAGACGATTCCCTGGCGCCGGGTGGCGACCTACGGAACGACGCTCGTCCTGGTCGTGCTGGGTGTGCTCGTGCTGGTCGCGCCGGACGCACTCCCCGGTTTCACGGTGCCGGGTGACCGTCCGATGCCCGCGATGACGACGACGGTGCAGTGAGGGGACGCAGACTGGCGTGGACGTGCGTCGTGCCGGGGCTGTCGAAGACGCTCTCGCTTGACCCGCACCGCGCCGAGAGTCAGGGTGTCCTCCCAGGCCGCGACCCGACGGCCCGCACCAGGAGGTCGTCATGACCGGCCGCGTCGTCCACTTCGAGATCCCGTTCGACGACCAGGAGCGGGCGCACCGGTTCTACGCCGAGGCGTTCGGGTGGACGCTGAACTCGTTGCCCGAGATGCACTACGTGCTGGCCACGACGGGGCCGAGCGACCAGGGGCCGCCGAGCGAGCCCGGGTTCATCAACGGTGGCCTGATGGAGCGAGCGCAGCCTGTGAGCGGTCCGGTGCTGGTCGTCGACGTCGACGACATCGAGGCGGCGCTGGAGAAGGTCGAGTCGCTCGGCGGCACGACGGTGTCGGCCAAGCAGGCCGTGGGGGAGATGGGGTTCGCGGCGTACTTCCAGGACTGCGAGGGCAACCTCATGGGGCTGTGGCAGAACGCCTGACCTCCGTGACGACGCCCTTGCGGACCAGCACGTTGGCGTAGGTGCGGGTCTCGCCGGTCCGCACCACCACGAACGCCCGCTCCGCCTCGCGGTAGAACTCGAAGCGGTCGAGGAACCGCACCTCGTCGGTTCCGGTGCCGGCCGCGGCGGCGAGCTCCCGCTGCACCGCCAGGGGTACGCCGTCCGCCGACGTCATCAGGTCGACCGCCGGATCGTCGTCGAGCGGGAGCACGGTGCGCACCGCGCGCAGCAGGTCGGGGGTGCCGACCGCCGGGGCCACGAGCAGCCGGCGGGCCACGCGCGCCGCGGGGAAGTGCGCGTCGGCGAGCACGACGGCGTCGCCGTGGCCCATCGCGTCGAGGGCGGCGAGCAGGTCGCCGGTGAGCAGCGGGTCGATGCCGGAGAGCACGTCAGACCTCCTGGTCGGGGAGCCGGTACACGCGTCGCGCGGTGCCGGAGAGCAGCGCGTCCTGCTCGTCGGGGGAGAGCTCGGCGACCAGCCGCGAGACGACCTCCCAGTGGGAGAGGTAGCCGCCCTGCGGGACGGTCATCGGCCAGTCGCCGCCGTACATCAGCCGGCCGGGGCCGAACGCGTCGAGCGCGACCTCGAGCACCGGGCGCAGCGCCGACTCCGTGAACGGCTGACCCGGCACCTGCAGACCGGACACCTTGGCCACGGCGCGCGGCGAGGCCGAGGCCACGGCACGCAGCGACCGTTCCCAGGCCGCCATCTCGTCGGTGCCACGGGGCGGCTTGGCCAGGTGGTCGACGACCACCGTCAGGTCCGGCAGGTCGCGGGCGAGCGCGGCGACCGCGTCGAGGTGCCGCGGCCAGGCGTCCGGCACGTCGAACGCGAGCCCGAGCCGTGCCACCTCCCGCAGCGACGCGCGGACGCCCGGCAGCGAGAGGAAGTCGTCGCGCGGGTCGTCGTGCACCAGGTGCCGCACGCCGCGGAACGCCGGGCGGGTGACGTGCTCGGCGAGCTGTGCCTCGGCCTCACGTGGGGTGTCGAGCCGCACCCAGCCGACCACGCCCACCAGGGCGTCGTGGGACGCGGCGGCGTCGAGCATGAACGCGGTGTCGGCGATCGTGTCGTCGGCCTGCACGAGCACCGCGGACCCGACGCCGGCCCGGGCCAGCTCGCCCACCGCCTCGTCGGGGAGGAAGCTGCGGTGCAGCTCGGTGCCCGTCGGCACCCAGCCGTAGCCGCCGCCGACGAGGTCCCACACGTGCAGGTGGGTGTCGACGACGTCCCTCACACGAGCACCCCCGTCCCCCGGAGCCGGTCCCACAGCGAGGCCGGCACCGGCTCCCCCACCGCGGCGACGTCGGCGCGCACGTGGCCCGGCTCGGCGGCGCCGACCACGACGTGGCTGACGAGCGGGTCCAGCAGCGGGAACTGCAGCGCGGCCGTCGCGACGGGAACACCCTCCTCGCGGCACGCCGCCGCGATCCGACGGGTGCGCTCCAGAAGCTCCTCGGAGGCCGGTGCGTAGTCGAACAGCGACGTGGCGCCCGGCGACGGGTCGCTGAGCAGGCCGGAGTTGAACACCGCGGCGGCGACGACCCGGGTGCCGTGCCGTCGGCAGTGCGGGAACACCTCGACGGCCGCGGACTGGTCCAGCAGCGTGTGCCGGCCGGCCACCATCACCACGTCGAGGGCACCGGTGGCGGTGTAGTCGGTGAGCGCGCGCGTGCTCATCGAGGCGACCCCGACCGCGCCGACCAGGCCCTCGTCGCGCAGCCGCACCAGCCGGGTCACCACCTGGTCGGGGGTCAGGTCGGAGCCGGAGCGCTCGGGGTCGTGCAGGTAGGCGACGTCGACACGGTCGAGGCCGGTGCGCGCGAGCGACTCCTCGAGGCTGCGGCGCAACCCGTCGCCGCTGACGTCCCACGCGCGGCGCATCGCCGCGGGGACCGCGAACCCCTCCGGGTCGAGCCCGCCCGCCCAGTCCGGGTCGGGGCGCAGCAGCCGGCCGACCTTCGTGGAGACGGTGAAGCCGTGCCGCCCGTGCAGGAAGGAGCCGAGCCGTCGTTCGGCGAGCCCGAGCCCGTAGTGCGGCGCGGTGTCGAAGTGCCGCACCCCGTCGGCCCAGGCGGTGGCCAGGATGGCGCGGGCTCGCTCGCCGGACATCTGCCGGTGCAGGTTGCCCAGCGTCGCGGTGCCCAGGCCGAGCCGGCTCACCGGTGCCACGCCAGCCACCTCGCCGGGTTGGCCACCAGCACCTGGTGCGTCACGTCCTCGCCGACCTGTCGCCGCAGTCGCGGCACGAAGCGGTCGCCGAGGTAGGCCATCCCCGGCATCCCGCCGTACGACGTGAAGCGGCCGGCCCGCGCCACGTCGCCGCCGAGCAGCACCGCGTCCGCATGACCGGCCCGGGCCACGCGCGCGAGGCAGTCGAGGACGACGCTGTCCGGGGCGGACCGGGCCCGCGCCGGGCCGTCGTACCCGAGGAACGCGCCGCGGGAAGCCAGCTCGGTGTGCAGGCCGGGGTCGGGGTTGCGGTCCACGTGCGCGAGCGCGACCCGCGACGGTGCCACCCCGAGGCCCTCGAGCAGGTCGAGCACCTCGTGCGCCGCGGTGGCGTGCTCGGTGTGCACCATCACCGGCGCCCCACTCTCCCGGTGCGCCTGCGCGACCGCGTCGGTCACCCGACGCTCGAAGGGGCTGATCCGCCAGTAGCCGATGCCGGCCTTCAGCAGCCCGGCGCGGGCCGGCACCCGGGTCGCGACGGTCGGCTCGTCGGTCTCGGCCAGGCCGTCGACGAGCTCGGCGAGGAACCGGTCGGCGAGCGCGACGGCGTCGAGGTCGAGCAGCCAGTGGGACGCGCCGTAGTGCTCCTCGCGGTGCGCACCGGTGGCCGCCACCACCCGCAGGTCCGCGGCCGCGGCGGCGCGGGCCAGCGCGGCCGGCCGGCGCCCGAGGCCGGTCGGCGTCGCGTCGACCATCGACTCGAAGCCGGACCGCCGCAGCAGCCGGGCCTCGGCGGTGCTCGCCGGCTCGTCGGTGAGCTCGTCACCGGGCAGCAGCGGGCTCACCTGGAACAGGTGCTCGTGGTAGTCGACCCGGCCCAGCAGCGACGGGTCGACGTCGCCCGCCGTGGTCCGCACCTGCCCGGTGGTCACCGGACCTCCGCCGCCAGCTCCGCCAGCTCGTCGACGAGCGCCGGGGTCATCTCGACGCCGAAGACCTCCGCCACGGCGTGCGTCCAGCCGTGCACGAAGTAGCGCCAGCCGTCGTGCACCCGCAGCCCGCGCTCGGCCTGCTGCGCCTCGGCCTGCCGGAGGAAGTCCAGCGACCCGCGGTAGTTGATCTCCCAGACCACGGCTCCCAGCGGGAAGACCGTGGTGTCGTCGACCGGGCTGCCGGGACGGTCCTTGCCGAGACCGGTGGCGTTGACCGCCAGCGAGCGCGCAGGGGCCTCGGCGACCAGGTCGTCGGGGCGGTCGGTGACGACGTACCGGAACCGCTCGGGGTCGAGCCCGGTCCGCTCGTGGACCGCGCGCAGGTGGGCCAGCCGGGCGTCCTCGACGTCGGTGACGGTGATCCGTCGCGGTGGGTCGTCGGTCTGCGCGAGGTACGTGGTGATCGCCGTCCCCGCCCCGCCGGCCCCCAGGCACACCACCTCGCCGCCGTCGGCGAACCAGCCGGCCGGCAAGATCTCGCGCAGCGCCAGCCCGGCGGTGAGCGGGTCCTTCGCGCCGCCGACCAGCCGACCGTCGCGCTTCGAGATCGACGAGACCTCCCCGCACTGGACGCTCACGTCGTCGAGCTCGTCGAACAGGTCGCGCGCGGCCTCGAACACCCGGATCTTGTGGGTGGTGACCAGTGCACCGAGGTGGCTCTCGTCGTCCCGGATCGCCGTCACCAGGTCGCGGTAGACCGCGTCGGGCGCGCCGAGCGGCACGTCGTGGCCGCGGAGCTCGCGGGTCGGCAGCCCGAGGTGGTCGGCCCACCGCGGGAAGACCTTCATGATCGAGGAGTGGCCGGTGTCGACCCCCACGAACCCCATCGCGGGCCGGCTCACGTGCGGGCTCCGACGGCGTCGACGAAGGCCGCCGCCCGGCGGGTCGTCTCCTCTGGGTCGCCGGACACCAGCTCGCCGCCGGCGCCCAGGCAGAACGCGCCGGCGTCCAGCCAGGCGCGGACGTTGTCCGCGCGCACGCCACCGGTCGGCATCAGGGGTACGTCGGGGAACGGGCCCCGCAGCGCCTTCAGGTACGCCGGCCCGCCCAGCGACCCCGGGAACAGCTTCACCACGTCGGCGCCGAGCGCCACCGCGGTCATCACCTCCGAGGGGGTCAGCGCCCCGAGCGCGAACGGCACTCCCGTCGACCGCAGCGCGGCGGCCACCGGCTCGGTGGTCCCCGGCGAGACCAGGAACTGCGCACCGGCCGCCGCGGACTCGACCGCCTGCGCGGCCGTGATGACCGTGCCGGCGCCGACCAGCAGGTCGTCGCCGTGCTCGCGACGCAGCTGCGCCGACCACCGCCGCCGCGTCGGGGGTGGAGTAGGTGATCTCGACGGCCCGCACCCCGCCCGCCACCAGGGCGCCCACCGAGGTGAGCGCCGACTCGGGGTCGGGGGCGCGGAGCACGGCCACCACCACGGCGTCGCGGAGCCGGTCGAGGACGGTCATCGGGGGCCTCCCGTGCGGTCGGGCCGGTTGACCGGGTGCGGCGGCTCCTCGCCGCGCAGCACCGCGAGCACGTCGTCGGCGGCCATCCGCCCCATCCGCGACACGGCCTCCTCGGTCTGCCCGCCCAGGTGCGGGGTCACCAGCACCCGGTCGGCGAGGTCGGGCGAGAGCAGCGGCCCGAAGTCACCGGTGCCGTGCTCGGCGGCGAGCGTGTCGCAGGCGTAGGCCGCCAGCCGGCCGTCGCGCAACGCCTCCGCGAGGGCGGGCTCGTCGACGAGGTCGGCCCGTGCGGTGTTGACGACGATGGCACCCGGGCGCAGCCGCGCCAGCAGGGCGGCGTCGACCACGGTGCGGCCGCCGGGCGCGTGCAGCGAGACCACGTCGCAGCGGGCGGCGAGGTCGTCGAGGCCGACCAGCTCGACCCCGGCCACCGGCGAACGGGTGAGCACCGGGTCGACGGCGAGCACGGTGGCGCCGAACGCGAGCAGCCGCCGCGCCACCGCCTGGCCGATCCGGCCGAAGCCGACCAGCCCGACCGTCAGCGCACCGACCTCCCGGCCGCGCCGCACGCTCCAGTCACCGCGGGTCACGGCGGCCGCGCTCGTGCTCACGTGACGCAGCACGTCGAGCAGCAGCGCCACCGCGAGGTCGGCGACCGCCTCGCTGTTCGCGCCGGGGGTGGTCGTGACCCAGAGCCCGCGACGGGTGGCCGCGTCGACGTCGACGGCGTCGAACCCGACGCCGTACCTCGCCACGACGCGGAGCGCCGGCGCCACCGCCAGCAGGTCGTCGGTGACCGGCGCGGTGCCGGCGATCCAGGCCACCGAGCCCGGCAGCAGCCGGGCCAGCTCGTCGGGGTCGTGCCGCGCGTCGGCACGCACCACGGCCAGGCCGGCAGCCTCCAGGTCCCGCTGGGGCACCGGGTCGGAGGTCGCGAACGACCGCGACGTCACGAGCACCGACCGGGTCGCGGGGCCGGTCACGGGCCGGTCACGGGGCCGGTCACGGGGCCCCCGGCTCGAGCGAGCGGCGGACCCCGCTGAACCACGGCACCAGCGCCTCGTAGGCCTGCTGGAACCAGGCGTGCTGCTCGGCGTACGCCGCGTGCCGCTCCGGGTCGGGGGTGAACTCGGCGGTCACCTGCGAGAGGTCGCGGCTGGCCGCGAAGTCGGCGACGGAGCCGATCGCGACGCCGGCGGTCACCGCGGCGCCGAGGCTGTTGCCCTCGCCCGCGACCGTCCGGCGCCGGACCACGCAGCCCCACTGGTCGGCCAGCACCTGCAGCCAGACGTCGCTCTCGGCGCCGCCGCCGACCGCGTCGACCGCGTCCACGACCACGCCGGTCGCCCGGAACGCCTCGATGCAGGTGAGCAGGTTGAAGCCGACGCCCTCCAGCACCGCGCGGGTGAGCTCGGCCGGGCCGTGGTGCCGGGAGAGGCCCACGAACGTGCCGCGCGCGTCCGGGTTCCAGTACGGCGAGCGCTCGCCGAGCACGTAGGGCAGGAAGTACAGCCCGTCGGACGCGGCGGCGCTCTCCCGCGAGGCGGTGACCAGGGTGTCGAACCGGCCGGCGTCGCGGCCGGGCTGCAGGACGTCGGCGACCCAGTCCAGCGACCCGCCGCCCGCCTGCATCGTCGCGGTCGGCACGAAGTGGCCGGGCCGCACGTGGTCGAAGGTCATGGTGGCCTGCTGCGGGTCGTACACCGGCTCGGTCGAGGTCATCGAGATCCACGACGACGTGCCCAGGCAGACGTAGGGGCCGTCCTCGGGCCGGGTGACGCCTGCGCCGACTGCGGCCATCGGG
Organism: uncultured Actinomycetota bacterium; assembly: GCA_963707685.1. Taxonomy (GTDB): domain Bacteria; phylum Actinomycetota; class Actinomycetes; order Propionibacteriales; family Nocardioidaceae; genus Nocardioides_B. Next base: position 462,773 of record CAVPRA010000006.1, read on the forward strand.
CCGTCGCCGCCGCCGACCACCACGGCGGTGCCGGTGGTCAGCCCGGCCTGCTCCGCGGCCGCGGTCGAGACGGTGCCGGCCACGTGGGTCGAGGGGACGATCTCGGGGAACAGCGCGGCGTCGAGACCGGCCGCGTCGAGCACGGTGGTCGACCAGGTCCGCTCGTGCTGGTCGAACGCGTTCATCGCCGACGCGTCGCTCGGGTCGGTGACCAGCCGCCCGGTGAGCCGCCAGACGAGGTAGTCCTTGGCCGCGCACACGTGCCGCACCCGGGCGAACACCTCGGGCTCGTGGTCACGGACCCACATCGTCTTGGTGAGCGTGTACGTCGGGTTGAGCCGGTGCCCGAGGATCCGGTAGGCCTCGTCCTCGCCCACCTTCGCGGCGACCTCGTCGGCCTGCCGCCCGGAGCGGGTGTCCGCCCAGATCAGCGACGGCCGCACCGGCTCGTGGTCGGCGTCGAGCAGCGTCGCCCCCATCATCTGGCCGGAGAACGACACCGCGCTCACCGCCGACGCGGGGGTGCCGGTCTCGCTCAGCAGCTGCCGGGTCGCGGCGCAGAACGCCTCCCACCAGGCGTGCGGGTCCTGCTCCACCCGGCCACCGGGCCCGTAGTCGGTGTCGTAGGGCGCGGTGCAGGAGGCCAGCAGGCGACCGTCGTCGTCGTGCAGCGACGCCTTGTCACCGGTGGTGCCGAGGTCGTGGGCGAGCAGCATGCCCGATCCTCACCCGTCCCAGTCGACGAGCTCGTGGCCGTCGGCCGTTCGCATCGCGCGGCGGCCCATGCCGTGCTCGACGACCCAGCCGTAGTCGTGGCCGGCGCAGCCGGGGTAGACCGCGAGGAACTTGTAGGGCTCGTCGCCGGTGTTGACCGAGCGGTGCGCCCAGCCCGGCGGGATGTAGCCCATGACGCCCTCGGCCATGTCGACCCAGGAGGTGCGCGTGCCGTCGTGCATCAGCAGCCCGCCGGTGCCGGAGAGCCCCAGGTAGATCTCGCCCTGCGCGTCGGGGTGCTGGTGCCCCTTGGTCATGTAGAGCTCGCCGGCGCAGCTGCCGGGCAGGATCGTGGTGATCGACTGCGCCACCTCGCGGTTCGCCTCCGGCACCGGCGAGGAGGACACCTGGTAGACCACGCGGTCCTCCTCGGCGAGGTCGCGGCGCCAGGCGTCCTGGTCGCGGAAGAGCCCCTCCAGGTCGGAGAGCCGCCGCACCAGGGTCGGCCCCTCGGGACTGATCGTGCCGCCCGCCACGTCCAGGACGAGGCGGTGCGGCTCCACGGGCTGGGTCGAGAACACGGCCACCGTTGGCTCCTCGCATGCTGACGTCCTGTCATGACAGGGTAGCAACTGCGGGCGCCGCCGGGGAGGGGTCAGCTGCCGTCGGTGAGCACCATCAGCGGGTTGCCCCGCTGCCGGACCTCGTGCCGGCGCAGCTCGACCTCGAACCGGCTGCGGTCGCCGCGGTGGAACGCCGCGAAGCTCTCGACCGGCCGGGCGTCGGCGTCGACCGAGACGCTGCGCAGCACCAGCAGCGGGTCGGTGCGCCGGATCCCCAGCATCCGCGCCATGCGCACGCCGGCGAGCGAGGCCTCGACGACCCGGCGGCCGCGCACCAGGCGGACGTCGAACTCCTCCTCCAGGACCTGGTAGAGCGAGCGGTCGGTGAGGTCCTCCTTCTCGAGCCCCGGCGCTGCCCAGTAGGGCACGTCGGTGACCGCGAACACCCACGGCTCGTCGGAGACGAAGCGCAGCCGCTCGATGTGCACGACCGGGTCCCCGACGTCGATGCGCAGCAGCTCGGCCTGGGTGTCGTCCGCGGGCGCCACCCCGATCTTCTTGACCTCGCTGCGCAGCCGGTGGCCGCGGGCCGCGACGTCCTCGTAGAGGCCGGTCAGGCTGGCGATCAGCCCCTCGTTCTCCGGCGCCGGCGCCACGAAGGTGCCGCGGCCCTTGTCGCGGACGATGACGCCCTCGACCTCCAGCTCGCTGAGCGCCTGCCGCACCACGGTCCGTGACACGTCGTGCATCGCGCAGAGCGCGTGGTCGCCGGGCAGCTTGTCGCCCGGCTTCCGGTCGTGCTCGGCGATGTCGGCGACGATCAGCTGCTTGAGCTGGTGGTAGTAGGGCATCGGGGAGGAGCGGTCGATGCGACGGGGACGCCGGGCAGCCGGTTGCCGGGGGGTCGACGACATGTCCCTTGCTCCTTCCGCCACGCGGTGTGCGTCCACGATGTCCCGGCCCGAGGCGAGGAGGCTGCGCGGCTCCTATTCTCACACGCGGCGCGTCAGCGGTCCGCTCCACCGAGCAGGCCGGTCACGAGACGCTTCTGCAGCACGATGGCGGCCGCGATCATCGGCACCATCGAGATGAGCGAGATCGCGCAGATGTTCCACCACGACGTGCCGAGCTGGCCCTGCTGCTGGGCGATCGCGATCGGCAGCGTGGTCGCCTTGGTCTGCGTCAGCATCACCGCGAACAGGAAGTCGTTCCACGAGAACGAGAACGCCAGCAGGAAGGTCGCGATCAGGCCCGGGGTGGTCAGCGGCAGCGCGATGCGCCAGAAGATCATGAACCGGTTGGCGCCGTCGGTCAGGGCCGCCTCCTCCAGGGAGATCGGCACCTGGCGGAAGTAGTTCTGCATGAACCACACCACCAGCGGCAGCGCGAAGCCGGTGTAGACGATGGTCATGCCGGTGATGGTGTCGAGCAGCTGGACCTGCCGGAACAGGATGAAGAAGGCCATCACCACGACGATCGGCGGCATCATCCGCTGCGAGATGATGAAGAACGAGATGTCGCGCGAGTGCATCCAGGCGAACCGCAGGTCGAACCTCGCGAGCCCGTACGCCGCCGCAGTGCCGACGAACATCGCGATGACGGTGCTGATCGTGACGGCGATCAGGCTGTTCAGCAGCGGGTCCACGATGGAGTTGTCGCCGCCGAGGATGCTCTGCCAGGCCCCGAGGCTCGGGGTGAAGTCCACGAACGGCAAGAACTTCGCACCGTTGTAGATCGACTCGTTGTCCTTGAACGCCGTGATCAGCACCCAGTACAGCGGGAACAGCACGAACAGCGTCCACAGCGAGAGCGGGATGTAGCGCCAGCGTCCGTTCATCTCAACCCTCCACTCGGGCCAGCAGGCGTCGGCTCACGGCGAGGAAGACCGTGGAGACGACGACCACCAGGATCAGCAGCGCGAGCGCGATCGTGGCGCCGTACCCGAGGTCGAAGCTCTGGAAGCCCTGGAAGAAGCCGAACAGCGTGGTGCTCGTCGTCGCGGTGCCCGGGCCGCCGCCGGTGAGCAGGAAGATCTGACCGAACACCTGGAACGAGTCGATCATCCGCAGGAAGATCGCGGTCACCGTGACCGGCGCCAGCATCGGGACGATCACCCGGTAGATGACCTGGAAGCCGCCGGCACCGTCGACCTTCGCCGCGTCGATGACCTCCGTCGGGATCGCCTGCAGGCCGGCGAGCAGCAGCAGGAACACCAGCGGCGTCCACTCCCACACGTCCATGATCACCACCGACACGACGGCCAGGTGGCTGTCGGAGAGCCAGGGCGGGGAGCCGAGGTGCAACCCCCGCAGCACCGCGTTGATCGGCCCGTTGCTCTGGTCGTAGAGCATCCGCCACATGAAGCCGATCGCCACCGGCGCCAGCATCATCGGGATCGCGAACAGCACCCGGAAGAACGCCCCGCCGGGGATCTTCTCGCGCAGCAGGAGCGCGAGCGAGAGCCCGATGAAGTACTCCACGACCGTGGCGATCACGGTGAACAGCACGGTGAACCACACCGAGCTCCAGAACTGCGGGTCGTGGAGCAGCGCGTCCCAGTTGTCCAGGGTGATCTCGCCGAACTGCAGCCCGGTGCTGGTGTCGATGCGCGAGAAGCTGAGCAGCACCGAGAAGACCAGCGGAAAGGTGTTGAGCAGCAGCAGCACGACCAGCGTGGGGACCACGAAGCCCCAGCCGACCCGCCGCTCGCGCTTCTCGGCCTGCCGGCGACCGGCCCCCGGTCGGCCGGTCTCGCTGCTCGGCTCGGACCGCTCGCGCGCACGCCCGACCTCTGCTCCTGCGCTCGTCGACACCGTGGTCCCCTCAGCCGGAGGTGATCTTGGCGTTCAGCGAGGCCTGGTAGGCCTTGAGCTGCTTGTCGGTCCCCTTGCGCTCGTTGAGCTTCTTCCACTGGCTGGCGAGCCCGTCGAGGGCGTCCTGGGCCTTCTTCTGCCCGGACACGACCTGCTGCGCGGCCACCTCGGCGGAGTCCTGGAAGCTCGCCGCGCCGGGCAGCCGCAGGTCGCTCACCGCACCGGGGTCGGTGTCGCTCTTGCGCATCGAGTCGAGGTACTCGGTGAGGTCCGGCTCGGGGTAGCCGATCTTCTTCCAGGCGGCCTTGTTCTCCAGCTGCGAGAGCCGGAACGGGTTCATGCCGCTGTTGGCGCGGGTCACCATCTTCATGGAGAACTCCGGGCCGGCCAGGAACGAGAGGAACTTGTACGCCGTGTCCGCGTCGGTCGCCGACTTGGGCACCACGCCGACCCAGCCACCGAAGGCGAGCCAGCCGGGACGGTTCGGCTTGTCCTGCTTGACCCAGGCCTCCTTCTTGTAGTCGTAGACCTCCTCGGCGCCGGGCAGCAGCTGCGAGCCGATCTTGCCCTTGACCTTGGAGTCCTTCTGCAGCTCGCCGATGATCGGGGTGTCGTCCCAGTCGATGCCGAGCACGGCCTCGCCGTTGGCGAACCGCTGGCGCACCTCGTTGCTGTCGAAGTTGATCATCCCGGGCGGGCCGTACTTCACGGCCTCGGCGTAGTTCTCCATGCCCCGCACGTGACCGGGGTTGTTCACCAGCGGCTCGAGGGTGTCGGGGTTGAACCACATCGCGCCCGGCAGGTCGGGCGTCGAGACGTGGGACACGCAGTTCGAGGCGTAGTACCAGAACGCCTGGCCGCCGTGCCGGTAGGCCTCGACGACGCCGTGCACGCCGTACTTGCCGTCGCCGAAGAACCGGGCGATGTTCATGAAGTCGTCCCACGTCGCCGGCGGGGCGAGCGGCTTGCCGAATTCCTTCTGGTACTTCGCGCTGAGGCCCTTGTCCTCGAGGATGTCGCGGCGGTAGTAGCACAGGTGGTTGTCGCCGTCGATCGGGATCGCGACCTGGCGGCCGTCCCACTGGGCGTTGCCCTGGTAGATGACGTCGTCCCACTTCATGCTGCTGTCGTTCTTCACCCGGTCGGTGAGGTCCTCGACGAACGCCTGCAGGTCGCCGAGCCAGCTCGACGCCGCCAGCACCACGTCGTACGAGCCGCCGCCGGTCTGGAAGTCGGCGAGCGTCTTGGTGTACAGCTGGCCGAACGGCGCGGTGATCAGCTTGACGGTGACCCCGGTCTTCTTCTTGAACTCCGCGGCCGAGGCAGCGACCGCGCTCGCGATCGGAGGACCGGTCTGGGTGAACACCCGCAATGTGTTCTTGTCGCCGCCGCCGCCGGCGCCGCACGCGTCCAGCAGGGGGAGGCCGACGCCCGCCGCGGCGAGTCCCGCGGCGCCCTTCAGGAAGGTCCGTCGCCCGATGTCATCGCGAAGCAGATCGCGTCCGGTCATGTGTGAGCCACCTCGGAGAGAGTCACCTATCATTACAGGATCCCCTCAGCATCACACCACCGGAGTGCCGCTGTGAACCCCTGCGGCGGATCGGTTTCCGATCGGTCCGTCGGTGGTAGGTTCACGCCGCACGTCGAGTCGATCTCGGGAGGTCGCCGATGACCACGACCGTCAAGGTGGTGGCGCTGCTCAAGGCGGAGCCGGGCATGAGCCGGGACGAGTTCCGGCAGCGCTGGGTCGAGGAGCACGCGCCGCTCGTGCTGCGGTTCGAGCGGCTGCGCGGCTACCGCATCAACGTCGCGATCGAGCACCAGGAGCTCGAGGGCGAGCTGCCCTACGACGGCACCGCCGAGCTGTGGTGGGACTCCGTCGAGGACATGGAGGCCGACTTCGCGTCGGAGGTCGGGGTGTTCGCCGGCGACGACGCCGACTCCTTCACCGTCGTGCGCCAGCACATCTACACCGAGGAGCACGTCCTGCGCTGACGTCGCGGGGCGGAGCCGAGGAGGGACCACCATGGCCAGGTCGAAGGTCTGCGTCGTCGGGGCGGCGAACATCGACCTCATCAGCTACGTCCCCCGGCTCCCCGTGCTCGGGGAGACGCTGCACGGCACCCGCTTCCGCCAGGGGTACGGCGGCAAGGGCGCCAACCAGGCGGTGATGGCGGCCAAGCTCGGCGCGGACGTGTCGATGGTGACCAAGCTCGGGCGGGACACCTTCGGCGACGGCACGCTGGAGAACTTCCGGTCGTTCGGCATCGACACCGAGCACGTCGCGGTGACCGACGAGGCCGCCTCCGGGGTGGCCCCGATCTTCGTCGACCCGGCCGGGGGCAACGCGATCGTCATCGTCACCGGCGCCAACGACCTGATCACCGACGAGGAGATCGAGCGTGCCCGGCCGGCGATGGCCGCGGCCGGCGTGGTGGTCTGCCAGCTGGAGGTGCCCGTCGAGACGACGCTGGCCGCGCTGCGGGTCGCGCGCGACGAGGGCACCCGGACGATCCTCAACCCCGCTCCCGCGCGTGACGACCTGCCCGAGGAGGTGCTGCGGCTCAGCGACGTGTTCTGCCCCAACCAGCCCGAGGCGGCGCTGATCACCGGCCGGCCGGTCGACACCGTCGACGACGCGGTGCAGGCGGCGCGGCTGCTGCGCGAGCGCGGCGCGGGTGCGGTGGTGGTGACGCTGGGCGCGCAGGGCTGCCTGGTGGTCGACGACGAGGGTGAGGACCACGTCGAGGGCGTGGTGGTCGACGCCGTCGACAGCACGGGTGCCGGCGACGCCTTCGTCGGGGCGCTGGCCTGCTTCCTGGCCCGGGGTGACAGCCTGCGCGACGGGGCGCGGTGGGCGAACCGGGTGGCTGCGCTGAGCGTGCTCGGCCGGGGCACGCAGACCAGCTTCCCGGACCGCGACGACCTGCCGGCGGACCTGGCGGCGCTGCTCTAGCGCGAGCGCCAGTTGCTGCGCGCCGACGACGATCATCCGCAGCTGCTGCACCGCGGTCCGGACGATCTCGCGCTCGACGTCGGGACGGCGCGGCGGCGCGGAGATGATCGACTCCGCCGTGGAGACCATCGCGGTCACGATCAGGTTCGCCATGATGCGCAGGTCGTCCGACGACCAGGTGCTCGAGTTCGGCAGCCGGGCGAGGTCGGTGGCCAGCTCCCGCTCGAACAGCTCGAGCTCGTGCCGGATCGCCTCGCGCACGACGGCGGGCCCGCTGGTGCGCTCGCGGGCGATGAAGCGGAAGTGCTGACGTCGCTGGTGAACGTGCTCGACCAGCACGTCGACCGAGCTCTCGATCACGCCGCGCAGCTCGGTGGCTCCCTGGCGCACGTCGCGGAGCATCTCGCGCAGCGACGCGAACGACTGGTCCACCAGCGCGAGGCCGAGCTCGTCGAGCGAGGCGAAGTGCCGGTAGAACGCGGTCGGCACGATGCCCACCGACTTGGCGACCTGACGCAGTGACACCGTCGCGAGGCTCTCCGCGTCGGCGAGGTCGAGGGCGGCGTCGAGGATCGCCTGCCGGGTCTGCTCCTTGCGCTGCTGCCGGGTCTCCGGCTCGGCACCTCGGGCAGCGGACATGCCGCCCAGCGTACCGATAGTTGAGTGCACACCTGGATCGCCGGGAGCGGCGTGGGGCAGGTCACCTGCCGGATCGGGCTGCAGGACTTGACCATACCGGGGGTACGGATCGTACGGTTTCAGTGTACGGCTGTTCACTGAACTGCCAGCAAGGAGAACCCACCATGAGCCTCACCCAGACCCTGCTCCGGTCGCCCACCGTCGCCGCGCTCACGTCGCCGCACGGGGTGGACCGTTACCTCGAGCTGGTCAACCCGATGTGGGCGGCGCACGAGGTGCGCGGCCGCGTCGTCCGGGTGCAGCGCGAGACGCTGGACGTCACCACGCTCACGCTGCAGCCCACCAACACCTGGCTCGGCTTCCAGGCCGGGCAGCACGTGCAGCTCGGCGTCGAGATCGACAAGGTGCGCCACACCCGGATCTTCTCGATCAGCTCCTCGGACCTGCAGCAGAAGCTGACCGGCGACCGGACCTTCACGATCACCGTCCGCGGCCACGACGAGGGGCTGGTCTCCCGGCACCTCGCCCGCCACGCCGAGGTCGGCACCGTCGTCCACCTCTCGCAGGCCGAGGGCGACTTCGTGCTGCCGCCGCTGCTGCCGCGCAAGCTGCTGCTGATCTCCGGCGGGTCCGGCATCACGCCCGTGATGTCGATGCTCCGGTCGCTGGTCGACTTCCGCTACGAGGGCCGCCTGACCTTCGTGCACTACGCCCGCAGCCCCGAGGAGACGATCTTCGCCGAGGAGCTCGACGAGCTCGCGGAGCGCGCCAACGTCGACCTCACCGTCGTGCACACGCGGACGGGGGACAAGCGGCTCAACGAGCTGCAGCTCAAGGGGCTCTGCCCGACCTACCTCGACACCCCGACGTACGCGTGCGGTCCGGCCGGGATGGTCGAGACCCTCCAGCGGCTGTACGGCGACCGCGACACGTTGCACGTGGAGTACTTCAAGACCTCCAGCATCACCGCGAACCCCGGCCCCCTCGACGCAGCCACCGGGACGGTCAGCTTCGCCCGCGCCGGCACGTCGGCCGAGAACAGCGGCATGCCGATCCTCCAGCAGGCGGAGGCGGCCGGTCTCGCACCGGCGTACGGCTGCCGGATGGGGATCTGCTTCTCCTGCACCGCCCGCAAGACCGAGGGCACGGTGCGCAACGTCGTCACCGGTGCCGAGTCCTCGCTCCCCGACGAGGACATCCAGATCTGCGTCAACCAGCCCGTCGGCGACTGCGTCGTCGACCTCTGAGAGGACCAGCCATGACCACCACGAACGCACAGATCACCCTGACCGACGAGCAGCTCGAGGCGTTCGGTGCCGAGATGGACGCCATCCGCACCCGGCTCGTCGACTCGCTCGGCGAGGAGGACGCGGACTACATCCGCGGGATCGTGAAGACCCAGCGCGGCTTCGAGGTCGCCGGCCGCGCGCTGATGTACCTCGGCTTCCTGCCGCCCGCGTGGGTCGCCGGCGTCGCGTCGCTGTCGATCTCCAAGATCCTCGACAACATGGAGATCGGGCACAACGTGATGCACGGCCAGTACGACTGGATGGGCGACCCGGCCCTGAACTCCCGGATGTACGAGTGGGACACCATGTGCCCCAGCGAGCAGTGGAAGTACAGCCACAACTACATCCACCACACGTACACCAACATCCTCGGCAAGGACCGCGACATCGGCTACGGCATCCTGCGCATGGACGAGGACCAGAAGTGGAAGCCGTACTACCTCGGCAACCCGGTCTACGCGTTCCTGCTGATGGTGTTCTTCGAGTGGGGCGTGCTGCTGCACGACCTCGAGGTCGAGAACATCGTGGCCGGCGAGCGCACCTGGGCCGACACCAAGCACCTGCACCGCGGCATGATCCGCAAGGTCCGCAACCAGACGCTCAAGGACTACGTGCTGTTCCCGGCGCTCACCGGGCCGCTGTTCCCGCTCACCTTCGCGGGGAACATGACGGCCAACTTCGTCCGGAACATCTGGACCTTCGGGATCATCTTCTGCGGCCACTTCCCGGCCGGCGTCGCGACGTTCAGCGAGGAGGAGACCGAGGACGAGTCACGCGGCTTCTGGTACTACCGCCAGCTGCTCGGCTCGGCGAACATCACCGGCAGCAAGCTGTTCCACGTGATGACCGGGAACCTGTCGCACCAGATCGAGCACCACCTGTTCCCGGACATCCCGGCGCGGCGCTACCCGCAGGTCGCGGGCGAGATCAAGGAGATCTGCGAGCGCTACGGGCTGCCCTACAACACCGGCCCGCTGCACCGGCAGCTCGGCAGCGTCGCCCGGAAGATCTGCCACTTCGCGCTGCCGCACCGCTCGGCGAGGTCTCAGGATCCGGCGCCGGTTGCCGACGTGGCCGAAGCCGCCTGAGACTGGGGCCATGAAGGACGAGCTCAGCAAGGGCGAGATCCGCAAGGACGCCCTGCAGGACGGCGTCGAGGCGACCGCCACGGCCGTGGGTGCGGTGACCACCATCGTCACCTCGGCCGTGCGCGACGTCGCCCGCGCCGTCGGCGGCCTGGCCACCGAGCTCTTCGAGATCCGCGACTCCGCCCGGCGAGCGACCCGCGACCAGGCCGACCCCGCGGACGACCCCGACACCCCCCGCCGAGGCGCGTCGTCCTGACTCCCCAGACCCGCCGAGGCGCGTCGTTCTGACTCCGCAGCGGCGTCCGGGAGTCAGAAGCACGCGCCTCGACGGGTTGCGGGAGTCAGAAGCGCGCGCCTCGGCAGGGAGGGTCAGTCGACGATCGCGACGTTGGTGACCTCGGCCTCGTGGGCGTCGGTCGCGACCTCGGCGAGCTTGGTGCGCACCGTGTCCAGCGCCTTGTTGAGCTTCTCGACGCCCTCCTTGAGCCGGCGCTGGTAGTCCATCTCGGCCGCGCGGGACGCGGTCGTGGGGGACCAGCCGGCGATCGTGGAGTTCACCGAGGTCAGCGTCTCGTCGATCTTCGACACGATGTCGTCGTGGGCCGCGGTCATCGCGGCGCCCATCTCGGCCAGCGAGGCCTGCTTGACCACCAGGGACATGTCGCTCACTGCGCACCCCCCAGCCGGCCCGCGAGCCGCGCGTAGCGCTCCTGCTGGGCCGCCTCGGTGTGGGCCTCGGCGCGGTCGACGGCCACCAGCTTGGTGGCGTACTCCTGCAGCGTCGGCAGCAGGTCGCCGGCCGCGGTGAACCACGCCTCCAGCGCCTCGCCGAGACCCGCGGCGGCCCCGCCGCGGAAGCCTCCGGTGGCGCCCTGGAGCGAGGACCCGAGGTCCTTCAGCGTGGTCTGGATCGGCTCGATCGCGTCGGCGACGGTGCGCGCCGCCTCGCTCTGGCGCCCGATCTGCAGCTGGGTGTCCGCCATCGGAGTCCCCCTCGATGTGGTCGGTAGGTCGCGACCGTTCTACCCGCTCGTGGTTCGGCTCACTCCTGGCTGGGTAACCTCGCTGCGCATCGACCGACCGCTGATCGAGCGACACCGTGGGGGAACACATGCCGTCGTACGACTTCGAGGTGGACCTGGAGAGCCTGGTGGCCGCGGCCAAGGGCACCGTGGACACCGTCCAGCTGTTCAAGGACAAGGACGTCGAGGACCTGGTGCCCGAGGAGGGCGACCTGGGCAGCGACGTGGTGTGGGACGCGGTCGACGAGTTCAAGGACCGTTGGGAACGCGGCATGAACAACCTCGTCGAGGACATCCAGGAGGCCGGCAGCCGGCTCGCGAAGATCGCGTCGACCTACGCGAAGTTCGACCAGGAGGGCCACGACAAGCTGGCCGCGGTCGCGGGTGACCTGCGCGGCTTCACGCTGATGGGCGGCTGAGCGATGCCCGACTTCCACATCGACGGCAACCCCGGCGCCGTGCGCTCCCGGGCCGCGACCACCCGCTCCAAGGCCGAGCTGTTCATGAGCACCGGCGACGCGCTCGCCAAGATCACCACCGACGGCTGGAACAGCCGCGCCGCGGACCGGTTCCGCGAGAAGTTCGACACCGAGCCCGACCGGTGGCGCGAGTCCGGCGACGGCTTCATCACCGCGGCCGGGGCGCTGGAGAGCTACGCCGACGCCCTGCAGGACGCCCAGTCGCGGGCGAAGTGGGCCGAGGGGGAGTACGCCCGCGGCGAGCAGGTCACGCGGGACGCGAAGGCGTCGTACGACGCGGACGTCTCGCAGGCCCGCGACAAGGCGCACGCCGCGGCGGCGGCCGGCCAGGTCATGACGCTGACGATCATCCCGTTCCACGACCCGGGCGAGGCGATCCGCCAGGGGGCGCTGAAGGAGTACGCCTCCGCGAAGTCCGACCTCGAGGCCGCCGCCCACCTGTGTGCCGACGGCGTCCGCGCCGGTTGCGCGGCGGCACCGGAGAAGCGCAAGTGGTACGAGTCGGTCGGCGCCGCGGTCGGCGGGTTCCTCAAGGGGGCCGGCGAGGCGCTGATGGACCTCGGCAAGCTCGCGATGTTCCTGACCAACCCGGCGACGTACCTCTTCAACGACATGATGAGCGACGCCGCGTCCGGGATGACGTCGGAGGAGATCGCGGCGAAGTACAAGCTCAAGCTCGAGGACGCCCAGGGCATGCTCGACGCGCTGCAGAAGGACCCGCTGGAGTTCGGCAAGAACCTCGGCAAGGCGGTGCTGGACTGGGACACCTGGTCCGACGACCCGGCCCGCGCCCTCGGCCACCTGCTCCCCGACGCGATCGCCGCGGTCTTCACCGCGGGCGCCGGCACCGCCGCCACCCGCGGCGCCAAGGGCGCCACGGACCTGCTCAGGGGCCTGAAGGGCGCGTCCCGGCTCGACGACCTCGCCGACCTCCGCCATCTCGACGACCTCGAGGGGGTCAGCGACTTCCGCAGGCTGGACGACGCGCTGGACCTGGGCGACGCCAAGGCCTGGGACGGCGAGGGCGGCCACCTGACGCCGGCGGAGAACGCGGCCGCGGACTCCTACCTGCGCGGCGCCAGCCGCGCGGAGCAGTCCGTCACCCCCGACATGCAGCGCATCGCCGACCGGTCGGGCGGCAGCCTCGAGGGGCTGGACTTCCGGCTCAAGAGCGAGGAGTCCCTCAAGCGGAAGCTGGCCACCGAGCTCGCGGAGCCCGACTCGCCGGGGGTCGACCACGCGCTGGCGAACATGAAGGACTCGGTGCGCTACACCTACCAGTTCGACGGGCAGCGCTACGCCGACGGCGTCGCCGACGCACGGGCGGGGCTGCAGGACGCCGGCTACCAGGAGATCAAGTTCAAGAACACCTGGGGCGAGGAGGGCTACCAGGGCATCAACGGCGCCTACCGGACGCCGGACGGCTCGGGCACGATCGAGGTGCAGTTCCACACCCCCGAGAGCCTGGAGACGAAGATGACCGGCCACGACCTCTACGAGGAGCGCCGGCTGCCCGAGACCACGCCGGAGCGCGTCGCCGAGCTCGACCGGCAGATGGCCGAGGACTTCGCGCGGGTGCCCCGGCCCGACGGTGCGGCCGACCTGCTGCCGCACCCGTCGGACCTCGGCGGCGGTGGAGCACACTTCAACGGTGGGGGCGCGACGGCCGGTGCCACCGGGTCCCACGCGGGGCTCTCCGAGGAGAGGTTCAGACAGGAGGCTGTGCGATGAGCCGCACCGAGACCCAGGACGGCACCTACTACTACGCGGAGATGGTCTTCCGCGCCGGCGGGCTGCCGCGGCTGCTGCGCACCCGGCTGGTCGACGGGGTCCCGCACGACGAGGTGTGGCAGGTCGACACCGGCGAGTGGGTGAGGACGACGAAGCTCTCCGACTACCGGCTGAACCTGGAGGAGGAGGAGATCGAGCCGATCACCCCCGAGCTCGCCGAGGAGATCCAGCAGAAGAAGCGGGCGGTCTGGGAGCAGCAGCAGTCCGGTGGGTGAGCCGCAGGCTCCGACGCTGGCCGGAGCGGCCCTGGTCGAGGCCGCCGAGAGCGTCGCTCGCGACGCGCACCGGGACCAGGTCGACAAGGCGGGACGCGCGTACGTCGACCACCCGGCACGGGTCGCGGCGCGGGTGGCGGACGACCCGGTCGCCGCCGCGGTCGCGTGGCTCCACGACACCGTGGAGGACACCGGCACCACGCTGGAGGAGCTCCGCCGGCGCGGGTTCCCCGCGGTCGTGCGGGACGCGGTCGACGCGATGACCCGGCGCGACGACGAGGACCCCGACGCCTACTACGAGCGGGTCGCCGGTGACCGCACGGCGCTGCGGGTCAAGCGAGCCGACATCGCCGACAACAGCGACCCCGACCGGCTCGCCCGGCTCGACGCGGCGGTGCGCGAGCGGCTCGAGGCGAAGTACGCCCACGCGACACGGCGCCTCGACGAGCTCGAGCAGGCCTCGACCGTGGAGCCCTGACCGGGCCGGCTCAGCCGAACCGCAGCGCCACGTCCCGCAGGTGGAACGACGCCAGCGGCCGCCGGCCGCGCAGGAACGCCAGCGGTCCCTCCTCGTCGAAGCGCCACACCGCCCGGCTCGGCACGGCCCGGGCGCTGCCGGAGAACGGGCTGACCACGGTCCCGGCCTCGCCGTCGAGGGCGGGCTGCGACGTGGCGGTCGCGAACGGCAGCCGCAGCACCGCCGCGCGCGGCGTCGTCGTGAAGGTCGCCGACGCCAGGTGCCGGCCCTCGGCCACGCCGCCGAACGACGTCCGCACCACCGGGCCCCAGTCGCCGGCCCGCAGCGGCAGGTCGGCCAGCTCCTTCGGGATCGCCCACAGCGACCGGCCGCCGTCGCGGGACACCGGCGAGTCCACCCAGATGTCGGTGATCCGCACCTGCGGCGACCGGCCCGCGCGGACCAGCCGGGCGACGAGCAGCTCGTGGTAGGTCAGCACGCTGCCCTCGAGGTAGTCCACGAAGGCGGCGGCGTACACGCCGCGGGGCCGCTCGGACGCACGCGGGTCGCGGACCGCGAACAGCGACAGCCACGACCGGGCCCGCATCTGCCACGGCGGCGAGGGGAACGGCATCCGTCGAGCCTAGGGCACGGCACGGGGACGTCGAACGGTCTGCGAGCCGGGCTCGCGTCCAGTCCGTGGAGGGGACACGCGGCAGACTGGAACGAGTTCTGGCATGGTGGCCCCTTCACTACCAGCCGCACCGAGGCGCACCGGGCGGCACGGGAGGACACACATGCACCATCGGGTGTGCATCGTCGGCGCCGGCTCCTCGGGCATCGCAGCAGCACAAGTGCTCCACGCACGGGGGATCGAGTTCGACTGCTTCGAGGTCGGCAGCGAGGTCGGCGGCAACTGGCGCTACGGCAACGACAACGGCATGTCGTCGGCCTACCGCTCGCTGCACATCAACACCTCGCGGGAGCTGATGGAGTACCAGACCTTCCCGATGCCGCAGGACCTGCCGGAGTACCCGAGCCACTGGCAGATCGCGGCCTACTTCGACGCCTACGTCGACCACTTCGGGTTCCGCGACAAGATCGCGTTCCGCACCGAGGTCGTGAAGGTGGAGCCCCTCGACGAGGGGTTCGAGGTGACGCTGCGCGGCCGCACGCCGTACGGCGACCCCGACGAGCCCGAGACCCGCACCTACCAGCACGTCATCGTCGCGAACGGGCACCACTGGGACCCGCGCTGGCCGGAGCCGTCCTACCCGGGGGTCGAGACGTTCCCGGGCGAGCAGCTGCACGCGCACTACTACCGGACGCCGGACCGCTTCGTGGGCAAGCGGGTGCTGGTGCTGGGCATCGGCAACTCCGCCTGCGACATCGCCGTCGAGGCCTCCCGGGTCGCGGACGAGACCTACCTCGCGATGCGCCGCGGCGCGCACATCGTGCCGAAGTTCATCTTCGGGGTGCCGACCGACCACCTCACCGAGTCGGGGCTGGCCCGCGGCCCGCTGCGGGTGCAGCAGCTCGGGATGGCCGCGATGCTGCGGCTCGCGCAGGGCCGGGTGACCGACTACGGGCTGCCCAAGCCCGACCACCCGGTGCTGGCGGCGCACCCCACGGTCAGCGACGACCTGCTGACCCGGCTCGGGCACGGCGACATCGAGGTGATGCCGAACATCGAGTGCTTCGAGGGCGGCAAGGTGGTCTTCACCGACGGCCGCGTCGTCGAGGTCGACACCGTCGTGTACTGCACGGGCTACAAGATCACCTTCCCGTTCCTCGACGAGCGGGTGCTGCCGGTGCGCGACAACCGCGTCGACCTCTACCACCGCGTCGTCGACCCGGACCATCCCGGCCTGTTCTTCACCGGGCTGATCCAGCCGCTCGGCGCGATCATGCCGCTGGCCGAGGCGCAGGCCGAGTGGGTGGCCGACCTCGTCACCGGCGAGGGCACGCTGCCGTCGTACGACGACATGCGGCGCCAGATCCGGGTGTACGACGAGCAGGTCCGCAAGCGCTACGTCGCGTCGAAGCGGCACACCATCCAGGTCGACTTCCGGGCCTACCTCAACGAGCTCGCCCGGGAGCGCCGCGCGTCGCGGGCCCGGGCCGAGGGGAACGCCCCGGGTCGGGCTGCCGCGCTCCGGCGACGGCTGTCCCGGTCGGCTGCTCGCTGACCCGTCAGCTCGTGGGCGGTGGTGCCGTGCTGTCGCGCACCACGAGCTCGGTCGGCAGCACGACGTGGGTGGCGCGGCCGGTGGTGCCGTCGCGGGTGTGCGCCATCGCGGTGCGGAGCGCGGCCGCGGCCAGCCGGCCCTTCTCGCGGACGTCCTGGTGCACCGTGGTCAGCTGCGGGCGCAGCCGGCGGGCCAGCGGGCTGTCGTCGAAGCCGACCACCGAGAGGTCGCGGGGCACCTCGAGGCCCAGCTCCTCGGCGGCGCGCACCACGCCGTGGGCGATCACGTCGGAGAAGCAGAGCACGCCGGTGGGGCGGTCGTCGGAGGAGAGCAGGTCGAGCGCGGCGACGTACGCCTCCTCGTCGTCGCTGTGCACCTGCCGGTGCACGGCGACCGGGGTGATCCCGGCCGCGTCGAGGGCGTCGAAGTAGCCGAGCAGCCGCTCGCGGGAGACGTACTTGGACTGCGTCGCGTCGGCGAGCGGCTCGGTGAGGACGCCGACGGAGACGCCGATGGCCGCGGTCATGATCGCGATGCGCCGGTGCCCGAGGTCGACGAGGTGCTGGGCGGCGGCCCGCGCCCCGCCGCGGTCGTCGACGTTCACGCAGGGCACGCCCTCGGTCGGCTCCTGGTCGGCGAAGACCATGGGCAGCCCGCGGCGGGTCAGCCACTCGACCGCGGTCATGTCGGGGTCGCAGGAGTAGACGACGGCGCCGTCCATGGCGACGTCGCGCGCCGGGATGACGTCGTCGACCGGGGTGGTGGAGAGCAGCGTGATCGCGAGGCCGGTCGGCGCGACCTCGGTGGCCACCGCGGCGAGGAAGCCGGTGGCGATGTCGTCGTCGAACGCGTAGCGCAGCGACGAGGTGAGCAGCACCCCGACGGCGCCGGTGGTGCCGCGGGCGAGGTTGCGGGCGGCGGGGTCGGGGCCGGCGTACCCGAGCTCGGTGGCGGCCTCGAGGATCGTCGAGCGCAGCGACGCGGAGAGCTGGTCGGGGCGGGAGAACGCGTTGGACACGGTCATCCTGCTGACACCGACCTGGTCGGCGATCGTCTGCAGAGTCACACGGGCCACGCCGACAGGGTAGTCGGCGTGGCCACGGGTGAGGTGCGGTCGGGCGCTCAGCGGGTGGGGCTCCAGGTCGCGCTGGTCATGGTGCGCATCAGCGACTCGTTGGCCTGCCGGGCCAGCGAGGCGACCCGGCTCCGGCGGCGGTGGGCCGTCGCGGTGGGCCGGCGGGTGGCGGGAGCGGCGGCCTCGAGCGGCTCGCCGTACTGGAACTGGCGGGCCACCGAGTCACGGGCTGCGTCGAGGGTCAGAAGGGTGAACATGGTGGGTCTCCTTGCGGTGTTCTGTGCTGTTCTATACCGCTACAGTACGACCTCGTTCTGTAGCGGTCAAGTGGAGCGGTCCGTACCGCTGTGACCTCACCCACGGCCCGGGCCCGGAGCCGTGACGGGTGGTCAGCGCTCGGCGTTGGCGGGCGGGCCGCCGTGCA
This sequence comes from uncultured Actinomycetota bacterium, assembly GCA_963707685.1. Lineage (GTDB taxonomy): Bacteria > Actinomycetota > Actinomycetes > Propionibacteriales > Nocardioidaceae > Nocardioides_B. The sequence continues at coordinate 480,487 of CAVPRA010000006.1, forward strand.
GCCCGACCAGGCTGACCGCGGCGCCCACGAACAGCAGCACGGCGCTGATCAGCAGCGCCTGGGCGTAGCCGGCGGCGAACACGACGGGCCGCTGGTAGTCCTCGCCGCCGATGCCGACGATGGCGGGCAGCGCGGAGACCGCCAGCAACGAGCCGGTGCGCGCCAGCGCGTTGTTGATGCCGCTCGCGATGCCGGCGAAGCGGTCGGGGGCGGCCGCCAGCACGCTCGAGGTCAGCGGTGCGACGAGCAGCACCAGCCCCAGCGAGAAGACCACCATGCCGGGCAGCACGCCGGTGAGGTAGTCGCTGTCGGGCCCGATGGTCCGCAGCATCAGCGTCCCGACGCCGCACAGCAGCGGCCCCACGGTGAGCGGGATCCGGGGGCCGATCCGGGCGGCCAGCGCGCCGGAGCGCGACGAGAACGCGAGCATCACCAGGGTCAGCGGGACCGTCGCGAGGCCCGCCCCCAGCGGCGACCAGCCGGTGACCACCTGGAGCTGCAGCACCAGGAAGAAGGTCATCGTGCCGAGGGCGCCGTAGACCAGCACGGTCAGCAGGTTGGCCACCGAGAAGGTGCGGGACGCGAACAGGTGCATCGGCACCAGCGCGTCGCGGTGGCGGCGCTCGAAGAACACGAACAGCACCAGGCTGCCCGCCCCGACGACGGCCGCGGTGACCACGGCGGCCCGGGGTGCCGACTCCGCCTCGATCAGGGCGTACGTCGCCCCCGCCAGCCCCAGCGCGCCGAGGCGTCGCGCCGCGCCAGTCGAAGCTGCGGGCGGCCTGCGGGTCCCGTGACTCCGGGACGTGCCGCGCCGCCACCAGCAGCACCACGGCCGCGACCGGCACGTTGATCAGGAAGATCCACCGCCAGCTCGCGTTGTCGACGATCCAGCCGCCCAGCAGCGGCCCGATCGCCGCGGCGATGCCGCCGAGGCCGGCCCACTGCCCGATCACCCGGCCCCGGTCGGCGCGACGGAACGAGCCCTGGATCATCGCCAGGCTGCCGGGCGTGAGCAGCGCGGCCCCGACGCCCTGGAAGAGCCGCGCCGCGATCAGCTGGACGGGCGACTGCGCGACGCCGCACAGCGCCGAGGCCAGCGCGAACCACGCCACCCCGACCATGAACATCCGTCGCCGTCCCAGGTGGTCGCCGAGCGAGCCGCCGACCAGGATCAGGGAGGCCAGGGCGAGCAGGTAGGCGTTGACCACCCACTGCAGCTCGGGGACCGTGGCGCCGAGGTCGCGCCCGACGTTGCGCAGCGCGATGTTGACCACCGTGCCGTCGAGCATCGCCATCCCGGAGCCGAGCACCGCGGCGGTGAGCACCCAGCGGCCCTGGGGGGTGCCGCTCGCGATCAGCCGCTCGGTGGGGTCGGGGACCGACGTCCGCGCCACCTCAGCGCCCCGGCCCGCCGGCCGGCTGCGGCACCGGGACCGGTCGCCGGTAGCGCATCTCGGTCGGATGGGGAGGCCAGGGCGCCTCCTGCCGGTCGGCGGTGGCCTGCCAGCCGAGGTGCTCGTAGAGCCCGCGCGCCCGGTGGTTCTCGACCAGGCACCACAGCTCCGCGACGGTCGTGCCGCGCCGTCCCATCGCCTCGAGCACGGTGGCGATCAGCGTCGAGGCCAGGCCCCGTCCCCACTGGTCGGGGTGCACCGCGAGGTGGCGCAGCTGCCGGTCGTCGTAGGCCGCCAGCGCGTCGATGCCGCCGTCCGCGGCGTCGCGCACCAGCACCGTGACGCCGGGCTCGTCGAGCACCAGTGCCCACCGGGCGAGCACGTCGTCGTCGGGGAACGGGAACCGCTCGGGCGGGAAGACGTGACGCAGCCCGACGAGGTTGGCCTCACGCTCGAGGTCCCGCAGCGCGACGAGGTCGTCGACGGTCGCCTCGCGGAACATGCGGCCATGCTCGCACCGCCCACCCCCGCGAGCCAGGGGCGGACCTCCTCGAAAAAGTCAGGCTTGACTGTTTGTTGTCCGGGCGTCGACGATGGCGGCGTGACGTTGACCGCCCGGGTGCCGCAGGAGGAGCGCACCCGCGCCATGCGACAGCGACTGCTGGACGCCACGGTGGAGTGCCTCAGCGAGGTCGGCTGGAGCGGCACGTCGACCACTCTCGTGTCGCAGCGCGCCGGGGTCAGCCGTGGTGCGCAGCTGCACCACTTCCCGACCAAGAACGCGCTCGTGCTGGCCGCGGTCGAGCACCTCTCCGCCGTACGACGTGCGGAGCTGCGGGCCGCCGCGGCCGAGCTGCCCACCGGCCGGCGCCGCACCCGCGCCGTGCTGGACATGCTCGCCGACCAGTTCACCGGCTCGGTGTTCAGCGCCGCGCTGGAGCTGTGGGTCGCGGCCCGCACCGACGCGTCGCTGCGGGAGGCCGTCGGCCCGCTCGAGCAGCGGATCGGGCGCGAGACGCACCGCAGCACGGTCGAGCTGCTCGGGGTCGACGAGTCGCAGCCGGGAGCCCGCGAGCTGGTGCAGGCGACCCTCGACCTGGTCCGCGGCCTGGGGCTGGCGACGACGCTGACCGACGACACCCGGCGCCGCAAGCGGATCCTCGACGAGTGGGCGCGGGTGCTCGACGCGCAGCTCGGCGACGCCACGGGGAGGGCGGCCGGATGAGCCGCCTGGAGGAGGTGGTCGCCGACCTGCGGGCCGAGGGCGACCAGCTCGAGGACCTGGTGGTGCTGCTGCCCGAGGAGGGCTGGCGCACCCCGACGCCCGCCGCCGGCTGGGACGTCGCGCACCAGGTGGCGCACCTGGCCTGGACCGACGAGGGCGCCGTGCACGCGATGACCGACAAGGCGGCGTGGGACGCCACCGTGCTGGGCGGCGATGGCGGACCCCGACGGGTTCGTCGACAAGGCCGCCGCCGAGGGCGCCGCGGTGCCGCCGGCCGAGCTGCTGGCCCGCTGGCGGACCGCCCGGGCGGCCGTGGTGGCCGACCTGCTGGCGCTGCCCGAGGGCACCCGGATCCCGTGGTTCGGGCCGCCGATGAGCGCCACCTCGATGGCCACCGCCCGGTTCATGGAGACCTGGGCGCACGGTCGCGACGTGGCCGCCGCCCTCGGGGTCGAGCTGCCGCCGGACGACCGGGTGCGCCACGTCGTGCACCTCGGGGTGCGGACGCGGGGCTTCGCCTACCAGAACCGCGGCCTGCCGGTCCCCGCCTCGGAGGTCCGGGTGCGGCTGACGCTGCCGAGCGGCCGCGAGGTGGACTACGGCACCCCGGACACGCCCCACTCGGTGACCGGCTCGGCGCACGACTTCGCGCTGGTGGTCACGCAGCGGCTGCACCCCGACGACGCCGATCTGGTGGCGGTCGGTGCCGACGCGCAGGAGTGGCTCTCGACCGCACAGGCGTTCGCGGGACCGCCCGGACCGGGGAGGCCGCCGCGGTGACCGGCTTCTGGAGCGAGGAGCAGCTCGCGCTGCAGCAGACCGCCCACGGGTTCGTGGCCGCCGAGGTGCTGCCGCACCTGCAGGCGTGGGAGGACGCCGGGTCGGTGCCGCGCGAGCTCCACGTCTCGGCGGCCAAGCTCGGCCTGCTGGGGCTCGGCGTGCCCGAGGAGCTCGGCGGGTCCGGCGGCACGTTCCTCGACGCGCTCGCGGTGACCGAGGCGTTCACCGAGGCGGGTGCGAGCTCCGGGCTGCTCGCGGCGCTGTTCACCAGCGGCATCGCGCTGCCGCACATCGTCGCGTCCGGCAACGCCGACCTCGTCGACCGGTTCGTCCGGCCGACGCTGGCCGGCGAGACCATCGGGTCGCTGGCCGTCACCGAGCCCGGCGGCGGCTCCGACGTCGCGGACCTGCGCACCACCGCGGTACGCGACGGCGACGTCTACGTCGTCAACGGCACCAAGACGTTCATCACCTCCGGGGTGCGCGCCGACTTCGTCACCACCGCGGTCCGCACCGGCGGCCCGGGCCACCGCGGCATCAGCCTGCTGGTGGTCGAGAAGGGCACGCCCGGCTTCACCGTCGACCGGTCGCTGGCCAAGATGGGCTGGCACTGCTCGGACACCGCGGAGCTCGGGTTCGCCGACGCCCGCGTGCCGGTGGCGAACCTGGTCGGCGGCGAGGACACCGGCTTCGCGCAGATCGCCCAGGCGTTCGTGACCGAGCGACTGGCACTCGCCGCGCACGGCTACGGCATCGCAGCGCGGGCGCTGGCGCTGACGGCCGACTACTGCCGGTCCCGGCGCACCTTCGACCGGCCGCTGGACGCCAACCAGGTGGTGCGGCACCGGCTCGTGGCGATGCACCGCAAGGTCGACGTCGCGAGGACCTACACCCGCGCGGTGGCGGCCCGGTACGTCGCGGGGGAGCAGCCGCTCGTGGAGGCGCTGCACGCCAAGGCGCTGGCCGTCGACGCGGCGTCGTACGTCTGCGACCAGGCGGTCCAGCTGCACGGCGGCACCGGCTACCTGCACGGGACCGAGGTGGAGCGGCACTACCGCGACGCCCGGATCCTCGGCATCGGAGGAGGCGCGACCGAGGTGCTCGACGACCTGACCGCCAAGCTGCTGGGCTACGGCGCATGACCGCCGACCCGGCACCTACTCGGCACTCTGACCGGCGTGTCGACGAGCACGTGACGGCTCGGCGGGCCGCGATGCTCGACAAGCTGGCCGCCCTCGACGCGGAGCACGCGAAGGCGGTGGCCGGCGGTGGCGAGAAGTACGTCGACCGGCACCACGCCCGCGGCAAGCTGCTGGCCCGCGAGCGCATCGAGCTGCTCGTCGACGAGGGGTCGGCGTTCCTCGAGCTGTCCCCGCTCGCGGGGTGGGGCTCGGACTTCGCCACCGGCGCCGCCGTCGTGACCGGCATCGGCGTCGTGTCCGGCGTCGAGTGCCTGGTGATCGCGAACGACCCGACCGTGCGCGGCGGCGCGAGCAACCCGTGGACGGTCAAGAAGCTGTTCCGGGCCGCGCAGGTCGCGCGGGAGAACCGGCTGCCCACCATCAACCTCGTCGAGTCCGGTGGCGCGGACCTGCCGACGCAGAGCGAGATCTTCATCCCCGGCGGCGACCTGTTCCGGGGGCTGACGCGGGCGAGCGCCGCGCGCACCCCGACGATCGCGCTGGTGTTCGGCAACAGCACCGCCGGCGGGGCCTACGTCCCCGGCATGAGCGACTACGTCGTGATGGTCGCCGAGCAGGCCAAGGTGTTCCTGGGCGGGCCGCCGCTGGTGAAGATGGCGACCGGCGAGGACTCCGACGACGAGTCGCTCGGCGGCGCGCAGATGCACGCGACGACGTCGGGTCTCGCGGACTACCTCGCCGTCGACGAGCGCGACGCGATCCGGATCGGGCGGCGGATCGTCGCGCGGCTCAACCACCGCAAGGCGGTCCGACGTCGGTCGGCGAGTGACCTCGACCACCTCGGACAGCTCGACCAGCCGGTTCGCGGAGCCGGACGCCGAGGTCGAGGACCTGCTCGACCTGATCCCCGAGGACCTCAAGGAGCCGTTCGACCCGCGCGAGGTGATCGCCCGCATCTGCGACGGCGCCGGGCCGGGCAACGAGGTGGCGTTCGACGAGTTCAAGCCGCTCTACGGGCCGTCCCTGGTGACCGGCTGGGCCCGGCTGCACGGCCGTCCGATCGGCATCCTGGCCAACGCGCAGGGCGTGCTGTTCTCCGCCGAGTCGCAGAAGGCCGCGCAGTTCATCCAGCTCGCGAACCAGGTCGACGTGCCCCTGCTGTTCCTGCACAACACCACCGGCTACATGGTCGGCGCGGAGTACGAGCAGGGCGGCATCATCAAGCACGGCGCGATGATGATCAACGCGGTCAGCAACAGCACCGTGCCGCACCTGTCGATCATGATGGGCGCGTCGTACGGCGCCGGGAACTACGGCATGTGCGGCCGGGCGTTCGACCCGCGGTTCCTGTTCACCTGGCCGTCCGCGAAGTCGGCGGTGATGGGGCCGGCGCAGCTCGCCGGCGTGCTGTCGATCGTCGCGCGGCAGGCCGCGGAGGCGAAGGGCCAGCCGTACGACGAGGAGGCCGACGCCGGGATGCGGGCCTACGTCGAGCAGCAGATCGAGGAGCAGAGCCTGCCGTTCTTCCTCTCCGGGATGCTGTACGACGACGGGGTGATCGACCCGCGGGACACTCGGACCGTGCTCGGCATCTGCCTGTCCGTCATCGAGAACGCGCCCATCCAGGGCACCGACCGCTTCGGCGTCTTCCGGATGTGATGCGACATGATCAGACGACTTGTGGTGGCCAACCGCGGCGAGATCGCCCGCCGGGTGTTCGCGACCTGCCGCGACCTCGGCGTCGGCACGGTCGCCGTGCACTCCGACGCCGACGCCACGCTGCCGTTCGTGCGCGAGGCCGACGTCGCCGTACGCCTGCCCGGGGAGCACGCCCGCCGAGACCTACCTGCGCGGCGACCTCGTCGTGCGAGGCCGCGCTGGCGACCGGCGCGGACGCCGTGCACCCGGGCTACGGCTTCCTGTCGGAGAACGCCGGGTTCGCGCGGCAGGTGATCGACGCGGGGCTGACGTGGGTCGGGCCGACGCCGGAGTCGATGGAGCAGATGGCCTCGAAGGTGGAGGCCAAGAAGCTGATGGCCGCGGCCGGCGTGCCCGTGCTCCCGGAGCTGTCGCCGTCGGACGTCACCGAGGCCGACCTGCCGCTGCTGGTCAAGGCGTCCGCGGGCGGCGGTGGCCGCGGGATGCGCGTGGTGCGGCTCCTCGACCAGCTGCCGCGGATCGTCGAGCAGGCCTCGCAGGAGGCGCTGTCCGCGTTCGGCGACGCGACCGTGTTCTGCGAGCCGTACGTCGAGCGCGGCCGGCACGTCGAGGTGCAGGTGCTCGGCGACACCCACGGCGGCGTCGTCGTGCTCGGCGACCGGGACTGCTCGGTGCAGCGCCGCCACCAGAAGGTCGTCGAGGAGGCACCCGCGCCGGGGCTGGCCGACGACGTCCGTGACGGCGCTGCACGACGCGGCGCGGGCGGCGGCCGAGGCGATCGGCTACGTCGGCGCCGGCACCGTGGAGTTCCTGCTCGACGGCGACCGCTTCTTCTTCCTCGAGACGAACACCCGGCTGCAGGTCGAGCACCCGGTGACCGAGCTGGTGACCGGTCTCGACCTCGTGGAGCAGCAGCTGCTGGTGGCCGAGGGCGGCCGCGTGCCGGCGCCCCCGGAGCCGGCCGGGCACGCCGTCGAGGTCCGGCTCTACGCCGAGGACCCGGCTCGCGACTGGCAGCCGCAGAGCGGCCGGCTCTCCCGCTTCGAGGTGCCGCACGACGTCGCGTTCGGCCCGCTCCCGGGCCCCGGGATCCGGCTCGACGCCGGGTTCGTGACCGGCGACGAGGTCGGCACCCACTACGACGCGATGCTGGCCAAGGTGGTGGCCTGGGCGCCGACCCGCGACGCGGCCGCACGCCGGCTCGCCGCCGCGCTCGAGCGCGCCGAGATCCACGGCGTCGGCACGAACCGCGACCTGCTCGTCGAGGTGCTCCGCAGCCCGGCGTTCCGCGGCGGCCGAGGTCGCCACCGACTTCCTGGAGCGGCACGACCTCGCCTCCCTCACCGCCCGGCCCACCGACCCCGGGACGCTCCGCGTCGCCGCGTTCGCGGCCGCGGTCGACGCTGTCGGAGCGGGCCCGGTCCGCGCGTGCCGTGCAGGCCGGGGTCCCGACCGGCTGGCGCAACGTGGTCTCCCAGCCGCAGCGCACCGTCCTCGAGCACGACGGCGACGAGGTGGTCGCCGAGTGGTACGGCGGCCGCGACGGCTACCGCTCCGCTCGACGGCCTGCGCGCACGAGCCGTCGGAGGCTCCGTCGGTCCTGGCCGTCTCGACCTCGGACGGCTCGGCGCACCAGGTGCGGGTGCACGTCGACGGCGACCGGGTCGACGTCGAGTCCGCGGCCGGCCACGTCGCGCTGACCGTCGTGCCCCGCTTCGTCGACCCCGCCGACCAGGTCGCCAGCGGGTCGCTGCTCGCGCCGATGCCCGGCTCGGTCGTCCGCGTCGACGTCGAGGTCGGGCAGCACGGTCGAGGCCGGGCAGCCGGTGCTCGTGCTCGAGGCGATGAAGATGCAGCACACCGTCACCGCGCCGCACGCCGGCGAGGTCACCGAGATCCCCGTCGGCGTCGGGTCCCACGTCGCGGCAGGGGCCGTCCTGGCCGTCGTGCAGCAGACCGTCGTACAGCAGGAGGAAGCAGATGACTGAGACCACGTTCACCGAGACCGAGGAGCGCACCGCGCTGCGCACCGCGGTGGCCAAGCTGGCCAGCGGCTACGGCCGGGAGTACTTCACCCAGCAGGCCCGCAGCGGCGGCAAGACGACCGAGCTGTGGCGCGAGATCGGCAAGCACGGCTACCTCGGCGTCAACATCCCCGAGGCGTACGGCGGCGGGGGCGGCGGCATCGGCGACGTCGCGGCGGTGTGCGAGGAGCTCGCGGCGCAGGGCTGCCCGCTGCTGATGATGGTCGTCAGCCCGGCGATCTGCGGCACGGTCATCAGCCGGTTCGGCACCGAGGAGCAGAAGCAGCGCTGGCTGCCCGGCATCGCCGACGGCACGCAGACGATGGCGTTCGCGATCACCGAGCCCGACGCCGGCACCAACTCGCACAACATCACCACCACCGCCCGCCGCGACGGGGACGGGTGGGTGCTCAAGGGCCGCAAGATCTACATCTCCGGCGTCGACGAGGCCGCCAACGTGCTGGTCGTCGCGCGGACCGAGGACGCCAGGTCGGGCCGGCTCGAAGCCGTGCCTGTTCGTGGTGCCGACCGACGCCGCGGGCCTCGAGTACACCCCGATCCCGATGGAGATCGTCAGCCCCGAGCAGCAGTTCTCGGTGTTCATCGACGACGTGCGGCTGCCCGCCGACGCGCTGGTCGGCGACGAGGACGCCGGGCATGGTGCAGCTGTTCGCCGGGCTCAACCCGGAGCGGATCATGGCGGCGTCGTTCTCGACCGGGCTGGCGCGCTACGCGCTCGACAAGGCGGTCGGCTACGTCAAGGAGCGCGAGGTGTTCGGCGCCCCGATCGGCAGCCACCAGGGCCTCGCGCACCCGCTGGCGCAGTCGAAGATCGAGATCGAGCTGGCCCGGCTGATGACGCAGAAGGCGGCCGCGCTGTACGACGCCGGCGACGACGCCGGGGCCGGGGAGGCCGCGAACATGGCGAAGTACGCCGCCGCCGAGGCCGCCTGCGACGCCGCCGACCGCGCCGTGCAGGCGCACGGCGGCAACGGCATCACCCAGGAGTACGGCGTCGCCGGCCTGCTCGTCGCCGCCCGGGCCGGCCGGATCGCCCCGGTGAGCCGCGAGATGATCCTGAACTTCGTGGGCATGCACAGCCTGGGCCTGCCCAAGTCCTACTGACCGGACCTCCGACAACGGCTCCGAAACGGATCGGAGGTCACCCTCAGTCATCCTCGGAGACTGCGAGGCGGAGTGAGCGCACTGACCGACGAGCTGGACCGACGTCCACTACGCGTCGACGACCACGTCGCGTCGCTGGTGCTCGACAGCCAGCACAACCGCAACGCGCTGTCGCGCCAGCTGGTCTCCGAGCTGTACGACGGCCTGGACCGCGCCGAGGCCGACGACGACGTCAAGCGTCGTGCTGATCCGCGCCGAGGGCCGCACGTTCTGCAGCGGCGCCGACCTCTCGGAGGCCAGCAGCGACGGCATGGAGCAGGCCGCCGGCGTGCTCGTCGAGCTGCAGCGCCGCATCGTCACGCTGCCCAAGCCGGTGGTGGTCCGCGCGCACGGCCACGTCCGCGCCGGCGGCATCGGCATCGTCGCCGCCGCCGACATCGTGCTCAGCGCCGACGACGCGACGTACGCCTTCACCGAGGTGCGGCTCGGCCTCACGCCCGGCCGCCATCTCGCTGACCGTGCTGCCGCGGATGACCGACCGCGCCGCGGCGCTGACGTTCCTCACCGGCGACGTGTTCACCGGCCGCGAGGCGTGGCGATGGGCCTGGTCACCACGGCCGTCGTCGAGGACGAGCTCGACGCCGAGGTCGACGAGGTCTGCGCGTCGCTGGCGCAAGGGCACGCCGCAGGGGCTGCGCGAGACCAAGCTGCTCCTCGGCCGGCACCTCGTCGCCCGCATCGACGAGCACGGCGCCGACCTCGCGAAGCTGTCCGCCCGGCTGTTCGGGTCCGACGAGGCCCGCGCCGCGATGCAGGCGTTCCTCGACCGCCGGAAGTGACCCGGGCCGGGCCGCGCGAACTCCCTCGTCCGGGCCCGGAACCCGTGGCAGCATGGACGGGCAGCAGGCGGGTCGTCCCCGGCCTGGTGCGCTGAGGAGGCAGGCGTGCTCCGACCGTCGAACGGCTCCGACGTCGACGAGTTCGTCGCGGCCCGCTGCGAGCCGCTGCTGCGCACGGCGTACCTCCTCGCCGGCGACCGGACCCGCGCCGAGGACCTGCTCCAGACCGCGCTCAGCCGAGGTGGCCGCGACCTGGAGCCGCAGCGAGCTCGGCCCGGAGCTGACCGCGCGCCGGGCCATGGTCCGCAGCCTCGGCCAGTGGTGGCACCGGCACGGCGGCCCGTCCCGGACCGCGCCGGACGAACGAGCCGCGGCGCTGCGCGCTGCCGCGCCGGCAGCGCGCGGCGCTGGTGCTGCACGACCTCGACGGCCGTCGAGCTCGACGAGCTCGCCACCGCGCTCGACTGCGCCGAGGCGGCGGCCGCCCGGCTGCTCGCCCGGGCGCGCGACCGGTTCGGCGGGCGACGGCGGCCCCGGCGGCGCTCGACGACGGCCGCGGCCACGTTCGACGACGAGCCGCTCGCCGGCTGATCGGTGGCCGCAGCGGCTCGACGACGTCGCGCACCGGCTCGACGTACGCCGGGCCTGGCGACGCACCGAGGTGGTGGCGTCGTTGTTCGTCGCGACCGCGGCCGCGATCACCGTGGTCGCGGTGTTCCCGTCCGCGGACAGCGACCGACGCCCGTCGCCGCCGCAGCCCGACATGGTCGAGCCGCCGCCGAAGGTGGCCGGCCACCAGCTCGCCCCGGTGCTGCGGGTCAACGACATCGACTACGAGTACTTCCGCAGCGAGGAGTCCGCCCGGGGCCGGCCGCTGCTCCGGGTCGCCGTGCGCGCGGGAGCGGCAGCCGCAGGCCGTCGCCTGGATGAGCCCGCCGGGCAGCCACGGCGCGGTCGTGCTGACCGTCGACGGCAACCGGGTCGGCCGCACCAAGGCGGGTGGCTTCGGCTCCGGGCGTGCTGCTCTCCTCCCGCCGGACGCACCTGGTCACGCTGACCGCGACCCGGCCGGACCCCTCGATGCGGCTCGGGGTGGCGTTCTACGAGTGGCCGAACCCCTGAGTGCGGGGTCCTCGCCGGGGTTCATCGTCGGCGGGGTCCCGCCGAGGGGTAGAGTTGCTCACTTGCCCAGAAGGGCCAGCAGCACCAGCCGCACCATGGTTCTGACTCGCATCGGGGAGCCGCAGCCTTGTCCGTAGACCAGATCCGCGCCGGCGCGTCGCCGTCGCACGACGCCGTCACGCAGCAGGAGATCGATCACGAGCAGGAGTTCGTCGACCGCGTCTACCGGCAGCTCGACGCGTCGACGAAGAACGCCGAGGCGCTCGCCCAGGAGGGCTACGGCCGCGGCAGGCTCGGGCACGAGGGCGGCCTCGTCGAGCGCGACGCGATGGTGTTCCAGGCCGCGAAGCGGATCGCCACGCTGAACGCCGCCCACGAGGGCCTGGTGTTCGGCCGGCTCGACCTCGACGGATCGGCCCCGGGCACCGAGCCAGCCCCGCTACATCGGCCGCATCGGGCTGCGCGACGAGCAGCGCGACTCGCTGCTCGTCGACTGGCGGGCCCCCGCGGCGGCGGTGTTCTACCAGGCCACGGCGGCGGACCCGCAGGGCGTCGTACGCCGGCGGGTGCTGCGCTGCAACGGCCCGCGGGTCGTCGCGGTCGAGGACGACCTGCTCGACGCCGAGGCCGACAGCGACCTGGTCGTGGTCGGCGAGGGCGCGCTGATGGCGCAGCTGTCCCGCGCCCGCGACCGCACCATGCACTCCATCGTCGCGACCATCCAGGCCGAGCAGGACAAGGCGATCCGCGCGCCCAGCAAGGGCGTCGTGTCGATCGCCGGCGGTCCCGGCACCGGCAAGACCGTGGTCGCGCTGCACCGCGCGGCGTACCTGCTCTACTCCGACCGGCGCCGCTACGAGACGCGGCGGCGTGCTGATCGTCGGGCCGTCCGGGGTGTTCATGCGCTACATCGAGCGGGTGCTGCCCGTCGCTCGGCGAGACCGCCGTCGCGCTGCGCTCGCTGGGCGAGGTCGTCGACGGGATCCGCGTCGTCGCGGCACGACGACCCGGCCGTGGCGGACGTGAAGGGCTCGGCGCGGATGGCCGAGCTGATGCGTCGTACGGCGCGGATCGGCGTGCCCGACGCCCCCGACGAGCTGCGGGTGTTCTACCGCGACGACAACATCGTGCTCTCGCCCGCGCGAGCTCAGCCGGGTCCGGCGGCAGCTGCTGTCGCAGGGCCGGCGCAACCGGCAGGTGCCGCGCGTCGCGTCGACGCTGCTCGACGCGATGTGGCGGCAGGTGCGCGGCGAGCGCGGCCGTGACCGCGGCCGCGACGAGTTCAACGACATCATGCTCGGCACCGCCGCGTTCGTCGACTTCGTGCTCGAGTGGTGGCCGCCGCTGGACGCGACCGAGGTGCTCGCTGGCTGCGCGACCCCGAGGTGCTGGCGCGGGTCGGCCGAGGGCGTGCTGTCGACCGACGAGCAGGCGCTGCTGTCGAAGTCGTGGGGCCCGGTGCAGGAGCCGGCGGCGTACCGCGTCACGCCCGACGACTGGTCCGTCGAGGACGTCGCGCTGCTCGACGAGCTGCGCTACGAGCTCGGCGACGTGCCCGAGCGGCCCGCCGGCGACCGCGACACCGAGTACGACCCGGTCGCCGAGCTGTTCGACGAGAACGTCCCCGAGCTCACCACCGTCGGCGACCGCACCCCGCACGGGTCCGCGGCCGACGGTGCGCACCGAGGACGACGGCTACGCCCACGTGCTCGTCGACGAGGCGCAGGACCTCACGCCGATGCAGTGGCGGATGGTCGGCCGGCGCGGCCGCGTCCGCGACCTGGACCGTCGTCGGCGACCCGGCGCAGTCGTCGTGGCCGGTCCCGGAGGACGCCGGCCGGGCCCGCGAGGAGGCGCTCGGCGACAAGCCGCGCCACGACTTCCACCTGTCGACGAACTACCGCAACAGCAAGGAGATCTACGACTTCGCGGCCGCGTACGCCGCGCGGGTGGGTCTCGACGCCGACCTGCCCGACGCCGTGCGCGAGACCGGCATCGACCCGGTCGAGCGCACGGTCGTCGACCTGGCGCGCCGGGCGTCCGCGAGGCCGTCACCGAGACTGGCCGGCGCCGTCGAGGGCACCGTCGGCATCGTCGTGCCGGTCGCCCGCCGCGCGCAGGTGCAGGGCTGGCTCGACGGCTGGAGCGACCTCGCGGGCGACGCCGCCGGCGGCGGCGCTGGCCCGGATCGCGGTGCTCACCGGCGTCGAGACCAAGGGCCTGGAGTTCGACGGCATCGTCGTCGTCGCCCCCGACGAGATCGAGGCCGAGTCCGTCACCGGCCGGTCCGACGCTCTACGTCGTGCTCACCCGCGCCACCCAGCGCATGGTGTCGCGTCACCACCTGATCGTCGCTGCCCCCTGGACGCCGAGGCGCGTGGTTCGACTCCTGGGACGTGCCGAGGCGCGTGGTTCTGACACGCCACGTTGCGGGACCACGCGCCTCGGCGGCTCCGGACGCACAGGATCACGCGCCTCGGCGGGGGTGAGACCGCAGAACCACACGCCTGGGCGCCGAAGTAGAGTCCGCGCCATGAGCACCCCCCTCGATGCCCGTGCCGCTCTCGAGGCGATGCAGCGGCACGAGGCCTGGGCGGCGATCCGGCTGCGCGACGCCGGCACGGTCACCCTGGTGGGCGGGTCGCGCAGCGAGGTCGAGCGGCTGGTCGACGTACCGCTCGAGGACGGGGTGCCCGACGACGGGCGGCGCTTCGACCGGCTGGTCGCGATCCCGTTCCGGCAGGTGGCCGAGCGCGGCTTCGAGGTGCACGACGACGGCGCCCCGCTGACCGTCGTCGACATCGAGCTCGAGGCCGAGGTGCCGCTCGCCGACGTCCTCGACGCGCTGCCCGACGAGCCCGTGGAGTTCGGCGACCGCGGCGGCTTCGACACCAGCGACGACGAGTACGGCGTCGTGGTCGAGGCGATCATCGACGAGGAGATCGGCCACGGCGAGGGCGCCAACCTGGTCGTCGGCCGGCACTACCGCGCACAGGTCGCTCGACTGGGGGCCGGCGAAGGCGCTCACGGTGTTCCGCCGGCTGCTCGAGCGCGAGCGCGGGGCGTACTGGACCTACTGCTTCTTCACCGGCGACCGGTACCTCGTCGGCGCCAGCCCCGAGCGGCACGTCTCGGTGCACGGCGGCGACGTGCGGATGAACCCGATCAGCGGCACGTTCCGGCTGCGCGGTCTCGACGACCCGGCCGAGCGCAAGGAGCGGCTGCTGGAGTTCCTCGCCGACGAGAAGGAGGTCTTCGAGCTCTTCATGGTCGTCGACGAGGAGCTGAAGATGATGTGCGACATCTGCGGCGAGGGCGGCCAGGTGCTCGGCCCGTTCCTCAAGCCGATGACGCACCTGGTGCACACCGAGTACCTGCTGGCCGGCCGCACCGAGCGCGACGTCCGCGAGGTGCTGCGCGACACGATGTACGCCGCGACGGTCACCGGCTCGCCGGTCGAGAACGCCTGCCGGCTGATCAAGAAGTACGAGACCGAGGGCCGCGGGTACTACGGCGCCGCGCTGGCGCTGCTCGGCCGCGACCCGTCCGGGCGGGCGACCGCGGACTCCCCGATCGTCATCCGTACGGCGGACGTCAGCCCGTCCGGCGAGCTCAAGGTCACCGCCGGCGCGACGCTGGTGCGGGACTCGGTCGCGTCGTACGAGGTGGCGGAGACGCACGCGAAGGCGGGTGGCATCCTCGCGGCGTTCGGCCTCGTGGAGCAGGCGACCGGTGCGGCGCAGGGCCTCGACGAGCTGATCCACGACGAGGACGTCGTCATCGCGCTCGGCTCGCGCAACCAGCGGCTGAGCCGGTTCTGGCTGACCGACCAGGGCGGGTCGCCGCCGGCGCCCGAGCTGAAGGGCCGGACCGCGGTCATCCTCGACGGCGAGGACGACTTCGTGAACATGCTGCGGCACGTGCTCGCCGTGATGGGCATGACCTCCTCGGTCGTGCGCCACGAGGACTACACCGCCGGAGGCCATCGACGGCTACGACCTGGTGATCGTCGGGCCCGGGGCCGGGCGACCCGCGCGACGCCGAGCACCCGAAGATCGCGTCGTTCGGTGCCGCGCTCGACGAGCTGCTCGAGACGCAGCGGCCGTTCCTGGCGGTGTGCCTGGGCCACCAGGTGCTGTGCGGCCGGCTCGGGCTGGAGGTGGGCTTCAAGGACATCGTGTTCCAGGGCACCCAGTCACCGGTCGAGCTCGACGGCACGACGGAGAACGTCGGCTTCTACAACACCTTCGTCGCGCGGGCCGGCGAGCTGCCCGGCGGCGTCACGGTGCAGGCCGACCCCGAGACCGACGACGTGCACCTGGTGGCGGGCCCGCACTTCCGCGGCATCCAGTTCCACGCCGAGTCGATCCTCACCGAGCACGGCTACGACCTGCTGCACGGCCTGGTGCTCGACCTGCTCGGCTGACACCCCTGGGAAAACTGGCACACCCCTGCTGTTGCAACGTCAGGGGTGTGCCGGATTACCAGGGGACCCTGGTAATCCGGCAGCCCAGCCCCCTGGCTGGTCCGTCAGCTCGACGCCGAGCCCCCGTCGCTCTCGAGGGTGACCTGGACGGTGCGCCGCTGGTCGCCGTTGTTCGACCACGGTGAGGGTCACGGTGTCGCCGGGCCGGTGGCCGCGGACGGTGGCCACCAGCGACTCGGAGCCGGTGATGACCTCGCCGTCGACCTTGGTGATGACGTCGCCCTTCTTCAGGCCGGCCTTCTCGGCGGGCGACCCGGCGGTGACGGCCTCGACGCCGGCGCCGGTCAGCAGGCCGCTGTCGCTGGAGGCGTCGGTGACCGAGACGCCCATCCGTGCGTGGGTCGGGGTCTCGCCCTGCCGCAGCTGCTGCACGACCGGCCACACCTTGCTGATCGGGATCGCGAACCCGAGCCCGATCGAGCCGCCCTGCGCCGACGAGCCGAGGCTGCCGTCGGACGCCGTACGGATCGAGGAGTTGATGCCCACGACGTCGCCGTCGAGGTCGACCAGCGGGCCGCCGGAGTTGCCGGGGTTGATCGCGGCGTCGGTCTGGATCGCCGGGTACGTCGTGTCCTGGCTCGGCTGCGACTGGGTGCCCTCCGAGCTGCCCACGGAGACCGGACGGTTGGTCGCGCTCACGATGCCGGAGGTGACGGTGGCCTCGAGGCCGAACGGCGAGCCGATCGCGACGACGTTCTCGCCGACGGAGATCTTGTTCGACTGGCCGATGCTCGCGGGCTGCAGGCCGGAGACGTCCTCGGCCTTGATCACGGCGAGGTCGGTCAGCGGGTCGGTGCCGATGACGCGCGCCTTCTTGGCCGACCCGTCGTTGAAGTTCACCGAGATCGTGCCGCCCTGGCCGGCGACCGACGGCGACGTGGTTGTTGGTGAGGATCTCGCCGTCCGAGCTGATGATGATGCCGGAGCCCGACCCCTGCTCCTGGCCGTTGCCGACGTTGATCTTCACGACCGACGGCAGCACCCGCTTCGCGACGGCCTCGACCGAGTCGGTGGCCGGGGCGGTCTGCTTGCGGTTGATCACCGGGGAGGTCGTGGTGCGGGCGCCGCTCGCGGTGTCGGTGCCGCCGCCGCTGACCGCGTCGAACCCGGCCGCGCCGGCCACCCCCGCCGCGCCGCCGACGACCAGCGCCGCGACCAGCAGGCCGGCGACGACGCCGGGCCCGGGGCGGCTGCGCCGCTGCGTGCGCTCGTCGGGACGTCGGGATCCGAGCGGAAGCCGAAGCCGCCGACGTGCTCGGACGTCGGCTCGTAGGGCTGCCCGTACGGCGGCGGGTACCGGTGCTGCGAGCCGCTGGGGTCGGTCTGGTCGTCCTGCGGGATCCGGCGCGTGTCGTCGCTCTCGGGGCTGCGGTCAGTCATGTCCCCAGCATGACCAGGCAGGCTTAACCACCACTGAGAGTGCGCTGGGACCCGCCCGTGACTGCGCTGTGCGCGCGTTCCGCCTCGGGGACGGGGTGCCCCGGCACCCGCAGCGTGAACCGCGCCCCGAGCGGCTCGGCCCGGCCGGCCTCCACCGACCCGCCGTGCCGCTCGGCGACCTGGCGCACGATCGCCAGCCCGAGTCCCGACCCGGGCATGGTGCGCGAGTCCGGCGACCGGTAGAACCGGTCGAACACGTGCGGCAGGTCCTCCTCCGGGACGCCGCGGCCCTGGTCGGTGACGGTCAGCACGCCGTCGGCCAGCCGGATCGTCACGACTCCCAGCGGCGGGCTCCACTTGGCGGCGTTGTCGAGCAGGTTCGTGACCGCGCGCTCCAGGGCGGCCGGCTCACCGGTCACCCACCACGGCCGGGCGTCCAGGTCGAGCTGCAGGCTGCTGGCCCGCCGGCGTACCCGCTGCACGGCCCGCTCGGTGATCTCCGCCAGGTCGACCTCCTCGAGCATCACCCGGGCGGGCTGCTCGCGGGCCAGCTCGGTGAGGTCGCCGATCAGCGTCGTGAGCTCCTCGATCTGGAACTGCACGTCGTCGAGCAGCTCGGCCCGCGACGCGTCGGAGAGCCCGCCCTGCCGGTCGGCCTGGGTGAGCAGGTCGAGGTTGGTGCGCAGCGAGGTCAGCGGGGTGCGCAGCTCGTGCCCGGCGTCGGCGACCAGCTGCCGCTGCCGGTCGCGGGAGGCGGACAGCGCGGCGAGCATGGCGTTGAACGCGCGGGCCAGCCGGGCGATCTCGTCGTTGCCCTCGACGTCGATCGGGTCGAGCTTCTCGGTGCGGGCGATGTCCTCGGCCGCGAGGGTCAGCCGGCGCACCGGACGCAGCCCGTTGCGCGCGACGCCCCAGCCCGCGAGCGCCGCGGCGATCACGCCGGCGGCGCCGAAGATGAACATCACCAGGCCGAGCTTGTCGAGGGTGGCCTCGTTGGACTCCAGCGACTGCGCCACGACGACGGCGACGCCCTCGGTGCTGGTGGGTGCCGCCGCGACGCGGTAGTCGGTGCCGCTGCCCGCGGTGACGGTGCGGCAGGAGTAGTCGCTGGCGCCCCGCGCGACCGCGAGCTCCGGGGCGCCGAGCAGGATCGAGTCCTTGTTGGGCCCCTTCGTCGTCTTGGTCCTGCCCTCGGCGTTCATGAAGCCGACCATGGTGTCCGTGGCGCCGAGCATCCACGCCGGGATGTCGTCGACGCTGATGCTGCTGAGGTTCAGGTGGGAGACGGTCTCGGTGCGCCGCTGCAGCGACTGGTCGAGGCTGGCCTGCAGCTGGTGGCGGACGGTGAGGTACGCCGCGAGCGCGACGATCGCCACCGACAGGCCCACGGCGAACGTGGTGAGCAGGATGACCCGGCTGGCCAGCGAGCGGCGGTAGTGCAGCCGGGAGTGCAGCACGGCGTGCGGCCGGCCCATGCTCAGGACTCCTTGAGCACGTACCCCACACCACGCACGGTGTGGATCAGCCGTGGCTCGCCGTCGGCCTCCGTCTTGCGCCGCAGGTAGCCGACGTACACCTCGAGCGAGTTGGCGGTCGTGGGGAAGTCGTAGCCCCAGACCTCCTCGAGGATGAACGATCGGTCGAGCACCCGCCGGGGCCGGTGCAGGAACATCTCGAGCAGCGTGAACTCGGTGCGGGTCAGCTCGATCGCGCGGTCGCCGCGGCGCACCTCGCGGGTCGCGAGGTTGAGCGTGAGGTCGGAGAAGGAGAGCACCTCGTCGGCGAAGCCGTCGCCGCCGGCCGGTGCACCCACCCGCCGCAGCAGCGCGCGGAGCCGGGCCAGCAGCTCGTCGAGCGCGAACGGCTTGGTGAGGTAGTCGTCGGCGCCGGCGTCGAGGCCCTCGACGCGGTCGCCGACGGAGTCGCGCGCGGTCAGCACCAGGATCGGCAGGTCGTTGCCGGCCGTCCGCAGCGCCTTGGTGGTCTCGATGCCGTCGAGCCGGGGCATCATCACGTCGATGACGAGGGCGTCGGGAAGCCGGCCGGCGATGCTGGCCAGCGCCTCGGCGCCGTCGCTGGCAAGGCTCACGTCGTACCCGTTGAACTCGAGCGAGCGACGCAGCGACTCCCGCACGGCCCGGTCGTCGTCGACGACGAGGACCCGGGGACTGTCCTGGTCGGTGCTCACGCCCCCACTGTGCCAGCCCTGTCTGAGCCGTGCCTGAGAAGAGGGGAGTCAGTCGCGGGGGGTGCGGGCGCTGAGGTAGGTGACGACGCGCTCCATGCGCACCACCCCCATGTAGCGACCGAGCTCGTCGACGCACAGCAGCGGGTGGAACCGTTGGACGGCGGGCCGGGTGATCGCCCGCTCGGCGGCCTCCGCCACGGGGGTGTCCACGCTGACCCGCATGCTCGGGTCGAGGGCGGAGTGCACGAGGCCGTCGGCGTCCATGGTGGCCACCGGCCGGTGGTGCGCGTCGAGCATCACGACGAGGTCGGTGGAGTCGTCGGCGAACGCGCCGGCGGCGGCGGCCTTGTCGTAGACGGTCGCGGTCCGCTCGAGGATCTTGCGCAGGCTGTGCTCGGCCCGCGAGGGGATCTGGTGGCGCAGCAGCGCGGCACCCCGGCGGTCGATCTCCGCCCAGGGCCCGGCGGGCCGGCCCAGCAGGTACCCCTGGCCGAGCGGGACGCCGAGGCTCATGACCGCGTCCAGCTCGCCGAGGTGCTCGATGCCCTCGGCCAGCACCCACGCGTCGATGCGGCTGGCGAAGGTGCCGATCATCTCGACCAGCGCCCGCTTGGTCTCGTCGCGGTCGATGCCGGAGATGAGGTTGCGGTCGAGCTTGATGATGTGAGGACGGATGCCGATCAGGTGCTGCAGGCCGGCGTACCCGGCGCCCGCGTCGTCGATGGCGATCATGGCGCCGGCCGCGCGCAGCGAGTTCAGCGACGGCTCGAGCGAGACGTAGGAGTCGATGCGGGCGTGCTCGGTGAGCTCGATGACCACGCCGCCGAGGTTGCGGTGGCCGTTCAGCACCGTGCGGACCTCGGGGTGGTCGATCACGTCCGGGCCGACGTTCACGGCCAGGAAGGTGTTCGGCGGCAGGTCCTCGCGGCCGGCCAGCCCGAGCCGCAGCGCCAGCGCCTCCAGGGCGGCGGAGCGGCCCACCCGGCGGGCGGCGCCGAACCACTCGTCGGGGCTGGCGACGGGGTAGCCGTCGAACCGGGTCAGTGCCTCGTAGCCGACCACCGTGCCGCGGGTCAGGTCCACGACGGGCTGGTAGACGGTGCGGACCCCCTCGCCCGCGAGGGCGCGGTTGAGCAGCGCGTTCCAGTCGACGTCCTGGCTGCGCTGCTCGGGGGTGGTCCGCACTCCGCTCACTGGTCTCGTCAGGCGGTCTCGTGGATGTGGCGGCGGACGGAGTCGACGACCTCGGAGGGGACCTGCGCGAGTCCGTGCGCGTCGGCCGCGTGCGGGCCGACCTGGGTGAGGATGTCGGCGTCGGTCCGGCCGACGAAGCGGGCGTCGCAACCGGGCACGACGTCGCCGCAGGAGAAGCTCTTCATCGCGGACTCCGTGGGGAAGTGAGGGGGACCTGTGTGTCTCGTCTTCGCGCGGCCGAGTCCGGTGTAAACGATCTAGTCCACCGAGTGTTCCACAGGATCGGGTCACCTGTGGAGGAACTCGTCGACTCGCTGTCCGGGCGCGAACGTCCGGTCACCGGGCACCGCGCGAGCCGGCCGGAGGGGCGTCAGGTCAGGCTCTGCGCGGCAGCACCGGCCCGGGTTCCGTACCCCGAGCCGCCACTGCCGCGCCCGAACATACAGGCGTGCACCAGCAACGGGAACAGCTGGTGCAGCACCACCCGCTCCTCCCAGCCGTCGGCCAGCGGGGTCACCTCGCGGTAGGCCTCCAGCACCCGCGGCAGCTGCGGGCAGCCGAACAGCGCGAGCATGGCGAGGTCGCTCTCGCGGTGCCCGCCGTACGCCGCCGGGTCGATCAGCCACACCCGGGCGTCCGCCCCCCAGATCAGGTTGCCGGCCCACAGGTCGCCGTGCAGCCGGGCGGGCGGCTCCTCGGGACCGGCGAGGTCGGCGAGCCGGCGCACCACGTCCTCGACGGCGGCGGCGTCCGTCTCCGAGATGCCCTGCCGGTCGCGCGCCAGCTTGAGGTACGGGAGCACCCGCTGGGTGGCGTAGAACTCCGGCCACGACCCGGCCTCCCGGTTGCGCATCGGCAGCGCGCCGATGTACCCGTCGCCGCCACCGGGTGCGCTGCCGAAGGCCGGCGCCCCGGCCGCGTGCAGCGCGGCCAGCGAGCGGCCGAGCCCCTCGGCGGCCTCCGTGCTGGGCCGGGCGCCCTCGACCCAGGACAGCACCAGGCAGTCGTCCTCGGCCGCGAGCACGTCGGGGACGTCGACGTCGGTGACCTCGCCGAGCCAGCGGAGCCCGGCGGCCTCGGTGCGGAAGAAGTCGACCGGTGCGTGCGGCCGGGTCTTCACCAGGGCCGACGAGCCGGTGGAGAGCCGGAGCCGGGTGGCGTTGCAGACGTCGCCGCCGGCGAGCGGGGTGGTGGCCACGACGGCGGTGCCGAGCAGCGACTCGGCGCGCTGCGCGATCGTCCCCCGCCGCGCCATGTCAGTGCGCCTCCGCGGCCCGGGCCCGCAGCACCGGCTCGAGCTCGTCCACCAGCGCCGCCGAGGTCCGCTCGACCATCGCCAGCACCTGCTCGAAGCCGTCGGCGCCCCCGAAGTACGGGTCCGGCACGTCGCCCGCGCCGTCCGGGTCGTAGTCGCGGAACATCGCCACCCGGGCCCGCGGCGCGGCGAGGCCCGCGGCCAGCTCGGTGACGTCGCGGTGGTTCTGGGCGTCCATGGCGAGCACCAGGTCGCAGGTCTCGAACCAGCCCGGGTCGATCTGGCGGGCCCGGTGCCGGGTCGCGTCGTACCCGGCGCGGGTCAGCCGCTCCGCGGCGCGGTCGTCCATCGGGTGGCCGACGTGCCACGGCCCGGTGCCGGCACTGACCACCTCGACGTCGTCGGCGAGCCCGGCGTCCGCGACCCGCTCGGCCAGCACCACGGCCGCCATCGGCGAGCGGCAGATGTTGCCCAGGCACACCACCGCGATCCGGTACGGCGTCATCGCTCGTCCACCACGAGCTCGATGAGCCAGGTCGCCACCGAGATGATGATCGAGCCGAGCACGGCGGTCCAGAAGCCGTCGACGTGGAAGTGGAGACCGAGCTGGCCGGACAGCCAGCTGGTCAGCAGCAGCATCAGCGCGTTGATCACGAACAGCAGCAGGCCGAGCGTCAGGATGATGAACGGGATCGACAGGATCGTCACGACCGGGCGCACGATGGCGTTGACGACGCCGAACACCACGCCCACCAGCAGCAGCGTGACCAGCTGCTGACCCGCGTTGTCGCCGGTGACGGTGATCCCGGACAGCAGCCAGGTGGCGGCGGCCAGCGCCAGGGCGTTGACGACGACCCGCAGCAGGAACCTCACGGCACCGATCTTGCCAGGTCGGGCGGCGTGGGAGGGCTGTGCGAGCCGAACCCGGCCCGCTCAGGCCAGGTCGAGCGCCGTCAGCATCGACGTCTCGGCGTCCGCCAGGTGGTGCGCCAGCTCGGCGGCGGCGGCCTCGACCTCGCCCCGCTCGAGGAGGTCCACGACCGTCTCGTGGGAGTGCACCTGGGCGCCGGCGTTGCGCCGGATCCGGTCGACCTTGGCCAGCGCGAGCCGGATCTCGGCGGTCAGCGTCTCGGCCAGCGCGACCAGCCGCGCCGACTCGGTCAGCGCCACGAACGACCTGTGGATCGCCAGGTGCGCGGCGGTCAGCTCGGCCGGCGTCGGGTCGCCGGCGGCCACCTCGGCGAACGCGCGCAGCGCCGCGCGGCAGCCTTCCCGGGTGGTCTGCCCGGCGTCGTCCCACCGGCGCACCCCGGCGGTCTCCAGCACAGCCCGGGCCGCGCACACGTCGTGCACGGCGAGCGGGTCGAGCTCGGTGACGTGCACGCCGCGGTTGGGTTCGCGGGTGGCCAGGCCCTCGGCGACCAGCAGCCCGAGCGCCTCGCGGATCGTCGAGCGGGAGACCCCCATGGCCTCGGCCAGCGCCTTCTCGCGCAGCGGCGTGCCCGGCTCGACCTCGCCGTCGAACAGCGCGCGCCGCAGCTCCTCGACCACCCGGTCGACGGTGCTGGAGTGGGCGAGCCGGAGCGTCTCGAAGGAGCCCACGCCTGCCACCTCCCCGCTGCTCGGCTGCGCTGCCTGCCGTCACACGACCCGTACGTCGCGGTGACGCCCGCGTCACATTGTCGGACAAAACTTGACCCGTGGCACCCGGTGGGCTGCATACTGGGACCGTCTGATTGTCCGACAATCTGACCAGACTGCAGGAACCCTGGATCGACGCACCGAGGAGGCGACCCCATGACCGAGACGCTCACCCGTCCCCTGGCCCGCGAGCTGAGCTGGGGCCGCCACTACCTGGCGGTCGACCCCACGCACTTCCGGGTCGACTACGCGATCAACCCGTACATGGACCTGGCCGACCAGCCCGACCCGCGCCGGGCCCGCGAGCAGTGGCAGGCGCTCGTCGACGCGCTGCGCGCCGCGGGCGCCGAGGTCGAGGTCCTCGACCAGCGCGCCGACGCCCCCGACATGGTCTACGCGATGAACCTCGGGCTGGTCGTCAACCGCTCGGCCGACGACCGGCACGTCGTGATGTCCCACATGCGCCACCCCGAGCGCCGGATGGAGACGGGCACCGCGCAGCGCTGGTTCGCCGGCCACGGCTTCACCACGTCGTACGTCGGCCGCGACGGCGTCGGCGCCCACCTGGAGGCCGGCGACGCGTTCGCGTTCGGGGACGCGCTCGTCGTCGGCTACGGCCCCCGCACCGAGGAGCTCGGCCTCAAGCACCTGGCCACCGACCTGGACGTCCGGGTGCGCGGCCTGCGCATCACCCACCCCGGGATGTACCACCTCGACCTGGCGTTCTGCCCGCTCGACGAGCGGCACGCGATGGTCTGCCCGGCTGCCTTCGACGACGCCTCGGCCGCCGCGGCGCTCGCCCTGGTGCCGGAGCCGCTGGTGCTCACGGAGGCGGAGGCGCTGACGTTCTGCGCGAACTCCGTCGTCGTCGGCCGCACGGTGCTGATGCCGGCCTGCCCGGACCGGGTCCGCGCGCAGCTCGAGGACTGGGGCTTCGAGGTGGTGCTGCTCGACCTCGGCGAGCTCCACAAGGGCGGCGGATCGGCCCGCTGCCTGACGAACCCCCTCGACGTGGTCCGCGACCGCGACCTGCCCCGGGTGGTCGGCGGCGAGGTGCTGCTGCCCTGACCCGGGCACGCCAGAGCGGGCCCGCCCTCCGGTTCGCGGAGTGCGGGCCCGATCTCGTGGTGCGTTCCCCCCAGGTCCCCCAGCTGTTGCTGCCCCTGGTGCGTTTCCCTCGTGCGGTGCTGCTGCCCCCCAGGCTGATCACGCTGCGGGAGCCCCGGTCCCCCGGTCACCGGGACTCCGCGTGTCGACGGCTACCACCCCGGAGCTGCCGACACGGCAAGCATCCCCTGTCGGGACCGCCCCGCGCCTCGTCCGTTTGGTCCGTTTTGGGTAGCCTGAACAGTTGGTCCGGGTGCGGACTAGGGTCAGGTCCATGAGCTCCGCCCCCGAGGTCCGACCGGCGATCCGCGACATCCCCGCCTACGTCCCGGGCAAGCCGCCCGCCCCGCGCGCGGGCGTCACGACGTACAAGCTGTCCTCCAACGAGAACCCCTACCCGCCGCTCCCCGGCGTGGTCGAGGCGGCGGTCGAGGCGGCGGGCCGGATGAACCGCTACCCGGACATGGGCTGCACCGAGCTGTACGCCGCGCTCTCCGCGAAGCTCGGCGTGCCCACCGACCACCTCGCGGCCGGCACCGGCTCGGTGGCCGTGCTCTACCACCTGCTGCAGGCGTTCTGCGAGGCCGGCGACGAGGTCGTCTACGCCTGGCGCTCCTTCGAGGCCTACCCGATCGCGGTCGCCGTCCCCGGTGCGGTGTCCGTGCAGGTGCCGCTGACCGCCGAGGCCCGGCACGACCTGGACGCGATGGCCGCCGCCGTCACCCGGCGCACCAAGGTGGTCATCGTCTGCAGCCCGAACAACCCGACCGGGCCGGCCGTCGGACCCGAGGAGCTGGAGGCCTTCCTGGCGAAGGTGCCCTCCCACGTCCTCGTGGTGCTCGACGAGGCCTACCGGGAGTTCGTCCGGCCGGCCGACGGCAGCGCGCCGTTCGACGGCGTGGAGCTGACCCGCGGACGGCCCAACGTGGTCGCGATGCGCACCTTCGCCAAGGCCTACGGGCTGGCCGGGTTCCGGGTCGGGTACGCCGTCGCGAGCCCCGAGGTCGCGGCCGCGGTCCGGGCCTGCGCGCTGCCGTTCGGGGTCTCGAGCATCGCGCAGGCCGCGGCGGTCGCGTCGCTGGCCCGCGAGGACGAGCTGCTCGAGCGGGTCGAGGCCGTCGTGGCCGAGCGGGCCCGGGTGATGGCCGCGCTGGCCGAGCAGGGCTGGTCGGTGCCCGACGCGCAGGGCAACTTCGTGTGGCTCTGGCTGGGCGAGCGGACCGCCGAATTCGCCGCCGCGGCGGACGAGGCCGGCGTGATGGTGCGGCCGTTCACCGGCGAGGGGGTGCGGGTGACCATCGGCGAGCCCGCCGGCAACGACGTCTTCCTCGAGGTCGCGGCCCGCTTCGCGGGTGCGCCGGTCGAGACACCCGTGGAGACGCCGGTCGAGGCGCCGGTCGGCAGCCCCTCCGACGGTCCGGTGGACGGGCCGTCCGGCCGCTGAAAAACCGGTTGGGCCGGGTCAGGACCACCGGGTAATCTGCGCCTTACAACCTCCCCGTCGCGCCGACGCACCCAGCCACCGCTGCGCGCCGCCGGTCCGGGGCGCCGTCCGCACGCCGCGCGCCACCCGCGCGGCGCCGATCTCGAGGGGACAGCCCGCACCCAGATGACCCAGCCGAACCCGGTCAGCCCCGGCACCGTGACGCTCTCCGAGACCGCCGGCCCCACCGAGCACCCGCCCGCCGGGGTCGGCTCGCTGTGGCGGCTGCGCGGCTACCTGCGTCGCTACCTCCGCCCGCTGCTGGTGATGACCGGCACGGCGTTCGTCGGGGTCGGGCTGACCATCGCGATCCCGCTGGTGACCAAGGCGATCATCGACGGTCCCATCGCCCACCACGACATCGAGCCGGTGCTGCCGCTGGGCCTGCTGGCGCTGGCGCTCGGCATCCTCGAGGCGGCGCTGGTCTTCTGGCGGCGGTGGGTGCAGGCGACCGCGGTGCTCGGCATGGAGACCGACATGCGCCACGACCTCTACGCCCGGCTCCAGGAGCTGCCGATGGCGTTCCACGGCCAGTGGCAGTCGGGCCAGCTGCTGTCCCGGGTCACCAACGACCTCTCCAGCCTGCGGCGGTTCTTCGGCTTCGGGCTGGTCTTCCTGGTGATGAACGTGCTGCAGCTGGTCGTGGTCACGATCGTGCTGCTGAACATGTACTGGCCGCTGGGGCTCGTGGTCGCCGCCGCCTCGATCCCGATCGTCACGCTGTGCAACCGGTTCGAGCGGAAGTACGTCCTGATCTCCCGTCGGGTGCAGGACCAGCAGGGCGACCTGGCGACGCTCGCCGAGGAAGGCGCCGTCGGCATCCGGGTGATCAAGTCGTTCGGCCGCGGGCGGTTCGTCTCGGAGCGCTACAACGACGCCGCCCGGACGCTCTACGACACCTCGCTGGACAAGGTGCAGCTCTCCTCGCGGTTCTGGACCTTCCTCGAGATGATCCCGAACCTCGCCGTGGTGGTCGTGCTGCTGCTGGGCGCCCTCGGCGTGGGCCAGGGCAAGCTCACCCTCGGCACGCTGGTCGCGTTCATCACGCTGATGCTGTCGCTGGTGTGGCCGATCGCGGCCCTGGGCTACATCCTCGCGATGGGTCAGGAGGCGATGACCGCGGCCGCACGGATCCTCGAGATCTTCGACACCGCGCCGTCGATCACCTCCGGTCCGCGGGTGCTCGAGCGGCCGCGTGGCCATCTCCGCTTCGAGGGCGTGGGGTTCGCGTTCCCCGACCAGCCCGGTGAGGTCGTGCTGCACGACGTGGACCTCGAGGTCTCGCCCGGCGAGACCGTCGCCGTGGTCGGCGCGACCGGCTCCGGCAAGACCGTGCTGACCTCGCTGGTGCCGCGGCTGTACGACGTCACCGCGGGCCGCATCACCGTCGACGGGGTCGACGTGCGCGAGCTGCGGCTGGACAACCTGCGGCAGATCGTCGCGACCGCGTTCGAGGAGCCGACGCTGTTCTCGATGAGCGCGCGCGAGAACCTGCTGCTCGGCCGGACCGGCGCCACCGACGCCGACGTCGAGGAGGCGCTGGAGGTCGCGCAGGCGGGGTTCGTGCACGACCTGCCGTGGGGCCTCGACACCCGCATCGGCGAGCAGGGCATGTCGCTGTCCGGCGGGCAGCGGCAACGGCTCGCGCTCGCCCGCGCGGTGCTCGCGCAGCCGCGCATCCTGGTCCTCGACGACACCCTGTCCGCGCTCGACGTGCACACCGAGAAGCTCGTCGAGACCGCGCTGCGCCGGGTGCTGCGCGACGCCACCGGCATCGTCGTCGCGCACCGCGCCTCCACGGTGCTGCTCGCCGACAAGGTCGCGCTGCTGCAGGGCGGCACGATCACGCACGTCGGCCAGCACAGCGACCTGCTCGCGACCGTGCCGGCGTACCGCGACCTGCTCGCCGCCGACGCCGACCTCGAGGAGCTGTCCGTATGAGCACCCCACGAAACCGCTCTCTGCGCTCGCTTCGCTCACTCCGTTCACGCTTCCGCGGGGACCCCGCATGACGGTCTCGACTGGCTCGACCAACCGGGACGAGCAGGAGTGGCGCGGTGTCGCCGCCGAGCACAGCGACGACGAGCTCACCGCGCACAGCTCGGCGATGCTGCAGGCGCGCTCGCGCCGGCTGCTGACCGACCTGATCCGCCCGTACAAGCGGGTGCTGTGGGTGCTGCTCGCCGTCGTCCTCGTGGAGAACGCGGCGCGGCTGTCGATCCCCTACCTCGTCAAGGAGGGCATCGACCGCGGCATCCCGCCGATCCAGGAGTCCGGTGACACCACCACGCTGTTCGCGATCGTCTCGGTGGTGTTCGGCGCGACGCTGCGTGCAGGCCGTCAGCCGGCAGCGCTTCCTGGCCAGCTCGGGACGGGTCGGCCAGGACATGCTCTTCGAGCTGCGGCGCCGGGTCTACCGGCACTTCCAGCGGCTCAGCCCGTCGTTCCACGACGACTACACCTCGGGCCGGGTGATCTCGCGGCAGACCTCGGACATGGACGCGATCTACGAGATGCTCGAGTCCGGCTTCGACGGCCTGGTGACCGCCGTCCTCACCCTCGTCGGGGTGGCGGTGCTGCTGATGACGCTGGACGTGAAGCTCGCGCTGGTGGCGCTGCTGTGCTTCCCGTTCCTGGCGTGGCTGACGAACTGGTTCCGCAAGGAGTCCGCGAAGACCTACCGCGTCACCCGCGAGAAGGTCGCGCTGGTGATCGTGCACTTCGTCGAGTCGATGCTCGGCATCCGCGCGGTGCAGGCGTTCCGGCGCGAGAGCCGCAACCAGGAGATCTTCGAGGACGTCAACGTGCAGTACCGCGACGCCAACGTCCGCGCGTTCCGGCTGGTCGCCTGGTTCATGCCGGGCATCAAGCTGATCGGCAACATCACGATCTCCATCACCCTGCTGTACGGCGCCTACCTGGCGTTCGAGGGCGAGGTCACCGTCGGCGTGCTCGCGGCGTTCCTGCTCTACCTGCGGCAGTTCTTCGAGCCGATGCAGGAGATCTCGCAGTTCTACAACACCTTCCAGTCGGCCAGCGCGGCGCTGGAGAAGCTCTCCGGCGTGCTGGAGGAGAAGCCGGGTGTGCCGGAGCCGACGACCCCGACCCCGCTGCCGCACGCGCGCGGCGAGGTGCGCTTCGAGCACGTCGACTTCTCCTACAACGCGAACGCCCGGGTGCTGCCCGACCTCGACCTGCACGTGCCGGCGGGCCAGACGGTCGCGCTGGTCGGCACCACCGGCGCCGGCAAGACCACCATCGCCAAGCTGCTGTCGCGGTTCTACGACCCGACCGACGGCCGGGTGCTGCTCGACGGCGTCGACGTCCGCGAGCTCGACGAGCTGACGCTGCGGCGGGCCGTCGTGATGGTGACGCAGGAGAACTACATGTTCGGCGGCACGGTCGCCGACAACATCCGGTTCGGCCGGCCCGAGGCGTCGATGGCGGAGGTCGTCGCGGCGGCGCAGGCGATCGGCGCGCACGAGTTCATCACCCGGCTGCCGCGGGGCTACGACACCGACGTGGCCAACAAGGGCGGCCGGCTCTCGGCGGGGCAGCGGCAGCTCGTCGCGTTCGCGCGGGCCTTCCTCGCGGACCCCGACGTGCTCATCCTCGACGAGGCGACGAGCTCGCTCGACGTACCGTCGGAGCGGCTGGTGCAGCGGGCGCTGCGCACGATCCTGGCCGACCGGACCGCGGTGATCATCGCGCACCGGCTCTCGACGGTGGAGATCGCCGACCGGGTGCTGGTGCTCGAGCACGGCCGCATCGTCGAGGACGGCACCCCCGACGACCTGGTCGCCGGCGGCACCGGCCGGTTCTCCGACCTCCACGACGCCTGGGTCGAGTCCCTCGCCTGACCCCGCGACCCGCGGGAGATCTTCCCGCGTCGGAGCCCGCGGGCTCGAACATCGCGCGGGTCGGCTACTCGAAGGTGCCGTGCCGGCCCTCGCCGGCGCGGAACCGGGCGGCGCCGTCGGCGGCCTCGGCCAGCGAGACCAGGCCGTGGCGCAGCTCGTTGGCGAGCGCGTCCTCCTCGGTGAGGCCGTCCTGCTCCAGCAGCGAGAGCCGGTCGTGGCGCAGGCAGGTCTGCGGGAAGGCCGCGATCTCCCGGGCCAGCGCCTCGGCCGCCTCGCGGGCGGTGCCGGTCGCGACGACCCGGTGCGCGAGACCGAGTCGCCAGCGCCTCCTCGGCGTCGACCGCGCGGCCGGTGAGCACCAGGTCCATCGCACGGCTGGTGCCGACCAGCCGCGCCAGCCGCACGGTGCCGCCGTCGACCAGCGGCACGCCCCAGCGACGGCAGAAGACCCCGAGCACGGCGGTCTCCTCGACCACCCGCAGGTCGCACCACAGCGCCAGCTCGAGCCCGCCCGCGACGGCGTGCCCGGCGACGGCGGCGACGACCGGCTTCGTCAGCCGCATCCGGGTCGGGCCCATCGGGCCGTCGCCGTCCGGCGCCACCCGGTTCTGCTCGGCCGTCCCGAGCGCGTGCAGGTCGGCGCCGGCGCAGAACGTGCCGCCCTCGCCGTGCAGCACAGCGACGGCCGCGGTGTCGTCCGCCTCGAAGCCCCGGAACGCGTCGGCGAGCGCGGCGGCGGTCGGGCCGTCGACCGCGTTGCGCCGCTCGGGCCGCGACAGCAGGACCGTCGTGACCGGACCGTCGCGCTCGACCCGGACCGCGGCCATCAGGACGCCTGTCGCGCGTCGGCCTCGGCGGCGGCCTTGAGCCGGACCAGCGTCTCGGCGATGCCGAGGCGGTTGCGCTCGGGGAAGCCGAGCAGCCGCAGCGCCGCGAACGAGGCCGGGTCGTAGCGGGTGCAGTCCCAGGTCTCGGTGACGTGGGTGCCGGCGTCGGTCGGCTCGAGCTCGTAGCGCCAGCGGTGCGCCCCGAAGTGGCGCCAGGCGATCAGCCGGTCGGGCTCGAACTCGACGACCTTGTTGCGGATCCGGTACGGCAGCCCGAACAGCTTCATGGAGACCCCGAAGGTCTCGCCCTTCGACAGCCGGTCCGGGCCGGTGATCAGCCCGCGCACCGAGCCGGAGCCGTCGATGCGAGCGTGCTGGCGGGGGTCGGCGAGCAGGGCGAAGACCACCGCGGGCGGGGCCGCCACGGTGGTGCTCTGCGTGACGACGCGGTCCTGGTCCGAGGGGGCGCTCATGGCGTCACGGTAACGGGGGAGGCGATGGTGCGACCGTCGACCGGCTTGGGTACCTTTGGTCTGCGACGACCGGTGTGGTGCCGGTCACAGCGACGACACGAGCGGCCCACGACCGCGTGCAACACCCCGTGCGTGAGCCGTGGGCGTCTCGTGACTCCACGAGAAGCTGTCGGCAGCGGAGACCCCGCTCGCCGACGAGACAAAGGAGTGCCGGTGAGTGAGCACGCACAGTCCCCCGGGGCCGACTTCGGTCCCGACCTGGGTGAGGTCTTCGGGCCGAACCACGCCGACGGCGGACCCGACCTCGTCCAGCTGCTGACGCCCGAGGGCGAGCGGGTCGAGCACCCGGACTTCTCCTTCGACCTCGACGACCAGGTGATCGCGGGCTTCTACCGCGACATGGTGCTGACCCGGCGCATCGACACCGAGGCGACCGCGCTGCAGCGGCACGGCGAGCTCGGCATCTGGGCCCAGCTGCTCGGCCAGGAGGCCGCGCAGATCGGCTCCGGCCGCGCGCTGCGCCCGCAGGACTTCGTCTTCCCGACGTACCGCGAGCACGGTGTCGCCTGGTGCCGCGACATCGACCCGCTCCGGCTGCTCGGCCTGTTCCGGGGCGTCGACCAGGGCGGCTGGGACCCCAACGACGGCAACTTCGGGCTCTACACGATCGTCATCGGCGCGCAGACGCTGCACGCGACCGGCTACGCCATGGGCATGCAGCGCGACGGCGTGGTCGGCACCGGCGACCCCGACCGCGACGCCGCGGTGGTGGCCTACTTCGGTGACGGTGCCAGCAGCCAGGGCGACGTCAACGAGGCCTTCATCTTCGCCGCCTCCTACAACGCGCCCGTGGTGTTCTTCTGCCAGAACAACCAGTGGGCCATCTCCGAGCCGATCGAGCGGCAGACCCGGATCCCGCTCTACCAGCGGGCGCTGGGCTTCGGCTTCCCCGGTGTGCGGGTCGACGGCAACGACGTGCTCGCGACGTACGCCGTCTCGCAGGCCGCCCTGCAGCGGGCCCGCGACGGCCAGGGCCCGACCCTGGTGGAGGCGTACACCTACCGCATGGGGGCGCACACCACCACCGACGACCCGACGCGCTACCGGCTCTCGGAGGACCTCGAGACCTGGAAGCTGAAGGACCCGATCCAGCGGGTCAAGGCCTACCTCACCCGCAACGGGCTCGCGGAGCCGGAGTTCTTCGAGGAGGTCGACCGGGAGGCCGAGCAGCTCGGCGAGCACCTGCGCGAGGGCTGCCGGGCCCTGCCGGAGCCGAAGCCGCTGGACGTCTTCGACTACGTCTACGCCGAGCAGACCGAGGAGCTCGTCGAGCAGAAGGCGGGCTACGCCGCCTACCTCGACTCGTTCGAGACGGAGGGCGCGCGATGAGCAAGGTGACCCTGGCCAAGGGCCTCAACGCCGGGCTGCGCAAGGCGATGGAGGACGACCCGAAGGTCCTGATCATGGGCGAGGACGTCGGCAAGCTCGGCGGCGTCTTCCGGATCACCGACGGCCTGCAGAAGGACTTCGGCGAGGACCGGGTCATCGACTCGCCGCTCGCGGAGTCCGGCATCCTCGGCACCGCGGTCGGCATGGCGATGCGTGGCTACCGGCCGGTGTGCGAGATCCAGTTCGACGGCTTCGTCTACCCCGCCTACGACCAGATCGTCAGCCAGGTCGCGAAGATCCACTTCCGCAGCCAGGGCAAGGTGAAGATGCCGATCGTGGTGCGGATCCCGTTCGGCGGCGGCATCGGCGCGGTCGAGCACCACAGCGAGAGCCCGGAGGCGCAGTTCGCGCACACCCCGGGGCTGAAGGTCGTCGCCTGCTCCAACCCGGTCGACGGCTACTGGATGATCCAGCAGGCCATCGCCTGCGACGACCCGGTGATCTTCCTCGAGCCGAAGCGGCAGTACCACGCCGACAAGGCCGAGCTCGACGAGACCGCCAGCCCGCAGCCGCTGTTCACCTCGCGCGTGGTGCGCGAGGGCAGCGACCTCACGCTGCTGGCCTACGGCCCGATGGTGAAGACCTGCCTGGCGAGCGCCGAGGCGGCCGCGACCGAGGGCAGGAGCATCGAGGTCGTCGACCTGCGCACGCTGTCGCCGCTCGACCTCGGCCCGGTCTACGACTCGGTCCGCAAGACGGGCCACGCGGTCGTCGCCCACGAGGCGCACGTCAACCTCGGCATGGGCGCCGAGGTGTCGGCGCGCATCACCGAGCAGTGCTTCTACTCCCTCGAGGCGCCGGTGCTCCGGGTGGGCGGGTTCGACACGCCGTACCCGCCGAGCCGGATCGAGGAGCAGTGGCTGCCCGACCTCGACCGGGTGCTCGACGCCGTCGACCGCTCGCTGGCCTACTGAGAGGGACCGCGTGTCCGAGTTCAAGCTGCCCGACGTCGGAGAAGGTCTCACCGAGGCCGAGATCGTCACCTGGAAGGTGAAGGTCGGCGACGTCATCAAGGTCAACGACATCGTCGTCGAGATCGAGACCGCCAAGTCGCTGGTCGAGCTCCCGTCGCCGTACGCCGGGACGGTGCAGGCGCTGCACGTCCCCGAGGGTGAGACCGTCGCGGTCGGCACGCCGATCATCTCGATCGGCGACGCGGCCACCGCCCCGGCAGCGGAGCCGGCGGCGCCCGCGACGTCCACGGAGAGCGACCCGTACCTCGGGCTCGCCGAGAAGGCCGGGGCCCGCGAGGCCGCTCCGGAGATCGACATGTCCAACCCCGCCGCGACCGGTGGCGGCGAGAACCAGACGCTGGTCGGCTACGGCCCGCGCGCCGCGTCCGCGCAGCGTCGCCCGCGGCGGGGCGGTGCGAGCCCGGCCAGCGAGGCCGGCGCGGCCGCCCAGCTGCAGCTGCAGGGCGCGTTCACCCCGGGCGGGGCCGAGGCCTCCGACGTGGTGGAGGGCGAGGAGACCGCGGTGCCGGCCGTCCCGGCGCCCCACACCGACGAGCCCGCCGCCGTGCGGGCGCTCGCGAAGCCGCCGGTGCGCAAGCTGGCCAAGGACCTCGGCGTCGACCTGCGCAGCCTCACGCCCAGCGGGCCGGGCGGCACCGTCACGCGCGACGACGTCCTCTCCGCCGACCCGGCAGCTACTCGGCAACCTGAGCCGCGTGTCGTCGAGGAAGTGACGGCTCGACCGGACACCGGCGAGCGGCGCGAGCCGGTCAAGGGCGTGCGCAAGATGATGGCGCAGGCCATGGTGAGCTCCGCCTTCACGGCGCCGCACGTCACCGAGTGGGTCACCCTCGACGTCACCCGCACCATGAAGCTCGTGGAGAAGCTCAAGGCGCACCGCGACTTCCGCGACGTCCGGGTCTCCCCGCTGCTCGTGGTGGCCAAGGCGGTCTGCCTCGCGATGCGGCGCACCCCGGTGGTCAACGCGGCCTGGGACGACGCGACGCAGGAGGTGGTGTTCCGCTCCGGCGTGAACCTCGGCATCGCCGCCGCGACGCCGCGCGGGCTCGTCGTGCCCAACGTCCCGGGCGCCGACGCGCTGTCGCTGCCCGAGCTGGGGTCGGCGATCAACACCCTCACCCGTACGGCGCGCGAGGGCCGGACCCAGCCCGCGGAGATGAGCGGCGGGACGTTCACGATCACCAACGTCGGCGTCTTCGGCGTCGACGCGGGCACCCCGATCATCAACCCCGGGGAGTCGGCGATCCTCTGCTTCGGCGCGGTGCGGCCGCAGCCGTGGGTCCACTCCACCAAGAAGGGCGACAGGATCAAGGTGCGGCAGGTCACCACGCTCGCGCTGTCCTTCGACCACCGGCTCATCGACGGGGAGTCGGGATCGCGCTTCCTGGCCGACGTGGCCGCGGTGCTCGAGGACCCCAGCTCGGCGCTGTTCTTCTAGGCGGTCTCGGGGGCGCGGACTCCCGAGTCGGCGGCAGCGCTTCGGCTCTACCATGGAACCGATGAGCACGTCGTCCGTCCCCGCACCGAGGACCGCCAGCCTCCGCGCCTACGACTTCGCGAAGTGGGCGATCCTCAGCAACGTCTACCCGGCGGGTGCGGTGATCACCGAGGCGGGGCTGGCGCACGAGATCGGGCTGAGCCGCACCCCGGTCCGCGAGGCGCTGCTCCGGCTCGAGGTCGAGGGGCTGGTGACCCTGCAGGCGCGTCGCGGCGCGATCGTGAACACCTTCTCGATCGACGAGGTCGAGGACGTCCTCGAGGCGCGGGTGCTGGTCGAGAACCACACCGCGGCGAAGTCGTTCGCGCACCGCGACACCCTGCTGCCGAAGGTGGAGGCGGCGCACCTGGCCCTGCAGCGCAGCTGCCGCGAGCGTGACACCGCCGGGTTCACCGCCTCCGACCGGCTGTTCCACGAGCTGATCGTCGACGCGGCCGAGAACGCCGTGCTCTCCTCGATCTACCGCACGCTGCGGGAGCGGCAGACGCTGTTCACGTCGGTGATGATGCGCGGCCGCGCCGACCGGATGCAGGCCGCCATCGACGAGCACGAGCGGATCCTCGCGACGTTGCGCGGCGACGACCGGGACGCGTTCTGCGCCGCGGTCAACGACCACCTGCAGTGGTCCATCGCGCTGGCGCGCGAGAGCCAGCAGACCGGCTCGGCCACGTCCGCGAGCCCCGCGTGACGGAGGCCACCTCCGGGTCCGACGGACCCGTGCTGGGCGGACGGCGGGCGGTGCTGGTGTGGGGGACCGCCGTCGCGGTCTACTTCCTGGCGATCTTCCACCGCTCCTCGCTCGGCGTCGCCGGGCTCGCCGCCGCCGAGCGGTTCCACATCACCGCGTCGCAGCTCTCGACGTTCACCGTGCTGCAGCTGCTGGTGTACGCCGCCATGCAGATCCCCGTCGGCGTGCTCCTCGACCGGTTCGGCCCGCAGCGGCTGCTGGTCGCGGGCGCGGTGTTCATGACGGCGGCGCAGCTCGGCTTCGCCTTCACCGGCACGTACGCCGGCGCGCTGCTGGCCCGGGTCTTCGTCGGGATGGGCGACGCGATGGTGTTCATCAGCGTGCTGCGCATCATCGCCTC
The DNA here is from genome assembly GCA_963707685.1 of uncultured Actinomycetota bacterium. Taxonomy (GTDB): domain Bacteria; phylum Actinomycetota; class Actinomycetes; order Propionibacteriales; family Nocardioidaceae; genus Nocardioides_B. The sequence goes on from CAVPRA010000006.1 coordinate 516,703, forward strand.
GTGGTTCCCGGCGTTCCGCAGCCCGATCCTCACGGCGTTCACCGCGATGCTCGGGCAGTGCGGCGCGCTGGTCGCGGCCATCCCGCTGTCGCGGGCGCTGGCGTCGTACGGCTGGACGGCGACGTTCGCGGCCAGCGCCTCGCTGGGCATCCTGCTCGGGCTGCTGACCGTGCTCGTGGTGCGCGACGTGCCACCGGGCTCGCCGCCGTCGCGGTCGGTCAAGGACGTCCGGACCGTCGGCCGCGACCTCAGGCTGGCGTGGCGCGACCCGGGCACCCGGCTCGGCCTGTGGTCGCACTTCACCACCCAGTTCGCCTCCAACGTGATGGGCCTGCTGTGGGGCTTCCCGTTCTTCGTGCACGCGGAGCACTGCACGGACGCGCGAGGCCGGTGCGCTGCTGACGCTGCTGGTCGGCGTCTTCATCGTCGGCGGCCCGGTGATCGGTGGGTACATCAGCCGCCACCCCTGGCAGCGCTCGACGGTCGTCCTCGGGATCGTCGCCGCGATGATGCTCACCTGGACGGTGGTGCTGCTGCTGCCGGGCGACGCGCCGCTGTGGCTGCTCGCGCTGCTGGTGGTCACCACCGGCCTCGGCGGCCCGGGCTCGATGATCGGCTTCGACCTCGCGCGGACGTTCGCGCCGGCGTCTCGCCTCGGCCAGGCCAGCGGCATCGTCAACGTCGGCGGGTTCACCGCGTCGCTGCTGGCGGTGTTCGGCATCGGCCTGGTGCTCGACGCGGTGACGCCGGGCAGCTCGACCGACTACAGCTCTGATGCCTACCGCGTGGGCGATGTGCGTGCAGTACGTCGGCTGGCTGGCCGGCGGGATCATGGTGTGGCGCTACCGGTACCGCGCCCGGCTGCACCTGGCGGACACGCAGCCGCAGGCGTTCCGCGACATGAGCGGGCTCGAGGAGTACCCGGCGCGTCGCAGGTCGGGCTCGCGCTAGGAGCGGGCCAGCACGTCGTCGAGGCCGACGAGCTCGTCGGCGCCCCGGTCGTCGTCGTCCGGCGCGTCCGCCGTCTCCTCCCGGCGGCGGCGCCGCTCGAGCAGGCCGCCCGCGAAGAGGTAGACGGCGTAGGCGATCAGGCCACCGGAGACCACCTTGATGCCGATCCCGCGGTTGCTGGGCTGCACGAACGTCGAGGCGTAGCCGACCCACGGCACGGAGTACCACACGGTGCCGCGCACCTGGCCCGCGACGACCGGCTCCGCGTCGGGCGCCCCGTTGGCGTCGCCCTGGGTGATGAACTCCCGCTTGCCGTCCGGGGTGAAGACGATCTTGATCACGCGGTGGGTGATCACGTCGGGCTGGTCGGAGGTGATCTGGTAGGTCAGCGTGTCGCCGACGTGCAGCTGGTCGGGCCGCACGGGCTTCACGACGACCACGCTGCCGGGGTCGTAGGTGCCCTTCATCGAGCCGGTGAGCACGGTCAGCGGCCGGGCGCCGGTGGCCTTGGGGACGATCAGCAGCGCGAGCGCGGCCGCGCAGACCGTCGCGAGCAGCACGGCGCTCAGCAGGTTGCCGACCAGCTTGAGCCGACCGCGGGTCGTGGTGGGTACGAGGTTCATCAGCAGCTCTGGTTCGTCTTGAAGGACATGGTGTAGGTCGGGTTGCCGGTCGTCGACTCGGCGGTGATGTTGTAGGAGCGGACCACGACCGGGTACATCTGGTTCGACTTGTCGTTGCCGACCTGGACCTCGGTGAGCGAGATGCTGGTGGCTCCTGTCTCTCCCACCTTCGTGCCCGTGTCGCTGCGGTAGACCCGGTAGCCGGCCGGGGTGCCGCCGGCTACCGGAGCACTCCACGACAACGTCCTGGCGCCCGTGCCCGAGCCGCTGCAGGAGAGGTTGGTCGGTGCGTTGGGCGCGGCCGGTGCCGCCGCGGTCGTGACGCCGGTCAGGGTGGCGGTGGCGGTGGTGCTCCACAGGGCGTAGGCCGCCACCCCCGGGGCGAGGAAGGTGCCCAGGGCGATGGCGGCCACGATCAGGGCGCGGGCCAGGCGGCGGTTCACGGCCGCACCTGCTGCCCGCGCAGGGTGAGCGTCAGCGTGCCGCTCTTGCCGTACGCGGCCAGGGCAGCCGCGCTCTTGAGCCGCACGCTGATGCACAGGTTGGCCGAGCCGCCCGAGGACAGGCTGGTGGACGTCACGGCGACGTTCGCACCCGTGGCTCCCACCGACACGTAGCCGGTGGTCGCCGCGGTGCAGGTGGTGGGGTACGTCGCCGCCGCCACCTCGACGTCGCCGGTCCAGGCGGCCTGGGTGCTGGTGACCGAGTCGAGGTAGACCTGCATGCGCAGGTTCGGGGCGGCGACCGAGGCGTTCTTCACGGTGGTGGTCACCGTCTTGGCGACCCCGGGCGCGAGCCCGCTGGGGCCGGCGAACGACGCGGCCGTCGAGCTGTTCACGGTGACCGAGATGTTTCCTGCGGTGGCGGTGACTCCCGCTGCCTGAGCACTGTCGTGCCAGAGGGCAAAGGTCGTCCCCGTCGTGGCCCCCAGCATCAGGAGACCGGCGACGGAGACGCCGAGTGCGCTACGAGTCCACATGGCCGGCACGAGCCGGTCACCCCTCCCCGGGTGACCGGCGTCGTGGTCTCCGCTCGATCAGGGACGGACCTGGTCGACCGAGAAGGTCGAGGTGCCGATCGTGGCGGTGGCGTTCTGGGCCTGCTGCTGCGAGGTGCTCGACGAGAAGTCGTAGGTCACGGTCGCGGTGACGGTCTTGGTGCCGCTGAGCGGCGCGTTGAACGTCCAGGCGTTGGTGCCGGCCGCTGGTGAACGCCGAGTCCGCGGTGGCGTCCGGGGTGATCGTCAGGTTGCTGCCGAACGCGGTGGCGTCGACGGCGCCCGGGTCGAAGGTGACCGTGCCCTTCATGTTGGCGCCGGTGGCCTTGACGTCGAAGGTCTGCGTCATCTTGATCTTGTCGCCGGGGACGATCGGGTTGCCCGGCGTCCAGGCGTTCGGGCCAGTGGCCGAGATGTCCGACCAGGTCGCGGTGTTCGCGTTGACGTCCAGCACGCCCGAGGTCACCGAGCTGCCGCCGGTCGCGGCGCTGTCGTGCCACAGGGCGTAGGTGCCGAAGCCACCCATCAGCAGCGAGACGCCGGCTGCTCCGACGACTGAGGCCTTCACCATCTTGTTCATCGCGTTTCCCTCCCAGGAAACGTGCGGTCCCGACTGCCCCCAGTGGGCTCCGCACGTGAGTTCGTGTTGTGAGAACGACGATGGCAGCCGGCGCCCGTCAGTTGACCGTTAAAGTGCCAGAGATGGCCATAACGGACTATTCAGACTGCCGTAACGGCCGAGGACGGTCCTCCGCCGTTTTCGAACCGGCCGGTCCGTGTGCCGTCGTGGAGCGTCTCAGCGGCCGAGGCGGCGGTACCGCGCGACCCGGTCCGCAGTGACCGTGGCGGAGTCGCGCTGCATCAGTGCGGCCAGCTCGAAGCGCAGCACGTCGGCCAGCCGGGCGCAGAACTCCTCGGGCTCGTCCGCCGCGTCGGGCCGCTCGGCCACGATCCGGTCGACGATGCCGGCGCTGCGCAGGTCCAGCGAGCGCACCCCCTGCGAGCGCGCCATCGCGGGGGCGTGGTCGAGGTCGCGGTGCACGATCGCGCTGGCACCCTCCGGGGGCAGCGGCGACAGCCAGCCGTGCTGGGCAGCCACCACGCGGTCGGCGGGCAGCAGCGCCAGCGCGCCGCCGCCGTTGCCCTCCCCGAGCAGCAGGCACAGCGTCGGGGCGTCGAGCGTCACCAGGTCGGCCAGGCAGCGGGCGATCTCGCCGGCCAGCCCGCCCTGCTCGGCCTCCACCGACAGGGCGGCGCCGGGGGTGTCGATCACGGTCATCAGCGGCAGGTGGAGCTCGGCGGCGAGCCGCATGCCGCGGCGGGCCTCCCGCAGCGCCCCCGGCCCGAGCGGGTGGGCCTCCGTCTGCCCGCGCCGGTCCTGGCCGAGGAAGATGCACGGCGACCCCCCGAAGCGGGCCAGCGCGATCAGCAGCCCCGGGTCGAGCTCGCCCTGCCCGGTCCCGTTGAGCGGGATGACGTCGGTCGCGGCGTACCTCAGCAGCCGTCGTACGCCGGGTCGGTCCGGCCGTCGCGACCGGGTCACCGAGTCCCAGGCGTCGACGTCCTCGATCTCGTCCACCGGCGGGTTGGGCACGTCGACGAGCACCTCGCGCCGCGCCGTGAGCACCGTCAGCGCCCGGTCGAGGAGGTCGGCCACCTCGTCCTGGGGCACCACGCCGTCGATGAGGCCGTGGGCGTAGAGGTTCTCCGAGGTCTGCACCCCCGGCGGGAACGGCCGCTCGTAGAGCGCCTCGTAGACCCGCGGGCCGAGGAACCCGACGAGCGCCCCCGGCTCGGCGACGGTCACGTGGCCCAGCGACCCCCAGGAGGCCATCACGCCGCCGGTGGTCGGGTGGCGCAGGTAGACCAGGTAGGGCAGCCCGGCCTTCTTGTGCGCCGCGATGGCCGCGGAGATCTTCACCATCTGCACGAACGCGACGGTGCCCTCCTGCATCCGGGTGCCGCCCGAGACCGGGGCGGCGAGCAGCGGCAGCCGCTCGGCGGTGGCGCGCTCGACGGCGAGCACCAGCCGCTCGGCGGCGTCGACGCCGATCGAGCCCGCGAGGAACCCGAACTCGCAGGCCACCACCGCGACCCGCCGGCCGCGCATCAGGCCCTCGCCGGTGAGCACCGACTCGTCGAGCCCGGTGCGCTCGGTGGCGGCGGCCAGCTCGGCGGCGTACTCCTCGGAGACCGGGCCGCGCACCGGGGGCACGTCCCAGGAGACGAACGAGCCCGCGTCGAGGACGAGGTCGATCAGCGCGGGGGCGCTGAGCCGGTCCGTCGGCGTCCGCGGCATCCGTGGACCTCCTGTGCGTCGTCCGACATCGGGGTCGAAGAGTGACCTGGGGGTCACGGAAAGGTATCCGATGTCGGGGACGCGGCCGGTAACTCCCGTTGACACGCGGGGTTGCGGACGGTTGTGTGAGGCGGCATGAGCGACGAGCACGACGCGGACACGGCCGCGTCCACCGAGACCGAGCCCGACGAGCGCCCCGAAGAGAGCACCGACGAGAGCCCTGACGAGAGCACCGACGACAGCGCCGACGAGACTTCCGACGAGACGAGCGACTCCGAGGACTCCGACGACTCCCCGCGCCTGACCAAGGAGCAGGCGATGGGTCAGGAGGACGTGCCCGAGGACAAGCAGCAGGCGATCGAGAAGGAGCGCGAGAAGCGTCTCGACCCCGACAACCGGCCCGAGAACGCCGAGGTCGACAACAGCGACCGGGACTTCGACGTGAAGTCCGGCCAGTTCACCGACCACGAGACGGACGAGGAGATCGGCCCCTACAACGACCCGAGCGCCGAGGACGGCGAGGACGAGGCGTAGGACGGGTCAGCGCTGGTCGGAGATCCGCTTGGCCTTGCCGAGCGACCGCTCCAGGGCGTGCGGGCCGAGCACCTCGACCTGGACGGTGGTGCCGACGTTGTCCTTGACGTGCTGCACCAGCCGGCTGCCCAGCGCCTCGCGGTCGGCCTCGGCGACCGACTCGTGCGCCTCGACGCGGACCGTCAGCTCGTCGAGGTTGCCCGGCCGGGTCAGCACGCAGAGGTAGTGCGGGGTGAGTCCCTCGACCTTGAGGATCTGCTCCTCCACCTGGGTGGGGAAGACGTTGACGCCGCGCACGATCATCATGTCGTCGGTGCGGCCGGTGACCTTCTGCATCCGCCGGAACGTCGGGTACGTCGAGCCCGGCAGCAGCCGCGTCAGGTCGCGGGTGCGGTAGCGGACCACCGGCATCGCCTGCTTGGTCAGCGACGTGAAGACCAGCTCGCCCTCCTCGCCGTCGGGCACCACCTCCTGGGTGACGGGGTCGACGACCTCGGGGTAGAAGTGGTCCTCCCACACGTGCAGCCCGTCCTTGGTCTCCACCGCCTCCTGCGAGATGCCGGGCCCCATCACCTCGGAGAGTCCGTAGATGTCGACGGCGTGCAGGTCGCAGCGCCGCTCCACCTCGTGCCGCATCTCGTCGGTCCACGGCTCCGCCCCGAAGATCCCGATCTCCAGCGACGTCGACCGCGGGTCGATCCCCTGGCTCTCCATCTCGTCGAGGATCGCCAGGAAGTACGACGGCGTCACCATGATCACGCGGGGCTCGAAGTCGACGATCAGCTGCACCTGCCGCGGCGTCATCCCGCCGGAGACCGGGACGACCGTGCAGCCGAGCCGCTCGGCGCCGTAGTGCGCGCCCAGCCCGCCGGTGAACAGGCCGTAGCCGTAGGCCACGTGCACGACGTCGCCGGGCCGGCCGCCCGCGGCCCGGATCGAGCGGGCCATCACCTCGGCCCAGGTGTCGACGTCCTCGGCGGTGTAGCCCACGACGGTCGGCTTCCCGGTGGTGCCGGAGGAGGCGTGCACCCGGCTGACCTGCTCGCGCGGCACCGCGAACATCCCGAACGGGTAGTTGCGGCGCAGGTCCTCCTTGGCCGTGAACGGGAAGCGGGCCAGGTCGTCGAGCGACGTGACGTCGGGGGAGACCCCGGCGTCGTCGAACGCCCGGCGGTAGTGCGGCACGTGGTCGTAGGCCCGCCGCAGCGTCTGCCGCAGCCGGTCGAGCTGCAGCGCGCGCAGCTCCTCGACGTCGTACGCCGGCACCTCACCCCGGGCGGTCGAGCCTGTCGAGACCATCACTCCTCCTCGAACAACGTTCCCCGGATCTCCTTGCTGCGGCCCACGAACTCCGCCACCACAGTCTCACCGACGCGGACCACGACGTCGTACACGCCGTCGCGGCCCTCGCGGCTGCGCTCGACGGCCTCGGCCAGCAGCACGTCGCCGAGCCGGGTCGGCGCGAGGAAGCGGACCTCGCACGCCGCCGCGACGGTGCTGCGGTTGTAGGAGTTGCACGCGAACGCGAACGCGGAGTCCGCCAGCGTGAACGTGAACCCGCCGTGGCCGATGGCGTGCCCGTTGACCATGTCCTCGCGGACGGTCATCCGCAGCGTCGCGCGCCCGGCCCCGACCTCGACGAGCTCCATGCCGAGGCTCCGGCTGGCCCGGTCCCCGGCCCACATCGCCTCGGCGCTGCGCCGTGCCACCTCGTCGGGCGGCTGGGTCACAACCGCTTCTCCATCAGCGAGACCAGGTGGGCCTCGTCGCCGAACTGCCCGACCTCGACGAAGCCGCGGCCCTGGTGGAAGGCGAGCGAGGCGTCGTTGCGGGGCGCGAGGTTCACCTCGAGGCACAGCCGGCCGTACGGCGCGGCGATCCGCTCGATCTCGTCGTAGACCAGCCCGCCGTAGCCGCGGCGCCGGAAGTCCGGGTGCAGCACGATCCGGTCGAGGTAGTAGAACCGGTCGAAGGTCTTCTCGAACCAGCCGTAGTAGGTCGAGTCGTAGCCGGTGCCCGAGGTCATCGTGACCACGAACCCGCCGAACGCGCCGTCGACGTCGACCACGTCGAACCGGTCGGTGAGGCCCTGCAGGTAGCGCAGCTCCGCCTCGTCCATCGCCGAGAGCATCTCGACGTTCGCCTCGTTCAGCGCCAGCACGTCGGCGACGTCGGTGTCCCGCAGGGGTCTCAGGTCAGGCACGAGCGTCACCCTAGTGCCCGGGGTCGACACCTGGACGTCAACCTCGCACCCGCTCACCCCCGGGGTCGTACGGCGCCCGCAGCGAGACGGTCACCGGGTGCACGGCACCCCCGACGTCCACGGCGAAGCGGCCGGCCTCGACCCAGTCGCGCGCCGGTCACCCCGGCCGGGTCGGCGACGTAGCCCAGCCCGACGCAGCCGCCGACGGTCTCGCCCCACGCGGCGCTGGTGACCTGCCCGACCGGGACGCCGTCGCGCAGCACCAGCTCGCCGCCCCACATCATCGGCTCCGGGTCGTCGACCACGAACGACACCAGCCGGCGCCGCGGCCCCCGCTCGCGGGCCCGCTCGACCGCCTCGCGGCCGAGGAAGTCGACGTCGGTGCGGAGCTTGCACGCGAACAGCAGCCCGGCCTCGACGGGCGAGTGGTCGGGGGTGAGCTCGCGACCGAAGGCGCGGTAGGCCTTCTCCAGCCGCAGCGACTCGATCGTGTAGTAGCCCGCGTCGCGCACCCCGAGGTCGGTGCCGGCGGCCAGCAGGTCGTCGTACACGCCGAGCGCGGTCTCGGTCGGCACGTAGAGCTCCCAGCCGAGCTCGCCGACGTAGGTGATCCGGGTGGCCCGCACCCGCGCGCGGCCGAGGTCGAGCTCGCGGGAGGTGCCGAAGCCGAACCCGGCGTCGGTCAGGTCGTCGTCGCAGAGCCGGGTGAGCAGGTCGCGGGAGCGTGGCCCCATCACCCCCAGCACGGCGTACGACGACGTCACGTCGACCACCCGGGTGTCGTGACCGGCCGGGACGTGCCGCCGGATCCAGTCGACGTCGCGCACGGTGGTGGCCGAGCTGCTGACCAGCAGGAACTCCTCGTCGCCGAGCCGGGTCACGGTGAGGTCGGACTCGTAGGTGCCGCGCCGGTTCAGCAGCGCGGTGTAGGTGACCGACCCGACGGGACCGGAGACGTCGGCCGAGCAGAGCCACTGCAGCGTCGCCTCGGCGTCCCGCCCGGTGACGACGTACTTCGAGAACGAGGTCTGGTCGAAGACGGCGACGTCGTGGCGGGTGGCGCGCTGCTCGGCCGCGGACCACGGCAGCCACCGCGGCTTGTCCCAGGTGTAGTCGAGCGACGGGGACTCGCCCGTCGGGCGCGAAGACGTTGGCCCGCTCCCAGCCCATCTTGCTGCCGAGCACGGCGCCGTGCGCGACCAGCCGGTCGTGCACCGGCGAGCGGCGGAACGGCCGCGCGGTCTCGAGCTCGCGGTTCGGCCACGGCACGGCGTAGTGCAGGCCGAGCGTCTCGACGACCCGCTCGCGCAGGAACCGCACGTTGTTCTGGAACGGCGCGAAGCGCCGGATGTCGACCGAGACCAGGTCGCTGGTCGGCTCTCCCGCGACCACCCACTCGGCCAGCGCGCGTCCGGCGCCGCCCGCGGAGGCGATCCCGACCGAGTTGAACCCGGCGCCGACGAAGAAGCCGCGGACCTCCGGCGCCTCGCCCATCAGGAACTGGTTGTCGGGCGTGAAGCTCTCCGGACCGTTGTAGAGCTTGCGGATCCCGGTCTCCGCGAGCACCGGGATGCGGTGCACGCGCACTGTCCATCAGCACCGCGAAGTGGTCCCAGTCCTCGTCCAGCAGCGCGAACTCGAACGGCCGCGGGATCGCGTCGGGCGCCACCCACGGCTTCGCCTCCGGCTCGAACCCGCCGACCACCAGGCCGCCGACCTCCTCCTTGACGTAGGTCCAGCCGTCCGGGTCGCGCAGGATCGGCAGGTCGGGCCGCGTGCCCGTCGACCTGGTCGGTGACGACGTAGAAGTGCTCGGCCGAGTGCAGCGGCACGCTGACCCCGGCGAGCGCACCGAGCTGGTGCGCCCACTGGCCGGCGCAGTTCACGACCACCTCGGCCTCGACGTCGCCGCGGTCGGTGCGCACGCCGGTGACCGCGCCGTCGCGGACGAGCACGTCGGTGACCCGGGTGCGCTCGTGCACCGCGACCCCGAGCTGCCGGGCGCCCTTGGCCAGCGCGGTGGTCAGGTCGGTCGGGTTGGCGGTGCCGTCGCCGGGCAGCCAGATCGCGCCGAGCAGGTCGTCGACCCGCATCAGCGGCCACCGCCCGAGCGCCTCGTCGGGGCTGAGCATCGCGCACTCGAGGCCGTAGGCGTCGGCGTTGGCGGCGGTGCGCCGCAGCTGCGTCATCCGCTCGGGGGTGCGCGCGACGATCAGCCCGCCGCACTGCTTGTAGCCGGTCGAGAGCCCGGTCTCCTCCTCGAGCCGGGCGTAGAGCTCGCCGCTGTACTGCACGAGCCGGGTGCCGCTCTCCGAGGCCCGGAGCTGGCCGACCAGGCCGGCCGCGTGCCAGGTGGTGCCGCACGACAGGGTGCCCTGCTCCAGCAGCAGCACGTCGGTCCAGCCCAGGTGCGCGAGGTGGTACGCCGTGCTGGTGCCGATCACCCCGCCGCCGACGACCACGACCCGGGCCCGGTCCGGAAGGTCAGCCACTCGCGACCTCCCGCAGCAGCGCGTCGTACCCGTCCGCGGTGAACCCGCGGGCCGCCTTCTCGAAGTGCTCGCGGCTCCAGCCGTCGAAGTCGAAGTCCAGGTCGCTGGCCGCTGACTGGATCGCGCCCCACAGCGCCCAGCCGTACGCCGAGACGAGTGCCTGCAGCCGCACCCGCGCGAGCATGGTCGCGTCGAGGGACCCGGCGTATGCCTCGACCAGCGCCGCGACCTGGTCGTCGTCGAGGTCGCACTCGGTGCTGGTGTTGCCCAGCTCGAAGCAGGCGTCGTTGTTGCCGGCGTACTCGTAGTCGATCAGCCACACCTGCCGGTCGTCCTCGACGAAGTTGCCGGCGAGCAGGTCGTTGTTGCACGGCACCGTCGGCGCCGGCTGGACGGCGAGCGCGGCTCGTGCCCGCTCGAACGCGTCGGCGTGGTCCTCGTAGCCGTCGAGGAGCGGGAACCCTCGGTCCTGCACGGTGCGCAGGTACCTCGCCTGCCGGCTGAACATGTCGAAGTCGCCGGTGAAGCGCGGCCCGTCGTGCAGCCGCCGGATCGCGCGGCCGGCACGCGCCAGCCGGCCGGGGTCGTCGAACGAGTCGTTGTCGAACGTCACGCCGTCGACGTACCCGATCACCAGCGCGCCCAGGTCGCGCCGGTAGTCCACGAACGGCGCGCCGACGCCCGCCTCGGCCGCGGCCACGGTGTTGTCGTGCTCGGCGTCGCGGTCGATGTCGAGCAGCTCGGTGTCGCCCTTGAAGCGGCGGACCACGTAGTCGCCGTCGGGGGTGGTGACCCGGAGGTTCTGGTTGGTCAGCCCGCCCGAGAGCTCGGTGACGGTGCGCGGACGCCCCGCCACGACCGCGATGCGGTCGAGCAGGGCGTCCACCTCGTCCGGCCGGTCGAGACCCGTCACGGGTGAGGAAGCCTGTCCGGACTCAGTCGTCGAAGGCCTCGAGCACGGCCTCGTCGATGGTGTGCTTCGGTCCGGTGAACCACTTCTTGGCCGACAGCTGCCACCAGATCGCCAGCACGATGAGCACGCCGAAGGTCAGGATCGGCGCGTAGTTGAAGCTGCTCCACGAGAAGTCCTTGTTGCCCGGGACGCCGGACGGGGTGAACGGCAGGATGAAGTAGATCGAGATGACCGCGATCTCGATGACCGCGACCAGGTTCATCCACTTGTACTTCGACCCGAGCGTCCAGGAGCCCGGCTCGAACGCGTCGCCCATCTTCCAGCGCAGGAAGATCGGGATCAGGAACGCGAGGTAGAGCCCGATCACCGCGACCGAGACGACGGCGAGGAACGCGACCGGGACGCCGCCGATGCTCTTCAGCGCGGGCAGCGTGATGATGATGCCGATCGCCGTCACGAACATCACCGCGTTGCCCGGGATCCGGGTGCTGGGGTTGACCTTCGACAGCCACGAGGATCCGGGGATGGCCCCGTCACGGCTGAACGCGAACGTCATCCGCGACGCGCTGGTCAGGCACGCGGTGGTGCAGAACAGCTGGCCGGCGGTGGAGATCAGCAGCACGAGGAAGTGCCAGCCCTCCGGCAGCGCCTGCGTGAAGATCACGTCGACGGCGCCGCCGCCCTCGGACACCTTGTCGGGGTCCTGCACCGCGAAGACGAACGCGAGCAGCAGCACGTAGCCGCCGATGGCGGAGTAGAAGATCGAGCGCCAGATCCCCTTCGCGGCGCCGTCCGCGGCGTCGTGGGTCTCCTCGGACAGGTGGGCCGAGGCGTCGAAGCCGGTGATCGTGTACTGCGTGAGCAGGAAGCCGAGCGGCAGCACGAGGAACCAGTAGCTGTCTGTTGCTGAAGCCGGAGTTGTTGATCCGCTCGGTGAAGACGAAGTTGACGCTCTGGTGGGTGTCGGGGACGAACACCAGGATCAGGATCACGATGGCGGCGCCGGCGACGTGCCACCAGACCGAGATGTTGTTGACCACCGCGAGCAGGTGGCTGCGGAAGATGTTGATCACCGCGGCCAGCACCAGGATCACCACGAAGATCAGGAACACCCGGGTCAGCGAGTACCCGTCGGCCCAGCCGCTGCTGATGGTGCTCAGCGTCAGGTCGAGGAAGGTGGCGGCGCCGTACGCCACCGACGCGGTGACCGCGAGCAGCCCGATCAGGTTGAGCCAGCCGGTGAAGAAGCCGGCGGCCGGCCCGCCCATCTTGGCGGCCCACCAGTAGATGCCGCCGGAGGTCGGGTACGCCGACACCAGCTCGGACATCGTGAAGCCGATGATCAGGATGAACGCCGAGATCAGCGGCCAGCCCCACGAGATCGCGACCGGGCCGCCGTTGTTCCAGCCCTGGTAGAAGGTCGTGAAGCAGCCGGCCAGGATCGAGATGATCGAGAACGAGATCGCGAAGTTGGAGAAGCCCGACCAGGATGCGGCTCGAGCTCCTGCTTGTACCCGAGCTTCGCGAGCAGCTTGTCGTCGTCGGACGACAGTTCTTTCGATTCGCTCATGTCTGCTCCGGGGGGCTCGTGTCCGCCTGGTGAGATCGGCTCAAAGTAGCGCCGTACGGGAAAGCCCGTCCATAGTCCGGGCGGATTATGGACTGAAGTCAAACCATTGTTCATTGGTCATTGACGCCGTTACGCCGATGTCACGAGACTGGCGCCGTGTCCGCCCACCCTGCTCCCGAGACCAGCATCGAGCTGGGCGAGCAGGTCCTGGCAGCGGTCCGCGGGCACCACGCGTTCGAGGGCTGCGTCGAGCAGCTGGCCACCGCGATCCGGCTCGGGGTCTACCCGCGCGGCACGATGCTGCCGCCGGAGCGCGAGCTGGCCGAGCGGATGGGGGTCTCGCGGGCGACGCTGCGCGAGGCGATCGCGGGGTTGCGCGCCGCGGACTTCGTCAGCACCACCCGCGGCCGCGGCGGCGGGTCGTTCGTCAGCTACCGGCCGAGGAAGCCGTCCGCCCGGGGTGCCCGCGCGCTGGTGCCGCGCAGCCAGCAGCTGCGCGACGTGCTGGTGTTCCGCCGCGTCGTCGAGCCCGGTGCCTGCTTCATCGCGGCCGAGCGCGTGCTGTCGCCGGAGCAGCGCGACCTGCTCACCACCGCGCACGACGAGGTGGCCGGGGCCAGCGACCCGGCCGAGCACCGGCAGGCCGACTCCCGGTTCCACCTGGCGCTGGCCGCGGTGACGGAGTCGCCGATGACGATCCGGGCGGTCGCGTCGGTGCAGGCGGACCTGCACGACATGCTCAACGCGATCCCGGTGCTCGAGGTCAACATCGACCACTCGAGCCGGCAGCACCGCAAGATCCTCGAGGCGGTCCTCGCCGGGGAGACCACCCAGGCGCGCCGCGTCATGGAGCGCCACTGCGACGACACCGCCGCTCTGCTCCGCGGCCTGCTGAGCTGACGAGCCGACCGAGACCAGGAGAGTCATGTCCCTTCCCTCCCGCAACCCGCGCCTGCTGAGCCTCGCGCACCTCAAGGACCTGATCGGCAACGACGAGGTCGACACCGTCGTCATCGCGTTCACCGACATGCAGGGCCGGCTGCAGGGCAAGCGGCTGCACGCGGCGTACTTCCTCGACGTGGTGCTGGAGCAGGGCGCGGAGGGCTGCAACTACCTGCTCGGCGTCGACGTCGACATGAACACCGTCGACGGCTACGCGATGACGTCGTGGGAGAAGGGCTACGGGGACATGGAGTTCGTCCTCGACCACGACACCTTCCGGCGTGCTGCCCCACCTGCCGAAGACCGTCATGGTGCAGTGCGACCTGGTGCTGGCCGACCACGCCCCGGTGGAGCCGTCGCCGCGCACGATCCTGAAGCACCAGCTGCAGCGCGCCGCCGACGCCGGCTACGTCGCGCTGGCCGGCACGGAGCTGGAGTTCATCCTGTTCGACGACACCTACGAGAGCGCCTGGAGCTCCGGCTACCGCGACCTCACGCCCAGCAACCAGTACAACGTCGACTACTCGATCGTCGGTACGACGCGCGTCGAGCCCGTGCTGCGCGACATCCGCAACTCGATGCACGCCGCCGGGATGAACGTCGAGGGCGCCAAGGGCGAGTGCAACTTCGGGCAGCACGAGATCGGCTTCCTCTTCGACGAGGCGCTGGTCACCGCCGACAACCACTCGGTCTACAAGACCGCCGCCAAGGAGATCGCGGCTGCGCACGGCAAGGCGCTGACGTTCATGGCGAAGTTCAACGAGCGCGAGGGCAACTCCTGCCACATCCACCTGTCGCTGCGCGGCAGCGACGACGCGACGGTGTTCTGGGGCGACGGCGCCCGCACCCCGCTCTACGACCACTTCGTCGCCGGCGTGCTCGCGACGATGCGGGACTTCACGCTGTTCTACGCACCGAACGTCAACTCCTACAAGCGGTTCGCGCACGGCTCGTTCGCCCCGACGGCCGTCGCGTGGGGCCTCGACAACCGCACCTGCGCCGTGCGCCTGGTCGGCCACGGCGCCTCGGCGCGGATGGAGAACCGGGTGCCCGGGGGGGACGTGAACCCCTACTTGGCGCTGGCTGCCATGCTCGCGGGTGGGCTGCACGGCATCGAGAACGAGCTCGAGCTGGAGCCCGAGACGACCGGCAACGCCTACAACGCCGACAAGCCCCAGGTCCCCCACACGCTGCTGGAGGCCCGGGACGCGTTCACCGCCTCACCGGTGGCGCGGTCGGTGTTCGGCGACGAGGTCGTCGACCACTACACGAACATGGCCGACGTCGAGCTGGCCGCCTTCGGTGCCGCGGTCACCGACTGGGAGCTCCGGCGCGGCTTCGAAAGGCTGTGAGATGACTGCGACAGTGCACACGGTCGTGAACCCCGCGACCGAGCAGGCCGTCACCGACGTGCCGCTCGCGTCCGTGGCGCAGACCGACGCGGCGATCGAGCGGGCGCACGAGGCGTTCCCCGCGTGGCGCGCGCTGCCGCCGGGGGAGCGCGCGACGCTGCTGCGCCGGTTCGCCGCCGTCGTCGACGCGCACGTCGAGGAGCTCGCCGAGCTCGAGGTCCGCAACGCCGGGCACACCTGGGGCAACGCGACCTGGGAGGCCGGCAACGTCCGCGACTGCCTGAACTACTACTCCGCCGCTCCCGAGCGGATGTTCGGCCGGCAGATCCCGGTCGCGGGCGGCATCGACGTCACCTTCCACGAGCCGCTCGGCGTCGTCGGCATCATCGTGCCCTGGAACTTCCCGATGCCGATCCTCGGCTGGGGGATGGCGCCCGCGCTGGCCGCCGGCAACTGCGTGGTCGTGAAGCCGGCCGAGCTGACCCCGTTGACGGCGGTCCGGATCGGCGAGCTCGCGCGGGAGGCCGGTCTGCCCGAGGGCGTGCTGACCATCCTGCCCGGCGCCGGCACCGTGGTGGGCGACCGGTTCGTCACGCACCCGCTGGTGCGCAAGGTGGCGTTCACCGGGTCGACCGCGGTCGGCAAGCGGATCATGGCCGGCTGCGCGGAGCAGGTGAAGCGCTGCACGCTCGAGCTGGGCGGCAAGAGCGCCAACGTGATCTTCGCCGACGCCGACCTGGCTGCGGCGGCCGCGGCGGCGCCGTACGCCGTGTTCGACAACGCGGGCCAGGACTGCTGCGCGCGCTCGCGGATCCTGGTCGAGCGCACGGCGTACGACGAGTTCCTGGGGCTGCTGCAGCGGGCCGTCGAGGGGATGGCGGTGCTCGACCCGGCCGACCGCTCCAGCGAGATGGGGCCGCTGATCTCCGCGAAGCAGAAGGCCGTCGTGCAGTCGTACGTCGAGCAGGCCGACGTCGCGTTCACCGGGCCGGCGCCGAACGGCCCCGGATACTGGGTGCCGCCGACCGTCGCGCTGTCGTCGTCGACCGACGAGCCGATCTGGCGGGAGGAGGTGTTCGGCCCGGTCGTGTCGGTGATGCCGTTCGACGACGAGGCCGACGCGGTCGCGAAGGCGAACGACACGGAGTACGGCCTCTCGGGCTCGATCTTCACCTCCGACGTCGGGCGCGCGCTCCGGGTCGCCCGCAGCATCGACGCCGGCAACCTGTCGGTGAACTCGAACTCCGCGGTGCGCTACTGGACGCCGTTCGGCGGCTTCAAGCAGTCCGGACTCGGCCGCGAGCTCGGCCCGGACGCCCCGAACGCGTTCACCGAGGAGAAGAACGTCTTCATCGCCCACTGACCCACCCCGCCGACCCGGCACCTACTCGGCACTCTGACCGGCGTGTCGCACAGCAGCTGACGGGTCACCCACCCTGGGAAAGGAACCACATCATGACCGGACGTCTCGACGGCAAGGTCGCCGTCGTCACCGGGGGCTGCTCGGGCATCGGGCTGGCCGCCGTGAAGCGGTTCGCCGAGGAGGGCGCGCAGGTCGTGATCGGCGACCTCGACGACGCGCGCGGCAAGGAGGTCGTCGACGGGATCGCCGGCCTCTTCGTGCACTGCGACGTCACCGACAAGGGCCAGGTCGACGCGCTGTTCAAGGCCGCGAAGGACACCTACGGCTCGGTCGACGTCGCCTTCAACAACGCCGGCATCTCGCCGCCCGAGGACGACTCGATCCTCGACACCGACCTCGACGCGTGGCGCCGGGTGCAGGAGGTCAACCTCACCAGCGTCTACCTGTGCTGCAAGGCGGCGCTGCCCTACATGCTCGAGCAGGGCAAGGGGTCGATCATCAACACCGCGTCCTTCGTCGCGGTGATGGGCGCGGCCACGTCGCAGATCTCCTACTCCGCCTCGAAGGGCGGCGTGCTGTCGATGTCGCGCGAGCTCGGCGTGCAGTTCGCGCGCGACGGCGTGCGGGTCAACGCGCTCTGCCCGGGGCCGGTGAACACGCCGCTGCTGCAGGAGCTGTTCGCCAGCGACGAGGACCGTGCGCAGCGGCGGCTCGTGCACGTGCCGATGGGTCGCTTCGCGGAGCCGGAGGAGATCGCGAACGCCGTGCTGTTCCTGGCCTCCGACGAGTCCAGCTTCATCACGGCGAACACCTTCCTCGTCGACGGCGGCATCTCCGGGGCCTACGTCACGCCGCTGTGATGGCGCCGGTCATCGGGCTGTCGACGTACCGCGAGCAGGCGCGGTGGGGCGTCTGGGACCAGCCGGCCGACCTGCTGCCCACGCTGTACGCCGACGCGGTGCGGGCCGCGGGCGGCGTACCGGTGCTGCTGCCGCCGCAGGAGGACGTCGCGGCCGCGGCCGTGGTCGCCCGGCTCGACGGGCTGGTCGTCACGGGCGGGGCGGACGTCGACCCCGGCCGCTACGGCGCCGAGCCGCACCCGCAGACGATCAGCTGGCGCACCGACCGCGACGCGTGGGAGCTCGCGCTGCTCGCGGCCGCGGACGCCCGGGCGCTGCCGGTGCTCGGCATCTGCCGCGGCATGCAGGTGATGGCGGTGGCGCACGGCGGGACGCTCGCGCAGCACCTGCCGGACGACGTCGGGCACGAGCGCCACTCGCCGGGCGGCGACGCGTTCGGCGACGTCGACGTCGCGACCTGCGAGGGGACCCGGCTGCGGGTGCTGGTCGGCGAGAGCGGCAGCGTCGCGTGCCACCACCACCAGGCGGTCCGCGAGCACCCCGGGTACGTCGCGGCGGCGTACGCCGCCGACGGCACGCTCGAGGCGATGGAGGCTCCCGGCGAGCGGTTCCTCGTCGCGGTGCAGTGGCACCCGGAGACCCGCGCGGACGCCGGCCTGTTCGCCGGGCTGGTCGCGGCGGCCGGTCGACCCGTCACCGACTGAGCGACACGCCGCCCACTCCGCCGAGTAGGTGACGGGTCGGCGGAGGGGGGCGGGTGGGGCAGGTCGGCGGAGGGGGGCGGGTGGGGCAGGTCGGCGGAGGGGGGCGGTCAGGCGGTGGCCGAGGCGCGGGTGACGAAGGCGGCGAGGTCCTTGCTCTGCTGCAGCCGGGACGGCTCGTGGACGTACATCATGTGGCCGGCGTCGTAGTACTTGTGCTCGATGTTGGCGCGCAGCTCGTCGGGGATCTGCAGGTGGGCGAAGACGTCCTCGGCCGCGAAGTGCGGGGTCGCGCCGTCGAAGTAGCCGTAGGCCACGTGGACCTGCAGGTGCGGGTTGGCCCGCATCGACCGCTCGAGCTTGTCCGAAACGTCGACGGGCCGGCCCTCGAAGTCCTTGAACGACCACGCCGCGTTCACCTTGTAGGACAGCAGCTCGAAGGGCAGGTCGTTCTCGTAGCCGAGCTCGTCGCGGACGTAGTGGTTCCACCCCGCGGCGTACGCACCGTTGAGCGCGTCCATCGACGGGTCGGCGTCCATCTCCTCGGCGATCGCCGACCGGGCGGGGCCGGAGAACCGCCCGTCGATGCGGCCCGCCACCCGACGCTCGTCGCGCAGCAGCTCGCCGAAGAACCGGATGTGCTCGATGCGCAGGTCCGCGCGGTCGACGTAGTCCTCGGTCAGCCCGGTCAGCGACGCGATCTTCCGCACCGCCGCGGCGCGCTCCTTCTCGGTGAGCCGGTCGCCGCGCGACAGCACGTAGGGGTACTCGCGGGCGGCGTACGCCTCCGCGTCGGCGATCGCCTTCTTCAGCGACGTGCGGCCGAGCTTGCCGTGGTACTGCAGCGATCGCGGCGTACGTCGGCAGGTAGAGCGCGTGCGCCCGGTCGTTGCGCTGCTTGTCGAAGTCGATGGAGCCGAGGTCGAGCACGCTGGAGATCAGGATCAGCCCGTTGAGGTACATCGAGTGCCGCGACTGCAGGTGCTCCACCAGCGCCGCGCCGCGCAGCGTGCCGTAGGACTCGCCCGCGACGAACTTCGGCGACATCCAGCGCTTGTGCCGCGACGTCCACAGCCGGATCAGCTCGGCGACGGACTCGATGTCGCCCTGGTAGCCGAGGAACTCGTCGGGCTTGGTGCCCTCCTTCGCCCGTGAGTAGCCGGTGGAGACCGGGTCGATGAAGACCAGGTCGCTCACCGCGAGCAGCGACTGCGGGTTGTCCACCAGTGCGTACGGCGGCCGCGCCGGCGCCTCCGCGTCGCCCGTCTCGACGCGGCGGGGACCGAGCAGGCCGAGGTGCAGCGCGACGCTCGCGCTCCCGGGCCCGCCGTTGAAGGCGAACGTCACCGGCCGCGTCGTCGCGTCGTCGGTGTCGACCACGTAGGAGGTCAGCGAGATCTCGGCCTTCGCCTGGAAGCCGGTGAACTTGCCGTCCTCGTAGACCTCGTCGCGCAGCACGATCCGGCCGGTGGTCGCGGTGTAGTCCAGGGTCTGCCGTCCGACCTTCAGCTGGTGCCGCGAGGCGACCAGGTCGTCCTGGGGCTCCGCCGGCTTGGTGCTCACGGAGGCGTCGGCCTTCCCGGTGTCGTCGGTGTGCTCGGTCTTGTCCGTCTTGTCGTCAGCCACCGGCCCAGCCTAGGACGCCCGGACGTGGAGCCCGAGCCGCGGTCGGGCTCGAGCCGGGTCATGATGGTCCGATGGATCGGTCCGCAGGTGGTCGCCGGCACTGCGACGTCGCGGAGGCGGCGTGGAGCTGGGTGCTGGCCCAGGTGCGCTGGGACGAGGGTCCCTGGATCCCGCACAGCGGAGACGGCCAGGGGGCGCCGCCGGAGGACCGCGACAGCATGCACTCCGGGATCGGTGGCCTGGCCCACGTGCTGGCCGAGATCCGCGCCGCACGGGTCTGGACCGACGAGGAGTCGGCGCTGGCCGACGCCGTCGTCACGCGGCTCCGGGCGCAGGTCGGGTCGGTGACGGACGTCAGCTACTTCGACGGCCTGGTCAGCACGATCGGCGCGCTGGAGGCGCTCGGGGCGGACGGGACCGAGGACGCGCTGGCCCGGATCGACGAGCTGGCGACCCCCGACGGCTGGCCGCAGCAGGTGGTCGCCAAGGTGCCCGGCGCGCGGCTGTTCGACGTCACGCTGGGCGCGTCGGGGGTGCTGCTGGCCGCGCTGTGGGCCCGGCGGCTCGGTCGGGCCGGCGCAGCGGACCTGGCGTCGAGGTCGGCGGACCTGGTGCTGGCCGAAGGAGAGCCCCGCGAGCACGGCACGACGTGGATGTTCGTGCCGACCCGGTTCGTGGACGGCAGCGGCCCCGGCACCGAGATGCCGAACTGGTCGCACGGCACCGCCGGCGTCGCCGCCGCGCTCGCGGTCGCCGGCACGGAGCTCGGTCGACCGGACCTGCTCGAGGCGGCCCGGCAGGGGGCGGAGTACCTCGTGTCGATCGGGGACCGCGAGGCCGACCGTTTCGTGGTGCCGCGCTACCTCCCGCGCGACCTCAACGACGAGGACGAGGTGACCTACACCTGGTGCCACGGGGCCAGCGGCACGTCTCTGGCGTTCCGCGCCCTCGACCGGGCCGGCGTGGCGACGGTGGCCGGCGAGCCGCCCGCGGTGTGGCACCGGCGGCTGCTGCGCAGCGTGCGGAGCTCCGGGCTGCCCGCCCGCACCTACCCCGGGTTCTGGGACAACGACGGCCGCTGCTGCGGTACGACGGGCGTCGGGGACGTGTTCCTCGACGCGTGGCAGCGAGACGGCGTCGACGACGACCTGGCGTTCGCCATCGAGCTCGCGGACGTGCTCGTCGAGCGTGCGGTGCGGGAGGGGCCGCACGCCTGCTGGCGATTCGTGGAGCACCGGGCCGCCGAGCCGCTGCTGCCACCCGGCGTCGGGTGGATGCAGGGAGCGGCCGGCATCGCGGCGTACCTGTTCCGCACCGCCCGGCTGCTCGACGACGGCCGGGAGGCGGCGTGCGTGCCGCGGCTCGACACCTGGTGGGCGCTGCCCGAGGGGCCCGAGCGCTGAGTCGTCAGCGGCAGCCGTCGGCCGGCAGGTGCGTGCGCGACCAGGTCATCAGCTCCTGCAGCGCCGGCAGCAGTGCCTCTCCCGCGGGCGTCAGCCGGTAGCGGACGGCGACCGGGGGACCGGCCTCGACCTCGCGCAGCACCAGCCCGGCCTGCGCCAGCTCGGTGAGCCGCTCGGAGAGGACGGAGTCGCTGATCCCGCCGAGGGCGCGGCGGATGTCGGAGAACGACGCCGGCGCGGACATCAAGGTGCCGAGCACCATCCCGCTCCAGCGCTTGCCGAGGAACTGGAACGCCCGCGCGAGGGCGGCGTCGCAGCTCGGCACGTCGTCCGGGGTCGGCGACGTCTTAGGTGCGTGCACCGGTCGCGACGTGGCCATGCCGTCGAGTCTACAAGGTGCTACGCTTTTCGAAGTGCTTCGAAATACGAAGTAACCCTCACTACAGAAGTGGAGTCCGTCCATGGCGCTCTTCCGTCTCGACGCCAGCATCCGTCCTGATGGGTCGGCCAGCCGCGAGATCGCCGACATCGTCGAGCAGGAGTGGTTGGCCAACCACCCCGGCGACGACGTCGTGCGCCGGCACGTCGGCACCGAGCCCGTCCCGTCGGACGCCTGGGCCCTCGCAGTGTCGGCCGGGACGACCCCCGAGGCCGACCGCACCCCGCAGCAGCGCGAGGCCGTCCGCGCTCGCCGCCGAGCTCGCCGACGAGCTGCTCGGCGCGGACGCGGTGCTGCTGGCCGTGCCGCTCTACAACTTCGGCGTCTCGCAGCACGTGAAGACCTGGATGGACCTGGTCATCACCGACCCCCGCGGCAAGGAGCGGCCGCTGCTGGCCGGCACGCCGACCGTGCTCGCCATGGTCCGGGGCGGTGCGTACGGCGCCGGCACCCCCCGGGACGGCTGGGACCACGCGACCGGCTACCTCCGCCGGATCCTCGGCGACGTGTGGGGCGCGGACCTGACCGTCGTCGAGCGGGAGTTCACCCTGGTGGGCGTCAACCCGGCCCTCGACGAGTTCACCGACCTCGCCGCGCGGCTGCACGAGGAGTCCCGTGAGGCCGCCGTGCTGGCGGGCAAGGCGCTCGGCGCCGAGGTCGCAGCCTGACGGCGACCACGACGACCGGCACTCGCCCCGGCGTCGGGCCGAGCCCCCGCCGAGGGCCCGGGGGGAGCGTCGTCGAGTGCCGGTCCGACGGGTCGCGCTCAGAGCCGGTCGAGCGTGGCCTGGTCGCGCTGCCCGCGGAAGTACTTCTCGAGCACCGCGGCGAAGCCGGGCTCGTCCGGGACAGCCGCGTCGAACAGCGTCATCGACGACCGCAGCTTGAGCGAGTCGACGGCGCCGACGACCTGCACCGGGTCGTTCCCGGGGAGGTCGAGCAGCGCGGCGACGCAGGCCCGCAGCCGCTCGCCGAGCACCGGGTGCGCGACGTAGGCGGCGGCCTCGTCGCGCGAGGAGATGCCGTACTTCTGGGCCATCCCGCTGCTGCCGAGCCCCGCCACCTGCGGCAGCACGAACCACATCCAGTGGCTCTGCTTGCGGCCGCGCCGGAGCTCGGTGAGCGCCCGGTCGTAGATGTCGCCGTGGTCCTGCGCGGTGACGAAGCGGTCGAGGTCGAAGTCGTCGGTCTGCCAGGTCACGTGCTCAGCCCTTCGAGACCCGCACCAGCTTCTTGTTCACGAACTCGGCCATCCCCCAGGGACCCAGCTCGCGACCGAAGCCGGAGCGCTTGACGCCGCCGAACGGCAGGCCGGGCAGCGTGGTGCCGTGCTCGTTGACGAAGGCCATGCCGACCTCGAGCCGGTCCGCGGTCTCCCGCGCCTTGTCGAGGTCGGTGCTCCACACCGAGCCGGACAGCCCGAACGACGAGGAGTTCGCCAGCTCGACGGCCTCGTCGGCGTCGCCCACCTTGTAGACGACGCCGGCCGGGCCGAACAGCTCCTCGGAGTAGGCCCGCATCCCCGGCTTCACGTCGGCGAGCAGCGTCGGCTCGACGTACGCACCGGGGCCGTCGACCGCGTGGCCGCCGGTCAGCAGCGTGGCGCCGGCCTCGACGGTGTCGGTGACCTGCTGGACCAGGGTGTCGGCGGCGGACTGCGACGACAGCGGGCCGATGGCGGTCTTCGGGTCCATCGGGTCGCCCGGCTTGGAGGCCTCGAAGGCGGCCGTCAGCTTGCTCACGAACTCGTCGTAGTGCGGTGCAGTGACGATGAACCGCTTCGCCGCGTTGCAGGCCTGGCCGGTGTTGGACATCCGGCCGCGGGTGGCGGCCTTCACGGTCGCGTCCATGTCGTCGGTGTCGAGCACGATGAAGGCGTCCGAGCCGCCGAGCTCGAGGACGACCTTCTTGAGGTTGCGGCCCGCGACCTCGGCGACCGCGGCGCCGGCCCGCTCGCTGCCGGTGAGGGAGACGCCCTGCACCCGCGGGTCGGCGATCATGTCGGCGACCTGCTCGTTGGTCGCGAACACGTTGACGTACGCGTCGGCGGGCAGCCCGGCGGCCACGAAGATCTCCTCCATCAGCAGCGCCGCCTGCGGGCAGCTCGGCGCGTGCTTGAGCAGGATGGTGTTGCCCACCAGCAGGTTCGGCGCCGCGAACCGCGCCACCTGGTAGTAGGGGAAGTTCCACGGCATGATCCCGACGAGCGGGCCGATCGGCAGGGTGCGTACGACGGACTCCTCGGCGCCGATCGCGTCGAGCGGCTCGTCCTCGAGCAGCGCCGGCCCCTGGTCGGCGTACCA
Source organism: uncultured Actinomycetota bacterium (assembly GCA_963707685.1). GTDB lineage: Bacteria > Actinomycetota > Actinomycetes > Propionibacteriales > Nocardioidaceae > Nocardioides_B. The sequence goes on from CAVPRA010000006.1 coordinate 540,274, forward strand.
CTGGTAGATCATCGAGGAGAGCTTGACCTCGCCCTGCGCCTGCCGCACGGGCTTGCCCATCTCGAGCGCGATGACCTGGGCGAGCTCCTCGGCGCGCTCGGAGTACGCCGCCGCCACCGCGCTCAGCACGGCCGCCCGGTCGGCCACCGGGGTCGCGCGCCAGGCGGCGAACCCCGACGTGACGCGGCTCAGTGCCCGCTCCACGCCGTCGCTGTCCAGGGTCGGGAACTCCCGGACGGTCTCGCCGGTGGCCGGGTTCACGGATCGGTAGTCGCTCATGATGGCGACCGTACCCGGATCTCAGTCGATGACGCGGAGCCGGATCGTCTCGGGGACCGCCCGCAGGCTCTCGATCACCGCGGTCGACAGGCCGGAGTCGGTGTCGGTGACGACGTAGCCGAGGGTGCCCCGGGTGGCGAGCACCTGGCCGCCGATGTTGACGCTCGTGCTCGGCGAGCACCTGGTTGACGTGCGGCGAGCACGCCGGGGGTGTTCTGGTGGAGGTGCGCGATGCGCTGGGCGTGCGCCGAGCGGGGCGATCGCCAGGGTCGGCAGGTTGACCGACAGCGACGTCCTGCCGCCGGTCGACGTAGTCGCGCAGCTTCGTGCCGACGAACCGGCCGATGTCCTCCTGCGCCTCCTCGGTCGAGCCGCCGACGTGCGGGGTGAGGATCACGTTGGGCAGCCCGCGCAGCGGCGACTCGAACGCGTCGCCCGCGGCTCTTCGGCTCCGTCGGGAACACGTCGACCGCGGCACCCGCGACGTGACCGGAGACGAGGTGCGTCGCGCAGCGCCTCGTAGTCGACGACGAAGCCGCGCGAGAGGTTGAGGAACAGCGAGCCGCGGCCGCATCCGGGCGAGCTGCTCGGCGCCGAAGATGCCGGCGTTGCCCGGCCCGGCCGTCGACGTGCAGCGTGACGGTCTCGACGCTGTCGAGCAGCTCGTCGAGCGACGAGCAGCGGCGGCGCGTTGCCGAGCGCGAGCTTGTCGTCGGTGTCGTAGAAGTAGACCTGCATGCCGAGCGATCTCGGCCACCACCGACAGCTGCGAGCCGATGTTGCCGTAGCCGACGATGCCGAGCGTGCGGCCGCGGATCTCGTGGCTGCCGGTGGCGCGACTTGTCCCACACCCCGGCGTGCAGCGCCGTGTCCTGCTCGGTGAGCCGGCGGGCCAGCGCGATGATCTCGGCGATCGCGAGCTCGACGACCGAGCGGGTGTTGGAGAACGGCGCGTTGAACACCGCGATGCCCCGCGCCGCCGCGGCGTCGAGGTCGATCTGGTTGGTGCCGATGCAGAAGGCGCCGATGCGCGACCAGGTCCGGGCCGCGCCGTCGAGCACCTTCTCGGTCACCTCGGTCTTGGACCGGATGCCGAGCAGGTCGACGTCCTCGAGGGCGTCGATCAGCTCGTCCTCGTCGAGCGCACCCTGCCGGGCGTCGACCTCGACGCCGGCCTCGCGCGAGGATGCTCGTCGCGAGCGGGTGCAGGTTCTCCAGCAGCAGCGCTTTCACGGGCTCCACTGTCCCAGGCGGCGCCAGCGGCCCGCGCTACGGGTAGGCCACTCCTGTTGCGTCCTGCGCGATCTCCCAGAACCGGCGGGCCGCGGCGGGGTCCCGTGCGAGACGGCTGGTCCCGACGACGCGGGGGGTGCCGCGCAGCTCGGCGGGGCCGCCCGGTCCGACGTACGTGCCGCCGGGGAGGTCCGCGGTGGCGGCCATCAGCAGCGGCGCCGCACCGGCGGCAGGCGACTGCGAGACCAGCGAGTAGGCCGCGTCCATGATGCTGGTGACCGCCGCGGGCCGGCCGCCCGAGGCCACCAGCCCGGTGGCGGCGAAGCCCGGGTGGGCGGCCAGTGCGTGGACCGGCAGACCGGCCTCGCGGGCTCGCCGGTCGAGCTCGAAGGTGACGTAGAGGTCCGCGAGCTTGGAGGCGAAGTACGCCGGCCAACGCCGGTACCGCGGCGGCGGCCGGCGCGGGTCGTCGAGCGGCGCGCGCCGCGCCATCCGGTGACCCACCGAGGAGACGTTGACGACCCGGGCTCCACCGGACTCCACCAGCCGTGGCCACAGCAGCCCGGTCAGCGCGAAGTGCCCGAGCACGTTGGTGGCCAGCTGCAGCTCGAAGCCGTCGACCGTTCGCTGGTACGGCGTCGCCATCACGCCGGCGTTGTTGACCAGCAGGTGCAGCGGTCCGTACGACGCCGCGTCGGCCGCCCCGAGCCGCACCGACTCCTGGTTCGCGAGGTCGAGCAGCACCGGGTGCACTACGGCGCCGGGCACGTCGCCGCGGACCCGCTCCACCGTCGCGGCCAGCTTCGCCGGGTTGCGCGCCGCCAGCAGCACCTCGGCGCCGTGCCGGGCCAGCTCCTCGACGAGCGCCTCACCGAGACCGCTCGTCACGCCGGTGACCAGCGCGCGCCGCCCGGTCAGGTCCGGGACGTGCGCGGTGGTCCACTCGTACGCCTCGCTGGTCATGCCCCGCAGCCTAGGGATCCTCGGGTGGTCGAGTCTGTCGAGAGCCCGGCGGGTGCAGTCGAGACCGGGCGGGTGGTCGAGCTTGTCGAGGCCCGAGCGGGTGGTCGATCTTGTCGAGACCGGGCGGGTGGTCGAGCCTGTCGAGGCCGCGGGGCGGGTGGTCGAGCCTGTCGAGACCGGGGCGGGTGGTCGAGCCTGTCGAGACCGGGGCGGGTGGTCGATCCTGTCGAGACCGGGCGGGTGGTCGAGCCTGTCGAGACCCGGCGGGTGGTCGAGCCTGTCGAGGCCCGGGGCGGGTGGTCGAGCTTGTCGAGACCCGGTCACCGGGCATCCTGCCGCTCGTCCACAGATTCGAACACACGCTCGAAACGGGGGGTGTGGCCTGCGAGAATAGGTCCATGACCAGCACCGTTCAGACCTCCTACGGGCACCCGATCTCGGTGTTCGCGGGCGAGCTGCACGCGTCGCTGGACGCGCTGGCCGAGGTGCCGGCCTGGTCGGCCTCGCGCGGTGAGCAGCGGACGGCGCTGGTGGAGCTGGCGCGGGCCCGGGCCAGGCTCGACGAGCTCCTGATGCGGCTGCTGGCCGCGGGCGACCGCAACGACGTCGCCGCCGACACGGCCGCGACCTCGACCGCTGCTTGGCTGGCCGCCGAGACCCGCCGTCCGGTGGCTGCGGCGCACGCGGATGTGCGGCTGGCCGCGGCGCTGGACGACGATCTCGGGCTGACGCGTGCCGCGCTGGCGCGAGGTGACCTCGACCTGGAGCAGGCGCGGGTGGTGGCCGCGTCGGTGCGGGAGCTGCCCGCGGAGGCCATCGCGGCGGACCCGACGTGTGCGGCGCGGGCCGAGGCCATGCTGGTGGACCTCGCGGGTACGCACGACGCGAAGAAGCTGCGGCAGCTCGGGCGGCACATCCTGCACGTGCTCGACCCGGAGCAGGCCGACCGTCGCCTCGGCCAGCAGCTCGAGCGCGAGGAGCGGGCCGCCACCCGGGCCACATTCCTCGAGCTGCACGACAACGGCGACGGCACCCACGGCGGTCGGCTCCGCATCCCCGGGTTCCACGCCGCGGTCCTGACGAAGATGCTCGACGCGATCGCCAACCCCGCCCGACCCACCACCACGACCGGTGCTACCGGTGCTACCGGTGCTACCGGTGCTACCGGTGCTGCGGGTGATGCGGGTGACCGTGCGGCCGGCTCGCCGAGGCGGTCGCGGCCCGAGCGGCGAGGGCAGGCGTTCTGCGAGCTGCTCGAGCGGTTCCCGGCCGACCGGCTGCCCGACCAGTGGCGGTGTCAGCGCGACCGTGGTGGTGCTCCTCGACTACGACACGCTGCTGTCGGGGCTGGGCACCGCGCGGCTCGACACCGGCGAGCGGCTCTCCGCCGGGCTCGCACGGCGGTTGGCGTGCCACGCCGGGGTCATCCCCGCGGTGGTCCGCCGGATGGTCGACGGCCGCTCCGTGGTCCTCGACCTGGGCCGCAAGCGTCGTCTCCACACCGAGCAGATGCGGATCGCACTGGCCGTCGAGCAGGGCGGCTGCACCGCCGAGCACTGCGACCGGCCCGCCGGATGGTGCCACGCCCACCACGACGTCCCGTGGTCCGCCGGCGGTCCGACCAGCGTGACCAACGGCCGACTGCTCTGCTCGTTCCACCACCACAAGGCCCACTCGCCCGGCTACACCCTCGAACGACTCCCCAGCGGCCAGGTCCGGTTCCACCGGCGGACGTGAGCAGACGACTCGAGCCCCAGACAGAGCTGCATCAAGGATGGCCAGGCTGTGCCCCGGTGCGGAGTGAGGCGACGACGTCGTTGATCCCCCGGGTACCGCCGCGGCGTGCTCCGAGTCCTCCGCGACGCGGCGTGGGGCGACCCTGACTCCAAGCGATGTCGCCTATCGGTCGAGAGCTCGGCCATCGAGTTCCGGTAGCCCGCCCACCCCCGGACCGGCGGCATGATCGGGTTCCTTCGCGGCACACGTCCTCACGTACAGACCGCCGCACGAATGTGCGGCCAGCCCGCGCGGGCCCGAAGCGGATGCGCGGTCCAGCCGTCTGCCTCCTCGCCGGCCAGACGGCTCTAGGATCGCGGGATGCAGGCAGGTAGACCTTCGAGTGACGCGACCCAGGTGGCGCTGGTTCTCGATGCGGGGGGAGCTCGCTCGGCGTACCAGGTGGGCGCGCTTGAGGTACTCCTTCCGGCTCTGGCGGAGCTCGGAACCCGGCCCCGCCTGCTGGTCGGTACCAGCGCGGGCGCCCTGCTCGCGGGTGCGCTCGGCGCGTCGGCCCACCTGGAGCCGGACGAGCAGGTCGCGCTCCTCAAGGGCATGCTCGGCCAGACCACCAAGCAGAACGTGATGCGGCCGTTGTGGCGGCAGGTCCCGGAAGTGCTGGTGCGGTACACCTCGGAGACGTTGGGCCTCTCGCACTTCCGCCTGCGCGGGTTGTTCGGAAGCCAGCCACTCGCCCGAACCCTGGCGAACGTCATCGACTGGGACGCCCTGCACCGCAACATCGACGAGGGTGTCATCGAGTCTGCCGCCGTCACGGCGACGTCCGTCCGCGCCGGGCGCGTCATCGTGTTCACCGAGTCCGGCTCCCCGGTACCGCGCTCGGCGCCCGAGTACCACGGGCGCTTCGTCGCCACCCGGCTCGACGTCCCCCACCTGATGGCGTCCGCGGCGATCCCGGTCCTGTTCCCCTCCGTCCATGTCGACGAGCCCGCTGAGGCCGCGGGCTGGTACGTCGACGGCGCCACCCGTCGTCGCGCGCTGCTCGCTCCGGCTCTCGAGCTGGGTGCTGATCGCGTGGTCGTGGTCGGCACCGGTGGCCTGCACCCGCCAGATGCGGACCCCGACCTGGACCGGCTCGCGGTCGACCTGGGAGACGCCGGAGCCACCCTGCTCGGCGCGGTCATGGACGACCCGCTGCGACACGACCTGCGGCGGCTCTCGCAGCTCAACGCACTGACCGAGGACGCCGAGGTCGCACCTGTTCTCGAGCGGCACCGCGCGGCGCGCGGCCGGTCGCCGTACCGGACCGTCCCCTACGTCGCAGTCGCGCCCCACGACGGCGAGGAGCTGGCCCGCACCGCGATGGAGGTCTTCCGCGCCAACCACGGCTCGCTGCTCCACACCCTCGGCGATCCCGACCTGCAGGTCATGCACCGGCTGCTCGGCAGCGACAGTCCGCTGCAGGGCGAGCTGCTCTCCTACCTCATGTTCGACCCCGACTTCTTCGCCGCCGCTTCCGCGTTCGGCCGCCGCGACGCCCAGCGGTGGGTCGAGCAGCACCCCGACCTGTGGCGGACAGAAGGGCTTCCCGACCCTGCGAACTCCTCGACCGGCCGGATCCCCACGACCGGGTGAGCGCGGGTGAGGACCGGAGCGGCCTACCCTCGTGCTGTGGCGCGCTACGTGATCGACGCACCGACCTTGCTGCACGTCGTGGACGGCGACCTGCCCCTCGACCCCGGCCATCAGCTGGTGGCTCCGAACTCCCTTCGCTCCGAGGCGCTCGAGCTGCTGCTGCGAGACGTGAGGGCGGGCCGGCGAAGCGAGAAGGCGGCGCTGCAGTGTCACCAGCGGATGACGGAGCTGAAGATCCGGTTGCTCGGCGACCGGGTGTCCCGCCGCACCGCGTGGGACATCGCCCTCGCCCGCGACTGGGACTCGCTGCGCGATGCGGAGTACCTCGCGGTCACCCGGCTGCAGGCCGACGCCCTCGTCACCGTCGACGAGAGACTCGCCGCTGTAGCGACGGACCTCGTTCCTGTCGCAGCGCTCGACGACCTGCTGGTCGTCAGTACTCCTCGACCGGCCGGATCTCCACGACCGGGTGAGCGCGGGTGAGGACCTGCGCGGCCTCCACGAGCGCGTCGTACTCGTCGCAGGTGACGAGGTAGAAGCCGGACAGCTGCTCGACGGACTCCGCGTAGGGGCCCTCGGTGACCAGCGCCTTCGACGTCGCTCCGCGCCTGAGGGTTCGTGCCTTGCTGCTGTGGGTGAGCCCCGCGCCGCCGGTGACGGCGCCGCCGCGCTCCTTGAGCAGCCGGCCGAACTCGGCGTCGGTGTCGAACGTGGCCTGGTGGTCGGCCTCGGTGCCGGCGTCCCAGTCGGCCTCGTTGTCGGCGGGGAACATGACGACGTACTCGGTCATGGTGCGTCCTTTCGGTGAGGGTCTGACACCGGGGTGACGAGCGGGCCGGGCCGGATTCGACGGTCGGGCGCCGGAAACCTTACGACCGGCGACTGCGGTCCTGCGACGATGGCGGCATGGAACGGGTGCTGGGGATCGGCGGGTACTTCCTGCGGGCGGCGGACCCCGCGGCCCTGAGCGCGTGGTACCGCGACGGCCTGGGACTGGACGTCGACGAGCACGGGCTGTGGCAGCCGGAAGCCGGGCCGACCGTCTTCGCGGCGTTCGAGTCCGGGACCGACTACTTCGGCTCGCGCGACCAGCAGACCATGCTCAACTTCCGGGTCCGCGACCTCGACGCGATGCTGGCGCAGCTGCGGGCCACGGGGGCGGACGTGGCCGAGGAGACGCAGGACATGGCGGGCGTCGGCCGGTTCGGCTGGGTCACCGACCCGGAGGGCAACCGGATCGAGCTGTGGCAGCCCGCCTGACCGTGCCCGTCGCGCTCAGTTGACCTGCCGCTCCTGGCCCTCCCAGAACGGCTGCCGCAGCTTGAACTTCTGCAGCTTGCCGGTCGCGGTGCGCGGCAGCTCGTCGACGAAGTCGATGCGCTTGGGGCACTTGTAGCCGGCGAGGTGCTTCCGGCAGTGCGCGATCAGGTCCTCGGCGCTCACCTCGCCCTCCGCCACGACCAGCGCGGTGATCAGCTCGCCCCACTTCTCGTCGGGGATGCCGATCACCGCGACCTCCTTGACGGCCGGGTTCGACATCAGCGCGTCCTCGACCTCGATGGAGGAGACGTTCTCGCCGCCGGAGATGATCACGTCCTTCTTGCGGTCGGAGATCACCAGGTAGCCGTCGTCGGCGAGGTAGCCGCCGTCGCCGGTGTGGAAGGTGCCGCCCTCCTGGACGCGGGCGGTCTCGTCGGGCAGCTCCCAGTAGCCCTCGAGGTTGTGGTTCGAGGAGGTCAGCACCTCGCCCTCCGGGTCGATCGAGACGCGCACGCCGAGCGCGGGAGCCCCGGCCCGGCCGAGCCGGGTCGCCTTCTCGTGAGTGTCGAGGTCGTCCCACTCGGCGCGCATCCGGTTCACGGTGACCAGCGGTGAGGTCTCGGTGAGCCCGTAGATCTGCACGAACTCCCAGCCCAGCTCGTCCATCACCCGCTCGATGGTCCGGGTCGGCGGCGGCGCCCCGGCGACGATGATCCGCACCCGGTCACGGCCGGGGATCTCGCCGTCCCAGGTCGACGCGCCCTCGAGCGCGGCGCTGACGACGGCCGGCGCCGCGCACATCACGGTGACGCCGTGCCGCTCGACGCGCTTGAGGATCTCGGTGCCGTCGACCTGCCGCAGCACCACGTGCTGCGCGCCCACGCCGGTCATCGCGAACGGCATGCCCCAGCCGTTCGCGTGGAACATCGGCAGCGTGTGGAGGTACACGTCGCGGTCGCTGATCCCAGCGTGCAGCCCGAAGACCGTCGCGTTGAGCCACAGCGCGCGGTGGGTCAGCTGCACGCCCTTGGGTCGCGCGGTGGTGCCCGAGGTGTAGTTGATGGTGGCCGTCGCGCCCTCGTCGGGCTCGGCCCACGGCCGCGGCTCGGTGTCCGGGAGGTAGAGGTCGTCGTCCTCGCCGAGCACCAGCTTGTGGCGTACGTCGAGCGCGTCCAGCTTGTCCTTGAGCGCCGGGTCGGCGTAGACCACGTCGGCGCCGGAGTGCCCCACGATGTACTCGATCTCCGGCAGGCTCAGCCGGAAGTTCACCGGCACCAGCACCCGGCCCCAGCCGCTCACCCCGAAGAACGACGTGCACAGCCGCGCGGAGTTCTGCGAGATCACCGCGACGCGGCCGCCGACGGGCACTCCGAGCTGGTCGAGCCTCGCGGCCTGTGCGCGGGCGTTGGTGGCCATCTCCCGGTAGGTCAGCGACCCCAGGCTCGGCGCGGGCTGGTCGGGCTCGTCCACGATGCCCACGCGGTCGGGGTAGACCGTCTCCGCACGGTCCAGGAAGTCGGCGACGGTCAGCGGGTAGAACACGGGCACCTCCGGGGTTGGCGACCCCGGCAGCCTACGGTCGGCGGCCGTGACCGGGCACCCTCCGGACGAACGGCCTCCCGGGGCGGAATGCCCGGACCCGCCCGCGACGTTGGTCGACCGTGACCACCACCGGACGACGCCCCCGGGTCCGCGCGCCCGAGCTCCGCGGCCGCGGCTGGCTCAACACCGGCGGCCGCGACCTGTCGCTCGCCGACCTCCGCGGCCGCTTCGTGCTGCTGGACTTCTGGGCGTTCTGCTGCGTGAACTGCCTGCACGTCCTCGACGAGCTGCGGCCGCTGGAGGCGTCGTACGACGGTGAGCTGGTGGTCGTGGGCGTGCACTCGCCGAAGTTCGTGCACGAGGCCGACGCGGACGCGCTGGCGGCCGCCGTGGAGCGCTACGACGTCGACCACCCGGTGCTCGACGACCCCGAGCTGGTCACCTGGCAGGCCTACACCGCCCGCGCCTGGCCGACGCTGGTGCTGGTCGACCCCGAGGGCTACGTCGTCGCCCAGTACGCCGGCGAGGGCCACGCCCACGCGATCGACGCGCTGGTCGCCGAGCTGCGCGAGGAGCACCGCGCCCGCGGCACGCTGCAGCCGGGCGGTTCGCCGTACGTCCCGCCGACGCCGCGCGACGGCGACCTCCGGTTCCCCGCCGCCGCCGTGACGCTGCCGGGCGGTGGCTTCCTGGTCGCCGACGCCGGCCACCACAGCCTCGTCGAGCTGGCCGAGGACGCCGAGACACCGGTCCGCCGGATCGGCTCGGGTCGACGAGGTCTCGTCGACGGCGGTCCCGACGACGCCGCGTTCCAGGAGCCGAACGGGCTGTGCCGGCTGCCCGCCGACGTCGCCGCCGAGGTCGGCTACGACGTCGTGGTCGCCGACACCGTCAACCACGCGCTGCGCGGCGTGCGCCTCGACGACGGCCGCGTCACCACGCTGGCCGGCGACGGCCGGCAGTGGTTCGGCGAGCCCGGCTCGACGTCGCTGTCGAGTCCCTGGGACGTGGCCTGGTGGCACGACCGGGTGTGGGTCGCGATGGCCGGGGTGCACCAGCTGTGGACGTTCGACCCGCGGACCGGCGAGGTCGCGGTCGCGGGCGGCACCGGCAACGAGGGGCTGCTCGACGGGCCGCTGGCCGACGCGTGGCTCGCGCAGACCTCCGGGCTCGCGCCGTCCGGCGACCGGCTCTGGCTGGCGGACAGCGAGACGTCGAGCCTGCGCTGGGTGGAGGGCGGCGAGGTCCGCACGGCGGTCGGCACCGGGCTGTTCGACTTCGGCTTCCAGGACGGCGAGCCCGGCACCGCGCTGCTGCAGCACCCGCTCGGCGTCACGGCGCTGCCCGACGGGTCGGTCGCGGTCTGCGACACCTACAACGGCGCCGTACGACGCTGGGCCGACGGCACGCTGAGCACCCTCGCGACCGGTCTCGCGGAGCCGAGCGGTGCCGTCGTCGCGGGCGACCACCTCGTGGTCGTCGAGTCGGCCGCGCACCGGCTCACCCGGGTCCCGCTCGCCGGGGTCGTCGAGGTCGAGGGCTTCACGCACCGCACCCAGCGGCCCGTCACCGAGGTCGCCGGCGGCCCGCTCGAGCTGGTGGTCGACTTCGCGCCGCCGCCGGGCCAGAAGGTCGACGACCGCTTCGGGCCGCCGTCGCAGCTGGTCGTCTCCGCGACGCCGGCCGCGCTGCTCACCGAGGGCGAGGGGCGGGGCACCGACCTCACCCGCACGCTGAGCATCGACCCGGCCGTCGGTGACGGGGTGCTGCACGTCGCGGCCCGGGCGGCGTCCTGCGACGTCGGGGACGGCGAGGGCGCCGCCTGCCACCTGCACCAGCAGGACTGGGGCGTGCCGGTCCGGGTGGTCGAGGGCGGCGCCACCACGCTGACGCTGCCGCTGTCGGCCCGGGGCTGAGACGGCGAAGGGCGCCGGGACAGGTCCCGGCGCCCCTCGGACGTGTGCGGTGCGGCGCGTCAGCGACGACCGCGGTCGTCGTAGCGACGCTCCTCGACGTGCTTGGTGCGCGAGCGCTGGGAGTTCATCACCAGCGCCAGGACCAGCGCGAGGACGCCGACGATCACGAAGATCCAGCCGAGACCCTGGTCGTTCACGAAGCCGATGTCGAAGTTGACGACGTCCAGGACCAGGATCAGTCCGATGACGAGAAGCACGATGCCGAGTCCGATGCCCATGTTCTCTCCTTGAGTGACTGGATGGGTGACGCCACCGCGCCGGGGAAGGGGAAAGTTCCCTGTCCCCAGAGTTACCCCGGCACGCGGCACGTCAATCGGACCCGCAGGGCAAAAAACCCTCAGAACGCGCTCTCGTCGAGCTCCATCAGCGACAGGTCGGTGGACTCGGCGATGGCCCGCTCGGCCGTGAGCTTCGGCAGCACGGTGCGCGCGAAGAACTGCGCGGCCGCCACCTTGCCCTCGTAGAACGACGTGTCGCCGCCCTTGACCTCGCCGCCGAGCTTCTCCAGCGCGACCTCGGCCTGGCGCAGCAGCAGCCACGCGCAGACGACGTCGCCGAGCACCATCAGCAGCCGGGAGGTGTTCAGGCCGACCTTGTAGATGTTGGCGATGTCGCCGCCCTCGGCGTTGGGGTCCGCCGACATCAGGTCGTTGATCAGCGTGCCCACGATGGCCTGCGCGTCCTCGAGCCCGGTGGCGAGCAGGTCGCGCTCGTTCTTCAGCCGGCCGTTGCCCGCCTCGGAGTCGATGAACGCCTGGATCTGCTCGGACAGGAAGCCGAGCGCCGCAGCCTGGTCCTTCACGATCTTGCGGAAGAACAGGTCCTGGCCCTGGATCGCGGTGGTGCCTTCGTAGAGCGTGTCGATCTTGGCGTCGCGGACGTACTGCTCGACGGGGTAGTCCTGCAGGAAGCCCGACCCGCCGAACGTCTGCAGCGACTCGGTGCCGAGCAGCACCCACGAGCGCTCCGAGCCGTAGCCCTTCACGATCGGCAGCAGCAGGTCGTTGACCCGCTCTGCGAGCTCGTCGCGCTCACCCTTGTGCGCCGCGACCTGGACGCGGTCCTGCCACGAGGCGGTGTAGAGCACCAGCGCGCGCATGCCCTCGGCGAACGACTTCTGCGTCATGAGCGAGCGTCGTACGTCGGGGTGGTGCGCGATCGTGACGCGCGGCGCGGTCTTGTCGGAGGCGCGGGTCAGGTCGGGGCCCTGCACGCGGGTCTTGGCGTAGTCCAGCGCGTTGAGGTAGCCGGTCTGCAGCGTCGCGATGGCCTTGGTGCCGACCATCATCCGGGCGTTCTCGATGACCTGGAACATCTGCGCGATGCCGTCGTGGACCTCGCCGAGGAGGTAGCCCTTCGCGGGGGCGTTCTCGCCGAAGGTGACCTCGCAGGTGGTGGAGACCTTGATGCCCATCTTCTTCTCGACGTTCGTGACGTAGGCGCCGTTGCGCTCGCCGGTCAGCTCACCGGTCTCCACGTCGAAGTCGAACTTCGGGACGATGAACAGCGAGAGGCCCTTGGTGCCGGGGCCGCCCTTGCCCTCGACGCCGACGGGCCGCGCCAGCACCAGGTGCACGATGTTCTCGGCCATGTCGTGCTCGCCGGAGGTGATGAACCGCTTGGTGCCCTCGATGTGCCAGCTGCCGTCCTCGGCGAGCGTGGCCCTGGTGCGGCCGGCTCCGACGTCGGAGCCGGCGTCCGGCTCGGTGAGCACCATGGTGGCGCCCCAGCGGCGGTCGACCATGTGCTGGGCGATCTTCTTGTCCCGCTCGTTGCCGTTGCGGAACACGATGTTGGCGAACGCGGGTCCGCAGGCGAACATCCACACCGCGGGGTTGGAGCCGAGCACCATCTCGGCCACCGACCAGGCGAGCGTGCTGGGCACCGGCTGGCCGCCGAGGTCGGCGTCGAGCACCAGCCGGAACCACTCGGCGTCCATCCAGGCGGCGTAGCTCTTCTTGAACGACTCGGGCATCGTCACCGAGCAGGTCTTCGGGTCGTAGACCGGCGGGTTGCGGTCGGCGTCCTCGAACGAGGCCGCGAGCTCCTCGCGGGCGAGCCGGTCCACCTCGTGGAGGATGGAGCGCGCGGTGTCGGCGTCGACCTCCTCGAACGGCGCCTGGCCCAGCACCTCGTCGCGGGCGAGCACCTCGAACAGGTTGAACTCGATGTCGCGGATGTTGCTCTTGTAGTGGCTCACGGCCCCACCTTCGACGTTGGCGTGCGGCGGCCAGGGGTGCCCCGGCCGGCGACGAGGCAGCGGGCTGCTACTCGTCGGTAACTTCATAGTATCTACTGACGAGTAGCCGAATCAAGCAGATCTGCGACACATCCGGGCGGCGCCGGGGTCGCGTCGAGCGGGGCGGAGTGGACCAGTGGTGCCCGTCATACCCTAGGGGGGTATGGTTTGAGGGACGGCCACCGGCGAGACGAGGACACCATGACGCAGGACCAGACGAGCACGCCCCCGGTCACCCACCCGGGCTACATGCACCGCAAGGACGACTACCTCCGGCGGATGAAGCGCATCGAGGGGCAGGTCAAGGGCATCGAGCGGATGGTCGCCGACGAGAAGTACTGCATCGACATCCTCACCCAGGTCTCCGCCGTGACCAAGGCGCTGCAGGCGGTCGCGCTCGGGCTGCTCGACGAGCACCTGGCCCACTGCGTCGTGGACGCCGCCAAGGCCGGCGGCCCCGACGCCGAGACCAAGCTGCGCGAGGCGTCCGACGCCGTCGCCCGGCTGGTCCGCTCCTGACCACCCGACCCGGAGGAGGGCCCTGATGAGCACCCACGCCGCCCGGTACACCGTGACCGGGATGACCTGCGAGCACTGCGTCGCCTCCGTCACCGAGGAGGTGGCGGAGGTCGCCGGCGTCACCGACGTCCGCGTCGACCTCGCCACCGGCCGGCTCGAGGTCGCGGGCGACCGACCCGTCGCCGACGCCGACGTGCGGGCGGCCGTCGAAGAGGCGGGCTACCGGATCGCATGAACCACGCCGGACCTCGCGCTGCGGCTCGCTCGACCGCGACCGTCGACCTCGACGTCGCGGGGATGACCTGCGCCTCCTGCGCGAACCGCATCGAGCGCCGGCTGAACAAGCTCGACGGCGTGAGCGCGACCGTGAACTACGCCACCGAGCGCGCCGCCGTGACGACCGGCCCGGGCGTCTCGGTCGAGGACCTCGTGGCGGCGGTCGAGGCGGCCGGCTACCACGCGACCGTGCCGGCCCCGGCAGCGTCGGGCGAGCGATCAGGGGACGCGGCGGGCGACGAGGCGACCCGCGGGCTGCGGCGCCGGCTGGTCGTCTCGGCGGTGCTGGCTGCGCCCGTCGTCGCGATGGCGATGGTCCCCGCGCTGCAGCTGCCCGGCTGGCAGTGGTTGTCACTGGCGCTGGCAACCCCGGTCGTGGTGTGGGGGGCGCTGCCGTTCCACCGCGCCGCCTGGGCCAACGCCCGGCACGGCGCGGCCACCATGGACACCCTGGTGTCGCTGGGCGTCCTCGCCGCGTTCGGCTGGTCGCTGTGGGCGCTGCTGCTCGGCGACGCCGGGATGATCGGCATGACGCACCCGTTCGAGCTCACCGCGGCCCGCACCGACGGCTCGTCGAGCCTCTACCTCGAGACCGCCGCGGGCGTCACCACGTTCCTGCTGGCGGGCCGCTACGTCGAGGCCCGCTCGAAGCGGCGGGCGGGGGCGGCGCTGCGCGCGCTCATGGAGCTGGGTGCCCGGGACGTCGCCGTGCTGCGGGACGGGGCCGAGGTCCGGGTCCCCGTCGAGCGGCTCGCGGTGGGGGACCGGTTCGTGGTGCGGCCGGGGGAGAAGGTCGCCACCGACGGCACCGTCACCGACGGGACGTCCGCCGTCGACGCGTCGATGCTCACCGGTGAGTCCGTGCCGGTCGAGGTCGGCCCCGGCGACGAGGTCGTCGGCGCCACCGTCAACGCGGGTGGGCGGCTGGTGGTGCGGGCCACGCGCGTCGGGGCGGACACCCGGCTGGCGCAGATGGCCCGGCTCGTCGAGGAGGCGCAGAGCGGCAAGGCGGCCGCCCAGCGGCTGGCCGACCGGGTCTCCGCGGTGTTCGTGCCGCTGGTGGTGGCGCTGTCGCTGGCGACGTTCGTGACCTGGCTGCTGCTCGGGGGCGGGTGGACCGCTGCGTTCACCGCGGCGGTCGCGGTGCTGATCGTGGCCTGCCCGTGCGCGCTGGGCCTGGCCACCCCGGTGGCGCTGATGGTCGGGACCGGCCGCGGCGCCCAGCTCGGCATCCTCGTCAAGGGCCCCGAGGCTCTCGAGCGGAGCCGCCGCGTCGACACCGTGCTGCTCGACAAGACCGGCACGGTCACCACCGGCGCGATGACTCTCGTCGCGACCCGGCCCACCGCCGGGGTCGGCGCCGACGAGGTGCTCCGGCTGGCCGGCGCGCTCGAGGACGCCTCCGAGCACCCCGTGGCCCGGGCGGTCGCCGAGGGGGCGCGGCAGCGGGGTGGGCTCGCGGCAGTGGACGGCTTCGCGAGCCTCGAGGGGCTCGGCGTGCAGGGGACGGTCGACGGGCACGACGTGGTCGTGGGACGGCCCGCGCTGCTGGCCGACCGGGCGATGCCGCTGCCGGACGACCTGGTGGCCGCCGTCGCGGACGCGCGGTCCCGCGGTGCGACCGCGGTGGCCGTCGGCTGGGACGGCGAGGCCCGGGGCGTGCTGGTCGTCGCCGACGCCGTGAAGCCGACCTCGGCGGCGGCGGTGCGCGAGCTGCGCGCGCTGGGGCTGCGACCGGTGCTGCTCACCGGCGACCACGCGACGGTCGCGCAGACGGTCGCGGCCGAGGTGGGCATCGACCCCGACGACGTGGTGGCCGACGTGATGCCGGCCGGCAAGGTCGACACGGTGCGGCGGCTCCAGTCGCAGGGCCGCGTCGTCGCGATGGTGGGCGACGGGGTCAACGACGCCGCTGCGCTGGCGCAGGCCGACCTCGGGATCGCGATGGGCACCGGCACCGACGTGGCCATGGAGGCCGCCGACCTCACCCTGGTCCGCGGCGACCTGCGCGTCGCTGCCGACGCCGTCCGGCTCTCCCGCCGCACGCTGCGCACCATCCAGGGCAACCTGTTCTGGGCGTTCGGCTACAACGTCGCCGCGCTGCCGCTCGCGGCCGCGGGACTGCTCACGCCGATGGTGGCCGGAGCCGCGATGGCGTTCTCGTCGGTGTTCGTGGTCGCCAACAGCCTGCGGCTGCGCCGGTTCACGCCGATCGCCTGACCGGCTGGCAGGCGGTCAGACGGCCGGCGGTCAGGCCACCGTCACCGTGACCCGCGGCCACGAGTTGTTGACGTAGCCCTTCGGGTTCCACAGCTGGGCCGCCGACTCGGGCTGGGTCGCGGCCGTGCTGTCCCAGGCGCGTACGACGATCTCGGCCGGCCCGGCCGCCAGGTCGACGTCGGCGTGCCACAGCCGCCAGCTCCAGGTCGAGGCCTCGCCGAGCGTCGCGAGCCGCCACGTCGCGCCACCGTCGACCGAGACGTCGACCCGGCACACGGAGCGGTCGTCGCCGGCGTACGCGTAGCCGTTCACCCGCACCGTCCCCGCCGGCACCGTGTCGCCGTGCTCGGGACGCAGGATCTCGGAGTTCAGCGCCACCGGGCCCAGCGACAGCCCGGCGCCGGGTGCCTGCACGCCGTCGACGGGCAGCAGCCGGTAGGCGGTCTCCTGGAAGAAGTTGTCCGAGGGCTCGGCGCGGGCGGTCACCCGGGTGACCCACTTGACGCTGCGGGCGCCGATGTAGCCGGGCACCACGACGCGGACCGGTGCGCCGTGCACGGCCGTCAGCGGCTCGCCGTTCATCGACCAGGCCAGCAGCACCTCCGGCGACGTCGCCTTCGACACCGGCACCGACGAGCCGTAGACCTGGGGCGGGGACGCCGCCTGCGAGACGTCCGGGGCCTCGAACGCGACGTGCCCCGCCGCCGGGTCGAGTCCCGCCGCGGCCAGCACGTCGGCCAGCCGGACACCACCCCAGGAGGCCGTCGACGTGGTGCCCGGTCCCCAGGGGTGCTCGCCGGGGATGTCGCGCACCGCGAGCAGCCCGGAGCGACGGTTGCCCGCGCACTGCATCGTCGCGACGAGCTCGTGGTGCTCGAAGCCCGAGCGGAGGTCGTCGAGCGACAGGTCGAGGTCGCCGCGGACCAGGCCGTCGACCCGGAGCCGCCACCGGCCGGGGTCGAGCTCGGGGACCGGGCCGTGGTTGCGGGTGTAGAAGGTGTCGGTGGGCGTGAGGTGCCCGACGGCCAGCGCGGCGCGGGTGGGCTCGGCGTTGTACGGCTCGTGCTCGTGCACGGTCATGTCGTCGCGCTTGCCCCACATGGCAGGCCCCTCCTCCGGGTGCGGCCCGACCTATCATCGAGCGGTGACGAGCGACATGCGCCGGGGCCACGCCCATGGGGGTGCCGGTCCGTCGCCGCACCGCGGCCGGCTGGTCGCGGTGCTCGTGCTCACCTTGGCAGTCCTGGCCGCCGAGGTGGTCGGCGCCCTGCTGTCGGGCAGCCTCGCGCTGCTCGCGGACGCCGGGCACATGCTGACCGACGTCGTCGGGCTGTCGATGGCCGTGGTCGCCGCCGCGCTCGTGCGCCGCCCGGCCACCGACGCGCGCACCTGGGGCTTCCGCCGCGCCGAGGTGGTGGCCGCCGCCGCGCAGGCCGCCGTGCTGCTGGTCGTCGGGGTGTTCGTGATCGTGGAGGGCGTGCGGCGGCTGGTCGACCCGCCGCCGGTGGCCGCCGGGCTGATGGTCGTGTTCGGGGTCGTCGGGCTGGTCGGCAACGTGGTGGGCCTGCTGCTGCTCGTCGACGCCCGCGACGCGAACCTCAACACCCGGGCGGCCTTCCTCGAGGTCGCCAACGACGCGCTGGGCTCGGTCGCGGTGCTGGTCGCGGCCGCGGTGATCGCGGCCACCGGCTGGCTCCGGGCGGACGCGGTCGCCTCGCTGGTGATCGGGGTGCTGATCGTGCCGCGGACGATCAAGCTGCTCGCCGAGAGCGTGAACGTCCTGCTGGAGTCCACCCCGCGGGGCCTCGACCTGACCGGCGTACGCCGGCGGCTGCTGGCGCAGCCGCACGTGCACGACGTGCACGACCTGCACGCCACCCAGGTGGCGACCGGGCTGCCCGTCCTCACCGCGCACGTGGTGGTCGACGACAGCTGCTTCTTCGACGGACACCTCGGGCCGATGCTCGACGAGCTGCAGCGGTGCCTCGACCAGGACTTCGACGTGGAGCACTCCACGATCCAGTTCGAGGCCGCGGGGCACGCGGAGCACGAGCACGACACCCACCCGTGACGGGCGCGACACCCGAAGGCTACTACTCGAGTTGACTTACTTTCGCTGCACCTTTTAACCTGATTGAACTGATAGACAAACATCAGAAGGGTGCAGTCTTCTCATGCGGAACCTCATCGTCCTCGGCCTGGTGGGCCTGGTGGCCCAGATGATCGACGGCTCGCTCGGCATGGCGTACGGCGTGACCTCGTCGACGCTGCTGCTGGCCACCGGCATCGCGCCGGCCGCCGCGTCGGCCGCCGTCCACTTCTCCGAGATCGGCACGACGCTGGTCTCCGGCTTCTCCCACCACAAGCTGGGCAACGTCGACTGGCGGATCGTCGCGATCATGGCCGTCCCCGGCGGCATCGGCGCCTTCGCGGGCGCGACGTTCCTCTCGAGCATCCCCGGCGACACCGCGAAGCCCTGGGTCGCCGGCCTGCTGCTCGCCCTCGGCGTCTACGTGATCTGGCGCTTCCTCGCCCTCGGCGGCCGCCGGCCGTCCTTCAAGGGCCAGCTGCCCGCCGCCTTCCTGGCTCCGCTCGGCGTGGTGGGCGGCCTGATGGACGCCATCGGTGGCGGCGGCTGGGGCCCGGTCGGCACCACGTCGCTGCTGTCCTCGGGACGGCTCGAGCCCCGCAAGGTCGTCGGCTCCATCGACACCTCCGAGTTCGTGGTCGCGATCGGCGGCTCGCTCGGCTTCCTCTTCGCGCTGGGCACCGCCGGCATCAACTTCGCGTACGCCGCGGCGCTGCTGGTCGGCGGTGTCATCGCGGCGCCGTTCGCGGCGTGGCTGGTGCGCCACCTCCCGGCCCGGGTGCTCGGGGTCGGCGCCGGTGGCCTGATCGTGCTGACCAACGTCGACACCATCGTCAAGGCGCTCGGCGCCACCCCCACGGTCGAGATCGTCGTCGCGCTCGTCGTCTTCGTGACGTGGGTGTCGATGATCAGCTGGGCCGTCAAGCAGGAGCGCGACTCGCGCCGGCTCGCCGCCGAGCTCGACACCGAGACGGTGCCTGCCTGACCCACGAGCGCGGGGCCCGGTGGTGTGCACCCGCCACCGGGCCCCGCACCTTCTCCCGGATTTTGTGTAGTTGTCTGACAGACTTAGCGCATGCGAGTCTCCGCGAAGTCCGACTACGCCCTCCGGGCGCTGATCGAGCTGGCCACCCGCAAGGACGGGTCGCCGGTCAGCGCGGAGGAGCTGGGTCGGCTCCAGGAGATCCCGCACGGCTTCCTGCAGGCGATCCTGGCCGACCTCCGCCGGGCCGGCGTGGTGATGAGCCAGCGCGGCCAGTCGGGCGGCTGGCGGATGGCGCGCGAGCCGGAGGACGTCAGCGTCGCGGACGTCATCCGGGCCGTCGACGGCCCGTTGGTCAGCGTCTACGGACTGCGCCCCGAGGCGGTCTCCTACAACGAGTCGGCCGACGTCCTCCAGCACGTCTGGATCGCCGCCCGCAGCAGCCTGCGCGACGTCTTCGAGCACGTCAGCATCCGGGCGCTGGCCGACGGCCGGCTGCCGCGTGCGGTCACCTCGCGCACCCAGTCCGAGGACGCCTGGCAGCCCCACTGACCGGTCTATCCAGGGCCGCGCGCCCCGTGACAACAGGGCTGGTGGCTCGGCTACTATCCGTGCCGAGGTTGAGCCAACAGCCCGAAGAATGACGACCTCGAGGCTGGATGTGACGACACCCCGTCCGGGACCCACCGGCACCTTCCGCGTCGACCGCGACACCGGCGCCTGGACCTGGTCCGACGAGCTCTACGCCATCTACGGCTTCGACGTCGGCGAGGTCGTGCCCTCCGCCGACCTGGTGGCGCGCCACCTGCACCCCGAGGACCGCGACGAGGTCGCACGGCTGCTCGCCGAGTCGATGGAGACCGGGGCGCCGTTCTCGCTGTGGCACCGGCTGGTCACCGCGCAGGGCGCCGTCCGCCAGGTCGTGATGCTCAGCGCCGGCGAGTTCGACGACGGCGCCCTCCTGGGGGTCCGCGGGTACGTCGTCGACCTGACCGAGCCGCTGCGGCTGGCCGCCTCCCGGGAGATCGACGACGCGATGGAGCAGATGGCGCGCAGCCGGCCGGTGATCGACCAGGCCAAGGGCGCCCTGATGATGGTCTACACGGTCGACGACGCCGCCGCGTTCGAGCTGCTGCGTCGCTACTCCCAGCAGGTCAACGTCAAGGTGCGCGACGTGGCCCGGCAGCTCGTCGAGTCCGCGTCGACGGCGGGGGGCTGGCCCTCCGACGTACGCACCATGCTGGACCGGCTCGCGCTGCAGGCGCCGCCGGCGGTCCAGGACGAGAACCCCGGCGCCTAGCCCCGGTCAGCCGGTGTGGGCGCCGACCCACTGCACGAGCTTCCGGCCGGCGCGCCAGTCCTCGCGCACCAGGTCGAGCAGCTCCGCGCTGTGGATGACCGGCTCGAAGCCGTAGGACTTCCGCAGGCTGATCGACTTGTGGCGCAGCAGGTCGATGCGCGGGTGGTCGGCGTCGTACCCGCGCGGTGCGGTCTTCAGCGCCTCGCCGCCCAGCTCCCAGCCCGCCTTCTGCAGCGCGTTCAGGATCCGGCGCAGCTGCCGGCCGCTGCGGTCGTCGTCGATCGCCTCCCGCAGCGCGGCCAGGTGCGGCGAGCCCGGGTCGTAGAAGCCGACGCCCACCATCACGCCGGGCGCCCCGACCTGGACGTAGTAGCCGGTGCCGGGACCGGCCTGCACGAAGCCGCCCTGGTGCGTCTTGTACGGCGTCTTGTCCTTGGCGAACCGCACGTCGCGGTAGGGGCGGAACAGCTTGGCCTTGCCGAACTCGGGCTCGAGCGCCTCGACCAGCGCCGTCATCGGCGCCTTGACCGCGGTGTCGTAGACCTCCTTGTGGGCGGTCCAGAACGACTTCGTGTTGTCGAGCTCGAGGTCGTCGTAGAAGTCGAGCGCGGCGACGGGGAAGCCGTCGAAGCGGGTGCCGGGGTCAGCCATCCCGCGAGAATAGTTCGCGGCTCAGGAGACGAACCGGGTGACCGGGTCGTCCGCCAGCACGCACTCCACCCGGGCCCGCAGCGACGCGCTGATCGGCGGCAGGTCGTCGAGCGGGCACCACCGCACCTCGCTCGACTCGTCGTCGGCGACGTGCGGCTCGCCCCCCACCCAGCTGCAGGCGAACGTGTGGTCGAGGTACGTCGCGACGTCGCCGTTCACGTGCGTGATCGTCGGCAGCGCCTGCACCCACGCCAGCCGGTCGACGCTGACCTCGACGCCGGTCTCCTCGAGGACCTCGCGGCGGGCGGCGACGCCGGGCTCCTCGCCGGGGTCGACGATGCCGGTGACCGGCGACCACTCACCGTTGTCCGTGCGGCGCACCAGCAGCAGCTCCCGGTCGCGCACGACCACGGCGGTGACGCCCGGCAGCCACAGCTCCACCTGGCCGACGGAGCGCCGGAGGTCACGGACGAAGTCGGGGATCGGCACCCGGCGAGACTAGCCGCGAACCACCCGACTGGGGGGTTCAGGCCACGCCGTCCGGCCACCTTCCGACGGCGGCGCCCAGAGATTCGCAGATGGCCGATATCGGACATCCGGCTCTGCCATATTCGGCTCCGTGAGCGGCGCGACCACCCTCTCCTCCAGCCGGATCGCCGGGGCCTTCCAGGCCTCGACGGTGGTCCGGCTGTACGTCGTGGCCACGGTCGCGCTCGCGGTGGTGCTGCCGCTCTGGCTGCACGACGCCGGGGTCACCGAGACCAAGAACGACCTCCGCGCCACGGTGCTGGTGCTGGTCGTGCTGAGCGCGCTCAACGTCGAGCTCGGCCGTCGCGTCGAGGGCGGGTTGTCCCACTCCCAGCGACCGCACAAGGCACTGTCGGCGTGGGCGTTCTGCGCCACCCTGCTGCTGCCGCTGCCCTGGGTGCTGCCGGTCGTCGCGCTGAGCTACGCCCACGTCCGGTGGCGCGGCATGCGGGTGCCGGTGTGGAAGTGGGTGGGGTCCGCGTCGTTCGTGACGCTGGCCGCGGTGCTCGCCGGGATCGTCGCCCACCGGGTCAACGGCGGCGACCCCAACCTCATGAACGACAACGGCGGCTGGGGCCTGCTCGGCGTCGTCGTCGGCAGCGCCGGGTTCCTCGCCGTCGAGACGGTGCTCTTCCACGGCATCGCCTACCTCAACGACGCCGAGGACGAGGCGTGGCTGCGCCGTACCCTCGCGGGGCGCTCGTTCTACCTGACCGAGGCCGCCGTGCTGCTGATGGGGGCGCTGTCCGCCGCGGTGTGGACCTCCGGCGCCTGGTTCCTGCTGCTGCTGGTGCCGGTCTACGGGCTCGCGCAGCGGGCCGTCATGCACGAGCCGCTGCGGGAGCGGGCGGAGACCGACGACAAGACCGGCCTGCTGCGCTTCGAGTCGTGGCGCAGCCTCGCGGTCGCCGAGCAGCGGCGCTGCGACCAGCAGGGACGCGGCTGGAGCCTGGCCTTCGCCGACCTCGACCACTTCAAGGTCTACAACGACACCCACGGACACCTCGCCGGCGACGCCGCGCTGGCCGCGGTCGCCGCCGCGCTCCGCGGCCAGGTGCGCGGGCACGACCTGGTCGGCCGGTTCGGGGGCGAGGAGTTCTGCGTCTTCCTGCCCGACACCGCGGCCGCCGAGGCCGCCGTCGTGGCCGAGCGGCTGCGCAGCGCGGTCGCCGACCTCGAGCTGCCGGGCACCGGCAGCCGCTGCACCGTGAGCATCGGCATGGTGACCTGTGCGCCCGGCGCCCGCGCGCCGGAGTTCATCGACGCGTTGACGGCGGCGGACCGCGCCCTGTTCACTGCCAAGATGTCCGGACGCGACCAGGTGTGCCTGCGAGACCTCGCCACCGACCCGTGCCCGGAGACCGCTGCCGCCGACGTCGCGCTGCCCGTGGCGCGATCCGTCGACTAGTGCGGCGCCCCCGCTTCGTCCTGCTCAACGGACCGCCGGGCATCGGCAAGTCGACGCTGTCGCGCCGCTACGTCGAGGACCACCCGGGGACCCTGGACCTCGACGTCGACCGGCTGCGCGGGTTCGTGGGCGGCTGGCGGGAGCGCTTCGACGAGACCGGCGAGGTGGTGCGGCCGGTCGCGCTGGCGATGGCGACCGCGCACCTGCGCGGCGGACGCGACGTGGTGATGCCGCAGCTGCTCGCCAACCACGGGGAGATCGCGAAGTTCGAGAAGGCCGCGCACGACGGCGGGGGCACGTTCGTGCACGTCGTCCTGCTCGACGACGAGGACCGGTCGGTGGGCCGGTTCGCGCGACGCGACGGCGACGACCCCTGGCACGAGCACGTGCGCGCCCTGGTGGCGGCCCGGGACGGTGACGACGGGCTGCGCGCGCTGCACCGCCGGCTGCTCGACGTGCTCGCGCAGCGGCCCGAGGCGGTCGTGGTCGACAGCGTCGAGGGCGAGCCGGACGCGACGTACGCCCGGCTGGTCGCGGCGGTGGACGGCGACCGGCCCGGCTCGCCCGGCCCGGCGGACGGCTGGCTGCCGGTGGGGTGGCTCCACCCGCGCCGCGTGGAGCTGCCCACCGGCCACCACCTGCGGCCGATCACGGCGGACGACACCGACCTCGACCTGGTGGCGGTGCGCAGCTCCCGAGAGCGGCTGTTCTCGATCTACGGCCGGGCGTGGGGCTGGCCGCCGGCGGACCTGACGGCCGAGCAGGACCGCGAGGACCTGCAGCACCACGCCGACGAGGTCGAGGCGCACCTGTCGTTCAACTACGCACTGCTCGACGCCGACGAGACCGTGCTGGTGGGGTGCGTCTACGTCGACCCGCCGGAGAAGGTCGGCGGCGCCGACGCCGAGATCTCCTGGTGGGTGGCCGACGCGTTCGTCGGCACCGACGTCGAGGCCGCGCTCGACGAGCTCGTGCCGCGCTGGATCGCCGAGGACTGGCCCCTCGACGCCCCGCGGTACGTCGGACGCGACCTCACCTGGGACGACTGGATCGCGCTCGACGACCTGCGCTGACGATCAGGGGATCTGGATCGTCGCCCGCACCATGTTGTGGTCGGAGCCGATCGTGCCGGTGACCTGCAGGGTGCTCGGGTTGAACGGCACCACGACCTCGTACTCCTTCACGACCAGCGAGTTGGTGGCGAAGATCTGGTCGATGCCGTTGCCGATCTTGTCGTGACGGGTGGAGTACCCGAAGTCGGCGACGTTGCGGTAGAAGTGGTTGTAGGAGTTGACCCACGCGTTCACCAGGTGCTGCGCGCGGACCCCCCGGGCCGGGTTGACCTGGTACTCCTGGTTGAGCACGTCGCCGAGGCCGGCCGCCTTCTGCGCGGGGAACATCTCCTTGGCCAGGGTGAGGAACTTGTGGGTGTTGTAGTCACCCACGCTGACCACCGGCAGGTCGCCCTTGAGCCGCTGGATCGCCGCGATCGACTCGCGCCACTGCGCCGCCTTCACGGTGCCGCTGCTCGGCTCCAGGTGCGTCGCGGTGAACAAGAACTCGTGGCCGGTCGCCTTGGTGCGCAGCACGGCGTACGCGAGGTAGTCGTTGTTGGTGCCGGGCACCTGCGCGTCGTACAGCACGGAGCCGGTGCGGACCACGCTGAGCGTCTTGGTGTTGTAGAGGATCCGGTCGGTGTTGGAGGCGCCGCGGTAGAGGTAGTCGCAGTTGTTGTTGGTCACCGAGTTGACGCAGTTGTACGAGTACGGGTTGGTCAGCGCGAAGCTGCCGCCGGCGGCGTTCAGGCCGTTGACCAGGTCCTCCGGCTGTGTCTTGCCGCTGACCAGCTGCGGCGCCCAGTGCGTGCTGGGGTTGGCCTCCTGCACGCCGAGCACGTCGACGTCCTGGCTCATGATGTTGGAGACGATGGCCGCGCGGCGGTCCCGCCACGGCTTCCGCTCGCCGTTGGTGGCGTCGAGGCTGACGCTGAACAGGTTGTAGCTGCCGACCCGCACGTCGGCCGGACCGTCGCTGGGGGTGGGGTCGACCGGGTCCGGCGTCGGGGTCGGGGCCGAGGGGGCCGACGCGGTCGGCACGGTGACGGCGGGTGTCCAGCTGGTCAGCGGTGTCGCGTCCGCGCGGATGACGCGGACCTTGAAGTAGTAGGTCCGGCCGGCGGCCAGGCCCGCGACGGACATCGACGGGGTGGTGCTGCGGCCGTACTTCGCGCTGCGGAACGTCGACGAGGTGGAGCGCTTGACCTGGTAGATCGACGCGCCCTCGGGGGCGTTCCAGGCCAGCGCCACGGACGACGCCGTCGCGGCGGTCGAGCGCAGCCCGGCGGGGACCGCGACGGCCTTGGTGACCGCCGACGGGTAGGTCGCCTTCGTGTAGGGGCTCAGCCGGGTGCCGGTGGAGGCGCTGACGACGGCGACGCGGAAGTAGTAGCGCTTCTTGGCGGACAGGCCGGTGATCGTGCCGTGGTTGGTGGTGAACCGGTGGTACGTCGCGCTGCCCATCCGCGACGTGGTGGAGAGCTGCACGCGGTAGGCGCCGGCGCCGGTGACGGCCTTCCAGCTCAGCGACAGGGTCGTGGCGGTGAGCGACCCGGCGGTGAGGCCGGCGGGGGTGGCCATCGTGACGGCCGCCTGTGCCGGCGTCGCGACGACCGCGGTGACGATCCCGGCGGCGGCCAGCACGGCCACGGCGCTCTTCCTCATCGGTTCCCCTCCCGGCGATGACACGGGCCCGGGTCGACGACGCGACCGGGGCCTCTCCCGCCAGGAGTCTCGGGAGGGGGCGCAGGTTACTTGAGAAGAATGTCCGTTTCGAGGGAAATCAGAAACTCGTGGGACAGATGTGACGAGTGGGACGAGATCTGGAGCGGATGACGAGACTCGAACTCGCGACATCGACCTTGGGAAGGTCGCGCTCTACCAACTGAGCTACATCCGCAGGCCCCGGCTGGGGACGACGCAGAGAGTACCCGATCCCCGCGCCGTCCGGTCCAGCCGGCGGGCTGCTGCCGGTCGCTACCCCGGCTACTGCGGTGCCGCCGCCAGCCAGTCGGCGGGGTCGATGGTGCGGCCGCGCTGGTGGGTGCCCATGTCGCCGTACGGGTAGTCCGCGGCGGCCGGGTCGCTGGCGGCGTCGAGCCGGGCGGTCTCGTCGGCGTCGAGGTGCAGGTCGGCGGCGCCGAGGTTGTCGGCGAGCTGCTCGGTGGTGCGCGCGCCCAGGATCACCGACGTCACGGCGGGGCGGTCCGCGAGCCAGGCCAGCGCGACTTGCGCCATCGTCACGCCGCGCTGCTGCGCGACCTCGCCGACGGCGTCGACGACGTCCCAGGTGCGCTGCTGGGTGGAGCGACGCGCGTAGGCCTCGACGCCGCGGCCCGGGTCCTCGCCGAGCCGGGTCGCGCCGGTGGGTCGCTCGTCCTTGGTGTACTTGCCGGTCAGCCAGCCACCACCGAGCGGCGACCAGGGCAGCAGTCCGAGCCCGGCGTCGAGGCACGACGGCACGATCTCCCACTCGAGCTCGCGGACCAGCAGGCTGTACTGCGGCTGCAGCGTCACGGGGGAGGCCCAGCCGCGCGCGGTCGCCAGCGCCACCGTCTTCTGGACCTGCCAGCCGGTGTAGTTCGAGAGGCCGACGTAGCGGACCTTGCCGGCCCGCACCAGGTCGTCGAGCGTCCCCAGCGTCTCCTCGAGCGGGGTCACCGGGTCCCAGGAGTGCACCTGGTAGAGGTCGACGCAGTCGACCCCGAGCCGGCGCAGCGACGCGTCGAGGGCGCGCTGCAGGTGCCGCCGCGAGAGCCCGATGTCGTTGACCCCGTCGCCGGTCGGGAACCGGCCCTTGGTCGCCAGCACGGTGGCGTCCCGCACGTCGGCGGGCCGGTCGGCGAGCCAGCGGCCGATGATCTCCTCCGAGACGCCGGCGTTGTAGACGTCGGCGGTGTCGACGAGGTTGCCGCCGGCCTCGACGAAGGCGTCGAGCTGCTCGTGGGCAGCGGGCTCGTCGGTCTCCTTGCCGAACGTCATGGTGCCGAGGGTCAGGTTCGAGACGGCGCAGCCGGTGCGCCCGAGGGGTCGGTAGTCCATGGGGTTCATCCTTCGCGAACGAGACAAGGGGTTGCATACCGGGTGGGATCAGGGTCGGATGTGTGACACCCGCCACACCATCGTCTCCGATGAGAAGAGAACCATGCGCCGTACGCCCCTCGTCGCCGCCCTGCTCTCCACCGCCCTGGTCGTGCCGCTCGGTCTGCTCTCGCCGACCGCGTCGGCGGCCGAGCAGCCGGGGAACAACCCCGAGGCGCGGGCGAACCGCGCGCCGGAGCTGTCCACCGGCTCGAGGCTCGCGGACCGCCGCAGCCTGGTGGTGGGCAGCCGGTTCTACGAGATGGGCGCCGAGGACGGCAGCTACCCCGCGACCGGCTTCCACACCCGCGGCGAGATGGGCGGCTTCTGGTCGATGCCGATCAAGCTGCTCGACGGCGTGTGGTTCAAGGTGGGCGACACCTGGCTGACCGCGTCGAGGTACACCAGCGGCTGGGGCTACCAGCGGATGGCGCTCGGCACCCACGACGGCGTGCGGATCACCCGGACCGACGTCGCGCCGAGCGGGCTGCGGGCCGGGCTGATCGGGCTCCGGTTCTCCTCGTCGACCGCGAAGACCGTGCACCTGGCCGTCGACGCCCACTCCGAGCTGATGAGCTCCTACCCGTGGGGCAAGGACACCGACCGGGTGCCCGACCAGACCGACTACAACCTGCGTGACCAGGGCGCGTTCGAGGGCGACAACCTGGTCTTCACCGAGACCGGGACGCCGCCGGTCGCCAACGCCGAGGCCGCACGACTGGGCCGCCGTCGTCGGGTCGTCGCTGACGCCGGCCTCGCACGAGCTGGGCCCGGACCACCGCGGCCCGCAGGACGACGTGCGCTGCCCGGTCTCCGGCGACACCCCGGACCGGTGCGACGACACGGACTACGGCAAGGGCACCGGCGGGCAGCTGGCCTACGAGGTCGACGTGCCGGCCGGTGGCCGGACCGTGTGGTTCTCCGTCGCCGGCTCCGACAACGGCCTCACCGAGGCGAAGGCGGCGCAGGACCAGGCGCTCGCGAACCCGGGCGCGCTGCTGCGCTCGACGATCCTCGCGCGGCGTACGGCGCAGGCCCACACCCGCGTGCGGCTGCCCGGCGACCGGCTGCTGCAGCGCAGCGTCACGTGGAGCAAGCAGAACCTCGCGGAGTCCGTGCAGGAGTCCCGCGACCTGCAGGTGCGGGTGACCAACGCCGGCAAGAAGTACCCCGCCCCGATGGGCACGGTGCCGTCGGCCCGCTGGTTCGGCGCCGGGTTCCCGGACTACCCGTGGCTGTTCGGGACCGACGGCGAGTACACCGGGTTCGCGGCCGTGGCCGCCGGGCAGTTCGGTGTGATCAAGGACCACCTGCGGGCGCTGCGCGACGTGAGCCTGGTGGCCAACGGCGACAGCGGCAAGGTCGTGCACGAGGTGACGCCGGAGGGCTCGGTGTTCTTCGGCGCCAACGACGACCCGGGCAACACCGACGAGACCGCGAAGTTCCCGAGCACCGTCGCGCTGATCTGGCGCTGGACCGGCGACGACGCGTTCCGCGACGAGATGTACGACTTCGCGGTCAGCAACATGCGCTACATCTACCGCGAGCTCGACGCGGACGGCGACGGCTGGCCGGAGGGACTCGGCAACGTCGAACGGGACGGGATGGGTGAGGAGAAGCTCGACAACACCGTCTACACGATCCGCGGGCTGCGCGACCTGGCCGACCTCGCGCGCAGCAAGGGCGACGACGCGACCCGGCAGTGGGCGGCCCGGAAGGCCGACGACCTGCAGAAGCGGTTCGACAAGGCGTGGTGGAACGGCCCCGACACCCGGCAGTACGCCGACTCGCTCACGAACCCCGACAACTCCCAGGTCTTCCAGCGGCACTGGATCGGGGTCACACCGGCCGAGGCCGAGATCACCCGGCCGGGCCGGCTGAACGCGCCGCTGGCGCCGCTGGACCACGCCCGGGCGCTCGTCGCGCGGCGCGAGCAGCGCTGCTACACCGGCACCTACGGGCTGTTCCACACCGGCACCGGGCCCACCTCCGCCACGGGCGGCAACAAGGGCGCCACCTGCGACAGCGCGGTCTCCTCGGTGCAGTCCGAGCGCACCGTCTTCACGCTGAACACCTCGATCATGGCCGTCGCCGAGGCGGCCCTGGGCCGGATGGGCAGCGGCCAGCTGCGGCGCTACACCACCGACAACGCGCTGGTGCAGCTCGACCCGAAGGTGTGGGAGCTGCCGGGCGGGATGCCGGAGATCTCCCCGTCGCCCGACTTCGGGAAGAACATCGAGAAGCGGTTCACCGAGCGGTCGATGGCGCTGCAGGCGTGGGGCACCTACGGCATCCTCTGGCCGGTCGTGCACTACGAGCTCGGTGTCACGCCCGACATCGGCCGCGACCGGGTGCGCGTCGTGCCGCAGGTCCCGTCCGGGCAGCACACGGTGGCGGGGCAGCACGTCCGGCTCGGCGCCGGCCACGTGAACGTCACGGCCACCCGCGAGTCCGGCCGGCTGGAGACCGTCGTACGGCAGAGCCGGGACTGGCACCTGACCATCGGCGCACTGCTGCCGACGGGCGCCCACGTCACGGCCGTCCGGCTCGACGGCCGCCGCGTCGGTCACCGGGTGCAGGCCAGCGCGCGTGGTCGCCAGGTCGTCGTCGACGCGGGCAGCGCCCGCGGCGTCTCCGACCTGACGGTGCGCTACTCCCGCTGACCCGCGGGGACTTCACCGTCGACCCGCGGGAAGTTCACCGTCGACCCGCTGGTGAATCACGTCGACCCGCGGGCGGGCGCAACCTCCGTCATCCTGGCCGCGTGGACACCCTGTCTTCGCCGGACTGGCACCGCCGGTGCGTCTGGAACGGCGAGCGGTGGGCACCGACGCCGTACCAGCAGGGGCGCACCGCACTGATGGTGCTCGCGATCCTGGTCGGGATGGTGCTGCTCGCACTGGTGGTCCTCGCCGCGACCATCGGCCCGGCGGTCGTCGCGATCTACGACACCTTCCACTGACCCCGGCTGCGAGACTCGGCGCATGAGCTCACGCGAGGTGGACCTGGCGCACCTGCGGCGGTGCGTGGAGCTGGCCCGGGAGGCGCTCGAGGACGGCGACGAGCCGTTCGGGTCGCTGCTGGTCGACGGGGACGGCGCGGTCCGCTTCGAGGACCGGAACCGGGTCAAGGGCGGCGACGAGACGCGGCACCCCGAGCTCGAGATCGCGCGGTGGTCGGCGGGGCACCTGACCGCCGTCGAGCGACGCGCCGCGACCGTCTACACCTCGGGCGAGCACTGCCCGATGTGCTCGGCCGCCCACGGCTGGATGCGGCTGGGACGGATCGTCTACGCGGTCTCGTCGGCGCAGCTCGGCGGCTGGCTCGCCGAGTGGGGCGTGCCGCCGGGTCCGGTCGTGCCGCTGCCGGTCGAGGCCGTCGCGCCGGGCGTCGAGACCACGGGGCCGTTCCCGGAGCTCGCCGAGGAGATGAAGGCGCTGCACCGGCGCCGGTTCGGCTGACCCGCGGCTGGGCGGTGAATCTCCCGCGGGTGGGCGGTGAGGATCGCGCGGGTCGCGGTCAGCCGACGCCGTAGCCGCGCACCAGGTCGCGGGCGACGCTGACCGAGTCCACCAGCGGGTGCAGCGCGAACGCCTTGAGCGCGAGGTCCGGACTGCCGGTGCGGGCCGCCTCGATGGTCAGCTGCTCGACCGCCTTGACCTGCTGCACGAGTCCGAGCTGGTGGCCGTCGAGGGGGCTGGTGGCGAGCGGGCGGGCGCCGGTGGCGTCCACCAGGCAGGGCACCTCGACAACGGCGTCGGGCGGCAGCCCGGGCACGGCGTGGCCGTTGCGGACGTCGAGGATCATCGTGGTCTGCTCGCCGCGCATCACCGCGGCCATGTAGGCCAGCGCGACGCCTTCGTAGCCGCCGCCGGCGATGTCGCTGTCCTGCCGCTCGTCGTCGGCCTCGCGGACCTCGGCCATGTACGTCGCCTCGCGCTCGCGTCGCACCCGCTGCCACTCGTCGAGGGCCTGCGCGGGGCGGGCGGCGACGGCGTCGTAGAAGCCCTGCTGCTGGTGGAGCAGGAACTCGCCGCGGGTCTGGTCCTCCGCGCGGATGGCGCGGACGGCGTCGCGGTTGAAGTAGAAGTAGTAGAGGTACTCGTTCGGCAGCGAGCCCAGCGCCCGGACCCACGCCGGCCCGAACAGCCGGGCCTCCTCGATGGTGTGCAGCGCGGCGTCGTCGGCCAGCAGCCGCGGCAGCACGTCCTCGCCGTCGTGCACGAGCGCCCGCAGCCAGCCCAGGTGGTTGAGCCCGACGTAGTCCGCGAACACCCGCGACGGGTCGAGGCCGAGCGCGTGGGTGGCGCGCCGGGCCAGGCCGATGGGGGAGTCGCAGATCCCCACCACCCGGTCGCCGAGCACCTGCTGCATCGCCTCGGTGATCATCCCGGCGGGGTTGGTGAAGTTGATGACCCGTGCGGTCGGGGCGACCCGCGCCACCGCCTCCGCGACGGCGAGCGCGACCGGGACGGTGCGCAGGCCGTAGGCGATGCCGCCGGGGCCGGTGGTCTCCTGGCCGAGCACCCCGAGGTCGAGCGCCACGTGCTCGTCGCTGCTGCGTCCGGCCAGCCCGCCGACCCGGATCGCCGAGAAGACGAAGTCCGTGCCCGCGCAGCGCGGTGTCCAGGTCGGTGGTGGTGCTGACCGTCGGGGCGTCGGGCACGTCGCGGGCCAGCTGCGCGAGGACGTGCGCGACCGCCTCGAGCCGGCCGGCGTCGACGTCGTGCAGCGCGACGTGGTCGATGCGCGGCGAATGCCGGTCGCGCAGCAGGGCGCCGTACACGAGCGGGACGCGGAAGCCGCCGCCGCCCAGGATCGTGAGCCTCATGCGCGCCGCCTCCTCGTGTCGACCAGTCCGCGGGCAGCACGCTAGCGTGACGACCAGTCGAGAGGGGGAGCGGAGCCGGATGGTCGAGGACACGCGGGACGCGGCACAGCAGCCTGCCCTGCTGCCGGAGTTCGACGTCTTCCTGCACGGCACCGTCTTCCTCGACATCATCTTCACCGGCCTCTCGTCGCCGCCCACCCCGGGCATGGAGATCTGGGCCAGCGGCATGGGCTCCTCGCCGGGCGGCATCGCCAACCTCGCCACCGCGGCCGGCCGGCTCGGGCTGCGCACCTCGCTGGCGGCGGCCTTCGGCGACGACGTGTACGGCGAGTTCTGCTGGCGCACCCTCGCGGACCAGGAGGGCATCGACCTCTCGCACTCCCGGAGCTTCGAGCACTGGCACTCGCCGGTGACCGTCTCCATCGCCACCAACGGCGACCGCAGCATGGTGACCCACGGCCACCAGCCGCCGGTGCCCGCGACCGAGATGATCGGGACGCCGCCCCGGTCCCGCGCGGTGATGCTCGACCTGCAGACCGACCCGGGCACCGCCGGCTCGACGCCGGAGTGGGTCGAGCACGCCAAGCGTGACGGGGCCTGCGTGTTCGCCGACGTCGGCTGGGACGACACCGGGGTGTGGTCGCCGGCCACCCTCGACCAGCTGTCGAGCTGCGACGCCTTCCTGCCCAACGCGTCCGAGGCGATGGCCTACACCCGCACCGACACCCCGCGCGACGCGCTCTACGCGCTGGCCGACCGGGTGCCGCTGGCCGTCGTCACCAACGGGGTGCACGGCGCGATGGCGATCGACTCCGCCACCGGGGAGGAGGCGGAGGTGCCCGCGCTGCGGACCTCGGCCATCGACCCGACCGGCGCCGGCGACGTGTTCTCGACCGGCATCGTGCTCGGCACCCTCGAGGGCTGGCCACTGGCCCACCGGCTGGCGTTCGCCGCGGTCTGCTCCGGGCTGGCCGTGGAGCAGTTCGGCGGGTCGCTGGCCGCGCCGGGCCTCGGCGACGTCCTCGACTGGTGGCACGCGGTGAAGGAGGAGCGGCAGCCCGGTGCCTACGCCCGCTCGCTGCGGCGCCGCTACGCGTTCCTCGACGACCTGAACCCCTCCGCCCCCGTCCGCCACCGGCGCCGGGCGGCCGCCACCATCGCCCGGCTCTCGGACCTGGAGGCCTCCCCGTGAGACCCGCCCCGAGCCAGCACCACCCGGACCCGCACTGCCCGAAGGAGACGCACATGTCGCGCACCACTCCCGTCCGTCGGCTCGCCACCGGCCTGGCCGCGCTCGGCCTCGTGCTCGCCGCGGGGTGCAGCGCACCCGGGTCGAACGACACGTCGGCGCCGAAGACGAAGCAGCCGTCGCAGGTGTCCACCGACCCGGCGAAGGCCGGCAAGGTCACGCTGCGGGTGTGGGACCAGGAGGTCCGCGGCGGCCAGAACGCCCAGATGACCAAGCTCAACGACCAGTTCATGGCGAAGTACCCCAACGTCACGATCAAGCGCACCTCGAAGAGCTTCACCGACCTGAAGACCACCCTGAAGCTGGCGCTGTCCGGCGACACCCCGCCCGACGTGGTCGAGGTCAACCAGGGCTACCCCGACATGGTGTCGTTCGTGAAGGCCGGGTTCCTCCAGCCGCTGGACTCCTACTCCTCGGTCTACAAGTGGGCCGACCGCTACCCCGCGTCGCTGCTCGCGCTCAACAAGGTCAACGACGACGCCAGCCACTTCGGTGAGGGCCACCTCTACGGCCTCTCCCAGATGGGCGAGTTCGTCGGCGTCTACTACAACAAGGCCAAGCTGAAGAAGCTCGGGCTCAGCGAGCCGACCACCTGGTCCGACTTCACCGCCGACCTGGCCAAGGCCAAGCAGGGCGGCGAGATCCCGGTGCAGTTCGGCAACCTCGACAAGTGGCCGGCGATCCACACCTTCGGCGTCATCCAGGGCCAGCTCGCCGGCAAGCAGGACGTCCGCGACCTGGTGTTCGGCACCGGCGGCAAGAAGTGGACGTCGAGCCCGACCGTCAAGGCCGCGCAGACGCTGCAGGACTGGGCGAAGAAGGGCTACTTCCCGTCGGGCGTCAACGGCATCGGGTACGACGACTCGAACAAGCAGTTCGGCCAGGGCAAGGGCGTCTTCCTGATCACGGGCACCTGGGCGGCCGCCGACCTGAAGGGCCCGATGGGCTCCTCGCTCGGCCTGATGGTCCCGCCGCCGGCCAGCGGCTCGCCGGTGACCACCGGCGGCGAGAGCCTCGCGCTGGGCGTCACCAGCAAGTCCGCGCACCCCGACGTCGCGGCGGCGTACATCGACTTCATGACCGACGCGAAGGCGGCGGGCGTGATGCAGCAGACCGGCAACCTGCCCGCGGTGCCCACCGCGGACGCGCAGTCCACCGCGAAGGGCGTCGACGCCGAGCTGGTCGGCGGCTGGCAGCAGCTCAACCAGGACAACGGCCTGGTGCCCTACCTCGACTACTCGACGCCGACCTTCTACGACACCCTGACCTCGGCGCTGCAGCGGCTGATCGGCGGCAAGGACAGTGCCGAGGAGTTCACCAAGACGCTGCAGAGCGACTACGAGAAGTTCCAGCAGGGCTGAGGCCGGATGACCCACCGCGGACGGTCCCCGGGCGAGCCGCGGGCGGTCGGCTACCTCTACGTGCTGCCGGCGCTGCTGGTCTTCACGCTGCTGGTGCTCGTCCCGCTCGGCCAGACCGTGTGGTACTCGCTGTTCGACTGGGACGGCCTCACCCCGGCGACGTGGGCGGGGCTGTCCAACTACACCGCGCTGCTCACCGACCCGACGCTGCGGGGACCGTTCGTGCACGCGCTGGTGCTGCTGGTGTTCTACGCACTGATCCCGATCCTCATCGGGCTGCTGCTCGCCGCCACCATGTCGCGGGTCCGGATCCACGGGCTGACGTTCTTCCGCACCGTGCTGTTCCTGCCGCAGGTGCTCGCGATGGTCGTGGTGGCGGTCGCGTGGCGGTGGATCTACGCCCCCGACGGGGTGCTGAACCAGACGCTTCGGCTGGTCGGGCTCGACGGGCTCACCCGGTCATGGCTCGGCGACTTCCACCTGGCGCTGCCCGCGGTCGGGCTGGCGGGCACCTGGGTGGGCTTCGGGCTGTGCATGGTGCTGTTCCTGGCCGGCGTGCAGAGCATCCCGCGCGAGCTCTACGAGTCGGCGCGGCTCGACGGCGCCGGCCCGTGGCAGGAGTTCCTCGCGGTGACGCTGCCGGCGCTGCGCCCGCAGGTCGCGGTGGCCTCGACGCTGACGATCGTGGCGGGGCTGCGCAACTTCGACCTGATCTACCTCACCACCGCCGGGGGGCCCGGTGACAGCACCGCGGTGCCGGCGTACGAGGTCTACCACCGGGCGTTCGAGACGAACATGGTCGGCTCCGCGGCCGCGGTCGGCATCGCGCTGACCGCGCTGATCTTCGCGCTCACCGTGACCGTGTCCCGGCTGATCGAGGGTCGCCCGTGATCAGCTCGCGGCTCGACCGCACCCTGACCTACGCGGTGCTCGTCGTCTTCACGCTGCTCGCGCTGGTCCCGGTGCTGCAGATCCTGTCGGCGGCGTTCTCGAGCCCGGCGGCCGCCGGCCCGGGGCTGCGCTTCCCGGACGGACTGCACTGGCACAACTTCGTCGACGCGTGGAACCGCGGCCAGTTCGGGCAGTACCTCCGCTCGTCCGTGATCGTGACGGTGGCCGTCGTGGTCACCGCCGGGGTGCTGTCCACGCTGGCGGCGTACGCCTTCGGGACGATGCGGTTCCGGGGCTCGTCGGTGCTGTTCTACGTCTTCCTGCTCGGGCTGACCATCCCGGAGGAGGCGCTGGTCATCCCGCTGTACTACGACTTCCGCTCGATGGGTCTCACCGACACCTACTGGGCGCTGATCCTGCCGCAGACCGCGCAGTCGGTGGCGTTCGGCACCTACTGGATGCGCACCTACTTCATCGGCTCCTCGCGCGCGCTGATCGACGCCGCCCGCATCGACGGGGCGTCGACCTGGAGCATCCTGTGGCGGGTGCTGGTCCCGTCGGGCCGGCCGGCGATCACCACGATGGTGGTCATCACCTTCATGTGGACGTGGAACGAGTTCCTGCTCGCGCTGGTGATGGTGACCTCGGACGCCCGGCGCACCGTGCCGCTCGGGCTGGCGTTCTTCCAGGGCCAGCACGCCTCCGACACCGCGCTGCTCGCGGCAGGTGCGGTGCTGGTGGCGCTGCCGGTCGTGCTGGTCTACCTGCTGTTCCAGCGCCGCTTCATCGAGGGCATGCTCACCGGCGCGGTCAAGGAGTAGGCACGCCGGGCGTCGGCGCGGTCAGCCCCGGGTAGCGCGCGGACAGGGCGTCCCCGGAGGACACCCCGCGGAGCCGCCGTCGCACCCAGGGCGCGGCGTGCGCCCGGGCCCAGGCCAGGTCGGCGTCACGGCGCTGCCGGCGGTCCATCTCCGGCAGCGGCGCGAGCTCGAGCGGACGCAGCGCGTGCTCGACGCCGAGCGCGTCGAGGACCGCGATCGCCATCTTCTGGTGGCCGGCCGACGACATGTGCAGCCGGTCGACGTCCCACAGCCGCGGGTCGCGGTACTCCCGCATCCGCCAGAAGTCCACGAGCGTCGCGCCGCGGTCGTCGGCGACCTCCCGGACCAGCTCGTTGTACGTCGCGACGCGGCCGCGCAGGTGCCGGAAGACCGGCGCGAAGCCGAGGTCGAAGGCGGTGAACAGCACGACGCGCGCCCCGGTGGCGGCGCAGCCGGCCCACCGCCTCGTCGTAGCGCGCCACCAGGCGCGTCGACGTCCATCCGGGGTCGCAGGATGTCGTTGCCGCCGGCGTAGACCGAGACCAGGTCGGGGCGCATCGCGACGGCCGGCTCGACCTGCTCGGCCACGATGGCGTCCAGCTTGCGGCCGCGGATCGCGAGGTTGGCGTAGCGCAGGTCGTCGGCGTGCTGCGGCGAGCACCTCGGCGACCCGGTCGGCCCAGCCGCGGACCCCGTTGGGGCGGTCGGGGTCGTGGTCGCCGACGCCCTCGGTGAACGAGTCGCCCAGGGCGACGTACCGGTGGAAGGAGGTGGCCATGGGCGCCATTCTCCCGGTGCGCCCCACGGCGCCGCCCGCCCGGTAGGTTGTCCGCTGTGCTGCTCTCCGACCGCGACATCCTCAGCGAGATCGACGCGAAGCGGGTCGCCCTCGACCCGTTCGACGAGGCGATGGTCCAGCCGTCCAGCGTCGACGTGCGTCTCGACCGGTTCTTCCGCGTGTTCGAGAACCACCGCTACCCGCACATCGACCCGTCGGCGGACCAGCCGGACCTGACGCGTCAGGTCGAGCCCGCCGGCGAGGAGCCGTTCATCCTGCACCCCGGCGAGTTCGTCCTCGGGTCGACGTACGAGGTGGTCACGCTGCCCGACGACGTCGCCGCCCGGCTGGAGGGCAAGTCGTCGCTGGGGCGGCTGGGGCTGCTGACCCACTCGACGGCCGGGTTCATCGACCCGGGCTTCTCCGGGCACGTGACCCTGGAGCTGTCGAACGTCGCGACGCTGCCGATCAAGCTGTGGCCGGGGATGAAGATCGGCCAGCTGTGCTTCTTCCGGCTGTCGTCGCCCTCGGAGCACCCCTACGGCTCGGAGAAGTACGGCTCGCGCTACCAGGGGCAGCGGGGGCCGACGCCGTCCCGCTCGCACCTGGGCTTCCACCGCACCGACGTCTGAGCGAAGCACGCGACCCGCGGGATCTTCACCCGCGAGTCGCGGGTGAACATCCCGCGGGTCGCGGGTCGAGGGGTCAGCCGTCGAGACGGTCGGCCACCCGGTGCAGCCGGGCGGCGAGGGCGTGCCGGCCGTGCGGGCGGCGGCTGCCGGCGACGTGGTCGCGGCGGGCGGCGGCGACGCGCTCGGTGATCTGGGCGGTGGCGAGGTCGCGGGTGAGCTCGTTCATGGTCCTGGTTCCTCTCTCTGGGTGAGTGGTGCCTGGTGGTGGTTGCTGCCTGGTTCGAGGGTGCGGCGCCGGGGGCGGCGGTCGCCCGACCTGGTTTGCGCTTCCGGGCCGTGGGAGTCGTCGGGGTCGGTGGCCCACAGCCAGCTGACCCTCATCGCGCGGCCCTCACAGCTGCTCCAGCGAGATGTCGCCGCTGACCGTCTTGGCGCGCAGCTCGACGAACTCCTGGCCCTCGGCCGGCTCGCCGGCGCCCTGCGAGCGAGGACCGGACGCTGCCGGTGACGGTGCTGACGTCGGTCCACACCGGGATCCCCGCGGGCACCCCGACGACGACGTCGCCCGAGGCGTTCTTGGCGTTCAGCGGCACCGCGCAGCATCCGGTCGACGACCAGGTCGCCGGAGGCGGTGGTGAGGGTGACGTCGCCGGTGACCTCGCGGACCCGCAGGTCGCCGGAGCCCGACTTCACGCTCAGCGCCTCGAGGGCGGTGCCCACGAGCACGTCGCCGGAGCCGGTGGAGATCTGCGCGGCTCCGCCGAGCCGCTCGACGGTGACCTGGCCGGAGCCGCGCTTGACCTGCAGCTCGGCGGCGGACCCGATCTGCAGGTCGCCCGAGCCGGTCTCGACGAACGCCTTCGCGGACAGCTCGTCGAGCGCGGACGTCGCCCGACCCGGACTTCAGCGAGGACTCGCCCAGCCGGCCGTCGACGCGGACGTCGGCGGAGCCGAGCTTGGTGACCAGCCGGCTGTCGTGCGGCATGGTCACGCGCACGTGGGCGCCGTCGCGGGACGAGCCGAACAGCCCGCCCCGGCCGCCGTGCCGGGACGACGACGACGATGTCGTCGCCGCGCTGCTCGACGGTGACGTCGTCGTCGTCGCCGTGCGGGCGGACGACCTCGACGACCGTCTCGTCGGTCTCGGCCGTGGTGATCGCCAGGTCGCCGGAGCGCAGCTCGACGTACATCGAGACCGGCTCGGGGGTGGAGAACGTCCGCTGCATGGTGGGGCTCCTTCGTCAGGGTTCGTCAGGGTGTGCTGGACTCCCGAGCCGGCGTCGCCGGTCGGTTGGTGCTGTGCTGAGGGGCTGTGCTGAGCGGGCTGGGCCGGGGCTAGACCCAGCCGGTCATCCGCTTGCCGCCGCGGGAGCGGCCGGGCCCGGGCGGGAAGCCCTGGCCCGTCGAGGAACGGCACGCTGGACAGGTCGATGTCGACCGACACCGCCCGCTCGCGGGTGGCGGCGCGGACGACGTTGACGATCCAGCTGTTGAGGGAGTGCCCGCCCTTGGTGGCGAGCTCCTCCGCCTTGTACTTCACCGACTCCGGCAGCCGCAGCGTGATCCGGGCGACCGCGCCGTCCTCGGCGTCCTCCGGCTCGTCGTCGCCCGATGCGCCGGCAGCGGGTGCGGGCGTGGCGGCCGGCATCGGCACCGTCGGCACGTCGACCACGAACTGCGGCTCGCGGCCGCGCAGCCGGACGTCGACGGAGCCGTCGGCCAGCTCGGCGGTGATCTCGGCCGCGGCCTGCGAGAGCGCGTCCATCAGCGCCAGCCGGACCGCGGGGTCGAGCGCGAGGGCGAGCCGTTCGGCGGCGGCCTTGGCCTCCGGCCCGCCGGCCTCGGCGGCGGCGGCGAGGTCGTGCCGCAGGCTCTCGACGTAGGGGGTGATGTCCATGCGCACCACTCTGACACCACAGTGACGTCACGTCAAGAGGGTAGTGACACCAAAAAGCACCACGCTGACGCCAGATGACGTCAGCGTGGTGCTCCGGTGCTGCTGTGCTGTCCCGCTGCGGTCAGAAGCCCCCGGTGCCGTTCGGCGAGCCGAGCCCGGTCGGGCCGTCCCAGCCGGTGCGCGCGGTGCACCACTGGGTGGTCGGGCACGAGCCGTTGCTGCCGCTGGTCACGTCGAACAGGTTCGCCGTGTGGCTGTAGGGGATCGCGTTGGCGTAGCCCGCCGTGTTCCCCGACAGCGCGTAGACCGAGGCGATGATCGGGGCCGACTCGCTGGTGCCGCCGACCTGCGCCCAGGTGGAGGCCCGGGCGCTGGTCGGGTAGTAGACGGCCATGCCGCCGTTGGACGGGTCGGCCGCGGCCGAGACGTCGGCGATGGCCCGCTTGGCGCAGCCGGTGCCCGAGGACGCCGCGGCGGCGAGCGCCGGGTTCACCGTGGAGCAGCCCGAGCCGGCGCCGCTCCAGGCGGACTCGCTCCAGCCGCGGGTGTTCGACGCCGCGGTGAGCGTGGTGCCCCCGACAGCCGTGACGTACTGCGAGGAGGCCGGGAAGCTGCCGCCCTGGTAGCCGTTGTCACCGGTCGAGGCGGTCACCGCGATGCCGGGGTGGTTGTAGTTGGCGCCGTAGGT
Source organism: uncultured Actinomycetota bacterium (assembly GCA_963707685.1). GTDB lineage: Bacteria > Actinomycetota > Actinomycetes > Propionibacteriales > Nocardioidaceae > Nocardioides_B. The sequence continues at coordinate 580,395 of CAVPRA010000006.1, forward strand.
GGCGTCGGAGAGGTCGCCGCCGCCGTAGCTGTTGGAGATCGCGACGACCCCGGCCTGCTTCGAGGCGGTGTTCACGGCGGTCCCGAGGTCGGCGATCGAGGCGCTCTTGGCCTGCACCACGAGGATCTTGCAGTCGGGGCAGATCGCGGAGACGGCGTCGACGTCGAGGGCCTGCTCGCCGGCCCAGCCGGTGTTGAACCGCGGCAGGTTGGTGCCGCCGGTCTGGTCCTTGATGCTCAGGCAGCCGCTGGCCGTGGTGCAGGCGGGCAGCCCGAAGTACGAGCGGTACGTCGCCAGGTCGGCGGCGAGGTTCGGGTAGCCGTAGGCGTCGACGATCGCGACCGTCCGGCCGCCGGAGCTGGTCCCGGTGAGCTTGTAGGCGTCCTTGAGCTGGGCGGGCGTCTTGGCCGACGGCGCGGGCGTCGTGCTGGCCGGCACCGCCCCCTTGCCGTTGACGAGCACCTTCGACGAGCAGCTCGCGACCGTCGCGCTCGAGGTCGTCGCGCAGACCCGCTTCGAGTGCAGGCTGCCCGAGCCGTTGCCCGCGGCGCCCGCGGCCGGTGCGCCGGCCGCCACGACGGACAGCAGCAGCGTCGCGGCCCCCGCGGCGGACAGCAGAGTTCTTCTGATCACCAGGTGCTCCTCGTTCTCCACCGGTCCCCATCGGCGCTCACCGCCCGGCGTCTCCCGACATGTCACCCCAAAGCCGACAGGGGCGCCAGACCTGCTGGGCTGCCGGTTCGTGCCGTGCACAAACATGCAGGTTCCAACCAGTAAACGAACCGGCCGGTCCCCGCTGGGCGGGGACCGGCCGGTGCAGTGCGGCGGGTGGCTACGCGCCGTCGCGCTTCGTCGGGTCGCTGTCCGGCTCGCTCGCCGGGGCGGTGTCGCCGCCCTGGCCGGCCTGGTCCTCGGTCGAGGCCTCGTCCTGCGGGTCGGGCTCGCCGCCGGCGGCCTCCTGCTCCGGGTCGGGCTCGGTGCTGGCGCCGGCGTCGGCGCCGACGTCCTGGTGGTCGGTCACGGTGTCCTCCGTCTGGGTCACGTCGCCCGGGGTGGGCTCGGCCGCGGTGGCCTCGGCGGTGGCCTGCTCGGTCTCCGGGTCGGCCGGCCGCTGCACCGACGCCAGCAGCATCTGCGCCACGTCGAGCACCTCGACCTCCTCGCGGGCCTTGCCGTCGGCCTGCAGCGAGGTGAGGCCGTCGGAGAGCATCACCCGGCAGAACGGGCAGCCGACCGCGATCTGGTCGGCGCCGGTCTCCACGGCCTCGGCGGTGCGGTTCATGTTGATCCGCTCGCCGATCTTCTCCTCCATCCACATCCGGGCACCGCCGGCGCCGCAGCAGAAGGAGCGCTCGCTGTTGCGCGGCATCTCCTTCATCTCCGCGCCGGGGATGACGTCCAGCAGCTCGCGCGGCGGGGCGTAGACCTGGTTGTGGCGCCCGATGTAGCAGGGGTCGTGGTAGGTGATCGTCCGGGACGGCGTGCCGTTCTGCGGGACCGGCGTGAGCCGGCCCTCGCGCACCAGCCGGTTGAGCAGCTGGGTGTGGTGCACCACCTCGAGCTCGACGCCGAACTCGGCGTACTCGTTCTTCAGGGTGTTGAAGCAGTGCGCACAGGTGGAGACGACCTTCTTGACCTTGGTCTCCTTGAACACCTCGGCGTTCTGCATCGCGAGCTGCTGGAAGACGAACTCGTTGCCGGCGCGGCGGGCCGGGTCGCCGGTGCAGGTCTCGCCGTCGCCGAGCACCGCGAACGAGACGCCGGCCAGGTCGAGCAGCTCGGCCACCGCGCGGGTGGTCTTCTTCGCGCGGTCCTCGTAGGCGCCGGCGCAGCCGACCCAGAACAGCCAGTCGACCTCGTCGAGGTCCTCGACGTCGCGGCCCACCTGCTTGACCTCGAAGGGCAGGTCCTTGGCCCAGTCCATCCGGGCCGAGGCCGACATGTTCCAGGGGTTGCCCTTGTTCTCCAGGCCCTTGAAGAGCCCGTTGAGCTCGGACGGGAAGCTGGACTCGATCAGCACCTGGTAGCGGCGCATGTCGACGATGTGGTCGACGTGCTCGATGTCGACCGGGCACTGCTGCACGCAGGCGCCGCAGGAGGTGCACGACCACAGCACGTCGGGGTCGATGACCGCCCCGCCGCTCGGCATCGACGGGTCGCCCTCGGTGGCGCCGACGAGCTGCCGGCCGGCCTCGGCCTTGACGGCGTCGGGGAGGCCGTCGCGGTCCGACGGGTCGGCCAGCAGGTACGGCGCCGAGGCCATCGCGTGGTCGCGGAGGTTCATGATCAGCAGCTTCGGGGAGAGCGGCTTCTCGGTGTTCCACGCCGGGCACTGCGACTGGCAGCGGCCGCACTCGGTGCACGTCGAGAAGTCGAGCATGCCCTTCCACGAGAAGTCCGAGATCGACCCGACGCCGAGCGAGGCGTCCTCGTCGAGGTCCTCGATGTTCTCGAAGTCGATCGGGGCGCCGGCCACCATCAGCGGCTTCACCGCGCCGAGCGCCACCGGGTCGCGCTTGAACATCACGTTGAGCGGGGCCAGGAAGATGTGCAGGTGCTTGGAGTTCAGCACGAAGATCAGGAACACCAGCATGACGCCGATGTGCAGCAGCAGCCCGACGCCCTCCAGCACCTCGAGGACGCCGTGGGGGAGGCCGTCGAGGAGGGCGCCGACGCCGATGGAGATGAACGCCCCGGACTTGTAGGGGAAGGTGTGCAGCGCGGCCGAGGCGCCGCGGTACAGGAACATCGTCCAGATGACGTTGAAGATCATGAACAGCGTGATCCACGCGCCCGAGAGGTGCGAGCCGAAGAACCGCGAGCGGCGGCCCAGGTCCTTGGGTGCGTTGCGCACCCGGATCGCGACGAACGTGAGGATGCCGAAGAACGCCATCATCGCGATGAAGTCCTGCAGGAACCCCAGCACGGCCCAGTGGCCGACCACCGGGATGGCCCAGCTCAGCGCCACGCCCTCGGGGAGGGTGCCGCCGTGCAGCAGCAGCTTGATCAGCGAGCCGTAGGCCTCGAGGTAGACGGTGGCCAGGATGATGAACGCCCAGAACACGAAGAAGTGCGCGGCGCCGGGCACCGACCACTTCAGCAGCTTCTTCTGGCCGAAGACCTCCACGACCTGGGTCTTCAGGGCCGCACCGACGCGACCGGTGACGCCCTCGATGCGGTCGGGGGCCGGCTGACCACTGCTGATCAGCCGGTAGAGGAAGTGTCCTCGCTTGGCGGCGATCGGGAGGGCGACCGCGTTCATCACGAGGCCGATGACCAGTACCAGGATCACGCGTCGTCACGTCCCATCTCACAGCAGCGGCTCGGACCGGCGTCCGGCGGCGAGGGCAACGCGAGGATTCTAGGGCTCGGTGCGCGGCGCTCGACGGGGACGCGTGGGACGTGATCCTACTGCACGGTAACTTCGCGTGGACCCGGGACCGGGTCAGGTGATCCTGGCCAGCCGCCCCGAGGTCCCGAACTGCATCGTGACGGTCGTCGTGCCGCCGGTCGAGGTCCGCCCGCAGTAGGTGAACGTCCGGTCGAGCCGCCGGTGCGGCTGGCCCGCGTGGGTCAGCACGTAGGTCGGCGACGAGCCGGTCGGGATGCCGCGCAGCGTGGCGGCGGAGCGCAGCGCTCGCGGGTCGCGGCAGCCGTCGTTGGTGACGCCCTGGGCCCGCTCCCACATCTGCAGGTAGGCCTCCGGGCCGCGCGACATGTCCGCGACGATGTTGGTGCCGTCGCCGCTGTGCTGCGCGCCGGCGACCTTGCGGAGGTCCTGCAGCCAGTCGGGGTAGAGGCCGTAGTGCGCGACGCCGTCCTTGTTGATGTCGTAGACCCGCTGGCCGCTGTGGTTCTGGTGCACGGTCACGCCGCCGAGCCCGGTGAACGGGTAGGTGACCGGGTTGCTGACGCCCGCGCCGCGCGGGTCGCCCTGCGCGCCGAGACCGTTCATGTCGGCGCCGTAGCCGATCCCCCAGTAGTAGCGGGGGTCCGCCCACGTCAGGTGCTTGCGCCACTTCTCCACGAAGCCGGTGCTGTCGCCGGCGTACGGCGTGATGAAGCCGCCGAGCCGGTAGATCCGGGGGTACGCGTCCGGGGTGGCCCACGAGTGGCTGGAGACCACGCCCGGGTACTTGATCGACTCGAGCAGGTCCAGCGAGGCCTTGCGGCCCGCGACGCTCATGTGGTCGGGGTCGAAGATCATGTGCCGCTTGACCATGCCGCGGATGGTGTAGGCGCCGAGGTCGGTCAGGCCGCGGTCGTTGCAGTGCGGCGTCGCGCCGTACACCGGCAGCGCGACCGGCGGCCGGACGCCGTACTCCTGCTCGATGGCGCCGAACAGCGCGTCGCGCTGGGTGAACGGGTTCGGGTCGGGGGCGGCCAGCTGGTTGCGGTCGTGCACGTCGGCCGGGTACGTCGTCGGGCAGTGCCGCATGTCCCAGAAGGAGCCGGTCTCGAGGAAGTTGGCGGAGTTCACCGCGACCCCGGTCTGGCCCTCGTCACCGGCGACGCCGGACAGCGCGTTGTCGAACTTGTTGACCAGCTCCATCTGCGAGACGCCCATCTTGCGGACCTGCGTGAGCTGCCGGTCGATGGACGCCTTCGTGCAGGACGGGTCGGGGACGTCGGCCTTCATCGTGCAGCCGAACAGCACGCTGGTCTCGATGCCCATGACCACGGCGAGCTTGCCCTGGTTGACCACCCGGCGCGCCTGGTAGGGGTCGGTGACGATGCGGTACCAGCCCTTGCCGGGGCCGCCGTACTGCGCGTCGACGTAGCGCTCCAGCTGGTGCATGTCCTTGGCCTGCAGGGCGATCGACTTCATGTCGTCGCAGGAGTTGTGCTTGATCGGGTAGAGCTGGCACAGCTTGCCGTTCTCGACGAGCAGGTTCGTGAAGATCCGCAGACCGCCGCGCCAGGAGCGCTCCATCCACTTGTAGTAGGTGCCCTCGTGGGTCAGCGAGTGCGGCGCCGGCCAGTCCTTGAAGGTCGGCCAGCCGACGGGGTCGTGGCCGTGGCCGGGCTGCCCGCTGTTGAGCAGGTCCTCGAGCGCGGCGCCGCGGCCGTTCGCGACGTAGTGGTCGGGGCAGTCCTTCAGTGCGTAGGTCACGCCGTAGGGGTGCCAGGGCCGGCCGCAGTGCACGTCGCCGCCGAGGAACTCGAACGCCATCCCGTGGGTGTGGGCGTCGACGGTGCCGCGGACCTCCTGGATGGGCGAGACGCCCTTGAAGGGCCGGCCGCTGACGTTGGTCTGCACCTCGGGCCACGCGGCGCAGCCCGAGCGGGTGTGCATCCGGAACGGCTCGTGGCGCGTCGACATCACGAGCCTGCCGCCCGGGGCGACGCTGAGGTACGTGGCTCCGATTCGGAAGAGGAAGTCGCTGCCGGACCTCGTGACCGTCCAGTCGGCGTGCTCGCTGGGGGAGTCGGCGGACTCGACGGCGTCGCTGGTGCCCAACGCGTCGTGGTGCTGGGCGACGAAGTCCTTCCGGTTGCCGTAGAGCAGGTAGCGGCCGAGGTCGGTGGCCTGGAAGTGCAGCGGGGTGCCGGTCGACCAGCTGCCCGCCCCGGTGCGGAACGCGTCGCCGTCCCGCTTCACCCAGGTCCCGGTGCGCACGGACTTCAGCCCGTAGCAGCCGCTGGCCATCGCGTAGCGGTCCTGCGGCACGGTGGCCCGGTCCGGCCGCGCGGCCATCGGGACCAGCTTCGGCGAGGGCTCCCGGCGCTGGTCGGCGACGGTGGCGGCGGCGACCGCGGCCTGCATCGGGGTGGTGGGGTCGCGGGTCTCGGCGGTGTCCCGGTCGCCGGTGGTGCGCGAGATCGAGTTCTTCGTGGTCGGGTCCGCGTGGTTGTGGCTGTGGCCGTCCAGCGAGGTGAGCGCCGCCTGGGCGGCGGCCGGCGGGTCGACGTGCGGCTCGGCCTCGGCGGCCGTCGCCCGGCTCGCGGCCACCGCGACGTCGTGCTGCTTCTTCACCAGGTCGGCACCGTCGCGCGCGAACTGGCCGTACGACGGCACCATCACGGTCGCCCCGACCACGGCTCCCACCGCGACGGCCACCGACCAGGCGAGCCGCCGCCGGGCCGGTCCGGACGTGCCCGGGTCTCGCCGCTCGTGCTCGCTCATGCTCGTCCTCCGCCAGGCCGCCAGGGTCAGCGAAATGTAACGCGTTCTAGCCGTTTCGTCACCAATCGCCTCAGCTGCCGCCCAGCCGGGCGGTGAGCGTGGCCGCCGTACGGCGGGTGGCGGCGATGGTGCGACGGAGGTCCGCCGGCGGGTCGGCCACGGCGTAGGTGACCGCCACCCCGGCCACCGGGTGCCGGTTGTGGTCGAGGACCGCCGCGGCGACCGAGGCGAAGCCCGGGGTGACCTCGCCCGCCTCGGTGGCGTAGCCGCGCTGCCGGGTCTCCGAGAGCAGCGAGCGGAGCGCGCTGAGCGAGCTCGGGCCCAGACCGTGCCGGTCGACGAACGCATCCCGGTCGGGGTAGAGCGCCCGCACCTGCGCGGCCGGCAGCGCCGAGAGGATGGCCCGGCCGCTCGCGGTCAGGTGGGCCGGCAGCCGCACGCCGACGTCGGTGACCAGCGGCGGCCGCCCGGGTGCGCGCTCCTCCAGGACGTAGAGCACGTCGCGGCCGTGCAGCACGGCGAGGTGCGCGGTCTGCCCGACGCGGTCGACGAGCGCGGCGAGGTGGCGGCGGGTGATCCGCTGCAGCGGCTCCTGCCGGGCGTAGCCGGTGCCGACCTCGAAGGCCGCGACGCCCAGGCCGTAGCGGTGCTCGTCGGGGAGGTGGACGACGAAGCCCTCCTCGATCATCGCGCCCAGCAGGTGGTAGGCCGTGGACCGGGGCAGGCCGACCGCGGTCGCGAGCCGGTCGAGGGTGACCGGGTCCGGCTGGCCGGCCAGGAACCGCAGCACCCGGAGGGCGCGGGTGGCGGCGGGGACCTGGCTCACCCCTGCATCCTCCCCCGCTCGGCCCCGCTCGGTCGCTGTCGCGAGGGACGAGATCGGTGGTTTCCGTCGCATTCCACCCCTCCTCGTCCGAGACTGGGGTGCGGCGGCACCCCGGCCGCCCCGACCGGGAGGACGACGCCGTGCCCCGACCGACCCCCGCCCGCCTGCGGGCCACCGTCTGCGTCGCACCGGCGATGCTCCTCCTGCTGCTGGCCGCGCTCGTCCACCCGGCGCCCGCCCAGGCGGCGTCGCTGCCGTCCAAGAGCCAGTGGGTCGCCGACACCTACGACGCGATGCAGGGCTCGCGCGCCTACGTCGGCCGCCGCGCCGACCAGGGCGGCAGCCGCCTCGCGGTCAACCTCGACATCGACAACACCTCGCTGGCCAGCCACTACGACTACGGCGCCCCGGTCGCGGTGACGCTGCGGTTCGCCCGCTACGCCCGCGACCACGGTGTGAAGCTGCTGTTCAACACCGGCCGGATCCGTGGCGACGGCCGGCTCGCGAAGGCCAAGGACCTGCTGCGGGCGGCGGGCTACCGGGTCACCGAGATCTGCGGCCGCACCAGCACGCACGAGACGCTGACCCACAGCAAGCAGCGCTGCCGCCGGCACTTCGTGGCCGAGGGCTGGACGCTGGTCGCGAACGTCGGCAACCGGCAGAGCGACTTCACCGGCGGGAGCTACGAGAAGGCGTTCCGGCTGCCGAGCTACGGCGGCCGGCTGGCCTGACCCGCCGAGGCTGTCTCGGATCCGAGACAGCCTCGCGGTTCCCGGGCTGGTCGCCGGGGGCGCCGGGCGGTGGAATGGGCCCATGACCCGCTCCCAGACCGCCCCGGTGACAGTCGGGACCGGCCCGCTCTCCTTCGACGAGGTGCTCGCCGTCGCCCGCCACGGCGCCGGCGTCGAGCTCGCCCCCGACGCGGTCGCGGCGATCGGCCGGGCCCGCGCGTCGGTCGAGGTGCTCGCGGCGGCCGCCACGCCGTCGTACGGCATCTCGACGGGGTTCGGCGCGCTGGCCACCCGGCACATCCCCACGGAGATGCGCGCCCAGCTGCAGAAGTCGCTGGTCCGCTCGCACGCCGCCGGCAGCGGCCCCGAGGTCGAGGACGAGGTCACCCGCGCGCTGATGCTGCTGCGGCTCTCGACGCTGGCCACCGGGCACACCGGCATCCGGCTCGAGACCGCGCAGACGATGGCCGGGATGCTCACCCACCACATCACGCCGGTGGTCCACGAGTACGGCTCGCTCGGCTGCTCCGGGGACCTGGCGCCGCTGTCGCACTGCGCGCTCGCGCTGATGGGCGAGGGCGAGGTCACCGACCGCGACGGCGTACGTCGTCCCGCGGCGGTCGCGCTCAACGAGGCCGGACTGTCGCCGGTGGAGCTGCAGGCCAAGGAGGGCCTGGCGCTGATCAACGGCACCGACGGGATGCTCGGCATGCTGGTGATGGCGATCGCCGACCTGCGGATGCTGCTGAAGGCCGCCGACGTCACCGCCGCGATGAGCGTCGAGGGCCAGCTCGCCACCGACCGGGTGTTCGCGGCCGACCTGCAGGCGCTGCGCCCGCACCCCGGGCAGGCCGCCTCCGCCGAGAACCTGACCCGGCTGCTGGCCGACTCGGCGATCGTCGCCAGCCACCGCGGTCCCGACTGCAACCGGGTGCAGGACGCCTACTCGCTGCGCTGCTCGCCGCAGGTGCACGGCGCCGCCCGCGACACCGTCGACCACGCCGCGCTGGTGGCCTCGCGCGAGCTGGCCTCGGCCGTGGACAACCCGGTCGTGCTCGACGACGGGCGGGTGGAGTCCAACGGCAACTTCCACGGGGCGCCGGTCGCCTACGTGCTCGACTTCCTCGCGGTCGTCACGGCCGACGTGGCGTCCATCGCCGAGCGTCGCACCGACCGGTTCCTCGACAAGGCCCGGAGCCACGGCCTGCCGCCGTTCCTGGCGCACGACCCCGGTGTCGACTCCGGGCACATGATCGCGCAGTACACCCAGGCGGCGATCGTCTCCGAGCTGAAGCGGCTGGCGGCCCCGGCGAGCGTCGACTCCATCCCGTCCTCCGCGATGCAGGAGGACCACGTGTCGATGGGCTGGTCGGCGGCCCGCAAGCTGCGCCGCTCCGTCGACGGCCTCGCCCGGGTGGTCGCGGTGGAGTACCTCACCGCGGCCCGCGCCCTCGACCTGCGCGGCCCGCTGCTGCCCTCGCCGGCCACCGGCGCGGCCGTGGCGCTGCTGCGCCGCAACGTCGAGGGACCCGGGCCGGACCGGCACCTCGCCCCCGAGATCGAGCACGCCTACACCGACGTACGCAGCGGCGCCCTGGTGCGCGCCGTCGAAGCAGTGATGGGAGAACTGGCATGAGTGGACCCCGTGAGGTGCGCGCGCCGCGCGGCACCGAGCTGACGGCGAAGAGCTGGCAGACCGAGGCGCCGATGCGGATGCTGATGAACAACCTCGACCCGGAGAACGCCGAGCGCCCCGACGACCTCGTGGTCTACGGCGGCACCGGCAAGGCGGCGCGGTCGTGGGAGGCCTACGACGCGATCGTCCGCACGCTGCGCACGCTGGAGTCCGACGAGACGCTGCTCGTGCAGTCCGGCAAGCCGGTCGGCGTGATGCGGACCCACGAGTGGGCGCCGCGGGTGCTGATCGCGAACTCCAACCTCGTGGGCGACTGGGCCAACTGGGAGGAGTTCCGGCGCCTGGAGCACCTCGGGCTGACGATGTACGGCCAGATGACGGCCGGCTCGTGGATCTACATCGGCACGCAGGGCATCCTGCAGGGCACCTTCGAGACGTTCGCCGCCGTGGCCGACAAGCGGTACGGCGGCACGCTGGCCGGCACCATCACGCTGACCGCCGGGCTCGGCGGCATGGGTGGCGCGCAGCCGCTCGCCGTGACCATGAACGACGGCGTCGTGATCTGCGTCGAGTGCGACGACTCCCGGATCAAGCGGCGCATCGAGCACCGCTACCTCGACGTGCAGGCCGCGTCGCTGGACGAGGCCGTCGCGCTGGCGGTCGAGGCGCGTGACGCCCGCCGGCCGCTGTCGATCGGCGTGCTCGGCAACGCCGCCGAGATGGTCCCGGCGCTGCTGGAGCAGGACGCCCCCATCGACATCGTCACCGACCAGACCTCGGCGCACGACCCGCTGGCCTACCTCCCGGTGGGGGTGCCCTTCGAGGAGTGGGACGCCCGTCGCACGGCGGACCCGGAGGGGTTCACCAAGGAGGCGCAGGCCGCGATGGCCGCGCACGTCCGGGCGATGGTGGAGTTCCAGGACAAGGGCGCCGAGGTGTTCGACTACGGCAACTCGATCCGGGACGAGGCCCGCAAGGGCGGCTACGACCGGGCGTTCGAGTTCCCCGGGTTCGTGCCGGCGTACATCCGGCCGCTGTTCTGCGAGGGGAAGGGCCCGTTCCGCTGGGCGGCGCTGTCCGGCGACCCGGCCGACATCGCGGCGACCGACCGCGCGATCCTCGAGCTGTTCCCCGAGGACGAGAAGCTGCGCAAGTGGATCACGATGGCCGGCGAGCGGGTGCAGTTCCAGGGGCTGCCGGCCCGGATCTGCTGGCTGGGGTACGGCGAGCGGCACCGCGCGGGTCTCCGCTTCAACGAGATGGTCGCGTCGGGTGAGCTGAAGGGCCCCGTCGCGATCGGCCGCGACCACCTCGACAGCGGGTCGGTGGCCTCGCCCTACCGCGAGACCGAGTCGATGCTCGACGGCTCCGACGCGATCGCCGACTGGCCGCTGCTCAACGCGCTGGTGAACACCGCCTCCGGGGCCACCTGGGTCTCGATCCACCACGGCGGCGGCGTCGGGATGGGCCGCTCGATCCACGCCGGCCAGGTCACCGTCGCCGACGGCACCGACCTCGCCGCCCAGAAGATCGAGCGGGTGCTGACCAACGACCCGGGCATGGGCGTGATCCGGCACGTGGACGCCGGCTACCCCGAGGCCGAGCGGGCCGCCGCCGAGCGCGGCGTCCGGGTGCCGATGCAGGAGGGCTGACCCGCCGAGGCGCGTACTTCTGACTTCCCGGACCTGCCGAGGCGCGCGCTTCTGACTTCCCGGACCTGCCGAGGCGCGTCGTCACGACGCGCCTCGACGGGGTTCCGGAGTCAGGATCACGCGCCTCGGCGGGGTCCGAGAGTCCGAACGGCGCGCCTGAGCAGCGAGGGGCGGGCCCGGCGGGCCGCCTCGGCCTCGGCCCGGCGCTCCTGCTCGCGTCGCCGGGCGGCCTCCCGGCCGGCCCGGGCGGCGGCGGTGCGGCGCTCGCGCCAGGCGGCCACCTCGGCGTCGGCGTCGCGCAGCGGGGTGACCACCGGCGGGCCGCCCTGCAGCTGCCGGCGGGCCTCGACCACGCGCCGGTTGAACTCCTCGACGACCCGGCGGACGCCCTCCTCCCGCACCTCGCGGTCGATGGTCGCCTCGAGCTCGGCGTCCTCGCGGCGCAGCCCGATGGCCGGCGGCGCGACGCCGCTGATCTTCTCCCGCTCGATGAGCCGCTTGACCCACCAGTCGGGGTCGTGGCGGTCGGGCAGGTGCAGCGGCTTCCCGGCGCCGGGCAGGTTGTCGAACTCGCCGCGCTCCATGGCCTTGCGGATCTGGAACTCGACCCACATGCCCTTCTGGTCCATCCGGCGAGCGGCGAGGTCGTCGTCCTCGTCCTCGGCCTCCGGGCGCACGTCCGCGTCGGCAAGATCCGTGTCGTCGTACGGCGTCTCGTGCTGGGCCTCGGGCAGCGCGCCGTGACGGGCGACGGCCGCACGACGCAGCCGGCGCTCCTCGTCGAGGTCTCGTTCGCTCATGTGTCTCACCCCGCCGTCGAGTCTAGGAGCCGGGTGGTCGCAGGTCCGGGGCTACGCCCGCTCGCCGACCGGGATCTCGACGCCGACGGTGCTGCCGGGCTGCGCGAGCGGGCAGGCCCACGCAGGGTCGTAGGCGCACGACGGGTTGTAGGCGAAGTTGAGGTCCAGCACCAGGGCGCCGTCCTTCGTCCCGAGGTCCGCGCCCTTCACGGTGTCCACGAGGTAGCGCCCGCCGCCGTAGGTCCCGCCGGGCTTGCCGGCCGACGCGTCCTTGACCGGGACGAACAGCCCGCCGCCGTACGACGCGAACCGCCACACGTCCAGCGAGCCGACCCCGGGCACCTCGACGACGCCGAGCAGCTCGAACGGGACGGCCCCGTCCGTGCCGGTGTCGACCTCGATGCGCCGCGGCTCGGCAGGCCGGAGCTCCGCCTCGAACCGCCAGTCGGGGTCGTAGGCCGGGACGGGCAGGCCGGTGAAGCCGTCCTGGTCCTCGGGCAGCAGCGGGGAGGCGGGGTGCGTCGCGAACAGCTCGTCCCGCGTCGCCCGCCACAGCTCGTGGCCGGTCGCGGGGTCGGTCGCGCGCACCTCGGCGTAGAGCGCGAACACGCGGCGGCGCCAGTCGGCGATGTCGAAGGCGTCCATGCTCGCAGGCTACCGTCGCCACCCCCCTGTCTCGGATCCGAGACAACGCCACCGCGCGCCCGATTGACCCCGACGCCCCGGGTCAGTGGACTGGGGGCATGCCCTCACCAGCCGCCGCGGTGCACGACGTCCTCGAGCGGCTTGCGCGGCCGCCGCGCCGGGGAGCCTGCCGCCCCCGGGTCCTCGACCCGGTGACCGACCGTGACGGCGCCGATCGGCGTGTGGTCGTCGGGCACCCCGAACTCCGCGCAGAACGCCGGCACCCGCTCGCGCGGGATGCCGAAGAAGCAGGCGCCGAGCCCCTCGTCGACCGCGGTCTGCAGCATCAGCAGCGTGGCCATGCCCGCGTCGATGTGCCAGTACGGCACCGGCCAGCGGCGCTCCTCCCGGTCCGTCCAGCCCTTGTCGGGCTGGGCGTAGCGGTCGAGGTAGGCGGCCTTGCTCGACAGCGGCACGACCACCAGCGGGGCGGTGCGCATCCCGTCCAGCCAGCTGCTCGACGCGTCCGCGTCGGCGGTCGAGGCCCAGAACCGCGCCACGTCGGCCGGGCGGTCGAGCACCAGGAACGCCCAGCCCTGGCTGAACCCCGCGCTCGGCGCGCGCACCGCGTTGCGCAGCAGCCGGTCCACCACCGCCGGGTCGACCGGCCGGTCGGCGTACCGACGGACCATGCGGCGCTTGCGTACGACGTCCTGGAACTCCATGGTCACGATCATGACCGCTGACTTCGAGCAGATGTGGGCCGACCTCGCGCCGGTCGGGCGGTCGGCGTCGAGCGGCGGCTACTTCCGACAGCCGTTCGCGTCGGCGGAGCGCGAGTGCGTCACCTGGTTCCTGGAGCAGGCCGCGGCGCGCGACCTCGACGTCGAGTCCGACGGCAACGGCAACCTGGTCGCGTGGTGGCGCCCGGAGGGCGCGTCCGGCCCCGCCGTCGTGACCGGCTCGCACCTCGACTCCGTCCTCGACGGCGGTGCGTACGACGGCCCGCTCGGCGTGGTCTCGGCGCTGGCCGCCGTCGACGTGCTGCGCGAGCGCGGCGTCGTGCCGACCGTGCCGATCGGCGTCGCGGTGTTCGTCGAGGAGGAGGGCTCCCGCTTCGGCATCGCCTGCCTCGGGTCGCGGCTGATGACCGGCCTCACGACGCCCGAGCAGGCCCGCGAGCTGCGCGACCGCGACGGGGTCTACCTGCTCGACGCCGTGGCGCAGGCCGGCCTCGAGCCGGGTGTCGGCCCGTCGAGCCTGCTCGACGACGTCGCCTGCTTCGTCGAGCTGCACGTCGAGCAGGGCCGCGACCTCGTCGACCGGGGCGCCGCGGTCGGCGTCGCCAGCGCGATGTGGCCGCACGGCCGGTACCGCTTCGACTTCACCGGGCAGGCCAACCACGCCGGCACCACGCGCATGGAGGACCGTCGCGACCCGATGCTGAGCTACGCGATGACCGTGCTCGCCGCCAACAAGCAGGCCCGGATCGCCGGGCAGCGCGCGACCTTCGGCCGGATCGACGTGCGGCCCAACGGCACCAACGCGGTGCCCTCCGCCGTGACGGCCTGGCTCGACGCCCGCGCGGAGTCGACGGAGATCCTCGAGGAGATGGTCGGGCAGATCGAGCGGCTCGCGACCGAGCGGGCGGAACGCGACGGCACCGCGGTCGCGATGGCCACCGAGGCGAGCTCGCCGCGGGTCGACTTCGACGCGGAGACCGCCCGGCGGCTCTCCGCGCTCGGCGGTGCGCACCGCTGGCCGGTGATCCCGACGATGGCGGGCCACGACGCCGGCATCCTCGCCGCGGCCGGCCGGCGCACCGCGATGCTGTTCGTGCGCAACCCGACCGGCGTCTCGCACTCACCCGACGAGCACGCCGGCACGGCGGACTGCCTGGCCGGCGTCGAGGCGCTGGCCGACGCGCTCACGGACCTGACCACGTGACGGCCTACTGGCTGGAGCGGGCGTGGACCGGCACCGGTCCGGTGGTCGACGGCCTGCGCGTCGAGGTGGCCGACGGCGTCTTCACCAGCGTCGCCGCGGGCTCGCCGGACGGGGCGGATCGCCTGCCTGGCTTGACGATTCCCGGTCTGGCCAACTGCCACAGCCACGCGTTCCACCGGGCGCTGCGCGGGCGCACCCAGCGCGGCGCCGGGTCGTTCTGGACCTGGCGCGAGCAGATGTACGCCCTCGCCGAGCGGCTGACGCCGGACTCGTACTTCGAGCTGGCCCGGGCGACGTACCGGGAGATGGTCTCGGTGGGCGTCACCACGGTCGGCGAGTTCCACTACCTGCACCACGGTCCGGACGGGACGCCGTACGACGACCCGAACGCGATGTCCCACGCGCTGCTGGCGGCCGCGGGCGAGGCCGGGATCCGGGTCGCGCTGCTGGACACCTGCTACCTCGCCGCGGGGATCGGCCGCGGTCCGGAGGGGGTGCAGCGACGGTTCAGCGACGGCACGGCAGCGGCCTGGGCGGCGCGGCGAGCCGTCATGGACTGGGACGACACGCGGTCACCTGGCCGAGTAGGTGACGGGTCGGCGGGGTCTGGGCCTGGGTCGGCGGTGCGGGGGGCGGCGATCCACTCCGTCCGGGCGGTGCCGCGCGAGCAGATGCCGGACGTGGTGGCGTGGGCCGACGCGCACGAGGCGCCGCTGCACGTGCACCTGTCCGAGCAGGTCGCGGAGAACGACCAGTGCCTCGAGGCGTACGGCGTCACCCCGACCCGGCTGCTGGCCGACGCGGGCGCGCTCGGGCCGCGGACCAGCGCGGTGCACGCCACGCACCTCACCGACGACGACGTGCGGCTGCTGGCCGAGTCCTCGTCGCGGGTGTGCCTGTGCCCCACCACCGAGCGCGACCTCGGGGACGGCGTGCCGTCGCACCGGCTGCACGGCGTCGTCCCGGTCACCGTCGGCTCGGACAGCCACGCCGTGGTCGACCTGCTCGAGGAGCTGCGGGCGGTCGAGATGCACGAGCGGCTGGCCACCCAGGAGCGCGGCCACTGGCCGGTCGACGACCTGCTGCGCGCCGGCACCGCCGAGGGGCACGGCTCGCTCGGCTTCGGCGACGCCGGCCGCATCGAGGTCGGCGCCCGTGCCGACCTCGTCACCCTCGACACCGCGAGCGTGCGCACCGCCGGCACCGGCGCCGACGCGACGACCGCGGTGTTCGCGGCCTCCGGCGCCGACGTCGTGCACGTGCTCCGCGACGGCGTCGACGTCACCCTCGACCCCCGCGAGGTCGGTGCGGAGCTCGACCGCGTGATCAGCAAGCTCTGGGAGGACGCATGACCAGCATCGCGCTCACCGGCATCGGTGAGCTCTCGACGCAGGACCCCGAGCTCGGCGTGCTGCACGACGCCGCGCTGGTGGTCGACGCGGGTCGGGTCGCGTGGGTCGGGCCGTCCCGGGGCGCACCCGCCGCGGACACGTCGTACGACGTCGGCGGCCGGGCGGTGATCCCCGGGTTCGTCGACTCGCACAGCCACCTGCTGTTCGCCGGTGACCGGTCCGAGGAGTTCGCGGCCCGGATGACCGGCACGCCGTACTCCGCCGGCGGCATCCGCACCACGGTCGCCGCCACCCGTGCCGCCACCGACGAGCAGCTCGCCGCGAACCTCGCCCGGCTCGTCGACGAGATGCGCCGGCAGGGCACCACGACCGTCGAGGTGAAGAGCGGCTACGGGCTCACCGTCCGCGACGAGGCGCGCAGCCTGATGCTCGCGCGGCAGGTCACCGACGAGACCACCTTCCTCGGCGCGCACGTGGTGCCGCCGGAGCACGCCGACGACCCCGCGGCGTACGTCGACCTGGTGACCGGCCCGATGCTCGACGCGTGCGCGCCGCACGCCAAGTGGGTCGACGTGTTCTGCGAGACCGGTGCCTTCGACGAGCACCAGGCGCGCGCGATCCTCCAGGCAGGCAAGGCGAAAGGCCTCGAGGGGCGGCTGCACGCCAACCAGCTCGGCCCGGGCCCGGGCGTGCGCCTCGCGTGCGAGCTGGGGCTGGCCGCGGTCGACCACTGCACCTACCTCGACGACGCCGACGTCGACGCGCTGGTGGCCAGCGGCACGACCGCGACGCTGCTGCCGGGCGTGGAGTTCTCCACCCGGTCGCCGTACCCGGACGCACGGCGGCTGCTCGACGCCGGCGTGCACGTCGCGCTGGCCAGCGACTGCAACCCGGGCTCGTGCTTCACCTCGTCGGTGCCGCTGTGCATCGCGCTGGCGGTGCGCGAGATGGGGATGTCCCCGGCCGAGGCGCTGGCCGCCGCGACCACCGGCGGCGCCCGCGCGCTGCGCCGCACGCGACGTCGGCCACCTCGGCGTCGGGGCGTCGGCGGACCTGGCGGTGCTCGACGCGCCGACGTACCTCCACCTCGCCTACCGGCCCGGTGTGCCGCTGGTGCGGGAGACGTTCGTGCGGGGCCGAGCGGCGCATTAGCCGCATATTGTGCACAGAGTTCGTGGACATTGACGGGGTGCTCCGTCCGGGACGAGGCTGGGACCGACGATTCCACCTCGGAGGAGAGCCATGCCGCGGACCAGCTGGAAGCCCGACCCGACCTTCTACCCGTCGCCGTCGCTCGCCGCCCAGGGCCCGACCGAGGAGCTGGCCTACGTCGCGACCTTCTGGCGCGGCGAGGGCGAGCCCCAGAAGGACGCGCTCGCGGTCGTCGACGTCGCCGAGTCCTCCGACACCTACGGCCAGGTGATCGGCTGGACGGAGATGCCCGGCTTCGGCGACGAGCTCCACCACCACGGCTGGAACGCCTGCTCCTCCGCGCTGTGCCCCAGCAACCCGCACCCGCACGTCGAGCGCCGCTACCTGCTGCTGATGGGGCTGCGCTCCAGCCGCATCCACTTCGTCGACGTCAAGGACGACCCCCGCAACCCGCGGGTGGCGAAGGTCATCGAGCCCGACGACTACCAGAAGGGCACCGGCTACAGCCGGCCGCACACCGCGCACTGCGGACCCGAGGGCATCTACATCACCAACCTCGGCGCCGCGCACAGCGACGACGGCCCCGGCGGCATCGCGCTGCTCGACCACGACACCTTCGAGATCAAGGGCCAGTGGGAGGTCGACCGCGGCGACCAGTACCTCGCCTACGACTTCTGGTGGCACATCAACCACGACGTGCTGGTGGCCAGCGAGTGGGGCACGCCCTCGATGATCGAGGAGGGGATCGTCCCCGAGAAGCTGCTGTCGAACCAGTACGGCCACCGGCTGCACTTCTTCGACCTCAAGACCCGCAAGCTGACGCAGACCGTCGACCTCGGCGCCGAGCACCAGATGGCTCTCGAGCTGCGGCCCGCGCACGACCCGACCAAGCAGTACGGCTTCGCCGGCGTGGTGATCAGCACCGCCGACCTGTCCGCGTCGATCTGGGTCTGGCACCGCGACGGCGACCGGGGCGAGTTCGCGGCCACCAAGGTGATCACCATCCCCGCCGAGCCGGTGGACGACCCCGAGGTGCTGCCCGACCTGCTCAAGCCGTTCGGGGCGGTGCCGCCGCTGGTCACCGACATCGACCTGTCCGTCGACGACCGGTTCCTCTACGTCTCCTGCTGGGGCACCGGCGAGGCCAAGCAGTACGACGTCTCCGACCCGTTCCACCCGAAGGAGACCGGCTCGTTCCGGCTCGGCGGCATCGCCGGCCGCACGGCGCACCCCACCGACCCGGACGCCCCGTTGGGCGGCGGGCCGCAGATGGTGGAGATCAGCCGCGACGGCACCCGGGTCTACTGGACCAACTCGCTGTACGGCGCCTGGGACGACCAGTTCTACCCCGGCGGCGTCGGCGCCTGGATGGTGAAGGCGGACGTCGACACCGCGAACGGCGGGCTCACCCTCGACGAGCGGTTCTTCCCGCACGGCGACGCCTTCCGCGGGAACCGGCCGCACCAGACCCACCTGCAGGGCGGCGACGCCTCCAGCGACTCCTACTGCTTCCCGTGAGCCGGTGATCCTGGCCCACGGGGGCGAGGCCGTCCTGCGGCTCGACCCCCAGGTCGTGGTCACGGTCGTGCTGCTCGGCTGCTTCCACGGGCTCAACCCCGGCATGGGCTGGTTGTTCGCGGTCTCCTACGGGCTCCAGGAGAAGCGCCGCACCGCGGTCCTCAAGGCGCTGATCCCGATCGGCATCGGCCACGAGCTGTCGGTGGCGATGACGGCCGTCGCGATCGTGCTGTTCTCCTCGAGCGTGTCCCAGGCGATCGCGGTCGGGGTGAGCGGCCTGGTGATGATGGGCTTCGGCGCCTGGCTGTTCTTCCGCAAGCGGCACTTCCGCTGGGTCGGCATGCGGCTGCGGCCCTACCAGCTCGCCTGGTGGTCGTTCCTGATGTCGACGGTGACCGGGGCCGGGCTGATGCTGGCGCCGGTGCTCGTCGGCGGGCAGCCGCTGCCGGCCGACGCCCTGGTCCGGGAGGCGCTGCGCGGCGAGGTGCTGGTGGCGCTGTTCGCGGCGGTGCTGCACGCGGCCGCGATGGTGGCGACCGCGGCGGTCGTCGCGGTGCTGGTCTACGAGGTGCTCGGGCTGCGGGTGCTGACCCGGATGTGGGTCAACCTCGACAAGCTCTGGGCGGTGGCGTTCGTGCTGGCCGGCGCCCTGGTCTGGGTCCAGTGAGAGGTCCCGTGGGACGCGTCTGAGGTACCCCTGAGGCGGGCCTGGAGAGATAGGGATTTCCTCCGATGTGCGGGGCTACCTCAGGCGCACAGGATCGGGTCATCGAGAAGCTCACCGAGGAGACCACGATGACCAGCCAGATCGCCCAGACCCTGTACACCACCGCCGAGGTCGACTACCGGCTCGGCCGGGCGACCGCGATGTACCCGCACGGCCCGCGCCGGCTCCGGGTGCGCCGGCGCCGCTCGCTGCACCTGCCGCACCCGCGGCCGCGCCCGCTGTCGCTGGCGTGAGCGCCGACGCCGTCCGTCGGCCGCCGTGGCCGGCTCGGCGGTCGGCGAGCCCGCCGCCGACCGGCCCGCGTCGCCGCCCGCGCTGTCCGTGGTCTCCACCATGATGGAGGCCATGGCCCCGGTGACCGACGCGATGCAGCCGCTGCAGGGACGCGAGCGCGAGCTCGACCTGCTCGCGGACCTGCTCGGCCTGCCCGCCGGGGACGACGACCGCGTGGCGAGCGCCCCGTTCGTGCTGCTCGGCGGTGACGCCGGCGTCGGCAAGACCCGGCTGCTCGCCGAGCTCGTCGACCGCGCGACCGACGCCGGCTGGCGCACCCTGGTGGGCCACTGCCTCGACTTCGGCGACAGCGCGCTGCCCTACCTCCCGTTCTCCGAGGTCTTCGGCCGGCTGGCCGCCGACGACCCGCAGGTCGCCTCCGGGCTGACGCAGGCCCACCCGGCACTGACCCACCTGCAGCCCGGCCGCCGCCTGCTGTCCGGCAGCGCCGGGCCCACCGGCCGGGACGCCGACCCGGCCGACACCCTCGACCGGTCCGACCTCTTCGAGTCGCTGCACGCGGCGCTGGAGGACCTCGTGGCCGACCGGCCGCTGCTGCTCGTCGTGGAGGACGTCCACTGGGCCGACCGGTCGACGCGCGACCTGCTCTCCTTCCTGTTCACCCGGGGCTTCCGCGGCCCGGTCCGGGTCGTGGCGTCGTACCGCTCCGACGACCTGCACCGGCGCCACCCGCTGCGCGCCACCGCCGCGCAGTGGACCCGGGTCCCCGGGGTCCACCGGCTGCAGCTCGACCCGCTGCCCGACCCGGACGTGCGCGCGCTGGTGGCCGCGCTGACCTCCTCGCTGGTCGGACCGCTCACGGACGGCGAGGTGCAGGCGATCGTGGCGCGGGCGGAGGGCAACGCCTTCTTCGCCGAGGAGCTGGTCGGCGCCGCGACCGGCGGCAGCGCCGGGCCAGGTGGCCTGCCGGAGGACCTCGCCGACCTGCTGCTGGTCCGGCTCGACCGGCTCGACGACGCCGCCCGCGAGGTGGTCCGCGCCGCTGCCTGCTCCGGCCGCCGGGTCTCCCACGCGATGCTCGCGGCGGTGGTGGGCCTCGACGACGACGAGCTCGACCGGGCGCTGCGCGGCGCCGTCGAGCAGAACGTCCTGGCCCGGCTCGGTGACGACTCCTACGCCTTCCGGCACGCCCTGCTCGCCGAGGCGGTCCACGACGACCTGCTGCCCGGCGAGCGGGTCCGGCTGCACGCGGCGTACGCCGCGGCGCTGCTGGAGCGACGCGTCGACGGCACCGCCGCCGAGCTCGCCCGGCACGCCCGCGCCGCCCACGACCGGCGCACCGCGGTGCAGGCCAGCATCCAGGCGGGGGAGGAGGCGATGTCGGTCGGCGGACCGGAGGAGGCCGCCCACCACTACGAGACCGCCCTCGAGCTGCTCGCCGACGACGGCCCGGCCGACGACGTCGACCTCGTCGGCCTGGTCACCCGCGCCGCCGACGCCCTGATGGCCTCCGGCGTCCCCGAGCGCGCCCACCTGCTGGTGGCCTCCCACCTGCAGCCGGCCCTCGCGCCGGCCGACCCGGTCGACCGGGCCCGGCTGCTGGCCTTCCAGGCGTCGGCGTCGCTGACGATCGACGGCGGCAGCGACCCGCTCGCGCTGACCGGCGAGGCGCTGGCGCTGCTGCCGGCCGAGCCGTCCTCGCTGCGCGCGCGGCTGCTCGGCCTGCACGCCCGCGCGCTGCTGCAGCACGGCAACGTCGAGGAGGCCTCCGAGCAGGCCATGGAGTCGCTCCACCTGGCCCAGAAGCTCGACCTCTCCTGGCTGGTCGCCGACACCACCACGACGCTGGCCGGCATCGAGGAGCGCTCCGGCGACCCGGCGAGTGCGGAGCTGGTCCTGGAGGACGTCGTCGCGCAGGCGGCGCGCGACCAGGACGTCCACGCGGAGCTGCGCGGCCGCTACCTGCTGGCGAGCCTGCACCACGAGCGCGGCGACCTCGACCGGGCCCGGCGCGGCTTCCACGACGGCTTCGCGCTGGCCGACCGGACCGGCTGGCCCTGGGCGCCGTACGGCTTCGAGGCTCGGCTGATGGAGGCGCTGGTGGCCTACGAGAGCGGCGCCTGGGACGCCTGCCTCGCGGTGACCTCGCTGTCCGGGCAGTCGCCGCCGGCGATCCCGGAGGCGATGCTGCTCGCGGTCCGGTCGATGCCGCTGGTCGGCCGCGGCGACCCCGGCGCCGGGCCGCTGCTCGAGCGGGTCCGGCCGATGTGGCCGCTCGACGGCCTGGTGGGCATCAGTGCCGGGGCGGCCGAGATCGACTGGCACGGCGAGCGGCACGACGTCGAGGCCGTGCTGCGCACGTTCGACCACGCGGTCGACGTGGTCGGCCGGGTGTGGTCCGAGCACTTCCCGGCCCGGATCCGGCTCACCGCGCTGGTCCTCGGCCACCTCGCCGACGCTGCCGGGCGGGCGACGCAGGCCGAGCGGGCCGGGCTCACCGACCGGCTGCCCGAGCTCCGGCTCGGCGTCGACCGGGCCGAGCAGCGGGTCCGGCTCCGCAAGCTGCCGCTCGGCCCGGAGGGGGTCGCCTGGCTCGCCCGCGCCCGCGCTGAGGAGCTGCGGCTGCGCTGGCTCGCCGACGCCGAGGCGCCGTCCGAGCACGACCTGATCGCCGGGTGGCAGGCCACCGTCGAGGCGTTCACCGCGATGGGCAGCCCGTTCGAGACCGCCCGCTCCCAGGTCCGGCTGGTGGAGGTGCTCCGGGCGGTCGGGCGTCCCGCCGACGCCCGGGCCCCCGCCGAGGCCGCCCGCAGCGCCGCCCGCGACCTCGGGGCCGCGCCGCTGCTGGCCCGGCTCGGCCGGGGCTCGCCGACGCGCGACAGCGCCGGGCCCGCGCCGCTGACCGCCCGCGAGACCGAGATCCTCGGACTGGTGGCGCAGGGCCGCAGCAACGGCGAGATCGCCCGGCAGCTGTTCATCAGCACCAAGACGGTCAGCGTGCACGTCTCCAACATCCTGGCCAAGCTCGGCGCCAGCGGGCGCACCGAGGCCGCTGCCATCGCCCGGCGCGACGGCCTGCTGCCGGCCTGAGAAACCCGCTCGCCGCCGGGGGTGACGGCTGCCAGGATCGGGGAGCGTGACGAGCGGACGACTGGCGGGCCTGCTGCGAGGGCTGCGCGTCGACGTGACCCCGCTGCGCGAGTCGCGCGACTTCCGGCTGCTGTTCGTGGCCGGCACCGTGTTCTACCTCGGCGCCATGGTCGCCTACGTCGCGGTGCCCTTCCAGCTCTACCGGCTCACCGGGTCCAACTTCGCCGTCGGCGCGGTCGCCCTGGTCGAGCTCGTGCCGCTGGTGCTGTTCGGCCTGTACGGCGGCGCGCTGGCCGACCACGTCGACCGCCGGCGGCTGCTCGTGGTGGCCGGGCTGCTGCAGGCGCTGCTGATCTCGGTGCTGATGGTCAACGCGTTCCTCGACCAGCCCCGGGTGTGGCTGATCTACGTCGTCGCGGCCGGGCTGGCCGCCGCGGAGTCGGTGCAGCGGCCCTCGAAGGAGGCGCTCGAGCCGCGGACGGTGCGCCACGACCAGATCCCGGCCGCGACCGCGCTGTCGGGCTTCGGCATGCAGCTCGGCCTGCTGGCCGGCCCCGCGATCGGCGGCGTGCTGGTCGCGACCGTGGGAGCGGGCTGGTGCTACCTCGTCGACGTGGTCGCGCTGGTCCTCGCCACCGGGGTCTACGCCCTGGTGCGGCCCTACCCCCACGAGGGGGAGACCGCCGGGCCCAGCGTCCGCGGCATCGTGGAGGGGATCTCCTACGCCGCCCGGCGCCGCGACCTGCTCGGCACCTACCTCGTGGACATCGCGGCGATGGTGATGGCGCTGCCCGTGGTGCTCTTCCCCGCGCTCGCGCAGGACGTCTTCGAGCGGCCGGAGCTGCTCGGCCTGCTCTACACCGCGGAGACCATCGGCGGCGTGGTCGCCACCGTGACCTCGGGCTGGGTCGCCGGGGTCCACCACCACGGCCGCGCGATCGTGCTCGCCGCGCTGGCCTACGGCGCGACCGTCGCGCTGGCGGGGCTCGCCCCCTCGATCGGGGTGGCCATCGTGTTCTTCGCGTGCGCGGGCGCCGCCGACACGGTGAGCGGCATCTTCCGCCGCACGGTGTGGAACCAGACGATCCCCGACGAGATGCGCGGCCGGCTGGCGGGCATCGAGCTGCTGTCGTACTCCCTCGGCCCGCTGGGTGGGCAGGTGCGGGCCGGTCTGGTCGCCGACGTCTGGTCGGTGCGCGCCTCGATCGTCAGCGGCGGCGTGCTCTGCGTCGTCGGGGTCAGCGCCACCGCGCTGTGGCTGCGCGACTTCTGGTCCTACGACGCCCGCACCGACGAGCACGCTGTGCGCGAGCGCACCCTGCGCGGGGTTCCGCGCGCCGACCCGTACTCGTAGTATGCGAAACACGTTCTAGCAGAGAGGGTGATCCCTCGCCATGACGGCGACCGACGACCGCTTCGCCAAGATGCAGCCCTTCGACCCGACCGGACGCCGCCGCTACGCGGCTGCCGAGCTGCCACCCGGGCCCCGCTGGCCGACCCTGCTGCAGAGCATTGCGCTGGTCCGGTTCCGCCACCAGTTCGTGCCGGCCATGCACCGCCGCTACGGCGACGTGTTCACGGTGCGGATCATGCCCAAGGGGCAGCCGCTGGTGCTGTTCACCCGGCCCGAGCACACCAAGGAGATCTTCGCCGGCGACCCGGAGGTGTTCCACGCCGGCAAGGGCAACGCCATCCTCGGCCCGATCATGGGCGAGCACTCGCTGCTGCTGCAGGACTCCGGCGAGCACAAGCGGGCCCGCAAGCTGCTGATGCCGGCGTTCAACGGCCACGCGCTGCGCGGCTACGAGGCGGTGGTCAGCCAGCTCGCCAAGGAGGAGGTCGACCGCTGGACGCCGGGCGAGGAGCTCCGCTCCCTGGACCGGATGAACGCGCTGACCCTCGAGGTGATCCTCCGGGTGGTCTTCGGCGTCACCGACGAGTCCCGGCTCGCCCGGCTGCGGCCGCTGGTCAACACCACCGTGAACGTCAGCCCGGCGGTGCTGCTCGGCTGGGGCTACCCGTTCCTGCAGCGCTTCGGCCCCTGGAAGGCCACCGTCGAGAACCAGCGCGCCCTCGACGAGGTGATGTACGACGAGATCGCCCGGCGCCGCACCGCCCCCGACCTGGCCGAGCGCACCGACGTGCTCTCGCAGCTGCTGCGGGTCACCGACGAGGGCGGGCTGTCCGACCACGAGCTGCGCGACCAGCTCGTCACGCTGCTGCTGGCCGGCCACGAGACCACCGCGACCGCGCTGTCCTGGGCGCTCTACGAGCTCGGCCGCGACGCCGAGCAGCTCGCGGCGGCGCGGACCGCCGCCGCCGAGGGCGACGACTCCTACCTCGAGGCCGTGGTCAAGGAGTCGATGCGGCTGCACCCGGTGATCCCGATGGTGGTGCGGCACCTGATGAAGCCGGCCACCATCGGCGGCATCGACCTGCCGCGCGGCGCCACGGTCGGCCCGTCGATCCTGGTGACCCACGCCCGCGAGGACCTGCACGGCGACCCGGCCGCCTTCCGGCCGCGGCGCTTCCTCGACGGCGAGGTCGCCACCAACACCTGGATCCCGTTCGGCGGCGGCGTCCGGCGCTGCATCGGCGCCGGGTTCTCGCTGATGGAGGGCGTCGCGGTGCTCCGCGAGGTGCTGCTGCGCTACGACGTGACGCTGCCGCCCGGGTCGCACGACTACCCCCGGGTGCGCAACATCACCAGCGTGCCGCGGCACGGCGCCCGGGTCGTCGTACGCCCCGGCGAGGTGCGGGCGTCGGCTCAGGCGCCGGAGTAGACGACGTACATCACGCCGTTGTCGAACGTCCGGGAGTGGGTCAGCCGCAGCGGGATCCGGTCGCCCTCGCCCTCGCAGAGCCGCTTGCCGGTGCCGACCACGAGCGGGTAGACGAGCAGCCGCAGCTCGTCGACCAGGCCGGCCTGCAGCAACGACCGGACCAGGGTGCCGCTGCCGCTGGTGATGATCGTGCCGCCGTCCTGCTCCTTGAGCCCCTCGACCGCGGTCGTGACGTCGCCCTCGAGCAGCGTCGAGTTGTTCCAGGTGAGCGTCTCGAGGGTGGACGACGCGACGTGCTTGCGCACCGAGTTGAAGAACTCGGCCCCCGGGTCGTCGGCCGTGCTGCGGCCCGACCAGGCCGGCTCGAACTCGGTGTAGGTGACCCGGCCCAGCAGCAGCGCGTCGGCACCGCCGGTCGCGTCCGCCATCACCGCCGCGATGTCGTCGTTCCAGTAGGCCAGCGACCACTCGCCGGGCGAGTCCACGACGCCGTCGATGGACATGAACAGGTTGCTGATGATGCTGCGCATCGCGATGCTCCTCGTCGGGGGTGGCGGTTCGGCGGGTAGACCCAGTCTCGCGCCCGGACTCATCGGCGCGCACCTGCGTCCGGGTCGAGGACCCGGTTACCGGTTCTGGGACCTGTGCCGCATCCTGGGACGTATGGCGCGTGACGACCGTGACGACGAGACCGGCTGGGGCCGGCAGCTGCTGGTCGTGCTCGGCGTGCTCGTCGCCGTCGCGCTGGTGATCGGCGGGGTGGTCAGCGTGGTCGCGCTCGGCGCCGCCAAGGTCACCGGGCTCGACTCCGCCCAGACGAAGGCGACCCAGAAGCCGAGCCTCTACATCCCCAGCGGCAAGCCCTCCGTCGGCCTCGACGAGTACCCCGCCCCCTCCTCCAAGGCCGCCTCGCCCTCCCCGGCGCAGGGCGGCGCGTCCCCGTCCGACAAGCCCGGCCCCAAGAAGAAGAAGGCCACCGGCATCACGCTGCAGGCCTTCCCGCAGCGGGTCTCGGCCGGCCAGCGGATCAACCTCACCGGGGTCTACCAGGGCGGCGAGGGCGCCCGGCTGCAGGTCGAGCGGTTCGACGCGGGCCGGTGGTCCGACTTCCCGGTCGGCGCCTCGGTCAGCGGCGGCCAGTTCACGACGTACGTCACGACCTCGCGCAGCGGCAAGCAGCAGTTCCGGGTCGTCGACCCGCTCTCCGACAAGGTCTCCAACCCGGTCAAGGTCACCGTCGGCTGACCTCGCCGGCCCTCGGAACTTCTGGGCTGACCAGCGGGAACATCCGGCCCCACCGGTGCGTTGGGCTGTATGAGCGAAGTTGAGTTGAACCGACTCAGGTTGTTTGACAGACTTCCGGCATCCCGACCAGCCTGGCTGGCTCGGAACCCCAGACCCCAGCACCACACCCAGCAACCCGGCCGGACCGGCCGGACGCAACAGGAGGAACACACCATGGCTCGTGCGGTCGGTATCGACCTCGGGACGACGAACTCCGTCGTCTCCGTCCTCGAAGGTGGAGAGCCCACCGTCATCG
Organism: uncultured Actinomycetota bacterium; assembly: GCA_963707685.1. Classification (GTDB taxonomy): domain Bacteria; phylum Actinomycetota; class Actinomycetes; order Propionibacteriales; family Nocardioidaceae; genus Nocardioides_B. The sequence continues at coordinate 607,134 of CAVPRA010000006.1, forward strand.
CGAACGCCGAGGGCGCTCGCACCACCCCGTCGGTGGTCGCCTTCGCCAAGAACGGCGAGGTGCTCGTCGGTGAGGTCGCCAAGCGGCAGGCCGTCACCAACGTCGACCGGACGATCCGCTCGGTGAAGCGCCACATGGGCACCGACTGGTCGACGAAGATCGACGACAAGTCGTTCACGGCCCAGCAGATCTCCGCGTTCGTCCTGCAGAAGCTCAAGCGCGACGCGGAGTCCTACCTCGGCGAGACCGTGACCGACGCGGTGATCACCGTGCCGGCGTACTTCTCCGACGCCCAGCGCCAGGCCACCAAGGAGGCCGGCGAGATCGCCGGCCTGACCGTGAGCCGGATCGTCAACGAGCCGACCGCGGCCGCGCTGGCCTACGGCCTGGACAAGGAGTCCGACCAGACCATCCTGGTCTTCGACCTCGGTGGCGGCACGTTCGACGTGTCCCTGCTCGAGATCGGCGACGGCGTGGTCGAGGTCAAGGCGACCTCCGGCGACAACCACCTCGGTGGCGACGACTGGGACCTCCGGCTCGTGGAGTGGATGGTCAAGAAGTTCAAGGACAACAACGGCGTCGACCTCGGGGCCGACAAGATCGCCCGGCAGCGCCTCCAGGAGGCCGCCGAGAAGGCGAAGATCGAGCTGTCCTCGTCCTCCGAGACCACGATCCACCTGCCCTACATCACGCACTCCGAGTCCGGCCCGCTGCACTTCGAGGAGAAGATCAGCCGCGCCGAGTTCCAGCGGATGACCTCCGACCTGCTCGACCGCACCAAGTCGCCGTTCAAGCAGGTCATCAAGGACGCCGGCGTCGACGTGGCGAAGATCGACCACGTCATCCTGGTCGGCGGCTCGACCCGGATGCCCGCGGTGGCCGAGGTCGTCAAGGACCTCACCAACGGCAAGGAGCCCAACAAGGGCGTCAACCCCGACGAGGTCGTCGCGGTCGGCGCGGCGCTGCAGGCCGGTGTCCTCAAGGGCGAGGTCAAGGACGTGCTGCTCCTCGACGTCACCCCGCTGAGCCTGGGCATCGAGACCAAGGGCGGCGTGATGACGCGGCTCATCGAGCGCAACACCACGATCCCGACCAAGCGCTCCGAGGTCTTCACCACGGCCGACGACAACCAGCCGTCCGTGCAGATCCAGGTCTTCCAGGGCGAGCGCCAGATGGCGGCGCAGAACCAGCCGCTCGGCAACTTCGAGCTGACTGGCCTGCCGCCGGCCCCGCGCGGCGTGCCGCAGATCGAGGTCACCTTCGACATCGACGCCAACGGCATCGTGCACGTGTCCGCCAAGGACCGCGGCACCGGCCGCGAGCAGTCGATGACGATCACCGGCGGCTCGGCGCTGTCCAAGGACGAGATCGACAAGATGGTCAAGGACGCCGAGCAGTACGCCGAGGAGGACCGGCAGCGCAAGGAGGCCGTCGAGACCCGCAACCAGGCCGAGGGCGTCGTCTACAGCACCGAGAAGTTCCTCTCGGAGAACGGCGACAAGATCCCGGCCGAGGTGAAGACCGAGGTCGAGACCGACCTGGCCGCGCTCAAGACCGCCCTGGAAACGGCTGACGGGGAGGGCTCGGACAACGCCGGGCAGGACATCTCCGCCGCGCTGGCCAAGCTCAACGAGTCCAGCCAGAAGATGGGTGCCGCGATGTACGCCGCCGGCGAGGCCGACGCCTCCGCCGCCGGGGGCACCACCGGCACCGGTGACGCCGACGAGGACGTCGTCGACGCCGAGATCGTCGACGAGGACTCGACCGACAGCACCGACAGCACCGACGGCGACGCCGGCAGCGAGGGTGAGGCCAAGTGAGCGACGCCTCCCGAGGCCGTCACGTCCGGGAGCCCGACGAGGCTCAGCAGGCACCGCTCGACGAGACCGTGGACAGCCCCGCGGGTCCGCAGGCGACTGCGGACCCCGGGGCGGCCCCGGCCGACGCCGAGGCGGAGGCCGCGCAGCCGGAGGTGCCGACCGACGAGCCGACCGACGACGCCGCTGCGGCCGCCGACCTGGTGACCGCGCAGGCGGCGGTGGCGGCGCTCACCGACGACCTGAAGCGGCTGCAGGCCGAGTACGTCAACTACAAGCGCCGCGTCGACCGGGACCGCGAGCTGGTCAAGCAGAACGCCGTCTTCGCGGTGCTCACCGGGCTGATGCCGGTGCTCGACGACATCGACCGGGCCCGGGAGCACGGCGAGGTCGAGGGCGGCTTCAAGGCCGTCGCCGACGCGCTGGAGCGCAGCGTCGCCGCCCACGGGCTGGTGAAGTTCGGGGAGCCCGGCGACGAGTTCGACCCGCGTCTCCACGAGGCGCTGATGCACGCGCACTCGCCGGACGTCAGCACGACGACCTGCCAGGACATCGTCTCGGCGGGCTACCGGATCGGCGAGCGCGTCGTACGACCGGCCCGGGTGACCGTGGTGGATCCTGAGCCGGACGGCCCAGTGACAGCACGAGTGACAGCACGAGTGACCAGCACGACCGAGCACATCTGACGAGCGCACGACGTAGCAGAGGGAAGGGGGTGCGCGCATGACCAGTGCCGACTGGGCGAACAAGGACTTCTACAAGGTCCTCGGCGTCGGGAAGGACGCGTCGGCGGCCGACATCAAGAAGGCCTACCGCAAGCTGGCCCGTGCCAACCACCCCGACTCCCACCCGGGTGACACAGCGGCCGAGGACCGGTTCAAGACCATCGCCGAGGCCTACGACGTGGTCGGCGACGCCGAGAAGCGCAAGCAGTACGACGAGCTGCGCGCCGGCGTCGGCAGCTTCGGCCCGTTCGCCGGGACCGGCGGGGCCGGAGGTGGCAGCACCACCTTCGACCTCAACGACCTCTTCGGCGGCGGCACCGGACGCACGTCGTCCGGCGGCGGTGGCTTCTCGGACCTGTTCGGCGGCATGTTCGGCGGTGGCGGCGGTGGCCGGACCACCCGCACCACCTCCGCGCCGCGGCGCGGGGCCGACGTCGAGACCGACGCCACGATCGGGTTCGCCGACTCGATCGACGGCGTCACCGTCTCGCTGCGGCTCTCCTCCGACGCGCCGTGCCCGGACTGCTCCGGCACCGGAGCCCGGGCCGGCACGCTGCCGCGGGTCTGCCCGGACTGCGACGGCGTCGGCATGCGGGCGGCGTCGGTGGGCGGCGCGTTCACCATGAACGAGACCTGCCCGACGTGCCGCGGCCGCGGGCTGGTCGTCGACGACCCGTGCCCGACCTGCCACGGCTCCGGCCGGGGCATGTCGAACCGCACCATCTCGGCGCGCATCCCCGCGGGCGTCAAGGACGGCCAGCGGATCCGGCTGCGCGGCAAGGGCGCGGCCGGTGAGCAGGGCGGGCCGCCCGGCGACCTGTACGTCAACGTCAAGGTCTCGCCGCACCCGCTGTTCGGCCGGCGCGGCGACAACCTGACGCTGACCGTCCCGGTCAGCTTCGACGAGGCGGCGCTCGGCTCGGAGATCAAGGTGCCCACGCTGGGCGGCGCCCCCGTGACGCTGAAGATCCCGGCCGGCACCCCCAACGGCCGTGCGTTCCGGGTCCGCGGCCGCGGCGTGCCGCGCACCAGCGGCCCGTCCAAGGGCTCGACCGGTGACCTGCTGGTGACCGTCGAGGTGCACGTCCCCGCGGTGCTCGACGAGAAGGCGCGCGAGGCGGTGCAGGCGTTCCGCGAGGCCACCGCCGCGAACGACCTGCGGGCCAACCTGTTCGACGACCGGTCCCGTCCCGGGAGCACCCGGTGAGCGGCCCGCGCGACCCGCGTGCCGGCGGACCGGGCGCCCCCGGCCCGGAGGTGCCGGTCTACGTCATCAGCGTGGCCGCCGAGCTCACCGGGCTGCACCCGCAGACGCTGCGCACCTACGACCGGCTCGGGCTGGTCCGGCCCGGCCGCACCGGCGGCGGCGGCCGGCGCTACTCCTGGCGCGACATCGAGCTGCTGCGCGAGGTGGCCGAGCTGACCTCGACCGGCATCGGGCTGGAGGGGGTCCGCCGGATCCTCGCCCTCGAGCTCCAGGTCGACGCCCTGCAGCACCGGGTGGCCGAGCTGGAGCACGAGCTCGCCGCCGCCGACTACACCCTGCGGCAGACGCTGCAGCCCGACCGCGCCGCCCCGCGCCCGAACCTCCCGGCGGTCCGCACCACGACCGCCGGCGGCCAGTCCGTCACCGTCTGGCGCCGCGGCCGCCGCTGACCCCCGGTTTTCCGCCGACCCGGCACCTGCTCGGCAGATCGGGCGGCGTGTCGCACAGCACGTGACGGGTCGGCCGGCCCCGGCCCCCGACGGGACCCACAACTGAATCGATCGGACCGACACACACAGAGGCAGCCATGGACGCATCGAAGTTCACCACCCGCAGCCAGCAGGCCATCAACGACGCCATCGACGCGGCCGCATCGGCCGGCCACGCCCAGGTCGAGGCCGCCCACCTGCTCGCCTCGCTGCTCGAGCAGACCGAGGGCGTCGTCCACCCGCTGCTGCAGGCCGTCGGCGTGCAGCCCTCGGCCGTCGAGACCGGCGTGCGCGCCGAGCTCGCGAAGCTCCCCGCCGCGACCGGTACGTCGGTCGCCGCGCCGTCGTACGCCCGGGCGGCGCTGGCCGTTCTCGCCAAGGCCAACGACATCGCGGAGGCGATGAAGGACGACTACGTCTCCACCGAGCACCTGCTGATCGCCGTCGCGACCGTCGAGTCGCCGGCGTCGCGGGTGCTGACCGGCCTCGGCGCCACGGCCGACGCGCTGCGCGGCGCGGTCACCAGCGTGCGCGGCACCGGCCGGGTGACGACGCCCGACCCGGAGTCGACGTACCAGTCGCTGGAGAAGTACGCCGTCGACCTCACCGCCGCCGCCCGCGAGGGCAAGCTCGACCCCGTCATCGGGCGGGACGCCGAGATCCGCCGCGTCGTGCAGGTGCTCTCGCGCCGCACCAAGAACAACCCCGTGCTGATCGGCGAGCCCGGCGTCGGCAAGACCGCCGTCGTCGAGGGGCTCGCCCAGCGGGTCGTCGACGGCGACGTGCCCGACTCGCTGAAGGACCGCCGGGTGCTCTCGCTCGACCTGGCCGCGATGGTCGCGGGCGCGAAGTACCGCGGCGAGTTCGAGGAGCGCCTCAAGGCCGTGCTCGCGGAGATCAAGTCCTCCGAGGGCCAGATCATCACCTTCATCGACGAGCTGCACACCGTGGTCGGCGCGGGCGCGGGCGGCGACTCCGCGATGGACGCCGGCAACATGCTCAAGCCGATGCTGGCCCGCGGCGAGCTGCGGATGATCGGCGCGACCACGCTCGACGAGTACCGCGAGCGCATCGAGAAGGACCCGGCCCTCGAGCGCCGCTTCCAGCAGGTGTTCGTGGGCGAGCCGTCGGTGGAGGACACCGTCGCGATCCTGCGCGGGCTCAAGGAGAAGTACGAGGCGCACCACGGGGTCACCATCGAGGACTCCGCGCTGGTCGCGGCCGCGATGCTCTCCGACCGCTACATCACCGGCCGGCAGCTGCCCGACAAGGCGATCGACCTCGTCGACGAGGCGGCCTCCCGGCTCCGCATGGAGATCGAGTCGTCGCCGGTCGAGATCGACGAGCTCCGGCGCGCCGTCGACCGGATGCGGATGGAGGAGCTGGCGCTGGCCCGCGAGGCCGACGCCGCGTCGAAGGAGCGGCTCGAGCGGCTGCGCGCCGACCTCGCCGACCGCGAGGAGGAGCTGCGCGGCCTGGAGTCCCGGTGGGCGCGCGAGAAGGCCGCGCTCGAGGGCGTCGGCGAGCTGCGCAAGCAGATCGACGAGCTGCGGATGCAGGCCGAGCGGGCTGCAGCGCGACGGCGACCTCGAGGCCGCCTGCGCGCATCCTCTACGGCGAGATCCCCGAGCTGGAGAAGCAGCTCGCGCACGCCGCCGAGGCCGAGCAGTCCGTCACCGACCCGATGGTCCGCGAGGAGGTCGGCCCCGACGAGATCGCCGACGTCGTCGAGGCGTGGACCGGCATCCCCACCGGCCGGCTGCTGGAGGGCGAGACCGCCAAGCTGCTGCGCATGGAGGAGGTCATCGGCGAGCGGCTGATCGGCCAGCGCGCCGCGGTCAGCGCCGTCTCCGACGCCGTGCGCCGCTCCCGGGCCGGCATCTCCGACCCCGACCGGCCCACCGGCTCGTTCCTGTTCCTCGGCCCCACCGGCGTCGGCAAGACCGAGCTGGCCAAGTCGCTGGCCGACTTCCTGTTCGACGACGAGCGCGCGATCGTCCGCATCGACATGAGCGAGTACTCCGAGAAGCACTCCGTCTCGCGGCTGGTCGGCGCCCCGCCCGGCTACGTCGGGTACGACGAGGGCGGCCAGCTCACCGAGGCGGTCCGCCGCCGGCCGTACTCCGTGGTGCTGCTCGACGAGGTCGAGAAGGCGCACCCCGAGGTGTTCGACATCCTGCTGCAGGTGCTCGACGACGGCCGGCTCACCGACGGCCAGGGCCGCACCGTCGACTTCCGCAACACCGTGCTGATCCTCACCTCGAACCTCGGCTCGACGTACCTGGTCGACCCGACGCTCGACGACCAGAAGAAGCGCGACTCGGTGATGGCCGTGGTGCGGCAGTCGTTCAAGCCGGAGTTCCTCAACCGGCTCGACGAGGTCGTGATGTTCGACGCGCTGTCGCGCGACGAGCTCTCGCACATCGTCGACCTGCAGATCGCACAGCTCGGCCGCCGGCTCGCGGTGCGCCGGATCACCGTCGACGTCACGCCGGCGGCGCACGAGTGGCTCTCGCGCACCGGCTACGACCCGGCGTACGGCGCCCGCCCGCTGCGCCGCCTGGTGCAGACCGCCATCGGCGACCCGCTCGCCCGGCTGCTGCTCGGCGGCGAGGTGCTCGACGGCAACAAGGTGACCGTCGACGTCGCGCCGTCCGGAGAGGGCCTGGTGCTCACCACCGACGCCCCGGCCGCGGCCTGACCCCGGCGGTGGAGCTGGAGCGGCTGGTCGACCGGGTGCCGGAGGGCTGGACGCCCGTGGCGTACGACGGCCGCCGCTACGGCCTCACCCGGACGACCCGGGCCGCAGGGCGGAGCGTCAGCCTGCTCGCGGAGGAGCTCGGCGGCCCCGGCCTGGTGAGCGCGAACGTCTACCGCACCGAGGCCGGCCTGCTGCTCAGGCCCTGCGAGATGCCGGAGACGACGGTGCTCGCGTTCCTGCGGGGGTGGCAGCCGGGCTGAGCCCGCGTCAGCGACGCGCGGCCCGCTCCACCCGCCACAGCGGGTGCGTCCCGGGAAGCCCCTTCAGCTCGACGGCCTCCCGCTCGGTCAGCGCGAACCGGGGCTGGCCGTCGAGCGCGTCGGCCACCGGGCGGGTCACCAGGATCTCGTCACCCTGGGCCTGGGCGCCGACCCGCGCCGCCATCGCCACGGTCTGGCCGAACAGGTCGCCGTTGCGGGCGATGGCGGTGCCCTCGTGGATCCCGATCCGCACCGTCAGCGGGGTCCGGCGCCGCCAGCCTCCCCGCAGGTCGGCGAGCGACCGCTGGATGCCGAGGCCGGCCTTCACCGCGTCGACCGGCGAGCCGAACACCACCATGAAGCCGTCACCCTGCGACTTCACGATGTGGCCGTTGCGGCGCTCGACGTGCGCCCGCACCTGGGTGTCGTGCGCGATCAGCAGCCGCACCCAGGCCGCGTCGCCCAGGGCGGCGTTCAGCGCGGTCGACCCCTCGATGTCGGAGAAGAACACCGTGACCGTGCCGTCGAGCGCGGCCAGCCGCTCGATCTCGCCGCGGTCCTCCATCGCCCAGCGGGCGAGGTCGTCGATGGACCCCATCAGCAGCCCGCCGACGCCCTGCTCGCGCACCTTGACCGCGGTGCCGATCACGGTCTTGGCCGCCCGCTCGGCCCGCTGCAGCGAGCGCGGCAGGTTCAGCCCCGGATCCGGGTCCCGCAGCGCGGCGAGCTCCGCCTCCAGCTCGGCGACGCGGTCGTGGCGCGCCGCCAGCGCACCGAGAGGACGCCGAGGGCCGCGAGCGAGACGAGCAGCAGCACACCGAGGAGCAGCACGGCGAGCGTCACGCGGTCACCCTGGCACAACCGGCCGGGCCGGCTCAGCCGGTCCGAGCGATGAACACCAGCTCGCGGCCGGGCCGGTCGCGGAGCCCCTCGTACGTCGGACGTGGTGAACCCGTGCGCGGCGAGCGACGCGACCACCTCGTCGCGCTCGCGGAACCGCAGCGTCGAGTCGGAGGTCAGCACCGCCCCGTCGGACGCGAACACCCAGGTGCGCCGGAAGGTCACCAGCGGCAGCGACACGTCGGTGACCTCGGTCCAGGTCTCGACCAGCCCGGCGCCCGGCACGTCGGTGGTGCGCCGGGTCAGCGCCGGCGTCCACTCCTCCCAGGCCCGACGGCCGGGCACCCGGGTCTCCAGCACGAGGTGGCCCCCGGTCCCGCAGCGCGGCGTGCACGCCGTCGAGGCCGGTGTCCCAGTCGTGCGGGTCGGCGACGGCCTGCGCGACGTTGCCGGTCATCGTCGCGACGTCCGCGTCACCGGCGGGGGCGGCGGCCGCGTCGCCGAGCAGCCAGCGCACCCGGTCGGCTCCCGGCTTGCCCCGGGCGACGGCCAGCGACCCGGCGGCCGGGTCGAGCCCGGTGACCTCGAGGCCGCGGTCGGCGAGCAGCAGCGCGAGGACACCGGTGCCGCAGCCCACGTCGAGCACGCGCCGCGCGCCCAGCCCGTGCACCAGGTCGACGTACACGTCGAGGTCGCTGCGGTCCGGCGTCGAACGCGTCGTACACCGCGACGAGCCGCGGGTGCTCGAAGATCGCGTCCGGCATCGCTGCTACTCGGTGAGGCCCTTCTTGAGCCCCTTCGCGACGCCCTTGAGGCCGCCCTCGACGATCCGCTCGGCGCCCTCCTCGGGGATGTCGGCCGGGCTGGTGGCGTCGATCGTCAGGTCGAGGCGGTTGGTGGCCTCGGCGAACCGGAGGTAGGTGTCGACGCTGGCGATGACCACGCGGGCGTCGACGGTCAGCAGCTCGATGCCGAGCAGCGAGACGCGGACGTAGGCGTCGATGACGATGCCCTTGTCGAGGATGATCTCGATGACGTCCGCGAGCCCGCTGGGCGCGGGACGCTCGAGGTAGCCGGTGCTGGCCGTGCTCATCGCCTCCCTGGTCGCTCGTCGTGCGCCTCCAGGCACGACCCCACTGTGCCCCGTGCGCGCCGTCGCTACGCGCGGCGGGCGGCAGAGGTCGGGCCGGCTGGGCCGGCGCGTCGACCGGCACCGGCGGCAGCAGCCGCACCTGCTCGACGCACCACGGGCTGACGTCGCGGCTGCCGTCGAGCACGGTCGCGCGGAACACCGGCCAGTCGACCCACTCGGTCGCCGCGACCTCGTCGGCGCGCGCGTCCACGGCGTCGGCGGTGCGCGCCACGAACACCGGGCACATCTCGTTCTCCACCACCCCGTCGGGCATCACTGCGCGGTAGCGGAACGACGGCAGCGCCAGGCGTACGTCGACCAGCCGGATGCCGAGCTCGTCACGCCCCCGCCGTCGTACGGCGTCCGCGAGCGGCTCACCGGGCGCCGGGTGGCCGCACACGCTGTTGGTCCACGCGCCCGGCCAGGTCGGCTTGTGCAGCGCGCGGCGGGTCACGAGCACCGCGCCCCGCTCGTCGAACACGTAGCAGGAGAACGCCAGGTGCAGCGGGGTGTCGGCGTGGTGCACGGTGCGCTTGGCGGCGGTGCCGACCGCCCGGCCGTCCTGGTCGAGCAGCACCACCAGCTCCTCCGGGGCCGCGGGCGCTCATGCGGCCTCGCGAGCTGGTTGACGGCGGCGGAGAAGACGTGCGGCAGCCGCGCCGCCGCCGGGACGACCCGGCTGCGCAGCGCCGGGTGGCGGGTCGCGACGAGCAGCCCGCGGGTCATCAGGTCGTGGCGCCAGGTCGCCCGGCGCCAGGCCCGCTCGTAGCCGGCCAGGTCGTCGGCCACCACGGCGGCGACCGCGGCCCGCGCCTGCGCCAGCCCGAGCGCGATGCCCTCGCCGGTCAGCGCGTCGACGTAGCCCGCGGCGTCGCCGACCAGCAGCACCCGGCCCCGCACCCGGGCGGTCGAGCGCTGCCGCAGCGGCCCGGCCCCGCGGGGACGGCTGAGGTGCTGGCCGGCCAGCCGCGGCGCCAGCCTCGGGAAGGTCGCGAGCAGCTCGGGCAGCGGCCCGCGCCGCCGGGTCAGCACCGCGACCCCGACCAGGCCGGCGGCCACCGGGGTCACGTAGGCCTCGCCGGCCTCCGACCAGTGCACCTCGACGAAGCTCGACCACGGCGCCGTGGCGACGTGGGTGCGCAGCCCGTAGCGGCGCACGGCGGGCGCGGGCGCGTCGAGCCCGAGCATCCGCCGCACCGGCGAGTGCAGCCCGTCCGCGGCGACCAGGTGGCCGACCGGCTCGCCGTCGACGAGCACGTGGTCGCCGGTGTCGAGCACCTCCTTGACCGCGCCCTGCGTCGTGGTGACGCCGGCCTCCAGCGCGGCGGCGAGCAGCGAGCGGTGCAGCACGGTGCGTCGTACGCCGCGGCCGGGCCCGCCGCGGAACGCCGCGTCGACCTGGTGCCGGTCGTCGACGTAGCGGATGCCGTCGATCGGCAGCCCGTCGAGCCGCACCCCCAGCTCCAGCAGGTCCGAGACCGCCGCCGGCATCAGCCCCTCGCCGCAGGCCTTGTCGATCACCCCGCGGCGTGGCTCGCGGACCTCGACGTCGAGGCCGGCGCGGGCGGCGTACAGCGCGGTGGCCAGCCCCACCGGACCGCCGCCGGCCACCACCAGGTCGCGCATCAGGCCTCCCGGACGGTGGCCAGCGCGGCGTTCTCGACCCGCAGCCGCACCGCCAGCACGACGGCGTTGGCCACCGTGAACACCAGCGCGGTGACCCAGGCGGCGTGCACCAGCGGCAGCGCGAACCCCTCGACGACCACCGCGACGTAGTTGGGGTGCCGGAAGAACCGGTAGGGCCCGCCGGTGACCAGCGGCAGGTCGGGCACGACGATCACGCGGGTGTTCCAGCGACGGCCCAGCGTGCCGATGCACCACCAGCGCAGGCCCTGCGAGGCGACCGCCAGCAGCAGCATCGACGTCGGCGAGCGCGACCGGCACCTCCGGGCGCCGCAGCCACGCCTCGACCAGCATCCCGACCAGCAGCCCGGTGTGCAGCACCACCATCGCGGTGTAGTGCGTCGTCCCGGTCTCCCGGCCGCCGTGGGCCAGGCTCCACGCGGCGTTGCGCTTCGAGATCACCAGCTCGGCGAGCCGCTCGAGGGCGACCAGCGCGACGAGGACCGTGAAGAACCCCAGCGAGGTGACCAGGGCAGCCATCAGGACGCCGCCCGCAGCAGCACCAGCTCGGAGCAGAAACCAGGACCCATCGCGAGCAGCATGCCGTAGGAGCCCGGGCGGGGCGACCGGTCCCGCAGGGTGTCCTCGAAGACGTGCAGCACCGACGCGGACGAGAGGTTGCCGATCCGGGCGAGCGAGTCCCAGGTCAGCTGCACCGCCTCGCGCGGCAGCGACAGCGCGTCCTCGATGGCCTCCAGCACCTTGGGGCCGCCGGGGTGGCAGACCCACCACTCGACGTCGGCGCGGGTCAGCCCCTGCGCGGCGAGGAAGTCGTCGACGTCCTGCGCCGAGGTGGGCGCGGACCAGGTCGGGCACGTTCGCGTCGAGCACGATCCGCAGCCCGGTCGAGGTGATGTCCCAGCCCATGGTGCGCTCGGAGTCCGGGTAGAGGTGGCTGCGCGAGCCGAGCACCGTCACCGGCGCCGTGTCGGGCGCCTCGCGCTCGGCGCCGACCGCGACCACCGCGGCCGCGCCGTCGCCGAACAGCCCGCTGGCCACCAGGTTGGGGACGCTGACGTCGTCGCGCTGCACGGTCAGCGAGCACATCTCGGCCGAGACCAGGACCGCGACGTCGTGCGGGTGGCCGACCAGGTAGTCGTGCAGCCGCGCCACGCCGGCGGCGCCCGCGACGCAGCCGAGCCCGACCAGCGGCACCCGCTTCACGTCGGGACGCAGCCCCAGCACCGCGGCGATCCGGGCGTCCAGCGCGGGTACGGCGAGCCCGGTGACGGTGGCGCAGTAGACGACGTCGACGTCCGCCGGGGTGAGGCCGGCGGCCTTCAGCGCGTCGGCGAGCGCCTGCGCGCCGAGCTCGACGGCCGTCTCGATGAACTGGTCGTTGGAGCGGCCGAAGTCGTCGAGGCCGGCGTACTCCTCCAGCGGCAGCGCCAGGTGCCGCGACCGCACCCCGGCGTTCGCGTGGAACCGGCGCAGCAGCCGCTCGTCGAGGCGGCCCCGGGCGATCGTCGCCGCGAACGCGTCGGTGATCTCCGCCTGCTCGTAGCGGTGCTCGGGCAGGGTCCCGCGGACCGACAGGATCTGCATGTCGACGCCTCTCAGCTCGGGGTTCGGGTGGTCAGGGAGCGGCCGAGGCCGGCGGCGAGGCGGGCGGTGAGCAGCCCCTGGCCGAGGCCGATCTCGACGAGGTCGTCGAAGACCCGCTGGTCGCGGGACGAGGCGCGGATGCCGGCGTCGACGACGGCGGGCACCGTGGAGAGCCGCGACGTGACGCGCGGTGTGGCGCAGGTGCCGCCCCAGCAGCCGGCGCACCGACGCCCGGTGCAGCCGGCCGGCCCGTGCCGGGTCGCCGGCCTCCGACCGCCGCGGCCGCGGCCCGGCCGGCGAGGATCCCGGACGCGACGGCGTAGTAGATGCCCTCGCCGGTCATCGGGTTGACCAGCCCGGCGGCGTCGCCGGCGAGCAGCACCGGCCCGTCCGGCTGCCGCCACCGCCACTGCGACAGCGGCAGGTGGTGGCCGCGCCAGTCGTCACCCGTCGCGGCCGCGCCGGGGACCAGCCGCTCGAGCTCGTCGAGCAGCAGGCCGCGCGACGGCGGCGCGCCGCGGGCCGAGCAGCTCGCCGTACCCGACGTTGGACAGCCCGTCGCCGCGGTCGAACGCCCAGGCGTACGACGGCTGGCGGCGGTCGCCGTACACGATGCGCTGCTCGCCGCGCCGGGCCGCAGGCGTCGGCGCGTAGCCCCGGATCGCCAGCGCCCGCCGTCGCGCCGGAGGCAGCCCGGCCGCCGAGCGGACCACCGAGTGGGCGCCGTCCGCCCCGACCAGCACCGACCCGCGCAGCGTGCCGTCGGCGACGACGCCGTCCGGCGCGGTCGTCAGCGAGCGGACCCGGTGCCGGCGCAGCACCGCCCCGGCCCGGGTGGCGTGGGCGACGAGGCGGGCGTCGAGCTCCGCGCGCGGGACGACCCAGACGTCGCGCGCCATCGTGCGGCCCACCTCCGCCTCGCCGCGCGACAGCGTGAGCCGGCGCAGCGGCGCCCAGCCGTCCACCACGTCCTCCGGCGCCGACGCTGCGCAGCGCGTCGACGACGTGCGGGGCGATGCCGTCGCCGCAGGACTTGTCGCGGGGGAAGTCGGCCCGGTCGAGCAGCAGCACCCGCAGCCTCGGGTCCGCCCGCAGCGCGCCCAGCGCCGCCGCCGAGCCGGCCGGACCGGCGCCGACCACCACGACGTCCCAGGCCTCGTCGTCGCTCATGCGCGCCGGGTCGCTCGTGCGGGCGGTGTCGTCCGCGTCTGCGGGGCCAGCGGCGTCATCGGCAAACCGTCCTCGTCGGGGCGTTCCGGGTCTCCGGGCCCACGGTATGCCGGGTGCCCACAGCCGCGACCGCGACCGGGCTCCGCCTGGGACCCGCATGATGCAATGGGAGTCATGGAGTGTGCTGCATGACCGAGACGAACGGCGGCTCCGCGCCGCCCCGTCCGCGCCAGGTCCTGGTCTCCGGGGTCGTCGCGGCGGCCGCCTGCGGGCTGCTGGTCGTCACGCTCTTCGACGCGCTGACGCGGATGCGCTCGACCGAGACCCGCCAGAGCGTCGCCGACAGCCTGGCCAAGCACAACGACCTCGGCCTCAGCGTCGCCGACGTGCTCGGCGTGATGCGCGGCGTGACCTTCGTCAGCGGGGCGCTCGCCGCGGCCGGGGTGGTGCTCGCGGTCTACGCGCTGCAGCGCCACCGCGGCGCCCGGGTCGGGCTCACGCGTGGTGGCGGTCGTGCTGCTCTTCACCGCCACCCTGGTGGCCGGGCTGCTGCCGCTGCTGGTCGGGGTGGCGGTGCTGCGGCTGTGGAGCCGCGACGCCCGCGACTGGTTCGACGGCCGGCCCGCCCGGGTGCGGGAGCCCGCCGGCCCGCGCCCCGACCCGTTCTCCGCGGGGTCCCCGTCCGGGCCCCGTCCCGGGCCCGCTGCGCCGCAGGCCTGGCCGCCGGCCGCGCCACCCCCTCGTCCGCGCCGGCCGACCGGCCGGAGGTCGACCCCGGACCGGGCCGTCCGGCGCGCCGTCGGCGCCGGCCCCGTCGCCGTACGCGTTCGGCACCCCGCCGCCCCGCGCCGTCCCACCGACCGCTGCGCGGACCGGTGCCGCGGTCGGGCCCGGTCGAGCGACCCGGGGGCGTGGTGCTCGCGTGCCTGCTGACCTGGCTGCTGTGCGGCCTGGTCGCCGCGTTCCTGCTGATCCTCGCGGCGCTGCTGACCACCGACACCGCCGCGCTGGTCGCAGGAGCTGCAGCGCAACCCGCGGGTGGCGGACGCCGGCCTCTCGGACGGTCAGGTGATCGGCACGCTGTGGCTGGTGGCCGCGATCGGGATCACCTGGTCGCTGTCCGCCATCGCGCTGGCGGTGCTCGCCTACCGCCGGGTGGAGGCGGGCCGCGTCGGGCTCGTCGTCTCGGCCGTGCTGGCCGCGATCGTCGGGCTGGTGGCCTTCCCGGTCGGCCTGCTCAACGCCGCGGGCGCGGTCACCGCGACGGTGCTGCTGCTGCGCCGTCCCGCCCAGGAGTGGTACGCCGCCCGCGACCGGGACGCCGACGGGTCACCGCCACCGCCACCGCCGCCCGCCGGACCGGCCGCCCAGCAGCAGCCGCCGCCGCCGCGCAGCCGCAGCAGCCACCGTCCCAGGACCAGCAGGGCAAGCCGCCGGTCTGGTAGTCAGGCGTGCAGGTCGGCCTTCCGGAGCCGCTGCACGGCGTCCTCGAGCACGGCGGTCTCCTTGCAGAACGCCCAGCGCACCTTGTGGCGGCCCTCGTCCTGGTCGTCGTAGAACCCCTGCGCGGGGATCGCGACGACGCCGGCCCGCTCCGGCAGCGCGAGGCAGAACGCCATCCCGTCCGGGTAGCCGTAGGCCCGCACGTCGCTGGTGACGAAGTACGTCGCCTCCGGCTCGAACACGTCCAGGTCCAGCTCGCGCAGCCCGGCGACCAGCAGGTCGCGCTTGTCCTGCAGCTCGTGGGCCAGCCCGTCGTAGAACGCCGCCTCGTGACGCAGCGCGTGCGCGACCGCCGGCTGCAGCGGGGCCGCGTTGGTGAAGGTCAGCCACTGCTTGGCCGACAGCACGGAGGCCACCAGGTCGGCCGGTCCGGTCACCCAGCCGACCTTCCAGCCGGTGAACGAGAAGGTCTTGCCGGCGCTGGAGATGCTGACCGTGCGCTCCCACATGCCCGGCAGCGTGCAGATCGGGACGTGCCGGCGACCGTCGAAGAGCAGGTGCTCGTAGACCTCGTCGGTGACCACCAGCAGGTCGTGGCGCTGCGCCACCCGGGCGACGGCCTCGAGCTCCTCGCGGGTGAGCACCGCGCCCGGTCGGGTTGTGCGGGGTGTTGAGCAGGATCGTCGTGGTGCGGTCGGTGACGGCGGCCTCGAGCGCGTCGACGTCGAGCCGGTAGTCGGGGGCGCGCAGCGTCACCGGGCGTCGTACGCCGCCGGCCATCTCGATGCAGGCGACGTAGGAGTCGTAGTACGGCTCCAGCACCACCATCTCGTCGCCGGGGTTCACGAACGCGAAGATCGCGGCGGCCACCGCCTCGGTCGCGCCGGCGGTCACCACCACCTGCGAGTAGCGGGTCGAGCTCGATGCCGTAGTGCCGCGCCTGGTGCTCGGCGACGGCCTCCCGCAGCTCGGGCACGCCGGGACCGGGGGCGTACTGGTTGCGTCCGCCCCGCAGCGCCTCGACCGCCGCCTCCACCACCGGTGAGGGACCGTCGGCGTCGGGGAACCCCTGCCCGAGGTTCAGGCTGCCGGTCCGGACCGCGAGCGCGGACATCTCCGCGAAGATCGTCGGCGGGACCGACCGGAGCCGGTGGGCGAGTCGGGGGCTCGGCGCAGGCATGCCCGCGACTGTACGGGCTCGGTCTCGCCGGTCGATGTGGGATTCGCCGGCCGATGAGGGATGATCGGCGCCATGTCCCAGCAGACCCTCGAGCCGCCCGCGGCGGCCCCGCAGCGTCGCCGCGGCGCCGCCTTCTGGGTCGGCGTCTCGCTGATCCTCGCGGGCGTGGTGCTGCTGGGCTACGTCGCCTGGCAGTTCTGGGGCACCAACTTCGTCGCCCACCGCAAGCAGCAGAAGATCATCGACCAGACCGAGCGGGTGTGGAGCGGCAAGGCGGGCGCGTCCGGCACCGCCCGGGGCACCGAGCTGAAGGGCGCGCAGGCGCTGGTGCGGATCCCGAAGTTCGGCAAGGACTACGTCGTCCCGGTGCAGCAGGGCACGTCGCTGAAGGTGCTCGCCGAGGGCTTCGGCCACTTCGCGAGCTCGTCGCGGCCGGGCCAGGTCGGCAACTACGCCATCGCCGGGCACCGGGTCACCCACGGCGAGCCGCTGCGCGACATGCCCTCGCTGCGGCCCGGCGACAAGGTCGTCGTCGAGACCCGCAACCGGACCTTCACCTACCGGCTCGACACCAACCCCAACGACCTGATCGTCACCTTCAAGGACGTCTGGGTCATCGACCGGCTGCCGAAGAACCCCCGCGGCGGCGTGGAGCCGGCGCAGCGGCCCGGCCAGCGGCTGATCACGCTGACCACCTGCTCGGAGCTGTTCCACACCGACAACCGGATGATCGTCTTCGGCCACCTGGTCAAGACCGTCCGCCGCTGACCCCGGTCGCCACCCTGGGCCGGCCGCCGACCGGCCGGCACTAGGGTGCTGGCCATGACCGAGCCAGACCCGGACCTCGCCCACGACGTCGACGCCTGCTGCCGGCTGCAGGGGACGTTCACGCTCCGGTCGGGCCAGGTGGCCTCGGAGTACTTCGACAAGTACCTCTTCGAGGCCCAGCCGCAGCTGCTGGCCCGGGTGGTCGCGCAGATGGAGCCGCTGGTCCCGGCCGGCACCGAGCTGCTCGGCGGCCTGGAGCTCGGTGGCGTCCCGCTGGCCACGGTGCTCAGCGCGCGCACCGGGCTGCCGTCGCTGTTCGTGCGCAAGCAGGCCAAGGAGTACGGCACCTGCAAGCTCGCCGAGGGCCCGGACGTGGCCGGCCGGACGGTGCTGCTGGTGGAGGACGTCATCACCACCGGCGGTGCGGTCCGCGACGCCACCCGCGCGCTGCGCGAGGCCGGCGCCGTCGTGGAGACCGTGGTGTGCGCGATCGACCGGAGCCCCGGGTCGGAGAACCCGCTGTCCGACGTCGGCCTCGAGGTGCGCGCGGTGCTCACCAAGGACCAGCTCGACCGGGTGCGCGCCGACGCCTGAGGCCGACCGTGAAGATCGGGCCCGAAGGTCAGCTGCGGTCCGCCGGGGCGTCGGCCGAGGGCGTCGGGCTTCGACGGGGCCTGCGACGGGCGCCTGCGACTGCGTCCGTCCGGTCCCGCGCGTCGGCCGTGGGAGTGCCGGTTGCGCCACCACTCGTAGCCGACCGGGATGACCGAGAACGCCAGGATCACGATCATCGCCTTGTCGATGTTCTCGCCCAGCGTCGGGAACGCGGCACCGAGGAAGTAGCCGGCCAGCATCACGATCGCCACCCACAGCACCGCACCGACGACGCTCCAGAGCCAGAACCGGCGACGCGGCAGCCGGGTCACGCCGGCGACGAGCGTGACGTAGGTCCGCACGAACGGCACGAACCGGCCCAGCACCAGAGCCATGTTGCCGTGCTTGTCGAAGAAGTCGGAGGTCTGGTCGAGGTACTTGCGCTTCAGGATCCGGCCGTCGTGCTGGCGCAACGGCTCGCCGACCTGTCTGCCTATCTCGTAGCCCGCGACGTTGCCGGCCACCGCGGCCACCATCATCAGCACCATCGCGAGCAGCAGCTCGACGACGTCGTTGCCCGGGAAGACGTGGATCTTGTCGGTGGCGATGAACAGCCCGATCGCGAACAGCAGGGTGTCACCGGGCAGGAACGGGAACAGCAGCCCGCACTCGATGAAGACGATCAGCAGGCTGACCCAGAAGAACTCCGAGCCGAACTGCTGGAGCAGCCAGTTGGGGTCCATCCACTTGATGCCGAGCAGCATCGGCACGGTGTCCACCACGGCGCCCAGAGGGTTCGTCACACCCCTCAGCCTAAGGGTCGGACCTGAACACAGGCTGTCCGCTCGCTAGCCTGCACAGCGTGCCGGAGGACGAGCCACGGGCGCCGTACGACCCGATGCCGCACGGGCCCGCCGAGGTCGGCGTCGGCCCGTGGCCGGGCGCGTGGCCGACCGGCCCCGGCTCCGAGCGGTACGACGAGCGGCTGCTGGCCGACGGGGACCGGCGCAACGTCGTGGACCGCTACCGGTACTGGACCGTCGAGGCGATCGTCGCCGACCTCGACACCCGGCGGCACGACTTCCACGTCGCCATCGAGAACTGGCAGCACGACTTCAACATCGGCACGATCGTGCGCACCGCGAACGCGTTCCTGGCCCGCGAGGTGCACATCGTGGGGAACCGCCGGTGGAACCGCCGCGGCGCGATGGTGACCGACCGCTACCAGCACGTGCGCCATCACGCGTCGGTGGCCGAGCTCGCGGCGTACCTGCACGGCGACGGGGTGGCGCTGCTCGGGATCGACAACCTGCCGGGCTCGACCCCGCTGGAGACCACCGACCTGCCGCGGCGGGTGTGCCTGCTGTTCGGCCAGGAGGGGCCGGGGCTCTCCGAGCCCGCCCGGCAGGCGTGCGACGGCACGCTCTCGATCGCCCAGTTCGGCTCGACCCGGTCGATCAACGCCTCGGCGGCCGCCGCGGTCGCGATGCACACCTGGGTGCGCCGGCACGCCGACCTGGACCGCTCCTGGCGCGGCTGAGCCTGCCGGGCCGGCCGCGGCAAGACCAGGCAGCGGTCAGAGCAGGTCGCCGATGTCGATGGCCACGGTGTCCACCTCGGGGCCGAGCACCACCTGGACGACGGTGCCGGCCCGCATCACGGCGTGGGCGCCGGCGGCCCGCAGCGCCTTCGCGTCGACGAGCGCCGGGTCGCGGACCTCGGTGCGCAGCCGGGTGATGCAGGCCTCGACCTCCACGACGTTCGCGGCCCCGCCGAGCCCGGCCAGCACGGCCGCCGCCACCTCCCGGGGCGTCCCTCCGAGCGGACTGCGACCGAGACCTGGCATGGGCGCATCACATCACCCGGCGGCCGGCGTCGCGCCACCGGCCCGCCGGTCACCCGGTGGACCGCTGGTCGGGCATGACTCGCGGGTAATCGGGGACGGCTCCTAGAGTGGCCGGACCGCCGCTCTACCAGGGACAAGAGGAGAACGCCGATGCCCATCGCGACGCCCGAGGTGTACGCCGAGATGCTCGACAAGGCGAAGCGTGAGCAGTTCGCCTACCCCGCCATCAACGTCAGCTCGTCGCAGACCCTCAACGCCGCCCTCCAGGGCTTCGCCGAGGCCGGCAGCGACGGGATCATCCAGGTCTCGACCGGGGGCGCCGACTACCTCTCCGGTCCGAACATCAAGAACATGGTCAGCGGGTCGGTGGCGTTCGCGTCGTACGCCCACGAGGTGGCGAAGAACTACCCCGTCCACATCGCGCTGCACACCGACCACTGCCCCAAGGACAAGCTCGACGGCTTCGTCCGCCCGCTGCTCGACATCTCGGTCGAGCGCGTGAAGAGCGGTCAGGACCCGCTGTTCCAGTCGCACATGTGGGACGGCTCGGCGGTGCCGCTCGAGGAGAACCTGCAGATCGCGCAGGAGCTGCTGGAGAAGGCCGCCGCGGCCAAGATCATCCTCGAGATCGAGGTGGGCGTGGTCGGCGGCGAGGAGGACGGCGTCGAGGGCGGCGCCGGCGACAAGCTCTACAGCACCCAGGGCGACGCGATCGACACGGTCGAGGCGCTCGGGCTGGGGGAGAAGGGCCGCTACATGACGGCGCTGACCTTCGGCAACGTGCACGGCGTCTACAAGCCGGGCAACGTGAAGCTGCGTCCGGAGATCCTCGAGCAGGCCCAGCAGGCGGTCGTCGAGAAGCTCGGCCTCGACGCCGGCAGCAAGCCGTTCGACCTGGTCTTCCACGGCGGCTCCGGCTCGCTGGCCGAGGAGATCGCCGCGGCCGTGTCGTACGGCGTCGTGAAGATGAACGTCGACACGGACACGCAGTACGCCTTCACGCGCCCGGTGGCCGGCCACATGTTCAGCAACTACGACGGTGTGCTGAAGATCGACGGCGAGGTCGGCAACAAGAAGGCCTACGACCCGCGCGCCTGGGGCAAGGCCGCCGAGGCCGGCATGGCCGCCCGCGTCGTGGAGGCCTGCGAGAACCTCAGCAGCACGGGCACCAGCGTCTCGGCCTGAGACCGCGCCCGGCCGGCGCTGCCCGCTCAGACCCGCGAGGCGCGTGGTTCGGCGGGCTCGGCCGGTCGCTCGGCCGGTCGCTCGGCCTGGGTCCGCAGGTGGCGCGGTGTCTCGAAGCAGAGCACCGCGACCCACCCGACCACCAGCACCGCGGCCGGCAGCATCATCGACTGCGCCATCGCGGTCGCGAAGCCGTCGTGCAGGAACGCCGGCAGCGGGCCGGTGCCGGCCTCGGACGAGGGCACCCCGCCACCCGCCCCGGACGGCAGCGTCGCGGCGAGCCGGCTCTGCATGAGCACCGCGATGGAGGCGCTGCCGAGCACCGCGCCGACCTGCCGGGTGGTGTTGTAGACCCCGGCCCCGGCACCGGCGTTCTGCAGCGCGAGGTTGCGGGTGGCGGTGGTGCTCAGCGGCGCCCACACGAACGCCGTGGAGACCCCGAGCAGCGTGAGCGGGAGCAGCAGCTGCCAGACCGGGGTGCCGGGGTCCATCAGCAGCGAGAGCCAGGCCAGCGAGACCGGGAAGAACAGCATCCCGAAGCCGGCGACCAGCCGCGGGTGCACCCGGTCGACGAGCCGTCCCACGACCGGCGCCAGCACGCCCGAGGAGATCGCGACGGGCGCGAGCAGCAGCGCCGACTCCGTCGGCGACCAGCCGCGCACGGTCTGGGTGTAGAGCATCAGCGGGATCGCCATCGCGGTGATCGAGAAGCCCACGACCGTGATCGCGACGTTGGCCAGCGAGAAGTTCCGGTCGCGGAACAGCAGCAGCGGCACCAGGGGCTCGCGGCGGTTGACGCCCTGCCACAGCACGAACCCGGCGAGCACCGCGACGCCGGTGCCGATCAGCAGCCACACCGAGAGCGGCCCGGTGATGGTGCCCCAGTCGTAGGTGCGGCCCTCCTGGATGCCGAACACCAGGCAGAACATGCCGACGGCGCTGAGCGCGACGCCGACCCAGTCGAAGGTGTGGCTGTGCGTCGGCAGCCGCGGCACCAGCCGCCAGGCCAGCACCAGCCCGACCACGCCGACGGGCAGGTTGACGAAGAAGATCCACTCCCAGCCGAGGGCGTCCACCAGGATGCCGCCGGCCAGCGGGCCGACCAGGGTGGCGACGCCGGCGGTCGCGCCCCACAGCCCCATCGCCTTGCCGCGGGAGGCCGGCGGGAAGGTCCGGGTGATCACGGCCATGGTCTGCGGCGTCATCATCGCCGCGCCCAGCCCCTGGAACACCCGGGCCAGGATCAGCTGGCCGATGTCGTGGGTGAGCCCGCACCAGCCGGAGGACAGCGTGAACACGGTGAGCCCGACGAGGTACAGCGTCTTGGGGCCGACCCGGTCGCCGAGCCGCCCGGTGATCAGCAGCGGCACGGCGTAGGCCAGCAGGTAGGCGCTGGTCACCCAGACGACCTCGTTCACGCCGGCGTCGAGGTCGGTCATGATCGCCGGGGTCGCGACCGAGACGATCGTGGTGTCCACCAGGATCATGAAGAAGCCGATGCACAGCGCCCACAGGGCGGGCCACGGGTTCGCGTCGGGGTCGTAGCCCGCGGCGGCGGGGGAGACGCTTGCGGATGCCATGCATCCATCGTGGCACCGGCCGCCGACGCCCCGTCGGGACGCCGACGGCCGGCAGGCACAATGACCGGATGGAGTTCCAGGACCTGATGGCCGGCCCGCCCCCCACCCACCTGCCCGAGGACCCGGCGGCCGGGGAGATCGCCGCCGGCGCCGCGGCCGCGGACGTGGTGCGGGCCCACCCCGAGTCGCCGGCCGCCTGGGCGACGCTCGCCGAGCAGGCGCTGTCCGACGACGCGGTCGACGACGTGACGGCGTACGCCTACGCCCGTGTCGGCTACCACCGCAGCCTCGACCTGCTGCGTCGCAACGGCTGGAAGGGGCACGGCCCCGTGCCGTGGGAGCACGAGCCGAACCGGGGCTTCCTGCGGGCGCTGGCCGCGCTGTCGCGGGCGGCCGACCGGATCGGCGAGACCCCCGAGGCGGCGCGCTGCGCGGAGTTCCTGCGCGACAGCAGCCCGACGGCGTACGACGTCCTGCTCGGCTGAGCGGCCCGGCGGGACCGGCACACGAAGAACGCCGGAATCGTCCCCTGCTGCGATTCCGGCGTGCTCCGCAGGTGGTGAGGGCCGGCCCGGGGGTCCCGATCCCCCGATGGGAACCACCCGGCCGGCGCCTGCCCGAGCAGGCTCCCAGAGATCTCGGTCACATCCGTGACAGGTTGCTGCCACCGTCACTAACATGCCGGGATGACCGTCACGCCACCGCCGTCGACCGAGGTCTCGCCGCTCGGCGTGCTCGGGTTCTCCGAGCCCCAGGAGCGGCTCTACCGGCTGGTGCTGCGCAACCCCGGCCTCTCGGTGCGGGCGCTGGCCGGCCTCGCCGGCCTCTCCCTCCACGAGCTGCGGGAGCAGGTCACCCGGTTCGTCGGCGCGGGCGTGGTCGAGCTGCGCGACGACGTGGTGGTCGCCCGGCCGCCGCAGGAGGCGCTGGCCCGCCTCATCAACGACGAGGCGCGGCGGGTGCAGAGCCGCGGCGAGCAGCTCGACGCGGTGCGGGACCTGCTGCCGTCGCTCAGCGCGGACCACCTCGCCTCGACGGCCCCGAAGGGTGAGCCGGTCACGGTCGAGGTGCTGGAGGGCGGCGACGTCGCGCAGCTGGTCCGCAGCCTGTCCGCCGCGTCGTCGGGCGACCTGCTCTGGCTGCGGCCCGACCCGTGGCGGATCAGGTCCGGGCGCGAGATCGACGAGTGGGTCTCCGGGCTGATCCGCTCCGGGCGGCGGTCGCGGGCGATCTACCAGGTCGACGTGCTGCAGCACGCCCCCGACCTGATCCGGCAGCGCGCGGAGGCCGGCGAGCACGTGCGCATCCTGGCCGAGGTGCCGACCCGGCTGGCCATCCTGGGATCCTCCGCGGCGATGATCTCGGAGACGTTCGGGGTCCCCGACGCCCGGCGTCTGGTGCTGCGCCACCACTCGATGGTCGCCGCCCTCACGCTGATGTTCGACGGGCTGTGGGAGAAGGCGATGCCGGTCCCCGGGCTGAACGGCCAGCGCTCCGGCGACGGCGCCAGCGAGCAGCGGCTGCTGCTCAGCCAGCTCACCGGCGGCGCCAAGGACGAGCAGATCGCCCGCGCCCTCGGCGTCAGCGTCCGCACCGTCCGCCGCCGCGTCGCCGACCTGCTCGACGAGCTCGGCGCCGACTCCCGGTTCCAGGCGGGTGTCGAAGCCGTAAGACGTGGGTGGATCTAGGGGTGAATGGCTGTGCTGTTTCGGCTCGCTCCGCTCGCCGGTGTCGGCGCGCCCGGCAGCTCGCGTCTCGCTCCCTCGCTCGGC
This sequence comes from uncultured Actinomycetota bacterium, assembly GCA_963707685.1. Lineage (GTDB taxonomy): Bacteria > Actinomycetota > Actinomycetes > Propionibacteriales > Nocardioidaceae > Nocardioides_B. Next base: position 631,070 of record CAVPRA010000006.1, read on the forward strand.
GCCTCCTCCGCTGCGCTCCCCCGGACTCCTCGCTCAGTCAGTCCAGACGCGACGGCGCGCCGACGGCTACGGCCGAACGTAGAAGCCAGACCTGAAGGCAGGCAGAACGCGCCTACGAACAGGAGCTCGTGCCTGGTGGGCCGATCTTGGGGCCAGACGAGGAGAGCCACCTGTCCGACGGCCGGGTCTGCAGGTCTGCGTTGCACGTCCACCCCTAGCCGTCGGCGCGCCGTCGTGAACTGAGTCGACGAGCCCGGAGGCGGAGGAGCGAAGCGGGGGAGGGTCCGGGCGAGGAGCGAAGTCACGACGTGCCGAGCGCGCCGGACACGTGCGAGCGGAGCGAGCACCATCACAGCCGTCGAGCCTAGCACGCCAGTCAGCGCGGAACGGCATGCGAAAGGCAGCAGGCTCGAGCTTCCACGTCCTGTTGCGCTCGGGGCCGTAGAGCTCGCCGTCGGCGCTGCAGTAGAAGTCCTGGCCGGAGATCGTGACGCTCGTGCCGTGCACGTAGAGCACGTCGTCGCGCTCGTGGTGGGTGCCGCGGCGGAAGCGGACGGCGTACCCGGCCTTGGCCCACAACGTGGTGGAGAACGACACCATCACGTCCATCCGGCCGTCGCCGGGGTCGGCCTCGGGGGTGATCTCGGCGCCGCCGCCGACTCGGGAGCCGTTGCCGATGGCGACCATCAGGATCGGGTGCGCGAAGTCGGCGACGACGTGGTCGTCGACCATCACCCGCAGTCGGAGGTACGGCGGCTTGACGGCCGCCCGCACCGCGCCGAGGACGTAGCCGAACCGGCCGAGCACCTTCTTCAGCGGGCGCGCGTTGCGGGCGGCGGCCGCGCCGACGCCGATGTGGACGTTGTTGACGACCACCTCGCCGAGGCAGTCGACGATCAGGTCGACGGCGCGGACCTCGCCGTTCACGACGACCCGGGCGGCGGCCTCGGGGTCGAGCGGGATGCCGCTGCCGCGGGCGAAGTCGTTGCCGGTGCCCAGCGGCACCAGCCCGATGACGGCCTCGGCCAGCTCGTGGCGGCGGTGCAGCGCCGCCACCACGGCGTGCAGGCTGCCGTCGCCGCCGGCCACCACGATCCGCCGGCCGCCGCGGCGGTGCAGCACGCCGTCGAGCTCGCCGGGGTTGGAGGTGGTCGCCACCTCGACGTCCGCGGCGGCGCGCAGCACCGCCAGCGCGCGCTCGAGGTTCTGCTCGTCGGCGCTGCCGGCCTCGGAGTTGGTGATCAGCAGCATCGGCTCCACGAGGCGGAGGCTATCGCGGCTCTGGAAGCGCTGTCCCAGGGTCCAGACGACGCCGCCGGCGGCCGGTGCGGCTGGTGATAACGTTGCGTCGCAAGAGCCCCGATGCTGTTGCGCATCCGGGCTCTTCGTGTGTCCTGACCACCAGTGAACCTGACCGGCAACCGGCAACAAGAGGTGCGAGATGCCCGCGATCGTGGTGCTCGGAGCCCAGTGGGGCGACGAAGGCAAGGGCAAGGCGACCGACCTGCTCGGCTCGACCATCGATTATTGCGTCCGCTATCAGGGCGGAAACAATGCCGGCCACACCATCGTGGTCAACGGTGAGAAGTTCGCGACCCACCTGCTGCCCTCGGGGGTGCTCACGCCGGGCTGCATCCCGGTGATCGCCAACGGCGTGGTCGTCGACGCCCGGGTGCTGCTGGAGGAGATCGACGGCCTGGCCGCCCGCGGCGTGGACACCTCGACCGTGGTGCTGTCCTCCAACGCGCACCTGATCACCAGCTACCACACCACCATCGACAAGGTGACCGAGCGGTTCCTCGGCAAGAACAACATCGGCACGACCGGCCGCGGCATCGGTCCGACGTACGCCGACAAGATCAACCGGATGGGCATCCGGGTCGCCGACGTCTTCGACGAGAAGATCCTGGCGCAGAAGGTCGAGGCGGCCCTCGAGCAGAAGAACCACCTGCTGGTGAAGGTCTACAACCGCCGGGCGATCAAGGTCGAGGAGATCCTCGACGAGATCGGGCAGTACGCCGACCGGCTCAAGCCGATGGTCGCCGACACGTCGCTGCTGCTGAACCGGGCCCTCGACGACGGCAAGACGGTGCTCTTCGAGGGCGCGCAGGCCACCATGCTCGACGTGGACCACGGCACCTACCCGTTCGTGACCAGCAGCAACCCGCTCTCCGGCGGCGTCGGCCCCGGCGCCGGCATCGGCCCCACGCGCATCGACCGGGTGATCGGCGTGATCAAGGCCTACACCACCCGCGTCGGCTCCGGCCCGTTCCCGACCGAGCTGCTCGACGACGACGGCGACAAGCTGCGGGTGGTCGGCGCGGAGTACGGCACCACGACGGGCCGCAACCGCCGCTGCGGCTGGTACGACGCGGTGATCGCGCGCTACGCCGCCCGGCTCAACGGCCTCACCGAGTTCTTCCTGACCAAGCTCGACGTGCTCGGCGCCTGGGAGCGGATCCCGGTGTGCGTGGCCTACGAGATCGACGGCGTGCGCCACGAGGAGATGCCGATGACGCAGTCGGAGTTCCACCACGCCACGCCGGTCTACGAGTTCTTCGACGGCTGGGAGGAGGACATCTCCTCCTGCCGCACCTTCGAGGAGCTCCCGAAGAACGCGCAGGTCTACGTCCGGGCGCTCGAGGAGATGTCCGGCACGCCGTTCTGGGGCGTCGGCGTCGGCCCGGGCCGCGAGCAGTCGATCGTGCTGACGGGCGCCTCGTGAACGTCCTGGTGATCGGCGGTGGCGGCCGCGAGCACGCGCTCGCCGCCGCGCTCGCCCGCGACCCCGGCGTCGAGCAGGTCCACGCGGCCCCCGGCAACCCCGGCATCGCCGAGGTCGCCGAGCTCCACCCGGTCGACCCGGTCGACGGCGACGCGGTCGCGGACCTGGCCGAGCGGCTCGGCGTCGACCTCGTCGTGATCGGCCCCGAGGCGCCGCTGGTCGCCGGGGTCGCCGACGCCGTCCGCGCGCGGGGCATCTCCTGCTTCGGCCCGTCGGCGGAGGCCGCCCGGCTCGAGGGCTCGAAGGCCTTCGCGAAGGAGGTGATGGCCGCCGCCGGCGTCCCGACCGCGATGGCCCGGGTCTGCAGCACGCCGGAGACCGCCGCCGACGCCCTCGACGCGTTCGGCCCGCCGTACGTCGTCAAGGACGACGGGCTCGCGGCCGGCAAGGGCGTGGTGGTCACCGAGGACCGCGACGAGGCGCTGGCCCACGCGGCAGCGTGCGAGCGGGTGGTCATCGAGGAGTACCTCGACGGTCCCGAGGTCTCGCTGTTCGCGGTCACGGACGGCACGACCGTCGTACCCCTGCTGCCGGCGCAGGACTTCAAGCGCGCGCTCGACGGCGACGAGGGGCCCAACACCGGCGGCATGGGCGCCTACACGCCGCTGACCGTGGCTGCCCGAGGGTCTGGTCGCCGAGGTGACCGAGCGGGTGCTGCAGCCCACCGTCGACGAGATGGCCCGCCGCGGCACCCCGTTCAGCGGGCTGCTCTACGCCGGCCTCGCGCTGACCCGGCGCGGGGTCCGGGTCGTGGAGTTCAACGCCCGCTTCGGGGACCCCGAGACGCAGCCGCTGATGGCGCTGCTGGCCTCGCCGCTCGGCGCGCTGCTCGCCGCCGCGGCGGAGGGCCGCCTCGACGAGCTCGGACCGCTGACCTGGCTCGACGGGTCCGCGGTCGCGGTCGTCGTCGCGGCCGCGAACTACCCCGGCACGCCCCGCACCGGCGACGCGATCGACGGTCTCGCCGAGGCGGCCGCTCTCGACGACGTCTCGGTGATCCACGCCGGCACCCGCGCGGAGGACGGCCGGGTGGTCACCGCCGGCGGCCGGGTGCTCGCGGTCACCGCGGTCGGCTCCGACGTCGCGGACGCCCGCGCCAAGGCGTACGCCGGCGTCGACCGGCTGCGCATCGACGGCAGCCACCACCGCACCGACATCGCGCTGCTCGCCGAGAAGGAGGCCTGAGCCGTGGTCCCCAACGTCCTCGCGCACCGGTACGCCGCCGACGACCTCGTCCGGATCTGGTCGCCGGAGCACAAGGTCGTGCTCGAGCGACAGCTGTGGGTCGCGGTCCTCAAGGCGCAGCGCGACCTCGGCGTCGACGTGCCCGACGGGGTCGTCGAGGCCTACGAGGCGGTGCTCGAGCAGGTCGACCTCGACTCCATCGCGGCCCGGGAGCGGGTCACCCGCCACGACGTGAAGGCGCGGATCGAGGAGTTCAGCGCGCTGGCCGGCCACGAGCACATCCACAAGGGGATGACCTCGCGCGACCTCACCGAGAACGTCGAGCAGCTGCAGGTCCGCTCCTCGCTGCTGCTGGTCCGCGACCGGGTCGTCGCCGCGCTGGCCCGGCTGGCGCGGCTCGCCACCGAGCACGAGGCGCTGGTGATGACCGGGCGCTCGCACAACGTCGCGGCGCAGGCGACCACGCTCGGCAAGCGGTTCGCGACCGTCGCCGACGAGATGCTGGTGGCGCTCGACCGGATCGAGGACCTGCTGGCGCGCTACCCGCTGCGCGGCATCAAGGGGCCGATGGGCACCGCGCAGGACATGCTCGACCTGCTGGACGGGTCGACGGCGAGGCTGACCGACCTCGAGGAGCGGGTCGCGGCCCACCTCGGCTTCGAGCAGGTGCTGACCAGCGTCGGCCAGGTCTATCCCCGCTCGCTCGACTTCGACGTCGTCTCGGCGCTGGTGCAGGTGGTCGCCGGCCCGTCGAACCTCGCCACCACGATCCGGCTGATGGCCGGCATCGAGCTGGTCACCGAGGGGTTCAAGGAGGGCCAGGTCGGCTCGTCGGCGATGCCGCACAAGATGAACACCCGCTCGTGCGAGCGGGTCAACGGGCTCGCCGTCGTGCTCCGCGGCAACCTCGCGATGCTCGGCGAGCTGGCCGGCGACCAGTGGAACGAGGGCGACGTCTCCGACTCCGTCGTGCGCCGGGTCGCGCTGCCCGACGCCTTCTTCGCCTGCGACGGGCTGTTCCAGACCTTCCTCACCGTGCTCGACGAGTTCGGCGTGTTCCCCGCGGTGGTGCAGCGCGAGCTGGACCGCTACCTGCCGTTCCTGGCCACCACCAAGGTGCTGATGGCCGCGGTGCGCAACGGCGTCGGCCGCGAGGTCGCCCACGAGGCGATCAAGGAGGCCGCGGTCGGGGTGGCGCTCGCGATGCGCCAGGGGCAGGCCGAGAACGACGTGTTCGAGCGGCTCGCCGCCGACGAGCGGCTCGGGCTCACCGAGCAGCAGCTGGCCACCCTGGTCGCCGAGCCGATCACGTTCACCGGTGCCGCGAGCGACCAGGTGCAGGCCGTCGTACGACGCGTGGACGCGGTGTCGAAGGCGCACCCGGACGCGGCGTCGTACACCCCCGGCGCCATCCTCTGACCGCCCCCTCCCGCCGACCCGTCACCCACTCGGGGCGATGGCCGGCGTGTCGCGCAGTCCGTGACGGGTCAGCCGGCGCTCAGACCAGCGCGACGCCGTCGTGCAGCGCCAGCCGCTCGGCGACGTGCCGCAGGTCGGCACGCCACACGTCCTCGGGGCCGGGCGGCAGGATGTCGTCCCACTCCACGACGGTCGAGCCGAGCACCTGCGGGAACCGCGCCGGCCGGGCCATGAACCAGACGTGCAGGTGGGCGCCACCGTCGCCGATCTTCGAGACGTGCACCCGGCCGACGTGGTCCATGCGGGTGATGATCCGGTGCAGCCAGCTCGAGACGCGGCCGAACTCCCCGGCGAGGTCGTCGTCGAGCTCGTCGAAGTCGAGGTGCTCGCGGGTCTGCAGCATCACCACCAGCGGCATCCCGGTCGGCTTCCCGAGCGAGGCCACGGTCCAGCGGTCGTTGCGCCAGATCGCGTGCTCGGGGTCGCCGGACTCGCACGAGCACGGCCGCCCGGCCTCGCCGGCCCGCGGCTCCTCGTGCTCCAGCGGCGGCTGCAGCACCTTCGGCACCACGGGCGTCTCCCACGGGAAGATGTCCCACTCGGTGTACGACGGTGCGGGCAGGTGCCCCTCGGGTCCCACCTGCGCCACGACCCGCGCGTAGATCTCCTCGGCTGACTCCGGCACGGCGGCTCCCCTCGCTCGACGGATGCGGACCCCGATCATGGCAGCCGGCCGGTCTCCCGGGGGACCTAGGATCGGGCCGGTGACCACGCCGCGCCGCCTCGAGCAGTCCCGTGCCTACCCCGTCGAGGTTGCGCGTGCCTACGCGACCGTGGTGTCCGCACCCCTGGAGCAGGTCTTCACCCGCCGCTACCTCGCGCTGCCCGCGGTCCGCGAGGTCCGCGACCAGCGGGGCACCTGGGGCAGCGTCGGCCAGACTCGCACGGTCGTGCTCGCCGACGGCGGCACGATGCGCGAGGAGCTCACCGAGGTCGTCGACGGGCACCGGTTCGGCTACCGGATCAGCGACGTGACCGGACCGATGAAGGCGCTGGTCGGCTCGCTCGACGGCACCTGGGCCTTCGACCCGGTCGGCACCGGCACCCGGATCACCTGGACGTGGACCGTGCGCCCGGCGTCGTCGGCCGCGGGGCTCGCGATGCCGGTGTTCGAGCGGCTGTGGCACGGCTACGCCCGGCAGGCGCTCGACGGACTCGAGGACCTGCTGCTCGAGCCCTGATCCCGGCCGGCGGGGCGGCCACTACGATCGCCGGCATGACCGACGACTCGCACGGGATCCCTCCCGCCCCCGTCATCGAGGGCGCCGAGCACGTCCACTCGGGCAAGGTCCGCGACCTCTACGCGCTGGCCGACGGCCGGCTGTTGATGGTGGCCAGCGACCGGATCTCGGCGTTCGACTTCGTGCTCGAGTCGACGATCCCGGACAAGGGCGCCGTGCTGACGCGGATGTCGCTGTGGTGGTTCGACCGGCTGGCCGCGCTGGTGCCGAACCACGTGCTCTCGGTCGACGTGCCCGACGGGGTGCGGGGCCGTGCGGTGGTCTGCGAGCGGCTCGACATGTACCCCGTGGAGTGCGTGGCCCGCGGCTACCTCACCGGCTCCGGCCTGCTCGACTACCGCGCCACCGGCGAGGTCTGCGGCGTCGCCCTGCCCGACGGACTCGTCGACGGCAGCCGGCTCCCCGAGCCGGTCTTCACGCCGGCGACCAAGGCCGAGCTCGGTGACCACGACGAGAACGTGTCGTACGACGCCGTGGTCGGCGTCGTGGGGCCCGAGACCGCGGCGACGCTGCGCGACCTGACGCTGCAGGTCTACGGGCGGGCCGAGGCGGTCGCCCGCGAGCAGGGGATCCTGCTGGCCGACACCAAGCTCGAGTTCGGCGCGCGCCCCGACGGCACGGTCGTGCTCGCCGACGAGGTGCTGACCCCCGACTCGTCACGGTTCTGGCCGGCCGACGAGTGGCAGCCGGGACGGGCGCAGGCGTCGTACGACAAGCAGATCGTGCGGGACTGGCTGCTCTCACCGGCCAGCGGCTGGGACCGGTCCTCGGGCGAGCCGCCGCCCCCGCTGCCCGACGCGGTCGTGGAGCGGACCCGGTCGCGCTACGTCGAGGCCTACGAGCGGCTGACCGGCGAGAGCTTCTAGACCTCGTTGGCGCTGGCGCGCAGCGGGTCGCGACCGATGAAGCCGAGCAGGCGGGTCTGCACGTCGGCGTCGTCCGGCACCGGCACCGCGGGGCCGTACTGCCCCGAGGACCGCAGCAGCTCCTCGATCGGCGCCATCCCGGCGAGCAGGTCGGCGCAGGTCTGCGGGTCGAGCCGCTCGTCCTGGCCGGTGGCGCGGGCCAGGTCCCAGGTGTGCATGAACACGTCCGAGGTGTAGAACCGGTCGACCGCGTCCGGCAGCGGCATCTCCCCCACCATCGGGTGCCGGAAGGGGGTGGCCGCCTCCGGCCCGTCGAGCAGCCGCTGCACCGCGTCGGCGTGCACCTGCCAGGCGGCGACCGGGTCCTCCTCCGGCGACGGGCCGCGGTCGAGCACCAGGCCGGTCGCGCTGTTCAGGAAGTCCGGGAACCACTCGACCAGGTGACCGACCACGTCCCGGGCGCGCCATCCGGCCACCGGGGCCGGCGCGTCCCAGTCGGACGCGCCCCGCACCCGGGCGGTGAACCCGGCGGCCACCGCGCGATGACGCTCGGCCGGGTCTGCGGGGAGGGTCATGCCTCGGCTCCTTCGGCGGTCCCGGCGATCTCACCGGCGGCGAGCAGGGCGTCCAGCTTGGCGTAGCCCTGGTCCACGCCGACCTCCATCCCGCTGCGCAGCCAGGCGTCCCGGCCCTCGAAGCTGTCGCACAGCGACTGAGTGTGCAGCCGGGTGCGGCCGTCGCCGAGGTCCTCGAAGATGAGCGTCTCCAGCGCGACTCCGTCCGGGTCGCCCTCCCAGGTGAAGGTCTGCACGATCCGGTCCGGCCGGACCTCGTGGAAGCAGCCGTGGAAGCCGAACTCCATCCCGTCCCGGGCGGCGACGTAGCGCCAGCTGCCGCCGGTGCTGGCGTCCCAGCGGTCCAGGGTCGTCGTCATCCCGTCCGGGCCGACCCACCGAGCGAACAGCTCCGGGTCGGTGTGCGCCCGGAACAACTGGGCCGGGGTGGCCGCGAAGTCCCGGGTGATGCGGATGATCGGGACCGTCGGATCTGCTTCGATCGTCGCGGTCGTCATCGTGTCGTTCATGCCGTCTCCTCTGCGCGTCGGGCGGTGCCCGGCCTCCTCGTCGTCCATCTCCGCCAGCACGGCGTCCAGCCGCCGGTACCGGGCCTCGGCCCGCTGCCGGTAGCGCTCGATCCACTTCGTCATCAGGTCGAAGACCTCCGCCTCCAGGTGCACCGGGCTGCGGTGCCCCTCCGCGCGAGCGGCTGACCAGGCCGGCCTGCTCGAGCACCTTCAGGTGCTTGGAGATGGCCTGCACGCTCACCCGGTACGGCGCCGCCAGCTGCCCCACGGTGGCGTCGCCGTCGGTCAGCCGCGCCACCAGGTCGCGCCTGGTCGGATCGGCCAGGGCCGCGAACACCTGCGACAGCGAGTCAGTCATCTCAGTCCCGAACCTCAACTGTTGGTTGACGAAACCGTAGCCGCGGTCGCCGCTGCATGTCAATCACATGGTTGAGGAATCGGCGGCCTCAGAGCTGCTCGTGCGTGGGCGGCAGGTCCGCGCGCTGCGCTGCTCCTCCTGGTAGCGGCGCTCCAGGGCCTCGAGCTCGCGCTCGCCGCGCCGCTCGTCCGGGGTGCGCGACGGCCCGCCCCGGCGCACCGCACGGATCCCGAGCAGCAGGCTGCCGCCCACCACGACCACGACCAGCAGCAGGACCAGCAGCACGACGAGGCTCATGGCCGGGATGCTAGTCGTGGCGGCCGGAGCCGTCCTCCTAGACTGGCCCCGCCCGTCCTCCCCGACCACCGTCCCGCGAAGGAGCCCCCGTGGCCCGTGTCGTCGTCGACGTCATGCTCAAGCCCGAGATCCTCGACCCGCAGGGCAAGGCCGTGCACGGCGCGCTGCCGCGGCTCGGCGTCGAGGGCGTCAGCGACGTACGCCAGGGCAAGCGCTTCGAGCTCGAGGTGGAGGGCGAGCTCACCGAGGAGCGGCTGGCCCAGCTGCACGAGATCGCCGAGACGCTGCTGTCCAACCCGGTGATCGAGGACTTCGAGGTGCACGTCCCGTGAACACCCCACGAAACCGCTCGCTGCCCTCGCTGCCCTCGCTCCGCTCACTCCGCTCACTCCGCTCACGCTTCCGCGGGGACCCCGTATGAGCCGCATCGGCGTGGTCACCTTCCCCGGCTCCCTCGACGACGTCGACGCCCGCCGCGCGGTCCGGGTCGCCGGGCACGAGCCGGTGGCGCTGTGGCACCGCGACCACGACCTGCAGTCCGTCGACGCGGTCGTGCTGCCGGGCGGGTTCTCCTACGGCGACTACCTGCGCTGCGGCGCGATCTCGCGGTTCTCGCCGCTGATGACGGAGGTCGTCGCCGGCGCCGAGCGGGGCCTGCCGGTGCTCGGCATCTGCAACGGCTTCCAGATCCTCTGCGAGTCGCACCTGCTCCCGGGCGCGCTGGTGCGCAACGACGCGGATGCGGTTCGTCTGCCGCGACCAGCGGCTCCGGGTGGAGAGCACGAGCACCCCGTGGACCTCGTCGTACGACGAGCGCCAGGAGATCGTCGTCCCCCTGAAGAACGGCGAGGGCTGCTTCGTCGCCTCCGAGGCCACCCTCGACGAGCTCGAGGGGGAGGGCCGGGTCGTGGTCCGCTACCTCGGCGGCAACCCGAACGGCTCGATGCGCGACATCGCCGGCATCCGCAACGCCCGCGGCAACGTCGTCGGCCTGATGCCGCACCCGGAGCACGCCGTCGAGCCCGGCTTCGGCCCCGGCACCGACGGCGTCGGCTTCTTCACGCTGGCCGGCCTCGCGGCCCTCACCGCCTGACGCACGGCCGGTCCGGGTGTGACCCAGGGACCTAGGTCCCTGGTGGGGTCGTCGCCGCGCGCGGACGCTGGTGGCGTGCTCGTGTTCGCCGTCGTCTTCTGGGTCGTCATCGGGCTGCTGCTGCTGGGCGCCGTGGCCTTCGTGTTCTCCGTGCTGATCCGCCCCGAGCAGGACCAGGAGGAGGTCGTGCACCAGCACGGCCTCCACACCCTGACCTACCTGGTCCCGACCGGCCAGGATCCCGCCGAGCTCGTCGCGGCGCTCCACCAGGCGGGGTTCACCGCGGTCGCGGAGCTGCGGCACGGCTACGAGGTGCTCGAGGTGGTCTGCCACGACGAGCACGACCGGGGCACGGTGCGCGAGGTCCTCGAGCACGCCCACCGGTCGGGGTTCGACTCACCCGAGAACCCGGTGGGGGCGATCAGCTTCGAGGACGAGCGCTGAGCCCCAGCGGACGGCCTCAGGCGGCGTAGGCCTTGGCGAGCAGCTCGTAGGACAGCACCCGCTCGGCGAGGTCGTGGACCTGCGTGGTGATCACGAGCTCGTCGGCGCCGGCATAGGTACGACGCCGCTCCAGGTCGTCGCGGACCTGGTCGGGCGTGCCCACGGACATGAACCGCCGGCGCTGCGCCGCCAGCTGCAGCTCCTGCTCGGTCCACGGGTGCGCCGCCGCCTCCTCGGGCGTCGGGACCGGGCCCGGGTTGTTCTGCATCAGCCGCACCATCGACAGGTCGTTGGCCCTCGCCAGCGCCTCGGCGCGCTCCTCGGTCTCGGCGGCGATCGCGGCCACGCCGAGGATGACCCGTGGCTCGGCCAGCCGCTCGGAGGGCTCGAAGTTGTCGCGGTAGCCCGCCACCGCCTCGGCCGGGTCGGCCGACCCGAAGTGGCCCGCGAACGCGAACCCGGTGCCGAACGCGGCGGCGGCCCGGCCGCCGTACAACGAGGAGCCGAGGATCCACAGCGGCGGCAGCGGCACGTCGTCCGGGATCGCCCGCAGCGGCTTGAACGGGTGCTCGTCGGGGAAGCCGTCGACGTAGGCCAGCAGCTCGGAGAACTGCTGCGGGAACTCGTCGGACTCGCCCTGCGCCCGCAGCCCGCGGCGCAGCGCGAACGCCGTCAGCTGGTCGGTGCCGGGCGCCCGCCCGAGGCCGAGGTCGATGCGGCCGGGGTGCAGCCCCTCGAGGACGCGGAACGACTCGGCCACCGCCAGCGGCGCGTGGTTCGGCAGCATGATGCCGCCGCTGCCGACCCGGATCGTCGAGGTCGCGGCCGCCACCGTCGCGATCATCACCATCGGCGCGCTGCTGGCCACGCTGCCGATGTTGTGGTGCTCGGCCAGCCAGAAGCGCTGGTAGCCGAACGACTCGACGGCCTGGGCCAGCGCCACGGTGTCGTGCAGCGCGCTGGAGGCGGGCCGGCCGGACGGGATCGGGGACAGGTCGAGCACGGACAGCGGCACGGAGGTCATGGTCGGCCCAACGCCCCACCGGGCGACCGGATTCCCGGTTCAGCCGAACGTGAGCCGGACGATCCTGTCCGTGTCGCCGCCGTTGCTGGTGCCGATCCACAGCGACCCGTCGGGGGCGTTCTTGACCATCCGGATCCGCCCGAACCGGCCGTGCAGGTACCGCGTGCGCCGTGGCGCGGTCGGCCCGGACAGCACCACCGACCACAGGCACTGGCCGCGCAGCGCCCCGATCCAGGCACGGCCGTCGCGGACCGCGATCCCGCTGGGGGAGCAGTCCACGGGGTGCCACCGGGTCAGCGGGTCGGTGTACCCGCCGGGTCCGTCCTTGCCCTCGACCCGCGGCCAGCCGTAGGTGCGGCCCTTGCGGATCCAGTTCAGCTCGTCCCAGGTGTTCTCGCCGAGCTCGCTGGACCACAGCTTGCCGTCGGGCGCCATCGTGAGGCCCTCGGGGTTGCGGTGGCCGCGGGTGAACACCCGGTTGCCGTAGGGGTTGCCGTCCTGCGGCGAGCCGTCCGGCTTCATCCGCAGGATCTTGCCGGCCAGCGAGGTCCTGTCCATCGCGAGCTCGGGTCGCCGGGTGTCGCCGGTCGACGCGTAGGTCACCAGCGCGCTGCCGTCGGCGAGGAAGTCGATGCCCCACGGGTAGCTGATCCCGCTCGCGAGCGTCGCGCCCACCCGTGGCGCGGCGTCGGCCGCCGGCTGCCCGAGCACGACGGGCGAGGCCGCCGCCGGGGCGAGCAGGCCGGCCTTGAGCAGGGTGCGACGGTGCATCGATCCTCCGGAGCGGGCGAGCGTCAGGACAGGCAGGACTTCTTCAGCTCGCGGGAGTTCTGCGTGGCGACCATCCAGCGGCCGTCGACCTTCTTCAACGTGCCCCGGGCGTCGTACCAGGGCGGCGGATGCGTCAGCGGCTCTGCCTCGTGGTCGACGGTGAAGGTGTAGTTCTCCGTGCAGTCGCGGATCGTGGCGGTGTCGCCGGTGACCTTCACCGAGGTGACGTTGTCGCGGGCCCAGCCGACCACGCGCTGCTTCTGGGCCCTGGTGCCCCTCATGTAGTCGAGGATGGCGGCCTTCGCGGTGCCCGTGGCCACGCTCGTGAACGCCCGGCTCGGCTTGTAGAAGTAGTAGGTGTCGGCCGCGCCCTGCCAGAAGGCCATCCAGGCGTCGACCGCGGCCTTCTCCTCCGGCGTCGACGCGGAGCTCTGCGCCAGCACCGCCGTGTGCAGGCTGGTGGCCTCGGTGCGGTCGTGCGGGAAGCCCGAGGCCCCGGCCGAGCCCGAGTCCGCGGCGGACGGGGTGTCGGACCCCGTGTCGGAGGACGGGCTCGACGTGGCGGAGGAGACGTCCGACGAGCTCGCCGACGCGCTCGCGGACGGGGTCGCCTTCGCGTCCTTCGTGTCGTCCGCGCACGCCGAGACGGCGCCGAGAGCGAGCAGCAGCACCACCGGAAGGGTGCTTCGACGACGCATGGATGATCCCCCCGGATCGGTGGTTCCGTTCGGCTGCGGCTGGCTGTCCACTGTAGCCGGAGGGGGGCCGGTAGATTGGCAGCCGGCCGCCCCCGTGAGCCACCCTCCAGCGAGCAACTACGAGCGGAGTCACCCGCGTTGACCGAGCAGCGCCCGCGCCCCGACAGCGTCCCCGCCCCGACCGTCGACCCGTCCGCGAGGCCGGCCGTCGACTCGGTGGAGGCGGCCCGGACGAGCCCGGACCACCCGCAGCCGTGGGCCGACCTCGGGCTCAAGCCCGACGAGTACGCCGAGGTGCGCGAGATCCTCGGCCGGCGGCCCACCAGCTGCGAGCTGGCGATGTACTCCGTGATGTGGAGCGAGCACTGCTCCTACAAGTCCTCCAAGGTGCACCTGAAGCAGTTCGGCGAGAAGGTCACCGACGCGATGCGCGAGCACCTGATGGTCGGGATCGGCGAGAACGCCGGCGTCGTCGACATCGGGGACGGGTACGCCGTCACCTTCAAGATCGAGTCGCACAACCACCCGTCGTACGTCGAGCCCTACCAGGGTGCGGCGACCGGGGTCGGCGGCATCGTCCGCGACATCCTCGCGATGGGCGCTCGCCCGGTCGCGGTGATGGACCCGCTGCGGTTCGGCCCGCTCGACGCCCCCGACACCCACCGGGTGCTGCCCGGGATCGTCGCGGGCGTCGGCGGCTACGGCAACTGCCTCGGGCTGCCGAACATCGGCGGCGAGGCGGTCTTCGACGCGACGTACGCCGGCAACCCGCTGGTCAACGCGCTGTGCGTCGGCGTGATGCGCCACGAGCAGCTGCACCTGGCCAAGGCGTCCGGGTCGGGCAACCAGGTCATCCTGTACGGCGCCAGGACCGGCGGCGACGGCATCGGCGGCGTCTCGGTGCTCGCCTCGGAGACGTTCGAGTCGACCGGCCCGGCGAAGCGGCCCAGCGTGCAGGTCGGCGACCCGTTCCAGGAGAAGCTGCTGATCGAGTGCACCCTCGAGCTCTTCGCCGAGGAGATCGTGGTCGGCATCCAGGACCTCGGCGGCGCCGGGCTGTCGTGCGCCACGTCCGAGCTCGCCTCCGCCGGCGACGGCGGCATGCACGTCTGGCTCGACCGGGTGCCGCTGCGCGACTCCTCGCTGGCGCCCGAGGAGATCCTGATGTCGGAGTCGCAGGAGCGGATGATGGCGGTCGTCGAGCCCGCCGACGTGAAGCGGTTCCTCGAGATCTGCGAGAAGTGGGACGTCGAGGCCACCGTGGTCGGCGAGGTCGACGACTCGGGCCGGCTGACCATCGAGTGGCACGGCGAGACGGTCGTCGACGTGCCCCCGCGGTCGGTGGCGCACGACGGTCCGACCTACCAGCGGCCCTTCGCCCGGCCGGACTGGCAGGACGCGCTGCAGGCCGACGACCGGCGGCGGGCTGGCCCGGCCGGCGACCGGCGAGGAGCTGCGCGAGACCGCTGCTGCGGCTGGTCGCGCGCCCGAACCTCTGCGACAAGTCGTGGATCACCGACCAGTACGACCGCTACGTGCAGGGCAACACCGTCCTCGCGCAGCCCGAGGACTCCGGCATGGTCCGCGTCGACGCGGACTCCGGGCTCGGGGTCGCGGTCTCGACCGACTGCAACGGCCGGTTCGCCGATGCTCGACCCGTACGCCGGCGCGCAGCTGGCGCTCGCCGAGTCGTACCGCAACGTCGCCACCGCCGGGCGCGCGGCCGCTCGCCGTCAGCGACTGCCTGAACTTCGGGTCGCCCGAGGACCCGGCCGTGATGTGGCAGTTCGCCGAGGCCACCCGTGGTCTGGCCGACGGCTGCCAGGCGCTCGGCATCCCGGTCACCGGCGGCAACGTCAGCCTCTACAACCAGACCGGCGACGACCGCGATCCTGCCGACGCCGGTGGTCGCCGTGCTCGGCGTCATCGACGACGTGGCCCGCCGTACGCCGGCGGGGTTCGTCGCCGAGGGGCAGCAGCTCTACCTGCTCGGCACCACCCGCGACGAGCTCGCCGGGTCGGAGTGGGAGCACGTCGTGCACGGCCACCTCGGCGGCCGGCCGCCGGTCGTCGACCTCGACGTCGAGCGGCAGCTGGCGGACATCCTGGTCAACGCGTCGCGCGACGGCCTCGTCGACGCCGCGCACGACCTCTCCGACGGCGGCCTGGCGCAGGCGCTGGTCGAGTCCTGCCTGCGCAACGACGTCGGCGCCCGGGTGTGGCTGCCGGACGACCTCGACCCGTTCGTCGCGCTGTTCAGCGAGTCGGCCGGCCGCGCGGTCGTCGCGGTGCCCGCGCTCCGAGGAGGTCCGGTTCACCGACATGTGCGCGGCCCGCGGCTTCCCGCACGCGCGGATCGGCGTCACCGACGGCGCCGGCCCGGACGCGGTGCTCGACGTGCAGGGCCAGTTCGCGCTGCCGCTGGCCGAGGCCCGGGCCGCCTGGACCGCGACCCTGCCGACCGCCCTCGGCCGAGCCGTGGCCTCCCACCGGGTTGAGCCGGGCTCCCGCCGGGTTGAGCCGGGCTCCCGCCGGGCCGGCCGGGTGGCCGACCGTGCACAGGCCCGGGTGACCCGGCACAGGCCCGGGTCGACCAGGCTCGGCCACAGCCGGGCCGGGTCGCTAGCGGGTGCCGGCCTGCAGCAGCCGCCACAGGGTCGGGGCGACGACGCCGGTGCGGGCGCGGCCGTGGTCGCGCTGGTAGCGCTTGACCGCGGCCGTCGTGCGCGGTGCCGAAGACCCCGGTGACCCGGAGGCCGGCGTCGTCGGCGGCGTTCAGCGCCCGCTGCACCCGGCGGACCGGCGACGACGCCGAGCCGACCTTCAGCACCGGGCGGGTCGCCCTGCGACGAGCAGCGCCACCCAGGTGCGCGGGCCGTGCGGGTGCCGGCGGAGAGTCCCCGGTCGACGCGGTAGCGGCGGACCGCGGCGCCGAGCCCGGCGTCGTACACGCCGTCGACGGCGCCGGCGTACGCGTCGCCGCCGCTGCAGCAGGCACTGGACCGTGCGCACCAGCGCACCGCGGTCGCCGGGCGCCGCGGGAGGCGTAGCGGCCGTAGTTGTACGACGCCGCGCCCACCGCAGTGCGCGGGCTCCGGCGCCGATCCGCGAGCCGCGGCCGAGGTCGAGCCAGTTGGGGTCGATGTCGATCCGCACGCCGCCGTGGGTCTCGGGGTGGCCGCCCTGGTACTGGTGCACCCGCTGGTGCGGGCTGCCAGCCGCTGCTGCGCACGTAGCTCGACGCGGCGCGTCCGCGCGGCCGTTCCAGTCGGCGATCCAGACCCGGTCCGGCATCGTGTAGCGACCCGGCCGGTCGGCGCGGGCGTCGTCGAGCATCTCGATGCCGGAGGCGGCGCTGGAGTAGACGCCGGAGACGTAGTGCAGGTCGTGCAGCTGCCGGGTCCACGCGGACAGGAAGCTCAGCGCCGACTCGCGGCACCGGGTCCCGGAGGTGGCGAACGCCTCGATGTCGTACCAGAGCGTGCTGCCCCGGGTGATGCCCGAGCCGGCGGACGGCCGCCACGGTCTTGCGGGCCTCCGCCCGGCCCTGGGAGCGCGCCCGGGCGTAGCCGTCCGAGGAGCGAGGGGTTGATCCGCACCTGGTGCAGGTAGCGCTCGCGGGTGGTGCACGAGGCCTGCGGCCCGAGCGTGATCGGCAGCAGCCGCCAGCCGCCGGCGAGCTGGCGCCGCACCCAGGTCGGCGTCAGGTTCGGCTGGCTCAGGCAGCCGCGGGAGGCGCCGGAGACGTAGATCCCGACCGCCCAGTACGGCGAGCTCGTCCGCCAGGCGTCCATCGCGCGCTGGGTCGGCGCGGTGCACTGGTCGAAGCCGTAGCCGGTGAAGCTGCCCGGCGTGACGCGGTTGTCGGCGCCGGCGCGGGGCGGCGGCGCAGCGTCGTCGCGGCGACGGCCAGGACGGCGACGACCGCGGCGACCGCGCGGCCGAGCCGTGCGTCGGCGCCGGGGGAGCAGAGCGGGCACAGCGGCAGGCATGAGGGGCTCCAGGGCGTCGAGAGTGGAGTCACTGTAGCCACAAAATTCACAACAGTAACAACGGTCACTTGAATTACAACGGTGCGACACGCCGGGTTTTCTCGGGCGCCGCCGCGCGCGAGGATCGGCGGCGTGCCCGTCCGTCTCCGCCCCGCCGACCCCGCCGTCGTCGGCCCCGCGCTGGCCCGGTTCCGCGCCGGCGACGCGGACGACGACGACCTCCGGCTGCTGACCAAGCACCTGCTCGCGCTGCTGGTGGCCCGGGCGCCCGGCGGCGCGGTCGAGGTCCGGGTCCCGCCGTACGCCGCGGCGCAGTGCCTGCAGGGCACCCGCCACACCCGCGGGCACGCCGCCGGCCGCCGTCGAGCTCGACGCCCCGACCTGGATCGCGCTCGCGGTCGGCGACCTGGAGTGGGCCGAGGCCGACCGCGACGGCCGGCTGCTGGCGTCGGGAGAGCGCTCCGACCTCGGCCACCTGCTGCCGCTCATCCACCCCCTGAGACCGCGACCCGCCACGCCGACCGTAGGGTGACGAGCATGACCCTGGACCCCGCCTCGATCCGCGCCGCCGTGCGCGACGTGATGCCCTCCGTCCGCGCCGACCTCGAGGCGCTGGTGCGCATCCCGTCGGTCAGCGCCGACCCCGCCCGCGCCGACGACGTACGGCGCTCCGCCGAGGCCACCGCGGAGCTGTTCCGGGCCGAGGGCTTCGACGACGTGCAGATCCTGTCCGCCGGCGGGCGGCGCGCCCGCCGTGGTGGCCCGGAAGCCGGCGCCGGACGGCGCGCCGACGGTGCTGCTCTACGCCCACCACGACGTGCAGCCGGTCGGCGACCCGGCCGACTGGGACAGCGCAGCCGTTCGAGCCGACCGAGCGCGGCGAGCGGCTCTACGGCCGCGGCGCCGCCGACGACAAGGCCGGCATCGCCGCCCAC
Organism: uncultured Actinomycetota bacterium; assembly: GCA_963707685.1. GTDB lineage: Bacteria > Actinomycetota > Actinomycetes > Propionibacteriales > Nocardioidaceae > Nocardioides_B. The sequence continues at coordinate 649,322 of CAVPRA010000006.1, forward strand.
CTGGCCGCGATCCGGGCGCACGGCGCCGACCTGCCGGTCGGCGTCACGGTGCTCGTCGAGGGCGAGGAGGAGGTCGGCTCGCCGACCCTCGAGGCGTTCCTCGCCGAGCACCAGCGACTGCTCGCCGCCGACGTGATCGTGATCGCCGACTCCGGCAACTGGGACATCGGCGAGCCGGCCCTGACCACCAGCCTGCGCGGCCTGGTCGACTGCTTCGTCGAGGTGCGCACCCTCGAGCACGGCGTGCACTCCGGCATGTGGGGCGGCGTCGTGCCCGACGCGGTCACCACGATGGTGCGGCTGCTCGCGACGCTGCACGACGACGAGGGCAACGTCGCCGTCGAGGGCCTGCACTCGGGCCCGGCCGCCGACGTCGACTACCCGCTGGACCGGATCCGTGCCGAGTCCGGCCTCAGCGAGGGCGTCGAGCTGATCGGCTCCGGCTCGGTCGTCGAGCGGCTGTGGACCAGGCCGGCGATCGCCACGATCGGCTTCGACGCCACCAGCACCGCCGACGCCAGCAACACGCTGATCCCGAGCGTGAAGGCCAAGATCTCGGTGCGGCTCGCGCCCGGCGACAGCTCGAAGCACGGCGATGGACACGCTGCGCGCCCACCTCGAGAAGCACGTGCCCTGGGGTGCGCAGCTGACCTTCACCCCCGGCGAGGTCGGCGAGCCGACGCAGATCGACGCCACCGGCCCGGCGTACGACGCCGCGCGGGCCGCCTTCCGCGAGGCCTGGGACGGCGTCGAGCCGGTCGACATGGGCGTCGGCGGGTCGATCCCGTTCATCGCCGCGTTCAACGAGGCGTTCCCCGACGCCGCGGTCCTGGTGACCGGCGTCGAGGACCCCGACACCCGCGCGCACGGCGCCAACGAGGGGCTGCACCTCGCCGAGTTCGAGCGGGTCTGCCTGGCCGAGGCGCTGCTGCTGGCCAACCTGACCTCGCTCGACTGACCCGCGCGAGTTGCGAGCAGCGCTGCTCGCAGCTCCGCCGGGTGGGCAGGTTCGCCCGCGCACGCCGGGTCGGCGTGATTCGGTCAGCGACCCGCCCCGCCCGTAGACTCGGGCCGTGCCCGCTCAGGAGACGCCCCACGGCAGTCCCGCCCACTCCGCCGGTCGGCGGCCCGGGCGGCGACGGCAAGCTCACCCCGCACTCGACCCCCAGGACCTCGGTCCGCAGGACGCCTGCGGCGTGTTCGGGGTCTGGGCGCCCGGTGAGGACGTCGCCAAGCTGACCTACTACGGCCTCTACGCCCTGCAGCACCGCGGCCAGGAGTCGGCCGGCATCGCGGTCAGCAACGGCCGGCAGATCCTGGTCTACAAGGACATGGGCCTGGTCTCGCAGGTGTTCGACGAGTCGACGCTGGAGTCGCTCAAGGGCCACCTCGCGGTCGGCCACGCGCGCTACTCCACCACCGGCGCCAGCACCTGGTACAACGCCCAGCCGACCTTCCGGCCCACCGAGACCGGCTCGATCGCGCTGGCCCACAACGGCAACCTGACCAACACCCGCGAGCTGCAGCAGCGGGTCGCGGACCTGGCCGGCGCGTTCGGCGAGCTGGACATCTCCACGAAGCCGACGCCGGCCTCCACCAACGACACCAGCCTGGTCACCGCGCTGCTCGCGCACCACCCGGACATGAGCCTCGAGGAGAACGCCGTCCAGGTGCTCCCCGAGCCTGCGCGGCGCCTTCTCCTTCGTCTGGATGGACGAGAACACCCTGTACGCCGCGCGCGACCCGCAGGGCGTCCGGCCGCTCGTGCTCGGCCGGCTCGAGCGCGGCTGGGTGGTCGCCTCGGAGACCGCGGCGCTCGACATCGTCGGCGCCTCGTTCATCCGGGAGGTGGAGCCCGGCGAGATGGTCGCGATCGACGAGGACGGGCTGCGCAGCCGCCGGTTCGCCGAGGCCGCGCCGAAGCACTGCCTGTTCGAGTTCGTCTACCTCGCCCGCCCGGACACCTTGATGAACGACCGCCGCGTGCACAGCGTCCGCGTCGAGATCGGCCGCCGGCTGGCCCGCGAGTTCCCGACCGACGCCGACCTGGTGATGCCGGTGCCGGAGTCCGGCACGCCGGCCGCGATCGGGTACGCCGAGGAGAGCGGCATCCCCTACGGCACCGGCCTGGTGAAGAACTCCTACGTCGGCCGCACGTTCATCCAGCCCTCGCAGACCATCCGCCAGCTCGGCATCCGGCTGAAGCTCAACCCGCTGCGCGACGTGATCGAGGGCAAGCGCCTGGTCGTCGTCGACGACTCGATCGTGCGCGGCAACACCCAGCGCGCCCTGGTCCGGATGCTCCGCGAGGCGGGCGCCCGCGAGGTGCACGTGCGGATCTCCTCGCCGCCGGTGAAGTGGCCCTGCTTCTACGGCATCGACTTCGCGACCCGCGCCGAGCTGATCGCCAACGGCCTGACCTCCGACGAGATCTGCCGCTCCATCGACGCGGACTCGCTCGGCTACATCTCGCTCGAGCAGCTCGTCGAGGCCACCGAGGTGCCGATGCCGAACCTGTGCCGGGCCTGCTTCGACGGCGTCTACCCGATCGAGCTGCCCGACCCCGAGCACCTCGGCAAGCACCTGCTGGAGTTCGACCCGACCGTGACCCGCCACCCCGACGGCCTGTCGACGTCGCTGGCCGGGGGCGGCGCGGCCGACTCCCTCGAGCGCCCCTGACCCGAGACCAGGAGCCCCGATGACCGAGCAGCAGCCCACGCGCGACCGCGCCGGCGCGACGTACGAGTCCGCCGGCGTCTCGATCGACGCCGGCGACAAGGCCGTCGAGCTGATGAAGGTGTGGGTCGACAAGGCCCGCCGCCCCGAGATGCTCGGCGGCATCGGTGGCTTCGCGGGGCTCTTCGACGCCAGCGCGCTCAAGTCGATGCGACCGGCCGCTGCTCGCGATCGTCCGCCGACGGCGTCGGCACCAAGGTCGCGATCGCGCAGGCCCTCGACGTGCACCACACGATCGGCTTCGACCTGGTCGGGATGCTCGTCGACGACCTGGTGGTGTGCGGCGCCGAGCCGCTGTTCCTCACCGACTACATCGCCACCGGCCGGGTCGTCCCCGAGCGGATCGCCGCGATCGTGCAGGGCATCGCCGAGGCCTGCGTGCAGGCCGGCTGCGCGCTGGTCGGCGGCGAGACCGCCGAGCACCCCGGCCTGCTGGGCCCCGACGAGTACGACGTCGCCGGCTCGACCACCGGCGTCGTGGAGGCGGCCGACCTGCTCGGCCCCGGCCGGGTCGAGGCCGGTGACGTGGTGGTCGCGATGGGCTCGAGCGGGCTGCACTCCAACGGCTACTCGCTGGTGCGGCACGTGCTGCTCTCCGAGGCCGGTGCCGGCTGGTCGCTCGACCGGCACGTCGACGAGCTCGGGCGCACCCTCGGCGAGGAGCTGCTGGAGCCGACCACGATCTACGCCAAGGCCTGCCTCGACCTGGCCCGCGGCACCGCGACCCACGCGATGTCCCACGTCACCGGCGGCGGGCTGGCCGCCAACCTCGAGCGGGTCCTGCCGGACACCAAGGTGGCGATGCTCGACCGCGGCACCTGGACCCCGCAGCCGGTCTTCGACCTGGTCCGCCGGGTCGGCGCGGTGGCCCAGGCCGACCTGGAGCGCACCCTCAACTGCGGCGTCGGCATGGTGGCGGTGCTGCCGCCGACGACGCCGACCGGGCCGTCGCGCTGCTGCCGGGCACGGGCTGTCGGCGTGGGTGTGCGGCGAGGTCAGCCGAGGCCGGCAGCGGGCCGGCGCACCGCCGGCGGGTCGGTCACGCTGACCGGCTCGCACCCCGGCTGGTCCTGACCGCGCTTCGTCCCGGAGTCGGGACGATGTTCACGAGACGTGAACACCGCGACATTTCGCGGGTCTCGTGTGCGGGATCGACCACCGGCCAGGTACGGTTGGGCCACGAAAACCTAAAGGAGAGACCGGACGCGCGTGTGACTTGGTCCCGGCATCGTGTGACGAAGAGCCGAGACAGTCTCAGACGTGACTCCGGCCACGAGTGCGAGGGGGTCGACCCTATGGGGCGCGGCCGTGCTAAGGCCAAGCAGACCAAGGTTGCCCGCGACCTGAAGTACCGGTCCCACGAGACGGACTTCGGCGCGCTGGCCCAGGAGCTGCATGGCACGGATCACCAGCCGAGCGACATCGAGCGACGACGAGGCCGCCGACGAGTACGACGACTGGTCGGACTACTCCTCCCGCAGTCGCGACTGACGAGCGGGCCGGAGGAGGTCACGCCGTCGCACCCGGGCCTCGACGGGTGGCTCAGCGGCAGCGCGACGCCGGCGACCAGCTGGGTCATCCCGCCGGGGGTAGCGGAACGGCGTCACGCACGCCGGGGCCGGCACGACGACCGGGGTCGGAGCACCCGGTCAGACGAGGGCCGCGGCCGTCAGCGCGGGTGAGCAGCCGGCGCCGGGTCATCACGTTCCTGGCCGGGGGCGCCGGTCGTCGAACCCAGGGACGATGCCCCGAGTGCGGCCGGGCATGCCCCGGTGCCGGCCGGGCGGGTCAGCCGAGCCAGAGCCCGCGCAGCCGGCCGACCTCGGTCATCCGCCGCTCGGCGATCCGGTCGGCGGCCACGGCCGGCGGCACGCCCTCGTCGTCGGCGAGCGCGAACACCCCGTGGTGGTGTCGAAGATCTTCTCGGCGCGCTGCCGGGCCCGCTCGAAGGAGAAGCCCTCGAGCTCGTCGGCGACCTGGATCAGTCCACCGGCGTTGACCATGTAGTCCGGGGCGTAGAGCACGCCGCGGTCCTGCAGCACCTTCTCGATGCCGTGGTGGGCGAGCTGGTTGTTCGCCGCCCCGCAGACGATCCGGGCGCGCAGCGCGGCGACGACCTCGTCGGTGAGCGCGCCACCGAGCGCGCAGGGGGCGTAGACGTCGAGCTCGGCGGCGACCAGCGGCGTCGGTGTCGGCGACCGACCGCACGTCGGGCAGCTCGGCGCGCAGCGCCGCGACGGCGGCGGCGTTCACGTCGGTGACGACGACGCTCGCGCCGTCCTCGACGAGGTGCCGGACCAGGTGCCGGCCGACCTTGCCGACGCCGGCGACGCCGACCGTGCGGCCGTGCAGCGTCGGCGCTCCCCAGGTCACCTCGGCGGCGGCGCGCATGCCCTGGAAGACGCCGTACGCGGTGAGCACCGAGGAGTCGCCGGCGCCGCCGTGCGCGACGGTGCGGCCGGTGACGTAGGAGCTCTCCCGGGCGATGTGGTCCATGTCCGCGCTGCACGTGCCGACGTCGCAGGCGGTGTAGTACCGGCCGTGCAGCGACTCCACGAAGCGGCCGTAGGCGCGCAGCAGCGGCTCGGTCTTGAGCGTGGCCGGGTCACCGATGATGACGGCCTTGCCGCCGCCGAGGTCGAGACCGGCGAGCGCGGCCTTGTAGGCCATCCCGACCGACAGGTTCAGCACGTCGTCGAGGGCGTCCTGCTCGGAGGCGTAGGGGTAGAAGCGGGTGCCGCCGAGGGCCGGGCCGAGCGCGGTGGAGTAGATCGCGATGATCGCCTTGAGGCCGGTCGGCTCGTCGTGGCAGAAGACCACCTGCTCGTGGCCGGAGGCCCGGTCGAAGACGCGGCCGCGGGGTCGGGGGGCGGGGTGGCTGCTGGTCGTGGTCATCCGGGGTGACCCTTCCGTCCGGCCCGCGGGGTGGGCGGGCGCTCGGTGGGAGGCGACGGCCGCGGGGGTGGTGCGGCCGCCAGGTCCAGGATAGGGACTCCGTGGCCGGATCGTGCGACCTGGGCACACCGGGACGGGGGGTCCAGGGACCAGGTCCGTCCGGGGCTAGCCGGAGGGACCAAGGTGACCGTGACCCGAAATGACTAGTCCGTGAAGGCTTGGTGACTCATTTAGGTCATTGTCATAGTTTAGGCAGCCCCCTCTACTCTGGACGGTGTCACACTCGGTACAGGTGTCCGATCTCTCGGGTGTCCACGGAGGAACAACTGTGAGGGAGGCCCGCTATGAATACGCGGCCACCTGAGTCCGAACCGCTGCTCACGCCTGCTGAGGTCGCGGCCATGTTCCGGGTCGACCCGAAGACGGTCACCCGCTGGGCCAAGGCCGGCAAGCTGAGCTCGATCCGGACTCTCGGCGGACATCGCCGTTATCGCGAGTCCGAAGTACGCGACCTGCTGACCGGGATGGTTCCGGAACAGCGTCGCGGCGACGAGGACTGACTCCCAGGTCAGTTCGGTCGTCGCAACACCACAGCTTTTGGCCGGTCTGTTGGCGCGACACGGGTCGGCGAGGGGAACGGGCAGGAGCCTGACGACCCCCGTGTCTCGAGACACGGGGTCTGTCGTCGTTCCCGAGGCGGCTCCGCCGGGCCCGGGCTACCGGCAGCGTTCGCGCACGTAGCCGACCAGCTGCCGGGCCTCGACGAGCCGTCGCTCCCAGGTGGCGCCGACGGTCACCAGCAGCGCGCCCGGCCGCGCCGATCAGCACCCACCGCGGCACCGCGTCCCCGACGTACGGCGCGGCCAGCCAGAGCACCAGCAGCGGCACCGACCGCCGCGCCCAGGGCGAGCGGGGCGGTCCAGCCCAGCGCGGACGCCGGCCAGCACCAGCAGCAGGCAGCCCAGGCCGAGCAGCAGCGCCCGGGGCCCGGTCGGCTCGGTGAGCGTCCACAGCAGGCTCGGCACCAGCGCCAGCGAGAGGCCGGGCGCCAGGGCGGTCATCGTGCTCGTCGACGGGTCGCGGCGCAGCCGCAGCAGGCCGACCACGACGCAGCACCACCGCCGACGGCAGCGTGTAGGCCTCCGGGGCGTGGACGCCGAGGTCCCACAGCCGCACCCAGCTCGCGGCGGCCAGCAGCGCACCGCCCGCCCAGCCCAGCGCGCGGCGGTCCTCGCGCAGCAGCGACATCAGCGTCACCACGACCCCGGCGGTGGTGAGGTACACCGCGGTCCAGGCGGCCTGCTCCACGGCCGGGGCCAGGAGCACGCCGGCGACGGCGAGCGGCAGCGCCGAGGCGGCCGCCTCCGGCCTCCTGCCCGACCACGGCCGTGGCGCGGTCCACCAGCGCGCCGGGGCGTACGGCGTGGCGAGCACCAGCACGCCCAGGACGAGCAGCCCGGCCAGCGCGGTCCAGGTCGGCTCGACGTCGGCGACCGTGCCCCAGGTGCCGACCAGCCCGGCCACCGTGGCGGCCACCAGCGCGCCGGCCACGGCGGCCGCGACGCCGCCGCGGGCCCGCAGCTCCACCAGCCGGGTGAGCGCGAGCACCGGGACCAGGGCCAGCCCGGTCAGCAGGTCGGCGTGCAGCGGAGACCGTGAGGCCGGCCGCCGCGGCAGCGGCCGCGACCGCCAGGGCCAGGACGTCGTCGGCGCGCCAGCCACCAGGCCGCGAACCCGGCCGCGGTCAGCAGCAGCGCGGCGACCACCAGCCACACCGGCACCGGGTAGAGCGCCAGGGCGGCGACCAGCGAGCCGGCCAGCAGCGCCGCCGCGACCCGGACCGGTCGACCACGGCGCCAGCGTCCGGTCGACCGGCCGGGTCGGCCTCGGCCAGCGACCAGCGGTCCCGACGAGCCCGAGCAGACAGCGGGAGCAGCCAGCGGGCCGGGAGGTCGAGGAGGCCGTCGACCCGCGGGAGCCGGTCGCCGGCGCCCCCGGACCAGACCGGGTGGCGGCGTCGGCCAGCCGGAGCGACCGCCGCGCCGGTGAGCTCGGCAGCCGACCGCGGCGACACCGCAGCGCGGCCGACGGCCTGGGTGACCGAGGTGGTCAGCCCCCACGGCCGCGGCAGCAGCCAGGTCGACGACGGCCAGCGCCACCAGCAGCCCGAGCAGCACCAGGGTGAGCGGCGGTGGGACCGAGGTCCGGGCCGGGGCGAGCAGGGCGACGGTCAGCAGCAGCTCGGCGACGGCGGCGCCCGCGCCGACCCGGACGGGCACGGCAGCCGCGCGCAGCAGGGCGAGGCCGCGACGATCGCGGCCGCGGCCAGCAGCGGCCAGACCTCGAGGCCGCCCCAGAGCGAGCGACCAGGTGCCGTCGTGGTCGAGCACGCGGTCCAGGGCGTAGCCGGTCAGCGCCACCCAGGCGCACGCCGGCCACCAGGCCGGCTCCGACGGTGGCCGTGAGCGCAGGCGCAGCCGGTGGGCCGCGACGGTCACGCCGGCCGCGCGAGCAGCGATGCGCGAGGACGAGCGACGGCGCGGTGCGGCAGCCAGTCGGCGGGCCCAGGCCGAGGACGGCCAGCGCGACGCCGACGGCGACGACGACCTCGGCGCCGATCAGCCGGCCGACCGCCGTACGCACGGCGAGCGTGCCGGCGGCCGGGCGCCGGTCACGGCCAGCACCGCGCCGACGAGCACCAGCAGCCCGGACGTGGCCAGGTCGCCGAACCAGCCGGCGTGGTCGGCGCCGGTGACGTCGAGGGCCAGCAGCCCGTAGCCCACCAGGGCGAGCGACTCGGCGGCGGCCCGCAGGCCGCGGCGCGCCATCCGGGCCGCCAGCCAGCCGGCGACGCCGGTGAAGCCGACCAGCGCGGCGGTGCGGCCGCCGACGCCCAGCAGCGTCCAGGTGACCGCCAGGAAGACCAGGGACGCGACCAGCAGGCAGGCGGCGCCGAGCCCCAGCAGGATCGTCGGGACCGTCGCGGCGCTGAGCCCGCCGGCGGCGCCGGCGCGGGCGCGCGCGCCGGCGGTCGGCGGTGGCGGGACCGCCGCCCGTGCGCGGCGGTGCGGCGGCGGGAGCGGCGGCCCCGGCGCGGGTGGCGCGGCCGACGCCGCCCGCAGCTCGGCCAGCAGCCGGTCGGCCTGGAGCAGGGTCGTGAACAGCCGCTGGGCGGTGTCGCCGCGCAGGGTGAGCTCGCAGGCGGCGCAGGCTCGGCCCCGGGGGTGATCGCGGCGCGGCAGTCCGGGCAGCGCTGCGGGTCGGCGTAGCGAGTCATGTCCCCATCAAGCCAGCCCGGACGCCGGGCGGCAGCGGAACGGCACTCAACCCGGGCTGAGTACCCGCACTCAGTTCCGGACCGCGCGGGTGCGACGTACGCTGGCGGCTCATGCTGCTCTGGACCTCGGTGGCGTCGCCGCTCGTTCGCGAGGTCCCCGTGTCGGTCAGCCCAGCAGCCCGATTCCACCCTCCCGCCCCGGCGGCTACGCCGACCTCGCCGCCGAGATCCGCGGTCTCGGCCTGATGCGCCGGCGGCCGGGGTTCTACGCGGTCCTGTTCGCCGGCATGCTGCTCGCGCTGGGCGCGTCGCCGCCGTGGATGGCTGCTGCTCCGCGACTCCTGGTGGGCGCTGCTGCTCGCGCCGGTGCTCGGGGTGGTCTCCACCCAGCTCGGGCTTCTTCGGCCACGACGCGACGCACCGCCAGATCACCCGCCGCGAGCGGCCCAGCCGGTGGCTCGCGATGGTCACCGGCGAACCTGCTGAACGGGCTCAGCTACGGCTGGTGGCTGGACAAGCACAACGCCCACCACGCGCACCCGAACGATCTCGAGTCCGACCCGGACGTGTACGCCGGCGCGGTCGTGTTCGACGCCGGCCAGGCGGTCGGGCGTCGCGGCGTGGCCGGCTGGGCGACCCGGCACCAGGCCTGGCTCTACGTCCCGATGCTGATCTTCGAGGGCCTGAACCTGCACGTGTCCAGCGTGCGTGCGGTGCTGCGGCCCGGGCTGCGGCACCGGCGCGTGGAGGTGGTGCTGCTGGCGTGCACGTACGCGGCGTACGTCGGCGCTGCTCGCCGTCACGCTGACCTGGCAGCAGGCGCTCGTCTTCGTGGTCGTGCACCAGGCGGTGTTCGGCGTCTACCTCGGGATGTCGTTCGCGCCGGGGCACAAGGGGATGCCGGTGCTCGACGCCCGAGCAGGCCGCCGACCCGCTGCTGCGCCAGGTGCTCACCTCGCGCAACGTGCGCGGCGGGCGGCTCCGTGAGCGGCGGCGCTCGGCGGGCTCAACTTCCAGATCGAGCACCACCTGTTCCCGAGCATGCCGCGGCCGCACCTGCGGCGGGCGCAGCCGGTGGTCCGTCGGTTCTGCGACGAGCGCGGCGTCGGCTACGCAGAGGTGTCCGCGGCCACGACGTACCTGCCGTGCTGCGGCACCTCGACGCGGTCGGCGCCGACCTGCGGGGCGCCCGCCGGTGAGCGGGTCGGGTCAGGCGGCGGCCGACGTCGGTGCGCGCGCCGCGCGAGCCGACGACCGGCTTGGCGATCTCGAGCACCTTGGCCTGCGTCTTGGCGCCGAAGTCGTTGGGCAGCGAGAGCCGGAAGACCTTCTTCCACGCGGAGCCGACCTGCTGCGGCAGCGGGCCGGTGACGTAGGTCAGGCCGTACTTCTCGAACAGCGCGCTGCACCTGCGGGGCGATCTCGGCGTACCGGTTGCTCGGCAGGTCCGGGAACAGGTGGTGCTCGATCTGGTACGACAGGTTGCCGGTCATGAAGTGCATGGCCTTGCTGCCGCTGATGTTCGCCGAGCCGAGCATCTGGCGCAGGTACCACTCGCCGCGGGTCTCGCCGTTGATCGAGCGGCGCTCGAAGGTCTCGACGCCCTCGGGGAAGTGCCCGCACATGATCACCGAGTGGGTCCACAGGTTGCGGACCAGGTTGGCGGTGACGTTGGCGGCCAGCGTGGGCAGGGCGGACGGGCCCGACAGCAGCGGGTGCAGCACGTAGTCCTTGGTCACCTGCTTGCGGATCTTGCGCAGCGTCACCTTGGCGCGGGCCTTGAAGTCCGGGCTGCTGCGGCGCTTCTTGGTCGCCAGGTTCTTGCCGAGCTCGAGGTCGTACGCCGCGATGCCGTACTCGAAGAAGCAGGCGTTGATGAAGTTCCACAGCGGCTGCGCGAGGTAGAACGGGTGCCAGCGCTGGTCCTCGTCGACGCGCATGATGCCGTAGCCGAGGTCGTTGTCCTTGCCGATCACGTTGGTGTACGTGTGGTGCAGCTCGTTGTGCGAGTGCTTCCACTGCTCGGCCGGCGAGGCGTTGTCCCACTCCCAGGTGGTCGAGTGGATCTTCGGGTCACGCATCCAGTCCCACTGGCCGTGCATGACGTTGTGGCCGATCTCCATGTTCTCGATGATCTTCGCGACCGACAGGCCGGCGGTGCCGACGAGCCAGGCCGGCGGGAAGATCGAGAACAGCAGCACCGCGCGGCTGCCGAGCTCGAGCTTGCGCTGGGCGGCGATGACCTTGCGGATGTACGCCGCGTCGCGCTCGCCGCGGCTGGTCGATGACTGCTCGCGCGGATCGCGTCGAGCTCGACGCCGAGCTGCTCGATGTCCTCGGCGGTCAGGTGGGCGGTCGGGTCGACTTGGCCTTCTTCTGCAGGACGGTCATGGTGATCTCCTTCGAGTCGGTGATCGGTGCGGGGGAGAGGTCAGTGGTCGATGTCGCAGGCGCCGGCCGCGGCGGAGACGCAGGTCTGGATCGGGACGCCGCGGGGCGGCTCGCCGGGGCGGCGGTGGTGATCTCGCCGGTGCGCAGGTCGCGGACGGCGCCCTCGCGCAGCGGCAGCACGCAGCCGAAGCAGATGCCCATCCGGCAGCCGGACGGCATCAGCACGCCGGCGTCCTCGCCGGCGTCCAGGATCGGGGTGGCGCCGTCGGCCTCGACGGTCGTGCCGGTGCGGGCGAAGCTGACCGTGCCGCCGTCGCCGGCCACGACGGTGGCGACCCGGAACCGCTCGGTGAGCAGCGGGAGGCCGCGCTCGCCGTGGTGCGCCTCGAGCGCGTCGAGCAGGCCGGCCGGCCCGCAGGCGCAGGTGGTCGCGCTCCGCGCAGGTCGGGCACGAGGCTCGACAGGTCGGCGACGTCGAGGACGCCGTGCTCGTCGTCGTACCGCGCGACCAGGCGGATCATGCCCGGCCTCGTCGAGCTCGCGGAGGTTGGCCAGGAAGATCGAGTCGGGCTCGCTCGGCGCGACGTGGACGACGGTGATGTCGTAGCCCGCGCTGCGGGGGAGCCGGGCGACGCCGGAGTCGGTGACCGGGAACAGGTTGCGCAGCATGCCGATCACCGGGGTGATGCCGCAGCCGGCGGTGACGAAGAGCAGCTTGCCGCCGTCGGTCGGGCAGCACGAAGTCGCCGGTCGGCCTGCTCGAGGTGGACCAGCGTGCCGGGCTGCGCGCGCCGGACCAGGTGGTTGCTGACCTTGCCGTCCGGGATCGCCTTGACGGTGATCGAGATGCGGCCGTCGGCGCGGGGGCCGTGGGTCAGCGAGTAGGCGCGCCACTGGCGGACGCCGTCGACGTCGACGCCGATCCGGACGTACTGGCCCGGGCACGTGGCCCGGCCCAGTCGGCGCCGGGGCGGATCACGACGGTGGCCGCGTCGGCGGTCTCGGGCTCGACCGCCACGATCCGGCCGCGCAGGTCGGCGCCGGCGCGCAGCGGGTCGAACAGGTCGAGGTAGTCGGCGGGCAGCAGCGGGGTGGTGACCCGCTCGGCGAGCCGGGTCAGCGCGGTCGCGCAGCGGGCCGCCGGGGCGGGCCTGCACGGAAGTCGTCATGCGTTCCATCATCCCCACTCTGGGGGCTAAACTGATGACCAGCAGACGTGAATCTGACCTGCAACCTTGTTCGGAGGGAACAAATCATGGCCGATGAGGTGGCGAGCGCCACAGCCCGCGGGCGCGGCCGAGCTCCAGATCGACGACCACGTGGTGTCGGCGCTGCGCGAGCGGCTGCCGGAGGTGGCCGCCCAGACGGTCGCCGCGGTCATCGTCGAGGTGCCCGGCTACACCGGCGCGCTGCGCGGCTCGATGGGCGCCAACATCGAGGCCGCGGTGCAGATGGCGCTCGGCGGCTTCCTCAAGCTGGCCGCCGCGCAGCCGGGAGTCCGACCCCAGCACCCCGCTCGGCCCGACGCTCGAGGGTGCCTACGCGCTCGGCCGCGGCGAGGCGCGCAGCGGCCGCTCGATGGACGCGCTGCTCGCCGCCTACCGGGTCGGCGCCCGGGTGGCCTGGCGCGAGATGTCCGACGCCGCCGCGCAGGCCGGGCTGCGCGCGGAGACGATGGCGCAGTTCGCCGAGCTGGTCTTCGCCTACATCGACGAGCTGTCCGCGGCCAGCGTCGCCGGCCACACCGACGAGCTGTCGACCACCGGCCGGGTCCAGGAGCGCTACCTCGAGCGGCTCGGCCAGCAGCTGCTCGCCGGCGCCGGCGCCGACGCGCTGGTCGCCAGCGCCGAGCGGGCCGACTGGCCGGTGCCCGCGACGCTGACCGCGGTGCTGCTGCCCGCCGCCCAGGTGCGCGGCGCGGTGGCCGCGCTGCCGCGAGGGCACCCTGCAGGTCGGCGAGGACCTGCCCGGGCGCGGAGGGGATCGGCGACGAGCAGCTCTCGCTGCTGCTGGTGCCCGACCTGCACGGCCGGGACCGGCGGCACCTGCTCCGGCTGCTCGCACGGCCGCTCGCGCGGTGGTCGGCCCGGCCCGCCCGTGGACGCCGGCGCGGACGTCGTACCTGCGGGCGCTGCGGACCCGGCGGCGCAGGTCGACGCCGATCGCCGGCTGGCCGCGACGCGCCGGTCGACACCGAGGAGCACCTCGCCGAGCTGGTGGTCGGCGCCGACCCGGAGGCGCTCGCCGACCTGCGCGCCCGGGTGCTCGCCCCGCTGGCCGAGCTGCGCCCGGCGGCCGCCGACGCGGCTCGCCGAGACGCTGCGGTCCTGGCTGCTGCACCAGGGCCGTCGCGACGCCGTCGCGGCGGACCTGCACGTGCACCCGCAGACGGTCCGCTACCGGATGGGCCAGCTGCGCGAGCTGTACGGCGACCGGCTCGACGACCCGCGCACGGTGCTCGAGCTCGTGCTGGCGCTGGCGACCGCCGCAAGCCGGCGGACCGGAGCGACGCAGAAGGATCGCCGGACTCCGTCGCCGCCGGTCCGGTCACGACCTAGACTCGGCCCAGGATCCGCTCGAGCCCGTCGGGCAGCGTCGCGTCCGACCCGAGGTGGCTCCGTGCAGGAGATGTTCCGGCGCAGCGGCGAGGTCGGCCGCGACCTGCTCGCCGTCGACTGGGAGGCCACACCGCTCGGGCCCGCTGGAGACCTGGCCGAAGAGCCTGCAGTCCGTCGTCCGGCTGATGCTGACGTCGCGGTTCTCGATGTGGATGGCCTGGGGCCCCGAGCTGACCTTCTTCTGCAACGACGCCTACCGCCGCGACACGCTCGGCGAGAAGTACCCCTGGGCGCTCGGCCAGCCCGCGCTGGAGGTCTGGTCGGAGATCTGGGACGACATCGGCCCCCGCATCGAGCACCGTGATGACGACCGGCGTGGCCACCTGGGACGAGTCGCTGATGCTGTTCCTGGAGCGCAGCGGCTACACCGAGGAGTCGTACCACACGTTCTCCTACAGCCCGATCTTCGACGACCACGGCACGGTCAACGGCCTGCTCTGCGTGGTCAAGCGAGGACACCGAGGAGGTCATCGCCCACCGGCGGATGCAGACGCTGCGCGACCTCGGCTCCCGGCGCACCTCCAACCTCACCGAGGTCGCGGAGACCGTCGCCACCGCCTGCGAGGAGCTCGCCGACAGCGCCGCCGACCTGCCGTTCTCGCTGGTCTACCTCTTCGACGACGACGGGACGACGGCCCGGCTGGTCGGGTCCACCGGCTTCACCGGCGACCACCCGGCCGCGCCCGCCGAGATCGCGGTGACCGACGGCGACGCCGTCTGGCCGGTCGCCTCGGCGATGGCGGGCGAGACCGTGCAGGTCGACGACCTCGCGAGCCGGTTCGACGAGCTGCCGACCGGCGCCTGGCAGGAGCCGCCGCTGCACGGCGCTGGTGGTCCCGCTGCAGCGCCGAGCACGCCTGGCCCGGCCGTACGGCTTCCAGGTGTTCGGGCTGAACCGCTACCGCCCGCTCGACGACGGCTACGTCGACTTCTGCGACCTGGTCGCCGGCCAGCTCGCGGCCAGCATCACCGACGCCCGCGCCTACGAGTTCGAGCGGGCCCGGGCCGAGACGCTGGCCGAGCTCGACCAGGCCAAGACCGACTTCTTCACCAACGTCAGCCACGAGTTCCGCACCCCGCTGACCCTGCTGCTGGGCCCGGCCGAGGACGCGCTCAACGACGACGAGGAGCCCGCTCGCCGGCCAGCAGCGCGAGCGGGTCGAGGTGATCCTGCGCAACGGCCAGCGGCTGCTCAAGCTGGTCAACACGCTGCTCGACTTCTCCCGGCTCGAGTCCGGCCGGGTCGAGGCCCGCTTCGAGCCGGTCGACCTCGCGCAGTACACCCGCGAGCTGGCGCAGCATGTTCGAGACCGCCGCCAACCGGCTCGGGCTGAGCCTCACCGTCGACTGCGCGCCGCTGTCCCGAGCCGGTGTACGTCGACCGCGACCTGTGGGCCAAGGTCGTGCTGAACCTGCTCTCGAACGCCCTGAAGTTCACCTTCGAGGGCGGCATCACGGTGCGGCTCACCGACGACCGGCGACGGGGGCGGAGCTGGCGGTCGACCGACACCGGCACCGGCATCCCGGAGGCGGAGGTGCCGCACCTGTTCGAGCGGTTCCACCGGGTCAGCGGCGCGCGGTCGCGCACCCACGAGGGCTCCGGCATCGGCCTCGCGCTGGTCGCCGAGCTGGTCCGCGCTGCACGGCGGCACCGTGTCGGCGAGCAGCGTCGCTCGGCGAGGGCAGCACCTTCACGATGCGGGTGCCCTTCGGCGCCGCGCACCTGCCCGCCGAGCAGCTCGGCGAGGGTCGCGACGGGCGCGCTCGGCGCCGTCGGCGCGGTGGCGCGAGGGCTTCCTCGCCGAGACCACCCACTGGACGCGAGCCCGGACGCCGGCCGCGACCTGACCGACACCGGCCTCGGGCGACGCCGCCGCGCCGCGGATCCTCGTCGTCGACGACAACGCCGACATCCGCGAGTACGTCGCCGGGCTGCTCGCCGACGACTACACCGTGCACACCGCCGTCGACGGCGTCGACGGGCTGGCGCAGGCCCGGGAGAACCCGCCGGACCTGGTGCTCACCGACGTGATGATGCCGCGGATGGACGGCTTCGAGCTGCTCGAGGCGCTGCAGGCCGACCCGCTCACGGTCGGCGTGCCGGTGGTGATGCTGTCGGCCCGCGCCGGCGAGGACGGCACCCTGGAGGGGCTCGACGCCGGCGCCGACGACTACCTGGTCAAGCCGTTCACGGCCCGCGAGCTGCTGGCGCGGGTGCGCGCCAACCTCGAGCTCGACCGCGCCCGCCGTACCCGTCGCCAGCTGGAGCGCAGCCGGAGCCTGCTCGACCAGGCGCAGCGGCTGGCGCGGGTCGGCAGCTGGGAGATCGACCTGGCCACCGGGCAGGTCGAGGTCAGCGACGAGTTCCTCCGGATCGATGGGCCGCAGCCGCGAGGAGCTCGCGGGGCTGGACTGGCCACGAGATCGTGGAGCTGGTCGCCCACCCCGACGACCGGGACCGGGTGCAGCAGAACCTGGCGACGCGGCGACGGACTCCGGCTTCCACTACGAGTCCCGGATCGTCCGCTCCGACGGCAACGAGATCCTGGTCGCGGTCTACGGCGAGGCGGTGCTCGACGAGCACGGCGAGCGGGAGGTGCTGCGCGGCTCGGTGCAGGACATCACCGAGCGCCGGGCCGCCGAGGAGGCGCTGGCGCTGGCCGCCGCCAACGCCGAGGCGGCCGCGCGCGAGCACTCGATCGCCGACCAGCTGCAGCGCAGCCTGCTGCCGCAGACCGGCTTCGACCTCGAGCACCTCGAGGTCGCGACCTACTACCGGGCCGGCGTCGAGGGCACCCAGGTCGGCGGCGACTGGTACGACGTCATCGAGCTCGGCGGCGGCCGCACCGCGCTGGTCGTCGGCGACGTGATGGGCCGCGGCGTCCGGGCCGCCGCGGTGATGGGCCAGCTCCGGGCCGCGGTGCGGGCCTACGCCCGGCTCGACCTGCCGCCGGCCGACCTGCTGGAGTCCCTCGACGGCCTGGTCCGCGACCTCGGCGAGGACCAGATCGTCACCTGCATCTACGCCGTCTTCGACCCCGCCGACCAGGTGCTGCGGTTCGCCAACGCCGGCCACCTGCCGCCGATCGTGGCGACCCCGGGAGGCGAGTGCCGAGGTGGTCGAGGGCACCGAGAACCCGCCGCTCGGCGTCGGGCCGTTCAACCTGACCCAGCTCGAGATCGACCTGTCCTCGAACGCCCGCGTGGTGCTCTACACCGACGGGCTGGTCGAGCGTCGCGGCGAGGACCTCGACCTCGGCATCAAGACGCTGGCCCTGCAGGTCGCGGAGCTGACCGGCCCGGTCGACGGCGTGCCCGGAGGAGCTGGTCGCGGCGATGCTGCCGGACGGCCCCGACGACGACGTCGCGATCCTGGTCGCGCGCGTCGACCCGCCCTCGGCCGACGAGAGCCTGTCGCGGCGGCTGGAGGGTGACGAGTCGACCGTCGCGACGCCCGGCACCTGGTGATCGTCGTACCTCGCGGAGCGGGGGATGCCGGCCAGGGCCTGGTCGCTCGACGCCGCGCTCGCCACCAGCGAGCTGGTCACCAACGCCGTGCTGCACGGCCGGCCGCCGGTCGACCTGCGGCTGCGCATCGAGGGCGCCGACGTGCTGATCGAGGTGCGCGACCGCGCCACCTACCAGCCGCGCAAGCAGCGGCCCGACGAGACCGACGAGCACGGCCGCGGCCTGCAGATCGTCTCCGCGCTCGCGACCCGGTGGGGCACCCGGCCGACCGAGCACGGCAAGGCCGTGTGGTGCGTGCTGTCGGCCCGCTCGTGAGCGGTCGTGACCCGGTCGTGAGCGGGCCCACCGGCTGGCTGCCGCTGCGGTTCCGGGACTTCGACGCCTTCGGGCACGTCTACCACGCGGAGTACCTCACGCTGCTCGACGAGGCGCGCACCGGCTGGTTCGCCGCGCAGCTGGGGGTCGACGACCCGAGCGGCTACGTCGTGGCGCACCTGGAGATCGACTACCTCAGCTCGCTGACCCGCCGACGAGGACGCGGTGCGCGGGCGACGTTCACCCTCGAGCGTGTCGGTACGACGAGCCTGACGCTCGGCGAGACGCTGCTCGCGCGCGACGGCCGCGTCGTCACCCGCGGCCGCTCGGTGGTCGTGCTCCGCGACGTCGCGGCGGGCGTGTCCCGGCCGCTGACGCCCGACGAGCGCGCCCGGGCGGACGCCCTGCTGCCCCGAACGGAACGCGGCGAGCCGTAATTCGGCGGTATCGCCACGGACCATGCCCTCGGCACCGACACTGGACCCATGGGAGAGGTCCTCGATGTGGCGCGCCCGGCCGCGTGCTGCGCGAGGTGCGCGGCGTGACGGCGACGATGACCGGCGTGGGGGCGCTCCCGCGCACCCGGGGCGTCACGGTCGACGCGGCGCTGTGGACCCTGGTCGCCGCCTTCGCGCTGGGCCTGGTGGTCTCCGGTCCCGCCTTCGACCCGCTCGTGGACGGCTGGCTGAGCAACCTCACCACCGCGCTCCCGGGGCTGCTGCTGCTCTCACGCGGGCGGCGACGCGGCGGCCCGGCCGGACGTGAGCTGGTGCTGCTCGGCACCGGTGCGCTGCTGTGGACCCTCGGCGGGCTGAACACCACGCTCGCGGCCGCCCAGCACCGCGACCTGCCGTTCCCGTCGTGGGGCGACGTCTGCTACCTCGCCTTCCCGGTGCTCGTCTTCGTCTCGCTGATCTCCCGCATCCGCCGCGAGCACGCCGGCACCCAGGCCGCGGTCTGGCTCGACGGCGCGGTCGGCGCCTGCGGGGCCGCCACCCTGGTGGCCGTCCTGGTCGGCCCGCTCGTCAGCGGCACCGGCGGGCCGTTCGACGTGGCGGTCGCCGCGGCGTACCCGCTCTCGGACCTGGTGCTGCTCGCGGTGATCAGCGGGATCACCGTGGCGCGCGGCTTCCGTCCCGGACGTTCGTGGCTCTGGCTGCAGGTCGGGCTGACGGTGTTCACCGCCGCCGACGTGATCTACGCGCTGCGCGTCTCCCACGGCACGTACGTCGTGGGGACCCCGCTCGACGTGCTGTGGTCGATCGGCCTCACCGCCGTGGCCACCGGCGCGCGGGTCGCACCGCGGCGCGGCCGGGCCGGCGAGGGCACGCTGGAGCGCCGGCAGCTGACCCGGCGGAGTACGGCGCTGACCGTGCCGCGCTGGCCACGGTGGCCGCGCTGACCGTGCTCGTGCTGGGTCGCTGGGTGGACGTCCCGCAGGTCGCGGTCGTGCTCGCGGCGGTCACGCTGCTCGTCGCCGCGGTCCGCACCCAGCTGGCGTTCCTGCAGGTGGTCCGGCTCTTCGACCTGGGCCGGCAGGCCCGCACCGACAGCCTCACGGGGCTGGGGAACCGACGCGCGCTGCTCGAGCACCTCGGGCGCCGGCTCGACGCCGACCTGCCCTCGCCGCTCGCCGTGCTGCTCATCGACCTCGACCACTTCAAGGAGATCAACGACGCCCTCGGCCACCACGTCGGCGACGAGCTGCTGCGCCAGATCGGCCCGCGGATCCTGCCGGCGCTGCGGGACGCCGACCTGGTGGTCCGGCTCGGCGGCGACGAGTTCGCGGTCGTCGTGGACGCGGGGGCCGACGGTCCCGCGCAGGTGGCGAACCGGCTGCTCGACGAGCTCGTGGAACCGTTCCACCTCGACGACGTCCCGCTCCGCGTCGGCGCCAGCATCGGGATCGCGCTCTTCCCGGACGACTCGTCCGACACCAACGGGCTGCTGCAGCGCGCCGACGTCGCGATGTACGCCGCGAAGGCCGACGGCGGCGGCGTACGGCGCTACGACCCCGCCCGCGACCAGCACAGCCGCGAGCGGCTCAGGACCATCGAGGAGCTGCGGGTCGCGCTCTCCCGGGGCGAGCTGACCGTCCACTACCAGCCGCAGCTGGACGTCGCGACCGGCGCCGTGCGGGGCGTCGAGGCGCTGGTGCGCTGGCAGCACCCCGAGCGGGGCCTGCTCGCACCCGACAGCTTCCTGCCGCTGGCCGAGCAGACCGGGCTGATGCCGGCGCTCACCGCCGAGGTGCTCGGGCAGTCCGTCCGGCAGTGCCTGCGCTGGCGCTCGGCCGGCCTCGAGGTCGGCGTCTCGGTCAACGTGTCGGCCAGCAGCCTGCTCGACCAGCGGCTCCCCGAGGAGGTGTCCTGGCTGCTGGCCAGCACCGGCCTGCCGCCCGGCGCACTGACGCTGGAGCTGACCGAGAACACCCTGATGGCCGACCCGGAGCAGTGCCGGGAGACGCTCGCACGGCTCTCGGACCTGGGCGTGTGGCTGTCGATCGACGACTACGGCACCGGCTACTGCTCGCTGTCCTACCTGCAGAACCTCCCCGTCGACGAGCTCAAGCTGGACCGGGCCTTCCTCCAGGACCTGGCGGTCGGCCGGAACGCGGCGATCGTGCGCTCCACCATCGACCTCGCCCACGCCCTCGGGCTGCGGATGGTGGCCGAGGGGGTCGAGGACGAGCCGAGCCTCGACCTGCTGCGGCGGCTCGGCTGCGACACCGCCCAGGGCTACCACCTGAGCCGGCCGCTGCCGCCCGAGGGGACGACCCGCTGGCTCCGCGAGCACTGCGACGTGCCGGCGCCGGCGGAGTCCTGATGCGGCGCTGGGCGCTCGCCTCGGCCGCCCTCGCGCCGGTGTCGCTGATCGGCGGCTGGACGCTGGCCGCGGCCCGGCAGCGCGGCGGCTTCGACGCGACCCGCGACACGATCAGCGCGCTGGCGGCGCTCGACGCCACCGACCGCTGGGTGATGACCGCGGGCATCGCGGTGCTGGGCGGCTGCCACGTCGTGACGGCGCTCGGCCTCCCCGAGGCCCGGCCGCTGGGCCGGCTGCTGCTCGGCGCCGGCGGGGTGACGGCGGTGCTCGTCGCGGCGCTGCCGCAGCCCTCGGCCGGCCACTTCCCGGTGGCCACCGCCAGCTTCGTCGCGCTCGCCGTGTGGCCGGCGTTCTCCGACCTGCCGAGCCGACGGGCGGGCGTCGCCGCGTCGGCCGGGCTGACTCGCCGCGCTCGGCTGGCTCGGCCTCGAGGTCGGCGGCGGCGACCTGCTCGGTCTCGTCCGAGCGGGTGGTCGCCGGCGCCGAGGCGCTGTGGCCGCTCGCCGTCGTCGCGGCGCTGCGGCTGCGCCCGGGCCAGGCGCGCGGTCTGACTCAGCCGGTCCGGAAGTCCTCCGGGGGGAAGTTGCTCGTCCTGCAGGTGCTTCTCGATGTCCTCCAGGCTGTGCCCGGTGAGCTCGGGCATCCGCGCGAACACGAAGAGCCACGCGGCGACGTTGAAGCCGCCGTAGATCCAGAACACCTGCCCGACGCCGAAGACGTCGATCATCGTGAGCAGCGTCAGCGTGATCAGCAGGTTGGTGCCCCACAGCGTCGCGGACTGCACGCTGGTCCCGGCGCCGCGCACCGCCAGCGGGTAGATCTCCGAGCCGGTGAGCCAGCCCATCAGCTGCAGCCCGCCGGCGTTGAAGAACATGAACACGATCAGGCAGGCCACGATGAACGGCACGTTGTCGCGACCGGCGTTGCCGGTGACGAAGAACGAGCCGAGCACGAACAGCGCGACCGCGGCGCCCGGCACCATGACGAGGGTCAGCCGCCGGCGGCCGACCTTGTCCACGATCAGCCAGGCCCACGACCATCATCACGAGGTAGGTCACGCCCAGCGCGACGCTGACGTCGAGCGCGGCGGAGTCGGAGAACCCGTTGTCGGTCAGGATCGTCGGGGCGTAGTAGATGATCATCTCGATCCCGGACAGCTGGGTGAACGCGGCGATGCCGCAGCCCACCAGCAGCGCGGGCCGGACCCAGCCCTGCCGCAGCCCGCTCCAGCCGCGGTTGCTCCGCTGGTCTCCTGCTTGCGGTCCTCGAGCTCCTGGATCTCCGCCAGCTCACCGGCGACGTCGAAGCCGTCGGGCCGCACGCGCTGCAGCACCTGCTCGGCGTCCGTCGCTGGCGGTCGCGCTTGACCAGCCACCGCGGGCTCTCCGGCAGCCGCAGCTGCAGCAGCAGCATCAGCAGCGCCGGTACGGCGGCCGACCCGATCGCGACCCGCCACGACACCGCCTCGCTGGCGCCGACGAGCGTCGAGATGACGATGCCGACGCCGATGGCGAGCTGGAAGCACAGCACCAGTCGGCCGCGGAGCACGGCGGGAGCGAGCTCGGCGACGTACATCGGGACGGTCTGGGTCGCGCCGCCGACGGCGAAGCCCGAGCAGCACCCGCGACGCGATGAGCGTGACCGCGGAGGGCGACAGCGAGCAGCTGAGGCTGCCGAGGATGAAGACCACGCAGATCAGCAGGATCGTCTTGTGGCGGCCCTGCCGCTCCGACAGCACGCTGCACGCCAGCGCACCGATCACCGCCCCGAGCAGGATGCCCGCCGCGATCATCTGCTCCACGGTGTCGTTGGTGTGGAACTCCTTGGAGATCTGCAGCAGCGCGCCGGAGATGATGCCGGTGTCGTAGCCGTAGAGCAGGCCCGAGACCGCGGACACCACGGCGGCCGTCAGCATCAGGCCGTTGAGCGCCTTGGTCGTCGACGGCTCGCGGGTGGTCTGGGTCATCGGTCCTCCGTGGGTATGGCGCTGGTACGGCCGTCCGTACCCCGAGAACTGTTTCGACACCCCAACGTTCTCCGACGTCGGATCCTGGCGTGACCCGGAGGTCACTCGTCGACATCCGATGTCGGGAGGACCGACTGCGTCAGGAGGCGGAGGTGTCGCCGAACGTGTCGATGTCGATGACGAAGCGGTAGCGCACGTCGCTGCCGACCACCCGCTCGTAGGCGCCGTCGACGTCGTCGACGCCGATCGTCTCGATCTCGGCGCCCAGGCCGTGCTCGGCGCAGAAGTCGAGCATCTCCTGGGTCTCGCGGATGCCGCCGATCTTCGAGCCGGCCATGCTGCGGCGCATGCCGGCCAGCGAGAACGCGTGGAACGTCGTCGGCGCCGTCGGGGATGCCGACGTTGACCATCGTGCCGTCCAGGGCGAGCAGCGAGCAGGTACTTGTCGACGTGGCAGGTTGGCCGCGACCGTGTTGACGATGAGGTCGAACCGGCCGGCCAGCTCCTCGAACGTCGCGTCGTCGCTGGTCGCGTAGTAGTGGTCCGCGCCGAGCCGCTTGCCGTCCTCCTGCTTGGACAGCGTCTGGCTCAGCACGGTCACCTCGGCGCCCATCGCGTGCGCGATCTTGACGCCCATGTGGCCGAGGCCGCCCATGCCGACGATGGCGACCTTCTTGCCCGGGCCGGCGCCCCAGTGGTGCAGCGGCGAGTAGAGCGTGATGCCCGCGCACAGCAGCGGCGCGGCGACGTCGAGCCCGATGCCCTCGGGGATGCCGAGCACGTAGTTCTCGTCGACGACGACCGAGCGGCTGTAGCCACCGAACGTCGGCTCGCCGTCGTACTCCTTGCCGTTGTACGTCGGGACCTCGCCCTTGAGGCAGTACTGCTCCTCGCCGGCCTTGCAGTTCGCGCACTCGCGGCAGGAGTCCACGAAGCAGCCGACGCCGACCCGGTCGCCGACCTGGTACGACGTGACCTCGGTGCCGACCTCGCTCACCACGCCGGCGATCTCGTGACCGGGCACCATCGGGAACAGCGCCTCGCCCCACTCCTCGCGGGCCTGGTGGATGTCGGAGTGGCAGATGCCGGCGTACTTGATGTCGATCACGACGTCGTGCGGGCGCGGGTCGCGGCGCTCGATGGTGCCGCGCTCGAACGGCTTGCTGGCGCCGGTGGTGACCAGGGCGTCGACGGTCTGCGTCATGGGTGCTCCTTCGATGGGGGGTGCGCTCGGGGCAGGGCTCGGACACCTGCGCACGCACCCGTTCCCTGTGCCCGCCATGCGGGCGGCCACACCGTGAGTCGGTTCACAGCCGGGCCGCGGCCTAGCATGCCGAGGTGACCGCGCGCCGCATCGCCTACCAGGGGGAGCCCGGCTCCAACTCCCACCTCGTCTGCACCCGTGACTACCCCGACCGGGAGCCACTGGCCTGCCCGTCGTTCGAGGACGTGTTCGCGGCGGTGGAGGACGGCCGGGCCGAGCTGGCGATGATCCCGATCGACAACTCGCTGGCCGGCCGGGTGGCGGACATCCACCAGTTCCTGCCGCACACCGGGCTGCACATCGTGGCCGAGCACTTCCTGCCGATCCAGTTCATGCTGATGGGGGTCGAGGGAGCGACGCTGGAGTCGATCCGCACCGTGCACAGCCACGTGCACGCGCTCGGGCAGTGCCGCAAGGTGATCCGCGAGCTCGGCCTGCAGCCGCTGATCTCCGGCGACACCGCCGGCGCGGCCCGCGAGATCGCCGAGGCCCACGACCCGACCCAGGCGGCCATCGCCCCGCGGATGGCCGCCGAGGTCTACGGGCTGCGGATCCTGCGCGAGGACGTCGAGGACGAGGCCCACAACACGACGCGCTTCGTGGTGCTCTCGCAGGACCGGACGCAGGCACCGCTGTCGGACGAGCCGGTGGTGACGACCTTCGTGTTCCGGGTGCGCAACCTGCCCGCGGCGCTCTACAAGGCGCTCGGCGGCTTCGCGACCAACGGCGTCAACATGACCAAGCTCGAGAGCTACATGGTCGACGGCGAGTTCACCGCGACCCAGTTCCTCGCGGAGGTCGACGGGCACCCGGACGCCGTACCGGTGCGGCGGGCGCTCGACGAGCTCGAGTTCTTCACCACCGGCGTGCGGGTGCTCGGGGTCTACCCCGCCGACCCGTTCCGCGAGCAGCGCTCAGGACCAGCCGGGCGCTCAGTCGCCGGCCTCGGCGGCGTACTCCGCCTCGGCGACCTCGATGGCGACACCGATCGCGACCGCGATCCGGCCGGTGGCCTCGGCCACGCGCGAGGTCCCGACGATGGGCGCGATCGCGGTGAGAACGCCGCGTACGTCGTCCGCGTCCAGGCCCAGCTCGCCGGCGACGGCGAGGTTCAGGGCGTAGGAGACGGCGGGCGCGTTGCTGGCGACCAGCGCCGCAAGCCGCACCAGCATGATGGTCTGGTCGTCCAGCGTGGACGCCTCCACCGACTCGGCGGTCATGCTCCCCAGCAGGTCGAGCACGGGGGTGTCCGAGGTTGCGGCTTGCGACATGGGGTCTCCTTGAGGACGTCGGGCGCCGACGTGGCGTCACCAGCACAGCGTCCTGCGTCCGGGTCGTGAGGGCCTCACCCGCAAAGGACGAGCCCCACGCACGTCGCGGACCCCGCCCGCGTCAGGCGACCGGAAGCCCCACCAGGGCGCCGCCGATCCCGAGCAGCGCGCAGACGCCCAGTGTGCGCAGCACGGACCACTTGAAGCGGAACAGCAGCGCCGCGGCCACACCCGTGATCACGAGGGCCACCGGCTCCAGCGAGTCCCAGACCGGGACGGTGAGCGTGGCGGGGCCGAGGCCGACCTGCGTGACGTCGCCGAACAGCGTGTGGATCGCGAAGAACGCCGCGAGGTTCGCGATGACGCCGACGACGGCGGCGGTGATGCCGGTCAGCGCCGCGGTGAGCGCGTGGTTGCCCCGCAGCCGCTCGACGTACGGCGCGCCCAGGAAGATGAACACGAAGCAGGGCACGAACGTGACCCAGGTCGTGAGCAGTGCCGCCAGCACCGCAGCCACCCACGGGTCGAGCGAGCCGGGGTCCCGGTAGGCCCCGACGAACGCCACGAACTGCACCACCATGACCAGCGGTCCCGGGGTCGACTCGGCCAGCGCGAGGCCCCGCACCATCTCGCCCGGCGCGAGCCAGCCGTACACCTCGACCGCCTTCTGCGCGACGTAGGCGAGCACCGCGTAGGCGCCTCCGAACGTCACCAGCGCCGCCCCGGAGAAGAACAGGCCCTGCTCGGTGAACACGCTGTGGCGTCCCGTCCAGGCGACCGCGACGACCATCGGGACGGCCCACGCGACGGCGCCGACCCCGAGGACCGTCACCGCGTGGCGCCGGCTCGGACGCTCCGTGTGGAGGGCGTCGTCGGGGATCAGCGGCGCAGTGTCGTCGTCCGCGTCGCCGTGCGTCGTCGCCGTCCGCATCGTGGCCGGCGCCCACCGGCCCAGCGCCCAGCCGATCGCCGCCGCGCCGGCGATGACGACCGGGAACGGCACGGCGAAGAACGTCAGCGCCAGGAACGCGGCGACGGCGAGCGCCACGAGGGCGGGGTGGCCCAGGGCTCGCTTCCCGACCCGGATCAGTGCGTGCGCGACGATGGCGAGCACCGCCGGAGCGAGGCCGGCGAAGAGCGCGGTGACGACGGTCGTCTCGCCGAAGCCGACGTACAGGAACGACAGCCCCAGCAGGGCCACGACACCGGGGAGCACGAACAGGCTCCCCGCGACCAGCCCGCCCCGGACGCCGTTGAGCAGCCACCCGACGTAGATCGCGAGCTGCTGCGCCTCGGGGCCGGGCAGCAGGGTGCAGTAGGAGAGCGCGTGGAGGAAGCGGCGGTGCCCGATCCAGCGACGCTCGTCGACCAGCTCGCGCTGCATCACCGCGATCTGTCCGGCGGGGCCGCCGAAGGTCTGCAGCGAGATGACGAACCAGGCCCGGACCGCCTCGCGGAACGGCACGACATCGCGGCCGGTGGGACCACCGTGCGGCGGGCGGACGTCGTGGCCCGGTGGCGGGCCCTCGAGGCTCATCCGGCTCCTTCCGACCAGCTGCTGGCGACGGACCACATCCTAAGTCGAGTGTCTCACTCCGGTTAGCGGTCGAGACGCCTGGTGGACCAGTGGGCCGACGCCGGCCGGTCAGACGGCGGGCGTGCGCCGGCGCTGCGAGAGCCGTACGACGCCCCAGCCCACGCCGGCCAGCAGGGGCATGACGACCGCGAGCGCGAGGTGGAACAGCACGTCCTCCCGGTTGACGAGCCAGTCGGTCCACAGCATGCCCAGGCCGGTGCTCGCCCACAGGACCGCGACCCAGGGGAAGCCGACGCGGTTGACGGCCAGGAGCGCCCCGGTGAGCGGAGGTGCGGCGAGCACGAGCGGGACGAACAGCGGGTCGATCCAGCCCAGCTGGGCGACCAGCTGGCCGAGGACGGCGGCGTAGAGGACGTGGGACGTGAGCCGGGACATGGGGACCTCCGTGCGAGTGGTGGGCCTCCAGCCTCGGTCGACGTACCGCTGGCGGGCATCGCTCCGCAGAGTGGTCTTTGCGACCTCGCTCCGCCGAGTGAGCCCGAACGTGCCGTCCGGTCGCTACCGTCTCCGAGCATGAGGTGGATCCCGGGTCGGCCGACGACGGCCGTGGACCTGGTGCTGGCGGCCGCGTTGACGCTGGCCAGCCAGGCGGAGATCTGGGCGCCCCGGCTGATGCCCGGCGTGGCCGACGCGACCGGGGCCCGGACGCTGCTGGCCGTGACCACCCTGGCGATGACCGTTCCGCTGGTGTTCCGCCGGACGCGACCGCTCACCGTGCTGGTGGTCGTGCTCGGTGCCGCCGCTGTGCAGGGCTGGCTGACGACGCCGACGGAGGGGCTGTCGACGTTGCTGGCGATGCTGGTCGCGGCGTGCTCGAGCAGCGCGTACGCCGCGCCCCGCGGGGCTGCCGCCGGGGCCGCAGCCCTGGTGGTCGGCGTCACGGTGCTCGGCCAGGAGACCGGGGACGCCGCGTTCCTGGCGATCGTGCTCGGGTCCGCGTGGCTGGTGGGCTGTGCGCTGGGGCAACGGTCCGGTCAGCTCCGGCGGCTCTCGGGCGACAACCGCGACCTGGCGCAGCGGCTCGCCGAGGCGACCGCACTGCTGGCCGATGCGGAGCGGCACCGGGCCGGGGGCGCGCCGGCTCCCGCCGCGGACGACCTCGCGGCGCTGACCCCTCGCGAGCTCGACGTGGCCCGGGCGATCGCGACGGGGATGTCCAACGCCGAGATCGCCGACCGGCTGGTGATCAGCGAGTGGACCGTGAAGACCCACGTCGCGAGCATCCTGCGCAAGCTCGGACTGCGCGACCGGACCCAGGTGGTCGTCGCCGCCTACGAGTCGGGGCTCGTCCGACCCGCTGCCCCGCTCGACCCGCCGACGTGACCGCCGGTGGTGGGCCGGTCGGTGCCTACCCGTCCGCCGCGGGTCCGGCGGAGGGCGTGATCACCTCGGCCAGCCCGCGGAGGGCCTCGGGGACCACGCGGTAGTACGTCCACGCCCCCTGCCTGCGGTGCGCGAACACCAGGCCGGCGTCGGTGAGCTTCTTGAGGTGGTGGCTGACGGTGGGCTGGCTGAGGTCCAGCTCGGCGGTCAGGTCGCAGGTGCAGGCCTCGAGGTCCTCGTTGGCGAGCATCAGCGACAGCAGCCGGAGCCGCGCCGGGTCCGCGACCGCCTTGAGCTGTCCCGCCAGGGTCCGCGCGTCGGCCGCCGACAGCGGGGCGGACGCCAGCGGGGCGCAGCAGGCCGTGGCGGTGGGCGCTTCGAGGAGGAGGGGCTGGTCCGGCATGCCACCATCGTGCCACGCCTTGCATAGACGGAGGTCTATGTGCAAGATGAGGCCAGGACATCGATGAACGTCAATGGCTGACCGCCCGGAGGAGAGACGCCCGTGAGCACCCAGAGCGACCTGCCCGTCCTGATCATCGGCGCCGGCCCCATCGGCCTCGCGGCGGCGGCCCACGCGGCGGACCGTGGGCTGCCGTTCGTGGTCCTGGAGGCCGGCCCGGCGGCGGGGGCCACGGTGGCGGAGTGGTCGCACGTGCGGCTGTTCTCGGCCTGGCGGGAGCTCGTCGACCCCACCGCCCGTCGCCTCCTCGAGGCCACCGGCTGGACCGGGCCCGACCGGGACGGCTACCCGACCGGCGGCGAGTGGCGCGCGGAGTACCTCCAGCCCCTGGCGGACCTGCTCGACACGGTCGCGCGCGGGCAGGTCCGGTACGGCGCCACGGTGACGGGGGTGGCCCGGCACGGGCGCGACGTCGTCGTCGCCGCCGGCCGCGACGGCGAGCCCTTCGTCGTGCACCTGCGGACCGCCGACGGCGAGGAGCGGCTGCTCGCCAGCGCGGTGGTGGACGCCTCGGGCACCTGGACCCGGCCCAACCCGCTCGGTGCGGACGGCTACCCCGCGCCCGGCGAGCGCGACAACGGGGACCGGATCCACTACGGCATCCCGGACTTCCGTCGCCCCGAGGTGCGGGCGCGCTACGCGGGCCGGCACGTCGCGCTGGCCGGCAAGGGCGCCTCGGCCCAGGGGGTCCTGGTGGGTCTCGCCGACCTGGCCGCGGAGGACGACACGACGAGGGTGACCTGGCTGCTGCGCCGCCCGTCGGTCGGTGACGCCTTCGGCGGTGGCGACAACGACCAGCTGGCCGAACGAGGCGCGCTCGGGCAGCGGGCCAAGGAGGCGGCCGGCGGCGGGCACGTCACGAACGTGACGTCCTTCCGGGCCGACGCCGTCGTGCGGCAGGCCGACGGCCGGCTGACCCTGACCTCGACCAACGGGCTCGCGGTGACCGACGTCGACGAGGTGATCGTGGTGACCGGGTTCCGGCCCGACCTGTCCTTCCTGACCGAGGTCCGGCTCGACCTCGATCCCGCGCTGGGGGCCACCCGGGTGCTCGCGGAGCAGATCGACCCTCGTTCCACTCCTGCGGCGACGTGGAGCCGCACGGCTACCAGGAGCTCCGGCAGCCGGAGCAGGACCTCTACCTGGTGGGGATGAAGTCGTACGGGCGGGCTCCGTCGTTCCTCGCGATGACCGGGTTCGAGCAGGTGAGGTCCGTGGTCGCGGCGCTGGACGGAGACCTCGAGGCGGCCCGGCGGGTCGACCTGGTGCTGCCCGAGACGGGCGTCTGCAACGGGTCGGGGACCTTCGACGACGACAGCTCGGCCGGCGGCTGCTGCGGCGCCCCGGCGCTCACCGCGCCCACCTCCCCGCAGCTCATCACCCTCGGCCGTCCGCGCGGCTGACCCGGGGCCGGTCCACGGCGGGTTGACGGCTGAGAATACCTCAGTCAGCATTGACTCAATGAACCTTGAGACGGGTGTCCGACCGGGGACTGACGACCTCGACCGGCGGGTCCGGCTGCACGCCGCGCTCGCCGACCGCGGCCGGCTGCGCATCGTGGACGCCCTCGGCCTCGGCGACGCCTCACCGAGCGACCTGCAGGCAGAGGTCGCGATGGGGTCCAACCTGCTGGCCCACCACCTCCGCGTGCTCGAGCTGGCGGGCCTGGTCAGCCGGCACCGGTCGGAGGCCGACCGGCGGCGGACGTACCTCCGGCTCGACCCGGACGCCCTGGCCGGTCTGGGTCCCGGCGCCCCGACGGTCGGCCACCCGGTCCGACGGGTCGTGTTCGTGTGCACCGCGAACACCGCGCGGTCGCAGCTCGCGGCCGCGCTCTGGTCCCGCAGCAGCCCCGTGCCGGCCACCTCCGCGGGCACCCACCCCGCGGACGCCGTCGCGGCCGGTGCCGTCGCGGTCGCGGAGCGGCACGGCCTGCGGCTCACCCAGGTGACGCCCCGGCACGTCGAGGACGTGCTGCGTCACGGCGACTTCGTCGTCACCGTCTGCGACCACGCCCACGAGGAGCTGGACCGAGGCGCCGCCGCCCTCCCGCACCCCACGGCCGCCGGCCGCGTGCACTGGTCGGTGCCGGACCCGGTCCCCGCCGGCACCGGCACGGCCTTCGACGCCGCCTACGACGAGCTGGCCCGGCGCGTGACCCACGTCGCGCCCCACCTCGCCGCCTCCTGACCCACCCGACCGAAGGACACCGCACCCGATGACCCGCACCCCGGCCGCGGCGGCCTCCCGCACGGCGCTCGCCCGACGACTGACGGCGGAGCTCGCCGGCACGGCGCTCCTCGTGACGGTCGTCGTGGGGTCGGGGATCGCCGCCCAACGGCTCTCGCCCGGCGACCTCGGCCTCCAGCTCCTGGAGAACTCGACCGCCACGTTCCTCGGGCTGACCGTCCTCGTCCTGATGTTCGGCCCGGTCTCCGGTGCCCACTTCAACCCGGTCGTCTCCGCCGCCGACTGGCTGCTCGGTCGCCGCACCGGCAGGGGCCTGTCGGGCCGCGACGTCGGGTCCTACTCCCTGGTGCAGGTCCTCGGCGCGGTCGCCGGCGCGGAGCTCGCGAACCTGATGTACCAGGTGCCGCTGGGAGAGCTGTCCACCCGGGACCGGACCGGGCCGCACCTGTGGCTCGGCGAGGTCGTCGCGACCGTCGGCCTCGTCGTCCTGATCTTCGCGCTGGCCCGCACCGGTCGCGGCATGCTCGCCGCGCCCGCCATCGGCGCGTACATCGGTGCGGCGTACTGGTTCACCTCGTCGACGTCCTTCGCCAACCCGGCCGTCACGGTCGGGCGGGCCTTCTCGGACACGTTCGCGGGCATCGCGCCCGCCTCCGTCCCGGGGTTCGTCGTGGCACAGGGCGTCGGCGGCCTCCTCGCGGTCGCGGCGATCGCCTGGTTCTACCCGCACGCCGGCGAGAGCGCCGACGACGTCGTCGTACCGCACGAGCACCCCGCTCGCGACACCACTCCCAGGAGCATCCCGATGAGCACGCCCGGCACCCCTGCGTCCGGAGTCCCCCAGGTGGTCTTCGCCTGCGTCCGCAACGGCGGCCGGTCCGTCATCGGGCGGGTGCTCGCCGAGCACTACGCCGGCGGCCGCGTCCGGGCGCTGTCCGCCGGCACCCAGCCCGGCGAGCACATCCACCCGGAGGTCGCCGACGTCCTGCAGCAGCTGGGTCTCGACACCTCGCGCGAGCAGCCCACGCTGCTCACCCGCGACACCATCGCCGCCAGCACCGTCGCCGTCACTCTCGGCTGCGGCGAGGAGTGCCCCTACGTGCCCGGCGTCAGGTACGTCGACTGGCCCGTCCAGGACCCCGGGGGACAGGACGAGGCGACGGTCCGAGGCGTGGTCGCCGACATCGACGGCCGGGTCCGCGCCCTGCTGACGGAGCTCGTGCCCGACCTGGCGCTGCCCCCGTCGGTCGTGGCCGGCAGCCGGTAGTCGGTCGCCGCTTCACACGTTGAGGGTGATTCGTCGGAGGCGGCGCGGCGGTTGCATGGGCCCTGGCCTGTCCCCGCTGCCACAGGAGAACGAGATGACCGACGCGCCAAGCCCGGCACCGGGGGTCCTCGGGCGGACCCGGGCCTTCGCCCCCGCGCTGCTGATCGGGGTGGCCGCCTTCACGATCATCCTGGCCGGGGCGAGGTCCATCGGCGACATCATCGGGCCGGTCTTCCTGGCCCTGGTCCTCACGGTCACCCTGCACCCGATCCGGCTGCGGCTCGAGCGGACCCGTCTCCCGGGATGGGCGGTCTCGGGCCTGATGCTGGTGGCCGCCTACGTGGTGATCGTGCTGCTCACCCTCGCGCTCCTCGTCTCCGTCGCCCGGCTCGCCGACCTGCTCCCGCAGTACGCCGACCAGATGCACGACGCCGTGGTGAACCTGGGCAACGCCCTGCGCGGATTCGGGGTCAAGCAGGAGCAGATCGACGCCGTGGTGAAGGCGAGCGACCCGGGGCAGCTCGTCGGCTTCGTGGTGTCGCTGCTGTCCGGGACGCTGGGCGTGCTGACCGACCTGTTCTTCCTCTTCACCGTGCTGCTGTTCCTGGCCTTCGACACCGACTCCACCCGCCGCAGCCTGGCCACCCTGGGCCAGCGCTTCCCGGATCCCGTGACCGCGCTGGGCAGCTTCGCCGCGGGAACCCGCAGCTACATGGCCGTCTCGGCGGGCTTCGGGCTCGTGGTCGCGGTCATCGACGGCGTCGCCCTGCAGCTGATGGGGGTCCCGGGCGCTTTCGTGTGGGCCGTGCTCGCCTTCGTCACCAACTTCATCCCCAACATCGGCTTCGTGATCGGCGTGATCCCGCCCGCGCTCATCGCGCTGCTGGACGGCGGGGTGGGCCTGATGGTGGCGGTCATCGTCGTCTACAGCGTGATCAACTTCCTGATCCAGTCGGTGATCCAGCCCCGGGTGGTCGGCGACCGGGTGGGACTGTCCCCGACGCTGACCTTCCTGTCTCTCGTGTTCTGGACGTTCGTGATCGGCCCGCTCGGCGCGCTGCTCGCCGTACCGCTGAGCCTGCTCACCCGGGCCCTGCTCGTCGAGTCCGATCCTCGCGCGCAGTGGGCGCTGCCCCTCATCTCCGGCAAGCCGGAGACGGCCGGGCCCGTCCCGACCGAGGGTCCGCCCGGGCCGGCGGGCAAGGAAGCCGTGGGATGAGACGGACATGGACGCCCTCCCGGACGACCGTGGCGACGCCGGCGTAGACGCTCGTGTCGAGCGTGCTCTCCTCCGATTGCCTCCCCGGGTGCGCGATGCGGTCGGCTGGCTGCGGGCCCGCTGGCTCGGGCGCATCCTGGTCAGCAGCGTCGCGACCTGCATGCGCGTCGAGATCTTCGACCGTGCGACGACCATCGCCGCCCAGTTCTTCACCTCCGTGATCCCGGTGCTGATCCTGACGGCGACGTGGGCGGGCGGCGGGGACGGCGACTCCATCGCCGACGCGCTCGGCGTGCCGGCGAAGAGTCGCGCGGTCGTCGAGCAGGCCGTGGAGGGCGCCGACAGCGCGGCCTTCGGCATCGCCGGCGCGCTGCTGGTGCTCGCGTCCGCCACCAGCCTGTCGAGGGCCCTGACCCGGGCGTTCGCGGCGATCTGGGACTTCCCGCGGCCACGGAGCAAGCTGACCTCCGCGTGGCGGTGGCTGGCCGCGGTCCTCGTCCTGACGGTCGCCCTGCTGCTGGTGCACTCGCTGAGCGAGCACGCCAGCGTCCTGCCGCCGCGGCAGGTCTGGCCGTTCGCGATCTCGTTCGTGTGCGACCTCGCCGTCGCCACGTTCGTCCCCTGGGTGCTGCTCTCCGGGACGATCTCGCCCCGACTCCTCGTCCCGGGCGCCGCGACGTTCGCCCTCCTGATGCTCGCGATCCGCCCGGCCTCGGCGATCTGGCTCCCGCGGGCGCTCGAGACCAGCGCCGACCGTTACGGGGCCATCGGCGTGGCCTTCACCTACCTGGCGTGGCTGTACGTCGCCGCGTTCTGCTTCCTGGCGACCGCGGCGATCGGCCGGGTCGTCGCCACCGACCGGGGGCGGCTCGGCGCCCTGGTCCGGCCCGGTCCCGGCTGAGCCGCCGCCGGCGCGGGTCCTTTCACGCGGATCGTGTGACCCGCCCGCCCCGTGGCGTCCCTAGCGTCGAGACGTTCCCGGCCCAGGTCCACCTGGGTCACGAATCGAGGAGAACCGACATGGCAGTCGACACGCTCGTGGTCTTCGGCGCGAGCTACAGCACGGAGGCCGACGCGGTCGCCGACTACGAGGCGGTCAAGGACTTCTACGAGGTGAGCGGCCTGATCGACACCTACGACGCCGCCGTGATCTCGCGGCACGCCAACGGGAAGGTCAAGATCGCGAAGAAGCACGAGCAGCCGACGCGGCAGGGGGCCTGGGGCGGCCTCGGGGTCGGCCTGGTGGGAGGCGCGCTCATCGCGCTGTTCCCGGCGGTCGCCCTGGGTGGGGCGCTGCTGGCCGGCGGTGCCGGCGGCAGCGCGCTGGGCGCGCTCGCCGGACACGTCTCGGGCGGCATGAGCCGGAGCGACCTGAAGGAGCTCGGTGAGCTCCTCGACGACGGCGAGAGCGGCTTGGTCGTGGTCGCCGCGACCGACCTCGAGGCCCACGTCGAGGAGGCGATCACCCGGGCCGCCAAGCTCGAGAAGAAGCAGCTGCAGGCCGACCAGGAGGCGCTCGCGGCGGAGATCGACGACGCCGCCAAGGCCTGAGCGTCGACTCGCGGAGACCACGGAGCCGCAGGCCAGGAGCGAGACTCTGACCTGCGGCTCTGCTCGTGGGCAGGGGCGCGGTCGAACCGCCGACCTTCCACTTTTCAGGCACCGGGGAGCGCGACCTGACGGTGTAACCGTCATCTTGCTCAGCGGCCGCAACGTCATGTGGTCCCGTCCTCGGACGCAGGCGTTCGCCGGGGTTGCGGTCAACGTTGCGGTCAGGAGCAGCGTTGCCTCGCAACCCGCGGAGCGAAGGACGGCGGGTTTGAGTGCGTATGCGGCCGCCCCGCCACGCTCAGCTCGACCTCGTCGAACACCGATGTTGCCAACGCTAGAACTATGAGCGCAGTGAAGGCTCTGAGAGTCGATAATTGCCTGCGGCAAAGGCAGTCTTGCCGAACGGCCGAGCAGATGGACGAGAAGGCAGGTCCGCCGAGTTGCGCACTTGGGTTGGTGCTGCATCCCGGAGATCTGCGAGTACGTCGGCTATTCCATCGCGGGAAGCGGGGGATCCCGTCGTCCGCGCTCGGACACTCTCCGCGACGCGCCTGGGCCACCCGCTTTGGTCCGTGACGGCTCCGGGTGGGCGGGACGCTCAACCGCTGATCCCGACGCCGATGACGAACGCGCCGACCAGGATCATGAGCGCGGCGCTGACCGCGCTGGAATGACTCGCGATCCACCCCTTTACCGCGACGAGGCGCGGCTCCATCCACCGCGGGAAGAGGATCGTCGCCACGATCGGGACCACCACCGTGACGGTGGCGACCGCCGTGTAGAGGACGGCGAGCACCAGGTTCTGCTCGAAAGGCAGATCGGATCGGCTGATCGCCAGGCCCGCGGCCGCGACGAGCAGCACCGCCTTGGGTCGGACGTTCAGCGCGAGCGCGATGCCGAACACCGGCACGATCCCGAACGAGCCGATGCTGTCCAACCAGCTCGTGCCACGGCTGTTGCCGGGGCGGTTCCGACGCGCCAGCGCGATCACGCCCAGCAGCACCATGGCGATGCCGACCACTATCTCCAGTGTGCCGATGAGGGCGTCACGTTGGCGCTGACGTCCCGGAAGCGCCTGGCCGGCGACCGTCGCCAGTGTGACGGCAGCGAAGGTGCCGAGCACGGTGCCGGCCAGGAAGGCGAGCCCGCAGCGGCCGCGGCTGTCCGAGAGGAGGATGAAGATCGTGGCAGTGATGGGGACGCTGCTGAGCGCGGCCGCCAGGCCGAGCGGTATCAGCTGGAGCAGCGCTGACTCCATCGGTCTCCGATCTCCGCTGAGCTGCAACTAGCCATGCCGCCAGCAGGAGTACACCTGTCCCAGACTTCCGTCGTCCATCACACCATGTGCGCGGTCGACCGAACCTGGCCGACCCGATCGAGGTCACGCACCGAAGTGCGCTCAGTGCGCAGCCGGGGCAATGACGCCCGCTGACACCAGGCCGTCGAACACCAGCTGTACGCCGATCGCAGCGATGAGGAAGCCGAAGACCTTCTCCGTCACGAGCATGCGTCCCTCGTCGAGCTGTGCGCTCACCCGGTCGGCCCAGCGGAAGACCGCCACGTCGATCAGCAGGACCACAGCGAGAATGGCGATCGCGGCGGCAAGAACGCTGATCGAATCGGCTTCTGCCGAGATCGTCACCAGCCCGACGATTCCGACTGGATTGAGCAGGTAGGGAACTGCCAGCGGGAACTGGGCGAGCTGCATCGGGTCTCGGCCGGCCGTCATCTGACCGTCTTCACTCTGCCCGCCGAGCACCATCCCGACCGCGAGGACGAACAGGATCAGGCCACCTGCGATCGACAACGACTCGACCGTGAAGTGAAGCAACGCCCGCAACAGCTCGCCGAGCACGACGAGTATCAGCGCCACCGTGGCTGCGGTGATCATCATGCGGCGCCGCACCCGCCGTTTGGTGGGCGCGTCAAGAGAAGCGGTGGTCTCCAGGAACGGGACGAGCGCTAGCTTCGGGCCGACGCCGATGAGGAGCACGAGGAAGGTGTCGACAACGCCTTGAGTCGTGATCGCCGACTGGTCCATCGGTCCAGTCTGCGTTCCTCTGCGCCGTTGAGCCACGTCGAATTTTTTGGGAGATTCCCTCCATCCGTCGTGTAGCGACCGCAGTCTCGGTGTCGCCGAGGCTCATTCAGGACCGGTATTTCGCGACAGCGGTTGAGCGGTGTCGTCTTGGCAAGACTCGTCTTCCACGGGTGACGCACGACGCGGCAAGGCGGCGGAACGTCGTGGCACCGGCTGCCGTGGACGCTGCCGAACGGAGCGGGGCTGCAGAGACGGCCCCGGCGGGCGGTATCAGAGCAACGTCGAGTGAAGGGTGCAGGCAAGTGGAATTCAGCTTTGGCCCGACGATGGTCTACCTGATCTTGGCGGTGCTCTTCCTGATCATTCTCGGAGGCGGCACTTACGTGGCATACCGGCGCAGCAAGGGAAGTTCGTCCGACCACACGTGAGCGGCGGGAGCTGGCTGTCACGGCTGAGTCTGGGCCAGCCTGGCCGGATCCAAGAACTCGGGTACGCCGAGTTGACGAGCCGCCTCGAGCGCGGCGCGGCCCAAGACGTTGGTGTAGGTCGGGAAGGAGAGCGGAATTCTGACGAACTCATCCACTGGCATCGCCGCAGCCACGGCAACTGCCGCCACCTGAGCGATCTCCACCGCCCGCTCCCCGACGACGTGGCAGCCGAGAATCCGGCGAGTTCCGCGATCGACGATGAGCTTGCAGAACCCGTCGGGACGACCGTCGATGATCGGCCGAGCGATCATCGCGAATGGCACGGTGGAGACCACCACTTCGTGGTCTTCGCGCGCCTTCGCCTCGGTCAACCCGACCTGGGCGTACTCGGGGTCCGTGAAGCTGCCGATCGGATTCGCCGGAGCGCTGAGCGTGAAGCCCTCGTCCTCCACCGCGTTGGTAGCGGCCAGATAGCCGTCCTGCGCGGCGTTCGGCACCAGCATGAGGCGCCCGGTGATGTCGCCTGCGGCGAACACGTGCGGGACGCTGGTGCGCAGTTGCGCGTCGACCCGCACGTAGCCGCGTTCCGTGGTTTCCACGCCGGCGGCGGCCAGGTTGAGCCCAGCAGTGTCAGCGAGCCAGCCGATCGCGACAACGGCCATCGTTGCCTCGACACTTTCCGTCACGGTGTCCTTCTCGAACACCATCCGGACACCTCCCGGCGTCGACTCGAAGCCGCGTATGCGACCGAATCCCTCCCGTACGTCGATGTTCGCGGCTCGGAACGCGGCCGCCATGGCACGCGAGACGTCCTCGTCCTCGGTCGCCAGGATGCGGGGTCCGGCCTCGAAGAGTGCGACGTGGGAGCCGAGCTCGCTGAAGACCGACGCGACCTGGGCGCCGGTCGCACCAGCGCCGACCACCAGCAGTGACTCCGGCACGGTGCTCAGCGTCCAGGCGTCGCGATGTGAGCCGACGAGCTCGGCGCCGGGAACCGGCAAGGTCCGGTTGGTGCCGCCCGCGCACAGAATGACCTTGCTTGCCTCGATGCGGAGGCCGTCGTCGGCCTCGATGGTGTGAGGAGCTACGAACCTGGCGGTGCCAGCTTGCTCACACAGCGTCACGCCGGCCTCCTGCAGCTCGGCGCGTCTGACGGCATGCCGGGCCACCTCGTCGACGACTTCGTGGACCCGCATCAGCAGCTGGCCGTAGTCCAAAGAACTCTCGCTGGGCCCTACGCCGTACCGGGACAAGTGCCGCGCCTCACGGCGCAGCCGGGCTGCCTGTGCCAGTGCGCGTACCGGGACAGGGCCGTCACTGGCGGCCATCCCGCCCACCTGCTCGCGAGTGATCAGTGCTGTGTGGGCGCCCAGCTCCGCCGCCCGCAGCGCGGCAACGACGCCAGCAGGTCCACCGCCGATCACGACGATGTCGACGCGTTCCGGGGCGGTCACGGCCCCGTCCGTCGCGACACCTGAGACGCACCGGGTGGCGTGGAGGGGGACAGCAAGGGAACCTCATCCTCGATGCAGGGACCTGTCTAGCAAGGTCAGTCTTCTCGGTCAGCGAACCCACACATCACCCCGGCGGGATGAGGCCGCAGTCCTCCACGGATCCGAGCCTGATCCTGCGACGGCCGCCAACGGCGGCTGGCTCCCGTGAGTGTCGCAGCAAATGAGGTGGGCGAGATGGCGGTGCGCATGCTGCAGGCGGAGCCGGTGTTGCGGGCGAGCGCCGAGTTGGCGGAGGGCCTGCGATGGGACCCTCGGGCACAGCAGTTGCTCTGGCTCGACATCATCGCCGGCGAGGTGCACCGGTTCGATCCGGGAAGCGGGCGGGACGTGTCCCGCGACGTCGGGCGACATGTCGGTGCGGTAGCGCCGTGCGGTGAAGACGGCCTGGTGGCGGCTGTTCGAGACGGCTTCGTGGTCCTGAACGCCGATGGGTCCGAGGAGGTGCTCGCGATGGTGCTCGCCGAGCAGCCCGACCTGCGCTTCAACGACGGACGAGCCGACCGCGCCGGCCGTTTCTGGGGCGACACGATGTGCTACAGCATGCAACCAGGTCGGGCTGCTCTGTTCCGGCTGGACACGGAGGGCTGCACCCAGGTCGTGGACGGCCTGAGCCTGGGTAACGGGTTGGACTGGAGCCCGGACGATCGCACGTTCTACCTGGTCGACACGATGGCGCAGCAGGTCGACGCCTTCGACTTCGACGTCGCGTCGGGCACGCTGCGACGGCGCCGCCGCTTCGTGGACATCGATCCCGCTCTCGGCAGTCCAGACGGGCTCACCGTCGACGCTGACGGCGGCGTCTGGCTGGCGCTCTACGGCGCCGGACAGGTGCATCGCTACACGCCGGACGGGCGGTTGGACTCGATCGTGTCGATCCCGGCCGCCACCCAGACCACCAGCGTGGGATTCGGCGACCCCGGGCTGGACATGCTGTTCATCGCCACCGCCCGCGAGAACCTCGATAACGAGGCCTTGGATGGTCAGCCGAACGCAGGTGCGCTTCTGGCGGTGAAGCCGGGCGTCGTCGGGCAACCCACGGCGTCATACGTGAGGTGACGCCTTCTTCGGGCTACCACCCACTCCGAGTCGCTGACCCATCCACTGGGGGCTCCCCGTCAGCCGACCGGGTCATGCCATGCCACGCCCTCAGGCAGCAGTGCGTCGGCTTCCGGCGGCCCCCAGCTGCCGCGGTTGTACGGGTAGGTCGGTCCCACGTCGCCCAGCACTGGGTCGACAACTCGCCAGGCCGCCTCGACCGCGTCCTGGCGGGCGAACGGCACCGGGTTTCCGTCGAGGGCTGCGCCGATGAGCCGGTCGTAGGGACGCTGGTCCAGGTTCGGCTCCCGAGAGAACGCCAGTTCCTGCAGCTGCGGCCGCGGCTCGGCGCCGGGTGCCTTGCCGGCCAGCCGGAGCCCCGTTTCGGCCTGAGGCCAGATGCGGAACCGCAGCGCGTTGACGAGCCCGTGGGCGGACGGACCGAAGACGTTGTACGGAGGGGGCCGGAAGCGGACGGTGACCTCGGTGGCCGTGACCGGTAGCGCCTTGCCAGCGCGGATGGTGATCGGCACGTCCGCCCAGCGCCAGGAGTCCACCGTGGTCCGCACCGCGATGTAGGTCTCGGTCGTGGAGCCTGCTGCGACGCCCTCGACTTCGCCATAGCCCGCGTACTGGCCTTTCACGACATCGGTCGGGGACAGCGGCCGCATGGCAGCGATGACTCGAGACTTGTTGTTCAGCCAGGAGTCCGGGCCCGATCCGTCCGGGGGGTCGGCCAGCAGGCTGGCCAGCACTTGCAGCAAGTGGTTCTGCAGCACGTCGCGCGCTGCGCCCGTGCGATCGTAGAAGCCCCCACGGTCGGCCACGTCGAACGCTTCCGCCATGGTGATCTGGATGCTTTCCACATGCTGACGGTTCAGCAGCGGCTCGAGCACGGCATTGGCGAAGCGAGTGACCAGCATGTTGTTCAGCGGCTCCAAGGCAAGCCAGTGGTCGACCCGATGGATGGCGTTCTCGGGAAAGACACGATGCATGGTCGCGTCGAGCTCCCGGGCGCTCGCCAGGTCACTCCCGAACGGCTTCTCCACCATGACGTGTGCGTCCTTGGACCGGCCAGCGGCGGCAATGCCTTCGGCGATGCGCCCGAACAACGGCGGGGGGACCTCCAGGTAGAACAGCGCCTGGTCCCCGTCACCCATCTCTCGGGACATCGCCTCGTAGGTGGTGGGATCATCGAGGTCACCGTCGACGTAGCGCAGAAGCTGGAGCATCTTCGACGGAGCCGGATCCGCCGGGTCGATCCCGTTCAGCCGCAGTGAGTCAGCGGCATACTCGCGGAACTCGTCCAGGCCCCAGCCGCTTCGCGCCACCCCGACCACGGGGACGTCGAGTACGCCGCGCCCGACCAGCCCGACCAGGGCGGGGAAGGTCTCCAGCTTGGCCAGGTTTCCCGTGGCGCCGAAGATGACCAGCGAGTCCATGCGGTTTGGCATCACCAAACTCCTTGTCGGTCCGCGAGCGAGGCGGCTCCCGCCTCGGCTGGGTGCCTACGACCGTGCGTTCGATTCCTGCATCGCCTCAGACGAGGTGGTCTCGTGAGCCGGTGCCTGACGCTGTCCGGGCACTGCGGCCCCTTGCGCACTCTGGCCTGGCGTTGCGCCATCCAGGTGCTCGCCGAGCGTCATGGCCGCGTCGATGAGAGCGAGGTGCGTGAACGCCTGGGGGAAGTTCCCGATCTGCTCGCCGGTCAGGGCGATCTCCTCGGAGTAGAGCCCTAGGTGGTTGGCGTAGGTGAGCATCTTCTCGAACACGAGCCGCGCCTCGTCTACTCGGCCCGCGCGGGCGAGCGCGTCTACGTAGGCGAACGTGCACAGCGAGAAGGTGCCCTCCGAGCCCCGCAAGCCGTCCGGGGACGCCTCGGGGTTGTACCGGTAGACGAGGCTGTCTGAGACCAGCTCGGCGTCCATCTCCCGGAGCGTGGAGGCCCACATGGGGTCCAGCGGTGAGATGAAGTCGACGGTCGGCATCCGCAGCAACGACGAATCAAGGACCTTGCCGCCGTAGTGCTGCACGAACGCACCACGTTCGGCATCCCAACCTCGCTCCACCACCTGGTCGTAGACCGCGTCCCGGGCGGCCACCCACCGACCGAGTGGCGCAGGGCGGGCCCGCTTGGTGGCGAGTCGGATCGCACGATCGAAGGCGCTCCAGCACATGACCCGCCCGTAGGTGAAGTCTTTCCGGCCGCCACGGGTCTCCCAGATACCCTCCTCCGGCTGGTCCCAGTGATCGGCGAGCCAGTCGATGGTGTCGCGCAGCGCGGCCCACCCCCTCGTACCGATGACGAGACCCGCCTGGTCACCGAAGTAGATGCTGTCCATCGCCTCGCCGTAGATGTCCAGCTGCAGCTGGTCGGCAGCACCGTTGCCGACCCGCACCGGTCGCGAGCCGCGGTAGCCCTCCCAGTGCTCGAGCGTCTCCTCGGAGAGGTCTGATGACCCGTCCACCCGATACATGATGTTCAGCGGCCCGCTTGCGCCGCCGGCCTTCTCCTCGACCCGGTCGGCGAGCCAGCGGCCGAATGCGGCGGCCTCCTCGACGAATCCCATGCGGAGGAGGGTGTGGACCGAGAACGAGGCGTCCCGAACCCAGGTGTACCGGTAGTCCCAGTTCCGCTCGCCGCCGACCTGTTCCGGCAGCCCGGCTGTCGGCGCAGCCACCAAACCCCCACTCGGCGCGTAGGTCATGAGCTTGAGCGTGATGGCTGAGCGTTCGAGCGCCTCACGCCACCGCCCGGTGTAGGTGGACTGCGACAGCCACGCGCGCCAGAAGCGCCTCGTCTCATCCAGCATCCGTTGCGCCTCAGCCACCCGTATCGCCCGGGGCGGCCCGGCTGACGAGGTGTCCATCACCAGGCCGCGCAGCTGCCCGGAGCTGAGGGTGAACGAGGCATGACAGTCACCCCGCTCGTCTGCGTGCGGTTCGGCCAGGCGCTCATCGCCCGGCTCGCGCACGATGTGGAACGTCAGGGACGAGGCGCCGCTGGTGAAAACGCCGCCCTCCGCCGTCATGTGCAGCTCGTGGGAGCGGCGTCCGTAGTCGAACCGGGGGGCGATGTCCAGGTCGAACGTCATCTCCCCGCGAACGCAGCGCAGCAGTCTGACGACCCGATGGTTCTCAGTCGCGTGGGTCGTGCTGGTCACCGGCATGAAGTCGATGACCTCACCGACCCCGGTCTCCGTCAGGAACCGTGTGATCAGGATGGCTGTATCCGGTAGGTACAGCTGCTTGGTGTCAAACGCACCCTGTGCCGGTCGGACCTGGAAATAGCCCCCTCGTTCGTGGTCGAGCAGCGCTCCGAAGACACTGGGTGAGTCGAATCGCGGGGCGCAGAACCAGTCAATCGAGCAGTCTTTGGTGACCAGGGCGCAGGTCTGCAGGTCCCCGATCAAGCCGTGGTCAGCGATCAACGGATAGTTGTTCATGACAGCTCCTTGCGAGGCAGGTGTCGTCCGCTCTACGGGCTTGATTTCGACCATCGGCTGGGCCCGGACAGCGGGCATCATCCAGGCCGGATGAACTGGTGGACTGAAGCGTGAGTCAGCCGCACAGAAGACTCGAGCAGACGGCGTGGCTACGGTCAGACGAGCGATCGCGGCCAACCGCGTGTCGATCGCCTCGAGCCGGACTGGACACCGGCTGAGCGAGCATCTGCCCGAGGTCGTCGGAGACGGACTCGACGATCGAACCGGGTGACCATTGCACGAGTTCGCCGGTCGTGGTCCGGACGCCGTGGCGCGGTCCGGAGACGAAGGTCGGGAGCTTCGATGTCCTTTGTTCCAACGTTTGGATCAAGGCGATTCCAGGTCTAGCCCGGGACGCTCGGCCCTATGCACGAGAGGACCCCTCCTGAGATACCTGAGGTGGTAGGCCTTCGACTCCGCCCTGGCCGGAGGGGTGTCACGAATGTGGGTTCGGATTCGGTATCGGGAGGTACGAACCGGATCGGCCGACAGGGGCGTCCGGCGAGGCACAGACCCATCGCCGCAGGCTTCGCCAAGCCACCAGCACGAGAGGAGAGATGCATGAGCATCAACATTGACGAGCTCGGCCCGGTCGACTGGATCGTCGTCGAGTTTCCCGAGCCGAAGCTCACCGGTGAGATCGCCCCGATTCTCCAGGACCTGGTCGATCGGAAGCAGGTCCGAGTCCTGGACCTGCTCTTCCTGGCCAGGGACCAGTCGGGGGGGT
Source organism: uncultured Actinomycetota bacterium (assembly GCA_963707685.1). Taxonomy (GTDB): domain Bacteria; phylum Actinomycetota; class Actinomycetes; order Propionibacteriales; family Nocardioidaceae; genus Nocardioides_B. Next base: position 693,189 of record CAVPRA010000006.1, read on the forward strand.
ACGAGGTCTTCGAGTCCGCCGACATGGAGGACAGCGAGATCGGTGAGCTGCGCGCGCACGAGACAGAGCTGGCGATGCTGCTCAGCGAGCAGGACGTCACCGACCTGGTCGAGACCATCGAGCCGGGCAGCTTCGCTGCCGTCCTTGTGTGGGAGAACCTGTGGGCCGCGCCGTTCGGTTCGGCCGTGCGCCGTGCTGGTGGCCAGCTGGTCGCCAGTGGGCGCATCCCCATTCAGGCCGTGATAGCGGCTGCTGAAGCCGACGCCGCAGAAGCCGAAGAGGAAGGAGACTGAGATGCCGATGGCAGCCAGGCGCAGGAGAAGGACGGTCGCCGCTGTGGGCGGAGCTGTAGTCGTGGCACACGGCGTCAACCGCCGGGGCGACCGACGAGAGGATCGTCGGGACGACCGCCGCGACCGTCGTGACGACCGCCGCGACCGCCGCTAGTCGTTCTGCGACAAAGGAATGGACCACACGTGCTCCCGTGGACCGCACGCCGGAGTTGATCTGGGTTCGGAGACCGTCGAGTGTTGGTCCGCGAGGCTCTCTCGGTGACGTGCCTGAAAGGGGCCGTCGATCTGACCCGCGCCGGGGTGTTGGCGGGCGCCAGTTGTAGAACGACTAGCGGTAGTCGAACCCGCCGAGCTCGTCGCGGCGATCCACCATGCTGCCCAGCGGTGGTGAGGCTGCATGAGGTCGTCACTGTGGGCGGCACGAGCCAAGCGAACCATGAGGCCGTTCGCATCGACCCTGGTGCCTGGTCGTTCCATCCGACCCGACCGCTTTCAATGTGATGACCACGAAAGGCTCCGGGCCGGCGTCGACCAGCCTGCCGCTCATCAGACCCGTATGGAGGAGCCGACGAGCCGCAGCTGTCGCGGGCATCGTGTTCGCCGTGCTGCTCATCACAGCCATGATCATGATGCGCCTCGCGCTCTCCAGCGACAGCTACGAGTCTCTTCACGAAGCTCCCCAGCGACGCACCCTGATCAAGGCTTCCCTGCACTTGATCCCGTTCGCTGGCATAGCTTTTCTGTGGTTCGTCGGCGTCGTCCGGGAGCAGATCGGGGAGGTCGAGGATCGCCTGTTCTCCACCGTCTTTCTCGGCAGCGGTCTGCTCTTCCTCGCGATGCTTTTCGTCAGTGCTGTCACGACCAGCAGCCTGCTGCAGATGCTCGACGGGTCCAACGACAATCCTGACCTCTGGGCCTTCGGACGCTCCAACACACAGACACTCGTATCCGTCTACGCGATGCGCATGGCCGCCGTCTTCACCCTCTCCGTCAGCACCGTCGCGCACCGAAGCACGGCGCTTCCGCGTTGGGTCACCTACCCCGGCTATTTCGCTGCTCTGGTCCTGCTCATCGCCGCCGGCGAGCACAAGTGGACCCAACTGATCTTCCCTGTCTGGGTCCTCCTGGTCAGCCTGGCCATCCTGTTCACTCAGCCCCTTCCCCGCGAACCACGTGAGCGACAAGACCGGTGACCACGGGTTCGATCCCACCCCTCCCTCGGGTCGACCTGGTCTCATCGCACCCTGCCGCTTCCGCTCCCCTCACCCGCGCTGGATGATGACCACGAGGGTGTCGTGGACTGGGCTGAAAGCCACGCGCAGCAGGAGGTGGAGGGTCAACGGGACTGAGATGTCGTTGATGCTCACTTCACTTGAATCGAGCTATTGGCATGGATGTGAACCAAGGGGCTGGAGTAGGCGAAACCGCTGTACGGGCGGGCGCAGCAGCCAAGAGCGTCCTGCTGACACTTGCCTCAGCGCAGTTCCTGATGACGCTCGACAGCTCAGTGATGAATGTGTCGATCGCGACCGTGGCTGCCGACGTGGGGACCACGGTCACCGGGATCCAGACCGCCATCACCTTCTACACGCTCGTGATGGCGTCCCTGATGATCACGGGCGGCAAGCTGGGAGAGATCCTCGGCCGCAAACGCGCCTTCGCCATCGGGTGCATCATCTATGGGTGCGGGTCGATGACCACTGCACTCGCTCCGAATCTCACTGTCCTGATCATCGGGTGGTCGGTCCTGGAGGGTACGGGCGCGGCCTTGATCATGCCTGCGATCGTCGCACTGGTCGCGTCGAACTTCGCCCGTGATCAGCGCCCGCGGGCGTATGGGCTCGTTGCTTCAGCGGGTGCGATCGCAGTGGCCGCCGGGCCATTGATCGGCGGCCTGTTCACCACGTATTTGTCCTGGCGGTGGGTCTTCGTCGGTGAAGTCCTCGTGGTTCTGGTCATCCTGGGTATGACCCGCCGGATGGCCGACACCCCGGCTGAGCAAGGCGTTCGGCTCGACATGGTCGGCACGCTGCTGTCGGCGCTTGGCCTGGGGCTGATCGTGTACGGAATCTTGCGCTCCGGCACGTGGGGTTTCGTCCAGCCCAAGCCTGATGCGCCTACGTGGCTGGGGCTATCGCCGGTCATCTGGCTGGTCCTCGGGGGCGGGTGCGTTGTACGCGTGTTCCTGTGGTGGGAGGCTCACCGGCTTTCACAGGGCGACGCCGCACTGGTTGATCCGGCGATGCTCCGGAACGGGACGCTTCGCGGTGGCCTCACATCGTTCTTCTTCCAGTACTTCTTGCAGGCTGGTCTGTTCTTCGTGGTGCCGTTGTTCTTGTCGGTGGCGCTCGGGCTGTCGGCGGTCGCGACCGGGGTGCGATTGTTGCCGCTGTCGGTGACGCTTCTGTTAGCTGCAGCGGGCGTGCCAAGGGTCTTCCCGAACGCATCTCCGCGCCGCGTTGTGCAAGTGGGGTTTGTCGCACTATTCGCGGGCATCGTGGTCCTTGTGACTGTGCTGGACGCGGGCGCCGGGCCCGAGATCGTGACGTGGCCTTTGTTGCTCGCCGGCTTGGGAGTCGGCGCATTGGCTTCGCAGCTCGGTAGCGTCACGGTCTCGTCGGTGCCCGACGAACAGAGCGGTGAGGTCGGTGGAATACAGAACACAGTGACCAACCTCGGCGCATCCATCGGGACAGCGCTGGCTGGTGCCGTGCTCATCTCCGCGCTGACCACCTCGTTCCTCAACGGCGTTCAGAACAATTCCGCCGTCCCAGACAATCTGTCGTCGAAGGCGCAAGTGGAGCTGGCCGGCGGCGTTCCGTTCATGTCCGACAAGGATCTGGAATCCGCGCTGGCAAAGGCGGACGTGCCCTCCCAGACGGCCGACGCGATCGTGACCGAGAATGCGGATGCCCGCATCGCTGGACTACGCGCAGCGCTCTCGGTGCTCGGTGTCGTCGCGCTGATCGCGCTGTTCTTCAGTGGCCGACTACCGACTCGTCAGCCCTCGGCCGGAGCTTCTGGACGCCGGACCCAGACATGAAGGCGGCCGCCGGCGCACGACCGTGTCGTCGGTCAGCAGCGAGTGGCTGGTAGCCGACGGACTCAGACGCCGACCAGTGCGGGTACGCGCTTGGAGTGGATCGCGTCCAGGAACGCCTCGTAATCGCGCTCGTTCTGGTCGGCGTAGCGCTTCGAGAAGTCGGCGATCGATCGGTCGAACGCGTCGCTCGAGCCCAAGTACTCGGCGATGGCAACGGGATCGCCTGATCGGGCATGGGCTCGGGCGAGGGTCCAACCGCACATGCCGCCGTAAAGGCTGAGGGCGGCTGGGGACATTTCCTCGACCAGTGCGGAGCCCTTCATGTCTCGGAGCTGTCTCCAGTAGAAGTAGCGCCCTGCCTGCACTCCCTTGGTCCAGCCCAGGAAGATGTCGCTAGCGGCCTGCATCATGCGTTGGCCATGGACGACTCGCGCCCCCGGGTGGCCGTAGCGGCTCCTCGGCAGGTGGTCCTCGAGCACTGATGCCGTGGCCTCCTTGACTTGGAGGAACAGTGCGTCCTTCTCGTCGCGGCCCTGCAGCAAGACGATCAGCGCCCGCGTACCGACGCTGCCGACGCCGACCACCTTCCGGGCGACGTCGACGACGCGGAACCGGTCCAACAGACGACGCCGATCGTCTTGGAGCGTCTCCCGGTACGCGGCGAACTGGTCGGTCAGCATCTTTTCCAGCTCGGACGCGGACGTGCCGTTGGCTGCGGCTATGTCTCGGAGCGGGACGACGATCGGTGGTTGACTCGCGATCCGGTAGCGTCCGTCCACCACTTCTCCGAGCTTGGACAGGGCCTGCAAACTGTCGCGGGTACGGGCCTTCTTGATGTTCTTCTCGGTCCGCTTGACCTCCTTTGCCTGTTTCTTGTTGCTTTGGGTTGCATGCGCGGCCGCCAGGATGTCCTGGTCGGACAAGTGCGCGTACCAGACATCAAGGGTGGGCATCTGCGCGAACTCGAGCATGGCCTCGCGGTAGGCCCTGACGGATACGAGCGTGACCGCCTTGGCATCCGCCTTCTTGTAACCGTTGTTCCTCGCGGCGATCAGAAAACTGGTTGCCATCCGCTTCACGTCGTACTCGAACGGTCCGGGCAGCGTTTCGTCGAAGTCGTTGATGTCGAAGACGAGCCGGCGTTCCGGGGAGGCGAACCCGCCAAAGTTCGACAGGTGCGCGTCGCCACACAGCTGCACCGTGAGGCCGGCGGTGGGCGAACCCTTGAGATCGACCGCCATGATCTTTGCCGCCCCTCGGTAGAACGTGAAGGGCGAGGCCTGCATTCGGCCGTGTCGGACCGGAACGAGGTCAGGCTCACGTGTGACGTTCTGCTCCTCGAGCAGGGCAACGGGGTCCGGACGGTCGACAACCGCCGTCCATCCGGCATGACTCGATGGCGGCGTCTGCTCGGCGGCGTGACGGCCCAGAGCTCGGCGCTCCTCGGCAGTGGCGTATTCGACCATCTGTGGCGCCATGTGTTCTACCCCCTCCGGTGAACGAGGCCGACGGGTTGGTGCATCCAGCGTGCCAGTCCGACGTCATGAAGCGTCATCCCACTTGGATGAAGTGCCGATGACCGTCACCGGTGAGCGAAGCAGCATCATCGGCGCCTCGTCATGGTCTTGAGACGGCCGCACGGACGCCTTTGGTCGTCTGGCGCGGCCTGGTGAGGGCCCTCAGGTCGAACTAGGTCGGCCCTCATCGACGCGCAGGCGCCCCGACGAATGGGCAGCAACGCTGGCCGAGGCTCTCCTGTCATCCATCACCCACTGGTTGGAGTCCGGGGTGCGACCACACCGGGCACCGTAGACGTACCAGGGGTACGAGCTGGTGGCGGCGAGGAGGCACATTTCGCCGACCCTCGGCAAGCGCCGGCTGCGGAGCCTGGCCGTGGCGGCCCTTCGCCGGCTGGTCCAGACCCCCAGGAGGGTGCTCTTGGGGACCAGAGGAGTCCAACAGGCGCACGCAGTGCTGGGCAATGCGTTGCAGCATGCGATGCGGGACGAGCCGGTGGTCCGGAACAGGTGGTCGCTGGTGCAGGTCAAGACGCTTCGCTACGAGATCGACCGTGGGCTCAGCGTCGAGCTGGCGCGGATGCTCCTGGAAGCAGCACGCCCTGCAGCGGGTCAGAGAGGTTCCCACCTCCCAGGACGCGTCACTCACGCGGGACGATCCCGCTGCGGTCGCCCTTTCGGAGTCGCGCAGGGCTCATCGGGTCGCCCAGGGGCCGGACTGCGGTCAATTGGCCGCGAACTACGAAGCCGCAGGCCAGAGTTGGACTCTGACCTGCGGCTTTGCTCGTGGGCAGGGGCGGGGTCGAACCGCCGACCTTCCACTTTTCAGGCGGACGCTCGTACCAACTGAGCTACCTGCCCGAGCGCGCAGAACAATACAGGAGGCCGGTGAGTGCTCGCGCGCCGTGTCCGCGAGCACCAGGTCCAGACCGGACGCCCCCAGCAGGACCCCGACAACGGAGTCGGAAGGTGACCCGGAGGTCACGCCCGGACATCCGATGTCGGAGACGACGAACGGCTCCGGACAGTGTCCGGAGCCGTTCGACTGGTGGCGACCCCGACGGGACTCGAACCCGCGGCCTCCGCCGTGACAGGGCGGCGCGCTAACCAACTGCGCTACGGGGCCAGGTGTGGTGCTGAGATCGTGCTGTCCTGCGCTCGGCAGGCGGGGGAAAGGCTAGCCCATCCCCGCCCGTTCTTTCGAATCGAGCCGCACCCCCAACGGGATTCGAACCCGTGCTACCGCCGTGAAAGGGCGGGGTCCTAGGCCGCTAGACGATGGGGGCTTGGTGGTGCGAACCCGTCGATCACGAGCCGTCGGGCGCGACTGCCGTCGGGGACCGGGCAATCATAGGGCCGGCCCCACGGGCCGACAAACCGGTTCGACCCGGTCGAGGACCCGGGGAGAATGGGGTCGTGATCGAGATGACCCGCGACCAGTTCGAGGAGCTGGTCGCGGCCGCGCTCGACCAGGTCCCGACCGAGCTCGCCGACCTGATGGACAACGTCGTGGTGCTCGTCGAGGACGACCCGCCGCCGTCCGACCCGCACCTGCTCGGGCTCTACCACGGCACCCCGCTGACCGAGCGCGGCGGCGGCTACACGATGGCGCTGCCGGACACCATCACGGTGTTCCGCAACCCGACGCTGGCGATGTGCGTGAGCGAGGAGGAGGTCGTCGCCGAGGTGAACGTCACCGTGGTCCACGAGATCGCCCACCACTTCGGCATCGACGACGAGCGGCTCCACGACCTGGGCTACGCGTAGCTCCCCAGCACGAAGCCCAGCCAGCACAGCAGCAGCGCCGGGACCAGGGTCACCACGACGTTGAGGGTGCCGAGCCGCGGCCCGCGGTCGTGGGTCTGCACCGCGAACGAGGAGTACGTCGTCAGCGCACCGCAGAACCCGACGCCGAGCAGCGCGAGGAGGTCGCCACCGAGCCCGAGTCCGCCGAACCAGGCCCAGCAGGAACGACCCCAGCCAGTTCACCAGGATCGTGCCGCGGGGCAGCCGGCCGTCGACCAGGTGCCCGGCGACGTACCGCAGCGGCGCGCCGGCCGCCGCCCCGAGCGCCACCAGCAGCCAGGTCACTCGTCGCCCTCCTCGCGGTCGAACTCGGCGCGGGCGGCCGCCGTGCTGAACCGGTCGGCCCAGGCCACCACCAGCAGGCAGGTCGCCAGCGTCCCGACGACGTACGTCGCCGCCAGCACCGGCCGGCCGTGCGCGACGAGCGCCCGCGCCTGGTCGGAGTACGTCGACAGCGTCGTGAAGCCGCCGAGCACGCCGGTGCCGAGCAGCGGCGGCAGCAGCTCGCGACGCCGCACGGCCGCGAACGCCGGCAGCAGGGCCAGCACGCCGGCGCCGACGACGTTGACCGCGAAGATGGTCCACGGGAAGCCGTCCACGGGGTCCGGCCACGCCACCGTCAGCCCCCACCGCAGCAGCGCGCCCACCGCGCCGCCGACCGCGACCACGGCGATCACCGACGGCCGGAGCGGGTGCCCCCTCACGCGGGTGCGGACTCGACCACGAAGCTCCCGGGCCACGGCACCGGTGGCTCGCCGCGCCCCTGCCGCTCGAACTCGCCGAGGTACCAGTTGCGCAGCTGCACCTGCTGCGCGCTCGGCTCGGAGGTGAGCAGCCGCTGCTCGCGGCAGAACACGTCGACCTCCTCGAGCAGCTCACGCAGCCGCTGCATGGTGGCCGGCGCCGACGCCGGGACGTCGTAGTGCAGGTCGACCCGGTCCGCACCGGTGCGCAGCGCCTGGTCGAGCTGGTCGACGCCACGGGCCTGCCGGCGCTCCTGCTCGACCCGCAGCGTGAGCTCCGAGATCTCCTGCGACACCGGGTAGTCGTCGCCGTGGGTGAGGGCGAGCAGCCGCAGCTCCCGGCGCAGCTCGTCGTACCAGACGCGGTAGTGGGCGAAGACCCTGATGGGCATCCCGAGCAGCGTGATGGTCAGCCGCTCGCCGGGCTCGCCGTTGGCGGCCAGCAGGCCCTCCACGGTGTCCTCGAGGTCGAACAGGTCACCGGGACGGTGCCGCTGGTGGACGTTGGCCTCGGCGTCCGCCGCGGGCTCGAACCAGACCACCTTGCCGTCCGCGGAGACCTCGGCGCCCCACGTCGTGGAGTACATCTCGACGATCGCGAGGCCGCGGCCGACGGTGGCCATCAGCCCGGCCGCCCCGGTCATGTCCTTCAGGGAGGGCGGTGCGACCGAGCTGTCGTGCACCTCCACCCGGGGATGGGCGTGGGTCCCGCCCAGCCGCACCACGATCGGCGGGTTGGCGTGCAGGATCGCGTTGGTGACCAGCTCGGAGACCCCCAGCTCGGCGGCGTCGGCCAGGTCGCCGCGTCCGATGGTCTCGAGCTCGCCGACGACCCAGGCGCGGGCACGTCGCACCGAGCGGGGCTCGGGCACGAGCTCGAGGGCCGTGCTCATCGCGCATCGGGCCGATCACCGGGTCCGGGCTGCGGGACCGCCACCGCGGACGCACGCTGGGTGCGCAGCGAGACCAGCCGGGTCACCACCATGGCGATGTAGAACACGCCCGCGACCTGCTCGAGCATGACGACGCTGCGGGCATGTCCGGAGATCGGCGTGACGTCCGACAGTCCGGTGCTCGAGAGGGTGGTGAAGGAGAGGAAGAGCAGTTCCATCCACGACCTCGTTCCCTGGCCACCCGGGTTGAAACCACCGGGGTCGAGCGCCTGCACGACGACGAACAGGTACGCAAAAGCCCAGGCCAGGAGGGTGAAGACCGCCGGGATCGCGAACAGCTCGTCGGTGGTCACCTCGTCGTCGGCGAGCATGTACGCCAGCATGCTGCCGGCCGCGTAGACGTAGACCACTGCCTCGAACCCCGCGGACCACACGAACAGGTCCTGGCTGCCCGAGAACACCGACACCAGCAGCAGCAGCGCCGCCGGCAGCGCGAGCAGCACGGCGACCCAGGTGAGCGACGGCGTGACCCGCAGCGCGACCAGCGTCAGCCCGAGCACCAGCAGCCCGAAGAGCGCGAACGCCGAGCGGCCGGCGTACGTCGACTCCATGTAGGGGTAGAGCAGCACACCCGCGAGCTGCACCACGAGCAGCACCAGGCACGGGGTCCGCTTCAGAAACCCGACAGCCCGCCGCATGTGCTGAGGCTAGCGGCCCCGCTGTCCTCAGCGGTCCAGGTGGCGGGCCCACGCGAGGCAGAACAGTCCGAAGCAGGCGAACCCGAGCGCGATCACCACGAGCAGCGGCGCCCCGAACGGCTGGTCGAGCAGCTTGTGCAGCGCCTGGTCGAGCCCGCCGGACTTCTTCGGGTCGTGCGTGAACGCGGCGTAGAGGAAGAGCGCGCCGACGATGGCGATCGCGACCCCCTTGGTGACGTGGCCGACCTTGCCGAGCAGCACGTAGGTGCCGCCGTCCCGGCCGATCTGCCCGTCGGTCTCCATGTCGTCGCGGAACGACTCGGCGACGCCGCGGTACGCGATGGCGCCGGCGATGCCGATGATGGCGAGCCCGACCGCCCCGACGAGCAGCGGCCCGGCGGGCAGGCTCATCAGCCGGCTGGTCATCCCGTCGGTGCCGCCGCCTCCCGACCCGGAGCCGGTCGCCGTCTTGAACGCCGACCCGGCCAGCGCCGCGTAGACCACCGACCTTGCCGACCGACGTGACCCGCTTGCGGACGCGCTTCGCGCCCGTCCTGTCGCGGTGACCCCAGAGCGCCTCCATCGCCTGCCAGGCGACCAGTGCGACGAAGCCGGCGGCCACGACGTACAGCGAGACCAGGCCGACCGAGGTCCGGGCGAGCTGGTGCAGCGCGCCCTGGCTGGAGGCGCTGCCGCCGCCGTCGCCGAAGGCCAGCCGCACCGCCAGCCACGCCAGCAGCAGGTGGACGATGCCGTAGGACACCAGCCCCACCCGCACCGCGTGGTCCATCCAGTCGCTGCTGTCCGCACGGCTGCGTGCCCGGGCAGCCTCGAGCCCTACGTTCATGTGTCCCCTTCGATCCGCCCCGGCCTGGTAGATACCCCGTTTTAGCGCAACGTCACTCTTTGCCTCACCTGGGGTGCCGGTGCGACCCGCTGCCCTGTACAACGGTCTCCGTGACGACATCCCCGCTGGTCCTCGGACCGCTCATCCGGTACGTCGACCAGACCTCGGCCTCGCTGTGGGTCGAGACGCGTGACGACGCGCGCGTCACCGTGCACGCCGGCGACCACCAGTGGGGGGCTCGCACCTTCGCCGCGCACGGGCACCACTACGCCCTGGTGGTGGCCGACGGGCTGGAGCCCGGGACCATCACGCCGTACACCGTGCAGATCGACGGCGAGCAGGTCTGGCCGCCCGCCGAGGGCGAGGGCACGACGTACCCGGCCAGCGTGATCGCCACCCTGAAGCCCGGGAAGCCGCTGCGGATGGCGTTCGGGTCGTGCCGCACCAGCGTCAGCCACGACGCGACCGGCAACGCCACCCACGGCGTCGACGCGCTGCGCAGCCTGGCGCTGAAGATGGCCACCGACTCGTCGGTGCGCTGGCCGGACCTGGTGCTGTTCCTCGGCGACCAGGTCTACGCCGACGAGACCACCGAGGAGATGCAGGAGTTCATCCGCTCCCGGCGCGACATCGACGTGCCGCCGGGCAAGGAGCTCAAGGACTTCGAGGAGTACGCCCACCTGTACAACCTGGCGTGGAGCGACCCGCTGAACCGCTGGCTGCTCTCGACGCTGCCGAGCTCGATGATCTTCGACGACCACGACGTGCGCGACGACTGGAACACGTCGTACGCCTGGAAGCAGGAGATCGAGAAGACCGACTGGTGGCACGGCCGCATCGTGTCCGGGCTCGGGTCCTACTGGATCTACCAGCACATCGGGAACCTCTCGCCCGAGGAGCGCCGCGACGACGAGATGTGGCAGCACGTCGCCAGCCACCAGGACGACGACGCCGAGCTCGACCTCACCGAGCGGCTCGACGGCAAGGCCGAGCGGATCTACGAGAAGCCGGACAGCTTCCGGTGGAGCTACTCGCGCGAGTTCGGCAACGTCCGGCTCGTCGTGGTGGACGCCCGGGCCGCGCGGGTGCTCGAGCCCGACCGCCGCGACCTGCTCGACCCGGTGGAGCGGCAGTGGCTCGACGAGCAGCTGCGCGGCGACTGCGAGCACCTGCTGATCGGCACCTCGCTGCCGTTCCTGCTGCCGCCCGGGCTGCACTACCTGGAGGCCTGGAACGAGGCCGTCGCCAAGGGGGCCTGGGGCAAGCGGTCGGCCGCGCTCGGCGAGCAGCTGCGGCAGGCCGTCGACCTCGAGCACTGGGGCGCGTTCCAGGACGCCTTCCAGGACGTCGCGCAGATGGTCGTGGAGGTCGCCGACGGCAAGCGCGGCAAGCCGCCGCGGACCATCACGTTCCTCTCCGGCGACGTGCACCACTCCTACCTCGCCGAGGTGCAGCGCCCGCACTGGGCCGGCAGCAGCCGGATCATCCAGGCGGTCTGCTCCCCGATCCGCAACCCGCTGCCGCGCAAGATGCGGTTCGTCACCGCCGCGCTCGCCTACGCCATCGCCGGCCCGATGGGCAAGCTCGTCGCGCACTCCGCCAAGGTCGAGAACGCCCCGTTCCACTGGGGCAACCTCGCCGGCCCGTGGTTCGACAACAGCATCGCCGTCCTCGAGCAGCGCCCGGAGGGCCTCTCCGTCCGCTGGCACACCGGCACCATCGAGCACGGTGACCACCTGCACCCGCGCCTGGACACGATCGCCGACGAGTTGATTGGGTAAACGGGCTGACTGGCTGTGTTGTTGGTGCTCGCTCCGCTCGCACGTGTCCGGCGCGCTCGCACGTCGTGACATCGCTCCTCGCCCGTAACCTCCCCCGCTTCGCTCCTCCGCTTCCGGGCTCGTTCGCTCAGACACGACGGCGCGCCGGACGTTGCCGGGTGATGTCGCAGGAACAGTCGGTCCTCAGGTCTTCGTCGTCACGTGCAGCCGTAACCGTCGGCGCGCGGTCGCGTCTGGACTGACTGAGCGAGGTGTCCGGGGGAGCGCAGCGGAGGAGGGCGCCGAGCGAGGGAGGGAAGACGCGAGCTGCCGGGCGCGCCGACACGTGCGAGCGGAGCGAGCACCAACAACACAGCCGCCGAGCCCTAGTCACACCAGCACAGCACGGTCCGCGTATTACAGCCCTAACAGCACGTTCTCGACGACCTCCATCAGCGCCGGGTGGATCCAGTACTGGCCGCGGGCGACGTCGTGCGCGGTCTGGCCGAACGACATGGCGTGCACGACGGACTGCACGAGGTTGGAGGCCTGCGGGCCGAGGAAGTGGCCGCCGAGGATCTGGCCGGTCGCGGGGTCGGCGAGCACCTTGGCGAAGCCGGTGGTGTCCTCCATCGCCCAGCCGTAGGCCACGTCGCCGAAGTCCTGGCGGGCGACGACGTGGTCGATGCCCTGCGCGACGGCGTCGCGCTCGGTGAGGCCGACGGTGCCGACCTGCGGGCTCGAGAACACCGCGCTGGGTACGGCGTCCCGCCGCGCGCGCTGCCACGCGGACGGGTCGTCGAGGTGCAGCAGGTTGTGCTGCACGACACGCGCCTCGTGGTTCGCGACGTGCTTGAGCTGCCAGTGGTTCGCCACGTCGCCGAGCGCCCAGATGCCGTCGACGGCGGTCTTCTGGTGGTCGTCGACCACGATCACGCCCTCGTCGTCGACGAGCACCCCGGTGCGGTCGAGGTCGAGGCCGTCGGCGTTGGAGGTCCGGCCGGTCGCGACCAGCAGCAGGTCGGCCTCGACGGTGCTGCCGTCGGACAGGTGCGCGCGCACCCCGCCGGCGTACCGCTCGACCTTCTCGACCGTCGCGTCGAGCCGCACGTCCCACTGCCGCTGCGCGATCCGGGTGAACCGCTCGGACACCTCGTCGTCCTGGGACATCAGCAGCCGGGGTGAGCGGTTCACGACCGTCACCCGGCTGCCGAAGGCGCCGAAGACGTGCGCGAACTCGGCCGCCACGAAGCCGCCGCCGAGGATCAGCAGCCGCTCCGGCAGCTCGTCGACGCGCATCACCGTGTCGCTGGTGTGGTAGCCGACCTCGTCGAGCCCCTCGACGTCGGGGATGACCGGCCGGGACCCGGCCGCGATGACGAACTGGTCGCCGGTGATGGTCTCCCCGGTCCCGGTGTCCAGGGTCTTCACGTCGACGAACCGGGCGTGCTGCTCGAAGAGCGTGACGTGGGGGTTCCTCGCCCGCCAGTCGTGCCCGCCGCTGGAGATCGGGTCGATGCGACCGAAGACCCGGTCGCGGATCTCGCGCCAGTGCGCTCCGTCGAAGCGGGTGTCGACGCCGAGGGCCGGCCCCGCGGCAGCCCCGCGGGCCAGGTCGGCGGGGTAGACGAACATCTTGGTGGGGATGCACCCGACGTTGAGGCAGGTGCCGCCGAACGTGCCCCGCTCGACGATCGCCACCTCGCGGTCGGCGAACCGGTGGTCGGCGATGGAGTTGCCGGAGCCGGAGCCGATGACCACGAGGTCGAAGTGACGGCCGGGACCGCTCGCTGAGGTGCTCACACCGACCATCCTGCAGGACGACCTGACACCCGCCGCGGCGAGAGCGTGTGAGGCACGCCATGTCCCGGCCGGCATGACCCTGGACACGCGGAGCGTTGTGTCAGGTGAAGGTCGAAAATGGGTAGAGGGACAGCCCCGGAAGTCTCCCAGGAGAGGTCACCATGACGAACGTGCAGAGCCCCGCGAGCGAGCGTCACCGGGTGGTGGTGGTCGGTTCGGGCTTCGGTGGCTTGTTCAGCACCAAGGCGCTCAAGCACGCCGACGTCGACGTCACGATGATCGGCAAGACCACGCACCACCTGTTCCAGCCGCTGCTCTACCAAGTGGCGACCGGCATCCTGTCCGAGGGCGAGATCGCGCCGCCGACGCGCGAGGTGCTCTCCGGCCAGAAGAACGCCCGGGTGATCCTGGGCCAGGTCAACGACATCGACCTCGCGGCGCGGACGGTCACCTCCAACGTGCTGAACCGCACCGTGGTGACGCCGTACGACTCGCTGATCGTCGCGGCGGGCGCCGGGCAGTCGTACTTCGGCAACGACCAGTTCGCCGAGTTCGCCCCCGGCATGAAGAGCATCGACGACGCACTCGAGCTGCGCGGCCGGATCTTCGGCGCCTTCGAGCTCGCCGAGATCTCCGACAGCGAGGAGGAGATCGAGCGGCTGCTCACCTTCGTGGTGGTCGGCGCCGGCCCGACGGGCGTGGAGATGGCCGGCCAGATCGTCGAGCTGGCGCACCGCACGCTGCGCCACGACTTCCGCCGGATCAACACCCGACGGGCCCGGGTGGTGCTGCTCGACGCGGCGCCGCAGGTGCTGCCGCCGTTCGGGAGCACGCTGGGGGAGAAGACCAAGAAGGCGCTCGAGAAGCTCGGCGTCGAGGTGCAGCTCGGGGCGATGGTCGTCGACGTCGACGAGTGGGGCATCGAGGTCCAGGACAAGGACGGCACCCGCCGGCGCATCGAGTCCAGCACCAAGGTGTGGGCCGCGGGCGTGCAGGCCAGCCCGCTGGGCAAGCTGCTCGGCGAGCAGTCCGGCGCCCCCGTCGACCGCGCCGGCCGGGTGAGCGTGAACCCCGACCTGACGCTGCCGGGACACCCCGAGGTGTTCGTGGTCGGCGACATGATCAACCTCGACAACCTGCCCGGCGTCGCGCAGGTCGCGATCCAGGGCGGGAAGTACGCCGCCAAGGAGATCAAGGCCCGGCTCTCCGAGGACAAGGCGCCGCAGAAGCCGTTCAAGTACTTCGACAAGGGCAGCATGGCGACGATCTCGCGGTTCCGCGCGGTCGCCCTCATCGGCCCGCTGAAGCTGACCGGGTTCGTGGCCTGGCTGATGTGGCTGGCCGTGCACCTGCTCTACCTCACCGGCTTCAAGAACCGGGTCGGCGCGTTCCTGCACTGGTCGGTCAGCTTCCTGGGCCGCGGCCGCTCGCAGCGTACGTCGACCGAGCAGCAGGTCTTCGCCCGCGCGGCGCTGCAACGGCTGCGCGGCGGGGCGGCCGACCTGGTCAGCAGCCCGGGTGACTACGAAGCCACCCGGCAGCTGCTGCAGGCCTCACGCCGTGCGGAGCTCGAGGCGCGCGCGGCGGAGGAGGCCAGGCTCACCGACGAGGGCGAGCGGGGCGTCCACCAGGAGGACGTGCCGGCCGGGCGGGCCTGACTCGTTCAGTCCTCGAACTCGTCGAGATCGTCCTCGACGACGTACACCGCCGCCTCCTCGGCGCTGGCCCCCGCGCCGTCGATGCCGACGTCCTCGCCGACCAGGTCCTTCTCCTCGTCGGGGCCGAGCCCCTCGTCCTCGTCGACCAGCCGGCCGGCCCGCACGGAGCCGACCTCGCCGCCGACGTCCTCGGTCTCCTCGGCCGCCTGCAGGTAGGGGTCCGGCTCGGGCTCCTCCTGCGCGATCCGCTGGTCGAGGGTCTCGCCGGCCTCCTCCTCGGCGGGGGTGTTGCCGTAGCCCTCGCCGGGCGACCACCGCTCCGGCGGGGAGTAGCCCTCGTCGAGCGGCTCGGTCAGCCCGCGGTCGCTCACCAGGCTGTCGCCGTCACCCTGGGGCTGGTCCTCGTCGTCGACGCTGTAGCTGTTGTAGGTCTCGTTCTCGGACGTGTCGTCGCCGGGCTGCTCGCCGATGTTCTCGCTCATGCCCCAGGCATACCCGGGGGTGGCAAACCCCGACAAGCCCCGGTCCGTCCGCCGTCGGGGCGTAACCGAGGCGTGAGTGTCTCGTTACCAGGGCGGAGGGGCCTGTTCCCGGCCTCGTACTCGAGCGCTTGGGGCTGGGTCATGACGAGGACGATGTGGCGGGCGCCTGCCGCCGCGGCAGTGGTGCTGGGAGTGTGCGTCGGCACCCTCTCGCTGGGTCAGGGCGCGGCCGTCGCCGACGGCGACCCGGTCGGCGATCTCACCTCCACGGTGACCAAGCAGCTGAAGCCCGTCACCGGTGCCACGTCGCCGAAGCAGGACTCCCGCGCCTCGGTCCCGTCGAGCCCTCCCGGCGAGCCGTCCTCGCAGGACGAGACCCCGCCCAACGAGGTCGCGGACCCGACCACGCCCGACCACGCCGCCGGCGAGGTGCTGCACTCCGAGGTCGCCGGCCAGGACGCCGCCGACGAGGGCCAGAGCCGGGCCACCGTCGAGGACGACGACAGCTCCAGCGCCGACGCCAGCCTGCTCACCGTGGGCGGCACGGAGGTGATGGGCTCGCACGCCGACTCCGGCGGCAAGCAGCACGACGACGACACCGTGGCCGACGAGGCCACCGACCCGGTCTGCGAGAGCAGCGAGGACGCGCTGTGCTTCGACGTCCTGTACTCCGACGCCAACGCCACCGAGAGCGGCTCTCACTCGCACTCCGACGCCTCCAGCGGCCTGTTCCGGTTCTGCGTCGGCGGTGACGGCGAGGAGACCGAGTGCGGCGGCGCACCCGCCGAGGGCCAGGTCGGCGAGAGCTCGTCGCAGATCGACCGCGACCGCGCGTCCGGCCGCACCACGGCGTCCTCCGAGTCCGACGCCGCCGACGTCTGCCTGACCGCGCCGTCCGAGGTCCCGCTGCCGTTCGCCGGCTGCGGGATCGGCGTGGAGGCACTGAGCTCCCACGGCCGGTCCGACTCCGGAGGCGCCAGCCCCTCCGCCGACCGCGGCTCCTCCGTCGGCAGCGTCACCGTCGCCGGCCAGGAGCAGCCGGTCGACCAGACCGCCGGCGGCGCGGTCCCGCCGGGCTGCGCCCCGGGCACCAGCCTGGTCTGCGGCTACGTCAACCAGGGCGAGACCTACCTCGGCCAGGGCAGCGCGGGCCACGCGCAGGAGGCGCTCAAGGTCGTCGTGCTCCCGGCGGTGGTCGTCGGGATCGCCGAGGCCCCGCAGGACCTGCTCTCCGCGATCGGGGGACGCACCGAGACGCTGGTCCACAACGACGGCGGCGAGCCCGCGACGCCCGGCACGCCCCACGGCCCCGGTGGCCACGTGAAGGCGTCCGGAGCGAACCGTGCCCCGGCCACCGTGGCCGGCGAGGCCGCCACGGGCGGCGGGCTGCCCAACACCGGTGGCCCGGCCGAGGGGCTGCTCGTGGGCGGCTTGCTGGCGCTCGGTGCCGGCGCCATGCTGGTCTCCGTGAGCCGGATGCGCCGGTTCGGCGTCGGCGTCTGAACGCCCCGACCCTGCGGAGACGAGGTGGCGGCCCCATGCGGGACCGGTTCACCGTCTGGCTCGGCGTCGTCGGCGTGCTCGCGGTGACGGTCGGCCTGGTGCTCGCCGTCGTCCGGCTCTGGCCGGAGGGCGACCGCACCACCCCGGCCAAGCGGACGCTCACGACCCGCGCGTTCGTCTCGAAGCCGGGCGGCTTCTCGGTCCGCGTGCCCGACGGCATGGAGGCCCGGCGCAACGGCCGCACCGCCCGGTTCTCCTCCCTCGACCGGTCGCTGGTCGTGTCGGTCGGACCCAGCAGCCCGGGCACGCCGGCCGCCGCCTCACGTCGGCTCGTGCAGCGCATCCGCGAGACCTACTCACAGGTGCGGGTGGCCGGTCGACGCGCCGACACCGTCGACGGCCGGCACGCGGTCACGACGTACGGCCGGGCCAGCAACGCGGACAAGGTGCCGCTGCGCTTCGTCGTGGTCGTGGTCGCCGCGAAGCCGCGGACCTACGCGCTGACCGCGTTCACCTCGTCGAGCTCCGACCCGCAGCGGGTGGTGCCGGTCGTCAACGAGCTGGCCGGCTCGTTCCACGTGCTGCCCCGGCACCGCTGAGGTCGAGCTCGCGCACGACCGAGTCGACCACGGCGACCAGGTCGCCGCCGGTGCGCTCCGCCACCGCCCGCTGCCGCTGGTACGACGCCCCGCCGCGGGTGATCTCCTCGACCGAGCGGAGCTCGTCGACGCACTCCAGCCGCGCCGCGACCGGCTCGAGCCGGGTGAGCAGGTCGTCGAGGTCGTCGGTGACCAGCCGCTCGTTCGCGTCGGCGTCGAGGATGATCTCGGCCTCCATGCCGTAGCGGGCGGCGCGCCACTTGTTCTCCTGCACGTGCCACGGCGGCATGGTCGGCAGCGTCTCGCCGGCCGAGAGCCGGTCGGACAGGTCGACGACCAGGCAGTGGGTCAGCGCGGTGAGGGCGGCGAGCTCGCGGAGGTTGGAGACCCCGTCGCAGATCCGCACCTCGACGGTGCCGAGCGCGGGGAGGGCCGCACGTCCCACCGGATGTCGGAGAGGTAGTCGATCACGCCGGTGCGGAGGTTGGCGGCGACGAAGCCCTCGTACTCCTCCCAGGTCTCGAACTGGAAGGGCAGCCCGGCGGTCGGCAGCTGCTGGAACATCATCGCCCGGTTGCTGGCGTAGCCGGTGTCCGTGCCCGACCACATCGGCGACGACGCCGACAGCGCCTGCAGGTGCGGGAAGTGGTTCAGCAGCGACGACACGATCGGCATCACGTGGTCACGGTCCGCGACGCCGACGTGGACGTGCACGCCCCAGATCAGCATCTGCCGGCCCCACCACTGGGTGCGGGCGATCAGCTCCTCGTAGCGGTCTCCCGGGGTGAGCAGCTGCGTGGACCACTCCGCGAAGGGATGGGTGCCTGCGGAGTAGAGGTCGACCCCGAGCTCGCGGGCGACCGGCGTCACCAGCCGGAGCGTGTCGGTGAGGTCGGCCATCGCGCCGGCCGTCGTGTCGCACACCCCGGTGACCACCTCGACGGTGTTGCGCAGCAGCTCCTTGTGGAGGTTGGGCTGCTCGCCGATCGAGTCGCGGACCCGGTCGAACAGCTCGGACGCGGTGTTGGACAGGTCGCGGGTGGACCGGTCGACCAGCGCGAACTCCCACTCGACCCCGAGCGTCGGACGGGCCGACCCGGCGTAGTCGATGGCCACGCCCCATCGAAGCACACCGGGGTGGCGGTGTGCTGACAGGATGTCGCCCATGACCGACCCGCTGGCGGAGCTGCCGGCCGACCCGTTGGCCGACCCGGCGGGCGGGCCGGACCTGGTGGTGCTCGGCGACAACGCCGACGTGCTGCCGCGGCTGCCGGACGGCTTCTTCCAGCTGGTGTACGTCGACCCGCCGTTCAACACGGGCGGCCGACGTGACCGTCGTACGCTGCGGACCGAGCGTCGACGCGACCGGGGACCGCACCGGCTTCGGGGGCCGGCGCTACGCGACGGTCGAGACCGGCCGGATGTCCTACCCCGACACCTTCGAGGACTACGCGGGCTTCCTGGCGCCGAGGCTGGAGGAGGCCCGGCGGCTGCTCACCGACGTCGGGCACGCTCTACGTCCACCTCGACTGGCGCGAGGCGCACTACTGCAAGGTGCTGCTCGACGACATCTTCGGCCGCGACTGCTTCCTCAACGAGGTGATCTGGGCCTACGACTTCGGCGGCCGCGCGAAGGACCGGTGGCCGGCCAAGCACGACACGATCCTGGTCTACGTCAAGCAGGCCGGCGCGCACCTGTTCGACCAGGACCAGATCGAGCGGGTGCCCTACCTCGCACCCGGCCTCGTCGGACCCGAGAAGGCGGCGCGCGGCAAGCTGCCGACCGACGTGTGGTGGCACACGATCGTGCCGACCACCGGCCGGGAGAAGACCGGCTACCCGACGCAGAAGCCCGAGGGCGTGCTGCGTCGCGTGCTGATGCCGTCCTCGCGGCCGGGGGACTGGGTGCTGGACTTCTTCGCCGGCAGCGGCACGACGGGTGCGGTGGCGAGCCGGCTCGGGCGACGGTTCGTGATGGTCGACGAGAACCCCGTCGCCGTCGACGTGATGCGCGGCCGCGTCCCGGGTGCCGCCGTCGTCGACGCGAGCCGGTCCGCGGGATCCTGAGGCGCGCGTGACCGGATTGCTCGGTTAACCGCCGTCCGGCAGGGGCTTCGCCTAGTCTCGGTCGGGTGACCGTGCCCCGAGTGCGCCGGGACCTCGTCGCTGCGTCCGCAGCCGACGAGCCGCGGCGCATCTCGCTGATGACCCGGCTGCTCGAGCACGTGGCCCCGCGCCTCGACGACCTGGTCGACGAGTTCTACGACCGGCAGCTCACCCGGCCCGGCGTCTCCGAGGTCATCGCGCGGCTGTCGCCCGACGAGTTCGCCCACCTCAAGGCCCGGCAGGCCGGGCACCTCGCGCACCTGCTCTCACCCGTCGTCGCCGACCGGCTGCTGCTCGAGCGCAGCCGCGAGATCGGCCGGATCCACGCCCTCGTCGGGGTCGCCATCGACTGGTACGTCGACGCGGTGGCCGACCACCGCCACACGCTGCTGCGGATCGCCGCCGATCTCTTCGACGGCGAGGACAACGGGGTCGTGCACACGCTGCTCGGCGACCGGTTCATGGAGGACCTGCAGGGGGCGCTGCTCGGCTACCGCGACCTCGACGACGCGCAGCACCGGGTGATGCTCACCGTGACCCGGGCGATCTCGGACGCCCGCACGGTCGCCGACCTGGCCCGCGGCGTGCTCGAGGCGCTCAGCTGCCTCGACGGGATCTCCGTCGGCTTCTTCGGGCGGCCGGACGCGTCGGGCCGGCTGCAGTTCGAGATCGGCGCCGGCGTCGGGCTCGACGCGTTCGTCGAGACCGTCACCCACGTGGGCATGGCGTCGATCACCACGACGAACGGCGACGACTCCGGCCAGGGGCCGGCCGGCCGCGCGTGGCGCACCGGCCTCGTGCAGCGGTGCGACTCCTACCTCACCGACCCGAGCACCGTGCCGTGGCGTGCGACGGGCCGCCGGTTCGGGTGGCGGGCCAGTGTCGCCGTACCCCTCGCGGACCGTCGCGGGCAGACCCGGGCGCTGCTCTCGCTCTACGCGCACTGGCCGGGCTACTTCGCGTCCGAGGCCGTGCATCACCATGCTCGAGCAGATCAAGCAGTCCTTCGAGTCGGCGCTGTGCGACCTCGAGGAGCGGCCGGCGCTCGCCAGCGCGGTCAGCGGCTACGCCGACCGGGCCGGACACCTGAAGCGGCTCGCCGACGGCGCCGTCGAGATGCTCTTCCAGCCGGTGATCTCGCTGCCCGACGGCCGGCTGACCAAGCTCGAGGCGCTCGCCCGGCTGCGGGACGAGGACCGGCTGATCGGCCCGGCGGAGTTCCTGCCCGCGTTCGGTGACGACGAGCTCTTCGACCTGTTCGAGCAGGGCATGCACCAGGCGCTGCAGGCGCTGCGCACCTGGCAGGCGCGGGGACTGACCACGGGTGTCTCGGTGAACCTGCCCGTCGTCTCCGCCGACGACGACCGCTACTCGCGGCTGGTCGGCGAGATGCTGCGGCACTACGGCGTCGCCGGGCGGCGGCTCACCCTCGAGCTGCTCGAGTCGGGCTTCGTGGACCGCGGCACCAGCGCCCAGCGCCGCTCGCTCGACGGCTTCAAGGACCTCGGTGTCCGGCTGGCGCAGGACGACCTCGGCTCCGGGTACAGCTCGCTGCTGCGGCTGCGGCACTTCGCGTTCGACGACGTGAAGATCGACCAGAGCCTGGTGCGCGGCACCGAGCTCAACCCCGGCGCCGCGCTGCACTTCATCCAGCCGATCAACGACATCGCGCACAGCCTCGGCCTGTCCGTGGTCATCGAGGGCCTCGAGGACGTCGGCCAGATCGAGGTCGGGGTCCAGCTCGGCGTCGACGAGGGCCAGGGGTACGGCGTCGCCCGGCCGATGCCGCTCGACGCCGTCGTCGACTGGGCCTCGCGCTACCGCCTCGACGTCGACCCGCGCACCCCCCGCACCGCCGTCGGCGCGCTCGCCTCGCACGTGGCGTGGGAGCACCGGGTGAACTCGCTGGGCTACCACCACTTCCGGGGCTCGGTCCTCGACCTCGAGACCTGCGCGCTGACGGCCTACCTGCGCCGCGAGGGTGTCGACGAGGCCGTCGAGGCCCACCAGGGGGTGCACGGGGAGGCGGTCGTCGACCGCGGCAGCCAGGCGCACCGCGAGGCCTGGGAGGCGCTCGCCACCCTGGTCTACCGCCACTGAGCGCAGCCCGCCCGCACCCGCCGGTTGACCCCGGTTGACATGCTGAACCAATGCGCATCCTCGTCGCCGGCGCGACCGGCTACATCGGCACCCGCCTGGTCCCCGAGCTGCTGCGACGCGGCCACCACGTGGTGGCCGCCTCCTCGAGCTCGCCGCGGCCGGAGCGGTTCACCTGGGGTGACCAGGTCGCGTCGGTGCGGATGGACGCCACCGACGCGGCGCAGGTGAGCGCGGCCGTCGACGGGGTGGACGCGGTCTGCTACCTCGTGCACGGGCTGTCGACGTTCGACTTCCGGGCGCGGGACCGGCTGGCCGCCGAGAACGTGCGCGACGCCGTCTCGAAGCACGGCGTGGGTCGCGTGGTCTACCTGTCCGGGCTGGTGCCCGACGTCCCCGAGGACCAGCTCTCCCCGCACATCGCGTCGCGGCTCGAGGTGGAGCAGGTGCTGCGCGAGAGCACTGCCGCGACCCTCTCGATGCGGGCCGGCATCGTGATCGGCGCCGGGTCGACCTCCTTCGAGCTCGTCCGGCAGACCGCGTCGACGTTCCTGGTGCAGCCGGTGCCGCTGTGGATGCACTCCCGCGTCCAGCCGATCGCGGTCGCGGACGTCGTACGGGTGCTCGCGGACGCGCTGGAGAACGACGTCGTCGGCGACGTCGACATCGCCGGGCCCGACGTCATCAGCTACCCCGACCTGCTCGAGCTGTACGCCGACGTCGCGGGCCTGTCACGGCTGCAGGTGCCCGTCGTGGCCCCGGTGTCGGCGGTGTCGCTGACCGCCGGGCTGGTGTCCGCGGCGCCGTACTGGACGGCGGCGGCGCTGATCCGCAGCCTGCGCCACGACATGGTCTGCCGGCCGGGCCAGCCCGACCCCGCCCTGGTCGACCTGACCGACGCCCTGCCGCTGCGCGAGGCGATGGAGCAGGCGGTCGTCGCGGACGGCACCTCCGGTCGGGCGTCCGGACGGGTGCGCAGCGACCCGGCGTGGGTGCAGACGTCGTGGGTGGAGCGGTCGATCCGTCGCCACCCGGCTGCCCGGCTCGACGCTGCTCAGCTCGGCGCTGCACGTCGCCGAGCACCGGGTCCGCGGCGCGCTCTCGCTGCTGCGCTGACCTCAGGCCGGCAGCTCGAACAGCAGGCAGGTGCTGGTCGCGGTGGCCAGCAGCCGCCCCTGCGAGTCGGTCAACGACGCCTCGGCGAGCGCGGTGCGGCGACCCCGCTGCACGACCCGGCCCTCGCAGGTGACGCGCCCGGTCCCCGTCGTCATGCCGCGCAGGAACTTCACGTTGAGGTCGAGGCTGGTGTAGCCGACGCCCGCCGCGAGCACCGAGTGCACCGCACAGCCGGTCGCGGAGTCGAGCACCGTCGCGTAGACGCCGCCGTGCACGGAGCCGATCGGGTTGTAGTGGTGCTCGCCCGGCTCCAGGGCGAAGACCACGCGACCTTCCTCCACCTCGTCGAGCTCGAAGCCGACGGTCGAGAGGATCGGCGGGGCCGGGAGGTCGCCGTCGCGCATCGCCTGCAGCAGCGCGAGGCCCGTCTCACGGCCGACCCGCCCGGCCGAGATCGTGGGGTCGCCCCAGGTGGTGGTCCGCTCGCGTGTCATCGTCCAGCCTCTCGTCGCTCCCGGTGTCCTCTGTCGCCAGCGTGACAGAGGCGTATAGCCTTTGCCTATGTCGGCCACGTCACGCTACCTGCTCGAGGAAGCGCCCGGGGGGCTGTTCCTGGTGCAGGACCTGCTCAACACGCGCGGCGTCCCGGCGTACGACGTCCCCGACCTGCTCGGCACGGTGGCCGACGCCCAGCGCTGGACCTCCTCGGTGGTCCGCCGCTGGAAGGAGCACTCCCACGCCACCGGCCGGGTACGTCGCACCACGTCGGCCGACCTGGTCACGCTGCGCCGGCTGCGCCGCGAGGTCGGCCGCCTCGTCGACGGCGACGACGTGGAGCTGCCGCCGGTGCCGTGCCGGCTGGTGCTCGACGACGACCGCCTGCGGCTGCAGCCCACCGGCACCGGGGCCCGGTGGCTGGCCTCCGCGGTGTGGGGCGAGGTGCTGCTCGCGCAGCGGGACGGGTCGTGGCCGCGGCTGAAGACCTGCCGCAACCCGCACTGCCCCTGCGCGTTCCACGACGCGTCGCGCAACAACAGCCGGGTGTGGCACGACGTGCGCAGCTGCGGCAACGTGGCGAACCTGCGGGCGTCGCGGGCGCGACGGCGTCCCGTCCCGACGGGCTGACCCGGGCCCGCCGACCGCGACCTGGGAGGATGCGGGGCGACGAGGGGAGGCAGCGGCGTGGGCGGGGTGATCGAGGGCTTCGGCACGATCGCGGCCGTCATCGCGCTCGGTGCGCTGCTCGCCCAGCTCGGCGTCGTCGACGACCGCGCCCGGGTGGTGCTCTCGCGGCTGTCGTTCTTCGTGGCCAGCCCCGCGCTGATGGTCACGGTGCTCGGCGACACCGACGTGACGAGCGTGCTGTCGCAGAACCTCGTCGCCACCCTGGCCGGCGTGCTGGTCGCGGTGGTGCTCTACGTGCTCGCCGCCCGGCTGGTGTGGCGGCGCGCCCTCCCCGAGACGGTGGTCGGGTCGCTGAGCGCGGCGTACGTCAACGCCGGCAACCTCGGGCTGCCGATCGCCGCCTACGTCCTCGGCGACGCCGCCCTGGTCGCGCCGACGCTGCTGCTGCAGCTGCTCGTGCTGCAGCCGCTGGCGCTCGCGCTGCTCGACCACGCCACCTCGGACCGGCGGTTCTCGGTCGGTCGCGCGATGGCCCGCCCGCTGACCAACCCGCTCACCGTCGGCTCCCTCCTCGGCCTGCTGCTGTCGCTGACCGGCTTCCCGCTGCCCGCGGTGGTGCGCGACCCGCTCGAGCTCGTCGGCGGCATGGCGGTGCCGTCGATGCTGATCGCCTACGGCATCTCGCTGCGCCTGGGGCCGCGTCCCGGCCACGGCACGTCCGCGGCCGAGGTCGGGCTCATCAGCGTCCTCAAGCTGGTGGTGCAGCCGCTGACGGCCTACCTGGTGGCGCGGTTCGTGCTCGGGGTGGGTGACACCGGCCTGCTGGCGGTGACCGTGCTCGCGGCCCTGCCGACGGCCCAGAACATCTTCGTGCACGCCACGCGCTACGGCCGCGGCGAGGTGCTCGCCCGTGACTCGATCTTCGTCACCACCCTCGCCTCGGTCCCGGTGGTCCTGGTCATCGCCGCCGTCCTCGGCTGAGAGCCGCGTGACCTGTACCCCTCCAGTCGGCCCGCCCGGACGCCGAAGATGCAGGTGTGAGCAGTCGAGAGGGGTGGGCCGCGCCGCGTTGGGCGCGGGTCACGAGTGCCCTCGTGCCTGTCGTGGTGGTGCTCTACGGGATCACGCTCATCCCGGGCGTGCGTGGCCCCGGCCCCCACTTCGTCGGGTGGCTCGACATCGGCGTCGGCGACGGCACCACCGTCGTGGCGGCGCTGCTCTGCCTGGCCCGGGCGGTCCTCGTGCCGCAGGCCCGCGTGGCCTGGGCGCTGCTGGGCGCCGGCCCGCTGCTCTACGTCGGCGGGGACCTCGTCTACTACGGGTTCCTCGCGCACGACTCCGCGCCGCCGTACCCGTCGGTCTCGGACGCGCTGTGGCTGGCGCTCTACCCGGCGCTCGGGGTGGCGCTCGTCCTGCTGGTGCGCACGACGCTGACCGGTGCCCGGCCCAGCCTCTGGCTCGACGGCCTGACCGGTGGGTTCGGGGCCGCGGCGCTGCTCGGTGCGGTGGTCCTGCGTCCCGTGCTCGAGGTCACGGGCGGTGCGATGCCGGCCGTGCTGACCAACCTCGCCTACCCGGTCTGCGACCTCGCGATGCTGACCGTGCTGATCCTGGTGTTCAACCTGCACGGCTGGCGTCCCGCGCCGCTGTGGTGGCTGCTCGGCGCCCTGGTCGTCACGCTGCTGGTCAGCGACTCCGTCTACCTGCTGCAGGTGGCGTCCGGCACGTACGTCGACGGCGGGCTGCTCGACGTCGGCTGGTCGGTGGCGTTCGCCGGGCTGGGGGTGGCGGCGTGGACCCGGCCGCCCGAGCCGGGACCGGTGCACCACAGCCGCGCCAGCCTCGCGGTCCCCGCGGTGCTCAGCATCCTCAGCACCGGCGTGCTGTTCGCCGGTGCGGTGCAGTCGCTGCCGTTCATGGTCGCGCTGTTCGGCCTGATGGCGGTGCTGATCGCGAGCCTGCGGCTGGTGATGGCACTCGTGGAGACCTGGCGCCTCGTGATGGCCCGGCTCGAGGCCCGCACCGACGAGCTGACCGGTCTCCCCAACCGGCGTCGCTTCCTGGAGCTGCTCGGCACGTCGCTGTCGTCGCACGGCCCGACCGCGGTGATGATCGTCGACCTCGACCGCTTCAAGCAGGTGAACGACTCGCTCGGGCACGGCGTCGGCGACACCCTGCTGCAGATCATCGGTGCCCGGCTCGAGGGCCGCGTGCGCACCGCCGACACCGTCGTCGCCCGGCTGGGCGGTGACGAGTTCGCGGTCATCGTGACCGGCCAGGACGAGGCGGTCGTCTACACGGTGGCGGCGCGGATGCGCGAGGTCATCCGCGAGCCGATCGAGCTGTCCGGCCTCAGCCTCGCCGTCGACGCCAGCGTCGGCATCGCGGTCGCCCCGCGCAACGGCTCGACCTGGGAGGCGCTGCTCAGCCGCGCCGACGCCGCCATGTACGTCGCCAAGCGCAGCGGCACCGGCGTCGAGTTCTACGCCGAGCTCCGCGACGACGCCAGCATCGACAAGCTGGCCCTGCTCGCGGAGTTCCGCACCGCGCTCGACGACGGCGACCTCGTGATGTTCTTCCAGCCGGTCTACTCGCTCGGCACCGGTGCGGTCGTCGGCGCCGAGGCGCTGGTCCGGTGGCCGCACCCCGAGCGGGGGATGCTGGTGCCCGAGGAGTTCCTCCCGGTGGCCGTCGAGGCCGGGCTCAGCCGCCAGCTCACCGACGCGGTGCTGGCGATGGTGTGCGACCAGGCGGCCCGCTGGCACGCCGAGGGGTACGACGTCCCGCTGGCGGTCAACCTGACCCAGGCCGACCTGACCGACAGCGAGCTGCTGCACCGCGTCACGTCCGCGTGCGAGCGCGCCGGCCTGCCGCCGAGGCTGCTGCACTTCGAGATCACCGAGTCGACGACGGCGACCGTCGTGCAGCAGGCGATGCCCGCGTTGAGCGCGCTGCGGGAGCGGGGCCACGCACTGCTCCTCGACGACTTCGGGACCGGCTACTCCTCGCTGGCGTTCATCCGTGACCTGCCGCTCGACTCCGTGAAGCTCGACCGGTCGTTCCTGCAGGACCTCGACCTCCCGGCGTCGCGGACGATCGTGCGCGCCACCGTCGAGATGGCCCACGGCCTCGGGCTGACGATCGTCGCCGAGGGCGTCGAGTCGGAGTCGGTGCTGGCCTCCGCCCGCGAGCTCGGCTGCGACGCCGTGCAGGGCTTCGTGACCCACCGGCCGGCGGCCGCGGAGCAGGTCACGGCCACCCTCCGGGCGGGTCTCGCACCGCCGGAAGCGGCCTCCGCGCTCTGACTCGCACACGTCCGTCGGGAGGCAGGAACCGACCCCGAACCGTGACGGGGGATGCACGGTCGGGGTCGGCCCGCGAGAAGCGTACAGCCAGTGTCTGAGTGGACTCACAGGTTCTGCTGAGCCCGTCTCAGGGTCGTGGGGACGAGCCCGTCGCGCCGGAGAAGCCCGGGGTCGAGGTCGGGTCAGGACACCTGCACGGGCTCGGCGACCACGTGCTCGATGTCGATGTCGTCGTAGCGCTCGCGGGCCTCGCGGACCACCCCATGACGCAGCCAGGTCCCGTGCTCCTCGGGGTGCGTGGAGATCACGACGTGGTCGGGTCGGAACTCGCCCACGGCCTTGTCGAGCGCGACCAGGGGACGGTAGTCGCCGAGCTCGCCGCGCACGGTGAGGCCACGTTCCTGCAGGATCGAGAGCGTCTCGTCGAGCCGCTTCTGGGCGGCCTGGGTGGTCGCCTCCCACACGAACGCGGCGCCCTCGCGGTCCGCCTGGCCCGTGTCCACGGGGTTGGCCGGGACGACGACGAGGTACTCCGCACGGTCGCTGCCGTCGATGCCCACCAACGCGTCGCGAAGCTGCTGGGCGACGAGGGTCTGGTTCGCGAGGACGAGGATGCGTTCCGCCGCACGACCGGAGGGCTCGGCCTTCTTGGCCGCGACCTCCTCGGCGCTCATCGAGCCGCCGCGCCAGCGAGTGAGGGCGTACAGCGCGAGCACGACACCCCACGACAGCAGGCTCAGCACCAGCTGCGAACGGGTCGCGTCGGTGAAGAACATCTGCAGCAGCACACCGACGATGCCCAGCGCGGCGACGATGGTGAGGTACGGGAAGAACCACATCTTCACGGTGAGCTGGGCCTCGGGTGTCTGCCGGCGCAGCACGTACTGCGACATCGCGATCAGCAGGTAGACGAACAAGATCACCGCGCCGGACGAGTTGAGCAGGAAGAGGAAGACGGTGTCGGGCGAGACGTAGGCAGCGATCACGCACAGGAAGCCGACCACCGTCGACGCGAGGATCGCCCACACCGGCACGCCGCGGCGGTTGACCGTGATCAGCGCCATCGGTGCCTCACGGCGACCGGCGAGGACGAAGAGCATCCGCGAGGCCGTGTAGAGGCCGGAGTTGAGGCAGGACAGCACCGCGGTGAGGACGACCGCGTTCATGAGGTCGTCGGCACCCGGGATGCCCATCTCGGTGAAGGCCGCGACGTACGGCGACGCGCCCAGCTCGGTGTTGTCCCACGGCAGGATGCACACGAGCAGGAAGACCGATCCGACGTAGAAGGTGAGCACTCGCACGATCACCGACTGCGTGGCCTTGGCGATCGCCTTCTTCGGGTCGTGCGACTCGGCGGCTGCGACGGTCGCGATCTCGGCGCCCACCATCGAGAAGACGACGACCACGATGCTGGAGAAGATCGCGCTCGGACCGTGGGGCAGGAAGCCGCCCTGGTCGGTCAGGTTGCCGAAGTCCAGGTCCTGGTTGGGCCACAGGCCGAGCACGAACATCGCGCCGAGGACGAGGAACGCGACGATCGCCGCCACCTTGATGCCGGCGAACCAGTACTCGAACTCGCCGTACGACTTCACCGAGATCAGGTTGGTCGCCGTCATCAGGACCATGAGGGCGAGCGCCAGGATCCAGAGCTCCGGACCCTTCCACCAGTACTGGATGATCTTCGCGCCGGCGGTCGCCTCGAAGCCCACGACGATCACCCAGAAGTACCAGTACAACCAGCCGACCGAGAAGCCCGCCCAGCCGCCGAGCGCCCGGCGGGCATAGTCGGCGAACGAACCGGTCGTCGGGTTCGCGGTCGCCATCTCGCCGAGCATCCGCATGACGAGCACGATGAGCACGCCGGTGATCAGGTAGCTGAGGAAGGCAGCAGGTCCGGTCTCGTTGATGACCACGCCCGAGCCGACGAACAGCCCGGCGCCGATCACGCCGCCGATGGCGATCATCGTGAGGTGGCGCTGCTTCAGCCCACGCTTGAGGTCGGTGGGCTCGAGGCCCGCTTCCGTGTCCACGCTGTCGGCCATCTCCGCACCCGCTTCCCGAGGCCGAGGCAGGGCCTCACTGGATGCGATGCTAGCGGTGCTCGGCGTCCGGGGGACAGGACGTTCGAGCTGTTTCAGACGATCCCAGGGGAGGCCTGGTCCCCCGTCCTCGCCTCCACGCGGCACGCATCGCGGCACGACGGCCGGTGTGCGATGCTCCCCTGGACGCACAGCACTGAGTGACAGACGGGCGATTGCGTGGCCATGACAGACGCGCTGGTCGGTATCGACATCGGCCAGACCCGGACCAAGGCCGTCGTCTTCGGCCTCGACGGTCGCCAGCTCGGGATCGCCATCGACTCGACCGAGGCGGACCATCCCCGGCCCTTCTGGGCCGAGCGTGATCTCGAGGGCATGTGGGACACGATCGCCCGCGTCGTACGAGCCGCGCTGGAGCAGGCGGGCACCGGCGTCGAGGTCCTCGGTGTGGGTGTGAGCGGGCACAGCGACGGGCTGTACGTCGTGGACGCGGCGGGACGGTCCGTGCGGCCCGCGATCCTGGCCACGGACGCGCGCGCCGCGGGCCAGGCGGCGGAGCTCGCGGCCGGCCCACGGGGAGCCCGGTTGCTCGAGCTGACCGGTCAGGTCCCCATGGCCGCCTCGCCGGGCGCCCTGCTGCGGTGGCTGCGCGACCACGAGCCCGAGGTGCTCGACCGCAGCCGCTGGCTGCTGTCCAGCACCGACTGGGTGCGGTTCCGGCTGACCGGCACGGTGGCCACCGACCTCACGATGGCGGCAGCAGGATTCGTCGCGCTGCGCACCCGGACGTGGAGCGCCGAGGCGTTGGAGCTGTGCGGCCTGGGCGACGTGCTGCCGAGGCTTCCGCCCGTGCTGGCCAGCGAGGCGGTCGCGGGCAGCGTCAGCACGGACGCGGCCGCCGCGACGGGGTTGCGACCCGGGACACCGGTGGTCACCGGCGCCCACGACGTCGACACCGGCGCGTTGGGGATGGGGTCCACGTCGAGCTCGGCCACCGTGCTGCTGGGGACCTACGCCATCAACCAGGTCCTCGGCCCGGCCCCGATCCCGGACCAGCGCTGGCAGGTGCGGCCGTTCCTCACCACGGACACCTGGCTGCACATGTCGACGAGCCCGGCAGGCGCCGGGTGCCTGGACTGGGCGGCCGGGCGGATCGGTCCGCGCGACCCGGCGGGTGGCGCCGACCTGGCCACCGTGGTGGGGGAGGCCGAGACGGTGGCGGCGACGATGGCCGAGCCCTACTTCCTTCCGTTCGTGCACGGCGGCCCACCCGGGACCCCGGTCGGTGGCAGCTGGATCGGGCTGCGCAGCGAGCACGGACGCCCCTCGATGCTGCGCGCCGTCATGGAGGGGGTCGCCTTCAGCCATCGCCGTCACCTGGAGGCGCTGCGCGCTCGCATGCCGGTGCCGTCCCCGATCCGGCTCGGGGGCGGCGG
Source organism: uncultured Actinomycetota bacterium (assembly GCA_963707685.1). Lineage (GTDB taxonomy): Bacteria > Actinomycetota > Actinomycetes > Propionibacteriales > Nocardioidaceae > Nocardioides_B. The sequence goes on from CAVPRA010000006.1 coordinate 724,058, forward strand.
CGCCCGCAGCCTCGCGTGGTCGCAGCTGCTCTGCGACACGGTGGGGGTGACGCTGGAGGTGACCGAGGCGGAGGAGGTGAGCGCCCTCGGAGCCGCCCTGCTGGCCGGCACCGGTGTCGGTGCCTACGGCGACGTCGAGGAGGCCGTCGCGGCCACCGTTCGCGTCGCCCGCGAGCACCACCCGGAGGCTGCGCGGCGTGACCTCGTCGACGCTCGCTACGACCGCTACGCCCAGGCGTCGGACGTGCTCGGCCGGCTGGACCTGGGTCCGTTCGACGATCCCCGAGGGGCGCCGACGGAGCGTTGACGCACGGCCCTGGCGGTCGGGTCCGCATCGGGCAGCCGGAGACGCCATCCGGGCTGGGTGCAGGGCCGCAGGACGCGCACAATCCAAGAGGAAGCGTTCCCGTCGTCGCAGGAGGAGCAGCATGGAGCCGAGTCCGACAGGCGAGGTCACGCCATGAGCGGGGCCACGATGCGCGCGTCCGTGCTCCGGGCCGCCGGCGACCTCACGGTGGAGGAGCGCCCGATCCCCGTGCCCGCGCCACACGAGGTCCTGGTGCGCATCTCCTCGGTCGGGGTCTGCGGATCCGACGTGCACTACTACGAGCACGGACGCATCGGCAGCTTCCAGGTGACCGAACCCCTGGTGCTGGGCCACGAGGCGTCCGGAGTCGTCGAGGCCGTCGGCGCCGCCGTGAAGCGGTTGAGTCCTGGCGACCGCGTCTCCCTCGAGCCCGGCGTCCCCGACCTGGCGTGCCCCCAGTGCATCGCGGGCCGGTACAACTTGTGCGAGGACATGAAGTTCCACGCGACCCCGCCGTACGACGGGTCCTTCGCGGAGTACGTCGTCCACCACGAGCTGTTCACGCACCCGGTCCCGGACTCGCTCAGCGACGACGCCGCGGCCCTGCTGGAACCGCTGTCGGTGGCGCTGTGGGCCTGCGAGAAGGGCGGCGTGACGGCCGGCTCGCGCGTGCTCGTCACCGGGGTCGGGCCCGTCGGACTGCTCGTCGTCCAAGTCGCTCGGGCGTTGGGAGCCAGCGAGGTGGTGGCGAGCGACGTCAACGCACAACGACTCGAGCTGGCGCGCACGCTGGGCGCCACGCGCGTGTTCGACCCGAGCGGCGACGGACCGCCCGCGTCCTTCCGACCGGACGTGCTGCTCGACTGCTCCGGCATCCCGGCCGCCATCCGGGCAGCGGTGGACCTGGTGGCGCCCGCGGGACGAGTCGTGCTGGTCGGCATGGGAGGCGCCGAGTACCCCATGCCGATGAGCACCGTGCAGGAGCGCGAGCTCGTCGTCACCGGCACCTTCCGCTACGCGCACACCTGGCCGACCGCCATCGCGCTGGCCGGCTCGGCAGCCGTCGAGCTCGACCGGCTGGTGACCAGCCACCACGGGATCGACCAGGTGCCCGCGGCGCTCTCGGCCGCTCGGCTCGATCCCACGTCGATCAAGCCGATCGTCCATCCGGGGCGCTCCACCGGCTAGCTGTACCCGGCCAGGAGGTTGGTAGCGCGGTTGGTGTCTTGACGTGAGGAGAGCCCCCGGTTGGGGTGTGGCTTGTCTAGAACCCACTCCTCCCGGAGGCTCTCCGTGTCTCACGCTAACGCCCGCACCACCGTTCTTGGCCGACTGCTCATCGTGGAGCGTCATCGAGCCGGCTGGCCCCAGGCCCACATTGCGGCGGCGATGGGGATCTCCCGCAAGTGTGTGAAGAACTGGCTGGACCGGTACGCCGCCGAGGGTGAGGCCGGGCTGGTGACCCGGTCGTCGCGGCCGCACTCGCTGCCGACCCGGACCCGTCTCGAGGTCGAGCAACGGATCGTGGACCTGCGAGAACGGGAGCGGCGTGGGCCGGACTGGATCGGTGCCGAGCTCGGGGTCCCGGCCCGGACCGTGTCGCGGGTGCTGGCCCGTCACCACGTCCCGCATCTGGCGCTGCTGGACCCGATCACCGGGCAGGTGATCCGGGCGTCCAAGGCCACCGCCCACACCTATGAACGTGCACGGCCCGGCGAGCTGGTCCACATGGACGTGAAGAAACTCGGGAAGATCCCCGATGGCGGCGGCTGGCGGGCCCACGGACGCAACGAGAGCACCTCTGGGCAGCGGCACAAACACACCAAGGTCGGGTACGACTACGTGCACTCGTTGGTCGACGACTACTCGAGGCTGGCCTACTCCGAGGTCCTGCCCGACGAGAAGGGCAGCACCTGCGCGGCGTTCCTGACCCGCGCCGCTGCCTACTTCGCCGACCACGGCATCGGCCGATCGAACGGGTGATGACCGACAACGCCTGGGCCTACCGCTACTCGCTGCGACGAACTGCGTCGAGCAACTGGGCGCCCGACAGAAGTTCATCAAGCCGCACTGCCCCTGGCAGAACGGCAAGGTCGAAAGACTGAACCGGACGCTGCAGACCGAATGGGCCTACCGACAGGTCTTCACCAGTAGCACCGAACGCGACCGCTGCCCTTGCCCCCTGGATCGAGTACTACAACACTCGACGACGTCACAGCGCACTCGGACGGACTCCCACCGGTCAGCCGCCTGCTACCAACCTGATGACTCGGTACAGCTAGCCGGTCGAGGCGTGCCTGCCCGAGGCGGGAGCGGCGCGACTCTCCGGGTCCGGAGCCGCCCGTCTCCACATCAGGACGAACAGCAGCACGGTCACGATACCGACGGTGTTGAGGATCGTGATCGACACCGTGACCAGCGGGTCGGACCTGAACGGAAAGATCATCATCAACAGCATCGGAGCGATGTTGCGCACCGCCGTGGTCACCTCGGTCGCATGCCTGATGCCCACGTCTTTGACTCGAAGACTGGAGACGAGAAGGTAGCCACACCCGAGGCCGATGAAGGGGCCGGCCAGGGCAGCGATGTAGCTCTTGGTGCCCCAGGTCTCAACGAACCCACTCCAGTACGCGACCAGTGTGAAGTTGAGATTGAAGAGCAGACACAGAATCGCGACGCGGACAACCCACCGTGCCAGTTCCGGCGTCAGGTCGGGCCACCAGAGCCTGAAGCCGCAGCCGAGTACCACCGGCAGGAGCAAGAAGAGCAGCAGCGGCCATGCGATCTCCCAGACCGAGGCCTTGAGGTTCGCGTCGACCGCGTCGATCGCGAGGGGCAAACCTAGCGGCAGGGCGATGATCGTCGCGGCAGTCAGGACCACCAGCAGAGTGGTGGCGATGCTCGCATCGGCCTTGGCCAACCGGGCGAGGAGGGGAGCGAAGGGCATCCCTGCGCACAGGGCTGCGACGCAGAACCCCACCTTGATCTCTCCAGGGATGGACGAGGCGATGGTCAGCAGGTAGCCGACGAACAGGAGCGGGATGATCACGAAGTTGATCACCAGCGCCCACACGGCGATCTTCCACTGGGCAAAGCCGTGTGCCAGCAGCTTGCCGATCGAGAGCCGCAGGCCCAACCCGAACGAGTTCAGCACCACGAACAGCACGCCGAACCCGTTGATCAGGACGATCTGACTGGACTGAGATGTCATGGCGCTCCCTCTCACGAGGACACGATCGAGCAGGCAACGGGCCCCTGAGCGGCGGCCGCCACGGGGCCCGAAGCCATCATGGACCTCGAACCGTCGCTCGTTCGACCAGGTCTTTCGGCGCGTGCGTCCTCGCGGTCGCGCGCCGGGCCGGGAATGCCGGGAACCTGAGGGTTCGGGGCGTCGGCGATGTCGTGAGACATCACGAGAAGTAGGGCCCGTGGTGTCCTCTTTCACGCCAGACCGGACTGATGTCTCACGCCATCGCGGACGGTCGAGCCGCAGGTTGCGGCGGTGTCGAAAGCCCGTCTGGTCATCATTCTGTCGCCCCCCTTGGCGCAGAAGGCGTCGATCGAGTGTTGGTCCGCGCCCTGGCGCGTCTGGTCGCCGTCGAGCCTTCACACCGCGGCCACCACGGCGGATGATCAAAAGACCGAACGTGTCCGGGAAACCGGGTCAGGCTCCTCGGTGCGTTGACCGAGGAAGGAGAGCTCATGAAGCTCACACACAGAGGAGCTATGTTGATCGCGCTCTCGGGCGTGTTGGCACTCGCCGCCGCAGGCTGCGGCGGCAGTAGCGGTGGTAGCGGTTCGAGCAGCAACAGCTGGAGCACAGCCCTGAAGGCAGGGGGCACCCTGTACTACCTGACCAAGCGCCCCGCTGAGCACCTCGACCCGCAGCGCACCTATATCGGTCGCGAGATCGGCATCGAGGCCCGGCTCATGTACCGCACGCTGACGAACTTCCCGGTGGTTGATGGCAAGGACGGCATCAGGCTGGCGCCCGACGCGGCAACCGATGTCGGCAAGGCCACCGACGGCGGCAAGACCTGGGCCTTCACCCTCAGGCACGGGCTGACGTGGCAGGACGGCAAGCCCGTCACCTGCGAGGACTTCAGGTACGGCATCTCGCGCACCTTCGCGACCGATGTGATCACCGGCGGCCCGACGTACGCGCTGCAGTTCCTGGACATCGGCAACCACAAGGACAAGAACGGCAACACCGTCTCCAACTACGCGGGCCCGTACAACCACGCTGGCCCGTACTCCAAGATCGGCCAGGCCGACTACGACAAGGCCGTGGTCTGCTCCGGCAACACCATCACCTTCAACCTGAAGAAGGCGATCGGTGACTTCAACTACGCGGTCACCATGCCCGCGTGGGCGGCCTACCGCGCCGACCAGGACAAGGGCGACAAGTCCAACTTCTCGGTGTTCTCCGACGGGCCCTACATGCTGCAGGGCACCTGGACCCAGAACAAGGGCGGCACGTTCGTCCGCAACCCCAACTGGGACCCGAAGACCGACACGCTCCGCAAGGCGTACCCGGACCGGATCGTCTTCACCGAGGGCCTGACCGACGAGGTCATCGCCCAACGCCTGATCAATGACCAGGGCAACGACAAGTTCGCGGTCACGGACCGCCGCGTGCCGCCGGCCTACCAGGCCAAGGCCGCTGAGCTGCCGAGGACCCGGCAGGAGCTCGTCGACTCGCCGTTCGTCGACTACCTCTCGCCGAACTTCCGGAAGCTGACCAACCCGCTGGTGCGCCAGGCGCTCGCCGTCGGGACGGACAAGGCCGGCTACATCGTTGCCAGCGGTGGCGACACCTACGGTCGCCCGGCGCACGCCTCCATCAACCCTGGTGTCCTCGGATACAAGGACTTCAACGCGTTCAACGCGCCTGACAGTGGCGACCCGGCGAAGGCCAAGTCCCTGCTCCAGCAGGCCGGCGTGCAGATCCCTTACCCGATCACCCACACCTACAGCGGGGGCACGCCGACCAGCGAGAAGGCTGCTGCCGCATTGAAGGCGGGCTGGGAGAAGGCTGGCTTCACGGTCACGTTGAACGAGCTCACGGACACGTACTACGACGTGGTCCAGAACCCGGTCAACGCCAAGGAGTACGACGTCACCTGGGCCGGCGGGGTGCTGACTGGCCGAACGCGTCGACGGTGATCCCGCCGCTGTTCGACAGCCGGGTCAACCTGTCGAACGCGTCCAACGGTTCGGACTACGGCTTCTACGACAGCAGCCAGCTGAACTCGATGATCGACCGGGCCTACGCCACGACGGACATCAACGCGCAGGCGACGATGTGGGGCGACATGGACGAGTTCATCGCCAAGGACGTCGGCTACATCCCGCTCAGCATCGACCGGTTCTACCTGATCTGGGGCTCGGGCGTGAAGGGCTGGGTCGATAACCCGGCCGTCGCGAACTACCCGGACCTGGGCGGACTGGCCGTTCAGTAAGGACAGGTCGTACGTGGTAGGACTGCAATAGCCTCGGCGCCGCCGCCGGCCCGATTGCTACCTGGGTGCTGGCTGCCGCCATGTCTGTGGAAGAGATGCGCGACTGGCTGTCGATCTGGCTGCGGGCACGCTCGCGGTTTCGCCGCACGATCGTCCGGGTGAAGGGTCAAGGCCCTGGTGGCCAAGCCCGGCCACCTCAGTGACGGTGCGGCTCTCACCGATCACCGCCAACCCAGCCTGATACCACTGTTCAGCCACGCTCATCTCCCTCATCGAGGGAGTGTCAAGGATCAGCCGAAGTAGCTGTCGACCATCAACCGAAACACCGTCAAGCATCACCCGACGTCTCACATCACAACGTGGGCCCCGTGGGGATCGAACCCACAACCCGCGGATTAAAAGTCCGCTGCTCTGCCAGTTGAGCTAGAGGCCCGGGACACGCCTGCGTCCGTGGTGACGAACGCAGAGACAGACCGGGTCGATCTCTGCACGCCGGGGCCAATCTTGGCAGACACCTCCCGCTGTGGCCGCGGCACGACCGCTGCCCCGGGCCGGGCACGACGACCGTCAGCGGTGCTGGACCCAGAGGTTCTCCTCGACGTACTCCGCGTGGTCGTGCTCGCGGTCGACGTGCACGAGGCCGAGCGCGTCGGGCACGACGTAGTCGCCGCTGACCGGGAAGAGCATGTCGGCCCAGCCCTCCCACTGCGCGACCGTGCCGGTCACGACCATCGACCGGGCGGCCGGTGCGAGCACCTTCGCCCCCATCCGCTGGTGGGTGCGGATCCACGGGTCGATGCAGAGGCCGTCGTCGCGGACCCAGCCGGCGTACTCCGCCATCGGCACCAGCGGGTAGCGGTGCTTCCAGCTGGGACGCAGCGGTGCGACGACGTGCTCGAGACCGTCCTCCACGGCACGGCGGGTGAGCTCCTCCAGGACCTTCGTGGCCAGCCCCTGCTTGTCGTGCGACTTCGCCACCGCGGCGGCCATGAAGCTCAACGTGGTCGGGGGTCGGCCGGACTCGTGGCCGTCGACGGAGCGGACCAGCGCGCCGTCGTAGCCGTCGGGGAGGTCGGCGACGCTGCCGTCCCAGGCCAGTGGCACCCCCCAGCCGCCGGCGATCACGCTGTCGCCGTCGAGGACGAAGATGTTGTAGCGGGTGAACAGCTGTTCGACCCGCGGCACGTAGCGCCGGGAGACCTCGTCGTGGAAGACGAACTCCGGCCACCTCTCGCGGAAGGCGGCAGCCGCCGCGCTGTCCAGGTCGGAGCGGTCCGAGGCGGTCACGACCTGCATCTCATCACCCTTTCTCTCGTGGTCCAGGACCCAGGAGACCCGTTCGTGCCGGCACCTCGCCGCGGGCTCGCGCGATGCTACGTGCTGGTCGGCGTCCCCCAGGAAGGGTGACGGCCGCGGCGCCCGGGATTGCTACGGTGCGAGGCGTCCAGGGCGTCCGTGACGCGTCCGCCGGAGGCGATCGTGAAGCACCTGCTGCGCCAGTGGGGCCCTCGGGCCGTCGCTCTGCTCGTCACCGCCGTCGGGCTCTACGTCGTCGCGCCCAGCGTGCTCGCGCTGCTCGGCCAGTGGCCGCAGCTGCGCGGCGTGAGGGGCGAGTGGTTCGTGATCCTCTTCGTCCTCGAGCTGAGCGCCTGGGTCTGCCTGTGGGTGCTGGTGCACCTGCTGCTGCCGAGCACGCCCTGGCCCGCGGTCGCCAGCGCCCAGCTCGCCGGCCTCGCGTCGAGCTGCGTGCTGCCCGGCGGGTCAGCGACGGGCAGCGTGGTCCAGGCTTCCGTCCTGGTCCGGGCCGGCAACGCCGCCGGACGGGTGGCGGCTGCGCTCGGCAGCGTCGGTCTGCTGACCACCGGCATGCTGCTGGCGCTCCCGATCCTCACGGTGCCGGCCGTCATCATCCGGCCGCCCCCGGCGCGGCAGCTGCAGCTCGGCCTCGTCGTCTCGCTCGTCGTGGCGGTCGTGCTGGTGCTCCTCGGGCTGGCCCTGCTGCACTGGGACTCCCTGGTCCACCTCGTCGGCCGGGTGGTCGGGCGCGCCATCCACCTGGTGCGGCGCGACGTCTCGGTGACCGACGTGGCCGACCGCGTGCTGGCGCAGCGCGACCAGGTGGCGGCGGCGTTCGCCGGGCGCTGGGGACGGGCGCTGGCCGCGGCAGCCGGCAACCGGATGCTCGACTACGCCGCTCTCGTCGCTGCGGTGTACGCGGTCGGCGGCCGGGCCCGGCCCTCCATGGTGCTGCTGGCCTACGTGCTGTCCCTGGCCCTCGCGCTGGTCCCCATCACGCCCGGTGGGCTCGGCTTCGTCGAGGCCGGGCTGACCTCGATCCTCGTGCTGGCAGGAGTCGACTGCCGACCAGGCGGTGATCGCCACCCTGCTCTACCGGCTGGTGTCGTTCTGGCTGCCGATCCCCCTGGGGGCGCTCGCGTGGGCGGGCTGGCGGTTTACCGCAGGGCAGCACGCCCCGCGAGGCGGAGTAGTCCGTGCCGGTCGGAGCCGAGCGGGTCAGCTGAACAGCCGGCGACCGCACACCGGCCACGGGCTGGAGCCCGAGCGCCGGAACAGGGTCTGCGCGCGCGCCGTCTGCTCGCGCGAGGAGGCGCGGGCCGGGCTGCCGGAGCCGCCGACGGAGCGCCAGGTCGAGCGGGTGAACTGGTAGAGGCCGTAGTAGCCGGCGGGGTTGTAGGCCCGCGGGTTGCCGCCGGACTCGCACCGGGCGAGGGCGCCCCAGTTCAGGCCGGCCACCCGGTCGCCGGAGCGGGACGGCACCGGCGAGCGGCTGCTGGTGCCGCTGGCCGCGTGCCACAGCATCTTCCCGACCATGCCGGTCTGGCGGCGGTGGTGGGCGGCCTGCCACCGGACCACGGCGCGCTTGGTGATCGGGCCGAAGTAGCCCGAGGTGGGCCGCACGTGCAGGTAGCGCTGGACGGTGACGACCTTCGAGCCGTGGTCGCCCTTCACCAGCACGATGTAGGAGCTGCGGGCCTCGGCGGGCGAGGAGGTCAGGGCGACGGCGGCCGCGGTGGCGAGGACGACGAGGAGGACGGTGAGCAGGCGGCGGCCTGCGGACGTGGCTGCATGCATGAGGGGGCCTCAACCACGCCTGCGGGGTGAGCTGTCGGGTTCGGGCCTGAGACTGGCCCGGCCGCTGGTGTGCGGCTTCACCCCGAGGACGACGGTGCTGCGGTGGTGCCGGTGGGTGGTGCTGCGTCGCCCGGAAGTGGGTCCCCCGCTCCTGCTCCGTCGTTCGGGCCTGGTCGCGGGAGCAGGACTCGGCGTCGCGACCGGGGAGCCCACGTGTGCGGACCCGGGGTCTACGGTGACCGGTGGGGTACGGCGTGTCAATGGTGTCCATGTGATCACTGATGTGGTAGGCGGCCGCCGCGCTGACGGCCGGGCCGGCCCGCCGGACGGGGTCCGTGGGCGGCCCTCAGGTCGTGACTCGGAATCCAGCGCGGGAGTTGGTAGGGTCATCCGCGCAGCAGGTGCAAGTTCCAGCAGGTTCGCCCGCGGAGTTTGTGATCCGACGGCGTTTTCTCTTGAGTTGAGCATCAGCTTTTCGAGGGGGCTCGGCGTTTCACCGCATCTGCTGCGGGGCCGCCGAGGTGGCGGTTCCAGCCCCCGTATGAGGAGTAATCGAGCATGGCTCAGGGCACCGTCAAGTGGTTCAACGCCGAGAAGGGTTTCGGCTTCATTGCGCAGGAGGACGGCGGCGACGACGTCTTCGTGCACTACTCGGCCATCCAGACGCAGGGCTACAAGTCCCTGGAGGAGAACCAGAAGGTCGAGTTCGACGTCACGCAGGGCCCCAAGGGTCCGCAGGCGGAGAACGTTCGCCCTCTCTGATCGCCGCACCGGCCCGTTCCACGGGCCACGGCATCAGGGAACACGAGAAGAACGCCTGACCCACCAGGCACCCACGAGGACCCCGACGGGCTTCCGTCGGGGTCCTCTGGTTTGCCCGAAATGACTATGGGTATCAGCCCGGCTGGTCGGCGACAATGGTGGGCCAGGAGCAGACCCATCAGGGTCTGCCGACAGGAGTGATCGCATGGCAGAGGGAGGGAGCGGCGTCATGGACGACCAGCTCAACGTCCCGCTCGAGGACGCCGAGCTGCTTGCCGAGGTGGAGCTGACCACCAACCTGATCATCGCCGCCAGCGAGTCCGACGACCTCGCTCCCGCAGGACGAGGTCGACCGCCTGCTCGGCCTCGACGCCGACCGACGACGGCCGGATGCAGCCCGATCCCCGCGCCAGAAGGCTCGCAACAGCGCCTGACACCGCACCTGAGTTGCGTGTCTCGTCCGGGTTGGCCCTAGCATGTCCCACGGCTTCATCGGTCGTGCGCGCCTGCGCGGCCTCCGGTGATCGAGCTCTTCCAGACCCCGACCAGGAGTTCGCCGTGGCTTTGCGCTTCCGCCCTGCCGACACCACGTTCTACGACCTCTTCAGCCAGTCCGCCAGCCACCTCGTCGACGGGGCCGCCCTGCTCGCCGAGATGCTCGGCGACGGCAACGACCGCGAGGGCATCGCGCAGCGGATGCGCGACGCCGAGCACGCCGCCGACGAGACCACCCACGCGATCGTCCGGCGGGTCAACACGCACCTTCGTCACGCCCGTTCGACCGCGAGGACATCTACGCCCTCGCCTCCGGGCCTCGACGACGTCATGGACTTCATGGAGGAGGCCGTCGACCTGACGCTGCTCTACGAGGTCGTCAAGCTGCCCAAGGAGCTGGCCGAACCAGGTCGAGGTGATCCAGCGCTGCGCCGAGCTGACCGCCGAGTCGATGCCGCGGCTGCAGCCGATGAAGGACCTCGAGGAGTACTGGATCGAGATCAACCGGCTCGAGAACCTCGGCGACAAGAGCTACCGCCGGATCCTGGCGAAGCTCTTCAGCGGCAAGTACGAAGCCCTCGAGGTGCTCAAGCTCAAGGACGTCGTCGACTCGCTCGAGGCCGCCATCGACGCGTTCGAGACGGTCGCGAACATCGTCGAGCAGATCGCGGTCAAGGAGTCCTGAGGTGGACCTCGCGATCGTCATCGCGGTCGTCGTCGTCGCTCTCGATCTTCGACTACACCAACGGGTTCCACGACGCGGCCAACGCCATCGCCACCTCGGTGTCGACCCGGGCGCTGACCCCGCGCATCGCGCTGATCCTGGCCGCGGTCATGAACTTCGTCGGCGCGCTTCCTGGGCCAGAAGGTCGCCCAGACCGTCAGCGAGGTCATCGACCTCTCCGGCTGGCCACGGCCACGGGCTCGTGGTCGTGCTCGCCGGCCTGCTCGGCGCGATCGCCTGGAACCTGATCACCTGGTACTTCGGGCTGCCGTCGTCGTCGTCGCACGCGCTGATCGGCGGCCTGGTCGGCGGCGGCGCTCGCCGCCGGCGGCGGTGGTGCACTGGCCGACGATCATCGACAAGGTCGCTGATCCCGATGGTCGCCTCGCCGCTGGTCGGCTTCGCGCCTCGCGTTCCTGGTGATGCTCTCGATCATGTGGATCTTCCGCCGGCGCAACCCGCACCGGGTCAACCGCGGCTTCCGGCTCGCGCAGACCTTCTCGGCGGCCGGCGCTCGCGCTGGGCCACGGCCTGCAGGACGCCCAGAAGACGATGGGCGTGATCTTCCTGGCCCTGGTCACCGGCGGCTACGTCGCAGCGCGACGCCGGCCTGCCGCTCTGGGTGATCTTCGCGGCCGCGACCGCGATCTCGCTGGGCACCTACTCCGGCGGCTGGCGCATCATGCGGACCCTCGGCCGCCGGATCATCCACCTCGACCCGCCGCGCGGCTTCGCCGCCGAGTCGGTCGGGGCGGCGTGCTCTACACGACCGCGTTCGTCTTCCACGCGCCGGTCTCGACGACGCACACCATCACCTCGGCGATCATGGGCGCCGGCGCCACCAAGCGGCTCTCGGCGGTCCGCTGGGGCGTGGCCGGCAACATCGTGACCGCCTGGGTGCTGACCTTCCCGGCCGCCGGGCTGTTCGCCGCCGCTCGTCTACTGGTCTGCCGGCTGGTCTTCCGGCTGCCCTGAGCCGGCCCGGCCGGCGGCGCCGGCCGGACGGCCCGGGGGCTCGTGCCCACCCCCGTGGTCGACGGCACGAGCCGCCCGGTCGCGACGCCCCCACAGCGTCGCTGCCGCCGCCTGCGACCCGAGTCGGCCCCCCGACACGGATGAGACGGGCGAGGCCGGCGGGTATGACGCGAGACGAGCCGACTTTGTCGTGCGGTCGCTCGGGACCGGGCCGGTGCGGCCCGGACTGCTCAGCCGAAGCGGCCGGAGATGTAGGCCTCGGTGGCGCTCCTCGTCCGGGTTGCTGAAGATCTTGCTCGTCGGGTTCATCTCGACGAGCCGGCCGGGCTTGCCGGCGCCGGCGAGGTTGAAGAACGCGGTGTCCTCCGAGACCCGGGCGGCCTGCTGCATGTTGTGGGTGACGATCACGATCGTGTAGTCGCTCTTGAGCTCGTGGATCAGGTCCTCGATGGCCGAGGTCGAGATCGGGTCGAGCGCCGAGCACGGCTCGTCCATCAGCAGCACCTGCGGCTCGACGGCGATCGCGCGGGCGATGCACAGCCGCTGCTGCTGGCCGCCGGAGAGCCCGCTGCCGGGCTTGCCGAGCCGGTCCTTGACCTCGGTCCAGAGGTTCGCGCCGCGCAGCGACCGCTCGACGATCTCGTCGGCCTTGCGCCTTGCCGAGCTTCTTGGAGTTCAGCCGCGACCCGGCGAGCACGTTCTCGTAGATCGACATCGTCGGGAACGGGTTGGGCCGCTGGAAGACCATGCCGACCTGGCGGCGCACCTCGACCGGGTCGACCTCGGCGCCGTACAGGTTCTGGCCGTCGATGACGATCTTGCCCTCGACGCGGGCGCCGGGGATGACCTCGTGCATCCGGTTCAGCGAGCGCAGGAACGTCGACTTGCCGCAGCCCGACGGGCCGATGAGGGCGGTCACGGAGCGGGCGGGGATCGTCATCGAGACGCCCTCGACGGCGAGGAAGTCGCCGTAGTAGATGTTCAGGTCGGAGACGTCGATGCTCTTGGCCATGGTGTTCTGTCGTTCCTTCTGGGTTGTCCGGCTGGTCAGGCTCAGCGGCCGGTCTTGGGGGCGAAGAGCCGGCCGAGCAGCCGGGCCAGCAGGTTCAGCGCCATCACGATCACGATCAGCACCAGCGCGGCGCCCCAGGCGCGGGCCTGGCCGTACTCCGCGGGCACGCCCGGCTGCGTGTAGGAGTAGTAGATGAACACCGGCAGCGTCATCATCCGCTCGGCGAACAGGTTGGTGTTCACCGAGTCGGTCGAGCCGGCGATGATCAGCAGCGGCGCGGTCTCGCCGATCACGCGGGCGATCGCCAGGGTGACGCCGGTGATGATGCCGGCCAGCGCGGTCGGCAGCACCACCTTGACGATCGTGCGCCACTTCGGCACCCCGAGGGCGTACGCCGCCTCGCGCAGGTCGTGCGGCACCAGCTTCAGCATCTCCTCGCAGGAGCGGACCACGATCGGGATCATCAGCAGCGACAGGGCGACCGAGCCGCCGAAGCCCATCCGGACGCCCTCGCCGAAGAACAGCACGAACAGCGCGTAGGCGAACAGGCCGGCGACGATCGACGGGATGCCGGTCATCACGTCGACGAGGAAGGTGATGGTGCGGCGCGATCCGGCCGCGTGCCGCCGTACTCGACGAGGTAGATCGCGGTCATCAGGCCGACCGGCACCGAGATGACGGCCGCCGCGAGCGTGATCAGCAGCGTGCCGATGATGGCGTGGTAGATGCCGCCGCCCTCGCCGATGATGTTGCGCATCGAGTAGGTGAGGAACTCGCCGTTGATGACGCCGAGGCCGTTCGGTGACCACGGTGAGCATCAGCGAGACCAGCGGCACCAGCGCGACCGCGAACGCCGTCCAGACCAGGGTGGTGACGAGCCGGTCCTTGGCGGCGCGGGAGTTCTCGACGAACCGGGACCAGATCGGCAGCGCGACGGCGTAGAGCACGACGGCGAGGACGGCGCCGCCGACGAGGTTCCAGCCCAGGGTCGAGGCTGATGAGGGCGGCGGCGGCCGCCGACAGCGCGGCGACCAGCCAGGCGGCCCACCGGGGCAGGCGGGGCTGGGACAGCGCGAGGTGGCGGGCGGTGCCGGTCTCGCCCTCGAGGGCCGGGCGGCTCGTGCGGGTTGTCATCTCGGTCTCCTCCGGCGTGTGACGGTTCGTCCGGGTCGTGGCCATCAGCCGTCGACCTGGCTGCGGGCGACGATGGCGCGGGCGGCGAAGTTGACGACGAACGTGATCACGAACAGCACCAGGCCGCTGGCGATCAGCGCGTTGACGGCGAGCCCGTGGACTCGGGGAACTTCAGCGCGATGTTCGCCGCGATCGTCGAGGGGTTGGTGTTGCTGATCAGGTTGAACGTCACCACGCCGCTGGCCGAGAGCACCATGGCGACGGCCATCGTCTCGCCGAGCGCGCGGCCGAGGCCGAGCATGACCGCGGAGACGATGCCGGAGCGGGCGTAGGGGAAGCACCGCGAGCCGGATCATCTCCCAGCGGGTGGCGCCCAGCGCGAGGGCGGCCTCCTGGTTGCAGGGTCGGCGTCTGGACGAAGATCTCGCGGGTGATCGCGGTGATGATCGGCAGCACCATGATCGCCAGCACGATGCTCGCGGTGAGGATGGTGCGGCCGGTGGTCGAGGCGGGCCCGGCGAAGAACGGGATCCAGCCGAGGTGCTGGTCTCGAGCCAGTCGTAGACCGGGGCTGAGGTGGACGCCGAGGAACGCCAGGCCCCACAGGCCGTAGACGACGCTGGGCACGGCGGCCAGCAGGTCGACGAGGTAGCCGAGCAGGCTTGGCCAGCCGGCGCGGGGCGTAGTGCGAGATCACCAGCGCGACGCCGAGCGCCAGCGGGGTGGCGATGAGCAGCGCGATGCGCCGCGGCCAGCAGGGTGCCGAAGACCAGCGGGGCGACGTAGGCGAGCAGGCTGGTGGCGCCGCCGAGCTTGTCCGGCGGGCGCGGTGATGGCCGGGGATGCCCTCGACGGTCAGGAAGATCGCGACCCCGGCCAGGGCGACGCAGGATGATCATGCCCGGCGGTGCAGGTCGCACCGGCGAAGACGCGGTCACCGAGCCGCTGGCGCGGCTTGCGGAGCTGCTGCGGTGGCGGACACTGCGTCTCCTCCTGGTGGATCGGGTGCTGCCTGTGCTCGGTTCGTCTGGCCCTGGGACCGGATCAGGGGTCCGCGTCACCCGAGTGCGACGCGGACCCCCGTGACCTGGTCGTGGACCAGGTGCGGTGCTACTGCGCCGTGATCTGCTCGACCGCGTCGGCGGCCTCGCTGCTCAGCGAGCTGGAGAGCGGCGCCGAGCCGGCGGTCTTGGCCGGCGGCGGCCTGGCCGTCGGCGCTGACCACGTAGGTCAGGTAGCCCTTGACGAGGTCGGCGGTCTTCGCGTCCTTGTACGTCGGGCAGGCGATCACGTAGGAGACCAGCACCAGCGGGTAGGCGCCGGCCTCGGTCGTGGTGCGG
This sequence comes from uncultured Actinomycetota bacterium, assembly GCA_963707685.1. GTDB lineage: Bacteria > Actinomycetota > Actinomycetes > Propionibacteriales > Nocardioidaceae > Nocardioides_B. The sequence goes on from CAVPRA010000006.1 coordinate 739,362, forward strand.
TCGATCGTCGAGCGCCATGTCGTTGTCGGCGCGGCCGGGGACGCGCTTGGAGACGTCGGCGGCCTTCGCGGCGGCGTCGGCCGTCGGGGCGACGTACGCCGAGCCGACCTTGATGCTGGCCGTGCCGAGGTCGCCGGCCTGGCTGGCGTCGGCGTACCCGATGGTGCCCTTGCCGTTCGTGACGGCCTCGATGACGCCGGAGGTGCCGTTGGCGCCCTCACCGGACTTGAACGGCCAGGTCTCGGCGGCCTCGTCGGTCCAGGCGCTCCCGGCGGTCTGGTGCAGCTAGTCGGTGAAGTTCTTCGGTGGTGCCCGAGTCGTCCGAGCGGTGCACCGGCGGTGATCGGTCGCGCCGGCAGGCTGGCGTCCGGGTTGTCGGCCTTGATCGCCGGGTCGTCCCACGTGGTGATCTTGCCGGCGAAGATCTTCGCGGCGGTGTCGGGGGACAGCTGCAGCTTGTCGACGCCGTCGAGGTTGTAGATCAGCGCGATCGGGCTGATGTAGTCGGGGACCTCGATGGCGGTCTTGCCGCCGCAGGCCTTCTTGGAGCTCGCGAGCTCGGCGTCGTCGAGGTAGGCGTCCGAGCCGGCGAAGTTGACCGCGCCGGCCAGGAACTGCTCGACGCCGGCGCCCGAGCCGCTCGGGTCGTAGTTGACGGTGGCGCCGGTGTTGGCCTGCTGGAAGCCGGCGGTCCAGGCTCCCTGGGCGGCCTCCTGGGCGCTCGAGCCGGCGCCGTTGAGGGTGCCGCTGAGCTTGCTGCCGCTCGAGGCGTTGGACGTGTCCGAGCTGGTCTCGTTGCCGGCGCCGCAGGCCGAGAGGCTCAGGCCCAGGGCCAGAGCGGCGGCGGTCGGGACGGCCGCGCGGCGGATGGAAGTGCGCTTCACTTCGGTCTCCTGAGAGATCGTGGAATCAGACAGGTTGATTCGTTCGATCCGAAACTAGGGAGACGCAGGTGAAGCGACCCTCGGAGTCGGGTGAACGAGGGGTGAACGCTGGTTTCCGTTTCGGCCACGGAGAGACGGCACGTGAGGCGGCGTCCAGGTGAACGACCGACGCGCGGCCGCGGTCAGGTCACGCCTGGTGCTGCTCCAGCGCGAGGATCTGGCCGTTGCGGTGGTGCACGACGAGCATCGCGCCGGGGTCGAGCTTGGGGTCCCGCACGCCGAGGGCGTCGTAGACGTCGGGCAGCACCGGCCGGTGGGTGCAGAGCACGGCCGGCTCCGCCTTGCTCGAGCAGCCGGTGCACGTGCCGGGCCACCGCCCGCGGGCTCGCGTCCTCCTCGGACAGGTCGCGGGTCACCTCGAGGTCGACGTCGGCCACGTCGGCGTACGGCGCCGACCGTGCTCCAGCAGCGGCGGCTGCTCGAGCTGAGCACCCGCCGGACGCCGTACGCCGCGAGGATCGGGACGACCTGCTCGGCCTGCAGCATCGCCGGTGGCGGCTGAGCGGGCGGTCGCGGTCGTCGCTGCGTCCAGGCCTTGCGGGACGTCGCCTTGCCGTGGCGCAGCACCACCAGCGGGTTGGCTCTTCTTGCGGAACGCGACGGCCTCCTCGAGGGTCTCGCGGTCGCGGGCGTAGGTGAGCTGGTCGGGCGCCTTGTCGAGCGTCGACCCAGCGCGACCTCGTCGATCTCGTCGTTCGGCCGGTACGACGACACGTCGTCGCCGCCCACGACGCGGCCGGCCCAGTAGTGCACGCGCTTCACGCGGGTCTCGCCGTTGCGCGACGGCGTAGCGCTGCGACGGCAGCGGCGGCCCGAGCCGGACGTCGAGCCCGGTCTCCTCGGCCACCTCGCGCACCGCGGCCGTGGTGACGTGCTCGTCGGGGTCGAGCTTGCCCTTGGGGAACGACCAGTCGTCGTACTTCGGGCGGTGCACGAGCAGGACCTCGGGCCCCTTGCGCGAGACGACGACGCCCGCCGCCACGATCTCGGCTCCCTCGGACATGCCGCTAGTCTCACACCGATCGTCAACGAGACGAGGGAGGACGGGTGAACACCGGGTGCACACACGTGTCGTGGCCGCGACGGCGGTCGTGCTCGTGCTCGCGGTGGCAGCCGGCCTCGTCACCTGGCGGCTGCTGAGCACCCGGTCGACGTACGAGGACGCCCTCGACACGCTGCCGAAGGCGACGCTGCGCACCACCTTCACCGACTGGCAGGTGGTGCGCGAGAAGGCCCGCGGCACCCAGCTCGACGCCGGGTCGTCGGGCTCGGCGGTCAGCGACTTCCTGGACCGCGCCTACGACCTCGACCTGACCTCCGGCTCCGGCGTGACGGACTCGACCCGTGCGCTCGCCCGGCACTACGGCTTCTCACCGCTCGACGCGGAGTGGGAGGCGCTCGGCCAGTCCCGCAAGGGCCAGGTGGACGTGATGCGGCTCGACGACGGCGTCGACATGGGCGGCATCGAACGCGCCCTCCGCCGCCTCGGGTACGACGCCCCGCCGGCCGGCTCGGGCAAGGACGGCACCTGGATCGGCACCCCGGAGCTGGTCGCCCAGCTCGACGGCGATCTGACCCCGCTGCAGCAGAACGTCGCCGTGCTGCCCGACCAGCGGCTGGTGCTGATGTCGGACAGCGCGAGCTACGCCAGCGAGGCCGCGGCCGTGGCCGCCGGCAGTGACGGTGCGTCGGGGTCGCTGCTCGACGACGACGGCGTGGCCTCGCTCGCGAGCCGGGTCGACGACCCCGCGGCCGCGGTGCAGTGGACCTCCACGTTCGCGTGCGAGGACCTCACGATGGGCTCGGCCTCCGAGGAGGACCAGCAGACCGGCAAGCGGCTGGTCGCCCGCGCCGGCGGCATCAGCCCGCTGGAGGGGCTCGTGATGGCGCAGCAGCCGGACCGCCGCCTGGTCGTCGCGATGCACTTCGAGACCACCGACCAGGCGTCGTCGGACCTGCAGCCGCGGGTCGACCTCGCCTCCGGCGACGCGCCCGGCCAGGGCGGCTCGTTCGCCGACCGGTTCCGCGTCACCTCGGGCGAGGCCGAGGGGCACGACGTGGTGCTCGGCCTGACCCCGCGGACCCGGCAGGCCGTGCTCTCCGACGTGTCCACCGGTCCGGTGCTGTTCGCGACCTGCTGAGCCTCACTTGTCCAGCGCGACCGCGGCGGCACCCTGCGGCAGGGCTGCCGGCGCGGCGGCCACCGCCGCCTCGGAGATCGACCGGCCGGTGCTCCAGATCCGGTCGAAGTTCTTGGAGTAGTCCAGGAACGCCGACCGCGAGTCGATGATCCGGATCATGTTGTTGGTGCAGCCGACCGAGTCCGAGGGCGTCAGGTTGACCGACCCGGTGACCACGGTGTTGTCCGAGCGGTCGCCCAGCACGTTGCCGGAGACCGCCAGGTACTTCGAGTGGTTGCCCTTGGTGTAGTCGACGGTGTCGGACTTGCGGATCTTGATGTGCGAGTTCCGCAGCAGCGTCAGCACGGGCTGGGTGGTCCGGTAGCTCTGCACGGTCACGCGCACGTCGCAGCCGGCGCGGCTGAGCGCGATGAGCCGGCGCGCGACCCCGATGCGGCCGCTGTCCCACAGCGACGTGACCATCCGCACGACGGTGCGGCCGTTGGTCCCCGCGTCGCCGGTGACGCCCTTGCAGGTGGTGGCGTTGAGGACGCGCGAGAAGACGTTGGTGCCGGCCCGGGGGAAGAAGTAGTACTTGATGCCGTTGCTGACGAACGGCTCCGGCACCGCGGCCTTGTGGTCGACCTTCATCCCGTCGAAGAACTTGACCTCCTTGGCGTAGGCGACGCTGTCGCCGACGACCGTCCAGGCGTCGTTGTACTTGATGCGGTAGTGCGACGAGTCGAGGTTGCCGCCGGTGATCATGAAGACGTTGCGGGCCGCGCCGGTCTGCGAGAAGAGGAACTGCTTGGCGTGCATCACGCCGGCGTCGCCGCCGCGGTAGCAGGCGCCGTTGCAGAACGTGATCCACGAGCGCTTGCTCACGTCGCGGCCCAGCTGCGACTTGAGCGGGGCGATGCGCTCCTTCTTCGCGAACCCCAGGGGCAGCACGATGCGGACGTTGACGCCGCGGGCGTCCGCCGCGAGGAGCCGGTCGATGGTGTCCTGGATCGACAGCGTCATCACCATGATCCGGATCGTCGACCCGGAGGGCGCGTTCTGGATCAGGTCGTTGAGCCGGTTCACCCAGCCGCGCTGGGCGAGGTCGCCGTCGGCGTACGGGTTGCTGGAGCTGAGACCGGCCTGCGGCCGGAAGCCCGGGTCCGGGTCCGGGATCGGCGTCGGGGTGACGGTCGGGCTCGGCACCTCGGTCGTCGGGGTGTCGGTGGGGGTGACGGTCTCGGTCGCGGTGGCCTCGTCGGAGGCCGTGGCGGTCGCCGTCGCGTCGCCGGTCGCCCCGCCGGTCCCACCGTCGCCGGGCGTGGGCGCGTCCGTCGCCCCGTCGGTCGCCGTCGCGGTGGCCGTCGCGGTCGACTCGGTGGTGCCGTCGGCCAGCGTGGCGACCGCGGGCGTCGGGCTCGCGCCGGCCTCGTCGGCGAGCGCCGGGCCGGCCCAGGCGGCCACGCCGGCGAGCAGGGCAGCGGCGAGCAGCAGGGCAAGCCTGTGACGGTGGTCGTGCATGGTGTTCCCCCCGGAAGATGACGTGCAGCAAGCCCGCGACGAAGATCCGACGTCGCGGTGGTCAGCCCCAGGGTGGCGTCAGCGTACGGTCACCGGTTCGTCCCGGACGAGCCGATCCGTCGAGAATGACCCGAATTGACTACCCGGGGGACTAGCGCGGTGCCTCGACCGGCCGGTCGGCCGGGCGCAGCGCGCGCCGGCGTCGCTTGGTCGCGATCAGCGTCTCCTGCAGGTCGCGCAGCGGGGCGCCGGACTCGTCGAGGTGGTGGCGCTCCCACTCGCCCGCCGAGTCGAGCCACCAGGACGCGGTGCCGTCGTCGAAGGAGAGGTCGAGCAGCCGTCCGACCTCCTCGATCTGCGCCTGGCCCGGCAGCCGCACGAGGCACTCGACGCGTCGGTCGAGGTTGCGGTGCATCAGGTCGGCGGACCCGATCCAGGCGGCCGGCGTGCCGCCGTTCTCGAACCAGAACACCCGGCTGTGCTCGAGGAACCGGCCGAGCACCGACCGCACCCGGAGGTTCTCCGAGAGCCCGGGCACGCCGGGCCGGGCGGAGCAGATGCCGCGGGTCAGCAGGTCCACCGGCACGCCGGCGTTGGAGGCGCGGTAGAGCTCGTCGATGACCGCCTCGTCGACGACGGAGTTCGCCTTGATCCGGATCCGGGCGGGACGACCGGCCTCGTGGTGGGCGACCTCGGCGCGGATGCAGTCGATGAGCCCGTCGCGCACCGAGTCCGGGGCGACCAGCAGGTGCTCGTACGACGCGTTGCGCGAGAAGCCGGAGAGGTTGTTGAACAGGTGCGCCACGTCCTCGCCGATGCCCTCGTGGGCGGTGAGCAGGCCGTAGTCCTCGTAGAGCCGGGCGGTCTTGGGGTTGTAGTTGCCGGTGCCGATGTGGACGTAGCGGCGGATGCCCTCGGGCTCGTCGCGCACGACCATCGCCAGCTTGCAGTGCGTCTTGAGCCCGACGAGCCCGTAGACGACGTGGCAGCCGGCGTGCTCGAGCTTGCGGGCCCACTTGATGTTGGCCTGCTCGTCGAACCGGGCCTTGATCTCCACGAGCACCAGCACCTGCTTGCCGGCGTCGGCGGCGTCGATCAGCGCCTCGATGATCGGGGAGTCACCGGACGTGCGGTAGAGCGTCTGCTTGATCGCCAGCACGTGCGGGTCGTCCGCCGCCTGCTCGATGAAGCGCTGCACCGAGGTCGAGAACGAGTCGTAGGGGTGGTGCAGCAGCACGTCGCTGCGACCGACCGCCTTGAACACGTCGACGGGTGAGGCCGACTCGACCTCCGCGAGCTGGGTGTGCGTCGACGGCACGAACGCCGGGAACTTCAGCTCCGCCCGGTCGAGGTCGGCGATGTCGTTGAGGCCGCGCAGGTCGAGCGGTCCGGGCAGCCGGACCACCTCGTCGGGGGAGATGTCGAGCTCGGAGACCAGCAGGTCCAGGATGTGCTCGTCGATGGTCTCCTCGACCTCGAGGCGCACCGGGGGACCGAAGCGCCGGCGCAGCAGCTCCTTCTCGAGCGCGGCCAGCAGGTTCTCCGCGTCGTCCTCCTCCACCTCGAGGTCCTCGTTGCGGGTGACCCGGAAGGTGTGGACGCCGAGCACGTCCATGCCCGGGAAGAGCCGCTTGAGGTGCTCGCCGATGACGTCCTCGAGCGGCACGAAGCGCTGGTTGCCGACCGAGACGAAGCGGTCGAAGATCGGCGGCACCTTCACGCGGGCGAAGTGCTCCTTGCCGGTCTTCGGGTTGCGCACCAGCACCGCGATGTTCAGCGACAGCCCGGAGATGTAGGGGAACGGGTGGGCGGGGTCCACCGCGAGCGGGGTCAGCACCGGGAAGACGCGGTCCTTGAACAGCTTCTTGCACTGCTTCTGCTCGTCGCGGCTGAGCTCCTCCCAGCGGACCAGGTCGATGTCCTCCTTGGCCAGCGCCGGGACGATCTCGTCGCGGAACAGCGCCGCGTGGCGCTCCATCAGCGCCGAGGTGGTGCGCCAGATCTGCTGCAGCACCTCGCGCGGCAGCAGACCGGAGGCGGCGGGTACGGCGACGCCGGCGGCGATGCGTCGCTTGAGACCCGCGACCCGCACCATGAAGAACTCGTCGAGGTTGTTGGCGACGATCGCGAGGAAACGGGCCCGCTCGAGCAGCGGCATGTCCGGGTCCTCGGCGAGCTCGAGCACCCGGGTGTTGAAGTTGACCCACGACAGCTCGCGGTCGAGGAAGCGGTCGGCGGGGAGGTCGGGGGCGGCCGCGTCGTACGGCGGCTCGACGTCGAACGGCTCCGAGGGCACCGCCCGCAGGTCGGACGGCCCGTCCTCGGTCGAGCCGCCGACGTGCGTGGCGAGCGAGCCGTTGGAGGAGCTGTCTACGGTCATGTCCTTCATGGTCGCACCACCAGGTGAACCGTGGGTAGCATCGACCGTACCGGCCGGTAGGTTGCCGCCATGACGACACTCCTGGCCCGCGTCGAGGCGCTGGTCCTGCGGCTCCTGATGGGTCTCCCGCCCTGGCTCGTACGACGCCTGGCCGGCCGGCCCGTGGTCGTCGACGGCCTGGTCCTCGACCCCGAGACGCAGTGGATGCTGCGGCTGCAGAGGCTGACCGGCGACCCCGGCCTCGCCGGGACCGTCACCGACGTCCGCCGCGCGACGGCGAGGCAGACCCGGCTGGCGGGCGGCCGGCAGCCGGTCGGCGAGGTGCGCGACGTCGAGCTGCCCGGCGGCGACGGGCCGGTGCCGGGCCGGCTCTACGTGCCGCGCTCACGCGTCGGGGACCCGCTGCCGTCCCCGCTGCTGTTCTTCATCCACGGCGGCGGCATGGTCTTCGGCGACCTCGAGTCCCACGACGCCACCTGCCGGTTCCTCGCCGAGCGGGCCGACACCCGGGTGCTGGCCGTCGACTATCGGCTGGCCCCCGAGCACCCCTTCCCGGCGGCCGTCGAGGACTGCTGGGCCGCGTTCCAGTCGGTCGCCGAGGACGCGGCGCGCTGGGGCGCCGACCCCGACCGGATCGCGGTCGGCGGCGACTCCGCGGGCGGCACGCTGTCGGCCGTCGTGGCGGTGAAGGCCGCCGAGGCCGGCGTCCCGGTCCGGCTGCAGCTGCTGGTCTACCCGGCCACCGACATGGCCGAGACCAGCGAGAGCCGGCGGCTGTTCGGCGACGGCTTCTTCCTCACCAGCGAGTTCGTCGAGCTGGCGCACACCTCCTACGTCACCGCCGACCAGGACCTCCGCGACCCGTTGGTCTCGGTGCGGCACGCCGAGAAGCTGCCGCCCGACCTGGCGCCCGCCCACGTCGTCACCGCGGGGTTCGACCCGCTGCGCGACGAGGGCGAGGCCTACGCACGGATGCTGGCCGAGGCCGGCGTGCCCGTGGAGCTCACCCGCTACGACGGCCTGATCCACGGATTCCTCAACGTGGTCGGCATCGGTCGCTCGAGCCGGGCCGCCGTCGCCGAGATCGCCGCCCGCCTCAAGGGCGCCCTGCACGGCTGAGGTCAGCGGCGGGCGTACTGCACGTGGGTGTCCTCCGGCGCGTGGCTGAAGCCGAGCCGGCCGTAGACCGCGACGGCGGGTGCGTTGTCGGCCTCGACGTAGAGCAGCACGTCCGACAGGCCCCGGCCCGCGAGGTGGTGCAGCCCGGCCAGCGTCAGCCGCCGGCCGAGACCGCCGCCCTGCGCGGTGGGGGAGACCCCGACGACGTACACCTCGCCGACGGCGGGCTGGGACCCGGTCGCCTCGTGGACCTTCGTCCAGTGGAACCCGACCAGCTCGCCGCCCTGCTCGGCGACCAGGAACCCGGCCGGGTCGAACCACGGCTCGGCCATCCGCTCGTCGAGCCCCTCCCGCGTCAGCCCGCCCTGCTCGGGGTGGTGCGCGAACGCCGCGGCGTTGAGCGCCAGGAACGCGTCCTCGTCCTCGCCCACCCGGAACGGGCGTACGTCGACCGGGTCGGCGTCGCTCTCGTGGCCGGGCGCCGGTGCGGGCAGGTCCGCGAGCGAGCGGCGCATCACCCAGAGGTCACGCACCCGGTCGAAGGAGAGCCGCTCGGCCAGCGCGGCCGCGGCGGGGTGGTTGCCGTGCGACCAGGCGGTCAGCGGCCCTGACTCCTCGACGGCGACCTCGGCCAGCGCGAGCCCGAGGCCCTGACCGCGCTCCGCCGGCGCGACGACCAGGTCGAGGGCGTTCTCGTGCCGCCAGGCGAACCCGGCCTCGCCCGCCAGCCACATCGCCGAGGACCCCAGTCCGTGCCGCAGCGCGAGCAGGGCGGCCTCGTCGAGCGGGTCCGCGCCGTCCGCCGCGGCCGCCTCCGCGACCACCTGTCGCACGGTCGCGGCGGGGCTCCCGGGGTCAGACCCCCCGAACCGGGTGGGGTCGACGCGCACCGGAGTGGTGGAGAAATGCATGGACACCACCTTATGGTCGGTGGGACGAGAGGGGTCCTTGATGCAGATGGTGCTCGTGTTGTCTGTCGCGGTGCTGTCTCCCGGCCTGGGGCTGCTGCTCCTGCTGTGGCTGGCCCACCTCGAGGACACCCTGCCGCGGGACGTGGAGGCGGCCCGGCGGCAGCCCGCCCCGGCGCCGATCCTGGCCATCCCGGTGACCCGGGCCGCGCCGCCGCGGGTGGTGACGGTCCCCGCTCAGCGCCCGGCACCCGCCGTGGGGCTCAGCCCGTCCACCGGCGCGTCCCGGGGCGCCGTCAGCGCCTGATGCTCGGTGCCCCGGCGCTAAACCTCGCAGGTTCGGGCACCTGGGTCGGTCGCGACGGTGCACCATGTGGGGGCGCCGGTGCGACACGGGGGCGGCGCGAGGCGTGGTGAGGAACGGGTGGTGGACCTGGTGGACGACGTGGGGGCGCGCGTGAACGGGGGGCAGGACGGATGAGCGGGTTCGTCGCCGTGGTGTCGCTCAGTGGCGACACCGTGCGGCCGTGGGACGAGACGTCACGGCTGGCCGACCACTACCGCGCGCTCCGGGGCCGAGGGCCCGGACCGCGGAGGTCGGCAAGGGCGACTGCGCGTCCGCCGTGGGGTTCGACGCCGACGTCCGCGACGACGACCGTGGGCTGGACCCTGCTGCACGGCAGCGTCCACGGCGCCGTACCGCACCCGCTGCCGTCGAGCGCGCTGGCGGGACTGGACGGCCAGTTCGCGACGGTGTCGTGGGACCCCGCCACGCGCTGTCCTGCTGGCCGCCACCGACGGGTTCGCCACGTCGCCGGTCTACGTCTGCCGGCAGGGCGACCTGCTCTACGTCGCGACCTCCGCCCTGGTGCTGGCCCGCCACCTCCGACCACGGGCATCGGCGCGAGGCGTCCGCCACTTCCTGGTCACCGGCAACCAGTTCGGGCCGCTGACCCACTGGGAGGACGTGCGCCGGCTCGAGCCGGGCTCCTCGTCGCAGGTCGCGGACGGGAAGGTCGCCGACCGGTTCTACTGGGCGCCGCGAGCCCGATCCGGCCCTGGAGGCACTGGACCTCAGGGCGGCCTCGGACCGGCTCACCGACGCGATGGTCGGCGCGCTGCGCCGAGCGGTGCCGGGACCAGGACGACCTGGCTCGACCTCACCGGCGGCTACGACTCCCGGCTGCTCGCCCTGCTCGCGGCGCGCGCCGGGGTCGACTTCCGCGCCAACACGCGCGAGACCAGCGCCTACCCGGACGTGCGGATGGCCCGCGACATCGCGACCCGCGCGAGGGCTGGGACTGGCACGAGATCCGCACCCCGTGGGACTGGCCCGAGCGGCTGCCGCACCTCCTCGACGACGCCCTGGCGGCTGCCGACGGCCGGCTCGAGGTGCTGCAGCTCGCCCGCGTGGCCTGGGGCCACCGCGAGCTCGCCGGCCGGGTGCCCCGGCTGCTCAGCGCCGGCGGCGGCGAGCAGCTGCAGGACCGGATGTTCCTCAGCGCCTACCCCCGTCCCGACCGACCGCAGCCCGACCTGGGCCGCTGGGCCGACGTCGTCGTGCTGCGGCCGATGGACCTCGACGTGCTCGCGCCCGGGCTCCTACGAGGCGGCGCCGGGACAGCTTCCTGGACCTGGTCGGCCGCGCCGCGCAGCGCTACGCCGGCGAACCCGCGAGCCGGCAGCTCGACTACTGCTTCGCCTACAAGGCCAGCGGTCACTTCGGCGCCTACCGGGCCGCCGACGACATGGAGCTGCGCGGCACAGCTGCCGTTCTACTGGCGCTCCACCTACGACGTCTCGTTCGCGCTCGACCGCCGGCACAAGACCGGGCACCGGCTGATGCGGCTGATGATGCACCGCCTCGACCCGGAGATCGCCCGGATGCCGACCACGCGCGGCGGTCCGGCCGCGCCGATGACCCCGGCCAACTTCCACCGCTACCTGCCGTTCTACGGGCAGATGGCCCGCAAGACCGTCACGAAGTCGGCGCAGCTGCTCACCGGGCACACCCCGTTCGCGCCCCGGGTCGAGTTCGGCTGGCCCGCCGAGAAGTCGAACGAGTCCGTCGTACGCCACCTGCAGGAGAGCGGCGTGCTCGACCTGGCGGACCTGCGGATCGCCTCGCTGCTCGGGCCAGGCGGCGCGGAGCGCATCGGCACGCGGCAGATGTCGCCTCGCATGCTGGGCCGGCTGATCACCGCGGAGCTGACGCTGGCCCGGTCCGGCACCGAGCTGTGAGCGTGCGCCGTCAGGCGTGCTCGCGCTCGGCGGACGACTCCCGGGGCGGCAGCACGAACCGGTAGCCGACGTTGCGCACCGTGCCGATCAGCGTCTCGTTCTCCGGCCCGAGCTTGGCGCGGAGCCGACGGACGTGGACGTCCACCGTGCGGGTGCCGCCGAAGTAGTCGTAGCCCCACACCTCCTGGAGCAGCTGCTCGCGCGTGAACACCCGGCCGGGGTGCTGCACGAGGTACTTCAGCAGCTCGAACTCCTTGAAGGTCAGGTCGAGCGGCCGACCGCCGAGCTTGGCGGTGTACGTCGAGTCGTCGACTGTGACCTCGCCGGAGCGGATCACGTGCGCCTCGGGGTCGTCGGCGTCGCGCTGCGCGACGAGCCGTCCGACGCCCAGCCGCAGCCGGGCCTCGAGCTCGGCGGGCCCGCAGGTGCAGAGCACGACGTCGTCCATGCCCCAGTCGGCGGCCACCACCGACAGGCCGCCCTCGGTCACCACGAGCAGCACCGGGGCGTCGCTGCCCGTCGTGCGGATCAGCCGGCAGAGGTCACGTGCGTGCGCCAGCTCCTTGCGGCCGTCGACGAGGACGACGTCGACCTCGGGCGCCTCGAGCAGCGCGCTGCCCTCGGCGGGCAGGATGCGCACCTGGTGGGGGAGCAGGGCGAGTGCGGGCAGCACCTCGGCGGAGGGCTGCGTGGTGCTGGTCAGCAGCAGCAGGGTGCTCATGGGGTCTCCCGGGCAGGGGGCGCGGAGAGGGACGTGTCCGACTCGCCGTTGAGCCGCTGACGCGCAACCACCGACGCCGTGCCGGTCTTGCGCGATACGGAAGGATACCGAACATGAGCAGTCCCGCCGCCGGATCCGTCCCAGTCGTGGGCACCGTCACGGTGCGCTACTGGGCGGCGGCGCGTGCGGCGGCCGGTGTCGAGGCCGACCGGCTGCCGGTCGAGGCCGGCACCACGCTGGCCGACGTGCTCGCGCAGGTGGGCGCCGCGCACGCCGACCGGCCGCGGCTGGCCGAGGTGCTCAGCGTGTGCTCGGTGCTGGTGGGGGAGCGGCCCGTCGGCACTGCCGACCCCGCCGCCGTACCGGTGCGGGCCGGCGACACCGTCGAGCTGCTGCCGCCCTTCGCCGGGGGCTGAGCCGACGATCCACGAGCAGTGAACTTTACGGTTTTCCCGTGCCGCACAACGGGAATACAGAGGGTGGCCGTACTGCCGGGTCGGCCTCCAGCCCCTCGGGGCGGTCCGTCACCTCCCAGGGGGATCGCCTCGAGGTTCTTCTTTCCCGGGCCTCGGCGGTCGTCGCCGGGAATGTCCGACCTCGTGGACGGGTTCTGCGCAGCATGAGCCAAGCCGTCTGGGTGCTCCTCGTCGCCCTCGTGCTCGCCTCCGCGTTCGGCCTGGTCCGGGCCGCGCGGGACGGGCGCTTCCGGGGGACCCACGCCCTGCCTGAGGACGAGGCGCCCACCGCGGAGGCGCCCGCGGGTGCGGGGCTGCTCGACGGCCTGGGCCACGAGCCGGGCGAGCGCGCGACGCTGCTGCAGTTCTCCTCGGCGTTCTGCGCACCCTGCCGCGCGACCCGCCGGGTGCTCGGCGAGGTCGCCGAGCTGGTTCCCGGCGTGCGCCACGTCGAGGTGGACGCCGAGCACCACCTCGAGCTGGTACGCCGGCTGGGCATCGCCCGCACCCCGACCACGCTCATCCTCGACGCCGCCGGCCGCGAGGTCTCCCGCGCCAGCGGGGCGCCGACCCGGGACGCGGTGCTGGCCACGCTCGGCCGCGTCGTCTCGTAGCGACCCCCCGGAACCGCCGACCCGGCACCTACTCGGCACTTTGGTCGGCGTGGCGCGCAGTCAGTGACGGGTCACCGAGCCGCCGCCCGTCGGCCGTCCCCGTCCGGGAACGCCGCCGACCCGTCACCAACTGCGGGACACGCCGGTGAGGCGGCCAAGTAGGTGCCGGGTCGGCAGAGGGGGGTGTCTCAGGGAGTGGATGGGTGGTCCACTTCGTGAGACGGGCGTTTCCAGGGGTCACCCGGCGCTGCGTACTCTGGCCGGTATGTCGACGACCATGCTCACCAAGCGCCGCGCAGTGGACCACTGCCGCGTGCGCTCGGCGCTGTGTCGCGCCTCCTGACCTAGACCCGTCGACTTTCGACCCGCCACCGGGCACGCCCGGTCGCGACGGTCCCAGTGTGCGACCGGGTCCACCCACCCCGGCCGACGCCCACGTCTCAGGAGATCCGCATGTCCAGCACCGCCACCAACGCGGGACCGTCCGCGGCACCGCGGGCCCAGCTCGACCCGCGCGGGGCGCGGTTCGCCGCGTCGCTGACGACGGTGGTGCTCGCGGCCGCGCTGCTGCTCGCGCCGTCGCCCGCGACCGTCGTGCTGCTCGCCGTGCAGGCGGTGCTGTTCGCGGTCGGCGCCGGCGCGGGGCTGCAGCGCACGCCGTACTCCTGGCTGTTCCGGACCGTGGTCCGGCCCCGGCTCGGGGCGCCGCGCGAGCTGGAGGACGCCGCCCCGCCGCGGTTCGCCCAGGCCGTGGGCCTGGCCTTCACGGTCGTCGCGCTCGCCGGGTACGTCGCCGGGCTCGACCTGCTCGGCTCGGTGGCCACCGGGTTCGCCCTCGCCGCCGCCTTCCTCAACGCCGCCTTCGGGCTCTGCCTCGGCTGCGAGGTGTACCTGCTGCTCCGGCGCGCCGCGCCCGCCACCCGCTGAACCCCGCACACCAGAACCAGACCAGCCAACCCGCCCGGACCGCCCGGGCAGACGAAAGGAACACCATGAGCCGCGACACCGCACTCGTGAACGCCGACTGGGTCGAGCAGCACCTCGACGACCCGAAGGTGGTGCTCGTCGAGGTCGACGAGGACACCACGTCGTACGACAAGGGCCACATCCGGGGCGCCATCAAGCTCGACTGGACCACGGACCTGCAGGACCAGGTGCGGCGCGACTTCGTCGGCAAGGCGGAGTTCGAGAAGCTGCTCTCCGAGAAGGGCGTCGCAGGACGACAGCACCGTCGTGCTGTACGGCGGCAACAACAACTGGTTCGCCGCCTACGCCTACTGGTACTTCAAGCTCTACGGCCACCAGGACGTCAAGCTCCTCGACGGCGGCCGCAAGAAGTGGGAGCTCGACAGCCGCGAGCTGACCGACGAGGCCGTCACCCGCGAGCCGACCAGCTACACCGCGCAGGAGCAGGACGCCTCGATCCGGGCGTTCCGCGACGAGACGGTCGAGGCGATCGGCACCAAGAACCTCGTCGACGTCCGCAGCCCCGACGAGTACGCCGGCCGGCTGCTCGCCCCGGCCCACCTGCCGCAGGAGCAGGCCCAGCGCGCCGGGCACATCCCGACCGCGGCGAACGTCCCGTGGAGCAAGGCGGCCAACGACGACGGCACCTTCCGCAGCGACGACGAGCTCAAGCAGCTCTACACCGAGGCCGGCGTGGACTGGGACAAGGACACCATCGCCTACTGCCGCATCGGTGAGCGCTCGAGCCACACCTGGTTCGTGCTGCGCGAGCTGCTCGGTCAGCAGAACGTGAAGAACTACGACGGCTCGTGGACGGAGTACGGCTCGCTGGTCGGCGTCCCCGTGGCCCTCGGCGACGAGAAGGGTGAGGCCTGAGATGTGCGGAGCAACCACCGGGGGCCTCTCCCTCGACGGCGTGAACGTGGCCAAGGAGTCGGTGATCCAGGGCGTCGTCACGCGTGACGACCAGCCGGTCGGCAACGCCTACGTGCGGCTGCTGGACCGGACCGGTGAGTTCACCGCCGAGGTGCCGACCTCGGCGACCGGGCACTTCCGGTTCTTCGCCGCACCCGGCGAGTGGACGCTGCGGACGCTGGCCCCGAAGGCGGACTCCGTGGACCGCACCGTCGTCGCCCAGCAGGGCGTCGTCGCGGAGGTCGCCGTCGCGATCTGACCGACCGCTCGTCCAGACCACTCGAGGCCCGCACCGTCCGGTGCGGGCCTCGGTGCGTCCGGGACACGCCTGCCGCGACCATCGTCACAGGATCTTTACACGGCTTTGCGCCAAATAACTTAATACGGACATGTCGGGCACCGACGTTCTCGTCAGCCTCTCCCCCCGGAGGCTCCACCCCTTTCGACGAGGAGCCGTCATGAGCCCATTCCCTGCTGTCGCGCGCCCGAAAGTCGGCGTCCTGGCCGTCGCGGCGCTGCTGTCCACGCTCGCGGTGACCGGTTCGCTGGCGGCCGCGCGGGTCGTCACCGGCCGAGCTCCGTCCCGTCGCGGCGACCACGACCACGACCGTGCCGGCGATGCGCGACACGGTGATCAAGCCGGCCAGCCCGGCGACGGCGTACGGCACCGCGAAGACGCTCTCCATGTCGAGCGCCGACCAGGGTCTGCTGATGTTCAAGACCCCGACCGACGCCGACGGGCAGCGCGGTCGCCGGTGCTCAGCTGTGCCTGACGCCGACGACCAACGCGAGCACCGCGGTCACCGTCTACACCGCGCCGTGGGGGTGGACCGAGCCACGACCTGGAACACCAAGCCGTACGTCGAGAAGACATCGGTCGGGCGACGACCGGCTCGCTTACCGCGGGTCGGCGTGTGTGCCTGTCGGTGCCGGCCTCCTTCCTCGAGGTCAACGAGACGGAGTTCCGGATCGGCGTCGGTGCGGGCGTCTCGTTGGCGAGTCGCGAGGCCGGTGCGACGGGCCCGTCCCTCGCGGTGACCTACTCGAGCGACTCCACGCGCTGCGGCGGCGCCGTCGTCGGCTGCGCCCACCGACGGCTGCGCCCACCGACGGCTGCGCCTACCACGGCTGCGCCCACGACGGCTGCGCCTACCACGGCGTGCGCCCACGACGGCTGCGCCCACGACGGCTGCGCCTACGACGGCTGCGCCTTCGTCTGCGGTGCCGGCTCCGGTGGCGGGGAAGGTGTTGTGGAGTGGTGACTTCGAGGCGGGTGGGGTGCCGCACGGTGCGAACGGGTTGAGCTGTGGCACGGGTACGGCCGATGGGCCGGACGCGGTGGCTGACCAGTATGCGTCGGTGGAGGAGATGGGTAACACGGCGTGCACGAACGCGGTCTCGTTCAGTGGGGAGCGGACCCGGACCACCGACTCGAAGCGGTCGTTGAAGCTGGTGATGGGCGCGGCCCAGCAGCGTGAGCTGGCGGCTTCGAAGTTCACCTGGACGCCGGACGACAAGGGCGGCGTGGACCAGTGGTACGGGTTCTCGATGTACTACGACTCGGACTGGCTGCTGGGTGGTGGTCTCCTCTCGGAGATCTCGGGGTCCTCGTGGCACACCCCGGTGGCGTGGCGGATGGACGGTGACAACGGGTCGCTGAACTTCTCCGGTGACATGAACATGAGCAACGCGAACGGGACGTCCTACCAGAAGTTCTCCACCCCGCACATGGTGCTGCGGCGCAACACGGTGCAGAACAGCAAGGGGCTCTACACCGACGGGCTGGGGCTCGACAAGCTGGACCTGGGTCCGATCGTGACGAACAAGTGGATGGACTTCGTCTGCCACATCCGCTGGTCGACCACGAGCACCAACGCGCTGCGCGAGTGCTGGCGCGACGGGCAGTACATGGGGGCCAAGACCTCCCGCAACGCGGTCGCCCCGAAGATCCACAAGTTCCGGATCGGGCAGTACCAGGAGACCAACCTGGCCCACACCCGCACCAGCTACTTCGACAACGTCCGCATCGGCACCAGCTACGACGCCGTCGACCCCACCCGCACCCACTGATCGGCGCCTGACCACCCGCGGGTGGTGGCCCGATCCGAGGCCCCGAGGTCGCGCACCGCGACCTCGGGGCCTCGTACGTGCGGCCTAGACCAATCGTAAAAAGCGGACAGAAGACTCATGTCGGACGCGGATGGTGTCGACACCTCTGTGGCTCCACTCTCCCCTTCGCGGAGCCACCACCACCCCACCGACGAGGAGCCGTCATGAGCCCACTCCGTGTACAAGCGCGCCCGAAAGTCGGGTTCGTTGCTGTGTCCCTGCTGCTGTCTGCGCTGACGGTGTCCGGCTCCGTCGGCGCCGTGCGCGCAGCCGCGCCGGCCGACGGAGCGTCGGCAACCCCGGCGAAGGTCCACCTGGCCGCCACCAGCAAGGCCGGCCGCGTGCTGTGGAGCGGCAACTTCGAGCGCGGCGGTGTGCCGCACGGCGCCAACGGCAAGTCGTGCGGCACCGGCAAGGCCGACGGCGCGGACTCGCGCAGGGACCAGTACCGGAGCATCGAGGAGATGGGGAACACCGCCTGCACCAACCGGGTCTCGATCAGCGGCGAGCGCACCCGGACCCGTGACTCGCACCGCGCCCTGAAGATCGTGATGGGTGCCCGGCAGCAGCGCGAGCTCGCCAAGTCGAAGTTCGGCTGGCGGCCGAACGCCCGGGGCAGCGTCAACCAGTGGTACGGCTTCTCGTTGTACTACCAGCTCGGACTGGAACCAGATGGGCGGCCTGCTCCGCGAGGTCTCGGCCAGCGACTGGGTCGACCCGGTCGGGCTGGCGCACCCAGGGTGCCAACGGCTCGCTGAACTTCTCCGGCGACATGAACCTGAACAACGCCAACGGTCGGGCCTACAAGACGTTCTCGCGTCCGCACATGATCCTGCGCCGCAACACGGTCCGGAACCAGCAGCACTTCTACAAGGACGGCAAGGGCCTCGACAAGATGGACCTCGGGCCCATCGTGACCAACAGGTGGATGGACTTCGTCTGCCACATCCGGTGGTCCACGACTCGCCACCACGCGCTGCGCGAGTGCTGGCGCGACGGGCACTACATGGGTGCCAAGACCTCGCGCAACGCGGTCGACACCCGGGTGCACCACCTGCGCGTGGGTGTGTACCAGGAGAAGAGCATCCGGCACACCCGCACCATGTACGTCGACAACGTGCGGATCGGCACGACCTACCGGCGCGGTGGACCCCGTCGCGGACCCGCTGACACCCCGGCAGAACCTCGCCGGCCCCGAGCCCCCGGACACCTGCCTGGTGTCCGGGGGCTCGCGCGTTATGTCCGAATAGAGAATTTTACCCGGCATGCACTTGTCTGTCCTCATGTGATCCCCACGGCAGTCCGACACCTCCTGTGGCTGGCCACTCGGCAGCCGGGACACGGGAGGGATCCTCATGGGATCGATCGGCGGAACGCGGACCAGGACCACGCTCGTGGCCGCGGCCATGCTGGTCTCGGGGCTGAGCGCCACCGGCGCCTGGGCGTCGACCGCCTCCACGACCTCGTCGGTCGAGGCCGCCTCCTTCGCCGCCGGCTCCACGTCGACGATCTCCGTCAAGGCCAGCCACGACACCATGCGTCAACCGGCTGCGGCCGCGGGCTACCTACGGCAAGTCGCGCACCCTCAAGCTCTCTCGCCGCACCCAGGGTCTCGTCGGGTTCGCGGCCCCACGCACCCCGGCTGGCTCCGTCCTGTCCGACGCGCGGCTGTGCCTCACCCCGACCCGGTCCGCCCGGGCCCGCGTGGTGGCGTTCACCTCGACCGACGGGTGGGGCAACTCGACCACCTGGCGCACCCGCCCCACAACTCTCGGGGAGAAGCTCGGGCTCGGGGGCGGCAAGCTCCGGCGGGGTCACCGCGTCTGCCTCGCGGTGTCGCCGTGGGCGGTCCGCAGCGGCGACGTGTCGCTCCGGCTGGCCACCACCGGTGCCACCGCCCGGTTCGCGTCTCGCGAGAAGAGCGGCTGGGCCCCTCGCCTGACCCTCACCTACGTCACGGAGCAGGCGCAGGACCCGGAGCCCACGGACACCCCGACCCCGTCGGACACGCCGACCACGGCCGCGCCGACGTCGGCGGCGCCCACCACGGCTGCGCCTACCACGGCGGCGCCTACGACGGCTGCGCCCACGACGGCTGCGCCTACCACGGCTGCGCCCACGACGGCTGCGCCTACGACGGCTGCGCCTTCGTCTGCGGTGCCGGCTCCGGTGGCGGGGAAGGTGTTGTGGAGTGGTGACTTCGAGGCGGGTGGGGTGCCGCACGGTGCGAACGGGTTGAGCTGTGGCACGGGTACGGCCGATGGGCCGGACGCGGTGGCTGACCAGTATGCGTCGGTGGAGGAGATGGGTAACACGGCGTGCACGAACGCGGTCTCGTTCAGTGGGGAGCGGACCCGGACCACCGACTCGAAGCGGTCGTTGAAGCTGGTGATGGGCGCGGCCCAGCAGCGTGGAGCTGGCGGCTTCGAAGTTCACCTGGACGCCGGACGACAAGGGCGGCGTGGACCAGTGGTACGGGTTCTCGATGTACTACGACTCGGACTGGCTGCTGGGGGGTGGGTCTGCCTCTCGGAGATCTCGGGGTCCTCGTGGCACACCCCGGTGGCGTGGCGGATGGACGGTGACAACGGGTCGCTGAACTTCTCCGGTGACATGAACATGTAGCAACGCGAACGGGACGTCGTACGAGAAGTTCTCCACCCCGCACATGGTGCTGCGGCGCAACACGGTGCAGAACAGCAAGGGGCTCTACACCGACGGGCTGGGGCTCGACAAGCTGGACCTGGGTCCGATCGTGACGAACAAGTGGATGGACTTCGTCTGCCACATCCGCTGGTCGACCACGAGCACCAACGCGCTGCGCGAGTGCTGGCGCGACGGGCAGTACATGGGGGCCAAGACCTCCCGCAACGCGGTCGCCCCGAAGATCCACAAGTTCCGGATCGGGCAGTACCAGGAGACCAACCTGGCCCACACCCGCACCAGCTTCTTCGACAACGTCCGCATCGGCACCAGCTACGACGCCGTCGACCCCTCCCGCACCCGCTAGACACCTGCGCCGGGCACAGTGCGGGCGCAGGTCCACAGTGCGGGCGCAGGTCGGGCAAATCCGGCTGAAACGTGGGCGTGAAAACGGGCAGAAGGAATCTTCCGGGCGCCGAGCAATCCTGGACCTTTAACCGTCGTAAAGACAAGGTTTCTGCAGGTGAGGTGTTTGCGATACCCCTTCGCTAGGGTAGACGAGTACCTGAAGATCTTAATCGGGGATTAGATCTACGGATTGATCGACTTGGGGTGGAGACGTGTTCGGGGTGGAACGCGTCGCCGATGCGAATCGTGTCGACGACAGAGGGGGCGCTGAGGCGTCTCCGCAACTGAAACTGACGACCCATCGAGGTCGCGCCGGGCGCCAACGTGCGCCTGGCGGGCCCGATGGCGTCCGCTCGTGCCATCGACCGCGTCTCGACGCTGCTGCTGCTGACCGACATCGTGGCGATTCTGCTCGCCTGCGCGATCGTCCCGGTCTCCGGGCTCGCGACGCTGCTGCTGATCGTCGTCGTCGTGGTCGCCTTCCAGGGCAACACCCTCTACCGCTCGCGGCTCACGCTGTCGCTGTTCGACGAGCTCCCGGTGCTGCTGGCCGGCGTCGCCGCCGCCGTCGGGGTCAGCGCCCTGGTGACCATCTCGACCGACGGACGTCCAGCCCTGGCGGATGGTCTTCCAGGGCCTGCTGGTGCTCGGCTGCGTGCTGGTCGTCCCGGGCCTGCGCCTACTGGTTCGTGCGGCTGACCCGCCGACGTGGCTGGGTCGCCTACCGCACCCTCATCGTCGGCACGGGTCCGACGGCCGCGCGCGTCAAGCGCACCCTCGACGAGCACCCCGAGCACGGTCTCCGGGTGGTCGGGTTCATGGGCCCGCAGCTCGAGAACGCGCACGCCGTGCAGGAGGACATCCTCGAGGAGGACCCGGTCGAGCTCGCCGCGGTCACCGTCGAGCACGACGTGGCCGTCGTGATCATCACCTACGTCGGGGTGGGCTCCGCCGACGTGCTCCGGGCGCTGCGGATGCGCGACCCGCAGACCCGCTACACGCTGTTCCTGGTGCCGCCGCTGTTCCAGATGCTGCACTCGCCGCGCCGCGAGCGGATCCGCGACGTCGGCGCTGATCCGGCTGCGGCCGGCGCTGTGGCAGCTGCTGCCGTGGCGGCTCAAGCGGCTCATGGACCTCGACGTTCTCGCTGCTCGCCCTCGCGGTGCTCTCCCCGATCATGGCGCTGACCGCGCTCGCGGTCCGGATCGAGATGGGCGCCGACGTGCTGTTCCGGCAGACCCGGGTCGGCAGCCGCGGCACGTCCGTTCACGCTGCTCAAGTTCCGCTCGCTGCAAGCCCGCGAACGCCACCGAGTCGGCCACCAACTGGTCGGTCGTCCAACGACTCCCGCATCGGCCCGGTCGGCCGGTTCATCCGCAAGACGTCGCTCGACGAGCTGCCGCAGCTGCTGAACATCCTGCGCGGCGACATGAGCCTGGTCGGGCCCGCGGCCGGAGCGGCCGTACTTCGTCGAGCAGTTCAACCGGCAGTACGACTCCTACCCGCGCGCCACCGGGTGCGGCCCGGCCTCACCGGCTGGGCCGCGGTCAACGGGCTGCGCGGCGACACCTCGATCGAGGACCGGGCCTACTTCGACAACGTCTACATCGACAACTGGTCGCTGTGGCTCGACGTCAAGATCATGGCCCGGACGTTCTCCGCGGTCTTCGGTGGAACGGGCTCGTGAGCACGACCCCTACCGCCTCGGACTCCGCACCGCACGAGCCCCGCGTCACCGTCGTGGTCCCGGTGCGCAACGAGCGCGGCGCGATCGGCGGCCTGCCTCGACTCGCTGCTCGCGCAGACCGAGCCGGACATGCAGATCATCATCGTCGACGGCGCCTCCGACGACGGCACGCCCGGACTACGTCCTCGAGCGCGCGCAGGCCGACCCGCGCATCGAGCTGCTCCACAACCCGCAGCGCACCGTGCCCGTACGCCATGAACGTCGCGCTCGCCGCGACCCGCGGCCCGCTGGCTGGTGCGCGTCGACGCGCACGCCGCGGTGCCCCCGGGCTACGTCGCCCGGGCGGTGGAGCTGCTCGAGTCCGGTGACTGGGGCGGTGTCGGCGGCATCAAGCGCGGCATCGGCAAGACCCCCGCCGGCAAGGCGGTCGCCGCGGCGATGGCGTCGCCGTTCGGGGTCGGCGGCTCCGATCTACCACTACGGCAAGGAGCCGCAGGAGGTCGAGCACGTCCCGTTCGGCGCCTACCCGACCGAGGTGGCCCGCTCGGTCGGCGGCTGGGGCGAGGAGTTCACGGTCAACCAGGACTTCGAGTTCGACCACCGGGTCCGGGAGGCGGGCCACAAGATCCTGTTCGACCCGTCGCTGGTCATCGACTGGGAGTCCCGGCAGACCATCCGGGCGCTGTGGAAGCAGTACCGCCGCTACGGCAAGGGCAAGGCCAAGGTCGTGCTGCGCCACCCGGAGTCGATCCGTCCGCGTCACCTGCTGCCCCCGATGTTCGTCGGCTACCTCGCCGCGGCCGGTGCGCTCGCCGTCGTACGACGTGACCGGGCCGGTCTCGCGGTGCTGGCGGTCTCGCCGTACGCCCTCGCGCTCGCCGCCGCCTCGGTGCACACAGGCCGGACAATCGACGACGCGGCAGCCCGTCCTCTCGTACCGTTGGCCTTCATGGCCATGCACATTGGCTGGGGGGTCGGTTTCTGGGAGGGGCTCGTGCACGAGTTCAGGAGCAGCGGGAAGTGAGCGGTTTCGTCGCCGTCGTGTCGTCCGCGGGCGACACGACGAGACCCGCCGCCGAGGCGCAGCTGCTCGCCGGCCACTACCGAGACCTGCGGGAGTCCGAGCCACCGGGCCATGACGTGGGCAAGGACAGTGTCGCCGCGGCCGTCGCGTTCGGCTGCGAGGTGACCGCCGACGACCGCGGCTGGACCCTCCTGCAGGGGTCCGCCCACGGGCCGCGAACGCACCCGATGACCGAGGCCGGGCTCGGCGCCCTGGACGGTCAGTTCTCCAGCGCTTCCTTCGACGCCTCGAGCCCGAGCCTTCCTGGCCGCCACCGACGCGTTCGCGGCGGCACCCGTCTACGTCGCCGAGCGCGGCGACCTCGTCTACGTCTCCACCTCCGCGCTCGCGCTCGCCCGCCACCTCAAGCCGCCGGCGTCGCCCGCGGGCCTGCGGATGTTCCTGGTCGCCGGCTCCCAGTTCGGCCCGGCCACGCACTGGGAGGGTGTGCGCCGCCTGGACCTCGGGGCGGCGCTGCACGTGAGCCCCGGATCGGTCCGGGAGTCGCTGCACTGGTCGCCCCAGCCGGACCCGGCCATCGAGGCGCTCGATCTCAGCACGGCCGCCGACCACCTCCTCGAGGTGCTGATCGGGTCGATGCAGGACCGGCTCGCGGCCGATCCCACGTGGCTCGACCTCACCGGCGGCTACGACTCGCGGCTGATCGCGCTGCTCGCGCACCGAGCCGGCGTCACGTTCACCGGCAACACCCGGGAAAGCTCGATCCAGCCGGACGTGCGGATGGCTCGTGACATCGCCCGGCGCAAGGGCTGGCCCTGGCGCGAGATGCGGGTGCCCTGGGACTGGCCCGACATGCTGCCCGGTCAGGCGCCGCGCGCCCTCGGCGCGGCGGACGGCCGCCTCGAGGTGATCCAGCTGTCGCGGGTGCAGTGGGGCCACGAGCAGCTGGCGCTGAGGATGCCTCGGCTGCTCAGCGCCGGCGGCGGGGAGCACGTCCAGGCCAAGGCGTGGGTCTCCGAGCTCCCCAGGCCAGGTCGGGAGCAGGCCAACCTGGAGCTCTGGACCGACGTCGTGGGGTTCCGCCCCGTCGAGGTCGACGCCCTCGCGGCGGGGTCCCGCGCAGCGACCAAGGCCGACGTCGTGGACCTGATGCGGCCGGTTGCTGCTCGTTACGCCGACCAGCCCAGCACCCGACAGCTCGATGCCTGCTACGCCTACAAGAGCAGCGGCCACTTCGGTGCGTACCGTGCCGCCGACGACCAGGATCTCGCGGCCCAGCTGCCGTACTACTGGAAGAGCACGTTCGCGACGACGTTCGCCCTGGACTTCCGGCACCGCAGCGGGTTCCGGCTGATGCGGACCATGATGGAGCGACTGGACCCTGAGATCGCGCGGCTCCCGACGACGCGCGGCGGGCCCGCTGTGCCGATGCGGCCCACCACGTTCCACCGCTACCTGCCCTACTACGGCCTGATGACCCGCAAGGCCGTCAACAAGCTGACCTACATGGGGGTCGGACACACCCCTTCCCGTTCCCGGTGGAGCCGAAGTGGCCTGAGGCGGAGTCGAACGCCGCGCTCCTGCGGCACCTGCAGGCGACCGGCGTCGTGGACCTCGACGACCTCCGCATCAGGTCCCTGCTCAGCGACGAGGGGGTGCGCAGGCTCGCCTCGCTGCAGATGACGAGCAAGATGATGGGTCGTGTCCTCACCGCCGAGATGGCACTGGCAACGACCGGGACCGAGCTGTGAGTCCGGCACCGGCCCCGACCGACGCGACCCCGCTCGCCCTGACCGCTCGCAAGGGATTCGCCTGGCAGGGCGCGGCGTTCGTGCTCGCCCGGCTGACGCTGCTGGCGTCCACGGTGGTCCTCGCGCGCGTGCTCGGTCCGTCCGACTACGGCCTGATCTCCTTCGGCCTCACCATCGTCACCGCTCTCAACGTGGTCTCGGACTTCGGTGCCAGCCAGGCGATCGTGTACCTGCCGCGCACGCCGCGGCGCATCGACACCGCGCTCGCGCAGGGCATCCTCGGCTCGCTGCTGCTGGTGGTGCTCTGGGTGGTCAGCGTCCCCTTCCTGCTGGACTGGCTGGACGAGCCCGACGACGCCTTGATGCTGCAGGTGCTCTCGCTGGTGCTGGTCTTCACCTCGATCGGCCAGGTGCCGGACGCGGTGCTCCGCAAGAGCCTGCAGTTCCAGAAGCGGCTCCCGGGGGAGATGGCGCGCGGGCTGACCCGTGGCGTGGTCGCGATCACCCTGGCCCTCTCCGGCTTCGGGGCCTGGTCGCTGGTCTGGGCGGAGATCGCGGGGTCGATCGCCTACGCCATCGTCTGCTGGATCATGGTCGACCACCGACCGGGGCCGATCCGTCACTGGGTCGACCCGGACGAGATGCGCACCATCCTCGACTTCGGGTTCCCGGCCGCCGTCAACGGCGGGCTCGCCACGGTGGTGCTCAACGTCGACTACTTCGTGGTGATCTCGACGCTCGGGGCCGCGTCCCTGGGCTACTACTTCGTCGGCTTCCGCATCCCGGAGCTGGTGATCCTCAGCGTCTTCCAGATCTTCTCGCAGGTCACCTATCCGCTCTACGCGCACGTCAACGGCGAGGTGGGTCGGCTCAGACGCGGCTACCTGCTCTCCATGCGCATCCAGGCGACCTACGGCTTCGGGGCCGGGATCGCGATCGCGGTGGCCTCCCCGGTGATCGTGCCGGTGCTGTTCGGCGAGAAGTACGCCGCCACGGTGCCGGTGATGTCGGCCATCGCGATCTACGCCGTCTTCCGGTCGTTGTCCACGGGAGCGGTCGACGTCTTCAAGGCCGTGGGTCGGCCCAAGCTCGGCATGTGGCTGGGCGTCGGTCGGCTCGTGCTGCTCGTCCCTGCGCTGTTCCTCGCCACTCGGTGGGGCATCACCGGGGTCGCCGTGGCCCAGGCGGTGATGGCGCTGCTGTTCACGCTGGCCACGCAGCAGGTGGTCTGCCGCGTCATCCACCTCTCCTGGGGCACGCTGCTGCGGGCGCTGACACCGTCGGCACTCGTAGGCGTCGGCTCGGGCCTGGGTGCGTGGATCGGGATGCTGGTCGTGCCCGGCGAGAGCTGGTGGAGCCTGATCGCGGCGGGTGTCGGGACGGTCCTGCTCGGCGGCGCGGCCCTGCTGCTGCTCGACCGCGGCACGGTGCGCAAGGTGCTGCGCGGATGAGGCCGGTGCTGGTGTCCGACGGGGGGAGCGGGCAGGCGATCAGCACCCTCGGCGCCGTGCGAGCGCTGGCCGCGGCCGGGCTCGAGGCGCACGTCGCGATGTCCCACCCGCTCTCGGTGGCGGGCTGGTCGCGCCACTGCTCGCGGCGCGTCCACGTGCCCGAGCGTCGACGACGCAGCGGGTACGCCCGGGCCGTGACGACCCTCGCCGACAGCGGCGACTACGAGACGGTGCTGCTGTCGAGCGACGCCGCGCTGCTGGCGCTGGGCTGGTCGGGGGCGGCCCTGGTGGACAAGGCCGAGGTGGCGTCGTCGTACCGAGCGGGCGGGGTTCGCCGTCGCGCACGAGCAGGTCTTCGTCGACGGGGCGGACCTGCTGGCGCACGCCTCCGAGGTGCGCTACCCGGTCGCGGTGAAGCCGGTCGAGAAGCACGACTCCACCAGCCTCAACGTGTGGCGCGCCGACGGGCCGGCGGACCTCCGGCTCGCCGACGGCTACCCCGCGCCGCTGCTCGTGCAGGAGTGGTTGCCCGGCACCCTGCAGGGCATGTCCGGCGTGATGTGGGGCGGGCGGCTCCGGGCCACGCTGCACCAGACCTACCCCCGCACCTGGCCACGGCTGGCCGGGGTCGCCAGCTGTGCCGTGACGATCGAGCCGGACGCCGCCCTCGAGGAGCGCGTCGTGGAGATCCTCGAGGGCCACGACGGCCTGTTCAACGTGCAGTACATCGGGGGCCACCTGATCGACATCAACCCGCGGGTCTACGGCTCGGTGGTGGTCTCGGCCCATGCCGGGGCGAACTTCCTGGACGTGGTGACCCGCCTGGCCGCCGGGGACGACGTCGGACGCGACCGACCGCTGCGGGGTCGCGTCGGCGTCCCCTACCGCTGGGTCGAGGGTGACCTGCGCAGCATTCTCGACGGCAAGCGGTCCGGTGCGCTCGGCTGGGCGGGTGTGGCGCAGGCCGTGCGCCCGCGGCGGCACACCGTGCACGCCGACGTGTCGGTGCGCGACCCAGGCCCCACTCTGGCTCGGACCCTCTACGCGGCGCGCTCGCGCCTCCACCACCCGTGAGCGCCCGGGGGCGTCTCGTCGTCGTCGGCCGGGGAGCGCCGGAGCGCGGCGGCATCCCGAGCTTCATGGCGATGCTGGTCGACGAGCAGCAGACGCTCGGGTACGACGTGGTGTTCGTCAACCTGGCCGAGGGGGCACGTCGCGAGGGCGGCCGGTTGTCATGGGGCAACGCCACGCGCACCTTCACCGACGCGGCGCGGGTCTTCCGGGTCGCACGTCGTGGCGACGTGGTGCACGTGCACTCGGCCCTCGCGCCGACCGTCACCGGGCTGCGGGCCGGGCTGCTCGTCCGCGCCGCGAGGCTGCGCGGTGCCCGCACGGTGGTCCACGCGCACGGCGGGCGACTCATCGACAGCCTCACCAGCCGGGCCCGTCGCGCCCTGGCTCGTCGCACGCTGGCCCCCGCCGACGCCGTCATCGCGGTGTCGACCCGGGTCCGCGACGTGCTCCTGGACAGCGGCCTCGACCCGGCCCGGGTGCGCTACCTCGCCAACGGGGTGTCCGTGGAGCGGTTCGCCGACGTCACGTCCAGCCGCCCCCACCATCCCCCCCGGGTGCTGTTCGTAGGGGGACTCACGCCGCGCAAGGGCGTGCTGGACCTCGTGGCGGCCTCCACCATGCTGTTGGATGAGGGCGTGCATCACGAGCTGTGGCTGGTCGGTGGGATGCCCGACGAGGGCGCCGGCTCGCAGCAGCAGGTCCTCGACGCGGTGCCGCCGCACGCCGAGATGGTGGGGATGGTCGACCCCGTCGAGATGGCCGCGACCTATGCACAGGTCGACGTGTTCTGCCTGCCGTCGTGGTGGGAGGCGATGCCGCTGACCGTGCTCGAGGCCGAGGCGCCGGCCTGCCCGTCGTCGCCACCGATGTCGGCGACGTCAGCTCGATGGTCGTCGACGGCACCACGGGCTACGTGGTGCCGGCCCAGGACCGGGTCGCTCTCGCCGACGCCCTGCGCTCGCTGCTCACCGACGAGGTCCGACGCGCCGGATGGGCCGGCACGCGCAGGCGCACGTGCGCGGCGGCTTCGGGGCGGAGCGCGACTGCTGCGGGACCTCGCCGCCGTGCTCGACGAGGTGCGGGCGTCGTGAGCGTGCTCTGCTACCACGCCGTCGACCCGGGCTGGTCCTCACCGCTGGCCGTCACCCCGGAGGACTTCGAGGTGCAGCTGGCGTGGCTGGCGCCGCACCCGGCACGTCGTACCGCTCGGCGGTGGCGCTGGACCACATCGACGGGCGCGGACGGCTGCCACGCGGGATGGTGGCGCTGACCTTCGACGACGGGTTCGCCAGCTCGACGAGCACGTGCTGCCCGTCGCTCGCGCCGCCATCGGCTGCCGGCCACCGTCTTCCTGGTCGCGGCCGACCCTGACCGCCAGGGGGGCAGCCGGTCGACTGGGTCGACACGCCGCCGGAGTGGCCGCCGGAGACGCTGACCGTCGACCAGGTGCTCGAGTGCGGCCGACGCAGGGCGTCGACCTCCAGTCGCACAGCTGGAGCCACCGAGGCTCACCGAGCTCGACCCCGACGAGTGCCGCGCGGAGATGAGCCGCAGCCGCGAGCTGCTCGGCGACCTGCTGCACCGGTCCGTCGACCACGTCGCCTACCCGCGGGGCCTGCACGACGCGCAGGCGCGGCGCGCGGCACAGGACGCTGGATACACCCATGCGTTCGCGCTGACCGGAGTCGCGCGAGGATCCCGGGCCCTACGCCGTGCCCCGGGTGGGTGTGTGGCCCGGCAACGGCACCCTGGCGCTGCGAGCCAAGACGATGCCGGAGTACCTCCCGGTGCGACACAGCCGGGTGTTCCCCGCGCTGCGCTCCGCGGTCCGGAGGGTCACGCCATGAGGGAGCTCCTGCTCCGGCTCCTGGTGCTCTCGGTGTTCGTCGAGTCGTTGGGCATCGGACCGGCCAGCGTGGGGCGGATCCTGGCAGTCGTGGGCCTCTACGCGTCGCTGCTGGTGGTCCTGTCGCGCTCGCAGACGACGCTGCTGCCCGAACCGGCCATCGGGGTCGCGGTGGTGGGCCTCGGCCTGTGGGTGTTCCTCAGCTCGATCTGGGCCAGCAGCTTCGTCGGATGGGCCTCCGCCATGGGCCAGATGGCCCTCGCGCTGTGCTACTTCTTCAGCTACGTCGTGCTGCTGGAGTCCCGTGAGCAGATGCGGCGGCTGATGGTCTGGTACGTCTACGGCGCGGTCGCGGTCGCGTTCGTCGGGCTCGGCCAAACGGGCCTCACCTCGCGTGCGGTCGGGCTCCAGGGCGACCCGAACATGTACGCGCTCTACGAGCTCGCCGCGATCCCGATCGCCGCGTCGCTGGCATCGATCTCCACCGGTCGGCACCGGCGGCGCTGGTTGCTGGTGGTGGTCCTGCTCGTGGCCGCGGTGCTCGCCGCCCAGTCCCGGGGCGGGTTGCTCGCCACCTTCGGCCTGCTCGTCTTCCTGTTGTGGACCGGTGAGTTCGGCGGCCGGTTCGCCGTACGCCCCCGGCTGACGGCCCTGGTGGGCAGCGGGACGCTGTTCGCGGTCGTGTTCGGGGCCTATCTCGCGATCCCGCGGTTCCACGCGGAAGACGTCAGCGCGAACCGGGGGACCGGACGCCTGGACATCTGGCACGCCGCCTGGGCCGGCTGGGAGGAGCACCCGGTGCTCGGTCTCGGGGCCGGCAACTTCATCAAGCAGAGCGACCGGTTGCTTTCCTCGACCCCCGGCGTGGAGCTCGACCCCTACTCCGTGCTGTTCGACGGGATCAAGGTCCACAACGCCTACCTGGAACCCTGGGTCGAGCTCGGCCCGATCGGTCTGGGACTGTACGTCGGGGTGCTGCTCACGGTGGGCGTGGTGCTGTTCCGGGTGTACCGCAACGAGCCCTCTGGGGTGCTGCGAGCGCTCTTCCCGATGCTGCTGGCCTTCGCGACCGCGACGATCTTCCTCTCGGCGATCAACAACAAGCTGCTGTGGATGCTGGCGGGCCTGGCGGCGGCGTATCCCTACCTTCCCGAGCGGAAGTCGTCATACTTCACCCACACGTCCGAGCTGGAGGTCACGTGAGCACGACGAGACCGGAGGTCCCACCCGCTGCCGTCGCGCCGCCGGACCTCGGTGCCGAGGTCTGGCGACGCTGGTGGCTCATCGCGATCGTCACGATCGTCGGAGGGACTGGTCGGGATCGGCGCGTCTGCCGTGCCTTCCGCCGCGCTACTCCTCGACGGTGACCCTCGTGGTGCAGCTGCCCAACGGCGTCCGCCGACACCGAGGCGCTGGTGCGGACGGTGGAGGCGCTGACGACCAGCAGCGTGGTGCTCGGCGACATCGCCGCGAGCAGCGGCACCGGGCTCTCGCCCAACGACGTCGAGAAGCGGCTCACGGTCGACCGGCCGACCGGCTCGGCGGTGATCGAGGTGACGGTGATCGACACCTCCCGGTCGCAGGCCCGGGCCGTCGCCACCCAGGTCGCCCCGT
Source organism: uncultured Actinomycetota bacterium (assembly GCA_963707685.1). Taxonomy (GTDB): domain Bacteria; phylum Actinomycetota; class Actinomycetes; order Propionibacteriales; family Nocardioidaceae; genus Nocardioides_B. Next base: position 769,873 of record CAVPRA010000006.1, read on the forward strand.
CCCTGCAGCAACGGATCCTGCAGTCCCGCAGCGGGAACGACAGCTCGTCGTCGCGGATCGCCATCGAGCCGTTCGGTGGCGGCCCCGAGAACGTCAAGGTCACGCCGCCGCTGCTGCGCAACGGGGCGATCGGCGCGGCGGCCGGCTTCGCGATCGGGCTGCTGGTGGCGGTGGCCGCCGCCGGACGCAGCAACCGCCGCACGGTGTGATCCACGGCAGGCACCGGATGAGCGACCGACGACGCTGGGCGTGACAGCTCCCCGCCACCCCCGCCCCCGGACCTGACCGAGGCCTACCAGCGCGCCTACGAGCAGGTCTACGACGACTGGGCCGCCTACGAGCCGTCGCGCGAGGTCACGGCTCGCCGGGCGGGTCGGCGAGCAGCTCGAAGGCCTGCGTCCGCGCCGGAGCACGTCGCGACCGGTGCGCACCCGATCGCCCGCCGCTGGTGGGTGATGGTGCTGACGGCCCTCCTCGGCGGGCTGCTGGGGCTGGTGGTCACGCAGACCGCTCCCGTCGCCGTACGTCGCCTCGGTGACGCTGCTGGTCGAGCTCCCGAAGAACAACGTCGACAGCGAGACCATCATCCGCACGGTCGAGAGCCTCGCGACCAGCTGCGACCGTCGTCGACGACGTGGCCGCGGAGCCGCGGCGTCGACCTGAGCCCGAAGGCGGTCTCGGCGCCGGCTGAGCGTCGAGCGGTCCGTCGGCGCCGGCGTGGTGCAGATCTTCGTGACGGACCCGTCGGCGGCTCGGGCGCCGCGTCGCGGACGAGCTCCGCACGGTGCTCCAGGACCGGCTGCAGGGCTACCGCGAGGCGGTGACGTCGGCAGCGCCGACATCGGCGCCCTGTCGTTCACCGACCCGCAGGTCGAGAAGCAGCGAGCGACCCGTCCTGGCGCGAGGCGGTGCTCGGGGCCGTGGTCGGGTTCAACGTCGCGCCTGGTCGGCGTCACCGTGGTCGCGCGGCGTCGTCGTCGTCAGGCCGGCTTCCGGCACATCCAGATGTGATCCATGTCCGGACGGAGCCCGTAGCGCTCCAGCTCGCCGGGCTCGCAGGGTGTACTCGTCCAGGTGGACGTCGAAGCCGGCACGGGTCAGCAGCTGCGGGTAGCTCCGGCCGAACAGCCGCACGTGGTCGCGCTGGCCGAAGACCCGCTCGCGGTCGGCGGGGTCGGTGACCGACCAGTCCTCGTAGGTGTCCTCCCGGTCCCACTCGACGGGCGCGTCGAGGATCCCCCAGCCGCCCGGGTCGCAGCACCCGGAACAGCTCGCGCATCGCCAGGTCGGAGTCGTCGACGTGCTCGAGCACGTGGGAGCACATCACCACGTCGAAGCTGCGCGTCGTCGAACTCGAGGTCGGTGACGTCGAGCTTCACCATGGCGTGCGGCGAGGCGATGTCCCCGCTGAGGTAGTCGATGCCGGGGGCCTCCTTGAGGTACTTCTGCATGTACCACTCGGGCGCCACGTGCAGCAGCCGCTTCGGCGAGCCCGAGAAGAGGTCGGTCTCGCGGGCGAGGAACAGCGCGAGCAGCCGGTGCCGCTCCATGGTGCGGCACTTGGGGCACTGCGCCCCCGGCCGGCCGTGGAAGGGCAGGAAGGTGTCGAAGCCGGACTCGCACACCGGGCACTCGACCGCGTCGCCGGAGTGCACGACTGCGGACACCGCGCTCTGGATGGGTCGGATGAGGTCCTTGGCCGCATCGGGGATGGCGGCCTTCGCGGACTCGGAGAGCTCCATGCGGATCCGACGTTACGGACGATCGGTCCCGAGATGCGAAGTGCGGTCAGCCGGCGCCGACGTCGCTGAGCAGCGCCGCCACGACGGCCCGCGCGATCGCGGTGCAGTCGCGGTCGAGCAGGTCGGCCACCTCGCGGTGCACGTCGGCCGACTGGCCGATCGGGTCCGGCACGTCGTACGACGCGGGCTGCACGGACCCCCGCCAGGAGCCGGCCCGTGCGACCAGGTCGGCGGCGCTGGTGACGCGACTGCCGCGCAGCTCGTCGGAGGTGACCAGCGCGGCGAGCTCGGTGATCGTGAACGTCCGCTTGAGCGCTCGAGGCGCCTCCTCCAGCACGCGGGAGCGCAGCTGCCGGGTGGCGGTCAGCACGAGGTCCGCGGCCTCGACCATCGACGGCTCGAGCTGCCGCGACGCCGCACCGGTCGGGTCGCCGCCGAGCCGGCGCAGCTCGTCGGCGGCCTGCTCGTCCATCGGCGCCCCGACGAGCGCCCGCGCGCCCGCGGAGGAGACCGTCACCCCGGCCTCGCGGCCCGGGAGGAAGGAGTCGAGCCTGGCCCGCATCAGCCGCTCGGCGAGCGGCGACCGGCAGACGTTGCCCAGGCAGACCACCAGGATCTGGAACTGATCGGTCACTTCGAATCCCCCATCACAGCGATACGTCAGGGTCCGCTCCCACGACGTGGCGCCGTTGCCATTCGGGCCTGCAGTCTAGACGGCCGCTCGGGCCACCCGGCAGCGCCGCCGAGCAGATTTCACCCTGCGGGCGCGTCGAGGACGAGGGTCACCGGGCCGTCGTTGACCAGGTGGAGCTGCATGTCCGCGCCGAACCGGCCGCGCGCGACGACGGCGCCGAGCCGCTCGAGCTCGGTGCAGACCTGCTCGTAGAGCGGCTCCGACAGCGCGCCGGGGGCGGCGGCGTTCCAGGTCGGGCGCCGGCCCTTGCGCGCGTCGCCGTACAGGGTGAACTGGCTGACCACGAGCACCGGTGCGCCGACGTCGGAGGCCGACCGCTCGTCACGCAGGATGCGCAGGTCCCAGACCTTGCGGGCCGTCCAGGCGACCTGGGTCGGGCCGTCGTCGTGGGTGACGCCGAGCAGCACGACGAGCCCGGGACCGTCGAGGGCACCGACGACCTCGCCGTCGACGGAGACGGACGCCTCGAGCGCCCGCTGCACCACGGCCCTCACCGGCGGCGTGCCGCGTGGTCGTCGGTGGAGCGGGCCCGGGAGGCGACGCGGAAGCGCCAGGCAGCGACGGCCAGGCCGGCCAGCCCGGCGAGGTCGCCTCCGGTGATGCCGTGCTCGGAGCTGAGCGTGACCAGGACGGGGCCCTCCATCGGGTTGTTGGTCAGCAGCCACAGGACCGAGACGACCGCGAGCGCGACGGCGCTGGGCCTGCCGGTGCGGTTGCTCAGCCCGGCGAGCAGGACCATGGCCGCGAGCAGGAGGGCAGGGACCATCGGACGAGTCTAGGTCGCGTGGCTGTCGAGGTTCGACCAGGCGTGGCGGCTCTGACACGATGCCGCCCATGGGAGCGAACGTGACGTCGGACAAGCTGCTGGTCACCGTCGCGCCGACCGGCGCCGAGACCTCGAAGCAGGACTGCCCGCAGCTGCCGACCACCCTCGAGGAGCTGGTCGAGACCGCGCGGCGCTGCGAGGCCGCCGGCGCCGCGATGATCCACGTCCACATCCGCGACGACGAGCACCGCCCCACCCTCGACCTCGGGCGCCTGACGGCCACGGTCGAGGCGCTGCGGGAGGCCACCGACCTCGTCGTGCAGCTGTCCACCGGCGGCTCGGTGCACGACCCGCTGGCCGACCGGCTGAAGGTGCTGGACGCCGACCCCGACTCGTGCAGCCTGACGATGGGCACCACGAACTTCGGCGACGACGTGTTCTCCAACCCGTGGCCGTTCATCACCGAGCTCTACCAGCTCTCGCAGGAGCGCGAGGTGGTGCCGGAGTTCGAGCTGTTCGACCTCGGTCACGTCGCCGTCGCTGCGGCGGCTGCTCGACCGCTTCGGCCTCCCGTACGGCGGCCGGGTGCACGTCGACCTCGTGATGGGCGTGCCCGGCGGCATGCCCGGCACCGCCGACGCCCTGGTGGCGGCGGTCGCCGCGCTGCCCGAGCAGACGACGTCGTGGTCGGCCACCGGCATCGGCCGCTCGACCCTGGCCGTGGCGCTGGCGTCGCTGTCGAAGGGCGGTCACCTGCGGGTCGGCATGGAGGACGTGCTCACGCTGGCCAAGGGCGTGCCGGTCGAGCACAACGAGCAGCTGGTCTCGCGCGTCGTACGGCTGGGAGAAGTCGTGCAGCGGACCCCGATGACGCCGGCCGAGGCCCGCGAGCTGCTGCAGGTCAAGCGCCGCTGACGGGCCGCCGGGTGGTCGAGCCGTCGGGTGGTCGAGCCTTCGGGTGGTCGAGCCTGTCGAGACCCTCAGGCGCTGGCGTCCTGCTTCTGCTTGCGCCGGCCTTCCTCGGGGGCGTAGCCGTACCCGTAGCCATAGCCGTACCCGTAGCCCTTGCGGCCCCGCGTCGCGACCATGTTGAGCGTGACGCCGAGCGGCTGGGCGCCGACGGCCTTCAGCCGCGCCATCGAGGTGGCGAGCTGGTCCCGCGTCGTCTTGCCCTGCCGGACCACGACCACCGCGCCGTCGGCCTCGGCGGCGATCAGCGCCGCGTCGGTCACCGGGAGCAGCGGGGGAGCGTCGACCACGATCACGTCGTAGTCCGAGCCGGGCCTGGTCGAGCAGGTGCCGCATCGCCTGGGACTGCAGCAGCTCGGCCGGGTTGGGCGGCAGGCTGCCGCTGGTCAGGACCGAGAGGCCCGACTCCCGGTGCTCCTGGACGGCCTCGGCGAGGTCGATGCGACCGAGCAGGATCGACGTCAGACCGACCGAGCCCTCGAGGTCGAACAGCCGCGGCGAGCTGCGGCCGCCGCAGGTCGCCGTCGATGAGCAGGGTCCGCTGACCGGCGGTCTGCAGAGCGAGCGCGATGTTGCTGGCGGTGCTGGTCTTGCCCTCGCCCGGCACCGAGCTGGTGATGACGAAGACCTTCTTGGTCTGGTCGACGTCGACGAACTGCAGGTTGGTCCGCAGGATGCGGAAGGCCTCGACGCGCGGCGAGTGCGAGGAGAGGTCCGAGATCAAGCGGCTGCTTCGGCGCCTGCGGGTCGAACAGGATGCCGCCCAGGACCGGGGCGTCGGAGATCTGCGCCAGGTCGTCCGGGCCCTTCACGCTGGTGTCGAGCAGCTCGCGCACGACGGCGAGGCCGATCCCGAGGAGCAGGCCGAGCACGACGGCCAGGCCGATGTTGCGCAGCGGCTGCGGGGAGACCGGTGTGGTCGGGAGGCTCGCCGCGTCGACGATGGACGCCTTGATGGGGGCGTTCTGCTTGCCGTCGGGGGTCTCGAGCTCCTTGACGAAGCCGGTGAGCTCCTGCGCCGTCGTCTGGGCGATCCGCCGCGCCGTGCTTCGGATCGGGATCGGTCGCCGAGATCTCCAGGATGACGGTGTCCGGGACGACCGTCGCGGTGATCTCCTTCGTGAGGGCCGTCGGCGACATGTCGAGGTTGAGCTTGTTGATGACGCGCGAGGCGAGCTCCTGGCCGTTGACCAGGTCGGCGTACGACGTCACCCGCTGGATCGCGAAGTTGCCGCCCTGGAAGGCCTCGGTGGCCGACTGGTCCGAGGTGGACACGAACAGCCGGGCGTTCGACTGGTACTGCGGCGTGGTGCGGAAGGTGACGATGGCCGCCAGCGCCACCACGACCAGCAGCGACGTCACGATGACGCGCCACCGCCGACGGACGACCTTGAGGTAGTCGCGCAGCTCCACAGAGTCCTCTATTCCATCGTCTTCCCGGCCGAGTCCGGGAACAGCCCCCACACTCTAACGACGACGACCGGCGATACGGCCCATTCGCCCCGATCGGGAGCGCTCCGTGACCGGCTCAGTAGACCAGTGCCTGGGCGCCGTCGGCGAGCGACTCCTCGACGAACACCGCCGCACCGGCGATCCGGATGCCGTCCAGGACGTCGTCCGCGCCGAGGTCCCGGCGGGCCGCGCACTGGCTGCACAGCGTCACCTGACCGTTGGCCCGGACCACGTCCATCAGCTGGGCCAGGGGGGTGGCGTGGGGCAGCGAGAACGCCTCGGCCCGTCCCGGCACCGCGAACCAGGCGGCGTCCCCGGTCAGCCACAGGCTCACCGGCACGCCGGCCGCCACGGCGGCCGCCGCGACCGTGAAGGCCTGGTTGCACCGCTCGGGATCGGCCTCGCCGACCGTGACCTTGACGACCATCGACCGGCTCATGGCTGCGAGCCTACGGCCGTTAGACTCCGCGGCATGGAAGCGGTCTTCATCGCCATGATGGCGCTGGTCGTGCTCGGCAGCGGCTACGTCGCCTTCGTCGTGCTCTACAAGCTGTTCAAGACCGACAGCTGACCCGCATGCCGTTCGAGCTCCCGGACAACCTCCACCCCGACTGCGCCCCCGTCGCCTGGCTGCTGGGCACCTGGCGCGGCAACGGGCACGGCGACTACCCGACCATCGACGCGTTCCAGTTCGGCCAGGAGTGCATCTTCACCCACGACGGCCGGCCGTTCTTCCACTACATGAGCCGCGCCTGGATCGTCGACGAGCAGGGCGAGAAGGTCCGCGACGCCGCGATCGAGACCGGATTCCTGCGTCCCAAGGCCGACGGCACGATCGAGTGGCTGCTGACCCACAACACCGGTTTCGCCGAGGTCTGGTACGGCACCGCCGAGGGTGCCAAGGTCGAGGTCACCACCGACGCCGTGGTCCGCACGCACACCGCCAAGGAGTACGCCGGCGGCCACCGGCTCTACGGCCTGGTCGAGGGCGACCTGCTCTGGGCCTACGACATGCAGGCCGTCGGCCAGCCGCTGCAGCCGCACCTGTGGGGACGGCTCGTCCGGCAGTAGCCTTCCCCGCCGGGCACCCCGGCTGGTCGAGCTGGTCGAGACCCCCGGCCGTCGAGACAACCCGGCTGGTCGAGCTTGTCGAGACCCCAGACCGCCCGAACGCTCGGCCTGTCCGATTTCCGACGCTTCGCGAAAACCTGCCGACCCAGGGTCGCCGACCCCGCCCTGCCTGTAGCCTGCCCGAGCACTGGCAACCGACGTGGAGGGGGAGCGGTGCGCGAACGACTGGCGATCGTCGGGCTCGCGCTGTTCGTCGCCCTCGACCTCGTGCTCATCACGCTGGCCTTCCGACACGTCCAGGCACCGGCCACTCCCGACCGCCCCACGGCAGCTTCGATCGGCCGCACCACCGCGTCCGCGGCGGCCTCGGTCGACACCACGACGGCGGCCTCCGCCGGGGCGTCCGCCGCGTACCAAGAGCGCGGCGGCTCCGCCCGCGTTCCTCGCCGTCGGTGACGACCGCACCCTGCTGCGCGCCAGCCGGGGCGACTGCTCGGCCGCGAAGGATGCCGACGTGTCCGTCTCGACCGACGAGGGAAAGACGTTCGCGCCCACGCCCGTCCGGGGGCTGACCGAGGTGCTCGGCGTCCGGGCCGCGTCGGAGAAGGACCTCACGGTCATCGGCCTCGGGTCCGGGTGCAAGGTCTCACGCTTCACCAGCCAGGACGGCGGCGACTCGTGGACCAGGACCGCGGGCGCCGGCCCGACCTGGCACCTGAGCCCCGTCTCCAGCCCGGACACGGTGGCATCGCCCGCGGGACCGCGGACACCGCCCTGCACCCCGGCCGCCGTCTCGACCGTCAACGACACGCTGGTCCGGCTGCTGTGCGACGACGGCAAGGTGCTGGGCACCGACGACACCGGGAAGACCTGGGTCACGCTCGGCAGCCTCCCCGGGGCCGTCGACATCCGGTTCACGAGCGCCGGCGTGGGCGTGGCCCTGGCCAAGCAGAAGGGCTGCGCCGCCGCGGTCATGCAGAGCGTCGACGGCGGAGCGGGCTGGGACCGCCTCGGGTGTCTCCCGGGTGCCGAACCTCTCGCCATCGGCTCGCAGGGCAGCACCATCGCCGCCCAGGTCGGCGACAACCTCTACGTCAGCACCGACGGCGGGAAGTCCTGGCCCGGCCCGGACGGCGGCTGAGCGGTGACTACGCTCCGTCCATGAAGGTTCTGATCACCGGCGGCGCCGGCTACATCGGCTCCACGACGGCCAAGGCCCTCGAGGAGGCCGGCCACACCCCGGTGATCCTGGACTCGCTGCTGACCGGCCCTCGCGCGTTCGTGCGCGACCGGATCTTCTACGAGGGAGACGTCGCCGACCGCGAGCTGCTCGCGCTCGGTGATCGGCGACCACCCCGACATCGACTGCACCATCCACATGGCCGCCCGCATCGTGGTGCCCGAGTCGGTGGCGCGTCCCTACGAGTACTACCGCGACAACGTCGCGAAGTCCTTGGAGATGTTCGACGAGCTGGTCCGGCTCGGCAAGCCCCGGGTGGTGTTCTCCTCCTCGGCGTCGCTGTACGCCACGGTCGAGGGGTTCGAGGTCGACGAGGAGTCGCCGCTCGCGCCCGCCGTCGCCGTACGCCAAGACCAAGCACATGATGGAGCAGGTGCTGCAGGACATGGCGGCCGCGACCGACCTCCGAGCGGTGCTGCTGCGCTACTTCAACCCGATCGGCTCCGACCCCGAGCTGCAGTCCGGCGTCTACGCGCGCGAGCCGTCCCACGTCCTCGGGCAGATGACGCTGGCTGCGCTCGGCCAGCGCGACGCGTTCACCGTCACCGGGACCGACTTCCCGACCCGTGACGGCACGGGCATCCGCGACTACCTCCACGTCTGGGACCTCGCCCTGGCGCACGTCGCTGCGGTCGACCAGTTCGACAAGGCGCTGGAGCAGGCCGACGGACCGAGCACGGTGGTCAACGTCGGGACCGGGCAGGGCGTCACGGTCCGTGAGCTGCTCGCGATCTTCGAGGAGGTGTTCGGCCGGCCGGTGCCGACGGTCGACGCCCCGCCGAGGCCCGGTGACGTCGTCGGCGCGTTCGCCAACGTCGACAAGGCGCGGGACGCGCTCGGCTGGTCGTCGAGCTCTGACGGTCGCCGACGGCGTCGACTCCGCGCTGCGGTGGATGCGGCGGCGCCGCGAGATCCTCGGCTACGACTGACCCCGGCTGGTCGAGCCTGTCACCCGGCTGGTCGAGGTGCGAGGAGCGCTAGCGACGAGCCTCGAGACCACCTCACCAGCCGCGCCTACACTCGGAGGGTGAGCCAGCACACCCACGAGCACCCGTCGCCGACCGGCGACTGGCAGTCGACGCTGCGCTCGAAGGGCTACCGGCTCACCCCGCAGCGCGAGCTCGTGCTCCGCGCCGTCGAACGGCTCGGCCACGCCACCCCCGACGAGGTGCTGACGGCGGTCCGCGAGGAGTCGCAGGCGGTGAACGTCTCGACCGTCTACCGCACCCTGGAGCTGCTGGAGGAGCTCGGCCTCGTGCGGCACGCGCACATCACGGACCGCGCGCCGACGTACCACTCCGCGGCCGCTCCGGCGCACGTGCACCTCGTCTGCCGCGCGTGCCACTCGATCACCGAGGTCGAGCCCGAGGTCATCGACGCCGCTCACCGCGCAGCCTGCGCGACCACTACGGCTTCACGCACCGATGTGGGTCACCTCACGATCTTCGGCACCTGCCGCGACTGTCCGGGAGACTGACGAGGTGAGTGACTACGAGAGCCCCCTGCTCCAGCTGCCCGACGCGGTCGCCGGCGACGGCATCGACGCCCCGGTCGCCGCGCACTACGGGTCGTTGTTCGGCGAGCAGCGCACCCTGGTCTCTGGCGAGGGCTTCGTCGACCTGTCCCACCGCGACGTGATCCGCGTCAGCGGCCCCGACCGGCTGACCTGGCTGCACTCGCTCACCACGCAGTACTTCGAGGGTCTGCAGCCGGGCGTCCACTCGTCGATCCGGCTGAGCAGGACGCGATCGAGCTCGAGCGCCGCAGCGGCCTCGGCGGGCGCGCGGTCGATGATCTCGCTCACCGGCCCGGCATCGGCGAGGCGCCCGACGGCGGCGCGGACGCGCTCCAAGGCATGCAGCCGGGCAATGGCGCCCTGGTCGACCAGCTCGCGGTGGATCCGGCGCAGCTCGGGGTCGTCGGGATCGGCGTCGAGGGCCGCCGTGAGCGCGCGGTGGGCGGCGAGCACGTCCTCGGCGCTGCCCTCCAACGCCCCCGCCACGCGGTCGCGCAGCTCCTCGCTCATCGAGCGTGCCTGACCTCGAGCAGGTAGGCGACCATCACCTGCTCCTCGCCGACGGTCAGGTGGTAGGCATCGCTGAGCTCCTCGACGCGGGCGATCTGCGCGCGGGCTCTCCTCCTGCTCGGGCGGGAAGGAGAAGAGGGTGTAGTCGACCGCCTGGGCGACGAACCCGCGGGCGGCGAGCGCGTCGGCCGTGTGGCCCTGGGAGAGGATGGAGAGCTGGACGATGTAGGCGACGCCCTCCGGCGCGAGCGCCTCGGAGAGCTTCTCGATCAGCTGGTCGACGAGGTTGCGCCCCCAGTAGTCGGGCAGCCGATGGCTCGACACGCGCGCGAACGGATCGGTCGGCTTCTGGTAGAGGCTCGCGACGATGACCTCGTAGCGCTCCTCGGGCACCCACGGGAAGAGGTCGACGGTCTGCGCGGTCACGCGGTCGGCGACGTCGTTGCGGAAGGCGTTGGCCAGCGTGTTGGCCACCGCGCGGTCGTCGATGTCCAGCGCGCGCACGTGGGCCGCGCCGTTCGAGGGCGAGCTGGACGGCGAGGATGCCGGTGCCGCAGCCGATGTCCAGGCAGCGCTGGTGGGCGCCGATGCCCTCGCCGAACACGTAGCGCCACGCCATGTAGCTGGCGGCCCCGGGGGGCGCCACGCCCGGCTCGACGCTGAGATCTGGGAAGGGCAGCGGGTAGAGGGGGCGCTGGTGGCGGTCGGTCCAGGGCTGGGGCGGGGCGGCGGGCGCGACGGCCTCCGCGCCGTTGAGGCCATGGCGGGCGCCGTCGGTCGGGCGCTCGTGGCCCGGCAGCGTGCCCCGCAGGCGCTGCGCGGCGGCCGCGATGTGCTCGGGGCGCACGCCGCAGCAGCCGCCGACGATCTGCGCGCCCTCCTCGCGCCAGCGCAGCGCCATCTCGGCGTACTCCTCGCCGCCCACGCCGGGCGTGAAGCGCCAGCCGCGATCGCTGTAGTAGCCGAGGTTGGGATAGACGCCGACCGGCAGGTCGGTGAAGTCGCGCAGGTAGGAGACCATGCCCGCCACGTGGTCGGGCGGGATGCAGTTGATGAGCAGCGCGGCCACGCCCATCTCCTCGAAGCGGCGCGCCGCGCGGCCGAAGGCGTCGCCCTCGGGGCCGCCCCAGTGCTGGCCGTAGATGCCGCACAGGCCGTGGCGGCAGCGCCGGAAGGACAGCCACACGGGCAGGCCGGTCGCCAGCAGGCCCTCGATCGCCGCGTCGAGGGTGGGCGTGAGGAGCGAGAGGGTCTCGAGCAGCACGAGGTCGGGCGGCTCGGCCTCGTCGGCGAACATGCGCGCGAGGAGCCTGGTCGTCTCGGCCGCCTCGTCGGAGTCGACGTCGCCGTTGAGCGAGAAGGCGACCGCGCACTCGCCGTCGCGCTCGAGCTCGTGGACGGCCTGGCGGGCGAGGCGCAGCCCGCGGCGCCCGACGTCCATCCAGTGCACGGGCGTCTCGCGGTCCGACCACAGGCGCGGGCCGTCGGTCGCCACCGCCGAGGCGAGGCCCCAGGTGTTGGTCGAGATGACGTCGCAGCCGGCCTGGACGTACTCGCGGTGCACGCGCAGCACGGCGTCGGGGCTCTCGATCAGCGCTCGCGTGCCCCACAGCGGCTCGTCGAGCGCGTCCTTGGCCTGGGCGGAGTGCGACAGCTCGGTGCCGACGCCTCCGTCGAGGATCACGCAGCGCTGCTCGGCGATCGACCGCGCGACGTGCTCATAGGCGCCCGTAGGCCCCCGTGAGGCATCGCCGGCCTCCGTGCTCCCGACCCTCTGCTGCGAATCTGTCAGGTATCAGAAGATACGCCCCGGCGCGGCCGCCAGGCGCTCCAGCGCCTCCGCGCCGACCATCGACAGGCCCAGGGCGCGGCCCACGTCGAAGAGCTCCTGCCAGGCGTCGACCGCGTGGTCGGCGTCGAGCACGAGCAGGAAGCGATCAGCGGCCTCGCGCAGCACCAGCGCGGATGAGCCGGCGAACCAGCTCTCGCGCACACCGCCCACAGGCAGGTCGGGCTCGAGCCCGGCATCGTCGAGCAACCGCGCCGCGCGCGGCCCGACCAGCGTGAGGGCGGTGGCGCTGTCCGATCGATCGGTGCAACCCACGGCGGCGCCGGTGACGACGGCATGGCGCACGATCCCCGCCCAGCGCGCTGCGGCGCTCCACGGGCCGATGACGATCGCCCGATCGGGCGCGACGCGGCAGCACCAGCTGCCGGCCGTGCGGACGGCTTCGCCGGCGCCCGGCGCCCGGCCGCCCAGCGACTCCTCGAGGAAGTGTGCGAGCCACGGCTCGGGCCCGGTGATCTCGAGTGCGTCGAGGTCCGAGCGGACGGCGAGGCCGACGCGCTTGACGCAGATCGCGAGCTCGGTGGCGGCCGAGCCGAAGTGCGCGGCGACGGCGTGGCCCTCCCGCTGGCTCATGACGCCGCCGGCGAGCCGGAGGCGGTCGGCGAGCGTCGGCCAGGCGACTTCTCCGCGGGTGGCGGCCATGGCAGTGGACGGTAGCCCCGCGCGGTGGGGCTTTCGCCTGCCCATGGGCAGGTCTTGCCCTCCCCTTCGGGAGGGCCCGCCCGAGCCGTGTTCTGTCCGCCGTCGCCCCTAGCGTCCTGCGGCCGTGGAGCGCCTGCTGAACATCCCACCCGCACCGATCGCGACGGTCCGCGCGCTCGAGCGCAAGCTCGGCGTCAGCTTCGCGCTCGCGCAGGTCCTGGTGCGCCGCGGGCTGGGGGACGAGGAGGCCGCGCGCGCGTGGCTGGCGGCGAGCGAGAGCCATGACTTCGCGGCCTTCGCCGGCATCGACGCCGCGGTCGAGCTGATCCTCTCGCACGTGCGCGCGGGCACCCGCGTCACCGTCCACGGCGACTACGACGTCGACGGCGTGTGCTCGACCGCCATCCTCGTGCGCGTGCTGCGCGGGCTGGGCGCAGACGTGGACTCCTACCTGCCCAGCCGCACGGAGGACGGCTACGGGCTGAGCGCGCCGACGGTGGCGCGGCTCGCCGAGCGCGGCACGCGCCTGCTGCTCACCGCCGACTGCGCCATCACGGCGGTCGACGAGGTCGCCCAGGCACGCGCGCTCGGCCTTGATGTCGTGGTCACCGACCATCACAGCCCGCGCGCCGACGGGTCGCTGCCCCAGGCGCCGATCGTCCATCCCGCGATCTGCGGCTACCCGTGCCCCGACCTGTGCGCGGCCGGCGTCGCCTACAAGCTCGCGGCGGCGCTGCTGGCGGGCGCCGGGCGCGATCCGGCGGGGGCCGACGAGGACCTCGACCTCGTCGCTCTGGCCACCGTGGCCGACTGCGTCCCGCTGCGCGACGAGAACCGCCGCCTCGTGCGCGAGGGCCTGCATGCGCTGGCGACCTCGGCCAAGCCGGGGATCCGCGCGCTGCTGCGCGTGGCCAAGGTCGACCCGGGGGCGCTCGATGCGCGCGCGATCGGCTTTCGCCTGGCCCCGCGGATCAACGCCGCCGGGCGCCTGTACCGCGCCGATGCGGGGCTCGAACTGGTGCTCACCGACGATCCCGACCGCGCCGCGACGATCGCCGACGAGCTCGACCACGCCAACGCCGAGCGGCGCCTGACCGAGACGCGGATCCTCTTCGAGGCCGAGGCGCAGGTGCGCGAGCTCGGCGAGCAGCCGGCGTACGTGCTGGCCGGGGAGGGCTGGCACCCCGGGGTCATCGGGATCGTCGCCTCGCGGATCGCCGAGCGCCATCACCGCCCGTGCGTGATGCTCGCCATGGACGGCGACGAGGGAACCGGATCGGGGCGCTCGATCCCGGCCTTCGATCTGCTGGGCGGGCTCGACGCGAGCGCCGAGCACCTGCTGCGCCACGGCGGGCACCGGGCGGCGGCGGGCTGCACGATCGCGCTCGCGGCGGTCGATGCCTTCCGGGCCGCGTTCGTCGCGCACGCGGCGGCGGTCCTCGCGCCCGAGGACCTCGTGCCCACCGAGCGCGTCGACGCCGTGGTGGCGGGGGACGAGCTCGGCCTGGCGCTGGCCGAGGAGCTCGAGCGGCTCGCGCCCTTCGGGATCGCCAACCCGTCGGTCTCGCTGCTCGTGCCGGCCGCGCGCCTGGTCGATGCGCGGCCGATGGGGGAGGAGGGCCGTCACGTGCGCTTCACCGTGGAAGCCGGCGGCCACCGCGCCCGCGCGGTTGCCTTCGGGATGAGCCGGCTGCCCGACGGCGACGTGCACGACGCCACCTTCACGCTCGAGCTCAACGAGTGGAACGGGGCGGTCGAGCCCCGGCTGGTCCTGCGCCACGCCCAGGCCCCGGCGCCCGCGGCGGTCGCGCTCGTCGGCGAGCCCGAGGATCCCGTGGAGGCCGCGCTGGCCGAGCTGGCGGCGCCGCTGCCGGTGGCGGGCGCGACGTCGCGCGCGGCCGGCGTCCCGCGCGACCGGCGTGGGGGTGGCGTGGCCGGCACGCTGGCGGCGCTGGTCGCGTCCGGCGAGCCGGTGCTCGTGGCGTGCGCCGACGCGCGCCGGCGCCGCGGGCATCTCGCGGGCCGCCTCGGAGGCTTCGCCGTCGCGGGGTGGCACGCGCTCGAACGCGACCCGGGGCTCATCGAGCGCTACGCGCACGTCCTCGCGCTCGACCCGCCGGCGTCCGATGCGCAGGCCGCGCTTGTGGACGAGCGCTTCACGCTGGCCTGGGGCGAGGCGGAGGCGCGAGTACGCACTGCGCGCGCACGACGCCGCGTACGACCTGCGCCCGGCGGCCGCCGCGGTCTACCGCGCGCTGCGCGACGGCGCCCCGGACGAGGCGCTCGCGGCCTCGCCGGGCGGGGCGGCCCCCGTCGCCGCTTCGCTTGCCGGCGCCGTCGACGCTGCCTCTTCGCCCGCCGCCGCAGGGCGCGCCCTGCGGGTGCTCGACGAGCTCGGGCTCGTGCGCGTCGACGGGGCTTCGGTGCGCCTGGCGCCCGCGCGCCGGACCGAGCTCGACGCGTCGGCCGCCTTCCGCGCGTACACGACGCGCCTGGCCGAGGGCCGGGCGCGGCTGGGTGCGCCGCGGCGCGCCGCCCGCGCCGCCTGATCGAGGCCGCTCAGCGGTAAAGCGCAATCCACCGGTAAGGCGACTGTTCGCCACCCGACACTGGCCGCCGCGCTTCGCGCTGTGGTGAGACGATCGGTCTCCAGCGAGAGGGGGACCTCTTTGGCCCGCTCCGGGCGAACTTGGGTGTGGTTGTTCGGAGACGCAGGACGCGCGCGCGGCGCGCCCTTACGTGCGGTCGATGGGCGCCCGAGCCGATTCCAAGGCAAGCCCGAGCACGCGCTCGCCGGCGGTCCGGACCGGCGGCGCTCGTCCTGGCTCGCGCCCGGATCGCGCCTGATCGGCTACGCCACCGTGTCGGCCGACTTTGCCGCCTACGACACCGAGCCGTCGGCGGCCGCCATCGAGGCGAAGTGCGAGCGCTTCGCATGGAAGCTGCTCGAGATCGTCCACGACCGCGAAAGCGGACGGATCCGCGAACGCCCCGGACTGCGCTACGCCCTCGAGCGCATCGTGCGCCGCGACGCCGAAGGGATCGTCGTCGCCGATCTGCGCGGCCTGAGCCGCTCGATGGTCGACCTCGGCGCGCTGCTGGCCTGGCTTCGCGACGCCCACGCGACCCTGATCGCGCTCGACGCGGGCCTCGACACCTCGACGCCCGAGGGCGACCAGGTGGCATCCACCCTGATCGCGCTCGGTACCTACGAGCGCGAGCGGATCGCCAGCCGGACCCGGACCGGGCTGGCCGAGCTGCGCGCCCGCGGGAGCGGCAAGGGCCGTCCGGCGGTGAGCGATCGCCCCGAGCTGATGGAGCGCATCGCGGGGATGCGGGCGTCGAACATGACCCTGCAGGCGATCGCGGACCAGCTCAACGCCGAGGGGGTGCCGACGCTTCGCGGCGGGGCCAAGTGGCGGCCGTCGAGCATCCAGGCGACGCTGGGCTACCGCCGCCCGGGGACGCCCGACCGGCTGCCGTCGCTCAAGGCGCGAGGTGGCGTGAAGGTGTCGCGCGCCCGGTACGCCGCCGCGGCGCTCGCGACCGCGGCGGGGCTCGCCCTCGCCGCCGCGCCGGCCCACGCCGACGAGCCGCCGGCGTTCACGGCGGCACCGGTCGTCGCCGGTCCGGCCGTGGTCGGGGCCCCGATGCGGGTCGTCGCCCAGTGGAGCGGCGTCCCCGCGCCGTCCGCGCTCTACGAGTGGGAGCGCTGCGACGCGGCCGGCCTCACCTGCGAGGTCATCGACGGGGCCTGCTCGGCGACCTACGTGCCGACCTTCGACGACTTCGGGCGCAGCCTCGGCGCCCGCGTCGACCTCTGGAACGCCGCGGGTGCCGTGGTGGCGCGCACGCCGCTGAGCGAGCTGATCCTCGGCTCCCCTGCGGCGGTGCCGGCCGCTACGACGCCGGCGCCGAGCGTGTGCGGGACGGCCGCGGCGCCGGCTCGCCAGACGCAGGCGCAGGCACCCGCGCCGCTGGCCGCGCCGCCGGCGCTCACGGCGCCCGCGACCGTCCGGGCCGCCTACCTGCGCCCGTTCCCCGTGGTGCGCATCCGCGGCTACTTCGCGCGCGGCGGGGTGCGCATCACGCTGCTCTCGGTGCGCGGACCGCGCTCGGCGCGCGTCCGGGTCACGTGCGCAGGCGCCGGCTGCCCGCGTGGTCCCGCGCCTGCACCGGTCGCGCCGCCCGCGAGGCTGCGCGCCTTCGAGCGCTTCCTGCCCGCCGGCACGGTCCTGCGGGTGCGCGTGACGGCCGCGTCGGCGATCGGCAAGTACACGAGCTTCCGGATCGGCGCCCATGGCGCGCCGCGGCGCGCAGACCGCTGTCTGCTCCCGGGCCGCTGGGCGCCCGCGCACTGCCCGGCGCCCTGAGCCGCGGTCACCGGAGTCGTCGAAGGTGGCGGCCCGGGCGCGTCGGGGCCGGCGCGACCGGCCGGTGCGGCGCGCGGCGCCTCGGGGCAGCGCCGCGGCGCCGCGGCGCGACGACGGCCGACCCGAGCACCCCGACCGGGCAGTGGAGAGGTCCCGAGAAAACCCGCCAAAGGCCGGTAGCACCGGCTGACCCAGGGGGTACCCTCTGGGGATGGCCACCGAGCCACGCACCGACTCGCCCGAGACCGCCGACGCGGCGGCGTCGGGCAACGGCGGGCGCGCGCCCGCCGAGCGCGTTCCGGTCGACCGCCTCACGCACCCCGAGGCGCACGGGCCGGTGCTCCGCGCCGAGCTCACCGAGACCGAGCGCCGCCTGCTCGGCGACCTCTTCGCGATCGTCGAGGAGCACGCCGACGATGCGGCGGTCCAGATCGACCGCGAGCGCGTCGAGGACGCCTTCCTGTTCTCGTGCGAGCACCACGCCGATCAGCGGCGCAAGTCCGGCGAGGAGTTCATCGTCCACCCGGTCGGCGTGGCCAAGATCTGCGCGGGCATGCGCCTCGACACCGAGACGCTGTGCGCGGCGCTGCTGCACGACACCGTCGAGGACACGAGCGCGTCGCTCGACGAGGTCCGCGAGCGCTTCGGCGAGGAGGTCTCCACGCTCGTCGACGGCGTCACCAAGCTCACCGGCATCACCTTCA
Source organism: uncultured Actinomycetota bacterium (assembly GCA_963707685.1). Taxonomy (GTDB): domain Bacteria; phylum Actinomycetota; class Actinomycetes; order Propionibacteriales; family Nocardioidaceae; genus Nocardioides_B. The sequence continues at coordinate 787,401 of CAVPRA010000006.1, forward strand.
CGAGCCGCGACGAGGCGCAGGCCGAGAACTACCGCAAGATGATGGTCGCGATGGCCACGGACATCCGGGTCATCCTCATCAAGCTCGCCGATCGCCTGCACAACATGCGCACGATCGGCGCGCTGCCCAAGCAGAAGCAGATCGACAAGGCCAAGGAGACCCTGGAGATCTACGCGCCGATCGCGCATCGGCTCGGCATCCACGCGATCAAGTGGGAGCTCGAGGACCTCGCCTTCGCCGCGCTGCACCCGCGCAAGTACCAGGAGATCAAGGGCCTGGTCAACCAGCAGCGCGAGGAGCGCGAGGACTACGTCCAGACCAGCGGCACCGAGCTCACGCGCGAGCTCGACGCGCTCGGCATCCACGCCGAGATCGCCGGGCGGGCGAAGCACTTCTATTCGATCTACTCGAAGATGACCAAGAAGGACCGTGAGTTCAACGAGATCTACGACCTCACGGCCATGCGGGTCATCGTCGACTCGGTGAAGGACTGCTACGGCGCGGTCGGCGTCATCCACTCGCTGTGGAAGCCGCTGCCCGGGCGCTTCAAGGACTTCATCGCGATGCCGAAGTTCAACATGTACCAGTCGCTGCACACGACGGTGATCGGGCCCGAAGGCCTGCCGCTCGAGATCCAGATCCGCACGCGCGAGATGCACGACATGGCCGAGTTCGGCGTCGCCGCGCACTGGATCTACAAGGAGGGCTCGCGCGGCAAGCCCGCGCCGCAGGGCGAGCAGAAGCTGAAGTGGCTGCGCTCGATGCTCGACTGGCAGCAGGAGCTCCAGGACCCCAAGGAGTTCATGGAGAACCTGAAGGTCGACCTCTTCGACGAGGAGGTCTTCGTCTTCACGCCCAAGGGCGAGGTCAAGTCGCTCGCCGCCGGCGCCACGCCGCTGGACTTCGCCTACGAGATCCACACCGAGCTCGGCCACCGCTGCGTCGGCGCGAAGGTCAACGGCAAGATCGTCCCGCTCAACTACCAGCTCAAGTCGGGCGACATCGTCGAGGTGCTGACGAGCAAGCGCGAGCGCGGCCCGTCGCGCGACTGGCTGGCCGTGGTCAAGACCACCCGCGCGCGCAACAAGATCAAGCAGTGGTTCAAGCAGGAGTCGCGCGAGGACACCGAGCACACCGGCCGCGCGCTGCTGCAGGAGCACCTCAACAAGGCCGGCCTGCCGGCGCAGAAGATCACCGGCTCACCGCTGCTGGCCGACGTCATCCGCGAGATGGGCTTCCGCAAGGCCGACGACTTCTACATCGCCCTCGGCGGGGCCAAGATCTCGCCGAAGGTCATCGTCAACAAGGTCCTGCAGCGCCTCAAGCAGGGCGAGGCGGCCGAGGAGGAGGCGACCACCGCCGAGTCGCTGGTCTCCACCCGCCGCCAGCGCCGCCAGCCGACGGGCTCGAGCGCGTCGTACGGCATCCGCGTCGAGGGCGTCGAAGACGTGATGCTGCGCATGGCCAAGTGCTGCCGTCCCGTGCCCGGCGACCCGGTCGTGGGCTACGTCTCGCTCGGCCGCGGCATCACCATCCACCGCGACGACTGCCCCAACACCGCCGCCCTGCGCAAGGACCCCGAGCGCTTCGTCCGCGTGCACTGGGAGGGCGACCACGAGACCGCCTTCAAGGTCGAGCTCCAGGTCGACGCGTGGGACCGCCACCGCCTGCTCGAGGACCTCTCGCGCACCTTCGCCGAGGCGGGGATCAACATCGTCGAGGCGCGCTGCATCGTCTCGACCCCGATGGTCCAGAACCGCTTCGTGGTCGAGGTGGCCGACACCCAGGCGCTCAAGCAGACGGTCACCAAGCTGCGCAACATCGACTCGGTGTTCGACGCCTACCGGGTCACGCCGGGCGCGGGCTGAGCGGCGGCTCTGCCGCCAACGTCTGGCGGCAGTTTGCGAGGCAGGGCACCGAGGGGAAGGCAGGCCGGTTCGCAATGGCGGCCCGCGTCCACGATGGCCCCGGCAACGCGAACTGCTGCGGATTGGGCTCGGTTTCCGGGCCCAAACAGCAGCAGTTCGCTGTCGACGACGACTGCCCGCGGCTCGTGTTCGCGCGGATGGCCGCGCGGCAGAGCGGCGGACCGGCAGGCGGTCGGCGCTAGCGGATGGTCCGGTGCCCGTGGCGGGCGCCGATGTCCGGGCGCTTGTGGCCGCCGCCATCGCGCGCGTCCGACGAGCTCGTCGGCGTGAGAGCGATCGTGGCGGTCATGGCGGCTACGGCCAGCCCAGCGAGGATGCGACGCGTGCGAGTCATGGTCTGGGGTCCTTAGTCGGCCGCTGAAGGTGTGGATGTAGCGGCCCGGCGCTGCCGTCCGGGGCAAATGGACGGCGACGCCGGTGGGCCCGCTAGGAGGACGCGGCCACCGACAGCCGCCCGACGACCTCGTCGCGCGAGTTGCGCACCTCGGGCGCCGACAGCGCCGCCAGGCGGCTGGCGCCGACCGGCAGGCCGAGCAGCTCGCCGGCCGCCCACACGGCGGCGGGGTCGAGCGCGCGCAGGGCGCCGTCCGCCACCTTGACCGCGACGCCGCGTCCGTCCTCGCAGCCGATGGCGATCACGCCCTCGGCGCCGATCTTGGCGATCACCGGCGTCGCGGCCATGAGCTCCGTGTCGATCGCGCCCGAGTAGGCGATAAGCGTCGGATGCGCGCGCATGGCAGTGGCGACCCGCGTCCCCGGTGCGCCGAGATCGCCGCCGGCCAGGCGGCCGAACGCGCTCGCCAGCGCGGCCAGCGGCGCGTGGAAGGTGAGCATCCCGCAGCCGTCGACGCGCCTGCGGCGGGAGCCTCGACGCCCAGCGCGTCGGCCACGGCGTCGGCCATCGCGCGCTGCAGCGGATGCTCGGCGTCGAGGTAGCCCTCGACGGGCCAGTCCTCGACGACGCACAGCGCGAGGCCGAGCGCGTGCTTGCCCGAGCAGTTGTGGTGGATGGCCCGCGGCGGCCCGGGGAGGGCGGCGGCTGCCACGGGGTCGCGCGGCGCGACCGCGCCGCAGGCCAGGTGCCCGACGCCCAGGCCGCAGGCGGCGAGGATCTCGGACACCCGGGCGACGTGCTCCGGCGAGCCGCCGTGCGAGGCGCACGCCATCGCGAGGTGGCGATCGTCGAGGTCGAGGCGCTCGAGCACGCCGGCGCGCACGGCCGGCAGCGCCTGCAACGGCTTGGCCGCCGAGCGCAGGAAGGCCTGCTCGTCGTCGTCGCCGTCGGCCAGCCGCCACACGAAGCGGTGCTCGCTCTCGACGCGACCGCCGCGTTCGACGACGATCCGGCCGCGGCTCAAGCGACGACCGTGAGCGCTCCGGGCCAGACCCCGAAGACGGCCTCGGCGGTGTCGCCGATGTAGTCGCCGTCGACCTGCAGCGCCACGGGGCGCCCGTCGGCCGAGACGATGCGCACCTCGTCGGACGTGGTGAAGGCGCTGATGCGCTTGTGGTCGGCCAGGCGCAGGCGATCGGAGAGCAGGCGCGCGGAGACGGTCGGGATGTCGACGGGCGAGGCGCGCTCGAGCATCACGCCGCCGTACTGGCCGTCGTCGAGGGCGAGCCCTTCGGCGAGATGGACCGGCCGACGGCCGAAGTAGGTGTACGGGTCGCCGTTCTGCACCGCAGCGGTCACGCCGCGCAGGACCTCGCCGCCGACGTGGGCCTCCAGGCGCGGCGGGCGCACGACGTACTCGCTGCTGAACGTCGCGACCGCCGCATAGGCGAAGTACCACTGCTTCAGGCGCGCCTTCAGCGCCGGGTGGGCGTCGACGCGGCGCACGACGGACGCGTCGAGCCCGAAGCCGGCCGAGAAGGTGAAGCCGCGGCCGTTGACGTGGGCGAGGTCGACCCTGCGCGGCGTCCAGTCGTCGGCCAGGCGCAGCAGGTGCTCGGTCGCGTCGACGATGTCGCTCGGGACGCCGAGCATCTTGCAGTAGACGTTGGTCGCGCCGCCGGGGAGCGGGGTCAGCGGGGTGGGGGAGTGCGCCAGGCCGTTGGCCGCCTCGTTGACGGTGCCGTCCCCGCCGAAGGCCACGACGACGTCGTAGCCCTCCTGCGCCGCCTCGCGGCAGAGGATGGTCGCGTGGTCGCGCCCCTCGGTGTCCATCGCGTCGACCTCGTAGCGCCCCTGCAGCGCATAGACGACGAGGTTCTTCAGGCGATCGGAGACCGTCGTCGCATACGGGTTGACGATGACGAGCATCCGCTTGCGCTCGACGGGCCGCTCCAGGGCGGCGAAGGAGTCGGCCAGACGCTCGAGGGATTCGATGGGCGGCACCGGCGGTTTCTACACCTTTCGCCGGGCGGTGTTTCATGAACCTCAGCGCGCGACGACGACCGCGTGCCCCTTGGCCTGGGCCTGGAGGGCGCGCACGAGCCGCTCGGCCTCGTCGACGAGGGCGCTGCGCGTGGCGCGCGCGAGGCGCTCGAGGGGGCGTAGGGTGAGGGTCGCCTCGCGGCGCTTGACCTCGATCGACCACGTCCCGGCCACGAGCCCGTCGACCAGATAGCTGGGACGGATCTGCAGGTTGCGCCGCTCGTAGACGGCGTCGCGGTGCTGGTCGGGAAGGATCCGCTCGCGGCGCTTGGCGGCGTAGGCGAGCAGGACGCTGTCGAAGGCGGCCAGCAACCGCGGCGAGGCCGGGGTCTCGGGGTCCGGCCGCGGCGCATCGGGCAGGTCGTAGAGCGCGCGGCCGTTCTCGTCCTCGAAGCGCTCGAGGTCCGTGCCGAGGCGCTCGAACGCCGCGCGCACCGGCGGCGTGCGCCACCCGATCCAGCCCGCCACGTCGTCGGGGCCCGCCGGCCCGAACGCCCGCAGATGGCGGAGCACCACCTCGTCGAGCGCCTTCTCGCCCTTCGGAGCGCCGCGTGGGCGCGGGGCCGCCAGCAGGGCACTCGGCGCCTTCGGGCCCCAGGCGCCGTCGGCCGGCGCGCGGACGAGGGCCGACCAGCGCTGGAACGGGCGCCATTTGAGCTCGCGCTGGCGCGCGAGCTCGGCCTTCGAGAGCGCCTTGGGATGGTCGCCGAGCCACGCTTCGACGAACGCACCGATCTCCTCGGCGCTGCGCGGCGTCCGGCTGGCGTAGGCGCGCAGCTTCGTCAGCAGCTGCGCGACCTCGGCGCCCGGCTCGTCGTCCGTGCGGCGCCAGTGGTGGCCGGCCACCTCGTCGGCGACCGCCGCGTAGGCCGGGTGCTCGCGCGCGGACACGAGGTGCAGCGTCGCGCGCAGCAGCGTGCCGGCGACCAGCTCGCGGTCTTTCAGCGCCGCGTAGAAGGCTTCGGGCTCGAAGCCCGCGACCCGCGACCACAGCGCCGCCGGCGGCGCAGGCCAGTACTGCGCCTGCACGGCGCCGATGGCCTCGACGGCGTCGACCAGCGGCAGGTCGAGGCGCTCGAGCAGGCCCTGCCGGGCGAGCAGCGCGCGATTGAGCGCGGTGGTCGTCATGGGCTGTGGCGCGTCGCTCACGCGCGCACCTTATGACGAGGTCGGGTTACCCGCACCCCTGGCACACCGGCGAGCCGCATAGGCGCGACGGTGCCCGGTCGCCATCATGATCGGACCCCTCCAAACGCGACAGACGCGCCCTCCTCCACACGCGACAGCGCCACAAGCCTGCCGCCGCGTCCTTGCCCAGGCAGCGCCATTCCTCCCCGCTGCTGCCTGAACCAGGCATCGCGGAGCGCCGCCGGCCCTCCTCCCGCACGGCCGGCGGCGCGCCGAGGGGTCCTTAGGCGCTCAGAGCCAGCCGCGGCGCCTGAAGAGCATGATCGTCGCCACGAGGACGATGACCATGACGCCGACGACGGCGAAGAAGCCGGCGTGCGAGCCCTCGCCGGGGACTCTGGTGTTCATGCCCCAGATCGAGGCGATGAGCGTCAGCGGCAGGACGATGACGCTGATCGCGGTGAGGACGCGGAAGGTGTCGTTCAGGCGGTGCGAGAGGACCGCCTCGTTGGTGGACTCGAGCGCCTCGACGACTTCCTTGTAGTTCTCGAGCATGTCCCAGGTCCGCTCGGACGCGTCGTTGATGTCGTCGAAGTAGATCTCGAGGTCGTCGGGGATGTAGCGCTTGGTCGCCTCGAGGTCCTTGAGCGCCGCGCGCTGCGGACGCACGACGCGGCGGAAGTTGATGATCTCCTGCTTGACGTTGGAGATGTCGCGCACGATCTCCGCGGGCCGCTCGCCCTCGAAGATGTCGTCCTCGAGGCGCTCGAGCTTGTTGCCCATCTTGCGCAGCATCGGGAACGAGGCGTCGACGCAGTCGTCGACGATCTTGTAGAGCAGGTAGCCCGGCGCCCTTGGAGAACAGCTGCTCGCGCAGGTCCTCGCGCGTGCGGCAGCGCTCGAAGAGGTACTCGAGCGGCTGGATCGCCTCGTTGGGCAGCGTGATGACGTAGTCGGGCCCGACGAAGACGTCGAGCTCGGCGGCGTTCAGGCGCCCGACGGTCTTGTCGTAGGCCGGGAAGTGCAGGACGATGAACAGGTAGTCGTCGTACTCGTCGACCTTCGGACGCTGGTTGCGGCTGAAGACGTCCTCGTAGTCGAGCGGGTGGAAGTCGAAGTGCTCTTCCAGCCACGCGCGGTCGGCCGGCCGGGGGCGCTCGATGTTGATCCAGCGCAGCGACTGGCCGTCGCCGGAGGCGAACTCGACGACCTCGACGTTGGGGCGCTCAGGCTCGGTTGGACGTGTCGCGACCCCGCCGCGTGTCCGCGCCGCACGCCTGAGGCGTGGCTTGGGCAGGTTCGGCATCGGGACTTCGCGGCTCGTCGGGCGTCATGGTCGTCAGCATCAAAATTCGCTCTGAAAGGCAGTCTACCTGCGCCTTTGCGCCACGTGGAAGCCTTGCTAAGGTGCGATCACATAGCTGGACACATCCAGAGGGGTGGAGGGACTGGCCCTTTGAAGCCCCGGCAACCTCCCGCATGCGGGAAAGGTGCCAATTCCTGAGAGATGTGGCCGAGGCTTTCCAAGACCTCCGCCACGAACGAATTCCGGCGGAGGTTTTTTGATCATGGGAGCCACCAAGCTGACGTGTAAGGAGTGCGGCGCGGACTACGGCCTCGAGGCCCGATACGTCTGTGACCGCTGCTTCGGGCCGCTCGAGGTCGCCTACGAGCACGACATCGAGGACGTCGAGCACGCGCGCAGGCGCATCCAGGGCGGCCCGCAGAACATCTGGCGCTATCACGACTTCCTGCCCCTCGAAGGCCCGCAACCGCGCACCCGCACCGGCCTGCCCGCCGGCTGCACGCCGCTCATCCGCGCCGATCGTCTGGCCGAGCGGCTGGGCCTGCGCGAGGTGTGGGTCAAGAACGACGCCGCCAACCCCACGCACTCCTTCAAGGACCGCGTGGTCTCGGTCGCCACCGCGCGCGCCCGCGAGCTCGGCTTCACGACGCTCGCCTGCGCCTCGACCGGCAACCTGGCCAACTCGGTCGCCGCGCACGGCGCCGCGCTGGGCATGGACACCTACGTCTTCATCCCGGCCGACCTCGAGGAGCAGAAGGTCCTCGCCACCGGGATCTACGGCGCGAAGGTGGTCAAGGTCAACGGCAACTACGACGACGTCAACCGGCTCTGCACCGAGCTCAGCGGCGAGCGCGACTGGGCCTTCGTCAACGTCAACGTGCGCCCCTACTACGCCGAGGGCTCCAAGACGCTCGGCTACGAGATCGCCGAGCAGCTCGGGTGGGAGGTGCCCGACCGCGTCGTGGCGCCGATTGCCTCCGGCTCGCTCTATACCAAGATCGCCAGGGGCTTCCAGGACTTCCTCGACCTCGGGCTCGCGCAGGGCGGGCCTCCGGTCATGAACGGCGCGCAGGCCGACGGCTGCTCGCCGGTGGCCAAGGCCTACGCCGACGGCGTCGACTTCTGCAAGCCGGTGCGGCCGAACACGATCGCCAAGTCGCTGGCCATCGGCAATCCGGCCGACGGCCCCTACGCGCTCGAGCTCGCGCGGCGCAGCGGCGGGTCCATCGACTCCGTCTCCGACGACGAGATCCGCGCCGGCATCCGCCTGTTGGCCGAGACGACCGGCATCTTCACCGAGACCGCCGGCGGCGTGACGACCGCGGTGCTCGCGAAGCTGGCCGAGCGCGGCGACATCGATGGCGACGAGCGCGTGGTCGTCGTCATCACCGGCGAGGGCCTCAAGACGCTGGACGCGGTCCGCGGCACCTTCGAGGCGTACGAGATCGAGCCGTCCTTCGACCAGTTCGTGGCCGAGGTGGAGGGCGTGGAGGCGCGCGTCTGATGCCCCGGGTCAAGCTGCCGACCCAGCTGCGCGAGGCCGCGGGCGGCGAGAGCGCCGTGAGCGTCGAAGGCGCCACCGTCGGCGCCGTCCTCGACGCGCTCTTCGAGCGCCACGGCGAGCTGCGCGACCGTCTGTCCGACGGGGACGGCGGCCTGCGCCGCTTCGTCAACGTCTACGTCGACGGCGAGGACATCCGCTTCGGAGACGGGCTCGCGACGCCGGTCGCCGACGGGCAGGAGGTCCAGATCCTGCCTGCTGTGGCCGGCGGATAACACCGCGTGCCTGGCGGGTTTCCGCCACCGCGCCGGCGTGGTGGCCGCATGTCCCGGAGTGGCGTTGTCGGCGACAGTGAGGCATGCCCCCCGGCAGCCCCCTCGACCACGCAAAGGACACCTGCGCCATCTGCGCTCGCGTGGTCGAGGGGGCGCCCCTCACCGACGAGCGGACCGGCGGCGCCTTTCACCCGGAGTGCGTCGTCCGCCGCGCGCCCGAGGACGCGTTGGTGCGCCTGCTTGGGTTCCTGGCGCTGATCGCTGCGCCGACCGTGCTCGTGTGGGCCGGCTGAGCGCTCAGGCGAAGGGACGGACCGGATCGGTCCCGTCCCAGGCCAGCGACTGCGCGTAGAAGCGTGTGAAGGCGGCATCGGTCGTCGCGTCCATCTCGATCAGCTCGACGTAGCCGGGCAGCTCGGCCGTCGTGTCGACGTAGCCCACCCGGCCGCCGGTCGGCACCCAGGTCTCGAAGGCCAGCTCGTGGCCCTGCTCGCGGTGGCGGGCGAGCTCGGCGTCGTAGTCCAGCGTGCCGACGCCGAAGTGATGGAAGCCGTAGCCCGTGCGCTCGATCGCCTCCTGGTAGACCGACGGGCGGTCGTCGTGGGGCGCGATGAGCTCGACGAGCATGTGCCCGGCATAGCCCATGGCCAGTGCGACGTCCACGTCGGCCGGCTCGCCGCGGTAGGTCCCGCGCTCGCCGGTGAAGTGCTCGAGCAGGAACCACGGCCCGACCCTGAGCTGGTCGACCCAGTGCTGCATCGCCGCCTCGATGTCCTCGACGAGGTAACACATCTGAAAGACACCGGTCGCCGGCTGGCCGAATCCGAGGAGCGACATGCGCGGTTCCTATCAGGTTCCCTGTCGAAGGACGCGCCGGATGTACTCCCGGCGGTCGAGCGGGTCGTCGTCGGTGCGCGGGCGCGTCGGGATCGTGCCGTGGGCGGGCTCGTAGCGCTCGAAGGCCGACTCGAGCACGCCCTCGCCGCGCGTCAGCGACGGCAGCTGCCGGGTCAGCTCGTGCACGCGCGCCGCGGGGATCTCGCCCTCCAGGACGGTCGCCGCCCCGCGGCGGTCGGTGCGCAGGGGGATGCCGCGCAGCGCGGCGAGCGCGGCTGTCGTCGCACCCAGCGTGTCGGGCGGCAGTTCGAGCGCGAAGCGGTGCACCGGCTCGCAGACCGTGGTCCCGGCCTGTTTGAGCGCGGTCATCGCCACGAGCGGCGTGAGCTGGCGGAAGTCGCGGGCCGTGCTCGACATGCTCTTGTCGAAGATCGCGTGGGAGTGGCTCTGCTTGGCCGCGTAGCCCGAATGGGTCATGGCCACGGCGCAGTCGGTCACCTCCCAGCCGTGCAGGCCCTGGCGCAGCGCCTGACGCAGGCTGGCCTCGACGGCGCGCATGAAGGCGATCGGCATCGAGCCGAGCTCGACCTCGAGGTCGAAGCGCACGCCGCTGCCGATCGGCGCCGGCTCGATGCGCAGCCCGACCGTGGCGAGGAACGGGTTGGGATCGGTTTGGATGAGCTCGACCGCCTCTCCGGCGCCGGACACCCGCTCGATGCAGATCGTCGTCGTCTCGCGGAAGCTCACGGCGATGTCGTACTCGTCGGCGAGCGTCGCCTCGATGACCTCCTTCTGCACCTCGCCGTAGAGGCAGAGCGAGAGCTCGCCGCGCTGCGCGTCCTGGCGCAGGCCGATGAGGGGGTCCTGCTCGGCGAGCTGGGTGAGCGCGACGTGCAGCGGGCCCCGGTCGGCCGCGCGGTCGGGCACGACGACGGTCTCGAGCGTCGGCGGCGCGAAGGCCGCCGGCTGGCTCGGCCTCGGCGGCGGCCGGCCGATCGCGTCGCCGATCCTGACGCCCTCCAGCCCGCGCAGGCGGCCGATCTGCCCGGCGCCGACCGACGCGCGCGCGACGGCGCCGCCGCGATCGAAGACGCTGATGGCGGTCACCTTCGTGGCGTCGTCGCCGTCGAGGCACAGCCGCTCGCGCGTGCGCAGCGTGCCGGAGAACATCCGCACGTAGGCGAGCTTCTCGCCGGCCGGCCCGCGCTCGACCTTGAACACGGTGCCCGACAGCGGTCCGTCGACATCGCCCTCGGCGGCGGGCAGCAGTTCGCGGATGCCGGCCGCGAGGGCGTCGACGCCGGCGCCGGTGATGGCCGAGCCGAAGTACACGGGATGGACCCGCGCCCGCCGGGTCTGCGCGGAGAGCGCGCGGCGCAGGTCGCTCGTAGGCGACCGTCGCCTCGTCCTCGACGTAAGCCGCCAGTAGCGCCTCGTCGTGCTCGGCGAGGACCTCGGCGAGCCTGGCGGTGAAGGCAGCGGTCGGCGCCGGTGTGCGGCTCGAAGCGGGCGCCGCGGGTCGCCGAGGGCGTCGACCGATCCCATCGCGACGATGGCCGGCGTCAGCTTCTCGGCGACGGCGCGCAGGGTGCGCTCGTCCTGTGCGCCGGCGCGATCGATCTTGTTGACGAACAGAAGGGTGGGGATGCGCAGGCGCTGCAGCGTGCGCATCAGCACGCGGGTCTGCGCCTGCACTCCGTCCACGGCCGAGACGACCAGCACGGCGCCGTCGAGCACGGCCAGCGCTCGCTCCACCTCGGCGATGAAGTCCGGGTGGCCGGGCGTATCGATCAGGTTGACCGTGACGTCGTCGATCGCGAACGAGACGACGGCGGCCCTGATCGTGATGCCGCGCTGGCGCTCGAGCGCTAGGGAGTCTGTCTGTGTGTTTCCGTCGTCGACGCTGCCGGGCTCATCGACGATGCCCGCGGCGTACAGCAGCCGCTCGGTCAGGCTCGTCTTTCCCGCGTCGACGTGGGCCAGGATGCCCAGGTTCAGCGTTTGCACCGATGCTCATGTCCTCGAAGTAGGTGGGAACGGGCTTCTGGGTAGACATGAGCGTCTGGCGCATGCTGGACTCCTTCGGGTCGGTCGGATTCCGGTCTATCGCGCACGGTAGCGCGGAGGTCTGCCGTGTCAAAAGGGAGGCTGCCCGTACCTCGGGCGATGACCAACGGGTCCTGTCAGGTGGCTCGCTGCGCGACGTACGCGTAGTAGTTGCAGGCCCCGAAGAAGGTGCCGTCCTCGGCGGAGCGGCGCTGGTCGGCGAGCCACGCATCCGCCTGCGCCGCGGGCACGAGGCCCGTCGTGGCCGCCAGCGGCCCGTAGGTCTCGGCCAGGTTGAGCAGGAAGCGGCTCGTTCCGGCTTCGGCGTAGACGTGGGCCTGCGTGGCCACCAGCCGCAGCCCGGCCTTCGGCAGCAGACGCGGAAGCTCGCGCATGACCCGGGGCGAGCTCTTGATGATGGACTGGACTGCGCCCTCCATCGCCTCGCCGAGCGGCGCGTCGTCGCACGCGAAGGTCAGCGACGAGTAGTCGCCGTCGAAGACGGCCACCGATCCGCTCGGGCGGATGACGCGCGCGGCCTCGGCCAGCACCGCGAGCGGGTCACGGACGTGGCTGACGAGCGTATGGGCCACGGCGACGTCGAAGCTTGCGGCCGGAAGGTCGAGGGCGTGCGCATCGCCGACGACGAACTCGACGCGGTCGCCGAGGCCGTCGCGTGGCGGCCAACCGCTCGGCCGCCGCGATGAACGCTGGGCTCTGGTCGACCCCGGTCACGGTGCCGGCGAATTCGTCGCGCGCGGCGATCGCGCGCGCCACGACGCCGGTGCCGCAGCCGAGATCCAGCACCGCCTCCACGCGCGGCAGGTCGAGGAGCTCCAAGTACGCCTCGCGGTAGGCAGTGAACGTCGGATCCTTGGCACGGAACTCCAATCGCTCGATGAACCGGTCGAGCGTGGTGGCGTCCTGCTCGTTGATGAACTGCATCGCGTCGCGCCCTTGCACCTGCGTCGCCATGGTCGCCTCCTCGGTTTGTCGCGTCTCTGGTCGGGCGTGAACTCGAGGTTCACGGCCGTGCCATCACGCGTCCCAGGTCGCGGGCGCCCTCGGGTCGGGGTCGTACGCGCAGAACGTCCCGGTGTGCACGGCGAGCGTGAGGTGCCGGCCCAGCTCGGGGTGTTGGTCCTCGAGGCGCCGGACCGCGCCGCGCAGCGCCTTGGTCACGCTCACCCGCGCGCGCTCGCTGTCCGAGGCCGCGCGCCGGTCGCGCCCGCCGAGGCCGACGGCTCTGGCCAGCTCGCGGGTCAGCGCATCCAGCTCGCCCTCGGCGCGCGCCGTCCGCTCGAGGTCGTTCCAGCGCCGCGTCTCCTCGATCTCGGCCTCCAACTCGGCGATCCGGTCACGGTAGGCGCGCTTGGCGGGCTCGTCGAGCACCGCCCCGGCGTCGGGCATCGCCGCCGCCAGACCATCCTCGCGGGCGGCCTCGTTCGCGCGTGACGCATCGCCCACCAGCAGGTCGAGGACGTGGAACTCGCGGTGGGGATGGCGAAGCAAGCGCGCCAGGTAGCCGAGCCCCTTGGCGTCGCGCATGCGCACCACCTTGCCGCCGAAGGCGACCGTCCAGTACTCGCCCTCGCGCCGGAACAGCATGGCGGGCTCGTCGGGCGCAGACTGGGGCGGCGCGGTCGCGGCGGACGTCGCCAGCAGCTGCCATGAGTCACCGACGGCGGCCAACGTGTGACTGCCGCGATCGGCGAAGCCGATCCTCGCGCCCGCCACCAGGTCCGCCACGGTCCGTGACACCAGCACCTCGCCCGGCGTGGCGCGCGCGAGGATCTCAGCGGCTCATGTCCACGGCGACGCCGCGGAGCTGGCCGTCGTGCAGCTCGCATTCGCCGGTGTGAAGGCCCGCCCGGCACGAGACACCCGACCCGTCGCACTCGGCGACGATCGCCTCCGCGCAGCGGATGGCCCGCGCCGGCCCGTCGAAGGATGCGGCGAGGCCGGCCCCGCGAGCGGCCAGCAGGTCACCGCGAAAGCGGGCGACGTGGCGCTGTACGACCTCGGCGAGGCCCACGCCCGGCGGCGCGTCCTGGCCTGCGGCCGCGGTGCGGGGCGCATCGACGAACATCACCGTGGCCACGACGCGGTCGGGCTCCGGCTCGGGCCGGGTTCCCGTCACCAGCTCCTGGATCTCGGCCATCACCGGTTCGGTGTCACCGATCCATGGCAGGTGATCCGAGCCGGGCAACTCGACGTAGCGCGCTCCCGGGATCCGCTCGGCCATGTACCGCGAATGCGAGACGTCCACCGCGATGTCGCCGACCCGATGGACGATCACGACCGGAACGCGGATCGCCGGCAGCAGAGGTCGCACGTCCACGTCGAGCATCATTCGCAGCAGCGCGCGGGCCGCGGTCGGCGTCGCCGCCAGGCGCTGCGCGCGCCCCCAGGCACGCCGCGCCGCGTCGTCGCCGGCCACCGACGGCGCCATCGCCGCGAGGTCACCGCCGTCGCCCCACTCTCGCTCGAGCCGATCGAGCGCATCGTCCACCGTGTCGCCGCCCCAGTAGCGCCCGATGAAGCCGCGTCGCCAGTCATAGCGGGCGAAGCAGCCCCACAGCAGCAGTCCCAGTGTGCGCTCGGGGTAGGTGGCCGCGAACAGCAGGCACATCGGGCCGGCCTCCGACGCCCCGAGGAGCGCCGCGCGGTCAGACCCGACGGCCTCCATCACGGCGCGCACGTCGTCGATCCGCTGCTCGAGCGTCGGCAGGCGGTCCTCGGGCACCCGGTCGGACAGGCCCGTGCCACGCTTGTCGAACAGGATCAGCCGGCAGAACGACGCCAATCGCCGATAGAAGGCGGCGAGCGCCGGCGATTCCCAGGCCACCTCGACGTGGGAGATGTAGCCCCGGACGACGATGAGGTCAGCCGGGCCGTCGCCCACCACCTGGTAGGCGATGTGAGCGTCTCCGCTCTTGACGTATCGCGTCTGCGGCTCGGTGAGCACAGTCGGCCCCACGGCAAACGTAGCGGGTGCTGCCCGTACCTCCTACACACCGGTGGAGTACCGGGGAGTCCACGGGGCTGCACGCTGATGGGCGGGCGCCGGGTCGGCGACCGTGGGGGCATGAAGACGATCACGTCGCGCGCCGCCCGCGCCGAGCGCCCGCTCCTGCTCACCGGGCTCGTGCTCGTCACCGCGCACCTGCTCGACCTCGCGCTCTCGGGGCCCGACACGTCGGTGCTCGGCGTCGCGGTGATCGTCGTCGTTGCCGCGGCGTGGGCGCTCGCCCAGCCGCACGTCACCCGTCCGACGCGGCTCGTGCTCGGCGTCGTCGTCGGCCTCCTCGCGATCGGCTTCGGCGTCGTCTCCCACGGCCTGCACGTGGTCAACTCGGGTCCCGACTGGCGCGACCTCACCGGCGTCGGCTACATCGTCGGCGGGCTGCTGCTCGTCGCGGCCGGCATCGCGGCCACCGCCGCGCCGCGCCGCGCCCCCCGGCGCAGAGGGCTCGGCTGGCGCGGCGCCCACGCGCTCGGATGGGTCGCCGGCGCCGCGGTCGTGGCGGCGGTCGCAGTGCTGCCCTTCGCGTTCGCCAACCTCACGACGCACGCTCCGCGGTGGGCGATCGACGAGTCGGCGGTCGGCATCCCGCACGAGGACATCCGCATCGCCATGCGCGACGGTCGCCGGCTCTCGGCGTGGTACGTCCCGTCGCGCAACGGCGCGGCCGTGCTGGTCAGCCACGGCTCGGGTGGCAGCCGCGGGCGCGTCCCGGCTCACGTGCGGATGCTCGCCCGCCACGGCTACGGCGTGCTGGCGCTCGACAACCCCGGCAACGGCGAGAGCGACGGTCACTCCAACGGCCTCGGCGACAACGTCCAGCCGGCCGTCGCCGCGGGCCTCGACTACCTCGAGGCTCGGCCCGACGTGAACCCGGAGCGCATCGCCGGCTTCGGCCTCTCGCTCGGCGGCGAGGTGCTGCTCGAGGCGGCCGCGCACGACCATCGGCTGGCCGCCGTCGTCTCCGACGGGGCGGCCCGGCCGGTCGACGGCGACAAGGCCAGGCCCAAGGGGCAGCTGGAGAGCGCGCTCGGCTGGCTGACCATGCGCTCCGTGCGCGCCGTCTCGGGCATGAAGACGTCGCCGTCGCTCATGCCGATGATGCCCAAGATCGCCCCGCGTCCCGTGCTCCTGGTGGCCGGCGGCGGCTTCCCCGACGAGATCCCGGCCTCGCGCCTGTACCGCGACGCGGGCGGCGCCAACCGTGCAGCTCTGGGAGCTGCCCGACACCGGCCACACCGCGGGCCTGCGCAAGCACCCGGCGGAGTACGAGCGGCGCACGGTCGGCTTCCTGGACCGGGCGCTGCGTGTGGGCTAGGCGGCCCGCGAACAGCATCATCGAGGGGAAGGGAGGTGGCGGCGGTCGTGTGCGGGCCGTCGTCCTCGGGCATGTGCGTGTTCCGAGGGAAATCGTGCGCGTTTCGCAACATCGCTCAGAGCGCAGCGAAGGGGCGTGCGGCTTTAGCGAAGCATGCGTTCGCTTAAACGCACCACCCCTCCGGCCAGCACCGGGAAGCTGTTGCGAAACGCGCGCGAACTGCGCAGAACCTCCGCGCTGACGGAGCCCGCGGGCGCACCGGCCACCGCCACCTCCCTTCCTCTCGATGCTGCCGTTTCGCGCCGCGAAGCGCCGCAAGCGCCCCCGCGGACTAGCCCCGCGCCGCCATCGCCGCGGCCGCAGCATTCGCCGCCGGGCACCGGCCCTCGGCGCGCCCGCACGCGTGCATGTCGCACAGCCGGCAGATCCAGCGCGTGGACTCGCTGCCCGCGTCGCGCGCGAGCTTGCCGCGCACCACGCTCTCGAGTACGCGCGCGGTCAGGCGGTCGAGGTCGGCGCGCTCGGTGGGGGAGAGGTCGCCGAGAGCTTCCTCGAGCACGGCGCCGCGGGCGGCGGTCACGCGGCGCGCCGCGCGCCGCCCGGCCGCGGTGAGCTCGATGCTCGTCGTGCGCCCGTCGGGCCCCTCGCGGCGGCGCACGTCGCCCGCCGCCACCAGCCGATCGATCAGCCGCACCGTGCCCGACGAGGTGAGACCGAGGATGCGCCGCAGGCGGTCGACCGAGCAGCCGTCGGCGAAGTGCTCGAGCGCCGACAGCGCCGCGGCCGCCGTCAGGGACTGATCGGCGGCCGCGGCGACGGCGTCGGACATCTGATCGGCGACGACGAGCGACAGCGCTCCGAGGACGTTGCCGTCGCGGCCCAGCGCGGCCATCGGGCTACTCGAAGTCGTAGTCGAGCTCGACCGAAGCGGTCGACCCGAGCGGAGCGGCGAACGCGCCGGTGCCCGTGATGCCGGCCAGCTCCTCGGTGCCCGAGCGCTCGACGACGGCGAGGCTGCCCTTGGCCTCGGTGCCGTCGAAGCTGCCCTGCGTTTGCATCACGAAGCTGCCCGAGCGCCCGCCGAGGCGCCCCACGAAGCGCTGCAGCCCGACGAAGTCGGCCGTCTTGTCCTCGCGGTAACACATCAGCCACTCGACCGACCCGTCGCCCTCGAGGTCTCCGGTGAAGCCCTGGCCGACGCTCGCGCGCGTCAGCTTGGCGTCGCCGTCGAGCTCTTCATAGGTGTTCTCGTCCCAGGACTGGACCTCGAACCTTGCCTGTGCATGTGTGCTCATGATCGAGGCCTACCCAATGATGTGTGCGGCACACACCAATCGTTCCGGCTCGAACATCGCCACCGCGCCGTAGGATCGGCCGCCGTGATCGCCGCGCCCCTCGACCTGCCCCCGACGACGATCCTCAAGGTCCGTCCGGGGCACGTCGTGCGCATGCACGCGCGGCCAGGCGGCAAGCTGCTCTTCCGCGTGCTCCCGAAGACGGTCTACGGGCGCCGACTCATCCTCTCGGTCACCCGGCGCAGCGGGGCGTGGGCGGCCGTCCCGACCTTCCTCGTGCCGAACGGCCGACGGGCGTGGGTGCGCGTCTCGCGCCGCACCTTCGTCGTCCGGCGCACGCGCTGGCACATCACCGCCGACCTCAGCGCGCGCACGATGACGGTGCTGCACGGCGACCAGCGCGTGCGCACCCTGCGCGTGGCCATCGGCGGCATCTCGACGCCGACACCGCCGGGGACCTACGCCGTCACCGACAAGCTCAACGGGCGCCCGTTCGGCAGCGCCTATGGCTGCTGCATCCTCGCCCTGTCCGGCCACCAGCCCAAGATCCGCACCGGCCCCATCGATGCGCGCCTGGCCATCCACGGGACCGATCGCCCCGATCTCGTCGGCGCCCGCGTCTCGGAGGGCTGCCTGCGCGCCACCGATCGCAACGTGCGCTGGCTCATGCGCACCGTCCCGGTCGGCACGCAGGTCACGATCCGGCGATGAGCTCGTCGGTGCTGAGCACCTGAGCGAACTCGTCGTGCAAGCCTGCTGGACGTCGACGAGGATGAGGGCGGCGCGGTCAGGGGAGAACATGGGTGGACTGTATGCTCGGGATCTCTCGTGAGCGGCAAGCTCGAGACGTACCGATCCAAGCGCTCGGCGCAGAAGACGCCCGAGCCGATGGGGGAGGATGCCGCGAGCGCCGACGGCCGGCGCTTCGTCATCCAGGAGCACCACGCCACCCGCCTGCACTGGGACCTGCGCCTGGAGCACGACGGCGTCCTCGTCTCCTTCGCGATCCCCAACGGCCTGCCCGAGGCGCCCAAGGACAACCGCCTGGCGGTGCACACCGAGGACCATCCGCTCGAGTACCTCGAGTTCGAGGGCGACATCCCGAAGGGCCAGTACGGCGCGGGGACGATGCGCGTCTGGGATCGCGGCACCTACGAGGTCCTCAAGTGGGAGCCGCGCAAGATCGAGGCCCGCCTGCATGGCGAGCGCGTGCAGGGGCGCTACGCGCTCTTTCCCATCGACAAGGACGAGAACCCCAAGAACTGGATGATCCACCGGATGGACCCGCCCGCCGACGAGGCGGCCGAGCCCATGCCCGAGAAGATCGTCCCGATGATGGCGCGCACCGGCACGCTGCCGCGCGACGACGAGGACTGGGCCTTCGAGGTCAAGTGGGACGGCGTGCGGGCCATCTGCCATTCCGAGCCGGGCCGGATGCGCCTGCACTCGCGCAATCTGCTCGACATCACCCCGCGCTATCCGGAGGTCGGGCGCCTGAACCGCGCGCTGAGCCACCACCGCGCGGTGCTCGACGGGGAGATCGTCGCCCTCGACGCCGAGGGCAAGCCGAGCTTCGGCGCGCTGCAGCGGCGCATGCACGTGGGCTCGGAGTCGACCGTCCGGCGCCTGGCCAAGGACACGCCGGTCACCTACATCATCTTCGACCTGCTGTGGCTCGACGGGCACTCGCTCATGGACCTGCCCTACAGCGAGCGCCGCGCGCGCCTGGCCGAGCTCGAGCTGGGCGACGGCGGGCGCTGGCGCGTGCCCGACTACGTCGTCGGCCACGGCGAGCGGCTGCTCGCGGCCACCGACGAACAGGGCCTCGAGGGCGTCATCGCCAAGCGCCTGGACTCGACCTACGAGCCGGGCCGGCGCACGCCGTCATGGCTGAAGATCAAGAACGTCGACCGCCAGGAGGTCGTCGTCGGCGGTTGGGTGCCCGGCGACGGCAAGCGCCGCGACCGCATCGGTGCGCTGCTCGTCGGGGTCCGAGACGACAACGGGGAGCTGCGCCACGTAGGGCGTGTCGGCACCGGCTTCACGGAGGCCGAGCTCGATCGCCTGGCCGAGATGCTGCGCCCCCTCGAGCGCGAGGACTCGCCCTTCGCGCCCGGCGGCCCGAAGATCCCGCGCGGCGCCGTCTTCGCCGATCCCGAGCTCGTGGCCGAGGTCGAGTTCCGCGAGTGGACCGACGGCGGCCAGCTGCGCGCGCCCTCCTACAAGGGCCTGCGCGACGACAAGCCCGCCGAGCTCGTCGTGCGCGAGGAGGCCAACGCCGTCGTGGCCGAGGTCGGCGGGCGCCAGGTCAAGCTCTCGAACCTCGACAAGGTTCTGTATCCCGAGGCCGGTTTCGCCAAGCGCGATGTCATCGACTACTGCGCGCGCGTCGCGCCGTACGTCCTGCCGCACCTCGAGGGCCGCGCGCTGACGCTCAAGCGCTACCCCAACGGCGTCGACGCCCAGTTCTTCTACGAGAAGAACGCGCCCTCGCACCGCCCGGACTGGGTGGAGACGGCCCGGGTGGGCTCGATCGACTACGTGCTCGCCGAGGACGAGCCGACGCTCGTCTGGCTGGCCAACCTCGCCGACCTCGAGTTGCACACCTCGCTCGCGCTCGCCGCGACGCCCGAGCGCCCGACGCTCGTCGCCTTCGACCTCGATCCCGGCCCGCCGGCCACGGTCGTCGAGTGCTGCCGCGTCGCCGAGTTGCTGCGGGGCATGTTCGAGGGGCTGGGCCTCGAGTGCTTCGCCAAGACCTCGGGCTCGAAGGGCATGCAGGTCTACCTGCCGCTCAACAGCGAGGCGACCTTCGCGCAGACCAAGGCCTTCTCCAAGGCGGTGGCCGAGCTGCTCGCGCGCGAGGAGCCCGGGCTCGTCGTCGCGCGCCAGACCAAGTCCGCGCGCACGGGCAAGGTGCTGGTCGACTGGGGCCAGAACGACGTCAACAAGACGACGATCAACGTCTACTCGCTGCGCGCGATGCCGCGCCCCACCGTGTCGACGCCGCTGACCTGGGACGAGGTCCGCGCGGCGAAGAAGCCCGAGGACCTCACCTTCGAAGCGGCCGACGTCCTGCGCCGCGTCGACGAGCACGGCGATCTCTTCGCGCCGGTGCTGACGCTTGTCCAGCGCCTCCCCGGGGCGTAGCTTTCGCTCCGTGGCCCTGTTGCGCAGGCTCGTTGCCGCGATCCGCATCTCACCCGAGGAGCGCCGGGCCGACTGCGCCGAGCGCTGCTTCGAGCTGCTCTGCGACCCCGAACGCGCATCCGGGGCGCGCCTGGGCGAAGCCGAGGAGGCCGCCATCGAGGCCTCGCGGCGGCGCTGGGAGCACCAGCCGCCCCTGTCGTACTAGATGGTCAGTCGTCGCGCACGAGCGGCACGAAACGCACCTCCTCGAGCAGTTCGCGCTCGAGGCCCGCGTGGGTGCGGCGCGTGAGCGACAGGCGCTGCAGCGGCTCGGTCACCGGTGCGATGAGACGCCCGCCGATCGCGAGCTGTTCCTCGAGCTCGGCGAGCCCCTCGCTGCTGCCGGCCGCGGCGACGTTGATCGCGTCGTAGGGGGCGCTCTCGGGCAGCCCGCGCGTGCCGTCACCCACCACGAGCGTGACGTTGTGCACGCCGGCGGCGGCGAGGTTGTGCTCGGCGCGGCGCGAGAGGCGGTCGTGGCGCTCGATGGACCAGACGTGGCGCGCGAGGTAGGCGAGCACGGCGGCGTGGTAGCCCGAGCCGGTCCCGACGTCGAGCACGCGGTCCTCGGGGCCCGGCGCCAGCATCTCGCTCATGCGCGCCACCACGAGCGGCTGGGAGATCGTCTGCCCGCAGCCGATCGCCAGCGCGCGATTCTCGTAGGCGCGGTCGCGCAGCGGCGCGGGCACGAAGCACTCGCGCGGCACGGCGGCGATCGCGTCGAGCACGCGCTCGCTGGTGACGTAGGGACGCAGCTGTTCGATCAGCGAGTCGACTTCGTGCATAGGATCACCGCGTGGCGCGCCTGCCCCCCGAGACGTTCCGGCTGCCCGTCGAGCGCATGCGCGAGGGTTATTACACCGATCAGTACTTCAACCTGACGCGCGACCTGCTCGAGCTCGAGGGCCATCGCCCGCGCGTTCTCATGCAGGTCTTCCAGAAGCAGGAGGCGATCCTCGGCGGAGTCGACGAGGCGGTCGCCGTGCTCGAGCAGTGCGCCGGGCGTCACGTCGACGGCGGCTGGGAGGACGGCTGGGGCGAGCTCGAGGTCCGCGCCCTGCACGAGGGCGACAAGATCGCCCCGCGCGAGACCGTGATGACCATCGAGGGCGACTACGGGCTCTTCGCGCATCTGGAGACCGTCTACCTGGGCTGCATGGCGCGGCGCACGCTGGTCATGCGCAACGTCAAGGCGGTGGTCGATGCGGCCCACGGCAAACCCATCCTCTTCTTCCCGGCGCGCCACGACCATTGGCTGGTGCAGACCGGCGACGGCTGGGCCGCGCACGTCGCGGGCGCCATCGGCGTCTCGACCGACGCCCAGGCCTCGTGGTGGGGCGGGCGCGGGGTGGGCACCGTGCCCCATGCGCTCATCGCGGCCTTCGGCGGCGACACCGTCGCCGCCGCGCGCCTGTTCGCCGAGCGCTACCACGGCGAGACCAACATCACGGTCCTCGTCGACTTCGAGAACGACTCGGTTCGCACCGCGCTCGAGGTGGCCGACGCGCTGGGCGACCGGCTGTGGGGGGTCCGGCTGGACACGAGCGAGCAGCTCGTCGACGTCGCGCTGCAGGACGAGCCCGATCCCGACCGCAACCGCGGCGTGACGGCGCTGCTGACCCGTCGCGTGCGCGACGCGCTGGACGCCGCCGGCCACCGGCAGGTGCGGATCGTCGTCTCCGGCGGCTTCGACGACGAGAAGATCGCCCGCTTCGAGGCGGAGGGTGCGCCCGTCGACGCCTATGGCGTCGGCTCCTCGCTGCTGCGCGGGCAGAACGACTTCACCGCCGACGTCGTCCGCGTCGACGGCCGCCCGCTGGCCAAGGCCGGGCGCCAGGAGAACCCCAACCCGCGCCTGGCGCTCGTCGACTAGAAGCGCAGCACCGCCGCGATGTGACCGTGTGAGGCGAGCTCGGCCCGGTCGCGCAGGACGTGGATGTCGGCTGCCTGCGTCAGCGCGCGCTCGACGGCCGCCTCGACGATGTCGTCCACGTGCTCGGTGGCGCTGCCGTCGGCCGGGCACTCTGCGGTCTCGTCGGCGCCGAGCCAGCCGCACGTGGGGCAGCGGACCCCGGGCGCAGAGAAGCCGGCCTCCACCAGCAGCGTCTCGACGCGCTGCTCGTGGAGCACGGCCAGCACCTCGGGCAGGCCGCTGGCGGCGCGCCCGGGGCCGCCGGCGAAGGCCTCGATCAGCCGCGCGATCGCCGCGTCCTCGCGTTCGCGCGCGGCCGCCTCGATGCGCGGCGCGGCCGCGCGACTGACGTCGTCGGCGCTGGCGTGCTCGACGTCGACGTCCAACCGCCCGGCGAGGCGATCACGCAGGTACGGGTGCAGGTGGGACTCGAAGGCGCCGGCCACCTCGGAGGGGGCTCCCGACCAGGAGCCCCGCGGGCAGATCGTCCTTGAGCTGCTCGAACGCGACGTGGGCCGCGCGCCGCAGGTGATCGTCGGCGTCCTTGTCGATCGAGCGCTGGTAGTTGGGCTGCGACCAGCCGCCCTGGTCGTGGCGCCCGCGCACGTCGTCCTCGATGTGCTCGATCTCTTCGAGCGCCGCGCCCGGACCGCTGAACAGCCGCGCCACGCGGCGGTTGACGAGGATCGCGCACCAGCGCTCCGGAATGCCGATCGCCGACAGCGGCTCGATGAAGGGGGTGTCGGCGATCACCGGGTCGTGTTCGACGGGCTCCGGCAGCTTGAGGACCTCGAACAGGTCGAGCGCGGTCGCGGTGAAGATCGCCAGGCCGTGCGCGCCCTTGGCATCCGGGCCGCCCGCGCCGATCTCGGCCTCGAGGCGCTCGAGGTCGGAGCGCAGCGACGCCTGCGCGGCGTGGCTGAGCCCGTCCTCGTCACGCACCCGGCGCGCTGCTCGATCCAGCAGCGAGCGCAGCTCGGCGCGTCGCGCCGCGGGGGTCGCGAACTCGCGTGGATCGAGGTTGACGAAGAGTGACAGCACCTTGGCGTCGCTCGCGCGGATCCCGGCGAGGCGACGCAGGCGCTCAGGGTTGATGTCGTTGGCCTGCATGCGCCGAAGCTACCCGTGCGGGCGCGGCCTCGGGGGGCGGGATTCACGCGCCGGCCACATGCGCGAGGGCGCAGTGCGCTAATTGGGAGAAACGCCGCCGTTCGTCGTGCGAGCAGTACCGTTCATCGCTGGACGCCCACCCCCTGTGGGGTGCGCGCCTCACCCCGAAGGGGAGAGGAAGATCCCCACGCATTTTCCGGTCTGTTGGCCACCATACATGAGCCTTGTGCAATCGCCCCGGTAGGAAGAAGCACGATGTGCGCCTATCGTCGCTCACCAGAGTCCGATGCTGGCCGAGGCTCTCGGCAGGCTCCTCCACGACCTCGGCCTGACCGTCGTGGCCACGACGTGCGACCCCGAGGCGCTCCTGACCCAACTCGCCGACGGCGCGGCCGACGTGCTCGTTCTCGACGCCGGCTTTCATCCCGTCAGCGGCCCGCTCGTCACGCTCGAGCGCATCCGGGCGGCCGCGCCCGCGGTGCGCGTGGTCGTCGTCGCCGACGAGGTCGACGAGGCGCTGAGCGTGGCCGCCCGCGACGGCGACCTCGACGGGGTGGTGCTCGCGAGCGCCCATGGCGACGAGCTCGTCGCGGCGGTGACCCAGGTCGGCGCCGGCCACGCCGTGTTCCCGGCCGGCTGGCTGCGCCAGGTCCGTCAGTCGGCGGAGTCGAGCCCGCTCGCGCAGCTCAGCCCGCGCCAGCGCGAGGTGCTCGAGCTCCTGGCGCTCGGGATGGACAACGACCAGATCGCCACGCGGCTGTACATCTCTCGCAACACCGTGAAGTTCCACGTGCGGACCATCTACCGCCGCCTCGGGGTGCACAACCGCGTGGAGGCGGCCCGCGTGCTCGCCGGCGCCGGCAACGGCTCGCGGGCCGCCTCAGCGGCCTGAGGCCCACCCGCCCCGCCCGGGAGGCGGGCGGGCCTGCCGATCTGCTGGCTAGCGGGTCGCGATCGTCAGCGTGTGCTGCGCACCCGGACGCGCGGCGACCGATCACCTCGAGCCCGCGGTTGGTCTCGCGCGCGTCGTAGTGCTTGACGCGATGGCCGTCGAGCACCACCGCCGCCGGCTTGGAGGAGTGCGGCAGCGTGTGCCCGATGACGAGCTCGCGGACCGGCGTGCTGCGTGGCGTCGACCTTGGTCGTGTAGCCCGCGTTCGAGTGCGACGCGAAGACGCCCACCGACCCGCGCCCGAGCCTGATGTTCGACCCCGCCACGCTGGGCTGGCCGAGCGGCACCTGCGGCACGACCTGCAGCACGCCGTCGTTGAGGTAGGGGCGCACGCCGAGCTGCTGGTGGACCACCGACCACGCGGTGCCGTAGTTGCCCCACGCCTGCATGACCATCGACCGGCAGGTCCAGCAGCGGTCGATGTTCGCCGGGATGCCCGTTGGTGGGTCGCCGTCGGGCGTCGACGGGAAGATCTCCGGCATGGCGCCGGGCTGCTCGTCGGGCGTGTTGCCGGTCGCCGGCTCGGAGAACATGGTCTCCGCGTTGGCGTCGCGTGTAGCGCTGCTGCTGGCCGGGACCGAGGCGACCGAAGTTGCCCTCGGCGACGGCCTGGATCGAGGTCGTCAGCGAGAAGATCTCGAAGTCGCCCTTTTGGTCCTGGCCGCCGCCGCAGCCGGTGTGGAAGAGGCCGAGGCTGCCCGGGCGGTCGCCGCTGAAGCACGCGTTCTCGCGGCCGGCGAGCGCGGTGGTCCCGTGCTGGTTGGAGGCGACGCCCGGGGTGGCCACGTCGCCCTGGTTGAGCTCGGCCTCCATCGGCACCTGGCCGATCCAGTGCTTCTGGTAGTTCTGCTCGTTGCCGGGGTTGTTCAGCGAGTCCGCGTACTGCTGGGCGCTCGTGTCCCACCAGGTGCCCTCGAACTGCCGCTGGAGCTTGCGGGCGAGCTTCGTGGCCCACTTCTCCGTGGCGCGATCGTGCTTGGAGCGCGCCATGTCGGCCAGGTCGTAGAGCGAGCGGATGTAGTAGACGCCGTTGTCGAGCTTCTCGGGGCCCATGCCCGGCCGCTCGACGTTGCCCGAGCCTTCGGGCCAGCCGTCGTGATCGACGTCGAGGCGCTGGTCGACGACCTGCAGGTTGCGCTTGGCGAAGTCGTACATCTCGTCGCGGAAGCGATCGTCGCCGGTCCAGCGCCAGATGAGCGCCACCGCGCTCGGGAACTTGATCGTCTCGTCGCTGTTGAAGTCGTTCGTCTTCGTCCCGTCGGCCGCGGTCGTCTGCGAGTCGTGGCCGAACCAGATCGAGCCGTCCGAGACGGCCTCGTGGACGACGACCCCCGAATCGTCGTTGAGGACGTCGGAGATGTCGCGCAGCGTGCGCAGGTGGTCCTTGGCCACCTCGAACTGGCCGAGCGCCATGGCCGCGAAGTTCGTGTACTCGCCGTCGGTGGCGAAGATCCACGGGTAGTCGGGGTAGCCCGCACCGAACCAGCGCGCGTGGGCGACCGTCCCCAACGGAGTCGGGAACTGCTTGCCCTGGTTGGTCCAGCGGATCTGCAGGTCCGACGCGGTCTGCGTCACGTCGGCCAGGTTCTGCTTGCCCCAGTCGATGGCGTTCTGCAGCAGCCGGTCGCCGGGCAGCGAGACCTGCGACCACTTCGACAGCTTGTCGCGCGAGGCGACCTTGGCCGCGAGCGCGCCGGCGGGATCCTGGAGCGCCCCGTCCAGCTCGCTCTGCGCGGCGGCGAGGCCCTTGTCAGAGCCCGCGACCGCGACCCAGAGGGTCTTCGTCGCGCCGGCCGGAACCGTCACCTGGTAGCGCAGCTCTCCGCCGGTGCCCTTGCCGAACGGCCCGTCGTCGCATGCGCTGGGCGGCGGCGCCGTCGATTCGGTGCCCGTGCAGACGGCGCCGGGCTGCGGGCCGCGGTAGTTGCCGCCGGTGGCCGCTGCCTCTCCGGAGGCCGGGTCCTGGTTGGCGGCGACGATCGCCGCGTAGTGGTGCTCGGGTGCTCCCGGCAGGGCGCCATCGTCGGTGAACTGCAGGGCGCCCGCGGTGTACGCGCCGTGGTCGGGGAGGTTGTCGCTCGCGTTGGGCGTCACGCCGGTGAAGCCCCAGGGGTAGGCGCCCATCAGCTCGGAGTGGGCGTCGACCTTGACGGTCACGGTCTTGTCGGCCGCGGCCGGATTGCTCAGTTGCAGGCCGAAGAGCGCGGCGCGGTTGGCGTCGGGGGCGACGTCGGTGCGCTGCACGTGCAGCCCGCCGGTGTCCGGCAGGTCGTAGCGGGTGTAGCCCCAGCCGCTCGAGAAGGTCGTCGCCTGGCCGACCCACTGGTCGTCGATGCCGAACCAGACCCCGTCGACGAGCTTGAGCGGAGGCGCCCACACGCCGCCCATCTCGCCGGTGCTATGCCACCCGTTGGCATAGAAGCGCCCGTCCTGGAAGCCCTCGACATATGAGCGCTGCCCGGCCGCCACTTCGCGGCGATCCTGCAGCCGGCTATTGGTCGACAGCTCCGGCGTCGCCGCTTGGGCGCCGCTGGCACAGACAAGGACGACAGCGAACCCAGCTGCCAGAACACGCACGCTACGCACCGGTACACCTCCGTGGTGGGACAGTTCCCGCGAGGCATCCATACCCCGAGGGCACGGGCCCAACCACTACGATGCCCAGCAGGCGCCCTTAGCTCAGCTGGATAGAGCGCGTCCCTCCGGAGGACGAGGTCGCAGGTTCGAATCCTGCAGGGCGCGTAGAACGCCGCCTACGTGGTCATCGGACGGTAGGCGTGTGTGCTGTCCCACAGACCGCCGCCGGGCGCCCTATACGGTGACCGCCATGTCATCGGTGATCCTCGTGATCGCCATCGTCGTTGCCGTCGTGGCGGTGGGCGTGCTGTGGGGCCGGATCGGAGCAGGCCCGGCGGACTTCCGCGCGCGCCACCAGCGCGACCGCGATCAGATCGAGCGCGAGCGCGACCTGACCGGCTACACCCCCAGGTCGGGCCACCGTCGCGACCCGGCGGAGCTGCGGCGCCCGCCGGATGAAGGCGGGCTGCTGTAGTCCGCGGTCGGCGGGCCCGCCTCCCGCTCCTCGCGCCGGCGCTCGACGCGCGACATGACCCCGATGACGCCCATGGTCAAGGCCACGGGGGCGAGGAACAGCAGCGACTCGTACCAGTGAACCGCGCACGCGATGGTCATGGCGGCGACCTTAGGGATCACACGCGTCGTGGGGGGCGATGTCCGGACGTCTGGGGGGCGGTCGGCCGGAGAGCGTCGCGGGAGGAGAGGCGGGCCGGCTTCAAACCGGCCCGCGTATCCCGTTCTCCTCTTAGCGGATGGTGACGCTCAGGCTCCGCGTGCTGCGGACGGTGTGGACCTTGCCGCTCTTGGTCTGGTACTTCGCGACGATGGACACGTTGTAGTTGCCGACGACCTTGCCACTGAGGTCGACCTTGATGGACCGAGCGTGAACAGGCAGCGACTTCCCTCGCAGCGACGCACGGACGCTGACGAGCTTCAAGCCCTTGGTCGACGGGACGTGAAGGGTGCGCTTCGTCGCGCCCACCTTGACCTTGGCACCGTTGACGCCAGCAGCGGTGGCGGTGGTGCCGTTCGTACCATTCCTGCCGTTGACGCCATCGACGCCAGCCGTACCGGTGTCGCCCTTTGGACCCTGCGTGCCGGCGGCACCGTCAGCCGGGGCACGGTCGAAGTTGAACTGCTCACCGTTGAAGGTGATCGACTTCACCATTGCGGACACGTCCGTGCCCATCGAGTAGCCCTGCGACACGAGGACGTTGGTGATCTCGTCGTCAGGATGGGCAGCCTTGACAGCGGCCCACGTCTTCTGAGCGCCCTCGCCGGCGTCGTCGCCGTAGCGAACCGAGTCGTCATGCGTGCCGAAGGTCTGATCGGCACCCTGCACGGGCGTCACACGCCCACCCAGCGACGGGTCGAGAATCACGTCGGCGTCCACATCGTTCGTGGTGTTGCCGTCGCCGTCGGAATCAACGGCCTTGTCGGTGTCGAGGAAGATGCGAGCGTACGGCGTCGCACCCGACAGGTTCCCGGCCTGCTTGTAGTTGAACGTGAACGAGTAGTCGTTGACCTGAGACAGCTTGAGGCCGTTCGCACCCTTGTACATCAGGCTGCCGCCGATGGCGCCGGCGTCGGCATAGGTGCCGAAGTGAACGCCGTCGGCCGTCTTGACGACGGTCGAGTTGCTGGCCTTCCAATCACCCGAGAGCGACTGGACGTCCGTGTGGGCTTGAGCGGTTCCTGCAGCCGCGAGGGACAACGCGAGCGTGGCCCCGACCATGAGCTTTTTTTGCATATCAGTTTCCTTGGGAACGGTTTTATGTGTGTCCTGCACGACTGCCATCGACAGCGTTCGCTGACCCGTCGATCCCACAGATGCGTGATCTTCGCCCGGCGAGGAGCGCACCGCGTGAAGGACGGGCGGTCCGCGCCGGACCTCTGCGCGTGCGCCGCGCGTACAGCTCTAGGAGATGCCCGTCGCACTGCTCGCCGCGGTCGCGCTCGCCACGGTCTTCCCGGCGGCCGGTGGCAGGCATGACCGCTTCGCCGTGACGATCACGAGCGGGCATGCCACGGGCGTCTTCGGCCAGACGCGGCGCGGGTACATCGCCGAGGCCCGCGCCGTGCGCCCGGCGTCGGGGTGCGTGAACAACCGCGACCACGTCTTCGGCGAGCGGTCGGCGGGCGCCCGCGTGCGCGCCGTGCTCGACCCCGCTCGGGGTGAGGGCGGGCCGGAGGGGTGGTGCCGCGGGCGCTTTCGCGGCACGGTGACCTACACCGAGGCCTTCGCGTGCCCGCCGACGGGGCGCTGCCATCCGCCGCGCGGCTTTCCGACGCGCAAGGTCGTCGTCGCGCGCTTCTCGTTCGGCGTGCTTTGACGAACGGGCCACCTCACGCGAGCAGCCCGACCCGGCGCTCGCGGCCCCGGCGGCGCAGTGCGAAGGTCACGCGGATGCCCTCCAGCGACACGGCGAGCGTCATCTTGGACTCGCCCGCGATCCGCTCGCTGAAGACGAAGGGAACCTCCTCGATGCGCTTGCCCATCAGGTAGGCGAGCTGGGTCGTCTCGACCTGGAAGGCGTAGCCGGTGGAGAGCATCGAGTCGAAGTCGAGCTCGGCCAGCGTGCTCGCGCGCCACAGCTTGAAGCCGCCGCTGAGGTCGTCGAAGGGCAGGCCGAGGACGAGCTTCGAGCCCGTGCAGCCCATGCGGCTGAGCACCCGGCGGGCCATCGACCAGCCGGCCGTGCCGCCGCCGGGCATGTAGCGGTTGCCGAGGACGAGGTCGGCCTCGCGGGCGTCGAGGACCGCGAGCATCTCGGCGAGCTTCTCGGGCGGGTGGGAGAGGTCCGAGTCCATCTGGCCGATGACGCGGTAGCCGCGCTCCAGGCACCACGCGAAGCCGGCACGGTAGGCCATGCCGAGGCCGTCCTTGCCGGCGCGGTGAAGGACGTGCATCCACGGGCGGTCGGCGGCGAGCGCGTCGGCCAGCGCGCCGGTGCCGTCGGGCGAGGCGTCGTCGACCACGAGCAGCTCGAGGCCGGTCGCGGCGAAGCGCTCGACGAAGCGGGGCAGGGCGTCGGCCTCGCAGTAGGTCGGGACGACGACGATGGTGCCGCTGCGGTCCGCGGCGGGGAGAGCGGCCGGGGTGGGGGTCGCGCTGGGCGCCGTGGTCGGGCGCCGCGCGAACGCGAGGGCCGCCAGTTCTGCGATGGCGATCGCGACGAGCTCGCCGGCGAAGGAGACCAGGCGCAGCGCGAGGGCGAGTGCGGTGGCAGGCCCCGCGCCGATCGCGGCGCCGAGCGAGAGGATGAGCGAGCCCTCGCGCAGCCCGAGCCCGCCGGGGGCGAGCGGGACGAGGACGCCGAGCAGCCACGACAGCGCGAAGGCGCCGAGGAGCAGGAAGGCGTCGAGCCCGGCGGTGGCGCCAAGCGCTCGCGCCAACGCCCAGGCGCCGAGGCCGGTGGCGACCCAGCCCGCGGCGTCGAGGGCGACCATCACGGCCAGCGTGCGTCCTCGCAGCGGCCCGGCGGTTTCGATGCCACGCGCCTTGAGGCGGTCGTGGAGCCAGCCGCCGACGAAGGCCGGCCGCGCCGCGACTGCGGTCACGATCGCGGCGGCGAAGAGCACGATGGCCAGCACCGGCGGATGGACTCCCGCGCCCAGGAAGCCGGCCATGGCGGCCGCCGCGCCGGCGACGACCACGGCGAGCTGCTCGTAGCCGGTGACGGTCAGGACCTGTGCCGTCGAAGCTCCGACGCGCTCGCGCGACGTCACCCGGTAGCCGAAGCCGACGACGCCGCTCGGCTCGTAGCGCAGCAGGAACGAGCGCGCCCACATGCGCGCCAGCGCGCGGGGCGCCCCGTTCGCGCCGATGCGCCGCAGCCCGAGCGCGAACGTCAGCCCCTGCAGCAGCGGGGCGACGGCGAAGAGCGCGACGGCGAGCGCGAGCAGCCCGTGGTCGATCGACCAGTCGAACGACGCGATGGCCTCGCGCTGGGACCAGCCGGCCCAGGCGAGGCCGGCGACGGCGCTGACGGCGAGCAACGGCCGCACACGGCGTGAGATCCAGGTTCGCATGTAGCCAGGTACACCGTTGCTGACCGATGGTTAGCAACGGTGGCACGTGGCCGCTCTCCGCGTGCGACGGCGGGCGGCGCGGCGCGGCGCGGCGAGTGTCGACTTGCTTGCCCTCAGGCTCAACAACTCGACAGTCGCGATCGGTGATGCAGTTTCAGGCCGGCGCGACTTCGGATGTGCAGAAGGCGCAGCGCGACGCGGCGACCGGGATCGCGCTGAGGCACTGCGGGCAGTCGCGCGTGGTCGACTCCACGTCGGGCCCGGTGCGCCGGCGCTCCATGAGGAAGTTCACGGGCTTGACGACGAAGAAGAAGAGCGCCGCTGCCACGAGGACGAAGGTCAGCATGGCGTTGAGGAAGTCGCCGTAGGCGAAACGGCTGTCGTTGATGGTGAAGGCGAGGTTGCTGAAGTCGGGCTTGCCGAAGATCGCCGCGATGATCGGCGTGAGGAGGTCCTTGACGAGGGCGTTGACCACGGCCGTGAACGCCGCGCCGATGACCACGGCAACCGCCAGGTCCACGACGTTGCCGCGCAGGATGAAGTCGCGGAACTCCTTGAGGGCGCCGCGCGTCCGAGGCATGGGCGCGAAGCTATCGACCGGTCCGGTCGGCGCGGGCACGCGCGGCGCCGGCGGTACCCTCGACCCCCGCGCATGGACCTCTCGCTCTTCTTCGCCGGTACCGCCGGGTCGGTGCCGACCGCCCGCCGCGGCCTGCCGGCCACGCTCATGCGCCGCGGCGGCGACCGCCTGCTCTTCGACTGCGGCGAGGGCACCCAGCGCCAGCTGCTGCGCACGGTCGGGCTGCCCGACATGCAGGCCGTCTTCCTCACCCATCACCACGCCGACCACTGGCTCGGGCTGCCGGGGATGCTCAAGTCCTTCGAGCTGCGCGACCGCCAGGCACCGCTGACCGTCTACGGCCCGCCCGGCACCGAGGCGCTCATGCGTGCCATGCGGATCATCTACGGGCGCCTGCGCTACCCGTTCGAGGTCGTCGATCTCGAGCCCGGCGACGCCGTCGAGTACGACGGCTACGAGGTGGCGGCCTTCAACGTCCGCCACCGCGGCCGCGCCTTCGGCTACGCGATCGTCGAGGAGCCGCGGGCCGGGCGCTTCGACGCCGAGCTGGCGACGCGCCTGGGCGTCGCGTTCGGGCCGGACTTCGGCCGCCTGCAGCGCGGCGAGGTCGTCAACGGCGTGCACCCCGAGCAGGTCATCGGGCCCGAACGCGCCGGGCGCAAGCTCGTCCTCTCGGGCGACACCGCGCCGTGCGAGATGCTCCGGGTCGCCGCCCACGAGGCCGACGTCCTCGTCCACGAGGCGACCTTCATCGACGAGGAGCACGAGCGCGCGCTGCAGACCGGGCACTCGACGGCGCGCCAGGCGGCCGAGCTCGCCCGCGAGGCCGAGGTGCGCCTGCTCGTCCTGACCCACGTCTCCACGCGCTACGCCGGAGGCGAGATCCGCGACGAGGCGCGCGCGACCTTCGAGCGCACCGAGGTCCCGCGCGACTTCGACAGCGTCGAGGTGCCCTTCCGCGAGAAGGGCGACCCCGAGCTGCAGCGCTACGACGCCGAGCGGGCGAGCGCGTGACCGGGCCGCTCGAGGACGACGGCGCGCGCGTGCGCCCGAGCCCGCTGCGTTCGAGGCGCTTCGGCCCGCTCGGCATGGCCCTGGCCGGCGCTGGCGGGTTCCTCGCCGGCGTGCTGCTCATCGCCATCCTCGGCGGCGCCCAGCCGGTCTACAAGGAGCGCACGCTGACGGTCTCCAAGCCCTTGCAGGGCAGCGCCGTCCCGGCCCTCGTGGGCCAGCGCCTCGACGTGGCGCTCGACCGCCTGGAGAGCGCCGGCCTGAAGGGCGACGTGCAGGGCGGCGGACTCTTCGGGGTGCTCGAAGAGAGCGACTGGAAGGTCGTCGACCAGGATCCCTCGCCGGGCGCGCGCCTCGGCCAGGGCGACACCGTCCGCCTCGACATCGACCACGCATGACGCGCGCCCTGCTGCTCGATCTCGACGACACGCTCGTCGTCGAGGAGCCCGCGGCGGTGGCGGCCTTCGCCGCGACCGCGACCGAGGCGGCCGAGCGCCACCCGCTGGACGCGCGCCAGCTCGCTCTGGACGCCCGCGCGTGCGCGCGCGAGCTGTGGCACGCCGCTGAAGGTGTGAATTCGGCCGGCGCATCGGGATCAGCTCGTGGGAGGCGCTGTGGTGCCGCTACGAGGGCGACGCCGAGGAGCTGCGCGCCATGCGCGCCTGGGCGCCGGGGTTTCGGCGCGACACCTGGCGCGCCGCGCTCGGCCACCAGGGGGTGCAGGACGACGAGCTCGCGGCCGAACTCGGCGAGCGTTTCGGCGAGGAGCGCCGCGCGCGGCACGAGACCTTCGAGGACGCCGCCCCGGTGCTCGACGCGCTGCGCGGCGACTACCGCCTCGCCCTGGTGACCAACGGCGCGTCGTGCCTGCAGCGCGAGAAGTTCGAGGCCTCGGGCCTCGCGGACCGCTTCGACGCGGTCGTCGTCTCCGGCGAGCTGCGCAGCGCCAAGCCCGACCCGTCGGTGTACGCCTGCGCGCTGGAGGCGGTCGGCGCGCGCCCCGGTGACGCCGTCATGGTCGGCGACAGCCTGGCCAATGACGTCGACGGCCCGGTCGCGGCCGGCCTGCGCGCCGTATGGCTCAACCGGACCGGGCGAGGCGCGGCCCGCCGATCGCGGCGACCTCGTCGAGATCGCCGACCTCCACGCGCTCCCGCCGCGCTGGCGCTGGCCTGACCGGCTTCCGCGCCC
>CAVPRA010000007.1:0-61648 GCA_963707685.1 uncultured Actinomycetota bacterium
ACCCGCAGTGGCGCACCCTCGTGCAGCGCGCCTGCGCCGACCCGACCGGCGTACGACGCATCGCGATCGTGCTCGACCGGGAGGTCATCTCCTCGCCGGCGGTGCAGACGGACCTGTGCTCCGGGGCCGGGTCGGCCACCCAGATCACCGGCCGGTTCAGCCAGGAGACCGCGGGCGACCTGGCCGTCCTCATCAAGGGCGGCGCGCTGCCGGTGCCGGTCGAGGTGATCGAGCAGCGCACCGTCGGCGCCACGCTGGGCGACGCCGCGGTCGACGCCTCGGTCGAGGCCGCGCTGATCGGGGTGGCGCTGACCGGGCTGTTCATCGTCGTGGTCTACCGGCTGATGGGGCTGATGGCGACGATCGCGCTGGGGGCCTACGCCCTGCTCTCCTACGGGCTGCTGGTCTGGCTGGGGGCGACGCTGACGCTGCCCGGCCTGGCCGGCTTCGTGCTCGCCATCGGGCTGGCCATCGACGCCAACGTGCTGGTCTTCGAGCGCGCCCGGGAGGAGTACGCCCGCCGGCGCGGCGAGGGGCTCGCGGCCGCGCTCGACACCGGCTACCGCAAGGCCTGGTCGGCGATCCTCGACTCCAACGTCACCACGCTGCTCGCGGCGGCGCTGCTGTTCTTCCTGGCCAGCGGCCCGGTCAAGGGCTTCGGGGTGACGCTGTCGATCGGCGTCGTCGCGTCGATGGTCTCGGCGCTGGTCGTGGCCCGGGTGCTCACCGACGTGGTGGTGCGCCGCACGACCGGTCCCCGCGGCGTACGCCTGTCCGGGCTCGCGGGCGCCGGCCGGCTCCGGACGTGGCTCTCCGAGCGCGGACCGTTCCTGATGAAGCGGGTCGGTGCCTGGATCGGCGTGACCGCGGCGGTCGCCATCGTCGCGGTGACCGGGATCGTGGTGCGCGGGCTCGACCTCGGGGTGGAGTTCACGGGCGGGCGGCTGCTGGAGTTCTCGACCAGCCAGCCGGTGGCGGTGTCCGACGCCCGGCTGGCCGTGGCCGACGCCGGCTTCCCGAGCGCGGTGGTGCAGGCGTCCGGCGGCCAGGACGGCGGCGAGAACATCACCGTCCGCACCGGGCAGATCAGCAACGACGAGGCGGTCGAGGTCGCCGACGCCCTCGCCCCCGTCGGCGGCGAGGTGACCAAGCAGCGCGACGAGCTGGTCGGGCCGACGCTCGGGCAGGAGCTGCGCACCAAGGCGCTGGTCGCGTTCGCCATCGCGATCGGTGCGCAGATGCTCTACCTGGCGTTCCGCTTCCGGTGGACGTACGCCGCCGCCGCCGTCGTCTCGATGTCGCACGTCGTGCTCACCGTGGTCGGCATCTTCGCGTGGCTCGGCAAGCCGGTCGACGGGGTGTTCCTCGCGGCGGTGCTGTCGATCATCGGCCTGGCGGTCAACGACACGATCGTGATCTTCGACCGGATCCGGGAACGCACCCGGGCCGTCGAGCCCGGCACGCTGCGGCGTGAGGTCAACACCGCGATCCTGCAGACGATCCCCCGCACCGTGAACACCGGCCTCGGCGCGATGTTCATCCTGGCGGCGCTCGCGGTGCTCGGCGGCGACTCGCTCACCGACTTCGCGGTCGCGCTGCTGCTCGGCCTGACCGTCGGCATCTGGTCGACGATCTTCACCGCGTCCCCGCTGGCCGTCTGGGCCGAGGAGCGCTGGCCGCTGACCGAGCGCACCCGAGGGGGCCGGCCCGTCGACCCGTACGCCGACGTGCCGGTGGCCGGACCCGAGAGCGGCCGGGCCTGACCGGAGACCGGGGCCGGCGCGGGCGCGGGTCTCAGGCCTGCAGCGCCGGCTCGCGGTGCAGCCGCACCGGCAGCGACTCGAGGCCGTAGACGATCGACATCTCGCGGTAGTCGAGCCGGTCGGTGGCCAGCGCCAGGTCCGGGAACCGCCGGGCCAGCGCGGGGAACGCGGCCCGCAGCTCCATGCGCGCGAGCTCGGCACCGACGCAGCGGTGGAAGCCGTGCCCGAAGGCGAGGTGCGAGGTCGGGTCGCGGGTCGGGTCGAAGTCGTCGAGCCCGTCGCCGTCCCGGTTCGCGCCGGCGAGCTGGCAGATCACCACGTCGCCCTTCGAGACCGTGCGGCCGCCGACCTCGACGTCGTGCTTGGGGAAGCGGGGGAACGCGACCTGCACGACCGAGAGGTAGCGGAGCAGCTCCTCGACGGTGCGGTCGACCGCGGCCGGCTCGGTGGCGACCCGGTCGTAGTCGGTCGGGGTGGTCGAGCAGCACGGCGGTGCCGAGCGCCAGCATGCTCGCGCTGGTCTCGAGGCCGCCGGTGAAGACCCCGTCGGCGAGCCCCGCGAGGTCGAAGTCGTTGATCTCGTCGCCGTGCTCGCGGATGATCTGGCCGATCAGCCCTTCGCCGGGGACGCCGCGCTGCCGGGCGGTGGCCTCCTTGAGGAACTTCCGCGACCCCGACACCGCACCGAACACGCCGGTGCCGCCGGTGGACACGTCGAAGCGGGCGGAGCCGAGCTGCCGGAACGTCTCGCGCTCCTCGTCGGGCAGCCCGAGCAGCTCGCAGATGACCAGGAACGGCACCGGGAACGCGAAGCGTCGGCACCAGGTCGACGACGCCGTCGGGCGACTCGGCGGCGAGCCGTTCGACCTCGTCGAGCTGGGCCTCGACGATCGCGGCGATCCGCGGCCGCAGCCGCTCGAGCCGGCGCATCGTGAACTCGGGCGTCAGCAGCCGCCGCAGCCGGGTGTGGTCGGGCGGGTCGGTGAAGCCCAGCCCGCCGATGTCGCCGTCGGTGGTCGAGCCGCGCTGGCCCATGAACGGCCGGATGTCGTTGCTGTAGCTGCTGGTGTCGGCCAGCACCGCGCGCGCCTCCTGCTCGCCGGTGACCACCCAGACCGTCATGCCCGAGGAACGACGTCAGCTTCGCGACCGGCTCGCGGGACCGCAGCTCGCCGAGCCGCTCGATCGGGTCGACGCCGTTGCGCTGCAGCGGCCAGGACAGCTTCGCGGGGACCTTGTCGATCTGCGAGAGGTCGATGCCGCCCTCGCCGCCGACGCGCGCGAGCACCAGACGTCGTACCTGCGACT
Organism: uncultured Actinomycetota bacterium; assembly: GCA_963707685.1. Taxonomy (GTDB): domain Bacteria; phylum Actinomycetota; class Actinomycetes; order Propionibacteriales; family Nocardioidaceae; genus Nocardioides_B. The sequence continues at coordinate 3,072 of CAVPRA010000007.1, forward strand.
TGAGGTACGTCGAGATCCGTGACACAGCGTGGCTCCAAGGGAGGGTCGGTCCGACGTGTCGAAGTATGCCGGAGCGGGCTGCCGGAACGGACCCCGCACCGCGCCGACCCCCGGATGTTTTGCCGCGCTCAGACGGGTCCGAGCGGTTTGTCGTGCAGGATCCGCTGGTAGAGCCGGTGGTCCTGCCACGCGCCGCCGATGAACAGGTAGCGTCGCGCGGTCCCGTAGTACTCGAAGCCGCACCGCTCCAGGACCCGCTGCGAGGCGGCGTTGTGCAGCAGCGTGCCGGCCTCGACCCGGTGCAGCCCGCGGCCCTGCGCCTGCGCGCACGCGAACTCCACGGCGCCGGTGGCCAGCCCGCGGCCCTGGTGCGCGGCGTCGACCCAGTAGCCGACGCTCGCGCTGCGCAGCACCCCGAGCACCAGGTTGTTGAGGTTGAGCCGGCCGACCACCTGGTCGCCGTGGGTCAGCAGCCAGGCCACCACCAGGCCGTGGCCGACTGCGGCGAGCTGGCCGGCCACCGCGGCCGTCTGGCCGTCGTCGGTGAAGAAGCTCTCGGCGCGGGTCGGCTCCCACGGCTCGAGGTGTGCCCGGTTGCGGCGGTAGGCCTCCGCCAGGGCCGGGGCGTCGGCGGCGGTCAGCTCGTGGATGCCGTAGCCCTCGGGGATCACGCGACGAGGCTAGCCTCCGCTCGGGCAGCCGTCCTCAGCACGCGTCGTGGAGGTAGCCGCGCTCCCCCGGCGTGCGCAGGTCGCGGTCGCGGAGGACGATCGACCAGACGTCACCCCGGGCCGCGCAGGCCGCGTCGAAGCCGGTCCGCCCCGCGCCGCCCGGTCCGGCGTACTCGACCTCGATGACGTGGTCGCCGTAGCGCCGGCGGTAGACGCCGCACTCGTCGTAGACCTGGCAGTCCTCCGCGACCGCGAAGTCGAAGCCGGCGGAACGGACCTGCCGCGCCGTCAGCTCGGCGGTGTTCTTCTGCGCCACGGCCAGCCCCTGGCGGTGCGCGGCGGCGACGAGCCGTCGCGCGAGGTCGAGGTTGCCGGCCCGGGTCAGCAGGTGCCGCGACCGGGTCCAGGAGTCGAGGTTGTCGGGCTCGACCGCGTCGAAGCCGTGCCGGGCGCAGCCGGCGGTCCATCGCGCGAGCACCCGCGCGATCCCCGCCCGCCGCTGCACCGTGCGGGTGTCGAGCAGCACCTCGTCGGGCCAGCCCGCGTCGCGCACCAGCTGCCCCGCCTTCCGCAGCAGCAGGTGCCGGTGGTGCGCGCGCCACCAGGCCAGCTCGCCGGGCTGGGTCTGGAACGCGTTGACGTAGCAGATGTCGTAGCGGCCGGTCGGGGCGTCGGTGCGGTCCCGGGTCACCACGTCGGCGGTCGTGGCGTAGCCGCCGCCGAGCTGGTAGTCCGCGGTCGCGTCCGCCGGGGGCGGCTGCGGCGCCTCGCCGTGCGCCGGTACGGCCGAGACCGCCAGCGCCGCCGCGACCAGCACCACGATGACGATCACGGTCCACCGGACCCACCTCGGCTGCACGCGACGATCATCGCCCATGACACGATGCAGCGTGCTCCCTCCGGACAACCACGTGCACTCCGAGTGGTCGTGGGACACCCACTCCGCCTCCATGCGCCTGTCGTGCGCGCGGGCCGTCGAGCTGGGGCTGCCGGCGATCGCGTTCACCGAGCACGTCGACTTCCGGCGGTGGGGACCGGCGGACGGCCGGCCCGGCGTCGAGGTGTCCTCGTGGTACCGCTCCAGCCTGGAGCCGCTCGACGTGGAGGGCTACAGCGCGTCGGTGGAGGAGTGCCGCGAGCGGTTCCCGGAGCTGCGGGTGGTCTCCGGCATCGAGGCCGGTGAGCCGCACCTGTTCCCGGGCAGCCTCGGCGACGTGCTGCGGCGCGGGTCGTTCGAGCGGGTGCTGGGCTCGCTGCACGCGGTCGTCGAGGACGGCCTGCTGGTCGGCGCCGACTCGCTGTGGCGGGTGGACCCGGTCGACCTGATGCGCCGCTACCTCGCGGAGCTGCTGACGCTGGTCGAGTCGTCGTCGGTGTTCGAGGTGCTGGCGCACGCCGACTTCCCGCGACGCAACTGGCCCCGCGAGCGACGGTTCGAGGAAGCGGCGTTCGAGGAGGAGTACCGCGCGGTGTTCCGGGCGCTCGCCGCCGACGACCGGGTGCTCGAGCTCAACACCCGCAGCCCGCTGTGGTCAGAGAAGCTCGTGGGCTGGTGGCAAGCCGAGGGAGGCCGCGCGCTGTCGTTCGGCAGCGACGCGCACACGCCGCAGCGGGTCGGCGCCCGCTTCGTCAGTGCCGTCGACGTCGCCGAGGCCGCCGGATTCGGGCCGGGCCGCGACGACTACGACTTCTGGCGGTCCTGAGCCTCAGCCCGGCTCGACGCCCACGCCTGTACTGCGCGGCTCGAACGCGCCGACTCCGGGGCGTGCTGCTGTCCGTGCGGGCTGCGGGAGGAACGACTCCGACGCGGGGCTCCGGTCAGCCGGCCTGACGAGCGCCGACAGGCCGACCGCTCGGTCCGAGCCACCGCCGGACGGGGCCGCGACCTCGAGAGTCCTCGTCGTCTCTCTCGGAGCCCGAGCGCGCCCAGCAGCAGCCGCGAGCAGCGAGCGAGGCGGCTCGTCGCTACTCGAGCACCTTCTCGGTCACCCGCTGGCACCCCGCGGTGAGCCAGCCGAGAGCCACGCCGGGCCCAGGACGGCAGGCTGCAGTCGCCCGGAGGCGTCCCGGCTGCAGTCGGACCAACCGCACCGAATCTCCTTGTGCACAACGGGATTCTCGCCGCAAGAACTGTCGGCGGTCGCCGCTAGGTTTCTCGCATGACGACCACCATCGCCGCTCCGCTCGAGGTGCACGACGTGCTCCTCGCGGCGGCCGAGGCGCGTCGTACGGCGGACCGGGCGGAGGCCGACCTTCTCGGCTGGGCCGTGCGCCTCGTCGAGCTCCACCCGGCCGACGACGACACACCGGTGGCGTCGTGGGGTCCGACGTCACTGCTCGACGACGAGCCGGTGGCGGGCAGCCCTTCGATCGCCGACCGGGCCGTGGCCGCGCTCGGTGCCGCCCTCGACGTCTCCTACCGATCGGCGCTGGCCCTCGTCTCCGACGCGTGGGAGCTGCAGCAGCGGCTGCCCCGGCTCTGGGAGCTGGTGCAGTCGGGCCGGCTGCAGGCGTGGCGGGCCCGCCGGGTCGCGCAGCACACCACGACCCTGTCCGCGGCCGCTGTCGCGTTCGTCGATCGGCACGCTGCCGTCCTCGGCCGCCGCAACCGGATCCCGGCCAACCTCCCGGCGCTGGTCCACGAGGCGCTGCTGCGCTGCGATCCCGAGATCGCGGAAGGACGTGAGGAGGCGGCGCTGGCGCACCGGGACGTGGTGTTCGACTTCCAGGGCGAGACCGCCGCCACGGCCACGATGACCGCGACGCTCGACCTGCTCGACGCCGTCGACCTCGACGCGGCCGTGAGCGACCTGGCCGGCTCGATGGGGCGGCTGGGCGACACCAGCCCGCTCGGCGTCCGACGGGCGCACGCCCTCGGGCTGCTCGCCCACCCGCAGCGAGCTCTCGACGTGTTCGCCGGTGAGGCGCCGCCACGAAGGCAGCAGCTCGGGCGCGACGCTGTACCTGCACGTCTCCGCCGCCGACCTCACCGAGCACGCCGGCGTCGGCCGGCTCGAGCGGCTCGGCAGCGCGACCCTCGACCGGCTCGCGGACTGGCTGGCCCGGGTCGACCGCGTCAGCGTCCGGCCGGTCCTCGACCTGAACCGGTCGGACAATCTCGACCGGCACGACCCACCGGGGTGGCTCCGCGAGCTCGTGGTGCTCCGCGACGGTCACTGCGTCTTCCCGGGCTGCCCGGTCGACTCCCGCTCCTGCGACCTCGACCACATCCGCCCGTACCGCGATCCCGACGACGGCGGACCGCCCGGCCAGACCGGTCCGGCGAACCTCGCCCCGCTCTGCCGGCGCCACCACCGGCTCAAGACCCACGCGGGCTGGCACTACCGCCGCGACGGCACGGGCTACGCATGGACCTCCCCGGACGGGCTGACCTACCGCACCGACCCGATCCAAAGAGAGTGAGCGGAACCAGGCCGGCAGACCGATCCTGACTCGGTCGCCTTCCCGATCGGAAGGCTCAGCGACGCCGAGCAGGAGCCGAGGAAGTAGGTCGTGTCCTCGAGTCCTCGGTGTGGTGCCGCCAACATCGCCGTGCCGAATTCCGTCACCCACTGCGGGTGTACCCGTAGAGCGCCTGCCACCCCTTGATCAGAGCTGGGTGCGCGTGATCGCGGCATGCTCTGTTGCCTGGAGGGCAACGTCGAGGGGACGCGCTCGGCCTGCTAACTTCAGACCGCGCCGCGACGCCTACGACTTCTGACGGTCCTGACCGGCCGCCGCCGACTCAGGCGACGTCGCGGGACCGCTTGGCCAGCCGGCGCAGCGGCGTGTCCCAGGTGCGGCGGCGCAGCGGCAGCAGGTGCGTCTTGCCCTCTCGCTCCGCGACCAGCTGCACGGCCTCGGTGTCGTAGTCCTCGGCGAGCCGGTAGGCGAGCACCTCGTCGTCCTCGGCGATGGCGCGGTTCACCTGGTCGACGTACTCCGCGTGCAGGTCGTTCAGCTCGTCGATGAGACGGCGAGGCGTGGTCATGCTGGGCTCCCGGGTGGTGAGTGCGACGAAAGGTCCAGGATGCCCTGGTCGTGTGAAGCGGAGGTTTCCGATCGACGTCGAGCGGGTGTGACGTCGCGGACGTCGGGCTACTCCCACTCGATGGTGCCGGGCGGCTTCGACGTCACGTCGACGGCGACCCGGTTGACCTCGCGCACCTCGTTGGTGATCCGCGTGGAGATGGTCTCGATCACGTCGTACGGCAGCCGCGCCCAGTCCGCGGTCATGGCGTCCTCGGAGGTGACCGGACGCAGCACCACCGGGTGGCCGTAGGTGCGGCCGTCGCCCTGCACGCCGACGGAGCGGACGTCGGCCAGCAGCACGACGGGGAACTGCCAGATGTCGCGGTCGAGGCCGGCCCGGGTGACCTCCTCGCGGGCGATGGCGTCGGCCTCGCGCAGGATCTCGAGCCGCTCGTCGGTGACCTCGCCGATGATCCGGATGCCCAGCCCCGGACCGGGGAACGGGTGCCGCCACACGATGTCGGCGGGGAGGCCGAGCTGCTCGCCGACCAGCCGGACCTCGTCCTTGAACAGCGTCCGCAGCGGCTCGACGAGCGAGAACTCCAGGTCCTCGGGGAGCCCGCCGACGTTGTGGTGCGACTTGATGTTCGAGGTGCCGGAGCCGCCGCCGGACTCGACGACGTCGGGGTAGAGCGTGCCCTGCACCAGGAACTCGACACGCTCGCCGTGGGCCGCGGCGTCGCCGACGATCTCGACCTCGGCGGCCTCGAAGACCCGGATGAACTCGCGGCCGATCGTCTTGCGCTTCTCCTCGGGGTCGCTGATGCCCGCCAGCGCGTCGAGGAACCGCTTGGACGCGTCGACGACGTGCAGCGAGACGCCGGTCGCGGCGACGTAGTCGCGCTCGACCTGCTCGGCCTCGCCCTTGCGCAGCAGTCCGTGGTCGACGAACACGCACGTGAGCTGGTCGCCGATCGCGCGCTGCACCAGCGCCGCGGCGACCGCGGAGTCGACGCCGCCGGAGAGCCCGCAGATGGCGCGCTTGTCGCCGATCTGGGTGCGGATCTTCTCGATCTGCTCCTCGACGATGTTGACCATCGTCCAGGTGGGGCGGCAGCCGGCGATCTCGAGCAGGAAGTGGCTGAGCACCTGCTGGCCGTGCTCGGTGTGCATCACCTCGGGGTGCCACTGCACCCCGGCGAGCCGGCGGTCGAGGTCCTCGAAGGCCGCGACCGGGGTGCCGCTGGTCGAGGCGAGCACGTCGAAGCCGGGGGGTGCCGCGACGACCGAGTCGCCGTGGCTCATCCACACCTTGTGCGTGCGGGGCACGTCGGCGAGCAGCGTGCCGGACTCGGTGACCTCCACCGGGGTGCGGCCGTACTCCGAGCGGCCGGTCCGACGTACCTCGCCGCCCAGGTTGAGAGCCATCGCCTGGAAGCCGTAGCACATCCCGAACACCGGGACGCCGGACTCGAAGATGGCGGTGTCGACGTTCGGGGCGCCGGGCTCGTAGACCGACGAGGGCCCGCCGGAGAGCACGATCGCCCGCGGCTTGCGGGCCAGCATCTCCTCGACCGGCATCGTGTGCGGGACGATCTCGGAGTAGACCCGGGCCTCGCGGACGCGGCGGGCGATGAGCTGGGCGTACTGGGCGCCGAAGTCGACGACGAGGACGAGGTCGTGGTCGGTGGTCACTGCTGGGTCACCGGGACCCTTCCGTTGCTGGCGGCGGTGAAGCGGTGAGTCTATCGGGCTCCTGACGCACACCGGCCCGGGGCGCACCCACCCGGCTGACCGGTCCCTCATGCCCCATGTGGGCCATTTCGCCCACGGACCGTTCCCCCGGCGGCGGGAGCGCCCCTAGGGTGCCCCACGTCGGAGCCGTTCGGGGAGGTCGTCTCATGGGCGCAGATCTCGCTGCCCCGGTGGAGGTCCGACTGTCCCTCGCCCTGCTCGGCCCGCTGTCCGCGCGGCTGGCCGGCGAGGACCTCAACCTCGGCGGCCGCCGCCAGCGGGCCGTCGTGGCGCTGCTGGCGCTCGCCCGTGGCCGGCAGGTGTCGACCTCGGCCCTGCTCGACGCGCTGTGGGAGGGCGAGCCGCCGCCGTCGGGCGCCGCCAGCCTGCAGTCCTACGTCTCCCACCTGCGTCGCGCGCTCGAGCCGCACCGGCCCGCCCGGGCCCCGAGCCGGGTGCTCGTCTCCCGCGGTGACGGCTACGCGCTGGCCGCGGGCGCCGTCGACGTCGACGCCTGGCGCTTCGAGCGGCTGGTCGTCGAGGCGGGCACGGCGGCGGACGCGGGTCGGCGCGTCGAGCTGCTCACGGAGTCGCTGGCGCTGTGGCGCGGCCCGGTCCTCGGTGAGTACGCCGGCGCCGACTGGGCCGACGCCGAGGCCCGCCGTCTCGAGCAGCTCCGGACGCTCGCGCGCGAGCGGCTGCTGGAGGCCCGCCTCGACGCCGGCGAGAGCGCCCTGGTCGTGCCCGAGCTCGAGGCGCTGCTCGCGGAGGACCGGCTGCGCGAGGAGCGCTGGCGGCTGCTGGCGCTGGCGCAGTACCGCGCGCACCGGCAGGCCGACGCGCTCGCCACGCTGCGGCGGGCCAGGGAGACCCTCGCCGAGGAGCTGGGGGTCGACCCCGGGCCGGCGCTCCGGACGCTCGAGCAGCAGGTGCTGGACCAGGCCCCGGAGCTCGAGGCCCCGAGCGCGCCGGTGCCCGCGCAGCGCTCGGGTGGCGCGGTCGAGCGCGGGCTGGTCGACCGGGAGGTCGAGTCCGACCAGCTGCTGCGCCGGCTGCGCGACACGCTCTCCGGAGAGCCGGGCCTGGCGGTGATCGCGGGACCGGCCGGCATCGGCAAGACCAGCCTGCTCGACCAGGTCCGCGGCCACCGCCCGGTCCGCCGGCGCCACCGTGCTCAGCGCCCGCGGCAACCAGCTGGAGCGGGAGTACGGCTTCGGCGTGGTCCGTCAGCTGTTCGACCCGGTGCTCGCCGACGCCGCCTCCCGCGAGGAGCTGCTCACCGGCGCCGCGGCCGCAGCCGCCCGGGTCTTCGACTCGACCGTCCCGCCCGACGGTGCCTCCGACGCCCAGTTCACGCTGCTGCACGGTCTCTACTGGCTGACCAGCAACCTCGCCGGCCGACGTCCGCTGGTGATCGCGGTCGACGACGTGCAGTGGTGCGACGCCGGCTCGCTGCGGTTCCTGGGCTACCTCACCCGACGGCTCGAGGGCGTGCCCGTGCTGGTGGTCTCGACCCACCGCACCGGGGAGCAGCCCGCCGACGAGGACCTGGTGCACGAGGTGACCGCGCACCCCGACGTGCTCGCCGTGCACCCCGCTCCCCTCAGCGCCGAGGGCACCGCCGCGGTGGTCCGCGAGCGGCTCGAGCAGGCCGACGACGCCTTCGTCGGTGCCTGCTTCCGCACCACCTCCGGCAACCCGCTGCTGCTGCGCCAGCTGCTGCGCGCCCTCGAGACCGAGGGGGTCCGCCCGGACGCCTCGCACGCCGACACGGTGCGCGCCATCGGCAGCCGTGCGGTCTCGAGCATGGTGATCATGCGGCTGCGCCGGATGCCCGGGGCCAGCCGGGACGTCGCGCGGGCGGTCGCCGTGCTCGGCGACGGTGCGTCGTTGCCGATGGCCGCCGCGATGACCGGTCATCCCGACGCGGTCACCGCGTCCGCCGTGGCGACGCTGGCGCGGTCGGAGGTGCTGCGGCCCGACCTGCCGCTGCGGTTCGTGCACCCGCTCGTCGAGGCCGCGGTGTACGACGACCTGCCGCTCGGCGAGCGCGAGCTGCAGCACGCCCGCGCCGCGCAGGTGCTCACCGACGCGGGGGCCAGCGCGGAGCAGGTCGCCGCCCACCTGAAGCTGGTGCCGCCGCGCGGCGACGGCGCCGTCGTCGTCGGTGCTGCGGGCGGCCGCGACGCCGCGAGGTGGAGCGCGGTGCCACCGAGGCGGCGACGGCGTACCTGAGGCGCGCGCTGGCCGAGCCACCCGCCGACGACGAGCTGCCGGGGCTGCTGATGGAGCTCGGCGGGCTGGAGGCGCTGACCCGCGGCATGGACGCGCTCGAGCACCTCGGGGCGGCGTACGACCTGATCGAGGACCCGGCGGTGAAGGCCGACTGCGCCATCATGCTCGCCCGCACCGCCGTCTTCGCCGGCTCGGCGGGCGAGGCCACCCGGTTGGCCCGGGCGGCGGCGGCCGCGCTGCCCGAGGCCCTGTCCGACCAGCGCCAGGCCCTGGTCGCGCTGGCCCGGGTGGCGGGGTTCATGCACGGGCTGCCCGTCGAGGAGTACCGCACGGAGCCGCTGCCCCCGGTCGAGGGCGACGGCCCCGGCGCACGGGGGCTCGCGGCCCTGCACCGCCTGGGAGCTGCTGTGCGAGGGACGCCACCGCGCTCGGGCCGTCGAGCTGGCGCGCTTCGCGGTCGCCGACCGGGTGCTGCAGCGCCACGACCCCGGCCTGCTGTGGGTGGTGGCGGGGAACGCGCTGTTCCTCGCCGGCGAGGACACGGTGCCGTTCTGGGAGGCCGAGCTGGAGCGGGCGCAGCGCACCGGCAGCATGTTCGCGTCCCTGGCGGTCCACCTCTGGCTCGGCTTCGTGCTCTGGCAGCGCGGCGACCTCCACGCCGCGCAGCAGTCGATGCTCACCGGCACCGAGCAGAACTTCGCCTGGAGCCTGCGGGGCATCGGCCAGATGTACGTCCAGCCGTTCTCGGTGCACATCCTGCTCGACCGCGGCCGGGTGGAGCAGGCGCGCCAGGTGCTCGAGGAGTCCCGCTCCACGCTGCGCATCGGCGACAGCGTCCGGCTCTTCCTGGAGGCCGAGGCCCGGGTGCTGCTCGAGGAGGGCCGACCGGCCCAGGCGCTCGCCGTGCTGGACGAGGCGGAGCAGCAGATGCAGGTGGTCCGCAACCCGGTCTGGCGGTCCTGGCGCACCCAGCGAGCCGACGTGCTGCACGCCCTCGGCCGCACCGCCGACGGGCTGGCGCTCATCGACGAGGAGCAGCGGCTGGCCGAGGAGTGGGGGACGCCGGGGCCGCAGGGCCGGACCTGGCTGGTCCGCGGGCGGCTCGAGGGCAGCGAGGGCGCGGCCAGCCTGCGGACCGCGGTCGACCTGCTGGCGCGCAGCCAGCACCGGCTCGACCTGGCGCGGGCCCGGGCGGCGCTCGGCGCACTGGTCGACGACCCGGTCGAGGCGCGCAGCCTGCTGGCAGCCGCCCTCGAGGCGGCCGAGGACTGCGGCGCGGAGGGCCTGTGGCAGCAGATCGCGGACCGGCTGCGGCGGCTGGGGGTCGAGGTGCCGGAGGGGCCGCGGCCCTCGTCCCGGCTCAGCCCGCACCGAGCGGCGGCTCGCCTCGATGGCGGCGCGCGGGATGCCCGACCACGAGATCGCGCAGGCGCTGTTCCTGTCCGTGGGGACCGTCCACACGATCGTCGGCTCCGTGACGCAGCGCCTGGGGGTGAACCGCGAGGGCCTGCGAGCCGCCCTGTCACCCGGCTGAACGCGCCCGCTCACGTCCCCCTCAAGCCATCGTCAAGTCACTCCCAAGTTCTCGGCAGAAGAGTGCTCCCAACGCCCCGACCGGGGCCAGATCCTTCGAGGAGAACACGCCATGACCATCGAGTCCGCCGATTCCGCGGCCGACCACCGGACCGACCCCGACCTACACCCGCGCCACCCGGCTGCGCGGGCTGTGCGGCGGCGCCGTCCACCTGCCCGGCGACCCCGGGTACGACGCCGGCGCGGATGCCCTGGAACGTCAGCGTCGACCAGCGCCCCGCCGCGGTCGCCTACCCCGCCAGCGCCGAGGAGGTCGGCGAGGTGGTGCTCGCCGCCGCTGCCGCCGGGCTGCGCGTCGCGCCGCAGGGCACCGGCCACAACGCCGGCCCGCTCGGCGACCTCGGCGAGACGGTGCTGCTGCGCACCTCGGCGATGACCGGCGTCGAGATCGACGCCGAGCGCCGTACCGCCCGCGTCGAGGCCGGCGTGCTGTGGCTCGACGTCGTCGAGGCGGCCGCGCAGCACGGTCTCGCCGCGCTGCACGGCTCCTCCCCCGACGTCGGGGTGGTCGGCTACTCGCTGGGCGGCGGCATCGGCTGGTACGCCCGCGAGCTCGGGATGGCCACCAACAGCGTCACGGCCGTCGACCTGGTGCTCCCCGACGGCACGCAGCTGCACACCGACGCCGACACCAACCCGGACGTGTTCTGGGCGGTCCGCGGCGGCGGCGGCAACTTCGGCATCGTCACCGCGATGGAGTTCCGGCTCTACGACATCGCGACGGCGTACGCCGGCATGCTGATGTGGGACCAGGAGCACGCCGCGAAGGTGCTGCCGGTGTGGGCGGAGTGGACCAAGACCGCGCCGGACTGCGTGACCACGGCGTTCCGGCTGCTCAACCTGCCGCCGATGCCCGAGCTGCCGGAGTTCCTGCGCGGCCGCCAGCTGGTCGTCATCGACGGCGCGGTGCTCGCCGAGGACGAGCGGGCCGAGGAGATCATCGCCGACCTCCGGGCGCTCGAGCCGGAGATGGACACGTTCACCCGGATGCCCGCGGCGGGCCTGGTGCGGCTGCACATGGACCCCGAGGGACCGACGCCCGGCGTCTCCGCCTCGGCGATCCTCGGCCGACCTGCCCGACGCCGCGATCGAGACGTTCCTGGCGCTCGCCGGCCCGGGCTCCGGCTCGACGCTGCTGTCCGCCGAGCTCCGGCAGCTCGGCGGGGCGCTGGCCCGGCCGGCCGAGGGCGCCGGCGCGCTGCCGCAGCTCGACGGGGAGTTCGTGCTGTTCGGCGTGGCGATCGCGGCGACGCCGGAGATGGGCCGGCAGGGGCACGCCGACGCGGTGGCGCTGGTCGACGCGATGTCGTCGTACGCCTCGGGACGTGACTACCTCAACTTCGCCGAGAACCAGGTCGACGTCCGGAAGTCGTTCCCGGAGCAGACCTGGCAGCGCCTCAAGGGGATCCGCTCCGCGGTGGACCCGACCGGGGTGCTGAAGGCGAACCACGAGGTGCCGCGGTTCTACGAGAACGGCCTGCCCAGCCAGTGAGGACACGGTCTCCGGAAGTCCGTGAAAGAAATCCCGGAACCCGCGTAACCCCCCTGCCGCACCCTCGTTGAAGAGACAGATCCGGCGGCTTTGCTCCCTCCCAGGCCGGATCTTAACGGTGTCCGTGCAGCTGCGTGGACCACTCAGGGCCCGACCACCCTCCCTCCCGGTCGGGCCCTGAGACAGTTAACGGGCCCGCGGTGGGGGTGCCGGATTACCAGGGTCCCCTGGTAAACGTGCACACCCCTGCTGTTGAAACGGCAGGGGTGTGCCAGTTTCCCAGGGGGCCCTGGGAAACTGGCAGATCGTCAGCTGACGGAGACGATCGGCAGCCGCAGCGCGCCGGGGGCGGCGGCGGGCACCGCGGGGTGGGCCGGCTCGACCGGCTCGATCCGGGTGTACGGCGTGCCGAGGGCCGGGCGCGGGTCGGGCTCGCCCTTGTTGGGCCAGAAGGCCATCGCGCGCTCGGCCTGGGCGGTGATCGTCAGCGACGGGTTGACGCCGAGGTTCGCCGAGATCGCGGAGCCGTCGACGACGTGCAGGCCCTCGTGGCCGAACATCCGCTGGAACGGGTCGATGACGCCGGTGTCGGCGTCGTCGCCGATCGTGCAGCCGCCGATGAAGTGCGCGGTGAGCGGCCGGTTGAACGGCTCCCCGATCGAGCCGCCGGGCTTGCCGCCGATCATCGTCGGCGATCTTGCGGACCGCCTGGTTGGCGACCGGGATCCAGGTCGGGTTGGGGACGCCGTGGCCCTGCCGCGAGGTGAGGTAGCCAGCGGCCGGTGACCGGGTTGCGCTTGGAGAACACGGTGATCGAGTTGTCGATGCGTCTGCATGACGAGGGCGATGACGGTGCGCTCGGACCAGTGCTTCACGTCGTACAGGTCGAGGACGTGGGCGCGCTCCTTCCACATCTCCTTCAGCCAGGTGCGCCAGCGCGGCAGCGGCCCGTCGCCGTCGGTGAGCACGGTCTGCATCAGCGACATCGCGTTGCTGCCCTTGCCGTAGCGGACCGGCTCGATGTGGGTGTGCTCGTCGGGGTGGAACGACGACGTGATCGCGATGCCCTGGCTGTAGTCGACCTTCGTGTCGGGCGCGATGGCGCCGAGGATCGACTCGGAGTTCGTGCGCGAGAGGTAGCCCAGCCGCTGCGAGACGCGCGGCAGGTGGCCCTCGTCGCGCATCCGGTGCAGCAGCCGCTGCGTGCCGAGCGCGCTGGCGCGAGAACACCACCTGCTCGGCGGTCAGCGTCCGGGTGGCGGAGCGACGCCGGGTCTTGGCCTTCGTGAACCGCACGCGTACGTCGTACCCGCCACCCTGTGCGGCGCGCGGGGAGACCCGGGTGACCGTCGTGAGCGGCAGCACCGTCGCGCCGCCCTGCTCCGCGAGGTGGAGGTAGTTCTTGACCAGGGTGTTCTTGGCGTTGTGGCGGCAGCCGGTCATGCACTCGCCGCAGCCGATGCAGGGGTTGCGCTCGGGGCCGGCACCGCCGAAGTACGGGTCGGGGACCCGCTCCCCCGGCTGCTGGCCGGGCGCGCCGAAGAAGACGCCGACCGGGGTCGGGTGGAAGGTGTCGCCCACGCCCATGTCGGTGGCGACCTTCTCCATCACGTCGTCGGCGGGCGTGCGCAGCGGGTTCTCGACGACGCCGAGCATCCGGCGGGCCTGGTCGTAGAACGGCTCGAGCTCGTCGCGCCAGTCGGTGATGTCGCGCCACTGCGGGTCGTCGAAGAACGGCTGCGGCGGCTGGTAGAGGGTGTTCGCGTAGACCAGCGACCCGCCGCCGACGCCCGCGCCGGAGAGGATCATGCAGTCCTTGAGCGGGTCGATGCGCTGGATGCCGTAGCAGCCGACCTCGGGGCGGAAGAGGTACTTCTGCAGGTCCCACGAGGTCGTCGGGCAGCTCGTCGTCCTCGAACCGGGCGCCCGCCTCGAGCACGCCGACCCGGTAGCCCTTCTCGGTGAGCCGCAGCGCGGTGACCGAGCCGCCGAAGCCGGAGCCGACGACCAGGACGTCGAAGTCGTGGCTCATGCGCGCCCCAGCTTCTTCAGCAGCCGCAGCTGGGCGGCCATCACCTTGGCGTAGCGCTCGTCGGAGAGCCCGAACATCGGGCCGAAGCGCAGGAACCGCTGGGTGGCGACCGACTGCGTCTCGGTGTAGCGCAGGATGCCCTCGGCGCCCTGCCGCCGGCCGAGGCCGGACTCGCGCATGCCGCCCATCGGGGCGTCGATGCTCGCGAAGGTCGCGGCGAACGCCTCGTTGACGTTGACCGTGCCGCACTTGATCTGCCGGGCGACGGCGCGGCCGCGGTCGCCGTCCTGGGTGTAGACCGAGGCGTTGAGGCCGTACTCGCCGTCGTTGGCGCGCGCGATCGCGTCGCACTCGTCGCCGAACCGGTAGATCGACACCACCGGGCCGAACGTCTCGCTCGCCGAAGCACTGCATGTCCGGGGTGACGCCCTCGAGCACGGTCGGCTCGTAGTAGTACGGCCCGAGGTCGGGGCGCGCCCGGCCGCCGGCGAGCACCCGCACACCCTTCGCACGGGCGTCCTCGACGTGCGCGGTGACCGCGTCGAGCTGCGCCTGCGAGATCAGCGAGCCCATGTCGCTGCCCCACTCCAGGCCCGGCTTGAGCCGCATCGCCTTGACCCGCTCGACGAACCGGCCGACGAACCGGTCGTAGACCTGGTCGGCCACGAACATCCGCTCGGTCGAGACGCACAGCTGACCGGCGTTGGAGAAGCTGGCGCGCACGGCGCCCTCGGCGGCCCGGTCGACGTCGGCGTCGCGGAGCACCAGGATCGGGTTCTTGCCGCCGAGCTCCAGCGAGCAGCCGATCAGCCGGTCCGCGCACTGCTGGGCGATCTGCTTGCCGGTCGCGGTGGAGCCGGTGAAGCAGACGTAGTCGGCGCGGCCGATGATCTCCGGACCGATCTCGCGGCCCGGCCCGGCGACGACCTGCCACAGGTCCTTCGGGAAGCCGGCCTCCTCGAGCAGCTGCACGCCCGAGCAGCGCGGTGAGCATGGTCTGGGCGTCGGGCTTGTGCACCACGGCGTTGCCGGCGAGCAGCGCGGGCAGGCCGTCGCACAGCGCCAGCGTGAAGGGGTAGTTCCAGGGCGAGATGATGCCGACGACGCCCTTCGGGACCCGGTTGACCTCGACCCGGGTGAGCCCGGGCACGACGCCGGCGACCCGCTTGGTGTCGAGGTGCCGGTGGCCGGTGCGGCCGTAGTAGCGGGCGGTGAGCGCGACGTGCAGCGGCTCGTCGTACGCGTCCTTGCGGGCCTTGCCGGACTCCCAGCAGATCAGGTCGCTGATCTCGGCCTGCCGGTCGAAGAGCAGGTCGTGCAGCCGCAGCAGCAGCTGCTGCCGCTCGTCGATCGAGGTGCGCGCCCACTTCTCCTGGGCGCGGCGGGCGCGGCGGAACGCCTCCTCGACGTCGGCGGCGCGTGGACTGCGGGATGGTGCCGATCGGCTGCCCGTTGAAGGGGCAGTACGTCGGCACGCTGGTCCCGCTGGTCGCCAGCAGCCGGTCGGTGCAGGCCGCGGACGACGGCCGGCTCGAGGGCGTAGGACGCCGTCGGGTCGGAGGAGGGATCGCGCAGGTCGGTGGGCTGAGCGCTCATATACCGAGAGTATGTGACCGCTGTCTCAGTGACTACCCCTGGGTAACCGGATCTCGCCAGACGTCGCCCGGGGCGAGACGGAGATCACCGCGATGTAGGGACCAATACGGGGGTATGACATTTACAGTCGAGGTAACATTTAGTAGTCGATCCCGACTCCCCGACCTCAGAAAGCCGTGCCTCTCATGTCCTCCGGGCTCCACCCCCACATCATGTTCGACCTCGCCGCCTCGACGATGGCCGAGCGCCGACGCTCCGACCGCGCCCGCGACCAGCGCGCCGCCGGCACGGCGGGCCGGCCGGCGCGTCGCGCCCGCTGACCCGGCCAGGTTGAGCCGGGCCTCCCGCAAGGTCGAGCCGGGCCTCGTGTCTGCACGAGGCCCGGCTCGACCCATCACAGGGCCCGGGTCAACCCACCACAGGGCCCGGGTCGACTGGTGCTGGGATCAGCTGGTGGTGAGGGACGTGTCGTCGACCAGGAAGCTGGTCGCCGCCGAGGAGTCCTCGACCCCGAGCAGCTTCACCGTGACCGTCCTGCCGGTGTAGGCCCCGAGGTTCACCGAGCGGGCGACGTAGCCGGTCCCCTTGTTGAGGTTGGAGTACGTCGCGAGCGTCGACGTCGTGCCGCCGCTCGGGGTGACCTGCACCTTCAGGGTGTCGTACGCCGTCGACGTGGTCGTCTCGTCACTGGCGACGTAGAGGTAGAACGACAGCGTCGCGGCCGACGCGGCGGGGATGGTCACGGTCTGGCTCACCGAGTCGGTGTGCGAGCTGCCGTAGCCGTCGAGCCACGCGTAGTACGACCCGGCGTGCGGGGTGCCGTTGGCGTCGTTGGTGATCACGCCGGCGGTCTGCGTCCACGACGTGGCACCGGACTCGAAGCCCGGGTTGGCCAGCAGGTTGCCACCGGTCGGCGGGGTCGTCGTGCCGCAGGTCTCCGTCGGCGTGACGGCCACGCCCTTCCAGGCGTTCAGCGTCGCGGTGCACTGCGTCGACGTGGCGCCGTACAGGTCCTTGGCGGCCTTGATCTCGCCGTTGGCGGCCTGCGGGTAGGTCGTGGTCGAGGTCCAGTACGTCGTCATCGCGCGGTACCAGATGGCAGCGGCCTGGTCGCGGCCGATGCCGGTCAGCGTCGTGCCGTTGCAGGTGGTCGCGCTGTGCGCCCGGCCGCCGATGGTCTTCGAGCCGGTGCCCTCCGCGAGCAGGTAGAACAGGTGGTTGCCCACGCCCGAGGAGTAGTGCGGGTCGAGGGTGCCGACCGTGGACGTCCAGCAGTTCTTGGAGCCGCCGTCGAGCGACGGGTTGTCCATGCGCCGCAGGTAGGTGCCGTCCTTCGCGATCTTCTCGCCGATGTAGTAGTCACCCGGGTCGTTGGCGTTGGCGGCCTCGAACTCCACCATCGTGCCGAAGACGTCGGAGGTGGACTCGTTGAGGCCGCCGGCGTCACCTGCGTAGTTGAGGCCGCTGGTCGCCGCGGTGACACCGTGCGACATCTCGTGGCCCGCGACGTCGAGCGACGTGAGCGGCTTGAACGTCGCGCCGCCGTCGCCGTAGGTCATGCAGAAGCACGAGTCGTCCCAGAAGGCGTTCTCGTAGCTGTTGCCGAAGTGCACCCGGGAGAACGCCGCGACACCGTCGTTGCGGATGCCGGTGCGGTTGAAGTGCGACTTGTAGAAGTCCCACGTCTCGGCCGCACCGAAGGCCGCGTCGACGGCCGCGGACTGCTTGCTCGAGGTGGTGCCGGTCCCCCACGCGTTGTCGGCGTCGGTGAACAGCGTGCCCGTGCGGTAGTCGGTCTCGCTGACGATTCCGGTCGCGTCGTAGGTCTTGTGGCCGCCGCGCGTGGCGTCGGTGAGCTGGTACGTCGAGCCGGACAGCACCGTCTGCAGCGGGACCGTGCCGCTGTAGAGCGACTGACCCGAGCCGGAGGCGTCCATGACCTGCGGCAGCCGGGCGAGCTGCTTGCCGGACTTCGCGTCGGTGTAGACGAGGTCGCGCAGCGGGGTGCCGTCCTTCTCGGTGCCGGTGACCGTGGTCTGCCAGGCCAGGACAGGCGCGTGCCGCGCCGCGTAGACGACCTTCACGGGTGCGGCCGCGCCGGCCTTGAGGTCGGTGCGCTCGGCGGCGCGCTTCTTCGCCGTCGCGCCGGGGACCGCGGCGGAGGTGGTCGGCACGGTGATGCGGGCGCGGTTGGCCCGGGTGACCTCCAGCTTGCCGCGCGGGGACTCGGCGACCACGAGGTCGCCGCCCACCACCGACAGTCCGGCGTAGGTGCGGTTGTAGCGGACGTGCTCGGTGCCGTCGGTGTCGCGCACCACGTCCTTGACGACCAGCGCCTCGCGCGGGCCGAGGCGGAGCCGGTCGGCGGTGGCGCCGGTGTCGCGCTGCGCGTCGGCGACGGCGGCCTTGCGCTGCGCCGGGCCGAAGGACGGGTCGGGGCGGGCCGCGGGTGCGGCTGAGGCAGCCGCGGGGTGCGGGCTGGCCTGGGCGGGCAGGACGAGGGCCAACGGTGAGAGCGCCAGCGCGGCGATGCCTGCCGCGGTGATGCCGAGGTGTGGTCGCAACACGTTCGTGCCTCTCTGAGGGCCGGTCGCACCGGGGTCTCCGGCACGGCCGATCGAAGGAGCCGGGCAGGTGGTGCCGCGGCTGAACGTGAGCATGACCCGGGCCCCGACGGCTGCCTAGCCGGCAGTTTGCGCACCTGCACAAACCTGCAGAACCCTTCAACGGACGGCGGTCGCCGCCCGGGTCGTCACTGGACGACGACCTCGACCCGCTGGAACTCCTTGAGCTCCGTGTAGCCGGTGGTGGCCATCGAGCGGCGGAGCGCGCCGACCAGGTTCATGGTGCCGTCGGCGGTGCGCGAGGGACCGAACAGGATCTCCTCGAGCGTCCCGACGGTGCCGATCTCGATGCGCTCGCCGCGCGGCAGGTGCGGGTGCCAGGCCTCCGAGCCCCAGTGGTACCCCTGGCCCGGTGCCTCCTTCGCGCGCGCCAGCGGGGACCCGACCATCACTGCGTCGGCGCCGCACGCGACGGCCTTCGCGATGTCGCCGGACCGGCCGATGGAGCCGTCGGCGATGACGTGGACGTAGCGGCCGCCGGACTCGTCGAGGTAGTCGCGGCGCGCGGCGGCCACGTCGGCGACCGCGGAGGCCATCGGCACCGAGATGCCGAGCACCAGCTTGGTGGTGTGCGCCGCTCCCCCGCCGAACCCGACGAGCACGCCCGCGGCGCCGGTGCGCATCAGGTGCAGCGCCGCCTGGTACGTCGCGCAGCCGCCGACGATCACCGGGACGTCGAGCTCGTAGATGAACTCCTTGAGGTTCAGCGGCTCGGCCTGCGCCGACACGTGCTCGGCGGACACCGTGGTGCCGCGGATCACGAACATCTCGCAGCCCGCGTCGACGACCGTCTTCGCGAACTCCTTGGTGCGCTGCGGCGACAGCGACCCGGCGACGGTGACGCCGGAGTCGCGCATCTCCCGGAGGCGGGCGGTGATCAGCTCGGGCTTGATCGGCTCGGCGTAGATCTCCTGCAGCCGGGCGGTGGCGCGGACCCCGTCGAGCTCGGCCACCTCGGTGAGCAGCTCGGTCGGGTCGTCGTACCGGGTCCACAGGCCCTCGAGGTCGAGGACGCCGAGGCCGCCGTGCTTGCCGAACGCGACGGCGGTCTGCGGCGACATCACCGAGTCCATCGGCGCGGCCATGATCGGCAGCTCGAAGCGGTAGGCGTCGATCTGCCAGTGCACCGAGACCTCCTCGGGGTCGCGCGTGCGGCGCGACGGCACGATGGCCACGTCGTCGAAGGCGTACGCGTGGCGACCGCTCTTGGCCTGGCCGATCTCGATCTCCTGCATGCCCGGGAGCCTATCGGCCCGGCGCCGCCCCGCTCCGCGCCCCCGCTGCGGCGCGGATCAGGGCCGAGCGGCGACGCTCGCCCGCTCGCGGGAGCGGCTGGCGAGGACCGCCAGCCCGCCGAGGACGGACACCGCGACGGTCACCAGGGCGGCGTGGTTCCAGCCCGGCGGCGAGGCCGGCGGGCGTGGGGACGCGGGTCGTCGACCACCGAGACGACCGTGACGCCGAGCGCGGACCCGACGTACCGCGCGGTGTTGTTGGCGCCGCTGCCGACCGAGCCGCGGCCGGGCGGGACGCTGGCGACGGCCTCACGGCCGAGGGCGGCGTTCAGGAACCCGCTCGCCACGCCGGCCACCAGCAGGCCGGGCACGAAGTGCACCCAGGTCGAGCCGGTGCCGACGCCGAGCGTGAGCGCCTGGCCGGCCGCGACGCCGAACAGCGAGAACGCCAGCTGGCTGCGCCCGGACACCGTCGCCGGGATGCGCCGGGCGAGCAGCGCGGTGACCACGCTGGTCGACGCCCACAGCTGCATCAGCACCGCGGCACCGAGCGGGGAGACGCCCAGGACCAGGCCGACGAAGCCCGAGAAGTACGACATCAGCGCGATGACCCCGGCGCCGGTGGTCAGCGCCGCGAGGGTGGCGGCGACGAAGGGCGGGTGCCGGAACAGCGTGAGGTCGAGCATCGGCATGCGGGAGCGGCGCTCGACGGCGACGAAACCGCCGAGCAGCACGATGCTGCCGACCGCGAGCGACACCGCCAACGGCGCGGTCCAGTCCTGACGGCCCTCGACGAGCGCGGCCAGCAGCGCGCTCATCCCGCCGGCGAGCAGCAGCACCCCGGGGACGTCGACCCGCCGGCGCTCCTCGGTGCGCGACTCCGCGACCAGCACGAGGGCGGCGACCGCCACGACCACGCAGGCCACGGTCAGCACCCAGTAGGCCTCCCGCCAGCTGGCCAGCCGGTCGAGCCCGGCGGCGAGCAGCGGGCCGACCGCGATGCCGGCACCGACGCTGGCGCCCCACACGCCGCTGGCGGCGGCCCGGCGCGGGCCGGGCTCGAAGCAGGCGGCGATGATGCCGAGGCTGGACGCGATGACGCCGGCGGCCCCGACGCCCTGCACGACCCGGGCGAGCACGAACAGCAGGGTGTCGGTGGACAGCGCGCAGGCCACCGAGCCGACCGCGAGCACCAGCATCCCCGCGACGAAGGTGCGGCGGCGGCCGAAGTCGTCGGAGACGGTGCCGGTCGAGAGCAGCGCGGCGCCGAGCCCGATGCTCATCGAGGACAGGATCCAGGTGCGGCCCGACGTGCCGGCGCCGAGCGTGGCCGCGATCGGGTTCACGGTCGCGAGCGGGACGGTGAACGCGACCAGCGACAGGAAGGTGCCGAGCGCCGCGACGGTGAGCTGGCGGCGGCTGCGGTCCTCGGCGGGCATGGGCGCCACCGTAGCAGGTTGGTTCGTTCACCAGACCAAGTGCCGTAAGGTGGACCCATGGCCCTCGGAGTCGACTACGCCCGGCAGGACTGCTCGCTGGCCCGCGCCCTGGAGATCGTCGGGGAGCGCTGGACGCTGCTGATCCTGCGCGACGCCTTCTTCGGGGTGCGGCGGTTCTCCGACTTCGCGACGCACCTCGACATCTCCAAGGCGGTGCTGACCCAGCGGCTCGCCACGCTGGTCGACGCCGGCCTCCTCACGCGCACGTCGAGCGGCGGGCACGCGGCGTACGAGCTCACCGACCACGCGGAGACGCTGTGGCCGGCGATCTTCGCGCTCGCGCAGTGGGGCGAGCAGCACTCGTCACCGGGCCGACCGCGGCGGCTGTTCGCGCACGCCGGCTGCGGCGGCGCGGTGCGCGGCGCGGGCGTCTGCGCGAGGTGCGGCGAGACCCCGCTGCCGCGGGACCTGGTCACCCGTCCCGGCCCGGGGACCGCGTCGCCGCCGCTGCGCGACGACCCGGTGGCGCGGGCGCTGCGGACGCCGCACCGGCTGCTGGAGCCGCTGCCGAGCGGTCGCGGCTAGCGGGTCGTGTAGTTCGGCGCCTCGGCGGTCATCTGGATGTCGTGCGGGTGGCTCTCCTTGAGCGAGGCCTGCGTGATCCGGATGAACTTGCCGCGCTCCTGCAGCTCCGGCACGGTGCGCGCGCCGACGTAGAACATCGACTGCCGCAGGCCGCCGACGAGCTGGTGGGCCACCGCCGACAGCGGGCCGCGGTAGGACACCCGGCCCTCGATGCCCTCGGGCACGATCTTGTCGTCGGACTCGACCTCGGCCTGGAAGTAGCGGTCCTTGGAGTAGGACTTCTTGCCCCGCGAGGACATCGCCCCGAGCGAGCCCATGCCGCGGTAGGCCTTGTACTGCTTGCCGTTGACGAAGATCAGGTCGCCCGGGCTCTCGTCGCAGCCGGCGAGCAGCGAGCCGACCATCACCGAGTCGGCGCCGGCGACGAGCGCCTTCGCGATGTCGCCGGAGTACTGCAGACCGCCGTCGGCGATCACCGGCACGCCGGCCGGCTTGGCAGGCCAGCGAGGCGTCGTAGACCGCGGTGACCTGGGGGGCGCCGACACCGGTGACGACGCGGGTGGTGCAGATCGAGCCGGGGCCGACCCCGACCTTGACGGCGTCGGCGCCGGCGTCGACGAACGCCTGCGCACCGGCGCGGGTGGCGACGTTGCCGCCGATCACCTGGACGTGGCGGGTCGCGGGGTCGGTCTTGAGCCGCGCGACCATGTCGAGCAGCAGCCGCACGTGGCCGTGGGCGGTGTCGGCGACGAGGACGTCGACGCCGGCCTCGACCAGCGTGGTGGCCCGCTCCCAGGCGTCACCGAAGTAGCCGATCGCGGCGCCGACCATCAGCCGCCCGTCGCGCGTCGTACGACGCGTCGGGGAACTGCTCGGACTTCACGAAGTCCTTGACCGTGATCAGCCCGGTGAGCCGGCCGGCGTCGTCGACGATCGGCAGCCGCTCGCGCTTGTGCTGGCGCAGCAGCCGGGTCGCCTCGTCGCGGTCGATGCCCTCGTGGCCGGTGATCAGCGGCATCGGCGTCATCACGTCGCCGACCAGCCGGTGGCCCCACTCGGCGACCGGCACGAAGCGCAGGTCGCGGTTGGTGATGATGCCGAGCAGCGTGAGGTCCTCGTCGATGACCGGGAGGCCGGAGACGCGGTACTGGCCGCAGATCTCGTCGAGCTCCTCCAGCGTCGCCTTCGGGCCGATGGTGATCGGGTTGGAGATCATGCCGGTCTGGGTCCGCTTGACCAGGTCGACCTGGTAGGCCTGGTCCTCGATCGACAGGTTGCGGTGCAGCACGCCGAGGCCGCCCTGGCGGGCCATCGCGATCGCCATCCGCGACTCGGTGACGGTGTCCATCGCGGCGGTCACCAGCGGCACGCGCAGCTCGATGCCCCGGGTCAGCCGGGTGGTGGTGTCCACCTCGGCGGGGACCACGTCGGTCTCGCCCGGCAGCAGCAGCACGTCGTCGTAGGTCAGCCCGATGGCGGCGAACTTGTCGGGGACGCCGGCGGAGCTGGTCTCGGGGTCGAGCGAGGAGGTCATGGAGCCCTTCCAGGGAGCGTGGCGGCGGCAGGGCGCCAGTCTAGGCCGCGGCCCCGACCACCCGGGCCACCACCGGACGTGCCGGGACGTGCCCGGACACCGGGGGTCCCGGGCGGCGGAATCCCGGGACCCCCGGCGAGGGCCGTCCCGCGAAGGGTCAGGCAGGCGCGGGCTCGCCCGGGGCCGACGACCGCGCCGTTGCGGTCGGGACCATGGTGAGCGGCTTGAGGCCGTCCACCCCGACGGTGACCACGACGGTGTCACCGTCGAGCTTGATCCGGGCCCGCAGGCCCGAGGCGAACGCCAGCGACATCAGCGCCGGGTTGTGGGTGCGGCTGCGCAGCACCACCTCGACGGCGCCCTGGCCCCGGGCCAGCCGGGCGGCGCTCGCCAGCAGCCGGGTGCCCAGGCCCCGGCGCTGCCAGCCGTCCTCGACCAGGACCGACACCTCGGCCACCCCGGCCTCGCACGTGGACACCGAGGTCATCGCCACCACCTCGCCGCCGACGGTGGCGACGAGCGCACCGCCGCCGCTGAGCAGCAGCCGGCGGGCGAACCGCTCGTCGACCCGGGCGAGCGGCGCGGCGTAGCGGCGGTAGACCGAGTCGGCCGAGCAGCGCTGGTGCATCCGCATGAGTGCCGCGGTGTCGTCGAACCCGGCGAGCCGGATCACCGGCTCGCCGGCGACGCCGGGCACGGGCGCGCCGCCGTCGTGCGCCGGGGTGTCCGACCAGGCGGCCGCGGTGTCGAGGGAGCCGGCGACCAGCTCGGCGGCGACGTCCGCGAAGGCGACCGCGCGGGCGTGCTCGGTGGCGGTGAACGGCGTGGTGCGGCGCAGCGTGACCTGCCGCTCCCCCACGTCGACGACCAGGGTGTCCTGCACGCCGGCGAGGTCGGTCGGCTGGGCGGGGAACGCGTCCGCGTCGAGCAGCCGGGCCAGCATCTCCAGCAGCGTCGACGGGTCGTGCGCGAGGCGGCGCAGCGCGTGGAGGTACTGGATCGGGCCGTCGACCAGGGCGTGCTCGGTCGACGGTCCGACGGTGACCTCGGTGCCGCCGGCGTCCTCGACCAGCGCCGCCACGTCGCCGATGCGCCAGTCGTCGGGCGCCCGGAGCACCAGCTCGTCGGTGACGCCCTGCACCCCCGGGAAGATCTGCAGCCCGAGGATGTTCACGCCCCGCTCGCCGCAGTGCCGGGCCAGCACGGCCAGCGAACCGGGACGGTCGGACATCGTCGTACGGACTCTCCACAGCACGGCGGCCTCCTCGGGGTGGGCCTCCAGCGTGGCCCGGCGAGGTTCCGGTCGTGCTGCGCCGATGTTGCGGGCGTGAAAAATCTCAGCCGGCCGCCGACGGGTCCATCCACATGACCTCCCAGGCGTGGCCGTCGAGGTCGTAGAAGCTGCGGCCGTACATGTAGCCCTCGTCGTTCGCGGGCAGCGCCGGGGTCCCGCCCAGGTGCAGCGCCCGGTCGACGAGGGTGTCCACCTCCTCGCGGCTCTCGGCGGTGACCGCCAGCACCGCCTCGGTGCCGCCGCTCGCGTCGGTGACCGGCTTGGTGGTGAACGTGGCGAAGAACGGCTCGCACCAGCAGCATCACGCAGGCGCCGTCGTTGAGCACCATGCAGGTGGCCTTGTCGTCGGTGAACTGCTCGTTGAACTCGAACCCGAGACTGCTGAAGAACCCGACCGACGCCGCCAGGTCGGCCACGGGCAGGTTGACGAAGATCATGCGCGGCATGCAGGGCTCCTCGGGCGCCTCGGGGAGGGTCTGCGAGGTTCGACCGGCGGGGGCGGGGAAAGTCATCGGGGGCGCTGCCCCGTACTGCGGTTTGGGACCAATCCGCAGGCCTGGGGGGCTGCGGCATGCGGTTCGTGCCCAATGGACGCGAACGCCCGCCCGGGTGGACCGGGCGGGCGTTCGGGGTCTCGACAGGCTCGACCACCCGTCTCGACAGGCTCGACCACCCGAGGGGGTCGATCAGCCGGTACGGCTCAGTGGCCGTGCCCGTGGCCGTGACCGGCGGCGGGGGCGTCGTCGTCCTCCTCCGGCTTGTCCACCACGAGGGTCTCCGTGGTGAGCAGCATGCCGGCGATGGACGAGGCGTTGACCAGCGCGGAGCGGGTCACCTTGACCGGGTCGAGGACGCCCTGGCTGACCAGGTCGCCGTACTCGCCGGTGGCGGCGTTGAAGCCCTCGCCGACCTTGCCCTCGCGGACCTTGGCGACCACGACGTAGCCGTTGTCGCCGCCGTTCTCGGCGATCCAGCGCAGCGGCTCGTCGACCGACCTGGCGACGATGCGGACACCGGTCGCCTCGTCACCGGTGAGGCCGAGGCCGTCGGTCGAGCACGCTCGCCGCGTGGACGAGGGCGGAGCCGCCACCGGCGATGATGCCCTCCTCGATCGCGGCGCGCGTCGCGGAGACGGCGTCCTCGATGCGGTGCTTCTTCTCCTTGAGCTCCACCTCGGTGGCGGCGCCGACCTTGACGACGCAGACGCCGCCGGCCAGCTTCGCGAGGCGCTCCTGGAGCTTCTCGCGGTCCCAGTCGGAGTCGGTGTTCTCGATCTCGGCCTTGATCTGGTTGACGCGGCCCTCGACCTCGGACTTGTCACCGGCGCCGTCGACGATGGTGGTGTTGTCCTTGGTGATCGTGACGCGGCGGGCCTGGCCGAGCACCTCGAGGCCGACCTGGTCGAGCTTGAGGCCGACCTCGGGGGCGATGACCTGCCCACCGGTCAGCGTCGCGATGTCCTGCAGCATCGCCTTGCGGCGGTCGCCGAACGCGGGGGCCTTGACGGCGGCCGCGTTGAAGGTGCCGCGGATCTTGTTCACGACCAGCGTGGACAGCGCCTCGCCCTCGACGTCCTCGGCGAGGATGAACAGCGGCTTGCCGGCCGCGATGACCTTCTCCAGCAGCGGCAGCAGGTCGGCGATCGCGCTGATCTTGCCCTGGTGGATGAGGATGTAGGGGTCGTCGAGCACCGTCTCCATGCGCTCCGCGTCGGTGACGAAGTACTGCGAGATGTAGCCCTTGTCGAACTGCATGCCCTCGGTGAACTCGAGCTCGGTGCCCATGGTGTTGGACTCCTCGACGGTGATGACACCGTCCTTGCCGACCTTGTCGAAGGCGTCGGCGAGCAGCGAGCCGATGTGCGCGTCGCGCGAGGAGATGGTCGCGACCGCGGCCATGTCCTCCTTGACGTCGACGTCGCGGGCGGCGTCGCGCAGCGCGTTGCCGACCGCCTCGACGGCCTTGTCCATGCCGCGCTTGAGGCTCATCGGGTTGGCGCCGGCGGCGACGGCCCGCAGGCCCTCGTGCACCATCGCCTGCGCGAGCACGGTCGCGGTGGTCGTGCCGTCACCGGCGACGTCGTTGGTCTTGGTGGCGACCTCCTTGGTGAGCTGCGCACCGAGGTTCTCGAACGGGTCGTCGACCTCGATCTCGCGGGCGACGGTCACGCCGTCGTTGGTGATGGTCGGCGCGCCCCACTTCTTGTCGAGGACGACGTAGCGGCCCTTGGGGCCGAGCGTGACCTTGACGGCGTTGGCGAGGGCGTCCACGCCCCGCTCGAGGGAACGGCGAGCGTTCTCGTCGAACTCCAGGATCTTCGGCATCTGTAGATGCACCTTCCGTGTTGCCGTAGTTGAACTGATGTCTGCTGGTGGTGCACGAAGTCGTGCACGGGGTCGTGCAAAGACAAGCGCCCCAGGGGCCCGAACGGTCTCAGGCCGCCCGGGGCGGTGTCAGGGGGTGAGCTGGGCTCAGGAGACGACGGCGAGCACGTCGCGCGCGGAGAGGATGAGGTACTCCTCGCCGGCGTACTTGACCTCGGTGCCGCCGTACTTGCTGTAGATGACCTTGTCGCCGACGGTGACGTCGAGCGGGACCCGGTTGCCGTTGTCGTCGATGCGACCCGGACCGATGCTCAGGACCTCGCCCTCCTGGGGCTTCTCCTTGGCGGTGTCCGGGATGACCAGACCGGAGGCGGTGGTCTGCTCGGCCTCGAGGGCCTTGACGACGATGCGGTCCTCGAGAGGCTTGATGTTGACCGACACGGTGTCGACCTCCACTTTCCCTGTGTATCTCGTTGGGTTGAACTCGTTGGTTGGCTCTGCTGGTGATGACTGGGTGGTGCGAAGCTTTCGCCTGCGTCGCCGTACGCCGTCGCGGGGGTCGCACACCGGGCAAGCGCTGGCACCCTCACGAGGAGAGTGCTAACGAAAACCTAGCACTCGTCTCCGAGGAGTGCCAGGGCAGTCTGCGAGGATGCCCCGCGTGGACCTCGACGCCTTCCGGTGGCTGCTGACCGAGCCGGGCCAGGCGCTGCTGGCCCGGGCCCGCGAGGTGTACGACGAGCACGCCGGCGACCCCGTGCGGGCCGCGACCGCGCTGCGCCGCACCGACGCCGAGCCGGCCCACGCGGCCGCGGCGCTGACCCAGGTCGAGCTGCGGCGGCGGGCGCTCCCGAAGCTCGGCGAGGACGCCGCCCGGATGTACTTCACCCCCGAGGGCCTCGAGCAGGCCACCCGGTCCACGGTGGCCGCGCACCGCGCCTCCCGGGTGGCGATGGCGGCGCCGGGCGGCTCGGTGCTCGACGTCGGCTGCGGCATCGGCGGCGACCTGCTCGCGCTCGCCCGCGCCGGGCTCACCGTCGCCGGCATCGACCGCGACGAGCTCCGCGTCGAGGTGGCGCGGGCGAACCTCGCGGCGCTCGGCCTCGGCGGCGCGGTGCAGGTCGCCGCCGCCGAGGACGTCGACACCTCGGGGTTCGGCGTGGTCTTCGCCGACCCCGCCCGTCGTACGGCGCGGGGGCGGGTGTTCGACGTCGACGGCTGGTCGCCGCCGTGGCCGTTCGTGCTGTCGCTGCTGGAGCGGCCGTCGTGCGTGAAGGTGGCGCCGGGCATCCCGCACGCGCTGGTGCCCGACGGCGTGGAGGCCGAGTGGGTCTCCGACGACGGCGAGGTGAAGGAGGCGGCGCTGTGGTCCCCGGTGCTCGCCACCACCGCCCGGCGCGCCACCGTGATCCGGGGCGGCGGGCTGGCCACGGTCACCGACGAGGACCCGTCGGCCACCGAGGTGCGCCCGGCCGGGCGGTACCTCTACGAGCCCGACGGGGCGGTGGTCCGCGCCGGGCTGGTGGGCGCGGTGGCCGCCGGGGTCGGCGGCGGCCTGCTCGACGAGCACATCGCCTACGTCACCGCCGACGACGCGTTCCGCACCCCGTTCGCCCGGTCCTACGAGGTGCGTCGAGGAGCTGCCGTTCCGGGAGAAGCCGCTCAAGGCGGCGCTGCGCGAGCGGCAGCGTCGGCCGGCTGACGATCAAGAAGCGCGGCGTCGACGTGGTGCCCGACGCAGCTGCGCAAGCGGCTGCTGCAGGGCGCACCGGCGGGCGGCGAGGAGGCGACGCTGGTGCTCACCCGGGTCGCCGGCCGCGGCACCGCGCTGCTCGTCCGGCCGCTGCGCTGAGTCGCGCCCCGGAAACCCGTCGAGGCCCGCGGCCCCGCGGGCCTACCCTCGTCGCATGGTCTCCACCGAGCATCTGCTGGGCTTCGGCGTCGCCGCCTTCGTGCTGATCGTGATCCCGGGCCCGAGCGTGGTGTTCACGATCGGGCGGGCGCTGGCCTACGGCCGCGGGGTGGCGCTGGCGACCGTGCTGGGCAACTCGCTCGGCCTGCTGGTCGTGCTGGTGCTCGTCGCGTTCGGGCTCAGCGTGGTGGTGCGCGAGTCGGTGACGGTGTTCCTGGTGCTCAAGCTGCTGGGCGCGGCGTACCTCGTCCACCTCGGCGTGCAGGCGATCCGGCACCGCCGCAGCGTTCGACGTCACCGTCCGCGCACACCGCTCCCCTGCCGCTGCCCGAAGGCGCTGCGGCAGGGCTTCGTGGTCGGGGTGTCGAACCCCAAGGCGTTCATGATCTTCGCCGCGGTGCTGCCGCAGTTCGTCGACCGGGCCTCGGGCCACGTGCAGGCGCAGATGCTGCGTGCTCGGCCTGCTCGCCTTCGCGATCGGGCTCTGCTCGGACTCGGCGTGGGCGCTGCTCGCGAGCCGGCTGCGCACCTGGTTCGGCGCGTCGGCGCGGCGCGGCGAGGCGACCGGGATCGCCGGCGGCGTCTCGATGATCGGGCTCGGGGTCGGGCTGGCGGTCACCGGCCGACCCCAGTGACCAGCCGGGCAGCAGCCGCTCAGGCCTCGCGGCGGTAGGTCGCCGGCGGCGTGCCGACCACCGCGGTGAACGCCCGGGTCAGGTGGGCCTGGTCGGTGAACCCCAGCTCCACGGCGAGCGCCGCCCAGTCGACGGGCTCGCCGCCGTGCGCGGCCGCCGCGGCGTCCAGGATCCGGAACCGCGAGACCACCCACTTCGGGCCGATCCCGACGTAGTCGCCGAACAGCCGCTGCAGCGACCGCAGGCTCATCGCCCCGCGGGCGGCGAGGTCCTCGGCGCGGGTCAGCGACCGGTCCTCCTCCGCCTGCGCCACCAGGGCCCGCACCTGCGCGACGACCGGGTCCGGCTCCGGGTCGAGCGCCAGCAGGTAGGACTCGAGCGCCGCCGCCATCTCCGGTACGTCGGACGTGCCCAGCACCCGCGCCGCCACCGGCCGGTCGTCGAGGTCGAACAGCTCACCCGCGGGCACCACCGTCGCCGGACAGCGTGCCGACGCTCCGGCGCAGGAACGGCCGGAAGCCGCCCGGGTGGAAGGCGGCGCCGAGCGTGTGGCCGACGCCGTCGAGGGTGCGGACGAACGGCTCGCGGCTGATGCCGTGCACCAGCAGCCGACCCTCGCCGTCGACCACCTCGGCCGCGACGTGCACCCGGGGCTGCGGCACGACCTGCTGCCGGTGCGGCTCGTCGGTGCGCCACCCGACGTACCAGTGGTAGTCGACGAGGTCGCGCAGCGCGGGCGCGGGCACCAGCCGGTCGACGGTGATCGCCTGCTCGGCCCGGCTGGGCCGAAGGATCGCGTCGGGGGTGCCGCGCGGGACGTCGTCCATCCCGCGAGGGTAGGGCCTGTCGCGTTCGTACAAGCCCATGACCGACGTCGGCTCCTAGCGTCGGGGACATGAGCTACTCGAAGAAGGCCACCTGCAGGTTCGACGTCGCGTCCTGGTCGGAGCAGGTCGACGTCGACATCGACGAGGGTGAGGGCATCACCTCCGGCGAGACCTACTACCCCAAGCGCGGGCTGACCCACGCGAAGGTCGGCTACACCTACGCCGGCGACGTCGAGGGCAGCTCGACGCTGACCTACCTGATCGCCTACAAGGCCGACGCCGCACCGGTCCTCGGGCTGGAGCAGTTCGTCGGCTCGGTCGACGGCCACGAGGGCAGCTGCGTGTTCCGGCACGTCGGCAGCCAGGACGCGGGCTCGGTCACCGCACGGCTCGAGGTGGTCCCCGGGATGGGCACCGGCGGGCTCGAGACGCTGCGCGGCGAGGCCGAGCTGCGGATCGCCGGGCACAGCGACGACGGCTACGAGCTGGTGCTCTCCTACGACCTGGACTGACCCGGTGCTGACGCCCGTCTCAGGAGTGGTGCCGCCAGGCGTCCTCGAGCAGCTCGGCGACCACGGCGGGCTCGCAGTCGGCGAGCACCACCCGCACGGCCGAGAGGCGCTTGCCCCACCACTGCTCCTCGCACCACGGCCACTCGGCCACCGCGGCCCGGATCTCCTCCTCCGGGAGCATGACGCGCAGCTGCCCGTCGTCCGGCAGGGTGGCGAAGATCCGCCGCGTCGTGCGGAACGACGGGAAGCCGTGGTGGTCGCGCTCGGCGGCGCCGTCGAACGACAGCGCGACCGCGCGGACGTCGGCAGGGGTCACGGCCGCCGGCCGAGCGCGCACAGCAGGCGGTCCTGCGGCGAGGCGTCGGGCGGCGGGTCGACGGGCTGCTGGATGACACCGTTCTCCAGCATCGTCGGCCCCATCGCGGTCACCATCGCACCGATCCGCTCGACCTCGTCGGGGCCGATGGTGTCGTCCTGACCGGTCGCGCGGGCGAGGTCCCAGCCGTGCACCACGAGGTCGAAGCAGACGAACCCGTCGACGGCCGCGGCGAAGCTGGACCGGCCGAAGCGGCCGTCGTACTCCTCGGCGGCGCGGGCGGGGTCGTCGAGGTCGGCCTGCACCTGGTCGCGGACGGCGCTCCAGGCGGCCAGCGGGTCGTCGTCCACCGACGGGTGGTCGACGAGCTCGCGGCCGACCAGTCCGAGGAACCGGCCGTGCACGTCGATCAGGTGGCCGACGAGGTCGCGGGCCGTCCAGTCCTCGCACGGCGACGGCCGGGACCAGGCGTCGTCGGGCACCGCCGCGACCCGCTCGGTCAGGGTGTGGGCCAGCCGGCGGTAGCGCTCGGCGACCGGGGCGGCGGGGGGCTCCATGCCGTGACCCTGCCACGGGTCACCGCCCCCTGTCAGCAGCCGGTGCGCGCCACTCCGGACACCGCGACCGGGAGCCGGCCGGGTCCGCTCGTCCGGCCCAGCAGCACCGAGACCAGCGCCCGCATGGCGCCGCCGGTGTCGCCGTACGTCGCGATCTTCGCCAGCCGCCCGTGTGCCGTGCCGAGGACGTAGGGGGTGTCCATCGCCACCACGACGTCACCGTCGGTCGACGCGCCGTGGTAGCCGATCAGCCGGACGGTGGTGCCGGTGGTGCCGGTGGCCAGCCCGGCGTCGCGGGCCGCCGTGCGGAACCGGGTCACCACCTCGGCCGGTCCCGTCACGTGCACGCGTGAGCCGACGATGCGTCCCGAGCAGTGGCCCTTCACGACGGTCAGGCCCGCGGCGGACAGCCGGCGGGAGACCGTGGTGCTGGTGCCGGGGGTGACCGGGCGCAGCCCGTGCGCCTGCTTGTGCAGCAGCAGCGCGACCATCCGGGTGGCGGCCTGGTCGAGCCGTGCTTCGCTGAGCCGGCCGGACCGCACCGCGTCCACGATCCCGTCGCGGGCGACCCGGGGACTGCCGGGCATCAGCAGCACGTCCTCACCGGCCTTCAGCGCCGCGACGGCGGCACCGGCCACGCCGTACTTCTCCACGACGGCGCCCATCTGCAGCGAGTCGGTGACCGCGAGGCCCCGGAAGCCCAGCGTGCCGCGCAGCAGGCCGGTGACGACCTTGCGCGACAGCGACGACGGCACCCCGGGGTCGACGGCACGCACGTCGAGGTGGCCGACCATGATCGTCGACGCGCCGTTGGCGATGCCGGTCCTGAACGGCACCAGGTCGGTGGCCTGCAGATGGGCCAGGGACTTGGTCTGCACCGGCAGCCCGAGGTGGCTGTCGGTGGTCACCGAGCCGTGGCCCGGGAAGTGCTTGAGGACGGCGACCAGGCCGCTCGACGCGATGCCGCGGCGGGCGGCGTCGGCCTGCCGGGCCACCCGGCTCGGGGTCGAGCCGGCGCTCCGGGCCCCGATGGTCGGGTCCGACGGTCCGCGGGTCACGTCGGCGTCGGGCGCGAAGTCGACGGTGTAGCCCACCGAGGCGAGCTCGCCGCCGAGCGCGGCGTACGCCTGCTGGGTCAGCGACGGGTCGCGGGCGGCGCCCGCCGTCATGAAGGTGGGGAAGCGGGTCGCGCCCGTGGTGAGCCGGGCGACGCGGCCGCCCTCCTGGTCGACCGCGGAGACCACCGGGAACGGCCGGCCGGCGGCCGCGGCCGAGGCCTGCAGCGCCGCGTTGGCCGCCCGCACCTGCGCGGGGTCGACGACGTTGCTGGCGAAGGACACGATCCCGCCGAGGTGCAGCTCGTTCACGAGGGCCGTGGGCGGCCGGGTGCCGGTGTAGGAGGCGACGATGACCTGGCCGGCGCGCTCGGGCAGCGTCAGCCCGGCGACCAGCTCGCGGGCCTGGTCGACCTCCGCGGCGGTCGGTCCCCACCCGGTCTCGACCGGGAGCGGGTCGACGGTGCCGGTGGCGGCCAGCGCGAGGTCGGCCGACGGGCGCGGCGCCAGCGTGCAGCCCGCCAGCACCAGCGCGGTCACCGCGAGGCGGGCGCTCCAGCGGCGCGCGAGGGTCGTCACCGGCCCAGTCTGCCGCGGATCGGGCGGCTGCGTGGTCAGACGGAGATGCGCAGCAGCACCGCGGAGCGGGCGGGTACGTCGACCGAGCCGGCCACCACCTGCACACCCGGCTCCCAGGCCAGCACCACCTCGCCGTCGGCCGCGCAGGACCAGGCGTCGTCGGCGAGGTTCACCAGCACGCGGAACGAGCCCCGGGTCGTGTCGAGCCGCCGGTCGGACCAGGTGACGTCGACCCGGTCGAGCCGGGGGTCGCGCAGGTCGGGCTCGGCCTTCCGCAGCGCCAGCAGGTCGCGGTACCAGGCCAGCAGCCGGGCGTGCGGCTCCGCCGCCGGCTCCGACCAGTCGAGCCTGGAGCGGCGGAACGTCTCCGGGTCCTGCGGGTCGGGCACGTCGCGCTCGTCCCAGCCGTGGGTGCCGAACTCCGCCTTCCGGCCGCGGGCGGTGGCCTCGGCGATCTCGGGGTTGGTGTGGTCGGTGAAGAACTGCCACGGCGTGCGGGCGCCCCACTCCTCGCCCATGAACAGCATCGGCGTCCACGGCGAGGTCAGCAGGATCGCGGCGCCGCAGGCGAGCCGGCCGTCGTCCACGAGCATCGACAGCCGGTCGCCCTGCGCGCGGTTGCCGACCTGGTCGTGGGTCTGCAGCGACGCCACGAACCGCCAGCCCGGGACGGTCGCGGTGTCGACGGGCCGGCCGTGCCGCCGGCCGCGGAAGCTCGACCAGGTGCCGTCGTGGAAGAACGGCGACCGGAGCGTCTTGGGCAGCGCCGCCGGGGTCGGCGAAGTCCGCGTAGTAGCCCTGGGTCTCACCGGTCAGCGCGACGTGCAGCGCGTGGTGCACGTCGTCGGCCCACTGGCCGTGGAGCCCGAGCCCGGCGACCGCGTCGCCGGGGCCGCGCGGCGTCACGGTGCGCGGGTCGTTGCGGTCGGACTCGGCGACCAGCCACAGCTCCCGGCCGGTGTCCGCGGCGAGCGCGTCGACCTCGCGCGACATCTCCTCCAGCAGGTGCAGCGCGCTCTCGTCGTGCAGCTCGTGCACCGCGTCGAGCCGCAGCCCGTCGACGTGGAAGTCGCGCAGCCACAGCTGCACGTTGTCGAGCACCCAGCGCCGCACCTCGTCGCTGTCGGGGCCGTCGAGGTTGAGCGCCTGCCCCCACGGGGTCGGGTGGGTGTCGGTGAAGTACGGCCCGATCTCGCCGAGGTAGTTCCCGTCCGGGCCGAGGTGGTTGTAGACCACGTCGAGACACACGGCGAGCCCGTGGGCGTGCGCGGCGTCGACGAAGCGCTGCAGGGCGGCGGGGCCGCCGTACGCCTCGTGCACGGAGTACGGCGCCACGCCGTCGTACCCCCAGCCGTGGGAGCCGGGGTACGACGCCAGCGGCAGCAGCTCGACCACGGAGACGCCGAGGTCGACCAGGTGGGGCAGCCGCTCCACGGCGGCGTCGAGCGTGCCTTCGGGGGTGAAGGTGCCGACGTGCGTCTCGTAGACGACGGCGCCCGTCGAGCGGCAGACCGCGTCCAGTCGTCGTCGGTCCACGCGAAGCCGGTGTCGACCACCGCCGACAGGCCGTGCGGCCCGTCGGGCAGCGCGAGGCCGCGGGGGTCGGGCCGGGGGTCGCCGCCGTCGAGCGAGAAGCCGTAGCGGTCGCCGGCCGCCGAGCGTGACGTCGGCGGTCCACCAGCCGTCCTCGGAGCGGGTCGCCGGGGTGCGCCCGTCGGGGGTGACCAGGTCGACGGTGCCGGCGCGCGGCGCCCACAGCCGGGGCGTCACGCAGGTGCAGCTTCCGCATCAGCGCCACCGGGTAGGTCCCGAAGACGTCGGAGAGCAGGTTGTCCGCGCCGCCGTACAGCACGCCGGTCAGCTCGTCGCGCCACAGCCCCTCGGGCAGCATGACCGTCGCGTCGGCCCAGCCGCCGGTGACCTCGAGGCGCTTCGGCGCCCGGGTGACGAGCGTGGCGACCTCGCCGCCGCGGATGAAGCCGACCAGGTGGCGCGACGTCCCGACCAGCGGCTGGTGGTCGCCGAGGTCGCCGAAGCAGGCGCGCAGCTCGCGCCGCAGCGACAGCGCCCGGTGGGTGACGAGCAGCTTCTCGTCGTCGAGGTCGCGCGGCGGCTCGTCGCGCAGCCGCTCGCAGCCGCGCCCGGCGGTCGTCGTAGTCGACCGGCCGGCGGTTGTCGGGGTCGACCAGCGAGAGGTCCACGAGCTCGGTGCCCTGGTAGGTGTCGGGCACCCCGGGCAGCGTCAGCTCGAGCAGCTTCTGGCCCAGCACCAGCGCCCGCACGGCCTCGGCGTTGTGGTCGATGGCGGTCTGCACGAGCGCGCCGAGCCGGCCGGGGCCGTTGGCCTCCCGGGCGAGGTCGAGGACCCGGGCTTCGTACTCCGGGTCGGAGTCGAGCCACGAGGTGCGCTGCTTGGACTCGCGCATCGCCTTGGTGAGGTACGCCGTGAGCCGGTCGTCGTCGATCTCGCCGACGCCGGCGAGCGTCTGCCAGACCAGGTGGGCCGTCGGCGGGTCGACGTCGCGCGCGCGGGCCGCGTCGCCGAACGCGTCGGAGCAGCGGCCCCACGACTCGGCGTCGCCGGCGACCGCGAGCAGCCGGGCCCGGACGTCCTCGCTGCGCTTGGTGTCGTGGGTGGACAGCGTGGTCATGCCCAGCGGCCAGTTCTGCTGCTGGTGGATCGCCCAGGCGTGCATCTGCTCGGGGGCCGCGATCTCGAGCAGGTCCGGGTCGCCGCCGACCTCGTTGAGGGCGACCAGCCGGTGCCAGCGGTAGAACGCGGTGTCCTCGATGCCCTTGGCCATCACCGGGCCCCAGGTCTGCTGCAGCCGGACCGCGAAGTCGCGGCCGGCCTCGTCGATCGGGCGCAGCGGCGGTGTCCGCGAGCTGCTGCAGCTCGGCCTTCAGGTCGGGGCGGGCCGCGCTCGCGGTCTCGAGCGCGTCCTGCATCCGCTGCCGGGCGAGCTCGTCGGCCTCGTCGCCGGGGCGCACGTAGGCGCGGTAGACCGAGCAGGCGACGAGCAGCTCGTCGACAGCCTCGGCGAGCCGCTCGGGGTCGGCCTTCGGGCAGCACCTCGACGGCACGGCGCAGCAGCCGGCGCCGCTCGGGGACCAGCACGTCGGCGACCACCTGCCGCTTGGACGCGTCGACGACGTCGCCGAGGAACGGCTGGCCGCCCGCGGCCTCCCAGGCGAACGACAGCGCCG
This sequence comes from uncultured Actinomycetota bacterium, assembly GCA_963707685.1. GTDB lineage: Bacteria > Actinomycetota > Actinomycetes > Propionibacteriales > Nocardioidaceae > Nocardioides_B. Next base: position 39,032 of record CAVPRA010000007.1, read on the forward strand.
GGGCGGTGGCCCGGTCGACCAGCGCCGCGGTGACGGCCTTGGTGGCGTCGTACCCGGTGGTGCCGTCGCAGGCCCACGCCGGGCAGCAGCTCGTCGCCCTCCAGGATCTTCTCCACCCAGATCGCGGTGCCCGGGCGGACCCGGGAGCGCAGCCGCCGGAGGTACCCCTCGGGGTCGGCCAGCCCGTCGGGGTGGTCGATGCGGAAGCCCTCCACGAGGCCGCGGTGGTTCAGGTCGAGCAGCACCGCGTGGGTGGCCTCGAAGACGTCCTCCTCCTCGACGCGGACCGCGATCAGCGAGTCGACGTCGAAGAACCGGCGGTAGTTGAGCACCTCGTCGCGGTCGCGCCAGCCGGCCAGCCGGTAGTGCTGCCGCTCCAGCACGGTCGCGACCTCGGCGCGGGCGTCGCCGTCCCAGGTGCCGTCGGCGACCGGGAAGACGTGGTCGTGGTAGCGCAGCACCTGCTGGCCGTTCTCCTCGCCGAGCCGCAGGTCGCCCTTCGCGAGCACGTCGTCGAGGGACTCCCACAGCACCGGGCAGGCCGATCCGCTGGTCGAGGGCGTCCCAGTCGACGTCGAACCAGTGCGCGTGCGCGGCGCCGCGGCCGTGGGTCAGCACGTCCCACAGCGGGGCGTTCGCGCTGCTCGGGGGCGACCAGCGCCATGTGGTTGGGCACCACGTCGACGACCAGGCCGAGGCCGTGCTGCGCGGGCGGTCTCCGCGAGCGAGACGAGGCCGTCGCGGCCGCCGAGCTCGACGCTGACCCGGGTGTGGTCGAGGACGTCGTAGCCGTGGGCGGAGCCGGGCACGGCCTGCAGCACCGGGGAGAGGTAGAGGTGGCTGACGCCGAGGTCGCCGAGGTACGGCGCGACCGCTTCGGCGTCGGCGAAGGTGAAGCCGGCGTGCAGCTGGAGGCGGTAGGTCGCGGTCACTGTCGGCGTCTACCCGCTGCGCCCTTCCGGCACACCCTCGTCTCGTAGGACGACACGGTGACTCCGACCACCTCGCCGGCCGTCCTCCGGTCGGCGCCGGACGTTGGCGCGCTCGGCGCCCAGCGTGGTGTCCGGGCCGTGCCCGGTGTGCACCACGGTGTCGTCGGGCAGCGCGAACAGCCGGGCCTGGATCGAGTCCACGAGCTGGTCCTGGTCGCTGAACGACCGGCCGGTCGCCCCGGGACCGCCGGCGAACAGCGTGTCCCCGGTGAACACGCAGCCGAGGTCCTCGGCGTGGAAGCAGACACCGCCGGGGGCGTGGCCGGGCGTGTGCAGCACCCGCAGCGTCGTGCCGGCCACCACCACGGTCTGCCCGTCGGTGAGGTCGACGTCCCACAGCTCGTCGGTGTGGGTCAGCTCCCACAGCGGCCGGTCGTCGGGGTGCAGCAGGATCGGCGCGGTGACCCGCTGCCGCAGCGCCGGCGCCACCCGGACGTGGTCGTCGTGGCCGTGGGTGCACAGGATCGCCTTGACGGCCCGGTCGCCGACCAGCGCCAGGATCGCGTCGACGTCGTGCGGGGCGTCGATCACCACGCACTCGCGTGTCGTCGCCGACCACCCAGAGGTTGTTCTCCACCTCGTGGGTCTCGCCGTCGAGGGAGAACGTCCCGCTGGCGGTGCCGTGGTCGATGCGGGCGGTCACAGGATCACGACGCTTCGCAGGACCCCGCCGTGGTGCATCTTGTCGAACGCCGCCTCCACGTCGTCGAGGCCGATCTCCTCGGTGACGAAGGCGTCCAGGTCGAGCCGGCCCTGCTGGTAGAGGTCGACGAGCATCGGGAAGTCGCGCGAGGGCAGGCAGTCGCCGTACCAGCTCGACTTCAGCGAGCCGCCGCGGCCGAAGACGTCGATCAGCGGCAGGTCGGGCACCTTCATGTCCGGGGTGGGTACGCCGACCAGCACGACCGTCCCCGCGAGGTCGCGGGCGTAGAACGCCTGCTGCCACGTCTCCGGGCGGCCGACCGCGTCGATGACGACGTCGGCGCCGAAGCCGCCGGTGAGCTCCTGGATCGCCTCGACGGCGTCGCGCTCCCTGCTGTTCACGGTGTGCGTGGCGCCGAGGTTCACGGCCCACTCGAGCTTCTGCGGGTCGAGGTCGACGGCGATGATCGTCGCCGCCCCGGCGAGCCGGGCACCGGCGACCGCCGCCGCGCCGACGCCGCCGCAGCCGATCACGGCGACGCTCTGCCCGCGCTGCACGTGCCCGGTGTTGATCGCGGCGCCGAGCCCGGCCATCACGCCGCAGCCGAGCAGCCCGACGGCCGCCGGGCGGGCCGACGGGTCCACCTTCGTGCACTGGCCGGCGTGCACCAGCGTCTTGTCGGCGAACGCGCCGATGCCGAGCGCCGGGGACAGCTCGGTGCCGTCCTCGAGGGTCATCTTCTGCTTCGCGTTGTGGGTGGCGAAGCAGTACCACGGCTCGCCGCGGGTGCAGGCCCGGCACTCGCCGCAGACCGCGCGCCAGTTGAGCACCACGAAGTCGCCGGGCGCGACCTCGGTGACGCCCTCGCCGACGGACTCCACGACCCCGGCGGCCTCGTGGCCGAGCAGGAACGGGAACTCGTCGTTGATGCCGCCCTCGCGGTAGTGCAGGTCGGTGTGGCAGACGCCGCAGGCCTGCACGGCGACGACCGCCTCGCCGGGACCGGGGTCGGGGACGTTGACGGTCTCGATGGAGACCGGCTCGCCCTTCGCCCTCGCGATGACGCCTCGGACCTGCTGCATGGGGACCTCCCGGCCGTGGGTTCGGCTGCGCTGACGCGCTTCCCCGGCAGGCTAACGGGCCAGCAGAAGGGCCGACCGCGGCGACGTAGGCCGCGACCAGCAGCACGCCCACCGTCCGCGGCAGCCGACCCGAGCGCACCGAGGTGAGCAGCACCAGCGGCAGCACGGCGGTCGCGGCCGCGACCGTCACGATGACGTTGTGCCGGCCGAGCCCCAGCGGGCTGACCAGCGCGGCCAGCCCGAGCGACACGGTGGCGTTGTAGGCGACCGCCCCGACGGTGCCGGCCACCACCAGCTCGGTGAGGCCGCGCCGCCGGGCCGCCCAGACCAGCGCGACCATCTCGGCGCTGGTCGCCAGCGCCAGCAGCGTCAGCCCGATCACGGACTCGCCGATGCCGAGGACGCCGACCAGCCCCTCCGCGCCGCGGACGGCCAGCGCGCCGCCGAGGACCATCCCGACGCACGCCGGCGAGCACCAGCAGCAGGGCGCGCCCGGTCGCCTCGTCGGTGCGGGTCGCGGTGGCCCGTCGACTTCTCGTCGAGCTCGGCCATCTCCCCGATGAGCGGCGGGGCCTTCTCGCGGCGCCACACCCACACCACGCCCGGCGACGTAGAGCAGCACCAGCACGAAGCCCTCGAGCCGACCCAGCACGCCGTTGAGCAGGAGCAGCCACGCGACGGCGCCGAGGACGGCCGACGCGACGCCGTACTCCAGGCCGCGGCGGCCGACCCGCAGCGGGGTGACCAGGGCGGCCAGCCCGAGGGTGAGCGTGAGGATCACCAGGTTGGCGCCGATCGCGTCGCCGGCGGCGAGCGCCGGGTGCCCCTGCCCGGAGGCCAGCATCGCGGTGATCGCCTCCTCCGGCTCGGCGCCGGCCAGCAGCACGCCCAGCGCGATCACGCTGACCCCGAGCCGGGAGGCGGCGCCGTTGACGTTCTCCGCGAAGCCCTCCGCACCCGCGGTCAGCAGCGCCGCGCCGACGACCAGCAGGAGCAGGGGTACGACGACGTCGAGCACGTCAGGCCAGCACGGAGGTGACGGGCAGCGACGAGTCGGCGGGCAGGTCGAGCGCGGAGGGCTGCCGGCCGCGGGCGACCATCTCGGCGCCGAGCGCGGCGACCATCGCGCCGTTGTCGGTGCACAGCCCCGGCCGCGGCACCCGGACCCGGATGCCGCGGGCGGCGGCGCGCTCCTCGACCAGCACCCGCAGCCGGGAGTTCGCGGCCACCCCGCCGCCGACCAGGATGTCCTCGATGCCCTCGCTGACGGCCGCGTCGACGGCCTTGCGGGTGAGCACGTCGCACACCGCCTCCTGGAACGACGCCGCCACGTCCTCGACGGGCACCGGCTCCCCGGCCCGCTCGCGCGCCTCGACCCAGCGGGCGACGGCGGTCTTGAGCCCGGAGAACGAGAAGTCGAAGCGGTGCCGCTGCAGGTCGCGCTGCGAGGTGAGGCCGCGCGGGAAGTCGATGGCCACCGAGGAGCCCGACCGGGCGGCCCGGTCGACGTGCGGCCCGCCGGGGAACGGCAGCCCGAGCAGCCGGGCGACCTTGTCGAACGCCTCGCCGGCGGCGTCGTCGATGGTCGACCCCAGCGGCGCGACACCGCCGTCGTGCCCGGTGACGTCGGTGACCCGCAGCAGCGAGGAGTGGCCGCCGCTGACCAGCATCGCCACGCACGGCTCGGGCAGCGGCCCGTGCTCGAGCTGGTCGACGGCGACGTGGGAGGCGAGGTGGTTCACGCCGTAGAGCGGCTTGCCGAGGCCGACCGCCAGCGCCTTGGCGGCCGCGACCCCGACCAGCAGCGCGCCGGCGAGGCCGGGGCCGTTGGTGACGGCGATCGCGTCGACGTCGCGCAGCGCGATGCCGGCGGTCTCGCAGGCCCGCTCGATGGTCGGCACCATCGCCTCGAGGTGGGCGCGGGAGGCGACCTCGGGCACGACGCCGCCGAACCGGGCGTGCTCCTCGACGCTGGAGGCGACGGCGTCCGCGAGCAGGGTCCGGCCGCGGACGATGCCGACGCCGGTCTCGTCGCAGGACGTCTCGATGCCGAGGACCAGCGGCTCGTCGCTCATGCCGGCATCCTCCCACCCGACTGCGGGGCGGCCGGCGCGAGCCGCATCACCACGGCGTCGGAGCCGTCGCGGTAGTAGCGGCGCCGTCGGTCGATCTCGGTGAACCCCTCGGCGGCGTAGAACCGCAGCGCCGCGTCGTTGCGCGGCGCTCACCTCGAGCAGCATGCGGCGCGTCGGCCGGCGCGCACCGCCGCGCAGCAGCCGCCGCGCCAGCCCGCTGCGCCGGTGGTCCTCGCGGACCGCGACCCGCTGCAGGTCGACCACGTCGCCGGCGGCCGCGGTGACGACGTAGCCGACCACCTCCGGGTCGCACGCCACCACCGCGGTGCGGCGCTCGCCGAGCAGCTCCTCGCGCACCGAGGTCTCCGACCAGGCGTCCACGCCGAACAGGTCGACCTCCAGCGCGCGGACCGCGGCGACGTCGTCGTCGGTCGCGGGCCGCAGGTTCACGAGACCGGCTTCGGCCTCGACGGGGCCATCACGTCGGGGCGCCGCAGGTACAGCGGCTCCGGGTCGAGCAGCTCGGCCCGCTCGTCGGTCACCACCTGCGCGAGCACGCCGGCGTCTCGGGTGCTGCGGGCCGACGGCGCCGGGGAACGACTCGGGGTAGAGCAGCGCGCCCGCCCCCACGACGGGTCCGTCGGTCGCGACGTCGGCGGGCCGGTCGACGTGCGGCCCGTCGAGACGCGCGCCCTGCTCGTCGTACGACGCCCAGTAGACCTCCTTGCGGCGCGCGTCCGTCGCGACCAGGAACGGCTCGCGCGACCGCGCCGGCGTCGACCGCCTCGGCGGCGAGCACGTCGAGGGTGCACACGCCGTACACCGGGACGTCGAGGGCCAGGCCCAGGGTGCGGGCGGTGACCAGGCCGACGCGCAGCCCGGTGAACGGGCCGGGGCCGACCCCGACCGCGATCGCGGTGACGTCCTGCCGCGGCACCCACGCCTCGTCGAGCACCGCGGTGATCGCCGGCGCGAGCAGCTCGCCGTGGCGGCGGGCGTCGACGCGGGTCTGCGAGGCGACGACCCGCTCGCCGTCGTGGAGCGCGACGGTGACGGCGGTGGTGGCGGTGTCGAACGCGAGCAGCACGGCTCGACCCTAGGCGCTGCGGGGTGCCGCGAGCCCGGCGAGGTCGACGCCGTCCCACCGGGGGCCGACGGCGGTCAGCCGCAGCGTCCGGGTCTCGCCCGCGTCGTCGGCGTGGGCGCGCAGGATCTCCACCTCGAGCCGGTCCTCGGCCAGCGCCTCGGCGACCCCGGTCCCCCACTCCACGACGGTGACCGCCTCCTCCAGCGAGGTGTCGAGGTCGAGGTCGTCGAGCTCGGCGAGGCCGCGCGAGCCGGTAGGCGTCGACGTGCACCAGCGGCGGCCCGCCGACCAGCGACGGGTGCACCCGCGAGATGACGAACGTCGGCGACGTGACGCCGCCGCGCACCTGCAGGCCCTCGCCGAGGCCCTGGGTGAACGTGGTCTTGCCCGCCCCCAGGTCACCGGAGAGCACCAGCAGGTCGCCGGCCCGCAGCAGCGCCGAGACGCCGGCGGCCGAGCGCGTGCGTGTCGTCGGCCGACGCGGCGACCAGCTCGACGGTCACGAGACCGCGGCCGCCCGGCCGGTGGTGGCGGCCGCGACCAGCTCCTCGAGCACGCCGTTGACGCGGTCCTTGCGCTCGAGGATCACCATGTGGCCGGCGCCGGGGCACTCGACCAGCCGGGAGCCCGGGATCCGCGAGGCCATCTTGCGGCTGTGGCCGATGGAGGTGAGCACGTCCTTCGTGCCGCCGATGACGTACGTCGGCACGTGCGCGAACTCCTCGAGCACCGGGAACTTGTCGAGCGTGTCGAAGTTCGGGAAGAACTGGGCGAGCACCTCGAACGACGTCGCCGCGAGCATGTTGTCGACGAACTCGACGTAGGAGGCGGGCACGTCGTCGCCGAACGCGAACTGGTCGGCGACCAGGAAGCCGATGTTCGAGCCGCGCCGGCGCACCCGGTCGACGAGCTCGGGGGCCAGCGCCAGGCCGGCCATCAGCCGCTGCCCGATCTGCGAGCCGAGCGGAGTCGGGGATGAGCCGGCTGATGATCCGGTGCGGGTGGAGCCCGCCGGCGCTCGTGGAGATCAGCGCGACGCCGGACGACCCGCTCCGTCGAACAGCTCGGGGTGCCGCTCGGCGAACGCCATGATCGTCATGCCGCCCATGGAGTGCCCGACCAGCACGACGTCGCCGGTGGGCACCAGCTCGCGCAGCACCGCGCTCGAGGTCGTCGCCGAGCTGGTCGATGGTGGCGTGCTGCTTGTCGGTGTGGCCCGACCGGCCGTGCGAGCGCTGGTCGTAGAGCACCAGCCGGTGCTTGCCGCGGAAGTACTGCCGCTGGAAGTACCAGCAGTCGAGGTTCAGCGCGTAGCCGTGCACGAACACGATCGTCGGGCCGGGTCGTCGTCGGTCGCCGACGGCGGCGCAGCCGGTTGATCCCCTGGCCGGCTGGCTCTTCGCGCCCTCGGCGTAGGGCACGACCTCGTCGACCTCGACGTGCAGGTCGACCCCGTCCGACGTACGCACGGTGGACTCGTCGCCGCGCAGGCTGCCGAACTCGTCGGCGCCCGGCGAGCCCTCCCGGCGGCGACCGGACGATGCGGCGCTCGACCACGACCCCGGCGGTCGCCGCCGCCGCGGCCGGCGCCGGCGCCGGCCACCGCGAACCTCACCCAGCGTCCGCTGCTCACCTCGACGAGCCCCTTCGACGAGACGTGGCGGCGGACAAAACGCCCACCGATCCTGGTGACGATCTCATAGGAGATGGTGCCGCAGGCCTCGGCCCAGTCCTGCGCGGTCGGCGCGCCGTCCTCGCCGGTGCCGAACAGCACGACCGGGTCGCCCGCCGCGGCCTGGTCCGCTGCGGGACCGTCGCCGAGGTCGACCACGAGCTGGTCCATGCAGACCCGGCCCGCGACCAGCCGCTGCGCCCCGGCGGCGAGCACGTGCGCCGTCGAGGAGGCGTGGCGCGGCACGCCGTCGCCGTACCCGACCGGGACGAGGGCGACGGTGGTGTCGCGCTCGGCGGTCCAGGTGTGGCCGTAGGAGACGCCCGCGCCGGCGGGCACCCGCTTGACCAGGCCGAGCCGGGCGCGGGCGGTCATCGCCGGCACCAGCCCGAGCTCGGCGGCGGTGACGACGTCGGGGGCGGGCGAGAGGCCGTACGACGCGATGCCGCAGCGGACCAGGTCGTAGGCCGACCACGGACGCAGCAGCGCGCCCGCGGAGTTGGACAGGTGGCGGACCTCGGGCTCGATGCCGACCGCGTCGACGACCTGGAGCGCGTGCACGAACGCCTTCTCCTGCGCGTCGTTCGCGGGGTGGTCGGGCTCGTCGCTGCAGGCGAGGTGCGACCAGATGCCGGTGACCTGCACGGCGCCGGTCTGCTCGGCGTCGGCGGCCGCCGCCACCAGCGCCGGCCAGTCCGCCGCGGTGGCGCCGCCCCGGTTCAGCCCGGTGTCGACCTTGAGCTGCAGCCGCGCGCGGCGACCCACGGACCGCGCGGCGGCGGCGACCGCCTCGACCTGCGCGGTGGTGTACGCCGACAGGTCGACGTCCGCCTCGACGGCCGGGGCGTAGTCCTCGCCGGGGACGGCCAGCCAGGCGAGCATCGCGGCCGGTGTCGCCGGCCGCCCGCAGCGCGAGGGCCTCCTCGAGCACCGCGACGCCGAGCCAGTCGGCGCCGCCGGCGCGCGCGGCCCGCGCCGACTCGACGATCCCGTGGCCGTAGCCGTCGGCCTTCACCACCGTCATCATCTGCGTCTGCGGCGAGCCGCTCCCGCACCCGGGCGCGCAGCGTCGCCACGTTGCCGGCGATCGCGTCGAGGTCGACCACCAGCTCGGCGCGCGGCCGCAGGTCCGGGGGCTGGGGGCTCATGGCGCTGCACATCCTGCCAAACTCCCCGCCGAGGCGCGTGGTTCTGACGTCCCCGACCCCGCCGAGGCGCGCGGTACTGACTTGCTGCGGCACTCACGCAACCACGCGCCTCGGCGGCACTGGGGAGTCAGGATCGCGCGCCTCGGCGGGACGGGGGTCAGGGGTGGAGGAGGGAGCGGTAGAGGCGAGGGAGGGCGGCGGCGACGTCGGGGGCGGTGACCGGGCCGTCGTGGCCGGCGAGCAGCGCCGCCGCGCCGTGCAGCCAGGAGCCGACCGAGCCGGCGTCGAACGGGTCCAGCCCGGCGGCCAGCAGCGAGCCGCAGAGCCCGGCCAGCACGTCGCCGGCGCCGGCGGTGGCCAGCCACGGCGGCCCGACCGTGGTCGCGTGCACCCGACCGTCGGGGGTGGCGACGAGCGTGTGGCGGCCCTTGAGCAGCACCACCGCGTCGAAGCGCGGCCGCCGCCTCGCGGGCGAAGCGCAGCTGCTCGGCCTCCACCTCGGACGCGGTCGACGTCGAGCATCCGGGCGAGCTCGCCGGCGTGCGGGGTCAGCAGCGCCGGCACGCCGAGCGGGCCGGTGACGTGGGTCAGCCCGTCGGCGTCGACCACCACGGGCACCCCGTCGGCGAGCGCGTCGGACAGCGCCTGCTCGGCGTCCGCGCCGCCGCCCGAGCCGATCACCCAGGCCTGGACCCGTCCCTCGCCGACGACCACCTCGGGGTGGGCCGCGCGCACCAGGTCGGCGGCCCCGCCGAGGTAGCGCACCATGCCCGACCAGGCCGGTGCTCGCGCCGGAGACGCAGAGCACGCCGGCGCCCGGGTACTGCTCGGAGCCCGCACGCACGCCGACCACGCCGCGGGTGTACTTCTGCGCGTCCGGCGCGGGCCGCGGCAGCAGCGCGCGCACGTCGGGCTCCTGCAGCGCGGTCACCGCCGGCGCCGGCAGGTCGAGCCCGATGTCGACGAGGTGTACGACGCCGCAGGCCATCGCCGCCGGGTCGACGAGGTGCGCGACCTTGTGGGTGCCGAAGGTGACCGTCACCGTCGGCCGAGACGTGCGGGCCCGCCACCCGACCGGTGTCGACGTCGACGCCCGACGGGGTGTCCACGGCGATCACCGGGACCCCCGCGAGCTGCGCCGACCACCGCTGCGGCGTCGTCGCGCAGCCCGCCCTGGCCGCCGATCCCGACGATCCCGTCGACCACGACGTCGGGCCGCCAGGACCCGACCGACGACGCGGTGCGGCCGCCGGCGCCGAGGAGCGCGGCGAGACCCGCGGCGTGCGCCTTCTCGGGGCTCAGCAGCAGCGCGCGCACCTGCACCCCGCGCCGCGCCAGCAGCGCGCCGGCGTACAGCGCGTCGCCGCCGTTGTCGCCCGACCCGACGAGCAGCAGCACCCGCGCGCCGTACGCCCGGCCGAGGAAGTCGAGCACCGCGAACGCGAGGCCGGCCGCGGCGCGCTGCATCAGCGCTCCCTCGGGCAGCCGTGCCATCAGGGCCTGCTCGGCCTCGCGGACCTGCTCGACGGTGTGTGCGCTGCGCATGAGGTCTCCCTACCCAGCGGATGCCGGTGTACGCCGCGTCCACGGCCAGGTCAGCAGCGCCCAGACCGCGAGCAGCAGCCCGGTCGCGACCAGCAGGTAGACCGGCCACGGCCCGAGCGGGTCGAACAGCGACGCCGAGGCGGGCTTGCGGACCAGGTAGCCGTAGTTGACGTCGAGCACGACGTCGAAGCCGTAGACCACCACGGCCCACACCAGCGTGACCAGCACCGCGACGCGGTACTCCCGCCAGCGCGGCCCCTGCCCCAGCCCCAGCGTGAGGTAGAGCGCCGCCCACACCACCAGCAGGTGCATCGCCCAGAACGCCAGGAACCGCGGGTGCGGGAACTGCTGGGCCAGCGACGGCGTGACGATGCCCTGCACGGTCAGCGTCAGCCCCCAGTAGTAGGTCAGCGCGGTCGGCACCGGCGCCCGCGTCCACAGCGCCCACGTCGCGGTCAGCCAGGCGAAGTCGCACAGCTGCAGCGGCAGCGACGAGCCGAGGTCGAAGTCGCCCGGCGTCAGCTGGAACGCCTGGCTCGGCACCGCGACGCAGGCGACGGCCACCGCGAAGCCCCGCCGGAACGTCGTCGGGTCGGACCCCCGCTGCGACGCGGCCGAGCAGCACCACCGCCACCGCGCCGACCACGAACAGCCCGAGCAGGGCGAGGTGCTGGCCGCCGAAGGTCTCGAACCGGGCGGCGAGGGTCACGACTCGAGGACGACGACGGCCGACGCGATGCCCGGCGTCGTGCGACAGCGACACGTGGATGCTCGCCACCCCGACCTCGTCGGCGCGCGCCTGCACCGACCCGGTGATGCGGAACCTCGGGTCGCCACTGGCCTCGTTGACGATCTCCGCGTCCAGCCAGCGCATGCCGGTGGGCGCGCCCAGCGCCTTCGCCAGCGCCTCCTTGGCGGCGAACCGGGCGGCGAGCGAGGCGAGCGACCGCTGCTGCTCGGTGTCCGTGAACAGCCGGTCCCGCATCCCGCGGGTGCGGGTCAGCGTCTCCCCGAACCGCGCGATGTCGACCACGTCGATGCCGACGCCCAGGATCATCGGCGGGCGGTCACTCGACCGTGACGGACTTGGCGAGGTTCCGCGGCTGGTCGACGTCGTGGCCCTTCTGCGTCGCCAGCTCGCAGGCGAACAGCTGCAGGGGTACGACGGACACCATCGGCTGCAGCAGCGTCGGGACCCGGGGCAGCCGGATCAGGTCGTCGGCGTACGGCGTGACGTCCTCGTCGCCCTCCTCGGCCAGCACGATCGTGCGCGCACCGCGGGCCCGGACCTCCTGCATGCCGCTGACCATCTTGTCGTGCAGGTGGTCGCGGCCCTGCGGCGGAACGATGCAGAACACCGGCAGCCGGTCCTCGACCAGCGCGATCGGGCCGTGCTTGAGCTCGCCGGCGGCGAAGCCCTCGGCGTGGATGTAGGCCAGCTCCTTGAGCTTGAGCGCCCCCTCCAGCGCGATCGGGAAGCCGGCGTGGCGGCCGAGGAACAGCACCGACGTGGCGTCCGACAGCTCGCGGGCCAGCTCGTGCACCTGCTCCGCGGCGTCGAGCAGCTTCTGCACGTGGGCCGGCATCTGCTCGAGCTCGGCGACGACGCGCGCGATCTCGTCGCCGTACATGGTGCCGCGGACCTGCGCGAGGTAGAGGCCCAGCAGGTAGCAGGCGACCAGCTGGGTCATGAAGCCCTTGGTCGAGGCGACCCCGATCTCCGGGCCGGCGTGGGTGTAGATCACCGCGTCGGACTCGCGCGGGATCGTGGAGCCGTTGGTGTTGCAGATCGCCAGCACCTGGGCGCGCTGCTCGCGGGCGTGCCGGATCGCCATCAGCGTGTCGGCGGTCTCCCCGGACTGGCTGACCGCGACGACCAGGGTGTCGCGGGTCAGGATCGGGTCGCGGTAGCGGAACTCGTGGGCGAGCTCGACCTCGCAGGGGATGCGGGTCCAGTGCTCGATGGCGTACTTCGCGACCAGCGACGCGTAGTTCGCGGTGCCGCAGGCGACCAGGATGATCTTGTCGACGGCGCGCAGCTCCTGCTCGGTGATCCGCAGCTCGTCGAGCTGCAGCGCGCCCTCGGCGTCGTGCCGGCCGAGCATGGCGTCGGCGATGCAGCGCGGCTGCTCGTAGATCTCCTTGCGCATGAACCAGTCGTAGCCGCCCTTCTCGGCGGCGCTCAGGTCCCAGTCGACGTGGTACGGCGTCGCCTCGGCCGGCGCACCGGCGAAGTCGGTGACCGCCACGCCCTCGCGGGTGATCGTGACGACCTGGTCCTGCCCGAGCTCGAGGGCCTCGCGGGTGTGCTCGATGAACGCGGCGACGTCGGAGGCCAGGAAGTTCTCGCCGTCGCCGAGGCCGACGACCAGCGGCGAGTTGCGGCGGGCGGCGACCACCCGGTCGGGGTCCTGCGCGTCGACCGCGACCAGCGTGAACGCGCCGTCGAGCCGGCCGCAGACCCGCTGCATCGCCTCGGTGAGCGTGCCGCCCTCCGCGAGCGTCGCCTCCAGCAGGTGCGCGGCGATCTCGGTGTCGGTCTCGGAGACCAGCGTGTGACCGGCCCGCTCGAGCTCGCCGCGCAGCTGCGGCGAAGTTCTCGATGATCCCGTTGTGCACCAGCGCGACCCGGCCGGTGGCGCCGAGGTGCGGGTGGGCGTTGACGTCGTTCGGCGCGCCGTGGGTGGCCCAGCGGGTGTGCCCGATGCCGGTCGTGGAGGCGGGCAGCGGCTGGTCGGCGAGCGCCTTGTCGAGGTTGCCGAGCTTGCCGGCCCGCTTGTCGCAGGCGATGCGGCCGTCGTGCACGAGCGCGATGCCCGCGGAGTCGTAGCCGCGGTACTCCAGGCGCCGCAGCCCCTCCACCACGACACCCTCGGCCTGCTGCGGGCCGACGTACCCGACGATTCCACACATGGCGCGAACTCTACCGGCGCCCGGCTCCGCCCCGCGGCCGTTGACCGGAGCCGGGCTCGGCGTCGCCCACCTGGCAGGATGCAGCGCATGGCTGGCCGAGGGACGAGCAACGGCGAGTCCGGCCCGTACGTCGAGCTGGACCGCGCCGCCTGGTCCGCGCTCGGCGCCGCCACCGAGCAGCCGCTGCTCGCCCGAGGAGATCGACCGGGTCCGCGGCCTCGGCGACGAGCTCGACCTCGACGAGGTGGAGCAGGTCTACCTGCCGCTGTCGCGGCTGCTCAGCCTGTACGCCGTGAGCGTGCGCGACCTGCACAGCGCCCAGGAGCGGTTCCTGCACCAGGCGCCCGACCGGCCGCACCCGCCGCGCACGCCGTTCGTCATCGGGCTCGCCGGGCTCGGTCGCGGTCGGCAAGTCGACGACCGCCCGGGTGCTGCAGCAGATGCTGGCGCACTGGCCGGAGAACCCCTCGGTCGCGCTGGTCACCACCGACGGCTTCCTGCTGCCCAACGCCGAGCTGGAGCGCCGCGGGCTGCTCGGCCGCAAGGGCTGGCCGGAGTCCTACGACCGCAAGGCGCTGCTGCGCTTCGTGATGGACATCAAGTCCGGCAAGGAGGAGGTGGAGGCGCCGACGTACTCCCACCTGGTCTACGACGTCGTCCCCGACGAGAAGGTCGTCGTGCGGCACCCGGACATCGTCATCATCGAGGGCCTCAACGTCCTGCAGCCGGCGCGCGTCCGCGACGACGGCCGCACCGGGCTGGCGATCAGCGACTTCTTCGACTTCTCGGTGTACGTCGACGCGGCGACCGACGACATCCGCACCTGGTACGTCGACCGGTTCCTGCGGCTGCGGGAGACCGCGTTCCGCAACCCGGCGTCGTACTTCGCGCGCTACGGCAGCCTCACCGAGGACGAGGCCGTCGAGCAGGCGCACCGGATCTGGGACGACGTGAACGGCCCCAACCTCAAGCAGAACGTGCAGCCCACCCGCGGCCGCGCCACCCTGGTGCTCCGCAAGTCCGCCGACCACTCCGTGCGCTTCGTGCGGCTGCGCAAGCTGTAGCCAGGCACCGCGACGCCCGGTTGACCCGGGCCTAGCGCCGGGTTGAGCCGGGGCTCCCGCCGGGTTGAGCCGGGGCTCCTGCCGGGTTGAGCCGGGGCTTGTTCAGACGGTCTGAACAAGGCCCGGGTGAACCTGTCACGGGGCCCGGGTCAACCTGTGACGTGGGCGGGGCGGGTCAGAGCGACCGCGTCAGCATCAGGCAGAGGCCGACCGGCTCGAAGCCCAGCCGCACGTTGATGTCGACCATCCACGCGTTGTCCTCGGCGTTCTGGGTGTGCACCTCGGTGACGTCGGGACGTGCGCGGGCGAGGGCCGCGAGGTTCGCGACCTTCACGGCGGTGCCCAGCCGGTGGCCGCGGTGGTCGCGCCGCACCAGGGTGCCGAGCTGGTGGGCGACCGTCTGCGACGGCAGGACGTACAGGTCGGAGTGCGCGACCGCCTCGCCGTCCTTCACCGCGAGCGTGATGTACGTCGTGCGGCCCATCCGCGTGGCGCGCGCCAGCCGCTCCCGCTCGATGTCCGGCGTGAGGCGCTCGGCCTCGAAGTCGATGTCGCCGGTCGGGGCGTCGAGCGCGAGCTGGTTGAGCAGGTAGCAGTAGGACTCCAGGTGGTGCTCGGGCAGCTCGTCGACGTACGACTCCAGGGTGTAGCCCTCGTGGAACCCGGCCGCCTCCGCGCGCAGCCCCTCGAGCAGCCCGTCGGGCACGGGCAGCGGCAGCGAGCGCACCACCTCGACGTTGGCCACCTCGAACCCGCGTGCCCGGGCGAACCGCGCGAGCGGCGAGGTGTCCCGCTCGCCGTAGGGCACCGCGGTGGCGCCGAGCACCAGGGGTCGCCCGTGGCGGCGCACCTCGTCGAGCAGCCCCTCGAGCACGAAGCGGCCGATCCCGCGGCCGCGCAGCTCGGGCTCGACGACCGGGAACACGAACGCCTTGTCGAGGTTGTCGAGCAGGCTCAGCTGGACGACCCCGCCGCCGACCATCCGGTCCCCGTCGTACGCGCACCAGGCGTCGGTCCGCATGTCGCCGGTCGGCTCGCGCAGCACCCGGGCCAGCTCGTCGTGGGTCCAGAAGTCGTTCCAGGACCGGCCGTCCTCCTTCTCGGCCCGCCAGCCGATCTCGTGGAGCCGGCGCACCTGGGCGTCGTCGCCGAGGTCGAGCGGCCGGAGCTCGAGCGTCGTCCGGGTGGTCTGCCCGCTGGTCTGCATGCCACGACGGTAGGCGCGGCGGGCCTCCTCGTCACCCGAGTTTCCCGGAGCTCTCCGTCGTCCGGGTCTGCCACACTTCCCGGGTGCTCCACCTCCAGCTGCGCGTGCCCTCGCACCTCACCGACGAGGTGGTGCGGCTGCTCGACGGGGACGACACGGTGACCAACGTCGCGGTCGTCCCGGGTGGCTTCACCAAGCCCGCGGGGTGCCTGGTCATCGCGGACGTCGCCCGCGAGGGGGCGAACCCGGTGGTGGCGGCGCTGCGGAGGCTCGACCTGCACCACATCGGGTCGATCATGCTCTCGGAGCCGGAGGCGATCCTGTCCGACGCCGCCGAGCGCGCCGAGCAGGCGGCCCCCGGCGACCCGGACGACAGCGTGGTGTGGGACCTCGTGGAGAACCGGGTACGCCGGGACAGCACCCTCACGTGGGTCTACGTCGCGTTCCTGACGCTGGCCACGCTGATCGCAGGCGCGGGCCGGCTGCTGGACCAGCCCATCCTGATCATCGGCGCGATGGTGGTCGGCCCGGAGTTCTCCCCCGTCGCCGCCATCTGCCTCGGCCTCGCCCGCCCGCGCCCGCAGATCCTGCCGCGCGCGCTCGGCACCCTCGTCTCGGGCTTCGTCATCGCGGTCGCGATCGCCGCGCCGTTCTGGGTGCTGGCGCACGCGATCGGGCAGGCGCCACGGGCCGAGGCGCTGCACGGGCCGCAGACGGACTTCATCGTCCAGCCGGACCTCTGGTCGTTCATGATCGCGCTGCTGGCCGGTGTCGCGGGCGTCCTGGCGCTGACCACGGCGAAGTCGGGGCCGCTGGTCGGGGTGTTCATCTCGGTCACCACGGTCCCGGCAGTGGGCACCCTGGCGCTCTGCGTCGGCCTCGGCATCTGGTCGGAGATCCCCCCGGCGCTGGCGCAGCTCGGCATCAACATCGCCGGCCTGGTCATCTCCGGCACCGCGACGCTGCTCGTGATGCGGGCCGTCTGGTCGCGGGTGCAGCAGCCCCTGGGCGGGTTCCGCCGGTGACCCGATGACCACCGCCCGGGTCGTGCCGGTGACCACGGAGATGGACGGTGACGAGCTCGACGCCGAGGACGCCTGGCACCTGTCACGCCGGATCGGCGTGCGACGGCTGCTGCTCGACGCGTTCGTCCGGTTCCGCTACGCCGACGGCTTCAGCCACAGCCGGGCGCTGGCGTTCCAGGCCGCGCTGGCCGTCGTCCCGTTCCTGCTCGCGCTGTCCGGGCTGGCCCAGCACATCGACCACGAGCGGCCCGCCCGGGTGCTGGCCCGCACCATCGAGAGCCTCTCCCCCGGCGGCGGGTCGCACGACGCGTTCGCCACGGCCGTGGGCGGGTCCGGCGGCGAGCACGCCGGCGACATCGCGCTGGTGATCGGGCTGGTGTTCTCGTTCCTGTCGATGACGACCGCGATGGCGCAGGTCGAGCGGGGCACCAACCGGATCTACGGCATCCGCCGCGATCGGCCCGCGCCGGCGAAGTACGGCCGGGCGCTGGTGCTGACGGCGATCCTGGCCGCGCCGGTCGGCATCGGTTTCCTGCTGCTGGTCGGCGGCGGGTCGATCGCGGACGCGATGCAGGCGTCGTACGGCTGGTCGGACGGCGCGGTGACCGCCTGGAACGTCGCGCGCTGGCCGGTCGGCCTGGTGCTGCTGGTGTTCACCATCGCGGTGCTGCTCGACCACGCACCGCGGCGGAGGCAGCCCGCGCTGTCGTGGCTGGCGCTCGGCTCGGGCATCTCCGTGGTGCTCACCATGGTCGCCACCGGGCTGCTCGCGGCCTACGTCACGCTGAGCGGCTCGTTCGGTGCCATCTACGGCCCGCTCGGCGGGGTGTTCGCGCTGCTGCTGTGGTCGTTGCTCAGCTCGGTCGCGTTCTTCCTCGGCGCGGCGGTCTGCGCGCAGCTGGAGTTCCTCCGCTCCGGGCAGCAGCACCCGGTCCACGACGACCCGGGCCGCCCGCCGAGCCAGGTCGTCGAGGAGCAGGCCGGCTAGAGCTGCTTCACGAACTCCCCGAGCCGGCCGACCGGGCGGAAGCCGAGCGCCTCGTTGACCGCGATCATGTGCCGGTTCACCTCGGCGTTCCAGGTGTACAGCGCGGTGCGGTCCGGCTCCGCTGCCTGCACCCGGCGGAGGTTCTCGACCTTGGTGGCCAGCCCCAGCCGGTGCCCGCGGTGCTCGGGGAGCACGAGCGTGCCCCACTGGTAGGCCCGGCCCGGCTCGTAGCGCGGCACCCCGATCTCGGAGTAGGCCACCACCTCGCCGTCGGGGGCGGTCGCGATCGTCGTGTACTTCGTGCGCCCCGCCTCGGCCATCACCTTCTCGTCGTTGCGGATCCGGGCCGCGTCGAACACCTCCGCCTCGAAGTCCTGGTCCTCCCCCATCGGCGCCTCGGTGATCAGCTGCCCGACCAGCCGCCCGAAGCCGTCGATGACGTCGTCCGGCACCGGGCCGGACCAGGAGCGGACGGTGTAGCCGTCGAGGTGGTCGCCCGCCTCGGCGGCCAGCCGGTCGAGCAGGTCCCCGTCGACGGGCAGCGGCAGCAGCCGCTTGACGTCGACGAGCGAGAGCGTGAAGCCCTGGCCGGTGAGGAAGTCGGCGTTCGCGGTGCCGGAGCCGTCCGCGGCGGCCTCGTAGGTCCACGACGCCTCGCTCAGCAGCGTGCTGCGGCCGGCCTCGACGGCCAGCCCGGTGAGGTGGGCGAGCATCGCGGCGCCGTGGCCGCGACGACGCTCGGCCGGCGGCGTGGCCACGTCGACGTGGGCCTGCGTGAGGTTGTCCAGCAGCGGCAGCTGCAGGAGCCCGGTGACCACGACCCGCCCGTCGACGTACCCGCCGAACGGCAGGTCGCGGTGCCCCAGCCGGTTGCTCAGGAAGGCGGCGCGCATCTCCTCCAGCATCCAGGGGGACGCGTGCTCCAGGCCGAACCGGTGGGCCTCGTGGTGCGCCGCGTGCCAGGCGGCCAGGGCGTCCGGGTCGGACGCGTCGAGCGGGCGGATCTCCATGCCGGGAGCCTAGGGACAGGTCAGCTCCGACGGCATCCCAGTTTCGGACGACCGCCGGTCTCGGCTAGAGGTCGCGCTGCATCTCCACGCAGCGCTCGACCTCGCGGTAGCCCAGCGTGTCGTTGACGGCGTTCATCGCGGCGTTGACGTCGGCGTTGCCGGTGAGCAGCACCCGGCACTGCGAGAAGTGCTCGCGCAGCTGGCGGTGGTTGACGAGCTTGATCGCCAGCCCCAGGCCGTGGCCGCGGTGGTCGGGGTCGACGAGCGTGCCGCTCTGGATGCCGCGCCACGGTGCGTGGTCGTTGGTGAACACCTCGGTGAAGGCCACCAGGATGCCGTCCGGGGCCACCGCGCCCGCGGCCGCGTCGTGCCGGCCGGTGCGGAGGTTGTGCGCCTCACGCTTGCGCACCCGTGCCTCGTCCCACTTCTCCGGCTCCATGTCGAGCTCGCCCATCGGCGCCTGTTCGAAGAACATCTCGTTGAGCCGGCAGTAGTCTCCGACCAGCTCGTCGGGGACGCCGTCGCGCCAGGCGACGAGCCGGTAGTCCGTGTGCCGCGGTGCGGTCGCCTCCTCGAGGGCGGCCCAGGACGGCTCGGTCTCGACGAGGTCGACGACCTTCATGCCGTCGACGATCGCCCGCTTGAAGCCCATCGCCTCGCCGAACAGCACCCCGGCCGAGGAGTCGTCGAGCGGCGTGTAGGCCTCGGTGAGCAGCTGCGTGCAGCCTCGCGCGCGCGCCACGTCGTACGACGCCTCGGCCAGCGCCCGGCCCAGGCCCTGCCGCCGCCGGTCGGGGTGCGTGTAGAACGTCGCGGAGCCGAGCTCCAGGTTGTCGTAGCGGTTCACGTCGACCCGGGCGGCAGCCCACATCTCGTCGCCGTCGAACGCCCCGAGGAGCACGATCTCGATGTCGTCGCGACCCTCGGCGTAGGTCCGCCGGGCCAGCTCGAACGGCACGTAGAAGTCGTAGGGACGGTCCGCCTCGGCCGCATGGCCGATCTCCCAGTGCCGACGGACCAGCGCCTCGTCGTGCGGGTCGATCTCCCGGATGTCCACGAGGGACCACCCTAGGGACGGCCGTGACACGCCGCAGGAGAACCGGCCCGCGACGCGCCGTGGACGCGTGCGCGTCAGAGCGACAGCTGCCGGCGCACGACGTCGGCCAGCCGGTCCGCGACGGCCTGCGCCTGGTCCGCGCTGCCCGCCTCGACCATCACCCGCACCACCGGCTCGGTGCCGGACGGCCGCAGCAGCACCCGGCCGCCGTCGCCGAGCTCGAACTCCGCCTCCGCGACCGCGGCGGCGAGCACCGCGTCCTCGTCGGCGCGGGCCTTGTCGACACCGGCGACGTTGACCAGCACCTGCGGCAGCCGGGTCATCACGGCGGCGAGGTCGGCCAGCGTCCGCTGCTGCTGCGCCATCCGGGCGGAGGTCTGCAGCGCGGTCAGGATGCCGTCGCCGGTGGTGGCGTGGGCGCTCATGATCACGTGCCCGGACTGCTCGCCGCCGAGGGAGTAGCCGAGCACCTTCATCGCCTCGAGGACGTAGCGGTCGCCCACCCGGGTCTGCCGGACGCCGACGCCCTCGCGTCGCATCGCCTGCACGAAGCCCAGGTTGCTCATCACGGTGGCGACCACGGTGTCGGAGCGCAGCGTGCCCGCGTCGCGCATCGACAGCGCGAGCACTGCGAGCAGCTGGTCGCCGTCGACCGGGTCGCCGGTGGCGTCCACGGCCAGGCAGCGGTCGGCGTCGCCGTCGAGGGCGAAGCCGACGTCGGCGCCATGCTGCACGACGGCGCGCTGCAGGCCGCCGAGGTGCGTCGAGCCGCAGTCGTCGTTGATGTTCACGCCGTCCGGCTCCGCGCTGATCGCGACGACCTCGGCGCCCGCCCGGCCGAGCACCAGCGGCCCGACGACGGAGGCCGCACCGTGCGCGCAGTCCAGGACGACCTTCAGGCCGTCGAGCGGGCGGTCCACGGTGGAGAGCAGGTGGTCGGCGTAGTCGGCGACCGCCGCGTCGTACGTCGTGACCCGGCCGACGCCCGCACCGGTGGGCCGGTCCCAGGGCTCACGGAGCCGGCGCTCGATGGCGTTCTCGATGGCGTCGTCGAGCTTCACGCCGCCGCGGGCGAAGAACTTCACACCGTTGTCCGGCATCGGGTTGTGGCTCGCGGAGAGCATCACGCCCAGGTCGGCGCCCAGCGCGTCGGTGAGGAACGCGACGCCGGGGGTCGGCAGCACGCCGAGCAGCAGCACGTCGACACCGGCGGACGCGAGGCCCGCGACGACCGCGGCCTCGAGGAACTGCCCCGAGATCCGGGTGTCGCGCCCGACGACCGCACGCGGCCGGTGGCCGGCGAAGACGCCGGCCTCGCCGAGCACGTGCGCCGCCGCGACGGACAGGTCGAGGGTCAGCTCGGCCGTCAGCTCGCCGTTGGCGATCCCCCGGACACCATCCGTGCCGAACAGCCGACCCATCGGGGCGACGGTCAGCGCTTGCTGTACTGCGGCGCCTTGCGGGCCTTCTTCAGACCAGCCTTCTTGCGCTCGATGACGCGGGCGTCGCGGGTGAGCAGCCCGGCCTTCTTGAGCGAGGGGCGGTTGGCGTCGAGGTCCACCGCGTTGAGCGCCCGGGCCACGCCGAGGCGCAGCGCGCCGGCCTGGCCGGTGATGCCGCCGCCGTGGATCCGGGCGATGACGTCGAAGCGACCGACGAGGTCGGTGGTCACGAACGGCTCGTTGACGACCTGCTGGTGCAGCTTGTTCGGGAAGTACGAGTCGAGCTGGCGGCCGTTGACCGTCCACTGGCCGGTGCCGGGGACGAGGCGCACGCGGGCCACGGCCTCCTTGCGACGGCCGGTGGCCGAGGCCGGGGCGATCGTGGCGGGGCGGGCGGGGGCGTCCGCGGAGGGCGCGCTCTCGGAGGAGTAGGCGACGCCCTGCTCGTTGGCCTCGAAGGTCTCCTCGACGCCGTCGGTGCCGGTGCTCGTGTCAGTCACGGATTCGGTTCCTCGCTCGGTGCTGGGGCTGGTCTGCTGGGTCACTGGGAGATCTGCGTGATCTCGAACGGCTGGGCCTTCTGCGCCTGGTGCGGGTGCTCGGGGCCGGCGTACACCTTGAGCTTGCGCATCAGCTGCCGGCTCAGGCGGTTCTTCGGGAGCATGCCCCACACCGACTTCTCGATGGCCTGCCGCGGGTCCTTCGCGAGCAGCTCGCCGTAGGGCGTGGAGGACAGGCCGCCGGGGTAGCCGGAGTGGCGGTAGGCGAGCTTCTTGGTCGCCTTGTCGCCGGCCAGCGACACCTTGCCGGCGTTGACGACGATGACGAAGTCGCCGTTGTCGAGGTGCGGGGCGTAGGTGGGCTTGTGCTTGCCACGCAGCAGCGTCGCGACCTGGACGGCGAGTCGCCCGAGCACCACGTCGGTGGCGTCGATGACGTGCCACTCGCGCTGGATGTCAGCGGGCTTCGGGCTGTAGGTACGCACTTCTCACACCTTCTGGATCAAGACCGGTTGGGTGGCGCGGGAGTCGTCCCGGCTCGGGGACCAGGTCGGCTCAGGCACACATCGGGCCGCCTGGAACGGATCGGGAAGGATCCTGTGCGCACCGAGAGGTGCACGGGCAGCCGCGACGGTCGAGTTTACGCGCGCCGGAGCACGCAGGTCAAAACGGCCCCGGGATTCGTCCCACCCGCGTTACGGGCATAGGTTAGCGGGGTATTCCAGTGGCAGATCACCCCTCGGCGGAGCCGCCCGACCCGGACGTCCCCGCCCCCCGACCTCCCGGCGTACGACGTGACCTCGTCACCCGGCCGGGCAACATGTGCGAGGAGCCGACGTGACCCAGAGCACGGCCACAGCGTCGAACCAGTCAGACGACCAGGGCGGCTCCGGCGAGACCCTGACCATCCGGGACAACCGCACCGGCCAGTCCTACGACGTGCCGATCCTCGACGGCGCCATCAAGGCCGCCGACATCGGCAAGATCAAGGCCGACGAGGACGAGCCGGGGCTGGCGGTCTACGACCCCGGCTTCGTCAACACCGCCTCCTGCCGCAGCGCGGTCACCTACATCGACGGCGAGAAGGGCATCCTGGAGTACCGCGGGTACCCCATCGAGCAGCTGGCCGAGAAGTCGACGTACCTCGAGGTCGCCTACCTGCTGATC
>CAVPRA010000008.1:0-220462 GCA_963707685.1 uncultured Actinomycetota bacterium
GCAGGCCCGGTATGTCGGAATATTCCCCGAGGAACTGAATGCGGTGGCTGATCCCTCGCGCTGCCGCAAGCGCCTCGAGCTCGGCCCTGATGCCGTGATCGCGTCCGGCGACCAAGACGCGCCAGTCCGCCGGAAGCTCCTGCTCGAGATGCGACAGGCCCCTGACCAGCTCGCGATGGCCCTTGTAGTGAATGAGATTGGCGATGACCACGCCGACCAGAGTGTCGTCGGCGATTCCCAGCGCCCGGCGCGCCTCGGCGCGATCGGGAAGCGCGCGCGAGACCTCGATGCCGTTATAGATCAATCTCACCTTGGCCTCCGGAATGCCCTCCTCGATCAACTGGCGCACGACCGCTTTCGAGTTGCCGATCACCGCGTCCATCCTAGCGTGCAGCCGGCGCTCGAGCTTTGCGACCAAAGGCCAGTTGCGTTGATAGTCGGAGAGGCTGCGCCGGCTCATGATCTTGATGGGCACGCGCGCCGCGATGGCGACATGCGCGCCGATCAGATAGGGCCCGGGAAGATAGAAGTGAGCGATGTCGGGGCGCCAGCGCCGCATGAGCCAGTAGAGCTTGTTGGTGGCAAGGGCGACATGCGCGGGGTATCGCAACACCGACCCCTTGCGCTTGGCGAGCCGCGGCGACGCGCAAACCTCAACGCCTGCCTTCTCGACCTGCTCGGCCCGCGCGCCACGCTCGGTCAAGCAAAACGTCACCACGTTCCAGCCTGAGGCCGCGAGGCGTGGCAGAGTCCGAATGAGGTGACTTTCCGTCCCCCCTACACCGAGCGACTCGGTGACGATAAGGAGCCGGCGGCCTGAATCGTTGTTTGGCGGCATGCTGCTCGGCTGTTGGACCTCTGAAGCGGCGGCAGACGCCCATGCTCCGCCGCAAGTCCAGTATGACCCGCGATAGAGGCCCCGTAGATTTTAGGCCCCGGCAAGAGCTTACATGGAATTCACTGTTCAGATCATACTTCGTTGCTCGAAACAAGCCCAAATCCGACCCAACAATCGACTGCCGAATGCCTTTTTCCGCCCCATCGCCTGAGGCTCGACATCGTCCGTCGGCGTGTAGGCAAATTGGCTCATGATCGGCTGGCAGACCCTTTGGACGATCGCCACTTCTTCGCCGAGCAACACCCGCTTGAATGAGCCGATGCTTGCCGGCGAAGGCTTCGCCCCCTCAAGCTCGCTGATCCAAGCCGCCTCGTGACGGACCGGAGCATCGAGCCACGCCGCGTCTTCGATGCGATCGAGGGACAGCTTCGAGTCCCGTGTCGCGCCCGAGCGCTTGCAGGCTTCGCCTTCGGGTCGCTCGCGAGATCCTCATAACGGACCATGACGACACCTACCGGCATCGCCGCAAGCAAAGGCTGATACGACGCCAAGATCTTCTTGCTGATGAAGAGGATGTCGCGCTTTTCGTACTTGCCTGGCTTGGTCTGCGTTCTGCCGCTGCCCGATCTGCACGAAGGATGCGGCGATGTCTCGCGGGATCGCGCATGCAGACGATGCGAATGGCTTCGGGAAAGAGCGTCGCAGCCTCGTCCAGCGTCATGAACGAAGTTTGGATCCTTCAAGACGAGCGTGCCGGGCTCGAGCCGGCGGTGATGTCGGCGACGTGCCGCTCGGCAAAGGAGCGAAAGAAAGACAGAAGGCTCTCGTGCGTCGGATAGAAGAAGCTCGTCTTGTTGCCGAATTCCTTGGCCCGCTTATAGGCGGCGAGAATGTCGGAAAGAATGTGCGCTTCCGGGAGAACCGGCGTCCCCAAAGCGTTGGCCAATAACGTTTGTAATAACGTTGTCCCGGACCGCTGTGCACCGCATACGAAAATTACTTTCATGAGGAGCGTGCTACCAAGAATTTGGGCGCAGCGAACACTCGATAGGATGGCTTGCGCCGGACACAAATGCTTTGCGTCGCTCACCAGGCCCGTCGCCCAAATTGGGCAGCACTAGTGCATCGCCATGAGACGAGAGTTGAGCGACGTGAGCGTCGGTGGCCGCTGAAGAAAGCCCGAACTCGATCCAATGTGAGACGGGTGATTGAACGTCTCGCGCGGAAAGGGCCGAAAACTTCTGGAGCTGGCGGGCATTAGGCCGAACTTGCAGGTCTCTTTGAGATGCGAACACAGCGTGGGTTAGTCTATTCAGGATCCCGCGGCCTTCCAAGCCGATCTGGCGAACTGTCACCGTAGGCAGGTCCAGCTGCTCTAGTTCATCCAGTATACGGTCCGCTGCAAACGGACGTTGCATATTGGCGATATAAAAGCCAAGCCGGTCTCGCTGTTTGGCGAAGCGTCGACGCACGCCTGCTTGGTCAAGTCCCCGCACGCCGGAGAGGCCGCTCGAGAATTCCTGGCTGCCGTTAACATGCTCGCTAACCTCATCTGATTGGTTGAGGAACTCAATGCCAGGTTCGGGCACATATGAAAACACTGGTCTGTCAAGCAGCAGTCCTTCAACACCAGTGGTGCAGCCGGGATGAAGAACAGCCTCCGCGGCAAGCATCCACACATTGGCATCACCTTCGTAGCGCACCTCGATGCCAAGAGGGGCGGCCCATTCGCGCCAGACAGCGTGATCTTCGACCGGGTGCGGACGAACCACAATACGCGGGATCGTGCCTGAACTCACGAGTTCGCCTAACAGACGCATGATACCGCTCATCTGCCGATTTTTGTAGTCGATGGATCGATAAACATACGCCGCCTGCTCGGCGCCGCTGACCAACCCATTCCGCATCATCTGTGGAACGGGGTCGGACTTTTCGAATGGATTGTTGCGGCCGAAATTGGTGTTGACGAGGATAAAGCGTCCATACTTTTCGCTTAATTTTCGGGCTTCCGCTTCATATACGCTGCGGAGCTCAGGTAGCGTGATGTCGAAGCGCGGGTTGCCTGTTACGGCAATCTTGTGGGCGTGCTCCGGCCGATAGGTCCGGATATGTTCCGCATTGCCCGACCCGACAACCAATAAACAATCAACAAAAGGCAAGCATTTTGGGCTGAGCTTTCGGTCGCAGTAATAACGTTCACTCGCATAAACGACACTCTCTTCGCAAAGATTGGCGATGCGATGACCGGCCTGGCGCATGTGCGCCAGCCGCTCCGCTTTCAACTCTGGGACACTCGCGATGACAAACAGTCCGGAAGGATGGTCCAGCATATATTTGCGAACCTCAATGCCAGACCCCATCACCACGATCCATCCACGCTCGACGGCGCGAGCCGCGAGAAAACCTCTGCCCAGCAGTTCCCGAGCTTTCATCTCCACTGGGAGATACAATATTCGACGACCGCTCACCCCGTTTCTCCTAAAATACCAGTCGTGATAACCCCCGCGCAGCGGTTTTCTAGCTCAATATCGAAGAGGTCCCCACTCTGGCGTTTGTACCATTGCCGAAAGGTCGTCGACAAGGTGCTGGCCAGTTGCGATAACACCCCATTGGCGCATTCCCGTTAGGAGGCGGATGTCAGGCTCGTTCAATTCGAGCGCCTCCAAGTGATACCGCACCATGCGGAAAGGCATTGCAATTATGTCTCGGCAGCGCGTAGCGGCGGGTATCGGCAAGTGTTAACTCAATGTCAAAAGGCCGCACAGCGAACGCGAAGGGGCACCCTGCTTCGGCGATAGCTTCTTCAGTCTGTTCCAGGAAAGCGTCGGGCGACCCATGCGGATGGCAATAGCCCCAGATGCGGCTACCGCCAATGCGCTCGATCACCGTGCAAGAGAGCGCGATTTCGTTCCGCTGGTGCTCTACAGGTAGGCGGCTCGCAGCTTCATGACTGTGACTGTGTGGGCCTACTCCCATGCCAGCATGCACCAAAGTCCGCACCCCCAATTCGTCGAGATATACGTCGTGCCACTGGGGTGAACATCCGCTGAAGGCGAACTCTAGGAGTTCGTCCAGAGGCTGAGCCCTCTCCTCTGCCGATAGCCGCCAATTAAAGAGCTGCTTTACGAACTTAGTTGCGGCATCGGAGCTCTGTGTGGCGTAGTGTGAGGTGCAACCATCTCGTTCTTCAGGCGGCGGCAAGATGTTCGGCGCATTTTGTTCGAGCCAAGTTAGCACCGCAGCGCCCCCGAGCCGGCCGAGCGCCAGGTGAACCTTATGCACATCCAACAATCGACCCTCAGCGATGGGCTTGGATGGAACATAGAACAGGCCCCACAGATTGCGCGTGCGCAATGCAGGAAGGACACAGTCGATGTGATCGCGCAGGCCGTCATCGAAAGTAAGCAGCACTCCGGATGGCGCCTGGCCGCCTTCAATCCATGCGCAAAACTCCTGGCAACTCACGAATTGGTGCTTGGCGGCAAGCCAATCGAGTTGGCGGGTGAAATTGGCAAGGCTGAGATATGGAAAATGCGGCATACCGGGAGCTGCCGGGCGCACATAGTGATACATGATCGGCTTCATCGGCTGTGCTGGCTCCAAAAATCTGATCTCATTCAAAAATAGCTTTCGAGCATGCTCTCCCGGACGGTATCCAGTGTGGCGCAGTGAATGCCTCCCCCCTGCGTGTAGATATGACGCATGCGAATTGGAACCACCGTGTATCCGCGGCCTTCGAGCATTCTTATCATCCGCGTTTGCCGCCCATCGACCAGAACGGTTTCCTGATCGAGAGATAGAAGATTCATGCCCACCCATGGTGAACACATGTGACCAAGGTCGGTCTCAAAGCCCATGCCCTCGAGCTCGCTTGCGATCGGATCGCGCACTGTTTTCTGAAATTCAAGCTCGTCGTCGGAAGTCGGTGCCACATCGTCAAAATAGATCTTATCCCATTTGTCGAATAATTTAGGGCAGTTGTGTTCGCTTACACGCGCGCCGTTCAACACCACCAGACCCGGACGCAGGCAAAGCACCGTGGAGTCAATATCGACTCGAGCGGTAAATATCCTCGGTTACGTGCACACGGTAATCCTCACCGAGCATGCTTTGCAGCCAGCGCGCACCGAGATGGTTTCCCGACGACGACACTAGATAGAGCAAGTCGCGTCCCATTCGGACGGTGTTGGCAGCCTCGAAAAGAATCTCACGCTCAGCCAGCCTATGAAACTTTTCCAATCTGCCCCCGGTTAACTGCTGGTGACGGATATCCTCTGAGGTCAACACACGCGCGTCTTCGCCGCGGAAATAAGGAAGCTTGGCCTCATAATTGAGCAGAGGCTTCGGTGCGGCAATCCACCGGAAACCGTTCTCAAAATATTGGTACCAGATCGGATAGAGAGCGGTGGTTTCATAATATCGACTTGCCATATGCGAGGGGCTCTCGATGACAGTGTTCCCGACCACAAGATTCAGGTCGCGCGTATTGTAAACGTTATTGCTTGTGGAGGTCCAAAATGGGGAACCGTATAGTTGCGTAAGATCATGCGGCGCAGGCCGGTGTACCTTAACTCCGAACTTTTGCAACGTGTCGGCGAGACCCTGAAGGTCTTCGGCGACTTCATCTAGGAACCAGCGAGGAAACGCTCGCTGCGCTAGCTCATAGGCCGCTTCCTTGACACCTTCCGGGATCGGCGTAGGCCGCGTCCAGGTTAAAATGCCCATGGACCCTTCTGCCGTGCCAACGATTACTTCGCGAAGCCGGTCCCACTCATTGTGGCTGTTGATTTTTCCTCCCAGAACCGCCATCGAACGTCACCCCTTTGATGCCTTTGGAAACGCCCTGCACGCGAACGTATTGTTGCTTGCGCAAAGCTCATTAGCCGAAGTGTAAAGTTTCCCTTCCCCGTCGAGGACATCCACCGCAACGCCAGCGATATGCCCGGAAACTACTGCCTCCGCAAGGGCCGCCTCATCTACCACCGACCCTCGGGAAGTGTTCACGACCCAAGCACCGGGCTCGAGGCTGCGGATCATGGTTTGACTAAGTAGATGATGGTTTTCCGGGATGCCGCTGACGTGTATCGAGATGATGTCACACGTAGCAGCTAGCTCATTTAGATCCAAGGCCGGTGTCGGGAGTTGAATCTTAGCTGGGTGGATATCACACCCAACACCCGCATTCCGAAAGCATGCGCTAGCCGGCGACGCGCTGGCCTATGCGACCAAAACCAATGATGCCAAGCCCTTTGTCCTGGAGTTGTTAGTGGCCAGCGCGACATGCGCCGGGTAACGCACAAGCGATCCCTTGTGCCGTGCCAGCCGTGGAGAGGCGGCAACCTCGACGCCTGCCGCCTCAAGCTGTTCCGCCCGCTCGCCGCGTTCGGTCAAAACCACGCTCTAGTCCGACGCTGCGAGTCGAGGAATTAGCGACTTGGAGGGGCGTTGCGAGGAACTCCCTGCGCGCATCAAGTCCTCAAACGCCGGCGTCTCCGCCCTGCGGGAAATAGCGCTTCTCGAAGTACGGCCGCGTGACGGGTCACTATTAGTATTCGGCATTAGGCGATGTGACATCACATTTGATAGAATGAACTTTATTGCATCGTCATTTCGGCTTCCCTCCGAAACAAAGGCGGTAGGGGGTCAAGGAATTTCCTGTCCGCTGTCGTGCAATCTCGCAAGCTGCTGGGTCAAGTCTGGAACCGAGCGCAGCCTCATACTAGCCCTTGTCGCCTAGAATTGGCGTCCAAGCAGAGAAACTGGAGACGACGAAATGCTGTCTGTGCCTCAGGTCCAGGACTTTGAGGTGACGCCTACCATCCTTTCGGTAGTCGTGCCCTGCTACAATGAGAAGGACGCGGTTGAGCCGACAATACGAAACTTGGAGCGGCAGCTTGGCGGCATCCTCAGCTTCGAGATTATTGCTGTCGATGATGGCTCAACCGATGGCACGAGCGAAATCCTCGATCAGTTGACCGCGGACATTAAGACGCTGCGGGTCATGAGGCATGTTAGGAACAGGGGTTATGGTGGCGCGCTGAAAACTGGAATCCGGGGCGCCCGCGGTCGGTTTGTGGCAATTACCGACTCCGACGGCACGTATCCCAACGAGCGCATTCCAGATCTCCTAGCGCATGCGGAGGCGGGGGCCGACATGGTCGTCGGAGCGCGTATCGGTGACGGCGTGACCTACTCGAAGTTGCGAGCCTTTCCCAAGGCTTTCATGCGCCGCTTTTGTGTTTGGGTGACCCAGCAGCCGATCCCCGACATGAACTCAGGCTTGCGCATTTTCAAGCGCGAGGTCGTAGAGCAGTTTCTCTCGTACTTGCCAGATACGTTCAGCTTTACGACCAGCGTAACGATCGCCTTCATGACCCATCGCTACAGGGTCGATTACGTGCCAATAAGTTACGCCCAGCGCATTGGCGTGTCCAAAATCTCCCCCATCAAGGACACAATTAGGTTTATCCAGATCATCACGCGTACCGCTCTGTATTTCGCGCCGCTGCGGGTGTTCGCTCCGTTGCTCGCGGTTCTTTGGGCAGCTTTCATAGCGGCAGTCGGTTATGATTTGTTCTTAAAGGACAACTTAAGCGACAAGACTGTTCTGTTGTTGACCTTTGCGACGAACGTCACAATCCTTGCCCTTCTCGCGGACATGATCGACAAGCGACTCGGTAATCGCTAGGGAAGAGAACCATTTTTCAACCGTGCCAGCCCGCCTTAAGAGGTGCTGAATGGAAGATAAATCGGTAGTGATTACCGGCGCGAACTCGTATCTGGGGAGCACCTTGGTTCGCTATCTCATCGAGCGGACGCAATGGCGCGTCTACGCTCTCGTATCGCATCGGAGCAGCGGAAGCCTCCCTGGGCCGAGCCATCCTCGTCTAACGGTTCTTCAAGCTGACCTCACGCAAGCAGTGCCGAAAACGATCTTGCAGGCCTTGCCCCGCGCAAATGGTATCGTGCACTTCGCTTGGACGCGCAACCAACGGCTGAATCAGGCAATCACGTTGAACCGCCGGATGATCGAGCTCCTCTTCGAATGTACGTCCGATAGGTCCACTTTACGCTTCATCTCGAGTGTCGCGGCTTCTCCGTCAGCTCGGAGCGTGTACGGCCGCGCCAAGTTCGAGACGGCGCAGTACGTTGTGCGGCAAGGAGGCGTGGCAGTCGCTTGCGGTTTGGTTATCGACGACCCCCCTCGTGGCCCTTACGCACTTTTGTCGCGCTGTGTTAAGTCGCTGCCGCTGAGTGTAAGGTTCACGGATCAGGGGCCGCTCGTCTATCCGATTAAAATCGACACTATGTGCGCACGATTGGCCAAGTCCCTTGACGTGAAGATGGAGCCGGGAACCTACAAGCTCTGGGGATCACCGGTCCCGCTCAACCTCTTTTTGACCCGCGTCGAGCGCGACTTTCCGGGGCGCCGTCTCTCCGTCCCAATCAACACGTGGGCTTTACTTTCGATCGCCTCTCTGATGGTGCGGCTTCGCTTGCCGCCCGGAGCATTGGTCGACAAGGTGATCACACTTTTGCATAAAGACGAAGATTATCTTGGTTCGCTGCCTGATCTTCCAAAGGCAGATGGATTAGAGCGTGGTATTCTTGACCAGGCGCGCCAGCCAGGTAACAACACTAATTACGGCAACAAGTAAGCATGTCGGACGTCCATATCAGGAAGCCAGTTGTTCGAGAGTTCTCCTGGTACTTTTTTTTCGCTGTAATAAATTTTTGCATCAACATTTTCTTCACGGCGATGTTGCACGAGTGGTTTTTAGTCCCGGAAATTTGGGCCTTCGCCTGTAGTATTTCACTGGCGTTTATAGTCAGCTTCCTCTCCTTTCGGTACGTTGTACTCGAAAATGCAAGGCAGCAGTCTGCCACCAGGCAGCTAGGCTCGTTTCTTATTTCAAGTGCCTGCTTCCGTGCAAGTGAATATGTCGCATTCTTAATCCTACACATTGTGTTCGGGTTGTATTACATTGTATCCGTCCTCATTGTACTTACAGTCTCTTTCTTTGCTAAATTCCTCTTCTATCGTCGGCACGTCTTTGGTCCACGTCGTTCTAGTTGGAGCGTTACGGACAAGGTCTAAAATATTGCCTCGAGCGGTACATCATGACAGAGCAAGGCGGGCAATACGGCGCGCATTCGCCATGGCGGTGAGCGTATGGGAGGGCGCTGGACAGTCTGGAAAGTTGGCCGAATCACAGAGATAGGCGCCGTTGCTTATCTCGCCGTCGGAATTGACGGAATGGCCGCCCATCGGGAACCCGCCAGCGTAATGGGAGCTCGTCTTGGCCGGTACTGGCGGAAGTGGCGGCACCCAAAAGCCAGAATTAGACAGCACTCGGCGCAACTCCGCCCACACATTAGTGGAGAAAGGAGCTAGATCGGGCTTGCTATCCAAGCTGAGCACGGCGCCGGCGCCCTCAAGGCTTAAATGATAGCGCTGTGATTGTGTACTCGGCAGATAGGCCCGTGCCCAAAAAAGCCGATTGCGCCCCAGTTGCGCAAGCGGAGCAACTAACGGCCACAGCCAAACCGGCAGGTTGTACTGCCAGAAATAATCGGGATTCGGATAAAACTGAACAAAGACTATGGGTTCATTCGAATCATGAGGTCGAATTATCATCATCCCGTTGGTAAGGGCGAAATAATTCCTGATCTTGGCTTGGGAGGGCAGTCTTCCCGAAAAGAACACGGGGAAACTCAGAATCATGTTGTCGGAGATCGTGGCCTCTGCTTCGATGCCAAGGCTGCGCATGAGAAGCTCGACGGACTGCACGGCGCCCGCGCATATAAAAAGTCTGTCATAGCCACACGACGTCTCGCAGCCATCCAGCGAGCGTACGTGTACCCTCTTCCTCCCGATATCAATGCGGTACGCGATACCGATTCGCTCTTCAACGACTGTGCCCCTCTCGACATGCGTCTCAATGTGGGGCAGGGCACTGAATACAGCAGCGCGGCGGCAACCGCTGATGCACTCGCCTAAATAGATACAAGCGTTTGGGCGGTTCGGTCGGGTCTCCACCGCTACGCGGCTAGCGCCACTCAGGATGTCGAATGCTTGGCCCTCGTGGCTAGCGAGTTGGTCGATCAGTAGCTTGATCGGAGGAATCGCCTCGAGGGGTGGCAGGACAGCAAAGCTGTCGTTGAAGTAACCGCGCAGGGTGTCGTTTGAGCCGGTAATGCCGATCCGCCTTGCGACCGCCCAGTAGTCCGCCTCAAGATCGGCGCGCCGCAACGGCCAATTGCCAAGCTCGCGCTGGGTAAAGGGCAACGAGGATCCGCCCCAGAATTGCGTCAGCCCGCCATGGAGATTGCTCCGCCAGATCCGGCCCCAATCACGCACGAAGACGGACTCAGGCACGTTGCCGAAATGCGTCTTGGGAGGAGGGAATTTTAGGCCCAGTTCAGCGCGAAGGCTGCGCATCATCGCTGCGAAGGCGTCGTTCCTCAACGCCGCCGCAGTCTCCTCCACTCGCTGCGGCGTTAAGCGCTTTTCGGGCCGTATCAGCGTCACCCGTGTCCCCGGCAGAGCGGCAGCCACATCAAGCACGGCTAGTGCGGTAGCCCCGCTTCCGATCACTGAGATACGCTGCAAAATCCATCCCCCTCGGTATGCAGACCTGGATCTGATGGCTCCCCCCGAACCGCAATTGTCCAATTGTAATGAGCCGCAAAGTTTAGCTATACCGGTTGTTGCCCGCAAACCCCCGGTCGGTGGCAACATGTTAGGAATAGTCCCGTCGACTGTCCGCCATAGCAGGATCGGGATGGTGCCTCGATACAAGTTCAACTCATTTTTCCATGCTGCCCCGGGGACTGAGCAGACTAAACAGTGCGCTGTCACCTCCGGTTTGCCTTGTCGCGCCCTACCTCTCGCTTGAGTGCGTCAGTCTTTACTCTCTTGGCAGTGGCCAGACTTGTACATTCAAGGCTTCGTCCAGAGGTGTCTGTGAGCCGGTCGCCGTTAATTCCTCTTGCTTCTCTTGCAGCGGGCTAATCACGACTGATCCGCGACCTGGGCGCTTCAGCCCATTAATCTCGGGTGTATTCAAGAATTCGGCGGCTCATCACGAGATAAAAGAGATGAGCATAGCCCCGCGCATCATCGAGAGCGCAATGATTGTGCTCATTGCCTCCCAACCACGCTGGAAAGTAGTGCCCTCGATTGCAACGGCGATAATCCCAACCCGTCATTGCCATAATGAGTGATGGGAGGTCTATTCCTCCGCCGCAACATAGACCCGGCTTCCGCGGGCGATCAAAGAGGCGACAGCCAGCAAATCGTTGTAAGTACCAATCGACCCAGGCTCCGTCGAATGTCAACGGATGAGAGACGAACACTGGTGTACCCGGTCGATTTCGGACCCAGTCGGACCAACCTCGCATAACCAGCGCCGGGCTTTTTTGCTCCTTTGTGGCTTGCCGCCAGGCGCGAGGATGCATACGCCACCACATCATTGTTCCACTGTCGTGACCCGCCCCCAACAATGGTTCGAGGTTTGCGGTGAACTCACCTTGGTTTTCACCCTGCTCTCCTTGAGCGACGGACGCAATGCTCAACATAGAGTGCTTCCCGGGATCGGGACCGTCTGCTTCTATATCGGTTATGATATAGCTGGTTGATTGTTTGATGTGCAGTTATCGTATCCTTGTGAAAGTAACGTTCGTCTAACTTATCGGTCCGCAAGCCGGGCAAGTAAGCCTGAGTGCAGACAGGCCGACGTAATATCATCACCCTTTTGCGCGATCCGCAAAGTGTAGAAGCAGCCTTTCTTACATAATCAATGACCATGTCGGCTTCGCCAGCTGCGATCCATAATGGATTCCGCGGCCAACCGCTTAAATGGACTTCACTGGCTAAGAATGACCACCGATCTTTGGAATGGGAGAGACCAGACAGGTCAAGCCCACTCCCCCCTCAAAGCATCTGACTGAATCTTCAGGTGTGGTGGATAGGATCGGTTCACCCGGAGGTTGAAGCACGTATTGACGAGGACCGAACATCCGCTGCGAAGCTAAAAATCTCCAACAAAGTGCTACCAGTACGGACAGCACGTTTCAGCTGCGTCACGCAACTCGCTCATCGACTGCGAGCTGTTCCGGGTCTGGGACCGACGATGAGATGGGAAATAGCGTTGAGAGTCTGCAGGCTTCGCGAGGGTTGTAATTACCACGTCCACCACTGCTTTTTCCGCATGCGAAATCGCGCCAAGGTGAGGAGTGATCAGTACATTATGGCCCCGCGTATCCGGCGACGCGCTGGCCTATGCGACCAAAACCAATGATGCCAAGCCTTTTCCCCTGGACTTGTGTGCTACTGTGGCTCTGCGACTACGACGTGCATCTAAAGATCCGTTTTTATTAACCCGCTCTCTATGAGTGCACGGGCAATTAAAAGATCCCCCGGACAGTCAATATTGATAGACCGTTCCCACGGCATTTCGAAGATAAATGGACGTTGGTTGGTTAAACAGCCTGTCCTCAGGAAGAACTCGGTCGAGACAATATAAATAGCCCCGTTGCGCTGATAGAGGCATTCATAGCTCTGCCGATTGGTATGGCCCTCACCGGCAGGTATGAAGAGTTCTCCTCGGCTATCCTCGCGAAGGCGATACATAGACCGGGGGTGGCGCATACCCTCAACCTTGCAGGCACTGACAACGGGCTTTCGCCCACAGCGCAGAAATAGGTCATAGGCAGCGTCAATATCCAGGGCGTTTCTCAAGGGTGATGTTGGCTGAGCAAGTAGGAGTGCCTCGGGAACATTCCAACCAGCCGCGCGGCAACTGACTAAGACGTGTGCGACCGCATCAGTTACTCTTGAATCGTCATTTGCGAGTGCCGCAGGACGTTCAACCACGAAGACTCCGCTTCGACTCCTGTAGCGGGAGAGGATTTCGACATCGTCAGTGGTAAGCACTATAAGACCTACGCACCGGGAGGCTTGAACTGACCGAACCGTATATTCGATCAGGGGCACCCCTCCAACATTCGATTTGTTCTTCCCCGTAACGCCCTTCGAACCAGCGCGTGCTGGAATTATGGCGAGGAGTGTCCTTTTATCTTTACTGACCATTACCGCCGTTGCGCACGTTCAACTTGACCACACCACTGCAGGTTATTTCTTGGGACCACCAGGAAATGGCGTTGGATGTGACCCACACTCTCCGCTATTATTTGGCAGCATGGAAGCTACTCCTTGCAGCCGCGATGCAGGCTGATAAGAGCCAGGCTTAGCCGAATTCACCATCAGACCGATGAGACGTATTCGCCAAGGCATCGCTTAATCGGCGGGACGGACCCACGCTCGATTGCCTGTTTGCGATATAGTTGAGCGTCTTTTCGAGAGTTATTTCCGACCGGGACAATTCCTGAGCGATGCGACGTCCCGAATTGCCGTCTCCAAACAGATAGGAACGTTGGTAGCGACCGTGATCCAGCTGGCGCTTGATAGCAGCATATATGGAATCTGCCTCATAGGGTGCGTCGATAACGTTCAGCCCCCGCTCGCGATTACGTTGGCGGCTACCTATGTTCACAAACGGTGTACCAAGAAAGGCACCTTCACGAATACCCGAAGATGAGTTGCCGATCAGGCACTCCGCTCCGTTAATTAGACGCGCGTAGTCCTCTACAGGAAAGTTCCGATAGAAGTGGATGTAGTCTGGATGATGGGTCTCGCGAAAAATACGGAGGCCCTTCGCGATATCATCCGAGCCGGCGTCCACGTTCGGCCATAGCCAGGCTACCTGCATTCCGCCTCTGCCAAAGCGATCGACTGCCGCTAGCGTTTCATTGATTTGGGCAAGCCCGCGACCATATTCAGTTGTCACAGGATGTTGGAGAACGACGATGTACGGTTTCAGGGGGTCTAGGTCTGCGCCAACCCCCTTGTGACGCTCGAATATGTCACTCGGTAGTGAGAGATCGATTTCCTGAAGGATGTCGATCGAGGGGCAACCGACCAAATGAATCGCTTCCGGCTGCTCGCCCATGCGAAGTAGAAAGTCGCGGGCGCGCTCGGTTGCCGGAAAGTGAATGTGCGATAGCTTGGTGACCGCGTGACGAACGTTTTCGTCAATCGATCCGCTGACCTCTCCGCCCTGTGTGTGTGCCACTGGAATGTTCATATAACTCGCGGTGATTGCGGTGGCGATTGTCTCGAATCGGTCAGCCACAGTGAGAACAACGTCGGGTCTGAACGAATCAAAATAGGAAGCAAGTTCAATTGCCCCGAGCCCGACTGACTTGGCCATAGTAACGGGATTTTCGCCCTCGACGATGGTGTGAACGATCGCATTTGGTTCGAACCCATCTGCCCGTATTATCTCAATCGCGGATCCGAAGCGGTGAAGCAGTGCAGATGCGCCGACAATGAGTTGCAGCTCGATCCCCAAATGTTCTTGTGCCGCGCGGAGGAAGCTCTTAATGCGGCCGTAATTGGCTCGGCTGTTGACAACAACGCAAACTTTGCGGCGGCTCATTTGCCTTCCTCAGCCAGATCTGACCAATTCAAGATGCGATCGGGCAATACGCTGCGCACGAGCCGCCTGCCTTGGATGTCTTCTGCGGCTTCCGGTGGAATACCACCTCCAGGCTTTTTTGCGTCGAGCAATTCGGCTGTAACGATTGTACCCGCAGGGAGAAAGCGTCTTGGCGCCAAACTCTTACTGAATGCTTGACGAACGTCGCTTAGGCGCTCGGCCATTAAGTCTTTATCGACAGGATTAGAGTCCATTACCGCCGATGCGTCCCGCATACAGCAAAGCGTGCTAAGTTCGTCGAACGTGACAGAAGCGGTGGTGTCGGGTCCGAACATTCCTCGATGAAGGGTCACGTGCACCTCCAAGATATCAATTCCTCGGGCTATCGCCGCTAGGCCCGGATAAATAGTACCGCTGTGATCAGAGAGGCCCACCGGGCAGCCAAATTCGCGGCGAAGCCTCTCTATTACATTTAGCCCGACAGTCTCCAGAGGTGTCGGATAAAGACTGGTGCATTGAAGCATCGCAAACCGTGCCCTCTTCGAACGAAGCCATGCGACAGAACGAGTGATCTCATCCCAATTCGCTAAACCGGTACTGAACAAAATTGGTGCTCCAGTCGAAACCATTGCTTCGAGAAGGACTAGGCTGCGGAACTCACCCGATCCAACCTTCCAAGCAGGTATTCCTATCTTTGCCAGCATTTCGAACGCGTTCAACGAAAACGCCGTGCTGAGGAAGATCAGACCTCGTTCCTGAGCGTGCTTGGCTAGACCAGACCATTGCTCGATTGTGAACTCCATCCTTTTCCAGTAATCGTATCGGGTTGCATCCTGGCACGAAAAGTTGACGCGAAAAGGCTCGTCCAGCGTGGATTCAGCCTCTGCAATGTGCGTCTGGAACTTGATCCCATCAGCCTTCGCATTGACCGCGGCCTCGATGAAGGCATGCGCCATGCCGAGCGAGCCATCGTGAGCTTGGGCCACTTCCGCCAAGATGAAAGTCGGGCTGCCCGCTCCGACGCTGCGACCAGCGATTTCAAGGTTTTCCACCGAGCGACTGCTTTTCATGGTGACGTATGACAACGACCCTACAAGAGCCGCTAATGTGGAGCCATGGCCCTTTAAAAATCGGCTTGGCCGGAGGTATACCCAATCCCTCTGGTGAAGCTAAATGCCTACTGGCGTTCTTTCTCAATCTGTCGAGTTAAATGTCGATTACAATGCGGAAATGGTCGCGAAGGTTCGGGCGCACCCAGGAACGAGCAGAGTTTCACCCAACCATCGCCGCCCACCGGATTGAATGTCAAGAAGCGCTCATCGCGGCCGAAAAAGTGGGTGCGCACTGCGTCGTTGTGCTGACGGTAGGCAGCCAACCACGCTTGCTTGGCTCTATGGCTAGACGAAGGGTCTGCCTTGTCGCCGAACATCCATGCCCGCATGGGCCGAATTCGACGACCCGCATAATAGTTGATGCAACTAGATATCCATTCGGACTCATCCCGAGAGGTGAAGATGAATTTGGCATTAGGAAATGAGTCGTCGAGTTGCCTCCAAATCATGAAGTAGGGGTTGTCGACAAAGGCATCAAAGATATCGAACGTCGGCAATCGCAATTGGCCCGCCTCGATGAGCTGGATAAGTGTCGTCCCCTCATCTGCACCCTGCCAAGAGCCTCGCGGGTCTCCATGAATAGTCCGGTAGCCGAGCTTCCGAAGAGCGGATGCGAGGCTGCTCGTTCCCGTCTTGTGGAAGCCAATTCCGAAAATCTTTCCAGAAAACCGCATATTTCTTGATTGTGCGCCAAGGAGCCACGCGCGTACGCGCTAGGAACGTGTGCATTGTAATCGTATCCTGATAGTGATCTTAGCATCAATTTTGGCCCTACTGCGACGGCACAAGGGATCAGATGTGACGGAAAACGGTGTCATCTTCATTGCGGCGGGTGAGGCTTATGTGCGGGCCGCCAATCGAGCCGCCCAGAGCATCAGGGAGCACGTATCGTCAATTGCCATCGACCTTTTCACCGACGATTCCACGGCGGCGGCAGACATCTTTGATCAAATCCATCCAATTGATGCTCCACATGCTCGGTCCAAGGTGGACTATTTGCATCGAACACGATTTCAAAGGACGCTCTATCTTGATACAGACATCAGAGTGGTGGCGGACATCTCCGAAATGTTCGACATTTTGGACCGGTTCGACATCGCGATCGCGCATGCGCATGCTCGGAATAGGAAGGAGACAAAAGCTATCTGGCACTTCCAGATTCCCGACGCATTTCCACAAATGAACGGGGGAGTTTTGCTCTTTAGGTCATCGCCTACTGTTCTCGAGCTGCTACGCGCTTGGCAGCGAGCTTATCATTCAGCGGGATATGAAAAGGACCAAGTGACGCTGCGCGAACTCCTTTGGCTAAGTGACTTACGTCTTCACATTCTGCCGCCCGAATACAACATACGCTATGAACGATACTTGTCCTTCTGGGAGGCTAGAGAAGCCGTACCCCGCATTCTACATTTCCAGAAGTACCACAGACATCAGGCAAAAAAGCGCAACCTACCCGAAAGGCGAAAAGAACTAATGTCTAGACTAATTCAAGACATTAGAAGGACTATCCTACCAAAAGCACCTTCAGCTGATAAATGAATTCTTATCAAACTGCTAGCTGTTAGCCAAAAACCGTAGGATAGCGGCCAAAAATAGTTCCCAGGTCAATGGAGAGCTTTTGGAGGAACGTAAGCTGGTAACGCCAGTTATCGTTTAAAATCAACTCACTCGTGCTGGCTCGACGCATACCGTTGCCGCCGACATTGTGTCGTTCTTGTGCCGCCCAGTTGAGTTGAGCCTGCTCGAATGACAGGCCAATGGTTTGCATCAACGAGTTCAACGTCTGTTCGGGTCGCGTTACGAGGTCTTCATATCGAAGAAGGTAGTACGGCCGGTTTTTGATCAACCGGTATACACGTCGATTCGTCTCAATGTAACTATGCATTAATTTGCCTAGGCTCACACGTTTATACTTTTTCTTCTGTAGCATAGAACATATTTGCCCTTTAGGGTTTCTAATAAGCAATATTGGAAAAACATCTAAGTCCGGATTACTAAGTAAAAGCTGCAGACGCACGGAACTCTTTGACGAGTCCACAATATACTGTTTACCTGATGCTTCTGCTATTGCTTTAAATAGCACCACGTTATCTTTTTGAAAACCTATAAACTCCTCATAATTCTCTACATTGATGTCAGCTATGGTCTTTCCGGAAATTCTATTTGTGACATCATTGACCGATTTCCAAAAATCACAGTCCCACAACGATGGTGTTCCGCAAGTACACCTCGGTTGTTTAGGCTTGTTAAATCGGGCGAAGCGGCTCAGCTGCTTCAGCTCGCCAACGGAGACTAACTCCGGGTGGGCATTGAGCATGAGATCAAGAAGTGTGGACCCGCTGTGACTTAAGCTGGCGATAAAGATAACCCTCACTTTGCTACCTCAATTTTTCTGCAAGATAGAGCCAATGTTCTCCTAGTAATCTTCATCGTCAGGATCAAATAGGTTTGAACGTCGCGAACGCTTTCCCCCAGCTGCGAACTCCTTCGCGGCTGCTCTGGCTTCGTCGCTCCCCAGAGGGGCGAAGCGCCTAAATTCGCCTCCCATGAGTGTAAGTAAATGCCGTTCTCCGAACCCACCAATCCCTTTTGCATGCTTGTAGGTAATGAGGGTGAGGTTATTACGCAGGTTGCGGTCAAGCATTGACTTAAGTTGTTTGCGGCCCTCGTCAGTATTCGGGGATGCCACGACGAGCAAGCCTGGCGGACCAATCGCGATGCTGTTTAGATCGACAGCGGCCGTGGCGATGGGCAACTTTGAATCCACCAACCGCGCTTCGATAAGAGCGAATTGCACCTCCCGCTCGGAATCGAAAGTAAGGAGCGCAATGACGTCTCCGATCTTCGCGGTTACGTCTGGTCCATTACGGAGGGCGCCAAGGATTAAAACGTCACCTTGCGTTACCGTGGCAAACCCCGATTCGTTGATCCTCTGGATGTCCGTGAGAAGCAGGTAGTAGCGAACGATTTGTGGATAGGATCGACTGACGCTGGCGAACGCTTGAATGGCCTGCGCGACGCCGACCAGCATCATGCGTAACGAGGCGATATAGGCAATGAAGAGTGCCCACTGTGCCCTGCCAGCGAGTGCCTCGTTGGCCATATAGTAAATCACGATGCCAAGAAGCATTGTGATACCGATTTCGATGGCAAAAACAAGCTCGGTTAACACGCGCCGTCGCATCATGTAGGTGCGTGCCATGTCGTCTATCGTCTTCAGTCCCTTCCCTGACTGTTCAGCCAGGCCGCGTATCTCATCGTTGAACGCTAGCTGTGAAACTTCTCGAGCCTTCGCGGCGCGCATCGCGCGCAGCGTCAATGGGTACAAGAAAAAAGCCGCAAGGCCGACAGCGATCAAAATCAGCAGCGTGAGAGTAAGTTCCATACTAAACAAGAAGACGGCGGCACCCATGCCGCCGATGAAACCGATGATAGCATTTGCAAAACTTATCGCGGTCAAGGCACCTCGCCGGCATCCGGTGATCAGGCCGCCCACTCCATAGTTCACCAACAGTCTGCTCGCGAGACGCGCACGCGCATCGGGCAAGCGCAGACATTGGATGACTACTTGCTCGGTGCTGCGCGCGTAGTGCTGCTCAACAATATCTAAAATGTGCCCTCGTGAAAGGTAGAGGAAGACAGCACTAATCATAAAACAGAGCGTCGAGAACGCGACAATGGCCCACAGCATTTCAGGCTGTCCCGCCAGACTTAGTTGGATATCAAGATAAGGCACGGAGATCGCGGGCGCCCCGCGTTCCATCTGTTTGCCGTACCAATAGATGGCATAAATGGCGACCCCCTGCGCTGAGAGATGCAAGAGGCTCAGTACAATGGCCGCCGATAACTTCGACGTGCGTCCCTTGAACCCCGTGTACAGTAGCCAAGCAACAATGGTCGAATAGTTGCGGCCCTGACGCCAAATGCGCAGCACAAAAATGTCCCGCGCGATTGAGGCGCTGGGAGAGACGTCCTTTTGCATAAGTTAAAGCCTTGCCATACGCTGACGCCGTGCTAGTCGCATCCTTGCGCACCGGAGACCCGAGTCGCGTGCGTACCCTGATCGAAACTGCGCCTGCCGCATGGCAAACCCATGGCAGGCGAGACATGTCGCGCTGGCAAGAACGTCGCCAACGTGCCCCCGTCCTGGCACATTATCAAGCACGGTTAGCCCTTGAGACCCGCAAAAAGACCCAACCACCGCTCCCCCACAGTAGTGACATCAAGGCGTGCGACCGCGCGCCGCGCTTTGCGGGCATAGGCATCGCGAAGCTCAGCCGTCGATAACATGGCGTCGACCGCTTTGGTCATGGCCGTGACATCGTCCGGCGGCACGAGCATGCCATAGGCACCATTGGCAAGAATTTCCAGAGTCCCTCCCGCGCACGCCGTGGCGATTACAGGTAACCCGGAGGCTAGCGCCTCGAGAAGGACATTCGGGTATCCTTCGAATCGCGACGGCAGGACGAAAAGGCTCGCCTTTGCCAACGGCTCGGCACTATTTTCGGCAAGCCCGGGAAGCAAAATTTTGTTTTCGTATCGACTTTCTGCCCGCAGTGCCTCCAAAGAATTCCGATCTGGCCCCTCTCCGTAAATAACGAGCTGCCAGTTTGGGTGTTTGTCAGCGAGGGCTGCGAAGCCCCTAATTAGAACATCAAAGCCTTTTTGATAGGTGAGCCGCCCTATGGCAACCAACTGATTGATGCCCCCCTCCTCTCGACTAGTCCCATGCGGGCTGAGCTGAACAGGATTTGGGATGACATGGACGGGAATGCGAAAGCGAGCGCGCGACCACGCGGCGATAGCTTCGGTTTGCACAACCATCGCGCTCGCCAAGGGATAGGTCAGGGGGCGGGCGATTCTATGCACCATGGTGAGGCCGGGGCGATCTGGTTGATTACGCTCGGAGATCACAACGGGAATCCTGAGCCCTAAACAAGCGCACAAGGCCACAACGTTGGCCTCGGTCATGAAACTAACCACGATGTCGGGCCTCAGTTCTCGAAGCAAGGAGCGTAGC
Organism: uncultured Actinomycetota bacterium; assembly: GCA_963707685.1. Classification (GTDB taxonomy): domain Bacteria; phylum Actinomycetota; class Actinomycetes; order Propionibacteriales; family Nocardioidaceae; genus Nocardioides_B. Next base: position 20,473 of record CAVPRA010000008.1, read on the forward strand.
CGCGAAACCCGCACGGCATTTGTAACAAGCCTGGCTACCAGCCGACGATGGACCGAAGGCGCACTAAGTTCCCGCACTGCGATTCTCTTTTCGAGCGGGAAGAAGCTTGTCGAATTCGGCAATTCGAATGTCGTCAGGATAACATCGTGGTGCCGGCCGCTCCAAAAATTTGCCAGGAGGGTAGCAACGCGTTCTGCACCTCCCGGCCCTAGGGTTGGGATTACAAATAGAACGCGCAACGCTCACTCGCAGCGCAGTACGCGAAGCCAAACCTCAATTGCTGAATCGGCTTCATGAGAAAGCACGCGCTCGCGTGCGGCAACACCAAACCGCCGCCGTAAGTCAGCATCGCGTGCCAGACGTATAATGGCATCGGCTGTGCTATCAGCATCCTCCACCGGCACGATAAGTCCAGCGGCGCTCTCACCGTAGCCTATTAATTCGCAAGGTCCGGGTGAGGCGTTAGAGATTACCGCGGGCAGACCACAGGCCATGGCTTCGAGTAGGGAGTTGGGCATTCCCTCGAAACGGGACGTCATGACAAAGAGCTTTGCCCCTCTAAGTAGGGGAAAAGGATCGGAGACATGGCCGAGCCAATGGACGCTCTTTTCGATCCCAAGCTCGCGCCCCAGGGCCTGTAGCTGGCTTGCCAAAGGTCCATCGCCGACGAGTGCCAATTTCCAATCTGGCAACCGGCTGACGACTCTCACCCATGCCGAAAGTAATATGTCGAGTCCCTTCTGCTCAACTAGTCGACCGACAGCAACGACCGTTGGTCGACCAAAATCGAACGTGGTTTCGCTCCGATCTAGCAGCAGAGGATTTGGCAAAAAGGCGAGCTTGCGCTCGGGCACAAAGGATCCCAAGGCAGCGAGCGCACCTTGAGTATTAGCGGTTACCACATCGGCCCAGGGGTACACTAAACGGCGAAGAAACTCGACACGGGCGCGATGGCGCTGACGGTTGGGATCGTTACGCTCAGATATTACTATAAGCTTCTTAAGCCCACGCGTGGCTACAACCGTCAAAATATTCGTCTGCGTCAGAAATGATAGAACAGTATCAGGATCTATAATCTTGATTTTTTTACGAAGCCGCAATGCTCTCCGCCGCAATGCTTCGGCAGCAAACAATGGACCAACCATCATTCTTGTAGTCCCGTTAAAGTTTGCGAGAGCACGTGGTGAAACGCGAGCTGCCACACGACCAGACCCAAACCATCGTTTGCGATCGACAATCGAAGAGGTCGCGCTCTTGGCAGGTGTGTCCCGAAGATGGTGAAGGACAACGCGAGGATCGATCGAATACGCGGGTGGTTTTCGTTCAACGACGATCAAGTGAATATCGAAGCCGCGACTCACGAGAGCGTTTGCCGCAGTCACCGCAACACGCTGTGCGCCCCCCGGACCAAGGTGTGCGATCACAAAAGCTAATTTCTTGGGGCGTGGCTTCCCCCTCTCGAGAATCGCCTGTCTCGGCGGAGGTGTGGGTTTAGCGGAGATGCTCGCATTTGGCTGATCTCCTCCTAAGTTCAACATATGCTTCAAGCGTGGCTGGCCCCCCTTTGGCTCCGATAGTGCAACGGCGTAGCCCACAGCTAGGTGCCGTCACTTTCACTTGCTCCTCGCGAATTCGGCCCGAGGCTCTGGTGCTTTGATCTTGATCGAGAAGATACCACAAGCAGGCCAGGGTGGAACTGGAGCCGCAAGCCACTTAGCATTAAGGCGCGTGATTCAATCAGGGTATTAATGCACTTCGAACGAACGGACGGGGAGTGAAGGAGATCGGATCAGGCACACCCTAATTAGGTTCTCTCTCACTTTTTTCTACCGCCTTTTCCCGTGCATAGCTGGGCACTGTGACCTGATCAATCATGCCGCTGGATGTTAAGAGGTGGAAGACGGAGTAGGCAGCGGCAAGCCAGACGAACGGGGTCAGAGGCTCGTTGTACCGTTGAAGCGAGTGCGTCACCAAAGCATGGAAGATAAAATATCCTACCGGTAGAACGAAGACAGCGTAAGTCTTGATATCACGTCTATAAAAACTGACTATGCCTACTCCCAAAAAATTGACTACTAGGCCCAAAGAGATAAAATATAGCACCACAGAGTTCGTATGAGCCGGAGTAAGAATGAAGCTGCCCCTATAGGCAAATACAAAAGGCCATACTAGATAATAGCTCGGATGCTTTGCGTATTCACTGATTGCCTTGCGGGTCAACCAAGCTTGGGCTTTTGAGCGCGATAACTTGAGCCCTTCACGACCCATCATTTCTCGATAGATCTCCCACCGCCTCTTCTTCACATATTCCAGTCGGCCGCCTTCCTTTAGGTCGTCATCGGTATATCCAGTAATCTTCCCAAGGGAAGCTCGAAACTCCTTAGGACTGAAATGATAGATAGAACCCAGGATCGGCCTTTCCATCAAGAGTACCCTAAAGTAAAAGACGTCACCCCCGCGTTCGGCTATTCGAAACTTGTTCAACTCGATAGCATTTCTCGCCACCCAAATACCAACTATCGTCAGAAATGATAGCACCAGCACAGTAAAGGACAATCGCAGACGCCGCTTATATTCCTTTTCATAATTTGTGATAAAATACAGTAGCCCTAGAGTCACAATGGCAAAGATTGAGACATAAAACAAAGCGGCCTTAACCAAAGCGGCGCAAGCTAGCGCTACCCCGACGCCAATCGCGCGATACCTGGTCGGACTTTTACTAAACGCTAAAAGTGCTACTGCCGCCCAGACTAAAGCCGCCGCGGCAACCACCTCCGTTGTTAATCTATCCACATATTGATCCATTAAACTATAATTTGTCAATAACAGCACAGTCGGAGGAACTAATAAACGCCATAATATATTATCGTACATTAGAAATATCAGCACGCAAATACCAATATATGCGACAAAACACCAGAAAATATTTATGCGCTTAAGTATCAACAAAGGATCATCATTGAATAGTTTATCGAACGGTCTCGCTTGAGCCAGTGTTTTATCGCTCATAACTAATAGTGCCAAAGCAAAAATGGGAATAGGTTCACGCTTCATCGTGGGCTTATTAGGTGGCTCGAAATGATCATACGAAAAAATGCCGAAGTGAGCCAAATGAGATGCTATTCTGACGTTCTGTATCGCATCAGGGTCGAGGGGACGCTCCGTAATTTTGCCAAGGAGTAGCGCACTCGCGACTAAGGAAATAATGATGTAAAAGGATGGTAGTATAATTTGAGACTGTTTCATTATTCTAAATCCCGTTTGGGGTGTTCCGCAAATTATAGGCTGTACAGAGAAAACTAATGGCCCTTAAGCGGCAGAAGACATAAAATCCGGATAAGGTCTATCACAACCTAGCCCGCGAGCTGAGGCTGGTTCCATTCCGATCCTTGTGGAAATAACAGTTCCGGTATGAACGCGCTGCTTTCCGGAGGTGTCCTGTCAGATAAGGGTGCTTCAACTCGACGATTCCAAAGCGCCCCTCAATTCCCGCACCGAATTCAGAACCGAAGGTGGCCATCCCGCTAATCCGGACCATACCGGCAGCAACTTACCATCCGAATGTGGCACTCAGGAACTGCATTTGGCAACGACGACCTGCCCCGGAGCCCGTAGTGCCTCCAGCGTGCTATAGCCAACGGCAACGCCCAGAAAGGCTTTCAAAAGCCCCGCCACGTTCACCCATTGTCACCGCGTTAAATTCTATCGATCAACACATATAACGCAACTGGACGCTGAAGGAACGGCGAGTAAAAGGCATGGGCAGTCTCAAGATCGGTGTGGCCCGCGTAGGCTTCGAGATAAGACCGCGTTTGGTAAAACTCCGGCTTCGGCTTAGTGTTTCCTTTGCGATTTGCGCCACCAGGCGACAAGGTCAAATCGCGAAGCGCTAGATTTGAGCGCGAGGTGAAAACTGCCGTTACTCTGGTTGCCAGAACCTAATTTGGCCTTCCGTGAGCGCGGAATTGACGTTACCCCAGGGCGACGAGATGGCGGCGAGGCACCCACGTTTGAGCTGCCGTTAGCTCAGCGATTCGGCTGAAGGTCCGGGATATGGCAGGTTGTTTTCCGAGCTTGCGCCTATTGAGATGCGGCGGCAGCACATGAGAGTCATCTATATCGCGGGAACGAGCCACAGCGGGTCGACACTGCTCAGCCTAATGCTGAATGCCAATAGTGAAATCATGTCGGTAGGGGAAATTCAAAACCTAAATCGACAACTGAAGATCAAACCGGGTCAAAAGTCCTACCCACGTTGTTCTTGCGGCGCGTCTTCTCTTTGGCAATGTAACTTTTGGCGCGCCGTCGATGACTACGTGCGCAGGAAATCAGGTAAGTCGCTACTCGATCTGGACATGTTGGATTATTCAAACGCCAAAGATCGCTGTGGTGCCAATCAAGTTTTGTTTGAGGCTATCTCAAGCGTATCCGGCAAGAATTTCATCGTCGATTCTTCAAAGCATCCAGGGCGAATGGCCTCTCTCATGCGTATTCCAGATTTGAACGTTTATCCAGTCTATTTAATTCGAACCCCTGAGGGTCAGATTAATTCGGTTCTCAAGAAGCGGGGCGGCCTCGTCAAACCCATCTTATATTACGAACTAGTCAACATACAAATCCGAGCACGCTTGCGATCGGTCCCACACAGCATTGTTCATTATGAGGATTTAATCCTCAAGCCTGAAGCGACGCTGCGCGCTGTTTTGGAACCTCTGGGAGTTAGTTACGAGCGCAAGCAACTCCAGTGGACGGATTGCACTGCACACGACGTCGCCGGCAATCGTATGCGTCGGACCAAATCAAACGACCTCATACTGGATGAATCCTGGAAGCAGGATCTCAAGCCCCTTCAAAAATATGCCATTCGGTGTGCTACGATACTTTCAAGGATGCACATCCAACAAACTGGGTTCGTCGTTCAAAATCAGTGAGCCCGCCTGTTTCGCTTCTATTGACGTCCCTGGGATAGGCACCGTCCTCTTACAAGGTTCTTTGGCGACATCCACGCGGTGCGGTCTGAGCGAGCCCTTCTCGGACATCGGCGGCCAATGTTGTGAGCCAGACAGGTAGCCGTCGTTTGGACAGTGTTCTTCAATCCGGTTTCGAATTGCCGAACTGTAGTCGCGCTTGAGGTTTTGTGCGGCCTTCTGCAAAAATGCAGTTTCCGACGACAAGGAGATCAAGCTCGTTTCCCATGAAGCAGCGGAAGGCTTCTTCCGACGTGCAGACGATTGGCTCCCCGCGCACGTTAACGCTCGTGTTAACCAGCACTGGGCAACCCGTTTTCTCTTTGAAACGCGTGAGCAGCTGGTGGAACAGCGGATTTGTGTTGGTATTCACAGTTTGAACGCGAGCGAAGTAATCAACATGCGTGACCGCCGGATCGGGGCTCAGCCTTCAAGATCCCGCCGGCCGATCATGATGAACAGGCCCCCCTCCCAGCCGTGAGTAACGATGCTGCCAAGTTCGGTCCCTAACCGGTCAATTTCCGAGCCCGCACCCGCTTACCGAAGAGCCTGTAAAGCGCGCGGCGCAGATCGGTGCGCACACGCCCGATTCTGTTGTACAGACCTATGACGACATGGCCTCCGGGCCTCACTAAGGGTGCTATGCTAAGAAATGCGCGCCTGGTATCGGCGGTGTGGTGGAGCACACCATTGGCAATCACGATGTCAATGCTTCCGGGGCGGATGCATGGTTTAAACAGATTCATCTGCAGGAAGGTAACGCCAGGGATGTCGTATTTGGCGGCGAACGCCTGACCTAAGCGCAACGAGGCAAGCGTCATGTCGGAGGCATAAATGTGAGCCATGCAGCTCGCAGCGAGGTGGTTCGACAGTTGTCCAGTTCCGCAACCGACCTCAAGTGTCCTTGCGCCAATTGGAATTTGCTTGCTCAACAAATTGGCGAAAAGGCCGTCGATCGCTCGCTGTAAAAAGCTTTCAAGGGAATCGAACTCATTGTAATTCGGGAAGGGCGTTTCCTCGTAGAACGCCTTCACGGTAGCGGTTACTGACGATCGATGGCCTGTTTCCCTCTCCTCGACGAAGAGGCGCAGGATGCCATTGTCTATCCGATAGCGCTCCTGTCCGTCCGCCGTCGTAAGCCAGCCATCACCCCCGAACACGAGGTCCTCGCCGCTCAGTGGCGAGACAAAACAGAAATCGCTGACAATCTGCTTCGTGGCTGCTCGAGCAGATTGGTAGTGTCTTAACGCTAACGTCATAGCTCATTAATCCGGATCGAAGTGCTTGGCATGCAGGAAATGCATGGACTGGTTTTGATCCGCCTTCCGCAAAAAGCAGTTGCCGATCGCCAAGCAATCGAGATCCGTTCCCATGAAGCAGCGAAAGGCATCTTCGGGCGAGCAGACAATCGGCTCACCGCGCACATTAAAGCTGGTATTGATCAAAACAGAACATCCGGTACGACGCTTGAAAGCTTCGAGCAGCGCGTGAAAGCGAGGATGGGTTTCTGAATGCACGGTCTGCACGCGGGCGGAATAATCTACATGAGTCACGGCCGGGATGTCTGAGCGCGGCACATTGAGTTTGTCTATTCCGAACAGGCCGGTTTGCTCAGCCGTGATTTGACGGCGCCGGTTCCGCTTCACATCGGCGACCAGAAGCATGTACGGGCTTCGTCCCTCGAGCTCGAAGTAATCAGCCACATCCTCGGCTAAGACCGCCGGCGCAAAGGGGCGAAAGCTTTCGCGCTGCTTAATGCGGAGATTGAGCGTCCTCTGCATTTGCGGATTGCGGGCGTCGCCCAGGATCGAGCGCGCCCCCAACGCCCTTGGGCCAAACTCCATGCGGCCCATGAACCAGCCGACCGCCTCGCCCGATTCAAGCGCGTCCACCGTCCGCTCAAGCAGCGTCGCCTCGTCCTGGATAGTGAACTCCGCGCCCATGGCAGTTAGCCGGTCGGCAATTTCCGCATCGGAAAATTCTGGTCCGAGTAGACTACCTTGCATGCCGTCCATGCTGCCATTTATGCGGCGAGGCCTGCCGACATGCAAATGATAGGCAGCCAAGGCTGCACCGAGGGAGCCGCCTGCATCTCCGGCCGCGGGCTGGATCCAGATGCGCTTGAACGAACCATCGCGCAAAACCTTGCCATTGGCGACGCAATTGAGTGCGACGCCACCGGCGAGACACAAATTTTCCAAGGCGTAGGTCTTCGCTAAACTGCGTGTGATCCGCAGCACGACCTCCTCAATCACTTTCTGGATGGACGCGGCAAGGTCCATGTGACGCTGGGTGAGCGGCGTCTCCGGATCGCGTGGCGGCCCACCGAAAAGGTCGTGAAACTTCTGCGACGTCATGGTAAGCCCCGTCGCGTAGTTGAAGTAGCTCTGGTCGAGCCAAAAAGATCCATCCGCCTTGAGATCGACGATGTTGTCGAGGATCAGGTCGACATATTTGGGCTCCCCATAGGGGGCTAGGCCCATCACCTTGTATTCGCCGGAATTGACCTTAAAGCCGATGTAATAGGTGAAGGCAGAATAGAGCAGTCCGATGCTGTGCGGCCAGTGGATCTCACGCAGGGTCTCGAGCGTGTTAGCTCGTCCAATCGCTAGTGAAGTTGTGGCCCATTCGCCGACACCATCCATGGTCAGAACGAGCGCCTCCTCGAATGGGGAGGGAAAGAATGCGGACGCGGCGTGGCTCTGGTGGTGCTCGGCAAAGAGGAGCTTGCTGTCTAACTTGCCGCTCGATGCGAAGGGCTTGAGCGCCTTCTCCAAATTCGCCTTCTGAAATAGCTTTTCCTTGATCCACAAGGGCATCGCCATTCGGAACGATGTGAGCCCACGCGGCGCATTGGCAAGGTAGGTCTCCAGCAGCCGCTCGAACTTGATCAGCGGCTTCTCGAAGAAAACGACGTGGTCGATACCGTCAAGTTCGACCTTGCCTACATCGAGGCAATAGCGGATGGCATGAGTGGGGAAGCTCGCATCGTGTTTCTTGCGGGTGAAGCGCTCCTCCTGCGCGGCAGCCATGACCTGTCCATCTTGGACAAGCGCCGCCGCGCTGTCATGATAGAAGGCTGAGATCCCGAGTAGGCGCATGGAGCCGGCAACTCAAAAGACCGTGTAGACAAAGGGCGCCACCGCCGAACCCTGGGCGAGAATCAGAAGACCGCCGAAGACCATCAAAACGACGATGACGGGTAACAGCCACCACTTCTTGCGGGCGCCCATATAGGCGACCAGCTCACGCGCAAATGCCAGCATCAGAGTATCCCTCAACCATTGCCCTCAGCATCCAAGCCGTAGCATCGTTTTCGACTAAAATTGGTTCGTCATGGACCCTGTTCGGCCGATGGCTTCTTTGCGATCAATCCAATAACTTGAGGCGGCTCTCATCCGCCGCGATCGGAGCGGGTCGCGCCAAATGCGCATGATGATGCCCGCGGGTACGAACACCAGCGCAAAAACTGCGAACATCACAATCGGATTCACAATTCGGTGCAGGAGCAAACCAAATCTGAACCAGAGAATGTTCAGGGGCTTGAGCAGACTTGGCGCGATTAGGCTGATTGCCGCCAGTCCGACGGCGATGCCAAGCGTCAGCCATGGCACCGTGGCATTGTTGTAGTACCGCAGCACCGCAACGATTGCCGCCACGGCAGCGAAAACTAGGCCGGTCGATCGATCTGACGGCGCCCCAGTCTCACTCGCCGCGTAGGTCTCGTGGAAGTTCCCGGGCATTGCGCACAAAACCCCGACCGTAAGAAGCATCTTGACCCGTACTTTTGTTTCGCAAAGTCGGCAAGACTTGTCCACGATAATTCAATGTGGCGGTGGTGATGTCGAGAAATCAAGCGCCAGCATGAACGTAATGCTCGGGGCTACGACTGAGACGGAATGTCGCCGGGTTGCCGTGCGTATGCAGGGATGTTTCGATGTCCACATCAATAGGGCAAAAACAATCTTGTCCATCCTACGCTCCCGTTCACTTTTCTATCGGAAGGTTGGCTTCCTGCAGATTGATGACGGCTGGCCCAACTGGCGCAGGAACTGGGAATCTCGTTTCGAGTTGAATCGCCGCCGGTGTCTCAGATTACCCCCAGAATCCGCCGACACCGGAATTGAGGGAGACCCGGCTTGCGCTTTTCGCAGTCGGGCTTCTTTCCGTAGCACCTCGGCTTACAGGCCTTCGATGATAAATTTGACCCGCGTTTTTCCGTCTTTGGCGATCGCCGACCAGCAATCGCGCTCTGCCTCGTAATGCGGCTTCTGAAGCCGCGTGATCAGTTTTTCGATGGTTTCGACTGCATCGAGGCGCTGCGGATAAGGATAGGGAATGGCCTTGCGGTCGGTCACCTTGTCGTCGGCATCGAGTCTCAACTCAACGACCTGGAAGGGCATGGACACTCTCCCGGCAAAAGAACACTCGGCACAAGAAAAAGAAGCCCCGTATGGAGGGGGGTTACGGGGCTTCAAAACTCCAGCTCCTGTAAGAATGATGGGAGGAGGGAACTCACCATCACTTCCATTTCAACTAGCACGAGCTGCCAAGGAGCTGTTTAGAGCGTGTGGGGAGGTCCCCATCCCCTTGGTAGTAGCCCGCGGAGTCTAAAGGAGTAGACGCGATTAGGAACAGCGATTGGCGCAGCGTCGCGGTTCTAGGGCCGAGGCTGAGGCATGGCTCAAGTAATTTAAGAGACATTACAAGAGGGCTTTACGAGGCGAACCAGCATGAACCGAGCTGCCAGCCGGATGGGGATGCGTGGAGCTGTCCTTACTCGTTAGTTGGATCTCCGAGGCTTAAGCCTTCTCTAACTTCTACGTCACATCGTGTGTGGCAGTGCGGCGCTCTGACCGCAAGCCGATGCATTGCTGGACAATTCACATGCGGGGGAATTTTTGGCCTTTAGCCAGCTTAGACAGGCGGGATCCGCCGCCTTACTGCAAGCTCTACGAAACTTTGCCGTATCTTGAGGCTTATGCAGCCCATACCGATTCCCGGATAATTGAAGATCCCCACGAGGCAGTTGGCGGAAAATGGAAAGAGTTGGGCTGTTTGCAGTTCGATTACCTAGTCGCGAACGGTCTGAAACCCGAGAGTAAGTTGCTAGACCTCGGCTGCGGCACGCTTCGCGGTGGACGGCACTTCATCAGATACCTCGATATCGGCAACTACGTGGGTACCGACATTTCGGGAAGAGCAATTGAATACGGCCGCCGCCTGGTTGTCACCGAAAGGCTCGCAGCAAAGGAACCTCGATTGATTCACCGTCGCCCCGGCGAAGCCTTCTTTGCTGACTTGGACGATGCCAGTTTCGACTTCATTTTAGCACAGTCTGTCTTTACTCACCTCCCCGCTGAACTCATTCAGGAATGCTTTGCGAGTGTTCAACGCATAATGCGAGAAAGCGGTATATTCTTCTTCACGTTCCAGTGCGAGGTGAAGCATGGGATACGAAATCCCAAGGACTTCGCACACTCGTCAAAATTCTTCGCGAGTGTGGCGGAGAGAAGCAATTTTATCTTTGAGGAACGGAGCGACTACAACCATCCTCGAGGACAGAGAATGGCTTCTGTCCGGTTTCCCCCGCGGTGCAGCTAGTAAGACTTAAGACCGCTCTCACGCTGCGAATCTCGCAACAGCGTGGCGCTGGCTCAAGATGGGCGGCCGGCGCCGACATCGAAGTAGCGTCCGACCGGCCTGCAGCAAAAATCGCGTCATTGCTGCTTCGCCGCGCTGCGGTCTCGACTTGGTCGATGCAATCGAGTGCAAGCGACCTCGTCCTGGATAAATCCTGGAAGCAGGATCGCTCGCCGTGAGACAGGCGAGGGACTCTAGGCAACCATTTGTTAACCATTTCCGGCTCACTGTCGACAGGCCATTAGATCATCGAACAGGAGCCAGATATGGGCACCATCCTCTTCGAATGTCCTAAGACAGGACGCGCAGTCTCAACTGGCATCGAAACCCAGCCAATCAGCTTTTGCCGCCTGAGTGAAACATGGCTCGAAGTCTACTGCCCCCTCTGCGGGCATTTCCATGGAGCGAAGGTATGGCTCGCTGAGGAAACTTCGTCTTCACTGTGCTTCAGCAAAAGCGCTACGGTCCGAACAAGATCAGATCGAGAGCTATACGCGTCGTAATGTTTCCGAAATCAATCGAGCTCCAGACTAGCTCGATAGAAGCCCGCGAAATGCAGGCGGCAGTCCTCTTTAGCGGACCTATCACGCGGAGACAGCTGGCTTCCGCTAAGTGCCACCAGCGGACGCAGCGATCGCTGAACAACCGAGGTTCTATAGGCGGACTCGGCGCGGGGCTGGCAACCTATGCTGCGGACGCCGTATAAGACGCAGAGGCGCGCCCAGTGCGGCGGACCATCGTCGCTGGTTTCCCGGCTTCCTCAACCGCTCTCGCGACCTCATCTGGAACCGCATAGTGAACCATGTGTCCAACGCCGGGAATCAGCCGGAGGGCACTGTGCGGAATTTCTTCGTGAAGCTGAACCGCTTGGCAGTCCTTTACGACGCGATCCTTCGTGCCTGCCATGATAACGATTGGCATCGACAGTTCTTGATAGCGATGCCGCATGGCTAGGGCGACCGGGATCATCGCGACGCCGTCTTGACTCTCCGCGCGAATTTGCCCTGGTCGTACAGACATGCCGCGGGGAAAGCTCTTCGTGAAACGTGCCGGCACGGGGAGAGGGGCGAACATCCCCTTGAGCAGGAGCGGCAGCATCGCTCTCCCAATGAAGGGAGAGACTGAATAGCGCAGCAAATCTCCGAGGATGGGGATCGCTGTGGGCGAAGAGAACAGTACGTCGGCGCGGAGCGTCGGATAGTAGTAACCAGACAGCAAAACAAGCCCTCTTACCGCGTCCGGATGGTTTAACCCTAGTGCCAAGGCTACGGCTGCGCCCCAGGAGTGACCCAGGACGATGGGACGGTTTACGCCGAGGACAGCGAAGGCATCTCGGATCACTTCAGCCTGAGTTCCCGCACTCCATGCCGAACCGTGTGGACGTTCGCTATATCCAAAACCCGGACGGTCGAACGCAATCACGCGATGTCTCTGGGCTACTCAAGTCGAGCACCCCGCTAGTATCGAAATCCTGGGCCGTGACCACGTTGCCGTGAAGCAAAACGACCGGGGGGCCTTCCCCCCTCTCGATGTAATGCAGGCGGACACCATCCACGGTAACGAACTGACCCGCAGGCGGATGCTCGCGCTCCGCTTTACGCGCGCGATAGACGTTGTAAGCCGTCATTGCTGCCAGTGTGGCCGCAGCCGATGCGAAGATTCCGATAGTGCTGGATGATTTCGAAGCACGGCTCATTGATGAGTCCTTTCATCGAGGCCTCCGAGCCTCTCTGAATTGTTACGGGTTGAAGTCGCAGTGCTGTGGCAGCTCGCGCCGCGACTTGGAATCACATCGAACGTTGCCCTAAGCTGCTTCGGCTTCCTGATTGACCGTCTTGGGAAGACGATGCGAAGGTCCTCTCGCGCTTCCCAGAAAACCCGGCGCTCAGGGTCTTCTAAAAAGCCGCCTAATGACCATGATCGCCAAGGCGACAGCGGCTGCTGCGCGTCCGAACCAGCCATAACTGCTTTTGATCTCCTCCGATTTACTCTGCCAACGTCGAGATAAAATTTCTTTAGCGATGGCTGCTTTACGCTCGTCTAGTTGGCCGTTCGCGAGCGCCAACTCGAGTTCTTCGTCGGTCTGCTCGTCGAGAGGTTTAGCCATCCCGTTAAGCGGCTAAATGATGTTGAGCAGGTATAGGAGAACAATCACCACGATCGGCACTCCCAGAAACCACAAGAGAATAGGCACGGGTTGTTTCCTTCCGTTGGGTGGGTTTAATTGCGGCCTCGTTAGAGCCAAAGCAAAAAAAGAAACCCGGCTGCGTACGTCAGCTAGGTTTCTCTTTAGGTAAAATGGCGGGAAGTCCTTTAAAACTCGATCCAGACGCCTTCCGGACCCCAATAGCCGCGGCCCTCGTGCTCGCGCCACCTGTACTTATCGTTGGGACCCCACTTCCAATCATCGGCGTAGATTTGAACGCCAGCATTGGGGGGATAGGCATATCTCTCTTTGGTGCGCCAGCAGTCGCCCGCACCATTGCAAACGATGGCGGCCGACGCCGTTGTTGCACCAAAAACCAAAAGGCCAACGGTCATCAAGACCGCACTTCCGAGATGTTTCATTGCTGTCTCCTTAAGCTTCCATTCGTGTGGTGAGAACGCATCGTTAGCCGTTTGGTTGCCGTCGCTGGAGAAGGAGACAAATGGAACTCGTTTCGCTCCTGGACGTTGATAGAGCTAGTACGCGCCCATCCCACAGCCCCTTCGCGAACTCCTTTCGCGCGGGCGCGTATAGCTAATGATGAAGCCCCGGCCTGAGCCGGGGCTTCTTCGCGTCAACCTCGATGGGGCGTCGGCTTAGGAGTTCAATATGAGCGTTCTATGGACAATTCTCATTGGCTTTATTGCTGGTGTCCTCGCCAAACTAATCACTCCCGGAAGCAATGAGCCTCGGGCTTCATTCTTACGACTATCCTGGGCATCGTCGGCGCGTTCGTCGCCACGTACCTCGGTCAATCTCTCGGTTGGTATCAAGCTGATCAAGGAGCGGGACTCATTGGAGCGACGGTCGGGGCAGTAGTAGTGCTTCTGGTCTGGGCCGCAGTCACCCGTTCGCGTAGCGCGCCCTTAGCGTGGGCACTTCCGAGTTGGATTCTCATGTCATGCCCGACAAGCTGAGAAAGACTGCATCGGATCTCAAGCTGATGATCGAGGAGAAGTTACGCGCGGGTCATCCCGACTGCGAGAGAGCCGAGGTAATTATCAATCCTCCAGCGGCCGGACGCCCTTGGTCGGCTGCAATATTCGGTCAAGGTCCAACCATCGACCAAGAGTGCCGCAGACGGCTGGAAGGCATCGTTGAACAGCTTCGCGACAAGTTCGATTTGGCTTAGGCACGCAAAGATCGGGACGGAATTCAATCGTTACCTTCGTGTCCGCGCCCCTGGTGCGGACGTGCTCTAGCAAAAAGTTCCATCAAGATGAATTGACTGGCTATTCAAGCGCACGGGGCGCATGGTTTGCAGATCATCGGCATCCTCCCCCAAAATTCCGTCGCGTGCTCTGCGGTGCGCAAGCTGCCGTAGTCGTCGATGCTGTTCCCCGGAAACCAACCTAAAGGCTCACGTCATGAAAAAGTATCTCGTTGCGGCTATCTTAGTCGCTGCCTTTGCCGGTCCTGCTCTTGCTGAGCAGTTCTATGTGGCCTTCGATCCAGCAAGCCATAAATGCACGATGATGCACAGCCAACCTGCAGCGCCTATGAAGAGCACGGGCGCCTTCAAGACGGAAGCTGAGGCTCATAAGGCCATGACCAGCAAGAGTGTCAGTCGTAGGCTGTTGGCCTGCGGGTTCGCTGTTTAGCCAGCACTGCCTCAAAAGTTCACCCCGAAAATCAATGAAGGAGTTCGTCATGGACTGGAATCGCGTTGAAGGAAACTGGAAGCAGGTCGCGGGCAAGGTCAAGGAGAAGTGGGGCAAGCTAACCGACGATGACCTCACCGCCATCAACGGTCGCCGCGATCAGCTAGAAGGAAAGATCCAGGAGCGTTATGGGCTCGCCAAGGATCAGGTCAAGAAGGACGTTGACGACTGGTATGGCAAGCAGTCCTGGTAGCTTTGGCCCGGCGTTTTGCCGGGCTTTCTTTTAGAACTGGGAGGATCGTTATCTGCGGTCCGGCCGAAAGGATTGTCTTTTGGGATCGCATTTCGACCCTATTGTGATTCACGTCTGGGACGGCGAACTCATCGTTACAATGCCCGGCTCCAGTTTTAAGGCGGTCTACCACAAGCCCGCCAACCAATCGCAGCTCGTTGCCAAGCAGATCCCATCTGGCACACACGAGTTCAGAGCGCGCGCCTGGTGGGAGGCTTGTCAGCGGGCGCGATCGATGGGGTGGATCGTGTGATGTGGCGCGAATGTCTGCTTAGGATCATTAGCCGACATAACTGCGAGTTTGCGCCATGTCCGCTTTACCCCCGATAGCCGACATTTGTCAGTGCAGTTGGGATGTCACTAAGTGCCATAAGCGAACATCCACGTCCTCGGCCCTGATATTTGCTCAATGCTCCTATCGAGCATCGAGATCAACAGAGAGTTCCAGAAAGGCGCTGGCTACGACGAGACTCGTGCGCCAGTACACGCAAAGAACAGCCGTAAGCAAAAAGGACCGGCAGAGCTGCCGGCCTTTTCGGTTAAGAGCGGCAGTTGACTGGGTCTAGGTCGCCTTGTGGAGACCTCTCGTGCGGCGCGTTACCTGCGCCTTGATCGGCGCTGCCACATCAGCAGTCACTTTAGTAGATAGCGTGCGCATTTCTCCGGCTTGAGACGCCAGTTCGCCGACCTGCTTGCGCCAAAAGGTTGTCTGCAATTCCATAGCCTCGGCAAGGTTTTTCGCCCCTGCCAACTTCTCCGCAAGACCGAAACCGTTAGTGATATTGCGCCGCGTGATGTCGATAGCCTTGCGGTTGAGCGCTAAGGTACCCTGACCAGCCGCGACGACGAATCTTTCCCAACTCTCTAGTACAGCTTCGAGAGAGTGCACATAAAGCTCGCGCGTCTGAGCCACGCTCTTCTCGGCGAGAGCCCGCATCGACTCTGGCATTTGCGCATCGTAAGCGAATTCCTCGAAGCGAGCGGCGGTCTTGCGATATGTACCGCGCGCTTTCTCGGCGACGGCTTTGGAAGCTGTCTTGCGATCTGTCCTGTGCGCCTTCCCGGTGCCAACTTTGGGAGTGGTCTTACGACGAGCGGTCTTGCGATACGTGTCGCGCGCCTTCTCGGCGGCAACTTTAGGATTGATGGCATCGTTCATGATAGTACCTCATGGAGGTTACGTCGCATCCCCGGAGCCTTGAGGCCGTAGGGGCATTAGGCACGAGAAGATTTCAGCGTCAGCTCAGCCGGAGGCTCTCAAGGGCCCACTCGCGAAGTTCGACGGGATCGGTCACGCCATCCCTAGCGAGCGCACAGAGCTTCTGATTGATGGCAGTTTTGAGTTCTAAGTCTCTTTCGAAATCGCGAAACGGGTCGCGAGCCTGTACCTCCACCCAGGTGGCGTTGAATGCCTGCCGGAGTGCTCTAAGCGTGTTCGATCGTGTAGGTGGGGGGTTTCGAGCGCCCATTTCCTCCCCTCCATGCTCTGCAGGCGGGAGTTCTAGGCTCTCAGCCACCGGTGCCTGTTGTTGCTCTGACCGGCGATGATCTAGTGTGCGCCCTTTCGAGACGAATAGCGAGCCGAAAGAAGACTTCGTTGCAAACTTAACCGCTGCCAACGATTTTGGGACGCACGCGCCAGCGCGGAATGCTGCCTGCTCTCGTTCATCGCACTTGCAGTGTGAGAATTTGCTCCTCGATCTCCTCGCGCTCGGCGATAAGTCGATTCACTACCGTGTCGGGATTGGAGCCAGAACGATCAACGTTCGCCTGCTGCCATTTCTCGATCAGTTCCTCGACGTAGGTTCGCAGCCGAGCATAGGTGGTGCCCTCCATTGCATTTATATCGCCTAGATTTAGCTCCTCCGCCACGAGCGCCTCGATCTCGCGGGTCTTAGCAGTTAATTTGCATTGGAGCTCGTCGATCTCTTTTTCGACGTCACTCATCGACTTTCCCTTTCCCATTGAGCGCATAAGCCCTCAGTGAGGTCGTGTGACTGTTTGCATAACTACTCAACGCGGAGAAGCCCCACAAGATGCGTCCGAGGGCTAGGGACAGGCAGGGCTAGCGTGGCCCGTTGGCCATGTCCACTATGGGTCAGAAGCTGACATTTGGTGGATCCGCCACACATGTCCGCTAGGTGCCAACAGCGGAGAAGCACGCTTGCCGCTGAATGCTGAAGCCCGGCATCAAAATTTGCGTGTGCTCGGCAGCGATTAAATCCTCACATCGTGATCAACTTCCAACGTCTCAGCTGCTCTGCGATCAACTCTGCGCGACGCCGTTCGTCGTTTCCGTCCATGATGGCCGCGCAGTCCTCTGGATTGGCGCGCCAGTAAACACCGGCGGTCCGCGCGTTTGCGCTCGCGGGCGCCTCCGAACGAGTTGTGAAGTACCCGGCCGCGCGATCGGCGGACTCCAGCAGGATTTCACCCGTCCCGTCCAGCTGCGGTACATTCGGGTCCCGGGGCCGTTCTCCCTTCCAATAATAGAAAACGCCCGAAGGCTCCTTCCTCTCCTTCACCGCTTCGCTCCAGTATCTCGCCGACAGGCTGCATCCTCTCGCCATGCGCGGCCGCGTAGCTCCAGGGCGCCTTCGCGGTCTCGTGAGATCCGGATAAGGCTAGGCGGACGGCTCCTGCGGACCGCGCGCCGTCAGGGAGAGCTGCCACCACAGGCCCTCGATGCGTTCGACGCGGCCCTCGCTCTCGATCGCCTTCCGAAGCTTCTGGTTGATGGCTCTCATCTCGGAAGGGTCTCCGACGCCTGGCACACGGATACGGCGACTAGTCAGTGGAGAGTGCCAGGCAAGGTGCCTGCTTGCAGAAGGGCTGTGTATATCGGTGATAACTCAAATCTGCTCTTGGAATTGGCCGACCCGACGCGCGCACTTTACATGGACGGGCAATGAGACCGCGGTGGCGCGGGCTGTTTGCGATCCCGTTCAACGTGCTTGATGAATTCCACGACGCGAAATGAGCATTCA
Source organism: uncultured Actinomycetota bacterium (assembly GCA_963707685.1). Classification (GTDB taxonomy): domain Bacteria; phylum Actinomycetota; class Actinomycetes; order Propionibacteriales; family Nocardioidaceae; genus Nocardioides_B. The sequence goes on from CAVPRA010000008.1 coordinate 38,169, forward strand.
CGCACGTCGACCGAGAGTTGCAGCGCAGCATCTTAGCCTCTTAAGGGCGGATACGAAGGGTCACTTGGTCAGTAACGAAGAACCGGCAGTGACACGGATACGTCGCCGGTTTGCTCCCGGCACACTAGCGGGTGCAACACCTGTTAAACACCAGCAGCTCGATCAAACGCCGCCGAGCCGTTTGCTCACTTTGTCGCCGGGGCCTCGTGCTCTCATTGCAGTCCTGGTCCTTATCGCGATGCTCCCCAATCTGGCCCTAGGAGCCATTTTCTTTCTTGGCGTTATCAACACCCCGTGGTCAGCGCCTAACGCAAATCCTACGCCGGCACCCCCGCGCGCAGTTCTCTCAGCGCCAACCATACTCGAGGCCACAGCTGGGGAGGACGTAAACCTCCCCATTGCGCTCGATGGTACTGATGGAGTGCCTGCCCGTAGCATCATTGCCATAAGCGGTCTGCCACAAGGCAGCATGTTGTCGTCTGGACGCCCCTATGGGGAGACCGAATGGAACTTGAAAACCGACGAGATCGGGGACTTGCATCTCAATTTACCCAGTAACGCGAGCGGTAACTCCAAACTGACTATCAAGCTCGTTGGGCCCGATGGAGCTATCATCACGGACACTGTGTTAGTCCTCAAAATAAATTCCACGGCAAGAAACGAACTGGCAGAGGCGGAAGTCAGTGACGAGCGGGTTAAAGGGCTTGGGACAACCGGTAAAGAGGAGAGGTTCGCGAATCTGGACGTCTCGACGCCGCCTGGAGATCTTGTCCCACTACCATCTAGGCGTCCGGTGCGAACCACGAGTAATGATGTGGATGCGAACTGGATTAGGCCTTTGGCCTTTGTCAACCTTCGGGAAGGACCTTCACCATCTGCGCGAGTTGTTATAGTGGTTGCAAAGGGCGCGAAACTGCGCGTGATCGGGAGGAAAGGGCGTTGGGTGCAGGTGACCCACTCCTCGACCTCGAAGAGCGGTTGGATCTACGCGGGCAATGTCGCCACCGGGCGCTGATCGACGTGCGGACATGCTTGCCGTGGCCCCAGGGTCTGATAGTGGGAATCCGAAGTCTTTTTCTTAAAATGCCGGGCACACATGAACCTGTCCTGATTCATGAGATCGAAAATTGCCGTTGAGATTTTGGATGACGAAATTCTCGTAACAATGCCGGGCACGACCTTCAGCATTGTTTACGAAAGAACCAAGAATAGTCGGCTCATCGCCAGCTACTTCTCTGGAAGGAAGGTCCAGGGCGAGAGAAGCAAAATGAGTTTCCCGCACTTTCTATCGCTTGCCTGGATAGCCGCAAACGAGAAGGCAAGGGAGATTGGCTGGCTTGTCCCTAGGCGTGGTAACTGAGGCACTCACGCGGGGCAGTGGGTACTCGCCGGTCACCCCAGTCCTCTGGATCTTAGACCGCGCTCCAACTCGGAAAAGTTTTGAAACCACTGCTTCACGCCAGCTATCTCGACCTCAATTGAGCCGTCCTCAAAAGCAGAGAAAGAGCCCCAGTCAAACTTGCCAGTTTTGATGATGCGATTTATCGGAAGCCGCATTGCCGAGTCGGTCGTCTGCCGCATGCCCTGCGTCGGGTCGTGGAACTCGAAGAACGCCTTGACCAGGTCGGCGTAGGCCACCTGGGTCGGGTCGAACACCACGCGCACCGCCTCGGTGTGACCGGTCTGCCCCGAGCACACCTCGTCGTACGACGGGTGCGGGGTGGTGCCGCCGGCGTACCCGACGGAGGTGGACCACACGCCCGGGATGCGCCAGAAGACCTCCTCGGCGCCCCAGAAGCAGCCGAGCCCGAAGACCGCGACCTCGAGGCCCTCGGGCACCTCGTCGGTGACGACCGGCGCGTCCAGCACGCGGTGCTTGTCGGCGACGGTGAACCACTGCTCGGTGCGGCCCTTCAGGGCCTGGTCGGCGGTGGGGATCTCGAGCTTGCGGCGGTTGAACAGCACGTGCACTCCTCGGGTAGATCAGGGGTTCGCAGTGCACAACGCGCGGGACGGGTCGATCCTTCCCGGCGATAGGGTCCTCGGCATGAGCGAGGCGAGCGGGCAGACCGGCGGGCAGAGCAGCGAGCAGACCAGCGAACGGGGCCAGAAGGCCGGCTTCGAGACGCGGGCGATCCACGCGGGCTACGAGCCCGACCCGACCACCGGAGCGGTGATCCCGCCGATCTACGCGACGAGCACCTACAAGCAGGACGGGGTCGGCGGGCTGCGCGGCGGCTACGAGTACTCCCGCTCCGCGAACCCCACCCGGACCGCGCTCGAGGCCAACCTCGCCGCGCTCGAGGAGGGCGATCGCGGCTTCTCCTTCGCCAGCGGCCTGGCCGCCGAGCACACCCTGCTGCAGGCGCTCTGCGCGCCCGGCGACCACGTCGTCATCCCCGACGACGCGTACGGCGGCACCTACCGGCTCTTCGCCAAGGTCGAGCAGCCGTGGGGCCTCGCGCACACCCCCGCGCCGGTGTCCGACGTGGACGCGGTCCGCGCCGCGATCCGGCCCGGCGAGACCCGGGTGGTCTGGTTGGAGACGCCCACCAACCCGCTGCTCAACGTCGGCGACATCGAGGCGCTGGCGGGTGTCGCGCACGACGCGGGCGCGCTGCTGGTGGTGGACAACACGTTCGCGTCGCCGTACCTCCAGCAGCCGCTGACGCTCGGCGCCGACGTCGTCGTGCACTCGACCACGAAGTACTGCGGCGGGCACTCCGACGTCGTCGGCGGCGCGCTGGTGGTGCGCGACCACGAGCTGGCGGAGCGGCTGACCTTCCACCAGAACGCCATCGGCGCGGTCGCCGGCCCGTTCGACGCCTGGCTCACGCTGCGCGGCCTCAAGACGCTCGGCGTGCGGATGGACCGGCACTGCGACAACGCGGAGCGGGTCGTCGAGTTCCTCACCGGCCACCCCGCGGTCTCGCAGGTCGTCTATCCCGGCCTCCCCGAGCACCCGGGGCACGCCGTGGCCTCCCGGCAGATGAAGCGGTACGGCGGCATCGTCTCGTTCCGCGTCGCCGCCGGCGAGCAGGCCGCGCTGGACGCCTGCGCGCGCACCGAGGTGTTCACGCTGGCCGAGTCGCTCGGCGGCATCGAGTCGCTGATCGAGCACCCCGGCCGGATGACGCACTCGTCGGTGGCCGGCACCGAGCTCGAGGTGCCCGCCGACCTGATCCGGCTCTCGGTCGGCATCGAGACCGCCGAGGACCTGGTCGCCGACCTGGACCGGGCGCTTGGCTGAGCCCCGCCGCGGCGAGCCGGTGGCCTGCGTGGACTTCGGCTCGACGTTCACCAAGGCCGTGCTGGTCGACGCCGCGACAGGTGAGCTGCTGGCCGCGGCGAGCCACCCGACCACGCTGGCCACCGACGTGCTCGACGGCTGGGACGCGTGCCGCGAGGCGATGACGAAGCAGGACCCGCGCGCGGCGGCCGCGGAGGTGCTCGCCTGCTCGTCGGCCGGTGGCGGGCTGCGGATCGCGGTCGTCGGCAACGAGGAGCTGGTCACGGCCGAGGCGGGACGCCGGGTCGCGCTGTCGAGCGGCGGCCGGGTGGTGCACGTCGGCCACGACGGCCTCACGCCGGCTTCCTTCGGCGCGCTGGAGCAGAGCCGGCCCGACGTGGTGCTGCTGGTCGGGGGCACCGACGGCGGCAACGCCGAGGTGCTCGAGGGCAACGCCGGCTTCCTGGCCCGCTCGGCGTGGCCCGGGCCGGTGGTGGTGGCCGGCAACGTCGACTCGCAGGACGTCGTCGCGGCGCTGCTCGAGCGGTCCGGGACGCCGTACGTGCTGGCCGACAACGTGGTCCCGCGCATCGGCGTGCTGGCGCCGGGCTCGGCCCGCGCGGCGATCCGGGAGATGTTCCTGCGGCACGTGATCGGCGGCAAGCACCTGTCGTCGCGCGCGGACTTCACCGCGATGGTCCGCGGCGCGACCCCCGACGTGGTGCTCACCGCGGTGGAGCTGCTGGCCCGCGGCCTCGACGCCGAGCACCCGGGGGCCGGTGACGTCGTCGTGGTCGACGTCGGGGGCGCCACCACCGACGTCCACTCGGTCGTCGAGGTCGACGCCGAGGACGCCGGCCTGGCGCGCGAGGTGGTCGCGACGCTGCCGGTGAGCCGCACCGTCGAGGGTGACCTCGGGATGCGGTGGAGCGCGGTGCCCACGGTCGCCGAGGGGGTGGCCGCCGGGATCCTCGCGGACGGTCCGCGGCTGCGCGCCGCCGCCGAGACCCGGCACGCCGACCCGGCCTTCCTGCCCACCGGTCCGGACGAGGCGTACGTCGACGAGCAGGTCGCCACCGCCGCGGTCGGGGTGGCGCTGCGCCGGCACGCCGGCCGGCAGCAGGTGGTCTACGGCCCCGACGGCCGGGTCGTCGAGCGCAGCGGCAAGGACCTTCGCGAGGTCGACCTGCTCGTCGGGTCCGGCGGGGTGCTGCGCAGCAACGACCCCGCCCTGGCCGCACGGGTGCTCGGGTCGGTGACCGGCGAGCCCGCCGAGGGTGGCTGGCAGCTGCCCCGGCGTCCCCGCACGGTCGTCGACCACGACTACGTGCTGGCCGCTGCGGGCCTGCTCGCGCCGACCCGCCCGCTCGCGGCGCACGCCCTGCTGGCGCGCCTGCGACCGGAACCGTCGTAGCCGGGACATAGCCTGGGGCCCATGAGCGTCGGCAGCCGGGTCTCGCAGGGTGTGTCGGGAGGCCTGTCGAAGCTGCGGCGCGGCCAGCAGCGCCGGTCCGAGGAGCGGTTCGCGGAGCGCTTCGCGCAGCAGTGGGCCACGATGCGCGCCGAGCGTCGCGCCGACGAGCCGATCAGCATCCAGGCCGGGGAGTCCAACTACGACCGCGGCCGGGTGCCCTACGGCGTCGACCTCGCCGCGGCCTGGTCGTGGCGGCTGCTGGTCCTGGTGGCCGCCGGCTACGTCCTGGCGAAGGGCATCGCGATGTTCGCGGTCGTGGTGCTGCCGCTGGTGATCGCGCTGCTGCTCGCCGCGCTGGTCGTGCCGATGGTCGACCTGCTGGTGCGGCTGCGGCTGCGGCGGGGCCTCGCCGCCCTGCTCGTGGTGATCGGCAGCATCGCCGTCGTCGCGCTGCTGCTGACCTTCGCCGGGCAGCAGATCGCGCAGGGGGCCAGCGACCTGGCCAGCCAGGTGGTCAAGGGCCTCGAGCAGATCAAGGACTGGCTGAAGAACGGTCCGCTGCACGCCAGCGACAGCCAGATCAACGCCTACATCAAGTCCGCGCAGGACGCGGTGACGTCCTCCAACAAGGAGATCGTCACCCGACTCACCGAGGTCGGCACCGCGCTCGGCCACATCGTCGCCGGCTTCTTCATCATCCTCTTCGGCACCTACTTCTTCCTGGCCGACGGCAACCGCATCTGGTCGTGGGTGGTGCGGATCTTCCCGCGGGCCTCCCGCGAGCGCGCCGACTCCTCGGGCCGGATCGCGTGGACCTCGCTCACCGCGTTCGTGCGGGCCACCGTGCTGGTCGCCTTCACCGACGCGGTCGGCATCATGATCGGCGCGGCCATCCTCAAGGTGCCGTTCGTGATCGCGATCGGCGTGCTGGTGTTCATCGGGGCGTTCATCCCGATGATCGGCGCGTTCCTCTCCGGCACCGTCGCCGTGCTCGTGGCCTTGGTCGACCAGGGGCCGATCGTGGCCCTCATCATGCTCGGCGTGGTGATCGGGGTGCAGCAGCTCGAGGCGCACGTGCTGCAGCCGTTCCTGCTCGGCCGGCTGGTCTCGGTGCACCCGCTCGGCGTCATCGTCGCGATCGCGGCCGGCGTCCTGGTGGCCGGCATCGCCGGCGCCCTGGTCGCCGTACCGTTCGTGGCGGCGGCGAACGCCGTGGTGCTGCACCTGGCCGACACCGCCCGCATCGAGCGGGACGCGGCCGAGAGCCCGGTCGGGGACTCCCCGGCCTGAGCGGTCAGGGAGCGGGCACCGTCTCCTGCTCGGCCGCCTCGGGAGCAGCGGCGTCGCGCTGCGCGAGCGGCTTCTCCTTGAGGAACAGCGCGATCACGAACGCCACCATCACGAGGGGTACGGCGGTCAGGAACATGTCGTGCAGCGAGCTGGCGAACGCCCCGGTGATCAGGCTGTGCACCGGCTCGGGCAGCGCCTTGATCGCCTGCACGTTGTTGGCCACGTCGCCGACCTTGCCGGCGCTGGCGGCGGCGCCCTTGGGGGCCTCGCGCATCGCGTCGGCGATGTGCACCGCCAGCCGGCTCGACAGGATCGCGCCGAACAGCGCGGTGCCGAACGAGCCACCCATCTGCCGGAAGAACGTCACCGAGCTGGTGGCGACACCGATGTCGCCGCGGTCCACGGAGTTCTGCACGATGGTGACGAGCACCTGCATGGTGAAGCCGAGGCCGGCGCCCATGACGTACATCGACAGCGCGGCGAACCAGTAGGGCGACGTGGCGGTCAGCTGCGAGAGCAGCAGCAGCCCGACGACGACGACCGCGGACCCGAGGATCGGGAAGATCTTGTAGCGGCCGTTGCGCGTCATCATCCGGCCCGCGGCGATCGAGGTGCTGAACAGGCCCGACGATCATCGGCAGCATGCGCCAGCCCGGACTGCGTCGGGCTCATGCCGTCGACGACCTGCAGGTAGACCGGGATGAAGATCAGCGCGCCGAACATCGCGACGCCGACCAGGAAGCCGAAGGCGTTGGCGATCGAGAAGATCGAGTTGCGGAACAGCCGCATCGGCAGGATCGGCTCCTTCGCGCGAAGCTCGACGGCGACGAACGCGACCGCCAGCACCACGCCCGCGGCCAGCAGGCCGATGCCGATGGTGGAGCCCCAGCCCTCGTCCGGGCCGGCCCACGCGGTGTAGAGCAGGAACGACGACACCGCGCCGACGACCAGGGCCGCGCCGAGGTAGTCGATGGTGTGGTCGCGGCGGACGTGCTGCATCTTGAGCGCGACGCTGGTGACGACCAGGGCGACGAGCCCGATCGGCACGTTCATGAAGAAGATCCACTGCCAGCCGGGACCGTCGGCGAAGAAGCCGCCCAGCACCGGGCCGAGCACCGAGGAGGTGCCGAACACGGCGGCGAAGTAGCCCTGGTAGCGACCGCGCTCGCGCGGCGGAATGATGTCGCCGATCACCGCGAGGGCGAGCGACATCAGGCCGCCGCCGCCGAGGCCCTGGATGGCGCGGAACGCGATGAGCTGGTCGATGTTCTGCGAGAAGCCGGCGAGCAGCGAGCCGATGACGAAGGTGACGATGGCGATCTGGAACAGCAGCCGGCGGCCGTAGAGGTCGGAGATCTTGCCCCACAGCGGCGTCGACGCGGTCGCGGTCAGCAGGTACGCCGTGACGACCCACGACAGCTTGTCGAGGCCCCCGAGCTCGGAGGTGATCCGGGGCAGGGCGGTGCCGACGATGCTCTGGTCGAGGGCGGCGAGGAACATGCCCGTCATCAGGCCGCCCATCACCACGAGGATCTGCCGGTGGCTGAGGTAGCCGTTGGTGTCGGGGGTCATCGGTGCGTCTCCTGCGTGCTGAGGGGCTGGCTGGTGCTGGTGGGGGAGCCGGCCTCGTGCCGGTCGTGCTGGTCGGTGAGCGTCTCGACGACGCGGTGGAGCAGGTCGCGCAGCGTCTCGCGCTCGCTCTCGGAGATGCCCTCGAGGGCGGCGCTGATGACGTGGTGGCGGGCCTCGAACGCCTGCTCCAGGCTGGCTCGGCCGGCCTCGGAGACCTCGACCCGGCTGGCCCGGCCGTCGTCCGGGTCGTCGGTGCGCTCGAGCAGCCCGCGGTCCTCGAGCTGCCGGGCGTGCCGGCTGACGGTGGAGGCGTCGAGCCGCAGCGCCTGGGCGAGCGCGGAGAGCCGCATCGGGCCCTGGTGCAGCAGCAGCTTGAGGATCGGGAAGGCGGAGTAGTCGATGACGTCGCCGGGCTGCTTCTGCCGTAGCCGGCGGCCGAGCGCCATCATCAGGCTGAGCAGGGCGTCCTCGGCCGTCTCCGGCGCGGGGACCCGCCCGGTGAGGGGACCGGTGAGGGGACCCGTGAGGGGACCGGTGAGCGGCGGGACGGACGGTTGCATGCGGCAAGCATACGTCTCTTTGCGTGCATCACACATGTTTTCGTCCGTGACCCCCGCCACGCCTCGCGCAGGTCCTCCGCCCTTCCTCCGCCCTTCCTCCGACAAGGGTGTCGAAAGGTGACCCCGAGGTCACGCCGGGACCTCCGAGGTCGGGGTCCTAGGGTGAGCGCGTGACCGACGTGCCGCTGCCCACCCTCGAGGACATCCGTGCCGCGCGGGAGGCGCTCGACGGGGTGTCGGTCTACACCCCGATGGAGGGGTCGCGGTGGCTCTCCGCGCTCGCCGGCGGGCCGGTGCTGATCAAGGCCGAGAACCTGCAGCGCACCGGGTCGTTCAAGATCCGCGGTGCCTACCTGCGGATGAGCCGGCTCTCCCCGGAGGAGAAGGCCAACGGCGTCGTCGCCGCCAGCGCCGGCAACCACGCCCAGGGCGTCGCGCTCGCGGCGCAGCTGCTCGGCATCCACGCCACGGTGTTCATGCCGGAGGGGGCGCCGATCCCCAAGGAGAAGGCCACCCGCGGGTACGGCGCCGAGGTCCGGTTCCACGGCACCTCCATCGACCAGGCGCTCCTCGCGGCCCGGCAGTACGCCGACGAGACCGGGGCGGTGCTGATCCACCCGTTCGACCACATCGACATCGTCACCGGTCAGGGCACCTGCGGCCTCGAGATCCTCGAGCAGTGCCCGGAGGCCGCGACCGTCATCGTGCCCACCGGCGGCGGCGGCTTCCTGGCCGGCGTCGCGACCGCGGTGAAGACCGCCCGCCCCGACGTCCGCGTCGTCGGGGTGCAGGCCGAGAACGCCGCGGCGTACCCCGCCTCGCTCGCCGCGGGGAAGCCGGTCGCGCTCGACTCGATGGCCACCATGGCCGACGGCATCGCGGTCGGCTGCCCGGGCGACGTGCCGTTCCAGGCCGTCCAGCGCTACGTCGACGAGATGCGCGTGGTCAGCGAGGAGTCCCTGTCGCAGGCGCTGCTGATGCTGATCGAGCGGGCCAAGCTCGTCGTCGAGCCGGCCGGGGCGGCCGCCGTGGCGGCGGTGCTCGACGACCCCGGCGGCTTCGCCACTCCCGCGGTCGTCGTGCTCTCGGGCGGCAACATCGACCCGCTGCTGCTGATGCGGGTGATCCGGCACGGCCTGGCGGCGGCCGGCCGCTACCTCTACTTCCGGGCCCGCATCCCCGACGTGCCCGGCGGCCTCGCGCAGCTGCTGCACGAGCTGGCCGAGGTGTCGGCGAACGTGCTCGACGTGGTCCACGAGCGGACGTCCGCGAGCCTGCACCTCGACGAGGTCGAGGTGCAGCTGCAGGTCGAGACGCGCAGCGAGGAGCACGCCGAGCGGGTGCTCGCGCACCTGCGCGGGTGCGGCTACACGGTCACCCAGTAGCCCACGAGCCCGGGCAGCGGGTCAGCCGGTGTACGGCACCGCGTCGACGATCTCGACCTCGAGCTGCTTGCCGTTGGGCGCCTCGTAGGAGACCGTCTCGCCCTTCTGGTGGCCGATGATCGCGGAGCCGAGCGGGCTCTGCGGGGAGTACACCTTGAGGCCGGAGGTGGCGTCCTCCATCTCGCGCGCGCCGAGCAGGAACGTCTCGGCCTCGTCGTCGGCGTCGCCGGCGAACTTGTAGGTCACCTTCATGCCGGGCTCGACGACACCGTCGTCGGCGGGGGTCTCGCCGACCTCGGCGCGACGCAGCATGTCCTCGAGCTGGCGGATGCGGGCCTCGGTCTTGCCCTGCTCCTCGCGAGCGGCGTGGTAGCCGCCGTTCTCCTTGAGGTCGCCCTCCTCGCGTGCGGCGCTGATCCGCGCCACGATCTCGCTGCGGACGGGGCCGCGCAGGTGCTCCAGCTCGGCGGCGAGCTTGTCGTAGGCGTCCTGCGTCAGCCAGATGGTGGTCTGTTCGCTGCTGGCCTGGGTCACGATGGGGAGCTCCTGTGCTTCGTCGGGGGACCGGATCCGCGCACAGCGGTGCGCCGCGGTCGTGTGAGGCAAGTGGACGAGTCTAACAACGACGGGGTCGAGGCCCCAATCGTCGAGCACCGGTGGTCAGCGGGGCGAGCGCTGCCCGTCGGCGGTGCAGCCGACCAGGTCGACGGTGGTCGCGGCCCGCTCGGTGCGCACGGTCCGCGTGAGGCGGACGTCGGTGTCGGCGCCGGCGACGGGGACCGTCAGCTCGCCGACCACGGCGTGGTCGGCCGCGAACGCCCGCAGCAGGCAGGACGCCTGCACGTCGGGGTCGCGCCGGGCGACGGTGAAGGTGGCGGCGGCCGCGTGCTGGCCGCGGACGTCGAAGCCGATCATCTGGGAGGTGACCTGCGGCCGGCTCTGCGCGACGACGACCCACGCCAGCCAGGCCAGGCCGGCGACCGCGAGGGCCGCGACCGCCACCACGACCACCGGGCGGCGAGCCCGGGCGGGGGCGCCGTACCGCTCGACGAGGTCTGTCACCGCTCCATCCTAGGATTGCGCCCATGTCCCCAGCGCTCCGCCTCATGCACGTCCACGCCCACCCCGACGACGAGTCGAGCAAGGGCGCGGCCACCACCGCGAAGTACGTCGCCGAAGGGGTCGACGTGCACGTGGTCACCTGCACCGGCGGCGAGCGCGGCTCGATCCTCAACCCGAAGATGGAGCGGCCCGACGTCCTGGAGAACATGACCGAGATCCGCCGGCGCGAGATGGAGTCGGCCCGCGACATCCTCGGCGTCACCCAGGACTGGCTCGGCTTCGTCGACTCCGGCTGGCCCGAGGGCGACCCGAAGCCGCCGCTGCCGGAGGGCTGCTTCGGGCTGGTCCCCGTCGAGGAGGGCGCCGCCCCGCTGGTCGCGCTGATCCGCCGGTTCCGGCCGCACGTGGTCACGACGTACGACGAGAACGGCGGCTACCCGCACCCCGACCACATCCAGTGCCACAAGATCTCGGTGGCGGCGTTCGACGCGGCCGGTGACCCGGAGCGGTACCCGGAGGCCGGAGAGCCGTGGCAGCCGCTCAAGCTCTACTACCAGCACGGCTTCAACCGGCCGCGGACGCAGGCGCTGCACGACGCGATGACCGCGCGCGGGCTGGAGTCGCCGTGGGCCGAGCGGCTCAAGGAGTGGAAGCCCGACCCCGAGCACGACGCCCGGATCACCACCCGGGTGCCCTGCGGTGAGTACTTCGGGGTGCGCGACCAGGCGCTGATGGCGCACGCCACCCAGATCGACCCGGACGGGCCGTTCTTCCAGATCCCGCTGGAGATCCAGCGCGAGGTCTGGCCCACCGAGGACTTCGAGCTCGTGACCTCCTATGTAGACAGCCCGGTGCCCGAGGACGACCTGTTCTCGGGCGTCCGCGACGAGGTTGAGAGACTGGGCGCATGACGACTCTCCACGCCCTGCTCCTGCCGCTGGCGGTCAAGGGGCCCGACCCGACCGACGTGAAGCCGGGCTGGCTGGGGTTCGTGATGTTCCTGGCGCTGGCGGTCGCCACCGTGCTGCTGTGGCTGAGCTTCCGCAAGCAGCTGAAGAAGATCGACTTCGAGGAGGAGCCGGACCAGCCCCGCTCGAAGCCCGGGACCGGCCCCCGCAACGGGCCCCTCAACGGGCCCCGGGAGAACCACGGCGGTGCCGGCGCCTCCTGAGCGCTCCCACCCGTTGCTGGCGGGTCTGCCCGAATCAACAAACCGCTTAGCTCCCCGTTGACCCGACCCCCGGTCGGGGCGACAGTGACGTGACCGTCGTCACGTCGTCGTACGAGGAGCGCGCATGCAGGTTCCGGCCCCGTTCGAGTACGAACGTGCCACCAGCGTCGAGCACGCCATCGGGCTGCTCGACCGGCTCGGGGAGGAGGCCCGGCTCGTCGCCGGCGGCCACAGCCTGCTGCCGATGATGAAGCTGCGGCTGGCCAACCTCGAGTACCTCATCGACATCAACGACCTGCACGACGAGCTCGGCTACGTGCGGGTCGGCGCCGACGAGGTCCGGATCGGCGCGATGACCCGGCACCGCGAGCTGCTGGAGTCCGCCGAGCTGGCGGCGCTCTTCCCGATCTTCGCCGACGCCGAGGCGGTGATCGCCGACCCGGTCGTGCGCAACCGCGGCACGATCGGCGGCTCGCTGTGCCAGGCCGACCCGTCGGAGGACCTGTCCGCGGTCTGCACGACGCTCAACGCGTCCTGCGTGATCCGCGGCGCCGGCGGCGAGCGCACGGTCAGCATGGAGGACTTCCACCGCGGGCCCTACGAGACGGCGGTCGAGCACGGCGAGATGCTCACCGAGGTCCGCATCCCGGTGCGGCCGAACGGGTCGAGCGCCTACGCCAAGGTCGAGCGCCGGGCCGGCGACTGGGCGGTCACCTCGGCCGGCGCCGCGGTGTGGATGGACGGCGACGCTGATCTCCGACGCCCGGGTCGGGCTCGCCGCGGTCGGGCCGAACACCACCGGCATCCCGGCGATCTCCGAGCTGCTGCGCGGCCAGCGAGCCGTCCGAGGAGCTCTACGCGCGGGCCGGCGCGATCGCCGCGCGAGAGCTGCTCGCCGGTCACCGACAACCGCGGCACCGCGGACTACAAGCGGCACCTCGCCGACGAGCTGACCCGCCGCACGCTGCGCCGTGCGGTCGAGCGGATCCAGGCGGGCGCCCAGGACAGGAGCAGTGACATGCAGGTGTCGATGACCGTCAACGGGGAGCCGGTCACCCGGGAGATCGAGGGCCGGATGCTGCTGGTGCACTTCCTGCGCGACGAGCTCGGGATGACCGGCACGCACTGGGGCTGCGACACGAGCAACTGCGGCACCTGCGTGGCCTGGCTGGACGGCGAGCCGGTGAAGACCTGCACGGTGCTGGCCGCGATGGCCGGCGGGCACGAGGTCCGCACCGTCGAGGGGCTGGAGCAGGACGGCGTGCTCGACCCGATCCAGGAGGGCTTCATGCGCTGCCACGGCCTGCAGTGCGGCTTCTGCACCCCGGGGATGCTGATGACCGCCCGGGCGCTGCTCGACCGCGACCCCGACCCCAGCGAGCAGACCATCCGCGAGGCGATCTCCGGCCAGATCTGCCGGTGCACCGGCTACACCACGATCGTCCGCTCGGTGCAGTGGGCCGCCGCGCACACGGTCGCCGACCACGAGACCGAGACCGAGACCGCGGGGAGCGCGTCATGACGCCGTCGAGACCGCCGAGGACCTCGAGCACGCCGACAACGACCAGCACCCGGTCGGCCACGGCCGGATGCTCCGCAAGGAGGACCCGCGCTTCATCCGCGGCATGGGCAGGTACGTCGACGACGTCCAGCTCACGGGCATGCTGCACCTCGCGATCCTGCGCTCGCCGGTCGCGCACGCCCGGATCGTCAGCATCGACGTCAGCGCCGCGCAGGCCCACCCGAAGGTCAAGGCGGTGGTCACCGGCGCCGACCTCGCCGAGAAGGGCCTGGCCTGGATGCCGACGCTGTCCAACGACGTGCAGGCCGTGCTGGCCACCGACAAGGTCCGCTTCCAGGGCCAGGAGGTCGCGTTCGTGGTCGCCGAGGACCGCTACTCCGCGCGCGACGCCCTCGAGCTGATCGACGTCGACTACGACATCCTCGACCCGGTGGTCGACGTACGCACGGCGCTGGCGCCCGACGCACCGGTGATCCGCGACGACCTCGAGGGCAAGACCGACAACCACTGCTTCGACTGGGAGACCGGCGACAAGGCCGCCACCGAGGCGGTGTTCGACCGGGCCGACGTGGTCGTCACCGAGGACATCGTCTACCCGCGCGTGCACCCGGCCCCGATGGAGACCTGCGGCTGCGTCGCCGACTACGAGCGGGTCAGCGGCCAGCTCACGCTGTGGACCACCAGCCAGGCGCCGCACGCCCACCGCACCGTCTACGCGCTGGTCGTCCGGCCTGCCCGAGCACAAGATCCGGGTCATCGCGCCCGACATCGGCGGCGGCTTCGGCAACAAGGTGCCGATCTACCCCGGCTACGTCTGCGCGATCGTCGCCTCGCTGGTGCTCGGCAAGCCGGTGAAGTGGGTCGAGGACCGCACCGAGAACCTCGTCAGCACCGGCTTCGCCCGCGACTACGTGATGCGCGGCGAGATCGCGGCGACCAAGGACGGCAAGATCCTCGCGATCCGCACCAACGTGCTCGCCGACCACGGCGCGTTCAACGGCACGGCCGCGCCGACGAAGTACCCCGCCGGCTTCTTCGGCGTCTTCACCGGCAGCTACGACCTGGAGGCCGCCTACTGCCACATGACCGCGGTCTACACGAACAAGGCACCCGGCGGCGTGGCCTACGCGTGCTCGTTCCGGATCACCGAGGCGGTCTACCTCGTCGAGCGGATCGTGGACTGCCTGGCCTACGAGCTCGAGATGGACCCGGTCGAGCTGCGGCGGAAGAACTTCATCCAGCCCGAGCAGTTCCCGTACACCACCAAGACCGGCTGGGTCTACGACTCCGGCGAGTACGAACGCGCGCTCGACGTCGCCCTCGAGATCGCCGGGTACGACGAGCTGCGGCGCGAGCAGGCGGAGAAGCGCGAGCGCGGCGAGCTGATGGGCATCGGCGTCTCGTTCTTCACCGAGGCGGTCGGCGCCGGTCCGCGCAAGGACATGGACATCCTCGGCCTCGGCATGGCCGACGGCTGCGAGCTGCGGGTGCACCCCACCGGCAAGGCCGTCGTACGCGTGTCCTGCATGAGCCAGGGCCAGGGCCACGAGACGACGTTCGCGCAGATCGTCGCCGAGGAGATCGGCATCCCGCCCGACGGACATCCAGGTCGTCAACGGCGACACCGACCAGACGCCGTTCGGGCTCGGCACCTACGGCAGCCGGTCCACGCCGGTGTCCGGGGCCGCGGCCGCGCTGGTGGCCCGCAAGGTCCGCGACAAGGCGCAGATCATCGCCTCGGGGATGCTCGAGGTGTCGGTGGCCGACCTCGAGTGGGAGAAGGGCTCCTTCCACGTCAAGGGCGACCCGACGCGCTCGGTGACGATCCAGGACATCGCGATGCGGGCGCACGGCGCCGGCGACCTGCCCGACGGCGTCGAGGGCGGCCTCGAGGCGCAGATCTGCTACAACCCGGAGAACCTCACCTACCCGTTCGGCGCCTACATCTGCGTCGTCGACGTCGACCCCGGCACGGCCGTGGTCAAGGTGCGCCGGTTCGTCGCGGTCGACGACTGCGGCACCCGGATCAACCCGATGATCATCGAGGGGCAGGTGCACGGCGGTCTCACCGACGGCGTCGGGATGGCGCTGATGGAGATGATCTCCTTCGACGAGGACGGCAACTGCATCGCCGGCTCGCTGATGGACTACCTCATCCCGACCTCGCTCGAGGTGCCGCACTGGGAGACCGGGCACACCGTGACGCCGTCGCCGCACCACCCGATCGGCGCCAAGGGCGTCGGGGAGTCCGCGACCGTCGGCTCGCCGCCGGCGGTGGTCAACGCGGTCGATCGACGCCCTCAAGCCGTACGGCGTCCGGCACGCCGACATGCCGCTGACGCCGTCCCGGGTCTGGGACGCCATGCAGGGCCGGGCGACGCCGCCGATCTGAGCATGGACAGACACCCGAGAGGACGACGGTGACGACCCGGATCGCCGAGCGCATCGACCAGCTCACCAGCGCGCGCGTGCCGTTCGTGCAGGCGACCGTGGTGCGCGCCCAGGAGCCGACCTCCGCGCGCGCCGGCGACCGGGCGATCGTGCTCGCCGACGGCTCGATCGAGGGCTTCGTCGGCGGCCAGTGCGCCGCGGGCTCGGTGCGCACCGCCGCGCTCGGCGCCCTGGAGACCGGCGAGGGGGTGCTGCTGCGGGTGCTGCCCGACGCCGACGGACACGTTCCCGCAGACGCCCGGGCGCGAGCATCGTGGTCAACCCGTGCCTGTCCGGCGGAGCGTTGGAGATCTACCTCGAGCCGCTGCTGCCCTCCCCGGCGCTCTACCTGGTCGGGTCGTCGCCGACCGCGGAGGCGGTGGCCGCGCTCGCGCCGACGCTCGGCTTCGTCGTCGACCGGGCCGACCGAGGGCGCCACGTCCGGCAGGGCGCGATCGCGGCGGTGGTCTCCAGCCACGGCGGCGACGAGGTCGGCGCCGTCCGGGCCGCGCTCGACGCCGGCGTCGGCTTCGTCGGCCTGGTGTGCAGCCACACCCGCGGCCAGGCGCTGCTCGAGGAGCTCGACCTGCCCGAGCACGAGCTGCGGCGGGTGCTCACCCACGTCGGGCTCGACATCGGGGCCCGCACCGCGCCGGAGATCGCGCTGTCCATCGTCGCCGCGATCGTGCGCAGCATCCGGCTCGAGGGGCTCACCGCCGCACCCGCCGAGCCGGCCGCTGGCGCGACCGCGGCAGGCCGTCGACCCGGTGTGCGGGATGACCGTCACCGTCGCCCCCGACACCCCGCACCTGCGCGTCGACGGCGTCGACCACTGGTTCTGCAACCCGGGCTGCCGCGACGCGTTCGCAGGCGGCCGGAGACCTCATGAGCCTGACCGAGCGCGGACGACGTGCGCCGGCGGTTCGACGAGCACGACTACCTCGCCGACCAGGGCACGTCGACGGCGGTCTTCCTGGCGCTGCGGCTCGGGCTGCCGCTGCTGCTCGAGGGCGAGCCCGGGGTCGGCAAGACGGCCGCCGCCAAGGTGCTGGCCCTCGCGCTCGACGTACCCCTGATCCGGCTGCAGTGCTACGAGGGGCTGTCCGCCGGCGGAGGCGCTCTACGACTGGAACTACCAGCGCCAGCTGCTCGCGATCCGGCTCGCGGAGGCGCAGCACGCCCGGCTCGAGCGAGGCCGACCTGTTCGCCGAGGAGTTCCTCCAGGAGCGACCGATCCTCCGCTGCGTGCGGTACGACGGCCCGCGCCCGCCGGTGCTGCTGATCGACGAGGTCGACCGCGCCGACGACGAGTTCGAGGCGCTGCTGCTGGAGTTCCTGGGGGAGGGGTCGGTCACCGTGCCCGAGCTCGGCACGTTCACCGCGCGGCAGCCGCCGGTCGTGGTGCTCACCTCCAACCGGAGCCGGGACCTGCACGACGCGCTGCGCCGCCGCTGCCTCTACCACTGGCTGGAGTTCCCGGACGCGGAGCGCGCGGTGGAGATCCTGCGCCGCACCGTCCCGCAGGCGAACCTGTCGCTGATCGAGTCCGCCACCCAGTTCGTCGGTCACGTGCGCACGCTCGACGTCGACAAGGCGCCCGGCATCGCCGAGGCGATCAACTGGGTCGCGGCGCTGTCGGTGCTCGGCGTCAGCGAGCTGGTGGCGGAGGACGTCGTCGCGACCCTGGGGGCGCTGGCGAAGACTCCCGACGACCGCGAGCTGGTGACCGAGGCCGCCGTCTCCTACGGGTTCGGCTGATCCCCGTGGCGAGGGAGGCGGCCTCGGTCCTGGGGTCGGTGGACCGGGCCGCGTTCGTGGTGGCGCTCGGCGAGCCGGCTGCGGCGCTCGGGCGTGCCGGTCAGCTTCTCGGCGCTGGAGGCGCTCACCGACGCGCTCGGAGGCGGCGCCGCCCACGGACCTGTCCACGCTCTACTGGACGGTCCGGCTGACCCTGGTCAAGCACTCCCGCGACCTCGCGACGTTCGACGCGGTGTTCGACGCGGTGTTCCGCGAGGCCGTGCTGCCGGTGAAGGGGCACAGCTCGGGACCGTCGACCGGGGACGACGTGCTGGCGCCGGTCCCGGGCCGGCCGGCCGGGTCCGAGGACGGCGCCGGGCTGCCCTGGCACACGCTGCCGCGGCTGGCCGGGACCGCCGAGGAGCCCGGCGACGGCGAGGACGGGCCCGGCGTCCCCGAGCTGCTGCCGAGCGCGGTGGCGGCCGTCGCGGACACCCCGTTCGAGGAGCTCGACGAGCGCAGCTCGACCTGATCGGGTCGTGGCTGGAGTCGTCGTGGCGGCGCTGGCCGACCCGGCGCAGCCGCCGCCGGCAGGTCCACCCCCGGGGCCGGGCGGTGGCGCTGCGCGAGACGATCGCCGCCTCGCGCCGTACCGGCTGGGAGCCCGTCGAGCTGCGCCGCACCCGCGCCGTACGACGGCCGCGGCCGGTCACGATGGTGGCCGACGTCAGCGCGTCGATGCAGCCCTACGCGACGGCGTACCTGCACCTGATGCGGGCGCTGGCCCGCTCGGGCCGGGCCGAGACGTTCGTGTTCTCCACCGAGCTGACCCGGGTGACCCCGGCGCTGCGGCTGCACTCGGCCGCCGAGGCGATCGCGGAGGCGACCGAGCAGGCCGAGGACCGCTACGGCGGCACCCACCTCGCCGGCAGCCTGCGCGAGCTGCTCCGCTCCCGGCACGGCCACGCCCTGCGCGGCGGCGTGCTGGTGGTCGCCTCCGACGGCTGGGACAGCGACGACCCCGACGACCTGACCGCCACCCTGGAGCGGATGCGGCTGCGGGTCCACCGGCTGGTCTGGCTCAACCCGCGGGCCGCGTCGCCCGGCTTCGAGCCGCTCGTGGGGTCGATGGCGGCGGCGCTGCGGTTCTGCGACGCGTTCCTGCCCGCCCACACCGCGCGTGCGATGACCGCGGCGATGGACGCCGTGCTCGAGGACTAGCTCCAGAGCGTCACGTGCACCGAGGGCCGGAAGCGGCCGACCTTGGAGCCGCGGCCGTGGACCATCGCCTGGGTGGCCCGCGGCGTGGTGATGAACCGCAGCAGCTCGGCGGTGGCCGGCAGCTGGCTGTGCGCCGGCAGCGCCAGCGCCGCCCACCGGCCGCCGGCGCGCAGCCCCGGGCCGTCGACGGTGGCGAGCCGGCCGGCGGCAGACGTCGGCGGCCACCGCGAAGCGGACCGCGAGCGCGATGCCCTGCGTGCGCCGGGTCTCCTCGAGCGCGGCCGCGTCGCTCTGGAAGATGCGCTGCTGCGCCTCGGGGACGCCGAGCTGGCGCAGCATGCCGGCGACCACGCCCTCGCCCGCCGCCGCGGCCGGGCCGAGCAGCCAGGACAGCTCCCGGGCGCGGGCGGGGGTCAGCGTCCCGTGCGCGGCGGGGTGGTCCGGGGCGACCACCGCGAGCACCTCGTAGTTCAGGAACGGCTTGTGCGTCAGCTCGTCCGGCACGTGGGCCGGCATCGGGCCGAGGGCGATGTCCACGGTGCGGGCCGCGAGCAGGGCGGCGAACTGCGAGCTGGGCCGGACGCTCAGCTCCACGTCGAGGTCGTTCGCACGGCTCGCGAACAGCTCGATGAGGCCCGGGGCGGCGTGCTCGGCGAAGACGCCGGACGTCGCCATCCGCAGCAGCCGCCGGCCGTCGCCGGCCTGGCTGACCTCGCGGACGGTGCGGTCCTGCAGGCCGAGGATCTCGACCGCCCGGCTCGCCAGCCGCAGCCCGCCGGGGGTGAACGCCAGCCCGGACGACGTACGCGTGAAGAGCTTGTCGTCGAGCTCGCGGCGCAGCTGGGCGACGTGCATCGAGACCGCCGACTCGCTCACCTCCAGCTCGTCGGCCGCCGCCTTGACCGAGCCCAGCCGCACCACGGCGGCGAAGGCGCGCAGCTGGGTGGGGGTCACGTGCGGACCAGCCGCACCAGGGCGTCGTAGGCGGTGCGGCGCTCGTCGCCGTGGTGCTCGTGGGTGCCCGCGGCGCTGCTCGGTGCGACGACCGTCCGGGCGACGCGCTCCGCCCGCTCGACCTCGAAGCGCTCCCCGTCGAGGTCGCCGAGCACCTCCTCCGCGGTGAACAGCACCGCCGGGTCCGTCGGCCCGCCGGTGCCCTCGGTGAGGTTGGTCGAGTCGTGCGCGACCACGAAGAACGTGCCGCCGACCCGGAGCGCCTCGAAGCCGCGGCGGACCGCGGTGCGGCGCTGGTCGGCGGTGAGCTGGAGGTAGGCCAGCACCACCAGGTCGTACGACGCGGGCTCGGCGCCGTAGGTCAGCACGTCGGCGTGCACCCAGTCGACGCGGAGCTCGGCGCCCCGCTCGTGCCGCTGCTGCAGCGCCCGGCCCTTGTCGAGCCCGGCGCGGGAGAAGTCGACGGCCGTGACCTGCCAGCCGCGCTCGGCCAGCCAGAGCGCGTTGCGCCCCTCGCCGGCGGCGAGGTCGAGCGCGCGCCCGGGGCGCAGCTCGGCGAGCTCGGAGGCGACGAACTGGTTCGGCGTCGCCGACCACACGAGGTCGGTGGCGGCGTACCTCTCGTCCCAGGCCCGTGCGTCCATGGGGCCGAGGCTAGCCCCTGGGGATCACCGCCGAGGTCAGTCCGTGCCGCCCTCGCCGGAGCCGTCCTGGCCGGCGGCGACGGCCTTGTGCACCTCGGCCATGTCGAGGCCGCGCACGGCGCCGATCAGCTCGTCGAGGGCCTGCGGCGGCAGCGCGCCCGGCTGGGAGTAGACCAGCACACCCTCGCGGAAGGCCATCAGCGTCGGGATCGAGGTGATGTTCGCAGCGCTGGCCAGCGCCTGCTCGGCCTCGGTGTCCACCTTGGCGAACACGATGTCGGAGTTCACCTCGGACGCCTTCTCGTAGGTCGGTCCGAACTGGCGGCACGGACCGCACCACTCGGCCCAGAAGTCCACCAGGACGATGTCGTTGTCGGCGACGGTCTTCTCGAACGCCTGTGCGGTCAGCTCGGTCGTGGCCACGCTCAAAGCCTCACTTCCATCGGGGTATGTCCACCGCACAACACGTCGATAGGCGTAGTTCTTCCCGCCCCGGCAGGGCGTCCCCACCACCCCGATGACCTATGGGCGTGCGGGCGGCGCCGTTCCTAGCCTGGGGTGAGGAGTCCGGGAGCCGCCATGTCAGCAGACCCAGCACGCGCGGGGGTCTCGGCGGGCCGTGCTGGCCCTGCTGCTCGCCGCACTCGTGGTCGGCTGCGACGTCGGGGGCGGCGACCGCGAGCCGCGCCGCTCCGCCGGGAGCGCGGGATCCTTGCGCTGGCACGCCTGCGAGGACTCCTCCTACCGCTGCGCGCGGCTGACGGTGCCGCTCGACTGGGAGCACCCAGGAGGCCGGACGATCTCGCTGGCCGTGACGAAGGTGCCGGCGCTGCACCCGCACGGGCAGGCCCGCTCGCTGGTCGTGAACCCCGGCGGCCCGGGTGCGTCGGGCGTCGACTACGTGTCGTACGCCGCGGACGCGTTCGGGTCACAGGTGCTCAGCCGCTACGACGTCGTCGGCTTCGACCCGCGCGGGGTGATGCGCAGCGCTCCGGTCCACTGCCTGCCGCAGGCCGCGATGAACCGCAACCTCGCGGCCGGCCAGGACCCGGTCGGCGCGGTCGCGCAGCGGCGCTGGACGGCGCGGGCCCGTCACTTCGGGCGGGCGTGCCTGCGGCGCAGCGGCCCGATCGCTCGGCACGTCGCGACCGCGGACACCGTGCGCGACCTCGACGCGCTGCGTTCCGCCCTCGGTGAGCCACGGCTCGACTACCTCGGGAAGTCCTACGGGACCTACCTGGGTGCGTCGTACGCCGCGGCGTACCCGCAGCACGTCGGCCGCCTGGTGCTCGACGGGGCGGTCGACCCGGGCCTGTCGACGACGGCGTTCGCCCTGGCCCAGGCCGCCGCGACCGAGCGCGAGCTCACGGCCTTCGTCCGGGCGTGCGTGGACCGCGGCGTGTGCTCGCTGGGGACCACGGTGCCGCGGGCCACGGCCCGGATCCGCCGGTTCCTCGACCGGGCTGGGCGACGAGCCGCTCCGGGTCGACGGCCGGCAGGTCTCGCAGAGCGAGGCGCTGTTCGCGACCACCTTCGGCCTGGTCGTGCCGGACGGCTGGGGCGATGCTGGAGACCGCGCTGACCTCGGCTCGCGAGGGGGACGGCCGGGCGATGGTCTCGCTGGCGGACCAGTCGCTCAACAGGGGCGACGGACGGCAGCCTCCTCGACAACTTCTGGCAGGCCAACCCGGCCGTGTTCTGCCTCGACCACGACGACGCCCCGTCACCGCAGGCGGTCGGGCGGTCGGCTGCGGCAGCGCAGTTCGAGGCGGTCGCGCCCACCTTCGCCGCGTGGTACGCGTGGCCGACGGCGGTGTGCTCGGTGTGGCCGGTCCACAGCGGTCAGCGAGCCCCGCCGGCTCGACGTGGGCGACATCCCTCCGGCGCTCGTGGTGGCGACGACGGGCGACCCGTTGACCCACCGGCGTTCGCGCGGGCGCTGACCGAGCAGCTGGACCGCAGCGTGCTGCTGCTCCGGCGCGGTCACGGCCACACCGCGTACACGCTGGGCAACGAGTGCGTGGACCGGGCCGTCGACCGCTACCTCGTCGACGGTGCGCTGCCCGAGTCCGGCACGGTCTGCTGAGACCGTCGGCCGGGAGGGCTTCGGCCGCTGTGCCACGGTGGAGGGATGCCGAACCGGTTGCGCGACGCCACCTCGCCGTACCTCCTGCAGCACGCGGACAACCCCGTCGACTGGTGGGAGTGGTCGCCCGAGGCGTTCGCCGACGCCCGGGAGCGCGACGTCCCCGTCCTGCTCTCCGTCGGGTACGCCGCCTGCCACTGGTGCCACGTGATGGCCCACGAGTCGTTCGAGGACGCCGCCACGGCGTCGTACATGAACGACCGCTTCACCAACGTCAAGGTGGACCGCGAGGAGCGCCCCGACGTCGACGCGGTCTACATGCAGGCGACCACCGCGATGACCGGGCAGGGCGGCTGGCCGATGACGGTGCTGCTGACCCCGGACGGCGAGCCGTTCTTCGCCGGCACCTACTTCCCCGACCGGCCCCGGCACGGGCAGCCGGCCTTCCGGCAGGTGCTCGAGGCGCTGTCGGAGGCCTGGCGGAACCGCCGCGACGAGGTGACGAAGGTCGCCGCGGACGTCTCGGGCCACCTGCAGCAGGACACCGGCCACCTGGCCGGCGAGGAGCCGATCGACGCCGACGTGCTCGCCGCCGCGGTGACCTCGCTCGCCGGCGACTTCGACGGCACGGCCGCCGGGTTCGGGGGCGCGCCGAAGTTCCCGCCGTCGATGGTGCTGGAGTTCCTGCTCCGGCACGCCGCGCGCACCGGCTCGCCGAACGCGTCCGGGATGGCCGACCGGACGCTGCGCGCGATGGCCCGCGGCGGCCTCTACGACCAGCTCGGCGGCGGGTTCGCGCGCTACTCGGTGGACCGGTCCTGGGTGGTGCCGCACTTCGAGAAGATGCTCTACGACAACGCGCAGCTGCTCGGCGTCTACGTCCGCTGGTGGCGGCAGACCGGCGACCCGCTGGGGGAGCGGGTGGCCCGCGAGACCGCCGACTTCCTGCTGACCGAGCTGCGCACCGACCAGGGCGGGTTCGCCTCCGCGCTCGACGCCGACAGCGAGGGGGTCGAGGGCAAGTTCTACGCCTGGACGCCGGCGCAGCTGCGCGAGGTGCTGGGCGACGAGGACGGCGGCTGGGCGGCCGGCCTGCTCTCGGTGACGCGCCGAGGGCACGTTCGAGCACGGCTCGTCCACGCTGCAGCTGCTGGCCGACCCGGACGACCCCGAGCGCTGGGCCGCGGTGCGCGAGCGGCTGCTCGCCGCCCGGGCGTCGCGGGTCCGTCCCGCCCGCGACGACAAGGTGGTGGCGGCCTGGAACGGCCTGGCGATCGCGTCGCTGGCCGAGGCCGGCGTGCTGCTCGGCGAGCCCCGGTACGTCGACGCCGCCGTCGACGCCGCGCGGCTGCTCGTCGACCGCCACCTCGACGGCGGCCGGCTGCGGCGGGTCTCCCGCGACGGCGAGGTCGGCCGGCACGCCGGGGTGCTGGAGGACTACGGCTGCGTGGCCCACGGGCTGCTCGCGCTGCTGTCGGCGACCGGGGACCCGGCCTGGCTGCGCACCGCCGGCGAGCTGCTCGACACGGCGCTCGAGCTCTTCGCGGCGCCGGACGGCGGCTTCTTCGACACCGCCGAGGACGCCGAGCGGCTGGTGTCCCGGCCGCGCGACCCCTCCGACAACGCCAGCCCGTCCGGCCAGTCGGCGCTGGTGCACGCGCTGCTGTCCTACGCCGCCGTGACCGGGTCGGGCCGGCACCGCGACGCGGCGGAGGCGGCGCTGCGCACCGTCCACACGCTCGCCGAGCGGGTGCCGCGGTTCGCGGGCTGGTCGCTCGCCGCCGCGGAGGCCGCCGTGACCGGCCCGCTCGAGGTCGCCGTCGTCGGTCCGGCCGGCGACCCCGCCCGCGACGAGCTGCGAGCGGGTGGCCCGCGCCGCACCGAGCCCCGGGGCGGTGGTGGTCGTCGGCGAGCCGTCGGAGGCGTCCGAGGTCCCGCTGCTCGCCGGCCGCGGGCTGGTCGACGGCCGCCCGGCGGCGTACGTCTGCCGCGGGATGGTGTGCGACCGTCCCGTCACCACGCCCGAGGAGCTCCGCGCCCTGCTGCGGCGCTGAGACCGGCGGCCGGGAGCGGGCTCAGCCGGTCGGCGACGCGCCGGCCGACGGGCTGGCGGACGGCGTCGGGGTCGGGGTGGCGGCCTGCGACGGGCTCGCCGACGGCGACGGGGTGACCGACGGCGACGCCGACGGGGACGGCGTCGAGGACGGAGCCGGCGCCGGCCGTGGGGGTCGCCGAGCCGGAGGCGTCCTGCGTGGCCGTGCTGCTGGGGGACGGGGAGCCCGTCGAGCCGGACTCCTGCTGCGTCGACGCCGGTGCCGGCGTGCTGTCGGACCCGGCCACGCTGTCGTGCACGGTCGTGCTGCCCGGGTCGCCGCCGAGGGAGCGGCCGGAGACCAGCTCGACGGCCGTGACGCCTGCCGCGGCGACCGCGAACACCGTCACCGCGCCGACCACGACCTGCCGCACCCGCGGCCGCCGGGCGCGGGCGCTCCGCCGCGTCGTGCGCCGCAGCGCGGTGGACACGCGGTTGCCGGTGCGGCGCAGCGAGGTGGTGTAGACGGCGCCGGCGAGGGACGCGACCACGCTGACCACCGCGGCACCGGAGATGGTGCCGACGACGCCCAGCCGGGAGCCGAGCGCCGCGGCGGTGGCGGCGGCCAGCGAGCCGCCGAGGGTCTGCGCCAGCGACAGCTCGAAGCGCCGCGCGGGCGGCCGCTCGGAGGGGTCGGTGCCGGTGTCGTCGTCGGCGCCGGTTTCGGTGTCGGTGCTGCCGTCGAGGGGGGTGTCGAGGTCGGGATCGGGGTGGAGGTCGGTGCGGGTGCTCATCACTGCTTTCGGGTCGTGCGTGTACGCCGTACCCAGGTCCGACGAACGGGAGCGCCGCAGGGTTGCCGTCCGGCGACGTGAGGCCGGACACCCTGGGCCGAGGGAGCGCCGGCGCAGGTCAGCCCAAGGTCAGCAGAGGGTCAGCGCAGGGAGTACGTCGCGAGCGAGACCCCGACGTAGTGGCTGACGAACGCGGCGATCGTCAGCGTGTGGAACACCTCGTGGAACCCGAACCAGCGCGGGAACGGGTTCGGCCGCTTGAAGCCGTAGACCACGCCGCCCAGCGTGTAGAGACCACCGCCGACCGCCATCAGCACGAGCACCGCGGTGCTGGCGCTGTCCACGAAGTCGCCGAAGTAGAAGACCGCCGCCCACCCCAGCGCGATGTAGATCGGCGTGTAGAGCCACCGCGGCGCGTCGTTCCAGAACACCCGGAACAGCACCCCGAGCACCGCGCCCGTCCACACGACCGAGAGCAGCACGACGCGGTCGGCGCCGTGGAGCAGCAGCAGCGTGAACGGCGTGTAGCTGCCCGCGATCAGCAGGAAGATGTTCGCGTGGTCGAAGCGCCGCAGGAAGCGCCACACCCGCGGGCTCCAGGTGCCCCGGTGGTAGATGCCCGGAGACCGTGAACAGCAGCAGCGCCGAGGTCGCGAACACCGCGGAGCCGACCCGGGTCGTCGCGTTGGGGGAGAGCACGACGAGCACGATCGCCGGCGGCGAGCGTCAGCGGCGCGCTCGCGGCGTGCATCCAGCCGCGCAGCCGGGGCTTGACGTCGTCGAGCGTCTCGCGGACCTGGTCGGTGATGCGCTCGGTCACCGAGGCGGTGGCCGCGGCGGTCGCGTTCACCAGGCGGTCGGTGCGGGGGCTCATCGCTCCACGGTACCGGCGCGGGACCGGCCGACGGCGAGTCGAGCGAGAGTAAGGTTGGTCACCGTGGCGGACTGGAAGCAGGGCCTGCGACGGGTGCTGTACCCGGCCTACGAAGCACGGGTCCTGCGTCGTCTCCCCGCCGAGCGGCTGCCCAAGCACGTCGGCGTGATGCTCGACGGCAACCGTCGCTGGGCCCGCGCGGTCGGGCGTGACGCGGCCCACGGCCACCGCGCCGGGGCCGCGAACATCTCGCCGCTGCTGGAGTGGTGCGACGAGCTCGGCGTCGAGGTCGTCACGCTGTGGCTGCTGTCCACCGACAACCTCAACCGGCCGCCCGCGGAGATCAGCGAGCTGCTGAGCGATCATCGAGGAGGCCGTCGCCGACCTGGCGGCCGAGCGCCGCTGGCGGCTGCACCCGGTGGGCGCGCTCGACCTGCTGCCCGACGAGACCGCGCGGCGGCTCAAGGAGGCCGGCCGACGAGACCCGCGACGTCGACGGGCTGATCGTCAACATCGCCGTCGGGTACGGCGGCCGCCGCGAGATCGCCGACGCGGTGCGCTCGCTGCTGCAGGACCACGCGTCGCGCGGCACCTCGATCGAGGAGCTGGCCGGCATCCTCGACGTGGACCACATCGCCGAGCACCTCTACACCAAGGGCCAGCCCGACCCCGACCTGGTGATCCGCACCTCGGGGGAGCAGCGGCTGGGCGGGTTCCTGCTCTGGCAGAGCGCGCACAGCGAGTTCTACTTCTGCGAGGCCTACTGGCCCGACTTCCGCCGGGTCGACTTCCTGCGCGCGGTCCGCGCGTACGCCGAGCGCGAGCGCCGGTTCGGCGCCTGACCACTTTTAACGCAGCCGTCACCCTGCGCCCTGGCGTGTCGTCGGTTCCCGGTCGCCGGCGAGGCTTACGTTCGCGGGGACGTCAGGTGGGGAAGCCAGGCGTCTCGGGAGGCCCGTTCGTGAGCAATCGCGACCAGCTCGACAGCACGAGCACCGGAAGTCCGCACTCGGACTTTCGGGCCCGTTCCCGGTCCACGGCGTAACGACCAAGGACCGGGTCGCGAGTGCGCGCGCCGGTCTGCGAGGGGATCACCAGTGGCTGCAGACACGAGCTCCACCACCACGTCCCACCGGACCTACGTCCTCGACACCAGCGTGCTGCTCGCCGACCCGGGCGCGCTGCGGCGGTTCGAGGAGCACGAGGTGGTGCGTCCCGGTGGTGGTGATCACCGAGCTGGAGGGCAAGCGCCACCACCCCGAGCTCGGCTACTTCGCCCGGGCCGCGCTGCGCTCGCTCGACGAGCTGCGGGTGCAGCACGGCCGGCTCGACGAGCCGGTCCCGGTCGGGGAGGCCGGCGGCACCATCCGGGTGGAGCTCAACCACACCGACCCCACCTCGCTGCCCTCGGGCTTCCGCCTCGGTGACAACGACTCGCGGATCCTGGCGGTCGCGCACAACCTCGCGCAGGAGGGCCACGCAGGTCACGCTGGTCTCCAAGGACCTGCCGATGCGGATCAAGGCGTCCGCGGTCGGCCTCGACGCCGCAGGAGTACCTCGCCGAGCTGGCCGCCGAGTCCGGCTGGACCGGCATGGCCGAGGTCGAGGTCGGCGCCGCCGAGCTCGACGAGCTGTACGACGACGGGGTCGTCGACATCGAGGAGGCCCGCGACCTGCCCTGCCACACCGGGCTGGTGCTGCTCTCGGAGCGCGGCAGCGCGCTCGGCCGGGTGAAGGCCGACAAGCGGGTCCACCTGGTGCGCGGCGACCGCGACGCGTTCGGCATCCACGGCCGCTCCGCGGAGCAGCGGGTCGCCCTGGAGCTGCTGCTCGACCCCGAGGTGGGCATCGTCTCCCTCGGCGGCCGCGCCGGCACCGGCAAGTCGGCGATGGCGCTGTGCGCCGGCCTCGAGGCCGTCATGGAGCGCCGCCAGCACAAGAAGGTCGTGGTGTTCCGGCCGCTGTTCGCCGTCGGCGGCCAGGAGCTCGGCTACCTCCCCGGCAACGAGAACGAGAAGATGTCGCCCTGGGGCCAGGCGGTGTTCGACACCCTCGGCGCGCTCACCACGCCGGACGTGATCGACGAGGTGCTCGACCGCGGGATGCTCGAGGTGCTGCCGCTGACCCACATCCGGGGTCGCTCGCTGCACGACGCCTTCGTGATCGTCGACGAGGCCCAGTCGCTGGAGCGCAACGTGCTGCTCACCGTGCTGTCGCGGATCGGCGCCAACTCCAAGGTGGTGCTGACCCACGACGTGGCGCAGCGCGACAACCTGCGGGTCGGCCGGCACGACGGCGTGGTCGCGGTCGTCGAGCGGCTCAAGGGCCATCCGCTGTTCGCGCACGTGACGCTGCACCGCTCGGAGCGCTCGCCCGATCGCGGCGCTCGTGACGGAGATGCTCGAGAGCGTCGTGGTGTAACGATTCGGACTTTCGGCGGGTCCCGGCGGTGACCGCGAAATCTTCGTTCGTCTGGGTATTTGCCCAGGTGAGGACGGCTTGTCTCGGTGGTTGGACAATCCGTCCGACGTGTGACGTCGACGGCCCGGCATCGTGGACACCCCGCACGTGGCGCGGTAGAAACAGCCCTGTTCGACTGGTGTGGTCGCTGTCACATGTCCAGACCAGACGTAGCACCCGACACGAGCGAAGGGAGCCGCACATGCGGCGCAAGGCGATGGTGGCTGCACTGGCAGCGACCACATTTTTCGGGGTGGCTGCCTGTGGCGGCGGAGGCGGGGGCTCCTCGTCCGACTCCACGAAGATCACCGGCAAGGGCCCGATCACGCTGGTCCAGGGCAAGGACACCTCCGGCTTCGTGCAGGGCGTCCTCGACCGGTGGAACAAGGCGCACCCCGACGAGAAGGCCCGGCTGATCGAGCTGCCGACCGACGCGGACGCGCAGCGGTCCAAGATGATCCAGAACGCGCAGACCAAGTCCGACGCGTACGACGTCCTCGTCACCGACGTGGTGTGGACCTCGGAGTTCGCGGCGAACCGCGTGATCATCCCGCTGCCCGAGAGCGACTTCAAGCTCGACGAGATGCTCAAGCCGGTCATCGACACGACGAAGTACCTCGGCAAGTTCTACGCCGCACCGTCGTCGTCCGACGGCGGCATGCTGTACTACCGCACCGACCTGCTCAAGGGCGCCGGGATCACCTCCCCGCCGAAGACCTGGTCGGAGCTGGTCGCGGACTGCAAGAAGATCCAGGCGACTCCCAAGGGCAAGAACGTGCCCTGCTACGCCGGCCAGTTCGAGAAGTACGAAGGCCTCACGGTCAACGCCTCCGAGGCCATCAACAGCGCCGGGGGCCAGGTGACGGACGCCAGTGGCAAGCCTGACGTCAACACGCCCGAGGCCGCCAAGGGTCTCGACTTCCTCGCGAACGGCTTCAAGGACGGGTACATCCCGAAGGAGGCCATCACCTACATGGAGGAGCAGGGCCGCCAGGCGTTCCAGAGCGGCAAGCTGATCTTCCAGCGCCAGTGGCCCTACCAGTACAACCTGGCCAACGGCGACGAGGGCACGAAGGTGAAGGGCAAGTTCGCGGTGGCCCCGCTGCCCGGGCTCGACGGCCCCGGCAAGTCCACCCTCGGTGGCCACAACCTGGCGATCTCGACGTACTCCAAGCACAAGCAGAGTGCGCTCGACTTCATCAAGTTCTACACGAGCCACGAGAACCAGAAGAAGAACCTCGAGCTGGCCTCGCAGGCTCCGACCTTCGCGGACCTCTACGACGACGCGGCGCTGCAGAAGAAGTACCCGTACCTCACCACGCTGCGGGACTCGATCAACGGCGCCACGGTCCGGCCCAAGGTGGTCCGCTACGGCGACGCCACGAAGGCCATCCAGGACGCGGCGTACGCAGCGCTGACCGGCAAGATGACCTCGCAGGACGCGGTCAAGCAGCTGCAGTCGCAGCTCGAGTCGATCACCAAGGGCCAGTAGTTCCGGCTCCAGCCCGATGTCCGTGTCGATGAGGTGACGGTGCCGGTCCTTCGACCAGGAGGGCCGGCCCGTCGCCCAGCGCACGACCAAGGAGAGATCATGGCTGTTGCGACACCCGCCGCCCAGGCGGGCTCGAAGGGCCCCAAGAAGGTCAAGGAGTGGAAGTCTCCTGACGAGGGGCAGGGCAAGCTGGCGGCGATCATGCTGTCGCCGACGATGCTGGTGCTGCTGGCGGTCATCGGGCTGCCGATCCTGGCGGGCATCAAGGAGTCGTTCTACACCTCCGGCGGGCTCAACGCGAGCGGCTTCGTCGAGGAGGGGGAGCAGTTCGTCGGCCTGGACAACTACACCGCGATCTTCAGCGGCGCGGCCGGCCACGCCTTCTGGCAGGCGATGTACGTCACCACGATGTTCACCGTGGTCTGCGTGGTCATCGAGGTCTTCATCGGTGTCACGATGGCGCTGATCATGAACCGCGCGTTCAAGGGTCGCGGCCTGATCCGGGCCAGCATCCTGATCCCGTGGGCGGTCCCCACCGTGGTCTCGGCGCTGCTGTGGAAGTGGATCTTCAACGCCAACGGCGTGGCCAACGACCTCCTCGGGAGGCAGGTGCTCTGGTCGACCGACGGCGTCCAGGCGCAGCTGGCGGTGATCATCGCCGACACCTGGAAGACCGCTCCGTTCATCGGCCTGCTCGTGCTGGCCGGTCTGCAGGTCATCCCCGGTGAGGTCTACGAGGCCGCCAAGATCGACGGCTCGAGCACCTGGAACTCCTTCCTGCACATCACGCTGCCGCTGGTGAAGCCGGCGCTGCTGGTGGCGGTGCTGTTCCGCATCCTCGACAACCTGCGGATGTTCGACCTGCCGTTCGTCCTCGTCGGGGTCGGAAAACCATCGGTGCAGACGGTCTCGATCCTGGCTCAACAGGAGTCGATCAACACGAGATTCGGTCCAGCATCTGCCTACGCCATGCTGCTGTTCCTCTACATCGTGCTCGTGGCCTTCGCCTTCGTGAAGCTGCTCGGCGCCGACGTCATCGGTGACAACGCCTCGAAGAAGCCGAAGGTCAAGGGCCAGAAGCGCAGCAAGGTCGGCCGCACGACGGCGAAGGGAGACATGCCGTGAGCACCACGACGCAGCCCGAGACGCCCGCAGGCGCCGGCGAAGCCCCCCCGCGCGGGGCACCCCGCAAGGTCGGTCAGACCAGTGCCGGCAGCGCCAGGGCCAAGACGATCTCGATGTACGTCGGTATCGGCGTCATCATCATCTACTGCCTGGCGCCGTTCTACTGGATGATCGTGTCCAGCTTCCGCCGGACGGCGGACATCTTCGAGGGCACGCCGTTCCCGTCCCCGATCTCGGGACAGAACTACACCGACGTGTTCGACCCGGTGAACAACTTCCAGCGGGCTCTGCTCAACAGCATCATCGTCGCCGGTGTGACGACGGTGCTGGTGCTGCTGATCGGCACCTTCGCTGCATACGCCCTGGCGCGGCTGGACTTCAGGGGCAAGAACCTGTCCCTGGCGATCATCATCGCGACGTCGATGTTCCCCGGCATCGCGATGGTCGTGCCGCTGCTGAAGATCTTCACCGACATCGGCTGGATCAACACCTACCAGGCACTGATCCTGCCGAGCATGTCGTTCGCCCTGCCGCTGGCGGTGTGGAACCTCACCGCGTTCTTCCGGCAGATGCCGGTCGAGCTGGAGCAGGCGGCGATGGTGGACGGCTGCACGCAGTGGCAGGCGTTCCGCAAGGTGATCATCCCGCTGGCCGCCCCCGGCGTCTTCACGACCGCGATCATCGTGTTCGTGGCGGCGTGGAACGAGTTCATCATCGCGCTGACGATGACGAACAAGTCCGACTTCTTCACCGCGGTCGTCGCGGTGTCGCAGTTCACCGGGTCGACGGGACGTGACACACCGTTCGGCACCCAGATGGCGGCGGGCGTGATCCTGACGATCCCGCTGGTCATCATGGTGCTGGCCTTCCAGCGCCGCATCGTGAGCGGTCTGACCGCCGGAGGTGTCAAGTAAGCAGAGGAGCTGGTCCGGTGACCGACTGGTGGCGTGACGCCGTCATCTACCAGATCTACATCCGCAGCTTCGCAGACGCAGACGGGGACGGGCTCGGCGACATCGCCGGGATCCGTTCCCGTCTGCGTTACCTGGCGGACCTGGGGGTGGACGCGGTCTGGGTGAACCCGTGGTACCCCTCGCCGATGGCCGACGCGGGCTACGACGTCGCGGACTACCGCGCCGTCGAGCCGCGCTTCGGCACGCTGGCGGACGCCGAGGCGATGGTCCGCGAGGCCCACGACGTGGGGCTGCGCGTGCTGCTCGACATCGTCCCGAACCACAGCTCCGACCGGCACGCCTGGTTCACCGAGGCGCTCGAGGCCGGCCCCGGCTCCCCGGCCCGCGAGCGCTACCTGTTCCGGCCGGGGCGGGGCGCCGACGGCGCGGAGCCGCCCAACGCCTGGCAGTCGGTGTTCGGCGGTCCGGCCTGGGAGCGGGTCACCGAGGCCGACGGGTCGCCGGGCGAGTGGTACCTCCACCTGTTCGCCCCCGAGCAGCCCGACCTGAACTGGGAGCACCCCGACGTCCGCGCCGACTTCGAGAAGACGCTGCGGTTCTGGTTCGACCGCGGGGTGGACGGGTTCCGCATCGACGTGGCGCACTCGCTGGTCAAGGAGGAGGGGCTGCCCGACGCCCCCGACCTGGACTGGCCCCGGCAGCCGGTCGAGGTCGACGGCGAGCTGCGGCGCGCCCCCTGGCAGCCGCACCCGTTCTGGGACCGCGACGAGGTGCACGAGGTGTATCGCGAGTGGCGGCTGGTGGCCGACTCCTACGACGACCCGAGGGTGTTCGTGGCCGAGGCCTGGGTCGACGAGCCCGAGCGGCTGGCGCGCTACCTGCGCGGCGACGAGCTCCACACCGCGTTCAACTTCACCTACCTGCAGGCCACCTGGGACGCGGGCTACCTGCGGTACGTCATCACCGAGACGCTGGAGGAGCTGAGCGCCGTCGGTGCGCCGGCCACCTGGGTGCTGTCCAACCACGACGTGGTGCGCCACGTGTCGCGCTACGCCCGGGAGCAGACCGGCCCCGGCAGCAGCCTGATGCAGGTGCTCGGCCGGCCGGCCGACCTCGAGCTGGGACGGCAGCGGGCCCGCGCGGCGGTGCTGCTGACGCTCGGGCTGCCCGGCGGCGCCTACGTCTACCAGGGCGAGGAGCTCGGCCTCGAGGAGGTCGAGGACCTGCCCGACGAGGCGCTCGAGGACCCCACCTGGGAGCGGTCCGGCCACACCGACCGCGGCCGCGACGGCTGTCGGGTCCCGGTGCCGTGGTCCGGCGACGCGCCGCCGTACGGCTTCAGCCCGGCGGGTGCCACGGCGCCGCCCTGGCTGCCGCAGCCGGCCGGCTGGGGCCCGCTCAGCGTCGAGGCGCAGACCGGCGACGAGACCTCGATGCTCGAGCTCTACCGCGCGGCGCTGCGGCTGCGGCGCGCGACGCCCGCGCTCGGCGACGGGGAGCTGACCTGGCTCGACCAGCCCGACGGCGTGCTGGGGTTCACCCGCGGCGCCGACCTCGTGTGCCTGGTCAACGTCACCGGGGAGCCGGTCGCGCTGCCCACGGGCCACGACGTGCTGCTGGTCAGCGGTCCGCTCGTCGACGGCCGGCTGCCGGCCGCGACCTCGGTCTGGCTGCACCAGCCACAGGCGTAACAACAGTCACAGCCGCCCCACGAACCGCGCCAGGTGTGGCGACCGTCATCCCCGACACGCCTGGTCTCGGTTTGCCAAGCCCGCCGGGGTCTTGCCAGAGTGGGCCGCTTCGTGCGTTTTGTCGGGGGGTTCAGCGCGCGACGTCCACTTGTCGTCAACGTCTGTGAGTCCCTCTGTGCCCCGACGTGAGCCCTACGTCCCGAAGCACCGTGGCCCCCGAGCCGAACCGACCTCCACCCGCCTGAGCACCGGTCTGCGCACGTCGCTGGCCGTGTCCGGCGTCGCCGTCGCGGCGACCGGCCTGGCCGTCTCGTCCGGCATCGCGCTGCAGGGCGCCGGTTCCGGCGAGTCCGCCTCGGCCGCGCTCGCCGCCCACCAGGTCCACACCAGCACCGAGGACTCGGCGTCCTCCGGCAGCCCGGCGCGACGACCTCGGCGACCGCGCCCAGGCCGTCTCCCGCTCCGTGGAGCGCCAGCCGGTCGACGTGCAGAAGAAGCGCGCGCTCGACCAGGCGTCCGGCGGCCAGGTCACCGAGACCGAGGACCTGACCGGCGGCGACCCCCGCACCGTCGCGAAGGCGCTGCTGCCGCAGTTCGGCTTCGGCGCGGACCAGTTCTCCTGCCTGGACGAGATCTACTCCCAGGAGAGCGGCTGGAACACCCACGCCGACAACCCGTCGTCGTCGGCCTACGGCATCCCGCAGGCGCTCCCCGGCTCGAAGATGGCCTCCGCCGGCCCGAACTGGGAGAACGACGCGGCCACCCAGATCAAGTGGGGCCTCGGCTACATCAAGGGCCGCTACGGCAGCCCCTGCAGCGCCTGGGGCTTCAAGCAGAGCCACGGCTGGTACTGAGCCACTCCCGCACCGAGAGCCATCCGACATCGGATGTCGGAGGGTGACCTCCAGGTCACGCCGAGACATCCGATGTCGGGGTGTCAGGGGTGGGTCATCGACGCGACGTCGAGCGCCTCGTCGAGCTGCTCCTCGGTGAGGTCGCCGCGCTCGACGAAGCCCATCTCGAGGACGACCTCGCGGATCGTCTTCTCCTCCGCCAGCGCCTTCTTGGCGACCTTCGCGGCGTTCTCGTAGCCGATGTAGCGGTTCAGCGGGGTCACCACCGACGGTGACGACTCGGCGTAGGTCCGCATCCGCTCGACGTTGGCGGTGATGCCGTCGATGCAGCGGTCGGCGAGCAGCCGGCTGCTGGTGGCCAGCAGCCGGATCGACTCCAGCAGGTTGCGCGCGATCACCGGCATCATCACGTTGAGCTCGAAGCTGCCGCTGGCGCCCGCGGCGGTCACGGTGGCGTCGTTGCCGATGACCTGGGCGCAGACCATCAGCGTCGCCTCCGGCAGCACCGGGTTGACCTTGCCCGGCATGATGCTCGAGCCCGGCTGCAGGTCCGGCAGGTTGATCTCGGCCAGCCCGGTGCGCGGCCCCGACGACATCCAGCGCAGGTCGTTGCAGATCTTGGTGAGCCCGACCGCGATCGTCCGCAGCTGGCCGGACAGCTCGACGAGCCCGTCGCGCGCGCCCTGCGCCTCGAAGTGGTTGCGGGCCTCGGTGAACGGCAGGCCGGTCGCGTCGCGCGAGCTCCGCGATCACCGCGGCGGCGAAGCCCTCCGGGGTGTTGATGCCGGTGCCGACCGCCGTGCCGCCGAGCGGGAGCTCGGCGACCCGCGGCAGCGACGACTCGAGCCGCTCGACGCCGTAGCGCGACCGCGGCGGCGTACCCGCCGAGCTCCTGGCCCAGCATCACCGGGGTCGCGTCCATCAGGTGGGTGCGGCCGGACTTCACGACGTCGGCGAACTCGGCGGCCTTGCGCCTCCAGCGCGGCCGCGAGGTGCGTCGAGCGCCGGCACCAGGTCGCTGCACGTCGCCGAGCGTCGCGGCGACGTGGATCGAGGTCGGGAACGTGTCGTTGCTCGACTGGCTGGCGTTGACGTGGTCGTTGGGGTGCACCTCGACCCCGGCGCGCTGCGCGAGCGAGGCGAGCACCTCGTTCATGTTCATGTTCGAGCGACGTGCCGGACCCGGTCTGGAACACGTCGATCGGGAAGTGCGTCGTCGTGCTCGCCCTCCACGACCTCGGCGGCGGCCGCCTCGGATCGCCGTCGCCTGCTCGTCGGCTGATCACGCCGAGCTCGGCGTTGACCTTCGCCGCGGCCGCCTTGACCTGCGCCGAGCGCCTGGACGTGCTCGGCCTCGAGGGCGGTGCCGCTGATCGGGAAGTTCTCGACGGCGCGCTGGGTCTGGGCCCGCCACAGCGCGTCGCGCGGGGACCTCGGACCTCGCCCATGCTGTCGTGCTCGATGCGGAAATCGTCCATGTCCTCGACGCTACCCGGAGCCCAGGAGCCCGTCCGCGACGGCTCAGCGACGGGCCAGGTAGAGCCAGTACTGCTCGTCGCGGCCCTGCAGGCGCACGTCGAGCGGGATCGGCGTCGCGTCGCCGAAGACCTCGGGCCATCGCCTCGCGGAGCTCGGGCGACTCGGCCGCGGACCACACCGCGACCGCACCGCCGGGCCGGAGGACCGCCGCGACGGTGCGCAGGAAGCGGCTCGCGGTAGAGCGCCGCGTTGTCGTCGTGCACGAGGAAGCCGGGACCGTTGTCGACGTCCAGCAGCACCAGGTCGTACGTCGACGGGGCCGGCCTCGGCCATCGCCTGCCGCGACGTCGGCGGTCACCACGACGAGCCGCTCGTCGGCCAGGAACGCCGGGCCGTGCGGGACGGTGCCGTCGCGCATCCAGCCGACCAGCGCCTCCTCGATCTCGACGACCGCGCAGCTTCTCGACGCGCTGGTCGGTGAGCACCTGGCGTGCGGTGAAGCCGAGCCCGAGCCCGCCGACGACCACCGCTCGTGGGTCGCTCGACGTGGCTCAGCGCCGCCGGGCGAGCGCCTGCTCGGTGCTGGTCTCGACCGAGTCCATGACGAACACGCCGTTCACCCGCAGCTCGAGGACCGGACGTCGGCGCCGTCCTCGTCCGCCGCTCGCGCAGCACCACCTCGCCGCGCTCGGACTCGGCCCGGGCCAGCTCGACGTAGCGCGCACCGGCTCAGACCTTCTCGGCCGACCTCGTCCGCGACGGTCAGCGCGATCGGCTTCGGCGTCTCGGCGAAGAAGTCGTTGCCCTTGTCGTCGACGACGATGAACGCCGGGAAGTCCTCGACCTCGATCTTCCAGACCGCCTCCATGCCGAGCTCGTCGTACTCGAGCACCTCGACCTTCTTGATGCAGTCCTGCGCCAGCCGGGCGGCCGGGCCGCCGATCGAGCCGAGGTAGAAGCCGCCGTGCTCGTCGCACGCGTCGGTCGACCTGCGCCGACCGGTTGCCCTTGGCCAGCATCACCATCGAGCCGCCGGCCGCCTGGAACTGCTCGACGTAGGAGTCCATCCGGCCGGCCGTCGTCGGGCCGAACGACCCGGACGCGTAGCCCTCGGGCGTCTTGGCCGGGCCCGGCGTAGTAGACGGCGTGGTCCCGGAGGTACTGCGGCATCTCCTCGCCGGCGTCGAGCCGCTCCTTGATCTTGGCGTGCGCGATGTCGCGCGCGACGACCAGCGGGCCGGTCAGCGACAGCCGGGTCTTCACCGGGTGCTTGCGACAGCTCGGCGCGGATCTCGGCCATCGGCCGGTTCAGGTCGATGCTGCACGACCTCGTCGGCCGAGGAGACCGTCAGCTGCTCGTCCGTGGTCTCCGGCAGGTACGGCGCCGGGTCGCGTCTCGAGCTGCTCGAGGAAGACGCCCTCGGCGGTGATCTTGCCGAGCGCCTGCCGGTCGGCCGAGCAGGAGACCGCGATCGCGACCGGGCAGGACGCGCCGTGCCGCGGCAGCCGGACCACGCGCACGTCGTGGCAGAAGTACTTGCCGCCGAACTGCGCGCCGATCCCGAACGTCTGCGTCAGCTCGAAGACCTCCTCCTCGAGCTCGAGGTCGCGGAACCCGTGCGCGGCCATCGAGCCCGGCGGTCGGCAGGTCGTCGAGGTAGTGCGCGGAGGCGTACTTCGCGGTCTTCAGCGCGTACTCCGCCGACGTGCCGCCGATGACGACCGCCAGGTGGTACGGCGGGCAGGCGGCGGTGCCGAGCGAGCGGATCTTCTCGTCGAGGAACTCCAGCATCCGCTTCGGGTTGAG
Source organism: uncultured Actinomycetota bacterium (assembly GCA_963707685.1). Classification (GTDB taxonomy): domain Bacteria; phylum Actinomycetota; class Actinomycetes; order Propionibacteriales; family Nocardioidaceae; genus Nocardioides_B. The sequence continues at coordinate 75,968 of CAVPRA010000008.1, forward strand.
CACCGCCTTGGTCTCCTGGTACAGGAACGACTTGTTCGCCGAGCCGCCGCCCTTGGCCATGAACAGGAACTTGTACGCCGGGTCGTCGGTGCCCGGCGTCGCGTACAGCTCGATCTGCGCCGGCAGGTTGGAGCCGGTGTTCTTCTCGTCCCACATCGTCAGCGGCGCCATCTGCGAGTAGCGCAGGTTGAGCTTGGTGTAGGCGTCGTACACGCCGCGGCTGATCCACTCGTCGTCGTCGCCGCCGGTGAGCACGCCCTCGGACTTCTTGCCCATCACGATCGCGGTGCCGGTGTCCTGGCACATCGGCAGCACGCCGCCGGCGGAGATGTTGACGTTCTTCAGCAGGTCGAGCGCGACGAACCGGTCGTTGCCGCTGGCCTCCGGGTCGTCGATGATCCGGCGCAGCTGCGCGAGGTGCGCGGGGCGCAGGTAGTGCGCGATGTCGTGCATCGCCTCCGCGGTGAGCAGCCGCAGCACCTCCGGGTCGACCTGCAGGAACGTGCGGCCGCCGGCCTCGACGGTGCTGACGCCCTCGGTCGTCAGCAGCCGGTACGGCGTCTCGTCGGCGCCGGTGGGCAGCAGGTCGGAGTAGCGGAAGTCGGCGAGATCGTCACTCAACGCAAGGCCCCTCGGGTCGCGGGTCGGCCGGGGAGAAACGGCCGGGTCGAGCGTAGTGGACTCCCGATAGGCTCCTGCCATGGAGGGACACGCCCCCGAGCCGTACCGGGACGCCAGCCGGATGCGCATCTCCGACGAGGACCGCCACCGGGTCGCCGAGGTGCTGCGCCAGGCCGCGGGCGAGGGCCGGATCGACATCGAGGAGCTCGACGAGCGGCTCGAGGCGACGTACCAGGCCAAGACCTACGGCGAGCTGGTGCCGATCACCGTCGACCTGCCGACCGGGGCCGTGCCCGGACCCGCACCGCGTCCCGACCTGCCGGCGGGCGCTCCGGCGGCGCCGCGCTACGCCAGCTCCGTCGCGGTGATGTCGGAGACCCGGCGCACCGGCGCCTGGGTGGTCGAGGACGGCCACACCGCCTTCGCGCTGATGGGCAGCGTCGTGCTCGACCTGCGCGACGCCCGGTTCGAGCAGCGCGAGGTGACCGTCAACGCCAGCGCCGTGATGGGCGAGGTGAAGGTCCTGGTGGACGCCGCGACGACCGTGCGGATGGAGGGCTTCGGCGTGATGGGGGAGTACTCCGAGCAGCGGCCCAAGGTGCCCTTCGACGCCGACAACCCCGGTGTGACGGTCCGGGTGCGGGGTCTCGCGCTGATGGGCTCGGTGCACGTGCAGCGCCGCGGCCGCCCCGGCGAGGGGCTGCGCAAGCGGCTCGGCTGGCACGGCTCCTGAGGGACGCCGAAGAGACGCGAAGAATTCGCCTCCAGAAGCGCTCCGCCGGTCACCGGATGGGCTACGTTGCGACTGAGAGCGGTCCCCGCCCTCCCCGAACGACCTCCTGACCCCGGGTCGGACCGATGTCGTTCGCCAGTTGTCTCTCTGAGCTCGTGGAGGTCCGTCATGGCCAGAAGTTCCCTGCGTATGAGTCTCGTGGCCGGTGTCAGCGTGCTGGCGCTCGCCGCCTGCGCCCCGCCCTCCGACTCGGGCAACGGCGGCGGCGGCAGCAAGGCCGCGACCGCGACGTCGGCCGCAGGACCTCGGCGGCATGGACGCGCTGGTGAAGGCGGCCAAGAAGGAGGGCACGCTCAACGTCATCGCGCTGCCGCCCGACTGGGCCAACTACGCCAACATCATCAAGGCGTTCGGCGACAAGTACGGCATCAAGGTCAACTCCGCCCAGCCCGACGCCGCGAGCCAGGACGAGATCAACGCGGCCAAGTCGCTCAAGGGCACCGACCGCGCGCCCGACGTGTTCGACCTCGGCCAGTCGGTGGCGCTCGCGAACACCGTCGATGTTCGCGAAGTACAAGAACGCGAAGTGGGACGACATCAGCTCCGACTTCAAGGACGCCTCCGGCAGCTGGGTCAACGACTACGGCGGCTACATGTCGATCGGCTACGACGCCAGCAAGGTGCCGACGGTCAAGGGCCTCGACGACCTGCTCGGGTCCGGCTTCAAGGGCAAGGTCGCGCTCAACGGCAACCCGACCGAGGCCGGCGCCGCGTTCAGCGGCGTGATGATGGCCTCGCTCGGCAACGGCGGCTCGGCCGACGACGTCAAGCCCGGCGTGGACTACTTCGCGAAGCTCAAGAAGGCCGGCAACTTCCTGCCCGTCGACCCGACCTCGACCACCATCGAGTCCGGCCAGACCCCGGTGGTCATCGACTGGGACTACCTCAACGCGGCCGAGTCCAAGAAGCTGAAGAACTGGAAGGTGGTCGTGCCCGAGCAACGCGGTGATCGCCGGCTACTACTACCAGGCCATCAACAAGGACGCGCCGCACCCGGCCGCGGCCCGGCTCTGGCAGGAGTTCCTCTACTCCGACGCGGGCCAGAACCTCTGGCTCGCCGGCGGCGCCCGCCCGGTGCGCGCCGACGCGATGGTCAAGGCCGGCACCATCGACAAGACGGCGTACGACGCGCTGCCGCCGGTCAACGGCAAGGCGGTCACCCCGACCGTCGCGCAGACCGAGAAGGCGACGAAGTACCTCTCGGCCAACTGGACCAAGGCCGTCGGCTGAGTCGTGGCCAGGTCTCCCGGCTGACGCCGTGGCTGGCGCTGCTGCCGTTCCTGCTCTACCTGCTGGTCTTCCTGGTGGTGCCCACCCTCACGGTGGGGGTGGGCGCCTTCCAGGAGGACGGCCGGTTCTCGCTGGTCAACATCCAGGAGCTGTTCAGCGGCACGCTGCTGACGGTGCTGTGGAAGAGCATCGTGCTGTCGCTGAGCAGCGCGCTCGTGGGGGCGGTCTTCGGCTCGTTCCTCGCCTACCTCGTCGTCACCCGGCCGGCCACCAGCCTGTTCCGCCGGGTGGTGACGGCGGTCAGCGGCGTGCTCGCACAGTTCGGCGGCGTACCGCTGGCGTTCGCGTTCGTCGCCACCCTCGGGTTCTCCGGGGTGGTCACCCTGGCGCTGAAGAACACGTTCGGCATCGACATCTTCGGCTCCGGCTGGCTCTACGGGCTGCCCGGCCTGATCCTGGTCTACAGCTACTTCCAGATCCCGCTGATGGTGATCGTCTTCCTGCCCGCGCTCGACGGCGTCCGCCCGCAGTGGCGGGAGGCGGCGGTGAACCTCGGGGCGAGCACCTGGGTCTACTGGCGACGGGTGGCCGGCCCGCTGCTGTTCCCGGCGTTCCTCGGCGCCACGCTGCTGCTGTTCGCCAACGCGTTCGCGGCGTACGCCACGGCGGCGGTGCTGGTCAGCCAGGGGCAGCCGATCCTGCCGCTGTTCATCCGGTCCGCGTTGACCAGCGAGGTCATGCTCGGCCGCCAGAACCTCGCCTTCGCGCTGGCCTTCGAGATGGTCGTCGTGGTGGCCGTGGTGATGACGCTCTACAGCCTGCTGGTGCGGCGCACGAGCCGGTGGCTGCAGTGAGGCGGCGCTCATGAGGGGGTCGCTCGCCTGGCGGGTCACGAAGGTCGTGGCCTACGTCGTGTTCGGGCTGTTCTTCCTGGTCCCGCTGCTGTCGATGCTCGACTTCAGCACCCGGGCCCTGAACGGCGGCGGGCGCACCGGGCAGTTCTGGGCGAACCTCGTCACCGACGAGCTGCTGCGCTCGTCCATCATCACCTCGCTGCTGCTCTCGGTGCTCACCACGCTGCTGATGCTGGCGCTGCTCACCCCGACGATGATCTGGGTGCGGCTCCGGGTCCCGGCCGCCTCGAAGCTGATCGAGTACCTCTGCCTGCTGCCGCTGACCATCCCGCCGCTGGTGATCGTGGTCGGCATCTCCAACGTCTACGCCTGGGTGTCCTACCTGTTCGGCAACTCAGCCCTCACGCTGACGTTCGCCTACGTGATCCTGGTGCTGCCCTACGCCTACCGCTCGATCGACAACGCGCTCGCCGCCATCAACGTGGTGACCCTCTCCGAGGCCGCCCGGTCCCTCGGAGCCGGCTGGGGCACGGTGATCGCGCGGATCGTGCTCCCGAACATCTGGCCGGGCGTCACCTCGGCCGCGTTCGTCTCCGTGGCGCTGGTGCTGGGGGAGTACACCTTCGCGTCGCTGCTGAACTTCGAGACGCTCCCGACCGTGATCGGCGCGCTCGGCAAGAGCGACGCCCCGACCTCGGTGGCCGCCTCGCTGGCCTCCTTGGTGTTCGCCTCCGCCCTGCTGCTCGTCCTCTCGTTCGTGGGCCGTCGCTCGCGGACCTCGAAAGGTGCCTGACATGGCCGTGGCCGCCCACGCTCCCTCGACCGCCGGCGTCGCGGTGTCGCTCGTCGACCTGCGTCGCACCTACGGCAGCCTCCACGCGCTCGACGGGATGAGCCTGGAGATCGAGCCCGGCGAGATGGTGGTGCTGCTCGGCCCCTCGGGCTGCGGCAAGACCACCGCGCTGCGGATCCTCGCCGGGCTGGACCGCGCCGACCAGGGGCAGGTGCTGGTCGGCGGCGCGGACATCTCCGCGGTGCCCGCGAACAAGCGCGACATGGGCATGGTGTTCCAGGCCTACAGCCTCTTCCCGCACATGACGGTCCGCGACAACGTCGCCTTCGGCCTGCGGCTGCGCGGGCAGGACCGCGGCAGGCGGCTCGAGCGGTCCGGCGAGATGCTGGAGCTGGTCGGTCTCTCGCAGTTCGCGGACCGCTACGCCCACCAGCTCTCCGGCGGCCAGCAGCAGCGCGTCGCGCTGGCCCGCGCCCTCGCCGTGGAGCCGGCGCGTGCTGCTGCTCGACGAGCCGCTGTCCGCCCTGGACGCCAAGGTCCGGGTGCAGCTGCGCGACGAGATCCGCCGCGTCCAGCTCGACGTCGGCACCACGACCCTGTTCGTCACCCACGACCAGGAGGAGGCGCTCGCCGTCGCCGACCGGGTCGGCGTGATGAACGCCGGGCGGCTCGACCAGATCGCCGCCCCCACCGAGCTCTACGCCCGCCCCGCCACCCGGTTCGTCGCGGAGTTCGTGGGGCTCAGCAACCGGGTCCGCACCGAGGTCGCCGCCGGGCAGGCCACCGTCCTCGGGTCGCGGGTCGGGCTGCTCGAGGGGTCGGTCGAGCACGGCGCCGGCGACGCCCTGGTGCGCCCGGAGTCGGTGCGCGTGACGGCGGCCGGTGACGGTGCCGACAACGGGGCCGGGGCGGCGAACGCGCGGGTCGTGTCGGTGGCGTTCCTCGGGCCCGTTCTCGCGGGTGCAGTGCCGCCTCGACGACGGCCAGCTGGTGGTCGCGCAGACGTCGAGCTCGCAGGCCACCCGGCTCAGCGCCGACGCCGCGGTGCACGTCGACGTCGAGGCGGACGCCGTGCTGGTGGTGCCGGCCGGCGACTGACCGGCCCGCGTCGGAGCCTGGCCGGTCGGCCCGTCGGCCGCTAGTGTGAGCCCTGCCACACTCACCTTTACGACGGATCGTCCGGCACGTACCTGCCGGTGAAGGGACAGATCAGCATGGCTTCAGTCACCTACGACCACGCGGAGCGCCTCTACCCCGGGGCGGAACGACCCGCGGTGGACGACTTCAACCTCGAGATCGAGGACGGCGAGTTCCTCGTCCTCGTCGGCCCCTCCGGCTGCGGCAAGTCCACCAGCCTGCGGATGCTCGCCGGCCTGGAGGAGGTGACCAGCGGCCAGATCAGGATCGGTGACCGCGACGTCACCCACCTGCCGCCCAAGGAGCGGGACATCGCGATGGTGTTCCAGAACTACGCGCTCTACCCGCACATGAGCGTCGCCGAGAACATGGCGTTCTCCCTCAAGATGGCCAAGGTCCCGAAGGAGGAGCGCATGGAGCGCGTCAAGGAGGCGGCCCGCCTCCTCGACCTCACCGAGTACCTCGAGCGCAAGCCCAAGGCGCTCTCCGGTGGCCAGCGGCAGCGCGTCGCCATGGGCCGGGCCATCGTCCGGCAGCCGCAGGTGTTCTGCATGGACGAGCCGCTGTCGAACCTCGACGCCAAGCTCCGGGTCTCGACCCGCACGCAGATCGCCGCCCTGCAGCAGCGCCTCGGCGTCACCACGGTCTACGTCACCCACGACCAGGTCGAGGCCATGACGATGGGCGACCGGGTCGCGGTGCTCAAGGACGGCATCCTGCAGCAGGCCGACACCCCGCTGAACCTCTACGACAAGCCCGCCAACCTGTTCGTCGCCGGCTTCATCGGCTCGCCGGCCATGAACCTGCTCCGCGCGCACAACATCGAGGGCCACGCCCGGCTCGGCCACGTCGAGGTCCCGATCCCGCGCGACACCGCGACCAAGGCCGGCGGCGACATCACCGTCGGCGTGCGTCCCGAGTCGTGGCGGATCGTCGGCGAGGGCGAGGGCATCCCGGTGAAGATCACCGTCGTCGAGGAGCTCGGCGCGGACGGCTTCGTCTACGGCACCAGCGGCGAGGAGGGCACGCCCGACCAGGTGATCGTCCGCATCGACGCGCGGCGCAACCACCAGAAGGGCGAGACGCTCTACGTGACGACCGACCCGGAGAACGTGCACGTCTTCGACACCGACTCGGGGCTGCGCCTCAACGGCTGACCCGGCTCTGCCAGCACAGCGCTCCCTCCGGTCTCCGGGGGGAGCGCTGCTGTCGTCAGGCGGCGGCCCGGTCGGCGGTGCGCCGGATCGCGTCGGTGAAGGTCTCGTAGAGCTCCGCCGGGGTGTCGTGGCCCATGCCGGGCACCAGCAGCAGCTCCGAGCCGGGCAGCGCGTGCGAGGTCGCGCGGCCCCCGGAGACGTGCACCATCTTGTCGCTGAGCCCGTGGATCACCAGCGCGGGCATCCGCAGCGTGCGGAGCCGGCGCGAGCGGTCGGGCTGCCGCAGGATCGCCAGGATCTGCCGGGCGGTCCCGGAGGCGCTGACCCCGCGGTCGAAGGTCTCCGCGGCCCGCTCGTCGACGGCCTCGCCGGGTCTCCGGGTAGCCCGGTGAGCCGATCAGCCGCCACACGCGCGCCGACGAGGCGACGTACGAGCTCGCGCGTCTGGGCGCTGCGCGCCAGCAGCAGCGGGAGCAGCCGCGGGTCCTGCCAGCCGACGGTGCGGCGGCCGGTGGTGGACATGATCGAGGTCAGCGAGCGCACCCGCTCGGGGTGCAGCAGCGCCATCGTCTGCACGATCATGCCGCCCATCGAGATGCCGGCGACGTGGGCGGACTCCAGGCCCAGGTGGTCGAGCAGCCCGAAGGCGTCACCGGCCATGTCGTCGAGCGTGTACGGCGGCCGCGGGCCCCGCCCGAAGAACGCCTCCACGACCTGCCGCCGCGACACCCGGGCCCGCACCCGGGACGAGCGGCCGACGTCGCGGTTGTCGAACCGGATCACGAAGAAGCCCGCGTCCGCGAGCATCCGGCACAGCTCGGGGCGCCACCAGGTCATCGGGCCGCCCAGGCCCATCACGAGCAGCAGCGGGTCGCCTGCGGGGTCGCCGAAGGTCTGGTAGCAGATCTCGAGCCCGTTCCCGAGCGGGGCCACCCGCTCGGGCGAGGCCCCCTCGGGCACGGCGGAGGAGGCCGCGCCGGGCGTGGTGCTGGTCATCGCCGACCCTCTCGTCTCGGAAGCGCTCCCTCGATGTTACCGACCGGTTCGAGGGGACGGCCACGGGTGGCGCGAACCTCGCGAGCCTCGCGATCCGGACAAGTCGGTAACGTTCCGGCGGTCACTCGCATACTTTCGGTTTCAAGTGGTTACCGTCACATCATGGACACGCCGCTCGGCTCCTTCCTCTGCCCTCCGGGGTTCGCCGGGCCCACCGGGCTGCGCGCCATCGCCCGTGAGGGCAGCGCCGTCTCCGAGGCCGCCCGCTTCGTCCGCCGCAGCGCCCACGACCGGCGGCACCGCCGGGACACGCCGTACGCCCTGCGGGCCCCCGAGCACGCCCTCGCGCCGGTGGTGCTGGTGCCCGGCTTCATGGCCGGCGACGGCAGCCTCGCGGCTGATGTCGCGCCGGCTGCGCGGACTGGGCTACCGCACCTACCGCTCGCTGATGCACGCCAACGTCGGCTGCACCCAGGAGGCCTCCGAGACGCTGGAGCGCCGCATCGAGGCCATCGCGCTGCGCCGCGGCCGCAAGGTGACCGTCGTCGGGCACAGCCTCGGCGGCCTGATGGCCCGCGGCCTGGCCGGCAAGCGGCCCGACCTGATCGACGGGATCGTCACGCTCGGCAGCCCGATCCTGGCGCCCGGCGCCGCCCACCCGATCCTGCTCTTCGACCTCAAGATGGTCACCCGGCTGCAGCGGGCCGGCCTCGGGAGGCTGATGGGCGAGGACTGCACCTCGGGCGAGTGCGCCCGGGCGAGCTGGGAGCAGGCCCGGGTGCCGCTGGCCCGGGACGTGTCGTTCACCTCGGTGTTCTCCCGGCGCGACGGGATCGTCGACTGGCGCAGCTGCCTGGACCCGCAGGCCTCGACCGTGGAGGTCGCGACCAGCCACCTCGGCATGGCCTTCGACCCGGGGGTGCTCGACCTCGTCTGCGAGACGCTGGCGGCCCAGCAGGCCGGCCGGACCGCGCCGGGACGCCCGTCAGGGGCTCAGCCGGCGGGCCAGGTTGGCGGCAGTTCCCGAAGTGTCGGCGGGTTAGCCCCGCGCCGCGAGCAGGTCACCGCCGCGGCCGTGGCCGCCCCGCGCACCAGCAGCTCGACGCGCGCGTCGTCGAGCGCCGCCAGCGCCCCCTCGCCGTCGGCCACCACGCCCCACTCGAACAGCATCGCGAGCATCGCGGCCATGAACGAGTCGCCGGCGCCGACGGTGTCGACCACCTGGGTCGGCGGCGCCTTGACGTCCAGGGTCGCCGCCCTCGGTGAACGCCCGGGCACCGTGGGCGCCGCGGGTCAGCACCACCAGCTCGGTGCGGCCGCCGGCCAGCAGCCCACGGCAGACGTCCTCCTCGGAGTCCCCGGGCCGGAGCAGCCGGAGGTCCTCGTCGGAGAGCTTGACCAGGCGTCGAGCCCGCCGCGATCTCGACCACGTCGCGCCAGGCGGCCTCGGCGTCGTCGAGGAAGAACGGCCGGATGTTCGGGTCGAAGCTGACGAACACCTGCTCCTCGGTGGCCTGCCGGACCAGGTCGACGACGGCGTCCTTCGCCCGGCTGCACGGTGGTGCCGAGGGAGCCGACGTGGATGCCGGCGACGTCGTCGCCGGAGCCGCTGGGGCGGCAGGTCCCACACGATCTCGAAGTCGTACGTCGCCGCGTGCGACGCATCCAGGTGGGCGGTGGCCGTGCTCGTCGCACCGCCGGGGACGATCGACCCCTCGGCGAGGGTCACGTCGCTGTCGCGGAGGTGGGCCAGCACCAGGTCGCCGTACCGGTCCTCGCCGAGGCGGGTCACCAGCGTGGTCGGCACCTCGAGGCGCGCCAGCCCGACCGCGACGTTGAGGCACGAGCCGCCGACGGCGTCGTGGCGCTCGCCGCCCCCCGACGGGACCACGATGTCGACGAGCGACTCGCCGACGACCACGAACGGGGACGGCACGGCCGCGACCACCTCAGCGCCCGAAGTCCACGGCGGCGTAGGCCTTGAGCTTCTGCAGCTTGTGCTCGGACCGGATGGAGCGGATCGTGCCGCTGCGTGAGCGCATCACCAGCGAGTGGGTGCGTGCGCCGCCGCCGCTGTAGCGCACCCCCTCCATGATCTCGCCGTCGGTGATGCCGGTCGCCACGAAGAACACGTCGTCACCGGTGACCAGGTCGTCGGTGGCCAGCACCGTGTCGGGGTCGAGGTCGTGGCCGGCGTCGAGCGCGCGCTGCCGCTCCTCGTCGTCCTTGGGCCACAGCCGGCCCTGGATCACGCCGTCGAGGCACTTCATCGCGCAGGCGGCGATGATGCCCTCCGGGGTGCCCCCGATCCCGAGCAGCAGGTCGATGCCGGTGTCGGCGCGGGCCGCCATGATCGCGCCGGCGACGTCACCGTCGGTGATGAACTTGATGCGGGCGCCGGTCGCGCGGATCTCCGCGGCGATCTTCTCGTGGCGGGGGCGGTCCAGCAGCACCACCGTGACGTCCTCGGGGGCGCTGCCCTTGGCCTTCGCCACCTGGTGGATGTTCTCGGCGATCGGGTAGCGGATGTCGACGACGTCGGCCGCCTCCGGGCCGGTGACCAGCTTCTCCATGTAGAACACCGCCGACGGGTCGTACATCGACCCGCGCGGCGCCACGGCCATCACGGCGATCGCGTTGGTCATGCCCTTGGCGGCCAGCGTGGTGCCGTCGATGGGGTCGACGGCCACGTCGCACTCGGGGCCGGTGCCGTCGCCGACCTGCTCGCCGTTGAACAGCATCGGGGCGTTGTCCTTCTCGCCCTCGCCGATCACCACGACGCCCCGCATCCCGACGGTCGAGATCAGCGTCCGCATCGCGTTGACGGCCACGCCGTCGGCACCGTTCTTGTCACCGCGGCCGACCCAGCGGCCGGCGGCCATCGCGGCGGCCTCGGTGACCCTGACCAGCTCGAGTGCCAGGTTGCGGTCCGGGGCCTCGTGAGCCGCGGACAGGGCGGGGGAGACGTCGTGGGCTTCCGGCATGCCCGGATCCTAGCCGGGGCTCACGCCTCGTCGTAGACCGAGATCTCGGTGGCCTTGACGGTCGCCCACACCGCGGTGCCCGGCGCCAGGCGCAGCTGGGCCGCCGAGGCGGGGGTGACGTCGGCGATCAGACCACCGGCCGCGTCGACGTGGACCCGGACCTCCGAGCCGTGCGGCGCGACGGTGGTCACGGCGCCCGGCCAGCGGTTGCGGGCCGAGCCGCCGGGCTCGCCGACCGTGAGCGTCACCGCCGACGGCGGGAAGCAGGCGCTGACGTCGCCGCGCGCCGGCGTGCTCGAGACCAGCACGCCGCCGTCGCGCAGCCGGATCGAGGTGCCGTCGCTGGTGCCGCGCAGCACGTTGAGCCCGACCAGCCGGGCCACGTGGTCGGTGGCCGGCCGGCGCGCGACCTCCGCCGGGGTGCCGACCTGCGCGACCCGGCCGTCGTCGATGACCAGCACGCGGTTGGCCACCGTCATCGCGTCCAGGGCGTCGTGGGTGACCAGCACGGAGACGCCGTCGAACTCGGCGAGGTGCCGGGCGAGCTCGATGCGCAGCGCCATCGCGACCCCGACGTCGAGGGCGGAGAGCGGCTCGTCGAGCAGCAGCAGCCGGGGCCGGGCCGCCAGCGCCCGGGCCACCGCGACCCGCTGCGCCTGACCGCCGGAGAGCTGCGCGGGGCGGCGCTCGGCCAGCTCCGCCACCCCGAGCCGGGCCAGCCACGCCCGCGCCTCACGCTCCGCGTCGCGGCGGCGCGTCCCCCGGCTGCGCAGGCCGTAGGCGACGTTCTCGGTGGCGGTCAGGTGCGGGAACAGCAGCCCCTGCTGGAAGACCATGCCGACCCGCCGGAGCCGCGCCTCCCGCCGGATCCCGCCCGGCTCGGCGTCCCAGGTCTCGCCGTCGCACACCACCCGGCCCTCGTCGAGCGGCACCACGCCCGCGAGCGCGCGCACCAGGGTCGACTTGCCGGCCCCGTTGGGCCCGATGACGGCCAGCACGTCCCCCCGTTCCGCGCGCACGTGCACGTCGAGGGTGTGCGCGGGTCGTCGGACGACCACGTGCGCGTCGAGGAACGGCTCGTTCACACCCGCACGGTGCCCTGTGCGGCGACGTCGAACCACCGCTCCCGCAGCAGTGCCAGCACCGCGACCGAGACGAACATCAAGATCACGCTCAGCACGAGGGCGGCGTCGGGGTCGGCCTGCAGCGCGACGTAGATGGCGTTGGGCATCGTCCGGGTGGTGCCCGGGTAGTTGCCGGCGAACGTGATCGTGGCGCCGAACTCCCCGAGGGCGCGCGCCCACGCGAGCACCAGCCCGGCGAGCAGGCCGGGGCGCGCCAGCGGCAGCGACACGGTCCGGAAGATCGTCCACCGGCTGGCGCCGAGGGTGGCCGCCACGACGTCGTACTCCCGGTCGGTGGCGCGCAGCGCACCCTCCACGGCCAGCACGAAGAACGGCAGCGACACGAAGGTGTGGGCGAGCACCACCGCGAACGTGGTGAACGGGATCGTGATCCCGAACGCCTGCTCCAGCGGCTCGCCGACGAGGCCCCGTCGGCCGAAGGCCGACAGCAGCGCGACGCCGCCGACCACCGGGGGCAGCACCAGCGGCACGATGACGAGTGCCCGCACCACCGACCGGCCGGGGAAGTCGACCCGGGCCAGCGCCCAGGCCAGCGGCACCCCGAGCGCGACCACCACCGCGAGGGCGGCCAGCGAGGTCACCAGCGACAGCCGCAGGGCGTCGAGGATCTCGGGGCTGGTCAGCTGCTCGACGAAGTCCGACCACGGCGTGCGGACCAGCAGCGCCACCATCGGCAGCGCCAGGAACACCGCGCCGACCAGCGCTGGCACCAGCAGCCGAGCCGGTGCCCGCCCGAGCGCTGCGCTCATGGCCGGCTGCTCACTGACGGCTTGCTCACGGCTTGCCGAACCCCGCGTCCGCCAGCACCTTCTGGCCCTTGGTCGAGAGCACCAGGTCCACGAACTGCTGGGCCAGCGTCGACTTCTCGGAGTCCTTCAGCGCCGCGATCGGGTAGCTGTTGAGGTTCTCGTTCGAGGTCGGGATGTCGACCTTCTTGACGCTGTCGCCGCCGGCGACCGCGTCGGTCTCGTAGACCAGCCCGGCGTCGGCCTCGCCCGCGGACACCTTGCTCAGCACCGCCTTGACGTCGACCTCCTCGCTGACCGGCTCGGCCTTGATGCCGGTGTTCGCGAGGACCTTGACGGCCAGCTTGCCGCAGGGCGCGGTGTCGACGCAGACGACGTACTTCACGCCCTTCTTGTCCAGGTCGGAGAACTGCGTGATGCCGGCCGGGTTGTCCTTCGGCACCACCATCACGAGGTGGTTGGTGGCGAACAGCTGGGGTGTCCTCGCGGTGTCGCCGGCGTCGCTGACGGTCTTCATGGTGTCCTCGTCGGCAGTGGCGAGCACGTCGGCGGGCGCGCCCTGCGTGACCTGCTCGGCGAGCGTGGCGCTGGAGTCGAAGGCCGTCTTGACCTTCACGCCGGGGTGGTCGGCCTCGAAGTCCTGGGCCAGCTCGGTGAAGGTGCCGGTCAGCGACGCGGCGCCGAGCACGTTGATGGTGCCCGTGGTGCTGCTGCCCGACGAGGCGCTCGAGGAGTCGTCCGAGCCGCAGCCGGCCAGCACCAGGGCGGCCAGCAGCGTTGCGAGCAGGGACAGGGTGAGCCTGGTGCGGGTTCTCATGGCAGCTCCACGACGACGTTGGTTGACTTGACGGACGCGATGGCCAGCACGCCCGGCTCGAGGCCCAGGTCCTCCGCGGCCTCGGCGCTCATGAGGGAGACCAGGCGGTAGGGCCCGCACACCATCTCCACCTGGGCCATCACGGTGTCCTTCTTGACGGCAGTGACGATGCCGCGCATCCGGTTGCGAGCACTGACCGAGGTGGCGCGGCTGACCTGGCCGAAGCCCTCGGGACCGTGCTCGGCCAGCGACTTGGCCAGCGCGGCCAGGTCGACGCCCTCGATGCGGGTCTTGCCGTCGACGCCGGGTCCCGCGGGGACCCGGTCCGCCTCGATCCACCGACGCAGCGTGTCGTTGCTGACCCCCAGGAGGTCGGCTGCCTCGGCAACTCGGTAGCTGTTCACGCCGACATCATGCCGCATCTGCGCCAGTTCGGGCCGAAAGAGCGACGCATCTGCGTCAAGCAGCCTGCTACCGGCGCTGCGGGACGCCTAGCCGACCAGCGGCGCCCACGCCCACAGGACGACCACGCCCACCACCACGGCGGGCAGCGTGACGAGCGCCGCGAGGGCGTGGAAGGTGCGGGCCGACGCCTCGGTCCCGCGCCGTCGCAGCGAGCGCCGCCACAGCAGGTTCGCGAGCGACCCGGTGTAGGTCAGGCCGGACCCGACACCCAGCCCGACGAGCGCCGCGAGCACGGCGGTCACGCCCAGCGGCGCGACCAGCGGCACCAGCAGCAGGGTGGCCGGCAGGTTGTTCACCACGTTGGCCAGCAGCGTCGCGAGCAGCGCGACCACCAGCAGCGCCCCCAGCCCGGTCCCGTCGGGCACCGCGGCGGCGACCAGCGCACCCAGGAAGGTGTCGGTCAGGCCGGCCACCACGACGCCCAGGCAGAGCACGAAGACGGCGAACGGGAGGTGCGCGGCGTGCGCCACCGTCGTGGCGGACACCCGCCGGCGCGTGAGGGAGTACGTCGTGAGCACCAGTGCGGCCGCGAGCGCCACCCACGCCGGCTCGACGCCGAGCGGGGACAGCGCCGCGAAGCCGACCAGCATCAGCCCCACCACGACGAGCGGCACCACCGGCAGGTCGACGGCCGGCGTCGGGTCGGTCCGCTGCGGCGGTGCGGCGAGGTCGCGGGCGAAGAACAGCCGGTGGCCGACGTACTCCACGGCGATGACGGCCAGCCAGACCGGCGCCATCAGCGCGGCGAAGCCGAGGAAGGAGAGCGAGGGCAGCGACGGCAGGGCCAGCAGGTTCGTCAGGTTGGACACCGGGAGCAGCAGGGAGGCGGTGTTGGCGAGCCGGGCGCAGGCGTAGACCGCCGGCCGGGGGCTGACCAGGGTGCTGGTGGCGGCGGCCGCGACCACGGGGGTCAGCAGCACCACGGTCGCGTCCAGGCTGAGCACGGCGGTGGTCAGGGACGCGGCCACGAAGGTGAGCGTGAGCATGCGCCGCGGGTCCCCGCGGCTCGCCCTCGCCACCAGGCCGCCCACGGCGGCGAAGACGCCCTCGGCCGCGCAGAGCTCGGCGACCACCAGGATGCCGGCCAGGAACGCGACCACCGGCAGCAGCAGCCGCACCTGGTCGAGCGCGCCGGCCGCGTCGACCGCCCCGACGGCGACCACGACGCCGGCGCAGAGCAGGCCCACCAGCAGCTCCACCCACGGCGGCGGGTGCACGAAGGCGACCACCAGCATCACCAGGAGGGCCCCCACCGCCAGGACGTCGACGACGGGGGCGGGCACCGCGGAAGCCTATGCCCCACGAGGGTTGGGGAAGGCTTCCGCGGTGCGGTCCGCGGCTCAGCGGTGGACGCGCACCACCCGGTAGGCGGTGGCCACGAGCCCGAGGTCGTTCCTGACCCACACCCGGATCGTCTTGCGGCCGGTGCTCCGGAAGCTGCAGCTCTTCGTGGTGCGGGTCGACCAGTGGGTGGCCGTCGCGCGGCCGCACTTGAACTTCCACGCGGTGACCTTCGAGACCGCGTCACCGTACGAGCGGGAGGCGTTCGCCCGGACGACCTGGCGCCGGCGCGGCGTCGAGTCGGACACCGACAGCCTCGCGTGCGGCAGGGCACCGACGGTGACCGTGCGGGTCGCGGTCGCCGTCTTGCCGAGGCTGTCGGTGACCAGCAGGCTGGCGGTGAACTTCCCGGTGCTCGGGTAGGTGCAGCTGGCCTTCGCCGTGGTCTGGACGAACGCGGCGCCCGGGCCGCAGTCGAAGGTGTACTTCGTGATCGGCGCCTTCGGGTCGCCCGCCGCGGACCCGCTGCCGTCGAGCGTCACCTTCCCGCCCTGCCGGACGGTCGACGGCGAGACGGCGAGGGCGGCGGTCGGGCCGGGGACGACGGCCGCGGTGACGGTCACCGACGCGGTGGCGTTGGCGGTGTGGCCGGCGGCGTCGGCGACGACGACCTTCGGGTGGTAGGTGCCGGCGGTCGGGTAGCTGCAGGTGAAGGTGGGACCGGGCTGGGCGGCCGCGGCCGTGGCGTCGCACGTGAACGTGTAGCCGGTCACCCCGTGGTCGTCGGTGGACCCGCTCGCGTCCAGCTTCACCGGTGCGCCGGTGGTGGCGGCGGTCGGCGTCGCGGTCAGGGCGGCGTGAGGTGCGGTGTCCACGACCGTCACCGTCGTCAGCTCCAGGGCGCCGAGGTCGGCGTAGGTCACCGGACCCGTGCCGGTGTCCGGACGGTCGGGCTGGTCCACCGGGGCCTTCCCCAGCAGGTCGGCGTTCGCCCAGCCGGGCGCACCCGAGTCGGCGGCGTCGAGTGCCGGCGAGCCGGCGGTGAGGGCCAGGTCGCGGCCGGCCAGCGAGACGAACCCGGGTGCCGCGGCGAGGCCGTGCGTCTCCTGACCGGTCCCGGCCCGGAGCGAGGCGAGGCTCGAGTAGAGCACGCCGTTCCACTCGTAGAGCGGATCGGCTCCCGCGGACTGGAACACCAGGTCGCGGTCGATGGACGACCCGGCGACCGACGTCTTGTCGACCCGGATGTCGCCCTTGCTGCGCGGCGTGCTCACGGCGTTGTCGACCGCGATGTTGTCCCGCAGCGTCGCCCCGGTGGAGGTCCCCTCGACGTTCAGGCCGGAGGCGAGGTTGCCCACCCCGGTGTTCGAGACGACGGTCGCGTTCGCGGCGTTGGAGATGTCGATGCCGTGGTCGCCGTTGTCGTAGCTCAGGTTGCGCCGCACGACGGCGCCGCTCGACCCGGTGTACACCTCGATGCCGGAGTCGTCGTTGCGGTAGGCCCGGTTGCGCTCCACCACGGCGTTCGTCGACGACGCGCTGACGTCGATGCCGGAGGCCACGCGGGTGCCGGGCCGGATGTTGTGGTCGGCGGTGACGTTGGCGATCCGTACGCTGGAGCCGCCCTGGGCGCTGACTCCGTGGAAGCCGTTCCCGCTCGACGTCGAGGAGGTCAGCGAGTCGTTCGTGGTGCCGGCCATCCGCACGCCGATGGACAGGTTGTCGGTGGCGGTCACCGCGGAGAGCGCGTCGCCGGTGCCCGCTACGTCGTTGATCCCGAACGACGCGGACTCGGTCGCCCGCAGGTTGCGCACGACCGCCCCGGTCGACGAGTCGAGCATCACGCCGGCGCCGTTCTGGCGACGCACCGTGAAGCCGTCGACGACGACGCCGGAGGTGGACCGGGCCAGGAAGCCGTACTGCCGCAGGCTCACCTCGAGCTGGTCCGCGGGTGTAGGAGCCGCACCACCGAGGTCCACCGTCAGGGTGCGGGTGGCCGGGTCGAAGAACCAGCTGTGCGGCGTCGTCGCGGCGCTGGCGGCCTTGGGCAGCCGGGACGCCCCTGCGAACACCTGGGCCGGGACGGTCGTGCCGGGCAGCGTCGTGGTCCACCCGGTGCCGCCGCCCGCGGTCCAGGTGGCGCCGTCGAGGCTGTCGGAGCCGAGCAGCACGGCGGCCGAGCTGGTCGCGTGGTAGGTCACGCCGCTGACGGCGGTCACCTGCTCGCGGTACACCCCGGGGCCGACCTGGACGGTGTCACCGGCGGTGGCCACCTTCGCGGCCGGCGTGAGGGCGCAGAACGGCTGGCTGCTGCTGCCCGGGCCGGTGTTCGAGCAGGCGCCCCCCGCGTCGACGTAGTAGGTCGTGCCGGCGGCCGACGCCGGCGACAGCAGGCCGCCCGCCGGCACCGAGAGCGTCACGGCGACCGCCGCGGAGACCGCGCCGGTGAGCAGCCGTCGTCGTCCCGGGCGGTGGCGGTGGAAGTGGGCAGGCGGAGCTGCGGTCGTCGACGTCATGTCAGGTCCCCAAGTCAGTGCTGCGGTGTCGCGTCACGTTATTCGCGCGGGACGCGGCGACGAGCCGTCGACCGGGGTGACGTCGCCTCGTCCGTTCGGACCAGGCCCGGGCGGTGTGGGTGGGGCTAGGGCGCGTTGCGAGGATGGAGCGGTGAGCGAGCAGTCAGCCCGGTACCAGCGGTCGCCCGGCGGCCTGGTCGCCGCCCTCGGGGTGCTGGTGGTGCTGATCATCGGCTGGGTGGTGTTCCGCGCGGTCTTCGTGCCCAACCCGGCCACCCCGCAGCGGACGGTGGACTACGCCGACGCGGTGGGACCCGCCCGGCAGGCGGCCCGCTTCGACCTGGTGGCGCCTCGCAGCCTGCCGGCCGGCTGGCGGGCGACGTCGGTGCGCTTCACCACCGGCGGCCGGCAGCACTGGCACCTCGGCGTGCTCACCGACCGCGGGCGCTACGTCGGTCTCGAGCAGGGCCAGCAGTCCGTGCCCACCCTGGTCGAGGCGTACGTCGACCCCGACGCGTCGCGCGGCGACCCGGTGCTGGTGCGCGGGCAGC
Organism: uncultured Actinomycetota bacterium; assembly: GCA_963707685.1. Taxonomy (GTDB): domain Bacteria; phylum Actinomycetota; class Actinomycetes; order Propionibacteriales; family Nocardioidaceae; genus Nocardioides_B. Next base: position 94,054 of record CAVPRA010000008.1, read on the forward strand.
GGTGGGCGACGTACACCGACAGCGGGGGCGACCTGGCCCTGGTCCGGCACGCCGGCCGGACCACGACGCTGGTCGTCGGCCACGACGTCGGCCGGTCGGAGCTGGTGGGCTACACGGCGCGGCTGCGCTGAGACGGGCTACTCGCCGTCGTCGGACCCGTCGGCCTCGTCGCCGGCGATCGCGGCGTCGAGCCGCCGCTTGGCGCCGTCGAGCCACTCCTGGCAGACCTGGGCGAGCTTCTCGCCCCGCTCCCAGAGCGCGAGGGAGTCCTCGAGGTCCGTGCCGCCGGACTCGAGCCGTCGCACCACCTCGACCAGCTCCTCGCGGGCCTCCTCGTAGCTGGGGCGTGCCTCGCTCATCGGTCCTCCTCCTTGTCGGTCCGGGTCACGACGGCGCCGATCCGGCCGTCGACCACCCGGACCTGCAGCGCCTGGTCGGCCCGCACCTGGTCGACGGCGGTGACGACGTGCCCGTCGGCGTCCTGCACCACGGCGTACCCCCGGCGCAGCGTGGCCAGCGGCGACATCCCCCGCACCCGGGCCAGCTGGTGGCCCAGGTCGTTGCCGGCCCGGTCGAGCTGGTGGTGCAGCGTGCGCCGGGCGCGGTCGCGGAGCGCCTCGACCTCGCGACGCCGCTCCACCAGGCCGCTCGCGGGGTCGGCGAGCGCCGGCCGGGCCCGGACCACGTCGAGGGCGTGCTGCTCGCGGGCCAGCCAGGCGGTCAGCACCTGCCGGCCCCGCTGCCGCAGGTGGTCGACCCGCGCGAGCTCCTCGGCGACGTCGGGGACGACGAGCTTCGCGGCGTCGGTCGGGGTCGACGCGCGCACGTCGGCGACCAGGTCGAGCAGCGGGCTGTCGGGCTCGTGGCCGATCGCGGAGACCACCGGGGTGCGGGCCGCGAAGACCGCCCGCAGCAGGCCCTCGTCGCTGAACGGCAGCAGGTCCTCCACCGAGCCGCCGCCGCGGGCGACGACGATCACGTCGACCGCCGGGTCGCGGTCGAGCCGGCCGACCGCCTCGATCACCTCGGCCGCCGAGCCGGTGCCCTGCATGGCGGCGTAGCGGACCGCGAAGCGCACCGCCGGCCAGCGCCGGCGGGCGTTCTCGAGCACGTCGCGCTCGGCCGCACTGTTGGGGGCGGTGACCAGCCCGACGGTGCCCGGCAGGAACGGCAGCCGGCGCTTGCGCTCGGCCGCGAACAGCCCCTCGGCCGCGAGCAGCTGCCGCCGGCGCTCGATGCGGGCGAGCAGCTCGCCGAGCCCCACCATGCGGATGTCGCGGGCGTAGAGCGACAGGGTGCCGCGGTTCGCGTAGAACGACGGCTTCGCGTGCACCACCACGGACGCCCCCTCGACCATCGGCGGGTTGAGGGAGTCGAAGACCTGGCGCGAGCACGTCACGGAGATCGAGATGTCGGCGACGGTGTCGCGCAGCGTCATGAAGACGGTGTTCATGCCCTGCCGCCGGTTGAACTGGGCGACCTGGCCCTCGACCCACACCGGCCCCAGCCGGTCGACCCAGCCGGAGATCGCGTTGGCGATCCTGCGCACCGGCGCCGGCTGCTCGGGGGAGGTCTCCATGGCCACCCGTGGAGCCTAGGGGAGAGCACCTACGATGAGGGGATGAGCACTTCGGACCTGGGGATGCCGCCCATCCTCGATCGGACCAGTCTCGATCCCGACGACGCGGACCGCGCCGTCCTGCTGGCCGCGCCGCGGGGCTACTGCGCGGGCGTCGACCGGGCCGTGATCACGGTCGAGAAGGCGCTCGACCTGTACGGCGCCCCCGTCTACGTCCGCAAGCAGATCGTGCACAACAAGCACGTCGTGCAGGGCCTCGAGGACCGCGGCGCGGTGTTCGTCGAGGAGATCGCGGAGGTGCCCGAGGGCGCCACCGTGGTGTTCTCCGCCCACGGCGTCTCGCCGCAGGTCCACGAGGACGCCGAGCAGCGCCACCTGAAGACCATCGACGCCACCTGCCCGCTGGTCACCAAGGTGCACCACGAGGCACGACGGTTCGCCGCGGAGGACCACGACATCCTGCTGATCGGCCACGCCGGTCACGAGGAGGTCGAGGGCACCGCCGGCGAGGCGCCGGGCCACATCCAGCTGGTGCAGACCCCCGAGGACGTCGCCGGCCTCGAGGTCCGTGACCCGTCGAAGGTCTCGTGGCTGTCGCAGACGACGCTGTCGGTCGACGAGACGATGACGATCGTGGACGCGATCCGCGAGCGCTTCCCCGAGCTGATGGACCCGCCCTCGGACGACATCTGCTACGCCACCCAGAACCGGCAGATGGCGGTCAAGGAGATCTCCGCGAACGCGGACCTGGTGATCGTGGTCGGCTCCGGGAACTCCTCGAACTCCGTGCGGCTCGTCGAGGTCGCCCTCGAGGCCGGCGCCAAGGCGTCCTACCGGGTCGACGACGCGAGCGAGATCGACGAGTCGTGGCTCGAGGGCGTCCGCACCGTCAGCGTGACCTCCGGCGCGTCGGTGCCCGAGGACCTCGTCGACGGCGTGCTGGCGTTCCTGGCCGAGCGCGGCTACCCGGACGCGAAGGCGGTGCACACCGCGGAGGAGTCACTGATCTTCGCGCTGCCTCCCGAGCTGCGCCGCGACCTGCGGGCCGCCGAGAAGGCTCGCTCCTGAGGCTCGTCCCGGGCCTGTCGCGGTTCTGTCGCCGGTTCTGTCGCCGGTTCTGTCGCCGGGCCTCAGCGCCGGGCGGGACGTGCGGACCCGCGGATCACGCCCGACTGGCGCAGCGCGACCTGCCGCAGCGCGAGCACCACGAGGGTGAGCGCGTAGCCGACGACCAGCGCGGTCGAGTGGTGGGCGAGACCCGAGATCAGGGTCTGCAGGAAGCCGTCGGAGCGGTCGGCGAGCGCGCCCCGGGTGAACAGCGCCAGCGCGGCGAACGCGCCGACCATCAGCAGCGGGGGGCAGACGCCGATCACGAAGAAGTCGCGGGGCCGGACCGCCAGCGCGGCCGCGGTGCACAGCAGCACGAACACGACGTCGGTGGCCACCGTGACGGAGTCGAAGGTGAGCGTGTCGAGCCCGGCGGCGATGAAGAGCACCAGCCCGGCCGCGGCCGCGACCACGCGCCCCGGGTGTCGACCCTCTTCCCAGAGCGTCTTGCGGTGAGGCGCGGCGATGCTCACCCGTGCACGGTAGGCCGCGGTGCCGGTCGTCACGGCGCGACGCGCCGTACGGGAGGCGTGCCGGGCGCGGGCCCGTCGTCGAGGTCCGGCAGCTCCGGGCGCGGCTCGGCGACCGCGTCCAGCAGCTCCGCGGCGGTCAGCGGCCGCGGCGTGTCGACCACGGCCTCCGGCGCGTCGAGGTCGTCGGTGGCCACGCCGAGCTCCCCGAACCGACGGGCGGAGACCAGCACGCGGTTCTCCAGCGACCCGACGGCCCGGTTGTAGGCGCTCACCGATCCCGCCAGCGAGCGTCCCAGCCGGTCGAGGTGGCCGCTCATCGTGCCGAGCCGTTCGTAGAGGTCGCGGCCGAGCTCGTGGATCTCGCGGGCCTTGTCGGCGAGCGTCTGCTGGGTCCAGGCGTAGGCGACGGTGCGCAGCAGCGCGATCAGCGTGGTGGGCGTGGCCAGCACCACCCGTCGGTCGGCGGCGTGCTCCAGCAGCGACGGGTCCGCCTCGAGCGCCGCGGACAGGAACGACTCCCCGGGCACGAACAGCACCACGAACTCCGGGGTCGCCGGCAGCGTGCGCCAGTAGGCCTTGCCGGCCAGCACGTCGACGTGCGCCCGCAGCTGTCGGGCGTGCCGGCGCAGCGCGGTGTCGCGCTCCTCGTCGGAGTCGGCGCCGGTGGCGTCGAGGAAGGCGTCCAGCGGCACCTTGGCGTCGACGACGACGTGCTTGCCGCCGGCCAGCCGGACCACCAGGTCGGGTCGCAGCAGCCGGTCGTCGGCCCCCTGCCCGGACACCTGCTCGAAGAAGTCGCAGCGGTCGACCATCCCGGCGAGCTCGACCACCCGCCGCAGGTGCAGCTCCCCCCACCGGCCGCGCACCTGCGGGCGCCGCAGCGCCGTCGACAGCGCCGCGGTCTCGCGTCGCAGCGTGTCGGTGGAGTGCCGCACGTCCTCGACCTGCTGCTTGAGCTGGCTCTGCCAGGAGACGCCGTGCTGTGCCATGTCACGCATCTGGTCGTGCAGCCGCTCGAGGCTCTCGCGGACCACCGCGGCGTCGCCGGCGCGGCGTTCCTCGGACGCGGCGGGCGCCGCCCGGCGCGAGCGCGCCCACAGCAGGCCGGCGAAGCCGCCGAGCAGCAGCCCGACGAGCAGCACCAGCAGCAACGAGACGGTCGTCGCGAGGTCGATCCCTGAGGTCATGGAGCGAGGATGACCGCTGCCACCGACAGTTTCGGCGACCTGCCCGACCTCCGGGTGTCGCCCCCGGCCCGGATGGGTACCAGGTCCCCATGACGTCGGCCATGTCTCGGGGGCTGCTGTTCGGGACGGCCGCCGAGAGCTACGAGCGTTTCCGGCTCGGCTACCCCGACGAGGTCGTCGACCGCACCCTCGACTACGCCGGGCGTCGCGTCGCGTCGGCCGTCGAGGTGGGCGCCGGCACCGGCAAGGCCTCCCGGGCCTTCGCCAGCCGGGGCATCCGCGTCCTCGCCCTCGAGCCCGACCCGGAGATGTTCACGGTCCTCGAGCGCGAGACCCGCGGCATGCCGGTCGAGCCGGTGCGCCGCGACCTCGAGTCGTACGACGGCCCCCGCACCGACCTGCTCTACGCCGCCATGTCGTGGCACTGGGTGGACCCGGACCGGCGCTGCGAGGTCGCCTCCGGGCTGCTCACCGACGGCGGCACCCTCGCGGTCTTCGGGGGACCGATGCAGCTCGCCGACGCGTCGGTGCAGTCCGACGTCGCAGCAGCGGTGGGGGGCGACGTCGACGACCCGGCGTTCCGCCCGCCCGACCCCGACCGGGGCACCGGGCGGAGCTGGCTCGACGAGGAGATCCGCGAGTCGGGCCGGTTCACCGACGTGCAGCACCACCGGATCCCCCGTGCCGTCGTGCTCCCGCAGCGCGAGTACGTCGGCTACCTCTCGACGCTCTCGGCCTACCTCGAGCTCGGAATGGAGGAGCGCCAGGAGATGCTGCGGCGCATCGCCGAGGTGCTGCCGTCGCAGGTCACCGTGGACCTCGGGGTCGGCCTCCACCTGGCCCGTCGCGCGTAGCGGCTCAGTCGGCGAGGTCCACGACCACGGGCGCGTGGTCGCTGGCCCCGGTGCCCGCGCGCTCCTCGCGGTCGACCAGCGCGCCGGTCACCCGCTTCTCGAGGGCGGGCGAGCCGAGCACGAAGTCGATCCGCATCCCGCGGTTCCGCTCGAACCGCTGCCGGTAGTAGTCCCAGTAGGTGTAGACCTCCGGGTCCGGCTGGTGCGGCCGCACGACGTCCGCGTACCCCGCGTCCACCACCGCCTGGAAGGCCGCCCGCTCCGGCGGTGTCACGTGCGTGCTCTTCGCGAACTGCGCGATGTCGAAGACGTCCTCGTCGCGGGGCGCGATGTTCCAGTCGCCGGTGAGGGCGACCGGGGCGTCGGGGTCCTCGGACAGCCACCCCGCCGCGGCGTCGCGCAGCGCGCCGAGCCAGGCCAGCTTGTAGTGGTAGTGCGGGTCGTCGGGCTTGCGGCCGTTCGGCACGTACAGCGACCACACCCGGACCCCGCCGCAGGTGGCGCCGACCGCCCGGGCCTCGGCGGCCACCGGGTCGCCCCAGCCGGGCATCGCGGGGAAGCCGCGCTCGACGTCCTCGAGCCCGACCCGGGAGACGATCGCGACGCCGTTCCACTGGTTGTGGCCGTAGGACGCGACCTCGTAGCCGAGCGCCTCGAGGCCCATGGTGGGCCACTGGTCGTCGCGGGCCTTGGTCTCCTGGAGGGCGAGGACGTCGACGTCCTGGCGCTGCACGAAGGCCTCGACGCGGGCGATCCGGGAGCGGACGGAGTTCACGTTCCAGGTGGCGAGGCGCACCCTGCGACCCTAGACGGTCAGGACGCGGACCGACGTACGTCGCGGGCCGCGAGCCAGGTCTCGAAGCGGCCCTCGGGCGTCTCCAGGTAGGACGCGACGAGCCGGTCGAGCCAGGCGATCTCGTGACGCAGCCCGAACATCCGGTACTCCAGCAGCTGGTCGGGGTGGCAGGTGTGCGGCGTGGTGTCGGAGCGGTCGACCGACGCGCCGCACTCGGGACACGGCATGAAGCGGGATGCGAACAATTTCCGAAACCTCCGAAGGGCACGATTCCCGGGCCCGGAGGAGCCCAAACTGGCCATTGCCGGTGGGCTGGGCCGGTCCTACGCTGCGGACGGGTAGGTGCCGGAGCGGAGGCTCACATGGCAGACAACATCACCCTTCTCCGAGATCTGTACGACGCCTGGAACGAACGCGACTTCGACCGGCAGGCCGAGGCCATGGCGCCGGAGGGGTCGATCGTCGTGGTCGGCACCGGCGACGTCTTCACCGGGCCGGAGGGCTCCCGGGCCTACAGCTCGAACTGGGCCAACGGGTTCCCGGACGGCCGGATCACGATCGACAAGATGGTGGCCGACGGCGACACGGTCGTGGTCGAGTTCACCGGACGCGGCACGCACACCGGGACGCTCGAGACGTCGATGGGCGCCATCGAGCCGACCGGCCGGTCCGTCACCATCAAGCTCTGCGACGTCGTCGAGCTCTCCGACGGCAAGGTGACGACGCAGCGCAGCTACTTCGACACCGGTTCCATGATGGCGCAGCTCGGGCTGATGCCGGACGTGGCGACGACCACCCAGCAGTAGGACCTAGACACAGGCACCTACCCGCCTGCTGCTCCTGGCCCGCCCGTCTTGCGCACCTGCCGCACGGCCGACCACCGGTCCCGCCGACCCTCGGGCGAGGCGAGCCACTGCCGCCACTGCGGCTCGAGGAGGTCCAGCTCGCCGCGCAGCGCCACCATGCACTCGTCGAGCAGCCGCTCGGTGTCGCAGACGTGCGCGACCGGGGAGCCGCGGTCCAGGGACACTCCACACGTCGGGCACGGCGCGAACCTCGGCATGAACACGTGGGCCTCCTCCCCCCAGGAGTTGCCCGTTCGGCCCGGACGAAACAGCCGATTCGGCCGGGGCTCCCGGCGCCCGTAGACTCGCCGCCCGTGGCACTCACCATCGGAATCGTCGGGCTCCCCAACGCGGGCAAGTCGACGCTGTTCAACGCGCTGACCAAGAACGACGTGCTGGCCGCGAACTACCCGTTCGCGACGATCGAGCCCAACGTCGGGGTGGTCGGCGTGCCCGAGCCGCGGCTCGGGAAGCTCGCGGAGCTGTTCTCCTCGGCCAAGGTGCTCCCCGCCACCGTGGAGTTCGTGGACATCGCCGGCATCGTCCGGGGCGCGTCCGAGGGCGAGGGGCTCGGCAACAAGTTCCTCTCGCACATCCGCGAGTCGGCCGCGATCTGCCAGGTCACCCGGGTCTTCCGCGACGAGGACGTCACCCACGTCGACGGCGAGGTGAACCCGGCCAGCGACATCTCCACCATCCAGACCGAGATGATCCTGGCCGACCTGCAGACCGTCGAGAAGGCGGTGCCGCGGCTGGAGAAGGAGGCCCGGGGCCGCAAGGAGGTCGCTCCCGTGCTGGCGGCCGCCAAGGAGGCGCTCGCCGCCCTCGAGGCCGGCACCCCGATCATCGCCACCGACATCGACCGGGCGCTGGTCCGCGAGCTGTCGCTGCTCACCGCGAAGCCCTACATCTACGTCTTCAACTGCGACGCCGACGAGCTCGGCGACGAGGAGCTCAAGGAGCGGATGCGCGACATCGTCGCGCCGTCCGAGGCGATCTTCCTCGACGCGAAGTTCGAGGCCGAGCTGGTCGAGCTCGGCGACGACGACGAGGCCCGCGAGATGCTCGAGGAGATGGGCGTCGACGAGCCGGGGCTCGACGTGCTCGCCCGGGTCGGCTTCGACACCCTCGGCCTGCAGACCTACCTGACGGCCGGCCCCAAGGAGTCGCGGGCCTGGACGATCCCGAAGGGCGCCACCGCCCCGGAGGCCGCGGGCGTGATCCACACCGACTTCCAGCGCGGCTTCATCAAGGCCGAGATCGTGTCGTACGACGACCTGGTCGCCGCCGGCTCCATGACCGCCGCGAAGTCGGCCGGCAAGGTGCGCATGGAGGGCAAGGACTACGTCATGCAGGACGGCGACGTCGTGGAGTTCCGCTTCAACGTCTGAGCCCGCTCTACGGCAGCGGGGAAGTCCTGCGGGGCTGCTTCGCCGGTCCTGCCGTCGACCGCCTCGCGGAGGAGGTCGGCGTGGCCGGTGTGGCGTGCGTACTCCTCGATCAGGTCGACCAGCAACCGGCGCAGGCTCATCCCGGCGTGCGTCGGCTGGTCGAGGCCACCGTTCGACAGCGCGTCGGTGAGTGAGGTTCGGGAGCGGTGCACCGCGTCGACCCACAGCCCGCGCAGGGTCGCCGGGGTGTCGTCGGTCGCGGTGCGCCACGGCCACTCCTCCCAGTCGGTCTCGAGATCGAGCGTGTCGAACGGCGCCATGACCGGCCGGCCCGCCAGGCGGTGCTGGAAGTAGAGCTCCTCGACCCAGGCCAGGTGCTTGAGCAGCCCACCCAACGTCACCGACGAGGGAGCGAGGCGCAGGGCCATGCCGTCGGCGTCGACGTCGGCGCACTTCCAGCCGAACGTCAGCCGGTTGCGCTCCAGGGTGATCAGAGCGGTGTCGACCTCGTCACCGTGAAGGAACCTCTCGACGTCCCACTCGGGCGGCTGGCCGGCGGTGAAGGCACGCATGCCGCATCGTAGGCGCGCTCCACGCCTCCGCACCAGGACCAACGCCCTGGTCGGCGACTGCCGTGAGCGACACCCTGGGAATGACCACCCGAACGGGACCGAGGAGATGTGCGAGATAGCAGCCGTCGGCCGGTCGCGGCGGTCCTCCTGCTCGTCGCCGCGGTCCTCCTCGCGAGCGGGGTCGGCGCGGCCGGCTCGTGGATCGGTGTGATCACGATCGGGATCGCCCTCGTTGCCGTCGACACGCACCACCGCCGCCGAGCACGACCTCACGCTGAGACGCCGCTGCCCACGTGCGCGGTGCTCGTGGCCGGGAGGTCACCATGTCGGTCGAGAAGGGGCAGGTGCCACGCGACGCACGCCCGACCGGGCTGACAGCGATCGGTCCGCCAGGCACTGCGCCTGCGGACTCGTCTACACGTTGCTCTACGTCACGACGCGATCGCGGCGACGCTCTACGACGGCTCAGCCGGACGTCGCAAGCCGTCAGTGAGCTCTCCGCGGTCGGTGTGCGCCCGGCCGTTCCTCATGACGGTCGGTCCGGTCTTCTCGTTGCGATCGGGTTCGGGGTGACGTTGGCAGTCGGCGCCAAGGCACCGGGTCGCCGGTGCGATGTGAGGGCCATGAGCTTCCTCGGTGTTCGCCCCATGTCCCGGCGGGAGGTGATCGCCGCGGGTGGGCACGTCGGCCGACACTATGCACCTGGTCCTGGCCGCTGGGACCGGCCTCTTCGTGGCGGCCTACGTGGCGGTCTTCGCGATCGGGTTCGGGTCGGTCTTCCGGGTCTACTCGGTGCTCACGCTGGCTGTCGCCCTGGTGTTCGGACGGCTCAGCGCCCAGGTCGACAAGATCCAGGCCGGCGACCCCACCCCGTACCTGGGGCTGCTGGAACGGATCGGGATCGGGGCCTGGCTGCTCTGGATGGCCGTCGCGAGCGTCATGCTGCTGCGGAGGAGCCGCGCCGAGCACAGCGCCTGAACGCGGCGTCCAGGGCGCCGCGACAACTCGGCCTCAACGCGCCGGGGCCGGCACCTCGGCCAGGTGCTCGATCAGGACGACGGCGAGGTCGTCCTCCAGCCGGCCTCCAGGGACGTACGTCGAGACCGCGGCGGCCACCTCGCCGATGACCATGTCCACGGGTCCCGACCGGAGCCGCTCTCCCAGGGAGGGGACCGGAAAGAACTCGCCGGCGCGGTTGCGGGCCTCGCTCAGGCCGTCGGTGAACATCAGCAGCCGGTCGCCGGGGTGCCACGGGACGGTCGCCTCGGCGTACCCGTCCACGCCGAGGCCGAGGCCCAGCGGCAGCCCGTGCGGCAGGTCGAGCCAGCTCGCGTCGACCGGTCCCAGCAGCCGCGGGCTGGGATGTCCGGCGGCGACGACCCGGAGCTCGCCGGGCCGGGTCACGTCCACGAGCAGGGCCGTGACGAACTCCTCCGCGGTGAAGAAGCCCGCGAGGTAGTCGTCCATCTCCCGGGCGACCTCGGTGAGGGTCGAGCAGCGGGCGGCGGACTGGCGGAACGCCCGGATGACGCGGGCCGCCTGCTCCACGCCGGTGATGCCCTTGCCTCGGACGTCCCCGACGACGAGCCGGACGCGGTCCCCGGACTGGTAGCAGTCGTAGAGGTCACCGCCCACCAGGGCGCCCCGGGCGGCGGACTGGTAGAGCGCGGCGATGGCGACGTGGCCCGCCCGCGCCGGGAGAGCTGGGAGGATGGCGCGCTGGGCCACCTGCGCGATCTGCGACATCTCGGCGAACTGGTGCTCGCGGTGGACCCGCACCGCCGCGATCACCACGGCCGTGCCGCCGACCAGCAGGACGTTGAGCACGCGGACGGTGTGCTGCGGGGTCCACAGCGTGTCGTTCCACACGCCCGAGGCGACGGCGGCGGAGAGCGCGACGACCGCGAAGCCGGCGGTGCCCCACGCCGGCACCACCGCGCACGCGATCAGCGGCACCAGCCCGAACAGCGCCGTGAGCACGGCGTAGTCCGGCGGGATCATCAGGTCGAGGACGACCAGCAGCCCCAGCATGAGCGCAGCGAGAGCCGCCCCCACCACCTGGGCCCTGTCCTGCATGATCAGCAGCCTGTCGTCAGCGTCCTCGCGGTCCTGAGAGCCGGGACGACGGCGCCCACCCGCGGACCCGGGGACCGGAGGCGACGCGGGCTTCCACGCTACTCCGGGACGGTCGCGCCTCGCACAGCCGTCGCACAGGGAGTTTGGCTCGTGCAAGAACGGTGAGAGGAAGGGCCCACCGTCCGCACCCGGAGGCACCGATGACCACGTCCACGACCGACCGCGCCACGCCCGTGACCCGGACCGGCAGCCCCGTGTACGGCGCGCTGATCGGGCTGACGTCCCTGGTGGTCCTGCTGCAGGGACTGTGGGCCGGGATCTTCCTCGAGCGCGACGGCGAGCGGGACGCGGCCTCGAGCTGGATCGACGTCCACGCCCGCGGCGCCGACCTAGCGATCCTGCTGGGCGTGCTCGCCACCGTCTACGCCTTCTGGAAGCTCCGGGCGCGCACGGACCTGTGGGTCGGCAGCCTGGTCTTCACGGTGCTGCTGGTGCTCGAGGCCTACCTCGGCGGACTGATCCGCGACGACGGCCAGGACACCCTGACCGCGGTCCACGTGCCCCTCGCCATGGCCTTGATGGGTCTGGCAGTGTGGTTGCCGCTGCGCGCCCGGCGCGGCTGACGGCACCGCAGGAGGACCCGTGGAGCACCGACGACTCGGCCGCACCGGTCACCAGAGCTCGGCCCTCGTGTACGGCGCCGCGGCGCTGTCCGACGTCGACCAGGACACCGCCGACGCCTCGGTGCAGGAGGCGCTCGACGCCGGCATCAACCACTTCGACGTGGCCGCGGGCTACGGCGACGCCGAGCTGCGGCTCGGTCCGTGGATGCCGCGCATCCGCGACGACATCTTCCTGGCGACCAAGACGGGGGACCGTGACCGCGAGGGCGCCTGGGCGTCGATCAACAGCTCGCTCGAGCGGCTGCAGACCGACCGGGTCGACCTGATCCAGCTGCACGCCGTCGGTGACCTCGAGGAGCTGGACAAGGTCACCGGTCCCGGCGGCGCGCTCGAGGCGGCGCTGCAGGCGCAGGACGAGGGCCTGGTGACCCACGTGGGCATCACCGGCCACGGCCACCAGGCGCCGAGCACCCACCTGGAGGCGCTGCGCCGCCACCCGTTCGCCACCGTGCTGACACCGTTGAACGCCGCGCTGTGGCAGCGCCCCGACTACCGCGCGGACTACGAGGCGCTGGTGGCCGAGGTGCAGCGGCAGGACGTCGGGCTGATGACCATCAAGACGGTCGCCCGTCGCAACTGGCCCGACCCGGACGACACGACGTACGCGACCTGGTACGAGCCCTACGACGAGGCCGAGAAGATCCGTGCCGGGGTCTCCTGGGTGCTGTCCCACCCCGAGCTCACCGGGCTCGCCACTCCCGGCGACGTCCGGCTGCTGCGCCACGTCGTCGCCGCCGAGCGGGACCGGATGGCCGTGGCCGACGCCGAGGCGCTGCTGGTGAACGACGAGACCTACTCCTCGCCGTTCATCGCGATGCCGATCTGAGGTCCACCGGGCCTAGGCGGCGACCGCAGGGCCGACGGCGGGGCCGCCGACGGCAGGCGGCGACGCCGGGTGCGGCACGGCCGACGGTGTGCCGGCGGCGCCGATCCTCGACGACGCGACGGAGCTGAGCACCGACAGCAGCGTGGCCATGCCCGCCGTCGAGAGCGTGGTCAGCCACGCGACCTGCAGCAGCCCGATCTGGCCCGCGCTCAGCAGCGCGAGGAGCGACTGCGCGAACGACTTCACGGCGCGTTCCGCGGTCGACTGCCAGAAATACCGTCCGAACATGACTCTCTCCCCTGGGTGTCGTGCTGGTTCCCCCGCACGTGTCAGGAGTCGGCAGCGTCGGTGCCTGATACCCCGCGGTCCGTTACGCCCGTGAAATGCCTGGACTTCGGCAGGTAATCCTCCGGTGATGGTCTGACCGGGTCCCGTTTCCCGCTGCCCAGGAGCCCGCATGTCCTCACCGTCCCTCCACCCCTCCACGGCGTCGCGGTGCTGCAGCCCGGGGCCGGCCGGACCCGCGGCCGCTACGTGCCCGCGAAGGCCGACGAGGTGCTGTGGGGCAGACTCCCCAACCGGGACACCACCCCCCGTGGCCGTGGTCTCCTCCGGCGACGTGGTCACGCTCGACACCGTCTCGCACGAAGGCGTGCTCGAGGACCAGGGCCAGGACCCTCGCCAGTTCTTCGAGTCGTACGGCGTCCGGGAGCGCAACGTGCTGCGTGACGCCATCGCCGTCGCGGCCCGCACGGAGCACGACGGCCCCGGGCCGCACGTGATCACCGGGCCGGTCGCCGTACGCGGCGCGGAGCCGGGGGACGTCCTCAAGATCGAGGTGCTCGACCTGCCGCTGCGGGTGCCCTACGGCGTGATCTCCAACCGGCACGGGAAGGGCGCGCTGCCGGGGGAGTACCCCGAGCAGTTCGAGGGGGTGCCCGAGAACCGGCCGTACTTCAACGAGGGCGGCAACATCAGCGTCTTCGCCGCCGTGGACCGCGAGCGCGGCCGGCTGCGTGGCCGGCTGCCGGGCGACGTGCCGGCAGGCTTCGACCTGCGACCGTTCATGGGCGTGATGGGCGTCGCGCGCGACACCTCGCAGCTCGTCGACTCGGTGCCGCCGACCGACGCCGGCGGCAACATCGACATCAACGACCTGACCCTGGGGTCGACGCTCTACCTGCCGGTGCAGGTGCCGGGCGCGATGTTCTTCAGCGGCGACCCGCACCTGGTGCAGGGCGACGGCGAGGTGGCGCTCACCGAGGACGTCGGGATGGCCGGCCCGGTGGCCTACGCGTACCTCTCCGCGGCCGCCGACTTCCAGTGCTCACAGGTCGTCGACCGGACCACCGGCATCCACGCGCTGGTGCGCAAGGTCGACCTGCCGCGGAGGTCGTAGTACCAACGTTCGATGGTGGACCGCACCTCGTCCCCGGGATAAAGGACGCACCACATCCCGATCCAAGAGGTGAGCACCATGAAGAAGATCGCCGTCCTGGCCACCGCGTCCGTGCTGGCGGTCGGCGGGTCGACCGCGGCCTACGCCTACGCCGCGTCGACCCCCGACCCCGCGCCCGCCGTCCCCAGCCGCGCCGTGCTCGGCGGGGAGACGAGCGGCATCTCCAGCCCGTCCTTCGTGCGCACCAGCACCGGTGTCCGACCGGTCAAGCCGTCCGCGTCCGCCGAGCACCACCACCGCGGCCGGCACGGCGGGCACGGCCGCGACCACGCGGAGGACGACGCGACCGCCGTGGCTCCCCGGACCGCGTCGGCCACCGCGACGCACGAGGTCCGCCGCGAGGACCGCCGCGAGGACCGCCGTGCGGCGGAGCCGGGCGACGACCACGGCACGCACGCCGAGCCGGGTGACGACCACGGCGGTCGTGAGGCGGAGCCGGGCGATGACCACGGTGGTCGTGAGGCCGAGCCGGGCGACGACCACGGCGGTCGTGAGGCGGAGCCGGGCGACGACCACGGGAGCCACACCGAGTCGGGCGACGACCACGGCGGCCGCCACGGGGGCCACGGGTCGGACGACTGACCGACCCGATGCGGGGACCGGGGAACGGTCGGGGACGATGGGGCGGACATGTCCTCCCTCCTCGACCGTCTCCCCGGCGATGCCGCTGCGGACCCCGACGCGCTGTTCGAGGCGTTCGAGGCCTGGGTCGGCGAGCAGGGGCTGACGCTCTACCCCGCGCAGGAGGAGGCGCTGGTCGAGGTCGTCACCGGGTCGAACGTGATCTTGTCGACGCCCACCGGCACCGGGAAGAGCCTGGTCGCGACGGGCGCCCACTTCGTGGCCCTCGCCCAGGGGCGACGCACGTTCTACACCGCGCCGATCAAGGCGCTGGTCTCCGAGAAGTTCTTCGCGCTGATCGCCGTGTTCGGCGCCGACAACGTCGGCATGCTGACCGGTGACGCCGCCGTCAACGCGCAGGCACCGATCGTCTGCTGCACCGCCGAGGTGCTGGCCAACATCGCGCTGCGCGAGGGCGCGGACGCCGACATCGGCCAGGTCGTGATGGACGAGTTCCACTTCTACGCCGAGCCCGACCGCGGCTGGGCCTGGCAGGTGCCGCTGCTCGAGCTGCCGAAGGCGCAGTTCCTGCTGATGTCCGCGACGCTCGGGGACGTCACCCGGTTCGAGGCCGACCTGACGCGTCGTACCGGGCGGCCGACGGCGGTGGTCAGCTCGGCGAGCCGTCCGGTGCCGCTGACCTACCAGTGGGCGCTGACGCCGCTGCACGAGACGCTCGAGGAGCTGCTGGAGACCCACCAGGCGCCGGTGTACGTCGTGCACTTCACCCAGGCCGCCGCGCTGGAGCGCGCGCAGGCCCTCACCAGCATCAACGTCTGCTCGCGCGAGGAGCGCGACCGGATCGCGGAGCTGATCGGCGGCTTCCGGTTCAGCCCGGGCTTCGGCAAGACGCTGTCGCGGCTGGTGCGGCACGGCATCGGCGTCCACCACGCCGGCATGCTCCCGAAGTACCGCCGGCTCGTCGAGCAGCTCGCGCAGGCCGGGCTGCTCAAGGTCATCTGCGGCACCGACACCCTCGGCGTCGGCATCAACGTCCCGATCCGCACCGTGGTGTTCACCGGGCTCTCGAAGTACGACGGTCGCCGGCAGCGGCTGCTCAAGGCGCGGGAGTTCCACCAGATCGCGGGACGGGCCGGGCGCGCGGGCTTCGACACCGCCGGGACCGTCGTCGTGCAGGCGCCGGACTACGCCGTCGAGAACCACCGGCTGGTGCAGAAGGCCGGCGACGACCCCAAGAAGCTCAAGCGGGTGCAGCGCAAGAAGGCGCCCGAGGGGCAGGTGAACTGGACCGAGGACACGTTCGACCGGCTGGTCGCGGCCGAGCCCGAGGCGCTGGTGTCCCGGATGCGGGTCAGCCACGCGATGCTGCTCAACGTGATCGCCCGCGAGGGCGACCCGTTCGCGGCGATGCGGCGGCTGCTGCGCGACAACCACGAGGACTCCCGCGCGCAGGTGCGGCTGGTCCGTCGTGCGGTCGCGCAGCTGCGGGCGCTGCTCGCCGCCGGCGTGGTCGAGCGCGTCGACCCGGCGGGCCAGGACGGCCGCACCTACCGGCTCGTCGAGGACCTGCAGCTCGGGTTCGCGCTGAACCAGCCGCTGTCGACGTACGCCCTCGGGGTCTTCGACGTGCTCGACCCGGAGGAGCCGACGTACCCCCTCGACGTGGTGTCCGTCGTCGAGGCCACGCTCGAGGACCCGCGCCCGGTGCTCGGCGCGCAGGAGCACAAGGCGCGTGGCGAGGCGATCGGCGAGATGAAGGCCGACGGCATCGAGTACGACGAGCGCATGGAGCTGCTCGACGAGGTGTCGTGGCCCAAGCCGCTGCAGGAGCTGCTCGAGCACACCTACGAGGTGTACCGCGGCAGTCACCCCTGGGTCTCGGAGGACGCACTGTCGCCCAAGTCGGTGGTGCGCGACATGTACGAGCGGGCGATGACGTTCGCGGAGTACGTCGCGTTCTACGGCCTCGCCCGCTCCGAGGGGCTGCTGCTGCGCTACCTCGGGGACGTCTACCGCGAGCTGCGGCAGACCGTCCCCGACCGGGTCCGCACCGACGAGCTCGACGACATCACCGAGTGGCTCGGCGCCGTGGTCCGGCAGACCGACTCGAGCCTGCTCGACGAGTGGGAGCAGCTCAGCGACCCCACCCGCGCCGTCACGCCCGACGTCGCGCCGCCGGAGCCGGAGAACATCACCGCCAACGAGCGCGCGTTCACGGTGCTGGTGCGCAACGCGTTGTTCCGCCGGGTGGAGCTGGCGGCGCTGCGGCGGGCCGACGACCTCGCCGCGCTCGACGAGACGTCGGCCGACGACTGGCGCGCCTCGCTGGACGCCTACTTCGCCGAGCACGAAGCCATCGACACCGGCCCCGACGCCCGGGGTCCGCGGATGCTGGTCATCGAGAAGGACGGCCGCAGCTGGCAGGTGCAGCAGATCCTCGGCGACCCCGCGGGCGACCACGACTGGCGGATCGTCGCGAGCGTCGACCTCGACGCGTCGGACGACGAGGGCGAGCTGGTCATGGAGGTCGTCGGCCTCGTGCAGCTCTGAGCGGCTAGCGCTCGCCCAGCCGCCGCAGCACCTCGACCGCTCGTGCGACGTCCCCGACGGGCACCAGCAGGTGGTCGTGGAACGCGCCGGCCAGCACGTTGCAGCTGATGCCGGCGTCGCCCAGCGCCGTGGCGAACGCGGCGGTGAGGCCGACCGCCTCGAGCGAGGAGTGCACGGTCAGCGTGATCCAGCCCGCGACGTAGTCGTAGCCCAGCCCGGCCGCGTCGGCGGTCTCGCGACGCAGCACGACGGTGACGCCCTCGTCCTCGCGGATGGTCGCCTCCGCAGGGAGGTCGCCGACGTCGGGCAGCGACACGACGACGAACTCGCCGTCGCGCACGACCGGAGCCATCGAGCGCAGCAGCTCGTCGAGGTCGGTGAGGCCAGCCACGGCAGGGATTCTTCCCTACGCGTCGCGGAGCGCCTCGTCGACGACCTGCAGGTCGTCGGTGATCAGCGCCTTCCACAGCGCCCACCCGCGGGCCCGCGCCCAGGTGCCCGCGTCCTGGTCGACGGCGTCGCGGAAGGCCGCGCGCCCCTCGCCGGAGAAGAAGGTCCACGCGACGACCAGGTCGCAGGCCGGGTCGCCGACACCGGACGTGCCGAAGTCGATCACCGCCGACAGCACGCCGTCGCGCACCAGCAGGTTGCCGTCCGCGATGTCGCCGTGGAACCAGACCGGCGACCCGGTCGACGTCGCGGCGAGCGCGTCGTCCCAGACCGCCGTGGCCCGGTCGGCGTCGACGCGTCCGTCGAGGCGTGCGACCGCGGCGCGCGTCTCGTCGTCGTAGTGCCCGGGCGGGCAGCCGCGGAAGAAGCTGTGCGCTCCCGCACGAGGGCCCTCGTTCGCCTCGACCGACCACAGCGCCCGCAGGAACGCCGCGAGGTCCTCGGCGAACCGCACCGGGTCCTGGATCCGGTCCGCCCGCGCCGTGTCACCGGGCAGCCACCGGCGCACCGACCACCGGTGCGGGTACTCGTCGGTCGGCTCGCCGAGCGCCACCGGCTCGGGCACCGGTAGCGGCACGTGCGGTGCGAGGACCGGCAGCCAGCGGTCCTCCTTCTCGACCGCCGGCGCGTAGCCCGCCGCCGTCGGCAGCCGCACCGTCAGGTCGTCGCCGAGCCGGTAGGTCCGGTTGTCCCAGCCGTCGACCGCGACCGGCGTGACCGGCAGGTCCGCCCACTGCGGCTGCTGCGCCGCGAGCAGCCGTCGCACCAGCGCCGCGTCGATGCCTGCCCGTCCGTCCGTCACGTGCCCCTTGATCTCATCCGGAGGAGCCGGTCGCAACAGGTTTCCGCAGGGCCTCGACCGGCGCCGGGTCGGGCACGTCAGACGAAGGCGCTCTCGCCGGTGATCGCACGCCCGACGATCAGCGTGTTGATCTCGCGGGTGCCTTCGTAGGAGTAGATCGCCTCGGCGTCGGCGACGAACCGGCCGACGTGGTGCTCGAGCAGGATGCCGTTGCCGCCGAGCACCTCGCGGGCGTAGCCGACGGTCTCGCGCATCCGGGCGGTCGTGAACGCCTTGGCCAGCGAGGCGTGCTCGTCGCGCAGGGTGCCGGCGTCCTGCAGCTGCGAGACCCGCACGCACATCGCGGTGGACGCGACGACGTTGGCCAGCATCTGCACCAGCAGGTCCTGCACCATCTGGAAGCCGGCGATCGGCTTGCCGAACTGCTCGCGGCCCTGGGTGTAGCGCAGCGCGTGCTCGTAGGCGCCGCGGGCGCAGCCGGTGGCCTGCCAGGCGACGCCCATGCGCGTCACCTTCAGCACCTTCGAGGTGTCCTCGAACGAGCTCGCGTTCGCCAGCCGGTTCGCCTCCGGCACGCGTACGCCGGCCAGGTGGATCTCGGCGTTCTGCACGACCCGCAGCGCGATCTTGTCGCGCTGCACGTCGAAGGTCATGCCCTCGGTGCCCTTCTCGACGACGAAGCCCTTCACCTGGTCGTCCTCGACGTCGCGCGCCCAGATCACCACGAGGTCCGCGAAGGACGCGTTGCCGATCCACTTCTTCTCGCCGTCGAGCACCCACTCGTCGCCGTCGCGCCGGGCGGTCGTCGACAGCCCGCCGGCGATGCCCGACCCGGTGTCCGGCTCGGTCAGCCCGAAGGCGCCGATCAGCTCCATCCGCGCCATCGCGGGCAGCCACCGCTGCTTCTGCTCGTCCGAGCCGCAGATGTCGACCGAGCCCATCGCCAGCCCGCCGTGGACGCCCATGAAGGTCTGCATCGACGGGTCGACGCGGGCCATCTCCATGGCCATCATCCCGTCGAACAGGCTGCTGCGGCCGGGGCAGCCCGGGCCGTCGTACTGCAGGCCGGCGATGCCGAGCTCGGCGATGCCGGGGACCAGCTCGTGGGGGAACTCGGCGCGGGTCCAGTAGTCGTTGATGACCGGCTCGACCGCCTGGATCATGAACCGGCGCGTGGCGTCGAGCAGCTTGCGGTCGTCCTCGTCGAGCAGCATCTCGAAGCCGAGGAAGTCGGAGTCGTCGGTGTCGGCGAGGCGGAAGTCGTCGCTCATGCGGGGGCTCCTGGGGGTGCGGGGTCGTCGAGGAACTGCTCGAGGACGGGTGCCAGCTCGTCGCTCTCGGTCAGGATGCCCAGGTGCCCGCCGTGGTAGACGTGCAGCTGCGCGCGGGGGATCAGCCGGGCCAGCACCTTGGCGTTGACGAGCGGGATGATCGGGTCGTCGTCGCCGCCCATCACCAGCACCGGCTGGGTCAGGAAGCGCAGGAACGGCAGGCTCGACCAGCCGGTGGTGGCCGCCAGCTGGTAGTAGTAGCCGCGCCGCGGTCCGGCGCGCGTGGTCGCGTGCAGCAGGTGCGCGGCGTGGCGGGGGTCGCTGCGCAGCGTCCCGCCGTAGATGTCGGCGGCGATCCGGGCGGCGTACTCCGGGTCGCGGTGCCGGCGCGGCGTCAGCATCTTCGCCAGCACGCTCGGGTGCGCCGGGACCATCAGCGAGCCGGTGCCGGTGGCCACCAGCACCACGCGCCGGACCCGGCGGCGCGACTGCACCGCGAGCTGCTGGGCGAGCCCGCCGCCCCACGACAGCCCGAGGACGTCGAACTCGCGGTGACCGAGCCGGTCGACCAGCGCGGTGACCCACGAGGACAGCCCGGGCAGCCAGTACGGCACCGGCGGCAGCGGCGACCCGCCCACCCCTGGTACGTCGAACCGGATCACGCCGCGGTCGGGGTGCAGCGAGTCGACCAGCGGCTGCAGCGCCTCGAGGCTCGCGCCGATGCCGTTGCACAGCAGCAGCGGCGGCCGGTCGGCGTGCTCGCCGCGGCCCGGCCGCACGCTGACCCGGGCGGTGACGCCCCGCACCGCGACGGTGCGGAGCCGGTCGCGCTCAGCGGTCGAGGACATAGGTGCCCGGGGCGTCGCACAGCGGCTCGAACGCCGCCGAGCCGAGCCGGCGCGGCTTGTTGCGCTCGGGGCCGGTGCGGGCGGCGAGCCACTCGACGTAGTCGTCCCACCAGCTGCCCTTGACCTTCGACGCCGACGCGAGCCAGTCCGCCGGGTCCTCGGGGTTGCTTCTCGCGGTCTGGAAGCTGGCCTTGGGGTTGCCGGGCGGGTTCACCATCGACGCGATGTGACCGCTGGTGGACAGCACGAACTTCGTGTCGCCGCCGAGCAGCTGCGTGGTGGCGTAGCACGACTCCCACTTGCACAGGTGGTCGGCGATGCCGGCCACGACGTAGGAGTCGGTGTCCACCTTGCCGAGGTCGAGGTCGGTGCCGAGCATCCGCGAGCCACCGGGCTCGGTCAGGCCGTTGGAGATCGCGAGCTCCATGAAGTCACGGTGCATCGCCGCCGACATCCGCACCGGGTCGGCGTTCCAGTAGAGGATGTCGAACGCCTTCGGGGCGTGGCCGAGCAGGTAGTTGTTGACCCAGTAGTTCCAGATCAGGTCGTTGGGCCGCAGCCACGCGAACACCTCGGCCAGCATCCGGCCGTCGAGGTAGCCCTTCTCCTGCGAGAGCTTCACCGACGCCGCGGCCGCCTTGCGCGACAGCAGCGCGCTCGGCAGGCCGGCCTGCTCCTGGTCCAGCACCGTCACCGCCAGGCTGAACGCCGCCACCCGGCCGAGGTCGCCGGTGGCGGCCAGGTGCGCGAGCACCATCGAGCTGAGCATGCCGCCGGAGCAGATGCCGAGCAGCGCGACCTGCTCGGTGCGGGCGATCTTCTGGGCGGTGTCCATCGCCTCGATGATCGCCTGGCCGTAGCTGTCCACGCCCCAGTCGGCGTGCCGGCTGTCGGGGTTGCGCCACGAGATGCAGTAGACCTGCTGGCCGTTCGCGACGAGGTGCTCGACCAGGCTGCGCTGCTCGGCCAGGTCGATGACGTAGTACTTGTTGATCGTCGGCGGCACGATGAGCAGCGGGACGGTGCGCACCTTCGCGGTCTGCGGGGTGTACTGGATCAGCTCGAACATCTCGGTGCGCAGCACCACCTCGCCCGGCGTCACCGCGATGTCGGTGCCGACCTCGAAGGCGTCCGGCTCCACCATCGACGGCACTCGCGGCGCGGTGGCGAAGTCGCGGACGAAGCGACGGCTGCCCTCGACGAGGTTGCCGCCGCCGGTGTCGATGATCCGCTTGAGCACCTTGGGGTTGATGAACGGGTTGTTGCTCGGTGCGGAGGCCTCGACGAGGTTGTCGACGATGAAGCCCATCCGCTGGTCGTCGCCCCAGTCGAGGTCGGCGTCGTCGACCAGCCCGCGGGCGGTCTCGCCGACCGCGAGGTAGGACTGCAGCGTGCGGCGCAGCACGGGGTTGCGCGACCAGCCCTCCTCGGTGAACCGGCGGTCCTTCTCGTGCGGTGCGAGCTCGGAGCGGCCGAGGCCGACCTTCGCGAGCTCGGCGGCCAGCTTGCCGGTCCGGCCGACCACCCGGCCCGGGTGCCGGGCGAGGCCGGTGGTGAACCGCACGCCGGACATGCCCGGCAGGAACCGGCGCACCGGGCTGCGGGCGGCGTCGCTGAGCAGCAGGTCCAGGGGAGTCGCGGCGTCGGTCCCGTCGGTCTGCTCGTCCACCTGCTGCGGCGCTCATGACGCGTCGTCCGGGGCTTCGACCTCGCGGCGCAGGATCTTGCCGGTGGGTCCCTTGGGCAGCTCGTCGACGATCCAGAGGTGGCGGGGGTACTTGTAGGCGGCGAGCCGCTCCTTGGCGAACGCGCGCAGGTCGTCCTCGCTGACCGACTCGCCCTTCTTCAGCGCGACGGCGGCGCCGACCTCCTCGCCGAGGCTGTCGTCCGGCACCCCGACGACCGCGACCTCCGCGACGGCGTCGTGCTCGTAGAGCGCCTCCTCGACCTCGCGGGGGTAGACGTTGTAGCCGCCGCGGATGATCAGGTCCTTCTTGCGGTCGACGATGAAGAAGTAGCCGTCCTCGTCCTGCTTGGCCATGTCGCCGGAGAGGAACCAGCCGTCCGGGATGGCCTCCTTGGTCGCGTCGTCGCGGCCCCAGTAGCCCTTCATGACGTTCTCGCCGCGGATGGCGATCTCGCCGACCTCGCCGTCGCCGACGTCCTTGCCGTCGTCGTCGACGAGCTTCATCTCCACGCCGCGCACCGGGACGCCGATCGAGCCCGGCTTGCGCTCGATGTCGGGGCGGTTGAACGACGCGACCGGCGAGGTCTCGGACAGGCCGTAGCCCTCGAGCACGATGCAGCCGAAGGTCTCCTCGAAGCTCTTCATCACCTCGACGGGCATCGCGGAGCCGCCGGAGATGCAGGTGCGCAGGCTGGAGACGTCGTAGCTCTTCGCGTCGGGCGCGTGCAGCATGCCGGCGTACATCGTCGGGACGCCCTCGAAGACGGTCACCTGGTCGCGGCCGACGACCTCGAGCGCCTTCTCGGCGTCGAAGCGCGGGATCAGCGTCAGGCACGCGCCCACGGTCACCGCGGCGTTGAGGCCGCAGGTGAGGCCGAAGCAGTGGAACAGCGGCAGGCAGCCCATCACGACGTCGTCGGGGGAGAGCTCGACGAGCGTCTCGGCGCTGACGAGCGCGTTGCTGGACAGGTTCGCGTGGGTGAGCTCGGCGCCCTTCGGCTGGCCGGTGGTGCCGGAGGTGTAGAGCAGCACGACGGTGTCGTCGTCCTCGCGGTCGGCGACGTCGTCGACCGGCTCGTGCTGCGCGAGGAGCTCCAGGAAGCCGTCGGCCTCCACGGGGATGCAGTCGATGCCCACCTCGCCGGCGGCCTTGCCGGCCTCCTCGGCCATCGCCTCCCACGCGAACACCACGGAGGCGCCGGAGTCCTCGAGGTAGTACTTCACCTCGCGTGCCTTCAGCAGCGGGTTCATCGGCACGACGACCGCGCCGGCCGCCAGCGCGCCGTAGAACAGCACCGGGAACGGCGGCACGTTCGGGAGCACCAGGCCCACCCGGTCACCGGGCCCCACGCCGCGCGACTGCAGCAGCGCCGTCACCCGACGGGCGCCGTCCAGCAGCTCGTCGTAGCTGAGGACCAGGTCGTCCAGCCGGACGGCCGGCCGCTCGCCGTGCTCCTTCGCGGTGGTCGTCAGGTGGTGGGCCAGGTTCGTCACGTGCGCCTCCGGGTGGTGCGGTCGTCGGACCCAGGACCTCCTACCTACCCTGCCATGGTGCGCGCCACACGTCGAGGTGGAGTCTGCCCGCCGGCGGGAGCATGCTTGTCGCCATGGCGTCGAAGAAGGCGAAGAGCCAGCAGCTGACCCAGCCGGTGCGGCACACCCGGTCCGTGCCCATCGGCGACTACGGCTTCCTCAGCGACGGCGAGGTCTCCGCGCTGCTCTCGCCGGGCGGCTCGGTCGACTGGATGTGCGTGCCGCGGTTCGACGCGCCGAGCGTCTTCGGCTCGATCCTCGGCCGGCACGCCGGCACCTTCCGGATCGCGCCGCTGGACGTGCTGGTGCCCGCGGACCGCCGCTACCTGCCCGGCACCGTGATCCTCGAGACCAGCTGGGGGACGCCGACCGGCTGGATGATCGTGCGCGACGCGCTGCTGATCGGACCGTGGCACCACCAGGAGGACCGGTCGCGCACCTACCGCCGCACCCCGAACGACTACGAGGCCGAGCACATCTTCCTGCGCACCATCCGGTGCGTCTCCGGAGAGGTGCAGACGATCATGGACTGCGAGCCGGTGCTCGACTACGGCCGCGCGCCACGTCCGCTGGGACTACACCGGCGACAGCTACCACCAGGGCGAGGCGCGGACCGAGGGCTCCGACGTGCGCCTCGCTGCTGACCACGGACATGCGGCTCGGCTTCGAGGGCGGCCAGGCCAGCACCCGCACGCTGCTCAAGGAGGGCGACACCCGGTTCGTCGCGCTGTCGTGGGGCGGTGCGGTGCCGCCGTCGACGTACGCCGAGGCCTACCGGAAGCAGGTCTGGACGGCGCACCACTGGCAGCACTGGCTGGCCCGCGGCACGTTCCCCGACCACCCGTGGCGCAGCTACCTGCAGCGCAGCGCGCTGACGCTGAAGGGGCTGACCTACTCGCCGACCGGCGCGGTGGTCGCGGCCGGCAGCGCGTCGCTGCCGGAGACGCCGGGCGGCAACCGCAACTACGACTACCGCTTCACCTGGATCCGCGACGCGACGTTCGCGCTGTGGGGGATGTACTCCCTCGGCTTCGACTGGGAGGCCATCGACTTCTTCTCGTTCATCGCCGACATCGCCGAGCGCGACGACCACCTGCAGATCATGTACGGCATCGGTGCCGAGCGGGACCTGGAGGAGTTCGAGCTCGACCACCTCCCCGGGTACGCCGGCTCGCGGCCGGTGCGCATCGGCAACGCGGCGTACGCCCAGCAGCAGCACGACGTGTGGGGCGCGCTGCTGGACTCGGTCTACCTGCACTCGAAGGCGGCCGACCACCTCGACAACCGGATCTGGCCGATCCTCGACAAGCAGGTCGGCGAGGCGCTCAAGCACTGGCGCGAGCCGGACGCCGGGATCTGGGAGGTCCGCGGCGAGCTGCGGCACTTCACCTCGTCCAAGATCATGTGCTGGGTCGCGGTCGACCGCGGCGCCGAGCTGGCCCGGATGACCGGGGAGGAGGCGAAGGCGGCCGAGTGGCGGCTGGCGGCCGACGAGATCAAGGAGGACATCCTCGCCAACGGCGTGGACCAGCGCGGCGTGCTGACGCAGTACTACGGCGGCACCGCCCTCGACGCGTCGCTGCTGCTCGCGCCGCTGGTGCGCTTCCTGCCCCCGGACGACCCCCGGATCCGGGCGACGGTGATGGCGATCCGCGACGAGCTGACGGTCGACGGGCTGGTGCTGCGCTACAAGGTCGAGGAGACCGACGACGGGTTCGCGGGCGAGGAGGGCACCTTCACGATCTGCTCGTTCTGGCTGGTCTCCGCGCTGTGCGAGATCGGCGAGCACAACAAGGCCCGCAAGCTCTGCGCGAAGCTGCTGTCCTTCGCCGGCCCGCTCGAGCTGTACGGCGAGGAGATCGACCCCCACAGCGGGCAGCACCTCGGCAACTTCCCGCAGGCGTTCACCCACCTGGCGCTGATCAACGCGGTGCTGCACGTCATCCGGCTGGAAGAGGACCAGGCCTAGTCGGCACCTCGCCCAGACCGCCCTCCTGGGCTATGGCAGACGGCTCCACGAGGCTGGAAGGGTAAAGGCTGCGGCGGTATCCGGTATCACCGCCGGTGGCACCGACTCCTTCTGGAGCACCGGAGCCACTCACTGGGGCACGGCCGACACACGGGGAGAACCACATGAAGCACGGGTCCGAGAGCTTCTTCATCGAGGGTGAAGGTCTGCTCAGCACGCAGGTGGGAGGTCGGTCCGGCGAGGAGACCGACCCGATCACGGAGTCGGAGTCGCTGCGCGCCGCCGCTCCCACGCCGCTGCCGCCGTCGACCCCGCCGCCCTTCCGGTTCCGGCGGGTGGGCCCCAAGGGGACGCCGCTGCCGGCGGCGCCGACCCGCAAGCTGGCACGCGCGATGATCGCCCGGGCCGGCGGGGTGGGCGGCGGCGACGGTGACGTGCCGGCCGGCTACACCTACCTCGGCCAGTTCGTGGACCACGACCTGACCATGGACCGCACCGACGTGATGTTCGGCGACGCGGTCTCGCCCGCGGCGCTGACGCAGGGGCGGTCGCCGAAGCTGGACCTCGACTCGCTGTACGGCGCCGGGCCCTCCAACGAGGGGTCGGCGAAGTTCTACGGCGCGGACGGGATGCACCTCAAGCTCGGCAAGACGGTCGCGGCCGGCGACCCGCCGTTCGAGGGCCACGACCTGCCGCGGGTGGGCAAGGGCAACGACGCGGCGAAGCGCAAGGCGCTGATCCCCGACTTCCGCAACGACGAGAACCTCGCGGTCGCGCAGACGCACGTCGCGATGATCCACTTCCACAACCGGGTGCTCGACAAGCAGCCGGCCTCCGTGCCGCAGGCGCAGAAGTTCTCCAGCGCCCGCCGGCGCGTGACGCTGCACTACCAGTGGATGATCCGTCACGACTACCTGCCGCGCATCTGCCGCCCCGCGACGCTCGACAACGTGTGGGCGAACGGCCGGCTGCTCGTCGAGCCGAACGCCGCGCCGGACGACGTACCGATGATGCCGATCGAGTTCTCGGTCGCGGCCTTCCGGCTCGGGCACAGCATGATCCGCGAGGCCTACAACTGGAACAAGAACTTCGCGGGCACCGGCGGCAGCCTGGACTTCCTCTTCGCTTTCTCCGGCACCAGCGGCGACCTGCTCGGCGACGTGAAGCTGCCCAGCAACTGGATCGTCGACTGGCGCCGGCATGTACGACTTCCCGAAGGGCGACCGGCCGCGGCTCTCCGCGCCAGGCGGCGTGAACCACGCGATGCGGCTCGACACGCTGCTCACCGACCCGCTGAAGAACCTGCCGCTGGGCTCGTTCGGCGGCACCGGGATCCCGGACGGCGACCTGCGCCGCAACCTGGCGTTCCGCAACCTGGTGCGCGGCAACATGGTCAAGCTGGCCAGCGGGCAGCAGATGGCCAAGAAGCTCAAGGACCTCGGCGTCACGCTGACACCGCTGACCAAGGCGCAGATCATCGACGGTGCCGGGGGAGCGAAGCTCGACAACCTCACCGCCGCCGAGAAGGACAAGGTCGCGACCAACACCCCGCTGTGGTTCTACGTGCTGCGCGAGGCCGAGCTCAACGGCGGCGTGATGCGCGGCGTCGGGGCCCGGATCCTGGCGGAGACGTTCCACCGGGCGATGGAGGGCAGCACCAACTCGATCGTGCGCAACCCCGACTGGCGCCCGACGCTGGGCCGCGGCGACAAGTTCGAGATGACCGACCTGCTGTTCTTCGCGATGGGGGGCAAGGCCGGGCTGAACCCGCTCGGGAACGGCTGAGCCGAAGTTTTACCTTGGGTTTGTTGGTTTTCGCCCATCTACGCCCGTTTCGTCCGGTCGATCTTTACCGGCAACCGGCTGAAACCGGGCAGCGCCCGGCGTGACCATCGGGGGCATGGACCTGCTGAAGTTCCACCGCCTCCGAGAAGCGATCCAGGACAACGCGAGCCCCGGCTCGGCGCCCGACCTCGAGCTCGTCGAGGGCAACCTGCGTGACCTGCTGATGTCCAGCGGCGTCTTCGAGGAGGTCGAGGTCGAGCACACCGACGACCCGAACCAGCTCGTCATCGCGCTGTGCCAGTTCCGGCCGTTCTACACCGAGCGGGACGTCGCCGAGCGGCTCGAGGAGATCTGGTCGGACCGGGTGCGCTACTCGTTCTGGGAGGCGCACGCGATCCTCACGGAGGACGACGTCGTCGAGCTCGAGGCCGCCTCGCGGATCGGTCCCGTCGGCCACTACGTGACCGTGCACCTCGTCGCCCAGCGAGCCGGCATCCCGGAGCAGCGCACCGCGTCGAGCTGACCCGTGGATAGGGTCGCCGGGTGACCAGCGACCAGTCCGAGCTCGACCGTGCCCTGCGGCTCTCGCCCCGGTCGGCGGAGCCCGGCGCGTACGACGCGGAGCTGGACTCCGGGTGGCAGATCGGCGGTGGCGTCAACGGCGGGCTGCTGCTGTCGCTGGTCGGCACCGCGCTCCGCGCGCGGCTCGCCGGAGGGCCGCACGCCGACCCCGTGGCGGTGAGTGCCTACTACCTCGCCGCCTCCGTCCCCGGCCCCGCGACGCTGCGCACCGAGGTGCTGCGCGCCGGTCGCGGCATGACCTCGCTCGGCTGCTCCCTCGTGCAGGCCGACGGCGACGGCCGCGAGGTGGAGCGGATCCGGGCGCTGGCGACGTACGGCGACCTGGGCGCGCTGCCCGACGACGTGCGCACCACCGCGTCGCCGCCGGACCTCCCGCCGGTCGAGGAGTGCTTCGCCACGGGCGACGCGCCGCCGACCGACTTCATGGCGGAGACCGGCTTCCTGAAGCGGATCGACCTGCGGATGGACCCGTCGTGCGTGGGGTGGGCGGTCGGCAAGCCGTCGGGGCGCGGGCTGCTGCAGGGCTGGCTGCGGATGGCCGACGGCCGGGAGCCGGACGTGCTGTCGCTGCTGCTCGCGGCGGACGCGTTCCCGCCCGTGGCGTTCGACCTCGGGATGCTCGGCTGGTCGCCGACGCTGGAGCTGACCGTGCACGTGCGCGCCCGGCCCGCGCCGGGCTGGCTGCGGATCAGGGCGTCCACGGTCAACGTCGCCGGCGGCATGCTCGAGGAGGACTGCGAGGTCTGGGACTCGGCCGGCCGGCTGGTCGCCCAGTCGCGCCAGCTCGCGCGGCTGCCGCGCTGACGCCGTCCACCGCGACCGGCGGGCCCGTCGGACGTGCAGCCCGGTCCTGATGGACGCGCAACCGGCTCATTCGGCGGAGGCTGCACGTCGGGAGGGCCGGCCCGTCGCCGGGTGGGCCGCGAGGGGTGCCGTCGGACAGGTGGCTCGGGGCCGGCGACCGGGCTACACGCCGTGGCGCAGCAGCCGGTCCCGCGGCATCCCGAACACCCAGCGGGCACCGGGGTACTCCGTCACCGACCACAGCTCGTCGCGCTGCGGCCAGTAGGCGATGTCCTCGGGGCCGACCGGCAGCCGGTGCCGGATCTCGCGGAGGTCGCCGGGTGCGCCGGTCCAGACGCTGCCGAGCCGGAACCGACCGCGGCTGTTGGTCACGAACCAGGTGCCGTCCACCACCGCGGCGCCCTGCATGCCCATCACGCCGCCGTCGGACAGCAACGACGGCCGGCACTCGCCGGCCACGCTGGTGCGCAGCAACGACGACTCGGGATCGATCTCGAAGCGCGCGAGACGGGTCGACTGGCTGCCGCGGCCGTACTCGCCGACGACCATCTCGTGCGGCGTCGTGCTCCGGTCGAGCGAGGCGAACGAGTAGCGCATCTGGCGCACCCCGGGCGGGGTGCCGGCGTCGTAGGTGAACCGCACCGGCAGCACGTAGCGGTGGCCGAACATGTCGACGGTCCGCGGCGAGGCGTCCCGGACCCGCATCCGCGACGCGTCACCGGTCGGCACCCGCACGATGTCGTCGAGCCGGAACGACGTGAAGCCGCGCTTCGTGCCGGCGACGTGCAGGTAGTCCCCGTGCCAGACGATCCCGCCGGCGTGCACCTTCACCGGCCGTACGCCGACCGAGCCGTCGTCGCGCAGCACCGGCTCGACGAGCAGCACGTGCCGGTAGCGGATCGCCGTACGGTCGCCGACGTCGACGAACGTCAGCCGCGCGCCCATGTTCACCCCGCCGATGGTCTTGGAGTAGGCACTCGTGACCAGCACCGGCCGGCCGTCGACGAGGTCGTCCTCGGCCGCGTCCGCGCAGCTGCTGACCCCCTGCGGCCACCACCGCTTCGACCAGGTGTCCTCACGGTTCCAGCGGAACCCCCACGACGCGGCGGGCGCGGGCACCGTCACCGCGCGTGCCCGGCGGTCGAGGTCGCCGAGCACACCGCGCAGCCCGACGCGCTCCCCGACCCGGTCCGCGAACGCGTCCACCTCCGCGGCCCGGTCGTCGCTGCGCAGCAGGTGCAGTCCGGCGTGCTCCATGCCTCCCAGTGTGCCTGGCATCATGCCGGTCATGCTCGTCGTCGGTGCCGCCCTCGTCCGGGACGGCCGCGTGCTGGCGACCCGGCGCACGCATCCGCCGGAGGCGGCCGGGCGCTGGGAGCTCCCCGGCGGCAAGGTCGAGCCCGGCGAGACGCCGGAGGCCGCGCTGGTGCGCGAGGTGCGCGAGGAGCTCGGCTGCGAGGTCCGCGTGACGGGTGCGCTGGCCGGTGAGCAGCCGGTCGAGCCCGGGTGCACGCTGCGCGTGCTCCGCGCCGAGCTGGTCACCGGCGACCCGACGCCGCACGAGCACGACGCGCTGCGCTGGCTCGGGCCCGAGGAGCTCGACGACGTCGACTGGCTGGCTCCCGACCTGCCGTTCCTCACCGAGGTCCGCGACCTGCTGCTGGACGGTCGGCCGCTGGAGGGCGGGAACACCGGTGGGGCGGTCCGCATCGGCGCCTCGGTACGACGCCCGACGGGACCGTGGACGCCCGCGGTCCACCGGCTGCTGGCCCACGTGGTGGCCCGGGGGCTGCCCGCCGTGCCCGAGGTGCTGGGGGAGGACGCCCGCGGCCGCGAGGCGCTGACCTACCTCCCGGGCACGATCGTCGACGTCGACGACGACCTGCTCACCGACGCGCAGCTGGTGGGTACGGCGCGCTGGGCCCGCGCGCTGCACGAGGCCGTGGCCGACCTGGACCGCACCGGACCGTGGCGGTTCTTCGACGTCGAGGGCGCCACCGTGCTCGGGCACAACGACCTGGCGCCGTACAACCTGTGCTTCGAGGGCGACCGGCTCGCCGGCGTCTTCGACTGGGACCTCGCCGGCCCGACGACCCCGCTGCTCGAGCTGGCGCAGCTCGCATGGACCGCGGTGCCGCTGTTCCGCCCGGTGCCGGCCGCGGAGGTGGCGCGGCGGCTGCGGCTGCTCACCGACGCCTACGGCGGGGTCGACCCGCGTGACGTGCTCCGGGCCGTGCCGCTGCTCAAGCGGATCGGCTGCGACGGCATCCGGCAGTGGATCGCGAACGGCGACCCCGCCGGACGATCGCAGCTGGCGGTCGGCGAGCCGGAGCGCACCGAGCACGCCGTCGCGCTGCTGCGGGACCGGATGCCCGACATCGAGCGGGAGCTGTCGTGACGGTCCGTGCGCTGCTGTGGGAGGACGACGCGGCGCGGGTGGTGGCCGCGCGGCTGCGGGCGGGCGGCTTCGAGGCGACGGTGTCGCGGGCCCGGTTCGCCGGCGAGGACGACGACGAGGACCAGCCCTGGGCGGTGCTCACCGATGCCCCCGCGGTGATGGTCGAGATCGCGGTCGAGGAGCACGACGGCTGGCTCGACGAGCCGGGACCGGCCGCGCCGGCGCCGCTCGACCTCCCGGCGGCGCCACGCCGCGTGAAAGGTCACTTCCGCGACGAATAGCATGGCGGGCATGGACCAACGGCTGCTGCTCGTGCACGCGCACCCCGACGACGAGACCATCGGGCAGGGCGCCACGATGGCCAGCTACGCCGCCCGCGGCACCCAGGTCACGCTGGTGACCTGCACCCTCGGCGAGGAGGGCGAGGTGCTCGTCCCCGACCTGGAGCACCTGGCCGCCGACAAGAACGACGCGCTCGGCGAGCACCGGATCACCGAGCTGGCCAACGCCATGAAGGAGCTCGGGGTCACCGACCACCGGTTCCTCGGTGGCGCCGGCCACTACCGCGACTCCGGGATGATGTGGGACGAGCAGCGCCGCGCCGTCGCCCGCACCGACACCCGCGAGGGCACCTTCTGGAAGGCCGACCTGCTGGAGGCCTCCGACCTGCTCGTCGACATCATCCGCGAGGTGCGCCCGCAGGTGCTGGTGACCTACGACCAGTACGGCAACTACGGCCACCCCGACCACATCCAGGCCCACCGCGTGGCGCACTACGCGACCGCGCTCGCGGCCGTGCGGTCCTACCGTCCGGAGCTCGGCGAGCCGTGGGACGTCGCCAAGATCTACTGGGGCGCGATGTCGATGAACCGGATGCGCGACGGCCTGCGGGCGCTGCGCGCGGCCGGCGACACGACGACGTTCGAGGGCATGGACCCCGACGGCGAGATGCCGCCGTTCATGGTGCCGGACGACCAGCTCTCGGCGATCGTGGAGGCCAACGACTACGCCGACGCCAAGATCCGCGCGATGAAGGCGCACGCCACCCAGATCACCGTCGACGGGCCGTTCTTCGCGCTGTCGAACAACCTCGGCAACCAGGTCTGGGGCACCGAGTTCTACCGGCTGGCCAAGGGCGTGCAGGGACCGACCAACGAGGACGGCCTCGAGACCGACCTGTTCGCCGGGCTCGACTGAGCCCCGGGTGACGCCGGTCCGCCACGTCGTCGCGCTGCTCGTCGGGGCCGCGGTCGCGCTCGCCTCCCTGGCGGCGCACCGGTCGCTGTTCCCGCTGGGCCTGCTGGTCGCGCTCGCCACGACGTACGCCGTGCCCTGGTGGCTGCTGCGCTCGCGGCACCCCCGCACCGCCGCGTCGTACGCCGTCGGGTGGATCGCGGTGCTCGCCGTGGCGGTGACCGGGCGGCCCGAGGGCGACTACGTGCTGGGCAGCGACCTGGACGGCTACGCGCTGCTGGTGGGCAGCCTCGGACTCGTCGTCGTCGGCATTGTCGCTTTCGCAGGCGGGCGGGCCTCGAACACCTAGAGTTCGCCCTGTGAGCGACGCCCCCTACCGCGGCAGTGACCGCAGGGTCTTCTGGTGGATGCTGCTCGGGCTGGTCGTGATCTTCGGCGCCATGTACGTCGCCCTCGCGATGTACGCCGGCCAGCGGCTGCCGCACGGCACCAGCGTCGACGGCATCGAGGTCGGCGGGATGCGACCGGCCGCCGCCGAGCGCAAGCTGGACGAGGGCCTGCAGGCGAAGGCCGCGGAGCCGATGACGCTCAGCGCCGGCGGCCACCGCAGCACGCTGCGGCCCGCGGACGCCGGCTTCACCGTCGACGTCCCCGCGACCGTGCGGCAGGCGCAACGGGCCAGCGGGTGGGACCCCCGCACCGTCTGGGACCACTTCGCCGGCGGCGAGGACCGCGGAGCCGTGGTGCACGTCGACCAGGCCAGGCTCGACGCGGCGATCGCGGCGTTCGCCGAGCAGGTCGACGAGCCCGCCAGGCAGGGCTCCGTGACGTTCCACGACGGGCAGGCCGACGCCCACTACCCCCACAAGGGCCTGCTGGTGAACCGCGACGTCGCCGCCAACGTGGTGCGCTCGGAGTTCCTGCACTCCCAGGGGTCCGACCACGTCGTCACGCTGCCGACCGACGTCGACGAGCCCGACGTCACCTCCTACGCCGTCAGCCAGGCCATGGACAGCTTCGGCAACCCTGCCGTCGCCGCGCCGGTCGTCGTCCGGCTCGCGGGCGAGGGGGTCCAGCTGCAGCCGCAGGACTACACGCCGGCGCTTGCGATGCGCACCGTGGGGGAGGAGCTGGCGCCGGAGCTCGACGAGCGCCGGATCCTGCGGCTGCTGCGGCCCAAGATGCGGCAGGTCGACCGGGCCCCGAAGGACGCCCGGATCGTGGTGCGCGGCGGCCGGCCCCACGTCGTACCGGCTCGCCGCGGGGTGACGTTCCGCGATGCCGACGTGACGTCGGCCTTCCTCGACGTGCTCACCAAGACCGGCAGCGACCGGGTGCTCTCGGTGCGCAGCCGGCCGGCGCACCCGAAGTTCACCACCGCGGCCGCCCGCAGGCTGAAGGTCACCGAGCGGGTCTCCGGGTTCACGACGCACTTCCCGTATGCCGCCTACCGCAACGTGAACATCAGCCAGGCGGCGAGGCGCATCAACGGCACGCTGCTCAAGCCCGGCCAGACGTTCAGCATGAACCACACGGTGGGCGAGCGCACCTCCGCGAACGGCTTCATGAAGGGCTTCGTCATCGCGGACGGGGTGTTCAAGCAGGAGCTCGGCGGCGGAGTCAGCCAGGTCGCGTCGACGACCTTCAACGCCGCCTTCTTCGCCGGCCTGCAGGACGTCGCGCACAAGGCGCACTCGTTCTACATCAGCCGCTACCCGGTGGGCCGCGAGGCGACCGTGGTGTGGCCGAACACCGACCTGAAGTTCAAGAACACCACGCCGTACGGCGTCCTGATCCGGGAGTCCGTCACCAAGGCGACGCCGCGCCACCGGGGCACGGTGCGGGTCAGCATGTACTCCACCAAGACCTGGGACATCCGGACGACGAAGTCGGCCCGCTACGCCGTCACCCCGCCGAGGACGCGCCACCTGAAGGGCGCCGGCTGCGTGCCGAACAAGGGCTACGCCGGCTTCGACATCGACGTGCGTCGGCTGTTCTACCAGCACGGCTCCCGGACCCTCGACCACCGCGAGACGATGCACACCCACTACACCCCGTCGGACACCGTCGACTGCTCGTGACGGGCCGACCGGTCCTGCCGGGAGGCCGTTCCCAGTGGCGACCAGTGGGCGACCAATGGGCGACCGGTGGGCGAGATGAGGGTCCGACTACTCACGCAGCGGGGGTCCGGGCCGGAGTAGGTTGCTACCCACAGGGTTGCGACAGTTTTCGTTACCCTTCCCCGCCGGGATGAGCCGCGACAAGGGGGAGCATGGGGCCGTCCGAGGAGCGTCTGAGCCGTGATCCCGCCCGGGCCGCGCTCGGAGCGCTCGCGGACCGACGCACGTCCACGGTCTTCCTGGTGGGCCCGCCCGGCAGCGGGAAGTCGTTCGTGTTCAACCGGCTCGAGTCCGAGCTGGGCGCCCGGCAGCGTGCGGACCCGGCGCCGGTGTTCCTCCGGCCCACGAACGGCACCCGCGACGTGGCGCTCGGCCGGCTGCTGGTCCCGGCGGAGACGACCCAGCAGGCGCTGTCGGCCCCGGCGAACGGCGCTGCGGAGCCGCGCCTGTTGGCGATCGACGACATCGACCTCCTGGACGCGTCCTCGATGTCGCTGCTCGCCCAGTCGCTGGACCGCCGCCGGTTCCGGCTGGTGGCGACGGTGCGGTCCCGGGAGGCGCCGGCGGTGTTCCGGACGCTGCGCGCGGTCGGGCGGTCCGCGATCGTGCACGTCGAGCCGTGGCACGACGAGGAGCTCGACCGGTTCGTCGCCGAGTCCCTCGGGGACCGGATGCACCCGCTCACGGTCCGGCGGCTCCTCGACTTCACGGGCGGCAACGCGCTGTGCCTCACCGAGCTCGTCGAGCTGGGCTCGTACGACGGGCACCTGCGTCGCGAGCACGACGTCTGGACGTGGCACGGCGACCTGTTCGTCCCCCCGCTCACCGAGGCCCGGGTCAGCGGGGAGCTGGAGCGCGTCGGCGAGGAGTGCCGGGCGGTGCTCACGACGTCCGCCCTCGTCGGCCAGGTGCCGCTCGAGGTCCTGGAGGAGCTGCACGGGATCGCCGCCGTGGAGGCCGCCGACACCACCGGCCTGCTGCTCCTGGAGGCGACGGGAGGCCACCTGCAGGCCCGGCCCCGCAGCGCCGTGCAGGGCCGGGTGCTCGCCCAGCTGGTGCCGACGACGCGGCGTCGCCGGCTGGCCGCGGCGCTCCTCGAGGCGCTCGCCGAACCGGCGCTCCCGACGCAGCGGCTCGAGCTCCCCGCCGCCCACCTCGCGGTGGACTGCTCGGTCGCGGTCCCTCCCGGACTGGCCGTCAGCGCGGCGCAGGAGGCGCTGCGGCGGCACGAGCCCGCCCTCGCCGAGGCGGTGCTCTCGTCACTGCCGGTCGGCGGCGATCACGAACGAGCCGACGTGCTCGCGTCCGCCCTGCTGGCCCAGGGCCGGTCCGAGCCGGCCCTCGAGCTGGTCGAGGGCCCGCCCCCGACCGACGAGCCGCTCGTCCCCCCGACCGGTGGGGGTCTCGACCCGGCGGTGCAGCGGTCGCTGCTCGCGCAGCTGACGTCGCTGATGCGGCTCGGCCGGCCCACGGCGGCGCTCGCGCTCGCCGACGACGTCGACGCGTGCCGGTTCGAGCCGGTGCAGCGGGTCCACCTGCTGGCGCTGGTCGGGTCGTGCCGGCTGTTCCGGGGCGACCTGCGCGAGGCCGGCGTCGTGGCGGAGCGGCTGCGCGACCTCGGCCTGGCAGAGGGCTGGTCCTACGCCTACCGGCTGGGTGCGCTCGTCGCGGGCCGGGCCGCGCTGCTCGCCGCCGAGGCGCCCGCGGCGGAACGGTTCCTGGCGGAGAGCGCGACCTGCGAGCCGGACGCGGGGAGCCGTGCGCTGCTCCCGTTCACCCTCTCCCACCTGGGGCTCGCCCGGGCGATGCGAGGCCGGCCACCGGAGCGGGGCGAGGCCCCTGTCGCGACGGGGCCGGGGCCTCGCGCGCTCCACGACCTGGACGCGCTGGCCCGGGCCGAGGTCCAGCTGCTCACCGGCCTGCGGCACAGCGCGCTCGAGACGGCCGCCGCGGTGGCCGACCGCAGCCAGGCCGACGGACAGGTCCTGGTCGCGCTCCAGGCCCTGCACCTGTGCGCCCGCATCCGGCCCTCGGCCTCCCTCGCCCGGCGGGTGGCCGAGACGGCCGACCGCGCCGACTTCGACCTGTCCCGCACGTACGCCGCGCACGCCGAGGCCGCGAGCGGTCGTGACGGCGAGCGGCTCACCCGGGTGGCCGAGGAGTACGACCGGCGAGGGCTCCGGTGGCTCGCCGCCGAGACGGGCAGCAGCGCACTGGCGGTCGCGCTCGGGCACCCGATGCGCCGCTTCCCGTGGGCGCTCGAGAGCCGACGCCTCGTCGACCGGCTGCACGCCGCGGGGCAGGTGAGCGTCCCGACGTGGTGGTGGCACGGCAGCGAGCCGTTCGACGCGCTGACCGACCGGGAGCGCGAGATCGTCGAGCTCGCCGCCGTCGGCTGGTCCTCGCGGCGGCTCGCCGAGCACCTGCAGCTGTCGCAGCGGACCGTCGAGAACCACCTGCAGCACAGCTACCGCAAGCTCGGCATCACCCGCCGCCAGCAGCTGGCGGCGGCGCTCGGCCACCCCGGTCCGGCGCCGCCCCCGCCGCACGACCGCTGAGCGGCCCGGCCGCCTCCTACCCGCTCGCGGCCACCGACAGCCCGGCGGCGCTCATCTGCGCACGGAGGACCGCGAGCTGGCGCCGGGTGTCGAGGAACGGCAGCGTCGGGCGGGCCACGAAGAACGGGCTCACCGGCGGCGTCAGGTCCGCCGCCACCAGCTCGGCCCGGAGCCGGTCCAGCGAGTCGCGGACGGCCGCCGCCTGAGTCGCGGCGTCGGGCTGCGCGGCCGCGCCCGCGAGACCGAGCGCCTTCCTGGCGTCCGGGAGACCCGCCCCGACCCGGGTGGGGTCGCCGACCGCGAGCGGTCGCGCCGCGGCCTTGAGCAGGGCGAACAGCCGGTCCACCCGGGCCGCGGTGTGCAGCTGCAGGGCCGGGGTGCGGAAGTCCGGGTGGTGCGCGAGCACGAGCGCCGCGAGGCCGGTCACGTGCGGCGTGGCCATCGAGGTGCCGTCCCACGCGGCGAAGCCCGCCGGCGGCACCGACGACACGATCGCGACACCCGGACCGCACACGTCCACCTCGGGGCCGTGGCAGGAGAACTGGGCTGAGAAGAAGCCGCCGTCCTCCGTCCCGCCGGTCCACCGCTGCTGGGCGTGGTAGCTGGAGTCGGGGAACTGCCCCTCCTGCCCGATGGCGGACACCGTCAGCACGTCGGGCGAGGAGCCGGGGAACTGGACGGCGTCACCGGAGTTCCCGGCCGCCACGATGCAGGCCACGCCCTGCTGCCGGGCCTGGGCCAGCTTCTGCAGCACGATCTGCGACGAGCCTCCCGTGCCCAGGCTCATGTTCACCACGTCGAGCTGCTGGTCGATGCAGTAGTCGAGGGCGTCGAGGAGGCTGCTGAGCCGGCCGCCCGGGAAGATCCGCGCCTCGTGCATCTCGGCGGCCGGCGCGAAGCCCCGGACCCCGCTGGCGTCGTCGGCCCCGGCGATGACGCCGCTGCAGTGCGAGCCGTGCGCGATGGTGTCGGTGCTCCAGGTGACCTCGCTGGCCGGCGTGCTGGTGACGTCGAGCCCCCGCACGATCGTGCGCAGGTCCGGATGCGTCTGCGCCGCGGCCCCCGAGTCGATCACCCCGACGCGGATCGTGGCGCCGTCGTACTCCGGCGGCACCTGGTCGAGCCCCATCGCCTTCTGGCCCCAGCCCAGCAGCTGCCGGCCGGGGAACCCGGCGAAGGTCTGCGACAGCGGCTCGAGCGTCACCGTGTTGACGATGCCGCTGATCAGGGCCGGCCGGTTGACCCACAGCGACCACAGGTCGCTGAGCGGGTTGACGTAGAGCGCCCGCAGGGTCGCGTCGGTCTCGTTGAGCAGGCTCAGGGTGACGCGCCCCGAGGCGTCGCTGATGCCCTGCGCCGGGATGCCGCTGCCGTAGAGGTAGACGGTGGCCCCGGCAACCGGCTCGCCGGCGGGTGTGCGCAGGTCGATCTGCCACTCGATCGCCGCCCCGAACGGGCTGACGAACGCGGGGCCGTCGACCGCGTCCGGCAGCGGGGCGGGCACCGGCAGCAGCAGGTGGTCCTCCTCCAGCACCACCTGCGGGTGCTGCTCGAGCTGCGCGGCCTTGGACTCGGGCATCGTCGCGACGACGACCTCGCGCACGACGGCGTCGCCGGCGCGCTGCAGCGTGAAGTCCCGCGGCGCCAGCACCTTCGCCACCCTGATCTCGGCGTCGGCCTGCATCTGCTCGACGAGCCAGCTGAAGTCGAGCGGCCCGGCGGACGCGACGGAGATCTGGTCGTTCTTCGCGACCAGGTAGGTGCGGTTGCGGGTGCCGATCCCGCCGGTCGAGGGGGTCGGAGCGTCCGACGCCCCGGTGGCGGCTTGCGACATGTCAGCTCCTCGGTTCACGGGTTGAGCGGGGCGTCCGGCTCGATGAGGATCCGGCCGCCCAGGGCCACCGACAGCGCGTTCGCGCGGTCGGGGTCGATCTCGACCACCAGCCGCTCCGGGGCGGTCTCCGGGCCCGACACGGACGTGACGGTGGCGTCCGGGTCGGCCACGAAGAGCTCCAGCAGCGGCCGGAGCAGGTCCGGCGTGCCCGCGACGATGAACGGCTGCACCACCGGCTGGCCGGTGCCGGCCGTCACGACGCGGGGATCGACGGGTCGGCCGCCCGGACGGCGTTGATCCGGCCGATGACCGTGCGCACGCCGGCGTACGGGTCCGCGGCCTGGCCGGTGCGGTACTCCGCGACCGCGGAGCTCATCGCCGGGATCGACGCCGCGAGGGCGGGGTGCTGCTCCGCGTTCGCGGCGAGGTAGCCGTAGAGCCGCACCAGCAGGTCGCCGACCTTGGCGCGCACCTGCGCGGCCGCCGGGTCCGTGACCCCCGCCGTCGGGTCGGTCGTCGCGGGGGCTGCCGACGCGGCACGGAACGTCGGGTCGGCAGCACCCCTGGTCCAGGTGAAGGCCATGACCGGTCCTAGGCGTGCGACGGGGCGACGACGGTGAACGGCAGCAGGCTGCCGATCGCGGCCGCGACGTCACCCACGGCCTTCCCGGCGTCCTTGTTCCCGAAGAAGCCGCCGACCGTGCTGCCCAGGGTGCCGCCCCAGGCGTTGAGCAGGCCGCCGAACAGGCCCGCCGGGACGAACAGCATCTGCTCGTTCTGCGGCCGGCCCACGGCCGGTCCGGCGGACTGCGGCAGCAGCCCCGGCGGCACCGCGTGGAAGGGCAGCATGCTCAGGATCGGGGCGACCCCGCTTCCCACCGCCTGGCCGGCCTTCTTGTCGCCGAAGACACCGCCGACCTCGCCCCCGATGGTCTCGGCGAAGCTGGAGAGCAGGTTCCCGAAGAACCCGGCGGGCAGCACCACCATCTCCTGCGCCTTCTCCGTCCCGTCCGGGCCGGTCGACTGCGGCGCGAGCTCCGGCGGAACCGTCTGGAA
Organism: uncultured Actinomycetota bacterium; assembly: GCA_963707685.1. Classification (GTDB taxonomy): domain Bacteria; phylum Actinomycetota; class Actinomycetes; order Propionibacteriales; family Nocardioidaceae; genus Nocardioides_B. The sequence continues at coordinate 133,925 of CAVPRA010000008.1, forward strand.
CGGCAGCAGGCCGAGGAACGGCGAGGCGGCCTCCCCGATCTTCTGGCCGGTGTCGCCGCCCACCAGGTGGCCGACGGTGCCGGCGACGCCGGAGAGCAGGTCGCCGAAGAACCCGGCCGGGACGACGACCATCGCGTCGTCCTGGGAGGGGGCGGTCTCGGGGCCGGACGACTGCGGCATCAGCTGCGGCGGCACCACCTGGAAGGGCAGCAGCCCGCCGATCACGCCGCCGACCGTCGAGCCGATGGAGCCACCGGTGTCGGAGCTGCCGAACAGCCCGCCGATCGCACCGCCCAGCAGGTTGCCGCCGAGCCCGCCGATGATCCCGCCGAGGAAGCCGGCGGGCACGACGACGAGGGTCTCGTCCGTGCCCTGCGCGGCCTCGGGTCCCGCGGACTGCGGCGCGAGCGTCGGCGGGATCACCTGGAAGGGCAGCAGCTTGACGAACGGGCTCGCCGCGTCGCCGACCTGCCTGCCGAGGGAGGCGTTGCCGAGCAGGCCGCCGGTGACCTCGCCGATGGTGCCCGAGAGCCCGCCCAGGAGGTCCCCGAAGAACCCGGCCGGGACGAGCACCAGGGGGCCGTCCTCACCCCGTCGTACCTGCGCGTGGGACGTCACGGGCCGGGTCGTCGGCTCGCTCGTCGCGGCCGAGCCCGGGCCCGAGGACTGGGCCGGGATTTCCTTCTCGAGGTCGGGAATGCTGGTGGTCATGGCTCTTCTCCCCTGTGGTTGGCGGCCTGCGTGGTGGGCGGCCGGTCTGGTCGGCGACGCCTGACGGCACCCCGATGCTCCATCCGGGCTCGGCGGGCTGTCTTGGGCGACCGGCTACTCAACTTGCCGGGCGGGGCGAGCGGGTACCGCGTCCGGTCGTCGTCGCAGGTGTGGAGCAGCATCTACTCACCCACGAGGGCCGGACGTGGCCCAGCGGCTCCCCGGCCCCCACCGCGGCGGCCGCCCGGGGCGACGCGGACCTCGCCTACCGGCGGCTTTCGGGACATCCCGGCTGGTCCCTTCGGGCGGAGCATGGCCCGGTCGGGGGGAGTAGCCCCGGTGGAGACGTCGTAACCCGCCGGTGCCCGGCTCGTTGGCTGGTGCATGACCCGTGCGCTCCGGAACCTTCTCGTCGCCCTGTCCCTGGTGCTCGCCACGACCGGGCTCGCACTGCTCGTCCCGGGGTCCGCGCAGGCGGCCGACGGTGCGCCGGCGTACCCCACCTGGGGCGTGCCGCCGGCGGGTGCGAACGACTGGAGCTGCAAGCCGACGGCTGCGCGGCCGGACCCGGCGGTCATCGTGCACGGCACCTTCGGTGACCAGAAGTCGCTGCTCGACAACCTGTCGCTGGCGCTCAAGCGGGACGGGTTCTGCGTCTACGCGCTCGACTACGGCAACCGCGGCACCGGGCCGATCGAGGACTCCGCCCAGCAGCTGAAGGACTTCGTGGCCCGGGTGCTGACCGCCACCGGTGCGGCGAAGGTCGAGATGGTCGGCCACTCGCAGGGCGGCCTGATGCCGCGCTACTACATCAAGAACCTCGGCGGCGACGCCGTGGTCGAGGACCTCGTCGGGCTGGCCCCGTCGAACCACGGCACCACCGTCAACGGCGCGTTCAGCTCCTCGCCGTACTGCACGGCGTGCGACCAGCAGAAGGCCGGGTCGCCGTTCCTGCAGGCGCTCAACAACCCCGACGAGACGCCCGGCGACGTCGACTACACCCAGGTCGAGACCCGCTACGACGAGGTCGTCGTGCCGTACACCTCGGCGTTCCTGGCACCCGGCCCGCAGAGCACCAACATCCTGCTGCAGGACCGCTGCCCGACCGACAGCGCCGAGCACCTGACCATCCCGATGGACCAGCAGGCGATCGCCTGGACCCTCGAGGCGTTCCACCACGACGGCCCGGCGAACCCGGCGGCGCCGATCGGCTGCGCCGGCTAGCGCACCCGCACGTGGACGTGGCTCGTCGAGCCCAGCCGGAAGTACCGACGCCAGGCGTCGTACAGCTCGTGCATGTCGCCGGGTGAGAGCTTGACGCAGCCGTAGGAGCGGTAGTCGTTCCAGGCCGGGTACTCCCAGCGGCACGGCTGGTCGCCGGGACGGTTCGCGCACTGCCGGCTGCCGGCGCCCTGCTCGGTGTGGATGAACAGCGCGGTGCGCATAGTGCCGTCGTGGCAGGCCTTCTGGCCGAGGTAGATGGCGCGGCCCTTGATGAGGCTGCCGTGGTAGTCGCGGTAGAGCGTCGGCCGGTAGCGGCCGTTGGGCAGCCAGCCGTTGTTCCTGCGGCACGCGTCGGTCGAGTGGCGGTTGAAGCCGGAGCCGGCACGCCACCGCTTGTGCACCAGCGTCGTGCGCTTGCCGCCGGACACCTTGTAGACGTCCCACGTGAGGTGGGAGCGGAACACGTCGGAGTAGTTCTTGTGGAACGTGATGACGGCGTAGCGGTACGGTGCCGCCTCCGCGTCCGACGGCGCCACGAGGAACCCACACGCCAGTGCGACCAGGGCCAGGGCGAGCCGTGCGCGCACAGGGGCTCCGCTCAGTCGGGTGCCGCCAGGTAGCGGTACGTGTGGTGGGTGCGGAAGCCCAGTGTGGCGTAGAGCGCGAGCGCCGGGGGGTTGTCTCCGCGAACTTGCAGGTACGCCGTGGTGGCGCCGCGCTCGGCGGCCCAGTCGAGCATCGCGTCCACCACGACGACGGCGAGCCCCTGGCGCCGGTGGCCGGGGGAGACCCAGACGTCCGTGATGCCGGCCCAGTCGCCGTCCACGGCGATCCTGCCCTTCGCGACCACCGGGTCGCCGACCGAGACGAACGCGACCTGTGCGGGTCCGTCGAGCACCGCGACCGCGGCGTCGTGGTGGGCCGTCGCGCGGGCGTCGTTGGCCAGCCAGGCCTCCGAGACGTGCGCGTCGAGGCGCACCTCCGGAGCCGCGTCCGGCAGCAGCCGTCGTACGGCGCGCGCGGACTGCGCCACCGGCGCGAGCTGGAACTCGGAGTCGGCCTCGCCGGGTCGCGCGACCTGCCAGCCGGCCTCCTCGAAGCGGCTGCCGGTGTCGGAGCCGACCACCACCTGGGCCCACGCCGGCAGGTGGTGCTCGGCGTAGAAGGCGAGCGCCTCCTGCACCGCGTCGGCGAACGGACGACCGGGGTCGCCGATCGCCATCACGGAGTTGGCGCGGGCGCTGAACCCGCCCGAGGCCCGCAGCAGCCAGTCGCCGACCGACCGCGTGTGCACCGCGGGCCACGACGCGTTCGACATCAGGCACGCCTGCTCGGCCGCGACGCGCATCCGGGCCGACGGCCGCGGCGGCACCGGCTTGCCCGAGACGATGTCGGCCAGCGCGATCTCGGTCGCGGTGCCGTCCTCGCCGCGCACCCGCGTGGACGTCTCGTCCCACGCCTCCATGACGCCGAGCAGGTCGGTCATCGCGGGGCCGCCGGAGGGTCCCGTCTGGCCGGGCAGCACCCGTCGCACCACCACCCGGACACCCACGCAGTGGGGGCCGAGACCCGGTGGCAGTCGGGTCGGATCACTCATCGCAGCGGGGCTTTCGTCAGGCGGGACGGGGTTCGGTGCGGACCTCGCCGCACGTGATACTAGGCTGTGGCTGCACCACGCCAGCCACCCCAGACCAGCACCACCGGGAGGACCAAGGTGACCTACGTCATCGCGCAGCCCTGTGTCGACCTGAAGGACCGGGCCTGCGTCGACGAGTGCCCCGTCGACTGCATCTACGAAGGCAAGCGGATGCTCTACATCCACCCCGACGAGTGCGTCGACTGCGGTGCCTGCGAGCCGGTCTGCCCCGTGGAGGCGATCTTCTACGAGGACGACACGCCGGAGCAGTGGAAGGACTACTACACCGCGAACGTCGACTTCTTCGAGGACCTCGGCTCGCCCGGCGGCGCCGCCAAGATGGGCGTCATCGACAAGGACCACCCGCTGATCGCGGCGCTGTCCTACCCGCAGAACGAAGAGTGACCACACCCAGCCCCGACGCGCCGGCCACCTCCCCGAGGTGGGCGGCGCGTTCTGTTTCCCGCTCGCTGCCCGACTTCCCGTGGGACCGGCTGGTGTCGTACGCCGCGACGGCCCGCGCCCACCCCGGCGGGCTCGTCGACCTCTCCATCGGCACGCCGGTCGACCCGACCCCGGACCTGGTGCAGAAGGCCCTCGGGGACGCCGCCGACTCCCCGGGCTACCCGCCGACGGTGGGCCTGCCCGACACGCGGCAGGCCTGCGTCGACTGGCTCGCGCGGCGGTTCGGCGTCACCGGTCTCGACGCCGACGCGGTGCTGCCGGTGATCGGCTCCAAGGAGCTGATCGCCTCGCTGCCCGACCCAGCTCGGTCTCGGCGCCGACGACCTCGTGGTGTTCCCGGCGCTGGCCTACCCGACGTACGAGGTGGGCGCCCGGCTCGCCGGTGCCCGGACGCTCGCCGCCGACGCGCTGACGTCGGTCGGTCCCGAGCGGGTGTCGTTGGTGTGGATCAACTCGCCGTCGAACCCCACCGGCCGCGTGCTGCCGGTCGAGCACCTGCGCAAGGTGGTCGCCTGGTGCCGGGAGCGCGGCGCCCTGCTGGTCTCCGACGAGTGCTACCTCGAGTGCGCCTGGGAGACCACGCCGGTCTCGGTGCTCCACCCCGACGTCAGCGACGGCGACCACACCGGCATCCTCGCCGTGCAGTCGCTGTCGAAGCGGTCCAACCTCGCCGGCTACCGCTGCGGCTTCGTGGCCGGCGACCGCGACGTGGTCGCCGAGCTGCTCGCCGTCCGCAAGAACCTCGGGCTGCAGATGCCCGGTCCGCAGCAGCGGGCCATGCAGGCGGCGCTCGACGACGACGCGCACGTGGCCGAGCAGCACGAGCGCTACCGACGCCGGCGCGAGGTGCTGCGCGCCGCCTTCGAGGGGGCCGGCTTCCGGGTCGACCACTCCGAGGCGTCGCTCTACCTCTGGACGACCCGCGACGAGCCGTGCTGGGACACCGTCGGCCGGCTGGCCGAGCGGGGCGTGCTGGTCGCGCCGGGGGAGTTCTACGGCCGCGCCGGTGAGCGGCACGTGCGGGTCGCGTTCACCGCGACCGACGAGCGGGTCGCGGAGGCCGCCCGCAGGCTGGCTGACTAGAAGTGGCCGACTAGGAGTGGCCGGCTAGGAGCTGGCGCCAGCCGGCATCGGGTGGGCGCCGGTGGTGATCGGGGAGCGGTTCGGCGGCGGCGCGAAGACGCGCACGGCGGACACGCTGCCCATCCGGATCACGGCGTGCTCGAAGTCCTCGGAGTGCAGCACCACGCCGTGGCCGTCCACCGCCGCCACCTGGCCCTGGAGCCACTGACCCTCCACGAGGATCTGCACCGCGACCCCGCTGTCCTGCGCGCGGTTCAGTGCCGTCCCGATCGTGTAGAGCACTGAGTCGCTGTACATCTCCACCCCGCCTGTCCGGTTGTTCCCCCGGGTCTGTCCCCCCACTGTGACGGCCCGCAGGAGCGGCGGCCATCGGTCGGCCGTCCCGGCCGTGCTGACCGATCGGCCACTCGCTGGCCCGAAGGTACTATGTCCCGAATGTTCTTGTTGCCGGATTCATCGGTTCACCCGCCGGCGACCACGTCGACGTGCACGTGGTCGCGGTGCTCGAGCACCGCCCGGTCCCCGGCGCCGCTCGGCGGGGTGTAGGGCCGCCAGCCCTGCCCCGACCGGGCGCCGGCCGACCAGATCCGGCCGTCGAAGATGACGTGGTCGATCCGCAGCCGCGAGGCCCGCGCCACGAGGTACGACGCGATGGTCCAGCCCTTGCGCTGGTGGGCCTCGCTCACCGGCCGGACGAACACGTCGACCGCCCGGCCGTCGTAGTGGGCGGAGCCCTTCATGTGGCCGGTCGAGACGCCGCCGGACGCGAACCCGCCGAGCGGCAGGGGGCCGAACGCCTGCTTCAGCTGGCGGCGCACGGTCTCCGCGCGCGGCGTCAGGCCGTCGGCCCCGGCCTTCTGTGCCGGTGCCGAGTGGTCGTCGACCACGCACGAGAAGCCGGCCTCGCTGTAGCCGGTGAGCGCCGACGCCAGCGCCCGGCCGTCGGTCTCGTGGTCGGCGTACGCCTCGGGGAAGCCGGAGCGCTGCACCTTCTGCGCCGCCTCGGTGATCCGCATCTGCTGGTAGCCGTCGATCTTCTGCAGCTCGTCGTAGAACTTGTTGATCGCGTACGTCGGCCGCTGGATCTGCGCCGCCGTGCCCCAGCCCTGCGACGGTCGCTGCTGGAACAGCCCCACCGAGTCCCGGTCGCCGTGGTCGAGGTTGCGCAGCTTGCTCTCCTGGTACGCCGTCGCGAGCGCGATCGACGCGGCCCGGGCGGGCATGCCCCGGCGCACCGCGATGGCGCTGATCAGCGTGGCGTTCTCGGCCTGCTCGGTCGACAGGTCGACCACCACGCCCTCCACCCGCGCCTGGCACCCCTCGGGGTCGGGCAGCGGGCCGACGCCGCGCTGGAAGACGGCCACCAGCCCGCCGACCAGCACGACCGCGGCCAGCAGGACCAGCAGCGGACCGGCGCGGCGACGGCGTCGTGGTGGCGGGCGGCGCGACCGGCTAGTTGGCATGGAGGTCGGCGTTGAGCTCGATGCCGCTGCCGCCCCACGGGACCGCCTCGACGGTGCCGGTCGTCGAGTTGCGACGGAACAGCACGTTGCTCGCCCCCGACAGCTCGGCGGCCTTCACGACCTTCGGCTTGCCGTCGTTGTCGCCCGGCTGCGTCATCGTGACCTTGGTGCCGGCGGTGACGTAGCAGCCGGCCTCCACCACGCAGTCGTCGCCGAGCGAGATGCCGATGCCGGCGTTGGCGCCGAGCAGGCAGCGCCGTCCCACGGAGATCACCGTCGTGCCGCCACCGGACAGCGTGCCCATGATCGAGGCGCCGCCGCCGACGTCGGAGCCGTCGCCGACGACCACGCCGGCGCTGATCCGGCCCTCCACCATCGAGGTGCCCAGCGTGCCGGCGTTGTAGTTGACGAAGCCCTCGTGCATCACCGTGGTGCCCTCGGCGAGGTGCGCGCCGAGCCGCACCCGGTCGGCGTCGGCGATCCGCACCCCGGTCGGCAGGACGTAGTCGGTCATCCGGGGGAACTTGTCGACGCCGAGGACGGTGACGTGGCCACGGGCCTCGGTGAGCCGCAGCCGGGTGGTCTCGAAGTCGGCGACGGCGCACGGGCCGGCGTCGGTCCACACCACGTTCGTGAGCTGGCCGAAGATGCCGTCCATGCCGATCGTGCGTGGGGCCACCAGCCGGTGGCTGAGCAGGTGCAGCCGCAGCCAGGCGTCCTGCGCGCTCGTGGGCCCGGCCTGCAGGTCGTCGACGACCACGCGCACGACGAGCCGGCGCACGCCGCGCACCTCGTCGACGCCCTCCAGCTTGGCCAGCTCCTCGGGTGCGTCCAGGTCCGCCTCCGGCTCGCCCAGCCGCGGGGAGGGGAACCACACGTCGAGCACGCCGCCCTCGCCCTCGAGGCCGGCGTAGGTCGCGAGGCCGTAGCCCCAGGCGGCGGTGGGGGTGGTCGGGGTACCGGCGTCGGTCGCAGCGGAGTCGGTCACGCCCCAACGCTAGCGGCTGGTTGGATGGGCGCATGTCGCTAGATCTGAGCGTGGACCCCGTCCAGCTGACCGAGGACCTCGTGAACATCGGGTCCGTGAGTGGCGACGAGCAGCAGATCGCCGACGCCGTCGAGGCGGCGCTGCGTGGTCTCGACCACCTCGAGGTGCAGCGGTTCGGGAACACCGTGGTCGCCCGCACCCACCAGGGCCGCGACGAGCGCGTCGTGATCGCCGGCCACCTCGACACGGTGCCGCTCAACGACAACCTGCCGGCGCGTCGGGACGAGACCCGGCTGCACGGCCTCGGGGCGTGCGACATGAAGGGCGGCGTCGCCGTCGCGCTGCGGGTGGCGGCCACGATGCCGGTGACGAACCGCGACCTCACGTTCCTGTTCTACGAGTGCGAGGAGGTCGAGGCCGAGCGCAACGGCCTGCACCTGCTCGCCCAGAGCCACCCCGAGCTGCTCGAGGCCGACTTCGCGATCCTGATGGAGCCCTCGGACGGCGTCGTCGAGGCCGGCTGCCAGGGCACGCTGCGCGTCGACGTCACCACCCGCGGCAAGCGGGCGCACTCGGCCCGCTCCTGGACCGGCGTGAACGCCATCCACGGCGCTGCGGAGGTGCTGGCCCGGCTCAACGCCTACGAGCCGCGGCGCCCGGTGATCGACGGGCTGGAGTACCACGAGGGCCTCAACGCGGTCTTCGTGTCCGGCGGGGTGGCCGGCAACGTGCTGCCCGACGTCTGCACGGTCTCGGTCAACTACCGCTTCGCGCCCGACCGGTCCCTCGACGAGGCCTACGCCCACGTGCGCGAGGTGTTCGACGGCTTCGAGATCGAGCTCAGCGACTCCGCCCCCGCAGCGATGCCCGGCCTGTCCGTGCCGGCCGCGGCGGCGTTCGTGGCGGCGGTCGGCGGCTCGGCGAACCCGAAGTTCGGCTGGACCGACGTCGCCCGGTTCAGCGCGCTGGGCGTGCCGGCCGTGAACTTCGGCCCCGGCGACCCGCACCTGGCGCACCGGCAGGACGAGTTCGTGCCGCTGGCGCAGGTCACCACCGTCGAGCGACAGCTCCGCGCCTGGCTGGAGGCGGGCTCGTGACCTTCTCCGAGGACGGCCACGTCCCGGAGAAGTTCCGCGGCCGCACCGTGATGCGGCGTGAGCAGGTGGAGTCCAGCACCACCGACCAGCGGCTGCTCGACACCCGCGGCCCCAGCGACTGGGTGCACACCGACCCGTGGCGCGTGCTCCGCATCCAGAGCGAGTTCGTCGAGGGCTTCGGCGGGCTCGCCGAGCTCGGTCCGGCGATCTCGGTGTTCGGCTCCGCCCGCACCCGCGCCGACGACCCGTCGTACGCCGCGGCGGAGGCGATCGGCCGCGCCCTCGTCGGCGCGGGCTTCGCGGTGATCACCGGCGGTGGACCGGGCGTCATGGAGGCCGCCAACAAGGGCGCCGTCGAGGCCGGCGGCGCCTCCGTCGGGCTCGGCATCGAGCTGCCCTTCGAGTCCGGGCTGAACCCCTACGTCGACATCGGGCTGAACTTCCGCTACTTCTTCGCCCGCAAGACGATGTTCGTGAAGTACGCCCAGGGATTCATCGTGCTGCCGGGCGGCTTCGGGACCTTCGACGAGCTGTTCGAGGCGCTGACGCTGGTGCAGACGCAGAAGGTCACGTCGTTCCCGATCGTGCTGGTCGGCACGTCGTACTGGTCCGGGCTGGTCGACTGGCTCCGGCAGACCGTGCTCGCCGAGGGCAAGGTCGCGCCGACGGACCTGGAGATGTTCCGTGTCACCGACGACGTCGACGAGGCCGTCGCGGTGATGGTCGAGGCGCGTCGGCGTCACACGTGAGGGTCCGTACGATCGGGGCATGACCTGGTTCTTCGCCGTCCTCATCGTGGTCGTGATGGGCGGCGTGGTCGTGGTCGCCTCCGGCCGCGGCGGCGCGATGGCCGAGACGTACGACGACCGGCCCGACGCCCGCGTCCCGGCCGACGGCCCGCTGACGTCGCAGGACCTGCGGCGGGTGCGCTTCGGCACGGCGCTGCGCGGCTACCGGATGTCGGAGGTCGACGCGCTGCTCGACCGGCTCGCCGCCGAGATGGACCCGCCGAGCCACCGCGTCCGGGACGAGGACTGAGCGTGCGCACCCGGCTGCAGCGCGAGGTCGACGTCGCCGCACCCGCCGAGGCGGTCTGGGACTTCGTCACCGACTGGCCGCGCCAGGGCGACTGGATCCCGAAGACCCGGGTCGAGCGGGTCGACGCCGCCGACGGCCTGGGCGGCCGGTTCCGGGCGTGGTCGGGCCTGGGCCGCGTCGGGTTCTGGGACCCGATGACCATCACCGCCTGGGAGCGGACCCCGGACGGCGGCGGCCGCTGCGAGGTGCTGCACCTCGGGAAGGTCGTCAAGGGCGAGGGGGAGTTCGGCGTGGTCGCCCTCGACGAGGGTCACGCCCGCTTCGTCTGGGCCGAGCTGCTCGTCGTGCCGGGCGGCCGGGTCGGCGCGGCCGGCTGGCGTGCGGTGCGACCGGTCGTGGAGCGGCTCATCGACCGCGGGCTGCGGCAGGTGCGCGACCAGGTGGAGCGGCGAGCCGGCTAGCGGCCCTCGAAGGTCGGCTTGCGCTTCGCGACGAACGCGTCGACGGCCTGGTGGTGGTCCTGCGTCGCCCCGGTGAGCGCCATCATCTCGGCCTCGAAGGCCAGCGACGACTCGAAGTCGTGGCCGGCGCTGTGCAGCAGCGAGCGGCGGATCGCGCCGAACGACACCGTCGGGCCGTCCGCCAGCCGGCGGCTCAGCGTCGCCACCTCGCCCGCCAGCTCCGCCGCCGGCACGACGGTCGTGGCCAGGCCGAGCGAGAGCGCCTCGTCGGCGGGGATGGTGCGGGGGAAGTACAGCAGCTCGAGCGCCTTGGCCCGGCCGACCAGCTTCGGCAGCGTCCACGACGACCCGGTGTCGCAGGAGAGCGCGATGCCGCTGAAGGCGAGGTTGAAGCCCGCGCTGTCGGCCAGCACCCGGAAGTCGCACGCGAACGCCAGGCTCGCTCCCGCCCCGGCCGCGACGCCGTTGACCGCCGCCACCACCGGCTTCGGCATCGACGCCAGCGCCGTGACGATCGGGTTGTAGTGCTCCGGCACGGTGCGGAACAGCGCGTCCGACGAGCTGTCCTGGAGGATCGTGACGTGCTCCTTGAGGTCCTGCCCGACGCAGAACGCCCGGCCGGTCCCGGTGAGCACCACGCACCGCACCGCCTCGTCGCCGGCCGCCTCCTGCACCGCGTCCCGCAGCGCCACCTTGGTCGCGACGTCGAGGCTGTTCATCGCGTCGGGGCGGTCGAGGGTGATCGTCGCGACACCGTCCTCGACGGCGTACCGGACGGGCTGGTCGGCGGGCGGGGTCATCGGTGGGCTCCACTCTGGTCGCGGGTCGGGTCGGCGGTCTGCTCCGGTCCCCGGTCGGCGTCCGCGAGGCAGTCGTCGACGAAGCGGGACGCGCCAGGGAGCAGCCGGGCGGCCTCCCGGTCGAAGAACTGCGCGGCCTCGTGGCCGACCCAGTCGACGGGCAGCAGGTCGGCCGGCAGGCCGGGGTCGGTGAACAGGAACTTGCGCCACTCGTGCAGCAGCACGGATCGTACGGCGAACGCCTGCTCGTCCTCGCCGGCGCGGGAGATGCCGTGCAGCTCGGACTCGGGGTCGTCGAGCAGCCGGTCCGCGAACGCGCGCCACTCGACGTAGGAGCCGGCGAGCGAGTCGAGGTCCCAGGCGCCGCGGGCCCGGTCGGCGGGGTCGTCGTCGTGCGCGCGGAGCCGGGCGTAGCCGGCGCCCTCGCTCGCGAGCAGCTGGTCGACCTCCGCCACCGCGAACGCGCTGATCCAGGTGCTGTCGCTCAGCGGCGCGTAGCCCAGGAACGACAGCCCGCTGCGCAGCCGGTCACGCGCCGAGCGCTGCGCCACCGGCTCGATGACCAGCAGGTCCCAGGCGCCGCTCCAGGCGGCGTCGCGGGTGCGGTAGATGCGGGCCGCCGCGTCGTCGAGGCGGCGCCGGGCGCGCGAGGTGAGGGCGTAGCCGCGGCCCGACGGCAGCAGCGTCGGCTCGAGCCAGCCCTGCCGCACCATCCGCGAGATGGCGGTCCGCACCGCCGGTGGGGCGATGCCGAGCGAGCCCATCAGCCGGACCAGGGCCGCCACCGGGGCCCGGTCGGCACGTGCGCGCAGGTGGTCGCCGTACAGGTCGAAGAGGGCGGACCGGGCGTGCACGCGGACGAGTCTGCCTCACGTTCACAGGGTTGCTCGTAGGCAGCAGGGAAAATAGGGAATAATGATCCGGAACTCCGCACGCGCCGAGACCAGCTGGCGCACAGAAGAAGGAAGAGGTGTGCGCATGGCGGCGATGAAGCCGCGGACGGGCGACGGCCCGCTCGAGGTCACGAAGGAGGGGCGCGGCATCGTGATGCGGGTGCCCCTCGAGGGGGGTGGCCGTCTCGTGGTCGAGCTGAACGCAGAGGAAGCCGGGGCGCTCGGCGAAGCCCTCCACCAGGTCGTGGGCTGAACCGCCACCGCACCGGCTTGCGGGGGATCCACCCCAGCAGACATCGATCCAGGACCCCGTCCGCTCGTCGAGCGGGCGGGGTCCAGTGCTGTCCGCTGCCGGGATAGGGTGCCAGCGATCCGACTCCCCGAAGGAGGGCCCGTGGGGCTGCCCACCCAGGTGTCACCACCGCAGATCGCGCTCAGCGACGTGGCGCCCTCGTCGGTCCTGGGGGTGGACGTCGTCGCGGTCCCCGTGCTGGCGGAGCCGGGCGGACCCACGCTGGGCCCCGGCGCCGCGGAGCTCGTCACCGAGCTCGGTGAGGACCTGTTCGACCTGCTCGAGTCGGCGTCGGTGACCGGCAAGGTCGGCGAGGTCGCCGAGCGCGCGGTCCTCGACACCGCCGGGCTCTCGAACCCCGACCTCCGGCTGGTGCTGCTGGTCGGCGTCGGCAGTGGCACGCCCGACGACCTCCGTCGTGCCGGCGCGGTGCTGGCCCGCCGCACCCGCGACCGCCAGTCGGTCGCGACCTCGCTCGGCGCGCTCTGCGACGACGCCGGGCTCCGCGCCCTCGTCGAGGGGCTCGTGCTCGGCTCGTTCGAGTTCCACTGGCGCTCCGAGGGCCCCCGGCGGCAGCCCGTCACGCGCATCGTGCTCGCCGGCCTGGTCGACGACGACACCCGGTCGGCCGCGCTCGCGCGGGCGCTGGCGGTCGCGGGGGCGAGCTGGCACGCCCGCACCCTCGCGCTGGTGCCCTCCAACGTGAAGAACCCGCAGTGGCTGGCCGAGCAGGCCGCGGACGTCGCGAAGCGGGCCCGGCTCGACATCCGGGTCTGGGACGAGCACCAGCTCGCCGAGGAGGGGTTCGGCGGAATCGTCGGCGTCGGCCAGGCCTCCGCGAGCCCGCCGCGGCTGGTCCGGCTCGACTACCGCCCCCGCAGGGCGCGCAAGAAGACGCCGCACGTGGTGCTCGTCGGCAAGGGCATCACCTTCGACACCGGCGGGCTGTCGATCAAGCCGCGCGACAACATGATGACGATGAAGCGCGACATGACCGGCGCCGGCGTGGTGCTCGCGGTGATGGCGGCGCTCGGCGACGTCGACTGCCCGGTGCGGGTCACCGGGCTGCTGCCGTGCGCGGAGAACGCCGTCGGCAGCCGCTCCACCCGCCCCGGTGACGTGCTGCGGCACTACGGCGGCCGCACCAGCGAGGTCACCAACACCGACGCCGAGGGGCGGCTGGTGCTCGCCGACGCGATGGCCTACGCCGTCGCCGAGCTCGAGCCCGACGCCATCGTCGACATCGCCACGCTGACCGGCGCGATGAAGATCGCCCTCGGGCAGCGCACCGGCGGGTTCTTCGCCAACGACGACGCGCTGGCGACGCTGGTGCGCACCGCGTCGCTGTCCGCCGGCGAGCCGCTGTGGCGGATGCCGCTGGTGCCCGACTACGAGGAGCGCATCGCCTCCAAGGTCGCCGACGCGGACAACGCCGGCGGCGCCCCCGGCGCGATCACGGCCGCGCTTTTCCTGCAGCACTTCGCCGGCGGCCTGCCGTGGGCGCACCTCGACATCGCGTCCGTGGGCGACTCGCCGACCGACGAGTTCGAGTACTCCAAGGGTGCGACCGGCTTCGGCGCCCGTGCGCTGCTGCACTGGCTGGAGCTGCGCGAGCCGCTGGCCGGCGTGTCCTCCGCGTGAGCCTCCGGCTCTCGGAGGCGGACCCCCGCCACCAGGCGTCGTACCTCGACGCGCTGCGGGAGCTGGCCGCGGAGGGCAACTCGCACTACCTCGACCTGGTGCTGCCTCCGGAGCCCGGCTTCCCCGGGGTGAGCTACACGCTGCAGACGCTGAGCGACCCGGCGACCTTCGAGGAGTTCTGCGCCTACAACCGCGCGCTGGCCGACCCGGGAACCCCGCGACCGACGGGCTGGGTCACCGGCACGTACCTGTGGATGCTGGTCGACGACACCGTCGTCGGGCGGATCTCGCTGCGCCACACGCTCACCCCGTGGCTGCTCCAGGTGGGCGGCCACATCGGGTACGCCGTCCGGCCCTCGGCCCGCAGGCAGGGGCACGCCACCGCCGCGCTGGGCCAGATGCTGCCCGTCGCGGCGGGACACGGCATCGACCCGGTATTGGTGACCTGCGACCGGGACAACATCGGCTCGCGCCGGACCATCGAGGCGAACGGCGGCGTGCTCGAGGACGTCCGCGGCGTCAAGATGCGGTTCTGGGTCCCCACGCGCCCTGCGTGAGGTGCGGGCTCAGGAGCCCGGCGTCCAGAGCTTCTTGGCGACCAGCAGGCCGTCGCCGACGGGCAGCAGCACCGGGAGCAGCGACTCGTGGTCGCGGACCGTGACGCCCAGCTCGCGGATCGCGACGGTCTCGGCGTCACGCTGGGCCGGGTCGGCGACCCGGTCGTGCCACAGCGCGTTGTCGAAGGCCACGATGCCGCCGGGCTTGAGCAGCCGCAGCGCCTCGGCGAGGTACTCGTTGTACTCGGTCTTGTCGCCGTCGCAGAACACCAGGTCGTAGTGGCCGTCGGTGAGCCGGGGGAGCACGTCGAGCGCGGCCCCCGGGATCAGCCGGACCCGCTGCGTGGGGAACCCCGCCTCGGTGAACGCCTGCTTGGCCAGCCGCTGGTGCTCGGCCTCGGTGTCCACGGTGGTCAGCACGCCGTCGGGACGCATGCCACGCAGCATCCAGACGCCGGAGATGCCGGTGCCGGTGCCGATCTCGACGACGGCGCGGGCCTCGGTGACCGAGGTGAGGAAACGCAGGGCGGCACCGCCGCCGGTGCCGATCGGCGAGACGCCGACCTCCTCGGCGCGGGCGCGCGCGGCCGTCAGCACCTCGTCCTCGCCGATGAACTCCTCGGCATAGGTCCAGCTGGCCGGCTTCAGTCCCGTGACGATGATGTCCTCCTGGGCTCGTTGTCTGATCAGGCGGGACTCTACCGCCTGCCGGGAGGCCGCCTGGGAACAATCCGGTGGAGCGGGCCGTTGACCGCTCGAACGGCTTGACAGCACACTCGACACCATCCCTCAGGCCCCTCTCAGGAGCGGCTTCTAGCGTAGGAGGCCGGCGCCAGACACATGGCGGTCCCACATCCGACGGCCGAGGAGCAGCCGATGACCGAGTCGACCACCTGGGAGGCCCCCTCCTGGGACGAGATCGTCGCGCAGCACTCCGCCCGGGTCTACCGGCTCGCCTACCGGCTCACCGGCAACCCCCACGACGCCGAGGACCTCACGCAGGAGGTCTTCGTCCGGGTGTTCCGGTCGCTGTCGTCGTACACGCCCGGCACGTTCGAGGGCTGGCTGCACCGGATCACCACGAACCTCTTCCTCGACCAGGCCCGTCGCAAGGCGAAGATCCGGTTCGACGCGCTCGCGGACGACGCCGAGACCCGCATCGCGAGCCGCGCCGTCTCGCCCGACATGCAGGTCATGAACGGGCTCTTCGACGAGGACGTCGAGCGGGCGCTCGCCGAGCTGCCCCCGGACTTCCGCGCCGCCGTGGTGCTGTGCGACATCGAGGGGCTGTCCTACGAGGAGATCGCGGACGTGCTCGGCCTCAAGCTCGGCACCGTCCGCTCCCGCATCCACCGTGGCCGCACCATGCTGCGCAAGGCACTCGCCCACCGCGCCCCGGTCGCGGGGCGTTCCCGCTACTCCGGTCCCGCGGAGCCGCGCCGACGGCGGCTCGCGCCACAGACGACGTGACGGCGCGACGCCGGCTGCTCGGCGGCCACCTCGGCTCGTCGGTCAGTGCCCTGGTCGACGGCCAGCTCGACGACCAGGAGACCGAGCGCGCCTGGCAGCACGTCCACCAGTGCCTGCCCTGCGCGCGGCTGGTCGAGCACGAGGGCTGGGTCAAGCGTCACCTCGCGCAGATCGCCGGTGCCCCTCGCGCCGACGCCCCCTCCGACCGGCTCGTCGGCTCGCTGCTCGAGCTCGACCCGACGGCCGCCGCCTGGGCGGACACCCACGAGATCGAGCGCAGCGGCCGGGGCCGTCGCCGCGCGGGCATCGCCCTGGTCGGCGCCGGCTCGGTGTCTGCCGCGGTCTTCGGGCTCTCCACGCTGAGCGGCGTCTCCATGGGCATCGGCGGCTCGACCGGTCCGACGCCCGCCACCTCGATCGGCGGTGCGACCTCCTCGCCGACGAGCGCCGTGGTGCCCCCCGCGGCGTCGGTGCACGGCCGTCTCCGGGGCTGGACGCTCGAGGGCGGGGACAGCGGGATCGCCCACGCGCACGCCCTGGACAGCCACCGCTAGCAGCCGTCCCGGTTTCGGGTGTGGTGCCGTAGGTGAGAATGGACGACGTGAGCGAGTACGACGAACGTCCCGCGTCGGAGCACGGCGCGACGCCGTCCGAGCCCGAAGGCGGCCAGGACCTGGGTGACACCCAGCCGCTGCATCCCGGTGCCCCGTCGTACCCGCCGCCGTACGGCGCGCAGCCGGGGTGGGGACAGCAGCCTCCGCCGGCCCCCCCGCAGGCCCCGCAGCCGCCGCCGACCACGCCGTACCCGGCCTACGGCTACCCGCCGCCCTACCGGCCGCAGCCGGCGCCGCCACGGGCCTCGTCGGGCAGCACCTCCCGGTTCCCGGGCTGGGCGTGGCCGGTGATGACCGTGCTCGCCCTCGTCGTCGGGATGCTCGGCGGCGTGATCACCAGCCTGGCGGTCTCGCACTCGATGAGCAGCAGCGCCGGCGGCCCGGTGCCGGTGATCGGCACCGACAACGGCGCCGCCGCACCGCTGAAGGCCGACAACGGCAGCGTCGCCGCGGTCGCGGCCAAGCTGCTGCCGAGCACCGTGCAGATCCAGGCCAGGGGCGGCGCCGACGGCACCACCAAGGGCGGCGCCACCGGCTCGGGGTTCGTGCTCGACAAGCAGGACCACGTCATCACCAACAACCACGTGGTGGCCGACGCCACCGGTCCCGGCCAGCTCAAGGTCGTGGACCAGGACGGCAAGAAGCACGCCGCGAAGATCATCGGGCGCAGCCCGGTCTACGACATCGCGGTGCTCGACGTCAGCGACGCCTCCGGCCTGCGGCCGGCCTCGATCGGGTCCTCCTCGCGGCTGCGGGTCGGCGACACGGTCGTGGCGATCGGCTCACCGCTGGGGCTGAGCAGCACTGTCACCTCGGGCATCGTGAGCGCCACCGACCGTCCGGTCACCACCGGCAACAACACCCAGTCGTCGTACATCAACGCGCTGCAGACCGACGCCGCGATCAACCCCGGCAACTCGGGGGGACCCCTGGTGAACATGCGCGGCCAGGTGATCGGGGTGAACTCCGCGATCGCCACGACCGGCGGCGCGATCGGCGGCGAGTCCGGCAACATCGGGGTCGGGTTCGCGATCCCGATGGAGCAGGTGCGGGTCACCGCGTCGCAGATCCTGGCGACCGGGAAGGCGCGCTACCCCGTGATCGGCGCGAGCGTGAACACCGGCTCCACGAACAACGGCGCCGAGGTCTCCGAGGTGCCGTCCGGCACCCCGGCGTCCGACGCGGGCCTGAAGAAGGGCGACGTCGTCACCGGGGTCGACGGCAAGCCGGTGACCGACGGCATCGGGCTGATCGTGGCGATCCGCAGCCACCAGCCGGGCGAGGTCGTGGACCTCGTGGTGCTCCGGTCCGGCAAGAAGCAGGACGTCAAGGTCAAGCTGGACTCGAAGGTCGGCTGAGCCTCAGGTCGCGTCGCTGTCGTACGGCGGCAGCTCGCCGGCCTCCAGCGGGCGGTGGCCGGACTGCTGCGAGACGCCGACGTCCTCGGAGCCGTCCCAGGCGTCCTGGATGTACTTGCGCACCGCGCGGCGCGGGTCGAGGTCGGTCAGCTCGAAGTCCGAGAACTCGGGGCCGAGCTCGGAGCGGATGTCGTCGCGCGCGGACTGGGTGAAGGTGCGCACCTGCCGGATGAACCGGCCGGCCTGGCGGGCGAACTCGGGAAGCCGGTCCGGACCGAAGACGATGACCGCGACGACCACGATCACCGCGAGCTCCGGCAGACCGATCCCGAACACTCCTACAACCTACCGGCCGGGGAGAGCCCGAGCTGGAGACCGGCGAGGCCCCGGCCGCGGCCGGAGAGCGTCGTGGCCACGGCGGTGAGCGCGACCGCGGAGGGCGAGTCCGGCCGGCCGTCCACGATGGGGACGCCGGTGTCGCCGCCCTCGCGCAGCGAGAGGTCGAGGGGGACCTCGCCGAGCACCGGGACGTCGTACCCGAAGCGGGCCGAGAGGGTCTTCGCGACCCGCTGCCCGCCACCGGAGCCGAAGACCTCGAGCCGGTGCTCGGGGCCGCAGTGCGGGCAGGGCAGGAAGGACATGTTCTCGACGACGCCGATGACGCGCTGGTGCATCATCGAGGCCATCGTGCCGGCGCGCTCGGCGACCTCGGCGGCGGCCTCCTGCGGGGTGGTCACCACGATGACCTCGGCGTTCGGCAGGTGCTGGCCGAGCGAGATCGCGATGTCGCCGGTGCCCGGCGGCAGGTCGAGGAAGATCGCGTCGAGGTCGCCCCAGAACACGTCGCTGAGCATCTGCACCAGGGCCCGGTCGAGCATCGGGCCGCGCCAGGCCACGACCTGGTCGCGCCGCGGCTTCAGCATCCCGATGCTGATCACCGAGATCTCGCCGGGGGTGTCGAGCGCCGGGACCGGCATGATCATGTCCTCGACCTGGGTCGGCCGGGTGTCGCCGAGGCCGAGCATCGCGGGGACGGAGTGGCCGTAGACGTCGGCGTCGAGGATGCCGATCTTCATGCCCTGCTTGGCCATCGCGGCCGCCAGGTTGACGGTGACCGACGACTTGCCGACGCCGCCCTTGCCGGAGGCGATCGCGTAGACCTTGGTCAGCGAGCCGGGCCGCGCGAAGGGGATCTCCTTCTGCGCCTGGCCGCCGCGGAGCTTCTCCTGCAGGCCGGAGCGCTGGTCGGCGCTCATCACGCCGAGGTCGAGGTCGACGCCGGTGACGCCGGCGACCCGGCCGACGGCCGCGGTGACGTCCTTGGTGATGGTGTCCTTCAGCGGGCAGCCGGCCACGGTCAGCAGCACCCGCACCGCGACCCGGCCGTCGGGAGCGACGTCGACCGACTCGACCATGCCGAGGTCGGTGATCGGCCGCCGGATCTCGGGGTCGTTGACGGTCGCGAGCGCAGCGTTGATCTGCTCGAGATCGGGGGAGGTCATGGTGCCAGCGTACGTGGCACCGCACCGGCCGACCCCACTCGGTTCCCGCCCCCCTTCCGCCGACCCGTCACCTACTTGGCGTGGTCACCGCGTGTCGCCGTAGTTGGTGACGGGTCGGCGAGTGCGGCTGGGGTGCGGCTGGGCTGCGGCTCGGCCAGTGCCGCGCGACGGCCGGCCACGGCTGGCACGCGGCTGGCTCGTGGCTCCGCCGGTGACCCGCCCCGCCGACCCGTCAGCTGCTCGCCCGACACGCGGCGAAACTGCCGAGTAGGTGACGGGTCAGCGGAGGGGTCAGCTGTCCCAGTCCTCGTCGGCGTGCTCGTCGGCGTCGCGCCGCTGCTGCTCCTCGAGCTCCTGCACCAGCGCGCGCAGCTCGGAGCGGACGTAGTCACGGGTGGCGACCTCGCCGAGGGCCATCCGGATCGAGGAGATCTCGCGGGCCAGGAACTCCATGTCGGCGTGCGCGCGGGAGTTCGCCTGCCGGTCCTGCTCGCCGATCACCCGGTCGCGGTCCTCCTGGCGGTTCTGCGCGAGCAGGATCAGCGGCGCGGCGTACGACGCCTGCAGGCTCAGGATCAGGGTCAGGAAGATGAACGCGTAGGGGTCGAAGCGCAGGTCGCGCGGCGCGAGCGCGTTCCACAGCAGCCACACGGCCACGAAGCCGGTCATGTACATCAGGAACCGGGCGGTCCCCATGAACCGCGCGAACGTCTCCGCGAACCGGCCGAAGGTGTCGGAGTCCATCTGCGGGCGGCGCACGATCTGCCGCCGGGTGTCGAGCGGCACGTCGAGCCGCGGCCCGCGGGACCGCGGCTCGCGCGGCGGCTTCCGGGCCTCCCCGGGGTTCCTAGCCACGGGCCGCACCGCCCTTCGAGGTGCCGATCCGCACCTGCGCCTCGGAGTGGACGGGGGTGTCACGCCAGTTCTCGGGCAGCAGGTGGTCGAGCAGGTCGTCGACGGCGACCGCGCCGACCAGCCGGCCGTCCTCGTCGACGACCGGCGCCGCCACCAGGTTGTACGTCGCCAGGTGCCGGGCCACGTCCTCGAGGCTCGAGGTCGGACGCAGCGGCTCGATGTCGGAGTCCAGCACGTGGCCGACCATCGTCGACGGCGGCTCGCGCAGCAGCCGCTGGATGTGCGCGACGCCGAGCAGCCGGCCGGTCGGCGGCTCGAGCGGCGGCCGGACGACGTACACCAGCGCGGCCAGCGACGGGCTGAGCTCGGCGTGCCGGACGTGGGCGAGGGCGTCGGCGACGGTCGCGTCGGGGGAGAGGATCACCGGCTCGGTGGTCATCATGCCGCCGGCGGTGCGCTCCTCGTAGGACATCAGCCGCCGGACGTCCTCGGCCTCGTCGGGCTCCATCAGCTGCAGCAGCGCCTCGGCGGTCTCGGGCGGCAGCTCGGCGATCAGGTCGGCGGCGTCGTCGGGCGACATCTCCTCGAGCACGTCGGCCGCGCGCTCGTTGTCGAGGTTGCCCAGGATCTCGACCTGGTCCTCCTCCGGCAGCTCCTCGAGGACGTCGGCGAGCCGCTCGTCGTCGAGCGCCGCCGCGATCTCGCCGCGACGCTTGGCCGGCAGGTCGTGGATGACGTTCGCGAGGTCGGCCGGCCGCATCTCCTCGAAGGCGGCGAGCAGGTGGGTCGCGCCCTGGCTGCCCTCGGGGGCGGCGAAGCCGTCGACGTCGCGCCAGTCCACGACGTGCGTCTGGCCCTTGCGCCCGAAGCGCTTCGAGCCCTCCTGCAGCGCGACCTTGTTGATCACCCAGTCGCGGGTCTTGCTGAGCTCCATCGCGACGTCGTAGACGGTGCCGGTGACCCCGGTCTCGCGGATGGTGACGTGCCGGTCGAGCATCTGCCCGAACACCAGCGTCTCGGTGGGGCGCTGCTCGAAGCGGCGCATGTTGACCACGCCGGTGGTGATCACCTGGCCGGTGTCGACGTGGGTGACCCGGGTCATCGGCACGAAGACCGAGCGGCGGCCGAACACCTCCACCACCAGCCCGAGCACCCGCGGCTGCAGGCCACCGGGACGCAGCACCGCCACCAGGTCGCGCACCTTGCCCACCTGGTCGCCCGCAGGGTCGAACACCGGCAGGCCCGAGAGGCGGGCGGCGAAGACGCGGGAGGGGGAGGTGCTCACGACCACCGAGCGTAACGGCTGGAACACTGGGGCCATGCGAAGCGGCACCCGGCTGGCCTACGACATCGTCGACGTCTTCACCGACCGGCCGTTCGCCGGCAACCAGCTGGCGGTGGTCCACGGCGCCGACGAGCTCAGCAGCGAGCAGTGCCTGGCCATCACCCGCGAGTTCGGCTTCTCGGAGACGACGTTCCCGGCGACGGAGGTCGACGACGGCCGCGAGTACGCCACCCGCATCTTCACGCCCGCCCAGGAGATCCCGTTCGCCGGCCACCCCACGCTCGGCACGGCGTCGGTGCTCCGCGCGTCCGGCCGGCTCACCTCCGACGACTGCGTGCAGGTGTGCGGCGCCGGCCGGATCGGGGTGCGGTTCAGCGGTGACGGGGCGGCGGGGCGGGTCGAGCTCACCGCGACGCCGCGCGACCTCGCGGGCCCGCTGGAGCCGGACCTCACCCGCGACCTGCTCCGCGCCGCGGGGCTCACGCCGTCCGACCTGGCCGGTGAGGCGTGGGCCGCCGGCTGCGGGCTGACGTTCGTGCACCTCCCGGTCTCCGAGGAGGCCGTCGTGCGCGCGCAGCCGTCGGGGAGGTCGTTCTCCGCGCTGGCCGAGCGGGTCACCGCGCTCGGCGGCGTGCGCGACCTGCTCGACGCGCTCAACGTGTACGCCGTGTCCGGCGACGCCCCGCACCTCTCCGTGCACTCCCGCGTCTTCGTCCCCGGGGCCGGCGTGCACGAGGACCCCGCGACCGGCTCCGCGGCCGCCGGCCTCGGGATGGCGCTGGTCGCGTCGGGCCTGCTGCCCGAGGGCGGTCGCTACGACATCCGGCAGGGCATCGAGATGGGCCGGCCGTCCGCGCTGTTCGGCCGGGTCGAGGCGGCCGACGGACGCGCGACGTCGTGCCACGTCGCCGGGCAGGTGCACCCGGTCGCCAGCGGGGAGATCGAGGTCCCGGCCTAGGCCTCCGACCGGCACGATGCGTCGTACGACGCTGCGCTCGGCCCACCGGTCAGCGGCGCCGTCTGGGTCGGGGAGGTTCAGCCGACGCGCCACGAGTGCGTCCACCGTGGATTGCCACCGCTCGTCCGCCGGCCGTACGACGGACGCGAGCCCGGCCCAGGTCAGCACGCGGCCGCCGGTGTCCTTGCTGCGCATCAGCACCTCGACCTCGGCGCCGTCGGGCACCTCGGGGAACGGCTGCTCGTCGCCGCCGGAGACGACCACCAGCGCGCCACCCTCCTCGTCGTCGACCCACGCGTGCCAGACCGCCTGCGTCGTGTCACCGTGCCGCACCCAGCAGAGATCGGTGCGGCGGCCCAGCTCGGCGCGGAGCGCCGCGCGCAGGGACGGGTCGTCGGGCACGGGCCGAGCCTGCCACAGCCGCGACGTCGGCGAGCGACCACAATGGCCGGACCATGAGTCCGCTGCGCACCCTGTCGTTGATGGCGGTCGGCGTCGTTGCCGTCTCGCTGTCGGGGCCCGTGATGGCCTCGATGGTGGTGGCGCCGCTGGCGATCTCGTTCTGGCGCAACGGCTTCGCGACGCTGGCGCTGTCGCCGTCGGTCGCGACCCGGCGCCGCGGCGAGCTGGGCCTGCTGCGCGGCGAGACGCTGCGGCTGGTGCTCGCGGCGGGCGTCGCGCTGGCGGTGCACTTCGGCACGTGGGTGACCTCGCTGACGCTGACGTCGGTGGCGTCGGCCACCGCGCTGGTGTGCCTGCAGATCGCGTTCGTCGCGGCCTGGCAGCTGCTGCGCGGTGAGCGCTTCGGGCCGCTCGTCGGGGTCGGGCTCGTGCTGGCGTTCGCCGGGGTGCTGGTGGTCTCCGGCGTCGACCTGACGCTGTCCACGCGGGCGCTGGTCGGCGACCTCCTGGCGCTGACGGGCGGGCTGGCCGCGGCGGCGTACATGGTGATCGGGTCGCGCGCCCGGCAGGTCGTCTCCACGACGACGTACACCTTCGGCTGCTACGGCAGCTGCGCGCTGGTGCTGCTGGTCGCCTGCCTGGTGTCCGGGCAGCCGCTGGGCGGCTACCCGCTGGGGCAGTGGGGGCTGCTGGTGCTGGTCACCGCGACCTCGCAGCTGATGGGGCACTCGGTGTTCAACCACCTGCTGGCCACCACCTCGCCGATGCTGGTGTCGCTGGCGCTGCTGCTGGAGGTGCCGGGCGCCTCGCTGCTGGCCGCCGCGTTCCTCGGGCAGGTGCCGCCGCTCGCCGCGGTCGCGGGACTGCTGGTGATCCTCGCCGGGACCGCGCTCGTGATCGTCGGGAACCGTGCGGCCGGCGTGGATCAGCCGCCCGTCGACTGAGACAAATGCCACGGGTGGCCGGGCTCCCGCCGGGTATCAGGGCGGCACTACTCTCCGAAGACCCCACACGAAGAGGTGACCACGGTGCCCACCGAGACCCGCGAGCTGCGCGCCCGCCGCTCCTGCCACGCCGTCCCCGGCTCGAACCCGCGCTTCATCGAGAAGGCGCAGGGCCTGGAGTCCGACCAGGTCTTCCTCGACCTCGAGGACTCGGTCGCCCCGATCGCGAAGGCGGACGCCCGCAAGAACATCGTCGAGGCGCTCAACACCGGTGACTGGGGCAGCCGGGTGCGCACCGTCCGGGTGAACGACTGGACGACGCAGTGGACCTACAAGGACGTCATCGAGGTCGTCGAGGGCGCGGGCGCCAACCTCGACTGCCTGATGCTCCCGAAGGTGCAGACCGCCGCGCAGGTGCAGGCGCTCGATGTGCTGCTGACCCAGATCGAGACGACGATGGGCTACGAGGTCGGCCAGATCGGCATCGAGGCGCAGATCGAGAACGCGCTCGGCCTGATCAACGTCGACGAGATCGCCGTCGCGTCGCCCCGCGTCGAGACGATCATCTTCGGGCCGGCCGACTTCATGGCCTCGATCAACATGAAGTCGCTGGTGGTGGGGGAGCAGCCGCCGGGGTACGACGTCGGCGACGCGTACCACTACATCCTGATGCGGCTGCTGATGGCTGCGCGGGCCCACGACCTGCAGGTCATCGACGGGCCCTACCTGCAGATCAAGGACCTCGACGGCTTCAAGCGCGTCGCCGGCCGCTCGGCCGCGCTGGGCTTCGACGGCAAGTGGACGCTGCACCCCTCGCAGATCGAGGTGGCCAACGACGTCTTCTCGCCGGACCAGGGCGACTACGACCACGCCGAGAACATCCTCGACGCCTACGAGTACTACACGTCCGAGAAGGGCGGCGCGAAGGGCGCGGTCATGCTCGGCGACGAGATGATCGACGAGGCCTCGCGCAAGATGGCGCTGGTGATCTCCGGCAAGGGCCGGGCCGCCGGCATGGAGCGCGGCGACGTCTGGTCCCCGCCCGAGGACTGAGGCCGGCTCGTCACGTTCGGCACCGTCAGGCCTCGCGGCCCAGTGCCGAACGTGCATCGCCGAGGGCGTGGAGGGCGGCCATCGTGTCCCGGCGGTCGAGCACCTCGTCCAGGGTCGGGGACTCCTCCCACCACGGCGGGGGCTCGTCCGTCCACCGGCGATCGACCTCGGTCTCCCAGCGCGACCGGTTGCGGGCCTCGATCATCCGGCGTGCGACCCGGGCCGGCCGGGCCAGGTCCGGGCCGGTCACGCGGAACACCTCGAGCCCGTGCCGCCGCAGCACGTCCTCGCGAGCGACGTCGTCGCTGTGACGGCGCGCGCCCCGGTGGTCCGCGCCGTCGAACTCACCCACCAGTCCGGCGGCGGGGTCGAGCAGGTCGACGATGCCGAGAAGTCGTCCTCGCCGGTCGAACACCGGTCGGTTCACGAGCGGCGACGGCAGTGCCGCGTCCAGCCGCCAGACCAGCCGCATGCGCGTCTCGTTGGGCGAGCGGCTGTCCTCGCTCGCCCACCGCAGCGCCTCGGCGGCCAGGGGTGCACCCCGCCACCCAGGCCGCGACTGCAGGTAGTCGGCCATGCGACGGACGGAGACCCGCTCGGCCGCGGCCATCATGTCCATGGCCACCACGGCCTCGCGCAGGCTGTCACTGGTGCGCATGGCGTCGAACAGGCTGCGCGGCGCGCGGGTGGTCGGCACGCCGAACCGGCCGACCACCTCGTCGGGGCCGAGCCTGTCCCGCATCACCCGGACCGCGGAGTCGCCGCGCACGTTGCCGCCGCCGACGGCCAGCGGCACGGGGACCAGGGTCTGCCCGTCCGGGGCCCGGCCGTCGAAGAACGCGCCACCCCACAGTCGGCAGCCGGCCCATCCAGTGACGGCGCCACCAGCGGGGAGCCGCACGGCCTGCTCCAGGATCCGCTGCTCGGGCACCGTCCCGTCGACGGAGGCGGGCACGTACCAACCCTGGGCGGTTCGACGCCACCGGCGGCCCCGCGCCTGGCCGCGGGTGGGACCGGCGGTGCCGCTGGGGTCGAGCCGCACCGGTCGCACCAGCCCCTGCGGTGGCGGGCACGTGGGCTGCCAGCGGTGCCGTGGGGTGACCATCCACGGATGCTCGCCCACGCCGCCCCATGACGCACGTCGTCCTCCACAGGTCGCGATGCACGCTCGGCACCCGTACGGGTGGCGGCGCGGTGCCGACCGTGGCACGCGAGGCCGGGGCTAGCATGTCGGGCACCCCGACCGCCCGACGAGGAGTCCGCACCGCCGTGTCCACACCCGCCCACGTCACCGACGTCCGCGTCGACGACGAGGGGATCACGGCGTTCAGCGGCGACGAGGTCGTCCTCGACGTGCTGTTCGACGAGCGGCGGATCTGGTCGTTCTGGCTGCACCGCGACGGCGAGCAGGCCGGCGGGGCGTCGTACCTCGTGCGGTGGCCGTCCGCGCTGCGCCGCTTCCTCGACGGTACGACGCGCCTGCAGCTCGCCGAGCACGTCACCGGCACCGTCGCGTACGACGAGGAGGTGCGCCTCGGCACCGGGAGCGACCGGATCGCCGTGGTGAACGACCGGGGGCTGCCGCTGGGCATCGACAAGTCGCTGCGCCTCGCGCAGACCTTCGACACCCGCAGCGCCGAGCACGTGGCACCGCTGCTCGACTCCATCGAGGAGGTGCTGGCGGCGCTGCGGAAGGCCGGCATCGAGGCGTTCCCGGCCTACGGCACTCTGCTCGGCGCGGTGCGCGGCGGCCGGCTCATCGGCCACGACAGCGACGCCGACCTCGGCTACGTCAGCGAGCACACCCACCCGGTCGACGTGGTGCGGGAGTCCTTCCGGCTGCAGCGCTCGCTCGCCGACATGGGCTACCGCATCAGCCGCTACAGCGGCGCCGCGTTCAAGGTCGACGTCATCGAGGGAGACGGCTCGGTGCGGGGCCTCGACGTCTTCGGCGGCTTCCTCGCCGCCGGACACCTGCACCTGATGGGCGAGATCCGCACGCCGTTCAAGCGGGAGTGGATCTTCCCGCTCGGCACCACCACCCTCGAGGGCCGTGAGCTGCCGGCGCCGGCGAACCCCGACGAGTTCCTGACCGCGACGTACGGCCCGAGCTGGCGGGTGCCCGACCCGGCGTACAAGTTCGAGACGCCGGTGTCCACGCACCGCCGGCTGAACGGCTGGTTCCGCGGCATCCGCGTCAAGCGCGACGCCTGGGACCGCACGTACTCCCGCGTGCCCGCCACCCCGCCGGCCATCGAGCCGTCGTCGTTCGCGCGGTGGGTGCGCAAGCGCGAGGGCGGGGTGCCGCAGCGTGTGGTCGACATCGGCTGCGGCCGCGGCGTCGACGACCTCTGGTTCGCCCGGCAGGGCGCGAGCGTCCTCGGGCTGGACTACGCCCCCCGCGGCAGCACCGCGGTCGCCCGGCTCGCCACCGAGGAGCACGTGGACCTGGAGTTCCGGGCGATGAACCTGCTCGAGCTGCGGTCGGTGCTGTCCGAGGGCGCTCGCGTCGCGCGGCTGCCCGGCCGCACCGTGGTGACGGCGCGGCACGTCGCGGACGCCACCGACGGGGTCGGCCGACGGCACCTGTGGCGGCTGTGCGAGATGATGCTCCGCGGCGGCGGACGGCTCTACGTCGAGGTGCTCACCGCCCGCGGCGACGACACGTTCGCGCGTGACGAGCGGCTCCGCACGCTGGCCCTCCGGGCGGTTGCGCGGGAGCTGGAGGACCGCGGGGCGACAGTCGTCGGCAAGCGGCACGTGAAGCAGGGACAGCACCGGATCGGACGGTTGGTGGTCGAATGGCAACGATGAGAGGGATGCGGTCACGGCTGCGCGTCCGCGGCCGGGAGGCGGCCCGCCACCTGGGCCGGTTCCGCGCCGGGGTGCAGGCCGAGGGCATCGACGCGCTCCGGGAGCGGGTCGCCGTGCTCGAGGACGAGGTTCAGGAGTGCCGGCAGCTCAACCTGCGCCTGGCGGAGCTGACCGACGTCGTGGAGGAGCTCCTGCTGCCCGTGGCCCAGCGTGACGAGCAGCGTGTCTCGGCCGTGCTGGAGAAGTACTCGCGGGGTCTGTGAGCCGGTGGCACGCCGGGTCTTCTTCCACGTCGGGCTCCCGAAGACCGGGACGACGTACCTCCAGACGCTCATGTGGGACAACCGCGACGAGCTCCGCAGACAGGGCGTGCTGCTCCCGGGGGAGTCGAGCCGCCAGCACCTGTGGGCCAGCGGCGTGGTGCGCGAGGACCCGCACCTGGACCGCCGCAGCCCAGAGGCGAAGCACGCCTGGGGCCGGCTCGTCGAGGAGATCAACGCCTGGGACGGCACCGCCGTGGTCAGCCACGAGTTCTTCGCCTCCGCGAGCGCCGAGCAGGCCTCCCGGGCGGCGGCCGCCCTGGTGGGCGCCGAGGTGCACGTCGTGGTCACCGCGCGGGAGACGCTGAGCCTGGTGACCGCCCGGTGGCAGGAGTTCGTGAAGAACGGCTCGACGGTGCCGATCGACGGCTACCCCGTGAGCGACGAGATCAGCGGGAACGACGACTGGGACTGGGGCACCCTCGACCTCGCCGACGTGCTGCGCCGGTGGGGCGCGGGCCTGCCGCCCGAGCGGGTGCACGTGCTGACGCTGCCCAAGCCCGATGAGCCGCGCGACACGCTGTGGCTGCGGTTCGCCACCCTGCTCGGCGTCGACCCGGCGAGCGTCGACCCGTCCCGCTCGGCGCAGAACGAGTCGCTGGGCGTCGTCGAGGTCGAGCTGCTGCGCCGGGTCAACGCCGACCTCACCGGGTTCGGGTCCGCCCCCGACCGCGGCAACTGGATCCGTGGCTACCTCGCGCAGGGCAAGCTCGTGCCGCGCGGCGGGGAGCGGTTCTGGCCCTCGCCCGAGCGGGTGGCCGTGCTGCGTGAGCGCGGTGAGCGGATCGCCGACGAGGTCGCCTCCGCCGGGTACGACGTGATCGGCGACCCGGCCGACCTGCGACCCCCCGTCGACGTCCCCGAGCGGCGGCACCCCGACAGCGTCACGGATGCCGAGCTCGTCGCGGCGGCCACCGGCGTCATCGCCGAGATGATGAGCGACGTGCGCCGGCTGACCCGCGAGGTCCGCGCACCCGCGCCGCCGCCGCCACGGCCGCTGTGGCGCCGGGTCGCGAGCCGGGCCCGTGCACTTGTCCGTCGTACGTGAAGTGGCTCATAGCCGGGCTCGCGCACCATGGGGCACGATTGGGTCCGCGCGACTGACGCGCGACCCCACTGCCCCGGAAGGACATCCCGCATGGGCCGCCTCTGCGAGACCGAGGACCTCACCGACATCCAGGTCGAGATCCTCAAGACCGTCCGCACCTTCGTCGACGAGAAGATCCTTCCGGTCGCGACGGAGCTCGAGCACAAGGACGAGTACCCCGCCGACATCGTCGAGGGGATGAAGGACCTCGGCCTGTTCGGGCTCACCATCCCCGAGGAGTACGGCGGCCTGGGCGAGTCGCTGCTGACCTACGCGCTCGTCGTCGAGGAGATCGCCCGCGGCTGGATGAGCGTCTCGGGCATCGTCAACACCCACTTCATCGTGGCCTACATGCTGATGCAGCACGGCACCGAGGAGCAGAAGCAGTACTACCTGCCGAAGATGGCGGCCGGCGAGATCCGCGGCGCCTTCTCGATGTCGGAGCCCGGCTGCGGCTCCGACGTGGCGGCGATCAAGAGCAAGGCCGTGCTGTCGGAGGACGAGAAGACCTGGACGCTCAACGGCCAGAAGATGTGGCTGACCAACGGCGGCTCCAGCACCCTGGTCGCGGTGCTCGTGAAGACCGACCTCGGCGCGAGCAGCGTCTACAAGAACATGACCACGTTCCTGGTCGAGAAGCCCGCCGGCTTCGGCCAGGTCAAGGACGGCCTCACCATCCCCGGCAAGATCGAGAAGATGGGCTACAAGGGGGTCGACACCACCGAGCTGGTGATGGAGAACCTCGAGATCGGCGCGGACCAGGTCCTCGGCGGCGAGCCCGGCAAGGGCTTCTACCAGATGATGGACGGCGTCGAGGTCGGCCGCGTCAACGTCGCGGCCCGCGGCTGCGGCGTCGCCAACCGGGCGTTCGAGCTCGGCGTCTCCTACGCCCAGCAGCGCGAGACGTTCGGCAAGAAGATCGCCGAGCACCAGGCGGTGCTGTTCCGGCTCGCCGAGATGGCCACCAAGGTCGAGGCCGCGCACCAGATGATGGTGAAGGCCGCCCGCGTCAAGGACGCCGGTCAGCGCAACGACCTCGAGGCCGGGATGGCGAAGTACCTCGCCAGCGAGTACTGCTCGCAGGTCGTCGAGGACTCGTTCCGCATCCACGGCGGCTACGGCTTCTCCAAGGAGTACGAGATCGAGCGGCTCTACCGCGAGGCGCCGATGCTGCTCATCGGTGAGGGCACCGCCGACATCCAGCGGATGATCATCGGCCGCCGGCTGCTGGAGGACTACAAGCTGCGCTGAGGCGGCGCCTCTGCGTCACCCGCCTCGCCTCCTTGGCAGCCCACGGTCTTCGCGAGGTGGTCGAGGGCGGCGCGGACCCGCTCGTCGTCGCGGTCGACGGCGGGCACCAGCACCTCGGTGACCACGTCGACGACGTCGGCCAGCCGCTGGTTGAGCTGTCGGCTCTCCTCGACGGCGGCCTCGAGCGCGGCCACGCGGGCGGCGAGCCCGGCGTCCTCGGCGGCGGTGCCGGCACGGCCGCGAAGCCGGCTGATCGGGTTCCTCATGGTCTCCACCTCACGACGAGTCGACAGATCTCTGGGTTCTCCCGGCCGAGCCGGGCGAGGTCGCGTCCGGTCTCGCGACGCACCACCCGCCCGCCGAGCGCCTCGACCTCCCGGACGGCGGTGTCCGGGTCGAGGTAGGTGCGCTGGTGCGAGCCGAAGTAGGTCGGCTCGCTCGCCGACTCGGGTGTCCGGAACTCCACGAAGGTCTCGCCGCCGCGGCGCTGCACCATCGACGCGAAGCGCCAGAAGTTGTCCCGGCCGGTGTCCCCGAGCACGTCGAGCAGGCCGCGGGCGTAGATCTCGCGGACGTGCTCGTCGTAGGAGTAGCGGGCGCCGGTGACCAGCACGCTGCGCAGGTCCTCGACGTTGAAGTAGCGGTAGGCCACCTTCACGCCGCGCTCCTTGCGGTAGCGCTGCGTGGACCGCATCCCGTGCGAGGTGTAGTCCATCGCGGCGACCAGGTGCCCCTGCTCGGTGAAGTACGTCGCGTCGCGGCCGGTCCCGGCGCCGACGTCGAGGATCCGGGTCGCGCCGGTGCCGCGCTCGTCGAGCCGACGCTGCACCCAGGGCGCGAACGACGACGGCTCCTTCGGGACGCGTGCGCTGTCGGGACCCTTGTAGAAGTCGCTCCAGAACCGGATCCGCCGGCGCGGCGCCCGGAACCAGCCGTCCATCCGGCGTACGTCGACCGGGTCGTGGTCGAAGTGGAACGCCGGGTCGGGGACCCGCCAGTCGGGGCCGTAGGTGAAGGCCAGCACGCGCTCCGGGTCGGCCGGCGCGACGATCTCGCGACCCTCGAGCGTCACGGTGCCGAACGGCAGCAGCGCCGAGCGGTCCAGCGTCCCGGTCAGCGAACCGGTGACGAAGAACCGCTCGCCGAGGTGGAAGGAGCCGAACACGTCGATGCCGCAGCGGCGGCCGTCGGGCAGCGGCACCCACACCTTGAAGTTGGCGCCGGACATCCGCACCACCTTCCAGCCCAGCCGACGCATCGTGCGGGTGGCGGCGGTGCACTCCCGGATGACGTCGAAGGGGTGGTGGTGCCGGGAGAGGTAGGCGACGTCGGCGTCCGAGTCGTGGCCGATCATGTGGCCGTCGCGGACCGCGCCGAGCAGGCAGCCGTACATCAGGTAGGCGTCGAGGCCGCACTTCTCGGTGAGGTCGTGCAGCACGCTCTCGAGGGCGTCCATGATCTCGTCGCGGGCGGTGTCCTCGGTGTTGCTGAAGTCGCGCTGCAGCCGGCCGCCCTTGTCGACGGCGAGCGGGTTGCCCTCCTTGTCGACGACCGTCACCCGTGCCGTGCCGGAGCCGAACCGGACGCTCTGGCTGTGCAGCACGTCGCGGCTGACGTGGTCGACGAGCTCGACCTCGGCGAGCCCGTCGAGGTGGGGCTCGAGCGCCTTGGGCCAGGCGACCCGCACGCGCTCGTCGTCGCCACTCGCCGGCCGGCCGTCGCGGGCCGGGTTGAAGGACCACACCCGCTGCCCGTCGATCAGCACGTCGACGGCGGTGGAGCCGGTCGAGGGGACGACGAGACCCCGGGTGCCCACCTCGATGCCGCTGCCCAACTCCGCCTCCTGCTGGAAAAAGCCTCGGCGAGCCTAGCCCCTGCGTGCGAGGGTGGTGGGGACCGCACCGCCCCGCGCGGCCGCCGGTCCAGACGGAACCGACCCCCACCCTGGAGGCGCACCATGGCCAAGCCCGCACCCGAGAACGGCAACGACGACCTCAAGGCCAAGATGCGGGAGGCGCTGGACCGCAAGAAGGGCAACGACCGGGGCGTCGCGCACCCGGCCGACGCGAAGGAGAAGGCGCACGGCTCCGAGGTCGTCGACGCCGCGCCGAAGATGCACCGCCGCAAGGCCGGTGGCGGGGGTTCGTGAGGTTTCCCACCCCGGCCACGTCTCCCGTGGCGTCGTCCGGTCCGCCACGATGGGGCTCAGTCGTCGGCGAGTGAGGAGCGCAGCATGCAGTTCGGTCGCAGCTACGAGGAGTTCGAGGTCGGTGCGACGTACAAGCACTGGCCGGGCAAGACCGTCACGGAGTACGACGACCACCTGTTCTGCCTGCTGACGATGAACCACCACCCGCTGCACCTGGACGCGCACTACGCCGGGGAGTCCACGCAGTTCGGCAAGAACGTCGTGGTCGGCAACTACGTCTACTCGCTGCTGCTCGGGATGAGCGTCCCCGACGTGTCCGGCAAGGCGATCGCCAACCTCGAGGTCGAGTCGCTGCGGCACGTCGCGCCGACCTTCCACGGCGACACCGTCTACGGCCAGACCGAGGTGCTCGACAAGTGGGAGTCGAAGTCCAAGGACGACCGCGGCGTGGTCCACGTCGAGACCAAGGGCTACAACCAGGACGGCACCCTGGTGTGCGTGTTCAAGCGCAAGGTGATGGTGCCGAAGCAGTCGTACCTCGACGCCCGGGGCGGCGAGCAGCCGGCTCGCCCGGAGCTGGTCGAGGACTGACGCCGTGACGGAGGAGCGCGATGCCGAGCTGTGGCTGGTGCGCCACGGGGAGACCGAGTGGAGCCGCGACGGACGGCACACCTCGGTCACAGACCTCGACCTGACGGACAAGGGCGTCGACGTGGCGCGGACGCTGCGCGACCGGCTCGCGGAGACGTCCTTCGACCTCGTGGTCTCCAGCCCCCGCACCCGGGCGGTGCGCACCGCCGAGCTGGCGGGGTTCGCCGACGTGGAGACGGACGCGGACCTCGTGGAGTGGGACTACGGCGACTACGAGGGCGTGACCACCGCGGAGATCCGCGAGACGGTCCCCGGCTGGACGGTGTGGACGCACCCGACCCCGGGCGGCGAGACCTCCGAGCAGGTCACCGAGCGGCTGGACCGCGTGGTGGCCAAGGTCCGCGAGGCGGGGGAGCGGGTGCTGGTCTTCGGGCACGGTCACTCGCTGCGGGCGCTGACCGCCCGCTGGATCGAGCAGCCGGTCGAGGAGGGCCGGTTCTTCAAGCTCGACACCGCGACCGTCAGCACGCTGGGCTACGAGCGCGACTTCCCCGTCGTCCTCAGGTGGAACTCCTGACCTTGCGCGGGTGGTCGCGGTAGTAGCGACGCCAGATCAGCCGGTGCACCGGCACCCACCGGGGGATGTCGCGCAGGCCCGGGATCAGCGGCAGGAACATCAGGCCCAGCGTGAGGACCATCATCAGCGCCCACACCTGGGCGTCGGCGTTGTCCGAGGTGGAGAACGGCTTGACCTGGTACCAGAAGGTGTAGAGCCACATCCACGGCTGGCCGGGGTAGTTGCCGGTCTCGTTCATCATCCCCCACTGGTCCCCGCCGAGGTGCTGGGCGGTGGCGAGGTCCTCGAGGTAGGCGCCGTCAGCGAGCAGGAGCAGCGACCGCGTCGCGTCCCCGCCGTAGAAGTTGCCCGAGGACGTCAGGGACCCCTCGAGCCCACCGGATCGCGCCACGCCGAGGAACGCCGCAGCGAGCGCGGGCACCGGTCCGTAGGCGCCCGGCTCGACCTGGGCCGGGTCGCCACCGGGCGCGGCAGCGAGGGCGTCGGAGTACGCGGTGGCCCACGCCGTGCGCTGCGCGGCGTCCGCCGCACGCCAACGGCGCAGCGCGAGCGCGACCCCGGGACGGGCCGGCAGCGACTCGAGCGGCTGGAGGACCAGGTCGGCGGAGCTGACCGGGATGCGCACACCGCCCCACTTCTGCAGTGGAACCCCGAGCACCGTCTGCCCGGTGGCGGCGTGGTTGTACGGCGGCCCGTAGGTCGCGCTCGTGGTCGTGCCGGCGAGCTCGCCGGTCGCCGTGGCGACCACGTCGGCGGGGGCCGAGGCCGCCCAGCGCGCCATGGTGATCGGCTTCTCGTCAGGGGAGGAGAAGATCGCGGCGAGCGCCACCGTCAGCAGGCTGACCACGGTCAGCGCGACCACGAACTCCTTCACCAGGTCGTAGGGCCGCTTCCCGAAGTCGTGGGCGTCGGGGGTCGTCGACCGCGGGGTGGTCAGGGTGGCCATGTCACAGCGCCTCGTCCGCGTCGATGGGCGGGACGACACCGTGCCGGCGCACCAGCACGACGTGCAGCACGGTGATCACCCCGACCGCCACCGGCAGCAGCACGACGTGCCACAGCAGCATCTGGCCGGGGTTCAGCACGTTGAAGTAGGCACCCACGCCGATCGCGTTGACCCCGTCCTTGCCCTCGGCGCCGATCCACTGCGCGTCGAAGTTGGACTGCGAGAGGTAGCCCGTGAAGGCGGTGCCGATCGAGGCCACGAACGCGACCACGCCGGTCACCCACGTCAGCGTGCGCCGGCCCCGCCACGCCGCCATCCAGAACTTGCCCCACAGGTGCACGACCATGAACGCGAAGAACAGCTCGACGCTCCACAGGTGCAGCGAGTTCACGAAGTGCCCGACCGAGGACACGTGGTACCACGCGGCGCCACCCAGGGCGAGCAGGCCACCGGAGACGAGCACGACCACCAGCGAGGCGACCGTGAGCACGCCGAAGACGTAGATCCAGGACACGACGTACGCCGGCTGCCGGTCCGGGAGCGCCTCTCCTGGAGGTACCAGACGCACGATCCGGTCCCGCAGCCAGACCGTCCAGCTCCCCGACGGGTCAGCCGCGGCCGTCGACCCGCGGGGCACGGCGGTCATGGCCGCCTCCCGAACGGGACGAGCAGCGCGAGCACGAACACGACCAGCATGGACGCGATCACCAGGGCGTTCGCGACGCTGATGCTCAGCACGCCCCAGGTCAGGTAGTGGCCGGCCTCTGCGGCCGTGGTGGCCAGCGGACCGATCATGTCGCTCACCTCACGGTCAGCGTGCGCGTCGTCCCGTCGCCGGGTCAGGGCCGTATGTCCTGACCCGGGGGTCCAAGGTCATCCCCGCCGCTGCAGGACGCCCCACGCCTCGAGCGACTCGACCAGACCCGGCGACGTCTCGAGCGCGCGGACCTCGTCGGGCGTGAACCAGCGTGCGTCGTCGGCGTCGTCCCCTGCGCGTACGGCGGCCACGTCGGCGCCCGCGGCGGGCTCGCACACGAAGTCCCGGATCACGTAGACCCCGCCACCGGGGGCGTCCCGCTCGACGGTCCCCGCCAGCGGCCCCACGGTGACGACGAGCGCGGTCTCCTCGAGCACTTCGCGGGCGGTCGCCGCGGCGTCGGACTCCCCGGGCTCGACCCGGCCGCCGGGCACCGACCAGCTGCCCTTGGCCGGCTCCTGGCCGCGACGCACCAGCAGCAGCCGGCCGCGGGCGTCGTGCACGACGCCGCCGACGCACGGGATCCGCACGCCCCCGCCTCCTGGCGTCCTGGCCCGCGTCACCGGAGCCGCCACACCTTCAGGTCGTCGAAGGTCGCAGTGTGGCCCGCGCCGCCCATCGAGACGAAGCCGAGCCGCACCGGGTCGGCGAGCGCCGGGTCGGACCACGTGCCGCCCCGGACCCACGTGAGGCCGTCCCGGCTGCTGTAGGCCCGGAAGAGCGGCAGCCCGCCGACGGTGCGACGGACGATCCGCAGCCACGTGGTGTCTCCGGGCGGGCCCGCGGTGGTGCTGCCGTAGCGCGGGTAGCCCGTCGGCGCGGAGGGCAGCTCCTCGGCCAGCGACGTGACCCGGACCTCGCCGAGCGTCGCGTGGGTGAGCTTCACGTAGGAGTCGTCCGAGCCGTAGACGACCAGTCCGGCCTGGGCGGCGTCGAAGCAGCATCCGGACGACGGCACGTCGAGGCGCACCGCCACCTGCGCCACGAAGTCGCCGGTCGGGGCCGGCTCGGTGAGGACCGGTGCGGTGTTCTCGTCGAGGTACAGCTGACCCGGATCCGTGTCGATCCGGAGCCGGCCGCCCTCGACGGCGTACGCCGACGCCGCCGGCTCCCGCACCCAGGTCCAGCGGGAGTCGAGGGAGGCGCCGTCGAACCCGTCGGAGAGCTCCTCGAGGGGTGCACCGGGCTGGTCGAGCGGGGCCGGGCTCGGGCGGTACGTCGTCCGCTGGCCCGTGCGGGCGGCCGGAGCGGGCATCCTCGCCGTGGAGGGCCCGCGTCCGCTGCGCACGACGGGCCAGCCACCGACCCAGTCGACCGGGTCGAGCATCGGCGGCCGCCGCGTGAAGCCCGTCTCGGTGGCGAAGAAGGGGTCGCCCCGGTCGACGGCGTGGTAGGCCACCCACCACTGGCCGCCCCGGTCCGGGAACAGCGAGGAGTGACCCGGGCCGATCCACCTGTTGCCGTTCATCACCAGCATCGGTGTCCCGCCGGTGCGCGAGCCGAGCATCGAGACCCCCTCCCGGTCGAGGAACGGGCCGGTGGGACTGTGCGAACGCCCGCTGAAGACGCCGTACCCGGAGAGGTTGCCGTTGCAGCACTGACCGGACGAGGCGGTGAGGTAGTACCAGGTGCCGTGCTTCACGACGTTCGCGCCCTCGTAGCGGCGCGGCGCGGTCACCCGCGTCGGGCTGCCCGACGTGCGCATGCCGTCGCGCGCCAGCGTCACCGGCTGGGCCAGCAGGCCGTCGCGGAACCCGCCGAAGTAGAGCGTGCTGCTGCGGCCGACGCTGCCCCCGAGGACGTCGGGGTCGATGGTGGAGGCGAAGGCGCAGCCCGAGCCGGTCCGCCGCGGTGGCACGAGCGGGGCCGGCAGCGTCCGCCAGGGTCCCGTCGGGGTGGTGGCCACGGCGACACCGATCGCCGGGTCGACGGCGCAGCGCGGCTCGCCGCTGACCGCGGCCGTGGTGTCGGTGACCGCGAAGGTCATGTAGTAGCGGTCGAAGGTGCTGGAGTACACCACGTCCGGCGCCCACAGCTTCGCCGTGCTCGACGCCCACGAGGGTCGACCGGTCAGCGCCGACCCGACGTACCGCCAGTGCACCAGGTCCTGGCTGCGCAGCGTGGGGAGCCGGTGGAACCGGGGCCCACCGGACCCGGACGTGTCGGCGTCGTTGAGGGGGTCGGAAGTGCAGTACATGTACCAGCTGCCGGCCTCCGCCCCGCGACCGCGCAGCACGCTCGGGTCGGCGCAGTTCTGCACGGTCGCGCCCGACGAGGTCGTGGGCCGCAACGGGTTGGTGTACGTCGCCCGCACGGGGACCGGGGTGGCCGCCTCGCCCACCGACTGGCCCACCACCGGGCCCAGCGCGACCGCGAGCAGCAGCGCCGCCGCCGGCGCCAGCAGGACGCGCAACCGGACGCGCAACCGGACGCGCGACCGGACCTGGGAGCGAGGCGTGGGAGGCATGACGCGAACCCTGCCTCAGCGCCCTGCTGCTCCGCAGCGGACTGGCCGGTCCGCGAGGCGCTTCCTTGACGGCGGGTGGCGCGGGCACAACGGTGGGGGCCATGGCCCTGGGAGCGGGATGCCCGCGGTGCGCCTCACCGGTCAGTGAGCAGGCCGGGTCGTGGTCCTGCCTCGACCACGGCCCGATCACGCCGTTGTGGCGTCCCGCCGCCGCCGACTACGAGTCGTTCGCGGAGCACGTCGGGCAGGCCGGCGGGATGCCGACGTTCGCGCCGTGGCCGCTGTCGCCGGGCTGGGTGGTCACCGACTTCGGCTGCGTCGGCGAGACCGGGCAGGAGGCCCGGGCCAGCTTCACGACCTGCTCGGGGCCGAGCGAGCTCGACGGGGTCGTGGAGCTGACCGTGGTCTCCGAGGAGCCGGGCGTCGGGCTCGGCGCCCGCTGTGCCGGCGTACGACGCAGCGACCCCGGCGCCGACCTGGGGGAGGGGCCGCCGCACGCCAAGGTGCGGATCGGCAGCCACCCGATCTCGCTGTGGTACGTGATGACCAGCGACGCCGATGTGACCTTCGACCGGTCGGTGTTCGCGGGCGAGGCCGAGGGCCGCTGGCTGTGGCTGGTGCTGCGCCCGGCGTCCGCGGCCCTGTTGCTCAAGGACGAGTGGATCCTGACGGACATCGGCGGCCTCGGGCCCGAGCTCATCGACCTGCCGTTCGGGGGCAGCCCACCCGCCTGGTGAGGCGCACTAGGCTCCGGGGGTGCGCATCGACCTCCACACGCACTCGGACCGCTCGGACGGCACCGAGTCGCCGGCCGCCCTGGTGCGGCGTGCGCACGACGAGGGGATCGACGTCCTCGGGCTGACCGACCACGACACCACCGAGGGGTGGGCGGAGGCGGCCGAGGAGGCCGCCCGGACGGGCGTGGCCCTGGTGCGCGGCATCGAGGTCAGCTGCACCTTCGCCGGCTCCGGCGTGCACCTGCTGGCCTACCTCCCCGACCCGACCCACCCGGCGCTGGCCGCCGAGCTGCAGCGGGTGCTCGACGGCCGCAACTCCCGGCTGCCCGCGACCCTCGAGCGGCTGCGCGCGATCGGCATCGAGATCGACGTGCACGACGTCCGGGCGGTGGCCGGCGAGACGGCCGCGATGGGCCGTCCGCACGTCGCCGACGCGCTCGTGGCGCTGGGGGTGGTCGCCGACCGCAACGAGGCGTTCGACCGCTACCTCGGGCCGCAGGGACCCGGCTACGTCCACCGCTACGCCGCCGACCTCGAGACGCTGATCGGCACCGTGGCCGACGCCGGCGGCGTGACGCGTGCTCGCGCATCCCTGGGCGTCCCGTCACGACCACAGCGCCCTCGACGAGCGCGGCATCCGGCTGCTGCGCGACACCGGGCTGTCCGGGGTCGAGGTCGACCACGAGGACCACGACGAGCCGACCCGAGCAGAGCTGCGGGCGCTCGCCGAGCGGCTCGACCTGGTGGTGACCGGCGCCAGCGACCACCACGGCACCGGCAAGGTCGACCACGACCTCGGCTGCAACGTCACCGCCCCCGAGCAGCTCGACCGGCTGCTCGAGCTGGCCACCAAGTCCGCCGCCGCCTCGGGCCGGGCGACCCCGGCCGTGGTGCAGCCGTGAGCAGCATCCTGTCGGTCACGCTGCTGACCGAGGTGTTCGTGACGCTGTTCGTGATCATGGACCCGATCGGCACCATCCCGCTGTTCCTGTCGCTGACCCGCGGCCGGTCGGCCGCCTCGACGCGGCGGGCAGCCTGGCAGGCGGTCACGGTGTCGTTCGCGGTGATCGTCGCGTTCGCGTTCTTCGGTCAGCAGATCCTCCACTACCTCGGCATCTCGCTGCCCGCGCTGCAGGCGGCCGGCGGGCTGCTGCTGCTCCTCGTCGCGCTCGAGCTGCTGACCGGCAAGGAGGAGGCGCCGACCGCCTCCTCCGACGTCAACGTCGCGCTGGTGCCGCTGGGGACGCCGCTGCTCGCCGGTCCCGGCGCGATCGTCGCGACGATGGTGCTCTCCCGGCAGGTCGAGGGGTTCGCGGACTTCGTCGCGGTGGGGCTCGGCGTGGTGCTCGTGCACGTCGCGCTGTGGCTGTCGATGCGGTTCTCGCTGCCGATCCTGCGGCTGCTGCGCGAGGGCGGCGTGGTGCTGGTCTCGCGGATCGCCGGCCTGCTGCTCTCGGCGATCGCGGTGCAGCTGGTGGCCGACGCGGTCCGCGCGTTCATCGCGGGCGAGGGCTGAGCCCTGAGCCAGCCGACCCTCGACGGGATGCCGCGCCGGCTGTACGCCGCCTCGCCGGCCCGGCTCTCGTCGTACGCGGACTGCCCGCGGCGCTACCGCCACGGCTACCTCGACCGGCCGACGCCGTCGCGGGGGGCGCCGTGGGGCCACGCGTCGGTGGGCGCGTCGGTGCACACCGCGCTGGCGCGCTGGTGGGACCTGCCGCGGGAGCGCCGTACCCCGGAGGCGGGCGGCTCGCTGCTGGCGAGCGCCTGGCTCACCGACGGCTTCCGCGACCGTCGGCAGTCGCTGGCCGCCCGGGAGCGGTCCCGGGAGCAGGTCGAGCGCTACCTCGCCGGCGTCGACCCCGACGACCAGCCGGTCGGCGTCGAGCGCACCGTCTCGCTGACCACCGAGCGGGCCTCGCTGTGGGGACGCGTCGACCGGATCGACGACCGGCCCGGCGCCGGCATCGTGGTCGTGGACTACAAGACCGGCCGGTCGGTGCTCACCGTCGACGACGCCCGCGAGTCCCTCGCGCTCGCGGTGTACGCCGCCGCGGCCGCCCGCACCCTGCACCGGCCCTGCACCCGCGTCGAGCTGCACCACCTGCCCACCGGCGACGTGGTGGCCTGGGAGCACAGCGAGGAGTCGCTGCAGGACCACCTGCTGCGGGCGGACGCGCTGGCCGCCGAGATCGACGACCTCGACGAGCGGTTCCGCGCCGGGATGTCGGCCGACGAGGCCGACGCGGCGTTCCCGGCACGGGTGGCGCCGCGGTGCGGCTGGTGCGAGTTCCGCGGCGTGTGCCGGCCCGGCCGGGCGGTGCCGTCGCACCGGCCGTGGGACGGCGTCGTCGGCTGAGCGGCTACTTCCGGCCGAGGCCCTGGAACCTGGCCTGCACGCTGGTCGGGGTGTACTTCGCGGCGGCCGCCAGCACCTTGTAGCGCTTGCTGGGCACGGAGATCCGCCGCCCGCGGGCCAGGTCGCGCAGCGCCTCCGCGACGAGCCGGTCGACGTCGAGCCACATCCACGACGGCGCCGACTCCTGGCTGACCTCCATGCGCTCGT
Organism: uncultured Actinomycetota bacterium; assembly: GCA_963707685.1. Classification (GTDB taxonomy): domain Bacteria; phylum Actinomycetota; class Actinomycetes; order Propionibacteriales; family Nocardioidaceae; genus Nocardioides_B. The sequence continues at coordinate 174,977 of CAVPRA010000008.1, forward strand.
GGAACTCCGTGCGCGTGAAGCCCGGCAGCAGCGCCATCACCCGCACGCCGCGCGCCCGGTAGGTCAGGTCCGCCCACTCGCTGAGCGCGGTGACGTAGGCCTTGGCCGCGCTGTAGGTGCCGCGCGGCAGGTAGCCGGCGACGCTCGACACGTTGACGACGGCGCCGTTGCCCCGCGCCACCATCGGGCCGAGCGCCGCGTGGGTGAGCCGCAGGACGGCGGTGGCCAGCACGTCGAGGAGGTACTGCTCCTGCTCCACGGTGTTGTCGAGGAACGGGTGCTTGAGCCCGAGCCCGGCGTTGTTGACCAGCAGGTCGACGGGCCGCTCCGGGTCGGCCAGCCGCGCCTCGACGGGGGCCAGCTGGGCACGGTCGCCGAGGTCGGCGACCAGCACCTCCACCCGGGAGCCGTGCCGCTCCGCCAGCTCGGCGGCCAGCTTCTCGAGCCGTTCCCGGCTGCGGGAGACCAGCACCAGGTCGTGCCCGGACGCGGCGAGCTGCTGGGCGAACGCCAGCCCGATGCCGGCCGTGGGGCCGGTGACGAGGGCGACGGGCCGGGTCGCAGCGGGCTGCGGGGCGGGGGTGTGAGACATGTCGCACAGCATTCACGGACGGGGCTCAGAACTGCAACACGGCTGCGGCATGATGGGCCCGTGCCCGCATCGAAGACCCGGATCCTCGCGGTCGCCAACCAGAAGGGTGGCGTCGCGAAGACGACCACCGTCGCCTCCCTCGGCGCCGCGCTCGCGGAGCAGGGCCAGCGCGTCCTGCTCGTCGACCTCGACCCGCAGGCCTGCCTGACGTTCTCGCTCGGCATCGACCCCGAGGACCTCGAGCTGTCGGTGCACCACGTGCTGACCAAGGGCCTGGACGCGCCGGAGGTGATCATCCAGACCGACGACGGCGTCGACCTGCTGCCCGCCACCATCGAGCTGGCCCGGGCCGAGTCCGACCTGCTCACCCGCACCGGCCGCGAGCACGTCGTGAAGATGGCGCTCGAGGACCTCGACTACGACTGGGTGCTGCTCGACTGCCCGCCGTCGCTCGGTGTCCTGACGGTGGCCGCGCTGACCGCCGCGCAGGGGGTGCTGATCCCGCTGCAGTGCGAGACGCTGTCGCACCGCGGCGTCGGGCAGCTGCTCGACACCGTGCACGACGTACGCCGGTTCACCAACCGCAGAGCTCGAGGTGTGGGGCGTGCTGCCCACGCTGTACGACGGCCGCACCAACCACGCGCGCGCGGTGCTGGAGAACATCTCGCAGAGCTACGACCTCGAGGTCATCGAGCCGCCGATCCCGAAGTCGATCCGGTTCGCCGAGGCGCCGGCGGCCGGCCGCTCCATCCTGGGCACCACCCGCAACCACCGCGGGGCCGACGCCTACCGCGAGGTCGCGGCCAGCCTCACGCGACGGAGCGCGGCTGCGGTCTAGTCTGGGCGAATGCGACGCGACGGAGCCAGCTCCAGCACCCGTCCCCGCTACCCCCGGATCGTCGCCGCCGCGGGCTCCCTGCTGGTCACCGTCGTGGCGGTGCTGGGCGGGGCCGGTGTCATCCCGGTCGAGACCAGCGCGGCGCAGCCGTCACCGGACCTGCCGCCCCGCTCGTCCTCCGAGGACCGGGCGACGCTGAGCAGCCAGTCGACCGGCCAGGGCGGTGCGCGCACCGGCCCGACGACCCCGTCGGCCTCGGCCAAGTCCAGCGACGCGCAGGGCACCCCCGACGTGCCGGCCGGCAGCGGCCACGGCCGCCGCATCGTCTTCGACATGGCGAGCCAGCGGGTCTGGCTCGTGGACCACGAGCGGGGCAAGGACGCCGTGCGTCGCAGCTACCTCGTCTCGGGCAGCGTCACCGACAACCTGAGGACCGGGACCTACCAGGTCTACTCCAAGTCGCTCGACGCCGTCGGCATCGACGACTCCGGGACGATGCGCTACATGGTGCGCTTCGCACACGGCCAGAACGCCGCGATCGGCTTCCACGACGTACCGGTGCTGCACGGACACCTGGTGCAGGGCCACGACGACCTGGGCACGCCGCAGTCGCACGGCTGCATCCGGCAGTGGCGGCCCGACGCGAAGGCGCTGTGGCGCTTCGCGCCGGTCGGCACCGAGGTCGTCGTCGTCTGACGACCCCGGGGCCGGTGCCTGGTGGGTCGGTCCGTCAGTCGGTCTGCGTGCGGGCGGCGGTCGTGCTGCCACCCCGGCGACGACGCCGGTTGCGGTTGCGGTTCCCGCCGCCGCCCTGCGAGGCCTCGCCGTTCTGCGTGGCCGGGGCGTCCGTCGTGGCCGCACCGTCGACCGGCTGACCGCTGCGGGTCCGGTTGCGGTTGCGGTCCCGGCGCGGCCGGTCGCTGCGCGGCCGGTCGGAGCCACCGCGGTCACCACCGCGGTCACCGGAGCCGGGGGCCTTCGGCTCCCGCGGCTTCTCGGGGACGAGGCGTCCCTTCGTGCCCGGGGCGATCCCCATGTCGTGGTAGAAGTGCTCCGAGGTGGAGTAGGTCTCGGCGACGGTGTCGAACGGCAGGTCGAGCATCTTGTTGATGACCTTCCAGCGCGTCACGTCGGCCCAGTCGACGAACGTCACCGCGACACCCGAGGCGCCGGCACGGCCGGTGCGACCGATCCGGTGGACGTAGGTCTTCTCGTCCTCGGGGCAGCTGTAGTTGATGACGTGGGTGACGTCGGCGACGTCGATGCCGCGGGCGGCCACGTCGGTCGCGACGAGGACCTTCAGCTTGCCCTCGCGGAACTTCGTCAGCGCCTTCTCGCGGGCGACCTGCTGCATGTCGCCGTGCAGCGGGCTGGCGTCGAAGCCGCGCTCGGTGAGGTCGTCGGCCAGCCGCTGCGCCGCGCGCTTGGTGCGGGTGAACACGATCGTCAGGCCGGAGTTCTCGCCCTGCAGGATCCGGGCGACGAGCTCCGGCTTGTCGAGGTCGTGGACCTGGTAGATGAACTGCGCGGTGGCGGGCACGGTCTGCTGCGCGTCGCCGGACTCGGCGCGGATGTTCATCGGGTGGCGCATGTGGGTGCGCGCCAGCGAGACGATCGCGCCCGGCATGGTGGCCGAGAACAGCATCGTCTGCCGGGTCTCCGGCGTCTTGGCGATCAGCCGCTCGACGTCGGGCAGGAAGCCCAGGTCGAGCATCTCGTCGGCCTCGTCGAGGACCAGCACCTTGATGTGCGAGAGGTCGAGGGCGCGGCGGTTCATCAGGTCGATGAGCCGGCCGGGGGTGCCGACGACCACGTCGACGCCGGACTTCAAGGTGTCGAGCTGGTGGTCGTAGCCGACGCCGCCGTACACGGTCAGCACGCGGGTGCCGCGGTCCGCGCTGGCCACGGACATGTCGTTGGAGACCTGCAGCGCCAGCTCGCGGGTCGGGGCCACGATCAGCGCCTGCGGCTTGTCGGGGGCGACGAGCTCGGCGTGGTCGGGGTCGTGCGGGGCGACGGTGCGCTGCAGCACGGGGATGCCGAAGGCCAGCGTCTTGCCGGTGCCGGTGCGCGCCTGCCCGATGAGGTCGGTGCCCATCAGGGCGACGGAGAGGGTCATCTCCTGGATCGGGAAGGGGGTCGTGATGCCGACGCGCTCGAGGGCGTCGGCGATCTCGGGAAGCACCCCGAGCTCTCTGAAGGTGGTCAGGATCTTGCCTGTTCTCTGAGGTTACTGAGGAGGTCGTGAGCCCGCGGCGAGGCTCCCGCTCCACGACCTCGCGGGCTCTCCCGGGGTCGTCGGGCGTCGTGCACTCGACGCGGTACGGACCCCAGTCTATCGGTAGGGTGCCCGCATGACTGAATCGCCGGCCGGGGCCGGGTCGGCCCGCTGGTCCGCGGAGCTGCCGGTGGCGTTCTCCGACCCGGTCTACGTGGCGGCCGTCGTCGACCTCCTCGGCGCCATCGCGTACGGCGAGATCTCGGCGTTCGAGCGGCTCAGCGAGGACGCCAAGATGGCCCCGACCCTGGAGGACAAGGCCGAGCTGGCGCGGATGGCGACCACCGAGTTCGCCCACTTCGAGGGGCTGCGGGCCCGGCTCGGCGAGATCGGCGCCGACCCGTTCGCCGCGATGGCCGACTTCGTCGGCGCCGTTCGAGGCGTTCCACCGGCGCACGGCGCCGGCCGACTGGCTCGAGGGCCTGGTCAAGGCGTACGTCGGGCGACGGGCTGGCCGCCGACTTCTACCGCGAGATCGCGGCGTTCCTGGACTCGGACACCCGCGCGATCATCCTCGAGAGCCTGCAGGACGCCGGCCAGTCGGTGTTCGTCGTCGACCGGGTCCGGGCCGCCATCGAGGCGGACCCCCGGGTCGGCGGCCGGCTCGCGCTGTGGGGTCGCCGGCTGATGGGGGAGGCGCTGTCCCAGGCGCAGCGGGTCGCCGCCGAGCGCGACGCCCTCAGGGCGCTGCTCTCCGGCGGCGTCGACCGCCCGGCGCTCGACCTGGCCGCGATCGGCCGGCTGTTCACCCGGCTCACCGAGAACCACTCGGCTCGGATGGAGAAGCTCGGCCTCTCCGCCTGACCCCTCCCGCCCGCTACCTGCCCCCTCCGCCCACCTACCTGCCCCCTCCGCCGACCCGTCACCTACTTGGCGGGTTGGGCGGCGTGTCGGCTCAGTTCGTGACGGGTCGGCGGGCCGGGTCCGACGTACGGCGCCACGGGGCGACAGCCGTGAGACGGAGTGATCCGCAGGTCTCGGCGGAGCGCGGGATGCGGTTCGCTCCGAACCGTGTGCGCGGGCGGTTGGTGCCGCCCGGCCTCGGCACGACGCGCCCCCCGACGTACGTCGCCGCGCCCCACCCGTCACCACCTGCGCGACACGCCGCCCACCCCGCCAAGTAGGTGACGGGTCAGCGAAGAGGGGGTCAGCGCTTCGAGGTGGTGCGGCCGGTGATCGTGCAGGCGATCGCGACCAGGACGGCCGCGACGAGCACCTGCGTCAGGTGGCGCAGCCAGTCGACGCCGGGCGTGCTGGCGCGGCCGCCGAGCAGGTCGACGTACAGGAAGGTGCCGAGGAAGATCCCCAGCACGCCGCAGACCACCGTGAGCCACAGCGGGATGTTGTCGCGGTTGCCGGGCGCGACGAACTTGCCCAGCAGACCGATGACGACGCCACCGATCAGGACGAAGAGGATCTCGCCGACCACGGCCCCAGGTCCCCGGGTCCCGCTAGGACCGGAAGCCGACGGTGCCGGTGGTCGAGGAGCCGATCTCGACGTAGGCCAGCTTGCCGACCGGCACGAGCACGGTGCGGCCCTTGCTGTCGGTCAGCGTGAGCACCCCGCCGTCGTCGGCCAGCGCCGCCGACACTGCCTTCTCCACGTCCGCCGGCGACTCCGAGGAGTCGAGGACCAGCTCGCGGCTGGCGTTCTGCACGCCGATCTTGACCTCCACCGGAGGACCTCCTGTGATGCTCGACAAGCTGTGTGGGTCGGGTGGGTCTCAGGCCTGCTCGTCGGACCGGGGGTAGCCCCGGATGCCGCGCCAGGCGAGACCCGACACGAGCGTAGCCGCGTCCTCCTGAGAGATCTCACCGGCCGTGTCCAGCCAGAACCGGGCGCTCACCTGGGCCATGCCCACCAGCGACACCGCGAGCAGCCGGGACTGCTCGTCGGGCAGCCCGGTGTCCTCGTGGATCACCTCCGCGATCGCCTCGGCGCACTCCCGCGTCACGCGGTCGACGCGCTCGCGGACCGCGACCTCGTTGGTCAGGTCGGACTCGAACACCAGCCGGAAGGCACCCTGGGCGCTCGCGACGTAGTCGTAGAACACGTGCATCGTCGCGGTCACGCGCAGCTTGTTGTCGTCCGTCGACGCGAGCGCGTCCTTGGACGCCTCGATGATCGTGTCGCACGACTGGTCGAGCAGCGCGAGGTAGAGGTCGAGCTTGCCCGGGAAGTGCTGGTAGAGCACCGGCTTGGAGACCCCCGCGCGCTCGGCGATGTCGTCCATCGCCGCCGCGTGGTAGCCCTGGGCGACGAAGACCTCGAGGGCGGACTCGAGCAGCTGGGCCCGGCGCGCACTGCGCGGCATGCGGCCGCCTCGGGGCTTCTGGTCCGGGGTCGTCGTCACCTGCGGAAGCCTACTCTCCGGTAGTTCCGCACCTTCCACATGACGGGACGGCGCGCGTGGCCGACCGGCGGAGCGGGGAACATCAAGGACGTACCGCGTGTTCTGGAGTGGTACGCACCCGAGCAAGCCCGAGGAGACCCACGTGAGTCTGCCAGCACTGGTGGAGCCCGCCGACGAGCTCACCATCGACGAGGTACGGCGCTACAGCCGGCACCTGATCATCCCCGACGTCGGGATGACCGGGCAGAAGCGGCTGAAGAACGCCAAGGTCCTGGTGATCGGGGCCGGCGGCCTCGGCAGCCCGGCCCTGCTCTACCTCGCCGCCGCCGGCGTCGGCACGCTGGGCATCGCCGAGTTCGACGAGGTGGACGAGTCCAACCTGCAGCGGCAGGTCATCCACGGCCAGTCCGACGTCGGGAAGTCCAAGGCGGTCTCCGCGAAGGAGTCGATCGCCGAGACCAACCCGTACGTCGAGGTGGTGCTGCACGAGGAGCGGCTCGACAACGACAACGTCATGCAGGTCTTCGAGGGCTACGACCTGATCGTCGACGGCACCGACAACTTCGCGACCCGCTACATGGTCAACGACGCGGCGTACTTCCTGGGCATCCCCTACGTCTGGGGCTCGATCTACCGCTTCGACGGCCAGGCCTCGGTGTTCGCGCCGACGCTGGTCGACGACGCCCCCTGCTACCGCTGCCTCTACCCCGAGCCGCCGCCGCCGGGCATGGTGCCGTCGTGCGCCGAGGGCGGCGTGCTGGGTGTGCTGTGCGCGTCCATCGGGTCGATCCAGGTCAACGAGGCGATCAAGCTGCTGACCGGGGTCGGCGACCCGCTGGTCGGGAAGCTGATGATCTACGACGCCCTCGAGATGGAGTACCGCAAGCTCAAGGTCCGCAAGGACCCGAACTGCGCGCTCTGCGGGGAGAACCCGACCGTCACCGAGCTGATCGACTACGACGCGTTCTGCGGCGCGGTCTCCGAGGAGGCCGCCGACGCCGCCGCCGGCTCGACGATCTCGGTGAGCACCCTCGAGCACATGCTCAAGGAGCGCTCCAACGGCGAGCGCGACTTCGTGCTGGTCGACGTCCGGGAGCCCAACGAGTACGAGATCAACAAGATCCCCGGCTCGGTGCTGATCCCCAAGGGCGACTTCCTCAACGGCCACGCCTTCGACGAGCTCTCCCAGCTCACCGGGGGCAGCAAGCAGCTGGTGCTGCACTGCAAGTCCGGCGTCCGCTCGGCCGAGGCGCTGGCCGTCGCGAAGGGCGCCGGGTACGCCGACGCGGTGCACGTCGGCGGAGGCGTCGCCGCCTGGGTGAGCCAGATCGACCCCTCCCAGCCGTCGTACTGACACCCCCGGCGCAGCCGCCACGCCCCCGCTCGAGACCTGGTCTTGACCGGGGGCGTGACCTTTTCCGAGACCCGTCGTTGTGGCTTCCGACACCCACGTCTCTCGGAAGGGCCGCCACATGCAGAAGTCCCGGCTCCGCGCCGCCGCCGCTCTCGGCGCCACCGTCCTCGCTGCCGCCGCCGGCGTCGCCATCGGTACGTCGCCCGTGCAGGCCGCGGGCTACGCACCCGCCGACACCGCGAAGATCCACCCCGGCACGATGATGTACACCGACGGCGCCCAGTGCACCGCGAACTTCGTGTTCTCCGACGGCGCCGGCAACACCTACGTCGGCTACGCCGCGCACTGCGCGGGCCAGGGCGCGGCCACCGACACCAACGGCTGCGACACCACGTCGCTGCCGCTCGGCACCAAGGTCACCTTCAACGAGGGCGGCAGCCTCGTCGACGAGGGCACCCAGGTGGGCACCGGGACGCTCGCCTACAGCAGCTGGCTGACGATGCAGAAGAACGGCGAGAAGAACGCCAACGCCTGCGCCTACAACGACCTCGCGCTGGTGAAGGTGAGCGCCGCCGACGTCTCCAAGGTGAACCCGTCGGTGCCGTTCTGGGGCGGCCCCACGGGCATCGACACCAACGGCACCGCCGCCGGCGACCGGGTCTACACCTACGGCAACTCCAGCCTGCGGGCCGGCGTCGAGGCGCTCTCGCCGCACACCGGGGCCAGCCTCGGTGACGACGCCGCCGACGGTGGCTGGTCGCACCCCGTCTACACCGTGACGCCGGGCATCCCCGGTGACTCGGGCAGCGGGTTCATGAGCGCCGACGGCACCGCCCTCGGTGTGCTCTCGACGGTGGCCATCGCACCGCTGGCCGGCTCCAACGGGGTGGGCGACCTGAGCAAGGAGCTGGCCTACGCCCAGGCCAGCTCGGGGATCTCCGGGCTGAACCTGGTCCGCGGCACGGAGCCGTTCTCGCCGATCCTCTGACGCACACCTGGGCACCGCGACCCGGGCCCGGGCTCCTGGGGGGAGTCCGGGCCCGATGCGGTCCGGCCGGCGGCTCCCCCGGGGGGAGCCGCCGTGACCGGATCGAGACGTCCGCCGTCGGCGGCCGCCGCTAGGCTCCCCGAGATGACGGGGCGCACGGGGAGCACAGGTAGCACAGGGAGCAGCGGGTGGTCCGGTGCCCGGGCGCTGCTCCCGACGCTCGTGGTCCTCGGACTGCTGGCTCTGGTCTGGGCGGCCTCGACCGGTCCGGTGCGGATGCTGGGCACCGCCGGGGCGCGTCCGCCGGAGTCGGTCGTGCCGAGCGAGCGCCCGACCGCGACACCGACCCCGTCGAACGGCCTACCGACCTACCGCGAGCTGACCCGCGGGGTGCGCGCGACCGCCGACCTGTCCTGGATCGGCCAGCTGGTCGCCTACACCGTGCTGCTCGCGGTCTGCTTCGCCGGCTACCTCCTGGTGCGCTCGATGTGGCGCAACCGCTGGCGCCGCCCCGAGAAGCCGGCCGACGTCACCTTCGAGAAGACTCCCGACGGCCCGGTCGGCGAGGCGCTGGTCCGCGACGCCGCCGAGCAGCTCGCCGCGGTCGAGGTCGGCGGACCCCGCGACGGCATCGTCGCCTGCTGGCTCCGGCTCGAGGAGGTCGTCGCCGCCTCCGGCGTGCCGCTGCACCCCGCGGAGACCTCCACCGAGCTCGCGACCCGGGTGCTGCAGGCCCTCGACGTCGACCCGCGCGCGGTCGCCCGGCTCGCGGAGCTCTACCGCGAGGCGCGGTTCTCCGAGCACCCGATGACCGAGACCAGCCGTGCGCAGGCGCGCGACGCGCTGCGCACCCTGCACGAGGACCTGCGCCGCGCCGGGAGCCTGCGGTGAGGTCCTCATGAGGTCGCGGTGGGCGGCGCGGTTCGCCGGCGCGTTCGTCGTCTGGTGCCTGCTGGTGTACGTCGCCCACCTCGTCGGCGGCCGCCCCGACGCCGGCCTCGTCGGCCTCGCGGTCGCAGCCGGCACCGCCGCGCTGTGGCTCTGCGTCGACGCGGTGAGCGAGAGCGATTCACCGAGCTGGGAGCTGCTCGACGACGAGCCGCTGCGGCCGCCGGGCCAGGACGTCCGGCTGGTCGCGCTGGCCCGGGCGGTGTCCGCCCACTACGACGCCCGCCGGCCCGGCGACGGCCTGCAGCGGCAGCTGATGGGGCTCGCCGACCAGCGGCTGGTGGCCCGCCACGGCATCAGCTGGCGGGCCGACCCCGACCGAGCCCGGCCGTTCCTCGGGCCCGAGCTGCTGGCCCTCGCCGAGCAGTCCGAGCCGTACCCCCGGATGAGCCCCGCGCACATCGACGTCCTCCTGGACAGGATCGAGGCACTGTGACCGACGTACCCACCCCGGCCGCGACGTCGCGGCTGGCCGCCGAGGTGCTCGACCAGGTCGAGCGGGCCGTGGTCGGCAAGCACGACGCGCTCGCGCTGGTGCTGGCCGGTGTGCTCGCCGGCGGCCACGTGCTGATCGAGGACCTCCCCGGGCTGGGCAAGACGCTCGCCGCCCGGTCCTTCGCCCAGACGCTGGGGCTGCGGTTCACCCGCGCGCAGTTCACGCCCGACCTGCTGCCGGCCGACCTGACCGGGTCGTTCGTCTACGACCAGCGCACCGCCGACTTCGCGTTCCGGCCTGGGCCGCTGTTCACCGGCCTGCTGCTGGCCGACGAGATCAACCGGACCCCGCCGAAGACCCAGGCGGCGCTGCTGGAGGCGATGCAGGAGGGGCAGGTCACCGTCGAGGGCGAGACGTTCCCGCTCGAGGCGCCGTTCCACGTGCTGGCCACCGCCAACCCGGTGGAGTACGAAGGCACCTACCCGCTGCCCGAGGCGCAGCTCGACCGGTTCCTGATGCGGGTCTCGTTCGGCTACCCGACCCGCGACCAGGAGTGGGACGTGCTGCAGCGGCGGCTCGACCGGCGGCAGGAGGCGCAGCAGCTCGACGCGGTCACCGACGCCGCCGGCCTGCGGGGGATGCAGGCCTCGATCGAGACCGTGACCGTCGAGGAGAGCGTCGGCCGCTACTGCGTGACGCTGGCCGCGGCGACCCGCGACCACCCGCAGGTGCTGATGGGCTCCTCGCCGCGCGGGGCGCTCGCGCTGATGCTCTGCGCGCGGGCGTACGCCGTCATCACCGGCCGTGACTACGTCGTCCCCGAGGACGTCAAGCACGTGGCGGCCGCCGTGCTCGGTCACCGGGTCACGATCCGGCCGGAGCTGTGGATGAGCGACGTCACCGGCGCCTCGGTGGTGCGCAGCGTGCTCGCGCAGGTCCCGACGCCCGGAGCGCGGGAGTCCGGCTTCGAGCGGCCGGTGGGCTGAGCGGTGGTGCTCGAGCACCTCAGCCCCTGGCGGCCGACGGCGTCGCTGGTGCGGGCCGTGCTCGACCGTCGCGGTGCTCGGCGTGCTCGCGGTGGTGGCCGGTCGCCCCGACCTGCTGGTGCTGGCCGCCCCGCTGCTGCTGCACGCCGTCGTCGCGCTCGCCCGGCGACCGGCCGACGAGCCCCAGGCGACCACCACCCTCGGTACCGGGACGCTGCGCGAGGGCGAGGGGACCACGCTGGCTGTGGAGCTGACGCCGGCGGCCGCGGTCGAGCAGGTCCTGCTCGCGGTCCGGCCGCACCGCTGGATGGCGGCCCGGCCGGCCGGCGGCGTCGTCGCGCGGCACTCACCGCCGCGCGAGGACCCGGCACGCGCCGAGCTGTCGGTGGTCAGCCTGCGCTGGGGCCGCCGCGAGATGACCGACGGCCTGGTCGGCGGCCTGTCGCCGTGGGCGGGCTTCGAGTGGGGCCCGGTCGCGGTGCCGCCGCGCGCGGTGACCACGCTGCCGGTGCCCGGTCCGTTCGACAGCCGGGCCGCCTCGCCCCACCCGATCGGCCTGGTGGGCGTGGACCCCGCGCGGCGCCGCGGCGACGGCTACGAGTTCGAGAGCATCCGGCCGTTCCGGCCCGGCGACCGGCTGCGTCGCGTCCAGTGGCGGGTGTCGCTGCGCAGCGGCAGCCTGCACGTCACCAGCACCCAGGCCGAGGAGGACTCCAGCATCCTGCTGCTGGTCGACAGCGGCATCGAGGTCGGCGTCAGCGGGGGAGTGCACGGGGCGCCGAGCTCGCTCGACGTGGCGGTCCGGGCGGCCGGCGCGATCACGGAGCACTACCTCGCCCGCGGCGACCGGGTCGGCCTGCGCGTGCTCGGGTCGACGAGCCGCACCGTGGTGCCGGTCTCGGCGGGCCGGCTGCACCAGCGGCGGGTGCTGGAGACGCTGGCGCGCGTCGTGCCCGGCGAGAACCGCGACCTCGACCCGGAGCGGATGCGCTTCGACGTCCGCGCCGGCACCGTCGCGCTGGTGTTCTCGCCGATGCTCTCGCAGGTCTCGGTCACCGCCACCACCAAGCTGGCCTCGCGGGGGCTCGACGTGGTCGTGGTCGACTGCCTGCCCGAGGACGTCGACCTGGGCCGAGGCGACCCGCACCTGCGGACCGCCTGGCGGATGCGGCTGCTGGAGCGTCGCGCGCTGCTCGAGCGGGCCGAGCGGCACGGCATCCCGGTGGTGCGGTGGCGCGGCCCGGGCACGCTCGACGAGGTGCTGCGGCGGCTGCGCCGGCGGGCCGCCACCCCCGTGGTGGGACGGCGATGAGCGCCGCGCTGGACCCCGGCGAGCTGCTCGACCGGCTCGCGCTGTCCACCGTGCAGCAGCGCGTGCTGCGCGTCGTCGTGCTCGTTTCGGCGGGGGTGTTCCTGCTGCTCGTCGGTGGGGCCGGCGACCACCGCCCGGTGCTCGTGGTCGTCGGGGTGCTGGTGGCGCTGGCGGCCGCCCTGTCCCCGGAGTCCAACGCCCCGCTGGCGCTGGTGCTCTACCTCGGCGCGCTCTGGCTGGTCGCGACCCCGGACCGGCTCGACCTCTGGACGCTGGCCGCCGCCTGGGACCTGCTGGTGGTCCACCTGGCCTGCACGCTGCTCGGCCACGGCCCGCCGGGCACCACCCTCGACCGCCGCCTGCTCCGGCTCTGGCTGACCCGGGCGCTGGTGTGCGCCGGGGCGGCGCTCGTCGTGTGGCTGCTAGCGCTCGGCGCGGGCTCCCTCGACCGGCCGGCCAGCGCGACGGCCGTCGCGGTCGCGCTCGCGGCGGTGGTCGGCTGGTGCGTGCTGGCCGGGCTGCGGCTCGCGGGGGTCGTCCGCCGGGGCTCCTGACTAGGGTGGCCGCCGTGGATCCCGAGGAGTACGTCGAGGCGGTGCTGTCCCTCGTGGAGACGGTGCCGGCGGGTCGGGTGACGACCTACGGCGCCGTCGCGGACGCGCTCGGCTCCCGCGGCCCCCGCAGCGTCGGCCGGGTGATGTCGACGTACGGCGGGTCGGTGCCGTGGTGGCGCGTGGTCCGCTCCGACGGGTCGCTGCCGCCGAGCCACGACGAGGAGGCCCGGCTCCACTACCTCGAGGAGGGCACGCCGTTCCGCAGCACGGGCCGCGTCGACATGGCGCGGGCCGCGTGGTGGCCGTCACCTCGCTGAGCACCCGGCGTCCCTGAGGTCCGCGGCCTTCCTAGCCTGGGGCGATGACTGTCTCGCTGCCCGTCACGGTCTCCATCACGCGGCACGTGGCCCCCGACCGCGTCGACCAGATGGTGGCGTGGGTGCGGGCCGGGTCGTCGCTCGCCGAGCGCTTCCCCGGCTTCCTCGGCACCGGCTGGGTCCGGCCGAGCGTGACCTCCGACGAGTGGCACATGCTCTACCGCTTCGACAGCTCGGAGTCGCTGGCCCGCTGGGAGGCGTCCTCGCAGCGGACCTGGTGGCTGGAGTCGGCGCAGGGCATCGTCGGCGAGTCCCTCCGGGAGCGCCGCACCGGCATCGAGGGCTGGTTCGACCCGCCCCAGGAGTACGCCGCGGAGGACCTCGCCCCGCCGCCGCCCGCGCCGCCGCGCTGGAAGCAGGCGGTGATGATCTGGACGGCGTTCTTCCCGCTCAGCCTGCTCACCGGCCTGCTGCTCTCCCACGCCACGCCCGGGCTGCCACTGGTGCCGCGGGTGCTGGTCACCACCGTGCTGATGACCCCGGTGATGACCTATGTCGTGCTGCCGCAGCTGACCCGTCGGCTCGAGTGGTGGCTGCAGGGGCGGCCCGCGCCCTGGCGCCGCTGAGCGCCGGGCCGTCGCCGGGCCATCGACGATTCCTGTCGGCCGCGGATGATGTGATGAGGCCGTGACGACGTACCGCCTCGCACCGGCCGGCACCGCGCCGGTCGCGGCCCCCGAGCTCGACGACCACCAGCGGGCCGTCGTCGACCACCCCGGCGGCCCGCTGCTGGTGCTCGCCGGTCCGGGCACCGGCAAGACCACGACGCTGGTCGAGGCCATCGTCGACCGGATCGAGCAGCGCGGCGCCAGCCCCGAGTCGGTGCTCGCGCTGACCTTCAGCCGCAAGGCCGCCGAGCAGCTGCGCGACCGGGTCACCGCCCGGCTCGGCCGCACCATGGCGACGACGCTGAGCTCGACCTTCCACTCCTACGCCTACGGCCTCGTCCGGCGCTTCTCCGCCGCCGACCTCTACGCCGCCCCGCTGCGGCTGCTGTCCGCGCCCGAGCAGGACGTGATCTTGCAGGAGCTGCTCACCGACGCGCCCGAGTCGGTGACCTGGCCGGCCTCGCTGCGCCAGGCGGTCGGCACCCGCGGCTTCGCGCGCGAGGTCCACGCGGTGATCGGGCGGGCGCGCGAGAAGGGGCTGGGGCCCGAGGAGCTGACCCGGCTCGGTCTCGACCACGGCGTCGACGCGTACGTCGCCGCGGGACGGTTCCTGGCGCAGTACCTCGACGTCCTCGACAGCGCCAGCGCCGTCGACTACCCCGACCTCGTCGCCCGCGCCGTCGTGGAGGCCGAGCGGCACCGCGACGAGCTGCGCTCCCGGCTGCGCCACGTGTTCGTCGACGAGTACCAGGACACCGACCCCAGCCAGGTGGCGCTGCTGCGTGCGCTCGCCGGCGACGGCCGCGACCTCACCGTCGTCGGCGACCCCCACCAGTCGATCTACGCCTTCCGCGGCGCGGACGTGCGCGGCATCCTCGACTTCCCCGCGCAGTTCCCCCGCACCGACGGGCGGCCCGCGGACGTGGCGGTGCTGCGCACCAGCCGCCGGTTCGGCGATCACGTGCTGCTGGCCTCGCAGCGCGTCGCCTCACGGCTGCCGCTGGCGGGCAGCATCGACGCGGACGCGCAGCGGGCCTTCCTCCGGCCGCAGGTCGCCGAGGGGCTGCCCACCGGCCGGGTCGAGGTGTGCACCTTCGACACCGAGCGGGCCGAGACCGAGCACCTCGCCGACCGGCTGCGCCGGGCGCACCTCGAGGACGGTCGCGACTGGTCCGACATGGCGGTGCTGGTCCGCTCCGGGCGGGCCTCCATCCCGGGGCTGCGCCGGTCGCTGGCGGCGGCCGGCGTCCCGGTCGAGGTGGCCGCCGACGACACCCCGCTGGTCCGGGAGCCCGCGGCCGCGCCGCTGCTCGGCGCGCTGCGGGCGGTGGTGCTGCTCGGCGGCGAGGAGGCGCTGCCCACCGACACCGCCGAGGCGCTGCTGGTCTCGCCGCTGGCCGGCCTGGACGCCACCGAGACCCGCGCGCTGGCCCGCGAGCTGCGCGCCCGCGAGAAGGCCACCGCGACGACGCCACGCCCATCGGCCGAGCTGCTGCGCGACGCGCTGCTCGCGGCGCCCGACGGCGAGGAGCTGGCCGGGCTGCGATCGGCGGCGGCCGGCAAGGTGCGCGCCCTGTCCGCGCTGCTGCGCGGGGCCCGCGCCCGGCTCGACGCCGGCGGCACCGCCGAGGAGGTGCTCTGGGAGCTGTGGGCGGGCACCGACTGGCCGCGCCGGCTGCGCACCGCCGTCGACGCCGGCGGCCAGCGCGCCCGGCTGGCCCACCGCGACCTCGACGCGATCTGCGCGCTGTTCGAGACCGCGGCCCGTGCCGAGGAGCAGCGCGGCCACACCGGGGTCGCCGACTTCCTCGCGACCCTCGTCGCCCAGGAGATCCCCGCCGACACGCTCGCCGAGCGGGGGGTCCGCGGCTCCGCGGTCCGGCTGCTGACCGCCCACCGGTCCAAGGGCCTCGAGTGGCCGTTGGTGGTCGTCGCCCACGCGCAGGAGGACGGCTGGCCCGACCTGCGGCGCCGCTCCACGCTGCTGCAGGCCGACCGCATCGGTCCCGGTGACCTGCTGCCCCCGGTCAGCACGCGCGACCTGCTCGCCGAGGAGCGACGGCTGTTCTACGTCGCCGTGACCCGGGCCCGCGAGCGGGTCCTCGTCACGCGCCGTCCGCTCGCCCGAGGACGACGGCGAGCAGCCGTCCCGGTTCCTGTCCGAGCTGGGGGTCGAGGTGCGCCACGTGCAGGGCCGGCCCCGTCGGCCGCTGACGATGGCCGGGCTGGTGGCCGAGCTGCGCCGTACCGTCGCGGACGGGTCGCGCTCCGACGTGCTCCGCGCTGCTGCCGCCCGGCGACTCGCCCGGCTGGCGACGGCCGAGGTCGGCGGTCGTGCGGTGGCGCCGCAGGCCGACCCCGCCGCGTGGTGGGGGACCCGGGCGCTGACATCCGCCGACGAGCCGGTCCGCCCCGTCGACGAGCCGGTGCGACTCACCGCGAGTGCGCTGACCTCCCTCGACCTGTGCCCGGCCCGGTGGTTCCTCGAGCGCGAGGCCGGGGGCGCCTCCGAGGCGACGCAGGCGCAGGGCTTCGGCAACGTCGTCCACGAGATCGCGGACCGGATCAGCCGCGGCGACCTGCCCGCCGACGCGGCCGCGGTCGACGCGCTGATGTCCGAGGTCGACGCGGTCTGGGCGCAGGTGCCGTTCCGCACGCCGTGGTCGGCGGCCCGCGAGCGCGAGGAGGTGCGCCGCGCGCTGACCCGCTTCATCGCCTGGCACAACCGGCCCGACGCCCGCACCGTGCTCGCGACCGAGCACCGGTTCGAGGCGGAGGTCGAGCTCGACGGCGGCGAGGTGGTCCGGCTGCACGGGTACGCCGACCGGCTCGAGCTCGACGACGCGGGCCGGGTGGTCGTCGTCGACCTCAAGACCGGCAAGTACCCCGCCTCCGACCTGCCGCGCCACCCGCAGCTCGGGCTCTACCAGCTCGCCGTCGACCGGGGCGGCGTCGCCGACCTCGCCGGTGACGCCGGCAGCGGCGGCGCCGAGCTGTGGCAGCTGCGGCAGGACTCCCGCACCGGCCTCAAGGTGCAGGAGCAGGCGCCGCAGCAGCCCGGTCCCGACGGCCGCACCCCGGTGCAGGAGCAGCTCGCCGACGCCGTCGCCGCGATCCGCGCCGAGCGGTTCGAGGCCCGGCCGGGCGGCCACTGCGACCGCTGCGCGTTCCGTGCGCTGTGCCCCACCCAGGTCTCGGGGACGGTGCTCCACTGATGCCGACACCCGTCGCCACCCGGATCGCCACCCCCATCGCCAGCCCGGCCGACCTCCGCCGGGTGATGGCCGCCGACTTCGAGGTCAGCGAGGAGCAGTGGGCGGCCGTCAGCGCGCCGCTGCAGCCCGCCGTCGTGATCGCCGGCGCCGGCTCCGGGAAGACCTCGCTGATGGCGGCGCGGGTGGTGTTCCTGGTCGCCACCGGCCAGGTCCGCGCCGACCAGGTCCTCGGCCTGACCTTCACCACCAAGGCCGCCGCCGAGCTGCGCGCACGCGTCCGCGACGCGCTGGCCGCCGCCGGCCTCGACCGCGGGGACGCCGGCGTCCGACGACCCGGACGAGCCCGTCGAGGCGACCGTGATGACCTACAACGCCTACGCCTCCGGGCTGCTCACCGAGCACGGCCTGCGCATCGGCCACGAGCCGGACACCCGGGTGATGGCCGACGCGTCGCGCTACCAGCTGGCGGCCCGGGCGGTCGCCCGGCACCGCGCCGAGGTGCGGCTGCTCTCCGACAGCCCGAGGCACGTGATCGACGACCTGCTCGCGCTCGACGGCGCGATGAGCGAGCACCTCGTCGGGCCCGACGACGTCCGGGCGTTCACGTCGCGGGCGCGGGCCGGCTTCGAGGCGGGGCTGGCCACCCGGTCCACCAAGGCGCAGCGGGAGCTCGTCGAGGCGCAGGACAAGCGCGACGAGCTGCTCGCCCTCGTCGAGACCTACCGCGGCCTCAAGTCCGAGCTCGGGCTGATGGACTTCTCCGACCAGATCGCGCTCGCCGCGCGGCTGGCCACGGAGCAGCCCGACGTGGGGCAGGCCGAGCGGGAGAAGTTCGCGGTGGTGCTGCTCGACGAGTACCAGGACACGTCGGTCGGGCAGGCGCGGCTGCTGCGGCACCTGTTCTCCGGCCCGGACGCCGGTGCCGGCCGCGGCCACCCGGTGATGGCCGTCGGCGACCCCAACCAGGCCATCTACGGCTGGCGGGGGGCGTCGGTCTCGAACATCCTCGGGTTCGGCCACGACTTCCCGGAGGCCGACGGGGACGCCGCCGTGGCGTCGTACCCGCTGACGGTGAACCGCCGCTCCGACAAGCGGGTCCTCGAGGTCGCCAACCGGCTCGCGGCCCCGCTCTACGCCGCGCACCCGCAGGCGCGCGAGCTGCGCGCCAAGCCGGACGCCGCCGTCGGCGAGGTCCGCGCCGTGGTCCACGAGACGTACGACGACGAGCTGGCGTGGCTCGCCGACGAGGTCGTCGCCACCCACCGGGCGATGGCCGACCCGGGCTGGCGCGACATCGGGGTGCTGGTGCGCGACAACGAGCACGCCGCCGCCGTGTTCGACGCGCTGT
This sequence comes from uncultured Actinomycetota bacterium, assembly GCA_963707685.1. Classification (GTDB taxonomy): domain Bacteria; phylum Actinomycetota; class Actinomycetes; order Propionibacteriales; family Nocardioidaceae; genus Nocardioides_B. Next base: position 193,165 of record CAVPRA010000008.1, read on the forward strand.
CCCGCGCCGAGGTGCCGGTCGAGATCGTCGGCCTCTCCGGCCTGCTGCGGCTGCCGGAGGTCTCCGAGGTGGTCTCCACCCTCGCGCTGCTGCACGACCTGACCGCCAACGCCGACCTGCTCAACCTGCTCACCGGGCCGAGGTGGGCCGTCGGACCGCGCGACCTCGCGCTGCTGGGCCGCCGGGCGCGCGAGCTGGCCGGGGACGCCGGCCGGGGCGACCGCGACGGGCTCGACCTGCACGCCTCCCTCCAGCAGGCCGTCGCCGGCGCGGACCCCACGGAGGTGGTCGCACTCAGCGACGCGCTGGCCGACCCCGGCGACCTGCCCTACTCCGCGGCGGCCCGGGAGCGCTTCGAGCTGCTCGCCCGCGAGCTGCGGATGCTGCGCGGCCACACCGGGGAGTCGCTGCTCGACCTGGTGCGCCGCATCGTCGACACCTGCGGCATCGACGTCGAGCTCGACGCGTCGGTGAGCCCGGCCGCTCGCGCCCGCCGCGAGAACCTCGACCTGTTCGTCAAGGCGGTCGCCGAGTTCCAGTCGATCGACGGCACGGCCACGCTGCCGGCGCTGCTCGCCTACCTCAGCGCCGAGGACGAGCTCGGCAACGGCCTCGACGTCGCCACCCCGTCGGAGGCCGACTCGGTGAAGCTGCTCACCGTGCACCGCGCCAAGGGGCTGGAGTGGGACGCCGTCTTCGTGGTCGGGGTGTGCGCGGAGCGGTTCCCGAGCACGAAGGGCCGCTCCCGCTGGCCGGGCCGCGCGTCGATCCTGCCGACGCCGCTGCGCGGTGACGCGGCGGACCTGCCGACGCTCGCGGGCTGGACCGACAAGGACGTCGACGCCCTCAAGCGCGACTCGCGGCTCCACGATGCCGAGGAGGAGCTCCGGCTGGGGTACGTCGCGTTCACCCGGGCCCGTCACCTGCTGTGGGTCTCCTCGCACGTGTGGCGGCACGGCCGGGTCAAGCCGGTCGGCCCCTCCGACTTCCAGCGGGTGGTGCGCCAGCTGCTGCTCGACGTGGGGGAGGACGCCGTCGCGTGGCAGGAGGCGCCCGACGACGGCAGCACGAACCCGCTGCTCGACGGTCGCCGCGCGGTGCCGTGGCCGGTGACCGAGCAGACCGCCGAGGCGCTGCGGCGGCTCGAGGCGGCCGAGCTGGTGCGCGACGCGATGGCCGCCGAAGGACGGGACGCCGGTGAGCCGGAGGAGCTCGACCTGGTCGAGAGCTCGTTGGTCGCCGAGTGGGACGACGAGCTCGAGCGGCTGCTGACCGAGGCTCGGCGTGACCGCGCCGACGTGGTCGACGTACCCCGGCCGTCGAGCCTGTCCGCGACCTCGGTGGTGCGGCTGCGCGACGACCCCGAGCAGCTGGCGGCCGAGCTGGCCCGCCCGATGCCGCGGCGGCCGTCCCCGGCCGCGCGGTTCGGCACCCGGTTCCACGCCTGGGTGGAGGCCCGCTTCGGGCAGCAGGAGCTGGTCGACCCCGACGAGCTGCCCGGGCGCGCCGACACCGAGATCGACGACGAGGACGACCTGCGCGAGCTCGTCGGGCTGTTCGAGAAGGGCGAGTTCGCGGACCGCACGCCGGTCGCCGTCGAGCCGCCGTTCGCCCTCGTGCTGGGCGGCCAGGTGGTGCGCGGCCGCATCGACGCGGTGTACGCCGAGCACGTCGACGGCGCCGACGGCTTCCTGGTCGTCGACTGGAAGACCAACCGCGCGCAGACCGCCGACCCCTTGCAGCTCGCGATCTACCGGGTCGCCTGGGCCGAGCTCGCCGGCGTCCCCGTGGAGCGGGTCCGGGCGGCGTTCTACTACGTCCGCACCGGCGACCTCGTGCAGCCCGCCGGCCTCGAGTCCCGCGCCGAGCTGGAGGAGCTGCTGCACCCGGGGGCGTGACCCGCGGGTGGCGGGGTACCGCGAGGTTCCTTGCCCTAGGAGGCCGACGCATGACCACTGACCTGCCCCAGCTCGAGCAGCGCGCCGCCGACCAGCAGCAGCGGCTCGCCCAGGCGACCGCCGACGTCGCGGAGCGTCGCCGGCGGGCGTCCGAGGCCGCCGCCGCCCGCGAGAGCACCGGCGCGGAGCTCGAGCGGCTCGACGGCCTGCTGACCGAGGCCCAGGCGCACGTCGACGACCTCAAGGCACAGCGCAGGACCGCGCGGTCCGCCTTCGAGAAGGCGCGACGCGAGAACTGGAAGGCCCGCCGGCGGCTCTCGGAGAACGAGAAGAAGGAGGGCAGGCGGTCCCGGAAGCTGACCGAGGCCGAGGCCGCGCTGACCGAGGCCCGGGCGAACGCCGCGACCGAGACGGCGTCCGAGATGGCCGCCGCCGCGACCGCCCCGGCGAGAAAGGCCGCAGCGGCGAAGCAGTCGGCCACCGAGCAGGCGACCAAGCGGGCCACGACGGCGAAGAAGTCGCCGGCCACGAAGGCGACGACGGCGAAGAAGTCGGCCGCCACGAAGGCGACGACGGCGAAGAAGTCGGCCGCCAAGAAGGCGCCGGCGGCGAAGAAGTCGGCGACGAAGAAGGCCCCGGCCGCGAAGAAGTCGGCCGCCAAGACGACGCAGGCGGCGAAGAAGTCGGCGACCAAGAAGGCGACGGCAGCGAAGAAGTCGACCGCAAAGAGGACGTCGGCGGCGAAGAAGTCGACCGCCCGGCGCCGCTGACCGGGCCACCGGCACGGTCCGTCCGGACCAGACCAGATGCCCCGAGCGCGTCATGCGCCGGACCGGCGCGCTCCGCCACGATGGGTGCCAGGAGGCACCATGACGACACCCGTCCGTGAGCAGCGCTTCACCGTCCCGGAGCAGGCCGGCCCCGTCGAGCCACCGGCCCCCGAGTCGGTGATCGACCACGTCGCCTCGCACTCGATCAGGTGCTACTGGGACTTCACGCAGTGCCGCTGGGTGTGTCGCGCGGACTGACCGGTCCCGGTCGGTGCCGGTGAGAGGTCAGTGAGGGTTCAGCGGGTGGCCAGCATCGCTTCGAGGGCGACCTCGACCATGTCGCCGAACGTCTCCTGCCGCTCCTGCGCGGTCGTCTCCTCGCCGCGGACCAGGTGGTCCGAGACGGTGCAGATCGCGAGCGCGCGGGCGTGGTGCTGCGCGGCGAGCGTGTAGAGCGCGCTGGCCTCCATCTCCACCGCGAGCACGCCGTACTCGACCATCCGGGTCGTCAGCTCCGGCCGCGGGCTGTAGAACGAGTCGCCGGAGAACAGCAGGCCGACCGTGGCCCGCAGGTCACGCTCGCGCGACGCGTCGTACGCCGCCCGCAGCAGGTGGAAGTCCGCCACCGGCGCGTAGTCGAGCCCCTCGAACCGGATCCGGTTCATCGAGGAGTCGGTGCACGCCCCCGACGCGATGACCAGGTCGCGCAGCGCCAGCTCCTCCGTGAGGGCACCGCAGGAGCCGACGCGGACGACCGAGCGGACGTCGTACTCGCGCAGCAGCTCGTTGACGTAGATCGACAGCGACGGCAGGCCCATGCCGGAGCCCTGCACGGAGACCCGCTCGCCGCGGTAGGTGCCGGTGTAACCGAGCATGCCGCGCACCTCGCTGTAGCACTGCGCGGACTCCAGGAAGGTCTCGGCGATCCAGCGGGCGCGGAGCGGGTCGCCCGGCAGCAGGACCAGCGGTGCGACCTGGCCCGGCTCGGCGCCGATGTGGGTGCTCATGGGCGTCATCGTAGGGTCGTGCGGTGACCGTCCCAGCGCCCGACGCCGACTTCCCCGCTCCCTGGTCGACCGACATCGCGCTGTCGGCGCGGACGCACGAGCGGGTGGGGGAGAAACGGGTCGACGAGGCGTGGCTCGAGGCCACCTGGCCAGACCCGGCGACCCGGATCGTGCCGGTCGCGGTCAACCGGTTCCCGGTCGACGAGGCCGGCGAGACGGTCCGCTGGCAGGCTGCCGACGGGCTGCCGGAGGGCGGGCTGCGGGTCTTCCTCGGCGTCCGCGAGGACGTCGCGCACTTCGCGCTGCTCGTCGAGGAGCCCACCGACGACGGCCGCTGGACCACGCTGCGTGAGGTGGTGCAGCGGCTGCGCGAGCCCGACGCCGGCTTCATGGTCCACGCGATCGCGCTGGCCGAGTGGCACGCCTCGCACCGGTTCTGCCCGCGCTGCGGCGGCCGGCTGCACCCCACCGCGGCGGGCCACGTGCTCACCTGCGACCAGTGCGGCCGGCAGCAGTTCCCGCGCAGCGACCCGGCCGTCATCATGATGGTCACCGACGGCGAGCGCGCGCTGCTGGGGCGGCAGCCGTCGTGGCCGACCGGGCGCTACTCCACGCTGGCCGGGTTCGTCGACCCGGGTGAGAGCCTGGAGGAGGCCGTGGTCCGCGAGGTCGCGGAGGAGGTCGGGGTCACCGTCACGGACGTCACCTACTTCGGCAACCAGCCCTGGCCGTTCCCGCAGAGCCTGATGGTCGGCTTCTTCGCCCGCGCGCTGAGCACCGACATCACCGTCGACGGCGACGAGATCGAGCACGCCCGCTGGTTCACACGCGCGGAGATGCGGGCCGAGGCCGAGGCCGGCACGCTCGTGCTGCCCGGCGGCATCTCGATCAGCCGGTCGCTCGTCGAGGCGTGGTACGGCGCCCCGCTGCCCGGCTCCTGGTGACCCTCCGACAACGGAGTCGAAAGGTGACCTGGAGGTCACGCCCGGACATCCGATGTCGGGGGCTCAGGCGAGGGTGGCGAGCTTCGCCTTGACGTCGGCGACCGACGGGTTGGTCTGCGCCGAGCCGTCGGCGTACACCAGCGTCGGGACCGTCTGGTTGCCGCGGTTGACCTGCTCGACCACGAACGCCGCGTCGGGGACCTTCTCGATGTCGACCACGTCGTAGGCGATGCCCTCGCGGTCGAGCTGGCTCTTGAGCCGGTGGCAGTAGCCGCACCACTGGGTGGAGTACATCGTGACGGCCGAGGTGGCCCGCTCGGGGGCGGCGTCGGGGGCGGTCATTCCTGTCCTTCCTCGCGTCTACGCTGAGACTGCTGAGCCGGTGCGACGGCCAGCCCGGGCGGGTGCCCGGACCGTTGTCGCCACAACATCCGACCCGAGGAGTTTGTTCCGCTGATGACCCCGGCGACCATCCAGGGTGCCGACGAGCTGCTCGCCGCGCTCGACCCCGAGCAGCGCGACGTCGCGGTGGCCCTGCAGGGGCCGGTCCGCGTGCTGGCCGGCGCGGGCACCGGCAAGACCCGCGCGATCACCCACCGGATCGCCTACGGCGTCGCCACCGGGGTCTACAACCCGACCGAGGTGCTCGCGGTCACCTTCACCACCCGCGCCGCCGGCGAGATGCGCACCCGGCTGCGCGGGCTCGGGGCCGGCGGGGTGCAGGCGCGCACGTTCCACTCCGCCGCGCTGCGGCAGGCCCGGTTCTTCTGGCCCAAGGTGTACGGCGGCGAGCTGCCCGAGCTCACGGAGTCCAAGCTCGGCCTGCTCGGCAACGCCGCGAGGCGCAACCGGGTGGCGACCGACCAGGCGACGCTGCGCGACCTGGCCAGCGAGGTCGAGTGGGCCAAGGTCAGCAACGTCCGCCCCGACGACTACCCCCGCGTCGCGGAGGCCCGCGGCCGCTCGGTCAACGGTGTCGACGCCGACACCGTCGCCCACGTCTTCGCGACCTACGAGGACGTCAAGCGGGGCCAGGGCCGGATGGACATGGAGGACGTGCTGCTCTGCGCCGCGGCGCTGCTCGCCGAGGACGAGCGCGTCGCCGCCCAGGTCCGCCGGCAGTACAAGTGGTTCGTCGTCGACGAGTTCCAGGACGTCAGCCCGATCCAGGCCGCGCTGCTCGACCTGTGGCTCGGCGGCCGCGACAGCCTCTGCGTCGTCGGCGACCCGGCGCAGACCATCTACTCGTTCGCCGGCGCGAACGCCTCCTACCTCCGTGACTTCCCCGCCAAGCACCGCGGCACGACGTCGGTCGAGCTGGTCCGCAACTACCGCTCCACGCCGCAGGTGGTGGCCGCGGCCAACCGGCTGCTGCAGGGGTCGGCCAGCGCCGGGCGTGCAGCTGCGCTCCCAGCAGGAGGGCGGGCCCGAGGTCCGGTTCGCCGAGCACGCCGACGAGGTCGCCGAGGCCGAGCAGGTCGCCGCCGACGTCCTCGGGCTCGTCGAGGCCGGCACGCCCGCCCGCGAGATCGCGGTGCTGTTCCGGATCAACGCGCAGTCCGAGGCGTTCGAGGAGGCGCTCGCGGCCCGCGGCGTCCCCTACGTCATCCGCGGCGCCGCCCGGTTCTTCGACCGGGCCGAGGTGAAGCAGGCGGTGGCGCTGCTGCGCGGCGACGCCCGCAGCGGCGGCGGCGACCAGGACGTCGTCGAGGCCACCCGCGCGGTGCTCGCCGGCATGGGCTGGTCCGAGCAGGCGCCCACGGGACGCGGCACCGCCCGCGACCGCTGGGAGTCGCTGCAGGCGATCGTCTCCCAGGCCGCGGACCTCGCCGCCGCCCGGCCCGACGCCGGGCTGGTCGACTTCGTCGAGGAGCTCGACCGCCGCGCCGCCGAGCAGCACGCCCCGGTCGCCGAGGGCGTCACGCTCGCGACGCTGCACGCCGCCAAGGGCCTCGAGTGGGACGTCGTCTTCGTCGCCGGCATGCAGGACGGCACCATGCCGATCGTCTACGCCGAGGGCGCGGCCGCGATCGAGGAGGAGCGCCGGCTGCTCTACGTCGGGATGACCCGCGCCCGTCACCGGCTGACGGTGTCGTGGTCGCTGGCCCGCAACCCGGGCGGGCGCGCGTCGCGCAAGCCGTCGCGGTTCCTCACCGGGCTGCGTCCCGAGAGCCCGTCGGACCGCGCTCCCGAGCGGGGCAGCAGCCGCAAGCGCAAGGGCGTGGCCCACTGCCGGGAGTGCGGCAAGCCGCTGGCCTCGACCGCCGAGCGCAAGGTGGGCCGCTGCGAGGACTGCCCGGCGTCCTACGACGAGGAGCTGTTCGAGCGGCTGCGGGCCTGGCGGGTCGAGCGGGCCGGGCAGGAGAAGGTGCCGGCGTACGTCGTGTTCACCGACCTGACCCTGCAGGCGATCGCCGAGGTCAAGCCCGGCGACGAGCGGACCCTGCTCCGGATCAACGGCATCGGCCAGTCCAAGCTGACCAAGTACGCCGACGACGTGCTCGCGCTGGTGGCCGGCGAGGAGCTGCCGGAGGCCGCTGAGTGAGGGTCGCACGACCCCGCGGCGGCCCGCTCCACAATTTTGAGGAAATACCCAGAAAATCGATTGCCGCTTACCGATCCCGACGGGTACGTTTCTTTCACAGCTTCGCGCACACGGCCCTGACAAGGCCGGCGCCCGTCTCACCGAGGAGGTGACCGCAGTGAACATCACCATCGACCGCTACCGCCAGCACGCCGATCTGTGCATGTCCGTGTCCCTGCGCGCCTCCGTCGTCACCCCGGTGATGACCACCGGTGCGCCGTTCGCGGGCATCGCCCCGGCCGCTGGCCAGAAGTCCGCCCTCGTGCCCAGCACGGGCGTCTTCGCGGGTATCCCTGCCTGGAGTCCGCCGATCTAGATGAGACCTCATCAGCTCGGCAGCCTCCAGGCCGCGGAACCCGAAACCCGGGATCCGCGGCCTTTTTGTTTCTCCCGCAACCGCTACACCCAGCACACGCAAGGAAGACAACGTCACAGGAGGTGACACAGATGAGTATCAGCGTCCTCGACACGTACGCCGCCACCGCGGACGAGGTCGACGAGGACCAGCTGCCGTGCCGACGGGAGAACCCCGAGCTGTTCTTCGCCGAGACTCCGCAGGACGTCGAGGTTGCCAAGGCCCTCTGCCTGGACTGCCCGGTCCGGACCGAGTGCCTCGCCGGGGCTCTGGAGCGTCGCGAGCCATGGGGTGTCTGGGGCGGTGAGCTCTTCCAGATGGGAGTGGTGATCCCCCGCAAGCGCCCCCGTGGTCGCCCGCGCAAGAACGAGGTCGCGGCCTGACCGGCCCGGCTTCACGACCCTGACAGACCCAGCACCACGCACCAGCCCACGGAGAGGAGGGACCGATGAACGACCAGATCAGCTACGTACGGACGCAGCACCTCTCGCGTCTGGAGGAGGCCGAGCGGCTGCGCCGCGGTCACCGTCTCGCGCTGGCCCGACGCCGGACGCGTCGCGCCGAACGAGCCGCCCTCCAGGCCCGGCTCGTGCTCGCCCGCCCGCTGTAGCCCGCCGGCGAACCACCGCCGACGAGACCACAGCCCACTCAGGAGACACACGGAACCCGATGACCACCACTGACACGAACCGGAGCAGGACCATGAATCTCATGTACGAAGATCTGGCGCGGGCGCATCTGGCCGAGCGCCTGGGAGAGGCGCGACAGGCTCGGCGCGGGCACCGGCTCGCCACGGCCCGACGGCTCTCCCGCCGGGCCGAGCGCGCCGCTCTGCAGGCGCGGCTCGCACTCGCCCGCTCGCTCTGAGCGGTGGGCGCCCGACGGACCCCGGCGACCCCTGGTCGCCGGGGTCCTGTGCGGGCGCGCACTAGCCTGGGAGCGTGACCGCACCGACGTGCGACTTCTGCGGGACCACCGCCCCGGACGACGCGCTGCCGCTGACCTGGACGACGGCGGTCGAGAACGGCCGGAGCCGGGTGTTCTGCGACCGCTGCTCGCGCGAGCACCTGCGGGCGATCGAGGGCAAGCTCGACAGCGACTGGTGGTAGCCGCCCGGGCGGCCCGGGTGGTCGAGCGCGTCGAGACCCCGGGTGGTCGAGCTCGTCGAGGCCCTAGGCCTCCGCGAAGCCCGGCAGGGCCTCCTCGAGCATCGCGCGGAACGGCAGCTCCGCCTCGAGCTGGCACAGCACCCCGATGCTGCCGACCCAGACCCGGTGGATCAGCAGGTACGACGGCGGCAGGTTCAGCCGCAGCGCCAGGGTCGACCCGGGCTGCCGCGGGTCCTGCAGCCGCTGGAACTGCTCGCGCATCCACGCCCGCGAGAACGCGAACGTCTCGTGCCGCGCCGGCTCAACGAACGGACTGAGGTAGGCACGCAGCTCGTCGGGCTCGATGGTGATGCTCGGCTTCACGAAGCCCTCGGCCCGCAGGCCCTCGACGACGTCGGCGTAGTCGTCGTACATCGCGATCCGGATCAGCGAGCCGATGCTGTGGGGCAGGCTCTTCTCCGGCAGCCGAGCGACGGCGCCGTAGTCCACGACCCCGAGGCCGCCGAGGGAGCCGTCCGCGGTGGGCAGCAGCCGGAAGTTGCCGGGGTGCGGGTCGGCGTGCAGCATGCCGACCCGGGCCGGCCCGGCGAACAGGAACCGGACGTAGAGCTCGCCGTAGTGGTCGCGCTCCTGCTTGGTGCCCGTCGAGATCAGCCGGGCGAGCGAGGCGCTGGAGTCGACCCACTCCGAGACCAGCACCGACTGGGTGTGCGCGACGACGTCGGGGACCCGGAACTCGGGGTCGTCGCGGAACTCCACGGCGAACGCGTGCTGCGCCTCGGCCTCGAGGCGGTAGTCGAGCTCCTCGGCCACCCGGGCCTGCAGCTCGGCGATCAGCGGCTTGATGTCGATGCCCGGGACCATGCTGCCGACGGTGCGCGCGACGCGGCTGAGCTGCCGCAGGTCGGACATCAGCGCGTCACCGGCGCCGGGGTACTGCACCTTCACCGCGACCTCGCGGCCGTCCTCCCACCGGCCGCGGTGCACCTGGCCGATCGAGGCGGAGGCGGCGGGGACGTCGTCGAGCTCGACGAGGCGGGAGCGCCACTTGGTGCCGAGCTCGCTGGCCAGCACGTGGTGCACGGTGCGCGCCGCCATCGGCGGGGCGGAGTCCTGCAGCTTGGTGAGCTGCTCGCGGTAGGGAGCCGCGACGTCCTCGGGGAGCGCCGACTCCAGGATGGACAGCGCCTGGCCCATCTTCATGGCGCCGCCCTTGAGGTCGCCGAGGGTGCGGAACAGCTGCTCGGCGGTGCGCTGCTGGAGGTCGGTCATCACCGCCTCCGGAGAGCTGCCGCCCAGCCGCCGGCCCATGCCGACCGCGCTGCGGCCGGCGTACCCCAGTGGCAGCGCCGCGAGCCGGGCCGAGCGCGCCAGCGCCCGGCGGGGGAGCTCACTCATCGGCGCCCCCGGCGTGAGGCGCGGCGGCCGGTACGTGCACACGCAGGGTCATGGGGACATTGTGTCCGACGATCCCAGCGGTTGACAGGGAAGGCGTGGGTGTCAACCCCCGGGGAGCCCGGTTTGGATCGTTCAATGGCCCGACCGGGTCACTCCCACGTGCACGCGCAGGCGGGGTGCCGCAGCCACGCGCGGGTCTCGACGTGGCCGGGCTCCGGGTGGAGGGTCACCGTCGCGGACCAGGTCGAGGGGCGCTGACCGTCGACGTACGCCGTGAGGTCGCGGGCCGCCCAGGCGATCGCGAGCGCGGCGAGCAGCGGGTCGACCGGCTCCGGCACGCCGTCCGGCCGGTCGCGCGACGAGGCGGCGGCGTACTGCCGCACCAGCAGCGGCCACGCCGGGTCGGCGTCGGTGCAGTGGGCGTCGACGCACCGCAGGCAGGCCGTCGAGCCGGGCACCACGAACGGCCCGACGACCGCGCGGCCCTCGGTGAGCCGCACCGGCAGGTGGGCGGTGCCGGCGCGGGCCCAGCCGTCGAGCAGCTCACGGTCGGGCTCGCCCACCCCGAGCAGCACGGCGCAGTCGGGCGACCGGACCCGGCCCGGACCGGCGACAGGCAGGCCGGCGCCCGCCGCGAGCTCGACGAAGCGGTCGCGCAGCCCCGTCGCCGCGGGGTGGCCGAACGTGCGGACCTCGGTGCGCCATCGTCGTCGGCCGCCGCGCAGCCGCGACGCGTCGGCCCCTCGGGCGCGCGCCAGCGCGGCGGTGGTGGTGGCCGCGTCCGGGTCCGCCCCGAGCAGCGGGGTCAGCTCACGCTCGTCGAGCAGCTGGTCGTGGCCGGCCAGCACGTCGAGCACCCCGGCCTCGTCGTACGCCGCGAGGTCGGAGCCGGTGCCGAGCAGCCGCAGGCTGTCGCGGACGACGGGGGAGTCGGGCAGCACCAGCGCGGTCCGCGGGTCGAGCCCGACCTGCACCTCGCCGGCGCCGCGTCGCAGCACGTGGGTGCCGGGGCGGAGGATCGGGCGCACGGCCGCAGCCTGCCCGGTCGGGCGCCGGTCCGCGAACGGTCGTCCACAAGCACGACGCGGGGCCTCCCGGTGTGGGAGGCCCCGCGTCGGATGGTCGAGGGGAGTGCTCAGGCCTTGCCGAGGATGCGGTTGAGGTTGGTGCTGCAGACGGGGCACACGGCCTTGGCCATGCGGGTGCCCTTGTCGTTGACCTTGACCTCGCCGTCCGCCTGACGCTTCTCCTTGCACTTCACGCAGTAGAACTCGCCGCTCCAGGTCTCCGCCATGACGGCCTCCTTGTTGTTGTGGCTGATCGAACTTGGTCGTCGGCGGGGAGCAGGGTCCTGGTCCCGCCGGGGGCCGCGTGGCTGCGACCGCTCCGCACACTACGGCAGCAGGGGTGGCGTTGCATGCACGCGGAGCCGTGCCGGAGGCCGTTTCACGCTCAGCCTCCGCCCGAAAGGCCGGTTTTGCCCGGCTCGTCCCCCGGCTGGCGCGGCCGGTGCGATTGATCTCTCACCGCGGCCGCGGCGGCCATCGCCATGGGTAGTCTCCGCGCATGACGACCCACCCTCCCGAGCTGCGCCACCTGCGCCTGGACCGCCGCGACGACGGCGTCGCCGTGCTGCGGCTCGACAACCCGGACCAGCGCAACGCGATGTCGGACGAGATGACCGCGTCCTGGGTCGCCGCGGTCGAGTGGCTGGCCGCGGACCGCGACCTGCGCGCGGTGGTGGTGACAGGCGAGGGGAGCGCGTTCTGCTCCGGCGGGAACACCGGCTGGATCGCGAGCGAGCCCGACGCGTCGGTGGCCGCGCTGCGGGAGCGGATGCTGCCGTTCTACCGGGCCTGGCTGTCGATCCGTCGGCTCGAGGTGCCCACGATCGCCGCGGTCAACGGCCCTGCGATCGGCGCCGGGCTGTGCCTGGCGCTGGCCTGCGACCTCCGGTACGCCGTGCCGGGTGCCCGGCTCGGTGCCCCCTTCGTGCGGCTCGGCATGCACGCCGGGATGGCGGCGACCTACCTGCTGCCCGACGTCGTCGGTCCCGCGCACGCCCGGGACCTGCTGCTCACCGGCCGCACGGTCAGCGACGACGAGGCGCAGCGGATCGGGCTGGTGTCCGCGGTGCTGCCCGCCGAGGGCTTCCTCGACGCGGTGCTCGAGACCGCGGCCGGGATCGCCGCGACGGCACCGGTGGCGAGCCGGCTCACGACGGTGGCGCTGCGTGGCTCCGGTGCCGCCGACTTCGAGTCGGCGCTGCAGTGGGAGGCGCTCGCGCAGCCGGTCACGCTGGCGACCGAGGACCTGCAGGAGGGCGTCCGGGCGGCCCGCGAGAAGCGGGCGCCGGTGTTCCGCAACCGCTGACCCCCGGCGACGCACGAGCACAGAAAAAGGCCCTCGACCTCATCGGTGTGCCGCTTGCCTTCCCCTTGCGAGCGCCGCACCGACTCGGCCGAGGGCCTCATCTGCGTCCAACCTAGGGCCCGCTCGCGGGTCGGTCAACGGTGCGTTCTCCACCCCTGTGGATAACACTGTGGACACCGTGTGGACGGTCCTGCACACCCTGTGGACCGGGCTGTGGGAAGCCGTGGACAGCGCTGTGGGTGACACGCCCGAGGACGTCGCGCGCCCCGCGCTGACCAGCGACAATGGCGGTGCACACGGTGTGGACGGAAAACTCCACCGCCGTGCTGACCGGGGTCGGGCAGACTCGGGCAGACTCGGGCACTCGTGGACGGAGACCGCGTGACATCTGGACAGCCGGGCACCTCGTCGGGCAGCTCCTCGGGCGGCCTCGACCCGGTGGCCGCGTTGCGCCGCATCGCTTTCCTGCTGGAGCGGCGGCTGGCCGACAGCTACCGCATCAAGGCCTACCGCGGCGCCGCGGCCGCGCTGCTGGCGCTGCCGCCGGACGAGGTGCGGGAGCGGGCGCGGGCCGGCACGCTGCGCGACCTCCCCGGCGTCGGGGCCAAGACGGCCGGCATCGCGGCGGAGTGCGTGGCCGGCGAGGTGCCGGCGTACCTCACCGAGCTGGAGAGGACCGCCGGGCCGCTCGCCGACGGCGGCGCGGAGCACCGCGCCGCGCTGCGCGGCGACCTGCACTCGCACTCGGACTGGTCCGACGGCGGCTCGCCGATCGAGGAGATGGCGATGACCGCGATGGAGCTCGGCCACGAGTACCTGGTGCTGACCGACCACTCGCCGCGGCTGACCGTGGCCAACGGGCTGACCGCGGCCCGGCTGCGCCGGCAGCTCGACGTGGTCGCCGCGGTCAACGAGCACCTGGGCGCCGACGGCGGGTTCCGGCTGCTGCGCGGCATCGAGGTGGACATCCTCGACGACGGGGCGCTCGACCAGACCGACGAGCTGCTCGCCGAGCTCGACGTGGTCGTGGCGTCGGTGCACTCCAAGCTGAAGATGGAGAAGGTGGCGATGACCCGGCGGATGGTGGCGGCGGCCGGCCATCCGGAGACCAACGTGCTGGGCCACTGCACCGGCCGGCTGATCATGGGCGGGCGCGGCACCCGCGCGCAGAGCAGCTTCGACGCCGAGGCCGTCTTCACGGCCTGCGCGGAGCACGGCGTCGCGGTGGAGATCAACTCCCGGCCCGAGCGGAGCGACCCGCCCGACGAGCTGGTCGGGCTCGCGCTCGGCCTCGGCTGCCTGTTCTCGATCGACAGCGACGCGCACGCCCCGGGACAGCTCGACTTCCTGCAGTACGGCGCGGAGCGGGCGCAGCGGCTCGGCGTGCCGCTCGACCGGATCGTCAACAGCTGGCCGACGGACCGGCTCCTGGAGTGGGCCAGCGGGTAGCCTCCGTGACATGGCCCCCTCGCGCCCCCACGCCGACGAGGCGCCCCTCGTCGAGGTGCGTCGGTCCCGCAAGCGGCGCCGGACGGTGGCGGCCTACCGCGAGGACGACAAGGTCGTGGTGCTGCTGCCCGCGCGGTTCACCCGGGCGGAGGAGCAGGAGTGGGTGGCCGCGATGCTCGCCCGGCTCGAGAAGTCCGAGAAGCGCCGGCGCCCCAGCGACGCCGCGCTGGCCAAGCGGGCGGCGGGCCTGAGCGCGAAGTACCTCGAGGGGCTGGCCGACCCGCTGGTGGTGCGCTGGGTGGAGAACCAGAACAGCCGGTGGGGCAGCTGCACGCCGAGCGACCGCTCGATCCGGCTGTCGACCCGGCTGCAGGGGATGCCCGCCTGGGTCATCGACTACGTGCTGGTGCACGAGCTCGCCCACCTCATCGAGTCCGGGCACACCCCGACGTTCTGGGCGTGGGTCGACCGCTACCCGAAGGCCGAGCGCGCCAAGGGCTTCCTCGAGGGGGTCGCGGCCGCCTCCCAGCTCGGTATCGAGGCCGACCCGCCGGACTGCTCCGACGAGGGCGCCGCTCAGATGGCCGCCGACGACGTCTGAGCGCGGGCGAGGGCCAGCTCGACCATCCGGTGCATGTCCGGGTCGTCGGTCGGCAGCCCGCCGACCGGCCACCAGCGCACGTCGATCGACTCGTCGCTGACCGTGGGCGACGCACCCGCGGGCGCCAGCGCCAGGAACCGTACGTCGAGGTGGTCGACCTGCTCGTGCCGGCCGCAGAACGCCACCGTGTGACGGTCGAGGTGCAGCGGCTCCGGGTCGAGGACCAGCCCGTCGACGCCGGACTCCTCGGTGCCCTCGCGGAGCGCCGCCGCCGGCAGCGTCGCGTCACCGGGCTCGCAGTGGCCTCCGAGGTGGAACCAGCGCCGGGCCTTGGCGTGCAGCGTGAGCAGCACCTGGGTGCGGTCCGCCGAGAGCACCAGGGCGCCGGCCGTCAGGTGGGCGGGGTGGCAGTCGCGCTCGGTGCCGTCGGGGTGGGCGTCGAGATGGTCGACGTACGACCGGCGCAGCCGTTCCTGGCCGGGGTCGGGCGCGTCCCAGTCCCGCAGCGTCGCCAGCGCGTCGTCGCGCAGCGCGGTCACGAGGACGAGTCGTCCGGGCCGTCCTCGCGGTCGAGCAGGTCGGCGAGAGCGGCGTCGAACTCGTCGTCGGTGAGCGCCTCCGACGTGGGCAGCCTGCCCTCCTGGAAGCCGAGCGGGTCGTCGAGGTCGGCGGCCGTGGGCAGCAGGTCGGGGTGCGACCACACCGCGTCCCGGGCCTCCTGGCCCTTGCGGGAGCGCAGCGAGCCCCACAGTGCGGACGCGTCGCGCAGCCGTCGCGGCCGCAGCTCGAGGCCGACCAGCGCGGCGAACGTCTGCTCCGCGGGACCGCCGGCGGCCCGGCGGCGGCGCACCGCCTCCTGCAGCTTGGCGGCCTGCGGCATCCGGGTGTCGGTGGCCTGCCCCACGACCTCGTCCACCCAGCCCTCGACGAGCGCCAGCGCGGTCTCGAGCCGGGTGAGCGCGGCCTGCTGGGCGGGGGTCTTCTCGGGCTCGAAGAGGCCGCCCTCGAGAGCCGCCTGGATCGCCTCGGGGTTGCTGGGGTCGATGTCGCGCATCGACGACTCGATCTTCGACACGTCGATGGTGGTGCCGCGGCCGTAGTCCTCGACCGCCGCCAGCAGGTGCCCGCGCAGCCACGGCACGTGCGCGAACAGCCGCTGGTGGGCGGCCTCCCGCAGCGCGAGGTAGAGCAGCACGTCGTCGGCGGACACGTCGAGCCCGTCGGCGAAGGTCGCGACGTTCGCCGGGACCAGCGCGGCGGTGCCGTCGGGCCCCAGCGGGAGGCCGACGTCGGAGGCGGTCAGCACCTCGCCCGCGAGCCCGCCGACCGCCTGGCCGACCTGGTTGCCGAACATGGCGCCACCGGCCTGGCCCAGCAGGCCGAGCAGCGGACCGGCCATCGCCTGCGCCTCGGGCGGCAGCGCGTTGCCCATCGCGGACACCACGTGCTCGGCGACCGGCTCGACGAGCCGCTGCCACACGCCCATCGTCTGCTCGACCCACTCGGCCCGGCTCCACGCCGCGCTGGCGTGCACGCCCGACGGGAAGTCGGTGGCCGAGTCGAGCCAGTGGTCGGCGAGCCGCAGCGCGTCCGCGACCTCGCTGCGCTGCCGGTCGGTCGGCGAGGGGTCGGGCTGCTGCGCGACGGTCTGGCGGGCGACGTCCTTGGCGAGGTTCCAGTTCACCGAGCCCTCGTGCGGCGTCATCATCGCCTGCATCTGGCTCATCAGCTGCGAGAGGTCGGGCATGCCGGCCGCCCCGGGTGCTCCGGGGCCACCGGCGCCTGCCGCACCCCCGAAGGCGTTGAAGATCTGCTCGAACGGCGTGCCCTTGAACGGGTTGTTCGGCTCGTCGTCCGGCCTGTCGCCGGGGTCGTTCGTCATGGGCCCAAACTACTCGCCCCGCCAACCAGCCCGTCCCGCCCTCGCCTGCTCGTCTAGGCTGCCCGGATGAGCGACACGACGGCCCCGGAGCACGTGTCCGGCCACGCCGGCGAGCGTCCCGTCGTACGCCTGGTGGACCTGCGGGAGACGCCGCTCGACGTCGCCGAGGTGCTGGCCGCGGTGGCGGACCCGCGCGCCGGCGGCGTCGACGTGTTCGTCGGCAACGTCCGCGACCACGACCACGAGCAGGGCGTCACCGGGCTGGAGTACTCCGCCCACCCGTCGGCGCTCGCCCGGCTGCAGGAGGTCGTCGCCGGTGTCGCCGCCGAGCACGACGTGCTCGCGGTCGCCGCGGTGCACCGGGTCGGGTCCCTCGCGATCGGTGACGCCGCGGTGGTCGTCGCGACCGCGGCCGCGCACCGGGGTGAGGCCTTCGACGCCGCGCGGGCGCTGATCGACGAGCTCAAGGCGACGGTGCCGATCTGGAAGCACCAGCTCTTCAGCGACGGCACCGACGAGTGGGTCGGCACGCCCTGACCCCGCTTCGGGCGTGGCTCACCGCCGAGCGGCCCTCGGGTTCCTAGGCTGGGGTGGTGGAGATCCTCATCTGGCTGGTGCCCTCGGGCGTGGTCCTCGTGATCATGATGGGCTGGGTCGCGTGGGCGGGACGTCCGCAGCGTGAGGAGACCGACCGCTCCGAGGCCGCCTACGAACGGTTCGCCAAGGCGATCGCCAAGGAGCACCCCGCCACCGGCCGGGCCCGCCCTCCCGTGGTCCGCGACCGCAGCACCGGCATCGCGGTGCGCCCCTCGCGCCGCAGCTCGGACGAGAGCACCCGCCGCTCCGCGTAGTTGTCGCCGGGTGAGACAGTGAGCCCATGTCCCGCCGCACCCTGGCCAGCGTCCTGGTGGCCTGCCTGCTGGTGGTCCTGGTCGCGCTCGCGGTCGTGCTCCCGGTGCCCTACGTGACGATGAGCCCGGGGCCGACGGTCAACGTGCTCGGCGACAGCGGCGGCAAGTCCATCGTCGACGTGCGCGGGCACCGGACCTACCCGACGCAGGGCGACCTGCGGCTGACCACGGTGTCGGTGACGAACCCGACCCGTCACGTGGGGCTCGGCGAGGTGCTGCAGGCCTGGTTCGACGGGAAGCGCGCGGTCTACCCGCGCGACGTGATCTACCCGCCCGACCAGTCGGCCCAGGACGTCGAGCAGCAGAGCAGCGTCGAGATGGTCAGCTCGCAGGACACCGCGGTCGCGGCCGCGCTGACCGAGCTGGGCTACAAGCTGCCGCTGCAGACCGAGGTGCTCGCGGTGACCAAGGGGTCGCCGGCCGACGGCAAGCTGCGCACCCGGGACCGGATCCAGGAGATCGACGGGGTCCGGATCCGGGCCGTCGACCAGGTGTCGAAGGCCGTCCGGCGCGCCGGGGTCGGACACCCCGTCACGTTCGTCGTACGACGGGGCAACTCGACCAAGCGCGTGGAGGTCACGCCGAAGAAGTCGCCGGACACCAAGAAGCCCGTCGTGGGCGTGCAGATCGGCACCGGCTACGACTTCCCGTTCGACGTCTCGGTGCGGCTCAGCGACGACATCGGCGGCCCCAGCGCCGGGCTGATCTTCTCGCTCGGCGTCTACGACACCCTCACCCCGGGATCGCTGACCGGAGGCACCGACATCGCCGGAACGGGAACCATCGACGAGCACGGACGCGTTGGACCCATTGGAGGCATCCAGCAGAAGATCGTGGCGGCGGCCGACGCCGGGGCCAAGATCTTCCTCGTGCCACCGGGCAACTGCGGCTCCGCCGAGCACGCCGACGTGACGAAGGACCAGATCAGGCTCGTGAAGGCACCCACCATCCACAGCGCTGTCGCGTCCCTGAAGGCGTACGCGAAGAACCCGTCCGCCGACCTCCCGGCCTGCGGATGAGCCAGCCCTCCGAGCCCGAGCCGCAGCCGCCGCTCGCCGACGCGGACCCCGTGCTGCGGGCGGCCGTCCTCGAGATCGAGACGCACTCCGCCGAGGCCGGCTGGGACCAGCCGGCGCGGCTCTACGCGCTGGTCCCGACCTCCGACCTGCTGGTGCGCGAGCCGGCGCTCGCGGCCGCGATGGGCCTCGACGGCGCGTCCGCGGGGTCGCTGACACCGGTCGAGCAGGACGACGTACCGGTGGACACCCCGCTGGAGACCACGCTCGCCCAGATCATGTGGCCGGCCGAGGTGCTCGGCTGCGCCGCGGTCGTCGAGCGGCTGGTGCTGCCGCCGGCCGCGAACGAGCAGATGCCGGCCGACCCGGCGGCCGCCGAGCAGTACGCCGCCGAGCACCCGGACCGCGAGGAGGTCCGCATCGTCGCGGGGGCCACCCGTGACGGTGCGACGCACTGCGCGCTGCGGATGCGGTCGCACGACGACGCGCTGTCCGTGGTGGAGGCGCCCGACCTGGTGCCCGCCCTCCTAGAGTTGTTGCGCAGCACCCTCGAGAACTAAACGGAGACCTGATGACACCGGCTGGGGCACAGTGAGCGGCCTGTTCGACGACGACACCCCCGCGCAGGCGCCACGCGTGCCTCCCGGGGGTCAGCAGCGCTCGCGGGCGCTGGTCGGCACGATCATCGTGCTCGTCGCCGCGTTCTTCCTGGTCTCGGTCTTCACCGGGGTGTGGACCGACCGGCTGTGGTTCGCGAGCGTCGACTACTCCAGCGTGTTCACGAAGGTCCTCGGCACGAAGGTGCTGCTGTTCCTGGTCTTCGGTCTGCTGATGGCGGTCGTGGTCGGGGCCAACGTGGTCGTCGCCTACCGCTTCCGGCCGCTGTTCCGGCCCGCCTCGGCGGAGCAGGTGAACCTCGACCGCTACCGCGACGTGGTCGACCCGCTGCGCGTGTGGCTGCTCGTCGGTGTCGCGGTGGTGCTCGGGCTCTTCGCCGGCGGCTCCGGGTCCGGGCAGTGGCGGCAGTACCTCCTGTGGCGCCACCAGGTGCCGTTCGGGACCAACGACGCGTACTTCAAGAAGGACGTCGGCTTCTACATCTTCGAGCTGCCGTGGCTGCACTACCTCATCGACTTCGGCATGGCCGTCACGGTGCTGAGCCTGCTGGCCGCCGCTGTCGTGCACTACCTGTTCGGCGGCATCCGGCTGCAGGCCAAGCAGGACCGGCTCTCCGGCGCCGCGCAGGTGCAGATCTCCGTGCTGGCCGGGTTCTTCGTGCTGTTCAAGGCCGGCGACTTCTGGCTCGACCGCTACAACCTCACCAACGACAGCGGCGGGCTTTTCACCGGCATCGGCTTCACCGACCAGCAGGCCGTGCTGCCCGCGAAGGCGATCCTGACGTTCATCGCGCTGATCTGCGCGGTGCTGTTCTTCGCCAACGTCTTCCGCCGCACCTGGCTGCTGCCCTCCGTCGGCCTGGTGCTGCTGGTGCTCTCCTCGATCCTGCTCGGCGTGATCTGGCCGGGCATCGTGCAGCAGTTCCAGGTCAAGCCCTCCGAGCCGGACAAGGAGGGGCCCTACATCCAGAAGAACATCGAGGCGACCCGCAAGGCCTACGGCATCGACAAGACCAAGGTCACGCAGTACGACGCCAACCTCACGCTGCGCCGCGCGCAGCTGCAGACCGACGCGGAGTCGATCCCGGGGGTCCGGCTGCTCGACCCGTCGCTGGTGTCCAACGCGTTCGAGCAGCTGCAGCAGGTCCGCGGCTACTACAACGTCGCGCCGGTGCTCGACGTCGACCGCTACCCGATCAAGGGCCGCACCCGCGACCTGGTGATCGCCGCCCGCGAGCTCGACCAGGCGGGCCTGCCCGACAGCCAGCGCAACTGGGCCAACGAGCACACCGTCTACACCCACGGCTACGGCGTGATCGCGGCCTACGGCAACCAGAGCAACGCCGACGACCGTCCGGTGACCGACAACGAGGGCCGGCCGGTGTGGGCGGAGCAGGACCTGCCGCCTCGCGGTGAGCTCACCGACATGTTCTCCAAGGGCTACCAGCCGCGGATCTACTTCGGCGAGAACAGCCCCGACTACTCCATCGTGGGCCGCGGCCCCGGCGGCAAGAGCGTCGAGCTGGACACCCCCGAGGGCAGCGGCTCGAGCGCGCAGACCAACACCTACGACGGCAAGGCCGGCGTCGGCATCGGCGGGCTGTTCAACAAGCTGCTCTACGCGGTGAAGTTCAGCGAGCCGAACATCGTGCTCTCCAGCCGCGTCAACGAGAACTCCCGGATCCTCTACGACCGGGCGCCGCGCACCCGGGTGCAGAAGGTCGCGCCGTGGCTGACCGTGGACGGCGACGCGTACCCGGCGGTGATCGACGGGCGGGTGAAGTGGATCCTCGACGCCTACACCACGACCGACCACTACCCGAACAGCCAGAAGGACTCGCTGCGCTCGATGACGTCGGACGCGCTGAGCCCGAACACGACGTACGCCACGTTGCCCACCGACGAGATCAACTACATGCGCAACTCGGTCAAGGCTGTCGTGGACGCGTACGACGGCACGGTCGACCTCTACGAGTGGAACACCCCGGGCCAGGGCACCGACCCGATCCTGAAGGCGTGGGAGGGGGCCTTCCCGAACATCGTGAAGCCGAAGGCCGACATCCCGCCGGACCTGCTGCAGCACATGCGCTACCCCGAGGACCTGTTCAAGGTGCAGCGCAACATCCTCGCGGCGTACCACGTCACCGACCCGAAGACGTTCTACGACGGCACCGACCAGTGGAAGGTGCCCGAGGACCCCGAGAACAAGGCGAACAAGCAGCCGCCGTACCGGCTCTCGGTGAAGACGCCGTCCGGCGGGGCCGATCCGGTGTTCTCGCTGACGAGCGTGTTCGTGCCGCAGAAGCGGCAGAACCTCGCGTCGTTCATCTCCGTCGACGCCGACGCGGCGAAGAGCGGCTACGGCACGCTGCGGATCCTGCGGCTGCCGAGCAACACCCAGGTCCCCGGACCGTCGCAGATCGCCAACTCGTTCGGTGCCGACAGCGACATCCAGAACCAGGTGCTGCCGTTCACGAGGACCAACTCCAAGGTGCTCTACGGCAACCTGCTCACGCTGCCGGTGGGCGACGGCCTGCTCTACGTGCAGCCGCTCTACACGCAGCGCAACTCCGGACAGGGCACCTACCCGCAGCTGCGGTTCGTGCTCGCGTCGTTCGGTGACGAGGTCGGCATCGGCAAGACGCTGACCCAGGCGCTCAACGACGTGCTGGGCACCGCGATCGTCGGCGACGTGCAGACCAACGGGCCCAGCGCCGGCAGCGGCGGGTCGCAGAGCATCCCGAGCGGCGTGCGCGCGCTGCTGCAGCAGGCGACCCAGAAGTTCGCGGCCGCGCAGAAGGCGCTGAAGGCCGGCGACCTCGAGGGCTATGCGAAGGCGCAGCGTCAGGCGCGGGTGCTGGTCGGTCAGGCGCTGGTGCAGGCCGACAAGTCGACGGCCAAGCCGTCGCCGTCGTCGTCCACGTCCCCGTCGGGCTCGGCGTCGGGTTCGGCGTCGGGTTCGGCGTCGGGTTCCGCGTCGCCGTCCGGCTCGGCGAAGGGATCGTCGTCGAGCTCGGCCTCGCCGTCCGGGGGCTGAGGCTGGTCCGGCCCCGATTTTGAGTCCGTCCCGGCCGTCCCGTAGGCTAGGGATCACCGACGCGGGGTGGAGCAGCTCGGTAGCTCGCTGGGCTCATAACCCAGAGGTCGCAGGTTCAAATCCTGCCCCCGCTACAAATTTCAGGCTCGGAATCTACGGATTCCGAGCCTGAAAGCGTTTACGAACTTGATCAAGTGTCCCTTAGTGCTCCTTTCGTCGACACGACCGCTAGCGCCATTGCGGAGCGGGGGTGATCGGCACCTTCCTCAGCCGCTCTCGTGTGGGATGGCCAGGGAATTGGCCCAGACGATGGCGACGCCGCCGCCCCAGTGAACCCGGCGACGAAGGTGCTGTTCCCGCTCCGTACGACCTCTGGGTGAAACCAGCCCTGACATCTTCCGCCCGACCGCCCGACCTGCCCGCCGGCCTGACCGTCGAGGAGGCCGTCCGGATCAGTGAGGCGATCACCGCCGCGCACGCCGAGTCCACCCGCACCGTGTACGACTTCGCGTGGAGCCAGTGGGAGCGCTGGTGCTCCACCCGCGGCGCCACGCCGCTGCCCGCGGAGCCGGCGCTGGTCTGCGCGTACCTCACTGAACGGGCGGCCACGGCCTCTCGGTCGGCACCATCGACCTGGCATGCGGCGCCATCGCGTACCGCCATCGGATCCACGGCCTGAGGGACCCGGTCCTCACCGAAGGCGTTCGGCAGGTCCGCCGAGGTCTGCGCCGCATCGTCGGCACCGCTCCCCGCCGCCAGGCCCGACCGTTGGGCACCGGGGAGATCCGCCAGATCGTCCGGCACATCGACCGCTCCACCGCCCTGGGTGCCCGCGATGCCGCGATCATCCTGCTCGGCTTCGCCTCGGCGATGCGGCGCTCCGAGCTGGCCGCGCTCACCGTGGCCGACGTCGAGTTCAAGCCCGGCGGCATCCTGCTCACCATCCGCGGTCCAAGACCGACCAGGTACGCCGACGGTCAGGTCGTGGCCGTCGTCCACGGCCAGCACGCCGTCACCGACCCGATCGCCGCACTCGACGCCTGGCTCGGCCACCGCGGACCCGATCCCGGCCGACTCTCCACGAGCATGCGCAATCAGACCGTCACCCGCGAGCCGATCTCAGGCGAGGCCATCTCGATCGTGCTTCGCAGGCGCGCCGAGGCCGCTGGGCTGGCCGCCGAACGCATCACGGCCGCACTCGCTGCGCGCCGGGCACGCCACCACCGCCGCCGTCGCCGGGGTCGCACTGGACCGGATCGCCGCCCAGACCCGGCACAAGCGGCTGTCCACGCTGTTGGAGCGCTACATCCGACCCGCCCAGGCCCTGGAGTACACCTCCAGCCGCGACCTCGGACTGTGAGACGGCCGAGCCGCCGCCTCCAGGGCGGCGAGAGTGCTCCTCCGGCCAATTTCCTCAGTCGCCGCCGAGGTCCTGTTCCGACGGTGTCCGAATGTTTGGCCGGCGCCGAAGCGATGTTCAGGACTCTCGGACGTCGTGCAGTCGATGCAGGTCAGGTGCTGTGAGCGACCCGAGAAGTGCGAGGGCTTGCGCGGTCCTGGACGCCGGTTCGGCGGCGTAGATCGTGAGGGTGAGACCGGGGTCGGAGACCATGTCCACGCTTTCGTAGGCGAGGTCGAGATCGCCCACGGCGTCGTGGTGGAAGGTCTTGTTTCCCGCGCCGTGGAGCCGGACGTCGTGGTTGGCCCAGCGGCGTTGGAATTCCTCGCTGCGGGTGGCGAGCTCGCCGACCAGCTCGTGCATCAGGGGATCGTGCGGGTCGCGGCCCGCTTCGGTGCGCAAGATGGCGACTGCGGTGTCGGCGGCGGTGTCCCAGTCGGGGTAGAAGCGGTGCGAGTCCTCGTCGAGGAAGGTGTAGCGGGCGAAGTTCGGCACCGGGCCGGGGGAGCGCTCGTAGAGCGAGAGCGTGCATGGCACGGCCGAGCTGGTTGGTCGCCAGCAGGTCCATGCGTCCGTTGCGCACGATCGCGGGCCCGCCGGTGATGGAGTCCAGGACCCAGGTCAGGCTCGGTCGTGGTGTCCACTGCTTACGGCTGCGACGCCGTGGCCGGAGCAGCTGGCTGGTGCCGTCAGCGGCCCGCGCGAGGTTGAACAGGTGACTGCGTTCTGCGTCGTCGAGGCGCAGGGCACGGGCGATCGCGTCCAGCACCGACGCGCTCACCCCGGCAAGTGACCCCCGCTCGAGCTTGGAGTAGTACTCGATGCTCACGCCGGCCAAGGCAGCGACCTCGCCGCGCCGCAGCCCCGGCACGCGGCGTTGGCCGACCTCGGGCAGGCCCACGTCGGCCGGCGTCAGCTTGGCGCGCCTTGTGGCGAGGAACTCGCGCACCTCTGACCGGTTGTCCATGCCGACCACGGTACGGCGACCCCATGGGCCTGTGCAGCACACGCTGGGGTGCCCTGCCGGTACACCTCACAAGCGAGACTCCCCCGCGGCCGCCGACCGGTTCCATGGATCAAGAAAGTAAGGAAGCAAGGAACCAACCATGGCTGAGGGACGCGAGAGGACTCGATGACGGTTAGTACCGAAGAGCGCAGCGAGGCCGTCGCGGCGCGCGGTGCCCGGTTGAGCAAGGCCCTGCTGGCGAACGTGGTGCTGCTGACGATGATCGCGCCGCTGGCCACGGACATGTACGTGCCGGCGTTTCCTATCGTCGGTGACGACCTGCAGAGCAGCGCGACCGAGGTGCAGCTCACGTTGACTACCTTCTTCGTCGGGATGGCGCTCGGTCAGCTCGTGGGTGGTCCGGTCTCCGACCAGCGGGGCCGCCGCCGTCCGCTGCTCGGCGCGCTCGTGGTGATGTCGCTGGCCTCGGTGGTTTGCGCGCTCAGCCCGTCGATCGGGGTAATGATGATTGCCCGCCTCGTCCAGGGGTTCAGCGGCGGATGGGCGATGGTGATCGCCCGCTCACTCGTGGTCGATCTGGCCTCGGGCGCGCGGTTGGTGAAGTCCCTGAACCTGGTCCAGGGCGTCGCCGGCGTGGCACCGATCATCGGACCGCTGCTCGGTGCGGCCATCCTGCAGCTGTCGCACTGGCGGGTCTCCTTCTGGATACTCGCGATCTGGAGCGCGGTCATGCTCCTCACGGTCGCGCTCGCGGTCCCGAGACCCTTCCCGTCGAACGCCAACACGGTGGCGGCCTGCGACACCTGCGCGCCGCCGCGAGCCGGGTGCTGCGATCGCGTGGCTTCGTCGGGTACCTGGTCGTGATGGCGTTCTCGATGGGGGTCACGTTCGCCTATGTCGCTACCTCGGCGTTCGTGCTTCAGTCCATGAACGGACTCTCGCCGGTGGTGTACTCGATCGACTTCGCCGCCAACGCCGTCGGGCTGACCATCGCCACGCTGGTCGCGGCCCGCCTGGCCGGACGGATCCCCACCCGCGTGGTCATCGCCGTCGGTCTGGCCGCGACCGCAGCGGCGGGCATGCTGCTCCTGGTCGGCGCGCTGTGGTTCGACATGCCGCTGGGTGTCGCGGTGGTCGGCTTCTTCGTGCTCGATGACCGCCCAAGGCCTGATCGGCCCCAACGCCGGCGCGCTCGCCTCCGGGGAGGTGCCCGACCACCCCGGCACCGGGTCCGCGGTGCTCGGGTTCCTGCAGTGGTGCACCGCCGGGGTCATCGCCCCGATCGCCGGCCTCGGTGGTGCACGAACCGCCGTACCGATGGCGCTCATCATCTTGACCCTCGTGTCCATCTCCTTTGCCGCGCTTGCTATCGCAAGCCCGCGGTACCGACCGCAACCAGCTGATCCATCGAACCGAAGGAACCTGCCATGCGAGCAGTCACCAAGTACGGACCGGGCGACGTCCGCGTCGTCGACCGTGAGGAGCCCCGCATCGTCGAGCCAACCGACGCAGTGATCCGGTCGACCGCGACCTGCATCTGTGGGTCGGACTTGTGGCCCTACCGCGGCGCCGAGGCCGCCGAACACCTGCTGATGGGGCACGAGTACGTCGGCGTCGTCGAGGAGATCGGCAACGACGTGAAGACCCTGAACCCTGGGGACTTCGTCGTCGGCTCCTTCGTCATCTCCGACAGCACCTGCGAGATCTGCCAGGCCGGCTACCAGTCCCGGTGCGTGCACGCCGAGTTCGTCCACGGCACCATCGGCACCCAATCCGAGCGAGCGCGCATCCCGTACGCCGACGGGACCCTGGTCGCCACCCCGGGCATGCCCGATGACGACCTGATCCCCAGCCTGCTGGCCGCCTCCGACGTGCTCGGCACCGGCTGGCTTCGCCGCCGTTGCGGCCGAGGCCGGCCCCGGCAAGACCGTCGCGCGTCGTCGGTGACGGCGCTGTCGGCCTGCTCGCCATCCTGGCTGCGACCAGCTCGGCGCCGAACGGATCATTGCGATGAGCCGCCACGCCGACCGGCAGGCCCTGGCCCGCGAGTTCGGCGCCACCGACATCGTCGAGGAACGCGGGGACGAGGGCGTCACCAGGATCAAGGAGCTCACCGATGGACTCGGCGCGCACTCGGTCATCGAGGCCGTCGGCACCCAGGAGTCCATGATGCAGGCCATCCGGTCCACGCGACCCGGCGGCCACGTCGGATACGTGGGTGTCTCCCACGACGTCCAGCTGCCCGGCGACGAGCTTCTTCTCCCAGGTCCACCTCCACGGCGGCCCGGCCCCCGTGCGCCGATTCCTGCCCGACCTCATCGACCGCATCTGGAAGCGTGAGATCGACACCGGCAAGGTCTTCGACCTGGAACTCCCGCTCGACGACGCCGCCGAGGGGTACCGGGCCATGGACGAGCGGCGCGCCATCAAGGTGCTCCTGCGTCCATGAAGCGTCGTCACCTTGAAGCAGCCGTGCTGGTCACCGCGGCCGGCGCTCTGATGCTCGCTGGCTGCGGTGCCCGCGACGGCGCCGGCAGCGCAGCCACCTCGCCACTTGGGACCGGCACCCCCGCCTCAGCCATCCGACACACCAGGCCACCCCGTCTGAAACCGAGGAGCAGCGCATGAGGATCGAGATCACCATCGAAGGCCAGCGCTTCGAGGCCACTCTGGACGACAGCGCGGCGAGCCGCGACCTGCTCGGCCAACTTCCCCAGACCGTGAAGATGCGAGACGACGCGGGGAGTGGAGAAGAACGGACCCCTTCGCGTCGGCGCTTCCGCTGGAGGGGACAACCTTCAGGTGCGGGACCAGCGTCGGTGACCTCGCTCTACGCCCCAGGCAGCGACTTCGTCCTCTACTACGGGACCAGTCTTACTACGGAGGCATTGTCATCCTCGGCCGACTCGACGGCGATGCCGCCGGCGCATCGCGCGGATGGCCGGGAACGTCACCGTCAGCGTCGACACCATCCGCTAACG
>CAVPRA010000009.1:0-728491 GCA_963707685.1 uncultured Actinomycetota bacterium
CACCCCGTCGACGTCCACCGGCTCGCGTGCGCCGGTGACCGTGCCGGCGCACGTCCGCGCGGTGGTGAGCCACCGCCGCACCCGGCCGTTCGACTACGCCTTCGAGACCACCTCGCCGATGTGGCTGGTCGACGTGTCCGACCCCGACGGCGCCTTCCCCCGCCGGCTGCACCGGCTGGCCTCGATCCGCAGCCGCGACCACTTCGGGCCCGACGACGACCGCCCGCTGGCCGAGAAGGTCCGTGGTTACCTCGACGCGCAGCAGCTGCCGTGGACCGCGCACCGGGTGCTGCTGCTCGCGAACGCCCGCTCGCTCGGGTACGCCTTCGACCCGCTGTCGACGTACTTCTGCTACGACGTGGACGGCGTGCTCGAGGGGGTGCTGGCCGAGGTCCACAACACCTACGGCGAGCGGCACTGCTACCCCCTCGACGTGGCGCAGCAGTCCCCCGCGCGGGTGGACAAGGAGTTCTACGTCTCGCCGTTCTTCGCCGTCGAGGGCCGCTACGACATCCGCACCCGGCTGACCGAGTCGCAGGTCGCGGTCGCGATCTCGCTGACCCAGACCGTCGACGGGCGCGAGGAGAAGGTCTTCACCGCGGCCGTGCACGGCGAGCTCGAGCCGGCCACCCGCTCCCGGGTGCTGCGGGCCGTCGCCCGCAACCCGGTCCCCTCGCAGCGCGTGTCCGCCCTGATCCGGTGGCACGGCATCAAGCTCTGGCTCCGACGGCTGCCCGTCGTCCCTCGACGTCCGCACCACGTCCCGAAAGGAATGGCATGACCGCCACCATCGAACCCCGCGTGAGCACCACCTCGTCGCTGCTGCCCGCGGCCCCGGCGTACGGCGTCCGCGGCAAGATCGCGCGCCAGGTCGTCAAGCGCATCCTGCGCGGGGTCCCCGTCTCGGCGCGTCTCGTCACCGGTGAGCTGTACGGAGCTCCGCTGGCCGAGCACCGGCCGCTGCTCCAGGTCGACCAGCCGGACGCCTTCTTCGGGCGGCTGGCCCACAGCCCGATGATCGGGCTCGGCGAGGCGTACATGGCCCGCGAGTGGAGCGTGGCCGACGGCACCGACCTCGCCGACGCCCTCTCCCCCTTCGCCGAGAAGCTGACCGACCTCATCAAGCCGGTCTTCTACAAGCTGCGGCACACCGTTCTCCCCCGCGGTCTCAACCCCGCGAACACCAAGAGTGGCGCCCGGAAGAACATCGAGGCGCACTACGACCTCTCCAACGAGATGTTCCAGCAGTTCCTCGACCCGTCGCTGTCCTACTCGTCGGCGCTGTTCGAGGCGCTGGAGGTGCCCCCGACCCTCGCGGACCTCGAGCCGGCCCAGCTGCACAAGGTCGACGCCATCCTGGACGCCGCCGACGTCACCACGGGCTCACGGGTCCTGGAGATCGGCACCGGCTGGGGCACGCTGGCGATCCGTGCGGCGGAGCGTGGTGCCACGGTGACCACGGTGACCCTCTCGGTCGAGCAGGCCGCCCTCGCGCAGCAGCGCGTCGACGCGGCCGGGGTCGCCGACCGGGTCGAGATCGCGGTGCGCGACTACCGCGACCAGGACGGCGAGTTCGACGCGGTCGTCTCGGTGGAGATGGTCGAGGCGGTCGGCGAGGAGTACTGGCCGACGTACTTCGGCTGCATCGACGCGCTGCTGGCGCCCGGCGGCAAGGCCGCGATCCAGGCGATCCTGATGGCCGACGACCGGATGGTGGCCACCCGCGACACCTACACCTGGATCCACAAGTACATCTTCCCCGGCGGGATGCTCCCCTCGACCGACGCGATCAGCCGGGTGCTGCGCCAGCACACGTCGCTGCACGTCACGAACATCCGCCCGATGGGCCAGCACTACGCGCACACGCTGCGGCTGTGGCGCGAGCAGTTCGTCGCCAACTGGCTGCACGTCCAGGAGCTCGGCTTCGACGACCCGTTCTTCCGGATGTGGGAGTTCTACCTCGCCTACTGCGAGGCGGGGTTCCGCACCGGCTACCTCGACGTGGCCCAGGTGCGCATCGAGCGCTGAGCCTCGCTCGCCAGGTCAGCGCACGACGGTGACGGTCCGCGCGACGAGGTCGTGCAGACCGCGCCGGTCGCGGTTGTAGATCACCGGCGGGACGACCACGCAGATCAGCGCCGTGCGCACCAGTGCGACCAGCAGGGTGACGGGGCCGCCGTGGATGTTCACCACCGCGACCCGGGTGGCCAGCTGCCCGAACGAGCTGCCGACCAGCGCCGTGAGCACGCTGGCCTCGACCCAGAACACCAGCAGCGGGAGCCACGACTCCCAGCCGTGCGACTGCATCACCGCCTCGCCGGCGAAGAAGCTCGCGACCAGCAGCGACGCGATCCAGTCGATGAACAGCGCGACGATCCGGCGGCCCCAGCCGGCCACGCTGCCGCGGCCCTCCGGGGGCAGCCCGAGCCGCTCGCCGACGTACGACGACGGGCCGGCGCCGGGCTGCGCGGGACGGCCGGGAGGCGGCGGGCTGCTCACCCCGCCACGCTATCGGGTGGCCCGTGACCGCCGGTCCACCAGGCGTCCGGTCTGTTACATGGACGAAACAAACCGGATACGGTCGAGAAACTGCTCCTGCATAGCGTGCGAGTCAGGAGGGTGCCCGGGGGATTTCGCGCACGCGCCTGAGCACAGCCACCGATGCAGACAAGCATGGCCCCTCGCGGCCAAGGAGGACGAATGTTCGCAAACAGCGAAGAGCTGCTGAAGTACGTCAAGGACGAAGGCGTCGAGATGGTCGACGTCCGGTTCTGCGACCTTCCCGGCGTGATGCAGCACTTCACCGTCCCGGTCTCGTCGTTCGACCAGTCGGTCTTCGACGACGGCCTCAACTTCGACGGCTCGTCGATCCGTGGGTTCCAGGCGATCCACGAGTCCGACATGTCGCTGTTCCCGGACCCGACCACCGCCTACATCGACCCGTTCCGCGTGGCCAAGACGCTGGTCGTGAACTTCTTCATCCACGACCCGATCACCAGCGAGGCCTACAGCCGCGACCCGCGCAACATCGCGCGCAAGGCGATGGCCTACCTCCAGACGACCGGCATCGGCGACACCGCGTACTTCGCGCCCGAGGCCGAGTTCTACGTCTTCGACAGCGTGCGCTTCGAGACCAAGCAGAACACCGGGTTCTACGAGATCGACTCCGAGGCCGGCGCCTGGAACTCCGGCTCCGCCGACGGCGACAACCGTGGCTACAAGGTGAAGTACAAGGGCGGCTACTTCCCCGTCGCGCCGTACGACCACTTCGGCGAGCTCCGCGACGAGATGGTGATCGAGCTCGAGAAGGCCGGCCTGATCGTCGAGCGCGCCCACCACGAGGTCGGCACCGCCGGGCAGGCCGAGATCAACTACAAGTTCGACGAGCTGCTCAAGGCCGCCGACGACGTCATGAAGTTCAAGTACATGGTCAAGAACGTCGCCTGGCGCAACGGCAAGACCGCGACCTTCATGCCCAAGCCGATCTTCGGCGACAACGGCTCCGGGATGCACTGCCACCAGTCGATCTGGAACGACGGCGAGCCGCTGTTCTACGACGAGACCGGCTACGGCGGGCTCTCCGACACCGCACGCTTCTACATCGGCGGCCTGCTCAAGCACGCGCCGTCGCTGCTGGCCTTCACCAACCCGACGGTGAACTCCTACCACCGCCTGGTGCCGGGCTTCGAGGCCCCGATCAGCCTGGTCTACAGCCAGCGCAACCGGTCCGCCTGCGTGCGCATCCCGATCACCGGCGCGAACCCGAAGGCCAAGCGCATCGAGTTCCGCTGCCCCGACCCGTCGGCCAACCCGTACCTCGCCTTCTCGGCGCTGCTGCTGGCCGGGCTCGACGGCATCAAGAACAAGATCGAGCCGCCGACGCCGGTCGACAAGGACATCTACGAGCTGCCGCCGGACGAGATGGCCGAGATCGACCAGGTGCCGACCTCGCTCAACGCGGTGCTCGACAACCTGGAGCGCGACCACGACTTCCTGACGGCCGGCGGTGTGTTCACCCCCGACCTGATCGAGACGTGGATCGACTACAAGCGCACCACCGAGATCCTGCCGGTGCAGCTGCGGCCGCACCCGCACGAGTTCGAGCTCTACTACGACATCTAGCCAGCGGGGCCTCCCGGCCCGCTGAGGTTCGTCGGAGACGGCGGCCGGCCTGCGTCCTACTCTCTCGAGGTGACGCAGCGCCTGCCGCCGTTTTCCGTGCTCGCCGGGGTCGTCGTACTGGCCACCGCGCCAGCGCGGTGGCGCCTGGCGCCTGGCGCCTGGCGCATGAGCGGACGCCCCAACGATTTTCGGAATGCGACGTCTCTGTGATCGCGCATAGTCGCCCCGAGCGCGCGGGTAGTCCGATAAAGTAATTTTTGCGGCTTTTGTCCAATTCGGTCGCTGCTCCGCCCCACGATGGTGCGACCACCAACGACGGAGCCACCATGCCTGCACAGCCCTGGGCAACCGGGTCGACACGGACCTCGACCCGGTTCGACCGACGTTCACTGCGGTCAGGCGAACGGGGTGCGGCTGCCTTGGAGTTCGCGCTGGTGGTCCCGCTCCTGATCATGCTCCTGCTGGGGATCGTGAGCGCGGGCGTCACGTACTCGAGGGGGATCGCACTCACGGACGGTGTCCGGGAAGGCGCACGCTTCGGGGCCACTGCAGACGCCACGGCGCCGGCGACCTGGGTCACGGACGTGATCGCCCAGGAGCGGGCGTCACAGATCGACGACCACGGGAGCGCCACGGCCGTCTGCGTGCAGCTGTGGAAGGGCACGTCCGCCGGTGGTGCCGCCGTCACGAGCTCCTGCGACCAGGGCTCGTTCGGTTCACCGGCCCTCGCGGTCACCGACCCGGCATTTCCACCCGTGCCGAGCACCGTCGCGGCCGGCAGCTGCGTGGTCCGGGTGCTGGCGGCACGCAAGTACACCATCGCGCTCCCTCCCTTCCCGTCGATCACGGGGACGATGAAGCGCGCGGCGGTCTCCCGATACGAGCGGAGCTCGTGCTGATGAAGGGAAGGACACGGTCGCGGCAGCACGACGAGCGGGGCGCGGTCGCCATCATGGTGGCCTTCCTCATGGTGGTGCTCCTCGTGTCCGGAGGCATCGTCCTCGACATCGGGTTCGCACGCTACGAGAAGAACATCAACAAGTCCGCCGCCGATCAGGCGGTGACGGCAGGGTTGCAGGCATCGAACAGCGGGACCGGAGACGTGTACAACGCGAATGCGGTCTGCGCCGCTTACCGGTTCCTCATCAGCGAACGTTCGGCTCTCTCCGGGTTGCCCACCGACGTGTGTTCTTCGCCGAGCGCGAGTGCGATCTGCGTCCCGGGAAACCCGAGCACGAACGTCGGCTACCACGGGACCACCACCTCGGGAAGCCGTCGGTACGAGGTCTGGATCAAGATGCCGTACCTGGTCTCCGACACGACCACCGGAGGAGCTTTCCCCAGTGAGTCCTACGCATCGCAGTCCTCCGACACGGGTGACGCCACCCAGCAAGGCTGCGACCAGCTGGGCGTCGTCATCAAGGAGTGGACCCAGCCCGGCCTGAGTCGATTGGTCAGCAGCAACGAGATCCGCTCCCGCGTCCGCTCCGTCGCGCGCGTGAGGGTGGGGAACGGAGACCCCGCCCCGGCCCTGCTGCTCCTCGAACGAACGGCCTGCGGGGTGTTGTCCGTCGGATCGTCGGGCTCCCCCTCCCGGATCAAGGTGTACGGAAGCGCCACGTCGCCGGGAACGATCCACTCCGACTCGGACGCCAGCGACAGTGGCTGCAGCAACGGCAGCAACTCGCAGCTGTTCCAAGGGCACCAGCTGGACGGCATCGCGGCGTACGGCGCCACGAACGGCGTCGCAGGACTCGTCACCTCGGTCGCCACGCAGAACGGCAAGGCCGCCGACATCGTGGCCGACAACCTGGCCAACGTGTACGGCACGACAGCTGCCAACGAGTTCTCGACCGGGGTGAAGTCTGCGGTCGTAGGCCGCAAACGCGTGACGCGCAAGGTCGTGGACCGTCGCTACCTGAACGGGGTGACGGCGGCGACTCGCGCCGCCTACGCGACGTGGAACCTCAACCACAACTCACCCACCGGGTTCACCCGCTACGGCTGCCCCACCGCCACCGACATGACCGCCATGGCCGCCATGAACGCGAGCCAGTCGGTCTACATCGACTGCCCCGGGTCGGGCATCACCCTGAACGGAACGATCAAGGCCGGCACCGTCTACTTCCACGGGTTCATCAAGGGTGGCGTGCTGAGCATGCCCAACGCCACCAAGGTGTACGTCGACGACACCAACGACAGCGGCGCCGCCGATTCCGGCAACGCGATCAGCCTCAGCAACAACACCGCCTTCTGCGTCCGGGCGACGACCTGCTCGACTGCCACCCCAGCGACCGGGCAGTGCCCGACCTCGCCCACGTTGAGCGCCACCTCGAAGGCGCAGCTCTTCCTCCGGCGCGGGATGCTGAGCGGGAGTGGCACCAGCAGCCTGCTCCGGCTGTGCAACACCACCGTCATCATGGAAGGTGGCGACATCGGCGCGGGCACCGCAGCCAGCCCCGGGGGCTGCCTGCCGACGACACAAGGCATCGCCCCCACCGCCACCCCGTGCCCCTCATCGGGCGCCGGGGACGGCTCCATCAACACCAGCGGTGTCGTCGACTGGACAGCGCCCAACGCCTACAACGACATGAATGCCGCCGGGCTCTCCACGACCGCCCAGCAGGTCGCCTGGGACGGCGGCGAAGACCTCGCACTGTGGACCGAGACCTACGGCACGAGCTCGACGTACAAGATGGCCGGCGGCGGAAGCATGCGGGTCGCAGGGGTGTTCATGGTCCCGAACGCGTTCCCGTTCAACCTCACCGGTAGCGGCGCCCAGGATCTCAGCAACGCCCAGTACGTCGTGCGCGGCTTTGCTGTGGCCGGTGGCGCGACCCTCACGATGAAGGTCGACCCGAACAACGTCGTCGGGCTGCCGAGCCTCTACGACTTCCGCACCGTCCGCTGAGGCACAGCACCCAACGAGCCCTCCACGCGACGGCGGCTTTCCTGACGGCCGGCGGTGTGTTCACCCCCGACCTGTGACGCAGTGCCTGCTGCCGTTTTCCGGTGCCGTGTGTACTGGAAGCGCAGGGGACTCACCGCCACTGAGAGGTCGGGCGGCATGGCTGACCCGCGAGAGCGTCAGGCGATCGTCGATTCGCTGGAGCAGGCGCGTCGAGAGCTCCACGACCTGGTCGCGGCGGCAGGTCCGGCGGACGTGCGGCGTCGCAGCAACGGGACACGCTGGACGAACAACCAGCTGCTCTTCCACATGGTGTTCGGCTTCATGATCGTCCGGCGGCTGCTCCCTCTGGTCCACGTGATGGGGCGCCTGCCGGACGGCGTCTCCCGGGCCTTCGCATCGATCTTGAGCGCGACCACGCCGGGGTTCCACGTCGTGAACTACCTGGGCTCGTGCGGCGGCGGGTTGGTCTTCCACGGTGCCCGCCTTCAGCGTCAGATGGACCGCACGATCGACGCGCTGCTGCGACGCCTGGACCGCGAGTCGACCAGGGCGATGCTCCGGACGATGCACTTCCCCATCGACTGGGACCCCTACTTCCGCGACGTCATGTCGGTGCGGGACGTCTACCTGTACGGCGGGCAGCACTTCGACCATCACCGGCGGCAGCTGACGATTCGCTCAGGTTCCTGACGAGCCGGTCTCGAGCATCGCCGTGAGCCGCGCCAGGTCCTTCGTGGTGGCGCGGCGCATCGCGCGTTCCAGCACGGGTGCTGCCAGCCCGGTGAAGCCGGACGGGGCGCCGCGGTTGCGCAGCGTCATGCGTGTGGACTCGTCGCCGACGGGCTCCCAGGCGTACGTGGTCTCCATCGGGAAGGGACCGTCAGCGGTCCGCATCACCAGCCGGCGCTCCGACATCTCGACGATCTCGTAGGTGTAGGCCAGCCGCCTCCCGAGGAACCGGGCCTCGAAGTCCACCCGGGACCCGGTGCCGAGCGGAGGTGGAGTCCGCCACTGCACCGACGTGATGTTGGCGTACCACCGCGGAGCGTTGGTGGGGTCACCGGCGAACGCGGCCACGACCTCGGGTCGGCACCGGATCGTGGTCTCCACCAGCACGTCGACGTTCATGGGTCCATCATCGGACGCCGTCGGACCGAGAGGACCGTTCACCACGACGTTTGACCCCCTGGAGCATGTCGCGGCCCATGACCAGGTCCGCGGGGACAACCACCAGCCAGCCCCCGAGCGTGAGCCACCACGGCTGGGTGGCCCACCGAGAGCGGAGGTGGAGACGGGTTCGCCGACCACCATCGAGTGGCGCGAGGGCGAACGCCCAGGTCCAGTCGAGCGTCGCCCGGTCGCGCCAGCTGCGCGGCAGGTGGCTGGTGGATCGCAGGACCAGCGACCGTGGCGGCTCGAGACGTACGACGTGGAAGCCGCAGCCCGTCTCCGGCGGCCCGTCCGGGACGAAGTCGCCGAGCGAGATCTGCTGGAGCTCGTCGACGACGGTGTCGGCGCTGGGGCCGTTGGCCGGGAAGAAGGCCCGGTCGACCCACCTTGCCGTGTACCAGCCGCCACGGCCCCACCCCATCTGCACCAGCCACGGCCAGACGTCGCAGGGCGCGGCGTCGATGGTCACCGCGTGATCGGTCTGGACGTCGGGCGCATCGATGACGTCGTCCCCGGGGAGGCGCGCCACCCGCTCGGCCCGGTTGGACCCGTACGTGCGACCCAGATGGACGAGCGCCGACTCGGCCGCCGCGACGGCTGCCGCCACCCTCACGACCCGTCGGCCGGTCGGCCCCATGTCGGCTCCCCAGAGGTTCGAGAACGTCTTCTGCCAGATGATGCGCGGCGGCGCAGGGCCCGGTCAGGGCCGAACGGCCCGGTCCCGAGGTGGGACCAGGCCGAAGGTCACGCCGAGCCGGGTCGAGGGCACCTGCCGGCCGCTCCCCCGTCGGCGAAGCATGGGCCGTGAGCTGACCTGCCCGGACCGGGCGATCTGCGATGTCCCGATGCACGGGAGGAGCGGGTCCCGATGACGCGGCGACCACGACGGACACCGGCGACGACGCCGGACGTGTGGGCCGGGTTGGCCGCCGTCGAGGTGGCTGCCGCGGTCGCGGTCGTCCTGCGGGACTGGCTGATCCCCTCGTTGGTCCTGGTGGTCATGGCCGCGGTCTCGCTGGGCGTGCGTCGCAGCCCGCCGGGCACCCTCGGCTTCCGTCGACCCGCCCGGTGGTGGCGGCTGACGGGTCAGATGCTCGGCTTCGCCGCCGCCTGGTCGCTGCTCAACGTCGCACTGCTGATCCCGGTCACGAACCACCTCAGCGGGCAGCGACAGGACGTGAGCGCCTTCACCGACCTGCGCGGCAACGTCGCGCTCCTCGGTGCCTACGTGGCCCTGTCGTGGCTGCTCGCCGCGTTCTGCGAGGAGACCGCCTTCCGTGGCTACCTGCTGACGAGGCTCACCGACGTCCTGGGCACCAGCCGGATCGCGTTGATCACCTCGGTGACGATCTCCTCGACGCTCTTCGGCCTGCTGCACACCGAGCAGGGGCTGGTCGGGGTCACCGTCAGCGGGCTGGCCGGAGCAGTGTTCGCCCTGCTGCGCTACCGGTTCCAGACGCTGTGGGCGCCGATCCTCGCGCACGGCTTCGACGACACCATCGGGTTCACGTGGTTCTTTCTCTTCGGACCTGTGTACGGCTTGTGGTGAGGGTCGGCGCCGCGCGAGGGACGCGCGGCATCCGCAGTGGTCAGGACACCAGGGCCCGGGCGAGCTCGGCGGCCACCTCGGGTGGTGCCAGCCAGGGCGGAATCGTGGCTCCCTCGGCGAGCAGTCGACGCACCTGCGTGCCGGAGATGGCCCGTGCCGTCCGGCCGGGCGGGATCTCCTCGCGGGGGACGTAGCCGAGCTCGTCGACGTACAGCAGCTCCCGCCCGGCGACCATGTGGATCCCGAGCTCGTCCCCGAAGGAGTGGACGAGCTCCTGGGCGGCGTACTCGGCGTAGAACGGTCGGCCCGCCACATCGAGGCCCGGACCCGCATGGTCTCGTCCCACCACGAACGCCGTGGCCCCGTAGGTACGACGGATGATGGCGTGCCACAGCGCCTCGCGGGGCCCGACCATCCTCATCGCCAGCGGCAGCAACGAGAGCAGGGAACGGTCCGGGTCGAGCGTCCGCATGACGGCCTGATAGCACCGCACCCGGACGTGCGCGGGTACGTCGCCCGGGCGGGTGGGCCCGACCACCGGATGGATCAACAGGCACGCGTCCTCGGCCTCCGCAGCCCGCAGCGCCAGGGCGCGGTGTGCCCCGTGCATCGGGTTGCGGGTGTTGAAGGCCACGACGCGGGACCAGCCCCTGCGTCCGAGCTCTTCCTTCAGCTGGGCCGGCGTTCGCACCAGTGGGGGCAGCCCGGGATGACTCGGCAGCCGCAGGACCGACAGCTCACCGGTCACGTACCAGTCGTGCGTCCGCTCGAGCAGGTGTCGGACCCACGGGTGGCTCGGATCGGTCGACCCGGCCACGGCTGCTGCCTCGGCGAGCCGGTCCGGTCGCCAGGCCTCGTTCACCGCGAGCAGCCCGAGGTCCGTCCCGTCGGCGTCACGGAGCACGATCGACCCGGACCTCTCGGCTGCACGGAGCACCGTCTCCGGCACGTCGAGCATGACCGGGACCGGCCACACCGAGCCGTCCGCGAGCCTCATCCGGTCGCACACCGACTCGTGGTCGTCGCGTCCGAGGAAGGACCGGAGCGGCGCGAACCCCCCTGACGCGATCAGCTCGAAGTCGCACCGCTGCCGGGCTGTCAGCTGCCACTCGACGGGTTCCCGGCCCACGCCGACCGTCCCGCGCCGGGTCATGACCGATCCATGAAGGCCTCGTAGGCCGCTTCGGCGGCGGCGCGTGCGTCGGCCACCCGGGGGCTGCTCCACAGGTCCTGCAACCTGTCCTTGGCCCTCTCGCGGGCGTCCGACGGCGCCCAGACCGGGTCGTCCGCGGGCACCGCCGCGAGGGAGTCCAGGTGTGCGCGCGCCTCCCGCATCGTGACCTCGCCCGACTCGAAGCCCAGGAGCACCGGCGAGAGACTGGGGCGTTGCTCGATCATGCGGTTGCACTCCGCCCTCTCCGTCTCGGTACCGCGGAAGACGCCGAAGTCGGTGCCGAACCTGAGGTTCGCGCGTCGTACGACGTCGCCGAAGCGCTGCGTGGTCTCGGGGAAGTCCGCCACCACGAAGGCGTCCCGGTACGACATCAGCGAGTGATGGAACCGTTGGTAGGCGAACAGCGCGTCGAGCAGGTCGACGTCGGGCTCGCGCACCATCTGGGACAGGACGGCTCCTCGCGGCTCGCGCACGACCATGATCGTCGGCAGCCGCCGCCGGGCGGCCTCCATGAGCTGCGCCGGCGCGTGCAGGTGATGAGCGAGCCGCACCGGCCTGGGCTGCGACAGCTGGAAGGCATAGACGGCGAACGTGCTGGCAGACCTCGTGTACCCGTCGATGACGGCCTCGGTGTCGGGACCCACGACACGCGGGCTCGGTCCCGGATACCGCCTGCGAGCGAGGGGGAGGTAGAGGCGCGGTTGCTCGGACACCACGGTGCGCATCCGATGACGCAGGCGACGGGCGTGGCTGGGCGCACCCGTCGCCCCGCCGCCCGTCCACAGCTGCGAGGGACTGGTCACCACGCTCATCTGGTCACCAGCAACGTGCCGAAGGCCCCGAGGAGCACGGTCAGCGCGTGCTGGTACACCGCCGCGCCGGCCTTCAGGAACAGCCACTGGCCGACGACGAGGTAGACCGTTGCGGCGACCACGGGGAGCGTGACCCACAGCGCCGGGGAGACGGGGGGTCTCTCGACGAGCACGACCACCAGCTGCAGCGAGGCCATCAGCCCGTAGCAGAAGGCGATGTGTCGTCGGATGGACACCTTGCCCTCGACCGACGACCCGACGATCGCTGTCAGGATGCCGCCGCCCAGGTTCGACAGACCGTGCACCACACCGAGGCCGACCAGCAAGCCGGGCCGGTACCGCGTGACGAACTGCGAGATGGCCGTGTGACCGAGTGGCATGAGGCGCAACAAGGCGGTGACGAGGAGCATGACTCCCACGGCCACCCCGATCTGCTCCGGCGACCCGAAGAAGACCGCCACCACGGTGGCGAGGACGACGGCCGGCGCCGTGAAGATCAGGAACTGCCGACGGATCGGCTCGAGGGTGAAGCCGCCGCTGGTCAGCACCTGCAGCGTGCTGATCGTGAGCGAGCAGGGAAGGAGGTAGGCCAGGATCACCGGGAACGGGAACCCCGCAAGAAGGAGAAGGGGCGTCCCGAAGACCAGCAGTCCTACGCCGAACACGGACTGCACCGTGGCGAGCAGGGCCACGGTGAGGACGAGCAACCACGGGTCGACGGTGGCGAACACGATGACTCCTTGCTCCGCACGGGCAGGGACGGAACGTCAGTCGACGTCAGTGCCCTCGGGCAGCTTGACGAGCGAGATGCGCTGGTCCTGCACGCTGATGGCTGTCAGAGAGCCCCGGCCGACCGGGATCCGCCAGTCCTCGCCGTTGACGTCCGTCAGCCGGGCCACCAGGAGTCGGATCATCACTGCGTGCGTCACCGCGGCGACCGTCTCGCCGGCGTGCCGCGACCCGATCAGCTCTACCGCCTCGACCATCCGCTTCTGGGCGTCGGTGAGCCGCTCGCCGGACGGGCACACGGCCCGGTCCGGCGCGGTGCGGTAGAGGGCGAAGTCGGTGGGGCTGTACATGGCGGCCTCGTCGGACGTGAGGCCCTCCCACGCTCCGTAGTCCACGTTGTTGAGCCCGTGCAGGATGCGCAGGTCGGGCACTCGCGCCTCGTCGGCGATGATCTGCGCCGTCGCCACGGTGCGCCGCAGGGGCCCGGTGTAGACGGCGGTGAGCCCGACCGAGGAGAGCTGCCGAGCCGCGTCGACCGCGTCCTGGTACCCCTGTGCGTCGAGGGGGACGTCGCGACGGCCGCGGTAGCGGTTCTGCACGTTCAGCGTCGTCGTGCCGTGGCGCACCAGGAGCAGCAGGCACTGGTCGGCGCTCGGCCGGACCGGGTCCGCCCCGGTGTCGCTGGCGTGAACACGCTGGTCGATGGTCATGGCTCATCCCCCTGTGGAGTGCCGAGTGGCAGGCGGTCTTTCGCCAGAGTCTCCCGTTATGCGCCGGAGCGGCAATGCCATATGCGGGCCTCCGTCGCTGACCTGAACGACCCATCACATGCAGGGCTTGTCCGAGATGCGCGAATGACTGCAGGCGCACGCGCCTTCGGCACGGCCCGCAGCACCATCTGTCCGCGCACCGACGCCGGCCATCGAGCGGTCAGCGGGTGAGCGTCACCGTGATCGGTGCCGACGTCGCGGTGTTGCCTGCGACATCCTTGGCGACCGCCGTCAGGGTGTGGGCGCCGTACGATCGCCCGGACGTGGACCAGCTGACCGAGTACGGCGAGCTGGAGTCCGCGCTGATCTTGGACCCGTCCCGGTAGAACGTGACGTTGGACATCCCCGAGGCAGGGGCGGAGCCCGTGCCCGCGTCCGTTGCGGTGGCCTGGATCGCGATCGTCGTCCCTCGTCGTGCGGCTGACCCGTCGGGTGGCGCCGTGATCGCTACCGACGGTGCGGCCGCGTCGATGCGGATCAGCTTGGATCTCGGACTCTCCACGTTGCGAGCGGCGTCCATGGAGGAGAACCTGACCGTCGTGGTGCTCGAGACCGTGAAGGGAGCGCCGTACACCAGCGCAGACGTGCTCGACCTCGGGTCCGTCCCATCGGTCGTGTAGCGCGTCGAGCTCACACCGGACCCGCCTGTGTCGGTCGCCGAGAGGGCCACCGAGACACCGGAGCTCCTGTACCAGCCGGACAGGCAGGTCGAGCCGTTGCACGAGACGGCGGTCACCGGCGGGGTGGTGTCCGCTGACGGCGACACCGAGATCTGCTGTGAATGTGGCGCCTCCTGGTTGCCGGCGGCGTCGGTCGACGCGAACCGCACGGTGGTGCTCCCTGTCACGGAGAACGGCACGCTGTAGGTGACGGCCGTGGCGCTCGAGGTCGGGTCCGTCCCGTCGGTGGTGTACCGGGTCGTGCTCACACCCGACCCGCCGGTGTCGCTGGCGGAGAGGGCGACGTTGACCGGGGCCGTGTAGCTCGTGGCCGAGCAGGGCAGCCCGTTGCACGTGATCGTGGTGGTCGGTGCCGTCGTGTCGGCAGGTGCGGACACCGAGATCACCCGGGTCTGCGGGCTCTCCTGGTTGCCGGCGGCGTCGACGGACGCGAACCTGACCGTCGTGTTCTCGGACACCGAGAACGGCGACTGGTACGT
The DNA here is from genome assembly GCA_963707685.1 of uncultured Actinomycetota bacterium. GTDB lineage: Bacteria > Actinomycetota > Actinomycetes > Propionibacteriales > Nocardioidaceae > Nocardioides_B. The sequence goes on from CAVPRA010000009.1 coordinate 14,397, forward strand.
CACCGCCGTGGCGCTCGAGGTCGGGTCCGTGCCGTCGGTGGTGTACCGGGTCGCGCTCACACCGGATCCCCCGGTGTCGGTGGCGGACAGCGCGACGCTGACGGCCTTGCCGTAGGTCGTGTTGGCGCAAGCCACGCCGTCGCACGAGATCGTGGTCGTCGGCGCGGTGGTGTCGCTCGGTGCTGCGGCGTTGTGGCACGCGGTGCTGCCGGAGTCGCTGAACGTGCTCGTGGACGTGGCATCCCGGACGAAGTTCCAGTCGTAGCTGCCCGGGTGCAGGGTCATCTTCAGCACGCCGAAGACCCCGTAGCCCAGTGCCTCGTTGTTGGCCAGTCTCGTGGAGGGAGCAGAGCCGCTCTCCTCCCCACCGGTGCCGACGACGAACTCACGAAGACCGTTGGGGTCGGGCTGCCCGGACGGGTGCTGCAGCGCGAAGCGCTCGTACCAGTGCGCGTGACCCGTGAGGATGACATCCGCGTGCGCGGCATACAGGTCGGTCCAGAACTGGCTGAAGCTCGTGTCGCCCCCACTGGGGGTGGACGCGAACCGAGGCCGGTGCCAGTAGGCCATCGTGCACGGCGCCGACGAGTGCGCGGCCAGGTCGTTCCTCAGCCAGGTCTCCTCGGGGCTGCCGGCACCGCAGCTCCCGATGCCGGCGACGTACCCGCACTCGCTGTTCATGGCGATGATGTGCCACGAGCCGAGGTCGTAGCTGTAGTACCCCTTCGCGGGATCTCCGGCCGCGGCTCCGAAGTACCTGAAGTACGGGGCAGCGTCCGGCTGGGTCGAGCAGTCCGAGCCGCTGGTCGTCCAGTACTCGTGGTTGCCCGGGACCGGGTGGCTGATCGCCTTCTGCTGTCCCCACGACGGGTCGTAGGAACCCGCGAAAGCCGTGCCGCCCCCGCAGTTGTACTGGTTGTCCCCGAGCGGAAGGACCGCGTTCACACCGGTGAGCAGACTGGCGGTCCCCATCTGCCGGCAGTCCGTGGGCGTCCCCTGGCCGTTGTTGAACCACGACACGGTCGGGTCGCAGGCGATGTCACCCGCAGCCGCGATGACGGGGTCCCCAGCGGCGTCCGAGGACGACGGCGCGAGGAGGGCCAGGAATGTCGCGACCACCGCCGTTGCGACGCCGAGACGTGCCCCTCGGCTGCTGAGCAGCGTCCGCACCTGATGCGCCGTCGCGGTGACTCGGCCGGCCAGTGCCATCGGAACCCCCTAGGACTCTCGCCACCGGCTCCGCGGACGACGAGCCCCGTCGTGAGTGAGGCCGCGGTGGACCGGAGGCCGCTGTGGAGCGAGCGGCTCCCGCCACCTAACGACGGTCCGGGGAGCGGCGTCTACGGCACAACGTGACTAGCACAAAGGGATATCTCGCCAATGGTCCCGACTTGGGACCGGCGCCTGGGGTGGCTCGCGCGCGGCGGCTCCGACCCTGGACAGGTCCACCTGGGACCTCGCGGATTGCCTAAAGTGCCCAATTTCCGATTCAGCACTCACCCCGTTGCGTCTTGTTGGATGCGCCCTCGGGGGGTACTTTCGGCCGCAGGGCTGGGGGGCTCTGCAAGTCGCAACAATTGGGTGGGGTGGGGAATGACACAAGATTATGCTGCCAACAGGCGGCCGCGGGAAAACCTCGGGGGGAAGACGGAATTCGGTGACGGGGGCCTCGGCCTCATGACGCCTGGTGAGGTCGCGGCTGTTCTTCACGTCGACGCGAACACGGTCGCGCGGTGGTCCGACAACGGGAAGCTCCGTGCGGTTCGGACTCCTGGCGGGCACCGACGCTATTTCACGACCGAGGTGCTGCACATCGCGCGCAGCGGCTTGTCCTGAGTCGTCGTCGCCGAGACCCAGGTCGCGACCCGGGTCTCAGCGACGACGTACGGGATACGCGTAGCGGCGCAGCAGGGGCCACGTCAGGACGGACATGATCCGGCGGTCGCGGCCACTGAGGAGCTGCTGCCACTCGTCGTCGACGTGGAGCGACAGCTCACGGGCGAAGCGGACCGGGTTGCCGTCGACGAGGTGGTTGGTCCCGAGCGTCACGTGACGGCCGTCCACGAAGCCGAGGTCGGGGATGGCGGTCGCACCGGCGTGCCGAGCCAGGTCGGCCAGCCGGGCGGCCGGATCCGCCACGAGGTCTTCGTATCGGAGGCGTCGCCAGCGGTCCCCCAGCCGTGCGCGGAGCGCGCCGTTCGCCGCGTTGTAGAGGTCGTAGCGGACCCCCGACCTCACCGCGCTGTACCGGGGCAGCAGCGTGGGTTCTCCCGTGGTGACTCTCTTCACGACGTGCTTCTGGTTCGAGTACGCGACACCCCGGCTGTCGCGCACGAGGTGCACCATCCGCACGTCGAGCTCGCGGCTGCGCATCAGCAGCAGCGTGTGGGTCGGGATCTTCGACGAGTCGACGATGACGGACGCGCCGCTGACTGTGGCGATCGCCGTCATGAGGCGGGCCAGCGCCTGCGTGTAGGTCGCGAGGTCCGTGCCGTCGCCGCGGTCGGACGGGCCGAGAAGCCGTGGCAGGCCCCACGGCCGGTCCCAGCGGTAGCGGGCTCGCAGGATCGTCTCGAGGTCGACCCGGTCCCAGCCACCGAAGGCCTCCTTGCCGACCTGTGACCAGAACACGCAGCGGCTGAACGGGTCGCCGCAGCCGCACGGCCGGTCCTCGACGCAGCCGCGTAACCACAGCTCACGCACCTCGCCGGCCGACACGAACCCGTCGACCTGGCCGAGGAGCATGTCCAGCAACGTGCTGCCGCACCTGCCCCAGCCGCCGACCACCAGCACCCGGGTCCGCGGCACCGCCTCCGTCGTCATGCGTGCCCTCCTCCGATCCCAGGTGCACGGTAGAGCGTGCGGCGTCGTTTGTGGCCGATTCCGCGACCCGAAACTATTGTTGACGGAAATGCTGGAATTGTCCGCGGGAAAAACCAGGTCGGAAATATCCGACCGCAATTCCGACCTCAAAGCGGCGGCGAAAGGGAAATATCTGCTAACCCCTGGCTAGACCTGACCATGACCGGAACTCGTGGGGGTGGATTCACCGCCCACGGGTGTCGCCCGCGGCACTCGTGAGCGAATGTGAGGGCAGGACCGATCGGGGTGAACGGTCCATCGACTCGGCCCCCCAGGGCCGAGAGGGGCGGGGAGACACATGTCAGAGACCGTTGGCCGGCGCGTCGGAGTGGTCGGGACTGGCTACTGGGGGTCCAAGCACGTCCGGACGCTCAGCTCGCTCGCGGAGGTCGACCAGGTGTGCGTGGTGGACCCCCGGGCCGACCGGACCGGCAGCCTGCTGCGCACCTATCCTGCCGTGAAGTGCTTCGCCAGCCTGGAGGAGGCGATGGACGAGGTCGACGCGGTGGTCATCGCGACGCCGCCGAGCACGCACGCGCCGCTGGCGCTGTCGGCCATCGCGGCCGGCAAGCACGTGATGGTGGAGAAGCCGCTGGCCACCTCGGTCCGCGACGCCGCCGCGATCGTGGACGCGGCGGAGCAGGCAGGCGTCGTCGCCATGGTCGGCCACACCTTCGAGTACCACGCCGCGGTCTGGGCGCTGCGCGACATCGTCACGAGGGGCGACTTCGGCGACCTCTACTACCTCGACACCGCACGCCTGAACATGGGGCTCTACCAGCACGACGCGAACGTCGTCTGGGACCTGGCGCCGCACGACATCTCGATCCTGAACTACGTGCTGAGCAGCACCCCGTCGAGCGTCGAGTGCTGGGGGTCGCGGCACGCGCACCGGCGTCTGGAGGACATCGCCCACCTGCGCGTCATCTATGACATCCCGCAGGTGGAGGCGAACATCCACGTGAGCTGGCTGCACCCGAGCAAGACCCGCCGGGTGACAGCTGTCGGCAGCAAGAAGATGGTGGTGTTCGACGACCTGTCGACAGAGGAGCGGATCCGGGTCCACGACAAGAGCGTCCACCAGCCCGACCAGCTGACCGACGACCTGAGCCAGGCCCCCATGTCCTACCGGTACGGCGACGTGGTGGCGCCGTACGTCGCGGTCAACGAGCCGCTCAGCGTCGAGGACCAGCACTTCCTGGACTGCGTGATCCACGGCGGCCGCCCGCGCACCGACGGCGCGAACGGCCTCGCCGTCGTGGAGGTGCTGGAGGCCGCCGAGACCTCCCTCCGCGAGCGCCGGCCGGTGCGGATCGACGAGGTCCGGCAGCGCGCCCGGGTCGGTGATCCGGTGCTCGCCGGCGGCGGCGAGGTGCCGGTCGGGCTCGACGCCGGAACCGTCACCGCACCGGTGTCGGCCATCCCGGTCCAGCGCGCCGGCGTCCCGGGCACCGTGGGGTGAGCACGTCGACCGGGGACCCCGTCCCCTTTCTCGACCTGACGGACGTCACCGAGGCGGTCCGGGACGAGGTGATGCGCGAGTGGCAGGGCGTCCTCGACTCGCGCGCCTTCGTCGGAGGACCGGCGGTGCCCGCGTTCGAGCGCCGGTTCGCGGCGTTCTGCGGCACGGCCGCACGCGGTCGGCACCGCGAACGGGACGGACGCCCTGCACCTGGCCTTCCGGGCCCTCGGCCTCGGTCCGGGTGACGAGGTCGTGGTGCCGGCCAACACCTTCGTGGCCACCGTCGAGGCCGTCGTGCTGGCGGGAGCCGAGCCGCGGTTCGCCGACGTCGACCCCGACACGCTGCTGCTGACTCCCGAGACGATGGCGGCGACCCTCACGCCGCGGACCCGGGCGGTCGCCGCGGTGCACCTCTACGGGCAGATGGCCGACATGGCGTCGCTGACGGCCGAGGCGGAGCGGGCCGGACTGGTGGTGGTCGAGGACGCCGCGCAGGCGCACGGCGCGACGTGGGACGGACGGCCCGCGGGGTCGTTCGGTGCGGCGGGCTGCTTCAGCTTCTACCCCGGCAAGAACCTGGGTGGCTTCGGGGACGCCGGCGCGGTCGTCACCGACGACGCCGAGGTCGCCGAGACGATCCGCTCGATGCGTGACCACGGCCGGGTGGCCGGCGGTCATCACGAGCACGGCGTGCTCGGCACCAACAGCCGGCTCGACACGGTGCAGGCGGTGGTGCTCGACGCGAAGCTGCGACGGCTCGAGGCCTGGAACGCGGCGCGGCGCAGGCTGGCGGAGGCGTACCGCGACCTCCTCGACCCCGGGGTGGCGAGGGTGGTCGGCGAGCTGCCGGGCAGCCGCGGCGTGCACCACCTGATGGTGGTCCGGGTCCGCGACCGGGAGCGGGTGCGCCACGTGCTGGCCGAGCAGGGCATCGGCACCGGCATCCACTACCCGACGCCGTGCCACCTGATGCGGCCCTACGCGGCGTACGCCGACGGCCCCCTCCCCGTGGTCGAGGCGGCCAGCAGCCAGGTGCTCTCGCTGCCCCTCTACCCCAGCCTCGCGCTGGAGGACGTGGAGCGGGTGGCGGCGCTCGTCAACGAGGCGGCCGCCGGGAGCCTGGTCGCATGAGCTCCGAGAGGGACGGGGGGGACCGGGCGCGTTCGCCGCGGTCGCTGCCCGGCGAGCTGCACAGCTTCGACCCCGACGTGCGGATGGCCTACGCGCCCGACCGGCGGACCGGGCTGCAGTTCTCGCTCGGCACCGGGGCACGGCTGCGCAGCGGCACCGTGCTGTACGCCGGCAGCCGGATCGGGGCGCGGTTGCAGACCGGGCACCACGTCGTGATCCGCGAGGACTGCGAGATCGGCGACGACGTCGCCGTCTGGAGCAACACGGTCATCGACTACGGCTGCCGGATCGGCGACGACGTGAAGATCCACTGCAACTGCTACGTCGCGCAGTACACCGACATCGGGGACGGGGCGTTCCTGGCTCCGGGCGTGACGTGCGCGAACGACCTCTACCCGGGCCAGGCCGAGTCGGCGTCGGTGATGTGCGGACCCGTGATCGGCGCCGGGGCCCAGCTGGGCGTCAACGTCACGGTGCTGCCGTACGTCCGCCTCGGTGAGGGGTGCATCGTCGGGGCCGGCTCGGTGGTGACGCGGGACGTGCCGGCCGGTGCGGTGGTCTACGGCAACCCTGCCGTCGCCCACGGAGAGGTGCGTGACCTCGCGCCCATCCGGCAGCGGGTCCGCCACGACGACCGCTCCGGGCCGGTCCCGGGTCCCCCGTTCACGAGCGGGTCTCTCGGGTCCACGTCATGACCTCGGTGGGCTGGGTCCCCGGACGGCTGTCGGGGAGCGCCCCGTCCCACCGCCGACGACGGACGCTGGGGTGCGGCACCAAGCGGGCTCTCGACCTCGTGGGCGCCGCGCTGCTGCTGCTGGTGCTCTGGCCCGTCGTGGTCGCTGCCGGCCTGGCGGTGCGGGCCACCAGCCCGGGACCGATGCTGTTCCGGCAAGGGCGCGTCGGGCGCGACGGCCGCATCTTCACGATGCTCAAGCTGCGCACGATGCGCTCGGACTCGTCGGACCGCGCCCATCGCGCCTACGTCGCCGCCCTGCTCAGCGGGGAGGCCGTGGCGGTCGACGGGCTCTACAAGCTGCAGGGCGACGACCGCGTCACCCGGGTGGGTCGCCTGCTGCGACGCACGAGCCTGGACGAGCTGCCCCAGCTGTGGAACGTGCTGCGCGGCCACATGTCCCTCGTCGGGCCGAGGCCGGCCCTCCCTTGGGAGGTGGACCTCTTCCCGCCCTGGGCCCGTCAACGGTTCGAGGTGCGCCCCGGGATCACCGGGCTGTGGCAGGTCTCGGGTCGTAGCAGACTCTCGATGCTCGACGGTCTGATCCTCGACGTCCAGTACGTCCGACGGCAGAGCGTGTTGTTCGACCTGCTCATCCTGGTCCGGACCGTCGGCGCCGTGTGCGGGCGGGGAGCCCGGTGAGCGGCCGCGCGGAGCTCTCGTCGACGGAGGCCTCGTCGACCGGGCCCGACGGTGGCCGGTCCGCGCGCAACTCCGTGGTGGTCGCCGCTCTCACGTCGACGAGCCGGGTCAGCGGGGTGGTCCGCATCCTGGCCGTCGGGGCGGTGCTCGGCCCGACGCACCTCGGTGACGCCTACCAGGTCACGAACACGCTGCCGAACCTCGTCTGGTACGGCTTCCTCGCCGGCTCCCTGGTGCCAGCCCTCCTCGTCCCGGTGCTGATGCGGCAGCTCGAGCTGCGTCGCCCGGACCGGGTGGAAGCGGTGAGCCGCGGCTTTCTCGGCATCGCCGCACTCGCAGCCGCGGTGATCGCTCCGCTGGCCATGCTGGGACTGCCGTTGGTCATGCGGGTCGCCACGCTGGGCATCTCGGCGCAGATGTCCGACGAGCAGGTGAGGCTGGCGCGGCTGCTGGTGCTCCTCACCGTCCCGCAGACCTTCCTCTACGCGGTCATCGGCACCGCCGCCGCCGTGATGTACTCCCGGCGCCGCTTCGCACTGCCCTCGGTGGGCCCGGCCCTGGAGAACATCGGCGTCATCGTGGTCCTCGGCGTCGTCGCGCTGACCTACGGCCAGTCGAGCGCCGGGTCGCACGGCGCTCCGGTCGGTGAGCTGGTGCTGCTGGGAGCCGGGTCGACGGCGGCCGTCGCGCTCAACGCCGGGCTGCAGTGGTGGGGAGCACGCCGGTGCGGGGTCTCGCTGTTCCCCACGTGGGGGTGGCGCGACGAGACGCTCCGCGTGGTGCTGCGCCGGACCCGCCACTCGGTGATCTCGGCGGCACTGCTCGCGGCCCAGACGCTGCTGATCCTGCTGCTGGCGAGCCGGGTGGTCGGCGGTGCCGTCGCCCTGCAGGTCGCCTTCAACTTCTACGTGCTGCCGGTCGCCATCATCGCCACCCCGATCGGGCTGGCGCTGCTGCCGGAGCTCTCCGCGCTGGTCCACGCGGGCGAGGCTGCGCTGTTCAGCGAGACCCTGGCGCGCGGGCTGGCCTCGGCGCTGTTCCTGGCGGCGCCGGCGGCCGTGGCCTACGTGCTGCTCGCACGTCCGATCGCCGACGTGGTGGCCGTCGGGCAGATGGGTACGGCCGACGGCCGCGCCATGATCTCCGGGTCGTTGGCCGCCCTGGCCCTCGGGCTGGTGGGGCAGACCGTGTGCTTCGTCAGCACGCAGGCCTCCTACGCCCGTGGGGACACGGTCACGCCGCTGTGGTGCATGGTCGCGCAGGCGCTCGGCTGCCTGGTTCTTTGCGGCGGTGCAGTCGTGCTGTGGGACGCGACCGCCCTGGTCAACGCGGTGGCCGCCGCGTATGCCGTGGCGACGCTGGCGGGCGGTCTGCTGCTGCTCGGTGGGGTGGCTCGGCGCTCGCCGGACCTGCTGGGCAGGCTGGGCGCGGCAACGGTGCGCATCGCCGCCGGCGTGGCGGTGATGGCACTGCCCGTGCACTTCGTGTCGATCGCGTTGCAGGACGCGTGGCCGGGCCGGTCCGGCGCGGCAGCGGCACTGGTCGTGTGCGGCTTGACAGGCTTGGCGCTGTTCCTCGCAACCGAGCACCTGCTTCGCTCCCCCGAGCTCGCCTGGTGGCGGGCGGGGCTCTCACGGGGACGGTCCGGGCGGGAGCCCGTTGAGGAGCCGGTGGGGTGAGCACCGACGTCCTCGACCCCGAGCCCCACCCGCTGCTCGACAGCCGCCGGTGGGCGCTGACGGGTGTGCTGGCGGCGATGGCGGTGGCCGGTCTGCTGGTGGGCTCCGCCGCCGCGCTGGCCCCGCTGGTCACGCTCGGCCTGCTGGCCGGGTCGGTCGTGGTCGTCCTCGTGTGGCGGCACCCGGTGGTCGCGGCGTACCTGACGATCGGGATCACGCCGCTGGTCGCGGGCATCGACCGCGGGCGGCTCGTGCCGGTGCTGCGCCCCAACGAGGCCCTGGTCGCCGGCCTGGCCGGGCTGCTGATCCTGCGCGCGGTCGTGACCAGCCCGCCCGGGCACCGCTTCCACCTCCGGCTCAACCGGATCGAGCTGGTGCTGCTCGCGATGGCGACGGCGAACTCGGTGCTGCCGCTCCTGGTGATGGTGCTGCGAGGTCAGCAGATCGAGGCCGACGACATCAGCTACGCGCTCGTGCTCTGGAAGTACCTCGGCGTCTACGCCCTGGTGCGGGCCACGGTCAGGACCGACCGGCAGATCGGCACCTGCCTGTGGGTCGCGATGTTCTCCGCGTTCGTGGTCGGCGCCATCGGCGTCCTGCAGGCCCTCGACCTGTTCGGCGTGCGCAACGCCCTCGTCGGGTACTACGCGCCCTTCGGGTACACCGGCGCCCTCGCGGCCCCGCGTGGCGGCTCCACGCTCGCCCTGCCCGGCGGCCACGGCGGACCTGCTCATCCTGAACCTCGTGGCGGCCGCAGGCCTGTGGTGGAAGGACCGGCGCCACGGCGCGCTCCTGCTCGGGTTCGCGTTCGTCTTCGTGGCCGGGTCGTTCGGCGCCGCCGAGTTCTCCAGCGCGCTGGGGCTGCTCGTCGCGGTGCTGTGCATGACCTGGGCCGCGCGACGGCTGAAGCTGCTGCGCTGGGCACCGCTCGGCGTGGTGGGCGGGGCGGCGGCGCTGTGGCCGGTCATCGAGCACCGGTTGAGCGGCTTCCAGAACGTCTCCGGGCTGCCGGTGAGCTGGACGACCCGGTGGTACAACCTCGAGACCTACTTCTGGCCGCAGCTGTTCTCGGGCAACCATGCCCTGCTCGGCGTGCGCCCGGCGGCCCGTGTCGTCGCCGAGCAGCAGGGCACCGGCTTCGTCTGGATCGAGAGCGGGTACACCTGGCTGCTGTGGGGCGGAGGCGTCCCGCTGCTCGCAGCCTTCGTCGCGTTCGTGTGGGTCTCGCTGCGGACGCTGTGGCCGATGGTGCGGTCGATGGACTCGTACTCCTCCGTCGCGGCGCTCGCCGCCTTCGTGGGCATCGTCGTCATGAGCGTGCTGATGGTCTTCGACCCGCACCTGACGTACCGCGGTTCGGCAGACTGGCTCTTCGCGTTGCTCGCGGTGAGCTCGACCGCCCTGTCGAGCCACACCAGCGCGCCGGTGGGCGGGCCGACGCCCCGGTCGGTCGCGACTCCGGCCATCCTCGGGAGGAACCCCGCATGACATCTCGACTCGCTGCCCCCGAGAAGAGCCTGGTCCGGGTGTACGTCTGGATCATCGCCCTCGTCACGCTGCTCACGGTGGGCGTCGCCCTCGTCGTCGCGCTCGAGCGCCCGGTCACCTACACCGCCGAGTCGCGGATCGAGGTGCTCTCGGTCCCGACCCGGGGCGCCCCGATCGCGCCGAACATGGGCACCGAGCGGGAGGTGGCGACCTCGGGGTCCGTCGCCGAGGACGCAGCGGCGCGGCTCGACAGCTCGCGCTCGGCCGCTGTCCAGGGACTGAAGGTCTCCGTCGTCGCCGACACGTCGGTGCTCGTCATCGACTACAGCGCGTCGTCCGCCGAGGAGGCGTACAGCGGGGCCGAGGCGTTCACCCACAGCTACGTGGCGACGCGCAACGCCGAGCAGAAGGTCCGGGTCGCCTCGGTGATCAGCTCTCCCGGCGTCCCCGAGGCCGGTGGCAGCACCGACTACGTGCTCATCGTGGCCATCGGTCTCCTGGTCGGCCTCGCCCTCGGGATCGGCGCGGCGTGGCTGTGGGACCGGGTCTCGGACCGGGTGCGCAGCCCGCGCGAGCTCGAGAAGGCCGGGCCGCCGCGGGTCGTGTCCGCCGTCAGCCTGCCCTCGGACGGCGTCGCCATGAGTGGGGACGGCAGGGACTTCGCCTTCCTCGCCAGCAGGCTGAGCTCGATGACCGGGGGCCGCCGCGAGGGCGTGCGCATCCTGGTGACGGCCCCCCGTCGCCGGAGCGGGGCGAGCACCGTCGCGATCAACACCGCGGCGGCGATCGCGGGCCTCGGTCGCCGCGTCGTGCTCGTCGACGCCGACCTGTCCTCGCGCGGCAGCGAGCTCGCTGCATCCAGGGCAGCCCCTACCCGGGCTTCGCGGAGGTGCTGGACGGCTCGGCCGGCATCGAGGAGACGCTGCGCACCACCCGGCTGCCGGACGTGCGGCTGCTGCCGGCCGCCGGCGCCGGTCCCGTGGGCCGGCTGGACGTCGACAGCCTGCAGCTCACGCTGGGACAGCTGGCCGCGCGCGACATCGTCGTCGTCGACGCACCGGCGCTGCTGACCTCGCCGGAGACGCTGGTCCTGGCCGGCCACGTCGACCTCGTCGTCCTCGTCGCGGACCTGCAGCAGCTGCGGCGTCGCGACGTCGCCGCGACCCTGCGGCTGCTCGGCGGGGTCGACGGGGTGACGCTGGCCTGGGTCACCCACCCGCCGACGGGTGCACGGCGCGCCCGCCGCAGGCCCCGGCAGAAGGACTCCATCGACGACGACGGCGCTCTCGTGATCGGGGAGCCGACACACGTCTTCGACGCGGGTCGGCCGCCTGCGCCATGAGCACGTCGTTCCGCGGCACCATGCCGACCAGGGTCGCGCTGCTGCTGCCGGTGGTGCTCGTCGTGGGGCTGCTCGGCGTCGGCGTCGTGAGGCACGTGGGCGCCCCTGGACCGCGGCTGACGGACCGGCCACCGGCCGCAGCCGGGTACTTCTCCACGCTGCCGCCCGGCTCGTGGCGCGGGCTGCCCGACGACCGCACCTGTGCGGGCCTGGTGCACCGGTCGATGTGGGAGCCGCGACCCGACAACAGCCGGCCCAACCACCGCATGCCCGACGCCCGGCGGGTGCACGCCGCGCTGGCGCTGCGGCCGCGGGCCGTGCACGGCGCCTACCCGAAGCGCTGGGACCGCTGGCTGCTCCACCGGGTGACCGGGCACTTCACGGGCACCACGGACGAGGTCTTCCAGTGGGCCGCCTGCAAGTGGGGGCTCAGCGACAACCTGCTGCGCGCGATCGCGGCCCGCGAGAGCGGGTGGTACCAGTACGAGGTCTACCCGGACGGCACCTGCGTGTCGCGGAGCGGGTGCGGCGACGTGTTCGACGAAGGCCACGACGGACAGCCGCGTCTTCTGCACCATGGCGAACCGCTTCACGCGCTCAGTCCCGGCCTACGATCGCGGTCGCTGTCCCAAGACGTTCTCGATCGTCGGGGTGATGTCGTGGCAGGACCCTTCGTGGGGGCAGATGAAGGACAACCAGAACGGCACCTTCCCGTTCAACCGCGACTCGCACGGCGTTCGCCGTCGACTACCTCGGGGCGCTTCCTGCGCGGCTGCTACGAGGGGTGGGTGACCTGGCTGCACCACAGCGGCCACTACGGGCCGGGCAACATGCGAGGCTGCGTGGGGACCTGGTACGACGGCGCGTGGTTCGCGCCGGACGCCCGCACCTACATCAACCGCGTGTGGCGCTCACAGCGGGAGACGGCCCTGGCTCGAGCCCGGGATGGGCCCGACGCGGAGCTGCCGTGCTCACCCGACGCACGGGCTGCCCGCAGGCGCCGTCCTGAGGCTGAGCCGGCACGACCTGCGAGGCCGACCTGATGTGCGTGGTCGGGGAGCGGGTCGGGGAGACAGCAGCGACGTAGGCGGGCACCTGCCGCTCCCACGCCAGCTCCTGCTCGACACGACGCCGCCCGTGATCGCCGAGCCGCTGCCGGCGTCCCGAGTCGTCGAGCAGCGCCGATGACCTCGTCGGCGAGCCGCTCGAGGTCACCGGCGGGGACGAGCACAGCAGCCCCCTCGGCGAGCCGGCGGCTCTCCAACAGGTCGAAGCAGACGAACGGCAGCCCGAAGCTCATGTACTCCATCGCCTTGACCGGCGAGACCTCCTCCTGCAGCGAGGTGTCGACGCCGAGGTCGGCCGACGCGAGGTGGGTGAAGACCGTCGCCTCGTCCACCCAGCCGGTGAACGTCACCCACGGCTCGAGGCCCGAGCCGGGCGCTCAGGTCACGCAGCTCGTCGAGGCACTCGCCGTCCCCCAGGACGACGAACCGGCAGTCGGTCCGGCCCCGCTGGTGGACGAGCGACTCGGCCAGCCGGACCACCAGGTCGACCCGGTCCTGGCGCCCCATCTTCCCGGCCCACACCAGCAGGTGGGCCGCCTGCCCGCGCACGGCCGGCGACGCGACCGCCGCCGCGGCCCGCCGCAGCACCGGGCCGTTGCGCACCACGTCGACCGGCCGGGTCGGCCCCGGCCTGCAGCAGCCGGTCCCGGAGGTACTCGTTGACGGTCACCGTCCGGTGCGCGACGCGCTGGCTCTCGCCGCTCCAGGCGGCGCAGCAGCCGGAGCAGCAGCGCCGGGCCACCGTCGCCGCCGCGCGACACGAGCACCTCCGGCATCAGGTCGCGCTGGTCGACGACGACGCGCGCGCCCGTCCACCGCAGCACCCAGGCCAGCGGGAAGTAGATGTCCGGCGGCTGGCAGAGCTGGAGCACGTCGACCCGCTCCCGCAGCCGCAGCCGCGTCAGCAGCACCGCCGCCCAGCCGAACGACACGGCGTACTCCCGGGCGAAGCCGAGCACGCCGCAGCCGTCGGGCGGGGCGGGGTACTCCAGCAGCCGCAGCCGGTCGCGGTCGCCGGTACGGCTCGTTGTCGGGGTGCCGCATGGTGACCACGGAGACCCGGAACCCGGCCGCGAGCAGGTCGTCGACCTGCTTGCGCAGCCGGGTGTCGACGCCGAGCGAGACGTTCTCCACGACGACGGCGACGTGCCACGGCGCGTCGGCGCGCCTCACGTGCGGCTGCCGCGCTGCTCGACGGCCCCGAGGGCGACCCGGGCGCGGCCCGCCGCCGGGCCGACGACGCGCCACCCCCCTCCTGCGTCGACCAGCCGCGAGCCGGCCCGCTCCCGCCACCACGACGCGACCTCGCGCGGCAGCGCCTGCCACATCGTGGTGTCGGAGTGGAACTCCTCGAGCAGGTCGAGCCAGGCCCGCGGCGGCTGCGCCGTGCGCGTAGTCGGGGTGACTCAGCACCAGCACCATGCCGCCGCGACGACGCAGCTCGCGGGCCTTGTCCAGCCACAGGCGAGCAGTCGCTGGTGACCGAGGATCGAGAACAGCGTGTGGTCCTGGGGCAGCGTGATCGGCAGCTCGACGAGGTCGTCGATGAAGAACGGCAGGTAGCTGCAGCAGCCGCCCGGCTGCGGCTCGTAGGGGTCGGTGTCGGTGTACGACGAGTCGTAGTCGAACCCCAGCCGCGGCATCAGCGACCACGACCGCTGCGTCGCGGGCGAGCGGAACCCGCTCGCCCCCCAGCGCTCCGCCGCCGCGCGCATCGCCGGCAGCCGCCTCGCGCAGCGCACGGGCCGGACGCCAGGTCGCGACCGTCGTGGCGCAGCCCGTGCACGCCGACCTCGCAGCCCTCGTCGCGTCGAGGTCCGTCCACGACGGCTCGGGGGCGTGTCGTAGCGCTCCGGGACGAAGTTCCACGACGACCGGTAGCCGCGCTCCACGCTCCGGACCTCGCAGCAACCCGAGGCTCCGCGAGCCCCTGCGCCGGTCTCGACGTCGTGGGTGAGCACGAAGCACCACTGCGCCTCGTCGGGCCACGGCCGCGATCCAGGGCACCGGCTCGCCGGCGACCTCGCCCGCCACCTCGAGCAGCCAGTCGTAGAGGTCGTGCAGCCCGGTGTGCAGCGGCCAGCCCGGGAACCCCGGCTCGGCGCCGCTGCTGGCGAGCCGCCGGCGCAGCACCAGCTGGACCTGACGCGGGCAGGGCGGGCCGCACCGCGTAGTAGCCGCGCACCGCGAGGTGGCGCAGCGCCGAGAGCGGCCCGGGTCCCGGCCCGCAGCCCGTGGTAGCGCTCGGACCACAGGCAGTGCATCACCGCGCCCGGGTCGAACGGCAGCCACACGTCACCGCGGTCGTGCCGCCAGACCGCGGACACCACGTGCGCCTCGTCGTCGGTCACCGGCCACGCGCGCCGCCAGGTCCCGTCGTGCGGCAACGGCTCCGGCTCGGCCGTCGACACCCGGCCGGCGAGGCGGCAGCCCGCGACCTCGAAGACGCCCGCGTGGTGACCGGACCGGGTGCCCGGGCGGGCCCACAGCAGCGACGGCGCGTCCGGACCGGCGCCGTCGCGACGCAGCCGGCCGACGTGGTCCTGGCTGCGAGGACCGGTGGCGCGCACCTCGTACGGGCACGCGCAGGTAGTCGAACGGGCCGAAGGGGTGCGACGCCGACGAACACGGCTCACAGCCCCCGTCGGACCGCGAGGTACGGCGTCGAGCGCGACCTCGAACAGCCCCGGCCACGGGTCCCGCCAGCGAGAAGACCGCCTCGGTGTCGACGCCGCGGAGGAGCGCAGGTAGTCGCGCAGCCTCAGCCGGCCGCGCCACACGTCGCGGCAGGCGTTCGGCAGGTCCGTCTCCAGCCGGATCCACCGCACCCCCGTCCGGGCCCGCGCAGCCGGCACGTCGTACCCGAGCTGGTCGGCGTACAGCATGACCGGGAAGTCGACGCCCGCGGCGGCGCCGAGCGAGTGGTAGCCCCACGTGCGGGCGTTGACGTCGAGCAGCTTCGGGCTGCCGTCGCGCTGGTCCCGCTTGAACTCCACCTCGACGAGGCCGTAGTAGCCGATCCGCTCGAGCAGCCGGCCCGACAGCTCGGCGAGCTCGGGCAGGTCGACGGTCTCGACGTAGGTGCTGGCCCGCCCGAAGTCCGACGGGTGCTGGCGCAGCCGGCGCACCGTCATCTCACCGAGCGCACGGCCGTCCTTGAACAGCGCGCAGTAGGCCAGCTGCGACGACCCGTCGCCCGGCACCATCTCCTGGACGATGACCTCGTCGGGCGGGACGACCTCGAGGGCACGCCGGTACATCGTCCGCAGCTCCTGGCTGGTGTCGGCCCGCCACGCCTTGACCTTCGTCTCGTAGATGAAGTGCTCCTTGATCGCCGGCTTCACGACGACCGGCGCGCTGAGGTCGACGGCCTGCAGGTCGTCCTCGGAGCGCGGGAACCAGCAGCGGGGCACGGGGATGCCGAGCTCCGCGGCGCAGCGGTAGGTCTCGCGCTTGTCCCACGCCGTCCGCACCACCTCGAACCCCGGGGTCGGCACCCGGAAGTGGCGGCTCAGCTCCTCGCGGTGCCGCGCCACGACCGCGACCGTCTCCTCGCGGGTGGGGAACAGCACCCAGCGCTGCCCGGCCAGGCTGGGGACCAGCCCCGGAGCGCCGCCATCGTGGCGTCGGGGTCGAGCAGGTCCGGCGACGCGCACGAACCGGTCCACGTAGCGCGAGACCCGGGAGATCGAGACCTCGTCGTCGAGCACCACCACGGGGACGCCCGCGCGACCGAGGCTGCGGGCGATCCCCAGCCCCTGGTAGTCACCACCGACGACGACGGCGCCCGCCGCGTCCGTGCGCACGGAGGTACGTCGCGCCGCAGCGAGCGTGGTCACCGCGCACCCGACATGGACTCCGGTCGAGGAGCCGCGTCGCCCACCAGCGCACGGGCGAGCGACGCGCCTCCGAACCAGCCGCCGGCCACGAAGCGCATCGTCGGGCCGAAGCTCCACGCGGCCGGTGCACCGAGGAAGTGCAGGCCGGGCACCGAGGACTCCATCCCCGGACGCAGCAACGGGTAGCCACGGGCCGTCCTGACGGCAGAGGCCAGGTCGGCGTCGAGGAACGGGTAGCGCGCCACGTCGACGCGGTAGCCGGTGCCGAACAGGACGTGGTCGACCGTGCGCGTCGAGCCGTCGTCGAGCCCGACCGTGACCCCGTCGCCCGACGGGTGGACCGACACGATCTCCCGCCCCATGGTGACGGGCACGCCCTCGAGGCGGGGACCCAGCCAGGCCGCGGCCGCCGGCCTGATGGCGCGGTAGGCCAGCGGGTCCTGCACCGACCGCGGCAGCCGCCGGAAGAAGTTCGGTGCCGCGACCACCCGCGACAGGCCCAGCGGTCCGACGTCGGTGGGGGCGTAGAACAGCGGCACGGCCGGTCCGAGCAGCCGGTGGTACTTGCCGCCGTGCAGCCAGTTGATGTGGTCCCGGCGGCCCACGACCTCGACCTCGGCGCCGTGCTCGTGCATCAGCGCCGCCGACTCGAGCGCGCTCTGCCCCAGGCCGACGGCGAGCACCGACCGTCCGCGGAACATGCTCAGGTCGCGGTGCTGGGACGAGTGGCTGACCAGGTCGGGAGGCAGGCCCCGCGCGACGGCCGGCAGGTGCACGAAGTCGGCGATGCCCGCCGCGACCACGACGCGGCGGGCCTGCAGGCGCGGTCCCGTCGTGCAGCCGCAGCAGGAACCCGTCCGCCGTCCGACGTACCTCGTCGACCTGGCGGCGGTCCACCTCCGGGGCGACCCGCCGCTGCACCCAGAGCCCGTAGTCGATGAAGTCCTGGAGCGCGACCGGCAACGGGACGGCCCGGCCGGTGTGCGCACGGAAGCCGTCGAGCGAGAGCGGTCCGTCGTACTCGGCGATGCCGGTCGCGGTCGCGTTCGACCGCAGCAGCATGCCCGCGGGCATGGTCGACCAGAAGGACATCGGGTCGCCCAGCACCTGGCACTCGACCCCGGCGCGGCCCAGGTGCGCGGCCGCGGCGAGACCGTGCGGACCCGCCCCGATGACGACGACATGCGTGTGTTCCATGGCCCCAGCTCTCCCCGATGAATAGTGATGTGTGTGCTTAGTATTGCCACGACTTCGCATTTCGGGGAAGGGTCGAGGAAATGCCCGGAATTGCTCCCGCGCGATGGTTTTGGATCACTATCACGCTCATTGTTGCGGGGGTGGCGATCGCGGTTCCCGCGGCCCTCGCGCTACGCGACGAGCGGGCCCCGAGCAGCCACCGCCACCCGGGTCGAGCACGCCCCGCCCGACCGCACGGGCTACTTCCGGACCGCACCGGTCGGGTCGTGGTCGAGGCTTCCCACGGACGCTGCCTGCGCGCGACGCGTCCACCGCTCGACCTGGGAGCCGCGCCCGACGAACGCCGCGGCCAACCACCGGACCTTCCCCGTCGCGCGGGTGCACCGCAGCCTCGCCGTCCGCCCGGTGGCCGTCGACCACTCCTACGACCAGCGCTGGGACCGGTGGCTGCTGGCCCGCGTCACCGGCCACCACACCGGGACGACCGACGAGATCCTGCAGTGGGCGGCCTGCAAGTGGGGCATCGCCGACAACGTCCTGCGCGCCGTCGCGGTGCGGGAGTCCACCTGGTTCCAGGCCCTCGCCTACGCCTCGGGCGCGTGCGTGACCAACTTCGGCTGCGGCGACTGGGTGACGCGATCCTCCAGTGCCACAACGACTTTCTGCGCCTCCGTCGCTCGGCTCGGGCTCGACGGCACGGTCGGTCGACGAGGTCGTGCCGGGGTCTGCCCGCGCACCTTCGGGATCGTCGGCGTGATGTCGTGGCAGGACCCCCGCTGGGGCCGGCTGCGCGACAACCAGAACGGCACCTTCCCCTTCAACCAGCAGTCGACGGCGTTCGCGGCCGACTACCTCGCCTCCCAGCTGCGCGGCTGCTACGAGGGCTGGGAGTGGTGGCTGCGCAACACCGGGACCCGTGACTACCGGGCCGGCGACCTGTGGGGGTGCGTCGGCGCCTGGTACTCCGGCGACTGGCACTCCGCCACGGCGAACGGCTACGTGTCGCGGGTGCGCCGGGAGCTGGCCCGCCGGACCTGGCTCGACGCCGGCTGGGCATCGCAGCTGCCAGGCTGCAGCGCAGTCGAGGGATGCCCGCGCGGGGGCGGCCGCCGAGGACCTTAGGGACAATTCCAACGGGTTTCCCGAAAGCCCGGCCTTGGGCGCTTCCGGGGCTGGTTTCGGTGGTCTACTACTGCTACCGACGCGAATTCGGGGCGTGCCTCGGGTGGGGGTTCGTGCTAATAGGGTGGATCGGAAATGATCGTTATTTCTGTTGTACGTCGTCGCGCCCTCAGCGCGTTTCTCGTCGCGCTGCTGGCCCTCGGGATCACGGCCTTCCAGGTGCCGACGGCCCAGGCCGCCACCGGTCCGGTCACGGTCTCGTTGACCTTCAACGACGGCCTGGCCTCGCAGTACCAGTTCGCCCGCACGGTGCTGTCGTCGCACGGGGTCAACGGGACGTTCTACGTCGCGACGTCGTGGATGGCCACCCAGGACGCGAAGTACATGCGGAGCTGGCAGCTGGACAACCTGCACCGGGACGGCAACGAGATCGGCGGCATGGGCAAGGACCACAAGGACCTCACCGCCACCTACAACAGCGACCCGGCCGCCGACCTGGCCTACAAGCAGGACCAGGTCTGCGGCGACAAGCAGAAGCTCACCGACCTGGGCTACGCCCCGGTCAGCTTCTCCTACCCGTTCTCCGCCAACAACGCCGCGGCCACGTCCGTCGTCCGGGGCTGCGGCTACACGTCCGGTCGCGTCGTGGGTGGGCTGTCCTCGACCGGCCCGACGTACTCCGAGGCCGTCCCGCCCGCCAACGCGTTCGGGCTGCGCACCCTCGGCACCCCCAGCGGCCCGATCACCCTCGCGGCGCTGCAGGCGGCCGTCACGGGAGCCTCGACCCACGGCGGCGGCTGGGTGCCGATCGCCTTCAACGCGGTGTGCGACAGCTCCGACGCCGGCTACTCGACGTGCATGGCGGGCTCGAAGCCGGTCGACGCGGCGGTGCTGTCCCAGTTCCTCGACTGGATGGCCAGCGGAGCGCCCGCCGGGTCGACGGTCAGGACCGTGCGGTCCGTGATGGGCGCTGCTGCTGCGCCGCCGCTGCCGGCACGACCGACCGCCGTGTCGGTCACCTTCGACGACGGCGACGCCTCGCAGTACGGCGTCCGCTCGGCGCTCGCGGACCACGGGGCCAAGGGCACGTTCTACATCAACTCCGGCGCGATCGACGACCACGAGGCGGGCGCCATGACGTGGAGCCAGGTCAGCAGCCTCGGCTCCGACGGCAACGACATCGGCGGGCACACCCGGACCCACGTCAACATGACCAGCACCAGCACCAGCTTCGACTCCAAGTGGCGCGAGGTCTGCGACGACCGGGCCCGACTGTTCGCCCAGGGATTCAACCCGGTGAGCTTCGCGTACCCCGAGGGCGCGTTCAACTCCGCGGCCGAGGGCATCGTCAAGGGCTGCGGCTACCAGTCCGGCCGGACCGCCGGCGCGCTCGCCGCCGCGGGTCCGCGCTACGCCGAGTCCTTCTCGCCCGGCGACCCCTACGCGTTCCAGGCGCTGGGGACGACGTACAACGGGCCCATCACGCTGCAGTCCCTTCAGGACGCGGTGAACGCGGCCGTTGAGCACGGCGGTGGCTGGGTGCCGACCGTCTTCCACCAGGTCTGCTACCCGGGCCAGGGGAACTACGACACCTGCATGGCCGCCTACCGGCCGGTCGACGTCACCGTCCTCGACGCGTTCCTGGCGTGGTGCCAGGCCAACGCCGGCCGCGGTGTCTCGGTGCGCACCGTCGCGGACGTGCTCGGCTCCGGGGCGACGACACCGGCCGTCGCGGTCACCTCCCCGGCAGCCGGCGGCACGGCCGCCACCGCCACGCCCGCGGTCAGCGGGACCCAGACCGGATCCGGGACCGTGAGCCTGAGCGTCTGGTCCGGGAAGTACTCCTCGGGCACGCCGCTGACGACCGTCCAGGCCACGCCGGGCGGCGACGGCACCTGGAGCGTGCAGCTCGCGACCCTGGCCAACGGCAGCTACACGGTGCAGGCCAGCCAGCCAGGGTCGGGGGTGACCGGGAGGAGCGTCCCGACGACGTTCACCGTCGCCGCACCGTGATCGAGCGGGCCACTCTCCGGCGAGACGCTTCCCGGGCCGTCACCGCGTCGCGCACACTGGTGCGGTGACCGACCTGCTCGCGCTGACGACCGACCACCCGGTGCGGCACGTGGGTCCGGGTGAGGTGGTGATCGAGCAGGGGTCACGGCCGGGCCTGCTGGTGCTGGTGTCCGGCGCGGTCGTCATCGAGCACGACGGGACACCGTTCGCGCGCATCGACACCCCCGGGGCGGTGTTCGGCGAGATGTCGGCGGTGCTCGACAGCACGGCGACCGCCACCGTGCGGGCGGTCGGCGACGTGAGCGTGCGCGTGGTCGACGACCCGATCGGCTTCCTCACCGACAACCCCGGCGCGGCGCTCGCCGTGCTGCGGACCACCGCCGCCCGGCTCGACGGCCTGACGCAGTACCTCGTCGACGTCAAGCACCAGTTCGCGGATGCCGGCGGGCACCTCGGCCTGGTGGACCAGATCCTCGACCAGCTCATCCACCACCAGCCCCGTCCGGTGCGCACCGGCTCGGCGCGCGACCCCGAGGGCGATCACCTACACGAGGACGAGCGTCTCTGACTCGAAGACGCCGTACCACTCGGCCGTCGCGGCGTCGGTGTCGAGGGTGATGTGCGGAGGCACCGGGCCGATCTGCTTGCCCGCGTTGAACACCCAGGTGCGGCCGAGCCGGGCGTGCCAGGACCCGCCGTCGGCCCAGGGCGCCTGGTGGATGTGGCCGCACAGCACGACGTCGGGCGCGTGCTCGGCGATCCAGCCGGCCAGGTCGTGGTCGGGGAAGGTGCGGCGCCCGTCGTGGCACAACGGGGTGCCCGCCGGAGGCGCGTGGTAGAGCCAGATCCACCGCTCCGGGCGGTCCACGGCGGCCGCGGCCAGCCTCGCCGCCACCTCGTCCCGCGTCAGGGGGCCGTCCCACCACGGGCAGACGGTGAAGCGGGTGTCCCCCACGTCGACGCTCGCGCCGTCGAGGTGCAGCGACGACGGCAGCGCCTCCTGGCTCGACCGCAGCCACGCCGCGACCTGCTCGCCGTGCTCGCCGGGGCCGTCCAGGTCGTGGTTCCCCGAGGCCGCGAACACGGTGGTCCGCTCGGAGAGCAGCCGCAGGTAGTTGGTCAGCACGACGGTCTGCACGTCGTGCGGGACGGGGCTGACCACGTCGGCCAGGTCGCCGACGATGGCCACCGCGTCCACCTGGGACGACGCCGAGACCAGCCAGTCGTAGTGCCGCAGCCGGTAGTGCAGGTCCGAGACCACCAAGATGCGCATGTCCCCGCCTTGCGTCCGTGATCCGGCCCCGGTCCAGCAGTATCGCAGCATCCGACGTGCCGCTCATGGCCTGTCCGCGTCACCGGAATCGTCGGGCTGAGCCCCATGTGACCGCACAGGTGGGCTATGGCGCGGTCCCCCGCCGCCCGGCAGCATCGGCACGGTACGCCCGCCTGAGGGTGGTGCCGTCGTGAGCCAAGGAGGCGGGGGATGACCGACGTCGCCGAGCCCGCTCCGACCGCACGGGGGGTGGCACGCTCCGCGGTCCGCGAGACCGGCGCGTCGCTGCGGTCCGTGTTCCGCAACCCGAACCTGCGACGCGTCCAGCTGGGCCTCGCGGGGTCGCTGATCGGCGACTGGGCGTACGTCACGGCGGTCGCGGTGTGGTCCTACGGCGTCGGCGGTGCGCAGGCCGTGGGCATCTGGACCGCGATCCGGCTCGCCCTGATGGCGCTGACCTCACCCCTCGGGGCGGCCGTCGCCGACCGGCACCCGCGCAAGCAGGTGATGATCGTCGCCGACCTGGTCCGGGCCGCGCTGGTGGTGCTGGCCGCCGCGTTCCTGGTCCTCGACCTCCCCGCCGCGACCGTGTTCGTCGTGGCCACGCTGACCTCGCTGATCGGAGGTGCGTTCCGTCCTGCGCAGCGCGCACTGGTGCCGTCCCTGGCGAACGGACCCGGGGAGCTCACCGCCTCCAACGGCACCTCCAGCACCCTGGAGAGCCTCGCGTTCTTCGTCGGCCCCGCGATCGGCGCCCTGCTGCTGGGCGTGGCCGACGTGGCGGTGGTGTTCCTCCTGAACGCGGCCACGTTCGTGTGGTCCGCGGCGTTCGTCCTCGGGGTGCGCGTCCCGGGGACCCCGGTCCCGTCGAGGACCGCCGAGCCTGCCGACGACGAGCCGAAGGCGTCCTTCCTGCGCGAGACCCTGGCCGGGTTCCACACCATCCTGCGCGACCGCGACCTGCTGGTGGTGACCGTGCAGGTCAGCGCGCAGACCGTGGTCGCGGGCGCCACGGCCGTCTTCACCATCCTGATCGCCGTCGACATCCTGGGCACCGGCCCGCGCGGCGTCGGCTACCTCGACTCGGTCCTCGGGGTCGGCGCCATCCTGGGCGGCTTCGTCGCGATCGCGCGCGCCACCCGGTTCCGGCTCGCCCAGGACATGAACATCGGGGTCGCGCTCTGGGCGCTCCCGCTGGTGCTGGTGAGCATCTGGCCGCACCCGGCGGCGGCCTTCCTGGCGGTGGCCCTGCTCGGCCTCGGCAACCCGCTGGTGGACGTCAACCTGGACACGATCTTCCAGCGGATCGCCCCCGACGAGGTGCTCGGCCGCGTGTTCGGCGCCTTGGAGACGTGCCTCATCACGACGATGGCGCTCGGTGCGGCGCTGATGCCCGTGCTGGCCGGCTGGCTGGGCCTGCGGTCCGCCCTCGCCGTCCTGGGGATCGCGGTGTCCCTGGTGGCCCTGGCCGGTCTGCCACGCATGCGGGGCCTCGACGCCCGGCTCACCCGCCCCGAGGGCCTGGACCTGCTGGAGTCGATCCCGATGTTCGCCCCGCTGTCGCCGTCCGTGCTGGAGACGCTCGCCCGGCGGCTCGACCCGGTCTCGGTGCCGGCGGGCGTCGTGTTCGTCCGCGAGGGCGAGGCGTCCGACCGGTTCTTCGTCATCGTCTCGGGACAGGTGGAGGTGACCCACGACCTGGCCGTGCTGCGCCACGAGGGACCGGGTGAGTTCTTCGGCGAGATCGGGCTGCTGCGCGACGTGCCGAGGACGGCGACCGTCACCACCGTCGAGGACACCGCGCTGCTGGCGCTCGACCGCGACGACTTCCTGGGCGCGGTGACCGGCCAGATCGACGCCACGCGGGCCGCGGAGGACATCGTCACGCGGCGCCTCGCCGTCTGAGGCACGCCGTGCAGCGGGAGGTCGACGGTCTGCTGTCCTACGTCCCCGGCCTGCTCCGCGACTGGACGCCGTCCGGGTACGACGAGCGCCACATGCGCGTCGCGGGCACCCTCGCGTTCGTCGACATCTCCGGCTTCACGCGGCTCACCGAGCGGCTGGCCCGCCGGGGCAAGGTCGGGGCCGAGGAGATGAGCGACCTGCTCAGCGGCACGTTCGCCGGTCTGCTCGCCGAGGCCCAGGAGGACGGCGCCGACCTGGTCAAGTGGGGCGGCGACGCGATGCTGCTGCTGTTCCAGGGGGACGGCCACCCGGAGCGCGCGGCACGGTCCGCCCACCGGATGCGGGCCCGGCTGCGGGTCGTCGGCCGGCTGCCGACGACGTCGGGCACCGTGAACCTGCGGATGTCGGTCGGCGTGCACAGCGGCGAGTTCGACTTCTTCCTCGTCGGCGACCCCGACCTGCACCGCGAGCTCGTGCTGAGCGGCCCGTCGGCCACCCTCACCGCCGCCACCGAGGCGGCCGCACCGGCCGGCCAGATCGGCCTCAGCGCCGCCACGGCCGCGCTGCTCGCGCCGCGCGTGCTCGGACCCGCGCTGCACGACGGCCGGCTGCTCCGCTCGGCGCCGCCGCGCACCGTCCCGCCGGTGGTGACGGTGGGCGCCGGCGGGCCCGGTCCCGCCGAGGTGCTCTCCCCACCGCTGCGGGCGCACCTGCTGCAGGGTGCCGTCGAGCCGGAGCACCGCCTGGTGACGGTGGCGTTCGTGCAGTTCTCCGGGTCGGACCAGCTGCTCGCCTCGGCCGGACCGGGCCCGCTGGCGGAGGCCCTCGACGAGCTGGTGCGCAACGTGCAGCACGCCTGTGACGACCACGACGTCACGTTCCTCGAGTCCGACGTGAACGTCGGCGGGGGCAAGATCGTGCTGCTCGCCGGCGCACCGGTCAGCGCCGACCGCGACGAGGAGCGCATGCTCCGCGTCGCGCGGGTGGTGCTCGACCGCGCCGGACGGCTGCCGCTGCGCATCGGGGTCAATCGCGGGCACGTTTTCGCCGGCGACTTCGGCCCGGTGTTCCGGCGGACCTACTCGGTGAAGGGCGACGCGGTGAACCTCGCGGCGCGGCTGGCAGCGGCGGCCGTCCCCGGCCGGGCGTTGGCCGCCGCCGACGTCGTCGCCCGGTCGCAGACGACGTTCCGCACCGCGGAGCTGCCCCCGTTCACGGTCAAGGGCCGCCGGCAGCCGGTGACCGGCGCGGTGGAGGTCGGCGCACAGGTCGGCTCCCGGAGCGAGCAACGGCCCACCGGCCCCCTGGTGGGCCGTGAAGCGGAGCTCGCGACGCTCCTCGACGCCCTGGCGCAGGCACGGGCCGGGCGCGGGCAGGTCGTGGAGATCGTCGGGGCGGCCGGGCTCGGCAAGTCGCGGCTGCTCACCGAGCTGCTGACCGACCCCCACGAGGTGGCCGTGGTGCGGGTGCGCTGCGAGCAGTACGAGTCCTCGACGCCGTACTTCCCGGTGCGACGGCTGCTGCGCGACGTGCTGGGTGTCGCCGCGGACGCGTCACCGGACGACGTCGCCGCGCACCTGACCGGCCTCGTCGCCGCCGTCGCGCCGCACCTGCTGCCGTGGGTCCCGCTGCTCGGCATCCCGCTGGACGTGCCGCTGCGGCCGACGCGCGAGACCGCGGAGCTCGACGAGCGCTTCCGCAAGCGCCGGCTGGAGGTGGTGGTCACCGAGCTGCTCAGGGCGGTGCTGACCGACCCGACCGTCCTCGTCCTGGAGGACGCGGACGCGGCGGACGACGCGTCGGTCGACCTGCTGCGGCGGTTCACCGCCCGGCTCGCCGACCGGCCGGTCCTGTTCCTGGTGACCAAGCGGGAGCCGGGCAGCGGCTTCGTGCCGCCGCCCGGCGCCGCCATCACGCTCCGGCTCCAGCCGCTGGACCCCGGGGTCGCGCTCGAGCTCGTCCGGGCCACGATGGGTGAGCACCCGCTGCCGCCGCAGGCGGCGTCGTCGCTGGTCGGCCGGGCCGGCGGCAACCCTCTGTTCCTCGAGGCCCTGGTGCGCGAGGCCGGCCGGGCGGACTCGCTCGACCAGCTGCCGCAGTCGGTGGAGGCGCTGGTGACCAGCCAGATGGACCGGCTGGACCCCGCGGACCGGACCGTGGTCCGCTACGCGGCGGTCTTCGGGACCGTCGTGGACGAGCCGACCCTCGACCTGCTGCTGGCGGCCCACGACGCCGAGGTGCCGGCGGGGGCGCTGGGCCGGCTGGCCGACTTCCTGGTGCGCGACCCGCAGGGCCGGTTGCGCTTCCGCAACGCGCTGAGCCGTGACGTGGCCTACGAGGGGCTCCCGTTCAGCCGACGCAAGACGCTGCACGACCACGTGGGACGCGCGATCGAGGAGGCGTCCACGAGGCCCGAGAGCCAGTGCGAGCTGCTGTCGCTGCACTTCTTCCACGCCGGGCGGCACGACCGGGCCTGGCGCTACTCGGTGCTGGCCGGCGAGCGGGCGGTCGCCAAGTTCGCCCACGGCCAGGCCGTCGAGTTCTTCGCCCGCGCGGCGCAGGCCACGCCGTACCACGCCGTCGTCGGGGACCTCGAGGTCGCCCGGGTGCTCGAGCAGCTCGCCGACTCGCGCTTCCTGCTGGGCCTGTCCGAGCCCGCCGAGCAGGCCTACGCCGCGGCGCGGCGGCACCTGCGGGGCGACCCGGTGCGGCTGGCCGGGATCATCGAGAAGGAGGCCCGGATCGACCACCGGCGGCGCAAGTACACCCAGGCGATGCGCCGCATCAGCCGCGGGCTGAACGGCCTGGAGGGCGTGCCGGGCACGCCGGCGGCGGTGGCGCGCTCGCTGCTGGCCCGCCGCTACGCCTACAGCCGCTTCAACCAGGGCCGGATCGACGAGGCCCTGCACTGGGCCGGGGTCGCCGCCCACGAGGCCGAGGAGGCCGTCGACAACGACGCCCTGGCCCAGGCCTACGAGATGCTCAACGCGATCCACGCCGGCTCGGGCCGCGAGGAGGACCTGCCCTACGGCCGGCTCGCCCTGCAGGCCTACCGCGAGCTCGGGAACCTCCCGCGCCAGGGGCACTGCCTCAACAACCTCGCCGTCGCGGCGTTCACCCACGGGCGCTGGAACGAGGCGCTGACCAGCTACGAGCGGGCCACCGACATCTTCCGGCGGATCGGCGACACCGCCAGCGAGGGGAACGCGATCTACAACCACGCCGAGCTGCTGGTATGCCAGCGGCGGTACGACGAGGCGGCGGCGCTGCTGCCCGAGGTGCTCCGCATCGCCCGCGCGCTCGACGACGAGGAGCTCGTGGCGCTGGCGCTGCGGGAGCAGGCGCGCACCCGGGCGCACGCGGGCGACCTCGCCGGGGCGGAGGCGCTGCTGGCCGACGCCCACCGGCGGTTCGAGCAGCTGGGCGAGCCGGCCGAGGCGCGGCGCACCGACGTCGTGCTGGCCGAGGTGCTGCTCGACACCGGCCGCACGACGGAGGCCGGCGAGGTGCTCGACCGGCTGGTGGTGGGTCCGGACGAGCTCTCCCGGCTGAGCCCGACCCTGCACCGGCTCATCGCCCGCCACCACCTGGCCGAGGCGAGGTACGACGAGGCCGTGCTGATGCTGCGCCGTGGGCTCGAGGCCGCCGAGCAGGAGGCGGACCGTTACGAGCAGGGCCTGCTGCTCGTGGAGCTGGGGACGCTGGCGTCGACCACGGGGACGGCAGGTGCGTCCGTCGACGAGGCGACGCGGCGCGGCCACGACATCCTCGACTCGATGAGCGTGCTGCGGGCGGGCTGAGCCGCCGGGTCAGCCGACGCTGACCCGGGCGTCCTCGGTGAACAGCAGGTAGAGGTAGGTGTCCCCGGAGCCGTCCCGGGTGCTCTGCACGTAGTCGACGCACGCCGGCTGGTTCGCACCGATGGTGTTCTTGGCCGGGCAGGACGGGGCGGTCTGCAGCGCTGCGTTGCCGAGCAGCGAGTAGGACAGGTGCTGCTTCTGGATCGCGCCGCCGCCGCAGAGCTGCTTGTCGCACTTGACCAGCAGCGCCGCCGGGGAGGTCTTGGTGTAGAGCCCGGACAGGTCGGCCAGCGTCTGCACCACCGACCCACGGATGCTGCCGCACCCGGCGTACGCGGAGTCGCAGGCCCCGAGCGAGAGCAGCACCTGGGAGCTGACGGCACCCCGGGGCAGCACGACCACCCCGCACACCGGGTCGGCCGCGGTCGCGGTGGTGCAGTTGCCGTCGCCGCCGATGCCCTGCCGGAAGCCCGTGGTGGCGCTCTCGAAGCGCAGCCGGGAGACGACGTCGAAGAGCTGGTCCGGCCGCGAGGTGCCAGGGCTGGTCGAGCGGGCTCCCTTGCCGCCCGCGACCGAGACCGTCAGCGAGACCTGGTTCGCGGGGGTCGCCAGGCTGGTGCTCAGCGTCGCCGACGTCACGCCCTTGCGGGCGACCCCGGTCGACGGCGACAGCGTCCCGCGGTTGCTGGTGACCGACAGCGCGGTGTCGGTGTTGAAGGCGGCAGGCGCGCCGCTCGCGTCGTAGAAGCTCACGGTGACCGAGAACGTCTGCCCGGACTGCACCAGCACGTAGGGCACGGCACCGCCCGGCGTGCCGCTCGGCGGCGTCACCGAGGAGCTCACCCGGTCGATGACGATCGACACCGGTGCGGTGTTCGCGGCGCTCGCCGCGCTCGTCACCAGCCCGCCCGTCGCGGCGACCAGCGACGCCAGGAAGGCCAGCAGGAGAGCCAGCCGTCGGTACCGGGGAGCCGGGCGCAGGCGCATGGCGGAGTCGCTTCCATCGAGTGGTCGGAGCGCTCTCACCCTCACAGCGCGGCGGCGAGGGGGTCAATGACACATTGGGGCCACGACCCGCTAGTGCACGCCGTTTCCCCCGACGGGCGACGTGTCAGGACGTGACCTCGATTCGGGTTCGTGCCTGCACGCCCGGTCACCCGACCAGCGCTGCGTGGATCCGGGCCGCGAGCTCCTCGAAGCCTGCCGACGTCGGGTGCAGCTCGTTGGCCCAGTCGTCCTTGTAGTCCGGGGCGTGCAGGACGCCGCGGAGGTCGACGTACGTGACGTGCTCCAGCCCGGGTTCGGCGACCAGCGCCGCCAGCATGAGGTTGTAGCGATCCACCAGGTCACGCGTCAGGTCGGACCGGGTCCGGAGGCCGGCCGCGGTCTGCGACCCGATGCGCTTCTGCGCATAGCTGGGCGCGAGCCACGGGCCGGGCAGCGGTCCCGCGCCACCGAGGAAGCCGCGGCCGTCGGGGATCGCGTAGTCGTAGCCGTGCACGACCGTCCGGACGGGCACGTCGAACAGCTCGACGCTCAGCTGCCGCGTGAAGCCGAGCAGGTGCTCCCATGCCTCCCGCATCCGGTGCTCCACCAGCTCGTCGGTGATCACGGTGTTGATCCCGGGGTGCTCGCTGCCGTGGTGGTCCAGCAGCATCGCCAGCTCGGGTCCGGCGAAGTCGTTGCCGCCGGCCGAGAAGGCGACGCCGGCCGGGGTCTCTCCTCGCCGCGCCACGCGCTCGAACGTCCGGTTCAAGGGTTCGAGCTGGCCGCGGTCGTAGGCCATGGACTCCAGGTCGTCGCCGCGGTGGGCCACCGACTGCACCTCCCACCCGAAGTCGTCCTCGAGCACCGACAGCACGTCCGTGCGCGGGTAGTCGAACCACGAGTCGCCCTCGGCGACGAGGATGCCGGGCCGGGGCCGGCCGGCGAGCTCGCGCAGCGGGCGGCGCTCGTCCAGCAGCTGCTGCGCGGCCCGGGCGCCCCGCGCGACCTGTCCCGTGGCTGCCATGGTCCTCAGCCGACGTCGGCTGCCGCCCAGGACTTCGCCTCGTCGAGCTGGGCGAGCGGGAACGCACGCGCCTGCCCGGGCACCAGGAGGCTGGCCACCTTGACGGCCGGCCCGGCCCACCGCGCGTTCGTCACCACGGCGACCCGCTCGAACGACGTCGGGTGGCGGCCGCCGAGCTTGA
This sequence comes from uncultured Actinomycetota bacterium, assembly GCA_963707685.1. Lineage (GTDB taxonomy): Bacteria > Actinomycetota > Actinomycetes > Propionibacteriales > Nocardioidaceae > Nocardioides_B. Next base: position 44,144 of record CAVPRA010000009.1, read on the forward strand.
GGTCCTCCCAGACGGCCTCTCCCTCGTAGTCGTCGAACTCGGGACCGAGGACGTAGACGAGGCGCACCTTCCCGTGCTCGGCGATGGCCGCCTCGACCGCGGGACGGATGACGTCCTCGTAGTCCTCCTTCTCCACGTCGTCGACCGCTTCGAGCCCAAGGACCCCGGGTGGCATGTGACGCAGCAGGCGGATCATGGTGTCCACCGTCCGCGGGCCGCCCCGACGGTGTCACCACACGGATCGGGTGACTGGGTGGCGACCGCTCGGCGGTTCACCTCGTCCCGGTGCGGTGAAGGTTCTGCCAGTCGTAGATCACCGACGTCCGGGTCACCAGGTCCTGGACGGAGCGGTTGCGCCGGCTGACCGCGCACCACACCAGCCCGACCGGGAACAGCGCGTAGCACACGGCCCGCACGACGGCGACGAGCAGCGACGGGTTCGTGCCCCGGCGGGTGACGACCCGCAGACCCATGACCGCGGACCCGTACGTCCTCCCGCTCACCGTCCAGAACAGCGACAGGTACGCCGTCAGCACCAGCCACGCCGTCGTCAGGTTCGCCAGCACCGACCACGTCGGGAACGTGAAGCTCCGGGGGTGCAGCAGGAACGTCACGCCGCAGATGGCGCCGTACCCGGCCAGCAGCAGCAGCCCGACGACCGCCACGTCGAGGCTGGCGGCGATCGCCCGGCTGACGAGACCGGCGGTGCGTCCCTGGTGGGCCACCACGTCGCTCGGCGCGCTCGAGAACATCCCCCGCCGCTCCACCGTCGACTCGTCCGTCATGCGTGGCGGGGCACCTCGGCCGCGCCCTCCGTGATCTGCTCGACGGTGCCGTCCTCCGCCGCCGCCCGGCGCAGCAGCAGGTGGTGCATGAGCCGGCCGAGGGCGTCGTCGGCCGCGATGCTGCGGACCCGCGCGCCCCGCACGGTGTCGGAGGCCATCGCGCCGCTGGACTCGCGGATGATCTCCGGGAGGTCGACCGCGTCGATGACCTCCTGGGCGAGGGCCGCGAGGTCGAGCTCGGCGAGGACCGCGTCCATCAGGACGGGCAGGTCGACCCGCTGCAGGATCAGCGCCGTCAGGTCCAGCCGGTCGAGGACGCCGTCGACGTCGAGGCGGGCGGCCACCGCGTCGACGTCGAGCAGTTCCACGACCGCGTCGAGGTCGAGCCGCCGGGCGACCGCGTCGATGTCGACGCGGCGCACGGCGGCGTCGAGGTCCACCTGCGTGATGATCCGGTCCAGGTCGACGTTCTCGAGGACCAGCGTCGTGAGGTCGAGGCGGCGCATCGTCTGCTCGAGCACGACCGGCAGCCACCGGTCGAGCTCCTGCGCCAGCTGCGCCGCGATCCGGGCCGTGATCCGCGGGCGCATCAACGACCCGCTCTCGGCCAGCCGGTCGATCCAGTAGCCGGCCTGCAGCGGGGCGGCGACGCCCGGCGGCCGGGCCAGCAGCCGGGCCACCGGTGCGAGCCGCCGGCGTGCCCGCCGCGAGGTCACCACGACCCCGTCGGCGGTGATCACCGCCGCCGCCACCGCGGCGTCGACCGCCTTGCGCGGCACCGACGGGAGGAAACCGTCCGGCGCGGCACTAACGGTTGGCATCGGGACTCCCTCCACGAGTCGGCGCCCCATCCTCGTCGCCCGGGGCCGACGGGGTCCTCATCCTTTCCAGGTGAGAGGGCCGCGCCGTCGGTGGCCCGTCATACCGTGGCGGGCATGGACCTGGAGTTCGCCGGGGAGATCTGGTTCTGGAAGGGCCCCTCGCCGTACCACTTCGTCTCGGTGCCCGAGGACGACTGCGTCGAGCTCGAGGAGGCGTCGGCGCTGGTGAGCTACGGCTGGGGCATGATCCCGGTCGCCGTCCGGATCGGCGGCACCGGCTGGACCACCTCGCTGTTCCCCAAGGACGGCGGGTACGTCGTCCCCCTCAAGGACGCGGTCCGGCGGGCCGAGCAGCTCGAGGTGGGCGACCGGGTGACCGTCCGGCTGCGCGTCGACGTCTGAACCGTCGAGGTTCACCGGCAGCGGACCGGCGCCAGGTCGCGTCGCAGCCCGTCGTGCAGGTAGACCACGTGGCCGCAGACGTCGGCCACCGGCTCGTAGTGCCGCGCCAGCGTGCGCCGGGTCAGGCCGTGCGCGTCGATGTGCCAGGGGTCGAGGTTGCCCCAGGCGACCACCCAGGTGGGCGCCTGCGGACCGCGCAGCACCGCCCGCAGCTGCGAGAGGTGCGGGTCGAGGGTGCGCATCGGGAGCGTCCACAGCTGCGAGTAGGGGGAGGCCATGCCGGAGGCCTGCTGGGCGTCGGCGTTGCCGAACAGCTGGGTGACGGTGTCGCCGGGCCGGCTCGAGGCGTGCAGCCAGGCGCCCACCCGCTGGTCGCGGTGCCCGAACGCCGCGCCGGAGAGCAGGATGACGGTCGACGCCGCGACCGACGCCGCCACCACCAGGGCGGCGCACGCGCGCACCCGGGCCGCGTCGGCGGCCCACAGCCCCGCCGCCAGCGCGAGCATCGGGGCGACCTGGAGCAGGTAGTGCGCCCAGTAGCTGCCGCCCATCGCGATGCTGACCACCTCGACGAGCAGCGTGGCCCCGACCGCCCACGCGACGGGTGAGCCCCGCCCCCGCCGGCGCACCGCCTCGACGACCAGCGCCGCGAGCATCGGCAGCAGGCCGGCGACGACGGCGATCACGACGAGCGAGGTCGCCCGCAGCATCGGCGCGTGCAGGCTGTGGTCCTCGATGACGTCGAGGGCGCTGCTGCGGACCCCGAACACGTCGGTCCACGCGACCGAGATCCCGACCCGGGACCAGGCGACGAAGCCGAGCGTGCCGAGCAGCACCAGCGCGCCGCCGGCGCACCCGCCCGCGACGACCCGGAGCGTGTCCCGCCCCGACAGCCGCCGCTGCACCGCCGAGGCGAGCACCAGCGCCCCGGCGAACACCACGCCGTCCACGAAGTTCTGCTTCACCATCACCGCGGAGCCCGCCGCGACGCCCGCGGCCACGGCCAGCAGGAACGACCGCCACCCCGCCCGGCGTACGGCGGCCAGCGTCAGCGCCACCGCGAGCATCACCAGGGGCGCCGCGAAGATCTCGCCGTCGGCCTCCTGCGCGGCCAGCATCGGCGTCGTGACCAGCGCCGCCGCGACGAGTGCCGCCCACCGCGCGCCGCGGTCCCCGGCCACCTGGTGCGCCGCCCACGCGGCAGCGACCACCAGGAGCACCGAGAACCCGGTCGCCAGCACCCGCACGGTCGGCGCCCAGCCGGTCAGGGCCGCGACCCGGTAGAGCGTCAGCAGCAGCGGCGGCCGGTCGACGAAGTAGTGCCCGTAGAGGTTCGGCCCGCCCCGCCGCCAGGACTCGGCGACGAGCAGGTAGCCGGCCTCGTCGGCGGCCAGCGGGCCGGTGAGGTAGCCGACCCGCAGCACCAGCACCGCACCGACGACGAGCAGCACGAAGCGGTGGAGGGAGACCCGGACCCACGGCTGCGTGAAGGCGACGACGGCCACGTCACCAGTGAAGTCCGGCAACATGACGGCAGCCTGACTCCCGGCGGCTCACCCGCACCTGAGTAGCAGCACGGATGCGCGCCCGCACGCCGGAGCCGGATCGTTGCCGCATGACCTCGACACCGAAGCCCAGCACCACGACCGCCTTCTACGCGCAGGCCGGCGTCTCGTTCGCCGTGGCCACCTGTGCCGTCCTGCTCGGGATCTGGTTCGTCCCGGTCGACCCGTGGATCCGCGCGTTCCTGGGCCTGGGCAGCCTGTTCCTCGTCACCTCGTCGTTCACGCTGGCCAAGTGCGTGCGCGACGCCCAGGAGACCTCCGGGCTGACCAGCCGGCTCGACCAGGCCCGCCTCGACAAGATCCTGGCCGAGCACGACCCGTTCAAGGAGGCGGTCTGAGGCGCGCTCAGCCCCAGAACACCCGCTCCACGACCTGCCGCGCCAGGCGCGTGGTCCGGAGGTAGTCGTTGACCAGGTCCTCGGACTCCCCCGGCGCGTAGCCGCGGATGTGGGCGACCGCCGCCTTCTCCCGGGCGTCGCGCGGCAGCGAGTCGGCGGGCCGGCCGCGGACCTGGGTGACGGCGTTGCGCAGCCCGCTGGCGGCCCGCCACGCGGTGGTCAGCACGTCGGCGTCCTCGGCGCTCAGCAGGTCCGCCTGCACCGCGGCCCTGAGCGCGTCCAGGGTGCGGGTGGTCCGCAGCCCCTCGACGTCGCCGGCGTGCTGCATCTGGAGCAGCTGGATCGTCCACTCCACGTCGGCGAGCCCGCCGCGTCCGAGCTTGAGGTGGGTCGCCTTGTCGGCGCCCCGCGGCAGCCGCTCGTCGTCGACCCGGGCCTTGATCCGCCGCACCTCGCGCACGTCGTCCTCGCTGATGCCGTGCGCCGGGAAGCGCAGCGGGTCGATGAGCTCGGTGAACCGGCGGCACAGGTCCTCGTCGCCGACGTTGGCCTTCGCGCGCAGCAGCGCCTGCGCCTCCCACACCACCGACCAGGTCGCGTAGTAGCGGCGGTAGGAGTCGAGCGTGCGGACCAGCGGCCCCTGCTTGCCCTCGGGCCGGAGGTCCGCATCGATGCTGATCGCCGGGTCGGTGCCCGGCAGCGACAGCAGCCGGCGGAACTCGTTGACCACGTCGCGGGCGACGCGGGTGGCGTCCTCGGCGGCGGCGTCCGGCAGCGGGTCGTGCACGAACATCACGTCGGCGTCGCTGCCGAAGCCCAGCTCCTCGCCGCCGTACCGGCCCATGGCGACGATCGCCAGCCGGGTGGGCAGCGGGGCGCGACGCTCCGCCTCGATCGCGAGCAGCGCCGCCACCAGCCCCGCGTCGAGGGTCGCGGTCATCACGTCGGTCAGCGCGTAGCCGACCTCGGCCACGTCGAGCAGGTCGAACAGGTCGGCCGCGGCGATCCGGAACAGCTCGCGCCGGCGGATCGCCCGCACCGCGGTGACGGCCTGCACCGGGTCGGTGTGGCGGTGGGCCGCCGAGGTCATCTCCTTGCGCAGCGCCGCGAGCCCCAGCGGCCGCAGCCCCTCGTCGGTGGCGAGCATCCGCACCCCCTCGGGCGCGCGCTGCAGCAGGTCGGTGGCGTAGCGGCTGGACGCCAGCAGCATGGCCAGCCGCTGGGCGACCTGTCCCTCGTCGCGCAGCGTCTGGAGGTACCAGTGCGTCGAGCCGAGGGCCTCGGAGATCTGCCGGAACCCCCACAGGCCGGCGTCCGGGTTCGGGGCGTCCGCGAACCAGCCGAGCATCGCCGGCAGCAGCGCCCGCTGGATGGAGGCGGTCCGGGTCAGCCCGGACGTCAGCGCCTCGAGGTGGCGCAGCGCGGCCACCGGGTCCTCGTAGCCCAGTGCGGACAGCCGCTGCTTCGCGGACTCCGGCGAGAGCCGTGCCTCGTCGGTGGGCAGCTTGGCGACCGCGGCGAGCAGCGGCCGGTAGAACAGCTTCTCGTGCAGCCGGCGGACCTCGCGGCTGTGGCGGCGCCACTGCTTGTTCAGCTCCTCGACGGGCTCCTTGGTCAGCCCCATCGAGCGGCCCAGGCTGCGCAGCGACGCCAGGTCCTCGGGCACCACGTGCATCCGGGTCAGCTGCGCCAGCTGCATGCGGTGCTCGAGCGTGCGCAGGAACCGGTAGGCCTCGTCGAGGGCGGCACCGTCGTCACGTCCGACGTACCCGGCGCGGGTGAGGTAGGCCAGCGCGGACAGCGTCGTCGGCGCCCGGACGGCCTCGTCGGCGCGGCCGTGCACCATCTGCAGCAGCTGCACCGCGAACTCGACGTCGCGCAGCCCGCCGGCGCCGAGCTTGATCTGCCGGTCGGCCTGCGCCGCCGGGATGTGGTCGAGCACCCGCCGGCGCATCGCCTGCACCTCGGTCACGAAGCCGTCGCGGGTGGAGGCCGACCACACCATCGGGGTGATCCGCTCGACGTACTCCCGGCCGAGCTCGGCGTCGCCGGCGACCGGCCGCGCCTTGAGCAGCGCCTGGAACTCCCAGGTCTTGGCCCACTTCTGGTAGTAGCTCTCGTGGCTCGCCAGCGTGCGCACCAGCGGCCCGGACTTGCCCTCCGGTCGCAGCGCCGCGTCGACCGGCCAGATGGTGCCCTCGGCGGTGTGGTCGGAGCAGACCCGCATCAGGTTCGCGGCGAGCATGGTGGCGGCCCGGATCGCGGCCTGCTCGTCGTGGCCGTCGGCGGCCTCCGCCACGAAGATCACGTCGACGTCGCTGACGTAGTTGAGCTCGTGGCCGCCGCACTTGCCCATCGCGATCACCGCGAGCCGGGCGCCGTCGGCGGCACTCCCGACCCGGGCCCGCGCGACCGCGAGCGCGGCGTCCAGGGTGCCGGCGGCCAGGTCGGACAGCTCGGCGGCGACGTCGTCGACGCCGACCGCGTGGGACAGGTCGCGGGCGGCGAGCCGCAGCAGCAGCCGGCGGTAGGTGACGCGCAGCGCGTTGACGCAGCCGGTGTCGTCGCCGTGCGCGACCGGCGAGTCCGCGGTGGCGTCGGCGCCGACCGCCGCCATCAGCTCCGCACGCAGGGCGTACGACGTGGGGCGGGTCGAGCCGAGCAGCGGGTCGGTGAGGTCGTGGTACTGCTCGGGGTGCCGCAGCAGGTGGTCGCCGAGCGCCGAGCTCGCGCCGAGCACCGACAGCAGCCGCATCGCGGTGCCCTCGTCGTCGACGAGGTCGTCGAGCAGGGCGGCGCGGTCCTGGACCCGGTCGGCGAGGTCCGCGAGGTAGGCCAGCGCCTGGTCCGGGTCGGCGGTGGCCGCCAGCAGGTGCACCAGCTCGTCCGCGCTGTCGCCCAGCCGGGCGACGCAGCCCGCCGACCGCTCGGCGTCGGCGAACCCGAGCCGTGCCAGCCGCCCCGCCGCGGTGGCGACCCGTCCGTCGGTCATGACGCGGGCGTGCGGGCCGGCGCCGGCTCGGCGCACACCGCGGCGAACCGGTCGGCCAGCACCCGCCAGGTCGCGCGGAGGTCGTCGCGCGCGGCGACCACGTCGGCGACGTAGGCGTCGACGTCCACACCGCGCTCCACCGCGTCGTCCCGGTCGTGGTCCGCCCAGGGCCGGATGATCTCCTCGCCCGCCTCGGGGTGCCACTGCACGCCCCACACGGCGGGCGCGAACCGGGCGGCCTGCAGCTCGTCGCGGCCGGTGTGGGCGAGGTCGACGGCGCCGTCCGGCAGCCGGGTCACGAGGTCGTTGTTCCACTGCACCGCGGGCACGTCGCGCCCGCGCTCCGCGAGGTCGGCCAGCAGCCGGTCGTCGTACGCCTCGGCGGTCCAGCCGACGCCCAGCACGCCGATCTGCTGGCCCAGCGGGTTCGGTCCGACCTCGCCGCCCAGCGCCACCGCCACGAGCTGGTGGCCCAGGCACACGCCGAGCACCGGGGTGCCGTCGGCCACCGCCGAGCGGACCAGCTGCTTCACGTCCGTGAGCCACTCGAAGTCGGCGTCGTCGTGGGCGCCCATCTCACCGCCGAGCACCAGCATCCCGCTGTGCCCGGACAGGTCCCCGGGCAGCCGGTCCCCGGCGTACGGCCGGGCCACGTCGACCTCCGCCCCGGCCTCGGCGAGCCACTCCCCCAGCCACCCCGGCGGGCACTGCGCCTCGTGCTCGACGACCAGGATGGGTTGCGTGCTCACCCGCTGAACCTACTCGGTTGTCTGCGCTCGCTCCGCTCGCGCGTGTCCGGCGCGCCTGGGCGACCGCGCCTTCGGCACCACCCCCGTCACGCTCCCCCGCTGCGCTCCTCCGCGTGCCGCTCGCGGCACCGAAAGCACGCTCACGCGCCGGACGGCTACAGGGTTGACGTAGAGGCCGGTAAATCGGTCACCCCGAACGTCCGGCGAGCGGAGCGAGCCTAGAGCAGCGGCAGCATGCGGTCGCGCTCGAAGGTGGAGACCTGGACGCGGTACTCCTCCCACTCGGCGCGCTTGTTGCGCAGGAAGAAGTCGAAGACGTGCTCCCCGAGCGTCTCGGCGAGCAGCTCGGAGCCCTCGGCCACCGCGATGGCGTCCTGCAGGCTCTTCGGGAGCGGGTCGATGCCGAGCGACTTGCGCTCCCGCTCGTTGAGCGACCACACGTCGTCCTCGGCCTCGCGCGGCAGCTCGTAGGCCTCCTCGATCCCCTTCATGCCGGCGGCGAGGATCACCGCGAAGGCGAGGTACGGGTTCGCGGCGGAGTCGACGGTGCGCAGCTCCATGCGGGTCGACTGGCCCTTGTTCGGCTTGTACATCGGCACCCGGATCATCGCGGACCGGTTGTTGTGCCCCCAGCAGATGTACGACGGCGCCTCGCCGCCCCACATCAGCCGCTTGTAGCTGTTGACCCACTGGTTCGTGACGACCGCGATCTCGGCGGCGTGGTGCAGCACCCCGGCGATGAACTGCCGGCCGGTCTTCGAGAGCTGGTACTCCTCGCCGGCGGCGAAGAACGCGTTGCGGTCGCCCTCGAACAACGACACGTGCGTGTGCATGCCGGAGCCGGGGTGGGTGGTGAACGGCTTGGGCATGAAGGTCGCCCAGATCCCCTGGCTGAGCGCGACCTCCCGCACCACGGTGCGGAACGTCATGATGTTGTCGGCGGTCGAGAGCGCGTCGGCGTACCGCAGGTCGATCTCCTGCTGGCCGGGACCGCCCTCGTGGTGGCTGAACTCCACCGAGATGCCCATCGCCTCGAGCATGGTGATCGCCTCGCGGCGGAAGTCGGAGCCCATGCTCTGCGCGGTGTGGTCGAAGTAGCCGCTGCGGTCCACCGGCACCGGGTCGCCGCCGGGCGTCGGGGTGTCCTTGAAGAGGTAGAACTCGATCTCGGGGTGCGTGTAGAACGTGAAGCCGTTCTCCGCGGCCCGCGACAGGGTGCGCTTGAGGACGTAGCGCGGGTCGGCGTACGACGGCGAGCCGTCGGGCATCACGATGTCGCAGAACATCCGCGCCGTGCTCGGGCCCTCGCCGCGCCACGGCAGGATCTGGAAGGTCGACGGGTCGGGCTTGGCGAGCATGTCCGCCTCGTAGACGCGGGCGAACCCCTCGATCGCGGAGCCGTCGAAGCCGATGCCCTCGGCGAACGCCCCCTCGAGCTCGGCCGGTGCGATCGCCACGGACTTGAGGTACCCGAGCACGTCGGTGAACCACAGCCGCACGAACCGGACGTCGCGCTCCTCGAGTGCCCGGAGCACGAAGTCTTCCTGCTTGCCCATCCAGCCCGCCTTCCGATCCCCTGTGCCGATCCCCTGTGCCGATCCCGTGTGCTGGCCCCGGCGGGGCCGGAGGTCAGTCTGACTGTCGCATGTTTCGCAGCGGTAAAGCGACGTCAGTCGCCGGCCACCGGGGTCTGCGTGTAGAGCGCGAGCCGCCAGGTGCCGGTGACCTCGACGTAGACGCTGGTCATCGTCCCGACGAACGCCACCGCGCCGTCGTGCATCGCGGTGCCGCGGTAGACGATCGCGGCGCTGTCGCGCCCGGTGGTCACCAGGCGCACGTCGGCCATCTCGTAGCCGCCCCACGGCGGCGCGTCGCGCAGCGCCGACACCACCTGGTCGCGGGTCATCGCCGCGCCGTTGGCCAGCACCATCAACCCGTCGGAGGTCATCGTGTCGCCGTAGAACTGGCTGGCGGTGCCGTCGCAGAGCGCGTCCCAACCTCGTCGTTCGAGGGCTTCCAGCGTTTCCAGGAGCTCGTCGGCCATGGCACGACGCTACCGGGCTCACCGAAGCCCGCGACCGCGACCCGGTCGGCCCGCGTCAGTCGGTGGGGACGTTGCGCCGCAGCTCGTCGAGCCACACGGTCGCGTTGCCGTCCGAGGGCGCGCGCCAGTCGCCGCGCGGCGAGAGCGACCCACCGGCGGCCACCTTCGGGCCGTTGGGCAGGGCCGACCGCTTGAACTGGCTGAAGCCGAAGAACCGCTGCACGAACACCTCGAGCCAGCGGCGGATCTCCGGCAGGTCGTAGGCGAACCGCTTGTCGTCCTCGAAGCCGGGCGGCCAGCCACCGGCGTCCGCGTCGGACCAGGCGTGCCGGGCGAGGAACGCGATGCGGCTCGGCGGGAAGCCGTGGCGCAGCACGAAGTAGAGCGCGAAGTCGTGCAGCGCGTAGGGGCCGATGGTGTCCTCGGTGCTCTGCGGCCGCTCGCCCTCGCCGACGGGCACCAGCTCCGGGGTGATCTCCTGCTCGAGGATGGCGCGCAGCAGCTCGTTGGTGTCGGCGTCGAACTGGTCGGTGCCGGCGACCCAGCGGATCAGGTGCTGCATCAGCGTCTTGGGCACGCCGGTGTTCACGGCGTAGTGCGACATCTGGTCGCCGACGCCGTACGTGCACCAGCCCAGCGCCAGCTCGGAGAGGTCGCCGGTGCCGAGCACGATGCCGCCGCGCTGGTTGGCCAGCCGGAACAGGTAGTCGGTGCGCAGCCCCGCCTGGACGTTCTCGAACGTCACGTCGTACGCCGGCTCCCCCCGCGCGAACGGGTGACCGAGGTCGGCCAGCAGCCGCTCGGCGGCCGGCTTGATGTCGATCTCCTCGAAGGTGACGCCCAGCGCCTCCGAGAGCCGGGTCGCGTTGTCCTTGGTGCCGGCGCTGGTGGCGAAGCCCGGCAGCGTGAAGGCGAGCACGTCGCTGCGGGGCCGGCCCAGCCGGTCCATCGCCTTGGCCGCCACGATCAGCGCGTGCGTGGAGTCCAGCCCGCCGGAGACGCCGATGACGACCTTGGGCTGGCCGATCGCACGCAGCCGCTGCTCGAGCCCGGAGACCTGGATGTTGTAGGCCTCGTAGCAGTCCAGCGCGAGCCGGTCGGGGTCGTCGGGGACGAACGGGAACCGGTCGACCTTGCGCCGCAGCCCGAGGTCGCCCGAGGGCGGGCCGAGGGTGAGCTCGATGTCCTGCCACTCGGCGGGGCGCAGTCCTTCGGCGCGGAGGTTGTCGTCGAAGGTGCCCTGCCGCAGCCGCTCCTGCCTGATCCGCAGCAGGTCGACGTCGACGACCGTCGCCCGCGGCCCGTCGGGGAACCGCTCGGACTCCCCCAGCAGCTCCCCCATCTCGTAGACCATCGTCTGGCCGTCCCACGAGAGGTCGGTGCTCGACTCGCCCTCGCCGGCCGCGGCGTAGAGGTACGCCGCGAGGCAGCGCGCCGACGCCGAGCGCACCAGCAGCCGGCGGTCCTCGGCCCGCGCGACGGTGATCGGGCTGCCGGAGATGTTGGCCAGCACGGTGGCGCCCGCGAGGGCCGCGTTCGCGCTCGGCGGCACGGGCACCCACATGTCCTCGCAGATCTCCACGTGCAGCACGAGCCCGGGCACGTCGACGGCGCGGAACAGCAGGTCGTGGCCGAAGGGGACGTCCTCCCCGTTCAGCGGGATCACGGCGCCGTTGGACTGGTCGAGGCCGGAGGCGAAGTGCCGGTGCTCGTAGAACTCGCGGTAGTTGGGCAGGTGCACCTTCGGTGCGACGCCGAGCACCTGGCCCCGGTGGATCACGACCGCGCAGTTGTAGATCCGGTGCAGGCTGCGCAGCGGCGCCCCCACGACGAGCACCGGGCGCAGGTGGGTCGACGTCTCGACGATGCTCGCGATCGCGGCCTCCACCTCGTCGAGCAGCGCCTCCTGCAGCAGCAGGTCGTCGATGGCGTAGCCGCTCAGGCACAGCTCGGGGAAGATCGCGACGGCGACGCCCTCGGCGTCGCACGCACGTGCCTGCGACAGCACCTGCTCCGCGTTCGCGCGCGGGTCGGCGACCGCCGTCGGGATGGTGCAGGCAGCGACCCGGGCGAAGCCCTGGTCGTACACCGAGTCGAAGTCCACGCCCCGAGTCTGTCAAAGACCACGACCCCGGGGGCCGTGACCACCGACACAGCACGGTGGGACGGGTTCGGGGCTAGCCTGAAAATCTCATCGCCCGGGGACTCCGCCAGGGAGCCTCGAGGCTCGACACACGTCGGAGGTCAGCATGAGCGAGACCACCGCGCCGTACGGCAGCGGCGCCAGCGGGTCCACGTCGAAGCCGGTGAAGCGGGTCCGCACCCACCACCTGCGCGAGATGAAGGAGCGCGGCCAGAAGTGGCCGATGCTCACCGCCTACGACATGTACACCGCGGCGGTGTTCGACGAGGCCGGCATCCCGGTGCTGCTGGTCGGCGACTCCGCGTCCAACAACGTCTACGGCAACGAGACGTCGCTGCCGGTCACCGTCGACGAGCTGGTCCCGCTGGTCCGTGCGGTCACCCGGTCGGTGTCGCGCGCCCTGGTCGTCGCGGACCTCCCGTTCGGCTCCTACCAGGCCTCGGCCGAGCAGGCGTTCCACACCGCCGTGCGGTTCATGAAGGAGGCGAACGCGCACGCCGTGAAGCTCGAGGGTGGCGCCGAGATGGCGCCGCAGGTCCGGCTGCTCACGCAGGCCGGCATCCCGGTCATGGCCCACATCGGCTTCACGCCGCAGTCCGAGCACAACCTCGGCGGCTACCGCGTGCAAGGACGCGGCGAGACCGCCCAACGGCTGCTCGCCGACGCGCAGGCGATGGAGGCCGCGGGAGCGTTCGCGTGCGTGATGGAGATGGTCCCGGGTGACGTCGCCGCCGAGATCACCAAGACGCTCACGATCCCGACCATCGGCATCGGGGCCGGCGTCGACTGCGACGCGCAGGTGCTGGTCTGGCAGGACATGGCGGGGCTGCGCACCGGCCGGCTGCCGCGGTTCGTCAAGCAGTACGCCGACCTGCACGGCGTGCTGCTCTCGGCCGCGCAGCAGTACGCCGCCGACGTCGAGGGCGGCACGTTCCCCGGAGCCGAGCACACGTTCTGACGTGCGTCCGGTCAGTCGGAGCCGGACGCGACCAGCAGCACGAACCACAGCACGGCGGCGACGACCGGCAGCAGCACCACGGCTCGCGGACGTCGCGTGAACCACGCGCACGACACCACGAACAGCACCAGCCAGAGCACCGGCATCACGAGCGTGTGCAGCCAGCTCGGGAACGCGATCGCCGTGTAGCCGTAGAGGAACGCGACCACCGTCATGCCACCGACGCCGATGAACGGTCCCGACTTCGCGAGATCGTGCTTCACGCACCGCGCCTTCCTGTGAGGTGTGCTGCCGACGAGTTTCCCCTGCAAAACAAGGGATGTTGACGTGTGAAGCGGTGGTGCGTAACGAAGACACCGTTGGAGCGCAACGACGACACGCTCTCGACTTTGCCGGAATTGATTCACTTCCCGGCTCAATGTTGCCAAGATCATAAGCGGGACGACCACTTCGGCCGTCCGCGCTTCATGAAGCAGCACGACCACGTGCCGCTCATCTGACACGGGAGGCCCGCGTGGCTGCAACGAAGAAGGCGACTGCCAAGAAGTCGCCGGCGAAGAAGGCGGTGAAGTCGGTGGCGAAGAAGACGTCGACCGCCGCCAAGAAGGCGACCAAGACGGCGAAGGCACCGGCGAAGAAGGTGTCGGCCAAGAAGTCGCCCGCCAAGAAGTCGGCGGCGAGGAAGACCACCGCCACCAAGGCGACCGCCAAGAAGACGGCGAAGAAGGCCGCCAACAAGACCACCTCCGCCAAGAAGACCGCGGCCAAGAAGTCGCCCGTGAAGAAGTCCGCGACCAAGAAGGCCACCAAGACCGCCAAGGCACCGGCCAAGAAGGTCAGCGCGAAGAAGGCTCCTGCCAAGAAGACCGCGAGCCGGTCGGCCGGCGCGGCCAAGAAGACCGCGAAGAAGTCCACCGGCCCGGCGAAGAAGACCGCGTCGAGGTCCACGGGCGCGGCCAAGAAGTCCGCCAAGAAGACGGCGTCGAAGACGACGAGCGCCGCCAAGAAGTCACCCGCCAAGAAGGCCACCACGCGGACCACGAGCGCCGCCAAGAAGGCGCCGGCCAAGAAGGCCGCCGCGACGAGGCGCGCAGCGAAGAAGGCCTGACCCGGCACGCCCGACGCATCGAGGCCCCCACCGTCCGCGGCGGGGGCCTCGTGCTGTCACGGGCGAGGGATGAGCCGGCCTGTAGGCCGGGTTCTGTCTCCGTGGTCCTCGCGGCGCCACGGTCGGCGACCATCCATCTAGGGCCACCGTTGCCGGTGGCCTCGTGCGGTCTACCCGTGAGCTCGGGCGGGCCGCCCTCGGACACTCACGCGAGGGCCGGGTCTCCCCGGCTCTCTTCTTGACCTTGCTCCAGGTGGGGTTTACCGAGCCGTTCCGGTCACCCGGAACGCTGGTGGTCTCTTACACCACCGTTTCACCCTTGCCGCCGGCTGCCGAAGCAGTCGGAGGCGGTCTGTTCTCTGTGGCACTGTCCCGCGGGTCACCCCGGGTGGGTGTTGCCCACCACCTCGCCCTGTGGAGCCCGGACCTTCCTCGACGGGTCTCCCCGCCGCGGCCGCCCGGCCGACTCATCCGAGAAGGAGTGTAGGCGACCGGGGTCTCGACAGGCTCGACCAGCCGGGGCGAAGGTCTCGACAGGCTCGACCAGCCGGGGTCAGACCTCGAAGCGGACGGTGCGGGTGCGCACCTCGGCCTCGGCGAGCCGCGCCTGCACGTCGCCGCCGAGCGGCAGCTTCTGCGACGACCGGACGCGCGCCTCCACCGCGGGCTGCTGCACGACCAGGTCGCCCTTCGCAGGGTCGTCCTCGTCCACCTGCACGACGACGCCGGCGAACGTCTCACCGACGTGCGGCGCGAGCACCTCGGCCTCGACCAGGTCGAGCACGGCGCGCTCGTAGCGGTGCGCGCGCTGGCCCGAGGCCTGCATCGTCCGCGGCAGCCCGCCGAGTCGCTCCAGGACCCACGCCGGCACCTCCTCGCCGGCGCAGAGCGCGACGCAGACCTCGCCGGCGTACCGGTCGGCGAGCCGGCGCAGCGGTGCGGTGACGTGGGCGTACTCAGAAGCGAGCGCACTGTGCTCGGGCTGCTCCGGCGTCTCGCCGTTGAAGGCGACGTAGCCGGAGCCGCGCAGCAGCCGGGTGCAGGCGACCACCATCGCGGCGTGGTCGGGCTGGTCGGGGTCGAGCGACCGGACGAAGTCGGGGTAGAGCTGCTCGGCCGGCCACTCGATGCCGAGCGCCTTCGCGGTGCGGTGCAGCCGCTGCACGTCACGGTTCTCCGGCGGCGGCAGCGTGCGCAGCAGACCGATCCGCGCGTAGACCATCAGCGACGCGGCGGCCATGCCGGTGAGCAGCGAGATCTGCGCGTTCCACTCCTCCACCGGCAGCATGCTGCGGAAGCTCAGCGTCCACCCGTCCTCGGCGACGTCCACGACCTGCTCGGGGAGCGGCAGCGAGACGCCGCCGCGCGCCGCCTCCCGCTTCTTGCGGAGCTCGCCCACCTCGGCGAGCAGCCGCACCACCTCGTCGGCCTCCCCGGAGTCGAGGCTGTGCTGCACGCTCTCGTAGTCGAGCTTGGCGCGGCTGCGCACCAGCGCCCGCTCCACGTGCACGTCGGTGCCCTCGCCGTCGGCGTCCACCTTGATGGTCCACAGCAGCGCGGGGCGCAGGCTGTCGGGCAGCAGCGACGCGGCGCCCTCGGACAGCACGACCGGGTGCAGCGGGACCTTGGAGTCGGCGCCGTAGAGCGTCTCCCCGCGCCGGTGCGCCTCCTCGTCGACCGCGTCGCCGGGAGAGACGAACGCCGCGACGTCGGCGATCGCGTAGTGCACGAGGTAGCCGTCGCCGTCGCGCTCGATGTGCAGCGCCTGGTCGAGGTCGCGGGACTCCGGCGGGTCGATCGTCACGAACGGGATGTCGGAGCGGTCGAGCTCCGGGAGCCGCGGGTTGCCCGCCGCCTGCCGCGCGGTCCGCTCGACCTCGTCGCTGAACTCGGCCGTCAGCTCGAGCTCGTGCTGGATCACCGAGATCTCCTCGTGCAGCGAGGTCTCCTCCGGCGTCTGCTCGGCGGTGTGCACCTTCACGACTCGTCTCGGCACGGTGGTTCCACCCCTCCCACTGGTCGGTTCGGGCCAGCATAAGGGGGCGCCTCTAGGGTGTGGTCGTGCTGATCCTCCTGCCCCCGTCCGAGGGCAAGCGGGCTCCCCGGCGCGGCAGGCCGCTCGACCTCGACACGCTCGCGTTCCCCGGTCTGCGGCTGCACCGCGGCGAGGTGCTCGACGCCCTGCTCGCGCTCTGCACGACGGCCGAGCCGACGTACGCCGCACAGGTGCTCGGTCTCGGGACGACCCAGGTCGGCGAGGTCGCACGCAACGCCGCGCTGCCGACCGCACCCACCGCCCGCGCCGATGCGGTCTACAGCGGGGTGCTCTACGAGGCGCTCGACCTCGCCTCGCTCGACGCCGCAGCGCGCCGGCGCGCGACCTCCTGGCTGGCGGTGACCTCGGGCCTGTTCGGGCTGCTGCGCCCGAGCGACCGGGTGCCGGCGTACCGGCTCTCGGGCGACGTCGCGCTGCCCGGGATCGGGACCGTGTCGACGTACTGGAGCCGGCGGCTCGACCCCGCCGTCCGCGAGGCCGCGGGGCGAGGGCTGGTCGTCGACCTGCGCTCCTCGACCTACGCGTCCTTCTGGCGACCGTCGGCCGACCTGGCCCGCACGGTCGTCACGGTCCGGGTGCTCCACGAGTCCGGGGGCACCCGCAAGGTGGTCTCGCACTTCAACAAGGCGACCAAGGGACGGCTCGTGCGCTCGCTGCTGGCCGACGGCGGCGCACCCGGCTCGCCGGCACGGTTCGCCGACCACCTGACGGCGTTGGGCTGGAAGGTCGAGGAGGGCCCGGCCGGCGGCCACGGCACCCGGCTCGACGTGGTGGTCGGCGAGCTCTGAGGCGCCGGGTCAGAGGCCGGTCAGCGCTGCGTCGGTGGGACGGGCGTTGAACATCCGCAGCGAGGCCCGGTCGTCGTCGTAGAACGACAGCACCGTGACCGAGCCGGGCGCCATCTCCATGCGGAACACCGACTCCAGCGGCGCCCCGAGGGCGTGCGCGACCAGCACCTTGATCGGCGTGACGTGGCTGACCACGAGGACGGTCGCGCCGGCGTGCTCCTCGAGCAGCCGGCCGAGGCTGTCGAGCACACGCTTCTGCACCACCCGGAACGACTCGCCGCCGCCGGGCTGCGCGTCCAGCGAGCCCAGCCACGCGTCGAGGTCGTCGGGGTAGCGCTCCTTGATCTCGGCGAACGTGAGACCGTCCCAGCTGCCGAACTCCATCTCCGCGAGCCCGTCGTCGGTGACCAGCGCGCGGCCCAGCCGGTCGGCGAGGATCTCGGCCGACTCGTGGGTGCGCCGCACGGGCGAGGTGACGACGGCGTCGAGCTGCTCGGCGAGCGGCGAGAGCCAGTCGGCGGTGGCCCGGATCTGCGCGCGCCCCTCGTCGGCGAGCCCGGGGTTGCTGCCGCCGAGACCGCTGGAGAACCGCTTGCCGACCGTGTGGTCGGTGACGCCGTGGCGCACCAGCACCAGGGTGGTGGCGGTGGCGTCGGGCGACCAGCCGCGTCGCGTCGCGGACGAGGTGGCGGGCCGCGGGCTGCTCGGGGCGGGTCCCTCGACGGGCATGCCGTCGAGCGCCTCGTTGAGGATCCGGTCGGCGTGCTTGTTCTGCTCCCGCGGGATCCAGGTGTACGTCGTGCCCGGCGGCGCGAGCTGCTGGGCCCGGGCGGCCAGCGGCCGCATGTCGGGGTGCTTGATCTTCCAGCGTCCCGACATCTGCTCCACGACGAGCTTGGAGTCCATCCGCACCTCGAGCTCGGCACCGGGCGTGTGCTCGCGGTACAGCTCGAGCCCGGCGATCAGCCCGTTGTACTCCGCGACGTTGTTGGTCGCGACGCCGATCGTCTCGGAGCGCTCGGCGACCACCTCGCGGGTGTCGGCGTCGAGCAGCACCGCGCCGTACGCCGCGGGCCCGGGGTTGCCGCGCGAGCCGCCGTCGGCCTCGATCTGCACCGACCGGTGCTCGCTCATGCGGGTGCCCTCAGACGCCGGACTCGGCGGTGCGCACCAGGATCCGCTGGCACTCCTCGCAGCGGACCACCTCGTCGGCCGGCGCCTTCGCGATCGAGCCGAGGTCGGCCGCGGTCAGCTCGAGGCTGCAACCGCTGCACCGGCGCTGCCGCAGCACCGCGGCACCGACGCCGCCCTTCTGGGCCCGGATCCGGTCGTAGAGCGCGAGCAGGTCGGCGGGCACGCCCGACGCCGTGGCCTTCCGGTCCGCGGTCGCCCGCTCCACCGCCGCCGTGGTCTCCCCCGCCTTCGCGTCCCGGCTCTGCGTGAGCTCGCCGGCCCGGGCGTCGATCTCCGCCAGCCGCGCGGTGAGCCGGGCGTGCTCGGCCTGCGCGGTCTCGAGCTCCTCCATCACCTCGAGCTCGGTGTCCTCGAGCTCGCCGATGCGGCGGCTGAGCGAGACCAGCTCCTGCTGCATCCGCTCGAGGTCCTTGGGGTTGGTGACCAGCCCCTTGTCCATCCGGTCCTGGTCGCGGACCCGGCGAGCCTTCACCTGCTCGACGTCGCCGTCCGCCTTGCGCTGCGCTCGGGTCAGGTCGTCGATGCGGATCTGCGCGTCCCGGGCCTGGCCGTCGACGTCGGAGCGCTCGGCGGCCAGCGCCGTGAGCTCCTGGGTCTCGGGCAGGTGGGCGAGGCGGTGGCGGAGCTGGTCGAGGGTGGTGTCGAGCTCCTGGACGTCGAGCAGCTTGAGCTGCGCGAAGGCGTCGGCTTTCAGTGGGTTCTCCTGTGCTCGGGTCGGGCGGTGGGTCGGGGCTCAGCGGTCGACCCGGAAGGTCCACGGGTCGGTGACCGTGCGGCTCACGCGCGTCTCCACCGTAGCCCCCTGCTCGTGCACCGCGTCGCGCAACTTCGCCTCCACGACCGGCAGCCAGGTCCACTCGGCCGCCCAGTGCGCGACGTCGACGAGGGCGGCGCCGTCGTGCTCGCGGAACTCCGCGGCCCGGTGGTGCCGCAGGTCGGAGGTCAGGTAGACGTCGGCGTCGGTGCCCAGCACGGTGTCGAGCATGAAGTCGCCGGACCCGCTGCCCACGACGACGGTCTCGACACGACGGTCCGGGTCGCCGGCGACGCGCACGCCGTGCGCGGTGGCCGGCAGCGCCGCCGACACCTGCTCGGCGAACCCGCGCAGCGTCGTCGGCGACGCGAGCCGGCCGATGCGTCCGTGGCCCCGCGACGGCGGCCGGGCACCGGGCACGTCGGCCAGCTCCAGCACGTCGTACGCCGGCTCCTCGTAGGGGTGGGCCTGCCGCATCGCGTCGACCACCCGGCGTCGCAGCGGGCGCGGGAACACCGACTCGACGCGCGACTCCGGCACCACCTCGAGGTCGCCGACCGAGCCGACGGCCGGGGTGGCGCCGGCCAGCGGCCGGAAGCGCCCCTCCCCGTGGAGGTGAAGGTGCAGCTGTCGTAGTCGCCGATCGCGCCGGCGCCCGCGGCGGTGATCGGCCGCCCGCACCGCGTCCGCGTGGTCGTGCGGCACGAAGACCACGAGCTTGTCGAGGGAGTCGTCGCCGGAGCCGACCACCACCTGCGGGTCGAGGACGCCGACGGCGCGGGCCAGCGACTCGTTGACCCCGTCGGCCGGCACGTCGGCGTTGGTGTGCGCGGTGAGCAGCGCGACGCCGGCCCGCAGCAGCTCGTGGACCACCCGGCCCTTGGGGCTGGTGGCGGCCACCCCGTGCACGGGGGTCAGCAGCAGCGGGTGGTGGCACACGACCAGGTCGGCGCCCCACTCGAGCGCCTCGGCGACGACCTGCGGCGCCGGGTCGACCGCGAGCAGCACCTTCGACACCGGCTGCGCCGGGTCGCCGCAGACCAGGCCGACGGCGTCCCACGCCTCCGCCCAGGCCGGGTCGTACCAGGTGTCCAGCAGACCGGTGACGTCCGAGAGCCGCAGGCGCATGGCGCGAAGCCTAGCCATGCCTAGCCTGGGTCGGCGGCGGTGGGCGTTTCGACCGGTTGACGAGGTCCGCCGGTACCGAGACCTTGACCGACGCACCCGCGGACCGGGCTTCCCGGGTAAAGACTTGCGATTTTCCTCGCAAACATCTGACAGCGAGTTGCAGAAAGTAGTTGAATGGTGCTCGCAACGACCGCTGGTGACCCGAGACGCCAGCGGTCGTTGTTGTTTCCCCGGGCCGGTCGGCGTCCACGACCCGGGCACGGCCCGTCGAACGGCTTTTGTCGGGCGCCGACGGGCTCCCGTAGGCTGTCGCGGCCCGGGACGTCGAGCACCGGGTCCCGGGCGTATAGCTCAGCGGTAGAGCACCTCCCTTACAAGGAGGTGGTCGCAGGTTCGATCCCTGCTGCGCCCACCAGACCGTCGAGCACCTTCACCTGCTCCTGCAGGTCGCGGGCCTGCGGCATCTGGTTGTGCACGCTCCAGCGCAGCACGCCGTCGCGGTCCACGATGAACGTCGCGCGCTCCGCGCAGCCCCGGTCGGCGTTGAAGACGCCGTACCGCTGCGCGACCTCGCCGTGCGGCCAGAAGTCCGAGAGCAGCGGGAAGGTCAGGCCGTCCCGGTCGGCGAACGCGCGCAGCGCGAACACCGGGTCGCAGGAGACCGCGAGCAGCTGCACGTCGTCGGACTCGAACGTCGGCTGGCTGTCGCGGACCTCGCACAGCTCACCCGTGCACACGCCGCTGAACGCGAACGGGTAGAACATCAGCACGACCGCCTTGCTGCCTCGGTACGACGAGAGCGTGACGGTCGCGCCGTGCTGGTCGCGGAGCTCGAGGTCGGGGGCCGGCTGGCCGATCTGCAGGGTCATGTGTTCCTCCCGAGATGGTGGGAGTCCATGGTGACGCAGCGCTCCGGGCCGTCCCCGTCCGGGGGTGACGCGCACGTATAGTCCACCCCCGTGCCCTGGACGTACCGCCCCGAGCTCGACGGGCTCCGGGCGGTCGCGGTCTACCTGGTGCTGCTCTTCCACGCGGGCCTGCCGTGGGCCCACGGCGGCTTCATCGGCGTCGACCTGTTCTTCGTGCTCTCCGGGTTCCTCGTCACCAGCGTGATCCTCAGCGAGATCGACGTGACCGGGTCGCTGCGGCTGGGCCGCTTCTACGCACGACGGGTCCGCCGGCTGCTCCCGGCCGCGCTCGTCGTCATCGTCGCGACCAGCCTGCTGTTCGTGCTGATCGCCTCCTCGGCCCGCCGGGTGCCGCTCGTCGGCGACGCGCAGAGCGCGCTGCTCTACGTCGCCAACTGGCACTTCCTGGCCCAGAGCGGCGACTACTTCGCCACCGGCGTCGACAAGAGCCCGTTCCTGCACTTCTGGTCCCTCGCGATCGAGGAGCAGTACTACGTCGTCTTCCCGCTGCTCGTCGTGGCGCTCAGCCGGACCACGCGGCGCCGCACCGTCGGCGTCCTCGCGGCCCTGCTCGCGCTGTCCCTGGGCTCCCAGCTGGTCTGGGCACAGCTGGACAGCAGCCACGCCTACTACGGCACCGACGCCCGCCTGTACCAGCTGCTCGCCGGCTCGCTGTGCGCCGTCGCGATCCGCACCTGGAACCCCCGCGTGGCGCCCCGCACCGCCGGGTCGATCGCCGTCGCCGGCCTGGTGGGCGTGGTCGTGCTCGGCAGCGGCCTCGTGGACCTGTCGGCGTCGCTGCGAGGCGTCGGCGCCACCGTCGCCTCGGCGCTGGTCATCTCCGGCCTCGTCCTGGACGGGTCGACGCGTCCGGCGCGGCTGCTGGCCCGTCCCGTCCCGGTCTTCCTCGGCCGGATCTCCTACGGCACCTACCTCTGGCACTGGCCGGTGATCCTCGCCGCCACGACGCTGCTCGACGTCGGCCGCGGGGTCGTCGCCGTCCTGGCCCTCGCGGTGGCGACCGGGCTGGCCGCCGCGTCGTACGAGGTGCTGGAGATGCCGATCCGGCGGTCGAAGCCACTCGACCGGATGCGGTGGTACCCCGCCGTCGCCGGCGTCGCGGCGAGCGCGCTGGTCGCGGCGACCGTCGTGCCGTGGGCGCTGCAGTCGGACCGACGCCCCGTCCTCGCGGCAGCCGACGCGGTTCAGCGGCCGGTGGTGGCGGGTGCCGACCCCGCCGCCCGCGTCCCGGCCGGCACCGACTGGAGCGCCGTCCGCGAGGACCACGGCAAGGAGGGCTCCTGCGACGCCCGCACCGTCGAGAGGTGCACCGTCGTCACGGGACCGGGACCGCACGTGCTGCTGGTCGGCGACAGCCAGGCGCAGATGCTCGTCCCGATGTTCGAGCGGATCGCGAAGGAGCACGGGCTGACGCTGTCGCTCAACGTCCGTGCCGGCTGCCCGTGGCAGGAGGGGCTGACCAACCTCAAGGCCTCGCCCGAGGTCCAGCAGCGCTGCGAGGACGCCCGCGTCGGGTGGTACGACGACGTGCTGCCGAAGCTGCGGCCGGACGTGGTCGTCGTCCTGGACCGGCCACGCGACGACCCCGAGGAGTGGCAGGACGTGCTGCAGCGGCGGGACGGCCGGCAGCAGTCGCTCGAGACCGAGACCCGCAAGACGAGCCGGGCCACGCTGCGCAAGATCACCGCCGTCGTGCCCCGCACCCTGCTGGTGGAGCGCCTCGTCGTGCCGGAGACCTTCGACCCGGCCGAGTGCCTGTCCACCGTCGAGCGCGCGAGCCGGTGCGCGGTGCGGGTGCCGCGGGAGGTCTCGCGGACCGACGGCTACTACGCGACCGCGGCCGCCCGGTCACCCCGGGTCGCCACGCTCGACCTCAACCCGGCCTTCTGCCCCTCGGCCCCGGTGTGCGACGCGGTGGTCGACGACCAGGTGGTGTGGCGCGACGACCACCACCTCACGGCGCGCTACGCCGTCGCCCGGCGCGACCAGGCGTGGCACATCCTGAAGGACGCGCTCCCGGGGACGGACCGAGCGCTGAGGCGACCCCGGCGCAGCAGCGTCAGTCGTCGCTGTCCTTGCTGTCCTCGTCCTCGGCCAGGTCCTTCTTGAGCACCTTGCCGGTGGCGTTGCGGGGCAGCTCGTCGAGGAACACGATCTCCCGCGGCACCTTGTAGCGGGCGAGGTTCTTCTTCACGAACTCCTTGAGCTCGTCCTCGTCGGCCTTGGCCCCGTCGGAGAGCACCACGAACGCCTTGAGACGCTTGCCGTAGTCCTCGTCGTCGACCCCGATCGCGGCGGCCTCGGCGACCGCGTCGTGCCGGGACAGGCAGTCCTCGACCTCCTTGGGGAAGACGTTCTCGCCGCCGGACACGATCATCTCGTCGTCGCGGCCCTCGACGATCAGCCGGCCGCCGTCGTCGAAGCGGCCCACGTCGCCGGTGGCCATCAGGCCGTCGATGAGGTCCTTGCTGCCGCCGCCGGTGTAGCCCTCGAACAGGATGCTGTTGCCGACGAAGATCCTCCCGGCCTCGCCGTCGGTGAGCTCCTGGCCGTCCTCGTCGAAGATCTTCACCACCGTCGCGAAGGGCGGGCGGCCCGCCGTCCCCGGTGCCTCGCGGAGGTCCGCCGGGGAGGCGATGGTCGCGTAGGCCACCTCGGTCGAGCCGTAGATGTTGTAGAGGTTCTCCCCGAACTGGTCCATCCAGTCGTCGCTGAGGTCACCGGGCAGCGCGGACCCGGAGGCGGCGACGACCTTGACCTTGGACAGGTCGTAGGAGTCGCGGGTCTTCTCGTCGAGCTGCATGATCCGCTGCAGCATCACCGGGATCACCACGAGCGAGTCGCAGTCCTCCTCGACCAGCGTCTGCAGGCAGGTCTCGGGGTCGAACTTGCGCCGCAGCACGATCGTCGAGCCGAGCAGCATCGCCAGCGCGAAGTGCGCCCAGCCCCAGGTGTGGAACAGCGGCGCGGCGATGTGGCAGCGCCACCGCGACCGCAGCGGCAGCCGCGAGAGCAGCGCCGTGGCCGCCTCGATGCCGGCCTCGCTGCGAGGAGCGCCCTTCGGCGTCCCCGTGGTGCCGGAGGTCAGGATGATCACCCGGCTGGACTTCTCCGGCGCCCGGTGGTCGCCGGAGGCGCCGGCGGCGATCAGCGACTCGACCGTGACCCGGTCGTCGTCGGCGCCGGTGGTGTTGTCCTCGGAGTCGTCGACCCAGCCGAGCACCCGGTCCCGGGTGTCGGCCTCGTCGAGCAGCTCGGAGAACTCCTCGTCGTGCACGACCACCTTCGGGCTCTCGCGGTCGAGGACGTCGACCAGCTGCGGGCCGGCGAAGGCGGTGTTGAGGTAGAGGATGTCGGCGCCCAGCTTGGCGGCGGCGATGCTCGCGTCGACGAAGCCGCGGTGGTTGCGGCACATGATCGCGATGCCGTCGCCCGGGCCGACGCCGCGCGTGCGCAGCGAGTCGGCCAGCCGGTTGCTGCGGTCGTGGAGCTCACCGAAGGTCAGCTCGCCGAGCTCGTCGACGAGCGCGGTGCGTCCGGGTCGAGGATCGCCATCGCGGCGAACCCGCCGGCGGGACCCGTGCCCCACTTGAGCAGCGTCACCCCCAGCTTGGCCAGCTTGTGCGGCGCGTAGGGCCTGATGATGCCGGCCATGGCGAGCACGCGGAGCATCGTGGGCGCCTGACCGACCAGGCCGAGCGACTTCGCGACGTCGGGCAACGGGACCTCCTGGAACGCGACGAGTGTGTCCGAAATGTAACGACGAGTTACAGCCCGGGCTACGCCGGGTCCACGAAATGACCCGATCTTGTCGCCTCAGCGACCGGTCTTCGGCGCCACCAGCCGGGTCGCGGTCCAGTCGCGGCTGACCGCCGCGGTGGTGGTCGTGGAGAGGCCCGCGACGGGGGCGGCCTCGGAGATGTCGGCGGGGTCGACCGCGGAGGGCCGGCCCACCTTCGGGGTGAGGAGCCAGATGACGCCACCCGCGACCAGGTCGGTCAGCGAGTCCACGAGCGTGTCCACGAGGTCGCCGTCGCCGTCGCGCCACCACAGCAGCACCGTGTCGACGACGTTGCCGTACTCACCGTCGACCATGTCGGCATCGATGCTGTTCTCGATCTCGATGCGGAGCTCGTCGTCGACGTCCTCGTCCCAGCCGAGCTCCTGGACGACCGTCCCGGTCGTCAGCCCCAGCCGCTCACCGGCGTTCTGGGTGGCGGTGCCGTCGCGGCCACCCGAGGTCGCGCTCACGTCAACTCCTCCAGATCTCTGGCCGACCACGGGACCGTGGCCGGTTCACTGCCTGCTTGCGCGTAGTTCATCGGAACTCGTCCCGGGGCGCAAGGCCGACAGATGGGTGTCAGGCTAGTGCCATGCGCCACGATGTCGAACCGGATCCCGCCAGATCCGCCGCCTCGACCGCACCGCGCGCCCCACGGGTCGCCTCCGTCGCAGCCGCCGCGCAGCACCGGTTCTCCAAGGAGAGCCGGCCGGTGATCCGCCTGGTCGAGGGGCTCGGGGTGGAGGGCGACGCGCACCTGGGTGCGACCGTGCAGCACCGCTCGCGGGTGCGTCGCGACCCGACGCAGCCGAACCTGCGCCAGGTGCACCTGCTCCCGGGCGAGCTGTTCGAGGAGGTGCTCGGCGCCGGGCACCGGGTGCTCCCCGGCGAGCTCGGCGAGAACGTCACCACCAGCGGCGTCGACCTGCTCGCGCTGCCGACCGGCACGGTGCTGCTGCTCGGCGACGCGGCCGAGGTCGTCGTCACCGGACTGCGCAACCCGTGCCGGCAGATCGACGACTTCCAGGGCGGGCTGCTGCGGCAGGTGCTGTCCCGCGACGCCGACGGCGCCGTCGTGCGCCGGGCCGGCGTGATGGGCGTCGTACGACGGGGCGGCCAGGTGCGCCCCGGGGACCCGGTCGTCGTCGTGCTCCCCGACGGCCCGCACCGTCCGCTCGAGCCGGTCTGAGACGGCCCCGGGGTCAGCCGGGTCGCGGGACGTCGTAGGTCAGGCTGACCATCTGGCCGTCCCGATGCACCTCGACCAGCCGCAGCCCCTCGATCCGGCGCGGCAGCAGCGGGGCGCCGGCCCCGAGCGTCACCGGCGCGATGCCGACGACCACCTGGTCGAGCAGGCCCGCGTCGTGGAACTGACCGACCAGGTCCCCTCCCCCGACGACCCAGATGTTGCCGTCGCCGGCTGCCTCCCGCATCGCGGCGTGCACCGGGGTCACGTCGTCGCGGACGAAGCGGATGTCGGCGCCCTCGATGCCGGGCAGGTCGCGGTGCGTGAACACCCAGCACGGCCGGTCGCCGTAGAAGCTGCGCCAGCGCTCGGGGTGGTCCAGCAGGTCCTCGTGCCCGAGCACCCACTCGTACGTCGTGGAGCCCATCGCCATCGCGCGGACCCGGCCGAAGAACGCGTCCCACCGCTGTGTCGGGTCGTCGCCGCGTGGGGTGCCGAAGAGCCACTCCAGCGAGTTGTCCTCGTCGGCGATGAAGCCGTCGATCGTGGTGGCCGTGTAGTACTGC
Organism: uncultured Actinomycetota bacterium; assembly: GCA_963707685.1. GTDB lineage: Bacteria > Actinomycetota > Actinomycetes > Propionibacteriales > Nocardioidaceae > Nocardioides_B. The sequence continues at coordinate 70,431 of CAVPRA010000009.1, forward strand.
GTCAGCGGCATGGCTCGATCCTGCCACTGGGCTGCCACGGGTCTACCCATCGGTAAATTTCGCGCTCGCCCCGACCGTGACACGATGGTTTGGTGGCCACAGGTTCTCAGACACCCGGACGTCCTCCCGTCATCCACGAGGGGCTTCCCACCCAGCTGCCCGACATCGACCCCGAGGAGACCCAGGACTGGCTCGACTCGTTCGACGCGATGCTCGGCGACCGCGGGCGCGAGCGTGCCCGCTACGTCATGCTGCGGCTGCTGGAGCGGGCCCGCGAGGAGAGCGTCGGCGTCCCGGCGCTGCGCAGCACCGACTACATCAACACGATCCCGCCCGAGCGCGAGCCGTGGTTCCCCGGCGACGAGGACATCGAGCGGCGGATCCGCGCCTTCCTGCGCTGGAACGCCGCCGTCATGGTGTCGACGGCCAACCGCAAGGGGCTCGAGGTCGGCGGGCACATCGCGACGTACCAGTCGTCGGCGTCGCTCTACGAGGTCGGCTTCAACCACTTCTTCCGCGGCAAGGACCACGAGGGCGGCGGCGACCAGGTCTACATCCAGGGCCACGCCTCCCCCGGCATCTACGCCCGCGCCTTCCTCGAGGGCCGGCTCAACGAGACGCAGGTGTCGCGGTTCCGCCAGGAGGTGCAGCACGGCGTGGGCGAGGGCCTGTCGTCGTACCCGCACCCGCGGCTGATGCCGGACTTCTGGGAGTTCCCGACCGTCTCGATGGGGCTCACCGCGCTGAACTCCATCTACCAGGCCCGGTTCAACCGCTACCTGCAGAACCGCGGCATCAAGGACACCAGCCAGCAGCACGTCTGGGCGTTCCTCGGCGACGGCGAGATGGGTGAGCCGGAGTCGCTCGGCGCCATCGGCATCGCGGCCCGCGAGGAGCTCGACAACCTGACCTTCGTCATCAACTGCAACCTGCAGCAGCTCGACGGCCCGGTGCGCGGCAACGGCAAGATCATCCAGGAGCTGGAGTCCACCTTCCGCGGCGCCGGCTGGAACGTCATCAAGGTGGTCTGGGGCCGCGAGTGGGACGACCTGCTCGCGCGCGACGTCGACGGCGTGCTGGTGAACCGCATGAACGGCACGCCCGACGGCCAGTTCCAGACCTACTCGGTCGAGACCGGCGGCTACGTCCGCGACCACTTCTTCGGCGCCGACCCGCGGCTGCGCAAGATGGTCGAGCACATGAGCGACACCCAGATCCAGAAGCTGCCGCGCGGCGGCCACGACTACCGCAAGGTGTACTCCGCGTTCGACGCCGCCTCGAAGCACGTCGGGCAGCCGACGGTGATCCTGGCCAAGACCATCAAGGGCTGGACGATCGACGCCCTCGAGGGCAGGAACGCCACGCACCAGATGAAGAAGCTCACCAAGGACGACCTGAAGAAGTTCCGCGACCGGCTCTACCTGCCGATCAGCGACAAGGAGATCGACGGCGCCGACATCGCCCCGTTCTTCCACCCCGGCCAGGACTCGCCCGAGATCGAGTACATGATGGAGCGGCGCCGCGCGCTCGGCGGGTCGCTGCCCAAGCGGGTGGTGCGCAGCAAGCTGCTGAAGCTGCCCGGCGACAAGGTGTACTCCGAGCTGAAGCAGGGCTCCGGCAAGCAGGCCATCGCGACCACGATGGCGCTGGTGCGGCTGATGCGCGACCTGATGAAGGACGAGAACATCGGCCAGCGCATCGTGCCGATCGCGCCGGACGAGTACCGCACGTTCGGCATGGACTCGATGTTCCCGACGGCGAAGGTCTACTCGCCGATGGGCCAGCGCTACGAGTCGGTCGACCGCAAGCTGCTGCTGTCCTACAAGGAGTCCCAGCAGGGCCAGATGCTGCACGAGGGCATCTCCGAGGCCGGCGCGATGGCGTCCGCGACGGCCGCCGGGTCGACGTACTCCACGCACGGCGAGCACATGATCCCGTTCTACCTCTTCTACTCGATGTTCGGCTTCCAGCGGACCGGCGACTCGATCTGGGCGATGGCCGACCAGCTGGCGCGCGGCTTCCTCGTCGGCGCGACGGCCGGCCGGACGACGCTGACCGGCGAGGGCCTGCAGCACGCAGACGGGCACTCCCCGCTGCTGGCGCAGACCAACCCGGCGGTCGTGCACTACGACCCGGCGTTCGCCTACGAGCTCAGCCACATCGTGCAGAACGGCCTGAGCCGGATGTACGGCGAGAGCGAGGGCCACCCGCACGGCGAGGACGTCATCTTCTACCTCACCGTCTACAACGAGCCGACCGTGCAGCCCAAGGAGCCCGACGACCTCGACGTCGAGGGGCTGCTCAAGGGCATCTACCACGTCGGCGACGCCCCGTCGGTGGCCGGCAACGGCGACGCCCCGCACGTGCAGCTGCTCGCCTCCGGCGTCGGCTTCCCGTGGATCACGCGGGCGGCGAAGCTGCTCGCCGAGGACTGGGGCGTCGCGGCCGACACCTGGTCGGTGACGTCGTGGAACGAGCTGGAGCGCGACGCGGTCGCCGCCGAGCAGTGGAACCTGCTGCACCCCTCGGAGACCCCGCGGGTGCCGTACGTGACCCGGAAGCTCAAGGACGCGTCCGGCCCGTTCGTGGCGGTCAGCGACTACATGCGCGCGGTGCAGAACCAGATCGCCAAGTGGGTGCCGGGCGACTACCACGCCCTCGGCGCCGACGGCTTCGGCTTCGCCGACACCCGTCCCGCGGCCCGCCGGTACTTCCACATCGACGCCGAGTCGGTGGTCGTGCAGGCACTGCAGGCGCTGGCCGAGCGCGGCGAGGTGAAGCCGGAGATGGTCCAGGAGGCCTTCGACAAGTACCGCATCGACGACCCGACCGCCGTACGCGGGGTGAAGCAGGAGGGCGGCGACGCCTGACCCCTCTCCGCCGACCCGTCACCTACTTGGCACTTTCACCGCGTGTCGCCACAGCAGGTGACGGGTCGATCGTGAGGAGCGCCGCGGCGTCACCCAGCCGCCGGACTGTCTCGTACGACGGCGAGGTCGCCACGCTTCGGCGGTGACCCGTCACGGCCTCCGCCGACACGCGGTGAAACTGCCAAGTGGGTGACGGGTCGGCGGGTGGGGCTGCCCGAATGGGCGGTTTCGACGTGTTCGGGTGGGGTTCACGCGCCTTTCACCCGGTGTACTGGTTAGAGTCAGCGGACTTCCCGCTGCCGAGGAGCCAGATGCCGAAGCCGATCGAGGTCCAGTACCTCACCATCCACGGCCACAAGCGCGCGTTCATCAAGACCGGGACGGGTCCGGCCCTGCTGCTCCTCCACGGCCTCGGCTGCGACCACACCACCTGGCTGCCCGTCGTGGCGGCGCTGTCGCGGCGCTACACCGTCATCGCGCCCGACCTGCTGGGCCACGGGCTCTCGGCGAAGCCGCGTGCGGACTACAGCGTCGGCGGCTACGCCAACGGCATGCGCGACCTGCTCACCGTCCTCGGCATCGACAAGGTCACGGTCGTCGGCCACAGCTTCGGCGGCGGCGTCGCGATGCAGTTCGCCTACCAGTTCCCCGAGCGGACCGAGCGGATGGTGCTCGTCGCGACCGGCGGCATGGGCCCCGAGGTCACGCCGGCGATCCGCGCGATCACGCTGCCCGGCTTCCACCAGGCCATGGGCCTGGTGACGCTGCCCGGGCTGCGCCACCTCACCAAGGCCGGGCTGCGCGCGCTGGCCTCCTCCGGGCTGTCGCAGGCCCGCGACCTCGACGAGGTCGCCGAGATCGTCGACTCCTTCAAGGACCCGCGCGCCCGCCGCGCGATCCGCCACGTGGTCTCGGCGGTCGTCGACTGGCGGGGCCAGATCGTGACGATGGTGGACCGCGCCTACCTCACCCAGGCGATGCCGATGTGCGTCATCTGGGGCACCGACGACGCGGTGATCCCGGTGCGGCACGCCGGCATCGCGGCCGAGTACGCCCCCGGCGCCACCGTCGAGGTGATCGCCAACGCCGGCCACTTCCCGCACAAGGACCACCCGCAGCGCTTCGTGAAGATCGTCGACGAGTTCATCCGGACCCACCCCGCGGCGTCGTACCACCGCGGCCGCTGGCGCACCCTGCTCCGCAACGGCCCGCAGTCGCCGCTGCCGGCGGACGTCGCCCCGGCCCACCAGGCCGAGATCGCCTGACCCCGACGAGGCGCGGGCTAGGCTCGGCGCCATGACCGGCCCGACGAAGCGAGCCCGCGACCGCGAGGCCGATCGCCGGCCGGCTGCAGCGCTCCGTCGGGGCGCTGACCACCTCGACGATGACGCGCATGGAGCGCGACATGCCGTGGTTCCGCGAGCTGTCCGCGCGAGGACCGCTCCTGGATCGGGCTCATCGTGCAGGCCGGCATCCGGTCCTTCGTCGTCGTGGTACGAGGAGCCCGACGGCAGCTCCTCCCCCGTCACCGCCGAGGTGTTCGGCGCCGCCCCGCGGGCGCTCACCGGGGTTGTGAGCCTCCACCAAACCGTCGAGATGGTGCGGCTGACCATCGAGGTGGTCGAGGACAACGTCACCGAGGCGGTCGGCGCGGCCGACGCCCCCTCGGTGCGCGACTCGATCGTGCGCTACGCCCGCGAGGTCGCGTTCGCGACCGCCGAGGTCTACGCCCGGGCCGCGGAGATGCGCGGCGCCTGGGACGCCCGGCTCGAGGCGCTGGTCGTCGACAGCGTGCTGCGCGCCGAGGCCGACGAGACCGTCCGGTCCCGCGCGAGCGCGCTGGGCTGGGAGTCCAAGGGCGACGTGGTGGTCGTGCTCGGCCGGGTGCCCGACACCGACGGCGCCGCGCGCGAGTCGATCATCGACGACGTACGGCGGTCCGCGCGGCACGTCGGCCTCGACGCGCTCTGCGCCGTGCAGGGCGACCGGATGGTCGTCGTGCTCGGCGGCGTGGACAACCCGGACAAGGCCGGTGCCGCGGTGGCGGACCACTTCGGGGAGGGACCGGTGGTCGTCGGCCCCGTCGTGCCGGACCTGCTGCACGGCAGCATCTCGGCCCGCGCCGCGACCGCCGGGCTCCGCGCCGCACCGGGCTGGCCCGAGGCGCCCCGCCCCGTGACCAGCGACGACCTGCTCCCCGAGCGGGCGCTGTCCGGCGACGGCCACGCGCGGCGGCAGCTGGTGCAGGAGGTCTACCGACCGCTGGCCGAGTCCGGGTCGGCGACCCTGGAGACCGTCTCGGAGTTCTTCGACCACGGCGGCTCGATCGAGGGCACCGCCCGGGCGATGTTCGTGCACGCGAACACCGTGCGCTACCGGCTGCGCCGGGCGGCGGAGCTGACCGGGCTCTCGCCGTCGGACCCGCGGCACGCCTACGTCTACCGGCTGGCGCTCGACGCTCGGCCGGCTCACCCCGCCGGACTCGACGACACCTCCGCCTCTGTAAAGGGCATTTGTAGGGTTCCTACAAAGACCGGCCCGGAATCTTCGTGCGGGTTGGAGGCGCGCTCGGCGCCCTCCGCGCGACAGAGTTGACTCCGTGCTCGTCATCGTCGCCCCCGGCCAGGGGGCCCAGTCCCCCGGCTTCCTGACGCCCTGGCTCGAGAACCCGACCTTCGCCGAGCGGCTCGGCTGGCTCTCCGCGGTCAGCGGTCTCGACCTGGTCCACTACGGCTCCGAGGCGGACGCGGAGACGATCCGCGACACCGCCGTCGCGCAGCCGCTGCTGGTGGCCTCCGGGCTGCTCGCCGCCCTCGAGCTGTTCCCGCACCCGGCCGACGCCTTCGGGCGCATCGGCGCGGTCGCCGGGCACAGCGTCGGCGAGCTGACCGCCGCGGCCGGTGCCCGCGCCATCACCGCCGAGCAGGCGATGGTGCTGGTGCGCGAGCGCGGCAAGGCGATGGCCGCCGCGGCCGCCAACACCCCGACCAGCATGACCGCGGTCCTCGGCGGCGACCGCGACGAGGTGCTGGCCGAGCTCGACAAGCACGGCCTGACCGCCGCCAACGACAACGGCCCCGGCCAGATCGTCGCGGCCGGCACCGTCGAGCAGCTCGCGGCCCTGGCCGACGACGCCGCCCGCCAAGGCGCGGCTGATGCCGCTGTCGGTGGCCGGCGCGTTCCACACCGAGCACATGGCGCCCGCGGTCGAGGTGCTGGCCGGGCCTGGCGCGCTCGGTCTCCACCCACGACGCCCGGACGCCGATCATCTCCAACCGCGACGGCCAGGTCGTCCACGACGGCAACGACGTGCTCAAGCGGCTCGTCACCCAGGTGCGCACCCCGGTCCGCTGGGACCTGTGCATGGAGACGATGCTCGACCTCGGCGTCACCGGCATGCTGGAGATGCCGCCGGCCGGCACGCTGACCGGCATCGCCCGCCGCGCGATGAAGGGCGTCGAGACGTTCGCCCTGAAGACCCCCGACCAGCTCGACGACGCCCGCGCCTTCATCGAGAAGCACGGTGACGTCTCGCAGATCGACACCAACCCGACCTGGCGGATGCTGGTCGCGCCCTCGAAGGGCACCTTCCACCAGACCGCCGACCTCGCCGAGGGCGACGCGATCGCACCGGGCACCGGCATCGGCGCCGTGCACGGCCGGCAGGACGAGACCACGGTCTCCGCGCCGTACGGCGGCACCATCGTCGAGTGGCTCGTCGAGGACGGCGACCTGGTCTCCCCCGGCCAGCCGCTGATCCGCCTGCACCCCGAGGGGGTCCCTTCATGAACTCCACCCCACGAAACCGCTCTCTTCGCTCGCTGCGCTCACTCCGTTCACGCTTCCGAGGGGACCCCGAATGACCGGCGCACTCAACGCTTCCGACGGCAGCCGGCACGCCGCCATCCTGGGCCTCGGCAGCTACCGCGCCGAGCCGGCTCATCCCGAACTCCGAGCTGGTCGAGGCGATCGACTCCAGCGACGAGTGGATCCAGCAGCGCTCCGGCATCAAGACCCGCCGCTGGGCCACCGCCGACGAGACCGTGCAGTCGATGTCGGTCGGCGCGGCCCGCAAGGCGATCGAGCACGCCGGCATCGACGTCGCCCAGGTCGACGCGATCGTCGTCGCCACCGTCTCGCACATGTTCCAGACCCCGGCGGTCGCGACCGCCATCGCCCACGAGCTCGGCGCCGACCGGCCGGCCGCGTTCGACATCTCCGCCGCCTGCGCCGGGTTCTGCCACGGCATCGCGCTCGCCTCGGACATGGTCCGCGGCGGCAGCGCCAAGCACGTCCTGGTGATCGGCGTCGAGCGGCTCTCCGACCTGACCGACGTCGGCGACCGCGGCACCGCGTTCATCTTCTCCGACGGCGCCGGTGCGGCCGTCGTGGGTCCCTCCGACGAGCCCGGCATCGGCCCGGTCGTGTGGGGCTCCGACGGCGAGCAGTTCGACCTGATCCGGCAGCGCGAGGACTGGCGCGACGTGATCGTCGCCGAGAACCCGCGGATGCCGCACCTGGTGATGCAGGGCAACCCGGTCTTCCGGTGGGCGGCGTTCGAGATGGCCAAGACGGCCCAGCAGACGCTCGACAAGACCGGCATCTCCGTCGACGACCTCGACGTGTTCGTGCCCCACCAGGCCAACATGCGGATCATCGACGCGATGGCGCGGTCCATGAAGCTGCCCGAGCGCGTCAAGATCGCCCGCGACATCGCCGACCAGGGCAACTCGTCGGCGGCCTCCATCCCGCTCGCGCTCGACCGGATGATCGCGGAGGGCGACGCCAAGAGCGGCGACCTCGCGCTGCTGATCGCCTTCGGCGCCGGGCTCGCGTACGCCGCCCAGGTCGTCCGGGTCCCCTAGAACCTCCGGGCGCCCGCGTCCGGACGCACGACCAGATCACGAACGTCAGTCAGCACCCAACAGATGAAGGAGCTCCCCAGCATGGCAACCACCGAGGAAATTCGCGGAGACCTCGCCGAGATCGTCAACGAGGTCGCCGGCATCCCCGCCGACGACGTCCAGCTCGACAAGTCCTTCGTCGACGACCTCGACGTCGACTCGCTGTCGCATGGTCGAGGTCGTCGTGGCCGCCGAGGAGAAGTTCGACGTCAAGATCCCCGACGACGAGGTCAAGAACCTCAAGACCGTCGGCGACGCCGTCGCGTTCATCGAGCGCGCCCAGAACGGCTGACGGACCGCCGTACCGAACACCGACATCGGATGTCGGAGCGTGACCTCCGGGTCACTCTTCGACTCCGTTGTCGGAGAAGCCCCCGCAGTACTCGCCCGTGGTCGCCACACGCCGCCCACGGGACCCACGCCAGACCATGAGGTGAAGCAGACATGAGCGCCACTCGCGTCGTCGTGACCGGACTCGGCACGACCTCCCCCGTCGGCGGTGACGTGCCCACGACCTGGGCCGCCCTCCTCGCCGGAGAGTCCGGGGTGCGCCCCATCAAGCACGACTGGGCCGAGCAGCTCAGCACCCAGATCGCCGCCGAGGTCGCCGTCGACCCCACCGACGTGCTCGAGCGCGTCAAGGCCCGCCGCCTCGACCGCTCCGGCCAGCTCGCGCTGGTCGCCGCCCTCGAGGCCTGGGCCGACTCCGGCCTCGCCGACGCCGAGGTCGACCCCGAGCGTCTCGGGGTCGCGATGGCCTCCGGCATCGGCGGCGTGCAGACGCTGCTGTCCAACTACGACGCGCTCAAGGAGAAGGGCCCGCGCCGGGTCTCGCCGCTGGCGATCCCGATGCTGATGCCGAACTCCCCGGCCGCGAACGTCGGCCTGGCCATCGGCGCCAAGGCCGGCGTCCACACGCCCGGTCTCGGCCTGCGCCTCCGGCAACGAGGCGATCGCGCTCGGCATCGACATGATCCGGCTCGGTCGCGCCGACGTCGTCGTGGTCGGCGGCACCGAGGCCGCCATCCACCCGCTGCCGATGGCCGCCTTCGGCAACATGATGGCGCTGTCCAAGCGCAACGACGACCCCGCCGCCGCCTCCCGCCCGTGGGACAAGGGCCGCGACGGCTTCGTGCTCGGCGAGGGCGCGGCCGTCCTCGTGCTCGAGTCCGAGGAGCACGCGAAGGCGCGCGGCGCCAAGGTGTACGCCGAGGCGGCCGGCGCCGGCATCACCGCCGACTCCCACGACATCGCGCAGCCCGACCCGGCCGGTCTCGGCGCCACCCGGGCGATGAAGATCGCGCTCCGCGAGGCCGACCTGGACGCCTCTGACCTCGCGCACATCAACGCCCACGCGACGTCGACCCCGCAGGGCGACCTCGCCGAGGCGCTGGCGATCCGCAACGCGCTGGGCGACAAGGCCGCCGAGGACCTGGTGCTCACCTCGACCAAGTCGATGACCGGTCACCTGCTCGGTGCCGCCGGCGCGCTGGAGTCGCTGGCGGTCGTGCTGGCCCTGCAGGACCGGGTCGTGCCGCCGACGATCAACCTCGACGACCCCGAGGAGATCGGCCTCGACGTCGCGGCGGAGAAGCGCGACGCTTCCCGAGGGCGACCTCGCCGCGCTGAACAACTCCTTCGGCTTCGGCGGCCACAACGTCGCCATCGCCTTCCGCAGCGCCTGAGGCGCTCCACCGCCGACACCGTCCAGGAGAACCGCATGACCCAGGCCCCCGCCGCAGCCGTCCCCGCCCAGGGCAAGAAGCCGAAGCTCCCCCGCGAGGAGGACCCCCGCAACCCGAACTTCCGGCTGGCGGCGTTCTTCGACGACGGCACGCTCGAGCTGATCACGCCCGACGACGGCAGCGGGATGCTCGCGGCGGTCGGCAAGGTCGACGGCACCCATGTGGTGGCGTTCTGCTCCGACGCGACCGTCATGGGCGGGGCGATGGGCGAGGTCGGCTGCAAGGTGGTGGTGCACGCCTACGAGCGTGCGCTCGCCGACCAGGCACCCGTCGTGGGGCTGTGGCACTCCGGCGGCGCCCGGCTCGCCGAGGGCGTGCTGTCGCTGCACGCGGTCGGCGAGATCTTCCACGCGATGACGCAGGCCTCCGGCAAGGTGCCGCAGATCTCCGTCGTGCTCGGCCCGGCGGCCGGCGGGGCGGCGTACGGTCCGGCGCTCACCGACGTCGTCATCCTCGGCCCCGAGGGCCGGATCTTCGTGACCGGCCCCGACGTGGTCCGCTCGGTCACCGGCGAGGACGTCGACATGCTGCGCCTCGGCGGACCCGAGCCGCACGGCCGCCGCTCCGGCGTGGTGCACATCCTCACCGAGAGCGAGCAGGAGGCCCTCCAGCGCGCCCGCGGCGTCGCGTCGCTGCTCGGGGCGCAGGGCACGCTCGACGTGTCCTCGGTCGAGGACCGCGACCTCTCGCAGATGCTGCCCGAGTCCAAGAAGCGGGCCTACGACGTGCACCCGCTCGTCGAGGCGATCCTCGACGAGGGCACCGCGCAGGAGCTGCACGCCAAGTGGGCGCCGAACATCGTCACCACGCTGGGCCGGTTCGGCGGCCGCACCGTCGGCGTCATCGCCAACAACCCGCTGCGCCTCGGCGGCTGCCTCGACTCGCTGTCGGCGGAGAAGGCCTCGCGCTTCGTGCGGATGTGCGACGCGTTCGGGGTGCCGCTGGTGGTGCTGGTCGACGTCCCCGGCTACCTCCCCGGGGTGGGCCAGGAGTGGGACGGCGTCGTACGCCGCGGCGCGAAGCTGCTGCACGCCTTCGGCGAGGCGGTGGTCCCGCGGGTGACGCTGGTGACCCGCAAGACCTACGGCGGCGCCTACATCGCGATGAACTCCCGCTCGCTCGGCGCCACCAAGGTGTTCGCGTGGCCGGGCGCCGAGGTCGCCGTGATGGGGGCGGTCGCCGCGATCCGCATCCTGCACCGCCGCAAGCTCCTCGAGGTCGCCCCGGAGATCCGCCCGCAGGTCGAGGCCGAGCTGGCCGCCGAGCACGAGCGCATCGCCGGCGGCGTCGACAAGGCCGTCGAGATCGGGGTCGTCGACGAGGTCGTCGAGCCGAGCGCGACCCGCACCGCGCTGGCGCGGGCGATCGCCGACGCCGGCCTGGTGCTGCGCGGCGCGCACGGCAACATCCCGCTCTAGTCGACGCTCACCCGCGGCCGCGACACCCGCTGCGCGGCCGCGACGAGGAGCACGACCAGCGCGAGCACGATGACCACGACGCCGTACCCGGTCGCGGTCTCCTGCAGGCCGAGCACCGGCACCAGCAGGCCGGCGGCGATCGCGGGCAGGCTGAACGCCAGGTAGCTGACGACGAACACCGACGCCAGCAGCTCGGCGCGCTGCTGCGGCTCGGCCAGCCCGGCCAGCAGCCGGAACGCACCGAGGAAGCCGGTGCCGAAGCCGGTGCCCGCCACCACCGTGCCGACCAGGAACAGCCCGGCCACACCGACGTGGATGCCGAGCACCGCGACCGTGGTGCCGGCGGCGAGCACGCCCGCGCCGACCAGCATCACCGAGCGCGCGGGCTTGTTGCGGGCCACCACCGCGGCGACCGCGCCGGCCCCGGTGAAGACGGTCACCACGAGCGCTCCGGCCAGGTGGCTCGTGAGGCCGAGGACGCCGGCGGCGATGGACGGGCCGAGCGAGAGGTACAGCGCCCCCATCGACCAGGTCGCCACCATGATCGGCGAGACGGCCGCGAACGTCGCCCGCGCCGATCGCGGTACGGCGAGCCGCGGCCGCAGCGACGCCAGCGCACCGGGCCGGCGCCGCACGGTCTCGGGCAGCCGCCACACCGGCACCGCGAGCGCGACCAGGGCGACGAGCAGCACCACGAACACCAGGTGGGTCGACCCGGGCACCAGCTGCACCAGCAGCCCCGACCCGAGCGCGCCCAGCGCCAGGCCGCCGGTCGACCCGGCGCCGTTGACGACGCCGGCGAGCTGGGTGCCGGCCGGCTGCAGGTCGACCAGCGCGGCGCTCGCGACCCCCAGCGTGGCCCCGGTCGCGACGCCCTGCACGACCCGGGCGGCCACCAGCAGCGGCACGTCGTCGGCGAGCAGGAACAGCACCATGCTCGCGGCCTCGACGGCCAGCGCGGCCAGCAGCACCGGGCGCCGGCCGAGGAAGTCGGAGATCCCGCCGACGGTGAGCAGCGCCACCAGCAGCGCCAGCGCGTAGCTGGCGAAGACGGTGGTGAGGGTGAGTGCCGAGAACCCCCACTCGCGCTGCAGCACGACGTAGAGCGGCGTCGGCGCGCTCGCCGCCGCCAGGAAGGTGAGGACCACCAGTCCGACCAGCCAGAAGGCGGCCGGTCGGGCGGCCGCCGTGGTCGGCTCGGCGGCGGTGGTGTCGGGCGTGGCGGGCATCGGGTCTCCTGAAAACTGTTTCACAGTTGTGGAACTGTCACGACGCTACGTCGCGGCTCACCACGGTTCAACTATTCTGGAACCGTGAGTGATTCCCCGCGCGAGCTGCCGCATCCCGAGACCGGCGACCTGGTGCTCACCGACGTGCTCTTCGCGCTGAGCGACCCCACCCGGCTGGCCATCGTGCGCGAGCTCGCCGAGGGTGCCCTGGAGGAGACGCCCTGCGCGGCGGTCGGCGGCACGATGCCGAAGTCGACCCGCTCCCACCAGCTCAAGACGCTGCGCGAGGCCGGCCTGATCCGCAACGTGCCGCACGGCCGGCAGCGGCACGTCAGCCTGCGGCGCGCGGACCTCGAGGAGCGGTTCCCCGGGCTGCTCGCGTCCGTGCTCGGCACGCGGGTCGACGCGTCGTAGCGGTCACCGCTCGACGGCGAACCTGCGCACCGCGAGACCGAGCTCGGTGAGCCGCCGGCGTACCTCGTCGTCGGAGCACGGCCCTCGGTCCAGCCGGACGTCCCAGCCGACACGGCCCGCCGTGACGTCGTCCCAGTCCGAGAGGTCGAGCCCCCCGTCGCCCGGCCGATGGGACAGCCACAGCTCGTCGGCCGACTCCGGGTCGTGCGGGTTCACCAGGGCACGGGCCTCGTCGCTGCCGGCCTCGTACCCACCTCCAGGCCGTGCGACGCCATCGCACCGGTGAGCAGCTCCGCGACCAGCGGGAAGAACGTCTCAGGCGCCACGGCGCAGCTCGCGGTCCAGGAACGCGGTGGTGCGGCGCATCGACAGCGGCCACTGCGCGATGAACGCGTGCTCCTCGCCGGGGTAGGTGAACAGCCGCGCGTCCACGCCCGCCGCCCGCAGGGCGCGCAGCGTGGCCCGGCTCCACCGCGGCGGGCAGGTGTCGTCGGACGTGCCGTGGTGGATCAGCACCGGCTCGGTGACCCGGTCGAAGTACGGTCGCGGGCTGGCCCGCCGCCAGAAGCCCGGGCTGCGCTCCGGGGAGCCGTGCTCGCGGATGATCGCGTCCGCCAGCTCGCGGCGAGCCGGGTCGTCGCGGATCCAGCGGTCGAAGTTGTCCTCGGTGCGTGAGCTGACCGGGGCGAACACCACGGCCGCGTCGACCAGCCCCGGCCGGGCCACCAGCACGTTGTAGACCACGCCGCCTCCCATCGAGCGGCCGACCAGCCCGATCCGGTCGTCGTCGACCGCCACGTCGGTCGTGCGCCGCAGGGCCGTGACGGCGTTGATCACGTCGGCGGTGTAGCCGAGCCGCAGGTTCAGCTCCGCCGACGGCACCCGGGAGGACCCGGCGTGGTTGCGGTAGTCGACGTGCAGCACGACGTACCCGGCCCGCGCGAGCCAGTCCTGCTCGCGGCGCATGCCCTGGCCGGAGACGTAGACCGCGGGGTCGATGTAGCCGTGCGCCAGCACGACCGCCGGGTGCCGGCCGCCGCCACGCGGGACGTCGAGCTTGCCGGAGATCCGGAGGTCGCCGCTGCGGTAGGTCACGGCGTACGACGTGTAGGCGCCGGTGCGCGCCAGCACCTGCCCGAGTCGCAGCCCGCCGCCGACGTACCGCCGGTCGAACAGCGCCGGCACCGAGACCGGGTCGACGGGCGGGGCGGTCCGCGGCGAGGCGGTCGACCGAGGCGCCGGTGACGACGGCGAGGCCGTCGACGGGCTCGCCGGGGCCGACCCGCGGTCGGGCGGCTCGGGGGTGCACCCGGCGACGGCCACCGCGAGCGCCGCGCCGGCCGTCAGGCTCCCGAGCCGGTGCACGCGCCCATCATGCCGGGGCGGTGGTCAGAGCCGGCAGGTGTTGCGCAGGTCCCCGCTCGCCGGGCGGTGGTAGTAGCCGTCCCGCGGCGGCTTCACGCCGCGCTCCACCCAGCGGGTCAGGTCGCTGAAGCCGGTGCGGGCGCAGGGCAGCAGCGGGCGGAGCTTGTCGGGATAGGTGTCGTAGAGACCGTCGACGTGGGTGCCGTCCTCGATCTTGTAGTAGCGGTGCCGGCTCCCGTGCCCGGCCCGGTCGATGAGCCGGTCGTAGGGGTTCGAGTCGGTCCTGATCGGCAGCAGCGTGTCCAGCGTGCCGTGCACGGTGATCATCGGCTTGCCGATCTTCCCGGTCAGCTGCACCGAGCGCACCGCGTCCTTCACCGCCTGCGGGCGCGAGCCGTAGTGGTAGTCCGCGTCGCAGCTCGGGGTCCCGCTCTGGCAGAACGGCGTCCCGGCCTTCAGGGCCCCGTCGTACGACGGGTCGAACTCCTCGCGGTAGAGGCGCTGGGTGAGGTCCCAGTAGTAGGAGTAGTGGTAGGGCCACAGGAACTCCGACCCGTGCGCGAACCCGGCGCGGATCATCGCGTCGTGCGCGGCCTGGTCGCCGGTCGCGGCGTACGACGGGTAGCGCCGCAGCGCGGTCGGGAGGTAGGTGAACAGGTTCGGACCGGCGGCCCGGAACAGCGTGCCCTCCCAGTCGAGACCGCCGTCGAACATCCACGGGTGGTTCTCGAGCTGCCAGCGGGTGAGGTAGCCGCCGTTGGAGACGCCGAACATGTAGGTCCGCCGCGGGGTGTGGCCGTAGCGCTGCGCCACGACCCGCTTGGTCGCCTTGGTGAGCTGGGTGACGCGGCGGTTCCACTCGCGCACCGAGCCGCCGGGCGTCGACCCGTCGTCGTAGAACGACGTGCCGTTGTTGCCCTTGTCGGTGCTGGCGAACGCGTAGCCCCGGGCGAGCACCCAGTCGCTGATGATGAAGTCGTTCGCGTACTGCCTCCGGGTGCCGGGTGCGCCGCTGACGACGAGCTTGCCGTTCCAGTTCGCGGGGAGCCGGATCACGAACTGCGAGTCGTGGTTCCAGCCGTTGTTGGTGTTCGAGGTCGACGAGTCCGGGAAGTAGCCGTCCACCTGGATGCCGCGGACCCCCGAGGGGTTGGTGGTGCCGGTGGCGTTCAGGCCCGCCCAGTCGTCGACGTTGGTGTGGCCGCTGGCCACCGTCCCGGCCGTGGTCAGGTCGTCGAGGCAGGCGGTCTTCTGCATCGGGGCGCCGGGGACGTCGATCCGCCGCTGGTGCGCGCAGGGGGAGGTGGCGGCGGTCGCGGGCGGGACGGCGAGGGCGCCGGCCCCGGCCACCGCGAGGGCGAGCAGCGAGGCGGGCAGCAGGGAGCGTGGGCGCATGCTCACACAGTTCCCCGCGACGGCGATCGTGCTCAATGTGGCTTTCGCACACAAATCGCCGCTGCCGGTGTGACCGCCGTCACCAGCGGTCCCCCGAGGCTCAGACCACCTGGTGCAGCCAGCGGACCGGGGCGCCGTCACCGGCGTGCCGGAACGTCTCGAGCTCGTCGTCCCAGGGCTTGCCGAGCAGCTTGTCGATCTCGAGGTTGATCGTGGTGTCACCCAGCGCCGACTTCACGACCGCGGCCTTGAGCCGGTCCTCGGGGATCATGATGTCGCCGTGCACGCCCGTGACGGCGTGGAAGACGCCGAGGTCGGGCGTGTAGGAGAACCGCGCCCCCTCGGTGCCGCCCTGGCCCGAGGCGGTCGGCTCCTCGGTGACCTCGAAGCGCAGGTGGTTCCAGCCGCGCAGCGCGGAGGCGATGGCGGCCGCCGTACCCGCCTCGCCGGTCCAGGAGAACTCGGCGCGGTAGGCGCCCGCCTGGGCAGGCTGCGGCGTCCACTCGAGGCTGACGGCATTGCCGAGCACACCGCCGGCGGCCCACTCGATGTGCGGGCACAGCGCCGACGGCGCCGAGTGGACGTAGAGCACGCCGCGCGTGCTGGTCCGTGTCGCAGTTCGTGTGGTCACCGTGGCCTCCTAGATCCGGCGTCGAGATACGCCTTCCCCAGCGGTCTCCGCAGATCGAGAAGCAGGAGCCTCACGAACAGTCTGTGCAGTTGTGACTCCTAGTGTGACGCACCGACAGGCACATGCGCCACAATTGCAACAATTTTACCTACTGTCTCCTCCGTCGTCGGAGGACACCTCAGCCGGCCCGGCCGCGGGGACGGAGCCGGACGTTCGGCATCGGGGGCGCCAGCAGCCGGTCGCCGTCGAAGTCCTCGACCGTGCCGTAGCGCTCGGGACGGTGCGCGAGGCCGGAGCCGTTCCAGGCCTCCCGCTGCGCGACCAGCTCGTCGTGGCTGCGGCCGATGAAGTTCCACCACATCACGATCTCCTCCTCGAACGGCTCGCCGCCGAGCAGCATCAGCACGGTCTCCTCCCCCGCGTCGGCCCGGACCTCGAGCCGGGTGCGTCCCGAGCCGAGGTAGCTCATCGCGTTGGTCCCCACCGGCACCCCGTCGACCAGCGCTGCCCCCTGCGCGACGAGCACGCCGTGCTCGAACCCCGGCTCGAGCGGCAGCACCGTCCTCGCGCCCGGATGCAGGGTCACCTCGGCGCCCACCAGCGGCGAGTACGTCGGGGCGGTCGACCTCACGCCGCCGAGCGACCCGGTGAGCACGCGGACCCGCGCACCCGGCTCGTCGTACGTCGGCAGCTCGGCCAGGTGCAGGAAGTCCGGCGGCGCCGTGTCGCGCGCCTCCTCGGGCAGGCACACCCACAGCTGCACCCCGTGCAGCCGGGTGGGCGCCTCCTCGGGCGACACCTCGGCGTGGCAGATGCCGTGGCCGGCGGTCATCACGTTGAGCTGGCCCGGCCGGATCAGCTGGTGCGAGCCGAGGCTGTCGGTGTGCAGCCCCAGCCCCTCGAACAGCCAGGTGACGGTCTGCAGCCCGGTGTGCGGGTGCGGCGGCACCCACATGCCGCCGGTGGCCTTGATGTCGTCGGGGCCGTAGTGGTCGAGGAAGCACCAGGCGCCGATCATCCGGCGGCCCTTGTTCGGCACGAGACGGCGCACGTGCGTGGTGCGGCCCAGCAGCACGTCGCGCGGCGCCAGCGGCTCGTGGACGCCCTCGAAGGTGCTCACCCGGCCAGTCTCCCAGGGTCCGTCAACCCGGGTCGACACCTCAGGTGTGAGCGAGGTCGCAGCGGACTTCGTGTCCGCGAAACACGTGCGTGGCCGTCGCGAAACCTTGCCTGGCGAGACTGGTGGGGCACTCATGAAGGAAGGACCCTGGGCCCATGACCACCACCCTGGTCAGGACGAGGCTTGCCACCACCCACGACGTGACGGCGCTCGTCGCGATGCACCGCCGGTGCTCGCCTGACACCCTCCACCGGCGCTTCCACGTGCCGGTCCACGACGTGCCACCCCGCACGGTCGAGCGGCTCGTCGCCCCGGCCGGCGGCTGGAGCATCGTCGCCGAGCAGTGCGAGGACGTCGTGGGCCACGCCTGCGTCGGCCCGCTCTCCCCCGGCGTGCTCGAGGTCGGCCTGGTCGTCGAGGACGCCCACCAAGGCATCGGCATCGGCGCCCGGCTGACCCGCGACCTGGCGCTCGAGGCGAGCCGGCGCGGGTTCTCGACGATGGTCTGCCTCGCTCAGCCCGACAACGACTCCGTGCTGCGGACGGTGCGGCGCGCGGGCCTCGACTGCGTGCCCGTCCTGGACGACGGGCTGCTCGAGGTGCGGGTCGCGCTGCCCGCGCGACGCCGCGGGCTGCAGCGTCCCGCCTGACCCCGATCGGACGTAGGCTCGGCCGCGACTGCACCGAGAGCCGGGAGGACTCATGGCCGAGACGTTCGTCGTGGTGGGCGCGGGACTGGCGGCAGCCAAGGCCGTCGAGGGGCTCCGCGACGCCGGGTTCGAGGGCACGGTGGTGATGTTCGGCGACGAGCACCACCTGCCCTACGAGCGGCCCCCGCTGTCCAAGGGCTACCTCCTCGGCACCGACGAGCTCGAGTCCGCCTTCGTGCACGACCCCGACTGGTACGACGAGAACGACGTCGACCTGCGGCTGGGCACCGCCGTCACCTCGATCGACCTGGCGGCCCACGCCGTGCACACCCGCGACGGCCAGCAGGCCTACGACCGGCTGCTGCTGGCGACCGGGGCGTCGCCGCGCCACCTCGCGGCCGCCGACGACTCCGGCGCCCCGGTGGCCTACCTGCGCACCATCGAGGACAGCCAGCGGCTCAAGGAGAGCTTCGGCGACGGCGGCTCGGTCGTCGTCATCGGGGGCGGCTGGATCGGCCTCGAGGTCACCGCGGCCGCCCGCGAAGCCGGCTGCTCGGTCACCGTGCTGGAGTCGCTCGACCTGCCGCTGCTGCGGGTGCTCGGGCCCGAGGTCGCCGCGATCTTCGCCGAGCTGCACCGCGAGCACGGCGTCGACCTGCGCACCGGGGTCGAGGTCGTGGGCGTCGAGAAGGACGGCACCCGGGCCGTCGTGCGCCTCGGCGGCGGGGACTCGGTGAGCGCGGACCTGCTGGTCGTCGGGGTCGGCGTCTCGCCCAACGTCGAGCTCGCCGAGGCGGCGGGGCTCGAGACCGACAACGGCGTGCTCGTCGATGAGCACCTGCGCACCTCCGACCCCGACGTGTTCGCCGCCGGCGACGTGGCCAACGCGCAGCACCCGCTGCTCGGGCGCCGGGTGCGGGTCGAGCACTGGGACACCGCCATCGGGCAGGGCGAGACCGTCGCCCACGCGATGCTGGGGCACGAGCCGACGTACGACCGGCTGCCCTACTTCTTCACCGACCAGTACGACCTCGGCATGGAGTACGTCGGCCACGTCGGCCCGGACGGCTACGACGAGGTGGTGCTCCGCGGCGACACCGACGGCCGCACGTTCACGGCGTTCTGGATGCAGGGCGGGCGGGTCGCGGCCGCGATGCACGTCAACGACTGGGACGCGAGCGACCAGGTCCGCGCGATGGTCGGCCGCGAGATCGCGGCGGATCGGCTGCGCGACGAGACGGTGTCGCTGGAGGAGCTCGGCGCCGACTCGTGAGCATCCGCGTCGGCATCTCCGGCTGGCGCTACGCGGGGTGGCGTGGCGACTTCTACCCGAAGGGCCTGGCGCAGCGGCGCGAGCTGGAGTACGCCTCGCAGCGGCTGACGTCGATCGAGATCAACGGCTCGTTCTACTCGCTGCAGCGGCCGTCGTCGTACGCGTCCTGGCGCGACGAGACGCCCGACGCGTTCGTGTTCGCGGTGAAGGGCGGTCGCTACGTCACGCACCTGAAGCGGCTGGTCGACGTCGAGACCGCCGCTGGCCAACTTCTTCGCCTCCGGGGTGCTGGCTCTGGGGCCGAAGCTCGGGCCCGTGCTGTGGCAGCTGCCGGAGAACCTCCGGTTCGACGCCGACGTGCTGGACGCGTTCTTCGCGCTGCTGCCGCGCACCACGGGTGAGGCGGCGACGCTCGCGGAGCAGCACGACGACAAGGTGAAGCCCGACCGGGCGCTCACCACCGCCACCGAGGACGTGCCGCTGCGCCACGCGCTGGAGTTCCGCAGCGCGACGTTCGCCGTCGAGGAGGCGTACGCCGTGATGCGCGAGCACGGCGTCGCCTGCGTGCTCGCCGACACCGCCGGCCGCTGGCCGAAGGTGGAGCAGGTCACCAGCGACCACGTGTACGTCCGGCTGCACGGCGACCAGGAGCTCTACGCCAGCGGCTACACCGACGAGGCGCTCGAGCAGTGGGCCGGGAAGTGCCGTGCGTGGCAGGCGGACGGGCTCGACGTCCATGCCTACTTCGACAACGACAGCAAGGGCTTCGCGCCCTACGACGCGATGAGGCTGATCTCGCTGCTGTCCTAGGTGCCGGTCAGGGCGCGAAGGTCACCACCGAGGCGAGCCATGCGCCGCTGGCCGTGCCCCCGGCGGCGTACGACGCCGGGCTGCTGGAGACCTGGTAGGCACGCCCGAGGTAGCGAGCCGCGACCGCGTAGGACCCCATGTCCTTCCACGGCGTCGACCACGTCGGGTTGGCCGACCCCGACGGCACCGCCACGGACCCGAAGACGAGCTCGTTGGCCGCGGACGTGGTGCCCGTCGGTCCCGAGGAGAACGTCCCCGCGGGGCCGAGCGCACTGGCCGTCCGGTCGACGCGGCTGACCCCGGCCAGCTCGTCGGCCGTCATCCGGTAGGTCGTCGCCGAGGGGAACGTGGCGGTGATCCGCGCGTTCACCGGGAGCGCCGTGGTCGCCGTGCCGGCCAGCACGACCAGCCGGTTGCCCGAGCCGTCGACGACGCTGCTCACCTGGGTGTAGCTGTTGCCAGCGTCGTCGGTGGCCGACACGGCGCCGGTCGCGGCCGTGCCGGACAGCTGGAGCGTGACCACCGTCAGGTGCCCGGCCTGCACACCCGCCGGCCGCCACACCGAAACGTAGCCGCTGCTCTTCGTGGCGGTCGAGTAGTTCGTGGCGATCTGGCCGACGTACGACGGAGGCGCGGCCGGCGGCGGCGGCGCGGTCACCGTCACCGTCTGCTGCGCGGTGTCCTTCAGCCCCGAGGCGTTGGTCACCGTCACCTTCACGACGTAGGACCCGGCCGCGGTGAACGAGTGCGAGGCCGTCGCGCCCGCCTGCGGCCCGACCACCGCGCTCCCGTCGCCGAAGTCGTAGGCATAGGTCAGCGCCTGGCCCTGCGCGTCCTTCGACGCCGACGCGTCCGCGGTCACCTGGAGCGGCGCCACCCCGGAGGCCGGCGTGACCGACACCGCCGCCGTCGGCGCCACCGGGGGCGCGGTCACGGTCACCGTCTGCTGCGCGCTGTCCTTCAGCCCCGAGGCGTTGGTCACCGTCACCTTCACGACGTAGGACCCGGCCGCGGTGAACGAGTGCGAGGCCGTCGCGCCCGCCTGCGGCCCGACCACCGCGCTCCCGTCGCCGAAGTCGTAGGCATAGGTCAGCGCCTGGCCCTGCGCGTCCTTCGACGCCGACGCGTCCGCGGTCACCTGGAGCGGCGCCACCCCCGAGGCCGGCGTGACCGACACCGCCGCCGTCGGCGCCACCGGGTCCGGCGGAGGCGGCGCCGTGTCCGGCTGGAACTCGTAGGCGCCCAGGTCGTCGAACGCACGCGGCCCCTCGGCGAAGGTGTTCGGCGTGGCGGGGTCGTCCTGCCGCGAGGCCCGCAGCAGGTCCAGGTCCTGCTGCCCCGGTGCCCCCGAGTCGGCGCGGTCGATCGCCGGCGACCCGGGTGTCAGCTCGAGGTTCCACGAGCCCGGCGCCGCGAACTGGGGAGCGGCCTGCACGCCCTGGGCCTCCTGGCCGGTGGCGGTCCTCATCGCGGCGAGCGAGGTGTAGGCGCTCTTGAACACGTACATCGTCCCGGGCTTGCTGAGCCAGACCAGGTTGTGGTCCACGGTGGTCGTCGGTGGCGCGCTGTCCCAGATCCCGATGTTGCCCGAGCGTCGGCTGCAGGAGATGCCGGCGTACGCCGGGTAGACGGCGTTGTCCACCGCGACGTTGTTCTTCACGAGGTAGCCGCCCGACGTGCCCTCGACGTTGATGCCGCTGGTGCAGTTGCGGTACACCGTGTTGCCCACGATGCGCCCGCCCGTGACGTTCAGGTTGTCGATGCCGTGGTCGCCGTTGTTGTAGCTGACGTTGTCGGTGACCAGGTTGTCGTTGCCTCCAGACGACAGCTGGATGCCGGAGTCCTCGTTGTCGTGGGTGACGTTGCCCAGGACCGTGTTGCCGGCGGCGTTCACCCAGATCCCGAGGCCGCTGCGCGCGAAGCTCGCGGCGTTGTGGCTCGAGTGGTTGTAGCTGACCGTGACGTTGGTGGACCCGGTGGTGACGTAGATGCCGGCGTCCGTCGTGCCGGAGACGGTGTTGGCGGTGACCGTCGAGTCGGTGGTCGACTTCAGGTAGAGCCCGCGCGCGGTCAGTCCCGACGCCGGCAGACCGGCCGAGGTGACCTCGTTGCCCGAGAGCTCGACGTGGCTGCTCTTCGACACGTAGACCGCGTCCCCGGAGGTGCCGGAGAAGGTGAGGTTGGACAGCGTGACGTAGCTCCGTGAGGCGATGTAGGCGCCGTTGACCATCCCCTGCCCGACGACCGGGTGACGCCCCGGCCAGCCGGTGATGGTGATCGGGTCCGCGGCCGTGCCGTTCACGGTGGGCTTGACCGTCTCCGTGTAGGTGCCGTCGCCGACGTACAGGGTCGCGCCGGGCACGAGTCGCGACACCCCCTTCGCGATGCTGCACAGCGGCGTGGCCTGCGTCGCCGGCCCGGTGTCGGAGCAGGAGCCACTGGTCTTGTCGACGTAGAGGTCCGTGGTGGCCTGGCTGGCCGGCGGGGTCCCGATGGTGTACTCGTCGAGCACGCTGCCGGCGTTGCAGGTGGTGTCCTCCTTGCTGGCGGAGTCGTCGCAGATGGACTGCAGCCGGAGCCCGGTGGAGCTCACGTCGACGCGCAGGTGGGACAGGTGCATGGCCCGGAAGGCGGTGCGCGGGTCGGTGCTCGTCCACGGCACCTCCAGCGACGACGGGGCGCCCACGGTGACGTGGGTGACGCCGTGGATCGGCTGGAAGCGCTCGTAGTCGTGGGAGTGGCCGTCGAGGTTGAGGACGTACTTGCTGTAGCTGTCGCCGAACCCGTCCAGGATCCCGGCGATCTGCGTCTCGCCCGGGTGGTAGCCGGTGGAGTACGGCGGCCGGTGGCCGTAGGTGACGATGTACTTCACCGAGGGGTCGTTCTGCGCCTGGCGCATCAGCACGCTGGCCTTCGACTGCCAGTCGGCGAGCGCACCGGACCACGGCTCGGGGTAGCTCGACGAACCGCACCGGGCCGGCGTCGAACCAGCCCCAGTCGTTGCCGCAGCACGAGAGGTCCGGCGACCCCGGCGAGGCCTGCGCGTGCGGCATCAGCAGCCGGCCCTTGTAGTTGCGCAGGTCGTCGGCGCCGGCCACGTCGTACTCGTGGTTGCCCCACGCGGGCATGTAGGCCGCAGACGTGCTCCAGCGCATCACGTCGTTGAAGTGCTGGTCGACCGCCGCCTGGCCGCTGTTCGGCGCGTTGGCGTAGGTGAGGTCGCCGACCATCAGGACGAACGAGGGGTCGTCCGCGCCGATCCTGTCGAGGGTGTCCCCGAGCTTGGAGAAGTTGACGGTGTCGCCGACGTCCCCGATGGCGTCGAACCGGAAGTCCCCGGTGGGCGGGGTGTGGAAGGTGTAGTCGGGACCACCGCCGATGGAGTAGTGGTACGTGGTCCCCGGTGCGAGGCCGCCGAGCTCCAGCTGCCGGAACGGCCCGGCCGACGACCACGGCTTCCAGGCCGGGTCGGTGCCGGTCCCGGTCTGCCCGTAGGACGACGTCGGGCCCCACCGCACGTCCTGGGGGTCCCCGCGCCAGTCGATCGCCACCGAGGTGCCCGAGGTGAAGGTGTAGTGGACCTCGTCGGCACCGGTCGCGGCCGTGGCGGTCCCCGGCATCGCCGCCAGTCCGGCCGCCAGAAGGAGAGCAACCAGGACGAGACGGGCCGCGCGCACGCGCAGCGGAGCAGTCATGCTCAGAAGGTAGGGACGCCCTCCCTCGCCGACCTCGCCCAGAAGGCGTAGACGCGCTCCCCTCGCCCTCGGTCACGCTGCCACCGGTTGCGCGGGGACGGACTCACCGGTCGACCACCTCGGCCGGCCGGCCGCCGTCGAGCACCACCACCCGGCCCGCGGAGGTGTCGTCGGTGGCCAGCGCGACGACCGCGTCGGCCACGTCCTGGGGCGGCACCAGCTCCGGGCGGTCCTCGGGTGGCAGCGCGGCCCGCTCGGCATGCGCTCGCTCCAGGCCGACCCATCCCGGCACCACGCACCCGACGCGCACCCCGTGCGACGCGGCCAGCCCGGCGAGCGACGTCGTCAGCCGCACCAGGCCGGCCTTGGCGACGGCGTACTCCGGGGAGGCGTAGGCGCCGGTGTCGCGCCCGGCGCTCGACGCGACGTGCACGACCGCGCCGCCGCCCGCGTCGGCCATCGGCCCCAGCAGCCGCTGCGTCAGGGCCATCGGAACGACGAGGTTGAGGTCGAGGACCGAGCGCCACTCGTCGGGGGCGGCGTCCGGGAACTGCCGGCCCGCCGTCCCCCAGCCGCCGGCGTTGTTGACCAGCAGCGCCGGCGGTGCGAGCCCGGCCACCGCGGCCGCCACCGTGTCGACGGCCACTGGGCGCGACAGGTCCGTCACCACCGGCACGGATCCGGGCAGGGAGGCGCTCGTGCGCCCCGCCGCGTCGGGGTCGACGTCGACGACCACGACCACGGCGCCGCGGTCGGCGAGCCGGGCGGACACGACGGCCCCGAGCCCGCTGCCCGCGCCGGTCACCACCGCCACACGTCCCGAGAGGTCCATGCCGCGACGCTAGGACGGCCC
This sequence comes from uncultured Actinomycetota bacterium, assembly GCA_963707685.1. GTDB lineage: Bacteria > Actinomycetota > Actinomycetes > Propionibacteriales > Nocardioidaceae > Nocardioides_B. Next base: position 94,803 of record CAVPRA010000009.1, read on the forward strand.
ACCGACAGGACGTGTGTCGAGGTGGGGGTGGCCTCCCCTAGGGTCGCCAGCGTGGAGGTGCACCAGCTGTCGCGGACCGAGGCACGCCGCCTCGCGGTGCAGGCGCAGCTGCTGGCCATGCCCCGACCGGCCGACCTGCACGAGGTCGTGAGCGGTCTGACGCTGCTGCAGAACGACCCCGTGGAGGCCGTGGCCCGCAGCGCCGAGCTCGTGGTGTGGAGCCGGCTGGGGTCGGCGTACGCACGGGGCGGGGTGGCCGAGGCGCTCGAGGAGCAGTCGCTGGTCGAGTGGCAGGGCACGATCCTGCCGGCCGAGGACCTGCGGCTCTACCGCGACGACATGGCGCAGTGGCCGGGCCGCGGGACGCTGACGCCGTGGCGGCACTCGAACGCCGAGTGGGTGCGGGCCAACGAGGAGTGCCGGCTCGACATCCTCGAGCGGCTCCGGGGCGACGGCCCGCTCACCTCGCAGGACCTGCCGGACAGCTGCGTCGTGCCGTGGCGCTCGACCGGGTGGACCAACCAGCGCAACGTGGTGCAGCTGCTGAAGCTGATGGAGCAGCGCGGCGAGGTCGCCGTGGCCGGTCGTGAGGGCGCCTACAAGCTCTGGGACCTGGCGACGCGGATCTTCCCCGACGAGCCGGCCGTCCCCGCCGCCGAGGCCGCCCGGACCCGCAAGGCGCGACGGCTGCACGCGCTCGGCATCACTCGCGCCCGGCTGCCGCTCGAGCAGGTGGACGCCGCGGACCCCGCCCTCGACGAGCCGGTCGGCGAGCCGGCGGTCGTCGAGGGCACCAGGGGGCAGTGGCGGGTCGACCCGTCGCTGCTCGGGAAGCCGTTCTCCGGGCGGGCGGCGCTGCTCTCGCCGCTCGACCGGCTGGTCCAGGACCGCAAGCGGATGCTCGACCTGTTCGAGTTCGACTACCAGCTCGAGATGTTCAAGCCGGCCGCGAAGCGCCGCTGGGGCTACTGGACGCTGCCCGTGCTGTACGGCGACCGGCTGGTCGGCAAGCTCGACGCCACCGCCGACCGCGACCTGCTGGCGCTGCGGGTCGACGCGCTGCACGAGGACGTGCCGTTCACCCGGGCGATGAGCACCGCCGTGCAGCGCGAGATCACCGACCTGGCCCGGTGGCTGGGCCTCGACCTGGTGATGCCCGACGGCACCCGGACGACGCCGCGGCCTCGCTGATCCGGCACCCGGGTCAGCACGGCTGGGCCGGGTCCGGCAGCACGCCGGCCGGGCTGAACTGCAGCCGGACGTGCTCGTCGCGCGGCAGCAGGAACGCGACCCCGTCGACGCGGGACCACTGGGTCGGCAGCAGCAGGTAGACGTCGCCGGACTGCAGCACCAGCTTCAGGCCGTCGTAGCGGTAGCGGTAGCTGGTGTCGGCGGCCCGGCACTGCGTCTCCTGGACGCCCCGGCCGGTGAGGCCGAGCCGGTGGGCGCTGTAGAGCTGGGCGTTCGGGAGCGCGGGGAGGTCCGCGACGAACTGCTGGGCCCGGCTCGTGCCGACCTCTGCGGAGTAGTCGTTCGCCATCCAGAACAGCGCCACGCCCGTCAGCGTGACCAGGGCGAGCCACTCGCCCGTCCTCGCCGGTGAGCGAGCGCCGTCCCCCGCCGGCTGCATCCGCATCCCCACGAAGAGCAGCACGGCACCGGCCGCCAGGCTCAGCGGCGCCACCAGCAGCGAGCGGTTGAGCGGCGTCTGCACGACGACCCGAGACGCGCCGTTGGCCAGCAGCAGCACCCCGGCGCCGAGCATCACCAGCGACGCCGTACGACGACGGCGCGCACCGACCTCGAGACCGGCCAGCCGCGGCCGGGCCCACAGCAGCAGCAGGGCGACGCACCCGGCCACGAGCACCGGCACGAACAGGCCGTCCACGCTCAGCTGCAGGTAGTCGCGCGTCGTCAGGTTCAGCAGGGACGAGTCGACGCCCAGGTAGTCGTAGAAGTAGTAGGCCCGCGACCAGCCGAAGTAGAACAGGATCGCGGTGAGCACGGTGGTCGAGCCGGCGAACGTGGCCAGCCGCCGCACGGACGGCGGCACCGCGGCGTCGGCGTCAGGCGTCGGGTCGGTGCCGCCGGCGGGGCTCACGGCGCCGAGCCGGGCGGAGTCGAACCGGTCGGAGTGGTGCACGGCGCGGACCCCGACACGATCACGACGGTCGACCCGCGCGGCACGGTCGTCCGCTGCGGGGGCTCGGTGGCGATGAACTGGCACGAGGTGTTGTCGCCGATGACGCGCTGCTCGTGGACCAGCGTGAGGCACAGCGTGCCGTCGCACTGCGCGCGCACGCCGGCCTCGATCTCGGCCGTCACGTCCGCGAGCGGGCGACCCATGTCGGTGACCCGCGCCGGGATCAGGATCGGTGCTCCCGCCGCACCCGGTCCGGGGCCGTGGCTGCGGGTGGGGACGCCGGCGGCGTGCCCGGCGCGGGACGACGGTGCCGGTGGCGTCCGCCACGTCCTGGGCGCGCCCGCGGGCGGTGGCCCGCCGCCCGGGCCGGAGGACGGGCCGGAGGTCGGGCCGGACGCCGGGCCGGACGCCGCGGTGGCGGACGGCGGTGCGGAGGACGGGGCGCCCGGGGCCGCTGTCGCCGAGGTGAGGCCCGGCGCGCCCGGCGAGGCGGCGGCCGACAAGGTCGGAGTGGCCGAGGTGGCGTACCGCGGCGGGCTCTGAGCGGTGTCCGCGCTGGCCGCGACACGGCGGCTCGCGGTCGGTGATCCGGTGCAACCGGCCAGACTCGTCAGGAGGACTGCCGCCACGACCCACGCGGGGAATCGTGGGACCCGCACTCCCCGCAGGGCCCTGCCCGGCTCCAGGCTTCGCTCCAGCGACGCCATGCCCACCAGGTTGCGCGCCCCCGGCGGGACCAGGCAAGCAGACGTCTTCCGGGAGGGCCCCCCGGAGCGCAGCGAGCGCGCCGCCGGACTAGACGAGGACGACCAGCCGCTGGGTCGCCCGGGTCATCGCGACGTACCGGTCCACCGCCCCCTCGACGCCCGTGCCGAACGACCCCGGGTCGACCAGCACGACCAGGTCGAACTCGAGCCCCTTCGCCAGCTCGGGGGTCAGCGTCCGCACCCGGGACGGGTCCCGGAGGTCGTCGACCTCGACGTCAGCGGTGCCGATCACGCAGGCGGTCCCGTCGGCGTGCTCCGTGAGCCACGCGTCGAGGACGGAGCCCAGGTCCCGGACGGAGCCGTGGACGACGGGGACGCCGCTGCGCGACCGAGGTCGGCACGTTGGCGTCGGGGAACACGGCGCGGATGACCGGCTCGGCCTCGGCCATCACCTGCTCGGGTGTCCGGTAGTTGATGCGCAGGGTGGCGAGCCGCACGTCGGACAGCCCGACCCGCTCGAGCCGGTCCTGCCACGACTCGGTGAAGCCGTGGCGGGCCTGGGCGCGGTCGCCGACGACCGTGAAGCTGCGCGACGGGCAGCGCAGCAGCAGCATCTGCCACTCCGCGTCGGTCAGCTCCTGCGCCTCGTCGACGACGACGTGCGCGAACGGGCCGGCGAGCGGGTCTGAGTCGGCCTCGGGCAGCGCGGCGTCGTCGACGAGGGCGTCGCGGATGCCGTCCTGGCGCAGCTGGGCCATCAGCCCCTCGTCGTCGTCCTGCTGCAGGATCTCGTCGACGACCCGGTCCATCTGCCGTCGTTCCGCGGCGACGGCCGCGTCGTGCGCCCGCCGGCGTCGCGACGTACCGGGGTCACCGAGCCGCTGCCGGGCGGCGTCCAGGAAGGGCAGGTCGGAGACCGTCCAGGCCTGTGGGTCGGGGCGACGCAGGGTGCGGACCTGCTCCGGCTCGAGCCAGGGGGCGCACAGCCGCAGGTACGCCGGCACCGACCACAGATCCCCGACGAGGTCGGTCGCCTCGATCAGCGGCCACGCGCGGTCGAAGGCGCCCGCCAGCTCGGCGTTCTGCGCGAGGGACCGGCGCACCAGCTCGGGTGCGGCGTCCCCGTCGTCGACGTCGTGCTTGTCGGCCAGGATCGTGAGCAGCTCGTCCCACACCTGGTCGCGCGCCTCGTTGTGGGGCGTGCCGGGGTCCGGCGACCCGAACGCCTCCGCCCAGTCGTCGGCGCCGAGCCAGACGTCGGTCCACGGGGTCTCGACGACCATGCCCTCGGTGGGTGGCTCCTCGTAGAACCGGACGGCCGGCTCGACCGCCGTCAGCAGGGCGGCGGACGCCTTCAGGCGAGCCACGTCCGGGTCGGCCTCGACGGTCGCCGCGGCGCCTTCGGCGACGAGGTCACGCAGGGTGCAGGTCTGCACGCCCTCCTCCCCCAGGCTGGGCAGGACGTCGGCGACGTAGGCCAGGTAGGGCTGGTGCGGGCCGACGAACAGCACACCGCCGCGGCGGTGACCGAGGCGGGAGTCGGCGTAGAGCAGGTAGGCGGTGCGGTGCAGTGCGACGACGGTCTTGCCGGTGCCCGGGCCGCCGTCGACGACGAGGGCGCCGCGGGACCCGGCGCGGATGACGGCGTCCTGGTCGGCCTGGATGGTGCCGAGCACGTCCCGCATCCGCGGCGACCGGCTGCTGCCCAGGCTTGCGATGAAGGCCGACTGGTCGTCGAGCGCGGCGTGCCCGTCGAACCCGTCGACCCCGTCGGCGCCGAACACCTCGTCCCAGTAGTCGCTGACCCGGCCGCCGCTCCAGCGGTACCGCCGGCGGCTCGCCAGCCCCATCGGGTGGGCGTGGGTCGCCCCGAAGAACGGCTCGGCCGCGGGGGAGCGCCAGTCGACCAGCAGCCGGCGACCGTCGCGGTCGGTGAGGCCGAGCCGTCCGACGTACACCGGCTCCGGGTCGTCGACGCCGACGATGTGCCCGAGGCACAGGTCGAGGCCGAAGCGGCGCAGCGTGCGGAGCCGGGCGCTCAGCCGGTGGACCTCCAGGTCCCGGTCCAGCGCCTCCTGCCCGGTGCCGCCGGGCTCCTTGCGCGCGGTGGCGAGCCGGTCCGACAGGTCGGCGATCGACTGCTCGAGGCAGTCCGCGATGGCCGCGAAGTGCTGCTCGTCGCCGGCGACCAGCGCCGGGTCGGCCTTCGCGGCGAGGTGCTCGGGCAGGTCGAACGCGCTCGTGCGCAGGGGGTTCACGTCATCGGCTCCGATCGAGCGGCAGGTCGGTCCTGGGCTCGGCGGGCGATTCTGCGGCACCACCGGGGTCTTGCCGCAAGCCCCGGGGTCGGCTATACGTTGAGAGTGGCAGGGGTCGCCGCCCCGACGCTCTCGCGCTGGACGCTCTCGCGCTGGTAGGGCGGGCGGGACTTGAACCCGCGACTGGACGATTATGAGTCGTCTGCTCTGACCAGCTGAGCTACCGCCCCGCGGCGGACGGCTGCCCGGTCCGCGCGTCGCGCAGCCTACCGTCGTACGCCGGCCCGCCCGGGCCCGCAGGCACGAACGGCACCTCGGGACCAGGTCCGGAGGTGCCGTTCGTGACGGGCGGGACGTGACGGGTCAGGAGCAGCTGGCCTGCAGCGCCTCGAGCTGCGCGAGCGCAGCGCGGGCGGCCTTCAGCTCGACGTGGGCGGCGCGGCGCTCGGCCTTGATCTGGGCGAGCAGCGCGCGCTTCTCGGTGAGCAGGTTGCGGGCGTGCGCGATGTCGCGACGCTCCTGGCGCATCTGCTGGATGAGTGCCTTGCGGGTGGCCAGCGGGGCCGTCTTGGCCTTGGCCCGCAGCGCGCGCAGCTCGGTGCGCGACTGCCGCAGCTCGACCTTGGCCGCGTGCCGCTTCGCCGCGACGACCTTGCCGAGCGGCCGGTTGGCCGCCTTCACGTCGGCCCGGGCGGCGCTGACCGCAGCCTGCGCGGAGACGACCGCGGTCTGCACGGCGGCCGGGTTGTCGCACGAGAGGTCCGCCGCGGACGCGGCCGAGGGGAGAACGGCGCCGCCCAGCGCGAGGGCGGACACGGCGGTGGTGGCGAGGACGTGGCGCAGGCGGTGGCTCATGGCGGGGCTCATCTCGGATCGGGGTCTCACTGTCCAAAGTGTCGGCTTTGCCCGTCACCGACTTGAGACCTGGACCAGACATCACCCGCTGCTACTCGAGGTGGGGCTGCCCCGTGGAGGCGGAGGTGCCGCCGTCGACCGTCAGGGTGGCGCCGGTGACGTAGCCGGCGTCCTCGCTGGCCAGGAACAGCACCGCGGGCGCGACGTCCTCGGGCTGTCCGGGGCGGCCCAGCGCGATCCGGTTCACGAACGGCCGCAGCGACTCCTCGTCGCTCCCGACGGCGGCGGTCGCCTCGGTCTGCGTGAACGCCGGCGCGACCGTGTTGAGCCGCACCCCGGCCGGGCCGTAGTCCAGCGCCAGCGACTGCACGAAGTTCATGACCAGCGCCTTGGTGGCGTTGTAGCCCGACTGTCCCCAGTCGCCGCGCATCCCCGAGACCGAGCCGACCACGACGACGTTGCCGCGGGTCTTCTCCAGCTCCGGCAGCGCCCGCTGCGCGAGGTGGACGAAGCCGTCGATGTTGGTGCGGCGCAGCGTGTCCCAGTCGTCGGTGGTCAGGTCCGCGAACGCCTTCGGGAAGTACGCCGCCGCGTTGTTGACGAAGACGTCGAGCTTCCCGAAGTGCTCGGTCACGGTCGCCACGACCCCGGCCGCCTCCGCGGGCTCGGCGAGGTCGGCCTGCACGGCGAGCCCACGGTCGGCGTCGTGCCCGGACAGCGTCTCGTCGAGGTTCTCGCGGCGCCGGCCCACGACGGCGACGCTGGCGCCGTTGTCGAGGAACGCGCGGGCGACCGCCCGGCCGATGCCGCTGCCGCCGCCGGTGACCAGCACGACCTTGCCCGAGAACGCGTAGCTGTTGTGGGTGCTCATGGGGCGCCCAACCGGGCGTCGTACGGTGAAATTCCGCACCCGCGCAGGAAGAGGTGGCATGAGCCGCACCCCGGACTTCGACCAGACCGTCGACCAGCTGCGCGCGATCGGCAGCGTGAAGTGGTCGCAGCACCCCGACGCGATCGGGGCGTTCGTCGCCGAGATGGACTTCGGCACCGCACCGCCGGTCGCGGCCGCGATGCGGGAGGTCGTCGACTCCGGCCTGGTCGGCTACCTGCCCGACCGGCTCGACGCGCGGCTCTCGTCGGCGTTCGCCGGCTTCGCCCGGGAGCGCTACGGCTGGGAGGTGGCGCCGGAGCGGGTGCGACCGCTCGCCGACGTGATGTCCGGGCTGGTCGCGGCGATCGAGCACTTCTCGGCGCCGGGCTCCGCGGTGATCCTGCCGACGCCGGCGTACATGCCGTTCGTGTTCGTGCCCACCATGCTCGGTCGTGAGGTCATCCAGGTGCCGATGGCGTACGACGACGGGCGGGCGGTCTACGACCTCGACGCGGTCGACGCAGCGTTCGCCGCGGGCGGTGACCTGCTGGTGGTCTGCAACCCGCACAACCCGGTCGGCCGGGTCCTCGAGCCCGGCGAGATGCGCGCCCTCGCGGACGTGGTCGAGCGGCACGGCGGGCGGGTGTTCTCCGACGAGATCCACGCCCCCCTGGTGTACGACGGGCACCGCCACGTCCCCTACGTCACCGTCTCCGACGCCGCGGCCCGGCACGCCGTGACCGCCGTGTCGGCGTCGAAGGCGTGGAACCTGCCGGGCACCAAGTGCGCGCAGCTGGTGCTCAGCAACGACGCCGACGCCGCAGCGGTGGGCCGAGGTCGGCATGCTCGCCGAGCACGGCGCCTCGAACGTCGGCGTCGCCGCGAACATCGCGGCGTACGAGTCGGGCGGGCCCTGGCTGGCCGACGTGCTGGCCTACCTCGACGGCAGCCGCCACCTGCTGGCCGAGCTGCTCGCGGAGCACCTGCCGGAGGTTCGCTACACGCCACCCGAGGGCACCTACCTGGCGTGGCTGGACTGCCGTGCGCTGGGGCTCGGCGACGAGCCGGCCGAGTTCTTCCGCGAGCACGCCGGGGTCGCGCTGACGGACGGCCCCAAGTGCGGAGACTGCGGCGCCGGCTTCGTCCGCCACAACCTGGCGACGCCCCGCGCCGTGCTCGAGCAGTCGGTCGTGCAGATGGCGCAGGCCCTGCGCCGCCGCTGACGCGGGTCGCCACGAAGCGGCCCGGAGACCCGCCGGGCTCCTTTACCCTGAGCGCGTGACTCGGGAGGTGACCCGGCGGCTCGCCGTCGCCACGACGACGGCCGCGCTGGTCGTGGTCGCCGGCTGCAGCGACGCCTCGGCCGGGTCGTCCGCCGCCGAGACGCCGAGGAGCGCCACCGTGGCGACCAGCGCCGCGCCGACCGCCCGGTCCGAGCCGGCCAGCCGGACGAGCACCCCCGGCGTGCCGGATCCCGGGTCGATGGAGAGGCCCGCGACCTCGTCCGGCCCGCTGTCCCGCCGGTCGTTCCCCACGCCGCGGCAGCTCGGCGCCGGCTGGCGCTACGCGGTCGACCCCGGCAGCGCCGAGGAGGGGTACGCCGGCAACGGCACCCCCGCCCTCGCCCGCAACCCGCAGGAGGTCGTGCAGACCGCCGTGCCGCTGGGCTGTGCCCGCGGCAGCGCGATGCCGACGCCGACCCACGCGCTCGAGGTCGACTACACGCTGCGGGGCGCGACCGTCGTCGCCGTGCGCGGCCGGTTCACGGGTCCGGCGCAGGCCCGGACGTTCTTCGCCGCCCGCAGCGCCAACCTGGCGGCGTGCGCCGGGCGCAGCGGCAGCGCCGCCATCGGGCCGCTGGTGGCCGACCTCCGCCGGCCCGGCCGCGACGCCGTGGCCAGCGACCGCACCCCGAGGTCGGACCCGTGGCGCGAGCTGGCGGTGCTGGACGGCGACACCGTCGCGCTGCTCGCCGTGCAGGGCCGCGACCCGCTCCCGGCGGGCCAGACCCGCCGCCTCGTCCGGCTGTTCCGCTCGTGACCCCGCAGGCCCCTGGGAAGGACCACCCGTGAAGCAGCACCGTCTCGTCGCCGTGGCCGCTGTGATCGCCGCCGCCGCGGTCCCGACCGCGGCCCTCGCCGACGGCACGCCGGGCCCGTCCGGCAGCCCGACGCCGGCCGCCGTGGCCGGAGTCCAGGGCTCTGCGACCGGCACCGCGACCGGCACCGCGACCGGCACCGCGACCGGCACCGCCACGAAGACCGGCAGCGCCGCCCCGACCAGCCCCGCGGCGGGCGCCGCGGCAACCGGCTCCGGCACGGGCACCGCGACCGGCACCGCGACCGGCACCGCGACCGTCACCGCGACGAGCACCGGCACCGCGACGACCACCCCCACGCCGGTCGTGCGCACCGTCTCGCTCACCGCCACGGGCACCTTCGTGGCGCTGCACCGCTACTCGCTGCACGGGTCGGTGGAGCCGCTCTCCCCCGGGCCCGCCACGGTGTCCGTGCAGCGCCGGGTCGACGGCTCCTGGACCCGCTTCAAGGCCGACAAGGCCGACGCGCAGGGCCGCTACGTCGTCCACTTCAGCAGCAACCGGCCGAAGCGCTACACGTTCCGTGCGGTCGCCACCTGGACCAACGGCACGAAGGCGACCAGCGGGACGCTGGTGCGCACCGTCGTCGCCCGCGCGGAGGCGCACGTCTCCGGCCCGCTGACGCGTCGCTCGGTGCCCTACTCCTACCGCGCCGGGTGCCCGGTCACGCCGGGCGGGCTGCGCCGGATCACGATCAATCGCTTCACCTACTCGCACGTGGTGGCGCGCGGGTCGCTGGTCGTCAAGGCCGGGGCCGTCCCCGACCTGCTGCGGGTGTTCCGGGCGTCGTTCACGTCCCGCTTCCCGGTGCGCTCCATGAAGCCGACCGACCGGTACTACGCCGGCGGGCGCCGTACCCCCACGGAGTCGGACGTCGCCGCGATGAAGGCCGACAACACCTCGGCGTTCAACTGCCGGCCGGTGACCGGCAACCCCTACCGCGTCTCCCAGCACTCCTACGGCAACGCCATCGACATCAACACCGTGCGCAACCCGTACGTCGTCGGCAGCCGGGTCTACCCGTCGTGGGCGCGCACCTACCTCGACCGGCGCAACGTGCGGACCGGGATGATCCTGCGCAGCGGCGTGATCGCGACCACCATGCGGCAGAACGGCTGGCCCTGGGGCGCGCGCTGGTCGCACCCGGACTACCAGCACTTCTCGGCCAACGGCGGATGACCGAGCCCGGGCGCGCGCTGAGCCGGCGGCTGCTCACCGTCGAGGTCGTCCTGGTCCTGGCGCTGTCGCTGGGCCGCTCGGGCGTCTACGCCCTGGTGAACCTGCTGGAGTCGGCGACCGCCCCCGGCGCGCTGGCCAGCCAGAAGGCGGTGCTCAACGGCAGCCTCGCCCCGGGACGTCCGTGGTTCGACCTCGTCTACCAGCTGCTGGCGCTGCTGTTCGGCGTCGTGCCGGTGCTGCTGGCGGTGTACCTGCTGGCGCGCTCCGACGACGACCCCCGCGGGCTGTGGTCGCGCGGGGCGCGGCAGCACGGCCGCGACATCGCCCGTGGGCTGCTGGTGGCGGCCGTCGTCGGCGGCACCGGCCTGGCGTTCTACCTCGGCACCCACGCGCTGGGCGTCGACCTCACCGTCGTCGCCGAGGACCTGCCGTCGGTGTGGTGGCGCTACCCCGTGCTGCTGCTCTCGGCGCTGCAGAACGCGCTGCTCGAGGAGGTGGTGATGATCGGCTACCTGCTCACCCGGCTGCGGCAGGTCGGGCTGAGCGCACCCGTCGCGATCACCCTCAGCGCGGTGGTCCGCGGCAGCTACCACCTCTACCAGGGGCTCGGCGGCTTCTTCGGCAACGCCGCGATGGGCCTGCTGTTCGGGTACCTCTACACCCGGTGGGGCCGGGTCACCCCGCTGGTGGTCGCCCACACCGTGCTCGACGTGTTCGCGTTCGTCGGGTATGCCCTGCTGGCCGGTCACGTCTCCTGGCTCCCGGGCTGACGTCGGCGGGCGGCAGTGCCATGCTCGGGACATGACCGAGCAACCACCCCCGCCCCTGGAACCGCTGCGTGAGGACTGGGAGCGCGCCCTGTGCGTCGTGGCCCACCCCGACGACCTCGAGTTCGGCTGCGCGGCCGCCATCGCCCGGTGGACCGGGCAGGGCAAGGACGTCGTCTACTGCATGGTGACCAGCGGCGAGGCCGGCATCGACTCGATGCTGCCCGACGAGAGCCGCCGCGTCCGCGAGGCGGAGCAGGTGGAGTCCGCCCGGGTGGTCGGCGTCGACAAGGTCGACTTCCTGCGGCTCCCCGACGGCGTCCTGGAGTACGGCGTGCCGCTGCGCCGGGCGATCGCCGAGGAGGTGCGGCTGCACCGCCCGCAGGTGGTCATCACCACCAACTTCCGCGACACCTGGGGCGGCGTGAACCTCAACCAGGCCGACCACATCGCCACCGGCCGCGCCACGCTCGACGCCGTCCGGGACGCCGGCAACCGGTGGGTCTTCCACGACCAGCTGGTCGGCGAGCTCGAGCCGTGGGGCGGCGTCGGCGAGGTCTGGGCCGCGTCCTCCCCCGACGGCCGGCACGGCGTCGACATCACCGACACCTTCGACAAGGGCGTCGAGTCGCTGCGGGCGCACGCGGCGTACATCGCGGGCCTCGGCTGGGAGGACTTCGACCCGGCCGAGTTCCTCGAGGGCATGGCGCGGCAGAACGGCCAGCGGATGGGCGTCGCGCACGCGACGTCGTTCGAGGTCTTCCCGATGGGCTGGGGCAGCTGAGCCCCGTTGACCCGCTGGCCCGGTCGCTCGCGGACACCGGCGCCCTCGTCGCGGGCGTCCGCCCCGACCAGTGGGACCTCCCCACCCCCTGCACCGAGTGGTCGGTGCGCGGGGTCGTGCAGCACCTGGTCGCGGGCAACCAGCTGTTCGCGCGGGCGCTGGCCGCCGACCCGTCACCGGTCGACCTGCCCGACGTGCCGGCGGACGAGTGGCCGGCGACGTACGACGCCTCCGCCGACGCCCTGCTCGCGGCGTTCTCGGCGCCCGGCGTGCTGGACCGCGTCGTCACCGTGCCGTTCGGGAGCGTGCCCGGCGCCGTCGCGCTGCAGCTGCGCCTGGTGGAGAACCTGGTCCACGGCTGGGACCTGGCCCACGCCACCGGCCAGCAGGCCCGGCACGACGATCAGGTCGCGGAGGCGGCGCTGGTGTTCACGCGCGCCCGGCTGGCCGACGTCCCCGCCGGGCGCACCCCGTTCGGCCCGCCGCAGCCGGTGGCCGACGACGGCCCGGCGCTCGACCGGCTCGCCGCGGCCCTGGGCCGCCGGGTCCAGCCCGCCTGAGGGCCGTCGTTGCCCGCTGAGCGCCGCGGGTAGTCTCGGCACGATGGAGGAGAACAAGGCACGCCGTGTCGTCGACGCGCTGCGCGAGCGCGGCACCGACGCCGACCTCGCCCGCGTCGGGGTCTACCAGTTCGGGGTCGTGATCAAGCTCCCCGACGGCCGCGAGGCGACCTGGGACTCCGACGGCACGGCCTCGCTCGAGGCGCAGGTGATGCGCAACGGCGTGCTGGTCGGGTTCGTACCCGAGATCGAGGGGTCGGACAGCTACACCGAGGAGCAGGTCATCGACGCGATCCTCCGCACCGACTACGACAAGCCGATCGCGTCCCGGCGGGCGACCACGCCGCCGCCGGCGCCGCCGCTGCCGCAGCGGGGCGGCCTGTTCCGCCGGTTCCGGGACGGCTTCCGCTACCGCTGACCCTCCGAGCGGCGGACCGACGAGCGAGTGGTCGGTCGGCGCGCACTGGAAAGGCACACGTGATCGCAGGCAGGTACACCCTCGACCGGGAGATCGGTCGAGGCGGCATGGGCGCGGTCTGGCTCGGCCTCGACGAGGTCCTCGGCCGGCAGGTCGCCCTGAAGCGGATCGGCCTGGTGCCGGGCGCGGACAGCACCGACCTCGCCCGCGCCGAGCGGGAGGCCCGGCTCGCCGCGCACCTCAACCACCCGCACGTGGTGGCGGTGTTCAACTTCGTGGTCGACGCCGAGACCGACGCCCGCTGGCTGGTCATGGAGTACGTCGATGGCACCACCCTGGCCCAGCTCGTCAAGGAGCAGGGTGCGCTTCCCCCCGACGACGCGGCGCCACTGCTGTGGCAGGCCGCCGACGCCCTCGCCGCCGCGCACGCCGCGGGCATCGTGCACCGCGACGTGAAGCCGTCGAACATCCTGGTCGACCGGGACTGGCAGGTGAAGCTCACCGACTTCGGCATCGCCCGGATCGCCGCCGACCCCTCGCTCACCCAGACGGGCATGGTGATCGGGTCCCCGGCCTACCTCGCGCCCGAGGTGGCGGCGGGCCAGCGCGGCGACGAGGCCGCCGACGTGTGGTCGCTCGGCGCCACGCTGTTCCACGTGCTCGCCGGGCGGCCGCCGTACGACTTCGGTGACCACGTGCTCGGCGGGCTCTACCGCATCGTCAACGAGGAGCCGCCGCGGCTGCCCGGGGCGGGCTGGATGGCTCCGCTGCTCGACGCGACCCTGGTCAAGGACCCCGCGCAGCGCTGGTCGATGACGCAGGTCCGCGACTTCCTCGCCGCGCCGCACACCGCGGCTCCGGTCCCCGTCCCGCCACCGGAGGAGGCGACCGCGACGCTGCCGGTCGCCGAGGCCGGCCCTCCCGAGCCCGCTCCCGAGCCCGCTGCCGAGCCGGTCGCGCCCGTCCCGCCGCCGGAGGAGCCGCGCCGCGGGCTCTCGCGCAACGGCCGGACCGCGCTGCTGGTCGGCCTCGCGCTGCTGCTGGTCCTCGGGCTGGGGGTGTTCCTGGTGCTCCCCGACGGCGACCCGTCGACCACCAGCTCCGGCGGCAGCCCGTCACGGACCCCGAGCGCGAGCGCGTCGCAGTCGCCGTCGAGCCGGTCCCCCAGCCCCTCGCCGAGCCGCACCCCGAGCCCGAGCCCGACGAAGGCGAAGCCGACCGCCGCGGGCATGGAGAGCTTCATCCGCGACTACCTCGCGACCGTGGGCACGAACCCCGACGCCGCCTGGACGAAGCTGACCCCGAAGTTCCAGCGGCAGAGCGGCGGTCTCGCCAAGTACCGCGAGTTCTGGACCGGCGCCGGTCCCGGCCGGGTGCTCGCGCTCTCGGCCGACCCGAGCGCGCTGGTGGTGAGCTACCGGGTGAAGTTCGAGAACTTCGGGACCGGACGTGCGACGACCGTCCTGGGCCTGGTGTTCCGCAACGGGCGCTACCTCATCGACAGCGAGGCCACGCAGGGCTGAGGGCGCTCGCAGCAGTCGGCGCCTCGTCCTAGGGTCGGACGGAACCGACGGAGGTGGACATGACATCGCTCGAGAACCGACCCGGCACCGCGCTGCTGGTCGTCGACGCGCAGCGCGGCGTCATCGGGAAGGCCCACGAGCGCGACTCGGTCGTCGCCCGCATCGCGACCCTGGTGGACCGGGCCCGGGACGCGGACGTCCCGGTGGTCTGGGTGGCGCACTCCGACGACGAGATGACCCGCGGCTCCGACGCGTGGCAGCGCGTCGACGGACTGGAGCGCCTCGACGCCGAGCCGCTGGTGCACAAGACCTACGCCGACGCGTTCGAGGCCAGCGACCTCGAGGAGCGGCTCGCCGAGCGCAGCGTCGGGCGGGTGGTCGTCGCCGGCGCGCAGACCGAGGAGTGCATCCGGGCGACGCTGCACGGCGCGCTGGTCCGCGGGTACGACGCGACGCTGGTCGCCGACGCCCACACCACCGAGGACCTGCGCGAGTGGGGCTTCCCGGTCTCCCCGGAGGAGTCCATCGCCTACACCAACACGTACTGGTCGTGGGCCTCCGCACCCGGTCGCACCGGCAGCGTCGTGCCCACCGCCGAGGTCGACTTCGAGGCGACCTGAGGACCGGCCGCGGCTAGCATCGACGGATGGACCTGCTGGCCGTCCAGACGCGATCCGCAGCCGACCGTGCCCGGCTGGGGCGACGGGCGCGGCTGCTCGCCGGGGCGTCGGTCGCCTACAACGTGGTCGAGGCGGTCGTCGCCGTGGGCGCCGGGCTGGTGGCGGGGTCCGTCGCGCTGGTCGGCTTCGGCCTGGACTCGACCGTCGAGGTGTCCAGCGGGCTGATCGTGCTGTGGCAGTTCCGGCACCCGCTCCCGGAGGCGCGCGAGCAGCGGGCGCTGCGGCTGATGGCGGTGTCGTTCTTCGCGCTCGCGGCCTACGTCGGCGTCGAGTCGGTCCGCGGCCTCCTCGGGGACAGCCGGCCCGACGCCTCACCGGTCGGGATCGGGCTGGCGGTGGCCTCGCTGCTGGTCATGCCGCTGCTGTCCGTGGCCCAGCGCCGGACCGGCCGGGCCCTGGGCTCGCAGGCCGTGGTCGCCGACTCCACGCAGACGCTGCTGTGCACCTACCTGTCCGCGGTGCTGCTGGTCGGGCTGCTGCTGAACGCCACCCTCGGCTGGTCGTGGGCCGACCCGCTGGCGGGGCTGGTGATCGCCGCGGTCGCGGTCAAGGAGGGCCGCGAGGCCTGGCGCGGGGAGGCCTGCTGCGACTGACCCCGCACACGACGAAGCGGCCTGCCCGCGAGACGTCTCGCCGGTCAGGCCGCTTGCTGGCTCCCCCGCCTGGACTCGAACCAGGAACCCTCCGGGTTCCGGCGACCCGTCCCCCGTGGTCCGTGACGGTCTGATCCACGTGTGACGGCGCAGATTCAATCCCCCGGAGTACGTAATGGTCACTGGAGCTGCCGTCCAAACTGCCGCCCAAACTGCCGCCCGGTCGGGGTCAGTCGCCGGCGTTGGGCGAAGAAGTAGCCCCGCGCACGGGCAGTGCATGGCGGGCGGGCGCTCGCTGTCACACGCAATCAGGCCGACGGCCCCTCACCCGGGGCGAGGCGGCGTGCAGTGGGCACCTGCCGCCTCCAGATGCTGCCTGATAGATGGCCTTGCGGAACCCGGCGGCCCGCGCGCCGGCCTCGCTGGCGAAGCACTGCTCCGGGGTGGTCTGTGCGTACCAGGGTGAGTCCGGGGGGTGGTAGATCATCGAGGACTCATTGCCCTTGATCAGGGCCTTCGCGGGGCAGTCGTAGCTGCTCGCCGGCGGGTGCGAGGCGAGGTCGCCGGAGGCTCCTCGCCCACTGGTGCCGCCGGTGTGCACGATCGTGGCCTTGGTGACGGTCACGACGATGTTGCGGCAGCCGGCCGCAACATGGGTCAGCTTCGTCCGCTCCGCGCCGTACAGGCCGATGGGCGCCTGCACCTGACCGAACGCCAATTCAGTCACCGCCGTCACGCGCTCGAACAGGAATCGGAGGAGCCACTCATGCTCGACACCCAGCCCTACGACCCGAGACTGCACCACGCCGGAACAGCTGCCCGGGACGGGCGCTGCTCCTGGCACGGGCCCGTCTCCTGCTCGCAGACTCCCGTCATCTCCTTCCAAGATGCTCAAGGCCGGTGGCAGTCCGGCTGCCGGCGCGTCGTGGACGAACCGGCAGCGCGAGGACAGATCACCAGCCCGGGACACTGACCGGCCGAGGCAGGGGTCCGGATCAGCCTGCTCGCCGCCACTCTCCTCCGTAGGCTCGGGAAGCACTGCCGTCAGCCAGTCAGTCACCCATCCAGCGCGGCGAGCACCTGTTCCGGTAGTACTGACTCCCGCCAACATGCGAAAGGGAGAGTGCAAAATCGCCGGTCGACGCCAAGCCGCCTGCCTCGGCCGGGGCAATCCACGGCGAGTGCTTGGGAACCTACTCTGCGTCCTCAGACGCTGCTTACCGGCCCAGAATGCTAGAGGCCGGTACAGCGACTCCTGGGGTCGTTGATCCAGAACTGACCACGCGTTGACGACTACCGATGGCTGGCGACGGGTAGCGCAGCTGACCTGCATCTCTTCATCGACAAGGACCGGGCATCGACGACTGCAAACGGCTCTGTTGCGGACTGCCTGCGGACTGGCGCGACTCAGCCTTGCACCGCGAGAACCTCCTGGCCCGCGGTACACCGTCATGGCCGATGCCCAGGTGCACCACCAGGTCCACCGACGACGCAACCGTCGGCACCACGAACCTCACCGAGATGTTCGCGCCCGCGAGCAGCGGGAGCGTGCAGATCTTGACCGGCGGCGCGCACCTCGCGGGCACACGATGCGTTTTGCTCGCGCACACGGGCGCAGGGAGTCGGTGCACCGGCCCGACGGGAAGGAATTCTCCGGTGCCGGGCTGTGGCGTCCGCGGGTTGAGGGGAGTAAGCAGGGTTCACCCGGCGGCGCCGGACCGGCACTGCCCCCGTACCAGAGAGGAGTAGGCCGTGTACGCACGTTCCACAACGTTCCACGGGAGGCCCGAAAACGTCGACGCGGGCATCACGTTCATCAAGAAAGAGGCCGGGCCGACGCTCGGAACGATCGAGGGCTGTCGCGGCCTCTCGATGTTGGTCGACCGCGAGACAGGACACTGCATCGCAACTAGTTCATGGGAGAGCGAGGCGGCCATGCGCGCCAGCGATGAGCGGCTTCGCCCGATCCGAGATCGTGGGCGTGACATCCTCGGCGGTTCCATGCAGATGGACGAGTGGGAGATCGCAGTCATGCACCGCACGCATCACGGTGAGTGCTGCCGAGTCAGCTGGCTGCAGGGTGACCCGGACGCCATGACGGAGACGCTCCGCGTCGGGATCCTTCCCGCGCTCGAACAGACTCCTGGATTCTGCAGTGCCAGCCTGCTCGTGAACCGATCGACCGGCCTGTGCTGCGCCACCACAGCCTGGGAGACGCGCCAGGCCATGGAAGCTAGCCGCCCGTCGGCCGACAACCTGCGCACCCGGACCGCGAAGGAAGCTGGCGGCGAGATCCTCGAGGTGCACGAGTTCGAGTTCGCCTACGCGCACCTGCACGTCCCTGAGATGGCTTGACCACCACCGCTTCGGGCCGAGCCCGTCCCCACCGTGCCCGGCGCCATAGCGGGTAGTACCGGTTGGCGGCGCGCATTCCCGTCGCGCACTCCCAGTGGGCAGACGGGATCGGAGGAGGGCAAGAGCCGTCGAGACGACGCCATCTCGTCCCCTGCGCAGTGGCGGCGTCTGGGCTCCGGCATGACGCCAAGCGCGCCCACACCGCCCGACGCTTTCAGGCCACCTGGCAGCAGCGAGGGCGACCAAAGCTGCCTCCTCTCCGCAGAAGCCTGTCAAGACTGAGCCCGGTTGCCTACGATCCAAGGTTCGCGGAGCCCGAGCACCACCCCCCTCACCCGACACGACCGCGTCCCAGACGTAGGACCTGCACGCCCCTGTCGCACTCGCACGCACAGACCCGATCGCATCCCGAACGCCCAGAACCCGAGGGCACAGCTAGAGCCAATCTTTGCGTTTGAACGCCAGGTAGAGGGTGCCGGACAGCGCCACGATGAGGACCGAAGAGGTGATGAATCCCGATGCGTGGGAGAACCCGGGGTAGGGCAAGTTCTGGCCATAGAATCCCGTGATCGCGGTGGGGACGGCGATGATCGCAGCCCAGCTCGTGACCTTCTTTGTGATGATGTTGAGACGGTTACCCTGGATGGTCAGGTTGGTCTCCAGGATCGTACTGACGAGGTCGCGCAGGCTCTCGGTCCACTCGGTGGCTCGCAGAACGTGGTCGTACACGTCCTGGTAGTAGGGCATCAGTTCATCAGGGACGAAGGCGACGTCGCGCCGCATCAGCGTGTTGACGACTTCCCGCATCGGAAGCACGACACGGCGAAGGTGCACCAGACTCTTGCGCAGCTCGAAGCTGCGGCGCTGGACGTCCCGATCGTGCGGGCGGTCATCGAACAGCAGGTCCTCAAGTTTCTCGATCTCGTCGTCGAGGGACTCCACGGCGTCGAAGTGTCCGTCGACCAGGAAGTCCAGCAGACCGTGGATGAGAGCGCCGACACCGTACGTGGTGAGGTCGACATCGTCATCCCACCGGGTCAGCAACCCGTCGATAGAGAACTCGTCGTCACGTCGCACCGTGACCAGCGCATTCGCGGTGATGAAGGCGGCGATCTCACCGGTGATCAGCTGGCCACTGGATGCGTCGAGGTGGACCGAGTAGGCGCTGAGAAAGTCGTGCCCGGGATAGCGGTCGAACTTGGGTCGCTGGCGACCTGTCGCGGCGTCTTCGACAGCCAGCCTGTGCAGCCCCAATTCGTCGGCTACCAGTTGCAGATGCTCCAGATCCGGAGCACACAGGTCCACCCACACGACGGCACTCTCGTCGGCCACATGTTCAGACACATCGGTCAACGGGAAGTCCTCATCCGTGAGGATCCCGCCGCGGTAGCAGCGCGTGCGTGGCATTCGTTGAGTATCGTCCACGGCGTCAATGCGCCCCAGCGGGACTGAACCCCAAGAGTGGAGCGGGGACGACCAGCGGCGACCCGGGTGACACCTACCAAGGCGGACCTTCTCTGCGATGAGCATCTGCGAACAGCCAACTTCGGACGAACGACGGGGGGATGAGCGGCTTCTTCGACAGGCTGGCCGACCCCTTGGTCGCCTTGATGTACCAGCGAGACATGAACAGCAACCTGGCGAACCTCGAGGCGACCTAGTCCGACGGTCGCCCACGCAGTCGGGTGGCGCAGCGAACCTGGGTGCCGCTTCCGACACTCCGCTTCGAGTCGTCGTGTGAGCTGGTTCCTCAGGCGCTATGACGCGGCCTTGACGACGCTGGTTGCACGAAGCATCTCTAGCTAGAGATGAGGGTGAATCACCCAGGAGGGCACAGGACCACCACTCAGGAACCTTGCCGCCCCGTTCCGGAACGTGCTCACGCAGCAGAAGAACAGCAGGTACGCGTGTTCTTTCGTTCCCCGCCCGTAGGGCGGGGAACGGGAACAGACCCCAGATGCATATAGGAATAGCACCTACCTGCTGTATGCATGAGCCGCCTGGATCAGGCAGAAGATCCAGAGGGGGAGGCAGTCCGGAGACCACCTCCCCACTCGTCAGGCCAGGACTCCCTGCAGGGTGCTCATGGCTGCTCGGTCCAGCTTGCCGAACTCCCCCGTCACCGTCTTCAGCATGTTCCGCTCTCCCCGCTCAGCCCCATGCACTGTTGCCGTGTGGTGCTCCTGGTGTCGACCCCCGGACGCTTCCCGGGGGACGGTCCTGCAAGGCCCTTCTGTTTTCGGACGCGGCCAAGCCACCCTCCGCATACGGATGGGTCGCCCTCACGAGACTGGCGGAATCGAACCGACGACCTTATTCATTGCGAGCTACCGACCGTGGTTGGTCTGTAGCCGATGCAACGCGCAACAGCGTGGTCGCTGGGCGGGTGATGTCGTTGGAAGAGGAGGCTCGAGCTGATGTCAAGCTCCCACTCGCGCCACCCACTCGCGCTGCATGTCGTCCCGATGGTCGGCTGCTCAGTCGTCCGGGTTGACGGGCGGGCGGTAGCCTGGACGGCCGCTGGTGCCGGCCGAGCGCAGAGCGGCCCGCCCGAGGGCGCGGGCGGACCGGGACAGCGAGGACTCGGGAAGCCCGGAGATCGACGGGGGCATGACCACGACGGGACAGCTGGCGGCGTACACGATCCGCTGGGCCAGCAGCGGCGACATCGACGGTGCCCGCGGCGCATCGATCACAAGCACGTCCGCCTCGTGGGACTCGTTGATCAGGCCGCGGCGCTTGCTGTTGTGGATTACTCGGATCTCGGCCCCGTGGTCCGCACCCAGCACGTCGGCCACGTCCCGCTCCAACTGGGCCTGCTGCTGGTCTCGCGACGGGTGGGGTCCCGATGCGCTCCAGGACGTGGTACCTGGATGCTCCTGCGGTGAGTGGGGCATTGGGTGGACGCGAACGGCGATCAGCCGTCCGCCATTGGCCTGGGCCTGCGCCTGCCCCCACACCAAGGCGGTGGGGGACTTCGACGTGGCGCTGACACCGACGACTACGGTGTAAGGCTTCTCCGGCTCGGTCATGGCCGCTCCTATCTCTACGCCCGGTCCGTACGCTCAGACCGGGAGATGGGTGATCTGTTCGCCGTTGTCGTCGTACTCGGTCAGTGGCGGGGCGATCTCCTCCAGCGACTTCCCCTCGGCGTCGACGCCCCAGACCGCCGCCACGAAGGCGCCGAAGAGCATCACCCCGGTGGCCAACACGTAGCCCCAGAACATCGGCGTGCGGCTCTCGCCGTCACCGATCAAAGCGCCGTACAGCACCGGACCGAGAGCGCCGAAGCACTGCGCGATGGCGAAGAAGTACGAGATCGCCTGGCCGCGGACCTCCTGGGGGAAGATCTCCGAGACGGTGAGGTAGCCGGCCGAGGCCCCGGCGGAGGCGAAGAAGAACGAGACGCACCAGAAGGCCGTGTGAGTTGTCGCAGTGAGGGCGTCGGCTTGGAAGAGGACCGCCGAGATCCCCAGCACGATCCCGCTGATCGCGTAGCACCCCCCGATCATCTTGCGGCGCCCGACGGTGTCAAAAAGCGGACCGAGCAGCAGGGGTCCGAGGAGGTTGCCGATCGCGAAGGGGAAGAAGAACAGCGCGGCCTGCGCGGCACTAAGGCCGTAGAAGTTCTTCAACACGAGTGCGTAGGTGAAGAAGATGGCGTTGTACAGGAAGCTCTGAGTGATCATCAGCACCAGGCCGAGGAACGTCCGGGTCGGATAGACCTTGAGGAACACGAAGGCCAGCTGCTTGGGCGTGAGTCCGGAGCCAGCCTTGATCCAGTGCGCTTCGGAGTCGTCGTGGTGGGGTAGCTGCTGCCCACTGTCTCGGACCTGCTCCTCGAGGCTGGCCACGATCTCTTCGGCCTCGTCGGCGCGGCCATGGGTGACCATCCAGCGCGGGCTCTCGGGGATGTGCCGGCGCAGGTAGATGATCGCGAGGCCGAGCACTGGTCCGATGAAGAAGGCGATCCGCCAGCCAATGTTCTGTGCGAAGCGGTCCGTGTCCAACAGGATCGA
This sequence comes from uncultured Actinomycetota bacterium, assembly GCA_963707685.1. Taxonomy (GTDB): domain Bacteria; phylum Actinomycetota; class Actinomycetes; order Propionibacteriales; family Nocardioidaceae; genus Nocardioides_B. Next base: position 116,613 of record CAVPRA010000009.1, read on the forward strand.
GCTGGCAACGGCACCGAGGGCGGCACCGAACCAGTACGTCCCATTGATCGCCAGGTCCACCCGGCCGCGGTGCTTGCCGGGGATCAGCTCGTCGATGGCCGAGTTGACCGCGGAGTACTCACCGCCGATGCCCATACCGGAGACGAAGCGGAACGCCAGGAACCACCACATGCCGGGCGCGAGGCCCGCCATCGCCGAGCCCACCAGGTACACAGCCAGGGTCATGGTGAACATCTTCTTGCGGCCGAGGGTGTCGGTGAGCCGGCCGAACAGCAATGCTCCGGCCACCTCGCCCAACAGGTAGACGGTGCCTGCCAGGCCGACATCGGCCGCGCTCATGTCCAGCGTCTTCTCGTAGCCGCCGGCCGCGACGATCTGGACCTCCAGGCCGTCGAGAATCCACGCGGTGCCCAGGCCGAAGATGACCATCCAGTGGAACCTCGACCACGGCATGTCATGCATGCGAGCCGGGATCATGCTCTTGATCGGCCTGTCGTTGACCCTTGCAGAGCTGGCCATCAGGACTCCCTCCCCATCGATGTTGCTGTTCCCTACCCCGACGTGGCGCTTGTCACACCCAGATGAGAAGCCACCAGCGAGCTGTTCGTTGCCGATACCCGGCCTCGGATCCTCCGCTGGGCGGCTGTGCGGGATCTACTGCCTTGTCCATGCGGAATAGCCGGGAACCCGGCGGCGCCGGTCACAAGCTCGCCGTACGGCGTGCGATTCCATGACAACTTGGCCGGACGTTCGGAGGCAGGGGAAAGATCACATCAGACGGTCCACCAAGTTTCAGCCCAGAGGCTGGGGGCCGGGTACCAACCCCGAGACCGTGACATTTGCCGATGTGCGGATGGTTCCAAGCTGCGGTGCTGCTCTACACCGCGGGGTCCCCCGATCGGGGGTAGGTTGGCAAGAACCCACCGAGGTTCACACGAGGGGCTTCGGCTGGCACACAGCCCATGGACATTCAGGCGACGTCTGACGCGTGGCTAGCCCGATCGGGAGCCGAATGTCCTCCGGAGCAGTTCAGCCGCTACGCGTTGCCATCGTCAACGACTACGAGGTCGTGGTGCGAGGCGTGGTCGGCATGCTTCACCCGTTTCGCGACCGAGTGATCGTCGTCGACGCCAGCAGCGGGCTGCCGCCGTTCGGCAACGTCGACATCGTCCTGTTCGACACCTTCAGTCGGGTCCCTGAGGAGGGCGTCGACCGGGCCTTCGTGACGTCCGTCGGCGCGACCAAGGTGGTCGTGTTCGCGTGGAACGTGCAGCCCCATGCCGTTGCGCAGGCTCTGGCGCAGGGTGCGGCGGGCTATCTGTCGAAGGGACTGGATGCGATCAGGCTCGTGGAGGCGCTGGAGGCCGTCCATCGCGGCGAGACCGTCGCGCTCCCCGGTGCCGGGCAGGTTGACGGCCGCGGCAAGGGGGACTGGCCGGGGCGGGCAGCGGGGCTGACTCCACGCGAGGCCGAGATGCTGGCCTACATCGTCCGCGGTCTCTCCAGGCAAGAGGTAGCGACCGCACTGTATGTCAGCATCAACACGGTCAAGACCAACCTCGCTAGCGTCTACCGCAAGATCGGCGTCGAGAACCGTTCCGCAGGCAGTGCAGTGGGCCATCGAGAACGGCTTCGTGCCCGAGCCCAAGCGCCTGGTCAATCCCACGCCTCCCGGTTAGGCAACGCCCAGCCACCGCACCAGGTGATGTGAACTGCTTTGTCAGCGATCAGCGCACTTCTTGAGCGTGACTGGCGGTGGTGGCGTCGTTGGTCGATGGCCAGGCTGGCGCGATCAAGGGGCTCGATCGTGGCTCTTGCGAGCGTCCGGATCTGGCTCCCTTCTGTGTCAACCTGCCTTTCGAAGTGGGGTCTTAGGCATCGTCATGCGGCAGCACGTCCTCCCCGAGCTCGATGGCATCCGGTTGTCGCGGCTCACGGCCGGCGATGTCGAGCGGATGCTGGCCAGCATGATCCGGCACCGGGACAGCCGGCACGGGAAGACCGACGAGCCGGTCAGCGGCGCGACCCGCCGGACCGCCTTCGCCGTGCTGCGAATGATGCTCGACACCGCGGTCCGGGACGGCGTCGTGATCCAGAATGTCGCCTCGACCATCGCCAGGCCGAAGGTCGACCGTCAGGAGGCCGACTACCTCTCCCCTGCCGAGCTCCGCACCGTCCTCGACGCCCTCCACGGCCACCGGCTCGAACCTCTCGTGCTCCTGCTCGCCAGCACCGGACTGAGGATCGGCGAGGCCCTCGCGCTGCGCTGGACCGACCTCGACCTCGACCTCGACGCGCCACGGCTCCGGGTGACCGGCACCGTCCGTCGGGTCGGTGGCCGGGTCGAGCGGACCGCGCCGAAGTCACAGCGCAGCCGGCGCACCTTGCCGCTCTCACCAGCGGTGGTCGAGGCGCTGCGTTCGTGGCGGAGGGTGCGGGCAGCCGAGCGGCTCCGGGCCGGGACCTCAGGGGAGGGCGACCAGGCATGGGTCTTCACCACCGACTCCGGCCGGCTGCTCGACCAGCGGAACGCGGCCAGGGTTACCAGCGAGCTCTCGCCGCTGCCGGCGTCGACGTGCGGGCGCGCTTCCACCTGTTCCGGCACTCCGCAGCCTCCGCCATGCTCGCCAGTGGCGCAGTGTCGGTGCGGACGGTCTCGGAGGTGCTCGGCCACAGCTCGACCTCGATCACCGCCGACACCTACGGGCACGTCATGGACAGCGCGAAGGCGCATGCGCTCGGCGTCGTCGACGACGTGCTCTCCGGGTGAACTGCCGCCCGAACGGCCGCCCGATAACAGACGAGGCCCCGTCACAGTGATGTGACTGGGCCTCTGACCTGCAAGAAGAGCTCCCCCGCCTGGACTCGAACCAGGAACCCTCCGGTTAACAGCCGAATGCTCTGCCAATTGAGCTACAGGGGATCGTGCCGGGCCACATTAGCAAGGACGTCGCGTCGTCGCTAAATCGGTTGGCGGCCCGGTCCGAGCTCGTCCTGGGCGTCGCGCAGCGCGCGTTCGGAGAGCTCCCGGACGGCCGGGTCCGCGGGGTCGACCCCGACGTCGTACTCGCACGCCCAGCTGATCTCGCCGTCGCCCCGCGGCGGCCGGCGGGCGATCACGGTGAGGCCGCGCGAGCCCCGGACATTGACCCGGCGCTGGATCAGCACGCTGGCGGTGACCCGCTCGCGGACCATGGGCAGCAGCCTCCCGGGATCCAGGACCGTGAACGAGTGCACCGGGCGGACCTGGCCGAACTCGCCGACCTCCGCGACCCGGAGCAGCTCCTCCTCGCGGTTCCAGTCGGCGGTCTCGACGCGCTCCCACGGCACCCGGATCACGTCGGCCGGCTCCACGATCACCAGCGCGTCGCGGGTGCCCAGCAGCCACGACCCGTCGGTGGTCGCCGCGTGCGCGAGCGCCCGCTCCCCACGGTCCAGACCGGCACGCTCGACCACGTCGGGCGGCAGCTTCGTGCCGCCTCCGAAGAACCTGCTCACGCGTCGCCGCCGATGGCCTTCTCGCGGAGCGTGCGCCGGTGCTGCTCGAGGGCCACGAGCTCGCCGAACATCCGGTTGTACTCCGTGGCGTGCTCGACGGGGTTGGTGCGCTGCAGCTTCGACTTGAGGTCGGCGATCCGCCGCATGGCGGTGACCTCCTGCAGCCGGAAGACGTGCGCGGCGACGTACCCGGTGGTGGGGTCCTTGCTGGACAGCAGCGGCTCGACGGCCAGCGCGGACAGCGCCTGTCCCAGCGCCGGGTCGACGACGCTGTCGCGCAGCTTCGCCACCCACACCTCACCGCTGGGGGCGCCGGCGGGGCCGCCGCAGGCGACGACGGCCTCCCAGACCCCGCGGTACGTCGGGTGGGTGAAGTCGTCGCCGTCGACGTCCTTGGCCATCCGGCCGACGGCCTCCGGGTGCTGCACGACCAGCTTGAGGGTCTCGCGCTCGAGGGAGAACCGCGGGTCGCGCAGGTCGGGCAGCGGCGGGGCGGCGGGACGGGGCGCCTCGACGGGCCCGGGCCCCCGGGCGTCGCGGGGACGGGCCCGGTCGTCGGGACGGCGGTTGCTCGCGCGGCGCACCTCCGCGCGGGCGTCGTCGATGTCGACGCCGACCATGCCGGCGAGCTCGCGGGAGAACGCCTCGACCTTCGAGCGGTCGCGGATCGCGGAGACCAGCCGGGCGGCCTCCCGCAGCGCGTCGACGCGGCCGTCGGCCCGGTCGAGATCGTAGCGGGAGACGACGTTGCCGAGCACGAAGCGGTAGAGCGGGATGCGGCGGGCGACCAGCTCGCGGACCGCCGCGTCGCCCTGCTGCAGGCGCACGTCGCACGGGTCGAGGCCGTCGGGCTCGACGGCGACGTAGGTCTGGCCGGCGAAGTTCTGGTCGCCCTCGAAGGCCCGCAGCGCGGCCTTCTGGCCGGCGGCGTCGCCGTCGAAGGTGAAGATCACCTCGCCGCGGAACTCGTCGTGGTCCTGCAGCAGCCGGCGCAGCACCCGGCCGTGGTCCTCGCCGAACGCGGTGCCGCAGGTCGCGACCGCGGTGGGCACGCCGGCGAGGTGCGCGGCCATCACGTCGGTGTAGCCCTCGACGACGACGGCCTGCGAGGCGCGGGCGATGTCGCGGCGCGCGAGGTCGATGCCGTAGAGCACGTGGCTCTTCTTGTAGATCGGGGTCTCGGGGGTGTTGAGGTACTTCGCGTCGATGCGGTCGTCGTCGAAGATCCGCCGGGCGCCGAAGCCGATGGTGTCGCCGTTGGTCTCGCGGATCGGCCACAGCAGCCGGCCGCGGAACCGGTCGTACTTGCCGCGCTGCCCCTCGCCGACCAGGCCGCCGGTGACGAGCTCGGTGTCCGCGAACCCCTTCTGGCGCAGGTGCTTGTAGAGGTCGTCGCCGCCGCGCGGCGCGAACCCGACGCCGAACCGCTCGGCGGCGTCCTTGTCGAAGCCGCGGCTGGTGAGGAACTCCCGCGCCTGCTGCGCCGCCGGGGTGGCGAGCTGCTCGGCGTAGTAGACCTGCGCGACCTTGTGCGCCTCGAGCATCCGCGGGCGGAGGTTCACCTCGCGCTTCTGCGGCCGCCCGTCGCTGCCCTCCTGGTAGCGCAGCTGGACGCCGTACTTGTCGGCGAGCCGCTCGACCGCTTCGGAGAACCCGAGGCCGTCGATCTTCATCAGGAAGGAGATGACGTCGCCGCCTTCTCCGCAGCCGAAGCAATGGTAAAAGTTCTTTGACGGATTGACGTTGAACGACGGCGACTTCTCGTCGTGGAACGGGCAGAGCCCCTTCTGCGAGCCGCCGCCGGCGTGCTTGAGGGTGACGTAGCCGGAGACCACCTCGTCGATCCGCGCGCGCTCGCGGACCAGCGCGATGTCGTCGTCCCGGATCAGCCCTGCCACAGCGCCCGAGTCTACGTGCCGGGCCGCAGGCGTCGTCGGCCGTCCACACCCCTGCCAGAACTGGCACACCCCTGCTGTTGCAACGGCAGGGGTGTGCCGGATTACCAGGGGACCCTGGTAATCCGGCAGCCCCCGCTCAGCGCAGCCGGGTGTGCCAGGCGAGCGCGGAGGCGTCGGTGAGCGAGGCGACCTGGTCGACGACGACCCGCAGCCGGGCGGCGTCGTCCTGGGCGGCGTCGAAGTCGGCGCGGAGCACCGGCATCAGCTGCTCGGGTCCGCGCAGCCGCAGCTGGGCGACCAGCTCGGAGACGACCTGGCGCTGCCGCTCGAGGACCGCGACCCGGTCGTCGGCGCGCATGACGTAGTGCGCCGCCACGCCCTTGAGCACGGCGACCGCCAGCCGGGTCTGCGACGGCACGACGAGGTCGGCGGCGTAGCGCACCAGCGGCAGGTCGCCGTACTTCTCGACGGTGGCGTCGCTGACCTGGCGGCAGAACGAGCCGATCAGGTCGCTGGTGAGGTCCTTGAGCGCGGCGAGCGCCCGCCGGCTCCCGTCGTACGACACGTCGGGCCACGACCCCACGTCGCGGAGCCGGGCCAGCGCCTCGTCGAGCTCGTCGTCCTGCACGTCGGGGAGGTACCAGTCGCGGACGGTCTGCCAGACCTCCGCGCGGGCGCCGGCGTCGCGCAGCCAGGCGAGGTCGACCTTGCCGGCGACGACGCCGTCCTCGAGGTCGTGCACGGAGTAGGCGACGTCGTCGGAGAGGTCCATCACCTGCGCCTCGACGCAGCGCACGCCCGTGGTCGCGCCGTCGCGCATCCAGCCGAACACCTCGAGGTCGTCGTCGTAGACGCCGAACTTGGCGCCCCCTCCCCCGTGGTCGCTGGCGAGCTGGGCCGACCACGGGGCGTCCGCGCGGGTCCACGGGTACTTCGTGCTCGCGTCCAGGGTGGCGCGGGTGAGGTTGAGCCCCACCGAGCGGCCGTCGGGACCCAGCGTCTTGGCCTCCAGCCGGGTCAGCAGCCGGAAGGTCTGCGCGTTGCCCTCGAAGCCGCCGCAGCCGGCACTGACCTCGTCGAGCGCCCGCTCGCCGTTGTGGCCGAACGGCGGGTGGCCGAGGTCGTGGGCCAGAGCCGCGGTCTCGACCAGGTCGGGGTCGCAGCCCAGCTCCCGGCCGAGGTCGCGGGCGACCTGGGCCACCTCGAGGGTGTGGGTGAGCCGGTTGCGCACGAAGTCGTCGGTCTGCGGCCCCACGACCTGCGTCTTCGCCGCGAGCCGGCGCAGCGCGGCGGAGTGCACGAGCCGGGCCCGGTCCCGCTCGAACGGGGTCCGCTCCGGCCGTTTCGGGGGTTCCTCGACCCACCGGGCGCTGGCGCGCGCGTCGTACTCCTGCCTCGACCCCACGCCCGTGACCCTACTGCCGGACGGGGACAGCCCCGGCTGATGCCCGCCGCGGCCTCGGCAGCTGTCGGTGGGGGTGGTTAGGGTCGTGCCCATGACCGTCCTCGGACGCGACACCTCGGAGCGCCTGGTCGACTGTGCAGCCGTCCAGGGGTTCGTCCGACGTGTCTGCTTCAAGACCGGCCCACCGGGACTGGTGGGCACCGAGCTCGAGTGGATCGTCGCCTTCGCCGACGACCCGTCCCGCCCGGTCCCCCTCTCGCTGCTCCGCGACCTGCTCGATGCCGCCGGCCCTCCGCCCCGCGGCAGCCGTGTCACCTACGAGCCCGGAGGCCAGCTCGAGCTCAGCTCGCCGGCCTTCCCCGGTCCCACCGCGTGCTGGCAGGCGCTGACCGAGGACGCCGACCACGCCCGCCGGGCACTCGCACCGGCCGGTCTGGTCCTCCTCGACACCGCGATCGACCCGTTCCGTCCCCCGCAGCGGCAGCTGGTCCATCCGCGCTACGACGCGATGGAGGCCTACTTCGCCGCCGCCGGACCGGACAGCGCCGCCACCGGGCCGGTGATGATGACCGGCACCGCGGCGCTGCAGGTCAACCTCGACATCGGCGAGGACATGGACGAGGCGTCCCGCCGCTGGCGGCTGCTGCACGAGATCGCCCCGACGATGGTCGCCACGTTCGCGAACTCCCCGGTGCACGCCGGGCGCGCCACCGGCTGGAAGTCCGGCCGCCAGCAGGTCTGGCAGCGGCTCGACCTGGAGCGCACCACCATGCCGACCGGCACCGACCCGGCGAGCGCGTGGGCGCAGTACGCCCTCGACGCGCACCTGATGCTGCGGCGGCGCGACGGCGACGACTGGCGCGTCGAGCACGGCACGACGTTCCACGACTGGGTCACCTCCGAGGACCCGCCGGACGAGGACGACCTGCTGCTGCACCTGACGACGCTGTTCCCGCCCGTGCGTCCCCGCGGCTGGTTCGAGGTGCGCTACCTCGACACCCAGCCGTGGCGGTGGTGGCCGGTGCCGATGGCGGTGCTGACGGCGCTGGTCGAGGACGCCGAGGCGTCCGCGGTCGCGTCGGCCGCCTGCGCCGGGCTCGACGACTGGGCCGCCGCCGCCCGGGACGGCCTGGCCGCCGCCGGGCTGCAGGCCGCCGCGCTGGCCTGCGTCGACGCCGCCCTCGACGCGCTGCGGCGCCGCGGCGAGGACCCCGGGCTCGTCGACCTGGTCGCGGCGTTCCGCGACGAGTACGTCGCCCGCGGTCGCTGCCCGGCCGACGACCCCCTCACCCTCGACGCTCCTGAGACGGAGGCCTCATGACCACCCTCCCCGGCACGTCGCCCGACGCGCTGTCCGAGCCCGACCTCAAGCAGTACGTCGCCGACCAGCTCGAGCGCGGCCGCGACCGCAGCCTCGGTCTCACCACCGGGGTGCTCGACGAGACCGAGCTGCTCGCGCAGCACAGCCGGCTGATGTCCCCTCTGGTGTGGGACCTCGCCCACGTCGGCAACTACGAGGAGCTCTGGCTGCTGCGCGAGGCGGCCGGGATCGAGGCGATGCGTCCCGAGCTCGACGACATCTACGACGCGTTCGAGCACCCGCGGTCCACCCGCCCGACGCTGCCGCTGCTTCACCCCGCCGAGGCCGGCGACTACATCGGGCTGGTGCGCCGCAAGGTGCTCGACGCCCTCGACTCGGTCCGGCTGGATCCCTCCCGCGCGCTGCTCGACCGCGGCTTCGTGTTCGGCATGGTCCTGCAGCACGAGCACCAGCACGACGAGACGATGCTGGCCACCCACCAGCTGCGGCGCGGCGACCCGGTCTTCCCGGCCACCGACGCGCTGCCCGCCCCCGGTGCGCTGATCACGTCCGCCGAGGTGCTGGTGCCCGGCGGGCCGTTCACGATGGGGACCTCGACCGACTCCTGGGCGCTCGACAACGAGCGGCCCGCGCACCAGGTCGACGTGGCGCCGTACCTCATCGACACGGTGCCGGTCTCCAACGCCGCCTACCGCGCCTTCGTCGAGGCCGGCGGCTACGACGACGAGCGGCTGTGGACCGCCGCCGGCTGGCGCTGGCGGTGCGAGTCGGGAAAGCGCTCGCCGGCCTTCTGGTTCCGCGAGGGCGGGCCGTCCGGGGCGTGGCTGCGGCGCCGGTTCGCCCGCGTCGAGCCGCTGCCCGACGACGAGCCGGTGCAGCACGTCTGCTGGTTCGAGGCCGACGCCTACGCCCGCTGGGCGGGCCGGCGGCTGCCGACCGAGGCCGAGTGGGAGAAGGCCGCGTCGTGGGACTCCGAGAGCGGCACGAAGTCCCGCTTCCCGTGGGGCGAGGAGGCGCCGACCGAGCAGCGCGCCAACCTCGGCCAGACCCGCTACCGGCCGACCGCCGCGGGGTCCTACCCCGAGGGAGCGTCGCCGAGCGGCGCGCTGCAGATGGTCGGCGACGTGTGGGAGTGGACCTCGAGCGAGTTCACCGGCTACCCCGGGTTCCGGTCGTTCCCCTACAAGGAGTACTCCGAGGTCTTCTTCGACGACGGCTACAAGGTGCTGCGCGGCGGCTGCTGGGCCACCGACCCGCTGGCCTGCCGCACCACGTTCCGCAACTGGGACCACCCGATCCGCCGGCAGATCTTCAGCGGGTTCCGGACGGCCCGCGATGTGTAGGCACCTGGCGTACGTCGGCTCGCCGCTGTCGCTGCACGACCTCGTGGTAGCCCCGCCGCACTCGCTCCACGAGCAGTCCTGGGCGCCATGGCGGCAGACCCACGGCACCATCAACGTCGACGGCTTCGGCGCCGGCTGGTACGTCGACCGCGAGGAGCCGGTGCGCTACCGCCGCGCCCAGCCGATCTGGACCGACGCGTCCTTCGCGTCGCTGGCGCCGACGATCACCACCTCCTGCGCGGTGGCCGCGGTCCGCTCGGCCACCGCCGGCATGTCGCCGGACGAGGCAGCCGCCGCCCCGTTCACGCACGGGCGCTGGCTGTTCAGCCACAACGGCCGGCTGCAGGACTGGGCCACCGCCCGCAAGGCGCTGCTGCCGCGGGCGGCCGACGTCCCCGACACCCGGGTCGGCGTCGACTCGGCGCTGCTGTTCGGCCTCGCTGTCGCGGCCTGGCAGGGCGGCGCCTCGCTGTCCGACGGGCTCGCCCACGCCGCCCGGCTGGTGCTCGACCACGGCGGCGGCCGGCTGACCATGCTGGCCTCCGACGGCGCGTCGGTCGCCGGGGTCGTGGTCGGGGAGCCGATGCACGTGCTGTCCGGCGCGCACGGCACCGTCGTCGCCTCGGAGCCCCACGACGACGACCCGGGCTGGCGCGAGCTGGCCGACACGACCGTCGTGCGCGTGGCCGCCGACGGCGTCACCGAGACCCCGCTGTAGAGAGACGGAGCCCATGCCCACCATCGACCGCTTCCTCACGCCTGCGGACCTCGCCGCCTCGCTGCGCACCGACGTGCGCGCCGGGCTCACCGCGACGCCGAAGGTGCTGGCGCCGAAGTACTTCTACGACGGCCGCGGCAGCGAGCTGTTCGAGGACATCACCCGGCTGCCGGAGTACTACCAGACCCGCGCCGAGGCCGGCATCCTCGCCGAGCGCGCCGTCGACGTCGCCGACCTCACCAAGGCCCGCACGCTGGTCGAGCTCGGCTCCGGCTCCTCGGAGAAGACGCACCTGCTGCTGCAGGCGCTGCGCGACGTCGGCTCCCTGGAGCGCTACGTCCCGGTCGACGTCAGCGCCGACGCCCTCGAGTGGGCGATGCCCGGGCTGGTGGCCGACTACCCCGGCCTCGACGTGCACGGCGTGGTCGCGGACTTCGAGCGGCACCTCGACCGGCTGCCGGGCGACGGCCCGCGGCTGGTGGCGTTCCTCGGCGGCACCATCGGCAACTTCGTGCCCGACCAGCGGGCCGCGTTCCTCGCCGCGCTGGGCGACACCCTCGAGCCGGGCGACGCGCTGCTGCTCGGCACCGACCTCGTCAAGGACCCCGACCGGCTGGTCCGGGCGTACGACGACGCGGCCGGCGTCACCGCGGCCTTCGACCTCAACGTGCTGCACGTGATGAACCGCGAGCTCGGCGCCACCTTCGACGTCGACGCCTTCCGCCACGTCGCGGTGTGGGACGCCGAGCAGGAGTGGATCGAGATGCGGCTCCGGTCGCTGCACGAGCAGACGGTCGACGTACCGGCGCTGTCGCTGTCGGTGGACTTCGCCGAGGGCGAGGAGATGCGCACCGAGGTGTCCGCGAAGTTCCGCCACGAGAAGGTCGCAGACGAGCTGGACGCCGCGGGTCTGCGGCTCGCCGAGTGGTGGACCGACCACGACGGCGACTTCGCCCTCTCGCTCGCGATGCGGTAGCCCGCTCGCACCTCGACCAGCGGTGGCCGCGCGGATATCGAGACTCGGCGTCATGACCCAACGAGGCTATGGACCACCCCGTCACGGCAGGCGTTAGGTGCTGGGTGGGGCACCCGGCGACAGTGCCGCTCAACGCCCCCCGGGAGGCGTGTCCAATGCGTTCGACGAGACTCATCCCCTTCGTTGTCTCCGCGGTCGTCCTCGCGGGCTCGGTGCTGCTGTCGGCGCCGCCGGGCGTCGGCGCACCTGCCAACGGTCCCGTGATCACCACCCGGGTCGTCCACGGCGGCCAGGTCACCAGGCTGGTCAACTCCTCCGGCCCCGAGACGGCACCCGCCGTCGGCCCGGAGGCCGGCCAGTCGCAGGGTCCGGTCGCCAACCGCAGCCTGTCGTCGAAGGCACGGGCCACCCGCAACCCGAACACGCTCTCCGGCATCCCGGCTCCCAGCACGGCCGTCGTCGGCGCCACCGGGGCCAGGTCGTTCTCCGGCATCGACCACCACGAGCAGCGGCTCGAGGTCGCGGGTGGCAACCAGTGGTCGCTCGAGCCACCGGACCAGGGGCTCTGCGTCGGCAACGGCTACGTGTTCGAGGCGGTCAACAACGCCGTCGCGGTCTACAGCTCGAGCGGGACCCGCCTGATCCACGACTCCCTGAACCACTTCTTCGGATACCCCTTCGAGATCGATCGGACCACCGGCGTGGCCGGCCCGAAGCAGACCACCGATCCGACGTGCCTCTACGACCCGGCGACCGGGCGGTTCTTCGTGACGATCCTGACCTACGACTCGGACGCGGCCGGCAACCCGCTCCCGGCCGGCACCAACACCCTCGACACGGCGGTCAGCTCGACGAGCAACCCGCTCGGGGCGTGGACCATCACGCACATCGACGCGACCGACGACGGCACCGGGGGCACGCCGCGGCACACCGACTGCCCGTGCATCGGTGACTACCCGCACGTCGGGGTCGACGCCACCGGCTTCTACGTGACCACCAACGAGTACCCGTGGAACACCGACGGCTTCAACGGCGCGCAGGTCTACGCGATGTCGAAGGCCCAGCTGACCAGCGGTGCGGAGTCGGTCCGGGTGACCCAGGTCGACACCGGTCGGGCCGCGCCCGGAGGTCAGCCCGGGTTCACGGTGTGGCCGTCCCAGTCGCCGACCGCGGCGTCGTACGACACCCGCGCCGGCGGCACCGAGTACTTCCTGAGCACGAACGCCGCTCCCGAGGCCAACGGCACGGGTCGCTCCGACCAGCTGCTGACCTGGTCACTGACCAACACGACGTCGCTGGCCACCGGTTCGACGCCGGACCTGGGCGTCCACGTGGTGTCCTCGGCCGTGCCGACGTACGCGTTGCCGCTGCTGGCCGCCCAGAAGGTCGGATCCGTCCCGCAGGCGGACTGCCTCAACATCACGGCCTGCGCCAAGGTCCTGTTCGGCACCCCGGACCGCTACAAGGAGTACGAGAGCCGGTTGGACTCGCTGGACTCCCGGATGCAGCAGGTCAGCTACGCCAACGGCGTGCTGTACGGCAGCCACGGGACGGCCGTGGACGTGGGCACGTCGTCGTCCGCCGTCGCCCAGCAGTCCGGCGTCGCGTGGTACGAGGTCCGACCGACCACCGCCGCGTCGACAGGCAACCTCACGGCGTCGGTGGTGCACACCGGCCGGCTCGCGACCGCGAGGAACAACCTGACCATGCCGGCGCTGGCGGCGAGGTCGGACGGCTCGGCGGTGATGGCCATGACCCTGGTGGGCACGGACCACTACCCGAGCGCGGCCTACGTCAACCTGAGCGCGTCCGGTGCGACGGGCACCCTCCGGGTGCTCGCCGAGGGCGCGGGCCCGGAGGACGGGTTCACCGGCTACCGGATCTACCAGACCGTGCCTCGTTGGGGCGACTACGGAGCCACCGCCATCGACCCTGCCACCGGCGCCGCGTGGGTGGCCAGCGAGTGGATCGGGCAGACCTGCACGTTGGCGCAGTACACCGCGGACCCGTTCGGGCAGTGTGGCGGCACCCGGACGGCGCTCGCGAACTGGTCGACGCGGATCAGCCGGGTGCCGTGACCTGAGCAGGCGTCAGACCGCCACCGCGGCGGCGACCAGGTCGACGAGCTCGGCCCGGCTCGGCCCCTCGGGCAGCGGCGGGCGCCAGCCGCCCTCGTAGACCGCGCGCGCCCGCGGCTCGACCGCGTCCAGCGACGACGGGCCGGCCTGCATCGTCATGTAGGGCCCGATCCCGGCGCCGATCCCGGGGTCGGCCTCGGCCGCCGCCAGGATCAGGTCCGAGGGCAGCCGGCCCGAGAGGTCGACGTCCTCGCCCGCCCAGCGCCGGGCCAGCGAGTCGTCCATCAGCAGGTGGTCCTCGACCCAGGGCCGCATGTGCGTCGCCGCCCAGCCGTCGAAGCTCTCGGCCACCGTGACGACGTCGGCGCCGTGCTCGTCGAGCAGCCGCAGCACCTCGCGCGCCTGCAGCATCGACGTCGCGATGCCGCGGCCGAAGTTGGGGGTCGTGGTGCACACGGAGTCGCCGACGAACAGCAGCCCGGGCAGCGCCAGGCCGCCGTCGGGGCCGGTCTGGTCGCGGTACCAGTTCATCAGCAGGCCGCCGGGCAGCACGTCGGTGATCGGCCGGGAGCGGGACGGGTCGGTCCACTCCGAGAGCCCCGGGACGGCCCGGCAGGCCGCCTCGAACGCCGCCGCGTGCCGCAGGTCCACCAGGTCCCGGTCGTCGGTGGGCCGGATCAGCAGCACCGAGAAGATGCCGTGCTCGTGGACGAAGATGATCACCTGGTAGCCGTCGAAGGTGGCCTGCCAGGCCAGCGGGTTGAGCAACGGTCCCGGCTCGGCGCCGTAGTGGAGCTGGTACTGCCGGTCGACGTAGGCGATCCCGCAGGGGCCGCCCACGGTCGGGGTCGCCCGCAGCCGGCGGGTGACCCGGCTGGACCGGCCGGACGCGTCGATGACCAGGTCGGCCGGCAGGTGCACGCCGTCGACCCGCAGCCCGTCGGCGCGGCCCCGGGTGGCGCTGACCTCGTCGACGTGACCGACGCGGATCTCCAGGCCCGGCTGCTCGGCGGCGGTGCGCCGCAGCGCCTCCTCGAAGGTCTGCCGCCGCGACCGCATCCCCAGCGTCAGGTCGCCGCTCGGCCCCGGCATCGTCACCGGTGCGGCACCGGCCGCCCGCCAGCGCTCCCCCGCCTCGGGGACCTCCGCGTCGATCGCGTCGACGACCTGGCCGCGGAAGCCGTGGGCGTGGTGGAACTGCATCACCCCGCGGCGCGGCCACGAGCCGTCGGCGGCGGGACCGGGGTCGCGGTCCACGCACGTGACCTGGTGGCCCCGGCGGGCCAGCGCGGTGCCGAGGAAGAGTCCGGTGGGGCCTGCGCCCACGATGGCTGTGCGCACGATGGCCGCCCCGTTCGCGTCCCCCGTGGATGGTGCCGGTCACGCCATCGTCGTGGCGTCACCCACCCGGGTCAAGCGGATTAGAGCCAGCCGTGCTGGTCCGCGACCCGCGCCGCCTCCGCCCGGTTGGCCGACCCCGGTCTTGCCGATCGCCGCCGACAGGTGGTTGCGGACCGTGCCCTCGGAGAGGAACAGCCGGCCGGCGATCGCCGCTACCGACGCGCCGTCCCGCGCGGCCCGCAGCACGTCGGTCTCACGGGCGGTCAGCGGCGAGTCGCCGGCGACCAGGCTGTCCGCGGCCAGCACCGGGTCCACCACCCGCAGGCCCGCGTGCACCCGTCGTACGGCGTCCGCGAGCTGCCGCGCCGGGGTGTCCTTGACCACGAACCCGTCGGCCCCCGCCTGCAGCGCCCGCCGCAGGAAGCCCGGCCGCCCGAACGTCGTCACGATCAGCACCCGGGTCGCGGGCAGCGCCTGCTTCAGCGCCCGCGTCGCCTCGATGCCGTCCAGGCCGGGCATCTCCACGTCGAGCAGCGCCACGTCGGGCGCGTGCTCGGTGGCGGCGGCCACCACCAGGTCGCCGCTGCCCACCTCGGCGACCACGGTGAGGTCGGCCTCGAGGTCGAGCAGCGCCGCGAGCGCGCCCCGGACCAGCGCCTGGTCGTCGGCGAGCAGCAGCCGGATGCTCATCGGACCTGCACCGTGAGCTCGAAGCCGCGCGGCTCCAGGGTGCGGGTGACCAGCACCGCGCCGAGCGCGGCAGCCCGCTCGCGCAGCCCGTCGAGGCCGTGTCCCGGCGTCGAGCGCACCCCGGGCCCGGTGCCGTCGTCGCAGACCGCGACCCCGTCGGGCTCGAGCCGCACCGTGCAGCGCGAGGCGCCGCTGTGCCGGATCACGTTGGTGACCCCCTCGCGCACCGTCCACGCGAACAGCTCGCGCAGGTCCGTGGGCACGTCGTCGGTGCTGTTCGGCAGCTCGGCGTCGATGTCGGCGGCCCGCAGCGCCTCCCGCGCCCGGGCCAGCTCGCCCGGCAGCGTGAGGTCGCGGTAGCCCTCCACCGCCCGGCGCACGTCGCTGAGCGCGTCGCGGCTGAGCCGCTCGAGGTCGGCCAGCTCCGACCGGGCCCGCTCCGGGTCGACGTCGAGCAGCCGGTTGGCCAGCTCGGCCTTGACGGTGATCACGGTCAGCGAGTGGCCGAGGATGTCGTGCAGGTCCCGCGCGAACCGGTTCCGCTCGTCGGCCACGGCTAGCTTCGCGTTCTCCTCGCGCGCCTGCAGCAGGTCGAGGTTGCGGGCCATCAGCTGGTTGACGCCCCACATCGCGAACGCCGCGGTGCAGACCGCGAACGTCAGCCCCGCCGGGTTCGACCAGCCCGGCACCAGGTGCCCCGAGACCTGCACCGCGACGGCCAGCACCGCCGTGAACCCCAGCGCCGTCCACGACGGCAGGCACATCACGGCGACCACGGCGACGTACACGACCGCGGCGGTGCCCTGCTGCCCGATCGCGGCGATCATCACCGCCATCAGCGCGCAGAGCCCGGCGAGCATCGCCCAGGCCTCGCGGGCGGGCACCCGCAGCTGCATCCGGCGACGGCGGCCGCGGATCCACGAGAACACCGCGAGGTACGACGCCGCGAACGCGACCGTGGCCACCAGCCCGACCCAGCCGGCCAGCGCGGTGTCCTCGTCGCCGGCGAGCCGCCACGCCGCCCGCAGCGCGTCGACCAGGAACACCAGCCAGACGCCGGCGAAGAGCAGCCCGAAGCGGCCGGCCCTCCCGCCCCGGGAGGGCCAGCCGACCTGGTCCGCGTCGACCGTCACGGAGGTCACCGTAGTGCTCCGGCGCTCAGACCCGGGCCGTGTCCTTGCTCATCCGCCAGGCGGCGCCGGCGACGAAGACCGCCAGCCAGGCCACGGCGTTGAGCACGGCGTACCACGGCAGGTCCCCGGTGAGCGGGGCCCGGGTGATCTCGGCGATGCCGAACATCGGCGTCCACTGCGCGACGTGCCAGATCACGCTGGAGTGGTCGGTGATCGGGATGAACACGTTGCCCAGGAAGGCCAGGATCGCCAGCCCGGGGCCGAGCACCTGCATGGCGTTCTCGCCCGGCACGAGGTAGCCGACGAAGACACCGAGCGCGGCGAACACCAGCGTGCACACCACCGCCAGCACCGCGCAGGACACCCAGACGCCGACGGGCATCGACGGCTTGCCCTGCAGCAGCCCGCCGACGTTCACCGCGGTGACCGCGAGCGCGCCCATGACGAGCGCCACGAACGCCTTCACCGCGATGTAGACCACCGGGTTCAGCGGGGTGAGCCGCAGCTGCCGCGACCAGCCGACCGAGCGCTCGACGGCGACCATCGCGCCGCCCGAGGCCGCGGTCAGCGTCGCGCCGTACAGCGCCATCGAGACCATGATGTAGGCCGCCACGTTGCCGTTGCCGGCGTCGTCGTTCCAGCCCTGCTGGCCGCCGAACGCGAAGAACAGCGCGGTCGGGAACAGCAGCGTGAACACGATGGTGCGGCGGTTGCGCAGCATCCGGCGCAGCTCGATGCCGCAGCAGCGTCAGGTTGAAGCCGCCGAGCGGCGGGACCCGACGGGTGGTCGGGTCGACGGTCGTGGTGGTCATCGGACCTCCCCCTCGTTCTCGGTGCGGGTGTCGGTGTCGGTGTCGCCGGTGAGCGCGAGGAACGCGTCCTCGATGCCGCGGGCGGTGATCTCCAGGTCGCGGGCGTCGGTCTGGGTGAGCAGGTGGCGCGCGACCGCGTCGGTGTCCTTGGCGTGCAGCAGCACGGTGTCGCCGCGGACCTCGACGGACTCGACCCCGTCGAGCCGCGCCAGCGCCTGGTGGTCGGGGTGCGCCAGGGTGGCGCGGACGGTCCGCCCGGCGGCGAGCGCCTTGACCTGCGAGGCGGTGCCGTCCGCGACGATCCGGCCCTGGCGCATCAGCACGATGCGGTCGGCGTACTGGTCGGCCTCCTCGAGGTAGTGGGTCGCGAACAGCACGGTGCGGCCCTTCTCGGCGTCCGCGCGGATCGCGGACCAGAACGCCCGGCGGCCCTCGACGTCCATCCCGGTGGTGGGCTCGTCGAGCAGCAGCAGCGCGGGGTCGGACAGCAGCGCCATCGCGAACCGGAGCCGCTGCTGCTCGCCGCCGGAGCACTTGCCGACCTTGCGCCCGGCGATGCCGCTGATGCCGGCGTGCTCGAGCACCACGTCGACCGGCTGGGTGTCGGCGAACAGGCTGGCGGTGTAGGCGACGGTCTCGCGGACGCTGAGGTCCTTGAGCAGGCCGCCGGTCTGCATGACCGCGGAGACCAGCCCGCGGGAGATCGCCTGCCGGGGCGGCAGGCCGAGCACCTCGACCGAGCCGCTGCTCGGGCTGCGAGAGCCCGAGCAGCATGTCGATGGTGGTCGTCTTGCCGGCGCCGTTGGGGCCGAGGAACGCGACGATCTCGCCCTGCTCGATCTCGAGGTCGATGCCGCGCACGGCGTGCACCGGCCCGAAGTCCTTCGTCACGCCGCCGAGGCTGATCGCCGGCACGGGCGCGACCCGTCCGGCTGGGTGTCTCGCTGCTGGGCGAGCGCTGGTGTGGTTCATGCCCCCAGCGTGGCGGGGCGCCGGGTCAGCGGCCCGGCCGCTCCGTCACGACCTGGGGGTGACAAATGTCAGTCAGCGCGCCGACCGACGCGTGCCGCGCTAGTTGACCGAGATGTGCACGTGGTCGTAGTGGTTCGCCGTCGGCGAGCCGCGGTCGGGCATCGAGCGCCAGCCCTCGGAGGAGCGCACCGGCGTCCAGATGTGCTGCGCCCAGATCACGTCGTAGAGGTTCAGCTCGGAGGCGTGGGCGCGGGCCCAGTCGGCCACGGCCTGCCCCAGGCCGGAGTCGCCGTTGATCATGAAGTCGATGGCGCGGCCGGAGCTGTGCTCGCCGTGGGCGTCGTACCCGCCGTAGGTGCTCAGCGCGGGGAACGCGTTGCAGACCGAGCGGAAGAGCGTCACCGCGGACGACGTGAGGCCCGACTCGGTCGCCGGAGCCGTCGGGGCACGGGGCGGAGGTCACGCCACCGCCCGCGGCGGGGGCGCCGCTCCGGCGCTCCGCCGAGGAGTCCGCCGGGGCGGAGGCGATCGGCTCGGGCTTGGGCATCTTGTCGGCGACGTAGTCGGCGTTGACCCAGCGGACCTGACCGTGCGAAGAGGATCTGCGCGAAGCCGGCCTTCTCGACGCCGGTGACCGCGACCTTGCCGCCCTCCTTGAGGACGGCGAGCGGCTTGCCCTTCTCGCGCGGGGTCGGCCAGAGGTTGAGCGGCGCGGTGCGGAACTCGTGGTCCTTGACGTCCGGCTTCTCGGCGAGCGTCACGCGCTCGGCCGAGCGGGAGAACGACTGCAGCCGGTCGGTCTGGTAGACCGAGTCGTCGCCGGAGGGCACGGTGACCTTCATCGGCTTGGCGGCGACGTCGGCCGCCCGCACCGGGGCGTGCTGGCCGCGGGCCACGGACACGCCGACCACGGAGCCGGTCACGAGGACGGCCGCGGCGGCGGGCAGGGCCAGCCGGAGCAGCCGGCGTCGGGCGGGGGCGGGGTCCGTCTCGGTGCGGTGGCGCGCTGAGGTCATCGGGGAGTCACCATCTGGTTTTCGGGGGCAAACCGGGCACAAAGCCTCTACTCAAGCACAGCACCTGACGGCCCGTCACATCCGGACCAGGCCTGTTCCCGCCCTTGTGCATGAGATCACAAGCGGTCAGGACCACAGGTCGACGATCTCGTCCACCCCGGTCACGGTGTACGACGGCTCGGTGAACGTGCCCGGGAACGGGCGCGTCGGTGCGGTTCACGTAGACCGACTGCAGGCCCGCCCGGCGGGCCCCGTCGACGTCCCAGGGGTGACACGCGACGAGCGCCAGCTCCTCGACGGGGACGCCGAGCTCGGTGGCGGCGTACCGGTAGGCGACCGGCGACGGCTTCCAGGCGCCGGCGTCCTCGACCGACAGCAGCCGCTCGAAGCGGTCACGCACGTTGGCCGAGGTCAGCAGCCGGTCGGCGACGCGTCGCGGCGCCGTTGCTCAGGGTGGCGAGCCGGTAGCCGTTCTCGTGCAGGTCGTCGATCCCGCTGGCCACGTCGGCGTGCAGCTCGAGCCGCGCGAAGCCGTCCATGACGTGCTGGGCGGCCTCGTCGACGGAGCGGTTGAGCTGTGCCTCCGACAGCTGGCTGACCAGCAGCCCGCGGGCCACGTCCGCGAAGGACGGGTTCTCCCCCGCCGCGGTCAGCGCGAAGCCGTCGCGCAGCACCGAGGCGAACCACAGCCGGGCCGCGCTGCCGGCGGCGCCCACCTCGATGAACCGGGCACCGAGCGCGGACAGGTCGGACAACGTCTCGTTGACGTCGAACACGATCACGGAGGGGCGCATGTCCCCACCCTGCCCCTCCCGGAGCGACGCCATGCGCCCGCCCCCTCGGGCCAGCCGCCGGAGTGCAGGTCCTCCTCGACGCGGCAGCCGACGCCGTCGGTGTCGTCGAGCCAGCCCTGCGGCAGCACGACGCGCCGCGGGCTGCCCTGCCGGCCGCGCGGCGTGCCCAGCGCGGCGACCGGGAACGGCTCGTCGGGGTCGAGCCGGGACAGCAGCTCGTCGAGGGCGGCCAGCGAGGAGATCAGCGCGAGGTCGTTGCGCAGCTCGCCGCCGGCGGCGAAGCCCTTGAGGTACCACGACACGTGCTTGCGGAACTCCTTGCAGCCCTGCAGCTCGTCGCCGACGTGGTGCACCAGCAGCTCGGCGTGCCGCCGCATCATCGCGGCCACCTCGCCGAGGGCCGGCAGGGTCGCCACCTGCTCGCCCGCGAACGCCGCCGCGAGGTCGCGGAACAACCAGGGCCGTCCCAGGCAGCCGCGACCGACGACCACGCCCGGCGGCGCCGGTCTCCTCGACCATCCGCACCGCGTCCTCGGCCTCCCAGATGTCGCCGTTGCCCAGCACGGGCAGGTCGACGTGGGCCGCCAGCTCCCCGATCGCGGACCAGTCGGCGCGGCCGGAGTAGGCCTGGTCGACGGTGCGGCCGTGCAGCGCGATCGCCGCGCAGCCGGCCTCCTGCGCGATGCGGCCGGCGTCGAGGTAGGTCAGGTGGTCGGCGTCGATGCCCTTGCGCGTCTTCATCGTGACGGGTACGTCGTACCGCTCGGCCGCCCGGACGGCGTGCTCGAGGATCTCGCCGAGCAGCCGGCGCTTCCAGGGCAGCGCGCCGCCGCCGCCCTTGCGGGTGACCTTCGGGCACCGGGCAGCCGAAGTTGAGGTCGACGTGCGCGGACGCCGTGCTCCGCGCAGAGGATCTCGGTGGCCTTGCCGACGTACACCGGGTCGGTGCCGTAGAGCTGCACCGAGCGGATGTCCTCGGTCTCGTCGAACCGCAGCATCCGCAGCGTCGTCTCGTCGCGCTCGACGATGCCGCGGGAGGTGATCATCTCGCAGACGTAGAGGCCCGCGCCCTGCTCGCGGCAGAGCCGCCGGAACGCCGCGTTCGTGACGCCCGCCATCGGCGCGAGCACCACGGGGGTGCCCACGCGCAGCGGTCCGAGGCGCAGCTCGGTGGGAAGGGTCACCGCGACCATTGTGCGGGAGCCGGACCACGCTCGCGAAACCCGCCGGGTCGGGCCGGGTCAGCCCTGCTTCTTCGCCGGCTTCTTGGTCGGCTGGGCGGCCGGCTCGATCGTGCCCGTCCAGGTGATCGGGTTGAACTCCTGGCTGGGGCGGTAGCTGACCGCGTCGAGCTTGCCCTTGTCGGGCGAGAGGTAGACCAGGCAGGTGCTCAGCGTCTTGCCGGGGCCGAACGCCTTCGGCAGCGGCTTGGACGGGCACTTCTTGAAGCTGGTGGTGAAGTTCACCGCGGGCAGCAGGGTGTTCGCGTCGTTGACGCCCCACAGCGGCACCGGCACCCCGCCGACGTTGCCCTCGCCGACGTTCTTCACGCTCACCTTGGCGTAGTAGTACGACGCCTTCTTCTTGTAGGCGTCGTCGAGGATGAAGCCCTTGAAGTCCGAGAGCCGGCCCTGCTGCACCGAGCGCACCGTCAGCTGCAGCACCGTGCCCCGCTTGGGCGACGGCTCGAAGACCACCTGGGCCGGGTCGCCGAACGACAGCTTGCTGCCCTGGTCGGTGAGCTTCGTGCCCTCGGGCACCTTCACGGTCGTCGAGGGCGACGGGGACGCCGTGCTGCTCGCGGAGGACTTCGACGAGGAGCCGTCCGAGCCCGTGTCGTCGCCCCCGGAGCACCCGGACAGGGCGAGAGCCGAGGCGGTGGCCAGCACGACCAGGGACAGGGCGGGTCGGGAAAGGGGTGAACGCACGCGCTCATTGTGCACGTCGCTGCCCCGCCGTCCGGGCAGGACCCGTCGGCCGGACCGGCCCCGGGCTGGTCCGGTCCGCCGGGTCAGCAGCCGAGCAGCCGCTCGGCGAAGTAGCCCTTCACCTGGTCCAGCCCGATCCGCTCCTGCTTCATGGTGTCGCGCTCGCGGATCGTGACCGCGTCGTCCTCGAGGGTGTCGAAGTCGACCGTCACGCAGTACGGCGTCCCGATCTCGTCCTGCCGGCGGTACCGCCGGCCGATCGCGCCGGCGTCGTCGAAGTCGACGTTCCAGCCGGCGCCGCGCAGCTCGGCGGACGAGGTCCCGGGCCTTCGGGCGACAGGTCGGCGTTGCGCGACAGCGGCAGCACCGCCACCTTCACCGGCGCGAGCCGCGGGTCGAGCCGCAGCAGCGTGCGCTTGTCGACGCCGCCCTTGGTGTTCGGCGCCTCGTCCTCGGTGTAGGCGTCGACGAGGAACGCCATCATCGAGCGGTTCGGGCCACCCGCCGGCTCGATGACGTACGGCGTGTAGCGCTCGCCGCTGGCCTGGTCGAAGTACGACAGGTCCTGGCCGGAGAACTCGCTGTGCTGGGTGAGGTCGTAGTCGGTGCGGTTCGCGATGCCCTCGAGCTCGCCCCACTCGCCGGCCGAGAAGCCGAAGCGGTACTCGATGTCGACGGTGCGCTTGGAGTAGTGCGACAGCTTCTCCTGCGCGTGCTCGTAGTGCCGCAGGTTGTCTCGGGCGATGCCGAGGTCGACGTACCAGCGGGTG
Source organism: uncultured Actinomycetota bacterium (assembly GCA_963707685.1). GTDB lineage: Bacteria > Actinomycetota > Actinomycetes > Propionibacteriales > Nocardioidaceae > Nocardioides_B. Next base: position 139,306 of record CAVPRA010000009.1, read on the forward strand.
CGCTCGTCGATCCAGTACTGGTGCCACTCCTCGTCCTCGCCCGGCTTGACGAAGAACTCCATCTCCATCTGCTCGAACTCGCGGGTGCGGAAGATGAAGTTGCCGGGGGTGATCTCGTTGCGGAAGCTCTTGCCCTGCTGGGCGATGCCGAACGGCGGCTTCTTGCGCGAGGAGTTCATGACGTTCACGAAGTTGAGGAAGATGCCCTGCGCGGTCTCCGGGCGCAGGTAGGCCAGGCCCGACTCGTCCTCGAGGACGCCGAGGTAGGTCTTCAGCATCATGTTGAACTGCCGCGGCTCGGTCCACGCGCCGCGGGTGCCGCAGTTGGGGCACGCCAGGTCGTTGATGTCGACGCTGTCGGGGTCGACCTCGGCGCCGGGCTTGGACTTCTTGGCGGCCTGCGCCTCCTGCATGTGGTCGACCCGGAACCGCTTGTGGCACGACTGGCACTCGGTGAGCGGGTCGGTGAAGGTCGAGACGTGGCCCGAGGCCTCCCAGGTGCGCCGCGGCAGGATCACCGAGGAGTCGAGGCCGACGACGTCGTCGCGGGTGGTCACCATCGAGCGCCACCACTGCCGCTTGAGGTTCTCCTTCAGCTCGACGCCGAGCGGGCCGTAGTCCCACGCCGACCGGGTGCCGCCGTAGATCTCCCCGCTGGGGAAGACGAACCCCCGCCGCTTGCAGAGGGAGACGACGCTGTCGAGGACGGAGGACGGCTTGTTGGCCACGAGATCGGTTTCCTCTGGAGTTTCGGCTTGCGCCGGCTGGCTGCCGACGAAGGGGCAAGCCTATCCGCGTCGGTCAACGCAGGTCGCGCGGCCTCTGCTCGTTCGTCGGCGTGCCCGGCCGGTCCGTCTCGTAGGCCGACGGCTCGTCGAGCGCCTGCGACAGCAGCGGCACCGCGGTGACCTTCACGTCGTACGACGAGAGGGCCCGGCGGTAGCGCGCCGACCCCGGTCCAGCGGGTCGTCAGCACCCACAGCGCCGGGTCGTCGAGGTTGCGGCCGACATGCCCGTCGACGTACCCGGGCCTCGCGGCCAGCGCCGCCAGCGCCACCTGCGCGGCGTCCCGGAACTGCGCCACCGCCGCGTCCGGCTGCTCGGGGACCCGGAACCGGCTCACCACCACCAGCTCCACGGGCTCGCTCACCCCGCGACCCTAGTGCCGAGGCGCGTGCTTCTGACTCCTGGACCCCGCCGAGGCGCGTGGTTCTGCGGCTCGCCTGTCAGAACCACGCGCCTCGGCGGGTCGGGAGAGTCAGAACCACGCGCCTCGGCGAACTTGACAATGGTTGTCATTGCTATTGAGAATCGTTCTCATGAAGACCCGGAGGTCCGTGCGCACGCTCGGGCTGGTGCTCGCGCTGGCGACGGCGCTGGCCGGGTGCGGCGGCGCACCGGGCGGCAGCGACGGGAAGCGGACGGTGGTGACGTCGTTCTACCCGCTGCAGTACGTCACGCAGCGGATCGCCGGTCGGCACGCCGACGTGGTCAACCTGACCCACCCCGGCCAGGAGCCGCACGACCTCGAGCTGACGGTGCGGCAGACCGCGCAGCTGGTCGACGCCGACGTGGTGGTCTACGAGCGGGGCTTCCAGGCGGCCGTCGACCAGGCGGTCGACCAGAGCGGGCCCGAGCACGTCGTCGACGCCGCCCGATCCGGTCGCGTGGCGGGCGACGACCCGCACTTCTGGCTGGACCCCACCCGGCTCAGCGCCGTCGCGGCCGCGGTCGAGAAGGAGCTCGCGACGACCGACCCCGCGCACCGGGCCGACTACGCCCGCAACCTCGCCGGGGCTGCGGCGCGACCTCGCCCGGCTGGACGCGGCGTACGAGAAGGGCCTGGCGAGCTGCCGGATCGGCACGATCGTGGTCAGCCACGACGCGTTCGGCTACCTCGGCCGCCGCTACGGCCTCGACGTGGTCGGCATCAACGGCCTCTCCCCGGACGCCGAGCCGTCGCCCTCCCACCTCCGCCGGCTGCAGGACCTGATCCGGCAGGACGGCATCACCACGGTGTTCTCCGAGGAGCTGGCCAGCCGCAAGTTCGCCGACTCGCTCGCCAGCGACCTGCACATCCGCGCCGCGGTGCTCGACCCGGTCGAGGGGCTCAGCGACGCGACCGCCGACCAGGACTACCTTTCCCTGATGAGGCGCAACCTCGTCACCCTCGAGAAGGCGAACCAGTGCTCGTGACCGACCTCGACCCCACCGCCGTCGTGCAGGTCCGCGACGGCGCCGTCGAGCTCGGCGGCCGGCCGATCCTGCGCGGCATCGATCTCGCGGTACGCCGCGGCGAGGTGCTCGCGGTGCTCGGCGCCAACGGCTCCGGCAAGTCGACGCTGGTCCGCTCGATGATGGGGCTGGTCCCCGTGGTCCGCGGCGAGGTGCGGCTGTTCGGCACGCCACGCGAGGAGTTCCGCGAGTGGCGACGGGTCGGCTTCGTCCCGCAGCGGGCCAGCGCCGCGGCCGGCGTGCCCGCGTCGGTGCAGGAGGTGGTCGCCTCCGGACGGCTGTCGCGGCGCCGGCCGTTCGTCCCGATGCGCCGTGCCGACAAGGACGCGGTCGCGCAGGCCGTCGCCGCGGTCGGGCTCACCGACAAGGCGCGCGACGGCGTCGCCACGCTGTCCGGCGGGCAGCAGCAGCGGGTGCTCATCGCGCGGGCGCTCGCCGGCGTCCCCGACCTGCTGGTGCTCGACGAGCCGACGGCGGGCGTCGACGTGCAGAGCCAGCAGGTGTTCGCCGACGCGCTGCAGACCCTGCTGTCGCGGCGGCACCACGATCGTGCTGGTCGCCCACGAGCTCGGCCCGCTCGGGCCGCTGGTCGACCGGGCGGTGGTGATGCGCGACGGCCGCATCGCGTACGACGGCCCGCCGATCGACGCGTTCACCGACGCCGACCTGGCACAGGGGCACGACCACCACCACCACGACCTCGACCGGCACCCCTCGGCCCACCGGCCGACCGTCTCCTCCCCGCTGGACCGGGAGGAGCGCCGATGAGCATCCTGACCTACGACTTCGTGGTCCGCGCGCTGCTCGGGGCGCTGCTCACCGGCCTCGTCGCCCCCGCCGTCGGCACCTACCTCGTGCAGCGCCGGCTCGCGCTGATGGGCGACGGCATCGGCCACGTCGCCGTCACCGGCGTCGCGCTCGGGCTGCTCACCGGGACCTCCCCCACCCTCACCGCGGTGATCGTCGCGGTCGTCGGCGCCGTCGTCATCGAGCTGATCCGCGGCAGCGGCCGCACCAGCGGGGACGTCGCGCTGGCGCTGCTGTTCTACGGCGGCATCGCCGGCGGCGTGCTGCATCACCGGGCTGGCCGGGCAGAGCGCCGCGACGCTGAACACCTACCTGTTCGGGTCGATCACCACGATCTCGTGGGGTGACGTGTGGGTCACCGCCGCGCTCGCCCTCGTGGTGCTGGTGGTCGCGATCGGGCTGTCGCCGCAGCTGTTCGCGGTGGCGCAGGACCAGGAGTTCGCGCAGGTCGCCGGGCTCAACGTGCGGCTCTACAACCTGCTGGTCGGCGTGATGGCCGCGGTCACGGTGACCGTGGCGATGCGCACCGTCGGCCTGCTGCTGGTCAGCGCGCTGATGGTGGTGCCGGTGGCCACCTCGCAGCAGGTGACCCGGGCGTTCCGGACCACGCTGGTCTCCGCGATGGCGCTGGGGATGCTCGCCTCGGTCGGCGGCGTCGTGGTCTCCAGCTACGTCAGCTTCGGCGTGAACAGCCTCGGCGTCGCACCGGGCGCGACGATCGTGCTGCTGTCGCTGGCCGGCTTCGCGGCGGCGTACCCGGTCGGGGTCTGGCTGCGGCGCCGGCAGCGGCTGGCACTGCCGTTCGTGGAGCCGGCCGACCCGTTCCCGCTGTCGGCCGAGCACACCGCCGTCGACGAGGACCACTCGCACGAGCACGGACAGGAGTGCGGCCACGCAGCCGTGCCGCACGGGGACCACGTCGACTACGTGCACGACGGCCACCGCCACGCCCCCCACGGGAGCCACTATGACGAGCACTGACCCGCAGCTGCCCACGGGCGCCCGGCCGACGCGGCAGCGCCGCGCCGTGGCCACCGCGCTGCAGAGCTTCGACGACTTCCGCAGCGCGCAGGACATCCACGACCTGCTCCGACGCAACGGCGACCCGGTCGGGCTCTCGACCGTCTACCGCACGCTCCAGGCGCTCGCCGACGGCGGCGAGGTCGACATGCTGCGCAGCGAGGACGGCGAGGCGGTCTACCGCCGCTGCTCGGCGACCCACCACCACCACCTGGTCTGCCGCTCGTGCGGCCGCACCGTCGAGATCGAGGGCCCGACCGTCGAGAAGTGGGCCGACGGGGTCGCCGGCGAGCACGGCTTCACCGACGTCAGCCACACGCTGGAGATCTTCGGGACCTGCCCGGACTGCTGAGCGTCGGGCAACCTTTTCAAGGCTCACGCGTAGGACTGGTCATGAGGGCAACGCAGGTGGACCGCGAGGACCGCTTCGACGCGTTGTTCCACGCGCACGCCGCGCGGCTGGTCCGGCTGGCCCGGCTGCTCGGCGACGGCGACCCCGAGGACGTCGTGCAGGAGTCGTTCTGCAAGCTGTACGCCGCCCGTGGCCGGCTGCAGGACGACGAGGCCAAGGTGGTGGCCTACCTCAACCGGATCGTGGTCAACGAGGTCCGCAGCCGGCACCGCCGCCTCAGCGTGGCCCGCCGCGACGCCCACCTGCTCGTCGCGGCCGACGCCTGGGACCCGCTGGCGACGCACGGCGACCGGTCGGCCGTGCTCCAGGGAGTCGCCGGACTTCCGCAGCGGCAGCGCGAGGCGCTGGTGCTGCGCTACTGGATGGACCTGCCGCTGGCCGCCATCGCCGAGGCGATGGGTGTCCGGGTCGGCACCGTGAAGTCACAGATCTCGCGGGGGCTCGCCGCCATCCGCGCCACCGTCGGCGAGGAGGTCGACCGATGAGCCTCAACGAGAACCTGACTCGGGCCCTGCACGAGGAGGCCGACCGCATCGACGTCGACGTGGCCCGGCTGCACGCCGCCACGCGCGACCGGCTCCTCGCGCCTCCCCGCCGGCGGCGGACGCTGCTCCCGGTGCTGGTCGCCACCGTCGCGCTGGTGGTCGTCGTGCTGGTCGTCGCCCTCGGCGTCGGACGTCTGGGCGGCGGGATCGACCGCGGGCTGGCGCCGGCCGACCACCGCGGGCAGGTGGAAACGACGTTCGGCTGCCCGTCGCAGATCACCGTCGACCGGGCTGGCACGAGGAAGGACGACTCGTTCCTGCCGGACGTCGACGCCGGTCCTCGCGAGGCGGCCCGGCAGCTCGGTGCTCCCCGCTTCGCCTTCACCCGGGACGGCGACCACGCGACGCTGCGCCTCGGCAACGCCGACGGCAGCCTGGCCAGCACCGCGGCGTACACGCGGAGCGGCGACCGCTGGCGCCTCGACGAGACCACCAAGTGCGCGGCCGGCGACGGCGGCATCCTGGTGCCCGACGCGAACCCGCTGCGGCTCGGGGCCCGCGACGCGACGCCGTACTCCGCGAAGAGCCTGGGGGTCGACCCTGCCGAGGCGGTGCTGGTCGACGACCGGTCGACGTACGACGCCTCAGGGCTGGAGCAGCACCACACGATCTGGGCCGCGCCCTGCGAGCGGCAGGTCTGCCTGACCGGCGGGAAGCCGGGGAGCATGGTCATCTGGACGCCCGACGCCGCCTCGAGGCCCGCCGACGTCGACGCCGTGCTCCGGCCACCCGACGACTCGGTCGGGCGGCCCACGGCCCTGGGCTTCTGGGCGGTCTACGACGCCGACGGCAGCGTGAAGTCGGTGCGCGGCGGGGGCACCGAGGCGGTACGGCTCGAGAAGCCCGGGTGGCCCGGGGCGCTCTACCTGCTGCTGGCCCACAAGGCCGACGTCCGCGCCGTCACGGTCCGCACCGACAGCGGCTCCACGACCTTTCCCGTCGGCACGATCCGCTAGAAGTTAGGCCGCGCGCCGCCGTACCTCCGGTCGCGGGAGGCATAGATCTCGATCGCCTTCCACAGCGCCAGCCGGTCGACGTCGGGCCACAGCACGTCGGTGAACACGAACTCGCTGTACGCCGCCTGCCACAGCATGAAGTTCGAGAGCCGCTGCTCCCCCGACGTGCGCCACACCAGGTCGGCGTCCGGCGAGCTCGGGGACGTAGAGGTGCCGCGCGAGCACCTTCTCGTCGACCTTGTCGGGGTTGAGCCGGCCGGCCGCCACCTCGCGGGCGATCGACCGGGCCGCGTCGGCGAGCTCCGAGCGGCCGCCGTAGTTCACGCACATGGTCAGCGTCAGGACGTCGTTGTCGCGGGTCATCTCCTCGGCGACCTGCAGCTCGCTTGATCACCGAGCGCCACAGCCGCGGGGCGCGGCCGGCCCACCGCACGCGGACGCCGAGCTCGTGCATCTCGTCGCGCCGGCGCCGGATCACGTCGCGGTTGAACCCCATCAGGAACCGGACCTCGTCGGGCGACCTGGTCCAGTTCTCCGTGGAGAACGCGTAGGCGGAGACGGCCTTCACGCCGATCTCGATCGCCCCCTCCACGACGTCGAACAGCGAGTGCTCGCCGCGCTCGTGCCCGACGGTTCGCGGCAGGCCGCGCTGCTTGGCCCACCGGCCGTTGCCGTCCATCACGATCGCGACGTGGTGGGGCACCAGCTCGGGCGGGATCGCCGGCGGCCGGGCGCCGGACGGGTGCGGGGTGGGTCGACGTACCTCGCGTCGTGTGCTGCCGCGCGCCACCGGACCTCCCGAATCGTGGAACTGCCGTGGGTCGAGGTTCGTTGTCCTCACCACAGGGTCGGTCGACCGGCCGTCCCTACACTGCATCCAACACGACCGGATCCACCACGACCGGTGCGCACCCCTGGAGGTCAGGCGGCATGGACACGGCCAACGAGCAGATCGAGCAGCAGCTGACCGTGCTCCTGCGTCGGGTGCAGCGCATCCACCTGTCCACGGCGATGGGCGACGTGAACCTCGAGCGCTCCGCCTACGGCATCCTCTGCAAGCTGTCCGACGAGGGACCGCAGCGGCTCGGCGCGCTCGCCAACGCCTTCGGCCTCGACCCCTCGACGATCACCCGCCAGGTGCAGGCGCTCGAGGAGCTCGGCCTCGCGTCACGCACCACCGACCCCTCCGACCGGCGCGCGTCGATCCTCGACGTCACCCCCAGCGGCCACGACGTGCTCACCCGCACCCGCACCCACCGCCGCGCGCGGCTGCAGAAGGCGCTCACCGACTGGCCGGAGCGCGACCTGACCGACTTCGGCCGGCTGCTCAAGGAGTTCAACGCCTCGGTCGACGCGCTGCTCGACGAGGACGCCCACAGCCACTGACTAGCGGGGCACGTGCGCGAGCGACTTGAGACCGCGCTCGAGGTGCCACTGCAGGTACGCCGCCACCATGCCGGTCGCCTCCTTGCGGGTGCGCGGCTCGCTGGCGTCCACGAGCTGCCAGTCCCCGGCCAGCAGCGCCCCGAGGAGCACGACGGTCTCCGGGGCGGGGTTCATCGAGCCCGGCACCCGGCACGTCGAGCAGAGCATCCCGCCGGCCGACGGGCTGAACGACCGGTGCCGGCCCTCGAGGCCGCACCGCGCGCAGCCGTCGAACGACGGCGCCCAGCCGGCGACCGCCAGCGAGCGCAGCAGGAACGAGTCGAGCACGGCGCTCGGCGAGCGGCCGGTGTCGCACACCGCCCGGAGCGCGCCGACGAGCAGCAGGAACTGCTGCAGCGCCGGCTCCTTGTCCTCGACGACCAGCCGCTCGGCGGTCTCGAGCATCACCGTGCCGGCGGTGTAGCGCTCGTAGTCCGAGCCCATCCGGCTCGCGAACGGGTCGAGCGTGACCGCCTGGGTCACGACGTCGAGCGACCGACCCTCGGCGAGCTGCAGGTCGACGTGGGTGAACGGCTCGAGCCGCGACCCGAAGCGTGAGCTGGTCCGACGTACGCCCTTGGCGACGGCGCGGACCCGGCCCGACTCGCGGGTGAGCAGCGTGATGATGCGGTCCGCCTCACCCAGCTTCTGGGTGCGCAGCACGATCGCTTCGTCCCGGTAGAGGCCCACGCCTCCCATTGTCCCCCGTCGCCGCCCCGATGTCGGTAGCGGCAGGCCCGGGTCAGCCCTGCACGAGGCGCGGGTCGACGGTGAGCGACCAGCACTGCGACACGAACCCGACCGCCTCGGCGTCGAGGCGCTGCGGGCGGGCGCGCCACTCGAGGATGCTGCGGGCGGCCACGAACCGGGCGTTCGGCATCTCGTCGGCGAGCATCGCCGCGTCGGCGGCGGGGTGGATCGGGTCGTTCGGGTGACCGACCACCAGGGCGGGCACCTGGATCTGCCGGCGCCGCTTGCTCGACGGCGCGATCCGGCCGAAGAAGATGCCGTGGATGGCCGCGGCCATCGGCGCGGGCCGCTGGTCGAGCGTGTCCAGCGCGATCCCGGCCCAGAACGGCACGATCCCGCGCGGCACGAGCCGCGACAGCCGCCGGGTCAGCGAGATCGACACCGGGACGAACCGGGCCATGAACATCAGCTGGCCGAACGCGATCAGCCCGGCCTCCAGGGCGTTGTCGAGCACCGGCATCTCGATGAGCAGGCCCCGCACCCGCTGCGGCGCCGCGTCGGCCACCTCCAGCGACACGTTCGCGCCGAGCGAGGTGCCCCCGACGACGGCCTGGTCGGCCCCGAGGTGGTCCAGCAGCGCGACCACCTGCTCCCCGAACGCCGTCATCGAGTACCCCTTGGGGTCCAGCGGCTTGTCGGAGCGGCCGTGGCCGAGCAGGTCGACGGTGACGACGTGGAAGCCCTCCCCCGCGATGGTGCGGGCCAGTGGCTGGTGCATCCGGCGCGGCATGAGCTGGCCGTGGACCAGCACCACCCAGCGCTCGCCCGAGCCGTACTCGGTGTACTCGAGACGGTCCCCGTCGACGAAGAACTGGCCGATGCGCTCCGACACGAGTGTGGCCACCAGATTTCCTTCCGCTCGGCTGCCCGCCGAGGATAACCACGCCGGCGGCATGGTTGGGTGGGGGCATGCCGGGTTCTCGTCGTCCGCTCATGCACGTCGTCGTCATGGGCGTCTCCGGGACCGGCAAGACGACGGTGGGCGAGGAGCTGGCCGAGGAGCTCGGCTGCGAGTTCATCGAGGGCGACGAGCTGCACCCCCGTCGAAACATCGAGAAGATGACCCAGGGGATCCCGCTCACCGACGAGGACCGCTGGCCGTGGCTGCAGGCCATCGCCGAGCTGGTGGCGGTCAAGGACCACGAGGGCACCTCGACGGTCGTCACCTGCTCGGCGCTCAAGCGCAGCTACCGCAAGGTGCTCGGCGACGCGGCCCCGGCGTTCTTCGTCCACCTGCACGCGCCGTACGACGTGCTGGAGCAGCGGATGCAGCACCGCACCAAGCACTTCATGCCGACGGGGCTGCTGAGGTCCCAGTTCGACACCCTCGAGGAGCTCGGCGACGACGAGCCCGGCGCGGTCGTCGACGTCACACCGCCCCACGACGAGGTCGTCGAGGAAGCCGTGAACGCCGTCCGGGTCCACTACACCCAGTGAGCGACCCCGTGAGCGTGCGATGAGCCGGGCCCGCGAGCAGACCAACCGCGCGATGCTGCGGGTGCGCGACACGATCGACCGCGACTACGACCAGGACCTCGACGTCGAGCGCCTGGCCCGGCTCGTGCACCTCTCCCCCGACCACCTGATCCGCACGTTCCGCTCGGTGTTCGGGGAGACGCCGCACCGCTACCTGCAGCGCCGCCGCGTCGAGCGGGCGATGCACCTGCTGCGCACCACCGACCTCGACGTCACCGACGTCTGCCTCGCGGTCGGCTTCACGAGCCTGGGCACGTTCAGCCGGCTGTTCTCCGCGGTCGTGGGCCAGTCGCCGTCGGCGTACGCCCGTCAGGACCCGCCGCCCGCGGTGCCCGCCTGCTTCGCCCGGGCCTGGACCCGCCCCAGCAGCTTCACCCCCGCTCCGGCCGACCGGTCGGTTTCGGAGAAGCGCACGGAGCCGGCAGCGGGCTAGCGTCGCGGGCATGAAGCTCAGCTACCCCCGACTCTCGTCCCTCTACGTCCTCGACCAGGACCAGGCCCTCGACTTCTACGTCGGCGTGCTCGGTCTGGAGGTCGGGACCGACGCCGACCTCGGCTTCATGCGCTGGCTCACGGTGCGCGCACCCGGCGACGACCGCGAGATCCTGCTGGAGCGGCCGGGCCCGCCGGCCCACGACCCGAAGACCGCCGAGCAGGTCCGCGAGCTGGTCTCCAAGGGCGCCGCCGGCGGCTGGATCGCCTTCCAGGTCGACGACGTCGACGCCGTGCACGCCGAGCTGGTCGAGAAGGGCGTCGAGATCACCCAGCCGCCCACCGACCAGCCCTACGGCCGCGACCTCGGGCTGCGCGACCCGTTCGGCAACAACCTGCGGATCGGCAACGTCACCGTCTGAAACTCCGTCGCACCACCGTGGCGCGGCTGGGATGCTCGTCGCGTGAACGACGTGCTGACGGTCCTGGAGACGTACTACGACACCGCTCCGCGCGCCGCCGCGACGGCCGAGGAGCTCGGCCCGTTCACGGTGTTCGTGAGGGACCACGCCGACGGCTGGCCGTACTACGCGCGGCCCCGGCTCGGTCTGCAGGACCCGGTGTCGCGCGCCGACGTGGACGCCGTGCGCGCGCGGCAGCGGGAGGTCGAGGCACCCGAGGCGCTGGAGTGGGTGCACGAGACGACCCCGACGCTGCTCGACGCGGCCCGCGCCTCCGGGCTGCACGTCGCGGAGAACCCGCTGCTCGTGCTGGCCGAGCCGGTGGCCGCGCCCCCGACGGACGCGGAGGTGCGCGTGCTCGCCGCCGAGGACGTGGTCGCGGCGGTGGTCAGCGCCGTGCACGCCGGGTTCTCCGGCACCGACGAGGTCGAGCCGCGCCCGGGCACGCGGCAGGCCGCACTCATGCGGCGGGGCCTGCTCGCCCTGGTCGGTGCGTACGACGACCGCGGCGGCGTCCTCGGCGGCGGGTCGCACGGCCCGCGCGGCGAGACCACCGAGCTCACCGGGATCGCGGTGCTGCCGCGCGCCCGCCGGCGCGGGGTCGGCGCCGCGGTGACCGCGGCGCTGGTCGCGGACGCCCGGGAGCGCGGCGTCGGCACGGTGTTCCTCTCGGCGCAGGACGACGCGGTGGCCCGGGTCTACGAGCGGGTGGGGTTCGTCCGGGTGGGCACCGCCTGCGTCGCGGGGACCGAGGCATGACGGCGGCGCGGGTGCTCGGCGAGGACGACTGGCCGACCTGGCGCGACCTGCGGCTGCGGGCGCTGCAGGACAGCCCCGCGGCGTTCGGGTCGACGTACGCCCGGGAGCGGGACTACACCCCCGCCGAGTGGCGCGAGCACCTGGACGAGCCCGACGAGGTCGCCGTCGTCGCCGAGACGGCCGCCGGTCCCGCCGGTCTCGCGGGCGGCTACCCGGACCGGCCGGGGCTGCTGCACGTCGTCGCGATGTGGGTCGAGCCCGCCGCGCGCGGACAGGGGATCGCGCACCTGCTGCTCGACGCGATCGACGGCTGGGCGCGGGATCGCGGCCTGGGGCTGCACCTCGACGTCGCCACCGGGAACGAGGTCGCGCGCCGCAGCTACGAGCGCTACGGCTTCGTCGCCACCGGCGAGACCCGCCCGATCCGCGACGGGTCGGCCGACCGGGTCGAGCGGATGGTGCTGCGCTGACCGAGCCGCCTCAGTCGCTGGGGCGGGTCGGCCCGGCGGCCGGCAGCACGTGCGCGACGATGCAGTAGGGCTCGCCCTCCGCGGTGCGCACGCTCGCCGCGTGCACCTCGACGGGCACGGCGTGGCCGTCGGCGTGGAGGTAGCGCTTGAGCACCCGGTGCCCCTCCACCGCGCCGTGCTGCACCTCGTCGAGGTTGGCCTCGTCGGTGGCGCGGTCGTCGGGGTGGGTGATCTGCGCGACCGTCATCTCGAGCAGCTCGGCCGTGCTCCATCCCAGCAGGTCGGCCATCGCGGAGTTGACCCGCAGCAGCTGACCGTCGAAGTCGCTGAGCGCGATCCCGATGGGGGCGCCGCTGAACGCGCTGCGGAACAGCTCCTCGCTGTCGGCCAGAGCCTTCTCGCGGGCCACCGCGGTGGTCACGTCCGAGAGCACGCAGAGCGTCTCGCGCACCTCGCCGTCGTCACCGCGCAGCGGCTGGAGCACGCCCCGCAGCCAGCGGAAGCCTTCCTCGCGGTGCAGCACCCGCAGCGTCACCGGGCCCGCCTCCAGCTCGTCGCCCACCAGCCGGTCGAGCGGCGTCCCGACCAGCTCGCCGGGGGTCTCCCCGAGGATCCGCAGCGACGACGGCGAGACGTAGGTGATCAGGCCGTCCCGGCCGGCCGTCAGGACGACCTCCTCGCGGGCGCCCAGCGCCACCGGCGGAGCGCCGTTGGCCCGCCACGAAGCGGTGTCGGCGGTCAGCGGCCACGGCCGGCCGGCCCGCGGCGGCGGCGACGGCCGGCCGAAGAGCCAGCCCTGGCCGGTGTCGCAGCCCATGGCCACCAGCTGCTGCGCCTGGTCGATCTCCTCGATGCCCTCGGCGCAGACCCGGAGCCCGAGCGTGTGAGCCGCGTCGACGGCGAGCTGCACGAGCACCGTGTCGGACGCGTCGACGGCGACCCGGCGGATCAGCGAGCGGTCCACCTTCACGGTGTCGAGCGGCAGCCGGCGCAGCAGGGTCAGCGAGGAGTGTCCGGTGCCGAAGTCGTCGAGCGCGAACTGCACGCCCAGCGCGCGCAGCCGCTGCAGCGTGGCGGCCGCGCCGTCGACATCGGCGACCATCGCGGTCTCCGTGATCTCCAGGCACAGCCGGTGGGGCGGCAGGCCGCTGTCGGCGAGCGCCGCGTGCACGTCGTCGACGAACGACGCCTCGCGCAGCTGCACGGGCGAGACGTTCACCGACATCACGAGCGGCTGGTCGTGCACCCCGGACCAGGACACCCCCCGCTCGCAGGTCTCGCGGAGCGCCAGGCGGCCCAGCTCGACGATCAGGCCGGTGCGCTCCGCGACCGGGATGAACACGTCGGGCGGCACGGCGCCGAGCTCGTCGTCGTACCAGCGGGCGAGGGCCTCGACCCCGACGACCGCGCCGTTGGAGAGGTCGACGACGGGCTGGTAGTGCATCTGCAGGCGGCCGGACCGCAGCGCCCGGCGCAGCCGGTGCTCGAGGTCGTCGGGTCCTCCCCCTGGGGGGTCGTCGACGGAGGCGATCCCGTCGCTCGGGGCCCGGTGGGTCTGCACGCTCCCAGGATGGACCAGTGGAGCCCCCGGCTGGTGGTTTTGCCGGATTGGAGCCGGTTGCCGGGTCAAGGGGCGGACACCCCACTCGTCCACGTCGCGCTCACAGCGGCGACGGTCCGATGCGGCCGTAGACCACGAACGCCGCCACCACGAGCAGCGAGCCGTTGACCGCGATCATCTCCAGCTCGCCCCGGCGGTAGTGGGTGTACGCCGCGCCGAGCATCAGCAGCATCAGCCCGATCGCGGCCGCCGGCACACCCCACGGCAGCCCCACGAAGGGCGAGACGACCAGCCCCAGCGCGGCCAGCACCTCCAGGACGCCGATGCCCTTCAGCGCACCGTCGGAGAAGTCCTCGACCCAGCCCATGTCCGCCGCGAGCAGCCGCTCGCGCGGGGTCGTGAGCTTCAGCAGCCCGGACCCCGCGAACGCGAGGCCGAGCAGCACGGCCACGATCCACAGCCACGTGTTCACCGGAACGCGCGGATGCCCGTCAGAGCGGCGCCGATGGAGAGCGTGTGCATCTCCTCGGTCCCCTCGTAGGTCATGACGGTCTCGAGGTTGTTCATGTGCCGCATCACCCCGTGGTCCAGCGTGATCCCGGCGCCGCCGAGCATCGTCCGGGCGGTGCGGGCGACGTCGAGGGCGGCTCGCACGTTGCCGAGCTTGCCGTAGGACACCTGCGCCGGGTCGAGCTCGCCGCTGTCCTTGAGCCGGCCGATCTGGACCGCCGCCAGCGACGCGTTGTTCACCGCGATGCACATCTCGGCCAGCTTCTTCTGGGTGAGCTGGAAGGACGCCAGCGGCTGTCCGAACTGCTCGCGCTCGAGGGTGTAGGCCAGCGCCTCCTCGTAGCAGGCACGGGCCGCGCCCACCGCACCCCAGAGGATTCCGTAGCGGGCCTCGTTGAGGCACGACAGCGGGCCCTTGAGCCCCCGGACCTCGGGGAAGACGGCGTCGCCGGGCAGCCGCAGGTCCTCGAAGGCGAGCTCGGCGGTGACCGAGGCGCGCAGCGACAGCTTGCGCTGGATCTTGGTGGCGCTGAACCCGGGGGTGTCGGTGGGCACCACGAAGCCCCGGATGCCGTCGTCGGTCTGCGCCCAGACCACCGCCACCCCGGCCAGGGTGCCGTTGGTGATCCACATCTTCGACCCGGTGAGCACCCAGTCGTCGCCGTCGCGGCGGGCCCGGGTGCGCATCGAGCCGGGGTCGCTGCCGGCGTCGGCCTCGGTCAGCCCGAAGCAGCCGAGCACCTCGCCGGTGGCCATCCGTGGCAGCCACTCGTCCTTCTGCTCGTCGGTGCCCCAGCGGTGGATCGCGAACATCGCCAGCGAGCCCTGCACGGACACGAAGCTGCGCAGCCCCGAGTCGACCGCCTCGAGCTCGCGGCAGGCGATGCCGTACGCCGTCGCGGACGTGCCCGCGCAGCCGTAGCCCTCGAGGTGCATGCCGAGCAGCCCGAGCTTGCCGAACGCCGGCCCCAGGTCGTCGGGCAGCGTGCCCTCGTCGTACCACTGGGCGACGTGGGGCGACAGCTCCGCCTCGGCGAAGGCCCGGACCGTGTCGCGGATGTCGCGCTCGTCGGTGTCCAGCAGGCCGTCGACGGCGAGGAAGTCGTGGGGATCGGTAGCCATGCCCACAGGCTAGGCGACGCGCTCGCGGGCTACTCGGGGAGCGGGTGGTCGGGCAGCGGGCCGAGGCCCGCGAACGCGTCGAGGTAGGGCTCGACGTCGCCGCGCGTCGTCATCGCCCGGAGCTGGTCGGCGGTGCGCCGCGAGGTCACCGCACGGCCCAGGTCGAACCCGTCGCCGGCGACCACCACGGCTGCCTCGGCCGGGTCGCCGTCGGAGCACCACGTCCAGCCGTCGTCGGCGACCAGCGCGATCGCCGGCCGGTCCCCGACGGCCCGGCCGAACCGGGCAGCCATCCGGTCCCGGATCATCGCGAACCCGGCGCTGTCGCGTCCGCCGGGCCGCCCCACGGCGCCGCGCAGGTCCTGCTCGTGGATCACCACGTCGCCGAGCGGGCGGGTGCCGTGCTCCCGCATCCAGGCGACCAGACCGTCGGCGAGGCCGCGCCACTCGGCCAGCAGCTCGGCGGCCGACCGGTCGCGGCGCGCCGCCACCTGGGCCTGCGTCCACGTGGCGTTGTGGTCGTCCGGCTCGTCGCCCGCGAGCACGTCGGCACCCAGCCCGACCATGTGCGAGAGCAGGTCACGCACGGCCCAGTCGGGGGTCGCCGGCACCCGGGCCTCCAGCGTCTCCGCGTCCAGCTCCTCGACCAGCTCGCACACCCGTTGCTGTGCTTCCTGCCAGGCCTCGACCTCGTCCATGCCGCGAGCCAACCACACGCCCGGTGGCCGGCACGGTGCGAGACTCGGTCCCCGACCGAGAGGAGCACCCGTGACGCAGCAGCAGGTGATCGCCCGCTACACCCTGGCCCCGGGCACCGAGGACGAGGTGCTCGAGCTGGTCTCCCGGCTCGCCGGGGCCAGCAACGCCGAGCCCGGCTGCGTCTCGTACGCCGCCTTCCGCTCGCTCGACGACCCGGCCCAGCTGGTGCTGCTCGAGCGCTACGTCTCCGCCGAGGCGCTCGACGAGCACCGGGCGTCCGCGCACTTCCAGGAGCTGGTCCCCGGTCGGCTGGTCCCGCTGCTCGCCAGCCGGGTCATCGAGGTGTACGACGTACCGGAGGGTGACGCCTGAGACAGCCTCCAGCCCACCGATTGGGCACGAACTGCATGCCGCACGGCCCTCGACGTGCGGATTGGCCACAAACCGCAGGTCCCGGGAGCCGCCCCCTCAGGCGCGGTTGACGGCGCTGATCACGGCCTTCAACGAGGCGGTCACGATGTTCGCGTCGACGCCGACCCCCCAGAGGATCTGGTCGCCGACGGCGAGCTCGACGTATGCCGCGGCGTAGGCGTCGCCACCGGACGAGAGCGCGTGCTCGCTGTAGTCCAGCAGCCGCACGTCGTCGATCTTGTCGAGCACCAGGCTGCCGCGCGAGTGCTCCTCGGAGGCGAGCTCGTCGAGCGCGTTGAGGAACGCGGCGATCGGCCCGTTGCCGGTGCCGGTCAGCGTGCGCATCTCGCCGTCGACGTACACGTTCACGGTGAGCGCGTCCTTCTCGCCCGCCGCGCTGGAGGTGTGCACCGAGTTGAGCTTCAGCGGCACCTCGCGGTCGAGGTACTCCGCGCGGAACGCCTGCCAGATCGCGTCCGGCGACATCTCGCCGCCCTCGTCGTCGGTGTGCTGCTGCACCGCGCGGCTGAACTCGATCTGCAGCCGGCGCGGCAGGTCGAGCTTGTGCTCGCTCTTGAGGATGTAGGCCACGCCGCCCTTGCCGGACTGGCTGTTGACCCGGATCACGGCCTCGTAGGTGCGGCCGACGTCGTGCGGGTCGATCGGCAGGTACGGCGCCTCCCACGGCATCTCGGCGACGGTCCGGCCGGCCTCGGCGGCGGTGACGTCGAGCGCCTCGAGGCCCTTCTTGATGGCGTCCTGGTGGGACCCGGAGAAAGCCGTGTAGACCAGGTCGCCCGCGTAGGGGTGGCGCGGGTGGACCGGCAGCTGCGTGCAGTACTCCACCGTGCGACGGATCTCGTCGATGTCGGAGAAGTCGATCTTCGGGTCGACGCCCTGGCTGAACAGGTTCATCCCGAGGGTCACCAGGTCGACGTTGCCGGTGCGCTCGCCGTGGCCGAACAGGCAGCCCTCGATGCGGTCGGCGCCGGCCATCGTGGCGAGCTCGGTCGCCGCGACCGCCGTACCCCGGTCGTTGTGGGGGTGCAGCGAGATCGTGGTGTTCTCGCGGCGGGTCAGCTGCCGGGAGAACCACTCGATCTGGTCGGCGTAGACGTTCGGCGTGGACATCTCGACGGTGGCCGGCAGGTTGAGGATGATCTCGCGGTCGTCGTCGGGCTGCCACACGTCGGAGACCGCCTCGCAGACCTCGACGGCGAACGGCATCTCGGAGCCGGTGAAGATCTCCGGGGAGTACTCGTAGCCGATCTCGGTCTTCTCGAGGTAGCTCTCGGCGTACTTCATGAACAGCTCGGTGCCGCGGGTCGCGATCGCCTTGATCTCGTCCTTGCCGGCGTGGAAGACGACGCGGCGGAACAGCGGCGCGATCGCGTTGTACAGGTGGACGTTCGCGCGGTGCACGCCGACCAGCGACTGCACGCTGCGCTCGATGAGGTCCTCGCGTGCCTGCGTCAGCACGGAGATCGTGACGTCCTCGGGGATCCGGTCGCCCTCGACGAGCTGGCGCACGAAGGCGAAGTCGGTCTCGCTGGCCGACGGGAAGCCGACCTCGATCTCCTTGTAGCCCATCGACACGAGCAGGTCGAACATCGTCATCTTGCGCGCCGGCGACATCGGGTCGATCAGCGCCTGGTTGCCGTCGCGCAGGTCGGTGGACAGCCACCGCGGCGCCTCGGTGATGGTGGCGCTCGGCCAGGTGCGGTCGGGGAGGTCGATCGGGGGGAAGGCCCGGTAGCGGTGGAACGGCATCGGGCTGGCCTGCTGCCGGTGCGTACGACGGTGCAGGTTCGGCTGGTGTGTCATGTGCCTCTCGCTCTTGGTCTGGTCTCGGGTGTGTCCCGGAGCAGCAACGGACCCCGCAGCGAGGAGGTCCGGGTCAGTGAACCTCGCTGCGGCAGCGAAGAAGGAGGCTGCGGCGCGTCATGACCCGACCACCATAACCCGACGCGGAGGCCCTGCACACAGGTCCCCGAGGGCTGGCACGATGCCGGGGTGACGACTCGGCGACCCGGCACCCGGCTGGCTGCGATCGTCCTGCTCGTCCTCGCGTGGGGATCCACATTCGCCGCGGTCAAGGTCGGGCTCGACAGCGCTCCCCCGCTGCTGTTCGGCGGGATGCGCTCGATGCTCGGTGGCGCGCTGATGGTGGTGCTGGCGTTCGCCCGCAGCGGGCGACCGCGGCTGCGCGAGTCGTGGCCGGCGTACGCCGTGCTGACGCTGCTCAACGTGGTGCTGTTCTTCAGCCTGCAGACCCTCGCGATCCTCGAGCTGCCCTCGGGCCTCGCCGCCGTGCTCATCTACCTGCAGCCGGTGCTCACCGGCGTCCTCGCGGCACCGCTGCTGGGCGAGTCGCTGACCTGGCTCAAGGTCGGCGGGCTGCTGGTCGGCTTCGCCGGGATCGTCGTCGTCAGCGCGGGCGCGATCGAGGGCCACGTCTCCGGGCTCGGCGTCGGGTACGCCGTCGCGGGCGCGCTCGCGTGGGCCCTCGGCACGATCGCGTTCAAGCGGTACGCCGACCGGGTCGACGTCTGGTGGGCGGTGGCGCTGCCGTTCCTGGTCGGCGGGGTGGTGATGACGCTGGGCGGCGCGGCCGTCGAGGGCACCACGGTGGCGTGGTCGGAGGAGTTCGTGGTCGCGTTCGTGTACTCCGCGGCCATCGGCACCGCGCTGTCGTGGTCGCTGTGGTTCGGCCTCGTGGGCTCGGGCGAGGCGGGCCGCGTCGCGTCGTACATCTTCTTCGTGCCGCTGGTCTCCCTCGTGATCGGCGGCGTCTACCTCCACGAGACGTTGGGGCCCTCGCTGCTGGCCGGTGCGGCCCTCGTGATCGTCGGTGTCTTTCTCGTCAACCGTCCCCCGGCCGACAGGTACCATCGCGGGACCGCTCCCCGTCCGTGAGGTTCCTTCCCCTTGCTCCGCACCGTCTGCGTCGTCCTGCTGCTGGCCCTGGGCGGCTGCTCCAGCGCCACGGGTGGGCCGCGTGGGTCCGACGGCGACGACGCGACCACGGTCTCCACGAAGCCGCCGACGCTCGGCGCCTGCCGGGTGCTGACCCCGGGCGACATCGACCGGAACAGCGACGACTCCGACCCGGTGCCGTGCTCCTCGAAGCACACCGCGCAGACCTACGCGGTCGGGACGTTCCCCGCGTCGCTCGCCGACAAGGGGATGGGCTCGCCGGCGCTGGGGGCGTACGTCTACGACCGCTGCCACCCGCGGTTCCAGCGGTTCCTCGGCGGCGACGAGAGCCTGGTGCTCCGCTCGACGCTCACCTGGGCCTGGTTCCGCTCGTCGACGGCGGCGTGGAAGGCCGGCAGCCACACGTGGCGCTGCGACGTCGTCGGTGGCGGCGACCAGTCGAAGGAGTTCGTGACGCTGCCCACGACGGCCAAGGGGCTGCTGCTCGGCAAGCCCGACGACCGGTGGCTGGTGTGCGTGGACGGCCCGACGGTCACCGGGTCGGTCAAGATCCCGTGCAGCCAGAAGCACACCTGGCGGGCGGTCACCACGGTGGTGCTCGGCAAGAAGCAGACCCCCTACCCCGGCGACCGGCTCTCGGAGGTCCGCACGCGCGACTACTGCTCCGGCTCGGTGGGCGCGTGGATGAACTACCCGGTCGACTACGACTACGGCTACACCTGGTTCCACGAGGCGGAGTGGAAGGCCGGCAACCGCCGCTCGATCTGCTGGGCGAAGACCGACCAGTGACCCCGTCGCGCACGCTGCTGTTGCTGGTGCTGGCGGTGCTCCTCGCGGGGTGCACGTCCTCCCCGTCGTCCTCGGACAAGCCCGCGCCGTCGGCGTCGTCGTCCTCGGCCGCGGCGTCGTCGTCGGCCGCGCCCGCCGTACCGGCGGCGCCGAAGGGGGCCGCCTGCTACCGCCTCACGCCCGCACAGCTGGCCCAGCCCACCAACGACTCCGACCCCGTGAGCTGCACGGCTCGCCACAACGCCCGCACCATCTTCGTCGGCCGTCTCGACACCGTCGTCGACGGCCACTCGGTCGCCGTCGACTCCGCCCGGGTGCAGCGGCAGCTGTCGACCACCTGTCCCCGCAAGCTCGCGGCGTACGTCGGCGGCAGCCCCGCGACGCGGGACCTGTCCCGGCTCAACGTGGTCTGGTACAGCCCGAGCCTCGAGCAGTCCGACGCCGGCGCCGACTGGTTCCGCTGCGACGTCGTCGCCTTCGGGCGCGAGCAGCAGCTCGCCTCGCTCCCCGCCGGAGGTGCGCTGCGCGGGGTGCTGTCGCGGCCCGGCGCCCTCGACACGTACGGGCTCTGCGGCACCGCGGCCCCCGGCGCCCGTGGCTTCGAACGCGTGATCTGCCGCAAGACACACAGCTGGCGCGCTTTCGCCACCATCGGCCTGCCGGGCGGCCGGGCGTACCCCGGCAGCGCCGCTGTCCGCCAGGCCGGCAACGACGACTGCCGCGGCCAGGCCCGCGCGCGGGCCTCGGACTCCTTGCAGTTCCGCTACGGCTGGGAGTGGCCGACCCGGGAGCAGTGGCTCGGCGGGCAGCACTACGGCTACTGCTGGGTGCCGGCCTGACGTCGAGCGTTCTTCCGACTGTGATCGTTGGTGGGGAATCGGGGTGCGGTCGCAGTTCCCGCAGTCGCCTGACGACCGTCGCAGCCGCTCACGGGCATCGCCGGGCAACCGTTGGAGACCGGCCGGACCTGACGCGCGTGGATCGAGTTTCCCCTTGTGGACAACGCGATTCCGGCTCGGCGACGCGTCAGAACTGTCGGTGGTCGCGTCTAGTCTTCGACCATGAGCACGACCACCCCGACCCTCCCGCACACCGCGTGCGACGAGTCGGACGTGCGCGCGTTGGACGCCGCCACGGCGCTTGCGGAGCTGGGTGCCGCCCGCTCGGCGGCGGACCGGGCGGAGGCGGACGTGCTGGCGTTGGCGGTGCACCTGGTCGACCTGTTCCCGGTCACGCCGGAGTCGCCGGCGGCGTCGTGGGACCCGGACGCCGAGCTCGGCGCCCAGGACGTGCCGTGCCCGGTCGCGGGGGACGGGACTCCGGAGGTGGCCGAGCGGGCGGTGGTGGAGATCGGCGCGGCGCTGGGTGTCTCCTACCGGTCCGCGCTGTGCCTGGTCGCGGATGCCGTCGAGCTGTGCTTCCGGCTGCCGACCTTGTGGAGCCTGGTGCAGGCGGGTCGGTTGCAGGCGTGGAAGGCGCGCCGGGTCGCGCAGGCGACGCAGCGACTGTCTGCCGGGGCGGCCGGGTTCGTGGACCGGCAGGCCGCGATCGCGGGTCGCCGCAACCGGCTCCCGGCCAGCCTGTCCGGGCTGGTCACCCAGGCCATGAACCTCTTCGACCCGGAGATCGCCGAAGGCCTCGAGGAGGCCGCGCTGGCGCACCGCGACGTGGTCTTCGACTACACCGGCACCGAGTCCATCGCGCACCGCCCGGCTGACCGCGACCCTCGACACGGTCGACGCCCGCGACCTCGACGCCGCGGTGTCCGACCTGGCCACGACGATGGGCCGGCTCGGTGACGGCAGCCCGGTCGGGGTCCGCCGCGCCCACGCCCTCGGGCTGCTCGCCCACCCGCAACGGGTGCTGGAGCTGTTCGGCACCGAGCCCTCGCCGAGCCGACCGCAGCCACCGCCGGCAGGCCCGAGGCAGGTCGTGGTCCGGGAGTGGAACGCCACCCCCGCGACGCTCTACCTCCACGTCACCAGCGACGACCTCCGCGCCGCTGCGGTCGGCGATCCCAACCACGGGCGGGACCGTGGAACGGCTCGGCGCCGCCACCCTCGGCCTGCTGGCCGACTGGCTGCGCCGCACCGACCGGGTCACCATCCGACCGGTCCTCGACCCCACCCGGATCAGCCCGGTCGACCGGCACGACCCACCCGACGTCATGCGCGAGGCCGTCATCCTCCGCGACGGGCACTGCGTGTTCCCCGGCTGCACCGTCGACGCCCGGTCCTGCGACCTCGACCACATCGACCCCTACGTCCCACCCGACGACGGCGGACCACCCGGCCAGACCAACCTGCGCGAACCTCGCCTGCCTCTGCCGGCGACACCACCGCCTCAAGACCTTCACCGCCTGGACCTACCAGCGCGCACCCGACGACAGCTACGTGTGGGTCAGCCCCCACGGCACCACCTTCACCGTCAGCCCCGACCCCGCACGCTGACCGCGGCCGACCCCGCGGCCGCCCCACCCGACCCGCGCGGCCGGCGCGCGTGCCGTCGGACAGGAAGCTCGCCGGCCCCGGGCCCGAAACCGGCCCTCGACCGCGAGAGCTTCCTGTCCGACGGAGCCCCTGGCAGCCCACCCCCGCTGGTGGGGTCGAGCTGCCGCCCGGCAGGCCACGCGAGCCCAGAGCCCGGGACGCCGACGCGTTCGACTGCTGCGTGCCGAGGCGTTCGCGGCGCGCCGACGCTCCGGGGCGCGACGACGCGGCCGGCCGCGGCGCCTGACCAGGACGATCCGCGGGTCCCTCGCGGCCCACGCTTCGCGCAGCGAGTCGTCGGACAGGAAGCTCGCCGACGCAGGGCCCCGAAACCGACCTCGACCGCGCGAGCTTCCTGTCCGACCGCGCCCTGACTGGATGTGTCCCCTGTGCGTGTGACCGCTGACGCGGGCCTGGTCGGCACGATGCGCATCTGCGCACTCGACCGGCCGCGGGTCCATGAGACCGGGCTACCCTCGAGCCGTGCCAGGCCCCCTGAAGTACGCGGTGGTGGAGCGCGAGCGCCGTTATCTCGTTGCGCGCCTGCCTGACGGCGTCACCAGCACGAAGGAGATCGTCGATCGCTACGTCACCGGGACTCGTCTGCGGCTGCGCGAAGTGCGCGAGAGCGATGGCGCTGTCGTCCGCAAGCTCGGTCACAAGGTGCGCCTCACCGAAGGACCCGACGTGGTCGCCTGCACGAACTTCTACCTGGACGACGAGGAGTGGGCGGTCCTGGCGGCGTTGCCCGCCCGGACGCTGCGCAAGAAGCGGCACATGGTCTCCAGGGACGGATGGCTCGTGGCGGTCGACGAGCACGAGGACGGCACGCTGGTCGCGGAGATCGACGACCACGACGAACCCTCCGACCGGGTTCCGGACTGGCTCGACGTCGTGAGTGACGTGACTCGCGACGAGGCGTGGACCGGCGGACGGCTCGCGCGCTAGCGATGCCGCGGGGTTCCGGAGCCCCTAGAACCCCAGCCGGCGCAGCTGCTTGGGGTCGCGCTGCCAGTCCTTGGCGATCTTCACGTGCAGGTCGAGGTACACCGGCGTCCCGAGCATCGCCTCGATCTGGGTGCGGGCGGCGCTGCCGACGGCCTTGAGACGCGCCCCGCGGTGGCCGATGACGATGCCCTTCTGGGAGTCGCGCTCCACGAACAGGTTGGCGTGTACGTCGAGCAGCGGCCGGTCCGCCGAGCGGCCCTCGCGCAGTCCCATCTCCTCGACGACGACGGCGATGGAGTGCGGCAGCTCGTCGCGCACGCCCTCCAGGGCGGCCTCGCGGATCAGCTCGGCCACGATGACCTCCTCGGGCGCGTCGGTGAGGTCCCCCTCGGGGTAGAGCGGCGGCCCCTCGGGCAGCTGGGCGACCAGCAGGTCGGCGAGCAGCCCGACCTGGTCGCCCGACTTCGCCGAGACCGGCACGATCTCCTGCCACTCGGTCGCGGTCTCCTCGCCCAGCCGCGCGATCGCCAGCAGGTGCTCACCGAGCTGCTGGGGGGTGGCCAGGTCGGTCTTCGTGGCCACCGCGACCTTCGTGGTACGGCGCACCTTGGCCAGCTCGTTGACGAGGTACCGGTCCCCCGGGCCGATCTTCTCGTCGGCCGGGAAGCACACCGCGACCACGTCCACCTCGGCCCACGTCGTGGTGACCAGGTCGTTGAGCCGCTCGCCCAGCAGCGTCCGCGGCCGGTGCAGGCCCGGGGTGTCCATGAGCACCAGCTGCGCGTCGGGCCGGTGCACGATGCCGCGTACGACGGACCGGGTGGTCTGCGGACGCGAGGAGGTGATGGCGACCTTCGAGCCGACCAGCGCGTTGGTCAGCGTCGACTTGCCGGCGTTCGGGCGGCCGACGAAGGACGCGAAGCCACTGCGGAACTCAGGCATCCCGCGATTGTGTCACCCGGTGGCGGAGGGGTCGGCGTCGCCGCCGTGGCCGCCGCCGGTGCCTGCGCCCGCACCCTTGCCCGCTGCTCCGCCGGCACCCGTGGCGGTGCCGCCGGCCCCAGCGCCCTGACCCTGCCCCTTGCCCTGACCGGCGCCCTGACCGCCCTGGCCCTTCCCGTTGCCCTGGCCGTTGCCCTGGCCGTTGCCCTGGCCCTGGCCCTGGCCCTGGCCCTGGCCGGTGCCGGGCTTGCCCGGGGTCGTGCCGGTGCCGGCCGGCGTCGGGTCGTCGGTGGTGACGCCGCCGGGTCCGACCGCGGTGCCGGTGTCGTCGCCGCCGCCACCGTTGCCGCCACCCGATCCCTGGCCGTTGCCGGTGACGGGCCCGCCGGCGGATCCGTTGCCGGGCTCGGGGTCGACCGTGGCAGGGTCGGAGCCGTCGCGCAGCCCGTTGCCCAGCCCGTTCGCGAGGCCGGTGCCGTGGCCGGGCGTGACGCCGCGCGACCCCGTGTCGGAAGTGTGGCCGCCGCCCGGGGCGCTGCGCCGCGCCAGGTGCTTCGCGGCGTCCTTCGACGCACCGTGGCCACGCTGGCCGCTGGTCGGGCCGGAACCGGCGCCGGTCGACCCGGTGCCCTGGCTGCCGTCGCCCGCCTGCTGCGGGGCCGGCGGGTCACCGGCGGGACGCGGCACCTGGAACGGGAGGTAGCGCTCGGAGAAGTGCGCCACGGCGCGCTGCATGCCGGGCGGCAGCTCGTTCGCAACCGCGGCGACGCCGGTCAGCGTCAGGGCGGCCACCGCGGCGGCAGCCAGGCCGGCGACCGCGCGACGTCCGCGCGGACGCGTCGCGCTCGCGCGGGCGGGCCGCGGCTCGCGCTGCCGGCGGCGGGCAGGAGCGACCCGGCTGCTGCCGGTGCCGGCCAGCAGCCAGGCCAGCTCGCCGCTCGGGGCGGGCGGCTCGGTGTCGGCCAGCGCGGCGAGGTCGTCGAGCAGGCCGAGCACCTGGTCGAGACCGTCGGCGTCGAGGAACTCCTCGACGTCGGCCACCATCTCGATGACGACGGGGGTGCTCACAGCGCCACCTCCCCGGCGTCCAGCAGCGAGCGCAGCGTGAGGAGCCCACGGCGCTGCAGCTGCTTGACGGCGCCGGCGCTCTTGCCGAGCACCTCGGCGGTCTGCTCGATGGAGAGGTCGCCGAGCACCCGCAGCGAGATCACCGACCGCTGGTCGGGGTTGAGCCGGTCGAGCGCCTGCTGCAGGTGCCCGGACCGTACGGCGTGGACGGCGGCGTGCTCGGCCGACGGCTCGTGGCGGTCGTCGAGCTCCGGCTCGTAGGGCAGCTCCGCGGGACGGCGGGCGCGACGGCGTACGTCGTCGACCAGGCGGGCGTGGGCCACGGAGAACACGAAGGTCCGCAGACCTGCGGCTCCACCCACGACACCCTCCAGACGACGGAGCACGTGCAGGAACACCTCGTTCGTCAGACCTTCGGAGTCATCGGCCCCGTGGGCCCGGAGGTATCCCACGACCTTGGGAGCGAGCACCGAGTAGACGACCGCGATGGCCTCGGCATCCCCGCTCGTGGCTGCCGCGACCGTCTCGTCGTCCAGCGCGGACATCAGTGACATGTCGAGGAGCCACCCCCTCGACGCGCTGCCTGGTCGAGAGCTGACCCGGTGGACGGGGGTTCCACCGGGTCAGCGCCCAGGGTCACGCGTCGGCGGAGGACGAGGGGTTGCCACCGCCGTGCCAGACCTGGATCCGACACAGGACTCATGCACCCTCCCACGAAAGCGGATGAGTCCTCGGCTGGGTAATCGCCGGGGACTCTCCCGAGGTTACGCGGGACGAGCGCAAAATTTCGCAGGATCCGGGTCAGCCGACCCAGGTGGGCCGCAGCGGGAAGCGGGCGTTCCCGTCGGGGTCCGGCCGGACGGCGAGCACCTGGTGCAGCTGGATCTCGTTGCGCTCGAAGGACAGCCGCGAACCGGCCATGTAGAGACCCCACACCTTGGCAGTTCCCTCTCCGACCTCTCTCACACACTCGTCCCAGTTCGCCTCGAGGTTCTCGCACCACCCCTTGAGGGTCAGGGCGTAGTGCTCGCGGAGGTTCTCCTCGTGCCGCACCTCGAGCCCGAGGTTCTGCATCTCGGTGATGATCCGCCCCGACCCGGTCAGCTCGCCGTCGGGGAAGACGTAGCGGTCGATGAAGGCACCGGTGTCCGTCGAGGAGTTGTCGGGGCGGGTGATGCAGTGGTTGAGCAGCCGGCCGCCGGGCACCAGCTTGCGTGAAAGGAACGAGAAGTACGCCGGGTACTGCCGGATGCCGATGTGCTCGGTCAGCCCGATCGAGCTCACGGCGTCGAAGCCGGTGTCGCGGACGTCGCGGTAGTCGCCGTAGCGGACCTCGGCCACGTCGTCGAGCCCGTCGCGCTTGATCGCGTCCTGCGCCCACGCCGCCTGCTCGCGCGACAGCGTGACACCGACGACCTCGACGCCGTAGTGCTTCGCGGCGTGCCGCACCATGCCGCCCCAGCCGCTGCCGACGTCGAGCAGCCGCATCCCCGGCTGCAGGCCGAGCTTGCGGGCCACCAGGTCGTACTTGGCGAACTGGGCGTCCTCGAGCGTGGTCTCCAGCGTCGGGAAGACCGCGCAGGTGTAGGTCATCGACGGGCCGAGGACCATCTCGTAGAACCGGTTGGAGACGTCGTAGTGGTGGTGGATCGCCTCGGCGTCACGGCCCTTGGAGTGCCGGAAGCCCTCCACCATCCGGCGCCACTTCGGCAGCGCCTCCTGGGGCGGCGGGGGCGGCGGCTTCAGCTTGCTCCAGCCGAGGCCGCGCACGATCCGCAGCGCCTCGGCGGGCGAGGGGATCTTGAAGCCGGACTCTCGCTGCAGCAGCACCATCGCCGGGTAGGGGTCGCCGGGGTGGACGCCGCTGAGCGTGAGGTCGCCGGAGACATAGGCCCGCGCCATGCCGAGGTCACCGGGCGCGGTGATCAGGTAGGAGAGACCTCGTTCGTTCACCAGGTGCAGGTGTACTACGGAGTCCTCGGGTCCCGCGACGCTGCCGTCGTAGGCCGTGAAGCGGAACGGCACCCCGTCGGGCATCAGTCGCGAGATCGCCTCGCCGACGCTGATCTGCGGAGCGGAACGGTCCAGAGTGCTCGTCATCGACGATTCACCGCCTTCTCGTAGAGGCCCGTGAGCCTGGTGTCCGGGTCGGTCTGCTGGGCGACCCGGCGGAGGTTGTCGACGCCGTAGAGCCGGTCGAAGGTCTCCCGGTCGTAGTAGGCGTCGGAGTAGAGCGACTTGTGGCCGCCGAGGGCGGTGACGGCCGCCTCGACGGCGCGGTTCTTGTCCCCGTCGGCGGCGCCGGGCTCGATCGCGACCGTGCCCCAGAACCCGACGTTGACGTAGGTGGCCCCCGGCTCCAGCGGGTACGACGGCCAGCTGCGCGTCGCCCGCAGCGGGCACAGCCAGACGGGACGCATGCCGATGTGCTCGTCGAACCAGCGCACGAACTCGGCGGTGCGCTCGACCGGCACCTCGATGTCCTGGATCACCCGCTCGCGCTCCGGCTTGCCGCGCACCCGGTCGATGCGGGCGGCGACGTGGAAGCGGTTCTCCAGGCCGATGATCGCGCTGTAGACGTCGCTGCGCCGCCAGCGGCGCGGCCACAGCCGGCGCACCCGCGGGTCGTGCAGCCCGAACGCGCCCGAGCACCAGAACCAGTCGGTGTCCCAGCGCCAGAGGTAGTCGTAGGTCGTCAGGGTGTCGGTCTCCCGCTGCTGCAGCGAGCGGAAGTAGGGCTGCATCCCGGTGTAGTCCGACGTCGCGCGGGTGGTCGAGCCGTCCCGGGTGGTCGAGCCGTCCCGGGTGGTCGAGCCGTCCCGGGTGGTCGAGCTCGTCGAGACCGAGTCGCGCCAGGTGGCCAGCGTGAGGTAGGCCTCCCCCGGCTCGAAGACGACGCCGTCCAGGCCGTCGACGCGGACGCCGTCGTGCTCGCCCTGCTCGACGATCACCGCGACGGTCTTCGCGAGCGCGTCGAGGTCGTCGAAGCGCAGGTGCCGCAGGTCGACGAGCTCCGGCGCCCGCTCGAGCCGGATCCGCAGCCGGGTGGCGTAGCCGAGGGAGCCGTAGGAGTTCGGGAACGCGTCGAACAGGTCCTCGCCGGGCGTGGTGCGCACCACCTGGCCGTCGCCGGTGAGCACGTCCATCTCGACCACCGACTCGTGCGGCAGCCCGTTGCGGAACGACGTCGACTCGATGCCCAGGCCGGTGACCGCACCGCCGAGCGTGATGCTGCGCAGCTGCGGCACCACGAGCGGGATCCAGCCGCGGGGCAGGGTCGCGTCGACGAGGTCCTCGTAGGTGCACATGCCCTGCACGTCGGCGGTCGCGCTGCCGTCGGCCGCGACGTCGAGGGAGATCACCCCGGTGAGGCCGGAGACGTCGAGCCCGGGCGCCGTCGTCCTGGCACGGGCCCGGAACAGGTTGCTGGTGCGCTTGGCCAGCCGTACCGGGGAGCCCGCCGGGATCGAGTCGTACGACGCCTGCAACCGGCGCACGGCAAGCACGTGCGCGGACCACCCCACCAGATCGCTCACCGGGACAAGGTATCGCCCTCGTGTTTCGTGTCCATGACCCGGTTGGTTGGTGAGACCACACGAACGAGACGGATCGGACGACTCCGTCTCGGAAACCGGTCCCGGGTCAGGACTCGACGGAGGCGACCACGGCGCCGTTGGGCGCCGCCAGGTGCAGCGGGACGCCGGGCCCGGCGAGGTCGCGCACCACGGAGAGGTCGGCCTCGTTGACGGTGGCCTCGCCGCTGACGACCACCGCTTCCTCGAGGCCGCGGGCGCCGCTGGAGACCGCCATCGCGACGGCCACCTGCAGCGCGGTCAGCTGCAGGGTCGGCAGCGTGACCGAGGCGCCGGCGTAGGTCCGGCCGTCGCGGTCGCGCACGCAGGCGCCCTCGGCGGCCTGGGTCCGGGCGCGCGTCGAGCGGGCGAGCGTCACGAGCTTGGCGGACTCGGGGTCGGCCGCGTCGAAGGCGGGGTCAGCCGGCATGGTGCTCAGGGTAGGGCTCGCTGTCCCGGCCGGTGTCGCTGGTCTCGAGCTCCGGCTGCAGCCGGGTCACCAGCACGGTGCCGATCCGGTTGCGGCGTCCCGAAGGGGCCTCGGCCTCGAACCGCAGCCCGTGCGCCTCGACCACCGAGCCGGCGATCGGGACCCGGCCGAGGTGCTTGGCCATCAGCCCGCCGACGCTGTCGACGTCGTCGTCGTCGACCGCGACGCCGCAGACCTCCCCGAGGTCGTCGACGGGGTAGCGCGAGCTGACCCGGACGCTGCCGTTCGCGAGGTGCTCGACGTCGACGCGGGCGACGTCGTACTCGTCGGTGATCTCGCCGACGATCTCCTCCACCACGTCCTCGATGGTGACCAGGCCGGCGGTGCCGCCGTACTCGTCGACGACGACGCCGACGTGCTTGCGCTCGGCCTGCATCTCGCGCAGCAGCGCGTCGATCGGCTTGGAGTCCGGGACGTAGAGCACCGGCCGCATCACGGAGTCGACGCGCTCGGTGGTCTCGGCCTCGTGGCGGTCGAAGACCCGCTTGGTGAGGTCCTTGAGGTAGGCGAACCCGACGATGTCGTCGAGGTTGTCGCCGACCACCGGGATCCGGGAGTAGCCGCTGCGCAGCGCCAGCGACATCGCCTGCCGCAGCGTCTTGGTGCGCTCGATGAACACCACGTCGGTGCGCGGCACCATCACCTCGCGCACCAGCGTGTCGCCGAGCTCGAAGACGGAGTGGATCATCTGCCGCTCGCCGGACTCGATCACGCTGCTGGCCTCGGCCAGGTCGACGAGCTCGCGCAGCTCCGCCTCGGACGCGAACGGTCCCTCGCTGAAGCCGCGGCCGGGGGTGATCGCGTTGCCGATCAGGATCAGCAGCCGGGGCAGCGGGCCGAGCACCTTGGTGAAGGCGATCAGCGGCCCGGACACCATCAGCGCGATGCGCTCGGAGTGCTGCCGGCCGACGGTGCGCGGCGAGACGCCGATGACCACGAACGAGACGACGACCATGACCACCAGCGCGAGCAGCATCGCGAGGTAGCGACCGCTGTCGCTCCCCGGTCCGGACTCGGACCCGCCGCGCGGCACGATCAGGTCGAGCATCACGACGGTGACCAGGACGATCGCGGCCGTCTCGGTGAGCATCCGCAGCAGCAGCGCGGTGTTGAGGTAGCGGGGCGGGTCCTCGACGATCACCAGCAGCCGTGACGCACCGGGCCGCCCCTCCGCGGCGATCTCCTCGGCGCGCGCCTTGGAGAACGACGAGAGCGCGGCGTCGGCGCTGCTGAACAGGCCGGCCACCCCGGTCGCGAGGGCGGCGATGACGAGCAGCCAGACGTCGGTCATGCTCATGCCGGCGTCACCGCTTGCCGTCGTGCCACTGCGTCAGCAGCGTGGCCTGGAGGCCGAACATCTCTGCGTGCTCCTCGGGCTCGGCGTGGTCGTAGCCCAGCAGGTGCAAGATGCCGTGCACCGTCAGCAGCTGCAGCTCGTCGGACGTGGAGTGCTGGGCCTCGACGGCCTGCCGGCCGGCCACGGACGCGCACAGCACCAGGTCGCCGAGGACGCCCTCCTCGGGCTCCTCGTTGACCATCCCCGGGCGCAGCTCGTCCATCGGGAAGGCCAGCACGTCCGTGGGGCCCTCCTTCTCCATCCACTTCTCGTTGAGCTCGGCGATGGTCGCCTCGTCGACGAGCTTGATGCACAGCTCGGCCATCGGGTGGACCCGCATCTGGTCCATCGTGAAGCGCGCCAGCCGCGACAGCGCGGTGACGTCGACGTCGTCGCCGGACTCGTTGAGGACCTCGATGCTCATGTCCTGCTCACCCGCCGTCACGCTCGGGTGCTGCGCGGGCCACGCCGGTGCCCGTCGGCGCCCGCGTCGCCCGGCTCGTCACGACGCGCCTCGAAGTCGTCGTACGCCGCGACGATGTGGCCGACCAGCCGGTGGCGGACCACGTCGTGCGAGGTGAGCCGGTTGAACGCGACGTCCTCGATGCCGGTGAGGATGTTCTCCACGATGCGCAGGCCGCTGCGGGTGCCGCTGGGCAGGTCGACCTGGGTGACGTCGCCGGTGACGACCATCTTGGAGCCGAACCCGAGCCGGGTCAGGAACATCTTCATCTGCTCGGGCGAGGTGTTCTGCGCCTCGTCGAGGATGATGAACGCGTCGTTGAGGGTGCGCCCGCGCATGTAGGCCAGCGGCGCGACCTCGATGGTGTTCGCCGCGAGCAGCTTCGGGATCGTCTCCGGGTCGAGCATGTCGTGCAGCGCGTCGTACAGCGGCCGGAGGTAGGGGTCGATCTTCTCGCTGAGCGTGCCGGGCAGGTAGCCCAGCCGCTCCCCCGCCTCGACCGCGGGCCGGGTCAGGATGATCCGGTTGACGTTCTTCTGCTGCAGCGCCTGCACGGCCTTGGCCATCGCGAGGTACGTCTTGCCGGTGCCGGCGGGGCCGATGCCGAAGGTGATCGTGTGCTTGTCGATCGACTCGACGTAGCGCTTCTGGTTCAGCGTCTTCGGCCGGATCGTGCGGCCGCGGTTGGACAGGATGTTCAGCGACAGCACGTCCGCGGGACGCTCGTTGGTCTCCGTGCGGAGGATGCCGATGGCGCGCTCGACCGTCTCGGTGGTCACGCCCTGGCCGGTGCGGATGATCGTGACGAGCTCGTCGAGCAGCCGCTCGGCGAGCGCCACCTCGGCGGGCTCGCCCCGCAGCGTGATCTGGTTGCCGCGGACGTGGATGTCGGCGTCGAAGGCCTTCTCGATGTGCCGGAGGTGCTCGTCACCGGGTCCGAGGAGGGCCACCATGTTGATGCTGTTCGGCACCACGATGGTGTGGGCGGGAGTCTCGGGCAGGTCCTGCGGCCCGGTGTCGGGAACTGTCATGGGCGGCGCGCGGCCGACCTCCGGTCTGTGAGGCTGAGCTGACGGGCCCAGTTTACGGGCAGGGTCTTCGTCCCGCGCCAACCCGTTTCCCCGGGGCGCCGGGCGCGGGTGCGGCTAGAGTGCCGTGTCATGCAGGGCACGGACGACCCCGGCCACGCCGAGGACCCCGACGACTCCGACCTCGAGCTCATCGAGCCGGAGGACTTCCTGCCGCGCAACCCGTTCCCGCTCGACGCCCAGCGGATGGGCATCGACCGGTGGAGCGACGACGCCGGGATGATCGCGATCGCGTCCTCGCTGGACTCCCGCAAGCTCTCCCACAAGATCGTCGCCTGGGTGATGCTGCTCGCCGTCACGTCGTGGCTGCTGATGCAGCTGTGGTTCGAGCTCAGCAGCTGACGCTCGCCCCGGTCAGGGGCGCGTGACGAGCAGCAGCCCGAGGCACATCTCGTCGGTGGTGCCCTCGCCCCACACGACGTACTTCTCCTGGGTGCCCTTGAAGGCCGGCAGCCGGTCGCGCAGCGACTGGTCGTGGCGGCACGTGACCCGCACGGTGTCGCCGGCGGCGAGGTGGACCGGCTTCTTCAGCGGCTTGGCGCCCTGGTTGTCGAAGTCCCAGACCGGGATGTCGAGCACGGTCCGCGCCTGCGGCGTGCCCGGGTTCACCTGGATCTTGATGGAGCGGCCCAGCAGGTGCATGTGGCCGGCGGCGGCCCGGATCGTGGCCGGCGACTTCATGGTCTGGTCGCAGCTCTGCACCGGTCCCTGCTTCACCTTGCCGCAGAGGAAGTGCAGGTAGTTCGCGGCGAGCCCGACGTCGCTGCCGAACCGGGCCTGCGCGTCGGCGACGGAGGCGGAGCGGTCGCAGAGCGGCCCCTGGTCGTGGCTCGGACGGCACGGCAGCTCCACCGGCGCCGGCAGCAGCACGGTCTCCAGCGGGGCCAGCTTCTTGGTCGCCGGCGCCAGCCGCAGCTGCGCCGAGCTGACGTCGGGGCGCGGTCCGGCGAGCAGGTTGTAGTGCACCTGCATGATCACCCGGGAGCCCTTCGCCAGCGGCACGCCGACGTCCTTCGCGGAGACCTGCTCCTTGCCGCCGGGCGCCCAGGCGCCGAGCCAGGGTGCGTTGTCGAGCGCCTCGTTGGCCTCGACGCCGGTGCCGCCGAAGCAGGTCCAGCCCTCGCCCTTCTCGGCGCGGTCCTTGGCCTCCACGGCGGCGACCTGGCCGGGCGGCACCCGGAACAGGATCACGTGGTGCACGACCTTCGGCTGCCCGGGCAGGATGTTCATCCCGGTGATGAAGGCGTCCTTGCTCAGCTGCGGGTCGAGCACGAAGCAGCGGTAGTCGTCGGTGCC
This sequence comes from uncultured Actinomycetota bacterium, assembly GCA_963707685.1. Lineage (GTDB taxonomy): Bacteria > Actinomycetota > Actinomycetes > Propionibacteriales > Nocardioidaceae > Nocardioides_B. The sequence goes on from CAVPRA010000009.1 coordinate 172,775, forward strand.
GGTGCCGTACGGCGCCGAGGGGGTGTACGCCGTCGGCATCGCCAGCCGGACCAGCCGCTCCCCCGCGCGCAGCGGCTTGCTCTTCACCGGTGCCGCGGTCACCCCGGCGTGGCCGTCGTGACCGGCCGACGCGCTCGACGTCGGCTGCTCCGCGGACGTGTCGGTGCCGCTCCCGGTGCTGCAGGAGACCAGCACGAGCGCCAGCAGCGCGACGACGACGACGGCCGGCGTACGCAGGAGTGCGCGGCGGCTCATCCCGGCGGCCAGCCCATCGACCGGCCGCCCAGCACGTGGAGGTGGGCGTGGAACACGGTCTGGTGCGCCGCCGGGCCGGTGTTGAAGACCAGCCGGTAGCCCTCGCCGAGGCCCTCCTGGTCGGCGACCGCCTTCGCGGCGGCGACGAGGTCGACGAGCACGTCGGGCTCGGCGGCCCCGAGCGCGGCGGCGTTCGGCTGGTGGCTGCGCGGGATCACCAGCACGTGGGTCGGTGCCTGCGGCTCGAGGTCGCGGAACGCCACGGTGGTGTCGGTCTCGTGCACCACGTCGGACGGGATGTCCTTCGCGGCGATCTTGCAGAAGAGGCAGTCAGCGTCGGTCGCCATGGCGCCACTCTAGGCGCGCGGCAGCGTGTAAACCCCGCGAGGCGGCTGCGCGTGGAACTAGCGTGAACACCACCACGCTCACCCGAGCCGCCCGAGGGGGTGCGATGCCGAGCGGACCCCGCTGGGAGCCCGACGCCGCCGTCGAGCAGCTCTACGCGACCCACTACCGCCGGCTGGTGCGGCTCTCGGTGCTGCTCGTCGGCGACGTGGAGACCGCGGAGGAGGTCGTGCAGGACTCGTTCGTCGCGATGCACGGCCGGTGGCGCTCGCTGCAGGAGCCCGACAAGGGCCTGGCCTACCTGCGGCAGACGGTCGTGAACCGGTCCCGCTCGGTGCTGCGGCACCGCGGCGTGCGCGCCCGGTACGTCGCACCGGCGGTGCGTGACCTGCCCGGCGCCGACGACGACGCCCTCGTCTCGGAGCGACGCCGCGCCGTGCTCGACGCGATCCAGCAGCTGCCCGACCGGCAGCGCGAGGTGCTCGCGCTGCGCTACTACCTCGACCTGTCGGAGGCGGAGATCGCCGACACCCTCGGCATCAGCCGCGGCGCCGTGAAGAGCCACGCGTCCCGCGGCGTCGCCGCCCTGCGCACCCTGATGGAGGACGTGTCATGACCGACCCCGACCGCGACATCCGCACCCTGCTCGAGGACGCCGTCTCCGACGTCGAGCCGCGCCGCGGCCTCGACGAGATCACGGCCCGCACCTCGTCCGCACCGCGCCGGCGCCCCTGGGCCTGGGGCACCGCCGGCGCAGTGGTCGCGACCGCTGCGGTCGTCACGGCCGTCGTCGCCGTCACCGGGCTGCCGGGCTCGGGTCCGGCCCGTCCCGGGCCGGCCGGCGGCGGGACGGCCGACACGGCCACGTCTCCGTGGGTGGTGCCCGTCTACTACGTCGGCGACACCGGAGCCGGGCCGCGGCTGTTCCGGGAGCGGCACGTCGGGCCGCCCTCGCGCTCGGACGACAAGGACCTCGACGCAGTGCAGCAGGCCGTCGACGGCGACGCGTTCGACCCGGACTACCGCAGCGACTGGCCCGCGGGCACGCACGTCGACGCCGTCCGCGCCGGTGGCGGCGCCACCACCGTGGCGCTCAGCGGCGGCTCGCTGTCGGCGCGCCCCGCGGGAGTCTCGGCGGCCGAGGCCCGGGCTGCTCTGCAGCAGCTCGTCTACACGGTCCGGGCCAACCTCGGGAACGACCGGCCGGTGCGCTTCGAGGTCGACGGGTCGCGCGCGGCGACGCTGCTCGGCGTCCCGACCTCCGGTGACGTGGCGGCCGCGAGCCGGGACACCACGCTCGCACCGGTGTCCATCGACTCCCCCGCCGACCAGCGGAGCCGCGACCTCGGCGGCCTGCGCAGCCCGGTCACCGTCAAGGGCTCCGCCTCGGCGTTCGAGGCCACCGTGCAGTGGGAGCTCGAGCAGGGCGGCACCGTCGTGAAGCGCGGGTTCGCCACCGCGCGGGAGTGCTGCACGCTGTCGCCGTACACCTTCAGGTTCTCGGCGCCTCCCGGCGACTACACGCTGGTGGTGCACGACGAGGACCCCTCGGGCGGCGAGGGCACCGGGACGTCGTCGGACAGCAAGCAGATCCGCGTGACCGGCGGCGCCGAGGGCTGAGCCGATCTAGGCTCGGGTCGTGGGTGCGCAGAGCGCCGGCGGGACCATCGCGGTGCCGCGACCCGGGTCGTGGATCTGGGTCACGGCGGGGACCGTCGCGGCCACTGCCGCGACCATCGGCGCCGTCACGCTGGTCACCGGGCCGCCCGGGGCCGGCGGCGCCGTCCCGCGGCCGCCCGACGACCACCTGACGACCACCCCGCAGCTGGTCACGGTCTACTTCGTCGGGCACACCGGCGCCGGCCCGCGGCTGTTCGCCGAGCGACGGGAGTTCGGCGGCCGGGCCGACGTGCTGCGCTGGTCGCTGTCCAACGTCGTCTCGGGCAACGCGCAGGACTCCGACTACACCTCACGCTGGCCCAGCGGCGCCTCCGTGGCGGTGGCGCGGCTGCGGTACGGCGTGCTCAGCGTGGACCTGCACGGTCCCGTCGTACGACGTCCCGCGGGGATGACGCGCGCGGACGCCGAGGTGGCCCTGCAGCAGGTGGTGCGCACCGCCCAGGACGTGTCGGGGTGGCGCGGTCCGGTGACCTTCCGCCACGACGGGGCGCGGGCCGCGACGGTGCTCGGCGTGCCCACGCGGCGGCCGGTCGGACGCAGCCCGGACGACGTGTCGCTGGCGCCGGTGTCGATCGGGTCCCCGGCGGAGATGACGGCGGTGACGAGCCCGTTCACGGTGACCGGGCGGATGTCCTCGCGCACCGTGCGGTGGCAGCTGCGGGAGGGCGACACCGTGGTGCGGCAGGGGTCGGTGACCGCGCGGGAGTCCTACCGGTTCCGGGTGAGGGCGCCGCTGGGCACCTACACGCTGGTGGTGCGCGACGGCAGCACACCCGCGTCGCGCGACACCAAGCAGATCCGGGTCGGCTGAGACGGAATAGCCGCCGGTCCACCCCGGTTCCGCCGTCATGACGACGATCGGGTTCATCGGGGCAGGCAACATCGGGCAGGCCGTGGCGCGGCTCGCGCTCGACCACGGGTACGACGTGGTGCTCAGCAACTCACGCGGCCCGGAGACGCTCACCGACGTGGTCGCGGGCCTCGGCGAGCGCGCGACCGCGGACACCGCCGAGGGCGCGGCGACCCGGGGCGACCTCGTCGTCGTGACGGTGCCGTTCAAGGCCCACGACGACGTCCCCGTCGCGCCGCTGGCCGGCAAGATCGTGATCGACACCAACAACTACTACCCGCAGCGCGACGGCCACGTCGCCGACCTCGACGAGGGCCGCACCACCTCGGCGTCGATGCTGCAGCGGCACCTCCCGGAGTCCCGGGTCGTGAAGGCGTTCAACCACATCACCTCGGCGCACCTGACCGAGCACGCCCTGCCCGCCGGGCGTGAGGACCGCCGGGCGCTCGCGGTGGCCGGCGACGACACCGAGGCCAAGGCGACGGTGGCGGCGCTCATCGACGAGCTCGGCTTCGACGTCGTCGACGTGGGCCTGCTCGACGACAGCTGGCGGATCGAGCCGAGCACGCCGGGCTACGGGCCGCGGCTCGACGAGAAGGAGATGCGCGACGCGCTCGCCGCGGCGCGACGCTGAGGCCCACTAGGCTCGCCGGGTGCTGACGCGCCGCGACCTGAACCGGACGCTGCTGCGTCGTCAGCACCTCCTCGAGCGCACGTCGATGCCGGCGCTGGCCATGGTCGAGCACCTGGTCGGGCTGCAGGCGCAGGACAACCTGCCGCCGTACCTCTCGCTGGCGGCACGCCTCACCGGCTTCGACCCGGCGGAGCTGTCGGGTGCGATCGAGCGGCGCGAGGCGGTGCGGCTGCTGACGATGCGCGGCACCATCCACGTGCTCACGCCCGACGACGCGCTGGCGCTGCGGCCGTGGGTGCAGGTCGGCCTCGACCAGCAGAGCAACGGCAACCAGAACAGCCGGCCGGCGCGTGACGTGCCGGTCCGCGACCTCGACGAGGCCGTGCGGCGGCTGCTCGCCGACGGACCGCTGCCGGTGCGGACGCTGGGCGAGCGGCTCGCCGAGGTGTTCCCGGACGTGCCGGGCGCCGCGCTGGCGCACAAGGCCCGCGAGCGGGTGGCCATGGTGCAGGTGCCGCCGCGCGGGCTGTGGGGAGCCTCCGGCGGCGTGGTCTACCAGACCGTCGAGACGTGGCTGGGCCGGTCGAGCGCCGCGGTCGACGTGCGCGAGCTGGTGCGGCGCTACCTGCGGGCGTTCGGCCCGGCGACCGCGTCGGACATGACGACCTGGTCGCGGGTGACGCGGCTCGGACCCGTGTTCGCGTCGATGGCCGACGAGCTGGTGCCGGTCTCGTGCGAGGACGGCCGGACGCGGTACGACGTCGAGGGGGCGCCGTACGCCGAGGGGGACGAGCCGGCGCCGGTGCGGCTGCTCGGCTGCTACGACAACCTGTGGCTGTCGCACGCCGACCGCTCGCACGTCGTGGACGACACCGCCCGGAAGCGCTGGGCCGGCCCCAACGGCGGCGTCGCGCACACCGTCTTCGTGGACGGCTTCATGGCGGGGCTGTGGCGCCGGCGCGAGGGACGCGTCGAGGTGGTCGAGCTGTTCCGCCGGCTGACCCGCGCCGAGCAGGCCGACCTCGACGCCGAGGTCGCCCGCACCGAGACCTTCCTGTCCCGCCCGAGGCGCGCGATCCTGCGTCCTGACCCGCCGAGGCGCGTGATCCTGACTCCTGACGAGTCGAGAAGCACGCGCCTCGGCGGGTCGCGAGACGTGAGCGCGCAACTCACGCGGGTCGAGACGTGGCGCGAACTCACGGCGGGTCAGCGCCAGCGGGTGCGGGCGAGCAGCGCGGCGGTCGCGGCGACGCCGGCGGTGGAGGTGCGCAGCACCGAGGTCCCCATCCGCACCGGCTCGGCGCCGACCGTCGCGAAGGCGGCGAGCTCCTCGTCGCTGATGCCGCCCTCGGGGCCGACGACGATCACGATCTCGCCGCGACCGGGGACCGGCAGGTCGGCGAGCGGGCCGGAGGCGGCCTCGTCGAGCACGACCGGCACGGACGCGTCGCGGAGCAGCCCGACGACCTGGTCGGTGGTGACGACGTCGGCGACCTCGGGGAACCACGAGCGCCGCGACTGCTTGGCGGCCTCGCGGGCGGTGCTCCGCCACCTCGCGAGCGCCTTGGCCTGCTTGTCGCCGCGCCAGACGGCCACCGACCGGGACGCCGCCCACGGCACGATCACGTCGACGCCGACCTCGGTGAGCATCTCGACGGCGAGCTCGCCGCGGTCACCCTTCGGGATCGCCTGGACGACGACCACCCGCGGCATCTCCGGCGGGCTCGTGACGACGGCGTCGACCGTCGCGGTCAGCGACGACCCGTCGGTGCCGGCGACGGTCACGGTCGCGGTGGTGCCGGCGCCGTCGGTCAGCGCGACCTGCTCGCCGACCCGGATCCGCTTCACCACGACGGCGTGCCGGCCCTCGTCGCCGGCCAGCTCGACGGTGTCGCCCGCGACGAGCCCGGCCAGGACCGGCGTGGACGAAGACCGGGAGGCTCACCGGAACGCGTCGCGGAGCCGGTTGAACACCGACTTCTGCGGGGCGTGCGCACGACCGTCGGGCGACTCCTCGTCGCGGAGGGCGGCGAGCTCGCGCAGCAGCTCCTCCTGCCGCTCGTCGAGGCGCGACGGCGTCTCGACCACGACCCGGACGATCACGTCACCGCGACCGGTGCCGCGCAGCGACGGGATGCCGCGCCCGCCGAGCACGGTCTCGGTGCCCGACTGCGTCCCCGGCCGCACCTCGAACGGCACGCTGGTCTCGACGTCGGACCCCTCGGTCGCGACGTCGGCCTCGAGGGTCGGCAGGTCGAGGGTGGTGCCCAGCGCCGCGGCCGTCATCGGCACCGTCACGCTGCAGAGCAGGTCGACGCCGTGGCGGGTGAACAGCGGGTGGTCGCGGACGTGCATCTCGACGTACAGGTCACCGGCGGGACCGCCGCCGGGCCCGACCTCGCCCTCGCCGGAGGAGCTGGACGCGGGTGCCGGTGTCGACGCCGGCGGGGATCTTCACGGTGAGCGTACGGCGGGAGCGGACCCGGCCGTCGCCGGAGCACTCGCGGCACGGCTCGGGGATGATCGTGCCGAAGCCGCGGCAGGCGGCGCACGGCCGCATGGTGCGGATCTCACCGAGGAACGAGCGCTGCACGTGCACGGTCTCGCCGCGGCCGCCGCAGGTCTCGCAGGTCTTCGGGCTGGTGCCCGGCGCCGCCCCGTCGCCGTGGCAGGTGGTGCACAGCACCGCGGTGTCGACCTTGAGCTCGTGGGTGGTGCCGAACGCCGCCTCGGCGAGGTCGACCTCGAGCCGGATCAGCGCGTCCTGGCCCCGGCGGCTGCGCGGCCGCGGACCCCGTCCGGACTGGGCTCCGCCGGCCTGGCCGCCGAAGAAGGCGTCCATGATGTCGGTGAAGGAGAACCCGGCCCCGCCGCGCCGGCGCCACCGAAGCCGCCGCCGTCGAAGGGGTCGCCACCGAGGTCGTACATCCGCCGCTTCTCCGGGTCGGAGAGCACCTCGTAGGCGTGGGAGACGTCCTTGAAACGCTCCTGCGTCGCGGGGTCGGGGTTGACGTCGGGGTGCAGCTGGCGGGCCAGCTTGCGGTAGGCCTTCTTGATCGTGTCGCCGTCGGCGTCACGGTCCACCCCGAGGGTCTCGTACAGGTCGGTTGCCACTAGAGCGTCATCATCCTTCGTCGAGGATCCGGGAGACGTAGCGCGCCACCGCGCGCACCGCCGCCATCGTTCCTGGGTAGTCCATGCGGGTCGGCCCCACGATGCCCAGCGCCGCCAGCGCCTCCTCGCCCGGTCCGTAGCCGGTGGCCACGACGGACGTCGACGCGCAGCTCCTGGTAGGGCCCTTCGGCCCCGATGCGCACCGTCACCATCGACGGCGAGGACGCCTCCCCGAGCAGCTTGAGCAGCACGACGTGCTCCTCGAGCGCCTCGAGCATCGGGCGGATGGCGACGTCGAAGCCGTCGCCGAAGCGTGCGAGGTTGGCGGTGCCGCCGACGGCGACCCGCTCGTCGGAGCGGTGGTCGGACATCGCCTCCACCAGCGCCGCGACGAGCACCGCCACCGGGCCGCGCTCGCGCGGGTCGATCTCGTCGGGCAGCAGCACCAGCTTGGCCGAGGCGTCGGCCAGCCGCTCCCCCACGATCGTGCGGTTGAGCCAGGACCGGAGGTCGGCGACCTGCTCGTCGTCGAGCTGCGCCGGCATCTCCACCACCCGCTGCTCGACGCGGCCGGTCGAGAGGATCAGCACCGTCAGCACCCGGGCCGCGGTCAGCGGGACCACCTCGACGTGGCGGACCGTGGAGCGCGACAGCGTGGGGTACTGCACGATCGCGACCTGCCGGGTCAGCTGGGCCAGCAGCCGCACGCTGCGCTGCACCACGTCGTCGAGGTCGATCGCCCCCTCCAGGAGGGTGGCGATCGCCCGCCTCTCCGCCGTGGTCAGCGGCTTGACCTGGCTGAGCCGGTCGACGAAGAGCCGGTAGCCCTTGTCGGTGGGGATCCGCCCGGCGCTGGTGTGGGGCTGGGTGATGAACCCCTCCTCCTCCAGCGCGGCCATGTCGTTGCGCACGGTGGCCGGGGAGACCCCGAGCTGGTGCCGGTCGACGAGCGCCTTGGAGCCGACCGGCTCCTGGGTGGAGACGTAGTCCTCCACGATCGCGCGCAGCACCGCGAGCTTGCGGTCCTCGACCACGCGTCTCGCCTCCTCCGCACGTCCTGGATCGTCCCTGGCACTCACTCGTTCCGAGTGCCAAGCCTACTAGGCGGCGCCCTAGGGTGGCCGCATGGCCGACGACCCGCACGACCCGATCCGCGAACCGGTCCCCGACGGCGGCTTCGTCGAGGTGGCCGACCGCGTCTGGGTGGCCCGGCACAGCTGGTTCGACGTCAACGTCAGCGTGGTCGGCGGCGAGCGCGGGCTGCTGGTGGTCGACACCCACGCCTCCGAGCGGGCCGCGGAGCAGGTGGCCGCGCTGGTCCGGGCGCTGCCCGGCGAGGTGGTCGCGGTCGTCAACACCCACGAGCACTTCGACCACACCTTCGGCAACGGCGTGCTGGCCCGCGACGGCGTGCCGGTCTACGCCCACGAGACCGCCGCCGAGCGGACCGTGGCGGCCGGCGAGCGCGTCAAGAAGCTGTACGACGACGAGCCCGACGACCCGCACCGCGACGAGGTGCAGGCCACCCGCGTCGTGGCGGCGACCCACCCGTTCTCGTCCGCCAAGGTGGTCGACCTCGGGGACCGGCAGGTCGAGCTCGTGCACCCCGGTCGCGGCCACACCGGCGGCGACGCCGTCGTACGCGTGGGGGACGCGGACGTGCTGCTGGCCGGCGACCTCGTCGAGGAGTCGGCGGCGCGGAACGCCGTGCCCGGGTTCGGGGCGGACTGCTACCCGATGGAGTGGCCGGCCACGCTCGACCTGCTGCTCGGGCTGATCGGCCCCGGGACCGTCGTGGTGCCGGGGCACGGCGCGCCGGTGCGGCGCGGGTTCGTCGAGGAGCAGCGCAGCGCCATCGGGGTGGTCGCGGAGACCATCCGGGACCTGCGCGAGCCGTGGGGTGCCGGTCCGCGACGCGCTGACGTCGACCGAGTGGCCCTACCCGCGCGAGGAGCTCGCGCACGCCGTGCGCCGGGGCTACGAGCACCTGCCGCGGAGCTCGAAGACGCTGCCGATGATCTGAGTTGCCCGGGTCGCGGCGGGTTTGCCCCCGGCGACCTGCAGAAAGTCCGGCCGAACGCGAACCGGAGGGCCACCGCGCTGCGACAGTCTTGTCATGGCTGCCGGTGAGACCACGGACGCCGACCTCGTCCGCACGATGGCCGGCGGTGACGAGGACGCACTGCGCCGGCTCTACGACCGGCACGCCCCCTGGCTGGCCGCGCGGCTCTCGCGCCGGTGCGCCGACCGCGACGCGGTGGCGGACGCGCTGCAGGACACCTTCGTGGCGGCCTGGAAGGGCGCCCGCACGTTCCGGGGCGACGGGGAGGTCCCGGCCTGGCTCTGGGGGATCGCGATGCGCCGGCTGGTGAGCCGGGTGCGTCGTCGCGGCCGCAGCGTGGCGCTGGGCCCGGCCCTGCTCGAGCGTGACTGCCCGGACCTGGCCGCGGAGGAGCAGCTGCTGCTCACCGTCGAGTACGCCGACCTCGGGCCGGCGCTGCGACGCATCTCGCCCGAGCTGCGGGTGGTCCTGCAGGCCGTCGCGCTCGACGGCCTCACCACCAAGGAGGCCTCGGACCTGCTGCACATCCCCCAGGGCACGGTGAAGACCCGCCTGGTCCGTGCCCGCTCGCGACTCCGGGAGGAGCTGACATGACGGTCCCCTCTGCTCGCCCCTGGCACAGCGACGAGTCGACGCTGGCCGCGTTCGTCGACGGCACCGTCGACCCCGTGCTCGGCGCCTCGGTGGAGACCCACCTGATGACCTGCCCCGACTGCCGCGGCACCGTCGCCCGGCTGTCGTCGGCGGAGCTGCTCGAGGACGTCTGGTCGCGGGTGCGCGACGAGGTGGAACGTCCCGCGCCCGCGCTGGTCGAGCGTCTCCTCCTCCGGCTCGGCGTCTCCGAGGGGACGACCCGGCTGCTGGCCGCGGTGCCGGCGCTGCGGGGTGCCTGGCTGCTCGGCGTCGTCAGCGCCACGCTCTTCGCACTGCTCGCGAACGAGGCCTCGCAGCTGATCGGCACGGCCGCCTTCCTGGTCATCGCCCCGCTCGCGCCGCTGCTCGGCGTCTCGGTCTCCTTCTCCGGAGACGGCGACCCGTCGTCGGAGCTCGTGCTCACCACGCCGTACTCCACGCTGCGGCTGCTCCTGCTGCGCACGTGCGGGGTCCTCGTCAGCGCCGTACCGGTGGCCATCGCGGTGGGGCTCGCGCTGCCCGGCCCGTCGTGGCTCTCGGTCGCCTGGCTCTCCCCCGCCGCGGCCGCGGTGTTCCTCACGCTCGCGCTGGGCCCGCACCTCGGCCACACCGCCTCGGCCGCGGTCGTCGGCGCGTCCTGGACGCTCGCCGTGGCCACGGCGGTCCGCACCGACTCCCTCTCCGAGCTCGTCGAGCCGGCCGTCCAGCTCGGCCTGCCTGGCCCTGGCGGTGGCGAGCGCCATCAGCGTCCTCATCCACTACCGCGCACTCGCTCACACCTGGAGGAGCACATGAGCACAGCCACCCTCGTCGGAGTCAGCAAGAGGTACGGCGGGACGCCGGCGCTCGACCACGTCGACGTGGCGTTCTCGCCGGGCGTGACCGGCCTGCTCGGTCCGAACGGCGCCGGCAAGACGACGATGCTGCGGATCCTGGTGACCGCCCTCGGCGCGGACGCCGGAGAGGTGTCGGTGCTGGGAGCGGACCCGACCACGGCCCACGGCCGGCTCTCGGTGCGCCGGCGGCTCGGCTACGCGCCGCAGGAGACCGGCTTCCCGCGCGGCTTCACGGTCTTCGGCTTCGTGGACTACATGGCCATCCTCAAGGAGTGGTCGGACCGCGCCGCCCGGCACGCCGAGGTCCGCCGGGTGGTCGACGTCGTCGGGCTCGGCGGCGTCGCGACCAAGCGGCTGCGTGCGCTGTCCGGGGGCCAGCGGCGACGCGTGGTGCTCGCCCAGTCCCTGCTCGGCCACCCGGACCTGCTGGTGCTCGACGAGCCGACCGCCGGCCTCGACCCGGAGCAGCGGGCCCGGCTGCGCGACACGCTCGGGCGACGCCGGGCAGCGCTCCACGGTGGTCATCTCGACCCACCAGACCGACGACGTCGCGGCGCTGTGCGAGCGGGTCGTGGTGCTGCACACCGGCGAGGTCCGCTTCGACGGCCGGGTGCGCGACCTCGTCGCGTCGGCCGCGGGACGGGTCTGGATGTCCGAGAGCCGCGACGCCTCGGCGCGGCACGCGTGGCGCACCGGCACCGGTCGCTGGCGCAACGTCGGCGACCCGCCCGAGGGGGCAGAGCTGATCGACCCCGTCCTGGAGGACGCCTACCTGCTGCTGGTGGGCGACTCGGCGGCGCTGCCCGAGATGGCGGCCGCGTCATGAGCGCCGGTGTGGCCGTCGCCCCGACCCGGTCGCAGGCCGCCTCCGCCGCGACGCTGCGGGAGCTGGCGGCGGCCGACGCGCTCCGCTACGCGCGCCACCCGGTCTTCCTGCTCGGCCTGCGTGCTCTCCCTCGGCCTCAACGGGCTCTGGCTGGCCACGGCCCGCGAACCCGACCCGTCGGCCGCGACGATCCTGCCCGCGTTCTTCCTCGGGGTGTTCGGCTTCGTCGTCGGGCACCGGCTCGCGACCTCGATGCGCCGCACCGACGAGATCGTCGGCGCCCTCCCGTCGAGCCGGCGGCGGCGCACCCTGTCGCTGTGCCTGGCCTGCGTCGTACCGCTGCTCGCCGGGGTGCTGTGCACGGTGGAGAGCCTGGTGGTCACCGCGGCCTACCCGCCGGTGCCGGTGCCGGCCGACGCGCCGATGTTCTGGTTCGGGCAGGCGCCGTGGTTCGACGTGACGGCGTTCCTGCTGGCGGGGACGGTCGCCTGCCTGGGCGGCCCGCTGCTGGGGGTGGTGGTGGGCACCTGGGCACCCTTCCGCGGGTCGGCGCTGCTCGGTGCGGTCGCTGCTGCTGCTGGGGTGCACCCTCGCCCTGGACCTGCCGCTGCCGTGGCGCGTCGTGCCGCCGTACGCCAGCCTGGTCGACGAGAAGGCGGTGCACGGGGACGTCGTCTCGTCGACGCTGGTGCCGGGCGTCTCACCGCCCTGGTACCTGCTGTACGTCGTGCTGCTCTGCGCGCTCGGCGTGGTGCTGGCGCTGCTGCGCGACCGGCAGGGTCGACGCCCGCTGCTGTGGACCGCGGCAGCGCTCGTCGTCGCGGCTGCCGGGGCCCTGGCCCTGGCGGCGTCGTGACCGCGTGGCTGGCGCGCGTCCCCGTGCCCACCGTGCTGGGCGCGGCCGCGGTGGCCGCTGTTGCCGCGGCGCTCGCACTCGTGCTGCGGCCGACGCCGCTCCCGCCGCTGGTCGTGCACCTCGCTCAGCTGAGCCTGGCCGGTGCGGCAGCCTTCCTGGTCGACGACGCGGCGGCGGAGCTCACGGGGGTGGCCCCGCCGCCGCTGTGGCGACGGCGTGCGCCGCGCGTCGTGGCCGGGCTGGCGGTGCTCGCGGCGTCCTGGCTCGTCGTCCTGGTGGTCGCCGGCGGCACGGCCCGCGAGGTGCGCTGACCCTCGAGGTCGGCGTGCTGGTCGTCGCGGCGCTCGCGGCGAGCTCGGTGGCCGCGTCCCGCGGGGAGCCCGAGCCGGGGACGACGGTGGCTCCCGCGGTGGTGCTGGCCGGCCTCGCACCGGTGCTGGTGGTCGGGCTGCTCGGACGGGCCGTGTTCCTCAGCGACGCGGGCCCGGCCGTGCCGCAGGGGCTGGCGACGGGCTGGGTCGTGGCCGGGCTGGTGGCCGCCGGCGTGCTGGCCGTGTCGTGCCGTGACCCTGGCGCGGGCCGGCACGTCGGCGCGGCCGCGACCGGCTCCCGGGCGCGCCGGTCCGGCTAGCGGCGCTGCCAGCCGCCCGCGTGGTGGTAGTCGTGGTGGTGGCCGTGGTGGCCGCGGAAGCGCAGCACCTTGAGCACGAGGAAGGCGAGCAGCACCAGCAGGATCACCGGGTGCCCGACCAGGATGCTGACCACCAGGGCGACCAGCAGGACCGGCACCAGCGCGAAGCCGAACGGCGGTCCCGGGCGCCAGCCGCGCTCGCGGCCGGCGGTGCGGTCGCCGAGTGCCGGTCCGGCGGGCCGCTCCGCCTCCGGGCGCGGCAGGTCGGTGAACAGCGGCCACAGCTCGGAGCGGGTCCGCGCGGCGTAGGCCCGCGCGGACCGCTCGTCGAACTCGTCCTTGGTCAGCCGCCCGGCGGCGTAGTGCTCGCCGAGCGCGGTGACCGCGGCGTCCCGCTCGGCGTCGCCGATGCGGATCTCGGGGCCCCGTGCTCCGGGGCCCGGCGTGGTGCTCATGCCTCCGGCTCCTCGGTCTCGGCGGCCGTGTCGTTCTCGGCGCCGTCGGCGAGCAGGCCGTAGAGCTTGCGGCGGGTGTCCGCGAGGATCTCGGCCGCCTCGGCCTGCTGCTGCTTGGTGCCGGACACGACCACCTGCCAGACCGCGCCCATGACCTGGCCGATGACCGGCTTCAGGTCGCCGGGGCCCTCGTCCTCGGCGCCCTGGTCGAACGGGCGCCAGGTGGCGGCGAGCTCGTCGGGGTGCTCGGCGACGTACTGCCGGCCCTCCTCGGAGAGCGTGAGCAGCCGGCGGCCCTCACCCTCGGTGCCCTCGACCAGGCCCTCGTCCTCGAGCTGCTGGACGGTCGGGTAGACCGAGCCGGGGCTCGGCTTCCAGGCGCCGCCGCTGCGCTCCGCGATCTGCTGGATGATCTGGTAGCCGTTCATCGGCTCGACCGCGAGCACGTCGAGGATCGCGGAGCGGACGTCGCCGCGCCGTACCTTCGGCCCCCGGTGGCCGCCGTAGTGGCCGCCGAAGTGCCCGCCGCGACCGAAGTCGGGCTGTCCCCCGCTCTGCGCGAGGTTGATGAGTCCCTGGACCCAGGGAGGTGGACCGCCGCTCCAGGAGCCGCCGCGCTGTCCGCCGCGCCCCCCTCCTCGTGGTCCGCCGTGTCGTCGGGGACCGCCCCACGGCTGGTCCCACGGGCTGTCGTCGTGATTCATGATGGTTGTCCCTTCGAATGTCACGAGTGTTCGTGATAGTCCGACGATATATCGGTAACTCGCGAAAGCCAACCCCATTTCTCCGACAACGGAGGCGAAGAGTGACCTGGAGTCACCCCCAGCCATCCGATGTCGGAGGCGGACGGCGCGGCAGGCAGGCCGGAGGCGGGTGGCGGTCCTACGGTTCTCGGATGCCACCGTTCGAGGACCGCTACGGGTCCGACGTGCTCAACACCGACTGGCGCGCCCCGAAGCGGGGCCGGGCCGTCGAGATCGCGGCCGACAAGGGCCTGGTCGTCGAGGAGGTCACCACCGACTGGTGCGGCGAGATCGTCGCCGTCGAGCGGGACCTCGGGACCGTGACCCTCGAGGACCGGCGCGGCCGGCGGCGCACCTTCCCGATCGGCACCGGCTTCCTGCTCGAGGGGGTGCCGGTGATCCTGGTGCCGCCGGCCCGGTCGGGCCCCGCCGCGCCCACGCGTACGGCGTCCGGGTCCGTGGCCGTCCCCGGCACCAAGGCGCGGGTCGCGCGTGCCAGCCGGATCTTCGTCGAGGGCCGCCACGACGCCGAGCTCGTGGAGAAGGTCTGGGGCGACGACCTGCGGGTCGAGGGCGTCGTCGTGGAGTACCTCGAGGGCGTCGACGACCTGCCCGAGCACCTGCGCGACTTCCGGCCCGGTCCCGAGCGGCGGGTCGGCGTCCTCGTCGACCACCTGGTGCCCGGCTCCAAGGAGAGCCGCATCGCCCAGTCCGTCGCGAAGAGCCCGGTCGGCGCGCACGTGCTGGTCGTCGGCCACCCGTTCGTCGACATCTGGCAGGCGGTGAAGCCGGGCCGGCTCGGCATGGAGCGCTGGCCGACGATCCCCCGCAGCGTCGAGTGGAAGAAGGGCGTGTGCCAGTCGCTGGGCTGGCCGCACCGCGACCAGGCGGACATCGCCCGCGCCTGGAAGCACATCCTGGGCGGGGTGCGCGACTTCGGCGACCTGGAGCCGAGCCTGCTGGGCCGGGTCGAGGAGCTCATCGACTTCGTCACCCAGTGACCGGGCTGGCCCGTCTGGGTCTGCACCCACGGCGCCGGGGCTGGTTCACTGCTGGCATGAGCACGGGTCCCGAGCCCCCGACACCACCGCCCGACCCCGAGCAGCCCGGCGGTTGGACACCGCCGCCCGCCTCCGGCCCGCCGCCGCCGGGTCAGGGCCCGGGCCAGCCCGCTCCCCCGGGCTGGGGCCAGCCGCCGGCGTACGGTCCGCCGCCGCCGATGCGGCCCGACGAGGAGAAGCTGTGGGCGATCGGGGCGCACCTCGGTCCGCTGCTGATCGGGCTGTTCGCGCCGCTGCTGGTGTGGCTGATCTGCAAGGACCGCAGCGCGTTCCTGGACCGCTCCGCCAAGGAGGCGCTCAACATGCAGATCTCCTACGCGATCTACGGCCTGGTCGCGGGGTTCTCGATCCTGCTGCTCGTCGGGGTGATCCTGCTGCCGCTGGTGCTGCTGGCCTGGTTCGTGCTGGTGATCGTCGGCACCGTCCGGGCGGCGAACCTCGAGGAGTGGGAGTACCCGCTGATCTTCCGGCTGGTCAGCTGAGCAGGTCGCGGACTACGGCGTCGGCGAGCAGTCGGCCGCGGGTGGTGAGGACCACCCGGCCCTGCGCGACGTCGGCCGGCTCCACCAGGCCCCGCGCGACCTGGTCCGGCAGCGCGGCCCGGCCGGCGTCGTCGAGCACGTCGACCGGCAGCCCCTGCCGCAGCCGGGTCTCCAGCAGCACCCGCTCGACCCGCCGGGTCTCCTCGTCGAGCAGCTCGCGGCCGTGGGCCGGGCTGACGCCCTCGCCGATGCGCACGGCGTACGGCGTGGGGTGCTTGACGTTCCACCACCGCACCCCGCCGACGTGCCCGTGCGCACCGGGGCCGACGCCCCACCAGTCGCCGCCGGTCCAGTAGCCGAGGTTGTGCCGGCAGGCGGCCGCTGGGCTGCGCGCCCAGTTCGACACCTCGTACCACTCCAGCCCAGCGCGGGCGAGCGCTTCGTCGGCGGCGAGGTACTTGTCCGCGAGGTCGTCGTCGTCGGTCATCGGCACGTCCCCGCGACGGATCTGCCGGGCCAGCGCGGTGCCCTCCTCGACGATCAGGGCGTACGCCGACACGTGGTCCGGCTCGCACGCCAGCGCGGCGTCGAGCGAGGCCGCCCAGTCCGCCTGCGACTCCCCCGGCGTGCCGTAGATCAGGTCGAGGCTGACCTGCTCGAAGCCGGCGTCGCGCGCCCACTGCACGACCTTCGGCACCCGTTCCGGGTCGTGGGTGCGGTCCAGCACCCGCAGCACGTGCGGCACCGACGACTGCATGCCGAACGACACCCGGTTCACGCCGCCGTCGCGCAGCCGCGCGAGGTCGTCGGCGGTGACGCTGTCGGGGTTGGACTCCGTGGTGACCTCGGCGCCGTCGGCGAGGCCGAGCTCGGCGTCGATCGCGGCGACCACCCGCGGTCAGGTCGGCGGGGGGCAGCAGCGTCGGCGTGCCGCCGCCGAAGAAGACGGTGCCGACCGGCACGTCCGCGTCGCCGAGCACGCGGCGGGCGAACCGGACCTCCGCCACCGCCGCGTCGGCGTACGTCGACCGCGAGGCGCCGGGCACGTCGCCGAGCTCGCTCGCGGTGTAGGTGTTGAAGTCGCAGTAGCCGCACCGCACCGTGCAGAACGGCACGTGCACGTAGAACCCGAACGGCCTCGTGCCCACGCCGTCGAGCGCCCCCGCGGGCAACGCGCCGTCGGCGGGCGCGGGCTCGCCGTCGGGCAGCGCGGAGGGCATGGCCTCATGCTGTCACCGGCTCAGTGCTCGGCGACCACCGGCGCCCCCGCGAACCGTGAGCCGGCCAGCCACTGCCAGGCACCGAGGCGCTCCAGGTCAGCCACCGCCGGGGCGGCGACCCGGACCGCCTCGTCGGCGCGGCCCTGGGTGTCGAGCACCGCGGCGAGGTCGAGCGCGGCCCGGGCGCGGTGGGGCACCGACCCCCAGCGCGCGAGGTCGTCGACGGCCTGCCGGAGCAGCCGCTCGGCCTCCGCGTTGTCGCCCGCCTGAGCGGCCAGGACCCCGGCGGTCCGCCCCCGGTGCCCGCTCAGGGCCAAGGGGATCAGGGCGCTCTCCCCGGCGGGGTGGGCGATCTCCATCAGCGTCGCCAGGCTCGCGTCGTCGCCCGCCGCCTGCGCGAGGTCGGCCGCGAACGGCCACAGGAACGGCAGGTCGTCCCAGATCCCCGAGAAGGTGTGCTGCACCTCGACGGCCCGCAGCGCCAGCCGGCTCGCCTCCGCGCGGTCACCGCGCCGCTCCGCCTCCAGGGCCTGGCACCCGTGCAGCCAGGCCTGGTCGACGCTGTCCTCGCCGAGCTCCACGTCGCCCTCGCCGGGCACCGCCATCACGGGCTCGGAGCCGACGACGCGCGCGAGCATCCCGCTGATCACACCCCACGCGAGCAGGTTGGCGTCCTCGGGGCGGCGCTCCTCGTCGCGCAGCGTGACCGCGACCGTCTCCCAGTCGCCCCGGCTGTACTGCCCCATCAGCAGGTTGATGTCGGTGAACGACCTCCACGCCGAGAGGCCGGCGGCGGTGGACACCTCGCTGCCCTCGGTGGCCAGGTCGACGGCGCGGTCGAGGTCCTCGAGCAGGCTGTCGGCCGCCAGGTTGTTCAGGGTGCGCGACAGCGACTCCGGGTCGTGGTTCTGCCGCGCGAGGTCCGCCGACGCCTGCAGAAGCAGCCGGCTGAGGTGCAGCGCACCCTTGCTGCCGTAGTAGATGCCGAGTGCGGAGTACGCCGACGACAGCAGCCGCGGGTCACCGCTGCGCTCGGCCAGCCGGAGTCCCGCGTCCAGCAGCGACAGGTCGTTGACGCCGCGTCGGCCCAGCGCGTCCACCAGGGCGGAGCACAGCTCGTAGCGGGCGTGGAGCTCGTCGGTGCGGTCCTTCAGCTCCTCCCACCACGGTGCGACCGCCGCCTCGGCGCCCTCGTTGTCCCGGAGCCCGAGGCCGAGCGCGCGCGACCGCGTGACGGCGACCAGGGCGGCACCGAACCGGTCCCCGGTCTCCACCAGCAGCCGCTCGGCCTGCTCCGCGTGCCGGCACGCCTCGTCGTAGCGACCGGCGTAGAACAGCGCCCGGGCCATCGCCG
The DNA here is from genome assembly GCA_963707685.1 of uncultured Actinomycetota bacterium. Lineage (GTDB taxonomy): Bacteria > Actinomycetota > Actinomycetes > Propionibacteriales > Nocardioidaceae > Nocardioides_B. The sequence goes on from CAVPRA010000009.1 coordinate 190,812, forward strand.
CCCCCAGCGATCCCAGCCGCCCGGGGTCGCTGACGAGCGGCATCGCGACCGCCAGGTGGGCCGCCGCCTCGTTCGGTCCCCCGAGCCCGGCGGCGCGGGCGGCGGCCCGCTCGAGGTGGCTGACCGCGGAGCCGCGCAGCGAGTCGGCGTCGGGGTCGCCCGGCACCGCGTCGGCGGCGTCGAGGAAGTGCTGGGCGACGACGGCGGCGAGGTCGTCGTGCTCGGAGCCGGACTCCATCTGCTCCGCCACCGCGAGGTGCAGCGCCTTGCGGTCGCGCCGCGACAGCCGGGCGTAGGCGACCTGCCGGACCACCGACTGCACGAAGCTGGTACTGCCCGAGCTCGGCACTGAACCGCCGGGTCTCCTGGGTGAGGATCTGCTGCCGCAGCAGGCTCGTCCAGCACGGCGTCGACGTCTGCCACGTCCGGGCACAGCCCGGCCACCGCCTCGCGCGTGAACGACTCCCCCACCACGCTGGCCCGGTCGACCACCCGGCGCTGGTCCGTCCGACAGGCTGTCGAGCCGGGCCGCGACCAGTGCCTGCAGCGACGCCGGCGCCTGCAGGCTGCCGAGGTCGACGGCGGCACCGTCCGCCAGGACGTACTGGCCTCCCCGCGGGCACGACGAGGTCGCGGTCGATCAGGGAGCGCACCGTCTCGACGGCGTACAGCGGGACGCCCTCGGAGCGCGCCACCAGCTGGTCGCGCACCTCGTCGGGCAGCCCGGCGACCAGGCCGTCGAGCAGCGTCGCCCATGTCCGCGGCCGGCAGCGACTCCAGGTGCACGACGGTCGCCCGGCGGTTCAGCGCCAGCGTCGGCCGGTCCTCGAGCAGGCCGGGCCGGGTCAGCAGCACCACGAAGCAGGCGAAGTCGGCGGCCGAGAGCAGGTGCTCGACGAACTGCAGCAGCCCCTCGTCGGCGTGCTGCGCGTCGTCGATGACCAGCACCACCGGGTGCCCGTCGCCGGCCCGCTCGAGGAACGTGGTCCATGCGGAGAACAGGTCCTCGCGCGGGAAGCCGCCGACGGAGCCGACGCCGAGCAGCGCGCCGACCCGGGGTCGCAGCCACGCCCGCTCGGCCTCGTCGGGGACCAGCCGGGCCAGCCCGCGGTCGAGCACGTCCTGCTCGGTCTCCTCCTCGAGCGGCTCCTCGACGATGGAGCGCAGCCGGCCGCGCACCGCCTCGGCCAGCGCGAAGAACGCGACGCCCTCGCCGTAGGCCAGGCAGCGGCCGCGGTGCCACTGCACGGCGCGCGAGAGGCCGTCGGTGTACTTCTCGAACTCCCACGCGAGCCGGGTCTTGCCGACACCGGGCTCGCCGTCGACGACCAGCAGCAGCGGACGGACGGCGTCCTCGGCGGCGTGGAACAGGTCCTTGACACAGCCGCAGCTCGCGGTCCCGCCCGACCAGCGGCGCCTCGAGGCCGTCGGCCCGCTGCGCACCACCCATCGCGGCGACCACGGCCCGCACCGCCCACAGCGGGACCGGGTCGACCTTGCCCTTCATGCACGTGGCTGCCGACGTCGACGTAGGTGATCGCCGACGTGGTCAGCAGCCGGGTCGTCTCGTCGACCCACACCTGCCCGGGCGCGGCGGCGGACTGCACCCGCGCGGCGGTGTTCACCGCGTCACCGGCGACCATCCCCTGCTGGGTGGCGCCGACGGTCACGGCCACCTCGCCGGTGACCAGGCCGACCCGCATCGCGAGGTCGGGGACGCCGACGGTCTCGCCGAGCGACGCGACGGCGTCCACCAGCTCGAGCCCGGCCCGCACGGCCCGCTCGGCGTCGTCCTCGTGCGCGGTCGGTACGCCCCAGACCGCCATCACCGCGTCGCCGATGAACTTCTCCACCGTGCCGCCGTACCGCGAGATCGACCCGCCGGCACTCCTCGAAGTAGCGCGACAGCAGCTCGCGCACCTCCTCGTGGTCGCGGACCTCGCGAGAGCGACGTGAAGCCGACCAGGTCGCCGAACAGCACGCTGGTCACCCGTCGCGACGCGACCGGTGTGCCGACGCCCGGGGCGGCCTGCCCGGTGGGGGTCCCGCACGAGAAGCAGAACCGTGCCTCGGGCACCAGCTCGGCGCCGCAGCCGCTGCACGTCGGCGCGGTCTGCGCCGACCCGCAGGCGAAGCAGAAGCGGGCGCCGTCCGGCAGCACCTGCCCGCAGCTCGTGCACCCGGTGCCCGTCGTCATGGTCGGCTCACACCGCCAGCCGTCGCGAGGCGATGTCCTCGGCCGCGTGCCGGGCGTCGCGGTGACCGCTGACCGCGCCCGAGGAACGAGTGCCGGTCGAGCGAGCGGAGCACGGTGTCCTCGACCGCGGTCACCGTCGCGGTCCGGGGCACGTCACGCAGCAGGCCGATCTCGCCGAAGAACTCGCCCGGGCCCTCGCGCCGCAGCACCCGGTCGCCCTGCGTGACCTCGACCAGGCCGGACTCGATGACGAAGAAGCCCGTCGCGTCGTCGCCCTCGCGGATCACCACGTCGCCGGCCGCCACCCGGACCTCCTGCAGGGCGTGGGCCAGCTGCTCCTGGGTGGCCAGGCCCAGCGGTGCGAACAGGTCGAGCGACTGCACCAGCGGCAGGCCCGGCGGGGCGCCGAGCACGTGGTCGAGCCGCCGCATGTGCGGCAGGCACAGCATGGCGACGGCGGCCATCAGCGCACCCACGAGGCCGAGCGAGAGCCGGAAGCCGATCAGGTGCACCAGCAGCGGCGCGACGAACGCCCCCAGGGCCATCGCTCCCACGAGCGCGCACTCCAGGGCGCCGAACACCCGCGACAGCACGCGGTCCGGGACCACCCGCTGCGGGAGGGTGTCCAGGCCCAGGTTGACCAGCGGGTCGCTCAGCCCGACCACGGCGAGCGCGGCAACGGCGGTCGGCGCCGTGGGGAACGCGGCGACCGCGAGCAGCGGCAGCGCCCAGCCGAGGACACCGAGGACCATGTCCTGCCCGACCCGCTTCTTGGCGACCCGGGCGAGCACCACCCCGCCGCCGACCACGGTGGCGACGCCCATCACCGAGCTGAGGTAGCCGACCCCCTGCGGGCCGGTGTGCAGCAGGTCGAGCGCCATGATCACCATGAACACGGTCAGCGCTCCCCAGACCAGACCCTGCGCCGCCGCCAGCACCGAGACCGTGCCGAGGTCGCGGTTGGTGACGATGGTGCGGAACCCGGCCGACACCTCGGCCAGGAAGCCGCCGTCGTGGTCCTCGTCGTCCTCCTCCTCGACGCCGGCACGGCCGGCCGGCGAGGCGGGGACGCGGATGCCGGCGACCAGCAGCATCGAGTAGACGAAGGTCGCGGCGTTGAGCAGGAAGACCACCTCGACGTCGGCGACCGAGATCAGCAGCGCACCCAGGGCCGGGCCGGCGAACAGCGCGAGGTTCTCGAGGTTGCTGGCGGTGGCGTTGGAGGCGGTCAGCTCCTCCGGGGTGCGGGCCAGCCGGGGGATGAGACCGGCCTGCGCGGACCGGAACGGCGCCCCGACCACGGCGCACGCCAGCGCGAGCACGTAGACGAGCAGCGAGCCGAGCCCGAGCGCGATGCAAGCGGTGGCGGCGAGGACCAGCACCGCGCGCACCAGGTCGGTGACCATCATGAAGGTCTTGCGGGAGACCTTGTCGGCGACCACGGCGCCGAGCGGTGCGGCCACCGCCATCGCGATGAACCGGACCGCCTGGAAGATGCCGACCGCGGCCGCGCCTCCCTGGCCGTAGGCCCAGACCGTGACCGCGGTGGCGTAGGCGCCGTCACCCACCGAGGAGCCCACGAACGCGAGCTGCACGCGCCGCAGGTTCGGGTTCTTGAACACCGACGCCAGCGTCCGACCGGTGTCGCGGGCGCCGTCGCGTGCCCGGCGCACCCGGCCGGGGCTCGGGTCCGTCTCGATGTCGGTCACGGCGTCCCCCTGTGGCGTCGCCGCGCTCGTGGGTCCCGCCCACGGCACGGCTCGAAGGCACAGTAGTCCGTCGTTCCGGGTGTGTCCCGGACTCGGCCGAGCCGGTCGGAGGGTCAGCCGTCGAGGCGGCGCAGCCAGGCGGTGGCGCCGATCCGCCCGAGGACCTCGCGGGCCTGCTGGGCCAGGACCGCCGCCTCCTGGTCGCGACCCTGGCCGGCCACCACCCCGGAGAGCGTGGCGCGGGCCAGCGCCGCGTAGACCGGCGAGCCCCACGCGTCGTACCGGGTGACGGCGTCGCGCAGCAGCGGCTCCGCGTCCGCGGGGCGGCCGGTCCGGGCGGCGTGCGTGCCCTCCGCCCAGCGACGGTGCGCCACCAGCGCGCCGGGCACCCGCTGGCCGGCTTCCTCGGTGAGCCGGAGGATCCGGGTGAGCGCCGCCGCGTCGCCCGCGTCGATCACCACCTCCGCCGCGACCGGCCACATCATCGACAGGTCCTCGGCCAGGCCGGTGATCGCCGACAGCCCCTCGACCGCGCGGACCGCGAGCGCGGGCGCCTCCGCGTCCCCCTCCTCGCGCGACAGCAGCGCCTCGCAGAGGTCCTGCCAGGCCTGGGCTCCCGGGTGGTCGACGATGACCCGCTCGCCCCGGGTCCACGGCAGCCGTCCCGGCTCGCCGGTGGCCAGGTCGAGCTGGATCGTGAAGGCGGTGCGGATCGGCAGGTTGGAGGCGTCGACGGCGAGCTCGGGGTCGCCGAGGTCCTCGCGCAGCCCGACCCAGTCGCCGCGCGCGAACCGGGCCATCGCCAGGTTGAGCGAGGCGTAGTCGCGCATCAGCTGCATGCCCGACCTCGTCGCGACGACGACCGCCTCCCGGCCGAGGGTGTCGGCCCGGCCCAGGTCCTCGATCACCGCGAAGCCGGTGTAGTTCGTCAGCGCCCGGCCCAGCGTGCGGGTCAGGTGGTGCTCGCGGGACAGCGAGACGGCCGCCGCCAGCAGGGCGTCGACGAGCGTCACGGCGCCGATCGCCAGGTAGTGCACGCCCAGCGAGAGGATCGTGTCGGCGGTCGCCTCGTGGTCGCCAGCGAGGTCGGCCAACCGGAGCCGGGCCTCCAGGACGTCGCGGGCGTCCAGCCCCAGCCGCATCCGCGCCCGGGACACCGCGCTGGCCAGCGCCAGCAGCACGTCGACCTCGTCACCGCTGTCGCGCAGCGCCTCCCACCGGGGCGCCAGCAGCGCCAGGGCCGCCTCGTTCTCGCCGATCGAGGTCAGCGCCTGCGCCCGGGCCGCGGCGGCGCTGGCCGCGGCCAGGTCGTCGCCCCAGCCGTCGAAGCTGCCGACCGCCTCCGCGGCGGGCTCCAGCACCTCCGCGAACCGGCCGGCGTCGACCAGGGCCCACGACAGCCGCCGCAGCAGGTCCGCCCGCGCCCGCTGGCCGGTGACGTGCCGCAGGGCGGTCCGCAGGTGGCCGGCGGCCTCCCCGGGGGCGCCCATCGTGCGCAGCCGCTCGGCGGCCCGCTCCAGGTGCGCCACCAGGCGCCCCACCAGCTCGTCCACGTCGTCGGCGTCCGGGACCGCCGCGATCGCGTCCTCCAGGTGGGAGGCGATCACCGGGGCCAGGTCGCCGGCGGCGTCCTCCCCCTCGAGCTGCCGGGCCGCGGCGAGGTGGGTGGCCTTGCGGTCGTGCCGCGACAGCGTCGCCCGCGCGACCTGCGCGGCGACGGTCTGCGCGAAGCGGTAGCGACCGAAGTCGGGGCTGGTACGACGCAGGTCGCGCCGCAGCACCTCCAGGCGGACCAGCTCCGCTAGCACCGCGTCGACGTCGGTCACGTCCTCGCACAGCGCCGCGATCACCGAGCGCGTGAACGCGTTGCCGAGCACGCTGGCCCGGTCCACGACGGTGCGCTGGTCGGGGGTCAGCAGGTCGAGCCGGGCCCGCACCAGGGCCTGCAGCGAGTGCGGTGCGGCCAGTGCGTCCGCGGCGACGCCGGCGCGGTCGGTGACGACGTACGCACCGTCGCGGCGGACGACCAGCCCGCGGGAGACCAGCGACCGGATCGTCTCGACGGCGAACAGCGGCACGCCGTCGGAGCGGCTCACCAGCCGGTCCCGGGCGGCGACCGGGAGACCGCCGACCAGGGCGTCGACCAGCGCGGTCATGTCGGGGGTCTCCAGCGGGCCCAGCCGCAGCACGGTGGCGCGGGGCCGGGCGACCAGCCACGGGTGCTCGTCGAGCAGCCCGGGACGGCTGAGCAGCACCACGAGCAGCGGGAACGACGCGGCGCCGAGCAGGTGGTCGACGAACTGCAGGAACGACTCGTCGGCGTGCTGGGCGTCGTCGACCACCCAGACCACCGGGTGGCGCCCGCGACCCACCCGCTCCAGCACCGTCGTCCAGGCGGCGAACAGGTCCTCGCGGGCGAACCCCTCGTCGGGGTCCGGCCGGCTCCCGCCCCCGGCGCCCAGCAGCACCGCGACCCGGGGCCGCAGCCACGCCCGCTCCTCGTCGTCCAGCGCGAGGGCGGCCAGCGCGGCCAGCAGCCGGTCGCCGTCGGTCGCCGCGTCGGCCGTCCCGCCGGCTGTCTCGTCGAGTGCGTCGGCGGGTGCTGCGAGCGCCTGCAGCCGGCCGCGGACCGCGTCGGCGAGCGGCTGGAACGCCACGCCGTCGCCGTACGCCGCGCACCGGCCGATGAGCCAGCCGACCTTGACCTGCAGGCCGTCGAGGTACTTCTCCAGCTCCCACGCCAGCCGGGACTTGCCCAGCCCGGCGTCGCCGTCGACCAGCACGAGACCCGGTCGGCCGCTGTCCTCGACGCCGTGGAACAGCTCCTTGAGCAGCCGCAGCTCGCGGTCCCGCCCGACCAGCGGCGCCTCGAGCTCGTCGGAGCGGTGGATGCCGCGCACCGACGCGGTGACGGCCCGCGCCGACCACAGCGCGACCGGCTCCGCCTTGCCCTTGAGGGCGTGCGCGCCCTCGTCGTGGTAGCTGATCGCCGACGACGTCAGCTGCCGCGTGGTCTCGTCGACCCACACCTGACCCGGACGGGCGACGCCCTGCACCCGGGAGGCGGTGTTCACCGGGTCGCCGGCGACCATGCCCTGCTGCTCGGCGCCGACGGTCACCGCGACCTCGCCGGTCACCACGCCGACCCGCATCCGCAGCCCGGGTGCACCGACCTCGGCGCCGAGCGCCGCCACGTGGGAGACCAGGTCGAGACCCGCGCGGACGCTGCGCTCGGCGTCGTCCTCGTGCGCGGTGGGGGCGCCCCACACCGCCATCACGGCGTCGCCGATGAACTTCTCCACCGTGCCTCCGTAGCGGGCCACCACCCGTCGGCACTCGTCGAAGTAGCGCGTCAGCAGCTCGCGGACCTCTTCCTGGTCACGCTGCTCCGAGAGCGTCGTGAACGAGACGAGGTCGCCGAACAGCACGCTGGTGACCCGGCGTGAGGCGACCGGGTGGCGGGTGAGCCCGTTCGGCTCCTGGGCCGGAGCACCCACGGGGGTGCCGCACTCGCTGCAGAACTTCGCGGCCGCGACCAGCGGCGAGCCGCAGGTCGCGCACCGGGTCTCCCCCTGCTGCGCGCCACAGGCGAAGCAGAACCGGGCCCCCGGCTGCTGCTCCGCGCCGCACGTCGCGCACGCCACCCCGGTCCCCCGTCGGGCCTAGCTGTAGAGCTTCGCGATGTCGTCGCGGTGGTTGTCCTCGACGACCTTGCGCTTCACCTTGAGCGACGGGGTCAGCTCACCGGACTCGACGCTGAGGTCGTGGTCGAGGACGACCCACTTCTTGATCGTCTCCCACCGGTTGAGCCGGGCGTTGAGCTTTTCGACATACTCGCCGACCATCTGCTGCACCTGCGGCGACGCGACCAGCTCGGCGTACGGCGTGCCCGCCAGGTCGTGCTCGGCGGCCCAGCCGGTCATCGCCTCGGGGTCGAGGGTGATCAGCGCGACGCAGAAGTTCCGCTCGGCGCCGTGCACCAGGAACTGGCCGGCGTACGGGCAGATGGCCTTGAACTGCGACTCGATCGCGGACGGCGCGATGTACTTGCCGCCGGAGGTCTTGAACAGGTCCTTCTTGCGGTCGGTGATCCGGAGGTAGCCGTCGGCGTCGAGCTCGCCGATGTCGCCGGTGTGCAGCCAGCCGTCCTCGGTCAGCGCCTCGGCGGTCTGCTCGGGCTGGTTGTGGTAGCCCTCCATGACGCCCGGGCCCTTGATCATCACCTCGCCGTCCTCGGCGATCCTGACCTCGGTGCCGGGCAGCACCGGGCCGACGGTGCCGAACCGGTTGTCGGCGGGGTGGTTGACGAACGAGCCGGCCGAGGACTCGGTCATGCCGTAGCCCTCGAGGATCTGGATCCCGGCGGCGCCGAACCACTGCGCGATGTCGCGGTTGAGCGCGGCGGCCCCGGAGATGAAGAACCGCACCCGTCCGCCGAACCGCTCGCGGATCTTGGCGAACACCAGCTTGTCGAGCACCGCGTGCTGCTTGTCCAGCAGGAACGGCACCGGCTTGCCCTCGCGCACGAGCCGGTCGCGCTCGAGGCCGACCTTGAACGCCTGGTTGAAGATCTTCTCCTTCACCCCGCCCTCGGAGGCCTGCATGGTGACGATGCGGGCGTAGGCCTTCTCGAAGATGCGGGGGGCGGCGCCCATGAACGTGGGGCGCACGACGGCGAGGTTGTCGATGATCTTGTCGACGCGGCCGTCGACCGCGGTCGCGAAGCCGCAGGCGAGCTGCGTGGAGAGCAGCACCTTGCCGAACGAGTGCGCCATCGGCAGCCACAGGAACTGCAGGTCGGTCTCGTCGAGGATGCCCTGCGCCTGGATCGCGGCCCCTTCGTAGGTCCACGACTTGTGCTGCAGCCGAACGCCCTTGGGCCGGCCGGTGGTCCCGGAGGTGTAGATCAGCGTCGCGAGCGCCTCGGGGCTGGTTGCGGCGATCCGCTTCTCGACCACGTCGCGCTGCTCGGCCAGCAGCTCCTCGCCGAGCTTCTCGAGGTCGGCCATCGCGATCACCCAGTCGCCGTCGGCGGCTCCGTCGAAGGTGACGACCTTCTCCAGGTGCGGCAGCTCGGAGCGGCGCTCGGTCAGCTTCGCGATCTGGGTGTCGTCCTCGGCGAAGACCACCCGGCACTCGGAGTCGGCCAGGATGTAGCCGACGTCGTCGGCCATCGTCGAGGGGTAGACGGTGGTCGTCGCGCCGCCGGCGCACATGATCGCGAGGTCGGCGAGGATCCACTCGAACCGGGTGCCGGAGGCGATGCCGACGCGCTGCTCGGGCTCGATGCCGAGCGCGACGAGGCCGGCCGCGAGCTTGGTGACGTGGTCGCCGGTCTCCCGCCAGGTCTGCGACTCCCAGCGGTCACCGACCGGGTAGCGGTAGGCCTCCCGGTGGGGCGAGGCGTCCACCCGGTCGAAGAACTGCCGTCCCACGGTCGGCGCGCGGTTCTCGATCACGGACAGGTCGTGGTTCACGGCGGTGCTGGCGGACATCGCTCTCCTGTGTCAAGGCGCTGCGTCGGGGCGGGACCCGGGTTGCGGCTCTCCGGGGCCGGGACCCGGATTGTTGCAGCACACCGTAGGGCCTGGTGCTACTTCCCGGTAGGTTACCCAGCCCGCTTTGGCGCCGTGACCCGGTTCAGACCTCTCCCCCCGATCCGCCGCCCCCTCCGCCGACCCGGCACCCAGTTGGCAGGTTGACCGGCGTGTCAGGCAGTTCGTGACGGGTCGGCGGCGCGGGCCTGCTGTGCGCGCGCTGCGTCGTACACCGCGTCGGGGAGGCCGGGTACGTCGAGCAGCAGCGGCCGCAGCTCCGGCTCACCCGTGAACGCCCGGAACATGGTGGCCACCGTGATCCCGTGACCGGGCCGGTCCTCGACGCGGATCTCGTCGCCGGCCTGCAGCACACCGGGCTCGAGGACGCGCAGGTAGGGACCGGGCCGGTTGTCGGCGGCGAACCGCTTCAGCCAGCCGGTGGAGTCGAACCCCTCGCGGCCGAGCCACGCCTTGAAGGTGTTGCACGGGATCCGGATCTCGCACGGCGACAGCACCGCCGTGCCGATGCGCCACACCTCGCCGAGCACCGCCTCGTTGACGTCGAGGCCGGTCGTGGTGAGGTTCTCGCCGAAGACGCCCGGCCGCACCGGCTCGCCGAGCCGCTCCGACCAGGTGTCGAGGTCCTCCTGGGCGAACGCGTAGACCGCCTGGAACGGGCCGCCGTGGTGCTTCGTGTTGGCCACCTGGTCGCCCTCGAGGCCGAGCTCGTGGACCCGCACCGGGCCGTTCACGGGCCGCTTGTGGATCGCGGTGCGCCCGGGCCGGCCGGCCCACGGGGCGTCGACGGGGGTGGCGACGTTCACCGACACGACTCGACCCGTGCTCACGTCGGCCATCGTCCCACCGCCGCCCCGCCCCTGGCCGACCGACCCGTCACCAACTGACCGACACGCCGTCCAACCCGCCGAGTAGGTGCCGGGTCGGCGGAGTCGCGGGGGTGGGGTTCAGTCCTGGACGGCCTTCGCGACGGCGATGGCGGTGGTCAGGGCGTCGCGGTCGTCGGCGTCGAGAGCGCGGCCGGCGGCGGTCGAGTCCTCGACGACCCACAGCGCGTTGTGCAGCTCGCGGACCACGACCCAGGCGCGGGCGCGGTCCTCGTCGAGCCCGGCGGCGTCGACGAGCGTGAAGAACCGGCGGCGGACCGCGTCGCGGACGTTGCCCGACGCGACCACCTCCTCCCACCGGTTCCACAGCATCGGCGCGAGCTCGTAGTGCGGGTCGCCGGCGACCGGCTTGGGGTCGATCACCAGCCACGGCTCGCGGTCGCCGGCCAGCACGTTCGCGTAGTGCAGGTCGCCGTGGATGGTCCGCGCGTCCGTGTCCCCGTCGGCCACGAACGACCGGCCGAGCGAGACCGCCTGCTCGACGAGCCGGCGGGGCAGCGGCGCGTCGGGCGGCAGCGCCGCCAGCCGGTCCGTCCAGCGCTCGACGTACGACGAGAGCCGGCGCAGCTGCGGCAGCGCCGGCACGTGCAGGCGGCGGTAGAAGCCCGCCACCACCTCGCAGGCCTCGAGGTCCCACAGCCCGCCGAGGTCCTCGTCGGCGTGCAGCCGCTCCAGCAGCAGCGCCCAGCGGTGCGGGTCCGCACGCAGCAGCTCGACGGTCCCGTCGCCGTGCCAGCGCTGCAGCGCGAGGTGCTCGTGCTCCGCCTCGTCGTGCGGGAACGTCAGCTTGAGCACGGCCGGCCGGCCCGCCGGCGTCCGCACCGGTACGACGAGCGCGCAGGCACCGTGCGTGGCGGGCCCGTCGACGCCCAGCCCCCACTCGGCCAGCACCTCGCGCAGCAGGCCCGGCAGCCGTGCGTGGAACTCCGCGAACGCCACGTCGCCCGCCTCGTGACCCGCCGCGAACGACGGCGGGATCTCGACGGGCGGGCTCACCCGGTCATCCTGCCGGAGCACCCCTGAGCCCGTACGACGCCCGGCGCGAGGCCCGGCGCAGCGTCGCCAGCACCGCCGGACCGAGCACCACGAGGGCGACCGAGTTGGTGATCGCCCGGCCGGTGTCCCAGCCGCCAGTGGAGGTGAGCAGCGTGTAGACCGCGAACCGGTGCAGGTTCTCCGCCAGCGGCGCGCCGGCCACGTAGGACAGCGCCCCGGCGTGCCCGGGCACCGCGATCCCGAGCACGAACGGCCACGACGACAGGTTCATCAGCAGCCCGAACAGGTAGGCGCACACGATGCCGTACCCGACCAGCATCGCGATCTCGCGCCCGGCCGGTCACCCGCCGCGGCAGCAGCCCGGCACCCAGCCCGATCCAGGAGGCGCACAGCATCTGGTAGGGCAGCCACGGCCCCACCCCGGACGTCAGCAGCGCCGACGCGAACAGCGACGTGCAGCCGAGCACGAACCCGAACCCCGGCCCGAACACCCGGCCGGCGAGCACCAGCAGGAAGAACACCAGCTCCACGCCCGCGAGCCCGGCGCCCAGGCCGCGCAGCGCCGCGTTCACCGCGGTCAGCACCCCGAGCATCGCGAGCGCCTTCGCGTCCATGCCGCCCTCGGTCAGCTCGACCACGACGACCAGCACCACGACGGGCAGCAGCGCGAGGAACACGAACGGCGGACCGATCCGTGACGCCCCGGGCGCCGGCACCAGCAGCAGCGGCCAGACGAACATCACCAGGCCCGCGACGCTGGCCAGCGTGAGCACCAGCGCGGAGCGGCGCCCGACGGCGACGGCACCGGTCGTCATACGAGCGCCGCCTCGACCTGGTCGACGGTGAGCCACCCGGGGCCGAGCACCTTGGAGACCTGCGGCGCGAACGCGGGCGACTCGGCGAGCACCCGTGCGGTGGGCCCGGTCGAGACGACCTCTCCCCCGGCCAGCACGACGACGCTGTCGGCGACCTGCGCGACGAACTCCACGTCGTGGGTGGACAGCAGCACCGCGTGGCCGGCCGCGGCGAGACCTCGGACGATGCGGGCCAGCGCGGCCTTCGCGGCGTAGTCCAGCCCGCGGGTCGGCTCGTCGAGCGCGACGACCCGCGGCCGTGCGGTCAGCACGATCGCGAGCACCAGCGACAGCCGCTGCCCCTCGGAGAGGTCCCGCGGGTGGGTCGCGTCGTCGATGCCGGGCGTCATCCGGTCCAGCAGCTCGCGGCAGGTCGGTCCCGGGTCCGGTGCCTGCTGGTCGGCGGCGGCGCACTCGTCCGCCACGGTCTCCAGGTACAGCAGGTCGGCCGCGGTCTGCGGGACCAGGCCGACGAGCGCACGTGCCCGCTCCGCCGGTACGACGGCCGGGTCCTCGCCGTCCACCCGGACCCGGCCGGCGTCGCGCCGCCCGGAGCCCTGCAGCGCCCACAGCAGCGAGGTCTTGCCGGAGCCGTTGCGCCCCATCAGCGCCGTCACCTCGCCGGCGGCGACGCCCAGGTCCACCTCGCGCACCGCCACGGTCCGGCCGTAGCGGACGCCGATGCCCCGCGCCTCGAGCAGCACCGGGCCGGTGGCGGGCGTCGGACGGGCCGGCGGCGGCCGGTCGGCGAGCGTCCCGGCGCGGCGCCGGGCCTCGCGCACCGACAGCGGCAGCGGGTGCCACCCGGCGAGCCGGCCCAGCTCGACGACCGGCGGCGCCACCGGCGACGTCTCCAGCAGCTCGGCCGGCGGGCCGCCGCGCACCACCCCGTCCTCGACGAGCAGCAGCCGGTCGGCGAACGGCACGACGCGCTCCATCCGGTGCTCGGCGACCAGCACGGTCAGCCCGAGGTCGTCGACCAGCCGCGCCAGCACGCCGAGCACGTCCTCGGCGGCGGTCGGGTCCAGCGCCGAGGTCGGCTCGTCGAGCACCAGCACCCGCGGGTGCATCGTGAGCACCGAGCCGATGGCGACGCGCTGCTGCTGCCCGCCCGACAGCGTGCTCAGCGCCCGAGCCCGCAGCTCCGCGATGCCGAGCACGTCGAGGGTCTCCTCGACGCGGCGGCGCATCGTCTGCCGGTCGAGGCCGAGCTGCTCCATGCCGTAGGCCAGCTCGGCCTCCACGGACTCGGTCACGAAGCCGGCCAGCGGGTCCTGGCCGACGTGGCCGACCAGGTCGGCGAGCTCGCGCGGCGCCCGGCCGCGGATGCTGCCGCCGGCGACCAGCACGTCCCCGTCGAGGTGGCCGCCGGTGAAGTGCGGGACCAGCCCGTTGACGGTCCCGAGCAGCGTCGACTTCCCGGAGCCGGTGCGACCCGCGACGAGCACCAGCTCGGCGTCCTCGACGCGCACGTCGTGGGCGCGCAGCGCGGGCTCGTCGCGGCCGTCGTACCGGAAGGTGACGTCCTGCCACGCGATCACGACACCACCTCGGCGGTGCGGGAGTCGGCGGGCTGCAGCAGCGGCTGCGGCGTGACGACGGCGGGCAGCAGACCGACCACGACCGCCAGCAGCGCCAGCACCGACAGCGGCGGCGCCCCGGGCACGTCCGGCACCACGACCAGCGGGTCCTGCCGCGCGACGAGCGCCATCAGCACCGCCGCCGCGACCCCCGACCCGGCGGTGAGCACCTCCGGCAGCCGCCACGGGTCGGGCCGGTACGTCGTACGCCGGACCCGGCGACCGGCCACCACGAAGCCGGCGCCGGCGAGCAGCACACCGACGACGAGCATCGGGCCGGCGAGCAGCCGCGGGGCCGTCGAGTCGAGGAACGCGTAGCTGCCGACGCACAGCCCCACAAGACCGCCGACCAGCAGCGTGCCGGTGAGCCGGCGCTGCCCGGGGGTGGCCGAGCCGGACCGGCCGTAGCCGCGCGCGTCCATGCTGGCGGCGAGCTTCAGGGACCGCTCCAGGGCGTCCTCGAGCACCGGCACCACGAGGCTGCGCAGCCCACGGGTGCCGCGGCCCGGCTCGCCCCGGAGGCGGCGGGCACGTCGGACCCGCTGCAGGCTCTCGGCCAGCTGCGGGAACACCGCGAGCGCCACCACCAGCGCGGTGCCGACCTCGTAGAGCGCGGCGGGCAGCGTGGCCAGCAGCCGGCGCGGGTTGGCCAGCGCGTTCGCGGCGCCGACGCAGACCAGCACGGTCGCCAGCCGCAGTCCGTCGTAGAGCCCGGCGAGCAGCGACTCCGCGGTGACCGGGCCCAGCAGCGTGATGCCCGCCGCCCAGCTCGGCAGCGGCATCGCGGGCAGCGGCAGCAGCACCGTGGTCCCGAGCCCGCCGCCGAGCAGCACGCGGAAGACCACCCGGGTGAGGACGACGACCAGCCCCAGCCAGAGGTACAGCCGGAACGACAGCGCCCACGGCGCGTCGGTGCGCCGCGCGAGCACGGTGACGCACGCGGTCAGGGTGAGCAGCACCAGCAGCCAGGGGTTGGTGGTGCGGGACGCCGCGGCCGCGAGGCCGACCGCCCACACCCACCACGCCACCGGGTGGACGTCACGGGGAAGGATCGCTCACCCCTTCCGCCGCATCCAGATCAGCCGGCCGGCCGCCCCGAGGAGCAGCACCAGCAGACCGGCGGCGACGACCGGCAGCATCGGGCCGGACCCGCTCGTGGCCCGCTCGCCGGCGGTCAGGGTGGTCCCCGCCGAGGACGACGGATCGTCGCTGCCGCTCGCCGCAGCCGAGGACGAGGCGGAGGCGCTGGCCGACGCACTGGCCGAGGCCTTCGCCTTCGTCCGGGCCTGCTTGCGCGCCTTCTTCTCGGCCTTCGCGTGGGCCGCCTTCGTGGCCTTCGCCCGGGCCGACGCCCGGGCCGACGCTCCGGGCCACCGGCGGCGCTCGTCGCGGAGCCGGCCGGCGCGGCGCCGGCGCTCCCGGACCGCGACGGCGGGGCCGGGCCCGGCTTCGGGGCCGGCTTCGGCGCGGGCTTCGGGGCGGGCTTCGGCGTCGGCCTCGGCGACGCCGCCACCGGGGACACCGGGGCCGTCCCCGGGTTGGCGCGCGCGTTGCTGTTCTGCCAGCGCCAGCCGATGAACCCGCCGGCCGGCACCTTCAGCGAGCCGATGCCGACGCTGGAGTAGGTCCAGCTGCCGGACTTCCCGTCGGACCAGAACAGCCCCCAGTAGGCGTCGGCCGGCGGGGTGTTCCCGCACGACGCCGACGCTGGTGCGCCGTTGACCCGGCAGACGAAGCCGGGCTGCTTCTGGACGTAGGTCAGTGGGAAGCCGGCCCGCGGCACGACCGTGGACCCGGCGGTGTTCGCCCCCTGGGGGTCGCAGCCCATCGACGTACCCCCGCCGAGGGCGCCGTCGTCGACGACGACGGTGACGCCGCTGCCCTTGGCGCAGTAGCCGCCGGCCGCGGACGCCGGCCCGGCGGCGGCCACGACCGGCGCCACCGCCCCGACCACGACGACGGTCAGCAGCGACGCGAGCCGACGCCTCATCGGACGGTGAAGTACGTCGTGCCGGTGCGGTCGTCGAACTTGCCGCGAGCCTCGAGCTTCCGCTTCCCGGTGGTGGAGCCGACCGCGAAGGAGTGCGTCGCGGTGCCCGACGTGGTGGCCGTGCCGCTCCAGATCCGGGTGCCGCGGTAGAACAGCCGCACCGGCTCGTGGGAGGCGAGGCCGCGGACGGTGACCTTCTGGGTGCCGCCCCGGGTGACGCTGCTGCTGGCCAGCGTCTGCTGCAGGGTCGTGGGGGCGAGCACCTTGACGACCGTGGACCCGGTGCGGACGCTGCGCGAGCCCACGGTGCGCACGGTGTAGCCACGGGTCGCGGCCGGCAGCGTGAACGACGCCGTCGCCGTGCCCGCGTCACCCGCGAGACCGGTGACCGCCGGCGACGAGCCGAGGGTCGTGGAGAAGTGCTCCCCCGGCGCGAGACCGCGGGTCGTGGTGGTGACGACGGTGCCGCTGTGCAGGTAGCCGCTGGGGGCCGAGACCGAGAGCGTGGTGGCCGGGAGCAGGAAGTTCAGTGCGGGAGCGGCCTGCGCGGTCGCGCGGCGCCACTGGTCGCGCTGCTCGGTGGGGATGCCGTCCTGCTTCCCGGCCGTGAGCGCGGCGGTGTCGTAGGCGACCGCACCCCGCTCGTGGCCGAGGGCGGTGCTGTCGGCGACGGCCTGGGTCACCTGGCGGGACGCCACCCAGGCGGCGGCGTTGCTGGCCGCGCCGGTGCGGCCGACCAGCGCGAGGGCACTGGCCGCGAGGCCGGTGCTGTTGGTGTTCGCGGTGCCCTGGTCGACGAACGAGCCGTCGGCGGCCTGGTGGGCCGCGAGCCAGTCGGCGGCGTCGTCGATGTCGTCGTCGAGCCCGGTGGCACCGGCGTCGCGGGCGACGTCGAGCGCCTGGATCGCCAGCGCCGTCGCGTCGATGCTCGGTGACTTGTCGTCCGACGCCGCGGCGTCGCAGGTGAACGCCGAGCTGCCGGTGGTCGGCTCCAGGGTCACCCGGAAGAAGCCGGCGGCGCACTGCTGCTTGAGCAGGAAGGCCGTCGCGGAGGTCTTCTTGGTGCTGTCCGCCCCGACCAGCGCGCGCACCGCCCAGGCCTGCCCGATGGTGTTGGAGTAGTCGCCGTAGGTGCTCTGGTCGACGGCGCGGCCCTGCTGGGCGTCGGCGGTCGAGTGGATCCGGGCCTGCAGCCGGGTGAGGAGGTCGCGGCCGCCGAAGCTCGCCGGGTTGCGTCCCGCCAGCTCGACGGCGGTGGCCAGCTTGCCGGTGGCCCCGGCGTAGCGCTCGGTGCCGTCGCCCGACGTACTCCGTCGCCCGCGGCGCGATCGCGTCGAGGATCGAGGACCGCGCGGTGGCGCCGGTGCCGAGCTGCTGCAGCGCGAAGAACACGTCGAGGCTCAGGCCCAGGTCGTCGTAGTCGTACTGGTCGTTGTGGACCAGGCCGCCGGTGAGCTGGCCGGTGAGCCAGGTCGCCGCCGGCGCGGCGTAGGAGTTGGGGGCGGCTCGGCGCCGGTGAGGCGAGCAGCTCCGCCGAGGGCGAGTGCGGTGGTGGTGACGGCGACGGCTCCCAGCCGGCGCAGGGGTGTACGCATGAGGTGTGTCCTTCCCGCTGCAGGCAGGTCAGGACAGGGGTGACGTGGTCACCGGGCCCCGGCTGCTTTCCGCGACAGCGTGGCTGCTTTCTCGCCCTGCCTCAGGTGCTCCGGCTCACCGCCCCGGAAGGCGGCCTACGGTTGCGGGTCAGCGCCGGACTTCGACCGGCTTCCCCTGATGTGCGGCAAGGAGCGACGGGACCGTCCCGTCGAGCAGGAGGAACATACACCAGCCCTCCGGCGCCCGCCGCCACGTCCACGGACCGACCCGGACGCGCGCACAGCGGCCACCCAGAGGCCGCTCAGAGACCGCTCAGAGGCTGTCGATCCAGTGGTCCGGCGGCACGTCGGGCAGCCCCGGCACCGACCGCTGCTCCTCGCGCCAGGCGTCGCCGAACGCCTCGCGCGCCGCCGCGCGCCAGAACCTGCCGGCCGCCGCGTTGTCGTGCTGGAAGGCGATCGTCCAGGGCCCCTCGAAGCGCCGCAGCGTCTCCCGGGCCAGCGTCCGCCCGAGCCCGTCGCGACGTGCGGCCGGTACGACGAAGAAGGCCGTCACCGACCGCCGCTCGCCCCCGAGACCGTCGACCAGTGAGAACGCCACCGGCGCGAGGTCCCCGGTCTTCGGGTGCGGCGCCCAGGCCAGCAGCCCGGCGCGGTCGTCGGCGGGGTACGTGTCGAGGACGCCGTGGTTGTAGCGCCCGTCGGGCGCCGGAAAGCTGTCGAGCATCGCGGCCAGGTCGTTGCGGTAGGCCTGCCAGAGCCGGGCCACCACCGGCCAGTCCTGCTCGCGGACCGGCTCGACGGTCACTTCTTGCCCTTGGTCTTCTCCCCGGGCCCGGCGTCGGAGGAGAGCGCGGCGACGAACGCCTCCTGGGGGACCTCGACGCGGCCCACCATCTTCATGCGCTTCTTGCCCTCCTTCTGCTTCTCCAGGAGCTTGCGCTTGCGGGTGATGTCACCGCCGTAGCACTTGGCCAGCACGTCCTTGCGGATCGCGCGGATCGTCTCGCGGGCGATCACCCGGGCCCCGATGGCGGCCTGGATCGGCACCTCGAACTGCTGGCGCGGGATCAGCTCGCGCAGCTTGCCGGCCAGCGCGACGCCGTAGGAGTAGGCGTGGTCGCGGTGCACGATCGCGCTGAACGCGTCGACGGTCTCGCCCTGCAGCAGGATGTCGACCTTGACGAGGTCGGCGGCCTGGTCGCCGGTGGGCTCGTAGTCGAGCGAGGCGTAGCCCTTGGTGCGCGACTTCAGCTGGTCGAAGAAGTCGAAGACGATCTCGGCGAGCGGCAGCGAGTAGCGCATCTCGACCCGGTCCGCGGACAGGTAGTCCATGCCGTCGAGCTGGCCGCGCTTGGACTGGCACAGCTCCATGATCGCGCCGATGTAGTCGCTCGGGCTGAGGATGGTGGCCTTCACCACCGGCTCGTGCACCTCGGCGATCTTGCCGGTGGGGTACTCGCTCGGGTTGGTCACGACGATCTTGCGAGCCGTCCTCCATCAGCACCGTGTAGACCACGTTCGGCGCCGTCGAGATCAGGTCGAGGTCGAACTCGCGCTCCAGGCGCTCGCGGACGATCTCCATGTGCAGCAGGCCGAGGAAGCCGCAGCGGAAGCCGAAGCCGAGCGCACCGGAGGTCTCCGGCTCGTAGGCCAGCGCGGCGTCGTTGAGCTGCAGCCGGTCGAGCGCGTCGCGCAGCGTCGGGTAGTCGTCGCCGTCGATCGGGTAGAGCCCCGCGAACACCATCGGGTTGGGGTGCTTGTAGCCGCCGAGCGCCTGGGTCGCGCCGTTGTGCTGCGAGGTGACGGTGTCGCCGACCCGGGACTGCCGGACGTCCTTCACCCCGGTGATCAGGTAGCCGACCTCGCCGACCCCCAGGTCGCCGGACTTCATCGGCTCCGGGGAGATCACCCCGACCTCGAGCATCTCGTGGGTGGCGCCGGTGCTCATCATCTTGATCTTGTCGCGGTGGGTGAGCTTGCCGTCGATGACGCGGACGTAGGTGACCACGCCGCGGTAGGTGTCGTAGACCGAGTCGAAGATCAGCGCCCGCGGCGGTGCGTCGGCGACGCCGGTCGGGGGCGGTGTCTGCGCCACGATCTCGTTGAGCAGCCGCTCCACGCCGTGCCCGGTCTTCGCGGAGACCTGGAGCACCTCGGACGGGTCGCAGCCGATGATGTGCGCGAGCTCGGCGGCGTACTTCTCGGGCTGCGCGGAGGGCAGGTCGATCTTGTTGAGCACCGGGATCACGTGCAGGTCGGCGCCGAGCGCGAGGTAGAGGTTCGCCAGCGTCTGCGCCTCGATGCCCTGCGCGGCGTCGACGAGCAGCACGGCGGTCTCGCACGCCTCGAGCGAGCGGGACACCTCGTAGGTGAAGTCGACGTGCCCGGGGGTGTCGATCATGTTCAGCACGTAGCCGCCCGGGGTGGCGCCCGTCTCGTTGCCGGCCGGCACCGTCCACGGCATCCGCACGGCCTGGCTCTTGATCGTGATGCCGCGCTCGCGCTCGATGTCCATCCGGTCGAGGTACTGCGCGCGGGCGCTGCGCTCGTCGACCACACCGGTCAGCTGCAGCATGCGGTCGGCCAGCGTGGACTTGCCGTGGTCGATGTGCGCGATGATGCAGAAGTTCCGGATGATCGCGGGGTCGGTCTGGCCCGGGACGGGCGCGGACGTCGGAGTGGGCACAGGTGACTCTCGGTAGCGTGCGAGGGGACGTCGCTATTGTCCCACACGGCCCGCGTGCGGCCGCCTTCCCCGCAGCCGGTGCCAGCCCCTCACCAGCACGCCGGTGAGCAGCAGCAGGAGCAGCGGGTAGTAGCTCGTCGCGGGCACCGCGAGGCTCAGCGCCAGCGCCACCGCGAACAGCGCCGCGGACACCCAGGAGGCGGCGGGGTCGGAGCCGTCGTCGGAGTCGCGGATGCCCGGGGTGGCGCGGATCCGCTGCGCCATCAGGCCCATCGCGACGGCCACAGCACCATCAGCCGGGTGACCGCGGTGTCGTGCTCGACGACCGGGCGGACCACGTGGTGCTGGGTGAACCACAGGTTGGCGATCACCGCGAAGCTGAGCAGGAACGCGTAGAGCTGGGCCTCGTGGTCCTGGAGCAGGTGCACCACCGACTGGTCCCGCCCCGGCAGCGCGAGCTCTCCGGCGACGTCCACGAGCGGCAGCACGAGCAGGGTGATCGCGATCGCCACCACGGCGTCGACGAAGGTCAGGAAGCGCTCGAAGTCACGTGCCCGCTCCCGCGACGCGCCGACGGCCTGCTCCATGGGCAGCAGGGTAGCCAGCCGGTCGTCGCTCAGCGGGGCTCGAGGAACTCCTTGGACTTGGCGATCGCGAAGCCCCAGCCCTGCGCGAGCGTCGGCTTCGGCGGCACGGCGACCTCGTCGGGGTTGGTCAGCACGTCGAGCAGCACCGGTCCGGGGCGGGCCAGCGCGTCGCGGACCGCGTCGTCGACGTCGTCCGGCTTCTCGACGCGGACGCCGTGCAGCCCGATCGCCCGGGCGACCGCGGCGAAGTCGGGGTTGCGCCAGCTCGGTGCCGTACTCCGGCAGGCCCGACCTGCTCCATCTCGAGCTTCACCATGCCGAGCCGGCCGTTGTCGAAGACGACGAGCTTGACCGGCAGGTCGTAGGTGACCGCGGTGATCAGGTCGCCCAGCAGCATCGAGAGCCCGCCGTCGCCGCAGAACGCCACCACCTGGCGGTCGCGGTCGAGCGCCGCCGCGCCGAGCGCCTGCGGCATCGCGTTGGCCATCGAGCCGAGGTTGTAGGAGCCGAGCAGCCGCCGGGTGCCGGTCATCCGCACGAACCGCGACAGCCAGACCGTCGCCATCCCGGTGTCGGTGGTGAAGACCGCGTCGGCGTCGGCGTGCCGCTCGACGGCCGCGGCGAGCAGCTCGGGGCGGATCCGGGCGTCCGGGTTGTCGACCTTGCGGCGCAGCAGCCCCTGCGGCTTGCGGTCGTAGCCGGGGTCGGCGAGGTGCTGCTGCCGCTCGCGCCACGACAGGTACGACGACCGGGCCGACTCCAGGTGCCGGCGGTCCGACTTGGCCTCCAGCAGCGGCAGCAGCTCCTGCAGGCCGCGGCGGGTGTCGCCGACGAGCGCGTGGTCGACCGGCGTGCGCCGGCCGATGTGCTCGCCGCGGACGTCGAGCTGGACGACCGTCTTGCCCGCTGGGCAGGAACTCCCGGTAGGGGAAGTCGGTGCCGAGCATCACCAGCACGTCGCCGCCGTCGAAGGCGCTGCTTGGTGGCGTGGTTGCCGATCAGCCCGGACTGGCCGACCTCGAAGTCGTTGTCGTCCTCGAAGCCCTCCTTGGCCTTCAGGGTCAGCACCATCGGCGCGGCGAGCCGCTCCGCGAGCTGCAGCACCTCCTCGCGGGCGTGCCGGGCGCCCTGGCCGACGAGCAGGGTGACCGTGCCGGCGGCGTTGATGGCGCCGGCGGCCGCGTGCAGCGCCTCGGCCGACGGGGCGGCGTACCCCTGCCGGTCGACGAAGCGGGGCAGCGCGGTGCCCTTGGGCAGCTCGAGCCCGCCGACGTCGCCGGGGAACGACAGCACCGCGACGCCCTGCTCGGCCAGCGCGGTGTTGACCGCCTGCTCGATGAGCGCCGGGCACCTGGTCGACCGAGGTGACGGTGCGGTTGAACACCGCCACGTCGTCGAACACCGAGTCGTTGTCGACCTCCTGGAAGAAGTCGCTGCCGATCTCCTCGCGCGGCACCTGCCCGCAGATCGCGAGCACCGGGGTGTGCGACTTCTTGGCGTCGTACAGCCCGTTGAGCAGGTGCATCGCCCCGGGCCCGACGGTGCCCATGCAGACCCCGAGGCGACCGGTGAGCTGGGACTGCGCGCCGGCGGCGAACGCGCCCGCCTCCTCGTGGCGCACGCCGACCCAGTCGACGCGCTCCTCGCGGCGGATGGCGTCGGTGACGGGGTTGAGCGCGTCGCCGACGACGCCCCACACCGTCCGGACGCCGTGCTCGGCGAGCGCCTCGACCAACAGCTCGGCCACAGTGGTCATCGGGTTCCTCTCGGGTTGGTCGTCACGGGCGGAAGGCGTCGGGGTCGGCCAGTGCCCAGTCCAGCCGCCAGGTCGCCGGCGGCTCGGCGAGCAGCTCGCCGGACCGCAGGTGCCGGAACAGCTCGGCGTAGCTCTCGGTGCGGCTGTGGTCGATGCGCCGGCGCAGCATGTGCGGGGCCAGCTCGTGCGGTCCGGCCAGCCCCATCGAGGCCATCACCTGCATCGCCTGGGCGACCGCCGCCTGCTGGTAGCGCACCACCCGCTCGGTCTTGTCGGGCACGTCGAGGGCGCGCATGCGCCTCGGGTCCTGGGTGGCGACCCCGACCGGGCAGGTGTTGGTGTGGCAGGTCTGCGCCTGGATGCAGCCGACGGCCATCATCATCGCGCGGGCCGCGTTGGTGTAGTCGGCTCCCTGCACGATGCCGCTTCACGATGTCGATGCCGGTGGCCACCTTGCCGCTGGCACCGATCCTGACCCGGTCGCGCAGCCCGACGCCGACCAGCGCGTTGTGCACCGTCATCAGGCCCTCGGTCAGCGGGGTGCCGACGTGGTCCTCGTACTCCAGCGGCGCCGCGCCGGTGCCGCCCTCGGCGCCGTCGACGACGATGAAGTCGGGCGTGACGCCCTCCTCGACCATCGCCTTGCAGATCCCGAGCACGTCGGCGCGCGAGCCGACGCAGAGCTTGAAGCCGGTCGGCTTGCCGCCGGCCAGCTCGCGCATCCGGGCCACGAACAGCACCAGCTCGCGCGGGCGTGGAGAACACCCGGTGGTACGACGGCGACACGCACTTCTCGCCCTGCGGCACGTCGCGGGCCTCGGCGATCTCGCGGGTCACCTTCGCGCCGGGCAGCACCCCGCCGATGCCGGGCTTGGCGCCCTGGCTGAGCTTGAGGGAGACCAGCTGGACCTGGTCGTCGGCCGCCTTGTCGGCGAACTTCTGCTCGTCGAAGCCACCGTCGTGGGTGCGGGCGCCGAAGTAGCCGCTGCCCGAGCTCCCAGACCAGGTCGCCGCCCTGCCGGTGGTAGGGGCTGATCCCGCCCTCCCCCGTGTCGTGGGCGAAGCCGCCGCGGGCCGCACCGGCGTTGAGCGCGGTCAGCGCGTTGGCGCTGAGCGCTCCGAAGCTCATCGCCGAGACGTTCAGCAGCGCCATGTCGTAGGGCTGGGTGCAGTCCGGCCCGCCGATCCGGACCCGCGGCGGCTCCGCGGCGACCTCGACGGGACGGGTCGAGTGCACGAGGTACTCGTAGCCGATCTCGTTGACGTCGCGCTCGGTGCCGAACGGCTGCTCCTCGTTCTCGCCCTTGGCGCGGGCGTAGATCGACGAGCGGGTGTCGCGGTCGTAGGGCCGACCGTCGTAGTTGCGCTCGATGAAGTACTGCTGCAGCTCGGGGCGGATGCCCTCGAGCAGGAACCGCAGGTGGCCGAGCACCGGGTAGTTGCGCAGGATCGAGTGCTTCTTCTGGACCAGGTCGTGGACCCCCACACCGGCCAGCGCGACGATCACCGCCAGCCACACCCACCAGCCGGGTCCGCCGATCACCGCCGCCATCACGGTCAGCGCCCCGAGGACCACCAGCCCTCCGAGCACGAAGAACCTCAGCACCGGGTGCGTCCTCCTGCCGGCATCGCCGCTCCTACTGCGCTCGTGGTTGCACTGCCCAATGGCCACTACCCCGACGCGACGAGTCCAGACAGCGGCGGTGGCGGAGGTCGATGTGCGTGACGCGGTGCGGGCCGGCGTACACAATGACGGCCATGACGTCGACCGCCGCCGGCCCGCGCGACCCGGTCACGTTGCCGCCGCTGCCCCACGGGGCGACCGCGAGCCGCCTGGACTGGGAGCTCCTCCCGCCGATGACGCGGCGGCTGGTGGAGGACCGGTTCGGCACCACGGTCGTCGAGGCCAGGTCGGCGGGCGCCGGCTACACCCCCGGGCTGGCGAGCGTGCTCGTCGGGGCCAACGGCCGCACGATGTTCCTCAAGGCGGCCAGCAAGAAGGCGCAGCGGCCGTTCGCCGCCGCCTACGCCGAGGAGATCCGCAAGCTGCGCAGCCTGCCCTCGGGGCTGCCGATCCCGCGGCTGCTGTGGTCGCACGAGGACGACCTGTGGGTGCTGCTCGCGCTCGAGCACGTCGACGGCGTCAACCCGGTCCGCCCCTGGTCGCCCGTCGAGCTCGACCGCTGCCTGGACACGCTGCAGCTCCTCGCGCAGACCCTGACCCCGCCGCCGATGCACCTGCGCACGTTCGCCGAGGACTTCGCCGACATGGTCGGCTGCTGGGACCACGTGCGCCGGACGTCCCCGGACTGGCCGCACCTCGAGGAGGCCGCCGCGCTCGCCGCGGACCTCGGGCGGGCGACGGCCGGGAACACCCTGGTGCACACCGATGCGCGCGACGACAACTTCCTGCTGCCGCTGACCGGGCGGGCCTACCTGTGCGACTGGAACTTCCCGGTGCGCGGTGCCGCGTGGATCGACACGGTGTCGCTGCTGATGACCGCGTCCGGCGACGGGATGGACGCCGACGCCCTGCTCGCGAGCCGGGCGATGACCCGCAACGTCGCGGCCGACGACATCGACACCGTGCTGGCGCTGTTCTGCGGCTACTTCCTGGAGCGGCGCGACCAGCCGTCGCCGTACTCCTCGCCGTACCTGCGGCGCCACCAGGACTGGTGCGCGGAGGCCTGCTGGGCGTGGCTGGCCCGACGGCGCGGCTGGAGCTGACCCCGGAGCGGGTCGACAGCCGGTCAGCCGCGGCCCTCGGCGAGCGCGCTTCAGGGTCAGCAGCTGCTTGCGCATCATCACCAGGTCGCCCCACGCCAGCGCCCACCGCCGCAGCCGTTGCGGGCGGCCCTGCGCCCCGACCGCGAGGGCGCACACCAGCCGGGAGCCGGCCGGCGGTGGCGCGCACGTCGTAGGTGATCGCGACCGGCCCGAACAGCCGGTTGCCCGCCGACCCGGTCAGCGCGGTCAGCTGCCGGCCGGGCTCGAACCCGACGATCCGGAAGACCACCGCGAAGCGCTGCCCGACCGCCAGCTCGTCGAGGCCGGGCGTCAGCGTCCGGGGGCTGCGGCGGCCGAGGTTGTCGACCAGGTCGTAGCTGTACGGCGCCACGCGCACCTGGCACACCCAGCGGAACACCGTCGCCGGCTCGGCCTCGACGTCGACGGCCCGCAGGTACACCTCGGGCTCCGGGTCGACGTACCGTCGGGCCGGGTAGTCGCGGGCGAGGTCCTCCTCGACCACGTTCCAGCGCCGGGCGTCGAGCATCCCCCGAGCCTAGGCGCAGGCCGCGGCACGATTTGGGCGGCGGACCGGGCCGCTGGTATCTTGGCTGTTCGCGTGTCCGGGCGTCACCGTCCGGCCGGCGGCCCGCCACCGGGCCGCACGCACCCCCAGACACACACACGAACAAGACGATCGAGGCCTGCCCCGTGGCGAACATCAAGTCCCAGATCAAGCGCAACCGGCAGAACGACGCTGCGCACGAGCGCAACAAGTCGGTCAAGTCGGCGCTCAAGTCTGCCGTGCGCCGGTTCCGCGAGGCCGCGGACGCCGGTGACGCCGACAAGGCGCGCACCCTGGGCGCCGTGGCGAGCCGCAAGCTCGACAAGGCCGCCTCCGCCGGCGTGATCCACAAGAACCAGGCCGCGAACCGGAAGTCCGCGATCAGCAAGCGCGCCTCGTCCCTCTGACGTCGCGCACCGCCGCTCGAGGCACCGTCCCCACCGGGTCGGTGCCTCGATCCCGTTAACGCCGACGACCGTCCCGCCGGTCGGCCGACCCGCCGCGGGCCGGTCAGGACCGGCCGCGGGCCTCGCTGACCCGCAGCACCATCCGCTCCAACGCGTACGACGCGTCGCCGGCGGCGCCCTTCACGTCGGCGTCGGCCTGCGCGACCGCGACGATCGCGGTGGCCAGGCCCCGGTCGTCCCAGCCGCGAGCCTGCTCGCGGATCACCCGGAGCTTCCACGGGGGCACACCCGCCTCCCGGGCCAGGTCGGCCTCCCGCAGGCCGCGCGGCGCGGAGGAGAACCGGGCCAGGCCGCGCAGCCCGCTGGCGAACGCGCTGGTGACGAGCACCGTCGCGGTGCCGTTGTCGAGCGCCCACCGCAGCTCCTCGAGCGCGGTGGCCGTGCGGCCCGCCAGCGCCGCGTCGGCGATCGCGAAGGACTTCACCTCGGCCCGGCCGCCGAAGTACTTCCGCACGATCGCCTCGGTGAGCGGCTCGCCCGGGAAGTCGCTGGTCAGCTGGTGGGCGGCGGCAGCGAGGGCCCGGAGGTCCTGCCCCACCGCCTGCACCAGGAAGTCGGCGGCGTCCTCGGCGATCCGGCCGCCGTGCGAGCGGACCTCGGCCCCGACGAACCGGGAGAACTCCGAGGGCCGCAGCGGCGCCGACTTCACCTCCGTCACGGACGCGAGCTTGCGGAGCCGGGTGAGCAGCCCGCTGCCCTTCTGGCCGCCCGAGTGGACGAGCACCAGGCCGATGTCCGGCGACGGCTCCGCGGCGTAGTCGAGGACGCTCGCGTGGACGTCGTCGGGCAGGTCCTCGAGGGCGCGGACCACGACGCAGCGGATCGAGGAGAACAGCGACGGCGCCGCGAGGTCGCCCAGCACACCGGACGTCACCTGGTCACCCGTGGTCTCGCTGACCTCCGACTCGGGGTCGGCGGCCCGCACCGCGGCCAGCGCCTGCGCGACGGTGCGCTCGTTGAGGAACTCCTCGGGACCGGTCACCAGGGTCACGTGGCCGAGCACGTCGTCGCTGCCGGGTCCTCGGGTCGCCATGGTGCGGCCAGCCTGCCACACGCCACCCCCCGCGGACGCAGGCCGGGGACGCGTGAGGCACGGCCTGGCTGGGTACGGGACGCGGGACCAGTCGTCCCCGCGAGAGGAACCCGATGCAGCCCGACGTGATCGGCGGTCGCTACCGCGTGGGCTCGGCGATCGGCCAGGGCGGCATGGGGACGGTGTGGCTGTGCCGCGACGAGACGCTGCACCGCGACGTGGCCGTCAAGCAGGTCGGGATGATGCCCGGCGAGTC
The DNA here is from genome assembly GCA_963707685.1 of uncultured Actinomycetota bacterium. Classification (GTDB taxonomy): domain Bacteria; phylum Actinomycetota; class Actinomycetes; order Propionibacteriales; family Nocardioidaceae; genus Nocardioides_B. Next base: position 218,255 of record CAVPRA010000009.1, read on the forward strand.
CGTCACCGACTCGGCGCGCGCGCTGCGCGAGGCCCGCTCGTCGGCCGCGCTGAGCCACCGCAACGTGGTCACCGTCTTCGACGTCATCGAGCAGGACTCGGCGGTCTGGCTCGTGATGGAGCACGTCCCGTCAAGGTCCCTGTACGACATCGTGCAGCAGGACGGACCGCTCTCCCCTGCCGTGGTGGCCGACATCGGGGCGCAGGTCGCGGACGGGCTGGCGGCGGCGCACGCGGCCGGGACCATGCACCGCGACGTGAAGCCGGGCAACGTGCTGGTCCGCGAGGACGGCGTGGCCAAGATCAGCGACTTCGGCATCGCCCGCAACGCCGGTGACCCGGCGCTCACCGCGTCGGGGTTCCTCACCGGCACCCCGTCCTACTTCTCCCCCGAGCTGGCCCGCGGCGCGGCCCCGTCCCCGGCGGCCGACGTCTGGGCGCTCGGTGCCACGCTGTACGCCGCCGTCGAGGGGCACCCGCCCTACCGCCCGCAGCGCAACCCGGTGGCCGTGCTGCACGAGATCGCGTCGTCGCAGCCGCCGCGCCCGGCGCGGGCGGAGTTCCTGGAGCCCGTGCTGCTGCGGATGATGGACCGCGACCCCGACTCGCGCTGGTCGATGGCCGACGCGGCCCACGGCCTGCACCAGCTCGCCCGCCGGCACTCCCCGGAGAACACCCGGGAGAACACCCGGCCCAGCACCCTCGAGTCCGAGCCGGCCGCCGTGCCGCCGGTCGCGGCTGCGGCAGCGGCCGACGTCCCCGCGTCAGCGGCGACCTCGAGCGGGCCCCCGGCCGAGGCGGCAGCCGCCGGGCCCGCCGACCGGTCCGAAGCGCCCGCCCAGGCCACCCCGCCGACCACCCCGCCGACCACCCCGCCGACCACCCCGCCGACCACCCCGCCGACCACCCCTGACACCGCACCGTCGACCGCCGGGCGGCCGCCCGCGTCGCGTCCGCCCGAGCGGCGCGGCTCCCCCTGGTCGCGCGGCCGGTCCCGGCGGCGCGGCCTCGGGGTGCTGCTGGCCGTGCTCGTATTGCTGCTGGTCGCCGTCGTGGGGTTCTTCGCGCTCCGGGGCGGCCCCGGGGGCTCCGACGACACCGCCGGCGGCTCGCCCTCGGCCTCCTCCTCGGCCTCCTCCTCGGCCTCGTCGAAGGGCTCGCCCTCCGGCTCGCGGTCGTCGACCTCGTCGGCGTCGAGCGGCGGCTCCGGGTCGACGTCGTCCGGCTCGGGCAGCGGCGGGTCGCAGGAGGCCTTCCTGCGCGACTACTACGCCGCCGCTCCCGGAGGCACCGACGCGGGCTGGTCGCGCCTCGGACCGGGCGAGAAGGCGCAGGGCCGGGCGTCGTACGACGGGTTCTGGCGGACCATCGACTCCGTCGACGTCACCGACGTCCGCCCGGTCGACAAGGACTCCGTCGAGGTCACGCTGACCTACCACAAGCGCGACGGCGCCACGAGCCGTGAACGGCAGCGGGTGGACCTGGTCCGCTCGCCGGACGGCGGCTACCTGATCAACAACGACGAGCCGGCCGGCTGACCCAGCGGCCGCGCGGCCCGCAGCCGTCAGCGGCTGCCGCGGCTGCGGACCCCGAGCCCGCCGTCGTGCACCGTCACCGCGACGTCGCCGTCGAGGTCGGTGCGCTCGACGCGCATCCCCGCCCGGCGCAGCAGCTGCAGGGTGGCCAGCGCCGGGTGGCCGTAGTCGTTGTCCCGGCCCACCGACACCAGCGCCAGCCGTGCTCCGAGCCCGGTCAGCAGCGCCGGGTCCTGGTAGCGGCTGCCGTGGTGCGGCACCTTGAGCACGTCGACGCGCAGCCCCGGGAGCGCGGCGGCCAGCGCCTGCTGCGCCTCCGGCTCCATGTCGCCGGCCATCAGGATCCGCAGCCCCCGGGTCTCGACCAGCAGCACGAGGCTGGCGTTGTTCGCGACGGTGCCCTGCTCCCCGGCACCTCCGCCGGCGGTCGGGTGCACCGGGCCGACCACGTGCCACCGCAGCGGGCCGACGGTGCGGACCTCGCCGTAAGCCGGCACCCGCACCGGCACGTGCGCCGCGGCCGCCCAGCGGTGCACCTCGACGGCGCCGGAGGCCGGCACCTCGGTGGTGGTGACGTCGACCTCGCCGGCCCGGTGGTCCGCCAGCACCGCAGGCAGCCCGTCGATGTGGTCGGCGTGGAAGTGGGTCAGCACCACCGCCGGCAGCGTCCGGACCCCCAGCCGCGCCAGGCACCGGTCCATCGCGGTCGGGTCCGGCCCCGCGTCGACCACGACGCCCCGGCCCTCACCCGCGTTGAGGACCAGGCCGTCACCCTGCCCCACGTCACAGGCGACCAGCACCCAGCCGTCGGGCGGCCAGCCGGGCGTCGGCAGCGGCCGGAGCATCACCACCACCAGCGTCGCGCTCGCCGCGACCGACCAGCCGCGCCGGCGCAGCACCCGGGGCGCGCCGAGCCCGACCACGGCGCACAGCAGGCCGAGCACGGCGACGGAGACCGGTCCCGCCGACCAGTCGAGCGCGGCCGTCGGCAGCCGGGCCAGGTGGGTCGCGACGCTCACGATCCAGCCGGCGCACAGGCCGGCCGCCCAGCCCACCACCCGGCCGAGCGTCGGCAGCGCCAGGGTCACGACGCCGCCGAGCAGACCCAGCACGGTCGCCGGGCCGACGACCGCGGCCACCACGAGGTTGGCGACCACCGCCACCAGGCTGACCTGGCCCGAGATCGCGGCGACCACCGGTGTGCAGGCCAGCTGCGCCGCGAAGGGTACGGCGAGCGCCTCGGCGGCCCACCGCGGCAGCCAGGACTGCAGCGCGTCGCGGAAGGGAGGGCCGAGGAACAGGATCCCGGCCGTTGCGAGCGACGAGAGCACGAACCCGATCGAGAGCACCAGCCACGGGTCGAGCAGCAGCAGCACGAGCACCGCGACGCCCAGCGCCCGGACCCCCGTGTCCCGGCCGCGGGCGCTCATCCCGACCAGCGCGACCGAGCCCATCGCGGCCGCCCGCAGCACGCTCGGCTCCGGGCGGGCCAGCAGCACGAAGCCGACCACCCCGAGCACGCCCACGACGGTCAGCCCGCGGGCCCGGACGCCGACCCACCGGGCCAGCACGACCAGGAAGCCGACCACCAGCGTGAGGTTGGTGCCCGACACCGCCGCGAGGTGGGTGAGCCCGCAGGTCCGGAAGTCCGCGACCACGGCGTCGGACATCTGCTGGTCGTCGCCGACCACGAGCGCCGGCACCAGCGCCCGGGCGTCCGGGGACGACCACGCCACCGAGCTCCGGATGCCCGCGCGCACCCGCGCCGCCGCGTCGAGCAGCTCCCCGGGTGCCGCCACCGTCGTGGGGTCGCGCCCGGTGGAGAGCACGCCGGCCAGGTCCGGCCCCTGCGCGGGAGCCAGCACACCGGTCGCCGTGACCCGCGACCCCAGCTCGACGCCGGCCCAGCCCTCGTCGCCGATCACCAGCACCGGCACCCGGGTGCGGTGCACGACCCCGCGCCCGGTGACCTCCGCGACGCTGACCCGGGTCAGGGTGTAGCTCCCGAACCTCCCGGTCCGCACCACCGGGTCGGACGACACCCGCGCCGTCACCGTGACCGCCGCGCCGTCGCGGGCCAGCTCGGCCACCGGGCTGTCGCGGTTGGCGTCGACCCGCAGCGCCGCCACCCCGCCGACCGCCGACGCGGCCAGCAGGCACGCCAGCACGGTCACGACCGGCCGGCCCCGACGACGGCGGGCCGCGACGGTGACAACGCCGAGGACCACCAGCACCAGGCAGGTCCAGCCGGGGAGCCCGAAGACGGCGAGGCCGCCCGCCCAGGCCGAGACGCCGAGCAGCACCGCCCGGAGGTCGGGCACCGGGCGCTGGGCGCCGTCGGCCGGCTCGAGGAGCGACGGCATCGGCGCGGTCTCAGAGGGTGCAGTAGGGCGAGATCTTGGCCAGCGTCGCGTCGCCGATGCCGGACACCTCGAGCAGCTCGTCGACCGAGGTGAAGCCCCCCTTCTCGGCGCGGTAGTCCAGGATCGACCGGGCCGTCACCGGCCCCACCCCCGGCAGCGACTCCAGCAGCGTCTGGTCGGCGGTGTTGATGTTGACCATCGTCCCTGGGGTCGCCGCGCCACCCGCCGCGCCGACCGCGCCGCCGACACCGCCGCCGACACCGCCGCCGACCCCCGTGCCCGCCCCGGCGGCCGAGGCGGCCACCCCGGGTGGTGCCCGCACGCCGACCACGACCTGCTCGCCGTCGGCCAGCACCCGCGCCAGGTTGAGCGAGGCGAGGCTGGCGCCCCGGCGCGGGCCGCCGGCGGCCTGCAGCGCGTCGGCCACCCGGGAGCCCGACGGCAGGGTGGCGATGCCCGGGTGGTGGACCTTCCCCGTGACGTCGACGACGATCTGGGAGCCGGGCGAGCCGCCGGCGACGGCACCGGCGGCCGGGGCCGTGGCGGCCGCACCCGGAGCCCCCGGCGCGGCCGTGGCTCCCGGCGCTGACGCCGGCGCGGACCCCGAGGAGGCCGGCGTCGCGGCGGCGGAGCGGACGGCGGGCACCGGCGGCAACGCGGTCTCCCCGCCGCTGGCGCGGGCCGTCCACCAGGCGGTGAGCGCGACGCCGGCCACCACCACGGCCACCACGACGGCGAGGTGGGCGCCGGTGAGCCGCACGCGTCCCTGCACCGTCGGCGGCAGCCGGTCCTGGGCCCAGCCGGCGACGGTGGCGCCGACCCCGACGGGCCGGTGCGCGTGCCGCCCGGGGCCCGCCACCGGTGCGGGCTCGACGGCCGGACGAGCGGGCCCGACGCCGGGCGGCTCGGAGGACTCAGAGGGCTGGTACGGCTCGGAGGAGCTCGCCGGACCCGTCCCGGTGCCCGGGCACCGGGGGATCCACCGGGTCGGGACGGATCGCGGCGAGCTCGGCGCTCAGCAGCTCCAGCCGCCGCCGTGCCACCTCGGCGACGTGTTCCTGGGAGGACCTGCGTGAACGCATGCCCCGAACCTAGGAAGCGGGGCCGTCGACGGGAACCGGTCGTCGTCGGCCTGTGGACAGCTGCCGCGTCCACGAGCCTGGGGACGGTTCCCGGCCACGGCTGCCGACGAGACCGGCGCGGGGTCAGGCAGGGCGTCAGCGGGGCGAGACCACGACCGCGACCATGCCCGGGCCCACGTGGGCGCCGATGACCGCCCCGACCTCGCCGACCGACAGCTCCCGGTCGGCCAGGTTGACCGCCAGCCGCCGGCGCAGCGAGCCGGCCAGCGCCTCCGCCCGCTCGGGGTTGGCCAGGTGCGCGACGGCGACGTCGACCGGGTCCTCCCCCGCCGCGGCCACCGCGAGCTCCTCGAGGCGGCTCAGTGCCCGGGCGGTGGTGCGGACCTTCTCGCGGGTCGCGATCCGGCCGTCCACGATCTCGAGCAGCGGCTTCACCGCGAGCGCCGACCCGAGCAGCGCGGCCGCGGCGCCGATCCGGCCGCCGCGCCGCAGGTACTCCAGCGTGTCGACGTAGAACAGCGACGTCGTGCCCCGGGCCCGGGCGAGCGCCACGTCCGCCGCGGCCTCGCAGGTGCCCCCGGCGTCGAGCACGTCCGCGGCGGCCAGCACGGCGAGCCCGGTCGCCATCCCCAGCTGCCGGGTGTCGAGGGCCCGCACCGGGACCGGCGACTCCCGCGCCGCGAGCTGGGCCGACTCGAACGTGCCGCTCATCTCCCCCGACAGGTGGATCGAGAGCACCTCCTCGGCGCCCGCGTCGCAGGCCTGCCGGTAGGCCTCGACGAAGTGCGCCGGCGTCGGCCGCGACGTGCTCACCGGCGTCCACTCGCGCAGCGCGCCGGCGATGGTCTCGGGGGTCGCCTCGGCGTCCACTCCCTCGTCGTACGACGTCGCGCCGACCACCACCTGCAGCGGCACGACGGTGATGCCGCGCGCCTGCGCCGTCTCGGGGGGCAGCATCGCCGTGGAGTCGGTGACGAGCGCGACGGTCCGAGACATGCGCAGAGGTTATCGGGCACGGCGGGAATCCTGACGGCCCGACCGCGGTTGCGCGGGGTACGCACCCATCACGACGAGAGGAGCCCTCATGCGCGTCGTCATCGCCGGAGGACACGGCCAGATCGCCCTGCAGCTGGAGAAGGTGCTCGCCGACCGCGGCGACGCCCCCGTGGGGATCGTGCGCAACCCCGACCACGTCGAGGACCTCGAGAAGGCCGGCGCCGAAGCCGTCGTGCTGGACCTGGAGAGCACCGACGTCGACACGCTCGCGGACGTGGTGCACGACGCCGACGCCGTGGTGTTCGCCGCCGGCGGCGGGCCCGAACAGCGGCGTCGCGCGCAAGGAGACCGTGGACAAGGGGGCCGCGGTGCTGCTGGCCGACGCTGCCGAGAAGGCCGGCGTCCGCCGCTACGTGATGGTCTCGGCCATGGGGCTGGACAACGCCGACCCGGACAGCGACGACGTGTTCCAGGTCTACCTGCGGGCCAAGAAGGCCGCCGACGAGGACCTCCGCGCACGCGACCTCGACTGGACCGTGGTCCGGCCCGGCCGGCTCACCGACGACCCCGCCGGCGGCCGCGTGCAGGTCGGCAGCTGTCGCGTGGCGAGGTGACCCGCGCCGACGTCGCCGCCGTGCTCGCGGAGGTGCTCACCACTCGACGGCACGATCGGGCACACCTTCGACCTGCTGGCCGGGCACCAGACGATCGAGGCGGCGCTCGCCGGGCTCTGAGCCCGACGGACGACCGCCGCGGCCGGGGTCAGCCGACGACGATGTTGACCAGCTTCGGTGCGCGCACGATCACCTTGCGCACCGTCCGGCCGTCCAGCGCCCGCTGCACGTGGGGGTCGGCCATCGCGGCCGCCTCCAGGTCGGTCTCGGAGATCGTCGGGGCTGACCTCCAGCTTGGCGCGCAGCTTGCCCTGCACCTGGACGACCGCGGTGACCGCGTCCTCGACCAGCAGCGCCGGGTCGACGTCGGGCCAGCCGACGCGGGCGACGGTCGGCTGGTGACCCAGCCGCTCCCACATCTCCTCGGCCAGGTACGGCGCGACCAGGCTCAGCACGATCGCGACGGTCTCGGTCGCCTCGCGCACGGCGGGGTCGGCGGGCCCGCACCCGGAGTCGATCGCCTTGCGGGTCGCGTTGACCAGCTCCATCACCCGCGCCACCACGACGTTGAACCGGTGCGACTCGATCAGCTGCTCGGCCTCGTGCACGGTCTTGTGGGTGGCCTTGCGCAGCGCCAGCGTCGCCGCCGTCGGGTGAGGTGCCCGGCGCCGACGTGACGTCGCCGCTCAGCCGCCACGCCCGCTGCAGGAACTTCAGCGAGCCGGCCGGCGACAGGTCGGCCCAGTCGATGTCGTCCTCGGGCGGGCCGGCGAACACCATCGTCAGCCGGACCGCGTCGACGCCGTACAGGTCGATCATCTCGCCCAGGTCGACGCCGTTGCCCAGCGACTTGCTCATCGCCTTGCCCTGGTTGATGACCTGGCCCTGGTTCAGCAGCGCGGTGAACGGCTCGACGAAGTCCAGCATGCCCATGTCGTGCAGCACCTTGGTGAAGAACCGGCTGTACAGCAGGTGCAGGATCGCGTGCTCGACGCCGCCGACGTACTGCTCGGCCGGCATCCAGCGACGGACCGCCTCGACGTCGAACGGGCCGTCCTCGTAGTGCGGCGAGCAGTAGCGCAGGAAGTACCACGACGAGTCGACGAAGGTGTCCATCGTGTCGGTGTCGCGCTTGGCGGGCCCGCCGCACGACGGGCAGTCGACGTTGACCCAGTCCTCGGCCGCGGCCAGCGGCGAGATGCCCTTCGGCTTCAGGTCGGCGCCGCGCAGGTCGGGCAGCACGACGGGCAGCTGGTCGTCGGGCACCGGCGACCTCGCCGCACGCCGGGCAGTGCACGATCGGGATCGGGCAGCCCCAGAACCGCTGCCGCGACAGCAGCCAGTCGCGCAGCCGGAAGTTGACCGTGCCGGTCGCCCGGCCGTCGGCCTCCAGCTGCTCGATGATCCGGGCGATGCCGGTCGACCTTGTCGCTCAGGCCGTCCAGCGGGCCGGAGTTGACGTAGCTGCCGTCGCCCGGTGGTGGCGACGCAGGTCTCCTCGGGGTTGTCCTCACCGGTGTCGACGACGCGCCGCACCGGCAGCCCGAACGCCTGCGCGAAGTCCAGGTCGCGCTGGTCGTGCGCGGGCACGGCCATGATCGCGCCGGTGCCGTAGTCGGCCAGCACGTAGTCGGCCGCCCACACCGGCATCCGCTCGCCGTTGACCGGGTTGGTCGCGGTCACGCCCAGGAAGACGCCGGTCTTCGGCCGCTCGGTGGACAGCCGGTCGATGTCGGTCTCCTTGCGCACGTCGCTCCAGGTAGCGCCTCCAGGGCCTCGCGCTGCCCGGGCGCGACGACCTCGGCGGCCAGCTTCGCGTCGGCGGCGACCACCATGAACGTGGCGCCGTACAGCGTGTCGGGGCGGGTGGTGAAGACCGTGACGGTGCTCGTGCCGCCGTCGGCGGTGCGATGTCGAAGTCGACGTGCGCGCCCTCGGACCGGCCGATCCAGTTGCGCTGCATGGCCAGCACGCGCTCGGGCCAGGTGCCCTCCAGCGCCGCCATGTCGTCCAGCAGCCGCTGGGCGTAGTCGGTGACCTTGAAGTACCACTGCGACAGCTCGCGCTTGGTGACCTCGGCGCCGCAGCGCTCGCACATGCCCTGCACGACCTGCTCGTTGGCCAGCACGGTCTGGTCGTTCGGGCACCAGTTGACCGGCGAGAACTTGCGGTAGGCCAGGCCGCGCTCGCGGAAGCGCAGGAACAGCCACTGCGTCCACCGGTAGTACTCCGGGTCGCTGGTGTGCAGCCGGCGCGACCAGTCGAAGGAGACGCCGTAGCGGCGCGAACGACTCGGCCTGCGTCTCGATGTTGGCGTAGGTGTACGTCGCCGGGTGCTCGTCGCGGCGGATCGCGGCGTTCTCGGCGGGCAGCCCGAAGGAGTCCCAGCCGATCGGGTTCAGCACGTCGTAGCCGCGCTGCCACCAGTAGCGCGCGATCACGTCGTGCAGCGCCATCACCTCGGCGTGACCCATGTGCAGGTCGCCGCTCGGGTAGGGGAACATCGTCAGCGCGTAGCGGCGCTCGCGGACGCCGTCGTCGGCCGCCTCGAACGGGTTCAGCTCGTCCCACACCGCGCGCCACTTGTGCTGCGTCGCGACGACGTCGTAGCGGTTCTCGTCGCGCGTCCTCGTGCGCCGGCCGCTGCGGTGACTGCTGGTCCTGCTCGGTCATCTCGGTCGTCTTCCTCGTCGTGCGGGCCGGCCGTGGCCGGTCGGTCCGCTCGGTGTCGGGGCACAAAAAAACCCCTCGGGCACGAGGGGTAGCCGCGTCGAAGTCCTGCCCGGGTGGGGCTGGGATCAACGCGGCCCGCTAAGGAGAAGCTGCTGGCGCATGACCCGAGGGTAGCGCACCGGCGCGCGCGGACGCGGGTCGGTTTCCCGGCCGCCGCGCGGCCGACCGGATCAGCGGCGGGCGCCGTTCTGCTTCTCGAGGACGTCCTGCAGCCGCTCGAGCGCGCGGGCGAGGCCGCCGTACACGTCCTCGCCGAGCGCCTGGTACCACTCCTGCTCGAGCCGGGCCATCGTCTGCTGGATCACCGACTGCGCCGCCCAGCCGCGCTCGGTGAGCCGGACGACCCGGGTGCGACGGTCGTCGGGGTGCGCCTCGCGCACGATGTAGCCGGACGTCTCGAGCTGGTGCAGCAGGTGGTTCATCGCCTGCTTGGACGCGCGGGTGCGCATCGCGAGCACGCCGGGACGCTGCCCGTCCGGGCCCGGGATGCTGGAAGACCCCCAGGTGCGCGGGCAGCACGTCGTCGAAGCCGGCCGCCCGCAGGTCGGCCATCACCTCGTGGCGCACCATCACCGCTGGTCGCCGCAGCAGCGCACCCACAGGTGGCAACGCCGAATCGGTCGCGTCGAGCCTCATGCTTGTCCCCCCGGACACACGTGTTTGAAGAAAGCCCCCCGGCCTTCGCTCCGAGTGTGCCCCGCAACCAGCAATTAGTAACATTTTTGACTGGATTCGACCGAATCTTTGCTTCATCGCTCACCGGGGGAGGCGAGCGGTGAAGTCGGCCCGCTCAGTGATCGGCGGGGGTAGTGCTCCTCCTCCGGCTCCTCCGGTACGACGACCGGCCGCAGCCGGGCCCACGTCAGGAAGAACGCCGAGCAGCAGGATCATGGCCGATGCCGGCGATCAGGTTGATGTTGAGGCCGTCGGACTTCGCCAGCTGGGCGTCGCTGGGGCCGATCAGCCCGGCGATCAGCAGGACGATGCCGTAGATGCCGATGCAGCAGCGCGATGAAGTTCCGGATGTCGAACGCGCCGGCCCGGTGGCTGGCGCCCTCTTCCGCGTCGTGCGCCGGGGTGTGGTCGTGGACGGGCATGTCGACTCCTTACCAGAAGATGATGTTGAGGGCGATGACCAGGACACCGCTCACGGCGGCCAGCTTGGTCGGCTGCTGCCACCAGGCCAGGTGGCCCTCGTTGGCGTCGTGGAAGTCCGCCTTCGGCGTGAGCGAGTAGACCAGCCCGCGCAGCTCGGACTCGGGCTTCGGCTGGCGTGACCATCGTGACCAGGACGCTGACGATGATGTCGACGAAGAACGCCGCACCGGCGGCCACGAAGCTCGCGCCCTGACCGCTCAGGCCCGAGATCAGGCCGGTCGACAGCGGGCCGAGGACGTCCTTGCCGAGGATCGCCGACCAGGATCGCCGCCAGGGTGCCGCTGACCAGGCCGACCCAGCCGGCCGTGGCGGTCATCCGCTTCCAGAACATGCCGAGGATGAAGGTCGCGAACAGCGGGGCGTTGAAGAACCCGAACAGCGTCTGCAGGTAGTTCATGATGTTCGAGTAGTTCGACGCGAAGATCGCCGTGAACAGCGCGATGATCGTCGCCGCGACCGTCGCGAGCCGGCCCACGGCGGTGTAGTAGGAGTCGGGCTTGTCGCGCTTCACGTAGGTCTGCCACAGGTCGTAGGAGAAGACCGTGTTGAAGGCCGAGATGTTCGCGGCCATGCCCGCCATGAACGACGCCAGCAGACCGGCGATCGCCACGCCCAGCATGCCGTTCGGCAGCAGGTCGCGCATCATGTAGAGGATCGCGTCGTTGTAGTCCGGGCTCTTCGCCTTCGGGCCGAGCTCGGCGACGAGCACCGAGGCCATCATGCCCGGGAGGATCACGATGAACGGGATGAACATCTTCGGGAAGGACCCGATGATCGGCGCCCGCTGCGCGGCCGAGATCGAGCTCGACGCCATCGCCCGCTGCACCTCGACGAAGTTCGTCGTCCAGTAGCCGAAGGACAGCACGAAGCCGAGGCCGAAGACCAGCCCGATGACGGAGAGCAGCTGGTTGTCGATGGCGGTGATGTTCGTGCCGGGCCAGGAGTTGAGCCGGTCGGCGTGGTCGGCGTAGCCCGGCGGTGATCTTGTCCTTCAGGCCGCCGTAGCCGCCGACCTTGTGCAGACCCACGATCGTCAGCGGCAGCAGCGCGACCACGATGATGAAGAACTGCAGCACCTCGTTGTAGATCGCGGCCGAGAGACCGCCGAGGGTGATGTAGGAGAGCACGATCGCGGCGGCCAGCAGCAGCGAGACCCACAGCGGCCAGCCGAGCAGCACCCGCACGATGCTGGCCAGCAGGTAGAGGTTGATGCCCGCGATGAGCAGCTGCGCGATGGCGAAGCTGATCGCGTTGACCAGGTGGGCCGTCGGCCCGAAGCGCCGGTTCATGAACTCCGGGACCGAGCGCACCTTGGAGCCGTAGTAGAACGGCATCATCACGACGCCGAGGAACAGCATCGCGGGCACGGCCCCGACCCAGAAGTAGTGGACCGTCGGGATGCCGAAGGCGGCACCGTTGGCCGACATGCCGATGATCTCGACGGCACCGAGGTTGGCGGAGATGAACGCCAGGCCGGTCACCCAGGCCGGCAGCGAGCGGCCGGAGAGGAAGAAGTCGATCGAGCTGGAGACCGACCGCCGGGCCAGGATGCCGATGCCCGAGCACGAAGACGAAGTAGAGGGCGATCAGCAGGTAGTCGACCCAGTTGGCGTCGAGTCGAAGCTGTGAAGACGCAGCGAGAACCATCGTGCCTCCTGGCTGTCCCGGATGAACCGAGTGGCACGTTACTCCCAGATCGGTCCAAGGTGCATGCACCAGCGAGCGAGGCGTCGACACGCGTCGCGGCGGGTCCCGTGGCCGCCCCTGCTCCAGCGGCGGCCTACCAGAAGATGATGTTCAGGACGACGACCAGCACGCCGGCCACCCCGGCGAGATGGAGCGGCCGCTGGTACCACGCGAGCCGGCCCTCGTCGGGGTCGTGGAAGTCCGCCTTGGGGGTGAGCGAGTAGACCAGCCCCCGCAGCTCGGACTCGGGCTTCGGTCGGGTGACCGTCGTGACCAGCACGCTGACGATGATGTCGACCACGAACGCGGCACCGGCGGCCGCGAAGCTCGCCCCCTGTCCCGCGAGTCCCACCGCCCCGACCGACAGCGTCCCGAACGCGTCCTGGCTGAGCACGCCGACCAGGACTGCCGCCAGGGTGCCGCTCACCAGGCCGGTCCAGCCGGCGGTCGCCGTCATCCGCTTCCAGAACATGCCGAGGATGAAGGTCGCGAACAGCGGGGCGTTGAACAGTCCGAAGAGGGTCTGGAGGTAGTTCATGATGTTGGTGTACTGGCTGGCGATCAGCGCCGTCCCGATGGCCACGATCGTGGCGGCCAGGGTGGCCAGTCGGCCCACCAAGGTGTAGTACGCGTCCTGACGGTCCCGGACCACGTAGGTCTGCCAGAGGTCGTAGGAGAACACCGTGTTGAAGGCCGAGATGTTCGCTGCCATGCCGGCCATGAACGACGCGAGCAGGGCGGAGATCGCGACACCCAGCATGCCGTTGGGCAGCAGGTCCCGGAACAGGTACAGCATCGAGCTGTTGAAGTCGAAGGTCGTGCTCCCCGAGGACTTGGCCTTCGCGACCTCGGAGACGATGACGCCCGCGATCATGCCCGGGAAGATCACGATGAACGGGATGAACATCTTGGGGAAGGAGGCGATGATCGGAGAGCGCTGGGCCGCCGAGAGGGAGCTGGAGGCCATGGCGCGCTGCACCTCCACGAAGTTGGTCGTCCAGTAGCCGAAGGACTGCACGAAGCCCAGACCGAAGACCAGACCGATCACCGACAGGAGCGGGCTGTCGATCTGGGTGATGTTGGTGCCGGGCCAGGACGACAGCTGGGCCGACCCGTTGCCGGCGGCCGTGATCTTGTCCACCAGACCGCTGTAGCCGCCGACCTTGTGCAGCCCGACGAAGGTCAGCGGCACCAGTGCGGCCACGATGACGAAGAACTGCAGCACCTCGTTGTAGATGGCCGCCGACAACCCGCCGAGGGTGATGTACGACAGCACGATCAGCGCAGCCACGATCAGGGAGACGTAGAGGTTCAGCCCCAGCACGACGTTGACGACGCTGGCGAGCAGGAAGAGGTTGATGCCGGCGATGAGCAGCTGGGCGAGGGCGAAGCTGAGCGCGTTCACGAGGTGCGCCGCGGTTCCGAAGCGTCGGTTCATGAACTCGGGCACCGAGCGGACCTTCGACCCGTAGTAGAACGGCATCATCACGATCCCGAGGAACAGCATCGCCGGCACGGCGCCGACCCAGAAGTAGTGCACCGTCGGGATGCCGTACTGGGCGCCGTTGGCGGACATGCCGATGATCTCGACGGCACCGAGGTTGGCGGAGATGAAGGCCAGCCCGGTGACCCACGCGGGCAGCGAACGACCGGACAGGAAGAAGTCGATCGAGGTGGAGACCGACCGCCGGGCGATCACGCCGATGCCCAGCACGAAGGCGAAGTACAGGGCGATCAGCAGGTAGTCGACCCAGTTGGCGTCGAGCCGGAGCCCGGAACCCGCGGCGAGAACCATCGTGCCTCCTCGTGTGCCCGGAGTGAGGCCCGGGCGAGACCGGACGGCACGTTACCCTCTGTCGCGGCGGATCCGACAGTACGAGAGCGAGTCGAAATGACCTGGTTGGTGACGGGCGGAGCGGGATATATCGGCGCCCACGTGGTGCGCGCCTTCGCGGACCAGGGGCTCACCTCGGTGGTCCTCGACGACCTGTCGAGCGGGCACCGCGGCTTCGTCCCCGACTCCGTGCCGTTCGTGGAGGGCTCCATCCTCGACACCGACCTGCTGGTCGCGACGCTGCGCGAGCACGCGGTCACCGGCGTGGTCCACGTGGCCGGCTTCAAGTACGCCGGCGTCTCCGTGAACCGGCCGCTGCACACCTACGACCAGAACGTCACCGGGACGGTCAGCGTGCTGCGGGCGATGGAGCAGGCAGGCGTGGACAAGGTGGTGTTCTCCTCCAGCGCCGCCACCTACGGCACCCCGGACGTCGACACCGTCACCGAGCGGACGCCCGACCCGGCCGGAGTCGCCGTACGGCGAGTCGAAGCTGGTCGGCGAGTGGCTGCTGCGCGACCAGGGCACTGCGACCGGCCTGCGCCACACGTCGCTGCGCTACTTCAACGTGGTCGGCTCGGGCACCGACGAGGTCCACGACACCAGCCCGCACAACCTGTTCCCGCTGGTGATCGAGGCGCTCGTCGAGGGACGCACCCCACGGATCTACGGCGACGACTACGCGACGCCGGACGGCACCTGCGTCCGCGACTACGTCCACGTCGCCGACCTCGCGGTCTCGCACGTCGCCGCCGCGCGGGCGCTGACCGACGGGCGCGCCGCTCGAGCCGGTGTACAACCTCGGCAGCGGTGACGGGCTCTCGGTCCGGGAGATCATGGCGGCGATGGCCCGCGTCACCGGCGTCGACTTCGAACCGGAGATCCACCCCCGCCGCCCCGGCGACCCGGCGCGGATCGTCGCGTCGGGCGAGCTCGCCGCCCGCGACCTCGACTGGAAGATGCGCCACACCGTCGACGAGATGGTGTCCAGCGCCTGGCACGCACGGAAGGCAGCGACCGCATGAGCGTTCTCGACCTGTTCGGCCTCGACGGCAAGGTGGCGATCGTGACCGGGGCCTCCTCCGGGCTCGGCGTCGCGTTCGCCCAGGCCCTGGCGGAGGCGGGCGCCGACGTGGTGCTCGGCGCCCGCCGCGTCGACCGCCTCGAGGAGACCAAGCGGCTCGTGGAGCGGCGGGCCGCCGGGCGCTGGCGGTGCAGACCGACGTGGCCGACCCCGAGGCCTGCCAGGCGCTGGTCGACGCGGCGATGACCGAGTTCGGCCGGGTCGACGTGCTCGTCAACAACGCCGGCATCGGGACCGCGGTGCCCGCCACCCGCGAGACCCCCGAGCAGTTCCGGCAGGTCGTCGACGTGAACCTCAACGGCTGCTACTGGATGGCGCAGGCGTGCGGCCGGGTGATGCAGCCCGGCAGCAGCATCGTGAACATCAGCAGCGTCCTCGGGCTCACCACCGGCGGGCTGCCGCAGGCGGCGTACTCCGCCACCAAGGCCGCCCTCATCGGGCTCACCCGCGACCTCGCGCAGCAGTGGACCGGCCGCAAGGGCATCCGGGTCAACGCGCTGGCGCCCGGGTTCTTCGCCTCCGAGATGACCGACACCTACCCCGAGGGCTACCTCGACCAGGCGATGGCCCGGGTGCCCGCGGGCCGCAAGGGCGAGGGCGTCGAGCTGGCGGCGGCGCTGGTGTTCCTGGTCAGCGACGCGGGCGGCTACGTCACCGGCCAGACGCTCGCCGTCGACGGCGGCATGACGATCACCTGACGCGCCGTACGCCTGCCGTACGCCCGCCGTACGACTCCGACATCGGCGTCCGCAGCGTGACCTCCAGGTCACCTTTCCGCACCGTTGTCGGATTGGGGCGCGTGGGAAGATGGCGCCATGAGCAGCAGCCAGCCGAACTTCCGCAACCTCCGGTCCGGCCTCACGCTGGACTTCCCCCAGTCGCTTGGGGGTCTACGACGAGTACGCCGCCGCGCAGAAGGCGGTCGACTTCCTCTCCGACCACGAGTTCCCGGTCGAGAACTGCATGATCGTCGGCACCGAGCTCAAGCAGGTGGAGCGGGTGACCGGCCGGCTCACCTACAACCGGGTGGCCGTCGGCGGGCTGCTCTCGGGCGTGTGGCTCGGCCTGTTCGTCGGGCTGGTGCTGTCGCTGTTCGACAACCAGAACGCCTTCGTCACGATCCTCTCCACGGCACTGTTCGGGGCCGTGTTCGGGCTGGTGTGGGCGCTGATCGGGTTCGCCGCCACCCGCGGGCAGCGCGACTTCAGCTCCGTCAGCCGGATCGTGGCCACCCGCTACGAGGTGCTCGTCGAGCACAAGCTCGCCGCCCAGGGCCGGGAGCTGCTGGCGCAGCTGCCCGGCCACACGGCGTCGCAGCAGACGTTCTGAGCCTGCCGGCCACGTGAGGCGGCTCAGCTGCCGCTGGTCGCCTCCGCGAGGTGGTTCAGCGAGGCCTCGAGCTGGCCCTCCTGCACCAGCGGGAACCCCACCTTCTTCAGCAGCGCCTGGTCGGTCACCTTGCTCCAGTCGTAGGTCAGCGTCACCTGCGTCGCGCCGGCCGACTCGGGCTTGAGCTCCCACAGCCACTCCCAGCCGGGCGGCTCGTTGCCGGCCGGCGCGGTCTTCCAGCCGATCATCTTGTCCTCGTCGAAGGCGCTGACCACGTTGTCGGTCTGGTAGTCGCCGCCCATGTGGTCGCCGGTCATGTTCACCCGGAACTGCTGGCCCACCTTGGTGAGGCGGTCGCCCTTGTCGAGGCCCCGCATGAAGCCCGACCCGTCGAGGTCGGTGTGCCGGTGCGGGTTGGTCAGCACGTCGAAGATCTCCTTGGCCGAGGCCGGGATCTCGCGCTGGACGGTGAGGGAGGTGGTGTCAGTCATGGGTTTCCCCTACCCCGCACACGCGCGCGGACACCTCGAGAGGCAGGTCGACCGCGCACGGTGTGGCCGCTTGCTGCCGACCGCCCGGCGGGACAGACTGCCTGCGGTGTGACCGGCATCACACGGTGCCGGTCCCTCGGGAGCACGACGGAAGGGCAACCATGAAGCGAGTCTCACGCGTGGCCGCGGTCGCGGCCCTCACCCTGGTCGGCGGCACGCTGGCGGGCACCGGCGTCCTCGCCGCCACCGGACCCAGCGACGAGGCGGCGCTCAAGCCGACCCGTCACGCGCCCAGCCAGGGCGTCGAGCGCAAGGTCGACCGGCTGCTGGCGCGGATGACCACCACGGAGAAGCTGCAGCAGGTGCAGCTGCTGGCCGACAACCAGGTCACCGACGCGGACGCCGAGGCCGGCGTCGGCGGGGTCTTCAGCCTCGTCGACCCCGCCCGGATCAACGAGCTCCAGCACAAGGCGGTGGACGACTCCCGGCTGCACATCCCGATCCTGTTCGCCTACGACACCATCCACGGCTACCGCACGATCTTCCCGGTGCCGCTCGGCGCCGCGAGCTCGTTCGACCCGCAGGTCGCGCAGACCGACGCCGCCATCGGCGCCCGCGAGTCCGCGACGGTCGGCCTCAAGCAGGTCTACAGCCCGATGGTCGACGTCTCCCACGAGCCCCGCTGGGGCCGCATCGTCGAGGGCAACGGCGAGGACCCGTACGTCGGCTCGGTGATGGCCGCCGCCCGCGTGAAGGGCACGCAGGGCAGCTCGTACGCCGCCCGCGACAAGGTCGTCGCCAGCGTCAAGCACTTCGTGGGCTACGGCCAGCCGGAGGGCGGCCGCGACTACAACACCACCGACATGTCCGAGCAGCGGCTGCGCAACCTCTACCTCCCGCCGTTCAAGGCCGCCATCGACGCAGGCGCGGACACCGTGATGTGCTCGTTCAACTCGCTGAACGGCGTGCCCGGCTGCGCGAACCACTACACCGAGACCGACATCCTCAAGAAGGAGTGGGGCTTCGACGGGTTCGTCGAGAGCGACTACACCGCGGTCGCGGAGACCCGGTCCTGCCCGCCGAGGACCCCGGACACCGGATCCTGCGGCCACGGCACCGCGTCCAGCGGTCCCGCCGCCGGTGCCAATGCGCTGATGGCCGGCACCGACTCGGAGATGGTCAGCACGAACATCCGCGACTACGGCAAGCAGCTGCTCAAGCAGCACCGGATCAGCATGAAGCGGCTCAACGGGGCGGTCCGTCGCATCCTGCGCGTGAAGTTCCGCGCCGGGCTGTTCTCCCACCCCTACGTCAACCAGGCGAAGGCCACCGACCCCGCCAGCTTCGTCACGGCCGACGACCGGGCCGCGGCGAGCAACGCCGCCAGCCGCTCGATGGTGCTGCTGAAGAACTCCGACAGCACGCTGCCGCTCGACAAGGACAAGAAGACCGCGGTGATCGGCCCGCTCGGTGACGACCAGCACGACATGCTCGGCCCGTGGTGGGGACAGGGCAAGGTCGAGGACGCCGTCAGCGTCTACGACGCCATCAAGGCCGACCACCCCGACACGACGTACGCCCAGGGCTGCGAGATGAAGAACACCGAGCCGCCGGCCCGGACCCCGGCCGACGAGTGCGGCTCGGACGCCGGCTTCGCCGAGGCCGTGGCGAAGGCGCAGGCCGCCGACCAGGTGGTGCTGGCGCTCGGCGAGACCCGTGAGATGAGCGCCGAGGCCGCCGCCCGATCGCAGATCGACCTGCCGGGCAAGCAGCAGGAGCTGATCGACGCCATCAAGGCGACCGGGAAGCCGTTCGTGGTCGTGCTGTTCAACGGCCGGCCGCTGACGCTCTCGAAGGTCGCGGAGTCCTCCCCCGCGATCCTCGAGGCCTGGTTCCCGGGCATCGAGGCCGGCCCCGCGGTCTCCGACGTGCTGTTCGGGGACGTGAACCCCGGCGGCAAGCTGCCGGTCTCGTTCCCGCGGGTGCTCGGCCAGGTGCCGATCTACTACAACCACGAGCCGACCGGCCGGCCGTGCGACATCACCCAGAAGTACGTCTCGCGCTACCGCGACCTGGACTTCTGCACGCCGCTCTACGAGTTCGGCTACGGCCTGAGCTACACCACGTTCGACGTCAGCAACTTCTCGCTGAGCAGGTCGAGCGTGTCGAGGTCCGGGAAGCTCACCGCCTCGATGACCGTCACCAACACCGGCCACAAGGCCGGGGACGACGTCGTGCAGCTCTACCTCCACGACCCGGTCGCGAGCCTGTCCCAGCCGGTGCGCCGGCTGCGCGGCTTCGAGCGGGTCACCCTGGAGCCGCAGGCGTCGCGGACGGTCCACTTCACCGTCGACAAGTCCGACTTCGGCTTCTACGACAACCGCGGGAAGTTCGTCGTGGAGCCCGGCCGGATCGTGCTGTACGCCGGCGACTCGTCGTCCGCGTCGCTGCGCAGGTCGTTCACCGTGCGCTGAGCCAGCCGCGGGGAAGCCGCGGGGCAGCCGTCGGACCGGCGGGCCGGGTGAGGGTTAACCCTCACCCGGCCCGTCGTGATTCCAGGGTTGACGCTCTGGTTGCCGCGCACCGCCGCTGCCACAGTGAGTTCATGGCCCTGACCACCCTGATCGTCGACGACCACCAGCTGTTCCGCGCGACGGCCCGGGTGCTCCTCGAGTCCGAGGGCTTCGAGGTGGTGGGCGAGGCGGCGGACGGGGCGGAGGCGGTGTCCGCCGCCGGCGCGCTCCACCCCGACCTCGTCGTGCTCGACGTGCAGCTCCCGGACACCACCGGCTTCGAGGTCTCGCAGCGGCTGGCCGACACCGGGTTCACCGGACGGGTGGTGCTGGTCTCCAGCCGCGCCGCCTCGGAGTACGGCGAGCTGGTCGGCGAGTCGGGCGCCATCGGGTTCATCGCCAAGGACGAGCTCTCCGGCGCGAGCCTCGCGCGGGTCCTCGAGCAAGGAGCAGGTCATGGCGCTCACTGACCGGACGCTGCGGCGCCTGGCCTGGGCCGCGGCCGTGCTGTTCGTCGTGACCACGCTGGTCTCCGTCGTGACCTACCTCGTCACCGACCCGCAGTTCACCGACTGGGGCACCAGCGGACGGCTCACGCAGCTGATGTTCATGCTGATGGTCACCACCTTCCCGGCGGTCGGGCTGCTCATCACCCGCCACCAGCCGCGCAACCGAATCGGCTGGCTGCTGCTGGCCATCGGCCTGGTCTGGGCGGCGACGGCGATCGCCGACGCGTACGTCCAGGAGTCGCTGATCAGCAACCCCGGCTCGCTGCCCGGCGGCGCGGCCGTCTCGGTCGTGAACTCCTCGCTCTGGGTGCCGCCGATCGTGCTCATGGGCGTCTACCTGCTCCTGCTGTTCCCCGACGGTCACCTGCTCTCGCCCCGGTGGCGGGTGCTGGCCTGGCTGGTGGCGCTCGACGCCCTGCTGCTGATGGCCGGCATCGTGCTCACGAAGGGTCCGGTCACCGACGGGCCGGTCCCGCTCGACGCCAACCCGCTCGGTGTCCTCCCCGCCGCCGTGACCGACGCGATGTTCGTCGTCGTCCTGCCGGTGCTGCCGCTGTCCATCCTCGCCGCCGCCGTGGCGGTGGTGCTCCGATTCCTTCGCGCGACCGGGGTGCGACGCCTCCAGCTCAAGTGGCTGATGGCGGCCGGCGCCCTCATCGCGGTCCTCTACTTCGCCACGATGCTGCTGTCGCTGTTCGGGTTCAGCCGGTCCGGAGACGCCGACGCCACCTGGATGCTGGTGCTGCAGAACGTCGCGGTCCTCGCCTTCGGGCTGATCCCGATCGCGATCGGCATCGCCATCACCCGCCACGGCCTCTACGGGATCGACTCGCTGATCAGCCGCACCCTCGTCGTCGGCGCGCTGGGGCTCTTCATCTCCACCGTGTACGTCGTCGTGGTGGTCGGGATCGGCTCGCTGATCGGCCAGCGTCACCCGTCGGTGCTGCTGTCGGTGGTCGCGACCGCGTGCGTGGCGGTGCTCTTCCAGCCCCTCCGGGAGCGGGTCACGCGCTGGGTGAACCGGCTGGTCTACGGCTCGCGCGCGACGCCGTACGAGGTGCTCTCGAACTTCGCCTCCAGCATGGCCGGGACCTACACCACCGCCGAGCTGCTGCCGCGCATCGCGCAGACCCTCTCGGAGTTCCTCGGCGGCGCCCGCGTCCAGGTGTGGCTGCGCACCGGCCGGCTGCTGGAGCGGGAGGCGGTGTGGCCCGACGACGGCGACCACGCCGAGCCGGTGGAGCTGACCGAGCCCAACCGGGTCACCGGCCTCGAGGCCATGCGGGTCGTGCCCGTCCGTCACCTCGACGAGCTGCTGGGCGTCATCACGATGAGCAAGGTCGTCGCCGAGCCGGTGACGCCGACCGAGGACGAGATGCTGCAGCACGTCGCGTCGCAGACCGGCCTGGTGCTGCGCAACCTCCGGCTCGTCGACGACCTGCACAGCTCCCGGCAGCGGCTGGTCACCTCGGAGGACGACCAGCGCCGGGCCCTCGAGCGCGACCTGCACGACGGTGCGCAGCAGAGCCTCGTCGCGATCGCGCTGACGCTGCGGATGGCGACCAGGCACCGCGACCCGTCGACGCTGTCCGCGGCCGCCACGCAGGCCGCCGACCAGCTGCAGGGCGCCATCGCCGAGCTGCGCGAGCTCGCGCGCGGCCTGCACCCCGCCATCCTCACCGACCGGGGTCTCGGCCCGGCGCTGACCTCGCTGGCCGAGCGCTGCCCCGGTCCCGGTCCGGCTCGACAACCAGGTGACACGACGGCTGCCGGGCCCGGTCGAGGGAGCGCTGTACTTCGTGGCCGCCGAGAGCCTCACGAACGTCGCGAAGCACGCCGGTGCGAGCGAGGTGACGCTGCGGCTGTCGGACGAGGGGGGCAGCGTCAGCCTCGAGGTCCGCGACGACGGCGTCGGCGGCGCCGACCCGGCCCGCGGCTCCGGGCTGCTCGGGCTGGCCGACCGGGTCGCGGTCGTGGACGGCGAGTTCACGGTGCACAGCCCGTCCGGGCAGGGCACGACCACGATCTGCGTGGTCCCGGTCCCCTCGGAGATCCCAGCGCAGCGAACGGCGGCGTCCCCGGTGGGCGCCACGACCGGGAGGTCCCGATGAGCGTCCACCTCAGCGACCGCGCCCTGCAGCGATGGAGCTGGGCGTCGTTCGCGTTCTACGTCCTCTCCTTCGTGGTCGCCGCGCTGATCCAGACGCTCGACCCCACGACGGTGACCGACTGGGGGTCGCAGACCACCATCGGCGACCTGGCCTTCATCGCGATGACGGCGCTGTTCCCGGTCGTGGGGATCCTGATCATCCACCGCCAGCCGCGCAACACCGTCGGCTGGCTGCTGCACGCGACGGGCATCGCGTGGGGCCTCTCGGCGTGGACCGACGCCTACATCCGGTTGTCGCTGCACCTGGTCGACTGGGTCCCCGGCGGGATCGCCGTGGAGGTGGTCGGGGCTGCGCTGTGGTGGCCGCCGATCGTCGTGATGGGCGTGTTCACGATCCTGTTCTTCCCCGACGGGAAGCTGCCGTCCCGCCGCTGGCTGTTCCTGCCCTGGCTCGCCGGGATCGACTGCCTCGTGGGGATGCTGCTCATCGCGGTGGCCCCGGGCGACGTGACCGAGGTGCTCGAGCCGTTGCCGAGCAACCCGCTCGCGCTGCCGCTCGAGCCACGGTGCTCGTGGTCGCGTTGATGTTCGTGGTCTTCCCGCTGCTGCCGTTCTCGCTGCTGGCCGCGGCCGGGTCGCTCATCGTCAGGTGGTTCCGCCGGTCGACGGCGTTCAGCGGCTGCAGCTGAAGTGGCTGATGTCCGCGGTCCTCGTTCATCGCCGTCGCCTACGCGCTCAGCGTCGCCGTCTCGTTCAGCCTCAACGGTGACCAGGGTCCCTGGTGGGTGGCGGTGCTGCAGACCGTGTCGATCATGTCCTTCGGGCTGATCCCGGTCACCATCGGCATCGCCATCACCCGCCACGGGCTCTACGGCATCGACGCGCTGATCAGCCGCGCCCTGCGTCGTCGGCGCGCTCGGCGTCTTCATCACCAGCGTGTACGTCGGCATCGTCGTCGGCGTCGGCGCGCTGATCGGCCAGCGCCAGCCGTCCGTGTGGCTGTCCGTGCTCGCCACCGCGCTGGTCGCCGTCGCCTTCCAGCCGGCCCGCGAGGCCGTGAAGCGAGTGGTCAACCACCTCGTCTACGGCGTCGCGCGCCACGCCGTACGAGGTGCTCTCGGACTTCGCGTCCCGGATGACCGGCCGCTACACCACCGCCGAGCTGCTGCCGAGGATCTCCCGGACCGTCTCCGAGTGCCTGGGCGGCGCCCAGGTCGAGGTGTGGCTGCGCAGCACCCAGCCAGCTGGTGCGGGCGGCCGGCTACCCGGCGACGTCGGTGCGCCCGGGCGAGGCCACCGTCGCGCTCGCGGACCCCGACGACCTGTCGCCCCTCGCGGCCGACCGGGTGGTGCCGGTCCGTCACCGCGGCGAGCTGCTCGGCGCGATCACGGTCAGCCGCTCGGCCGCGGAGCCGGTCACCCCCACGGAGGACGAGATGCTGGAGCACGTCGCCTCGCAGACCGGGCTGGTGCTGCGCAACCTCCGGCTGGTCGACGACCTGCACAGCTCCCGGCAGCGGCTGGTCACCTCCCAGGACCAGCAGCGACGCCGGCTGGAGCGCAACCTGCACGACGGCGCGCAGCAGAGCCTGGTGGCCGTGGCGCTGATGCTGCGGATGGCCGCCAACCACACGGATGCCGACACCCTCGTGACGTCGATCGACCAGGCCACCGACCAGCTGCAGGTCGCCATCGGGGAGCTGCGCGAGCTGGCCCGCGGCATCCACCCGGCC
Source organism: uncultured Actinomycetota bacterium (assembly GCA_963707685.1). Lineage (GTDB taxonomy): Bacteria > Actinomycetota > Actinomycetes > Propionibacteriales > Nocardioidaceae > Nocardioides_B. The sequence continues at coordinate 242,024 of CAVPRA010000009.1, forward strand.
GTCCTCACCGACCGCGGCCTGGTGCCGGCCGTGTCGTCGCTGGCCGAGCGGTGTCCCGTGCCGGTGCAGCTGGACACCGACCTCACGCGACGGCTGCCCGCCCCTCTCGAGGGCACGCTGTACTTCGTGGTGGCCGAGTGCCTGACCAACGTCGCGAAGTACGCCCACGCGCACCTCGTGACCGTCACGGTGCGCGACCTGCTGTCCAGCGTCAGCCTCGAGGTGGTCGACGACGGCGTCGGCGGCGCCGACACCGGCGCCGGGTCCGGCCTGGTGGGGCTGGCCGACCGGGTCTCGGTCGTCGACGGCACCTTCACGCTGCACAGCCCGCCCGGGCAGGGGACGCGGGTCGGCTGCGTGGTGCCGGCACCGGTGCCCGTGCCCGTGCCGCAGCAGCCGGTCGGGTCGCCCCGCGTGACGGAGCCGGCGCTGTGAGCGGCAGCGCGATCCGGACGTTCATGATCGCCGACGTCCGGGGCTACACCAGCTACACCCAGACGTACGGCGACGAGGCCGCCGGCCGGCTCGCCGGCGAGTTCGCGCGGATCACCCGCGAGGTCGTGGAGGCCGCCGACGGCGCAGCTGCTCGAGCTGCGCGGCGACGAGGCGCTGTCGGTCTTCGACTCGGCCCGCGACGCCATCGGCGCCGCGTCGGTGCTGCAGGGCCGGTTCGTCACCGAGGCCGTGCGGGACGCCGAGATGCCGCTGCTGGTCGGCATCGGGATCGACGTCGGCGAGGCGGTGCCGGTGGAGGGCGGCTACCGCGGCGGGGCGCTCAACCTGGCCGCCCGGCTGTGCAGCCTGGCCGCGCCCGGGCGAGATCCTGGCCAGCAGCATCACCACGCACCTGGCCGGACCGCTGAGCGGGATCGACTACGAGGACCGCGGCGAGACCCGGCTGAAGGGCATCCGGGACTCGGTCCCGGTGATGCGGGTGCGGCCGTCGGACGACCCGATCGGCCGGCTGGCCGCCCGCTCGGCGACGCAGGCGATGCGGGTCGCGGTGGCCGACGACTCGCTGCTGCTGCGCGAGGGCGTGGTGCGGGTGCTGAAGGACTCGGGGTTCACGGTCGTGGCGCAGGCCGAGAACGGCGAGGACCTGCTGGCGGCGGTCGCCGCGGACCCGCCGGACGTGGTGGTCACCGACATCCGGATGCCGCCGACGTACACCGACGAGGGGCTGCGTGCCGCGCACCGGATCCGGGAGCGCTTCCCCGAGGTCGGCGTGCTGCTGCTCTCGCAGTACGTCGAGACCGACTTCGCCGTCGAGCTGGTCTCCGCCGGCGCGGCCCGCCTCGGCTACCTGCTGAAGGACCGGGTCGCCAACGTGCAGGAGTTCACCGACGCCGTACGCCGGGTGGGCGCCGGCGGCTCGGTCATCGACCCCGACGTCGTCTCCCGGCTGGTGGAGCGGCCGCGGGTCGCGAGCCCGGTCGACGACCTGACGCCGCGCGAGCGGGAGGTGCTCGGGCTGATGGCCGAGGGCCGCTCCAACGCCGGCATCGCCGAGCACCTCACGCTGTCGCCGAAGTCGGTCGAGGGCCACGTGCGCAACATCTTCACCAAGCTCGGGCTGCTCGACACCCCCGACGACCACCGGCGGGTGCTGGCCGTGCTGACGTACCTACGGGGCTGACCCGACCGCCAGTGTCAGCAGCGGCAGCGACCGGCCCGGGATCGACCCGCTCGGCACGGACCCGGTGCGCACCGCGCCGGCGTGCCGGTAGAACGCCTCCGCGTGCGGGTCGGCCTCGATGCGCAGCGACGTGACGCCGCGGCCGCGTGCGACCGCGACGGCGTCCTGCAGCAGCGCCCGGCCGATCCCCCGCCCGAGCCGCCGCGGGTCGACGTACAGCAGCTCGAGCTCGGCCTCGGGCGGTCCGCCCGCCAGCCCGTGGAAGCCGGCGACGCCGTCGGCGTCCTCGCAGACCCGGACGCTGCCCGAGGCGCACTGCTCCGGTGTCAGCGTCAGCTCCGCGACGCAGCGCGCCAGGAACTCCGCGGAGTAGCCCCAGTGCGCCTTGCTCGCCAGCGCGAGCCGGCTCAGCGCCTCGGCCTCGTCGGCGCGGGCGTCGCGCAGCTCCATGCCGGAGAGACCCGGAGAGACTAGGCGTAGGTCGCGAGCCGGATCCGGGTGAAGGCCAGCACGTCGTCGGCGCGGGCGCCCTCGGGGTGCGGCACGACGGGGACCACGGTGACGGTCACGGTGTCGCCGTCGGCGGCGGCGAGCGCCCGGGTGATCGTGACGGTCTTCGTGATCGGCTCGAGCGGGTGCGCGGCCCGCAGGTCGAACGCGTCGGTGGTGCGCATGGTCGGGTCGCAGTGCCCCTCCTCGCCGACGCAGCCGCCGTGGCCGAAGATCGTGTAGGAGCCGGCGTACCCCGCCCCGACGTCGCGCGGCGTGTCCGGCCCCGCGTCGGGGTTGTTGAGGAACACCCGCGCCTCGTACGACGGCCCCGAGTGATCGACGCCCTCGAAGATCAGGTCGGCACGGGTCATGCCGCTGCGCGCGCTCGCGGCGGGAAGGTCGATGGGGTTCGAGACGAAGTGGTCCACGACGGCTCCTTCTAGGTCACCACGGTCGAGGAGGTGGAGCTCGCGTAGTCGTAGCCGAGCGCGGGCACGTCCAGGGTCTGCTGCACGACGGCCCGGAACGGCGGCAGCGCGTCGTCGAGCAGGCTGAACGGCGGCTGGGCTCCGGGGTGCCGCAGCTGCCAGAGCCGCCACAGCCGGTCGATCATCGCGTGGTGCGCCCAGAACACCGGGTCGAACGCGGCGAACGCGATCTGGCTCATGTGGCCCTCCTGGCCGCCGGTCCACACGTGCACCCGGTTGTGCAGGTCCTCGACCTGGGCGCTGAAGTCCAGGAAGCTGGTCGTCGCCAGCACGTCCTCGACCTCGTCGGCGGTCGGCAGGTCCGGGGAGCCCGGTGAGCCGGGCTGGCGCAGCGTGCGGGGCGCGACCTCGATCGGCTCCGACCCCTCGAGCCCCTGCTGCAGCGCGAGCGGGTCGACGTCGGCGCTGAACAACGGGTTGGCGTTGCCCGCGTCGTCCTGCTCGACGTCGTACACCGCCGGCAGCGCACCGGTCGTCCAGTCCCACCACACCAGCGCCGCGTCCGGCACCTGGTCGCGCAGCGACCGCTCGAAGAAGTAGAGGTAGGCGCGGTGCCACGGCAGGAAGTACGGCGACCCGTGCGCGTTGTCGCAGCCGATGGGGCGCGGCAGCCCGTGGATGCCGGCGTAGAAGGAGTAGCCGCGGTCGTCGCCGATCGCCATCACGGCGGTGTGGGCCGATCGCAGCGTCTCGAGCTGGCCGGCGGTCAGGTTGTCGGCGTTGCGGCGCCACCGCACCGGCAGCTGGCCGTTGGCGCCGCCCTCCGGAGTCCCGACGGACATCTCGTGCCCCCGCTCTCGCGTCGTTCCCCCGCCCGGCCCGGACCGGCGTCCCCGACCGGGCCCTGCTCGGCACCCTAGGACGAACCGTGGCGGACCGGAACCCCCGATGTTCTCAGGATGGCGCCCTCGCCCTGCAGGGCGAGGAGAGGCGCTCAGCTGCAGGTGGCGTCGTCGGGGAGGTTCTTGGTCCCCTCGAGACGGACGGCATCGAGGGACTTCGGCTTGAGACCGAGCGCCTTCAGGATGGTGGGGGCGACCTGGCGCAGGGACACCGGGCAGCTCAGCGTGACGCCGGTCGGGTAACCAGGGTCGACGACGACGAGTGGGACGTGGGTGTCCTCGGCGCTGCCACTCCCGTGGTCGACGAGCTTGGAGCTCGGGGCGGCGTAGACGACCCCAGCGTCCGGTTGCACGACGATGTCGGGGATGCGGGTCGGGTTCCCGGCCAGCTGGCCACCGAAGAGCGAAGCGACCGCGGGGCCACTCGTGATCGTGCCGGCTCCGATCGCGGACGCGTTCGACTGCAGCACGGCGGCTGCGTCGGCGGCTCTGCTGCGGTCCTTGAGCCAGATGAGCGCCATGGTGTCTGCGGTCACCTGAGCGGTCAGGCCGGGCTGCACGCTGTTGATGAGCGAGGTGAACTGCGCCGGGTCCACCCATCTCAACGTCGAGCGATCGACCGGACTGTTGGCGTGCTTCGCGGTCAGGACCACCATCGTGTCGTCGGTCAGCCCGTTGGCATCGAGGCGGTCGAGCATGCGGCCGATCGCGCCGTCGACGTAGTCGAGTGCCTGCGCCAGTCCGGGAGCGCTCCCGCTCAAGGGGCCCAGCGTGGTGATGTCCTGCGGAGTCGTACCTGCAGCATCGACGTAGCCCGAGAACTTCTGTCCGATGTTCGGGGCCTGGAAGTTCATGCCGAAGATCGCCGGCACTCCGACCGTGGCCGTGCCCTGATGGTTGAGGCCGTCGATCTCGCTGAGCACCGCGCCCACCTTGAGCTCGTCGTTGGCCATGATCTTGGTGATGTCGGCCTTGGCGGCGTTGAACTCCGGGCCGTAGAAGTCGTCGAGCCCGGTGCCCGAGGGGCCGGCGAGGATCTCGTAGCTCGGGTGCTTGTCCGCGACAGCCGTGCGCAGTCCGGCCGCATGCGCCACCTCGTAGATGGTGTTGACCTTGAGGAACTGGTGCGGGTAGACGACGGTGCAGCCGTGGTCGGGATCGCGCGGCAGCTTGGCCGGGTTGATGTCGGCGACGCTGTCGCCGGCATTGGCGTTGAAGTTGATCGTCTGGTTGAACGGCACGAGCGCCCCGCGCGTGCTGCAGTCCGACCCGGCTGGTGACAGGTTGTTGTCCCAGGAGACGTCGTAGTAGACGCCGGTCGACCTGGGCGAGCCACCGGTCGTCATGGCCAGCGTGGTCGGGAACGAGTCCGAGGGAGTCTGGGTCGACGCACTCGAGTAGCGCCGCCCGTCCGACACCAGCCGCGCGAGTGCCGACCCCGGATGAGCTGCGACGTAGTTGGTGAGGTCGGCGTCGTGGAACCCGTCCAGGCTGAGCAGCAAGACGTGGTCCACCTTCGGGTCGGCCTGTGCCTGCGGTGACCCGAAGGCCGCAAGCGCCAATGCCGTCGTCGCAACTGCTGTCATGGTCGCCACAAGTCGTCGCATGGCGTTCCTCCCCCGTAGGCCGCTCGCCACCGCCAGGATCGGTCGTGCACGACGGCTGACTCGAATCAGAGTATGAAAAGGGTCTTTGTCCGAACAATGACTCGATTCGGCTACACATTCCTTTACCAGTCTGACCAGCCCGCGTAGTCAGCCGACAGCCGCTGACTAGTCAACCCGGACCAGCTCGCGTCTTACTGCCGTGCCGGCGGGACTGGCGTGGTCAGGTGTCGTTGCCGCGGGGAATTCCGAGGGTGGCGAGCACATCCTCGTGGAGCTGCATCCACACCGTGTGGCAGCTGTCCAGCTCGGGCGAGTCGACCCAGCGACGTTGGCCCGCGTCGACCTTCGCCAGAGCCGCGCCGTAGCGGGCTGAGTAACCGTCGAATCGTCCTAGGCGCTGCGCGACCTCGTCGCAGACACGATGGAGATCTCGGCCGAGTGACGCAAGGCTTCTCAGCACCTGCTCGTCCCAGGGCCAGTCGGTGTGATCGTTGAACGACATCGGGTCCAGTCGCGTGGGGCGGATCTGCCAGTGGGTGCAGGCCTTGCCGAAGCGCCGATTCAGCGGGAGGAACTCTGCGTACATGGCCGTGACGACGTCTCGTGCCCCGGCGCGATCGAGCTCGAGGGCGAGTCGGCGTTCATTCTCGCCGCGGCCGCGATCGGTGATGGACCAGCCCGCGCTGCCGCCGAACGCCGAGTGGGTCACCCAGCCGCGGGCCTCGAAGTCGAGCAACATCTCGTCGGTGAGCTCGCGGTCCAGCCCGAAGTGCGCAGCGATCTTGCTCGAACTCGCAAAACCCAGCACACGGGGCCCGTGCAGAATCAGGTCGGACGGATCGGATGCGAGCGGTGTCACGCCTGCTCCCGGAGATCGGTCCTGCTGCTCAGCCTCTCGAAGCGCTGCAGCGCGGCCTGGGCTGAGCCGAGTCCCATGGCGCGCGCGAGACGCCCCCAGGAGAGCCCCGCCGCCCGGGCCGTGAAGACCAAGGCGGTCTCGAGCTGCTCGCCCTCCGCGCGCATCGCCGGCAGGAGCGTGAGCGCGGCGAGGAGCGCATCCTCACGTGCTCCGTCGCGCCACACCGCAAAGTGCACCAGGTCGGTCGCCGACGGCGGTTGGGATGCGTGGAGCCATGGTGGCCGGGGCAGGCCCTCCGCCCCGAACCTCATCAGGACTTCGCGTGCGGCGGTCTCGAGCGCCGCTCGATCGTCGTCCCTGCCAACAGTCACATCGCGGAGGGTGCCGTATCAACAATCCGTTGTCAACAAAACGTTGACACCGCTCAGCGGTGCTCGGCCAGAGGGTCGGCCAGCACGTCGCGCCAGGAGTGACGTGGTGCGTAGCCAAGGAGCTCGCGTGCCTTGTCGATGGCGTAGAAGGTCTCGTCGCGACCCATCTCGCGGCGCACCTCGACCTCGTCGTAGAAACGGTCCTGGATCTCCTGCGTCGTCGCGGCCACGGACATGTCGGCGTTGGCGACGTTGAAGACCTGGTAGCCCAGCCCGTCGGTCTCCAGGCAGCGCTGCACCATCTGGCCCAGGTCGCGGGCGTCGATGTAGGCGAACAGGTTGCGGCGCCGCAGCGACGGGTCGGTGAGGAAGGCAGGGAACATCTCGGCGTACTCGTGCGGCTCGATGACGTTGTTGATCCGCAGACCGTAGATGTCCGCCCCGGTGCGGGCGTGGAACGAGCGGGCCGTCACCTCGCCGGCGACTTTGGACATGGCGTACGAGTCCTCGGGGACCGTGGGGTGGTCCTCGTCGACCGGCACGTAGAGCGGGCGTCTCTCGCCCTGGGCGAAGCAGACCCCGTAGGTCGTCTCCGAGGAGGCGAACACGATCTTGCGCACCCCCAGCCGGGTCGCGGCCTCGAGCACGTTGTAGGTGCTGAGCACGTTCGTGGCGTACGTCGTGGCGTCCGACCTGAGCAGGATCGCGGGCACTGCCGCGAAGTGCACCACGGCGTCGTAGGTGGGCTGTTCGGGCAGGTCGAGCTCGGCCGGGGTCGCCAGTCCGGCCAGCGCCGAGTAGGTCTGACCGGCGTCGGTGAGATCGACCGTCAGGTCAGCGACGTCCGGGTGCCTGAGTGGGACGAGGTCGGCGTTGGTGACGTGGTGGCCCTGCTCAGCGAGGTACGGCGCCACGTGCTTGCCGGCCTTGCCGCTCCCACCAGTGAAGAAGATGCGCATGGGCCTTCATACCGCGGAAGTGAGGGGCACGTCCCACGGGATCGATGCGCCGACGATCACTGGCACTCGATCCGGGTCCCGCGCGTCGCCTCTGCCTGCCTGCGCGCGAGCTCGAGCCCCGTGGTCCACCCCGGCGCGCGTCCCCCCGAGGGCGGCTCGACAGCGCCCATGTCGTGGCCCGCGCGAGCCAACGCCCACGCGACCGCAGAGTTGGAGTTCCACATCTCTCCGGTGCCCAGCTCGTCCCTCCCCCACGTCAGCACCGGCAGCTCTGGGAGCAGGTCGAGCACAGCCGCGGCCCTCGCCGGATCCTCGGTGGTGCGCACGGGGCTGGCAACGGCTTCGGCGACGTCCGGGATGCGGCCGCCCGGCCAGCAGCGCATCTCATAGCGGAAGGCGCGGAACCGGCCGAGCCATCTCGCCCCGACCGGACCTTCGGCGACCACACCACGATCAGCGTCCGGGACGTTCCACACCGGGCCCATCTCCACGGCGTAGGTGACATGTCCCAGTGAGATCACCAGGGCGCAGTGGTACAGGTCCGCTGGAGGGCGATGCTGGCGCCGGGCCGACCACCACTCGTACACGCGCCCATTCGAACGAACGACATGCCCTCCCGCAGCGACGCCCACGACGCCGTCCATGAGCCGCCCGTCGCGCGGCCCGCCCGGCCGGCGCGACGCGGCGCGACGACGACCGCGAGGCGCTCAGATCACCGTGGTGCCACCGTCGACAACCAGCTCCATGCCGTTGACGTAGCTCGAGTCGTCCGAGGCGAGGAACAGCGCGACGGACGCGATCTCCTCAGGGCGTCCCATCGCTCGCCGCGGGATCGCGGACTCGAACAGAGCCTTCGTCTGCTCGTCCATCACCTCTTCCATGAGCGGGGTGGCGACCTGCCCCGGGGTCAGCACGTTCACCCGGATCTTCCGGTCCCGCAGCTCGGACACCCACACCCGCGCGTAGGCGGGCAGCACGGCTTTGCTCGCTGCGTACACACTCCAGTCGGGGTATCCCCGGAGCGACGCGTTCGAGCCGGTCATGAGGATCGACCCTCCGTCCTTGAACAGCGGCAACGCCTTCTGGACCGTGAACAGCGTGCCGCGCGCGTTCAGCGAGAAGGCGGCATCGAACTGCTCCGCGGTGACCTCGCCGAGCCTTCCCGCCTCGCCGGTCCCCGCACTCGCCCACAACACGTCGATCGTGCCCTTCTCCTGCCTGACCGTCGCGAACAGACGGTCCAGGTCGTCGAGGTCGGCCGAGTCGGCCTGCACGCCCGTCACGTTGCGGCCGATCCGTTCGACGGCTTCGTCCAGCGCGTCCTTCCGGCGGCCGGAGATGAAGACGTGCGCCCCCTCGTCGACGAACAGCTTGGCGCCTTCCAGTGCCATCCCACTTGTCGCGCCCGTGATCACCGCGACCTTTCCATCGAGCCTTCCCATCGATACTCCGTTCAGGTGTCGTGCCGGTGCCAGGTACACCGACCTGCGTTTGTCGGCTGTGGATCGCCTCGGCCGGCTCCGTCAGAGAGACTTGGCGCTGAAGGCGATGTCGAAGCCGGCGCCGTTGCGCGCCAGCCCCACCAGGAGGAGGCCGGCCCATTCGAGGCCGTGGACCATCTCGAGCCCTCCCGCGTCGAGGGGCCGCATGTCCAAGCTCTCCAGGAGCTCCGCGACACGTGCCCTGGCCTCGGTGTCGCCGCCGGCGAAGAACACGTCCACGGGCTTGTCCTCGGCGAGGACGCCGCTGAAGAGCAGGTTGAACGCCTTCACGACCTGGGCGCCCTCGGGAGCGACGGCCGCGACCTGCTCGGACACCGAGCTGCCCGCGGTCGTGACGAGTCCGCTGGCGTCGGCGTTGAACGGGTTGGTGATGTCGATGATGGTCTTGCCGGCCAGCGCGTCCCCGTAGTGCGTGACCACGTCGACCGCGCCGGCGTACAGGACGGCGAGGATGACGATGTCACCCGCCGGCCGGACGCCGTACGTGCCGACGGTGGCTCCGTCGCCGATCCGGTCGGCGAGCGCCTGGGCCTGTGCGGTGTCGCGGCTCATGAGCTCGACGGCGTGGCCGTGCTTCGCCGCCCGGGTGCCGATCGCGGCGGCCATGTTGCCCGCGCCGATGATGCTGATGGTGGTCATGACGTGTGTCCCTTTCGTGTGTGGGTCAGGTGAGTCGCCGGGGGCCACCAAGGTGAGGCACCCCTCCGGTCACACGACTGAACCGGAGGGGTGCCTCATCTTATTCCGGCCGGGCGCGGAAACTTCGCGCGGAGATCTCGGGCCGTGAGGCTCCTGAGCCCGGAACCGGAGGCCACCCTCGGCTTTCCGGGTAGATTGGCGACGTGAGCCTGAGTGACGTCGAACGGGTGCCGAAACCCCGGCGTCGCGACGCTCAGGAGCGCCACACCAGGCTCGTCGACGCGGCGCAGCGCGAGTTCGCCGCACGCGGCATGGACGCCTCCCTGGAGCGGATCGCGCGGGATGCCGGCGTCGCGATCGGCACCCTGTACCGGCACTTCCCCACCCGCCTGGACCTGCTCCTGGCCGCCTTCGAGCCTCGGCTGCAGGAGTTCCTCGACGGGGCCGGTGCGGCCCTCGAGACGGAGGATCCGTGGGAAGCGTTCGTCTCCTACCTGGAGAACCTCTTCCGCGTGCAGGCGGGTGACCGAGGCTTCAACGACTTCCTCTCCCGCCGGTTCCCCGGCAGCGCCGAGACCGAGCGCATCCACGACCTGATGTGCAGTCAGATCGAGGACGTGCTCACCCGGGCCCAGGAAGCCGGCGAGGCGCGACCCGACATCACCCAGGCCGACATCGTCAACCTCATCTGGTCGAACGGCCGGATGATCGACGCCACCAGCACCACCGCACCCAACGCCTGGCGACGTCAGCTCCACCTCATGCTCGACGCCTATCGAGCCGAGCGCGCACACCCCATCCCCGAGCCGCCCATGACCGAGGCGCAGCTCTACGACGCCATGGTCCACCTCAGCAGCTCGTGAAGGCCCAGTCGAGGCCATCCTCGCCCTGGCAGTCCAGCGTGGCATCGCGTCGTAGTCCGATCTTCAGCGCCACGTTCTGGCTGGACCGGTTGTCGGGTCGCACGCGTGCCACGATCGTCGCCGCCGGCACCTCGTCCACGGCCCTCGACACGACGGCCGCAGCGGCCTCGGTGGCGAAGCCACGACCCCACACCTCCGGCACGAAGCGATAGACCAGGTTCAACACTGGACGTCCGTGGATCAGCATCCACTTCACGCCGGCATAGCCGACGATGCCGTTCGAACCAGACGTGCGGACGCACCAGTAGCCGAAGCCGTGCTCTTCCCAGTGGCGGTCCCACCGGGCCACCAGCTCAGCCGCCTCGCCGCGATCCTCGAGCCGGTCGGACGGGTTGTGCTCAACGGTGCGCGCGTCTGCGAGGATCGCGAACACTCCCGCCGAGTCGGTCGCCAGGGGCTGGGTCAACCGCAGCCGCTTGGTCCTCATCTCCGAGCCACCCACCGCTGGATGGTCCCACGCCGTAACGCGGACACACCGAGTGCTGACAGGGAGTGATCCACCGCGGTTCCCGTGCGGACGCTCGCGCAACCCAGGCGGGCAGTCACCCCTCCAGCAGATCGAGGTCGCGCACGCAGAACCCGTGATGCGCCCACTCCTCGTTCAGGACCACGCGCAGACACTCGAGCACCGTCTTCCCCGCGGCGTACGGCGGCCAGCCCGGTCCGGCAGGCACCGGCGCGACCGCCGACAGCTCATCGGCCGTCACGCGCGCCAACCAGAGCTCCAGCTCGGCGGCCTGCTCGTCGCGCACAGTCACCACCTGGTCGAGGTCAGGTGCTGCTGCTCGATCCAGGCCTTGCTCCTCCTGGTCAGGCACGAAGTCCGAGGCCAACCCAATCGCGGTGAACGGCTCGGGCGAGCCGAGGCAGCAGCGACGGAACCACGAGTCGTGCACGAAGACCAGATGGCGCAGCGTCTCCACCGCCGACCACTCGCCGCCGACGCGCTGGTGCTCCAACCCCTGGGCCGGGCCGCGGAGGCGCGCGACCGTCGCCGCCCAGCTGGCCCGCAGGTGCTTCTCGGCTTCCCGCAGGTCAGCCGGGTCGGTCGATCGCATCAGCGGCCGCACCGGGTGCTGCCGGTCCAGCTCGGCCTCGACGTACGACATCACCTCGACCCCGTTGACCACCAGGTTGCTGACCAGCCCGTCGATGACGGCGTCCTGCATCACCACCCCGATCAGACGGGCCCGAGTCAGGTCGCACTCGCGGAACTCGGCGTCCGTCAGGTCTTGATCCTCGAATCTCGCCATGCCGGACAGTCTGCATCGACGTCCCGACATGTGCCCGGCCGTATGCGCGCGCCGTCAACCGACGAGGATGCTCTGCGGGAGCAGGCGCTCCCGGCCGTGGGCGCTCCTGACGGTGAGGTCACAACGACCATCCGAGAGCCGACAGGTCAGGATGTCGCGACCGGCGAGCGCCACGGTGTCGTCGTCCAGCCACTCGAACAGCGTGAACCGGTCATCGCGGTGGTAGCCGGGCGGCAGGTGGAGCGCGAGGGGGTGGCCGGTCGCGGGTTGGAAGGCGGACGTCGTGACCGGTGCCTGGTCGGCCGAGGCCGTGGACGGGCTCATCGGCACCAGCCGCGACCGTGTGACGCCGAAGGTCTGCCCGACGCCGTCGGAGAGGGTGCCGGTCTGCGGGCTGTCCCCGACGATCAGCGCCCGGGGCTGGCTCCGCAGGTCGTCGGCATACGCCTGCGCAGTGACCGGGCTCTCGCGTCGGCTCGTGACGTCGAGCATGGCCATCGCACCGGGCGCTCCCGTTCTGGACGTGGACTGCGTGACGTACACGTGGTCGCCGACGACCGCTGTCATCCTGCACGAGGGCGTGGTGCCCAGGTCCCTGACGCAGGCCGACATCGGTTGGTGGACGACCTCGCGTCGCACGCTCGTGTCGAAGACGACAAGGATCCCGCGCCTCACCGACGTGCAGTCGAACCACGCGACCAGGGAACCCGCGTTTCCCGTCATCACCGAGTCCTGTTCGTAGGCTCCGATCCACGTCGACTCGTCACCCCAGTTGCGGCCGCAGACCCCCGAGGCGAGCTGTGTGGACCTCCCTCCGTCGCTGAACCACAGCCGGGCATCGTCGGTGGTGTGGACGAACCCGTCGTCGGTCACGTCCAGGTGGACGTTCCAGGTGTCGGTCTCGATCACGCGGTCGCCGAAGTGGAAGGCGTCGTCGACGTTGTACGGGGGTGCCCGGAGACGCCGCCGATCGCTGTAGAGGATCTGCCGCGCCGGCGGCGTCGCGGTCGGCGTCGCGGTCGGCGTCGTCGTCCGGCGAGGTGGACCGGTCGCGGTGGGCGTCGACCGGCCCTCGCCGCGCACCAGGGCCGCCACGCCGGCGACGGTGAGCACGACGACCACGACCGCCGCCACCACGGCGGCTGGGCGGCGGCGCCGCAGCCCCCCAAGGCCCCACTTCATGAGATCACCGCCGAATCATCGATGGAGACGGGTTCCGGATGGCTACCGTCACGGGTTGATGGGTCGCGCCGGCCTACCCCAGCCAGGCCTGGGCGGCATCCGCAGTACGCGGCACGCCGGTGTGCCGGCGGCAGCTGTCGAACCAGGCCTGGGCGGAATCGGCGGTGTGCGGAAGCATCACCGGGTCGAGACGATCGCACCGGTCGCCGTGACCGGACGCCGAGGCCGGAGCGGCGAGCAGGGCAAGTGCCGACATCACGACGGCGGCTGCGGAGAGCGAGACACGACGGAGCATGGCGAGTCCTTTCACGAACGGCCGAGAAGGTCCCTCCGGTTGTGGCACCGACCGGTCTCGTCCCGGTGCTACCGCGGTATCGCCCTGGTATTCACCGCGTTGACCGGCGCTCCGGGCGGCCGGACACTCGAGTCGTGGGCATCGAGGTCCTGGGACCACTGACCATCGATGGCGACACCCTCGAGCTCTCCAGACGCGACCGGGTCGTCCTCGAGGCCTTGGCCGCGTGCCGGGGCGACGTCGTCTCCGTCGAGCGACTGGCGGACGCGTTGTGGGGCGAGGACCAGCCGGCGTCCTGGCGCAAGCTCGTCCAGGGCTGCGTCATGCGGCTGCGGCGGCACCTCGGCCAGCAGGCGATCCACACCTTCGGCGACGGGTACCGCCTGCACCTCCCGGGTGGCGAGGTGGATGCCCAGCGGTTCGACCGGATGGTGACGCACGCCCGGGACCTGCTGTCCCGCGGCGAGGCCGACCGAGCGGGGTACGTCGTCGAGGAGGCGCTCTCGCTGTGGCGGGGGAACGCGTTCCTCGACGTCCGGGACTGGGACGCCGGCCGGATCGAGGCCGAGCGGCTCGAGAGCCTGCGGCTCGACGCGCAGGAGCTGAGGCTCGAGGCGGCCTTGCGTGCCGGGCGGCACGACTCGGTGCTCGCCGACCTCCGCGCCCTCGTGGACGCACAGCCGTTGCGCGAGCAGCGCTGGGCCCTGCTCGCGCTGGCGCAGTACCAGTCCGGCCGCCAGTCGGAGGCGCTGGCCACGCTTCGTCAGGTCCGCGGTGCGTTGTCGCGCGAGCTGGGCCTCGACCCGGGACCGGACCTCGTCGCGCTGGAGCGTGCCATCCTCACGCAGGACCCGTCACTGGTGGCCGACGACCTGCTGCCCGAGCCGTCGTACGTCTGCCCCTACCCCGGGCTGCTGGCCTACCAGGTGGCCGACGCCGACACGTTCTTCGGCCGGAAGCGGGAGCTGGAGGACTGTCTGCGACGGCTGCGGGAGACGGGTGTGCTGGCCATCGCCGGTCCGTCGGGCAGCGGCAAGTCCTCCCTGGCGCGGGCCGGCGTCGCGGCACGACTGGAGCGCGACGGTCATCGGGTCGTCGTCGTCACGCCCGGGGCGCGCCCCATGGAGGCTCTCGCGGAGGTCGTCGGCACGACCCGACCCCCCGTGCTGGTCGTCGACCAGTGCGAGGCGGTCTTCTCGCTGTGCCCGTCGGTGGAGGAACGCGTGCGGTTCCTGGCCGCGCTGGTCGAGCACGCCCGTACGTCGTCCCTGGTGGTCGTCATGCGTGCCGACCACATCTCGTCCTTCGCGGAGCACCCGCCTTTCCTCCGACTCTCCGAGTCGGGGCTGTACGTCCTCGCCCCGATGGGTGAGAGCCAGCTGCGCGAGGCGATCGAGGCGCCGGCCCGGCAGTCGGGGCTGCGTCTCGAAGCCGGGCTCGTCGACCTGCTGATCCGCGACGTGGAGGGGGAGCCAGGAGCGTTGCCGCTGTTGTCGCACGCACTGCGGCGGACCTGGGAGCGCCGCGAGGGGCGCGTGCTGACGGTGGAGGGCTACCGGGCGACGGGTGGTATCCGAGGCGCCGTCGCGCAGTCGGCCGAGAGCGGTCTACGAGAAGACGTCCGAAGGACAACGCCCGCTGCTCCGGGACCTGATGCTGCGGCTCGTCGCGCCGGGTCCCGAGGGAGAACCGGTCCGTAACCGGGTGCCTCGGCGCCTCGTCGTGGCCAGCGACGAGAACGACCGCCTGGTCGAGCGGCTCGTCGGGGCCCGGCTGGTGACCAGCGACGAGGGGTCCGTCGAGCTGGCCCACGAGGCTCTGGTCCGTGCCTGGCCCCGGCTGCGCGGCTGGCTCGAGGATGACAGCGACGGGCAACGCCACCTCCGTCATCTCACGGCCGCGGCCGACGCCTGGGTGGCCATGGGCCGCCCGGCGAGCGAGCTCTACAGGGGAGCCCGCCTGCAACGAGTCGTCGAATGGCGAGACGATGCCCGGCCGCGGCTGACGGGCGCCGAGGCCGAGTTCGTCGCAGCCTCCGAGCGACTGGCCGCTGACGAGCAGCGCGAGGCCGTCGAACGGGCTCGTCGGGACCGACGCAGCAACCGGAGGCTGCGCGCACTGGTCGTCGGTCTCGCGGTGCTGGTGGCCACGGCGGTTGTCGCGGGTGCGGCCGCGGTCCGACAGGGCGGCCAGGCCCGGACCGCTGCCACCGAGGCCGACGCCGGCCGGGTGGGCGCGCAGGGCGTGCTCACCGAGCGTCCGGACACGGCACTGCTGCTGGCGATCGCGGGGCTCCGCACGCACGACTCGCCGAGCACGAGGGCTGACCTCCTCACCGTCCTGACCAGGACGCCGCAGCTCCTTCGGGCCGTCCACACCGACGACGGAAGCCTGTTCAGCGTGGAGGCGAGTCCCGACGGCCGCACGCTCGCCACCTACGACGACGAGAACAACCTGACGTTCTGGGAGGCCCGCACCCTGGGTCGGCTCGGTGCCTTCGACGCCAACCTCCCGAGCGGCCCGGCTGACGCGGTCTTCGCCGTGGCACCGATGGCGTTCAGCCCGGACGGCGGCACTCTGGCGCTGGGCACGGTCACCCTCGATCCTCGTCCCGTCCGCCTGATCGACACCGCCGATCACGAGGTCGCCGACGTACAGCTCGGTGGACTTCCGACCGGCCTCACGCACGTCGCAGACGTGGAGTACAGCGCGGACGGCAACTCCCTTGCGGCCACGTTCGACCACTACCGCAAGGGCTCCCCCGACGTGACGTCCACCTCGGCGACGGTGTGGGACCTCCGCCGTCCGGCCGAACCGGTCGCGCGGATCCGCACCGGCCCACCGTGGGCGCACCTCGCGATCAGCCCGACACGGCGACGTGCTGTTCGTCGCAGGCGAGGGTCCGGACGGTCGGGGCACGACCAGGACCAAGGTCCACGGCGCCGGTTCGACGATGCGCGCGGCCGGCCCGGTGCTCAGTCGGCACGGCGACGCCCCGCTGCAGCTGGACCCGACCGGGCGCCTGCTCGTGACGCGGGAAGGGGACGAGGTGGTCCTGCTCGACGCCGCCACCGGGAAGGTCACCCGGCGGCTGAGCGGCGCGCGCGACGACCTGACGCAGGTGCGGATCTCGCACGACGGCAGGCTCGTCGCGGCAGCCTCCCTCGACCAAGCGGTGCGCGTGTGGGACGTGCGCACCGGCAACCTGGTCGAGCAGCTCGACGTGGGGTCGAGGAACCTGTGGGGGCTCGCCTTCGCGGCCAACGACGAGGTGCTGTACACCGGCGGCATCGAGCGGGAGCTCGAGGCGTGGGACGTGGCCGGCGACCGACGGTTCATCCCACGCGTGGCCGGGTCGGCCGTCGACGCGAACGAGTACCTGGCCGGGGAGGTCTCGCCGGACGGTCGCTGGGTCGCCGACATCGGTGAGGACGGTCGCGCGCTGCTCACGCTGGTCGACGTGCGGACCGGAACGGTGCGCTCGCCCGTCGACACCGGGCACGGCGGCTACGGCGCGGTCGCCTGGAGTCCCGACAGCGACCACGTCGCAACCGCCGGGGCGGACGGCCGGGTGCGCATCTGGGACCCCGCCACCGGACGCCCGCTGGTCAGCCGGACCGTCTCGTCCGCGCACGTCGCCGGGGTGGACTACCTCCCCGGGGGACGCAGCCTGGTGGTCGGGGACCGTCGGGGTCGCATCATGCGACTCGCGGCCGACTCGCTGGAGCGCATCGGGCCGATTGCCCGGCTCGCCGCAGGGCGGCGCGTCGCGTCGGTGTCCGCGGGACCGGACGGCAGGACCGCGTTCGTGGTCACCGGACCCCCCTTCATCGCCCCACCGGGGCTGACGTTCGCACCCGAGAACGGGTGGGCGCTGGTCGACCTGCGCAGCGGCCGCATCCACCGGGGCACGCTTCCCATCGACCGGGCAACCTATGCGGACTTCTCGCCGGACGGGACGCGGGTCGCCGTCGGCTCCGACGACGGCGAGGTCCTGCTCCTCGACGGCCGTACCGGTCGTGTCGTCCGCGGTCCCGTTCCGGGCACCGGGACACCGGTCATGTCCCTTGCGTACGGCGGGCACGGTCCCGCGCTGGTCAGTGGCGAGCTGGCCGGCTCGGTCACCCTGTGGGACGGCCGCACCGGGACCCGGATGGGGACGGTCACCGTCGATCCCGACGGCGACGGCGTCATGCCGCGCCTGCTCCCGGACGGCCGCACCGTCCTGATCGTGAGCATGGACGGCCAGGTCTTCCGCTGGGACCTGCAGCGCGACCACTGGATCGATGCCGGATGTCGCATCGCCGCGCGTGACCTGACCCGCTCCGAGTGGCGGAACGCCTTCGGCGACCGACCGTTCGAACGGACGTGCCCGCGCAACGGCTGATCGTCAGCTCGGCAGACCGCCACCGCCCGCGCGATGCACGGCCGAGCGCCGGACGAGTGATGTCGATCGACCGTGAGCGCGCAGGGACGGGTCACATCGTCAGCGGATCGCTCCGCCGAGCAGAATGACCAGCAGGACCACGAGTACTGCCAAGAGGATCACGTCCCCGACGAAACCTGGGCGGTGGTTGTCCGACACGACCATGTGTCCTCGTACCCCTCGGCATTGTCGGAAGTCCCCCGGTGACGCGCACGGCTCGGTCGGAGACCGAACCCCAGCAGAGGTAGCGGCTACTGCTCCGGCTGTGTCGGCGTGGTCAGCTGCTTGTATTCCTTCTTGGCCAGCACCACGTCGCCCGCCGAGGACTGCTTCCACTCCTTCTTCGCCTGCACCAGGGACGACTTGTCTCCGTGGTGGCCGTCAGCCGAGTTGCTCACGCTCATCGACGCCGTGCCGGTGACCACCGCAGCGGCGATGACGCAGCCCGTCGCGAAGGTGCGCACGGCCCGCAAAGCTTGTCGTGTGTTCATGGTGAAGCCCCTCCCAAGGCGGTGCACCGGGCAGGCCGAAAAGTCAGGCACGTGGACGGCTGCACGAAACGAGGTTGTCGGACACGAACGGAGGTGTCACTACTGACAAACGTAAGTCAGTGCCGAACCGCGGTGGGCGAATGAGGACTAAATGTCCGGGTTGTCTAGCCCCGAAGCGTGCGTCGAGGTCGCGAGCCGGAGGCGAGCACCGGCCCCGCCAGCAAGCGCCTGGAGTCCGTCGAAGGCCGGCGCTCAGTCTGGCCTCGCGTAGTCCTCGGTCGAGCCTCAGCCCTCCGCCACGGGACGTCCGACGACCATCGACGCCATGATGTCCGGTGCGAACGCCTGAGCTGTCTGGGTGTCGAGCTCGGCCCCGAGACCATCCAGCACGCGAGCGAAGAAGCAGCGTGCGGCGGCCGCGAAGACCACGTCCGCGACGTCGGCGTCGGTCAACCCGTGGGCGCGCAAAGCGTCGACGTCGTCCTGCTGGATCGACGATGCGTCACGAGCCACCTTCCCTGCGAACGAGTACACCGCGCGGTCCTGGTCGCTGAGCGCTGCGCCGCTCGGGTCCGCCGCGATGGCGATCATCGCGGTCTCGTCGTCACACACGTCCCGCAGGAACTTCGAATGGGCAGCCGTGCAGTACGTCGAACCCAGTGCCCTGGCGGCGCCGATCGTTGCGATCTCGAAGCGGCGGCGGTCCATTCCGTCGCGGACCGTCTTGTTCATCAGGTTCCAGGCTGCCGCGACTTCCGGACGCGTCGAGAAGGCCGCGGCGTAGTTCGGGAGGAAGCCCCAGGCGTTCCGTTGTTGCTGGTAGTACTCTCCGAGCGCGCCCTCGGCGTTCTCCTCGGGAACGGTGTCGATGAACATGCGTCCCATCTTGGCCCGGGCGGCACGAACGCACCACCTCCTCCGCCGTGGACCGCAGCCGAATCCGAGCTCACCCCCCGCTGACGATCACCAGCTCGTTGCCTTCGGGGTCGGCGACCCGCCAGCGACCCTCCGACCCGTCGAGGGGCCGGCCACCGGCTGCGACGGTCGCGGCGAGGCGCGTCCGCGCGAGGTCCGACGGCACAGCGAGCTCGAAGTGGAGACGGTTGCGCTGCCGGCGACGCTCCGTCTCCGAAGCGTCGAGCTCCTGGAACACCAGCACCGGGTTCAGCCTCCGCGGGTCGTGGATGTCGCTGACCCCGGCACGCCGGTCATGGGTGTATCCGAGTGCGGCGACCCAGAACGCGCGGACCGCGGCCACGTCTGCCGCGTCGAGGAAGAGCTGGACGAAGCGCGGCAGCGCCGGATCCGCCGTGGCGCCGAGCTCGCGGGCAGCGGTCTGGAGGTCGCCGGCGAGGTCGGTGAAGTCGAGGTCGAGGCGATGCGCGTCCTGGTCCGCCTGGTCCTTGCCGCTGTCGATGATCACGAGCCCGGGACGCAGGTCGATGAGCAGCGGGAAACCGGCGTCGTCGGCGAGCGCTGCTGCTGCGGCGGCCAGGTCACGCTGCTGCGTCTGCGAGGAGACGCGGTAGCACGCCATCGCGCTGAACACCGCCTGCCAGTCGGCTGTCCCGATGCTCTCGCCGAGCGGGTCGCCCGGCACCAGGTCGACCTCGTTGCCGTCGGGATCGGCGTGACAGACCCGGAACGGTCCCGATCCCTCACCCAGCCTCGCCTGCTCGACTGCCGCGGCCGGCCGTACCACGTCGAGGTGGATGCGGTTGCGCAACGGCCGCGGCACGGGCGACTCCCGGATCCGTATCGCGGGGTCGCGCCGCAACGCATCCGCCAATCCACCGTCCTCCGCGGGCGCGTAGTCCAGCACGCGCTGCCAGAACGGGCTCACCGCCGACGGTGTCGCGGACTCGAGCACCACGCTCAGCTGCTGCAGCGCGACAGGGTTCGCGGCCAGCCCGAGGTCCCGCGCAGCCGCCGACACCGCGTGGGCGTGCTCGTCCGAGTCGAGGCGCACCCGCAGACCTGACGCACGCAGGTCGACCACGATCTCGGCCGACAGCTCCACGATGCGCCCGGCCAGCGAAGCCCCCGCGGTCACCGACGGTGCGTCGAACCATGCCGTCGCAACGCCCTCGATCGTCCGCCAGTCCGTTCCCGTCTCGTTCATGTCCGGCACTGTAGGTGTTGACCTGAAGCGCTCAGAAGATGACGGACCTTCCTTCGACCGCCACGTCGTCCCGGGTGTAGGCGACGCCGTCGACCTTGAGCCCAGCGGCGTCGAGCAGGGTGATCGTGCCCCCGCTGTTCCCGAGCTGGATCTGTGCTCCGAGACTGATCCTGATCGCCTCCCCGGGCGAGAGGACGACGTCCGTCACGTCGAACCGCTGCCCGTTCCTGTCGACGAGGCTCCAGCCATCCAGGTCCACGGGATCGGCTCCCGGGTTCAGCAACGTGACGGTCTCGGCCTCCGGCGCCGGCCCGACCGGGTTCACCAGGGCCGCGACGATGCGGATCGTCCGGTGCGGGTCACCGGCACCCGGAACCGAGCCCGGCTCTCCGGGGAGGCTGTGACCGGTGGTGTCGTCGGTGTGCCACGCCTGGCTCTGGAAAGCCAGGAAGATCGCCACCCACTGTCCAGTGCCGGGGAACTGGAACAACAGCGCGCCGTCCTGCCACACGCCGTCGTCACCGACGAAGCGTCCGCTGTTTCCCTGGTTCATGTGGATGTCGTGGACACCGTTCCCCGGCGTGAAGCCGAAGACCTTGTCGGGCGTCGTGTCCTCTGGTCCCCACCGCTCACCGAACGCGAACACACGAGCCGCAGGGTCGGAGGCGGCCCGTCGGGCGAAGTGCTCGAGCATGTCGGCCAGGTCGTTGTCCGGCCCGGGTTCCTCAGCGGACAGGGCCCGCATGGCGCCTCGGTCGAAGAGATTGCCGCGGATGAAGTCCAGTGCGACGCCGCCGCCGGCTGGCACCACGGTGGTGAAGCCGTCCGCGAACCCGTCGAGCGTGGCGAGCAGCGGGTGGGTGAAACCCTCGACGGTCGCGTACAGCAGCTCGGACGGTGACTGCTGCGAGAGCACGTTCACCGCGACGCGGTAGTCCACGCCCGCGGCTCGCGCGTGGAGCTGGAAGTGCGGCGTGGCGGCGGTGCCTTCGCGACGGGTGTCGATGACACGGCCGACCAGGACGCCATAGCTGCGAAGTGGCATCTCCGTGGTCCTTTCCTCCAGCGGCTGGGCAGGCACGACGGCCTGTCCCTCGTCGTTCAGGAGCCGTCGAACCGTGCTGGTGATACGCGCTGAAGCCCCCGGGCTGATCAGCGCGGCCTGGCACCCTCCCTCCCGGGAACGGCTGCGTTCGTCGAGATGCGCGCGGGAAGGCGAGCGGCTACTTCCCGGGATGGGACATGGTGTCGACGGCCACGGTGACGGCCAGCACAAGAGCGGGATCCTCGGCGGGATCGACCTCGACGCCGTAGGTGTCGCGCACCCGGAACCACTTCTTGGACACCTCGGCGATCTTGCGCCCGTCGGCCTCGATCTCGTACTCGTGGTCCACCACGTTCCCCTGCACCTTCCACTCGTTCTCGCCGGCCAGGTCGACCTTCCACCGCTCCCGCAGCGGCGACACGAGCGCCTTGTGGACCAGGGCGAGTCGTTCGCCGTCGGGGTCCTCGATGGCCATGGAGTCGCGGATGTGCAGCACCCGCGTCTGGATCCGGCAGAGGCTGCGACCGTCGGCGTCCTCCAGGTCCAGGGTGTCGCGCAGACGCAGGGCCTTCCCGTCGACGTGGAAGACGCGATCGCCGGCATCGTTCTCGATCCAGTAGTCGTCGCCGATCGAGACCATCTTCTGCCGCATCTGATACCGCTGCGCGTTGCCGCTGCGACCGAAGGTGTCACGCTCGTCGCGACGCTGATCGCGCCTGTCTCGAAGTCCCATCGGTGCTCCCTGGCTGACGGACGGACGCCTCGCGACGCCCGTCCCGAGCATCGCCCGCCCCTGCGCCGAAGGCCTCGTCCTCTCCGGGTGAGGAGACCGGGGCATCGGCACGGGCACGACGAGGTCGCCCTTCTGATCGCCGGCGCACGCTCAGCCGGAGCCGGTGAGGGTCGCCTTGATGTCGGTCTTGAGCACCTTGCCGACCTTCGAGCGCGGCAGGTCGGTCCAGACCTCGACCTGCTTGGGCGACTTCACGCTGCCGATCCGCTCCTTGACGAACGCCGCGAGCTCGGCGCCCGAGGCGCTCTGGCCCGGCCGCAGCTGGACGACGGCCGTGACCCGCTCCCCCCACTTGTCGTCGGGCAGCCCGACCACGGCGCAGTCGGCGACGGCGGGGTGCTCCATCAGCGCCTGCTCGACCTCGGTCGAGTACACGTTGAAGCCGCCCGTGATGACCATGTCCTTGGCCCGGTCGACGATGAACAGGAACCCGTCGGGGTCGAGGAAGCCGATGTCACCCGTGTGGTGCCAGCCGTGCGCCGACGCCTCGGCCGTGGCCTCCGGGTTGCGGTAGTAGCCCCGCATCACCAGCGAGCTGCGCACCACGATCTCGCCGCGCTCGGCCAGGAGCCACCAGGGACCCCTCGGAGTCCATGATCGCGACGGTCACCAGCGGCGTCGGTCGACCGGCCGACGCGAGCCGCTCGTGGGCGACCGACCCGTCCGGGAGGAAGTGGTCGGCCGGCGGCAGCGCCGAGACCATCATCGGCGCCTCGGTCTGCCCGAACAGCTGGGCCATCACCGGGCCGATCCGGTCCAGTGCCTCCTCGAGGCGGGTCACCGACATCGGCGCCGCGCCGTACCAGAAGCACTGCAGCGACGAGAGGTCCACGGTCGACAGCCCCGGGTGGTCGAGCAGCATGTAGATCAGCGTCGGCGGCAGGAACGTGTGCGTGACGCCGTGGGTCTCGACGAGCCCGAGGAAGCGTCCGACGTCGGGGGTCCGCATCACCACGATCTCCCCCGCCTTGGCCATGACCGGGAAGCAGAGCACGCCGGCGGCGTGGGTCAGCGGTGCCAGCGCGAGGTAGACCGGTCGACCCTCGAACGGGTAGCTCATCAGGGTGATCGCGGTCATCGTCTCGAGGTTGGTCCCGGTGAGCATCACCCCCTTGGGTCGGCCGGTGGTGCCGCCGGTGCCGACGATCATCGCGAGGTCGTCGACCGGCGGGGCGTCCACCGGCGCGTCCCTCGGGCACGTCCAGGAACTCCTCCCACGACAGCGTCCCCTCGAGCGGCGCACCGTCCAGGCACACGATGCTGGTCAGCCTCGGCAGCTCGCCGCGGATCTGGTCGACGAGCGGCGCGAAGGACTGCTGGTGGACCAGGACCGTGCAGTCGAAGAGGTCCAGCAGCTCGCGGTTCTCGGCCGCCTCGTTGCGCGGGTTGATCGGGCACCACACGGCGCCGGCGCGGCTGATCCCGAACACGCACGTGAACGCGACCGGGTCGTTGGCCGAGAGGATCGCGACCTTGTCCCCCGGGGCGACTCCGACGTGCACCAGCGCCGCCGCGATGCGGAAGCTGAGCTCCCGCACCTCGGCGTACGACGTGCTGCTGCCGTCGGTGGTCAGGCACGGAGCCCCGGGATCGACCGAGGCCCCCTTGTCGAGGTAGTCGACCAGGCGCACGACGCTCAGGCCTGGACGGTGAGGACCGGCTCCGCGACCAGCCCGAACGAGCGGAGCACCCCGAGCAGCTCGCGGTGCCCGAAGGCCTGGCAGCCAGAGGCGAAGCCGACCCGCTTGGGCGGCTGCATCAGCAGCGAGTACGCCGCGTAGGCCTGCAGCAGCCCTGTCTGCTTGTAGTTCTGGTTGCCGTGGATCACGCAGTGTGCGCGCCCCAGCGGACCGGAGGCGTGCACCGAGTCGAGTGACTTGTTCAGCCGCGGGTTCTCGCGCGGCGGCATCGTGTTCATCACCTGCGCCGCCGTGGCCGCCAGGGTCGTCCACGTCTCCTCGGCGTCCATGTCCTTGGTCGCCTCCAGCGCACCGGCGACGATCTGGGGCACGCCGAGCATCAGCGCCTTGTTGAACACCCCGCCGAGGGCCTTGCAGTTCGCGACCCGCGGGTCCTTGCGGTACCAGACCGGGTGCGACGTCCCGCCCCACGGAAGCGCGAGCGCGAGCTCGTGCTGGCCGGGGATGGCCAGCTGGTAGTGGCCGGCCTCGGGGTCGAACGGGACGTAGGTGTTCTGCTCGAGGTAGTGCGCGCCGGAGAGCGCCGCGTTGAACAGGATCGTCTGCGTCGAGGCGATCGTCGGGCTGCCGCCCCAGAACACCGCGATGTCGAGGGTGTCGAGCCCGGGCCTCTCGAGCGCGACCTCGGCGGCGATCTCGCCGGTGGTGTACATCTGCGCGATGCCCGGCGCGAGGAGCAGACCGGCGGCCGCGAAGTCGGCGCCGTGCTGCTCGTCGCAGGTGATCAGCCAGTCCTGCTCACCGGTGGTGTCCGTGTAGTGCGCGCCCGCGGCGAGGCACGCCTCGACGACCTCCGGCCCCCACTTGCTGAAGGGTCCGACGGTGTTGAGCACCACGGACGCGCCACGGAACAGCTCGGTCAGGGACGCGACGTCGTGGGTGACCTCGACGACCTCGTAGTCAGCGGTCTCGATGCCGGCGACGTTGCCCTCCATCGAGGCCTTCAGCTTGCTGCCGTCACGGCCGGCGGCGACGAACGGGACGTTGTACTCGCGGAGGTACTCGCAGATCAGCCGGCCGGTGTAGCCGGAGGCGCCGTAGACGACGACGGGCTTGTCACTCATGGCTCACATCCCCATGCCGCCGTCGACCGGCAGGCCGACTCCGTTGACGAAGCGCGAGGCGTCGGAGGCCAGGAAGACCACGGCGTCGGCCATGTCGGCGACCTCGCCCAGCCGGCCGGAGGGCGTGAGCTCGATGACTGCCCCGACCGCTTCCTCGGGTGAGCCGAAGAGGCCGAGCTCGGCCATGTCGACGGCGAGCCCCTGCCCCATGGCCGTGGGGACCAGGCCCGGGTAGACGCAGTTCACGCGCACGCCGTAGCCGAGCTTGCCGGCCTCCATCGCCGAGACCCGGGTGAGCCGGTCGACCGCGGACTTGGTCGCCGAGTAGATCGGGATGCCGGGGAACGCGATCGTGGCGGCGACCGAGGAGATGTTGATGATGCTGCCGCCGTTGCCGGCCAGCCCGTCGGGACGCATTGTCCGCAGTCCCCACTTCAGGCCGAGAGCAGTGCCGAGGACGTTGACCTCCAGCATCGTGCGGATGTCCTTCGGGTCCACCTCGGTGATCAGGCTGCTGATCTCGACGCCCGCGTTGTTGACCAGGATGTCGAGCCCGCCGAAGTCGGAGGCAGCGGCGGTCGTGGCGTTCTCCCAGCTCGCCTCGTCGGTCACGTCGAGGTGCACGAAGCCGTGGCCCTCCCCCTTGAGCGAGTCCGCCACCTTCTCGCCGAGCCCGTCCTGCAGGTCCGCCACGACGACGCGGGCGCCGGCAGCCGCCAGCGCCTGCGCCATCCCCTCCCCCAGTCCTTGGGCTGCTCCGCTGACGAGCGCGGTGCGCCCGGTCAGGTCGAGGTCGGTCATGGTGAGCTCCTTCGGACGGCTGGGTGTGGTCGCGGTCACAACCTGCCGCGGGCGCTTGACAGTTGTCAAGACTTTGCTTGACATGTGTCCAGACGATTTCGACCAGCTGTCACGGATGCCCGGAACCGGGCCTCTCCCCCCACTAAGGTGTCCCGCATGGCCAGCACGAGCACCGCCGCGACGCGGCCTTCCGACGCGTCCGACCGGGCGCCCGCGAAGCCACCGCGCCGCGCTCCGAGCGACAAGTACGACGAGCGCCGCAACCAGCTCGCGGAGTCGGCCCTGCAGACGCTCGGCGAGCTCGGCTACGCGCGCACCAGCCTGCGCGAGATCGCGAACAACTCCGAGTTCAGCCACGGTGTCGTGCACTACTACTTCTCCGACAAGACCGAGCTGATCGTCTACTGCGTGCGCTACTACAAGGCGCAGTGCGTACGCCGCTACGACGGCGTCGTCGCCGACTCGACCACCCCCGAGGAGCTCCTCGACTCGTTCGCCGCGAAGCTCGTGGAGACCCTCCAGGTCGAGGCGCCGATGCACCGGCTCTGGTACGACCTGCGCACCCAGTGCATGTTCGACGAGACGCTGCGCGAGGCCGTGCTGATGATCGACCAGACCCTGCAGGACATGATCTGGCGGGTGGTCACGCGCTACGCCGAGCTCAGCGGTGCGGAGGTCGCGATGACCCCGTCGGCGGCGTACGGCGTGCTCGACGGGCTGTTCCAGCAGGCCCTCCTCGGCTACCTCACCGGGGACCAGCAGGAGACGCTCGACGCCCTCACCGACCAGGTGCACGCCCTGATGCCGCTCACCCTCAGCAGCTGACGCCAGGTCCTCGGTCAGGACCTGGCTCTTGCGTGATCCGTCGGGCGCGAGTGGACTGGCAGGGCGCAGGGGGCTGACGTCGGTACCGACCGGATCGGTGGGGAGGCACATGGACGACCGCGAGGTACGGGGCCTGTTCCTCCAGGCGATGGCCCAGGACGACGAGGCAGCCATGCGTCAGGGCATCGAGCAGCTGCTCGGCCTCAGCGACGGCGACGGGCTGTCGCCGGACCACGAGTACGCGCTGCGGCACCCCGACTACGTGATGGAGATGCCGCAGTCGAACGAACGCATCCGCGGACGCGACGCGATGCGCGCCATGCAGGAGGCCTTCCCCACCCCACCCGGCGTCCGGCTGCGACGGGTCCATGGCTCCGGCCGGACCTGGGTGGTCGAGGGTGTCAACGACTACGACGGCGACGTGTGGCACGTCGTGCTGGTCCTCGAGCTGGACGAGGACGGACTGATCCTGCGCGACACCCGCTACTACACGCACAGCTCCGACCCACCGGAGTGGCGATCTGCCTGGGTCGAGCCGATCGAGTGAACGAGGGCCGGGCAGGACGCAGCGCTCAGCCCGACTGAGCTGCTGTCGTCTCCTGACGGGTCATCGGCGGTCGACGTAGATGACCTCGATGGCGTTGTTGCCGTAGCCGAGGCGGTTCCACGGGGGCACGTCGGGTTGCACGTTGCCGGCGGCGTCGGTCGCTCTGGCCCGCAGGGTGTGCCGGCCGACGGTGATCGCGTCCCAGGTGAAGCTCCAGTCCTGCCAGTGGTAGTCGCCTCGGGCGGGTTCGAGCTGCGCGGGCTGCCAGTCACCTTCGCCGGTGAGGCTGACGTCGACGCGAGCGATCGGGCCGGTGCCGGACCACGCCTTCCCGCGGACGGTGTAGGTGCCGACGTCGAGGGTCGAGCCGGGTGCCGGGTCGGTGATCCGGGCGCGCACCCGCATCAGGGAGACGGGCTCGTGCGGCCGGTCGGGCCACTGGTAGATGTAGTGGCCGGTCTGGAACTCGCCGGTGTAGCGGCTCGGTGAGGACGTCGAGCCGCTTCAGCCACTTCACGGACGCGACGGCGTACCAGTGGGGGACGATCAGCCGGAACGGGGCGCCGTGGTCGCGTCCGAGCGGTTGGCCGTTCATCTCGTAGGCGATGAGGATCCCCGACGCCGGGTCGGTGGCCTGCGGCGAGCGGCAGGGACCGGGTGAAGGTGAGGTTGTCCTGGTCGGTCTCGGGGAGGATCGCCTGGAGGTGGTAGGGACCGTGGTCGGCGCCCTGGGCGAGGACCTCGACGCCCTGCCGCTGACGGCGCGACCTTCGCGAGGACCTCGTGCAGGAGCGCGCCGGTCCATCGGGCCGTGGAGACGGCGAAGTCACCCCAGGGCTCTCCGGTCGGCAGCGGCCTCATGTCCAGGCGGCCGTTGCCGGCGCACTCGAGGGTGACCGTGTGGTCGTGGGCGGGCATGGCGCGGAGGTCGTCGAGGGTCAGGGTCGTGGGGGCGCCGACCGCGCCGCCGATCTCGAGGGTGCCGTCGTGCTCGGGCACGGCGAAGTTGCTGCGCACGTAGTGGAGCTCGGTGGGAGTGATCTCACCGATGAGCGCGGCCGGCGGTGCCTCGGCGTTGTACGGCGCGGGGTTGATCATCACCAGCGCGGCGCGTGCCGCCTCGAGATCATCAGCAACGGTCATGATGTTCAGCCTCCTTGGGGCGGGTGCGAGACGGTGCGGTCGCTCAGAAGTCGGAGTCGTCGAAGGTGGGTTCGCGGCCGTCGTTGAACGCACCGATGCCCTCGACGCGGTCGGGGTGGACCGCGGAGCGCCAGTGGGCGTCCATCATGATCGCGATCGCCTCCTCGATCGGCTGTCCCTCGCCCAGGTGCACCGCGCGCTTGACGGCCTGGACGGCGGTCGGGCGAGTTGCCGGCGATCTTGTCCGCGATCCGCTGTGCGGCGGCCATCAGCTCGCCGGGGTCGTGGAGCTCGTTGACCATGCCGAGCCGGTACGCCTCCTGGGCAGGGACCGGGTCGCCGGTCATGAGCATCTGCAGCGCCTTGCCGCGGGGCAGCAGGCGCGGCAGCAGCGCCGGCGAGCCGCCGCCGGCCGCCAGGCCGAGCATGGCCTCGGGCTGGCCGAAGGTCGCGTTGGTCGGAGGCGATGATGAAGTCGGTGCTCTGGGCGAGCTCGCAGCCTCCGCCGTAGGCGAGCCCGTTGACGGCGGCGAAGATCGGCTTGCGCAGCTGCCGGACCGTGTACAGGGTGCGGTCGAAGGCCTGGCGTTGGCGCAGCCAGTCCTCCTTGGTCATGGCCTTGCGCTGCCGCAGGTCGCTCCCGACGGAGAAGGCGCGGTCACCGGCTCCGGTCAGGATGACGACCCGGACCGCGGTCCGCACCGCGATCTCCTCGACGACCTCGGTCAGCAGCGCGCCCATCTCGGTGGTGATCGCGTTGTCGGCGTGGGGCCGGTTGAGGGTGATCCGGGCGACCCGGCCGTCGGAGAGGTAGTCCAGGAGGACGGGCGGCTCGGTCTCCTCGACGTCGGGGGCCGGCGGGCCGAAGTCGAGCGCCGCCCAGCGGTCCGTGCTTGATGAGCTCATCGTGCGTCCTCTCTCGGGTGGCGGCTGGTCAGGTGTCCAGCTCGGCGAGCCAGCGCAGCGCGCTCAGGCTCGGGGCGAAGCAGTACTCCCCGCCGCGGGTGACCACGAACGGCGGCAGGTCCTGCAGCCGGCGGCGGATCGGTCGTTGCGGGATCGTGAAGCTGGCCGGAGTCGTCGTGCGGTCCGACGAGCGGGTCGGACTCGAGCGGGGCGCCGATGAAGATGCCGTCGTTGAGCCACTGGGTCTTGACGAACTCGAACTGCCGTTTGAGGTGGGCGCCGGCGAAGACGAAGATGATCCCGCGGTCGACCCCGTCGTCCTCGAGCTGACGCCGTCGGGCAGCATCGGCCCGTAGCTGGTGCCGCGCCGGATCATCCGGTGCAGCCGGACGTCCACGCTGCCTTCCTGGTCGAGCGCGTCACGCGGGTTGGCCCGGCGCGCGTGGGCACCGACCGGGCACTTGAAGCCACGCGGGTCGTCACCGAAGCCGAAGTCGTTGTTGCGCGCCGGGTCGCTCCCGAGCTCGGGGTCGTCCTGGTCGGGCGACAGCGCGAGGGGGGCGCCGCTCTGCCAGCGGCCGACGATCTTCGCCCCGAGGAGGTCCTCCTCCGCCCGGTTCGCCGCCTCGCGCGCGCAGGTAGCTCCGGTAGGCAGCGACCCTGGTGTGCAGCTTCCGGAACACGACGTAGGTGCCGTTGCGACCCAGCACGTCCGGGGTCGGCATGGGTGGCAGCTCTCCCGTCTCGTCGGGGTAGCCCAGGATGATCTCGCCGGCCTTGAGCGGCCGCTCGCGAGGGTTCGTCGGACGGTCGGCCGCTGCCCTCGACAGCGGGTTGACCGATGCCGTCCTTGAAGCCGAACGACGTCCGCCCCGTCGCGAGCTGGTAGCAGTCCTGACGCCAGATGCAGCTCGACCCCGGGCAGCTCGGCGTGGGCGCGCGGGCCTTCTCGGCGACGGCGTCGAGCCGGACTCTCGTCGGAGGAGAGGACGGCGATGGCGACGTGCACGTCGGGCTGCCGAGGGGTGTCTCCCAGTGCTCGGGCCGCTCTCACCGACGTCGCCCAGGATCTCCGCGCGGGCCGCCATCCCCTGCTCGGAACTCCGGTGCGAAGCTGTCCAGCGACGTCTGCGGCACCCCGAGCGCCTTCAGCCCCTGGTAGGTGAACGCCACGGTCAGCGAGGTGTCGTCCGGGGTGCCGGCGGACCCGGCGGGGTTGACGATCCGGTGCAGCCGCCGCACCAGCTCACGTCCGTCCTCGCGGTCGCGGATGCTCAGCAGCAGGTAGGTGCCGACGTACGGCGAGGGACGCTCGTACAGCGCGCCGGCCTGGATGTCGTCGAGCTCCAGGAGTGATCGCCCGTCGTGGCGTCCACCGAGCGTCACGCGCCTTCCATGGTCAGTGGTGCTCGGGAGGTTCGGGCGGGTTCGGGTTCGGCGACGCCAGGTACGGGAAGCTGACCGTGCCCGGACGGGTGGCGGCGTCGACCCCGTCGCGGATCGTGGGGCCGTGACCGGCGTTGACGAGCAGGGTGAAGATCGTGTCCATCACGTCGTCGTTCAACGTGCGGCCCCCGCACGTCACGTGCGCGCTCGCCGCGCCGGGCGGCCAGCTCGATCTCGAGGAACGACCCCTGCTCGACGTAGGGCTTGGTGACGTCGACGACCAGGTAGTCGGCGAGCACCAGATCGGTGAGCGGGTGGCTGCCGTCCTCGCCGGTGGGCCAGTCCTGCTTCCCGTCGAGGCCGTCCCAGAAGGCGAGGTTGGCGTCGAGCCGCGCCCGGAAGGCGCCGGCGTAGGAGTCGCCGAGGTGGAACGCGTCCTCCATGTTGTAGAGGTCGCGGATCTCCAGGTCCCGGTTGACCGGGTCGAACTCCTTCGGGGCGAGCATCATGTTCTTCACCTCGGGGCGACCCACCCGTTCGATCCGGACGTTGAACTCGCCGCGGGTCAGGGTCTCGGCGACGACGCCCACGAGCGTCCAGCCCGGCAGGAAGCCGGTGTCGATCTCGACGACGATGCTCAGCACGTTCTTGCCGTCGAGGAAGATCGACCCGGGATCGGTGAAGGCGAGCTTGCGGGTCGCGATCGTCGCCAGGGCGGCGCGGGCATCCATGATGAACGGGTCCCACCGGACGCCGGCGAAGACCCGGACGCCACGTGCCCGCACCGCCCTCGCTCGTCGTTGACGCGGAAGGAGACCTGTTCCCCGCTCGGTGTCACACAGGTCCCGTGCTGCTCGTGGTCCGGCGGCCCGCGCCCGGGTCCGACACGTGCTCCGGCGTGTCGAAGACGCAGTCGAGGACCACCTCCTCCTGCTCCCGGGACGAACGTCCAACCGGACCCGCCGCTCGTCGGCGGGGTGAGCGGCTCGCAGCCGGAAGCGGTAGAGCAGCCCCGCGGAGAAGAGGTCCGAGGGCTTGGCCATCGGCAGGGTGTTCAGGACGAGGACGAGGCGACCCGGGGTCTCGGGGCTCGGGAACGCGTAGACGTCGGTGATGTCCGCGATCGGATCCGACAGGGCGCGCGGCCCGGAGATGTGGTCAGACATGCGGTGTCGTGTCTCGGCCGCGGCTAGTCGCGCGGCCTCGTCCAGCAGGGGCTGCAGCGCCGGGTGCTCGAGGATCTCGGCGGCCTGCGGGTGGTCGAGCACCTGCTGGAACGCGCTGTTCACGCGCTGCGCCTTGCGGATCTCCTTGACCGTGCCGCCGTAGTTGCGGGCGTACGCGGCCGCCGTCTGCTCGGCGCCGAGGACGAAGGCGCGCACGGCGGCGACGTCGGGCAGCCCGTCGTACCCCTCGACGTGGCGGAAGATGACGTCGAACAGCGCCAGCGTCGGTCCGGAGGTGAAGAAGTCCTCCATGTAGGCGTCCCACGGGCCGTCGAAGCTGGTGATGAACGCCAGCCGGGTGTCGTCGTCGAACAGGACGAAGCGCGCCTCGTGGATCGTCTGGATCGCCATCCCGTAGTCGCCGGGGCGGTACCCGGGCGTGTCCTGCAGGCTCGAGCAGCGCAGCCCGCAGGGACGGCGCCTGACCGGCCTTGACGCGGAAGAACAGGCTGAACTCGCTCGTCGGACCGACACTCAGCCCCGGCTGTGCGGCGCCGACCATCTGGTGCAGTCCATGGGTTGCCTCCACGCTCTCCCCGACTCGCCCGACGTCGCGCCCGAGAGAGCCAGGTATCCCACGGCTGGAAGCGCTCCAGCCAGCCGCGACGGTAGGACCAGCTGCGACCGGGCGGCCTCACCCCCTACGGGTGAACCGGACGTCCGGCACCGTCGATCGCGTCGCGCTCGTCGTGCCGCCTGGAAGACGCACCGTGTCCGCCTCGACCGGGCATTCCCCCGGACGCGGGTGAGGACCGCGGAAGTCCGCGCCGCCAGGATGCGGACGAGACCACGGCAGCGGCGCCGTCGAGATCGCGACGGCGCCGTGCCGTGGGAGGAGCCGTGTCCGATGCCTGCAGCGGCGGCGATCACCCACCAGACGGTTGCTGCGCGCCCGACGCCGACTCCGCGCAGAGCTCGCCCAGCTCCTGTGCGCGCTCGTCGGCCTGGGACTCGGCCTCGTCCTGCCCGCGGCTGACGAGCGAGCCGAGCGTGGGAGGCAGTCGGCTGGTCGAGCCGCTCATCACCCTGGGCATCGGGGTGATCGGCGTCGTCAGCCTCGTCTACTCGCTGCTCTTCGGGGTGGTGCAGTGGTCCGCCACGAGCTTCACACCCCGACTGCGGCTGTTCCGTGGCGATCCGTTGGTGTGGCGCACCTTCGCGTTCGCGATCGGCGTCTTCGTGTACTGCGCGACCGCGGCACTGGCCAGCGCCGACCAGCCCCGGGTGCCCGTGCTGGTGCCCGGAACAGCCATCGCCGGAGTACTCGCGGCGGTCGCCCTGATCCGCCAGCTCCAGGTCCGAGCCTTCCTCTCCCTCCAGCTCGCCTACGTGCTCGAGGCCGTCTCCGACCGAAGGCCGCGCGGTCATCGACGACGTGTACCCGGTGCGCGCCACCGACCAGGACGGCGTCACGGACCGGTTCTCACCGCTCCTCCCGGCTCTGCGTCGAACCGTCCTCTGGAGCGGCCGCTCCGGGGTCGTGCAGCAGCTCGATCTCCTTGACCTCATCGACGCCGCCGCCAGGGCCGACGCCGTCGTCGTCTTCCGCGTCGGGAGTCGGCGACACCCTGCACGAAGGCACCCCACTCGCCGACATCCACGGCGGCGACGTACCCGACGACGTGGTCGAACGAGCAGTCGTCCGAGGCCCCGAACGATCCTTCGACCAGGACCCCATGCTCGCGATACGCCTCCTGGCGGACATCGCACTGCGGGCACTCTCGCCAGCCGTCAACGACCCCGCCACCGCCAGTCGACGCCATCGACGCCACCGACGGGCTCCTCCGTGCGCTGACCAGACGCGACATCGACGTCCGCGACGTCACGGACACGGCCGGACAGCTCCGCATCCAGCTGAAGCTCCCCACCTGGAGCGACTACCTCGACAGGAGCCATCGCGGACCTGATACCACCCGCCGCGCCCTTCGCCATGGTGCTCCTGCGGTTGCGCCTGCTCCTCGAGAACCTGATCGACACGGCCCCACCGACAGCCCAGCACGAGCTCACGCGGCTTCTTGCCCGCGTGAGCGACAAGCTCTCTGTCCCCATCTAGGCAGTCCCGCGGCCGACCGACTCGCCGTCCCCAGGAACGGCGCCTCCGACAGTTCGGCAGGGATGCTCACCGGACTCTCGCGTCTCGGACCCTGGCGTCGTACGGTTCTGTGCGGAATCCATCGGTGTGTCCGCGAGGTGCCATCGGTCGTCGTGGCTCCGGCGACCGGTGGGTCTCGAGGTGGCGACGCGGTCTCGGGACGGGGGCGGAGTGTCGGAGGTGCTGGCGAGACCCGACGACCTGGCGGGTCGCGGACACGAGCTCGACGCGCTGCGCCGCAGCCTGCGCCTCGCCGCACGGGGTGTTCCCCAGGTCGTCGTCGTCGAAGCCGAGGGCGGCATGGGGAAGTCAGCCCTGCTCGAGGTCTTCGTCGCCGAGGTGGGCGCCCAGGAGGCCGCACAGGTGAGGTGGCTGCGCTGCGACGAGTTCGAGCAGAGCCTCGACCTCGCGGCCTGCGAGGTCCTGCTCGGGACAGCTCGCTCAGTGGCGTGTCCGAGCTCGAGGCGGGGCGGCGGCTGCTGTCGTGGCTCAGCGACCTGCAGCGCTCGGGATCGGTGACGGTCCTCGCCATCGACGACGCCCAGTGGCTGGACGGCGCGTCCGCACGGGCACTGCGCTTCGCGCTGCGGCGCCTCCGGGTCGACCGCGTGCTCACGGTCATGGCACGGCGTACGTCGACCGTGCCGGCTGTCGAGAACTGGACCGGCGACCCGGCCGCGACGACGTGGCTCCGACCGCGGCCGCTGAGCAGCGAGCAGGTCCGCGAGCTGGTGCATCGGGGACGGTCGTGGAAGCTGTCGGTCGAGGAGTCCGATCGGCTGACCCACCGCACGGCGGGCTTGCCGCTGCTGGTCTCGGCTCTCGTCGGGTCCGCGCGCAGCCCCCGTGACCTGGACGTGGAAGGCGATCTCCCGACCTCGGTGGCGACGGCGGTGATGAGGCTCTTCGGGGCTGTCGACGAGCCTGCCCGGCGGTTGGTCGAGGCGAGTGCCGTGCTCGGTGAGGCGGTGCCCCTGGTCGTGCTCGGTCAGCTGGCCCCGACCCCGGACGTGTTCGAAGCCGCCGAGCAGGCCCGGGTCGCGGGCCTGCTCCGGGTCGCGCACGACCGGACGTTCGGCTGCACGCACGCGCTTCTCCAGGAGGCGGTGTACGACGCGATCCCCCTCGGCCGTCGCCGAGACCTGCACGCGCGTGCCGCGACGTGCACCACCGGCGAGCGGCGGCTGACCCACCGCACCCTGGCCGCCGACCGCCCTGATCCCGATCTCGTCGTCGACCTCGTCGCGGCCGCCGACGCGCTTCGTGGGACCCACAGCTTCCGACGCGCGGCCGACCTGCGGCTGAAGGCCCGCGACGTGTCCGGCGACGCCGAGCAGCGTGACGAGCTGCTGCTGGAGGCCCTCGTCGACCTGGTCTCCGCCCAGGACCTGCTCGGGGCTCGCTCGCTGGCCGAGCAGGCGGAACGCCACCCGTCCTCACCGCTGCGCGACCTGGCCCTGGGAGTGCTGGCACGTGAGTCCGGGGAGGTCGACACCGCGAAGGTCCTGCTGCAGCGGGCTCTCGACGGCGCGGTCGCGTCGGAGACCCGTGACATCCGTGACCGCTCGGCGATGGCGCTCACGTACCTGCTCGCCCTGGTGAACGCCGGCCGACCGGTCGTGGACGCGGCCGAGTGGGCGCTGCACTCGCCGGACCCGGAGGTGTCGGCGGACGCCGCGAACCTGAAGGCCATGGCGCTCTGGTGGTGCGGAGACCTGGAGGAGGCCCTCGACGGGCTCGGGACCCGCCCTGCCCGCCAGCACACCGAGCCCGTGGAGGCCGAGCTCCTGGCCGGTCGCGGCTTGCTGAAGATGTACACCGGTCGGCTGCAGGAGGCCCTCGAGGACCTGGATGCCACGATCGCGCTGGCTCCGGTCTGGCGTCCTTCCGTCACGGAGAGCCGGTTCTACTTCCTGCGCTCGACCATCCGGTTCCTGCTCGGGCAGTGGGACGAGGCCGCGGTCGACGCCACCGCGGCGCGCACCCTGGCCGAGCAGCGCGGCACGTCGTGGAACATCCCACTGGCGTGCGCGGTGTCCATGCAGGTGCGGTCCTGGCGAGGGGAATGGGACCTGGCAGAGGAGTACCTGGCCCGGGCACGCGAGGGGCTGGCGACGCTGAGCACGCAGAACATAGCCGACATCGTGTTCGAGCAGGAGGTCGTCCTGGCGTCCGCGCGAGGGGACGACGAGTCGGTGCTGGGTCTGCTCGGATCGAGGGATGACGTCTTCTGGGAGCGACTGAGCAGGACCCGCACCCAACGGTCGTTGATGCAGCTCTGGATGCGCGCGTGCTTCGCCGTCGGGGACGTGCGGCAGGCCGAGCTGGTGCTGCGTCGGTACGAGCGGTCGCTCGAGCGGTGGCCGGGCGGTCCCGTGCCGAGTCGGCTCGGATGGATGCGTGGACGGCTGGCCGAGGTCCACGGCCGTCCCCAGGAGGCGCGGGTCCACTACGCCGAGGACCTGAGGGATCCCGCCACCGCCGACGTCCCCTTCGTCCGAGCGCAGCTGCTGCAGGCCTCAGGGGAGCTGGAGCACGCCCTCGGTGACCGGGCCGAGGGCGCCGCTCGACTCCTGGAGGCTGCCTCGGTCTTCACACGGTTGCGGGCCGAGCCGAGCCTGGAGGACTGCCGCGCCACGTTGGCGTCGTGGGGCGTGCGCACGCACGTCACGGGTCCCAGCGAGCTCACGCCGCGCGAGCAGGACGTCTGCACCCTCGTGCTGGCCGGGCGGACCAACCGTGAGGTGGCGGCCGAGCTGTTCCTCACCACCAAGACGGTCGAGTTCCACCTCCACAACGTGTACGCGAAGCTGGGTGTCGCCGGCCGGCAGGAGCTGCGGCGCCGGCACGGCGACGTGGTGCCGGGTCAGCGGCGGCAGCAACGAGGACTTTCCTAGGGCAGAACCTAGGGTTCGACCCCAGGGTGCTCACCGCTTCCTGCGATCAGGATGTCTCGTGGCAGCACCGAGGCCGCCGCCCCTCCTCTGACGCACGTCCGAGACTGCGGCGCACCACGCCTCCTCCGCGGCCGGGACAGCCATCAGGCTCGCCGATCGGGCCGTGTACGGGGAGCACCGCATGACCGAGAACGTGTCCGTGAGCCGCGGCATCACCTGGCTGATCGGGATCGTGGCAGGGGCGCTCCTGCCGCTGTCCGGGCTGGTCTTCGCACCACCTGCGCAGGCTGCCGATCCGATCGGGACCCTGTGCACGATCACGAGCGACGGCACCCACACCTGCCCGTCCGTCCCCTCGCCGCCGAGCCTGATCAACATCGGCGCGCTCGGCGCGACCGACCCGGCGGTCGCGACCTCCCTGAAGGCCCTCGAGGCGAAGGCGGTCGACAACACCATCGCCGACCACGACCTCGGCGCGGGCGACCGCGACGCCGTGCGCAGCTGGGGCCGGTCGGATGCTCAGGCAGAGCTCTGGGCGCTGATCGTCGAGGCGATCAAGACGCCCGCCGGCAGCCGGACCACGGACCAGCAGAACGCAGTCAAGTGGATGTCCGGCCTGGCGTCGTCCCAGTCGCAGGAGTCTGCTCTGCAGTCGGGCGCCGAGTACGCCACCTGGGCGGGGCTCGACGTCGGGAACTACTGGCAGATGGCGAGCACGGCGTCGCAGGCGCAGCTCACCGCGTTCCTGGGAAGCGACGTCCGGGCCCTCAACCCGGACAACACCGCACGGGGCGGGTACTGCCGCTACCACCCGCCGGCCCCGTACGCCTCGGAGTACGACGGCTCGTCGACCTCGACATGCTTCACGCCGTGCACCTCGCCGCTGGGGTGCGCGGTGCCGACCCCGACGTACGACCAGTTCGTGAAGTGGGGCGAGTCGGCGGCGACCTACGCGACGCTGACGGACGCGAAGTTCCAGTCCCAGGCCGCCAACATCGCCACCGGCGTGACGTTCGGGTCGGCGGTGGTCGCCGCGGCGGTCACCGGCGTCACGATCGGCGCCACGATGGGAAGCGTCCTGTTCGGCAGCTCGGTGGCCGCGGCGCTGGTGCCCAACCTCGTCGTCGCGGAGGCGCTGCCCGAGGCAGCCGTGGCCGTCCTGGGTGAGGCCGCGGCGGCGGAGTACTTCGGTGGCCTCGCAGCCTCGGCGATCGGCGCTGCCGTCGCCGTGGTCATCCTGGCCATCGTGGTCGCCGTCATGGAGGGCATCCGGGTCACCGACAACGCCAAGCTCCCCGGGAAGATCGCGGAGCTCGTCGTCGGCGCCCGCACGGCCACCACCGCCCCGGCCACGCTGATCGACACCACCGCGGGAGCATCGACCCTTTACGGCCTGTTCGTCGGGGCCACCCTGCCGGTGCCCGACAACAGCATCGCGTGCGACAACTCCCTGATCCCGCCGTGGGCCTACTCGTCGAGCAAGCTGCCGGGATTCCTGACCTACGTGCCGCTGGGCCAGAACGACGCGATCTCGAGCCCGGTCGACCGCAGCGGCTGCCTGAACCCACCCGACATCCCCGCCGCGGTGTCGACCGACCCCCAGTGGCAGGTGAGCGCGCGCAGCGGGGGGTCCAACGAGACGACGCCCACGATCACGGTGGCCGACAAGGCCAGCAACGTGAATCAGACCCTGCGGGTGCACGGCAACTGGTTCGTGTCGCAGGTGGCGGTGGGTGACCGTGCGCCCAAGACGGTCCAGACGCTGCGGCTGACCTACACCGACTGGGGCGGCGAGCACCGCACGACCTGGCTGCGCCGCGTGTCGAACGGGGACTACCGCTTCTTCACGATCTCGCCCGACGGCACCGAGAAGGCCATCGACCCGGCTACCTGCCGGGGCGAGAACACCTGCACCAACTCAGGAGAGATCCAGTACGTCGGCCCGGACGGCGCGCAGTACCGCGCCTCGCTGCGTCCCTACGCCCCGGCCGTCGGCACGCCCACGTTCTCCCCGCTCCAGGGGGTGGAGGCCTCTGCGGTGCACTTCGACGCGGGCGGCTTCCACGCGGCGGGCGCCCAGGGGGCGATCACCTACAGCTGGCGGTTCGCGGAGTGCGGGACGCCCGGCTGCGAGCAGGTCGTGGCGGACGAGAACGGAACCCCCATCATCGACGAGAACGGACATGTGGTGCGGGAGCCGCCCTACACCGATCCCGTGACCGGGCCGACTGCGTCCCACGCCTGGCAAGCACCAGGCACCTACAAGGTCGAGCTGACGGGCACCGACGCCACCGGCGACTCGGCGAAGACGGGGTTCTACGTGGGCGTGGCCGGTTCGCCACCCGAGCTGCAGCTGGCAGCCGACTGCGCCGTCATCGCCGACTCGGCGTGCGACACGCGCACGATGGACCTGGGCACGCAGACCAAGCTGTCGGGTGTGCTCAGGCACGCCGGCACGGAGGACAACGAGACGGTGCAGGTCACCTGGGGAGACGGCACGGCCCGCAGCTTCCAGAACCTCGGGCCGAACCTGATCCCCTTCGAGGACGCGAGCACGTCCGCCCACCTGAGCCTGATCACCGACCGGATCATGCGCATCAACGCCGAGCACACCTACACCAAGCCGGGGGTCTACTACGGGACGGTGTCGGCCCAGGACTGGGGCAACGGCACCGACTCCGAGACCTTCAAGGTGACCGTGCGCGGGCCGCAGTCGATCTCGTTCCCGGCGCTGGCGGACAAGAAGTACGGCGACGACCCCTTCACCGTCGCTGCGACCGGTGGCGGCTCGGGGAACCCGGTGACCTACGCCGCCGGGCCGGCCGACGTCTGCACCTCGAGCGGCACTGACGGCTCCCGGATCACCCTGGTCGGAGCCGGGACCTGCACGGTGACGGCGAGCCAGGCGGCCAGCCCGCCCGGCTACCTCGCCGCACCGGACGTGACGCGGAGCTTCAAGGTGGACCCGGCGTCGTTGACCATCATGGCGAAGGACGCGACCAAGGTGTACGGCGCCGCGAACCCGACGTTCGACACGTCCATCAGCGGGCTCGTCAACGGCGACACGGCCGCCGACGTCGTCGGCCTGCAGGTGACCGGCCCACCGCGCGACAGCAGCGTCGGTCCGCACCCGATCGTGGCGTCGGGAGCCAGCATCCCCAACTACGACATCAGGTACGTCGACGGCACCCTCGACGTCACCCGGGCCCCCCTCACGATCACCGCCGACAACCGGGTCGTCGCCTCAGGCACCGTGCCGACGTACGGATGGAGCGGGTCGGGCTGGGTCAACGGTGACAGCGACGCGACCCTCGGCACGACACCGAACGCTGCGCCCTCCTGCGCGGCAACCGCCGGCGGATCGCCCGTCTCGGCAACGACCGATCCAGGGATCTACCCGGCCGCGATCACCTGCAAGGGAGCCGTCGACGCGAACTACGACATCACCTACGCCGCCGGCGGCCTGACCATCAACCCGGTGCTCGTCCTCGCCCAGCAAGGACTCCCGACCACCGTGCCACGCGTGGCGAAGGTCGACGGCGCGTCGCTGACGCTGCCCACCCGCGCGGCGGTCACGTACAACACGCAGCACACGTACAGCTTCCCCGCGGTCGTGATCGCCTCCTCCGGCGTCACCTACCGGACCACCGAGCCGTCCTTCTCCGGCACGGTGAGGGCCAACCGCTCGGCCACGGCCGTGTACCTCACCATGAGCCAGCTGATCAGCCAGACAGCCGGCATCGACGCCAAGCAGGTCACGCCGCTCACCTCGAAGTGGACCACCGTCCAGACCGACCTGAAGGCCGGCAAGACGAGTACTGCGCTGCAGGACCTGCACCTGTTCGCCGACGCGGTGCGTGCCCAGGCCGGCAAGAAGATCACCACGGCCGCCAGCACGACGCTCCTCGGGTACGCCCAAGCGGTCTACCAGAACCAAGGAGGCACCGGGACGGTCTGACGGCGGCGCGGTGTCTCCTACGCGCCGAAGTGGAGAACCGCGTCGCCCTCGGTGATGGCCGGCGGGTCGACTACCGCGCTGAGGTTCTCCTTGACCCATTCCGCAGCGCGCCGCGAGGACTCGTCGGCACCAGCCTTGTCCTCACAGACCGTCACCGCCACCCCACCGCCACCGTTGCGGGCAGCCGAGTAGGAGACGAAGCCCGGGACCGCTGTCATGAGGGCCTTCACGTCCTCCTCCCGCTGACCGAGGAGATCGAACAGCTCCTCCGCTCCCTGCCCCGCATAGGTACGAACGACTGCGTACATGCCGGCTCCCCTTCACGTGCCTGCCGCCACGTGGCGGCCTTCATCCTCAACGTAGCCAAGCGCTGCCAGGATGTCTCGGCCCCCGTTGACGACGGCGCTCTCCCCGGGCTCGACAGTCGAAGCGCTGAGCGGCAGCGATTG
Organism: uncultured Actinomycetota bacterium; assembly: GCA_963707685.1. Taxonomy (GTDB): domain Bacteria; phylum Actinomycetota; class Actinomycetes; order Propionibacteriales; family Nocardioidaceae; genus Nocardioides_B. The sequence goes on from CAVPRA010000009.1 coordinate 282,943, forward strand.
ACTGTGGCGGCCCGAGGTGGCCACGTGTCGTGCCGCCAGGTCGACGACTCCCCCAGACGACCGGATCTGTCGGCGGTCTCAAGGGGTCGGCGCAACACTTCGTGGTTCGGTGATGTCGAGGTGGTTGCGGTGGGCCATGGTGATTACGAGCGGTTGACGCCGACGGTGATTGACCAGGTGTGGTTGCGGATGCGGGCCGGTCAGGCGGCGAAGCCGACGGCGCGGGAGCTGGGGTTGTGCACCGGGACGGTGCGGGCGTATCTGATCCGGTGTGGCGGGATCAGACCCGAGCCGCGACGACGTGGACCGGGTCGGTTGTCGCTAGTGGAGCGGGAGGAGATCTCGCGGGGGCTGGCGTGTGGTCGCTCGCTGCGGGCGATCGCCGGGTCGTTGGGACGATCGCCCTCGACGGTCAGCCGTGAGGTCAGCGGCAATGGTGGCCGGCGGCGGTATCGGGCGGCGCGGGCCGACCTCGCGGCGTGGTCACGGGCGGCGCGGCCGAAGCCGTGCAAGCTGGCCGGCAACCCAGCGCTGCGTGCCATCGTGAAGGAGAAGCTGACCAGGCGGTGGTCACCGCAGCAGATCGATGGCTGGCTGAAGCTGACCTATCCGACGCGTCCGGAGATGCAGGTGTCGCACGAGAGCATCTACCGCACCCTGTTCGTGCAGTCCCGCGGTGCGCTGCGCAAGGAGCTGACCCGGTATCTGCGCACCGGTCGGGTGATCCGACGGCCCAAAGGTGTCCGGTTGCCCGACGGCAGGGGCGGTCGCCCGAACACGCTGCACATCTCCGAACGGCCGGCCGAAGTCGCCGACCGGGCGGTGCCCGGGCACTGGGAGGGCGACCTGGTCTTCGGCAAGCACATGAGCCCGGTCGCCACCCTGGTGGAACGCAAGACACGGTTCTTGATGCTGGTCGGGCTGCCCCGCGGCGACCACCAGGCCGACGCCGTCGCGGACGCGCTCGCCGCGGCGATCACCACCCTGCCCAGTCAGCTGGCGAAATCGCTGACCTGGGACCTCGGCCACGAGATGGCCCAGCACCAACGCTTCACCGTCCAGACTGGGGTGCAGGTCTACTTCTGCGACCCCAAGTCACCGTGGCAGCGCGGCAGCAACGAGAACACCAACGGCCTGCTGCGTCAGTACCTGCCCCGACGGCTCGACTTCCGAACACTGACCCAGACCGACCTCGACGCCATCGCACATGAGCTCAACGAACGCCCTCGACAGACCCTCGAGTTCAAGACACCATCGCAAGCATTGGCAGAGGCGTTGCGTTGACCGCCTGAACCCGCATCGATGTGCGGGCGTCCGCCGGGGCGTCCGGTCGGCCTAATGGCGATCGTGGAGGAACGGGTCGAAGTCCTCGAGATACGTCTTGGACTCGGTGCCCGTCAGGTAGTCCGCGTACTCCTGCAGGCCCTGGGCGATCTCGGACTCGGGGTTCTGCACGAGGGAGTGACGGATGTACCCGACGATGACGCCCACGCCGGTAACGCTGCAGTGGTCCATCGCGTCAGGCCGTCGAAGCGGTAACAGGAGAAGACCTCTTCGCAGTCCGCGCTCACGATCGCAGCGAGTTCCGCTTCGTTGCGGCACTGGCGATACACGAACTCGCGGCAGTAGCGGTCATAGGCGATGTTGTCGGGGGCACTCAGGCGGCACGTCGCGCCCGTGTCGCTCGACACCGACCAGGAAATGCCTGGGACGCCTAGGACGGTGCGGGGATCCCAATCGGTCGGCGGTTGCGCGATCTTGCCCCGGATCACTGATCGAGCGACGGGGTGGGGTTGCGAAGATCGGCACGTCGCGCAATGAAATCCATCTCATCACGGCTCGGAAGGTAGGACGACACTTTCAGATCATCGTCGGGACCGGTCGAAGCGCACTCCCTTACCGCTCAGAGTGAAGCTCGGAACTGCCGACGTGCGGGTACGTCGATTGGGTGGTCTGGACGGGCTCTGTGCAGACCAATCCGCTCGACTCCGCGTATCGAAGGGCTCGCGATGGGTGAACCCGCACCCATAACGAGGAGGGAAGTCACATGAAGCGCATTCTCGCCACAGGATCCATCGCCGTTCTTGCAACGCTCGGCCTCGCCACCCCGGCCAGCGCTGCACCAGCGAAGGCCGCTTGCTTCGGCCAGGTGCACAAGACCGTCAACAGCGGCGGCCTCACCGGCTTCGCCAATGTCGGTGAGCTCGTCAAGGCCGTTGGCGGCCAGGGAAAGAACGCGGCTGCAAGGGGTCTCTGCAAGTAGGTCGGGTCCCACCTGCACCAGGGATAGCGGCTCGGGCGCTCGGACCCGAGCCGCTCCCCGCTTCTGCAGTAAGTCCGCCACGTCGGGCCGATCGCCTACGCGTCGACGACGCGAAAGCGTTGGTCGGCGAGGTGGGCGGTCGATGTGATGCTTTGGGCATTGGCTCGTCGACTCGGCGGACCCAGGCCATCGCCTCTTCTCGGGTGCGACCGAAGCGTCGGTGTCGATCGATAAGGCGTTGAGCGCGGACTGAGTCCTCGATGTCGAGGTGCCAGACGGCATTGAGGTGGGTGCGTGCGCGTTGCCAGCGCGGATCAGGTGAAAGCAAGTAGTTGCCCTCGGTGATGACCAGGGTAAGGCCCGCGGCACCGCGATGACGCCGACGACTGGTTCGTCGAGGTCGCGGCGGAACCCCGGAACATAGACGATCGAGTCGTTGGGGTCGGCGAGCCGTGCCAGGGTCGCTGCGAAGCCGTCTACGTCAATCGTCGCGGAGGCACCCTTGCGATGTGTGAGGCCGAGCGTGGCGAGCGCTCGGTTGGACAAGTGGAATCCGTCCATGGGACCACGGTTGCGGTGTCGGGACCGAGCCTGGCGGCGAGGTCGGCTGCGAGCGTGGACTTGCCGACGCCGGGTGGGCCGCAGAGACCGACGAGGGTGCGGGGCTGCCGCGCACTGAGTATGCCCAACCGGTCCGCCAGAGAGCGGACATCGACCTCGACGGTAGTTGCGGTCATGGTTTCGAACCGGGTGAGGTCGGGGCCTGCTGGGCTGTCAGGACAGTTGCCTCTCTCGTCGTTGGGCGCCTCAGGAGGTAGCTCGCACAAGACGCAGGCCTTGCGCCCGGTACCTCGCGGCGACGCTGGTGGTCAAGCCCGCGTCGGTGACGATCACCGCAAAATCGTCAACCGCGGCGTAGTGACAGAAGCTGCTGGCCCCGAACTTCGTGTGGTCCGCCGCGAACAACGCGCGGCCCGAGGACTTCATTGCCACTCGTTTCAGCTCCGCGGTCTCGGCGTCGGAGGTGCTCACCCCTCGCTCCAGCGAGATCCCGGAGGCCGTCATCACTGCGACGTCAGGCCTCAGTTCGGCGAGCATGCTGGTCGCGGACGCCCCGACGGTCGCGAGCGCCCTGCCGCGCAGTCGGCCACCTAGAAACATCACCTCGGTCCTCGCACGAGCCGAGAGCACGATGGCAGCCTGTAACGAGGATGTCACCACCGTCAGTGGACCCTCGGTCGCAGCCAGACGCTCTGCGATGGCCAACGCGGTCGAGCCTTGATCCAGGAAGATCGACTCCCACCCCGCCAGCTCATCGATGCACGCCGCGGCTATCTGCCGCTTCTCGCGGGCCAGCTGACCAGATCTGCGCATCACCTGGGTCTCGAAGTGGGGTTTGTCGACGGGGAGCGCACCTCCGTGGGTGCGACGGACCAGCCCGTGGGCCTCGAGCGCGTGGAGATCCCTCCGCACCGTCTCAGCGGCGACGTCCAAGGAGCCCGCAAGGGCGCCGACGTCGACGCAGCCGCGCTCTCTGACTGCCTCAACGATGAGCCGACGTCGCTGCTCCTGCGCACCTGGCACGGTTGGTCCTCTCTGTTGGCGCAATCGTATGCGCAACCGTATGCGCTAGGCTTGAGTCGTGTAAAGGGTGCGAGGGATCGAAGAACGTTCTAGGCGTGTGGGTGCCTGGCAATAGGGAAGGGTCAAGTGGCTCGGCCAGCGCCCTCCCTCGGGTGGTGACTACCGGGAAAATGGAGCCGTGATGGTGACAATGCACGAGGTGGCGAGAGCCGCCGGTGTCTCCCAGACGACGGTCTCCCACGTCATCAACGGCACCCGAAAGGTCTCCCCCGCCACCGAGGACGCGGTTCGACGCGCCATCGACACGACCGGTTACGTCGGCGACGCCCTCGCCCGTTCCATGCGCTCCGGCCGCAGCAACACCGTCGGGGTCGCCATGTCCGCGATCTCCAACATCTACTTCGCTGAAGTCCTAGCCGCGGTGGAACAAGCAGCCGTCGCCACGGGGCGGCTTGTGCTCCTCGTCGATACCCACGATGATGCCGCCACTGAGTTCACCGCGGTCCAGGCGCTCCTCTCACGGCGAGTCGACGGCCTCATCCTCGCCCCCTCAGCCCAAGCCCACCGGTCGCTAGAGATGCTGCGTCGGTACCGGACCCCCACAGTCCTGCTGGACCGGTTCCCGCCCGAAGCTGACGGCTCGTTCGACATGATCGGTGTCCGGAACGCCGAGCCCACGGCATCGCTCGTGGACCTGATCGCCCAGCAGGGCCACACCAAGATCGGATTCGTCGCCGGCCTACCCGGCTTGTCCACGACAGACGAGCGACTCGCCGGGTTTCGCGCCGGACTCCAACGAAATAACCTCATCGAGGACGACGAGATCATCGTCCACGGCCACTCCGACTCACAGGAAGCACGCAAAGCAACCATCGACCTGCTGCAAAGCAACAACCGGCCGACGGCCCTAGTCTCCGCCAACAACGCGATGACCATCGGCGTGCTCGCCGGCCTGCGCGACCTGTCGCTTCAAGTCCCCGCGGACCTGTCACTCGCCTGCTTCGACGACTTTCCCTGGTCCGAGGTCCTCACCCCCCGTCTGACCACCGTGGCGCAACCCATGATCGAGATCGGCTCACGAGCCGTCGACCTTCTGAACACCCGCATCCAACACCCCCAACTTCCACCGCGGCGCGTTCGACTCGAGCCCCATCTCCAGATTCGCGACTCGATCCGGCAGCTGGGCTGATCCAGTCACGGCAACGGCCCGTGCCTCAAGGGGCCAGGATGGTAACTGGATCTGCCGTGTGGTGGGCGGCTGCGCTCGCCCGGAGCCGCAGTGCGGACTTTTCTTGGATCGGTTCGCACCCGTTGATCCGTGACGAAAGTTGAGAGCCGCGCAGCGGACCCCGCCTCCGGCCGGGGAGCCGAAGCTCTTCCGTCGGGGACGGGGTCCGCGACAGGGCGCGAAGGTCAGGGCAGCGGGATGCTCCAGATCCCGCGTCCGTGGGTGGCGGCGTAGACGTTGCCGTCACCGGCCAGCTCGACGTCCATCACCGTGACCAGCGGAAGGTTGGCACCGAGCTTCGTCCAGCTGGTCGCACCCGGCGCCCGGTAGAAGACACCCAGGTCCGTGCCGAGCACGAGAGCGCCCGACGAGGTCTCCTTGACCGCGTTGGCCGGCACGTCCGGGAGGTTGCCGGACACGTCGGTCCAGGTCTGGCCGCCGTCACGGGTCTCGTAGACGTGGCCGACCCCGGCGCCCGGGCCCTCGGTGAAGCGACGGCTGAACCCGTTGACGGCGAGGAACGCGTGCTGGCTGTTCGCCGGGTCGATGCCGATCGCCGCCGATGTAGCGGTTCGGCACGTTCGCCGGGAGGGTGACCGTCTTCCAGGCGCCGGAGGCGTTGGTGGCCAGTCCACGGCTGAACCCGGCGTTGTTGCAGGGTCCGCACCAGGCCGCGTACCCGACTCCCTTGTTCATCGCGACCGCGGTGGCGGAGTGGCCCGCGCCGAGGTCGAACGTCTTGTTCCACTCGGCTCCGGAGCGGATCGCGTACCCCTTCTGCTGAGTCCAGACGTACTGGCCCGCCGCGATCCAGCTGTTCTTGTTCGAGCGGTCGAAGTCGAACGGAGCGATGAACCGGGCGTTCGGGTCGTGCGGGTCGATCTTCCACGAGGTCGCGGTGTCGGTGCTCGTCGAGCCGGGGTTGACGCCGCAGTTCTCGGTCACGGTCATCGACAGCGTGGTGTACTCCTGCACCTGCCGGCAGCCGTTGGCGGGGTCGGCCATCGAGTCGCCGCCGTCCCCGCCGAAGGGGGAGCCCATCTCGGTGTCGGTGTTGGCGCCCGACGGCTTGACGCCGCGCAGGTTCGAGGCGCCGTTGTCCTGAAGACCACCGGAGACGACCAGGCCGCCCTTGGCCGTGTCGGCGCCGGTCGCGACGGAGTAGTACTGCAGGCCGTCCATGGTCCCGTCCCTGGTCAGGGACTTCCAGTCGGTGGCGTGCCCGTCGGCGTTCGCCTTGCCGTTGACCGGGCGGCTGTAGATGCCGCCGTCGTTGCCGGCGAAGAACGTCGGCGTGCCGTTGACCGTGCCGATGGCCGCGGCGTGCTGGTCGGAGTGCGTCGAGCCCGGGCAGGTGTTCTTGGCGTCGCTGACGTCCCAGCAGGGGAAGTAGAAGTTCCAGTAGGGGCCCGGCGTGGTCCAGCGTGCTGCCGGAGTTGCTGGTCTCGTAGACCTCCTCGAGCCCGGCGTACACGTGGTTGGGGTTCTTCGGGTCGACCTGCAGGAACTGGTTGTACCAGGCCTGGATCCCGGGACCGTAGCCCTTGCCGCCCACGGACTGCTTGAGGGCGGAGCCCGAGCTGGCGAGCTTGGTGGACGTGGCGATCTTGTTCCAGGGGCCGGTGATGGACCCGTTCGGGGAGACGTAGATGCCGTCGAGGTAGGAGTTGACCGTTCCGCTGGCCTTGTTCAGCAGGGCCGGGGACTGGTTGATGGCGTAGAGCTTGGAGGCGTCCTTGGCCCAGGCGAAGGTGACGTAGCCGATGTCGTCTGCCGGCATCGCGCCGCCCGGGTTGGTCTTGACCCAGGTGCTGCCGCCGTCCTTGGACTCGTAGAACCCGTTGTAGGTGTCCCCGCTGCGCCACCCGAGCGCCGCGATGACGTGGCGGGGGTTGGTCGGGTCGATGGCGATGTCGTTGACGATGTTCTTGTACGCCGCGTTCGTCGCTCCGCACGAGGTGTTGTCGGTGCACTGGGAGCCGGCCGGCACGATCACCTTGCCGGCGTCGTCGGTGATCTTCGGCATGTAGTCCATGTTCGGGGCGTAGTGGAACGTCCACGCACCGGTGCTGGAGGAGTCGACGTGGGACCAGATGCCCCGGTTGGTGGCCGCCCACACCCGGCCACCGCCGAAGCGGACCCGCCCGATCGTCGTCGAGTCGAGCTCCGAGCCGCCGACCCGGTCCGCCATCGTGAACTGTCCTGTCTTCGGGTTGGCCAGCCGGAAGACGCCGGCGCCGGCGTACGCCGTACCGCCGGTGTTCGCCTCACCGGAGGAGAACCACAGCGACCCGTCCGCCGCGAGGGTCAGGTCGCCCGAGGACAGCGTCGGGAGCTTGTCGCTGATCGGCTGCCAGTGCCCGCCGCCGGTGGTGGAGCGCCACACGCCACCGTCCGCGGAGGCCGCGTAGACGTCGCCGGCGCCGTCGGCGGCGATCCCGGTGATGCGCCCGGAGACGTAACCGCTGCCGCCGCTGGAGTTGGAGTAGTAGTCGCGGTAGCGCGGGTCGTCGGAGTTGTAGGGCACCTTGGTGACGTCGGCCCACGAGCCTCCGGCTCGTCGGCAGGGCGGTCAGCTGCTTGTAGGCCGCCGTGTAGGCACCCGAGGAGACGACGCCCGGCGCGGTGCGGGCCTCGGCGAACTGGTCGGCCAGGGTCTTGGCCTCCTTGGACTCCTTGCCGGCCTCGTCCGGGTCGAGCCCGGCGATCATCATGTACTTCTCGACGGCCTCGTGCGGCATCGCCTTGACGTTGCGCTCGGCGGCCTTCTCGCGATCGCGCTCGGACTCCGACTTGGAGGCGCTCGGCGTGCCCGTGCATGCCGCCCCGAGAAAGAGTGTGGAGACGGCCAGGGCGACGACTGTCCCCCGACGACGAAAGCGTGACATGGGTGCGCCTTTGATCCTGTGACCCGACTCTCGGGCTCGGGGAATGTAGCCCACATCCCCGACTACGTCGAGAGGTGACACGGGTTCGAAGAATGGCGGTTGCGTCGCCTAGCCGCGAGCCAGGCTTGCTCAAATCGTGCCCTTACGACGCGTGCGCTCAGCCAGCACCCACGAAGCAACCTCCGCCATTGATGCGGTCACGAACGAGGCCCAGCAGATTGTCCATACGAGACGACTTCACGTCATGGCGCCACTGCTCGCCTTAACCGGGCTCTACGTACTCGTCTACGCGGGCGAACCGATCAAGTACGCCTACCTGCCCATCTACATGCACGACGACTTGGCGTCGCCCGCTGTCGTGAGCGGCGCGGTCATCGGCATCCAGCCCTTGATCGAGCTGCTCCTCATGGCCGTCGCTGTGGTCGTCGCCCGGCGCATCGGGATCATGCACCTGATGATCCTCGGTGCCGCCTTCGGTGTCGCCGCTAACCTCTGCTTCGCCCTGACCGGGTCCCTGGTCGGGATGTTCGCCGGACAGGCCTTCATGGGCGGAGTCTGGGGGATCTTCGCCGGACTCGGAATCATCGTTGCGCAACGCCTGCTGCCGACGGCGGTCGCTACCGCCTCAGCCGTGTTCATGAGCTCCACGGCCGTCGCAAGCGCCCTCGGAGGACTCACGGGCGGTCTGGGTGTCGGCTTTCTCGGCCTTCCCCACGTGTTCCTGCTACCCGCCGTCTACGCCGGCCTGGCGACTGTCGGCATCGCCTTCATGAGCCGCTCGAGACAGGCGGTGAGCTGACGCTCTCGCCAGGTAGGGGCCGTCGTCCGGACCCGATCGGCTTCAAAGCGTCCCGGCCGGCAACTAGGGTCGCCGCATGCCCGACTTCACCTGGCTCCCGGCGAACCAAGCAGCCACAGCGGACGTCGAGGCGGTCTTCGACACGGCGGGCGCCCGTAAGTGCCGTTGCCAAGCGATGAAGGTGCCCGGCTGGATCTGGCGCGACACCACCCAGGAGCAGAGGGACGCCGCGCTGCTGGAGCAAACCGCCTGCGGCACCACGGGACCGACGTCAGGGCTGATCGGGTACGTCGACGGCGAGGCGGCCGGCTGGGTCGCGGTCGAGCCGCGGGAGAACTACCCCAGGCTGTGGAGCCGGAAGCAGGCGTGGATGCGGATGGACCCCGAGCTCGAGGGCGTCTGGTCAGTCACGTGCTTCGTCGTGCGCAAGGGCCAGCGCCAGTCGGGGCTGACCTACGAGCTCGCTGCCGCCACCGTCGAGTACGGCGAGCAGGTCGGCGCCCGCGTCCTGGAGGGGTACCCGATCGACCCGCCGCCGGGCAAGTCCGTGATCTGGGACGAGGCATCGGTCGGGCTGGTGCAGGTCTTCCTCGAGGCCGGTTACGAGGTGGTGGCCTCGCCCACGCTGCGGCGGCGTGTGGTGCGGCGACGACTGGGCGACCACTCGTGACCGTCACGCTGTGTCCTCTCACGAGCCGGCGAGCTACCCGAAGGTGACGTGAAGCGGGACGTAGTTGTCGATGATGTTCGCGATCCCGGCGTTCGGTCCGTGCTCGAACACCTTGCGACAGACCCAGCCGTCGCCGTTCCCGCCTGGCGAGCTGTCGAGCGCGGTCGTCGCTGGGCCGAACGCGGCGTCGGTCAGCGTGTAGACCGGTGGGCATTGCCCCACTGGCGCCCCCGGCGCCGCGGCTGCGGATACGAACGAGCCGGCGCCGATGGTTGCGGCGGCGACGGCGACAAGGGTCACAGTCCTCCGGACAAGGTGGTTCATGGGATCTCCTTCCGCGAGCTCGACGCAGCATCCGCAACGATCTGGTGCGGTGCGCCGCTCTGCGCTTGTCGGGCTTGGACCACCACCGTCCGACCGGACGGAGCACGGTTGACAGGACCTGACACAACTGGCCATCGCGAGCATGCTGGGGACGAGTGCGTTTCACGCCACGCTGGCGACAACCTGAAACGCCCGCCTGTCGTCGAGAGCTGAGAGGTCCCAGGTGTGCTTGCATCGAGCGACGTGATCGCCTTCGCGCCCACGACCGACTTGGCCAGGGCACGGTCCTTCTACGAGGTCGCGCTCGGACTCTCCGTCGTGGACGAGAACGCCTATGCGTGCGTGTTCGACGCCCATGGCACGATGCTGCGCGTCACCGCGGTGGCGGAGGTCGCCCACCCCGGCTACACCGTCCTCGGCTGGCGTGTGACCGACATCCGCGACGCCGTCAGCGGGCTCCGATCCGCCGGCGTCGTCTTCACCCGTTATGACGGCATGGAGCAGGACGCCGACGGTGTGTGGACGACACCGAACGGCGATCGCGTCGCATGGTTCGCCGATCCCGACGGCAACGTCCTCTCCCTCACCGAGCTCACGTAGACGTCCGCACCTGCATCGGTGAGGGCGGCAGGTCAGAACCGGAACCGCACGATGCGGGTGGACCGCTTCATGCCCGGCAGCAGGTTCAGGAGGCGGTACAGGCGGCGCACGTTCGCGGGCGCCTTGGCCATCAGCACCGGTGAGTCGTTCATCGGCGCCTCGTCGACGTATTCGAGCCGCGGGTGCCAGTCGGCCAGCGCGGCCGGATCGTCGAAGCCGCAGTGGAACCTGGTGCCGTACTTGCGCAGCGTGGGGTCCCACTTCGAGGTGCGCCACGCCCAGACCGACACCGTGTCGAGCTGTAGGTGGCCGGTGGGGAAGGCGTCCACGACGCTGGTCAGCAGCCGCCGGACGTCGGCCTCGGTCAGGTAGGGCACCAGTCCCTCGGCGATCATCAGCACCGGCCGGTCGCGGAGGACACGGTCCAGCCAGGTCAGGTCGGTGACGCTGGAGCCGATCAGGGTGTAGTGCTCACGCGGCGGCAGGAACTGTCGCCGCAGTTCGATGACGTCGGGGTAGTCCAGGTCGTACCAGTCGACGGTGGCGGGCGGGTCGATCCGGTACACCCGGGCGTCGAGGCCGCAGCCCAGGTGCAGCACCACCGCGTCGGGGTGATCGGCGAGGAAGCTCCGGGCCCAGTCGTCGTGGGCCTTGGCGCGCACCACGGCGGCGAGGCCCATCTGGCTGGTGCCGAACCTGCGGTCGCTGTAGCCGGGGTCGAGTCGGCGCATCGCCTGCTCGGCGTACGTGTCGCCGAGGATCGGGTCCGGCAGCCGGTTGTCCAGTGCTTTGGCCCTGAGGACGGGGCTGAGGGTCTTCTGCACACCGACGAGCTCGGTGTCGTTCACCCCACCGACACTACTGCCGGTTCTCGCTCCGTCGCGTTGAGTGCGGCCTCGGATCTGGCATGAGCTGGCTGGGCACGCGTCGCGTTCTACGCCGGCGGGAGTACACCGTCTCGGCGCAGGCGCTCGCCGATGGGCCCGTGCCGCCACTGCTTGTCGTAGAGGCTGACCATGACCCTGCCGGCGGCCGGACGTCCCTCGAGCGACGTGGTGTCCAGGCTCGTGGACCGGCCTCGAGAGTCGAGCGGTACGACGTCGGCGCCTGTCACGACCAGTTCGTCGACGGCGACGACGAGCTGGTGCCGGCGGCGCTGCACCTTGGCAATCGCCGACCAGGGCACGAGCAACCGGTACGTGTCGCGCTGCACCTCCAGTCCCTCAGCCGTCACGGTCACGGTCCGGCGTCGTACTCGTCGAAAGCTGAGGGCGAACTCCGCGGAGGCAAGCGCCACGCCGATGGTCGCGCCGAGCCACGGCTGCTGGAACAGTCCGATGACCAGGAGGAAGCAGCCGAGCGCAATGGCCACTGGTGCGCTGAGACATGTCCAGGCGGCGATGGCGCGACGAAAGCGGTAGCGGGGCACGAAGGCAGGCTATGGCCCGGAGGCCGTTGGGCTGTTCGTCCGGCTCGACCTGCAACCCCACCGCATCCGGGACGGTTGCGAGCCATTCGGCCTCCCCCAGCGCTGAGCCCGACTACTTTCCGCGCAGCCCGATCGGGTTGCCGTCGGCGTCGGCGAGCACGCACACACGCGCCTCCGGCGCGACCCGGCGCGGCGCGTCGCGCTCCGTCGCGCCGGCCGCCAGCAGGGTCTCGCGGGTCACGTCGAGGTCCTCGACGTCGGCGAAGGCCACCGGTCCCCCGCCCTCGCCGGCCGGATTGAGACTGACCTCGAAGCCGTTGACGTCGTACCCGACGTAGTACGACTCGTCGGTGTGCGGTGAGCCGAGCAGCGCGGTGTACACCGCTTTGGCGGCGTCCAGGTCGGACACCGGGATCACCAGGCTGCGGATCGTGGGACTCATGTGATGCCTCCTCAGGGGTGCGCAGTCAGGTTGCTGACTTCGCCTGTGGTGACACGCTACGGCCGGATCACGTGACGACGCTTCTCGATTCCTGACCACCTGTGTGAAGGCGTCGCATCCCGAGGGTCTCGATCAAGAGACACGTCAGGTGTCGTGTGGGTGGAGCTGAGGGGACTCGAACCCCTGACCCCCTCCATGCCATGGAGGTGCGCTACCAGCTGCGCCACAGCCCCGCCACCCTGAGACTGCCAGGGCAACTCGGGAATACTAGCCAACCGCCCGGGTGGTTGCGAAATCGGGCCGGTCGCTGCCGGTCACAGGTCGGTGAGGCCGCCGCCGGCGTGTCCGACGGACCGGTTGTAGGCCTCCAGCCGCGGTGCGCTCGCACCGGCCGGGGCGACCACGCTCACCCAGGCGCAGTTGTCCAGCCCGCGCAGGTCGGCGACCTGGGCGGACGGCCAGCCCAGCAGCCCGACGAGCCCGACCTTGAGGGCTGCGCCGTGCGTGACCACCACGCCGGTGTCGCCCGGCTCCAGCGAGTCGAGGCACTCACGCAGCGCCGGGACGATCCGGGCCGCGACCTCGGTGGTGGACTCGGAGCCCGGCACCCGGTGCGTCTCGGCGCCGGAGACCCAGTCCGCGTACGCCGCCGGGAAGGTGCGCTCGAACTCGGCGGCGGTCATCCCCTGCCGCTCGCCGACGTCGTACTCGCGCAGCCGCTCGTCGACCTTCGCCGCGAGACCGGTGGCCTGCTCGACGTACGCACAGGTCTGCCGCGCTCGGGCCAGGTCGGAGGTCCACAGCGCCACCGGCCCCAGCCCCGCGAGGTACGGCGCCACGTCGGCGGCCTGCGCGTTGCCGACGTCGTCGAGCCCCACGTCGGCGTGCCCCTGGGCGTGGCCGCTGTCGTTCCAGGAGGTGCGGCCGTGCCGGAGCAGCACCAGCCGGCGCAGCGCGGGTCGGTCAGCGGCCACGGCCGGAGCTGACGGTGTCGGGCAGCGTGATCAGCGGGCAGTCGCGCCACAGCCGCTCGAGCGCGTAGAACGAGCGCTCCTCCTCGTGCTGCACGTGCACCACGATCTCGCCGTAGTCGATGAGCACCCAGCGGCCGTCGCGCTCGCCCTCGCGACGCACCGGCTTCGCACCGACCTCGCGGAGCCGGTCCTCGATCGCGTCGACGACGGCCCGGACCTGGCGGTCGTTGGGCGCCGAGCAGAGCAGGAACGCGTCGGTGATGACGAGCTGCTCGGAGACGTCGAAGGCCACGATGTTCTCGGCCAGCTTGTCCGAGGCCGCCTGGGCGGCGGCGCGGACCAGCTCGGTGGCGTGGTCGGTGGCGGTCATGGCACGGGTCCTAGCTTCGAGGTCGGTTGGTCGGGTGCGTAGAGGGCGTACTTGGTGATGTACTGCACGACCCCGTCGGGCACGAGGTACCAGACGGGCTCGCCCTGCATCCGGCGCTTGCGGCAGTCGGACGACGAGATCGCCAGCGCCGGGATCTCCAGGATGGTGACCTTGTCCTCGGGGATGCCCGAGAGCGTCGACCGGTCCATCGTGAACCCGGGCCGGGTGCAGCCGACGAAGTGGGCCAGCTCGAACAGGTCGTCGGCGTCGCGCCAGGTGAAGATGTCGCTGAGCGCGTCCGCGCCGGTGATGAAGTAGAGGTCCGCGTCCGGGAGCTCCTTGGCGAGGTCGCGCAGCGTGTCGATGGTGTACGTCGGACCGTCGCGGTCGATGTCCACCCGGGACACCCAGAACCGCGGGTTGGACGCGGTCGCGATCACGGTCATGAGGTAGCGGTCCTCGGCGGCCGACACCTTGCGCTCGAGCTTCTGCCAGGGCTGCCCGGTGGGGACGAAGACCACCTCGTCGAGGTCGAACCAGGACTGCACCTCGCTGGCCGCGACCAGGTGGCCGTGGTGCACGGGGTCGAACGTGCCGCCCATGACGCCCACCCGACGGCGGCGCCTGGCCGATCCCGGCGCCGGTCACCGGCTCACTCACGCGTCGTCACCGGGTGGTCAGGCACGTGGGCGGCTCAGGTGTGGTCGCGCCCGCCGCCGAAGGCGAGCAGGCCGACCATCAAGATCACGAGCAGCAGCAGGATGCCGCCGCCGACGAAGTAGGGGTTGACGCCACCCAGCGCCTTGCCTTCGGCAGCCGTGACGACCAGGGGTGCTAGATGCATGCCGGGAAGCCTACCGTGCGGGCACCGGCAGGCCGATCCGTCCCAGCCGGACCAGCGACGCCGTCTTCATCACCAGCAGCGCCGTGGCGATGGCCGCGGCCACCCACACCCAGCCGGTGACCAGCAGCAGCACCGCGAACAGCGACGAGTTGACGGCCTTGCCGGGCTTCGACCAGTTCCACAGCCACAGCGGCCGGTCCACGACGTAGAAGTAGTTCGGGCTGCGCACCGGCCAGGCCAGGAACGCCAGCGACAGGAAGCAGTCGACGACCATGAACTCGGCGAGGTAGATGAACACCGGCACGGCGTAGTCGTGGTGCAGCCAGACCAGGCCGACGTAGAACGCCGCCGCGTTGAACCGGTCGCTGAGGATGTCGAGCACCGCCCCGATGCGCGTCTCGCAGCCCCGGACGCGGGCGACGAACCCGTCGAGGCTGTCGCCGGCCCAGTACACGACGAGCGCGGCGACCAGCAGGGTCTGGCTCTCCTGCTGCGCGGCGAGGGCGGCGAGCACGACGGAGGCGACCGTGCGCACGAAGGTGATCACGGTCGCCGAGGTGCCGACGCGCTCCTTCTCCGGATCCGTCCAGACGTCGAGCGAGTCGTAGTCCCGCCCCGTGGCAGTGCCCATGGCGTCACCCTAGGCGCACGGGCACCCGCGTCCCGGGAGGGTCAGGTCACTGGTCCAGCGTGCCGAACCGGTGGTACCGCCCCGCGGTGCCGCGCACCCCTCGCGTGTCGAGGGTCCACACCTGGGCGCCGTCCGTGACCGGACCGTCGCCGCGACGACTGTAGAGAACGGTGGCCGCGCCCGCGTCCTGCGCTCCGCCCACCGTCTCCCCTGCAGCCTGGACGACGAGGTCGCGCACGTCGCCGCGACCGAGGTCGACCACGCGCAGCGAGCTGCCGAACAGGTCGTGGTCCTCGCTGACGCCCGGGACTCCCGCCGTCGACTGCGTCCACCTCCGGGCGCCCGCACCCGACAGCCCGCCCGAATGGTCGCCGCGCAGCACCAGCACGGCGCCCGTGGCTGCGATGCTGCCGCTGTAGGCGCCGCCGATGCCGACCGCCAGGTCGTCGGCCCCGTCACCGTCGACGTCACCCGACGCCAGCGGTCCTCCGAAAGGCTGGCGCGCGCCCGGCCCCCGGGGCACGCCGTCGCTGCGCTGGGTCAGGAAGGTCGCGCGGTCGGCGTCCAGTCCCCCGTCAGTGCCCGGCAGCACCACGATCCCTCCGGTGCAGCCAGCGATCTCCTCGCAGCCGGCGGTGTCCGGGGTGGCGGCGTCGGGATCCGACAGAGCCAGGTCCGCGTGACCGTCGGCGTCGTAGTCGCCGAGCGCGACGGCGGCGGCGAACCCCGGGAAGTACTCCCAACCCCCGGACGCCAGGGCGGGCGAGCTGCCCTGGTAGGTCTCGTCCGCGACCGTGCGCAGCCCACCGGCCCGGCCGCGGAAGACGGCGACCCCGCCGACCTGGTGGCCCATTTCGCCGCGATGCCCCGCCACCGCGAGGTCGTCGATGCCGTCGCCGGTGATGTCTCCGACGGCAAGGGAGCTGCCGAACGTGTCGAGTCGGCCTGCCGGCTGCTCGTAGGCCGAGGTGTTGTCGAGGGTCACCGCGCGGGCGGCGGTGAGTCCGGTCGCTGACCCGTAGAGCACGCTCACCCCGTCGACCTGCTCGTCGAAGCTCTGGCTGCCGGCTGAGACCACCAGGTCGTCGTACCCGTCGCCGTCGAGGTCACCGGTGGCCTCGCCGCCTCCCCAGACCTGGTCGGAGCCTGCGTCGGCGGGACGGAAGCGTCGGCTGCCCGCACCGCTCACCCCGGCCTCGCTGCCGGGCAGCACGGTGACCGAACCGAACGGCTTGGTGCCGTTGCCCGGCCGGTCCTCGCCGATCGCCCCGACGGCGAGGTCGGCGAACCCGTCGCGCGTCGAAGTCACCCGAGGTCACCGACGTCCCGAACTGGTCGAGGTTCTCGCTGCCGCCGACCACCCCGGAGGTCGTCTGGCTGATCAGCCGGTTCCCTGCCGCGTTCACGCCCCGCTCTGACCCGTAGAGGACGCTGACCGCGCCGGCTGCGTAGTGGTGGTTGGCGGTCGCCAGCGGCACCCCGGTCGCCAGGTCCCCGTACCCGTCGCCGTCGAGGTCGAAGGGCGCCGCGCGGGCGACCCGGGAGGCGGCGGACGTGTCGGCCACCACCGGACCCGCCGCCAGGGCGACCGCGCCCGCGATCAGCAGCGTGGCCCCGACGGGCGCGAGAAGTCGGGCATGTGCAGTTCTGGTCCCCCTCATGGGGTCAGCCTGGACCCCGCCCCCGCGGAGGGCAATGGGTCGCGGCTACCGCGGGTCGAGGCCCTTCGCCAGCGCGGTGGAGACCGGGCTCGGGAACCGCACCGTGAACCGGGTGTCGCCGAGCATCGCCGCGACCTCCGCCAGCCGCTGCTCGACCTCGGCCGCCCGCGCGGTGGGGAGCGGCTCGAACAGGTGGGTGCGCAGCTCGCCCTCCGCGGTCTGCGCCCAGGCACCGACCACCCGGCCGTCGACCCAGAGGGTCGGGCCGGCGTTGCCCATCCGGTCGAAGGCGTCCGCGGCGGCCTCGGGGAGGTACCAGCCGCGCTCCTTCCAGCCCATCGTGGTCGGGTCGAGCCCGGGCAGCACCGCGACCCAGCCGTCGACCGGCGCGACCTCGTCGACGTCGTCCGGGGCGACCCAGCCCGGGCCCTCGTCGAGGGCGACCTCGACGGCACCGACGTCCGCCAGCGCCCGGGTGGTGGTCCCCTTGGTCCAGCCCGTCCACCACTGCAGGTCCGTCGACGTGCCGGGCCCGAACGCCCGCAGCCAGCGCAGCGCGACCTCGCGGGCGGCCTCGCGCTCGGTCAGCTCCTCGGGCCGAAGCCCGCCGCGGAGCCAGTCGTCCATCACGGTGTAGGCGTAGGCGCCGCTGACCCAGCTGCCCGCCGGCCGGGTGCGGACGATCTCGCCCTCGAAGCCGAGGTTGAGCAGCACCCGGGTGTGCGCGGAGACGGTCGCGGAGTAGCTCTTGCCCGGCGCCATCACGATCTGGTGGCGCAGCGCGGGCACCGCGTCCCCCAGGGCGCGCGCCGTCATCGGGCCGCGCTCGCGCAGCGCGGACCGGACCTGGTCGCGGGCGTCCACGAGCCAGGCGTCCGGGTCGTCGACGCCGTTCTCCGCCAGCAGCCGCGCGGTGCGCCGGTGCTCCGGGCCGGCCAGCTTCGCGGTGGCCGCGACGTGCACCAGGCGCACGACGTCCGGGGTGCCGACCCAGAGCGTGCGCCGCATCGCGTGGTGGCGGACCACCGAGCGGTCGTCGTACAGCGCGCGCTCGACGGCCGCGACCGACGGCCGCCGCATCCGCACCATCGCGGAGAGGTGGACCGTCACCGGGTCGGTGGAGTGCAGCGCCACCAGCGAGTCCGCGATCGCGGCGACGTCGTCGGTCCGCTCCTCGGGGAGCAGCCGGTGCCGGCGGGCCAGCCGGGCCCGCCGCTCCTGGGGCGTGACCGTGCGCGGGGTCGGCACCGGGCTAGCGCAGCTGGCCGTCGCCGGTGACGACGTACTTCGTCGAGGTCATCTCCGGGAGCCCCATCGGGCCGCGCGCGTGCAGCTTCTGGGTGGAGATCCCGATCTCCGCGCCGAAGCCGAACTCGCCGCCGTCGGTGAACCGGGTCGACGCGTTGACGATGACCGCGGCCGAGTCCACGCGGGCGGTGAACCGTCGCGCCGCCTCCTGGGAGTCGGTGACGATCGCCTCGGTGTGGCCCGAGGAGTAGGTGCGGATGTGGCGCACCGCCGCGTCCAGGTCGGGTACGACGGACGCGGAGATGTCGAGCGAGAGGTACTCCGCGGCATGGTCCTCGGGGGTGGCCGGCAGCACGCCGTCGCAGCGGGCGAAGGCGCCGTCGCCGTGCACCGTGACCCCGGCCTCCTGCAGCGCCGCGACGACCGCGGGCACGAAGACCGGGGCGACGTCGGCGTGCACCAGCAGCGACTCGGCGGCGTTGCACACCGACGGCCGGTGGGTCTTGGAGTTGAGCACGATCGCCAGCGCGCGGTCGAGGTCGGCGTCGCGGTCGACGTAGACGTGGCAGTTGCCGACCCCGGTCTCGATCACCGGCACCGTCGACTCCTCGACGACCGAGCGGATCAGGCCGGCGCCGCCGCGCGGGACGAGCACGTCGACCAGGCCGCGCGCGCGCATCAGCTCCTTCGCGGACTCGTGGCCCTCCCCCGGCACCAGCTGCACGACGTCGGCGGGCAGCCCCGCCCCCTCGGCGGCCGCGCGCAGCACGGCGACGACCGCCTCGTTGGAGCGGCGGGCGCTGGAGGAGCCGCGCAGCAGCACGGCGTTGCCGGACTTGAGGCAGATGCCGGCGGCGTCGGCGGTGACGTTCGGGCGGGCTTCGTAGATGATCCCGACCACGCCGAACGGCACCCGCACCTGCCGCAGCTCGAGGCCGTTGGCGAGCGTCGACCCGCGCACCACCTCACCGACCGGGTCGGGCAGGCCGGCGACGTCGCGCAGCCCGTCGGCCATCGACGCGACACGGCCCTCGTCGAGCCGCAGCCGGTCGAGCAGCGCGTCCGGGGTGCCCGCCTCGCGGGCGGCGTCGACGTCCGCGGCGTTGGCGGCCAGCACGTCCCCGGTGGCTGCGACCAGCGCGTCGGCCATCGCGTGCAGCGCGGCGTCCTTGGTGGCACGGGTGGCGACCGCGAGCTCGTGCGCCGCCTCGCGCGCCCGCTCCGCCACGGCCTGGAAGGTCATGGCCCCAGCGTAGGTGGGGGCACCCTCAGAAGGGCAGCGGTGTCACGTCGTGGAGGTCGACCATGACGTGGTACTCCTTGCCGCGCTTGAGGAACACCTGCCGCTCGAGGACCTCGAGGCCGACGACCTCCCAGCGGGGCAGGCCGGCCGACTCGCGGTGCTCGTTCCAGACCCGCAGCGCGAGCGAGGAGGCGTCGAGGAGGCTGTCGGCCTCCTCCCAGTAGCGGATCTCGGCGCGCCCGCCGGCGTACTTCAGGGAGTGCAGGAACGGTCGCTGGTCGTTGAGGCGCCGGAGCGCGTTGCGGACGATGAGCGGCTCGACCTCGTCGCCCGAGACCGTCACCGTCACGTGCCAGAGGCGCGACAGCTCACTCAACGACGTCCACCCCTTGCCTGGTCCCGAAGATTTCCCGCCACCACCGACCGGAAGCCGCCCCGGGCCGGGTGTGCTGACCGGGCGGCGCTCTCAGTCTCCCGCGCTTTGCCCAGCATCGTTGCCGGTTTGCCGAAAATGTCTGAACCGGTGTCTCGGCGCCTCAGTGACCACTTCGTCTCACATGAGCCACTTCCACCACGGAATCCGTCGCCTGGAACACGTTTCACACGCGAGACAGAAGGACCAGCTCGTCTCGGTGGACGACTTCCCGCTCGTACGTCGCACCCAGCTCGCGGGCCAGGTCCCGGGTCGACCGCCCCAGCAGCGCGGGGAGCTCGTCGGAGTCGAAGTTGACCAGTCCGCGGGCCACCGCGACGCCGTCCGGACCGACCAGGTCCACCGGGTCGCCGCCGACGAACGTGCCCTCCACGGCGGTGATGCCGGCCGGCAGCAGCGAGGCCCGCCGCTCGGTCAGCGCCCGCACCGCGCCGGCGTCGAGCACCAGCCGGCCCTTCGGCTCGGTGGCGTGCGCCAGCCAGAGCAGCCGGGTCGGCCGACGCCGGCCGGTCGGGTGGAAGACGGTGCCGACCGGGCTGCCGGCGAGCGCCTCGGCGGCCTGGTCGGCGGAGGTCAGCACGACCGGGATGCCGGCGCCGGTCGCGATCCGGGCGGCCTCGACCTTGGTCTGCATGCCGCCGGTCCCGACGCCGGCGGCGCCGCTGCGGCCGACGTGCACGGCGTCCAGGTCCGCCTCCGAGCGTCACCTCGGCGAGCAGGCGTGGCGCCGTCACGCGACGGGTCGCCGTCGTACAGCCCGTCGACGTCGCTGAGCAGCAGCAGCAGGTCGGCGTGCACCAGGTGCGCCACCAGCGCGGCGAGCCGGTCGTTGTCGCCGAACCGGATCTCGGTGGTGGCGACCGTGTCGTTCTCGTTGACGACCGGCAGCACGCCGAGCTCGAGGAGCTTGGCGAACGTGCGGTAGGCGTTGCGGTAGTGGCTGCGCCGGGTGACGTCGTCGACGGTCAGCAGCACCTGCCCGGCGGTGATGCCGTGCCGGGCGAGCTCCTCGTTGTAGCGGTGCACCAGCAGCCCCTGCCCGACGGCCGCGGCCGCCTGCTGGGTGGCGAGGTCGCGGGGCCGGCGCGGCAGGTCGAGCGGCGCGAGACCGGCGGCGATCGCCCCGGAGGAGACCAGCACGACCTCGGCGCCGCGGGCGCGCGGCGGCAGCGAGCGCGTCCACGAGCCGGCTGACCCGGTCGGGGTCGATGCCGCCCGCGGTGGTCGTCAGCGACGACGAGCCCACCTTGACCACGACGCGCCGCGCCGCGGCGACGTCGGACCGCACGCTCACGAGTCGTTCCCGTCGCCGGGGTCGTCCTCCGTCCAGCCCCAGTCGGGGTCGGCGCGCTGCACCACGGTCTCGCCCTCGTCGGGGTCGGTCACCCCGAGCCGGCGCGCGACGTCGGCGCGGGTCTCGTGCTCGCCCCGGCCGGCCATCGCGGCGTCGATCTCGCGGCGGCGTACGGCGGCCGGGCGGGTCTCCTCGAACCGGGCGTCCTCGCCGCGCCGGCTGAGCAGCTCGGCCCCGGTCTGGACCATCGGCCGGAAGTCGAAGACGACGGCGTTGTCGGCGTGCCCGATGAGGACCGTGTCGCCCTCCTCGGCGCCGAGCGCGAGCAGCTGCTCCTCGACGCCGAGCCGGTTGAGCCGGTCGGCCAGGAAGCCGACGGCCTCGTCGTTGCTGAAGTCGGTCTGCCGCACCCAGCGCTCCGGCTTGTGGCCGCGCACCCGCCAGCCCTCGCCGGTCTCCTTGATCGTGAACTCGGGCCCGCCGCCGCTCTCGGTGGGGCGGAGCACGATGCGGGTGGCCTCGGCGAGCGGTCGCGCGGCGCGGGCGGCGGCGACGATCTCGGCCATCGCGAACGACAGCTCGCGCAGCCCCTCGTGGCTGGCGGCGGAGACCGTGATGCACGCGCAGCCCGCGGGCCTGCAGGTCGTCGAGCACGATGTCGGCGAGGTCGCGGCCGTCGGGGACGTCGACCTTGTTCAGCGCCACCAGGCGGGGCCGGTCCTCGAGACCGCCGTACCGGGCCAGCTCGCGCTCGATGACGTCGAGGTCGGAGACCGGGTCGCGGTCGGGCTCCATGGTCGCGGTGTCGATGACGTGCACCAGCGCCGCGCAGCGCTCGACGTGGCGCAGGAAGTCGTGCCCGAGCCCGCGGCCCTCGCTGGCGCCCTCGATGAGACCGGGCACGTCGGCGACCGTGAAGGTGGTGTCGCCCGCGGTGACGACGCCGAGGTTCGGCACCAGCGTCGTGAACGGGTAGTCGGCGATCTTGGGCCGGGCCCGCGACAGCGCGGCGATCAGGCTGGACTTGCCGGCGCTCGGGAAGCCGACCAGGCCGACGTCGGCGACCACCTTGAGCTCGAGCACCACGCGACAGCTCGTCGCCGGGCTCGCCGAGCAGCGCGAAGCCGGGCGCCTTCCGCTTCGACGAGGCCAGCGCGGCGTTGCCGAGGCCGCCGCGGCCGCCCTGGGCCAGCACCATCTCGGTGCCCGGCCCGACCAGGTCGCCGAGCACGTGCCCGCGTGTCGTCGCTGACCTGGGTGCCCTCGGGGACGGGCAGCACGAGGTCGCCGCCGTGCGCGCCGTTGCGGTGGCTGCCCGCGCCGTGCCCGCCGTGCTCGGCCCGTCGGTGCGGGCTGTGGTGGTAGTCGAGCAGCGTGGTCACGTCGGGGTCCACGCGCAGCACGATGCTGCCGCCCGGTCCGCCGTTGCCGCCGTCGGGGCCGCCGAGCGGCTTGAACTTCTCGCGGTGCACCGAGGCGACGCCGTTGCCGCCGCGTCCCGCGGAGACGTGCAGCGTCACCCGGTCGACGAACGTCGGTACGGCCATCGGTGCCTCCTCTCCTGCTGGTGGGGCTGCCGGATTACCAGGGTCCCCTGGTAAACGTGCACACCCCTGCTGTTGTAACGCCAGGGGTGTGCCAGTTTCCCAGGGGGCCCTGGGAATCTGTCACCCCCGAGAAACGGCGAAGGGGCGCCCTGCCGAACTCAGCAGGGCGCCCCTTCGCGCTGTGTGTCTTAGCTCCCGGCCGAGGTCACTCGGCGGTCGGGACGATGTTCACGACCCGGCGGCCGCGCTTGGTGCCGAACTCGACGTTGCCGCCGACCAGGGCGAACAGCGTGTCGTCGCCGCCACGGCCGACGCCGGCGCCGGGGTGGAAGTGGGTGCCGCGCTGGCGCACGATGATCTCGCCGGCGTTGACGAGCTGGCCGCCGTAGCGCTTCACGCCGAGCCGCTGGGAGTTCGAGTCCCGACCGTTCTTGGTCGAGGCTGCGCCCTTCTTGTGTGCCATGAGTTCGAGTCCTTCGTTCCTGGGGCTGCGTGCCGACGTGTCAGCTCAGGCGCTGATGTCGGTGACCTTGACCTGGGTGTACTTCTGGCGGTGACCCTGGCGCTTGCGGTAGCCGGTCTTGTTCTTGTACTTCAGGATCGTGATCTTCGGGCCCTTGGTGGCGCCGATGACCTCGACGGTGACGCTGGCCTTGCCGAGCGCGTCCGCGCCGGCGGTCACCTTGTCGCCGTCGACGAGCATGACCACGGGAAGGCTGACCGACTCACCCACCTGGTGGGCGACCTTGTCGATCTCGATGACGTCGCCGACAGCAACCTTCTGCTGCTGACCGCCACTGCGCACGATCGCGTACACCGCGGACTCACTCTCTTCGTCGGGCTGGTTCAGTACTGGTTGCGCACACGGCACGCTCACCGTCCTGGAACCAGGGAGGGAGCGCCGCGACGGGCGCGCACGAGGGCACCCGTGGGCACCGAGGGTCAAGTCTACGGACGGCGCCCCGACCGGTCAAAACGAGCACCGGCCGGACCGGGTCAGCGCTTGCGCGACCCCTTCTTCTTGATCGGCACGTGCGGCGTGTCGACGTCGTCGAGCGCACCGGCAGAGGCGTCCGGCTCCTCGCCGGGACCGCCGCTCGCCGACTGGGTCGCCTCGTCGCTCGCGGCCGTCTCCTCCACCGGCAGCTCCGCCGCGGGCAGCTCGGCACCGGTGGCGCCGTCCCCGGACTGCTCCGAGAGCCCGGCGGGCGGACCGGCCGGCCGGCTGGCGCGGCGACGGCGCGAGGACGTGACCAGCCGCGGCCCCGCGGGGACCGGCGCCGGCTCGGGCTCGGGCGTCGGCTCGGGTGCCGGCTCAGGTGCCGGCTCGGGCGTCGTCTCGTCGGTGGGCGCGGGCGTGTCCTGCGGACCGGCGTCGAGCACGGACGACTCCGTGCGGACGGTCGCGGCCGGCTCGGTGACCCGGCTCGGTGACCGGCTCGGGCGCCTGCTCGGCAGCGGGCTCGGGTGCCTGTCTCCGGCGCCGTGCTCGGGACCCTTCTCCGGTGCCTGCTCGGGGGCCGGCTCGGGGCGTCTTCTCGCGCGGGCTTGGGCTCGTGCTTGGCCATCGCCGCGATGTCCTTGGGCGAGGGCGACGCCTTCGGCGTGCTGCTCCCGCTGCCGTTCCCGTTGCCGCCGTTGCCGTTGCCGCCGCCGCCGTTGTCGCCGTTGTCGCCGCCGCGGCCACGACCGCGCCGGCCGCGGCGCGGCTCGTCGTCCTGCTTCTTCTTCGGCTCGACCGGCTCGTGGTGCACGATCAGGCCACGGCCCTGGCAGTGCTCGCAGTTCTCGCTGAACGCCTCGAGCAGGCCGGTGCCGATCCGCTTGCGGGTCATCTGCACCAGGCCGAGCGAGGTCACCTCGGCGACCTGGTGGCGGGTGCGGTCGCGACCGAGGCACTCCACCAGCCGGCGCAGCACGAGGTCGCGGTTGCTCTCGAGGACCATGTCGATGAAGTCGACGACGATGATGCCGCCGATGTCGCGCAGCCGGAGCTGGCGGACCATCTCCTCGGCCGCCTCGAGGTTGTTCTTGGTGACGGTCTCCTCGAGGTTGCCCCCGGAGCCGGTGAACTTGCCGGTGTTGACGTCGACGACGGTCATCGCCTCGGTGCGGTCGATGATCAGCGAGCCGCCGGAGGGCAGCCAGACCTTGCGGTCGAGGCCCTTCGCGATCTGCTCGTCGATGCGGTACGCCGCGAACACGTCCTCGTCGCGACGCGTAGTGCTCGAGGCGCTCCTCGAGCTCGGGCGCGACGTGCTTGACGTACTCGTCGACCATGTCCCACGCCTCGTCGCCGGAGACCACGAGCTTGCCGAAGTCCTCGGTGAACAGGTCGCGGACCACCTTGAGCGTGAGGTCCGGCTCGCCGTACAGCAGCTGCGGGCGCGTTGCCCTTCTCGACCCGGGCCTCGATGTCGCTCCACCGGGCGGTGAGCCGCTCGACGTCGCGGGTGAGCTCCTCCTCGGAGGCGCCCTCCGCCGCGGTGCGCACGATGACGCCGGCGGAGTCGGGGACGATCTCCTTGAGCAGCGTCTTGAGCCGGGTGCGCTCGGTGTCGGGCAGCTTGCGGGAGATGCCGCTGGTGGTGCCGTCGGGCACGTAGACCAGGAACCGGCCCGGGAGGCTGACCTGGCTGGTGAGCCGGGCGCCCTTGTGGCCGATCGGGTCCTTGGTGACCTGCACCAGGATCGGCTGGCCGGACTTGAGCACCTGCTCGATCTTGCGGGGGCCGTTGCCGGCGCCCAGCGCGTCCCAGTTGACCTCGCCGGCGTAGAGGACCGCGTTGCGGCCCTTGCCGATGTCGATGAACGCCGCCTCCATGGAGGGCAGCACGTTCTGCACCCGGCCGAGGTAGACGTTGCCGATCAGCGAGGTCTGCGACTCGCGGGCGACGTAGTGCTCGACGAGCACCTTGTCCTCGAGGACCGCGATCTGGGTGAGGTCCTTGTTCTGGCGGATCACCATGACGCGGTCGACGGCCTCGCGGCGGGCCAGGAACTCGGCCTCGCTGACGATCGGGGCGCGACGGCGACCGGCCTCGCGGCCCTCGCGGCGACGCTGCTTCTTGGCCTCGAGGCGGGTGGAGCCGTGCAGGCTGGTGATCTCGTCCTCGGCGTTGCGCGGCTTGCGGACCCGGGTGACGGTGTTCTGCGGGTCGTCCGGACCGCCGTCGCCCTCCTCGCCCGCGCGGCGGCGACGGCGCCGACGGCGGGTGGTGCCGCCCTCGTCGTCGCTGTCGTCGTCGCCGTTCTTGGCGCCGTTGTCGTCGCCGGCGTTGCCGCCGACTTCTCGGCCTTGCCACCGCCGTTGCCGCGCCGCGCCGCCGCCGTTGCCGCTTGCCGCCGCCGTTGCCGGAGCCCTGCTCTTGCCGCCGGAGCCCTGCCCGTCGCTCTAGTCGGCGCTCTTGTCGGCGCTCTTCGTCGGCGCTCTGGTCGCTGCCGGAGTCGTCGCGCGCCGTCCGAGCCGTCGTCGAACCGGAGTCGTCTCCCCCGCCGCTCTTGCGGCGACGGCGACCGCCGCGACGGCGACGGCGGCGGTTGCCGCCACCGCCCTGCTCGTCGTCCCCGAGTCGCCGTCGTCGTCACCGGTCGCCGGTCGTCGGTCGCCTCGTCCGGTCGCTCGGCACCGGCGCCGGTCGCGTCGTCGTCACCGCCGGCCGCCGGGGCCGTCGTCCGCTGGCCTGCTCGGCCGGGGTCGGCGGCCTTCGTCGCCGCCCGGGCGCGGGTCGCGGTGGGCTCGGGAGCCTTGAACAGCAGCGAGGTGGCGGCCGGACCCTGACCGGACTCGTCGGATCGTCGGCTCGTCGGCGCTCGGTGCGCTGGTCCCGGGCTCCGCGTCGGGACCGGAGCCGCCGGGCTCGCGTCGCCGGCGGGGGCGTCGCCCTCGGCAGGAGCGGCGGCGGCCTTCTTGGTGGTCCTCTTCGCGGCGGCCTTCTTGGTCGTCTTCTTGGCGGCGGCCTTCTTGGCGGTCTTCTTCGCCGGCTCCGCGGCGGGCGCGGCGTCGCCGTCACCGAGCCGGCAGCCGGTCGGCGGCGGGCTCAGCGGCGGGCTCAGCGGCGTCGGCCGCGGGCTCGGCGGGGGCGGCCTTCTTGGCCGCGGCCTTCTTCGTGCTCGGCCTTCTTGTGCTCTTGCGGGCCGCCTTCTTCGCGGCGCGGCGCCGCGGCGCGGACTCGTCCGGTGTCGGAACCGGCGGCCGGCTCGGGGGCGGCGGCCTCGCCGGGTGCCGTCCCGGGCGTGTCGCCGGTGCCGGCGGTGTCGCGGCGGACTCCTCGGCGGGAGTCTCCGGGGAAGTCGGTGGGGGTGTCGTTCTCGTCGAGCATGTGCTCTCCTCGGCTCCCGGGACGCTGATGCCAGCGTCCGCACGGGAGCGGTTCGGTCGTCCGACCGGGCGAACCGGCCTGACGCAAGCCTGCGGATGGTGCCCTGCGCCCGTGCGAGCACGGTGCCGAGCAGCGGCGGCGTTCTCCGGGTGAGCGTCAGTGTGCGGACCTGCCGAGCCGTCCGCGGTCGCCGGCGGTGGATCGACGCGTTCCTGTCACGAACGCCTCATGCCGTGTCGCGGTTGAGGGCCAACGGGTCGCCCACTGTGCCGGTCTGCGCGTCCAGCGGGCCCTGGGCGAGCCGCTCGTGCAACGGAGCGGCTGTGGCCTCGAGCCCGGCGATCGTGCGGAGTCCGGCGAGGACGTCGTCGGGTCTCACAGACGGGGTTCCGTGCCGCAAGACCATGTCGAGTATCGCACACTCGTCCCCGGTTTCCGGTCGCGACGGCGAGGGCCACGACCGCCGCGCGGCAGTCGAAGGTCCGCATCCCCTTCTTCGTCATCCGCTCCACGAGCACCTCCTCGGCGGCCAGGAACCGGCCGTACGGCGTCGGCCGCGGCGGCGGGGCGCAGCCCCGGCACCCGGGTGCGCCACACGCTGCCCTCGAGCAGCTCGGCCAGCGACCCGCCCGGCGAGACCACCACCTCGAGGACGTCGAGACCGACCGGGAGCGCCTCGTCGAGGGCGGCCAGCACGGCCGCCGGGTCGCTCTCCTGGGCCAGCCCGACCTCGAGGTACTCCGCCTCGCTGGCCGCCCCGGTGGGCGACGCGCCGGCGTACGAGATGCGCGGGTGCGGGTTGAAGCCGGAGGAGTAGGCGACCGGGCAGCCGGGCGCGGGCCACGGCCCGCTCGAAGGCGCGCGAGAAGTCCCGGTGGCTGGTGAAGCGGAGCCGGCCGCGCTTCGCGTAGCGGACCCGCAGCCGCTGCACCGGCGGGGCCTGCTGCTCGGGTTGTTCGCGCACGGCCGCACCTTACGGCGCGCGGCACCGGGCCGCGCACGCCCGGTGGCGCGCAGGTGCGCGAGGATGACGCGGTGAGCAAGGCAGCGGTGCACCGACGGCACCGACGACACGGAGCCGCGGCCCGACACCCGGGCGCAGCGGGTGCTGGTCGTCGTCGGCATCGTGGTGCTCGGCTTCAACCTCCGGCCCGGCGGCCGTCAGCGTCGGCCCGGTCCTCGACGAGATCACCGCCGGCCTGGGCATGTCGCCCACCACGGCGGGCGTGCTGACCACGCTGCCGGTGCTCGCGTTCGCGTCGTTCGGCGCGCTCGCCCCCGGCCTGGCGCGCCTGGTCGGGCTGCACCGGGTGACGCTGCTGGCGCTGCTGGCGGTGGTGGCCGGGCTGGGCCTGCGGTCGCGCGTCGACCACGCTCCGGTGTTCCTGCTGCTCTCGCTGCTGGCGCTGGCCGGGATGGCGACCGCCAACGTGCTGCTGCCCTCGCTGGTGAAGCTGCACTTCCCGGACCGGGTCGGGCTGATGACGTCGGTCTACACGACGTCGCTGGCGGTCGGCCTGACGCTGGCCTCGGTGCTGACCGTGCCGCTGTCCGAGCAGCTCGGCTCGTGGCGCTGGGGGCTGTTCGCGTGGGCCGTCACCGCGCTGGTCGCCGCGCTCCCCTGGCTCGGCCTGGTCCGCCACGACCGGCACCCCGACTCCGCGGGTCGCGGCCGGCTCTCGCTGGGCGCCGTCGCCCGCACCCGGCTCGGCTGGGGCATGGCGCTGTTCTTCGGGTTCCAGTCGCTGCAGGCCTACGCCGTGTTCGGCTGGTTCGCGAAGGTCTACCGCGACGCCGGCTTCTCCCCCGGCACGGCGGGCCTGCTGCTCGGCGTGATCACCGCGATGAGCATCCCGCTGTCGTTCTGGCTGCCGGCCTGGGCGGCGCGGATGCACAGCCAGACGTGGCTGATCACCGGCGCTGATCCTGTGCTACCCGGCCGGCTACCTCGGCCTGATGCTGGCCCCGGTCTCCGGGGCCTGGCTGTGGGCGGTGCTGGTCGGCACCGGCGCGTCGGTGTTCCCGGTGGTGCTCACCCTGATCACGCTGCGGGCCCGCACCAGCGAGGGCACGGCGGCGCTGTCCGGGTTCACCCAGTCGGTCGGCTACCTGATCGCCGCGATCGGGCCGTTCGGGATGGGCCTGCTCTACGAGACCTCCGGCGGCTGGACCGTCCCGCTGGTCGCGCTCATGGTGCTGTGCGTGCCGCAGCTGGTCGCCGGGCTGTCGGTGTCGCGGCCGTCGTACATCGAGGACGCGATCGAGCGGCACGCCCGCGCGTCGTGACCCCTCGGACCGGCACTTCCGGCTGCCGGGGCCGGAGCTGCCGCGGCGGCGCCCGGTGCGCGTGCCGCGACTGCCGGTCCGAACGGCTGCTCAGACGACGCTGAGCGGCAGCAGCTGCTGGCCGGTGGGGCCGATCTGGATCTCGGTGTCCATCTGCGGGCAGACGCCGCAGTCGTAGCACGGGGTCCAGCGGCAGTCCTCGACCTCGACGTCGGAGGCGGGGTCGATGGCGTCCTGCCAGTCCTCCCACAGCCAGTCCTTGTCGAGACCGGAGTCGAGGTGGTCCCAGGGCAGCACCTCGGCGTGCTCGCGCTCGCGGGTGGTGTACCAGTCGAGGTCGACGGTGGTGCCGGCGAACGCCTGCTCGGCGGCCGCGGCCCACCGGTCGTAGGAGAAGTGCTCCGACCAGCCGTCGAAGCGGCCGCCGTCGCGCCAGGCCTGCTCGATGACCGCCCCGACGCGGCGGTCGCCGCGGGAGAGCAGTCCCTCGATGATCCCGGGTCGGCCGTCGTGGTAGCGGAAGCCGATCGCCCGCCCGTAGCGCTTGTCGGCGCGGACGTCGTCGCGCAGCTTCTTCAGCCGCTCGTCGGTGGTCTCGTGGTCGAGCTGCGCGGCCCACTGGAACGGGGTGTGCGGCTTGGGCACGAACCCGCCGATCGAGACGGTGCAGCGGATGTCGTTGCGGCCCGAGACCTCGCGGCCCTTCGCGATGACCTTCTTGGCGAGGTCGGCGATCTCCAGCACGTCCTCGTCGGTCTCGGTGGGCAGCCCGCACATGAAGTAGAGCTTCACCTGCCGCCAGCCGTGGGAGTACGCCGTCGCGACGGTGCGGATCAGGTCCTCCTCGGTGACCATCTTGTTGATCACCTTGCGCATCCGCTCGGAGCCGCCCTCGGGCGCGAACGTCAGCCCGGAACGCCGGCCGTTGCGCGAGAACTCGTTGGCGAGCGTGATGTTGAAGGCGTCGACGCGGGTGGACGGCAGCGACAGCGAGACGTTCGAGCCGTCGTACCGGTCGGCGAGGCCCTTGGCGACCTCGCCGATCTCGGTGTGGTCGGCGCTGGACAGCGAGAGCAGCCCGACCTCCTCGAAGCCGGTCGCGCGGATGCCGGTCTCGACCATGTCGCCGATGGTGGTGATCGACCGCTCGCGCACCGGGCGGGTGATCATGCCCGCCTGGCAGAACCGGCAGCCGCGGGTGCAGCCGCGGAAGATCTCCACCGAGAACCGCTCGTGCACCGTCTCGGCGAGCGGCACCAGCGGCTTCTTCGGGTAGGGCCACGCGTCGAGGTCCATCAGCGTGTGCTTGTGCACCCGCCACGGGACCCCGGAGGTGTTGGGCGCGACGCGGCGGATCCGGCCGTCGGGGAGGTAGTCGACGTCGTAGAACTTCGGGACGTAGACCGCGCCCGACACCGCCAGCCGGTAGAGCAGCTCGTCGCGCGGCGTGCGGCCGGCCAGCCCGGGACGGCCCTCGTCCTTCCACTCGCGGACCACCTCGGAGATCGCCAGCACGATCTCCTCGCCGTCGCCGAGCACGGCCGCGTCGATGAAGTCCGCGACCGGCTCGGGGTTGAACGCGGCGTGCCCGCCGGCGAGCACGACCGGGTCGTCGTCGCCGCGGTCGGCGGCGTGCAGCGGGATGCCGGCCAGGTCGAGCGCGGTCAGGAAGTTCGTGTAGCCGAGCTCGGTCGCGAACGACAGCCCCAGCACGTCGAAGCCCCGCACCGGCCGGTGGTGGTCGACGGTGAACTGCGGGATGCCGTGCTCGCGCATCAGCGCCTCCAGGTCCGGCCACACCGAGTAGGTGCGCTCGGCCAGGATCCAGTCGCGCTCGTTGAGCACCTCGTAGAGGATCTGCACGCCCTGGTTGGGCAGCCCGACCTCGTAGGCGTCCGGGTACATCAGCGCCCAGCGGACGTCCACCGCGTCCCAGTCCTTCTGGGTGGAGTTCAGCTCGCCGCCGACGTACTGGATGGGCTTCTGCACCGACGGCAGCAGCGGCTCCAGGCGGGGGAAGACGGACTCCGCGGGTGCGGTGGTGGTCGACGGCACGGTGACAGGACTCCAGGCGCGGCGGGGACAGGACTCTCCAGGGTACGACGAGACCACCCGGCGGCGGCCTTGCCGGGGCCGGTCCGGACGAGTACGACGGTGGGCATGTACGCCGTGCGGGCGCCGACCTGCTTCGACGGCAGCCGGTTCCTGGCCGGCGGCGCGACCGTGCTCGTCGCGGACGGCCGGGTCGCCGGCGTGGAGCCGTTCGGCTGCGACCTGCCCGAGGACTGCGAGCTGGCGGCGTACGACGGCACGCTGCTGCCGGGCCTCGTCGACAGCCACGTGCACCTGGTCACCGACTCGGGCCCCGACGCGCTGGGCCGGGTGGCCGGCTACTCGGCGGCGGAGATCGACGACGTCGTCACCGAGGCGCTGCGGCGCCACCTCGCGGCGGGCGTGACGACCGTGCGCGACCTCGGGGACCGCGACTTCACCGTGGTCGAGCGGCGCGACCGGCAGGCGGCGGGTCGGTCGCCGGGCCGGCCGCCGGAGCCGCACATCGTGGCCTCCGGACCGCCGGTCACGGTCCCGGGCGGCCACTGCCACTTCCTCGGCGGCGTCGCGGAGGGGGTCGGACCAGCTGCGGGCCGCGGTCCGCGACCGGGTCGACCGGGGCGTCGACGTGGTGAAGGTGATGGCCAGCGGCGGGATGAACACCCCGGCTCGGACGTGACGGCGCCGCAGTACGCGACCGACGAGCTCCGCGTCCTCGTGGACGAGGCGCACGCCGCCGGCCTCCCGGTCGCGGCCCACGCGCACGCGGCGGCGGCGGTGGAGCAGGCGGTCGAGCTGCGGGTGGAGTCGATCGAGCACGCGTCGTACCTCACGCGGTCGGGCGCGCTCGCGGACGCTCCCGGGGTGGTGGCGCTGATGGCGTCCCGGGCCGACGACGAGCAGCTGGAGCGGCTCGCGAGCAGCGGCATCGCGGTCTGCCCGACCCTGGGCGGGTTCAGCGTCGCGGCGCTCGCGAAGGCGCCCCGCCGATGCTGGCCCGGATGCGTGAGCTCGGCGTGACGCCCGAGTCGTTGCACGAGGCCCGGCTGGGCCTGGTCGCGCGGATGGCCGCGGCCGGGGTGCGGCTGGTCTCCGGGACCGACGCCGGGATCATGCCGGGCAAGGCGCACGGTGCCTACGCGGAGGCGGTCCTCGAGCTCGCCGCGGTTGAGCCGACGGCGGCCGCGCTGGCCGCGGCCACGAGCGGGGCGGCCGAGGTGTGCGGTCGTCGTACGGGCCGGCTGCAGCCCGGCTGGGACGCCGACCTGCTGGTCGTCGGCGGCGACCTCACGCAGGACCTGACCGCGCTGCGGCGGCCGGTCGCGGTCGTGCTCGCCGGTCAGCCCTTGACGTAGGACAGCTTCTCGGCGACCAGCCCGTCCCGGAACGTCAGCACGTCGACGCCGCGGACGTGCCCCGGCGTGCCGTCGGCCTCGGTCCAGGTGAACCGCCAGCGCAGCACGCCCCGATCGTCGGCGACGAACGACTCCTCCTCGGTGAAGGCCGCGTCGCGGGTCTGCCCGAACAGCTCCACCCACACCGCGCGTACGGCGTCCGCGCCCTCGACGCGCTCGCCGTCCGGCGCGGGTCCCGTCGACTCGAAGACGACGTCGTCGGTCATCAGCGCCATGATCGCGTCGACGTCGCCGGAGCCGAACGCCGCCGAGAACGCGCTCAGCGCGTCGGCGGTGCCCACGCGGCGTCCCGTCCCGCGGCCGCCAGCAGGTCCGCCTGCGGGGTGCCGCCGTTGTCCGACCCGCGGCCCGACCGCACCGGCCTGCCGGTAGATCTCCTCGCGGTCCTCGAACCAGGCGGCGACGTCCTCGACCAGGTCGGTGTCGAGCGTCGTGTCGCCGCCGTAGGCCGCGGCGAGGTCCCAGGCGTGCACCAGGTGGTCCGCGGCGAGCTGCCGGACGTACTCCGCGGCCTCCTCGTCGCCGTAGGACAGGTGCACCGTCGGCGCCGCGGGCAGCGTCTCGGCGACCACGGCCAGCGCCTCGTCGGCGCTGCGCAGCGCGGCCGGGCCGGGCTCGTCACCGAGCAGGTCCCCGTCGAGCGAGTCGCCGACCTCGGCCATCGTCGCGCCGCGCATCAGCGGCACGGTCCAGGCGTCCTCGCCGACCACGTGGTTCACCAGCTCGCGCACGTTCCACTCGGTGCACGGCGTCGGCGCGTCCCAGCGGTCCGCGGGCACGGCCTCCACCCGGGCGGTCCAGGTCTCGACGGTGCGGCGGTAGAGGTCTGCGAGCTCCATGGACCCACTGTGCTCGGGCCCGCCCGGGACGTCCATGGCTCAGGTGGGGCAGCCCGGTCTCCGATGTCGGATGTTCCGGGGTGACCTCTGGGTCACTCTCCGACATCCGATGTCGGAGGACGAGGGGTCAGAAGCGCGAGCGGTGCAGCCGGGTGCGGTTGACGCCGAGCGCCTCGCGGCTGCGCAGGTGGATGTTCTGCAGCAGGCCGAGGGCCATCAGGCTGGCGAACATCGAGCTGCCGCCGTACGACACCAGCGGGAGGGGTACGCCGGTCACCGGCATGATGCCCAGGCACATCCCGATGTTCTGGAACGCCTGGAAGCCGAACCAGCACGCGATCCCGGCGGCGGCGACCCGGCCGAACAGGTCGTCGGCCTTCATCGCGATCCGCAGCGCGCGCCACAGCACGACGCCGAGCAGCGCGATCAGCACGGCCGACCCGACCAGCCCGAGCTCCTCGCCGGCGACGGTGAAGATGAAGTCGGTGTGCTGCTCGGGGACGAACCCGGACTTGGTCTGCGAGCCGCCGAACAGCCCCTGCCCGAAGATGCCGCCGTTGCCGATCGCGATCCGGGCCTGGGTGGTGTTGTAGCCGGCGCCGCGCGGGTCGAGGTCGGGGTTGGTGAACGCCATGAACCGGTCGAGCTGGTAGGCCTTCAGCACGTGCAGCTTGATGGCCACCGTGGCCACCCCGACCGCGCCGACGAAGAGCCCCAGCAGCCAGGTGCGTCGCACGCCGGCGACCGCGAGCACCCCGAACACGGTCGCGGAGAGCACCAGCATGGTGCCGAGGTCGGGCTGCAGCAGGATCAGCAGCGCGGGCAGCCCGGCGATCAGCAGCATGCCGACGACGTCGGTGGTGCCGACCTCGCCCCACGACGCCGTGCGCAGCGACCCCTCGGTGCGCTCGGCCACCAGCAGCGCCATCCCGATCACGACGGCGAGCTTGGCGAACTCCGCCGGCTGGATGGAGAGCCCGCCGATCACGATCCACGACCGGGAGCCGTTGATGGTCGAGCCCATCACCAGCACGAGGAGGAGCCCGATGATGGAGGCGACGTAGACCAGCGGCGCGAGGATCCGCACCCAGCGGTGGTCGGTGGCGGCCACCATCACGCCGAGCACGACGCCGATGGCGATGTTGACCAGCTGGTGCTTGAAGTAGGAGTTCGGGTCGCCCGCGGTGAGGTCGCTGCGGGTCGAGGTGGCCGACCACACGAGCAGCGCACCGGCGGCGAGCAGGCCCGCCGCGGCGAACATCAGCACCCAGTCGAGGCTGACCGCGGAGACCCGCGTGGTGGTGGTCTCCGCACGCGTGGTGCGGGGCCGGACGGCGACGACGCTCATGGCGTGGCCCCCTTCTTCTTCGGCTTGCCCGAGCCGGGGCTGGTGCGCGCCATCGGCGGCAGGATCTCGCCGTCCTTGGCGAACACCGGCAGCGCGACGGGCGGCTTCGCGTCGGGCAGCGCGGCCTTCTTCTTGTTCACGTCCATGCCCTTGACGCCGTAGAGCGCCTCCCAGATCTTGCGCACCGCGGGACCGGACGTGCCGGAGCCGGTGCCGGCCTGGGTGACCATCATCATCACGACGTAGTTCTTGTCGTACGACGCGACCCACGACGTGCTCTGCTTGCCGTGCACCTCGGCCGATCCCGTCTTGGAGCGGATGTGGACCTTGTCGAGGGGGAAGTCGATGAACTTCCAGGCCGTGGTGCCGGTCTTCGCGGTGCCGAGCAGCGCCTGGTCGACGTACTTGATCGAGGACTCGGAGAGCTTCAGCTTGCCGACCTTCTTCGGCGGGATCTTCCTGATCACCGCGCCGTCGGGGCCGACGACGGCCTTGGCCACCCGCGGCTCGTAGAGCGTGCCGCCGTTGGACAGCGCGGCGTACGCCCGGGCCTGCTGCAGCGGCGTCACGAGGGTGTCGCCCTGGCCGATGACGTAGTTGACGGCATCGCCGGCGCGGTACTCGAAGCCCTCCGCGCAGAACTCACGCGCGAAGACGTGCAGGAAGTCGTAGCCGGGCTTCTTGGCGACCTTGCAGTAGTAGCCCTTGTTGGCCTTCCAGTAGTCCCGCTTCCAGTGCCGGTCGGCGATCCGGCCGGACGCCTCACCAGGGAGGTCGATCCCGGTGGGCTTGCCGAAGCCGTACTTCTTGGCCGTCTTCACCAGCGGGTCCTTGGCGTTGACGTCGTCCTTGTTGGTGCCGTACTTCTGCCACAGCTGGTAGCCGACCCGGTAGAAGAACGTGTCGCAGGAGATCTGCAGCGCCTTGTCGAAGCCGATGAAGCCGAACGACGCGGACTCGTAGTTCTTGAACCAGCGGTTGCCCACCTGGAAGCCGGACGAGCAGTCGAGCCGGGTGCTCGGCGTGAAGCCGCTGTTGAGCGCGCCGGTGGTCATGATCGGCTTCCACGTCGAGCCGGGCGCGAACTGCCCCTGGGTGGCGCGGAACAGCAGCGGGTAGCGGGCCTTCGCGGAGTAGAGCCGCGCGAGCTGCTTGGAGCTGATGCCGCCGACCCACACCTTCGGGTCGTACGTCGGGGCGCCGGCCATCGCGACGACGCGGCCGTTCTTGGCGTCCATCACGACGACGGCCCCGGAGTCGGCGACGTAGTTGCGGCCGGTGACCTTGTCGAAGGTCTGCCGCGCGGTCTTGATGGTCTGCGAGAGCTGCTGCTCCACGACGCCCTGCACCCGCGCGTCGATGGAGGTGACGAGAGTGTCGCCGGCGCGGCCGTCGACCTCGCCGGAGTCGCCGAGCACCCGGCCCATCGAGTCCACGGCGACCCGCTTGTAGCCGGGCTGCCCGCGCAGGTAGCGGTCGTACTGCTTCTCGAGCCCCGCGCGGCCCACGACGGAGGCGCCGTGCACGGACGTGTCGTGCTTGGCCTTGGCCTCGTCGAGCTCGTCGGAGGTGATCGGGCTGAGGTAGCCGAGCACGCCCGCGGCGTTGATGCCGTAGGGCGAGGGGTAGGCGCGGACGTTCTGCGGCTCGACGAGCACGGCCGGGAAGTCCTCGCCCTGCTCCTGGATCGAGACCGCGGTCTGCTGCTTGACGTCCTCGGCCACCGGCACCGGCTGGTACGGCGACCCGTTCCAGCACGTGCCGGCGATCGACCCGGGCTCGCCGCACAGCAGGGTGCGGGCGCGGATCTTCTTCACCGGGACCTTCACGGCGTGCGAGAGCCGGTGCAGCAGCTTGCTCTGCTGCCGGTCGGCCATCTTGTGCAGCATGGTGCGGTCGAGGCTGACCACCCAGGAGGTCCGGTTCGCCACCAGCGGGCGTCCCATGTCGTCGACGATCAGGCCGCGGGCGGGCTGCACCACGAGCTCGCGCACCGACTGCTCCGCGGCCTGCGCCTGGTAGGCCTCGCCGCCGAGCACCTGCATGTACCACAGCCGCGCGAACAGCGTGATGAACAGCGAGAGCACCAGCGCCTGCACCACGAACAGCCGCAGCCGTCCCTTGGTGGCACTGGTGGCGCGGACCGTGCCCGTGCCCGCGCCGTGGCTGCGCGAGGACCCCGACGAGACCATCAGTACGCGACCTGGTGGGGCTGCATGCGTCGGAACAGCCGCATCAGCACCGGCAGCACGAACGGGGTGACCAGGACGTCGTACAGCACGGCGAGCGGGATCACCTTCAGCGCCTCCCCGACCGGGGCCGAGGAGTCGTGCAGCAGCATCCCGGTGAGCGCGTAGATCGAGGTGCCGACGAAGGAGCAGCAGGCGACGGTGACGACGGCGGCGACCGCCGAGGTGCCGGCGTCGTGCCGCACCCGCCCGGCGAGGTAGCCGACGACGACCAGCGCCAGCGCCCAGCGGCCGGCGACGTGGTCGGCCGGCGGCGCGAGGTCGATGGCGAGCCCGCCGATGAAGCCGAGCGCGGCGGCGAACTCGGGCCCGCGCACCAGCGCCGCGGCGACCACGACGAGCAGCGCGAGGTTGGGCACGACCCCGTCGAGCGAGAACGTCGAGAAGACCGCGACCTGGAGCACGACGGCGAGCAGCAGGACGGCGGTGAGCACCAGGGCGCGTACGACGGACATCAGCGGCGGCCTCTCTGGACGGACCCGTCGGCCTTGATCACCGCGCGGTCGCTCTTCGCGTTCTTGTCGACGACGACGCCGACGAGGTCGAGCGAGGTGAAGTCGACGAACGGGGTGATGACGGCCTGCGTGGACTGCTGGCGCGGGCTGCTGTAGACGGCGTCGACCCGGCCGATCGGGACGCCCGCGACGTACGGCGCGCCGTTCTTGCTGCCCCAGGTGACCAGCGCGTCGCCCTTGCGTGGCGCTGGCGGAGGCGTCGACCAGGTCGAGGTCGAGACGGGCCTTGCTGCCCACCTGGCCCCGGCCGCGCAGGAAGCCGATCTCCATGCTGGTGCCGAGCCGGCCGCCGACCACGGACTCGCGGTCGACGAGCAGCAGCACGGTCGCGGTGGAGCGGTCGGCGCGCAGCACCCGGCCGACCAGGCCGTCGTTGTTGAGCACGGTCATGTCGGGGTGCACGCCCGAGGAGCGACCGGCGTCGATGGTCACGGTGCGCGAGAACGACTGCGCCGGACCCATCGCGACGACCCGGGCCGGGACGAGCGCGTAGCCGGTGGACTTCGAGCTGGCGAGCAGCCCGTCGAGCTCGGCGGCGCGGTTGCGGGCGACCGACGAGCCGGCCAGCTCGTTCTTCAGCTGGGAGTTCTGCGGCCTTCAGCGTCGCCACGTCGCTGCCGCAGGTGCCGGGTGGTCTGGAAGAACTGCGGCACCGCGGCGAACGGGCGCACGGCGGTGGCGGTGGTGTTCTCGACGGGGCCGAGCACGTCACCGGCCGCGGAGCGCACCGGGTCGAGCGGCGAGTCCTCGCCGCCGCGGGCGTCGAGGGTGATCAGCGTGAACGACGCGAGCAGCAGCAGCACGAGGACGGCGCGGCTGGGCCGCTTCCCAGGGGTCGACGAAGGCATGCGCGCGACCGCCTACCGTCGCGGTTCCGAGACGAGCACCTGCTGCAGGGCCTCGAACTCCTCGACGCACTTGCCGGCCCCCATCGCGACGGAGTACAGCGGCTCCTCCGCGACGTGGACCGGCATCCCGGTCTCGTGGCGGATCCGCTCGTCGAGGCCGCGCAGCAGCGCGCCGCCGCCGGTCAGCACGACGCCGCGGTCCATGATGTCGCCGGCCAGCTCGGGCGGCGTCTGGTCGAGGGTGGTGCGGACGGCGTCGACGATCGCGTGCAGCGGCTCCTCGAGCGCCATCCGGACCTCGGCGCTGGAGACCACGACGGTCTTGGGCAGCCCGGAGACCATGTCGCGGCCGCGGATCTCCGCCTCCGGCTCCTGCGACATCGGGAAGGCGGAGCCGAGGGTCATCTTGACCTCCTCGGCGGTGCGCTCCCCCAGCATCAGGGAGTGCTCCTTCTTCATCCAGGCGATGATCGACTGGTCGAGGTCGTCGCCGGCGGTGCGGATCGAGAGGCTGGTGACGATGCCGCCGAGCGAGATGACGGCGACCTCGGTGGTGCCGCCGCCGACGTCGACGACCATGTTGCCGGTGGCCTCGTGGACGGGCAGCCCGGCGCCGATCGCGGCGGCCATCGGCTCCTCGACGATGTAGACGCGGCGGGCGCCGGCCTGGTAGCCGGCCTCCTTCACCGCGCGCTGCTCGACGGCGGTGATCTGGCTCGGGACGCAGATGACCAGCCGCGGCTTCGCGAAGTAGCGGCGGCGGTGCACCTGCTGGATGAAGAACCGGAGCATCTGCTCGGTGGAGTCGAAGTCGGCGATCACGCCGTCCTTGAGCGGCCGGATCGCGGTGATGTTGTCCGGGGTGCGGCCGATCATCCGCTTGGCCTCGTGCCCCACGGCGAGGATCTCGCCGGTGGAGGCGTTCAGCGCCACGACGGACGGCTCGTCGAGGAGCACCCCCTTGCCCCGCACGTACACGAGCGTGTTGGCGGTGCCGAGGTCCACGGCCATGTCGCGGCCGATGAAGCTGTTCGCCATACGTGTTCGTCCCTCGCGTCGTGGATGACCGCGACCAGCCTAGGAGCGAGAGCCCCTCCTCCCTCGTGCGACACGCTGGCCACTCGGGTCACACCCGTCACGGCCGGGAGAGGTCAGCGCAGGTCCGCGGCCCGCCGTACGACGTGCTCCGGCACCGGCAGGCCGGCCACGTCGGCCGAGGTCACCGGGTCGCCGCCGGTCACGCGCAGCGGCACGACGCCCGCCCAGACGCCGCCCTCCTCGACGTCCTCGTCCTCGTCGAGGGGGTCGCCGGTGCGGCGCTTGACCGACGCCTCGTGCAGCGGGAGGGCCAGCACCGTGGTCGCGGCGAGCTCCTTGCGGGTCGGCCGGCGCAGCGCTGCGGACCGACCGGGGGTGACGTGGTCGACGAGCAGGTCGAGCGCGTGCGAGCGCTCGTCGGCGTCCTCGACGCGGCGCGGCCGGCCGATCACCACCGCCGAGCGGTAGTTCATCGAGTGGTTGAACCCGGAGCGGGCCAGCACGATCCCGTCGAGCAGGGTCACCGTGACGCTGACGTCCTGGTCGGGGCCCTGCACCAGGCTGCGGGAGGCGACCGAGCCGTGCACGTAGAGCGTGCCGCCCTCGTCGGGACCGTCGGGGTCGACGGCGAACACGGTGGGCAGCGCGAGCGGCACGCCGTCCACCACGACGCCGAGGTGGCAGACCAGGGACGCGTCGAGGACGTCGTACAGGGTCGCGCGGTCGGTCTGCGCCCGCTCCTTCTCCCGGCGCGGGGAGCTGCGGGTCGTCGGCGAGAGCGGGCTGGTCACCCGCACATCATGACCGACCCTTGCCGCCCCCCGGTGGCAGGCGCACGCTGGCAGGTACCCGCGGCCGGTGGGACCGCGGCAACGGGAGGAGAACCGACATGCACGCTCGGGCACACGCACGTCTCGCCGGCTGGGCCGGCGCCGTCCTCACCGCCGCGGCGGTGCTGGTCCCCGCGCAGGCCGACGCCGCGGCCAGGGTCGCGGACCACCAGCGCTGCACCCCCGTCGAGGCGAGCGGGGTGGGTGACGACCTCGGCGGCGGCCGCACCGAGGCGACGCTCTCGGTCGCGGGCGTCCCGGTGGCCACCTCGGCGGCCGCGTTCACGATCGGCGCGGTCGACGGGACGGTCGCAAGCTTCACCGGGCCGATCGTGCTGACGCCGCTGAGGGGGCCCGGCACGCTGACCGCGCACGTGGCGGGGACGTTCGACCTCGCGTCCGGCGCGTTCCGGGCGACGTCGACGTCGCTGAGCGGCACCGGCCCGCTCAAGAAGGTCACCGGCACGCTGACCTTCGCCGGCGTGGAGGACTTCGCGGACGGGTCGTTCACCGAGTCGGTGACCGGGCAGCTCTGTCGCTGACCCGGGACCGGGGACGGGCTACGCGCCCGGGAACCAGAT
The DNA here is from genome assembly GCA_963707685.1 of uncultured Actinomycetota bacterium. Classification (GTDB taxonomy): domain Bacteria; phylum Actinomycetota; class Actinomycetes; order Propionibacteriales; family Nocardioidaceae; genus Nocardioides_B. The sequence goes on from CAVPRA010000009.1 coordinate 323,738, forward strand.
CGCGATCTCGCGCTCGGCGGACTCCGGCGGAGTCCGAGCCGTGCACGAGGTTCTCGCGGTTCGACAGCGACAGGTCGCCGCGGATGGTGCCGGGGGCCGCCTTGCGGCCGTCGGTGGCGCCGTTGATCGCGCGGACCACCTCGACGGCCTCGTCGCCCTCGAGGATCGCCGCGAGCAGCGGGCCGGAGGTCACGAAGTCGCGCAGCGGGGGGTAGAAGTCGCGCTCGACGTGCTCGGCGTAGTGCCGGTCGGCGAGCGCCGCGTCGATGGTGCGCAGCTCCAGCGCCACGAGGGACAGCCCCTTGGCCTCGAAGCGGGACAGCACCTCGCCCACCAGGCCGCGGCGGACGGTGTCGGGCTTCAGCAGGACCAGAGTGCGCTGGGACATGCGGCGCAGCCTAGGCCATCAGCCGGCGCTGTCCCCGTGCTGGTCCTGCCACTCCTGCTCCAGCACCTCGCGCTCGGCCTTCTCGCGGTCGATCTTGATGCCCATGAAGTACGCCGTCCCCCACAGCGCCGCGAACACGACCCCGAGGAAGAACATCGCCGTGGTCACGAACCCGAGCGCGATCGAGACCACCTGCACCGTCCACCCCAGCGCGTAGCCGCCGGGCCGGCCGAGCAGCCCGGCCGCGAGGACGCACAGCACCGCCAGCCCCCCGCCCGAGGGAGAGCGACGCGACGGCGCCGATGTCGGTCATCCCGATGGTGACCACGCCGGTCAGGAACAGCACGACGGCCTGCAGCACCAGGATCGCGGCGCACAGGGACCGCTGCGTGGAGCGGTTCACTCGCGTCCGCGCGACGTGAGCAGGTGCCGCGCCTCCCCCACGGTGACGACCGAGCCGGTCACGAGCACGGCGCCGGAGCCGATGGCCTCACCGAAGACGCCGCCCTCCTCGGCCAGCGTCGCCGCCTGGGTCGATCGCGTCGTCGAGCCGCGGGGCGACGTACACCCGGTCGACGCCGAAGATGCCGCGCGCCACCTCGGCGAGCTCCTCGGCCGGCAGGGTGCGGTGGGTGGAGTTCTGGGTGCACACGATCGCGGCCATCGACGGCTCGAACGTCGCGAGCACGCCTTCGTAGTCCTTGTCGGACATCACCCCGACGACCCCGACCAGCGGGCTGAACGCGAAGGAGTCGTCGAGCGCGTCCACGACCGCCGCGGCGCCGTGCGGGTTGTGGGCGGCGTCGAGCACGATCGTCGGGCTGCGACGGATCACCTCGAGGCGGCCGGGCGAGGTGACCTGCTCGAACGCCTCGCGGACCAGGTCGCGCGTCGAGCGGCTCGTCGCCGATGAACGCCTCGACCGCGGCCAGCGCCAGCGAGGCGTTGTGGCCCTGGTGCGCGCCGTACAGCGGCAGGAACACCTCGTCGTACTCGCCGCGCAGCCCGCTGAGCCGCAGCATCTGGCCCCCGACGGCCGGCACCCGCTGGGAGACCCCGAAGTCGCGGCCCTCCCACAGCACGGTCGCGCCGACCTCGACGGCGCGCTCGGCGATCACGGCCGCCACGTCCTCGTCCTGCACGGCGCTGACCACGATCGAGCCGGGCTTGATGATGCCGGCCTTCTCGACGGCGATGTCGACCGGCCGCGAGCCGAGGTACGCCGCGTGGTCGACGGCGATCGGCAGGATCACGGCGACGGTCGCGTCGGCGACGTTGGTGGCGTCCCACGACCCGCCCATGCCGACCTCGACGACGGCTGCGTCGACCGGGGCGTTCGCGAACGTCGCGTAGGCCATCCCGACGACCATCTCGAAGAACGACAGGGGGTGGACGGCGTCCTCGTCGGCGAGCCGGGCCAGCGCCGCGACGTCGTTGTAGGCCTCGAGGAACTGCTCCTCGGTCAGCGGCTCACCGTCGAGGGAGATCCGCTCGGTCATCGACTCCACGTGCGGGCTGGTGAACCGGCCGGTGCGCAGCCCGGTCGCCCGGATCAGCGTGTCGATCATCCGCGACGTGCTGGTCTTGCCGTTGGTGCCGGTCAGGTGCACGACCGGGTAGCCCTTCTGGGGCTCCCCCAGCAGCTCGGTGAAGGCCGCGATCCGGTCCAGCGACGGGTCGAGCTTGGTCTCGGGCCAGCGCGACAGCAGCGCTCGCTCCGCCTCGGCGTAGGTGCGCACCGCGTCGGGTGCAGGGGTCTCGGACATCGCGTGCCGAGTCTACGGTCGGCCGGCTGGGGGGCCCCACGCGGTCGGGGCGGCGGCACCCCCGACAACTCGGTTCGTGGCCACGGGGGCCGGACCGTAGGATTTCGGGCTATGAGCACCGACCCCGACCCCCGCGACCTGTCCGAGACGACCGCCGGCCCCGGCCGCGCGGTCGTCGTACCGGACAAGCCGGCGCTGGAGGGGCTCGAGGACACCTGGTCGGCCCGCTGGAAGGCCGACGACACCTACGCCTTCGACCGGTCCAAGACCCGCGAGCAGGTCTTCTCCATCGACACGCCTCCGCCGACGGTGTCCGGGTCGCTGCACGTCGGGCACGTCTTCTCCTTCACGCACACCGACCTGGTCGCCCGCTTCCAGCGGATGCGCGGCAAGGAGGTGTTCTACCCGATGGGGTGGGACGACAACGGCCTGCCCACCGAACGCCGGGTGCAGAACTACTACGGCGTCCGGTGCGACCCGACGCTGCCCTACGACGCCGACTTCACGCCGCCGGAGAAGCCCGACGCCAAGCGACAGGTCGCTGATCAGCCGGCCCAACTTCGTCGAGCTGTGCGAGCAGCTCGTGCAGGAGGACGAGCAGGTCTTCGAGTCGCTGTGGCGCGCGGCTCGGCCTGTCCGTGGACTGGAAGCAGACCTACACCACGATCGGCGAGCGGTCCCGGCTGGTGTCGCAGCGCGCGTTCCTGCGCAACTACGCCCGCGGCGAGGCCTACCTCCAGGAGTCGCCGACGCTGTGGGACGTCACCTTCCAGACCGCGGTCGCGCAGGCCGAGCTGGAGGCGCGGGAGTACGCCGGCGCCTACCACCGGGTCGCGTTCCACCGCCCCGACGGCGAGCCGCTGCACATCGAGACCACCCGCCCCGAGCTGATCCCAGCGGTCGTGGCGCTGATCGCGCACCCCGACGACGAGCGCTACCAGGCGCTGTTCGGGTCCACCGTCACCTCACCGGTCTTCGGCGTCGAGATCCCCGTGCTGGCGCACCCGGCGGCCGAGCCCGACAAGGGCGCGGGCATCGCGATGTGCTGCACGTTCGGCGACCTCACCGACGTCATGTGGTGGCGCGAGCTGCAGCTGCCGGTGCGCACCGTGATCGGCCGCGACGGCCGGCTGCACCGCGACACCCCCGAGTGGCTGGCGCAGGAGCCGGCCGCGACGGCGTACGCCGACCTCGCAGGCAAGACCACCTACAGCGCCCGCGAGGCGATCGTGGCCAAGCTCCGCGAGTCGGGTGACCTGGACGGCGAGCCGAAGCCGACGCAGCGGATGACGAACTTCTACGAGAAGGGTGAGCGGCCGCTCGAGATCGTCAGCACGCGGCAGTGGTACATCGCCAACGGCGGCCGTGACACCGAGCTGCGCAAGGAGCTCATCGAGCGCGGCGGCGAGATCACCTGGGTGCCGGACTACATGCGGCACCGCTACACCAACTGGGTCGACGGCCTCAACGGCGACTGGCTGGTCTCTCGGCAGCGGTTCTTCGGCGTGCCGTTCCCGGTCTGGTACCCGCTCGACGACGAGGGTCTCCCCGACCACGACCACCCGCTGCTGCCGCGCGAGAGCGACCTGCCGCTCGACCCGTCCACCACCTGCCCGAGCGGGTACGACGAGTCGCAGCGCGGCGCACCCGGTGGCTTCGTCGGCGACCCCGACATCATGGACACCTGGGCGACGTCGTCGCTGACCCCGCAGATCGTGACCGGCTGGGTCGACGACCCCGACCTGCACGAGCGCACCTTCCCGATGGACCTGCGCCCGCAGGCGCACGACATCATCCGCACCTGGCTGTTCGCGACGGTGGTGCGCGCCCACCACGAGGACGCACGTGGTGCCGTGGTCGCACGCCGCGATCTCCGGGTTCGTGGTCGACCCCGACCGCAAGAAGATGAGCAAGTCCAAGGGCAACGTCGTCGTGCCGACCGACATCCTGGAGCGCTTCGGCGCCGACGCGGTCCGCTGGCGCGCGGCCATGTCGCGGCCCGGGCTCGACTCGCCGTTCGACGAGACCCAGATGAAGGTCGGCCGCCGGCTGGCGATGAAGGTGCTCAACGCCTCGAAGTTCGCGCTGTCCAGCGTCGGCGCCACGCTGCTGGACCCGGGCGCCGTCGTCGAGCCGGTGGACCGCGCGATGCTCGCGGGGCTGGCCGAGGTCGTCGGCCGCGCCACCGACGCGCTGGAGGCCTACGACTACACGACCGCCCTCGAGGTCACCGAGCGGTTCTTCTGGGAGTTCTGCGACGACTACCTCGAGCTGGTCAAGGAGCGGGCCTACGGCGCCCGCGGCGACGACGCCGCCGCCTCGGCGAAGGCCGCGCTGGCGATCGCGCTGCACGTGCAGCTGCGGCTGCTGGCGCCGTACCTGCCCTACGTCACCGAGGAGGTCTGGTCGTGGTGGCAGGACGGCTCGATCCACCGCGCGAGCTGGCCGACCGTCGCCGAGACCGGCGCCGGCGACGGCCCGGACCGGGCAGACCCGGCGATGCTGGCCGCGGTGGCCGGCGACGCTGCGCGGCATCCGCGGTGCGAAGTCGCAGGCGAAGGTGTCGATGCGCACCGAGCTGTCCCGTGCCACGGTCCACGGCCCCGCCGCGGACGTGGCCCTGGCCCGGCAGGCCGCCGAGGACCTGAAGGCCGCCGGCAAGGTCGTCGGCGAGCTCGCCTTCGAGCCCGGAGACGGCCCCGAGGTCACCGTCGACGCCGAGATCGCCCCGCAGCCCGCCTGACACACCCGCCGACCCGTCACCTACTCGGCGCTCTCAGCGGCGTGTCGCCGAGCCCGTGACGGGTCAGCCGGCGAGCCAGCTCTCGAACGCCGTGAAGTCGTAGGGCCGGCCCAGGAAGTCCGCGACCAGGTCGGCGGCGTCCCGGCTGCCGCCCGGCGCCAGCACCCGGTCGCGGTAGCGGTGCGCCACGTCGGTGGCGAGCAGGTCGCGGTGGTCGAAGGCGGAGAACAGGTCCTTGGCGATCACCAGGCTCCACATGTAGGTGTAGTAGCCCGAGCCGTAGCCCTGCAGGTGCCCGAACGACGCGAAGAAGTGGGTGTCGGGGACATAGGCCAGCAGGTCGTAGGTCTCCTGCAGCTCGCGCATCGTGGCCGTGATGTCGTCGGGCACACCCTGGTGGATCGTGTAGGACAGCGCGGCGTAGAACATCTGGGTCCGGACGTAGCAGCCCCTGGCCGAGCTCGTCCGCGGCGCGCATCTTGTCGACCAGCTCGGCCGGGATCGGCTCGCCGTCGGCGTCGGTCGCGAACGACTGCAGCACGTCGACGTCCCACGCCCACCGCTCCAGCAGCTGCGACGGGGCCTCCACGAAGTCCCACTCCGTGGCGACGCCGGAGAACCGCACCCACTCCTGGTCCCCCGCGAGCACGTGGTGCAGCAGGTGCCCGAACTCGTGGAACAGCGTCACCACGTGCGAGTGCTCCATCAGCGACCGCGAGAAGTTGCACACCAGCACCCCCTCGGGCAGCTGCCGCCCGCGGATGCCCGGCGCGAGGTCGAACTGGGCGGCGTGACCGTACTTCCCCGCCCGCGGGTGCAGGTCGAGGTGGATCCGGCCGAGCCGGCGCCCCGCCCGCACCACGTCGTACGACGCCACGTCGGCGTGCCACGCGTGCGCGTCGTCGACCTCGACGTACTCCACGTCGAAGAGTCGGCCGGTCACGTCGAGCAGCCCGGCGCGGACCTTGGTGAAGTCGAAGTAGCCGCGCACCTGCTGGGCGTCGACGTCGTGCTCCTCGCGGCGGAGCACCTCGGCGTAGAAGTCCTTGTCGACCCGGCTGACCTCCTGCACCTCCGGGTGGTCCTGCTGGCACCCGGCGCAGCAGCTGCTCGAGGTCGGCGCGCCCGCGCGGCTCGGCGGCGTCGGCGATCCGGTCGACGAACTCCGGGATGGCCGAGCCCTTGCCGATCATCTTGACCTCGGCGTCGTACGCCGGCCAGCCGTCGTACCCGAGCAGCCGGGCGTGCTCACGGCGCAGCTCGAGCAGCTCGTGGAGCAGCGCGTCGTTCTCGGGCCAGGCGCGGTTCAGGAACTCGGTCATCAGGGCGGCGCGGGCGTCCCGGTCGCGGGAGAACGTCACGAACGGGATCGAGGTCGGGGTACTCGGTGGTGACCACGACCTTGCCGTCCTCGCCCGCCGGGTGGCTCTCGACGAAGTCGGCCGGCAGCCCGTCGAGGGCCGACGGGTCGAGGGAGACCGAGCGGACCCCGTCGCGGATGTTCTTGGAGAACTCCTGCCCCACGGCGGTCTCCCGCTCGGCCAGCTCCCGCAGCCGGTCTCGGACGTCGTCGTCCTGGTCGACCCCGGCCCGGCGGAAGTCGCGGACCGTCAGCGCGTGCACCCGGCGGGCCTGCTCGTCGAGGCCGGTGACGTCGAGGGCCGCCAGCACGTCGTACAGGTCGCGGTCGAGCTCGATCTCGGTCAGCAGCCGCGAGGCGTCCTGCTCGACCTGCTCGCCCCGGGTCCGCACCGCCTCGTCGGGGTGCATGTTGGAGAGCACCGAGGCCACCGCGAACGCGTTGCGCAGCGCGAGGTTGAGGTCGTTCCACAGCGCCAGCGTCACCGCCGCGTCGCGCTCGGCGTCGGCCTGCTTGACCTGGTCGAGCAGCCGCCGGGTCTCCTGCAGCTGGTCGTCGGTCCGGGCGGCCAGCCAGCCCTCCCAGTCGGCGGTCGGGAAGGTCAGCGGGGCGAGGTCGGAGGTCACCGCCCGAGCCTAGCCAGCGCCACGAGCGGAATTACCCGCGGCTCGACCCGAAATATCCCGCGGCTCGACCCGACAGGAGGCCCGGGTCAACCCAGCAGCGAGGCCCGGGTCAACGCGGGAGCGGAGCGAGCGCCGAAGGCTAAGCGGACTTCTTCTTCTTGGCCTCGGGCTCGCGCGGCACCAGGGTCGGGTTGACGTTGTCGTTGACGACCTCGGCGTTCACCACGACCTTGGCGACGTCCTCGCGGGAGGGGACGTCGTACATCACGTGGAGGAGCACCTCCTCGATGATCGCGCGCAGCCCGCGGGCACCGGTGCCGCGGACCATGGCGAGGTCGGCGACCGCCTCGATGGCGTCGGGGGTGAACTCGAGCTCGACCCCGTCGAGGTCGAAGAGCTTCTGGTACTGCTTGATGAGCGCGTTGCGCGGCTCGGTGAGGATCTGCACCAGCGCCTCACGGTTGAGCTTGTCGACCGTGGCGATGACCGGCAGCCGGCCGACGAACTCGGGGATCAGGCCGAACTTCAGCAGGTCCTCGGGCATGACCTCGGAGAAGATCTTGTCCATGCTCCTTCTCGGCCTTGGTCGGGAGCGAAGCGCCGAAGCCGAGGGTCTTCTTGCCGATCCGGCCCTCGACGATCTGCTCGAGGCCCGAGAACGCGCCGCCCACGATGAACAGGATGTTCGTGGTGTCGATCTGGATGAACTCCTGGTGCGGGTGCTTGCGCCCGCCCTGCGGCGGCACCGACGCGGTGGTGCCCTCGAGGATCTTCAGCAGCGCCTGCTGGACGCCCTCGCCGGAGACGTCGCGGGTGATCGACGGGTTCTCGGCCTTGCGGGCCACCTTGTCGATCTCGTCGATGTAGATGATCCCGGTCTCGGCCTTCTTGACGTCGTAGTCGGCCGCCTGGATCAGCTTGAGCAGGATGTTCTCGACGTCCTCGCCGACGTAGCCCGCCTCGGTCAGCGCGGTGGCGTCGGCGATCGCGAACGGCACGTTGAGCATCCGCGCCATCGTCTGGGCGAGGTAGGTCTTGCCGCAGCCGGTCGGGCCGATGACCAGGATGTTGGACTTCGCCAGCTCGACGACCTCGTCGGCCTTGTGCCGCTGCGCCCCGGAGGAGACGCCCGCCTGGACCCGCTTGTAGTGGTTGTAGACCGCAACCGCGAGCGCCTTCTTGGCGTTCTCCTGGCCGATGACGTAGGAGTTCAGGAACTCGAAGATCTCCCGGGGCTTCGGCAGCTCCTCGAGGCCGACCTCGGTCCCCTCGCTGAGCTCCTCCTCGATGATCTCGTTGCACAGGTCGATGCACTCGTCACAGATGTACACACCCGGACCCGCGATCAGCTTCTTGACCTGCTTCTGGCTCTTGCCGCAGAAAGAGCACTTCAGCAGGTCGCCACCGTCACCGATGCGTGCCACAGGCACGACTCCTCACGACTCAGGCCGGTGGCGCTCAGATGAACCGAGCGACCCCTGGGGGTTCCGCTCCCACCGACGGTGTGCAACGTCTTTGTCCGAACTCGAAGGTACCCCGTCGCGCCCTCACATGGGACCAGGAACACGACGGACCTTCAGATCGTGGCGGGGGTCCCCTTGAGCGACTCCAGGATCCCGTCGATCAGGCCGTACTCCTTCGCCGCCTCCGAGGTGAGGATCTTGTCCCGCTCGATGTCGGCGTTGACCTCCTCCGGCGTCTTGCCGGTGTGGTTCGCGATCAGCTTCTCGAGCAGCTCGCGCATCCGGAGGATCTCGTTGGCCTGGATCTCGATGTCCGAGCTCTGGCCGTAGGAGCCCTCGGTGTAGGGCTGGTGGATCAGGATCCGGCTGTTCGGCAGCGCCATCCGCTTGCCGGGCGTGCCGGCGGCCAGCAGCACCGCGGCGGCCGAGGCCGCCTGGCCCAGGCAGACCGTCTGGATGTCCGGCTTGAGGAACTGCATCGTGTCGTAGATGGCGGTCATCGCGGTGAACGAGCCGCCGGGCGAGTTGATGTAGATGTTGATGTCGCGGTCCGGGTCCATCTGCTGCAGGCAGAGCAGCTGGGCCATCACCGCGTTGGCGATGTCGTCGCTGATCGGCGTGCCGAGGAAGATGATGCGCTCCTCGAACAGCTTGCCGTAGGGGTCGATGCGGCGGAAGCCGTACGACGTCCGCTCCTCCCACTGCGGGATGTAGTAGTTCATGCTCGGGGAGATCAGGGGCGAGGTCTCGGGGGTGCTCATGTCGTCTCTCACTTGGTCCGGGCCGGACGGCCTTCGTCGGCCACCTGGCGGGTGCTGGTGATCACCTTGTCGATGAAGCCGTAGTCGACGGCCTGCTCCGCGGTGAACCAGCGGTCGCGGTCGGCGTCGGTCTCGACCTGCTCGACGGCCTGGCCGGTGTGCTGGGCGATCAGCTCGAAGAGCACCTTCTTGATGTGCAGGGACTGCTGGGCCTGGATCTTGATGTCCGAGGCCGAGCCGCCCATGCCCCCGGAGGGCTGGTGCATCATGATCCGCGCGTGCGGCAGGGCGTAGCGCTTGCCGGCCGCGCCGGCGCAGAGCAGGAACTGCCCCATCGAGGCGGCGAGGCCCATGCCGACCGTGGCCACGTCGTTGGGGATGTAGTTCATGGTGTCGTAGATGGCCATGCCGGAGTCGACCGAGCCGCCGGGCGAGTTGATGTGCAGGAAGATGTCCGCCTCGGGGTCCTCCGCCGAGAGCAGCAGCATCTGCGCGCAGATCGCGTTGGCGTTCTGGTCGCGGACCTCGGAGCCGAGGAAGATGATCCGCTCCCGGAGCAGCCGCTGGTAGATGTGGTCGTCGAGCCCGTAGCTGGAGCCGCCGCCGTTCATCTGCGGCGCCGAGCTGCCGGGGGTCTCGGGGTTGTCGCGGTTCGCGTAGTTAGCGTGCACGCCCCGACCCTAGCCGCACGGACCGGCACATCCACGGGCTGTCCCGGGTTGTTCGCCCACAGCGCACCCGTGCCGGCCGGGCACGTGGCGGGACGGGACGCGCCACGGCCCGGGAGGCGAGACCTCCCGGGCCGTGGTGTGCCGCGGCAGCGGCGCTAGGACGAGCCGATCAGCTCCGCTTGAACACGCGGACCTTCATCGAGGTGCCGTCCTGGCTGAGCACCCGGATGCTGGTGCCGTTGTTCGGCACCTTCACGCTGGCGTTCGGCTGCGACGCGTCCCAGTAGGACGCGTTGTCGTGGAACAGCGGCTGCGCCGGCTGGCCCCGCAGGTAGTTCGCCCGGCCGTTCACGTGGAGCGTGAACGAGTCCGACGTCTCCAGCGAGAACGGCGCGTCGTACCCGGCCACCCGGGTCCGCCACAGGGCGCCGTCCAGGCGCACCCGGGGGGTCGGGTTGGCGTCGACCGGCAGCACCAGGCCCTGTCCCGGGTGGGTGCTGGTGTTGTTGTCCGACTGGGAGGTGTCCCAGTAGCTCACCAGCAGGCCGTCCTGGTAGGGGAAGTGCTCCACGTAGTCCGGCTTCGTGGTGGCCCACCCGAAGTTGTACGGACCGGTCTTGAGGTACTTGTCGAACGACACGTAGTCCCGGTGCGACGCGACGTAGTAGTTGTCGTACTGCCGCGTGATCGAGCTGCCCACCGAGCTGAAGCCCGACAGGGTCCAGCCGTTCGGGCTGGTCTCGGCCCCGTCGGTGAAGCTGCCCAGCTTGATGTCGTCGACGAACATGCCGGGCGTCCGCTTGGGGTCGTTGCCCTGCACGCCGCCGTCGGTGGTGTACCGCACCCGCAGGTCCACCTGCTTGCCGGCGTACGACGACAGGTCGAAGCTTGCCGGCTTCCAGGCGCCGGCCGTGTCACCGGTGATGCCGTTGTTCTTGGTGGGGTCGGTGCCGGTGCCCGGGACGCTGACCCAGCCGGAGCCGTCGTTGATCTCGACGTAGGCGTAGTCGTAGCCCGACTCGATGTTGTAGTTGGTCTGGAAGGTGAGCGCGGGAGTCCCCGTCGGCACGGTGACCGACCGCGACATGGTCGCGGTGTAGTCGTCGCCGGTGCCGCTCCACCAGGACTTGCTGCCGGCGTACGGCGCCACGAGCTGGCTGGTCACCTGCTTCTTCGGCAGCACGACGACGGCGGCCTGCGGCTTGTCGGAGTTGTACTCGTGGGGGCCGAGGGTGAGCGTCCGGTCCTGCGAGGGCAGCATCGTCTCGTAGTCGAGCCAGCCGAGCTGCAGCTTGTCCCAGGCGCCCATGTCGGAGGCGCGGTCGCCGATCGACTGGTCGTTCGGGCCGCTCTCGCGGCTCTGCGCCATCAGCGACCAGTACTCCACGCTGTTCTCGCCGCCGGCGGTGTCGTACAGGTCGGGCAGGCCGAGGTCGTGGCCGTACTCGTGCGCGAAGACGCTCATGCCGCCGTTCTCGGGCTGCATCGTGTAGTTGCCGACCCAGATGCCGGTGTCGCCGATCTGCGTGCCGCCCTGCTTGCCCTCGGCGGGGCCGGTCTTGCCGTAGTCGCTGGCGTAGACGTAGGACTTGTGAGACCAGATCGCGTCCTCGCCCTGGATCGGGTCGCCGTCGGCCTCGTCGCCGCCGGCGTGCACGACCTGGAAGTGGTCGAGGTAGCCGTCCGGCTCGTTGAAGTTGCCGTCACCGTCGACGTCGTAGCGGTCCCACTGGTCCATCTTCTTCAGGTCCGCGGTGACCTCGGCCTTGGTGCGGCCCTGGGCGATCTGCGAGGAGTACCACTTGTTGACGGAGTCGCGGACCAGGTCGTAGCTGGTGTCGCAGACGACGTCGGCGCAGACGTTCGGGTCGTCGCCGTTGGTCGTCGGGTCGTCGCTCGAGCGGCCGTAGCGGGCCTCGTTGTAGGGCACGGTCACCCAGTTCGTGACCTGGCCGTCGATGCTGTAGCGGCCGGAGGACTGCCGTTCGTAGTACTGCCGCACCGACTCGGTGGCGCCGCCGGAGCCCGGGGCGTCGCCGCTGCCGAAGTACAGGTTGCGGTAGTACGCGGGGCTGTAGTCGGCGCGCCAGTTGGTGGAGTTGTCCTTGGTGCGGTCGGGCTGCGGGATCTTGTTGTGCAGCGGCCCGTCGAAGGTCACCGGGCCGGGCGTCGAGGGCTCGATGTCCTTGTCCGGGAAGCGCGGGTCGCGCTTGTTGCCGAACTGGGCCAGCACCACGAAGATCTGGTCGGTCTTCTCGCGGCTGAGCTCGACGTACTGGTCCTCGGTCTCCGCCGCGGCGATGGTGCGGCCGTTGGCGTTGACCGCCTTCGGCGCCTTCTGCGAGGACACCTTCATCACGGTGCTCGCGCCGCGCTTCTCGACCTTGCCCTTCCCGTCGAGCAGCCGGGTGAGCGCCTCCTCACGCAGCGCGCGTCGCTTCTCCTCCTGCGGGGCGAGCTCCTCGTCGGGCTGGCTGGTGCTGGGGTCGGGCGTGGCCCTGGGGGCGGTGGGCGCCGCGGGCGATGCGGCCGGTGCCGTTGTCGGTGCCGCGGTCGCGGCCCCCGACGTGACCGCCAGGGTCGTCCCGAGTCCCGTCGCCACGACCAGGCTCACGAGCCCGGCTGATGTCCTTCGCACAGTTCCTCCGTCTACAGCGATCGTGTCGCGTCCGACGCAGCGGGGATCGCGGACCTGTGCGGTCGGCGGTGTGGCAGGGGCGTCCCGATCCGGCCCTGCTGCGCTACTGCTGGTGTGCAGTGCGCGCAGTCCACCCCACGCGGTCACGAGGTCACAAGGGCCAGCACGTGGATGTCGGCTGCGTGTTTGTGCGACTGCATGTTCTCGCAAAGAAGTCGAGCCGCGCAGGACGATCTGGGTCCGGAACGGTCCAGGACGTGTGGATCCGCCAGGCGGTCGCGGCGCTGACGGGACGGCCTGCCCGGCGAGGGCAGCCGGGAACAGGCAGGAGACAGGTCGTGGCCGGGAGGGCGCACCTCCCGACCACGTCCTGGACGGTGCTCGAGGGCCCCTGCCCCACGGCGTCGTCCACCTGTCCACTCCAGGGAAGCGGGTACGCCGCGCCGCGGCAAGCCCGGACGACCCGATCCGGGCCGTCATGTTTGTGCGCTGCAGGTTCTCGCAAACTCTGGCGCGCGGTCCCGAGGGCCGCGGTGCCGACCGGTTCAGGCGGCGGGCGAGGCCTCCACGGCCGCCTTGATCCGCTCCAGGGTGGTCCGCAGGCCGTCCGCGAGCTCGCGGTCGTGGCCCGCGGCACCGCCGATCACCGGCCCGAGCAGCGTGGTGCCGGCGGTGAAGGCGGGCAGGTCGCGCCGGGCGGTCAGCCGGGTGCCCGACCCGGCGCCCGACCCCGTGCCGGTCAGCTCGTAGGTCCAGGTGGCGCCGCTCTCGCGGGTGCGCCAGGCGACCGCGCGGCCGGGCTCCCAGCGGGTCACCCGGGAGGACGTGGGCCAGGCGACGAGGCCGCGGCGGTTCAGGCCGAGGAGCGTGGTGCCCACCGCGACCGGCGAGCGGCCGAGCACGGCGAGCCGGCGCAGCTCGGGGCTCCACTCGGGCATCCGGCGCACGTCGCCGACGACCGCCCAGACCTGCTCGGGGGTGGCCGCGACGTCGACGGAGACGCTGATCGGCAGCGGCTGCGGGGCGGCGCCCCGGTCGCGCAGCAGGCCCATCAGCCGAGCCAGTCCGGTGAGCGCGGCGTACACGTCGGGGTGGTTGAGCAGGTCGAAGTGGTCGCCCTTGATGTGCAGCACGTCGGCGCCGGGGAACATCTCGGGGCCGCGTCGCGGGCGGCCGAGTCGCGGAGGGGTAGCGGACGAGCAGGTCGCCGAACGCCTCGCTGACCGGGTGCCGGGGCGAGCCGGCCAGTGTGGCCGCGACCAGGTGGTACTGCGCGTGCGGCAGGTTCTGCACGTCGGGGGCGAGCCCGGCACGCAGGTCGAGGATGCCGACCGAGCGGTACTCCAGGATGCGTCCGAACGGCGCCGACTCCGGGAGCCGGCCGAGCGCCTTGGCGCCGAGTGCGACACCACGCTCCAGCGGTGCCCCGAGGTGCGGGGTGCCGAGCGTGACGACGTCGGTCACGAGGGTGTTCCAGCGGGTGTCGCCGTCGGTCACCACCGCGCACGCGGCCCGCATCACCAGCCCGCCCATCGAGTGGCCGACCAGCGCGATCCGGCGTACGCCGGCGGGCCAGTGGGCCACCAGGCGGTCGAGCAGCGAGGCCAGCGCGACGCCGTTCTCGGCGATCGGCAGCCCGGTGTTGGCCCGCAGGTAGACCGGGGTCCAGGTGGTGTCCGCGGCCAGCCGGTCGCCGTAGCTGCCGCCGGTCTCGGCCGCGCCGGAGGTTCCACAGCTCCTCGGTCTCGCCGAGCCCGTGCAGGAACACCACCACGTCGGGGGTCGCGGCCGGGAAGGCCTCGGCGAGCGCCTCACGGTCGATCGGCACGTCGCGGCCGTGGCGGCGCACGGCGAGCTCGATGGCCAGCTCGGACTGCTCCTCGGCGAGCCGGTCGCCGATCAGCCCGTTGACCGCCGAGACCAGCGCACGGCCCGCGGGGGGTGTCGTCGATGCGGGCGCCGAGGCCGCGGCGGTCGGCCTCGCGCAGCCCGCGGCTGGTCGCCCGGAGGCCGGCGCCGATCCCGGTGTAGATCGCCGACGAGACCCGGCCGTGGACCTGCTCGGAGACCTGGGCGGACGCCGCCGGTGGCGAGCCCGGCGACGCCGTACACCCGCTGGGCGACCGCGCCGTGCACGTCGCGGACGGTGCCGAGGACGATCTCGTCGGCGGTCTCGGTGGCCAGCGCGAGGGCGCCGAGCAGGCCCGGGCGACGGCGACCTGCTGCGGGGGCAGTGGGGGTCATTTCGTCAGTGTCGGCAGAGTACCCCCGGTATGTCAACGACCCGTGTCACAGCGTGTGACACGGGTCGTACAGACAGTCGCGGCGCGGTCAGGCGTCGGCCTTCTCGGCGTCGCCGGTGTCCGTCGGCGTCGGCCTCGTCGGCGGCCGCCTCGGCTCTCGCCGCAGCCGCCTCGGCCAGCTCGGCCGGGTCGGCGATGGTGCCGTCGGGCTGCAGGTTCTTCAGCTCGACGTGGTTGCCGGAGGCGTCGGTGACCGTGGCGGACTCGACGATGGAGGCCAGCGCCTTGCCGCGCACCACCTCGGAGACCATCTCGGGGATGTGGTTGTGCTCGAGCATGTGCTGGATGAACTCCTGCGGGTTCTCGCCCGGACTGCTGCGCGCGCTGCATGAGGTGGCTCTGCAGCTCGCCCTCGTTGACGCCGATCTCGTCCTGCTTGGCGACCTGGTCGAGCACGAACTGGGCGGCGACCGCGTCGCGGACCCGCTTCTCGAGGTCGGCCTCGAACTCGTCGACGGTCTGCTCCTCGGAGTCGAGGTACTGCTCCATCGTCATGCCGGCGAAGCCGAGCTGCTGCTGGATCTGCTCCTTGCGGGCACCCAGCTCGGAGTCGACGACCGCCTCGGGGAGCGGGACGTCGACCAGGTCGAGAAGCTTCTCGAGGACCGCGTCGCGGGCGGCGGCGGCCTGCTCGAGGCGCTTGCCGCGCGCGAGCCGGGTGCGGACGTCCTCGGTGAGCTCGTCCACGGTGTCGAACTCGGACGCGGTCTGCGCGAAGTCGTCGTCGAGCTCGGGGAGGTCCTGCTCCTTGACCGGCGCTGACGGTCACCTCGACCTGCACGTCCTGCCCGACGGCGTCGCCGCCGACGAGCTGGGAGGTGAAGGTGGTGGTCTCGCCGGCGGACAGCCCGGTGAGCGCCTCGTCGAGGCCCTCGAGCATGCCGCCCTTGCCGACCTGGTAGCTCATGCCGCTGACCTCGGCACCCTCGACGACCTCGCCGTCCTGGCGGGCCACGAGGTCCATGACGACGAAGTCGCCGTCGGCGGCCGCGCGCTCGACCTCGGAGAGGCTGGCGAACCGCTCGCGCAGCGCCTGCACCTGCTCCTCGACGTCCTGGTCGGAGACCACCGACGTCGTCGACGGACGACCTCGAGACCGGTGTAGTCGGGCAGCGTCGACCTCGGGACGGACGTCGACCTCGGCGGTGAACTCGAGGGTGTCGTTGTCCTCGAGCTTGGTGATGTCGATCTCCGGCTGCGCCAGCGGCTCCAGCTCGTTGGCCTGCAGCGCCTCGACGTACAGCTGCGGCAGCGCCTCGTTGATCGCCTCGTCGAGGACGGCACCGCGGCCGACCTGACGGTCGATGACCATCGGCGGCACCTTGCCCTTGCGGAAGCCCGGCACGTTGATCTGCTGGGCGATCTTCTTGTACGCCGCGTCGAGGCTCGGCTTGAGCTCCTCGAAGGGCACCTCGACGGTGAGCTTGGCCCGGGTCGGGCTCAAAGTCTCGACGGCGCTCTTCACAGGTGTTCTCCTCAGTACATATACGTCAGGTCGATGGGTGTTGATCGGCTCGCGCCCGCGCTCCGGCGGACTCGGGGAGGGTGCGGACGAGCTGGTCGGGGCGACAGGACTCGAACCTGCGATCTCCTGCTCCCAAAGCAGGCGCGCTAGCCACTACGCTACGCCCCGGCTCCGGCGACGAGAGCCCTCGGGAGTCTACGGGAGAGGGCGGGCGGACCCGTAATCGTCGGTCGGTCGCGGCCCGGTGGGACGGCTGTCGACGATTGGTGAAGGCGTTTCGCGCTGTGGCACCATGGTGCCGCCTCGAGCGCCCCGACCGGGTGCCCAGGGCACGCGGATGTAGCTCAATGGTAGAGCCCTAGTCTTCCAAACTAGCTACGCGGGTTCGATTCCCGTCATCCGCTCCAGCTCCGGTCCGACCGCCGTCACGGGGTGCGTCACCACCCGCCGTCGGCGCACCGCCAGCACCGTCGCGAGCACGGCGCCGCCGGCCCACACCAGCAGCACGAGGGTGTCGGCCACGCGCGAGCCCACGCTGCCGCCGGTGAGCAGCTGGCTGGCCCCGTCGACGTACGCCGTGAGCGGCAGCACGGCGTTGAGCGTGCGCAGCGGGGCCGGTGCGGTCTCGAGCGGGATGACGTTGCCGAGGGCGGCCACCTGCACGAGCAGGAGCAGCACCAGACCGGCCACGCCGGCCCGGCCGAGCAGGAAGCGGGTGGCGTAGGCCAGCGCCGTGAACGTGACCGCCGCGAGCAGCGTCAGCAGCGCGAACGGCACGACCGTCGGCGGCGCCGAACGCGGAGCACGGCGAGCGCGACCAGCACCGCCAGCTCCCTCGACCAGGGCCAGGCCGAGCACCGGGACCGAGCTGCCCGAAGGCGAGCCGGCGCGACGTGACCGGCGCCCCGGAGTCCCGCAGCGCGGCACCGGGTCGCGACGCAGCGCCCCGACCATCGCGGCCAGCCACAGCACCAGCGCCACCAGCGCGGCGACCAGCCAGCCGTTGCCGTGCTTGTCGTTCTGCAGGCTGTGGCTCAGCTTCACGGGTTGGCTGACGGTGGCCTCCAGCGCCTTCTGCGCGGAGCTGGAGTACGTCGGGCTCTGCTTGGACGCCCTTGCTCAGGCCGCTGCTGAGCTGGTTCGCACCGTGGTCGACCGACCCGGCGCTCGAGCTGAGCGAGGCCGCACCGGAGGCGACGGACGCACCGGCGGCCGCGCTCTGCTGGGTGCCGGACGCCAGCGAGCCCGCGGCCTCGTCGACCGAGGTCGCGCCGGAGGCCACCGACCGGGCCCCGCCGACCAGGGCCGGCGGCGCCGCTGCTGAGCCTGCCCGCTGGCGGCGTCGAGGGACCGGGCTCCGCCCGCGAGCCGGTGGGCGCCGCCCGAGAGCTGCCGGGCACCGCCGGCGAGCTGCCGGGCACCGCCGGCGAGCTGCGGGTGCCGCCGGCGAGCTTCCGGCTGCCCGCGGCGACGCGCTGCGCCGAGCCGGCGAGCGTCGCGGACCGGCCGCTGACGGCCGCTCGCTCCCCCGGCGACCCGGTCGGCGGACGTCCGGGCGCGCGCGACGGCCTCGCAGTAGCGGGGTCCGGCACCGGCCGGGTCGCAGAGCCGGTCGAGGGCGCGCAGCTCCGCGCCGACCAGCCGCGTCGCGCGCGCCAGGTCGGCGTTGGCGTCGGCCAGCCCGGAGGCACCGCGGGCCACGCCGGTCGAGCCGGCGGCCACCTGCCGGCTGCTGCCCGCGACCTTCCCCGCGCTGCCCGCGAGCTTCCCGGCGCTGCCGGCGAGCCTGCCCGCGCTGCCCGCGAGCTTCCCCGCGCTGCCGGCGAGCGTGCCGGCACCGCGGTGCAGCTGGCGCGCCGTGCGACGACGCCGACCGTGCCCTGCGCGACCTCGTCGGCGCCGCTGCGTCACCGACGCGGTCGCCGGTCTGCAGCGACGCGGCGCCGTTCTCGAGCTGGTCGAGGCTGCCGGCCAGCGTGCCCGCACCGTCGTCGAGCTGGGTGGCACCGGTGTTGAGCTGGTCGGTGCCCGGAGGCCAGCGACGAGGCGTTGCTGGCCGTCTTCTTGTTGTTGTCCGCGATCTGGTTGAAGCCCTGGTAGACGTTCTTGAGGTAGCCCTGCGTCGTCTGCACGCCGAGCGAGTCGGCCGCCGCCGAGGCGACCTTCTCGCTGATGTAGGGCACCGTGACGCTGGCCGCCTGGTCGCTGACCAGCGACAGCTGGCCGCTGGTGGGCTTGTCGGTGCCCGAGGACAGGATCGCCTTGGAGAAGTCCGAGGGGATGGTGAGCACGGCGTAGTAGGCGCCCGTCGCGCATGCCCGACTTCGCGTCGGCGCTGTCGGTCAGCGTCCAGTCGAGGTTCTGGTCGGGGTGCGTCGGGTCGGTGAGCGCGGCGGCCAGCGAGCGGCCCGCCGCCATCGTCTGCGGGTTGGTGATGATCGTGTCGTTGTTGACGACCGCCACCGGGATCTTGTCGACCTTCTGCTGGCGGTGCGACGTCGACCAGACCAGCACCAGCGCCGCCAGCAGCGGCACCAGCGCGATCACCAGCAGCCGGCCGAGCCGGCCGAACCGGCTTCCTGGTCGGGGTGGGCGTGCTCATCGGACCTCCTCGGTGTGGCTGTCGGCCGTGGCGACGGCCGGCTCCCCCGCCATCGCGGGCACGCGCTGCTCCCGCGGTGGCGTCTCCCGCACCGCGGGCTCGGCCAGCACCACCACGGTCAGGCCCTCGCGCAGCAGCAGGTCGACGACCGGTCGTCGGCCTCCTGGCCGGTCGCGGGACCCGTCGACGGGCCCGGGTCGAGGAGCACCACGACCCTGCTCCGCCGGCGACCGCGAGGGCGGCGTCCACGACGGCCGGTGCGGCGCGGCGACGTCCCCGAGCACGGCCTCGGCGCGGCGTCACGAACGCGCGCCGCCGCCGGCCGGACCAGTGCGCCACCCGGGCCCGCTCGTCGAGCCGGTCGGCCACCGGCCGGCCGTCGTGCCGGCCGGCCAGCTCGACCAGCGTGGCGGTGCGGGTCACCGAGCCGCGCTGCTCGGGCAGCAGGCAGTCCGCGACGACGAGCTCACCCTCGTCCGGCGCCTGCCGGCCGACGAGCACGAGCCCGAGGTCGCGCCGCGCAGCCGTCGCCCGGTACGTCGACCCGCAGCAGCTCACCCACCGGCGCCGCCAGCTGCATCGGCCGCTCCGCCGGGACGGACGACGAGGTCGCGGGCGAGCACCGCGATCGCCCCGTGCCGCTCCTGCCACCGCTCGACGGCGACCTTGCGGTGCAGCGCGGCACCCTCGACGTCGACGGTCGGCAGCAGCCGGTCCAGCCACCCCGGCAGCCACCACGCGGCGCGACCGAGCAGCACCAGCACGGCCGGCACGAAGGTCATCCGCACGATGAACGCGTCGACGAAGACGCCGACCGCGAGGCCGAGCGCGATCGGCTTGATGGTGCTGGACCCGCCGGGGATGAACGCGACGAAGACGCTGACCATGATGAGCGCGGCCGCGGTGACCACCTTGGAGGAGGCGTGGAAGCCGCCGTACACCGCCTGCCGGGGGTCGCCGGTGTGGACGTACTCCTCGCGCATCGCGGAGACCAGGAACATCTCGTAGTCCATGGCCAGCCCGAACAGCACGCCCATCACGAAGATCGGCAGGAAGCTGACGATCGGGCCGTTCGCGAGCCCGGGCAGCGCGCTGTCGAAGACGCCCTCCTGGAACACCAGGACCACGGCGCCCAGGGCGGCGCCCACCGAGAGCAGGTAGCCGAACGTCGCCTTCACGGGCACCGCCAGCGAGCGGAACACCACCATCAGCAGCAGCAGCGACAGCCCGATGACGATCGCCCCGAACGGCAGCAGCGACGACCCGAGGCGCTGAGAGACGTCGATGTTGATGGCGGTCGGGCCGGTGACCAGCAGGTTGTGCACGTGGAACTTCTTCTCGAGCTCCGGGCTGCGGGCACGCAGCGCCTGGACCAGCACGGCCGTGGACGGCGCGGTCTGCCCGGCCTTCGGGACCAGCTGGATCAGGGCGGTGTCGCCGCCCTGGTTCGGGGTCGCCTGCGTCACCGCCACCACGCCGGGGACCTTCTTGATCGCGTCGGCCAGCTTGTTGACCGTGCTCGTGGGGTCCGAGCTGGTGATCACGTCGGCGGTGACCGCCAGCGGCGAGTTGTAGCCCGGCGCCGAACGTCGCGGTGATGTCGTCGTAGGTCTTCCGCTCGGGCGACGAGGTCGGCGCGGTGCTGTTGTCGGGCAGCGCGAGGTCGAGGTTCCGGGCCGGGGTGGCCGCGAGCAGCAGGACCGCGATGACCCCGATGACGGTGATCACCGGCCACTTCGTGACCGCGTGCACCCAGCGGCCCGAGAAGCCGCTCCGCTCCGGCTCGGCGGCCGGCTTCGAGCGCCGCCGGAGCCGGCGGCGCGGCTTCGGGCGCAGCCGCTCGCCGAGCAGCAGCGCGATCGCCGGCAGCAGCGTCAGCGCGATCAGCACCGCGACGGTGACGGCGGCCGCGGCGGCCAGGCCCATCACGGTCAGCACCGGGATGCCGGCGACCGTCAGCCCCACCAGCGCGATCACCACGGTGGTCCCGGCGAACACCACGGCGCTGCCCGCGGTGGCCAGCGCCCGCGACATCGCCTCCGCGACGGGCAGGCCCTGCGAGAGCTGGCCGCGGTAGCGCGACAGCAGGAACAGCGCGTAGTCGATGCCGACCGCGAGGCCGAGCATCTCCGCGAGGGTGGGCGAGCTGCTCGACACCGTGACCCGGCTCGCCACCAGCACCACCGCGCTGAGCGTCACCCCCACGCCCATCAGCGAGGTCAGGATCGGCATGCCCGCTGCCAGCAGCGAGCCGAACGTGATGGCCAGGATCACGAACGAGATCGCCAGCCCCATCAGCTCGGGGAGCTTGCTGGGGTCGGCGGTGGTCTTGTAGGCGCTGCCGCCCACCGAGGTCTGCAGGTCGGACGACGAGCGCGGCACCGCGGCCCGCTGCACCGCCTCGAGGGTCGAGTCGGACGGGACCTGGCTGCTGAACTGGACCGTGCCGAGGGTGGACCGCTTGTCCTTCGAGATCACCGGGATGGCGGCCTTCAGCGGGTTGCTCATCGAGACGTGCGGGACCTTGCCGACCGCCTTCACCACGTCGGCCACGGCCGTCGCGCTCGCGGAGCCGGTGATGGTGCCGCTCGGCACGGAGAACATGATCTGTCCCGACGTCCCCGTCTGGCCGAACCGCGACTGCAGCAGGTCCTGGCCCTCCTGCGACTGCGAGCCGGGCAGCGTGAACGTGTCGTCGTAGTGGTCGCCGATCAGCGCGGCCCCGCCGACCAGTCCGCCGAGCACCAGCACCCACAGGCCCAGGACCAGGCCGGCCCGCCGTGCCACCGCGCCGCCGAGGCGGTAGAGGAAGATGGACATGGGACGTCCCTCCGGCCTCCGCCGCGCGCGTCGACGGAGCGTCTCGCATCGATCGAAGTTGTGGCAGTGATCATGCCAGAACACCGCCGTCGCGCAATGGCTGCGCGGCGGCGCCTAGGAGCAGCTGCGGAGCAGGGCGGTGACCGCGGCGACCAGCACCCGGCGCGACTCCTCGACCGTCATCCCCCGCTGCTCGCGCAGCAGCTCCAGGGACTCGAACTGGCAGACCACCTCGATCGCCGCCAGCACCTCCTGGGCGCGGTCGGCGCCACAGCCCGCCAGCTCCGGCGCGAAGTGCTGCGCGGCCTGGTCGCGCAGCAGCTGCCGGCGCCGCTCGATCTGGTCCCGGATCGCGACGGCGCTGCCGCTCAGCGTGAACGCGGCCCGGATGGTCGGTGCGGCGAGCTCGTAGATGTCGAGCCGGTGGTCGACGAACCGCAGCACCCGGTCCTTGAGCGCGCCCTCCCCGAGGCCGGCCAGGTGGAACAGCGGCTCGGCGTTCTCCACCCGTCGGGCGAGGGCGGCCGTCATCAGCTGGGAGACGTCGGGGAAGTAGCGGTAGATCGACCGCAGCGAGACCCCGGACCGCTCGGCGACGCTCTCCACGGTCGGCACGGACCTCCGCTCGACGAACAGCTCGTGCACGGCGTCCAGGACCGCCTCACGGTTGCGGTCGCGGCGTGCGGTGCGGCCGTCGACGTCCACGGGTGCGCGGCTCCTGTCGGTCTCGGTCCGGAGGTCGTCCATCCTCTCACCTCGGCGGTCGCGGCGACCGGCTAGCGACGGTGCAGCAGCAGCAGCGCCCGGTCGTCGTCGTGGGACTCGAGCCGGTCCAGGAGGCGTACGGCGCCCCGCTCGAAGCCCTCGCGCAGCAGCATCTCGCCCTGGCCGAGGAGCTTGTCGATGCCCAGCGAGATGTCGCGCTGCGGGGTCTCGACGACGCCGTCGGTGAACAGCAGCAGCGCGTCGCCCCGCTTGAGGGTGCCGGTGACCACCGTGAACTCGGCGTCCGCCATCAGCCCGAGCACCGGCCCCTCGGCCTCGTGGACGGCCCAGCGGCCGGAGCCCGCCAGCAGCTGCACCCCGGGCGGGTGGCCGGCCGACCGGAGCTCGAAGCCGCCGGTCTCGAGGTCGAGGTTGACGTGCACGGCGGTGGCGAAGCCCTCGCTCCAGTCCTGCCGGAGCAGGTAGTCGTTCGCGGCCGGCAGGAACCGGTCCGGCGGGAGCGCGCCGAGCAGTCCCCCGAACGCGCCGGAGAGCAGCAGCGAGCGGGAGCCGGCCTGCTCGCCCTTGCCGGAGACGTCGACCACGGCCACCTGGAGGCGCCGGCCGTCCCGCGACCGGGACGCCACCAGGAAGTCGCCCGCGAACGACGAGCCGCCGGCGGAGCGGAGCACCGCCTCGGCGTACCAGCCGTCCGGGAGGGCGGGCATCCGCGCCTGCGACTGGATCCGGTCGCGCAGGTCCACGAGCATCGACTCGCCGCGGACACCGGCGACGCCGAGCGAGGTCCGTCGGAACGACGAGACCAGGATGATCAGGCCGATCAGGAAGATGCAGACCACTCCCCCGATGCGTCGCCCGTCGAGCAGGCTGGGGGTGGCGGCGGTGACGATCACGAGCACGCCGAGCGCCAGCACCACGACCCACGGCAGCACGCGCGGCGCCAGCACCAGGTTGCGCGATCACCATCGGGATCACCAGCATCGTGAGCGGGACGAACGGCACGCCGTACTGGGCGAAGCCGATCAGGATGCAGGCCACGCCGAGCAGCAGCGCGGCGACCAGGTCGGACTCCCGCAGCCGCCGCACCGCCCGGCTGTAGCGACGGCTCAGCGCACGGCCGGCCGACACGCCGGTCGCGCGCCCGGGGTGCGGCGTGGAGACCATTGGCCCGAACCCTAGTGGGCGGGATCGACGCTCGTGGGCGGTTCGTGAAGCCGGGGGCGTGAGGTCAGCCACGCCCGGCGCGGGAGCGGAACCGCGGCTGGCACCGCGGGCACCAGAACAGGTTGCGGCCGGCCAGCTCCTGGGTCCGGACCCGGCTGCCGCAGACGAAGCAGGGCTCGCCGGCGCGGCGGTAGACGTACACCGGGCTGCCGTGGGTGTCCGCCTCCGGCAGCCGGCCCACGAGCGCCGGGTCGGGACGTGGCTGGACGGTGTCGATGCGGCCGAGGCGGACGCCGTCGGCCATCAGCACCACCAGGTCGTTCCACAGCTGCTCGAACGTGCCCCGCCGCAGCGAGCTCCCCGGCCGCAGCGGGTCCACCCGGTGCCGGAACAGCACCTCGGCGCGGTAGACGTTGCCGACGCCGGCCAGCACCGACTGGTCCATCAGCAGGCCGCCGACCGGGGCCCGGCTGCGGCCGACCCGCTCCCAGGCCCGGGTCCAGTCCGCGTCGGCGCGCAGCGGGTCGGGCCCGAGCCGCGCGACCAGCGCCTGCTGCTGCTCGCCGGTCATCAGCTCGCAGGCGGTGGCGCCGCGCAGGTCGCCGTACGCCGGCGGGCGACCGTCGCCGTTGCCGGCCACCAGCCGGAGCCGGACCTGGCCGACGGCCGGCAGCGCGTCACCGTCGCTGACGAGGAACTTGCCGTAGAGGCCGAGGTGCACGTGCACCTGCCGGTCGTGCTCGAAGTCCACGAACAGGTGCTTGCCGTAGGACTCCGCGCCGACGAGCCGGGTGCCGTCGAGCAGCCCGGCGGAGTCGGCGAACCGTCCCTGCGGGCTGCGAGACGCGCACGACGCGGCCACCGAAGTGGTCGTCGATCGTGCGCGCGAGCCGGAAGAGGGTGTGGCCCTCAGGCATCGCGGCCGGTCGCGGACTCGGGCAGCGGCGGCAGGTCCCCGGTGGTCTCGTAGCCGGCGAGCATCGCGATCCGCCGGGCGTGCCGCTCCTCGCCGGAGAAGGCGGTGGTGAGGAAGACCTCGACGAACCGGATCATGTCCTCGAGCGTGTGCATCCGGCCGCCGACGGAGACCACGTTGGCGTCGTTGTGCAACCGCCCGAGCCGGGCGGTCTCCTCGCTCCACGCCAGTGCGGCGCGCACCCCGTCGACCTTGTTGGCGGCGATCGCCTCGCCGTTGCCGGAGCCGCCGATCACCACGCCCAGGCTGTCGGGGTGGTCCCCGCGCCAGTCCTCGGCGACGGCCTCGGCCGCCCGCAGGCAGAAGACCGGGTAGTCGTCGAGCGCGTCGTAGACGAACGGCCCGTGGTCGACGCCCTCGTAGCCGTGGTCGGCGAGCCAGCGGAGCAGGTGCTCCTTGAGCTCGAGGCCCGCGTGGTCGGATCCGAGGTGGACGCGCATGGGTCGCAGTCTCTCAGACCGTCCGGTCGAGCCACCCGGTGAGCGCCACCAGCGACTCCTCGGCCGCGTCGAACAGCTCCGGGTGCCGCCAGAAGCCGTGGATCATGCCGGCGTACGTCTCCACCTCGACGGTGCCGCCGCCGGCCTCGATGCGTCGGGCGAGCTCGCGGTCCTCGTCGGCCAGCACGTCGTGCTCCGCGACGAGGACGTACGTCGGCGGGGCCGACCCGAGCCGGTCCGAGCCGAGCGGCGACAGGTCCCCGTGGAGCAGGTCCACGGGCGTCGCGGCGTACTGCCGCCAGTACCACTGCGCCTCGCCGAGGGTGAGGCCGCCGTCCGTGGCTGCGTAGGACGCACCGCTCGTCGTCGCGTCGACGAACGGGTAGACCAGCGCGCAGGCCGCGACCAGGTCGGGGTTGCGCAGCGCGGCCACCAGCGCGAGGTTGCCGCCGGCGCTGTCGCCGACGGTCGCCGTCCGGGCCGGGTCGAGGGACAGCTCGGCGGCGTGGCTCCCGAGCCACCGCAGCGCCGTGTCGACGTCGTCCGGTGCCGCCGGGAACGGGTGCTCCGGAGGCCGCCGGTAGTCGACGGCCAGCACGGCCCGGCCGGTGCGGTTGGCGAGCCGCCGGGACTGCGCGTCGTGGGTGTCCAGGTCCCCGAAGGCGAAGCCGCCGCCGTGCAGGAACACCAGGCCGGCCGTCGCCCCGGCGGGGACGAAGAGCCGGCACGGCACCCCGTCGGCGTCGACGTCCTCGACCCGGTCGACGGGCTCGTGCTCCTCGGCCGCGGCCGCCACCCGCTGCGCCCGGCGCATCGTGGCCACGTCGTCGGGGCCGAAGCCGGGGTCCTCGACGCTCGGCCCGACGCTCCACAGCTCCAGGGCGTGCACCGCCTGCGGGTGGAGGCTCACTTCTGCAGCCGCGCGAGCTCGTCGTCGACCACCGACGGGTCGAGCTTGCGTGAACACCGGGGCCGGCTTGGCCACCGGCGTGCCGGCCACCACCGGGCGGCGCCGCCACGCGGGGATGCCGGAGTACTCGCCGGTCAGGATCGGGTAGCCCGGTCCGCCGTCGAGGTCCTCGACCTCCCGGATCTCGGGCATCGGCGCGATCTGCCCCGGTGCCGCCGAGCACCCGGTCGACCGCGTTGGCGCTGTGCGGCAGGAAGGGGGCGAGCAGCAGGTTGCAGTCCGCGACCGCCTGCGCGGTGACGTGCAGGATGGTCGCCAGCCGGTCGCGCTCGTCGTCGCCCTTGAGCTGCCAGGGGGCGCTGTCGGAGACGTACTTGTTGACCTCGGCCACGGTGCGCATCGCCTCGGCGAGCGCCGCCTTCTGGCGGTGCCGGCCGATCAGCTCGCCGACCACCGCGAACGCGCCCTCGACGGTGTCGAGCAGCGCCTTGTCCTCGGCGGTGAGCTCGCCCGCGGCGGGGATCTCGCCGAAGCTCTTGGCGATCATGTTCGCGGTGCGGTTGACCAGGTTGCCCCAGCCCGCGACGAGCTCGTCGTTGGTGCGCCGCACGAACTCCGCCCAGGTGAAGTTGCTGTCCTGGTTCTCCGGGCCGGCCGCCGAGATGAAGTAGCGCAGCGCGTCGGGCTGGTAGCGCGACGAGCACGTCGCGGACGTAGATCACGACGCCGCGCGAGGACGAGAACTGCTTGCCCTCCATGGTGAGGAACTCCGACGACACCACCTCGGTGGGGAGGTTGAGGTCGCCGTACTCCCCCGGCTCGCCGCCGCGGTCGCCGCGGCCGTCGTACGCCAGGAGCTCGGCGGGCCAGATCTGGGAGTGGAAGGTGATGTTGTCCTTGCCCATGAAGTAGTAGGACAGCGCCTCGGGGTCGTTCCACCAGTCGC
The DNA here is from genome assembly GCA_963707685.1 of uncultured Actinomycetota bacterium. Lineage (GTDB taxonomy): Bacteria > Actinomycetota > Actinomycetes > Propionibacteriales > Nocardioidaceae > Nocardioides_B. The sequence goes on from CAVPRA010000009.1 coordinate 350,506, forward strand.
GCCAGCGGTCCGGCTCGCCGAGGCGCCGGGCCCACTCGATGGACGCCGAGAGGTAGCCGATCACCGCGTCGAACCAGACGTAGAGCCGCTTGGTCGGCTGGTCCTCCCAGCCCGGCACCGGGATGCCCCAGTCGATGTCGCGGGTCATCGCCCGCGGCCGGATGTCCTCGAGGATGTTCTGGCTGAACTTGATGACGTTCGGCCGCCACAGCCCGGTGGCCTCCCGGTCGTCGAGCCAGGCCTTCAGCGCGTCGGCGAGCGCGGGCAGGTCGAGGAAGAAGTGCTGGGTCTCGACGAACTCCGGCACCTCGCCGTTGATCTTGCTGCGCGGCTCGATCAGGTCGGTCGGGTCGAGCTGGTTGCCGCAGTTGTCGCACTGGTCGCCGCGGGCGTGCTCGTAGCCGCAGATCGGGCAGGTGCCCTCGATGTAGCGGTCCGGCAGCGTCCTGCCCGGTCGACGGCGACACCGCCCCCTTGGTGGTCTGCTCGACCATGTAGCCGTTGCGCTGCACGGTGCGGAACATCTCCTGCGCGACCGCGTGGTGGTTGCGCGTGGTGGTCCGGGTGAACAGGTCGTAGGACAGCCCGAGGTCGTGCAGGTCCTGCACGATCACCCGGTTGTTCTCGTCGGCGAGCTCGCGGGCGGTGACCCCGGCGGCGTCGGCGGCCACCAGGATCGGGGTGCCGTGCTCGTCGGTGCCGGAGACCATCAGCACGTCGTGGCCGGCCATCCGCATGTAGCGGCTGAAGACGTCGGAGGGCACGCCGAACCCGGCCACGTGGCCGATGTGGCGCGGGCCGTTGGCGTACGGCCAGGCGACGGCGGACAGCACTCTGCTCATGTCCCGAGCGTAGTGAGGCGGGCAATCGGGTTGCCCGCCGCGGTCCGGCGACGAGACGCTGCGGGCATGACACGGCTCGTGGACGACCTCGACCGCACGGTCGCCGACGCGTGCGCCGCGCTGCGCGGCGCGCTCGACCGGGACTGGGACGTGCTGCCCCCGGGATGGAGTGGAGCTGCCGCGGCGTCGTCGAGCACGTCTCCGACGACCTGTTCGCCTACGCCGCCGCGATCGCGCCCGGGACGCCCGAGACCGGCACCGACGTGCCGTTCGCCCGCTGGGCCGAGCCGGCCGGCGACGAGCAGACCATGCACACCGACCCGGCGGCCGGCAACGCCGGGGTGGTGCAGGTGCTCGACGCCTGCGGCGGGCTGCTGTCGGCGGTGGCCCGGACCCGCGGCGCCGACGCCCGCGGCTGGCACCCCTACGGCGTCTCCGACCCGGACGGCTTCGCGGCGATGGGGACGGTCGAGACGCTGCTCCACCTGTACGACGTCGCCGGGCCGCTGGGCCTGACGTGGGACCCCGACCCGGACGTCGTACGCCGGGTGCTGGAGCGGCTCTTCCCCGACGAGCCGACCGACGACCCGTGGCCGACGCTGCTCGCCGCGACCGGCCGCGCCGGCAGCGACCGCACCGCGTGGCGCTGGGACGGCACGGTCCGCGGCTGAGATCGCCGACCCGTCACCTACTCGGCGGGCTCACCGGTGTGTCGCTCAGTTCGTGACGGGTCACGCGGAGGCTCAGGTCCAGCGGGCGAGGAGCGCCAGCTCCTCCTCGAGCTCCGCGAACGCCTGCCGCTCGTCGGCGCTCTCCGTCGTGCGGCCGGCTGAACCGCACGGCGCCGTCGGTGATCCGGGTCAGGTGCCACTGCAGCGCGAACAGCTCGACGGCCGCGGGCGAGAGCGGGTCGGGCAGCCCGCCGGACTCGACGTAGGCGAACCACGGCTCGTGCCCCTCGGCCTCGCCGAGCACCTGCCGCAGGTCGCGCTCGCGCGGCGCGAGGGCGACGGCTCCCCAGTCCAGCAGCCGCGGGCCGTCGGGGGTGTGCATCAGGTTGCCGGTGTGCGGGGCGCCGTGGGTGACCACCCAGCGCTCGGCGTTGCCGCTGACCGCGGCCGCGAGCAGCGAGAACCGCCGCACGCACCGGCGCACCAGCGTCCCCGACGCGGCGAGCAGGTGCCCGGCCGGCACCGACCACGGGCCGCCGGTCCACACCTCCAGCTCCAGGCAGCGCTGCAGGTCCTCGGCGCCGGTCTCGCCCTGCCGCCCGATCCGGGGACGCCAGCGCGGCAGCTGCCGGGGGCGGGCCTGCCGGTGCAGCTCGCCGAGCAGGTGGGCGACCTCGACCCGTCCGGTGTCGTCCTCGAAGGGCCCGGTGCCGACGGGCGCGCCGTCGACGTACGGGGTCAGCGTGAGCAGCAGGCCCGGGGCCAGGTCGACCGCGACGCGGGCGTCGCGGGTGAGGACCGGCGGCACCGCGAACGGCAGCCCGCGGGCCATCGCCCCGGCCGCCTCGAGCGCGGCGATCCGGGTGCGCCGCTCGTCGGAGGAGCGGACCTGCTCCAGGGTCGCGAACCACTGCACGCCGCCGTCGTCGCCCAGCAGCCAGTGCCAGCCGTGCGAGCCGACCTCGACGTGCTCGGCGGCGGTGACCTCGACGCCCCACTCGCGGCGCACCGCAGAGCCGACCCGCTGCGCGGGGACGGCGGGCGGCTCGACGATCACCTCAGCAGACTAGGCCGATCGCGCGGAGCCGTCAGGAGAAGTCGGGGGCCTTGTCCCGGGTGCGCTTGAGCTCGAAGAAGCCCGGCGTGGACGCCACGAGCAGCGACGCCGTCCCAGAGCCGGCCGGCGTCCTCGCCCTTGGGGGCGGGGGTCACGACGGGCCCGAAGAACGCGCTGCCCTCCGTGCTGATGACCGGGGTGCCGACCTCCATGCCGACCTGGTCCATGCCCGCGTGGTGCGACTTCTTGAGGTCCTCGTCGTACGCCGTCGAGTCGGCCGCGTCGGCCAGCGACGTCGGCAGCCCGACCTCCTCGAGCGCCTCCTCGATCAGCGCCCGGTCGATGTCGCGGCCCTGCAGGTGGATGCGGTTGCCCAGCGCGGTGTAGAGCGGCAGCAGCACCTGGTCGCCCTCGGCCTGCGCCGCGGCGATCGCGACCCGCACCGGGCCCCAGGCCGGCTCGAGCTTCTTGCGGTAGTCCTCGGGGAGGTCCCGGCCGGAGTTGAGGTAGGCCAGGCTCATCACGTGCCAGGACGCCGAGATCGGGCGCACCTTCTCGACCTCGAGCAGCCAGCGCGACGTCATCCAGGCCCACGGGCACAGCGGGTCGAACCAGAAGTCAACGGGCGTGCGCTCGGTGCTGGTCTCGGTCATGCAGGGCTCCTCCGGAGGTGCGGTCGACGAAAGTCCTTTGATCTACCCAGCACCTCGCCCGGTTCCGTTATTCCCGTCCACGGGTGGGAGACTGCCCGCATGCCTGGAACCAACCTGACCAGGGACGAGGCGCGTACCCGCGCCGAGCTCCTGGACGTCGAGTCCTACACCGTGGACCTCGACCTCGACCCGTCCAGCGCCACCACCTTCGGCTCCACGACCGTGATCCGGTTCCGCAGCCGTCGCCCCGGGGCGTCCACCTTCGCCGACCTGGTCGGCGCCACGATCCACCAGCGTCAGCCTGAACGGCCGCACGCTCGACCCCGCGGAGGTGTACGTCGACCAGCGGATCCGGCTCGACGACCTGCAGGACGTCAACGAGCTGCGCGTCGTCGCCGACTGCTCCTACAGCCACACCGGCGAGGGGCTGCACCGCTTCGTCGACCCCGCCGACGACCGGCTGTACCTCTACTCGCAGATGGAGGTGCCGGACGCCCGCCGGGTGTTCACCACCTTCGAGCAGCCCGACCTCAAGTCGGTGTTCACGTTCACGGTGACCGCACCGGCGCACTGGGCGGTGGTGTCCAACGCCCCGACGCCGGAGCCCGAGCCCGTGGCCGGGCCTGACGGCACCGCGGTGTGGCGGTTCCCGACGACGGAGCGGATGTCCACCTACGTCACGGCGATCGTCGCCGGCGAGTACCACGCCGCCCACGACGTCTACGTCGGCAAGCACGGCGAGATCCCGCTGGGCCACTACTGCCGGCAGTCGATGGTGCCGCACTTCGACATCGACGAGCTGCTGACCGTGACCAAGCAGGGGTTCGCGTTCTTCGAGGACGCCTTCGACTACCCCTACCCGTTCCACAAGTACGACCAGCTCTACGTCCCCGAGTTCAACAACGGCGCGATGGAGAACGCCGGCTGCGTGACGCTGCGCGACGAGTACCTCCCCCGCAGCCGGCAGGCGCACTGGTTCTACGAGAACCGCGCGAACACCGTGCTGCACGAGATGGCGCACATGTGGTTCGGCGACCTCGTCACGATGCGCTGGTGGGACGACCTGTGGCTCAACGAGTCGTTCGCCGAGTGGGCCTCGCACCACGCGATGGTGAGCGCCACGTCGTACGCCGAGGGCTGGACGGGGTTCACCAACAACCGCAAGAACTGGGCCTACCGGCAGGACCAGCTGACCACCACGCACCCGGTGGCCGCCGACAACCACGACCTCGACGAGGTCGAGGCCAACTTCGACGGCATCACCTACGCCAAGGGGGCGGCCGCGCTCAAGCAGCTCGTCGCCTGGGTCGGCGAGAGCGAGTTCATGGCCGGGCTGCGCGCCTACTTCGCCCGGCACGCGTTCGGCAACTCGGAGTTCGCCGACCTGCTCGCCGCGCTCGAGGAGACCTCGGGCCGCGAGCTGGGGCCGTGGGCCGAGGAGTGGCTGCAGACCGGCGGCGTCAACACGCTGACGGCCGACTTCGAGCTCGACCCCGACGGCCGCTACTCCGTCGTTCCGGGTGCTGCAGTCCGCGCACCCCGACTTCCCGGCGCTGCGGCGCCACCGCATCGGCATCGGGCTCTACGACCGCGACGCCGACGGCCGGCTGGTCCGCCGCACCGCGTTCGAGACCGACGTGACCGGCGCGTCCGAGCGACGTCGCCAAGCTCGTCGGTGTCGAGCAGCCCGACCTGCTGCTGCTCAACGACGGCGACCTGACCTTCGCGAAGATCCGGTTCGACGAGCGGTCGCTGGCGACCGTGCTGGAGTCGCTGCCGTCGATCGAGGACTCGCTGCCGCGGGCGCTGTGCTGGGGCGCGCTGTGGGACATGACCCGCGACGCCGAGCTGCCGCCCCGTGAGCTCGTCCGAGTCGTGCTGGCCGGGCTCGGCACCGAGTCCGACGAGACGGCGGTCAAGATGCTGCCGCTCTACGTCCAGGTCACCCTCGACCAGCTCACCCACCCCGACCAGCGCGCCGAGCTGCGTGCCACCTGGGAGACCGGCGTGCGTCGGCTGCTCGAGGACGCCGCTCCCGGCAGCGGGCACCAGCTGACGCTGCTGCGGGCGTTCGCCGGCACAGTCGGCAAGCGCATCCCGCCGTCGTCGTACGGCGGGGCCGCGCGCAGCGACGAGGCGCTGGACCTGCTCGCGGGGCTGCTCGACGGCGACGTGCGGCTCGACGGGCTGGAGATGACCCGCGACGCCCGCTGGCTGGTGCTGACGGCGCTGGCCGCCCGCGGTCGCGCCGACCGGGAGCGGGTGCTCGAGGAGCACCGTCTCGACAACACCATCTCGGGCCAGGAACGGGCGGCCGCCGCGCTGGCCGTGCTGCCCACCGCGGACACCAAGGACGCCGCCTGGCAGGCCGCGGCGTCCGACGACGGGCTGGCGAACGAGACGCAGCGCAGCATCGCCTACGTCTTCGACGTCTCCGAGCAGGTCGACGAGCTGACGCCGTACCTCGAGCGCTACCTGACGGCGGCCGAGACCATCTGGGAGGAGCGGGGCACCCAGATCGCGACGACCACGCTGGAGTACATGTTCCCGCGGGCGCTCACCAGCCCGGAGACCCTGGAGCGCGTCGAGCAGTGGCTGGCGACGTCGTCGGCGAACCCGTCGGCGAAGCGCTACGTCCGCGAGGTGCGCGACGACCTGGTGCGGGCGCTCGCGGCGCAGGCCGCCGACGCCTAGCAGGTCGACCCGGGCCTCGCGTCGGGTTGACCCGGGCGTCATGCCGGGTCGAGCCGGGCTACTCGCTGTGCCGCAGCTGCGGGCGGCGGGCGTGCTCGGCGAGCTGCTGCACGCCACGGGTGATGCCGCCGACCAGGTCGCCGGCCGCGAAGGCGCTCTCCATGGTGAGCGCGGCCAGCTTGACCTCGGCGTCGCCGAGCGAGCGGTGCGCGTCGGCGCCGGTGACGACCTCGAGCCGCTTGGCGGCCGGGTCGACGAGCACCAGCACCGAGCGGTCCGGGGCCACCAGCGCGGCGTGCAGCCGCTCGGCGAACGGCCGGGTCTCGCCGTCGGAGTGGCCGACGTAGACCGAGAACTCGATGCGGCTCAGCGTCTCGGCGTCGCGGATCGCCTTGTCGATCTCGTGGCGCTGGGCGGGGCTGAACGCGTCACCAGTGGCCACTGGTGCCTCCTCGCTGGGAACGGGTCTCGACCGCGGGCGGCGCCGACTCGACGGCGTCGATGCCGGCCCGGGGGCCGCCGAACCAGGTCGGCTCGCCCCGCCAGACCTGGCCGGGCTGGTAGCTCTCGCCGCGCGACATCGACGGCAGGTAGACCAGCAGCGTGATCAGCACGAACAGCGCCGACGGGGATCACCGCGAGCACCAGCAGCGCGTGCAGCGGCGACACGGCGGGGTTGTTCTCCCACTGGTCGGGGGCGTCCGCGACAGGCGGTGCTCGTGAGACTCGTCACGGCGAGGGCCGGGACGAGCGCGAGGATCCGCGCTGCCCGCCGTACGGCTGGATTCTGGGGGCGGTGGGTCACGCGCCCAGGGTAGCGAACCCGGTTTGGTGACACCGATGTGATCTCGTAGCCTCGCGCGCATGCTGACCCCCACGAGTGTTCTGGACGCCACGCCGCCCTGGGCCATCGTCGAGCAGTGGTCGGACGTGATGCAGCAGTGGCTGGGAGACGACTGGCAGTCGCAGGCGATCACGTGGCTGATCACCAAGCCGCTGTCGATCCTGTTCCTGCTGGTGCTCGCGGTGTCGGTGCGGTGGTTCCTGCACCGGCTGATCGACGGCTGGTGCACCGCGCGTCGGAGGGGCTGCCCACGCCGGTGCTGCGACGACGCAGGGAGTCGGTGCCGAGCCAGCACGCCCCGTCCCTGGTGGCCGGCCGCCGCGTGCAGCGGGCCGAGACGATGGGCTCGCTGCTCAAGAGCGTGGCCTCGATCGTGATCTTCACGATCTTCGGCATCACCGCGGTGGCCGCAGCTCGGCTACCCGATCGGGCCGCTGATCGCCAGCGCCGGCGTCGTCGGCGTCGCGCTCGGCTTCGGCGCGCAGAGCCTGGTCAAGGACTTCCTGAGCGGCATCTTCATGATCTTCGAGGACCAGTACGGCGTCGGCGACTCGGTCGACGTCGGCGAGGCCGGCGGCACCGTCGAGGCGGTGGGCCTGCGGGTCACCCGGCTCCGCGACGTCGAGGGCACCGTCTGGTACGTCCGCAACGGCGAGATCATCCGCGTCGGCAACCAGAGCCAGAACTGGGCGCGCACCGTGCTCGACATCCCCGTCGCGCTCAACCAGGACCTCCGCCGGGTGCAGGACGTGCTGCGCGACGTGGCGCACGACCTGTGGGACGACGACGACTTCCGCGCCCTGATCATCGAGGAGCCGTCGGTGTGGGGCGTGCAGGACCTGACCCCGAACTGGGTCACCATCCGGGTCACCCTGAAGACCGCCCCGCTCGAGCAGTGGGCGGTGGCCCGCGAGATGCGGCAGCGGATCAAGTACCGCTTCGACCACGAGGGCATCGAGTTCGCACCGCCGGCTGCGGTGTCCTGGGGCGCGCAGAGCGCCTGACCCGGCGTGCGCCGGGCTTGCCCGGGACGCGACAATGGCCGGGTGACCACCTCGACCCCCGGATCCCCCGAGCCGACGTTCTACGACGCGATCGGCGGCTACCCGACCATCGCGAAGATCGTCGACCGGTTCTACGCCGGCGTCGCCGAGGACGAGGTGCTGCGGCCGATCTACCCCGAGCAGGACCTCGGCCCCGCGCAGGAGCGGTTCACGCTGTTCCTCGTGCAGTACTGGGGCGGGCCCACGACGTACTCCGACCGGCGCGGGCACCCGCGGCTGCGGATGCGGCACGCACCCTTCGCGGTGACGCCGCTGGCCAAGGAGCACTGGCTCAAGCACTTCCGCGCCGGGCTCGACGAGGCCGGGCTGCCGCCGGAGCTCGACGCGCAGTTCTGGGACTACGTCACGCACGCCGCGCAGTTCATGGTGAACACCTTCGACGAGCCGGTCTCCCAGCCCTAGTCCTCCAGCGCCTTCTCCAGCCGCGCACGCTCCTCGTCCGAGAGCCGCCGCGACCGGCCGGTGTCCTTGTCGAACGCCACCAGCACCACCTCGGCGGTCGAGTAGACCGTGCCGCTGGCGTCGACGATCCGCGCGCCGAGCCCGTACGACGAGGTGCCGACCCGGTTCACCCAGGTCTCGACGGCGTACGGCTCGGGACGGAACAGGATCGGCCGCTTGTAGTCGACGTCGATGCGCGCCACCACCTGGCGGTTCGACGAGTCGGGGTCGAACAGGCCACCGGCCAGCGACTGCACGAAGGCGATCCGCGCCTCCTGGTAGAACTCGAAGTACTTGACGTTGTTGACGTGCCCGTAGACGTCGACGTCGGAGAACCGCACGTGGCAGTCGTAGGCGTGCCGGCTCATGCGCTGGCCTCGGCGGGCTCCAGGAACCGCTCGAGCACCGCCCGCTCCTCGGCGGCGGATCCGGCGCGGCCGCTCCTCGGTGAACAGGTACGGCGTCAGCACCGTGGTGGCCCGGGTGTAGACCCGGCGCTCCCCGTCGGGCAGCTCGTCGAGGATCTCGTAGGCCATCGTGAACGACGCCGCCGCGGATCCTGGTCACCCAGCTCTCGATGCGCACCGGCTCGAACCGGAACACCAGCGGCGCCACGAACTCGACCTCGGTGCGCACCACGACCGTCGCCTCCGGCAGCTGCTCGCCCCCGGTGGTCGGCGCGTGCACCCGGAGCATGTCGACGCGGGCCTCCTGGAGGTAGTCCACGTAGGTGACGTTGTTGACGTGCCCGAGGGAGTCCATGTCGGCCCACCGCATCGGGCAGAGGTAGATGTGTCGAGCCACACAGGCATCCTCCCAGGTGCGGGGCCTAGGCTGGCGAGACGTCCGACGTACGCACCGGTAACCAACTCCAGGAGAGTCCCGCATGCCCGAGGCAGTGATCGTTTCCGCCGCCCGCTCCCCCATCGGCCGCGCGTTCAAGGGGTCGCTCACCGAGGTCCGGCCCGACGACCTGACCGCGACCATCGTGCGCACCGCGCTGGACAAGATCCCCGAGCTCGACCCGCGCGAGATCGACGACCTCTACCTCGGCTGCGGCCTGCCCGGCGGCGAGAGCGGCTTCAACATGGGCCGCATCGTCTCGGTGCTGCTCGGCTACGACCACCTGCCCGGCGCGACCATCACGCGGTACTGCTCGTCGTCGGTGCAGACCACCCGGATGGCCTTCCACGCGATCAAGGCGGGCGAGGGCGACGTGTTCATCTCGGCCGGCGTCGAGACCGTGTCCCGGTTCGCCAAGGGCAACTCCGACAGCCTCCCCGACACCCACAACCCGGTGTTCGCGGACGCGGAGGGCCGCACCCAGGAGCTCGCGCAGGGCGGCCAGGACTGGCTGGACCCGCGCGAGCAGGGCGGCGTGCCGGACGCCTACATCGCGATGGGACAGACCGCCGAGAACGTCGCCCGGCTGCGCGGCCTGTCGCGCCGCGAGCTCGACGAGTTCGGCGTGCGGAGCCAGAACCTCGCGGAGAAGGCGGTGAACGACGGCTTCTGGGCCAACGAGATCACCCCGGTCGATCACGCCCGAGCGGCACCACGGTCAGCAAGGACGACGGCCCCCGCGCCGGCGTCACGCTGGAGGCCGTGAGCGACCTCAAGCCGGTGTTCCGCCCGGACGGCGTCGTGACGGCCGGCAACTGCTGCGCGCTCAACGACGGCGCCGCCGCCGTGGTGGTGATGTCCGACACGAAGGCGAAGGAGCTCGGCCTCACGCCGCTGGCCCGGGTGGTCTCCACCGGCGTCACCGGCCTGTCCCCCGAGATCATGGGCCTCGGCCCGGTCGAGGCGAGCAAGCAGGCGCTCAAGCGCGCGAACATGACCGTCGACGACATCGACCTGGTCGAGATCAACGAGGCGTTCGCGGCGCAGGTCGTGCCGTCGTACCAGGAGCTGGGGATCGACCTGGACCGGCTCAACGTCAACGGCGGCGCGATCGCGGTCGGTCACCCGTTCGGCATGACCGGCGCCCGGCTGCAGAACACGATGATCAACTCGCTGCAGTGGCACGACAAGCAGACCGGCCTCATCACGATGTGCGTCGGTGGCGGCCAGGGCATGGCGATGGTGCTCGAGCGGCTGAGCTGACCCGCCGTACGACGTGCGACGGCCCCCGGTCCAGCGGACCGGGGGCCGTTCGCACGAGCCGGGCGAAGCTGACCGGGAAGGTCAGGCGGGGGTGTTCTCCTGCAGCACGGCCTCGACGGTGACCGTGATGTCGATCTTGTCGCCGATCAGCAGCCGGCCGCCGTCCATCGGGATGTTGAAGTCGATGCCGAAGTCCTTGCGCGAGATGCTGCCGGTGCCCTCGAAGCCGACGCGGGTGCCGCCCCACGGGTCGCTCTCGGTGCCGAGCACCTCGACGTCGAGCGTGACCGGCTTGGTCACGCCCTTGATCGAGAGGTCGCCGGTGACGAGCAGGCCGTTGCCGCCGCCCGTGACGTCGGTCGCCTTGAACGTCATGGCGCCGTGGTTCTCGACGTCGAAGAAGTCCGCGGAGCGCAGGTGGTTGTCGCGGTTCTCCTCGTGGGTGTTGATCGAGTTCAGGTCGATCGAGGCGGTGGCCGAGGGGCGCGTCGCCGGTGACGATCTGGCCCTCGAACTTCTCGAACCGGCCGCGCACCTTGCTCATCAGGTGACGGGCGGTGAAGCCGACCTCGGTGTGGCTCGGGTCGATGGCCCAGGTGCCGGCCGGGATGGTGGTCTGCAGTACGTCGATGCTCATGCGGTCTCCTCGAAGTCTGTTAGTTGTTCCTTCAACTGATGGCTACGCTACCAGCCACTCGTTCAATCTTCAACTACAGGCCGGGTAATCTTGTTCCCATGAGGGAGAACGACCACGCCGCATGGCTCGACCAGACACAACAGCGCTCCTGGCGGGCTTTCCTGGTCGGCACCACGCTGCTCATGGACCGGCTCGACCGCGACCTGCGCGACCAGCACCGGCTCTCGCTGCCGGAGTACGAGATCCTCGTCCGGCTGTCCGAGGCACCGGGGCACCGGCTCCGGATGGCGATGCTGGCCGACTCCGTCAGCCACTCCCGCTCCCGGGTGACGCACACCGTCACCCGCATGGAGGGCGCCGGCCTCGTCGCCCGCGACGCCTGCGTCTCCGACGGCCGGGGCGTCGAGGCGGTGCTGACCGAGCACGGGCGCCGCGCCCTCGAGGAGGCCGCGCCCACGCACGTGGCCGGCGTACGGCGGCTGCTCGTCGACCTGGTCGCCGACGAGGACTTCGAGGCCGTCGGCCGGGTCTTCGACGCGGTCACCGACGGGCTGATCAAGGACAACCCTGCGATGGACATCCGCTAGCACCTGACATGCTGCACGGCATGTCCGCCTGGCACCGTCACAGCCTCGACCCGGTCCACACGGTCTACCCCGTCGCGAGTCCCTACGACACACCGGAGCGCACGGCGCTCGTCGAGACGGTCCGCGCGTTCGCGATGGACGAGGTGCTGCCGGTGGCCAACCGGCTCGACCCCCGCCACGAGGACATCCCCGAGGAGATCCTCGGGCGGATGGGCGAGCTCGGGCTGTTCGGCGTGCTGATCCCGGAGGACGAGGGCGGCCTGGGTCTCGGGGTGCTCGACTACTGCCTGGTCTCCGAGGAGCTGGCCCGGGCCTGGATGAGCGTCGGCAGCATCATCGCTCGCGGCAACGGCACCGGCTGCGACAGCGCCGACCCCGACACCCGCGCCGAGCTCCGCCGCGCCAGCGCCGCGGGCCGGCGGATCGGCGCGATCGCGTTCTCCGAGCCCGACGCCGGCTCCGACCTGGCCAACGTCTCCTGCGCGGCCGAGCGGGACGGCGACGAGTGGGTGGTCACCGGCACCAAGCGGTGGGTCGGCCACGCCCGCTCCGCCGACTTCCTGCACCTGCTGGCCCGCACCCGCCCGCCGCGGGAGGACCGCGGTCCCTCCGACGGCCTCGAGCTGTTCTTCGTCGAGAAGGAGCGCGGCAGCTTCCCCGACGGCGTCACCGGCGAGCCGATCGACAAGATCGGCTACTTCGGGCTGACCACCTGGCAGCTGGAGCTCGACGGGCTGCGGCTGCCGGCCGGTGCGCTCCAGGACACCGGTGAGGAGGAGGGCCAGGGCTTCAAGCACAGCCTCGGCTGGCTCCACGTCGCCCGCGCGCAGACCGCCGCGCGCGCCGTCGGCCTGGCCCGCGGCGCGCTGGAGGACGCGCTGGCCTACTGCCAGCAGCGGGTCCAGTTCGGGGAGCCGATCGGCAACCAGCAGGCGATCCGCCACATGCTGGCCGACATGTCCGCGGACGTCGCCGCGGCCCGGCAGCTCTACCAGCACGCCGCCTGGCTGGTGGACGCCGGCGAGCCGGCCAACACCGAGACCTCGCAGGCGAAGCTGTTCGCCTCCGAGATGGCCGAGCGGGTCACGAGCGCGGCCCTGCAGGTCTTCGGCGGCAACGGCTACACGACGGAGTACGCCGTCGAGCGCTACTGGCGCGACGCCCGGCTGACGAAGATCTTCGAGGGCACCTCGGAGATCCAGCGCCGCATCATCGCCGACGGGCTGCTGGCCGCCGCCCCCTCGTGAGCGAGCGATGACCGACCCGCGGAGCCTGCTGCTCGAGGAGCGCTCCCGCCTGCTGGCGCAGCGGGCGGACCTCACCGGGGACCACGCCGGGATGGTCGAGGCGTCGCGCGACTCCAACGCCGACGACGAGCACGACCCCGAGGGGTCGACCATCGCGTTCGAGCGCTCGCAGCTCGCCTCGCTGCTGCGGCAGGTCGACGACCGGCTGGCCGAGGTCGACGCGGCGCTGCTGCGGGTGGAGGCCGGGAGCTACGGGCGGTGCGAGCGGTGCGGCCGACCGGTCGAGCCGGAGCGGCTGCAGGCACGCCCGACCGCGCGCACCCACGTGGCCTGCTGAGCGGCTCGTGGAGCCCGGACACCCCTGACAGAACTGGCACACCCCTGACGTTGCAACGGCAGGGGTGTGCCGGATTACCAGGGGACCCTGGTAATCCGGCAGCCCGTCAGTCGCGGGTGAGCTTGCGGTGGGTGACGCGGTGCGGACGGGCCGCCTCCACGCCGAGCCGCTCGACCTTGTTGGCCTCGTAGGACGCGAAGTTGCCCTCGAACCAGAACCACTTGCCCTCGTCGGAGTCGTCGCCCTCCCAGGCCAGGATGTGCGTCGCCGTGCGGTCCAGGAACCACCGGTCGTGGGAGGTGATCACGGCGCAGCCCGGGAACTCCAGCAGCGCGTCCTCGAGGGACTGCAGGGTCTCGACGTCCAGGTCGTTGGTGGGCTCGTCGAGCAGCAGCATGTTGCCGCCCATCTTGAGCGTGAGCGCCAGGTTGAGGCGGTTGCGCTCGCCGCCGGAGAGCACGCCGGCCTTCTTCTGCTGGTCGGGGCCCTTGAAGCCGAACGAGGCGATGTAGGCCCGGCTCGGCATCTCGAAGTTCGCGACCTTGATGAAGTCGAGCCCGTCGGAGACGACCTCCCAGACGTTCTTGCTGCCGTCGATGCCGCCCCGGCTCTGGTCGACGTAGGAGATCTTGACGGTCTGGCCGACCTTGAGCTCGCCCTCGTCGGGCTTCTCCTCCCCCACGATCATCCGGAACAGCGTGGTCTTGCCGACGCCGTTCGGGCCGATCACCCCGACGATGCCGGCCCGCGGCAGCTTGAAGTCCAGGTCGTGCATCAGCACCCGGCCGTCGAAGCCCTTCTCGAGGTCGTTGGCCTCCAGCACGACGTCGCCGAGCCGCGGCCCGGCGGGGATGTTGATCTCGGAGACGTCGACCTTGCGGTTCCGCTCGGCCTCGGCCGCCAGCTCCTCGTAGCGCGCCAGCCGCGACTTGCTCTTCGCCTGCCGGGCCTTCGGGTTCGAGCGGACCCACTCCAGCTCGCGCTCGAGCATCTTGGCGCGCTTCGCGTCCTTGGCGCCCTCCACCTTGAGCCGCTGCTGCTTGGTCTCGAGGTAGATGGAGTAGTTGCCCTCGTAGGGGTGCGCCTTGCCGCGGTCGAGCTCCAGGATCCAGCTCGCGACGTTGTCGAGGAAGTACCGGTCGTGCGTCACGGCCAGCACCGCGCCCGGGTACGACGCGAGGTGGCCCTCGAGCCACGCCACGGACTCGGCGTCCAGGTGGTTGGTGGGCTCGTCGAGCAGCAACAGGGACGGCTGCTGCAGGAGCAGCTTGCACAGCGCGACCCGGCGGCGCTCACCACCGGAGAGGTTGTCGACCAGCACCTCGGGCGGCGGGCAGCGCAGCGCGTCCATCGCCTGGTCGAGCCGGCTGTCGAGGTCCCACGCGTTGGCGTGGTCGAGGTCGGTCTGCAGGTCGCCCATCTCGGCGAGCAGCGAGTCGTAGTCCGCCTCGGGATCGGCCAGCTCCTCGGAGATCGCGTTGTAGCGGTCGAGCTTGCCCTTGATGCCGGCGACCGCCTCCTCGACGTTCTCGAGCACCGTGCGGCCCTCGGTCAGCGGCGGCTCCTGCTGGAGCATGCCGACCGTGGCCTCGGGGTCGATCGTCGCGTCGCCGTTGGAGGCGTGCTCGAGCCCGGCCATGATCTTGAGCAGGGTCGACTTGCCGGTGCCGTTGGGCCCGACGACGCCGATCTTGGCGCCGTGGAGGAAGGAGAGGGTGACGTTGTCGAGGACGACCTTGTCACCGTGGGACTTGCGCACGTTGCGCAGCGTGAACACATACTCAGCCATAGTTCGGCCAGCCTACGGTGGGCGGGCCGACGGCTGAAATCGGCCCGCCCGGGCACTCCGGGCGCCCTGACGGCTCAGGCCACCCGGCTCGTCGTGGAGGTCGCGGCCGGCGCCGGCCTCGCCTGGCCGAGGCTGTCGAGCTGCGGCAGCTCGCCGTCCCGGCCGTGGATCAGCTCCTTGACCGCCTGGTCGTCCTCCTCGGCCTGGGTGCGCTCCGGCCGCGCCGCCCGGGCGAAGACGCTGGTCCCCCGGGTCAGGTCGTGCCCGACGTAGCTGGCCTCCACGACGTGGGTCACCGAGCTCTGGCCGTCCTCGCGCTCCCACACGTCGGTCCGCAGCCGGCCGTGCACCAGCACCGGCTCGCCCTTGCGCACGGAGTCGCGGACGTGGTCGGCCAGCGTGCGCCAGCAGGTGACGGAGAACCACGACGTCGGACCGTCGACCCACTCCCCGCTGCGCCTGCGGATCCGCGGGGTCGACCCCACCCGGAAGTTGACCACGTTGCCCTGCGCGGTCTCCCGGTGGACGACGTCGTTGCCCACCCACCCCTGGAACGTCACGAATGCCTCGTTCATCGCCTCTGGCTCCTCGTCTCGGTCGTGCTCGTGTCTCGCGTACGACGCCCACCCTCGCCGCCGCGTGCGACGGTCGCGCCGGCGCCGTACGTGATGGTGGACAACTGCCGCAGCCGGGGCACGGTGGACGAAATCCGGCCGGCTAGACAGCGGTGCCGGCGGCCGGCGCGCAGTGGTACCCCGGAGGTGTCGCGCCACGAGGGACCACACCCATGGCCCCTGGAGGCGACGACATGCAGCAAGACGTGCAACGGGTGCTCAGCCGCGCACTCGTCGACGACCAGTTCCTCAACCAGATGAAGACCGACCCGGGCACCGCCCTGCGGGAGTTCGACCTCACCGACAACGAGCGGGCGGTGCTCACCAACCCGGACCGCGACCTCATCGAGCTGATGCGGCTCGGCGGCTCCAGCACCCAGCCGGGCTTCAACATCGACATCACGGTGATCATCGACCTGACCATCGACCTCTCGCTCGACCTCACCCTGGACTTCTCCGACGTGACCCTCGAGGCCCAGCTGGGCAAGCAGCGGGCCCAGATCGACGCGCTCGCGGACGCGGCGCTGAAGGCGCGCACGGGCGCGGACCGCCTCGAGTCCCTGCAGCGGCTGCTGGAGAGCGTCAGCGGTGCCACCCGGCTCGCGGCCCCCGACACCGCCGAGGGCGGCGGGGCATGACGACCACCCAGCCCGCCGAGGAGCGGGTGGTCGAGACACACCCCTACGACCTCTACGTCGTGGGGCTCGGGATCGTCAGCGTGCGCCAGCTCACCCGCGAGGCGGAGAGCGCGATGCGGGAGTCGAACGAGGTGCTCTACGCCTCCGACGCGATCGGCATCGAGGGGCACCTGCGGACACTCTGCGACCGGGTGACCGAGGTCTACGTCTCCACGCTCAGCGAGGGCGAGGAACGGCTGCCGAAGTACAACAAGATCGCCGCCCGGGTCCTGGACGCCGCCCTGGACCACCCGCCGGTGACGTTCGCGATCGCCGGGCACCCGCTGGTGTTCGTCTACCCCACGCAGCAGATCCTCAAGGTCGCCGACGACCTCGGCCTGCGCGTGAAGGTGCTGCCGGGCATCTCCTCGATGGACACGATGTTCATCGACCTCGAGCTCGACCCCGGGACGCTGGGCGTGCAGATGTACGAGACCACGGGGCTGCTCCTGCAGCGACGCGTGCTGCAGCCGGACGTGCCGTGCTTCCTGTGGCAGGTCGGCTCGGTGGAGACCCGGCTGTTCACCCGGTCGCCGAGCCTGCCGCACCGGTTCGCGCGGCTGCAGGCCTACCTCACGGAGTACTACCCGCCCGACCACCTGGTGCGGATCGTCTACAGCGCGTCGCACCCGTTGGCGTCGGCGTCGGTGCTGGAGTTCCGCATCGACGCGATGCACCTGCACGCAGCGCAGATCCACGCCGGGGCGACGCTCTACCTGCCGCCCGTGGGGCAGCCGGAGATCAAGGACCACGAGCTGGCGAAGCTGGTCGACAGCCTCGACCACCTGCGGTCGGTGACCGAGCCGACGTCGTAGCCGGCCGGGTCAGCGGCGCACCGCGGTCGCGAGCGCCTCCCGCGTCGCACGGTAGGCCTCGACCTCCGCCTGCACCGGCTCCACCACCAGGCGTACGGCGACCTCGTCGATGGCACCACGAAGCCGCCGGTCCGCTGTTCGCGCCCGGCGGCGGGCGGAGAGCCGGACCACCGCCTTGCACACCAGCCCGAGCAGGACGCCGAGCGCGACCCCGCCGAGCAGCAGCAGCGTGGGCAGCGGCAGCCCGTAGCGGTCGGGCGTCGCGGGCGGCGAGAGCTGGAGGTAGCCCAGCACGGCGAGCACCAGCAGCCAGACCCCGCCGACCAGCGCACCCAGCATCAGCAGCCACTGCAGCAGTCGCACCGCCCGCCACCACAGCGGCGTGCGCGAGACCCCCAGGTCGGTCGACGTCAGCGCCCGGTCCAGCGCGTCGTTGAGGTCCGGCAGCCGCGACGTCGACGCCCGGCGGACGGCGTCGGCCCACGGCGGCGACAGCTCGGACCCGACGTCGTCGGAGAGCGCCCGGACCGCGGTGTCGACCCGCGCGCGCTGCACCCGGGTCGGCTCGGGCACCGACGCCCGCGCCGCGGCGGTGAGCTCGCGGCCGCCGCCACGACGGTCGAGGTCGAGGTGCAGCCGCCGCAGCGGGTCGGGCTTGAACCGGCTCAGCCAGGAGGTGACCGGCCAGCCGGTCGCCTGGCCCGCGCGGCGCCGGGTGGACAGCTCGACGGCGTGCACCACGGTGGGGACGCCGGCGGCGTCGGCGAACGCGCGGACCAGCTCGGTCTTCCGAGCCCGCGCCACGTCCCCCGGCCGCGCGTCGCCGTTCAGGTGCTGCATCCGCTGCGCGACCGCGCCGACGTCGGCCATCAGCCGGGCCTTGACGGCCTTCTTCTCGCCGACCTGCTGGGCGATCGCGTCGGTGAGCTCGGGGATGCCGTCGCCGTCACGGGCCGACGTGGCGATCACCGGCACCGTCTCCAGGCCGTCCTCGGCCAGCCGGCGGCGCAGGTCCGCGAGCATCTCGGGCCGTCGAGCCTCGGCGACCTCGTCGATGTGGTTCAGCACCACGAGCATGATGTCGCGGTGGGTGGCGAGCGGCCGCAGGTAGCGCTCGTGCAGCGCCGCGTCGGCGTACTTCTGCGGGTCGAGGACCCACACCAGCAGGTCGGCCATCTTCACCAGCCGGTCGACCTCGACGTGGTGGGCGACCTCGGTGGAGTCGTGGTCGGGCAGGTCCAGCAGCACCAGCCCGTCGAGCCGTCGAGCGCCCCCGGGCGGCGAGGTCACCGGGGCCGCGCCGTCGTCGTCGAGCATGCTGTCGCGGCGCACCTGGTGCCGCTTGGGGACGCCCAGCCAGTCGAGCAGCTCGGCCGCCCCGTCCTCGCCCCAGGTGCAGGCCATCGTCCACGACGTGGTGGGACGTCGTACGCCGGTCGCGGCGACGTCGAGCCCGGTGACGGCGTTGAACGTCGACGACTTGCCGGAGCCGGTGGCCCCGGCCAGCGCGACGACGGTGTGGTCGCCGGCGAGCCGCAGCCGGGCGCCGGCCCGGTCGGCCACAGTCGCAGCCTCGTCGACGAGGTCGTCGGGCAGCCGGCCGCGTGCGGACCGGGCGGCCTCCTCCAGCGCGTCGATGCGGTCGACGACGTCGGTGCCCCGTCCGACCAGCCGCTTCGCGCCCTGCACGATCGCGCTCATCCGACGGTTCGTCCGTGCCCGGCGGCGGGGGCCTTGTCGGCGAACCGCAGGTCGTCGACGCGGCGCGTCGCGTCGCGGAGCCGCTCGACGGCCGACTCGTCGACCGCGAGGCCGTCGAGCACCTCGAGGAACCGTGCGCGCTCGGTGTCCATCAGCTCGCCGACCCGCACGCGCAGGTCCGCGCGCGCCTCCTCGGCGAGCCGGCGGACCGCCTGGTCGCCGAAGACCGCCTCGAGCAGCTTCTGGCCCAGCAGCGCCCCGCCGCCGGCGACCCCGACCTCGGCGCCCGTCGGGATCATCGCCGTCGACGCGAAGACCACCACCATCAGCGCCACGGAGAGCCCGTTGACGCCGAACGCCAGGAACCGGGCGGTGCTGCGCTTGTCGGCGCCCTCGTGGCGCACCAGCTCGAGCACGCCCTGCTGCCAGTCGCGGACGCTGCGCTCGGCGCGGGACCGGAAGTCGCGCGAGGCGCGGCCGAGGTCGCGGCCGGCGTCCTCGAGGAGGTGCTGTCCCGCGGTGACCGAGCGCCAGGAGGCCTCGGCACGCTCGGCGGCGTTCTCGGCGTGCTCGAGGATCAGCGTCTCGAGCCCGGACTCCACCGCCACCGTCACCCGTTCCGCCTGCTGCGGCTTGCCCCGCACCCAGCCGACCAGCCGGTCGCGCAGCCGGCCGACGTGCGTCTCCAGGGAGCGCAGCAGCTCGCCGGTGCCGACGAACTCCTGCCACCGGGCGAGCACCTCGCCGCGCAGCAGGGTGCCGTCGGCCGACGCGTCGTCGACCCGTGCCACCGCGTCGTCGTAGGCGCGGTCGACGTCCTCGCGCAGCCGGCGCGCGGTGGTGACCTGCTCCGCCGCCGCGTCGGCGACGTCGTGGGTGCGTCGCGACAGCGAGCGGACGGCGCCGTCGAGGGTCTGCTTGACCACCGCCGCGCGGGCCGTGGCGTCGGCGGCCAGCATCTCCAGCCAGCGGCGGATCTCGGCGACGTGCTCGGCGGGCAGCACACCGTCCTCTCCCACGACGCCCTCGGTGACCGCGAACAGCGGGGAGTCGCGCAGCCCCCGCGCGGTGAGCATGCGGGCGAGGTGGTGGCTGATCTCCGCGACCGCCTCCGGAGCGGTCCGGTCGAGCACGATCGCGACCGCGGTGCTCCGCTCGGCGGCGCTCTGCAGGAAGCCCCACGGCACCTGGTCGGCGTAGCGGGCGGCGGAGGTGACGAACAGCCACAGGTCGGCGGCGGCCAGCAGCTCGGAGGCGAGCGTCCGGTTGGCCTTCTCCACCGAGTCGATGTCGGGGGCGTCCAGGATCGCGAGGCCCTCGGGCACCCGGTCGTCGGCGACCAGCTGCAGCGCCGCCGGGTCGCCGGTGGCCGCGCCGGTGCGCGCCAGCCCCGGCAGGATCCGCTCCTCGTGGAACCACTCGGCGTCGGCGGGGTTGTGCACCAGCACCGGCGAGCGCGTGGTCGGTCGCAGCACGCCGGGCTCGCTCACCTTGCGCCCGACGAGCGAGTTGACCAGCGTGGACTTGCCGGCGCCGGTCGACCCGCCGACCACGGTCAGCAGCGGCGCCTCGATCTGCGCCAGCCGCGGCAGCACGTAGTCCTGCAGCTGCTCGACCATCTCCCGGCGCATCGTCCGGAGGTCCTCGACGCCGGGCACGTCGAGCGGCAGCGACGTGCCGGCCAGTGCCTCGCGCAGCGCCTCGAGCGCGGTGACCATCGCGGTGGCGCCGTCCGGACCGGAGGTGCCGGCGGGCAGCGGCACCGTCGCGGGGGGCGTCGCGGGCGGCGGGCCCTCGGGTGGCTGGGTCACCGGCCGCCCTGCCGCTGCGGCGGGTGCGGGAACCCGACGAAGGGCCGCAGGGCCCGGAGCCGGTGCACCATCGCCGCGCCCCGCTGCGCGAAGTCCGGCGGCGCCGTCCCGCGCAGGTAGCGGTCGTGGAGGAAGCCGAGCTCGACGGCCTGCTGCTGGTACTCCCGCATCACCTTGTCGGCGACCGGTCCGCCGTGCCGCTCGGCGAAGCCGCGGCTGGCCCGCCGGGCGGGCAGCCGCACCAGCCACGGCACCTCGGCCGGGTCGATCAGCCCGCGGTCGGCCGCGTCGGTGAGGCTGCGGGTCAGCATCAGCCCCTCGCGGTGACGGGCCCAGAGCGCGAAGCCCGCGAGCAGCAGGAACGCCGGGACCATGGCGAAGAGGTAGGTGAGCACGAACATCTGGCCGTCGGCGAGCGACGCCGAGGCGTTCCAGCTGCCGTGGGCCACGACGGCAGCGACGTACCCCAGCAGCGGCGCGAGAAACCGCCAGGTGCGGGTCCGGGCCACCACCGCGAAGCCGACCCCGAGGCCGATGAACGACGTGAACAGCGGGTGGGCGAACGGGCTGAAGATGCCGCGTACGACGAACAGGGAGGTCGCCGAGCCGAGACCGCCCGGGCCGTCGCCGTGACCGCCCATGTAGGCGCCGCCCAGGTAGAGGATGTTCTCGGTGAACGCGAAGCCGACGCCGACCAGGCCGGCGTACACGATGCCGTCGAGGACACCGTCGATCACCCGCCGCCGGAACCACAGCAGCAGCAGGATGAACAGCCCCTTGGCGCCCTCCTCGGTGATCGGCGCGACGACCGCGCCGGACAGCGAGCTCGGCGTCTGCAGCACCGTCTGGTCGAGGGTCTGCAGCACCAGCGCGGCCGCGGTCGCGACCAGCGCGCCCCAGCCGAACGCCGTCACCAGCAGCCGTACCGGCTCGGGCTCGTAGCGGTCGAGCCACAGGAACGACGCGATCACCGGCCCCACCGGCAGCGCCGCCAGCACCACGCCGATGGCCAGCGCGCCGGGCGCGTTGGAGAGCACCAGCACGAACGCCATCACCGCGGCGCCGACCAGCATGGCCAGCGACACCAGCACGGTGAACAGCGTGTTGCCCCGGCGTGGCCGGCGCAGCAGGTCGGGCGGGACCGCCTGCGGGGCGACCCACGGCCCGGGCGGGGCACCGGCCGGGCGTGGCGCGGCCGGGCCCGGGAGTCCCCCTGCCCACTGCCGCACGTCCTGTCCTTCCCCGGTCACCGCGCCAGCGTATCGGGGCGCCAGGGCCGGGTCGGGGGTGGCGGTGCCCGTCGGCGGCCCGTCGGATCCCGGGTCGGATCCTCGTGCCGGAGGGCCGTACAGGGAGTCGTACAGTGGCCCGGTGAGCGAGTCCCACGACCAGTCCGTCCCGACCGCGTACGCCGAGTTCATGAGGCAGGGCTGGGGGGACCGACGGCTCGACGTGCCGCGCCACCCGGTGTCCACCTGGTCCGCGCGTCGCCGCGAGCGGCTGGCGGAGACGTTCCCCGGGGAGCGGCTGGTGGTCCCGGCCGGCCGGTTCAAGGTCCGGGCGAACGACACCGACTTCCGGTTCCGCGCGGACACCGCGCACGTGCACCTGTCCGGCAACCAGACCAGCGACGCCGTGCTGGTGGTCGAGGGCGGCGAGTCGGTGCTCTACGCCCGCCCGCGGTCGTCACGCGACACCGACGAGTTCTTCCGCGACCGTCGCTACGGCGAGCTGTGGGCCGGCCGCCGCCCGTCGCTGAAGGAGATCTCCGCCTCCCTCGGCCTGGAGGTCCGCCACCTCGCCGAGCTGGAGGAGCGGCTCGAGGGCGCCGCCAAGACGCGGGTGCTCCGCGACGTCGACGCGTACGTCGACCGGCAGGTCGCGCCGGACAGCGCCCGGGACGCCGACTTCGCGCGGGTGCTCTCGGAGATGCGGCTCGTCAAGGACGAGTGGGAGGTCGAGCAGCTGCAGGAGGCGTGCGACGTCACCACGCTCGGCTTCGCCGACAGCCGTCCGCGAGTGGGACAACGTGCTGCGCTACGGCGAGCGGTGGCTGGAGGGCACGTTCTTCCGGCGGGCCCGGACGATGGGCAACGACCTCGGCTACGACTCGATCGTCGCCGGCGGCTCGCACGCGACGACGCTGCACTGGACCGAGAACTCCGGCCCGGTCACCCCCGGTGAGCTGCTGCTGCTGGACATGGGCGTGGAGGGCTCGAACCTCTACACCGCCGACGTGACGCGCACGCTGCCGGTCGACGGCACCTACACCCCGGTGCAGCGCGACCTCTACACCCTGGTGCTCGCCGCGCAGCAGGCCGGCATCGACGCCGTACGCCCCGGGGTGTCGTTCCAGGCACCGCACGAGGCGGCCATGCACGTGCTGGCGCACGGGCTCGCGGACCTCGGGCTGCTGCCGGTCTCCGCCGAGGAGGCGCTCTCCCCCGACAGCAAGGTCTACACCCGCTGGACGCTGCACTCGACGAGCCACATGCTCGGCCTCGACGTGCACGACTGCGCCGCCGCGGCTCCGGAGACCTACAAGCACGGCGACCTCGCGGCGGGCATGGTGCTCACCGTCGAGCCCGGCCTCTACTTCCAGGAGGACGACCTGCTGGTCCCGGCGGAGCTGCGCGGGATCGGCATCCGCATCGAGGACGACATCCTGGTCACCCCCGAGGGGTCGCGGAACCTCTCGGCCTCGCTGCCGCGCGAGCCGCAGGCCGTCGAGGAGTGGATGGCGGGCCTGCGCCCCTGACTCCGGACCGAGACAGGTCGCTCGCAGGAAGGTGCTGCGATACGGCACGGGAGCCGCCGCCGCCGTGGCCGGCACGGTGGCATCGGCCGCCCCAGCGTCGGCCGGCCGACCTCACCCGGCCGATCGCAGCCCTCGGGTCCTGCCGGCGCCGCAACCGATCCCGGGCGGCCTCGACGCGGACCTTCACGTCTTCGCGCCGGGACCACGCAGCGTCACGCTGCCGTACTCCGGGTCGCAGCTGCAGGGTCTCGACGTGGAGCCGAGCGTGCTCACCGACTACGCCGGGTTCACCGCCCTGGCGTTCCACGGAACGGTCTCTTCCTCGCACGTTGAGCCGACGCGCACCGCGACGAGATCGTCGGGAATACTGAGCGCGGGTCCGGTAGGTTCCGATCCCCCGCCCTCGTAGCTCAGCTGGATAGAGCTTCGGACTTCTAATCCGATGGTCGCAGGTTCGAGTCCTGCCGGGGGCGCCCACGCAGCAGCAGCCGTCCCGACGCGCTCCGGCCGTGCGGCTGGCCGGCCACGAACGCCGCGACGTCGCGGGGGATGTGGGGCATCGAGGGTTCGCCGGAGCCGCTGGCTGTCTCCACCACCACGGCGATGCCGGCCGACCACAGCGACTGTGTCAGCCAGGCATCACCTCGGCCGTTCTCGACGCACACGAAGGCGTGCACACGTGCGTCGACGTCGAGCGAGCTCCACCACTCCTGGATCTCGTTGGTCCTGTCGAGCACAGTGACTCCCCCTCACCTCTGGCCCCGCTGCACCGGTAATCGTGACCGTGGTCGCGCTGGTTACGCCGGCTCATCTCGGACTAGACCGACCAGTCGGGAAATAGTTCGCTCCGGCCATCAAGTTCGACCGTTCGTCTGCCGAGGCTCCTGGTGCGACACATCCGCGGCCCCTGGGTTGGCCGCGAAGCGCTGGAGCGACCAACCCCCCGGACGCTCCGGCTCGGCGGCCCCTGACTCTCTCGAGTAGGCAGGGGCCGCTTCGCTGTCCACGACCGGGTGACCGGGCAGGATGGACGGACCTCGCACCCGTGCCCCGGGAGGGACATGACGTCGACCTGGTGCACGACGGCTGCTCGGCCGCGGAGTCAGCCTGGCCGGGGTGTTCGACGGCGGCCCCGGCGAGGCGCCGTACCGGATCGAGCCGGGGTTCCTCGCGGCGGTGGACCGCGTCGTCGACCACGCGCTGGCCCTGGGGCTGACCGTGGTCGTGACCCAGCACCACGACCACGCGCTGACGGCCGATCCCAGCGCGGCGAACCGGTCGCGGCTGCTGGCGTCGACGGCGCGGCTGGCGTCCCACTTCGCCGACCACCCGGACGGGCTCTGCCTCGAGCCGCTCAAGAACCGCGTGACGCGCTGACGCCCGTGCTCTGGGACGACCTGCTGCGGCAGCTGGTCGAGACGGTCCGCGGCGTCAGCCCGGAGCGCACCCTCGTGGTCGGCCCTGGGCGGATGAACGACCTCGACGCGCTGCCCGAGCTGGAGCCGCCGGCCGACGACCACCTGGTCGCGACCGTGCACTACTACGCGCCGTTCCCCTTCACCCACCAGGGATGCGGCTGGGTGAGCCAGGACGCGGACGACTGGCTCGGCACCACCTGGCACGACGAGCAGCGGCCCGTGGTCCGCCGCGACCTGGCGGCCGCGGAGCGGTGGGCGCGCGAGCGCGGGCTGCCGATGCTCGTGGGCGAGCTCGGCACCGTCGACCGCGCCGACCGGGCGTCGCGGGTCCGCTGGACTCGAGCGGTGCGCGAGGAGGCCGAGCGGCTCGGCCTGCCGTGGTGCGCGTGGGACCTGGCGACCGACTTCGGGGTCTACGACCCGGACGCCGGTGCCTGGCGCACGGACCTGCGCGACGCCCTGCTGGGTCAGGCGCCGCTGGCGTAGTCGTCGATCTCGGCGGCCAGCGACGCCTTGTCGGCGTCGGGCAGGAACGACGCGTGCACCGCGTTCTTCGCCAGCTCGGCGATGCCGGGCTCGTCGAGCCCGAGCAGGTCCGCGGCGATCTCGTACTCCCGGTTGAGCGTGGTGCCGAACATCGGCGGGTCGTCGCTGTTGACGGTCACGATCACGCCGGCGTCGCGCAGCTGCTTGATCGGGTGGTTCTCGAGCCGGTCGACGGCGCGGGTGGCGATGTTGGAGGTCGGGCAGACCTCCAGCGGGATCCGGTGCTCGGCGAGGTAGGCCAGCAGCTCGGGGTCCTGCACCGAGGACGTGCCGTGACCGATCCGCTCGGCGCCGAGGTCGCGGATCGCGTCCCAGACGGTCTGCGCACCGGTGGTCTCGCCGGCGTGCGGCACGCTGTGCAGCCCCGCGGCCCGCGCCTGCGCGAACACGTCGGCGAACTGCGGCCGGTCGACGCCGACCTCGGGCCCGCCGAGCCCGAAGCCGATCAGGGTGTCCGGGGCGTGGTGGAGGGCGTACTGCAAGGTGTCCTCGCCCGCCGGCAGCCCGGACTCGCCGGGGATGTCGTAGATCCAGCGCAGCCGGACACCGTGGTCGCGCTCGGCAGCGACCCGCGCGTCCTCGACGGCCTCGACGAACGCCTCGATGGGGATGCCGGCCGCCACCGACGTCCACGGCGTGAGGGTCAGCTCGGCGTACCGGACGTTCTGCGCCGCCAGGTCGGTGGCGACCTCGTAGGTCAGCAGCCGGATGTCCTCGGGCTCGCGCAGCAGGTCGACCACCGCGAGGTAGACCTCGATGAAGTGGGCGAAGTCGCGGAACGTGTAGAACTCGCGCAGCTCCTCGAGGTCGGCGGGCACCGTGCCCGGGTGACGGGCGGCGAGCTCGGACACGGTGCGCGGCGACGCGGAGCCGACGTGGTGCACGTGGATCTCGGCCTTGGGCAGGCCGGCGATGAAGCCGGCGTACGGCGACGGGGGGACGCTCTCGGGGGGCAGCTCGGGCATGGCCGTCAGTGTGGCAGGCGATTGCGCGACTCCCACAGGGTGTCGGTGCCGGTTCGGGGCCGCCGAGCGGGGTACAAATGCTCCGGCCCCGCAAAGTATGAGTTTGCGGGGCCTTCTTCGCGCCTCAGCCGCCGGCGGCGGCCTGGTCGATCTCCGCGGCGATCTCGCCGATCGAGCCCTCGACGGCCTTGCCGTCGATCTTCACCGTCGGCGTGGCGTTGACGCCGTCCTTCGACGCCTGGTCGGTGCCGCGCTCCACCCACGTCTTGTAGGCCTGGTTCGAGATGCCGCTGGAGACGGCCGACCGGGTGGCCCCGGCCTGCACGGCGAAGTCGAGCAGCTCGCCGTCGCTGAGCCCGGCGGAGCCCTCCGCGGGCTGGTGCTCGTAGAGCAGGTCGTGGAACTTCTTGGCGACCTTCGGGCCGGAGGCGTCGAGCACGACCGCGAGCGCGTTGGCGGCGCGCAGGGAGTACTCGGTGGTGCTGCTGCGGCCGAGGAAGTCGAGGACGTGGTAGCGCACCTGCACGTGGCCGGCGTCGATACCCGCCTGCAGCTTCGAGCGGGTGGCCGCCTCGAGCTGGCCGCAGTACGGGCAGAGGAAGTCCTCGTAGATCGTCACCGTCGTCGGCGCCGAGGCCGAGCCAGCCGGGACGAAATAGCGCCCGGCCCCCGCCGGGACGGCGGAGGTGCTCGTCCCGCCGGTGTCCTGGGAGCCGCGGTAGACGGTGAAGATCACCACGATGAGCGCCGCCACCACGACGCCGACGCCGGTCACGACGAGCGAGCGGCGCCGTCGCTCCTTGCGCTCCTGCGCCTGCCGGATGGCGGCCGCCCGCGCGGACGCCGCCTGCGACTCCTGGCGGCGGGTGGCCGTCGACTTCTTCTTCGCCATCTGGGGGTGCCTTCCGCCTTCGTGTGGTCGGGGGTGTCGGGTCAGGCTGTTGCCGGGAGCAGCCGGTTGTCCACGGCGTACGGCGTCCGCGGCCGCCACGCCAGCCAGCCGCTGAGCAGCAGCAGGCCGACGTCACGCGCGATGTCCCACGGGTACTGGGCGACCGCGTCCGCCGCCGGGTTGTCTCCCCCGCCGAAGCAGCCGCAGTCGATCTGCAGGCCACGGGCCCAGGCCGAGGAGATGCCGACGACGAACGCCGCGAGCATCAGCGCCGACAGCACCGCCGCGGGCCGGGTGAGCACGCCCAGCAGCAGGCACGCCCCGACCACGATCTCGAGCACCGGCAGGCCGTGGCCGACGGTGGGCACCACGCTCTCCGGCAGCAGCTGGTAGGCCCGGACGGCGCGCACGCCCTCGGCCGGGTCCGGCAGCTTCAGGAGTCCCGCGACCACCCAGACGCCTCCCACGAGGAGCCGGGCGACGATTCCGACCGCGTCGGCCCACCAGCGCATGGCCCCAGCCTAGGTTCGGTCGCTGAGAGCAGTCTGAGTGACTGGTGGGGAGCACGGGGTGACCCGTGGGTAGGGTGCAAGGCGTGAACGACCGACTGGTGTGGATCGACTGCGAGATGACCGGCCTGGACCTGGGCGCTGACGCGCTCATCGAGGTTGCCGCGCTCGTCACCGACTTCGAGCTCAACGTGCTCGGCGACGGCGTCGACGTGGTCGTGAAGCCGCCACCGGAGGCGCTCGAGCAGATGGACGACTTCGTGCGCTCGATGCACGTCTCCTCGGGCCTGCTCGACGAGCTCGCCGACGGCGTCACCCTCGAGGAGGCGGAGCAGCAGGTCCTCGCGCACGTCAAGGAGCACTGCCCCGACGGCAGCCGCCCGCCGCTGGCCGGCAACACGGTGGCGACCGACCGCTCGTTCCTCGCCCGCGACATGACCGAGCTGGAGTCCTTCCTGCACTACCGGATCGTCGACGTCTCCTCCATCAAGGAGCTCGCCCGCCGGTGGTACCCCCGCGCCTACTACGCCGCGCCGGCGAAGAACGGCAACCACCGGGCGCTCGCCGACATCCAGGAGAGCATCGAGGAGCTGCGCTACTACCGGTCCGCGGTCTTCGTCGCCCCGCCGGGCCCCGACTCCGAGACCGCGAAGGCGCTGGCCAAGACCCATGGCGGTGCCATCACCGGTGCCGCACCGACACCGGCCGAGCCCGCCGACCCCGGTCCGGGCACCGCCTGACAACGGGTACACTGATCGCTGCTTCGGCTTCTCCGGTCTTGTCCGCGAGGGGCCGACACGACTGTCGAGACAGTCACCTGGTGGGCGTAGCTCAGCTGGTAGAGCGCCGCGTTGTGGTCGCGGATGTCGCGGGTTCAAGTCCCGTCGTTCACCCCACTCGCGCCCCAGGTCGGACGGTATGTCTGGCCTGGGGCGCTCCAGTCGTGGCCGGGCGAGGCCGCCACCCGGAGCGGTGCGAGCCAGACCACACGTGAGACATACCACCCGCGGACCGTGCATCGTCTGGTTCTTCCGGGCAACCCTCCTCCCGACGCCGTCGGCCCGGGACACCCCCCTGATTCACCCCGCCCCCGGGTCGGCGGCGTCCTCGACGCTCGCGTCGGGCGCCCGTCGCCGTGCCCGCTAGGGTCGCGCGAGTGACGACTCCTGAGCAGGACCGCATCGACCGCTACGCCGCCCTCGTGGTCCGGGTGGGCGCCAACGTCCAGCCCGGCCAGCAGGTCCTGGTCGCCGCGGACGTCTCGCACGCAGCGGTCGCCCGGGCGGTCGCCGAGCAGGCGTACCTCGCCGGCGCCGCGCGGGTGAGCGTCGAGTACTCCGACCCCTACGTGCGGCGCTCCGCGCTGCGCCACGCGCCGGCCGAGGGGCTGACCGCCGCGTCGCGCTGGGAGCTCGACCGGTACGACGAGTGGGCCGAGGACGGCCTCGCGGTCGTCCGGCTCACCGGCAACCCCGACCCCCACGTGTTCGACGGCATCGACCCGTCACGGCTGGTGCTGAGCAGCGCCGAGCTGGCCGCGAAGTTCCGGAGCGTGCTGATGTCCGGCGCCGTGCAGTGGACCGCCGTCGCGTCGCCCAACGCGGGCTGGGCCGAGCAGGTCTTCGGCGAGCCCGACCTGGAGCGGCTGTGGGAGGCGGTCGGGACCGCGATGCGGCTCGACGCCGGCGACGCCGACGCCGTGGTGGCGGAGTGGCAGCGCCACCGCGACCTGCTCGGCGCCCGCGCCGAGGCGCTGACGTCGCTCGGTCTCGACGCGGTCCGCTACCACGGCGGCGGCACCGACCTCACGGTCGGCCTGGCTCCGGGCGCGGTCTGGATCGGGGGCGGGCTGACGACCGACGGTGGCGTGGACTACATGCCGAACCTGCCGACCGAGGAGGTCTTCACCAGCCCCGACCGCGCCCGCGCGGACGGCGTGCTGCGGACCACCCGGCCGCTGGTGATGCCCGCCGCGGGGGTGCTGGTCGAGGACCTGGTGCTCCGGTTCGAGGGCGGCCGGGTCGTGGAGGCGACCGCTTCGCGGGGCCAGGACGCCGTGCTCGCCGAGCTCGACAGCGACGAGGGCGCCCGCAGCCTCGGCGAGGTCTCCCTGGTGGAGGGCTCCTCGCGGGTGCGGGCCGCCGGCGTCACCTTCCACGACACGCTGTACGACGAGAACACCGGCTGCCACGTCGCCTGGGGGCAGGCCTTCCCGTTCTGCGTCCCCGGCGGGCTCGAGATGAGCCCCGACGAGCTCGCGTCGCACGGCCTGAACTTCTCCCGCGTCCACACCGACGTGGTGATCGGCGGTCCGGGGGTCGACGTCGACGGGCTGCGCGCCGACGGGACCGTCGTACCCCTGGTCCGGGAGGACGCCTGGGCGGTCCCCGGCACCGCCTGACGTGGCACGACCCCGGCTCGGGTGAGCCGGGGCCGTGCGGTGTCGTGCGGTGTCGCTGGGTGTCAGGTCAGCAGGCCTTGACCCCGTCGACGGTGAAGCCCTGGGCGGTGACGCCCGAGTCGCTCTTCAGCTGGACCGACCCGGTCGACGTCGGGATGCAGGGACCGTAGAAGCCGGGTCCGTTCTTCTTCCCGGTGTAGGTCGCCAGCGTGTTCCCGGCAGCGTCCTTGACGTAGACGTAGTCGTAGTTCTTCTCGGTGTCCATCAGGCTGAAGTGGAACGCGAACCCGGCCGTCTTGTTGTCGTAGGTCCAGGTGCAGTCCGCGTTGTTGCCGTAGGGGTGCGGCGACGCGAACGGGATCTGCGCGGTCGGGTTGCTGGTGCACGGCGGCGGGGGCGGGGTGCCCCGGACGCAGCCGTTGTTGACTCCCACCGCGTCCCAGGCCTTGCCGACCGCGGTGCTGCTCGTCCCGGCGACCGCGAGGGTGGCGGCGCGGGCGTCGCAGAAGTTGGCGTACGACGGCAGGCTGGTGAACCCGTCGTAGAAGACGTGCTCGGCCTTGGCCAGCCCGAGGGCGGGCACGGTGACGTCGCAGCTCTTCGTGGTCAGCAGCACGCCGTGTGCGGCGTTCGCGGTGCAGGAGGCGTTCCGGCCGCCGTTGACCGCGAGGTAGTAGGCGTGGTTGGAGATGCCGCTGTTGGTGTGCACGCCGCCGTTGTCCTCGGCGCCGGTGTAGCGCTGCGAGTAGTCGCTCGGGTCACCGAACTCCTGCGGGTCACCCATGTTGCGGAACCCGTCGTTGCCGGTGGCGTTGGGGATCACGTCCTCGCCGATCAGCCAGTCGGGCTTCCCCGCGGGGTCCTTGCCGTTCTGCGCGGCGTAGAACTCCATCGTGTTGCCCATCATGTCGCTGAACGACTCGTTGAGCGCGCCGGACTCGTTCTCGTAGATCAGGTTCGAGGTGAACTCGGTGACGCCGTGCGTCATCTCGTGGCCGTCCACGTCGAGACCGCCGGAGAGCGGGAGGCAGGTCCTGCCGTCGCCGTCGCCGTAGGTCATGAACTGGCCGTTCCAGAAGGCGTTGCAGTAGCGCCGGTCGTAGTGCACCTTCGAGACGATCTTCAGCCCCTTGTCGTCCAGGCTGTTGCGGTTGAACACCGCGCCGTAGAAGTCGTCGACGACACCGGCGTAGTAGTGCGCGTCGACACCGGCCGCCTGGCTCGGCGAGGTGATCCCCTTGTTGAGGTTCCAGACGTCGTCGGCGTCGGTCATCAGGGTGCCGCCGGTCTCGGTGGTGGCGTTCTGCAGGTCGTAGGTCTCCTGCCGGTCGTCACCGGTCTTGAGCTGGTAGAGCCCGCTCGTGGCGTTCTTGGTGGTGTCGATCGTCTTGGTGTCGCCCTTGACGCCGATCCCGGTGCCCTCGGTGAGCCCGTCGTAGGACTTCGTGATCCGGCCGGTCGCGGCGTCGACCCAGCGGACGGGCCGCTGGTCGGCCCGGAGGCTCTGCACCTCGTAGAACAGCCGCCCGGTGCGCGGGTTGATCTGCAGCTGGTTGCGGAACGTGCCGCGCGCGCCGATGGAGCGCTGCACGATGCCGCGCGCCTTCGCCTTGCCGACCGTGGCCGAGGTGCTGGGCCGCAGCCCCGGGAAGTAGGCGCCGACCACCGACGTGGCGCGCCCGGCGCTGTTCCTCAGCACCGTCACCTGTCCGCCGAGGACGGCCGCGCCCGAGACCCGCTGCTGGTAGCGGGTCTGGGTGGTGCCGTCGGGCCGGGTCGCCGACCACACCCGGGTGACGTCGTCCGGGACGACGTACGCCGCGGCGTCGGCGCCGCTGAGGGCGAACGACCCAGCGGGTGTGGTGGTGCCGGCCTTCGCGGCCGGGGCCGCTGTCCGCACCGGGGCGGCCGACGACGAGCTCGCGGTGGCGAGCGCGGCCGTGGCGACCAGGAGGGCGGACGCTGTGATCGCTGGGAGCGAGCGACTGCGCATAGAAGGTGTACCCCTCGTGTCCGTCAGTGCCCCGCTCGAATAGCGGGGCAAGCGGTGTCACAGTAGGGGAACTCAGGGCAAAGCGGAACGCTCAGCAGGTCACGAAACGGACGAGTCGTCAGGTCTCGCGGACGTCGTTGGAGAGGCCGTGGACGGCCGGGACCTGGCCCATCCGGCCCTTCTGGAAGTCCTCGAAGGCCTGCATGACCTCGGCCTTGGTGTTCATCACGAACGGCCCACCCCAGGCCACCGGCTCGCGGATCGGTCGCCCACCGAGCACCAGGACCTCCAGCGTCGGGTGCCGGTCGTCCTGCCGCGTGTCGGCGGTGACGGAGACGAAGTCGCCGGCCCCCAGGACGGCGAGCTGGCCGCTCTCGACGGCGCGGCGCTCCAGCCCGACGGTGCCGGAGCCGGCCAGCACGTAGACGAGCGAGTTGAACTCCACCTCCCACGGCAGCTCGAGGCGCGCGCCGGGCTCCAGCGACGCGTGGACCATCGCCATCGGCGTGTGCGTCGACCCCGGGCCGGGGATCCCGCCGACGTCGCCGGCGATGACGCGCACCAGCGCGCCCGCGTCGGCGGTGCTGACCAGGCCGAGCTCGCTGGAGCGCAGGTCCTGGTAGCGCGGGTCGGCCCACTTCTGCTCGCGGGGCAGGTTCACCCAGAGCTGGATGCCGTGGAACAGCCCGCCCGAGGCGACGAGCCACTCCGGCGGGGTCTCGATGTGCAGCATGCCCGAGCCGGCGGTCATCCACTGGGTGTCGCCGTTGGTGATCGAGCCGCCGCCACCCTGGCTGTCCTGGTGGTCCATGACCCCGTCGATCATGTAGGTGACCGTCTCGAAGCCGCGGTGCGGGTGCCACGGCGTACCTTTCGGCTCGCCGGGGGCGTACTCCACCTCGCCCATCTGGTCCATGTGCACGAACGGGTCGAGCGCGGAGAGGTCGACGCCGGCGAAGGCGCGGCGGACCGGGAAGCCCTCCCCCTCGAAGCCGCGCGGCGCGGTGGTCACGCCGGCGACCGGACGGACCACGTCGCCGAGACCGGGGGCACGCATCCGCGGCAGCACGGTCAGGTCGGGAACGGTGACGGCGGGCATGGCGACTCCCTCGGCTCGGGCCCTGGCAAGGACACCCGCTCCAACGGTAGTTGAACACTAAACATTCCGCCAGCCGTCGAGGTCGCCGGGGCCGGCCCGCCGGTTCAGACGTTCGCCGGGTCCACGGTGACGATCGGCTTGGTCGTCGGCTGGTCGGAGCCACCCGAGGGCTCGATGGTGATCGCGACCGTCGACCGGTCGGACGGCATCGCCATCGCCTTGCCGACCGCGAGGTTGTCGACCACACCGGCGGAGGTCGGGCTGCCGTTGTGGATCGCCCAGAGCTGGTAGACCTGCCGGTCGCTCAGCGAGGGCAGCTGGTGGGTCTCGAGCGCCATCCGGCCGAGCTGCTGGGAGGTCGCGACCGTGACCTTGCCGCCGTTGCTGGTGTCGACGGTCTCGGTCTTCGCGTCCTGGGCCTTGAAGACCTGGGCCACCGAGGCCGCCATCACGGGCGGCTGGTCGTCGTCCCGCAGCTGGCTGATGCCGAAGCCCGTCCCCACGACGAGCACGACGGCCGCGGCCGCGGAGGCGATGCGGGCGGTCCAGCGCCGCGAGCGCGCCTGGTCGATCGGGACCACCTTGGGCGGCATCTGGGGCAGCTGGTCGGCCGCAGCGAGCACCCGGGCCCGCAGCGCGGGCGGCGGCGTCGCGGCCTCGCTCGCACCCAGGGTCGCGGCCGCGGACTGCAGCTCGCGCACCTCGTCGCGGCAGGCCTCGCACTCCTCGAGGTGCTTGACGAACTCGCGCGCCTCCTCGGCGCTGAGCGCATCGATGGCGTAGGCACCGGCGAGCGTGTGCAGGTCGATGCTCATCGTTGCCCCTCCAAGCAGTCGCGCAGACGGATCAGTCCGTCGCGCATCCGGGTCTTGATGGTGGGAAGCGGCTTCTCCAGCAGGGTCGCCACCTCGTTGTAGGTGTAGCCGTTGAAGTACGCGAGCCGCACGGACTCCAGCTGCAGGTCCGTCAGCGTCTCCATGCACTCGCGCACCGCGCCGTGCTCCTCGGCCGCGATGACGTTGTCAGCCGGCTCGTCGTGGCTGACCTCGTCCGGCGCGGCCTTGTGGTCCTGGCGCTTCTGCGACTCGCTGCGACGTACGGCGTCGACGGCCCGTCGGTGGGCGATGGTCATCACCCACGTCTTGGCCTTGCCGAGCGCACTGTCGAAGCGAGCCGCCTTGCGCCACACCTCGAGGAACACCTCCTGCGTCACGTCCTCGGCACGAGCCGGGTCCCGCACGACCCGTCGCGCCAGTCCGAACACAGCGGACGACAGCTCGTCGTACAGAGCCTCGAAGGCCTGCGAGTCCCCCCGGGCGACCCGCCCGACCAGGAGGTCGACGTCGGACGGTCCCTGGGCAGGGACCAACCGGAGTCCGGGCTCGGACATGTCGCCTCCTTCGCACCTCAGCACGAGTGTCGTCTGAGGGTGGTTCGCCTCCGCCGCGCGGTCGGATGGGTCGACCAACCGAAATTGTTCCTGAACCCGGTCGACGGTCCCCGCGCGGCATGATCCGCAGGTCCCAGGGTGCCTGACATCGCGCCACCCGGTGGTGCGAAACGTCACGATCCAGGGGCCTGCGCCGATTTCATCCGGCGCCCGGTGCGCTGCTACAGTTCCACACGCTTCGCGGGCGCCATTAGCTCAATTGGCAGAGCAGCTGACTCTTAATCAGCGGGTTCGGGGTTCGAGTCCCTGATGGCGCACCATCTCACCAAGGTCAGGCCACGCCGGGGGCAGGGAGTCCGAATCCTCCGGCCGGGTAGACCCCGGTCCCCGTTGTCGTCGTCGTCATCTCGAGGGTGACGCGCTCGCACCGTCCGTCGGCATCGGTCCGAGCACCGTCACGAGCAAGGCCTGCGCGTCGTCGAGGTCCAGGGCCCACTCGTCGTGCGTTCCCGGTCCGGACAGCGTCTCCACCTTCTCCCTCGCCGACCGGACGGCGTCCCGGAGCTGCCGCGCCGACGCGGCATCCTCCTGACGGCGCCCCGAGGACTCCAAGATGGTCAGCTGATCCTCCGCCGCCGCGACCCGCGGCACAGCGACCTCCCACCCACCGGCCACCCGTTCGACCGACCCGGACCGGCGCAGCTGCGGTATGAGCTCCCACGCGAACCACTCCACCTCGGCTCTCGTGGTCGCCAGACGCGTCAGCCAGCTCCGCCGCCTGTGCGCTCGCACGAGGAGCCAGGTTGCGAGGGTTGCGACCACCGCCAGCAACGCCAGCGCGACCCACCCAGCAGGCGACACCGCCTCGTCCTCCGTGGTCCCCTCACTCTGCTCAGCAGCAGAGGAAGGTGCCGGCGATGTCGGTGACGCGACCGGCACAGCGATCACCGTCGAGGTACGTACCGTCGGGTGCGGCCGTGTCGGCTCGGCCCGCCGAGTGCTCGACGCACTCGGCCCGGGCGTTGAGTTGTCAGGCGTGGTCGTGTCCGGTGGCAGTGCCGAGGACCGCGACGGTCTCGGTGACTCCGGCTTCGTCTGGTCCGGGGCCTCTGCGGACCGGGTCGGGCTGGGGACTGTTCGCGTGGGTGACCGGGACGTCGTCGCCGACGGGCGGTCCTCCGATACTTGCCCACCGTCGGCGCCGCAGGCGGACAGGAGCCCCAGCGCCAGGACGCTCAGGACCGCGAAGCCAGTGACACGTGGGGGCATGAAGACCTCCAGCCCTCGGGGCATGTCGTGCACACGATGCCGTCGCCGGTGCGCCGCGACCTCATCCCAGGAGCGTGAGGATGCGCCTCTGCCCCATCCGTGGCCGAGATCATCCTGATCGGCGTCGAAGAACCCCAGGCCCTGATCCACGCCCCCAACGAGAGCGTGGACCCGAGCGAGATCGAAGCCATGGCACTGACCGAGGCGATGTTCCTCGAGCGCTACGCCACCATGCGGTCCTGACCGTGTCGAGCAGGCGTGGGCCCCGCGAGCCGGGTGTCCAGTCGGTGCGCCTCACGCTTGAGCGGTCGTGCGACGTACTGGCCGAGGATCACACCGGCCGCTAGCGCGAGCGGGGTGGCGAGCGCGGGGACCACCACGACGGGCACTGGAACGACCACGAGCAGTCGTGGTGTCGCTTGCCGTACCACTCGGCCGCCCGTACTGCTTCGGTAGTGACGGCTTCCGCCTCACCCGCGGAGGGGGAGGCACGTCTGCTGCCGGGCTGCCTAGCGTGAAGCGGTCTCGCCCGACGACGCGGCGGGCGGTTGAGCCGAGGAGCGACCTGATGACGATGTCCCACCAGGCAAGTGCCAGCGACGCGGAGCTGTTCGGCAACCGCTTCCTGACGCTCGAGGTGCCGACCGAGGAGTTCCCGGACGGCGGGATGACGGAGACCGACGCCTTCCGGCTGGTGTCCGAGGACATCGCGCTGGAGGGCGACCCGGCCCGCAACCTCGCCACGTTCGTGACGACCTGGATGGAGCCGGGGGCGCAACGGATCATCGCCGCCAACCTGCACCGCAACTTCATCGACCACGCCGAGTACCCGCGCACCGCCGCGATCGAGCAGCGCTGCATCCGGATGCTCGCCGATCTCTTCCACGCCCCCGGTCCCACCACCGGCGCGCGGACCCAGGGCTCCTCCGAGGCCATCATGCTCGGCGGTCTCTCCCTGAAGTGGAACTGGCGAAAGCGCCGGGAACAGGCCGGCAAGCCGTCGACGCAGCCGAACCTGGTGTTCGGCGGCGACGTCCACGTCGTGTGGGAGAAGTTCTGCCGCTACTTCGACGTCGAGCCGCGCATCGTGCCGCTGCAGCCCGGCAAGTACACGATCGGCCCCGAGGACGTCGAGCCGCACGTCGACGAGAACACCATCGGCGTCGCCGCCGTGCTCGGCACCACGTTCACGGGCCACAAGGACGACATCGTCGGCATCAACGACCTGCTGGTGCGGCTCAAGGGCGAGCGCGACCTCGACGTGCCCCTCCACGTCGACGGAGCCAGCGGTGGCTTCGTCTGGCCGTTCCTGTATCCCGACACGGCCTGGGACTTCCGCCTCGAGCAGGTCCGCTCGATCAACGTCTCGGGCCACAAGTTCGGCGGGGTGTACCCCGGCATCGGCTGGCTGATCTTCCGTGAGGAGTCCGACCTCAACCGGGACCTGGTGTTCGAGGAGAACTACCTGGGCAAGACCGACGCCACCTTCACCCTGAACTTCTCGACCGGGTCGGCGATGGTGCTCGCGCAGTACTACAACCTCGTGCGGTACGGGCGCTCCGGCTACACGTACATGATGCGCAACATGCAGACCAACGCCCGCGCGCTGGCCGAGAAGCTGGTGGCCATGGGTCGGTTCGAGCTCATCGGCCCCGACGAGGAGCAGCTCCCACTCGTCGCCTTCAAGCTCGCCACCAAAGAGACGTTCGACGAGTTCGACATCGCCTGGCAGCTCTCCGCGGAACGGGGATGGATGGTGCCGGCCTACACCCTGCCCCCGAACGCCCAGAACGTCTCGATCATGCGCGCCCTGGTGAAGGAGACGATGAGCCGCGAGCACGTCGACACGCTCGCGCGCGACATCGAGGAGGCCCTCGCCACGTTGGACGCCAAGGGCGGCGCGCATCCCTCGGAGCGGCAGAAGATCGTCACCAGCCCCGGTCACTGACCGCGTAAGGCCCACCACGGTCGTCTGCCGCCGGCCACCAGGGTGTGCTGGGTGACAGGAGGCGCGGTCAAGCCGGAGCGGCTGGTCTCGCCGCGGCTGCGCGGGCCCGTTGACGGCTGGCCAGGAAGTACTTCACGGCCTCCATGGTGAGGAACGCAGTGACCACCGCGATCAGGATGGATGCGGTTTGCAGCGCCCCGACCTGGGTGAGGAACGCGGCCATCAGCACCATGGAGAACGGCGCGGGCGCGAGCGCCCCGGGGACGGCGGCGAGCAGACAGGTGAACGCGAGCCCCAGGGGAACGCCAGGAATGACCTGGTGGACGAGGACCCCGGCGGTTCCGCCGATGAACAGCGAGGGGAAGATCGGCCCGCCGACGAAGCCGCTGCCCTGGCTGACCCCGAAGGTGAACATCTTGGCGATCAGGATCGCGACGAGCAGACCGATCCCCAGGCCCCCCGCGTTCAGCACGGTCGTGAGCTGATCGCTGCCGGAGAACATCGTCAGCGGCAAGACCACGCCGACGATCCCGAAGACCACGCCGCCCAGCGTCGACTTGGCGATGCTGGGCACCTTGAGCCGGCCGAACAGCCGCGCTGCTCCCATCATGAACCCGACCAGCAGCGTCACCACCAGCGCCGCGAACAGCCCCAGCGGGATCGCGGCGAGCAGCTGCCAGTCCTCGAACGTGAAGGTCGGGACCTGGTAGTGATCCAGGAAGACGGCTCCGGCGATGGCGAAGTAGATGCCGAACGACACGCTCGATGCCACGATCTCCGCGGCCAGGGCCTTCGTGAATCGCTGCCCACCCGGCCGGGCGACCTCCAAGATCAGCAGCACCACGATCACCGTGCTGGAGAACAGCCCACCGTAGGCACCGGCGAAACCCGGCCAGGGTGTTCACCTGCGAGTCCTCCTTGCCCAGTGCCCTGCGCTGGGCGAGCCAGCTACCCGCCCCGCCGCCCATGGCACCCAGCGCCTTCTCCGGGCCGAGGCTGGCGCCACCGATCAGTGACAGCGTCGAGACGGCTGCGATGCCCGGCACCAGTCGCGTCTCGACGTGCCCGGTCTGCAGGTCGGCGAACAGGCCCGGAACGTCCTCAGGCAGACGGGTCACGCGACGCACCAGCCCGACCAGGGCACCGGCAGCCCCAGTGACGGCGACCCACCACCAGTGCCCGCCGAACCAGCCCGGGTCGGAATCGCTGTACCACTTCCCCCCGAAGGTGATCACCCCGATGAACACCAGGCCGGCGACCGCGCCGAAGACCCCCAGGGCGACCGCGTAGCCCATCAGGACCCAGAACTCCCGCTTCTGGCTGACCGCCGGCGCCGCCTCGGACCCGGACGAGAGGCTCATGACGCGGACCTCGGGGAAGCGGTGACCGCGTCCGGGTCCTTCGCAGCGAACATGATCAGGCCCAGTCGCCCGCGACCTGGAATGCGACGCACGTCTCTCCTGGCACCATCCACCATCGTCTCCCGTCAACGCGGCCCTGGAACCCGATCAAAGTCTGGCCCCCGCCCCACCGCCTCACCCGCGTCGGATGACGCCTGCGCCGTCTCACAGCGCACGGCGACCGCACGCACGCGTATCCCGGCTGAGCGCAAAACGCGAGGCAACCGTCAGAATCAGCTTCTCTGCGTCAATGCGCCGGCTCCGCACGCAGTACACCCATGCCGTCGACATCGTCCTGACGGTCTCCGGGCCCGGGACCTGCGGCGAGGCCTGCTGCGGGCACTGGCCCTGCACACGGTCTACTTCTACGGCATCCTCGGCGCCAGACATTGCGCATGCACCCGCACAGCTGTGACCTCAGCGCCGGCGTGCGGGTGGACGACACGGCCTCTCGCATCACGTTCCACCTGCGACGGCCCGACCCCGACTTCCTTGCCAAGCTCTCGAGCCATCTGTTCGCCATCCCGCCCGGGGTGCGGCCCGGAGCGGTCCACCGACCGGTGCCGGCCACCGGGCCCTACAGCGTGCGTCCACGCTGTCAGGATGTGACGGTGCGCGACCTACCGACGCGGGGGCTGGTGCGTGGAGCGCGACTCGCCGCGGTTCCCGCGTCGTTCGTGGGTCGCCGGGTCGTCGGTCTCGGGCGACGTGTCGGCGGGCAACCGGCCGAGCTGATCGCGGCGGAGGTGCAGACTCGCACCGCGGAGCAGCTGTTCGCGGTGCTGGGTGAGCTCAAGGGCGGCGCCATGAAGGTCGGCCAGTGGATGTCGGCGATGGAGGCCGCACTGCCCGACCAGCTGGCGGGCCCGTACGGCGAGGCGTTGACCCGTCTCCAGGAAGCCGCCCCACCGATGTCGACGTCGCTGGTCCACCAGGTGCTCGCCGAGGAGCTGGGACGGGACTGGCGAGACATCTTCGCCCGGTTCGACGACGAGCCGGCCGCGGCCGCGAGCATCGGCCAGGTGCACCGGGCGACCTGGCACGACGGACGCGTGGTGGCGGTGAAGGTGCAGTACCCGAGGGCGGGCGACGCGCTCGCCACCGACCTGCGGCAGCTCGGCAGGCTCGTGCCCCTGATCCGGGTCGCCGCCCCTGGCCTGGACGCTCGCGGGCTCTTCACCGAGCTCCGCGCCCAGCTCATGGCCGAGGTCGACTACCAGCAGGAGGCAGCGGCGCAGACCATGTTCGCCGACGCGTTCCGTGACGACGCCGACTTCCTCGTGCCGCCCGTCGTCGAGGTCGCGGACCGGGTGCTCGTGTCGGAGTGGATGGCGGGAGCCCCGGTGGCCGTGATCGCTCGCCGAGGTGAGCGGCGGGAGAGGGAACGGACCGGCCCTGCTGCTGACCCGCTTCCTGCTGTCGAGCCCGTCGCGAGTCGGACGTCTGCACGGTGACCCCCATCCCGGCAACTTCCGGCTGACCGACGACGGCCGGCTCGCGGTGATCGACTTCGGATGCAGCCTGCCGATGCCGAACGGCTGGCCGCGACGCCTCGAGGAGCTGCTGCGCGCCGGTCGGGACCTCGACAGCGCCGCCCTGTTCGAGACAGCGACCGCGACCGGCCTGGTGGGCAGCCGTGGCGTCACACCCGCGGCCCTCCTCGACCTGCTCGCCCCGCTGCTCGAACCGCTCCGGCACGACGAGTTCACGTTCGACCGTGCCTGGATGCGTGCCCAGACCCTCCGGCTCTCCGACCCGCGCGCGCCGGCGTCCCGGACCCAGCGCCGGCTGCGGATGCCCGTCCGGCACCTCCTGGTGCAACGTGTCGCGGCGGGCACCACGGGGGTGTTGTGCTCGCTGGGGGTCGCCGTGCCGGTCAGGGCCGAGGTGGCCGCCTGGATGCCCGGGCTGGGTCCTCCGCCGTAGGGCGAGTCAGCCGAGCACGAAGTACCGAACGCCGACGTAGACCCACGCGACCACGATGGTGGTCGAGGCGACGACCAGCCCGTACTTCGTGAACGTCCAGAACGAGATCGGGTGGCCGTTGCGAGCCGCGATGCCGATGACCACGACGTTGGCGCTCGCGCCGACGGCGGTGGCGTTGCCGCCGAGGTCGGCGCCGAGGGCGAGGGACCACCACGCCGCGTCGGCCTGCGGCGCCCCGTGTCCCGCCTGCACGAGGTCCTGCACCAGCGGAGCCATGGTGGCCACGTAAGGGATGTTGTCGACGATTCCCGACAGCGCCCCGGAGGCGAGCAGGATGACCGAGGAGGCCAGGAAGTACTGCTGCCCGATGGCCTCGGTGGCGCGCTCGGCCAGCGACGAGATGATGCCGGTCTCGACGAGCCCGCCGACCATGATGAACAGGCCGGCGAAGAACACGAGCGTCGGCCACTCGACCTCGCCGAGGTACTCCGACGGTTCGAGCCGGGAGACGGCGACGAGGGCGCCCGCCCCCAGCAGGGCGACCAGCGACGGCTCCAGGCCCAGGAACGAGTGGCTCACGAACGCCACCACGACCGCGGTGAGAACCACCAGGGACTTGACCAGCAGGCGTACGTCGGTGATGGCCTCGCGCTCGTCGAGCCCCATGAGCGCGTCGACGCCGGCGGGTGTCCCGCCGAGCTCACGCCGGAACATCCAGCGGCACAGCCCGATGGTGACCACGAGCAGGACCACGACGATCGGCGCCAGGTTGAGCAGGAAGTCGTTGAAGGTGAGTCCGGAGCGCGAGGCGATGATGATGTTCGGCGGATCACCCACCAGGGTCGCCGTACCCCCGATGTTGGAGGCCAGCGCCTCCGCGATCAGGAACGGCACCGGGTCCGCTTCGATCTGGTCGCACACCAGCAGGGTCACCGGCGCCACCAGCAGCACGGTCGTCACGTTGTCCAGCAGCGCGGAGGCCACCGCGGTGAGCACCATCAGGCTGGCCATGATCACGAAGGGCCGCCCGCGCGCCCGCTTGGCCGTGACGATGGCGAGGTACTCGAACACCCCGGTCTGGCGCAGCACGCCGACGATGATCATCATCCCGAGCAGCAGGAAGATGACGTTCCAGTCGACGCCGGTGCGTTCGCTGAAGAACGCGACCTGGGCGTCCACCACACCCAGGACCACCATCGCGGCTGCTCCGCTCAGGGCAGCCGCGACGCGGTGGATCCGCTCCGTGGCGATCAGGACGTAGGCGGTCGCGAACGCGACCACCACGAGGACCTGTGTCACGAAGCGTCCGGCTGCTCGGGGAAGAGCACCTCGAACAGTCGGCTCACCGTCACCGCCCCCAGCACCCTCCCACCGTCGACGACGGCGACCAGCGGGCTGTGCATCCGGGCCATCACCGCCGCGACCTCCAGGATCGTCGCACCGGGATCGACCACGGGCAGCTCGTCGCGGTCCTGCGGCTCGGGCAGCAGGTCCCGCACGGTGCGGCTCGACAGCTTGGTCATCAGCTTCTCGGAGGCCCGTTCGTCGTACACCCGGGCGAGTGCCGGGTCGTCCTGGACGTACGCCGGGATCATGAACCGCAGGACCTGGGACCCCGGAAGGATCGTGTGCGGTCGCCCGTCGTCCGTGCAGACGATCAGTCCGGGCAGTCGACGGTCCCCCATCGTCCTCGCCGCCGTGAGGACGTCCGTGCTCAGGCTGACGATCGGAAACGTCTCGGCGAGCTCACCGGCATGCATGGCACGACCCTAGGCCCGCTGACCCGCCGCGGCCGGCGACGGCCCCGCTGCTGGGCGCGGCACGCTCAGCCGACGATCCCGAGGCCGACGGCGATGACGAAGACGCCGACCAGCGTCATGATCGCGGCGCTGAGCCCGGCGGAGTGAGCGGCGATCCACCCCTTCACCGCGACGAGGCGAGGCTCCATCCAGCGCGGGAAGAGGATGGTCGCCACGATGGGCACCACGACCGTGAAGGTGGCGAGCGCGGTGTAGAAGACGACCAGCAGGAGGTTCTGCTCGAACGCCAGGCCGGCCCTGCTGATCGCCAGGCCCGCGGCCGCGACCAGCAGCACCGCCTTCGGGCGGACGTTCAGGGCGAGCGCGACGCCGAACACCGGCACCATCCCGAACGAGCCGATGCTGTTCAGCC
The DNA here is from genome assembly GCA_963707685.1 of uncultured Actinomycetota bacterium. Lineage (GTDB taxonomy): Bacteria > Actinomycetota > Actinomycetes > Propionibacteriales > Nocardioidaceae > Nocardioides_B. Next base: position 393,779 of record CAVPRA010000009.1, read on the forward strand.
AGCTCGCGCCACGGCTGCTCTCCGCGCGTGGCCCACGCATCAGGGTGACGACACCCATCAGCACCATGGCGATGCCGACGACCACCTCCAGCGTGCCGATCAGGGCGTCGTGGTGGCGCGGACGCCCGGGGAGCGCCTGGCCGGCGACCGTGGCCAGGACGACGCCGGCGAAGGTGCCGAGCACCGTGCCGGCCAGGAAGGCTGGCCCGGAGCGCCCGCGACTCTCCGAGAGCAGGATGAACACCGTGGCGGTGATGGGGACGCTGCTCAGCGCCGCCGCGAGGCCGAGCGGTATCAGCTGAAGCAGCGCCTGCCCCATCGGTCTCCGATCTCGGCTGAGTGCCGGCTGACCCTGCCGACACCAGGAGTACACCGTCGACGGCTCCGCCGGTCAATGCGCCGGTCAATGCGCCGGCGCGCACGCGGCTACACGCGGGCGAGGAGGTCCAGCACCCGCTGGGTCAGCAGCGCCGCCGCGTCCGCGTCGTACGACGCCAGCGACCCGTCCACGAACAGGTGCCGGTCGCCGGGGTAGACGAACAGCTCCGCGTCGTCGGCCTCCGCGACGAGCTCCCGGGCGGCGTCGAGGTCCCCCTCGCCGGCGAAGATCGGGTCGGCGTCCATGCCGTGGACCTGCACCGGCACGCCCGCGGGCCACGCGCCGCCGAACTCCGCGGGCGGGACGCAGGACTCGATCAGCACCGCGCCGCGAGCCCCCGGCCGGGTCTGCGCCAGCTGCTGCGCCGCCATCACGCCGAGCGAGAGACCGACGTAGACCAGCTCGGACGGGAGCTGGTCCGCGGCCCGGATGCCGCGCTCCTGCACGTCGCCGAAGCCGACCTCCCGGGCGTAGCCGAGCCCCTCGTCGAGGGTCGTGAAGGTGTGCCCGTCGTACAGGTCGGGCGTGTGGACGGTGTGCCCGGCCTCCCGGAGCCGGTCGGCGAAGGCGACCACTCCCTCGGTCAGTCCTTGGGCGTGGTGGAACAGCAGGGCCTCAGCCATCGGTGCGGCTCTCCTTCGGTCGTGGACGGTGCGGCGGCGCAGAGCCGCCTCGCAGTGGAATGCTAGGGCGGGCCTCCGACAGTCCACGTCCGGAAGCGCAAGGGGGGCACGATGACAGAGGACCCGCTCTCGACCGATCCCGAGACGATGCGGCGACTCGGCTACCAGACCGTCGACTGGCTCGTCGAGCGCGCCACCCGACGGGACCGCGAGCCCGTTCTCGTCGAGGAGTCGCCGCGGTCGATGGCCGCACGCGTCCCGGCCGACGTGCCGGCCGCCGGAGAGACGCTCGACGCCCTGCTCCCGCAGCTGGCCGACGTGCTGCACCACCGCAGCCGCATCGACCACCCCCGCTACCTCGCCTACATCCCCGGCGAGAGCACCTGGCCGGGTGCACTGGGCGACCTGATCGCCAGCACGTACAACATCGACGTCGGGAACTGGCAGGAGTCCGCCGGGCCGACCCAGCTCGAGCTCACCGTGCTGCAGTGGTTCGCCGGGTGGATCGGCTACCCCACGACCGCCTCGGGGGTGCTCGTGTCGGGCGGGTCGGCGGCCAACCTGACCGCCCTGGCCTGCGCCCGGGAGGCGGTGGCCGGCGCGATGCGCGACGACCTGGTCGTCTACGTCTCGGCGCAGGGCCACTCCTCGCTCGCGCGCGCGGCCCGCAACCTCGGCTTCCGGCCGCAGCAGGTGCGGGTGCTGCCGGTCGACGACGCCTACCGGATGCGCCCCGAGGCGCTGGCCGCCGCGGTGGCGGCCGACCTCGCGGCAGGACGCACTCCGCTGGCGGTGCTGGCCGTCGCCGGCACCACCAACACCGGGGCGGTCGACGACCTGCGCGAGATCGCCGCCCTGTGCCGTCGGTACGGCGTCTGGCTGCACGTCGACGCGGCGTACGGCGGGTTCGCCGCGATCACCGAGCGGGGGAGGCGACGTCTCGCCGGCATCGAGCTCGCGGACTCGGTCACCCTCGACCCGCACAAGTGGCTCTACCAGCCGTTCGAGTGCGGGGCGGTGCTGGTGCGCGAGGGCCACCTGCTCCCGCGAGCGTTCGAGATCCACCCCGACTACCTCCAGGACACGGTCGCGCAGGACGCCGAGGTGAACCTCGCCGACCACGGCCTGCAGCTCACCCGCATGAGCCGGGCGCTGAAGGTCTGGCTCTCCGTTCGCTACTTCGGCTTCGACGCGTTCGTGGCAGCCGTGGACCGGTCCCTCGACCTCGCCGAGCACGCGCAGGCCTACGTCGAGGCATCGCCGCACCTGGACCTGGTGGCGCCCGCGACCCTCGGGGTCGTGTGCTTCCGACGGCACCCGGCCGGCGTCGACGACGAGGAGACGCTGGAGCGGCTCAACGTCGCCCTCGTCGAGGCCCTCGCCCGCAGCGGCGAGGGGCTGGTGTCGTCCACGCGGCTGTCCGGGCGCTACGCCATCCGCGCCTGCGTGCTCAACCACTCGACGACCGCCGCCGACGTGGAGCAGGTGCTGCGCCGCCTCGAGACCGAGCCGTTCCCCGCCGAGCCGGTGCCGCCCCACCTCGCCGTCGCCGCCGACGGCAGCAGCGCGCCCACCGCGGACCCGGTTGCCGCCGGCCGGCTCGGGCAGGTGCCGCTGCTCGCCGGCGTGGCGCCCGACCGGCTCGCCTGGCTCGCGACCGTCGCGCGGCACCGACGCCTCCCGGCCGGGACGACCGTCGTGCGTCAGTGGGACGTGGACCGCGACTTCTACCTCCTGCTGTCCGGGGACGCGGAGATCGTCGGGGTCGAGGGGATCCTCGCGACGCTGCACGCCGGGGAGTTCTTCGGCGAGCTCGCCGCGCTGGACTGGGGCGCCGGGTTCGGCTACCCGCGGCTGGCGACGGTGCGGGCCACCACCGACCTGGAGGTGCTGGTGCTCTCCGACCGCGAGCTCACCGAGCTGATGGCCGTGGAGCCCACCGTGGACGCCCAGGTGCGGCGCGCCGCGGGACGTCGCGCGACCCGGATCTGAGGCGGCACCGGTGTCGTCGACGTCAGGGGCCTTCGCCGGCGTCGCCCGCAACCCCGACCTGCGGCGGGTGCTGGTCGGCTTCGGCTGCTTCATCGTCACCGAGTACGCCGTGTGGATCGCGATGCTGGTCTACGCCTTCGACCAGGGCGGCGTGACCGCGTCAGGCCTGGTGGCCCTCGCCCAGCTCGTGCCGGCGGCCGTCGCGGCCCCGCTGGTGGCTCCGCTGGCGGACCGCCGCTCCCCGGTGCTGCTGCTCGCGGGGGGCTACGCCGTGCAGACCGTCGCGCTGGCCGCCACCGCGGCGGCCATCCTGCTCGGGTCGCCCCCGGTGCTGGCCTACCTGCCCGCCGTCGTCGCGTCGACCGCCGTCACCGCCGACCCGGCCGGCGCAGGCGGCCCTGGTGCCGGCGCTCACCCGCGAGGTCAGCGAGCTGACCGCTGCCAACGTCGCCCTCAGCTGGATCGAGAGCGTCAGCGTGCTGGTCGCCGGCGGAGCGGTCGGCCTGGTGCTGGCGCTCGGCAGCGCGGGATGGGTGTTCGCCGGCGGGGCGGTGCTGCTCGGCCTCGCCCTCCTGCTCGTCGTCCCGCTGCGGGCCCGGGTGCCGCGCGGCAACGCCTCCGACGAGGACGCGGCGGAGCGCACCGGGCTGGGCGGCTACCGCGCCGCGCTGCAGAGCTCACCGGCCCGGCTGCTGGTGGGCCTGCTCGGCGGCGAGTACGTCGTCGTGGGCGCCCTCGACGTGCTCTTCGTCGTGATGGCCGTCGACGTGCTCGACGCCGGACGGCCGTGGGTCGGCTTCCTCAACATGGCCTACGGCGCCGGCGGGGTGCTCGTCGGCGGCGTCGCCGTGCTCATCGTCGGACGACGTCTGGGACCGGTCGTCGTGGCGACCGCCCTCGGCCTGGCCACGGCGCTCGCCCTCACGTCGCTCGCGCCCGGGCCGCTGGTCGCCGCCGCGCTGCTCGCCCTCGTCGGCGCCACCCACACGCTCTTCGAGCTGTCCGTGCGGGCGCTGCTGCAGCGGGCGGTCCCGGCGCACACGGTGGCCCGGATCTTCGGGGTGGCCGAGGGTCTCAGCATGGCGGGGCTGGCCGTCGGGTCGGTGCTCGCACCCCTGCTGGTGGCCTGGGGTGGCGGCCGGGCCGCCCTGGTGGGACTCGCCGCGCTGCTGCCGGTGCTCGTGCTCGCGCGCCTCGGTGTCCTGCGCCGCATCGACCAGCAGGCCAGGGTCCCGGTGGTCGAGATCTCGCTGCTGCGCTCGCTCGCGCTGTTCCGCAACCTGCCGGGGCCCGCCCTCGAGGGCCTCGCCCGGGCACTGCAGCGCAGCGACGTCGCGGAGGGCACCACGATGGTCCGCGAGGGCGATGCCGGGGACTGCTACTACGTCCTCGCGTCGGGGAGCGTCGACATCTCCCGCGGCGGCGAGGTGGTGCGCTCGATCGGCCGCGGCGACGGGATGGGCGAGATCGCGCTGCTCCGTGAGGGACGCCGCACCGCGACGGCGGTGGCGACCAGCGACGTGACGGCGTACTCGCTCGACCGGGACTCGTTCCTCACCGCCGTCAACGGCCACGTCCCCACCCTCAGCACGGCCGCTCGTCACGTCGAGGAGACTCGTGAGCAGGACGCCCGCCGGGACGGGAACGACGTCTGAGACGACTCAGCCGCGGCCGGCGACCACGTCCCGACCGCGGAGGAGTCGGTCAGTCCGTCACGCAGCGCGCCTCGATCTCGGCGAGGAACGCCTCCACCAGCCGCTCGAAGTCCTCGCGACCGAGCCGGATCGGGTCGCCCGGGCGCAGCCCGAGCACGGTGTTCTCCGGCACCCACCTCACCACGGTGCCCACGCGGAGCACCCCGTCGTTGCCCATCAGCGAGTCGGCGAGCACCTCGACCTCGTTGAGCGGGTTGCAGTCCTTGCCGCCGACCGACCGCACCCGGTGCACGAAGAACCGGTCGAGCGCCAGGACGAGGTTGCCGAGGAACAACGGCTCGAACGTCTCCTGGGCGGCGGCTCCGCCGGCGGTGACCAGCTTGTCGTAGGCCGTCAGCTGCTGCCCGATGGTCGTCCGCGCGCGGTCGAGCTCCTCGCGGTCGTAGGTCGTCCGCCCGAGCATGTCCAGCCCCTCTCGTCGTCGCCGCGGCCCACGATCGTGGGCCGCCGCACCCCCTCTGACGGATCCGGCGACGTGGATGTGACAGGGGCGAGCCGGACGGGCGAAGGTCGGACCCTGGTGACGGCGAGGCCCTTGACGCATCCGGGCAACGACGCAACTGACCGGCCGTGGCAGCGATTTCGGCTCGGACCCGGACCCCCGCTCTCTCTAGAGTGAGCGGGTGACCGCCTTCGCCGTGACTCTCGCGCTGCTCAGCGCGGCGACGTTCGCGATCTCGACGTCGGTCCAGCACCAGGCGGCCTCGGGGGCGCCCGAGTCCGCCAAGGGGCTGCTGGGGCTGCTCGGCTACCTGGTGCGACAGCCCGCGTGGCTGGTCGGGCAGTTCCTGGCCACCTGCGCCTTCGTGCTCCACGCCAGCGCGCTGCACGCCGGCCCCATCGCGGTGGTGCAGCCGATCGTCGTCAGCGGCATCGTCTGGGCGGTGCCGGCCCGGGCCGCGCTCAACCGGCGGATGCCCTCGCTGACCGAGCTCCGCGCCGTGGTGATCACGGCCCTCGGACTGGCGGTGTTCCTGGTCGCCTCCGACCCGACGGCCGGCACCCCGGCCTCGCTGGGGCCCGGCACGATCGTCTTCGCCGCGGTGGGCGTCGCGATCGCCGTGGCGGCCAACGTGCTCGCCTCCCGGGTCCGGGGCGACCCCCGCCGCAAGGCGTTCTTCCTCGGGGTCGTCGGCGGCGTGCTGTTCGGGCTCGTCGCCGGGTTCGTGAAGCTGACGCTGCAGGAGCTCAACGACGGCGGTCTCGGCGCGATGCTGACCGCCTGGCCGACGTACGCACTGGTGCTCGCCGGGGTCGGCGGGGTGCTCACCAACCAGCGGGCCTACCGGGTCGCGGGCCTCTCCGCGTCGATGCCCGCGCTCAACATCGTCAACGGCATGACCTCGCTGGCGCTGGGCTTCACGCTGTTCAACGAGGTGCCCCGGCACTCCCCGCTGTTCCTGCTCATCGAGGGGGTCGCGTTCGGCTGCATGGCCGTCGGCCTCTGGATGCTGATCCGGCTCGAGGAGGCGCACCTGGTCGAGGAGGTCGCCGATCCCGCGGTGGCCACCGACCGATCGGCCTGACCTCACTCCTCCTCGGCGGCCCGCTTCCTCTCCTCGCGGTAGCGACGCCGCTGCTCCTCCGCGCGCTCGCGGACCTGCCGCAGGAACTCCTCGTCGTCGGCGGCGTCGGTCGCGGCGAACCGGCCGGGACGGTCGTACTCCGGGTAGGCCGAGGAGACCGGGCCGCGGTTGCCGCGGTAGGGCAGGTTCGCGGTCCCCGACGTGCTCGGCCAGGGCCGGCCCGCCCGGCCGACCAGGGGATGGCCGATGATGGGGCGCAGTCGCACCCGTCTCGAGGAGGTCCGCCCGGTGTCCAGCCCGGCCTCGGCGAGCGGTCCGATGCTGTGGGGACGCGCGCTGCTGCTGGCGGCCGTGGCGCTGCTCGCCGGCACCCTCGCGCACGTCGGCGCGCACGGCCTCGTCCCCGGCCCCGCGGCGATGGCGGCCCTCCTCCTGGTGGGTACGGCGCTGTGCGCACCGCTGCTGCGGACCGAGGCGAGCCGCGCCCGCGTCGTGCTGCTCGTGGTGCTCGGCCAGGCGGGCGTGCACGTCGTGCTGACCGCGCTCGGCGGCCACCACGGCGAGGAGCCGGCGGCCGGTCACGGGCCCGAGTGGCTCGAGCACCTGACCGCCGACCTGAGCGGACCGCACGCGCTGATGGCGCTGGCGCACGCGGCGGCCGCCGGCCTGGTCGGGCTCTGGCTCGCCGCCGGTGAGCGCGCGCTCTGGTCGCTCGCGCGGCATGCCGGCCGGGTGCTGCGCCGCCTGCCACCGGCGCTCCCCCGGATCGCGGGGCGGCCGCGCGTCGTACCCGTCGGTCGGGCGGGCCACCAGCCACGACCGGCGTTCCCGGTCTTCGACCAGCCGCGGCGTGGGCCGCCGACAGGGTGCTGGGCCGTTCACCGGCCCGTCCACCTCTGACCAACGAACGAAGGACACCAGATGCGCAACCAGCACCCAGTGCGCTCACTGCTGGTCGTGCTGACCACCCTCGTGGTGGCCGGCACGACCCTGACCTCCTGCTCCGACGACTCGGGCTCCACCCAGGGGTCCGGATCGGGCTCGGGCTCGGGCACCTCGATCGACATCACGATCAAGGACGGCAAGGTCACGCCCAACGGCGAGCGGGTGAAGGCGAAGGTCGGGTCGCCGATCACGCTGAAGATCGACGCCGACCAGGCGGGCGAGATCCACGTCCACTCCACCCCGGAGCAGGAGATCGAGTTCGCCAAGGGCAGCAGCACGAAGAAGCTCACGATCAAGCAGCCCGGCATCGTGGACGTGGAGGACCACGCCCTCGAGCAGGTGATCGTGCAGCTGCAGGTGAGCTGACCGCACGGTCGGGAGGCTCCACGAGCCGGTGGGGGTGACGCGAGCAGCGTTGCCCCCACCGGTTAGTTTCGGGCGGGTGAGCCAGACCCGCGAGATGACCTACCGTCCCCTCGGCAACAGCGGCCTGATGGTCTCGACCGTCGGGCTGGGCACCAACGCCTTCGGCTCCCGGATCGACGCCGACCAGACCCGGGCCGTGGTCGACGCGGCGATCGACGCCGGCGTCACGCTGTTCGACACCTCCGACACCTACGGCGTCGGTGCCAGCGAGGAGCTGCTCGGCGCGGCCCTCGGCAAGCGGCGCGACGACGTCGTGCTCGCCACCAAGTTCGGCATGGACATGGGCGGCGCCAACGGCCCGGACTGGGGCGCCCGCGCGTCGCGGCGCTACGTGCGGCGGGCGGTCGAGGCCAGCCTGCGCCGGCTCGGCACCGACCACGTCGACCTCTACCAGCTGCACCAGCCCGACCTGGTGACCCCGATCGAGGAGACCCTCGAGGCGCTGACCGAGCTCGTCACCGAGGGCAAGGTCCGGTACGTCGGCTGCTCGAACTTCGCCGCCTGGGAGGTGGTCGACGCCCACTGGACGGCGGTGTCGGCCGGCCTGCGGCCGTTCGTGTCGGCGCAGAACGAGTACTCCCTCTACAACCGGGCCGCCGAGGAGGAGCTGCTGCCGGCGCTGGCGCGGCTCGGCGTCAGCCTGATCGCCTACTTCCCGCTGGCCTACGGCCTGCTGACCGGCAAGTACCGCCGTGGCGAGCAGGCCCCCGACGGCAGCCGGCTCAGCGCCGACAGCCAGGCGCACCGGCTCGCGAACGCCGACTGGGACCGCATCGAGGCGCTGCACGCCTTCGCCGACCAGCACGGCGTCGGCATCCTCGACGTCGCGCTCGGCGGGCTCGCGGCCCAGCCGTCGGTCGGCAGCGTGATCGCCGGCGCGTCCCGGCCCGAGCAGGTCGTCGCCAACGTGCAGGCGGGCCTGTGGGAGCCGACCGCGGACGAGGTCGAGGCGCTGGCCGCCGTCAACGCGAACCGGGGCGCCGGGATGACCCACCGGTCCTTCACGAGGGACGCCTGACACCGCAGGTTGTCTAGACCGACCTCGGGGTGGTTTCTCTGGCAATCGTCCGGTTTCGACGCTTTCTCCTCCCAGGACCTCTAGTCCAGTTGTAACGCCGAGTTTCGCGCCGGAGGGGCCGGGTAACACCCCTTCATCTCGGGAGCCAGGCACGACGGACCGGTTCCCCAATCGGCTCCGCATCCCCTCCCCCCGAAAGCGGAGACCATCATGGTCAGCACCCCGGTGCAGGTTCTCGGAACCCAGAGGTCGGCGACGCACGACGACCTCGTGGTCGACGACCTCGACCCGCTCGAGAAGGTCACCGCTCGCAACCGCACCGCGGTGAGCCAGCGGCTGCTGGAGCGTGCGGCGCAGGAGACCGACCCCCTCGAGCGGAAGCGGCTCCAGGACGAGGTCGTGGTGCTCCACATGGGCCTGGCCCGCGCGATCGCCGCCCGCTACCGCGGTCGCGGCATCGCCGACGACGACCTCTCGCAGGCGGCCTCGATGGCGCTGCTCAAGGCGGCCCGCAACTTCGACGCCTCGATGGGCGTGGAGTTCCTCTCCTACGCCGTGGTCACCATGAAGGGCGAGGTGAAGCGGCAGTTCCGCGACTACGGCTGGATGGTGCGCCCGCCCCGGCCGATCCAGAAGCTGCAGGCCGACGTGAGCCGCGCGCAGGGCGAGCTGACCCACCAGCTGGGCCGGTCGCCGCGGGTGAAGGAGGTCGCCGCCCACCTCGGCGTCCCCGAGGAGGACGTGGTCGAGGCGCTGTCCGCGGACGGCTGCTACACCCCCACCTCGCTCGACACCCCGGTCGGGGCCGACGGCAGCGGCGTGCTCGGCGAGCTGCTCCCCAGCGACGACTCCGCGATGAGCGAGGCCGAGGCCCGCATCATGCTGGCCCCGGCCGTCAAGGCGCTGCCGGAGCGGGAGCGGGAGATCCTCTACCTCCGGTTCTTCAAGCAGCAGACCCAGGCGCAGATCGCCAAGGAGGTCGGCGTCACGCAGATGCAGGTCTCCCGGATCCTGGCGCGGGTGCTGGTCCAGCTCCGCGGCCAGCTGAGCTGACCCCACCCCTGGCACGACCGACATGACCCGGGGTGCCGGGACGGGCGGCTCATGGGAGGGCCGGACGCCTCAGCACCCCGGGTCTCCATCCCCCGGGCTGCGGGCCGCGGCGCTCAGCCGCCGTGCACGACGTACGTCCTCACCGCGTCGTCGGCGACCTGCCGCGACGTCCACGGGAACGACACCCACTTCTCCTGGCTGAACAGCCGGGTCTGGTCGCTCGACGACGTCCGGGTCGGGTCGAGCGACTCGCCGTAGGTCAGGATCGTGTGCGCGCTGAGCTTGCCGTCGGGCCGGAAGCTGACCGCCTGGATGTGCGAGGAGCCGTAGCTGATCGGGTAGAGCCGCGACAGGTTCGCGGCCGGCTTGCGGCTCGAGACCGCGTTGGCGTTGCCGGCGAAGCCCTCGCCGCCGCCGATCGGGATCGCCGGCGCCCCGTCGTCGCCGGCCACCTGCAGCGACCCCCAGGTCGCCGTCGGCGAGACGTGCTTCGAGGCGAGGTAGGCGACGGCGTCCTTCATCGCCTGCACGACCTGCGGGTTCTTCTCGTTCAGGTCGCGCGGGGTGTTCACCGGGTCCGCCGGGTCGAACGGCACCTCCCACAGCGCGGGCACGCTCTCGGCGCGCTTCCAGAACTCCTGGAAGATCTGCGTGCCGACGCTGTCGATGTCGGAGTGCCCGTCCCACCGGTGCAGCACCGGGCAGGAGGCACCGCCGTCGGCCGCCTCGCAGACGGTGTCCAGGTCGCCGTTCTGGCGGGCGAGCTCGGCGCCGTAGACCCGGTTGACGTGCTCGGTCGCCTGCAGGGTGCCCTGGCTGACCTCGTGGTTGCTCGCGAGGCCGTCGGTGCCGGCGAGCCGGTCGAGGACGTAGCGGTCGACCATCCGGGTGCGCAGCGTCCGCTCGCACTGCTCGCAGCCGATGATGCCGGCGTACCCCTCCAGCGGCTGCTTCGGGTTCGGCAGCCAGTAGCTGTCGTTGGCGTTCATCACCCAGTCGCGGCGGGTCTCCGAGGGGAGGTTCCTCGGCCCGAAGATGCCGGGCCGCTCCGCGTCGGAGTCGCTGCGCCAGGCACAGCTGCTCTGCGCCCGGGTGCCGTCGAGGGCGGGGAGGCCGGCGAGCTGCTCGAGCACCACGCCGGTCGGGGTGCTGCACTGCTGCACCAGGTCGTCGGGGACGTTCGGCACGACCGAGTGGTCGGCGTACAGCACGTGCCCGGCCCGGTCGGCGGCGATGGTGTTCACCCACGGCATGCCGGCGCCGCGGTCCTGCGCGGCGAGCAGCGAGGCCACGTCGTGCGCCTTGCCCATCCGGTGGAACGTGTCGAGGGTGCGCAGCTGCTCGGCGTTCGCGTCGCGCATCGCGAAGAAGCTGGTGTGCGACCACGGCATCAGCACGTCCGGGGCGTCGAGGACGTAGCCCTCGTGGGTGCGGTAGACGTGCTTGGTGACGGTCGCGACCTTGCCGTCGGCGAGCCGTGCCTGCACCTTCACGGTGCGCCTGGTCAGCTCGGTCGGCCCGGCCTCGGTGAGGTACGACGTCCCGCTGCCGGGCACCAGCTTGTACTCGTACGGCGTGAACCGGTACGCCGTCGACACCGTGTGGCTCCACGCGACGTCGTTGTTCCAGCCGATGTTCACCACCGGTGACCCGATCAGCCCGGCGCCGGCGACGTCGTAGTGGCCGGGGATGGTGAGCTGGAACTGGGTGAACCGGTAGCGGCCGCGCCACGGGAAGTGCGGGTTGCCGAGCACCATGCCCTTGCCGGTCGTCGTGACGTCCGAGCCGACCGCGGTCGCGTTCGAGCCGAACGGCGCGTCGGGGTCCTTGCCCAGCCCGGCCCGCAGCGCCTTCTTCGGTCGGCAGGTCCGTCGGCGGGGCGGCGAACCCGGCCGAGACCGGCGGCGCCGGCAGCCCGGGGTCGGTCGCCGACGGCGGCGCCGCGTCCGCGATCTGCGGCACGAAGACGCCGGCGGAGGCGAGCAGGTTCGCGGCGTAGATCGCCGCCCAGATGTCGTGGGCGGTGACGTCGGGCCGGACGTAGCCGCGGCCGCGGCACGACGGGTCGGTGACGTGGCTCGAGCCGCCGATCGCGCGGAGGTACCGGTTGATGCCGGCGGCGTAGCCCCGCACCAGCGCGCGGGTCTCCTCGCCCGGTCCGGCCTTCGGGTCGGCCAGCAGCCTGTCGACGACCCCGCGGTTGGCGATGTCGGTGAAGAGGGTGTCGGTCTGCAGGTTGGTGGCGTCGAGGGTGACCCCGTCGTCGTACCGCTTGGCGGGGCCGAGCCAGCGCGACCGCTGGCCGCGGGCCGTCATCACGGTGTCGGCCAGGTTGCAGATGCTGGTCTGCGCGGTCGCGTAGCCCTCGCCGTACCCCAGCGAGGTGTAGTCCTTGGCCACGATGTGCGGGATGTCGTGCGACGTCCGGGTGATCGTGGCGCGCGGCACGCCGTCGGCCGGCCGCAGCAGCGAGGCCGACGTCGCCGTCGCGACCGGCGCGCCCGCGGTGGGCGCCGCCAGGGCCCCGACCGCCACGAGTCCCGGGACCAGGGCCAGCGAGGCGATCACGGCGACGAGCGGGCGCGAGCGGCGCATGGTGACCTCTTCGAGAGGGAGCGAGCGGTGTCGCAGTGACAACGCCGCGCGGACGCCGTGGTTACGGGTCCGCGTTTGTCCGTATCTGTCCGGGGTACCTCCGGCACAGACCAACAAACCGAAGGAGTGTCATGCCGTCCTGGCTGATCTGGGTCATCATCGCCGTCGTCGTCATCGCGGTCGTCATCGCGGTCGTCGTGGCGGGGAGCCGCAAGAAGAAGGAGCGTGACCGCACCCGCGCCGAGGAGCTCCGCGAGCAGGCCGCCGTGCACGCGTCCAGCCTCCAGCAGCGCGAGGCGCAGGCCCGGGAGACCGAGGCCGAGGCCGCCGCGGCCCGGGCCGAGGCGGAGCGCAAGCAGGCGCAGGCCGAGCGGCTCGAGGCGCAGGCCGGCGACCGGCAGCGGGCCGCCGGCGCGGTGCGCGAGGAGCACCAGGAGCACCTGCGGCGCGCCGACGAGCTCGACCCCGACGTCGACACCAAGCACGACGGCTACGTCGCGCCCGACGAGGCCCCCGCAGCCGAGCGGACGCACGGCGAGCCGGGCACGACCGAGGCCACCACGGGTCACACCGAGGGGTACACCGAGGGCCACCACCGACGGCCGCGCCGAGACGCACCGAGGGGCACGGCACCGAGCCCACCACGGTGACCCACCCCGACGGGACGACCGAGGCGGTCAACGACCCCAGCACCACCGACCAGGGCGGCACCCACCGCGCCTGACCGGCCGCCCCACGACCGACCCCGACCGGGCTGTTCCTCTCAGAGGTACAGCCCGGTCTGGCTGTCCCCCAGCCGGTCCGCGGCGACGGCGTGGATGTCGCGCTCGCGCATCAGCACGTAGGTCTCGGCGTTCACCTCGACCTCGCCCTTGTCCTCGGGGTCGAACAGCACCCGGTCGCCGACCTCGACGGCGCGCACGTGCGGACCCACGGCGGCGACCCGCGACCACGCCAGCCGGCGCCCGCCCATCGCCGCGGTCGCCGGGATCACGATGCCGCCGCTGGAGCGGCGCTCGCCCTCCTCGTCGACCGTGACGAGCACGCGGTCGTGGAGCATGCGGATCGGGGTCTTGTCGGGCACGGCTGCCTCAGCTGGAGAGCTTGCGCACCACGACGACGAAGGTGACGAAGCCGACGACACCGCCGGCGACCTTGAGGATGTTGTCGGTGCGCGGGTTGCCCTGCACGTCGACGAAGTAGGCCCGGACGGTGGCGATCTCGCGCTTCACGATCGTCTTCGGGCTGGCGCGGTAGAGCAGCTGGTCGATCGTCCCTGCGAGCTGCTCCCGGGTGACCTCGAGCTCCTTCTCGATCGCCTCGGGACCACGCTGGGTCGGGTCAGCCGCCACCGTCTTCTCCTCACACGTCTGCTGCACGTCGGTCGGCGCCCCACGATCGCGGGACGACACCTGCGAAGGCTACCGTTACCCCCGGCCCGGCAGCCCACACCCATGCCCAGGAGGACCACCGTGAGCGCGACCCGCCTCTCCCCCGGCGACCCCGCCCCCGACTTCACGCTGACCACGGACACCGACGAGCAGGTCACGCTGTCCGACCTGCGCGGCCGCAAGGTCATCGTCTACTTCTACCCCGCCGCGATGACTCCCGGCTGCACCAAGCAGGCCTGCGACTTCACCGACTCGCTGGACTCGCTGAAGGCCGCCGGCTTCGAGGTGCTCGGCATCTCCCCCGACAAGCCCGCGAAGCTGGCGAAGTTCCGCGAGCGCGACGCGCTGACGATCACGCTGCTCTCCGACCCGGAGAAGGAGACGCTCGAGGCGTACGGCGCGTTCGGTGAGAAGAAGCTCTACGGCAAGACCGTGCAGGGCGTCATCCGCTCCACCTTCGTCGTCGACGAGCAGGGCAAGGTCGAGCTCGCGCAGTACAACGTCAAGGCCAGCGGGCACGTCGCCAAGCTCCGCAAGGACCTCGGCCTGGCGTCCTAGCCAAGCGCAACCGGCCAGAGTGGTGGAACGGTAGACACGCGGCACTTAGGATGCCGTGCCTTCGGCGTGGGGGTTCGAGTCCCCCCTCTGGCACCGTGACTACCGTGGCGCCATGCCCTCGGTGGAGATCGTCCCGTTCGAGGACGGGCACGCGGCCGGCGTCGCCCGGCTGTGCACCACGGTGCAGTGGCCGTCGCTGACGCAGGCCGACACGGTCCGCGCGGTGTGCACGGCGCCGGGCTCCTCGGCGTACGTCGCGGTGCACGACGGCACCGTCGTGGGGTGGGCGCAGGCCCTGGGCGACGGGGTGCTGCAGTCGCACCTCAGCTTCGTGGCAGTGCATCCCGACCACCGGCGGCGCGGCATCGCGCGACTGCTGACGGTCGCGACGTTCCAGGCCACGCACACGGCGCGGATGGACCTGATCACCGACGCCGGCGAGGAGTTCTACGCGTCGTTCGAGCACCGGCGGATGACCGGCTTCCGGATCTACCCGGGCGCCTGACCTACAGGCCGGTGAGCACGTCGGCGACGACCGGAGCGATCTCGCGCACCGCCTTGCCGCGGTGGGAGATCGCGTCCTTCTCCTGCTGGGTCAGCTCCGCGCTGGTGCGCGAGTCCGACTGCCCGTCGGCGACGAACAGCACGTCGTAGCCGAAGCCGCCGGTGCCTCGCTGCTCGCGGATGATCCGGCCCGGCATCTCGCCGTGCACCACGTGCTCCGCGATCCCGCCGCCGCCGACGGGGTAGGCGAACGCCACCGCGCAGGTGAAGTGCGCGGCGCGGCGCTCGTCGGGGACGTCGGCCAGCTGGTCGAGCAGCAGCCGGTTGTTGCGGTCGTCGTCCTTGGGCGGGCCGGACCAGCGCGCGGAGAGCACGCCCGGCATGCCGTTGAGGGCGTCGACGCACAGCCCGCTGTCGTCGGCGAGCGACGGCAGCCCGGTCGCCTCGACGGCGGCCCGCGCCTTGAGCAGCGCGTTGCCGGCGAAGGTCGGCTCGGTCTCCGCCGGCTCGTCGTACGCCGCCACGTCGTCGAGCCCGAGCACCTCGATGTCGGCGGCGTGCTCGACGAGGATGCGCCGCATCTCGACGAGCTTCTTCGCGTTGCGCGAGGCGAGGAAGACCCTCGTCACCGCGTCGGCTCCCCGGCGAGCGCCTCGCGCTGCAGCACGGTGAGGTCCGCGCAGCCCTTCTCGGCCAGCGCCAGCAGGCTGTCGAGCATCGCCCGGTCGAACGGCGCGCCCTCGGCGGTGCCCTGCACCTCGACGAAGCTGCCGGTGCCGGTCATCACGACGTTCATGTCGGTCTCGGCGCGGACGTCCTCCTCGTAGGGCAGGTCGAGCCGGGGCTCGCCGTCGATGATGCCGACGGAGATCGCGGCCACCGAGCCGGTCAGCGGGTCGCCCTTGAGGGCGCCGATGCCCTTCAGGTGGGCGCACGCGTCGGCGAGCGCGACGTAGGCGCCGGTGATGGCGGCGGTGCGGGTGCCGCCGTCGGCCTGCAGCACGTCGCAGTCGAGCACGATGGTGTTCTCGCCGAGCGCCTTGTAGTCGATGACGGCGCGCAGCGACCGGCCGACCAGCCGGGAGATCTCGTGGGTGCGGCCGCCGATGCGGCCCTTGACCGACTCGCGGTCGGAGCGGGTGTTGGTGGAGGCCGGGAGCATGGCGTACTCCGCGGTCACCCAGCCGAGCCCGGAGCCCTTGCGCCACCGCGGCACGCCCTCGCTGGCGGACGCCGCGCAGAGCACCCGGGTGCGGCCGAACTCCACGAGCACCGACCCGGCGGCGTGGTCGAGCCAGTTGCGGGTGATGGTCACCGGGCGGAGCTGGTCGTTGTCTCGTCCGTCTGCGCGCGTCATGGCGCCGACCCTATCGACCGGCCCGGACCGTTCCGGCGCTGGCCGTGGCGGCCCCGCTTGCTGCCCCGTTTGCTGCCCCGTGCCGGGTCAGTGCCGGCCGAGCGGGGGCGACGGGAGCATCGTGTGCATCGCCGGCTCGGTCGGCAGCGGCGGCAGCGTGTAGGTCATCCCGGTGGCGGCGAGGTCGATCGGGCCGTCGTACACCTCGCCGGCCTCGCTGCGGCAGGTCTCCGGGTCGTGCCACGGCGGCACGTGGGTGAGCACGAGTCGCGAGACGCCGGCCTCCGCGGCGGTCGCGCCGGCCTGCTTGCCGGTCATGTGCAGGTCGACCGGGTTGGTGCCGCTCTCGACGAACGCCGACTCGGCGAGGAACAGGTCGGCCCCGCCGGCGAGGTCGACGATCTCCTGGCAGGGGCCGGTGTCGCCGGAGTAGACGAGCACCGCCCCGTCCGCCTCGACCCGGAAGCCGTACGCCGTGATCGGGTGCACCACCTCGCGGACCGTGATCGTGAACGGCCCGAGGCGCAGCGGCTCGTCGTCGTACTCGTGGAAGTCGAACTCGGCGCTCATGCCCGGGTCCTTGCGCAGGCCGTAGGCGCGGGCGCACTGGTCGCCGACGCCCTTCGGCCCCCAGACCGGGATGCGGGGGCGGGCACCCTCGGGGTGGTACTTCCACAGCACGTAGAGCCCGCTGATGTCGAAGTAGTGGTCCGGGTGCAGGTGCGAGAACAGCACCGCGTCGACCTCCAGCGGGTCCGCGAACCGCTGCAGCGACCCGAGGCCGCCGCTGCCGAGGTCGAGCAGCACCCGCCAGGTGCGGCCGTCGCGCTCGCCCTCGAGGAGGTAGCAGCTGGCGCTGGAGGCGGGACCGGCGAAGGAGCCCGAGCACCCGACGATCGTCAGCTTCATGTGTGCGTCCGCTTCACCGCGCGGGTCATGCGTGGGCCCACAGGGTGGCCTGCGCGAGCTGGTGCACCGACTCCAGCTCCGGGCCGAGGAACCGTCGCCCGATCGCGGCGAACTCCTCGGGCTGCCCGGTGGTGAGGAACCGGTGCAGCGGCGGCGGGAGGGCGGCGTCGCGCTCCAGGCCGTGCTGGACCAGCAGGCGGTAGACGTCCTTGGCCGTCTCCTCGGCGCTCGACACCAGGGTCACGCGGTCCCCCATCACGTAGGACACCGCGCCGGTCAGCAGCGGGTAGTGGGTGCAGCCCAGGATCAGCGTGTCGATGTCCGCGGCGCTCAGCGGGTCGAGGTACTCGTGCGCGACCTCCAGCAGCTCGGGGCCGCTGGTGACACCGGCCTCCACGAGCTCGACGAACCGGGGGCAGGCCCGGGTGTGCAGCGTGACGTGGGGGGCGGCGGTGAACGCGTCGTCGTAGGCCATCGAGTCGGCCGTCGCCCGGGTGCAGATCACGCCGATCCGGCCGCTGCGGGTGGCGGCGACCGCCCGCCGGGTCGCGGGGTGGATCACCTCGACGACCGGGACCGGGTAGCGCTCGCGGGCGTCGCGGAGCACCGCGGCGCTGGCCGAGTTGCAGGCGATGACCAGCGCCTTCACGCCACGGTCGACCAGGTGGTCGAGGCACTCGAGGGCGTACTCCCGCACCTCGCCGATCGGCTTGGGGCCGTAGGGCTGGCGGGCGGTGTCGCCGAGGTAGAGCACCGGCTCGTGCGGCAGCTGGTCCAGCACGGCCCGGGCCACGGTGAGCCCACCGAAGCCGGAGTCGAAGATGCCGATGGGTGCGTCCGCCACGGGACAAGGCTAGGGCACGTCCCGCCGTCAGGGACCGCACTGTGACGCACCCGTGGTGTGCGTCGCGACACCGGGCGGGCTCAGTGCTCCGCGGGCCGCTCGTTGTAGACGCCGGCGAGCTCCTGGCCGGAGAGCCGCTGGATGGCGGCCATCACCAGGTCGGTGACCTCGCGACGTGCGCGACCCGGCGGCACCCCGTCGTACGCCTCGCGGAAGGAGAGCGGGTCGCCGAACCGGACGGTGACGTCGGCGAGCCGGGGCAGCGTGCTGCCGACCGGCTGGAGGTTCTCGGTGCCCACCAGCCCGACGGGTACGACGGGCGCACCCGAGGTGAGCGCCAGGTGGGCCACCCCGGTCCGGCCGCGGTAGAGCCGGCCGTCGCGGGAGCGGGTGCCCTCGGGGTAGATGCCGAACGCCTCGCCGCGGCCGAGCACCTCCAGGGCGGTGTCGAGGGAGGCCAGCGCCGCCTTGGTGTCGTCGCGGTCGACCGGCACCATGCCCATCCCGGTGAACCAGCCGCGCTGCAGCACCCCCTTCACGCCCCGGCCGGTGAAGTAGTCCTGCTTGGCCAGGAAGACGACCTTGCGCGGCGCCACGATCGGGATCACCAGGCTGTCGGCGAACGAGACGTGGTTGCTGGCCACGATCACCGGGCCGTCGGCGGGCACCTTGTCGAGGCCCTCGACGGTCGGCCGCCAGACGGCCTTCGCCACGGGGTGCACGACGGCGTGCACGACCTCGTAGAACATCTGCACCCCTCCACCTGTCCGGACGTGCCCAGCCTGCCAGGTCGGCCTCGCCGGCGGCTCAGGTGGGGAACGGCAGCTTCGGCTGCGGCGGCCCGAGCGTCGGGTCGACGCCGTCGAACAGGCTGCTGACCGACTCCCCCGCGTGCACCCGGGAGATCGCCTCGGCGAACAGCTCGGCGACCGAGCGGACCTTCAGCTCCGGCCAGTCGTACGGCGCGGGGACGGTGTCGGTGGTGACGACCTCGCGGATGAACGGGTGGTCGCGCAGCCGCTCCACCGCCTTGCCCACGAACAGCCCGTGCGTGCAGGCCACCGAGGCGCCGGTGCAGCCCAGCTCCGCGAGCTTGTCGAGCAGCTCGACGATCGACCCGCCGGTGGCGATCTCGTCGTCGAGCACGATCGCGTGCTTGCCCTCGACGTCGCCGACGATCGCGTCGATGACGACCCGGTCGTCGGCCAGCCGCTGCTTGCTGCCGGCCGCGACGGGAAGGCCGAGCAGCCGCGAGAAGTGGGTCGCCGTCTTCGCGTTGCCGAGGTCGGGCGAGACGACGACCGCGTTGCTGAGGTCGGTGTCGCGGTAGTGCTCGGCGAGCACCCCCAGCGCGCTGAGGTGGTCCACGGGCACCGAGAAGAAGCCGTGCACCTGCGGGGCGTGCAGCGTCATGGTCAGCACCCGGCTGACCCCGGCCGTGACCAGCAGGTCCGCCACCAGCCGGCCGCCCAGCGAGATCCGGGAGGCGTCCTTCTTGTCCGAGCGGGCGTAGGCGTAGTGCGGGATGACCGCGGTGATCTGCTCGGCGCTGGCACCCTTCGCCGCGTCGACCATCAGCAGCAGCTCCATCAGGTGCTCCTGGGTCGGCGGCACCAGCGGCTGGACGACGTACACGTCGCGCTGGCGGCAGTTGGCCTGCAGCTGCGCCTGGAGACAGTCGTTGCTGAACCGGCTGAGCTCCACCGAGGAGAGCCCGACGCCGAGGTTGTCGCAGATGGCCTTCGCCAGGGGGCGGTGGGCGCTTCCGCTGAAGACGACGATCTCACGCACGCGGCGCTCCCGGGGTGCAGACGGACGGGCGGCGCCACCCTAACCCGACCCCCGGTGGCAGGTCTCGCGACACCGGAGACTTCTCGGCATCCGGTGCCGGGAACTCTCCGTGGACGCGTGTCCACAGCTCCCGGAACCGGTCTGGTGCGCAGCACCGAGGTCACCCAGGCTGGCCCGGTGCTCGACGAGCTCCTCACCCTGCAGGCCGGCGTGGTGTCGCGGTCGCAGGTGCTGGCGGCCGGCCACGACGACCCGTTCGTCGAGCGCCGGCTGCGCCGCCGGGACTGGGCACGGGTCCATCGAGGCGTGTACGTCGACCACACCGGTCCGCTCACCTGGGAGCAACGGTGCTGGGCGGCGCTGCTGCTCCACGCTCCCGCCTGCCTCACGCGGGAGTCCGCGCTGGCGGCCTACGGGCTGCGCACCGGTTCGACCGACCGCGACGTGCACGTCGCCATCGACACGGATCGCCGGGTCACGAGCGTGCCGGGCGTGCGGGTGCACCGGGTGGCGCGGCGGGCGGAGGTCACCCATCCGAGCCGGGTGCCGTCGTGCGTGCGGGTGGAGCACGCGCTGCTCGCCGTGGCCTCAGCCGCTGCGAGCGACTCGGCAGCGGTCGCGGTGCTCGGCGACGCGTGCCAGCTGCGCCGCACGACCCCGCAACGGCTCGTCGCCGCGCTGGCGGCCCTTCCCCGGCTGCCGCGGCGGCGGCTCCTCACGGAGGTGCTGGACGACGTGGCCGCCGGCGCCTACTCGGCCCTGGAGCGTCGTTACCTGCTCCGCGTCGAGCGCCCGCACGGACTGCCCACGGCTGCCCGGCAGCGACGCGTCCGCTCGGGACGCTCGTCGGCCTATCGCGACGTCGAGTACCTCGGCACCGGGCTCGTGGTGGAGCTCGACGGGCGGCTGGGCCACGAGCGGACCGCCGACCGGTGGGCCGACCTCGACCGGGACGTGGCGACCGCCCTGCTCGGCGGTTTCACGCTTCGGCTCGGCTGGCAGCAGACGTTGCAACCGTGCCGCACCGCGGAGGCCGTGGCGCGGCTGCTCGGGGCCCGCGGCTGGACCGGTCGGCCGATCCGGTGCGGCCCGGACTGCTGCGTGCGGGTTCACGGAGACCTCTCGGCATGACGTGCCGGGAACTCTCCGCAGAGGCGGCTACGGGGCCACGGGACCCCTACGCCCAGAGCTGGCCCTCGAGCCGGTCCTCGGCCTCGTCGATGGTGCCTTCGTAGGCGCCGGTGGAGAGGTACTTCCAGCCGCCGTCGCAGACGACGAAGACGATGTCGGCGCGCTCGCCGGCCCGGACGGACTTGGCGGCCTGCGCCGAGCGCGGCGTGCAGGATCGCGCCGGTCGAGATGCCGGCGAAGAGGCCCTCGCTCTCGAGCAGCTCCCGGACCCGGCGCACGGCGTCGCGCGGGCCGACCGAGAAGCGCGCGTCGATCAGCGTCTCGTCGTACAGCTCGGGGACGAAGCCCTCGTCGAGGTTGCGCAGGCCGTAGACCAGCTCGCCGTAGCGGGGCTCGGCGGCGACGATGCGGACCTCGGGCTTGTGCTCGCGGAAGAACCGGCCGGTGCCCATCAGCGTGCCGGTGGTGCCGAGGCCGGCGACGAAGTGCGTGACCGACGGCAGGTCGGCGAGGATCTCGGGACCGGTGCCCTCGTAGTGCGCGAGCGAGTTCGCCGGGTTGCCGTACTGGTAGAGCATCACCCAGTCGGGGTGGTCCTCGGCGACCTGCTTGGCCACCCGGACCGCCTCGTTGGAGCCGCCGGCCGCCGGCGAGGAGACGATCTCGGCGCCCCACATCCGCAGCAGCTGGCGGCGCTCCTCGGAGGTGTTCTCCGGCATCACGCAGACCAGCCGGTAGCCCTTGAGCTTGGCGGCCATCGCCAGCGAGATGCCGGTGTTGCCCGAGGTCGGCTCGAGGATCGTGCAGCCGGGGCGGAGGCGGCCCTCCTTCTCGGCGACCTCGACCATCTTCAGCGCGGCGCGGTCCTTGATGGAGCCGGTCGGGTTCTGGTCCTCGAGCTTCGCCCACAGCCGTACGTCGGGCGACGGCGACAGCCGCGGCAGGCCGACCAGCGGCGTGCCTCCGACGGAGTCGAGCGTCGAGTCGAAGCGCACCGTCAGCGCGCCCCGCCCGCCACGGCCGGGAGCACGACCACCTGGTCGCCGTCCTTGACCGCGGTGTCGAGGCCGCCGGTGAACCGGACGTCCTCGTCGTTGACGTACACGTTCACGAACCGGCGCAGGTCGCCCTGACCGTCCGTGCCGTCGATGAGCCGCTCCTTGATGCCGGGGTGGTTGCTCTCGAGGTGCTCGATCACCTCCGACAGGGTCGCGCCCTCACCGGGGACGGCCTTCTCGCCGTCGGTGTACGTGCGCAGGATGGTCGGGATGCGGACCTCGACTGCCATCAGGCCTGACTCCTCAAGTCTTCTCGGGTGGCGACGACGTCCACGTCTTCCTCGGTGACCTCGCCGTCGACGATTCTGTAGGACCTGAACTCCACGGGGCCGTCACTATTCCCGTGCTCACGTGTGCTGACCAGCACATAGTGCGCGTTCGGCTCCTGGGCGAGGCCGATGTCGGTGCGCGACGGGTACGCCTCCGTGGCGGTGTGCGAGTGGTAGACGACGACGGGCTCCTCGTCGCGGTCGTCCATCTCGCGGTACAGCCGCAGCAGGTCCGTCGGGTCGAACTCGTAGAACGTCGGGCTGCTCGCCGCGTTGACCATGGCCACGAACCGCTCCGGCCGGTCCGAGCCCTCGGGGCCGGCGACCACGCCGCACGCCTCGTCGGGGTGGTCCCGCTTCGCGTGCGCGACGATCGCGTCGCGGGTCTCCTGGTCGATCCTCAGCACGTCGTCGAGCGTAGAGACCGGCCGGTCGGGCCCCGACCGGAGCCGGGCGGCGTCCGCATCCTGAGACCGCAGGTCAGCGGGAGACGGCCTCGACGAGCGTCTCCTGGAGGTAGCCCAGCCACTGGTAGATGTCGTAGACGTGCGCCCGCGGGTCCTCGTCGGGCACCGCGAGCCAGTAGCTCGTCGTCGCCGTCCTCGATGCCGAGCCGGGTGGCCAGCGCCAGCCGGATGTCGGTGAACGACTTCAGCCAGCCGACCGCCTCGCCCGGCTCGAGCTCGATGTCGACGGTGATCGACTCCTCGCCCAGCTCGGCGGGCAGCCCGGCCTGCTCGAGGGTCTCGATGATCGCCGACGGCCGCCTGCGCCTTGTTGTCGCGCAGCGTGCCCTCGGTGAAGCGCCGGAACTCGCCGGCCGCGTCCTCGTCGTGCGGGTACGCCGTCGGGAACAGCCGCGCCAGGACCGGGTCCTCGGGCTCGGTGGTCGGCCCCGAGAAGTCGAGCAGCTGCTCCAGCGGGTCGTCGCCCTCGCGCGGTGCGGCCGTCTCGTTGCGCAGCAGCTCCACCAGCTGGGAGGCCAGCGAGCGCAGCAGGTCCGCCTCGAAGCCGGTGAACGTCGCGACCACGCCGCCCTTGCGACGCCGCTGGAATCCCTCCGTCATGACGTCAGCCTCCCAGTGGTCGCGCCGGGCCAGGCCCCCGGGCCCGGTCGAGAGGGCGGAGGGATCAGCTCTCCTTCTCCATGGTGGCCCAGAGGCCGTACTCGTGCATCGCCTGCACGTCGCGCTCCATCTCCTCGCGGGAGCCGCTCGCCACCACCGACTTGCCGTCGTTGTGCACCTCGAGCATCAGCTTCTCGGCCTTCTTCTTCGCGTAGCCGAAGTAGTTCTGGAACACGAACGTCACGTAGCTCATGAGGTTGACCGGGTCGTTCCAGACGATGGTCACCCAGGGCGTGTTGAAGGCCGTGAGCTCGTCGGAGACCGGCTCGTCGAGCTCCATGGGCGAGGGGGCGGACACGGCCAGCATTCTAGGGTGTGCGGGTGACGACCTCCAGCCCGGAGCCGGACCGGTCCCCTCGACGGCGCTCCTCACCGACCACTACGAGCTGACCATGCTGCAGGCGGCGCTGGGCAGCGGCACGGCCGAGCGGCGGGCGGTGTTCGAGATGTTCGCGCGCCGGCTCCCCGAGGGCCGCCGGTACGGCGTCGTGGCCGGCGTCGGACGCGCGCTCGACGCGATCGAGCGGTTCCGCTTCGACGCCGAAGCGGTCGACGTGCTCCGCGAGCACGCCGTCGTCGACGAGCGGACGCTGGAGTGGCTGGCCAGCTACCGCTTCACCGGCGACGTGTGGGGCTACCCGGAGGGCGAGACCTACTTCCCCTACTCCCCGCTGCTCGTGGTCGAGTCGACGTTCGCCGAGGCGGTGCTGCTCGAGACGGTGCTGCTGTCGATCTACAACCACGACTCCGCGATCGCCTCCGCGGCCTCCCGGATGACCAGCGCCGCCGGCGACCGGCCCTGCATCGAGATGGGCTCGCGCCGTACGCACGAGGAGGCCGCGGTGGCGGCGGCCCGGGCGGCGTACGTCGCGGGCTTCGCGCACCACCTCGAACCTCGCGGCCCGGCAGCGGTACGGCGTGCCGACCGCCGGCACCAGCGCGCACAGCTTCACGCTGCTGCACGACACCGAGCGCGACGCGTTCACCGCACAGGTCGACTCGCTCGGCACCGGCACCACCCTGCTGGTCGACACCTACGACGTCGCCGAGGCGGTCCGGATGGGGGTCGACGTCGCCGGCACCGACCTCGGCGCGGTCCGCCTCGACAGCGGCGACCTCGGCGCGCTGGCCCACCAGGTGCGCGAGGAGCTCGACGACGCTGGGTGCCACCGCCACCCGGATCATCGTGACCTCCGACCTCGACGAGCACGCGATCGCGTCGCTCGCCTCGGCGCCGGTCGACGGCTACGGCGTCGGCACCTCGCTGGTCACCGGCAGCGGCCACCCCACCTGCGGGTTCGTCTACAAGCTGGTGGCGCGCGAGGGGACCGGCGCCGGGATGGTCAGCGTCGCGAAGCGCAGCCAGGACAAGATCTCCGTCGGCGGCCGGAAGTACGCGCTGCGCCGGCTCTCCCCCGACGGCGTCGCGGAGGCCGAGGTGATCGGGATCGGCGAGCCGCCGGCGAACGACGGCGACGACCGCAGCCTGCTGGTGCCGCTGGTCCGCGACGGCGAGGTCGTCGGCCGCGAGAGCCTGGCGCACGATGCGCGAGCGCCACCTCGCGGCGCGCGCCGAGCTGCCGCTGGCCGCGCAGCAGCTCTCCCGCGGCGAGCCGGTCATCCCCACGCAGCACCTCGACGGGCAGGTGTCGTGACATGGCGCTCATCCGCTGCGACTTCTACTCCGAGGTGCTCGAGGTCGGCACCACGCTGACGGTCCTGCTGCCGCAGGAGGGCGAGTCGCAGATCGGGGTCTCGACGAGCTCGACCGGACCTCGCGGACGGCTCGACCGGCCGGGACGGCTTCCCGCTGCTCTACCTGCTGCACGGGCTCTCCGACGACGCCACCGCGTGGCAGCGCTACAGCAGCATCGAGCGGTACGCCGCCGAGCTCGGCCTCGCCGTCGTGATGCCGCAGGTCGGCCGGAGCTTCTACGCCGACGAGCCGCACGGCGGCGCCTACTGGACGTTCCTGTCCGAGGAGCTGCCGAGCGTCGTGCAGTCGTTCTTCCGGGTCTCCGACGCGCCGCGAGGACACCTTCGTCGCCGGCCTCTCGATGGGCGGCTACGGCGCGCTCAAGTGGGCGCTGCACCAGCCGGAGCGGTTCGCCGCGGCCGCCAGCCTGTCGGGCGCTCTCGACCTGGTCGAGCTCAGCCGTGGGCCCGACCCGCGGAACTTCGTCGAGCGGGTCTTCGACGGCGTGGTCGGCCCCGAGGACGACCTGTTCGCGCTGCTCGCCGCGGCCGACGTCGACACGCTCCCGTCGATGTACGTCGGGTGCGGCACGGAGGACGAGCTGTACCCCGGCAACGTGCGGTTCGTCGACGCGGCGGTGGCCGACGGGGTCGACGTACAGGTGGACTTCCGGGCCGGGGAGCACGAGTGGGGGCTGTGGGACCGGACCATCAGCGACGTCCTCGCCTGGCTGCCCATCGGTCGCTAGGGTCGCGCCATGAAGCGCGCGCTGATCGTGGTCGACGTCCAGAACGACTTCTGCGAGGGCGGCAGCCTCGCCGTCAACGGCGGCGCCGAGGTCGCGTTCCGCATCGGCGAGCTGCTGCACCACTGGTCCACGAAGAGCCCCAAGGCGCCGGGCTACGACGTCGCCGTCGCGACCCGCGACCACCACATCGACCCCGGCGACCACTTCAGCGACGACCCCGACTTCGACCGCTCCTGGCCACCGCACTGCGTGGTCGGCTCCGACGGCGAGGCGTTCCACCCGAACCTCGACCCGCAGCCGTTCGACGCGGTGTTCCTCAAGGGCGAGCACGAGGCGGCGTACTCCGGCTTCGAGGGCCGCACCGCCGACGGCAGCACGCTGACCGAGTGGCTGCGCCGGCACGAGGTCACCCACGTCGACGTCTGTGGGCTCGCCACCGACTACTGCGTGCGCGCCACCGCGCTGGACGCGGTCCGCGAGGGCTTCGACACCCGGCTGCTGCGCGCGCTGTGCGCCGGCGTCGCCCCCGACACCACGACGAAGGCGCTCGGCGAGATGGAGCAGGCCGGGGTGAGCGTCCGATGAACCAGACGCCGCCGCTGTCGGAGATGTTCGCGGAGCTCGCCGACCGGCGCGGCGACCACCCCGCGCTGGTCGGCGCGTCACGCACGCTCACCTACGCCCAGCTGCACGAGAACGCCAACCGGGTCGCGCACGCGCTGACCGACCTCGGGGTCGGCGAGCAGGGCCGGGTCGCCTACCTCGACCTGAACAACCCGGAGTTCTTCGAGGTGATGGTGGGCGCCGCCCGCGTCGGCGCCGCGATCACCCCGGTGAACTTCCGGCTGACGCCCACCGAGATCGGCCGCATCGTCCACGACGCCGGCTCCCGGGTGCTCGTGGTCGGGCCGGCCTTCGAGGCGATGCTGCCGACCATCGAGGCGGAGGCGCCCGGGCTGGTGCGGGTGGTGCGCACCGGCGACGACTACCTCTCGTGGATCGGCTCCGCCTCCGCGCGAGGACACCGGCCGCGCGTCGACGTCCGACGACGTGGTGCTGCAGCTGTACACCTCCGGGACCACCGGGCTGCCCAAGGGCGTGATGCTGACCAACGGCAACTGCTCCGGGCTGATGGACGTGGCGGAGGCGTGGGGCGTCGACGAGACGTCGGTGTCGATGGTGGCGATGCCGCTGTTCCACATCGGCGGCTCGGGCTGGGCGAACGTCGCGCTCGCGCGCGGCGGCACCGACGTGCTGGTGCCGATGATCGACCCGGCCGCGCTGGTCGACAGCATCGAGCGCGACGGCATCACGAACGCGTTCCTGGTGCCGGCGGTGCTGCAGATGATGTGCGCCGTCCCGGGCGTCGAGGACCGCGACTTCTCCTCGCTGCGCTCGATCGCTTACGGCGCCTCGCCGATCACGTCGGCCGCGCTGACGCGGGCGCTCGAGGTGTTCCGGGCGCCGCTGTTCCAGGTCTACGGGCTCACCGAGACCACCGGCGCGATCACCGAGCTGTCGGCGAGCGACCACGACCCGGGCGGTCCGCGCCAGCACCTGATGCGCTCGGCGGGCAAGCCGTACCCCTGGGTGGAGATGAAGGCCGTCGACCCGGTCACCGGCGGGGACTGCCCGCCCGGCGAGGTCGGCGAGATCTGGACCCGGTCGCGGCAGAACTCGCCCGGCTACTGGAACAAGCCGGCCGACACCGCCGCGTCGTTCGACGCCGAGGGCTGGCTGCACACCGGCGACGCGGGCTACCTCGACGACGAGGGCTTCGTGTTCCTCACCGACCGGATCAAGGACATGATCGTGTCCGGCGCGGAGAACGTGTACCCGATCGAGGTCGAGTCCGCGCTCTCCGAGCACCCCGACGTCGCCGACGTGGCGGTGATCGGCGTCCCCGACGAGCGCTGGGGCGAGACGGTCAAGGCCATCGTGGTCCGGCGCGAGGGGTCGACGCTCACCGACGAGGAGCTGA
Organism: uncultured Actinomycetota bacterium; assembly: GCA_963707685.1. Classification (GTDB taxonomy): domain Bacteria; phylum Actinomycetota; class Actinomycetes; order Propionibacteriales; family Nocardioidaceae; genus Nocardioides_B. The sequence goes on from CAVPRA010000009.1 coordinate 421,415, forward strand.
TGACCTGGGCCCGCGACCGGGTCGCCGGCTTCAAGCGACCCCGGTCGGTGGACTTCGTCGACGAGCTGCCCCGCAACCCGTCGGGCAAGCTGCTGAAGCGGGTGCTGCGGGCGCCGTACTGGAGCGAGGGCGCTGGCGCGGGCGAGGGCCGCCACATCTCCTGACCCCGATGTCGGATGTCTGGGCGTGACTTCCAGGTCACCTTTCGACTCCGACATCGGATGTCTGCGGCGTGACCTCCAGGTCACCTTTCGACTCCGATGTCGGAGCGCACTCCCCAAGAAGTCTTTGACAGTCAGAGGTCTCTCGCGGCATACTCCCCAAGAACCGTTGGAGAGTCGAGGGAGCCGCCATGACCGACGAGGAGGTCGCCTCGCTGCGGGCCGTCGCCCACCCGGTGCGGCTGCGCATCCTGTCGCTGCTGACCGGCACCGAGCTGAGCGCCGCCGAGGTCGCCCGTGAGCTGGACCTGACGCACGCGAACGCGTCGTACCACCTGCGGGTGCTGGCGCAGGCCGGCGAGGTCGAGCGAGGCCGGCGAGGAGAAGATCCGCGGCGGCGTGGCCAAGCGCTACCGCCACCCGTGGGCGAAGGTCCGCGACAGCGACCGCGGTACGCCGACCGACCAGCGCACCCGCGAGCTCTACCTGCGGGCGATGGCCGAGGAGATGGTGCGCCGCTTCCGCAGCCGCAAGCCCCGCACCCGGTCGCACCTCACCGACGCCGAGCTGTGGGTCTCCCCCGAGGCGTGGGCCCGGGCCCGCACCCTGGTCGAGGAGGCCTCCGAGCTGCTGCACAGCGAGGCCCGGCCGCCCCGGACCGCCGGCACGCGGCACGTGAACATGAGCGCCGCGCTGTTCGAGATGACGAGGCGATGAGGCTTCCCGAGGCACTGGTGCCGCTGCGCGAGCCGCGCTTCGCGTGGTACTTCGCGGCGCGCCTCGTCTCGACCGCCGGCAGCACCATGGCGCCGATCGCGCTGGCGTTCGCGGTGCTGCACATCTCCGACTCGGCGAGCGCGCTCGGGCTGGTGCTCGCGGCGCGCACCGTGCCGATGGTGGTGTTCCTGCTCGTCGGCGGCGTGGTCGCCGACCGGTTCCCCCGTGCGGCGGTGATGCGCACGACCAGCCTGCTCTCGGCGCTGACGCAGGGCGCCGTGGCGTACCTCGTCATCTCCGGGCGTGCGGACATCTGGATGCTGGTCGTGCTCAGCGCGGCGAACGGGACGGTCAGCGCGTTCACCATGCCCGCCATGGAGGGCCTCATCCCGCAGCTGGCGCCGCGCTCGCACCTGCAGCAGGCCAACGCGCTGCTGTCGTTCTCGCGCGCGGCGCTCACCGTGCTCGGGCCGACGGTGGCCGCGCTGCTGGTCGCGTCCGTCGGCTCCGGCTGGGCGCTGGCCTTCGACGCCGCGACGTGGCTGGCCTCCGCGCTGCTGCTGACCCGGCTCCGGCTGCCGGCCCGGTCACGGACGGCAGCGGCGTCGCCCGGCATGCTGCGCGAGCTGCGGGAGGGCTGGGGCTTCTTCGCCACCACCCGCTGGCTGTGGGTGGTGGTCGCCGGCTTCGCGGCGCTGAACATGATCCACTCGGGCGCCTGGTTCACCCTCGCCCCGGCGCTGGCCCGCGACACGTTCGGGGTCCGGGGCTGGGGCTACGTGCTGTCCGCGGAGTCGGTCGGCCTGCTGGTGATGACGGTGATCATGATGCGGGTTCGGCTGCGGCGACCGCTGCTCGCCGGGATGCTCGGCATGGCCACGTTCGGCATACCGCTGCTGGTCCTGGGCCTCGACCCCGAGGTGGTGCCACTGGTGCTCGGCGCGTTCGTCGCGGGCGCCGGCGTCGAGGTCTTCAACATCGGCTGGAGCGTCAGCCTGCAGGAGAACGTCGAGGAGCAGATGCTGTCGCGGGTGTACTCCTACGACGCCCTCGGCTCGATGGTCGCGGTGCCCGTCGGGCAGGTGCTGTTCGGGCCGCTCGGGGAGGCGTTCGGGTACGGCGACGTGCTGGTCGTCAGTGCGGTCGCGTACGTCGGCGTCGTGCTGCTGGTGCTCTCGTCCCGGTCGGTGCGCGGCCTGCGACGCGAGCGCGTCCCCGCTCTCACCGGGTGAGCGTCAGCGGCCCAGCTCGCGCATGACCTCCGGGATCTCCCGGGCCATCGCGTCGACGACCGCGTGCAGGCCCTTGAGCGGCCGGATCATCACCCGGAAGTCGTCGACCAGGCCGGCGGCGTCGACGTGCAGCAGGTCGACGCCCTCGACGTCGAGCTCGCCCACGCGGGCCTCGAAGACCAGCACGTGGTCGTCGCCGGTCGAGACCACGCGGGTGTAGCGGAAGTCCTCGAAGACGCGGGCCACCGCGTGCAGGATCAGCGAGGTCGCCACCTTGCCCTCGTACGGCGTGTGCACGGCCGGGCTGCGGAACACCACGTCGTCGGCGAGCAGCGTCGTCGCGGTCGCGGCGTCCTTGCTCTCCAGGGCCTCGCGCAGCGCGTCGACCGTCGTCACGCGCCCCACCGCTCGTCGAGCGTGGTGACCACCTTCAGGTCGCGGTTCGTGCCCGGTGCGAGCGCCTTCTTGAACGCGCCGAAGAACGTCGCCTCGTGCATGGTGTGGTCGAGCCAGATGTGCACGGCGCGGCCCCGCACGGCGGCCGACTCCCCCGGCGCGTCCCAGTCGTCGATCTGCTGCGCGACGTCGCCGGTCGGGGCGTGGCCGACCTTGAAGAACGTGACGTAGCGGCGCTGCCCCTCGGCCTGCGGGAACGACGGGGTGAGCTGCTGCGCGTCGCCGTACACCTCGCGGAGCTCCTTCGGCGTGAAGATCACCGACGGCACCTCGAAGCCGGCGTGCTCGCCGAGCACCTCCTCGACGTGCTTCTCGACCTTGGCGGGCGAGCGCATCGAGCTGCGGAACCGCACGTTGCCGGTCTGGATGTAGGTCTCCACGTCGTCGAGGCCGGACTCCGTCAGGTGCTCGCGCAGCTCGGCCATCTTGTAGACGCGGCCGCCGACGTTCACGGCCCGCAGCAGTGCGATGTAGGTCGGCATCCCGTCATCCTCGCCGACCCGGCACCTACTCGGCAGGTTGACCGGCGTGTCGCACAGTCGGTGACGGGTCGGCGAGGATGGTCGCGTGCCGATCCGCCCCGCCTCCGTCGAGGACCTCGCCGCCGTCGGGCGTGTCCATGCGGTCTCCCGCGCCGCGGCGTACGTCGACCTGCTGCCCGCCGACGCGCTGGCCCGGGTCACGCCGAAGCGGCAGGAGGCGGTCTGGCGCGAGCGGTTCGCCTTCGCCCCGGAGCGCTCCGCGCTGCTCGTCTCGACGTACGACGGGCAGGTCGACGGGTTCACCTACGGCATGATGCGCGACGGCCTGGCCCACCTCGACGCGCTGCACGTGCTGCCGGAGCGGCTGGGGACGGGGGTCGGTCAGGCGCTGCACGACGTACTGGTGGAGCGGTTCGTGGCCTGGGGCGCCACGTCCGCCGAGCTGTCGGTGCTCGAGGGCAACCGGCGGGCGCAGGCGTTCTACCGCCGCAACGGCTGGACGACCGACGGCACGACGTCGTCGCACGAGGTGGGTGGGGTCGTCGTACCCGTGCTGGTCTTCCGGCGACCCGTCACGAACTGAGCGACACGCCGGTCAGAGTGCCGAGTAGGTGACGGGTCGGCGGATGCCCGCGCGCGACGTGGTCGGCGGAACGGGGTCAGCTGTTGCTGAAGACGGCGGGGCCGCCGTCGCCGTCGCCGGACGCGGGGCCGCGGCCGGCCCAGGTCCAGGCGTAGGCCGGGTCCTCGGCGGCGAGGCCGGCCTCGCCGAGCTCGAGGGGCTTGAAGGTGTCGACCATGACCGCGAGCTCGTCGAAGTACTCCGCGCCGATGGACGCCTCGACGGCCGAGGGCTGCGGGCCGTGCGCGTAGCCGCCGGGGTGCACCGAGACCGAGCCGATCGCGATGCCGGAGCCCTTGCGGGCCTCGTAGTCGCCGCCGACGTAGAACATCACCTCGTCGGAGTCGACGTTCGAGTGGTAGTAGGGCACCGGGATCGACTGCGGGTGGTAGTCGACCTTGCGCGGCACGAACGTGCAGACCACGAAGTTCGTGCCCTCGAAGACCTGGTGCACCGGCGGCGGCTGGTGCACCTTGCCGGTGATCGGCATGAAGTCCTCGACGTTGAACGTGTGCGGGTAGAGGCAGCCGTCCCAGCCGACCACGTCGAACGGGTGCGTCGCGTAGGTCATCCGGGTCCCGACCACGCCGGCCGAGGTGCGGTGCTTCACGAGCACCTCGACGTCGGTCCCCTCGCACGAGGAAGCCGCTCGGCGGGCCCGTGCAGGTCGCGCTCGGAGTACGGCGCGTGCTCGAGCAGCTGCCCGTAGCGCGACAGGTACCGCTTCGGCGGCGCGACGTGGCTGTTCGCCTCGATCGCGTAGAGCCGCGACGTCTCCGCCGGCACCCACCGGTGCGTCGTCGCCCGCGGCACCAGCACGAAGTCGCCGGTCCGGTAGGGCAGCACGCCGAACACCGTCTCGACGGTGCCGCTGCCCTGCTCGACGTAGACGCACTCGTCGCCGACCGCGTTGCGGTAGTACGGCGACACCTCGGCGGCCACCACGTAGGAGATCCGCACGTCGCCGTTGCCGAGCACCAGCCGGCGCCCCTGCACCGCGTCGAGCCGCGGCGTCGTCCGCGAACAGCCCGTGCAGCTTGAGGTGCCGCGGCTTGAGCGGGTGGTTCGGCGTCACGGACAGGTCCGGCAGCTCCCAGACCTGGCTGTCGACGATCGCCGACGGGACGCCGCGGTGGTAGAGCAGCGAGGAGTCGGAGGAGAAGCCCTCCTCGCCCATCAGCTCCTCGTAGCGCAGCGTGCCGTGCGTCGTCGCGGAGCGCGGTGTGCCGCTTCGGCGGGACCTCGCCGACCTGGCGGTAGTAGGTCATCATGCCTCCGATAATCGAACGCTCTCGTCCGCTATGTGCTTCGTGGCTAGGGTAACTCCGTGCACAGCTACGAGCCACACGTCCTGGACCCGACCTGGCTGCGGCTGGTCGACGACGCGGCGATCTTCCCGCCCGGCAACGCCCCGCTCGACGACGCCGCCGCGGCCCACCTCGAGCGCCGCGACGCCTGGTACGCCGGCTTCGTCGGCGGCCTCGTGGTCCGCGACACCGACCTGCCGCAGGTCCGCGACCTCGAGGCCGACCTGGCGGTCGTGGTCACCGGCGGCGCCGGCCAGCTGGCCGGGCCGCTCGGGCTCGCGCACCGCGCCGGGCTGTCCGTGAGCGGCGTGTCGAGATCGCGCTGCGCGACCTCGACGACCCGGCCGGCAACGCCCGCCGCGTGGTCGCCGCGGTCGACGCCGCGCGCGCCGAGGGGGTGCTCGACGACGCCACCGCGGTCCACGTCGAGCTGCCGGCCGACCGAGCCCGTCCGCCGCCTGGCTGGCCGCCGCCGACGAGGTCGCGGCGGCCGAGCTCCGGCTGAAGCTCCGCACCGGCGGCACCGACGCCGACGCCTTCCCGACCGCGGCGACGCTCGCGCAGTGGGTCGACGCGGCCCTGGACCGGGAGACGCCGTTCAAGTGCACCGCCGGGCTGCACCAGGCGATCCGGCACCGCGACCCCGAGACCGGCTTCGAGCACCACGGCTTCCTCAACCTGCTGGTCGCCACCCAGCAGCTCTTCGACGGCGGCTCGCGTCGCCGAGGCCACCACGACGCTCGACCTCGACCGACCCGGCGGAGCTGATCACCCTCGCGTTCAACACGGACCTGTGGTCCGCGCGCCGCTGGTTCACCTCGTTCGGCTCCTGCTCGGTGACCGAACCCCTCGAGTCGCTGATCGCGACCGGACTGCTGGAGGAGGACGTATGAGCACCCACCTGGGTCGAGGGCGCCGCCGGCTCGGCGTACGACGTCGACAACCTGCCTTACGGCGTGTTCACCACCACGGACGAGCCGGCCCGGGTCGGCGTGCGCATCGGCGACCAGGTCGTCGACCTCGCACCGGTCGCGGCCGGCGACATGCTCGAGATCAGCCACGTCTTCGAGTCGCCGTCGCTCAACCCGCTGCTCGAGCTCGGCCGGCCGGCGTGGTCGTCGGTGCGCTCCTGGCTGACCGGCCTGCTCACCGACGAGACCGAGCGCGACCTCGTCGAGCCGCACCTCGTGCCGGTCGACGACGTGACGCTGCTGATGCCGTTCGAGGTCGCCGACTACGTCGACTTCTACTGCTCGCTGGACCACGCCTCCAACGTCGGGCGGATCTTCCGGCCCGACGACGAGCCGCTGAAGCCCAACTGGCGCCACCTGCCGGTCGGCTACCACGGCCGGGCCGGGCACCGTCGTCGTCTCCGGCACCGACGTCCGGCGTCCGCACGGCCAGCGGGCCTCGACAGGCGCGGCCACCCGGCCGAGTTCGGCCCGAGCCGACGCCTCGACATCGAGGCCGAGCTCGGCTTCGTGGTCGGCGGCGCCACCCGGATCGGCGAGCCGGTCGGCGTCGACGCGCTTCGCCGACCACGTCTTCGGGGTCACGCTGCTCAACGACTGGTCGGCGCGCGACATCCAGGCCTGGGAGTACGTCCCGCTCGGCCCGTTCCTGGGCAAGTCGTTCGCGACCTCGGTCAGCGGCTGGGTCACCCCGCTCGACGGCGCTCGACGCCGCCCGGGTCGACCTGCCCGGACAGCACCCGGAGCCGGTGGACTACCTGCGGGTCGGGCGAGCGGGCCGGCTTCGACGTCGACATCGAGGTGGTGCTCAACGGCGAGACGGTCAGCCGGCCGCCGTACGCGTCGATGTACTGGTCGCCCGCGCAGATGCTCGCGCACCTCACCGTCAACGGCGCCTCGCTGCGGCCCGGCGACCTGTTCGCGTCGGGCACCGTCAGCGGTCCGGAGCCCGGGCAGCGCGGGTCGTTCCTCGAGCTGTCGTGGGGCGGCACGGAGCCGTTCGGCGACGGCCGGACGTTCCTCGAGGACGGCGACACCGTCACGCTGCGGGCCACCGCGCCCGGGACGGCCGGCGGCCGGATCGCGCTCGGCGAGGTCACCGGCACGGTCACGCCGGCGACTCGCGCCCCGAAGTGACCCCCGCGAAACATTCGGCGGGCATCCTGGCTGCATGAGCAGCCGCGACCGCTACGCGCACCTGCGGGCGAACCTGGCGCTCCATCGCGAGGCCACCGCGCACCGCAGCTACACGTGGTGGTGCACCGAGTGCCAGCTGCACGAGGCCGACGAGAGCGGCCTGTGCCCGCTGTGCCGGCCCGACGAGGTCCCGGCCGCCGTCGAGGACGACCCCGCCGCCTGAGCCGGCCCGACGGCCCGGCCGACCGGCAGGGCCGGATCTGGGGATGGCGCCGCCCCCGTCCCGCCCGCACCCTGGAAGAGAGTCCCGGCAGCCGGGAACCCGTCGGACCTGTCGTGACTCGTCTCCTGCGAGATGCGGGAAGTGGGGTCGGATGGCGGACGAGGTGCACGTCCGTGAGATCTACGAGGCGTCCTACCGACGACTCGTGGCGCAGGCGTACGCCGTCACCGGCGACCGCGTCGAGGCCGAGGACGCGGTCCAGGAGGCGTTCGCGCGGGCCGTCGCCGCCGGTGACCGGTTCCGCCGCGTCGACAACCCGGAGGCGTGGCTGAGGACGGTGGCGCTCAACGTCGTACGACGCCGGTGGCGCCGCGCCCGGATGTTCTCGGTGCTGGCGCCGCGGCTGGCCACCCCCGCCGACGTGCCGGGCGTCTCCGAGGACCACGTCGCCGTCGTCGACGCACTGCGGACGCTGCCCTACCAGCAGCGGGAGACCTTGACGTTGTTCTACCTCGGCGACCTCTCGGTGCAGGAGATCGCGACGACGCTCGGGGTCGCGGACGGCACGGTCAAGTCGCGGCTGAACCGTGGACGGGCCGCACTCACCGCGCTGCTGCGCACGACCGTGGAGGCCGACCATGGCTGAGCCAGACCTGCTCGCGCTGCGCGAGGACGTGGAGTCCCACCTCGAGGTCCCCGCCTTCGACACCGTGGTCGCCCGGGGAGGGCGCATCCGGCGCCGGCGGAGGCTGCTCGCCGCTTCCGGCACCGCCGTCCTGGTCGCGCTCACCGTGGTCGGCGTCGGGTGGCCGCGGGACAGCGACCGGTCCACCGACCCGATCCACCGCCCCGCCGTCCCGTTCCACCGCGACGGCGCGCGCGCCGTGCTGGCCGCGCCGGACGCGCTGGTCGACAGCGACACCTCGGGCGTCGACGGCGGCGGCGCCATGCTCGCCGAGGTCCGGGTCGTCGCACGCCAGGTGCCCGGCGTCGAGCAGCGCTGCCGTGACACCGGTGACCGCACCGTGGTGCGGTGGATCGCGCCCGACGGCCGGTCCGCTGCCTGGCTCGACCGGGCGCGCACCGTGCACCCGCTGGACGCCGGCTTCGTCGTGGCCGCCGCCCCGGCGGGGTGCCGCTCCGGGGCCGCCGCCGGTGGCCGCACCTACCTCGTCGACGCGTCCGGTAGCCCGCGACCGGTCACGTGGCGCGGCGACGCCGAGCAGGTCTGCGCCGCCCACCCCGGCGACGTCCGCTGCCGGTTCGACGTGACGACGGGCCGGGGCTCGTGGCAGCCCGACGCCCACCTCCCCGACGGCGCCGTCGCGCTCGGCACCGGGTCGGCCGGCACCCGGTGGGCGCGCTCGAGCGACTCCCGCCGGCTCTTCTGGTCGCGCGACGGCGTGAGCTGGTCGAGCCGGTCGACACGCCTCCCGCGCGGGGAGATCGTGAGCGCGTCCGCAGCAGGTCGCTGGGCCGTGCTGGCCGGCAGCTCGTCGGTGGAGTACACCGCCGACGGCGGACGCAGCTGGCGCACCCGGGACCTGACCGCGGCGCTCCGCCCGATCCCCCGCGGCGACGTCGACTGGACGGTCACCCGCTCCGGCGTGCTGCTCGGCGTGACGCAGCTCGTCGGCCGCGGGGACGTGCTCTTCCGCAGCACCGACAACGGCTGGAGCCGGTTCGTCGAGACGAGTCTCCACACGGACTTCGGGCTGATCCGGCCGACCGTCGTCGGCGGGACGGTGTACGTCGTCGACGGCGAGCGCTGGGCGGTCTCCGCCGACGACGGGGCGCACCTGGCGTCGTACGCCGGCACTTCCTGGCCCGGCCGGGAACCAGGACCCGCCCCCGCGACTCGTTGGCTGTGGGGCTCGGCACGGGGAGGCGCGATGGGCACGGGACGGATCGCGGCACCGGTCATGGGCATCGTCGCCTGCCTGCTGGCGGCGGGTGCTCGTCGCCGGCCGGGGCGAGCGGTCACCGGGCCACCCGGCCCGCCGGCCTCTCCGGGCCGGCCTCCCACACGCAGCGTGGTGGCCGGCGGTCATGGCGAGGACCACCGGCACGCTCGCCGCTCGCGCCGCGCGGCACCCGCGCCTGGCGGCTGACGCGACCGGCGACGGACGGCCAGATCGAGGGCTACACGACGACGAGCAGCGGCTTGCCCGGCGCGCGGGTCGCGCTGCGGGTGTCGACCGGAGCGCCGTCCTACCGGGTCCGCGGCTACCGGATCGGCGGGTACCGGCACGCCGCGGGGCTGCTGGTGTGGAGCTCGCGCCGGCTGCCGGGCGTGCGGCAGCCCGCCGCCATCTTCGCCGACGTCACGCGGCGCACGGTCGTCGCCCCCTGGCGCACGAGCGTCGTCGTCGACACCGACGGCTGGCGGCCGGGGCTGTACGTGTTCGAGCTGCGCACCCGGTCCGGCTGGCAGGCGCACGTGCCCTACGTGGTCAGCTCACCGTCGACCCGGGGCCGGGTCGCGCTGGTGCTGCCGGTCACGACCTGGCAGGCCTACAACGACTGGGGCGGCTACTCGCTCTACGACGGGCCTCCGGGTGACCGCCGCAGCTGGGCGGTGAGCTTCGACCGGCCCTACCCGGCGCCGGGCGCCGGCGAGATGCGCTTCGGTGCGGTGCCCGTCGTGGTCGCGGCCGAGCGGCTCGGGCTCCCGCTCGCCTACCTCACCTCCGTCGACCTGGCCCGCCGACCGGACGCGCTGGCCGGGGCCCGGGCCTACGTCTCGACGGGCCACGACGAGTACTGGACGCCCGAGGCACGCGCGGCAGGTGGCCGCCGCGCGGGACGCCGGCACGAACCTGCTCTTCCTCGGCGCCAACACCGCCTACTGGCGGATCCGGGTCGCCGACGTCGGCCGGCCGGCCGGGGCGGCTGGTCACCGGGTACCGCGGCGACGCCGCGCAGGACCCCGCCCCGACCGGGCGACGCACCGGTCTGTGGCGCGACCCTCCGCACCCCGAGCCGGAGAACACGCTCACCGGGATGCAGTACGAGTGCTTCCCCGTCGACGAGCCGTTCGTCGTGGCCTCACCGCACTGGTGGGGCTTCGCCGGCACCGGCGTCACCCGCGGCACGGCCTTCCCGCACCTCGTCGGCGTCGAGGCGGACCGTGTCTACCCGGTCCCCGGCACGCCTCGCCCGCTGCAGGTCCTGGCCTCCGTGCACTACCCCTGCCGGGGCGTCGAGACCTCGGCGCAGGCGGCCTACTACACGGCACCCTCCGGCGCCGGGGTGCTCGCCGTGGGCACCCTGCAGTGGACCTGCGCCCTCGAGGACCACTGCGCCCTCGGCAGGTCGCGTCGGACGTCGCGCTTCGTCCGCCGGGTCACCGCCACCGTGCTGCGCGAGTTCGCCCGGGGACCCGCCGGGCGACGTCACCCGGCCCACGACAACGTGGCGAGGTTCGACCTGCCGGCCGACAACCAGGTGCCGGCCAGCTGAGCCGGCCGGGCTAGGAGCGCATCAGCAGCGAGCGCCGCCAGATGCGGCGCTCGGCGGGGCCGATCAGGCCCTGCTCGTCGAGGAAGCCGACGACCCGCTCCCCCATCCACCCCAGCGTCTCCTGGTAGTGCGGGTTGGAGAACGCGGCCCGCTTCGCCTCGCGCGGGTCGAGCCCCACGGCGACGTACACCTGCGGGTTGACCAGCGTGCGCGCCACCATGAACGCGGTCTGCGCGGTCATCATCCGGTGCCACGCGAGCTGCGGCCGCGACAGCGTCGGCACCGTCCGCTCGACCTCCTCGCGGGCGAACGTCATGTGCCGCGCCTCCTCGAGGACGTGGATGCGCGAGACCATCCGGGTCAGCGGCTGCACCCGCTCGTCCTTCATCATCTCGCGCTGCCAGCGGTCGAGGATCTCCTCCGCGACGAGGATCGAGGCGTAGGCGCTGACCCCCGAGGCGACGGTCTTGAAGCCGCGGCCGAGCCGGTGGATGTGCGGCGTCGGGCCGTACGCCGGCACACCGCATCGCGCGATCGCCCGCCCGAACATCACCGAGTGCCGGGTCTCGTCGCCGATCTCGGTGAGGGCGTACTGCGTCCGCTCGCTGCGCGGGTCCTGGTCGTAGAGCTCGCGCACCATCATCTGCATCAGGATGATCTCGAACCACAGGCCGACGCTGGCGATGCTGGCGATCTCGTGCCGGGACAGCTCGACCCGCTGCTCGCTGGCTCATCGCGTCCCACATCGGCGTGCCGTAGAGCGAGAGCCGCTCCGGCTGCATGAACCAGGCGCCCTCGACCAGCGGCGCGTCCCAGTCGATGTCGACCTCGGGGTCGTAGGACTGCTTGGCGGTCGAGCGCAGCAGCCGGTGCGCGACGGCGTCGGTCGGCGGGTCGGGGGTGAGCGACCGGTGGTGAGCGTCATGACGGAACCTCCGAGGAGTGCCTGCGACCTGAGGTAACTGTTACTTCGAGTAACACCTAGTTTGGTACTGTGACCCACATGACACCCAAGGTCAAGGGCCTCACCCACTCGCTGGCCAAGACCGCGAAGGCGGCCGCAGCCCGCGGCGAAGACGGCGACGACGGCCGGAGCACCCGCTGGTCGGCCCACCGTGAGGCCCGGCGCGCCGAGCTCGTCGAGGCCGCGGTGGCCGCGATCGACCGGCTCGGCCCGACCGCCTCCGTCGAGGACATCGCCTCGGCGGCCTCGGTGAGCAAGCCGGTGCTCTACCGCTACTTCTCCGACAAGGCCGACCTGCACGCCGCCGTCGGGGCCTACGGCGCCGACCTGGTGCTCGAGCGGCTCGCCCCCGCGCTCGTCGCGGACGGCACGCTGCGCGAGCGGGTCGACCTGGCGTGCGACAGCTACCTCGCGCTGCTCGACGAGCACCCCAACGTCTTCCTGCTGCTGGTCCAGAACCGCGTCGGCCGAGACCACGACCCGCTGGCCGACGGCAAGCTCGCGATCGCGGCGGCCATCGCCCGGGTCATGGGCGACACGCTGCGCACGCTCGGGGTCGACGCCGGCGGCGCCGAGCCGTGGGCGCACGGCCTCGTGGGGCTCGGGCTCTCCACCGGCGAGTGGTGGCTGACCCGGCGCACGATGAGCCGCGCCGCGGTGTCGGCGTACCTCTCGTCGTTCGTGTGGCACGCCCTGGAGGGCATCTCCCGCAGCTACGGCGTGCGACTCGACGCCGCCGACGGCGAGCTGCGCTTGGTCACCCCGCCGGAGACGGGCGCGCAGGCATGACGCAGGCAGCGCAGCCCGCCCTCGAGGGGTACGACGGCCCGGCCCGGCTGGTCACCGAGGAGCAGAGCCTCGACGTCGAGGTGCGGCTGCGGGGGCACTTCGAGCCACTCGACGGCCGCTACCACTGGTACGGCCGGGTCTCGGCCGGCGCCGACGTCGACGCCCTCGTCACGTCCCGCGCCGCGCTGGCCGTCCGCACCCCGCACGGCGTCTCGGTCGCCCGGCTGGCCGACCGGGACCCGTGGGGGCGCTTCCGGGTGACCGGCACCGGCCGGCCGCCGTTCCCGGTGCAGTCCGGTACAGGTCCCGTGTAGGGTCGCGGTCTTCGGCAGGGGAACGGTGTGTGGTCGCGTCGACGAAACCCCGACCTCGGAGGCCACGACGCACCCCATCACCTTCCTGTGGACCGTGCCCCGCAGCGTCTCGACCTCGTTCGAGCGGATGATGAGCGCGCGCGGCGACCACCGGGTCATCGACGAGCCGTTCTCGCGGCACTACTACTACGGCCCCGAGCGCCGCTCCGACCGGTACCCCGACGAGTCGCTGCCCGAGAGCTAGCCCGGACGAGCTGCTCGCGTCGATCCGGCAGGCGGCCGAGGAGCGGCCGGTGTTCGTCAAGGACATGGCCTACCAGGCCACCCCGCTGCTCGACCCGGCCATCCTCGGCGACTTCCGCAACTCCTTCCTGGTGCGAGACCCCGCCGCCACGCTGTCGTCGCTGGCCCGGCACTGGCCCGACTTCACCGACGACGAGACGGGCTGGGACGCCCTCGACCACGCCGCGGACGTGGTCGCCGAGGCCGGCCAGGAGGTCGTGGTGCTCGACGCGGAGCGGCTCTGCGCCGACCCCGCCGGGGTGGTCTCCCGCTGGTGCGAGGCGATGGACCTGGACTACCGCGAGGACGCGCTGACCTGGGAGCCCGGGATGCGCGGCGACTGGGAGCTGTGGGGCGACTGGCACGCCTCGACGGCGCAGTCGACCGGGTTCGGCGAGCTGGGCGACCCGCCGCCTCCCCCGTCGCGCGACGAGCCGCGGCTGCTCGAGGCGTACGAGCGGGCCGTGCCGGTCTACGAACGGCTCTCGGCGCGGGCGATCTGAGGGCCGCCCGTCGATGAGTTCGCGGCGCCACCCGCGGTCTGCACTACACACCCGACCGGACGGAGCAGCCCGTGACCAGCCAGCCCGCGCAGCACGCCGACACCGACCTGCGCACCCACACGCTCGACGCCCCCGGCGTCACCCTCACCTACGACGTGCGCGGCGACCTCGACGCGACGACGGCCGACCGGCCGGCCCTGCTGCTGGTCGGCTCCCCGATGACCGCCGAGGGCTTCGGCACCCTCGCGTCGTACTTCACCGACCGGCCGGTGGTCACCTACGACCCCCGCGGGACCGGTCGCAGCACCCGCACCGACGGCGCCACCGAGTCCACGCCCGAGCAGCACGGCGACGACCTCGGCCGGGTCGTCGAGGCGCTGGGTGCCGGGCCGGTCGACCTGTTCGCCACCAGCGGCGGCGCGGTCAACGCGCTGGCGCTGGTGACCGCCCGCCCCGACCTGGTGCGCACCCTCGTCGCCCACGAGCCGCCGCTCGCGGCCTTCCTGCCGGACCGCGAGCCGGTGCTCGCGGCCAACCGCGACATCGGCGAGACCTACCAGCGCGACGGCTTCGGCCCGGCGATGGCGAAGTTCATCCGGCTGGTGATGGTCGAGGACCCGCTGCCCGCGTCGTACGCCGACGAGCCGGCGCCCGACCCCGCGGCCTTCGGGCTCCCGACCGAGGACGACGGCTCGCGCGGCGACGCGCTGCTGGCGCAGAACAACCGCAGCTGCGTGCCCTACGAGCCCGACCTGGACCGGCTCCGGTCCGCGTCGACGCGCGTCGTGGTCGTCGGCGGCGAGGCCTCCGCGCGGCAGCTCGCGGGCCGTGCCGCCGCCGGGCTCGCCGCCGCCCTCGGCACGGACCTCACGGTGTTCCCCGGGGACCACGCGGGCTTCCTCGGCGGCGAGCTCGGCCAGACCGGTGTGCCCGAGCCGTTCGCCGCGCGGCTGCGCGAGGTGCTCTCCGCGGGCTGACCTCAGCCGCGTGCGACGCGACGCCCCGCGGAGACGTCGGCGCCGATCGCGCGGATGCGGGCCTCGAGGTCCTCGCCGGGAGCGAGCCGCTCCCTGTGCACCAGCCGCTCACGCCACCGACGACGACGGAACACCCCGATCTTCCACGCCGGCTGCGAGGCCGCCCGGTCCGACAGCACCCCGTTGACCACGACGTCGAGCACGAATCCGATCGCGAACTCGACGACCGTCGACGAGCCGGTGGTGAGGTCGACGTCGCCGCGCAGCGGCAGCCCGCGCTTGACGGCCCGGATCGTGTGGCGCACGCCCGCCGGGTCGTGCACCACCCGCTCGCGAGTGTGCTGCGGCTGGGCGTGCACCGACGACACTGCTCCCCCTGACCCGCGACCGGTGTGGCTGCCGATCGTAGGGTCCGCTGGTCGCTCGCGGGTCGTGCGGCTACCGCGAGATCTTCCGGTGGGAGGGCGTGCCCACCCCCGAGGCCGCCGACGTGCACCTGCGCAAGGAGCTCTGACCCGCCTGCCGCGTCGTACCGTGGCCCGCATGTCCTCCACGACGCTGCCGCCGGGCCCCGGGACCGTCGAGGTCCCGGGCGGAGACCTGGCCTTCGAGGTGCTCCCCGGCAGCAGCCGAGCCGGTGCTGGCGGTGCACGGCATCAGCAGCCACCGGCGGCTGTGGCTCTGGCTCCGGGAGGAGGCGCCCGAGCTGACGCTGGTCGCGCCCGACCTGCGCGGTCGCGCCGACAGCGTCGACGTGGCGGGGCCGTCCTCGCCCAGCGGCACGCCGACGACCTCGTCGCTGCTGCTCGACGCCCTCGGGCTCGACGCCGTACACGTGTGCGGGATGTCGATGGGCGGCTTCGTCGCCGTGCAGCTCGCGACCCGGCACCCCGGCGCGGGTCGAGAGCCTGGTGCTCGTCGACGGCGGCTTCCCGATGGCCACCCCGCCGGGGCTCACCCGCGGAGACCGTCGAGGCCGTGTTCGCCGACCGGCTCGGCCGGCTCGGCCGCACCTGGGCGTCGGTCGACGAGTACCTCGACTACTTCTGCTCACACCGCCCCGCTGCTCGACCGCGACGACCCGCTGCTGCGGACCTACCTCGAGCACGACCTGCGCGACGGGCGGGTGCGGCTGTCCGCCGACGCTCTGGTGGCCGACGCGACCTCGGTCTTCTTCGGCGACGTGCCCTGGCGCGACGTCGGGGCACCGGTCCGGTTCCTGCACGCCGAGTGGGGCACCGGGCGCGACAGCGCGCCGGCGTACCCACCCGAGGCGGTCGAGCGGTACGCCGCCGTGGCGCAGACCGTGGTCGGTGTCGAGGGCGTCGACCACGCCGGAGCGATCATGAGCCCGCGGGCCGTGCACTGCAGGCCACCGCGCGCGCCTGACGAGGCGATGCTGCGACTCGCAGTGACGCTGCTCGAGGCGCTGGGCCGCGAGCTCCCCGAGGACCGCCTGGTCGTCGACGCCGACGTGGTCGCCTCGCTCTCGGACGACGAGGCCGAGTGGGCGCCGGTCGGGAAGGCGCGCGGTCGCGCTGCGGGCCCGCACCGAGGCCGAGGTCGCGCACGCGGTGCAGGTCTGCGCCGACCTCGGCGTCCCGGTCGTGCCGCGCGGCGCCGGCACCGGCCTGTCCGGCGGCGCCAACGCCGTCGACGGCTGCGTCGTCCTCGACCTGTCGCGGATGACCGCGGTCACGGAGATCGACCCCGACAACCTGGTCTGCGTGGTGCAGCCCGGCGTCGTCAACAACGACCTCAAGGCGGCGTCGCCGAGCACGGCCTGTGGTACCCGCCCGACCCGGCCAGCGCGCCGTGGTCGACGATCGGCGGCAACGTCGCCACGAACGCCGGCGGGCTGTGCTGCCTGAAGTACGGCGTGACCCGCGACTACGTGCTCGGCCTGCGCGCCGTCGTCGGCGGTCCGGCCGGCTACGGCAACGCCGTCACCGGCTCGGCCGGCGTACGGCGCAAGGGCGTGGCGGGCTACGACATCGCCGGCGCTGATGGTCGGCTCCGAGGGCACCCTCGGCGTCGTCACCGAG
This sequence comes from uncultured Actinomycetota bacterium, assembly GCA_963707685.1. Classification (GTDB taxonomy): domain Bacteria; phylum Actinomycetota; class Actinomycetes; order Propionibacteriales; family Nocardioidaceae; genus Nocardioides_B. The sequence continues at coordinate 438,059 of CAVPRA010000009.1, forward strand.
GTGACGCTGCGGCTGCGGCCCGCCCTGGTCGGCACGCCGCGCACCGTCGTCGGCGCCTTCCGCAGCCTGGTCGACGCCGGGCACGGCCGTCGCCGAGGTGACCCGGCGCGGCCTGACGCCCGTCGGCCCTCGAGCTGCTCGACCGGGCCTGCCTGCAGGCGGTCGAGGAGTGGAAGCACCTCGGCCTCGAGGCCGACGCCGCGGCGCTGCTGCTGGCCCGGGTCGACACCCCCGGGCCGGGCGGCGACGCCGAGGCGCAGGCGGTGGTCGACGCGTTCGGCGGCCGGCGCCGATGTGGGCGGCGGTCTCGACCGACGACGACGGAGGCCGAGGCGCTGTTCGAGGCCCGCCGACTGGCCTACCCGGCGCTGGAGCGGCTCGGCCCGGTGCTCACCGAGGACGTCTGCGTGCCCCGGTCGGCGGTGCCCGCGATGCTCGGCCAGCTGCGTCGAGATCGCGGCGCGCGCACGAGCGTCACGATCGCGACCATCGCGCACGCCGGCGACGGCAACCTGCACCCGCTGCTGATCACCCCGCCGGGCGACGACGCCGCGCGGGCCGCGCGCACAGGCTGGCGTTCGAGGAGATGCTCGACGCGGCCATCGCGCTCGGCGGCACCGTCACCGGCGAGCACGGCGTCGGCCTGCTCAAGCGCGACGGGATGCGGCGCGAGCTCGACCCGCTCGCGGTCGAGCTGCAGCGCGGCATCAAGGCGACGCTCGACCCGCTCGACATCTTCAACCCCGGCAAGGTGCTCTGAGCAGGACCCACCCCGACCGGCCGGCCTGACGTGACCCGGCTCTCACCGGCCCACCGGGACATGCATAGGACTCCTATGTAATATTGGTTGCGTGAGCCAATCAATGACGGCGCGTCCGACGGTGGAGGAGCTGAGCGCCGAGCTCGTGCTCTACACCGGCCGCCTGGTCAGGGCCGTGACCCGGCACGCGACCGGGCTGTCCACCGCGGTGCCCACCGCGAGCCTCCGGCTGCTCTCCCAGGTCGACGAGCTCGGGCCGGTCACCATCGGGGCGCTCGCCACCGCGGACCGCTGCTCGCAGCCGACGATGAGCGCCGGCGTCGCCGCGCTCGTCGGGCGGGGCTGGGCCACCAAGCAGCCCAACCCCGACGACGCCCGCTCGAGCCTGGTCGCGCTGACCGAGGCCGGCCGCACCGTGCTGGTGCAGGCCCGCCGGGAGCGTGCCGCCGTCGTCGCCGACCGGCTCCGCTCCGACCCGCTGCACGACGAGGCGGACCTCGCGACGGCCGTCGCCGTGATCCGGGGCCTCCTCGACCAGCCCGACACCGCACCGCACCCACGAGAAGGAAGGACCCGCGTGAGCACCGACCACACCCGACCGCACAGCTGGCACCGCCGCGCCCGCCCCGTCCATCCTGCAGCAGCCCCGCGCCGTCTGGGCGGTGGCGTTCGCCTGCGTCATCGCGTTCATGGGCATCGGCCTGGTGGACCCGATCCTCAAGCCGATCGCCGACCAGCTCGACGCCACGCCGAGCCAGGTGTCGCTGCTGTTCACCAGCTACATGGCCGTCACCGGCGTCGCCATGCTGGTCACCGGCTGGGTCTCCAGCCGGATCGGCGCGAAGCGCACCCTGCTGACCGGCCTGGTGCTGATCATCGTGTTCGCCGCGCTCGCCGGCTCGTCGGACAGCATCGGCGCCATCGTCGGCTTCCGGGCCGGCTGGGGCCTGGGCAACGCGCTGTTCATCGCGACCGCGCTCGCGACCATCGTCACCGCGGCCAGCGGCTCGGTCGCGCAGGCGATCATCCTGTTCGAGGCGGCCCTCGGGCCTCGGCATCGCCGCCGGCCCGCTGGTCGGCGGCCAGCTCGGCTCGATCTCGTGGCGCGGCCCGTTCTTCGGGGTCGCCGGCGCTGATGGCGATCGCGCTGGTCGCGACCGCGTTCTTCCTGCCGAAGACGCCACCGAGCGCGCACCACACGTCGCTGGCCGACCCGTTCAAGGCGCTGCGCTACCCCGGCCTGCTGACCATCGCGGTCACCGCGCTGTTCTACAACATGGGCTTCTTCGCGCTGCTGGCCTACGCCCCGTTCCCGCTGGACATGACCGCCTCGCAGGTCGGCTTCATCTTCTTCGGCTGGGGGCTGCTGCTCGCGTTCACGTCGGTGTGGGTGGCGCCCTGGCTGCAGAAGCTGTTCGGCACCGTGCCCGACCGTGCTCGCCTCGCTGCTGCTGTTCGCCGCCGACCTCGTGATGATGGCGGTGCTGACCGACTCCAAGACCGCGCTGGTCGTCGGGATCATCGTGGCCGGCGCGTTCCTCGGCATCAACAACACCCTGATCACCGAGGCCGTGATGGGCGCCGCGCCCGTCGAGCGGCCGGTCGCCTCGTCGGCGTACTCCTTCGTGCGGTTCTCCGGCGGCGCCGTCGCGCCGTACGCCGCGGGCAGGCTCGGCGAGAACGTCAGCATCCACGCGCCGTTCTGGATGGGCGCGGGTGCGGTGCTCATCGGCGTGGTGGTGCTCTTCGTCGGCCGCAACACGCTGCAGGGCCACCTGCACATCGCCGGCTCCAGGACAGAGGAGGAGGAGGCCGACTGCCGCCGACGACGCGCAGGCCGGCAGCCGCAGGCCGAGCTGCCGACCGTCGCAGGGCTCGGCGACGCCCGCGAGGGCTGCGCAACGCTACGATCCGCAGCGGGTCGGCCGCGCGTCAGCGGGTGCGGACGACGTTCGTCCTCGCGACCTTGTCGTGCACCGCCTGCCGCTTCGGGTCCCACAGCGGCCACAGCACGTCGAGCAGCGAGTAGGCCCAGGCGAAGAGCGCCACGACCGGCAGCAGCGAGAGCAGGCTGCCGAGGTTCGCCGTGAACCACCGCGCGAGCACGGTCCCCCACGACAGCGGGCCGGGTCGCTCGCGCAGCCGGACCTCGAGCCCGAGCACCATCTTGCCCGGCGTGGCCGCGAAGGCCTTCAGGAAGCCGACGTCGTAGACGAGTCGGACGCCCCACATCACCGCCGTCAGCGCCAGCAGCGGTCCGGTCATCTGCTGCACGAGGGCGTCGGTCTGCGCGACCGAGCCGGACTGCTGCGCCTGCACCGCGTCGTTCACGGCCTGGGTGAAGGCGTCCACCACCTGGTGGATGAACCGCCAGCCGAGCACGGTGCCGAGCACGGTGGTGATCAGCCCGTCGATCACGCTGGCGCCGACGCGCGACCACCAGCCGGCGAGCCGCTGCCCGTCGGGCGTGAAGTCGCGCGAGGTCTCGAGCAACGTCATCACCGGTGCTCCGGCGTCCGCCGCCTGCTGCATCTGCTGCACCGCCCACGCGCGCTGCTGCTCGGCGATCTCGGCCTGCCAGGCCTGCCGCTCCCGCTTGCTCGCCGCCTTGACCTGCGTGGTCCAGGCCTTGCCGTCCCAGTAGCGCAACGTCGTCGGCGCGTGCGGCTGTGCCGGCGCCGGGTCGCGGTACCACCCTGCTTCGTCCCCCGTCACGACGACGAGGGTAGGAGGACCGGCGCGCCCCGTCCGGGAACCGGACCAGGCTTTACCCGAGCCTCAGAGGTTGCCGCGCTTGTCCTGCTCGCGCTCGATGGCCTCGAAGAGCGCCTTGAAGTTGCCCTTGCCGAAGCCGAGGGAACCGTGCCGCTCGATCAGCTCGAAGAACACCGTGGGCCGGTCGCCGAGCGGCTTGGTGAAGATCTGCAGCAGGTAGCCGTCCTCGTCGCGGTCGACCAGGATGCCGCGGCCCTGCAGCTGCTCGATCGGCACCCGCACCTTGCCGATCCGCTCCCGCAGCTCCGGGTCCTCGTAGTAGGAGTCCGGGGTGTCGAGGAACTCCACGCCGTTGGCGCGCAGCGCGTCGACGGTGGCCAGGATGTCGTTGCAGGCGAGCGCGAGGTGCTGGGCACCGGCGCCGCGGTAGAACTCGAGGTACTCGTCGATCTGCGACTTGCGCTTCGCCACCGCCGGCTCGTTGAGCGGGAACTTCACCCGGTGGTTGCCGTTGGCGACCACCTTGCTCATCAGCGCGGAGTAGTCGGTGGCGATGTCGTCGCCGATGAACTCCGCCATGTTCACGAAGCCCATCACCTTGTTGTAGAAGGTGACCCACTCGTCCATGTGGCCGAGCTCGACGTTGCCGACGATGTGGTCGAGCGCCTGGAACAGCCGCTTCGGCTGGCCGTCGCGCTTCTGCCAGGTGGACTGCGCGGCGACGTAGCCGGGGAGGTAGGGGCCGTCGTACCGGCTGCGGTCGACGAGGGTGTGCCGGGTCTCGCCGTACGTCGCGATGGCGGCGACGCGGACCGTGCCGTGCTCGTCGGTGACGTCCTCCGGCTCGCGGACGACCGTCGCGCCGGCCTTCAGCGCCTGGGCGATGCAGCGGTCCACGTCGGGGACCTCGAGCGCGATGTCGACGACGCCGTCGCCGTGCCGGCGGTGGTGGTCGGCCAGCGGGCTGTCGGGGTGGACCGCACCGGTGACCACGAACCGGATCGAGCCGGAGCGGAGCACGAACGACTTGTGGTCGCGGTTGCCGTTCTCGGGGCCGGAGTACGCCTCGAGCTGCATGCCCCAGGCGGACTGGTAGTAGTGCGCGGTCTGGGTGGCGTTGCCGACCACGAAGACGATCGCGTCCCAGCCGGTCACCGGGAAGACGTCGGCGTCCTCGTCGTACTCCACGAGCCCGACGAGCTGCTGCAGCTGCTCGAGGGTCAGGTCGGCCTTGAGCTCGTCGGCGGTCAGCAGGGGGCTCAGGGAGTCCGTCATGCCTCGCAGCATGGTGGTCGCCGTACCATCTGTGCAACAGACCGACGAATCACTGTGCAACCTGTCCAGAGGAGCGGAGCCCGTGGACGATCTCGACGCCACATTGGTCCACCTGTTCGCGCAGCAGCCCCGCATCGGCGTGCTCGAGGCGTCGCGTCGGCTCGGCGTGGCCCGCGGCACCGTGCAGGCCCGGCTCGACAAGCTCGTCCGCACCGGCGTCGTCGCGGGCTGGGGACCGCAGCTCGACCCGGAGGCGCTCGGCCACCCGGTGACGGCGTTCCTGACCCTGGAGATCCGGCAGGGCGCCGGCCACCAGTCGGTCGCCGAGCACCTGGCCCGCATCCCCGAGGTGCTCGAGGCGTTCACGATCACCGGCGCCGGTGACATGTGGGCCCGCGTCGTGGCCCGCTCCAACGCGACCTGCAGCGGGTCATCGACGCGGTGCTCTCCGACACCGGGATCGTCCGCTCGTCGACGGTGATCGCGCTCGCCACCCAGATCCCCTACCGGGTGCTCCCCCTGATGGACGCCACCGTCACTCCCCCCGTCCTCCCGCTGACCCGGCACCTACTCGGCGGTCTCACCGCGTGTCGGCGCAGGAAGTGACGGCTCACCGGGGCTAGTAGGGTCGCGAACGTGACTCTCGTGGCCGGCGTGGACTGCTCCACGCAGAACACCAAGGTCGTGGTGTGCGACGCCGACACCGGTGAGGTGGTCCGCGAGGGCCGCGCCCCCCACCCCGACGTGACCGAGGTCGACGCGCGCGTCTGGTGGCAGGCCTGGCAGCAGGCCTCCGACGGCCTGCTCGACGGCGTCGAGGCGGTCGCCGTCGGCGGCCAGCAGCACGGCATGGTGCTCGTCGACGAGGCCGGAGAGCCGGTCCGCGACGCCCTGCTGTGGAACGACAACCGCTCCGCCCCGCAGGCCACCGCCCTGATCGAGGAGCTCGGCGGGCCGCAGGCGTGGGCCGACGCGACCGGGCTCGTCCCGGTGGCCAGCTTCACGGTCACCAAGCTCCGCTGGGTCGCCGAGAACGAGCCCGAGGTGGCCGAGCGCGCGAGCGGCGTGATGCTCCCCCACGACTGGATCACCCACCGCTGCGCGGCGGCTCGGGCGAGCCGACCACCGACCGCGGCGACGTGTCCGGCACCGGCTACTGGTCGCCGGCCGACGGCGACTACCGCCCCGACCTGCTGCGTACGGCGTTCGGCCGCGAGCTCGCCCTGCCCCGGGTGGCGGGTCCCCGCGAGGCGGTCGGCCACACGCCCGACGGCATCACGCTCGCGCCGGGCACCGGCGACAACATGGGCGCCGCCCTCGGCCTCGACCTCGAGCCGGGCGACGTGGTGGTCTCGCTCGGCACCAGCGGCACCGTCTTCGCGGTCGCGGACCGGCCGACCGCCGACGCCTCGGGCATCGTCGCGGGCTTCGCCGACGCCACCGGCCGGTTCCTGCCGCTGGTGTGCACGCTCAACGCCGCCCGGGTCGTCGGTGCCGCGCTGCGGATGGCCGGCGCCGAGCTGAGCGACCTCGACCGGCTGGCGCTGTCCGTCGACGGACACCGAGGGACTGGTGCTGCTGCCGTTCCTCGACGGCGAGCGCACCCCGGCGCTGCCTGACTCGACCGGCCTGCTGCACGGCCTCACCCGGGCCAACGCGACGCCGGCCCACCTGGTGCGCGCCGCCGTCGAGGGGATGCTGTGCGGGCTGGCCGACGCCGTCGCCCCGCTCGAGGCCGCCGGGGTCACCCCGCGGCGCATCGTGCTGATCGGCGGGGCCGCCCGCTCCGCAGCCGTGCAGCGGATCGCGGCCGGGCTCTTCGGGCTGCCGGTCGCGCTGCCCGAGCCGGCCGAGTACGTCGCCCTCGGCGCGGCGCGGCAGGCCGCGTGGACGCTGTCGCAGGACGACACCGCCCCGCGCTGGAAGCGTGACGCCTCCGTGGTCGAGCCCGACGACGCGGCGGCCGGCTACTACCGCCGGGTGCGGGCGTCGTACTCCTCGGTCCTGGACGGGGCGCAGCCGCTGCTGCGCGGCTGAGCGCCTTCGTGCACTTCGTCGGCGTCGACCTCGCCTGGGGCGAGAAGAAGCCCACCGGTGTCGCCGTGCTCGACGCGGACGGCACGCTGGTGCACCTGTCCGCGCAGCGCGACGACGCGTCGATCGTCGAGGCGGTTCGGCCCTACGTGAAGGGCCGGTGCCTGGTCGCCGTCGACGCCCCGCTGGTGGTGGCCAACGCGTCCGGGAACCGGCCCTGCGAGGCGGCGCTCAACCGGGACTTCCGCCGCTTCGAGGCCGGCGCCCACCCGTCCAACACCGGCAAGCCGGAGTTCGCCGACACCCCGCGCGGGGCTCGGCTGGCGGACGCGCTCGGGCTCGACATCGACCCGGCCTCCCGCGCCCGGCGGCGGGCGATCGAGGTCTACCCGCACCCCGCGACCGTCGCGCTGTTCGGGCTCGGCCGCACGCTGAAGTACAAGAACAAGCCGGGTCGTCCGCTGGCCGAGCTGCAGGCCGAGCTGCTGCGGCTGACCGGCTACCTCGAGGGGCTGGCGACCGCCGAGCCGCCGATGCGGCTGACGGGCAGCGACGACTGGCAGGCGCTGGTGCGCGCCGTCGAGCGCGCCGGCCGCAAGAGCGAGCTGCGGGTCGCCGAGGACCAGGTCGACGCGGTGGTCTGCGCCTACGTCGCGCTGTTCGCGGCGCGCAAGCCCGCGCTGACCACGACGTACGGCGACCTGGCCACCGGCTACATCGTCACGCCGACGCTGCCCGACGGCCTGGAGCCGACGCCCCGCGGGAAGAAGGCCGAGCCGGCGCCGGTCGAGGAGCACGACCTGGTGCGCAGCGCCGTGCAGGAGTACGCCGCCCGCCAGCCCGAGCTGCACGAGGTCACCGACCGGTTCGTCGGCCTGGTCACCACGCTGCTCGACGACGCCGGCATCAACTACCTCAGCGTCACCGGCCGCGCCAAGAGCGTCGCGTCGTTCGCCGCCAAGGCCGACCGCAGCGTCGCCGGGGTCCCGCTCTACACCGACCCGCTGGAGCAGATCACCGACCAGGTCGGCGTCCGGGTGATCACCTACCTGCACAGCGACGTCGCGGCGGTGGCGGACCTGCTCGGCGACCAGCTCCACGTGCTCGACGACCGCGACATGGGCCAGGAGACGGCCAGCGAGGGCCGGTTCGGCTACGCCAGCCGCCACCTCCTGGTGACCACGCCCGAGGGGTCGCCGGAGGCGCGGCGGGCCACCCCGGCGTACGACGTGCTGCGGGACCGCCGCGCGCAGGTGCAGGTGCGCACCGTGCTGCAGCACGCGTGGGCGGAGTTCGAGCACGCCATCCGCTACAAGGGCACGATCCCCGAGGAGCACGCGCCCGACCTCGACCGCCGGTTCACGCTGGCCGCGGGGCTGCTCGAGCTCGCCGACCGGGAGTTCACGCTGATCCGCGACCGGCTGCAGGCGACGGTGCCGGAGCCGGTGCGGGTGGACGCCACCGACCCCCGCATCGACGCCCGCGACCTGGCGACGTTCCTGGCCGGCCAGTACGCCGACGCCGGCTGGTCGCGCACCGACCACTACGCCTGGGTCTCGGGGCTGCTGCTGGAGCTGGGGATCGCCTCGCTCGACGAGCTCGCCGGGCTGCTGACCTCGGTCGACAGCGAGGCCATCAACGCCCGGATGGGCTACAAGTACCCGCCCGGAGCGGTGCGCCGGCTCGACGACGCGCTGCTCGCGGTGTTCGGCGAGCAGTACGTCGACCTGCACGGCAACGCGCACCGCGTGCCGCTGCTGCGGACCCGGCTGGAGCGGCTCAGCACGCCGCCGGAGATGTCCTAGAGCGTCCCCTACCCGCGGCCCCACCCCTGCGGGAGACTCGGGCCATGACCCTTCGCCTGAACCCCTACATCAGCTTCCGCGACCAGGCCCGCGAGGCGATGACGTTCTACCAGACGGTGTTCGGTGGCGAGCTGACGATGAGCACGTTCGCCGAGATGCACGCCAGCGAGGACCCCGCCGAGGCCGACAAGATCATGCACTCGCAGCTCGAGGGTGACAACGGGCTCGACCTGATGGCCGCCGACACCCCGAGCAGCATGGACTTCTCGCCGGGCAACACGATGTCGGTGTCGCTCTCCGGTGACGAGGACGGCCCGCTGCGCGGCTACTGGGAGAAGCTCTCCGCGAGCGGCACGGTCACGGTGCCGCTCGAGAAGGCGCCGTGGGGCGACAGCTTCGGCATGTGCACCGACGCGTACGGCGTCGCCTGGCTGGTCAACATCGCCGGCACCCCCGGCTGACCCACATCGCCGAGGCGCGTCGTTCTGACTCCCCGGACCCGCCGAGGCGCGTGGTTCTGAACGCCGACGTCGCAGAACCACGCGCCTCGGCACCTTCCCGGACGCAGAACCACGCGCCTCGGCGAGGGCAGATCAGGACAGCCGGCGGGCGACGTCCGCGGCCGCGGCGACGACCTGCGGACCGAGCCGGTCGGCGTCGAGGTCGCCGAGCGACACGATCCCGACGGACGCCTCCAGGCCCTCGACGCCGAGCACCGGTGCCGCGATGCCGCGGGCGCCGGGCTGGATCTCGCCGACCGTCTCGACGTACGGCGTGCCGCGCGGCGACCGGCCGAGCAGGATCGCCTTCCCGGCAGCCCCCTGCTCCAGCGGGTGACGCGCCCCGACGCGGTAGGCGACGTGGTAGTCGGTCCAGCTCGGCTCGACGACGGCGATGGCCAGCGCCTCGCCCCCGTCGGCCACGGTCAGGTGCGCGGTGCTGCCGATCTGCTCGGCCAGCGTGCGCAGCACCGGGCTCGCGAGCTCGCGCAGCACCGGCTGCAGGCCGCGGGTCAGCGCCAGCACGCCCAGCCCGACGTGCAGCCGGCCGCTGCCGTCGCGGCGCGCGAGACCGTGCTGCTCGAGGGTCGCCACCAGCCGGTAGACCACGGTGCGGTTGACGCCGATCTCGGCCGCGAGCGCGGTGATCGTCATCCCGCTGGGGCTCTCCGCGAGCGCCCGCAGCACCCGCAGGCCGCGGTCCAGCGTCTGTGACGTCTCCGCGGCCATGACCAGAACCTAGCCGCTGCGCCGCTGCGCGGCCCAGTCACGGATCCGGTCGATCCGGCTCCGCAGCTGGTCGGCGGTGGCGATGGCGGCCGCGCGGCCCGCCGCACTCCTGGCGCAGCGCGGCGTGCGTGACGCCGTGCGGCTGACCGGTGCGGTGGTTCCACGCGGCGACCAGCCCGTTGAGCTCGCGGCGCAGCGTGGCCGAGCTGCTCGTGGGTGGTGACGTCGCGGACCACCTCCTCGGCGGTGGCGGTACGCCGCTGCCGCGGCGCGGCTCGCTCTGCCGCTGGTGCAGCAGGTCGCGCACCTGGTCGGGCTCGAGCAGCCCCGGGATGCCGAGGAAGTCCATCTCCTCCTCCGAGCCGACGTGCACCTCGCCGGCGTGGCCGAACTCGCCGCCGTCGTAGAGCACCCGGTCGAAGCGGGCCTCGGACCCCATCGCCTCGAACGGCTGCCGAGCTCCTCGGCGCTGGCCGCCTCGGCCGCCTGCGCCTGCGCGAGCAGGTCGTCCTCGGCGGCGAAGATGTCGTCCTCGTCGGTGATGACCGCGGCCCAGCACGTGGTCGCGCTCGACCTCCATCTCGGTGGCGAAGCCCGAGCAGGTTCGGCGACCGACGGCAGGAACACCGACGCGGTCTCGCCGCGCTCGCGGGCCCGGACGAAGCGGCCGACGGCCTGCGCGAAGAACAGCGGCGTGGTCGGTCGTCGGTGGCGTAGACGCCGACCGCCAGCCGCGGCACGTCGACGCCCTCGGAGACCATCCGCACCGCGACCATCCAGCGGTCGTCGCCGTCGGCGAACGCCGCGATCCGCTTCGAGGCGGCCTTCTCGTCGGAGAGCACGACGACCGGCTTGCTGCCGGTGCAGCTCGGCCAGCAGCCTGGCGTAGGCACGGGCCGACGTCCTGGTCGGAGGCGATCACCAGGCCCGCCGGCGTCCGGGCACGTGACGACGTACCTCGGTGAGCCGCTTGTCCGCGGCCGCCAGCACCGACGGCATCCACGACGCCGTCCGGGTCGAGCGCGGTGCGCAGCGCCTGCGCGGTCAGGTCCTTGGTCAGCGGCTCGCCGAGCCGGGCGGCCACCTCGTCGCCGGCGCGGGTGCGCCACTGCATCTCGCCGCTGTAGGCCATGAACAGCACCGGCCGCACGACGTGGTCGGCCAGCGCGTGGGCGTAGCCGTAGGTGTAGTCGGCGACGCTGCGCGGCACGCCGTCGTCGCCGGGCGCGTAGGTGACGAACGGGATCGGGTTGACGTCGGAGCGGAACGGCGTGCCGGTCAGCGCGAGCCGCCGGTGCGCCGGCTCGAACGCCTCGCGCACCGCGTCGCCCCACGACATCGCGTCGCCGGCGTGGTGGACCTCGTCGAGGATCACCAGCGTCTTGAACCGCTCGGTGCGGATCCGGTGGCGCCAGCGGGTTGACGGCGACGCCGGCGTAGGTCACCGCGACGCCGACGAAGTCCTGGCTGGTCCGGCCCCTTGCGGCCGGCGTACGACGGGTCGAGCGGGATGCCGGCCCGGGCACGCGGCCTCGGCCCACTGGGTCTTGAGGTGCTCGGTCGGCGCGACGACGGTGACCCGGTCGACGACCCGCCGGGACAGCAGCTCGGCGGCGACCGTCAGCGCGAAGGTCGTCTTGCCGGCGCCGGGGGTCGCGACGGCGAGGAAGTCGCGCGGGTTGGTCGTGAAGTACTCGTCGAGCGCGGCCGATCTGCCAGGCGCGGAGCTTGGTGGCGGTGCCCCAGGCGGCGCGGGCGGGGTAGGCGGGCGGCAGGTCGGTGAGCGGTGCGGGGGTGTCGGCGGACAGGTCCAGGGGCTGGTCGGAGTCAGTCAACGTCTCTCACGAAGGGTGCGGCGGACGAGCAGGACGGGCCGGCGGGACCGGCGGTGGGGAGCGGCTACTCGTCGTCCTTCGTTGCAGGTTCTCCCAGGCGTCCTTGCACTCCGGGCAGACCGGGTACTTCTCCGGGTCGCGGCTGGGCACCCACACCTTGCCGCACAGCGCGACGACGGGGGTGCCCATCACCATCGCCTCGGTGAGCTTCTCCTTCTCGACGTAGTGCGAGAACCGCTCGTGGTCGCCGTCGTCGGTCGGCTGGGTGCGCCGGTCCTCGATCGTCTCGGTGCCGGGGCTCATCTGGGTGCTCACGGTGAGCGAGTCTAACGCTCCGGGCCGACGAACCGGTCAGTTCAGGGTCGGGTCGACGGGGCGGGTCGAGACCCAGGCCAGCTCCCCGGGCTGCCGGCGCAGCACCCGCATCCACAGCCCCTCGGGGTCGGCGCCGAACAGGTCGCGCGGCCGTCGACGGGACGACGTACCAGGAGCCCTCCTCGATCTCGTCGCGCAGCTGCTCCTCGCCCCAGCCGGCGTAGCCGGCGAAGATCCGCAGCCGGGTCAGCATCGGGCCGGCGATCTCGGTCGGCGTGTCGAGGTCGACGATGCCGACGTCGTCGAAGAGCCGCCGGAAGCCGACCGGCTCCGCGTCGGGTCCAGCCCGTACGTCGTGGAGGCACCGACCGCCGAGCGCGGAGTCGGTGGCTGACCGGACCGCCCTCGAAGAGCACGTCGGGCGGCTGCGCCAGCGCTGCTCCACCCCGGCAGGACCTCGCCGACCGGCACCGTGGACGGCCGGTTGAGGACCACGCCGAGGGCACCGTCCTCGTCGATGGTCGAGCACCAGCACGACGCTGCGCTCGAAGTTCGGGTCGACCAGCGCGGGGTGGCGACCAGCAGGTCACCGACCCGCACGCTCGAGGCGGTGGGTCAGGCATCTGCGACGGCGGCCTCTCCCGTGCGTACGGCGGTCGCCCGGTGGGCCGCGGCGCGGACCGCGTCGGCGACGGCGGTGTGCACGTCGGCGTGGAAGACGCTCGGGATGATGTAGTTCGCGTTGAGCTCGTCGGCCGTGCACCGTGGCGGCGATCGCCTCGGCGGCGGCGACCAGCAGCGTGTCGTCGATGGTGTTCGCCGAGGCGTCGAGCAGGCCCCGGAACACGCCGGGGAACGCCAGCACGTTGTTGATCTGGTTGGGGTAGTCCGAGCGTCCGGTCGCCACCACGGCGGCGTGCTGCCGGGCGACGCCGGGGTCGATCTCGGGGACCGGGTTGGCCAGCGCGAAGACGATGGAGCCCTCGGCCATCGGGGCGACGTCGTCGCCGTCGAGGATGTTCGGGGCGGAGACGCCGATGAAGACGTCGGCGCCGTCGATCGCCTCGCTGCAGCGTGCCGGTGAGGCCGTCGCTGGTTGGTCGACTCGGCGAGCGCAGTGCAGCGACTCGTGCAGCCCGGGCCGGTCGCGGTGGACCACGCCGTCGACGTCGGCGACGACGACGTCGCGGGCGCCGGCCTCGAGCAGCAGCCGCAGGATCGCCGTCCCGGCGGCACCGGCGCCCGGACATCACGATGCGGACGTCGGCGAGCTCCTTGCCGACCACCCGCAGCGCGTTGCGTCAGCGCGGCCAGCACCACGATCGCGGTGCCGTGCTGGTCGTCGTGGAAGACCGGGATGTCGAGGATGCTCGCGCAGCCGCCGCTCGATCTCGAAGCAGCGCGGCGCGGAGATGTCCTCGAGGTTGATGCCCGGCGAAGCCCGGCGAGACGGCCCGCACGATCTCGACGATCGCGTCGGGGTCCTGGGTGTCGAGGCACAGCGGCCAGGCGTCGATGCCGGCGAACCGCTTGAACAGCGCGGACTTGCCCTCCATCACCGGCAGCGCGGCGGCCGGCCCGATGTTGCCGAGGCCCGAGCACGGCGGAGCCGTCGGTGACGACCGCGACGGAGTTGCGCTTGACGGTGAGCCGGCGGGCGTCCTCGGGGTTGGCCGACGATCGCCTGGCAGACCCGCGCGACCCCGGGCGTGTAGATCATCGAGAGGTCGTCGCGGTTGCGGATCGGGTGCTTGGACTCCATCTGGATGGTGCCGCCGAGGTGCATCAGGAAGGTCCGGTCGGAGACCTTGTGCACCGCGACGCCCTCGATGCGCGCGCAGCGCCTCGACGATCCGGTCGGCGTGCGCGGTGTCGGAGGCGGCGCAGGTGACGTCGATGCGCAGCCGGTCGTGCCCGGAGGCGGTGACGTCGAGGGCGGTGACGATGCCGCCGGCCTCCTCGACGCAGGTGGTCAGCCGGCTGATCGCGGAGCCACCGGCGGGGACCTCGAGCCGGACGGTGATCGAGTAGGAGATGCTCGGTTCGGTGGCCACGAGCACATGGTGTCACGCGCCCGGCCCCGACATCGGATGGCGGAGCGTGACCTCCAGGTCACCCCTCGACTCCGATGTCGGATGTCTCGGCGTGACCCCCAGGTCACCTCTCCGACTCCGATGTCGGAGGAGGGAGGGACCCCGGCTGCGACACCTCCTGGGAGGGAGTTCGCGGAGGGAGGCCGCGGGCGGCGTCGCAGCCGGGGGGCTGGTGGGGCCGGTCGGACCGGCCGGGGGTCAGGCGGCCAGGTGGGCCCGGAGCCGGCCGAGCAGCGAGGCGGGCCGGTCGTCCGCGGCGGACGCCGGGCCCGGCGCGGTGCGACGGTCGGGTCGTAGGCGGCGCGGGCGGTCTCCTCGAGCCGGCGGCCGATGCGCGCGGCGGCGGGGTCGGCGGCGCTGGCGCGGCCGGCCATCGCGGCCAGCAGCGCCCAGTCCTTGCGGTCGGCGCGCGCGAGCGCCTCGCCGACCTCGGGGGTGGTGGGCTCGGCGCGCTGCGCGTCCAGGATCGCGCGGACCCCGGCCAGCTGCGCCGCCGTACGGCGCCAGGCGGTCAGCACCGCGGTCTCGAGCCCGGCGGGCTCCTCCATGAGCGCGCGCTCGACCTGGCCCGAGAGCCGGGTGTGCCAGCGCAGCTGCAGGGCGAGCACCAGGTCGGCGTCGTCGCGGAAGGCGGTGTCGACGCCGGGCAGCTCCGTGGGGAGCACGCCGTCGCGGCGGCGGTTCGCCTCCTCGGCGACGGTGCGGAGAACGTCTCCGCGTCGGTGGAAAGCATCCCAGGTCATGGTCTGCTCCTCTCTCACATACCGTTGGTACGTACTCACGAGTACCGCGACATACCGTTGGTATGCATCATTCCGACGGTGACCTGGCCCACGTGACGGCCGGTCACGTCCGCCCGGTACCGACCCCTATGCTCGACACATGACCACGAAGGCCTCGAAGCGGGCGGCGAAGGGTGCGCTGCGCACGGTGCGGAGCACGTCCCGTCGCCAGGAGTACTCCGCCTCCACCCGCCGGGCCCTCGTGGACGTGGCCACGGAGCTGTTCACCGAGCAGGGGTACGCCGGCACCAGCCTCGACGAGATCGTCGCCGGCGCGCGGGTCACCAAGGGCGCGCTGTACCACCACTTCAGCGGCAAGCAGGCGCTGTTCGAGTCGGTGTTCGAGAAGGTCGAGGAGCGCGCCGCCCGCGACATCCACAAGGCGGTTCGCGGCAACCGCGACCCGTGGGAGAAGGCGCTCGGCGGGCTGCGGGCGTTCCTCGAGGTCCTGCAGGCGC
Organism: uncultured Actinomycetota bacterium; assembly: GCA_963707685.1. Lineage (GTDB taxonomy): Bacteria > Actinomycetota > Actinomycetes > Propionibacteriales > Nocardioidaceae > Nocardioides_B. The sequence continues at coordinate 453,360 of CAVPRA010000009.1, forward strand.
CGCGCTACCGGCGGATCGTGATCGCCGACGGCCCCGCGGTGCTCGGCTACGAGCGCTACCGCGAGCAGGAGGAGCGCACCACCTTCGGGATCGTGCAGGAGATCGTCTCGTCGGTGCTGTCCAGCTACGAGCTCGAGCCGAGCATGGTGGAGACGTTCAGCCGGGTCTTCTTCGGCGCGATGTCCGCCGCCGGCGCCGCGGTCTCGACCGCCGAGGACCCCCGCAAGGCCGGCGCCGAGGTCGAGGCCGCGATCGGCTACATCCTCGCCGGGCTGCGGCAGATGGCCGAGTCCGGCGCCCCGCTCCCGGGGCCGGACGACCTGGCCTCCTCCCCCGCGACGACCGACGCGGCCGACGACCTGGACGACGAGCCCGACGACGACAGCGACGACACCGACCCGGCCCTCGACGGGCAGCCGGACGCCCGGTAGCCGCTACTTCTTGACGACGACGTTGCCGCCGTTCTCGGGCACCAGCTCGACCCAGGTGTGGCCGGCCGGCACCGCGAGCGCGCCGGACTTCGTGCGCAGCTTGATCGTCGAGGTCAGCGACTTCTTCCAGGTGCCGCGCACCACGCGGCCGCCGTGGAACAGCAGCGCCTTGCCGGTGCCGGTGAACTTGGTCTCCGGCACCGGGTTGCCCGCCGGGTCCTTGTAGCCGGCGTCGCCGACCTTGACCCGCAGCACCAGCACGTTGTCGGGCCGGAACTCCGTCCCCTTGGCCGCGTAGCTGTTCTCGTTGACGTAGTGCCCGCCGCGGTAGGTCCAGCTCGTGGTGTGCCCGCCGGAGAACACCGCGTCCAGCCCGCTCGCCGGCTGCCCGGCGATGTCCTTGCCCGCCGACCCGAACGGCAGGTAGCTCGGCACGGTGTCCTTGGCGCTGACCTTCGCGGCCAGCTTCTTGAGGTGCATGAACAGGTTGTACGGCGCGGTGCGGCTGCTGTCCCGCTCGTAGCCGGGGGCGCCCTCGGTGAACGCGTCGATGCCGGCGGCCTTGATGCGCCTGACGGTCGGCGGCGCACCGCCGCTGGCGACCAGCACCGCCTTCGCCGGCTTCACGATGCCGATGTCGGTGGCCCGCATCGAGCGCACCGGCCCGACGAGCTTCGGGATCTGCTGGTAGTAGAAGACGGCGAGCCGGGTCGAGCCGCCCTCGACCAGCTCCTCGGTGATCAGGTCGGCCTTGCCGAGCCCGAGCTGCGGCGCGCTGCTGCCGGAGTTGTCGATCTTGACGACCATCACCGGGTGCTTCGGGGCCTTCCCCTTCGCGGGCAGCCCGGTCAGCGGCCACTCGCCGGCGACGGTCAGCCCCTTCGCCACCGACTGGCCGCCCGGGCCGGCGGCGGCGTCCTTGCTGGTGCAGCCGGTCAGCGCCAGGGCGGCGGTCAGGCCGAGCGCGACCGACGCGCGGACCCGCCGGGAGCGCGGCTGAAACTCGAGCGTGTTCATCGACGTGGTGGGGAAGACGCGCCATGCGCTTCAGTGTGGCAGCCACGAACGGCCGGGGAGGCAGGGTGCGGTCCCGGGCGTGTCAGAGCTTCGCGCCGCCGTCGACGTACAGCGTCTGGCCGGTGATGTAGGAGGCCTCGTCGCTGCACAGGAACGCCGCGGTGGCCGCGATGTCCTCGGGGTACCCGACCCGGCGGACCGGGGTGACCGCGGCGGCGCCCTTGCGGTACTCCTCCGGCTCCACGCCGACCCGGCGCGCGGTGTCGTCGGTCATGTCGGTGACGATGAAGCCCGGCGCGATGGCGTTGACGTTGACGCCGAACGGGCCCAGCTCGATGGCGAGCGTGCGGGTGAAGCCCTGCAGGCCCATCTTGGCGGCGGAGTAGTTCGCCTGCCCGCGGTTGCCGAGGGCGGAGACCGAGGAGAGGTTGACGATCTTGCCGTACTTCGCCGCGACCATGTGCTTCTGCACCTCGCGGCTCATCAGGAACGAGCCGCGCAGGTGGACGTTCATCACCATGTCCCAGTCGTCCTCGGACATCTTGAACAGCAGGTTGTCGCGGGTGACACCGGCGTTGTTGACCAGGATGTCGAGCTGACCGAGCTCGCCGACGACCGTGGCGACGGCCGCCTCGACCGAGGCGGCGTCCGACACGTCGCAGGCCACCCCGAGGGCCCGCTCGGCACCGAGGCCGGCGGCGGTCGCCGAGGCGGCGTCCTGGTCGAGGTCGAGGACGGCGACGGCGGCGCCCTCCTGCGCGAAGCGCTGGGCGGTGGCGGCGCCGATCCCCCGCGCGCTCCCGGTGACGACGGCGACCCGACCGGTGAAGCGACTCATCAGACATTTCCTCCAGGTGGCGTGGTCTCGTCGTCCGACGAGCGGCCCCACTCTAGGACGCCGTGAGCAAGGCCTCGCGCCCGGCCTGTGGGGAGACCGGGCCTCGGGCTACTAGACTCCCGGAGTGCGCAAGGGTGGCTTCGGGTTCGCGATCGTGCTGTCGATCGCTCTCGCGGCGACCGCTTTCACGGTCGCCGTGACCTACCACCTGCCCATCCGCGACCCGGACGGCGTGGCCGTGCCGACGTACGTCCGGCTGCCGATCATCCTGCTGCTGGCCTTCCTGACCGACGTGGTCCCGCGGGCCGCCTGGCGCGGCCGGTCGGTGGTCCGCTTCCCCCGCACGCTGGTCGCCGTGATCCGGGAGCGCTGGCCGTGGGAGCACACCCGCTTCGCGCTGATGGGGCTGGGCGCGTGGTACCTCACCTACGCCGCCTTCCGGAACCTCAAGAGCTTCGTCCCGTTCGTGAACCGCGAGCTGTGGGACAACACGCTGGAGAAGTTCGACCGCATCGTCTTCCTCGGCCACGACCCGGCCACCGTGCTGCACCACGTCTTCGGCGTCGGGTGGGCGGCCCAGTTCTTCTCCAGCGTCTACGTCGCCTGGATCGTGCTGGTGCCCGTCACGCTGGTCATCGCGCTGGTGTGGTCGCGCGACCGGGTCGGCGGCGCGTGGTACGTCACCGCGGTCGCCGTCGACTGGGTGCTCGGCGTTGCGACGTACTTCGCGGTGCCGACGCTGGGGCCGGTCTACGCCAAGCCGCAGGACTTCTCCGCACTCCCCCACACCTACGTCACCACGCTCCAGGACTCGATGATCCAGGACCGCTACACCGTGCTCTTCGACCCGTTCGGCACCCACGCGGTGCAGACGATCGCGGCGTTCGCGTCGCTGCACGTCGGGATCATGGTGACGGTGTGCCTGATGGCCGAGCTGCTGCACATGAAGCGGTGGATCCGCTGGTCGATGTGGGGGTTCCTGGCGCTCACCGAGATCGCGACGGTCTACCTCGGCTGGCACTACTTCGCCGACACGCTCGGCGGCGTCGTGCTCGGGGCGGCGGGCGTCTGGATCGCCGCGCTGGGCACCGGCAACCACGTCCGCGGCCGGATGCGGCTGCAGGCGGTCGACCCGGCCCCGGTCGAGACCCGTCAGCCGGTGGCGGCCCAGCCCAGGTAGAGGTAGCCGAACGGCCTGGGGCCCGGCGCGTAGAAGCGGTCGAGCTCACCCATCTCGAAGCCCGCCGCGGCCACCCGGTCGGCGATCGGACGGCCCAGCTGGCAGCCGGCGAACAGCGCACCCTGCAGCGGCTGCAGCCGGTGCTGCCACCGCGCCACGCCCGGGTCCGGGGAGAGCCCGTGCTCGGCGAAGTGCAGCCGTCCGCCGGGCCTCAGCACCCGCCGGATCTCCTGCAGCGCCGCGTCGAGGTCGGGGATGGTGCACATCGTGAACGTCGTGAGCGCGCTGTCGCACGAGTCGTCCGGCAGGTCCAGCCGCTGCCCGTCCAGCCCTGCCCGGCGTACGTCGACCGCGGCGGCGTCGATGCGGGGCCCGGCCTTGCGCCACGCCAGGTCCGAGGGCTCGACGGCGCTGACCGCCGTGACGGTCGCCGGGTAGTGCGCGACGTTGAGCCCGGAGCCGAACCCCACCTCCAGCACCCGGCCGGACAGGCCGCGGCAGGCCAGCGTGCGCAGCTTGCCCACCTCGTCGTTGCCGAGCATCGTGTCCACCAGCCGGGGCACGACGTGCTCGTCCCACCAGCGCATCACGACGTCCCGTCGAGGGCGCCGCGCAGCCGGCCGGCGTAGTCGGCGGCCTCGCCGTCGACGTACTTCGTGCGCGGCCAGAAGAACCCGCGCAGCCCGTCGCCCTTGGTGCGGGGCACGACGTGCAGGTGCAGGTGGGCGACGCTCTGGCTGACGGTGTTGTTCATCGCCACGAAGGAGCCCTGGGCGCCGAGGCCGTCGACCATCGCGGCGGCGAGCCGCTGGCCGGCCGCCAGGAACGGGTCCCGGAGCTCGGCGGGCAGGTCCGGCAGGGTGACGACGTGCCGGCGCGGCACCAGCAGCGTGTGGCCCTTGAAGACGGGCCGGGTGTCGAGGAAGCCGACCACCTGTTCGCTCTCGAGGACGACGTCCGCGTCGACGTCGCCCGCGACGATGTCGCAGAACAGGCAGCCGGCCACTGTCTCGATCTGGCTCGGTCTCGGTCGGTCAGGCGTGCTTGCGGCCCGCGGTGCCCTCGAAGACGCCGATGAGCAGGACAGCCGCGACGATCGCGACGATCGCGCCGATGATGTTGAGCTCGAAGAAGCCGCCGGTGCCGAGCAGGTTGGCGACCACGCCGCCGATGAGGGAGCCGACGACTCCGAGGAGCAGGGTCATGAGCAGCGAGAGCCGCTGCTTGCCGGGCTTGATCAGGCGCGCGAGAGCGCCGACGACGAGCCCGAACACGAGGAATCCGATGATGGCCATGAGGTCCGCCTTACGGGTGGGGGAAGTGGGACGTTTTCGACGGTACCCCCGCGTGCCGGATCCATCCGCCAGGCGCGCGTCAGACCACTCCGCCGACGCGCCAGCCCAGCGACCGCGCCGTCGTCGCGAGCGCCCGCCAGTCCTCGTAGTCCGCGAAGCCGTCGGGCCCGCAGGGGGCGCTGACCGCCGGTGGCACCGACCAGTGCGGCGCGTGCAGGTTGGGCGCCCGGCCGAAGTCGAGGGCCTCGGCCAGGTTGCGGGCGGCCCGGTCCCGCGGCGTCAGCGGCGCCAGCCCCCAGCGCCACTCGATCATCTTCAGCACCGAGGTGTGGTCGTAGACCTGGTGCGAGACGTGGCGACGGCGGGCGCGCGGCGAGACCAGCAGCGCCGGGGTGCGGAACCCCCGCTGGCCGGTGCCGGCCGCCGGGGTCGCGTCGGGTGCCACCGCCGGCGGCACGTGGTCGAAGAAGCCGCCCCACTCGTCGTAGTTGACGACCAGCGCGGTCCGCGACCAGCCGGGGCCGCGGGTGACGGCCTCGTAGACCTGGTTGACGAACGACTGGCCCGCCCGGATGTCGGCGTGCGGGTGGTCGTCGGCGGACGTGCCGCTGCCCTCGTCGAGGAACTTCGGGTCGAGGAACGAGACCGACGGCAGCGTGCCGGCCGCGGCGTCGGCCAGGAACTGCGGCCAGGTGCGCGCGATGTCGAGGTACTTCGTGCCGTAGAGCGCCAGGAACGGCACGTCGACGTAGTAGTAGGCCCGCGAGACGCCCTTGCCGGCCAGCCGGTCCCAGATCGTCGGCATGGTCGCGATGTCGGTGGAGTTGTGGATCCGGTCGGTGCGGGCGCTGTGCTGGTAGAAGCGGTTCGGGTAGGTCTCGGCCAGGGTGGCCGAGAAGTAGCGGTCGAACGTCGTCCAGTACGGCGCCGCGTGGCCGTAGAACCCGAGGTCGCCCTGGCCGTAGTAGCCGATCGCGAAGCTGTCGTTCTCCCCCGAGCGCAGCCAGCCGTTGCACAGCCCGCCGTTGAGCTGCACCCGGCCGCCCTCGAACGAGTGGTCCGGGTCGGGGTGCGCGCAGCCCTGGTAGTCGGTGAGGTGGTGGGTGCGGCGTCGTACGCCGTCCCGGTCGACGTACGTCAGGCCGGCCTGCTTGCCGTCGGCGCCGTCGAGCCAGCCGAGGTAGTGGTCGAACGACCGGTTCTCCATCATCAGCACGACGATGTGGTCGATGCCGGAGCGGCCGGGGCTGGGCAGCGTGCCGGCCGCGTCGGCGCTCTCGCCGAGCGCGACGACACCGGCCGCCCCCGCGGCCCCGGCGGCCGCACCCGCGATGAGCTGGCGTCGGCTGAGCGGTGCGTCGATCGGTGGTGGTGTCATTTTCCGGCTCCCCACACGTCGTAGCCGAACCCGCGGGCGTCCGCGGCGTAGCCGAGCTTGCTCAGCCCGAAGAGGTTCTCGAGGGTCCGCAGCAGCGAGTAGTGGTTGTAGCCGGTGTTGTTCCAGGTGTTCGCCTTCAGGAACGGCGAGACCAGCACCGTGCCGGTGCGTCCGCCGCCCGGCCCGAAGATGCCCGGCAGCGGCGCGTTCGGCCCCGGTCCCTCGCCGCAGCAGGCGTCCGCACCGTCGGTGCTCTCGGTGTCGGCCTCGTCGAAGGTGACGACCAGCAACCCGTTCGCCTGGTACGCCGGCGAGGCGAGGATCTTCGGCACCCACTTCTTCAGCCAGGCGTCGGCGGTGACCAGGCCGCCGGGCCGGCCGTCGACGCACGGGCTGTCGTGGGCGTCGTTGCACAGGTTCGGGGTGATGTAGCTGAGGTTGCGGGTCGTGGAGATCGACGCCAGGTCGTTCGTGAGGTGGCCCAGGCTGACGTCGTGGCGCCGGCACTGGTCGGTGCTCGTCAGGCTCTTGAAGTAGACGAACGGGTTGTGGCGGGCGGCGTACTGGTCGCCGACCTCGGCCTGCTGCGTGCCGTCCTGGCTGTTGGCCGCCGGGTGCCGGCAGGCGGTGTTCATGTCCTCCATGTAGCCGCGCCAGGTCAGCCCGTGGTCGTGCAGCTGGTCGGCGATCGTGCGGACGCTCTTCGGGTAGACGCAGCCGTTGCCGACCGCCTGCTGCGGCGCGACGGTGCCGGTCTGCACGAAGTCGGAGTACACCTGGCAGTCACCCTGGGTCTGCGGGTTGGGCCCCTGGCCGCTGACCTGCGCGAGGTAGTTGGGGAGGCTGTTGTGGGCGGTGCCGTAGTACTGCGTGAGCAGCTGACCCTTCCCGCGCAGCGTCCTCGACAGGTACGGCGCCGGGGAGTCCGGGCCGAACGTCTCGTCGTACCCCTTGTTCTCCAGGTTGATGACGAACACGTGCCGCACCGGGGGCGGCTTCGACAGGTCGGTGGCGGCCGTCGAGGCCGGCGTGGAGCCGGCCACGAGGGCCAGCAGGCCCCCGACGAGGACGCTCAGGGCGAGCGGGACGGAGCTGCGCACGGCGGTCAAGGAAGATCCTCCCGGATCGGGTGTCTCGAGGACGAAGTCGTGGTCAACTACCCCGGAGTGTCAACGACGGTGACCGGTGCAGGTGACGGGTGGGTGAACTCCGGATGGGCGACGGCTTGCTGTCCCACACGTTCGGCGCCGCACTTGCGGGCGTCCTGACGGTGGTGGCGGGGCTCGGCGCGGCCCCGACGGGCGCCGGCGACACCGCCCCGGCCCCGACGCCGACGCACCGGTCCGCCCAGCCGTCGGGCGCACCCGGCACGCCGACGACGAAGCCTCCGAAGCGGCTCGCGCTCGCCGACAAGGTGGAGGTGCCCACCGGCCACGGTTCGCTCGGCCGGGACGTCGGCTGGCCGAACTGTCCGCGCGGCCTCGGCATCCCCTCACGCCGCACCCTCGGCAAGCCGATGCCGCCGGCGGGCGCGCGGTACGTCCTGATCGGGCTGACGAACGGCCCCGCGTTCTACCCCAACCCGTGCCTGCGCGACCAGGTCGCCTACGCCCGTGCCCGTCACCTGTGGACCTCGGCGTACGCCGTGGTGACCTACCCGACCCCCGCCCAGCTCGCGACGTACGGCGGCGCCGGGCCCCGGCCGCGCGCCGGGCTGCCCGGCCAGCTGTTCAACACCGGGTGGGCGCAGGCCCGGCAGAACCTCGCCGTGATGCGGGCGGCCGGCCTCCGGCCGCCGACGGTCTGGGTCGACGTCGAGCCGGTCCGGCCGCCGGCCCCGTGGTCGAGCGACACCACCGCGAACCGTGCCGTGCTCGAGGGGTCGATCGCGGCCTACCGCGACGCCGGGCTGCAGGTCGGCGTCTACTCCACGCCCTACCTCTGGCGCACGGTGGTCGGCGACGTGGCCTACGGCCTGCCGGAGTGGCGCGCCGCCGGCCTCACCTCACGGCAGCGCGCGCTCGCGGTCTGCGCCGGCGAGGACGTCCAGGGCGGCCGGCGCCGTGATCGGCCAGTGGACCGACGGCGACGAGGACTTCGACGTGCTCTGCCCCCGGACGCCGAGCCTGCAGGCGCTCCGGGCGCACTTCACGCCGTACTGACCCGGCGTGAGCTGCGCGGCGCAGCCCCTCGACCCGGCGCCAGTTGCGTGCAGCGGCCACGCAATTCACGCCGGGTGGGCGGAGCGGGCGGCGATCAGGTCGCGGTACCACCCGAAGCTGGCCTTGGGCAGCCGTTGCTGCGTCTCGTAGTCGACGTGCACCAGCCCGAACCGCTTGGCGTAGCCCGCCGCCCACTCGAAGTTGTCGAGCAGCGACCACACGAAGTAGCCGCGCACGTCGACGCCCGCCGTCGACGGCCTCGGCGAGCGCCCGCAGGTGCCCGTCGACGTAGCGGATCCGCTCCGGGTCGGCCACCGCACCGTCCTCGACCGACGTCGTCCGCACGCGCGGCCGTTCTCGGTGACGTAGACCGGCGGCAGGCCGGGGTAGGTCTCGTGCAGCCAGAGCAGCAGCCGGCGGATGCCGTCGGCGTCGACCGGCCAGCCCATCTCGGTGACCTCGTCGTCGGCCAGCAGCGGTGAGGCGGTGCCGAGGTCGTCGATGCGACGCAGCGCCGGCGTCGGGCTCGTCGTGCGGCACCGTCGCGCACCCGCGCCGGGAAGTAGTAGTTCACGCCGAGGAAGTCCAGCGGCGCGCGACGTCACCTCCAGGTCGCCGTCGCGCAGGAACGAGAAGTCGCTCGACGCCGACCAGATCTCCCGCGCCGTCCGCCGGGTAGCGGCCGGCGCAGCACCGGGTCGGTGAACAGCAGGTTCGACAGCACCAGCGACCGCGCCGCGGCGGCACGGTCCTGCCGGCCTGTCGGTGAGCGGCGGAGACCGGCTCCAGGTTCAGCGTGATGCCGTACGACGCCGTCGGGGTCCGCCTCGCGCATCGCGCCGACCGCGAGGCCGTGACCGAGCAGCAGGTGGTGCGCCGCGGCCAGCGAGGCGCCGGCGTCCTTCACGCCCGGGGCGTGCCGGCCGGTGCCGTAGCCCAGCACCGAGGAGCAGTACGGCTCGTTCAGGGTGATCCAGCGCCGCACCCGGTCGCCGAGGTGCTCCTGGACGGCCGCCGCGTACTCGGCGAACCGGTGCGCGGTGTCGCGGTGCGCGCCAGCCGCCCGCGTCCTCGAGCGGCTGCGGCAGGTCCCAGTGGTAGAGCGTCACGACGGGCGTGATGCCCCGCGCCGAGCAGCTCGTCGACCAGCCGCGAGTAGAAGTCGAGCACCGGCCCGGTTCACGGGCCCGCGGCCGTCGGGCTGGATCCGGGGCCACGCGACCGACAGCCGGTAGGCGTCGACGCCGAGGTCCGCCATCAGCCCGACGTCCTCGCGGTAGCGGTGGAAGTGGTCGCAGGCCACGTCGCCGGTGTCGCCGCCGGGCGATCTTGTCCGGGGTGTGGCTGAAGGTGTCCCAGATCGACGGGCCGCGGCCGCCCTCGTGCACCGCCCCCTCGATCTGGTACGACGCCATCGCCACGCCGAGCTCGAAGCCGGGCGGCAGCAGCCGTGCGGTCTCGGCTGCGGTGGCGGTCTCGGGGCGGTCGAGCGTGTCGGTCATCGGGTCTCCTGTGGTCGGGCGGTGGGGACGTGGCGCAGCACCTGCACGCCGTACGCCGGCAGCAGCACGGTCGGGCCGACGGGGTCGCCGTCGAGCGTCTCGAGGGCGCCGTCGTCGACCCGCGGCTGCACCTTGAGCTCGTCGTCGGCCTCGCTGACCAGCCACACGAACCGGGTGCCGTCCTCGTGCACCAGCGCGTCGACGAGCACGCGCGGGTCGGCGACCGCCGACCGGTGCCGGTGGCGCCCGCCTCCTCGGCGAGCGCGCGGTAGACGCGCCAGGTGCTCTCCGGGTTGACCCGGCCGCGTGCGCGCGGCGAGGTGCTCCAGCGGGTAGGTGCGACAGCACCGCCTGGCCGTCGCCGTGCCGCTTGCGCAGCAGCGCCGGGCGGCCGCGGCCGTCGACCGCGACGACCTCGGCGTCGAGCACCTCGACCGGCAGGAACGCACGGCTCTCGGGCCCGCCGCCGGCGGCGAACGTCAGCACCTCGCCGGCCTCGATGTCACCGAGCGGCGCGACGAAGCGCAGCGACACCTCGTCGTCCTCGATCGGGTCGTTCAGCCCGTAGACGAGCGCGTTGCGGACCCCGAACAGCGCCTCGGTGTTGACCCACCAGGGGCCGCGCTGCGACAGGTTGTCGCCGGCGCGAGTAGGACACCCAGACGGTCGCGCCGGCCTCGGCCAGCTCCTGCAGCCGGAACCACGTCGGTCCCGGTCAGCGCCTTGACCGACGGCACCAGGTAGAGCGCGTAGCCGTCGTCGATCCCGTCCCGCTCCCGCACGAAGCCCGGGCGCCAGGTCGGCCTCCCGCGCGGCGACGTGCCCCTGCTCGAGGGCGTCGAGCACGAACGGCGCGTCCCGCTCGTCGGTCATCGGGTGCGCGCCCTCGAGGTAGGACGACACCACCAGCGCCGTGCGTGTGGTGGCCCGCTCGCAGCCGCGACGGCTCGACCCGGTCGAGCACCCGGGCGAAGTCCCGCAGCTCGAGCAGCGGCGGCTTCGGGGTGCCGTGCCGGTCGGTGATGCCGAAGTGCATCTCGAAGGGGTGGTGGCGGTAGGGGTCCTGGTGCAGCAGGTCGTCGTAGTCGGTGTTGTTCCAGGCGATCCAGCCGGTCGCGCCGGCCAGCAGCGAGGTGTGCAGCACCTGGCGGTAGTAGTGCCCGGCGTTCGCCGGCGACACGAAGTCCGAGGACAGCCCGAACTCCTCCAGCACCACGGGCTTGCCGGCGACGGCCGCGAGCTCGCACATCAACGCGGCCCGCAGGTGCTGGCGCACCAGGTCGGTGCCCATCGGGTAGACGTGCGGGCCGACGAAGTCGACCAGCTCGCCGGTGCGCGCACCGAGAAGCCGTTGTCGCGGCCGGTGACCTCGATCGCCCCACGCGCCGTCGCCGAGCGACGACCGGCTGCGTGCCGCCGCCGGCCCGCACCGCGTGCATCACGAGCTGCGCCCACGCCGTCACGGTGTCGGCGTCGGCCGGTCCGCCGTAGAGCGGCATCTCGTTGCTGATCAGCCAGCCGCTGACGGCCGGGTGGCCGGCGAAGCCGCTCGGTCATGGTGCGGATGAACCACGCCTGCCGGGCGACCAGCCACACGTCGCCGTAGAGGTCGCGGCCGTCGCGCCAGGCCGGGTCCCAGTTCTCCCCCGACATGTGTCCGACGATGTACGTCGGGACGGTGGTCATGCCGAGCTCGTGGTGCGCGTCGAGGAAGTCGGCGTAGTGCGCCACGAGTGTCTCGTCGACGCGGTCGGGCTCGGGCATGAAGTCGGGCCAGTAGAAGAACGACCGGGTCATGTTCAGCCCGTGGTCGCGCAGCACCGCGAGCTCCTCGCGCACCACGCCCGCGTCGTACGAGCGCCACATCAGCGGGCCGCCGGTGCGCGACCAGAAGTTCGCGCCGAGCCAGACGTGCGGCAGCTTCCCGAACGGCCTCGGTCGGTCGAGTCCGTCGAGACTCACTTGACCGCCCCCGACGGTCAGGCCGGCCACCAGGTAGCGCTGCAGCAGCAGGAAGCCGACCACCACCGGGCACGCTGACCACGAGCGAGGCGGCCATCACCTGGTTCCAGTAGACGTTGATCTGCGTGGAGTAGTCCTGCAGCCCGATCGACAGCGTCTTGGTGGAGTCGTTGGTCATCACCGAGGCGAACAGGATCTCGCCCCAGGCGGTCATGAACGCGTAGACCGCGACCGCGACGATGCCCGGGCGCGCGGCCGGGCAGCACGACCCGGAACAGCGCGCCGAGCGGCGCCGGTGCCGTCCACCTTCGCGGCCTCGTCGAGCTCGCGCGGGATCGAGTCGAGGTAGCTGACCAGCATCCAGATCGAGAACGGCAGCGAGAACGTCAGGTAGGTGATGATCAGCCCGAGCCGGGTCTGGTAGAGGAGCGTGAACCCGAGTGCGTTGTCGATGTTGACGAAGATCAGGAACAGCGGCAGCAGGAACAGGATGCCGGGGAACATCTGCGTCGACAGCACCGTGACGGTGAAGACGCCGCGGCCGCGGAAGCGGTAGCGGCGACACGGCGTACGCCGCGAAGATCGCGATCGACCACGCGAGACACCGTCGACGAGCACGCACACGATCAGGCTGTTGACGAAGTAGCGCGCCAGCGGGACGGTGCTCCAGATGTCGATGAACGGCCGGAGCGTCAGCGTGCGACGGGCATCCAGTGGAAGTCGCCCTGCACGTCGCCGAGCGGCTTCAGCGACGATGGTGACCATCACGTAGAACGGCACGACCGTGAACACCGCCAGGACGGTGACCACGACCCAGCGGAACACGCGGAACGAGATCGGGCTCACGCACGACGTGACCTCCTTCCGACGGTGAACAGCCACGCCGGCCGTCACCACGAGCAGGAACAGCAGCAGCAGCACGGACATCGCCGAGCCCGAGCCCGAAGTTCCAGTTGACGAACGAGTTCGAGTAGATGTGGATCGAGATGATGTCGGCCGACTTCGGCGGCCGTCGGCCCGAACAGCACGAACGGCGTGTTGAAGTCGTTGAACGTCCACAGGAACAGCATCAGCACCAGCACCCGTTGACCGGCCGCAGCAGCGGCAGCGTGATGTGCCGGACCTGCCGCCAGACGCCGGCGCCGTCGACCGCGGCGGCCTCGTAGAGCTCGGCGGGGATGTTCTGCAGCCCGGCCGTCAGCATCAGGAACGCGAACGGCCAGGACCGCCAGATCGGCCACGAGCGACCATCGACGAAGAAGCCGTTGTTGCCGATCAGCCAGAACGACGGCGTGGTCGATGAGGTGGAGGTTGTCGATGCAGCACGTGGTTGACCAGGCCGTTGTCCCGCTGGAACATGAAGCTCCAGGTGATCACGCGCCGCGTAGATCGGCAGCGCGTACGGGCACCAGGAACATCGTGCGCAGCAGGCCGCGGCCGCGGAAGGTGCGCTGCGAGCACCAGCGCCGCGGACATCCCGAGCAGCCAGCGCGAGCCCGACCACGAGCAGCGTGTAGACGCACGGTGATCGTGAACGAGTGCAGCAGGTCCTCGCCGATCGGGCTGTCGAAGTCGAGCGCGATGCTTGTAGTTGCCGAGGCCGGCCCACGGCGCCGCCGTCCAGTTCGCGGATGTAGAACTGGGTGAGCTCGACGAAGCTCATCCACGATGCCGACCAGCATCGGGATGATGTGGATGAGCAGCTCCAGCAGGATCGCGGGCAGCACCAGCAGGTACGGCAGCCGCGCGCGGCTTCACCCACCCGCGGAACCGCGCCGGTTCCTCGGCGCGGTCCCGCGGTCGGAGCCACCGGTCCGGGGCGTGGCCCGGGTCGCCTGGACCGTCATGTCAGCTGCCCGACGCCGCCATCTTGTCCTGCGCCTCCTGCAGCGCCGCCTTGACGTCGCTGTCGGTGACCGGCTTGCCGGTCGCGGCCTCGGCGACCAGGCTGTTGACGGCGTTGCCGACGTTCGTCTCGAACGGCGCCTCGGCCGGCGACCAGCGGCAGCGGCTCGGCCGTGGTCGCCAGGATGTCCTGGAACGTCTTGGCCTCCTGCGTGCTGTCGGTGAACGTCGACGGTGCCGCCCTTGACCACCGGCAGCGCGGTGAACGGCTTGTCGAGCATCTTCTGCTCGCTCCTTGCTGGTCATGAACTTCACGAACTTCAGGGCGCCGTCCTTGTTCTTGGTGTTCTTGAAGATCGGACAGGTTGATGCCGGCGACGAAGCTCGATGACCGTGCTGGCCGGCGCCGTGCGGTCGCCGGGGATCGCCACGACGCCGTACTCGCTGGACTTCATGCCGTCGGCCTGCAGCGTGTTGTTCGGCGTTGTTCTGGCTCATCAGCATCGCGGCCTTGCCCTTGGCGAAGTCACCGGGCGCCTCGGGTCCGTTCTCGTACTGCGCGGCGCTGGGGTTGACGACCTTGTTCGCGCCCATCAGGTCGACGTACTGCTTGACGCCGGCGACCTGGCCCGGGCTGGTGAAGTCGGGCTTGCCGTCGGCGGTCGAACAGGTCGGCGCCGTGCTGCTTGCCGAAGATGAAGGCGAAGTGCACGCTCTCGGTGTAGCTGCCGCCCTCCATGGCCATGCCGTAGACGCCCTTGGACGGCGTTCGTCAGCTTCTTGGCGTCGGCGACGAGCTCCTCCCAGGTGGTGGGCGGCTGCAGGCCGGCGTCGGCGAACATCTTCTTGTTGTAGTAGAGGCCGTAGACCAGGCCGAGATACGGCACCGACGTCGGGTCCTTGCCCTCCGCGCCGCCGGTCTTGACGGCGGCCTCGACGAACTTGTCCTTGCCGCCGATCGCGTCGAACTCCTTGCCGTCGAACGGCATGAAGGCGCCGGTGGCCTGCAGCGAGGCGGACCAGGTGTTGCCGATGTTGAGCACGTCGGGGCCCTGGCCGCTGGTGGTGGCCGCGAGGATCTTGCTGTAGCAGGTCCGGCCAGCCGATGACCTGGAGCTTCACCTTGATCCCGGTCTGCTTCTCGAACTTCTTGAGCTCCGGGGCGAGGTTCTTCTTGTCCTCCGCCAGGGATGGTGCCCTGGTTGCTGGCCCAGTAGGTCAGCGTCTTGGAGTCCTGTCCGGAGCTCGAGTCCCCGCCGCCCCCACAGGCGGCCGTCGTCGCAGCCAGGGCCAGGACCGTCATTGCGGTGGCAGCCAATCGGAGTTTCACAGCGCCTCATCTCTGACAAGTTGAGTGGTGGCGCCATCGAAACACTTATCCGGTTAAGTTCACACCCTCGACAAACTGCCGTTACCGAACTGTGACCTGTGACACTCGGGCCGGGCCGAGCCGTCGCTCAGCCGGGGGCGGCGGTGCTGTCGCGCACCACCAGCTCGGACGCCGGCAGCTGTGTCAGCCCGCGGTGGCGGCCCTCGACCAGGTCGAGCAGCGTGTTGCCGGCGAGCGCGCCGTAGCCCATGTTGTCGCGCCGCAGCGCGGTGATCGAGGGCCGCAGCAGCGTCGCCAGCTGGGAGTCGTCCCAGCTCAGCACCGACAGCCGACCGGGTACGTCGACCCCGTGCTCGATCGCGGCGGTGAGACCGGAGGCCGCCATCACGTCGGAGCCGTAGACGATCGCGGTGGGCCGCTCCCCCGGCTCGCGCGCCAGCAGCCGGTCGGTCTGCTCGGCCGCCGCCGGGCCGGTGTAGGCGCCCTCGACGGTCTCGACGGTCATCCCCCGGCGGGCGGCGGAGCGGCGCACGCCGCGGCGCCGGGCCCGCTCGTGCACGAAGTCGGTGGGCCCGCTGATGTGGGCGAGGTGCCGGTGGCCCAGCGCGTGCAGGTGCTCGACCGCGCGGTCCGCGTCGGCCGCGTGGTCGGTCCACAGCGCCGGCATGGTCCAGTCGCGCAGCGGACCGCCGCAGAGCACCGCCGGCACGGCCATCTCCCGGACCGGCGCGATGCGGGGGTCGCGGAACCGCTCGTCGAGCAGGATCACGCCGTCGATGCGCCGCTCCCCCCACCAGCGCCGGTAGGTCCGGATCTCCTCGTCGGGGTGGTCGCCGATCACCCGCAGCAGCAGGCTGGAGCCCCGCTCGTTCAGCACCTTCTCGAGCCCGGCCAGCAGGTGCACGAAGAAGGTCTCGAAGGTGAGCAGCTCCGGCGGCCGCGACAGCACCAGCCCGACGACGCCGGCGCGGGCACCGGTGAGGGCACGCGCGCTGCTCGAGGGGTACCACCCCATCGTCTCGGCCGCCGCCAGCACCCGCTCGCGGGTGTCGGCCCCGACGCCGGGACGACCGGTCAGCGCGTAGGAGACCGCCGCCTTGGAGATCCCGAGCTCGCGGGCGATGTCCGCGATCGTCACGCGGCTCCCGCCGGAGCGCGGCGGGTCGGGGGTCCTGGTCACCACGGACCGGAGTCTACTGATCCGTTTAAGTGGACTTCCCGGTCAGGCGGAGAGTGCCTCCGTCAGCAGGCCGACCAGTGCCTCGAGCTGGACGTCGGCCGAGGACGCGACCTCCTCGTCGGACCCGTCGAGCGCCCGGGCGGCCAGCGCCGCCTTGCTGTCGATGAGCTCGGCGACCTTGGTGTCGACCGTCTGCGCCGCGATGATCCGCCACGCGGTGACCGGCTCGTCCTGGCCGATGCGGTGGATCCGGTCGATCGCCTGGGTCTGCTCCGCGTCGGTCCACGACAGCTCGGCGAGCACCATGTTGGAGGCGACCTGGAGGTTGAGCCCGACGCCGGCGGCGGTCAGCGAGCAGACCACGATCTCGACCTCGGGGTCGTTGACGAACGCGTCGATGTTCTTCTGCCGGGCCTTCGAGGTCTGGTCGCCGCGGATCGAGGAGTAGCGGATGCCGCGCTTGGCGAACGTCTCCTCGGCGACGTCCATGACGTCGATGTGCTTGGCGAAGAACACCACCTTGCCGACGTTGCGGGCGAGCTGGGCGGCGTAGTCGGCCGACAGCCCGGCCTTCGCCTGGCCGATGCGGCGCATCAGGCCGAAGACGTTCTCCTCGCTCTTGCTGGTCGTCGTGTCCTCGCGCTCCCAGGTGGCGACCCGGCGGACGAGCTCGTGGTCGATGCCCTCGACGACCACCCCGGCGGCGCGTGCCTCCAGGGCGCTCTCGTAGCGCTTCACCAGCCGGCGGGCCAGCACGCGCTCTGCCTCGCGGATCGAGCGGCCCTCCTCGTTGTCCAGCTCCACCGGCAGGTCGGCGACCCGGCGGGCGGGGATGTCGGCGGCGACGTCGATCTTGCGGCGCCGGACGATGCCGAGGTTGACGACGGCCTGCCGGGCCGCCGGGTAGAAGCCCGGGTCCAGCGGGCGTCAGCTCGGTGTGCTCGAGCGCGTCCATCAGCTCGGCGCGCGGCTTCTTGTCGTCGATCCAGCCGAGGAACTGCCAGATCGCGCGGAAGTCCTCGATGTCGTTGATCAGCGGCGTCCCGGTCAGCGCCATCATCAGCGGGCGCGGGGTGCGGGTGCGGATCCGGTCGGCGATCGCCAGCACGTTCTGCGAGCGCTGCGAGGTCTTGTTCTTGATGAAGTGCGCCTCGTCGACCACCATGCCCCGGAAGCCGAGGTCGCCGAGCCAGCCGGCGTGACGGTCGAGGATCTCGTAGTTGACCACCACGATGTCGGCGAAGCCGTCGACGGAGTGGCCGTCGCCGTGGATCACGGTGGCGGCCCGGCGCGGGGTCCAGAGGTCGGCCTCGCGGGCCCAGTTGGTCTTCACGACGTTCGGGACGACGACGAGCAGCGGGTAGGCGTTGACGGCCTCGGCGGCGAGCAGCGCCTGGGCGGTCTTGCCCAGGCCGGGCTCGTCGGCGAGCAGGAAGGTGCGGTGGCCGGCCGACGCGGCGGCCACGACCTCCGCCTGGTGGTGCATCAGCAGCTGTCCGCCGCGGGTGGTCAGCGACGTCGGCTCGGGCAGCGCCATGCACGACGAGGCGCCGCCGGCGGCGTTCTCGAACGCCCGGAAGAGTGGGCCGAGCAGCTCCCAGGTGGCGAGCCGCCGGGGCCCCGCCTCGCGGGGGGCGGCGTTGGAGAAGTCCGGTGCCAGGAACGGGTTCGCGAGCTGGCGGGCCACCACCGACTGCGGCACGACGCGGCGCTCGTTCGCGGCGGGCGCGGTCTGCTCCGACGGCGCCGGTGCCTCCTCCACGACCGGCTCGACACCGGCGGAGGTCAGCATGTCGCGCTTCAGCGACCGGGCGGCGTCGGAGACCACCGCGTCCTCGGCGAGCAGCTGCAGCAGCGAGGTGTCCCGGGCGGCGGTCTTGGCCAGGATGGTGGCGATGCCGTCGAGCCGCTTGAGCTGCTCGTTGCGGTGCGCCTCGGTGCTGGCGGTGTCCGCGCGGACGCGGGTGCGCTCCTCGCGCACCAGCAGGGCGATCACCTGGAACGTCGTACGACCCGAGCGCTGCACCGGGCCGCGCTGGGCACTGGCCTCGACCTCGCGCACGGCGCGCGCGAGCACCGGGATGATGCCGTCGTTGTCGAGGTCACGCACCCGGCGGTTGTTCCGCGGCGCGGTGCGGGTAGCGCCGGAACGGCGCTGGTCTCGTCGAGCCAACAGGCTCCTCCTCCGGAGCTGCTCCCGGCACGGGTGCCGGGCCATGGATGGCGAGGTCCCACGCGTCCCGGACGGGACGCCGTGCGACCACGGTGCGACCACTGCGGAGCGACCAGCCTGGTCACCCCACCACAAAACCGGCTGTGAGCCTCGGTCGTCGGACGACCGGCGGCGCCGGCTGGTCCCCTCACGGAGCGAGGAGACCTGGACCTGAGGCCGACCGGCAGAGCGGCACGACCTGGACCTGCCGCCCAGCATAGCGTCTCGGAAGCGCCGTGGGTCACGGACCTGCGAGGCCGATCGCCGCTGCCAGGGCGGCAGGAACCAGTGCCCGGGACCCTCACGGGTCCCGGGCACTGCTCTCAAGAGGCGTGCTGGCTTGTGCCGGATGGTGGAGCTGGCGGGAATCGAACCCGCGTCCTTCGGCGCCGATCCAGGGCTTCTCCGGGTGCAGTCAGTGGTGTCGTCTTCTCAGTCCCGGCGCTCGCACTGACACGTCGCCGACGGACTCAGCCACAGAAGAGTCCCGCTGAGTCCTCGTGGCCCGGACTCAGCAGCAAGCCTCCTAGATGAGGCCAGGATCTAGAGCGGAGGCGCCCCTAGTCTGACCCGTTGCCCCGCCGTCAGGCGGCGAGGGCGAACGAACTGCGCTTGGTGTTGGCAGTTATTGGTTTCCAAGGATCGTTTACGAGATGACCTTGGATCCTCGACCCGCTTCCCCTGGAACTAACGTCCCAAGTCGAAACCGATCAGCCCCTCTTGAGTTGTGAAGCAACCTGCTCTCGCAGTCTAGCCCTCCCAACGGTCCGGGCGCTCCGGCTATTCCACCTCGCCCAGCAGCCGCGCCGGGCTGTGCCAGCAGACCCCCCGCACCCAGTCGTCCCCGAGGTCCAGCCGCTCGAGCGACTCCAGCTGGTGCGCGTAGGGGTACGGGATGCTCGGGAAGTCCGAGCCGAGCAGCACCTTGCCGGCGTCACCGAGGTCGCGCAGCCGCGGCCGCAGCTCGCGCGGGAACGGCGCCATCTCCTCGAAGAAGTCGGTGAACGCCATCGTCGTGTCGAGGTGCACGCGGTCGTAGTCCTCGGCGATCGACAGGAAGCCGTCGTACTCCGGCGCGCCCAGGTGCGCGAGCACCACCGTCAGCGTCGGGTGGCGCTCCATCAGCGCGCGCATCGGACCGGGGCCGGTGTGCTCGTTGCCGACCGGGCCGGAGTTCGCGTGGACCACCACCGGGGTGCCGGCGTCGGCGACCTGCCCCCACGCCTCGTCGAGCAGCGGGTCGGTGAGGTCGAAGTTGCCCACCTGCACGTGCACCTTGAACACCTCGGTGCCCGCGTCCACGAGGTCGGCGACGTAGTCGGTCACCCCGTCCTCGGGGTAGAAGGTGGCGCAGCGCATCACCTCGGGCACGGCGTCGGCGAGGTCGGCGGCCCAGCCGTTGAGGTACCCCGCGATCCCCGGGCGGTGCGCGTAGGGCAGCGCCCCGAACCGTCGTACGCCGAGCGCGCGGAGCTGGGCCAGCCGCTCCTCGTCGTCGCCGCGGTAGGTCAGCGGCCACGGCCGTCCGATCAGCGGGCCGGCGTTGTCGAACTGCTCGCGCACCTTGCGCATCACCGGCGGCGGCAGGAAGTGCACGTGGACGTCGTACAACCCGGGCAGGCCGAGGCCGGCCCACCAGCCCGGCACGTCGTCGTCGCGCAGGGTCTCGACAGGCTCGACCACCCGACCGTCGGAAGCTTCGACCACCCGACTACTCGACGCCCTTGAGGCGACGCCCCATCGCGGCCTCGGCCTCCCGGTTGGCCTGCCGCTCGGCGAGCGCGTGCCGCTTGTCGTAGGTCTTCTTGCCCTTGGCCAGCGCGATCTCGACCTTGGCGCGGCCGTCCTTGAAGTACAGCGACAGCGGCACGACGGTCAGCCCGCGCTCGTTGACCCGGCGCTCGATCTTGTCGATCTCGTGGCGGTTGAGCAGCAGCTTGCGCTTGCGGCGGGCGGAGTGGTTGTTCCAGGTGCCCTGGAGGTACTCCGGGATGTGCACGCCGTGCAGCCACATCTCGTGCCCGTCGATCTCGGCGAACCCGTCCACCAGCGACGCCCGCCCGGCCCGCAGCGACTTCACCTCGGTGCCCACCAGCACGAGGCCCGCCTCGTAGGTGTCCTCGATGTGGTAGTCGTGCCGCGCCTTCTTGTTCTGCGCGACGAGCTTCTGACCCACCTGCTTGACCATGACGCCAGTCTCGCAGGCAGCTCAATCGCGCTCGGCCTGCTGTGCTTTTGGTGCTCGCTCCGCTCGCACGTGTCCGGCGCGCTCGGCACGTCGCGCCTGGCCCTCCGCCACGCGACCCCTCCCCCGCTTCGCTCCTCCGGCCCCGCGTTCTGTCGGCCCAAGCACGACGGCGCGCCGGACGGCTACGGGTGGACGCAGAAGCGCAGACCTGAAAGCGGGCACAGCGTGCCTACGAACAGGAACCTTTCGCGTTCCTGGGCTGTTTCCGGGCCGCGGAGCGGAGAGCTTCCTGTTCGACGGTCACCCCGAGCCGTCCGGCGCGCCGTCGTGTCTGAGCGAAGGAGCCCGGAAGCGGAGGAGCGAAGCGGGGGAGGTTACGGGCGAGGAGCGATGTCACGACGTCTCAGCGCGCCGGACACCGGCGAGCGGAGCGAGCCGAAACAACACAGCCGGTACGGCAGGGCGCCCGTACTACAGCTCAGACCGAGCAGGTCGTCTAGAACCAAGACATCGGGTTTACCGGCGACCCGTTCTGCATCACGGTGAAGTGCAGGTGGCAGCCGGTGGACCAGCCGGTGGAGCCGACGTACCCGACGATCTGGCCGCGGCTGACGTGCTGGCCGGGGGCGACGATCGCGGGGGCGTTCATGTGGTTGGTGATGGTGGCGAGGCCGACGCCGTGGTGGAAGCCGTGGTCGATGATGACCCGGTTGCCCCAGGCGGTCTGGAAGTAGCGCTCGACGACGGTGCCGGCGGCCGCGGCGCGGATCGGGGTGCCGCAGCCGACGCCGAAGTCGACGCCGTCGTGCAGCGAGCGGTAGCCGTAGATCGGGTGGATCCGCCAGCCGAACGGCGAGGTGACGACGCCGCGGACCGGGTAGTTGAGGAAGCCGTTGGAGGCGACCGGTCCCCCGTCGCCGAGGATCGTGCCGGAGCCACCGGCCGCGGCGGCCGCAGCAGCGGCACGGGCACGGGCCTCGTCGGCGCGACGCTTCAGGATGGCGGCGATGCGGGACTTCTCGGTCTGCAGGTTGCTCAGCTGCGCCAGGTCGGCGGCGCGCGCGTTCTCGGCCTCGGTGCGGGCCTTGGCCCGGGCGTCGACGAGGTTGTGCACGGTGGCCTCGGCGGCCTCGGCCTCCGACTCGAGCCCCTGCTTGCGCAGCAGGTTCGCGGCGGCGGCCCGGCGCTGCTTGGCGACGCCGGCCTTCGCCGTCGCGACCTCGCGCTCCTGCACCATCAGCAGCGCCTTGGTCGCCTCGAGCCGGGACAGCACCACCGACTCCTTGTCCATGACGTTCTGCACGGAGTTCAGCTGGCCGGTCAGCTCGGTGGGGTCCTGGGTGGTGAGCACCATCGACAGGCCCATCAGCGACGGGTCGCCGGTCTGGTAGTTGGAGACCACGATCTGGCCGAGCTGGTCCTGCTCCTGGGTGATCTTGTCGCGGCCCTCGGCGAGGTTCGCCCGGGCCTCCGCGAGGCGGTCCTTCGCGGCGACGAGCTTGGCGGCCATCTGCTTGTCGAGGACCTCGGCGGCCGCGAGCTGGCCGCGGGTGTCCGCGAGGTGGGCCTGCGCGGAGCTCAGCTGGGTCTGCGCGGCGGCCAGCGCGGCGGTGGCGGCGCGCAGCTGGGAGCTCGACTCGTCGAGGTCGTTGCTGACACCGGCGAGGCGCTTCTCGACCTGCTGCTTCTTCGCCTTGAGGTCACCCGGGGACGGCTTCGCCGCGTGCCCGGACTTGTGCCCGGGCTTCTTGTGGTCGGCCGCCTGGGCCAGCGGCGTCACCCCGCTCAGCAGCAACCCGCCCGCGAGCAGCACAGCGGCCGCGCGGGCACGGGTAGTACGGGGGAAGGTGCGAACCACCGGATTGCCTTAAGTGTTGTCTCGGGGAAGAGGCTCTTCGACGGTAACGCAGGTTGGTCACACTTTGAGGTATTTCCGGGTCATTACGAGCGTCGGCAACAAGGTCAGCGCCAGCCCGATCACGGCGATCGCCGCGATCGCCCAGGCGGCGTTCCCCCAGTCGACCCAGGCGACGATGTTCGACGACGGCCGCAGGGTGCCGTAGATGACCACCCACATGAAGAGCACCAGCGCCCCGGCGGCCAGCCCCACCCCCACCAGGGCGGCGACCAGCGACTCCATCAGGAACGGCAGCTGGATGTAGAGGCTGGAGGCGCCGACCAGGCGCATGATCCCGATCTCGCGTCGTCGCGCGAACGCCGCCAGCCGGATGGTGTTGCCGACCTGCAGGATCGCCGCCACCACCAGGAAGGCCGCGATCGAGATCGCCCCCCACTGGAAGACGTTCATCCAGAAGTAGATCGGCTTGAGCACCTCCCGCAGGTCGCGGACGGTGTTGACCCCGGGCAGCCCCTGCACCGCGCTCTTGATGCCCTGGAACTTCTCGGGGTTCTTCAGCTGCACCCAGTAGGACTCCTGCATGTCCGAGGGCTTGATGGACTGGTAGACCCGACGCTCCGTGTCGTTCCCGGAGACGTAGGCCTCCTTCCACTTGTCGTAGGCCTCCTGCTTGCTCTGCAGCCGGTACGACGCCACCTCGTTGTTGTCGGAGAGCACCTTCTGGATCGACGCCTTCTGCGACTGGGTGACCTCACCGTTCACGCAGTTGGGGGTGGCGGAGTTCTGGTTGCACAGGAACACCGTGATCTGGAGCTTGCTGCCCCAGTAGTCCTCGGCCTTGTGGGCCTGCGCGTTCAGCAGCAGCCCCATGCCGACCAGGGTCAGCGAGACGAAGATGGTGACGACGACGGCGATGGTCATCGACAGGTTGCGCTTGAGCCCGTTCCCGAGCTCGGAGAAGACGTAGGTCAGCTGCATGGGGGCCTTCCGGAGGGGTGCTCAGTGCTGGTAGCCGTAGACGCCGCGCGACTGGTCGCGCACCACGGCTCCGTTGGACAGCTCGATGACGCGCTTGCGCATCTGGTCGACGATGCCGGCGTCGTGGGTGGCCATCACGACCGTCGTGCCCGTCCGGTTGATCCGGTCGAGCAGCTTCATGATGCCGATGGAGGTGTTCGGGTCGAGGTTGCCGGTGGGCTCGTCGGCGATCAGGATCATCGGCCGGTTCACGAACGCCCGCGCCATCGCGACGCGCTGCTGCTCACCGCCGGACAGCTCGTCGGGCAGCCGGTTGCCCTTGCCCTCCAGCCCCACCATCTCCAGGGTCTCGGGCACCACCTTGTTGATGTGGGAGCGCGGCTTGCCGATCACCTGCAGCGCGAACGCGACGTTCTCGGAGACGGTCTTGTTGGGCAGCAGCCGGAAGTCCTGGAAGACGGTGCCGATGGTGCGCCGCAGCGCCGGCACCTTCCAGCTCGCCAGCCGGTTGATCTCCTTGCCGGCGACGTAGACGCGACCCTGGGTCGGGCGTGCCTCGCGCAGCACCAGGCGCAGGAAGGTCGACTTGCCGGAGCCGGACTCGCCGACCAGGAAGACGAACTCCCCCTTCTCGACCTCGACGGTCACGCCGTCGAGGGCGGGACGGTTCGTGCCGCCGTACTGCTTGGAGACGTTCTCGAATCGGATCACAGGCGTGAGGGCGGCCGGGCTCGGGGACAGGGGACCAATGCATGCCGAGGCGACATCCATCCGTCATGGGGCGTCGCGGCATCCGACCAACCAGAGAGTCTAGGTGACGACCGAGGGGCATCCCGAACCCCGGGTGTGTCGGAGCGTCCCGACGTCTCACCTACGCTGGGGCGCCATGTCCGAGCCTGCGGCGCCGCCGCCCGACCCGCCCTCCCCCGCAGCGACCCGCCGACGGCGTGCGCTGCTCGTCGGGGTGCCGCTGGCGCTGCTGCTCGTCGCCGCCGCCGTGTACGTCGGACTGCGCGCGGCCGGACCGGACCAGACCGGCGAGCCGGCCTCGCGGCCGACCCCCACGGCCACCCCGCTGGCCAGCCTCGACCTGAGCGGGCTGCCCGTCGCGCGGCGCTCGCTGTGCGGCCGCATCGACCGGGGCGACGTGGAGCGCGCGCTGCGGGGGCCGGTCGTCGAGACCGACCACTACGGCAGCGGCGACCGCACCAGCCTGACCACCGGGGTCCGCGACGTGTCCCACGAGTACGACTGCACCTACCGCGCCGGCACCGGGGCCGAGGCGCGGGTGTGGGTGTTCGCGGAGCCGGTGACCCGCGGCGTCGCGCGCGGCATCGTCCGCGACGTGCGCGGCACCCGGGGCTGCCGGCCGGTGAGCGGCGGACCCGCCTACGGCGCACCGACGGTCAGCACGTCGTGCCCGGTGGCCACCCCTCCCGGCCGGGCGGTGACGCTGCGCGGGCTGTTCGGCGACGCGTGGCTGTCGTGCCAGGTCTCGACGCCGTCGACGGCCACCGCCGGCGACCCGCGCCGCGAGACCGAGCGGCGCGCCCAGCGGTGGTGCGTCTCGGTGGCGACCAGCGTGGGCGCCCGGCCCTAGCAGCCGTGCGTCAGGAGGCGGCGGCGGTGTCGGCGCCGCGGCGCCAGCGGATGCCCGCCTCGAGGAACGGGTCGATCTCGCCGTCGAAGACGGCCTGCGGGTTGCCGGTCTCGTACTCCGTGCGGAGGTCCTTGACCAGCTGGTAGGGGTGCAGCACGTAGTTGCGCATCTGGTCGCCCCACGAGCCCTGCACGTCGCCGCGCAGCTCGTCGAGGTGGGCGCGCTCCTCGGCCTTCTTCAGCGCGAGCAGCTTGGCCTTGAGGATGATCATGGCCGACGCCTTGTTCTGCAGCTGCGACTTCTCGTTCTGGCAGGAGACCACCGTGCCGGTGGGGATGTGGGTCAGCCGCACCGCGGAGTCGGTGGTGTTGACCGACTGACCGCCGGGGCCCGAGGAGCGGTAGACGTCGACGCGGATGTCCTCGTCGGGGACGTCGATCTCGTCGGTCTGCTCGAGCAGCGGGACCACCTCGACGGCCGCGAACGACGTCTGCCGGCGGCCCTGGTTGTCGAACGGGCTGATCCGCACCAGCCGGTGGGTGCCGGCCTCGACCGACAGCGTGCCGTAGGCGTACGGCGCGTGGATCGCGAACGTCGCCGACTTGAGGCCGGCCTCCTCGGCGTAGGAGGTGTCGAAGACCTCGACGGGGTACTTGTTGCGCTCCGACCAGCGGGTGTACATCCGCATCAGCATCTCGGCGAAGTCGGCGGCGTCGACGCCGCCGGCCCCGGACCGGATGGTCACCAGGGCGTCGCGCACGTCGTACTCGCCGGAGAGCAGGGTGCGGACCTCGAGCGCCTCGACGGCCTTGTGCACCTTGCGCAGCTCGGCCTCGGCCTCGGCCTGCACGTCGGCGTCGCTCTCCTCCTGCGCGAGCTCGAGGAGGACCCCGAGGTCGTCGAGGCGGTTCTGCAGGTTGGTGAACCGGTCGAGGTCGCCCTGCAGCGCCGAGAGCCGGCCGGTCACGCGGGTGGCGTTGGCCTGGTCGTCCCACAGGTCGGGGGCCGCCACCTGCTCGCCCAGGTCGGCCATCTCGGCGCGCATCGCGTCGAGGTCCAGCACCTGCTCGATGGTGTGCATCGTCGCCTGGAGCTGCTTGATCTGGGTGTCGAAGTCGGGGCCTGCCACAACAGGCCACCCTACGCGACCGCGGGCGTGCCCCCGCATGCCCGGCCGGGCGACGGGTACGCCCTGCGCACCGTCACGAGAGAGGAGCACGCGATGCCTCAGCAGGCGTGGAGCGACAAGCGGGAGCGGCAGTACGACAAGGTCAAGGAGAGCCTCCGGGACCAGGGACGCGACGAGGGCACCGCCGAGGAGATCGCGGCGCGGACCGTCAACAAGGAGCGGGCCCGCAGCGGCGAGGCCGAGCAGGCGAGCCGGACCTCGACCGACGACATCTCGTCGGGCCGGCGCGGCGGGAAGCGCTCCGGGCACGGCTCCGGCGGCCGGACGCGCGACCAGCTCTACGAGGAGGCGAGGCGCCGGGGCGTCGAGGGCCGGTCGAAGATGACCAAGGCGCAGCTGGAGAAGGCCGTCGGCCGCTAGCCTCCCGGCATGGCCGAGACCCACGGCGACAGCGCCCCGGACCAGGAGTCGGAGTCCGAGAGGCTCACCCGCAACCTCAACGAGCTGCTGCAGGAGCTGCGGGTCACGCAGACCGGCGTGCAGATCCTCACCGGGCTTCCTGCTGACGCTGCCGTTCACCAACCGGTTCACGACGCTCGACGACGTGCAGCGCTACGCCTACCTCGGGGTGCTGACGGGCTCGGTGGTCGCGACCGGCCTGATCATCGCGCCGGTCGCGTTCCACCGGGTGCTGTTCCGGCACGGGCAGCGGCCGTGGCTGGTCAGTGCCGCGAACCGCGCAGCCCGCGCCGGTCTCGCGGCGCTCGCGCTGACCACCTCGGGCATGGTGTGGCTGGTCTTCGACCTGGTCACGGACCGGACGTGGGCCGGCGTCGCCGGCGTGCTGTCGCTGCTGTTCTTCACCACGCTGTGGGGCCTGGTGCCGCTGCGGGCACCGAGGTCCGAGGAGCCGACGGGCTGAGGCCCCGGCTCAGGTGAGCTCGGCGCGCAGGTCCTTGAGGATCCGCGAGAGCAGCCGCGACACCTGCATCTGGGTGACGCCGATGTCCTGCGCGATCTGCTCCTGCGTCCAGCCCTCGAAGAACCGCAGCTCGAGGATGCGCCGGTCACGCGGAGCCAGCCTGCGCACCGCCGGGCCGAGCACGACGCGCGCCTCCGCGCTGGAGAGCTCGGCGTCCTCGCCGGGCATCAGGTCGCCGAGGGTGGCGGCGCCGTCCTCCCCCACCGGTACGTCGAGCGAGGCCGGCGTGAACGCGCCGTCCGCGGCGAGCGCCTCGATCACCGACTCGACGTCGATGCCGAGCTGCTGCGCGACCTCGCTGGGCCGCGGTGAGCGGCCGAGCTTCTGGGTGAGCTCGCTCGACAGCTTGGCGATGCTGCCCTGCAGCTCCTGCACCCGGCGGGGCGGGCGGACCGCCCAGCCGAAGTCGCGGAAGTAGCGCTTCACCTCACCGGTGACCGTGGGCACCGCGTAGGAGAGGAAGTCCCGCTCGTGCGACGGGTCGAAGCCGTTGACGGCCTTGACCAGACCGACGTAGGCGGCCTGCACGAGGTCGTCCTCGGAGAGGCCGCGCTGGCGGTAGCGGTGGGCGATGGCCCGGGCCACGCCCATGTTGAGCACGACGACCTCGGCGCGCAGCGCCTTCTGCTCGCGCTCGTCGGTGGTGGAGTGCAGCTCGGCGAGCAACCGGGCGGTGGTGGTGCCGCGGTCGGGCTCCGGGTAGGGCTGCGTGACCGGCCGTGCGACCGGAGGTGAGGACGTGGTGAGGGGAGGGGTCGTTGTCGTTGTCATATGAGCGAAGCCACTTTCCGTACCGAGCACGGGGGTAGAGGCGTCTGCTTGACCACTACGACTTGCTTTGTCCTCTGAGTCAAGCACTCGCCGGACCGGACCACAACTGACCACGCGGCCAGGTTGCGCCACGGAGCCCGCCGTCGCGGGTGCGGAAACGGTCGCCGATTGGGGCTGCGACCTGCGCGAACGTCCGTCACGGCGGCTCGTCGCGGAGGTTCGCGAAAATGTCCCGGATCAGTCGGTTTCGGAGTCCGCCGAGGGTGCCAGCACACCGCACCGCGGTCAGCTCGACCAGCGCGGTGGTCTCGGGGCGCAACGTCGGCGCCTGCACGCCGACCCGGGCCGAGGTCCTCGCCCCAGTGCACCACCCGAGGGAGGCGGTGGTCGTCGAGCAGCATCAGCAGCGAGGTACCGCCGTCAGGGAGGTGGAGGTGGCCGGTCACGGCACCACCTGAGGGAGGTTCCGGGAGCGTCACCCGTTGCTGGCGAGGCTCCTGGATGACTAGAATCCTGGTCATGAGCACTCAGTCCCTCGCGACGGTCAAGTCACACTTCAGCGCGGTCGTCGACAGCGTCCACGACACGCACGAGCGCGTCGTGGTCACCAGGAACGGTGAGCCGTCGGTCGTCGTCGTGGCGGTCGACGACCTGGAAGCACTGGAGGAGACCTTGGCCGTCCTGCGCGACGAGAAAGCCATGCAGGACCTTGCACAGGCCGAGACCGAGGTGGCGGCCGGGGACACCGTCGATGCCGACGGACTGCGTGACCTGATGGGCAAGCGTTCGCCGCGCACGTGACCTACTCGCTCGTCGTCGCGAGAACCGCTGCCCGCGCCCTGACGGAGATGCTCCCCGAGTCAGTGGCCACGGCCGCCCTGGAGTTCATCACCGGGGTGCTGCTGGAGAACCCCTACCGGGTCGGCAAGCAGCTCCGCGCACCTCTCGAGGGCAGGTGGAGCGCCAGACGGGGTCAGTACCGCGTCATCTATGCGATCGACGAGACCCACGAGCAGGTCGTGGTCCTGCAGATCGCACACTGCAGCGACGCCTACCACTGAGCGTCGCGATACCGCGCCCTAGTCGCTGACCACCACGAACGACGCCGCGGTGCCCGAGATCGTCGGCCGGCGGTCCCACCCGGGTGGCGTGATCGGCAGGTCGAGCGGCGCCGCGACGTGCACCACGACGCGGTCGGTGGTGGCGTCGACGTCGTACGTGAGGCCGGGGTATCGACGGCTCGCGCCGGTGTCGCGGAGGTACTGCGCGACGTAGCGCCGGGCGACCACCGGGTCGATCTCGGCGCGCTTGCCGAGGCCGCCCTCGTAGACCTGGCGGCCCTGCACGCCGTCGGCGGCGGACAGCGCCGCGGCGTCGGCGAGCGAGTCGAGGCCGGTGCGGCGCAGGTACGCCGCGGACGCGTCGACCACCACCGCCACCATCATGATCGCGACGATCGCGAACCCGATGATCAGCAGCGTCGTCTGCCCGCGCTCGTCACGCCTCACGGCCGGTCCTCGCGGAACGAGCCGTAGGGCACCGACTGCTCGGCGTCGACGCGGATGCTCGGGGTGTTGCCGCCGAGCGCCGAGGGCATCAGCGGCAGCCGGACGGGATAGCGCATCCGCACGTGCACGACCGATCCGGGCGACAGGCAGCCGGCCGTGCCGCCGGCGCACCCGAGCTCCATCGAGCCGCGCGACATCGTGAGCCCCTGGTCCTCGAGCGCCACGGCGGCCGCTGCCTGCGCGCGGCCGGCGGCCTCCGCCTGGGAGGGCGCCAACGTGTAGGCGCGTCCGGCGGCCCGGGTGGCGGCGTTGACGGCGAACGCCGAGCGCTGCACCTCGAACACCGACAGCACGACGTACAGCAGCGGGACCAGCAGCAGGATCGACAGCCAGGTCACCTCGACCACGGCGGTGCCCCGCTCGTCACGGCGTCGCTGCCTCACGGCGCGTCCTCCTCGACGGCGTGGCCGGCGACGTGCAGCGGGACGGCGGGACCCCAGATGCCCAGCGGCGGCACCTCGGCGGACACGTCGACCTCCACGCCGGGAGCGCCGTGCACGGTCGCCGGCCGGGCGCTGACGTCGCGGGCGAACCGGGCCGCGACGGCGCCGGCGATCTGCTCGCGCGTGCGGGCCGCTCCGGCCTCGGGTGACCGGTCGACGGTCGCGGCGTACCGGGCGCCCTCCGACGCGGCGGCGGTCAGGGTGTTGCGCACGTGCAGCACGAGGGCGACCTGGAAGATGCCCAGGAACAACGGGATCAGGACCACGAGCACCAGCACGAAGTCGACGACCGCGGCGCCGCGCTCGCTCGCCCGACCGGCTCGGCGGGACACGGTCAGCCGCGCACCGAGCTGAGCGCGTCACGGAGCATCTGGCTCAGCTGGGGACCGGCGATCGCCCAGAGCGCGGCCACCAGGCCCGCGGTCATCACCGTGATCAGCACCCAGCCGGGGACGTCGCCACGCTCGTCGCGGCTGCGGCCCCGGACCTGGGCAGGCCTGCCCACGTGGAGCAGCAGGAGCATCAGCAGGTTCGTCATGTCGGTTCCAATCTCCGAGAGGCTTCCCAGGGCTTCATGGCGTCACCAGGTGCAGGCCGACCACACCGGGCCAGAACGCGAACACGACCGTCACCGGGAGGACCAGGAACACGACGGGCACCATCATCGCGATCTCCTTGCGCGCGCCCGACTCGATGAGCGCGCGGCGGCCGGCCTCGCGCACGTCGGCGGCCTGCGCGTGCAGCACGCCGGCCAGCGGCGTGCCCCGCTCGATGGCGACCGCCATCCCCTCGGCGAAGCGCGCGACCACCGGCAGCCCGGAGCGGCGGGCCAGCCCGTCGAGCGCCGTGGTGACCGGGGTGCCGGTGCGGATGTCCGCGAGGACGGCGGCGAGGTCGGTGGGCAGCTCGCCGCGCGAGCGGGTGACCACCCGGTCGAGCGCGGCGACGGGACCCTCGCCCGCGCCGACGGCGAGCGCCAGCAGCTCGGCGACGGTGGGGAACTCCGCGAGGATGCGGCGCTCGCGCTCGGTCACCTGGGCGGTCAGCCGGTTCTCCCGCAGCAGCACGCCCAGCACGAACGCGACGGCGCAGAGCACGAGCAGGGGCACCGTCCGGTCCGGCGCTCGTACGGCGACCAGCAGCGAGACCGCCGCCGTGACGGCGAAGGCGACGAGTCCCCACAGCACCTGCTCGATGCGGAAGTCGTGCACGGTCAGGGTCGAGCCCGCACGCTCGAGCCGCCGACGGATCGACGCGTTGCCGCCGAGCACCCGCTCCAGCGAGTCCGCGGCGGAGCCGAGCAACGGTCCGAACACCGCACGGAACGCGCCGGTGTGGGCCGTGGCGACGACCGGCCGCGACGACTGCGGGAGGTCGCGGACGTAGGGCAGCACCCGCGTGCCGAGCAGCGGACGTCGCAGCGCGAGCAGCCGGGTCACCACCAGCACCAGGCCGAGCCCGACACCCGCCCCGAGCAGCGCTCCCCACGTCGTCAGGCTCACGACAGCACCCGCCGCTCGTCGGGGAGCCGCCCGATCCTGACCATCGCGCGGTACGCGACGAGGCACAGCCCCGCACCGACGGCGAGCACCAGGACGCCGGCGGGCGAGGCGTAGCGGGTGATCACCGCCCGCTGGAAGCACAGCAGCAGGAGCACGAGCCACGGCGCGGCGACCGCGAGCCGGGCGCCGTTGACGGTCCAGGCCTGGCGCGACTCGAGCTCGGAGCGGGTGTGCGCGTCCTCGCGCAGGAACCCGGAGAGGTTGCGCAGCAGGCTGCCCAGCTCGCCGCCGCCGACCTCGCGGGCGATGCGCAGCCCTTCGACGACCCGGTCCCCCACCGGGTCGGAGAGCCGCTGCTTGAGGCGGTCGAGGCTCTCGGCGAACCGGCCGGTGACCTGGTAGTCGACACCGAACGCCAGGAAGGGCTCGCGCAGCGGCTCCGGGCCGCGGTGCCCGAGCTGGGTCAGCGCCTCGGGCAGCGACATCCCGGCCCGCACGGCGCTCGCGAGGTTGTCGACCGCCTCCGGCCAGACCTCGGCGAGCTCGCGCTGCCGGCGACGGGCCCGGCCGGCGAGCATCGCGAACGGGAGGTACCCCGCCAGCGCACCGAACGCCAGTGCGACGGTGGCGGTGTGCGAGAGCACCTGGATCGCGACGAACGCGACCAGCGCCACGACACCGCTGACGGTCCACACCCCGGCGACCGAGGTGCCGGCGAGCCCCGCCCGGTCGAGCAGGTCCCGGGTCCGCCCGGTCCGCTCCTCGGCCGGCCGCTCGGGCTGCGGCGAGGTCAGCCCGAGCCAGACCAGCACCAGCCCCACGCCGACGCCCAGCCCGATCACCGCGCCCACGTCAGACGCCGCCGTTCAGCAGCGCGCGGACGTCGATCCCCACGCGTGCATAGCGCTCCGGCCGGGTCGGCATCCCCTGGGTCCGCACCAGCCGGTCGCGGTCGCGCACGAAGATCGGCTCGGTCTCGATGACGTCGTTCTCCACCCGCCCCGGGACCGCGACGATCTCCTCCACGCGTCGTACGCCGTCGTGGCCGATGCCGAGGTGCACCACCAGGTCCACCGACGACGCGACCGTCGGCACCACGAACCGCGCCGAGATGTTCTCGCCCGCGAGCAGCGGCAGCGTGCACATCTTGACCAGCGCCTCGCGGGCCGAGTTCGCGTGCAGCGACGCCATCCCGGGCAGCCCGGCGTTCAGCGCCAGCAGCAGGTCGAGGCACTCGGCGGCGCGGACCTCGCCGACGATGATGCGCGACGGCCGCATCCGCAGGCTCTCCTTGACCAGGTCGCGCAGCTCGATCGCGCCGGTGCCCTCGAGGCCGCGCTGCCGGGTCTGCATCGCGACCCAGTCGGGATGGGAGAACCGGAGCTCGAAGACCTCCTCCACCGAGACCACCCGGTCGCGGCCCGGGATGCTGGCGGCCAAGCAGTTCAGCATCGTGGTCTTGCCGGCCTGCGTCGCCCCGGCGACGACGACGTTGAGCCCGGCGCGCACCGACGCGTCGAGGAACGACGCGGCCTGCTCGGTCAGGCTGCCGAGGCCGACGAGGTCGTGCAGCCGCGAGGCGCGTACGACGAACTTGCGGATGTTCACCGCCGAGAAGCCGCGGCTGATGCCCTCGAGCACGACGTGCAGCCGGTGCCCCTCCGGCAGCATCGCGTCGACGAACGGCTGCGAGAGGTCGATGCGGCGACCGCTGGACTTCAGCATCCGCTCGACGAGCTCCTGGACCTGCGTCGCGCTGAGCAGCGTCGGGGTCAGCTCGTGGCGACCGGCGCGGGCGACGAACACCCGCGACGGGTCGTTGATCCAGATCTCCTCGACGGTCGGGTCGTCGAGGTAGCGCTGCAGCGCGCCGAACCCGGAGACCCGCGCGACCAGCTCCTCGACGACGGCGTCGTGGTCGGTGACCGGCAGCACCGCACCGGTGAGGCTGCGCTGGTCGTGCTCGCCGACGACCTGTGCCGGCGAGCCGGCGCACCACCCCGGCGTCGCGCTGCGGGTCGACGCCCTCGGCCCGCACCGCGGGCGCAGCGCCGCGTCGAGCGACTCGATCAGCTCGCCGTGCGCGTCGGCGTAGGTCAGGCTCATGGATTCCCCCGAGGACTCCAGGACGGGCCGCTACGCGCGACCGCTGGCTGTCCCGGGAGCACATCACGACATTTCGGGAGGGGTCCAGACCACTCGGTCGATCTGTGGAAAACCTGCGAAAGCAGTCAACGGACGAGACGGAGGTGGCCGCGACAGGACAGGGATCTGTCCCTTTCGCGCACCGTCGGCGCGGCCTGTCGGTGGCCTTCACTACCGTCGCGGGCATGGCTATCGCACGCTTCCCGAGCATCGTGCTCGACTGTCCCGACCCCCACGCGCTGGCGGCGTTCTACGGCGCGCTGCTCGACTGGAAGGTCGAGCCCCAGGACGACTGGGTCGACGTCCGCGCCGACTACGGCCAGTGCCTGTCGTTCCAGCAGGTCGACGACTACCGCGCCCCGGTGTGGCCCGGCCAGGAGGTGCCGCAGCAGATGCACCTCGACGTGGTCGTCGACGACCTCGACGAGGCCGAGAGAGCCGTCGTCGAGCTCGGCGCGACCAAGCACGAGCACCAGCCGGGCACCACGTTCCGGGTCCTCCTCGACCCGGCGGGGCACCCGTTCTGCCTCTGCCTCAGCTGAGCGCCTGCCGGGCTAACGGCGGGTGGGCGCGACCAGCAGCGCGTCGCCCACCGGGCGCTCGCCGGTCGGGTCGGACGGCTTGTTGATCACCTGCCCGTCCAGCGCCATGGTCGTCGACCCGCCGCCGTCGAGGTTGACGGCGTCGACCAGGCCGAGCGACCGCGCGACGTCGGCCTCCTCCGGGATGCTCAGCCCCAGGTCCTCGGTGCTGCGGCCGTCGACGGTGATCAGCACCGTCCGGCCCTGGGCGTCGACACCACCGAAGGTGCGCGGGTTGCGCTTGATCACGAACCCGTAGGCGAAGCTCGGGTCACCGGGGTGCACGAAGCCGTCGCGCCGCTGGGTGATCTGCTCCCGGCCGCCGCGCAGCAGCAGCGGCCCGCCGTTGACCACCGTCTCGTCGGTGGTGAGCCGCTGCGGCCGGCGGCCGTCGACGAGGCGGGTGCGGACCTGCACCCGCTGGCCGACCCGCGCGGCGGCGAGCGCGCTGCGCCGAGGAGCCGGTGCCCTGCACCGACGTCCAGTGCGGCGGCAGGGCGGTGCCGCGGGTGTCGAGGACGGCGCGGACGACGTGCCGCGCGTCGAGGACGACCTCGCGGCCGGGGCCGGCCGGGGTCCGGTCGCCGTACTCGTGGGTGAAGGCGACCAGCTCGCTGTCGTCGGTGCAGGTGATGTCGTGCCGCGGCTGCGACGTGGGCTGGTCGGTGGCGTCGCCGCCGCAGTTGCGGATCAGGCCGGGGACCCGGTCGATGCCGTCGAGGTCGAGGGTGCGGCCCGCGACGCGAGCGGTGCCGCGCCACGTGAACCGGCGCACGCCGGTGCCCTCGGCGTCGTCGTGCAGCACCAGCGTCGGACGGTCGCCCACCGTCTCGGAGAGCAGCCGGCCGCCGTACACCCCGGCACCCGCCGGGTCGCCCGGTGCGCCGGACGCCGGGTCGAGGACGAAGTAGCCCGCGTTGACCCGAGCGGTGGCACCGGCCGCCTGCGACAGCGCCGACGTCGTCTCCCGGTCGTGGAGGTCGGGGCCGAACGACGCCGCGAGCCTGCCGGTGAACGAGCGCGGGTCGATCCGCACCACGTTGACGTGCCAGGGACCGCGCGCGCTCCGGTCGCCGTCCCAGCCGGTGTAGACGCTGGTCGCGGTCTCGCCGGCGGCGGCGAGCCGGGCGTTCTCGGCGTCGGCGGCGTCCTTCGTCGCGAAGCGGCCGACCCGCACCCGGTAGCCCAGCACACCCGCGGGCACGTCGGCCGTCGCGGGCTGGTGGACCGCCTCGACGCGCGCGTCGAATCCCTTGCTGTGCAGGCGATCCGCCTGTGCCTGCGCGGTGGCTTCGTCGGAGACCGACTGCGCGGCGGCGCGTCGGGGTCGGGCGACGGGTCCGACGACGGGATCTGCGACTCGAGGGTCCACACCAGGCTCGGGTCGGTGCCGCCGCGGGTGATCCGGGTCAGCGTCACGCCCGGCTGCACGGTGGTGGTGCTGCGGGTCTCCGGCAGGTCGGCCGGGCCGAGGTCCAGCGGCGTCGACGCCGACTGCGCTCGCACCGCCGGACCGGGGCCGAGGCACTGGCCGGTGGCCCGCCGACGGTGAGGCCGGCGACGAGGGCGGCGGTGGCGGCGGTGCCTGCCGCGAGGGTGGTGCGGGACACGGGTCGACGAGGGCGCATGGTCGACGACCGTACGCCGCGTGGCCGACCGGCGTCACGACCCCGAGTGGCCGCGCGGTGAACAGCAGGCACGACGACGGCCCGGCAGCACACGCCGCCGGGCCGTCGTGCGGATGAAGTGTCAGGCGACCATGCCGTGCGGGTCGATGACGAACTTCTTGGCGACGCCGGAGTCGAAGTCGGCGTAGCCCTTCGGTGCCTCGTCGAGCGAGATGGTCGTCGCGTTGACGGCCTTCGCGATCTGCACCCGGTCGTGCAGGATCGCCTGCATCAGGCCGTGGTTGTACTTCATCACCGGGCACTGGCCGGTCACGAAGTACAGCGACTTGGCCCAGCCGGTGCCGAGGCTCAGCGACAGCGCGCCCTTCTGGGCGGCCTCGTCGATGCCGCCCGGGTCACCGGTGACGTAGAGGCCCGGGATGCCGATGCCGCCGGCCGCGAAGGTGACGTCCATCAGCGAGTTCAGCACCGTGGCCGGCGCCTCCTCCCCCGCTCCCTCGCCGTGGCCCTTGGCCTCGAAGCCGACCGCGTCGACCGCGGCGTCCACGAACGGGATGCCGAGCAGCTGCTCGATCTGGTCCTCCGGAGCGCCCTTCGAGACGTCGACGGTCTCGCAGCCGAAGCTCTCGCGCCTGCTTGAGCCGCTCGGGCTGCATGTCACCGACGATCACGACGGCCGCGCCGAGCAGCTGGGCACCCGCGGCGGCGGCGAGGCCGACCGGGCCGGCGCCCGCGATGTAGACGGTGCTGCCGGGCTTCACGCCGGCGGTCACGGCACCGTGGAAGCCGGTCGGGAAGATGTCGGAGAGCATGGTCAGGTCCTTGACCTTCTCCATGGCCTGGTCCCGGTCGGGGAACTTCAGCAGGTTCCAGTCGGCGTACGGCACCATGACGTACTCCGCCTGGCCGCCGACCCAGCCGCCCATGTCGACGTACCCGTACGCCGCGCCGGGGCGGGCCGGGTTCACGTTCAGGCAGACGCCGGTCTTGCCCTCCTTGCACATGCGGCAGCGGCCGCAGGCGATGTTGAAGGGCACCGAGCACAGGTCGCCCTCCTTGATGAACTCCACGTCCGGGCCGGCCTCGACGACCTCGCCGAGGATCTCGTGCCCGAGGATCAGGTTCTCCGGTGCGGTCGTGCGGCCCCGCACCATGTGCTGGTCGCTGCCGCAGATGTTCGACGTGACCACCTTCAAGATCACGCCGTGGTTGCACTTGCGGCCGACGTTGTCGGGGTTGACCCCGGGCCCGTCCTGCAGCTCGAGCTTCGGGTAGTCGATGGACTGCACCTCGACCTTGCCGGGACCGATGTACGCCACGCCTCTGTTTCCTGCCACGGTGTCTTCCCCTTCGAACCGTTGCCGATCTTGGACACCCGGGTCGTGCCCGATGCGGCCGGGAGCATGTAATCCGCGTCACAGAAGGGTGCGAATCCCCGCATAACCCTTCGCCTGGATCGTCGTTGAACCGGACGTGGGTGTTTCGTGGCTCAGTGGTCCGGGAACTCTCTTGTGACTACTGGGGCCCACACACTCAGGTGCGGACACCGCCGTCTCTCGGGAGCGGCGGGTTTCGCCTTTAAGGGGGCGCCGCTGCGGAGCCGTCAGCGGAGCGTGAAGCGCGCGGTCACCGAGCTGCCGTCGCGGAACCGCAGCACCAGGTCGCGGCAGCCGCGCCAGCTCTTGTCGGTGCGCCACAGGTAGGTGTACTGCTGGCTCGCCGCGTCGTAGCTCAGCGAACCGCCGCCCGACGGGCTGGTCTGCTCGATCTCGTCGCTCGGGCCGGCCGCGCAGGCGACGACCGCGCTGCTCGGTGAGCCGGCCCGGAACACGTCGAGGCCCCGGTCACCGCCCAGCCCGAACTTCACGGGGATCGTCGAGCCCGCCTTGGTCGCGTTCAGCGTCGGGAAGGCGTCGACCGGCTGGCGCAGCGCCGAGAGCCGGTAGTCGAGCCGACCCAGGCTCCAGGTGCTGAAGTGGCTCGTGCGGACGGTGACGACCGCGTCACCGGCCCCGCCGGGCGCGAAGCCACGGCTCACGACGCACGGGTCGGGCACCGCGGCGGTCGGGCTGGTGCACCCGGTCAGCGCGACCCCGTTGCGGAACACCGCGACGTCGGCCGGCGCGACGCCCTGGAGGCTGTCGACGTCGACGACGAAGCTCACCTCGTACGGCGACGCGGCCGACGCGACCGGCCCGTCGAGGACGACCTCCTTGCCGAACAGGCTGAAGCCGGTCGGGCTCGCCGTGGTGGTGCTCTGCAACGTGGCGCTCACGGTCCCGGTGACCTGGCTGGGAGCGACGATGGTCGTCTGCACGGGGACGTCGCTCGTCGCACCGGCACCGGTCGGGTCCGTGGTCACCGTCCCGCCGCCGGCCACGGGCGCGGACACCGAGCCAGGCGCCGGCGGACTCGGCGGCGTCAGCTTGAACGCCGCGAGCTGGCCGCCCTTGACGCCGTAGCCGACGATCTCGCCCCGGTTGTTGATGTCGTTGGCCGCCTGCAGCCGCCACCCCGAGTCGGTCGGGACCAGGCTCTGCAGGTCGACGGTGCTGTCGGTGGCCGCGTCGTAGAGGAACGCGGTCTGGTGGCCGTCGGACCGCTCGGCCCGCCCGACGACCTGGCCGTGGTCGTTCATCCGGATCGCCTCGACGAAGCCGCCGAGCGACGGGATCGGCGTGGTCGCGCCGGAGGGCGCGCGGAGGTAGGCACTCGACGAGTTCACCCCCACCAGGACGTTGCCCGCCTCGTCGACGTCCCTCGCGTAGGCAGAGCTGTCGCTGCCCACGTGCGTGATGACCTCGGGCACGCCGTCGCGCCACATGATCGCGTCGCCGTACGCCCCGACCGTCTCGCCGGTCTCCTCGTCGTACTCCCCGAAGTCCTCGACGTTGCCCACGACGGTGCCCGACTCGTTGACCGCGAACGCGTGCGGCCCGGTCGGCGCCCTCGGGCAGCGCCAGCGTCCGAGACCGTTCCACCGGGGCTGACCGTGACCGCGTTGGTCGGCCGTCGTAGAGCACCCCGACCGCGGTGCCGTCGTCGGCGACGTCGTGCAGGTCTCCGGGACCGAAGGACTCCGGCGTCGCCTGGCCGGGCGTCCACCGCTTGGCGTGGCCGTCGTCGCCCTCGCCGACCACGACGCCGCCGGCGTTGACCGCCCACGGCCGGTTGCTGTTCTCGAGCCGGACGAGTCCCGACGGGCTGGTGCGGAAGGCGGCGTACGCGCGCGCCGGCGCTCCTGCGCGTGGACGACCGCGACGCCGTCGTCGTTGATGCCGTACCCGATGCCGTACGGCGCCCCGGGGACGCCGATCTCGGAGATCGTGTAGCCGACCGGCACGTCCGCGACGGCCGCGCCGACGCCGAGCGACACCGGTGCCGCGAGCACCCCCACGGCGATGGTGGCCGCGACGAGCGCGCCGGCGACAGGACGGTGGGCGAGGTGCAGGGCCATGGTGACCTCCGGCGCGGAATGTCCCTCCAACCTCCTCGCCCGGCGGTCGGCGCACCATGCCCCGAGATGTCCAGGTTGGCGAGGTCCGCCCGGGCTGTCACGTGGCCCGGACGGCGCGTCGGTACCGACTCCGGTCCCCACCACGCGCACCAGCCTCAGGGACCACCCAGCAGGTCGCCGAACACGTCGCCCTCGTCGTCGACGCGCGCGAGCACGTCGTCCATCTCGAGCTGGCCGAGGCCTTCCTCGGCGCCCTCCTCGATCTCGTCCCAGGTGCGCGGTGCGGCGACGTAGGGCCGGTCGCGGCCGCGCAGCGAGTACGGCGAGATCGTGGTCTTCGCGCCGGTGTTCTGGCTCCAGTCGAGGAACACCTTGCCGCCGCGCAGCGACTTGGTCATCTTCCAGACGCACGAGCTTCGGGTGCTCGGCGGTGAGCTCCTGCGCGATCTCCTGCGCCTGGTCGCGCACCTCGTCGGCGTTGAGCTTGCCCGGCAGCGCGGCGTACATGTGCAGGCCCTTGCTGCCGGAGGTGACCGGGGCCGCGGAGAGCCCGCGCTCCTCGAGCTTGTCGCGCACCAGCAGCGCCACCTGGCAGCACTCCTGCAGCCCGGCGGGGTGACCGGGGTCGAGGTCGATCACCATCCGGTTCGGGTTCTTCGGCCGGCCGTTCCTGCCGACCGTCCACTGGTGCACGTGCAGCTCGAGGGAGGCCAGGTTGGCGAAGTACGTCAGGTCGGCGAGTCCCTCGATGACCGGGAAGACGATCTTGTCGCCGCCGCCGCGCGAGCCCGTCGACGGGACGGTCACCGAGCGCAGCCACGACGGCGCGCCGGACGGCAGGTTCTTCTCGAAGAACTGCATGTCGCCGGTGCCGTGCGGCCAGCGGATCCGGGTGACCGCCCGGTCGGCGAGGTGCGGCAGCAGCACCGGCGCGACGCGGGCGTAGTAGTTGAGCACCTCGCCCTTGGTGGTGCCGGTCGTCGGGTACATCACCTTGCCGAGGTTGCTGATCTTGAGGGTGCGGCCGCCGACGTCGACCATCACCTCCTCGCTCTTCGCCTCAGCCACCGGCCACCTCCAGGTCCGTCGGGCGAGAGGTCGCTGCGGACGCCGCGGTACGACGGCTGGCGCAGCCGCTTCGCCGGGGTCATGCCGAGCGCCGCGATGTCGACGACCACCTCGGGCCGGACCCACGTGGTGCCCATCGCGTCCACGGCGGGCACCTCGTCGACGAACGGCGGCGCGTCGCTCTCGAGCGGACCCAGCAGGCCCAGCAGCCGCTGCCCGGTCTTGCCGGCGATGCCGCTGCCGACCCGGCCGCGGTAGACGAGCCCGCCGCGGCGTGCGCTCCCCCACGAGCACCGCACCGATGCGTGACGTGCTGTCGGTCTCGTGGCGCCAGCCGCCGACGACGTACGAGTCGACGGTGCGGTGCGGGAACTTCAGCCAGTCCGGCGAGCGGCGTCCGGGGTGGTAGCGCGAGGACCGCTTCTTCGAGACGATCCCCTCCAGCTTCTGCGCGGCCGTCGCCTCCAGCAGCATGGCGCCGTCGTCGTACGTCGCCGGCACCTGCCAGTGCACGTCGAGCAGCTCGAGGCCCTCGAGCAGCTCACGCCGCTCGCTCAGCGGCCGGCCGGTGAGGTCCTCGCCGTCGAGCCGGAGCAGGTCGAAGACCAGCAGGGTCACGGGGTTGGACTCCGCGAGCGCCGCGGCCCGCCGCGCGTTGCCCACGTGCATGCGGTCGGCCAGCGCACCGAACGTCGGGATGCCGTCGAGGAACGCGACGACCTCGCCGTCGAGCAGCAGGTCACGACGCAGGCCGGCGAGGCCGTGCAGCTCCGGGAAGGACACCTTGGCGTCCTTCTCGTTGCGGGAGCGGATGTGCAGCTCGCCGTCGGGCCGGACCTCCACGAGCACCCGCATGCCGTCCCACTTGACCTCGTGGAGCCACTCGCCGCCACGGGGCACGTGGGTGCCCTTGGTCGCGAGCATCGGACGCATGGGGCTCATCCTCTCCCATGGTGCGGCGCGGCGGCCCGACATATGGCCCGAACTCGCCATGGACGCGTTCCCGCGGACCGGAGCAGGTTGGAGGAGCGAGAACGGGGGTCTCCCATGTCCGACC
Source organism: uncultured Actinomycetota bacterium (assembly GCA_963707685.1). GTDB lineage: Bacteria > Actinomycetota > Actinomycetes > Propionibacteriales > Nocardioidaceae > Nocardioides_B. Next base: position 494,647 of record CAVPRA010000009.1, read on the forward strand.
ACGTCATCCGACCACTCGTGCTGGTCCGCGGCTTCGGCGGCAACGACATCAGCGACGAGCAGCGCAACGCCTACCAGGGGTTCAACGAGGGCACGGTCTACCCGACGCGTCGCGGGCGAGAACTTCATCTACGAGGGCTTCGTGCTGCGGGCGCTGAAGTCCGACCGCTACCGCTACACCGACGCCACGAACGTGGTCGGCTACTACACCACGCGACGTCGAGCCGCCCGACGACGAGGCCGACTGGGACAGCTGGGACGCCGCCGACCTGCCGCGGCAGCGTGGCGCTCGACCCGTGGACCGCGCGCGCGGTGCTGCGCGAAGCGGCCCCCGGCACCATCTGGGTCTACCGGTTCTACGACCTCAGCCCGCGCACCATGACGACGTACGGCGCGAGCCTGGTGCGGCTCATCGACCTCATCGGCAAGGCCGTGCGAGCGGCAGGGCGAGACGTTCGCCGGCGTCGACATCGTCGCGCACAGCATGGGCGGCCTCGTGGTGCGCGAGGCTCTGAAGGCGCTCGGCAGCAGGAAGAAGGCCCTGGGCCTCGTGCACCGGGTCGTCACGCTCGGCTCGCCGCACCGCGGCATCGCCTTCGCGGGGACCCCGCGGTTCCTGCTGGACACGCTGCCCGGCTTCAGCAAGGGCAGCGACGAGTTCGCGGCCTTCGACCCGAGCCGCACCGACTTCCTCGGGATCAAGAAGTGGTTCGACCCGACGCGGGTGCTGACGGTCGTCGGCACCAACTACCGCACCTACAACGTCGGCGCCGTCTCGGCCGTGAACCGGCTCGCGTCGCTGCTCGAGGAGGGCACGCTCGCCACCAACCGAAGCGACGGGCTCGTCAAGCAGTCCGCCGCCCAGCTGCCCGGGTCGCCGCGGACCTTCGTGCACAAGTGCCACGGCGGCCCCGACTCGCTGGTCACCAGCCGCGAGGCCTACGAGATCGCGATGCGGTTCTTCCACGGCAGCCACCACGTCCGGTTGTGGCTGGACACGGCACGGGTCACCCGCGGACGCGACCTGTTCGGCAAGTCGGAGTTCTGGTTCGGTGCCTCCATCAAGCCGCGCGGCATCGACTTCGAGCTGTTCCACCAGAGCGCCGAGGCGGAGAACTGCTACGGCCCGTTCAACGACGAGGGGCTGCAGGGCGACGGGTCGTACGTCGAGCCGGAGCTGACGGAAGTCGCTTCCGCGACGAGGGCCGCACCACCGGCTGGCTGAGCGCCGAGCGGCTGATCTGGGAGGGCTGGATCGACGAGGCCAACGTCCCGGACCCCGCGAACCCCGAGATGGTGTTCCGGCTCGACCTCTACCTCGGCGAGCGCGACAGCCACGGGATCGGGTTCTCCGACAACGTGGTCTTCCGCAAGCAGTACTACGTGCAGGTGGTGCTCGGCGACGAGCTGGCGATCTTCGTGCACACCGGCGAGCAGCTGCTCCGCCGACGAGACCGCCCGACGCCGACGGACGTCGCCGACGAGGCCGACGCGGACGAGAAGGCCGGCAAGGACCTCCGGGACCGCCGGGTGGTCCGCGCGACCCGCACCGACGACGGCTGGACGTTCCCCGTGCAGGGCACCGGCTTCGAGGCCACGCTGCGGGTGGGGATCGACGCCCGTCGACGTCGACGGCTGAGCCGCCGACCGCTGAGTCTCCCCGGCTGTCGGAGTCGTAGGTCATGATGGATTCCGACACGACGTCCACGAGCTGAGCGGAGCTGCCCCCATGCGTGCGATCTGGAAAGGCGCGGTGTCGTTCGGCCTGGTCAGCGTGCCGGTGAAGCTGTACGCCGCCACCGAGAGCCACGACATCTCGTTCCGGCAGGTGCATGCCAAGGACGGCGGACGGATCAAGTACCAACGGGTCTGCAGCGTCGACGGCGAGGAGGTCGCCTACGCCGACATCGCCAAGGGCTACGAGACCGAGGACGGCCAGATGGTCGTGCTCGACGACGACGACTTCGCCGAGCTGCCGGCCAGCAGCAGCCGCGAGATCTCGGTCGAGAAGTTCGTGCCGACCGACCAGATCGACCCGATGTGGCTCGAGAAGTCCTACTACCTCGAGCCCGACAAGGCGGCCGCCAAGCCCTACGCCCTGCTCCGCGAGGCCCTCAAGGAGGCCGACCGGGTCGCGGTCGTCACGGTCTCGATCCGGACCCGGATGACGACCGCGGTGCTGCGGGTGCGCGACGACGTGATCGTGATGCAGACGATGCTGTGGCCCGACGAGGTCCGCAAGCCCGACTTCGCGGGTCTCGACGCGACCGAGCACGCCGCGAAGCCGCAGGAGCTCAAGATGGCCCGGCTGCTGGTCGACACGCTGGCCGGCGACTACGACGCCGACGAGTACGAGGACGACTACCAGAAGGCCGTCGAGTCGCTGGTGCAGGCCAAGCTCGAGGGCGGCGAGGTGAAGGCCCCCGAGGAGCCGAAGAAGTCCACCGGCGAGGTGGTCGACCTGCTGGCGGCGCTGCAGCGCTCCGTCGACGCGGCGAAGACGTCCCGCGGCGAGTCGGCTCCGGCGAGCTCGGAGGACGAGGCCGACGCGAAGCCCGAGAAGAAGGCCGAGAAGAAGGCCGCCTCGAAGAAGCCGGCCGCCAAGAAGTCCACGGCCAAGAAGTCGACGTCGAAGAAGACGACCAAGAAGGCGGCCGCGAAGAAGGCCAGCTGATCGGGATGCACGCTCGGCACCCCGGTCGGTGCCCGGACGGTGCCGTTCGTGCCACCGGGCCGTAGCCGGCCCTGACCGACCAGGGTCGGGGTGCACGCGGCCGGGCTCCGTCCCGTGGCGCGATGCTCACCCAGGGTGCGCCCGTCGCACCCATTGGGCACGAACCGCATGCCCAGGGCCCCTCGCCCTGCGGATTGGCCACAAACCGCAGCTGGCTGATCGCGGTGCCGAGCGGCTCAGGCGACGCCGCAGCGGCGCAGGGTGAGCAGCAGCAGCGCACGCGTGACCTGCACGAGCTGGTCGAGCTCGACCTTCTCCAGCGGCGCGTGGGCGTCGGCGATGTCGCCGGGTCCGTAGTGCAGGGTCGGGATGCCGCCGTACCCGGTGTAGAGCCGCAGGTCGCTGCCGTACACCCCGGCCGCGAGCGGCGGACGCCCACCGCCGGTCGGCAGCGACGGCGCTCGACATCTCCCCGATCAGCGGGTGGTCGACGTCGGTGCTGCCACTGGCGAACTGGCCGCCGGGCCAGGTCACCACCGGCCGGTTCTCGCGCAGCCACGGGTCCTTCACCGCGACCTCGGTGACGACGTCCTCGAAGCGGGCGCGTGCCAGCCGCGGGTCCTCGTCGAGCTGCACGCCGAAGCGTCCCTCGGCGACCAGCCGGTCGGGCACGTTGCTGGACCACTCGCCGGCCTGCACCATGCCGACGGAGAGGGCGTACGGCGTCTCGCCCACGAACCTCGGGTCGGGGTCGCGGTTGCGGTCGGCCTCGAACGCGAGCAGCGCCGCGTGGATGGGCAGGAACGCCTCGAACGCGCTCACGCCCTCGGTGCGCATCGAGCCGTGCGCGGAGCGGCCCGCGACGTCGATGCGGAAGGTCAGCGCGCCCGCCGTCGCGGTCAGGATCTGCCCGCTGGTCGGCTCGGTGATGACCGCGGTCTCGCCGATGTGGCCACGGCGCAGCGTGGAGAACCCGCCGAGGCCGCCGTCCTCCTCGCCGATCACGCAGTGCAGCGCCAGCGGCCGCTCCAGGCGCACCCCGGCGTCGCGCAGCGTGCGGGCCACCGCGAGGTTCGCCGACGTGCCCGCCTTCATGTCGCAGGCGCCGCGGCCGTACAGCGCCCCCTCGCGGATCTCCGCGGAGAACGGGTTGGACCCGAGCCAGTTGTCCGGGTCGCCCGGCGGTACGACGTCCAGGTGCCCCTGCAGCACCAGCGCCGGCATGCCCTCGCCGGGCTGGCCGGGGATCGTGCCGACCACCCCGACGGCCTGCTCGCGCTGCACCTCGACGCCGGGGAACCACGGGTCCTGGGAGACCTCGTCGAGGTCGATGTCCCAGCGGTCGACGTCGGTCTCGAGGTCGCGGAGCATGCCCGCGGCGACCTCCTGCACCTCCACCTCGGCGTCGGTGCCGCCCATGCTGGGGATGCGGACCAGCTCCATCAGGCTCTCGACCAGCGCGTGCTCGTCGAGCTGCTCGAGGACGGCTCGCTCGGCCGGGGTGGGCTCGTCGACTGACTCGGTGCGGGTCATGCTCCGAGTGTGACGCACCGGCCCGCCGTGCGTTCACGGGGTGGGGAGCCTCGCGTCAGTCGCCCTCCCACCGGAACAGCCGGACGGCGACCAGCGTCACGACCGTCGCGAAGCCGAGCAGGATCGCGATCGGGAGGAGGGCGGCACCCGGCCCGTCGCCGCGCACCATCACGTCGAGCATGCCGTCGTTGAGGTGGCGCAGCGGCAGCAGCTGCGAGGTGACCTGCAGCCACTGCGGGGAGCCGTCGAGCGGGAAGAACGACCCGGACAGGAACGCCATCGGGAGCACCAGGAAGTTCGCCAGGTTGACCGCGCCCTCCTGGGTCTTGGCGAGCGCGCCCGCGAGCAGCCCCAGCGACATGAAGGCGAGCGTGCCGGCGATCAGCAGCGGCACCGACATCCACCAGGAGCCGGTCAGCTGCAGCCCGAAGGCGGCCATCCCCAGCCCCACGAAGATCACCATCTGCACCAGCGCGATCAGCACGGTCACCACCACCCGGGCCGCGACCACCGAGGACGCCGGCACCGGGGACAGCTGCAGCCGTCGCAGCAGCTTGCTGTTGCGCCAGCCCTGCAGCGTGGCGGCCGCCCCGAACGCCGCGCTCATCGCGACCGCCCAGCCGAGCAGGCCGGGCGTGACGAACTGGATGGTCTTCAGGGACTTGTCCTCGACCCGCTCGGTGCGCAGCGCGTAGCGCGGCGGCTGCCCGGAGGCGTCCTGGTTGGCGCCGTCCACGAACGCGTTGAGCGTGCCCTGCGTGGTGGCCGCCTTGGTCTGGTCGGTCTGCGTGTAGTGCGCGACGAGGGTGTCGCCGCGCATCTCGACGGCGACGTCCGCGTCGCCCTTGCGCACCGTGCGGACCGCGGCGGTCGAGGTCGTCGCTCCGGGTGACCTCGAAGGTCTGGTCGAAGGCCTGCCTCGCCCCGGGTGACAGCTCGCTCGACGAGCGGGACGCGGCCGACCTCGACCAGGTCGATGCGCGGGCTCTGGCTGTAGTTGAAGATGCCGCCGAACAGCACCAGGAACATCAGCGGGAACACCACCGCGAAGAACATCGACATCTTGTCGCGCACGAAGCCCTTGACGATGGCGGTCGCGATCGCTCGGAACGCGGTCAGCGCTCATGCTCGGTACTCGCGACCGGTCAGGTGCAGGAAGACGTCCTCGAGGGTGGCCGCCTTCACCTGCAGCCCCTCGAGCGCGTCGAGCTCGGCCAGCCGGGTCAGCACGACCGAGGGAGCCCGGGTGGTCAGCACCAGCGCCGCGCCGTCGTCCTCGACGGAGTCGACGGCCGGCATCCGCCGGGCGTCGTCCGGCGGCAGCAGGTGCGGCGCGACCAGGATCCGCACCGGCGCGTCGAGCCCGCGCACCAGCGCCGGCGGCGAGTCCAGCTGCAGGACCCGGCCGCGGTCCATGATCGCGACCCGGTCGCACAGCGCCTCCGCCTCGTCCATGTAGTGGGTGGTCAGCACGACGGTCCGGCCGGCCTCGTTGAGCGAGCGGAGCAGGTCCCACAGGTTGCGCCGCGCCTGCGGGTCGAGCGCGGCGGTCGGCTCGTCGAGGAAGACGACGTCGGGGTCGTGGACCAGCGCGCAGGCGATCGCCAGCCGCTGCAGCTGGCCGCCGGACAGCTTCTCGGTGCGGGTGCCGGCCTTGTCGGTGAGGCCGACCCGCTCCAGCCACTCGTCGGCCCGCGCGGCCGGCACGTCGTACAGCGAGGCGAAGGTGCGGATCTGCTCGCGGGCGGTGAGCCGCTCGAAGAACGCCGAGGCCTGCAGCTGCACCCCGATGCGCGGCAGCAGCCGCGGGTTGCGCGGCCAGGACGGCTCGCCGAGCAGCCGGACCTCGCCGCCGTCGGGGCGTCGCAGCCCCTCGATCATCTCCAGCGTGGTGGTCTTGCCGGCGCCGTTCGGGCCCGAGGATGCCGAAGAACTCACCCGACTCGACGGTGAAGCTGACGTCGTCGACGGCGGCGAGGTCGCCGTAGCGTCTTCCGCAGCCCGACGACCTCGATGGCCGCTCCCGGAGCCGGCTCCGCGGCTCCCCCGTCCCCGGACTCACGGACCCGACAACAGCGTCCTGACCACGCGCAGCCCGACCGACAGGCGCGCCAGGTCGACGTGCTCGTCGGAGCAGATCTCCTCCAGCGTGGACACCGAGCGCGACACCACGACGGCGTCGCGGTCCTCCCAGTCGGCGATCCGGACCGGCACCGGCTGGTCGGCCTCGGTGTCGGCGAGCACCTGGGCCGTGAGCTGGGCGTGCACCGTGTGCAGGTCGTCGCGCAGCGCCGCGCGCGCCATCGTCTGCCAGCGGTCGTCGCGGGGCAGCGCCAGGATGCGCGAGACCAGCATCGACAGGCCGAGCCGCTCCCCCAGCGCGAAGTGGACGCGGGCCACCTCGAGCGGGTCGATGCCGTCGCGCTTGGCGGTCTCGACGATGTTCAGCGCCATGTACGCCGGCGGCAGCACCGCGACCTTCACCGCCAGGTCCTCGGGCACGCCCCGGCCGAGCAGGTCGTCGCGCCGACGTGCGAACGCGTCGGCCTCCCGGCCGGTCAGCAGCTCGGGCAGCGCCGCGACGACCTGCTGGGCCACGACGCCGAAGAACTCGACGGTCGCCTCGCTGTCCATCGGCGGTCGCCGGTTGTTGATCAGCCAGCGCGAGGCGCGCTCCACCAGCGTCCGCATCTCGAGCCGCATCCGGGTCTGCACGCCCGCGTCGATCACGTTGTCGTGCGAGTCGACCTCGTCGATCAGCGCGCGCGAGCCGAAGATCTCGCGGGCCACGAAGTTCGCGCGCACCAGCTCCTCGGCCGACGCGTTGGTCTCCTCCGAGAGCCGGTGGAAGAACGTCATGCCGGCGCCGTTGACGAGGTCGTTGACCACGCTGGTGACGATGATCTCGCGGCGCAGCGGGTGCGCCTCCATCCACTCGCGGTAGGTCTGGCGCATCTGCAGCGGGAAGTAGCCGAACAGGTCGGTGCGCAGGAACGGGTCGTCGGCGATGTCGGTGGCGAGCAGCTCGTCGGCGAGCACGATCTTGGTGTAGGCGAGCAGCACCGAGAGCTCCGGCACCGAGAGCCCCTGGTGGCGCTCGAGGCGGTCGGCGACCGCCTTGCGGGTGGGCAGCGCCTCCAGCCGCCGGTCGAGCAGCCCCTGCCGCTCCAGCCGGCGGATCCAGTCCTCGTGCACGTGCAGCAGCTGCGGCGGCCTGGACCGCGGAGTTGGCCAGCGCGTGGTTCTGCTCGTAGTTGTCGCCGAGCACGAGCGTGCCGACCTCGTCGGTCATCGACGCCAGCAGGTCGTTGCGCTGCTTGACGGTGAGGTCGCCGTTGGCCACCACCCGGTCGAGCAGGATCTTGATGTTCACCTCGTGGTCGGAGGTGTCGACGCCGGCGGAGTTGTCGATGAAGTCGGTGTTGATCCGGCCGCCGGAGCCGCCGCACCCGAAGCGGGCGTACTCGATGCGCCCGCGCTGGGTGAGGCCGAGGTTGCCGCCCTCCCCCACGCACCGGCAGCGCAGGTCGCGGCCGTTCACCCGGATCGGGTCGTTGGCCTTGTCGCCGACCTCGGCGTCGGTCTCGCCCTCGCTCTTGACGTAGGTGCCGATGCCGCCGTTCCAGAGCAGGTCGACGTCGGCGAGCAGGATCGCCTTCATCAGCTGCGCCGGCGTCAGCGTGACGCACCGAGTCGTCGAGCCGACAGCGCGGTCCGCACCTGCGGGCGTGACCGGGATCGACTTCAGCGCGCGGGAGAACACCCCGCCGCCCTCCGAGATCAGGCTGGTGTCGTAGTCCTGCCACGACGACCGCGGCAGGTCGAAGAGCCGCTTCCGCTCGTCGTACGACGTCGCGGCGACCGGGTCCGGGTCGAGGAAGATGTCGCGGTGGTCGAACGCCGCGACCAGCCGGGTGTGGCGCGAGAGCAGCATGCCGTTGCCGAACACGTCGCCGGACATGTCGCCGACGCCGACGCAGGTGAACTCCTCGTTCTGGCAGTCGACGCCCATCTCGCGGAAGTGCCGCCGCACCGACTCCCACGCGCCGCGGGCGGTGATGCCCATCGCCTTGTGGTCGTAGCCGACCGAGCCGCCGGAGGCGAACGCGTCGCCGAGCCAGAAGCCGTAGTCCTGGGCGACGCCGTTGGCGATGTCGGAGAACGTCGCGGTGCCCTTGTCGGCGGCCACCACGAGGTAGGTGTCGTCGCCGTCGTGGCGCACCACCCGCTCCGGCGGCACCGAGCGGTCGCCGTCGGCGTCGTGCAGCAGGTTGTCGGTGATGTCGAGCAGGCCGGAGATGAACGTCTTGTAGCAGGCGACGCCCTCGGCCAGCCACGCCTCGCGGTCGGCGGGGTCGGGCAGCTGCTTGCAGAAGAAGCCGCCCTTCGCGCCGACCGGCACGATGACGGTGTTCTTCACCATCTGCGCCTTGACCAGGCCGAGGATCTCGGTGCGGAAGTCGTCGCGCCGGTCGGACCAGCGCAGCCCGCCGCGGGCGACCGGTCCGAAGCGCAGGTGCACGCCCTCGACCCGCGGCGAGTAGACGAAGATCTCGAACTTCGGCCGCGGCTCCGGCAGGTCCGGGATCGCGTCGGGCTGCAGCTTGAGCGAGATGTAGGACTTCGGTCAGCCCGTCGCGGTCGGTCTGGAAGTAGTTGGTGCGCAGCGTCGCCGAGATCACGGTCAGGTAGGACCGCAGGATCCGGTCGTGGTCGAGGCTCGCGACGTCGTCGAGCGCCGTCTCGATGCCGTGGACGAGCTCCTCGGTCCGCGCCTGGCGGGCGGCGTCGTCGGCCAGGAGCGCGTCGCCGCGGCCGGGGTCGAAGCGCGCCTCGAACAGCTGCGACCAGCGAGCGGGTGATGTCGACGTTGTGGGTGAGCGCGTCCTCGATGTAGTCCTGCGCGAACGGCGTGCCGCCCTGCCGCATGTACTTCGCGTAGGCCCGGAGCACGGTCGCCTGCCGCCAGGTGAGCCCGGCGGCGAGCACCAGCCCGTTGAACCCGTCGACCTCGTTGTCGCCCTCCCAGACGGCGTTGACCGCGTCCTGGAACAGGTCGCGCGCCTCGGGCGGCAGCTCGCGGCCGTAGCGCAGCCCGAAGTCGTAGATGTACGACGGCCGCTCGGTGCCGTCGAGCCCGTAGGGCCGCTCGTCGACGACCTCCACGCCCATCGACGACAGGATCGGCAGCACCTCGGACAGCGACAGCGGCGAGCCGATCCGGAAGATCTTCAGCCGGGCCTCGCGCGGACCGCCGTCGACCGGCCGGTAGAACGACAGGTCGAGGCCGCCCTCGGCGGGGATGCCCTCGAGCCGGCCGAGGTCGACCGCTCCGGTGCGCGGCGGGTAGTCCTCCTTGTAGGCCTCCGGGAACGAGTCGGCGTACTTGCGGGCCAGCAGGGCGCCGTCCTCCTCGCCGTACTCCGCGTGCGCGGCGGCCACGAAGTCGTCGCGCCAGGACCGGGCCGCGTCGGCGAGCCGGCGCTCCAGCTCGGCGTGGTTGTAGTCGCCGACCAGCTCGCCGGGCTTGGGCCGGACCACGAAGTGCAGCCGCGCGAGCAGCGACTCGCTGACCCGCGCGGTGTACTCCAGCGAGTCACCGTGCAGCTGCCGCTTGAGGATCTCTGCGATCCGCTCGCGCACCGCGGTGGTGTAGCGGTCGCGCGGCAGGTAGACCAGGCAGGACAGGTAGCGGCCGTAGGTGTCGCGGCGCACGAACAGCCGCAGCTGCCGCCGCTCGCGGGTGTTCAGCACGGCCTCGGCGATCGGCTGCAGCTCGTCGAGCGGGGTCTGGAACAGCTCGTCGCGCGGGTAGGTCTCCAGGACGTCCATCAGCGCCTTGCCGGTGTGGCTCAGCGGCGCGAAGCCGGCCCGGTCGACCACCTGCTTGGCCTTCACCCGGATCACCGGGATGCGGGTCAGCGACTCGGTGTACGCCGCCGACGAGAACAGCCCGAGGAAGCGCCGCTCGCCGATGACCTCGCCGTTCTCGAACGTCTTGACGCCGATGTAGTCGAGGTAGACCGGCCGGTGGACCGTCGACTTGGAGTTGGCCTTGGCCAGCACCAGCAGCGTCTTCTCGCGCGCCCTGTCGCGCACCAGCGGGGGCAGCTTGCCGAACGCCGCGGACATGTCCTGGTCGGAGCGCAGGATGCCGAGCCCGGTGCCGGGCACGGCCCGCAGCGACACGTCCTCGCCGCCGGGCAGGTCCTCGAGGCGGTACTCGCGGTAGCCCAGGAACGTGAAGTGGGTGTCGGCCAGCCACTGCAGCAGCGCCTGGCCCTCGGAGATCTCCTCGTCGGGCAGCGGCGGCGGGTTCTTCTCCAGGTCCTCGATGATCTCCAGCGCCGTCGCGTGCATCTTGGGCCAGTCCTCGACGGCCTCGCGCACGTCGGTCAGCACCTTGCTCAGCGCCCGCTCGATCTCCTCGCGCTGGCTCGGGCTCGACTCGCGGCCGATCTCGATGTGCATCCACGACTCGCGGGACACGTCGTGCGGCAGGTCGGCCCGGTCGACCGCGTCGGCGTCGGTGAGGACCTCCTGCAGCTGCCCGGCCACGTCGCGCCGGACGAGCGCCTGGGGGTGCACCACGACGTGCACCTCACGGTTCTGCTCGTTGAGCTCCATGGTCACCGAGTCGACGAGGAACGGCATGTCGTCGGTGACGACCTCGACGACGCTGTGGCCGCCGGCGGACCAGCCGTGCTCGGAGACCGTCGGGGTGAAGACCCGGACGTTCGCGGTGCCCTGCGGCCGGTACGTCGCCAGCTGGTACTGGCTCATCGCGGCGCCGTACAGGTCGACCTCGCCGCGCTCGGCGATGTCCTCGGCGGCGACGTGGCGGTAGAAGTACCGCAGCAGCTCCGCGGACTGCTCCCCGGGGGGACCGGCCGAGCCCTTCCGTCCCCGCGCGAAGGCGGCTGCCCGCTCCAGCAGCTCGTCGCGTTGGCTGTTCGCAGTGTCGTCCAGCGTCGTCCGCACGCAGCATCAACCTCTGTCGCTCGCCCGACGGCACTCCGTTGTGTCGTCGCCTGACGAGGTTAGACCTGTGGCTGCGACCGACCAACCGGGCGCGCCCGTCACGGCCCGTCACGGCCTGTCACAGGACCGAGCGCAGCTCCCACAGCAGCGGGTAGTACCGCAGGTCGAGGCGGCTGCGGAGGTACTCCGCCCCCGACGAGCCGCCGGTGCCGGTCTTCGTGCCGATCATCCGCTCCACCATCACGACGTGCCGGGCCCGCCAGGCGGCCGCCAGCTCGTCGTGCTGGAGCAGCGCCTCGGCGAGCGCCCACACGTCGCCGTACGACGCCCGGTCGTGAGCGGCGCGGCGCACCGACGCGGTCACGGCCTCGTCGTCGTCGACCGGCAGCCCGCGCCCTTCGAGCACGGTGAGGAACGCGTCCCACAGCGTCGGCTCCTCGAGCCGCCGGTGCAGCCGGGCGGTCTCCTCGTCGGTCAGCCCGCGGAACCGCTCCACGAAGGACGGGTCCTTGGCGCCGGAGAGGAACTCCAGCTCGCGGAACTGCACCGACTGGAACCCGCTGGCGGGCGCCAGCGCCTGCCGGAACTGCAGGAAGTCCTGCGGCGTCATCGTCTCGAGCACGTCGACCTGCGCGACCAGCACCCGCTCGATCACGTGCATCCGCTGCAGCAGGTGCTGGGCCCACCAGGTGCGGCCGGCCGGCATCGCGTCGCGGGCCGCCGTCGCCTCGTGCAGCAGCTGCTGGAACCAGAGCTCGTAGACCTGGTGGATGGTGATGAACAGCAGCTCGTCGTGGGCCGGGTCCGCCTCCCCCTGGCCGGACTCGAGCTGCTGGGCGGAGAGCAGCTGTGGCAGCCGGAGGTAGCTGCCGTAGGTCAGCCGGGCGCCCTGCTCCCCGAACTGCACCTGCTCGCCGCCCCAGCGACCTGTCACGTCTGCGTCACCCACCGGCTCACCGTAGGACATGATGACCGCCAGCAAGGTCCCAGGTGCGGACGCGGCAGCCGCCGCGGTGAAGGAGATCGCAGTGAAGTTCAGCCACGAGATGTCGTACGACGCGTCGCCCGAGGAGGTCGCGGCCATGCTGGCCGACCGTGACTTCCGCGAGCAGGTGTGCAAGGCGATGGACTCGACGCGTCACGACGTGTCCGTCGAGGGTGCCGGAAAGGGCATGAAGGTGGTCGTCGACCAGACCCAGCCGGCCCGCGGCATCCCGTCCTTCGCGAAGAAGTTCGTCGGCGACAGCATCCAGATCGTGCAGCGCGAGTCGTGGAGCTCGGAGACCGCGGCGACGCTGCTGCTGGAGATCCCCGGCAAGCCCGGCCAGCTCGACGGCGACATCCGGCTCGCGGTCGACGGCGACGGCACCGTCGAGACCGTCGCGGGCGACCTGAAGGTGAAGGTCCCGGTGATCGGCGGCAAGCTCGAGGGCCTGGTGGCCGACCTGCTCAAGAGCGCGCTGCGCACCGAGCAGAAGGTCGGCCGGGCCTGGCTCGCCGCCCGCAAGAGCTGAGCGCCGCTGCGGCGGGCGTCAGCCGCTCGGGGGCTCCGAGGACCGCTCCCGCTCCTCGTCGGCGAGGTCGCGCTTGCGCACGACGTACACCACCACGCCGAGCACCACGAACGGGCCGAACGCGATGAGCAGCACCAGGGCCTGCTCGTAGGGGTGCAGCCCGCCGAGGTGGAGCGCCGGCGGCGGCAGCAGCAGGAGGTCGGTCATCGCGGGCTCCATTGTGCCGTGTGACCCAGTCGACGGAATGGCACCGGGGTGCGCCCTGTTCGGTAGAACGTTCAACAAACTTCCGAGCAAAGGACCCGCACCCCATGGCTGACCTCTTCGACCCGATCCGCGTAGGCGACTGGGAGCTGCCGCACCGGCTGGTGATGGCGCCGCTGACCCGCAACCGCGCCGACGAGGGCATGGTGCCCGGCGACCTCGCCGTGGAGTACTACGCCCAGCGGGCGTCCGCCGCGCTGATCGTCACCGAGGGCACCCAGCCGAGCGCGGCGGGCCAGGGCTACCTGAACACCCCCGGCCTGCACACCGCCGAGCAGGTCGAGGGCTGGCGCCGGGTCGCGGACGCGGTCCACGCGCGCGGCGGCCGCATCGTCGTGCAGCTGATGCACGCCGGCCGGATCGCGCACCCCGACAACAAGGACGGCGTCGAGACGGTCGCGCCGAGCGCGCTCGCGGCCCCGAACCAGATGATCACCGCCGAGGGCAGCAAGCCGCACCCGGTGCCCCGCGCCCTCGAGGTCGACGAGATCCCCGGGGTCGTCGAGGAGTACGTCCAGGCGGCCCGGCTGGCCGTCGAGGCCGGTCTCGACGGGGTCGAGGTGCACGGCGCGAACGGCTACCTGATCCACCAGTTCCTCGCGCCCGGCTCCAACGAGCGCACCGACGAGTACGGCGGCAGCCCCGCGCGCCGCGCCCGGTTCGGCATCGAGGTCACGCGGGCCGTGGCCGAGGCGATCGGCCCGGAGAAGGTCGGCATCCGGCTCTCCCCCGCCCACAACATCCAGGGCGCCACCGAGGAGGACCCGGCCGACGTCGAGGCGACGTACACCGCGCTCGTGGACGGCATCGCCGACCTCGGGCTGGCCTACCTCAGCGTGCTCGCCGACCCGTCGCTGGACCTGGTGCAGCGGCTCCGCAAGAACTTCGGCGGCCCGTTCGTGGTGAACACCGGCTTCGGCGAGCTCACCACCCGCCAGCAGGCGCAGGACGTGCTCGACGCCGACCTCGCCGACCTGGTCGCCGTCGGCCGGCTGTTCATCGCCAACCCGGACCTGCCGCGTCGCTGGCAGAGCGGCGCCGAGCTCAACGAGCCGGACCCCGCGACGTTCTACGGCGGCGGCGCCGAGGGCTACACCGACTACCCGTCGCTGGCCGGCTGACGGCCCGCTGCCGGGCCGCGGCTCAGCCGAGGTCCATGTAGGGGTAGCGGTAGTCCTTCGGCGGGTCGAACGTCTCCTTGATCGAGCGGGGAGACGTCCAGCGCAGCAGGTTCTGCGGGGCACCAGCCTTGTCGTTGGTGCCCGAAGCCCGCGCACCGCCGAAGGGCTGCTGCCCCACGACCGCACCGGTCGGCTTGTCGTTGACGTAGAAGTTGCCGGCCGCGAACCGCAGCCGCTCGCTGGTCCACGCGACGACGTTGCGGTCCTGCGCGATGACCGCACCCGTGAGGGCGTACGGCGCGAACGACTCCATCTGGTCGACGACGTCCTCGTAGTCGGCGTCGTCGAAGACGTGCACCGCGAGGATCGGGCCGAAGTACTCGGTGTTGAACATCTGGTCGGTCGGGTCGCTGCTCTCCACGACGGTGGGCCGGACGAAGTACCCCACGGAGTCGTCGACCTGGCCACCGGCGAGGACGTCGAGGGTCTTGGAGCGCTTGGCGCGGGCGATCGCCTTCTTGTGCTTGGCGAACGCGCGGTCGTCGATGACGGCACCCATGAAGTTCGAGAAGTCGGTGACGTCGCCCATCGGGATCGACTCGACCTGGCTGACGAAGTCGGCCTTGATCTTCTTCCACACCGACCGGGACACGTAGGCCCGTGAGGCCGCCGAGCACTTCTGGCCCTGGAACTCGAAGGCGCCGCGCAGCATCGCGACCTTGAGCACGTCCGGGTCGGCGGACGGGTGGGCGACGATGAAGTCCTTGCCGCCGGTCTCGCCGACGATGCGCGGGTAGGAGCGGTAGCGGCCGATGTTGGCGCCGACCTCGGACCACAGGTGCTGGAACGTCGGCGTCGAGCCGGTGAAGTGGATGCCGGCGAGGTCCGGGTGGTTGAGCGCCACCTTCGACACGTCGAGCCCGTCGCCCGGCAGCAGGTTGATGACGCCGGGCGGCATGCCCGGCCTCCTCCAGCAGCTCCATCGTGAGGTGCGCGGCGAGCTGCTGCGTCGGCGACGGCTTCCAGAGCACCGTGTTGCCCATCAGCGCCGGCGCCGTCGGCAGGTTGCCGGCGATGGCGGTGAAGTTGAACGGCGTGATCGGCGTAGACGAAGCCCTCGAGCGGCCGGTGGTCCGACCGGTTCCACACGCCCCGGCTGTTCGCGATCGGCTGCTCGGCGAGGATCTGCGTGGGCGAAGTGCACGTTGAAGCGCCAGAAGTCGATCAGCTCGCACGCCGAGTCGATCTCGGCCTGGAAGGCGGTCTTGGACTGGCCGAGCATCGTCGCGGCGTTGATCCGCTGCCGCCACGGCCCGGCGAGCAGGTCGGCGGCCTTGAGCAGCACCGCGGCACGCTCGTCGTGCGGCAGCGCGCGCCACCCGGGCGCGGCCTCGTGCGCGGCGGCGATCGCGGCTCGGGTGTCGGCCTGGCTGGAGTTCTTCAGCACGCCGAGGACGTGGCCGTGGTCGTGCGGCTGCACGACCGGCATCTCGACCCCGCCGCCCATCTTCTTGCGCCCGCCGATGGTGGCGGTCAGGTCGACCTGCTGGTCCTCCTGGCGCTTGAGCTCGAGCTCGAGCGCCGCCCGCTCCGGGCTGCCCGGCGCGTAGGTGAGGTTCGGCTCGTTGACGGGGACCGGCGGATGGGTGATGGCGTCCATGCCGCCGATCGTGTCACGCGCCTCGGGCTACCCCCAAGTCACTGTCACGGCCCGGCCAGGCCACCCGGGTCAGGGGCGGTCGCGGATGCCCAGCAGCTGCGAGATCTCCTGCGTGGCCCACCAGCCGAGCTCGTGGTCCAGGCAGCGCTCGAGCAGCGCCGCGGCCTCCGGCGACCCCTCGGCCTCGGCCCGGTGGGCGGCGGCGACGGCGTCCTCCGCGTCGGCGGAGTCGGCGAGCACGGCGGCGACCCAGCGGAACGGCACGACCGCGTCGACCTCGACGGTGGTGGGGTCCTCGACCTCGACCCGCCGGGCGTCGGGCACGTCGACGGCGAGCACCACCCGACGGGCGGGCTCGCCCTCGCCGAGCAGGCCGACCGAGGCGAGCGCGGCGGCCGACGAGGCGGCGTACTCCCAGTCCTCCTCGCCGGCGTCGGCCAGCTCGCCGCGCACCGCGTCGGTCACGGCGTGCGCCAGGAACGGGGCGGGCCCGACGCCGTCGGCCTGGACCAGCTGGCGCAGCCCGGTCATCGTGGTGGGCACGTAGACGCGGACGGTCATCCCGCGCACCGGCTTCTCGGCGGGACGACCCCTTCTTGCGCCCCCGCGGCGCGCGCTGCCGGGACCCGGAGGTGGTGTCGACCAGCTCCTCGAGCGCCTCGCCGATGCACTGCCCGAGCACGTCGAGGTCGGGCAGGGCGTCGCGGTCGCCGTTGAGGCCGAAGTACACCCCGCCGTCGTACGACGTGACGCCGATGGCCAGCGCGTGGCCGGGCAGCAGCGGCTGCACCGGGTAGGACTCCGTCATCCGGGCGCCGGCGGCGTAGAGCGGGAACTGCGGGCCGGGCACGTTGGTGACCGCGACGTCGTAGCCGCGACGCAGCGAGGTCGCGGCCAGCCGCGAGCCGAGCGCGTGGAACGTCGTCGGCGCGAAGCCGGCGACCCCGGCGAGCCGGTCCGCGGCGACGGCGCGACCGGTCTCCTTGTGCGCCTTCAGGGCGTAGGAGACCTGGTGCAGCCGGACCACCGGGCTGGACTCGCCGATCGGCAGGCTGAGCAAGGTGCCGGCGACCTGGCTGCCCAGCGAGGTCGGCTCCAGCTCGCTGTCGATCACGCCCATCGGCACCAGCGCGCGCAGCGTGCGGCTGCCGTGCACCGACTCGGCGCGGGTCATCAGCCAGTTGCGCATCGCGCCGGTGACGGTGGCGAGGATGACGTCGTTGACGGTGCCGCCGTGGAACCGGCGGACGGTGCGGTAGTCGTCCAGCGACGTCTTGACGGTGACGAAGCGTCGCTGCTCGGACAGCCGCGCCGCGAACGGCGACTCCGAGGTGACCTGGCGGTTGGCCAGCGTCCCCGCGACCTCCGCTGACCCGGCCGCTGACGGCACCGGCAGCCCGCACCACGCTGCCGGCGTTCTCGGCGAGCGTGGTCACGGCCAGCCGCGGGTCGCGCACCGAGTCGCGGACCGCGCCGGCCACCAGCGACGGCTGGCTCGGCGCGTGCTGCGGGTGCCAGTCGTCCTGCACGGTCTCCTTGGGCTCCGGGTCGAGGTCGAGGATGACCTGGCCGAGGTCGATGGTGGCCACGCCGTCGACGAGGAGCTGGTGGGACTTGGACAGGATCGCGCAGCGGTCGCCCTCGACGCCCTCGATGAGGTACATCTCCCACAGCGGCCGGTGCCGGTCGAGCTGCCGCGACATGATCCGCGCGGTGAGGTCGCGCAGCTGGTCCATCGAGCCCGGCCGCGGCAGCGCGGAGCGGCGCACGTGGTAGGTCAGGTCGAAGTCCTCGTCGTCGGCCCAGACCGGGTTCGCCAGCCGGCCCGGCACCGAGCGCAGCCGCTGCCGGTAGCGGGGCACGAACGCGATCCGGTCGGCCACCAGCGCCACCAGCCGGTCGTAGTCGAAGCCGTCGCCGGGCTCGAAGATCTCCAGCGTCGCGTTGTGCATCGGCGTGCTCGCGGACTCCGTGACCAGGAAGGCCAGGTCCTCCGGCCGCAGCCGCTCCGTCATCGATACCCCTCTCAGGCCCTGCTCGGTGCGTCATGCGATTCTGACAGAGCCGGTTGGCCGTCCGAGAAGGAGAGTCGATGGATCTCGCCCACGGCATCGGCGGAGCCAAGGACCTCCCGATCCCCGCCGAGTACGCCATGGCCGGCGCCGGCGCCGCGCTCGCGGTCTCCTTCATCGTGCTGGCGCTCGCGTGGCGAGAGCCCCGCTTCGACGCCGCGACGCACGGTCGGCCGGTCCCGTCGTGGCTCGCGTCGACGGTCGACAGCACCGCCTTCGCGGTGGTCGATGCGGGTGCTCGGCTTCGCCTTCTTCGCGTACGTCGTCTGGGCGGCCGTCGCGGGCCCGGACCTGCTGACCAACCCGACGTTCGGCGTGGTCTACGTGCTGCTGTGGGTCGGCATCGTGCCGATGTCGCTGCTGTTCGGGCCGTTCTACCGGACGGTCAGCCCGCTGCGCACGATCCACCTGGTGTTCACCCGGCTGACCGGCGGCCGTCCCGAGGACGCGCTGGTGACGCTGCCGCGCTGGGTCGGGCTACTGGCCCGCCGCGCTCGGGCTGCTGGCCTTCGTGTGGCTGGAGCTGGTGTACCCCGGGTCGACGTACCTGTCCCCGGTGCGGCTGTGGTTCGCCGCCTACATCGCGATCGTGATCGTCGGGGCGGCGCTGTTCGGCAGCGACTGGTTCGAGCGGGCCGACCCGTTCGAGGTCTACTCCACCCTCGCCGGGCACCTGTCGGTGTTCGGGCGGACCGCCGACGGCACGCTGGTGCTGCGCAGCCCGCTGGGCAACCTCGACGGGGTCGTGGTGCGGCCGGGGCTGGTCGGCGTGGTCGCGGTGCTGTTCGGCAGCACGGCGTTCGACAGCTTCAAGGACTCCAACGAGTGGCTGCAGTTCACGCAGTCGAGCAGCCTGTCCTCGGAGTGGCTGAACCTCGGCGCGCTGCTGCTGTTCTGCCTGGTCGTCGGCGTCTCGTTCGCGGTCGCGACGATGGCCACCGGGGTGGAGCACGGGAGTCGCCCGCCGTACGCTGCCGGACCGGTTCGCGCACTCGGTGGTGCCGATCATCATCGGCTACATCGTGGCGCACTACCTGAGCTACTTCGTCGAGGTCGGCCAGCAGACGATCGCCAGGCTCAGCGACCCGATGGCCAACGGCTCCGAACCTGCTCGGCACCGCGGACCTGCCGGTGAGCTACTGGCTGACGGCGCACCCGACGTTCCTCGCGGTGCTCAAGGTGCTCTCGGTCGTGACCGGTCACGTGCTGGGGGTGATCGCCGCGCACGACCGCGCGGTCAAGCTGCTGCCGAAGCGGCACCAGCTCACCGGGCAGCTGCCGCTGCTCGTGGTGATGGTCTTCTACACCGTCACCGGTCTCTACCTGCTCTTCGGCGCCTGAGCCCGCGCCGCGACGGGCGCCTCGGCCGCTCGCCCGCCACCGCCCGGGCGAGCGCGGCGACGGCGGTTCGCAGCGGCGAGTCGCCGGACTCGGCGAGCGTCCGGCCGGCCATCAGCGCCCGGTCGGCGGCCGCCCGGTCCTCGGGCAGGAAGTGCACCTCGAGCGGTGTCACGAAGCCCTCGACCATGCCGCGGATCTCGCGGTCGCTCCAGCCCAGCGACGGCCGGGTGCGGTTCACGACGACGCGCGGCCGGATGCCCGGCACCACGTCGCGCAGGTCGACGAGGCCGCGGGCCAGCCGGGCCAGGCCGACCGGGTCGGCGGCACCGACCACGACCACCTCGTCGGCCCGCTCGACCGCGGTCAGGGTCAGCTGGTTGCGCTGCGGCGCGGCCGGACCGAACGGGTCGGGCGGGTCGCCCTCGAGGCCGAACCCCACGTCCAGCACGGTGTACGCCGCGAGCTCGGCCGACCGCTCGAGCAGCTCGTCGAACGCGGCGGGCCGCACCTCCTGCCACCGGTCGGGCCGCGGCAGCCCGGTGAGCACCCGCAGCCGGTCGCGGACCTGGCGCGCGAGGTCGGACAGCCGCGTCGCGTCGAGCTGGCCGGCGTTCGCGGCCCGTGCGGCGGCCAGCAGCCCCGAGACCTCGTCGAGCACGCCGAGGTGCTGGGCCACCGCGCCGCCGTACGCGTCGGCGTCGACGAGCAGCGTGTCGTGCCCCGCCTCGGCCAGCTCGCCGGCGATGCCCGACCGCGACGGTGGTGCGGCCCGGTGCGCCGGTCGGTCCCCAGACCGCGACGAGCCGGCCGTGCGACGTGGGCCGGTCCACGACGTCGTCGTCCCAGGACGGCTCGCCCCGGTCGGGCACGCCGTCGCCGGCGCTCGCGAGCGTGTCCGGGCAGGCTGTCGAGCTCGGTGCTGGCGACCACGTGGTCGATGCCGAGCCGCCGCATCCGCTCGGTGTCGCCGTCCTGCAGCTCCTCGGGGGCGGCGACCAGCACCACCCCGAGCCCGGCTCGGCGCAGCGCGACGACGCTGTCGGCGTCGAGGCCGGGCAGCGCGGGCGACACGACGGCGACCGACGCCAGCCCGGCGGCGGCGGTCGCCAGCAGGTCGGTGAGGTCGACGCAGCGCTTGCTCAGCAGCAGGCCGGGCCCGCGCTCGATCCGGTCGAGCGCGGCCGCCTCCCACGACGACCCGGCGGCCGCGACGAGCACCGGGGCGGGGCCCGGCGCCCCGTCGAGGCGTCATCGCTGGACGGTGAGGACCACGGTCCCGGAGGACAGCGCCGCGATCGACGTCGGCAGCCGGCCCTCCTGGTCCTCCCCCACCCCGACGATGACCTGGCGGGTCGCGGTCGGCCCCAGCGACGTGCCGGACTCCGGCATCGACACCACGGCCACGTCGTCGAAGACCAGCGTGGAGCGGCCGGTGCCCGGCTTGCGCGTCCGCGGCGTCGTCGGGCGTGACCCAGACGTCCACGGTCGACCCGACCCGGACCGTCGAGGGCACCGCCTCGGTGTCGACGGACAGCGGCACCTCCGTGCGCGACGCCGCACCGGAGGCCCCGAGCGCGCCACGCGGCAGCAGCTCGCCGGCCCCGACGGCACGGCGCAGCGTGGAGCCCGCCGGCAGGTCGCGTCGGCCGAGACGTAGCGGTCGGCGTCCGCCTGGTCCACGAACCGCACCTCACGGCGTACGACGTCCGCGGGCCCGACCGGCTGCCCCTCCTGCAGCGTGCCGCGCACCGCCCACACCGGGACGGTGTCCGAGGCGCCGCCCAGGAACCGAGCCCCGAGCAGCGCGCACACCGCGACCACGGCCAGCCCGACGACCAGCCGCGGGTCCCGCCACCGCGACCGTCGCGGCCGATCGGCCGGCGGCGAGCTGCCGTTCGTGGGTGGTGGATGCAGAGCGGTGCTGGGTCCCCGTGGTGACATGCCCGACATCATGCTCAGTTCGGGCACAGTCGACACCTCGTCGTCCACAGCCAAACCGATCCCGGCGTCACGAAACGTCGGCAAACGCTGGCATAGTGGCGCCATGCCCCGGGTGCCCCCCACCGAGAGCGGCGGACCGTCGGGACCGAGGTTCCTGACGCTGTCCGACGTCGCCGAGATCCTGTCGACGTCGGTCGCGCAGGTGCGGGCGCTGGTGCAGTCCGGGGAGCTGCGGCACATCCAGATCGGCGGCCGCCAGCAGTACCGCATCGAGGCCGTCGAGCTCGAGAACTACATCCAGCGCATGTACGCCGAGTCCGACGCCCGCCGCGGCGCCGCCGCTCCGCACCCGGACGACGCCCGGCCGTAGCCCGCATCAGGTGGTGCGCACCGCGGCCAGCGCACCGAACGGCACCACCTCGACCGTGCCGGTCTCGCCGGTCCGGACCTCCACGAAGTCCGCGCCGACCCGGCCGAGCACGCCCCGCAGCAGCGACCCGTCGGTGCGGTGCAGCACCGCGTCCGCCCGGGTCTCGGCCACGCCGCGCAGCGCGGAGCCGAGCCCCAGCCGCGCGGTGACGGACCGGGCCGGGGCGGCGACCGCACGGTCGGCGAGCCCTCGCAGCGAGCCGACGGCGGCCAGCCGGACGATCCACTCCTGCGACCCCGCGTCGAGCAGCAACCAGCCGTCGCCGGCCCGCCGCAGCCGGGCGTCCACCGCCCCGACGCCCGCCACCGACACCAGCAGCCGGTCGCCGACGGAGGCGAAGAGCCGGGACGCGAGGTCCACCTGGGCGTACTCCCAGCGTCGCTGCTCGGCGACGTCCGCGTCGCGCGCACCCGAGCGCGAGCCCCTCCGCCTGCTGCTCGAGGTCGTCGAAGAGCCCGTCGAAGTGACCGGCCAGCCGGTCGTCCCACCGCATCACCGCACGGTGCGGCACGGGCGGCCCGCTGTCAACGGCTGTGGACGACCGGTTGACTCCGACACCGAAGTGGCTTCGAATACATCAAACGACATCAAACAGAAGGGTTAGGCATGCGGGGGACGCTGGCGACGGTGCGGGTGGCCGTGCTGCTCGCGGGCTGCACCGCCCTCGTGGCCGCCGCCTGGTGGCTCGCCGCGCCACCGCTGGGCAGCCTGCTGACCGTCCTGCGCGCAGGCGGCGGGACCCCGCTGCCGCTGGAGACCGTGCTGCTGGGGCTCTGCGCCGCTGCCCTGCTGGGCTGCGTGGCGTGGCTGGTCGCCGCCACCGCTCTCATGCTGGTCGCGTACGCCGCCCGGTCGGCCGCCCCGCGGAGCCGGCGTGCCGCGGCGCTGGGCCGCACCCTCGAGCGCCGGTGCCCCCGCGTCACGAGGCGGCTCGTCACCGCCACCCTCGGCGTGGCCCTCACCACGGGGCTGGCCGGCACCGCGCTCGCGGACCCGCCGCCGCGACCGGGCCTGGCCGGTCTCACGCTGCCCGACCGGACCACCGGGACGGCGCTGTCGACGGCCGTCCCGCGCACCGTCGCACTGCGTCACGGGAGCGGGCCCGACCACGTGCTCCCCGCTCGCCGCGTCGTGGTCCGCCCCGGCGACTCGCTGTGGCGCATCGCGGCCCGGCTGCTCCACGAGCGCGGCTCCGAGCGCGGCTCCGAGCACGTCACCGAGCACGTCACCGACGCCGACGTCACCGACGCCTGGCACCGGCTCCGCGACGCCAACCGCGTCCGGGTCGGACCCGACCCGGACCTGATCCGTCCCGGCACCTCGCTCGAGGTGCCGCGGCAGCTCGCCCCTCACCGAAAGGACGCACCATGACCGGTCAGCCCCTCCCGCACCCCCGCATCCCGGTTCGACGCCCGGTCGCGCCGGCGCCCGGCCTCGCGACCGTGACCCGGCTCGACCCGCCCGGCGAGACCCGCGAGACGGTGCCCGTCGCCACCGTCCAGGGCACCCTCGCCCTCGACCTGGGGCTGCTGCCCGCACAGCCGCGGGTGCCCGACCTGCGGGTGGTCCCCGGCCCGGCCTCCACCGAGCACCGCGAGGTGCAGGCGTGGGCGGCGCGGTTCGCGCAGGCCACCGTCGAGGTGCTCGGCGGCGACCGGCCGGTGGCCCAGCTGCTGCGCTGGACGACGGCCCGGGTCTACCAGGACCTCGATCGGCGGGTGCGCATCCTGGGACGCACCACCGCCGCGCCCCGGCGGCAGCGCACGGTCCGCGCGCAGGTGCGCAGCGTGCACGTCTTCCAACCCACGCCGGCCAGCGCGGAGGTCAGCGTGCACGTGCGTCACGGCCACCGGTCCCGCGCGATCGCCGCCCGGCTGGAGAAGCGCGACACCGGCTGGCGCTGCGTGGCGCTCCAGCTGGGCTGAGCGCAGGCCGGCGGCGGGTCAGGCCGCCGGGTCAGGCCGGCAGCACCACGGCGAGGTCGACCTCCGGCGCGATGCGGTAGGGCTGGCTCTCCACCACGCCGCCGAGCGTCCGGCGCAGCCGTGAGACCTCGGCGCGCACCGCGACGACGTGCTCCGCGTCGCCGTACACCGCCCGGCTGAGGGCCGCCGCGGTCAGCCCCGCCGCGCCGGCGCCGTGCAGCAGCCGCAGGATCTGGGCGTGCCGCGCGGTCAGCGAGCTGCGCCAGGGCCGCTCGCCGACCACCTCGACGGCGGGCCGGCCGGCGAGGTCGAGCACCATCGAGATCCGGGTCTCGGCGCCGACCGGCCGCACCAGCCAGCCGTCGGCGACGGGCTCCGGCAGGCAGAGGCCGAGGCCGGGCACGGTGAGCGGCCGCTCCTGGTCGGGCACGGCGATCCGGGCCGGCGTCGCGATGCCGGAGGTGTGCGCGACCCAGCCGTGGTCGTCGACGAGCAGCATCGGGCCGTCGACCGAGGCGAGCAGCGGCGCCGCCGCCTGGCGCAGCCGCTCGAGGCGCAGCTCGTGGTGCCGCCACAGCTGCGACTCGGCCAGCCGCACGGCGGTCTCCACCAGCGCGATGATCGCCGGGTGCAGCGTCATCGCGGGACCGCTGACGTCGACGATGCCGAGCAGCTCGCCGGTGCGCGGGTCGTGGATCGGCGCGGCGGTGCAGTACCAGGGGTGCTGGTCGGCCTCGAAGTGCTCGGCCGAGAACAGCTGGACGGGGCTGGCCTCGGCGAGCGCGGTGCCGATCGCGTTGGTGCCGACCAGGTCCTCGGTCCACTCCGCTCCGTCGGTGAACCCGAGCCCGTCGGCCCGGCTGCGGACCCGGGCGGCGCCCTCGCGCCACAAGATGATGCCGTCGGCGTCGGTCACGACCATCAGGAACTGCGAGGCGTCCGCGACCGAGGCGACGATCGCCCGCAGCTCCTCGATGACCAGCGAGATCGGCGAGCGGCGGCGCCGCTCGAGCACCTGGTCCCACGGCAGCGGGTCGCGCCGGGCGCGGGCGTCGGGGTCGAGACCGGCGTCCATCACCCGGGACCACGACCGGGCCACCAGCGGGCGGGGACGCAGCCGGGGCTGCCCGCCGCCGATCACGGCGTCGTGCATCCGCACCAGCTCGCGCGCGTAGCGCGGCAGGTCGGTGCCGGGCCGGATCGCGCTGAAGCCGCCGGGAGACTCACCCACCTCGCCAGCGTAGGAGCCCGGCACGACCGGTGCCCCCTCCGTGCGAGGAGGTTTGCAACCCGCTGCAACCCTTGCCGGTCCCGCTCGGCAGGGTGTGCGGTGTGTCACACGCCCCGGAAAGGACGCCCATGACCCAGACGCTCGACGCCCCCGCAGCCGCCTCCCCCGCCCAGCAGCGGGTGGACTCCTGGCTCGCCGACTTCGAGGACGCGCTGACCGCGGGCGACGTCGACCGCGCGGCCGGGATGTTCGCACCGGAGAGCTTCTGGCGCGACCTGGTCGCCTTCACCTGGAACATCACCACCGTGGAGGGCCCCGAGGGGGTCGCCGACCTGCTCCGCCACACCCTGGAGACCACCCGGCCCTCCGGGTTCCGCACCACCGAGGAGCCGGCGGAGGCCGACGGCGTCACCGAGGCGTGGGTCGAGTTCGAGACCGCGGTCGGCCGCGGCAAGGGCCACCTGCGGCTCACCGACGCCGGGGCCTGGACGCTGCTGACCACGCTCTACGAGCTGAAGGGTCACGAGGAGCCGAAGGGCACCGCCCGACCCATGGGCGCCGAGCACGGCGCGAACAAGGACCGCGAGACCTGGAGCGAGCGCCGGGAGCGGGAGGCCCGCGAGCTCGGCTACGAGACCCAGCCGTCGGTGCTGGTCGTCGGCGGCGGCCAGGGCGGCATCGCGCTGAGCGCCCGGCTGCGGCAGCTGGGCGTGCCGACCATCGTCATCGACAAGCGGGCGCGGCCCGGTGACCAGTGGCGCAGCCGCTACAAGTCGCTGTGCCTGCACGACCCGGTCTGGTACGACCACCTGCCCTACATCAAGTTCCCCGACAACTGGCCGGTGTTCGCCCCGAAGGACAAGATCGCCGACTGGCTCGAGTCCTACACCAAGGTGATGGAGCTCAACTACTGGTCGGGCACGGAGGCCAAGCACGCGTCGTACGACGAGAAGACGCAGGAGTGGACCGTCGAGGTCGAGCGCGACGGCCAGCCGGTCGTGCTGCGGCCGAAGCACCTGGTGCTCGCCACCGGCATGTCCGGGAAGCCGAACATCCCGCAGTTCCCGGGCATGGACGTCTTCCGCGGCGACCAGCACCACTCCTCCGCGCACCCCGGCCCCGACGCGTACGCCGGCAAGAAGTGCGTCGTCGTCGGCTCGAACAACTCCGCCTTCGACATCTGCGGCGCGCTGTGGGAGAAGGGCGCCGACGTCACCATGGTGCAGCGGACCTCGACGCACATCGTGCGGTCCGACTCGCTGATGGAGATCGGGCTCGGCGCGCTGTACTCCGAGGAGGCGGTGGCCGGCGGGATGACCACCGAGAAGGCCGACCTGGTGTTCGCGTCGCTGCCGTACCGGATCATGCACCAGTTCCAGATCCCGCTCTACGACCAGATGCGCGAGCGCGACCAGGACTTCTACGACCGGCTCGAGAAGTCCGGCTTCCAGCACGACTGGGGCGACGACGGCTCGGGGCTGTTCATGAAGTACCTCCGCCGCGGCTCCGGCTACTACATCGACGTGGGCGCCGCCGACCTGGTCGCGAACGGCGACGTGAAGCTCGTCAACGGCCAGGTCACCGAGCTCACCGAGGACGCGGTGGTGCTCGACGACGGCACCACGCTCCCGGCCGACCTGGTCGTCTACGCCACCGGCTACGGCTCGATGAACGGCTGGGCCGCCGACCTGATCTCCCAGGAGGTCGCCGACACGGTGGGCAAGGTGTGGGGCCTCGGGTCGGACACCACCAAGGACCCGGGCCCGTGGGAGGGCGAGCAGCGCAACATGTGGAAGCCCACCCAGCAGGAGGCGCTGTGGTTCCACGGCGGCAACCTGCACCAGTCCCGGCACTACTCGCTCTACCTCGCCCTGCAGCTCAAGGCCCGCGACGTGGGGATCGACACCCCGGTCTACGGCCTGCAGGAGGTGCACCACACCTCCTGAGCCGGCCCTCGGACCGGGTCGCGGGTGCAGCCGCGTCGACCTCGGGCACACTGGCTGCGTGCCGGAGCTGCCCGAGGTCGAGCTCGCGCGGGCGACGATCGAGCGGGCCGCGCTGCGGCGGCGCATCGTCGACGTGGACGACGCCGACACCTACGAGTGCCGGCCGCACGCCCCCGGCGAGATCCGCGAGGCGCTCGTCGGCCGCACGCTGACCGCCGCCCACCGGCGCGGCAAGACGATGTGGTGCGAGACCTCCGGTGCCGGCCGCAGCCGCAAGCCGGGACCGGTGCTCGGCCTGCACCTCGGGATGAGCGGCCGCATCGTGGTCTCGCGGCGCGGCGGCGACTCCGACGAGGGCGGCGACCGGATCAGCGGGTCGGGCACCGCGGCCGAGCAGTCCGGGCGGCGGCCCGAGTGGGACCGGTTCACGCTGGTGTTCGCCGACGGCGGCAGCCTGCGGCTCTTCGACAAGCGACGGTTGGGCCGGGTCCGGCTCGACCCCGACCTCGACGCCCTCGGTCCCGACGCGCAGCAGGTCACGGCTGCGCAGTTCCGCGAGCGGATGGCCCGCGGCAGCACCGCGGTGAAGGCCCGGCTGCTGGACCAGTCGGTGGTCGCCGGGGTCGGCAACCTGCTCGCCGACGAGACCCTCTGGCAGGCCCGGCTGGACCCGCGGCGCCGGGTCGACGAGCTCTCCGCCGACGACCTGACCTCGCTGCACGCCACGCTGCGCCGGGCGACCAGGTCGGCGGTCCGGCGCGGCGGCGTGCACACGGGCGACGTGATCTCCTCGCGCACCGCCGGCGGCCACTGCCCCCGCTGCGGCGCCGAGATGCAGCGCGGCACGGTCGGCGGCCGGACCACCTGGTGGTGCCCCGCCGAGCAGCACTAGGTTGACCCGGGCCCCGTGCCAGGTTCACCCGGGCCCCGTGCCGGGTTGACCCGGGCCTCGTGCGGGGTTGACCCGGGCCTTGCGCCCAACGTCCATCGGGAGACCCGACTCAATCCTCGGGAAGCCCGGGTCAACCCTCGGGAAGCCCGGGTCAACCCCTCGGGAGGCCGGGTCAACCCCTCGGGAGGCCCGGGTCAACCCGTGAGGAGGCCCGGGTCAGAGGAGGCGGGTGACCTTGACCTCGACCGCCATCGTGGAGGTCTTGCCGCCGGAGAAGATCCCGGTCAGCGGGGGCACGTCGGAGTAGTCGCGGCCGCGGGCCACCACGATGTGCCGGTCGCCGGGCTCGATGTCGTTGGTCGGGTCGAAGCCGACCCACTCGCCGTCCCACCACTCGATCCAGGCGTGGGACTCCCCCACGACCGTCTCGCCGACCTGCGGCTCACGCTTCGGGTGGAGGTAGCCGGAGACGTAGCGGGCCGGCACGTCCGCGATCCGCAGCGCACCGATCGCGACGTGCGCCATGTCCTGGCACACGCCCTTGCGGGCCGCCCAGGCGTCCTGCGCGTGGCCGTGCACCTTCGTGGAGCCGGAGACGTACTTCATCTCGTCCCAGACCAGCTGGCACACCTTCCGGGCGAAGTCGCTCGGCCCCGACGACTCCTCGGCGAGCGCCAGCACCCGGTCGCGCAGCTCGTCGTCGGGACGCACCCGGTCGTCGGCCACCAGCGTCTCGCAGAACCGGTCCAGGACGTCGGGCGTGCGCAGCTGCTCCCAGGTCGAGCCCACCGGGCGACCGGCGACGGCCGGTTGACCTGCACGGTGGAGGTCGCGTCACCGCGAGCTCGCTGTGCTGGTCGAGCACCTCGAACGCCGTCACCTCGGTGCCCCAGTAGTCGCGGTAGGTCTGGCTCCACGGCGTCGGCGCCACGTCGAGCCGGGTGTGCACCACGACCTGGTGCTCGGTGGTCGGCGGGGTCATCCGGGCCAGGTTGTACGACGCGGCCACCCCGCCGTCGTACGAGATGCGGGTGGTGTGCACGACACGGAACTGCATCGTCATCGGGCGGCCCCTCCCGTCCAGCTCATCGCGACCGCGTGCGCGAAGTAGCGCTGCGTGACCGCGTCGCTCGCGGCCGCGCAGGTGCGCTGCAGCCGCTCCATCTCGCCGGGCAGGTCGGTGACGATGTCGCCGATCGAGCGGTACTCCAGCTCGGCGCGGGCCCGGCCCAGCAGCCGCTGCGCCTCGTCCTGGAAGCCGACCCGCTGCCCGCTGGCCTCGAGGTTGGCCAGGCACTGCTCGGCCCGGGTGAGGTTGTAGACCACCGAGCGCGGGAAGAGCCGGTCGAGCAGCAGGTACTCGGCCGCCTCGCGGTCGGTCTCCAGCCCGCGGTAGGCCCGCAGGAAGGACTGGTAGGCGCCGCAGGCGCGCAGCGTCGTCGGCCACGCGGAGTTCGACCCCGGGCTCAGCGCCGAGGTCGCCACCAGCCGCGCGGTCATGTCCGCCCGCTCCAGCGACCGGCCGAGCATCAGGAACTGCCAGCCCTCGTCGCGGCTCATCGTCGCGTCGGCGGTGCCGTTGATGACCGCGGCCCGCTCGCGCATCCAGCGGAACGCGTCGGGGGTGCGCATCGCCCGGAACCGGCCCGACGGGCAGGTAGCGGTAGGTCGAGTTGATGACCTCCCACAGGTCCGTCGACAGCGTCTCCCGCGCCCGGCGGGCGCTCTCGCGGGCCCCCGCGACGGCCGACGTGATCGAGGTGCCCTCGTCGGTGTCGAAGGCCAGCCGGAACAGCGCCGCCTCCAGCGTCAGCCGGCCCTCGGGGATCTCGGTGCCCATGACCGAGAGCAGCGTGCGGCAGGCCGAGTCGATGTCGACCGTCGGGTCCTCGACCATCATCTGGGTCTGCACGTCGAGGATCCGGGCGGTGTCCTCGGCCCGCTCGACGTAGCGGCCGATCCAGAACAGCGACTCCGCGATGCGGCTCAGCACGACGCCTCCTCAGGTGTCGAGCCGTCCGGCGGTCGAGCTGTGCGCGTCTGCTGCTGCTGCTCGGCCTGCATGGTCCGCGACTCGACGGCGGGCCCGGTGTCCATGGGCGGGCCGTGCACCTCCGGCGGCGCCGCCGGCGCCGCCGTCGACACGTGCGCGCGGCCGCCGGCCAGCACCCAGGTGTCCTTGGAGCCGCCGCCGCGCGAGGAGTTCACGATCAGCTCGCCCTCCGGCAGCGCGACCCGGGTGAGCCCGCCGGGCAGCACCCACACCTTGTGCCCGTCGTTGACCGCGAACGGCCGCAGGTCGACGTGCCGCGGCCGCATGCCGTCCGTCGAACAGCGTCGGCACCGTCGAGAGCTGTACGACGGGCTGGGCGATCCACGACCGCGCGGGTCGGCGAGCACCTTCTCGCGGAGCACGTCGAGCTCGCGCGGCGACGCGTTCGGGCCGATCACGATGCCCTTGCCGCCGGACCCGTCGACCGGCTTGAGCACCAGCTCGTCGAGCCGGTCGAGCACCTCCTCGCGGTGGTCGTCGTCGCCGCAGCGCCAGGTGTCGACGTTGGCCAGCACCGGCTCCTCGTCGAGGTAGTAGCGGATCAGGTCGGGCAGGTAGGTGTAGACGAGCTTGTCGTCGGCGACGCCGTTGCCGACCGCGTTGGCGATCGTGACGTTGCCGGCCCGGGCGGCGTTCATCAGGCCCGGGCAGCCGAGCAGCGAGTCGGCCCGGAAGTGCACCGGGTCGAGGAACTCGTCGTCGACGCGGCGGTAGATCACGTGCACCTGCTCGAGCCCGCTGCGTGGTGCGCATCATCACGCGGCCGCGCTGGCACACCAGGTCGCGGCCCTCGACGAGCTCGATGCCCATCGTCCGGGCGAGCAGCGCGTGCTCGAAGTACGCGCCGTTGTAGACGCCCGGGGTGAGCACGACGACGGTCGGGTCGTCGACGCCGGCCGGCGCGCTCGCGCGCAGCGCGTTGAGCAGCCGGCGCGGGTAGGCACCCACCGGCCGGATCCGGTGGCCGGTGAACGCCTCGGACAGCGCCGCGGAGATCGCGCGCCGGTTGGTCATCACGTAGGAGACCCCGGAGGGCACGCGGACGTTGTCCTCGAGCACCCGGAAGTCGCCCTGGTCGTCGCGGATCAGGTCGATGCCGGCGACGTGGATGCGCACCCCGTTGGGGCTCTTCACCCCGGCCGCCACCCGGTGGAAGTGCGACGACGTGGTCACCACGGCGCGCGGCACCACGCCGTCGTCGAACACCCGGCCGGTGTCGTAGACGTCGTCGAGGAACCGCTCGAGCGCCTTGACCCGCTGCTGCACGCCCTGGTCGATCACCGACCAGGCGTCCTGCTCGATGACCCGCGGCATGATGTCGAGCGGGAACGGCCCGCTCCTCGCCGCCGATGTCGAAGGTGACGCCCTGCTCGAGGTAGAGCGTGGTCAGCGCCTCGGCGCGGGCCCGCACCTCGGCCCCCGGTGACCTCGCCGAAGGAGCTGACGAGGGTCTCGTACGGACCCCGCAGCCGGTCGCCGTCGAACATCTCGTCGTAGGCGGCGCCCGCCCCGTCCAGGTAGTTCTCGAACAGCTCCATCACGCGAGCGACCCTAGCGGGGTGCGCTCACGCGGGTGTCTCCGCCCACGGCGTGGAGCGTGTCAGCCGTTCACGCGGGTCGTCAGGCCGGTCGGGCCGCCGGGCGCGCCGTGGCACTTCTTGTACTTCTTGCCGGAGCCGCAGGGGCACTCGGCGTTGCGGCTGGTGCCGGCGAACTCCGGCTCGTTGAGCGCCTGACCGGTCTGCGGGGAGCCGCTGAGCTCGGCGTCGCCGTCCTCGGACGGCGCGGAGTAGGACAGGTTCTGCGGCCGCGTCGGGGGCGTCGAGCCCCTTGGCGTGGATCGACGGGTGGTCGTGCAGCCCGGAGGACGCGGCGGCCTGCGCGAGCGCGGGACCGACCTCGATCTCCTCGGCCGCTGCCTCGTCGGCCTCGTCCTCGACCTGCACCTCGAGGTTGAACATGTAGCCGACGGACTCCTCCTTGATGCCGTCCATCATGGCGGCGAACATGTCGAAGCCCTCGCGCTGGTACTCCACGAGCGGGTCGCGCTGGGAGTAGGCCCGCAGCCCGATGCCCTCGCGCAGGTAGTCCATCTCGTAGAGGTGCTCGCGCCACTTGCGGTCCAGCACCGAGAGCAGCACGCGCCGCTCGAGCTCGCGCATCACCTCGTCGCCGAACTCCGCCTCGCGACGGTCGTACGCCGCCTGCGCGTCGGCCTTGATGTCCTCGACGAGCGACTCGCGGGTCAGCCCGTCGCGGCCGCCGGCCTCCTCCTCGACCTGCCGCAGCGACAGCGAGATCGGGTAGAGCTGCTTGAGCGCCTGCCACAGCGCGTCGAGGTCCCACTCCTCGGGGAAGCCGTCGGTCGCGGCGACGACGTAGCCCTCGACGACCTCGTCGATCATCGAGCGGATCTGCTCGTGCAGGTCGGCGCCCTCGAGCACCGCGCGGCGCTCGCCGTAGATGACCTCGCGCTGCCGGTTCATCACGTCGTCGTACTTGAGGACGTTCTTGCGGGAGTCGAAGTTCTGCGACTCGACCTGGCCCTGCGCGGAGGCGATCGAGTTGGTCACCGACTTGTTCTCGATGGGCTACGTCGTCGGGGACCTTCAGCGTGGTCAGCACCCGGTCGACCCAGTCGGACTTGAACAGCCGCATCAGCTCGTCCTGCAGCGACAGGTAGAACCGGGACTCGCCCGGGTCGCCCTGGCGGCCCGAGCGGCCGCGCAGCTGGTTGTCGATGCGGCGCGACTCGTGGCGCTCGGTGCCGAGGACGTAGAGCCCGCCGGCCTCCTTGACCTCGTCGTGCTCGGCGGCGACCTGCTGCTTGACCCGCTCCAGCATCTCGGGCCAGGCGGCCTCGTAGGCCTCGCTGTCCTCGAGCGGGTCCAGGCCCTGCTCGCGCAGCTCCTGGTCGGCGAGGAACTCCACCGAGCCGCCGAGCATGATGTCGGTGCCTCGACCGGCCATGTTGGTGGCGACGGTGACGGCGCCCTTGTGGCCGGCGAGCGCGACGATCTTGGCCTCGCTCTCGTGCTGCTTGGCGTTGAGCACGGTGTGCGGGATGCCGCGGCGCTTCATCAGCCCGGACAGCAGCTCGGACTTCTCCACCGAGACGGTGCCGACCAGCACCGGCTGGCCGTTCTTGTGCCGCTCGGCGATGTCGTCGACGACGGCGTCGTACTTCGCCTCCTCGGTGCGGTAGACGAGGTCGGGCGCGTCGATGCGGATCAGCGGCTTGTTGGTCGGGATCGGCACCACGCCGAGCCGGTAGATCTTGTCGAACTCCGACGCCTCGGTCATCGCCGTGCCGGTCATGCCGGAGAGCTTCTTGTAGAGCCGGAAGTAGTTCTGCAGGGTGACGGTGGCGAGGGTCTGGTACTCCTCGCGGATCTGCACGCCCTCCTTGGCCTCGATCGCCTGGTGCAGGCCCTCGTTGTAGCGGCGGCCGGCGAGCATGCGGCCGGTGTGCTCGTCGACGATGAGCACCTCGCCGTCGATGACGACGTACTCCTTGTCGTTGCGGAACAGCTCCTTGGCCTTGATCGCGTTGTTCATGAACGAGATCAGCGGCGTGTTCACCGAGTCGTAGAGGTTGTCGATGCCGAGGTGGTCCTCGACCTTGGTGATGCCCGGCTCGAGCACCGAGATGGTGCGCTTCTTCTCGTCGACCTCGTAGTCGACGTCCTTGACCATGAGCCGGCGATGCCGGCGAACTCGCTGTACCAGCGCACCTCGTCCTGCGTCGGGCCGGAGATGATCAGCGGGGTGCGGGCCTCGTCGATGAGGATCGAGTCCACCTCGTCGACGATCGCGAAGTTGTGGCCGCGCTGCACGCACTCCTCGATGGAGGTGGCCATGTTGTCGCGCAGGTAGTCGAAGCCGAGCTCGTTGTTCGTGCCGTAGGTGATGTCGGCGGCGTAGGCGACTCGCGCGCTCCTCCGGGGTCATCTCCGGCAGGATCACGCCGACGGTCAGGCCGAGGAACTGGTGCAGCCGGCCCATCCACTCGGCGTGGTACTTCGCGAGGTAGTCGTTGACGGTGACGACGTGCACGCCGTCGCCGGAGAGCGCGTTGAGGTACGCCGGCAGCGTCGAGACCAGGGTCTTGCCCTCACCGGTCTTCATCTCGGCGATGTTGCCGAGGTGCAGCGCCGCGCCGCCCATGATCTGCACGTCGAAGTGCCGCTGGCCGAGCACCCGCTTGGCCGCCTCGCGCACGGTGGCGAACGCCTCGGGCATCAGGTCGTCGAGGGTCTCGCCCTCGGCGAGCCGCTTCCGGAACTCGTCGGTCTGGCCCTGCAGCTCCTCGTCGGTCATCGCGACGAAGTCGTCCTCGATGGCGTTCACGGCCTTGGCGACCGCCTCGAGCTGACGGAGGATCTTGCCCTCACCGATGCGGAGGATCTTGTCGAGGATGGCAGGCACGTGCGTCGACTCCTGTGTGGATCGGGTTCCGGATCCGGCGGCTCCCGAGGTGTCCGGAACCGCCGATCGGGGCTGCGACCCCGTCCGCCATCGTAACCGGAGCGACAATTTCTCGTCCGGCGCTGTCGAAACGGTCGGCCGCCGGCCGTCATGGTGGTGTCAGGTACCAACGACCGACCCCTACGGAGGGTTCCTCATGACCCAGTACCTCATCCTGCTGCCGGGCGACGAGTCCCGGTGGCAGTCCGCGACCGAGGCCGAGCGGGCGGCGATGTACGACCGCCACCGACGGTTCATGGCGCTGCTCGCCGAGCGCGGCCACACGCTCATCGGCGGGGCCGAGCTGACCCACTCCAGCCAGGCGCGGGTGGTCCGCGGCGACCTGGACGCGGTGACGGTGTCCGAGGGCCCGTTCGCCGAGACGGTGGAGCAGCTGACCGGCTTCTACGGTGTGGAGAGCGACGACCTCGACGACCTGCTGCGGGTGTGCGGCCTGCTCGCCGGCGAGCACGGCCTGGAGGTCCGCGCCGCCGTCGAGAGCCAGCAGGCCGAGCCGGTCCACCTCGACGAGGCGCCGGCGAAGTCGTGGCGCGAAGGGGCCCACGCGTGAAGTACACCGTGCTCATCTACCAGGACGAGCGGATGTGGACCGAGGCCACCGCCGAGCAGCGGGCGGCCTTCCACGCGGCCCACGACGCGCTTCGACGCCGCGGTGCGCGCGCAGGCGGCGATGCTGGCCGGCGAGGCGCTCACCGGGGCCGCGAACGCGACCACGCTCCGCGCCGACGGCGAACGGCGGCCGGGTGCTCACCGACGGCCCGTTCGCCGAGACGACCGAGCAGCTCGGCGGGTTCTACGTCGTCGAGGCGCCCGACCTCGACGCGATGACCGGGCTGTGCGCGCTGCTGCCGGCGGCGTACACGCTGGAGATCAGGCCGGTCGTGGACATGACCGGCGCCTCCGACTGGCTGGACGCCACCACGTCGTGACCGCAGCGGACGGTCGGGCAGGTCGTGGCGCGACGAGTGGGGCCGGGTGCTGGCCCTGCTCGTCGCGCAGTACCGCCGCCTGGACCTCGCGGAGGACGCGCTGGCCGACGCCTTCGAGGCGGCGACCCGGACCTGGCCGCGCGACGGTGTGCCCGCCAACCCGCCCGCCTGGCTGCTGACCACCGCCCGGCGCCGGGTGGTCGACCGGCTGCGGGCGGAGGCGATGGCGGTCCGCAAGGTGCCGCTGCTCGTGGTGGAGGCCGACGTGCAGCAGCGAGCCCACGCGGCGCTCGCCGACCCCGGCGGCCTGGTGCCCGACGAGCGGCTCCGGCTGCTGCTGCTCTGCGCGCACCCGTCGCTGGCGCCCGAGGCGGCGTCCGCGCTCAGCCTGCGGCTCGTGCTCGGCGTGTCCACCGAGGACGTCGCCCGGCTGTTCCTGACCAGCACCCCGACGATGGCGGCCCGGCTGACCCGGGCCAAGAAGAAGCTGGTGGCGGCCGGGGTGCCGCTGGCGGTGCCCGACGAGACCGCGCTCGTCGAGCGGGTCGGCGTGGTCGGCGTCGTCGCCTACCTCGCCTTCACCGCCGGCTACGCCCCCGGCAGCGGGCCCGACCCGGTGCGGGTCGACCTCGCCAGCGACGGCATCCGGCTCGACCCGGGTGGCCCTCGAGCTGCTGCCCGGCCGGCCCCGGCTGCAGGCGCTGCTCGCGCTGATGCTGCTGCAGCACTCCCGCCGCGACGCCCGCGTCGACCGCTCGGGCCCGAGCCGGCGCTCGTGCTGCTGCCGGACCAGGACCGCAGCCGCTGGCACCACGACGAGATCGCCGAGGGGCTGGGGCTGCTCCGAGCCGTCCTGGCGGACCCCGGCCGCTGCCGACGCCGGCACCCGGGAGCTGACGCTGCAGGCGATGATCGCCGCCGAGCACGCCACCGCCGCGACCGCCGAGGCCACCCGCTGGGACCGGATCGCGGCGGCCTACGCCGAGCTGGAGGCGCTGACCGGCTCCGCGGTGGTGCGGCTCAACCGGGCGGTCGCGGTCGCCGAGGACCAGGGACCCGCGCGCCGGCCTCGCGCTGCTGGAGGGCCTCGACGAGGCGCATGCCCCACGGGCACCGGCTGCCCGCGACCCGGGCGGCGCTGCTGGCCCGGGCGGGCGACGCGGCGGCCGCACGCACGGCGTACGACGTGGCGATCGAGCGGTGCGGCAACGACTCGGAGAGCCGGCACCTGGCTCAGCGAGCGCGACGGCGCTCAGCCGTCCTGCGCCTTGACGGCCACCTGCAGCTCGGCGGCGAGGTCGCCGCGGGGCTGTACGTCGACCGCGTCGAGGCCGAGCCACCCGGCGAGCTCGGCGCAGCTCGTCGGCGAGCTCGTCGGCGGTCTCCTCGGGCGCGCCCGGGCTCGGCGTACGACGCCAGCACCCGCAGCGCGCCGGCCTGGCGGTCGGCCTTGAGGTCGACCCGGCCCACGATCCGGTCGCCGAGCAGGAACGGCAGCACGTAGTAGCCGTGCACCCGCTTCGCCTCCGGGACGTAGATCTCGATGCGGTAGCGGAAGTCGAACAGCTGCTCGGTGCGGTCGCGCTCCCACACGACCGGGTCGAACGGGCTGAGCAGCGCCCGGGCCCGCGACCCGGCGCGGCAGCGCGGCGTCGCGGTGCAGGTAGGCCGGCCGGTCCCAGCCCTCGATGCGCACCGGCAGCAGCTCGCCGCTCCTCGACCAGCGTCCGCAGCGCGGGCCTGGTCTGCTCGGGCCGCATCCGGAAGTAGTCGCGCAGGTCGTACTCCGTGCCGACGCCGTGCGCGACCGCGGCCCGGCGCAGCAGCTCGGCCGAGGCCTCCTCGACGGTCGGCTCGGGCGCGTGCAGGTGCTCGGGCGGGAGCACCCGCTCGGGCAGGTCGTAGAGCCGCTCGAACGCCGGTTGCGGCCGGCGACGGCGAGCTCGCCGGCCAGGAAGAGGTACTCCAGCGCCTTCTTCGACTCCGACCAGTTCCAGCCCCAGTGCGTCCTTGGCGCGCGGCAGCCCGTCGTCGAGGTCGCGCGGCGCTCGCCGTGCCCCGGTCGGTGATCTCGGCGAGCAGCGAGTCGACGAGGTCACGGCGCTCCGGCAGCCCGATCCAGGCGTGCCCCTCGTCGCGGTAGCGCGTCATCCGGTGCCGCATGTGCGGCCACAGCTCGACGGGCATGAACGCGGCGACGTGCGCCCAGTACTCCACGATCCGGCGCGGCTTGCGCTCGGCGGCGCGGGTCGAGCAGGCCGGTGTCGTAGGGACCCATCCGCGAGAACAGCGGCATGTAGTGGGCCCGCTGCAGCACGTTGACCGAGTCGATCTGCAGCACCGCCGTGCGCGCCAGGGTGCGGGTGAACGTCCGCATCGTCGGCGTGGTGTGCCGCGGGTCGCGGAACCCCTGCGCCACCAGCGCGACCCGCCGCGCCTGCGCCCGCGAGAGCGTCGGCACCTCGATCCTCGCCATGGGGAGGATCATGCCAACCCCCGCCGACACCTCCCCGGCGCCGCCCTCCGGCACCCCCTCCGCCGACCCGTCACCTACTTGGCAGGTTGACCGCGTGTCGCCGTAGGACGTGACGGGTCGGTCGTCGCTCGGCACGGGTCGACCGCCGCGGCCCCGATCGATCGACCCGTCACCAAGTGCGCCAACACGCGGTGAGACCGCCGAGTAGGTGACGGGTCGGCGGGAGGGGTCGGGCGCGCGGGGAGGAGGTGGGCGGTCGGCGGGGAGGCGCAGGGGTCAGGGGATGTCGAGGAGCTTCTCGCGCACGGCGTACATGACGGCCTCCATGCGGGAGTGCAGCTGGAGCTTCTCCAGGATGTTGCGGACGTGGTTCTTCACGGTGTTCTCGCTGATGAACAGCCGCTTGGCGATCTCGCGGTTGTTGAGGCCCTGCGCCACGAGCTTGAGCACCTCGAGCTCGCGGTCGGTGAGCCGCGGGGTCGGCACCTGCTGCCGGTCGGAGCGCGACATCTGCTTGAACTCGTCGAGCAGCTTGATCGCCATCGACGGGCTGATCAGCGACTGGCCGTCGGCGACGACGCGGACCGCCTGGGCGACCTCGTCGATCGAGGAGTCCTTGAGCAGGTAGCCCGACGCGCCGTTCTTGACGGCGTCGTAGAGGTCGGCCTCCTCGTCGCTGACCGTCAGCATGATGATCCGGGCGGTCGGGGCCGCCTCCTTGATCGCGATGCACGCCTCGATGCCGGAGCGCTTGGGCATCCGGACGTCCATCAGGATCACGTCGGGTACGGCGGTCGCAGCCAGCTCGGTCGCCGCGACACCGTCGCCGGCCTCGCCCACCACCTCGATGTCGTCCTCGACGCCGAGCAGCATCGTCAGCCCGCGACGGAACAGCTCCTGGTCGTCGACGACGACCACCCGGATCGGCTCTCCGCCGCGGGTTGACACGCTGCTCCTGATCTACCACGGGATGATCATGGCATGCGCCGGGCGCCAGGTGCGCCTGTTTCTCGCCGCGGAGCGCCGATCCGCCTCCCGGGTGCCCCGCTAGCTCAGCGTCGAGGGTGATGACGCCGTAGTCGTAGCCACGGCGGCGGTAGACGACGGACGGACGCTCGCTCTCCT
This sequence comes from uncultured Actinomycetota bacterium, assembly GCA_963707685.1. Taxonomy (GTDB): domain Bacteria; phylum Actinomycetota; class Actinomycetes; order Propionibacteriales; family Nocardioidaceae; genus Nocardioides_B. Next base: position 533,242 of record CAVPRA010000009.1, read on the forward strand.
TGTCCACGAACAGGAAGAAGTCGTGGCCGACCAGCTCCATCTCGTAGAGCGCCTGGTCGAGCGTCATCGGGGAGGCCGGGTGGCTCTTCTCGCGGACCACGAGCGGCCCGTCGCCCATCACGGTGATCGGACCGACGTGGGCGCCCTCGGCTGCTCGGGCTCGGCGGCGTGACGGCCGCCGTTGGGGCTGGGGTCCAGACCGGCGAGCGCCCGGCCCACCGACACCGGGGTGTGCCGGCCGCGGTGCACCCGGCGCCGGTCGGCCGCGCGGCGCATCTGGCCGGCCATCCGGTCCAGCGCGAGGTCGAGCGCCGCCAGCTTGTCCTCGGCGGCGGCCTCGGCGCGGACCACGGGGCCCTTCGAGAAGGCGGTCAGCTCGACGCGGACGGCCCGGTCGGCCTGGCGCGGGTTGCGCTCCTTCTCGACCTCGACCTCGACCCGGATGACGCGATGGTCGTGCTTCTCCAATCGGGCGAGCTTCTCCTCGACGTGTTCGCGGAACCTGTCCGTCAGCTCGCAGTGCCGGCTGTTGAGCACGATGTCCATCGACAACCTCCCATTGGATCGGTGACTTCTCGGACGTGTGGCGTCCCTTCTCGACCTGTTGTCCCGGCTAGCTGGAGCCCGTCCGGCCGACCTGGTCTTCGACCCCACAACCGCCTGCTGAGGCTTCCGCAGCTTCTCCGCCACTACCGGCCTTCTCCCCCGGGCACGCCGTGTCTGACGGCGTGTGGGAGGCAGGACTTACCTCTAAGCCGCACCGTGATCGACGTCGCGAGTCCACGCTCGCGCTGGCCGCCGTCGTGGGACGGTGGCCGGGCGCAGCGCGGTGGACGTCTTACGTGGACCGCTTCGCCTGCGACTGGCATCGGCTAGCCGGCTCGAGCGACGGCGAGCGGACGGGGCGGTCCGGAGACCGCCCTCCCTCTCGCGCGGCACTTCGCCGACGCAACCACGGACCCGGACGGACTCCATACACAGACGTTAGACGTCCGCTCCGGCGTGAACGGTAGGGAACCCCCCGAATGCTTCGTCGTCCGGGTGCGCCGCCACCGCCACGCGACGCCGGTCCACCGGCAGCCCCGCCGTGCTCGAGCGCCCGCTGCGCCTCCCGGGCGGTCGACCCCGTGGTGAGGACGTCGTCGACGACCAGCAGCGACGCCCGGCGGCGGGCCGGGACCGCGTCGGCAGCGCATCGCACCCGGCGCAGGTTGGCGGCCCGCTCCGCGGCCCCGAGCGCGGCCTGGTCCCGCACCGGACCGGTCGAGACCAGCAGCCGTCGCACGGCCGCGTCGACGCCGCGGCGGCGCAGCCGCCCGCCGCCTCCCGCGTGACGCGGAGCATCGGGTCGTGGCCGCGCCGCCGGACGACCGGACGGCCGCGACGGCACCGGGACCAGCGACACCGGCCCCGTCGGGTGACCGCCGCCCAGGGCGCGGAGCAGGTCCTCGACCACGTCGCCCAGCACCCGCCCGAGCGGCGCCGGCGAGCGCGAACGCGGCGTGCTCCTTGTGCTCGTTGACCAGCGCCTTGAGCAGCCCGTCGTACTCACCGGCCGCGAACGGCGGGGCCAGCCCGGCGCGGCGACGGGCGTCGGCCAGGCCGGCCGGCCGCGCCGCGGCAGCGCGACGTCGCAGGCCGCGCACAGCAGCCGCCCGGGTCCGCCGCAGCCGACGCAGGCGGTGCCGAGCAGCAGGTCGCGGCCGGCGTCGCGGAAGGTCGCGGTCCTGGACATGCCCCCACCGTGGCGTACGGCGCCCCGTCGGCGGGCCCACCGAGGCGCGGCCTGGGGACGACCGAGCCGCGCCGAGCGGCTGTGGAGCGGAACGGGCCGGCTCAGCCGACGAAGGTCGGCGACGCGCAGCCCGGGCTCGATGACGCTGCGACGCCACCGGCCGGTGCGCGAGAGCGAGTAGCAGCCGGTCGTCGCGGGTCTCGACGAACAGCGGCGTGCCCCGCGCCGGGGCGGTGACCAGCCGGGTGGCCCGGGCCGCGGAACAGCTCCGGGTCGGTGCTCAGGTTCGTGGCGCTCGACGAGCCGTCGACCTTGACGACCTCGACCTGCGAGGCGTCGGCGGCGTCGGCGCGACCAGCACCGCCAGGGTCGCCGGGGTCCGCCAGGCGATGTCGCGCGACCCGGCCGGTGACCCGGCCGAGGTCGAGCCGGCGCGGGCCCGACGCCGAGGACGCGGCCCTTCTCGTCGCGGCGGACCCGGCTCGACGAGCACCCGGTCCCGGCCGTCGCGGCGCACCAGGGACACCAGCCGGGTGCCGTCGCGGGAGAGCGTCGAACGTGGCGACGTCGGCGCCGGTGACCCCGGGCGCGTCGACCGTGCGCGCGGTGCCGGCCCGCACCACGGACAGCCGGGCGCCCGCCGCGGTGCGGTCGACGAGCCACAGCTGGCCGTAGAGGTCGTAGACCGGCCGGAGCACGTCGGTGCCGCCGGCGTAGACCGTCCGGACGTCGTCGCGGCTGGCGACCCGGCCCGGCACGCCGTCCCGGTCGGACTCGACCACCGCTGCGGCCGTCGCCGCTGACCCCGGCGACGTGCTGCCCGAGCAGGTCGACCGCGATCGAGCGGAGCCCGAGTCGACAGCGTCCCGAAGGCGCCCGCTGATCCGGTCCTCGCCGCCGCTGCCCAGCGTGACGACCCGGCCGTCGCGCAGGCCGAACAGCGCGCTCGAGGCCCAGGCCACCGACGGGTCGAACTCGGTGAAGCCGTCCACGCCGACGTCGTCGCGCGAGTGCGGGAACGTCGACCGGGGTGCCGTCGACCGTGACCCGCAGCCGCTTGACCCCCGGCACCTGGCCGAGCGTCCAGGCGAGCTGCGCGTAGACCAGGTTCAGCTGGTCGTCGTCGGCGTCGAGCACCTGGTGGTTCAGCGGCACCTCGGCGGTGCCGTCGCGCGAGACCGGCACCGAGATGCCGTCGAGCGAGGTGCCCTTCGGGAAGAACGTCCGCTCGGTGCGCCCGCAGCGCCGGCTCCGGCCCCTTGAGCAGGCCCGCCACCAGCAGCGTCGGGGTCTGCCGGTCGCGCGGCGACGTAGACCGGCTCGGGGACCAGCACCTGACCGGACTGCTCGGGGAAGTAGAGGAGGTACTGCTCGTAGTGGGCGTCGAAGTGGGCGCGCGGGATGAACAGCCGGTCGGGCGGGTTCTGGATCCGCCACTCGCCGTCCTCCTTGACCAGCCGCAGCCGGTAGTCGCGGCCGCGGCCGTGGGTCGGGTCGCCGCGCCAGGTCCCCCGGCTGTCCAGCTCGACGACGTCGCGCAGCCGCAGCACCACCGTGCCCTCCGGGCCGTTGACGATCTGCTGGGTGCCGTAGACGACGGTGCCGCGCTCGGGGACCCAGCTGCGGCTGCTGGAGGCGGTGAGGAACTCCCGCGCGACGTACGTGCTCAGCGGGGTGGCGGTCATCGAGGTCAGGAAGTTGTCCACGAGCGGCACCCGCTCCGCCCCGGGCAGCGGACCGGGCGGGGTGAAGTCGTACAGCGACTCGTCGCCGGCGTCGTCCTGGGCGGCCACCGACCGCACCGGGCCGCCCTGCGGCAGCCGCACGCAGGCCGCGGCGCCGAGGTCGAGGGAGACCGCCGCCAGCAGCGCCACCAGCAGCAGCCGGAGGCGGCTCACGACGTCCCCGCTGTCGACCGGGGGCGGACCGTCGGGACGCTCGCGTCCTCCGGCACCAGCGGCAGCGGGCTGGCGCCGATCGGCTCGCCCGCGACCCGAGGCAGCGTCAGCCGGAACTGGGCGCCCTGGCCCGGCTCCCCCCAGGCCTGCAGCCAGCCGCCGTGCAGCCGGGCGTCCTCGAGCGAGATCGACAGCCCGAGGCCGGTGCCGCCGCTGGTCCGGGCCCGCGCCGGGTCGGCGCGCCAGAAGCGGTTGAAGACCATCGCCGCCTCGCCCGGCTTCAGCCCGACCCCGTGGTCGCGGACGGCGAGCGCGGTGGCGTCCCGGTTCGCGGCGACCAGCACGACCACGTCGTCGCTGTCGGCGTAGTCGATGGCGTTGGTGACCAGGTTGCGCACCACCCGCTCGACCCGGCGGGTGTCCGCCTCGGCGACGCAGGGCCGGGTCACGCCGTTGCCGGAGGTGTCGCCGGTGGCGGCGACCTGGCGCACGACGACCCGGATGCCCCGCCGCTCCGCGAGCGGCCGGGTGGAGTCCACGACCCGGTGGGCGAGGTCGACCAGGTTCACGTCCTCCAGGTCCAGCACGGCCGCGCCGGCGTCGAACCGGCTGATCTCCAGCAGGTCGGAGAGCAGCAGCTCGAAGCGGTCGAGCTCGTTCTGCAGCAGCTCGGCCGCGCGGGCGGTGGGCGGGTCGAAGCGGCTGCGGGCGTCGTGGAGCACGTCACCGGCCATCCGCACCGTGGTGAGCGGAGTGCGCAGCTCGTGGGAGACGTCCGAGACGAACCGGCGCTGCACCCGCGAGAGCTCCTCGAGCTGCCGGATCTGCTTCTGCAGGCTGGCCGCCATCTGGTTGAACGACTGGCCGAGCCGGGCGATGTCGTCGTCGCCGCGCACGTGCATGCGCTCCTCGAGCCGACCCGACGCGAGCCGCTCGGCGACCCGTCGGGCCAGCCGGACCGGGGTCACGACCTGCCGGGTGACCATCCAGGTCACGCCGCCGACGAGCAGCACCAGCAGCACCCCCGCGGTCACGAGGGCACGACGTACCAGCGAGAGGGTGCTCTCCTGCTCGGTCATCGGGAACAGGTAGTACAGCGTGTAGGTGCCGCCGTCGGCCGGCAGCGTCACCTGCGAGCCGGTCACCACCCCGGGCACGGCGCGGTGCCCGGCGGAGGGGGCGTAGCGGATCGTGGAGTAGGCGTACGACGTCTTGTCGGTCGTGCCGGCCTCGACCTCCTGCCGCAGCGCGCGGGGGATGGAGGAGGCTCGTACGCCGGGCGTGCTGCTCGTGCCGGTGCCGGCGGCGACGCCGGAGCCAGCGCCGCCGATCGGGCCGCGGAGCACGATCTCGTAGCCCTGCACCGAGCCGCGCGAGACCAGCGTGGACACCAGCTGGGTGAGCTGCGCGGTGGCGTCGAAGTCGTTGCCGTTGGCCGCCGACAGCCGGCCCTGTGCCTCGGCCGTCGCGCGGGTGGCCTCGGCCACCGACGACTCGGTCTTGCTGCTCACCAGACCGGAGGTGATCTGCTGCAGCAGCACCCACCCGACCAGGGAGACGACGACCGCGGAGAGCAGCAGCGTGCTGATGACCACGCGCGCCTGGATCGACCGGCGCCACACGGTGGCGGCCCGTCCCAGGGCCTCACGAACGGGCGCCGCGGTCGTCACGGCTACTGCGTCCCGGCCTTGTAGCCCACGCCCCGGACGGTCACCACGATCTCGGGGCGCTCGGGGTCGTGCTCGACCTTGGAGCGCAGCCGCTGCACGTGCACGTTGACCAGCCGGGTGTCCGCGGCGTGGCGGTAGCCCCACACCTGCTCGAGCAGCACCTCGCGGGTGAACACCTGCCAGGGCTTGCGGGCCAGGCAGACCAGCAGGTCGAACTCCAGCGGGGTCAGCGCGATCGGCTCGCCGTCGCGGGTCACGACGTGGCCGGCGACGTCGATCTCGAGGTCGCCGATGGTGATCGCCTCGGGGGCCGGCTCCTCGAAGCGCCGCACCCGCGCCCGGATGCGGGCCACCAGCTCCTTCGGCTTGAACGGCTTGACGACGTAGTCGTCGGCCCCGGACTCGAGGCCGACGACCACGTCGACGGTGTCGCTCTTGGCGGTCAGCATGACGATCGGGACGCCCGGACTCGGCCCGGATCTCCTTGCAGACGTCGATGCCGTCCTTGCCGGGCAGCATCAGGTCGAGCAGCACGACGTCGGGCTTGTAGTCACGGAAGTCCGCGAGCGCCCGGTCCCCCACCGGGCACACCCGCGAGTCGAAGCCCTCGTTGCGCAGCACGATGCCGAGCATCTCCGCGAGAGCCGCGTCGTCGTCGACGACCAGCACCCGGCCGCGGCCGCCCACGACACCGGTCGCCGGGTCCGTGTTCGCCACCTTCGCCTCCGAGTCGCCGCTGCTCGCTGTCGTCATGCCGTCCTGCGCCCGCCGCTGCTCAGTAGCGGTAGTGCTCCGACTTGTACGGGCCGGCGACGTCGACGCCGAGGTACTCGGCCTGCGCCTTGCTCAGCTCCGTCAGCGAGACGCCGAGCGACTTCAGGTGCAGCCGCGCGACCTCCTCGTCGAGGTGCTTGGGCAGCACGTAGACGCCCACGGGGTACTCGTCGGTCTTCGTGAAGATCTCGATCTGCGCGAGCACCTGGTTGGTGAACGAGTTCGACATCACGAACGACGGGTGGCCGGTCGCGTTGCCGAGGTTCATCAGCCGGCCCTCGGACAGCACGATGATGGTGGTCCCGCCCTCGGGGAAGGTCCAGACGTCGACCTGCGGCTTGACGTTCTTGCGGACGACGCCGGGGAAGCCCTCGAGGCCGGCCATGTCGATCTCGTTGTCGAAGTGGCCGATGTTGGCGATGATCGCCTGGAACTTCATCCGCTGCATCTGCTCGACGGTGACGACGTCCTTGTTGCCGGTGGCCGTGATGATGATGTCGGCGCTGGAGATGACCTCGTCGAGCGTGGAGACCTGGTAGCCGTCCATCGCCGCCTGCAGCGCGCAGATCGGGTCGATCTCGGTGACGATGACGCGGGCGCCCTGGCCGCGCAGCGACTCCGCGCAGCCCTTGCCGACGTCGCCGTACCCGCAGACGACCGCGACCTTGCCGCCGATGAGCACGTCGGTGGCGCGGTTGATGCCGTCGATGAGCGAGTGGCGGCAGCCGTACTTGTTGTCGAACTTGCTCTTGGTGACCGAGTCGTTGACGTTGATGCCCGGGAAGAGCAGCGAGCCCTCGCGCATCATGTCGTAGAGCCGGAGCACACCGGTGGTGGTCTCCTCGGTGACGCCCTTGATGGCCTCGGCGACCTTGGTCCAGCGGGTCCCGCCCTCGGTGACGGTGTCGTTGAGGACCTGGTAGATGACCTTCTGCTCGGCGCTCTCGGCGAGCTCCATCAGCGGGGCCTTGCCGTTCTTCTCCGACTGCGCACCGAGGTGCACGAGCAGCGTGGCGTCGCCGCCGTCGTCGAGGATCATGTTGGCCAGCTGGTCACCGGGCCACTGCAGGATCTGCTGGGTGCACCACCAGTACTCCTCCAGCGACTCGCCCTTCCAGGCGAAGACCGGGACGCCCTGCGGGTCGTCCGGGGTGCCGTCGGGCCCGACGACCACCGCGGCGGCGGCGTGGTCCTGGGTGGAGAAGATGTTGCAGGAGGCCCAGCGGACCTCCGCGCCGAGCGCGGTCAGCGTCTCGATGAGGACCGCGGTCTGGATCGTCATGTGCAGCGACCCGGCGATCCGGGCACCGGCCAGCGGCTTGGCGGAGCCGTAGCGCTCGCGCATCGCCATCAGGCCGGGCATCTCGTGCTCGGCCAGGGTGATCTCGGTGCGGCCGTAGTCGGCCAGGCTGAGGTCGGCGACCTTGAAGTCGCCCGGGGTGTTCGTGTCCATGGGTAAGCGTTCCTCGCGTCCTGTCGTCGTGCGCGTTCGAATGACTGGGTGTCCCCGGCCGGCATCTGCCGGTGCGCGAGAGTCTCGCTGCGTGCGGGTGCCCGGTGGACGGCTCCCCCAGGGTACCCGGGGGCCTGCGCCGGGCGGAAACTCACGCGCCCCCTTCCCCGCCGACCCGTCACCTACTTGGCGTGTTCACCGCGTGTCGGCGCAGCTGCTGACGGGTCGATCGGTCGGGGTTCGCGACGGGCGCGCAGCCCAACGCCGTGGCGAGCCGTCACTGAGTACGGCGCCACGCGGGCAACCTGCCAAGTAGGTGACGGGTCGGCGGAGGGGCGGGGCGTTCAGTGGCCGGCTATGGCGGGTGGCTCGGGACGCGAGTCGGGCTGGTGGTCCTCGACGTACACGTCGGGCTCCACGTAGATCACCTGGGCGGTGGGCTCGACCGCGCGCATCGCCCGCTCGGCGGCGTCGATGCTGCGGGCCACGTCGGCGGCGTGGGTGGCCCCGGCGACGCCGATCTTCACCGCCACCAGCAGCTCCTCCGGGCCGAGGTGCATGGTCCGCATGTGGATCACCCGCTCGACGCCGGGCGTCGCGAGCAGGCTGTCGCGGAGCCGGCGCTGCGCCTCCGGGCTGGCCGCCTCGCCGAGCAGCAGGCTCTTGGTCTCGATGCCCAGCACGGCCGCGACCGCGACCAGCAGCAGGCCGATGCCCGCTGTGCCCGCGACGTCGAAGTACCCGTTGCCGGTGAGCTTGGACAGCCCGACGCCGAGCAGGGCGAGGCCCAGGCCGATCAGCGCCGCGAAGTCCTCGAGCAGGATCACCGGCAGCTCGGGCGACTTCGCCCGGCGGATGTAGTGGACCCAGGAGACGCTCCCGCGGGTGCGGTTGCTCTCCCGGATCGCGGTGCGGAAGGACAGGCTCTCCATGACGATCGCGCCGAGCAGCACCACCACCGCGACCCACCACCACCGGCCCTCGAGCAGCTCGTTCGGCTGGCCGTCGTGCACCTCGTGCCACTTGTGGTACGCCTCGTAGAGCGCGAAGAGGCCGCCGACCGAGAACAGCACGATCGCGACCAGGAACGAGTAGATGTAGCGCTCCCGGCCGAAGCCGAACGGGTGCTCCGGCGTGGCCTCGCGCTCGGACCGCTTGCCGCCCAGCAGCAGCAGGAGCTGGTTGCCGGAGTCGGCGACCGAGTGGATGCCCTCGGCGAGCATCGACGACGCCCCGGTGAGCAGGAACGCCAGGAACTTCATCACGGCGATGCCGGTGTTGGCGAGCAGCGCCGCCACGACCGCCTTGGTGCCGCCCTCGGTGGACATCGCACCAGCCTAGGGCCTGCCGGCGCCCCGCCGGCTCCTGGCCCGGGTGGGTCCGGTCAGCGTCCCAGGCCGACGCGGAGGTACGCCGCGGCGTACGTGCCCGTGCGCCAGCAGCGCGGCGTAGCGCGCCACGTCCGAGGACGCGTCGCTGGCGACCGTCTCCACGCGGACGCGGTGCGCCTCGGCCTCGTCCGCGAGCCGACCGCGCTGCTCGCGGATCGTGACGTCCTCGGCGCCGTCGTCGAGCACCAGCAGCGCCGGGCGACGGTCGCCGCCGCCCTCGCCGTCGTCGTCGAAGGGGTCGTCGAACGGGTCCGCGAACAGGTCCGGCGCCGGCGCGGCGGCGATCACCGGCAGCAGGTGCTCGGCGTCGCCCGCGAGCGCGGTGCGCCCGCTGGCGCGGCGCACGGACTCGGCGACCCGGCGGGCGGCGCGCGCGGCGAGCACGGAGCCGCCCCACACCAGCGGCGTGGTGTCGGCCAGCGCGATCGCCAGCATCTTGGCGGGGTTGACGGCCAGGTCGCGGTGCGGGGAGCAGGAGATCGCGACGTCGTCGAGGGCCTGCGCCACCGACTCGGGGTCGGTGGCGGGCCCGAGGTCGAGGCGGGCCAGCACCTGCAGCATCACGACGGCCGTGGCGAGCTGGTCGCCCGACGCGCAGGGCAGCACCGTGCTGTCGCGACCGGCGGCGTGCTGCGCGACCAGCGAGCCCGGCGGGCACGCGACCACCACGCGGCAGCCGCGCCGGACCGCCTCCGCGACGGCCGAGGCGGAGCCGGTGTCGCTGCCCTCGGGGGCGAGCACCACGACCAGGTCGAGGCCGCCGGCCCAGCCCGGCAGCGACGGGCCCGGCCACGCCACGAACGGCACCGGGCACCAGGGCTCGAGCACCGAGCGCAGCAGCCGGGAGTCGGGGCCGGCCGCGACGACGGCGCGCGGACGGGAGTCGCCGGCGGCGCCGGCCACCGCCTCCTCGATCGCCTCCGCGGCCTCGCCGGCCTCGCGGCGGACCCGGGAGCCCGCCTCCGCGAGCCGGCGGAGGACCTCGTCGGCGCCCGCGAGGGCGGCCTCGTCGTCGAGCCGCGAGTCGTCGAACACCTCGGGCATCCGGCCCTCAGGCCTTCTCGGGGCGGCGTGCCTCGTCGACCAGCAGGACCGGGATGTCGTCGCGCACGGGGTAGGCGTAGCCGCACGCCGTGCACACCAGCTCGGAGGCCTCGTCGTCGACGGCCAGCGACCCCCGGCAGTTCGGGCACACGATGATGTCGAGCAGGGCCGGGTCGAGGTTCATCGGTCTCTCCTGATCAGGCTGAGGACGTCGTCGCGCAGCCGGTCGAGCGTCTCACGGTCGCCGGCCTCGGCGTTGAGGCGGAGCAGCGGCTCGGTGTTGGACGCGCGGACATTGAACCACCAGTCCCGGTGGGCCACGGTGAGGCCGTCGAGGTGGTCGAGGGTGACGCCGTCGCGGGCGCCGTACAGCTGCTCGATCTCCGCGAGCACCGCCGCCTGGTCGGCCACCGTGGAGTTGATCTCGCCGGTGTCGACGTAGCGCGAGAACTCCGCCAGCAGCCCCGACAGCGGCCGGTCGGTCTCGGCCAGCGCGGCGAGCACGTGCAGCGCCGCGAGCATCCCGGAGTCGGCGCGCCAGAAGTCGCGGAAGTAGAAGTGGCCCGAGTGCTCGCCGCCGAACACGGCGTCCGTCTCGGCCATCGTGGCCTTGATGAAGGAGTGCCCGACCCGGGTGCGGACCGGGGTGCCGCCGAGCTCGGTGACCAGCTCGGGCACGGCGCGCGAGGTGATCAGGTTGTGGATCACGGTCGCCCCGGGGTGCTTGGCCAGCTCGCGGGAGGCGATCAGCGCGGTGAGCACCGACGGGCTCACGAGTCCACCGTTCTCGTCCACGATGAAGCAGCGGTCCGCGTCGCCGTCGAAGGCCAGCCCGATGTCGGCGCCCTCGGCGAGCACCGCCGCCTGCAGGTCCGCGAGGTTGGCGGGCTCGATGGGGTTCGCCTCGTGGTTGGGGAAGGTGCCGTCGAGGTCGTAGAACAGCGGCACGACGTCGAGGTCGAGGCCGCCCAGCACGGCGGGCGCGGTGTGCCCGGCCATCCCGTTGCCGGCGTCCACGACGACCTTCAGCCGCCGGCCGCGCACGGGCGCCAGCGAGAGCAGGTGCCGGGCGTAGGCGTCGAGCAGGTCGCACTCGTCGACGGTGCCGGGCTCGTCGGCGACGACCGGCTCCCCCGCCGCGACCAGGTCGCGGACGTCGGACAGGCCGGTGTCCATCCCCAGCGGTACGGCGTAGGCCCGGCACATCTTGATGCCGTTGTACTGCGCCGGGTTGTGGCTCGCGGTGAACATCGCACCGGGGACGCCGCGGTGCCCGGAGGCGAAGTAGAGCTGGTCGGTCGACGCCAGCCCGATCAGCGTCACGTCGGCGCCGGCGGTCGACGCGCCCTCGGCGAAGGCGCGGGCCATCCCGGGCGAGGACGGCCGCATGTCGTGCCCGACGACCACGGCGCCGCCCGCGGACCCGGTCACCTGCACGAAGGCGGAGCCGACGGCGCGGGCGAGCTCCTCGTCGACCTGGTCGGGGACGGTCCCGCGCACGTCGTAGGCCTTGAAGACGGCCGCGAGCGAGCCCGGCGAGGTGGTCGGCATGGCCCGCAGACTAGCGAGTCGGGTCAGGCGTCCGGGGTGGGGAGCACCCGGAGGTGGCCGCGGCGGCCGACCTCGACGGGGCGCGGCGGCTCGGGGGCCGGGACCGGTCGGGCCGCCTCGCGGACCGCGTCGGCGAGCGCGAGCAGGTCGTCGGTGGAGGGGCCGAACGCGTCCGGGTCGGGGGCCAGCCGCATGACCTCCCAGCCCCGGGGGGCGCTGAGCCGCTCGCTGTGCTCCTCGCAGAGGTCGTAGGCGTGCGGCTCGGCGTAGGTCGCGAGCGGGCCGAGGACGGCGGTCTGGTCGGAGTAGACGTAGGTCAACGTCGCCACCGCGGACCGCGTGCAGGCGGTTCTCGAGCAACGGCGGACAGGGCTCACGGGCCAGACGGTACCCCGGGGGACCGGTCCCGGCGGCTAGGCTCGCGGGCGTGGTTCCGCCCCCCGACGACCCCGCGAGCGGGACCCCTCTCGACCGCGGCGTCGGTGACGCTCCGGCCTCCGGGCGGCGCGACGGGCGGCGCCGCGACCGGCGCGGGCGGGGGATGCGCGGACCGGGGCTGCTGCCGGGCCCCCACTCCCCCGGCGGGGTCCCCGCGGTCCGCAGCCCCAAGGCGGCGTTCGACGCGATCGTGCTGACGGTCGTCCACGAGCTCGAGGCCCGCTGGCACGCCGAGCTGGGCCTGGTGGAGTTCGCGGTCGAGGAGACCCCGATGGTCCCCGACGACTGGGACGCCGACACCGTCCCGCTCGCCTCCCTGGTGCGCGGCACCGGCGGCCGGCCGACCCGGCTGGTGCTGTTCCGGCGGCCGATCGAGCTGCGCGCCGACACCCGCGGCGACCTGTCCGCGATGGTGCACACGGTGCTCGTCGAGCAGGTCTCCGAGCTGCTGGGGCGTCCCCCCGAGGAGGTCGACCCGCGCTACGACGCGGGCGACGAGGAGTGACCGCCCCGCCGGTCGGAGCAGCGGTCGGAGCTGCGGTCAGGGCAGGCCGGGACGCACCGGCGGTCGCTGCTGGCGCAGCGGCAGCGGCGTGAGCGGCACCGTGGCGACACCACCCGCGGCGCCGGCGTAGCCGACCGCGCCGCTGACCGTGCCAGGGCGGGCCGGGCTGACCACGACGTACGCCGCCCCCGGCTCCGGCGACCAGCCGGCGGTCGTCGCCGGGCGCAGCGACAGCGTGGTGGCGTCGACCCGCCGCCCGTGCGCGCCGTACGCCGTGACGCGGACCCGCGCGGCCGTGGAGCCGGCGCTCAGCCGCACCGTGGCCCGGGCACCCGGCACGACGGGCGCGGCCGCCGGCCCGGTCAGCGGCACCACCGCCGGGGCGAGGGTCTCGTCGCCGCCGACCGTGGACCGCAGCGACGCGACGACGGGCTGCTCGGAGCGCAGCCGCAGCGCGACCGGCTCGCCCGGCCGGACGGTGCGGGCCAGCGCCCGGGTCAGGTCGACGGAGCGAACCGTCCCGGGGGCGACGGTGACCGGCTCGAGGCCGGTGGGGGTGAAGGTGCCCGACGAGCCGGAGACGCGGAGGTCGACGACGGCCTCGAGGCCGGACGGGTTCGCGACCAGCAGGGTGCGCCGGTCGGCCCGACCGGGGACACCGGCGAGCCGCAGGGTGCGCGACGGCGCCTCGGTGCCGGCCAGCCACTCCTGTCCCGGCCGCGAGGTCGGGCCGGTGCGCCGGGAGTCGTCCACGGCGGCGACCACCCGGCCGCGCTCGGCGTGCACCGACAGCGCGAGGTCGTCGGTCTGCGGCGCGACGTCGGCGAGCGCGACCCGCTTGCGCGAGTGCGGGAGCCACCAGGACGCCGCGGCTGGCGACGGTGTCGACCTCGCCGTCCGGGACCGAGCACGCGCAGGTCGACGACGGCCGGGCCGGGGTCGAGGTTCGCGAGCAGCAGGGTGGAGCGGTGGTCGAGCCCGGCACCCGCCCCGGTGAACCACCACTCGGCGCGCGGGGCGGGGCAGCCGGTCACCCCGAGGGTGCGCCCGCGGGCGACGTCGGTGCGGGTCGCGAACAGTCCTGGCGCGGCCGGTCCCCTGGCACCGAGCACCGGCCCCCCGTCCCGGTCCGCGGGCGGCACGACCACCAGCGCGCCCCGCTCGAGGTCCTGCGCGCCGGTCGGCCCCTCGACCGGGCCGCCGGGCAGACCCGGCTCGGCCGGTGCCAGCCCCACCCGCACGCCCGCCCGCGCCCGCGGGACCGGCGCGAGGTCGGGACAGGCGATCGCGGTGGTGCGCACCAGGTCGCCGGTCGAGGACGCCCGCCGCACCGGGGCCGGGACCTGCGCCGGCGAGGTCAGCACGACGGCGGCCGCGGCCAGCAGCACCAGCAGCAGCGCGACCAGCAGGCCGCGGTCGGGCCGGCGGCGAGGACGGGCGGGAGGACGGGGTGCTCATCGGCGCTCCCGGCGGCTCGGCACCGCGAGGACCACGACGACCAGCGACGGCGAGGCCCTGCACGAGCAGCAGCCAGGGCCGCAGGAGGTCACCGGGCTGGCTGAGCGCGGACCGGTCGGGGGTGGCCTCGAGCTGCCAGGCCCGCGAGCCCGCACCGGTGGCACTGCCCCGGCTCACGCCGCTGACGCTGTCGAGGTTGCCGACCAGCGACGGGTCGGCGGGCGCGGGGGCGTAGACGAAGGCGACGCCCGCGCGGCTCAGCCGCCGCACGTCGTCGGGGGTCGGCGCGCTCGCGAGGTCCGCCACGGTGCGGGTGAGCCGCCGCCTGGTCCGAGGGAGCCGGCAGCACGGCGTCGTCGCCGAGCCGCACGCCGGGCTGCCGCAGCAGCAGGTAGGTGAAGCCCGCCTGCCGCGACCCGCGGACCACCAGCACGCCGTCGGCCGGGTCGTCGGCCACGGCGTCGGACATGTACGCCGGCACGTCCGACGCACGGCCGCGGTCGAGGGGGCCGCCGCTGCCCTGCCAGCACCCACCAGACGCCGGCCACGACCGGGGTCAGCAGCGCGAGCACCACGACCGCGGCGCCGGCCGGCTGACGCCACCCGAAGTCGGCACCGGTCAACCGGTCGCGCACGCCGCTGCCGGCGATCGCCGCCGCGGAGATGCCGGCGGCCTGCGCCACGACGAGGGGGAACCCCAGCCACAGCGGCTGCTCGGCCGGGTCGCCGGGGACCGCGAAGGTGCCGGCCGCCAGCACGGCGGTGGTGCCGAGCGCGACCACCACGACGATCCACGCGCGCAGCACCGCCGGGCGGGTGTCCGGTCGCAGCAGCGCCGCGAGCGCCGCCACCAGCACCCCCACCGACAGCCACGCGGGCGCCCCGGCGCCCGGTCGCCCGAGCACCAGGTCCCAGGCGGTCGGCGCCGCGGCGAGGCCGGGCACGTGCAGCCCCGCCTCGAACAGCCAGGAGGCCGGGCCCTGGTGCGACCAGGTCGCCAGCGACCACGGCAGCAGGAGCACCAGGGCGGCGACGCAGCGGCACCGCGACGCAGCGGGCCAGCCGGCCCCGGGTGAGCGCGACGGCGACCACCGCGAGCACGGCGGCCATCGGCCAGGCGACCGGCTCGAACGCGGTCAGCAGCGCGAGCCACAGCGCGCAGCGCCAGGCCGCCCGGGCCCGCCGGTCGGGACGCCTGCGACGGCCCGAGGAACAGCGCCGCGTGCGCCAGCCACGGCAGCACCAGGGTCGCGACGACGGTGCCGAGCCGGCCCTGCTGCACGGCCCCGGTGACCACGGGCAGCAGCGCCGTACGCCGCCGCGCCCCACAGGCTCGCCGGGACCGACGCCGGTCACCCGGAGCAGGAACCGGTAGCCGCCCCACGCCGCGAGCGGCACGGCGAGCAGGAACAGCACGTCGACGAGCAGCGAGGCGTGGCCGAGCAGCACGGTGCCGGCGACCGCCAGCGGCAGCAGGTACGGCGCGGCCGGGGCCGTCGACCCGCCGCCGACGTCGTGGTGGCTCGCGAGGTAGCCGCGCCACCAGTCCAGCGCCGAGTCCGGCGCCGGCAGCAGCGCACCGCCGGACAGCGAGCCCGAGCCGACCAGCCCGCGGGCCGCGACCAGGGCCGCCAGCACCAGCACCGCGAACACCCAGGTCACCGGGCTGGCCACCAGCCGCGCCGCCCGGGGCGGTCGGGCTGCTCGGGCCGGCGGGCATGGCGCGCGTCGGACCTGTCGCCGGCCTGGAGCGCGACCGCGGTCGACCAGGTCGCCGACCGCGTCCAGGCCGTGCCGGTAGGGCAGCCACGCGGGCGCCAGCAGGTGCCGCACCTCGCGGTGCGGGACGGTGGCGGCGGCCCGGCGCTCGCGGCGGCCGGCGACGACCCGACCGGGGCGCAGGTAGACCGACGCCAGCCCGGCGAGCTCGTCGGCGGCCTCGCCCGGCGCCCGCACCAGCACCAGCCCCAGGGCCCGGACGCAGGCTGCCGAGCAGCAGCCGGACCACCCGGAACGGCAGCCAGCGCGCCGGCCCGTTGACCAGCAGCGTGTAGAGGGACGGCGGCCCGCTCCTGGCGCCGGAACGCTCCCGTGAGCGGCGTACGACGGACGCCGCGGTGGGCCGCCTCGACGTGGAAGACGACCGCCTCGGGCGCCACCAGCACCCGGTGCCCGGCGCGGGCCGCGCGCCAGCCCAGGTCGACGTCGTTGCCGAAGACCGGGAGCCGGGGGTCGAGGCCGAGGGCGTCGAGGACCGGGCGCCGCACCAGCATCCCGGCGGTGTTGACCGCGAGCACGTCGCGGACCTCGTCGTGCTGGCCCTGGTCGTACTCGCCGCGCTCGAGGCCGGTCTCGCGGCGGCCCGTCCCGCTGATCGTGACGCCGACCTCGAGGAGGCGGCGCAGCGAGGGCCACTCGCGGAGCTTGGGGCCGAGCAGCGTCGGCGTGGGGCCGGTCGGCGGCGACGGCGAGCAGCTGCTCGAGCGCGTCGGGGGCCGGGGCGCAGTCGTCGTGGAGCAGCCAGACCCAGTCGTCGTGGCCGGTGCCGGCGGCGGGAGCGGCGGCCAGTGCGGTCGTGACCGCGTCGCCGAAGCCGCTGTCGGGCGGGGCGTCGCGTCACGGCACCGGCGCCGAGCCGGTCACGCAGCAGGTCGGCCGAGCCGTCGGTGCTGCCGGTGTCCACGGCGACGCACCCGGTCGGGTCGGTGCGTCTGGGCGGCGACGCGCGTCGAGCGCAGCCGGCAGCCAGCGACCACCGTCGCGGCTGACGAGCACCGCGGTCACCGTGGTCGTCACGGCCGACCACCCTAGCCACCGCGGCCGCCCGGGACGGACCAGCCGTCCCGGTCGGGGTCGGTCAGACCGCGCGCTTCTTCAGCTTGCGACGCTCGCGCTCGGAGAGGCCGCCCCAGATGCCGAAGCGCTCGTCGTGGCCGAGTGCGTACTCCAGGCACTCGTCACGGACGTCGCAGGTGAGGCACACCCGCTTGGCCTCCCGGGTCGAGCCGCCCTTCTCCGGGAAGAACGCCTCCGGGTCGGTCTGCGCGCACAGGGCACGCTCCTGCCAGCCGAGCTCCTCGGCTTCTCGGTTCGAGAAGGTATAGCTCTCTCACGGCTTTCGCCCTTTCGACCCATGAGACCCTGAGGGTCCCGTCCGGTGCCCTATCTCCCAGGGCCTGATCCTCACGCTAGTGGCGCCTTGCCTAGCCTGTCCCCGGAACGACCAAGGTGAACGACACTGTGGGAATTACACGTCTGTCGTACCGCCCGAAGTCAAGCCCGGATCTGCTATACGCACCGACACGCCCCCGACACGCGACAGATTTGACCCAGCCGGCGCCCCGGCCCGTAAGGAACCGCGCCATGGCTGCCCCCACGCCCGCTCCGACCCGCGCCGCATCACCGTGCTCTCCGGCGGCGTCGGCGGCGCCCGCTTCCTGCAGGGACTGCTGCACCTGGTCGCCGGTCCGGCCGACAGCCGAGGTCACGGTGGTCGCCAACACCGCCGACGACATCTGGCTGCACGGCCTCAAGGTCTGTCCCGACCTCGACACCGTGATGTACACCCTCGGCGGCGGCATCGACGCGGAGCGCGGCTGGGGCCGCACGACGAGACCTGGCACGCCAAGGACGAGCTCGCGGCGTACGGCGTCGAGCCGACCTGGTTCGGGCTCGGCGACCGGGACCTCGCCACGCACCTGGTCCGCACCCAGATGCTCGAGGCCGGCTACCCGCTGTCGGCGGTGACCGAGGCGCTCTGCGCGCGGTGGCGGCCCGGGGTGCGGCTGCTGCCGATGACCGACGACCGGGTCGAGACCCACGTCGTCGTCGACGACCCCGACGAGCCGTCCGGGCCGCCGCGCGATCCACTTCCAGGAGTACTGGGTGCGGCTGCACGCCGAGGTCCCCGCCCGGGCCGTGGTCCCGGTCGGCATCGACCAGTCGTCGCCGGCACCCGGCGTCGTGGAGGCGATCACCGGCGCCGACCTGGTGGTGCTGCCGCCGTCCAACCCGGTGGTCTCGGTCGGCACCATCCTCGGCGTGCCCGGGGTCCGCGACGCGGTCCGCTCGACGGCCGCGCCGGTGGTCGGCCTCTCCCCGGTCGTCGCCGGCAGCCACGTGCGCGGGCATGGCCGCGCAGCTGCTCGCCGCGATCGGCGTCGAGGTGAGCGCCGCGGCGGTGGCCGAGCACTACGGCGCCCGCAGCGCCGGCGGCGTGCTCGACGGGTGGCTGGTCGACACGGCCGACGCCGACGACGTCGCGCGGGTCGAGGCGGCGGGGATCGCCTGCCGCGCCGTACCGCTGATGATGACCGACCTCGACGCGACCGCCGCGATGGCCGCCGCGACCCTCGACCTCGCCGACGCGGTCCGCCGGTGAGCGAGCCGCCCGAGGCAGCCGCCCCGACGCGCTGACCTGCCTGCCGGTCGACGGCGTCGGCGAGGTGGCCGCGGGCGACGACCTGGCCGCCGTGCTGCTCGACGGCCGTGACGCCGCAGGACGGCGACGTCCTGGTGGTCACCAGCAAGGTGGTGAGCAAGGCCGAGGGCCGGGTGCGGTCCGGCGACCGCGAGGACGCGCTGGCCGCCGAGACCGACCGGGTCGTCGCCGTCCGCGGCCGCACGTCGATCGTGCGCACCCACCACGGGCTGGTGATGGCCGCCGCCGGCATCGACGCGTCCAACACCGAGCTGGGCACCGTGGTGCTGCTGCCGGTCGACCCCGACGCCTCGGCGCGACGGCTCCGCGAGCAGGTCGCCGCGACGCACCGGGCGCAACGTCGCGGTGCTGGTCACCGACACCGCCGGCCGGGCCTGGCGCAACGGGCAGACCGACATCGCGGTCGGCGCCGCCGGCCTCGACGTGCTGCACGACTACGCCGGGCGCGCCGACCAGCACGGCAACGAGCTGGCGGTCACCGCCCCGGCGGTCGCCGACGAGCTCGCCGCGGCCGCCGACCTGGTCAAGGGCAAGCTCGACCGCCGGCCGCGCCGCGGTGGTGCGCGGCCTCGCCGACCTGGTGCTGCCGGCCGGCCGACCACGGCGCCGGGCGCCGCCGCACTGGTGCGCGCCGAGGAGCAGGACATGTTCGGGCTCGGCGCCCGCGAGGCGGTGCTCGCCGCGCTGCGCGGCCCGAGGACCCCGCGGCTTCGGCGCGGCCTGCTCGGCGGACGAGCTGGCCGAGCGCAGCTCGCGGCCCTCGGCGGCGCCGGGGCGGTGGTCGCGAGTAGAGGGACGGCGCCGTCTCGGTGCGGCTCGGCGGGCACCGAGCGGGAGCAGGGCGCGCCGGCGGCGACGCTGCGCAGCGGCCGCGTTCGCCCTCGGCTGGCTGGCGACGCCCACGACGACGCCGATGCAGCCGCTGGTCAGGTTCCGCCGCGCCACTCCGTAGACTTCGCGCCGACGCACCGCCCGCCCCAGCGAGCCGGAGAACCCCGCACCCATGGCCAAGACGAACAAGGACCGCGACCGTCGCGCGGTCGTCGAGCAGATGCGCCGCGACCAGCAGCGCGCCGAGCGACGCCGCACGATCATCGTGATCTCCGCCTGCGCGGTGGTCGCGCTCGTGATCATCGGGCTCGCGGTCGATGCCGCTGCTCAAGCAGAACAAGGCTGCGTCGGCGGCCGCTGGCCGACCTCGGCTCGAGCACCTCAGGCCGCCGGGCTGCCAGGACGTCGTCAAGAAGAAGGCGACCGGCAACCAGGAGCACAAGCCGGTCGGCACCACGATCAGCTACGCCGACGCGCCGCCCGCGTTCGGCCCGCACTGGCCCGACCCCCGCCGCCGTTCTCGCGCAAGTTCTACACCGCCGACGACCGGCCGCAGCTCGAGTACGTCGTGCACAACCTCGAGCACGGCTACACGCTGCTCTGGTACGACGACACGGTCGCCAAGAACGAGCGACCAGGTCGCGATCGGTCAAGGCGATCGCAACGAAGTTCGAGGGCACCGAAGCTCACCGACAAGTTCATCGCGCTGCCGTGGACCTCCAAGGACGAGGACGGCAAGTCGCTTCCCGAAGGGCACGCACATCGCGCTGACCCACTGGTCCGCCGGCGGCGACCCGAGCGACGTCAAGAAGCAGCAGGGCGTCTGGCAGTACTGCGCGAAGCCCAGCGGCCAGGCGGTCAAGACCTTCATGAAGGAGTACCCCTACACGGACTCGCCCGAGCCGCAGGGCGCCAGGCACCCCGGGTGGTGCCGGCTGACGCTCGCGGCCGACGTCCTCGCGCTGCTCGGCGTCGGGTTCGTCTCAGCGCGCTCGTCCCGCTGGTCAACATCGAGGCATACCTGGCGGCGCGCGTCGCGTCGTCGGCCACCGGCAGCGCTGTGGATGCTGGCGTTCGCCGCGGCGCTGGGCCAGATGTTCGGCAAGGTCGTCTGGTACTACCTCGGCGCGAACTCGCTGCACTGGGGCTGGGTGCGCCGCAAGGTCGAGACCCCGAAGGCCGAGGCCCGGCTGCGAGACGTGGCGCACCCGGACCCAGGAGCGGCCCGTGATCGCCGGCGGCGCTGGTGTTCCTGTCCGCGGCCAGCGGCTTCCCGCCGTTCGCGATCGTGGCGGTGCTCGCCGGCCAGCTGCGGATGAGCCTGACGCTGTTCTTCGTGCTCGGGCTGCTCGGCCGCTGGCTGCGGTTCGCGGCCGTGCTCGGCGGCGCGGGGTGGCTCAGCCAGCTGTTCCGGTAGCCGTCGCACGCGGCCGACGACCGTCCGCAGTCGACCCGGGTGCCCGGCGCCGACCCGTGGCGCCCGGCCTCGACGCGGGCGCCGTCGCCGACGGTCACGCCCTCGAGCGCGCACGCCCTCCCCCACCACGGCCCCGGGCCCGAGCACGGAGTCGACGACCTCGGCGCCGTCGCCGACGACCGCACCGGCCATCAGCACGCTGCCGCGGACCACCGCGCCGGCGCCGACGACCGCGTCGCCGGCAGCACCACCGAGCCGTCGTCGACCCGGGCGGCCGCCGCCACCTCGGCCGACGGGTCGACCTCGGACGCCGACCCGTCGCCGGCGGGGACGGCGGGGCTCGGCGCGACGCCGAGCACCAGGTCGCGCGAGGCCGCCACCAGGGCGGCCGGCGTGCCCACGTCGCGCCAGTAGCGCGTTCTCGACGTACCCGACGACGAGGGCGCCGTCGGCGACCAGGCCGGGGAAGGTCTCGCGCTCGACCGACACCACCCGGCCGGCCGGGATCGCGTCCGACGACCCGGCGGCGGAAGACGTAGCAGCCGGCGTTCACCTGGTGGGTGACCGGGTGCTCGGACTTCTCGGTGAACCCGGTGACCCGTCCGGCCTCGTCGGTCGGCACGCACCCGAACGCACGGGCGTCGTCGACCTCGACCAGGTGCAGCGACACGTCGACGGCGCGGCCGTCGCGCGGGGTCTCGAAGTCCGCGAGCTGGGCGGCGAGGTCGTGCCCGGAGAGCACGTCGCCGTTCAGGATCACCACGGCCGCCTCGGGGTCGTCGCCGAGCACGCCGGCGACGTTGCGGATCGCACCGCGCGGTGCCGAGCGGCTCCTGCTCCTGCACGTAGTCGAGCCGGACCCCCCACCGGCTGCCGTCGCCGAGCACCGGCTCGAAGAGGTCGGCGTGGTACGACGTCGCCACCACCACGTGGTCGACCCCGGCCGCGGCCAGCCGGGCGATCTGGTGCTCGAGGAACGGCACCCCGCCGACCTCGAGCAGGTGCTTGGGCCGCCGCGCGGTCAGCGGCAGCAGCCGGGTGCCGAAGCCGCCGGCGACGATCACGGCCTCGACGGGGGGCTGGGCTCGCGGGCGCGCGTCTGGTGACATGGCGGGCATCCGCTCGTTCCGTACAGTGCGGCCATGAGCACCCTGGACCCCCGGGCGACGACGTTCCCGGCCGCGCTGGCCGCCCTGCTGCGCACGGAGCCGACCCGCCCGCTGGTGACGTTCTACGACGACGCCACCGGCGAGCGGATCGAGCTGTCGGTGGCGACGTACGCCAACTGGGTGGCGAAGACCGCCGGCCTCGCGCAGGACGAGCTCGACGCCGAGCGCGGCGGGCTGCTGCTCGTCGACCTGCCGACGCACTGGCTCGGGCGCGGTCTGGCTGGGTGCGGCCTGGAGCCTGGGCCTGACCGTCACCGACGACCCGTCGCTGGCCGAGCGCGGCCGACCTGGTGGTGTGCGGCCCGGACGGCGTCGGCGACGTACGCCGAGCACGCGGCACGGGTGCCGGTGGTCGGCGCTGTCGCTGCGCCCGCTCGGCGGCCGGTTCACCGAGGCGCTGCCGACCGGCGTGACCGACTACGGCGCCGTGGTGCTCGCCCAGCCCGACGCGTTCGTCGCGTGGGACCCGCCGCACGCCGACGACGCCGCCTGGCGCGACGCGGACGGCACGGTGACCCAGGCGGTGCTGCTCGCCGAGGCGGCCGAGTCGTCGCTGGTCGCGACCGGCGGGCGGCTGCTCACCGACGTGAACCCGTGCACCCGCGGCGGCCTGGTCACGCTGCTGGCCGCGCTGGTCGCACGGCGGCGCCACGGTCTGGGTGCGCCACCCCGACGAGGCCGGCTGGGCGGCGCGCGCCGAGCAGGAGCGCGCCACCGAGCAGCTGCGCGGCTGACACCGGCCCGCGCCCGGCGGCCGTCGACCCGGTCAGCCGGCGAGGTCGAAGCGACGCATGTCGCGCGGCCGTAGACCCGCGCCGGGGCCCGATGCCGCTCGAGGCGCCCGGCAGCAGCCACAGCCGGCCGGTGGCGGCGAGCGGACCACGAGGTCGGCGCGGCCGTCGCCGGTCAGGTCGCCGACCGGCGAGCAGCCAGTCGTAGCCCGGTGCCGAGCCTGCCGACCCGGCTGCCGCGCGGTGAGCCCGCCGGGGCCGTTGCCCGGGTAGACCACCAGCGAGCCGTCGCCGCGGCGGACCATCGTGTCCGGGGACGCCGTCGGCGTTCCACAGGTTCACGCCGAGCTGCTGGCTCGGCGGTGAGCGCGCGTGCGCGACGTAGCTGCGCCCGGAAGCCGGTCGACGCCGTCGCCGGGGTAGATCCGCATCGAGCCGCCGCGCGGCTGGCCCAGCAGGTCCGGCCGCCCGTCGCCGGTCATGTCGCCGACGGCGGCGAGCAGCCGCACCGCCGCCGAAGCTGCTGTCCGGCCCATCTGCCGCGGCGCGGCCGAACCGGCCGCGGCCGTTGCCGCGGTAGAGGAACAGCCGGCCGGTGCGCCCGGAGCGGGCGACGACGTCGCCGTGGCCGTCCCGGTTCCAGTCCCCGGCGCTGAGCACCCGGTTGGCGCTGCGCAGGTAGGTGCCGGTCGCGGTCACCCTGCCCAGCGCGACCGTGGCGGTCGCTGCGGACCAGGAAGGCCTTCTTGGTCGGCCGTTGCCGCGCGACCACGAGTCCGGCTTGCCGATGCCGACCAGGTTGGTCAGCCGGGCCCGCGCGGCGAAGGACCGCTGGTGCTCCGCCGCGAGCGGCGGATCGCCGGGATCTTGGCGTAGAGGTACCGGCCCGGGCAGGCGGTCTGCCCCACGTCGCGGTGGCCGTCGATCGCCGGGCAGGTACCGCTTGGTGACCCACTGCCGCGTCGAGCCGGCGCGGACGCCGTGCAGGCTGAGCTTCCACGCGAACAGCCGGCCGTAGGCGTCGACCATCGCCGCGCGACGGACGCGTGACGTCGAAGTTGCCGATCGCCGACATCGCGAACGCGTCGTCGTTGTAGCCGAGGGTGTGGGCGCCGACGACGGGACGGTCCGACGCCGCCGTACCGGCCCTCCCAGATCCGGCCGAAGCGGTCGACGAGGAAGTTGTAGCCGACGTCGGACCAGCCGCGTGACTGCGTGTGGTAGGCGTAGATGCCGCGGAGGATCGACGGGCACCTGGGCGCGGGTGTAGGAGTTCGCGTTGACGGTGTGGTGCACGAAGCCGCCGTGCACCTCGCCGTAGTGCAGCGAGGACGTGTCCGCGCATCCGCTCGTCCGCGCCCCACTGCGGCGCGCGAGTAGATCCGCGGCCTGGCGGTCACCGACGCCGGCAGCGTCGCCGGTCGCCGGTGCCGTCGGTCGTGGCCGGTCGGTCGGCGGTCGGTCGTGGGTCGTGGCGCCGGACAGCGCCAGGTCCCCGGTGTCGATCGCGGGGCTCTGCACCGCGGTGGTGCTCTCGTGGCCCGGGTCGACCAGCGTCAGGGACATCCCCGCCGGGGCGTCGCCCGGTGGTCGGTGACGGCCCGGACCTGCACGTCGTCGACGTGGCCGACGTACACCGGGTCGGTGCCGGGCGGGCGTCGCGACCCTCGGTGCTGCTCGGGTCGGGCCCTCCTCCTCGTGGTAGGGCACCTTCTGCCAGGCCGACCAGGTCGCACCGCGTGCGGGTGCGCACCGAGACGGTGATCGCCCCGTCCGGCGACCTGCGCACCGTGCCGCCCAGGTGACGCCGACGGTGGCCAGCCCGTCGACCGGCTGCGGCGCGGAGAGCACGGCGAGGTCCTGTCGCCGGCGTCGGGCGGCGGCGAGCTGCGCGTCGCCGCTGGACGACCGGCCGGCTGCGCGCGGAGCCGCCGACGACTGCAGGGCCCGGCGGCCGGCCTGCTCACCCCGCCGAGCGGGACCGTGCTGACGACGGGCGCACCGGCGCGGCGGCCACCACGCGACGGCGGCGTACGGCGCGCCGCCGCGCCGGCACCCGGCCGGGGGCCGGCGCGGACGGGGCTGCTCGTGGGGCGGCGCGACGATGTCGAGGGTCACGACGCCGGCGGCCGGGGCGGCGATCGGCGACCACCAGCCCGAGCGCCAGGCTCTGCTGGCACAGGAGCACGAATCGGCTTCTGTTCTCGGCCATGCGGCGGTACTCCTGTGGGGACTTGGCAATTCACACGAGCACCAAATGTCACACCAGTAACAGGGCGCGGCAAGGGCTTCCGTTGAACTACAGAACTGTAATTCCCCTTGCCTGCAAGGGGAATCTCGACCGTCGCGGCTCGACGCCGGGACCGTCAGACGTCGGCGCCGAGCTCCTCGTCGGCGTCGCTGTCCTCGTGGTCCTCCGGGGTTGACGTCGTCGTCGTCGTCGTAGTGCAGGTAGCGGATGCCCTCGTCGACGTCGCCGTCGAAGCCGAGCACGCCCTTCTCCAGCACCAGCACCCGGTCGCACATCTTGCGCACCGACCCGGCCGCGTGGCTGACGTAGAGCATCGTGCGGCCCTCGTCGCGGATCTCCTGCATGCGCGCCAGGCACTTGCGCTTGAAGGGCCGGTCCCCCACCGCGAGCACCTCGTCGATGAGGAAGATGTCGGAGTCGGTGTGCACGGCGACCGCGAAGCCGAGCCGGGAGAACATGCCCGAGGAGTAGTGGCCGACCGGGGTGTCGAGGAACTTGCCGATGTCGGCGAAGTCGACGATCTGGTCGAACTTCCGCTTCGTCTCGGCCTCGGTCATGCCGAGGATCGCCGCGTTGAGGAAGACGTTGTCGCGGCCGGTAGATCTGCGGGTGGAAGCCGGCACCGGTGGCGATCAGCCCGGCGATCCGGCCGCGGGTCAGCACCTGACCCGTGGTCGGGCCTCATCACGCCGTTGATCAGCTTGAGCAGCGTGCTCTTGCCCGGAGCCGTTGAGCCCCATCAGCCCGACCGACTCGCCCTGCTCGATCGTGAAGGAGACGTCCTTGACGGCGTCGAAGTTGTCGCTGATCGCCTGGCGGCGCATCGCCGCGATGGTGATCTGCTTGATCGTGCGGTGGTAGCGCATGGTGAACTGCTTGGTGGCGTTGTCGACCACGATGGACTCGGTCATCAGAGCCGCTCCGCGAACTTGCGTCTCGAGCCGGTTGAAGGCGATCTGGCAGAGCACCAGCACCACGAAGCTGCACGGCCAGCATGATCCAGCCGAGCAGGTACAGGTGCTCGGGCAGGATCGGGAAGCCCACGGCGTTCGGGTCGCCGCCCGGCAGGCAGATCGTCGGGCTGACGGCGGGCGTTGCCGCAGGCCGGCAGCGTCGGCACCCAGAACGCACGCTGCAGCAGCAGCACGCCCGACGGTCAGCGGGTTGGAGAGGTAGAGGTAGTACAGCCAGGTGCCCGCCGATGCTGCTGGTGGCGATCTTCTAGAACGGGTAGATCATCGGGACGATCCAGTGGGTGAACAGCTGGAAGGTCGC
The DNA here is from genome assembly GCA_963707685.1 of uncultured Actinomycetota bacterium. Lineage (GTDB taxonomy): Bacteria > Actinomycetota > Actinomycetes > Propionibacteriales > Nocardioidaceae > Nocardioides_B. The sequence continues at coordinate 559,274 of CAVPRA010000009.1, forward strand.
CACGATGTTCTGGAAGTCCCGGAAGAACACGTTCATCGCCGAGAACAGCAGCGCCAGCGCGGTGCCGAGCACGGTGATGATCGCCAGCCCGAGGAGGCCGGCGAAGATGCCCTCGACGTCCGGCGTCCAGCCCGACGGCGACCGCGCCGATGAACAGGATCAGCAGCTGCGGGAAGGAGTTGATCGCCGAGACGATGATCGAGGCCACCGGGAACATCTCCCGCGGCATCGCCATCTTCCGGACGATCGCCTTGTTGCGCATGATCGAGCGGGTGCCGGTGGAGAACGTCTCGGTGAAGAAGTGCACGCCGACGAGCGCGGCGAACATGTGGATCGCGAAGTTCGGCACCTACTTGTGCAGCCCGAGCACCAGGCCGATCACGAAGAAGTACATGCAGAACCGCACCAGCGGCTGCACGTAGGACCACAGCAGGCCCGAGCAGCGAGCCCTGGTAGCGGGCCGGATCTCCTTCTGCACGATCAGCTTGAGCAGGTAGCGGCGCCGGAAGACGTCGATGAGGCCGCCGCCGGCGAACGGCGAGACCAGCGGCGCGTCGGGTCGGGAGCACCGCCCCGCTCGCCGGCCGGGACCGGCGCCGTTGCTCGAGGCGAGGTCGGGCCGCTCGGACTGGGCGGTCACGGACGCGCCCTCCTCCTCGCTCGACGGCGTCGGCCGCGAACGTCTTGGCCCACTGCTCGGGCGAGGTGAGGTCGGGCAGCGCCTGCTGGTACTCGCTGGGCCAGCCGCGGCCACTCGCGGTAGCAGCCGCTGGTGGATCTCGACCGTCCGCGCAGCAGGTCGCGGAACTCGTCCGGGTCGCGGTGGTGCCACGAGGCGCTGGCGCCGTCGGGCATCGAGACGACGACCGAGTCGAACTGCGCGATCATCCACCACTTGGCGTCCATGCGCGGCCAGCCGCGCCTCCGGGTAGCCGCGTCGGCCAGGGTCCGCACCGGACGCGCCTGACGGACCGCGCTGGTCGCCGCCGCGAGCAGCTGGCCGAGCCTTGCCCTTCGGCAGCGTCGGGTCCTGGCCGCGCTTCGGCGGCTTCTCGCGGCGCACCGGCGGGAAGGCGTCCGGGTCGGGCGAGGTCTGCGCGTCGGCGTACTGCTTGCGCATGCACCTGGAGCTCGGGGAGCTTCGTGGCCAGCTCGGCGTGCAGCCGCTCCGGCCCGGCGAGCACGTCCTCGAGGGCGAGGTGGCGCAGCTCGGCGGTGGAGTACTGCATCGAGAACAGGTGCTTGACCTGGTGGTTGAAGCTCTCGCGGACCACCCGGCCGCCGTGCTCGTAGGGCGAGTGCAGCAGCGCGGCGATGGTGCGGTTGCGCTGGTGGAAGTAGGACTGCCAGTCCAGGGCGTCGTTCTTGTCGGTCCACGGCACGTGCCACACGGCGGTGCCGGGCATGGTGACCGTCGGGAAGCCGTGCTCGCCGGCGCGGACGCCGAACTCGGAGTCGTCCCACTTGATGAACAGCGGCAGGCTGAGCCCGACGGTGCGCAGCACCTCGGTCGGGATCAGGCACATGAACCAGCCGTTGAAGTCCACGTCGATGCGGCGGTGCAGCCAGCGCGCGGAGCGCAGGTTGCGGTCGGCGAAGTCCCAGTCGGGCTCGACCGTCGGCGGCGACTGCCACCAGAAGCGGTACTGGTTGATGATCTCGCCGAAGCTGTGCAGCCGCGACTTGGAGTAGAGGCTGAACATGTGCCCGCCGACGATCGTCGGGCGGCGGCACAGGTCGCCGAAGGTGACGGCGCGGACGATGCTCTCCGGCTCGCAGACCACGTCGTCGTCCATGCACATCATGTACGTCGACCGGCCGGCCTCGAGGGTCTCGAGCTGGGAGCGGGCGTAGCCGCCGGAGCCGCCCATGTTGCCCTGCTCGATGACCCGGAGCTTGTCGCCGAGCGCCCTCCGGCGCGGCGGGAAGCCGCGCGTCGTCGGCGACCTTCTTGGTGCCCTGCTCGGCGACCACGACCTCGTCGAGGACGGACGTGCGACGCCGGCGTCGGAGCCGATCTGGGTGAGCAGCGCGGCGCAGAAGTCGGGCCGGTTCATCGTGGTGATGCCGATGGTCACCGTGCCGGGGTCGGCCCGGTCGGCGGGCACGTCGGCGACCCAGGACGCCTCCTCGAGCACCGCGCCCGCGGGCCCGGCGACGATGTCGAACCAGTACCAGCCGCCGTCGCCGAACGGCGCCAGCGACAGGTCGAAGCGGAACGTCCTCGGGCCCGCCCCCGACGGTGTGCGCGGAGTCGACGCGCTGCGAGCGGCCGTTGGGCATCGAGCGGTAGACGATGACGCGTGGCGTCCTCGCCGGTGACCCGGACGTGCAGCGAGACGTCGGCGACGACGGTCCACCGGCGCCAGTAGCTGGCCGCGAAGCGCGTTGAAGTAGGTGCCGAAGGAGATCCGCTCGGTTCTCCGGCACCTGGTAGCGGCGCCGGCCGAGCACGGCGTGCGGGTCCGGCTCGACGTCGGCGTTCGGCTCGGCGGGCGGGATCTGCCGCGCTGGGTCAGCGTGAGCGGGCTCGTGTCGACGTCGAGCTGGGGCCGGTCGGGGTCGACGTACAGCGGCAGCACGTCGATGTCGCGGGAGGTCGGGAAGACGACCCGCTGCAGCACGCGGCGCACCGTCCCGGGAGCGTCGGCTGCCTCGCCGGGGTGGCCGGATCGGTCTGGGTCTGGCTCATTCGTCGACTCCTCCGCTGGCCCACGCCGCGTCGTCGCGGAAGTAGGGCCGCAGCTTGTTGTCGTACATCGACAGCGCCGACCCGATGGCCATGTGCATGTCGAGGTACTTGTAGGTGCCGAGCCGGCCGCCGAACAGCACCATCGGCTCCTGCTTGGCGAGCTCGCGGTACTTCAGCAGCTTGGCCCGGTCCTCGGCGGTGTTGATCGGGTAGTAGGGCTCGTCGCCCTCCTCGGCGAAGCGGGAGTACTCGTGCACGATCACGGTCTTGCCGGGGAGGTAGGTGCGCTCGGGGTGGAAGTGCTTGAACTCCAGGATCCGGGTGAACGGCACCTCCTGGTCGTTGTAGTTGATCACCGAGGTGCCCTGGAAGTCGTCGACGTCCTTGACCTCGCGCTCGAGGTCGACGGTGCGCCACGACAGCCGGCCCTCGCGCGTTGCCGAAGTACTCGTCGACCGGGCCGGTGTAGACGACCGGCACCTTGCCCGACGTACTCGTCGCGGACGTCGAAGAAGTCGGTGCTCGAGCCGCACCTCGATGTTCGGGTGGTCGGCCATCCGCGTGAGCCAGGCGGTGTAGCCGTCCTTGGGGAGGCCTTCGTAGGTGTCGTTGAAGTAGCGGTTGTCGAAGGTGTAGCGGACCGGCAGCCGGGTGATGATGTCGGCGCTGAGGTCCTTCGGGTCGGTCTGCCACTGCTTGGCGGTGTAGCCCTTGACGAACGCCTCGTAGAGCGGGCGGCCGATCAGCGAGATCGCCTTCTCCTCGAGGTTCGAGGCGTCCTCGGTGCTCGATCTCGGAGGCCTGCTCGGCGATCAGCGCGCGGGCCTCGTCGGGGGTGTGGCTCTTGCCGAAGAACTGGTTGATCAGCGCCAGGTTCATCGGGAAGGAGTAGACCTGGCCCTGGTAGCGGGCGAACACCCGGTGCTGGTAGCCGGTGAACTCGGTGAACCGGGTGACGTAGTCCCAGACCCGCTGGTTCGAGGTGTGGAACAGGTGCGCGCCGTACTCGTGCACCTCGATGCCGGTCTCCGGCTCGGCCTCGCTGTAGGCGTTGCCGCCGAGGTGGTGGCGCCGCTCGAGGACCAGCACCCGCAGGCCGAGCTCGTTGGCGCAGCGTTCGGCGATCGTCAGGCCGAAGAATCCGGAACCGACGACGACGAGGTCAGGGTTGTCCACACACAGCTCCTGGTCGGGGAAGCAACGGCTCAGTCTATCGGCCGGCCTGTCGGAGACCGGCATCCACGCGGCGTCGGCCTGGTCACGTCCTCCCGCGGGCCCTGCGGGCGCCACGGTTGGCGATCAGGGCGCGGTAGGCGACCCGGCGCAGCGCCTCCGGCACGAGACGGTACCCGCCGCGGACGACGACGTTGCGGAGGTACTGCGTGCGGGTGGTGATCCCCAGGTGGAGGAACCGCCGCTGCACGGCCAGCTCGGAGCGCAGCAGCGCCCGCCCGCCCCGGCGGGCGTAGGCACCCGCGCCGACCCGGTAGCAGACCAGCGGCTCGGCGAGGTTCGCCGGCCGCGCGCCGGCGTCGACCATCCGCGCGAACAGCAGGTAGTCCTCCATCAGCGCCATGTCGGTGTAGCCGCCGGCCGCCTGCACCGCGCTGCGGCGGTAGACGACGGTCGGGTGGTTGAACGGGTCCCGGAACCGGATCGCGCGGCGGATCTCGGCCGGGTCCGTCGGCGGGGTACGCCGCCCGACCACGTCCTCGGGCGAGGCGCCGAACTCGAGCAGCCCGGTGCCGACGATGTCCGCACCGGCCTCGACCAGCGGCAGCTGCCGCTCGAACCGCTCCGGCAGGCTGACGTCGTCGGCGTCCATCCGGGCGACGATCTCGTGGTCGCAGGCCGCCAGCCCGGCGTCGAGCGCGGGACCGAGGCCGACGTTGTGCTCCATCACGACGTGGTCGACGCGCACCGGGCTGGTGGCGACCAGCTCCGCGATGGTGCCCGCCAGCTCGTCGGGGACCGGGCCGTCCTGCACCAGCACCACCTGGTCGGGGCGGCGGGTCTGCTCCTGCACGCTGGAGGTGAACGCGGCGCGCAGGAACTCCGGGTCGTCGCCGCCCCAGACCGCGAGCAGCAGCGCGAACGGCTGGTCGGGGCCGCTCGCCGCGGCGGCGCCGGTCGGCTGGGACGCGTGCGGCGACCAGCCCGCCTCGCGCAGCACCTCGCCGGTGGACCGAGGCCGGCTGCCGAGGCCCGGCGACCAGGCCGCGGCGCAGCCCGCGCAGCAGCGTGCGGCGGTCCGAGGAGCGCGGCGAACGTCCGTCCCCAGCGACGCAGCGTCGAGCCGCCGTAGAGCAGCTTCTCGGCCGGGGACAGGCCGGTGCTGCGGGTGAACAGCCAGATCTTGTTGCGCACCTCGTAGAAGAACCGCTCCCCCGGGTCGGCGTCGGTCGAGCCGAACGTCCGGGTCTTGTGCACGACGACGCTGTCGGGCACCGACAGGCCGACCCCGCCGCGGATCAGCCGGGTGGAGTACTCGAAGTCGTCGTTCCAGAGGAAGTAGTCGGCGACCGGCAGGCCGCGCTCGCGGACGGTGCGCGGCGTCGCAGGCGATCGAGACGAACGACGCGGACCGCACCGGCACGCAGCCCACCGCCGCGGCGGCGGCCCGCTCGTCGCGGGAGGCACCCGGCTTCGGGCGCGGGGTGTTCATCGGGTGGTCGCGGCCGTCGGTCCACACCACGCGGCTGGCCAGCACGGCCGGCCGCTCCCCGGCGTACGACGACCACGCCGTCGCCAGCCGCTCGGCCGCCGTCCCGGTGGGGACGGTGTCGTCGTCGAGCAGCCAGACCAGGTCGGGCCCGAAGGTCAGCGCGCGCTCGATGCCCGCCGCGAAGCCGCCCGCCCCGCCGGTGTTGGCGCTCAGCGTGACGACCTCGAGCCCGGGCTCGGCGGCGAGCAGCTCGGCGGTGCCGTCGGTGCTCGCGTTGTCGACGACCACCAGGTGCGTGGGCGGCAGGGTCTGCGCCCGCAGTGCCGCGAGGCACTCCACGAGCAGGTCCCGGCGGTTCCAGGTCACCACGACGGCGACCACGTCCGTCGCGGCCCCTGCTCCGTCACTCACGCGCCGCACCCTACCCAGCGCGCGCCGTGCCCCCGGCCGGTGCTCAGCAGGAGCTGGAGAGGTCGTCGGAGGCGTTTGCGGCGTAGCCGTCGTGCAGGTTGCCGATCGAGCCGCCCACGGTGGACTGCTTGCCCTTCGAGAAGCCCTTCTTGGGCGCGGCTCCCCCGGCTGCCGGCGACTTCGGCTTCCCGGCGCTCTCGGAGCGCTTCACGGCCGCGGCCACCATCGAGTGGATCTTGTCGATGTCGGGCTCGCTGGTGCTGACCTCCGGCGGCACGAAGGAGACGGTGCGGATCGGGTGGGAGCGGGCCTTCATCGCCAGCTCCGCGAACGTGCCGAGCTCCGAGGCGGGCAGGTCGGTGGTCACCAGCTTCTCGCTGGCCTTGGCGATGTCCTCGAACTTCGTCACCACCGTGGTCGGCGAGAGCTGCTGGACCATCGCGTTCATCACGCACTTCTGCCGGGCCATCCGCGAGTAGTCGTCGGCGCTCTCGCGCGAGCGGGCGAACCACAGCGTCTGGAAGCCGTTGAGCCGCTGCACGCCGGGCTCGATGTGGCCGGTGACGGGTCCGCCGACGCCGCCGATCGGGATCCGGTCGCGGACGTTGAGCTTGAGGCCGCCGACGGCCTGCACCATGCTGCGGAAGCCCTGCAGGTTGACCATCGCGTAGTAGTTCATCTTCAGGCCGGTGATCCCCTCGACGCCCTCCATGGTGGCCTCGACACCGGGGTTGGCGAAGCCCTTGAACAGGCTGCGGTGGTCGCCGGCCCAGGTCGAGAGGCTGTTGAGCTCGCAGCCGTCGCAGTCGTAGCCGTCGGGGAACTGCTCGGCCATCACCGATCCCTTGGCGAACGGGAAGTTGAGCATGTTGCGCGGCAGCCCGAACAGGATCGTCCTGCCGGTGTCGGCGTCGATGCTGGCGACCGTGAGGCTGTCCGGGCGCAGCCCCCAGCGGTCGGCGCCGGAGTCGCCGCCGAGCAGCAGCACGTTGTAGCGACCGTGGTGGGCCGCGGTGGCGGTGCCGTCGCCGAACATCGTCGCGACGAAGCCCTTCTGCACCGCCACCAGGTGCGAGGCGAACAGCAGCGAGCCCGCGACCGCGAAGCAGAGCACCCCGTTGAGGCCGACCATCGCCAGCCGCTGCTTCTGCAGCAGCTGGAGCGGCTGGCCGAGCCGCCAGGCGTCGAAGAACAGCAGCGCCCAGCCGATCGCGAGCCCGCAGAGCAGCAGCCGGATGAACCCGAGCACCACGGTGTTGCTGGCCATCCAGTAGATGAGGCCGTGCCAGACCAGCCCGAGCAGCACGACGAGGACGAACGACCCGACCACGCTCAGCCAGACCCGGATCGCGATCCGGCCGACGTCGCGGCGGCCGGCGGCCAGCTGCGCGGAGCCGGGGAGCAGCAGGGTCATCACCAGCAGCGTGATCGCGCGGCGGAAGCGCACCCGGGCGAGCGCGCTCTCGCGCGAGCCAGGTCGTGGTGAGCGGTGTCCGGAGGGGGTGCCCAACCCGGGGGAAGAGACGGGTGGCATGTAGCGAGCCTTTCCGGTGGCTGTGGGGGAAGACCTGGTCGAGACAGGCAGCGGGCTGCGACGCCCAGTATCACCAGTCACATCCGTCACATCCGTGACCGGCACGCCGGACCGGGCCATCTCCTCGCCGCGCGGTACCGTCGGCGCATGGCCGACCGCCCGCGACAGGACCCCGAGGGTCGTGACGAGCCGGACTTCGACTGGCTCTACGGCACCCAGCGCAAGGGCGTCGGCGGGTCCCCGGCTCCCTCCGACGGGTCCGACGACGCGACCCGCGTCCAGCCCGTGCAGCCCCGCGGCGGCTCCGGCGGGTCGGGTGCCGGTGGCCGGTCGCCGCGCGACCCCGAGCCGACCCAGATGCTGCCGACGGTGAACCGGCCGCCGGCCGGCTCGTCGGGCCGGTCGTCGGGCTCCGCCGGCGCGCCGTACCAGGCGCCGCCGCCGCGCTCGCGGGACGGCGGCGGACCCGGCGGACCCGGCGGACCCGGTGGTCCCGGACGCGCCCGGCCAGTCGCGCCTCCGCCGTCCGGTCGTCCCCGAGGACGCCGCCGGATCCGGTGGGGCTGGGTCAAGGCGGCGCTTGCACTGTGGGTGGTGTTCCTGGTCGCCGTGCCGCTGGTCGCGTGGGCGCGGGTCGACAAGGTCGACGCGACGCCGCGGGGCAGCCGCCCCGGCGAGCAGGCCGGCACGACGTACCTGCTGGTCGGCAGCGACAGCCGCGAGGGGCTGACCCGCAAGCAGCAGCTGGCGTACGGCGTCGGCAAGGGCGAGGGCCGTCGCACCGACACGATCATGCTGCTGCACACCGGCTCCGGGCCCAACATGCTGATGTCGATCCCGCGGGACTCGCTCGTGCCGGTGCCCGGCCACGGCACGACGAAGATCAACTCGGCGTTCGCGTTCGGCGGCCCCCGGCTGCTCGCAGCCACCATCGAGAACAACACCGGCATCCGGATCGACGACTACGTCGAGATCGGCTTCGGCGGGTTCGTCGACGTCGTCGACGCGGTCGGCGGCGTGCAGATCTGCCCCAAGCAGCCGATGAAGGACAAGCTCGCGAACCTCGACATCAAGAAGGGCTGCCAGGACGTCGACGGCACCGTGGCGCTGGGCTACGCCCGCTCCCGGCACACCTCCGGGCTCGGCGACATCGCCCGGGCGCAGCACCAGCGCGAGGTGGTCAGCGCGGTCGGCTCGAAGGCCGCGTCGCCGTGGTCGGTGCTCAACCCGGTCCGCTACTTCCGGCTCGGGATGGCCGGCTCGAAGTCGCTGCGGGTCGGCACGGACACCGGCATGCTCGCGACGCTGCGGTTCGCGTGGGCGATGACGCGGGTCAACGGCTCGAACGGGCTGACCTGCGGGGTGCCGATCTCCGACCTCGCGGTGCACTGGGACCCGGTGCGCTCCAAGAAGCTGTTCAAGCTGGTCGCCGAGGACCGCACCGGGGACATCCCCAAGAAGCTCTGCCGCGCGAGCGGGCTGCCCGGCCAGTGAGCACCCCGTCGGGGTGCCCAGCGCGGGTCAGGCCCACGACTCCTCGGTGCGGCGGGCCAGGTCCTCGACCACGGCCGTGAGGTCGCCGCGCTCCTCGTGGACCCGGCGCTGCCGGACCGCTCCCGTCCCGCGCACCACCAGCTTCTCGAACAGCTCCTGCACCCGATCCAGGTCGCCGGCCTCCGTGAGCGCCTCGCGCGTGAGGTCGACCGTCGCGTCGAACACCTGCCGCGCCGGGACGAGGGTGCCGTCCACCGGGTGCACGAGGTCGCCCGCCAGCCCGGTCCGGGCGGCGCGCCAGCCGGCGACCCGCAGCTGGTCGCCGCGCCAGGTCGGCTCGGTCCGGTCGGTGGCGAGGGTGGTGACCAGCGCCCGGGCCAGCAGCGCGGTGAGCGTGACGTCCTCGACGTCGGTGGTGACGTCGGCGACCCGGATCTCGACGGTGCGGTAGTGCTGGGAGAGCCGGACGTCGAAGTAGAGCATCCCCGCGTCCAGCCCGCCGCCCCACTCGAGCATCTGCTGCGACACCGCGCGGTAGGTGGCCACGTCGCCGAAGGGCTGCGCCGGGCCGGCCGTCGGCCAGCGGCTCCAGACCTGCGAGCGCCAGCTGGCGTGACCGGTGTCGCGCCCCTGCCAGTACGGCGAGTTGGCGCTCGTCGCGACGAGCAGCGGCAGCCAGGGCCGGATCCGGTCGACGACCCGGACCGCCTCCTCGTCGTCCTCGACGTCGACGTGCATGTGCATCGCGCACACCAGCGCCTGCCGGGCCAGCTCGCCGTACTCCTGCTGGATGCGGCGGTAGCGCGACTTCGGCGTGAAGTCCTCGTCGTCCTCGGCGAGCACCGGGGTCCCCACCGCGACGGCGCGGGCGCCGGCGGCCGCGGCCGCGCGGCCCACGGCACGGCGGCCGGCGACGATGCCGGTGACCAGGTCGTCGGCCTTCTCGCAGGGCGGCGTCGAGGTCTCGATCTGCTGCAGGAACAGCTCCTGCTCGACCTCCTCGGCGGTCTCGTTCGCGAGGACCGCCGACTCGGCCACCGCCGTCAGGTGGCCGGTCGAGGGGTCGACGAGCAGCAGCTCCTCCTCGACACCGATCTTGCGCACGGACATGGGGCCCCTGTCCCCCGTGCGCCGCCCGGCAATCCTCGGCGGCGCCCCGACCCAGGATGACTACCCCGCGCCTAGTCAGGTCGGTGCCCCGGACGGACCTTCCGCCGGGGGGCGGCGGCGTGCACACAATGACAGCGGCGGGAGGTGGGCGCGGTGCACCGGTACATCGACGAGCTGCAGCTGCTGCGGGCCATCCGGCTCGCCGTGGTCGGCACGGACACCCAGGGCGTCGTCACGTTCGCCAACGAGGCGGCCGCCGAGGTGTACGGCGCCGACGCGCCCGAGCTGCTCGGCTGCGACGTCGTGGAGCTGTTCGCCGGGCACGACCCCGGACCGGCCCTCGACCTCGCGCCGGTGCTCGCCGGGTCGACCTGGAGCGGCGACCTCACGGTGCGGCGCCCCGACGGCGCCGAGCGGCTCGCGGCGGTGTCGGCCACCCCGGTCCGCGGCGACGACGGCACCGTGTCCGGCGCCGTGGTGGTGGCCGAGGACATGACCGAGGTGCGGCAGGCCGAGGCGGTGGCGGCGGCCAGCGAGCAGCGACTCCGGCTGGCCCACGAGGCGGCCGAGCTCGGCAGCTGGCACTGGGACATGCCCAGCGGCGTGACCGTCTGGGACGAGCAGCTGGAGGCCATCTACGGCATGCCGCCGGGCGGCTTCGGCGGCACCTTCGAGGCGTGGCAGCGCACCATCCACCCCGACGACCACGACACCGTGATGCGGGTGGTCCAGGAGGCCGTCGACGCGCGGTCGTCGTACGTGCTGCGCAACCGGATCTTCTGGCCCGACGGCACGATGCGCTGGATCGAGGCGCACGGCAAGGTCACCGTCGACGCGGCGGGCAACCCCTCGGGCACGATCGGCTGCGTGCGCGACGTCACCGAGCGGCTCGTGCTGCAGGAGCGCCAGGCGGACGCGGCGGCCCGGGCGCTGCTGCTCCAGGAGGTGACCGCTGCGCTCTCCGGCGCGCGGACCCTGGAGCAGGTCGACGCGGTGGTGCGCGACAGCCTGGAGCGGGTCGCCGAGATCGTGCCGCCGACGGTCGAGCTGCGGATGCCCGAGGACCTCGCCACCATCGCCAACGGCGCCGGGTTCGTGGCGCGCAGCCAGGGGACCATCTCCCCCGAGGACGCCCAGCTGCTGGACACGCTGGCCGCGCAGTGCGCGATCACCAACGAGCGCGCCCGGCTCGACGCGCGGACCGCCGACATCGCCGACCAGCTGCAGTCGAGCCTGGCCGCCAGCCCGCTGCCCGCGGTCGAGCACTTCGAGCTCGCGGCGCACTACGCGCCGGGCGGCGACGAGCTCGAGCACGTGGGCGGCGACTGGTACGACGCCGTGCGGACGCCCTCGGGCCGGCTGGCGCTCGTCGTCGGGGACGTGATGGGGCGAGGCGTGCCCGCCGCCACCACGATGATCCGGGTCCGGGCGGGCATCCGCGGCCTGCTCACCGCGAACCCCTCGCCGCAGGCGGTGCTCACGATCGCCGACGAGCTGATGGCCCGCGACGCGCCCGACCAGTTCGTGACCGCGGCCGCGGTGCTCGTGGACCCGGCCACCGGCACCGTCACCGTCTGCAACGCCGGTCACGTCCCCGTCGTCCTGGTGCACCCCGACGGCAGCAGCGAGGAGCTCGGTGCGGGCACCGGCGTCCCGCTGGGCGTGGACGACGACCACGAGCGCACCGTCGTCACCGGGCGGCTGGAGCCCGGCGGGCTGCTCGTGCTGGTGACCGACGGCGTCGTGGAGTCGCGGACCGCCGACATCGACCGCGGCGTCGAGCGGCTGCGCGAGCGCGCCGCCGACCTGCGGGAGAAGCCGCTCGACGGCCTGGTCACCGCGCTCGCGGACCTGGCCGACACCTCGGTCCACGACGACGTCACGGTGCTGGCGGCCCGGCTGAGGTAGGCCGCCGTACCCGCCCGGTGATGCGGTTTGTGGCCAATCCGCATGCCGGAGGGGTCCAGGACTGCGGTTTGTGGCCAATCCGCATGCCGGAGGGGTCCACGGCTGCGGTTCGTGCCCGATCGACGTCGCCCGAGCCGCGGCCGGACGTCGAGGGGTCCGTCGGACAGGAGGCTCTCGCGCCCGAAGGCGCTTTCGGGCCCCGGACCGGTCGAGCTTCCTGTCCGACGGCACGGCCTGCGGTGTGGGGCGCGCGCTGCGGCCACGCCCTCAAGGTGCGCCCCGCAACGACCGATTCCCCAGGTGCGCGTCGACACGCGCCACGACCTGGGAGACCCATGGACCACCGAGCCGCCCCCGCTGCCCGCCGCCGGACCCACCGACGGTGGTCGCTCGTCGCGGGCAGCGTGGTCCCGCTGGCCCTGGTGGCCGCGCTCGCCCCGGCCGCGCTGGCGCGCACCAGCACCGTTGCCGGGGCGCCGGCCGCGATGACCGCTGCGGCCACGACCGCCACCGCCGCTGACGGCAACCCGCTGGCGGGCCGGCGCTGGGGCGTCTACAAGGGCAAGACGGACCAGGCGTGGGCGCCGTACGCCAACGCCACCGGCGACGAGAAGACGCTGCTGGGCAAGATCGCGCTCCGACCGCGGTCGACGTGGTTCGGGGCCTGGACGGCCAACTCCGACATCCGCGCGAAGGTCGACAAGTACATCGCCAACATGTCGGGCGGCAACCCCGAGGTGCTGGTGCAGATGGCGGTCTTCCGGATGAAGCCGTGGGAGCACAAGGCCTGCGACCGGCTGCCGACCACCGCCGAGCGGACCAGCTACAAGCAGTGGATCGACCGGTTCGCCGCGGCCGTCGGCGGGCAGCACACTGCGATCATCCTGCAGCCGGACGGGCCGTTCGCGCTCTGCGCGCCGGGCGGCTCGAAGGTGCCCTCGCACCTGATCGGGTACGCCGCCCGCACCTTCTCCGCACTGCCGCACACCAGCGTCTACATCGACGCGGGGGCGACCGACTGGCCCAGCGACGACCCGGTGAAGGCGGCGAACATCCTGACGCCCGCGAGCATCGGCGCGGTCCGCGGCTTCGCGCTGAACTCGACCCACTACGTCTCGACCAGCAGCGAGATCGCCTTCGGCACCGAGATCGTGCAGGAGCTGGCCCGCCGCGGCTACCCGGGCAAGCACTTCGTGATCAACACCGCCCAGAACGGCGCACCGTTCCGGTGGGGCCAGAAGCGCACCAGCAACTTCGACAACTCACCGGTGTGCACCGCGACCATGACCACCCGCTGCGTGACGCTGGGGATCCCGCCCACCACGGACGTCACCAACGCCCGCTGGGGACTGAGCGCGACCAACAAGAACCGCGCTGCGGCGCACGTCGACGCGTTCATGTGGTTCGGCCGGCCCTGGCTCTACATGCAGGCCGACCCCTACGTGAAGTCCCGGGCGCTGGCGCTGGCCCGCACCACGCCCTGGTGACGCCGGCCTAGATCTGCGACTGCACGCCGGCGAGCAGCTGGCGGGCCATCACGATCCGCTGCACCTGGTTGGTGCCCTCGTAGATCTGGGTGATCTTCGCGTCGCGCATCATCCGCTCGACCGGGTAGTCCTTGGTGAAGCCGTAGCCGCCGAGCACCTGCACCGCGTCGACCGTCACCTGCATCGCGGTGTCGGAGGCGAAGCACTTCGCGGCCGCCCCGAAGAACGTGAGGTCGTGGTCGTTGCGCTCCGAGCGGCCGGCGGCGGCGTACGTCAGCTGCCGCGCGGCCTCCACCTTCATGCCCATGTCGGCGAGCATGAACTGCAGCCCCTGGAAGTCCGCGATCGGCCTTGCCGAACTGCCGGCGCTCCTGGGCGTAGGCCAGCGCGTAGTCGAGCGCCCCCTGGGCGATGCCGACGGCCTGCGCGGCGATCGTGACGCGGGTGTGGTCGAGGGTGCGCATCGCGGTGGTGAAGCCGGTGTCCACCGCGCCGATCATCCGGTCGCCGGGGATGCGGACCTTGTCGAGGTACACCTCGCGGGTCGGCGACCCCTTGATGCCGAGCTTCTTCTCCGGCGCCCCGAAGGTGACGCCCTCGTCGCCCTTCTCGACGACGAACGCGGAGATGCCCGCCGGCCCGCTTCGTCCGGGTCGGTGACCGCGAAGACGGTGTAGAAGTCCGACACCCCGGCGTTGGTGATCCAGCGCTTCACGCCGTCGAGGACCCAGTCGTCGCCGTCGCGGACCGCCCGGGTCCTCATCGCCGCGGCGTCGGAGCCGGCCTCGGGCTCGGACAGGCAGTAGGAGAACATCCCGGTGCCCGCCGCGACCGCCGACAGGTACGTCTTCCGCAGCTCCTCGGAGCCCGCCAGGAGGATCGGCATCGTGCCGAGCTTGTTCACGCTCGGGATCAGCGACGACGACGCGCAGGCGCGCGCGACCTCCTCGATGACGATGCAGGTGGCCAGCGCGTCGGCGCCGGCGCCGCCGTACTCCTCGGGGATGTGCGGGGCCGCGAAGTCGGCGGCGGCGAGCGCGTCGTACGACGCCTGCGGGAACTCGCGCGGACTCGTCGACCTCGGCGGCGTGCGGGGCGACCTTGGCGTCGCACACGGCACGGACCGCCTCGCGGATCGCCTGGTGCTCCTCGGAGAGGCCGTACATCGGGGCGTCACTCATGCCCGCCATCCTACTCGTCAGTAGGCTTCCGGTTCAGCCCGGATCGGACCGGTCGCGGGCCGGTACTCGTCTCCCCCATGACCAGCGAGACGACCGGCACCCTGGCTCGACCGGCGCGCCATCCAGTTCATGCTCGAGGACTGCGAGACCTGGGCCGTCGTCGGCCTGTCCGGCAACCCGCACCGCACCGCGTTCCGGATCGCGGAGTTCCTGCAGGGGCAGGGCAAGCGCATCGTGCCGATCCACCCCACCGCACCCACGGTGCTCGACCAGCAGGGCTACGCCACGCTCGCCGACGTGCCGTTCGACATCGACGTCGTCGACGTGTTCCGCCGCTCCGAGGCCGCCGGCGAGTTCGCCGACCAGGCCGTCGCGGTCGGCGCCAAGGGCGTCTGGTTCCAGCTCGGCGTGGTCGACGAGGCCGCCTTCGAGCGGACCGCCGCGGCCGGCGTGCCGATGGTGATGGACACCTGCCCCAAGATCGAGTGGCCGCGCACCGAGTGGGCTCGGTGACGCCGCCCCCGCCCGCCCGTCGACCCGACGAGGCGACGTCGTCGAGACGCTGCACGGCCACCAGGTCGCCGACCCCTACCGCTGGCTCGAGGACCCGGACTCCGAGGAGACCGCCGCCTGGGTGCGCGCCCAGAACGAGGCGTCCCGCGCGCACCTCGACGCGCTCGCCTCGCGGCCGTGGTTCCTGCGCACGCTGCGCTCGATCGTGGGCCGGCCGCGCGCCGGCACGCCCGAGAAGGTCGGCGGCCGGTACGTCGTGTCGCGCAACGACGGCACCCAGGAGCAGGACGTCTGGTTCGTCGGCGAGACCCTCGACGACCTGCGTCCACCAGAGCCGGCTGCTGCTCGACCCCAACACGTTCTCCGAGGACGGCACCTCCTCGCTGGCCGGCTACGACGCCAGCCGCGACGGCCGCTGGCTGGCCTACCTGGTCAGCGACGGCGGCAGCGACTGGACCACGATCCGGCTGCTGGAGCTCGGCACCGGCCGCGAGGTCGACGACGTCGTCACGAAGGTGAAGTTCAGCGAGGCCACCTGGCTGCCGGACCACTCGTCGTACCTCTACCTCACGTTCCCCACCACCGGCAGCGGCGTCGGCACCGAGGCCGAGGCGCTCGCCGGCGGCCGGCTGATGCGGCACTACGTCGGCGAGTCGCAGGACACCGACGAGCTGGTCCTGGAGCTGCCCGACGAGCCGAACGTCATCCCCGAGCCCACGCTGTCCCACGACGGCCGCTGGCTCGCGGTGCACCTGCACGACGGCACGTCGGAGAAGAACCGGCTGTGGCTGCTGCCCGGTCACCACCGACGGCGGGGCGAGCACGCTCGGCGAGCCGGTGCGGCTCGTCGACGAGGCGTACGCCGGCGTCGAGCTGGTCCGCGTCGACGGCTCCACGGTCTACCTGCTGACCGACCACGAGGCGCCGCTGCGCCGCGTCGTCTCCGTGGACCTCGACGCCGTCACGCCGGGCAAGCCGCTGCCGATGGTCGACGTCGTCCCGGAGTCCGAGGGATACCTCGAGCAGGTGGTCGCCGCGGGCGACGAGCTGGTCGCGGTGCACCTGGTCGACGTGCAGCCGCAGGTCACCCGCTGGACCCTCGACGGCGAGGCGGCCCCCGTCGACGTCACCGGTGGCGCGGTGCTCGCACTGCACGGCGAGGTCGGCGAGCCCGAGGTGTTCATCGGCATGTCGTCGGTGACCGACCCGCGGGCGTCGTACCTGCTGGACCTCGACGAGCGGCGAGGTGCACGGCCTCGACCTGGCGCCCGGCGGCGACTCCGTGTGGCAGCCGCCGACGGTCCACGTCTCCCGCGGCCGTGCGGTCAGCCCGGACGGCACCGAGGTCCCCTACTTCCTGGTGCGCCGCGACGACGCCACGCTCGACGAGCCACGACCGACGCTGCTGTGGGGCTACGGCGGCTTCGCGCTGCCGATCCTCGCGACCTACCGGCCCGAGTGGCTGGGCTGGCTCGCGGCCGGTGGCGTGCTGGCGGTCGCGAACCTCCGCGGCGGCAGCGAGTACGGCACCGCGTGGCACGACGGCGGCCGGCTCCGCCACAAGCAGAACGTCTTCGACGACTTCGCCGCGGTCGGCGACCACCTCGTCGCGCAGGGCGTCACGACCCACGGGCAGCTCGCGCTGCATGGGACGCAGCAACGGCGGGCTGCTGGTCGGGGCCGTCATGACGCAGCGGCCCGACCTGGCCGCCGTCGCGCTGCCGATGGTCGGCGTGCTGGACATGCTCCGGTTCCACCTGTTCACGATCGGGGCGGCGTGGGCCTCGGACTTCGGCTCCCCCGACGACCCGGAGATGTTCGAGGTGATCCGGGCCTACTCGCCGCTGCACAACCTGGTCGAGGGCACGTCGTACCCGGCGACGCTGGTGGTGACCGGCGACCACGACGACCGGGTGGTGCCGGCGCACAGCTTCAAGTTCACCGCCGAGCTGCAGCGCTGCCAGGGCGGCGACGCCCCGGTGCTGGCCCGGATCGACACGTCCACCGGTCACGGCGACGGCAAGCCGGCCTCGGCGGTCGCCGCCGAGACCGCGGACATGCTGGCGTTCGCCGCCGAGCACACCGGGCTGGTGCCGGACTAGAAGCCGGCGCGGCGGTCCTGGCGCGCCGCGGACGGCCTCGCCCTTCGCCTTCGCGGACGCGCGCAGCGCCTCCTGGAACTCCACCATGCGGTGGCGGAGCGCCTCGTCGCTCGCCGCGAGGATGCGGACGGCGAGCAGGCCGGCGTTGCGGGCGTTGCCGACGGCGACGGTCGCCACGGGGACGCCGGCGGGCATCTGCACGATCGACAGCAGCGAGTCCATGCCGTCGAGGTGGCGCAGCGGCGACCGGCACGCCGATCACCGGCAGCGGGGTGACCGCGGCGAGCATGCCGGGCAGGTGGGCGGCTCCGCCGGCGCCGGCGATGATCACCCGCAGCCCGCGGCCGGCGGCCTCGCGGCCGTAGGCGAGCATCTCGTCGGGCATCCGGTGCGCGGAGACCACGTCGGCCTCGAAGGCGACGTCGAACTCCGCCGAGCGCCTCGCCGGCCGCCTTCATCGTCGGCCAGTCGGAGTCGGACCCCATCACGATGCCGACCTGGGCACGTGCTGGATTCATTCGCTCTCCATCCCGAGGTCGCCGCGGAACCAGGCGGCGGCGTGCCGCGCCCGCTCCCGTACGTCGTCCAGGTCGTCGCCGTAGGCCGTGACGTGACCGACCTTGCGGCCGGGCTTCACGGTCCTTGCCGTACAGGTGCACCTTGAGCCCGGGGTCGCGCGCGAGCACGTGCGGGTAGCCGGCGTACAGGTCCTCCGACAGCGCGCCGTGCCCGCCGCCGAGGATGTTGACCATCACGGTCCAGGGCGCCCGCGCGCCGGGGGAGCCGAGCGGCAGGTCGAGCACGGCGCGCAGGTGGTTCTCGAACTGGCCGGTGACGGCGCCGTCCATGCTCCAGTGCCCGGTGTTGTGCGGCCGCATCGCCAGCTCGTTGACGAGCACCCGGCCGTCGCGGGTCTCGAACAGCTCGACCGCGAGGATGCCGGTCACGTCGAGCTCGTCGGCGACCCGCATCGCGATCCGCTGCGCCTGCCACCGAGAGCTCCTCGTCGAGGTCGGGGGCGGGGGCGGTGACCTCGAAGCAGATGCCGTCGAGCTGCACCGACTCCGACCACCGGGTAGGCCGCGACCTGGCCCGAGGGCGACCGGGCGACCAGCGCGGACAGCTCGCGCCGGAAGTCGACCTTCTCCTCGGCCAGGATCGCGACGCCGGTCGCCGACGCCGCGGCGAACGCGTCGACGCAGCCGTCCGTCGTCGTCGACCACCCAGACGCCCTTGCCGTCGTAGCCGCCGCGGGTCGTCTTGAGCACCACCGGGAAGCCGCCGACGGATGGCCGCGAACGCCGCGACCTCGGCCGGGTCGGCCACCACCCGGTGCCGGGGGCTGGGCACGCCGAGACCGTCGAGCCGGGCCCGCATCACGCTCTTGTCCTGGGCGTGCACCAGGGCGTCGGGACCGGGCCGGCAGGCGTGGCCCTCGGCGGCCAGCGCGTGCGAGGTGCTCGGTCGGGACGTGCTCGTGGTCGAAGGTGACCACGGCGCAGCCCTCGGCCACCGCGCCGCAGGTCGGCCAGGTCGCGGTAGTCGCCGACCGTCGAGTCCGGCACCACCTGCGCGGCGGACACGTCGGGCCCCTCGGCGAGCAGCCGGATCGGGACGCCGAGCGCGACGGCGGCCTGCGCGGTCATCCGCGCCAGCTGGCCTCCGCCGACGACCGCCAGGGCAGGGGTGGAGGGGCCGGTCACCCGACGAGGGTAGCGAGCCCGCGGGCCCGCCCAGTCAGGAGGCAGTCAGGAGGCAGCCAGGAGGCAGCCAGGAGGCGGTCAGCAGGCCGTCAGGAGGCGGTCTGGGCGTGCACGACGCTCATCGCGACCGCCGGGGCGGCCTCGGGAGCGGGCGCCGGGATGTCGGCGTACACCGGCGGGGTCACCTCGAAGCGCAGCCCGCGACCACGGATGGTGGTGATCAGCGACGGGCGACGGGTGTCGTCGCCGAGCTTCTTGCGCACCCAGCCCAGGTGCACGTCGATGGTCTTCGCGGACGTCCAGAAGTTGGTCTGCCACACGTCGCGCATCAGCTCCTCGCGGGTGACGATCTCACCCGGCCGGCTGATCAACGCATGCAGCAGGTCGAACTCCTTGTTGGACATCCGGATCTCGATGCCGTCACGCCAGACCCGGCGCGCGGACTCGTCCACGTCAACCCCCTGCACACTCATCATGGTGATGAGCGTAAAGAGACAAAACGGGCACCGCCCTGCTAATCCGGAGATTAGTCCGGAATGACTATGCCGAGGGGTAGTCCTCGGTGGTGCAGGTGCTCCGCGTGGGGCTCGTGGGCACCCGAACGGCTCACTCGGACTAGGCCAGTTCCCGGCCGACTCCGACGCGGTGTCAGGTCTGGGACGGCTCGGTGGCTGCTCGGTGGCGGCTCGGTGCGGGATCGCGGCCCGGTCAGTGCCGGCGTACGGCGACCGGCTCCACGAGCCCGAAGCCGCGCACCGGCCGGGCCGGCAGCAGCCGGGTGTCGAACTGCCCCGGGGGCAGCAGGTCGGCGGTCGTGGCGTCGGTGATCACCCGGTTGCGGCGGGCCACGCCGGTCAGCCGCGCCGCCATGTTGACCGGTGGCCCGTACACGTCGCCGAGCTGCAGCACGACGGAGCCGGTCGCGAGCCCGATGCGGACGTCGGGCAGCCGGCTGTCGTGGCCGATCACGTCGATGATCCCGAGCGCGATGTCCATCGCGCCGACCGGGTCCTCGCTGACGAACAGCACCGAGTCGCCCAGCGTCTTGATGATCCGGCCGCGGCTGGCGGCGACCACGTCGGCGCAGCGGGACTCGAAGATCTCGACCAGGTCGCCGATCCGGTCCTCGCTGAGCTGGTTCGACAGCGCGGTGAACCGCACCAGGTCGGCGAAGCCGACGGTGACGCGGGTGGTGTGCAGGTCGACGTCGTTGGCGCCGAGCGCCTCGACGCGGGCGACCGCGGCGGCCAGGTGGCGGCGCCAGGAGTAGACCAGCAGCTTCTCGAACGGCACCCCGACGTCCTCGGTCAGCCGCAGCGCGCTGCCGATCCGGCTGCCGGTGGCCTCGTCGCCCGCCTCCAGCTGCTCGACGCGGGCCGCGAGCGTCGCGACCTGCCAGTCGGCCAGCCGGGCCATCGTCTGCCCGACCGCGCGGGTGAGCCGGACGGCGGTGTCGAAGTCGATGGCGCCCTGGTCGACGGCGCCGATCAGCGTGCCGAGCGCGACCTGGTCGCCCTCGGTGAACGCGGCGGCCTCGCCGACGTCGGGGAAGCCGAGCGCCCGCCACAGCCGGCGCGCCTGCTCGAGCGTCACCCCGGCGCCCTCGGCGACGGTCTCGCTGGTCATCGAGGGGGTGCCGCCCAGGATCCGGCGCTCCAGCTCCTGGCGGGAGAACGGGGGGTCAGGTTCCGTCATCGAGGCGGAAGTCCCGGGTGGGCGTGGGGTCGCGGTACCCGTCGGACGCGGCCGGGGTGGCCGCCGTCGGTGTGGCCACTGGTGTGGTCGAACAGCAGGTCGCTGATCCGCAGGTGCACCTGCTCGACCTGCGGGATGTCGGGCAGCCGGACGGTGCCCCGCTCGCTGGCGTCGGAGATCAGCAGCGTGCCGCAGCCCAGCATCCGGTCGACCAGCCCGTGCTCGTAGGCGACGTCGCTGATCCGCGGGATCGGGATGTCGTGGCCGCGGCGGGAGACGATGCCGGTGCGGGTGATCACGCGGCGGGTGGTGACGGTGTACGACGTGGTCAGCCAGCGCAGGAACGGCTTCACCACCAGCCAGACCACGACCACCAGCGCGAGCAGCCAGATCACGGCCACCAGCAGCGGCCGGGCCGCGCCGCTCGGGAACGACGAGGCGTAGCCGGCCAGCGCCGCGACCACGATCAGCCAGAAGGCGGGCAGCAGCAGCGCCTTGACGTGGGTGCGGGTCGAGACCACCACGTCCTCGCCCTCGTTGAGGAGCCTGCGGGAGATCGCCACCCGCGAATCATGTCACGCGGGAGGAGGCCGTCAGGTCGGCCGGACGTGGACCACGTCGCCCGCCCCGAGGACGTGCACCCGGCTGCCGTCGTCGACCCGGAGCCGGCCCTCCTCGTCGACGTCGACCGCCCGGCCGTGCAGCGAGCCGCCGCCGGGCAGCTCGACGCGGACGTCGCGCCCGAGGGTCGAGCAGGCCTCGAGGTACGCCGGCCGCAGCCCGCCGCCGCCGGCCGCGCACCAGTCGTCGAACCGGTCCGCGAAGCCGCGCAGCACCTCCGCGAGCAGCGCGGTCCGGTCCGGCGACCCGGCCCCGGCCAGCGCCAGCGAGGTGGCGGTCTCGACGGGCAGCTCGGCGGCGGTCGAGGAGACGTTGAGCCCGATCCCGACGACGGCGACCGGCGCCGGCCGGGCGGTCGACGAGCTCGACCAGGATCCCGGCGACCTTCCGCTCCCCGACGAGCACGTCGTTGGGCCACTTCAGCGTCGCGTCGACACCGGCCACCCGGCGTACCGCGTCGACGACCGCGAGCCCGGTGAGCAGCGGCAGCCACGGCCAGCGCCCCACCGGGACGGCGTCGGGTGCCACCAGGAGCGAGACGGTCAGCGCGGCGCGCGGCGGCGTGACCCAGGTGCGGTCGAGCCGGCCCCGCCCGGCGGTCTGGTGCTCGGCCGACCACGACCAGCCCGGGCGCCTCCCCGGCGCGGGCCCGGCCGGCGACGTACGCGTTGGTCGACGGGGACTCGTCGAGGACCTCGACGCGCCACGCCCGGGAGCGCCAGGGCGGTGGGGTCGAGAGGTGGGCGGGCGGGCTCGTCGGTGGACACAAGGTCTAGATTGCACCCCGTGAGCGACGCAGCGGCGAAGCCCTCGGACCAGCCCGGCCAGGGGACCGAGGTCCCCGACGACATCGACATCCACACCAGTGCCGGCAAGGCGGCCGACCTGGGTCGGCGGCTCGACGAGGCGGTGCACGCCGCGTCGGCCGAGGCCGTCGAGAAGCAGCACAAGAAGGGCAAGAAGACCGCCCGCGAGCGGGTGCTCGAGCTGCTCGACGAGGACTCGTTCGTCGAGCTGGACGAGCTGGCGCGGCACCGGTCCACGGCGTTCGGCATGGAGAAGAACCGGCCGTACGGCGACGGCGTCGTCACCGGCTACGGCACCATCGACGGCCGGCAGGTCTGCGTGTTCGCGCAGGACTTCACGGTCTTCGGCGGGTCGCTCGGGCAGGTCTTCGGCGAGAAGATCGTCAAGGTCATGGACCTGGCCATGAAGACCGGCTGCCCGGTCATCGGCATCAACGACTCGGGCGGCGCGCGGATCCAGGAGGGTGTCGTCTCGCTCGGGCTGTACGGCGAGATCTTCCGCCGCAACGTGCACGCCTCCGGGGTGATCCCGCAGATCTCGCTGATCATGGGCCCCTGCGCCGGCGGCGCGGTGTACTCCCCCGCGGTCACCGACTTCACCGTGATGGTCGACCAGACCTCGCACATGTTCATCACCGGCCCGGACGTCATCAAGACGGTCACCGGCGAGGACGTCTCGATGGAGGACCTCGGCGGTGCGCGCTCGCACAACACCAAGTCCGGCAACGCGCACTACATGGGCTCCGACGAGTCCGACGCCATCGACTACGTCAAGGCGCTGATCTCCTACCTGCCGCAGAACAACCTCGACGAGCCGCCGACGTACGACGAGGTGGTGGACCTCGAGGTCAGCGACGAGGACCGCGCGCTCGACACGCTGATCCCGGACTCGCCGAACCAGCCCTACGACATGCACACCGTGATCGAGTCGGTCGTCGACGACGGCGAGTTCCTCGAGGTGCAGGCGATGTTCGCGCCGAACCTGCGTGATCGGCTTCGGCCGCGTCGAGGGCCGCCCGGTCGGCGTGGTCGCGAACCAGCCGATGCAGTTCGCCGGCACGCTCGACATCGACGCCTCGGAGAAGGCCGCCCGCTTCGTGCGCACCTGCGACGCGTTCAACGTGCCGGTGCTGACGTTCGTCGACGTGCCCGGCTTCCTGCCCGGCACCGACCAGGAGTGGAACGGCATCATCCGCCGCGGCGCGAAGCTGATCTACGCCTACTCCGAGGCCACCGTCCCGCTGGTCACGATCATCACGCGCAAGGCCTACGGCGGCGCGTACGACGTGATGGGCTCCAAGCACCTCGGCGCCGACATGAACCTCGCCTGGCCCACCGCGCAGATCGCGGTGATGGGCGCGCAGGGCGCGGTCAACATCCTCTACCGCTCCGAGCTCGAAGGACGCCGACGACGCCGAGGCGCGGCGCGCGGAGCTGGTCCAGGAGTACGAGGACCACCTCGCGAACCCGTACCTCGCCGCCGAGCGCGGCTACATCGACGCCGTGATCCACCCGCACGAGACCCGCGGCGAGATCGTCCGGGCGCTGCGGCTGCTGCGGTCCAAGCGCGAGACGCTGCCGCCCAAGAAGCACGGGAACATCCCGCTGTGAGTGAGCCGAGCGGCGAGCTCGGAGCGAGCCGGGTCTCGCGACGCAGCGCGCCCGACGTGACCAGGCACCAGGGGCCGACGACGTCACCGCGGGGCGGTGCGGCCATGCCTGAGGAGACTCCGCGCCCGCCGCTCTTCGTCATCAAGGGCGACGCGAGCGACGAGGAGGTCGCCGCGCTGACGGCCGTGCTGCAGGCGATGGCCGCGTCCGGCGCCGCCGCCCGTGACAACGAGCGGCGACCGCGTCCTGAGTGGTCGCACCCGCACCGCCAGGTCCGCGGCCCGCACCACGCCGGCCCGGGTGGCTGGCGGACCAGCTCGCTGCCGCGCTGACCGACCCACTGTGCCCCGACGAGGGCTGCCGGTTTACCAGGGTCCCCTGGTAAACGTGCACACCCCTGCCGTTGCAACAGCAGGGGTGTGCCGGATTCCCAGGGGACCCTGGTAATCCGGTCAGCGGGCCTTCCGCCCCGGGGCGAAGAACGCCGCCACGGCCGCGACCGCGACGGTGCCGGCGCCGACGAGCAGGGCGGGGCCGATGGCGCCGTCGTACCCGGTCGGCGTGAGCTCGCCGCCGTTGCCGAGGAACACCGCGGTCAGCCCGGCGACGCCGAGCGCGACCCCGAACTCCCGGATCGTGGAGTTCGCCGAGCTGGCGGTGCCGAAGTCGCCGTCGGGCAGCCCGTCGAGCACCGCGGTGGCGCTCGGCGCGAAGGTCAGGCCCATGCCGACGCCGGCCATCACCAGCCCGGGGACGAACGACGCGTAGCCCGAGCCGGCCTCGGTGACCAGCGCCAGCCACACCAGCGACACGGTCTGCAGCACCAGGCCGACCACGAGCAGCGCTCGCAGCCCGGTGCGCGGGGCCAGCATGCCCGGCGATCGGCGCGACCACCATCGGGGCCGCCGTCCAGGGCAGCGTCCGCAGGCCGGCCTCGAACGGCGAGTAGCCCTGCACGATCTGCAGGTTCTGCGCCAGCAGGAACACCGCGCCGAACATCCCGACCGTGAAGCTCAGCCCGATCACGTTCGCGACGGTGAAGCCCCGCGACTCGAACAGCCGCAGCGGCAGCACCGCGTAGTCCCGGCGGGACGCCGAGCGGGCGTGGACGACGTACGACGGGACGAGCAGCGCCGCCACGACCAGCGGCAGCAGCACCCGGGCCGAGGTCCAGCCGTCGTCGTTGCCGTGCACGATGCCCCAGATGCCGAGGAACACCGCGCCGCCGATCATCAGCGTGCCGCGCACGTCGAGCCGCTGCGTCCGGCCGAACGACTCGTTGACCGTCCCGAACAGCAGCGGCGCGGCGACCAGCGCGACGGGCACGTTGAGCCAGAAGATCGCCTGCCAGCTGACGCCCTCGACGACCGCGCCGCCGATCACCGGGCCGAGCGCGACGCCGAGCCCGGAGACGCCGCCCCAGATCCCGATGGCCAGCGGGCGCATCGCGGCCGGCACGGCCGCGGCGAGCAGGGTCAGCGAGAGCGGCATGACCGCGGCGGCGCCGAGGCCCTGCACGGCCCGGGCCGCGATCAGCGCGCCGGGGCTGCTGCTGAGCGCGGACGCGATCGAGGCGACCGTGAACAGCGTCAGCCCGGCGAGCATCACCCGGCGGCGGCCCCACCGGTCGCCGAGCGTCGCGGCGGGGAGCATGAAGGTCGCGAAGGCCAGCGTGTAGGCGTTGACGAACCAGGCCAGCTCGTCGACGGAGGCGGCCAGGTCGCGCGGATGACCGGCAGCGCGCTGGTCATCACGAGGTTGTCGAGGGTGGCCATGAACATCGGCAGCGAGGTGGCCAGCACGGCCAGCCAGATCGGCGCGGTGCGCCGGCGGCCGCGGGTGCGGGCGGTGGGCTCGGGAGCGACCGGGACCGGCGGCGGCGCCGCGACGGCGGAGCGGTGGTGGTCATCGCTTCTCCTGAAGGCATCGAATGATTACTTAGGTCCACGACGATAAGTAATCAACTGATAACCTGTCAACCATGTCCGCCGCGAAGTCCCCCACCCCGGTCCCCCGCATGAACGCCGACGAGCGCCGCGAGCAGGTGCTCACGGCCGCCACCCGGGCGTTCGCCCGCACCGGGTACGCCGGCACCAGCACCGACGTGGTCGCCCGCGAGGCCGGGGTCTCGCAGCCCTACGTGGTGCGGATGTTCGGCACCAAGCGCGACCTGTTCCTCGCGGTGTTCGAGCGGGCCGCGCACCGGATCGAGGCGGCGTTCCGCGGCGTCCTCGAGGCCCGCCCCGGCGACCGGCCGTTCGACCCCGAGGACGAGGACGACTGGCACGAGATGGGCGAGGCCTACACCGAGCTGCTCGCCGACCGCGACTTCCTGCTGGTGCTGATGCACGGCTTCGCCGCCGGCGACGACGACGCGATCGGCGCGCAGGCCCGCGGCTGCATGGCGGCGATCTACGACGTGCTGCTCGGCACCGGCTGCACGTCCGAGCGGGCCACCGCCTTCGTCGCGCACGGCATGCTGCTCAACGTGATGCTCGCGATGCGCGCCCCCGACCACCTCCACGACTCCCCCGGGCTGGCCGACCTCACGGCCTGCGCCTTCGGCGAGGACGGCCTCAAGGCTGCAGCGGGAGCGGGCCGATGACCCGCACCGGCCTGGTGCTCGCCTCCGCCTCGCCGGCCCGGCTCGCCACCCTCCGCGCGGCGGGCGTCGAGCCCCGGGTGGTCGTCTCCGGCGTCGACGAGTCGGTGGTGCAGGAGACCGACCCCGCCGTGCTGGTCTGCCGGCTCGCCGAGCTGAAGGTCCAGGCCGTCGTCGCCGAGGTGGAGGGCGAGCGCGACGCCCCGCGCTGGGTGCTCGGCTGCGACTCGATGCTGGCGCTGGACCGCGAGGTGCTCGGCAAGCCCGCCGACGCTGCGGACGCCGTACGCCGGTGGCGGCGGATGCGCGGCCGGACCGGCGTGCTCCACACCGGGCACTGCCTGGTGGACCTGGTCGGCCGCCGGGAGGTGACCCGGCCGGTGGCGACCCGGGTGCACTTCGCCGACGTCGGCGACGACGAGATCGAGGCGTACGTCGCGACCGGCGAGCCGCTGCAGGTCGCCGGGGCGTTCACGTCGACGGGCTCGGCGGGGCGTTCGTCTCCGGCATCGAGGGCGACCACCACAACGTCGTCGGGCTCAGCCTGCCGGCGCTGCGGGAGATGCTCGCCGACCTCGGCGGCTCCTGGACCGACCTCTGGCGCTCCGACAACGGTGTCAGAGGTGACCTGGAGGTCACTCCGCCCCGATGTCGGAGCAGGATCTGGGCCGGAAGCGGGTCAGCGACCGCAGGTCTGCGTGGTCAGCGCCCGGGCCTCGCGCCGCTCGAGCCGAGCGGGGCTGAGGAAGATGAAGCGCTGGATCGCCCAGAACCGGGCGAGCGTGCCCAGCCCGAGGCCGACGACGTTGGCCGCCACGTTGTCGGCGACCGGGTCGCTCAGGCCGAGGACGTAGCGGGTGAAGGACAGGCACGCGAGCGGGATCACCATCGAGACGATGTTGATCACGAAGAACGACACCCGGCCGCCGGCCACCCCGACCGCTGACCGGTTGCGGAACGCCCAGGAGCGGCTGCCGCGGTAGCTGACCACCATGCCCACGGTGTTCGCGATGACGAACGCCACGAGCGGGTCGTCGTGCATCGGCCCCGGCCCGCCGAAGTAGCCGTGGACCAGCCCGTTGAAGATCACGAACGCCACCAGCGTCGCGACACCGCCCACGGTGAGGAACTTCGCGCCCTCGGAGAGCAGGCGCTGCAGGCGGAGTCCCATGCGCTCAGAGTAGTTGCGCCTCAGCCGCCCGCGAGCAGCACCACCCCGGTGAGGACGATCACGGCCCCGACCACCCGGAGCGGCCCCAGCCGCTCGTGGAAGAACGTCGCACCGATCAGCGCCCCGAACACGATGCTGACCTCGCGCAGCGACGCGACCGTCGCCAGCTTTCCCTGGCTCTGCGCCCAGATCACCAGCCCGTAGGCCAGCAGCGACACCACGCCGCTGGCCAGCCCCGGCACCAGCAGCGGCCTGCTCGCCCGCAGGATCCCCCGCCGTCGGCCGGCCACCAGCATCGCGATCAGCGGCCCCTGCAGCGCGAAGAGCCAGGCGATGTACCCCGCGGTGGCATCGGCCCGGCGCACCCCGACGCCGTCGAGCACGGTGTACGACGCGATCGCCAGCCCGGTGAGCAGCGCGGCCGCGACCGCCGGCCGGCCGGCGCGGAACCTCCCCCGCCCGAGCACCAGCACCAGCAGCCCGGCGCTGACCGTGAGCACGCCGACCGCCTCGCGCAGCCCCAGCGGCTGCCCCACGACGGTGACGCTGACGACCGCGACGACCAGCGGCGCCGTACCCCGGGCCAGCGGGTAGGTCTGCCCGAAGTCGCCGAGCTGGTAGCTGCGCAGCAGCAGCAGGTTGTACGCCGCGTGCAGCACCACCGACCCGAGCAGGAACGGCCACGCCGCGGCGGCCGGCAGCCCGGTGAACGGGAGGAACGGGATCGCGACGGCCGCGACCGCGAGGTTCAGCAGGAAGAACCCGACCTGCCGGTCGGGCACCGCGTGCGCCACGGCGTTCCAGCCCGCGTGCAGCAGGGCCGCCAGCAGCACGGCCGGTACGACGAGCACGGTTCCCCCTCCTCGGGAACCAGCCTGTCATCCGGGCCCGGGCGCCGGCCGCGGGGCGTCCGCCCTGCGGAAACCTAGGCGGGCTGGTCGAGGAACGCGAGCGCGGTGGCGGCGAGCAGGGGGGACGCGCCGATCGAGTAGTGGGTCAGCCCCGGCAGGATCGCCAGCGCGTGCCCGCCGGCCGGCCGGCCCTCCCCCATCCAGCCGCCGTCGCGCTGCCCGCCGTCGAGCAGGGCGAACACCTCGACGTAGTGGCTCGGCGGCGCCATGTCGGCGTCGGCGGCCACGACCAGCGTCGGCACCTGCAGCCCGCGGACCTCCTCGGTGAAGTCGAAGTCCACCGCCATCGAGGCGCCGATCTTGTCCAGCAGCCGCGGGAAGTCCTCCGGGCGGGGCGCCACCCGCTGGTAGAGCTCGTACATCGGGGTCTGCTTCATGAACTCCGCGGCGTCCGCGTTCGACCTGGCCCTGCTGCGCGAGCATCTCCGGGTAGATCGCGTCGCGGCGGATGTTCGCCGAGACCACGACGAGCCGGCCGACCTTCGACGGGAACTGCATCGCCGTCTGCAGCGCGACCCCGCCGCCCAGCGAGTAGCCCATGACGTCGGGCCGGTCGAGCCCGAGGTGGTCGATCAGCGCCGCGACGTCGCCGGCCATCAGCCGCACGTCGAGGGGCCGGTCGATGTCCGCGGTGCGGCCGTGGCCCTGCAGGTCCGGGAGGATCACCTGGCGCTCCGCGGCCAGCAGCGACAGCACCGGGCCGAACATCTCGCCCGAGCCGAGACCGCCGTGCAGCAGCACCAGCGGTCGGCCGGAGCCGTGGGTCTCGTAGTAGAGGTCGATGCCGTTGACCGCGGCGTACTGCCCGCCGCCGGCCACGTCGCTGGTCCAGGTGGTGCTGCTCACGGTGTGCTCCTCGGGTCGTAGCGATCCTGCCACCGGGACAGACCGCGGTCCGGCGCGGGACTCATCGGTGCTCGGTGGGTCCTCACCTCGCGCCGAGGAACACCCCGTCGACGCTGACCGACCGGCCCGACCCGACCACTGTGAGCACGAGGCGGCCGCGGTGGACGGTCCGGAAGTGCGACACCGGCACCACGACGCGGTCGCCGCGCGTTCCGGCCGTGGACACGGTGGCCAGCCGGTGCCGACCGAGGCTCACCCGGATCCGGCCGTTGCCCGGTCGGCGGCTGACCAGCAGCGCGACGGTGCGCGCCCGCACCGACGACAGCGAGAGGCGTGCGCCGTCCCGCCGGGTGGTGAGACGGGTGCCGGCGTAGTACGCCGATCCGCGCTGCCGGGTCCAGTGCGACGCGTCGAGCGAGCGGTCGTCGAGCGCGACGGTCGTGCAGCGGTCGCCCGACCAGGCGCTCGCCGCCCCGGTCGCGTAGGAGCGGCTCGAGAAGCAGACCGTGCGACCACGGGCGGCGTGGTACGTCGCCGACGTCTGGGTGGTGCGCGACTTCCAGACCTGCGCCGACCCGAAGTCCTGGCGGGGCGTCGCCTGCCGGGTGCGGACGTCGTACGTCGTGCCGTCGGTCTCGGCGGGGCCGGCCCACGACGTCGTCACCGCGGTCGACGGCGGGTAGCCGGCCTCCACGATCGGCGACTCGTTGCTGCCGTCGTCGGTGAGGCTGCGCAGCACCGGCGCCCCGCTCGTCACGTCGACCCACAGGACGGAGGCGTCCCGCGTGTAGGACGTCGCCGGGACCGCCGGGACCGGGCTGTCGCCCAGGACGTGCTGGTACCTCCCGGCGACCCGGCCGTTGAGCGCGAGGTCGAGGGTCCTCATCAGGCGCACGTCGCCGTCGGACGTGTGCTTCGTCCAGGTCACCGCGAGCCGGCGTCCCAGCCCGACGCGGACGTCGTCGTTGTCGCCGCCGTCGGACACCGACACGTCGCTGAGGTAGCTGTCGCTTCCGTTGCCCTGGAGGTAGGCGATCTCGTGACCGCCGGTGTGGTCCGGCAGGCTCTCGACCAGCCACGGGCGCTCCCCGCCGCCGTGGAGCACCACGGATGCCCGGCTGCCGTTGTCGACCGGGGCGAGGTTCTGGAAGTGCCACCGGACCGGGCACGCGGCGGGGCAGGGATCGGAGTCGGGAAAGCCGAGGGCCACCCGCTGGATCTGGCGGGTGCCGCCGTCCTCCAGGAAGGTCGCGGCGAGCGCGTCCTTCGCGGACAGCGACACGTCCAGCAGGCCGTCGGTCGCCAGGTGGTCGGAGAGCTGCTGGGGCGCGTCCCAGGCGTCGCCCGACGACAGGTAGCGGCGGGCGTGCAGGTTCACCTGCCCGTCCTGCTGCTGGCTCCACGCCAGCAACGCGTCCCCGTCGCCCGAGACCGCGAGGTCGACCTGCTTCACCGGTGCCGTGGAGTGCTCGACGGGAGCCGCCCAGGCGCCCGCCTCCGCCCGGCGGGTCTCGGCCTGCGCGCCGTCGCCTGCGTCGTGGAGGTAGGCCACGATGGCGCCGCCGTCGCCGAACATCCCGACCACCGGCCGGTGCGCCAGCGTGGTGTCGGAGGCCAGCGTCACCGGCGCGCTCCAGGCGGCGGTGTCCGACGCGCGCCCCGCGGCGAGCAGGTCGACCTGCGTGCCCACGGAGTCCCACACCAGCACGGACGCGCCGCTCCCCTGCTCGACGAAGGAGACGCTCGCCGGGTCCGCACCGGTGGCGAGGGCCGCGGGCGTGGACCACGCCCCGCCGTCGGGCCGCGACGCGACCCAGACGGTGGCGCCGTCGCCGCCCCCCGTCGTGTGCTCGGTGGTGAACACCGCCGTCGCGCGACCGCTCGAGGCGACCGTCATGGCGACAGGTCGCGGGGAGTCACCGGTCCACCCGGTGATCGTCGACGCCGGGTCGGTCGGCGCCGGGTCCCCGAGGGCGGGCTGGGTCACGGGACCCGTCAACGCCAGGGCCACCGCCCCACTGGTGGTGAGCAGGACAAGTCGACGCAGCATGGATCCCCCGGGCCTCGATGTGTCCGGCGAGTATCACCCGGTTTGGTTGCAGAGGACACATACCGGGTCGAGTCTTTACCCGGCGACGGCGTCCCGGCTCACTCGACGGGCAGGCCGCGACCGCGCGCGATCAGCATCCGCTGCACCTCGGAGGTGCCCTCGCCGATCTCCAGCACCTTGGCGTCGCGGTAGAACCGGGTGACCGGGTACTCCTCCATGAAGCCGTAGCCGCCGAACACCTGCGTCGCGATGCGGGTCGCGGTGACCGCGGACTCGGTCGCGTAGAGCTTCGCGATCGCGGCGGCCTGCTTGAACTCCTTCATCGGCCGGCCGGCGTCCTTCATGGCGGCCGCCTTGTAGGTCAGCATCCGCGAGGCCTCGAGCATCACCTCGAGGTCGGCGACCTGGAACGCGACGCCCTGCTTGGCGCCGATGGGGACGCCGAAGGTGGTGCGCTCGCCGGCGTACGCCACCGACATGTCGAGGCAGGCCTGGATGCAGCCGACCGCGAGCGCGGCGATCGCGACCCGGCCGTCGTCGAGGGTGGCGAGGAACTGCGCGAAGCCGCGGCCGCGCTGCCCGAGCAGGTTCGCCTCGGGCACGCGGGCGTCGGTGAAGGTCAGCGGGTGGGTGTCCGAGGCGTGCCAGCCGAGCTTGTCGTACGCCGGCTCGGCGGTGAACCCGGGCGTCCCGGAGGGCACGATCACGGTGCTCACCTCCGCCGGCCGTCGTCGCGCGTGCCGGTGCGGGCCGTCACCGTCACCAGCGAGGTGATCTCCGAGCCGGAGTTGGTGATGAACTGCTTGGCGCCGTTGACCACCCACTCGCCGTCGACGAGCTCGGCCTTGGTCTTCGTGGCGCCCGCGTCGGAGCCGGCGCCGGGCTCGGTGAGACCGAAGCCGGCCAGCGTGCGGCCGGCGACCAGGTCGGGCAGCCACTGCTGCTTCTGCTCGTCGGTGCCGAAGGTCAGGATCGGGTTGATGCCGAGGCCGACGGCGGCCTCGAGGGTGATGCCCATCGACTGGTCGACGCGGCCGATCTCCTCGATCGCGACGCACAGCGAGGTGAAGTCGCCGTCGTCGCCCATCGCCGCCGTACTCCTCGGGCGCGTTGAGGCCCATCAGGCCCGAGCTCGCCCATCTGGTGCACGACGTCGGTCGGGAAGTGGTGGTCCTTGTCCCACTGCGCGGCGTGCGGGGCGATCTCGCCCAGCGCGAACTCGCGCACGCTCTTGCGGAAGGTCTCGTGCTCGGGGGTCAGCTCGAAGGGGGTCACGGCGGGTCTCCTGGTCTTACGCTTACGTCAACGTAAGGAGGCTAGGACGCTTCCGCTACGGAAGGGCAAGCCGTGGACGACGAGCGCTGGACCATCACCGACCTGGCCGACGAGTTCGGCCTGACGCTGCGCACGCTGCGGCACTACGAGGACGTCGGGCTGCTGACCCCGGAGCGCCGTGGCACCACGCGCGTCTTCCACGCCCGCGACCGCACCCGGCTGCGGCTGATCCTGCGCGGCCGGCGGCTGGGGTTCTCGCTGCCGGAGATCCGCACCATCGTGAACATGTACGACGAGCAGCCCGGCGAGGCCGGCCAGCTGCAGTACCTGCTCGACCAGATCGAGGTCCGTCGCGGCGAGCTCGACCAGCTCCGCCGCGACATCGACGAGACGATGGTCGAGCTCGACCACGTCGAGGCCCGCTGCCGCGAGGACCTCGCCGGCCCTGGAGGACACATGAGCAGCACCGACACCCCGCCGACATCGTCGATCAGCACCTTCGCCGAGCGGCCGGCGTACGTCGACCGGGTCTACGAGATGGCGGACGGCTGGCCGACGTTCCTGCTGCACGACCGGGTCGCCAACGCGCTGCTCGGGCAGGTCGTCTCGACCTTCCCGGAGCTCTGCGTCGATCGCCACCCTCGACGACCAGCCGGTGGCCCGCGGGCTCGCGCTGCCGTTCGCGCAGCACACCGAGGCGCGCGGCGGAGTGCTGTCCCCGGGCGGCTGGGACGAGGTGATGCTGCAGGGCTTCGCCGACCACCGGCGGGGCACCCCTCCGGACACCGTCAGCGCCCTGGAGATCGCGATCACGCCGGTCCAGCGCGGTCGCGGGCTGTCCGCCCGGATGGTCGGCGCGCTGCGGGACGCGGCCGCCGCGCAGGGCTTCCGCGAGCTGGTCGCACCGATCCGACCGACGCAGAAGCACCTGGAGCCGCACGTGCCGCTCGCGGAGTACGCCGCCCGCACCCGCGAGGACGGCCTGCCCGTCGACGCCTGGCAGCGCGTGCACGTCCGGCTCGGGGCGTCGTCGACCGGGTCGCCCCCACCTCGATGGTGATCAGCGGCTCGCTGGCGGAGTGGCGGGAGTGGACCGGGCTGCCCTTCGACCGGTCCGGCGAGGTGCTGGTGCCCGGCGCGCTCACCCCGGTCGTCTGCTCGGTCGAGCACGACCACGCGGTGTACGTCGAGCCGAACCTCTGGCTGCGGCACGCGCTCTGACAGCCGCCCATGCATCCGTAGATTGTTGACAATCTTCTTCCTGTTGCCGATTGTTGACAATCTGATTGAGGCACAACGTCGCACGGAGCCGGCCTGGCTACGCTGCTGCGCAGCCCGTCTCCGCACACGCCGTCGACCGAGGAGAACCTGACATGACCGAGCCGGCAGGCCTGCAACGCGTCGTGACGCGAGGTCCCGCGTCAGCTGTACATCGACGGTCGCTGGGTCGACGCGGACCCGGCCGCCACGTTCGACGTGGTCGACCCGGCCACCGGCGACACGCTCTGCTCGGTCGCCGACGCCTCCCCCGCCGACGGGATGCGTGCCCTCGACGCCGCGGTCGCGGCCCAGCCCGGCTTCGCCGCCACGTCGCCGCGCGAGCGCTCGGACATGCTGATGCGGGCGTTCGAGCCTGCTGCACGAGCGGGTGGACGACCTGGCGATGCTGATGACCCTCGAGATGGGCAAGCCGCTGGCGGAGGCCCGCGGCGAGATCGCCTACGCCGCGGAGTTCTTCCGCCACTTCGCCGGGGAGGCGGTGCGCATCGACGGCGGCTACCAGGTCTCCCCCGCCGGCAACGCGCGCTTCCTGGTCACCCGGCAGCCGGTCGGGCCCTGCCTGCTGGTGACGCCGTGGAACTTCCCGATGGCGATGGGCACCCGCAAGCTCGGGCCGGCGCTGGCCGCCGGCTGCACCAGCGTGGTGAAGCCGGCGCCGCAGACCCCGCTGTCGATGCTGGCGCTGCGTCGACATCCTCCGCGAGGCCGGCGTCCCCGACGGCGCGGTCAACCTGGTCACCACCACCGACGCCGGCGGGCGTGATGGAGCCGCTGATCAGGTCGGGCAAGGCCCGCAAGCTGTCGTTCACCGGCTCCACGAGGTCGGGAAGGTGCTGCTCGCGCAGTGCGCCGACAAGGTGCTGCGCACGTCGATGGAGCTCGGCGGCAACGCCCCGTTCATCGTGTTCGAGGACGCCGACCTCGACGAGGCCGTCGAGGGACTCGATGGCGGCGAAGATGCGCAACATGGGCGAGGCCTGCACCGCGGCCAACCGGATCTTCGTGCACGAGGACGTCCACCAGGAGGTCGGCGACCGGCTGGCCAAGCGGATGGCCGGCCTGGTGGTGGGGCCGGGCACGCGGGACGGCGTCGACGTCGGCCCGCTGATCGACGGTGCGGCGCAGCAGAAGGTCGCCGACCTCGTGGCCGACGCGGTCGACCGCGGCGCCCGCGTGCTCACCGGCGGCGAGACGCCGGTCGGCGACGGGTACTTCTACCCGCCGACCGTGCTCACCGACGTCCCCTCCGACGCGCGGATGGCCGACGAGGAGATCTTCGGACCGGTCGCCCCGCTCACGCCGTTCACCGACGAGGCCGAGGTCGTCGCGGCAGCCAACGCCACGGAGTTCGGGCTGGTCGCCTACGTGTACACCAACGACCTGCGCCGCGGGCTGCGCGTCGCCGAGGCCATCGAGACCGGGATGGTCGGGCTCAACCAGGGTGTCGTGTCCAACCCGGCCGCACCGTTCGGCGGCGTGAAGCAGTCCGGGCTCGGGCGCGAGGGCGGCCGGGTGGGCATCGAGGAGTTCCTGGAGACCAAGTACGTCGGCATCGCGATGTAGTCGAGGCCGCCCGCGGGACGGGCGCCCACGCCGGCGGTCGGACCTCAGCCGGAGAGCCGGTCGAAGGCGTCGTCCATGTGACGGACGAGCAGCCGGTCGACCGCCGGCGCCTTGCCGTTGCGGACCGCCTCGGCGATCTCCCGGTGCACGGCGACCCGTTCGGCGGAGACGGCGTACTCCGCGTCCAGCCCGGGCAGGCACATGCGGGTCTCGGTGAGCAGCGTGCGGTGCACCCGGCTGAGCCGCGGGCTCTCGGCCAGCCCGACCAGCGTCTCGTGGAAGCCGATCACGCCGTCGTCGACGCCGGTCCGGTCCCGCCCTGCCGCCTCCATCCGGGCCACCTGGCCGCAGCAGCTCGTCGGTCGCGGTGCCGCGCCGCACCAGGAGCGCGGCGGCGGCGCGCTCGACGGCGGCTCGGGCGACGTACAGGTCGCGGACCGCGGAGGGCGTCATCTCGATGACGAAGACGCCACGGTTGCGGATCGAGACCAGCAGGCCCTCCTGGGTGAGCCGTTGGATGCCCTCCCGCAGCGGACCACGGCTCACGCCAAGGTCGCGCGCGAGGTCGGCCTCGCCGAGCTGCGCGCCGGGCGGCAGGTGGCCGTGGCCGATCGCGCTCCGGAGCTTGTCGGCGATGATGCTCGGCGTCGACTGCTGCACGAGCGGTTCGAGGAAGCCGCGCGCCTGCTCGGTCACGGCACCTCCCTCCGACGGCTCTGTCGATTGTTGACAATCTGGGTGAGAGTAGCACCGTCAGCCGGCCGACGGGAGCCTCTCGACCGCTCGACGCAACCGCGCCACCCCCTCGACGATCCGGGCCGGCGGGACGGACGCGAAGCAGAGCCGCAGCGCATCCGGGAACCCGCCCGACGGGGAGAACGCCCGGCCCGGGATGAACGCGACGCCCTCGGCGAGCGCCACCTCGAACAGCGCCTGGGTGTCGACGCCCGGCAGCGTGACCCACAGGAAGAAGCCGCCCTGCGGGTCGGTCCAGCGCGCACCGGCGAGCCCGCCGACGTGCTCGGCGAGGGCCTCCTGCATCGCGTCCTTGCGCCGGCGGTACTCGGCACGCTGGGTGACCAGGTGATCGGCCAGGTGCCCTCCGGCCAGGAACCCTGCGACCAGCCGCTGGGCGGGCAGGTTCGTGCACGTGTCCATCGCCTGCTTGGCGTTGACCAGCAGCGGCTGCAGCTCGGGGGCGGCGTCGACCCATCCCACGCGGAGACCCGGCGCGATGGTCTTGGAGAACGTCCGCACCGAGAACACCAGCGGGTCACCCCCGCCGAGCTCGCGCAGGCTCGGCAGGTCGTCACCCTCGAAGCGCAGCAGCGCGTAGGGGTCGTCGTCGATGAGGATCGACCCCCACTCACGGGCGAGCTCGAGCAGCCGCAGCCGCCGAGCCAGCGAGAGCGTCGCCCCGGACGGGTTCTGGAAGGTCGGGATGGCGTAGATCGCCGTGGGCGCCCGGCCTGCGCGGCGCACGAGGTCGGGCAGGGCGTCGACCACCATCCCGTCGGCGTCGACCGGCACCTCCAGGAGCTCGGCGCCGTAGGACAGCGCGGTCGCGCTGCCGTTGGTGTACGTCGGCGACTCGACCACGACCAGGTCGCCCGGGTCGACGAAGAGCTTGCACGCCAGGTCGAGGCCCTGCATCCCGCCCGCGGTGACGGTCAGCCGGTCCGCGCTGGTCTCGTCCGTGGTCCCGCGCACCATGTCCAGCAGCGCCTCGCGCAGCGGCGGGTCGCCCTCGGTGGCGGCGTAGTCGAACGCGTCGGGCCGGCCCGAGCTCCGTCGCAGCCGTCTCCGCGAGCACCTGCGTCGGGATCGCCTCGGCCGCCGGGCTGCCCATCGCGAAGCGCACGACGTCGTGGGTCTGCCGCTGCAGCAGCGAGGTGCTGGAGTCGATCACCGAGCCGACGAGGCCGCTCGGCGCGGTCGGCCAGCCGGAGCCGGAGGGGGTCGATCACGGGTCACGTCCTGTCTCGTGCGGGATCGCCCATCATGCCCGACTTCGCAGATTGTCGACAATCCTACAGAGTTCGAGTCTTCTAGGCTCAGGCCCATGACCCCTGCTGACGACCGCCGCGTGCTCGCGGTGCTCTGCGCCGACGGCGGCGACCGACCACCCCTGCTGGCCCCGGTGCAGGAGCGCGTCGACGTCCGCTGGACGGACCCGGCCGGTCTCGGTGAGGCCGTGGCCGGCGCCGACGCGCTGCTGCTGTGGGACTTCTTCTCCACCGCGGTGAGCGGCGTCTGGCACCGCGCCGACCGGCTGGAGTGGATCCACGTCGCGGCCGCCGGTGTGGACAAGCTGCTCTTCCCGGGGCTGGTGGACTCCGACGTCACGGTCACGAACGCCCGCGGGGTCTTCGACCGGCCCATCGCGGAGTACGTGCTCGGGATGTGCCTGGCCCACGCCAAGCGGCTGCCCGCGATGCTGTCCGACCAGGGCGCCCGCACCTGGCGTCACCGCGACACCGACAGCCTGACGGGGCAGCCGCGCGCTGGTCGTCGGCACGGGTGCCATCGGCCGGGAGATCGCCCGCCTGCTGAGGGCCGTGGGCGTCGACGTCCGCGGCGCGGGTCGCACCGCGCCGGCCCGGAGACCCCGACTTCGGGGACGTGCTCGCCAGCGCGGACCTGCCGTCGTACGTCGGCGACTTCGACCACGTCGTCCTGGTGACCCCGTTGACCGAGCAGACCCGCGGGCTGGTCGGGCCCGAGGTGCTCGCCGCCATGCGGCCGACCGCCCATCTCGTGAACGTCGGCCGCGGAGCGGTCGTCGACGAGCCCGCCCTGGTGCAGGCGCTGCGCGAGGGCGGCGATCGCCGCCGCCTCGCTGGACGTCTTCGCGACCGAGCCGCTGCCCGACGACAGCCCGCTGTGGTCGATGCCGCAGGTGGTGGTCACGCCGCACATGTCCGGCGACGCCCGAGGCTGGGAGGAGACGCTGGCGCGGCAGTTCGTCGACAACGCGCTGCGCTGGCTCGACGGCCGACCGCTGCAGAACGTCGTCGACAAGCGGCTGGGCTTCGTGCCGTCCGGCAGGACGTCGTGACCGACCTCTCGACGACCGGTGCCGCGGCCGACCTGGTCGACGGCTTCCGGTCCGGCGCCTTCTCCCCCGTCGAGGCCGACCCGGGCCGCGCTGGACGCGATCGCCGCCCACGACCGGCAGGTCAACGCGTTCGTGCTCGTCGACGAGGAGGCCGCGCTGGCGGCGGCCCGGGCCTCCGAGGCCCGCTGGCGTGCCGGGGAGGCCGCTCGGCCCGGCCGACGGCGTCCCCACCTCCGTCAAGGACATGTTCTGGACCCGCGGCTGGCCCACCCTGCGCGGCAGCCGCCTCATCGACGCCGACCAGGCGTGGACCGAGGACGCACCCGCGGTGGCTCGGCTGCGTGAGGCCGGCGCGGTGCTGGTGGGCAAGACGACGCTCCCGGAGTTCGCGTGGAAGGGCGTCACGGACTCGCTGCGGCACGGCGTGACCGGCAACCCGTGGGACCCCGCGCTGACACCCGGCGGGTCCAGCGGCGGTTCCGCCGCCGCGGTCGCGCTCGGCATGGGCACCTGGTCGATCGGCTCCGACGGCGGCGGCTCGGTGCGCATCCCGGCCGTCGTTCACCGGCACCGTCGCGCTCAAGCCCACCTACGGCCTGGTGCCGCTCTGGCCGGCCTCGCCGTTCGGCACGCTGTCGCACGCCGGCCCGATGACCCGCTCGGTGACCGACGCGGCCGTGCTGCTCGACGTGCTGGCCCGACCCGGACCCGCGCGACTGGTCCGCGATGCCGACCCCGACCCGCTCGTTCACCGACGGGCCTCGAGGACGGCGTGGCCGGGCTGCGGGTCGCGTTCTCCCCGACGCTCGGCTTCGGTCGCAACGACCCCGAGGTCGAGACGCTGGTGCGCGCCGCGGTGCAGGTGCTGGCCGACGCCGGCGCGCACGTCGAGGAGGTCGACCCCGGGTTCGACGACCCGGTCGAGGCGTTGCACGTGCTGTGGTTCAGCGGCGCGGCCAAGGTCCTCGAGCAGTACGGCGACGAGGCGGCTGGACCGCGTCGACCCGGGACTGCGCGGAGGTCGCGCGGACCGGGTCGACGTACACCGTCTCGCAGCTACCTCGACGCCAGCGCGGTGCGCGGGGAGCTCGGACGCCGGATGGGGCTGTTCCACGCGACGTACGACCTGCTGCTCACCCCGACGATGCCGGTCCCGGCGTTCCCGGCCGGCCAGGCCGCGCCCGGACGGCTGGCCGTCGCAGCTGTGGACCAGCTGGACGCCGTACACGTACCCGTTCAACCTCACCCAGCAGCCGGCGCTGTCCGTGCCGTGCGGGTTCACCGCGGCGGGCCTGCCGGTCGGCCTGCAGGTCGTCGGCCCGCGGCACGCCGACGCGCTGGTGCTGCGGGCCGGCCGGGCCTACGAGCGGGCCACCGGCTGGAGCACCCGTCGGCCACCCCTGCTGGGGCCGAGCGGCTGACCTCAGCGGTGCAGCCAGGCCACCAGGTCCGGCGGCGCGAGGGACCGCACCCGGTCGTCGTACGCCGCGAGCTCGGCGGCCGTCAGGACGTCCGCGCCGGTGCCGGACCTCCCGGAGCGGAAGAACAGGGACGGGTCCTTGAAGATCCCGAGCGCGTTCGGGACCAGCTCGTCGGAGCGCGCGCGCATGCTGTCGAACCTCGCCGCGTCGACCAGCGACGGCCACACGTCCTCCGGCACGTCGATGCCGAGCCGGCCCGCGAGCCGTCGCATCTCGCCCTCCAGGTCGGCGAGCAGGTCGGCGTAGTGCACCAGCACGACGTTCGGCTGCTCGCGCTGCCACGCGTCGGTGAGGTGGTGCAGCACGCCGTCGAGCGAGTCCGGCTGCTCCAGGGCGGTCGTCGACCTCGTGGTCCAGCCGACCAGCCAGTCGTGCAGCGAGGGCCGGGGCGCCCGCGGCCGCTGCGGGACCCCGGTCAGCACGGCCATCCGCTCACGGTCGATGTTGTCGCCCTGGTGGTAGAGCGAGACGGCCAGGTCGAGCGGGTGCCGCCCCACCACGACGTACGTCGCCCGCGGGTCGACCGGGATGCCGTCCAGCGGCGTGTGCGTCTTCACGAACCGGCGGTGCCGCTGCGCCTCCAGCCGGGCGACCACGTCCGCGACCGGCTCGACGGTGTGGTCGACCCACGGTGAGAGCTGCGGCAGCGGGGCCGGCAGCTCGGGTGACTGGAAGACCAGCAGCGCGCAGACCATCTGCATCCAGGTGGTGCCGCTCTTCGACCGGGTGGAGATGACGATGTCGCCGTCGCGGAACGGGAAGCCGTCCCAGCGGGCGCTGTCGTCGTCGTCCGAGGCGTAGCGCCGCGTCACAGGGACGTGGCGGGCGGGTCGTACGTCGGCTCGTAGAGGGTGATCGCGCCGGCCCCCGGGACCTTCACGCGCACCACGTGGCCCCACGGCTGCTCGACCACGTCGCCGTCGAACTCGGCGCCGCGCCCGCCCAGCTCGGCCATCGTGGCGGCGAGGTCGTCGCACATCAGCGAGAGGTCGAAGGCCTGCTCGGTGCCGCCGGCCTGGTCGCCCGCGCCCCACGAGCTGGGATGGCTGGCGAGCTCGCTCGGGCCGGTCTTGAAGATGAGCCAGCCGCCGCCGGTGTCGGCGAACGGCAGCCGGAGCACGTCGCGGAAGAACGCCCGCGCCGCCTCGTGGTCGTGCGCGTAGACGAGGGTGTGCACGCCGGTGATCATCCGCCCACGGTAGCCCCGGCCGGCCCCGACCGACCCGACCTGGCCCGGACGCCGTGCGGCCTCCCCGGGCGCACGCCCTAGACTCCCGCGAGAGACTGAGCGCCTTCCGAGGAGGAGATTCACCGTGGCCGGTAAGCCCGAGGTCAAGCCGCTGCAGAAGGTGCTGGTCGCCAATCGTGGCGAGATCGCCGTCCGGGTGATCCGGGCCTGCAAGGACGCCGGCATCGGCAGCGTCGCGGTCTACGCCGAGCCCGACCGGGACGCGCTGTTCGTGCGGCTCGCCGACGAGGCGCACAGCCTCGGCGGCGCGACACCGGCCGACTCCTACCTCGACATCGAGAAGATCGTGGCCGCCGCGAAGAAGTCCGGCGCCGACTCGGTGCACCCGGGCTACGGCTTCCTCGCCGAGAACCGCGACTTCGCGCAGGCGGTCATCGACGCCGGCCTGGTCTGGATCGGCCCGCCGCCCGAGGCGAT
The DNA here is from genome assembly GCA_963707685.1 of uncultured Actinomycetota bacterium. Lineage (GTDB taxonomy): Bacteria > Actinomycetota > Actinomycetes > Propionibacteriales > Nocardioidaceae > Nocardioides_B. The sequence continues at coordinate 600,711 of CAVPRA010000009.1, forward strand.
CGAGAACCTCGGCGACAAGGTCAAGGCCCGTCACATCGCGGAGAAGGTCGGCGCCCCGCTGGTCGCCGGCACCAAGGACCCGGTCTCCGACGCCGACGAGGTGGTCGCGTTCGCGAAGGAGAACGGCCTGCCGATCGCCATCAAGGCGGCCTTCGGCGGCGGTGGCCGCGGCCTCAAGGTGGCCCGCAAGGAGGACGAGGTCGCCGACCTCTACGAGTCCGCGGTGCGCGAGGCCGTCTCCGCGTTCGGTCGCGGCGAGTGCTTCGTGGAGAAGTACCTCGACAAGCCGCGGCACGTCGAGACGCAGTGCCTGGCCGACCAGCACGGCAACGTCGTGGTGGTGTCGACCCGCGACTGCTCGCTGCAGCGCCGGCACCAGAAGCTGGTCGAGGAGGCGCCCGCGCCGTACCTCTCCGACGAGCAGATGCAGATCCTCTACGACTCCTCGAAGGCGATCCTGCGCGAGGCGTCGTACGTCGGCGCCGGCACCTGCGAGTTCCTCGTCGGCCAGGACGGCACGATCTCGTTCCTCGAGGTCAACACCCGGCTGCAGGTCGAGCACCCGGTCTCCGAGGAGGTCACCGGCCTCGACCTGGTCCGGGAGATGTTCCGCATCGCCGCGGGCGAGGAGCTCGGGTACGACGACCCGGAGATCGAGGGCCACTCCATCGAGTTCCGGATCAACGCCGAGGACGCCGGCCAGAACTTCATGCCCGCACCGGGCACGCTGACCCGCTGGCACGCCCCGGCCGGGCCGGGCGTCCGGCTCGACGGCGGCTACGACCAGGGCGAGACGGTGCCCGGCTCGTTCGACTCGCTGATCGGCAAGCTCGTCGTCACCGGACGCGACCGCACGCAGGCGCTGGAGCGCTCGCGTCGCGCGCTGGCGGAGTTCGTGGTCGACGGGATGCCGACCGTGATCCCGTTCCACCGCGTCGTGGTCGACGACCCGGCGTTCGTCGGCGACGGCGACGCCTTCGGCGTCTACACGTCGTGGATCGAGACCGAGTTCGACAACCAGATCCCGCCGTACGCCGGCGAGTCCGAGGCGCTCGAGTCCGGCGAGCGGCAGGCCGTCACCGTCGAGGTCGGCGGCCGGCGCATCGAGGTCGTGCTGCCGGCCGGGTTCGCCGCCGGCGCCGCCGCGGCCGGCGGCCAGAAGAAGCCGAAGCGCGAGAAGAAGAAGGCCGGCTCAGCGGCCAGCGGCGACTCGGTCACCTCGCCGATGCAGGGCACCATCGTGAAGGTGTCCGTCGAGGAGGGCCAGGAGGTCGCCGAGGGCGACGCGATCGTGGTGCTCGAGGCGATGAAGATGGAGCAGCCGATCAAGGCCCACAAGGCCGGCACCGTCACCGGGCTCGACGCCGAGGTCGGCGCCAGCGTCACCAGCGGCGCCGTGATCTGCGAGCTCAAGGACGCCTGAGCGCAGCTGTCGATCCGCGCACTGCTCGTCCGTCACCGTGGTGACCCGGCACCGCTGAGCGAGGAGACACCGTGAGGTTCCTGCTGCTGATGACCGAGCCGGACCACTTCGACAGGTGGGACGCCTCCGACGAGGACTACAAGGAGCGGGTGTTCGCGGACTTCCGCGCGTTCGGCGCGGCGGTGCGCGCCTGCGGGGAGCTGGTGGCCGGCGAGGCGCTGGACCGGCCGTCGACCGCGCGGACGGTCCGACCGGCCGCCGGCGTCGACCGGCGGCCCGTGACCGACGGGCCGTTCGCCGAGACCGTGGAGCAGCTCGGCGGCTTCTACCTGGTCGACGTGCCCGACGAGAGCGCAGCCCTCGAGGTGGCGGCGCTGCTGCCCCGGGAGTTCAGCGTCGAGGTGCGGTCCTGCCCCGACGTCGGCGCCACGCCCCGCTGAGACCGGCTCAGTCGCGCGAGGTGAACGAGTGGTGCTCGTGCGCCACGGTCCACCCGTCGGCCTGCTTGCGCAGCCCGATGGTCAGCCGGAGCCGTCTGGTCGGGTCGGCGCCGAGCTCCTCGGGCGTGGCGCACCGCAGCAGCGCATAGGCGAACGCGACGCCGCCGCCCGCCACCACGTCGAGCTCCACGATCTCGAAGACGGCGTTCTCCTGCCACCGGAAGAAGGCGGGCCAGGTCTGCTCGTACGCCGCGATCCCCCGCACACCGTCCTCCGGCGGCGGTACGTCGTACATCACGACCCCGGGGTCGTGGCGGTCCAGCACACCGGCCATGTCCCCGCGGTGGACGGCCGCCGCCCAGCCCTCGACCAGGTCTCGAACAGCCTCTTCGTCGGCGCTCATGGTCGCTCCCTCTCCTCGGGTCACTGTGACCAGGACAGACCGTCGCGCCCGGCAGGAGTCATCGCGGTCAGCGGGGCAGCCGGTCACCGCGCTCGTCGGTCAGCGCCGCGGGCGCGGTCAGCCGCCAGGCCTCGAAGGTGAGCTCGGCCAGCTCGTCGCGCTCGACCCGCTCCAGCCGGACCACGACCCAGCCGAAGCCGCCCGAGGTGAACTGCACCTCGAACGTCTCCGGACGCTCGGCGACCAGCGCGAGCTGCTCCGCGACGGTCTGCTTGAGGCCGACGGTGCGGGTCGGCTCCCAGAGATAACCGAAGGTCTTGCGGCCGACCTCGAGCCGCCAGTAGCGCCCGTGGTCGTCGCGGGTGACCTCGGGCAGCTGCTCGGCCAGGTCGAAGAAGTCCGCGATGCTGCATCCGCTCACCGGTGCATCCTGGCACCGGGGCGCTCGTCAGCAGCCGTCGACCGGGCGCAGCGTGACCACGTCCGCGAGCGCGACCTGGACGACCCGGCCTCCGGAGGACACCGCCACGACGCCCTGCCCCGGCGAGGACTGCAGACCGCCGCACACCTGCCCGACCCGGGTCGTCAGCTCGACGGCGCCCTGGTGCTGACCGCCAGACCCCTCGTCGCTGGGCCACCACGCCGACGAGCCGGCGAACGCGAGCACCGCCACCGCCGTGTACGTCAGCGTGATGCCCACCCGCAGCCGCCGGCTCGTCCGGGCCAGCTCGCCGTCCTCCCCCGGCCCTCCGGCCGACGCGCCGGGGTGGCGAGGGGCGTAGACCGGCCACGCCGCCAGCGCCACCAGCACCGTCGCCACGCAGGCGATCCCGAAGGCCGCCAGCACGAGCAGGCCCGAGAGCACCTGCAGCCAGTGCGGCTCGCCGGACCCGGCGCCCTCACGGAGCACCCCGCACAGCCCGATGAAGCCCAGCACCGCCAGCTGCACGCCGTGCCAGCCCCGGGCCGAGCCCCGCAGCTCCGCGATCCGGCTCGGGGCCTGGTCCTGGTGCTGGTCCTGGCCGTCCTCGTCCATCACGCACCTCGCCTCACCCCAGGCCAAGCCAGGCTAGTCCGGGTCAGCGGGTCAGGGTGGCCTCCTGGTCGAGCCGCGCCAGCTTCTGCGGGTTGCGGATCGCGTGGATCCGGGAGATCCGGCCGTCCTCGACCACCAGGCCGGCCACCGTGTCCAGGGCCGCCGTCGACGTCGATCCGCATCGCCGGTGAGCCGTTGAGCCACACCGACCGTCGCCTCGAAGTCCGGGACCTTGCGCGCCAGCATGGCGAAGAAGTGCGCCACCCTGTCGGCGCCCTCGATCGGGTGCAGCGCAGCGGCCACGACGCCGCCGCCGTCCGAGACCGCGACCACGTCCGGCGCGAGGACCTCGAGGAGCCCCTGCACGTCGCCGCTGCGCACCGCGACCAGGAACCGCTCCACGACCTCGCCCTGCTCGGCGCTGGTCACCTGGTGGCGCGGGCGTCGGGCGTCGACGTGGGCGCGGGCCCGCCGGGCGATCTGGCGCACCGTGGTCGGCGTCCGGCCGACGGCCTCCGCGATCTCGTCGTACGGCGTCTCGAACACCTCGCGCAGCACGAACACCGCTCGCTCCACGGGGCCGAGCGTCTCCAGCACGGTCAGCATCGCGATCGACACGCTCTCGGCGAGCTCGACGTCCTCGGCGACGTCCGGGCTGGTGAGCAGCGGCTCGGGCAGCCACGGTCCGACGTACACCTCGCGACGCCGCGCCTGGGTGCGCAGCCGGTTGAGCGCCTGCCGGGTAGCGGTGCGCACCAGGTAGGCGCGCGGGTCGCGCACCGCCGCCCTCGCGGCGTCGTCGAGACCCGCCCAGCGCAGCCAGGTCTCCTGCACCACGTCCTCGGCGTCGGCGGCGGAGCCGAGCATCTCGTAGGCGACGGTGAACAGCAGGCTGCGCTGGGCGACGAACGGGTCGTCGGTCATGCCCGGGACGCTACGCCGCTCGGCTGCGCCAGCGGTGCCAGCCCGCAGGCGGCCGCGAACCCCTGCGCCTCGATGCCGAGGGCGGTGTTGACGCGGGTGTACTGGTTCGCCAGCGCGACCCAGGCGGTGAGCTCGACCAGCGCCGGGCGCGCCGAGCGGCTCGAGCAGCCGCGCGGAGAGCTCGTCGGTCACCGTCGGCGGCGTCTGCGACATCGCCTCGGCGTAGTCCATGACGTCGCGCTCCAGCGGCGTGAAGACGTCCGACTCCCGCCACCGCGGCACCTCGCGGGCCTTGGCCAGGTCGAGCCCCTCGTGGTGGGCCTGGAAGTAGCCGAGGTCCAGGCACCAGCTGCAGCCGACGAGCGAGGCGACGGCCATGTGCGCGTAGGCCTTCAGGCTCTCGTCGCACTCGTGCCACCGCTGCGACTTCTGGCCCATGCCGAGGGAGAACCGCAGCACCTGCTTGTGGTGCCACATCACCTCGAGGGGCTCGGGCAGCTCACCGAACATCTTCGTGCCGATCCGCTTCATGACGGCGCCGTACAGGCCGGTGATCTCGGCCCTGGGGACCCGGGTGTCGCTGGTCATGTCTCCTCCTCCTGTGTGGGTGTCGACATGAAGACACCGGCCGGCCCGGGTTTGTGACACGGCGTCGGCACCGGGCGTCGCGCGACCTTCCGCCCGGTGCCACCCCACCGTCACGTGCCGTTCATCCGGCCACGCCAGCGTCGAGGGCATGGACCAGCGCGTGTACCTCCACGTCGGGCTCCCGAAGTCGGGGACGACGTTCCTGCAGGTGTCCCTGCTCCGCAACCGCCAGGCGCTGCGCCAGGCCGGGGTGCTGTTCCCGGCCGGCGACGAGCGGATGTTCCGGGCCGCCGTCGACGTCCGCGGCAACCACAAGGCCTGGGGCCTGGCCCGCTCCGAGGTGAAGGACGGCTGGGACGCGCTGTGCCGCCGGGCCCGGCGCCACGAGGGCACCACGGTGGTCAGCCACGAGCTGCTCGGCGCCGCGTCCGAACGGCGCGTCACCACCGCCATGACGATGCTGCGCGACCTCGAGGTGCACGTCGTGGTGACCGCCCGCGACCCGGCACGGCAGGCGGCCGCCGAGTGGCAGGAGGGGATCCGGCACGGCCGGCGGCTGACCTTCGAGGAGTTCCGCGAGCGGGTGCTCGACCAGTCCTCGGACTCCGACTACGCCCGCCGGTTCCGCGCCGCGCAGGACCTGCCGGGGGTGCTGGCCCGGTGGTCGGACGCCGTACCGGCCGACCGCGTGCACGTCGTCACCGGCCCGCCCGCGGGCGCCCCCGACGAGCTGCTGTGGCACCGGTTCGCCGACGTCGTCGGGTTCGACGCGGCGGCGTTCCCGCCGGCCGGGCCGGAGGACGCGAACCGCTCGCTCGGCACCGACGAGGTCGACCTGCTGCGGCGGGTCAACGTCGCGCTCGACAACCGGATCGTGCAGCCCGACTACAGCGCGGTCGTGAAGCAGGGCTACGCGCGCACCCTGCTCGACGTCGGCCGGTCCCCTCGACCCGTCGTCCCTCCGGACGTGCTCGACGACCTGGTGGTCGTCGCGGAGCGGTGGGTCAAGGAGATCGACAAGGCGGGGTACGTCGTGCACGGCGACCTCGCCGACCTGGTGCCCGCGCCGTACCCGGGAGCGACCCGGCACCCCGACGACGTCGACGCCGTCGGCCAGGTGGCGTCGGCCACCGCCGCGACCGCGGAGCTCCTGGTGGAGCTGCAGCGGCACCGCGACGAGGTCGCCCGGCTCGAGACCGACAACGCGCGGCTGCGGCGCAAGCGCAAGCGGCTGCGGCGGAAGCTGAAGGCGGCCACCGGGGACTGAGACTCGAAACCGGCTCGACACACCGTCGCACTAGCCTGCTGTGCATGTTCTCCAAGGTGCTGGTGGCCAACCGTGGCGAGATCGCGATCCGGGCGTTCCGGGCCGCGTACGAGCTCGGCGCGCAGACGGTCGCGGTGTTCCCGCACGAGGACCGCGGGTCCGAGCACCGGCTCAAGGCGGACGAGGCCTACGAGATCGGGGAGCGCGGCCACCCGGTGCGGGCCTACCTCGACCCCGACGTCATCGTCGCGGCCGCGGTCCGCTCAGGCGCCGACGCGGTCTACCCCGGCTACGGCTTCCTCTCGGAGAACCCGCGGCTCGCGGAGGCGTGCGCGAACGCGGGCATCACCTTCATCGGGCCGACCGCCGAGGTGCTGACGCTGACCGGCAACAAGGCGCGCGCGATCGCCGCCGCCAAGCAGGCCGGCGTGCCGACGCTGGCGTCGGTCGAGCCGTCCACCGACGTCGACGCGCTCGTGGAGTCCGCGAAGGACATGCCGTTCCCGCTGTTCGTGAAGGCGGTCGCGGGCGGCGGCGGGCGCGGCATGCGGCGAGTCGACTCCGCCGACGGCCTGCGCGAGGCGGTCGAGACCTGCATGCGCGAGGCGGAGGGCGCCTTCGGTGACCCGACGGTGTTCATCGAGCAGGCGGTCGTCGACCCGCGCCACATCGAGGTGCAGGTGCTCAGCGACGGTGCCGACGTGATCCACCTGTTCGAGCGCGACTGCTCGGTGCAGCGGCGCCACCAGAAGGTCGTCGAGATCGCGCCGGCCCCGAACCTCGACCCCGCGATCCGCGAGTCGATGTGCGCGGACGCAGTGCGGTTCGCGCGCGAGATCGGCTACCGCAACGCCGGCACCGTGGAGTTCCTGCTCGACCCCGAGGGCAACTACGTCTTCATCGAGATGAACCCGCGCATCCAGGTCGAGCACACGGTGACCGAGGAGGTCACCGACGTCGACCTGGTGCAGGCGCAGATGCGCATCGCGTCCGGCGAGACGCTCGACGACCTCGGCCTGTCGCAGGACACCGTGCGGCTGCACGGTGCGGCGCTGCAGTGCCGGATCACCACCGAGGACCCCGCCAACGGGTTCCGTCCCGACACCGGCAAGATCACGACGTACCGCTCCCCCGGCGGCGCCGGCGTCCGGCTCGACGGCGGCACCACCTACAGCGGCGCCGAGGTCAGCGCGCACTTCGACTCGATGCTGGCCAAGCTCACGTGTCGCGGGCGCGACTTCGCGACCGCCGTGGAGCGCGCGCGCCGCGCGGTGGCGGAGTTCCGCATCCGTGGCGTGTCGACGAACATCCCGTTCCTGCAGGCGGTGCTCGACGACGCGGACTTCCGCGCCGGCCGGCTGACCACCGCGTTCATCGAGGACCACCCGCAGCTGCTCACCGCCCGGTCGTCGGCCGACCGCGGCACCAAGCTGCTGACCTACCTCGCCGACATCACCGTGAACCAGCCGTACGGCGCCGCGCCGGTCTCCGTCGACCCGGTCAGCAAGCTCCCCGAGCTCGACCTGACGGTGCCCGCGCCCGACGGCTCCCGGCAGGCGCTGCTGGCCGCCGGGCCCGAGGGCTTCGCGCGGGCGCTGCGCGAGCAGCAGCCGGTCGCGGTCACCGACACGACCTTCCGCGACGCGCACCAGTCGCTGCTCGCGACCCGGGTGCGCACCCGTGACCTGCTGCAGGTCGCCGGCCACGTCGCGCGCACGACGCCGCAGCTGTGGTCGCTGGAGGCGTGGGGCGGTGCGACGTACGACGTGGCGCTGCGGTTCCTCTCGGAGGACCCGTGGGAGCGGCTCGCGAAGCTGCGGCAGGCGGTGCCGAACATCTGCCTGCAGATGCTGCTGCGCGGCCGCAACACGGTCGGCTACACGCCGTACCCGACGGAGGTGACCGAGGCGTTCGTGCACGAGGCCGCCCACACCGGCATCGACGTGTTCCGGATCTTCGACGCGCTCAACGACGTGGAGCAGATGCGGCCGGCGATCGAGGCGGTGCGCGCGACCGGCACGTCGGTCGCGGAGGTGGCGCTGTGCTACACCGGCGACCTGTCCTCGCCGGACGAGAAGCTCTACACGCTCGACTACTACCTCGGGCTCGCCGAGCGCATCGTCGACGCCGGCGCGCACGTGCTGGCGATCAAGGACATGGCCGGCCTGCTGCGGGCGCCGGCGGCCCGCGTGCTGGTGCGGGCGCTGCGCGAGCGGTTCGACCTGCCGGTGCACCTGCACACCCACGACACCGCCGGCGGCCAGCTGGCGACGCTGCTCGCGGCGATCGACGCCGGCGTGGACGCGGTCGACGCGGCCTGCGCGTCGATGTCGGGAACCACGTCGCAGCCCGCGCTCTCGGCGCTGGTGGCGACCACCGACGAGACGGCCCGCGCGACCGGGCTCGACCTGCAGCGCGGTCTGCGACCTCGAGCCCTACTGGGAGGCGACCCGCCGGGTCTACGCGCCGTTCGAGTCGGGGCTGGCCTCGCCGACCGGCCGCGTCTACCGGCACGAGATCCCGGGCGGCCAGCTGTCCAACCTGCGGCAGCAGGCGGTCTCGCTCGGCCTCGGTGAGAAGTTCGAGCAGATCGAGGACATGTACGCCGCCGCCAACGACATCCTCGGCAACATCGTCAAGGTGACGCCGTCCTCGAAGGTCGTCGGCGACCTCGCGCTGCACCTCGTCGCGGTGGGCGCCGACCCGAAGGAGTTCGAGGAGTCGCCGCAGAAGTTCGACGTGCCCGACTCCGTCATCGGCTTCCTCTCCGGCGAGCTCGGCGACCCGCCCGGCGGCTGGCCCGAGCCGTTCCGCAGCAAGGCGCTCGAGGGCCGCACCGTGAAGAAGGTCGCCGCCGAGATCGACGAGGACCAGCGGGCCGGGCTGAAGTCCGACACCCGGCTGACGCTCAACGCGCTGCTGTTCCCCGGCCCGACGAAGGAGTTCGCGGAGTCGCGCGAGAAGTACGGCGACGTGTCGGTGCTGCCGACCACGGACTACCTCTACGGCCTGCGCAGCGGCGAGGAGCACGTCGTCGACCTCGAGGAGGGCAAGCGGCTGATCTTCGGGCTGCAGGCCGTCAGCGAGGCCGACGAGCGCGGCATCCGCACGGTGATGTGCACGATCAACGGGCAGCTGCGGCCGGTCAACGTCCGCGACCGCTCGGTGGCCGCCGACGCCCCGACGACCGAGCGCGCCGACACCTCGAAGCCCGGCCACGTCGCCGCGCCGTTCGACGGCGTGGTGAGCATCGTGGTCTCCGAGGGCGACCACGTCGAGGCCGGCGCGACCGTGGCGACCATCGAGGCGATGAAGATGGAGGCCTCGATCACCGCGCCGGTCGCCGGCACCGTCGAGCGGCTCGCGATCGGCAGCACCCAGCAGGTCGAGGGCGGCGACCTCGTCCTGGTCCTCGCCTGACCCCTCCCGCCGACCGCCGAGGCGCGCGCTTCTGACTCTGGGGACCTGCCGAGGCGCGTGCTTCTGACTGTCGGAGTGTCAGAACCACGCGCCTCGGCGGGGTCGGGGCGTCGAACCACGCGCCTCGGCGGGAGGGTCAGCCGGCGAACCAGCTGGAGCGCAGCCCGAACCGGGACGGAACGTGTCGCCGGAGATGGTGAGGTTCTTCTTCGACCCGTCGAGCACGACGGTGACCACCCGGCCGCCCCACTGGCCGCCGCCCTCGCGCCGGGTGACGTGCAGCCGCGACAGCCGGCCGATGCCGGGGTAGGCGTCCTGGATCCGGGAGGCGCGCAGCGACACCGTCCAGTCGTGGACCGGGTTGCCGGCGAAGTCGTCGTACGGGTCGGCCTTGGCGACCAGGTAGGGCCGGCTGCCGGCCGAGAGCCAGCCGCCGCTGCTCGAGGCGAACTGCGTGAACGCGGCGCCGCCGTCGGCAGCGAGATCTGCCGGGACGTCGCCGTGACGGCCGCGACGCCGCGCTCGTCCTCGGCGTCGACGCCGCGGTAGACCTGGCAGGAGGAGGTGTCGCAGATCTGGTAGTAGCGGTCGGGGTTCACGTCGCGCGACCAGGTGGCGTAGGTCCGGGCCGCGACGGCCTGCGCCTTCAGCGCCTCCAGGTGCCCACGACGTCGGCATCTCGGCCGCGATGACGCCCTGCACGTAGTGGTCGAGGGAGACCACGTTGACGGTGTCGCGGTCGGACGAGCCCGGGGACGGCGAGGCGGCGCGGAGCGCGCCGCGGTAGGTCCGGCTGCCGGATGGCGTCCACAGCGTCAGCGGGCCGTCGGCGCGGAACTGGCCGTCCCCGACGAGGGTCGTCACCCCGCCCGGTGCGTAGCGGTGCCAGCCCGACGAGGTCAGGTAGCCGACGACCGTCCGGGTGCCGTCGACGTTCAGCCGCCAGCGGGTGGCGCCGGCGATCGTGGGCAGCCGGTAGGTCTTGCTGGCCCCGAGGTCGCGGACGGTCAGCCCGGGAGCGGGCTCACCTGCACGTCGGAGGTGGTGTCGGCGGTGATCAGCACCCGCACCGTGCCGGTCACCGTGGACCAGGAGGTGCCGGGGTAGTAGAAGTCGATGATCTGCCGGTAGTCGAGGCCCTGCTTGGCGGCGCCGTACGCGCCGTACTGCGACATGCCGTGGCCGTGACCGAAGCCGTGGCCGTGCAGCGTCATCACCCGGCTCGCCGGCACCGGGTAGGACTGGTCGACCGCGACCGACGCGTCGGCGGAGCCGGTGGCCAGCCCGACGCTCAGCCCGAGGGCGGCGAGCCCGGTCGCCACGGCCAGGGTGCGGCTGAGCATCTGTGTCTCCTCGGAGGCGGTGCGGGTGCGGGCTGTGGTGCTGGTGTGACGATCGAGTATGGCCGCGCGGCAACGGCCCAGGGAGCAGATCGGCGCATCTCGCCCGTCGCCGGAGGAACTACACATCTGTAGTTCGAGCCGCCTGGTGCGGCAGCCGGTTCGACCCGTCCGGGTAGCCTCGCTTCATGACGCTCCTGGTGCTGCTGCTGCTGGTCGGGGCCGGGCTGCTGATCGCGCGGTCGGTCTCCCAGAACCGGCAGCGGCAGGCGCTCGAGGAGCGGCGGGTGGCCGACCTCGACGCGGTGCGCAAGGTCGCCGACGAGGACGTCACCCGCTTCGGCGAGGAGCTCCAGCGGCTCGACGCCGACCTGCTCACCGAGACCCTCGACGAGCCCACCCGGCAGGACTACCAGCGCGCGCTCGACTCCTACGAGTCGGCCAAGGACTCGATGACCCGGCTGACCCGCTCCGAGGACGTGCGGCACGTGACCGAGCAGCTCGAGGACGGCCGGTACGCCGTGGCGTGCGTCCGGGCCCGGGTCGCGAAGGAGCCGCTGCCGACGCGGCGGCCGCCGTGCTTCTTCAACCCGGCCCACGGCCCGTCGACCACCGACATCGAGTGGGCGCCGCCCGGCGGGCAGGCCGCGCCAGGTCCCGGTCTGCGCGGCCGACGCCGACCGGGTGGCCCAGGGCGCCGAGCCCGACGTCCGCACGGTGCCGCAGGGCGCCGGCCGGGTGCCGTACTGGCAGGGCGGGCCGGCGTACTCCCCCTGGGCGGGCGGCTACTTCGGCGGCTACGCCGCCTCCGGCCTGGTGCCGGGCATCCTGCTCGGCTCGCTGATGGCCTCGTCGTGGGACAACGGCTTCGACGGCGGGTACGACGGGGGCGGGGACTACGGCGACGGTGGTGACGGCGGCGGCGACTCCGGTGGCGACGGGGGCGACTCCGGCGGTGACGGTGGCGGGTGGCGACGGCGGCGACGGCGGCGGCTTCGACGGCGGCGGCGGCGACGGCGGCGGCTTCGACTTCGGGGGCGGCGGGGACTTCGGCGGCTTCTGACCGCCTCCGGCCCTGCGGTTTGGGACCAATCCGCAGGTTTCCAGGTGCGGACGTGCAGTGCGTGCCCAATCGACGAGCCTCGGGGCCGCGACGTTGCGGTTTGTGGCCAAACCGCAGGTCTGAGGGCCGCAGCCCTGCAGTTCCTGCCCAATCGACGTCGATCCTCGGCCTACGGCGCCCCGGCCGGCGTCAGCTGCGGAAGCGGTGCAGCCGGCGGGCGGCCTCGGCGACGGAGCCGCTCATCGACGGGTACACCGTGAACGCGTGCGCCAGCTGGTCGGCGGTCAGCGACATCGACACCGCGATCGCGACCGGGTGGATCAGCTCGGAGGCGCGCGGCGCGACCACCACTCCCCCGACCACGATGCCGGTGCCGGGCCGCGCGAACAGCTTCACGAAGCCGTCGCGGACGCCCTGCATCTTCGCGCGCGGGTTGCCCGACAGCGGCAGCGTGATGCACTCCGCGTCGACCTCGCCGGCGTCGACCGCGCTCTGCGACCAGCCGACGGTGGCGATCTCGGGGGCGGTGAAGACGTTGGACGACACGGTGCGCAGGTCGAGCGGCGCGACCGCGTCGCCGAGGAAGTGCCACATCGCGATCCGGCCCTGCATGGCGGCGACCGAGGCGAGCATCAGCACGCCGGTGCAGTCGCCGGCGGCGTACACGCCGCGGGCCGACGTGCGCGACACGCGGTCGACGGTGACGAAGCCGCCGTCGTCCAGCGTGACACCGGCCTCCTCGAGCCCCATGTCGGCGGTGTTCGGCACCGAGCCGAGCGCCAGCAGGCAGTGCGAGCCCTCGACGGTGCGGCCGTCGGTGAGCGTGACGGTCACCGTGTCGCCGTCGCGCGCGACCGACTGCATCCGGGACTTCGACAGCACGGTCATGCCGCGCCGCGTGAAGACCTCCTCGAGCACCTCGGCGGCGTCGGCGTCCTCGCCGGGCAGCACCCGGTCGCGGCTCGACACCAGCGTCACGTCGACGCCGAGCGCGTTGTAGGCGCTGGCGAACTCGGCGCCGGTGACGCCGGAGCCGACCACGACCAGGTTCGTCGGCGCCTCGTCGAGGTCGTAGACCTGCTCCCAGGTGAGGATCCGCTCGCCGTCGGGCTGCGCGGTGTCGAGCGTGCGCGGCGACGCCCCGGTCGCGAGCAGCACGGCGTCCGCCTCGAGGGTCTCCTCGCCGCCGTCGGCCAGCGTGGCGACGACCCGCTCCGGGCCGTCGAGGCGGCCGCGGCCGCGCAGCACGCGCACGCCCTCGCGGGTGAGCCGGCGCTCGATGTCGGTGGACTGCGCGAGCGCCAGCGTCTTGACCCGCTCGTTGACCCGCGCGAGGTCGGTCGTCGGGGCGTCGCCGGTGCCGGGGAACCGGATGCCGAGCTCGCCGGCCTCGGTCATGTCGGACATCAGCTCGGCGGTGGCGATCAGCGTCTTGCTGGGCACGCAGTCGGTGAGCACCGCGGAGCCGCCGACGCCGTCGGTGTCGACGACGGTCACGTCGGCGCCCAGCTGCGCGGCGACCAGCGCCGCCTCGTAGCCGCCCGGGCCGCCGCCGACCACCACCACTCGGTTCACGCGGCTCATCCTGTCAAAGCCACGCGCGCCACGGACGGGTGACCCGATGCCCTAGGCTGCCGCCGTGTCTCTGTACGCCGCGTTCGCGTCGAACCTCGACCCGCGCCGGATGGGCGAGCGCTGCCCGCACTCCCCGCTGCACAGCACCGGCTGGCTGACCGGCTGGCGGCTGACGTTCGGCGGCGAGGAGCACGGCTGGGACGGCGCGCTCGCGACCATCGTCGAGGACCCGCTCGAGCAGGTGTTCGTCGCGGTCTACGACGTGACCGACGAGGACGCCGCGCCACCTCGACGAGCTGGAGAGCGCCGACACCGGGCTCTACCGCAAGACCAAGGTCCGGGTCGCGACGATGAACGGCGAGCAGGTCGCCTGGACCTACGTCCTCGACGCCTACGAGGGCGGGCTGCCCTCGGCGAGCTACCTCGGCATCGTGGCCGACGCGGCGGAGGCGGCCGACGCCCCCGACGACTACGTCGCCGCCCTGCGCGCCCGTCCGTGCCGCTCCGTGGGACTGTGAGGCCATGACCGACCAGACACCCGCCGAGCTCGCCGCGCGAGGCCGCCGACGTGCTCCGCGAGCGCACCGGGGTCGAGACCCACGACGTCGCCCTGGTGCTCGGCTCCGGCTGGCTGCCGGCCGTCGACGCGCTCGGCGAGACCACCGCCGAGCTGAGCACGACGGACCTGCCCGGGTTCGCGCCCCCGGCCGTGGCCGGGCCACGCCGGGAAGATCCGCTCGGTGCGCGCGGGCGACCGCCGGCTGCTGGTGTTCCTCGGCCGCACCCACCTCTACGAGGGCCTCGGCGTGCGCACCGTCGTGCACGGCGTCCGCACCGCCGCCGCCGCCGGCTGCCGGGTGGTCGTGCTCACCAACGGCTGCGGCGGGCTCGAGGAGACCTGGGAGCCCGGCACGCCGGTGCTGATCAGCGACCACGTCAACCTGACCGCGACCTCCCCGATCGAGGGCGCGAACTTCGTCGACCTCACCGACCTCTACAGCAGCCGGCTGCGCGCGCTGTGCCAGGAGGTCGAGCCCGGCCTCGACGAGGGCGTCTACGTGCAGTTCCCCGGGCCGCACTACGAGACCCCCGCCGAGATCCGGATGGTCCGCGCGATCGGCGGCGACCTGGTCGGCATGTCGACGACGCTCGAGGCGATCGCCGCCCGCGAGGCCGGCATGGAGGTGCTCGGCATCTCGCTGGTCACCAACCTCGCGGCCGGCATCACCGGCGAGCCGCTCGACCACGCCGAGGTGCTCGAGGCCGGCCGCGCGTCGGCCACCCGGATGGGCGAGCTGCTCGGCAAGGTCGTGCCGCGGGTCTGAGGCGCCGCCGGGCCGCCGCGGCGGCGTACTAGCCTCGCCGCATGCGCGTACTCGTCACGGGCGCCGCCGGCAGCATCGGCGCCGTCCTCTGCTCCGGTCTCGTGGACCGCGGCCACACCGTCGTCGGCCTCGACCGGGTCCCCGAGCCGGAGGGCTTCACCGGCGACTGGTTCACCGCCGACTGCGCGGACCCCGACGCCGTCGAGGCGGTGTTCGCGGCGGCCGGCGCCCTCGACGCGGTCGTCCACCTGGCCGGCATCCCCAGCGAGGCGTCGCTGCCCGAGGAGCTGACCTCCCACGTGGTCACGACCGCGGCGCTGCTCGACGCGATGGTGCGCCACGGCGTCAGCCGGATCGTCTACGCCAGCAGCAACCACGCCGTCGGCCGCACGCCCCGCGACGAGCTGGGCACCGACCTGCTCGGCACCGCGGTGCGGCCGCGCCCCGACACGTTCTACGGCGTCTCGAAGGTGGCCGCCGAGGCACTGCTCAGCCTGTACGTCGACCGCTACGGCATCGACGCCGTCGCCACCCGGATCGGCAGCTTCCTGCCGCAGCCGGAGAGCGTCCGCGGCCTGTCGACGTGGCTCTCGCACGACGACGCGGTCCGGATGGTCGAGGCCTCGCCTCACCGCGCCCGACCCCGGCTTCGCGGTGCTCTACGGCGTCTCCGCGAACACCCGCGGCTGGTGGGACCTCGCCCCCGGGCGGGCGCTCGGCTACGACCCGCAGGACGACGCCGAGCGGTACGCCGACGTGGTGCACGCCGGCCGACGGGGACGACGCGGAGGCCGCGCACGTGGGCGGTCCGTTCGCCACCCGGCAGTTCGAGCGGCCGGCGCTGGACTGAGCCGGTGCCCGGACCGGACGGTGGTCTGAACCACGGCTGGACGGCTTCCTGCGCCGGTTCGAGGATGAGGACGTCAACCACGGGGGACCGAAGGACGGGGGCTCCATGACCGACAACGAACAGCTCGCCCGCGACAGCCTCGCCGCGTTCAACTCCTCGGACTGGGAGGCCGCACGCGCGCTGATGGCCGACGGCTACCGCTACGAGGAGACCGGGACGGGTCAGACCTACGAGGGGGCCGAGGACGCCGTCGCGGCGCAGGCCGCCTGGAAGACCGCCTTCCCCGACGGCTGCCGGCACCGTCGAGCGCCTGGTGTCGTCCGGCGACCTCGTGGTCGCGGAGGTGCGCTGGCGGGGCACGCACACCGGGCCGCTGGCCACGCCGGACGGCGAGGTCCCGGCGACCGGGCGCTCGATCGACCTGTGGGGGTCGAACTGGTCGGTCTGGGCGGACGGCCGGATGACCCACCAGCGCAACCACATCGACGTGCTCGACGTTGATGACGCAGCTCGGGCTGATCCCGGAGTCGGCGCTCGCAGCACTAGCACCGACCCGCGCAGCGCACGCCCCGGCGGCCACTAGGGTGCCGGGATGAGCGAGCGCCCTGCCCTGACCGTCGCTGCTGGACCGGGCCCGCGCGTGGGCCGCCGAGGACCCCGACGACGACACCCGCGCCGAGCTCGAGCGGCTCGTCGCGGCCGTCGAGGCGCGACCCCGCCGGCGACGACGCGCCGCCGAGCTGGCCGACCGGTTCGACGGCACCCTGGAGTTCGGCACCGCCGGTCTGCGCGGTGCGCTCGGCGCCGGCCCCAACCGGATGAACCGGGTCGTCGTGATCCGGGCGGCGGCCGGCCTCGCGTCGTACCTGCGCGGCGCACGGGCGGCGAGCGGCGGCACCGTCGTCATCGGGTACGACGCCCGCCACAACTCCGACGTGTTCGCCGAGGACACCGCCGCCGTGATGACCGGCGCCGGCCTGCGGGCGGTGGTGCTCCCCCGGCCGCTGCCGACGCCGGTGCTGGCCTACGCGATCCGGCGCGCTCGGCTGCGTCGCCGGGGTGATGGTGACCGCGTCGCACAACCCGCCGCAGGACAACGGCTACAAGGTCTACCTCGGCGACGGCAGCCAGATCGTGCCGCCGGCGGACGCCGAGATCTCCGCCGCCATCGCCGCGGTCGGCGCGCTCGCCGACGTGCCGCGCGGCGACGGCTGGGAGCGGCTCGGCGACGAGGTGCTCGAGGACTACCTCGCCGACGTGGCCGCGCTGGCCGGGGACGGCCCGCGCGAGCTGACCGTGCGTCTACACGCCGCTGCACGGGGTCGGCGGCGAGACCGTCGAACCTGGTGCTGGAGCGGGCCGGCTTCGCGGCGCCGCACGTCACGCCGGCGCAGGCCGAGCCGGACCCGGACTTCCCGACCGTCGCGTTCCCGAACCCCGAGGAGCCGGGCGCGATGGACCTCGCGATGCGGCTCGCCGAGGAGGTCGGCGCCGACCTGGTGCTGGCCAACGACCCCGACGCCGACCGCTGCGCCGTGGCGGTGCCCGGCCCGCACGGCTGGCGGATGCTGCGCGGCGACGAGGTCGGGGCGCTGCTCGGCGACTTCCTGCTCCGCTCGGGCGTCGAGGGCGTCTACGCCGTCGTCGATCGTGTCGTCGTCGCTGCTCGGGGTGCTGGCGGCGTCGTACGGGCAGCCGCACCGCGAGACGCTCACCGGCTTCAAGTGGATCGGCCGGGTCGAGGGGCTCGGCGTTCGGCTACGAGGAGGCGCTCGGGTACTGCGTCGCGCCCGGCCTGGTCCGCGACAAGGACGGCGTCTCGGCGCTGCTGCGGGTCGCCGAGCTGGCCGCGCTGCTGCGCAGCGAGGGCCGCACGCTCACCGACCGGCTCGACGACATCGCCCGCGAGCACGGGCTGTTCGCCACCGACCAGCTCTCCGCGAGGTTCACCGACCTCGCCGGCATCGCGCGCGGCGATGGAGCGGCTGCGGTCGAGCCCGCCGGCGTCGCTGGGCGGCTTCGCCGTCGAGGGCGTCGACGACCTCGCCGAGGGCAGCGCGGACCTGCCGCCCACCGACGGGCTGCGCTTCCGGCTGGCCGAGCGCTCGCGCGTCGTGGTGCGGCCGTCGGGCACCGAGCCGAAGGTGAAGTGCTACCTCGAGGTGGTCGTGCCCGTCGAGGACGACGAGGAGGGCGCCGTCGACGCCGCCCGCATCGTCGCCGTGCAACGGCTCGACGCGATCCGTCAGGACCTCGCCGAGGCCGCCGGGCTCTGAGCCCGGTCAGGGCGACCGCTGGGCGTCCGAGCGGGTGGGCTCCCGGCCGACGCCCTGCCGCGGCACCACGGTGGCGTCGACCAGGGTCACCGGGTGCGGCAGCGGCAGCAGCAGCGCGGCGTCGAACGTCCGCTGCCGGCGCACCAGCGTGGCCCCCTCGAGGCGGACCGTGACCGTGACGTCGCAGCGACCGCTGCGCAGCGCCACCAGGCAGCCGGCCCGCACCACCGCCGCCACCCCGGTGACGAGGAAGTCGATGCCGACCTCGAGCTCGAAGCTGTTGACCACGTGGCCGTCCACCAGGAGGTCCACGGACGGGTCGTGGTGCGAGGTGACGGTGTGGCCGGCGAGCAGCACCACCTCCTCGCTGCCGGGCTCCGCCAGCGTGCGCCGGGCGGCGTCGAGCAGGGCGGCGTGCCGTTTCCAGCCGAGGACCAGCGCGTCGCCGAGGTCGATCTCCAGCAGCCCGTCCGCGACCTCGCCGACCTCGGCGGTCACGGCTCCGACGCCCGAGGCACCCAGCCGGCGCACCCCGCCCACCCCGGCGCGGAACGCGTCGTCGTCCGCCAACGCGGCGGCGAGCCCGCCGGGCTGACCGGCGGGCGGATCGTCGAACAGCAGGCTGCGCGCCGTGCGCGGTGAGGTGCTCATCGGTGGACCTCCTCGAGGGTCTGGGTGCCCTGGTCGTCGCGGTGTGCCCGCAGCCCGACGGCCAGGTCCGGCTCGGGCGAGGTCCGGTGCGTGTCGCCGCCTCCGGGTGCCGGAAGCCCGCGGAGGGCCGGACGTCCACGTGCTCCGCCACCCAGCGCCGGTCGTGCCGGCCGCGCAGCAGGCGGCGCCCCAGCAGTCC
Source organism: uncultured Actinomycetota bacterium (assembly GCA_963707685.1). GTDB lineage: Bacteria > Actinomycetota > Actinomycetes > Propionibacteriales > Nocardioidaceae > Nocardioides_B. The sequence continues at coordinate 619,491 of CAVPRA010000009.1, forward strand.
CGCTGCCGCCAGGCCGGCGAGGACGACCGCGGTCGCACGCCAGGGCAACGACGTCGCCGTGGTCGCGCTGCTCAACGAGACGTCGACGGTGCTCGCCGCCGGCACCGAGGACCCGGCGCCCGGGCTCTGGCCGGTCACGCGCCGGTCGAGGTCGGCCGCGTCGACCGGGGGTCGGCTGCAGCCCGACCGCGTCCAGCACCCGGCCGGCCTCGCGGGCCGTCAGCCCCACCACGTCGGGGACGGTGACCAGCGGGAGCACCGCGGCCAGGGTGACGTCGACCGAGCGGCCCAGCGCGAGCCGTGTCCCGGCGGCCGGGTCCTGACCGTCGACCACGCCGACGCCGTCGGCCACGCCGGTGCTGTCGACGCGGCCCAGCCGCAGCCCCACGTCCACGAGGGCCGCCTCGGCCTCCGTCGGCGGTCTTGCCCCGCAGGTCGGGGACCAGCGCGTCGCGTCGGGCGTCACGTCGTCGGGGTACCACGGTCGGGCGTCGGCGTCGGGGTGCGTCGGCGTCGGGGTCGGCGACGGGGTCGGCGCGGCGTCGGCGTCGGGGGCGTCGGCTCCAGGACGGTGAAGGTGGGCGACACGGACGCGGAGCTTGACGGGGATCTCGACGCAGTCGGCGGTCACCAGGACGTGGGGACCCGGCGCGAGCGTCGTCCGGGACGGTCAGCGTCCACCGTCGCCTGGCCGTCGGTCAGCTGGGTGTCCCCTCCTCGAAGACTCCGACCGTCGTCCCAGGTGAGCTGCACGCTTCCCGGCTCCGCGACCCGCCGGCCGCCGGGTGCAGCCGCTCGTACCCGGAGACGACCGCCTGCACGGGCTGGCCCGCCTCGGCGGCGGACGGAGTCAGCAGCACCCCGGGCACCCCAGGGCTCCGGCCCAGGCCGGCCCGGCCACCACGACGAGGAGGATCGTCGCGAGCAGCACCGGGAGCGCGGCGCGGTGGGGCGCGCCTCGGCCGCGGCGGGACATCGTTCGTCGAGGCATCGCGAACCCCCGTTGCGCGACGGGCCGGAATCTGTACTTCCGACCTGCGTCGAGCCAACCACGCTCGCGCGAGGGTGCCCATAGCCCGTCCGGACCACGTCGACGCGGCGCGCATCGTCGCCGTACGGCGGCTCGACGCGATCCGGCGGGACCTCGCCGGGCTGGCGGACACCCCTGACAGAACTGGCACACCCCTGCCGTTGCAACGTCAGGGGTGTGCCGGATTACCAGGGTCCCCTGGTAATCCGACAACCCCGGCAGCTAGTCGAGCAGCGCGAGCGCCGCGGTCTCCACGGTCGCCTGGTCGAGCAGCACCAGCTCCGCGGCGGCGCCGAGCGGGACGAAGCTGTCCTCGCTGGCCACCCGGGCGACCCGGCCGGTGAAGCCGCCGTCGACCAGGGCGGCCACCACCGACTCCGACACCCCGCCCGAGCGCCGGGTCTCGTCGACGACCAGCACCCGGCCGGTCGCGGTCGCGGCGGCGAGCAGGTCGTCGACCGGCAGCGGCCGCAGCCAGCGCAGGTCCAGCACCCGGGCGTGCACGCCTCGCCCGGCCAGCGTCCGGCGCGGCCCGCAGGCTCATCGGCAGCCCGTTGCCGAACGTCACCAGGGTCAGGTCGGCGCCGTCGCCGTGCTGCCGCGCGGAGCCGATCGGCACGTGCGCGGCCGGCTCCGGGTACGACGCCAGCCAGCCGCCGTCGCCCGGCTCGTGCAGGTCGCGGCGGTGGTACAGCGCGATCGGCTCGAGCAGCACGCAGACCCGGCCGTCCACGCGGGCCGCGGCGGCGCAGGTGCGCAGCATCGCGGCCGCGTCGTCGGGCCGCGACGGCGAGGCGATGACCAGCCCCGGGATGTCGCGCAGCGCGGCCACGCTGTCGTCGTTGTGGAAGTGGCCGCCGAACCCCTTCTGGTAGGCGTACGACGCCACCCGGAGCACCATCGGGTTGCGGTAGCCGCCGTTGGAGAAGAACCCCAGCGTCGCCGCCTCGCCGCGGAGCTGGTCGGCGGCGTTGTGCAGGTAGGCGAGGTACTGCACCTCGGGCACCGGCAGGAAGCCCTGCAGCCCCAGGCCCAGCGCGGTGCCGAGGACGCTCTGCTCGTCGAGCAGCGTGTCGAACACCCGGGCCCCGCCGAACCGCTTGCGCAGCCCGCGGGTCACGCCGTACACCCCGCCCTTGCGGGCGACGTCCTCGCCGAAGACCAGCGCGCGCTCGTCGGTCTCGAGCAGCTCGGCCAGGCCTCGGTTGAGCGACTGCGCGAGCGTCAGGGCGCCGCCGGACGCGACGGGTCGCCGCGGCGGTGACCTGCGCGGCGATCCGGTCCGGGTGGTGCGGCGCGATCGGCGCCATCACCTGCCGGGCGCTGGTCAGCCGCGGCCGCTCCAGCACCTCGCTCGGCGACGGCGGCGACCTCGGCACCGACCCGGTCGTACGTCGCCAGCACCTCGTCCGGCGTGCACACCCGCTGGTCCGACGAGCAGCCGGGCGGTGCCGAGCAGCGGGTCGCGGGCGTAGTCGGCGAGGATCTGCGACCGGGGCCGGTAGGCGCTCTCGACGTCGGAGCCCGGCGTGCCCCATCAGCCGCACCGTGCGCAGGTGCAGGAACGCCGGCTTCCGGTGGCTGCGGACCCAGTCGGCGGCCTGCGCCGCGACGTCGAGGCACGCGGCGGTGTCGGCGCCGTCGGCGGTGAAGTAGCGCAGCCCCGGCCGGTCGGCGTACGTCGCGGCCACCCAGCCCGGCGGCGTGCGGACACTGATCCCGATGTCGTTGTCCTCGCACACCAGCAGCAGCGGCACCGGCACGTCCTGGTAGGCGCTGTGCAGCGCCGCGTTGATCGCGCCGGTCGCCGTCGAGTGGTTCACCGAGGCGTCGCCGAAGCTGCACACCACGACCGAGTCCGCCGGCCAGGTCCCGTCGATCCCGAGCCGCGCACCCCGGCCCAGGGCGAACGCGAGGCCGACGGCCCGCGGCAGGTGCGAGGCGATCGTCGAGGTCTGCGGCACCACGGAGAGCGCGACGTTGCCGAACACCTTGTGCCGGCCGCCGGCGATCGGCTCGTCGGCCGCGGCGACCACGCCCAGCAGCACGTCGCGCAGCGGGTCCTGCCCCGGCAGCTGGGCGGCGCGCTGCAGGTAGAACCCGCCCGAGCGGTAGTGCAGCAGCGCCGGGTCGGTGGGCCGCAGCGCCGCGGCGACGGCGGCGTTCGACTCGTGGCCCGACGAGCCGATGCTGTAGAAGCCGACGCCGCGCTCCCCGCAGCCGGCGCGCCTCGAGGTCGAGGTGCCGGCTGCCCGCCTGGGCCTCGAACAGCCCCAGCAGCCGGTCCGGGTCGACGTCGGGCGGCCGCGCCCGACCGGGCACCAGCGCCGCCACCGCGTCCCGCAGGTGCTGGTCGACCGGGTGGCGGTCGTGGTGCGCGTTCACCGGCGGTCGGGGCCGCGGCTAGGCCGCGGAGACCTTCGCGCCGGCCCGGGTCCGGCCGGCGCGCGCCGGTGCGGTCTCCCGGGTGGTGAGGATGATCGGCAGCGTGACCAGCGCGGCGGCCATCACGTAGAACGCCGGCGACGCGTCGTTGCCGGTCGCGGCGATCAGCAGCGTGACCAGGAACGGCGCGGTGCCGCCGAACGCCGACACCGACAGGTTGTAGCCGAGCGAGAAGCCGCCGTACCGGACCCGGGTGTCGAACAGCTCGTTCATCGCGGCCAGCGTGGGCCCGAGGAAGATCGCCAGCACCATGCCGAGCACGACGTGCGCGAGCACGGCCATCACCGGGTCGCCGTTCCCCATCAGCAGGAACATCGGGTACGACAGCAGCAGCGCCAGCACGCACGAGGCGGCCAGCACCGGACGGCGGCCGGCCCGGTCGGAGACCGCGCCGAGCGCCGGGATGAGGGCGCACATCACGGCCATGCTGACCACGGACGAGGTGGAGGCCACCACGCTGGAGTAGCCCAGCGTCTCCGAGAGGTACGTCGGCACGAAGGTGAGGATCACGTAGAGCGTGGCGTTCTGGAACAGCGCGAAGCCGCCGGTGCGCAGGATCGAGGGCCAGTGGTCGCGGACCGACTCCAGCAGCGGGTGCTTGGCGACCCCGCCGCTGGCCTGCAGCGCCGCGAACTCCGGGGTCTCCTCGAGGCGGGAGCGGATGTAGAGCCCGACGGCCCCGAGCGGCGCGGCCAGCAGGAACGGCAGCCGCCAGCCCCAGGAGGCGACCTGGTCGTCGGTGAGGGCCAGGTTGAGCAGCAGCACCACGACCGAGCCGAGCAGGAAGCCGAGGATGCAGCCGTTCTCGACCCAGGCGACGAGGTAGCCGCGGCGGCGCGGAGGCGCGTACTCGGCGACGAACGCGGAGGCGCCGCCCATCTCGCCGCCGGCGGAGAACCCCTGCACCAGCCGGAACAGCACCAGCAGCACCGGGGCGGCCACCCCGAGGGTGTCGTAGCCGGGCAGCAGCCCGATCGCCAGCGTGGCGCCGGAGACCAGCAGGATCACCCAGGCCAGCGTCTTCTGCCGGCCGATCCGGTCACCGAGGGCGCCGAAGAAGATCCCGCCGAGCGGGCGCACCACGAACGCGACGCCGAAGACGGCGAAGGAGTTCAGCAGCGCGGTGGTCGGGTCCTGGGTGGAGAAGAACACCGAGCCGATCACGGCCGCGAGGTAGGCGAAGACGGCGACGTCGAACCACTCGACGACGCTGCCGACGGTCGCCCCGACGGTCGCCCGCCGCAGCAGCGCGGGCGACACCTCGGACGTCTTCTGGGGGCCGGACGGCGGGGTGTGCTGGCTGGCGGTCATGGGACCCTCCCGAGGGGTTCCGTTGTGGTCTGGGCCACATCCCACCGTAGAAGATCGTCTGACGATCCTCAACCGTAGTGGGCCACCACCTGCCGCTCCGCCTCGCGGAGGTAGTCCTCGAGCAGCACCGCGGCGCGCTCCAGGTCGCCGGCGCTGACCGCCCGCGCGATGTCCTCGTGCAGCCCGAGGAACCGGACGTGGAACGCCTGCGGGTCGTGCATCAGGCCGTAGGCCAGCCGGAACTCCGCCAGCACCCCGGCGACCAGCGCGTCGAGCCGCGGGCTGCCGGCCAGCGCCACCAGCCCCTCGTGGAACCGGATGCTCGCCGCGGCCACCTGGTCCCACCGGCCGGCGGCCGCCGCGGCCTGGCCGTCCTCGATGGCCGCCCGGAGCCGTCGCAGGCCGCCCGGCGTCATCGCCGTCACCGACCGCAGCGCGGCGCACTCCACCACCCGGCGTACGGCGTAGAGGTCGGCCACGTCCGCGAGGCTGAGCCGCCGCACGAAGACGCCGCGGCTCAGCTCGTGCACCAGCAGCCGCTCGCGGACCAGCACCTGGAGCGCCTCGCGCAGCGTGCCGCGGGAGACCCCCAGTGCGTCCTGCACCCGCTCCTGCGACAGCTTGGCGCCCGGCAGCAGCTCGCCCTCGATGATCCGGGTGCGCAGCGCGTCGGCGACCCGGGTGACGGCGCTGTCGCGCACCAGCATCGCGTCGTCCGGCGCTGCGGCGGACGGCAGGGACTGCGGCGAGAACTCCGACGACATGCCCCGATCATGCCAAACCTCTTGTGCGATCGTCTGACGATTTCTAGGCTCTGGGGGTGCCCGGCCAGCGATCTCTGCGGGTGGGTGTCGACATCGGCGGCACCTTCACCGACCTGTGCGTCCTCGATCCCGACGGCATCGTCGCGGTCGGGAAGACGCTGACCACCCACGACGAGCCCGCCGCGGCCGTCGAGGCCGTGCTGCGCGAGACGCTCGCCGAGCACCGCCTCGACCCCGCCGACGTGACCGGGGTGGTGCACGGCACCACGCTGGTCACCAACGCGCTCATCGAGCGGCGGGGCGCCCGCACCGCGCTGGTGACGACCGAGGGGTTCCGCGACGTGGTCGAGATGCGGCGCGAGCACCGCTACGAGCTCTACGACCTCGACCTGCGGCTGCCCGCGCCGCTGGCGCCGCGCTGGCTGCGGTTCGGGGTGGCCGAGCGGGTGCTCGCCGACGGGTCGGTGCACACCCCGCTCGACGAGGAGCAGCTGCGCCGGCTGGCCTGGGAGCTGGCGGACCACGCCGTCGAGGCCGTCGCGGTCTGCTTCCTGCACAGCCACGTGAACCCCGTCCACGAGCAGGCCGCCCGGGCTGTCCTCGAGGAGGCGGCCCCCGGGCTGCGGGTGGCGCTCTCGGCCGAGGTGAACCCCGAGATCCGGGAGTTCGAGCGGGCCTCGACGACGCTGGCGAACGTCTACGTGCAGGGCCTCGTCGAGGACTACCTCGCCGACCTGCGCGACCGGGTGCACCGGCTCGGCATCGGCCCGGAGCCGCGGATCATGCTGTCCCACGGCGGGGTCGCGACCATCGACACGGCCCGCCGGTTCCCGATCCGGATGCTCGAGTCCGGACCCGCCGGCGGCGCGCTGGGCGCGGTCGCGTTCGGCCGGGCCGCGGGCCGCGACGACCAGCTCGCCTTCGACATGGGCGGCACCACCGCCAAGGTCTGCCTCATCGAGGACGGCCGCCCGCTGGTCAGCCACGTGTTCGAGGTCGACCGGCTCAAGCGGCTCCGCGCCGGCTCGGGGCTGCCGGTGCGGGCCCCGGTGATCGACATGATCGAGATCGGCGCGGGCGGCGGGTCGGTGGCCCGGGTCGACGCGCTGGGGCTGGTCACCGTCGGCCCCGACTCCGCGGGCTCGGACCCCGGACCGGTCAGCTACGGCCTCGGCGGCACGCAGTGCACCGTCACCGACGCGGACCTGGTGCTCGGCTACCTCGACCCCGACCGGTTCCTCGGCGGCCGGATGACCCTGGACGCGGCGGCCGCCGCCGAGGCAGTGCGCACCCAGGTCGCGGAGCCGATGGGCATCGGGCTCGCGGAGGCGGCCTGGGGCGTCCACGCGACCGTCAACGAGAACATGGCCAACGCCGCCCGGGTGCACGCCATCGAGCGCGGGCGCGACCCCGCCGGCCTGCCGGTGTTCGTGCAGGGCGGCAACGGGCCGCTGCACGGGCCGGGGGTGGCGCGCGCGCTGGGCTGCGCGCACGCTCGTCGTGCCGCCGGCCGCCGGGGTGCTCAGCGCTCTGGGCTTCCTGGCCGCGGCGCTCTCGATCGACCTGGTCCGGTCCCGGCACACCGAGCTGGCGGCGGTCGAGGAGCGGACCGCGGCCGACACGTTCGCCGAGATGCAGGCCGAGGCCACCGGGGTGCTGCTCGACTCCGGCGTCCCCGCCGAGGAGATCGTGCACACCCGGATCCTGGACATGCGGTTCGTGGGCCAGGGCAGCGAGGTCGAGGTCGAGGTGCCGGAGGTCGGTGCGGGCTGGCGGGCCGAGGTGCGCCGCCGGTTCGGCGCGCAGTACCAGGAGCGCTTCGGGACGCTGGCCCCCGCCGACGTCGAGGTCGAGGTCCTCACCTGGCGGCTGACCTCGCGCGGTCCCCGCCCCGACGCCCGGCTGGTGCTGCCGAGCGCCGAGGCGGGAGGCGACTCGCTGGTCGGGTCGCGGCAGGCCTGGTTCCCCGAGGCCGACGGGTACGTCGCCACGGCCGTCCACGACCGCCGACGGCTGGCCCCCGGGGACGTCGTCGAGGGCCCGGCGCTGGTGCAGGAGCCGGAGTCCACGCTGGTGCTCCCGCCCGGGACCAGCTGCTCGGTCGAGAAGGACGGCAGCCTGGTCGTCGACCTCTCGGGGGTGGTGGAGCCGTGAGCACCGAGCGCGTGGACCCGGTGGTGGTCGGCCTGGTGGGCAACCGGCTGCACTCGCTGCTCAACGAGCAGCAGACCGCGCTGGTCAGCACCGCCTTCAGCCCCGTGGTCCGCGAGTCGCTCGACCTCGCCTGCGCGGTCTTCGACTCGCAGGGCCGGATGGTCGGGCAGTCCACCGGCGGCACCCCGGGGCACATCAACGCGATGGCCACCGGCATGGGGCACATCGTCGCGACGTACCCGCCGGAGAGCCTCGCCGACGGCGACGTGCTGATCACCAACGACCCGTGGATGACCGCGGGCCAGATCAACGACCTCACCGTCGCCACGCCGGTGTTCCGGGGCGGCCGCGTCGTCGCGTGGTTCGCGAGCTGCTGCCACTCCCCCGACATCGGCGGCCGGATCCTGTCGGCGGCCGCGCACGAGGTGTTCGAGGAGGGGCTGCGGCTGCCGATCCTCAAGCTGCTGCACGCCGGCACGCCCGACCCGGTGCTCGAGAGCCTGGTCCGCGCGAACGTCCGCACCCCCGACGAGACGATGGGCGACATCTACGCCCAGGTCTCCGGCAACCAGGTCGGCGCCCGCAGCCTGCTGCGGCTGATGGACGAGTTCGGGCTCGACGACGTCGACGGCGTCGCCGAGGACATCATGGCGCGCTCCGAGGCGGCGCTCCGCGCGGCGCTCGACGCGCTGCCCGACGGCACCTGGACCGCCACGATGGACGCCGACGGCTTCGGCGAGGAGACGCTGCGGCTGCAGGTCGCCGTCACCGTGCACGGCGACAGCGTGACCGTCGACTACGACGGCTCCTCCGAGCAGTCGTCGTACGGCGTCAACGTGGTGCTGAACTACACCCGCGCCTACACGTCGTTCGCGGTGAAGGCGGCACTCGCGCCCGAGGTGCCGCACAACGCCGGCTCGTTCCGGCCCGTCGAGGTGCTCGCCCCCCGCGGGTCGGTGCTCAACTGCGTCGACCCCGCACCGGTCGCCTCGCGCCACCTGGTCGGGCACTTCCTGCCCAGCCTGCTCTTCGACGCGCTCCGGCCGGCGCTGTCCGACCGGCTGCCCGCCGCCAGCGCCGACGCGCTCTGGATGACGGTGTGGCGCGGCGTCGACGACGACGAGCGGTCCTACACGCTGACCGCCTTCGGCGCCGGCGGGTCCGGCGGACGCCCGGACAGCGACGGGCTCACCACGACCGGCTTCCCCACCGGGGTGCGCGCCGCCCCCACCGAGGTGCTCGAGACGCTGACCCCGCTGGTGCAGGTCCGCCGCGAGATCCGGCCCGACTCCGCCGGCGGCGGCCGGCACCGCGGCGGGCTCGGGCAGGTCGTCGAGGTCCGCAGCCGCGCCGACGCCCGGTGGAGCGTGAACGCCAACATCGACCGGGTGGTGTTCCCCGCCCCCGGCGCGGTCGGCGGGCTCCCCGGCGCCACCGGCAGCTTCACCGACACGGTCACCGGCGACGACCTGCCCCGCAAGACGCTGGTGCGGCTCGCACCCGACGCGCACGTGCGGCTCGCGTTCCCCGGCGGCGGCGGGTACGGCGACCCGCACGAGCGTCCCGTGGACCAGGTGCTCGACGACGTCGTCAACGGCTACGTCGGCGTCGACGGCGGCGCGGCGAGGTGTACGGCGTCGAGGTGGCCTACGTCGGCGACCCGGACGCCGTCGTACGACCGCCGGAGAGCTACCGCGTCGACGAGGAGCGCACCGCGCGGCTGCGCGCGGACGTCACAGCAGCAGGCTGAGCGCGAACGCCACACCGCTGACCACCAGCGCGGCGATCTCCGGGACGGCGTACTGCTGGCGCACCTCGGGGTGCGGCGTCCTCGAGGCCGCGCGCCTTGCTCGCCGCCACCAGGTCGGTGATCCGGTCGAGCACGTAGACCTGGTAGCTGGACTTCCGCTCCGTGCCGCCCACCTCGGCCTGGCCGGTGAACTGGTAGGCACGGCTGCCGAACAGCGTGTTGCCGCCCTGCGAACGCACCCGCTGCCGCATGTCGTAGCCGATGGACTTGCCGATGCCCACGCACACGTAGCGCTTGCGGCCCACCCACACGTTGAGGGTCTGCGCCATCGCCACCTCGTCGATCAGCACGTAGGGCACGTGCGTGTCGCGGATGCTGCCCTGCATCAGCAGCGTGTCCGGGTACGCCGTGACCCGCGGCCGCAGCTGCGTCACCCACACCACGACGACCCGCGAACAGCGCCGCCAGGCCGAGCTGCAGCCCGAACCGGTTGTGCTCGTTGAGCAGCACGTAGACGATCGTCCCGGCCGCGAGCGCGAGCCCCGACCAGCCCACGAAGGCGCCGGTGGTGGGCTTGAAACGCTCGACCGGCTGCTGCCGCTCGGCACGTTCGGTGGGCCGGTCCATGCGCCGATTGTGCCCCGCTCCGGCCGATTCAACGAGCGGCGCCCCCCGCACCTATGCTGGCGGGCGTGACCACTCACGTGGGCTCGACGGCGAGCCCGACCTCCCCGACCGACGGCCTGCCGGCCGCACTGAGCGACGTGACCGGGTCGAACGCCTCGCTGCGGGGCTTCCTGCACGGCCTCCCCGGCGTCGACCAGGTCGGCGCCGAGGCGCGGGCCGCGTCGCTCGGCACCCGGTCGGTCAAGACCACCGCGAAGGCCTACGCGCTCGACCTCGCGATCCGGATGGTCGACCTCACCACGCTCGAGGGCGCCGACACCGTCGGGAAGGTCCGGGCGCTGAGCGCGAAGGCGATGCGTCCCGACCCCGCCGACCCGACCTGTCCCGCCGACCGCCGCCGTCTGCGTCTACCCCGACATGGTCGCGACCGCCAAGCAGACGCTCGGCGGCTCCGGCGTCCACGTCGCCTCCGTCGCCACCGCGTTCCCGTCGGGACGCGCGGCGCTCGACGTGAAGCTCGCCGACACCCGCGACGCGGTCGAGGCCGGCGCCGACGAGATCGACATGGTGATCGACCGCGGCGCGTTCCTGTCCGGGCGCTACCTCGACGTGTACGACGAGATCGTCGCGGTCCGCGAGGCGTGCGGTCGACGCCGCACCTGAAGGTGATCTTCGAGACCGGCGAGCTGCAGACCTACGACAACGTGCGCCGGGTCTCGTGGCTGGCGATGCTGGCCGGCGCCCACTTCATCAAGACCTCGACCGGCAAGGTGCAGCCGGCCGCGACGCTGCCGGTGACGCTGGTGATGCTGGAGGCGGTCCGCGACTTCCGCGAGGCCACCGGCCGCATGGTGGGCGTGAAGCCCGCCGGCGGGATCCGCACCGCCAAGGACGCGATCAAGTACCTCGTCACCGTCAACGAGGTCGCGGGCGAGGACTGGCTCGACCCCGACTGGTTCCGCTTCGGCGCCTCCACGCTGCTCAACGACCTGCTGATGCAGCGGACCCGGCTGACCACCGGCCGCTACGCCGGCCCCGACTACTTCACGCTGGACTGATGATGGCCTCCCGCTTCGAGTACGCCCCCGCCCCCGAGTCCCGCTCGGTGGTCGACATCCGGTCGTCGTACGGCCTGTTCATCGGCGGCGAGTTCGTCGACCCGGCCGACGGCGCCTCGTTCAAGACCGTCTCGCCCGGCCACCGAGGAGGTGCTCGCCGAGGTCGCGGACGCGTCCGCGGAGGACGTCGACCGCGCGGTGAAGGCGGCCCGCCGCGCCTACACCCGCGTGTGGTCGCGGATGCCCGGCCGGGAGCGGGCGAAGTACCTCTTCCGGATCGCCCGGATCCTCCAGGAGCGCTCGCGCGAGCTGGCGGTGCTGGAGTCGATCGACAACGGCAAGCCGATCAAGGAGAGCCGCGACGTCGACGTGCCCCGCGGCCGCGCAGTGGTTCTTCTACTACGCCGGCTGGGCCGACAAGCTCGGCCACGCCGGGTTCGGTCCCGACCCGCAGCCGCTCGGCGTCGCCGGCCAGGTGATCCCCTGGAACTTCCCGCTGCTGATGCTGTCGTGGAAGATCGCGCCGGCGCTGGCCTGCGGCAACACGGTGGTGCTCAAGCCGGCCGAGACGACGCCGCTGACCGCGCTGCTGTTCGCGGAGATCTGCCAGCAGGCCGACCTGCCGCCCGGGGTCGTCAACATCGTCACCGGCGCCGGCGAGACCGGCCGCGCGGTCGTCGCGCACGACGACGTCGACAAGGTGGCGTTCACCGGCTCCACCGACGTCGGCCGGCAGATCGCGCGCACCGTCGCCGGCACCGACAAGAAGGTCACCCTCGAGCTCGGCGGCAAGGCCGCCAACATCGTCTTCGACGACGCCCCGGTCGACCAGGCCGTCGAGGGCATCGTCAACGGCATCTTCTTCAACCAGGGCCACGTGTGCTGCGCGGGCTCCCGGCTGCTGGTGCAGGAGTCGGTGGCCGAGGACGTGCTCGAGCGGCTCAAGCGGCGGATGGCCACGCTCCGCGTCGGCGACCCGCTCGACAAGAACACCGACGTCGGCGCGATCAACTCCGCCGAGCAGCTCGCCAAGATCCGCGAGCTGTCCGAGGTCGGCGAGGCCGAGGGCGCCGAGCGCTGGTCGCCGCCGTGCGACCTGCCCAGCCACGGCTTCTGGTTCCCGCCGACGCGTGTTCACCGGCGTCACGCAGGCGCACCGCATCGCCCGCGAGGAGATCTTCGGGCCGGTGCTGTCGGTGCTGACCTTCCGCACCCCCGCCGAGGCGGTCCAGAAGGCGAACAACACCCCGTTCGGGCTGTCCGCCGGCATCTGGACCGACAAGGGCTCGCGCATCCTCTGGATGGCCGACCAGCTCCGCGCCGGCGTGGTGTGGGCCAACACGTTCAACAAGTTCGACCCGACCAGCCCCTTCGGCGGCTACAAGGAGTCGGGCTACGGCCGCGAGGGCGGCCGCCACGGTCTGGAGGCCTACCTTGACCGCGATGCTGACGCGCAGCTCGCGCCCGACGGTGCCGCAAGACCTACAAGCTGTACGTCGGCGGGGCGTTCCCCCGCTCGGAGTCCGGCCGCTCCTACGCCGTGCACGACAGCAAGGGCGGCTTCCTCGCGAACGCCGCGCACGCCTCGCGCAAGGACGCCCGCGACGCGGTGCAGGCCGCCCGCAAGGCGTTCGGCGGCTGGTCGACGCGGACGCCGTACAACCGGGGTCAGGTGGTCTACCGGATCGCCGAGGTGATGGAGGGCCGCCGCGCGCAGCTCGTCGACGAGGTGCAGCGCGGCGAGGGGCTCACGAAGCGGCAGGCGGAGGCCGGTCGTCGACCTCGTCCGTCGACCGGCTGGTCTGGTACGCCGGCTGGGCCGACAAGATCGCGCAGGTCGTCGGCGGCACCAACCCGGTCGCGGCGCCGTACTTCAACTTCTCGCTGCCCGAGCCGACCGGCGTCGTCGCGGTCGTGGCGCCGCAGGCGTCGTCGCTGCTCGGGCTGGTCAGCGTGCGTCGCGCCGGTCGTCGTCACCGGCAACACCGTCGTCGTCGCGACCTCCGCCGAGCGGCCGGTGCCGGCGGTCACGCTCGTCGGAGGTCCTCGCGACCTCCGACGTGCCGGGCGGCGTCGTCAACGTGCTCACCGGCGCGCTGTCCGACACCGTCCCGACGCTGGCCGCGCACATGGACGTCAACGCCCTCGACCTCACCGGCCTGGCGGGCGACCCCGACACCGCGCGCAACCTCGAGATCGAGGCCGCCGAGAACCTCAAGCGGGTGCTGCGCGCGCCCGCCGCCGAGCCGGACTGGACGGCCGAGCCCGGCCTGGACCGGCTCACCCGGTTCCTCGAGACCAAGACGGTCTGGCACCCGGTCGGCATCTGAGCCACGCCGGTCGGCGGGCTCGGCGTGCTTCGCGCGGCTAAGTCTAGTAATCTTCTTTTCTTAGTCACCGAACTTCCCCTAGGAGGCTGCCGCCATGACCGAGGCCATCATCCGCCCGGACCTGTCCCTGCTCACCCTCGATCGGCTCGGCCCCTCCTTCGGAGCCGAGGTCATCGGGCTCGACGTGCGCACCGCGACCGACGACCAGGTCGCCGCCGTCCGCGACGCGCTGGTCACCTACAAGGTGCTGTTCCTCCGCGGCCAGGACCTCACCGACGACGACCAGGTCGAGCTCGGCCGGCGCATCGGCGACCTCACCGCGGCGCACCCGGTGGTCGGCGGCGTCGACACGGCGCACCCGGAGGTCTACAACCTCGACAGCGCCGACCCGGAGTTCTCGTTCTCCGACGTGTGGCACACCGACGTCACGTTCATGGAGACGCCGCCGCTGGGCTCGATCCTGCGGGCCGTCGAGCTGCCGTCGTACGGCGGCGACACGAGCTGGGTCGACAGCCAGCTGGCCTACGAGTCGCTGTCCGGCCCGGTGCGGCGGATGATCGACGAGCTGACCGCCGTGCACGACGGCAACCGCGAGTTCGGCCACTACCTCAAGCGCCGCGGCGGCGTCGGCAGCGAGTGGGACGGCAAGCAGGTCACCGAGCTGGTCCCGGTCGAGCACCCCGTCGTGCGCGTGCACCCGGAGACCGGCCGCAAGGGCCTGTTCGTCAACCCCGGCTTCACCTCGCACGTCGTCGGGGTCTCCGACGCCGAGAGCCGCGCGCATCCTCGACATGCTCTTCGCGCACCTGACCAAGCCCGAGCACACCGTGCGGCACCGCTGGCAGGCCGGCGACCTCGCGCTCTGGGACAACCGCAGCACCTCGCACTACGCGAACCGCGACTACTCCGAGAAGCGGGTCATGCGCCGTATCACGCTGGCCGGCGACAAGCCGTTCGGCCCGTTCAACGGCTGACCCCTACCGCCGGACAGGAGGCTCGCGCCCTTACGCAGGGAAACGGCAGCGATTGCCGAGAGCCTCCTGTCCGACGGCCCGCCCTCGTCGAGCCTCAGGCCTCCTGCCGAGGCGCGTGATCCTGACTCCCGACCCGGCCGAGGCGCGTGCTTCTGACTGTGCGTCCACAGCGCGGGAGTCAGAACCACGCGCCTCGGCACTGTTCCGGAGTCAGAAGCACGCGCCTCGGCGGGCGGTCGTCGGCTGTCCGCACGCGCGGGCACGTGGCCCCACCAACCACCGGCTAGCGTCGAGGACATGGACACCTTTCCTCTCGGACCCACCTCCGTGCGCCGGATCGGCTTCGGCGCGATGCAGCTCCCCGGCCCCGGCGTCTTCGGACCGCCCCGCGACCACGACGCCGCGATCGCCGTGCTCCGGCGGGCCGTCGAGCTCGGCGTGAACCACATCGACACCGCCCAGTACTACGGACCCGACGTCTCCAACGCGCTGATCCGCGAGGCGCTCCACCCCTACCCCGACGACCTCGTGCTGGTCTCCAAGGTCGGCGCCGTCCGCGACGACGAGGGCGGCTGGATCCCGGCCCAGCGCCCCGACCAGCTGCGCTCCGGCGTCGAGGACAACCTGCGCTCCCTCGGCGTGGAGCGGCTCGGCGCGGTCAACCTGCGCCGGATGCCCGACGACCACCTGCCCGAGGGCGTGGCGCCGGTGCCGTTCGAGGACCAGCTCGCGGAGATGGTGAAGCTGCGCGACGAGGGCAAGATCGCCGGCATCGGCGTCTCCACCGTCAGCCTCGAGCAGGTCCGGCAGGCGATCGACACCGCGGGCATCGCCTGCGTGCAGAACGCCTTCAGCCTGCGTCGACCAGAGCGACGCCGACGTGCTCGACCTCTGCCACGAGCACGGCATCGCCTACGTGCCGTACTTCCCGCTCGGCTCGGCGTTCCCCGGGATGCCCAAGGTCACCGAGAACGACGTGGTCGTCTCGCTGGCCGAGCGCACCGGCGCCAGCCCCGCGCAGGTCGGGCTGGCCTGGCTGCTCGCCCACCGCGACAACGTGCTGCTCATCCCGGGTACGTCGAGCGTGGCCCACCTCGAGGAGAACCTCGCGGTCGCCGACGTCCGGCTCAGCCCGGACGACCTGGCCGAGCTGGAGAAGGTCGGCGACTGAGCAGCAGCGTCGCGGCCAGCGGGCACACCAGCACCGTCAGCGCGCCGCCGGCCGTCAGCACCGAGGCACTGGTCTGCGACATCTGCCCGGAGGCCACCGCGGTGGCGCTGACGGCGACGATCACCGGCAGCCCGGTCGAGGCGAACAGCGCGATCGCGAGCCGCTCCCCGGCGTCGTAGCCGGGGAGCGTCGCGGTCCCGCTCCAGTGCTCGGCCACCAGCACCAGGCCGCCCCGGATCAGCAGGATCAGCACGACGAAGACCACCAGCGCGCCCGGCTCGCTCAGCACGGCGGCCGGGTCGATGGCCATGCCCGAGGTCACGAAGAACACCGGGATCAGGAACCCGAAGGCGAGGCCGTTCAGCCGCAGCTCCAGGCCGCTGTGCCCGGCCGGCAGCAGCCGGCGCAGCACGAGCCCGGCCGCGAACGCGCCCAGCACCGAGTCGAGCTCGAACCACACGGCGAGCGCCCCCAGCGTGACCAGCAGCAGCATCGTCAGCCGCACGGTCGTCTGCGCGGTGGTCTCGGCCCCGGCCCGGATGACCGGCAGCAGCCGCGAGGCCCGCCGCTGGAACGCGGCGGAGAACAGGCTCACCAGCACGGCGAGCAGCGCGAAGCCGACCAGCACCAGCAGCGAGGCCACCGGCCCTCGGGCGCCGAGCAGCAGCGCCATCGCGACGATCGGGCCGAGCTCGCCGTAGGCGCCGTGGTGCAGCACCGTGCCGCCGAGCCGCGTGCCGAGCAGCCCGCCGTCCTTGAGGATCGGCAGCAGCGTGCCCAGCGCGGTGGAGGTCAGCGCGATCGCGACCGCGACCTCGGCGTGGATCGTGCCGGTCAGGCCCAGCAGCCAGATCACGCCGAGCGCGGTGCCCAGGCACGCGAGCCACGTCCACATCGCCCGGCGGCCACCGCGACCGGTGAGCTCGCGCACCTCGATCTCGTAGCCCGCCAGCAGGAACAGCATCCCGAGGCCGAGCTGGCGCAGCATGGCGATCGCGTCGTCGGTGCCCGCCAGCGCGAGCACGTTCGGGCCGATGAGCACGCCGAGCACCAACAGCAGGACCACCTCGGGCACGCGTCGCCGCGGCACCAGTCCCGCGAGCAGCGGCGCGAGCACGACGCACACCAGGATCCAGAACAACGACGTCGTCGGGCCCGGCATCGGCGACCGCCTCCTCCCCTAGGTGGGTCAGGTCCGTCAGGTCATCGCGCCCAGCACGGCGTACGCCGGCTTGATCTGCTCGTCGATGATCGCGAGCCGCTCGTCGAACGGGACGAACGCCGACTTCATCGCGTTGATCGTGAACCACCGCAGGTCGTCCATGCCGTAGCCGAAGGCGTCGACCAGCCTGGCCATCTCACCGCTCATCGACGTGCCGCTCATCAGCCGGTTGTCGGTGTTGACCGTGACCCGGAACCGCAGTCGCGGTCAGCGTGCCGATCGGGTGCTCCGCGATGGAGCTGGCCGCGCCGGTCTGGATGTTCGACGAGGGGCACATCTCCAGCGGGATCCGCTTGTCCCGGACGTACGACGCCAGCCGGCCCAGCGACGGGGCGCCCTCGGCGTCGACGGTGATGTCGTCGATGATCCGGACGCCGTGCCCGAGCCGGTCGGCGCCGCACCACTGGATCGCCTCCCAGATCGAGGGCAGCCCGAACGCCTCGCCGGCGTGGATCGTGAAGTGGGCGTTCTCGCGCTGGAGGTACTCGAACGCGTCGAGGTGCCGGGTGGGCGGGTAGCCCGCCTCGGCGCCGGCGATGTCGAAGCCGACGACGCCCTGGTCGCGGTAGGCCACCGTCAGCTCGGCGATCTCGCGGCTGCGGGCCTGGTGCCGCATCGCGGTCAGCAGCTGCCGCACGACGACCGGGTAGCCGTCGCGGCGCGCCTGCTCCTGGCCCTCCACGAAGCCGTCGCGGACCGCCTCGACGACCTGCTCCAGCGACAGCCCGCCGCGGATGTGCTGCTCGGGTGCGTAGCGGACCTCGGCGTAGACCACGCCGTCGGCGGCCAGGTCGAGCACGCACTCGCGGGCGACCCGTCGCAGCTGGGACTGGGTCTGCATCACCGCGACGGTGTGGTCGAAGGTCTGGAGGTAGCGCTCCAGCGAGCCGCTGTCGGCGGAGTCCTCGAACCAGCGGCGCAGCGCGTCCGGGTCCTGCGCGGGCAGCACGTGACCGGACTCCGCGGCGAGGTCGACGACGGTCTCGGGCCGCAGCCCGCCGTCGAGGTGGTCGTGCAGCAGCACCTTCGGGGCACGGGTCAGCAGGTCGCGGGACGGCATCTGCCCATCCAACCAGCCGCCGTCCAGCGGGCCCGGGAGGTCAGACCACTCGCCGCCACGAGAGGAATCGTCACACCGGCGACATACGGGACGTCTACCCTCGAAGGGTGACTCCCCCCGATGGGGTCGACTGGACCGCCGTCGACGCCGTGCTCTTCGACCTCGACGGCGTCATCACGCCCACCGCCGAGGTGCACATGCACGCTTGGGCGGAGATGTTCTCCGACTTCCTCGAGCAGGCACGACGTGGCGCCGTACACCGAGCAGGACTACTTCGCGCACGTCGACGGCACGCCCGCGGTACGACGGGGTCGCCGCGCTGCTCGCCTCGCGCGACATCGAGCTGCCGTGGGGCGACCCGTCGGACGACGCCGACGCGGAGACCGTCTGCGGTCTCGGCAACCGCAAGAACGCGATGTTCGGCGAGGTGCTCGCGCGCGACGGCGTGAAGCCGTACCCCGGCTCGGTGCGGCTGCTCGACGCCCTCGACGAGCGCGGCACCCGGATGGCGATCGTGTCGAGCTCGGCCAACGCCCCCGACGTGCTCCGCGCGGCCGGCCTCGCTCGACCGCTTCGAGACCGTCGTCGACGGCGCCGTCGCCAAGGAGCACCAGCTGCCCGGCAAGCCGGAGCCCGACACCTACGCCTACGCCGCCGACACGCTCGGCGTCCCGCACCGGCGCTCGGTCGTCGTCGAGGACGCGGTCTCGGGCGTGCAGGCGGGCGCGGCCGGCGACTTCGGCTACGTCGTCGGCGTCGACCGCGGCGCCGGCGCCGACACGCTGCGCGAGAACGGCGCCGACGTCGTGGTCGCCGACCTCGCGGAGCTCGTCGACGGGGCCCGGCCGTGAACGGCGAGGACGCCGGACCGGGCGCGGCCCACAGCCCGCCCCGCGCCGACGACCCGCTCGACCGGCATCGTCTTCCCCGTCGACCCGTGGTCGCTCTCGGAGCGGGTCTACGACCCCTGGCACCTCGGCCGCAACGAGACGATCTTCGCGGTCGGCAACGGCTACCTCGGCATGCGCGGCAACGTCGAGGAGGGCCGCGACAGCCACGTCCACGGCACCTACATCAACGGCTTCCACGAGACGTTCGACGATCCAGCACGCCGAGGAGGCGTTCGGCTTCGCGCGCGTCGGCCAGACGATGGTCAACGTCCCGGACTCCAAGCTGATCCGGCTCTACGTCGACGACGAGCCGCTGCTGCTGTCGATCGCCGACCTCGAGCACTACGACCGCACCCTCGACTTCCGCACCGGCCGGCTGACCCGGTCGCTGGTGTGGCGCACGCCGGCCGGCAAGCGGGTGCAGGTCGACTCGACGCGGATGGTCTCGATGACCAACCGGCACCTCGCGGTGATGACCTTCGAGGTGACGCTGCTCGACGGCGACGCCCCGGTGGCGCTGTCGCTCGCAGCTGCTGAACCGGCAGGACGGCGAGGACGAGTACCACGTCCGCGCCGCCGCCATGGGCCAGGGCACTCGACCCCCGCAAGAGCGCCACCTTCGACCGGCGCGTGCTGCGGCCGCAGTCCATCGGCGTCGAGGCCGACAGCGACCGGATGATCCAGGGCTTCCGCTGCGCCGAGTCCGGCATGACGATCGCGGTCGCCGTCGACCACCTCTTCGAGACCGACAACGACTTCACGTCGAACACCCAGTTCGGCGAGGACGTCTCACGGATGACGTTACCGCGTCGACGCCCAGCAGGGCAAGCCGATGCGGCTCGTGAAGTACGCCGCCTACCACACCTCGCGCGGGGTGCCGGCGCGTGAGCTGGTCAGCCGGTGCCGCCGTACCCTCGACCGGGCGCTGACCACCGGGCTCGAGCAGCACGTCGAGCGAGCAGCGCGACTGGTTCGACGGCTTCTGGGAGCGCAGCGACGTCGAGGTCGACGGGCCGCCGGAGATCCAGCAGGCGGTGCGGTGGAACCTCTTCCAGCTCGCGCAGGCCGGCGGCCGCGCCGAGGGCGGCGGCGTCCCGGCCAAGGGGGTGACCGGCAGCGGCTACAGCGGCCACTACTTCTGGGACACCGAGGTCTACACGCTGCCGTTCTTCACCTACACGACGCCGCAGCTGCACCCGGTCCGCGCTGCGGTTCCGCTACAAGCTGCTCGACGCCGCCCGGATCCGCGCGCAGCAGATGACCCAGCGCGGCGCGCTGTTCCCGTGGCGGACCATCAACGGCGAGGAGGCGTCGGCGTACTACGCGGCCGGCACCGCGCAGTACCACATCGACGCCGACATCTCCTACGCGCTGAGCCAGTACGTCGCCGCCACCGGCGACCTCGAGTTCATGGAGCGGGAGGCCGTCGACATCCTCGTCGAGACCGCCCGGATGTGGGAGGACCTCGGGTTCTGGCGGGTCAACGGCGACGGGGTGTTCCACATCCACGGCGTCACCGGGCCCGACGAGTACACCACCGTGGTCAACGACAACCTCTTCACCAACGTGATGGCGCAGGGCAACCTGCGCGACGCCGCGACGACCGTGCGCTGGCTGCGCCGAGCACAACCCCGAGGGCTACCAGCGGATGGTGTCCCGGCTCGTGCCTGGAGGACGGCGAGGTCGAGGACTGGGAGCACGCCGCGGAGCGGATGTTCATCCCCTACGAGGAGCACCTCGGGATGCACCCGCAGGACGCGCAGTTCCTGGACCGCGAGGTGTGGGACCTGGAGGCCACTCCCGCCGCAGAACCGGCCGCTGCTGCTGCACTACCACCCGCTGGTGATCTACCGCTTCCAGGTGATCAAGCAGGCCGACGTGGTGCTGGCGCTGTTCCTGCGCGGCGACGCGTTCACCGTCGAGGAGAAGCGCGCGAACTTCGAGTACTACGACCCGATCACCACCGGCGACTCGACGCTGTCCTCGGTCGTGCAGTCGATCATCGCGGCCGAGGTCGGCTACCACCAGCTCGCGCTGCGGTACTTCTACCAGTCGCTGTTCGTCGACCTGGCCGACCTGCACGCCAACACCAGCGACGGCGTGCACGTCGCCTCGACCGGTGGCGTGTGGAGCGCGCTGGTCTACGGCTTCGGCGGGCTTCCGCGACTACGGCGGCACCTACCGCGTCGACCCGCGGCTGCCCGGAGGCGTGGACGTCACTGACCTACCGCGTCACGCTCCACGGCGCGCGGGTGCGGGTGCAGGTGGAGCGCGAGCAGGTCACGCTGACGCTGGAGACCGGTGAGATGGCCCGGCTCGTCGTGCGCGGCAAGGAGGTCCAGGTGACGCCCGACGAGCCGGTCGTCGTACCGCTGGACGACCAGGGGCCGCGGCTGCCGGGCGGGCCGCCGGTGTGGGGCCGCGACGGCGTACGACGTGCCGACGGCACCGTCATCACCGCCTCGGTGCCCCGGCCCTCCGACGGCCAGGACCCGCTCGCGGACTAGCCGGCGATCAACGCTTGGTGCGCTTGCAGGCGTTGCCCACGTCGACGCTCTGGCCCCGGTCCACGACGACCTGCCGGCTGGCGACCACGTCGCCGTTCTTCTTCGCGCAGGTCATCATCCAGGCCTCCTTCACCCCGGTGACGACCGGTGGCTTGGGCTGCTCGAAGACCACCTTGCCGCTCCAGTCCGTCGCCGCCGTGCCGCCCTGGTAGTTGTTCACCTCGACGGTGTACGTGCCGGGCACCGGGTCGATGAGCGCCGCCACCTCCGGGTCCGCGAGCGTCGCGGCCTGCCCGACGAGGTCGCCGGCGGAGTTGTAGACGAAGACGTCCCAGTCCAGCGCCTCGTCCCCGGGCACGCCCGGCCAGGACACCGTGACGGCGGCCCGGCCGTTGTCGTACGTCGGCAGCCCGGTGATCGTGAACGTGGCGAACTCGCTCTCACCCTCTGCCGGGACGCCGGCGGGGTTCGTGAGCGTCGCCGTCGGCTGCGCCGGCGCCTGCGCCACGCGGCCGCTGCGGCCTGCGACCACCGGCCGCGTGGACGGGTTGACCGCCCAGCTGAACCGGCCGCCCCGGGTGTCCAGCGATGAGCTGAGCCGGTCGCGGTACTCGATCGGGTCCTTGGTCAGGTTCGGGTCGGAGTCGTCCACGATCACCGGTGAGGTGAGCGAGGTGAACTGCTTGCGCACCGTCAGCTGCCGGCCGTGCGGCGCGGTGCCCGTGATCGTGGAGTGGTAGCTCTTGTCGAGGTTGGCGGTCGCGAAGCGGTAGTACGCCTCGCGGTTGCCGCCCTGCCCGGCCCCGGCCGCCGGCGGCAGCCCGAGGTACTCCGCGACGACGGCGTCCTGGTAGGCCGGGTGGAAGCCCACGTCGCCGATCTCGAAGGTGAAGCCGTAGCCGCCGGTGTTCCAGTACGACCAGTCCTCCGTCGAGCCGGAGGTGTCGTAGAGCTGGTACGCCGGCTCGTTGGTGTAGCCGTTGGCGTCGGCCATCGTCGCGCCGAGCGCCTTGTACTGCGCCTCGTCGGGGCTCAGCCCGGTGTCGTAGAGCGACGGCGGGCGCAGCACCAGGTTGCTGTAGGTGTGGTTCGTGATCATGCCGGTGACCTGGCGGTGCGAGATCAGGGACCGGATGTTGTCGACCTCCGGCTCCGCGCCCGGGTCGTCGCCGCGGTAGGTGTCGTCCGACCAGTCGGCGCTCGCGCCGGGACCGCCCCAGAAGCCCGGGTAGTTGCGGTTGAGGTCGGTGCCGCGCAGCCGCCCGGCGGGGTTGTCCTCGCAGGTGCCGCCGCGGTACGCGGCCGGCGTCTGGTCGGAGACCCGGCAGTTCTTCCGCTTCATCTCGTAGTCGAACAGCGAGAAGTCGCCCAGCGGCGGTGCGGACCGGGAGATCGAGAAGCCGTCGACGTTGACGACCGGCACGACGATGGTGCGCTCTCCGTTGACGATCCGCGTCGCGCGGGCGTCGCTGCCGTAGTTGTCCACCAGGTCGTAGGCGAACTCGATCGCGTGCTCGCTGCTGGGCCACTCGCGGGCGTGGTGAGCGCCGAGCATCAGGAAGACCGGCTTGCCGTCGTCGACGTTCTGCACGTCGCTGGTGAGCTCGATGCCGTAGACCGTGCGGCCCTCCAGCGAGGGGTGCTTGAGCCGGATGAGCTTGACGAGGTCGGGGTGCTGCCGGGCCAGCGCGCGCATCTCGCGGTTGTAGTCGGCCAGCGTGCGGTAGTGGTCCTGCCCGCTCGGCAGCGGCGAGGCGGCCACCGAGGCGGCGTACTGGGCGTCGCGGGCCTTGTTGCGGCGCTCGAGGGCGCCGAGGTCCTTGACCTTGACCTTCCAGGTGAAGCCGGCCCGGCGCAGCACGGCGGCGTCCTTCGCGCCGTGCAGCACCACGTCGATGCCGCGCCGGTCCGCGGACTCGGTGACGTCGAGGCCGAGCCGCGTCACCTTCGTGCGCGCGGCCCGGGTGGGCGCGTCCACGGTGACGACCTGGGTGGTGCCGGTGGACCGGGCCCGCTCGACACGTGGGTCGGGACCGTTCCCGGCCCCGAGGGCGGTGGAGGTGCCGAGCGAGACGGACCCCACCACGAGCGCTGCGGCAGCCGTGGCTGCCCCGAGAAGACGACGACGACCTTGGCTCACCGAGAACCCCCACGAGACGTGTGTGACCTGGATCACAGCGACCCTATGCGCCCGCTGTGGATCCGGCAACGGCCAGATCGTGCGGCCCGGTAGGTTCGCGGCATGCGCACCTTCACCTCGACCGACCAGCTGTCCGACGCCGTGGGCGAGGACCTCGGCACCACCGAGTGGCTGGAGATCACCCAGGACCGCGTCGACGCCTTCGCCGACGCGACCGGCGACCACCAGTGGATCCACGTCGACGTGGAGCGGGCCAAGGAGGGACCGTTCGGCGGCACGATCGCGCACGGCTACCTCACGCTGTCGCTGATCCCGCAGCTCACCCCGGAGCTCTACGCGCTCGAGACGCCGGGGGCGAAGCTGAACTACGGCGTCAACAAGGTCCGGTTCCCCAACCCGGTGAAGGTCGGCAAGCGGATCCGCGCCACCGCGCAGATCGCCGAGGTGAGCGACGTACCGGCGGGCACGCAGCTGGTGACCCGCTACACCCTCGAGATCGAGGACGAGTCCAAGCCGGCCTGCGTCGCCGAGACGGTCGTGCTGCTGCTCGGCTGACCGCGGTGAGCGTCCTGGTCGTCGACGGCGCGAACGTCGTCGGCAGCCGGCCTGACGGCTGGTGGCGCGACCGGCCCGGCGCCGCCCGCCGGCTGCACGACGCCCTCGCTGCGGCCGACCTGGAGCACGACGAGGTGGTCCTCGTCCTGGAGGGCGCCGCCCGCCGCGGCGTCGAGGCCGGCCGGTCGGGCCGTCTCCGCGTGCTGCACGCGCCCGGCTCCGGTGACGACGCGATCGTGGCCGCGGTGGCCGAGCGCAGCGGCACGGCCGAGGTCGTCGTCGTCACCGCCGACCGCGGGCTGCGGGCCCGCGTCGAGCAGGCCGGAGCGTCCTGCCAGGGCCCGAGGTGGCTGCTCGAGCGGCTCTGAGCGTCACTGGCCGGTGCGGCCGTCGATGCACTCCCGGAGCAGGTCGGCGTGGCCCGCGTGGCGGGCGTACTCCTCGATGAGGTGGACCAGCACGTCGCGGACCGCGACGGTGCCGCCGTCGAACGGCACCTCCGCGCCGAGGTCGGCCTCGTCCACGGCGGCCAGCCACTCGTCGGCCTTCGCGGTCTCGGACCGCCAGGTCGCGAAGGCGTCGGCGACCATCACCGGGTCCGGCACCGCGCCGGAGAAGTCCCAGTCCGGGTCGTCCTCGCGCTTGTAGAGGCGTGGCACGTCGGTGCGGCCGCGGATCACCCGCTGGAACCAGTGGTTCTCCACCTGCGCCAGGTGGCGGACCAGGCCGAGCAGGCTGAGCGTGCTGGGCGGCACCGACCGGCGGGCCAGCTGGTCGGCGTCCAGCCCGTCGCACTTCAGCCCGATGGTCAGCCGGTAGTTGCGGAGGTACTCCAGGTAGGTCGCCTTCTCACCCACCGGCTGGCCGTAGGTCCGCGGGTCGTCGTCGGGGGTGGTCCACATGTCGCTCACCTGGTCACCTCATCGTGAACCGGCCCCGGCGGCAAGTGCACCGGGTCAGCGGAGCATCTCGCCGACGGCGATGCGCGCCGAGGAGGGGCAGCCCTTCGTGAAGCCGTAGAACGGCCCGAAGTCCCGGGTGGAGGCGAACCCCGTCACGTAGAGCCCCGGCAGCGAGGTCTCGAACCCCTCGCTCAGGTCGGGGAAGCCGTCGGTGACCGACACCCGGTCCAGGACGCCGGCGAGGTAGGGCACCTGTGCGAGGTCGGCCCGGTAGCCCGAGGCCAGCACCACCTGGTCCGCGGTGAGCTCGGTGGTGTCCGACAGCGTCAACGTCACGTCACGCTCGCCGGCCGCCACCTCGACGACGGTGCAGCCGGGGTGGCTGGTCACGACCTCGGGGGTGAGCCGCGGCACCAGCCACGGCTCCAGCGTGAGCCGGCCGACCTTCCAGAACTCGGCCGCGATGGCCTGCTGGTCCAGCGCGGACAGCTGCCGCCACCAGCCCCGTTGCGCGAGTGTCTGGTCGACGTACGGGTCGACGAAGGCCCAGCTGACCTTCGCGAAGTCCGGCGTCGGGTGGCGGTGGACCACGTCGACCCGCTCGGCGCCGTGGTCGCACAGCAGCGCGGCCCACTCGTAGGCGCTCTGCCGTCCGCCGATGAGCACGACGCGGGCGCCGGCGAGGTCGTCGAAGGAGACCAGCTCGCTGGTGTGCGCGCGCCGGTCCGCCGGCAGGTCGTCGTACCACTCGGGGAGGTTGACGAAGTGGCGGATGCCCGGGACAGCGAGCACCTTCTCCGCGGTGATCGTCGAGCCGTCGTCGAGGGCGGCCTCGAAGCCGCCGTCGGGCTTGGTGAGCCCGGTGACCATGCGCTGGTCGATCTCGAGCGACGTCTGCTTCCGGAACCACTCGGTGTAGTCCAGGAACACCTCCCGCGGGATGGGGTCGTGGTCCTCGGGGCGCAGCCCGCGGTCCTCGAAGAAGGCCCGGAACGTGTAGGTGCCGGTCCCGTCGAGGTGCCAGTCGGGACCCGACCGCAGGAACATGTCCGACGGCATCTGGTCGCGCCAGAAGGCCATCGGCTGCCCCACGACGTGGGTGTCGATGCCGTGCTCGCGGGCGAGCGCCGCGGCCGAGTACGCGTAGGGCCCGGCTCCGACGACCAGCAGGTCCGTGCTCTGCGTCATGGGGTCTCCGAAGGTGAGGTGGAGCGGGGACGACGCTACCTCCGCAGGCGGCTCGCGGACCACCGATCGTCGAAGTCGCTGCGACACGCCGCCGGACCCCGTCTCGGCATAGGGTGCGGCGCATGCGTCACAGGATGCGGGCTGCGCTCCGGGCCTGGGTGCGGGCGATGTCGGTCGCCCTGGCCGCGCTGCTGTGGTGCGTGGCCGTCGTGCTGTGGCGCGACGACGACGCCACGGTGGCCGCAGTCGTGCTGGCGGTGCTCGCCCTCGCGGCGACGGGGCTGGCCTGGCGCGAGGTCCGAGGTGGGCTGCTCCGGGACGACGAGCCCGGCCCGTCGCCGCCGTCCGGGCTGCTCTGACCGGACCCGACGCCCGCAGCGTGCCGTCGGACAGGACGCTCGTGCCGTCCGAGCCGGAAACCGCAGCCGAGAGGCCAAGCTTCCTGTCCGACGGGCCGGTAAGCCGGACACGCCGCCGCGAGGGACCGGCCGAACGTGCAACCTCCCCCCTCTGAGCCGACTTCGGGGCCCGAGGCCGGAGGCTGCACGTCCGACGGGCCGCCTCGCAGCAGTGGGACCGGGAGTCGTTCACCTCACGGCGGGACCACTTCCGCGACTGACCCGCCCTGGCGTCGGGGCGAACCGAGTCAGGAACGCGCTCCGCCGAACTATCCTCGACGGTGCGGCACCCCGCCGCCGAGCGGAGGAACACGATGACGGAGCCCGAGGAGTTCTTCTTCTGCCTGAAGCACCACCGCGTCGAGCAGCGCAACCAGGGCTGCCCCGCCCGCGACCGGCTCGGGCCCTACCCGAGCGAGGCCGAGGCCGCCCGCGCGCTGGAGCGGGTCGAGGAGCGCAACAAGGAGTGGGACGACGACCCGCGGTGGAAGGACCAGGACTGACCGCTAGTCGGCGGCCACCCGGTCGATGACCAGCGGCACCGGCTCGTACGCCGTTCCGACGTCGGCCACGTCCACGCCACCCTCCAGGGCCGCCAGCGCCCGCTCGAAGCGCTCGGGCTCGTCGGTGTGCAGGGTGAGCAGCGGCTGGCCCTCGGTCACCGGGTCGCCCGGCTTGGCGTGCAGCGTGACGCCGGCGGCGGCCTGCACCGGGTCCTCCTTGCGGGCGCGGCCGGCGCCCAGCCGCCAGGCGGCGAGGCCGACCGCGAGCGCGTCGAGCCGGGTGAGGACGCCGCTGCGGGGCGCCGCCAGCACGTGCGTCTCCCGGGCGTCCGGCATCGCGGCGTCGGGGTCGCCGCCCTGCGCCGCGACCATCCGCCGCCAGGCGTCCATCGCCGACCCGTCACGCAGCTTGTCGGCGGGGTCGACGCCGTCCACGCCGGCCCCGCTGAGCATCTCGCGGGCCAGCGCGACGGTGAGCTCGACGACGTCGTCGGGCCCTCCTCCGGCGAGCACCTCGACCGACTCCGCGACCTCGAGCCCGTTGCCCGCCGTACGCCCGAGGGGGGTGGACATGTCGGTGAGCAGCGCGACCGTCCGGACGCCGGCGTCGGTGCCCAGCGCGACCATCGTCTCGGCCAGCTCGCGGGCGCTGTCGACGTCCTTCATGAAGGCGCCGCTGCCGACCTTGACGTCGAGCACCAGCGCGCCGGTGCCCTCGGCGATCTTCTTGCTCATGATCGAGGACGCGATGAGCGGGATCGCCTCGACGGTGCCGGTCACGTCGCGGAGCGCGTAGAGCTTCTTGTCCGCCGGCGCGAGGCCCGTCCCGGCGGCGCAGATCACCGCGCCGACGTCCTCGAGCTGGTCGAGCATCTCCTGGTTCGACAGGTCGGCGCGCCAGCCGGGGATCGCCTCGAGCTTGTCGAGGGTGCCGCCGGTGTGCCCGAGGCCGCGCCCCGACAGCTGCGGTACGGCGACCCCGCACGCCGCGACGAGCGGCGCCAGCGGCAGCGTGATCTTGTCACCGACACCGCCGGTGGAGTGCTTGTCGGCGGTCGGCCGCGACAGCGACGAGAAGTCCATCCGCTCACCGGAGGCGATCATCGCGGCGGTCCACCGGGAGATCTCGCGCCGATCCATCCCGTTGAGCAGGATCGCCATCGCCAGCGCCGACATCTGCTCGTCGGCGACGACGCCGCGCGTGTAGGCGTCGACCACCCAGTCGATCTGGGAGTCGGTGAGCCGTCCTCGGTCACGCTTGGCGAGGATCACCTCGACCGCGTCGTGCCGCTCCGCCATGTCGCTCCTTCGTCCGGGGGGCGACAGCGTGTCACGGCGCCCGGTGACCCGTCACTTCCTGGGCGACACGCCGGTGAGCGGGCCGAGTGGGTGACGGGTCGGCAGGACGGCCCGCCCCCTGAGCGGGAGGAGGTCAGCGGGAGGAGGTCAGCGGGACGGAGCGGAAGCCGCGGAGCACGAAGGTGCCGCGGGGCTCGGGGTCGCCGGCGAGGGCCAGGTCCGGGTGCCGGCGCAGCAGCAGGCCGAGGGACTCCACGAGCTCGACGCGGGCCAGCGGTGCGCCGACGCAGAAGTGCAGGCCGGCGCCGAAGGCCAGGTGCGGGTTGGGGTCGCGGCCCGGCAGGAAGGTGTCGGGGTCGTCGAAGACGGCGGGGTCGCGGTTGGCGGCGCCGAGCAGCGCGGCGACCTTCTGGCCGGGCTCGAGCACCACGTCGCCGAGCGGCACCGGCTGCGTCGCGGTCCGCTCGAACAGCTGCAGCGCCGAGTCGAAGCGCAGCATCTCCTCCACGCACGCCGGCAGCTGCTCGGGCGCCGGCCGGCGCCCGCTGCGCAGCAGCGCGACCAGGCCGTTGCCGAACACGTTGACCGACGCCTCGTGGCCGGCGTTGAGCAGCAGCACGGCGGAGGCGACCACCTCGTCCTCGGTGAGCCGGGCGTCGCCGTCCTGGGCCGCCACCAGGTCCGAGACCAGGTCGTCACGCGGGTCGCTCGCGCGCCGGCGGGCCAGGTCGCGGACCATCGCGGCGAACTCGTCCGCGGCGCGCACCGCCTCGTCCTGCACCTGCTCGCTCGGCGCCACCTCGTACATCCGCACGATGGCCTGCGACCACGCCCGCAGCCGCGGCGCGAGCTCGGGGTCCACGCCGAGCAGCTCGGCGATCACCAGCACCGGCAACGGCTCGGCGTATTCGCCGACCACGTCGAAGCCGCGCGGGTCCACCTCGTCGAGCAGCCGCTGCGCCAGCTCCCGCACGCGCGGCCGCAGCCGCTCCACGTGGCCGCGGTTGAACGCGCTGACCACCAGCCGCCGCAGCCGGGTGTGCACCGGCGGCTCGTTCTCCATCATCTGGTTGCGGTGCAGCAGGTTGAACGGCTCGAACCGGGCGACCGGCTCGCGGTCGCGCCACAGCCGCCCGAGGCGCCGGTCGCGCAGCACGGCGCTGGCCGTGGCGTGGTCGAAGGTGAGGTAGCCGCCGGACTGCTCGTGCCAGGCCAGCGGGCCCCGGCGGCGCTCCTCGGCGAAGAACGGGTAGGGGTCCGCGACGACCTGCGCGTCGGTCAGGTCAAGAGACGTGGAGCGCATCGAGCGACTCCGGACCGAACGCGTCGGGCAGCACCTCGGCCATCGTCCGCAGCCCGGAGACCGTCAGCACCCGGAGCGTGGGACCGCCGGCCTCGAACAGCAGCTGGCGGCACCGGCCGCAGGGCATGATCACCGCGGCGTCCCGGTTGACGCAGACGAAGTGGGTCAGCCGGCCGCCGCCGCTGGCGTGCAGCTGCGAGACCAGCCCGCACTCGGCGCAGAGCCCGACGCCGTACGACGCGTTCTCGACGTTGCAGCCCACCACCACACGGCCGTCGTCGACCAGCGCGGCCGCCCCGACCTGGTAGTCGGAGTACGGCGCGTAGGCGCGCTGCATCGCCGCCACCGCCTCGTCGTGGAGCCGCGGCCACGGCTCCTCCCCCGGTACGTCGACCACGTCAGCCTGCCTCTCCCTTGCGGTAGCCGACCCCGTCCGCGGCCGGCATGCGTAGTCGTTGTGCCGCGAACGCGAGCACGAAGAGCGTGGCGACGTAGGGCGTCATCCGCGTGAAGTCGCCGGGCACCTCGTCGGTGGTGAAGAACCAGAGCGCGAACAGCACCGCCGCGACGAGGGTCACGATGCCGGAGGTGCGCGACCCCTTGCGCAGCAGCAGCAGGCCGTAGCCCAGCAGCACGATCGCGATCACGATCAGCAGCGCGTGCACCGCACCGCCGCCCGCACGCAGCTGCAGCGCGTCGGTGTAGCCGAACAGCGCCGAGCCGAGCAGCAGGCCACCGGGCCGCCAGTTGCCGAAGATCATCGCCGCGAGGCCGATGTAGCCGCGGCCGTTGGTGATGCCGTTCTGGTAGAGCCCGGCGCCGACCAGCACGATGAAGCCGCCCGACAGCCCGGCGAACGCGCCGGAGATCAGCACCGCGACGATCTTGTAGCGGTAGACGTTCACGCCGAGGGTCTCGGCGGCCTGCGGGCTCTCGCCGCAGGAGCGCAGCCGCAGCCCGAACGACGAGCGCCACAGGATGTAGTAGGTGGCGACCACGAGCAGCACCGAGACGATGGTCAGCGTCGACAGGTCGCGGGTCAGCGCGCCGAGCACCGACGCGGCGTCGGAGACCAGGAACCAGTGCTTGTCCTCGACGGTCTTGGCCCAGTCGGCGATGCCGGTGAGCTCGATCTGGGCCGGCCCCTCGATGGGCGGCGACTGGGTCGGGCCGCCGCCCTGCAGGCCGGAGAACCAGGTGTCGGCCAGGAACGCCGCGACGCCGGCGGCCATGATGTTGATGGCGACGCCGGAGACGATGTGGTCGACGTTGAAGATCACCGTGGCCAGGGCGTGCAGCGCACCGCCGATGGCGCCGAACAGCATCGCCGCGACCACGGCCTGCCAGGGGCCGTAGTAGTAGCCGAAGTAGCCCGCGCCGATCGTGCCGAGGATCATCATTCCCTCGAGCCCGATGTTGACCACGCCCGCGCGCTCGGACCACAGGCCGCCGAGGCCGGCCAGCAAGATCGGGACGGTCGCGATGATCGCCTCGCGCAGCGTGCCGGCCGAGTCGAGCTCGTTGCTGCCGGTGATCACCCGCGCGAACGAGATCAGCGCGAACGCGGTGAGCAGCCAGGCCCACACCGGGACCCGGCGCCGCCGGCGCGACTGCGACGGGACCCCGAGCGCGGGAGTCAGGGCGTCGTTGGCGACCGTCATGCCGAGACCTCCGAGGTCGTGCCCGAGGGGGCGAGCTGTTCGGCGACCGAGCGCTGCTCCGCCGCCCGGCGGTAGCGGCCGACCACGGCGTAGGCGACGACCACGCTCAGCACCAGCACGCCCTGGGTGATCGCGACGATGTCGTTGGAGACGCCTGCGTTGATCTCGAGCAGGCTGCTCTGCTCGGTGAGGTAGGCGAACAGCAGCGCACCGAACGCGATCCCGACCGGGTGGTTGCGGCCGAGCAGCGCGACCGCTATGCCCGGTGAAGCCCAGCCCCAACTGGAAGGTCGTGCTGTAGGCGTGGGTGTCGCCGAACAGCAGCGGCAGCCCCACCAGGGCCGCCACGCCGCCGGAGAGCAGCATCGAGACGACCACCATGCGGCGTACGTCGATCCCGCTGGCCACCGCCGCGGTCGCGGAGGCACCCGTCGCGCGGAGCTCGAACCCGAACCGGGAGCGGTTCAGCACCACGGCGTAGCCGACGCCGGCGATCACCGCGAGCACCGACAGCCCGAGGACCTCGTTGGGGGCGTCGGGGATCAGCGGGAAGCCCGGCACCCAGCTGTCCTTCGGCACCGGCTTGGTCTGCAGGCTGTTGCCGACGGTGATCCCCCACTGCCGGAGGAAGTACGCCGTCAGCGAGATCGCGATGGCGTTGAGCATGATCGTCGAGATCACCTCGGAGACGCCGCGGGTGACCTTCAGCAGGCCGGCGATCGCGGCCCAGGCGGCGCCCGCGGCGATCGCGATCACGAACGCAACGATGATGTTGAGCACGCCGGGGAGCAGGTCCTGGCCGCAGAACGCGGCAGCCGCGAAGACCGCGACGCGGTACTGCCCCTCGACGCCGATGTTGAACAGGTTCATCTTGAACCCGATCGCGGCGGCGAGCGCGGAGAGGTAGAGCACCGACGCGTTGTTGATGATGTTGACCAGGTTGCGGGGCGCCGGTGCGGCGAAGATCGTGGACAGGAATCCCGAGACGGAGTTGCCGGCCAGCAGCAGGATCACGATCGTGATCAGCAGGGCCATGGCCAGCGCCAGCACGGGGGCGGCGGCGCCGATGACGATGCGCTTGACCATCACTCGCCTTCCTTCCCGACGGGACCGTCGGTCGGCCCGTCGTCCGGCTCGTCGTCCGGCTCGGGATCGGACCCGGCGCCGGTCATCGCGGAGCCCAGCTCCTGCGGGGTGACGTGCATCGGGTCGAAGTCGCCGACGAACCGGCCGCGGAGGATGACCTTGATGGAGTCGGAGAGGCCGATCAGCTCGTCGAGGTCGGCGGAGATCAGCAGCACGGCCAGCCCTTGGCGGCGCGCCTCGCGGATGTGCTCCCAGATGGCGGCCTGCGCGCCGACGTCGACGCCGCGGGTCGGGTGAGAGGCGACGAGCAGCACCGGGTCGCCGCTCATCTCGCGCCCCACGATGAACTTCTGCTGGTTGCCGCCCGAGAGCGCCCGCGCGGTGGTGTCGATGGAGGGGGTGCGGACGTCGTACCCCTCGACGATGCGTTCGCTGTCCTTGCGGGCGCCGGCCCGGTCGAGCCAGCCGCCCTTCACCGACGGCGGCCGGGTCTGGTGGCCCAGGATGCGGTTCTCCCACAGCGGCGCGTCGAGCAGCAGCCCGTGCCGCTGCCGGTCCTCGGGGACGTAGCCGACCCCGGCCTCCCGGCGCCGCTTGGTCGACCAGGCGGTGACGTCCTGGTCCGCGAGCTCCACCCGGCCGGCGCTGGGGTGCCGCATCCCCATCACGACCTCGGTCAGCTCGGTCTGGCCGTTGCCCTCGACGCCGGCGATGCCGAGCACCTCGCCGCGGTGGATGGTCAGCGAGACGTCGCTGAGCAGCCGGCGACCCCCGGCGTCCACGAGCGTGACGCCCGCCAGCTCGAGCATCTCCTGGTCGGTGACCGTGGACTCCGAGGTGTCCGGCGACGGCAGCTCCGAGCCCACCATCAGCTCGGCGAGCTTGCGCGCGGTGACCTCGGTCGGCCGGACCGCGGCGACGGTGGTGCCACGGCGCACGACGGTGATGTCGTCGGCGACGGCGAGCACCTCGTCGAGCTTGTGGGAGATGAAGAGCAGCGTGTGCCCCTCCTTCTTCAGCTCCCGGAGGTTGTCGAACAGCGCGTCGACCTCCTGCGGCACCAGGACCGCGGTCGGCTCGTCGAGGATGATCACCTTGGCGCCGCGGTAGAGCACCTTGAGGATCTCCACCCGCTGCCGCTCGCCGACGCCGAGCGTCTCGACGAGCTCGTCCGGGTCGAGCCCGAAGCCGTACGTCGTGGAGATCCGCTCCAGCTCGGCGCGGGCCTTCTCGCCGATGCCGTGGAGCTTCTCGGCGCCGAGCACGACGTTCTCGAGCACGGTGAGGTTGTCGGCGAGCATGAAGTGCTGGAAGACCATGCCGATGCCGAGCTTGATGGCGTCGGCGGGCGAGCCCATCTCCGCGACGCGGCCGTCGACCTCGATCGTGCCGGAGTCGGGCTTCTGGACGCCGTACAGGATCTTCATGAGGGTGGACTTGCCGGCGCCGTTCTCGCCCACGATGGCGTGCACGGTGCCGGACCGCACGTCGATGTCGATGTCGTGGTTGGCGACGACGCCCGGGAACCGCTTGCCGATGCCTCGCAGGCGGACGGCGGTCGCCCCGTCCGGTGGACGGGTGACGGTGCTGGTCTCTGCGGTGGTGATGGCACACGCTCCGATGGCTGCGGGTGGCGGTGGCTGGCTGGCTCGCGCGGTCGTTGGCTGGCTGACAACGGGGAACGGGCCCGGACGGAACGCTACCGCGTCCTCGTCCGGGCCCGTGGCCCGTGGCCCGTGGGTCCCCGTCCGTCTCCGGACGACCCCTCAGAGGCTGTTCGGGACCTTGATCTTGCCGTCGATGATCTGCTGCTTGTAGCCGTCGATCTTCGACTTGATGTCGTCGAGCTGACCGCCGCTGGTGGAGTAGCCGACGCCGTCACGCTTGAGGTCGTAGACGTCGAAGCCCGGCCTTGGTCTTCTTCTGGTCGTAGGCGTTGATGAAGTCGTCCACCGCCACGTCGACGCGCTTGAGCGCCGAGGTGAGGATGTACTTCTGCTGCGCCTTGGGCGCGGAGAGGTACTGGTCGGAGTCCACGCCGATGGCCAGCTTCTTGTTGGCCGCGGCCGCCTCGAAGACACCGTTGCCGGAGAGCCCGGAGGCGTGGAAGACGATGTCGTCGCCGCCGTCGTAGAGCGCCTGCGCGGCGGTCTTGCCGCCCGGCGGGTTGGCGAACGCCTTCTGGTCGGCCTGGTCGGACAGCCACTTCATGTCGACCTTGGCCTTCGGGTTGACCTTCTTCACGCCCGCCTGGAAGCCGGCGGCGAACGGGTCGATGATCGGGCCCTTGACGCCGCCCACGAAGCCGACCTTGTTCGTCTTGGTCTTCAGGCCGGCCGCGACGCCGACGAGGTAGGAGCCCTGCTCCGGCGAGAACGCGAGGTTGGTGACGTTGTCACCCTTGGCGGCGCCGTCGACGATGGCGAACTTCAGCTTGGGGTACTCCTTGGCCACCTTGGTGACCATCGGGGTGTAGACGAAGCCCACGGCGACGATCGGGTCGTAGCCCGCGTCGGCCAGGGTGCGCAGCCGCTCCTCCTTGGCGGAGTCGGGCTCGTCGGGAGCCGCCTCGGACTCCTTGCAGGTGCCCTTCAGCGAGTCGGCGGCCTTCTTGGTGCCGGCGGCGGCCAGGTCGTTGAACGACTTGTCACCACGCCCGCCGATGTCGTACGCGAGACCGATCTTGGGGCCGTCGCCCGACGACGGGCACAGGCCACCCTTGTCGCTGCTGCCGGTGGCCGAGTTCGTGTCGGTGTTCTTCTTGGCGCAACCGGTCACCGCGAGCGCTAGGACGGCGGTGACGGCTGCAATCTTGGTCAGGCGACGCAAGATGCCTCCTCGTTTCGTGCGCCGGCTGTCCAGGCGCAAACCAGGGCACACCCTAACCCTGACCTGTACCCCGTCAGGCCGTCCCGAGCCGGGCCGTCACAAGTTGTTACCTGTTCGGTAGGAACGGCTGGTCCACTGTCACGCGACCACCCCGCGGGCGGGTGACGGGCGCCGCTCGGCTCAGAGGTCGAGAGTGCTCTCGAACGTGGTCAAAACGGCACCGGCGAGCACCTTGGCGCCCACCCCGATGGCCCGTTCGTCGATGTGGAGGTCGCCGCGGTGCAGGTCGTACGTCGGGCCGCCCGGGGTGCGGGTGCCGAGCCGGCCCATCGCTCCCGGGAGGTCCTCGAGGTACCACGCGAAGTCCTCGCCGCCGAGGCTCTGCGGCGTGGAGACCGCCTGGTCCGGGCCCAGCACCTCGCCGACGGCGCGGCCCAGCAGGGCGGTCGGGCCGGCCCGGTTGACCACCGGCGGGACACCCCGGACGTAGCTGACCTCGGCCCCGACGCCGTACGGCGCGAGGATCTGCGCGATCAGCTCGCGGACCAGGTCCTCGGCGTCGGCCCAGGCGACCGCGTCGAGCATCCGGAGCGTGCCGGCGGCCTCGCCGGAGGCCGGGATGACGTTCTTGGCGGAGCCGGCGCGCACCACGCCCCACACCAGGCTGGCGCCGGCCCGCGGGTCGAGGCGCCGCGAGAGCGTCCCGGGGAGCTCGGTGACCAGCTTGCCGAGGGCGTAGGTCAGGTCCTGGGTCAGGTGCGGCCGCGAGGTGTGGCCGCCGCGGCCGGTCAGCCGGACGGTCAGCGCGTCGGCGGCGCCGGTCAGCGGGCCGACCCGGAGCCCGACCTCGCCGACGTCGATCGAGGGGTCGCAGTGCAGGCCGTAGACGTGGGAGACGCCCTCCAGCGCGCCGGCGGCGATCACCTCGAGCGCACCGCCGGGCATCACCTCCTCGGCGGGCTGGAACATCAGCCGGACCCGGCCCGGGAGCGGGGAGCGGCGGTGCACCTCGGCCAGCGCCACCCCGGCGCCGACCAGGGCGGAGGTGTGCACGTCGTGGCCGCAGGCGTGCGCGACCCCGTCGACGGTGCTGGCCCAGTCCTGGTCGCCGCGGTCGTCGACCGGGAGCGCGTCGAGGTCCGCGCGGAGCGCGACCAGCGGGCCGGTGCCCGCCGGGGCGCCGACCTCGGCGATCAGCCCGGTCTTGGGGAGCAGCCGGATGTCGAGGCCGGCGGCGTCGAGCCGCTCGGCGACCACCGTGGTGGTGCGCTGCTCCTGCCAGGCGAGCTCGGGGTGCGCGTGCAGGTCACGGCGGAGCCGCACCAGCGAGTCGTGCTGCGCGTCGACCGCCTCGACGACGTGGTGGAGGGACGGTGACGGCACAACAGGACAGGTTACCGGAGCCGGGCCGTCGGCTTGAACGCGTCCGCTCAGAAGGCGTCCGGCGGGACGTACTTGCCCCAGACCTCGCGCAGCGCGTTGCAGACCTCGCCGACCGTGGCCTTGCGCGCGCAGCGCCTCCTTCATCGGGTAGAGCACGTTGTCCTCGCCCTTGGCCGCCTCGGTCAGCGCCGCGAGGTGCCGGTCGACGGCGTCCTGGTCGCGCTCGGCGCGCAGCTTCGCGAGCCGCTCGGCCTGCTGCTCCTCGATGGTCGGGTCGACCTGCAGCGCGCTCGTACGGGTCGTCCTGGTCGAGCTGGAACCGGTTCACGCCGACGACGATCCGCTCGCCCTCGTCGATGTCGCGGGCGATGCCGTACGCCGCCTTCTCGATCTCGTTCTTCTGGAAGCCCTTCTCGATCGCGGCGACCGCTCCCCCGAGCTCCTCGACCTGCGCCATCAGCTTGCGGGCCTCGGCCTCGACGTCGTCGGTGAGCGACTCGATGGCGTAGGAGCCGGCGAACGGGTCGACGGTCTTGGTCACGTCGGACTCGTAGGCGATCACCTGCTGGGTGCGCAGCGCGAGCCGGGCCGCCTTCTCGCTCGGCAGCGCCAGCGCCTCGTCGTAGGAGTTGGTGTGCAGCGACTGGGTGCCGCCGAGCACCGCGGCGAGGCCCTGGATGGCCACCCGGACCAGGTTGACCTCGGGCTGCTGCGCGGTCAGCTGCACCCCGGCGGTCTGGGTGTGGAAGCGCAGCATCTGCGACTTCTCCTTCTTCGCGCCGAACTCGTCGCGCATCACCTGCGCCCAGATCCGGCGGGCGGCGCGGAACTTCGCGACCTCCTCGAGGATCGTGGTGCGGGAGACGAAGAAGAACGACAGCCGGGCGGCGAAGTCGTCGACGTCGAGGCCCGCCTTGATCGCGGCCCGGACGTACTCGATGCCGTCGGCGAGCGTGAACGCGATCTCCTGCGCGGGCGTCGCGCCGGCCTCGGCCATGTGGTAGCCGGAGATGGAGATGGTGTTCCAGCGCGGCACCTCGCTCTTGCAGTAGGCGAAGATGTCGGTGATCAGCCGCAGCGACTCCTGCGGCGGGTAGATGTAGGTGCCGCGGGCGATGTACTCCTTGAGCACGTCGTTCTGGATGGTGCCGGTGATCTTGTCGCCGGGGACGCCGTTCTCCTCGGCCACGATCTGGTACATCAGCAGCAGCAGCGCGGCGGGCGCGTTGATGGTCATCGAGGTGGAGACCTCGTCGAGCGGCAGGCCGTCGAAGAGCAGCCGCATGTCCTCGATCGAGTCGATCGCGACGCCGACCTTGCCGACCTCGCCGTGCGCGATCGCCGAGTCGGAGTCGTGGCCCATCTGGGTCGGCAGGTCGAAGGCGACGCTGAGGCCGCCGGTGCCGTTGGCGACGAGCTGCTTGTAGCGCTCGTTGGACTCCTTGGCGGTGCCGAAGCCGGCGTACTGCCGCATCGTCCAGGGCCGGCCGGTGTACATCGACGGGTAGACGCCCCGGGTGAACGGGTACTCCCCCGGCGTGCCGAGCCGCTCCTCCGGGTCGAAGCTCTTCAGCGAGTCGGGGCCGTAGAGCGACTCGAACGGCAGTCCTGACTCGGTGCGGTTCTCGTCGCCCGCGCCGGGCACGCCGGCCGTGGGGCTCTCGCCTTCGCTCATGGGGTCAATCTACGGCGACCGCCGCGCCCCCTGCACCGTGAGCCTTCCCACTGCCCCCCGCCGCACCCACCCAGCCCCACCCAGCCCCGCACGCCCCCCTTCCGCCGACCCGTCACCTACTTGGCTGTTTCGCCGCGTGTCGGCGCAGTTGCTGACGGGTCGGTCGCCGCGGGGCCGCCGGCCGGACGGCGTACGGCGCGGGGCGACTGCCGGCCGCCGCCCGCCCACCCGACCCGCCCACCCGTCACGAGCTCACGCCGACACGCGGCCAACCTGCCAAGTAGGTGCCGGGTCGGCGGAGAGGGGGTGGTTGGATTCCTCGGGTGACGACGGAGAGCTCGCTGGCGCAGGTGGAGCGGGCGTTCGCGCGGATCGACGAGGTGGACGGGATCGTCCGGTCGGTCTGCACCCGCAACGACGGCGCGCTCGCGCAGGCCCGGGAGCGGGACGCCGAGCCGGCACGCGGGCCGCTCCACGGGCGGCCGGTCCTGGTCAAGGACAACGTCGACACCGCCGACCTGCCCACCACCGCGGGGTCGCTGGCGCTGGCCGACCAGCCGCCGCCGAGCCACGACGCGCTGCTCGTGCAGCGGCTCCGCGCCGCCGGGATGGTCGTGATCGGCAAGGCCAACCTCAGCGAGTGGGCCAACATCCGCGACGAGGCCTCGACCTCGGGCTGGAGCGCGTACGGCGGCCTGACCCGCAACCCCTACGCCCTGAACCGCTCGGCCGGCGGGTCCAGCTCGGGCAGCGGCGCGGCGGTCGCGGCCGGCATCACGTCGTACGCCGTCGGCACCGAGACCGACGGGTCGATCACCTGCCCGGCGGCGTTCAACGGCTGCGTCGGGATCAAGCCCACCGTGGGCCTGGTGCCGACCCAGGGCGTCGTGCCCGTCTCGCCCTCGCAGGACGTGCCCGGGCCGCTCGCCCCGACGGTCCGCGAGGCGGCCGCGCTGCTCGGGGTGCTGGCGGGCGGCGCCGTCGACTACGCGTCGCACGCCGTCGAGGGCCGGCTCGTCGGGAAGCGGATCGGCCTGCCCCGCAAGGAGTTCTGGGGCTACAGCCGCCACGCCGACGACCTCGCCGAGCACGCCGTCGGGCTGCTCGCCGCGCAGGGCGCCGACGATCGTCGACGACGCCGACGTGACCTTCACCGAGGCCGACTTCGGCGACGAGCTGCTGGTGATCCTGGCCGAGCTCAAGGCCGCGATGGGCGACTACCTCGCGTCCCGCCCGGGCGACGGACCCCGCACCCTGGCCGACGTGGTGGCCTTCAACCGCGACCACGCCGACGTCGAGCTCGCGCACTTCGGGCAGTCGCTGTTCGAGCAGTCGCTCACCGGCCCCGACGTGACGAGCCGGGAGTACGTCGACGCGCGGGCGCGCTGCCTGCGTCACGCCCGGGAGGAGGGCATCGACGCCGCGCTCCGGGCGCACGACCTCGACGCGCTGGTGACGCCGTCGTACGCCCCGGCCTGCCCGATCGACCTGGTCAACGCCGAGGCGCACCCCGGCTCGTGCACCGGCCCCGCGGCCGTCGCCGGCTACCCGCTGCTCACCGTGCCGACCGGGCTGGCCGCCGGGCTTCCGGTGGCGGTGTCGTTCTGGGGCACCGCGCGGCAGCGAGGCGACGCTGGTCGAGGTCGCGCACGGCTACGAGCGGGCGCGGGACGCGGACACCGGCCCGCTGCCGCCGCCGGGCTTCGCACCGTTCGTCTGACGGCCGCTAGGTCAGCTGGGCGGCCACGTCCCGCAGCAGCGCGGTGAGCTCCGGCGTGACGGCCAGCGGCCGACCGGCCGCCGGAGGCGCCCCGAACCTGCCGCTGACCACCGCCGCCTGCCCGTCCTCGGCGACGACGTAGGCGGCGGTGCCGGTCGTGAACGCGTCGCCCGGCACGCCCGGCACCTCGGTCGAGGGGCCGATCGTGCGCTGCTGGGCGAAGAACGGACCGGCCTGCGCGCTGGTGTAGAGCGTCACGGCGAGGGTGCGCGGACGTCGTACGCCGGTGGCCCAGGAGCACTCCGCCGACCGGTCGGCGTAGGCCAGCGACCGCGACAGCTGCGGCGTCGCACCGAGCACGCCCGCGACCGCGTCCCCGGCGAGGCCGGCGCAGCGACCGGACGGTCTGCCGGCTGTCCGGGGGCGGGTCCGCCGGCACCTGGTCCGCGACCTGCCGCGCGGCCCGCAGCAGCCGCGGCAGCGGCGACGGCTCCCCGGCGACCCGGTCGGCCCGCAGCTGCACGAGCGTCGTCCCCTTCAGGAACCGGACGGTGGCCTCGTCGGCGCTCTGCCGCGCCCGGCCGGCGGCACCGACGTCGACCGCCCGCCCGCCCTGCCGTACGACGTCCGCCCGCGTCGCGCCGGCCAGGCCGACGGCCACGCTGAACGTCGAGCTCTCGAACGACGGGCCGAAGCCGCAGACGTCGACGGGGCCGGCGTACCCGGGGACCAGCGTGAGCCGACGGGTGGTGGCGGTGGCCTCGATCCCGGTGACCGACCGCACCTGGGCGGTCGACGGCAGCCGGCACACGTCGAGGCCGCCGCAGCAGCGGCGAGGCCGGCGTCGATTGGTCCGGGTCGGCGGAGGACGACGACCGGGAGGACGAGGCGGAGGACGGCGACGACGAGGGCGAGGACGACGACGAGGACGAGGACGAGCAGCCGGACAGCACGACCGCCAGCACGGCGCACGGCAGCGAGCACGGACGACGGCCGGCGCAGGGGGATCACCCGGACACGCTAGCCGGGCGCATTTGCCAAGCCGTGCGTGCGGTAATCGAAGTCACAGCACCTCGTGGCACCGGCCCCGCGCACCGCGCCGATACAGTGAGCAGGTTCCCCCGCACGTCCTCGTGCCTTCCCCTGAATCCGCCGGCGCAACCGCAGGGCCCAGGCCGTCGACGTGCCCGCCAGCAGACGAGTCGGGAGGCTTCGCAGACGTGGCCAGCTCTCCGGTAGGGACCCTCTACCGCGGTCGTGAAGGCATGTGGTCGTGGGTGCTGCACCGCATCACCGGTGTGACCCTGTTCTTCTTCCTCTTCGCGCACGTCGTCGACATCGCGATGGTGCGGGTGTCCCCCGAGGTCTTCAACCGGGTCGTGGACACCTACAAGAACCCCGTCGTCGGGCTCATGGAGGCCGGGCTCGTCGGCGGCGTTCCTGTTCCACGCGCTCAACGGCATCCGGATCGTGCTGGTGGACTTCTGGGCGCAAGGGCCCGCGCTACCAGCGGCAGATGACCTACGGCGTCGTCGCGGTGTTCGTGGTGCTCTTCGTGCCGTTCCTCGTCCGCCACCTCTCCGTCGTGTTCGGAGGCTGACATGGCTACCGCACCCAGCATCGCGCCGCCGCGGTCCAAGCCCGTCGCGCGGCGGCAACTTCGAGCTCAACAGCTGGCTGTTCATGCGCGGCTCGGGCGTGCTGCTCGTCGTCCTCGTGTTCGGCCACCTGTTCGTGAACCTGATGACCGGCGAGGGCATCCACCAGATCGACTTCGGCTTCGTCGGCCGGCAAGTGGGCCAACCCGTTCTGGCAGGTCTGGGACCTCGCGATGCTGTGGCTGGCGATGCTGCACGGCGGCAACGGGCTGCGCACGATCATCAACGACTACGCCACCAGGCCGAACGCCCGCTTCGCGCTCAAGACGCTGCTGTACTTCGGCCGTCGCCGTCGTCATCGTGCTCGGCACGCTCGTGATCTTCACCTTCGACCCGTGCATCGACCCGAGCTCCACGCTCGACGTCTGCCGGGCGAAGTAGGAGGAGGAACCATGGTCACCCACCACAAGTACGACGTCGTCATCGTCGGCGCCGGCGGCGCCGGGATGCGGGCCGCGCTCGAGTCCGGCCAGCGCACCCGCACCGCGGTGCTCACCAAGCTCTACCCGACCCGGTCCCACACCGGCGCCGCGCAGGGCGGCATGTGCGCCGCCCTCGCGAACGTCGAGGAGGACAACTGGGAGTGGCACACCTTCGACACCGTCAAGGGCGGTGACTACCTCGTCGACCAGGACGCCGCGGAGGTGATGGCCAAGGAGGCCATCGACGCCGTCCTCGACCTGGAGAAGATGGGGCTGCCCTTCAACCGCACCGACGAGGGCAAGATCGACCAGCGCCGGTTCGGTGGCCACACCCGCAACCACGGCGAGGCCGCCGTACGTCGGTCGTGCTTCGCGGCCGACCGCACCGGCCACATGA
Organism: uncultured Actinomycetota bacterium; assembly: GCA_963707685.1. GTDB lineage: Bacteria > Actinomycetota > Actinomycetes > Propionibacteriales > Nocardioidaceae > Nocardioides_B. The sequence continues at coordinate 661,903 of CAVPRA010000009.1, forward strand.
TCCTGCAGACGCTCTACCAGCAGTGCATCAAGCACAACGTCGAGTTCTACAACGAGTTCTACGTGCTCGACATGACGATGACCGAGGGCCGCGTGTCCGGCGTCGTGGCCTACGAGCTGGCGACCGGCGAGATCCACGTCTTCAACGCGAAGTCCGTGATCCTCGCGACCGGCGGCTTCGGCAAGGTCTTCCGCACCACGTCCAACGCGCACACCCTCACCGGTGACGGCATGGGCATCGTGTGGCGCAAGGGCCTGCCGCTGGAGGACATGGAGTTCTTCCAGTTCCACCCGACCGGCCTGGCCGGGCTCGGCGTGCTGCTCTCCGAGGCGGCGCGCGGCGAGGGCGGCATCCTGCGCAACAGCGAGAACGAGCGCTTCATGGAGCGCTACGCCCCGACCATCAAGGACCTCGCGCCGCGCGACATGGTGGCGCGGGCGATGGCCAACGAGGTCCGCGAGGGCCGCGGCGCCGGTCCCGACAAGGCCTACGTCTACCTCGACGTGACGCACCTGCCCAAGGAGCAGATCGACTCCAAGCTGCCCGACATCACCGAGTTCGCGCGCACCTACCTCGGCGTCGAGCCGTACACCGAGATGATCCCGGTGTTCCCGACCGCGCACTACGCGATGGGCGGCGTGCCGACCAACATCAAGGCCGAGGCGCTCGGCGACAACCACACCGTCATCCCCGGCCTGTACGCCGCCGGCGAGGTGGCCTGCGTCTCGGTGCACGGGTCCAACCGGCTCGGCACCAACTCGCTGCTGGACATCAACGTCTTCGGTCGCCGCGCCGGCATCCACGCGGCGGAGTACGCCGCCGGCGTGCACCACGAGGAGCTGCCGGACGAGCCGGAGGCGGGCGTCGTCGCGATGATCGAGTCGATGCGCGACGCCGGCGGGTCCGAGCGGGTCTCGGTGATCCGCCAGGAGCTGCAGGCGACGATGGACATCAACGCGCAGGTCTACCGCACCGAGGGGTCGCTCAAGCAGGCGCTGGCCGACCTCGAGGGCCTCCAGGCGCGCTACACGAACGTGTCCGTGCAGGACAAGGGCAAGCGGTTCAACACCGACCTGCTCGAGGCGATCGAGCTGGGCTTCCTGCTCGACCTCGCCGAGTGCCTGGTCACCTCCGCGCTGGCCCGCAACGAGTCGCGCGGCGGGCACTTCCGCGAGGACTACCCGCACGCGCGACGACGTGAACTTCATGCGCCACACGATGGCCTACCGCCAGGAGGACGGCACGATCCGGCTGGACTACAAGCCGGTCATCGAGACGCGCTACAAGCCGATGGAGCGGAAGTACTGATGGACGTCACGGTCAAGATCCTCCGCTACAACCCGGAGGTCTCCGAGGAGTCCGCGCTGGGAGAGCTACCAGGTCTCGGCCGAGCCGACCGACCGCGTCCTCGACGCGCTGCACAAGGTGAAGTGGGACCTCGACGGGTCGCTGACCTTCCGCCGCTCGTGCGCGCACGGCGTGTGCGGCTCGGACGCGATGCGGATCAACGGCAAGAACCGGCTGGCGTGCAAGACGCTGCTCAAGGACGTCAACCCGTCGCAGCCGATCACCGTCGAGCCGATCAAGGGCCTGCCGGTGCTCAAGGACCTCGTCGTCGACATGGAGCCGTTCTTCGACGCCTACCGCTCGGTGATGCCGTTCCTGGTGACGTCCGGCAACGAGCCGACCCGCGAGCGGATCCAGAGCCAGGCGGACCGGCAGCGCTTCGACGACACCACCAAGTGCATCCTGTGCGCCGCGTGCACGACGTCGTGCCCGGTCTACTGGAGCGACGGGCAGTACTTCGGCCCGCAGGCGATCGTCGGCGCCCACCGGTTCATCTTCGACAGCCGCGACGAGGGCACCGACCAGCGCCTCGAGATCCTCAACGACCGGGAAGGCGTGTGGCGCTGCCGCACCACCTTCAACTGCACCGAGGCCTGCCCCCGCGGCATCGAGGTCACCAAGGCGATCCAAGAGGTCAAGCGGGCGCTGATCTTCCGCCGCTGACCCGAGGCGCGCGGTCCTGACTCCCTAGACCCGTCGAGGCGCGTGGTTCTGACTGGCCGGCAGTCAGAACCACGCGCCTCGGCGGGGTTCCGGAGTCAGGACGACGCGCCTCAGCGGTTGCGGCGGGCGATGCTGGCGTTCAGCGCGGTGGCGAACCCCACCCACCCGGCGTACGGCGCCAGCAGGTCGTGCGCGACGGGGTCGACGTGCTGTGCGCGTCGTGCCAGGTCGAGCGTGGAGGCCTGCAGCAGCAGGATCTCGGCCAGCGCCCAGCGCGGCCGCTTGGCCGTGAAGAACAGCCAGGTCCAGCCGGTGTTCAGCGCGAGGTTGACGCCGAGCGCCCGCGCGAACGCCTTCGCGCTCCTTCGCCGGCGCCCGGTCGAGCACCCGGCCCGAGGCGACGGCGATCAGCCCGTAGAGCGTGGTCCACGCGACCGGGAAGGCCCAGCCCGGCGGCTCCCAGGCGGGCCGGTCGAGGTCGGCGTACCAGCGGGACCTGACGTCGGCGCCGAGGCCGCCGACCACCGCGGTCGCCGTGACGGCGGCGACCGTGGCGGGCAGGTGCCGCCTCATGCGTCGACCTTCGGCCGGTCGGTGCTGGTCGCCCGCCAGGCCCGGACGCCGAGCCGGCCCAGCACGCGCGGCGATCACCAGGTTGACCACGATCAGCACGGAGTGGGCGACCCAGTAGCCGGTCGGCCGGTCCTCCCCCGACGCGTGCGCGGCGGCGAGGTTCTTCGTGAACGTCGCGTAGGTGAGGACGTTCCAGGCGGCGATCGCGAGGAACAGGACGGCGTGCTTGCGCTGGATCTTCACGCCGCCATCCTCCCTGGCCGGGTCAAGCCGCCGCGGGTCCCCGCCGATGAGTCCGGCCGCAGCCACCGGTCTACCTCGCATGACCCACACCACCTGCCACATGTCCGTCTCGCTCGACGGCTTCGTCGCCGGCCCGGACCAGACCCTCGAGGACCCGATCGGCGTCGACGGCCTGCTGCTGCACCAGTGGCACTTCCACGCCGACGACCCGGGCTACGACGCCGACGCCGCCGCCCGCGACGACCTGCTGCGGCCGCGCGGCGCCTACGTCATGGGCCGCAACATGTTCGGCCCGGTGCGCGGCGAGTGGGACGGCGACTGGCGCGGCTGGTGGGGCGAGGAGCCGCCGTACCACGCGCCGGTCTTCGTGCTGACCCACCACCCGCACGACCCGATCGAGATGGCCGGCGGGACGACCTTCCACTTCGTGACCGAGGGCTTCGACGTGGCGCTGCAGCGGGCGCGGGAGGCCGGCGACGGCGACGTCGACGTCGCCGGCGGCGCCTCGACCGTGCGGCAGGCGCTCGCCGCCGGCGCGCTGGACGAGCTGGTGCTCGACGTCGTGCCGGTGCTGCTCGGCCGCGGCGAGCGGCTGTTCGACGGCGTCGCCGACCCCGGGCTGGAGCCGGTCGAGGTCACGCACTCGCCGCGGGCGACGCACATCCGCTACCGCGTCGGCCGCTGATCAGGCCGGACCGGGCGACCTCGTCGAGGGCGTCGGCGACCGCCTCGGCCCCGGCCTGCCCCATCACGATCGTGTAGTGGTTCGTGCTCCGGCACGTCGCGCACCTCGACCGCCGGGAACGCCGGCCGGTGCTGCTCGACGAGCTCGGCCGGGTAGAGCCCGCCCGGGTCGCCCATCATCCCGTACGGCGCCCGCAGGAACACCGTCCCCGGTGGCAGCGCGCGCGGCCCGTCGCGCGGCCGCGTCGGGGTCGAGCAGCCCCGCCGAGTCGTCGCGCACCGCGGCGAGCGAGACGCTCGACCGGTCCCCGTCGAGGTCGTAGGTGAGGTAGGCCTCGACCTCCTGCGTCCACGCGTCGGCGAGCGCCGGGTGGGGCCGCCAGTAGTCGAGGTAGTCCGCCGGCGTCGCGAAGGTCATCGTGAGCCGCTTGGCGGCCGGGCCGATCGCGGCCTCCAGCGCCTGGTCGATCGTGACGCCCTCCGGCACCGGCGGGAACGGCAGCCCGCCGTCGACCAGGACGGTGCCCGCCACCCGGCTCGCCGTGGCGCTCGACGAACGCGGTCGCGACGAACCCGCCCATCGAGTGCCCGATCAGCAGCGGCGCGTCGAGCCCGAGGTGGTCGAGCACGGCCAGCAGGTCGTCGGCGTGCCGGTCGAGCCCGGCCGGTCCGGCGAGACCGCCGCTGCGGCCGCGGCCGCGCAGGTCCGGCGCGACGAGCGTGCACCGGTCGAGCGCGGCCAGCCGCTGCCAGGAGAGGTGGTTGCCGGTCACGCCGTGCGCGGCCAGCACCACCGGTGCCTGCGGGTCGCTCGCGGTCCAGCGCCCGACGCGCAGCGCTCCCCCGTCGACCGGCACGTCCACGGTGTCGTACGACGGCCCGCTCATCGGCGCACCGCCCGACCGACGACGGCGACCGAGCCCACCGGCGGCGGCGACCAGCCCGGCCAGCAGCCACGGCGGTCGACGCCGCGGGGCCGGACGCGTCGGCCGCCGTGGCGACGGGCGCGGACGGGGCGACGGGTGCCGGCGCGGCGGCAGGAGTCGCCGCGCAGCGCCGCCCCGGGCGCCCGCATCGCGTCGGCGGTCCGCAGCGCCAGCGCGCGACGGCGAGGTGTAGGCCCAGGCCGCGGAGTACACCACCAGCCGCGAGAAGTAGTTGATCCACACCAGCAGGATCAGCGCGATCCCGAAGGCCTGGAACGCGGGGTTGCCCTTGGTGAACCCCAGCAGCAGGTTGGCGGCCGGCCTTGAGGATCTCGAAGCCGACGGCGCCGAGCACCGCCCCGCCGACCATCGCCCCGCGCGGCACGTGCGACTCGACCAGCAGCAGCTTGAACATCGTGAGCAGCAGCACCGTCGAGGCCGCGATCCCCAGCAGGTGCCCGATCACCGACAGCCCGATGGCCGGCAGCGTCGCGCCGGGGTCGATGCCGACCAGGTCGAGGACGTCGCCCGGAGAAGCCGGTCACCGCGCCCGAGACCACCACGGAGACCATCAGCACGATCCCGATCAGCACCAGGGTCAGCAGGTCGCGCGACTTGCCCGTCAGCGAAGCTCGGCTGCTCGGCCCGCGGCACCACGAACACCACCTCGAGGGCCTGCCGCAGCGCGGAGAGCCAGCCGAGCCCGGCGTAGAGCACACCGAGCAGACCGATCAGGCCGGCCCAGCCGGAGAAGTTGCCGATCGTGTCGACGTCGATCTCGTCCGCTGTCGCCGATCACGCCCGGCAGCAGCTGGGAGATCGCGTCGACCATCTGGGGGCGGATGTCGGGGTAGACCATCGCGACGATGCCGACCACGAAGAACGCGATCGCCAGGATCGGGAACACCGACAGGAACCCGAAGTAGGTCACCGCACCGGCCTGGGCGTTGCCGTTCACGACGCCGTAGTGCGCGACCATCTTCAGGGTGTGGTCGAACCACGCCGTACCTCGCGCGGAGTCGCTCGACGGTCGCGGTGACGCGCTCCTTCAGGGAAGCCATGGAGCGCTTCTACCCACCGGCGGCGGCCGTCAACGCGAAGTCGCGCGTCGGGACCCAGCCGTTCTCGGCCTCGTGGACGTAGAGCGAGAAGTGCGTCGACCTCGAAGTCGCACTCGAAGGTGGACAGCTCGGTGAACGCCCGGTCGAGCAGCACGTCGTCGAGGTGGTGCGCGACCGTCACGTGCGGGTGGTAGGGGAACGCCAGCTCGGCGGCCAGCGGCCCGCGGCGCACCGAGGAGGCGAGCTGCTCGCACCCGGAGATGCCCTCGGCGAGCATCACGAACACCACCGGCGACACGGGCCGGAACGTGCCGGTGCCGCGCAGGTGGATGCCGGAACGCGTGGTTGGCCGCGGACGCCTCGGCCAGGTGCTGCTCGACCGCCGGCAGGTCGGCCCGGTCGACCTCGAAGGGCGGCATCAGCGTGACGTGGGTCGGGATGCCGGCGGCGGTGTCGTCGCCGAGCGCGGTGCGGTAGTCCTGCAGCCACGCCCCCCAGGGGTCGGGGACGGCGACCGCCACGCCGATCGTGCTGCGCGGGCAGTCGGTGCCACGGGTCGTCGCCACCCGCCGACCCTAGCGACCCGGCGCGACGAAGCCGACGCGCTCGTAGACGTCGGCCAGCGTCCGCTCGGCCACCGCGGCCGCCTTCGCGGCTCCGGCGTCGAGGATCGCGTCGAGCTGCGGCCCGGTCGTCGAGCAGCTCCAGCGTCCGGTCGCGGAACGGGGTCACGAAGTCGACCACGACGTCGGCGAGGTCCTTCTTGAGGTCGCCGTAGCCGCGGCCGTCGTACGCCTTCTCGAGGTCGGGGACCGTCGCGGCCGGTCAGCGCCGAGAAGATCGTCAGCAGGTTCGAGATGCCGGGCTTCTCCGCCTCGTCGAAGCGGATCTCGGAGCCGGAGTCGGTCACCGCGGAGCGGATCTTCTTCGCCGACACCCGCGGGTCGTCGAGCATCTCCACGATCCCCGCGGGCGACGACGCGGACTTCGACATCTTGGCGGTCGGGTCCTGGAGGTCGGTGATCTTCGCCGTCTCCTTGAGGATGTAGGGCTCCGGCAGCCGGAAGGTCTTCTTGTAGCGGTGGTTGAACCGGCCGGCGAGGTCGCGGGTCAGCTCGAGGTGCTGGCGCTGGTCCTCGCCGACCGGGACGTACTGCGGCCGGTAGAGCAGGATGTCCGCGGCCTGCAGGATCGGGTAGGTGAACAGGCCGACCGACGCCTGCCCCTCGCCGCCCTTGGCGGACTTGTCCTTGAACTGGGTCATCCGGCGCGCCTCGCCGAACCCGGTGAGGCACTGCAGCACCCAGCTGAGCTGCGCGTGCGCGGGCACCTGGGACTGCACGAAGACCGCGGAGCGCTCCGGGTCGATGCCCATCGCGAGCAGCTGCGCGGCGGCGCGGCGCACCCGGTCGCGCAGCAGCTTCGGGTCCTGCTCGACGGTGATGGCGTGCAGGTCGGCGATGAAGAAGAACGGCTCGTGGTCGTCCTGCAGCGCCACCCACTGCCGCAGCGCCCCGAGGTAGTTGCCGAAGTGGAACGAGTCGGCGGTCGGCTGGATCCCGGAGAGGACCCGTGGCCGCGCGGCGGGGGACGGTGGGGCGTCGGACATGCGGGTGATTGTTCCAGCACGGGGTCGGCGCCCGGGCGGCGGCTGCTACCGGGGCTCGGGGATGCCGCGCTCGGCGAACAGCTCGTGCCGCTTCCAGGCGTAGCCGACCATCCAGCCCGGGCGGTAGCGGTAGATCCGGATGTCCTCGCCCCACTCGAGCGGCGACGAGCCGTAGTGGTCCGTCCAGTGGCCGAGGGTCTCGTCGAAGTCCGCGTCGCCCTTCGCGAGCTCCTCGACGCGGCCGTGGCTGAACACCGCGAGCAGCTCGTTGTCGATGTGCGCGACGCTCACCTGCGGCCGCGCCCGGAGGTGCCGCGCCTTGGCGGCGTCGCCCGCGGTGCTGAAGGACCAGGTGCCGTGCAGGAAGTGGCCGTCGACGGCGCTGATGCGCGGCTCGCCGTGCGCGGTGACGGTGGCGACGCTGAGCACCTTCATGCCGGTGAGCAGCGCGACCAGGTCCCGCGCCGACAGCACCCGCTCGCCCTCGATGATCGAGCGGAGGTGCCCGGTCGCCCGGGCGTGCGACGCGTCCAGCAGAGCCTGCAGCGCCTCGATCTCGGCGTCCGTCTCGCGCATGGCGCCCAGGCTAGCCCCGGCCGGGGACGTCCTGGCGGGTCTCGGCGGGCCGCGCCTCGGGCTCCGGCTCGGGCTCCGGCTCGGGTTCCGGCTCGATGCTGATCGGGTGGTCGGGGTCCACCAGCACCACCGGGGGTACGGCGGTCACCAGCACCCGGCCCACGCGGCGGCCCTCGATCTCGCGCACCGTGATCCGCCGGTCGTCGTAGTCGACCCAGTCGTCGACCTGCGGGAGCCGGCCGAGCCGGGCCATCAGGAAGCCCGCGACCGTCTCGTAGGGGCCCTCGGGCAGCTCGACGCCGGTCTCGTCCTCGAAGTCGTCGAGGTTCAGCAGCCCGTCGACCTCGACGTCGCCGCCGCGGTGCACCGTGGTCTCGGCCTCGTCGACGTCGTACTCGTCCTTGATGTCGCCGATCAGCTCCTCGACGAGGTCCTCCATCGTCACGATGCCGGCCGTGCCGCCGTACTCGTCGGCGACGATGGCCAGGTGCATGCCCTCGCGGCGCATGTCCGCGAGCGCGGCCAGGATCGGGCGGGTCCACGGCAGCACCAGCGTCTGGCGGGCCAGCTCGCCGACCCGCAGCGACCGGCCGGACATCTCGGGGCCGAGCAGGTCGCGCACGTGCACGAAGCCGATCACGTCGTCGGCGGAGCCGCGGATCACCGGGTAGCGCGAGTGCGGCTGGTGCAGCGCCTCCTTGGCGGCCTTGAACACCGGCGTGGAGGCGTCGAGGAAGTCCACCTCGGTGCGCGGGATCATCACCTCGCGGATCTGCCGGTCGCCGGCCTCGAACACGTCCTCGACGATGCGGCGCTCCTCCTCGCCCAGCGTCTCGTGGGTGTTGACCAGCTCGCGCAGCTCCTCGTCGGACATCTGCTCGCGCTTCGCCGTCGGGTCGCCGCCGACCAGCCTGACCACCAGGTTGGTGGAGATCGACAGCAGCCAGATGACCGGGCGGGACACCTTGGCGATCCGGTCGACGGACGGTCCGAAGGCCAGCGCGATGGCCTCGGTGCGCTGCAGGGCCAGCCGCTTGGGGGCGAGCTCGCCGAGCACCAGCGACAGGTAGGAGATGGCGACGGTGACCAGCACCAGCGCGACGACGTCGGCGGCGCCCGCCGGGACCCCGAGGCCGACCAGCTTGGGGGCCAGGTCGCCGGAGAGCGTGGCACCACCGAACGAGGCGGACAGGAAGCCGGCGAGCGTGACGCCGACCTGCACGGCGGCCAGGAACCGGTTCGGGTCCTTGGCCAGCCGCGCGACCGCCTCGCCGCGCCGGCCGCGGGTCGACATCGACCGGACCTGGCTGTCGCGCAGCGAGACCAGCGACATCTCGGCCGCCGCGAACATGCTGCCGATCAGGATGAAGACGACGACGAGGCCGATGTTGGCGAGCGTCCCGCTCATGCGGTGCCTCTCACGGCAGCCGTGACAGGTCTATGACCGTCGTCCATGCCCACAACGATAAGGGTTTGCCGGGTCTCGCCCGACTCGGCAGGCTGTGCCCGGTGACGTTCCCCGACGAGGTGCCCGTGCTCAGCGACGGCGTCGTGACCCTGCGGGCGCCACCACGCCGGCGACGTCGACGGGGTCCTCGAGCAGTGCACCGACCCGGTGAGCCAGCAGTGGACCACCGTGCCGGTGCCCTACCACCGCGAGGACGCCCGAGCGGTTCGTCACCGAGACGCCGCCGCGGCCTGGGCGGAGGGTCGCTGGATGTTCGCGGTGGAGGCGACCGACGACGACGGCGTGCCCCGGTTCTGCGGCACCGTCGAGCTCCGCGACGAGGGCAACCGGCGGGCGGAGATCGCCTACGGCGCGCACCCGTGGGCGCGGGGCCGCGGCATCGTCGAGCGCGCGCTGCGGCTGCTGCTCGAGTGGGGGTTCACCGAGCAGCGGCTGCGGGCGGTGATCTGGTGGGCCAACCGCGGCAACTGGGCGTCGCGCCGCACCGCGTGGAAGCTCGGCTTCAGCTGCGACGGCACCGTCGAGCGCTGGCTCGCGCAGCGCGGCGACCTGCTCGACGGCTGGGTCGGGGTGCTGCACGTCGACGACGAGCGCGTCGCCCGCGCGACGAGTGGCTGTCGGTGCCGGTGCTCACCGGGGAGCAGGTGGTGCTGCGGGCGCTGCGCGACGACGACGTCGCCCGGATCGTCGAGGCCTGCGCCGACGAGCGCACCTCGCGGCTGGATCAGCGCGATCGCCCGGCCCTACACGGCCGCCGACGCCCGCGCAGTGGCGTCACGTCGTGCACCGAGGGCCTCGCGAGCGGGCGGGCCGTCACCTGGGCGGTGGCCGACCCCGGCACCGACCTGCTCGTCGGCTGCCGTCAACGCCTTCGGCATCAAGGCCCGGCACGAGGCCGAGATCGGCTACTGGACGCACCCCGACGCCCGCGGCCGCGGCGTGATGACCGAGGCGTGCGGCCTGGCCGTGCGGCACTGCTTCACGCCGTACGACGAGGGCGGGCTGGGCCTGGTCCGCCTGGAGGCGATCGTCGCGGAGGGCAACACCGGCTCGCGCCACGTCGTCGAGGGCAACGGGTTCACCCTGGTCGGCCGGGAGCGGCGGGCGCTGCGGATCGGCGACGGCAGCCTGGTCGACTCGCTGCGCTACGACCTGCTGCTCGAGGACGTCGAGGCGCGCAGCCGCTGACCCGGCGCCCGGGTGTCGCGGCGGTGCTGCAGCACCGACAGCGCCGACGACCAGCGAGCCCGGCGACCGAGAGCCCGGCGCCGACCCAGCTGGGCGCGGTGTAGCCGAAGCCGGCGGCGATGACCACGCCGCCGAGCCACGCCCCGAGCGCGTTGGCCAGGTTCAGCGAGGCGTGGTTGAGCGCGGCGCCGAGCGTCTGGGCGTCGCCGGCGACCTGCATCAGCCGCATCTGCAGCGTGACCGCGAGCATCGAGCCGACCATCGCGACCACCAGCACGGTGAACCAGGCGGCCACCGGCTGGCGGCGGTGACGGTGAACACGGCGAGCGCGCAGCCCCATCGCCACGTTGGAGATCACGATCGAGCGCAGCACCGACCAGTCGGCGCTGACGCCGCCCAGGGTGGTGCCGAGGATGCCGCCGACGCCGAAGGCCAGCAGGAAGAGCGGCACCGCGGAGGACGACAGCCCGGTGACGTCGGTGACCGTCGGGCGCGATGTAGCTGTACATCGCGAACATGCCGCCGAACCCGACCGCGCCGATCAGCAGCGTGAGCCAGACCTGGGCGCGGGAGAACGCCCGCAGCTCGCGGCGGCCGGTGGCGCTGCGGTCGGCGCGGCGTGGCCGGCACGAACGACGCGACGAGCGCCACCGTCAGCAGCGCGAGCACGGTCACGGCGCCGTACGCCGAGCGCCAGCCGAGGTGCTGGCCGAGCCACGCGGCGGCGGGCACGCCGACCAGGTTCGCGACGGCGAGGCCGAGCATCACCCGGCTGACCGCGCGGCCCCGGCGGGCGGGGTCGACCAGGCTGGCCGCGACCAGCGAGGCGACGCCGAAGTAGGCGCCGTGCGGCAGCCCGGCCAGGAACCGGAACGCCGGCCAGCGAGGCGTACGACGGCGCGAGCGCGGTGGCGAGGTTCGACGAGCGCGTAGGCGGCCATCAGCGCCAGCAGCAGGCCCTTGCGGGGCAGCCGGGCACCGAGCACCGCGATCAGCGGCGCGCCGACGACGACCCCGAGGGCGTAGGCGGAGATCACGTGCCCGGCCTGCGGGATGGACACCGCGACGCCGTGGGCCATCTCGGGCAGCAGCCCCATCGTCACGAACTCGGTGGTGCCGATGGTGAAGCCGCCCACGGCCAGCGCGAGGATCGCCAGCGTCGTCGCGGCGGGCGCCCGGCGGCGGCGTCGGCGGGCCGGCGGGAGCCGGACGGGTCGGCGTGGCAGTCGTGGTCACGGGGTGCCCAACCAGGACCGCCGTCCGCTTCTGTTCCCTTTCCCGGTAAAGATCCGGAGTTGTCCGCGCTCACACCCGGTGCCGCGTCCCGACGGTCCCTCCGGCCGGCAGACCTTGACAGTGCTGGTGTCAGTGTCAAGACTCGCGGCATGCTCCCCGGCACGCTCCCGCGTCCCACTGGCAGCGGCACGTCGCCCGGCTCGACCCGGAGACGGACTACGAGGAGATCTACCGGATCGCTCTTCGCGCACGAGTTCCCGTGGGACATGAACCAGGCGCTGTCGTTCGCGCTGTTCCGCACCTACGCCGTGCCCGTCGATCGGCCGGCTGCTCGACGAGACCGGCGAGTTCGCCCGCGACACCCAGAAGCGCTACGACGACACCGCGCTGCTGCTCGACGAGCCGTTCCAGCACGGCCTGCGCAGCGACGCGCGGCCGCCGCGCGATCCGGCGGATCAACCAGATGCACGGCGCCTACGACATCGCCAACGACGACATGCGCTACGTGCTCGTCGACGTTCGTGGTGATGCCGAAGCGCTGGACCGACGACTACGGCTGGCGGCCGTTCTCCGCCGGCGAGGTGCGGGCCATCGGTGCGCTACTACCAGGAGCTCGGCGCGCTGATGGGGATCAAGGACGTGCCGGCGGACCTACGACGAGTTCGAGGAGCTGATGACGGCGTACGAGGCCGAGCACTTCGGCTACGACGAGGGCGGCCGCCGGGTCGCCGACGCGACGATGCGGCTGATGAGCACGCTTCTACCCCTCGTTCCTCGCGCGACCGATGGACGCTGTTCAGCCGGGCCTGATGGACGAGCCGCTGCTGGCGGCGTTCCGGCTACGAGCGGCCGCACCCGGCGGTCGGTGCGGGCGGCCGACGGGCGCGCTGCGGGCCCGGGCCGGGTCGAGGCGCTGCTGCCCGCCCGGCGCGACGCCGGTGCTCGGCACCGACGTGCCGCCGGATCAGGTCCTACCCCGACGGCTACGTGATCGAGGAGCTCGGCACCTTCCCGCGCGGCTGCCCGGTGCCGCACCCCGAGACCGGGCCGCCGGCTGATGGCCGGCCCGACCCGCGGGTTCGTCGGGCGACGCCGCCCCGCGCAGCCCGACCGGCTGCCGCCCGGGCAGTACGACGTCGGCCGCGACTGGCCGGTGCTCACCGCCGAGGTGACGCCGCGCTTCGACCCCGACGACTGGACGATGACCGTCGACGGGCTCGTCGAGGAGCCGCGCACCTGGAGCTGGGAGGAGGTGCAGGCGCTGCCGACCTCGGAGTACGCCGGCGACATCCACTGCGTGACGACCTGGTCGAAGTTCGACACCCGGTTCGGCGGGGTCAGCGTCGACGTGCTGCTGGCGGCCGCCCGGCCCGCGGCCGGAGGCGACGTACGTGCTCGCCACCAGCACCACCGGCTACACCACGAACCTGCCGCTGGCCGACGTCACCGGCGGCAAGGCCTGGGTGGTGTGGACCTACGACGGCCGCCCGCTGCCGCGCGACCACGGCGGCCCGGTGCGGCTGCTCGTGCCGCACCTGTACTTCTGGAAGAGCGCCAAGTGGGTGACCCGGCTGACGCTGCTCGACCACGACGAGCAGGGGTTCTGGGAGCGCAACGGCTACCACGACCGCGGCGACCCGTGGCTCGAGCAGCGCTACCAGGGCGACTGATGACCGACCGCAGATGCAGGGCTGCGCGGCACCGACCGGCGGCTGGTGCACCGGCGTGGTCCGCGAGGTGCGCGCACCCGGTCCCCGACGCGGTGCTGCTGCGCATCGAGGTGACCGGGCCGCACCGACCACCTGCCCGGCCAGCACTACGTGTTCCGGCTGACCGCCGAGGACGGCTACACCGCCTCCCGGTCCTACTCGGTGGCCTCGGCGCCCGGCGACCCGCTGCTGGAGTTCTACGTCGAGCGGCTCGACGACGGCGAGGTGTCGACCTACCTCGCCGACGTGGTCGAGCCCGGCGACGAGCTCGAGCTGCGCGGACCGATCGGCGGCTGGTTCGTGTGGGAGGGCGAGCGCCCGGCCGTCGGGGTGGCCGGCGGCACCGGCGTCGTCCCGCTGGTCGCGATGCTGCGGCACGCCCGCGACCTCGGCCGCGCAGGACCTGGTGCGGCTGGCGGTCTCGGCCCGGACCCTCGACGCGCTGCCCTACCGCGACGAGCTCGCCGGCCAGGTCCTGCTCACCACCCGCGAGGCGTACGGCGCCCGCCCGGCCGGCCGGCTCGCGGCCGCCGACGTCGCGCCGCTGGTCGAGGCGACGCCCGACGCCGACGTGTTCGTGTGCGGGTCGGCCGGCTTCGCCGAGGCCGCGAGCCGGCTGCTCGTCGACCTCGGCGTGCAGCCCGTCCGTCGTACGCGTGGAGCGGTTCGGGCCCACCGGCTGACGCGAGCCGCCGGCCCGAAACCCGGCGCCGACCCCGGGCGGTCGCCCGAGGCGGCGCACCCCTGCCCGTCCCTAGCGTCGCAGGCACCGAGTTCGACCCGAGGACGGTGCCCCGATGCAGGACCACGAGCTTCTCCAGCTGCTCACCTCCGACGTCGCCCTGGAGGTGCCGCTCGCGGTGGGCCTGCTCTCCGCGTCCGGCTTCGCCGTGGCGAACGCGCTCCAGCACCGCGTGGCCGGCACGGTCCCGCTCGAGGTGCACCGGGCGTCCGCGGTGCTGCGGTACCTCGCGCGCCGGCCGCAGTGGCTGGCCGCCACCGGGCATCTCCTGCCTGGCGATGGTCTGCCACGCACTCGCGCTGCGGCTCGGCTCGATCACCCTGGTGCAGCCGCTGATGCTGGTCGGGGTCGTCCTCGCGGTGCCGCTGCGGGCCGCGATGGAGCGGCAGCGGCCGCCCTGGGCCGCGGTGCGGGCGGTCGGCGTCACGACGCGTCGGGCTCGCCCTCTTCCTGTCGTTCGCCGACCTGCACGGGTCGGGCGGTCCGGCCCGGACCGGCGCCGCCTTCGCGCTGGTGCTGGCCGGCGTCGCCGTCGCGGTCCCGCTGGCGCTGTGGGGCAACCACCGGCTCGGGCCGCGCGCCCACGCGGCGCTGCTCGGCTGCACGGCCGGGCTGATGTTCGGGCTGACGGCCGGGCTGCTGAAGCTCGTCGGGACGGCGTTCACGGAGCCGGGGACCCCGCTGCTGGTCCGGGCCGGACTGCTCGCGGCGCTCGTCGTGTCGGGGCTCGTGGGCACGGCGGTCAACCAGCGCGCCTACCAGATCGCCCCCATCGCGTTCTCGATGCCGCTGGTCAACGTCCTCGACATCGTGGTCGCGCTGGCCTTCGGCGCCGTGGTCTTCCAGGAGCTGCCGGGCCACTCGACGACCGGCCTGGTCGATGCAGGTGCTGGCCCTCGGCTGCGTGGCCTGGGGGCTGCGCGGCATCGCCCGGCTCGACGCCGACCCGCGCCCGGACCACGGCGGCCGACGCGCGGTGCCGGCATGACCGGTCGCCGGCACCGAGCTGCTCCTCGGCGTCCTCGGCGGGCTGCACGCCGCGACCTGGGGCGCCTACAAGGACAGCCCCTTCGAGGGCTTCCACCGGCGCAGCTTCGTGCGCAGCATCGCCCTCGGCGCGGCGGTCGCGCTGGTGCTGGGCGCCGTGGTCGGCCCGGTCCCGGCGCTGCTGCTCGTCGGCCTGGTGTACGCCGGCGAACGGCTGGTCACCGAGTGGTGGAAGGCGTTCCTGCGCGAGGACCCGCAGGCGGCGTACACGATCCCGATGCGGTTCGCGGTCGCCGGCCGGCCGGTCGACTCGCGGCTGCCCCGCTACGCCACGGGAGCGGCCGTGCTGCTGGTCCTGGTGCTGCTGCCCGTGCGTCGTCCGCGCTGGTCGAGCCCGACGCCCCGGCCGCCTGGGTGACGGTGCTCGTCGGCGGCACCGGCGGCTGGGCGACCGCCGTCGGCGGCGCGTGGAAGGACGCACCGGTCGAGGGCTTCAGCGGCTGGAAGTTCCTGCGCAGCCCCGCGGTCGCCACCGGCTGGGCGGTGCTGCTCCGGCCGCTCACCGACGACTGGCTGCTGCTCGTGGTCGCGGCCGGCGGCCTCTCGGTGCTCGTGCATCGAGACCTACAAGACCTTCCTGACCGGTGGCCGGCCGCCCGGGAAGTTCGCCGGCCGGCCGGTGCGCGTGGTCGGGCCACGGCGTCCGGCCGACCTGCCGGGCGCTGCACTGCCTGGTGTACGGCGCCCTCGCCGCCGTCGTGCTCGGCGCACCGTCGGCGTTCGTGCCGGTGGCGGCGACCGTCGCCGTCGCTATGCTCATCACGGCGCACAGGAGCCGTCAGCCCGACGGCCGCGCGGGAGCCGGATGCCGATGCAGAGCTTCGTCGGGAGAGACGCATGAGCTCGGCCGGCTCGACGAGCGTCTCGCCGCGGCGGCGACCGGGCACCCGCAGACCGTGGTCGTGGAGGGCCCGGCCGGGATCGGCAAGAGCGCGCTGCTGGCGGGGTTCGCGTCCCGGGTCGACCCGGAACGGCTGCTCACCGCGTCGGGGGACGAGGACGAGACGTTCCTGCCGTTCGGCCTGCTCCAGCAGCTCACCGGCCTGTCGACCCGCACCTGGGACGACCCGTTCGTGGCCGGGGCCGACCTGCTGCGGCTGCTCGACGACCGGTCCGGCACCGGGCCGACCGTGCTCGTCGTGGACGACGCGCACCTCGCCGACACGGCGTCGCTGCGGGCGCTGACCTTCGCCCTGCGCCGGCTCCGCGCCGACCGGGTGCTCACCCTGGTCGCGACGCCCGAGGACGACGTGGCGCGGCTGCCGAAGGGACTGCTGCGGCTGGCGGACGCCGACGACAACCGGCTGCGGCTGACCGGGCTGGACCGACCGGGAGGTGGCCGACCTGCTGCGCGAGCACGGCCACGGCCCGCTCCCGCGGACGGTCGCGCGGCTGCGGGAGCACACCGGCGGCAACCCGCTGCACCTGGGCACGCTGCTCGCCGAGGCACCGGAGGCGGCGCTCGCCGACGACGCGCCGACGCTTCCCGCGCCCGCGTCGTTCGGACGCGTCGTGCTCGGCCAGCTCGCGGGCCTCACCCCGGCCGCGCAGGAGCTGGCGCGCGCCGCGGCGGTCCTCGCCGACGACTCGCCCCTCACGGTGGTCGCGGCGGTGGCCGGCCGTGGCCCGCACGACGCCGACGCGACCGAGCGGGCGGCCGAGGAGCTCGGCCGGTCGGGCCTGGCGCGGGGCCGGCACGCGCGCGGACGGCTGGACGCTGCGGTTCCGCCACCCGCTGGTGCGGGCGGCCGTGGCCGACGACCTCGGTCCCGCGACCCGCACCGCGCTGCACCGCCGCGCCGCCGAGCACCTGACGGGCGACGAGGCGCTGCGCGCACCGGGTGGTCGGCCGCGACCGGCCCCGAGCCCGACCTCTCGGACGCGCTCGCCTGCCGCGCCGCGGAGCTGCTCGGCGTCCGGCCACACGCACCGGGCGGCCGAGCTGATGCTCGACGCGGCACGGACCGCGAGCCCCGGGCCGGCGACCGAGGAGCGGCTGTTCGAGGCGCTGAACCTGTTCCTGATGGACGGCGACCTGTCCTCGGCCAAGGGCCTGAGGAGCGCGGTCGAGGGGCTGCCCGGCTCGGCGCAGCGGCTCTACCTCCGGTCGAAGGTCGCCTGGCTCGCCGGCCGCCCCACGGACGCCGAGGCGCTGGCGCGCGAGGCGTGGTCGCTCGGCGCCGAGCTGGAGAGCGACCGGCGCGGCGGGCTCGCGGCGATCCTGGCCCAGCTCTGCAACCTGCGCGGCGACGGCGACGAGGCGGCCGCGTGGTCCGAGCGGGCCCTCGCCCTCGACCTGCCGCCGGACCTCGTCGACTCGACGCAGGCCGCGCGCGCGCTCGGGCTCACGCTCGCCGGCCAGGTCCACCGGGCGGTCGCCGGGCTGGCCGACGTCGCGCGACGACGAGGCCGGTCCGCTCCCACAGCCACCGCCTCACCGCCCGCGGCGCGCTCCGGCTGGCCACCGACGACGTCGCGGGCGCGCGCCACGACCTGGCGCTGGTCTGCGACGCCGGCGGCCGGCTGTGGCCGCAGCGGCTGGTGGCGATGGGCGTGCTGGCCGAGCTCGAGTTCCGGGCCGGCCGGTGGGACGCCTCCCTCGACCTGGCCGAGCAGGCGGTCTCGCTCGCCGAGGACAGCGAGCAGGAATGGGTGCTCGGCTACCTCCACAGCACGGCGGTGCTCACCACGGCGGCGCGCGGCGACTGGGACGGCGCCGCCGAGCACGTCGCCGCCGGCGAGCGGCTGGTCGCCGAGCTGGGCGACCCCGCCACGATGGCGGTGTGCGCGAACGCGGCCGTGCACCTGGCCGGCTGCCGGGGCGACCCCGAGACCGTCGTCCTGGTGGCCGAGTCGCTGCACGCCCTGGGCGGCCCGCCGGTCCGGGAGCCGGGCTTCCTCGACTGGCCCGACCCAGTACGTCGAGGCGCTGCTCGACCTCGGCCGCGTCGACGAGGCCAGTGCGCTCCTCGAGGAGTTCGAGGCGACGGCCCGAGAACGACGCTGCGCGCTCACGCCTGGCGGCGCTGGCCCGGCTGCGCGGGGAGATCGCGACGGCCCGCCGCGCCCACGCGGGAGGCCCGCGCCGCGTTCGACGAGTCGCTGTCGAGCGAGCACGCCGCGGCCCTCGACCGGGCGCTGACCCAGGCGGCGTACGGCCGGTTCCTGCGACGCCGCGGCGAGCGCCGGGCGGCCGTCGTACGGCTGGAGACGGCGCACCGCGAGCTGCTCGCCCTCGGGGCCGCGCCGTTCGTCCGCCGGTGCGAGGACGAGCTCGCGGCGTGCGGCGTCAGCCCGGCCGAGCGGGGTCGGCCGTCGCGGTGGCGCTGACCCCGCAGGAGCGGACGGTGGCGGGGCTGGCCTGCCGCGGGCTGACCAACGCCGACATCGCGCGCGAGCTGGTGCTCAGCGCGAAGACGGTCGGCTACCACCTGGGCAACGTCTACACGAAGCTCGACGTGCACTCGCGGGCCCAGCTGGTCGCCGCGTGGAACGACCGCGGCGCGGCCGCCCCGGTCAGCCCAGGATCGCCAGCGCCTCGTTGAGGGTCTTCGAGGGACGCATCACCGCGGCCGCCTTCTCCTCGTCGGGCCGGTAGTAGCCGCCGATGTCCGCCGGCGAGCCCTGCACGCCGAGCAGCTCCTCGTTGATCGCCGTCCTCGCCCGCCCGGAGCGCCTTCGCGACCTCGGTGAAGGCGTCGGCGAGCACGCCGTCCTCGCCCTGCTGGGCGAGCTCCTCGGCCCAGTAGAGCGCGAGGTAGAAGTGGCTGCCGCGGTTGTCGATCTCGCCGACCTTGCGGCTCGGCGACTTGTTCTCCTCGAGGAACCGGCCGGTCGCCTTGTCGAGGGTGGCGCCGAGGATCCGGGCCCGCGGGTTGTCGGTCGTGTCGGCCATGTGCTCGAGGCTGACCGCGAGCGCCAGGAACTCGCCGAGGCTGTCCCAGCGCAGGTGGTTCTCGTGCACCAGCTGCTGCACGTGCTTCGGCGCCGAGCCGCCGGCGCCGGTCTCGAAGAGCCCGCCGCCGTTGATCAGCGGGACGACCGAGAGCATCTTGGCGCTGGTGCCGAGCTCGAGGATCGGGAACAGGTCGGTGAGGTAGTCGCGCAGCACGTTGCCGGTCACCGAGATGGTGTCCTCGCCCTTGCGGATCCGCTCCAGCGAGAACGCGATCGCGTCGACGGGCGTCATGACCTCGATCTGCAGGCCGTCGGTGTCGTGCTCGGGGAGGTAGGCCTCCACCTTCGCGATCAGGTTCGCGTCGTGCGCCCGGTCCGCGTCGAGCCAGAAGACCGCGGGGTCGCCGGTGGCGCGGGCGCGGGTGACGGCGAGCTTCACCCAGTCGCGGATCGGCACGTCCTTGGTCTGGCACATCCGCCAGATGTCGCCCTGCGAGACCGGGGTCTCCAGGAGCGCCGTACCGGACCCGTCGACGACGCGGACGGTGCCGGTCGCGGGGATCTCGAAGGTCTTGTCGTGCGAGCCGTACTCCTCGGCCGCCTGCGCCATCAGGCCGACGTTGGGCACCGAGCCCATCGTCGACGGGGTCGTAGGCGCCGTTGGCCCGGCAGTCGTCGATGACGACCTGGTAGATCCCGGCGTACGACGAGTCGGGGATCACCGCGAGGGTGTCGGCCTCGCCGCCGTCGGGGCCCCACATGTGGCCGGAGGTGCGGATCATCGCGGGCATCGAGGCGTCGACGATCACGTCGCTCGGCACGTGCAGGTTGGTGATGCCGTGGTCGGAGTCGACCATCGCCAGCTCCGGGCCGTCGTCGATGCCCTGCTTGACCGCGGCCTCGATGGCCTCGCGCTGGTCGTCGGGCAGCTTCTGCACGGCCTTGAGCAGCGCGCCGAGGCCGTCGTTGGGGCTGACGCCGGCGGCGGCGAGCGCCTCGGCGTGCTCGGTGAACAGCGCCGGGAAGAACGCCCGCACCACGTGGCCGAAGATGATCGGGTCGGAGACCTTCATCATGGTGGCCTTGAGGTGCACCGAGAACAGCACGTCGTCGGCCTTGGCCCGGGCGATCTGCGCGGTGAGGAACTCCCGCAGCGGCCCGACCCGCATCACGGTCGCGTCGACGACCTCGCCCTCGAGGACCGGCACCGACTCGCGCAGCACGGTGGTCTCGCCGTCGTCGCCGACCAGCTCGATGCGCAGGTCGTCGTCCTGCGCCCAGCACGGCGGACTGCTCGCTGGAGCGGAAGTCGTCGGCGGTCATGTGCGCGACGTTGGTCCGCGAGTCGGGGCTCCACTCGCCCATCGAGTGCGGGTGCGCCTTGGCGTAGCTCTTCACCGACGCGGGCGCGCGACGGTCGGAGTTGCCCTCGCGCAGCACCGGGTTGACCGCGCTGCCCTTGACCTTGTCGTAGCGCGCGCGGGCGTCCTTCTCCTCGTCGCTCGACGGGCTGTCGGGGTAGTCCGGCAGGTCGTAGCCCTGCTCCTGCAGCTCGGCGATCGCGGCCTTGAGCTGCGGGATCGAGGCGCTGATGTTCGGCAGCTTGATGATGTTGGCCTCGGGCGTCTTCGCGAGCTCGCCGAGCTCCGCGAGCGCGTCGTCGAGGCGCTGCTCGTCGGTGAGCCGGTCGGGGAACTGGGCGATGATCCGGCCCGACAGCGAGATGTCGCGGGTCTCGACGTCCACCCCGGCGGTCGACGCGTAGGCGGCGATCACCGGCAGGAAGGAGTACGTCGCCAGCGCGGGCGCCTCGTCGGTCTGGGTGTAGATGATCGCTGACTTGTTCTTCGCCGAGTCCGTCACCGAGGCTCCTGTCCGTCGTGGCCGCATGAATCTTGACGTCAAGATATCTCATGACGCCGGATGCCAGTCCATCGGGCAGCGGCCACCTCGTCAACGTGAGACCGCTGTCCGGACGCGGCCGCACGCGGTAGAACGGAGCCATGACGACCACACCTCCTCCCGCCGTCGCCTGGACCCAGAAGCTCGAGGGCACCAGCGCCCTCGACCCCGTCGTCTCGCTGCGTCCGGCCGCTGGTCGGCAAGCTGGTCGCCGACCCGGCGCGCCGCGACCTGCTGCGCGGCGCCTGGCTCGGGCACGCGGTGCACCCGCCGCTGACCGACGTGACGCTCGGCTTCTTCACCTCCGCGGTCACGCTCGACCTGGTCGGTGGCAAGGCCGCCCGGCCGGCCGCCCGGCGACTGATCGCGCTCGGGCTGCTGACCGTCGGGCCGACGGCCTGGACCGGCTGGGCCGAGTGGTCCAGCGCTCGAGCAGCGCGACCAGCGGGTCGGCGTGGTGCACGCGGTGACCAACGGCGCCGCGGCCGCCGGCTTCTTCGCCTCCTGGCGGGCCCGCCGCCGTGGCGAGCACCTGCGCGGCACCGCCCTGGCGCTCGCCTCGTCCGGGCTGCTCGCCGCCGGCGGCTACCTCGGCGGCCACCTCGTCGCCGCCCGCAAGGTCGCCAGCCACGACCCCGCCTTCGACGCCTGACACCTCACCGCCGACCCGCGCGAAAGTCACCGCCGACCCGCGCGAAAATCACCACCGACCCGCGCGAAAATCACCACCGAGGTGCGACCCCCGCGGCTTCGACCGGCAATATGCCGCGGCTCGGCCGGGAACATCCCGCGGGTCGACTGGGAATATGGCGCGGGTCGACGGGAATATGCCGCGGGTCGAGCGTGAACAACCCGCGGGTCGACGACGAGGGTCAGCGGTCGGGGGCGGTGACCGAGCCGTCGGCGGCGACGGTCACCGAGAACGGCTCGTCGGCGTAGCGGAGGCCGTGCAGCGTGAACGGCCCGAGCCGGGTGCTGGTCCGCTCGGGGCGGCCGGGTGCCCCGTCCTCGTTCGCCTGCACGCCGGTCACCGCGGCCAGGCAGGCCAGCGGCGCCGCGGCGGCCCACGCCTGCGGCCGGCACGACGCCGGGTAGTCCGCCGGGAACGGTACGTCGGACGCGGAGTCGCCGCCGTACAGCTCGGGGAGCCGGTAGCCCACGCCCTCGGCGGCGGCGACGAGCCCCGCGGTGAGGGCCGCGGCCTCCTCGAGGCGTCCCTCGCGCGCCAGCCCGCGCACGACGACCGCGGTGTCGTGCGGCCAGACCGACCCGCCGTGGTAGCTCAGCCGGGAGAACCGCGGCGACGCCGAGGTCAGCGTGCGCAGCCCGAAGCCGGAGGACATCTCCGGGCTCGGTCAGCACCTCGACGACCCGGTCGACCTGCGCCGGCGCGAGGATGCCCGGTGCCGAGCAGGTGGCCCATGTTGGAGGTCACCGAGTCGACCTGCCGGCCGGCGCGCGTCGAGCGCGATCGCGACGTGGCCGCCCTCCGGCGTCGACACCCAGAAGTCGCGACGGAACCGCTCGCCGCAGGTCGGCCGCCCACGCCAGCAAGCCCTCGACCGGCGGCTCGCCGAACGCGGCCAGCAGCGCAGCCCCGCGCGACCGCCGCCTCGTGGGCGTAGCCCTGCACCTCGCACAGCGCGATCGGCGGTTCGGCCAGCCGGCCGTCGGCGTACTGCACCGAGTCGACGCTGTCCTTCCAGCCCTGGTTGGCCAGCCCGCGACCCGACTCGTCGACGTAGCGAAGCCACCCCGACGACGCCGACTGCGCGACCACCCACTCCAGGCACCGGCGGGCCGCGGGCAGCAGCGCGCGCACCTCGTCCCGGTCGGCGCCCCACTCCCAGGCGTCGGCGAGCGTGCACACGAACAGCGACGTCGCGTCGACGGTGCCGTAGTAGACCGGCGGCAGCGTCATGCCGCCGAGCTCGAGGGTGGTGTTGCGGACCTCGTGGAGGATCTTGCCGGGCTGCTCCTCGGTCTCCGGGTCGTCGCGCTCCCCCTGCCGGCGCGCCAGCGTCCGCAGCGTCGACAGCGCCAGCCCGGTCCCGAACGGCATCGTGAGCCGGGCGCCCCACAGCGAGTCGCGGCCGAACAGCGTCAGGAACCACGGGCTGCCCGCCGCCAGGAACGCGTCGTCGCCGTCGCGCATCAGCAGGCCGCCGAGGTCGGCGACGCTCTGCGCGACCACCCGCGCCGAGCCGCGGGTCGGGCGCCTCGACGGCGACCTCGCCCCACGGGGACGCGCCGCCGGGTCCGAACGCCGGGGTGCCCTCGGCCTCGAAGCGTCAGCCTCACCCGGTACGACGTGCCCGGCGCGACCGTGGTGGTCCAGGTGACCCGGCCGTCGTCGCCGATCGACGAGGGAGCCGGGTCGAACGCGGCCGCGAAGCCGCGACCGTCGTGGTGCCAGGCCAGCCCGCCGTCCGTGGGCTCGCCGGCGCACCGGGTCGCCGCGCTGCCCCTGCCGCACGACGGACATCGGCACCAGGTCCGCCACCAGGTCGACGTGCAGCGCGAGCTCGACCGGCTGCTGGCCGCGGCAGGTGACCTCGCACCTCCTCGACCAGCCGGTCGGCGACCAGCGTGCGGCGCCGGTCGACGGTGACGGTCGGGTCGTGCAGCCAGCCGCCGAGCCGGCGGGCGACGTAGGTGAACTCCTGCCGGTCGGCGCCCAGCACGGCGGAGCGGACCCGCTCGAGGTCGCTGCCGTCGACGGACAGCACGAGCGGCGTCGAGCAGGCGCACGTCGTCGACGAACCACCCGGAGACACCACCGGCACGCACCTGGCCGTCGGGGTCGGCCAGCAGCAGGGCCGGAGCGGCGACCGAGACGGCGAGGTCGTTGAGGGCCGGGCACGAGGTAGTCGGTCACGGACCGACCCTATGAGGCGACTCCCCCGGCGGGCACCGGCCTTGCTAGCGTCGGCTCGGGCGCCGCACACCGTCGCCCCCACCGACGTCCCACCGAGCCACAGGAGCGTGTCGTGAGCACTACCCCCGTCAAGGTCGCCGTCACCGGCGCCGCCGGTCAGATCGGCTACAGCCTGCTCTTCCGGATCGCGAGCGGGGACCTGCTCGGCAAGGACACGCCCGTCGCAGCTGCAGCTGCTGGAGATCGAGCCGGCCCTCAAGGCGCTCGAGGGCGTCGTGATGGAGCTCGACGACTGCGCCTTCCCGACGCTGGCCGGCGTCGAGATCGGCCACGAGGCGACGAAGGTCTTCGACGGCGTCAACCTCGCGCTGCTCGTCGGCGCCCGGCCCCGCACCAAGGGCATGGAGCGCGGCGACCTGCTCGAGGCCAACGGCGCGATCTTCACCGCCCAGGGCAAGGCGCTCAACGAGGTGGCGGCCGACGACGTCCGGATCGGCGTCACCGGCAACCCCGCGAACACCAACGCGCTCATCGCGCTGTCCAACGCCCCGGACATCCCGAAGGAGCGGTTCTCCGCACTGACCCGCCTCGACCACAACCGGGCGCTGTCGCAGCTCGCCGCCAAGACCGGCAGCCAGGTCGCGGACATCAAGAAGCTGACCATCTGGGGCAACCACTCGGCCACGCAGTACCCCGACATCTTCCACGCCGAGGTGGGCGGCAAGAACGCCGCCGAGGTCGTGAACGACCAGCAGTGGCTGGAGAACGACTTCATCCCGACCGTCGCGAAGCGCGGCGCCGCGATCATCGAGGCCCGCGGCTCCTCGTCGGCCGCGTCGGCCGCGTCCGCGACCATCGACGCCGCCCGCGACTGGCTGCACGGCAGCCCCGAGGGCGACTGGGTGTCGATGGCCGTGCACTCCGACGGCTCGTACGGCGTCCCCGAGGGCCTCGTCTACTCCTACCCCGTCACGACCCGGGGCGGCGACTGGGAGATCGTGCAGGGCCTGGAGATCGACGACTTCTCCCGCGGCCGCATGGACGCCACCGCCCAGGAGCTGGCCGAGGAGCGCGACGCGGTCCAGGGGCTCGGCCTGATCTGAGCCGACCGGCCGGTCACTGCTCCAGCGTCTGCACGAGCTCGAGGGCGACCTCCCGCAGCGGCTGCTGCCGCGCGCGGGCGGTCCGCCGGAGGCGCTCGAAGGCCTGCTGCAGGGTGATGTTCTCGGCGGAGGCCAGCACCCCCTTCGCCTGCTCGATGACGACCCGGGTGCGCAGCGCGCCCTGCAGCTGGTCGGTGAGCTCCTGCTGCTGTCGCAGCTTGGTGACGTTGACGAAGTACCCGCACGCCATGTCCCGCGCCAGGCCGGCGAACTCCAGGTCCTCGGCGCTCCAGCTGCGGGGCTCCCAGTGGTACAGGTTCAGCGCCCCGAAGATCTGGTCGCCGAGCCGCATCGGGAGGCCGACGGCGGAGTGGATGCCGAGCTGGGCGGCAGCCTCGCAGTAGAGCGGCCACCGGTCGGCCCACTCCGCGAGGTCCGGGACGACGACCGGCTCGCCGGTGTGGAAGGCGACCGCACAGGGCCCGGTCAGGGTGTCGAGCTGGACGTCCTCGAGCCGGGACAGCTCCGGGGTGCTGGTGTGGGTGTCGTGCAGCTGGTCACCCTTCGCCAGGCTGATGCCGGCGCCGGTCAGCCCGAGCGCCTCGGACAGCTGGGCCAGCAGGGACTCGAGGACGTAGTCGATGTCGTAGGTGACCAGCAGCGTGCGCGCGAACTCCGCGAGAGTGCGAACGAGCGCCTCCCGCTGCTGGGTTGCGTCCACCGGCCCCCACCTCCCCCGAGCGGATGAATAACGATACCCCCTCTGACCTGCGGTGACGGTAAAAAGATCGGGCGTTGGTTCGTGCCCGAGTGGCCCGCACCTCGGCTAGTCCGGTCCCGTCGACGTACCCGGACATTCCCCTCGCGGACTGGCAGGTCCGATACGCCTGTGGTGCGATGAGGACGCAGATGGCGGGCATCTGGTCCCCGTGCCTCCGATCGGCGGAGAGCGCCGGGATCGCCACCCCCCAGATCGATCCGGGCGTTCCGACTGGCTCTCGCGCCTCGTTCACGGTCTCGGACCCTCCCCCCAACGTCCGGGCCGGCGTCGGAGCCGGCCCCCCGCCCGACAGGCTCGGGCGGGGTCCGCACGGACTCCCCTGGGCCGTGTCCGTGCGATAGTCGGTCCTTCGTGGGAGAGAGGGGTCGGCGGTGGGTGAGCTGGACGAGCGGTTGCTGCGGGCCCTGGGGGACGAGCTGATCCGGGTGACCGCCCGCCGGACGACGACGTACGCCGGCTCGCGTGCTGGACGGCTCCGCCTTCCGCATCCTGCGGCTGCTCGAGGAGTCGGGCCCCCGCACGCTGCGCGACCTCTCCGAGGAGCTGCAGCTCGAGCGGTCCACGGTCAACCGGCAGGTCAACGCCGCCATCGGCCACGGGTACGTCGAACGCGTCGCCGCGACCGGGCGCTCGGCCGGGCTCGTGCGGCCGACGGCGGAGGGCCGGGCGGCCTACCTGCACGACGGACGGCTGCGCGGCGCGCTCTACTCCCGCGCCCTCGACGAGCTCGGCCCGGACCGGGCCGCCGCGATGGTCGACAGCCTGCGCGAGCTCAACGACGCGCTCGACCGGGCGCACGACGAGGCGGCCGAGCAGTAGCCGACGCGACGACGGGCCGTCGCCGAGGGGCTCAGCCGCGCACCTGCGCGGCGACCGGCTCGCTGCGGCAGCGCCGCGGGCCTCGCGCGCGGGATCGTCGCCGTGATCGCGACGCCGACGAACGCCGCCGCGGCACCGATCACGAAGCAGAGCTGGAAGGCGCCCTGGGTGGGGATCTCGAACCCGCCGAGCGTGGTGCTGGAGCCGGCGAGCACGGTGCCCATCACGGCGGCCGCCAGCGTGGTGCCGACCGAGCGCATCAGGGCGTTGAGGCCGACCGCGGAGCCCGCCTCGCGCATCGGCACGGCGTCGAGGATGAGGGTCGGCATGGCGGCGTACCCGATGCCGACGCCGGCGGAGGCGACGCAGGACGCGACGAGCAGCTGCCACGGAGCGCGCCATCAGGGCGAACGCGACGAGGTAGCCGAGCCCGAGCACGGTGGCGCCCACCATCAGGGTGCGCTTGGCGCCGGTGCGGCCGATCAGCGCGCTCGAGACCGGCGCGAAGACCATCATCATCAGCCCGGCCGGGGCCATCCAGAGCCCGGCCTGCAGGATCGACTGGCCGAGCCCGTAGCCGGTCGCCTCGGGCAGCTGCAGCAGCTGCGGCACCACGATCGACTGGGCCATCATCCCGAAGCCGATCGCGACCGCGGCGAGGTTGGTGAGCAGCACCGGCAGCTGGCCGGTCGTCCGCAGGTCCACCAGCGGGTCGTCCTGCCGCAGCTCGAACAGGCCCCACAGCACGAGCACGACCACGCCGCCGGCGATGAAGCCGATCGTCCGGGCGTCGCCCCAGCCCCACTCGGTGGCCTTCGAGACCCCGACCAGGAACGCGACCAGCCCGACCGCCAGGCCGACGGCGCCCACCACGTCGAGCCGACCGGGGTGCGCGTCGCGGACGTGCGGGACCAGCGTGGCGGTGGCGACCAGGATCACCAGCGCCAGCCCGGCGGAGAGCCAGAACAGCGCGTGCCAGTCGTAGGAGTCGGCGATCCAGGCCGACAGCGGCAGCCCGATCGCACCGCCGACGCCGAGGGTGGCGCTCATCGCGGCGATCGCCGTCGAGGTGATCTCGGGCGGGGTGATCTCCCGCATCAGCGAGATGCCGACCGGGATGAAGCCCATCGCGAGCCCCTGCAGGGCGCGTCCGACCAGCGTCGGCACGAGCGAGTCGGCGAGCGCGCAGACCACGGAGCCGACCAGCAGGATGCCGGCGCTGGTGACCAGCACCCGCTGCTTGCCGAGCAGGTCGGCGACCCGGCCGGCGACCGGCATCGCGACCGCGGCCGCCAGCAGCGTGATCGTGATGACCCAGGACGTGTTGGCCGCCGAGGTGCCGAGCAGCCGCGGCAGCTCGCTCTGGATCGGGATGACCAGGGTCTGGGTGAGGGCGGCGGAGAGACCACCGAGGCAGAGCACGACGACGGTGAGCACCGGGCTCGCGGTGGTACGGCGGGAGGACAGCGGCACGAGGATCTCCTGGAAGGCGGACAGTGGTGTGTATCGTACACACCTTGTCGACGCCAAGCGTCGGGGCCCTCAGGCAGGTGGCTGGTTCGGCACCACGATGCTGAGCACGATCAGGCCGACCCCGGCGACCACCAGCATCAGCACGTCCGACCAGCGGCGCCGCACCCGCAGCATCCCCGCCCGGCGGTCCGAGAGCACCAGCCGGGTGAGCGCGGCCACCAGGAGGCCGACGCCGATCCAGGTCAGCCCCGCGCGCCACGGCCCCAGCAGGACCAGCGCGAGACCGACGACGGCCGACCCGAGCACGCCGAGGTAGACCACCCCGCCGAGGGTCTGCGGCCGGCGGAGCGGCCCGTCGTGCGGCACCGATCAGGCCCGGAGCGTGAGCGACTGCTCGGCAGCGGCCACGATGTTGGACAGCAGCATCGCGCGGGTCATCGGGCCGACGCCGCCCGGGTTCGGGGAGACCCAGCCCGCGACGTCGTGCGACGTCCGGCGGCGACGTCGCCGGCGAGCTTGCCGTCGACGCGGGAGACGCCGACGTCGAGGACGGCGGCGCCGGGCTTGACCATGTCGCCGGTGATGATCCCCGGCACCCCCGCGGCGGCGACGACGATGTCGGCCTGGCGCACGTGCGCGGCGAGGTCGCGGGTGCCGGTGTGGCACAGCGTCACGGTGGCGTTCTCGCTGCGCCGGGTCAGCAGCAGCCCCAGCGAGCGGCCGACCGTGACGCCGCGGCCGACGACGCAGACGTCGGCGCCGGCGATGGTCACGTCGTGGCGGCGCAGCAGCTCGACGATGCCGGCGGGCGTGCAGGGCAGCGGCGCCGTCCTGGCCGAGCACCAGCCAGCCGAGGTTCGTCGGGTGCAGGCCGTCGGCGTCCTTGGCCGGGTCGACGAGGCCGAGGACCTGGTTGGTGACCATGTGGCCGGGCAGCGGCAGCTGGACGATGTAGCCGGTGCACGCCGGGTCCGCGTTCAGCTCGGCGACGTGCGTCTCGACCTCGTCCTGGGTCGCGGTCCGCGGGCAGGTCGACCCGGATCGAGGTGATCCCGACCTCGGCGCAGTCCTTGTGCTTGCCGTTGACGTACCACCGCGAGCCGGGGTCGTCACCGACCAGCACGGTGCCGAGCCCGGGGACGACGCCCTGGTCCCGGAGCCGGGCGACCCGCTCGGTGAGCTCGGCCTTGATGGTCTTCGCGGTCGTCGTGCCGTCGAGGATCTGTGCGGTCACGGGGTCATCCTGTCAGGTGGTGTCGGCGGTTCGTGGGCGCCCGGCCCACGTCGTCGGCCCAGGTCGTCGGCCCAGGTCGTCGGCGCGCAGGTCGTCGGGCCAGGTCGTCGGGTCAGTGGAAGAAGTGGCGGGTGCCGGTCAGGTACATCGTCACGCCGGCCGCCTGCAGGGCCTCGACGACGTCCGGGTCGCGCTTCGAGCCGCCGGGCTGCACGATCGCGCTGACCCCGGCGTCGACCAGCACCTGCGGACCGTCCGCGAACGGGAAGAACGCGTCGGACGCCGCGACCGAGCCCGGCGGCCCGCTCCCCCGCCCGCTCGACCGCGAGCCGGCAGGAGTCGACCCGGTTGACCTGGCCCATGCCGACGCCGACCGCGGCGCCGTCGGCGGCGAGCAGGATCGCGTTGGACTTCACGGCGCGGCAGGCCTTCCAGGCGAAGGCCAGGTCGGCGAGCTGCTGCTCGGTGGCCGGCTCGCCGGTGGCGAGCGTCCAGGTCGTCGGGTCGTCGCCGCCACCGTCGACCACCGCGGAGACGTGGTCGACGTGCTGCATCAGCAGGCCGCCGCTGATCCGCCGGAACTCGACCGGGTCGGGCTGCTCGTCGACCGGGCAGCGCAGCACCCGGATGTTCTTCTTGCGGGCCAGCACCTCGACGGCGCCGTCCTCGTAGTCCGGCGCGACGACCACCTCGGTGAAGATCTCGGCCACCTGCTCGGCCATCGCGACCGACACCGGGCGGTTGACCGCGATCACGCCGCCGAAGGCGGACACCGGGTCGCAGGCGTGCGCCTTGCGGTGCGCCTCGGCGACGTCGGCGCCGACCGCGATGCCGCACGGGTTGGCGTGCTTGATGATCGCGACCGCCGGCTCGTCGAAGTCGAGCGCGGCCCGGCGGGCGGCGTCGGAGTCGACGTAGTTGTTGTAGGACATCTCCTTGCCGTGCAGCTGCTCGGCCGAGGCCAGCCCGCCCTGCCAGCTGCGGTACAGCGCCGCGGGCTGGTGCGGGTTCTCGCCGTAGCGCAGCACCGCCGCCTTGTCCCAGGTCGCGCCGACCCACGCCGGGAACCCGGTGCCCTCGGAGGAGTCGGTGAGCACGCTGCCCATCCAGGACGCCACCGCCACGTCGTACGTCGCGGTGTGCACGAACGCCTCGGCGGCCAGCCGCTGCCGCTGGGCGAGGGTGGTCCCGCCGTCGCGCACGGCAGCGAGCAGGTCGTCGTACTGCCCGGGCGAGGTGACGATCGCGACGGAGGGGTGGTTCTTGGCCGCGGCGCGGACCATCGAGGGGCCGCCGATGTCGATCTGCTCGACGCACTCGTCGGGGGTCGCGCCGGAGCGGACGGTCTCCAGGAACGGGTAGAGGTTCGAGACCACCAGGTCGAACGGCTCGACGCCGAGCTCCTGGAGCTGCTCGCGGTGGGTCTCGAGGCGGAGGTCGGCGAGGATGCCGGCGTGCACCCGGGGGTGCAGCGTCTTGACCCGGCCGTCGAGGCACTCGGGGAAGCCGGTGAGCTCCTCGACCTTGGTGACCGGCACGCCGGCGTCGGCGATCCGGCCGGCAGTCGACCCGGTGGACACGATCGCGACCCCGGCCTGGTGCAGCGCCTGCGCCAGCTCGTCGAGGCCGGTCTTGTCGTAGACGGAGACCAGGGCCCGCCGGATCGGGCGGCGGTCGCCTGTGGAGGTCGGGGTGGTGTCGGACATGTGCGTCGGCTCCTCAGCTCGTGCGAGGAGGCACCCAGGCGTTCGATGCGCTCGACTTCACTCCCTGGTGGTTGCCCACCTGCGCCAGTCGTGTGCGACCAGCCTAGTGCCCGAGGACCAGAGGGTCGACCGGGCCCGACGGTCGGCCGACCGGGTTTGCCGAACCCGCAAAGAAGGTTGCCATCGCACCGTCAGGTGCGCAGGCTGGTCGGGTGAACAGCGAGCAGAGCGCCGAGCACGGGCACGGGCACGGCCACCCCGACGAGGACGACGTCGACTTCTTCGAGCCGCCGGGCTGGGAGGAGCGCTACGCCGGCGACGTGGACATGTGGAGCGGGCACCCCAACGCACAGCTGGTCGCCGAGGCGTCCGGGCTGACCCCGGGCACCGCGCTCGACGTCGGGTGCGGGGAGGGCGGCGACGTGGTCTGGCTGGCCCAGCAGGGCTGGCGGGTCACCGGGGCCGACTTC
This sequence comes from uncultured Actinomycetota bacterium, assembly GCA_963707685.1. Lineage (GTDB taxonomy): Bacteria > Actinomycetota > Actinomycetes > Propionibacteriales > Nocardioidaceae > Nocardioides_B. The sequence continues at coordinate 693,238 of CAVPRA010000009.1, forward strand.
GCCGCCAACGGGCTGGCGCGCGCCGCCCGGCACGCCGACCAGGCCGGGGTCGCCGACCGGTGCGACTGGTGGCAGGTCGACGCGCGGACCTTCGCGGCCGGCGGCCGGGCCTTCGACCTGGTCACGACGCACTTCCTGCACCCGCCGGACGGCGGGATGGTCGAGGTCGCCCGTCGGCTCGCGGGCGCCGTCGCCCCCGGCGGGCACCTGCTGGTGGTCGGCCACGAGCCGTCCGGCGAGTTCGCCCACCTGGACGCCCGGCAGCACCGGGCGATGTTCCGCGCCGAGGAGCTGCTGCCCGGCCTGCCGGCGGGGTTCGAGGCCGTCGTGGTCGAGCAGCGCCCGCGGACCATGACGCGCGACGGGGTGACGATGGACGTCCGCGACTCCACGCTGCTGGCCCGCCGGACCGGGTAGGTCGCGGGTAGGTCGCGGAACGGTCAGGGTCGTCCGCCGGCCGGCACGTCGACCCGCTCGGTCAGCACGACCCCGTCGGAGGCGCCCTCGGGGCCGTAGCGGTTCGCGACGACGTGGAGCGTCCGGCCGTCGTCGCCGCCGAGCGTGCACGAGAAGCAGCCGCGGTCGGCCTCGACGACCTGCTGCACCTCGCCGCCCTCGGCGACGCGGACGCAGCGCTGCCCGGGCACGGAGGCGTACCAGAGCGACCCCTCGGCGTCGAGGCAGATGCCGTCCGGCGCGGACCCGGCGCCGAGCTCGGCCCACACCCGCCGGTCGGTCAGCTCGCCGTCCGGGGTGATGGTCCAGGCGGTGACCCGGTCGGCGTGCGACTCGGCCACCAGCAGCGTCGACTCGTCGAGGACGGCCATCCCGTTGGGGAACCACACGTCGTCGGCGACCTGCCGGCTGGTGCCGTCCGGCAGCACGACGGCGACGATCCCGGGCTTCCGCTCCTCCCACGGCATCGAGCCGGGCATGTCGACCCAGGCGCGGCCCGCGCCGTCGACCACGATCTCGTTGAACGGCTCCCCCGGCGGGCCGTACGCCGCGAGGTCGGCGCCGACGCGCACCCCGTCCGCGGTCGTCGTCAGCAGCCGGCCGTCCGGGAGCCAGTCGATCGAGAACGGCAGGCCGGTCACGCGGGCGACGACCTCGCGCCCGCCGGTCGCGTCGAAGGCCAGCACCTCGCCCGCCAGCCAGTCGCACATCCAGAACCGGCCGTCGTGCCACCGGGGCGACTCGCCCATCCGCAGTCCCGTCGCGAAGATCTCAGCCATGTGGAGGTGGACCTCCGCGCGGGGCGGGACTCATCGCTGGTCTGCTAGGCGGGTGCCGGCCCGAACCGCACCCGAGCGACCGGTGATCGTGAACCCCTCGCGCGCCATCCGGCCCACGGACGCCACCAGCATCTCCCGCTCCGCGACCTTGATGCGCTCGTGCAGCGTCGCCACGTCGTCGTCGTCCTCCACCGGCACGGCGGTCTGCGCGACGATCGGCCCGGTGTCGACGCCGGCGTCGACGACGAACAGCGTCGCGCCGGCGACCTTGACGCCGTGCGCCAGGGCGTCGGCGGCGCCGTGCATCCCGGGGAACGCCGGCAGCAGCGCCGGGTGGGTGTTGAGGTAGCGGCCGCCGTACGCCGCGAGGAACGCCTCCCCGGCGAGCTTCATGAAGCCGGCCGACACCACGAGGTCCGGACGGTGCGCCTCGCAGGCGGCGGTGACGGCGACGTCCCAGTCCGACCGGGTGGGGTGGTCCTTGACCCTCTCCACGAACGTGGGCACGCCGGCGCGCTCGGCCCGGGCCAGGCCCTCGATGCCGTCGCGGTCGGCGCCGACGGCGACCACCTGCGCGCCGTACGCCGGGTCGGCGCACGCGTCGAGCAGCGCCTGCAGGTTCGTGCCGGCCCCGGAGACGAGCACCACCAGCCGGACGGGGGCGGACGCGGCGGGGGTCGGGGACACGGCCAGAAGGCTACCGACGCGGCCGGGTCAGCGGCGGCGGGCCCACCAGGTGACGACCACGCCGCCGAACAGCCCGCCGACGCCCATCGCGACCGTGGCGGCGATCAGGGTGTCGAGCAGCGGGGCGCCCGACGTCGGACATCCGGCCGGGCCCGACCGAGCCGCCGGCCAGCGCGACCGCGGCGGTGACCAGCAGGCCGCCGGCCAGCCCGGAGCCGAGGCCGCGCGCGGCGCCGGCCTCGTAGCTGAAGACCGGGTGGCGGCGCTGCATCACGACGACCCCGAGCGCCGCGGCGAGCACCGGCAGCGCGACCAGCCCGGCGAACCAGTCGGGAGGCGTGCCGGGCGACGGCAGCGCCGCGAGCAGCGGGAACGCCGGCACCGGCCCGAGCACGACGCTGGCCGGCGAGACCAGCGTGCCGGTGCCGACGGCGAAGCCGGGGCCGAGGAGGTAGGAGCCGGTCAGCAGCACGGCGTTCGGGGCGACCGCGGCGACCAGCAGGGTGTAGAGCAGCCCGCCGGAGACGTCGGCGTGCAGCAGGGAGAGCACGTTGGCCGCCGGGCCGAGGTTCGCCAGCAGCGCCACCGTCAGCACCACCGAGCCCGCGACGAACAGCAGCAGCGTCGTGGCGACGGCGCCGACCGCGACCCCGCGGACCGGCTCGGGGACCCGGCTGCGCCAGTCCACGACGTCGCGGCTGCCGCGCAGCAGCCCGGTGCCGCCGCCGACCAGCGCGACCAGGAACGCCCCGCCGAACGCACCGAGCAGGCTCGGCTCGGCCGCGGGCGTCGAGGCCAGCACGCACGAGACCAGCGAGACCAGGGCGTAGACGCCGGCGAGCACGACGGCGCCGAGCCCGAGCGTGCGGAGGTCCTCGACGGCCGAGGTGGCCGCGGCCCAGACCCCGAGCCGGTGCGCGACGTACAGGCAGAGCAGCGTGAGCCCCATCGGCAGGGCCGTGACGGTGGCGTCGAGGCCGCCGGTGGACAGGTGCAGGTGGGCGCCCTGGGCCATCAGCCAGCCGTCGGTGCCGACCCGGAGCGCGTCACGGGTGGTGCCGTGGCCGCCGGCGTCGGAGGCGAACCAGCCCACCAGGGCCATCGCCATGCAGCCGAGCAGGACGGCCCCGGCGGCGACGGCTCCGGCCGCCGCGGCACCCAGCGCCAGCGGGCGCAACGGCGCCTCCCCGGAGCCGGTCCTCCGGGCCGCGCGGGTGGACGGGGGGTCGAGAAGACTGGTCATCACGACCATCTTGGGCGTGGGTGATCTCCATCTCGGGCTCCCACGCCGGTTAGACCCTGACCCGGCGCCGCCGTACCGTGGATGACTTCTCACCGCACGTCCCGGGCTGCCGCACGCCCGGACGACCCCCCGCCCGGACCCCGCCAGGAGCAGCCATGCCGCACGAGTCAGCCGCCGAGGAGAGCTTCGACTCCCTCTACCGGTCGACCCGACGCGCGCTGCTGCTGCAGACGTTCGCGCTCACCGGCGACCTCCCGGTGGCCCGCTCCGCGGTGCGCGCCGCCTACGTCGGCGCCTGGCAGCACTGGCGCTCGGTCTCCGCACTCGAGGACCCGATGACCTGGCTGCGCCCGCGGGCCTGGAAGCACGCGCGTCGCCGGCACACCGTCGGGCCCCGGCGGCGCACCCCCGCGCCGTCCCCGGAGCAGCGGGAGGTGCTCGACGCGCTGGGCCGCCTCCCCGCCGACGGTCGGCGCGCCTTGGTGCTGGCCGACCTCGCCGGTCTGGACCAGGAACGGGCCGCGGACGAGCTCGGTCAGCCCGCCGGGACGGCCGACGCGGCCCCGGCCCGCGCGAGCGTCGCCGAGCAGCTCGCGATCCCGGTCGGCGACGTCGCGGCCCGGCTGGCCGGCCTGGACGCGCTGCTCGACGACGTCACCCAGCCGCGCGCCACCCTGCTGCGCCGCGCCGTCCGCTCCCGCCGCCGCACGCAGCTCGTCGCGGGCGCCGTGGCCGCGACCCTGGTGATCGTCGGCATCGGGGCGTTCGCGACCCACCCGGAGGGCACCAGTGCCGAGGAGCTCGGGCTGGTGAAGCCCTCGAGCCCGGGCGCCACCGACCCGACGGCCATGATGCCCACCGCCGACGACCTGCTCTACGCCGAGCAGATGAGCCGGTTCGGTCCCACCCGGACCTGGCACACCGCCCGCACCGGCAACAACACCACCGGCACCGGCATCAACACCGTCTGCCAGGAGGACCGGTTCGCCGACCCGAAGGGCTACTCCGCCCTCGTCCGCTCCTTCCGGGCGTCGGGGAAGCCGGAGCGCCGCGCGGTGCAGACCGTCGAGGTCTCCCGGTCGCGGCAGGCCGCCGCCCGGGCGTTCCGCACCACCGTCGGCTGGTACGCCGGCTGCCAGGTGGCGCGGCTGCAGGTCGTCGACGCGTACCACGTCGACCACGTCGGCGACCAGGCCGACGTGCTCACGCTCCGGGTCGGCCGCACCCCGGTCCGGACCATCAGCGTCGCCGTCGCCCGGGCCGGGTCGGTCACCACCTCGACGGTCGGCACCTCCGCCGGCGGCAGCGCCGCCGCCGGTCACGGAGGTCACCCGCTCCCTCGGCGAGGCCGTCGAGAAGCTCTGCGCGCGCACCGGGTCGCCGGGCTGCGTCGGGAAGCCGACCTTCCGCGCCGTGCCCCCGCCGCCCACAGGTGACGAGCGCGGCATGCTCGCCACTGCCGACCTGCCCCCGGTCGGTCGCATCGACGACCCGTGGGTCGGCACGAAGCCCGTCCGGACCACGCGCAACCCGGCCGCCACGACGTGCGACCGTGCCTCCTTCGCGCACACCGGGGCCGCCCAGCGGCGGAGCCGCACGTTCCTGGTGCCGCAGGCCGACGTGCCCGCCCGGTTCGGCCTCACCGAGACCTACGGCCGGTTCCGCACCCCGAGGGCGGCGGCCCGGTTCCTCGCCGACGTCCGGGGACACGTCGCCGGCTGCGAGAAGCGGGACCTGGCCACCTCCGTCGACTCCGCCGCCCGGCACCGCACCGGGCGCACCGACCGCTCCACCTGGACGCTGACCACCGAGGTGTCGAAGACCGAGAAGGTGCGCTTCCGGGTCGGCTTCGTGCAGGTCGGCCGCCGGGTCGCCCAGCTGACCTTCGCGCCCACGTCGAGCGACGACATGACCGACCGCTCCTTCGACGCGCTGCTGGTCCGTGCGGGCGAGCGGCTGCGCCAGCTGGGCTGACGCACCGTAGGGTCGCGGGGATGAGCACCGAGACCCGCGACCGCGCGAGCGCGGTGGCCCTGGACGAGCAGAGCCCGCTGGCGTCGCGCCGCGAGCTGTTCGACCTCCCCGACGGCGTCGTCTACCTCGACGGCAACTCGCTCGGCGCGCTCCCCCGCTCGGTCGCACCCCGGATGCAGCAGGTGGTGGCCGCCGAGTGGGGCACCGGCCTGATCTCGTCGTGGAACACCGCCGACTGGGTCGGGCTGGCCCGCCGTGTCGGCGCCCGGATCGCGCCGCTGGTCGGCGCGGCGCCCGAGGACGTGCACGTCGGCGACTCCACCACGGTGACGCTGTTCAAGACGCTGGTCGCAGCGTCGCGGCTGCGCCCGGACCGCCGGGTGGTGGTGCTGGAGCCGACCACCTTCCCCACCGACGGGTACGTCGCCGACGGCGTCGCCCGCACCCTGGGCCTGGAGGTGCGCTGGTGCGACCCGGCCGACCCGGCGGCGGCGCTCGACGACGACGTCGCGCTGCTCGCGCTCACCCACGTCGACTTCCGCTCCGGCGCGATGTTCGACCTGCCCGCGCTGACCGCCGCCGCCCACGCCGCCGGCGCGCTGGTGCAGTGGGACCTGTGCCACTCGACGGGCGCGGTGCCGGTGGCGCTGATGGACGCCGACGCGGACATCGCGGTCGGCTGCACCTACAAGTACCTCAACGGCGGCCCCGGCTCCCCCGCGTTCTGCTGGGTGCACCCGCGGCACCAGGAGGCCTGGGACCAGCCGATCACCGGCTGGTTCGGGCACGCCCGGCCCTTCGACATGGACCGCACGTTCACGCCCGCGACCGGCATCGCGCGGATGGCGTCCGGCACCCCGCCGGTGCTCGCGCTCTCCGCGCTCGACGCCGCCCTCGACGTGTTCGACGGGGTGTCCCTCCCGGCGCTCCGGGAGGTGTCGCTGTCGCTGACCGACTACTTCCTCGCGCTGGTCGACGACCGGCTCGGGTCGGCGTTCGAGGTGATCACCCCGCGCGAGCACGACCGGCGCGGCAGCCAGGTGTCGCTGCGGCACCCGGCCGCCTACGGCGTGGTGCAGGCCCTGGTCGAGCGCGGCGTCGTCGGCGACTTCCGCACCCCCGACGTGGCGCGGTTCGGCTTCGCGCCGCTGTACGTCACGCACGCCGACGTCTTCGACGCCGTGGAGCACCTGGCCGCGGTGCTCGCCGGCGAGGAGCACCTGCGGCCGGCGTACGACGTGCGCAACGCGGTCACCTGACCCGATCGGCCGGCGGTCAGCCCAGCGCCGCCTCGGCCGCGGCCGAGATGGTGCCGGGCCGGACGCGCTGCGGGTGGTCGCCGACGGGCAGCGACGCGACGCCGCGTGCGCGTGGCGTAGTCGTAGACGTTGACCCGGTCGTCGCCCGCGATGGAGACCCAGCAGCGGGTGCCGCCCGGGCCGTTGGTCGCCCAGTACGGCCGGTCCCCGGTGTGCGGCAGCGTGAAGACCTTGCGGTCGCGCGGGTCGCGCACCCGCACCAGTCCGACGTAGTCGTCCATCGTCCCCGCGACGCACAGCTGGCTGCCGTCCTTGCTCAGCGCCAGCCCGTGGTGCGCGGAGTTGAGGACGTACTGCGCCCGCGGCGTGTTCCGGGCGGCCTCGCTCTGCGGCAGCGGGACCACCTGGGTCACCTCGCCGCGGACCAGGTCGAAGGCGACGTAGCCGTGGAAGAACGAGAGCTGCAGGTACGCCGTCCGCTCGTCCGGCGAGATGGCCATCGGACGCACCGCGGAGGCCATGCAGGAGAAGCCGGCCTCCCGCAGCTTCTGGCCGATGTCCCACTTCTTCAGCACCGCGAAGCTCAGTTGTCGACGATCTCGAAGCGCTGGTCGCCCTTGCTGGGGTCCGGCTCCGGGCAGGTCAGCGACGGGTCGGTGGGCGTGAAGATCTTGCCGATGCTCGCGTGGAAGATCCGCGAGCCGTCCTTGCTGTAGTTGCTCTCGTGCGGCGTCTCACCGGACTCGAACTGCCGCAGCGGCTTGCCGGTGCGCAGCGCCAGCTCGTCGACGTGGCCCGCGGTGGAGTCCGAGACGAGCAGCCGGGTGCCGGCCGGGTTGACGGCCATGTGGTCGGCGCGCTGGCCGTGCATCGCGAAGCGCCACACGATCCTGCGGGTGCGCAGGTCGATCCCGACGACGTCGGCGAAGCTCGGGCGGGAGACCGCCAGCAGCGTGCCGTCGTGCGTGCTGAACATGTCGTCGACCAGCTGGTCGTGGCCCTCGCCGATCGCCTGCCGGATCGCCAGGAAGTAGGCGAGCCGCTCCGGGTCGGCCTGGATCTCCGCCATCCGCTGCGCCCGGTCGGGCACCACGTTGATCCGGCCGACCTTGGCGAACGTGTGGACGTCGCGGATGTCGGCGGTGCCGGCCCAGTTGTTGCCGACGTACATCACGCTGCGCGGGGCGGCCGTCGCTGTGGTGGCTGCCCGGCTCACGGGTGCCGCGTCGGCGGTCCGGACGACCACCACCGCCGAGGCGGCCGCGAGCAGGGTGCAGACGGTCAGGGTGAGGCGACGGCGCATGGGGGCTCCTGGTCAGGGGTTGCCTGCCCAACGACCCACCACACGTCCGCGTTACGTGGGCGGGTGCTCAGCCCTTCTGCAGGATGTCCCGCATCAGCTGCGCGGTCTCGGACGGCGTCTTGCCGACCTTGACCCCGACGGCCTCGAGCGCTTCCTTCTTGGCCTGCGCCGTCCCCGAGGAGCCGGAGACGATGGCGCCGGCGTGGCCCATCGTCTTGCCCTCCGGGGCGGTGAACCCGGCGACGTACCCGACGACGGGCTTCGTGACGTTGTCCTTGATGTACTCGGCCGCGCGCTCCTCGGCGTCGCCGCCGATCTCGCCGATCATCACGATCGCGTCGGTGTCCGGGTCGTCCTCGAAGGCCTGCAGGCAGTCGATGTGCGTGGTGCCGATGATCGGGTCGCCGCCGATGCCGACGGCCGAGGAGAAGCCGAAGTCCCGCAGCTCGTACATCATCTGGTAGGTCAGCGTGCCGGACTTCGAGACCAGCCCGACGCGGCCGCCCTTGGTGATGTTGGCGGGGATGATGCCGGCGTTGGACTGTCCGGGGCTGATCAGGCCGGGGCAGTTGGGGCCGATCACCCGGGTGGTGCCCTTGGCCTGCGCGTAGGAGAAGAAGTCCGCGGTGTCGTGCACCGGCACGCCCTCGGTGATGACGACGACCAGCGGCATCGCGGCGTCGACGGCCTCGACCACGGCGCTCTTCGTGCCGGCGGGCGGCACGAAGACGACCGACACGTCGGCGCCGGTCTCGTCCATGGCCTCCTTCACGGAGCCGAAGACCGGGACGGCGGTGCCGTCGAAGTCGACGCTCTGGCCGGCCTTCTTGGGGTTCACGCCGCCGACGATGTTCGTGCCGGAGGCGATCATCCGACGGGTGTGCTTCTGGCCCTCGGAGCCGGTCATGCCCTGCACGACGACCTTGGAGCTCTCGGTGAGGAAGATCGACATGTCAGGCTCCTGCCTTGCTCGCGAGCTCGGCGGCGCGGTCGGCCGCTCCGTCCATGGTGTCCACCAGCGTGACGAGCGGGTGGTTGGCGTCGTCGAGGATCCGGCGGCCCTCCTCGACGTTGTTCCCGTCGAGGCGTACGACGAGCGGCTTGTTGGCCTCGTCGCCGAGGATCTCGAGCGCCGACACGATGCCGTTGGCGACCGCGTCGCACGCGGTGATGCCGCCGAAGACGTTCACGAACACGCTCTTGACCTGCTCGTCGTTGAGGATCACGTCGAGGCCGTCGGCCATCACCTCGGCGGACGCGCCGCCGCCGATGTCGAGGAAGTTCGCCGGCTTGACGCCGCCGTGCTTCTCACCGGCGTAGGCGACCACGTCGAGCGTGGACATCACCAGCCCGGCGCCGTTGCCGATGATGCCGACGGCACCGTCGAGCTTGACGTAGTTGAGGCCCTTGGCCTTGGCCTTCGCCTCCAGCGGGTCCGCGGCGGCCTTGTCCTCGAAGGCCGCGTGGTCCTCGTGGCGGAAGTCGGCGTTCTCGTCGAGGGTGACCTTGCCGTCGAGCGCCTCGAGGTGGCCGTCGCCCAGTCGGACCAGCGGGTTGACCTCGACCAGCGAGGCGTCCTCCTTGATGAAGACGTCCCAGAGCTTCGCGATGACGTTCTTGGCCTCGTCGGCGATCTCGTCGGGGAAGCGGGAGGCGGCCACGATCTCGGCGGCCTTCGCGTCGTCGACGCCGACCTGCGGGTCGATGGAGACCCGTGCGATGGCGTCGGGGTTCTCGTGCGCGACGACCTCGATCTCGACACCGCCCTCGACGCTGGCGATGCAGAGGTAGCCGCGGTTGGTGCGGTCGACCAGGAAGGAGAAGTAGTACTCGTCGGCGATGTCGGCCGCGGGCGCGACGAGCACCCGGTGCACGGTGTGGCCCTTGATGTCCATGCCGAGGATGGCCTCGGCCTTCTCGACGGCCTCGTCGGGGTTCTCGGCGAGCTTCACGCCGCCGGCCTTGCCGCGGCCGCCGGCCTTGACCTGCGCCTTGACGACGACCCGGCCACCGTTCTGCTCGGCTGCGGCCTTCGCGTCCTCCGCCTTCTCGACGACGGTGCCGACAGTCACGGGAACGTCGTGCTTGGCGAAGAGCTCCTTCGCTTGGTACTCCATCAGGTCCACGAGTCTTCGACCGTCCTTCTCGTCGGGCTCACTGCCGGGAGCACTGGCCTGGCCCCGGGCGGGTCACGGCTGACATTAGCCCGGTGGGCCGGATCACAGCCACGGCGGGTACGACCCGGTTCCGTACCCTTCGTCACATGTCCTCCTCCCCCACCTCCCGCCGCGTGACCTCGGGCGACGTGTCCCTGGCGGTGCGCGAGCACAGTCCCGCCGGGCCCGGTCGCCCGACCGTCGTGCTGGTCCACGGCTACCCCGACTCGCAGGACACCTGGGGCTCGCTGGTCGCCCGGCTGCCGCTCGAGGACTGGCACGTCGTGACCTACGACGTCCGCGGCGCCGGCCTCTCCGGGGCGCCGCGGGGGCGGGCGTCGTACCGGACGCACCACCTCGTCGACGACCTCGTCGCGGTGCTCGACGCGGTGCGCAGCGACCGGGCGCCGGTCCACCTGGTCGGCCACGACTGGGGCTCGGTGCAGCTGTGGGACGCGGTCGCCGCCGAGCCGGTGCACCCGGGGCTGACGGGTCGCATCGCGTCGTTCTCCTCGGTGAGCGGTCCGTCGCTCGACCACACCGCGTGGCTGACCCGGCGGCCGCGTGGTCGCCGGCTGGCGCTGCTGCGCCAGCAGCTGCACTCGCTGTACGTCGTGCTCTTCTGCCTGCCGGTGCGTGCCGGTGCTGCTGTGGCGACTCGGCCACCGGTTCCTGGGGTCGGCGATCGCCGCCCGTGAGGGGCTGCCGCGCGGCCACTGGGGCGCGGGCCTGCGACGCGACGCGGTGCACGGCCTCGAGCTCTACCGCGCGAACGTCTTCCAGCGGCTGCGGCGGCCCGGCCGGCTGCGGACCGACGTACCGGTCCTCGTCGTGCATCCCGTCCGCGACCGGTTCCTGACGCGCCGTGCTGGCCGAGGACCTCGACCAGGCGTGCAGCGACGTCCGCGTCGAGCACGTCGACGCCGGGCACTGGGCGATCGTGACGCACGCCGAGCGGATCGCCGCGCTGGTGCGCCAGCACGTGGGCGCCCACTGACCCGAGAGACTGGTCGGGTGCTCGACTCCCTGTCCCCGCCGCGGCGACGCCTCGTGCTGCTGGCGGCGCTCGCCGTGCTGCTGGCGGCGCTGGTCGCGGTCTCCGTGGTCGTGGTGCGGGTGACCGGCGGCACCGACGCGGTCGCGCAGGACGACCCGGGACCGGTGCTGCTGGTCAGCGGGTACGGCGGCTCCACCCGCTCGCTCGAGCCGCTGCGGTCGGCGCTCCAGCGGGCCGGCCGGGACGTCGTCGTCGTGCCGCCCGTCGGGGACGGCACCGGCGACCTCGACGAGCAGGCCGACGCCCTCGGACGGCGGGCCGACGCCGCGATGGACCGGTTCGGGGCCGCGTCGGTCGACGTCGTCGGCTACTCCGCCGGCGGGGTGGTCGCCCGGTCGTGGGTGAAGGACCACGACGGCGACGCAGCGGCCCGCCGCGTGATGAGCGTCGGCTCGCCGCAGCACGGCACCACGGTGGCCGACCTCGCCGTCGGCGTGGGTGGCGGCTGCCCCGCGGCGTGCCGGCAGCTCGCCCCCGACAGCCGGCTGCTGCGCTCGCTGAACGCCCGCGACGAGACGCCGCACGGCCCGTCGTTCGTGTCGGTGTGGTCGGACGACGACGACGTCGTCGTCCCCGCCTCGTCGGCCCGGCTCGCGGGGCGCGCTGAACCTCACCGTCCAGTCGGTGTGCCCCGACGACCGGTCCCGCCACGGCGACCTGCCCTCGGACCCGGTGGTCCTGGCGCTGCTCACCTCGGCGCTGGGCCGCTCCGCGCCGGCCGTCCCCTCCCACGTCCCCTGCTGACCCGGCGCAAGTTGCGGCCCCAGCCCTGCCGACCCGGCGCAAGTTGCGGTCCCAGCCCTGCTGACCCGGCGCAAGTTGCGAACCCCGGCCGCAACTCACGCCGGGTCGGCCAGGTTCTGCTCGCAACTCACGCCGGGTCGAGGCGTCTGGGCCGCTCCGCATCGACCAGGCAGGTCCGCCGCGCGGTCGCGTCTGGACTGACGGAGCGAGGCGCCGGAGGAGCGCAGCGGAGGAGGCGCCGAGCGCAGGAGGGAAGACGCGAGCGCCCAGGCGCGGCGGACACGCGCGAGCGGAGCGAGCGCCGACGACACAGTCCCTCAGCTCGTGATGTCCTTCGTGGTGAAGTTGGCCCACGCGGCGGCCAGGAACACCAGCACGTAGACCCCCTGCAGCAGCACCCCGCGCTCCAGGTCGCGCCACAGGATCGGGTCGCGGAACAGGTCGACGAACGACAGCCAGTAGCGCGTCGGCAGGTAGGGCTGCAGCGAGGCGGCGGCGTCGAGGGTGAGCAGCAGCGTCGAGGCGATGAGGAACGCCAGCGCGCCGAGCGCGGCGCCGAGCGGCGAGTCGGTGAAGGTCGACAGCAGCAGCGCCATCGCCGCCACGCCGAGCATGGAGAGGGCGACGTACACGATCGACATCAGCGTCCGCTCGACCAGCTGCGTCTGGGTCAGGCTGCTGCCCGAGATGCCGGTGACGACCGACCGCACGTCACCGCCACCGAGGAACAGCCGGCCGACGACGTACCCGACGACGGCCACCACGACCACCGCGAGCAGCACGAAGGCCAGCACGCTGACCAGCTTGGCCACCAGCAGCCGGGTGCGACCGACGGGACGGGTCAGCACGTAGCGCAGCGTGCCGCCCTGCGCCTCGCCCGCCACCGCGTCGCCGGCGACCACCGCGACCGCCACCGGCATGAACAGCGGCAGCACGATCGCCAGCGCGGCCAGCGGGAACAGCGTGCCGTCGGTGAGGACGGCGGACAGGAACGGCGGGCCCTCGCCGGGCTTGGGGCCGATGTCGGTCACCGCGAGCAGCACCGCGACCAGCGTGGGCAGCGCGTTGAGCATCAGGATCGTCACCCAGGTGCGCGGGCGGCGCAGCATCTTGACCAGCTCGACGCGGATCACGAGGAGACCCCGACCTGGTGCGCGTCGGTGGTCGCCTCCAGGACGACCTGCTCGAGGCCACGGCGCTCGGGGCCGAGCTCGTGGACGCGTACGCCGTTGTCGACGAGCAGCCGGTTGAGGGTGGCCGGATCGGGCTCGCGGACCACGAGCCGCTGGCCGTCGCGGACCTCGACGCGGCCGTCGAGCAGGCCGAGCGCGACGTCGCCGTCGGGGGTGACCACCACCGTGCGACCGGTCGGCGCCTGCAGCACGCGCAGCTCGTCCTGCACCACGAGCCGGCCGCGGTCGAGCACGCCGACGCGGGTGCACATCTGCTCGACCTCGGCGAGCAGGTGGCTGGACAGGAAGATCGTGGTGCCCTCGGCGTTGAGCCGCAGCAGCAGCTCGCGCATCTCGCGGATGCCCTGCGGGTCGAGTCCGTTGGTCGGCTCGTCGAGCACCAGCAGCCGCGGGGTCCGCAGCAGCGCGGCGGCGAGGCCGAGCCGCTGCCGCATCCCGAGGGAGTAGCCCTTCACCCGCCGCTCGCCCGCGACGCCGAGCCCGACCTGCTCGAGCGCCTCGTCGACGCGGCGGTTGCGGCGAGCGGCGCCCGCCGGGTCCCATCGAGTCGAAGAGCCGCAGGTTCGCCCGCCCGCTGAGGTGCCCGTACGACGCCGGCCCCTCGACCAGCGTGCCGACCTGCGGCAGCACCGTGCGCGCGGACCGCGGCATCGGCCGGCCCAGCACCTCGGCCTCGCCCGAGGTGGCCAGCACCAGGCCGAGCAGCATCCGCACCGTCGTCGTCTTGCCGGAGCCGTTCGCGCCGAGGAAGCCGTAGACGTCGCCGTCGCGGACGTCGAGGTCGATGTGGTCGACCGCGAGCACGGAGCCGTAGCGCTTGGTCAGGCCGCGGGTGGCGATGACCCGGTCCGCCTGGTCGATGCTCACCGCTGACCCGCCAGCGCCGGGCGGTGGGCCGCCAGCTCGTCGGCGGCGGACTCGAGGGCCTTCGGCGTGACGGTGCCGGCCAGCAGCCAGCTGGTGCCGTTGGGCTCGGGGTCGGCGAGCAGCAGGTACACCGGGGTCGCGCCCAGCAGCAGTCCCTGGTCGACGACCCGGACGCCCGGCCGCTTGCGGAGGTCGGCGCGCACCCGGTCACCCGACCGGCTCCACAGCGGCAGCGCGAGCAGCGCGGTCGGCCCGCGGCCGTAGACGCCGACCGAGCCGTGCAGCCGGTCGCGCTCGGGGAGCCCGGCGAGGGTGTCCGGCGGCACCCGGGACGCGAACCGGTCGACGGCCGAGGCGATGTCGACGAAGCCGTCGAAGCTGCGGTGGGCGTCGGCCGGTGGCGTGAACTCCAGCGCCGACGCCGTCGGGCGGCCGGGCGAGAAGTCGACGAAGCGCGAGGAGAGCGCGGCGTTGCGCTGCCCCTTCGCGAACACGTCGGTGCGGAGCGGGACGCCGGTCGAGCGGTCGGCGTACACGTCGACGTGGCGGACCGCGGACTGCGCGTCCGACGGGGTGAGCCGCAGCCCGAGCGCGGTCCGGCCGGCCACCCGGCGGGCCGGCAGCCGGCGCAGCTCGGAGCTGCGGGCGCCGGCGAGCGAGCGGCGGGCGAGCTCGTGCGGCAGCAGGTCGGTGGTCGTCGGCAGCCGCACGTGCACGTCGGGGACGGTCGCGGCGCTCTTGGACTCGTAGACCCAGCGCACCATCCGGTCGCCCCGGTGCACGAGGTCGGTCTCCCCCGTCGGCCGCAGCGTCGCGACGCGCCAGCGGCGCGGGTCCTGCCACCACACCCGCACGTGGTTGGTCTCGCCGAACAGCTTGGTGACGCTGGACAGCGCGTCGTTCTGCGGCAGCGCGACGTTGCCGGCGGTCTCGGCGTACCCGGTGAACGAGGCGTCGCGGGAGTCCTGCACGCGGTGCAGCAGGCCGACCGCGGAGACGTCCGCGTCGGCGACCGGCAGCGCCCGCACCAGCAGCGGCGACGCGACGAGCAGGAGGACCAGCACGCCGACGATGCCCCAGCGGTGCGCGGCCGTCATGTGAGTCACGGTACGTCGGCCGACCGCATCGTGGCTGGGACCTTCAACTGTTTGTGCCGGCAACGGCCGGGGTAACCGTGTGACGAGGCCCACACGCCGTAGCGAACGGGGGCAGCACTCGTTGTCCTGTCCACACCGATCCTCCGAACGGGGAGCCCCATGGCCTCACGCCGCACCGTCCGCGCCGCCGCCCTGACCGCCGCCGGCCTCGCCGTCACCGCCCTCACCGGCGTCGCCGCGTCCGGGCCCTCCGCCGTGGCGGCCACCGACACGACGCCGGGCTACTCGCTGCGGCACATCACGGTCGACACCACGGTGGGTCCGGCCAACGACGTGCCGTGCACGGTGGACGCGGACCTCTACGTCCCGGACGGCGCGACCTCGGCGAACCGCAAGCCCGCGATCCTCAGCACCAACGGCTTCGGCGGCAGCAAGGACGACAGCAACGAGTCGGCGATCGGCCGCGGCTTCGTCAAGCAGGGCTACATCGTGCTGACCTACACCGGCCTCGGCTTCCCCGACTCCGGGTGCAAGGTCCGCCTCGACGACCCGCAGTACGACGGCAAGGCCGGCAAGCAGATGGTCGACGTGCTCGCGGGCACGAGGGACTTCCACGAGGGCGCCGTCACCCGCAAGCTCAAGGCGGTCTCCCAGGAGTCCGCCGGCGACCCGCGGGTCGGCATGATCGGCGGCTCCTACGGCGGCCAGATCCAGTACGCCGTGGCGCAGCAGGACCCGCGCGTGGACGCCCTGGTCCCGATCATCACCTGGAACGACCTGTCCTACTCGCTGGCGCCGAACAACACGAGCCTCACCCGCGGCGTCACCTACGCGACTCCCGGCGTCGCCAAGCGCGAGTGGGTCGACCTGTTCTCCACGGTCGGCTTCGAGGCCGGTGTGCAGGGCACCATGGTCGACCCGTCGCGCAACCTGCCGCCGTGCCCGAACTTCGCCGACGAGGCCTGCGCCGGGGTCGTCGGGCTGAACACCGTCGGCGCCCCCAGCGCGGCGACGATCGCGCTGGCCCGGCACGCGTCGGTCGCGACGTACATGAGCAAGATCAAGGCGCCCACGCTGCTCGTGCAGGGCCAGCGGGACACGCTGTTCAACCTGCAGGAGTCGGTCGCGACGTACCGCGCGCTGCGGGCCCAGGGCACGCCGACCCGGATGGTCTGGCAGTCGTGGGGCCACTCCGACAGCACGCCGGAGCCGGGCGAGCTCGACTTCGGCGCTGCCTCGCTGCGCGACTCGTTCCTCGGCAACCGGTTCCTGAACTGGATGAACCACTACGTCAAGGGCGTCAGCACCGCCCCGGTCGGCCCGCGCTTCACCTACTTCCGCGACTGGGTCGCCTACGACAAGCGCCCCGGGTACGCCGGCACCGCGGTCGCGAAGGCCTACAGCAGCCACGACAGCTTCTCCGACGACCCGACCGCCTCGCTCTACTTCAGCGGCTCGGACGCCCTGGTGAAGGCGAAGTCGGCGGTCACGACGGGCACGGCGCCCTACGCCAACGCCCCCGGTGACGCCACGTCGTACTCCGAGACCTCGGGGCTGGAGGGCGACACGGTGAACAACCCGCCGAGCGACGCCCCCGGCACGTTCGCGGCGTTCACCACGCCGGCGCTGAGGAACGCGGTGAACCTGGTCGGCTCCTCGCGGCTGACCGTGCACCTCGACGCCCCCGTCGCGGCGGCCGCGCAGAGCGCGGACGCGGCCAGCAAGCTGGTCCTGTTCGCCAAGATCTACGACGTCGCCCCCGACGGCACCAAGACGCTGCACAACCGGCTCATCTCGCCGGTGCGGGTGAGCGACGTGACCAAGCCGGTCGCGATCCAGCTGCCCGGCGTCGTCCAGCACTTCGCCGCCGGCCACAAGATCAGCGTGGTGCTGGCGGCGAGCGACCTGGCCTACCGCGGCAACAACGTGGCGCAGCCCGTCACCGTGAAGACCAGTGCCGCCGCGCCCAGCGTGATCAGGCTGCCGCTGCAGGGCGACCTGGCGTTCCGGTAGCGGGGCTGGCCGGGCTCAGTCCGCGGCCCGCATCGACCGCACCCCGACGGTGACCCCGAGCGCGCAGACCACCGCCGCGGCCAGCGTGCCCTGGGCCACAAGCGAGAGATCGAACGAGCCCGCGAACAGGCTGCGCATCGCGTCGACGATGTAGGTCAGCGGGTTCGCCCTCGACAGCGCCTGCAGCCAGCCCGGGCCGCCGTCCACCGGGAGCAGCATGCCGGCGAGCAGCAGCACCGGGAACAGGAACGTCTGCTGCACGGTCCAGAAGATCCAGTCCTGCCCGCGGGTGGCCAGCGCCAGCGCGTAGGACAGCGAGCCCAGCCCGACGCAGAACACCGAGAGCATCAGCAGCCCGACGACGATGCCGACCGGGTGCACCTCGAAGCTGAACGGCGCGACGACGGCGACCACGATGACGGCCTGCACGACGACCGGAAGGATCTCCTTCAGCGCCCGGCCGAGGAGCAGCGACGACCGCGACAGCGGCGTGACCAGGGTGCGCTCGTGCGAGCCGGTCTGCATCTCCAACAGCAGGTTCGAGCCGGTCATCGAGGCACCGAACAGGCACGACATCACCACGATGCCGGGCACGAACCACTGCAGCGAGCTGCCCTGGCCGAGGCCGGTGACGCTGCTGAGCAGCGGCGCGAACAGCGCCAGGAAGAACAGCGGCTGGATCATCGAGAAGACGACCGAGAACGGGTCGCGCAGCACGGGCTTGAGCTCGCGGCCCAGCACGAGGGACGTCTCACGGGTCAGGGTGGCGGTGGCGTTGCTCATGCGTAGACCTCCTCGGTCTCGTTCTTGGTGGTGGTCGGCTGGTCGGTCGTGCCGGAGTGGCCCTCGCGCAGGCTGCGCCCGGTGAGGGCGAGGAACACGTCGTCGAGGGTCGGCCGGGTGACCTCCGCGCTGCGCACCGGTACGCCGGCCGCGTGCAGGTCGTGCACCAGCGGCGGCAGCGCGACGGTGGCACCGGTCATCTCCACGGCGACCTGGCACCCGTCGAGCACCACCCGCGCCTCCGGGTGGGCCGACGCGATCCGGGAGGCCGCGAGCTCCGCGTCCGTCGCCGAGCCCAGGCCGAGCCGCATCCGGTCGGCGGCGTGCACCGCCTTGAGCCGGTCAGGCGTGTCGTCGGCGACGACCGCGCCGTGGTCGATGACGACCACCCGCTCCGCGAGCGAGTCGGCCTCGTCGAGGTAGTGCGTGGTGAGCACGACCGTCGTACCGAAGCGGGCGCGGAGCGCGACCACGTGCTCCTGGAGGTTCGCGCGGTTCTGCGGGTCGAGCCCGGTCGACGGCTCGTCGAGGAAGAGCAGGTCGGGGCCGTGGATCAGGCCCATCGCGATGTCGAGCCGACGCCGCTGCCCGCCGGACAGCGAGGAGACCTTGCGGTCGGCCACCTCGCCGAGGTCCAGCGACTCGACCAGCTCGGCGGCCCGGCGGCGGGCGGTGGCCTTGTCGAGCCCGTAGGCGCGGCCGTGGCTGACCAGCTCGTCGCGGCCGCGCTGCTGGTGGCCGGCGCCGTTGCCCTGGCCGATGTAGCCGATCCGGCGGCGGACCTGCCGCGGCTCGGTGGTGACGTCGTGGCCGGCCACCCGGGCGGTGCCCGACGTCGGCGCGATCAGGGTGGTCAGCATCCGCAGCGTCGTGGACTTGCCGGCGCCGTTGGGACCGAGCAGGGCGACCAGCTCGCCGCGCTCGACCGTGAGGTCGAGGCCGCGGACGGCCTCGACGGTGCGCTTGCCGACCGTGAAGTGGCGGGTCAGCTCGTGGGTCGTGATCATCGGTTCGCTCATGACGTCCATGCTTCCGAGTCATCCGGCCAGTTCCTGTCCTGAATCGGGCTAACCTGGGTCCATGAGCTCGAGCTCCCGCATGCTGCAGCTGCTGTCGCTGCTGCAGACCCACCGCTACTGGCCCGGCGCCGAGCTGGCCGGCCGGCTCGAGGTCAGCGACCGCACGCTGCGCCGCGACGTCGACCGGCTCCGCGACCTCGGCTACCCCGTGCACGCCGTCCGGGGCGTCGCCGGCGGCTACCAGCTGCAGGCCGGTGCCGCGATGCCGCCGCTGCTGCTCGACGACGAGGAGGCGGTCGCGATCGTCGTCGGCCTGCAGGCGGCGGCCGGCGGCATGGTGGCCGGCATCGAGGAGACCTCGGTGCGCGCGCTGGGCAAGGTCGTGCAGGTGATGCCGCCCCGGCTCCGGCGGCGGGTCGACGCGCTGGCGTCGTACACGGTGCCGGCGGTGTTCACCAGCGGCGGCGACGGCCCGACGATCGACGCCGACGTGCTGGCCACGCTCGCGCAGGCCTGCCGCGACGACGAGCGGGTGCGGTTCGGCTACCGCACCCGGGCCGGCGAGGCCATGGAGCGCTCCGTCGAGCCGCACCGGCTGGTGTCGGTGGGCCGCCGCTGGTACCTCGTCGGCTGGGACCTCACCCGGCACGACTGGCGCAGCTTCCGGCTCGACCGGATGAGCGACGCGACGACCACCGGCGCCCGGTTCCGGCAGCGCGAGCTGCCCGGTGGCGACGCCGCCGAGTTCGTGAAGAGCGGGCTGCGCACCGTCCCGCAGCGGCACCACGTGTCGGTGCGGATCCACACCGAGCCCGACGCCGTACGACGTCAGGTGGGCCGGTGGGGCGAGGTCGAGGAGCTCGGCGAGCGCGAGGCGCGGCTCACGATGGAGGTCGACGACCTGGCGTGGCCGATGTTCGTGCTGGCCGGCCTGGGCGCGGAGTTCGAGATCGAGGGGCCCGACGAGCTGGTGGAGCGGACGGCAGCGGTTGCAGGGCTGTTCGGCCGGGCCGCGGGCTGACCCTGCCCGCCGAGGCTCAGGCGGGGGCGTTCGAGTCGTCGACCACGTTGCTGCGCACCCACTCGACGATCTTCGTGGTCGGGGCCCCGGGGGTGAACACCTCGGCGACGCCCATCTCCTTGAGCAGCGGGATGTCGCCCTCGGGGATGATGCCGCCGCCGATCACCACGATGTCGCGGGCGTCGCGCTCCTCGAGCAGCCCGAGCAGCTTCTTGAACAGCGTCATGTGGGCACCGGAGAGCACCGAGAGCCCGATGACGTCGGCGTCCTCCTGGATGGCGGTCTCGACGATCTGCTCCGGGGTCTGGTGCAGACCGGTGTAGATCACCTCGTGGCCGGCGTCGCGCAGCGCCCGGGCGATGACCTTCGCGCCGCGGTCGTGGCCGTCGAGGCCCGGCTTGGCCACCACGATGCGGATCGGAGCCGCCATGACACTCACACCTTCCTCGGGGCCGCGAGACGTGCGGCGCGACAGGCCGGACGAACGCCCGGCCGGTCCTCGGCACCTTAGCCGACCGGTGCCCGGCGCCGCCGCTCTGGCGGGTGACCTCCACCACACGGGGACACCGGTGTGTCAAACCGTGCAGGCGAGGGAACCACTCCCTGGTGTGACCGCTTCCACACAGGGACCTGTACGGCATCGGACAAGCCGTTGCCGTTCCGTTATCGTGGCCCGCTGCTGCGTACCCCCGGACGTATAGGACAACCTTCCTCGTGTCAGACCATCGTGCCGACAGGCGTGCCGTGACCCGGCGCCGCCGCGACGCGTCGACGGCCACCACACCACGCCAGCGACGCCTTTCGAGCTCCTCGGGCAGCCGCGGTACCCACAGCGGCAGCCGCAAAACCCTCTTCCGCGGAGTCCCCTCCGCCCCCTCGCTCATCGGAGCCGGCGTCCTCGTGCTGGCCGCCGCGGGTGCGCTGACCGGGAGCAGCTCGCCCTCCCACACCTCGGAGCTGGCCGCGAGCGGGGTGACGAAGTACGGCGACCACGCCTCCGCCCTCACCGGCTCCAGCCGCATCGCGAGCAGCCAGGCCCTGCAGCGTCGCGAGCAGGCCGTCAGCCGCGACTCGCAGCGCGAGGCCCTCAAGGACGCCGCCGACGCCGACCTCCAGAAGGCCGCGGAGCAGCAGGCCAAGGAGCGCAACGCGGCCCTGGCCGCGCTCGCCGCCAGCGCCGAGAAGCAGGCCGGCCTGCTCGCCCGCGACGCGTGGCAGCTGCCCGTCACCCGCGGCGTCTACCACCTGACCTCACGCTTCGGCGAGTGCTCGTCGCTGTGGTCGCACTGCCACACCGGCCTGGACTTCGCCGCCCCCGAGGGCACCACGATCCACGCGATCGCCAACGGCACCGTGACCGAGGTCGGCTGGGCCGGCGCCTACGGCAACCGGACCATCGTCACCCTCGCCGACGGCACCGAGCTGTGGTACTGCCACCAGTCCGCCACCGGCGTCTCGACCGGCCAGAAGGTCACCAGCGGCCAGGCCATCGGCGCGGTCGGCTCCACCGGCAACGTCACCGGCCCGCACGTCCACATCGAGGTCCGGCCCGGCGCCGGCGACCCGGTCGACCCGTACACCGCGATGGTCGCGCACGGCCTCAAGCCCTGACCTCCCACCCCGCCGAGGCGCGTGGTTCTGACTTCCCCACCCCGCCGAGGCGCGTGGTTCTGACTCGTCGCGACTCAGAACCACGCGCCTCGGCAGGTCCATGGACGCAGAACCACGCGCCTCGGCGCTGTTAGGCACGCCATCACGGCGACCCGGCGTGAGTTGCGCCGCGTCAGGCCGACCCGGCGTGAGTTGCGCCCGGCGCCAGGTCGACCCGGCGTGATCGCCGCGCGCACACGCCGGCGTGAGCTGCGCGAACCTCGGGCGTCCGGCCGGCGGGCGGCGGAGCGCGTCAAGCGGCTTGGCCGCGGCGGCGAGCGCCGGAAAGCGACCGCCGGATGCGAGCAAACGGGAGCCGGCGGTCGACGACGCGCCGCCGCAGCGCCCGCCGGCCCGGCGGCCAAACGCCCGCCCCACGCAACTCACGCCGGCGCACGCCGGCGACTCGCGCTGGCACGCCGAGCCCGCAACTCACGCCGGGCTCGGCGACGTCAGAGCTTCTCGACCGGGGCGTAGCGCAGCAGCAGCCGCTTGACGCCCTGCGAGCCGAAGTCGATGGAGGCCACCGCCTTGTCGCCGCTGCCCTCGAGCGAGACGACGGTGCCCATCCCGAACGAGTCGTGGTGCACCTTGTCCTTCGGTGACAGGTCGGGCACCTCGCGCTTCTGCCCGCGCGCCGACGCGTCGGCGCGGGCCGCGGCCGCCCCGAAGCGGCGGGTCGGCGCGCCGGTGCTGCGCTGCGTGAAGCGACGGCAGCACCGGGCGGTTCCAGGAGGTCTGCGCCTCCTGGGTGCGGCGCCAGTCGACCAGGTCGACGGGCAGCTCGTCGATGAACCGTGACGGCGGGTTGTGCGACGGCGCACCCCAGGCGGAGCGTACGACGGCGCGCGAGACGTAGAGCCGACGCTGCGCGCGGGTCACGCCGACGTACGCCAGCCGGCGCTCCTCCTCGAGCTCGGGCTGGTCACCGAGCGAGCGCTGGTGCGGGAAGACGCCGTCCTCGAGCCCGGTCAGGAACACCACCGGGAACTCGAGCCCCTTCGCGGTGTGCAGCGTCATCAGCGTGACGACGCCCTGCTCGACCCCGCCCTCGACCTTGTCGGGGATCTGGTCGGTGTCCGCGACCAGCGCCACCCGCTCCAGGAAGTCGGACAGGCCCGGCGTCGCGGGGGTCTCGTCCGCAGGGTCGGCGGAGGGCCCGAGGACCGGCTCGTCGGCGAACTCGCGGGCCACCGCGACCAGCTCGGCGAGGTTCTCCACGCGGGTCTCGTCCTGCGGGTCGTCGCTCTCCTCGAGCTCCTTGAGGTAGCCGCTGGCCGCCAGCAGGTGCTCGAGCACCACGTCGGCCCGCTCCCCCGCGTCGACCATCGACTGCGCCTCCTCGACCAGGTCGACGAAGCCGCGGATCGCGCTCACCGATCGGGTCGCGATGCCGGGGGCGTCCTGGGCGCGGCGCAGCGCGTCGAAGAAGCCGATGCCGTCCTGCCGCGCGAGCGCCTCGACGCAGGCCTCGGCCCGGTCGCCGATGCCCCGCTTGGGGACGTTGAGGATCCGGCGCAGCGAGATCTGGTCGTCGGGGTTCACCAGGATCCGCAGGTAGGCCAGCGCGTCCTTGACCTCGCGCCGCTCGTAGAACCGCACGCCGCCGACGACGCGGTAGGGCAGCCCGCTGCGGATGAACACCTCCTCGAACACCCGGGACTGGGCGTTGGTGCGGTAGAACACCGCGACGTCGCCCGGCCGGTAGGCGCCCTCGCCGGAGCCGCCGAGCGTCGCGACCTCCTCGGCGACGAACCGTGCCTCGTCGTGCTCGTCGTCGGCGACGTACCCGACGATCTGGTCGCCGTCGCCCGCGTCGGACCAGAGGTTCTTGGGGGTGCGGCCGCGGTTGCGGCTGATCACCGCGTTGGCGGCGGTGAGGATGGTCTGGGTCGAGCGGTAGTTCTGCTCGAGCATGATCGACGTGGCGTCGGGGAAGTCCTCCTCGAAGGCCAGGATGTTGCGGATGTTCGCCCCGCGGAACGCGTAGATCGACTGGTCGGCGTCGCCGACGACCATCAGCTCCGACGGCTCGATGCCGCCGTCGCCGTCCGGCGCGTCGGGGTCCGCTCCCCCGACGGCGGCGGGCCGGCCGACGTCGTGCGCGCACAGCTCGCGGATGAGGGCGTACTGCGCGTGGTTGGTGTCCTGGTACTCGTCGACGAGCACGTGCCGGAACCGGCGACGGTAGGCCTCGCGGACGTCCGGGAACGCCTGGAACAGGTGCACGGTCGTCATGATCAGGTCGTCGAAGTCGAGCGCGTTCGCGGCCCGGAGCCGCTGCTGGTAGAGCGCGTAGGCGTCGGCGTAGTGCCGCTCGAGGTCGTTGGTGGCCCGCGACGGGGCCTCCTCGTGGTCGACGAGCTCGTTCTTCTGGTTCGAGACCCAGTTGAGCACCGCCCGCGGCGGGTAGCGCTTCACGTCGAGGTCGAGCTCCTTGCAGACCAGCGTCATCAGCCGCTTGGAGTCGGCCGCGTCGTAGATCGAGAACGACGACTTGTAGCCGAACCGCTCGATCTCCCGGCGCAGGATCCGCACGCACGCCGAGTGGAACGTCGAGACCCACATGATCCGCGCGCGGCGCCCGACCAGGTCCTCGACCCGCTCGCGCATCTCCGCCGCGGCCTTGTTGGTGAACGTGATCGCCAGGATCGAGCCGGGGTGGGCGTTGCGCTCCGCGATCAGCCACGCGATCCGCCGGGTCAGCACCCGGGTCTTGCCCGAGCCGGCGCCGGCCACCACCAGCAGCGGCGCCCCGGCGTGCACGACGGCCGCGCGCTGCGGCTCGTTGAGCCCGTCGAGCAGCTCCTCGGGCCGGGGGCCGGACCGGCGGCGCTTCGTCGCCTCCGGGGCGGCGTCGACCCCGAGGTCGAGCTCGCCCTGGTCGGACGGGGCCTGCGGGAGGGGGTACGACGCGCTCATGTCCGGACCACCCTACGTCCGGGGACGCGCCGACAGCGCGGGTCCGCAGAGCCCGGCCTCGCGGCCTCAGAGCAGCCGCCGGTCCGACGCCCACCGGGTCAGCTCGTGGCGCGAGGAGAGCTGCAGCTTGCGCAGCACGCTGGAGACGTGGGTCTCCACGGTCTTGATCGAGATGAACAGCTCGGACGCGACCTCCTTGTAGGCGTAGCCCCGGGCGATCAGCCGCATCACCTCCCGCTCCCGCTCGGTGAGCCGGTCGAGGTCCTCGTCGACCTGCGCCACTGCGATCGAGCCCGCGAACGCGTCGAGGACGAAGCCCGGCCAGCCGGGGCGAGAAGACCGCGTCGCCCGCCGGCGACCCGGTCGATGGCGTCGACCAGCTCGGGACCGGTGATGGTCTTGGTGACGTAGCCGCGGGCGCCGGCCCGGATCGTGCCGATGACGTCCTCGGCCGCGTCGGAGACCGACAGCGCGAGGAACCGGGTGCCGGGCAGCTTGGCAGCCGACCCGCCGCATCACCTCGGCGCCGCCGCCGCCGGGCAGGTGCACGTCGAGCAGCACCACCTCGGGGTGCAGCGCGGTCACCGCCGCGACCGCCTCGTCGACGTCGGCGGCCTCGCCGAGCACCTCGACGCGGTCGGGCTGGGCGGCCAGCTCGGCCTTCACCCCGGTGCGGAACATCGCGTGGTCGTCGACGACGACCACGGTGCGCGGCCGGCCGATAGGGGTGCTCATGCGTCCTCCGTCTGTCGGGCGTCGGTGGGGCCGGTGGTCATCGCGAGCCGCACCTCGGTGCCCTCGCCGGGCGCGGTCCGCACCACGGCGGTGCCGCCGTGCCGGCGCATCCGGTCCTGGATGCTGTTGCGGACGCCGTGCCGGTCCGCGGGGACCGCGGTCTCGTCGAAGCCGCGGCCGCGGTCGCGCACGAAGACCTCGACGGCGCGCGTCGTCGCACTCGGCGTAGACGTCGACCTGCGCGGCGCCGGAGTGCCGGGCGGCGTTGACCATCGCCTCGCGCGCCGCGAGCACCAGCGGCTCCAGCCGCTCGGAGACCGGGGCGTCGCCGACGATGACCACCTCGACGGGCACGCCGTGGCCGTCCTCGACCTCGGCGGCGGCGGCGCGCAGGGCGCCGGCCACCGACGTGCCGGGCGCCGGGTGGTCGCCGTACAGCCAGGAGCGCAGGTCGCGCTCCTGGGCCCGCGCCAGGGTGGCGACGGTGCGCCCGTCGTCGGCGTGCTTCTGGATCAGCGCCAGCGTCTGCAGCACCGAGTCGTGCAGGTGGGCGGCCATGTCGGCACGCTCCTGCGAGCGCACCCGGGCGGCCCGCTCCTCGGAGAGGTCCCCGGTCAGCCGGAACAGCCACGGCCCGATCATCAGCGCGAGCCCGCCGACCCCGAGCACGCCCGCGATCACCACGTCGCGGGCCACGCCGAGCTGGCCGGCGTCGCCGGTCTGCAGCGCGAACAGCACCAGCGCGGAGAGCAGCAGCCCGACGCCCGCGGCGAGCCGGGCGTACGACGCGACGCCGCCGCTGCCGACGACGGCCCGCAGGAAGTCGATCCGCCCGGTGCTGTCCACCCAGCGCTCGCGCTGCGCCTCGTCGGCCTGCCGCCACAGCACCGCGAGCCCGACCAGCCCGAGCAGCACCGGCCAGAACAGCACCGAGCCGCCGAGCAGCCGCTGCCCGAGCACGACGACGCCGAGCGCGACCGCGCCGATCGCGACCAGCGGGCCGACGTCCTGCAGCCGCCGCTGCCGCGCCGGGGCGCTTGCCCTGCCGGGTGGCGGCCTCGAGGCCGGGGCTGGTCTGCTCGAGGTGGGTGTCGGTGGGCAGGATCAGCCACAGGCCGGCGTACACCGCGAGCCCGAAGCCGCCGACGACCGACAGCAGCAGGAACGCCGCCCGCACCGAGCAGCACGTCGACGCCGAGGTGCTGCGCGAGGCCCGCCGCGACGCCGCCGAGCCAGCGGTCGTCGGTGCTGCGGTACGCCTTGGGCGGACGCGCCGCCCGGCGTCGGCGGGGACGGCGACGGGCGGAGCGGGGTCGAGGGCGGGGTTCACGATGCCTCAATCGTCACACAGCGCGCGGCGCGAACCATGAGCGGCGACCCTGAGCGGACCCTGGTCGCCGACCCCGGCTCCCGGGGTGCGAACCAGGGGTCTCCCCGATGGTGGATGCGGCCCCGCGGCGACCAGGATCGTGGACATGACCGAGACCCAGAACCCTCCTCCCGGACCTCCGCCGGGCCCCCGCGTCGGCGTCGACCGCGAGCACCTGCGCAACTACGAGCGGCTGACCCGCAGCACCACCGACCGCAAGGTCGCGGGCGTGGCCGGCGGGCTCGGGCGCCACCTCAACGTCGACCCGACGGTGCTGCGCGTGCTGTTCGTCGTGCTGTGCTTCTTCGGCGGCGCCGGCTTCCTGCTGTACGGCGCCGCGTGGCTGCTCGTCCCCGAGGACGGCGCCACGGAGGGCAAGATCGCCACCAGCCCGGCCACCCGCAACGGCCTGCTGATCGCCGCCGGGGTGGTCGCGGTGCTGATCCTGCTCGGCAACAGCTGGAACGGCGTCGGCTTCCCGTGGCCGGTGCTGATCGTCGGGCATCGGCGTGCTGGTCTACGTGCTGGTGCGCGACCAGCGGCCGTCGGGCCCGGTGGGTCGGCGGGTCGACGTACCCGCCCGTGCAGGGCCCGCCCACCGCGCGAGCAGGCTGCCGGACCGGCGCGCGCGGGTCTCGGCCCCGCCGGCCGCGGGCCAGGGCGGCAGCGGCGGCGACGAGCCCCCGCCGCCGTGGCTGGCGACCCCGCAGCCGGCGCCGGCGTACCGGCCGCCGTCCCGCAAGCGCGGACCGCTGCTGTTCGGGCCGACGCTCGCGCTGGTCGCGGTCGCCCTCGGGGCGCTGGGTCTCTACGACGCCGCCGGCGGCACGGTGGTCGACACCGCCTACCCCGCCCTGGCGCTGGCCGTCGTCGGCGTGATGCTCGTGGTCGGCGCCTTCGTCGGACGCGCCGGCGGGCTGATCCTGCTCGGTCTGGTCGCGGCCTTCACCCTCGCGGTGACCTCCGTGGTCGGCGGCTTCCGCGGCCTCGACTTCCACGACGGCCAGCAGATCTCGGTCGCCCCCGCGACCGCCGGCCAGGTGCGCTCGACGCTACGACCTCACGCTCCGGCCGGGCGGTCGTCGACCTCAGCGAGGTGCGCGAACCCCGAGGCCCTCGACGGCCGCACGATCGAGGTCGACGGCCGGGCCGGCGAGCTGGTGGTCGTGCTGCCCGACGGCGTCCGCAGCGACGTCGTCCGCGCACATCGACGGTCCCGGCCAGATCGACCTGCCGGACCACAGCTCGGGCGGCTTCGACACCGACCTCGACGGCGTCTACGGCTCCGGCCCCTCGACCGTCACCCTCGACACCCAGCTGTCCGCCGGCCACATCGACGTCAGGAGCGCCCGATGAACGACGACACCCGCACCTCCCGCCCGCTCAACGTCGGCTACCTCGTGGTCGGCCTGGTCTTCCTGGGCATCGCCGGCGCCTGGGCGCTGCGCACCAGCGGGGTCGTCGACACCGCCCAGGTGCAGTGGCTGATCCCGGCGGTGCTCGTCGGCGCCGGCGTCGATCGGCCTGGTCGCCTTCGCCGCCAAGGGCCATCGAACCGGCGCGGCGCCACGAGCGTACGACGAGCCGGCCCCGAGCCGACCCCGAGCCCGACCCGTCCGGTACACCGACACCGATACCGACACCGACCCGACCACCGAGCCCACCACCCGCACTCGAAGGAGACGACCGATGACCGAGCAGCACCCCCCCCACCCGCCCGCACGCCGCCCGACGGCTGGTCCGCAGCCGCGACGACCGCTGGCTCGGCGGCGTCTGCGGCGGCGTCGCGCGCTACGCCGGCATCGACGCCAACCTGGTCCGGCTGCTCGTCGTGCTCGGCACCGTGCTCGGCTTCGGCTCGCTGCTCGTGGTCTACCTGGTCGCCTGGGTGCTGATGCCCGAGGCGTGAGCCCTGGCTCGACCCCGCACGACCCCCGGGTCGACCCGGCAGGAGGCCCGGGTACGAGCACCACCGTCCTACTCGGCGGTGGTGTTCGGCCGTCGCCAGGCCCGCTCGAACGGCAGCCGCCACGCGTGCGGCGCGACCAGCTGGTGGATCGCGTTGGGGCCCCAGCTGCCGGGTGCGTACATCCGCACCGGCGGCGGGTCTGCTGACCAGCTCGCTGGACTTGTCCCACAGCTCCTCGATGCCGGCGGCCGTGGTGAACAGCGTGTGGTCGCCGCGCATCGCGTCGTGGATCAGCCGCTCGTACGCCTCGAGCACCGCCCTTCGAGCGACCCGGTCTCGTGGGTCGCGAACTGCATCGACAGCTTCTCGAGCTTCATGCCGGGACCCGGCCGCTTGCCGTAGAACGACAGCGACATCCGGGACTGGTCGGCCAGGTCGAAGGTCAGGTGGTCCGGGCCCGCGGCCCCGACGCCGGAGCCCTGCGGGAACATCGTCCGCGGCGGCTCCTTGAACGCGATCGAGATGATCCGCGCCCCCTCGGCCATCTTCTTGCCGGTGCGCAGGAAGAACGGCACCCCGGCCCAGCGCCAGTTGTCGATCTCGACCTTGAGCGCGATGAAGGTCTCGGTGTCGGAGTCGTCGGAGACCTCGTCGAGCGTCGCGGTAGCCGAGGTACTGGCCGCGGACCACGTTGTGCGACTCGATCGGCTGCATCGAGCGGAAGACCTTCAGCTTCTCCTCGCTGATCGGCCCCGGCGCCAGCGACGTCGGCGGCTCCATCGCCATGAACGCCAGCACCTGCATCAGGTGGGTGACCACCATGTCGCGGAACGCGCCGGTGGACTCGTAGAACGTGGCCCGCATCTCCAGGCCGAGGGTCTCCGGGACGTCGATCTGCACGTGGTCGATGAACTGGCGGTTCCAGATCGGCTCGAACAGGCCGTTGGCGAACCGGAACGCCAGGATGTTCTGCGCCGCCTCCTTGCCCAGGAAGTGGTCGATGCGGAAGATCTGCTCCTCCGCGAACACCTCGTGCAGCCGGGCGTTCAGCTTCTGCGCGGACTTCAGGTCGGTGCCGAACGGCTTCTCCATGATGATCCGCGAGCGGTCGACCAGGTCGGCCTCGGCGAGCTGCTGGACCACCTGCAGGGCCGCCTTCGGCGGGACGCTGAGGTAGTGCAGCCGGCCGACCTCCTCGCCGCCGGACTCCTGGGCCAGCTGCGCCTCGGCGTCGGCGACCGCGGCGGCGAGCGCCTGCCGGGCCGTCGCTCTGCTCGACGAACGTCAGCCGGCTCGGCGAAGTCGTCCCAGCAGGTCTCGTCGAAGGGCCGGCTGAACTCGTCGACCGCCTCCCGGGCGATCTTGACGAACTGCTCGGTGTCGAGGTCGTCGAGCGAGGTGCCGACGATCCGGCAGTCGTCGAGCAGTCCCGCCTCGTAGCAGGTGCAGCAGACCGGGCAGGAGCTTGCGACGGGCGAGGTCGCCGGTGGCACCGAAGAGCACGACGACGTGTGGTTGTTCCATGCGACGATCGTAGGCCCGGGCGACCGACGCGGGTGCCACCGGGTGACGGCGACATGAGTGACCCCCGGGAAGCGTGTTCGCCGGGGGTCGCTCCAGGGGACCGGGCAGGGGGTCCTGCGCCCGCCCGGACCCGGCCTCCCGCGTCGAGCCACCGGCGGCGGGCCTCGACGGCGGTGTCGGCCTGGTCGGTGAAGACGCCGTCGACGCCCGACGTCGAGCAGCGCCTCGGTCAGGCCCGCGCGCGTCGCCGCGGGCCGTCCGGGTCGCTGCCGACCCGGAACGCGCTCGGGCGAGGAAGCGGTTCTCGTCGCGCACCGTCCACACGTGCACCGCGAGCCCGGCGTCGTGCGCCGCGTCGACGGTGGCCTCCCCGTCCGGCGCACAGCAGCGTTCTGGTGCACCGCCGACCGCCGCGGCGTACGTCGCCACCTCCGCGCAGCCCCGCGGGCGTGAGCAGGTCGGCGTAGCAGCGCGGTCGCCGCCACCTCGAGGTCGTACGGCGCGCCGCCGGCCTCGACGAGCTGCACCAGCGGCACCGTGGACGATCGCGGCGAGCGCCCGCAGGTTGCCGGTCTCGAAGGACTGCACGAGCACCGGGGCGTTCGGGCCGGTCGAGGTGGTGGCGTCGCAGCGCGCCACCAGCGGCTCCTCGAGCGACGAGCCCGATCGAGTCGAAGTGGGACGGGGTGCTTGGTCTCCGGGTAGACGCCGATCGTGACGCCCCGGCGCCGGCCGCCCTGCTCGGCGAGCTCGAGCATCTCGTCGAAGGTCGGGACCTCGAAGTGGCCGTCGTACCAGGTGTTCGCGGGCCGCAGCTGCGGCAGCCGCTCCTTGGCCCGCAGCGTCTTGAGCTCGGCCAGCGTGAAGTCCTCGGTGAACCAGCCGGTGACCTCGCGGCCGTCGACGGTCCTGGTGGCACCGGCGGCGGGCGAACTCCGGGTGGTCCGCGACGTCGGTGGTGGCGCCGATCTCGTTCTCGTGCCGCGCGACGAGGACGCCGTCGCGGGTGGAGACGAGGTCGGGCTCGATGTAGTCGGCGCCCAGCTCGATGGCGAGACGGTAGGAGGCGAGGGTGTGCTCGGGGCGGTAGCCGGCCGCGCCGCGGTGGCCGACCACGAGGGGCCGGGAGTCCTGGGGGCGCGTCGTCCGCATCGGGGAAGGAGATGCCGTGACGGTCATGCCCCCACGGTGGCCACCCGAGGTGGCAGCGCGCCCACGCCGAGGTGAAGGGCAGGTGAAGGCGTCGGCGAACCGGTCGCGGCTCAGCGCGGTGCCGGCCGACCTGGTCACCGAGCAGGCGCCGCGACCCGGTCGGTGCGCCGCTCGCCGCGCAGCTCGACCCGGAGCGGCGTCGCGAGCTGCCCTTCACGGCCGCGCCGCACGCCGCGCCTCACCGCCGAGGCCCGATCGTCGGCGACGCACCGGGCGCCGACCAGCGCGGGCCCGACGACGTCGACGCGCTTGGGTCCGGCGACCGTGCCCCGCGGGGTCGGCCCGCAGCCGCAGGAAGAGGCTGGTGACCGCGACCCGCACCCCCGGCGTCGACGAGGCGACCGGGCGACGCCCTCGAGGCGGTAGACCGCGTGCACCACCCGCGCCGGGGCGGCGAGCCGGTAGGTCTGCGGTCCGTCGAGCTGGTGCGGTCCGGCGAGCTCCGTGCCGTTCGCGACCAGGCGCACCCGGCTGGCGACCGGCCGGTCACCGGTGGCGGGCGGCAGCGGCATCGACTCGAGGCGGACCGAGCGGATCGGCGCGGTGGCGCGCACCCACTGCGAGACCTGCACGGTGCCGTCCGGCTGGACGCGGGAGTCGACGTAGGAGCCGAACGGCGGGAGCGCGGACGGCGGCGCGGCGGCGCCGCGGTCCGCGAGCGGGTCGAGCCGGCCGTAGTCCAGCACCCACACCGTGGCGAGGACGACCACGGCGACGACGGCCAGCACCAGCCACACCAGGCCCCGACCCGATCCGCCGGGGCCGGCTGGGGCCGGCGCGGGCGGGGGCTGCTGCACCGTCGCCGTGGCCGGTGGCGTTGCGCTGCGGGACGAACCGGCCGTCGGGCGCGGTGTCGCGGGTGCGCTGACGGCCGAGACCGGCCAGCCGGTCGTGCGGCCCGGCGACGTGCCGGTGCCGCGTGGCTGACTGTCCATGGGACCCCCGGGATGCGACGGATCGTGCCGGCTCCCAGGTCGCTTCGACCCTACGCCGGGCTCGTCCGGCCTGTGAACCGGCTCCGGCCGGCACCCGTACCCGGACGGCGCACGGCCTCGGAACGGACGCCTACCGAGGAGAACACCATGAAGGGCAGAGTCGCCCTGCTCGTCGGCGCAGCGATGGGCTACGTCCTCGGCACCCGCGCCGGACGCAGCGCTACGAGCAGATCAAGTCGCAGCGCGCAGTCGCTCTGGACGAGCAACCCAAGGTCCAGGCGAAGGCCGCGCAGGCCCAGGACTACGCCAAGGACACAGGCGCCGGTGGTCAAGGAGAAGGCCGCCGAGGCCGCCGTCGACCGCCGCCGCCGCCGACCAAGGACGCCGCCGACGCCGCCAAGGACAAGGTCACCGGCTCCGACAACGGGACCGACACCGGCGCCCTACCCGACCTCGGCCTCGACCGGGCTGCGCTGACCCTCCCCGGCCCGGCAGGGCGCGGCGCACCCACGGGGAGCGCCGCGCCCGTCGTACGTCCGGGTCCGGTCACTGCCGGGTCAGCTGCTGGGCAGGCCCGAGATCGAGGTGCCCGACCGGGTCTTGTAGCGCTTGTTGATGCTGATCAGCACCGCGGTCCACGGCTCCAGCTGCCGGGCGATCCGCAGCCGCCCGGCGTCGACGCCGTCGCGGGAGGTGACGGCCCGGGCCAGCTCGACGGCCACCGCCTTGGCGTCCGCGTCGTCGCCGCACACCAGCACGTCCTCGTGGTCGAGGAACTCCTGGTCGCCCCACAGCGACGGCGCCGACACGTGGTGGAACGCCCCCACCACCCGCGCCTCGGGCACCAGGGTGGCTGCGGTCTCGGCGGCGCTGCCACCCGGGACGTCGAGCCCGTAGGGCCCCTGCTTGTCGAAGCCGAGCGGGTTGACGCAGGAGATGACCACCTTGCCCGCGAGCCGGTCGGCCAGCGCCGCGACCAGCTCGTCGTGCCCGTCGTACGGCACCGCCAGCACCACCACGTCCGCTGCCGGCGGCCGCGTCCTCGTTCGAGGCGCCGGACACCGCCGCGCCCGGGACCCGCTCGGCGACCTGCGCCGCCGCCTCCTGGGCACGCTCCGCGGACCGCGAGCCGAGCACCACCCGGTGGCCGTGCCGGGCCCACCGGTAGGCCGAGCCCCTTGCCCTGCGGGCCGGTGCCGCCGATCACGGCGATGTCGTAGGTCGTCACGTGCACTCCTCCGGGGGTGAAGCCTTGAAATCCTGACAGCGTTACTGTCACGGTAGTACCCACGTGCGGACCCCGACCACGGGCACCGCCCCGAGCACCGCGAAGGACCCCATGAAGCTCTCGACCCAGCTGATGTACTCCGGCAACCCGCGCGAGGCCGCCGACCAGGTCGCCGCGCTGGAGAAGGCCGGGCTCGACACCGTCTGGGTCGCGGAGGCCTACGGCTTCGACTCCCCCACGCTGATGGGCTACCTGGCCGCGAAGACCGAGACCGTCGAGATCGGCGCCGCCATCCTCAACGTGTACTCGCGCACGCCGGGCGCACTCGCGCAGACCGCGGCGGGGCTCGACAACGTCAGCGGCGGGCGCGCGATCCTCGGCCTCGGCGCGTCCGGTCCGCAGGTGATC
Organism: uncultured Actinomycetota bacterium; assembly: GCA_963707685.1. GTDB lineage: Bacteria > Actinomycetota > Actinomycetes > Propionibacteriales > Nocardioidaceae > Nocardioides_B. The sequence goes on from CAVPRA010000009.1 coordinate 726,781, forward strand.
GAGGGCTGGCACGGGCTGCGCCTACGACAAGCCGCTGGGCCGCACCCGCGAGGTCGTCGACATCGTCCGGATGGCGCTGCGCCGCGAGCGGCTGGAGTACGACGGCAAGGTCTTCCACCTCCCGCTGCCCGCCGACCAGGGCACCGGGCTCGGCAAGCCGCTGAAGATGCTCACCCGCCCCGAGCGCCCGGTCGTCCCGATCTACGTCGCGGCGCTCGGCCAGAAGAACGTCGAGGGCACCGCGGAGTACGCCGACGGCTGGCTGCCGTTCCTGTTCGCGCCGGAGAAGGCGCACGCCGTGTGGGGCGACGCGCTGGCCGCGGGCACCGCGAAGCGCCAGGAGGGCCTCGGCCCGCTGGAGGTCGTCGCCGGCGGCATGGTCTCGGTCGGCGAGGACGTCAAGGGGATGCTCGACCTGGCCCGCCCGGCGCTGGCGCTCTACGTCGGCGGCATGGGCGCCAAGGGCAAGAACTTCTACAACACCCTGGCCTGCCAGTACGGCTTCGAGAAGGAGGCCGCGCAGATCCAGGAGATGTACCTCGGCGGCAACAAGCGCGACGCCGAGGCGATCGTGCCGACCGAGCTGCTGGAGATGTGCAACCTGGTCGGCCCCGCGTCGTACGTGCAGGAGCGGATCGCCGCCTTCCGGGAGGCCGGCGTCACCAACCTGCAGGTCATGCCGGTGCCGGCCGACGGCGGCAGCCCGGCCGCGCTGGTCTCGCAGCTCAAGGAGTGGGTGGCCTGATGACCGGGCGCGAGCTCCTCACCGACGAGCACGAGGCCTTCCGCCGTACCGTCCGGGCGTTCATCGAGCGGGAGGTCAGCCCCCACCACGAGCAGTGGGAGGCCGACGGGCAGGTCAGCCGCGAGGTGTGGACCCGCGCCGGGGAGCAGGGTCTGCTCTGCTTCGACGTCGCCGAGGCGTACGGCGGCCCGGGCGTCGCGACTTCCGCTACAACCTGGTGCTCGCCGAGGAGCTGACCCGGGCCGGCGCGCACGGCCCCGGCTTCCCGGTGCACACCGACATCATCGTCCCGTACCTCAGCAGCCTCGGCACCGACGAGCAGAAGCGGCGCTGGCTGCCCGGCTGCGTCAGCGGCGAGACCATCACCGCGATCGCGATGACCGAGCCCGGTGCCGGCAGCGACCTGCAGGGCATCCGCACGAGCGCCGTCGACAAGGGCGACCACTACGTGCTCAACGGCTCCAAGACGTTCATCAGCAACGGCACGATGGCCGACCTGGTGATCGTGGTGGCCCGCACCGACACCACCACCGAGGGCGGGCTCGGCCACAAGGGCATCAGCCTGCTGGTCGTGGAGCGCGGCATGGCCGGCTTCGAGCGCGGCCGCAACCTCGACAAGGTCGGGATGCACGCCCAGGACACCTCCGAGCTGTTCTTCGACAACGTCGTGGTGCCCAAGGAGAACCTCCTCGGCGAGGAGGGCAGCGGGTTCGTCTCGCTGATGACGAACCTCCCGCAGGAGCGGCTGTCGATCGCGATGATGGCCGCCGCCGCGTGCGAGGGCGTGCTCGACCTGTGCCTGGACTACGCCAAGGAGCGCGAGGCGTTCGGCCGGCCGATCGGGAAGTTCCAGCACACCCGCTTCGTGCTCGCGGAGATCGCCACCGAGGCGCACATCTGCCGGGTCTTCGTCGACGACTGCGTGAAGCGGCACAACCTCGGCGAGCTCGACGCGAAGGGAGCGTC
>CAVPRA010000010.1:0-437943 GCA_963707685.1 uncultured Actinomycetota bacterium
CCGCTACGACCTCGAAATCCAGCCGTTCAACGAACGCGACAACCCGGCCTTCCCGGAATCCGCCAGTTACCCGGTCGACACGAACAACTTCGCGCCGCGCCTCGGGGTGACCTACGACCTGAGCGGCAACGGCCGCGGCGTCGCCCGCGGCGGCTACGGCCGTTTCTACGACAAGACCCACTTCGAACTGATTTCCGGGATCCTGCTGACCAACGGCGTGTTCTCCGACTCGTTCCAGGTGTTCTTCCCGACCAACAACGCCAATCCTGGACCCTCGAACGGAACGGTGCCCCTCAATCCGATGCTCGCCGGGGGCCCCACCGTCAATCGCGCGCTCCTCGAAGAGCGCTACCCCGCCGGTTCCCGCATCCGCAATACCGGCACGGTCGTGCTCGACAGCCCGGATCGGCGAATTCCCTACACCGATCAGTTCACTGCCGGCTACGAACGGCAGCTCGCCACCAATGTGTCGGCGAGCGCCGACTACGTGCACGCGCGCGCTCGCGACCAGTTGATGCTCCAGGATCTCAATCCCGGGCTGCGGGCGACGACGGCGCGCACCTCGACACTGGTCCGTGTCAATCCCGCCTTTGCCGGGCCGGTGAATACGCCGGTGAACGTCGGCTCGATCGACTACGATGCCCTCCAGATGGCGGTGGTCAAGCGGTTCTCGGCGAGCTACTCCTTCCGCGTCTCGTACACGCTCGGCTATTCGCGCGGCGACACGTCGGGCCTGGGCGCCCGACCAGCCCGTTCCAGGTGCTCGACGACCTGAACCTGGAGCTCAACCAAGGGCCCACCAACTTCGACCGCCGCCACAACCTGGTGCTCAGTGGCCAGGCGGAAATACCGAAAACCACCGGCATCACCGTGGCCTGGGTTGCGCGCGCCCTGTCGGGCACCCGCTTCAGCCTCACGGATTCGACGACCGATCCCAATCGGAACGGGACGTTCGCCGAACCGCTGCCGGCCGGCGACTACACCGGCGCCGGGCGCAACCCCTACACGGCAACGGTCGAGAGCGAGCGGAACGGTGCGACCGGGCCGGGGTTCTTTCAGCTCGATTTGCGCCTTGGCTACCGCATGCGAACGGGCACCAGCCACGCGCTCGACCTCTTCGCCGAGATCTTCAACGTCACCAACCGGGCCAATTTCGACAACCCGATTGGCGACCGCCGCTCCACGGACTTCCTCAACCTGACGACGCTCCGGTCGGGCGGCGTGCCGACGACGATGCAGCTGGGCGCGCGCTTCGAATTCTGATGCGGCGTCGCCGGGCCGCGCTCGTCGCCGCCGTCCTCTCCCTCTGCACCGCCGCCACCGCCCAGACCCCGGTGGCGGCGGACCTCAATCCACAGATCACCTCGGTGGTCGGGGCCATCTCCGAGGCGCGCCTCGAACGCCTGCTGCGGACGCTGGTCGGGTTCGGAACCCGCAACACCCTGTCGGAGACGTCGTCGCCAACCCGCGGCATCGGCGCCGCGCGGCAATCGATCTTCGACGAGCTCACGCGACCAGCCCGAGGCTGCAGGTGGCCTTCGACACGCACCGAATCGGGAAGGGCGCCGGCAACGGCCGGGATCACGCGGAGTGTCGAGCTGCGCAACGTCGTCGCCGTGCTTCCGGGACGATCCGCGCGGCGGATCTACGTGAGCGGCCACTACGACTCGCTGAGCCTGCTGCCGGAGGGCCAGCTCGCGCTCAATCGCGGCGCCACCGCTCCTTCGGCCCGGACGCTCGACCCGAACGTCGACGCCCCCGGCGCCAACGACGACGGCAGCGGCACCGTGCTGGTCATGGAGCTGGCGCGGGTGTTCGCCGAGAGCCGGCATCGACTTCGATGCCACTCTCGTGTTCATCGCGGTGGCCGGCGAAGAGGCGGGGCCTGCTCGGCGCGCGCGCGCACGCGCGGCGGGTCAGGGAGGCTCGCCTCCGGTGCAGGCGGTGTTCAACAACGACATCGTCGGCGGCGCCGAGGGCGGCGACGGCAGCGTCGACGGAACCACCGTCCGTCTCTACTCGGAGGGCCCCGACGACTTCCCGTCGCGGGCGCTGGCCATGTTCGTCGGCCGGGTCGCCGCCCGCTATGTACCGTGCGCATAAGGTGCGGCTGGTGGCACGGCGCGATCGGTTCTCCCGCGGCGGCGACCACACCGCGTGGAATATCGAAGGCTGTCGCCGCGGTCGGCTTCCGCGAGTCGCGCGAGAACTACGCGCGCCAGCACGGTCCCAACGACACGCTCGAGGGCGTCTCGTTTGCCTATCTCGCGCAGAACGCGCGGCGTGAACGCGGCCGCGATGGCGGAGCTGGCGCTCGCTCCGCCGCGCGCCGGGGTGACCAACCCGCGCGGCCAGCCAACCCTCGATCGGCGGCCCTTGGGCTACGACGCGCACCTGCGCTGGACCGCGTCGCCGGGCGCGACCGGCTATCGCGTGGTGTGGCGCGAGGCCTGGGCGCAGGACTGGCAGCACGAGGCTTCGGTCGGCAACGTCACCGAGTACGTCCTGCCGAACGACGAACATCGACGACGTCGTCTACGGGGTCGCGGCGATCGGCCCCGGCGGTCACGAGAGCACGGTCAGCGCCTACATCCCGCCGCCGCCGACCTACTGAGGCGCGGCGGGCTAACGCCATGATTGAACGCGTCCATGACACAATCGGCTCGCGAAAGGGGGTGGCCATGAGAGGCCAGGTGTCGTCGCCGTACTCGTCGTCGCCGCGAGCGGTGCGCTCGCGGCCCAGTGGCTCGGGCAACCGACGGCGGGAATCCCCCGGACGAGTAACGGCAGGCCGAATCTGGCTGCAGGCGCCGCCGCGGGCGCCGGACGGCAAACCCGATCTCTCGGGGCTGTGGGCGAAGACGTCGCCGAAGTGCCGCGCGCAACGTCGCCGCGGATCTCAAGCCCGAAGAGATCAAGTGCGTGGGCCCGCGAGACGGTCGAGCGTCGTCGCGAGGATCTCGGCAAGGACGGGCATGCAGGTGCGCTGCCTGCCGCTCGGCCCGGCCTACGCCACGTCCGGCGACAGCACCGGATCGGAGATGATGCGCATCGTCCAGACGCCGCAGCTGATCGTGATGCTGAACCCGGATCTCACCTACCGGCAGATCGGCTTGGACGGCCGCGCGCTCGAGCCGAACCCGAACCCGTCGTGGATGGGCTACTCGGTTGGACGCTGGGACGGCGAGACGCTGGTCGTCGAGAGCTACGGCTTCCACCCCGGAACCTGGCTCGATCGCGACGGTCAATCCCCACACCGAGCAGCTCCGCCTCACCGAGCGGTATCGCCGCCCGAGCTTCGGGACGCTGGAAACCGAAGTCACGTTCGCCGACCCGGGCGGGTACACGCGGCCCTGGACGGTGAAGGTCGTGTCCGAGTACGCCGCCGACACCGAGATGCTCGAGTGGGTGTGCAACGAAGGCGCGAGCCGCAGCCTGGTGCACTGGGCGGGCAAGGCCTCGGACGAACGGCAGAACGAGGTGATGGTGCCGGCGGCGGTGCTGGCGGGCTACACCGGCACCTACGACGAGCAGCCCCCGTTCTGGAGAAGCGTGCAGATCACCGGCGCGTCCCAGACCACTGGCCGCACGGTGCAGATCACGGTGGAAGGCGGCCGGCTGGTGGGCGAAATGGATGGACGAGGCAAGCAGGTGCTGATCGCATCGTCCAACACCGAGTTCAGCGGCCTCTACGGACTCGGCGTCCAGTTCATCGATGGCGGCCTGTTCGTGAAGCACGTCTCCGGAAACTATCGTTTCGCCCGCCGCTGAAGCCGGGGCGGCCAGGTCATCGACCTGGTGGCGCGCCGACGAGTGGCGGTTTCGGATAGACGCCCATGCCGTGAAAGGTGTTGGAGTAGAGGCTCTGATAGCGAATGCCCCGTCCCTCTTTGTCCACCCATCCCAGCGACTGCTGAAACAGGCCCGGCTGTGGAGAGCCTTTCGACACGGTGCCCTCCACAATGTAGAGCTTGTGTTCGTGCATCGCGAGATAGGCGAACGTGCGTGACTGATCCGCGTTGTTGGTCAGCTGCAGGAAGTAGCCTTCGACGAGATCCTGCCAGTCGTAGGTGTAACTGGTCACTTTCGCGTCGCGTTGCAGCAGCTTGAACGTGGCGTAGGCGAGCGCACCGCGCTCATCCTGTTTCCAGTAGCCCGGCCCGATGACGGCGGCTGCATTTTCCCGACACTGCTCATTGCCCGGCGGACACGTCTTCGCCCGCGCGATGCCTTGTTGTTCGAGCCCGCTGTAGTCGACCACCGTCAGCGAATAACGCTCGCGTCCGCGTTCGGCGCTGTAGACACGCGCCGGAAGCGTGTACTCCATTTGCGACGTCCACGTGGTCTCCGTGATCGTCGGCTGCCCCGGAAAGTTGATCTTGAAGCCATCCTGTCTGCTGACGTATTCGGCCCATTCCTGCGCGGCGGCAAGATGGGCCGTCGCGACGATCACCACGCACATCAAGACAGCGGTGCGCATGGGCGCCTCTCAAAAATCCGCGGGCGGCGGCGCATTGTTGCCGTCCCAGTCTTTGACCGTTCCGTCCTTGGCCTTCAGAAATCCCAGGAGGCATCCATTCGAGCCATCGCGCAGACGGTGACAGCGCGCCTTCACGGTGTCGCCGACGCTGACCGACGTTGCGGTCACTCCGATCCGTTCGAGTCCCGTGCGCCCGGTGGCTTCGAGCGCCCACACCTCCGGTTCGCCTTTCGCGTTCTTCACTTCGAGATAGACCCAGGAATGCGGCACGACCAGATGCACTTCCTTGACGACACCCTGAATGTCCATGAACGTGTCGACGTAGGCGCCGTGGGAGTGGTGCGCCCACGCGGACGATGCACGACAACACGACGATCGCCGCCACGCCAAGGCTGACTTTCACACGCATGGTGATCCTCCCCATGCGATCACTATTTGACCTGCCGGTGACTGATTCGGGTTCGCGCCGGGCGCATCAATCCGCCCCTGCGTCTGCGCCTGACCTGCGCGGCCCACACGTGGAGGCGCGGGATAGTTGTTGGAATAGTAGGTTTGATAGCGAAGCCCGATCCCGTTCTCGTCGAGCCACCCGAGTGAATCCTGGAACAGCGCCGGCGCCGGATACCCTGCCGGCACCGTCCCTTCGATGATGTACAGCTTGTTTTCGTGCATGTAGATGCCGGCGAAGGTGCGGGACTTGTCGGCGTTGTTCGTCATCTGCAGCTGATGTCCCTCGACGAGGTCCATGTGGTTCCACACCAGCGACGTCACCTTGGCGTCCCGCTGCATCAACTGCCAGGTGGCGAAGACGATCGCTCCGCGCAGATCGCTCTTCCAATGGCCGACGCCCCCGGCCCCGCCGCCGAGACACGGCTCGGCGCCCGCGGGGCACGACTTCGCCTTCTCCGTGAGGATTTTCTCGATCGGATTGAAATCGACGACGGTCACCGAGTAGCGGCTCTGACCCTGGGTGACGCTATACACGCGCGCCGGCAGGTCGGCGCCGTGATCGGACTTGTACGTCGTCGGGGTGACGTCGGGCTGACTGGGGAAATTGCAGGTGAAGCGGTCTTCGCGGCTGGCAAACTCGATCCACTCCTGCGCGAAGGCAGGCACTGACACGGAGGCGAGCAACGCTATCGAGAGCACTCGCGCGGTCAAGGCTGGCATCGCGTTCCTCCACTTCCTTCGGCACCACCTTTGTCGCGATACACCTTGTGGCAGTTCGCACACGCGTCGTTCAGTTTTTCTGCGATATCGACGAAGGCCGGGTAGTTCCTCGCCTTCGACTCCCGATACGCACGCTGTCCCACCTCCTCGAGTGCGGCCACGTCCTGCTTCCAGTCGGCGCGATCCACCGGAACCGGCTTCCCGTTCTGGCACAAGCGGCCCGGCGTCAGAAACAGCGGGGCGGTCTCGGTGATCGCGACGGCAGCCTGATCCACGGCAAGCCATCCCTGATAGACGGTCGATCCCCAGTCGACATAGTCCAGCGTATTGCCCGGCTGTTTCTTCGGCTGCGTACTCGGATCTTTGACCTGAAGGTTGAACAGGATATTCGAATTGGGGAACGCGATCGCGCGCATCAACTCTGCAAGGTTGCCTTGCGGCGGGGGAAGAGATGTTCCCGCGAGAGACGCGGTGGTGCCCGGCGCAGCGGATCTGTTGCGGGAATTGAATCCCCGCGACAGGTTGCCTCGGTGAGTTCCGCTCGACCAGCCGGGAACTTGCCGACCTGCAGCATGTAAGCGGTCAGATCCGTGGACTGCTGCCGGGACAGACTTCCCGGCGCACTGAACGGCATGGTCTTCTGAATCTTGTCGACGAGAGCCGACAGCGGACGGGCGCTCCAGCTCGAGAGAAAACTGTCGCCGGCGAGCGGCGATCCAACGGTGCCTTCCAACGCATTCCCGTGGCACTCGGCGCACTGCGTTTTGTAGATCTCCTGTCCACGGATCGCTTGCGCGGCGGAATAGACACCATCACTCAACGATCGCGCTTGCTGCGCCTGGACGTTCAGCCACAGCACGCCGGCGAAGGCACAGGCGCAGATGCATGACGGTCCGCTTCATCGATCACCCTCCAGAGCGAACGCGACGAGCGCATTCTGATCGCCGGCGCCAGTCGCCATCACCACGAACTGCCGTCCGGACTTCGTCCGGTACGTCATGGGGTTGGCGGAGACGAGATAGGGCACGTGTCCTCGCCACAGTTCGCGCCCGGTCCGGACGTCGAACGCATACAGATAACCGTCCCCGCCGCCGACGAAGACGAGCCCGCTCTGCGTGGTCATGGCTCCGCCGAGGTTGCCAGGAGAGCCCAGGCGCTCCGGCAGCGTGACGTGCTCGAGCAAGGGGTGGTTGCGAACGGTCTGGCTGCCCTCGCCCAACGGCACGCGCCAGGCGATGTCGCCTTTGTTGAGGTCGATGGCCGCGAGCACGGCGTAGGGCGGAGCCACCAGCGGCAACCCGCCCGGGAGTGTGGCCGACTCGCCGCCGCCGCTGAACACGTTCGAGTAGTCCACCTTGACCAACGGGTTCGATCCGTCGTTCTTCCCCACGCGGTTCACGCCGACGTCGTTCTTGCCCCGCACGAGCAGGTAGCCCGTCGAGGGATCGAACGCGGCGCCGCCCCAGTTGGCGCCGCCCGACTGCGACGGGCGTTGCAGCGTGCCAGTGAGCGATGGCGGCGTGAACATCGGTCCGATGCGGAACTTCTGCATCCGCTCCCGGGCGAGCCGGTTGATTTCGGGCGTCAGGTTGTTCGCATCGTCGAGCGAAACGCCCTGCGGCACGAACGAAGGCGGCTTGGTGGGAAAGGGTTGCGTCGGAAACGGCTTCTCACCGGGCACGTCGGTGTCGGTGGGCACGGGCCGTTCGACGATCGGCCACACCGGGGCACCGGTCACACGGTCGAAGACGAACGTGTCACCACGCTTGGTCACCTGCGCCACGGCATCGATGCGTCTGCCATCGACCGTGATCGAGATCAGATTGGGCTGCGTCGGCACATCCCAATCCCACAGCCCGTGATGCACGGTCTGGAAATGCCACTTCATCGTGCCGGTGGCGGCGTCCAGACACACGAGCGACTCGGCGAAGAGGTTGGCGCCGGGACGCTGCCCGCCGTAGTAGTCGCTGGTCGGCGTGGACGTCGGGAGGTACAGCAGGCCGCGAGCCTCGTCGAGCGCCATCGGTGCCCACACGTTGGCGTGGCCATTGGTGCGCCATGACCCGTTCTCCCACGTCTCGGCTCCCGCCTCCTTCTCGGACTGCGGAATCGTCGAGAACGCCCACACGCGGCGACCGGTGCGGGCGTCGAACGCCTGCACCCAACCCAGCGGATCGGGCAGCTGCACCCGGTCGGGCACCTGGCTGCCGACGATGACCAGGTTGCGATAGACGACCGGAGGCGAGCTCTGGGACATGTGCGTGATGTCGCCCATCCGCGGCAGGCCCTGGTTGAGCGGCACCGCGCCGCCGTTGCCAAACGCCGTCACCGGCTTGCCGGTGGCGGCATCCAGCATGAACAGGCGATGCCGGCTGTTCAGGAGCAGGCGCAGCCGGCCGCGGTCGTCGCGCCAGACGGCCGTGCCGCGCAGTTTCCAGCCGCTGCCCGACAGCAGCTGGCCCAGTTCGTAGGCCGCGCCGTCGAATCGCCAGAGCTCGCGACCGGTCTCGGCGTCGAGCGCGGCAATGCTGTTGTACGGGGTCGTGACGTAGAGGACGCCGTCGATCATCAACGGCGTGGCCTCGAACTGGCCGGGCGTGGTGCCGTGGTCCGCGAGCCGGGTCTCCCAGTGCTTCCACTGCCACGCCGGCTGCAGCCTCGACACGTTGGTGGCGTCGATGTCGGCGAGCGGCGAATGCCGCTGCCCGCCCTGGTCGCCGCCGAAGTACGGCCACTCGACCTGGCGCGGCGCGGGCTGCGCCAACAGCAGGACGCCGGCGCCGACGAGCGCGAGACAGAGTGCGAGTCTGGTCACGGCACCTCTCCGAGTGCAGAAACCCGCGTGCGCGGCCCCAATCCTACACCCGCGGCGGTCGCCTCTCCTCCCCCCTTCGGGATTCGGAAGTTTCGCGATATCTGTAACCGGGCAGGGCTGTGGGTCTGTTGCTACACCGGTTCGTCCTCGTCCCATTGCCGTCGTTGTCGTGCGTGTCTCCGTCGGCGGTGTGCATAAGCAACTGCGGCAAGGAGCAGGATCGCGGCCCACACCGCCGTCCCGCTGGTGAATGCGGGCAGCCAGGCGGTCCAGCGTTGGTAGGGGCGCCAAGCGCTGGCGGCCGCCGCATCCGGCTGCTCGCCCGTCTCGAGCTCGAAGGCGCGGTCAAAGGGCACTCCCTGGGCGACGCGCCCGGCGATTGCGCCCGGGGACGCTACGCCGTGGCGTCGTTGCACATCCGCGATGAGCGCCACGGACAACCCATACGCCTGCGCGGCGTCCGGCTGCCGGTCGGACGCGAACAGCCGCGCGATGTCGGCGGTCCCTGGACTCGTCTGCATCTCGAACAGCAGCCGTAATTGGCCTGACCAATCCCAACCGGTGTCCACTGACATCGCCACGCCTTCGTGAAACCATCGCGGCAGGGGCCGCCCTCCGGCGCGGGACGCGAGCGCAAGGTGAGTCACCTCATGACGGAAGACCGATTCGACCGAGTCGTACGGATAGGGAAGCACGCGCTGCGGCAGGATCGCGATCTCCTCCTGGCCCGACGCGAGGCCCACTATCCACCGTGGAATCCGCCGCGCACGAGGATCGTCGTCCGGGATCAGCACGACCTGGATACGCGTCGGTAGCGTGAGACCTGCACGACGAAGGTCCAGTTCGAGTCGAGATAAGTCGACCCCCTTGACGCGGCCGACGGCCGTCGCCAGCGAAGCCGGGGCGTCGATGGCGAGTTCGGTCGCGCGTAGGGTCACGCCTGCGACGAGCCACACACCAAGGATGCCCGCACTCGTCCATGCCGGAACACGTAGCACGCCCCCAGGTTATCCGAGCCGTCACGGTTCGTCTCTGGCCCCTGACGCCAGAACAACGCCGGCCACGGGCTGGGTGTACCCTCATGTCGGAACGTCCAGGACGGACCGCTCATGCCGAAACGCCTCCAACCGCTTTCACACAGCACTCAATCCGAAGCACCGACGGGGACTGCCTGATGCCGGATGGTCGTCAGGCCGCGTCAGTGTCTGAACCCTCTTGGAGAACAGGCGACTACCTCACCCACCGTTTCAATCCCGAGCTGGGGATCGGACGCGTGACGGCGCTCGAAGGTCGGGCGCTCGTCGTCGAGTTCCCGCGCTCGGGGACGACGCTGCGGCTGGCTGCCAACACGGACGCGCTGATCCCGGTCGATCTGAGCCCGGGCCGGCCCGTCCGGATCACCGACACTCGTGAGGAAACGACGATCGTCGCGCGACTGCCGGACGGCACGTTGCGACTCGCGAACGGGCGCACGGCGTCTTCCCACGCGCTGTGGCCGCTGGAGCTCGAAGGCGCGCTTCTCGAGCGCCTCGCCCTGGGCGATCTCGACGACGTCGAGGATTTCGTGACCCGCCTGGACATCCTGCACCTCCTGACCCTTCGCGAAGCCGACGGCCTGGGCTCCTTTCTCGGCGGACGCGTCCGGCTCTTCCCGCACCAGCTCCACGTCGCGGAGCGGGCGAGCGCGAGCGATCCGGTGCGCTGGCTGCTCGCCGACGAGGTCGGCCTCGGAAAGACCATCGAGGCCGCGCTGATCCTGAATCGGCTCGTGCACGCCGGGAAGATCGAACGCTGCCTCGTGGTCGCGCCGGATGCGCTGACCGTCCAGTGGCTGGGCGAGCTCTGGCGGAAGTACCACCAGGTCTTCACGCTCCTCGATGCGCAGCGCCTCGCCGACGTGGCGCGCGACTTCGGTCCCGACTTCAACCCGTTCGACGTGCATCGCCGTGCCGTGATCGCGCTGGAGATGCTGATCGAGCGCCCGCAGCTGACCGACCAGGCCGTGCAAGCGGGAATCGATCTGCTGGTGGTGGACGAAGCCCAACGACTCCGCCGCCCTCCGGGCCACCCCGGCGAGCCCGGCTGGCGCGCGATCGCGCCCATCGCGGGCCTGGGCCGTCACGTCCTGCTCTTGAGCGCGACCCCACTCGAGGACGACGCCCACGGGTTCTTCCGCCTGCTTCAGCTCCTCCGTCCGCAGGAGTTTCCCGAGGACGTGAGCTTCGAGGCGCGACTCGCGCTGGCGACGCCGCTGCCTCCGTGCACCAGCTCCACCCGCCGCGCCGACATCGGAGGCTTGCCGCCGCGGGTGGGTATTCCGATCGCGCTCGACAATCCGGCGAGCTGGCAGCTGCAGGAACGCGGTCGAGGCGGCGGTGCGAGGCGCGACGGCCCCGACGCGGTCGCGCGAGCGGCAGAAGATCGATCGCGTCCGTCGCGCGCTCGCGTCCGGAGCGGCGCTCGGCGCCCTGGGCTGCTCGGACCCGACGAACGCGCGCTGCGCGACCAGGCCGAGGCGATGGACGCCAGCGATCCGCGCCTCGACTGGCTGCTGTCGCAGGCGCCCCGCTGGCGAGACGCGAGGGAGAAGACGCTCGTCTTCGTGGCGCACCGCGAGACACTGGAGATGCTGCGCACGGCGCTCAGCCACCGGGCGCAGCTCGCGAGCGGCGTCTTCCACGAGGAGCTGTCCCCGGCGCGCCGCGACACGGAGGTCGCCCGATTCCGCGAGCCCGATGGTCCAAGCCTGCTCGTGTCCACGGAATGCGGAGGCGAGGGTCGCAACTTCGAGTTCTGCCGCCGCCTCGTGCTGTTCGACCTGCCCTGGAAACCGTCGGTCGTGGAACAACGGATCGGCCGGCTCGATCGGATCGGCCGGCGCATCCCGGTGGAGATCGTGTACTTCCGTCCGCCGAGCGGGATCGGCGCGGATGTCGTGCGGCTCTTCGAGACGCTCGGTCTCTTCCGCGAGCCGCTGGCCGGGCTGGAGCCGCAACTGGCCCACGTGGAGGGTGCGCTCGAGGAGATTGCGCTCGATCCCCCGGCATCGCTCTCGGCAGAACGCTTCGACGCGCTGGTCGGCGAGGCCCACGCGGCGCGCACACGTATCCGCGAAGCGGCCTACCAGCAGCTCCATCGCGACCCTTACCGATCGGACATGGCCGCAGGCATCCTCGCGCGCGTCCCGTGGGAGCTCGACGCACTCAACGAGGAGGTGGTGGTCACGGCATGCATCGGCCTGGGGTTCACCGTCGAGCGCCCGCGCGGCCACCGGATCTTCGCGATCGAGCTCGGCAACGGAGCGCTGGTCGACGGTCTGCCGGGCGTCCCCGGCGGGTCGAGCTACGTCGGTTCATTCGACCGCGAGGAGGCAGTCGAGAACGAGACCATCGACTTCTTCGCCTCCGGGCATCCGCTCGTGGAGGGGATCTTTGCCCACTTCGAAGAGAGCGCCCTCGGGCGGGTCGCCCGGTTCGAGGTCGAGATCGATCGGGAACGCGGCGAGGGGCTCGTGGCCGTCTACAAGGACGGCCCGGTGTTCGACGTCGTTGCGATCGATTCCGCTGGTCAGACCCGGCCGGACTGGGCGGCGGCGATCCGTCAGCGGCCGCTCCGCGCGCGCCCTGTGACCGACGACGCGATCGAAGACGTGACTGGGCAGGCTTGGTCCGTCGTCTGGGCGCGCAGCTCGAGCCGACCCGTCGTCCGCATGCGCTCGCGGCCATCATGGTGCGACCCGGCAGGGTCGGTCAGTAAATCGCTACCGCGCCAGCGGACGATGCCCTGAGTTCTCGACGACGACGCGGATGTTCTTGGCCTTGGCCTCGAGCGCAGTCTGCGCAGTGTAGCTGGTGCCATCGGCGAGGGCCGCGAAACGGACGTTCAGCGTCACCGCGTCTTCCGGTTTCTCGAGATAGGTCGCGACGCTGAGCGCCGAGAGAAGAGCCGCTTTCGCGTCGACGTCGATCGACATCTGATCGTTGGGCTGGACATAGTTCCGAAACTCGACGCGTACCTTCCCGTCCGGCTGCGGCTGCACCTTCATCTGGCCCGCGTCTTTGGCCTTCTGGATCTGCGCAGGGTCGGGCGGCACATACTGCTGAATCAAGGCTGCGGCTTTCTCCATGTACTCCTGCATGTCGCTCTTCTTGTTCTCGACAACTTGCGCCTTCACCCGTCCGCCGCCGCGGCGGCCTCCGCTCGGCGCCGCAGGCGCCGGCGCCGCCGGCTCGCCGAGCGGCAGCTTCGTCAGCTTTCCGTCGGCGCCGTAATAGACACGCTGCTGCTTGCGTGACTTCTCTTCGCCTTTGAGGCTGATGGCCGTCGTCTCGACCCACTGGTACTGACGAAGACGTTTCTGGCTCTCGGCCAGATTCTGTTTCAACGCCGCAACCATCTGGTCCGGCGTCGGCGGCGCCTGGGCAACGGCCCGTGCCACCGGCAGCGACGTCAGAATCGAGACCCCAAGCACTGCGAGCACCGTCTGATTCATGTTCATGATGTGTCCGTAAGGGCAAGGAGCACGCCAACAAAGCTCGCAGGATCCCTCAATAGATGGTCCTGGCAGACAACGACTTCACGAGGGACGGTCAAACAGTGACCGAGCGTGGGCAAACCGACGACAGGGCCTCGCCTCCAACCTGGTGTCGCCGGACTCTGGCGAGCAGGGCGGCGGGAGCGTCCACGCTCACGGCCGGCCGTCAGTCGCCTTGCTGAGGGTGGTGAAAGACCGGGCTCAGGACGCGCGTACGCACCGTGTGCAACGTGGCGAACGGCTTGCAGCCGCTGAGGCTGATGATCAGACAGAAAGGAAAGGTGCCGCCCATGAGGCAACTGCTCGTGTGTGGGGCGGGGCTGCTGCTCGCTGCCGCCTGCGGAGGGCCACAATCCCCCCAGGGCACGCCTGCCGCGGAACCGTCGGCGGCCGTGCAACTGGGCGGTCCACCGTCTGGCGCCGGTTCGGCGAGCGCCGACGCCGGCGAGATCAAGCCGGTCGACCCAGCCACGTTCAACAAGGCGCCCGGGTACTCGCCGTACGCAGGGAGGAATTACCCCGAGCGGCCGTACTTCGGTGACGAGCACGTCCACACCTCGTGGTCGGTTGACGCCGGAGGTACAGGTACGTCGCTCGGCCCGGAGGAGGCGACCCGGTTTGCGCGGGGCGAGGAAGTCACCGCGACCAGCGGCCAGCCGGTGAAGCTCGGACAGCCGCTCGACTGGATCGCCATCACGGATCACTCCGACATGATGGGCATGATCACCGAGATCAAGGGCGGCAATCCCGAGATGATGGCCGATCCGACGTTCAAGCGGTGGCGCGACATGTTCAACGGCGGCCCGGTGGAGGCGAAGAAGGCGGTGATGGAACTGGTTGCCGCGCAGTCGAACAAAAAGCTGCCGCCGATCGCCACGGATCCGCGGTTTGCCAAGAGCGTCTGGGCGAAGAACACGACGATCGCGGAGAAGTACAACGAACCGGGGCGCTTCACGGCGTTCATCGGCTACGAGTGGACCTCGAACGCCGGCGGCGGCGACAACCTGCACCGGAACATCATCTACCGCGACAACAAGGACAAGGCCGACGGGGTGTTGCCGTACACCACGTTCCAGAGCGAGAACCCCGAAGACCTCTACAAGTGGATGACCGAGTGGGAGAAGACCACCGGCGGCAAGCTCCTCGCGATCGCGCACAACGGCAATCTCTCGAACGGCCGGATGTTCGCGATGACCACCTTCAGCGGCGACCCGATGACGAAGGCGTGGGCCGAGGCGCGGCAGCGGTGGGAGCCGCTGTTCGAGGCGGTTCAGATGAAGGGGCAGAGCGAGTCACATCCGTCGCTGTCGCCGACCGACGACTTCGCCGCGTGGGAGCTCTGGGACCGCGGCAACCTGACCCAGACGCCAAAGACACCCGGGATGATTCAGCACGAATACGTCCGCGAAGCCCTCAAGAACGGCCTGAAGGTGGAACAGGACCTCGGCGCCAACCCGTTCAAGTTCGGGATGGCTGGCGGAACCGACACGCACAACGGCCTCGTGGCGGCCGAAGAGGACAACTTCTTCGCCAAATTCCCCAGTTCCGAGCCCAGGGCCGATCGGTGGGAGGAGGACGCCATGAACTTCGGCCCCAACCGCATCGTGAAGGGCTGGGAGATGACGGCGGCGGGCTACACCGCCGTGTGGGCGACCGGCAACACGCGGGCGGAGCTGTGGGACGCGATGATGCGCCGCGAGACCTACGCCACGAGCGGTCCCCGCATGACCGTCCGGTTTTTCGGGGGCTACGACTTCACGCAGGCTGATGCGACGCGCTCGCCGGCGGTGGCCGGCTACGCGAAGGGTGTCCCCATGGGCGGCGATCTTCCCGCTGCGCCAGCCGGGAAGGCGCCAACGTTCCTCGTCGCGGCGCTGAAAGACAGGTTCAGCGGCAACCTCGATCGCATCCAGATCATCAAGGGATGGCTGGGCAAGGACGGCAAGCCACAGGAAAAGCTCTACGACGTGGTCTGGGGCGACAAGGACCGGCGCAAGATCGTCAACGGCAAGCTGACCCCGGTCGGGACCACCGTGGACGTCGCCACGGCGACGTGGACCAACACCATCGGTGATCCGGAGCTCGTCGCCGTGTGGACGGACCCGGACTTCGATCCGTCGGTCCGCGCGGTCTACTACGCGCGCGTCCTCGAAATCCCGACGCCGCGCTGGACCGCCTATGACGCGGCGTACTTCAAAATCAAGATCACGGACCCGAAGGTGCCGATGACGACGCAGGAACGGGCGTTCACGTCGCCGATCTGGTATTCGCCGAAGTAAGAGGGCCATGCGCATGCGAAGGCTTCTCGGCGAGCCGATGCTGCACTTCGTGCTGATCGGCATCGCGCTGTTCGCCGCCTATCAATGGACGGGCCCCCGTCGACTCCGACGGCCGCCGCATCGTCATCACCCAGGGGGTGGTGAACGACCTCGTCACCCAGCACGCGGCGGCGAAAGGTCGCGAACCCTCGTCGACCGAGCTGAACCACTTGGTCGAGTCGTACGTACGCGACGAGATCCTGTACCGGGAAGGTGTGAAGCTCGGACTCGATCGTGACGACCTCGTCGTCAAGCGCCGAGTCCGCCAGAAGATCGAGCTGATCGCTGAGGAGGACGCCTCGACACAGGCGCCGACCGACGCGGATCTGTCTGCGTACCTGGCGGCGAACCAGGGGCGCTTCGTGCAGCCGGCCATCCTCACCTTCGAGCAGGTGTTCCTCGGACAATCGACATCCGGCCCTGGAGTGGTGCGTGCGGTCGCGGTCACGCATCAGGCCCTGCGGAACGGTCGCGACCCCGCGACACTCGGCACGCCAACGCTGCTGCCGTCTCGGATGACCCACAGCCGCTGCCGACCTGATCGCGCGCGATTTTGGCGACGCCTTTGCCGCCGCTCTCGAGACGATGCCGATCGGCGAATGGACCGGGCCGATCGATTCGAGCTTCGGGGCGCACTACGTGCGCGTCTCGGATCGCACGCCGGCCGTGGCGCCGCCGCTCGCCGCCGGTACGCGAGCAGGTCGCGCGCGAATGGGAGAACGAGCGCCGCCAGCGCGCGCGCACCGACTCCTACGCCAGGATGCGCGCGGATTACGAGGTCAGCATCGAAGCCACGATGCCGGAGGAGCGGAGGTGAGAACGCTGTCGTGCCTGCTGGTGACGGTGGCGCTGCTGCTAGCCGCGGCCGCACCTGCTCGCGCCGACGAGTTCAAGCCGGGCTACCTGCAGCTGACGCAGGTGGACCGTGAGATCTACGACGTCCTGTGGAAGATTCCGGCGATTGACGAATCGACCGCGCTGAAAGTGCAGCCGCAGTTCCCCGACGGGACCCAGGTGCTGACGCCGGTGCGCAGCACCTTCTCACGCGGCATCACGGTGCAGCGGTGGCGCATCCGCGTGCCGGAGGGGCTCGACGGCAAGGCCGTCTTCTTCTCGCAGCTCTCGGAAACACGGATCGACGTGCTCGCGCGTCTCGTGCGCCTGGACGGCACGGTGCAGCTCGAGCGCATCCTGCCGGTGAGCCCCAGCTTCGTCGGCAGACCCAGCCCTGGTCCACTGGAAGTCGTCAGGACGTACACGACCCTGGGGGTCGAACACATCCTGTTCGGCTTCGATCACCTGCTGTTCGTGCTCGCCCTGGTGCTCCTGGTGCAAGGGACCGGACGGTTGCTCCTCACCATCACGGCGTTCACGGCGGCACACAGCCTGACGCTTGCCGGGGCCACGCTCGGCTGGGTGCAGGTGCCGGGACCGCCAGTTGAAGCCTCGATTGCGCTGAGCATCGTCTTCGTCGCGGCGGAGATCGTCCACACCCGTCAAGGGCGCTACAGCGTGACGCGACAGTATCCGTGGGTCGTGGCGTTCACGTTCGGCCTGCTGCACGGATTCGGCTTTGCCGGCGCGCTGGCGGAGGTCGGCCTGCCCCAGGCGTCGATCCCGATCGCCCTGCTGTTCTTCAACGTCGGCGTCGAGATCGGGCAGTTGCTGTTTGTCGGCGCCGTGCTGGTGGTGATCACCGCTGGCTGGCGCGCCGGACAACAGCTGCGAGTGTCGCACCCCGCCTGGCTCTGGCGCATCGCGCCGTATGCCATTGGCGGCCTTGCGAGCCTGTGGCTGGTGGAACGAGTCGCCGCCTTCTGACCAGCGTGCGGAGGCGCGGGCCCGGGTCCGCCGCTGATTCGCTGATACCCGCGCGTGAGCTCGCCGCGCCCGTGTTCCCGTTACCGAAACGCCACGACGAGCCCGGCGCTGAACTCGGCCTGCCAGACGATATCGGCGCGGATGCCGGCGAGACAGACACCGGGCCCGCAGCCGAGCACCTGCGCGTCGACATACGCGAAGGTCGCGAAGACGCGGCCGTCGAGGCGCACGCCCAACCGTCGCCCGGGCATCAGTTTCACCCCGCCCCCGCCGCCCACTGAAAACCGGATTTCGTCGTCGCCCTCGGATCCATAGCGCGTCAGTCCGAGCAGGCCGGTCATGAAGGGACGGACGCGCCGGCTGCGTCCGAACTCCTGTAATCCTCCGCCCTGCCAGTGATCGACGGCGATCCGCCACCGCACGGGCGGGGCGAACGGTCCGGGAGGAACCGTCACCTCCGCCGTCTGATGGGTGACGAGCGCCTCGACGAACAGGCCGTCACCGACCAGGACGTTCACGACGACACCGGCCGCCCGCGCGCCATCGAGGTCGACCGCCTCCCCCGTGACGCGTTCGAAGAAGCCTCCGCCGAAGCGGTAGCCGACGAACGGCGTGACCTCGAGCGCCTGTCCGTGGCTCGGCGCCGGCCAGCACACCAGCCAGACGGCCACGCCGATGCCAGCGGCACGCCACATCGGCGCACCCGCGGACGTCAGGGCTGGCGCCGGGCGAGTCCCTGCTTCTGCATCTCTTCGACCGACTCCTTGACCAGTTCCTGCGACGAACCCGCGAATGTCGCGCGGGTTCGTCGTCTCGCTGACCGCCGCCCACAGGAGCTGGTTGCGCGGCACGCTGTAGACGGTGGTCTCGACGACGACGGTCCTCGTGTCCGCTGCCCGCCGTGCCCGGCACGTAGACGGCGCTCCAGCCGTAGCCGTAGTAGCCCCACAGCGTGCCGTAGTTCGGGCTGACCCAGGTGCCGGCGTTGTACGTCTGCTCCGTCTCGGCGCTGACCGGCCGCACCGCGACGACGCCTTCGACGTCGGCCTTTTCGAACCACGGCCGGGCGGTCTCCGCGCGTGCGCAGCTCCTCCTTCGGCGCGATCCGGTAGGTCGCCACGGCCTGCATGCCCCGTCGCGGTCAGCTCGCGGACGAGCGACTCTTCGCCGGCGACTCGCAGCGAGTCGTCGTTGGAGATGACCAGCGCGGCCACCTTCTTCCCGAAAAAGTTCACCGCCCCGGCGTCCAGCGACTTGAACGTCGAGGTGAACGTGATCGCGGCCGGCAGCGCCGCGACCAGGGTCACGGTCAAGCGGCGGTCGTGCACGCGGTGCGCACAATGCGGTGCATGCATGTCCCTTCCCTTCTCCGTTCAGCGCCGGCCGCCGGACGGCGCGCGCGGTAGCGGCGCCGACGGCGCGCCGTCGAGGCCGTCAGCCTTGTAGTGGCGGCCGACCCGCCACGCCAGGATCAGCGCGACGCAGCGCGAGCACCACGTTCACCGCCGGCGAAGCCGCGCGTCGGCAGCGCGAGGAACGTCGTGCCGATGAAGACGAGCGCCGCCGACAGCACGTCGCCCATCCGGACGAAGAACGAGTCGATCGCCTGCTTGGCGGCGAACTTCTGCTCGTAGCGTGCACGGCAGGAACAGCATGTTGCGCACGGTGTTGTTCAGCGAGTAGTCGGCCGAGTTCTCGATCACCTTGGCCGCCAGCGCCGCGTTCAGCAGCGGCACGAAGATCAGGATGTTGTAGACGCCGAACGACAGCGCCGGCAGGATCATCACCGCCACGGCGCACGCCGCGGTGCTTGATGATGCGCGAGACCACGAACAGCTGGAGGATGAGGCCGAGGGCGTTGGCCAGCGAGAAGTACTTGGCGTAGAAGTCGCCGATGATCTGCCCCTCGCGTCAGTCCGCCGGCGCGGTCCCGGCGGCGATCATCGCCGTGGCGTGCTCCTTGACGATGCCGCCGAGGATGTACTCGCCGGTCGTGTTGATCCAGTTGATCATCATGAGCATCAGCGCCATCAGCAGCAGGTAGCGGCGTCCGGAACACCATCGCGAACGCGTTCTCGGCCGGTGCGGCTTCGCCGCCTTCACCGGCGCGGCGCGGCGGCCGGCGGCGCGCGCTCGACCCGGTCGATGTAGTTGGTGAGCAGCAGCTGGAGGCCGAGCACGCGCGGCGCCGAGCAGCATCAGCTGATGCACGCCGAACGGCTCGATCAGCCGATCGGCGACGCGCGCGCCGGCGACCGCGCCGAGCGACGCGCCCAGGCCGACGATCACGAGCAGGCGCTCGCCTTCTTCCTTCGAGTAGACGTCGTTGGCGAACGACCAGAACTGCGCGACGATCATCAGGTTGAAGATGCCGATCCAGACGAAGAAGATCATCGCCGAGCGGCACGTCGAACTGGGCCAGCACGTAGAACACGACCGGGCAGACGACGAAGAACACCGTGACGACGTTGATCAGCTTCATGCGCGGGAACCTGGCCACCAGGCGGCCGTAGAGCGGCACCACGAACGCCAGCACCACGACCTGACCCGCGGACAGGTAGCTCTTGAGCTCCGCCGTCCCTTCGCCGAGGATCAGCGCCTCGCGCACGGTCTTCAGGATGTAGTACGCCATCAGGATCAGGAAGACGTTGAGCGCGAGCAGCAGCGCCGTCCTGGCCTCGCCGGGGCGTACGACGGTGAACAGGTTGAGGAAGCGCTCGAGTCCGGAGGCGCGGGTTGCGTCGCTCATGCGGTCACTCCACCCAGTGCAGGACGTTGCGGACGATCGACCAGCGCGGCTGGCGCGGCGCCGCGTCCTGTCCGAGAATCCAGTGCTCGTAGGCGGCGTCGATCGTGCCGTCCTTGCGCTTCAACGCGATCCAGGTGTTCACGAACGCCGCCAGGCGCCGGATCGTGCTTGGCCGATCGGATACGCCAGCGGCACCCGGATCGGCGCCGGGGCCGGGCACGACGACCGAGTACGCCGGGTACATCAGCGTCCAGGCCGAGCCGCGCTCGGCCGGCAGCGCCAGGGCGTCGGCGTGAGCGGCGGCGCGGTCGAACAGCGGCTCGATGCCGCCGTCGTGGACCTGGATCATGGCCCGCGGCAGCAGCTCGCGGAGCCTGCGCACGTAGTACGGCACGTCGGACACGGCGATCGTCAGCGCGCCCTGCTCGCGGATGCGCGTCCCAGCTCGCAAACCGTTCGCGCTGGTCGTCCGGCACGACGAACGCCACGGTCTCGTCCAGATACGACTCCGAGAACAGCACCTCGCGCGCGCGGTCCGTGGTGATCACCACGCCCGACATCACGAGGTCGCAGTAGCCCGTCCGCGAGCTGCGCGGCCATGTGGTCGCGATCCACGGGCACGAAGGCGAGGGTGACGTCCATCTCGCGCGCCAGCCGGTGCGCGAGCTCGACGTCGAAGCCGACCAGATCGCCGTCGCTGGTTGAAGAACGCGAACGGCAGCGCGTCGGGCAGGTAGCCGACCCGCAGCACCTTGCGCGCCGCGATGGTCTCGAGCGGCGGGAGGCTGGTCGCGGGCGCCGGAGACGGAGTGCGCGCGACGGTGGCCGTCGACCGGTTCGTGGAGCAGGTGCATCGACGCCAGCACCCGATCCTTCGAGTATTCCGGCGACAGGCCCGACCCGAAGAGCACCCGCGTGCCGCCGAGGACCAGCACCACCAGGGCGGCGGTGATGCCGGCATAGCGGAGCACCGATGCGCGCCGCCAGCGCAGATGGCCGGTGACCGCGCAGGAGACGAGCAGCGCCACCGTCAGCGTGTGCACCGCCGCGACCAGCGAGCCGACGCGCGAGTTGATCACGCCGGTCGCGAGAAACAGCTGAAAGGTGTCGGCGGGAATCCGGAACTGGTCGAGCAGAAACGGCACCGCCGCGGTGAGGCTGCCGAAAAAGGTGACCAGCCCGGTGAGCGCCAGCTGCGGGATAGTCCGACGGCGGCACCGGCACGTCGGCGAACCATCCCGCGAAGAGCACGAAGCTGAGAGACAGCAGCTTCCCGGTGTGCGGAAAGTTGAAGGACGCGGGCACGATGACCTCGGTCAGCCGGCCCGGCTCGTCGTCGCCCGGGCGCAGCCGGCCGAGCACCTGCTGGGCCGCCTGCATCAGGCTCGGAAGCACGATGAACAGGTCGCCGGCGATGAACGCGGTGATCAGCGAATCGCGCGACGCGCCGAGCATGTCCCGGGCGCGAATCGGCGTGAGCGCGGCGACCAGGCCGGGAAGCACCCACAGACTGACCAGCAGGGCCACCGCGACGTAGGCCACGAGGTAGATCTGCAGACGGCTCAACTGCTCCAGGCTCATCGTCCCGGCCGCGTTGGCGGCAATCGCAAACAGTCCGTAGGGCGTCAGGCGGGTCACGAAGCGGGTCGCCGACGAAATCGCGTCTTTCGCGACCTTCAGGACGTCGAGCAGCCGCTCCCGGCGCTCGACGCCGACCAGGGCGATGCCCAGGAACAGCGAGAAGAGCACGACCGCCGGCACCACGTTGTTCGCCAGCGAATTGAACGGATTCGCTGGAATGTAGAGGTCGACGAAGTCGAAGGCGGGGCGCCGCTCGAGGAGGCTCGAACTGAAGAACGACGCGTTCTGGACCGAGGGAAAGGTCAGCGGGAATCAGGAACGCGAACGACAGCGCCACGATCCACAGCCCGCCGATCACGGCCGCCGCTCTCAGCGCCGAGCGTCCGGATCTCGGACCGGCGCAGCGACCCGAGGCTGGCGACGATCGAGACGGTGATGTAGGGCAACACCATCATCTGGAGCAGCTTGACGAACCCGTCGGCGGCCCATTCCAGCGCCGCGGCCTTCTCGCCGAAGAACAGCCCGGTGAGGGTGCCGAGCGCGAGCCCGGCGAGGATCTGCCTGGTGAAGGTCACGCCGTCTCCCTCACGGCATGCCGGCACGCTGGCCGCGAACGCGGCTTGAGTTCTCGATCCGCACGTCGGTCAAGCCGCACCGGCTCGGTCCCGTAGTTCTCGAGCTCGATCGACTGCTTGGTCGCTGCTGAGCGCGATCTTCGCATAGACCGACATCTTCCCCACGCCGACGCCCTGCGTGTCGAAGCGGATCTCGATCAACGTGAACGGGTATCGAGCCTCCGGGATGCGCTGGCCTCTTCCTCGAACCCGATCGGGCGGTCGGTCGCCAGCAGCACGCGGCGTCCACCGCCGGGCAGCGACGACGCGAAGGCGTAGCGCAAATCCTGCTCGGGCGTGTTCGGCAGGCGGATGAACCCGACCTTCGGGCTGTTCTCCAGCGCATGCAGCAGCTGCGCCTGGCCCTTGCTCCTGAATGCGGTGACGAGTTTCTCCCGCTCTCGCGCGCTCGACCACCGGTCGACGTTGACGAACACGTGTCCGGCGGCGGACGGGCCACTGCCCATGTTGACGGCAGTGGCGGTGTGGCGCGCCGGCGCGCTCGTGCTCTGCGCGCCGCCGCGCGACGGCATCCGGTCGGCCACGCCACGCCGCAAGCGCTCATCGCGGTACGACAGAACCATCGGGCGCGCACGACCGGGGTCGTCTCAGCTCTTCTTCGGCTGGGTGGGAAGTCCTTGAGAATCTTCTTCACCGCCGCAGCTGATGTTCTTGTCGCGCTTCTCGGCCTTCGCCTGGACGTCCACTTCCTTGACGCCCATGCCGCGCCACACGACCGCCTTCTTGGTCGCGTCGGCGACGTCGATGACCAGGGTGCCGACGAGGATCTCGTTGACGCGCACGTCGGTCGTGCCCCAGCCGCCGCCCCACCCGTAGCCGTACGGGCCGTAGCCGCCGTAGCCGGAGCTGAACGTGGTGATGTCCTGCTTCTTGTCGAAGGCCACGTGATAGACGACGACCGACGTCGGGCGTCGCGTCGTTTTGCGACAAGCCCTTGGCGGCGAGCTCG
The DNA here is from genome assembly GCA_963707685.1 of uncultured Actinomycetota bacterium. Lineage (GTDB taxonomy): Bacteria > Actinomycetota > Actinomycetes > Propionibacteriales > Nocardioidaceae > Nocardioides_B. The sequence goes on from CAVPRA010000010.1 coordinate 23,053, forward strand.
GATTCGATCGCGGCGACGATCCGGTTGTGCACCAGCGGATCGTCGACCTTGGTGCCGTCCTTGAGGGCGTAGCTCTTGATCTTCGAGAAGTCCGCCGTCTTGTCGAAGTCGAAGCTGGTTTTCTGCGCCAGCACCAGCGCTGGCGCCAGGAGGACGATTGCCGCGGCTCTCAGAAGCGCTTTCATGATGCCCTCATTCAGAAACGGAACCCGAACGTGAGTGGATAGTAGGTGCCGTTGGTGCTCCCCGAGCGGTCTTCGCGCCGGCGGGCAGCTGACGTGTCCGGCGTGAACTCCGGCCCCCACACGTAGTGGTACCGCGACTCGACGTAGAACTCCGCGGTCTCGCCGATGCCGAAGCCGACGCCGCCGCCGATGTTGAAGCCGAAGTCCCAGCCGCCGCGCGAGCCGACGACGCCCTCGATCGGGTAGGTGCCGCAGATGTACCAGTAGGGGTCGCAGATGACGCCGTTGCCGATGTACTCCGTGATCTCCACGCTCCGGTAGTACATGCCCGGTCCGCCCAGGATATAGGGACGGATCGTGGCGCCGGTGGGTGCGAGGCTCCCGATGAAGTTGAAGTCCAGCTGGTGCGTCGTGTGGTTCGCCGAGAACCGCGTCGCGCCGAAGAACGGCGCGTCGTCCTTGATGTCGAACCAGCGGTAGGCGTACTCGAACTGAAACGCGGCAAAGCGGCTCATGTCGAAGGTGACGCCGATGGCCGGACCCCAGCCGGTTCCGAAGTGATCGCCGAGATCACCGGCGTTGAACGTCGGGCCGCCGCCGATGTTCACGTGCACCTTCTTCGTGTCCTGCCCGCTGCTGGTCGACGGCGCCAGCACCAGTAGCAGAGCCCCAAGAGCCAGGTAACTCCCGATTCGCATGATAGTAGGTCCTCCTGGCCTCCTCGGGAGCAAGAGACAGGCCACGGTGCCGATCAGCAGGCCCGCCGGGCGTTTGTCGCGTCATTCGCGCCCGGCGTCGCGTCCGACGGCGGCCGCTCTGGCGATCCCTCGATAGCGCGATGACAACATACGGTGACGGACGGAGGCCTGGTGACGAACCGCCGGCTCCGATCGAGGCCGTATGGGCGGTCCCCGTCTTGCACCCGCGTCGCTGGTGACCTTTCGGCTCTTGCCTGGCAGTCCTCGCTGTGCGCGATGCCCGCCCTCGCCGCCGCGCAGGACACGCGCGCCGAGTCGATCGCCGCGGAACAGGCCGAAAAGGCGGCGCATCTCGCCCCCGCACGCCAACATCGGGGCGAGGCGCTGCTCATCAAGTTTCGCCGAGCAGCTCGTCGAGCAGCCCTCCGGCTTCTATCCGTACTTCGGCAGCGTCTACAGCGGCGGCGGCTTCACGCTCGGCGCGGGCTATCGCCGCTTCACCGGCGATCGCACCCAGGTGGAGCATCGCCGGGCTTGTATTCGGTCAAGGGCTACAAGCTGATCGAGGCCAGCGGCACGTCGCCCGGGCACCTCGTCGGGTCGCCTCGATCTGCGCGGCACCGCGCGGCTGGCGTGACGCGACGCAGGTGGCGTATCACGGGCTCGGCATCGACAGCCCCGCCGACATCGACACCGCGTTCCGCATGCAGCAGGCGTTCGCGGGCGGCGACGCGACGGTGCGGTCCGCACCGGTGGCTGCGGCTCACCGCCGCGACGGCGTACGAGGACTACACGCTCAAGGATCCGACCGGGGATCTCGTCTCCGTCGAGGACGTCTTCACGCCCGACACCGCGCCCGGCGTCGGCGTCGATCCCGCCTACCTGCACACCACGGCCTCGGCCGCGTTCGACTGGCGGCCGGCGGCGGATTACGCGCGGCGCGGCGGGCTGTACCGGGTCGCGCGCCATCACTACGCCGATCGCGACGACACCTACAGCTTCGATCGGCTCGACGCCGAGGTCGTGCAGCACATTCCGATCCTGCGCGAGAACTGGGTGATCTCGCTGCGCGGCCGGCTCGAGTCGACGCTCGGACGACGACGATCAGGTGCCGTACTTCCTGCTGCCGTCGCTCGGCAGCGGCAGCACGCTGCGCGCCTACAGCAGCTGGCGCTTCCGCGATCGCCACGCGATGCTCGTGTCCGGCGAGTGGCGATGGATCCCCAATCGCCTGGCGCTCGACATGGCGTTCTTCTACGACACCGGCATGGTCGCGCCCCGCCTCGACGCGATCGCGCTGAATCGTTCGTCAACGACTTCGGCGTCGGCATCGCGCTTTCACGGGCCGGTGCGGACGCCGCTCCGCGTCGAGCTCGCGCGAGGCGCCGAAGGCCTGCATCTGGTGTTCGCCGCGAGCGCGGCGTTCTGATCATGTCCACATCCACGACGACTCCTGGCGCGACTGGCCCTCTGCGGGCTCCTGGCCGCGAGCCCGGCGCTGCTCGCCGGCGCCGAGCGGCGTTTCTTCGACGACGATCCGCTCGCGCGCGAGCCCGACACCCAGGATGCCTCGAAGGTGCAGGAGTGGGACATCGATCTGTTCGTCGATCTCGCGATCCAACCTGTTCGGCCGTCCCGGCGATTCGACGCCCGACGTGCGCGCGCGCAACGTCAACACGATCGACGAGGTGCCGGACTCGAGCTGGTTCACCAATCGCATCCTGACGCGCCCGGTGACCGCGGACGAGGTCGCGCGCGGACCGCTCACCGGCAGCGGGCCGGCGCCGGGGCCGTGGACCGTGGTGTCGCGGAAGCTCGCCGGGCTTCGCGCCGGGCTTCACGATGCTCGACTCGCGCGGCGATCGCTGGTTCGTGTCGTTCGACGCCGCCGGGACATCCCGAAGCCGCGACCGGCGCGATCATGGTCGCCAACAAGATCTTCTGGGCGCTCGGCTACTGGCAGGTCGAGAACTATCTCGTGACCCTGGCGCCGACCAGCTCGACGATCTCGCGAAAAGGCGACGTTCACTCCCGCATCCGGGCGCAAGCGCCGGATGGAACGGCGCGATCTCGACGCCGTCTTCGCGCGGGCGCATCGCAGCGCGGACGGCACGCTATCGCGCCGTCGCCGCGCGCGCCGTGCCCGGGCCGTCCGGTCGGCGGCTTCCGCTACTACGGCACGCGCCCGGACGATCCCAACGACATCGTCCCGCACGAGCATCGCCGCGAGCTGCGCGCGCTGAAGGTGTTCGGCGCCTGGACCAATCTCGTCGGACATGAAGGCCGGCAACACGCTCGACACCGTCGTCGATCGAGAACGGCCGCAGCGTCGTGCGGCACTACCTGCAGGACGTCGGGTCGACGTTCGGAACCGGCGCCAACGGCCCGCGCGAGTACGACGAGGGGTGGGAGCTGCTGTACGACGGCGAGCTGATGCGGAAGCGGCTGGTGACGCTCGGCTTCTTCTTCGCGCCGTGGCAGACGGTGAAGTATGTCGAGCATCCGGCGATCGGGCGGTTCGAAGGCGACGGGTTCGATCCGGAGTCGTGGCGCCCACGCGTCGCGACCGGCCGCGTTCCTGCGCGCGCGCGCCGACGACAACTTCTGGGCGGCACGACGCGTGGCGGCGTTCACCGACGAGATGATTCGCGCGGCCGTCCGAGCCGGCGGCTACTCCGATCCCGGCCGCCGGCGACGCTGCTCGGCGACGTGCTGATCAAACGCCGCCACAAGATCGCGGCGGCGTATCTTCCGGCGATCAACCCGCTGGTCGATTTCACCCTGTCGGCGACGGCCGTCTGCGCTTCCGCAACGCGGCCGTCGACGCCGGGTGTCGCCGCGGCGCCGGCCGGCGGCTACACTGCGAACTGGGCCGCGTTCGACAACGCCACGGGCGAGACCCGGCCGCTCGGGCCGGCCACGACGTCGCTGTCGAGCGACATCGCCGCGCCGCCGCAGCTGCCGTCGGCGGCCGGGGCGTTCGTGCGGGTGCAGGTCGCGGCGGTCCGGCCCGGCCCGCGACGAGTGGACGCGGCCGGTCGATGTCTATTTCCGGCGAGCCGCTGATGGCTGGCGTCTCGTCGGCCTCGTCAGAACCCCTTAGCTTCCGGAGCCGCACCCATGCATGCACAATCGAAACGACTCATCGCCGACCATCGCGGCGGCACTGGCGGTCGGGCTGTGCGTCGGGCTCGAGGCCGTCGACGTGCGCGTCGGGCACAACAAGGCGTTCGATTTCAAGGCGGATCAAGACCTGGGCCTGGAATCCCAAGGCGCCGGCGACGTCATCATGGCCCGCACGCAGCAGGACGATGCGGCCGCGATGAAAGCGTACGCCGAACCGCTGATCCGGGACGCCGTGGCGACCGAGATGACGGCGCGCGGCCTGCAGCCAGGCGGCAGTCGCAGCCGGACGTGACGGTCACCTACTATCTGCTGCTCAACACCAACGTGTCCGCGCAGACGATGGGACAGTTTCTCCCGGCGACGACCGCGTGGGGCATCCCGCCGTTTCCTCAGGCGACGCAGTCGCTCTCGGTGATGAACCATGGGCTCCCTGGTGCTCGATCTGACCGCCGCAGGACGTCGTCGTGTGGCGCGGCGTGGCCCAGGCGAAGATCAAGCTCGGGTGCGAAGACCAGACAAGCGGGAGGCGCTGCTGCGCGAGGCCGTACGCGATCTGCTCAAGCGCTACCCGCCGAAGCAGTAGACGGAGCACCGTGGTGATACCCGACGAGAAAGACGATCCGCCGCGCTGGCGGCCGATCTCGCGGTTCCCCGGCAATATCGACTCGCCCACTCCGTCGGCCCTGGGTGGACGTCGACTTCGGTGCGTGCTCCCGCGGCGGGCCGCTGCGTGCGGTCAACGACGACCACTACCTGATCATGCGGCTCGGAAGGCATCAGGAAACGCTCCGCTCGAGCCTCCCCTCCGGCGAGAGTTCCGTCGCGCTTCGACGAGTTCGCGTACGCGATGGTCGTCGCCGACGGGATGGGACGGCGACGCCGAAGACGGCCAGCCGGCTCGCCATCGCCACGTTCGCCCAGCAGGCGGTCCATTTCGGCAAATGGAACGTGCGGATCGATGAGCCGGTCGCGGACGACGTCATGGATCGGGCCGCCCGCTTCTTCAAGAACGTCGATGCCGCGCTGCTCGACGCGGCCAGACGGCAACCCCGCGGGGCTGCAGACGACGCTGACGGCGGTCCTCACGCGGGCAACGAGCTGTTCTTCGCCTATGTCGGGGACTCGTCGGTGTACCTGTTCCGTGATGGAGCGCTGGCGCCGCTGACGCGAGACCATTCGCTCGCCTACGCGCGCCAGAGCCAGGCAGCCAGCGTCGACGTGTTGCCGCGACTGTCCGACGCTATGTCGAGCCCGACATGCTCGGAGGAACCCGTCTGAGCCGCCCGAGGGTGGGCGTCGAGCGCTGCGGCCTCCTGGACGGCGACATCGTCCTGCTGTGCACGAAGGGCCTGACCGACGTCGTCGAGGACTCGCGTATCGCCGAGATGCTCCGGCTGCACCGTACGCCGGACGAGCAGTGTCGCGCGCTGGTGGATCTCGCCGCCCGTTCGGGCAGCAATGATGACGTGACCACGCTCGTCGGCCACTTTCACATCAGCGCGAGACTCGGCACGGACGGCTAATTCCCGATCCGCACGCCGATTACTTCACCCGACACGATCACCTCCACGCGCCGGTTCTTCTGCCGCCCTTCGGCCGTGCCGTGGTCGGCGATCGCCATCGTCTTGCCGAAAGGCTAGCTGCGTGAGGACGACGATCACCGGGCCCCACGCCGTCAGGAGGATGTTGCCGATGGCATACGGCACGGTGTAGCCGAGCACGGGCAGCTTGCTTTGCGACTCGTCCTGGATGGCGCGCAGCGCCGCCGTCACGGTGCCGGCGCCGGCGCACGCGCCGAACAGAATCAGCGGGGTTCATCTTCAGGACGTGAAAGCCCGAAGAGCAGGGTCAGGAGGTGCGGCACGAGCGCCACGATCATCCCGACCAGCAGCAGGCTCGGCCCGGTCTCGCGAAGCCCGGAGACGAATGTCGGGCCGGCGGTCAATCCCACGACGCCGATGAAGACCGCAAGGCCGACGGTGTCGAAGATCCAGAGGGCCGGCTCGGGGATTCTGCCGAACGTCGGATACACCGAACGGAGCCAGCCGAAGACGAGGCCCATGATCAGCGCGCCGCCGCTGGTGGTCAGCGTCAGCGGAAGCCCTCCGACCGTGAGCGTCAACAGCCCGACGAGCCCGCCGATGACGATACCCAGGCCCAGGAACACGACGTCCGACTCGCTGGACGGACGCTCGATGTAGCCCAACGCCGCGCCGGCGCGCTCCACATCCCGCTGGGCGCCGCCGAGCCGGAGAATGTCTCCCCGGTTGACGGTCGTCTCGGGCGATGAAGGGAATCTCCTCGCCGCCGCGAATCAGTTTCGCGAGGACGACCCCTCGCCCGTGTCGCTCGGCCAGCACCTTGAGCGGCTGCTCCGCCGCGTCTCGCTTCGTGACGACCACGTCGAGCGTCGCCATCGGAAAGCGCGAGCAGCTCGGGGTCCTCGACTTCCTCGCCGCAGCGGCAGGCTTCCCACCGAGCAGCACCCGTCGCCGCGCCCCGACGGCCACGACGTCGCTCGATTGCAGAACGGTGTCCGGAGCGCCGTCGATCAGCTCGTCACCCCGCCGGATGCGTTCGACGAAGACCCGCTCGGGGGCTGCCGCAGCGTTCGAGATCCGCGACGGTCCGGCCCACCGCGGCTCTCCGCGAGCCGAAAGGCGCGAATGCTCCATTCCTTGTACGCCATCTGAATGGCCGTGCGTCCGCGGGTCCGACCTGCCGCCAGCGCCTGCAGCCGCCAGTTTCCGGCTCTCTTCCTTCAGGTTGATTCGCAGCAGACGCGGAGCCCCGGACGACAGAAACCAGACGACCAATCCGGTGCCAACCAGATAGGTGACCGCATACGCCACCGGGATGTTGTTCTTCAGCCGCGTCTTCTCGGCCTCCGGGATGTCGAGCCGATCGATCGTGTCGCTGGCCGTGCCGATGACGGTCGATTCGGTGAACGCCCCGGCCATCAGGCCCGCCGCCGTTCCGCTGTCGTAGCCGAGCAGGCGCGCCGCCAGCGAGCGTCGTCACCAGGCTCGCCACGCAGAGCACGATCGTGAGCGCGACCTGCGGCAGCGCGTTCTTCTTCAAGCCGCGGAAGAATTGCGGCCCCACCTTGTAGCCGGTGGCAAACAGGAACAGCGAGAAGAAGACCGACTTGACCGTGGGATCGACCTTGATGTTGAGCTGTCCGATGAGCACGCCCGCGATCAGCGTGCCCACCACGTTGCCCAGCTTGAACGATCCCGATGCGAATCCGGCCGATGACGAAGCCCACGGCCAGGACCAGGAAGATCGCCAGCTCCGGGTGTTCTCGAAGCGAGGTCAGCACATAGTTCATGACGACACCTCACACGTTGACTGCACCTCGGGTCCCGGCCGGCCTGCACGCTGTGGATGGCGTCTTGATTGAGATGGCCCTGGATCCTGCGCGAAGGGCCTGGTAGAGGGCGCTGAAACCGGTTGCGGCCTGTGGCCACAACCGGTTCCAGAGCGTACGTCCCGCGTCGTTTTCACATCACACTCGGCCGACAGCCGAACGCCGTCCGTGTGAGGTTCCCGCCGCCGGCGCCATCCAGCGCCTTGCCGCGGGTGCGGCCCCGGCGCCGACGGGACTGCCGCTCTGGCCCGTCGCGGCCTCATAGGCCTGCCGGTAGCCGCGCGCAATCGCGCGCAACGCCCGGCCGATGTCGTCGTAGACGTGATCGTTCAGATTCGCGAACGAGATGCGCACTGACCAGTCCGGGGCGGCAAAGCCGCTGCCGTTGAGCAGGACGATGCCGTGGTCCTCGGCCAGCCGGAACACGATGTCGAGGGGATGCACGTTCGCCTTCATCCAGGTGACCGCATCCTCGCCGATGTTCTTGCGGGCAAAGAACTCGAAATCGATCAGGCCGTAGTAGTAGTCGAAGTGTTCGTTCGGACCGACTTCGATGCCCAACCCCTCGAGCGTCGCCTCGACCCGCTTCTTGACGATGCCGATGCAGGCTTTCTGATAGTCCTTCTTCGTGTCCATCAGCTCGGCCAGCGAGAACATCGTCATCATGACCTGCTGTGGCAGCGACAGGCCCGCCGTGTGATTCAGGCCGACGTCGCGGCTGTCGGCCACGATGCGGTCGATGAAGGCGAGCTTGCGCGGCTCGAGCGTGAGCCCGCCGTAGCGCTTGTCCAGCAGCTTCTTGATCGGCTCCGGATGCTTGGCGATCATCTCGTCGAAGATGTTGTCCTCGTGGACCGCGATCGTCCCGAGGCGCCAGCCGGTACAGCCGAAATACTTGCTGTACGAGTAGACGCCGATGGTGTTCTTCGGGTACGCCCCCATCAGCGAACGGAAGCCCGGCACGAAGGTGCCGTAGACGTCGTCGGTCAGCAGGATGAGATCGGGCCGCTTCTGGAGGATGGCGCCGATGTTCTTGATCGTCTCGGCGGACAGCGCCACGGCGTAGGGGTTGCCCGGGTTGACGATGAAGAACGCCTTGATCTTCGGGTCGAGGAGCTTCTCGAGCTCCTTCTCCGAGTACTGGAACTTGTTCTCCTGCGTCGCGTGCACCTCGACGAAGTGCAGGTCGTAGTCCTCGAGATGCGCCATCTCGATGTAGGGCGTGAAGATCGGCACGCCGAGCGCGATGGTGTCGCCCTGATTGAGGATGCGGTTGGCCTTCAGCGACTTGAAGATGTAGCACATGGCGGCGGTGCCGCCCTCGACCGCGTAGATCTTGAACTTCCCTTTGGGCTTCGGGTCTCCGCACATCGCCCACTCCAGGTACTCGTGGACGATCTGTTCGTTGTGCACCAGCATCCGGTCCGGGACCGGGTAGTGGTCACCGATGATGGAGTCCACCAGCTCGTGGACGAATTTGTCGGGGTCGAACCCGAACTTCTTCACCGCGAATGGCACCATCCTCTGCAGGAAGGGCGCGCCCGGCATGTCGTCGTGCTTGGTGAGCCAGGCCTCGAGCCGGGCCGCGATGCCTGCGGCCTTGGGCATGCCGCCAACGCCGGGCGGAAGGTCGAGCACCCGCTTGCTCTCGGTGATGGCGAACTGTCCGAGCAGGAAGTAGCCCTCGCGCGGCTCGGTCGCGACCCAGTTCGGATTGCCGCGGCCGGCGTTCAGGTACGTGGTTGAAGACTCCTGCGCCGCTTTCGATGCGATCTTGGCGAGGAAGTCCTTGATCTCGAACGGACCCAGCTTCTCGTATTCCGCGTAGCGTCGTGATCGTCAAATCACTCATGGATGTTCTCCTTACCGAGAGACGCCAGTCTCTGTGTCTTTACGACAGCAGGATGATGAGGACCATGCCCCAGATCGTCAGCAGCGTGTTGCCGACGGCGTAGGTCACGGTGTAGCCGAGCGCCGGGATCTGGCTCTTGGCCTGATCGCACACCAGTCCGAGCGACGCCGTCGTCGTGCGTGCGCCGGAGATGATGCCGAGCGTGAGCGCATCGTGGAAGCGGAACAGATACTTGGCGATGAACATGCCGAGCACCAGCGGGATCGTCGTCGCGGCGGCGCCCCACAGGAACAGGCCGACGCCCTGCGTCTTCAGGCCGTTGACGAACCCCGGGCCGGCGGAGATGCCGACGATGGCGATGAAGATGTTGAGGCCGACCGAGTTCATGAACCAGACGGTCGGCGTCGGGACGCGTCCGAACGTGGGGCGGACGGACCGGTACCAGCCGCCGATGATTCCCGCGACCAGCGCGCCGCCGGCCGTGGACAGCGTCAGCGGCACCCCGCTGATGTTGAGGACCAGCGAACCAAACAGGGCGCCGATCACGATCGCCGCGCCGACGAACGCCATGTCGGTGATGTCGGTCGCGCGATCGGCGACACCAAGCACCTTGATGGCCACGTTGGTGTCCTGCGTGCGGCCGACGATCGTGAACAGGTCGCCGCGCTCGACGGTGGTGTTCGCCAGGATGGGAATCGAGGTCGCGGTGGCGCCGCGCGTGATCTTCCGCAGGAAGACCCCGCGCATCTCCGGCATCTGGGCCAGTTCGGCGAGCGTCTTGCCGTCCACCGCCTTGTTGGTCACCAGGACATCGACGCCCTCCACCGGCACGGCCAGCAGCTCGCGATCCTCGACCTCGGCCGCGCCCTCACCGAGCAACCGGACCAGCACCTCGCGAGCGCCCGCGACGGCCAGGACGTCGCCTTCCTGCAGGACGGTATCGGCGCCCGCCTCTTCGAGCGTCCCGTTGCGGCGCATGCGCAGCACGAAGACGCGCGAGTCGGGTACCAGCGCCTCGGCCTCGCTCGCACGCAGGCCCACGGCCCTTCCACCCTTCGCCACACGGAACGCCCGCACTTCCCAGCGCCGCCATGCCGTGCCGGTCCACCGATTTCCTTGCTGCCGCCGCCGAACTTGTCCTCGTAGTCCTTGCACGCAGCGACGAGATTGATGCCGAGCAGCTTGGGACCGAGGACCGCGATCACGACGGCCGAGCCCATGGTGCCGAACATGTAGGTCACGGCGTAGGCGACCGGCATCGAGTCGACGAGAGCCTTGGCCTGATCGGCCGCCAGGCCCAATCGGTTGATGGCGTCGGTCGACAGGCCCATCGCGGCGGAGATCGTCTGCGATCCCGAATAGAGCCCGGCCGCGTACCCGAGGTCGTAGCCGGCGAACTTCGCGATCGCGACCGGGACGATCAGGCTGAACAGGCATTGGACGACCGTGAAGAGCGCCTGCGGCACGCCGGTGGTGGCGACGCCGCGGACGAACTGCGGCCCGACGCCGTAGCCGACCGCGAACAGGAACATGAGGAACACCGTCGCCTTGAGGGGCTGCGCGATGGTGATCCCGATCTGCCCGATGATGACACCGGCGAGCAGTGTCGCCGTGACCGACCCGAGGCCGATGCCCTTGAAGGTGAACTTGCCGAAGTAGTAGCCGATGGCAAGCGTGAGAAAGATCGCGATCTCCGGGTACTGCTTCAGTGTCGCAAAGAACCAATCAATCATGATTTGCTCCGTTTGCCATCTCTCAGATGCAGTGGCCGTGGGTCGCTGCCGGCGCTAGATGGCGGCCGCAACCGCCGGCTTTGCCTTCTTCGCGCGTTTTTCCAGCGCCGCCGGGCTGATCAGCTTGAGCCCAAGAGTGGCGTCGTAGCCGTGGATCTCCTTCACGTCCAGCTTGCGCATGAACTCGATGGTGTCGGCCTTGATCACCTGCCCGGGCACCATGATCGGGAAGCCGGGCGGGTAGGGAATCACGAAGTGGGCCGAGACGAGCGGCGGTCCGGACGCGATCCGCTTGTCGATCTCGGGGCTCATCAGCTTGATGTGCTCGCATCCGTCGTCGTCGTAGGCCATGTAGAAGGCGCTGCGCATGTCGCCTTCGAGCGTCGTGCCCTGCGGATCGTCGCGGAACACGTCGTGGAAGTGGCTGAAGTTCGGCAGGTCCGGGACGTCCTCGACCAGCGACTTCACGCGTGCCGCGAAGGCGCTGCGAGCGGCCTCACCGCCGCTCTTGAGACGACCGTCGATCTCCTGCGAGATCTCGACGAGCACCTTCAGGAGGTTGGCCACGTCACTGCGCGTGTTGTTGATGTTGGTCTGCAGCAGGATCGAGTTGCGCGAGGTCTTGTTGAGCTGAATCTCGTACTCGGAAGCGAGCAGGCCCTTGAACTGGGTACCGTCGTAGCCGGCGGTCCCGCACATCAACGTGAGCCTGGTCGGATCGAGGATGAACTCGTCTTCGCGGAAGGCGCGGTCCGCATCCGCCCAGGTGGCGCCGCCCTCGGTGTAGCTCTTGAGGCCGGACTGCCGGAACTCGGCCGGCACCATCTGCTCGACGTCGAGCACCCGGAAGTACTTGGACACCAGCGGATGCGTGTTCACGGCGACGCGGATCTCGATGGCGAGCTGGATGGCCTGCATGACCATCTCGTAGCCTTCGAGCTCCATCTGCCGGCGGGCCACGTCGAGCGAGGCGATGATCTGCTGGTTGGGAGAGGTCGAGGCGTGCGTGAAGACCGCCTCCTTGAAGGCCTGTTCGTGCCGGTGGTAATCCTCGTCGGCCACCACCACCATCGAACCTTGCCGCAGGGCCGACATCGACTTGTGCGTCGAGTTCGTCTGGTAGACGCGCAGCTTGGCCTTGCGCGGATCGGGGATGAGCCGGGTGTCGAGCACGCGTGGGTCCTTGGGATCAAGGTCGGCGCCGAGCAGCTTCTCCTGCGCGAGGTACCGCTCCAGATACGCGGCGTCGGCGAAGGCCTCCTTGAGGGCCGCGCGCGCACCCATCGCCGTGCGCGGTCGATAGAGCGGTGACCAGCGGGCGAAACCGAACCAGGCCTCGTCCCACAGGAAGATGAGATTTGGCTTGATCGCCAGGCACTCTTCCATCACGCGCCGCACGTCGTAGACGTGACCGTCGAAGGTGCAGTTGGTCAGCGTGACCGTCTTCACCTTGTCGAGCCGTCCCGCCGCCTTGAGGTCGAGCAACGCCTTCTTGACGTTCCGCAGCGGCACGGCGCCGTACATCGAGTACGCCACCATCGGGAAGGCTTCGACGTAGTAGGGCTGCGCTCCCGCCAGCACCATCCCGTAGTGGTGCGACTTGTGGCAGTTGCGATCGGCGATGACGATGTCGCCAGGCTCGAGCAGCGCCTGGTGGACCATCTTGTTGGAGGTCGACGTGCCGTTGGTCACGAAGAACACGCGGTCGCCGCCGAAGGCGCGCGCCGCCGCGTCCTGCGCTTTCTTGATGTTGCCCGTCGGCTCGAGCAGGCTGTCCAGCCCGCCCGACGTCGCCGACGATTCCGCGAGGAACAGGTTGGCGCCGTAGAACTCGCCCATATCGCGGATCCAGTTCGACTTGAAAATCGACTTGCCGCGCGCCACCGGCAGCGCGTGGAAGGTTCCGACCGGCTTCGCCGCGTACTTCTTCAGGTTGTTGAAGAATGGCGTGTCATTGCGCTCGGCGACGCCGGAGAGGATCGAGAAGTGGATCTCGAGCGGCTCCTCGACCTCGTAGAAGACGCGGCGCAGCCCGGCAGCCGCCGGATCGGCAAGGATCGCGTCCGGCTTCTTGTCGGCGAGCAGGATGATGTCGAGCTCGGGGCGGAAGCGCTTGATCAGCTTCGCCAGCATCAGGCCGTCGGCACCCGACGCGCGGTCCTTCAGCTCGTTGGACAGCCGGGAAGACAGCAGGTTCTTGAGCAGCGGCACGTCGCGCGAGGATTCGTAGGGGAAGCCGTCGTAGATCACCACCGACTCGAGGCTGGTGTTGAGGATCACGGCGAGCGCCGCATCCTCGAACGAGCCGACGAACACCGGCTCGTAGACGAACTCATCTTCGGGACGCCGCAGCTTCCTGATCTGCTGGGCATGGGCCGCCCAGCGAGAGGCCGGCGTGGGTACCACGAACAGCACCTCGAAATACGGCCGGGCCGCGCTCGCTCCCTTGACGGCCGGCATGGCGCGCTCCGGCGTGGCCGCATCGTCTTCCGCCTCGAACTCACCGGCATCGCTGCGATAGCTGCGCGACATCAGCGCCGACGAGACGCGCTGCACCAGCCGCGCCGCACCCATCGCGTCGCCGCCGGCCACGCGTTCCTTGATGGCGTTCAGCACGCGGGCGCCCGGGTAGGCCTGAAAGTCCTCCAGCGGCAGAACCGCGGTGAGCGCCTCGTTGCACGCGGCCTGCTTGCCGGCGTCGCCGCGGCTGGCGGAATTGGCCCCCCAGGCCTGCGCCGCCCGGCTCAGGTCACGCCAGAGATCGAGGCGTGCGGCAACCGCCGAGAAGAAATGGTCGATCCGGGGTGCAGCGGTTGAGGTCTTGGCCATCGGAAACTCCTATATATCGACGAGAAACGACGAGGGCGACGCCGCACCCGAGTGCTCGCGACGCGCGTGGGCACTCGGTGCGTGAGAACCGCCCATGATGGCTACGGAAGGTTGAAGCGGATCGCGAACTGAAGCCGGTTCGCCGAGGCGTCGTCACCGCTGACGATTTCGCGGCCGCCGTACAGATACTCGACGCCGGCCCAGGCGCGGTTCGGCAGGAACCAGTAGATGAAGTTGATCGCCGTGTAGTCGAGTTGCTTGTTGAACGTGCCCGGGTAGTAGTCGTGGTCCTCTGTCTGCGCCACGCTCCACACGAAGTTGGACGTGGCTCTCGACGACCAGAAGTGCTCGTAGCCGCCCATGAACGCGGTGAGCCCGACGGCCTTCAGCTCGCCGGTGACGTCGGGCACGGCGGTCACGCCGCCGCGGTAGCGGCCGACACCATCGCCGAAGGTGAACTGTCCGTAGACGTAGTCACTCTTGTAGGTCTTCAGCCTCCCCGAGAGAAGCGATCCCCACAGCGTCACGTTGTCCGGATCGCCATCCGTCGGGCGATAGCGCGCCTTGCCGAGAAAGACCGAGGCATAGCCGTGTCCGCGCGTCCCCCCGAAGCGGATGCTGGTGGTCAGATCAGGACTCGGGTACTCGGCCTTGCCGGGCACGACGGGGTTCGTGATCTGCGAATTGTTGTCCTCGACCGACACCGCCCATGACGTCTGGTCGTTCAGTTTGGCGGTGTAGCGCACCTGCGCCTGCCGGAACGAGGGAAACGCCATCGGCGATTCGAAGTCGATCGTGTTGGGGAAGTTGTCGGGGTCCAGGAAGTTGGTCCAGGTCTGTCCCGCGAGCAGCCCACCATACCTCCCGTACGCGTGGCGCAGGCGGAACGCATTGCCGCTGCCGTAGAAATCGCCCTCGACGTACATCCGCAGTTCCTTGCCCTCGGCCCCGACGTCGCCGCGGATGTCGAGGAACAGCCGTGTCTCACGCGCATGGAGTCGCGAGTTGCCGCCGTCTTCCGACGGGATCGACGATCGTGCGTGGGTCGAACGAGTCCTCGGAGGTGATGGCGTCGTAGTCCTTGATGATGTCCAGCTTGATCCGCCCTCCCGGCTTGAAGGTGAACAGCGCCGACCGTGAATCCGTCGGGCGCCGGCTCGACCTGGACTTGTGGCGGCGGGTTCTGCTCGCCGTCCGGCGCCGCGGGCGCGCCTTCGACCTCGGCCTTCGGCGCCGCGGGCCCGCCCTCGGCCGGCGCGCTGGTCTGCGCGCTGACCGGGCCAATCGCGCACAGAAGCACCGCGGCGCCCAGAAATCCTCTCGTCATGTCGTCGACTGGCTTTCTCGCTGCCATACGTCCCTCTCGGGTCTCGAACCAGACATCGGCGTCCCGGATCGAGCCCTGGCCACGCCCTGATGTTCCGGCCTCGCACGCAGACCGACTCGGGCCCATTGAATGCTGGGAAGCGAAGACGACTCGCCGCCGCCAGCGGCTGTCGCAATCCGCGTTCCAGACGGTGGCACGGCACCGTCCTCGCGAAATCATGGGGCGCGGGACATGTGGCTGGTTTGAGAGGCTCGGTCAGGATTCCGGTAGCCGGACCTCGTGTGGACATCACTGTCCGTCGCCAGCCGGCTCACCGCAGGCCGTCACGGCGGGCCGTCACGACGGGATGCCGTAGCGACGGCCGCTGGCGCCTCGCGGGCACGTGGCGTCACGATCACGAGCCAATCACACGGCAGGGCAACACGCCCGCGCGATCCTATCGTGTCGGCTGGTGGCGAGGTGCCTCGCCACCACCTGTTCGAGGTTGAAGAACATTCGCTCCTCGCCGACGGCCTGGCCGAATGGCGAGCGCCGTACCGCCGCCAGCACCTCCGGGTCGAGGCCGACCAGCCACACCGAGATGCCACGCTCTTTCATGCGCGCCTCGGCCTCCGCGAACATCTTGAGGATGGTGTACTCCACGTCGAACACGGCGCTCAGATCCAGCGCGACGACGCGGGGCTGCGCCTCATCGATCAGCAGACGCAATCTTCTCCGCCACCCGCTGCCCGTTGACGAAGAACAGCCGGCCCACCGGGCGCAGCATCAGGAGGCCGGCAAAGGTCTCGTCGTCGGGATGCTCGGCCGAGATCGGACGGAACACGTTGGTGCCCCGCTTGCGGCCGAGCCGGTACACCGGCGGGTCGGCGACCTGATGCGCGAGCGACACCAGGGAGATGATGACGGCCACGAGGACGCCCTTGAGGGTACCGAGCAGCATGACCCCGGCGAATGCGGCAACGGCCCAGATGAACTCCGTGCGCCGTACCGCCAGGATCGCCCGGAACTCGGCCATCTGAATCAGCCCGACGGAGTAGACGATCACGACCGCCGCCAGCGTCGCCTGCGGCATCAGGCTGATGAAGGGCGCGAAGATCAGCAGGGTCAGCAGCGTCACGCCACCCGTGACCAGGCCGGCCAGTTGGCTGCGCGCGCCGGCCATGAGGTTGACGGCGGTCTGGGACGTACCGCCGCCCGCCGGCATGGCGCCGAGGACGGCGCCGCCGGCCGTCGCCATGCCCGTGGCCAGCAATTCCTGGTTGGGCCGCAACGCGGGCTCCCCGCTCCGCGCGAAGGCTCGTGCCGACGCCACGGTCTCGGTGAAGCTCATCAGCGCAATGCCCAGGGCGCCTGGCCACAGCTGGGCGATGAGCGACACGTCGGGGAGCGTGAGTGCGGGCAGGCCGCGCGGAATGTCGCCGAACGTCTCGACACCATACGCTTCGAGCCCGAGCAGCACCATGGCGGCAATGCCGGCGCCGATGGCGACGAGCGGCGCGGGCACCCGCGGCACGAACGTTTCAGGCCGACGAGCAGCGCGATCATGCCGAGGCCGACCGCGAGCGTGGCGACGGACGTCTCGGGCAGGCTCTGGAACAGGGCCAGGAGATTCTCCAGGAACGAGCCCTTGGGAAAGTGCACACCGAGCAGCTTCGGCATCTGATCGAGCACGATCACGATGCCGATGCCGGCTTTGAAGCCGCTGAGCACGGGCTCCGAGATGAAGTCGGCGAAGAATCCGACGCGCAGGACGCGATGCCAGCAGCGAGCACGGCGCCGACCATCAGGCTCAGCGTGGCCGTCGCGCGCAGCAGCATGTCCGGATCGCCACCGGGCGCCACCAGGGCGAGGTTGGCCCCGGTCAGAATCGCGATCGTCGTCGTGGTCGTCACGCTCAGCACGCGCGAGCTGCCGAGCAGCGCGTAGATCACCATCGGCACGAGCGCCGTATAGAGCCCGGCCTGGACGGGCAGACCGGCGATCGTGGCGTAGGCCATCGCCTTGGGAATGACGACCGCCGCGGTGATGAGACCGGCGATGATGTCCGGCCGCAGCCAGTCCTTCCGGTACGCAAAGAGCCAGTCGAGGATCTTCACGGGGTGTCAGGCCGGCCAACCGCGGGCGCGAACAGCAGCACCACGGAGCGGGGCTGCACGACGTAGGTCGCGCCCTCGAGCACCGGCGCCTCCGGCCCAGGCGCGGACGTCGTCGGGCGACTCGAGGAAAGTGTCGACGACGCGCCGCCACGCCGCAGGCCCGTCGCCGGCGGGCGGGAGCTCGAACTCGAGCGCCTGCCAGTAGGCGTTGACGATGATGTGGAGCTGGCCCTGCCCGCCGAGCAACCGGAGGGTCGCCGCCAGCGTGTGCGAATCGTGCCCCCAGTCCGGCGCGTTGAGCCGGACGCCGTGCCAGGTCACGGCGTGCTGCTGCAGCTTCGCGCAGGGTCATGCCGGACCGCTCGATCGGCAGATCGCCGGCCGACGCGAAGGGCGATCAGCGCCTTGGCGAACCGATGGACGTCACCGTGCCGGCGCGACCAGGTCCCAGTCGAACCAGGTGGTGTCGTCGTTGATGCAGTAGGCGTTGTTGTTGCCGCGCTGCGTCCGCCGGACCTCGTCGCCCATCAGCAGCATCGGCGTGCCGACGGAGAGCATGGTCAGGGTGAGGAAGTTCTTCACCTGACGGTTGCGCAGCCGTTCCACCACGGGGTCGTCGGTCGGCCCTTCGACGCCGCAGTTCCAGCTCAGGTTGTCGAAGGCGCCGTCGAGATTGCCGTGCCCGTTCGCCTCGTTGTGCTTGGTGTCGTAGGAGACGAGGTCGTTCAAGCGTGAAGCCATCGTGGCAGGTGACGAAGTTGATGCTCTGCTCCGCCTCGCGCTCCTCGTGCGCGTAGACGTCGGGGCTGCCGGTCAGCCGGTGTGCGAGTGCGTGCGCCGTTCCCGCGTCGCCCTTCAGGAACGCCCGCACGTCGTCGCGAAACTTGCCGTTCCATTCCGTCCAGCTGTCGCCGACGAAGCGGCCGACCTGATAGAGGCCGGCCGCGTCCCAGGCTTCGGCGATCAGCTTGACGTTGGCGAACACCGGGTCCGACTCGATGTCCCACAGCAGGGGCGGCGTCGCCATCGGCCTGCCCCGCTCGTCGCGCGACAGGATCGAGGCGAGATCGAAGCGGAAGCCGTCCACGTGCATCTCGGTCACCCAGTAGTGGAGGCTGTCGAGAATCAGCCGCCGCACGATCGACTGGTTGGCGTTCAGGGTGTTGCCGCACCCGCTGTAGTCGGCAAACGACGGCGCGTTCTCGTCGAGGATGTAGTAGGTGTCGTTGCCGAACCCGCGGAAGCAGATGGTCGGTCCGGCCGCGCCGGCTTCGGTGGTGTGGTTGTAGACCACGTCGAGGATGACCTCGATGCCGGCGCGGTGCAGCGCCTTCACCATGTCGCGGAAGTCGTCGAGCGCGCCGAGCGGGTCCGGCCTCGCGCTGTAGCCGGGATGGGGTGCGAAGAACGACACCGGCTGATAGCCCCAGTCGTTGAGGCCGCCCGGCGCGTCCTGGTCGTCGAAGGCGAAGACGGGCAGCAGTTCGACGGCGGTGACACCCAGGTCCTGCAGGTACGGAATCTTGTCGATCACGCCTTGATAGGTGCCGCGCCGCGACGCCGGCACGCCGGAGTTGGGGTTGCGGGTGAAGGCCCCGACGTGCATCTCGTACACCACCGTTCTGGCGAACGGCGTGTGCAGGGGCCGGTCGCCCTCCCAGTGATAGAGGCTGGAATCCGTGACCACGCTCTTCAAGGCCGAGGCGCAGTTGTCTCCTGGCCGCTGGGCCGCCGCTCGACTCCACCCCGCGGGCCGCGCCACGCACCGTCCGTACGGATCGAGGAGGACCTTGTCGCGGTCGAAACGATGCCCGCGGTACGGGTCGAACGGCCCGTCGACGCGGTAGCCGTAGCACTGACCCGGCAGCGATGCCCGGCACGAAGGCGTGCCAATAGTGGTACGAGCGCTGGGTCCGCGGGTCGAGATCGATGACCCGGGCGGGCGCGGCGGCGTCCACGCGATCGAAGAGGACCAACTGCACGGCCGTGGCGTGCTTCGAGAACACGCTGAAGTTCACGCCATCGAGCTGAACGGTGGCGCCCAGCGGAAAGCTGCTGCCCTGCGTCATGGACGAAATCGCGTGTCGAGCGTCGAAGGTCCCGGCGAGCATCGGCTACCCTCCTTCCACGCCGTCGGCGGGGCGGTTTCGCGTGCCTGACCAGACCGCCGCCCCGTCCGCGAGCGTCAGCACGTGGTCCTGCTGCACCCGTCCCGCGGGAATGGTGGGATCGGCGCCGAGCAAGCGGAGCAGCATCGCCTTCTTGTCCTCGCCGGCGACCAGCCAGAGCACTCGCCGGGCCCGGTTGAGCGCCGGATAGGTCAGCGTCATCCGGCGGCGTCCGTTGTACACGCCGGTCAGCGCGACGTCTCTGTCGACGACGTCGAGCACGGGATCGCCGGGGATCAGCGACGCCGTGTGTCCGTCGGTGCCCAGGCCGAGATGGACGAGATCGAGCACCGGCGGCGATCCCGCGAGGTCGGCGAGCGTCTGCGCGTAGCGCGCGGCCGCCTCGTCGAGATTCGGCTGACTCCACGGGCATTTCATAGATCTGCGCCGGACACGGGTGCGGCCGCCGAGAGCAGGCTCGTGCGCAGGTGGGTGAGATTCCGGTCCTCGTGATCGGCGGGAGCGATCCGTTCGTCCACCTGCAGCACGTGCACGCGATCCCACGGCAGATCCAACGAGCTCAGCACACGCAGCATCAGCCGCGGCGTGCGGCCGCCGCTGATGGCGACCACGAACCGGCCGCGGGCCTTCACCGCGGATCGCGCCTCGGCGGCGATCACTTCGGCCGCGTAGCGTGCCACCGATGCGACGTCGGCCAGGACCTCGACGCGCATCACCGGATTCCCGCGCTCTGCCGTGCGGCGTCCGTCATGCCGCGCTCCTCGTCGGCTGCCGGATCCACCCACCCTCCTGGAGGTGCCAGCTCGTGCGCCGGATCGGCGGGGCCCCAGCTCCCGGGTTCGTATTCAGACAACGGAGTGTTCATCGCCAGCACCGGGTCGACGAGGCGCCAGGCCTCTTCGACGTAGTCCATTCGCGCGAACAGCGTGGCGTCGCCCTTGAGGGCATCGGTCAGCACACGCTCGTACGCGGCGCGCTCGTCGGTGTCGGGCTGCCGGCTGCGCGCACCAGCTCAACCCGCTTGCCGATCATCAGGTCGGCGTCGTCCATCGCCTGCAGCGCCGAACGCCGATCTCTGGCCCGGAAGAAGACGGAAGCGGAAGTAGTTCGACGACGGGAGCGGGGCTCGGACAGACCGTAGGCGGCCGGCGCAGCGCGAACCACGACCTCCGTCGCCGTCACGGGGAGGCACTTGCCCGTACGGATGTCAGACCGGGACGCCCGGCCACCGCCACGGGTCGAGGCGCAGCCGGATCGAGCGCGTAGGTCTCGACCGCGAACCGGCGGCGCCGCCAGGACTCGTTGCGGAGCGCGAAATTGCGCCGAACTACGACGTCGCGGGCCTCCAGCGGCGGAATCGACCTCAGGACCTTGACCTTTTCGTTCGCGCAGCGACTCGGCGCCATCCGTGCCGGCGGCTCCTCGCGCAGGTTGCTCAGCACCTGGAAGACGATGGTGCTGCACCACGTCACGGACGACGCCCGTCGCGCCGTAGAAGCTGCGCGTCCTTGCAATGCCGAAATCCTCGGACATGGTGAGCTGCAGCTTTCCTGAGTCTGGTTCCGATCGCCCTCGAGCATCGGATTCGAGAAGCGGACGAACAGCAGTTGTGCACCGGCCGTTCGCCGAGGTAGTGATCGATCGCGGGAAGATGTCGCCGCTCGGCGAATGCGTGCCGAGCACGATGCGATTCGCGCGCGCGCGGTGACGAGATCGTGGCCGAAGGGCTTCTCGACCACTCACGCGGGCGCCCCTGCGTGCACCCCGCGGCCGCCAGTCGTTCGACGACGGGGCCGAAGAGCGGCGCGGGATCGCGGGTAATGGGCCGGGTGCCACGGCGCTGCCAAGCTCGCGGCGCACCGCCGCGAAGGTCGACGCGTCGGTGTAGTCCCCGTCGACGTAGCGGACAGGCCGCACAGCCGGGCAAAGGCCTCGCGGTCCAGCCGCGACCGAGCCCTCGACGACGGGCCTGCGCCCGCGGCGCGACAGCTGGTCCAGGGGCCAGCCGGCTCGGCCGCCCCCGGCGACCGCGACGTCGAGGTGGCCGCCCGGTCGCCATCGCGCAGCGCGGGAACACATCAGGCCAGCAGGCGAGATCCCGGGAGGCCTCCCGAAGACCGGCGCGTCCGCAGGCGCGTCTTCACAGCGATCCCACGCGTGCCCGTAATCCCGGGCAGCGTTGGGCCTCCTGGATCCACGCGGCCGGACCGGCCGGCGGATCGGTGAGACAGGTGGCGGCACGGAGCGATGCCGTCGCTCTGGGTTCTGGCGACGGTGAGCATTGGGGATTGAGCCCGTTCCGGAGCACAGGTCGTGCCGTCTCCGAACGCGGACCGAATGCCAGTGATTGGTTGAAAACGACGATCGACGCACCCTTCGGAACCGGCGCCGACCGGCGGACACGGCCCTTACCGCCGGTCGTGACCGTGCGCCGATATCCTGTGCGTACCGGTTCGCCCGGTGAAGGACGAGGCTACTTGGTCTTCGTGACCGCCGTGAGACGAACGGCCTCGGTGCCGTAGTCCTCGACGACGAACGCGTCGCCGTTCATCTTGATCTTTGCCGCCGGCGCGAGATTGCCGGAGCCGCTGCCCTTGGCATTGACCTCGAGGTCCACGACGGCAAAATCAAACCCCGCCTGGGGTTTGGCGCCGGGCGCGCCGGCACCGATGAAGAACAGCGCCTGATCGGTGACGATCGTCAGCAGGCGGCCGGTGTCGGTCACGCGCTCGATGGTGATGCGGGTCGGGGTGGGATTGCCGGCGCCAAGTCGAATGGTGCCCGTCGGAGGGACACCGACGAGCGCCTTGCGCAGCGCGGCCGCACCGCCGGCCTTGAACGCCGCGCCCAGCTTGTCGGCCTCGACCTGGGACATCTTGCGGTCGATCGTAATGGTCACCGGCGCGGTCGCCGCTGCGCCCGCAGCGGTCTTGACCGCGGCCGTCGCGGTGAATATCTCGACGGTCCCCTGTCCACTCAGAGGCACCGAGACCAGCAGGAGGGCGCCCGACAGCACGGCCCGCACCAATCGTCTTGTTTATCGCGGTCATCGATCACCTCTGGGTACGCGGTTGCAGAGTATTGGCGGAGTCTGACAAATAGCAACTCACATTCCATCGCCGCCGGCGCCGGCGTTCAGCCTTACCCGCCGTCCGGTCAACAACATCGGCTGCGAGGCCGCTGGGCAGGCCTATCGCTACGCTCGCGGACGAACAGCGGGACCGACTGGCAGCCACCCAGGGCAAGGTGAGGCCTGGCGTCAGTCACAACGCCCGGGCACGGCCTTGGAGGCGCTGACGGAATCCGGTGAGCCCCGTGACGACCTGCGGTGATGGCGGCACGGAGCCCTGGCGATGCGCCGGGAACGCCCGACGCCGGAATCGCGGAGCCGAGCCCGGACGGCCGGAGAAGCGCTGGTTCCGATCCCATGCCGGCGCTGGTGGCACGAGGCGTGCTCAAGCGAAGCTACAGGACCTTATGACGCATTCTCCTTCTCTCGCTATCGCGACACGGACGCATCGTCGCTTCGCGGGCGGCCCTCGTCGGCCTGCTCGCGGCCGCAGGGGCACTGGCCTTTCCGGC
This sequence comes from uncultured Actinomycetota bacterium, assembly GCA_963707685.1. Taxonomy (GTDB): domain Bacteria; phylum Actinomycetota; class Actinomycetes; order Propionibacteriales; family Nocardioidaceae; genus Nocardioides_B. The sequence goes on from CAVPRA010000010.1 coordinate 45,980, forward strand.
GCCCGCTCATGCGTCGCTGCTGTCCCCCGAAGTCGAAGACACGATGGCGACGCTATATCGCCCTCTTCGCGCTGTTCTTCGTGCCGGTGGCGCTCATCGTCCTGTTCTGGATGGTGCACGTGCTGCCGGAGAAGATCGCCCACAAGCGGCACCACCCGCAGTTCGAGGCGATCAGGACGCTCTGCCTGCTCTCGCTCGCGTTCGGCGGGCTGCTCTGGCCGATCGCCTGGCTGTGGGCCTACACGAAGCCGGTCGGGTACAAGCTCGCCTACGGCACCGACAAGCATCCCGACTACTTCAAGGAGCACGGCCTGCCGGAGCCCGAGAGCCCCGCGGCGACATCCGGAAGCGCGTCGCGGTGCTGGAAGCGAGCGGCGCTTCCCGCGAGTGAGCTCGACACGATTCGCACCGACCTCGCCGCGCTGGAAAGCAAACTGGCGGCTGCGGACTCCGGAGCGACGGCTAATGGAAGTCATCCTCCTCGGCATCTACGCACTGCTTCGTCTGGCTGATCTTCATCAAGTTCAAGCTGCTGCCGTGGACGACCCCGTGGAAAGTCGGCGTCGCGATCTTGCCGGTCGTCGCCCTGGCGATCGTGATGCTGCTGCTGAACGTCTTTGCGCCGACGACGACCGACGTCCGGGTCGTCAAGTACGTCGTCCCGATCGTGTCCGGAGTCCGGGGACGCGTGCTGGAAGTACCGGTCGAGAACAACCGGCCGGTCAAGAAGGGCGACGTGCTCTTCAAGATCGACCCGGTGCCGTACGAGGCCGCTCTCCATTCGCTCGAGGCCGACTTGCAGTCGGACCTGGCGAAAGTCGTGGCGGAGCAGGCGAAGCTGAACGAAATCGCAGGCACGCCTGGCCGACGCCAGAGTCCGTCGAGCCTCAGTTGACTGAACAGCTCCGTGCGGCGACGGAACAGATTGCCTCGCTCCAGGCCTCGCTCGACGCTGGCGACCAAGCGCGTCGATCAGAACACGCAGCTCGCCGCCACCGGCGCCGGCAATCGCTTCGACCTGGAGCAGGCGCAGACCAATGTCTCCGAGCTCACGGCGCAGATCGCCGCGGCACGCGCGGCCGAGCAGCAGGTCCGGGAAAAGCTGGCCGGGCGCGTCAACGGCGAGCTCGCGACGGTGGCGGAAGTGAGGGCGCAGATCGCGACGGCGCAGGCGCAGGTGAAGGTGGCGCAGGCGCAGGTGGACACGACGCGGGCCAAGATCGTGAATGCCCAATACGACCTGGACCAGACCACGGTGATCGCGCCCGGCAACGGCACGATGGTGAACGTGATGCTCCGGCCGGGCTATTTCGTCGGCGGTGTGGCGTTTTCCGAGGTGATGACCTTCGTCGACACGGAGTACCAGGTCTTTGCGCTCTTCAACCAGAACGAGCTGCACCAGGTCGCAACCCGGGAACGAAGCGGAGATCACGCTCGACACCTACCCGGGCCATGTCATCAAAGCGCATGTGGACTCGGTGATCTGGGCGCAGTCGCAGGGGCAGATCGACGCCAACGGCAATCTGCCTCAGACGACCTTCAACCCGCCGCCGGGACAGTTCCCGGTCAAGCTGGTCGTCGTCCAAAGAGGACAACCCGCTCTTCCTCGCCGCCGGCGCCCGCGGCGCCGCCGCGATCTACACCGAGCACCTGTCGCTCATTCACCTCATTCGCAAGGTGCTGATCAGGACGTCGTCGTATTTCGACTACATCATCATCAAGCACCACATCAGCCTCCATTGAGGGACGAGATCATGGTGCGTCCTCGCCTGACCGCACGCGGCCCGCTTCGGCTCCTCGCGACCGCGCTCGCCATCGCCCTGGCGGCGACCGTCGTGACCGGGTGCGTCCTGAACAAGCCGCCCGAACGCGGCGGAGGTCAAAGACCTCTCGCTGTACGGGCTGCAGCCGCCCGCGCAGTGGGCGGCCGCGACCGCCGGTGCCGCCGCCGCGTCCTGGACGACTGGCTCGCCGGGTTCAACGACGATCAGCTGACGAAGGCCGTCTACGAGGCGCTCAACCACAACGCCGACCTGCAGCGTCGCGGCCACGCGGGTCGAGCAGGCGCAGCTGTATGCGAAGCTGGCCGGCGCGAAGCTGTATCCGTCGGTCGATGTGCTGGCGCGCGGCGGCGGCAAGCTCTCCGGCGACGGCTCCGGTATTCAGGGAGGCGTCCTGTCCGCCAACTGGGAGCTCGACCTCTGGGGCCGCGTCCGCTACGGCCGCGCCGCGAGCGCCGCGCAAGCCGAGTCGGCGGAGGCGGACTACGAGTACGCCCGGCAGTCGATTGCGGCACAGGTGGCGAAGAGCTGGTTCATGGCCACGGAGGCGGCGCTGCAGATCGAGGCGGCGCGCGACACCATCCGCGGCAGCGAGGCAGCTGGTGCGCCTGGCGGACGACCGGACGCGCGTCGGGGTCGCCAACCAGGAAGACGTCTACGTCGCGCGCGCCACCGTCGGCACCTATCAGGACGCGCTGCGCCAACTCGAATTGAGCCGCGAACAGGCGATTCGTTCGCTCGAGATCCTGCTCGGCCGCTATCCGGCGGCCGCCGCCGACGATCGCGCCGCGGTTGCCCGGGTTCCCCGGCGAGGTGCCGACGGGGCTGCCCTCCGAACTGCTCGAGCGGCGGCCGGACGTCGTGGCCGCCGAGCGGCGCGTCGCGGTGGCGTTCAATCGGATTGGCGAAGCGAAGGCGGCGCGGCTGCCGAAGATCGCCCTGACCACCGGCGTGAGCGCGATCTCGAGCGACCTGTTCGTGTTGGAGGATCACGACAACCCGGTCTGGAGCGTCGGCGCCAACCTGCTCGCCCCGCTCTTCACCGGCGGCGCGCTCAAGCGGCAGGTCGAGATCCGGACCGCCGAGCAGAAGCAGGCGCTGGCCGAGTACGCCGCGGTGGGGTTGCGGGCCTTCGGCGAGGTCGAGAGCGCGCTCGCCGCCGAATTCGCGGCCCGCCAGCGGGAGCGGATTCTGACGGCGGTGCTCTCCGACAGCCAGCAGGCGCTCGGTGTCGTGCAGACCCAGTTCAAGGTGGGGAGCACCGATCTCAGGTTCGTCGAGCAGCGCCAGCTGGCGCTCAACGCGACGTTGTCCTCGCTCATTCACATGCAGGCCGAGCAGCGCGTGCAGCGCGTCAACCTGCACCTGGCGCTCGGCGGGCAGCTTCGAGCCGCGGCCGGAGCCGCCCGCGCCCAGCGACGCCCTGCCGCCACGCCCGCAATGACCACCGCCGCCCCGGCCGCCGGGAGCGGGTTGTCCGCGGCGCCCCACCCGACTTTTCGCTGGTCCTCGGCGGGCCGCTGTATCAGCTCTTGCGCGGGACGCGTCTGGCCGGGGACACGCTGCAACTGCTCCACCGTCGCATCATCGTGCTGGCGATGCTGGCCTGGGTGCCGCTGCTGCTGTTGTCGGTCGCGGAAGGACACGCCTGGGGCGACAGCGTCGCGCTGTCGTTCGTCCGCGACGTGGAACTGCACGTGCGGCTGCTGATCGCGCTGCCGCTGTTGATCGTGGCGGAACTGGTCGTTCACCAGCGCATGCGCACGGTGGTGGGGCAGTTTCTCGACCGCGGCCTGATCCCGCGACGCGGCGCGGGCGCGCTTCGACGCCATCGATCGCCTCGGCGCTGCGCCTGCGCAATTCGGTCGCGGCGGAGGTGCTGCTGATTGCCTTCGTCTATGTCGTCGGAGTCGGGATTCATCTGGCGGACGCAGAGCGCCGCTCGACGTGGCCGAGCTGGTACGGCGTGTCGGCGGGCGGGGACTGGCAACCGTCGCTCGCCGGGTGGTGGCTCGGGCGCGGTGAGCCTGCCGCTGTTCCAGTTCCTGCTCCTGCGCTGGTACTTCCGGCTGTTCATCTGGGCGCGCTTCCTCTGGCAGGTGTCGCGCCTCGAGCTGAACCTCCAGCCGACGCATCCGGATCGCTGCGGCGGCCTCGGCTTCCTGGCGGACGTCAGCCACGCCTTCGCGCCGGTGCTGCTCGCCCAGGGCGCGCTGCTCGCCGGGAACTTCGCCAACCGGATCTTCTACGCCGGCGCCAAGCTCCCCGAGTTCAAGGTCGAGCTCATCGGACTGGTGGCCGTGATGGTGTTCGCCGTCCTCGGCCCGCTCCTGGTGTTCGGTCCGCAGCTGGCCGACGCCAAGCGTCGCGGCCTGCGCGAGTACGGCATCCTGGCCCAGCGCTACGTGCGCGAGTTCGATCGCAAGTGGCTGCGCGGCGGCGCCCCGGCCGACGAGCCGTTCGTCGGCAGCGGCGACATCCAGTCGCTGGCCGATCTCGGCAACAGCTTCGAGGTGGTGAAGGGGATGCGATGGGTGCCGTTCACGTCGCAGACCGTGCTGCAACTGGCCGTCATCACGCTCGCGCCGGTCGTGCCGCTGACGCTGACGATGATCTCGCTGGAGGAATTGCTCGAGCGCGTGTTCAAGATCGTCTTCTGACCAACGGCATCCCAGGTGAAGCAACGCATCGTGGCCTCGTTCCGCTGGGCGGCGACTCACTCTCGCTGTTGATGCCGCTGCCCGCGCCGGCACAGGAGCTCGAGCCGGGCGCGTATTGGCCCATCCCGAAGAAGCATCAACATCTTCACGGCTGTCAACAGTTTCAACTGGGGTGACCTGGCGTTCGATCCGGCCCTGCCCATCGACGAAGCCAGCGCCAGAATCAACACGACCGCGTTCGCGTTCACGCGGGCGTTCAGCCTGGCCGGGCGATCGGCCAACGCGGGCGTGGTGCTGCCGGTCGTAGGGGGACACCTCGAAGGTGTTATATCTCGGGGCCCCCGCGGAAACCGGCCGGTTCGGCCTGGGCGATCCGCGGGTGCGGCTGTTGCAATATCTTGGTGGCGTCGGCCAGCACGGCGGTGACCCGGGCCCGCTCGCGCATCAGCGCGTTGACGCGCGCCCCCACCGGGTCGTAGTTGGTGCGTCCCGCCTGGCGTCCACGCCGTCGACGCCGACGAACGCGACGTCGAGGTTGTACTCGGCGAGGAACGCCTCGGCACTGGGCCCCACTGCCTCCTGGCTGCTGCTGCGGATCTCGCCACCGGCGGCGAAGACGCGAAGTCGCGGGTTGGGAAGCAGGTCAGACGGCCACGTTCAGCGCGTTGGTCACGACGGTGAGGCCTTCGCGAAGCCCTTCGCGCTCGAGCAGGACCCGTGCGAACTCGGTCGTGGTCGTCCCACCCGTCATGCCGATGACCCGGGCGCCACCGAGGAACTCCAGCGCACGTTCAGCGATGCGCCGCTTCTCGGGCAGGTCCTGCGCGGTCTTGAAGCTGAGCGGCAGGTCGTTGAAGGCGGCGTGCGTCGTGGCGCCGCCGCGCGTTCGGCTGACGAGTCGCTGCCGCTCCAGCACCTCCAGGTCACGACGCACGGTGGCCAGGGACACCCCGAACTCGTCGGCGAGCTCGTGCGACGTCGACTGACCCCTGGGCCACGGTCAGGGACATGATCTGGTTGAGGCGTGCTTTCGGCTCACGCCCGGACGGTAGTACCCACGCAACGAGGCTGTCCATGACGAGACAATTGAGGCATCGATATTGCGCGTTTGCCCAGCAGCCTTCGTGCGCGTGCCGATTCGACTTTCCCGAAAGCCTTGACGCGCCGACCGCCGTGTGTGAACGTATGGTCTCATTCGAGCAGTCGAGGTGCTCAAACAGTCGCTTTGACTGCTCGTTCAGTGCGTCATCTGCACGCAACCGTGCTGACGACCACCCGGGCCGCTGTGACGACCGGCGGACGTCGACACCTCCAGCGGAAGGCGACACACATGACCTGGACCCTGCGCACCAGAGCCGCATCGGCGATCACCGCCGCGGCGAGCGCCAGCCTGGCGCTCGCTGCCTGCGGCGGCAGCGGCAGCGGGCGGCGGCTCCCGGCCGGGCTCGACGGCCAGCCGCGGGCGTGACGATCACCGTCGTGCTCGCCTCGGACCCGCCGCCCAAGGCGGCGCTGGACGAGTTCACCAAGGAGACCGGCATCACGGTCAACTGGACCAACGTCGACTGGGACAGCCTGCAGACCAAGATCTCGGCGGCGGCCACCGCCGAACACCTACTTCGCCGACGCCACCGACGTCGACTGGTCGCGGGTCGGACAGTTCGGCCAAGCTCGGCTGGTTCTCCCGATGGAGACGCTACTCGACACCAAGTCCATGGCAGCCGACATGCCCCAGCTCGCTTCGTTCACCGTCGACGGCCACGTGGTCGGCATGCCCTACGACGCCTCGTTCATGGTCACCACGATCAACAAGGAGATGTTCGACAAGGCCGGCGAATCCCGCGCCGACGACGATGGACGCGTACACCGAGTCGCTGAAGACGATCAAGGCCAGGGCGCCGTCCAGAACCCGCTCGAACATCCCGTTCGCCGCCGCCGAGGGCCTGTCGACGTACTGGTACGAGACGACCAACGCGTTCGGCGGCACCGTCCTGGACGAGAAGGGCAAGCCGCAGTTCGCCGACCCCGGACTCGCCCGGTTACAAGGCGGCGCAGTGGATGGTCGACGCCTTCAAGAACGGCCTGGTGCCGCCCGGGCAACATCAACGTGACCGACAGCCAGGGCCAGCAGACCCTGATGGCCAAGGGCCAGGTGGCGAGCACCTTCTCGCGACTACTCCGGCATGGTCGGCACGCTGTACAACGTCCCCGACTCCTCGTCGGTGGTGGACAAGGTGAGTACCTGCCCACGCCGGGCGTGTCCGGCGCCGGCCGGCAACCTGAGCAACCCGGACGGCATCGGGATCCCCAAGCAGGCCAAGTACCCGCAGGCCGCGGCCAAGTTCATCGAGTGGTTCACCCCGCCGACCAGCAGGCCGACTTCGCCGGCGTGAACGGACCGGACAAGGCGCTGCCCGGCTACTCCGATGCCCTCGCACCTGTCCGCGGTGGAGAAGCTGGCCGCCAAGGGCAAGCTCATCGGCGGCGAGCAGCTGCAGCGACATGCTGAGGACCGCACCCGGCCGGTCTTCCCCGAGGGCGCACCGTCCTGGTACCCGGAGTTCTCCAACGCGGTCTACACCAACCTGCACGCCGCGGCGACGGGCTCGATGAGCGTCTGGAGGCGGCCATCGCGGCGATGGCCGACGACCGCGAACAAGCTGGCCGCGGGCTCGTGACGGCGGCCCGTCGAGCGCGGCAGACGCGACCGCTGCGGCGGCCCGCCGCGGCGGACCGCACCGGCCGAGCACGGCGCCGCGCCGGCTGGACCTGCTGCCCTACCTGCTGGTCACCCCGGTGGACGTCTTCATCGTCGTGCTCGCCCTGGTGCCGGCCGGCTTCACGATCGTGCAGTCGTTCTTCACCGGTCAACGAGCTCGACCCACCGGTACGGTTCTCCGGGCTGGACAACTTCCGCGAGCTGTTCGCCGATCCCGATGTGCGGTCCAGCGTGGTCAACACCGCGTTCTACGTGGTGGTCGGCGTGATGCTCTCCACCGTGCTCGGTATCGCGATGGCCGTCACCCTGCAGGCACCGTTCCGCGGCCGCGCGTGGTGATCGCGGTCATGATCCTGTCCGTGGGCGCTGCCCGGCGTGGTCGAGGGCATCCTGTGGTCGGGCATCTTCGACGCCAACCGGGCTGATCAACAGCGTCTGCACGTCGTCTCCACCGGATCCACCGACTACCGTGCTCATCGGGCAGAACCGGCTGCTGACCGTCGTCGCTCATCGAACTGGTGCAGGTCTGGCAGATCACCCCGCTGTCGGCGTTGCTGATCCTGGCGGCGCTGCAGAACATCCCGGGTGAGCTGTACGAGGCGGCCCAGCTCGACGGCTGCCCGCCTGGAAGTCGTTCCGGCGGGTGACGCTGCCGCTGGTCCGGCCCGGCATCGCGGTGGCCATGGTCCAGGCGATGATCGCGACGCTCAACGTGTTCGACCAGCCGTACATCCTCAACGGCGCGGCCGCGACCGGCTCGTCGGTGACCATGCAGACCTACTTCATCAGCTTCCAGAACCTGGACTTCGGCGCCGGCTACGCGCTGTCGCTGTGATCACCGTGGCGACCCTGGTCCTCTCGTCGCCATCGTCAAGCTGGTCTACCGGCCGGTGGAGTTCTGATGACGACCAGACGCCCGAGGCTCCGCACGCGTCGGCATCGTGCTGATCCTCGCCTGGTCGATCATCCCGATCTACTGGCCGCTCAAGACCAGCCTGCAGACCGAGGCGCAGCCACCGCGCGTCCGGCGCAGTACTTCCCGCCGCGCCCACCCTGCAGACTACCGCGCTGCTCGCCGGCGACGGCGACGTCGCGCGCGCAGATCCGGCAGTCGTTGCTCAACATCGTCGTCGAGTGCGGGGCGGCGACCATCGTCACCGTGGTGCTCGCCACGCTGGCGGCGTACGCGTTCGCGCGAATGAAGTTCCGCGGCCGCAACGTGCTGTTCTACGCGGTGCTGGCCACCATGGCGTTCCCGCCCTACACCACGCTGATCCCGCTGTACCGAATGATGAGCCGACCTCGGGCTGGTCAACACCTACACCGGGATCGTGCTGGTCTACGTCTCCGGCTTCCTGCCGCTGGCGACCTGGATCCTGCACAACTACATGGCCGGACTGCCCCGGGCCATCGAGGAGGCCGCGCTGATCGACGGCGCGAGCCGCCTGCAGGTGCTCTGGTACGTGGTGCTGCCGCTGGCCCGGCCGGGCATCATCTCCACCGCCATCATCACGTTCCTGTTCGCGTGGGCCCAGTTCCTGTTCCCGCTGGTGCTCTCCAGCGACATCTCCACGCAGCCGCTGACCGTGGTCATCGCCGCCCTGCAGGGCCGACACGTGGTGCCGTCCACGCTGCTCAGTGCGGCGGGCATGATCGCGATCGCGGTGCCGGCCGTGATCGCGCTGACCTTCAACCGCTACATCGTCAGCGGCCTGCTGACCGGCAGCGTGAAGTAGAGGATGGCGATGGACACCACCACCTTCGTGCTGATCGGCGCCGGCAGCACCGTCTTCACACCCGGGCTGATGAGCGACCTCGCCCGGTCCCCGCTCTCCGACGGGTTGGACCGTGCACCTGGTCGACCTCGACGCCGACGCGGCCGAGACGATGGCGGAGGTCGGCGCCGCATCGCGTCCGAGGCGGGTCGCGGATGACGGTCTCGGCCCACACCGACCGGCGTGAGGCGCTCCCCGGCGCGCGGTTCGTCACCACCACCATCGCGGTCGGCGCCGCCGAAGGGTGGCGCGCGGACCTCGAGATCCCGGCTCGGCACGGCGTCGCGCAGACCGTCGGCGACAGCGTCGGACCCGGCGGAGTGCTGCGCGCGCTGCGGCACGTCCCCGAGCTCGTCGCGATCGCCCGCGACGTCGCCGATCTCGCACCCGCGGCGTGGCTGGTCAACTACAGCAACCCCTTGACCGCGAACGTCCGGGCGGTCACCCGGACCACCGACGTCCGCACCTTCGGGCTGTGCCACGGCACCATGCACACCCGGGCCGCGCTGGCCGCCGACCTCGGCGTCCCCGACAAGGAGCTGCACACCGTCTTCGCGGGCCTGAACCACCTGTGCTGGCTGCTGGACGTCCGGCACGGGTCACGGACCTCTACCCCCGGCTGCGCCGGCTCGTCGAGGAGCGTGCCGGCGGCGAGGACGCGGCCTCCGACCCGCGGGAGGGCGTGCACCAGGCCGTGTCGGCCGACCTGCTCGGACGTTCGGGCTCTACCCGGCGCCGGGCGACCGGCACGTCTCCGAGTTCTTCGGCGAGTACCTCCACGGCGACCCGCTCCGTGGGGTCTGCAGGGCGGCCACGACATGACCTTGCGCTACATCGACGAGAAGGGCGACCTGTGGCAGCGGCTGCGTGCGCAGGCCACGGGCGAGGAGCCACTGGCCGTCGGCGGCAACCAGGAGGCCGAGCGGCTGGTGACCATCGCCGAGGCGATCGTCACCGGTCGGGACCACGTCGAGCTGGCGGTCAACCTGCCGAACCGCGGCGTGATCCCGGACCTGCCGGCGGAGGCGGTCGTCGAGGTCCCGGCGTCGTCGGCGCCGCGGGTATCACCGGGCTGGCGGTCGGCCCGCTGCCGACGGCCATCGCGGCGCTGCTGACGGCACGCGCGCAGCAGCAGGAGATCACCGTCGAGGCGGCCCTCACCGGCGACCGCGGCCTCGCGGTGCAGGCGCTCGCGCTCGACCCGCTGGTGCCCGACCCCGCGACCGCCCGAGCGATCCTGCACGACGCCGCCCTCGCGCAGCCCGAGACGCTGGGAGCGTTCACGTGAGCGGCGAGGCGGTCGTCGCGCTCGACGTCGGCGGCACCGCGATGAAGGGGGTCGTGCTCGACACCACCACGCACGCGCGAGAGGTACGACGCTGGGAGACCCGCCGCGAGCTGGGCCCGGAGTCGGTCGTCGCGCAGGTGCTGGACGCGGTCGACGAGCTGTGCGCGCTCGCCCCGGACGCGCGAGCTGTCGGGCTCGTGGTCCCGGGAGTCGTGGACGAGGGGACCGGGGTGGCGGTCTACTCCGAGAACATCGAGTGGCACGACGTGCCCTTCCGTCGGTTGGTCGCCGAGCGAAGCGGCCTGCCGGTCGGGTTCGGGCACGACGTCCGTGCGGGCGGCCTCGCGGAGCGTGAGCTCGGAGCGGCCGCGGGTTGCGACGACGTGCTGTTCGTGCCGATCGGCACCGGCATCTCCGGCGCGATGTTCGTCGACGGCCGGCTCGTGCAGCACCCGTACGCCGGCGAGATCGGCCACGTGCACGCGGGCTTCGACGAGCCCTGCGCGTGCGGTGCCGTCGGCTGCCTCGAGGCGGTCGCGTCGGGCGCCGCCATCAGCCGGCGCTACGCGGCGCGAGCCGGTGACGCGGTCCCGGCCGAGGAGGTGCTGCGGCGTGCCGACCACGAGGACGCCGACGCCGTGGCCGTGTGGGACGACGCGCTCGACGCGCTCGCACGCGTGCTCACCACCTACGTCTCGATCCTCGCGCCGCAGCGGATCGTCGTCGGCGGCGGCGTCTCACGGGCCGGCGAACGGCTCCTCGCGCCGCTCCGCGCACGGCTCCGGGACCTGCTCGTGTGGCAGCAGGAGCCCGAGGTGGTGCCCGCCGTGCTGGCGGACGAGGCCGGCTCGCTCGGGGCGGGACTGCTGGCCCGCAGGGCGCTGGCGCAGACGAGCCTCACCGACGTACCCAGGCAAGAAAGGTAGGAAGCACGTGAGCGAGAACGAGAACCCCGGCCCCCTGGGCCGCCTCACCTCCGAGGAGGTGGCCAGCCAGCCGTCCTGCTGGAAGACGGCGCTGCAGCAGGGGCGTGAGCAGCCGGCCGGGCTGCCGGCACCGGGCGAGCAGGTGCTCGTGCTGGGCTGCGGGACGTCGTACTACCTCGGCGAGGCCTACGCCTGGCTGCGCGAGGCCGGCGGTCACGGAACCACCGACGCGCTCATCGCCTCGGAGGTCCCGCCCCGGCTGCGCAGCTACGACCGGGTGGTGGTGATCAGCCGATCCGGCACCACCAAGGAGGTGCTGCAGGCGCTCGAGAAGGTGCCGCCCGGCACGCCGGTGACCGCGATCGTCGGCGAGCTCGGCACCCCGGTCGCGGAGGCGGCGTCCGACGTGGTGGACCTGTCCTACGCCGACGAGCAGAGCGTGGTGCAGACCCGCTTCCCACCTCGCTGCTCACCATGCTGCGCGCCCACCTCGGCGAGTCGCCCGACAAGCTGTCCGGGCTCGCCGACCAGGCTGCCGCCCTGATCGCCGGTTCGGTGACCGAGAGCGCACCGCGCCAGCTCGTCGTGCTCGGCACCGGCTGGGCCGCCGCGCTCGCGCAGGAGGCCGCGCTCAAGTGCCGCGAGTCGGCCGGGATGTGGGCGGAGGCCTACGCCACCGGCGAGTACCGCCACGGCCCGATCAGCGTGGCCGGACCCGGCACCCTCGTGTGGGCCATGACCCCGCTCAGCGACCAGCTCGCCGGCGCCCTCGACGAGACCGGTGCGACGGTTCACCCGGGCAGCCACGACCCGCAGGTCGAGCTCGTGGCCCTCCAGCTGCACGCCGTCAGCTGGGCGACCGCGGCAGGCCGCGACCCCGACGTGCCGATCCACCTGTCGCGCTCGGTCGTCACCCCGTGACCCCTCCGGCCCGATGATCCTTGCCGTCTGCCTCGACCCCGCCCTCGACGTGACGTACCACGTCGACGCGCTGGTCCCCGGCGCCACCCATCGGGTGCGGTCGGTGCGCGAACGCGCCGGGGGCAAGGCCAGCAACGTCGCCCACGTCCTGACGCAGCTGGGTGAGGAGGTCGCGCTGTTCGGGTTCGCAGGCGGCCGCAGGGGTGAACGGTTCCGCGCCACCCTGGTCCCGGTGCACGACCGGCTGACCTGCATCCAGGGCGAGACCCGGCAGTCGGTCGCGGTCGTCGACGCCGAAGAGGTCACCGTGCTGAACGAGCCCGGTCCGTCGGTCGCTTCCCACGAGTGGGAGGCGATGCTCGCCGAGCTCACCGGCGCGCTGCCTGCGGCCCGAGCCGTGGTGCTCGCCGGGCAGCCTGCCGCCCGGGCTGCCGGAGGACGCCTACGCCCAGCTGGTCCGGCTCGCGCGGCGGGCCGACCGGCCGACCGTGCTGGACACCGGCGGACCTCAGCTGCTCGCCGCCCTCACGGAGCACCCGACCGTCGCCGCCCCCAACCACCACGAGGCGGCCGAGGCCCTGGGCTCGCCGTTGTCCGGCGCCGACGAGGCGCTGGTCGCGGCTGCCGACCTGAGCGGCCGCAGCGGCGGGGCGGTGGTGGTCTCGGTCGGACACGACGGTCTGGTGGCCGCCACGCCGCAGCAGCGGTGGCGTGCGGCGCCACCGCGCGTGCTCGCGGGCAACCCGACCGGCGCAGGGGACGCGCTGACGGCCGCGCTCGCCCGCGGCGTCGCCGACGGGCGCTGCCTGCCTGACGTGCTCGCCGACGCCGTGGCGCTGTCGGGTGCGGCGGTGGTGCGCCCGACCGCGGGCGAGGTCGATCTGGCGACCTACGACGAGCTCCGGCCGCTGTGCCGCGTGGAGGAGGTCCGATGAGCCTGTGCCCGACCGCCGACCTGGTGAACGAGGCTCGCGAGGCGGGCCGGGCCGTCGTCGCGTTCAACGTGATCACGCTCGAGCACGTCGAGGCGGTGGTGGCCGGCGTCGAACGCGCCGGGCTCCCCGCCATCGTGCAGGTGAGTGAGAACGCAGTGCGTTTCCGCGAACGTGACGTGCTGCCGCTGGCGCGGGCCGCCGCCGCCTGCGCCGAGGCGTCGAGCGCCCGGCTGTCGCTGCACCTCGACCACGTGACGGATGGTGCGCTGCTGCGACGCGCGCACGACGCCGGGTTCTCCTCGGTGATGTTCGACGCCGGCGCGGCGCCGTACGACGAGAACGTGCGGGTCACCCGCGAGGCCGCCGACTGGGCGCACGAGCGCGGGCTGTGGGTCGAGGCCGAGCTCGGGTACGTCGGCGGCAAGCCCGACGCACCCGCGAGCGCCCACGACGAGGGCGTGCGCACCGACCCCGGCGAGGCGGCCGGCTTACGTGGCCGAGACCGGCGTCGACTCGCTCGCGGTGGCGGTGGGCAGCTCGCACGCCATGACCGAGCGCACCGCCCGGCTCGACCACGACCTGATCGCGTCACCTGGCGGCAGGCGTCCACGTGCCGCTGGTGCTGCACGGCTCGTCCGGCGTGCCCGACGACGAGCTGCGCCGCGCAGTCGCAGCAGGCATGACCAAGGTCAACATCGGCACCGCCCTGAACGTCGCGTTCACGAGCGCGGTCCGTGACCACCTGGGTGAGCACCCCGAGGTCGTCGACCCCCGGAAGTACCTCCGCGACGCCCGCGACGCGATGGCCTCCGCCGTCGCCCACCTGGCCGCCGTGGTCAGCGAGCCGCCCACGAGCCTGACGAGGCTACGTCACGTCGGTCACCTCGACGACCAGGTCGTGCTCCGCGGCCGGGTGGTCCGGGTCGAACGACCGGGCCAGCCGCAGCCGCCACGCGCCGACGCCGACCGCCCGACCGCGGACGACCAGGAGCTCCGGTGCCGACGTCAGCGTGCGGCGGCTCACCGCCCGGGCCGCCCGGCGCGACGGGGGGCAGGCCGATCTCGACCCGCACCGCCGCCACGTCGGGCGCGGTCACCGACACCGCTGACCAGGCCAGCCCCGCGCCGGCGTACGACGGCAGCGGGACCGTGACCTCCTCGCTGACCTCCGAGGGTGAGCCGGGACGGCAGCGAGCCGGTGTCGACGGTCATGCTCAGGCCGGCCCGATGACGGGGCCCTCGTGCCAGCCGGCGCCGTCGCGCCAGTAGTGCTGCAGCTGCTGGTCGTTGCGGAGCACGATGACCTCCAGGTTCATTCCGTACGAACCCTCGCACAACCCGGCCACCACGGCCACGTCGTGACCGAAGACGGCGCTCTGCCGCCAGCCCTGGTCGCCGGAGTTGGCCCGCCACCAGTGCTGCACCCGGCCGTCGACGGCGACGCACAGCTCGAAGTTGCCGTGCGGCCCGGCCTCGGAGGTCATGCCGTACTGGCCCTGGATCATCACCGGCGGGCTGACCACGCGCGACCCGAAGATCGCACCGGACGGTCCAGGCACCGGTGGTCTCGTTGCGCCAGAAGTGCTGCATGGTCGCGTCGGTGCGCACCGCGACGCACTCGAGGTTGCCGTGCGGCGAGCCGTAGTCGCCCTGCACGAGCGTCGGCCCGGAGCGGGCGATGCTGCTGCCGAACAGCACGCCGTTGTGCCAGCCGGCGCCGTCGCGCCACACGTGCTGCAGCCGGCCGCCGCCGACCGAGACGACGACCTCGAAGTTGCCGGGGGCGCCGTAGTCGCCCTGCACGAAGCCCGGCACGCCGGTCACGCCGGTCGGCCCGAACACGCCGCCGTCGTTCCACGGCCCGCCGCCGCCACCGCCGGTCCACCAGTGGTGCAGCCGGCCGCCGTTGGTGGTGTAGACGACCTCCATGTTGCGGTTGAACGTGGTGCCGGTCAGCGTCGGGCACGCGGCGGCGTCGTTGCCGAACTGCGCGGCGGTGCCCCAGGTGAACGGCGCACCGCCCTCGCGCCAGCGGTGCAGCACGCGGCCGCCGTTGGCGCCGACGACCTCGAGGTTGCGGTGCAGCGCGCCGTTGCCGCTCTCGTAGAGGTTGCCGTTGTGCAGCCGCCGCTTGGTCCACGGGTCGGGGTTCGTGTTGCGCAGCCCGTAGCGCGAGAACGCGTCGATGCGCGCCTCGCCGTACGCGATCCAGCCGAAGCCGCTCATGCCCCAGCCGGTGCCCCAGGAGTTCTTGACGAGCCAGGCGCCGAGCGCGTCGCTGTAGCCGATGATCAGCAGGAAGTGCCCGCCGCGCAGCGCGTTGGACGGGTCGGTGCTGCGGCGGTAGACGCTGCTGCCGACGCCGCTGAAGTCGTTGTAGACGTCGATCCACGACACCAGCGGGCCGACGGTGTCGAGCCAGTTCTTCGCGTTGCTGCCGGAGACCAGGTCGAACGCGGGGCCGCGCACGGACCGACCGTTGCGGTCCGGTGTCGGCGCGAAGGCCGGCGTGTCGGTGCGCCACGGCCAGGAGCCGGGGTCGCAGAGGCCGTTGTTCGGAAGTACGTCGAGACCTCGCCGAGGTTGCCGAGGTCGGGACAGGTCTTGCCGACCCCGCGGTGCACGTCGCCCTCGGACAGCCGGGTCCAGTAGGAGTGCTCGATGCGGACCATCGCCTCGACGAGCGCGGTGCCGGAGAACGCCCAGCACGCGTTGCACGGGTTCTGGTCGCGCACCGTGGTGATCCAGTTCGCGCCCCAGCGGTTGCGCCAGTCCAGCGCGGCCGGCGGCGCGCCGGCGTCCCCGGGCTCGGGCTGCACGACGTCGACGTCGAGCCCTTCGAGGCCGACCCGTCGCAGCATGCGCGGGGAGAAGCGCTGCCGCACCGCGTCGCGCGTGACGAGCCCGACCTCGGCGCGGCGGGCGGCGAGGAAGACGTTCGAGCTGACGCCGAGCTCGCGCAGGTCGAAGGTCCCGCGGGCGTCCGCCGGTCGCAGGCCCTCCTCGCTGGCGCCGATGGAGTACATCGGCAGCGGTACGTCGTCCGCGAACTGCGCCGGCGGCTGCCAGCCGAGCTGTTCCTTCGCGATCAGTCGTCGGAGTTCTCCGAAGGTCATGGCCATGGCGTCTGCTCCTTGTCGTGGACGGGTGTCCTACGGGCAGGAGCGTGTGGTCAAGTCCGCGATACCGACGCGGCGCGGAAATGACCCGATCGGGCCAGACGGGTGGATCAGTCCGATCCGGCGACCGCCCGGTTTGTGACGCCCGTCACAGGGTAGAGACCCGACGGACCTCGGAGGATTCATGCGCTCACACCTGCTCGTCGGACTGTCCACCCTCGGCCTCGCGCTCACCGGCGCGGCCGTGCTCACGCCCGCCGACGCGTCGGTGCCACAGGCGGCCGCCCCTGACGGCCCCGGGACGAAGACCGTCTGGACCGAGGCGAACAAGGCGGGCTTCGGCACCGCGCGCACGCGCGGCAGCAACGTCTGGTTCACGCTGCAGCGCGGCCGGGTCAGCGAGGTGTTCTACCCCGACCTGTCGACGCCGAGCGTGCGCAACCTCGAGCTGGTGGTCACCGACGGGCGCACCTTCACCGACCGCGCGTCCCGCGACATGCGGCTGCGCACGTCGCGGCCCGACGCCCGCAGCCTGCGGTTCACGCAGGTCGCGACCGACAAGGGCGGCCACTACCGGCTCGTCACCCGGACCGTCACCGACCCGCGGCGCGACGCGGTCACGACGAGGGTCAGCCTGCGCTCCCTCGACGGGCGGGCCTACCGGCTCTACGCCGTCGTGGACCCGGCGCTGGGCAACGACGGCTCGCACGACACCGGCCGCACCGTCGGCCACTCGCTGACCGCGACGAACGGCTCGCTCGCGAGTGCACTGGCGTCGCGGCCGGGGTTCTCGCAGACCTCGACCGGGTTCGTCGGCTCGACGAGCGACCCGGTCCGCGACCTCGACGCGAACCACGGGCTCACCCGCCGCTACCCGAGCGCCGGTCCGGGCAACGTCGTGCAGGCCGGCCGGGTCTCCGGCGTGACCGGGAAGCGCGGGCACCGCTCCGCGACGCTGACCCTCGGGCTGGGCGGCGACGTCACGGCCGCGCGGACGGCGACCGACGGTCCGTCGTACGCCGTCACCGCCGGTCGGTACGACGCCGGCTGGCACCACTACGTCGACGGCCTGCGGAGCGTGCCGGCCAGTGCGAGCAGCGTGCGCCGGCAGTACCTCGCCTCCGCGCTGGTGCTGGCGGCCGCCGAGGACAAGCAGCACCCCGGTGCGTTCGTGGCCTCGCCCAGCGCGCCGTGGGTGTGGGGCGACAACATCGACGGGCTGTCGTCGCCGTCGGGTGCCTACCACGAGGTCTGGTCACGCGACGCCTACGAGTTCGGCACCGCGCTGTGGGCCGACGGCGACCGGGCCGCTGCCCGTCGCATCGTCGACTGGCTGTTCACGACGCAGCAGAAGCCCGACGGGTCGTTCCCGCAGAACTCCGACGTCAGCGGAACCCCGGTGTGGACCAACCTGCAGCTCGACGAGGTCGCGCTGCCGATCGTGCTGGCGAAGCTCACCGGGCGGACCGGTGCCGCGACCTACGCGCACGTGAAGAGGGCGGCCGACTTCATCGCCGACTACAAGGACGCCGACACCGGCCGGGCCGCGCCGTACTCGCCGCAGGAGCGGTGGGAGAACCAGGGTGGCTACTCCCCGAACTCCATCGCCGCCCAGATCAACGGGCTGGTGTGCGCGGCCGCCATCGCACGCGTGAACGGGGACACGGCGTCGTCGACGCGCTGGCTCGCGCTCGCCGACGAGTGGGCCGGGAAGGTGCAGGACTGGACGGTCACCAGCAACGGACCGCTGTCGGACCAGCCGTACTTCCTGCGGCTCACCAAGGACGGCGACCCGGACGCGGGCACGACGTACTCCGTCGGCGACGGCGGGCCGTCGGCCATCGACCAGCGGCGCGTCGTGGACGCGAGCTTCCTCGACCTGGTGCGCTACGGCATCGAGCGCCCGCACGACCCGGCGGTCCGCTCGTCGTTGCCGGTCGTCGACCGCGAGCTCAAGGTGTCGACTCCGAACGGGCCCTTCTGGCGCCGCTACACCGACGACGGGTACGGCGAGACCCGCACCGGCGGCGAGTGGCGGATCACCGACCCCGACACGCACGAGACGCTGGGGCGGGCGTGGCCGATCCTGGCGGGGGAGCGAGGGGAGTACGCCGTGACCGCCGGCGGGTCCGGGGCTCGCTACCTCCGCGCCATGGCGGCGGCCACCGGGCAGGGCGACATGCTGGCCGAGCAGGTCTGGGACAACCGGCCGCCGACCGGCGACGCGTGCTGCGCCGCCGGGGAGGGCACCCGGTCGGCGACCCCGCTGACCTGGTCGCACGCCGGGCTGGTCCGGCTCGCCTGGACGATCCAGCGCGGCCGGCCGGTGGACCAGCAGGCCGTGGTCGCGGACCGCTACACGCGGTAGCCCGGCGCAGCCGTCAGTCGCAGGTGTCGCAGACGCCCGTCAGCGGCAGCGCCATGAAGCAGGTGGGGCACAGCTGCGCCGGCTGGTCGACGAGGTTGGGCCGGGCCACCTTCTTCACCGTCTTGCGCGCGGCGGGCTTCTTCCTGGAGGCGGCGGGTGCGCGCACCGTGCCGCCCGTGGCGCGTGACGGCGACGCGCTCGCGGCCGCCTCCGCGCCGAGCGCCCGGGACGCGGCGGCGCGGTCCTCGGCTTCGAGAGCCTCCTCGTCGACGACCACGTCGAAGCCCAGGCCGCTGAGCAGCCGCGACACCGCCGCCTCACCCATGCTGAAGTCGTCCTTGGTCGCCGGGCGGCCCGTGGCGTGCAGCAGGGCCACGCCGAGCAGCGCCTTGGAGTCGTACTCCTGACCGTGGTGCCAGACCGCCGAGGCCTTCGCGCGACCGAACGAGTAGCGGCTCAGGAACTCCCGCGCACCGAGGCGGTCGCACTCCGCGATGGCAGCGAGGACGTGCGAGCGGTCGAGGCGGCTCCAGTCAGACACAGGGCAAGGGTACGAACCGGCGGACCGGCCAGTGCACGGTGGGCCTCCGGTCAGCGACCGGGGCGCTGCCGGCGGCCCTGCGGCTGCGCCGGCAGCAGCTGGGTCTCGGCGTCCGGGGTCGGCTCGGGAGCCGGCGGAGTGCCCGCCGGTCCGGGGGCGCGGCGGACGCGTGCCGGACGCCGCAGCCGCACCTGGCGTCGCACCCGCTCGTCCAGGTCGAGCTCTTGCAGCAGCCGCTTGACGGTCTCGAGGGCGGAGGCGTGGAGGAGCACCAGGGCGGGCGGGCCGCCGTCCATCATCAGGTCCTCCAGGCGCGCCCGCGCCTCGCGCAGGCCGTCGAGCGCGGCGCGGACGGCGTCGACGTCGGTGGCGCTCAGCCGGATGCCCGGGTCGGCCTCGTCGCGCACCAGCGCGCCGAACGCGTCGAGGCCGGCGGCCATGTCGCGGAACGTCTCCGCGAGCCCGAGGAGCACGTCGGGGGCGACCTCGTCGTCGAGCCACGAGCCGTCGTGCAGCGCGTCGACCAGCGCCCGCAACGTGCTGCGCACCGAGACGGCGGAGTGCTCGAGCGCCTCGAGGCCCTGCCGCAGGCCTGGGCCCACGTCCGCCGTACCGACGGCACGGACGTTGAGCCGGCGGCCCTCCTCCGCGCGCATCAGGGCCGCCCCGACACGGGGGATGTCGTGGGTGATCCGGCGGGCGTCGTCGAGCCAGACCCGGGACGCGGACGTGCTGTCCTCGCCGCGCTCGACCAGTCCGGTCAGCCCGTCGGCGGCGCGACGCAGCAGCCCGCTCATGTCGTCGGCCAGCCCGTCGATGGCCCGGCCGGCGTCGTCGCTGGCGACCTTCGGTGGCAGCAGCAGGTTCGCCGCGATCCCGACGGCGGCGCCCACCAGCGTCTCGAGGATCCGCTGCGAGGCGGCGGCCTCCGCGCCGAGCGCGCCGACGCCGAGCACCAGCATGCCGCTGATCGCGACCTCGACGAGGTTCGACCGCAGCCGCAGCACCTGGCCGAGCGTGATCGCGGAGAAGATCAGCAGCCCGAGGCTCCACCAGTGCAGCGGCACCACCGAGGAGAACGCCACGGCGACCGAGACGCCGGCCACCACGGCCACCACCCGGTCGAGGCCGCTCGCGAGCAGGCTGACCGGGGTCACCTGCACGACGAGCATCGCCGTCAGCGGTGCGAGCAGCGGCTGGGTGCCGGGGAACAGCAGCAGCGCCACGACGTAGCTGGCCGTGGCCGCCACGGTGATCCGCAGCGACCAGAGCAGCGAGCCCCAGCCGTCCCGGCGGAGCCGGGTCAGCTCACCGCGCAGCGCACGGCGCCACCATTCGAGCACCGGCCCATCATCGTCCGGTGCGGTGGCGGTGCGCTACCGGGTCAGGACTGGCGCTTGTACGTGTCGCAGCCCAGGCCGACGGCGAACGTCTCGCCGAACGACGAGCGGCGCTGCGTGGGGGCCGGGCGGTTGGCGCGGAGCGCCTGCCGGCGGGCTCGCGCCCCGGTGAAGCGCTGCGAGAATCGCGAGGGGGCGGCGGTGACATTGAACATCGTGCTCAGATCCTTCGTGTTACACAGGTCGGTGTACTTGCGTCCAATGTACACCGACCTGTGTACCCTCGCCACATGAATGCGCGCGAGTCGAAGGACGATTCTGGTGACGTTGGTCACGACGACGACGTGTCGACCCGGATCCTCGACGCCGCCGCCCGCTGCTTCTACCGCGACGGCATCTGGGCGACCGGCGTGGACGCCCTCGCGGCCGAGGCCAACGTCTCCAAGCGGACGCTCTACAACCACTTCGGCAGCAAGGACGGCGTGATCGCGGGCTACCTGCGCCAGCGCGAGGAGCACTGGCAGGCCAAGCTCACGGCGCTCTGGGAGGAGATCGGGGACGACCCGGTCGAGCAGGTGGTCGCCCACGTGCGTGCCTACGCCCGTCCCGTGGAGCCGGAGCTCTTCCGGGGAAGCGCCTTCATCAACGCGGCGGCCGAGCTCGCCGACGAGCACAGCGAGGCGCTGGGGGTCATCCAGCACTCCCTGGACCGCATGGAGTCGGGGATGGCCACGATCCTGCGCGACGCCGGGTACGCCGACGCAGAGTCGCTGGCCCGACGGGTGAACTACCTGCTCGAGGGGGCGGTCGTGGTCGGCGGGGCACGTCGCGACGCGTCAGCGCTCGACGACGCCGAGCTGATGATCCGCGACCTGCTCGCGCAGCACGCCCCCGAGGGTCAGTCGCAGTAGTCGCAGACTCCCGACGGCGGGACGGCGATGTGGTGCACCGGGCAGAGCGTCGGCTCCTGCGCCTCGATGCGCTCCTTGCGGGCCCGCGCCCGGCTGGTGGTGAGCTGCGGGGTCAGCGACGAGAAGCCGCCACCGGCCGGCAGGTCGGCTCCGAAGAACCGGTAGCAGGCGAGCCGCTCGTCGGCTGCGTGCTGGTCGGCGTCGGCCGGGACGGACCCGGTGACCGCGCGCACCTCGGCGGCGTACTCCTGGCCGACACCGCCCTTGGTGGTGACGCACAGCGAGGCGAGGTTGGGCTCGCCGCGGGACGCGCACTCCCGCGCGACGCGGGTGAGGACGTCGCCGATCCATGAGTGCGTCATCCGGGTCGTCGAGACGCCCGACTCCTGCTGGACGTAGGTCGCGAGGTCCCGGGTGGTGATCACCGCCTGGTAGTGGCCCGCGGTGACCACGAGCAGGTCGCGCGCCTCGACGGCCCAGCGCTCGCGCGTGGCCTCGTCCTCGGCCGTCTGGGAGGTCATGTTTGTCAACTGCTCTGCGGGCACTGCGTTCCGGTCGGCCATGTCCCCAACCTACGCCGCGGCCTGTGGCGGCCAGCGGCCGGATCAGCTCTCGAGCGCGGCGTCCAGGGTGATGTCCACGCCGGTGAGCGCCTTGCTGACCGGGCAGCCGGCCTTGGCCTTCTCCGCGGCGTCGGCGAAGGCGGCCTCGTCGAGGCCCTCGACCTCGCCGCGCACGGTCAGCTTGATGCCGGTGAGCTTGAAGCCGCCGTCGGCCTTGTCCGGGCCGAGGGTGACGTCGGCGGACACGTCGAGGGACTGCGGGGTGCCGCCGGCCTGCGCGACGAACGCCGAGAGCTGCATCGCGTAGCACGCGGTGTGGGCCGCGGCGATGAGCTCCTCGGGGGAGGTGGTGCCGTCGGCGTCCTCGGCGGCGCGCTTGGGGAACGAGACCTCGTAGGTGCCGACCTTCGAGCTGGACAGCTCGACCTGGCCGGAGCCCTCCTCGAGCGTGCCGTTCCAGGCGGTGCGGGCGGTGCGTGTGGGCATGTGTGTCTCTCCTCCGAGTCGGAACTGGTTGCCGTCTCGACCAACGTAGTACCCGGCCGGGAACGGGCCGCGGGCCTCAGGCCAGCCCGGCCGACCGGCGTCGCAGCTGACGCTTCTCCTGCTCGGTCGGGGCCAGGGCGGCCGCCTGCTCGAGGGCCGCGCGCGCCTCGGTGGTGCGGCCGGCCCGCGCCAGCAGGTCGCCGCGCGCCGCCGGCACCAGGTGGAAGCCGCGCAGCGACCGCTCGTCGGCGAGCGCGTCGAGGGCCAGCAGGCCGGCGTCGGGCCCGTGCGCCATCCCCACGGCGACGGCCCGGTTGAGCTCGACGACGGGGGACGGGGTGCAGGTCGAGCAGCTCGTCGTACAGCTCGACGACGGCGGGCCAGTCGGTGTCCCCGGCGCGAGGCGCCCGCGCGTGCACGGCCGCGAGGTCGGCCTGCACGCGGTAGGGACCCCGCGCGCCGCCGGGCCCCGATCAGGGCCAGCGCCTCGTCGATCATCGCGGCGTCCCACCGGCTGCGGTCCTGGTGCTCGAGGGTGACCAGCTCGCCGTCGACCAGCCGGGCGTCGCGCCGGGCGTGCTGCAGCAGCATCAGCGCGAGCAGGCCGCGCGGCTCGTCGGCGTCGGGCATCAGCTCGACCAGCAGCCGCCCCAGCCGGACCGCCTCCTCGGCGAGCGCGTCGTCGTCGCGGGCCGACCAGCCGGTGGTGAACACCAGGTAGACGACCGCGAGCACGCCGTCGAGCCGCTCGGGCAGCACGTCGGCGTCGGGCACCCGGTAGCCGATGCCGGCGTGCGCGATCTTGCGCTTGGCGCGCAGCAGCCGCTGGCCCATCGTCGCCTCGGTGGTCAGGAACGCCCGGGCCACGGCGTCCGTGGAGAGGCCCGGCCACCACCTTGCAGGTCAGCGCGACCCGGCCCTCCAGCGGCAGCGCCGGGTGGCAGGCGGTGAACAGCAGTCGCAGCCGGTCGTCCACGACCGCGGACGGCTCCGGGGTGGCGGCGCTGCCTTCGCGATCGGCCATCACCGCCACCTCCGCCAGCTTGCCGCGCTCGGTGTCGGCGCGTCGGATCAGGTCGACGGCCCGGCGCCGGGCGGTCGTGGTCAGCCAGGCGGCCGGGTTGGCCGGCACGCCGTCGATGGGCCACCGGCGCAGCGCGCGCTCGGCGGCGTCCGCGACCGCGTCCTCGGCCAGGTCCCAGTCGCCGGTGGTGCGGATCAGCGACGCGACGATGCGCAGCCGCTGCTCGGCGAGCGCCTGGGCGAGCGCGCGGGTCTCGACAGGCTCGACCACCCGGGGCTCGACCGCCCGGGGCTCGACCGCCCGGGGCTCGACCACCCGGGGCTCGACCACCGGGGGCTCGACCACCCGGGGGTCGACCGCCCGGGGGTCACGCGCCCGCCCGGCGTCGCTCACTCGTCGTCGACCCAGAACGGCCGCAGCTCGAGCCGGCCGGCGGCGGCCATCGGGTGCTCCGCCGCGATCGCGATCGCCTCGTCGAGGTCGGCGCACTCGAGCACGTCGAACCCCGCGATCCAGTCCTTCGTCTCGGCGTACGGGCCGTCGGTCACCATCACCTCGCCGCGCCGGCGACGCACGGTCGTGGCGTCCTCGGCGGGCCGGGTGCGCTCGCCGATCAGCCGCTTGCCGGCGGCGTCGTACTTGTCCACCCAGTCCTCGACGTCGAGGGTGCCCTCGCCGGTCTCGTCGGCCGGGGTCTCGGGGTCGGTGCACACGAACATCAGGTACTTCATGTGAGTCACTCCTTGTCTCTTGTCCATCGTCACAGAGGTACGACGAACGGCGCGGCCCGGATCCGACACACGGGTGATCGAGCTGTCGAGATCGGGTCTCGACAAGCTCGACACCGGGTCTCGACACGCTCGACCGCCCGGGTCTCGACAGGCTCGACCGCCCGAGGGTGGGCGAGATGTCCGCCCCTGACCGTTGTGCCTCACACGTTCTGACCATCCGAATGGCCCGATGTGGCCATGTCCTCCGGCACAGCGGATTCATAGCGTCGAGCGCAACGCCATCTGATCTTGGTGGGGTCCGACAACGGAGGACGACAGATGAAGTCACGAACGCGCGCCGCCACCGGCGCGCTGGCCGCAGCAACACTCGCCCTGGGGATGACAGCCCTCGCCCCAGCGGCGACGGCCGCCGACCCGGTGCACGTGCTGACCGGCGGCCTGGACGGGCCGTTCGGCCTGGTGTCCACGAGCACCCAGGGCGCCGTCGTCGCGCAGAGCGGAGCCGGCGAGGTCACCCGGATCTCGCCGACCGGCGCGAAGAAGACCGTGATCGACAACGCGATCGGGGTCGCCGGTGTCGCCGCAGGCGACGGCCACACCTACGCCGTCATGGGCGGCCCACCTCCCCCTGAGGAGCAGCCGGAGGCGAAGATGAAGGCGCAGGCGCTGCCCGAGGGGGTCGCGACGTACCCGCCGAGCTCGGTGCTGCGGACGGCCCGCGACGGCAAGGTCGACGTGATCGCCAACCTGCTGTCCTACGAGCTCAAGCACAACCCGGACGGCCAGGTCCAGTTCGTCGACGGGGTGCCGCCGGACGCGCTGTCGAACCCGTTCTCGATGAACCTGTCGCACTTCGGCCTGCTGGTCGCCGACGGCGGTGCCAACGACGTCCTCAAGGTCAACCCGAGGACCGGCCACGTCTCGACGTTCTTCGCCCCGCCGACCGTCAAGACAGGGCCGGATTGCTCCAAGCCCGACGCGAACGGCAACCCCGGCACCGTCGGCTGCGACCCGGTGCCCACCGGCGTGGACGTCCGCGGCAACAGCGTCTACGTCAGCACGCTGGGTGCCGAGGCTCCGGGCGCCGGACGGGTCTACAAGCTCGACGGGCGCACCGGCAAGGTGCTGCGGACCTGGAAGAACCTGGACGCGCCGACCGGGGTCACGGTCTCGCGGGCCGGCAACATCTACGTCTCGCAGGTCCTCGGCAGCCAGATCACCAAGATCGCCGCGAGCGGCAGGCGGACCGTCGCCGAGGTGACCACGCCGACCGGGATCGACGCCCGGCACGGCAAGGTCTGGGTCTCGGCCGGCAGCCTGCTGGGTCCCGGAGCGGGTGAGGTCGTCAGCGTCGACCCGTCGGCGTTCGCACCGGCGCCGCCGGCGCCGCCCGTCAACTGACGGCCAGCCAGCAGCACCGACCTCGCCGCCCCGGCTCACAGCCCGGGGCGGCGAGGTCGTCTCGCGTCAGGAGAGCGGGAGCCCGAACGCGGCCGCCATGTTCGGGGCGGAGGCCGCGTTGCGCAGGTACGTCGTCGAGCCGATGACCTGGGAGTAGAGCCGGGTCAGGGAGTAGTGCGTCAGCGACGTCGACACCACGTGTGCGTGCTGCGAGGGGTGGATGACGACCGTCAGCACCCGGTTGCCGGAGTTGCGGTCGTCCTCGTCGGCGGTCAGCACGACGGCCAGCCGCCCGGCCTTCCAGTCGGGGCCGGCCATGACGGCCTGCATCTGGGTCTTGAACCAGGCGTCGGCGGTGGCCAGCGAGCAGTCGTGCGCGTCGTGGCAGAGGTTGGGGACCACCATGCCGGCGTTCGGCAGTGCACCGTTGGTGATGTCGGCAGCCAGCTTGGCGACCGGGCGGTTCCACGAGGTGCAGCCGGTGCGCTCCGCGCTCGCGGTGAAGTACGCCCAGGGGTTGTGCTTGGGGACGTAGCTCTTGCCGCCGTTGGAGCCGTAGCAGTTGCTCGGCATCCCGTCGGCGTACACCTTGGCGGTCTTGCCGGCCGCCCGCGCCTGTCCGAACACGGTCTGCCCGCTGAGCTTGTGGTACGCCGGGGCGCTGTCGTTCGTGACGCCGAAGGTGGAGCCACCCGCGATCGCGAGGTAGTTCGGCAGCGACGGGTGGGTGATGGCCGAGTAGTGCGTGGCGTAGCCGTAGGTCTTCGCGAGGCCGTTGGTGTAGGGCATCGACGCCTGCATCTGCGTCAACGAGTGGTTCTCCTCGACGAAGGTGAGCAGCTTGGTCACCTTGGGGGTGCTCGTCGTGGCGGCGGGGCTCACCGTCGTGCCGCCGGTGCGGGCCAGCGTCGCCGACGACGGCCCGGCGCAGGCGAGGGCGGCCAGGGTGAGCGCGGCCGCAGCGGTGACGGTGAGGGGGCGGCGGGGGCCGCGGGGGAGCACGGGCATGGCGGTCCTTCGAGTGGGGGCGGCGGGGACCGCCCGACGAGAGGGCAGGGGTGTACTCGTCGGGCGTGAGGCGTGACTGAAGGGGTCAGGGGTGCGAAACACCCCGGATGTACCCCGTCAGGCAGGGGTCGAACCGGTCCGCGGCCCAGGACGGCCCGCCCGGGCTCAGGGCAGCGGGTCGACCTCGTCGTGGTCGCCGACGGTGCCCGCCAGCGCGGCGAGGTGGAAGCCGCCGTCGCCGAGCAGGTGGTCGAGCGCGGTGAGGTGGCTGGTGTAGCTGCCGACGCTGTACTCCGCGGTCATCGCGATGCCGCCGTGCAGCTGGATCGCCTCCTGGCCGACGTGCCGCGAGGCCCGGCTGACCTGGAGGCCGGCGCGGGCCGCGGCCTCGGCGACCTCGTCGGACGTGCCGGCGGCGAGCACCATCGTGGCCCAGGCGGTGACGCTGGTGGCCAGCTCGAGCGAGACGTACATGTCGGCGGCACGGAACGTGAGCGCCTGGAACGTCTTGAGCGGGACCCCGAACTGCTTGCGGCTCTTGAGGTACTCCGACGTCGCGTCGAGCGCGAACTGCATGGCGCCGACCGCCTCGTTGGCGGCGGCGATCCGGGCGCCGTCGAGGGCCGTCGAGATCGCCGCGGTGGCGTCGCCGCCGTCGCCGAGCACGGTGGCGGGGGTGCCGTCGAACGCCAGCCGGGCGGCGCGGCCGCCGTCGAAGGTCGGGTAGCCGGTCCGGGTCAGGCCGGTGGCGTCGGGGGAGACCAGGAACAGCCCGGTCCCGCCGTCGGGCAGGGCGGCGCTGACCACGAGCTGGTCGGCGCGCGCGCCATGCGGCACCGGCTCCTTGACGCCGGACAGCGTCCAGTCGTCGCCGGACCCTGCACTGGGCGCGGTGGCGGTGACCGCCGACGCGGACGAGGCGTAGCGGCTGCCGGGCTCCGTGTGGGCGAAGGCGAGCACGCTGTCGCCGGACGCGAGGGCGCCCAGGACCGAGGCGCGCTGGTCGGCCGACCCGGCGGCGGCGACCAGCCCGCCGGCGAGCACCACCGAGGTCAGGAACGGCTCGGGTGCGAGGACGCGGCCGATCTCCTGCGCCACGATGCCGACCTCGACGGGCCCGGCGCCCATGCCACCGTCCTCCTCGGCGAACGGCAGCCCGAGCACGCCCATCTCCGCGAGCCGGGTCCACAGCTTCTCGTCGAAGCCGGGCTCGTCCGCCACCGCGCGGCGACGGTTCTCGAAGTCGGCGTACGACTTGCCGACCAGGCCGCGGACGGCGTCGCGGAGCGCGACCTGCTCCTCGTCATAGGTGAAGTCCATGCCAGTGCCTCTCTCGTGCCTCTGCCGGCCCTACAGGCCCAGGATCGTCTTCGCGATGATCTGCCGCTGGACCTCGTTGGATCCGCCGTAGATCGATGCCTTGCGCAGGTTGAGGTACACCGGCGTCGCGTGCCGGGCCCAGCCGGCGAGGTCGGAGTCGTCCCCGGCCCCGGAGGCCAGCGACGCCGGCCCGGCCAGGTCGACGACCAGCTCGCTGACCGCCTGCTGCAGCTCGGTGCCCTTGAGCTTGAGCACCGACGAGGCGGGGTGCGGCTTGCCGTCGGCCGAGTGCGCGACGACGCGCAGCGCGGTGAGCTCGAGGGCGAGCAGCTCGTTCTCCAGCTCGGCGATCCGGGCGGCGGTGAGCGGGTCGTCGAGCAGCGTCAGCCCGTCGCCGACGGTGACGGACCTGGCGTAGTCCTTCGCCTGCGCGAGCACCCGCTTGGTCGCACCGACCGGGGCGACGCCGACGCGCTCGTTGCCGAGCAGGAACTTGGCGTAGTCCCAGCCCTTGTTCTCCTCGCCGACGAGGTTCTCGACCGGGACGCGGACGTCCTCGAACCAGACCTCGTTGACCTCCACGCCGCCGTCGATCAGCTCGATGGGGCGCACCGTCACACCGGGGGAGGTCATGTCGATCAGCAGGAACGAGATGCCGGCCTGCTTCTTCACGTCAGGGTCGGTGCGGACCAGGTTGAAGATCCAGTCGCCGTGCTGGCCCAGCGTGGTCCAGGTCTTCTGGCCGTTGACGACGTAGTGGTCGCCGTCGCGGACCGCCGTGGTGCGCAGCGACGCGAGGTCGGAGCCGGCGTCGGGCTCGGAGAAGCCCTGGCTCCACCAGATGTCGAGGTTCGCGGTCTTCGCCAGGAACTTCTCCTTCTGCTCCTGGCTGCCGAACGCCGCGATCACCGGGCCGACCATCGAGGCGTTGAACGCGAGCGGCGGCGGCACGCACGCGCGCTGCATCTCCTCGTGCCAGATGTGGCGCCGCAGCGCGGACCAGCCGCGGCCGCCCCACTCCTCGGGCCAGTGCGGGACGGCGAGCCCGGCGGCGTTGAGCGCCCGCTGCGACCGGACGATCTGGTCCTTGGTCAGCTCGCGCCGCTCCGCGACGGTGTCCCGGATGTCCTGGTCGACCTTGGTCGTGAAGAAGTCCCGCATCTCGTCACGGAACGCGGCGTCCTCGGGGGACAGCTCGAGCTGCATCGACGTACCTCCGGTAGGTGAGGGCTCCATCATGACAAACCGCTCCGACAAGTGACTCATGGGTAGCCTGGCGCGAAATAGAGCGAGGCCGTGGACGGTTGGGTGATCCATGCGTCCCGCCCCGGCTCCGACCGACCACCGCTCCGTCGACGAGCGGCCCCTCCCCGGCCGGGTGACGGGGTGGCCCGGAGCCGCGCTGGTCGCCGTCGCCTTCTTCGCCACGATGATCGGGACCACGCTGCCGACGCCGCTGTACCCGACGTACGCCCAGCGCCTCGACTTCGGCGAGCTGGTCACCACCGTGGTGTTCTCGACGTACGCCGTCGGTGTGGTCGCCGGGCTGCTGCTGTTCGGCCACTGGTCCGACCAGCTAGGCCGCCGGCCACTGCTGCTCGCGGGGCTGGTGCTCTCGGCGCTGTCGGCGCTCTGCTACCTGCTGCCGCTCTCGCTGTCGTGGATCTTCGTGGGCCGGGTGCTCTCCGGGCTGTCGGCCGGCATCTTCACCGGCACCGCGACCGCCGCGGTCGTCGACCTGGCCCCGCCGGGCCGCCAGGCGCGCGCCAGCCTCGTCGCCGCGCTCGTCAACATGGTCGGCCTGGGCTCCGGTCCGCTGCTCGCCGGTCTGCTCGCGCAGTACGCCCCGGCCCCCACGCGCCTCGTGTTCGCCGTCGACCTGCTGCTGCTCGCGGTCGGGGCGGTGGCGGTGCTCGCCCTCCGCGAGCCGGTGCGCCGCAGCGCGGTGCTGCACCTGGCTCCGCGCCGGCTGCACGTGCCTGCGGCCGCACGCAGCGTCTTCGTCCGCGCCGCGATCGCGGGCTTCGCCGGGTTCGCCGTGATGGGCCTGTTCACGGCCGTGTCCCCGGCGTTCCTCGGCGACCTGCTGCACCACCACAGCCCGGCGCTGACCGGCGGAGTGGTGGCGGTGCTGTTCGCCGGGTCGGTGCTCGGCCAGCTGCTGACCACCCGGGTGCCGTTCGACCGGGCGCTGCCTGCGGGCTGCGTGCTGCTCATCGTGGGCATGGTGCTGGTCGGCGCCTCGCTCCCGACGCGGTCGCTGACGCTGCTCGTCATCGGCGCCCTGGTCGCGGGCGTCGGGCAGGGCACCACGTTCCGCGCCGGGCTCGGCGGGGTCGCCGCGGCCACGCCCGAGGAGCTGCGCGGCACCGTGACGTCGACGTTCTTCGTCGCGCTCTACATCGGCATCTCGATCCCGGTGATCGGCGAGGGCGCACTCGCGAGCACGGCCGGGCTGGTGCCCGCGGGCATCGTGTTCTCGGTCCTGGTGGCACTGCTGGCGCTGGTCGCGCTGGTGCTGCTTCGACGCGACGCCCGTCGCTGAGCGTCACGCCACCGGCAGCAGGTCCGGCCGCTTGCAGCGCCCGCCGGTGGCGTACTCCTCGCCCCGGACCCGGCCCCACACCCACGGCACCAGGTGCGAGGCGACCCACCGCGTCTCGCGCATCGCGACGCGCAGCATCCCCTGCGGCACCGTCTCCGGTGGCGGGTCGGCGCGCCAGTCCTCGTCGGTGAGCCCGATCGCCGCGGCGAGTGCGGTCGCGACCCGGCGGTGGCCCTCGCTGTTGCCGTGCAGCCGGTCGTCGTACCAGAGGGCGGGGTGGCCGGCCAGCGGCTCGGACGCGAAGTCCACCACGATGGCGCCGTACGCCGCCTCCGCCTCCCGCACCACCCGGTTGAGCACCGCGATGCGACCACGCAGCAGTGCGGCCAGCGGCGCGACCCGGGCCATGTCCGGCATCGTGAACGTCAGCACCCGGGCACCGGACTCCTGCAACCGGCGGAACATCGTCAGCAGGTCGTCGCGCAGGGCGTCCGTCGACAGCCGCGGCTTGAGCAGGTCGTTGACGCCGGCGACCAGCAGCACGACGTCGGGCCGCAGCGCCAGCGCCCGTTCGAGCTGCGTGTCGCGCACCTCCCTCGCGGTCTGCCCGCGCACCGCCAGGTTCGCGTAGAGCAGGCCGGGCTCGTGCCGCTCCAGACGCTGCGCGAACCGGTCCGCCCAGCCGACGAACGTGTCCCCGGGCCCGAAGTCCATGAGGCCCTCGACGGTGCTGTCCCCGAGGGCGACGAGGCGAGTGGGCACCAGGACATCCTTGCTCGGCAGGGGTGACCGGCCACACGGCGGGTACACGGACCCGGATGCCGGCGGCCACGCGGGCTCTCGGGAAGGACGGACCCCCATGACCGACACCAGCCAGCTGCAGCGCGGGCTCAAGCAGCGCCACCTCACGATGATCGCGATCGGCGGCGTGATCGGTGCCGGCCTGTTCGTCGGCTCGGGCGTGGTGATCAGCGAGACCGGGCCGGCGGCGTTCCTCAGCTACGCGGTCACCGGACTGCTCATCATCCTGGTGATGCGGATGCTCGGCGAGATGGCGACGGCGAACCCGTCGACCGGCTCGTTCGCGGACTACTCCCGCCGTGCGCTCGGCGGCTGGGCGGGCTTCTCGGTGGCCTGGCTCTACTGGTACTTCTGGGTGATCGTGGTCGGCTTCGAGGCCGTCGCCGGCGCCAAGATCCTGACGTTCTGGATCGACGCGCCGCTGTGGGTGCTGTCGCTGCGCGCTGATGGTGCTGATGACCGCGACCAACCTCGTGTCGGTGAAGTCCTACGGCGAGTTCGAGTACTGGTTCGCCGGCATCAAGGTGTTCGCGATCGTCGCGGTGCTGGTGCTCGGGACGCTCTTCGTGCTGGGGCTCTGGCCCGGGCAGGACCTCGACTTCAGCAACCTGACCAGCCACGGCGGCTTCTTCCCGAAGGGCGTCGGCGCGATCTTCTCCAGCATCGTGGTGGTCGTCTTCTCCATGGTGGGCGCGGAGATCGCCACCGTCGCGGCGGCCGAGTCCAAGGACCCCGAGCGTGCGATCGCGAAGGCCACCCAGTCGGTCATCCTGCGCGTCGCGACGTTCTTCGTCGGTTCGGTCTTCCTGATCACCTGCATCGTGCCGTGGAACGACAACGAGGTCGGCGCCTCGCCGTACGTCGCGGCGTTCAAGGAGATGGGCATCCCCTACGCGGACGACGTCATGAACGCCGTCGTGCTGACCGCGGTGCTGTCGTGCCTGAACTCCGGCCTCTACACCGCCTCGCGGATGCTGTTCGTGCTCGCCGCGCGCAAGGAGGCACCGCAGCGGCTGGTGCAGGTCAGCCCCACCGGCGTGCCCCGCTGGGCGATCCTGTTCTCCACCGTGATCGGCTTCCTCAGCGTCATCGCGGCGTACGTCTCGCCCGACACCGTCTTCACGTTCCTGCTCAACAGCTCGGGAGCGGTGATCCTGTTCGTCTACCTGCTGATCGCCATCTCGCAGTTCGTGCTCCGGCGCCGCACGCCCGACGACCAGCTGACCGTGAAGATGTGGTTCTTCCCGGTGCTGACGCTGCTCGCCATCGCCGGCATCGTCGGGGTGCTGGTGCAGCTCGGCTTCACCAGCGACACCCGCTCGCAGCTGCTGCTCAGCCTGATGTCGTGGGGCGTCGTGCTGGTGGCCTACGCGGTCACGAAGGCGCGCGGCGGCTCGGTCTCGGCCGAGGAGCTCGAGGCGGGCGGTCGCGAGGAGGTCGCGGCGAGCGCGCGATGAGGGACGCTGCGTAGGGTCGTGGCCATGGCCGACACCACCTCCACGTCCGCCGCCCTGCGCGGCACCACCGCCCTCGTCACCGGCGCCTCCAGCGGCATCGGCGAGGCGACCGCACGCCACCTCGCCTCGCTGGGTGCCGACGTCGCCCTCGTCGCCCGCCGTCGCGACCGCATCGAGTCACTGGCCAAGGAGATCGTGGCCGACGGCGCGCGGGCGCTCGTGATCGAGGCCGACGTGACCGACCGCGTCCAGGCGGAGGCCGCGGTGCAGCGGACCGTCGACGAGCTCGGCCGGCTCGACATCCTCGTCAACAACGCCGGCGTCATGCTGCTCGGCCCGATGGAGGACGCTCCCGTCGAGGAGTGGGAGCAGATGGTGCACGTCAACGTGCTCGGGCTGCTCTACTGCGCCAAGGCCGCGCTGCCGCACCTGCTCGCCGCCGCCGAGTCCAGCGAGCGCGGGGTGGCCGACCTGGTCAACATCTCGTCGGTGGCCGGCCGGGTGGTGCGGTCCGGCAGCGGCGTCTACAACGCCACGAAGCACGCCGTCGGCGCCTTCAGCGAGGGGCTGCGGCAGGAGGTCACCCGGCGACACGTCCGGGTCGGGATCATCGAGCCGGGTGCCGTCGCCACCGAGCTGAGCGGGCACAACCGGCCCGAGGTGCTCGAGGGGATCAAGAAGCGCTTCGCCGACATGCAGCGGATGGAGGCCGACGACATCGCCGACGCCATCGACTGGATGGTGACGCGGCCGCGGCACGTCGCGATCAACGAGATCCTGGTGCGGCCCACCGAGCAGCCCGGCTGAGCGGGGAGCCTGCGTGACGCGGCTGGTCGTCGTCGCCGACGACCTCACCGGGGCGGCGGACAGCGCCGCCCTGCTGACCCGTCTCGGCCGCACGTCGGTGCTCCTCGACGCCGACAGCGAGTGGCCCGACGACGACGTGCTGGCCGTGGACACCGACAGCCGGCACCGCGACCCCGTCCTTGCCGCGGCACGGGCGGCCGAGGCGACCCGCCGCGCCCGACGGCTCGGTGCCCAGGTGGTCAAGAAGGTCGACTCCACGCTGCGCGGCCATGTCGCGGCCGAGCTGCGGGCGATGACCGAGGTGTACGGCGAGCAGGTGCTGCTCGTCGTCGCCCCGGCGTTCCCCGCCACCTCGCGCACCACCCGTGGCGGCGTCGTGCACGTGGACGGTGAGCGCCTCGCCGCGCACGGCAGCGACGGTGACGTCGTCGCGCTGCTCGGTCGAGGCGGGCTGCGGGCCACGCACCTGGCGCAGGGCGACCGGCTGGCCGAGCGGCTGGAGCAGGCGCACGCGGACGGCTTCGCGGCCGTGGTCGTCGACGCCGAGACCGACGACGACCTGGCCGCCGTGGTGAGCGCCGCCGGTGAGGTGACCGTGCCGGTGCTGCTCGTCGGGTCCGGGGGCCTGACCCGCCCGATGGCCGGCGAGGCGGACCTGGCTCCCATCCCCTCGTCCCCGGTCGGGCCCACGCTGGTGGTCGTCGGCAGCTACTCCACGGCCTCGCGCACGCAGCGGGCGCGACTCGTGGAAGCCGGTGCCACGCCGGTGCTGCCGGGTGACGCGGAGCGGCTCCGGGCCGCGCTGCACGCCGGTCCCGTCGTGCTCTCGCCCGACCCGGAGGCACCCGTCGTCCGCGCCGACGCCGAGCGGGTCGCACGGCAGATCGCCGACACCGTCGCCGGCGTGCTCGACGACATCGGCACCCTCGTCGCCACCGGTGGCGAGACCGCCCGCGCCGTGCTGACCGAGGCAGGCGTCTCCCGGCTCGTCGTCTCCGGCGAGCTCGAACCCGGCGTGGTCCGCTCGCACGTGCCGGGGCTCGACCTCGACGTGGTCACCAAGGCCGGCGGGTTCGGCGACCCCGACACGTTGCTGCGCTGCCTGCCGTCGTACCCCGCAACCGTCGTCCAGGAAGGAACCCCATGAACCGTCCCGTCGTCGCGATCACGATGGGCGACGCCGCCGGCGTCGGCCCCGAGGTCGTCGTCAAGGCGCTCGCCGACCGCCGAGGTCTACGACCGCTGCCGGCCACTGGTCGTCGGCGACGCACGGCGGCTGCGCCGAGCGGTGGAGATCACCGGCGTCGACGCTCGAGGTCAGCCCGGTCACCGGACCCGAGGACGGCGGCTACCGGCCCGGCACCGTCGACGTGCCTCGACCTCGACTGCATCCCCGACGACCTGCCGTTCGGCGAGCTGTCGGAGGTGGCGGGGGAGGGGGCCTACCGCTTCATCGAGACCGCGGTCGAGCTCGCGACCAGCCACCGCGTCGGTGCCATCTGCACCGCGCCGCTGAACAAGGAGGCGCTGCACGCGGCCGGTCACGTGTTCCCCGGCCACACCGAGCTGCTGGCCGAGCTCACCGGCACCGAGGAGGTGTCGATGATGCTCAACGCGCCGCGGCTGCGGGTGATCCACGTGACCACCCACATCGGGCTGGTCGACATGGTGGAGCGCATCGAGCCGGGCCTCGTGGAGCGGACCATCCGCCGCGGCCACGACACGCTCGTGAAGGCCGGCATCGAGCACCCGCGGATCGCCGTGTGCGGCATCAACCCGCACGCCGGCGAGAACGGCCTGTTCGGCCACGGCGAGGAGGAGACGAAGGTGGCACCCGGCATCGCGGCCGCCCGCGAGAGCGGGATCGACGCGCAGGGACCGCTGCCCGCGGACACGGTGTTCTTCCGGGCCGGGCGCGGGGACTTCGACCTGGTGGTGGCGATGTACCACGACCAGGGCCACGGCCCCGTCAAGGTGCTCGGCATCGAGGCCGGCGTCAACGTCACCGTCGGGCTGCCGGTGATCCGCACCAGCGTCGACCACGGCACCGCCTTCGACATCGCCGGCACCGGCCGCGCCGAGGAGGCGAGCATGGTCGAGGCGCTGCGGCAGGCCGCCGAGCTCGCGCCCGACGAGTCGCCGTGACCGGCCTGGCCGAGCAGGTCGCCGGGCGCCTGCTGCACGACATCGCGGAGGGCGTGTACCCGACCGGGTCGCGGCTGCCGCCGGAGCCGGTGCTGGCGGAGGCCGCCGGCGTCTCCCGGCTGACGCTGCGCGAGGCGGTCAAGTCGCTGGGGCAGCGTGGCGTGGTCCGCGTCGAGCAGGGCCGCGGCACCTTCGTGAACCCCACCTCCGAGTGGCTGCCGCTCGACCCGCAGCTGCTGGCGACGCTGGTGCGGCGCGACCACGGGCTGGCCGCGCAGCTCACCGAGGTGCGGCGGATCGTCGAGGTCGGGGCGGCCTCGCTGGCCGCGCGGCGGCGCACCGCCGACGACCTGCGCCGCATGCGGGAGGCGCTGACCCGGGCCGAGACCGCGCTGGACGACCGTGACGTCGAGGCGTTCTCGCAGGCCGACATCGACTTCCACCAGGCCGTGCTGGGCGCGTGCGGGAACCACTTCGTGCCGGCGCTGCTGGTGCCGGTCGACGCGGCGCTGCGCGAGATCCGGCTGCAGACCAGCGAGGACGTGGCGGCGAGCCGTCGCGCGCTGGTGATGCACGGCCGGGTGCACGACGCCGTACGTCGGCGGGCGGGGCAGGCCGCCGCCGACGCCATGCGCCTGCACCTCGACGAGACCCGCCGCCACATCGAGTCGATGACGGACGCCGACGACGCGCGTTAGGTTGGCGGAAACATCAGATGACTTGTCGGAGCGAGTGGAGACGACATGAGCGAGGGCACGCGCAGGCTGCGCAGCCAGGAGTGGTTCCAGAACCCGGACAACGTCGGGATGACCGCGTTCTACATCGAGCGCTACATGAACTGGGGGCTCACCCGGGAGGAGCTGCAGTCGGGGCGACCGATGATCGGCATCGCGCAGACCGGCTCGGACCTCTCGCCGTGCAACCGGCACCACCTGCAGCTCGCCGACCGGGTCCGTGAGGGCATCCGCGAGGCCGGCGGGCTCGCGTTCGAGTTCCCGGTCCACCCGATCCAGGAGACCGGGCAAGCGGCCGACGGCGGCGCTGGACCGCAACCTCGCCTACCTCGGGCTGGTCGAGGTGCTCTACGGCTACCCGCTCGACGGCGTGGTGCTGACGACCGGCTGCGACAAGACCACGCCGGCGTGCCTGATGGCCGCCGCCACCGTCGACCTGCCCGGCGATCGTGCTGTCCGGCGGCCCGATGCTCAACGGCTGGTTCGACGGCGAGCGCACCGGGTCGGGCACGATCGTCTGGAAGGCGCGGGAGATGCTCGCGGCCGGCGAGATCGACGAGGCGCGAGTTCGTGGAGATGGTCGCCTCCTCCGCGCCGTCGCCCGGTCACTGCAACACGATGGGCACCGCGCAGCACGATGAACAGCCTGGCCGAGGCGCTCGGGCATGAGCCTGCCCGGCTGCGCGGCCATCCCGGCGCCGCACCGCGACCGCGGCCGGATGGCCTACCTGACCGGCCGGCGCATCGTGGAGATGGTGCACGAGGACCTCAAGCCCTCCGACGTGCTGACCCGTGACGCCTTCGAGAACGCCATCGTCGTGAACTCCGCGATCGGCGGGTCCACCAACGCCCCGGTCCACCTGAACGCGATCGCCCGGCACGCCGGCGTCGACGCTCGAGATCGAGGACTGGCAGACGGTCGGCCGCGACGTACCGCTGCTGGTCGACCTGCAGCCGGCCGGCCGGTTCCTCGGCGAGGAGTACCACCGGGCCGGCGGCGTGCCCGCCGTGGTCGCCGAGCTGATGCAGCAGGGGCTCGTCCACGAGGACGCGCTCACGGTCAACGGCCGCTCCATCGGCGACAACTGCCGCGACCGGCTCAGCGAGGACCGCGAGGTGATCCGCGACTTCGAGGAAGCCGCTGCGTGGACCGAGGCCGGCTTCCTGGTGCTGCACGGCAACCTGTTCGACAGCGCGATCATGAAGACCAGCGTGATCTCCGACGGAGTTCCGGCAGCGGTACCTCTCCGACCCCGACCACCCCGACGTCTTCGAGAGCCGCGCGGTGGTCTTCGACGGGCCGGAGGACTACCACGACCGGCATCGACGACCCCGCGCTCGAGATCGACGAGGACTGCGCGCTGTTCATCCGCGGCAACGGCCCGGTCGGCTACCCGGGCTCGGCGGAGGTGGTGAACATGCAGCCGCCCGCCGACGCTGATCCGGCGGGGCGTGCACGCGCTGCCGTGCATCGGCGACGGCCGGCAGTCGGGCACCTCGGGGTCGCCGTCGATCCTCAACGCGTCGCCCGAGGCGGCCGTCGGCGGCGGGCTCGCGCTGCTGCGCACCGGCGACCGGGTCCGCTTCGACCTGCGGGCCGGCACCGCCGACATCCTGATCGGCGACGAGGAGCTGGCGGAGCGGCGCCGCGAGCTCGACGCGAGCACCCGCTACCCGTACCCCGCGTCGCAGACGCCCTGGCAGGAGATCCAGCGCTCGATGGTCGGCCAGCTGTCCGACGGCATGGTGCTGGAGCCGGCCGTGGCCTACCAGCGCGTCGCCCGCACCCACGGCGTCCCCCGGCAC
This sequence comes from uncultured Actinomycetota bacterium, assembly GCA_963707685.1. Classification (GTDB taxonomy): domain Bacteria; phylum Actinomycetota; class Actinomycetes; order Propionibacteriales; family Nocardioidaceae; genus Nocardioides_B. The sequence continues at coordinate 84,092 of CAVPRA010000010.1, forward strand.
AGCCACTGACCCGTCGCCGCCGAGGCGCGTGCTGTCCTGACTCGCGCGAGTCGATGCCGAGGCGCGTGGGTCCTGAGCGGATCGGTCGGCGGTACCAGGCCGGGGACTGCCCGGGCGCTGCGGCGGCGCGTCGCCAGCCGCCGGCTGCGCGGCTTGCCGGTCAGGTGCGGCGCGCCGGCGGCCGTCGCCGCGGCCAAGCCGCTCGACGCGCTCCGGGCGGTTCCCGACCTGCCGGCCGTCGGGTGTCAGAACCACGCGCCTCGGCGGGGTTCGGGGAGTCAGGACCACGCGCCTCGGCGGGTTCGGGAATCAGGACCGCGCGCCTCAGCGGGGTGAGGTCGAGGCGGGCTCGAGGGCGGCGGCGACGTCGTACGACGCGGGCGGGGGGAGCAGCGGTGGGCGGACGGTGCCCATCGGGATGCCGCTCTGCGCCTCGGCGAGCCGCTTCAGGACGCCGGGGGAGTCGTGCTCCTTGGTGACGTCGACGACGGAGCGGAGGTGGTCGGCGAGCCGGGCGGCCGCGTCGCTCTCGCCGGCGTGGACCAGCCGGTGCACCTCGACCATCTGACGGGGGACGATGTTGGCCAGCGCCGAGATGGCGCCGTGGCCGTCGACGAGGTCGTGGGCGAGGTCGGACTCGGTGCCGACCATGACCTGCTGGCCGGCGGCGCGCAGCGTGGCGGACCAGGCGGGGTCGTCGGCGGAGTTCTTGGCGCCCCACACGGGCAGCGACGCGACCAGGTCGGCCGGCACGGGCACCGAGTAGCGGGGGATGTGGTAGACGAGCACCGGGTGCCGGGCGGCGTCGAGCACCCGCTCGTAGAACGCGCGCAGCCCGTCGGCCGACACCGGGTGGAAGTAGTACGGCGGCAGCACCAGCACACCGCCGGCCGGCAGGTCGTTGACGCGCTCCAGCAGCCGCAGCGTGTCGGGCAGGTTGCCCTCGGTCAGCACCGGCACCAGGTCGATGCCGAGGTCGTCGGCCACCAGCGCCTCGAGCACCGCGACCTTCTCCTCGACGGTCACCGACGGGCCTTCGCCGTTGGTGCCGAAGGCGGCGACACCGGCGACGCCCTGCTCGGCGAGCCACGCGACGTGGCGCCGGTAGGCGTCGACGTCGAGCGAGAAGTCGGCCTCGCGGAACGGGGTCACGTTGGCGGCGTACACGCCCTGGCGCATGGTGTCCTCCCGAGTGCGGCGATTCATCAGATGTTCGTTAGCGTAGAGGCCGACCCGAGTGGAGGAGGTCCGAGGTGCGACTGCTGCGTGTGGGTGAGCCAGGCCGGGAGAGGCCGTGCGTACGACGCGAGGACGGCACCGTCGTCGACGTGTCGTCGCTGATCACTGACGTGGACGGCGGGTTCCTCGCCGGCGGTGGCGTCGAGCGGCTGCGGGCCGACATGCCGTCCCGGACGGACCTGCCGGTGGTCGACGTCGACGCCGAGCGGATCGGCCCGTGCGTCGCGCGGCCGCCCAAGGTGGTGTGCATCGGCCTCAACTACGTCGACCACGCCGAGGAGTCCGGCCAGCCGGTGCCGACCGAGCCGGTGGTGTTCTTCAAGGCCGCGAACACGGTGGTCGGGCCGTACGACGACGTGCACATCCCGCGCACCAGCGAGAAGACCGACTGGGAGGTCGAGCTCGGCATCGTGATCGGTGCGACCGCGAGATACCTGCCCGACGAGGCCGCGGCCGCCGACGTGATCGCGGGCTACGCCGTCTCGCACGACGTGTCGGAGCGCGCGTTCCAGCTCGAGCGCGGCGGCCAGTGGGTCAAGGGCAAGTCCTGCGAGACCTTCAACCCGCTCGGCCCGTGGCTGGTGACGCCCGACGAGGTCGACGACGTGCAGCAGCTCGCGCTGTCGTTGACGGTGAACGGCGAGACCATGCAGTCGGGGAGCACGGCCGACATGATCTTCAGCGCCGCGCACGTGGTCTGGTACCTCAGCCAGTTCATGGTGCTCGAGCCTGGCGACCTCATCAACACGGGTACGCCGGCGGGCGTCGGGATGGCCCGGCAGCAGTACCTCCGTGCCGGCGACGTCACCGAGCTCGAGGTCGAGGGCCTCGGCCGGCAGCGCCAGCGGTTCGTCCCCGCGCCCTGAGACCGAGGTCAGTCCGCGGCGACGGGCCGCAGCCGGTCGCGCGACGCACGCAGGTGCGCCCGCATCGCGGCCTCGGCGTCGCGCACGGCACCGGCCTGCACCGCCTCCGCGACCACGGCGTGCTCGGCCAGCGCTGAGGAGCCGACCTGCTGGACGTAGTGCAGCCGGAAGATGTGCAGGTGGCAGTGGGTGCGGGCGAACGCCTGCCGGGCGTGGTCGTTGCCGGCCAGCGCCAGCACCGTGTCGTGGAACCGCACGTCGTGCTCGGTCATCGCCCGGTAGTGGTCGTAGCCCTCGCGCGGCGCCACCGTCATCTCCTCCAGCAGCCCGGTCAGCGGCGCCGCGTCGCCGTCGCCGCGCCGGACCGCCCGCGCCGCCCGGCCGGCCGCCCACGGCTCGACGAGCAGCCGGAAGTCGAAGAGGTCGTCGAGCTCCGCGAGGGAGAGCAGCGGCGTCGCGCGGTAGCCACGCAACGGCTCCTTGCGTGCCAGGCCCAGCGCCTCCAGCCGGGCCAGCGACTCGCGCACCGGCGTGGGGGAGACGCCGAGCCGGGCGGCCAGCCCGTCGATGGACATCCGCTCGCCGGGCGCCACGACGTGGTCCATCACCAGGCCGGTCAACGCCTCGAAGACGTCGTCGGCGAGCACCCGCCGGCTCAGGGCCGGTACGTCGCGAGGCGTACTCACCCTCGGCATCCTATAGGATCTCCGGCTCGGTCTGGGTAAGGTCGGCTGGCATGACGCCCGGCTCCTCTCTCGGTCCCTTCGAGGCACTGCGCGACCTGCACTACGACGCACCCTTCCCGCGGCTGCTCCCGGTGCGGCAGAAGTTCGACGCCCCGCAGGTGCGCGACGTCGCCGCCGCGACCCGCGAGGCCCTCGAGCCGTTGCGCGGCCGGGTCACGGCCGGGATGCGCGTGGCACTCACCGCCGGCAGTCGCGGCATCCACGACAAGCCGGAGGTGGTGCGCGAGGCCGGCGCGTGGCTGCGGGAGCTGGGCGCCGAGCCGTTCGTCGTACCGGCCATGGGGTCGCACGGCGGCGCCACCGCCGAGGGCCAGCTGGAGATGCTCGCGAGCCTCGGGGTCACCGAGGACGCGGTCGGCATGCCGATCGAGGCCACCATGGACACCGTCGAGCTCGGCCGGGTCCCCGACGGCCCGATGGCGCACCTCGACGCGAACGCGGCGGCCGCCGACGGGATCATCGCGATCAACCGGGTGAAGGCGCACACCGACTTCCAGGGCGAGATCGAGAGCGGCGTCGCGAAGATCATCGCGATCGGCCTCGGCAAGCAGCGCGGCGCCGAGGGCATCCACCGCTACGGCCCGCGCAACCTCGCCGTGTGGGTGCCGCGGGTGGCACGCCGGATCGTGGAGACGGGCAAGGTGCTCGGCGGTCTCGCGATCGTCGAGAACGCCTACGACCGGGCCGCGGAGATCGTGCTCCTGGAGCCCGACGACATCGCGCAGTCCGGCGAGACCAAGGTCCTCGAGCGCGCCAAGACGCTGATGGCCGGCATCCCGTTCGACACCCTCGACGTGGCGGTCGTCGACGCGATGGGCAAGAACATCTCGGGCTCCGGCCTCGACACCAACGTCATCGGCCGGATGATGATCCGCGGCTCGGAGGAGTTCGAGCGCCCGAACATCGCGAACCTCGCGGTGCTCGACATCACCGACCAGTCGCACGGCAACGCCGTCGGGGTCGGCCTCGCGGACTTCGTGCCGTTCCGGATCCTGGAGAAGATCGACCTGCGCAGCGTCTACGTCAACGCGATGACCAGCGGTCTCGGCGGCCCGCAGCGCGGCCAGATCCCGATGGCGATGCCGACCGACCGCGACGCGGTGGCCGCGGCGCTGCTGACGTGCGGGCGCGCCGACCTCGACCAGGCACGGGTGGTGCGGGTGCACAGCACGCTCGACCTCGAGCAGCTGCTGGTCTCCGAGTCGCTGCGCGAGCAGGTGGAGGCCGACGACCGGCTGTCGATCACCGGCGACGCCGAGCCGATGGCCTTCGACGACGACGGCGCGATCAGCGACTGGTCCGGGCTGGACCTGGTGACCCTCACCGCGGCAGCCGCAGGTAGGACAGCCCGCCGTCGACGGTGACGACCGTGCCGGTCGCCGACCCGGAGCGCGGCGAGGCCAGGAAGCAGATCGTCTCCGCCACCTCCTCCGGCGACACCAGCCGGCCGATCGGCTGCCGCGCCTCGAGCGCCGCCCGCTCGGCCGCCGGGTCGTCGGCGGCGTCGAGCAGCCGCTGCACCCACGGCGTGTCGGCGGTGCCGGGCGCGACCGCGCAGACCCGGACGCCGTCGGCGAGGTGGTCGGCGGCCATCGCCAGCGTCAGCGAGAGCACCGCCCCCTTGCTCGCGCTGTACGCCGCCCGCTTCGGCAGCCCGACCTGCGCCGCGACCGAGCAGGTGTTGACCACCACCGCGGACGACGACGCGCGCAGCGCCGGCAGCGCCGCCCGCGTGACGCGCACGGTGCCGAGCACGTTGACCTCGTGCAGCCGCCGGAACTCGTCGTCGTCGCTGTCCTCGACCGTGCCGGCCGCACCGACGCCCGCGTTGTTCACCAGCACGTCGAGCCCGCCGAGCTCGGAGACCGCCTGCTCGACGACGAGGGACGACGCCGGGGTCGGAGACGTCGCCGACGACCTGGAGGCAGCCCTCCGGCGCGCCGGAGGGGTCGAGGTCCACGCAGGCGACCTGCGCACCCCCGTCGTGCAGCAGCCGTGCGGTGGCCGCGCCGATCCCGGAGCCGCCTCCGGTGACCAGGGCCCGCATCCCGTCGTACGTCGGCATCGATGTCCTCCTCGGTGGTGGCTGGTTATCGTAGATCGTATTGGATCTGCTGCCGTCGACCCAGGAGCGTGCATGAGCCCGAGCCCCGTGATCGACGTGACGGAGGTGGCGGTGCGGCCCGAGCCGGGCGACAACGTCGCGATCGTCTCCCGGGACCTCGACCCCGGGCACCAGGCTGCGCATCGGCGAGGACGTCGTCGCGCTGCCGCACCGGGTGCTCGAGGGCCACCGCGTGGTCGTCGAGCCGGTGACCGCCGGTGGCGACCTGCTCTCGTGGTCCACGCCGTTCGCCCGCGCCCGTCGCGACCTGCGGCCCGGTGACTGCATCTGCACCCCGAGCAGCCTGGCCGCGCTGCGCGACCGCGGCGTCACCGGGCTCCCCGACGAGCCCACCGCGGAGAACGTCCCGCTCGACCCCTACGAGCTCGACGAGTCGACGCTGCACGTCGGTGAGCAGGTCGAGCCGGCAGCCGCAGCCGCGCACGTTCCTCGGCTACGCCCGGGCCCGCGGCGCCGGCCGGCACCCGCAACCACGTGGTGGTCGTCGGGGCCACCTCGCGCAGCAGCGCGTTCGTCACCGAGCTGGCCCGCCGGCTGGCGCGCGACGCAGCCCGCGGGCTTCGACGGCGTGGTGCCGGTCGCGCACACCGAGGCGGGGGAGGACGACCGCCCGAACAACCTCGACTACGTGCTCGCCACGCTGGCCGGCTTCCTGCTCAACCCCAACGTCGGCGCGGTGCTGCTCGTCGACGAGGCGGGCGACGTGGTGACGGCTGCGGACGTGGCCGCCTTCATGCGCGAGCACGACTACCCCGAGTCGCGGTGCCGCACGCGTCCTTCACCCGCCGCGGCGGCTTCGAGGACGACCTGGCCGCGGCCGCCGCGCTCGTCGAGCCGTGGATCCCCGAGGTGGCCGCCCAGCAGCGCACCGAGCAGCCGCTGGCCGACCTGCGGATCGGCATGCAGTGCGGCGGCTCCGACGCCTTCTCGGGCATCAGCGCGAACCCGCTGTCCGGGGCGCTGTCGGCCGAGGTGGTGCGGCACGGCGGCACCGCGGTGCTCTCGGAGACCGACGAGCTGATCGGCGCCGAGGGCTACGTGCTGGAGAACGTCCGCTCCGTCGAGGTCGCCCGCGACTTCCTGCGCAAGATGGCGGTCTTCAAGGAGCGGGTCAGCTGGCACGGCGCCACCGCCGAGGGCAACCCGTCCGGCGGCAACGTCTACCGCGGCCTCTACAACATCGTGCTGAAGTCGGTCGGCGCCGCCCGCAAGCGCGACCGCCGGATGCGGCTCGACGACGTGCTGGACTACGCGCAGCCGTTGCGCCGCAACGGCTTCGTGTTCATGGACAGCCCCGGCAACGACCTCGAGTCGGTCGCCGGCCAGGTCGCCGCCGGCTGCAACCTGATCACGTTCACGACCGGCAACGGCTCGATCACCAACTTCCCGTTCGTGCCGACCATCAAGATCGTCACCACCACGAAGCGCTACGACCTGCTGCACCACGAGATGGACGTCGACGCCGGCCGCTACCTGACCGGCACGCCGATGGACCAGCTCGCGGCCGAGGCCTTCGAGCAGACGGTCGCCGCCGTCTCCGGCACGCCGACCGCGGGGGAGCGGGCGGGACACAGCCAGGTGTCCATCTGGCGCGACTGGCGGCAGACCCGACCCGCCGAGCCGGTGCCGCTGCGCCTGGAGTTCACCGCCGACGACCACGACACCGAGACCGACGGCGTGCCGCTGGCCGGCGTACGACGGACGCCGCCGGCCGACCTGCCCAGCAGCGTGCCGATGTACGAGCTCGACGGCCGACGTGCTCCTGAGCAGCTCGCGCTGGTGCTGCCCACCAGCCTCTGCTCCGGGCAGGTCGCGCTGCGGCTCGCCGACCAGGCTGCCGCGGGTGACTGGACCCGCGGGCGCGCGACGAGGACCGTCGCGCTGCCGCACACCGAGGGCTGCGGAGTCAGCAGCGGTCCGGCGGAGAACACCTACGCCCGCATGATGACCAGCTACCTCGCGCACCCCAACGTCGCGCTGGCGCTGCTGCTGGAGCACGGCTGCGAGAAGACGCACAACGACTACTTCCGCTCCCGGCTGGTCGAGGAGGGGCTGGACCCGTCGCGGTTCGGGTGGGCCAGCATCCAGCTCGACGGCGGCATCGAGGCGACCACCGAGCGGGTGCGCGACTGGTTCGAGGGCACGTCGCTGACGATGCCGGCACCGCAGCGGGTCGAGGCCGGACTCGGCGACCTCACCGTCGCGCTCGACGCCCGCGGACCGCTGGGCGCCGACACCGCCCGGGCGCTGGCCGAGGTCGGCGGCTGGGTGGTCGGCCAGGGCGGCAGCGTGCTGCTCGCCTCCACGGGTGCGCTGCTGGCGCAGCCGGCGTTCCGCGAGCACGCGTTCGGGTCGCCCGACGACGTGCCCGTCACGCTCGCCCACGGCCAGCGCGCCACCCGGCCCGGCTGGCACGTGATGCGGATGCCCGGCACCGACTGGACCGAGGCCGGCAGCGGGCTCGGCGCGGGCGGCGCCCAGGTGCTGCTGGTGCACGTCGCCGGCGGCAGCGTCTCCGGGCAGCGGCTGCTCCCCGTGGTGCAGCTCAGCTCGGACGCGGACGACCGAGTGCCCGGTTCGCCGCCGACCTCGACGGCACCGTCCGGGGCGGGCACGACGAGCAGGCGCTCGGCTTCGGCCGCGCGCTCGTCGACGTCGTGTCCGGCCGCCACGTCCCGCGGGTGCTGGAGACCGGCAACGTCGGCTTCCAGGTCACCCGCGGCCGGCTCGGCACCTCGATGTGAGGCCGCCCGTGGACGCTCTCGTGGCCGACCTCCGCCGACGCCTCGGCGAGCGGTCGGTCGTCACCGACGCCGACGTGCTCGCCAGCCACAGCCACGACTCCGCCAGCTTCTGCGAGGCCGGCACCCCGGCGGCGCTGGTGCGTCCCGGCTCCACCGAGGAGGTGCGCCAGGCGGTGCTCGTGGCTCGCGAGCACCGGGTCCCGCTGGTCACCCAGGGCGCCCGCACCGGGCTCTCCGGCGGCGCCAACGCGATCGACGGCTGCGTGCTGCTCTCGACCGAGCGGATGGACCGGATCCTCGAGCTCGACGTCGACGACCAGGTGGCCGTGGTGCAGCCCGGCGTGGTCAACGCGCAGCTCTCCCGGGCGGTCGCGGACAAGGGGCTGTTCTACCCGCCCGACCCGTCGTCGTGGGAGGAGTCCACGATCGGCGGCAACGTGGCGACCAACGCCGGCGGCCTGTGCTGCGTGAAGTACGGCGTCACCGCCGACTTCGTGCGCGGGCTCGAGGTGGTGCTCGGCACCGGGGAGGTGCTGCGCACCGGCCGGCGCACCGTGAAGGGCGTCGCGGGCTACGACCTGACCCGGCTGGTCGTCGGCTCCGAGGGCACGCTCGGCGTCGTCACCGAGGTCACGCTGGGGCTGCGTCCCGCCCCCGAGCCCGCGCTGACCGCGGCCGCCACGTTCCTCGACCCGCACGACGCGCTGCGGGCCGCGGCGGCCGTGATGTCGTCGGGCGTGCAGCCCTCGCTGCTGGAGTTCATCGACGCCATCACGGCACGGGCGATCCAGTCCTACCGCGACATGGGGCTGCCCGAGGACGTCGGCGGCGTGCTGCTCGCGCAGTCCGACCGCGGCGAGCGGGCCGCCGACGACGTGCGGCGGATCGCGCGGATCTGCACCGAGCACGGCGCCGTCGAGGTGGCCGAGGCCGCCGACGAGGAGGAGTCCGAGCTGCTGCTCGAGGCACGCCGGCTGGTGAACGCCGGTCTCGAGACGCTCGGCTCGAAGCTCGTCGACGACGTCGCGGTGCCGCGGCACCGGCTGGCCGACCTGCTGCGCGGCATCGAGGAGATCGCCCGCGACCAGGACGTCGTGATCGCCTGCCCGGGCCACGTCGGCGACGGCAACATGCACCCGACCGTCATCGTCGAGCGCGACGACCCGGCCGCCGTACGACGGGCCGAGGAGGCGTTCGACGCGGTGATGGCGCTCGGCCTGCGGCTCGGCGGCACCACCACCGGCGAGCACGGTGTCGGGACGCTCAAGCGGCACTGGCTGGAGCGCGAGATCGGTCCGGTGGGCGGCGGGGCTCCACCGGGGCATCCGCGAGCTGTTCGACCCGCTCGGGATCCTCAACCCGGGCAAGGTCCTCGACCCCTAGACCCGGCTCGACCCTGCATGAGACCCGGCTCGACCCTGCATGAGACCCGGCTCAACGAGTCAGGGGTCAGGGGCCGCCGAGCCGCCGCTGCTCGTCGAGCAGCGCCGCGACCAGCCGGGACTCGCGCTCGTCGTCGAGCCGGAAGGACGGCACCGAGACGCTGATCGCGTCGGTCGGCGCGCCGACGCCGCGACCGGCGGGCACCACCACCGCGAAGCAGCGCAGCCCCTCGGCCGCCTCGCCGTCGTCGACCGCGTAGCCCCGCGTGCGGGTCAGCGCCAGGTCCGCCTCGACCGCGGCAGGCTCGGTCAGCGTGTGCGGGGTCAGCGCCACCAGCGGACCGGCCAGGCGCGCGCCCGCGCCGGGGTCGGCGGCCAGCAGCGCCTTGCCCAGCGCGGTCGCGTGGGCCGGGAGCCGGGTGCCGATCGAGGAGATGATCCGCACCGGGTGGCTGGTGTCGCGCTTGGCGAGGTAGACGACCTGGTCGCCGTCGAGCCGGGCCTGCTGCACGGTCTCGCCGGTCACCGCGGCCAGCCGGTCGAGGCTCGGCCCCACGTGGGCCACCACCTCGTCCTCGTCGACGAACCGCGAGCCGACCTGCAGCGCCCGCAGCCCCAGCCGCAGCCGGCTGCCGCCGTCGACCGGCGCGACCCAGCCGCGGTCGGTGAGGGTGCGCACCAGGCCGTGCAGGCTGCTCTTCGGGATGCCCAGCCGGCGCGCGAGGTCGGAGAGCGAGGCCGGCCCGGCCGCCACCGCCTCGAGCACGTCGAGGGTGCGGTCGGCGGACTTCACCGGGCGGAACTCCCGGTCGGCCGGCCCGTCCTGCTCGGGCTGCGTCATGCCGCCTCCTCGCTGTGGGTGCGGGACCAGTCTGACGGGCCGCCCCGAGACTCCCCGGTCCGGGCCCGCAACGTGTTGACGATCACACGGCATCGTGCGTACGGTCAGATTACAGAACGACGTTCACGAGTGTGAACAGTTTGCGTACACAGACGCCGACCCTGGGCCGCGCACGCGGCCATCTCGCGGAGGGACCCCGTCCATGACCACGCCGTCCAGCACCGGTGCCCGACAGACCACTCAGCAGTCGACTGGGCAGACCCGAGGCGCCACCAGCCCGCCCCGACCGCGCGGCCGGCTGCGCTGGGCGATCGTCGGGATGTGCTTCCTCGGCGTCTCGATCAACTACCTGGACCGCGCGAACCTCTCGATCGCGATGCCCGAGATCACCAAGGAGTTCGCCTTCTCGCACACGGTCGAGGGGCTGATCCTCGGGGCGTTCTTCTGGACCTACGCGCTGTTCCAGCTGCCGGCCGGCCACTTCATCGACCGGCTCGGTGCCCGGGTGACCTACGCGTTCGCCGTCATCTGGTGGTCGGTGTTCACCGCGCTGTCCGCGGTCGCGACCGGAGCCGCGTCGTTGTTCGGGTTCCGGCTCGGGCTCGGGATCGGTGAGAGCGCGTCGTACCCGGCCAGCGCGAAGGTGGTCAGCAAGTGGTTCCCGAAGCGGGAGCGGGCGTTCGCCACCAGCATCTACGACAGCGGCGCCCGGTTCGGCAGCGCGGTGGCGCTGCCCGTGGTGGCCGCCCTCGTCGCGTGGCTGGGCTGGCGGGCCTCCTTCGTGGTCACCGGCGTGCTCGGGCTCGTGTGGGCGCTCGTGTGGGTCGTCTGGTACCGCGAGCCGCGTGAGAAGCGCGGCCTCGGCGAGGACGAGCTGGCCTACATCGAGGCCGGCGGCGCCCGCGGCGTCGACGACGGGGACAGCGAGGTCGAGGGGCTGCACCAGACGCCGCAGGTGCGCTGGCGCGAGCTGTTCACCTACCGCACGGTGTGGGGGATGATGCTCGGCTTCTTCTGCCTGAACTTCGTCATCTACTTCTTCATCACCTGGTTCCCGACGTACCTCCACGACGAGCGCGGCTTCAGCCTGCTCGGCACCGGCTTCTACGGCGTCATCCCCGCCCTCGTCGCGATCCTCGGCGGCTGGCTCGGCGGCTTCACCTCCGACCGCATCTACGACCGCACCGGCGACCTCAACAAGGCCCGCAAGACCTGCCTGGTCGGCGGCATGCTGTTCTCCTCGGTGATCGCGCTGGCCGTGGTGGTGCCCAGCGCCGCCGGCGCGCTCGCGCTGCTGTCGGTCTGCTACGCCAGCCTCGCGTTCGCGGCCGCCAGCGTGTGGTCGCTGCCCGCCGACGTCGCGCCGACCGACGGCCAGGTCGCCTCCATCGGCGGCATCCAGAACTTCGCGTCGAACCTCGCCGGCGTCGGCAGCCCGTTCTTCGTGGGCGCGCTCTACGACCTCACCGGGTCGTTCGTGGTGCCGCTCGTGGTGGTCGGCAGCCTCGGCCTGCTCGGTGCGTTCGCGTACGCCGTGGTGGTGCGCCGCGTGGAGCCGCTGCCGGCCCGCACCCACGTCGCCGCCTGACCCGTCCCGACACCGAAGGAGCACAGCCAGCCATGAGTGCAACGACGAACCGGAGCGCCGCCGAGGTGGGTCGGACACGGTGGACGCGACTGATCCCGATCGCGATCATCGTCTACATCATCTCGTTCATGGACCGGACCAACATCGGGTTCGCGCTGGACGGGCTGCACGACGACCTCGGCATCGACGCCACCCAGCAGGGGCTGGCCGCCGGCGTCTTCTTCATCGGCTATCTCACGCTGCAGATCCCTGGCGGTCACCTGGCCGAGCACTGGAGCGCCAGGAAGTTCGTCGGGATCATGATCCTGGTCTGGGGCGTGCTGGCGGTCGCCGGTGGCTTCGTGCAGACCTTCGAGCAGCTGCTGGTCGTGCGGTTCTTCCTCGGCGTCGCCGAGGCCGGTATCTGGCCGGCGATCCTGGTGCTGATCAGCCACTGGTTCCCGGCCGCCGAGCGCGCGCGGGCCTACGGCTTCTGGATGATGAACATCGCGATCTCCTCGATCATCACCGCGCCGCTGTCGGGCTGGATCCTCAGCTTCGCCGACTGGCGCTGGCTGTTCATCATCGAGGGCGCCTTCCCGTTCGTGGTCGCGGCCCCGCTGTGGTGGATGCTCGTGGCCGACCACCCGCGTGAGGCGAAGTGGTGCTCGGTCGAGGAGCGGGAGTACATCGAGGCCGGGCTGGCCGCCGACCGCGCCGCCGACGACCAGATCGAGCACCAGGGGCTGCGCGACGTGGTCCGCAACACCGTGGTGCTGCGCCTCACGCTCGTCTACTTCCTCATCCAGATCGGCTTCTACGGCCTGAACACCTGGCTGCCTCACGTGGTCACCACGATCACCGGTGGTGCCGTGTGGCAGGTCGGCCTGCTCACCGCGATCCCGTACGTCGTGGCGATGGCCGGGCTGTGGTTCAACGCGAAGGCCGCCGACCGCACCGGTCGCTACTCGCGCCACGTGTTCATCTCGATGCTCGTCGGCGCCGTGACGCTGGTGGCCTCGGTGGCCCTCGGCACGGCCACGCCGTTCCTGGCGATCGCGCTGATCAGCGTCGCCGTCGGCGGTGCACTGGCCTACGACGGTCCGTTCTGGGCGACCGCCTCGCGGGCCGTGCCGGTGGCGATCGCCGGCGCCGCGATGGGCTTCGTCAACGCGATCGGCAACCTCGGCGGCTTCGTCGGACCGTACGTCGGCGGCTTCCTGCAGGACGCCAGCGGCGGCAGCTTCAAGACCACGTCGGTGTTCCTCGCGCTCAGCCTGCTCGCGGCCGGGCTGCGTGATGCTCACCCTGCGCAAGCGCGGCGACCGGCCCGTCGACGAGACCGTCGAGGAACGGGTCAAGGCCAAGGCCGGTGCCCGCGTCGAGCGCCACTGACCGACTCATCCGGGAAAGGAACCCCGTGACGCAGACAGCGATCCGCAGCACCAACCCCGCCCGCCCCGACGAGGTGCTCGTCGAGGTCCCCGCGGCCGGCCCGCACGACGTGGCCAAGGCCGCCGAGGCGGCCCGCGCCGCGCAGCGCGACTGGCAGGCCCAGCCGCCGACAGCGCGGTCGGCGGCGCTCTCCGCGGCGGCCGACGCCGTCGCGGCGGCCTCCGACGAGCTGCACCTCGCTGATGGTGCGCGAGGTCGGCAAGCCGCTCGGTGAGGCCGCGGGCGAGGCCGCCCGCGCGGTGGCGATCCTGCGCTACTACGCGCAGCAGGTGCTCGACCCCGACGGCGAGACCTACCCCGCGCCCGGGACGACGCTGCTGATGGCGCGGCGCCGGCCCCGTGGGGTGGCCGGGCTCGTGACGCCGTGGAACTTCCCGTTCGCGATCCCGCTGTGGAAGGCGGCGCCGGCGCTGGCCTTCGGCAACGCGGTGCTGCTCAAGCCGGCGCCGGAGGCCACGGCGTGCGCGCTGCGGCTGGCCGAGCTGCTGCACGAGTCGCTGCCGGCCGACCTGGTGGCCGTCGTCCCGGGTGGGGCGGAGACCGGGCAGGCCGTGGTGGCCGAGGCGGACGTGGTGTCGTTCACCGGCTCCGTCGCGGCGGGCGCGGCGGTGCGCGAGGCGGCCGCCCGCCGGGGCGTCCCGGCGCAGTGCGAGATGGGCGGGCAGAACCCCTCCATCGTGCTGCCGGACGTCGACGTCGAGGCGACGGCCGCGGTGCTCGCCGGCGCCGCGATGGGGTACGCCGGGCAGAAGTGCACCGCGACCTCCCGGGTGGTCGTCGTCGACGACGGGCAGGGCTTCCCGCAGCGCTTCACCGACGCGCTGGTCGCCGCCGTGGAGGCCGTCGGGGTCGGCGACCCCGCGGAGCAGGGAGTCGCGGTCGGTCCGGTGATCACCGAGCCGGCGCGCGACGCGGTGGTGGCCGCGGCACGTGAGGCCGAGCAGTCCGGCGGCCGGGTGCTCACCGGCGGCACCGCGCCCGACGACGACGGCTGGTTCGTCGCGCCGACGCTGGTCGACGGCGTCGCACCGGACGCCCGCGTCGCGCAGGAGGAGGTCTTCGGCCCGTTCGCCGCGGTGCTCACCGCGTCGGACGGCGAGCACGCGGTCGCGCTGGCCAACGGCGTCCGCTACGGGCTCGCGGCCGCGGTGTTCACCCGCGACCTCGACCAGGCGCTGCAGCTGGCCGACCGGCTCGAGGCCGGGCTGGTGCGGGTCAACGCCCCGACGTCCGGCGTCGACTTCTACGCCCCGTTCGGCGGCGAGAAGGAGTCGAGCTACGGCCCGCGCGAGCAGGGCAAGGCGGCCCGTGACTTCTACACCGGCATCCGCACCGTGACCGTGGCCGGTGCGCCGTCGTGAGCGCCCTGTTCCGGGTCGCGCTGCCCGACGGGTCGGTCCGGCTCGCGCGCGGCGAGGTCGCCCACGGGCCCGAGCGGCTGCTGCCGGCCGAGGTGTCGCTCGACGACCTGCTCGGCGGTGCGGACGCCGCCACCGGTGCCTCGCTGGCCGCGGCGCTCGGCGCCGCCACCGACGAGCCGGTGCCGGCGCGGCACGCGTGTCCTCGCCCCGGTCGAGGGGCAGGAGGTGTGGGCCAGCGGCGTCACCTTCGAGCGCAGCCGCGAGGCCCGCAACGAGGAGGCCGGCGCGGTCGACATCTACGACCGGGTCTACGAGGCGCACCGGCCCGAGCTGTTCTGCAAGGCGACGCCGGGACGCGTGCGCGGACCGGGCGAGCCGGTGGGCATCCGCGCCGACTCCGGCTGGGACGTGCCCGAGCCGGAGCTGGGGCTGGTCGCCGACGCGGCCGGCCGGCTGGTCGCCGTCACGATCGGCAACGACATGTCGAGCCGCAGCATCGAGGGGGAGAACCCGCTCTACCTGCCGCAGGCGAAGATCTTCACCGGCAGCTGCGCGCTCGGCCCGGCGCTCGTGCCGCTGGCCGACGCCGAACCGCTGACCGACCTCGTCGTCGAGCTCGTGATCACCCGCGACGGCAGCCGGCTGTTCACCGACTCGGTGCCGATCTCGGCGATGCGCCGCGGGCCCGAGGAGCTGCTGGAGTGGCTGTTCTCGGCGCTCGACTTCCCGGTCGGCGTGGTGCTGCTGACCGGCACCTCGATCGTGCCGCCCCCGGAGCTCACGCTCCGCGCCGGCGACGTCGTCGACATCACGGTCCCGGGCGTCGGCACGCTGCGCAACCCGGTCGAGGAGGTCGGCCGGCTCGTCCCGCGCCTCTCGGAGGTCCCCGCATGAGCATCGTGCGTGACCTCGAGGTCATCGACGTACGGTTCCCGACGTCGCGGGACCTCGACGGCTCCGACGCGATGAACCCGGACCCGGACTACTCGGCGGCCTACGTCGTGCTGCACACCGACGCCGACGACGGCCTGGAGGGGCACGGCTTCACGTTCACGATCGGACGCGGCAACGAGGTGGTGTGCGCGGCCGTCGAGGCGCTGCGGCCGCTGGTCGTCGGCTGCTCGGTCGAGGACGCCTGCGCCGACATGGGCGCGTTCTGGCGCACCGTCACCGGCGACAGCCAGCTGCGCTGGATCGGCCCCGAGAAGGGCGTCATCCACCTCGCCACGGCCGCGGTGGTGAACGCGATGTGGGACCTGTTCGCCAAGCGCGAGGGCAAGCCGCTGTGGAAGCTGCTCGTCGACATGACGCCCGAGGAGGTCGTCGCACTCGTCGACTGGCGCTACCTCACCGACGCCCTCACCCCCGAGGACGCGCTCGCGCTGCTGCGGGAGCGCGAGGACGGCCGGGCCGAGCGCGAGAAGCAGCTGCTCGCCGACGGGCTGCCGTCGTACACCACCTCGGCCGGCTGGCTCGGCTACGACGACGACAAGCTGCGGCGGCTCTGCCAGGAGGCGGTCGACGCGGGCTGGTCGCACGTGAAGCTGAAGGTCGGCGCCGACCTCGAGGACGACGTGCGCCGCTGCCGGATCGCGCGCGAGGTGCTCGGCCCGAACCGCAAGCTGATGGTCGACGCCAACCAGCGGTGGGACGTCGACGAGGCCGTCGACGCGATGACGCGGCTGGCGCCCTTCGACCCGTGGTGGATCGAGGAGCCGACCAGTCCCGACGACATCCTCGGGCACGCGCACATCGCCCGCTCGATCGCGCCGGTGCGGGTCGCGACCGGCGAGCACGTCCACAACCGGGTGATGTTCAAGCAGCTGCTGCAGACCGACGCGCTCGGGTTCTGCCAGGTCGACGCCTGTCGGCTCGGCGGCGTCAACGAGGTGGTCGCCGTGCTGCTGCTCGCCGCGCACCACGCGGTGCCGGTGTGCCCGCACGCCGGCGGCGTGGGCCTGTGCGAGCTGGTGCAGCACCTGTCCGCGTTCGACTTCGTGGCGGTGTCCGGGAGCCTCGACGACGTGGTGGTGGAGTACGTCGACCACCTGCACGAGCACTTCGTGGACCCGGTGCGCACCACGCACGGGCGCTACGTCGCTCCGCAGCAGCCCGGCTACAGCGCCGAGATGCATCGCGCCAGCCTCGAGGAGCACCGGTTCCCCGACGGCGCCGCCTGGAAGGGAGTCTCCGATGGCTCGTGAGGTGCAGGTCGTCCTGGACGGCTACTCCTACACCGAGTGCCCGCGCTGGCACGACGGCCGGCTCTGGTTCGCGGACTTCTACACCCACCGCGTGGTGTCCGCGGCGGCCGACGGCTCCGACGTCCGCGTCGAGGCCGAGGTCCCGCAGCAGCCCTCGGGGCTCGGCTGGCTGCCCGACGGCCGGCTGCTGGTGGTGTCGATGCGTGATCGCACGCTGCTGCGCCGCGAGGAGTCCGGCGAGCTGGTGGTGCACGCCGACCTGGCGCCGTACGTCACGGGGCACCCGAACGACATGGTGGTCGACGCGCAGGGACGGGCGTACGTCGGCAACTTCGGCTTCGACCTGATGGCCGGGGCGCCGATCGACACCGCGACGCTGGTGCGCGTCGACCCCGACGGACAGGTGGTCGTGGTGGCCGAGGACCTGCTGTTCCCGAACGGCTCGGCGCTCACGCCCGAGGGCACCCTCGTGCTCTCGGAGACCTTCGGCAACCGCATCACCGCGTTCGACGTGGCGGCCGACGGGTCGCTGTCCGGGCGGCGGGACTGGGCACGCTTCGGCGACGTCCCGGGGACCGCCGTCATCGCCGAGGCGCTGCCGCACCTCGCGGTCGCGCCCGACGGGCTCTGCCTCGACGCGGAGGGCGCGGTGTGGGTGGCCGACGCGCTGCACGGCCGCGTGCTGCGGGTGCGCGAGGGCGGCGAGGTCACCGACGAGATCGAGGCCGGCTCCGGCGTCTTCGCCTGCATGCTCGGCGGCGACGACGGCCGGACGCTGTTCCTGTCGTCCGCGCCGGACTTCGACGAGCACCGTCGCAGCGCGGCGCGGGAGGCCCGGGTGCTCGCGGTCCGCGTCGACGTCCCGCACGGCGGGCTGCCCTAGCGGCGGGTGAGGGCCCAGCGTCGGCGCCGCGCCGGCGGCCGGTCCCCGGACGACTGCCGCTGCACCGGGATCGGCAGCTCGGGGTGGCGGGCGGCCCAGCACGGGCGGCACCAGGCGACGGTGCGGAGGTTGACCGAGCGGACGAAGGCGACGTCGGCCGTGACGGTGTCGCGGCAGGTGTCGCAGGTGTAGGTCAGCGTGCTCATCGGAGGCCCCCGTCTCGCGGACGGGCCCCTCGCCCGTCGTTGGTGCCCCCAAGCATCCACACCGCTGGGGGAAGGTCAAGAGCCGGCCCGGCGTGTCCTGCGCGACAGTCGGGGACGGCGCGCGAAACCGGGGGAGGGGTGACCTAGGGTCGTCCCCGGCGTCGAGGTGGCGCCGCTGGCTCGTCCGCTGGGGAGGTCGCCGTGACGCTGCAGGTCCATCGGGCCGACGCGACCGACGTGCTCGCCGACGGCCTCGGCGCGCTGCTCGCGGAGCCGCTCGAGGACCCGTTCGCGGAGGAGGTCGTCGTGGTGCCGGCGCGCGGCGTCGAGCGCTGGCTGACGCAGCGGCTCTCCCACCGGCTCGGCAGCGGACCGCGCGGTGGTGACGGGGTGTGCGCGGGGGTCCGGTTCCTGTCGCCGCACTCGCTGGTGGCGCTGCTGCTCGGCAAGGAGCGCGACGACCCGTGGGACCCGGACCGCCTGGTGTGGCCGCTGCTCCAGGTCGTCGACGCGTCGCTCGACGAGCCGTGGTGCGCGACGCTCGCCGCTCACCTCGGTCACGGCGCCGACGGCGAGGACGGCGAGCTGCGTCGCAGCCGCCGCTACTCCGTGGCTCGGCGGCTGGCGGGCCTCTTCGCGGGGTACGCCGTGCAGCGACCCGCCCTGGTCACCGACTGGCGCGAGGGCCGCGACACCGACGGCGCGGGTCGCCGCCTCGACCACGACCTGGCCTGGCAGCCGGAGCTGTGGCGCCGGGTGCTGCACGTCGTCGACGCGGCGCCGCCCGACGTCCGGCACCACGAGACGCTCACCCGGCTGGCCTCGGCGGGGACGGGCTCGACCTCCCGTCGCGGCTCTCGCTGTTCGGCCACACCCGGCTGCCGGTCACCGAGGTCGAGCTGCTGCGGGCGCTCGGCGCGCTGCGCGACGTCCACCTGTGGCTGCCGCAGGTCTCCGCGCCGCTGTGGGACGCGCTCGACGGGCTCACGGAGCAGGGGGCCGTGCCGCGTGCGGAGGACACCTCGATCCGGGCGGTGGGTCACCCGCTCCTGGGGTCGCTGGGGCGCGACGCGCGCGAGCTGCAGCGCACGCTGGGCGAGGTGCCGAGCCGGGAGGTCTCGGCCACCGGCGGCGACGGCGACGGTCCCGCCGGCCTGCTGGGCTGGCTGCAGGCCGACCTGCGGGGCAACGCCGAGCCCGACGCGGCCACGCGGCGGACGCGACCCCTCGCTGCGGACGACCGGTCGGTGCAGGTGCATGCCTGCCACGGCGCGTCGCGGCAGGTCGACGTGCTGCGTGAGGTCCTGGTCGGGCTCCTCGAGGACGACCCGACCCTCGAGCCGCGCGACATCCTCGTGATGTGCCCCGACATCGAGACCTTCGCGCCGCTCATCGAGGCGGGCTTCGGGCTGGCCGACCTGCCCGGGGCCCGCGACGGGCACCCGGGTCACCGGCTGCGGGTGCGGCTGGCCGACCGGGCGCTGTCCAGCACGAACCCGCTGCTCGCGCTGGCGTCCCGGCTCGCGGAGCTCGCCGGGAGCCGGATGACCGCCACCGAGGTCCTCGACCTCGCCGGGGCGGAGCCGGTGCGACGGCGCTTCGGCTTCACCGACGACGACCTGGCCCAGCTCGCGCTGTGGGCGGAGCAGTCGGGGGTGCGGTGGGGGCTCGACGGGGCGCACCGGTCGCCGTACGGGCTGAGCCTGCGGGAGAACACCTGGGACCTGGCGCTGAGCCGGGTGCTCCTCGGGGTCACGATGTCCGGCGACGAGCACCGGCACGTCGCGGAGGCGCTGCCGGTCGACGACGTGTCCAGCAACGACGTCGACCTCGTCGGCCGCTTCACGGAGTACGTCGACCGGCTGCGTCGGTTCGTCGACGCGGCCGGTGACGCGACGACGATCACGCAGTGGACCGACGTGCTCTCGCAGGGCGTCGGCGAGCTCGCGTCCGTGCCGCAACGGGACGCCTGGCAGAGCGCGCAGTTCGACCGCCTGCTGGCCGCCACCCGCGACTCCGCCGGCGACGGGGACGACGGGGCACGCGGGACGGGCACGCCGCTGCTGCTGGCCGACGTGCGGCACCTGCTGGAGCACCGGCTCGGCGGCCGGCCCACCCGCTCCAACTTCCGCACCGGCACGCTGACGGTCTGCACGATGGTGCCGATGCGGTCGGTGCCCCACAAGGTGGTGTGCCTGCTCGGGCTGGACGACGGGGTGTTCCCGCGCGCCGGGTCGGTCGACGGCGACGACGTGCTGGCCCGCGACCCGATGACCGGGGAGCGCGACGTCCGCAGCGAGGACCGGCAGCTGTTCCTCGACGCGATCCTGGCCGCCCGCCGGACGCTGGTGATCACCTACACCGGCGCCAACGAGCACACCGGGTCCGTGCGGCCGCCCGCCGTGCCGCTGGGGGAGCTGCTCGACGCGCTCGACGTCACCACGGCCGGCGACGCCGACGCCGTGCGCGAGCAGGTGCTCGTGCACCACCCGCTGCAGCCGTTCGACCCGCGCAACCTGCTGCCCGGCGCTCTCGGGGGCCACGAGCCGTTCAGCTTCGACCGGTCGGCCCTCGCCGGGGCGACCGCGGCGCGAGGTGCGCGCACTCCGGCGACGACGCTGCTCGTCGAGCCGCTGCCGCCGCGGCCCGGGTCCGACGTCGCGCTCGCCGACCTGCACGCGTTCCTGGCGCACCCGGTGCGCGCGTTCCTGCGCTCGCGGCTCGACCTCACCGCTCCCCTCGAGGCGGAGGAGACCCACGACGCCATCCCGCTCACCCTCGACGGCCTGGAGAAGTGGGCGATCGGCGACCGGATGCTCGCCGAGGTGCTCGCCGGCACCAACCCGCCCGACGTCGTGCGTGCCGAGCAGCTGCGCGGACAGCTGCCCCCCGGACCGCTCGGCGGCCACGCGCTGCAGACCATCAAGGACCAGCTCAGCGGCCTGATCGTGCAGACCGTCCCGCTGCGCGCCGGGGAGCCGCGGTCCTACGACGTGGACGTCGACCTCGGCGACGGGCGCCGGCTGACCGGCTCGGTCGGACCCGTGTGGGGCAACAAGCTCGTGACGGTGTCCTACTCACGGCTCGCGGCCAAGCACCGGCTCCGGTCGTGGCTCGACCTGCTCGCCCTCAGCGTCGCCCACCCCGACCAGAGCTGGACCGCCCACGCGGTCGGCCGCAGCGGCCGGGCCGCCGCCCACGCGCTGGCGGGGCCGCTCGACCACCGGGCGGAGCAGTGGCTGCGCGAGGTGCTGGACCTCTACGACCGCGGCATGCGCGAGCCGTTGCCGATGCCGCCCAAGACCGCCTGTGCCTACGCCGAGGAGGCGCAGCGTCAGCAGCGCGGCGGCACCGTCGACCCGCTGGCCAAGGCGCGCCGGGAGTGGGAGACCGACCGGTTCTCCGCCACCGGCATCCCCGGCGAGGACGCCGACGCCGCCCACGTCCAGGCGTGGGGCGAGCATGCGCCGCTCGAGTGCCTGCTGTCGGCGCCTCACGACGACGAGCAGTGGAACGCCGAGCCGCACCGCCTGGGCCGGCTCGCGCTGCGGCTGTGGGGCCCGCTGCTCGGCGGGGCGGAGCGGGTGAGCCACCTGTGAGCGACCAGCCGGCGGCCTTCGACATCCGCGACCCGCTGCCCACCGGCACCACCGTGCTCGAGGCCAGCGCGGGCACCGGCAAGACCTGGACCATCGGCGCGCTCGTCACGCGCTGGGTCGCCGAGGGCGCCGTCCGCCTCGAGCAGATGCTGATCGTCACGTTCGGGCGCGCGGCGAGCCAGGAGCTCCGGGAGCGGGTGCGCACCCAGCTGGTCGAGGCCGAGCGCGCGCTCGCCGACCCGGCCGCGGTCACCGAGCCGAGCGACCTGGTGGCGCTGCTCCTCGACACCACCGACGACGAGCGCCGGGAGCGACGGCAGCGGCTGCGCGACGCGCTCGGTGCCTTCGACGGCGCCACCATCGCCACCACGCACCAGTTCTGCCACCTCGTGCTCCGCAGCCTCGGCGTCGCCGGCGACACCGACGCGGGGGCCCGGCTCGTCGAGGACCTGGACGACCTGCTGGCCGAGGTCGTCGACGACCTCTACCTGCGCCGCTTCGGCGACGTCGACGGCGAGCCGCTGCTCAGCCACGCGGACGCGCTGCGGCTGGCGCGGTCCGCGACCGAGGACCCGCAGGCCCGGCTGCAGCCCGACCTCGACCAGCTCGACCCGGCCACGCTGCCGGGCGTGCGGGTGGCGTTCGCGACCGAGGTCCGCGAGGAGCTCGACCGCCGCAAGCGCCGGCTCGGCGTGCTGAGCTACGACGACCTGCTCTCCCAGCTCGCCGACGCGCTGGCCGACGACGCCGCCCCGGCCCGCGTGCGGATGCGGCAGCGCTGGCAGGTGGTGCTCGTCGACGAGTTCCAGGACACCGACCCGGTGCAGTGGCAGGTGCTCGACCGGGCGTTCTCCGGGCACGCGACGATGGTGCTGATCGGCGACCCGAAGCAGGCCATCTACGCCTTCCGCGGCGGCGACGTCGCGACCTACCTGCGGGCCGCCGGCACCGCGACCACCCGCAAGACGCTGGCCACCAACCGCCGCTCCGACGCGGCGCTGCTCGACTCGCTGCACGTGGTGCTCCGCGGTGCGACGCTGGGCGACGACGAGATCGTGGTGCGCGACGTGCACGCCCACCACCCCGGGAGCCGCCTCGTCGGTGCCGGCCCGCCGCTGCGGCTGCGGGTGGTCCGTCACCAGACCCTCGGCGTCCGGCCCGGCCGGACACTGCGGGTGCCCTCGATCCGCGAGCACGTGCACGTCGACGTCGCCCGCGACATCGTGCGGCTGCTGACCTCCGGGGCGACGTACGACGGCCGCCCGCTGGAGCCGCGCGACGTCGCGGTGATCGCCTTCCGCAACCACGACCTGCGCGCGGTGCAGCAGGCGCTCGCCGACCTCGGCGTGCCCGCGGTCGTGGCCGGCAGCGGCAGCGTCTTCGCCACGCCGGCGGCGACGGAGTGGCTGCGGCTGCTGGAGGCGCTCGAGCAGCCGCACCGCTCGGCCCGGGTCCGCAGCGCCGCCCTGACGTCGTTCTTCGGCTGCACCGCCGAGGAGCTCGACCGGCTCGGCGACGACCTCACCGACCGCGTCGGCGGCACGGCCCGCGACTGGGCCGAGCTGTTCACCGCGCGGGGCGTGGCCGCGGTGCTCGAGGCGGCGGTGACGGCCGGGCTGACGGCCCGGGTGCTCGCGCGGGTCGACGGGGAGCGGCTGCTGACCGACCTGCGCCACGTCGGGCAGGCGCTGCACCAGCAGGCGACCGAGGAGCGGCTCGGCCTGGTGGCGCTGCTGACCTGGCTGCGCGCGCAGATGGCCGAGGACAAGGTCGAGGTCGCGACCGAGCGGACCCGTCGGCTCGACTCCGACGCGGCCGCGGTCCAGCTGGTCACGATCCACGGCAGCAAGGGGCTGGAGTACCCCGTCGTCTACCTGCCGAGCCTGTGGGACCGGTTCCCGCAGGACCCGTCCGTTCCGCTCTTCCACTCCGACGCCGACCACGGGGCGCAGCGGTGCCTCGACGTCGCCGGTGCCGGGCCGGGCTGGGGCGACCACCTCGCCCGGGCGCGGACCGAGGACGACGGCGAGTCGCTGCGGCTGCTCTACGTCGCGATGACCCGGGCCCGCAGTCAGGTGGTCGCCTGGTGGGCGCCCGCCCCGAAGAACACCCCGGCGTCCCCGCTGCAGCGGATGATGTTCGGCCGCACCCCCGGGACGGCCGAGGTGAAGCCGGCCCAGTCGCTGCACGACGAGCAGGCCGTGGCGCGCATCCTCGGCGTCTGGCAGGAGCAGGGCGGGCCGGTCTGGGAGGAGGCGCTGTGGGCCGACCTGCCCGACGACGTCCTGCCGTCCGACGACCGGCGGCTCGCGGTGCGACGCTTCACCCGGTCCGTCGACACGTCCTGGCGGCGCACGTCGTACTCCGCCCTCAGCGCAGCGGCCGCGGAGCCCGACGCCACCCGCGCAGCCGTCGCCAGCGAGCCCGAGGTGCGACCCAAGGACGACGAGCCCGAGGTCGTCGTCGAGCCCGAGGCAGCGACGCCGTCGCCCGGCGCCGTGGTGTCGCCCATGGCCGACCTGCCGGTGGGCGCGACGTTCGGCTCGCTGGTGCACGCCGTCCTCGAGCACACGGACCCGCAGGCCGCCGACCTGCGCGCCGAGCTGCGGGCACAGGTCCGGGAGCAGCTCGTCCGGTGGCCGGTGCCGGTCGACGTCGACGTGCTCGCCGACGCGCTGGTCGCGGTCTGCGAGACACCGCTCGGACCGCTCGCGGAGGGCGTCACGCTGCGCGACGTCGGGGCTCGCGACCGGCTGTGCGAGATGGACTTCGAGCTGCCGCTGGCCGGGGGCGACGTGCGCGGCCAGCCGGCCGCCGCCGTGACGCTCGGCGACGTGGCGCCGCTGCTGCGCGCGCACCTCGGCGACGACGACCCGCTGCTGCCCTACGCCGAGACGCTCGCGTCGCCGGCGCTCGGGAGACAGCAGCTGCTCGGCTACCTCACCGGCTCGGTCGACGTGGTGCTGCGGCTGCCGGTCGACCCCTCGACGGGCTCAGGAGGGCCCGGCACCAGCCGCTACCTCGTCGTCGACTACAAGACCAACTGGCTGGGCGGCCTGCCGGGCACCGGGGCGCCGCCGCTCAGCTCCGACGACTACCGCCCCGCCGCGCTGCGGGCCGCGATGACGCACTCCGACTACCCCCTCCAGGCGCTGCTGTACGCCGTCGTGCTGCACCGGTTCCTGCGCTGGCGGCAGCCCGGCTACTCACCGCAGCAGCACCTCGGCGGCGTGCTCTACCTCTACCTCCGCGGCATGTGCGGTCCCGGCACGCCGCTGGTGGACGGCCTGCCGTGCGGGGTCTTCGCGTGGCGCCCGCCGGCGGCGCTGGTCGAGGCCGTCTCGGACCTGCTCGACGGCTCGACCGTGGAGGTGGGGGCATGAGCACCCCACGGAACCGCTCGCTGCCCTCGCGTCGCTCACTCCGCTCACGCTTCGGAGGGGACCCCGCATGACCGAGCTGGTCGAGTTCACCGACGCCGCCGACGCCCGGGTGGCGCTCGGTGCCACCGGCCTGCTCCACGACTTCAACGTGGCCGGCGTGCTCACCGCCGCCGACGTGCACGTCGCGTCGCGGACGGGCCGGCTGGCGGGGGAGAGAGACGAGCGGGTGCTGCTCGCCGTCGCGCTGGCCACCCGGGCGGTGCGCAACGGCTCCGTCGGGGTCGACCTCGCGACCGTGGCCGACGTGGCCCCCGACCTCGACTGGCCTGACCCGGACGGCTGGGCCGAGCTGGTGGCCGCCAGCCCGGTGGCGGCTGCCGGCGTCGTACGGCTGGACCAGGGGCTGCTGTACCTCGACCGCTACTGGCGGCAGGAGGGCGAGCTCTGCACCGACCTGCAGGCACGCCTGGCGCGGCCGGCGCCGGTGGTCGACGCGGCCGCGCTCGAGGCCGGCCTGCTGCGCGTCTTCGCCGGCGACACCTACGACGAGCAGCGCGCCGCCTCGCGCCGCGCGGCGGGGCAGTGGACCACCGTGCTCACCGGCGGGCCCGGCACCGGCAAGACGACCACCGTCGCCGGGCTGCTGGCGCTGCTGGCCGAGCAGCGGCAGCTCGCCGGGCGGCCGCCGCTGCGCATCGCGCTGAGCGCCCCGACCGGCAAGGCCTCCGCCCGGCTGCAGCAGGCGGTCGCGACCGCCACCCAGGACCTGGAGCAGGTCGACCGGGACCGGCTCGGCCACCTGTCGGCCGTCACCCTGCACCGGCTGCTGGGGACCCGGCGCGACAACGGCACCCGGTTCCGCCACCACCGCGGCAACCGGCTCCCGCACGACGTGGTCGTCGTCGACGAGTCGTCGATGGTCTCGCTGACGATGATGACGCGGCTGCTCGAGGCGGTCCGGCCGGACGCCCGGCTGCTGCTCGTCGGGGACCCCGACCAGCTGGCGTCCGTGGAGGCCGGTGCGGTGCTGGGCGACCTGGTCGCCGGGCTGTCCGACCGGGAGCCCAGCCCGGTCGCCTCGCTGCGCACCACGCACCGCTTCGGCGAGCAGATCGGCGAGCTCGCGGCCGCGCTGCGGGGCGGCTCGCCCGACGACGCGCTCGACGTGCTGCGCTCCGGAGCCGCCGCGGTGGAGCTCGTGGAGACCGAGGACCCCTCGGTGGTGCTGCGCACCGGTCTGGTGCAGGCAGCCGTCGAGCTGCACCGGTGCGCCGTCGACGGCCGCGCCGAGGACGCCGTGGCCGCACTGGACCGCCACCGGCTGCTCTGCGCGCACCGCGACGGGCCGTTCGGGGTGCAGCACTGGAACCGCCAGGTGCAGCGCTGGCTGTCGGAGGCCGTCGGCGACCCGCTCTACGAGCCGATGTACGTCGGTCGCCCGCTGCTGGTCACCGCCAACGACTACGGCCTCGGCGTCCACAACGGCGACGCGGGCGTCGTGGTGCAGACGGCCGGCGGGCGCCGGGCGTTCATCGCCGGGTCGAAGGGGGTGGTCGACTTCGCGGTCAGCCGGATGAGCGACGTCGAGACGATGTTCGCGACCACCGTGCACAAGAGCCAGGGCAGCCAGGCGGCCGAGGTGACGGTGCTGCTCCCGCCGCCCGACTCGCCGCTGCTGACCAGGGAGCTGTTCTACACCGCGGTGACCCGGGCGACGGAGAAGGTGCGGGTGGTCGGCACCGAGGAGTCCGTGCGAGCGGCCGTGCGCGCCGGGCGCAGCGCGCGAGCGGGCTGCGGCACCGGCTGTGAGATCCGTCTAGACCGACGGGCCCCGGGGTGCGGTGTTCGTCCCGGCTTGTGGCCACTCGCCGGGCAGCGGCGGGTAATCGTCGTCGCCGCACCGGGGTCGCGCTCCTAGCCTCGACCTGTGCCCATCCCCGTCCCGCCCGCGCGTCCGCTGCTGCTCGCGGTGAACCGTCGACGCGCGGCAGCTCGACCGCCTCGAGCGGGAGCTGCAGCGCGCGTTCGGCAGCGACTTCCGGGTGCGGGGCGAGCGGACGCACCCGCGACGCGGTCCGCGAGCTGGCGGGCGCCGCGGAGCGTGGCGACCCGGTGGCGGTGGTGCTGGTCGACGCGAGCTTCCCCGACGAGGAGCGCGTCGAGGTGCTCAGCCTCGCGCGCCGCCTGCACCCCGACGCCCGGCGGGCGCTGCTCGTGGAGTGGGGGGCGTGGGCGGACCGCGACGCGGCGTCCGCGATCCTGCACTCCATCGCGGTCGGGCTGATCAGCTACTACGTGCTCAAGCCGTGGATCGACCGGGACGAGCTGTTCCACCGCACCGTGGCGGAGTTCGTCCAGGAGTGGTCGCGCAGCGCGGTGGCCAACTTCCGCGAGGTGGTCGTGGTCGCCGACCCCCGGTCGGTGCGGGGCTTCGAGGTCAGCAGCATGCTCAGCCGCAACGCCGTGCCGCACGCCTTCCGCGACCGGGGCTCCGAGCTCGGCCGCGAGGTCCTCGAGCACACCGGTGTGGACCACGGCGAGGTGGTGGTCTGGATGCCCGCGCTCGGCGGCACGACGCTGGTGGACCCCACCGACGCCGAGGTGGTCGAGGCCTGGGGCATCCCGACCGGGCTGCCGGAGGACGAGCGCGACTTCGACCTGCTGGTGGTCGGCGCGGGTCCGGCCGGGCTGGCCGCCGCGGTCTACGCCTCCTCGGAGGGGCTGAGCACGCTGGTCGTCGAGCGCGCGTCCATCGGTGGGCAGGCCGGCGCCAGCTCGCTGATCCGCAACTACCTGGGGTTCTCCCGCGGCATCAGCGGCGCCGAGCTCGCCCAGCGCGGCTACCAGCAGGCGTGGGTGTTCGGCGCGCACTTCGTGCTGATGCGCGAGGTCGACAAGCTGGCCTACGACGGGCAGGAGTTCGAGGCGCACGTCCGCGACGTCGGCCGGGTCTCCGCCCGGGCGGTGGTGCTCGCCACCGGGGTGTCCTACCGGCGGCTCGGCGTGCCCAGCGTCGAGCGGCTCACCGGGCACGGCGTGCTACTACGGCACGAACATCACCGCCGCGCACGCGCTGACCGGGCTGCGAGCCGTCGTCGTCGGCGGCGGCAACTCCTCCGGCCAGGCGGCGCTCCACCTGGCCCACTACTGCGAGCACGTCACCCTCGTGGTCCGCGGCCGCACGCTCGACGCGACCATGTCGGCGTACCTCGTCGGCGCCATCGCCGCCGATCCCTCGGTGAGCGTGCGCACCGGTGCCGAGGTCGTCGCGGCGACGGGGGAGGACCAGCTCGAGCGGGTGGAGGTCCGCGACCGCGCGACCGGCACCACCGAGTCGCTGCCGGCCGACGGGCTGTTCGTGATGATCGGCGCGCAGCCACGCACCGACTGGCTGGGCGGGCTCGCCGGTCGCGACGCAGCACGGCCACCTGCTCACCGGGAGCGCGGCGGCCTCGAGACGGCTGGCCGCTGGAGCGGGCACCGCACCCCTACGAGACCACGGTGCCGCGACTGTTCGCGGTCGGCGACGTCCGGGCCGGCTCGGTCAAGCGGGTGGCGTCCGCGGTGGGCGAGGGGTCGGTCGTCGTCTCGCAGCTGCACCAGCTTCTCGCGGAGCCCGAGGCCGTGGCTGAGCGGTCGACCGGCGGCGGGCCCTCGTCGCCGTCGCCCTCGTCGTGCCGCTGCTCGGTCTCGCGCTGCTGCTGTCCCGGCCGACGATCGACGTGATGTGGGAGCACCACCCCTCGCACTTCTGGCTGGTGCTCGGCACGGCGGCGCTGTCCGCGCTGCTCGCCTGGGCGACCGGGGCGGCGGCGGTGCAGCGCGGCGACGCCCGGGTGCTGTTCGTGTCGCTGGCGTTCCTGTCCTCCGCGGGCTTCCTCGGCGCTGCACGCGCTGGCGACGCCCGGTGTGCTGGTGGCGGCCCCGAACCCGGGCTTCGTGGTCGCGACGCCGGTCGGCCTCACGATCGGCAGCGTGCTCGCCGCCTGGTCCACCGTCGACGTCCCGGGCCGTCGCGTCGCGTCGGGCGGTGCGGCTCGGCACCCGGCTGCGGCTGGTCCTGCTGGCGCTGATGGTGCTGTGGGCGGTGTTCTCGCTGCGCCACCTGCCGCCGCTCGACGGGTCGCCCACCGGGGTGGCGGAGCAGGTGCCGGCGCTGCTCGCCGTCCCCGCGATCGCGCTGTACGGCTTCGCGGCGGTGCGCTACCTGCAGCTGTGGCGGCGGCGCCGCACGCCGATGCTGCTGGCGATGATGGGCGCCTTCGTGCTGCTGGCGGAGTCGATGATGGCGATCGCGTTCGCACGCAGCTGGCACCTGTCGTGGTGGGAGTGGCACGTGCTGATGCTGGTCGCCTTCGGGCTGGTGGCGCTCGGCGCCCGGCACTCCTGGCGCGAGGAGCGGTTCGCCGACCTGTACCTCAGCGACACGGTCGCCGGCGACCGCGAGATGAGCGTGCTCTTCGCCGACCTGCAGGGCTTCACGACGTTCTCCGAGGGCCACCGTCCCGACGAGGTGACCGCGATGCTCAACGCGTACTTCGCGGTCGCCGTCCCCGCCGTCGTGGTGCCGTACGGCGGCGACGTCGACCGGATCATCGGCGACGCGCTGATGGTGACCTTCAACAAGCGCGGCGACCAGCCCGACCACGCCCGCCGGGCGGCCGGCGCCGGACTGGCGCTGCAGGTCGCCACGGCGGCCGGTCGCCGACGCCCACCCGGGGTGGCCGCGGTTCCGCGTCGGCATCAACTCGGGCCCGGTCACGGTCAGCCTGCTCGGCACCGGCGGCGGGCGCACGCACACGGTCATCGGCGACACGGTCAACACCGCCTCGCGCATCGAGGGCAAGGCCCCGGCCGGCGGCGTGGCGGTCGGACCGGGCACCAAGGCGCCGGATCCCGCAGGCGCGCACCGCGCTCGCTCGGCGCCGCTCGAGCTGAAGGGCAAGGCCGAGCCGGTCGAGGCCCACCTGCTGATCTCGCTGGGCTGAGCGAGTCGTCGGCGGTTCAGGCCTCGCTGCTCTCCCGGCCGGCGACGAACCGGAGCAGCGCCGGGTCATCCGAGGTCAGCCGGTGCACCTCCTCGCCGCCGTCGCAGCTGAACAGGCCGACCGTGACCCGGTGCGCGTCACGGGACAGCACCCGCCAGAGCGGCGCCCGAGTCCTCCCAGCGGCGCAGCTGGTCGACGTCCGTCGGGTCGCTCACGGGGTCCGGGCGTTCCACGCCCTCAGGTCAGGTCGGGGTGGCACAGGTGCACCTCCATCCGCATCACCTGGCGCACCGGGTCGATCGCGCCCTCGGTGATGCAGACCGTCTGGTTGAGCCAGCGGTAGTCGTCGTGCTCGGCCTCGAACAGCGTCAGCAGCAGCTGCCGTCCGACGGTCTCGCCGTCGTGCTCGACGAACACCGTGCGGCCGCTGAGGTCGAAGACCACCTCGGCGCCGTCGGGTGTCGTCACGACGCCGCGCGCGGCCGGCAGCATCGCGCCGTCGCTCCGTCCGGTCGGGTGGTTGGACCACTGCACGCGGCCGCTGAGCCGGTCCCCGGTCGCCGTACCGACGCCGTGGCCCCAGCCGACGCCCGACTCGCCCGCGTAGGGGCTGACGTAGTGGAAGTCGTCGACGTACTGCAGCTCCAGCACGCACAGCTTCTCGAGGCGCATCCGGACCATCTCCTGCTCGCGATCGTCCCACCGCCGCGCCGGAACATCCACGGGGACGACGGCGTTCCTCCTCGCATGAAGATCGGCATCGGACTCCCCAACCCGGTCCCGGGAGTGCCCGGGACGCGACTGGTCGAGTGGGCGCAGCGCGCGGAGCAGCGCGGGTTCGCCTCGCTCGCGACCATCGACCGGATCGCCTACCCCAACCACGACTCGCTGACCACGCTCGCGGCCGCCGCCGGCGCGACCAGCCGGATCGAGCTGCACACCAACATCCTGGTCGCGCCGGTCTACCAGCCGGCGCTGCTGGCGAAGACCGCCGCGAGCCTCGACCAGCTCTCCGGCGGACGGTTCAGCCTCGGGCTGGCGGTCGGCGGCCGGGAGGACGACTACGAGGTCGCCGGCCGCGACTTCACGACCCGCGGTCGCGACCTCGACGCCGCGCTCGAGCTGATGCACCAGGCGTGGCGCGGCGAACCGGTGGCGGGCAGCCCGCACCCCATCGCGCCGGTGCCGGTCCACGACCAGCGGGTGCCGGTGATGGTCGGCGGCACCAGCGACGCGGCGGTCCGGCGCACCGTGACGTACGGCGCCGGGTGGACCGGCGGCGGCGGGACGCCCGAGATGGCCGCCGGCCTGGTGGCCAAGGTGCGCGCCGCGTGGGACGAGGCCGGTCGCACCGAGGAGCCGCGCTTCGCGGCACTGGCCTACTTCTCGCTCGGCGACGAGCACGAGGCCGAGTCGCAGCAGTACCTCCGGCACTACTACGGCTTCCTCGGCGACTACGCCGGCATGATCGCCGACGGCGCGCTGCGACGGACGACGCGATCCGCGGGGCGGTGACGGCGTTCGAGGAGGCCGGCATCACCGAGCTGACCTTCGACCCGACCGTCGCCTCGCTCGACCAGGTCGACCGGCTGGCCGACCTGCTGCTGCAGGACGGGTAGCCGGCGTACACCCCTGACAGAACTGGCACACCCCTGCCGTTGCAACGTCAGGGGTGTGCCGGATTACCAGGGGGCCCTGGTAATCAGCGCCCCCGCAGGTCGCGCAGCACCTGCTGGCTGGCGAGCCGGCCGGGCGAGCCGATGACGCAGCCGCCGGGGTGGGTGCCCGAGCCGCACTGGTAGTAGCCGTCGATCGGGGTGCGGTACCGCGACCAGCCGGGCGCCGGGCGGAAGAAGTACATCTGCGGGGCCAGGAACTCGCCGGCGAAGATGTTGCCCTCGGTGAGGCCGGTGGTGGCCTCGATGTCGACGGGCGTCACGACCTCGCGGTGCAGCACGAGGTCGCCGAAGCCCGGGAAGTGGGACTCCAGCACGGCCTGCGCCTTGTCGCCGAACGGCTCCCGCTCGGTCTCCCAGTCGCTGCCGCGCAGCTCGTACGGCGCGTACTGAACGAAGCACGACATGACGTGCTTGCCCGGCGGCGCCATGTCGGGGTCGACGACGGACTGGATCGCGGCGTCGATGAACGGCCGCTCGGAGTACCAGCCGTACTTCGCCGCGTCGAAGGCCCGCTCGACGTACTCGATGGTCGGGCCGATGTTCAGGAAGCCGCCGTAGTGGTCCACGGTGTCCGGCAGCGCGGGGAACACCGGCAGCCCGTCGAGCGCGAAGTTGACCTTGGCGGAGACGCCGCGGAAGCGCATCCGCTCGACGTTGTCGACCAGGTCGGCGGGCAGCTCGCGCGGGTCGACGAGGTCGAGGAAGGTGTGCCGGGGGTCGAGCGCGGACACCACGACGGGGGCGCGGAACTCGGTGCCGTCCTCGAGCACGGCGCCGACCGCGCGGCCGCCCTCGGTGAGCACACCGCTGACCGGTGAGCCGAGGCGGATCTCCGCGCCGTACGCCTGCGCCGCGCGGGCGAGCACCTGCGTGAAGCCGCCGTTGCCGCCCTTGTGGAACGCCCACGAGCCGAGGTGGCCGTCGTGCTCGCCCATCTTGTGGAACAGCAGCACCAGCGCGGAGCCGGGCGACATCGGGCCGACCTTCGAGCCGATGATGCTCGACGACGCGTGGAAGCCCTTGACCGCCTCGTTCTCGAAGTAGTCCTCCAGCCAGTCCGACGCGCTGCCGGTGAGCAGGCGTACGACGTCGTGCATCACCGACCGCTCGACGCCGCCGAGGTGGTCGAGCAGCCACGCGACGTCGGCCTGGTCCTCGGGGTCCTTGCCGAACACGTCCGGCGGGGCGTGGTCGAACAGCGGCTGCACCGCCTGCACCACCCGGTCGAGGTCGTGGTGGTAGCGGTCGTAGGCGTCCGCGTCGTGCCGCGAGTGGCGGCGGATCTCCTGCACGTTCTGCGCGTGGTCGTCGCCGAGCAGCAGGTAGTCGCCGTCGCCGGTGGGGTGGAAGGAGCTCGGCATCATCAGCGGCAGGAAGCCGTGCTTGACCAGGTCGAGCTCGTGGATGATCTCCGGGCGCAGCAGGCTCAGCGCGTAGGAGAACGTCGTGAACGAGAAACCCGGGACCAGCTCCTCGGTGATCGCCGCGCCGCCGACGAGGTGCCGCTGCTCGAGGACGAGGGTGCGCAGTCCCGCCTTCGCGAGGTAGCCGGCGTTGACGAGGCCGTTGTGGCCGCCGCCGACGACGATCGCGTCGTAGCCGCCCGGGTGGTCGAGCCTGTCGAGATCACTCATGCCGTCGCCGTCTTCCTCGCGGGGTCGAACAGGGGGAGCCGCGCGGTGCGGACCCGCACCGTCGTGGGGTGGTGGTTCAGCGTCAGCTCGAGGTGCAGCTCGGTGCCGGCCTCGGCGAGGTCGGGACGCACCCGCGCCAGGCCGACGTGCCGCTGCAGGACGGGGGAGTACATCACGCTGGTGGCGTAGCCGGCGTCACCGTGCGCGCCGTCGTACAGCATCGACTCGTAGGGCAGCGGGTGCTCGTCCTTGGCGGGCAGCAGCCCGGCGTCGCGGTGCAGCCGGTCCCAGTGCTGCCAGTCGACGACGACGCCGACGGTCCGCCACCGCGACGTGCCCTCGGCGAGCTCGCGGCGGATGGCGGCGCGGCCGAGGAACGGGCGACCCTCGTCGTGCACGTCGCGCAGCATCCAGCCCAGCCCGAGCTCGGTCGGGGTGACGCGCTGGTGGTCGGTCGGGGCCAGCCGGCTGTTGGTCCACTCCACGTCGACCAGCGGCAGCCCGGCCTCGATCCGCAGCATCATCAGCGCCTCCTCGCCGAACGGCCGCAGCCCGTGGTCGCGGCCCGCGTCGAGCACCGCGTCGAGCACCGGCAGCGCGTCGCCGGCCTCGACGGTCAGCTCGAACCCGAGGTCGCCGGTGTAGCCGGTGCGCGACACCGTGACGGACGCGCCGCCGACCTTGGCCTGGGTGTGGTCGAAGAACGCCAGCGCGCGGGTCTCCGGCGCCAGCGACGACAGCACGTCGCGCGACCGGGGCCCCTGCACCGCGAGGATGCCGTGGTCCTCGGAGACGTCCTCGATGCGGACCCGCAGCCGCCGGGCCAGGTCGGCGAACCACCCGAGGTTCGGCCGCGCGGCGGTGAGCAGGAACTCGGTCTCGGAGTGCCGGAAGACGACGCCGTCCTCCATGACGTAGCCGCGGTCGTCGCACCACAGCGTGTACTGCGCCTGCCCCGGCCGGCAGCGGCGGACGTCGCGGACCAGCACACCCGCCAGGAACCGCTCCGCGTCGGGTCCGTGCACGCGGTACTTGAACAGCGGCGAGGTGTCGAAGACACCGACGGCGTTGCGCACCGCGAAGTACTCGTGCTTGGGCGACGTCGTGTAGCGCAGCGCGGAGAGGTACCCCTGCCAGTGGGTGTAGAGCCCCTGGGTGTCGAGCTCGCTGAGCCGGGGGTGGAACGGCGTCGTGCGGATCATCGCGCGGTGCTCCTGCCAGGTGCCATGACGACATCCTGCCCGACCCGCGGGTGGCACCCGAACTAGTCATGGCGGGTGACCCGGACGGCGGAGAACACTCGATGCCAGGACACCGGTGGCGAGGAGGCCCCGAGATGGTCGAGGGAGTGCACACCCAGCACGAGGACAACCCGTGGACGATCGACATCGTCAACCACGCCAGCCGCACGGACAGCAAGGAGTACCGCCACAGCCGCACCCTGATGGGCAAGCTCGTCGCTCAGGTGCAGCCGTGGTGGTTCGGCGACGCGCCGTACCAGGACCACCACGGCGGTGGCATCTGGCTCCTCGACGCGACCGGCTGGATGCTGGTGTTCGGGCCGGCGGGGATCGAGTGGTCCGCGCAGTTCTGCGCCGACCCGGCGAAGGTCGACGTGCTGCGGGTCGCCACCCAGCGGCTGGTGGCGGGGTTCCCCGACACGGTGCCCGGGTACGTCGCGCTCGGCTACCAGGACGCGGAGCGGCTGCTGACCCGGCCGGTCACCGACGCCGACGGCGTGCAGGAGTGGACCGACGGCATCTTCAACGCCTCGGTGGCACTGCCCGCCGGCATCCACACCGGCACGCTGCCGAAGGCCGGTGGCTACCACCACTACCCGAAGCCCATCGTCGACATCGACCGCTTCAAGTACGACGACTTCATCCTCTGGGTCCACGACGAGGAGGGGCTGCCCGCCGCGGTCACCCCGGTCGGCCGGCGCGGCAGCGGCGACGGCCGGGTGAGCGTCACCTGGGCGGAGAACGGCTCCACGCTGGCGCAGGAGAAGCAGGCGGCGAACGACGCCGGCGAGCGCCTCATCCTGCAGCCCGACCACCCCATCGCCCAGGAGGCGTTCGCGCTGCAGTAGCCGCGGGACGTGGGGGCTAGTCCCAGCCCAGCCAGCCCGGGTGGTCGGGCACGTCGATCGCGTGCTCGTCGAGGTACTCCAGCGGCACCACCTCGAGCACCCGCTGGTGGGTCGCGGCCAGCACCACCGGGGCCGGCACGCCGTCCTCGTAGGCCTGCAGCCAGCGGGACGCGACCACGCACCACTGGTCGCCGGGCTTCAGGCCGGGGAAGTGCCACTCCGGGCGCGGCGTCGCGAGGTCGTTGCCGACGGACGCCTGGTGGTCGAGGAACTCGGCCGTCACCACGGTGCAGACGACGTGCAGGCCGACGTCCTCGGGGCCGCACGAGCAGTAGCCGTCGCGGTAGAAGCCGGTCATCGGGTCGGTGCCGCAGGGCTCCAGCGCCCCGCCCCGCACGTTGCGCTCGGTCACGGCGGCCACCCTGTCACGGTGCGCGGGGCGGCGCGAGGAGCCGACTCTCGGTGAGACCCCTCATGACATGCCGAAGCGGCCAGCTGCGTGAGCTGGCCGCCTCGGTCCCTGGGAGAGTTGCGCTCGTGTGAGTAGCAAACCCTGTACCGGCATCACACCACTGGTGTGAGCCCTGTGACAAGGGATGTCTGGAGTTGTCGGATCAACGGATCCGGCCGTAGGAGACGCTGCTGGTCCAGATGCGCTCCTGGCCGACCCGCCGGCCCGGCCTCGGCGAGTGCCAGATCCGGTTGTGACCGGCGTAGATGCCGACGTGGTAGACGCGGCCGTGGCTCTTGAAGAACACCAGGTCGCCGGTGCGGCGGTGCGACTTGCGGACGTGGTGCGCGTAGCGGGCCTGTGCGCGCGAGGTACGCGGCAGGTGCTTGCCGACGCGGGCGAAGACCCACTTGGTGTAGCCGGAGCAGTCGAACCGGCGGGGCCCGTCGGCGCCGTAGCGGTAGGGGGCGCCCTTCTTGGAGGCGGCGACGTGGAGCAGCCGCTCGCGCTTGTGGTGGGTCATCGCGTCGGCGCTGGGGGTGTAGAGCGCGGAGGACGCGAGCAGCGCGA
Organism: uncultured Actinomycetota bacterium; assembly: GCA_963707685.1. Taxonomy (GTDB): domain Bacteria; phylum Actinomycetota; class Actinomycetes; order Propionibacteriales; family Nocardioidaceae; genus Nocardioides_B. Next base: position 120,104 of record CAVPRA010000010.1, read on the forward strand.
CGACCACGACGACGACGTGGAGCAGGGAACGGGTGAGGCAGCGGGGCATGACAGGACCCTTCGGCAACGCTTGCGAACGCTGTCCTGTCGGGTTCGGTTCCGAAGTGCCCGGCCGCTCCGCTCGCGCGGTGCGGCTTCACCCCAAGGCGCGTCCCGGTCGGGGTCGCGCCGTCGTGCCTGGGTCGTCCGCGCCCGCCGCTGGCGTGTCGCTCGGCATCCGGGTCCTGGCGGGCTTCAGCGGGACCGGACGGCCTCACCGAGGGGGTCGGCGAGGACTGCTGTCGACGGTAGGTGTTGACCGTGGGGTTCGTGGTGAAACAGCAAACCGCGACCGGTCAGGACAACCCGAGGATGGTGCCGTCGTCGGTCAGGTCGATGTGGGCCGACGCGGGGGTCCGCGGCAGCCCGGGCATCGTCATCACGTCGCCGCACACCATCACCACGAAGCCGGCGCCGGCGGCGAGGCGCACCTCGCGCACGTGCAGCGAGTGGCCGAGCGGTGCGCCGCGCAGCGTCGGGTCGGTGGAGAAGGAGTACTGCGTCTTCGCCACGCACACCGGCAGGTCGCCGTACCCGTCGTCGGTGATGCGCTGCAGCCGGCGCTTCGCCTTCGGGTCCCAGGTGACCTCGGCGGCGCCGTAGAGCCGCGAGGCGATGGTCTCGACCTTCTGGGTCAGCGTCTGCTCGTCGTCGTAGGTGTAGGAGAAGGTGTACGGCGACGGCTCGTCGAGCACCTCGAGGACGCCCTTCGCCAGCGACTCCGCCCCGGCCCCACCGTCGACGAAGTGCGTCGCGGGGAAGGCCCGCACGCCGTCGGCGGCGACCAGCTCGACGACCTGGTCGACCTCGGCGTCGGTGTCGGTGGGGAACCGGTTGACCGCGACGACGCACGGCACGCCGTACACCCGGCGGATGTTGTGCAGGTGGCGCGACAGGTTGGCCATGCCGCGCTCGAGCGCGTCGAGGTCCTCGGTCGCGAGGTCGGCGACCGCGACCCCGCCGTGGTACTTCAGCGCGCGGACGGTGGCCACCACGACCGCGACGTCGGGACGCAGCCCGGACTTGCGGCACTTGATGTCGACGAACTTCTCGGCGCCGAGGTCGGCGCCGAACCCGGCCTCGGTCACGACGTAGTCCGCGAGCCGCAGGCCCGGCGCGGGTCGCGGTGACCGAGCTGCAGCCGTGCGCGATGTTGGCGAACGGCCCGCCGTGCACGAACGCCGGCGCGTGCTCGAGGGTCTGCACCAGGTTGGGCGCGAGCGCGTCGCGCAGCAGCACGGTCATCGCGCCGTCGGCCTTCAGGTCGCGCGCGGTGACCGGCGCCTTGTCGCGGGTGTAGCCGACCACGATGTCGCCGATGCGGCGCTTGAGGTCGGCCCACGACTCGGTCAGGCAGAAGATCGCCATCAGCTCGGACGCGACGACGATGTCGAAGCCGTCCTCGCGCGGGTAGCCGTTGCCGATCCCGCCCAGCCCGACGACCAGGTCGCGCAGCGCCCGGTCGTTGAGGTCCACGACCCGCTTCCAGCTGACGCTGCGGACGTCGATGCCGAGCTCGTTGCCGTGGTGGACGTGGTTGTCGATCAGCGCCGAGAGCAGGTTGTGCGCGGCCGCGAGGGCGGCGAAGTCGCCGGTGAAGTGCAGGTTGATGTCGTCCATCGGGACGACCTGGGCGTAGCCGCCGCCGGCCGCGCCGCCCTTCATCCCGAACACCGGTCCCATCGACGGCTCGCGCAGGCAGGCCACCGCCTTGTGGCCGAGGCCGTGCAGCGCGTCGGTGAGCCCGACGGTGGTCGTGGTCTTGCCCTCGCCGGCGGGCGTGGGGGAGAGCGCGGTCATCAGGATCAGCCGCCCCGACGGCCGGTCGGCCAGGGTCGCGAGGTAGCGCAGGTCCACCTTGGCCTTGGTGTGCCCGTAGGGCACCAGGTGCTCGGCGTCGATCCCGAGCGTCTCCTTGGCCACCTCGGTGATCGGCCGCAGCCGCGCCGCGTTGGCGATCTCGATGTCCGACAGCATGGTCAGGCTCCCTCCGTGCGTGGCCCGCTCACACCGACCTGCATGCGTGACCTGCGTCACGCTACCTCGGTCGTGGGCACGCGCCGGGCACCGGCCGGTCAGCCCTCGGCGGGCGCGTCGCGGGCGGGCTCGCCGACGGCCTCGTCTGCAGGCTCGTCGCCAGGCTTCTCGGCGGGCTCCGCGGTGGGGTCGAAGGTGACCCGGACCCGCTCGAAGCCCTTGTGGCGCTGGGCCTGGGCGTACGCCGCGTAGGCCCGCTCGTCCGCGTCGGTCAGGTCGACGGCATCGGTGAACGGGGTCAGCAGCGCCCGCGGGAACAGCCGCCGCGCCAGCACCACGTTGACCTCGACGCCGAAGACGGCCATCACCGCGGCGATGTAGAGCAGCGCGATCAGGCCGAGGACGAGCGCGAAGACGCCGTTCATGTCGCCGGCCTTGTTGATGACGTGCCGGACGTAGGCCCCGCCGCCCCACTGCAGCAGCTGCCACAGCAGCGCGACGGTCAGCCCGCCGGGCAGCATCGAGAGGAACGACTGGGTGCGACCCACGGCGCAGCCGCATCATCTCGCTGAGCACCACGGCGTTGACCGCGACCGCGAGCCCGGTGAACAGCCAGCCCAGGCCGAGGTCCACGTCGGGCCCGAACACGTCGAGGTGGCTGCCGAGGCTGGTGACCACGGTGACCACCAGCACGGTCAGGCCGGCGAGCGTGAACAGCCCGCAGGCTGCTGACCCGGCTGACGAGCGGGTTCAGCCGGCTGTTGCGCGGCACCGCGAACGCGACGTTGACGGAGTTCTGCGCGGCCTGGCCGAGGCCGAGGACGCCGTACAGCGCGGCGAGGGTGCCGACCACGACCGCGGAGGCGCTGCCCTGCAGCCCCGCGGGCTTGCCGAGCTCGGTGCCGACGATCGGGAACTGGCCCAGGGTCGAGCTCAGCACCTCGTTCTTGAGCTCCTCGTTGCCCTGCAGCACGAAGCCGAACACCGACGTGGCGATCAGCAGCAGCGGGAAGATCGCCACGAACGAGTAGTAGGTGAGCGTCGCCGCGAGGTAGTTGCCCTGGTCGTCGAAGAACTTGTAGAAGACGGCGAGCGGGAACCCGAGCGACGCGGTGACGGCGCTGGAAGCTCGTCGACGCGGTCCACGAGAGCGGGCACGGGGACAAACCTACGGCGTCACTCGGTGCCGATGGCGCGCAGAACGTCGAGCCGCGCGGCGCGCCGCGCGGGCCACACCGCCGCGACCACCCCGGCCAGCGCCGCGAGCGCCACGAAGACCACGCAGCCGCCCCCACGGGACGACGAGCACGTCGATGCCCTGGTCGGCGATCGCGCGCTGCAGCGCGACCCCGAAGATCACCCCCATGCCGACCCCGAGGACCGCCCCGAGGACGGCGACGATGACGGCCTCCAGCCGCACCATCTGGCGCAGCTGCCGGCGCGCCATCCCGACCGCCCGCAGCAGGCCGACCTCGCGGGTCCGCTCGATCACCGAGAGCGCCAGGGTGTTCAGGATGCCGAGCACCGCGATCACCACCGCGAGGCCGAGCAGCGCGTAGATGAAGTAGAGGAAGATGTTGATCTGGCTCTTCTGCTGCTCGGCGTACTGCTGCGGGTCCTTCACGGTGACCGTCGGCAGCCCCCTGATGATCCGCGTTGATCCCGGCGCGCACCGCCGCGGTGTCGCCCGAGGGGGACTTGCTGACGTAGACCAGCGAGTCGAGCGGGCGCAGCCCGCCCTTGAGCAGCGTGTCCGGCGTGACGAGGTAGTTGGCGGGCAGCGCGCCGGTGCCGCCGTACGTCGCGACCAGCCGCAGCGGCACGGTCGCGCCCTGGAACTTCACCGGCACGACGTCCCCCGAGCCGGTAGCCGCGCCGGGTCGCCGAGGTCTGCGCCATCGCGATGGTGCCGGGCTTCAGCGAGGCCAGCGAGCCCTGCGTCATGGGCACCGCGAGGGCGAGGCCGGAAGGTGCGCGGGTCGACCGCGCCGACGAACGCGTCGCGGCCCCGGATGGTGGCCGACGCGGAGCGGAACTCCGAGACGTCCGCCACCCCGTCGAGCTGGCGGATCCGCTGCGCGACGCTCGGCGTGAACGGCGAGCCGACCACGTTGGAGACCACGAACTGCGAGGTGAGGGTGTTCTTCACCGCGGCGTCGACGCTGGCGGTCGCGGACTGGCCGAGCACCGACATCAGCGCGACGAGGGTCAGCCCGATCATCAGCGCGCTGGCGGTGGCCGCGGTACGACGCGGGTTGCGCAGCGAGTTCTGCGCGGCCAGCACGCCGACCGTGCCGAAGGCGCGCCGGTAGCCGAGCTCGAAGAGCCGGGTCAGCGGCCGGCCGAGCCAGGGGCTCAGCAGCGAGACGCCGACCAGGATCGCGAGCATGCCCGCCGCCGATCAGGCTCAGCCCGGTGTTCCCGCTCCGGTCGAAGCCGAGCACCATCGAGCCGATGCCGGCCACGACCAGCAGGACGCCGCCCAGCACCCGACGGCGCAGCGACGACTCCGGCAGGGCGACGTCGTCGCGCAGCGCCGCCACCGGTGGCAGCTGGGCGGCGCGCCGGGCGGGCAGGTAGGCGGCGACCATCGTCACCACCACCCCCACCGCGTACGACGCCAGCACCGTGCGCGGGCTGACCGAGAACGTGGCCCGGCTCAGGTCGAAGCCGACCGCGCCGAACAGCAGCTGCAGCCCGCGGGCGAGCAGGTAGCCCACCCCGAGGCCCGCGGTCGAGCCGACGAGGCCGACCACCAGCGCCTCGCCAGAGCACGGACGCGGTTCACCTGGCGGCGCGAGGCGCCCAGCGCCCGCAGCAGCGCGAGCTCCCGGCTGCGCTGGGCGACCAGGATCGAGAAGGTGTTGACGATGAGGTAGGTGCCGACCACCAGGGAGACCCCGGCGAAGACCAGCAGGAACGTGTTGAGGAAGCCGAGGAACCGGTCGAGCTGGGCCTTGTTGGCCTTGACGAGCGCGGCGCCGGTGCGGGCCTCCACGCCTCGCGGCAGCACCTTCTGGGCGGCGTCGCGCAGCTGCTGCTGGCTCACCCCGGGTGCCGTCTCGAGCGAGACCTGGGTGTAGACGTCGCGGCCGCCGTAGAAGTGCTGCTGCAGCGCGCGCAGGTCGAGCACCGTCAGCGTCGCGCCGTTGAGGCCGCCGGAGCCGAACTCCACCAGCCCGACCAGCCGCTCCTTCATGGTCGCGGGCCGGCCGGTGGTGGCCAGCGTGACCCGGTCCCCGACGGTGTACCCGGCCTTGCGGGCGGCGTCCACGTCGAGGGCGACCTCGCCGTCGCGCCGCGGCAGCCGGCCCCGGTCGAGGGTGAGGATCCGCTTGCCGTTCACCGACCGGGCGCCGGTGTCGTTGCCGGCCAGGCCGGGCGGGCCGTTGCCGCCGACCACCTTGCCGTCGCGGCCGATGACGTAGACGGTCTGCAGCTGGACCGAGGCGTGCACGGCCTTCGCCTCGGGGAGCCGCCGCAGCCGGTCGACCACCGACCGCGGCAGGACCCGGTTGTCCTCCTGGGCGGTGAAGGTGTTGGAGCCGGTGGCGCTCACCTCGACGTCGGAGGTGGAGCCCTCGATGATGCCGTCGAACGCGTTGCCCATCGCGTCGGTGAAGACGAACGACCCGGCGACGAACGCGACCCCGAGCACGATCGCGAACGCGCTCAGTGCGAGCCGCACCTTGCGCGCGAAGATGTTGCGCCAGGTCATCCGCAGCACGTCGTCCTCCTCCCGGTCCCCGCCGCCGAGTCTGCCCTACCGTGGTGCACCGGGACCGTCGAGCGAGGGGGCAGGGATGGCGTGGCACAGCGGGGACCCGACGCCCGGCCGGTCGCGCTGATGCCCGCCGTCGACCGGGAGAACACCCCCAACGGGCCCTACCTCGCCGCCCGGCTGCGCGAGCGGGCCCGCCCGCTGGGCCTGGAGCCGCGGGTGGAGGTGCAGACCTACCTCGTGCGGTCGAGCCACGGCGTGCAGGTGTCCTGGGGCCCGGAGCGCGACGGCACGACGCTGGACTGCGAGGTCTCCGACCGGTTCGACGCCGTCGTCGTGCCCGGGCTGGGCACGGAGCTGACCGTCGAGCAGGCGGTCACCTACCTGCTGGTGCGGGTCGCGGGCGGCTCGTCCGAGGAGGCGCTGGCGCAGGCCCGGCCGCCGCGAGCCCACTGGTGGTCGCGCCGGCGCTGAGGCCCAGCGCGGGTCAGCCCGGGTCAGCGGGTCCGCAGGTAGTCGGCCGCCACCTCGCGCAGCCGGCCGTGCACCCCGTCGTACGCCGTGCCGGTGCCGAGCAGCCGCTTCGGCAGCTTGGCGAGCATCGTGTAGTTGGTGTCGACGACGTTGCCGGCCGGCGCGAGACCGGCCTGGCTGACCAGCTGGTAGGCGTCGAGCTCGTCGAGCCCGAGCAGCGACCCGGTCCACCCGACCAGGTCGTGCTGGCTCATCCGGAACGCGTCCTCCAGCGGGCGGGTGCTGCCGGTGGTCATCAGGAAGTCGTCGCTCTCCAGCCGCGGCGACTCCGGCGCCCCGCCCTTGACCAGGTCGACGACCACGACGGTGTTCATCGCCGCCTCGACCGCCGTGCCGCACACCTCGCCCTCGCCCTGCCGGGCGTGGCCGTCGCCGAGGGAGAGCAGCCCGCCGGGCACGTTGACCGGGAAGTACGCCGTCACGCCGGCGCGCATCTCCGGGGTGTCCAGGTTGCCGCCGTGCGCGGCGGGCGTCAGTGACATGATCACCTCGTTGGCAGCCGGGGCCACCCCGACGGTGCCGTGCATCGGGTCCATCGGCAGCTCGACGGTGAAGTCCGAGCTCCGGGCGGTGAAGCGGCAGATCCCGGCGGCGGCGTCGAGCTCGTAGACCCACACCCGCTCCTCGAGCGCCGGGTGCAGCATCGCGGTGGTGTGGGTGGCGGTCAGCGCCCCGAAGTGCGGGAAGGTGCTCGAGACCGCCCAGTCGCGGGCCGGCACGATCTCCACGAAGTGCACTGCCAGCGTGTCGCCGACCTCGGCGCCCTCGACCGCGACCGGGCCGGTCACCGGGTTGAGGAACGGGAAGGTGCAGACCTCGCTGGGCAGGTCGTCGACGCCGCGGACGTTGCCCATGAAGCAGTCCTCGGTGGCGAGCTCCACCACCGTGCCGGGTGCGACGGTGAGCAGCGGCTCGCGGCCGCCGAACACGAAGGAGTACTGCTCGGGCGTCGGGTGCAGGGTGCGGACCTCGGTCATCGGGACTCCTCCTCGGGGAGCTTCAGGTCGGGCGTGCGGCCGCTCGCGACCAGCACCACCATGATCACCAGGCCGACCACGAACCAGATCAGCGCCAGCGTCTGCGCGTAGACCTGCGCGTTGACCAGGACGTAGGCGAGGATCGCGAACCCGATCACGGGCGCGACCAGGTGCGACCACCAGCGCCGGCTGCCACGCCGGCCGACGTAGTGCCAGACCACGGAGACGTGCAGCGCCAGGAACGCGGTGAGCGCCCCGAAGTTCACCAGCGTGGACAGCGTGGTGATGCCGTTCTCCATCTCGTAGAACAGGAACCCGACGCCCAGCGACACGACCGCGACCAGCAGGGTGGCGTTGGTCGGCACGCCCTTCGTCGGGTGGATGCGGGCCAGGAAGGACGGCAGCTGCCGGTCGCGGGCCATCGCGTACAGCAGCCGGGACGTCGCGGCCTGCGCGACGAGCGCGTTGGCGAAGCCCCAGGCGATCGCGGTCGCGAGCGCGGTGAGCTTGGAGAGCCAGGCGCCGCCGGCGACCGCCGCGGCGTCGTAGAACGCGGTGCCGCCCGGGTCGCCCTTGCTGATCAGGGTGTCCGGGTCGGGCACCAGCAGCGCCGCCACCCAGGTCTGCACGATGAACAGCACGCCGGCCAGCAGCAGCGCCGCCACCATCGAGCGGCCGATCGAGCGCGCCGCCTCCTTGTTCTCCTCCGCGAGCGTCGAGATGCCGTCGAAGCCGAGGAACGACAGCACCGCGATCGAGACCGCGCCGAACACCAGCGACCAGGAGAACGTGTCCGGGTTGTAGACCGGCGTGAGGTCGAAGCCGCGGCCCTTGCCGGCCGCGAGCGCGATGACGCCGATGACGATGAACACCGCGAGCACGACCAGCTCGGCGGCCAGCATCACCTTGTTGACCTTGGCGGTCATCTCGATGCCGAGGAAGTTCACGACCGTGTTCAGCACCACGAACGCGATCAGCCACACCCAGATCGGGACCGCCGAGATGAGCGAGTTCATCGCGACGGCGGCGATCAGGTAGAGCAGCGCCGGCACCAGCACGTAGTCGAGCAGGATCATCCAGCCGGCGAGGAACCCGACGGGTGCGGCGATGCCGCGGCCGGCGTAGGTGTAGACCGAGCCGGCCATCGGGAAGGCCTGCGACATCTGGGAGTAGGACAGCGCGGTGAACATCATCGCGACCATGCCGATCGCGTAGGCCAGCGCGACCATGCCGCCGGACCCCTGGAACACGCTGCCGAAGATCCCGAACGGCGCGATCGGCACCATGAAGACCAGCCCGTAGACGAGCAGGTCGGTGAACGACAGCGAGCGGTGCAGCTCCTGCCGGTAGCCGTAGTGGGTGATGTCGTCGGCGGCTGGGCGTTGCGTCATCGGACGTCCTCCCGGACTCGGTCCCCGTGGCGGTCGGTGTCGGTCGGCCGTCCTCCTTGTCACCCGATGGGTGCAGGGACAAACCTTCTCGTCGTCGCCGGCGCGCGACGGGCGGCTGCGAGGATGACGTCATGCGCGGTGCCCGGGGGAGACGGACGGCACTCGCCGTGTGGCTCGCCGTGGCGGCACTGCTGCTCGCGGCCTGCTCCTCCGGTGAGCGCCGGCCGCGTCCGCAGCAGGCGCCGACCCACCGGGCGTGTGCCGGGGTGCACCTCGACGACGTCCGCGGACCCCGCCCGTCGTACGTCGCGGGCGAGCTGGCGTCGTTCCCCAACGACGACGCGGTGTGCCGGGCGCTGTGGCTGCCGACCGCGGACCGCTGGTTCGTGCCGCAGGGGCTGGCCCTTGACAGGTCGGGGGACTCGCGGACCGCGTGGGTGAGCGGCTACCGCTGGCACCGCGGCTTCGGGGAGCGCGCCTGCCGGCTGCTGCACGTCTCGCTGCGCACCGGGCGGCTGATCGCGTCGACCGACCGCATCGCGGCACCGGTCTACGGCTCCTACCCGACGTTCTGCCGGCACGGCGGTGCGCTCGTCGAGGACCGGCACGGCCTGTGGATCGTGGAGAGCAACCGGCTGTGGCTCGTCGACCCGGACCGGGTCGGCCGGCCCGACCAGGTGCGGCGGGTGTGGCGTCTCGCGCCGCGGGTGCGGGGCTCGGTGCTGGTCGCCGGTCCGGCGCGCGGTGGGGTGCTCGGCGTCGGCGCCTGGCGCGACGCCGGCCCGGACCGGATGCGGTGGTTCCGCGACCGTGACCTGCTGGCCCCGGGTGTCACCGAGCTGGTGGCCGGCGGGGTGCCCGACGCGACGCAGGCGGCGCCGGTGCGCACGTCGTCGACGGTCCGGCGGGTGCAGGGCACGACCCGCGGCCCGGGCGGGGTGTGGTCGACGGCCTCGACGACGTACTGCGGGGTGCTGGTGCCGCCCGGACGGTCGCCGGATCGGGTTCGCGCCGGGCGCCGAGGGGCTCGACCTCGACGGCCGGGGCCGGGTGTGGGCGGTGCTGGAGTCGGGGTCGCGGAACTACCAGCGCGACGGCCGGCCGCTGGTGCCGATGCTCGTCCAGCTCGACGTCCGCAGGCTGCTGCGCGGGGAGCCGCGCCGACCTGCGACTGGTGAGCGTCAGGCGCGCGGCCTTGTCGAGGTACATCGCGGCGTCGGCCCGGGCCAGCATCGCGTCGGGGGTGTCGTCGTCGCCGTCCGGGACCGCCACCCCGACCGAGGCGCCGAGCCGGACGGTGCGGCCGCCGGGCAGCGTGTGGGTGCCCGAGAGGGCGACGCGGACGCGGTCGGCGAGCAGCTCGAGACCGCCGACCTCGTCGTCCTCGGGGGACGCCTCCACCAGCACCACGAACTCGTCGCCGCCGAGCCGGGCCACCAGGTCGGAGGCGCGCACGCAGTCCAGCAGCCGCTCGGTGACGATCTTCAGCACGATGTCGCCGGCCGCGTGCCCGAGCTCGTCGTTGACCGCCTTGAAGCCGTCGAGGTCGACGAAGAGCAGCCCCGGCTCGGTGATCGACCGGTCGCGGCGCGCGAACGCCCGCGCCATGGACTCGGTCAGCAGCGACCGGTTCGGCAGCCCGGTCAGCGCGTCGCGGGTGGCGGCCCGGGCCAGCTCGCCGGCGGCCTGCCGCAGCTCGAGGATCCGCACCGTGGCGTCGGCGAGGTCGCGCAGCCGCTCGATCTGCACCCGGGTGAGCTGCGAGGGGGTCGGGGCGAAGGCGCACAGCGTGCCGACCACGTGGTTGGCGCCGACGACCAGCGGGGCCGCGACGTAGAGCCGGATGCTGCCGAGCTCGCCGGTGACGTGCGGGTTGTCGGCGAACACCCGGTCCAGCGACGCGTCCGGGGTGTAGGTGATGTCGCGCGAGAGGATGCTGTAGCCGCACATCGAGTCGTCGCGGCGGACCTCGCCGGGCTGGTCGCCGTACGCCGAGGCCTGCCACTGCCGGTCGGCGTCGATCAGGTTCAGCACGGCGGTCGGCGTCCCGCAGATGTACGACGCCAGCCGGGTCAGCGCGTCGAGCTCGTCGTCCTGCGGCTGGTCGAGCAGCCCGAGCCGGTGCAGCGCGGCCAGCCGGGACGACTCGTCGACCGGTTTCGGCCAGGACCGGACGGGGTTCACGGGGCAGTCACGGGGCAGAGTGTGTCAGCCCGTCGACCGCTTCGCTGAACAATCGCGTGTGCAGGTCGACGTCGTCGGCCGTCGTGGCCGGGCACATCAGCGCCATGTTGTGGAACGGCGTGACCAGCACGCCGCGGTTGGCCATGAACAGGTGGAGGTACTCGTCGAGCTCGTCGTCGCCGGCCGCCGCCGAGGTCGAGCCGTCGCGGGGCGCGGGGGAGGCGAACCGGTACTCCGCGCGGGCGCCCAGCCGGCTCACCGACCACGGCACCCCGGTCCGGTCGAGGGTGTCCTGCACGCCGGCGGTGAACGCGGTCGCGAGGTCGACCATCCGCTCGAACGCCGCGTCGGTGAGGACGTGCTCGAGGGTCGCGCGCATCGCGGCGACCGACAGCGCGTTGCCCGCCAGCGTGCCGCCCACCCCGCCGACGTCGACGAGGTCCGCGTCGGGGTCGGCCTGCACCCGGCGCGCCAGCTCCTCGGTGAGGCCGTAGGCGCCGCAGGGCACGCCGCCGCCGATGCTCTTGCCGATCACGAGCACGTCCGGCTGCAGCCCCCACAGCGCCGTCGCGCCGCCCGGCCCGGCGGAGAACGTGTGCGTCTCGTCGATCACCAGCAGGGCGCCGTACGTCGTCGCGAGCTCGCGCAGCCCCTCGAGGAAGCCGGGCTCGGGCAGCACGATGCCGATGTTCGTGAGCGCCGGCTCGGCCAGCACCGCGGCGACGTCGCCGTGCGCGAGCTGCGCCTCGACGCCCGCGAGGTCGTTGAACTCCGCGACCCGGGTGGTCTCCGCCAGCGGCACCGGGGCGCCGACCAGCCCGGCGCGGGCCACCGCGGTGCCGTCGGGCCCGGGCACGGCGAACGCCTCGTCGACCGAGCCGTGGTAGCAGTAGGCGAACGTCAGCACCTTCGGCCGCCCGGTCGCGAGCCGGGCCAGCCGCAGCGCCCACCGGTTCGCGTCCGTGGCGGTGAGCGTGAACGACCACAGCGGCAGCCCGAACCGGCGGGCCAGCTCCGCGCCGACCCACTCGGCGTCCTCGGTCGGCAGCATCGTGGTGATCCCGCCGAGCTCGCCGATCCGGCGCTGGACCGCGTCGACGGTCGGCTGCGGGCTGTGGCCGGCCATCGCGCCGGTGTCGCCCATCGCCAGGTCGACGTACTCGTGGCCGTCGACGTCGGTGACCCGGTTGCCGCGGGCCCGGTCGAGCGCGAGCGGGAAGCCGCCGCTCCACATGTTCATCCACGTCATCGGCACCCGCCCGAACAGGTGGTCGGCGCGCTCGTGGACGGCGAGCGACCCCGGGTGTTGGTCGCGGTACGACGCCCGCTCGCGCTCGAGGAGGGCGGCGAGACGGGCACGGTCCACGGCAGCGGCAGCGGTCATGACCGGACGCTGACGGGTGCCGGGCCACCCCGTCAAGGCACCACCGCTTGGCGGCAGGACTTAGGCTTGCCTTACTTCCCACCCACGAGGAGCACTGCATGCCCGAGCCCCGCCGTCGCCGCACGGCCCACGCCGTCGAGGTCCGTCGCCGCGAGCGGCTCTCGGACTCGCTCGTCCGGGTGGTGGTCGGCGGGCCCGCCCTCGCCGGGTTCGAGACGCCGCCGTGCACCGACACCTACGTCAAGGTGGTCTTCGTCCACCCCGACGTCCCGCGGCCGCTGCCGCGCGACGAGGACGGCCGGGTCGACCTCGACCTGGTCCGCGACGCGCTGCCCGGCAGAGCACGCGCCCCGGATGCGCTCCTACACCGTGCGGGACTTCGACGCCGCGGCGCTCGAGCTGACGCTGGACTTCGTGGTCCATGGCGACACCGGGATCGCCGGGCCGTGGGCGCTCGCGGCGCGGCCCGGCGACGAGCTGCTGTTCGTCGGCCCCGGCGGCGGCTACGCGCCCGAGCCGGACGCCGGGCGCCACCTGCTCGCCGGCGACCTGGCGGCGCTGCCCGCGGTCGCCGTCGCCCTCGAGGCGCTGCCGGCCGACGCGACCGGTCACGCCGTCCTCGAGGTGCACGGGCCCGAGGACGAGCTGTCGCTGGCCGCTCCGGACGGGGTCGAGGTGCGCTGGGTGCACCAGGGCGCCGAGCCCGCCGGCGTACGCCTGGTCGAGGCGGTGCGCGCGCTGCCGTGGCCCGACGACGACGTGCACGCGTTCGTCCACGGCGAGGCCGGTGCGGTGAAGGCGCTGCGGCGCTACCTGCGGGTCGACCGCGGCCTGGGGATGGACCGGCTCTCGATCAGCGGCTACTGGCGGCTCGGCGTCGACGACGAGGGCTGGCGGGCGAGCAAGCGGGAGTGGAACGCGGCGATCGAGCAGGAGGAGCTGGCCGAGCCGGTGGCCACCCCGTGAGAATCCGGCGCGTTGTGCGCACGCCTGACCCCGGGCAGCCCCGATAATGACCCGGTGACTTCACCGGTGGGAGGCGATGACGTCCTGACCCGGGTGCGGATGGTGGCCCAGCCCGCCAGCGTCCCCGCCGCACGTCGGTTCGTCGACGACGCGCTGACCACCTGGGGCCGCACCGACCTGGTCGACGACATCGCGCTGAGCGTCACCGAGCTGGCCACCAACGCCACGCTGCACAGCCGCAGCGCCTACTTCGACATCGAGCTGCGCGCGGCGCCCGACGCGGTCCGGGTGTCGGTCTTCGACGGCGGCGCGGCCAGCGGCCACTCGATCGCCTCGCGGATCGACCGGGCCCACTCCGGACGGACCGCCGAGCGCGACCCCGACGCCGAGTCGATGACCGGGCGGGGGCTGTTCATCGTCTCCGCGCTCGCCTCGAGCTGGGGCATCGACGACCTGCCGGACGGCACCCGCATCTGGGCGGACTTCACCGGCGGCGACAGCGAGGCGTCCGGACCGGTGGGGCCGGTGCTCGACGTGGCCCCGCAGGCCGAGCCGGCCCCCGAGGCGGTCACCGTGATCCGGCTGCTCGACTGCCCGCCCGGGCTGCTGCTGGCCCACGACGACAACCTCGCCGACGTCGCCCGCGAGCTCAACCTGTTCGGGGCCAGCCACGCCGACCCGGCCGCGGTCGAGGCCTCGCGCCAGGTCGGCGAGGTGGTGCGGATCTCCGCGATGTCGTGGGGGGCCGCCCGGCTCGTCGCGACCCAGGCGCTGCAGGAGGGCCGCGACCACGTGGACATCGCGATCGCGGTGGCCGACGCGGACGAGCTCCCGGTGCGTATCCAGGTGCTCCGCCGGGCCGTGAACGCCGCCGAGGCGATGGCCGAGCAGGGCCTGCTGATCACGATGCCGGCGCCGCCTGACGTGCAGCGCTGGCGGGACTGGGTGGAGGCCGAGATGACCGAGCAGGCGCGCACCGGCCGCTCGCCGGTCTCGTTCCGCGACTTCCGCGCCGGCTGAACCACGCCTCAGGCGCCGGCGGCCTTCTCCAGGGCGGTGAGCTCGCTGTCGAGGTGGGGCAGCAGCCGCTGCAGCCGTGGGACGGTGCGGCGGCAGCCGGTGAGGCCGAAGTCCATCTGCCCGTCGTACGACGTGCAGGTGATGTTGAGCGCCATCCCGTTGATCGGGATCGACAACGGGTAGACGCCCTCGAGCCTCGAGCCGCGGAAGTAGTGCGTGTTCTTCGGGCCCGGCACGTTGGAGATGATCAGGTTGAACGGCGGCCGCGTGATGCCCTGCATGCGCAGCATCGGGGCCAGCACGGCGGGCGCCATGCCCAGCGCGCTCATCGCCAGGATCTGCGCCGGGGTCATCGAGCCGAGCGCCTGCTTGCCGGTCACCATCGACTCGTGGACCGACATCAGCCGGTCGGCAGGGTCGGCGTGCTCGGTGCCGAGCTTCACCATCACGGCGCCCACGGCGTTGCCGCCCGACGCCGACGCGCTCTGCGAGTTCTTGGCCTGCAGCCCGACCGGCACCATCGCCACCAGCGAGGAGTCGGGGAGCGCGTCCAGCTCGGTGAGGTAGGTCCGCATCGCGCCGCTGCACATCGCGAGCACCACGTCGTTGACGGTGGTGCCGCTGGCCTTGCCGACGGCCTTGATGCGCTCCATCGGCCAGTCCTCGGCGGCGAACCGCCGGGCCCCGGTGATCTTCTTGTTGAGGATGGTGCGCGGCGCGTAGAGCGACACCGCGGAGGTCTGGTTGCGCACGCCGTGGGACAGCGTCTTCAGCAGGGCGCCCGGCAGGCCGGCGGCCTCGGCGCTGATGCCGAGCGCGGTCTTCAGCGCGGTGCCGGGGATGTCGAGGACCGAGCCGCCGCCCGCGGGGTCGGGCTGCTCCGAGGACCGGCCGCGGGAGTGCTCGGCGGACCACATCGGCGCCATGTCGAGCTCGTCGGGGTCCTGCGAGAGCACCCGCTGCAGCAGCCGCATCGAGGACACCCCGTCGACGAGCGCGTGGTGCATCTTGGTGTACATCGCGACCCGGCCGTCACGGAGCCCCTCGATCAGGTGCACCTCCCACAGCGGCCGCTCGAGGGCCAGCCGGGTGCTGTGCAGCCGGCCGCACAGCTCCAGCAGCTCACGGATCCGGCCGGGCTTGGGGAGCGCGCTGTGCCGGAAGTGGTACTCGATGTCGAACTGCTGGTCCTCGGTCCAGAACCACTGGCCGGCCGTGGTCAGCGAGCGGGTGGGCCGCTTCAGGAACAGCGGCGCCGGCTGGTCGTAGGTGAGCATCTCCTCGAAGAGGTCCTTCACGAAGTTGCGTCCCGCTCCCTCCGGCTTGCGGAACAGCTGCAGCCCGCCCACGTGCATCGGCTGGTTGCGGTTCTCCGCGAACAGGAATCCCGTCGAGGTCGGGTCCATCGGTGTCGGCATCGAGTGCCTTTCATGAGGAGTGGCTCGCGAGTGAAGGTTCCCACAATCAACGATCGCAACGCGCGAATGTCACACGGAGTTACACCTGGTCACGGCCGGGGCTCCTGCGGCTGTGCCTTGGTGCGGTGGACCAGCCAGTCCCGGTCCGTGCGGATCAGCGCGTAGCGCGCCGCATCCCCGCGGCCGTGCAGCACCAGCACCATCCGCCGGTCGTTGCGGTCCTCCTCCTGCCACCAGCCGATGTCGGCGATCTCCTTGTCGGCGTCCTCGTAGGTGAGGTGGTCGAGCTCGTGGTCGTCGACGGCCACCGCGAGCCGGTCCTGCGACGGGCTGGTCGGCAGCCCCTTGGGCAGCGCCCACGACCGCAGCACACCGCCCTCCTCGAGCCGCAGGTCGAAGTGGTGGCGGGGCTTGTGGTGCTCGTGGAGCACGAAGGCGGGCCGGTCGTCCATCACCTGCTGTCTACCCCCTGGTCGCAACCGGACGCCGGTCCGGGGTGTCGGTGTCCGACCGTAGGCTCGGCGCCATGGTCGACCTCGCCTCGTTGCTCTCCGACGAGGACCTCCGGCGCCGCTACGGCACCCCGACGCTCGACCGCGCCTGGGACTACGTCCGCCACGGCCACGTGCTCTCCTGCGTCCACGAGGTCGACTCCGACGGCGACCTCGACATCCGGGGCACGGTGCGCGGGTCGACCAGTGCGCCGTACGTCGTCAACGTCAGCGTGGGCGTCGACGGCGAGGGCCCGTGGGTCTTCGGCCGGTGCAGCTGCCCGGTCCACGAGGGCTGCAAGCACGTGCTGGCGCTGGTCATCACGGTCCGCGACGAGCACGCCCGCACCGCGCCGGCCGCCGCCCGGCGCTGGGAGCGGCAGCTGTCCTCGCTGCTCGACGAGCTCGACGACCGGGCCGAGCGCTCCAGCCACGCCGCCGACAAGCCGCTCGCGCTCCAGGTCGACCTGAAGCCGCCCGGGCGGGCGACCGGCTACCGCGGCTGGTCGGCCTCGCTGCCCACCGCGACGCCGGCGCGGGGGACGCTGCGGCTCCGCCCGCTGCAGCGCGGCGCCCGCGACAACTGGGTCCGCACCGGCGTCTCGTGGACCGACGCGCCGTACCTCGACCGGCGCGGCCACCCGCCCGACCAGGTCGCGGTGCTCAACGACCTGCTGTCCGCGCACCGGGCCGCCAGCCGGCAGATGTACTTCGGGGCCGACGCGTTCCTCACGCTCGGTGGGTTCGGGCCCGACGAGGTCGCGCTGCTGCGGCGCGCGGTCGACGTCGGGATGCCGCTGGTGCCCGGGCAGGGGCTCTCCACCGTCGAGGTGGCGCCACCGGTGACGCTGCGGCTCGACGTCAACGCCGCTCCCGGCCACGACGCCCAGCTGCGGCTGGGCGCCTCGCTGCGCGGCGAGTGGTACGACGCCACGGACCTCGACGTGCTGGGGGAGGGCGGGCACGTCGTCGCGCTGTGGCAGGCCGACGGCGAGCACTGGGCGGTCGCGCTGGCCGACCTCACGGCGCCGCCGGGCCCGGAGGTGCGCCGGCTGCTGACCCGCGGCGACTCGCTCGTCGTGCCGGCGGCGCACCGCGACGAGCTGGTCGCTGAGTACCTCCCCCGGCTGCAGCGCCACGTGCCGGTGCTCTCCTCCGACGGCTCGGTCGCCGTGCCGGAGCCCGCCGAGCCGCGGCTGGTGCTCGGCGTCACCTGGGTCGCGGCCGACGAGGTGCGGGTCGCGTGGAGCTGGCGCTACCGCGTCGGTGGCGACGACCGGGTCTACGCCCTGTCGGAGACCCGCGGGATGCGCGGCGTGCGGCGTCCCGACGCCGAGCAGGCGCTGCTCGAGGCGCTCGTGCTCGACGACGAGCAGGCCTACCACCTGTGCCGGGCGCACGACCGCGGCCTCGGCCTCGAGGACAGCCGCACGCTGCGCGACAGCCACGCGATCCTGTTCGCCGAGGAGCTGCTGCCGGGGCTGCGGGGCCAGGTCGAGGTCGAGGAGATCGGGGCGCAGCCCGACTACCACGAGGTCGACGGCGTGCCGGTGATCCACTTCGCGACCCGCGACGGGGCCGACGACGACCCCGCGCGCACCGACTGGCTCGACCTCGAGGTCGAGGTCAGCGTCGACGGCATCCACCTCGCGCTGGCGCACGTCCTCGAGGCGCTGACCAAGGGCATGGACCGGGTGATCCTGCGCAACGGCACCCACGTCCGCATCGACCGCCCGGAGTTCGCCCGGCTCGCCGAGCTCGTCGAGGCCGCGGCCGAGCTGCGCGACCAGCCGAGCGAGTCGGTGCGGCTCTCCCACCACGACCTGCACCTGTGGGACGAGCTCGCCGAGGTCGGCATCGTCGACGAGCAGGCCTCCCGGTGGGTGCGGGCCGCGCAGGCGCTGCGCTCGCTCGACACGCTGCCGGAGGTCGAGCCGGTCGGCCTCAAGGCCGTGCTGCGGTCCTACCAGCGCGACGGCTTCCGCTGGCTGGCCTACCTCTGGTCGTGCGGCCTCGGCGGGATCCTGGCCGACGACATGGGGCTGGGCAAGACGCTGCAGACGCTGGCGCTCGTCGCCCACGCCCGCGACCGCGGCGCCGCGCCGTTCCTCGTGGTGGCGCCCACCAGCGTGGTGGCGACCTGGGCCCACGAGGCGGCGCAGTTCACCCCTGGCCTCGACGTCCGGGTGGTCACCGAGTCGCAGGCCCGTCGCGGCGAGCCGGTCGCGGCGCTCTGCGAGGGCGCCGACCTGGTGGTGACGTCGTACACCCTGTTCCGGCTGGAGCAGTCCGACTACGTCCGGCTGACCTGGGGCGGCCTGGTGCTCGACGAGGCGCAGACCGTGAAGAACCACCACGGCAAGACCTACCAGGCGGTGCGGCGTCTCGACGTCCCGTTCCGGCTGGCGCTCAGCGGGACGCCGATGGAGAACCGTCTCATGGAGCTGTGGTCGCTGCTGTCGATCGTGGCGCCGGGGCTGTACCCGTGGCCGCAGCGGTTCACCGAGACGGTCGCGCTGCCCGTGGAGCGGGAGGGCGACCGCGAGGTGCTCGCCCGGTTCCGCCGCCGGATCAAGCCGTTCGTGCTGCGCCGCACCAAGGACCTGGTCGCCGCCGACCTGCCCGCCAAGCAGGAGCAGGTGCTGGAGGTCGCGCTGACGCCGCGGCACCGCTCGGTCTACGAGACCCACCTGCAGCGCGAGCGGCAGACCGTCCTCGGCCTGGTCGAGGAGGACTTCGACCGGCACCGCATCGCGATCTTCCGGTCGTTGACCCGGCTGCGGCAGCTCAGCCTCGACGCCGCGCTCGTCGACGAGGCGTACGCCGACGTCGGCTCGGCCAAGGTCGACGTGCTCGTCGACCACCTGCAGGAGCTGGCCGCCGAGGGCCACCGGGCGCTGGTCTTCAGCCAGTTCACGTCGTTCCTGAACCGGGTCCGCGACCGGCTCGAGCACGAGGGCATCGCCACGTCGTACCTCGACGGCAGCACCCGCCGCCGCGGCGACGTGATCGACGGCTTCAAGCGCGGCGACGACCCGGTGTTCCTGATCAGCCTCAAGGCCGGCGGCGTGGGCCTGACGCTGACCGAGGCGGACTACGTCTTCGTGCTCGACCCGTGGTGGAACCCCGCCGTCGAGGCGCAGGCCGTCGACCGCACCCACCGGATCGGCCAGCAGCGCCAGGTGTTCGTCTACCGGCTGGTCTCGACCGACACCATCGAGGAGAAGGTGATGGCGCTCAAGGCCCGCAAGGCCGCGCTGTTCGCGCAGGTGGTCGACGACGACGCGCTGATGGCGGCGCCGCTGGGCGCCGACGACGTCCGCGAGCTGTTCGGCGACTGACCTCCGCCGGCGGTCAGCCGAGGCGGCGCCGCGCGTGGTACGCCGCGTAGCCCAGGGCCGCCACGCCGAGCACCGCCAGGTCGAGGCGCAGCGGCCGACCGTCGCCGCCGCGCTCCTTCTCGGCGAGGGTCGCGCGGCTGCTGCCGTGCGAGAGCAGCGAGCGGTCCGACTGGCTGGAGAGCACGGACAGCACCGACATCGACGACCCGACCGAGGCGGCGGAGAGGAACGAGCCGAGGCTGGCCGACGAGCCGAACGAGCAGGAGCTGCCGATCGACAGCACCGAGCTGTCCGACGCGATCGAGAGCACCGACCCGGTGCACCCGACGGACAGCAGCGAGCGGCGCGACCACAGCGACCAGCGGGAGGTGTCGTCGGGAGAGGAGGACCAGGTCACCCCGGCATTCTGCCCACGGGCCGCGGGTCAGTCCATCCGGACGACGGTCATCCCGGCCGAGATGGCCGGCTCGTCCATCGCGGCCAACGCGGCACCCGCCTCGTCGAGGCCGATGACACGTCCGACGAGGAGTCCCGGGTCGAGCGCGCCGTCGGCCACCAGCGCGAGCAGGTCGGGGTACTGGTGCGCGGGCATGCCGTGCGACCCGTGCACCGACAGCTCGCGGGCGACCACGAGGTCCATCGGCAGCGGGGGAGTCGAGGCGTCGCCCAGCAGCAGCCCGACCTGGACGTGACGACCGCGGGGCCGCAGGCAGCGGACCGAGGCGACGGCCGTCTCGGGCGAACCGACGGCGTCGAGGGAGACGTGCACGCCGCCGGTCAGCTCGCGCACCTCGGCCACCGGGTCGTCGGCGCGGACCGTCGCGGTGGCGCCGAGCTCGGTCGCGCGGGCCAGCGCGGCCGGGGAGACGTCGACGGCGACGACGCGGGCGCCGAGCGCGGCCGCCACCATCACCGCCGAGAGCCCGACGCCGCCGCAGCCGTGCACCGCGACCCAGTCCCCGGCGGTGACCCGGCCGTGGGTGACGAGCGCGCGGAAGGCGGTCGCGAGCCGGCAGCCGAGCGACGCGGCGGTCACGACGTCGAGGCCGTCGGGCAGCCGGACCAGGTTGGTGTCCGCGGCGTTCAGTGCCACCAGCTCGGCGAACGACCCCGGCCCGGTGAAGCCCGGCTGGGTCTGGTCGGGGCACACCTGGGTGTCGCCGGCCGCGCACCACTCGCAGCGGCCGCAGCCGCACACGAACGGCACGGTGACCCGGTCGCCGACGGCCCACCGCCGGACCGCGCGGCCCACGGCAGCCACCGTCCCGGCCAGCTCGTGACCGGGCACGTGCGGCAGCGGCACCGGGTCGTGGCCCCGCCACGCGTGCCAGTCGGAGCGGCACACGCCCGTGGCGCCGACCCGCACCACGACACCGTCGTCGGGGCAGACCGGGTCCGGCCAGGGCCCGAGGGTCGGTGGCTGCCCGGTCGCGGAGTAGCTGACGGCGCGCATGCCGCCCAGTCTCGTGGACCGGCCCGCGCCGGCGGCACGCAGCCCTCTCGGCCTACCGCCGGCCGCCGCGCCGCGGCCACTAGCCTGGGCCAGACGACCGCTGCGGGACGTGAGGACACGGAGGTGCCGGATGGGCTGGGCGAGGACCGCGAGCAAGACCGCGGCGCGGTACGGCGTGCGCTACGGCCCGCACGTGGTCGCGGCCTGGAAGATCGCCGGCCCGAAGGTGGAGGCCGCGGCCCGCTCGAAGCTCGACGAGGCGGGTGCGCGCCGCACGGCCTTCGACCACGCCGACTCGGTCGCCGACGGCAGCGTGCTGCGCGTGGTCGAGCGTGGCCACGGCGTGTTCGTGGTGCTCAGCGGCGACGAGCCGCTGGCGGCGTACCCGGAGGTCGAGCGGCCGCTCGCCGACCTGCTCGACCGGGCCGACCTGGACAAGCGGGTGACGCCCGCCGAGCACCGGCAGCGACAGCTGCGCGCCCGCCTCCGGCGCAGTGGGCAGCGGGGTCAAAGTCAAGGCGGCGCGCCCGGAATAGGACGATAAGTTTGTCCCATTCGCCACACCAGCCCCTTCTCTGCGGCTAGTCTGCGAGGGCTCACCTGCACGAGAACGGGCCGTCTCCCGCGGCCCCGGGAGGCTCGGAGGACCCCGTGAGTCGCACACTGACCAGGCTGCGTCGCAGCGCACGCTCGATCGCGGTCGTCACGACCGCGCTGTCGGCGATGGCCGCGTCCGCCCTGGCGTACGCCGACGGCATCGACATCTCGCACTGGCAGGGCACGGTGACGTGGTCGAAGGTGAAGTCCGACGGCGTCACCTTCGCGTTCATGAAGGCCACCGAGGGCACCTACTACACCGACCCGACGCTGCGCACGAACTGGACCGGCGCCGAGCGGCAGGGCATCTACCGCGGCGCCTACCACTTCGCGCGGCCCAGCGTCGGCTCGGCCGCCGCGCAGGCCCGCTACTTCGTCTCCAAGGTCGGCTCGTTCGACGACCCCGGCGACCTGCCCCCGGTCCTCGACCTCGAGGCCACCGGCGGGCTCGGCCCGGCGGCGCTGCGCACCTGGGTGAAGACCTGGCTGGAGACCACCGAGCAGCTCACCGGCCGCACGCCGATCCTCTACTTCTCGCCGTACTTCTGGATCGACCACCTCGGCAACAGCACCGCGTTCGCGCGCTACCCGCTGTGGATCGCGCACTACACGACCGGGCAGCCCCAAGGTGCCCGGCGGCTGGAGCACCTGGACGTTCTGGCAGCGCACCAGCAGCGGCTCGGTCAGCGGCATCGGCGGCCACGTCGACATGAACCGCTTCAACGGCACCAGCGCGCAGCTGGCCCGGATCGCGAACGCCAGCGGCGGCTCCAGCGCGCCGCCGCCGTCCGGTCCGACGCTGCCCACCGGGGCCGCGACCACGCTGGGGATCAAGGCGCACACGCTGTCGCCGGCGATCGGCCAGTCCGTGCCGTTCGGCGGTGACCTGCGGACCACCTCGCCGGTGGCCGGCGTCACCGCCCGGACCGTGGCGCTGTGGGCGCGCACGGTCGGCTCGACGACCTGGACGAAGGTCGCCACCGACACCACGGACGCGACCGGCCACTACTACCTGTCGACCGTCGTGAACCGCGCCGCCGACTACCAGATGCGCTGGGCGGGCGACACGTCGTACGCCGCCGCGCTGTCGCCCGCGCTCCGGCTGACCACGCCGCCGCGCACCTCGGTCGCGATCGACCTGCACAAGAACAAGACGACCGTCGTCAAGGGTGCGCCGCTGATGCTCTACGGCCACACCACTGCGGGCACCGCGGGGCTGGCCGGGCTCACCGTCAGCTACTACAAGCGGATGCCCTCCGGCGGTGCCTGGACGCTCGTCGGGCGCAGCACCAGCGCGGCCCCGACGGGCTGGCACTCGATCGTGGTGCACCCGAAGATCACGCGGGTCTGGAAGGCGGTCTACTCCGGGTCGACCACCAACGCGCCCGCGACCAGCAGCTACCTGACGGTGCGGCCCCGGTAGCCCAGCGGCGGCTGCGCGTTGAACGCCCAGCGGGTGTAGCGGTCGATCCTGCGGATGAGGGTGCGCATGGTGGTTCCTCTCGTGGTGGTGCTGACGAGGCTCCAGACTGCGGCGGCCACGTTTCACGGCGGTGAGATCGACGTGGCGCCGTGATGTCGGGCCGCCCTCGCAGGTGAACACTGCGCTGTCGAGCCGCTCGGACCGGCACTCGACGGCCGTGCTGCCGCGGCGCAGGCGGTGGCACCACGACCGGCCACCACGAGTGCCGGTCCGAGCGGTCGTGCGCTACGGCGTCGCGTCGGCGGTGGCGGGGCTCGGCTCGCTCGAGGCGGCGGCGTCGCTCGGCGCCGCGCTGCTGGCCGGGGCGTCGCCGTCCGGGGAGCCCCCGGACGTGCCGCCCGACGTCGAGCCGGTCGAGCCGGTCGAGCCGGTCGCCGCAGCCGGTGGAGCCGGTGCCGGTCGAGTCGGCCGAGCCGCCGGTGTCGGAGGGCGAGGAGGACGTGGTGTCGCCCGGGGTCGGCTGCCCGGTGGGCGACCCGGCGTCGGTCGCGCCGGCCTCGGCGGTGCCGCCGTCGGACGGCGACGCGCCGGCCTGGTCGGTCGGGGAGTCGGTCGGCCGGTCCGTGAGCGGGCCCTGCTCCTTCTCGATGACCGCCAGGATCTGCTGCTCGTAGCTCGACAGCCGCGACCGGATCTCCGACAGCGGCACCTCGGTGATGTGGGTGCCGAACTGGGCGATCTCGGCCCACAGGTCGGCGATCTGCTGCTGGCCCGCCTCGCTGAGCGGGCCGTCGAGGGTCACGAAGAGCTGGGTGGCCAGGGCGTAGCTCAGGCAGTTGACGCAGTCGTAGTTGACCGCCGCCGAGATGTTCTGCGGCGCCGCGACGTGGTTGTCGCCGGTCACCAGCACGACCTGGAAGGCCACCGACACGGCGGCGCAGCCGGTGCAGTCGGCGAACGCGTAGGCCTCGTTGCGGTTCAGCGCCGGCGAGTCGTCGGTGACCCAGACCAGGGCGAACGCCACGTCGTACTGGATGGTGGCGTCGCGGGTGTTGACCGCCATCGCCTGGTTGTCGCCCTCGCCGGGTGCGAGCGGCTTGTTGAACGGGAAGACCCACGGCTGGCCCGCCGAGCCGGACGAGCCGGACGAGCCGGCCGACGAGCCACCGGACGACGTGTCGACGACGCCGCCCGGTGTGGTGCTCGTGCCGTGCGGGACCAGCACGAGGGCCAGCTGGGGGTGGGCGGCGGTCGGCCGCGGGTCGTCGTTCGGCCCAGCCGGTGACCAGCCGGCCGTACTGCCCCTCGCGGAGCCCGGTGGGGGCCGCCCGGTTGACCGGGATCGCGCCGACCGCCTGGGTCAGGGTGCCGCCTTCGTAGGGCTGGATCGGGCGGTAGCTGCCGGCGTGCGGCCACCACGCCCAGGCCAGTCCCGCGACGAGGGAGGCGGCGACGAGCGCGGCGAGCCCGCGGCGGACCGGCCGGCCCCTCGTGCCTCGCCAGACCTTCAGCCCGATGCTGCGCACCAGGCGGACCAGGATGAAGCCGATCGCGAGCACCGGGAAGACCACGGCGACGACGGCGATCGCGCGGGCGGCGACCTCGACGAAGTCGGCGTCGCCCCAGGCGTGGCCGAGCAGCGTGCCCTGCTTGAGCATGCTCACCCACGCGGTGCCGAGGATCCGGGGGAGCGTGACCACCATCGTGAACAGCGAGAACGCCAGCATCGGGACCACCACGAGGACCCACACCGAGACGACGGCCCGCGCCCACGGCTTCAGCACCGTGGCCTGGGGGTGGCGCCAGCGCCAGGGCAGCAGGCCGAGCAGCGTGGGCCGGATGCGGTGGAACAGGTCGGGGACGCCGGTCACGTCGGCGAGCACGTGGTAGCCGTCGAAGCGCACCAGCGGCGTCATCTGGTGCAGCATCTGCAGGATCTGGGTGGCCACGACGAGCAGCAGGGCGTCGTACCCGGTGAGCCACCAGACGCCCGCGATGCCGACCGCGACGATGGCGTTGAAGTAGAGCCCGCCCAGGTCGGTGCGCACCCGGCCGCCGCGGCCGAGCCGGTAGGAGTCGGTGACGTCGGTGAAGAAGGCCGGCCAGACGAGGTAGAGGCCGGCGCCCATCACGCCCGGCGTCGCGCCGCCGCGTCGGGCGGCGGCGGCGTGGCCGAACTCGTGGAAGCCCGCCGAGAGCACGGTGACCGCGACGACCAGCAGCAGCAGCCCGGGGCTGTCGAAGGCTTCGTACGTCGCCGAGGCCAGCCCCTTCTCCATGAAGACCCACCAGCACACGGCCACGAAGGCGGCGACGACCACGGCGACCACGAAGGGGTTGAACAGCCGAGCGAAGGGCGTGGTCAGCCGACGCGTCCGCTCGGGGTCGGAGACGGCGTACTTGAACCGCAGCGCCAGCAGCGGGTTGGACTTCTTGACCTCGGGCTGCGTCCCGTCGGCCCGCGCCAGCAGCCCCATCGGGCGCAGCTGGCCGTCGACGAGGGTGCGGACGTTGGCCTCGGACACCGTCCGGCCGAAGCGCTCGCTGACCCGCTCCGCCACCTCGGCGTAGCCGCGCCGGCCGTCGACCGACTCCAGCACGAGGTAGAGCAGCCCGGTCAGCTGGATGGTCTGGCCGTCGGCCCGGCGCGCCAGGGACGGTGGCTCGCGGTAGCCGGAGCCGGCCATCTCGCCGATCAGCTCGACGCCGTCGGCCCGGCGAGGACGATCGCCCGCGTCGGCCGGTGGTTCGGGCGCACTCGCGACGGGACGCGACGACCCGGAGGAGTCGTCGCGTCCCGTCGGAGCGCTCGGCAGCACGGCCATCTGGGTGGTCGCGCGCTACTGCGTGATGTCGGACTGCTGGTCGGACGTGGCCTCGGCCGAGCCGGTGATGTCCTGGTTGATGATGGCGTCCTGCTGCGAGACGGCGACCGCGTCGCTGCCGACCGAGCCGACGTTCGCACCCACGGCGGCGTCGATCGGGGCCGCGACGTTGGCGTTGGCCGCCACCGCGCCGTTGATCGGGGCCGCCACGTCGGCGTCCGCGTCCACGTTGACGTCTACGTTCAGCAGGTTGCCGTCGTCGAGCAGGCCGCTGGCCGCGCCCGTGGTGTCGCCGACCGTGCCGCCCAGGTCGCCCGCGGTGTCGCCCACGGTGCCGCCGAGGCCGCCCGCGGTGTCGCCGACCGTGCCCGCGGTGTCGCCGACGGTGCCTGCGGTGTCGCCGACGGTGCCGGCGGTGTCCCCGCCGGTCACGCCGCCGACGGTGTCGCCCACCGTGCCGGTCGCGTCGTCGAGGACGCCGCCCACGCCACCGGTGGTGTCGCCCACGGTGCCCGTGGTGTCGCCGACCGTGTCGCCCACGGTGCCGGCGGTGTCACCCACCGCGCCCGTGGCGTCCGCGGGCGCCGCCATCGTGCTGGCGGCGGCCGGGTCGGTCGTGCCGCCGGCGTCGACGACGTCGTTGCCCTGGTCGAGCGCGCTGTCCTGGTTGGCGTGCGCGACCGCGTCGGCGTCGACGTTCTGGTCGATGATCACGCCCTGGTCGCTGAGCGCCTGTGCCGTGGAGTCGACCGACAGCACGTTGGCGCCGACGGCGGCGTCGATCGGGGCGGCGACGTTGGCGTTCGCGGCCACCGCGAGGTCGATCGGGGCCGCCGCGTCGATGGCGAGGTTGATGTCCGCGTTGAGGTCGAGGATGGACACGACCTCCTTGTCGGGCAGTGCCGTCGCGCCGTGGGCGCTGAGCTCGTCGTCGGAGAGGCCCTGCTGGTCGTCGTTCATGATCGTGCTCCGTTTCGGCGACGTGGCGCCTGGTCTGCGGCGGTGCGGGTCGTCTGCTGTGTACCCCCACCCGGTGCGCCCTAACCGTCGGAGATGCCCGTCCGTCATGTCCGACTTTCTCAAGTACGACGAGGCGCCGGCCGATGCTTCCGGTGCACCGTCGGAGGGGCTGGCGTGCGGGGAGGGCAGGCACCGTGGACCGTCGCGCCACCACCCGCCTCGCCGCGCTCACGGTGGTCGCGGCGGGCGTGCTGGCCGTCGCCCTGCACCTCGACTGCGACGGCGCGACCGCCGCCGACCTCGCCGCGGCCCCGACGGCGCGACCCGCGGCCGTGGCCGCCGCTCCGGCGGGAGCCTCGGCCGGTGCCCGCACGGCGCTGGAGCGTGGGCTCGCCCGTCCTGCGGCCGCTCCCGCGGCCGGCGGCACCCTGGTCGACGAGCCCGAGCCGCACCGCCACGTCGTCGACCCGCGGACCGGCGGCCTGATCTCGCTGGCCGGGGCCGAGCGGACCTTCCCGGACGCCGCGCACCTCGGGCCGCTGCACGAGGACCCGCTGCCGCCGGACGCCGGCCTCGACGACCCCACCGACACCGCCTCGCTGCTGGCCAGGGCCGGCGACGTGGCGGCCGCCCGGACCGACGACCGGCCCTTCGCGGCCGCGGCCACCGCCCCGGTCGGCACGCCCACCATCGCCACGCTGACCGAGCACGTGGCGCCGTCCTGCTCCGGCACCGGTGTCGACGGGAACCGGGTCCAGCCGCTCTACGTCCACGAGGCCGGCACCCCGAGCCGCTTCGCGGACGTGCTGCCGATCCTGCGCAACGCGGTCGCCGACGTCGACGACGTGTTCGCGGTCTCCGCGCAGCAGACCGGCGGCGAGCGCCGGGTGCGCTGGGTGCACGACGCCGACTGCCTGCCCGTCATCACGGAGGTCACCGTCCCGGACGGCAGCCTCGGCCCGAGCTTCACGGGGAGCGTGGACGCCGTGAAGGCGCTGGGCTACGACAAGGCGAACCGGAAGTACCTGATGTTCACCGACGCCGACGAGCTGTGCGGCATCGCCTCCGTGTACGACGACGCCAGCCTCACCCGCAACGCCAACAACGGCCGCTACCCGTCGTACGCCCGGGTGGACAACGCCTGCTGGTCCACGCGCACCTCGGTGCCGGCCCACGAGCTGACCCACACCCTCGGTGGTGTGCTGGGCACGGCCCCGCACGCCACGAGGAACGGCCACTGCTACGACGACGCCGACCTGATGTGCTACGACGACGGGTCCGGCGTGACGATGCAGAAGGTGTGCGCCTCGGCGCAGGAGCAGCTGCTCGACTGCAACCACGACGACTACTTCAGCACCCACCCGGCCGGCGGCTCCTTCCTCGCCAAGAACTGGAACACCGCCAGCTCCAGCTTCCTCGACACCGTGGTGGTGGACCTCCCGCCGCCGACCGTCTCCGTGACGTCGTCGGCGAGCGCCGCCGAGACCGGCGACCGGGTCACCTTCACGGCCGCCTCCCCGCAGACCGTGAGCTGGGCCTGGTCGACGTCGAGCAACGCCGCACCGTGCACGCTGACCCCGTCCGCCGCCACGCGCCTCGCTCGCCTGCCCCGCCGGCGTCGTCGGCGACGTCGTGGTCACCGCGACCGCCACGCAGGCCGGCGCCGGCGGGACCGGCTCGGGAGCCGCGACCGTCGCCCTGACCCGGGCCGCCGCCCCGACCGCGACCCTCACCGTCCCGGTCGCCGCGCACGCCGGCGACACCGTCCCGGTCGGCGTCACGCCGGGCGGCAAGGGCCCGTTCGGCTACGCCTGGTCGGCGTCGCCCTGCACCGTGACCGCCCCGGCGGCGGCCTCGACGTCGGTCGGCTGCCCGGCCGGCACCGCCGCGCAGGACGTCCCCGTCTCGGTCGTGGTCACGCAGGCCGACGGCCAGCAGGTCCGCGGCACCGCGACGCTGCACCTGGACGCCGGCGGCACCGCGGCGCCGGCGCCCGCGGTCGGCACCGCCTGGAGCGTCCCGACGCTGCGGTCGGGGACGCTGGCCTCGGTGCTGCGCACCGCGTCCGGCACCCCGGTGGCCGGCCGCGCCGTCACGCTGCAGGCGCGGTGGTTCGGCACCAGCACCTGGGTGGACGTGCGGCGGCTGACCACGGACGCGAGCGGCGCGGCCCGCGTCGGCACGACGTACGACCGGGCGGGCTCGTTCCGGTTCGCGTCGACGGCCGACAGCGGCCACCAGGCCGCGCAGTCGGCCTCGGTGCTCGTGAAGGTGGGCACCCGCTCGAGCGCCAGCAAGCCGTCGAGGTGGCGGGTCGCGGGCGAGCTGACCTCGACGGGCGGGGAGCGGCTGGCCGGCCAGACCGTCGAGCTGCAGCGCCGTCGCGCCGGCACGACTCGCTGGGTGACCTCGGTGCGGCTCACCACCGGGACGCAGGGGACCGTGAGCCGCGGGGTCCGGCCGCGGTATCGGACCTACTACCGCTGGGTGTTCCGCGGCACCGGCGAGCGCGTCGCGGCGACCAGCGGCTCGGTGCGGGTGCGCTGACCGGGCGGCCGGAATGGTCGGCGGTCGCCGGGTGTTGGAGCGGGCAGATGCCGTCCCCGACCCCCCGCAGGAGCACGCACCCGATGAGCCACCTGTTCAGCCCCGTCCGGCTGCGTGACCTGGAGATCCGCAACCGGGTCTGGGTCTCGCCGATGTGCCAGTACTCCTCGGTGGACGGGATGCCGGACCGCTGGCACCTGGTGCACCTGGGCTCGTTCGCACGCGGCGGCGCCGGGCTGGTGTTCACCGAGGCCTCGGCGGTGCTGCCGGAGGGCCGGATCTCCCCGCAGGACGCCGGGATCTGGAACGACGAGCAGGCCCGGGCGTGGGGCGAGATCGTCGACTTCGTGCACGGCCGAGGCGCGCGCGCCGGCATCCAGCTGGCCCACGCCGGCCGCAAGGCCTCCACGACGGCGCCCTGGCTGGGCCGCGGGCCGGTGCCCGACACCGAGGGCGGCTGGCAGCCCGTCGCCCCGTCGGCGCTGCCGTTCGCCGGGCTCCGCGAGGACCCCCGCGCGCTCGACGCCGACGGCATCGCCGAGGTGGTCGACGCGTTCGCGGCTGCGGCGCAGCGCTCGGTGGCCGCCGGCTTCGACGTGCTCGAGCTGCACGCCGCCCACGGCTACCTGCTGCACGAGTTCCTCTCGCCGCTGTCGAACCACCGCGACGACATGTACGGCGGGTCGTTCGAGAACCGCGCCCGGCTGCTGCTCGACGTGGTCGACGCGGTGCGCGGCGTCGTGCCGGAGGGCCTCCCGCTCGTCGTGCGGATCTCCGCCACCGACTGGACCGACGGCGGCTGGACCGTCGACGACTCCGTCCGGCTGGCCGGCCTGCTGCGCGAGCACGGCGTCGACCTGGTCGACGTCTCCAGCGGCGGCAACGTCGCCGACGCCACCATCCCGGTCGGACCGGGCTACCAGGTCGACTTCGCCCGCCGGGTGCGCGCGGAGGCCGGCCTCGCCACCGGTGCGGTCGGCATGGTCACCGAGCCGAAGCAGGCCGAGGAGGTCGTCGAGTCCGGCGCCGCCGACGTCGTGCTGCTGGCCCGGGCGCTGCTGCGCGACCCGCACTGGGCGCTGCGGGCCGCGCACGAGCTCGGCGTGGCCGACGGGGACGGCGTCGAGTGGCCGCTGCAGTACCAGCGGGCGCGGCTCGACTGAGCCGCCCCCGCCTCACACGTGCGGGCAGGACCTCCGAGGCCACCAGGTCGAGGTGGTCGAGGTCGGCGAGGTCGAGCACCTGCAGGTAGGCGCGCGACGAGCCGGCGTCGGCGTACGCCCCGAGCCGGTCGACGACCTCCTGCGGGGTGCCGGCCAGGCCGGTCTCCCGGAGGTCGGCGACGCTCCGGCCGATCGCGCCGGCGCGTCTTGCCAGCTCCGGCTCGTCACGGCCGACGCACAGCACCAGCGCGTTCGACAGCACCGGTTCGGTCTCGCGTCCGGCCTCCGAGCAGGCCTCCCGCACTCGGGCGAACAGCTCGCGGGAGGTGTCCACCGAGTCGAACGGGACGTTGAACTCCGCGGCGTAGCGCGCCGCCAGCGCCGGGGTGCGCTTCTTGCCCTTGCCGCCGATGATCACCGGCGGGCCCGGCCGCTGCACCGGCTTGGGCAGCGCGGGGGAGTCGGCCACCGTGAAGTGCTCACCGGCGAAGTCGAACGTCTCGCCCTCCGGGGTGCCCCACAGGCCGGTGACGACCGCCAGCGACTCCTCGAACCGGTCGAACCGCTCGCGGGTGCTCGGGAACGGGATGGCGTACGCCGTGTGCTCGGCCTCGTACCAGCCGGCGCCGATGCCGAGCTCGACCCGGCCGCCGCTCATCTGGTCGACCTGCGCGACCGAGATCGCCAGCGGTCCCGGGAGCCGGAACGTCGCCGAGGTCATCAGCGTGCCGAGCCGGATCGTCGAGGTCTCGCGCGCCAGGCCGGCGAGGGTCAGCCAGGCGTCGGTCGGGCCCGGTCGGCCGTCGACCCCCATCGCGAGGTAGTGGTCGGAGCGGAAGAACGCGTCGAAGCCGGTGTCCTCGGCGCGGCGTGCGACCGCGAGCAGGTCGTCGTAGGTGGCCCCCTGCTGGGGCTCTGTGAAGATGCGCAGGTCCATCCGGACAGCGTCGCAGGTCGACCGAACGGACGATGTTTCGCGAGCGTGACGAGGGTCACTCTGAGGTACGTCGAGACTCTGGGAGGGGTCATGCGCCAACGGATCGTGCGATGGGTCGAGCGGGGCTGTGAACGGCTGGACGAGCGGATGTGTGCGCTGGCCAACCTCACCGACGACGGCGAGGACGACGCGCTGCCCACCACCGGGTCGATGACGCTGTCCGCGGTGCTGGGCGAGCGCCTGGCCTGAGGCGGCAAGATGGTCGGGTGAGCCAGGGACCGGTCCGCGGCTGGGTGCTGCACGTCGACCTCGACCAGTTCATCGCGGCCGTCGAGGTGCTGCGGCGGCCCGAGCTGGCCGGCCTGCCCGTGGTGGTCGGCGGGCGGGGCGACCCCACCGAGCGCGGCGTGGTGTCCACGGCGTCGTACGAGGCGCGGGCGTTCGGGGTGGGGTCCGGGATGCCGCTGCGCACCGCGGCCCGCAAGTGCCCCGACGCGGTCTTCCTGCCCGTCGACAAGCCGGCCTACGACGCGGCCTCGGTGGTCGTGATGGACACGCTGCGCTCGTTCGACGTGCCGGTGGAGGTGCTGGGCTGGGACGAGGCGTTCATGGCCGTCGAGACCGCCGACCCCGAGGCGTACGCCGGCGACGTCCGCGCCGCGGTGCTGGAGGCGACCCGGCTGCACTGCTCGGTGGGGATCGGCGACAACAAGCTGCAGGCGAAGATCGCCACCGACTTCGGGAAGCCGCAGGGCGTCGGCCGGCTGACCACCGAGGACTGGTCCGCGGTGATGGGGCCGCGCCCGACCACCGCGCTGTGGGGGATCGGCCGGAAGACGGCGGCTCGGCTCGCGGGGCTGGGCATCCACACCGTGGCCGAGCTCGCCGGCACCGAGGCCCAGGTGCTCGCCGACGCGATCGGTCCCACGATGGGGCCGTGGTTCCGCCGGCTGGGCCGCGGCGTGGACACCTCGCCGGTGGACGCGACGCCGTGGGTGGCGCGCGGCCACGGCCGCGAGACGACGTTCCAGGAGAACCAGTCGGACTGGTCCCGGGTGGCCGACGCGGTCCGCGAGCTCGCCGCCCAGGTCACCCAGGACATCGCCGGCGAGGGCCGACCGGCGGTGCGGGTCGGCATGAAGCTGCGCTACGCGCCGTTCGAGACCCGGTCCCGCTCGCTGACCCTCCCGGCGCCGACCTCCGACGTCGAGCGGCTGACCGAGGCCGCGCTGGAGCTGCTGACCCGCTTCGACCAGACCCGAGCGGTCCGGCTGGTCGGGGTGCGCGCCGAGATGGCGCCCGTCGACCCGGGGGTTGTGCCGGGTTGAGCCGGGAGTCCCGCCGGGTCGAGCCGGGGGTCCGGCCGGGTTGAGCCGGGAGTGCCGGGTTGAGCCGGGAGTCCGCCGGGTTGAGCCGGGGGGCCCGCCGGGTTGAGCCGGGGGATGTGCGGGGTCGAGCCGTCATGAGGCCCGGGTCAGCCCCGCGCGAGGCCCGGGTCAACCCGTCATGAGGCCCGGGTCAACCCATTGCGAGGCCCGGGTCAACCCTGCGCGAGGCCCGGGTCGACCCTGCGCGGGGCCCGGGTCAACGGGGTGGCTAGGCGGGTCGCCGGGCCAGGGCGTTGTGGAGCCGGAAGCGGGGGGACGCCGCGAGCGGGCCGACCAGGTCGACGTACGCCGCGCGGTCCAGCTCGATGCCCGCAGGGATCCGGAAGCGCACCGGCTTCGGCCGGCCCGGGTCGTGAGCGGCGGGCGTGCAGTGGCCCGTCGCGTCGTCGGCGAGCAGCACCTGCAGCACGCGCGGGCTGACGACGTACACCATCTGCACGTGGGGCAGGCACGACCTCGGCGACCTCCCGCTCACCACCAGCGTCCGGTCGGGCCGGATCGCGAAGGTCATGGCCGGCGGGCTCCCCGACGGGGCGGCCGACGAGGCCGCGTCGCCAGACTCACGACGCGGCAGGCTCCCGCACCCGGCCAGCGCGACGAGGGCCACGGCTGCCACGAGCGCGGCGCGGCCGATGACGCGTCCCCGTGGGCGCGGTCGGACCACCCCCGCCAGGACCGTCGCCACAACGCCCACTGCTGGTGCTCCCGACGCAACGGGGCGGACCGTCTCCACCCGCACGACACGCTAGCGACGCACCGGCGGCCCCGGTCTCACCCGTCGCGGGCGACCTGGCGCCCGTTGAGGGGGCCGCGGCTAGGCCGCCTCCACCAGCTCCTTGGCCTCCTGCTTCGTCGCGGCCGCGGGGCTGGAGCCCCACATGTGCCGGCCGTTGGGCTCCAGGGTGAACCAGACCGACACCGCGCCGATGACGCCCGCGATGATCAGGTAGTAGCCCGGCCAGTTCAGGTCACCCGTCACCTTGACCAGGGTGCCCACCACCACCGACGTGGTGCCCGCGAACAGCGAGACCGAGACGTTGAACGCGATCGACAGCGCGCCACCGCGCACCTCGGTCGGGAACAGCGACGGCAGCGTCGAGGGCATCGTGGCGCTGAAGCAGATCAGCAGCAGCCCCATCACCAGCAGGCCGACGAAGATGCCGGCCCCGGACCCGGTGCGGATCAGCAGCACCGCGGGCAGCGACAGCACGATCAGCCCGATCGCGCCCACCCAGACGATCGGCTTGCGGCCGATGCGGTCCGAGAGGATGCCGAGCAGCGGGATCGTGATCAGCGCGACCACCATCACCGCGATCTGCAGCAGCTGCGAGGTGGTCTCGGAGACGCCGGAGTCGATCGTGGTGGTGACGTAGGTCGGCATGTAGGAGGTCAGCATGTAGTTGGTGACGTTCCAGGCCAGCACCAGGCCCATGCACACCAGCAGGAACGGCCACAGCGAGAAGATCTCCTTGAACTCCCGGCCGGTCTTGTACTCCTTCTCGCGCTCCTCGGACTCCTTCTCCAGGGCGAGGTACGCCGGGGTGTCGGCCAGCCGGGTCCGCAGGTAGACGCCGACGATGCCGAGCGGCAGCGCCACGAAGAACGGGATCCGCCAGCCCCAGTCGAGCAGCTGCTGCTCGGTGAGGGCGGCGCCGCGCGACCGTCACGATGATCGCGCCCATGAGGTAGCCGGTGAACGTGCCGAACTCCAGCCAGCTGCCGAGGAAGCCGCGCTTCCGGTCGGGGGCGTACTCCGCGATGAACGTCATCGCGTTGCCGTACTCCCCGCCGGTGGAGAAGCCCTGGACGAGCCGGGCGAACAGCAGCAGGATCGGCGCGAACACGCCGATGGTGGCGTGCGTCCGGGATGCAGCCGATCGCGAAGGTGCCGAGCGCCATCAGGATCATCGTGGTCGGCGAGCACCTTGTTGCGGCCGATGCGGTCCGCGAGCGGGCCGAAGAACAGCCCGCCGAACGGGCGGACCAGGAACGCCACGGCGAAGGTGCGCGAAGGTGGCGATCGTGCCCATGGTGTCGGAGAGGTTCGAGAAGAACACCTTCTGGATGGTGGGCTCGAAGTAGGCGTAGACGCCGAAGTCGTACCACTCGGTGACGTTGCCGATGGCGGCCGCGCCGATCGCGCGCTTGATCACGCCCGGCTCGGTGACCGTGACGTCCTCCACCTTCCAGTCGCGAGCGGGTTCGTCCGGGGTCAGTACAGCCACGAGGTGGTGCCTTTCAGCGTCGAGGACAACAAGGGACGTCGGTCCCTCGGGCACGTTTCCCCTCGGTTGCAGGGTCAAACCGTGTGGGTGTCAGCGCTGAGCGGGGAAGTGATCGTCCACACAGCCGAACCGCACGTCAGCCGCGGGCACCGGGCGGGAGAACAGGAAGCCCTGCGCCAGCCCGCAGCCCCGCTCGCGCAGCCAGCGGCGGGCGCCCGGTGTCTCCACGCCCTCCGCGACCACCTTGAGGCCCAGCGAGGAGGCCAGCGTGATGGTGGACTCGACGATCGCCGCGGCGCGCGCGTCGTCCTCCAGGGGGGTGACGAACGACCGGTCGAGCTTGAGCCCGCTGATCTCGTGCAGGTCGCGCAGATAGCCCAGCGAGGAGTACCCGGTGCCGTAGTCGTCGACCACCAGCGTGACGCCGATCTCCCGCAGGTCGGCGACCACCCGGCGGGCCCGGGCCGGGTCCGCCATCAGCAGGTCCTCGGTCAGCTCCAGCTCCAGGTGGGACCCCGGGAACCGGGACTCCGCCAGCACCCCCATGAGCTGCTCGTGGAACGTCAGGTCCAGCAGGTTGGTGACCGACAGGTTGACGGCGAGGCCGATGTCGTGGCCGGTCCGGTGCCAGGCCGCCCCCTGCCGAAGCGCCTTGGCGAGCACGTCCAGGGTGAGCTCACGCATCAGCCCGCCGCTCTCGGCGAGCGGCAGGAAGTCGCCCGGCGGCACCAGGCCGGTGCCGGGCCGCTGCCACCGCGCGAGCGCCTCCACCCCGACCACGTGTCCGCTGCACAGCTCCACCACCGGCTGGTAGTGCAGCACGATCTCGTCGTCCTCGATCGCCCGGCGCAGCCGGTCGATCTCCACGAGCCGCCGCCGGTTCGCGTCGTGCGGGTCCGTGCGGTGCACCGCGACCCCGATGCTGCGCGCCTTCGCCTCGTACGTCGCCAGGTCGGCGGCCCGCAGCAGGGCGTCGGCGTCGGCGCCGTCACGCGGGAAGAGTGCGACCCCGACCGAGGCCGCGATGTCCAGCTCGGCGCCCGCCACCTCGAACGGCCGGCGCAGCCCCGCCCGCAGCCGCTCGGCGGTCTCGGTGGCCTCGTCGACGTCGACGTCCTCGAGCACCACGGCGAACTCGTCCGCGCCGACACGCGCCAACCCGTCCTCGTCGCGCAGCCCGAGCTGCAGCCGGCGGGCGACGAGCCGCAGCAGCTCCTCGAGGGTGGCCGAGCCGAACCGGTCGCTGATCGGGCGGACGTCGCCGAGGTCGACGTTCAGCAGCGCCAACGGCCGCTCGGCGGGACGCGCGCCCATCGCGCCCGCCAGCTCCTCGTGGAAGGCGCGCCGGTTGCCGACCCCGGTGACGTCGTCGGTGCGCGCCTCGAGCCTCACCTCGGCGAGCCGGCGGGCGGTGCGGAACGCGAGCGCGGTGCGGACGATCGCCACCGCGATGCCGAGCCCGGCCAGCGCGACGCCGAGGACCGGCACCGGCTCCTCGCTGGCGTAGATCAGCAGGCCGAGACAGGTGGTGGTGAACAGCCCGGGCCACAGCAGGCTGCGCAGCAGCTGCGCGCCGGGCGACCAGCTTCGGTCGGGGAGCCAGGCGGCGAAGGCGATGAGCGCGTTGGTCGCCAGCGTGAACGGCGACAGCAGGGTGCCCGGGTGGAACGTGCCGTCGGTGACGCGGACCAGGAACACCAGGTCGGTGACCACGAACCCCACGACACCGCCGGTCAGCGCCCAGATCGGCAGCGGCGGCTGCCACTCGTAGGCGGCGAGCATGCCGACCACCATCAGCAGCATCACCACGTCGAGCAGCGGGTAGGCCAGGTTGGTCACCACGACGGACCGTGCGCCGGACCCGCCGGCCCGCGCCTCGAGCGTCGGGTAGATCAGCGTCACCGCCACCGCGGCGGTCGCGAGCGCGCCGGTCACCGCGTCCAGGCCCAGCCCGAGCGAGAGGTGCGGGAAGCCTCGGCGGGCGTCGGTGAACAGCCCGATCGTGAGCAGCACCACGGTGAGCAGCCAGAAGAGGTCGGCCACCGAGGGGGAGGGCGGCGGCACCGACGGCCGCACGAGCACGAAGTACAGCAGGAACCCGGCCGCCCGGGACGCCAGCGCGAGCCCGACGAACACCCAGAGCCGGCTGCGGCCGTCGCGGTCGCGCAGCCGCAGCAGGCAGAGCGCCGCCGCCGTCACGTAGCCGAGGCCTTGCAGCCAGCCGTCGACGAGCGGCAGGAACTGCGGGCCCGAGCGGACGCCGGGCAGCGCGAAGCAGGTGAAGGCGACGACCTCGACGACGAGCAGCACCATCAGGACCCGCACGACCGCGTCGCGCGGCGGAGCGTGCGTCCGCTGGGCCGGGCCCGGGCCGAGATCCCGCTGTTGGCGCACCGGACCCCCCCTCGTGGCGACGCGGTTCGCCTCATCGTAGACCGCGGTGACCTGACGAGTCCGAAAATGTCCGATGGTGAGGCCCGGCAGGGGTGAGCAACACCACCCCCGGAACGGCCGCTCCCGGTTCGCCCGCGAACGGCCGAGGACGCCACACTGGTCGCGCGATGGCGGAGAAGGACAGCAGGGACGTCTACAAGACCCTCGACCTGGGACTGAGGATCGGGGAGGTGCTGCTGTCGTCCGGCGCGGGGGCCGCGGACGTGAGCGCCACGATGCTCAACGTCGCGATCGGCTGCGGGCTGCGCGGCGCCACCGCGGACGTGACCTTCACCGAGCTGGCGATGAGCCACCAGACCAGCTTCGACGACCCGGCGCTGATCCAGATCCGCCAGGTGCGGCACCGCGAGATCGACTACGAGGACCTGACCCTCGTCGACCACCTGGTGCGCGACCTGCTCTCCGGTGACATCGACCGGGACCAGGCCCGCAGCCGGCTCGCGCGCATCGTCTCCTCCGGCCACCGGCTGCCGCGCTGGGCCGTCACGCTCGGCTGGGGAGCCATGGGCGGCGGCGTCGGCCTCCTGGTGGGCGGCAGCTGGCGGGTCGCGGTGATCGCGGCGCTCGCGTCGGTGCTCGTGGACCGGCTGCAGCGACGGATGTCGCGGCAGCGCTGGCCCGGGTTCTACCAGCAGGTCGCCGGCGGCCTGCTCGCCACGCTGATCGCGGTCGGCGTGGCCGCGGCCGAGATCGGCGTCTCGCCGTCGCTGGTCGTGACCGCCGGCATCATCACGCTCCTCGCCGGCATCAACTTCATGGGCGCCATCCAGGACGCGCTCACCGGGTTCCCGCTCACCGCGGGGGCCCGGGTGCTCGAGGCGATGCTGTCCACCGCCGGTGTCATCGCGGGCGTCAGCGGCGGGCTGACCATCGGCCGGCTGCTGGGCGTCGACCTCGGCTACATCGACCCCGGCGCCACCTCGCTGTCCGACCTGCCGGTGATGTCGCTGGGTGCGGCAGCAGCGGCGGCGGCGTTCGCGTTCGCCTCCTACGCCCCGCTGCGCAGCCTCGCGCCGATCGCGCTGCTCGGGATGCTGGCCGAGGTGGTCTTCTCGGTGGTGCAGGAGCGCGGCTTCGGGATCGCGTGGGCCTCGGCCGCGGCGGCCGTCGTCATCGGCCTGGTGGCCTACGCCGTCGCCGGCCGGTTCCGGGTGCCGCCGCTGGTCGTCGTGGTGCCGGCC
Source organism: uncultured Actinomycetota bacterium (assembly GCA_963707685.1). Lineage (GTDB taxonomy): Bacteria > Actinomycetota > Actinomycetes > Propionibacteriales > Nocardioidaceae > Nocardioides_B. The sequence goes on from CAVPRA010000010.1 coordinate 158,700, forward strand.
ATCGTGCCGCTGCTGCCCGGCCTGTCGATCTACCGCGGGCTCTCGCTGCTCTCCGAGGGCGGCAGCCCCAGCTTCGGGCTGCTCTCGATCATCAGCGCGGCCACCATCGCGATCGCGCTCGCCTCCGGCGTCATCTTCGGGGAGTACCTCGCCCAGCCGCTCAAGCGCGAGGCGCGGCGCCTGGAGGGCCGGCTCTCCGGCCCCCGGCTGGTCGGCCCGCTGCGGGCGCGCTCAGTGCGGCGCCGGCCCGTCACGCCCGACCCGCGCTAGCGGACCGAGAAGCCGCGGGCCCCGCTGCCGTGGTCCTCAGCGGTCCGGTCGACCTCGTCGACGTGGTCGACGCGGGCGTGCCGCGGCCCGTGACGCACCCAGGCCAGCAGCGTCCCGACCGCGCCCGGGGCTCCCTCGAACCGGGCCCGGACGGTGCCGTCGGGCTCGTTGCGCACCCAGCCGGCGACGCCGGCGCGCTGCGCCTCCGCCCGGCACGAGTCCCGGAAGAACACGCCCTGCACCTCGCCGTGCACGACGACCTCGACGACCCGGCGGTCCGACCCGGTCACGGGGTGCCCCGGACCAGGGTCGCCAGGGTGCGCAGCCACACCGCCGCCGTCCCGTCGTACGGCGCCCGGCCCTGTGACACGTCGGCCTGCACCGCCTCGCACGACCGGGCCGCCATCCGGACCACGTCGGCGGGGTAGCCGAAGCGCACCCGGTGGTCGGCGAACTCGTCCTCGTCGTCGACCCACACCCGGCCGCTCCAGCCCCGGACGACGTCGAGGTCGAGGTCGACGGCGGTGACGGTCCCGTCGCGCCACACCGCCGGGGTGGTGATGTCGACGTACACGTCGCAGTGGGCGAGGCCGCCGGGCGCGTAGAACGACGCGACGAACGGGGCGTCCCGCGGCACCAGCGTCACCTGGTCCTGGTCGCTGACGAACGCCGCGCCGGGGCGGCTGAAGCCGGTGCCCGCGGGGGAGCCGACCCAGGTGCCGTGCGCGTCCTCACCCAGCCGGATCGCGTCGAACTCCCAGTGCGGCCGGTCCGGCCACTTGCGGGCGCGCACCCGCACGGGCTCGGGGCGGTCGGCCGTGCCCACGGACGTGCCGGTCTGCTGCGCAGTCATGCACCCGACGCGAGGGCGCTGACGCGGCAGTCCTGCCAGCTGTCGTCCTCGGTGGCGCAGTTGAACCAGTAGGGGCCGACCCGCAGCGCGTGGTGCGCGGGGTAGACCACGCACTTGCCGCGCAGCAGCTCGAGGATGCGATGCAGCCGCTCCGGGTCGTGGTGGCGCCAGACCAGCTCCTCGCCCTCGTCGAGGACCAGCATCACGCGGTTGCCGTCGAGCAGCGCGCTCAGCACGGTCCGCGCGGGGGAACGCACCGCTTCGCCCTGGTGCCGGTAGTGGATCTGGTGACCCGGCGCGTAGACGTCACAGACGGTGCCGCTGCGCTGTGCGGGCGGCAGCAGGTCGTCAACCGTCGGCCTGGCCGTCCGCTCCGGGCCCTGGTCGACCGAGAACTTCGTCATGGAGCACCCCAACTCACTTGTCGCCCACGATAGCCCTCACCCCCTCAGGGGCGTGGCAGGGTGGTCCCCGATGGACGAGGCGGTGCTCGCCCGGGGCGAGCGGACGACGGAGCGGGTGCGTCCCGCCCTGTCGTGGCTGCGTGAGCACGGTGGGGCGGGTGAGCCTCCTGTCGCCCTCGTGCGCGACTACCTGACCCGGGTGCTGCCGCGCAGCGGGGTCGGCGACGACCGCGACCAGCACGAGGTGGCGTGGGCGCTGGGCGACCTCTTCGAGCAGGCGGGCGCCCCCGAGCAGGCGGCGGTGTGCCGGTCGGCCACGGTCCACGAGACGCTCGCCGTGACGCGCTGGGTGCGGTCCTTCGCCGACGTGCCCCCGCAGTTCTGGGAGCCGGCGCTGGCCGCGCTGGGCGGGTCGCACGACGTGCCGCCGCGGGCGGCGCTGTCGCTGTCGAGCGCCCACGCGCTGCTGGACCTGGTCGGTGACGGGCTGACGCTGACGCCCGCCGGGCAGCTGCCCACCGAGGCGGTGCGGCGGCTCGACGACCGGTTCCGCTGGACCGAGGAGTTCCCCTGGATGCGGGTGACCCAGGAGGCCGACGTCGCCCCGCTGCGGCTGCTGCGGGCCCACCTGGTGGCGCAGCGGCTGCTCCTCGAGGAGGGGTCGCGGCTGACCCGCAGCGACGCGGGCGTGGCGTGCACCCACGACACCGCGCGGCTGTGGTGGGCGGTGGTCGACCCGGCGCCGCGCTGGTCCCAGGAGTTCGAGCGCGACGCGCTGGGCGTGCTCGCCGCCTCGGTGCTGCGGTCCGCCGACTTCACCCTGGGGCGCATCGCGGGGGAGATGACCCACGTGCTGGCCGCGCGCTGGCGCGCGGTGTCGCCGTCGCACCGGGGGAGCGTGTTCGACGGCGCGTCGGCGGTCGCCCAGGGGTGGTACCAGCTCGGCGTGCCGCTCGGCTGGTGGGACACCGGCCGCGGCCCCGCGGACCGGGTGCCGAACGCCTTCGGCCGCGCGGCCGCGGTGACGGTCTTCCGGTCGGTGGCCGGGGTCAGGGCGCCAGCCGACGGGCCGCGAGGCTGACCACCCGCTGGTAGCGGGCGCCGACCACGCGGACGAACGCGTCGAGCACCTTGGCGTCGGTGCCCACGAGCACCCGCGGCCGGTCGTGCAGCACGCCGTCCCAGATCATCTCGGCCGCCCGCTCCGGCGTCGTCTTGGCCAGCTTGCGGTCGAAGTGCGCGGCGACGCCGGCCTGGTCGTGCGAGCTGGTGGCGCGGGCGTTGCGGGCGATCGCGGTCTTGATCCCGCCCGGGTGCACGCAGGTGACCTGCACCGGGTGGCGGGCGATCAGCATCTCCTGGCGCAGCGCCTCGGTGAAGCCGCGGACCCCGAACTTCGCGGCGTTGTACGCCGTCTGCCCGGGCATCCCCATCAGCCCGAACAGGCTGGACACGTTGACCACGTGACCGTCGCCGGAGGCGATCAGGTGCGGCAGGAACTCCTTGGTGCCCTGCACGACGCCCCAGAAGTCGACGTCCATGATCCACTCGAAGTCGTCGTAGGAGACCTCCTCGAAGTCACCGTGCAGCGCCACACCGGCGTTGTTCACGATGACGTTCACCCGGCCGAGGTCGGCCCGGAGCGACGCGGCGTAGTCGTGCATCGCCTGCCGGTCGCGCACGTCGAGCTTGTCGGTGCGGACCTCGCGGTGGCTGCGGGTCTGGACCTGCTGCGCGGTCTCGACGAGGCCGACCTCGTCCCAGTCCGAGAGCGCCAGCGTGGCACCCCGGTCCGCCGCGTGCAGGGCGAGCGCGCGGCCGATGCCGGAGCCTGCGCCGGTGATCACGACCACCTTGCCGTCGAGCGTCTTCATGCGGAGACCTGCGCTTCCGTGGTGGGGGTCGAGGAGTGCGGCCGGGCGGGCGTCGTAGCTCTCGGTGTCGAAGCGCGCCGTCAGCTGCCGGAACTTGTACGTCGTGCGCGGCCAGAGGGTCACGTTGCGGCCGTGGGAGTCGAGGTACCAGCTCGAGCAGCCGCCGACGCTCCACACGGTCCGCTTCATGCGCCGCTGCAGGTCGTCGTTCCACGCGGCCAGCGCCTGCGCGGTGGGCTCGACCGCGGCGACGCCGGCGGCGCGCATCGTGGTGACCGCGTCGACGGCGTAGGCCACCTGCGACTCGATCATGAACACCATGCTCGAGTGGCCGAGGCCGGTGTTCGGGCCGACGACGAAGAACAGGTTGGGGAACCCGGTCACGGTGGCGCCCTTGTAGGCCTGCATGCCCTTCTCGGCGAAGTGGTCGGCCAGGCTGACACCGCCCTTGCCGTGGATGTGCCGGGCGATCGGCAGGTCCGTGGCGAGGAAGCCGGTGGCCACGATCAGCACGTCGATCTCGCGCTCGGTGCCGTCCGCGGTGACGACGGCACCCGGCGGTGACCTTGCTGATCGCGGTCGGTGACGAGGTCGACGTCGTCGCGGTCGAGAGCGGGGTACCAGTCGTTGCTGATCAGGATCCGCTTGCAGCCGATCTCGAAGTCCGGCTTCACCTTCTCGCGCAGCTCGGGGTCGCTGGTCCCGCGGCTGATGTTCAGCAGCGCCGGCCGCCTTGGCGGGCGGCGGCGATCGCCGGGTTGACGACGAACGCCGGCACCAGCGCCTCGCCGCATCCAGTAGATCGCCGGTGCGGTAGGCCTTCTGCACCGGCGGCAGGTGCTTGAAGGCGAGCTTCTCGACCTTCGTGTACTCGCGGTCGCGCCGCGGGATGACGTACGGCGCGGTGCGCTGGTAGACGTCGAGGTGCTCGACCCGGTCGGCGATCTCGGGGACGATCTGGATCGCCGAGGCGCCGGTGCCGATGACCGCGACCCGCTTGCCGGTGAGGTCGTAGTCGTGGTCGCCACTGCGCGGAGTGGAAGATCTCGCCCTGGAACGAGTCGATGCCGTCGATGTCGGGCAGCTCGGGCGTCGGAGAGCGCGCCGGCCGCGGAGACCAGCACGTCGGCGGTGCAGTCGCCGGCGCGCGGTGCTGACGTGCCAGCGTGGCGGTGTCGTCGTCCCAGCGGGCGTCCTCGACGGCGGCGTCGAAGACGAACCGGTCGAGCACGCCCGGACTCCTCGGCGACGCGCTGGATGTAGGCCTGGATCTCCGGCTGGGGGGAGAAGGACCGCGACCAGACCGGGTTGGGGGCGAACGAGTAGGAGTACAGCTGCGAGGGCACGTCGCAGGCCGCACCCGGGTAGGTGTTGTCGCGCCAGGTGCCGCCCACGTCGCTGCCGCGCTCGGCGACCAGGAAGTCCGGCTCGCCGGCCTCCTGCAGCTTGATCGCCATGCAGAGACCGGCGAAGCCGGCGCCGATGACGAAGGTGTGCACGTGTCTCGTGTCCATGTCCGGAAACCTACCGACGGTATTGAACAGGCGTCAATAGCGTTGTTGAACGAAGTTCAGTAGGGTGGGTCACATGTCCGGACCCGCCCGGGTGCGCATGTCGCCCGACCACCGCCGCGAGCAGCTGCTCGCGCTCGGCGTGCGGCTGCTCTCGACACCGCTCGCTCGACGAGCTCTCGATCGAGATGCTCGCCGAGGAGGCCGGTATCTCGCGCGGGCTGCTCTACCACTACTTCGGCAACAAGCAGGACTTCCACCGGGCGGTGTGCCGCCGCGCGGCCGACGACCTGATCGAGGTCACCGCGCCGGTGCGGGAGGGGGAGCCGCTGGAGCGGCTGGCGCTCTCGCTCGACGCCTACGTCGGCTACGTCGAGGAGAACTTCGCCGGCTACACCTCGCTGGTCCGCGGCGCGGCGAGCGGCGACGAGGACCTGCAGCGGATCTACGAGGAGGCGCAGACCGCGCTGACCGAGCGGATCTTCGACGAGGCGGGGGACGCCGACGCCACGGCGGCCGGTCTTCTCGAGGTGTTCACGATCGAGGACACCCCGGCGGTGCGGCTGATGGTCCGGGGCTGGAGCGCGATGACCGAGACGGTCGTCATCGCCTGGGTCCGTGACCGGCAGGCCGGTCGCGAGGCGGTCTCCCGCGACGACCTGCTGGCGATGCTCGCGGCCGCGCTGCCCGGGGTCCTCGCCGGTGCGCCTGCCCAACGCAGGACGACCGGCTGATCCCGCCCTGGCAAGGTGCCGGGTGCGGGTTCGGCCGGTCGTCCGCAAGCGTCAGACCAGGTGGATCTGGGTGGGGCTACTTCGTGAAGAGGCTGACTCCGCCGGGCCCGACGAGCAGGCCGACGACGATGAGCACGATGCCCCAGAGCAGGCCGCCGCGGATGATCGTGACGATGCCCGCGATGACCAGGATCACAGCAATGATCCAGAGGATGAATCCCATGATGACTCCCTCCCTTCCTGTCGGTGGTGCCCACCGCTGACCGGGCTCAAACGTTCCCTGTGAGGCATCTGTCGCGCGACGAGGACCGGATAACGAACGGCGAGCCGACCCTGGCTGTTGTCAGATCGACACAATATGCTCGCCGGGTGGTGTACACCTCCGACGACCCGATCCTGCACGTCACCGTCGACATCGTGGTGCTGACGATCCTCGACGGCGAGCTCTGCGCGCTGGCGGTGCGACGGGGCGAGCCGCCGTACCAGGGGCGGTGGGCGCTGCCGGGCGGCTTCGTCGAGGTCGACGAGGACCTGGACACCGCGGCGCGCCGCGAGCTCGACGAGGAGACCGCGGTCGGCGGCAGCGCGGTGCGGCTCGAGCAGCTGGCGACGTACGGCGCCCCGGGCCGCGACCCGCGGCACCGCACGATCAGCGTGGCCTGGCTCGCCGTGCTGCCGCAGGCCGCCGAGCCCCGTGCTGGGTCGGACGCGGCGCACGCGGCGTGGAAGCCGGCCGGCTGGCTGCTCGGGCGGGGCCGGCTGGCCTTCGACCACAAGCAGATCCTCGGCGACGGCGTGGAGCGGGCCCGCGCCAAGCTGGAGTACACCAACATCGCCGCGGCCTTCCTGGCCGAGGAGTTCACGGTGGCGGCGCTGCGGGAGGTCTACGAGGTGGTGTGGGGCCACCCGCTCGACGCCGGCAACTTCCACCGCAAGGTGACGCGCACCGAGGGCTTCGTCGAGCCGACCGGACGACGCCAGTCCGTGGGGCGGGGCCGGCCGGCCGAGCTGTTCCGGGCCGGGTCCGAGGAGGCGCTGAACCCGCCGCTGACCCGCCGCTCGCTGGCGTGAGCGGGCCGGGGTCCGGCTGGCCTGAAGGTGCTATTGCAGCGGGGTGCGCCACGGGCGGACGGTGAAGACCGGGGGCCCGACAGCTCGGGGAGCACCGATGATCGTCGTCACGCAGGGGAACACGTCGTTCGGACGCCTGGTGGTGCGGGCACTGCTGAGACGGGTGCCGGCCACCGACGTGGCCGTCACCAGCCCGCGCCCCTCGGACGTCGCGGACCTGGTCACCCTCGGGGTGGAGGTCCGGCCCGAGGACTTCTCCGACGCGGCCTCGGCCGCGGGGATCTTCCGTGACGCGCACCGGGTGCTGAGCAACCCGCCGCCGGGCTGGCACCGCACGGAGGAGACCGGCGCCGGGGCGACGCTCGCCCGGGAGGCGCTGGAGGCCGCCATCACGGCCCAGGTCCCCCACGTCGTGCACGTCGGGATCGCCAACGTCGAGCGGACCAACCTGCTGTGGCACGACGCCCTGGAGGGTCTGGTGCGCAACGGCGGGGTGCCGTTCTCGATCCTGCGGCTCAACCTGCACACCGAGGCGTTCCTGCCCGCGGTCGAGCTGGCGCGTCGTACCCACCAGCTGGTCTGCTCGTTCGGCGACCGCACGGTCGCCCCGGCCTCGCGGCTGGACTACGCCGAGGCCGTCGCCCGGGTGCTGACCGAGGACGGGCCGGCCGACGACGTCCGCACGCTGACCGGCTTCGGGCTGACGTCGCTGGGCGTCGCGTCGGTGTTCTCGGAGGTCGTGGGACACGACATCGCGCTGCGCGAGGTGGACGGACCGCAGGTGGAGGCCGAGCTGCTCAGCAGCGGCGCCGCGCCCGAGGACGCCGCCCTGCTGGCCGACCTCGACGCCGCCGCGGCCGACGGCGAGTTCTCGCCGCAGACCGAGACGCTGGACTCGCTGCTCACGCACCCGCACCTGCGCAACGTGCCGGCGCTGCTGACGGCGGTCGGGGCGTCCCGGTGACCGGAGCGGTGCGGCGAGCAGGGACGCGAGCCGGCGACGGGCCCCGTCGCGCGGGACGAACGAGAGGTGAGTGGTGATGGGACCCGAGATCGTGTGGCTGCTGCGGAACGTGTGGCCCAAGGACACCCCCGACCTGACGGGGACCAGCCTGGCCTCGGTCGACGACGACGAGGCCCGGCGGCTGGTCAACGCGGTCGAGGACGTCAAGCGGGAGTTCGAGCGCTACCTCGCCCAGGACGTCGCGCCGCACATCTCCCTCTCGCCGACGCGGGTCGGCGTGGTGGAGTCCGTGCGGTTGTTCAACTCGGAGCACTCGATGAACACCGACTACCTGATGATGATCAGCGGGGTGCTCGCCGGCAACGGCGGCGTGCTCGAGATGGTCGAGCAGCGCTACACGATCGCCGCGGTGGAGGAGCTCGGCCGGTTCTCGGAGATGCCGGGCCTGGACCTCAGCCGGCCCGCCGGCTGAGCGCCGGGGCCGGTCTACTTGGGCGGCAGCGACCGCGCGTACGCCAGCCCGACGTCGACCCACCGCTGCAGGTCCGGGGCGGTCGTGACGGCGTCCACCCCCACGTGCAGCCAGCCGTCCATCGCCCGGCCGCGCATCTCGAAGCGCTCCACGTGCGGCTCCCGGGTGTGCGTCTCCGCGTCGGCCGGGTCCGCGCGCAGCAGCAGCCCGCCGCGGCTGCTGGCGCTGACCGCCATGTTCCCGTGCACCAGGAACGCCAGCCCGCCGAACATCCGCTTCTCGGTCAGGCCGGGCTCACCGGCCACCGCGTCGCGGACACGTGCCGCGAGGTCCTCGTCGTAGGCCATGGGCCGAGTATGGCGCGCGGGACCGACGGGTCAGCGGATGTGCTGCATCCAGTCGGCGGGCACCCGGCCGGCCGGTCCGGGCGTGGGCTGGTCGTCGGGGTGCGAGGTGGGGGCGGCCAGGTCGGGCCCGGCGAGCACGTCGTCGGTCTCGAAGTCGAAGAACCAGTCCTCGCCCGGCTCGAAGCTCTGGATGTAGCGGTGGCCGGTCGCCGCGGCGTGCGCGCTGGCGTGGCCCGACGGCGAGCTGTCGCAGCAGCCGACGTGGCCGCAGGCCGCGCAGCGTCGCAGGTGGAACCACCAGCCCTGCTGCTCGTCGCACTCCACGCAGCCGGCGCCGCTGGGCGGCGCCGCGGTGTCGATGCCCTCGTCGGTGCCCTCGCTCATGCCGTCTCCCCGATCTGCGGGCCCTCCACGGGCAGCCGCACGATGAAGGTGGTGCTGCCCGGCTCGGACTTCACCTTGAGGTAGCCGCGGTGCTTGTTCACCACGATGCGCCACGCGATGTCGAGCCCGAGACCGGTGCCGTGGCCGATCGGCTTGGTGGTGAAGAACGGCTCGAAGATCCGGTCCTTGATGTCGTCGGGGATGCCGGGCCCGGTGTCGTTGATCTTCACGGTGGCGTACTCGCCGTCGCTGTGGGTGCTGATCGTCAGCGTGCCCTCCTCGCCCATCGCCTGCACGGCGTTGTCGATGAGGTTCGTCCAGACCTGGTTGAGCTCCGCGGCGTACGACGGCACGGGCGGCAGCGACTCGTCGTAGTGCTTGACGACCTTCACGCCCGGCGGGATCTTGCGCGCCAGCATCACCAGCGTGCTGTCGAGCAGGTCGTGCAGGTCGACGGTCTGGAACGGCGAGCGGTCCATCTGGGAGTACTGCTTGGCGGCGTCGACCAGCGTGGAGATGCGGCGTCGTGGAGTCGGTGATCTCCTTCATCAGCAGCTCGGTGTCGACCGTGTAGTAGAGCCAGTGGATCGCACCGCCCAGCGAGTCCGGCGGGTGCCGCGTTGGCGACCAGCTCCAGCCAGTCCGCGTCGAGCCCGGCCTGCGACGAAGGTCGGCGCGATCTCGTAGGCGTGGCCGACCCCGTGGTCGTCGAGCCAGTCGGCGAGCTCGTCCTCGCGGTCGGAGGACTCCATCGCGGTCAGCTTGCGGGGCGGCCGCGACCCGCTGCGCGGCGTCGTCCTGGAACTTGATCAGCGTCTGCAGCGCCGCCTCGTCGAGGTGCCCGGCGGCCAGCGCCGCCAGCTTCTCCCGCATCTTCGAGACCCGCTGCTGCAGCGTCGAGGTCGCCCGGACCGCGGCGGCGGCCGGGTTGTTCAGCTCGTGGGTGAGGCCGGCCGACAGCGACCCGAGCGCCAGCAGCCGCTCGCGCTGGGAGATGGTGCGCTGCCGGTTGGTGAAGCCCTGGAAGAGCCCCGACGAGCAGGTGCTGGGCCATCGGGAACCACTCGACCATCACGTCGCGCAGCACGGCCGCGTCGAGCTCGAAGAAGTCCGAGGTCTCGGTGACGCGCACCGACTGGTCGTAGACCTGCGGCACCAGGTCGCCGAGGTAGGCGTTCCAGGCGCCGACGTAGGAGCCGCGGAACGACGTGCGGTTGACCTCGACCTCGTCGTCGACGACCTTGCGCGACATCACCAGCGAGCCGTCGAGCAGCACGTAGAAGCAGGTCGCGTCGTCGCCCTCGCGGTAGAGCCAGCCCGGCTCGACGCGGACGACCTGGCCGTGCTGGCAGAGGTACTCCAGCCGCTCGTCGGACAGCGACTCGAACAGGAAGAGCGTGCGGAGCAGGTCCGGGCGTGCACTCGGGGATCGCGGTCGGGACGGTCATCGTCAGAGCCTCTCGAGGTAGCGGTGCACGAGCATCACGGCCATCGCGCCCTCGCCGACCGCCGACGCCACCCGCTTCACCGAGGTCGGCGCGGACGTCGCCGGCGACGAAGACGCCCGGGACGCTCGTCTCGAGGTGGTACGGGTCGCGGTCGAGCGTCCAACCACGGGGCCGCTGCCCGTCCACCAGCAGGTCCGGCCCCGCGAACACGAAGCCGTGCTCGTCTCGCACCACCGACTCGTCCAGCCAGTCGGTCCGCGGTGCCGCTCCTATGAAGATGAACAACCAGGAGGTGTCGACTGATTCCTTCTCGCCGGTCGCGGCGTCCAGCAGCGTGATCCCCTCGAGGTGGTCGGTGCCGTGCGCCTCGACGACCGTGGTGCCGGTGCGGACGTGGATGTTGGGCGTGGCCTCGATCTGCTCGACGAGGTACTGCGACATCGAGCCGGCCAGCGACGGGCCGCGGACCAGCATCGTGACGGTGGTGCTGCGCTGCGCGAAGTACAGCGCCGCCTGGCCGGCGGAGTTCGCGCCGCCGACGACGTACACGTGCTGGTCGGCGCAGCTCATCGCCTCGGTCAGCGCGGCGCCGTAGAAGACGCCGCGGCCGGTGAGCGCCTCGGCGCCGGGCGCGTCGAGCTGCCGGTAGGAGACCCCGGTGGCGAGGATCGCGGTGTGCGCGGCGACGGTGCCGCCGTCGGCGAACCGCACCACCCGGGCCGCGCCGCTGGTCTCGACGACGCTGACGTCGCGGGCGCTGATCACCTCGGCGCCGAACTTCACGGCCTGCCGCCGGGCGCGCTCGGCCAGCTGCGACCCGGAGATGCCGTCGGGGAAGCCGAGGTAGTTCTCGATCCGGGAGCTCTGGCCGGCCTGCCCGCCGGTGGCGCTGCGCTCGACCAGCACGGTGCGCAGCCCCTCGGACGCGGCGTAGACGGCGGCGCCGAGCCCGGCCGGCCCGCCGCCGACCACGACCACGTCGTAGAAGTCCTCGGCGGGGTCGACCGACAGGCCCACCTGCGCGGCGAGCTCGGCGTCGCTGGGGGAGCGCAGCACCTCGCCCTCGGGCGTGATCACGACCGGGATGCAGTCGCTCGTCGACCTCGGCGGCGGTCATCAGCCGGGCCGCCTCCGCCTCCTGGGCGGGGTACCAGCGGTAGGGCACGCCGTTGCGGGCCAGGAAGTCGCGGACCTCGAACGACCGGGGCGACCAGCGGTGGCCGATCACCTTGGTCTCGGTCACCGGCACGTGGTCCGAGGCGCGCCACAGCGTCGAGCAGCTCGTCGACGACGGGGTAGAGCCGTTCCTCCGGCGGGTCCCACGGCTTGAGCAGGTAGTGGTCGACGTCGACGAGGTTGATGGCCTGGATCGCCGCGTCGGTGTCGGCGTACGCCGTGAGCAGCACCCGGCGGGCGAACGGGAAGATGTCCATCGCCTGCTCGAGGAACTCGATGCCGTTCATCTGCGGCATCCGGTAGTCGGCCAGGATCACCGCCACCTGCTCGCCGCGCAGCTTCAGCTCGCGCAGCACCTCGAGGGTCTGCGCACCGCTCTCGCCGCGCACGATGCGGTGGTCCTCGCCGTACTGCCGGCGCAGGTCGCGCGCGACCGCCCGCGAGACGCTCGGGTCGTCGTCGACGGTGATGATCGCGGGGCGGTTGGGGGAGGGGCGGGCGGCATCGGTCTCGGCCACCCCCGCAGCCTAGTCGGGTCGTCCGCACCAGCCCACCCCTTCGCGGCTGCCTCAGCGGGCGTGCGCGAACACCCACACCCGCATCGCGACGAACCGCATCACCGTGACGAACAGGTTGGCCAGCGTCAGCACGAGCATCTCCACGAACGCGGTGGGGGTGCCGGTCGCGTGCAGCAGCCACAGCGACCCCGACGTCACCACGAGGCCGACGGCGAAGATCGCCAGCCCCTGCGCCTGGTGGCGCACGGCGCCCGGCCGGCCGCGCACCCCGAAGGTGATGCGCCGGTTCGCCGCGGTGTTCGCGACCGCCGTCGCCACCAGCGCGGTGGCGTTCGCCCAGAACGGGCCGAGCAGGCCGCGCAGCAGCAGGTAGAGCACGGCGTAGGCCACCGTCGAGAACACCCCGATCACCGCGAACAGCGCGACCTGCGAGCCGATCGCCCCGGAGGCGCCGGCGTCGGTCGTCCGGCCGAGCCGGGCGGTGACCTCGGCGAGCGGCATCCGGCCCCGCAGCAGCGCCCAGCCGAGCCGGGCGATGCCGCGCAGGTCGTCGCGGGCGGTCCGCAGGATGTCGACGCGGCTGTCGGGGTCGTCGACCCAGTCGACCGGCACCTCGTGGATCCGCAGCCCGGCCCGCTCGGCCAGCACCAGCATCTCGGTGTCGAAGAACCACGCGGTGTCCTCCACCAGCGGCAGCAGCTCGCGGGCCACGTCGCCGCGGATCGCCTTGAAGCCGCACTGCGCGTCGGTGAACCCGGCCCGCAGCGTGCCGCGCAGCAGCAGGTTGTAGCCGCGCGAGATCAGCTCCCGCTTCGGGCCCCGCAGCGTCCGCGACGCCCCGGGTGAGCCGCGACCCGATCGCCAGGTCCGAGTGGCCCGACAGCAGCGGCGCCACCAGCGGCAGCAGGGCGTTGAGGTCGGTCGAGAGGTCGACGTCCATGTAGACGAGGACCTGCGAGCCGGACGTCGACCACACGTGCTTCAGGGCCCGGCCGCGGCCCTTCTCCGGCAGGAAGACCGCCCGCACCTCGTCGTACTCGTGGGAGAGGCGGTGCGCCACCAGGGCGGTCCCGTCGACGCTGGCGTTGTCGGCGATGGTGATCCGGAAGGAGTACGGCAGCCGCAGCAGGTGGCGGTGCAGCCGCGCCACCGAGGCCGCGAGGCCGACCTCCTCGTTGTGGACCGGGACCACCACGTCCAGCACGGGCGCGTCGACGTCGGCCGCGGGCAGCCGGGGTTCCCCCACCGGCATGGCCGGGGCGGTCACTGCACACCGCTCGACAGGTCGTAGAGCGTGACGCCGTCGACGGTCTTCGCGGTGAAGCTCGCCGCCACCCACGAGCTGATCTGCGAGCTGGTGCTGCCGCCGGCGGACATCCCGCCGCCGCCGTTGCCGCTGGCGATGAAGTAGTGGATCTCCCCGTCGGCGACGTACTGCTTGAACTGCGCGAGGGTCGGGCTCGGGTCGCTGCCGTTGAAGCCGCCGATCGCCATCACCGGCTGCTCGCTGGCGAGCTGGTAGCCGGCCGCGGAGTTCGACCCGATGGCTGCCGCCGCCCAGGTGTACGACGACGCGTCGGTCTGCAGCAGTGCGGTGATCGCGGTGCTCGACTGGCTGCCCTGCAGCAGGCCGCCGACCGCCGGCGCCTGGGCTGCCGGCCCGGGTGCCGCCTGGGGCCGGCCCTGGGTGCCGGCGGCGGGGTGCCCGGACCCCGGGTCCGCCGCCCCCGCCGGGCCCGCCGCTGCTCGGGCCGGCGGTCGGGATCGAGCCGGTGTGCGGGGTGGCCGCGGTCGTGACGGAGTACGCCGCGGGGGCGGCCAGTCCGGCGACGAGCGCGGCGGCAGCGACGACGAGCCCGACCGTGCGGGGCAGGTGCCGCACGCCGACCAGCAGCAGCGCGGAGGAGAGCCCGACGATCGCCACGACCCACTTGAGCCAGGGCAGGTAGTCGGAGGTGCGGTCGAGCAGGACGAAGCCGAAGGCGCTGGTGAACGCGACGGTGCACGACATCACGATGCAGGCGGCGTAGGACTCGCGGCGCTGCCACAGCAGCACGGCGCCGATGCCGACGAGCGCGGCGACCGCGGGGGCCAGCGCGACGGTGTAGTAGGCGTGGAAGATGCCGGCCATGAAGCTGAAGGTCAGGCCGGTGACGAGCAGCCACGTGCCCCAGACGACCAGCCCGGCGCGGGTGAGGTCGGTGCGCGCGGCCCGGCGGGTGAACCACAGCCCGGCTCCGAGCAGGATCAGGGCGGCCGGGACCAGCCACGCGACCTGGCTGCCGATCTCCGAGCCGAACAGCCGCAGGATGCCGGTCGAGCCCCAGTTCCCGCCGCCCCCGGCGCCACCGCCGCCGACCGAGCCGGTCTCGTCGCCGGTGAGCCGGCCGAAGCCGTTGTAGCCGAGGGTGAGCTCGAGGATGGAGTTGGTCTGCGACCCGCCGATGTAGGGGCGCGACGACGCCGGCCACAGCTCGACGATGGCGATCCACCAGCCGGCGGCCACGACCATCGAGCCGAACGCGACGAGGAGGTGCCCGATCCGCTTCCCGATCGGGGTGTGCGCCGCGAGCAGGTAGACCAGCGCGAGCGCCGGCAGCACGAGGAACGCCTGCAGCATCTTGGTCAGGAACGCGAACCCGACCAGGGCACCGCCCAGCGCGAGCCACCGCACCGGGTGCCCGGCGAGCCCCTCGGCCCGCAGCCGCGACGACTCCAGGGCGCGGACGGTCGAGGCGACCGAGCCGATCAGCAGCAGCACCAGCAGCGCGTCCGGGTTGTCGAAGCGGAACATCAGCACCGCGACCGGGGTGAGCGCGAGCACGGCGCCGGCGAGCAGGCCGGCGACGGCCGAGCGCGACGTACGGCGCACGGTGGCGTGGAGCAGGCCGACGGAGGCGACGCCCATCAGCGCCTGCGGGACGAGGATGCTCCACGACGACAGCCCGAACAGCCGCACCGACAGCGCCATCGCCCACAGCGAGGCGGGCGTCTTGTCGACGGTGATCGAGCCGGCGGCGTCGGACGAGCCGAAGAAGAACGCCTTCCACGACTCGGAGCCGGCCTGCGCGGCCGCGGAGTAGAACGAGTTGGCCCACCCTGACGCCCCCAGCCCCCACAGGTACAGCAGGGCTGTGGCGGCGAGGAGACCGAGAAGCGCCGGACGGGTCCACGACGGGTCCTCGGGGTTGCCTCGCCACCAGCGGTTCCAGGAGGAGTGCCCGGACCGGCCGGCCAGGGGACGTCGAGCCGACGGGTCGGAAGGCTCGACGGCGCCCTCGGGGGTGGCCGGCCGGCCGGGCTGGTCCCGGTGTCCGGGAGGCGTCAGGGTGGTGGTCTGGGTGGTCATGGCCCTGACAGTGGCGGCCCGGTCTGGCACGTCCGTGTGGTCTCTCTGTCGACCACCTGTGAAGCGCTGCTAGGCCTGCAGCGCGGGCGTCGGCGCGTCGGTCCGTGCGGGCAGCCGCACCTCGAAGCGGGTGTCACCGGGCCGGGACTCGACGGACACCGAGCCGCCGTGCGCGGTCGTGATCGCCTCGACCAGGGACAGGCCGAGCCCGGCGCCGCCGGACTCGCGGGTGCGCGCCGAGTCGCCGCGGGTGAACCGCTCGAACGCCGTGCCGGCCAGGCCCGGTGGCAGCCCGGGGCCGTCGTCGCGGACGGACAGCACGACCTGGCGGCCCTGCGGGTGCACGCCGACGACCACGGAGGTGCCGGGCGGGGTGTGGCGGCGGGCGTTGTTGAGCAGGTTGGTCAGCACCTGGTGGAGGCGCTGCTCGTCGCCGGGCACGGTCACCGGCTCGTCGGGCAGGTCGAGCTGCCAGCGGTGGTCCCGGCCGACGACGCGGGCGTCCCCGACGGCCTCGAGGGCCAGCCGGGTGAGGTCGACCTCGTCGCGGGCCAGCGGCCGGCCGGCGTCGAGCCGGGCCAGCAGCAGCAGGTCCTCGACCAGGGCGGACATCCGGGTGGCCTCGGCCTCGACCCTGGTCATCGCCAGGGACAGCTGCTCCGGGTCGGCCGGGCGGGTGCGCCGGCTCAGCTCGGCGTACCCGTGGATGGTGGTCAGCGGCGTGCGGAGCTCGTGGGACGCGTCGGCGACGAACTGCCGCACCTGCAGCTCGCTGCGGTGCCGCTCGTCCAGGGCCTGCTCGACGTGGGCGAGCATGGTGTTCAGCGCGGCACCGACGGCGCCGACCTCGGTGCGCTCGTCGGTGAGGTCGTCGGGGACCCGCACCGTGGTGCCGATCTCGCCGCTGGCCAGCGGCAGCGCGGTCACCTGCAGGGCGGTGTCGGCGACCTCGCGCAGCGGCCGGAGCTGGCGGCGCACGAGCACCAGGCCGCCGCCGACGGCCACCACGACCGCGGCCAGCCCGAGCAGCGCCTCGGACCACACCAGGTTGGCGACCACCTCGTCCACCGGGCGGGTCGACTGGCCCGCGACCAGCGTGACGCCGTTGCGACTGACCGCCCGGACGCGGAAGTGCCCCACGCCCGGCAGGTCCACGACGTGCGAGTGGCCGTCGGCGGCGACGCCGCGCAGGTCCTGCAGCGCGGCCGTGGACAGCGGGCGGGTGTGGTTGTCGTTGGTGACCACGCCGCCGAGCGTGGTGACGCCGGTGCCGAACTGCGCGTTCAGCGTGCCTTCGGCGTCACCGAGGCCGAACTTCGGACGGCGGTTGTCGCCGTCGCCGTCGTCGTCCCGCACGCCCGGCGGCGGCGGCGTGGCGAAGCCGCCGACGAACCGGCCCTCCGACCGGGTCAGCGCCTTGGCGACCTCCTGGTCGAGCTGGGCGTTGAGGAAGCTGTGCATCACGACGGCGGTCACGACCGTGATGAGCATGGTCGTGACCAGCACCACGGCCACCAGCGTCGCGACCAGCCGGCCGGTCAGCGAGGTGGGCAGCAGCGAGCGCACGGTCACTCCGCGGGCTTGAGGACGTACCCCGCACCGCGCATGGTGTGGATCATCGGCGCGCGGCCGGCGTCGACCTTCTTGCGCAGGTAGGAGATGTAGAGCTCGACGACGTTGGCCTGGCCGCCGAAGTCGTAGTTCCACACCCGGTCGAGGATCTGCGGCTTCGACAGCACCCGGCGCGGGTTGCGCATCAGGAAGCGCAGCAGCTCGAACTCGGTGGCGGTCAGGTGGATCTCGTCGCCGGCGCGGACCACCTCGTGGCTGTCCTCGTCGAGGGTCAGGTCACCGACGCTCAGCTGCGAGGACTCCCGGCGGTCGGTGGCGCCGGCCCGGCGCATCAGGGCCCGCAGCCGGGCGATGACCTCCTCGAGGCTGAACGGCTTGGTGACGTAGTCGTCGCCGCCCGCGGTGAGGCCGGAGACCCGGTCCTCGACGGAGTCGCGGGCGGTCAGGAACAGCACGGGGACGTCGGGGTGCTGGCTGCGCATCCGGCGGAGCACCTCCATGCCGTCGAAGTCGGGCAGCATCACGTCGAGCACGACCGCGTCGGGGCGGTCGTCCTTGGCGGCGCTCACGGCCTTGCTGCCGCTGGCGGCCACGGTCGGCAGCCAGCCCTCGTAGCGCACCGCCATGCTGATCAGCTCCGCGATGTTGACCTCGTCGTCGACGACCAGGACGCGCAGCGGCGACCCGTCCGGACGGGTGAGGGCAGGGGCGGAGTTCGTGAGCGGCATGCTCACAGCATGACCCAGGTGGGTGGCGGAACCCTGGGGGCCTGCTGTGAACACCCTGTGAGAGCCCGGGCGGGCCCGCCGGTCAGTCGGCGTCGAGCCGGGCCACCTCGTCGGGCGTGAGCTCGAGGTCCGCGGCCGCCGCGGAGTCGGTGATCGACTGCGGCCGCTTCGCGCCCGGGATCGGGATCACGACCGGCGACTGCGCCAGCTCCCAGGCGAGCGCGACCTGCTGGGCGCTGACGCCGCGCTCGTGCGCGACCTTGTCGAAGGCCGGGTGCTTGTCGGCCAGCTCCTTCGCGTCGCTCAGCCCGCCGAGCGGGCTCCAGGGCAGGAACGCCAGGCCGAGCTCGGCGCACACGTCGATCTCGGGTCGGCTGCTGCGGTACGCCG
Source organism: uncultured Actinomycetota bacterium (assembly GCA_963707685.1). Taxonomy (GTDB): domain Bacteria; phylum Actinomycetota; class Actinomycetes; order Propionibacteriales; family Nocardioidaceae; genus Nocardioides_B. The sequence goes on from CAVPRA010000010.1 coordinate 176,765, forward strand.
GCGAGAACTGGTTCTGCACGCTGACCAGGGCGTCGCCCAGGGTCTCGTGGGCCTGCCGGATCTGGGCCGGGTCGGCGTTGGAGAGACCGACCATCCGCACCTTGCCGGACGCGTGGATCTCGGCGAGCGTGCCGATGACGTCGGCGTAGTCGACGTCGGGGTCGGGACGGTGGTGCTGCCACAGCGCGATCTGCTCGACGCCGAGCCGCTGCAGGCTCGCGTCCACGGCCGCCCGCAGGTGCTCCGGGCTGCTGTCGGTGGCCCACCCGCCGCCGTCGGTGCGGACGTGGCCGCCCTTGGTGGCGAGCAGCACCTGCTCGCGGACGCCGAGCTCGTCGAGCAGCCCCGCGATGAGCTGCTCGTTCGCGCCCTGGGCGTCGGCGCCGAGCTCGTCACCGGGACCGTAGGCGTCCGCGGTGTCGAACAGCGTGACGCCGGCGTCGAGGGCGGCCCGCACCGTGTCGGCGAGCTGCTGCCGCGGCTGCGCGCCGGACTGGTCGAAGGTCATCAGGCCGAGCCCGATCGCCCCTACCTGGACGCGGCCCACCTGGTCATTGCCGATCTCTCGTGTCTGCACCCCCGCCTCGTGCCCGCTCGGGGCCGGCGGAAACGTCGTGACCCTCACCCGGTGCCTCACACGGTGGGTGAGGCGAACCAGACGGTGCGCTTGGTCCAGACACCCGGTCCCAGTCGAGTGCCGGAGCAGGCCAGGATCGCGAGCCGGGGCGGGCCGGCCTTCGCGTAGTACCGGGGCAGGCCGTCCGCGGCGAGCACCTCGACGCGCTCGGTGACCCGGTAGCAGAGCCGGTGGCCGCCGCCGCTGACGACGACCCGGTCGTGCTCGTGCAGGTGGGCGAGCATCCGGTTGCCGAGCGCGCTGCCGTCCGGCCAGGTGTGCGCGGCCAGCAGCACGTTGCCGTGCGCGCCGCCGGGGCGGGTGCCCTGCGCGGTGTCCCACGCGAACAGCTCCTTGCCGGCGGTGGTCAGCGGAGGCACGCCGGGCACGTCGTCGGCGTCCCGGGGCGGCGTGACGACGCCGGCGTGGCGGGTGACGCCGGGGATGCGGACCGACGACGGTGCGACGCCGTGCGTGACGGAGTCGCAGGCCGGCCGCGCCACCAGCGTCGTGTCGCGGGCGAGCCGCAGCGCCGGGGCCGGCGCCACGGCCGCGCTCGGTGGTCGCCGCGGAGCGTCCCGGTCCCGCCGGACCCACACGGCGCCGCCCACCAGCAGGGCGGCCACGAGGACGGTGGCGGTCAGGACGCCGACGCGGCGCACGCTGGACCCGCCCTCCGACATGGCACGAGGGTACGGCGCCCGGGTTTCCGGCTCGGGCGGTTCCGCGCGGCCGGTGTGAACGCCGCATGACGTCCACCCGACGTCGCAGCCGTCGGCCAGCCGGCGCACAGGTCGCTGACAGCAGCCCGCCGCACGCTGGCGACATGGACAACGAACCCGCCGACCAGCGCCGCGACGCCGACGCGGACGACACCCGGCCGATCGCACACACCGCGCCGACGCCTCCTCCCGCTGCCGACCCGCCCGCCCGGCGACGAGACCCCCGGGACCGACGACCGGCCGGCCCCGACGGTCGGCGGCCGGCTGTGGTCGCTGCGCACCGTGGCCGCCGCGGCGGTCACCGCCGTGGCGCTGAGCGGTGTGGGCGGCGCCGCGCTCGCCGCCGCCAGCAACGGCGGCTCCGACCAGGGCGGTCGGCCGGGTCGCGGCGGCTTCGGCGGCCCGCCGGGCATGAACGGCCAGCTGCCGGGGCGGGGCGCGACCGGTCAGCAGCCCGGCCAGGGCGCCCGGCCAGCTGCCGGGGCAGGGCACGACCGGCCAGGGGCCGGGGCCGAACGGGCAGCAGCCGCCGCAGCCGGGGACGCCCGGCACCGACAGCGGCAGCACGGGCAGCAGCGGGAGCGCCCGGACGACCTAGCCCGAGCCGCCTCGAGCAGCCCCGAGCAGCACGACGGCCCCGCACGTTCAACGTGCGGGGCCGGTCGGCGTGGGTCAGGTCAGGCCTGCGGGGCGATGCTGAACTGCACGCCGCCGCCCTCGTCGACGGTGGCGTCGAGGACCTTGTCGTCCAGGGTCACGGCGGCGGTCTCCTCGAGGAAGACCCGGGCGCCGTCCTCCTCGAGCACCTGGTCGCCCGGCTGCGGGGCCTCGGTGGTGATGACGTGCAGCGCGGGGGAGTCGGGGGCGTCCTGGCTGATGCGCAGCCCGGCCTCCTGCTGCTCCTCGGACTGGTCGACGATGGTCTTGACGACGGTGCTGGCGTTCTCGGTCAGGGTGAGCACGAGGTGCGTCTCCTTCTGGATCGCTGGCTTGCGGTGAACGATCCACCCTGCAAGGTGCGGCGGCCTCGATCAACCTCGCGACCGGAGTCCGGGCGTGTCGGCCCGCTGCCGGCCCGCCGCGTGACCCGGCGTCGGTGGTTGCACGTCGTTCCCTAGACTTCGGTGGTCATGTCGGAGGCCCAGCAGCAGCGTCGTACGCCGTCTCGCGGGTCTCGCCGCCGCCGGTCGGGCCGACGGACCGCGCCCCGGTCGCGCCGCCTCGCACCGGAGGAGGTCGACCGCCGCCGCGCCCTGGTGCCGCCGGTGAGCTACCCCGAGGAGCTGCCGGTCAGCCACCGGCGCGACGACATCGCCGCCGCGATCCGCGACCACCAGGTGGTGATCGTCGCGGGCGAGACCGGGTCGGGCAAGACCACCCAGCTGCCGAAGATCTGCCTCGAGCTCGGCCGCGGCACGGCCGGGCTGATCGGGCACACCCAGCCGCGCCGGATCGCCGCCCGCAGCGTCGCCGAGCGGATCGCCGAGGAGATCGGCCGGCCGCTCGGGGAGACCGTGGGCTACCAGGTGCGGTTCACCGACCACTCGTCGCGCGACACGCTGGTCAAGCTGATGACCGACGGCATCCTGCTCGCCGAGCTGCAGCACGACCGCGACCTCACGGCGTACGACACGATCATCATCGACGAGGCGCACGAGCGGAGCCTCAACGTCGACTTCCTGCTCGGCTACCTCAAGCGGCTGCTGCCGCGCCGGCCGGACCTGAAGGTCGTCATCACCTCCGCGACGATCGACCCGCAGCGGTTCAGCGCGCACTTCGGCGACGCCCCGGTCGTCGAGGTGTCCGGGCGGACCTACCCCGTGGAGGTGCGCTACCGGCCGCTGGTCGAGGAGGCCGGCGTCGACGACGAGGGCGAGACCGTCGTCCGCGACCAGACCGAGGCGGTCGTCGACGCGGTGCGCGAGCTGGTGCGCGAGGGTCCCGGCGACGTGCTGGTGTTCCTGCCCGGGGAGCGCGAGATCCGCGACACCGCCGACGTGCTCTCCTCGGCTGTCGACGCGGCCGGCCGACGCGTTCGACGTGGTGCCGCTCTACGCCCGGCTCTCCTCCGCCGAGCAGCACAAGGTCTTCGAGCGGCACAGCCGGCGCCGGGTGGTGCTGGCCACCAACGTCGCGGAGACCTCGCTGACCGTGCCGGGCATCCGGTACGTCGTCGACGCCGGCGTCGCCCGCATCTCGCGCTACTCCACCCGCACCAAGGTGCAGCGGCTGCCGATCGAGCCGGTGAGCCAGGCCTCGGCCAACCAGCGCGCCGGCCGGTGCGGCCGCGTCGAGGCCGGCATCTGCATCCGGCTCTACAGCGAGGAGGACTACCTCGCGCGGCCGGAGTTCACCGACCCGGAGATCCTGCGCACCAACCTCGCGTCGGTGATCTTGCAGATGACCGCGCTCGGGCTCGGCGACGTCGCCCGCTTCCCGTTCGTCGACCCGCCCGACCAGCGCAACGTCCGGGCCGGGGTGCAGCTGCTCGAGGAGCTGGGCGCGCTGGCTCGACGGCTCGCCGCCCGGGAGGGCCATCGCCTGACGAAGCTCGGCCGGCAGCTGGTGGCGCTGCCCGTCGACCCGCGGCTCGCCCGCATGGTGACCGAGGCGGACCGGCGGGGCTGCCTGCGCGAGGTGCTCGTCATCACCGCGGCGCTGTCGCTGCAGGACCCTCGCGAGCGGCCGGCGGAGCAGCGGGCGCAGCGCCGACCAGCTGCACGCCCGGTTCAAGGACGAGACCTCGGACTTCCTGACCTGGCTGAACCTGTGGCGCTACGTCCGCAGCCAGCAGCGCGAGCTGTCCTCGAGCGCGTTCCGCCGGATGTGCCGCGCGGAGTTCCTCAACTACCTGCGGATCCGGGAGTGGCAGGAGCTCGAGGCACAGCTGCGGCAGGTCGCGAAGCGGCTCGACCTCGCGGTCGGCAAGGGCCACTGGGAGGGCGACGAGCCGGACGCCGACGGCATCCACCAGGCACTGCTGTCCGGGCTGCTCTCCCACGTCGGGCTGCGCGACCCCGAGAAGCGCGACTACCTCGGCGCCCGCAACACCCGGTTCTCGGTCTTCCCGGGGTCCGGGCTGTTCCGCAAGCAGCCGCAGCTGCTGATGTCCGCGGAGCTGGTGGAGACCTCACGGCTCTACGCCCGCGTGAACGCCGCGATCCGCCCCGAGTGGGCCGAGGAGCTGGGCGCGCACCTGGTCAAGCGCACCTACTCCGAGCCGCACTGGTCGAAGCGGCGCGCGCAGGTGCTCGCCCACGAGCGCGTCACCCTGTACGGCGTCCCGCTGGTCGCCGACCGCCTGGTGTCCTACGGCGCCGTCGACCGCGAGGTGGCCCGGGAGCTGTTCATCCGGCACGCGCTGGTCTACGGCGAGTGGTCCACGCGGCAGCGGTTCATGGCCCGCAACCGCGAGCTGCTCGGTGAGGTCGAGGAGCTCGAGCACCGGGCGCGCCGTCGCGACATCCTCGTCGACGAGCACACGCTGTTCGACTTCTACGACGCCCGGGTCGGCGCCGACGTGGTCTCCGGCGCGCACTTCGACACCTGGTGGAAGCAGGCCCGGCGCGAGGACCCCGAGCTGCTGACCTTCGACCCGGCGATGCTCGTCAACGAGACCGCCGACGCCGTCACCGAGCAGGACTACCCCGACCTGTGGCACGAGGGGGCGCTGACGTTCTCGCTGGCCTACCAGTTCGAGCCGGGCGCCGCCGAGGACGGGGTCACGGTCGACGTACCGGTGGCGACGCTGAACCAGGTCGACGAGGCACCCTTCACCTGGCAGGTGCCGGGACTGCGCCAGGACCTCGTCGTGGCGCTGATCCGGTCGCTGCCCAAGCAGCTGCGGGTCAGCTTCGTGCCCGCCCCGAACGTCGCGCGGGAGTTCCTCGCCGCCGCGTCGCCGGGGGAGGAGCCGCTGCTCGACGCGCTCGAGCGGCACCTGCGGGCGACCACCGGCGTGCACGTCCCGCGCGAGGCGTGGGACCTCGCGAAGGTCCCCGAGCACCTGCGGCCGACGTTCCGGGTGGTCGGCGAGGACGGCGCCGTCGTCGCCGCCGGCAAGGACCTCGAGGCGCTGAAGGCGCCGCTGCGGCCGCAGTTCACCGACGCGATGGCGCAGGCGGCCTCCGCGTCCGGTCTCGACGTGACCGGCGCGACGTCGTGGACCTTCGGCACGCTGGAGCGGACGTTCACGCGGACCCGTGCCGGGCACGAGGTCCGCGGGTTCCCCGCGCTCGTCGACGAGGGCGCGACGGTGGGCGTGCGGGTGCTCGGCTCCGAGGCCGAGCAGGACGCCTCGCACCGCCGGGGCCTGCGCCGGCTGCTGCTGCTCGCGCTGCCGTCTCCGGCTCGGAAGGTCGCCGACGAGCTGTCGAACACCGACAAGCTGGGGCTGGCGGGCTCGCCGTACCCGTCGGTGACGGCGCTGCTCGAGGACTGCGTGGCGGCGGCCGTCGACGCGCTGGTCGACCGGCACGGCGTGGCCTGGGACGAGGCGGCCTTCGCCGCCCTGCGCGACCGGGTGCGCGGCGAGCTGCCGGACACGACCCGCACGGTCGTCGGCGACGTGGTGCGGGTGCTGGCCGAGTGGCGCGACGTCGACAAGCTGCTCAGCGGGTCGGCCGACCTGCCGCTGCTGCCGGCGCTGTCCGACATGAAGGCGCAGGTGGGGCGGCTGGTGTTCCGCGGCTTCGTCGCCGACGTGGGCGCGGCCCAGCTGCGGCAGCTGCCGCGCTACCTCACCGCCGTGCGCACTCGCCGCGAGCGGCTGCCGTCCTCGGTCAACCGCGACCGGCAGCTGATGGACCAGGTCGCGTCGCTGCAGGAGGCCTACCTGCACCGCGTCGACGCGCTGCCGGAGGGACGTCCGCCGTCGGCCGGGCTGGTGCGGGTGCGCTGGATGCTGGAGGAGTACCGCGTCTCGCTGTGGGACCAGTCGCGCGGCACGGCGTACGCCGTCTCCGACACCCGCATCCGCAAGGCCCTCGACGCCCTCTGACCGGCCGCGCGACCCGTCGGACCGGCACTCGAGTCGCTGGCCCGCACCGTCCAGGCGGGGGAGTGGCGTCTGGTTCGCTCGAGTGCCGGTCCGAGCGGTCGCGACGCGTCAGCCGTGGCCGCCGTGCCGGCCGAGGGTGTCCACGGGGGTCACGCCCGGACGGGTCCACTGCGGCACGGGCCGGCTGGTCGGACCCCAGGTGGCGACGCCGTCGGCGTCCGAGCGCCAGGTGCAGCTGATCGGCGAGCCGTGCCCACCCACCGGCGCGCCCGCGTCCGGAGCCTCGGGCCAGCCCTCGGGGTCGTCCTGCCACGCCTCGCGGCGGCCGTAGGGCGTCATGTCGAGCAGCGCCAGGGACCCGTTGGCCGGCTCGTTGCCCCGGCCCGTCGTGGAGTAGGTGAGGAACGCGCGGTCGCCGTCGCGCAGGAAGCAGAGCAGGTGCCCCATCTCTCCGCCGACCGGTGCGGACACGCCCCGCACGGAGTACCAGGGCTGGGTGTAGCCCATGAACTCGACGTAGGGAGCGACCTCGTCCCAGGGGCCCGAGGTCACGATGGCGAGCGAGACGCCCCGGGCGTTGAGGTAGACGGCGTCCTTCACGTGCCAGGCGGTGGTCGTGCAGCCCTCGCACTGGCCCTGGTGCGGGGCGCCGTCGTACCACATGTGCTGGTAGACGACGAGCTCGTCGCGGCCCTGGAACAGGTCGAGGAACGGGACCGGCCCGTCGGCGCCGACGACCTCGACCGTGCCGTCGACCTCGACCATCGGCAGCCGTCGCCGGGCCGCGGCGATCGCGTCGCCCTCGCGGGTGTGCGCCTTCTCGCGGGCCAGCAGCTCGTCGCGCGCCGCCTCCCAGGTGGCCTGGTCGACGATCGGCGGCCTGCCGGGGAGGTTGCTGCTCGCGGTGGTGGGCGTGCTCGTCATGGTGCCTCCTTGGGGTCGCGTGCTGGACTCCCAGGAACTGACTCTGCTCCTGGCCGCAACTCATCGCGACCCGTCGGACGTGCGTCAGTCCAGCCCCGGCACGATGCGGATGTCGCGGACCGCGCCGCCGTCGAGGGCGGCCAGCGCCTCCTGGTAGGCCGGGCCGTCGTGCGCCGTCCGCGCCGCGGCCACGCTGTCGAACCGGATGACGGTGGTGCGAGTGGGCTCGCCGGACTCGTAGGTCTGCTCGGGAAGGCCGCGGGCCACGAACGTGCCACCCGCCTCCTCCAGGGCCGGGCGGGCGAGCTCGGAGTACGCCGCGAGCTTGGCCTCGTCGACGATCTCCTGGTAGACGCTGATCCAGTAGGCGCTCATGGCGTCATCATCCCCGACCCGGGCGTCAGGCCTGCAGGCCGTCCCAGGACCAGCGGGGCATCGGAAGGTCGGCGGGCACGTCGTCGGCCGAGCGGTGGTAGCGGTACATCGTCGTCGTGGTCGCCCACGCGAAGTAGTCGTGCAGCACCGACCTGAGCGGGTCCTCGGTGAGCGACACGTCGGTCAGCGCCGCGTCGAAGCAGTCGACGGCCCGCCGGTTCATGTCGTCGTGCTCGCCGTTGCCGCTGTGCAGCCGCACCACGGTCGACTCGTCGCCGTAGCGGTCGGTGTACGTCGGCGGGCCGCCGAGCGCCTCGCCCCAGTACGCCGCGAGCCGCTCGGTGTGGTCGGGCCGGAAGCCGTGGCTGAAGGCGTGGCCCACCACCTCGTCGGCCATCACCCGGGCGTGCCAGGCGGCGGCCAGCCGCAGGATCCCCGGCTCCCCGCCGGCTGCGTCGTAGACGGTGTCCATGCCGCCATGATGGGTGCGCGCGGCACCGGGAGCAACGAATCAGAGCGCGTGGTGCTCGCGGGCCGCCACCACGACCTGCTCGAACATCTCCCGCGGCATCGCGGCGCCCTCGCGGCGCACGTCCGCCTCGCGCAGCCGCAGCAGCCGGTCGAGCCGCACCTCGCTGGGACGGCGCTGCCGGTCCCAGTCGCCGCTGCCGACGTCCATCCAGTACCGCCCGTGCCGGGCCTCGTCCTCCGCGTCGCGGTCGTGGTCCTTGCTGGTCAGCGACAGGCCCAGCAGCTCCCCACCGTCGGGGCCGTCGCGGCCGACCACCAGCACGGGCCGGTCCTTGCCCTGGCTCGGGTCGTCCTCGTAGGCGACCCACGCCCACACCACCTCGCCGGGGTCGGGTCGGCCGTCCGCGTGCGGTGAGTACGACGTCGTCATGGCGGTCACCCTAGGCGGGCCGGCGGAGGACGCCGACCGCCAGGAGCCCGACCGCCGCCGCCGCGAACGCCGCCAGCAGCCGCTCCGCCAGGCCGCTGAGCCCGACACCACCGAGCACGCCCGTCGCGAGCAGCAGCACGATGAGCACCATCGCTGCCCAGGTCGCGACCCGCGCCCGGGGCCGCCAGGCGGGCACCCGTCGCATCGCCGCGGCGAGGAAGAAGCCGGCGGCGACCAGCAGCAGCAGCCCGGCCGTGCTGAGGATCATGTCGAGGCGACCACCCGCGGTCCCGAGCTGGTCGGCGTCGGTGCACCCCGGGTCGGCGAGCTGGCAGGCCTCCTGCTCGAAGGGCGAGAGCAGGTCGCCGAGACCGAGGATCGACAGCGCGAGGCACCAGGAGCCGACCGTGGCTGTCCAGCCGGCGCCCCGCAGGACGGGACGCACGGACAGCAGCGCGAAGCCGATCGTCACCGCGCCGCACACCGTGAGGACGACGACCAGGAACAGGCCGGCCGGCGCGGTGACGGCGTACATGTCGCTGATCGAGTGGTCCAGCGCGTCGTAGCGGGGGCGCTGCCACAGCCCGGCGACCAGCCAGCTGAGCACGAACACCACCTGGGCCACGACCGCGGCCCAGGCCCACCACCGAACGCCGTCGGGCGTCGGCCCCTGGCTCATGGGTCCACCCTAGGCGCGCAGGTGCTCCTCGAGATCGTCCATCGTGGTGAGGAACGACGACTCCAGGTCGACGCCGTAGCGGTCGGCGAGGGTCAGCACCGACCACAGGCAGTCGGCGAGCTCGTGCGCCAGCGCCTCGTCGAGGTCGTCACGCGGCCGCACCCCCGCCTTGCCATGCACGAGCTTGGCCAGGTCGCCCACGTCGCCGAGGAAGCCGAGCATCACCTCCTCGGGGGTCCAGCTCCGCCCGTAGCGCCGCTCCTCCTGGTCCGCGTAGAGGGCGCGCACCTCGCGCGCCCGTTGCCGCAGCTGCGTCATGTCCATGGCGCGAATGATGCCGCCCCGCCAGGCGATGCACGATGATCGACGCGTGCCGCGCACCGACCGACCTGCCTTCGCGACCCGGGAGGTGCTCGTCGTCGTGCTGGTGCTCGCGGTGGTGCTCATGCTGATGGCCGGCCGCTACGGCCCGCACCGCGACGAGCTGTACTTCGTGGCCGCCGGGCAGCACCTGGCCTGGGGGTATCCCGACCAGCCGACGCTGACCCCGCTGCTGGCGCGGCTGATGACGGTGCTGGCGCCGCACGACCTCGTCGTGCTCCGGTTGCCGAGCCTCGTCGCGGTCTGTGCGCTGGTCGTCCTCACGGCGTGCTTCGCCCGGCTGCTCGGCGGGGGCCGCGCCGCCCAGGTGCTGGCGGCCGCGACCGTCGCGGCGTCCGCCTTCACCGTGGCCGTCGGCCACCGGCTGAGCACCGCGACGTTCGACACGCTGGCCTGGACGGCGGTGCTGCTGCTGGTCGGGCACGCGCTGGTCGACGACCGGCCACGGTGGTGGCTCGCGGCGGGGCTGGTCGCGGGGATCGGCCTCAACAACAAGCACGCGGTCGCGTTCCTGCTGCTCGGCCTGCTGGTCTCCGTGGCGGTCGTCCGCGAGACCCGCGGCCAGCTGCGGACGCCGTACCCGTGGCTGGGTGGGCTGCGTGGCGCTGCTGCTGTGGCTGCCCAACCTCGTGTGGCAGGCGCGCGCACGGCTGGCCGGTGCTCGCGCTGAGCGCCGACATCGCCGACGAGTACGGCGGCCTCGGCGGCCGGGTGGCACTGGTCGGGCAGGCGCTGGTGATGTACAGCCCGGTGGTCGCGGTGCTGTGGGTCTACGGCCTCGTCGTGCTGCTCCGGCGCCCGGAGTGGGCACGCGCCCGGCCGGTGGGGATGACGTTCGTGGTGGTCGCGGCGATCTTCCTGGTGACCGGCGGCAAGGGCTACTACCTCGCCGGCCTGGTCCCGCCGCTGGTCGCCGCCGGGAGCACGGCCCTCGCGCAGCGCTGGCCGGTCCGCCGGCTGGTCACCGCCGGTGTCGTCCTCGCGCTGTCGGCCGTCGTCGCCTGGCCGGCGCTCGTCCCGGTGCTGCCGGTCCGGACCTACGCGGGGTCGTTCTACCCCGCGATCGACGCCGACCAGCCGGAGACGATCGGCTGGCCCGAGCTGGTCGCGACCGTCCGTCGTGCCGTCGCGGACCTGCCGCCGGCGCAGCGCCGGACCGCGGTGCTGTTCACCGGCAACTACGGCGAGGCCGGTGCGCTGCAGTGGTACGACGTCGGCCGGCCGGTCTACAGCGGGCACAACGGCTGGGCCGACTGGGGACCGCCGCCCGGCCGCACCGGACCGGTCGTCGTGGTCGGCCTGCCCCGGCCGGGCGAGGAGTTCACCGGCTGCCGCCGCGGGCCGACGATCACCAACGACGAGGGCGCCGACAACGAGGAGCGCGGCCAGCCGGTCTGGGTGTGCGCCGGGCCGCGCGGCTCGTGGGCCCGGCAGTGGCTCGCGCTGACCCACCTGGACGCCTGATGCCGGCCGACGACGCCGACGACCGTGCGGGTCGCGACCTGGAACCTCTACCTCGGCGCCGACCTGGCGCTGCTGTTCGGCGCCCGCGACCTCGACGAGCTGGCCGCCCGGGTGGGCGTCGTACGACAGCAGCTCGAGGCCACCCGCTTCGAGGAGCGCGCCCGGGCGGTGGCGGCGGTGCTGGCCCGCGAGCGTCCGCACCTGGTGGGCCTGCAGGAGGTCGCGCGCTGGACGCTCGGCGCCGCTCGCCGCCGACGGCTCGCTCGGCGCCGAGCGGGTGCTGGTCGACTTCCTGCCGACGCTGCTCGCCGCGCTCGACGAGGCCGGCTGTCACTACGCCGCGCACGCCGGCAACGAGAACTTCTCCGGCGCGATGCCGGTGTCGCCGACGGAGTGGATGGGCGTCACCGGATCCAACGTCGACGCTGGTGCGCGACGACGTCGAGGTCGTCGACGAGCGGACGGCGCCGTTCGCGACCCGGCACGTCGTGGCCACCGCGATCGACGGCGTCGTCGTTCCCCGTGGTGCGCAGCTGGGGCAGCGTGCAGGTCCGGGTCGGCGGCACCGCGCTGCGGCTGGTGAACACCCACACCGAGGCGTACGACGCCCGGGTCCGCGACGCGCAGCGCGACGAGGTGCTCGCCGCGCACGCGGACGACGCTCGGTGCCCGATCGTGCTGGTCGGCGACCTGAACGCCACCCCGGACCGGGTCGGCGTGCCCGCGCCGTGGCGTGGACGCCTGGCAGCCGGGGCGACGGACGCGGGCCTCACCTGCGGGCAGGCCGCCGGGCTGGCCGACCCGGTCAGCACGCTGACCGAGCGCATCGACTACGTCTGGGTCCGCGACGCGACCGTGCTCGGCTGCCGGGTGGTCGGCGACGCTCCGGGGGACCGGACCGTGCCGCACGGGCTGTGGCCCTCCGACCACGCCGCCGTGGTCGCCGACCTCCAGCCTGCCCGCCGACCCGGCGTGAATCGCGCGGCCATCGACCCGGCGCGACCGCGCGCCCAACCGACCCGGCGTGAACGGTTGGACCGTGACAACCATTCACGCCGGGTCACGGGGATGGGGAGCGCAGCTCACGCCGGGTCGCGGGTGGGCCGTCAGTCCGGCGGCCGTCGCCGCAGCTGCTTGGTCTGCGAGCGCCGCTTCTTGCCCGCCAGCCGGCGCTCCTTCGAGCCGCGGGTCGGCCGGGTCGGGCGGCGCCGCGGCGGCGGTGGCGCGCTGGCCTCGGTCAGCAGCTCGGCGAGCCGGGCCCGGGCGGCCTGCCGGTTGCGGTGCTGGGAGCGGTACTCCGAGGCGGCGACCGTCAGCACCCCGTCGACGAGCCGGTGCGAGAGCCGCGCCAGCAGCCGCTCCCGGACCCGGTCGGGGATCGCGGGGGAGCGGCCGACGTCGAGGCTCAGCTCGACGCGCGAGTCCGCGGTGTTGACCGACTGGCCGCCGGGGCCGCCGGAGCGGCTGAACCGCCACGCCAGCTCCTGGTCGGGCACCTCGACGCCGCGGAAGGTCAGCGGCCCGTTCACGGTCCGTCGGGCGGCTGGGCGCCCCGGCGGGCCACGCAGCGGGCCGCGGCGGTCATCGCCAGGTCGACGCCGCCCAGCAGGAAGCCCGGCGGCCAGCGCGTCACCGGCGCCGGTGACGTCGACGACCGGACCCTCCAGGGCCGCGCGCTCGTCCGTGACGCCGTCGATGACGAACGAGGCACCGCGCTCGCCGTGCTTGAGGACCAGCACCGCGTTGCCGCCGGCGCCGAACCGCGCCCGTGCTGGTGGCCCACTCGGTGTCGGTCGCGAACACCACGGACGGGCGCAGCGCCTGGCACAGCGACGAGAAGTGGTCCGCGCCGAAGCTGCGCCACCATCGCCGCCGACGACAGGTCCACCGCGACGCGGGTGCCGTGCGCCCGGGCCACGGCGGCGGTCTCCACGACCCGCTGCGGGTCGGGCGTGCGCAGCAGGGCGTAGCCGGAGACGAACAGCCAGTCGGCGCCGTCGAGCCAGGCGCCGGAGCGGACCTCGTCGAGCCAGCTGAGGTCGCCGGGGTCGGAGGCCATCGAGCGGGTGCCACCGGTGACCAGCGAGACGCACCGCGCCCGGTGCGGCCGGTGGTGGTGCCCCACATCTCGACGCCGTGACCGGTGAGCGCGTCCTCGACGAGGTGGCCCGGGCCGGTGTCGGCGCGCGGCCCGAACACCCGCGCCCGGCCGCCGAGGGAGGTCACCCAGGTCGCGACGTTGGCGGCCTGGCCGCCGGCCGCGAAGACGATCTCGGCGGGGGTGTCGTCGTCGGTGGACAGGCCGTGCGGCAGCTCGACGATCACGTCGAGCATCACGTCCCCCAGGCACGCGACCAGCACAGGTACGTCCTCATCTCGTTCGTCGGTCGCGGTCGACCTGCGCCGCTCGTGCACAATTCCGCCCATGACCACACAGCTGTCCTGGAGTCGTCTCGTTCTCGACGACGAGGTGTCAGACGCTATTGCATCAGGTACCGGGGTGGTTGCGCTGGAGTCCACGATCATCAGCCACGGCCTGCCGGCGGCCACCAGCGCGCAGACCGCGCGCGAGATCGAGGCGGCGGTACGCCGCGGCGGGGCCGTCCCGGCGACGGTGGCCGTGGTCGACGGCGCCGTCCGCGTCGGCCTCTCGGACGACCAGCTGGTGCACATCGCCGAGGACCCGGGCGTGGTGAAGACCAGCGTCCGCGACCTCGGGATCGTGCTGGCCACGGGCACGGCGGGGGCGACCACGGTGGCCGCGACGGCGTACCTCGCGCACCGCGCCGGCATCCGGCTGTTCGCCACCGGCGGCCTCGGCGGGGTGCACCGCGGCGCCCGCGAGTCGTGGGACGAGTCGGCCGACCTCGCCGCGCTGGCCACCGCGCCGGTCACCGTCGTCTGCGCGGGCGTGAAGTCGATCCTGGACGTGCCCGCCACCGTCGAGCGGCTCGAGACGCTGTCGGTCCCGCTGCTCGGCTACCGCACCGACACCGTGCCGGGGTTCTACGTCCGCGACACCGGGCTGCCCGTCCCGTGGCGGGTGGACACCCCCGAGGAGGTGGCCGCGGTGATGCGCGCCCGCCACGGGCTCGGGCTGCCGCAGGGCCTGGTGGTGGCGCAGCCGGTGGCGGTCGACGACGAGATGGACCCCGGGCTGCACGAGCGCACGGTCGCGGCGGGGCTGGCGGAGGTCGAACGGCGCGGCATCGCAGGCAAGGACGTCACGCCGTTCCTGCTCGGCTGGTTCCACGAGCGGACTGAAGGGGCGAGCCTCAGCGCGAACGTCGCGCTCGCGCTCGCCAACGCCGGGCTGGCGGCGCGCATCGCCGCCGCGGAGGCGGCCGGCCGGGAGGGCTAGCGAGAAGTAGGGCGCCGGACCGGGAGCGCCTCACGGCGCGTGGCCGCTCGTAGCGGCTTATTTCGGGACCCGGGGCTGCCACGGCCCGGCGCATCCCCGAGCCTACAAGCCGGGGGCCAGCCGACGGGCGGAACCGGTGAGGAAGGGCGTGTCAGGCCAGCCGGCCGTCGAGCTCCAGCGTGGCCGCGTGCTCGAGCTGCTGGGCCATCGTGACCAGCCGTGAGGCCGACAGGTCCGAGTCGTACGGCGTGCTGGCGTGGCTGGCGCCGACGTGGGCCCGGCCGGCCGCGACCACCCGGGCGAACGCCGCGGCCCGGAACAGCGTGTCGGCGAAGTCACCGCGCACCACGCCGCGCAGCACCAGGTCGGTGAGCCGGCGCACCTCGTCGGGACCGGGCGGGTCGACGACTCCGGCGACGACCTCGTGCACCGGCGTGTGCGCGCGTCCGGCGTCGAACTCGCGCGCGGCGGCGGCGGGGTCGGCGTACACCCAGGAGCGGAGCAGGTAGAGCCGCCACAGGCAGCCGGCCAGCGAGTCCGCGGGCGACCCCGACCACAGGTCCGCCAGCGTGTCCAGGCCCTCGGTGTCGGCGAGGTGCACGACGCGGGCCACGACGTCCTCGTCGGCGGTGTCGTGGGCGCCGCGCACCAGCAGCGTCGCGCAGCGGTCGGCGGCCTCGGTGCGCGCGGCCGGGTCGAGGTCGCTCGGTGATCGCCTCGAAGTGGCCGGCGCCGGGCAGCATCGGCCGGTGGTCGGGGTCGGGAGTGCTCGGACATCGCGACCACAGTACGACCGGGACCGCGGCCGGCCTCACAGCCGCGGCGGCGGCAGCGCGTCGGTGGCCTCGAGGACGTCCATCCCGGTGATCTGCAGCAGGTCGACGATGATCGACCTGATCTGCGCCAGCACGACGTCCGCGGAGAGGTCGGCGACCCGTTCCACCTCCGCGGTGCCGGCGCCGATCCGCAGCAGCGACTCCCGCACCCGCAGCGCCTTCTCGCCGGTCGCCAGCTCGTCGGCCATCTGGCCGGTCGCCATCGCCAGGTCCTCGCACAGCAGGCTGTAGGCCGGCGGGATCGGCTCGTGGTGGTAGTTCGAGACCGCGATCCGCCGCACCAGCACCCGGGTGTTGCGCATCGCCCGGTCGAGCGGCTCGACGAGCTCGACCATCCGGCGCACGTCGCCGCTGTGCCGGCGCCGGAACGGTGACGAGGCGATCACCGAGAGCCCCTCGTCGGCGGCGTCCTGCAGCTCCCGGATCAGCCGCTCGGTGTTGCGGGCGTCGGCGAGCACCTGCAGCCCGCGCTCGACGTCGCCGTCCTGGGCGGTGCCGGGCGCCGGCCGCGAGCAGCTCCGCGATACGTCGTACGACGACCGCGGCCTGCTGGCGCGGACGCCGCAGCGGCGCACGGGGGACCACGGCCGCGGCGACCAGCGCGACCGCACCGCCGATCAGCGCGTCCACCCAGCGGGTCAGCGCGTAGCCGGGCGCGGCGGCGAACGTCACCACGACGATGCCCTGCACGGCGGCCTGGGTCACGAACAGCGTGCCGGCGTTGAGCAGCAGCGTCACCGACATCGCCATCGCGACCAGCACCGTCACCTGCCAGGCGCCGGTGCCGATGACCAGCAGCAGCAGGTCGGCGAGGAACACCCCGATGGCCACGCCGATCGTGACCTCCGCGACCCGCCGCAGCCGCTGCCCGTAGGACGTGCCCGAGGCACACCACCGCGACGATCGGCGCGAAGAACGGCCGCGGGTGGCCGACCACCTCGTGGGCGATGAACCAGGCCACGCCGGCCGCGACGGCGCACTGGCCGATGTGCCAGGACTTGCTGCGCAGCCGGGCCAGCCGTTCGTCGAACGACACGCGGCTGCGCACCCACATGCGGTCGAACGGGCCGGCGTCGCTCACAGCCAGACGCTAGCCGGTCAGGCGATCTTCCGGGCGGCGTGCTGCACCGCGGCCACCATCGGCTCCCGCGCCGGCGGGGTAGTCGTAGTCCTGGCCGGCCAGCACCATCGAGACCATCGCGATCCTCGACCCGACGAGCGCGGTGCCCTGTGCGTCGAAGAACCGGGCGTCTGGGTCACCCGGCACCGGTCCGTACGTCAGCAGGTACCAGCCCGCCTGCCCGGCACCGGCGGGCACGTCACGGACCGCGCCGACGTCGCTGGTGCGGAACCGCCGGAGCCGGTCGGCGCACCGGTCCCGCCAGGAGTCCGAGCACGGCGTACGCGCGTCGTGCGGTGGCCGCGTCCGGGAACGTCGCGACCAGCTCGCCGGCCCGGTCGTGCGAGGCGCTCGCGTCGGCCGGCGGGCGGTAGCGGCGCACGACGACCCGCTCGGCGCCGATCGCCAGCAGGCCGAAGCGCTGGCAGGTGCCGAACGACGTCGCCGGCTCGTGGGGCGTGGTCGCGCCCGGCCGCCAGCGGTAGTCGGCGTTGAACCCCGGCAGCTCGGCCGCGCTCAGCAGCGGACCGGGAGAGGTGAGCGCGGGCGACGCCGACTTCGTCGTGCTCGGGGACGACGGACCCGTCGACGGCGACGTCGGGGCGGTGCTCGAGGGCGAGCTCGGGGCGCTGCTCGTCGTGCGCGACGCCGCGGCGTCGGACCGCTCGGCGGGCTGGTCGCCGCAGCCGCCGAGCAGCAGCGCACCGGCCGCGACGCCCGCCGCGAGGGCCGCCGGTCGACGTGCGGGGGCACGGTTCGGCATCTGGGTCCTGACTGTCCGGGGGTTCGGGCCCAGCGTAGGGTCGGCTTCTCCGACTCGACGTCACCTCGGTGGGTGTGTCCCGATACCGTGGCCCTTCGACGGAGGCAGGCATCGATGAGGGAGGTGGGGGTGCACCCACGAGGTCGCGGACCGTCGCGCCGTGCGCGTCACGGACTGGTGGCGGTGGTCGTGGCGGTGCTCCTGCTGGTCTCTGCGTGCACGTCCGGGACCAACCCCGGCTCCGACGCGAGTGCGTCCGGCACACCGGCCCCGTCGTCGTCCTCCGCGGGCCCGGTGCCGCTGCGTCTGGCGGTGTACGGCGGCCCCGAGGAGCTGCGCTCCTACCAGCGTCTGGCCCGCGTGTTCATGCGCCAGCACCCCGGCGTCAAGGTCACGGTGGAGACCGCCTCGGGCGACGCGGTCTCGCGCACCCGGCTCGAGCAGGAGTTCGCGTCGGGCACCGGCCCCGACGTGTTCCTGACCAGCTCGTCGGACCTGCCGGCGCTGGTCGCCGACGGGCGCGTGCAGCCCGTCGACGAGCTCCTCGAGGAGCGCGGCATCCAGTTCGGCGACAACTACGAGCGGCTGGGCCTCGAGGCGATGGCCGCCGACTCCGCCCTGCAGTGCATGCCCAACGACGTGTCGCCGTACGTCGTGTTCTACAACAAGCGGCTGCTCGACACCTCGCTGCTGCCCTCGCGCACCGACAGCGTGCCGATGCCGCAGGACAACGGCTGGTCGTGGAACCAGTTCACGGTCGCGGCGGCGCAGATGTCGCGCGGCGCGGTCAAGGGCGTGTACCTCCCGCCCCGGCTCACCACCCTCACCCCGCTGATGCGGTCGGCCGGCAGCGACATCGTCGACGACGCCAAGACCCCGACGACGCTGACCCTCTCGCCGACCCCGAACCGCAACGACCTCGAGCGGATCCTCGACGTCGCGCGCAACCAGACCATCTCGCTGACCCCGCGCGAGCTCGCGAAGGAGGGTCCCGTCTCCCGCTTCATGCACGGCAGGCTGGGGATGATGGTCGGCACCCGCGTCCCTGGTGCCGAAGCTGCGCCACAACCGCGAGCTGCGCTTCGACGTCTACCCGATGCCGAGCCTGGGCCGCAGCGGGACGATCGCGGACGTCAGCGGGCTGTGCATCAACCGCGAGACCCAGCACCAGTCCGAGGCGGCCGACTTCCTGGCGTTCGCCAGCGGGGACCGCGGCGCGGCCATCACGGCGCGCTCGGGAGGCGTGGTGCCGGCGAACGTCAACGTGCAGAGCTCCGACGCGTTCACCCAGACGAACCAGTTCCCGCTCAACGTCGACGTGTTCACCCGGGTCATCCGGCGGGCCACCACGATGCCGAACCCGCCGGCGTGGCACGAGGTGGTGCGGCAGACCCAGCCGCTGGTGCGCGAAGCTGTTCTACGCGCAGCGGGCCGACTTCGACGTGCTGCTGCCGCGGATCGACCAGATCTCGGTGCCGCTGCTGGCGCAGGACACGGAGACGCCGTCGCCGACCGAGTCGCCCTCCGGCTCGACCACGGGGTCGGCCACCGGGTCACCGGGATCTCCGACCCCGCAGACCGCGCAGACCGTGACGCCGTCGGCAGCCTCGGGCTCGCCGAAGATGACGCACGGTCCGTCGCCGAACTAGCCGCCCGCCACCTCGGGGTCCAGCGGCTCGTCGGGCTCCTCGAGCCCGTCGAGCTCGGGCGCCGGCTCCGGGGGCGGGTCGAGGATCGCCGAGACCAGCAGCTCACGCGTCAGCTCGACCTGCCAGGGGCGCGCCCCCAGCTCGGTCAGCCGTCGGCCCACGGCCGCCGGCAGGTCGTCGTCGGTCGGCGGCTCCCACAGCAGCCGTCGCACGTAGTCCGGCGTGAGGATGTTCTCCACCGGGAGGCGGTGCTGCTCGGAGAGCGCCTTGAGGTCGTCGCGGGCCCGGGTCAGCCGGGCAGCCGCGACGGGGTCCCGGTCGGCCCAGGCGCGGGGCGGCGGCGGGCCGTCGTACCGGGCGGCGACGCTGGGCAGCTGCTGCTCGTCCATGCTGCGGGCCGCGCGCAGCGCCTCGACCCACTGCCGGGCGTAGCGCTCCGCACCGCGGCCGCGGAACCCCCGCAGCCCGTCGAGCGCGGCCTTGTCGCGCGGCATCGCGTTGGCGGCCTCGACGATCGAGGAGTCCGGGATGATCCGGCCGGGGGTGACGTCGCGACGGCGGGCGATCTCGTCGCGGGTCTGCCACAGCTCGCGCACCGCGGCCAGCGCGCGGCGACCCCGGGCCTTGTGCATGCCGGAGGTGCGGCGCCACGGCTCGCGCCGGGGGCTGGCGGGCGGCGCGGCCACCAGGTGCGCGAACTCCTGCCGGGCCCACTCCTCCTTGCCGGACTCGACCAGCTCGCGGCCGAGCACCTCCCGCAGCTCGACGAGCGCCTCGACGTCGAGGGCGGCGTACTCCAGCCACGGGTCCGGCAGCGGTCGGGTCGACCAGTCGACGGCGGAGTGCTCCTTGCGCAGGCTGCGGCCGAGGACCGACTCGACCAGCGTCGCCAGCCCGACCCGTGGGTAGCCCAGCAGCCGGCCGGCCAGCTCGGTGTCGAACAGCGTGGTGGGACGCAGCCCGACCTCCGCGAGGCAGGCGAGGTCCTGGGTGGCGGCGTGCAGGATCCACTCGGTGTCGCCGAGCGCCTCCTGCAGGGCGTCGAGGTCGTCGAACGCGATCGGGTCGACGAGCGCGGTGCCCGAGCCCTCGCGGCGCAGCTGCACGAGGTAGGCCCGGGCGGAGTAGCGGTAGCCCGAGGCGCGCTCGGCGTCGATCGCCACCGGGCCGGTGCCGGCGCGGAACGCCTCGACGACCCGGGCGAGCGCCTCCGGGGTGTCGACCACCGGCGGCAGGCCGTCGCGCAGCTCGAGCAGCGGTGCGGGTGCGGGGGTGGCGTCGTCCTCGACGCCGGGGCGGTCGTCGGGGGCCGGGGAGCTCTCGTCGTGGCGCTGCGCCATCAGCCTCGGCCGCGCTGTCCGCGTCGGCTCGGCATCGGCGCGACACCCTCGGGGACCGGCGGCAGCCCGGAGGCCATGCAGAGCAGCTCGCCCCACGCCTCGGCGTGCGGGCCGAGGTCGAGCACCCCCTCCTCGGCCGGGTTGCCGATCGGGGTCCAGGAGGCGCGGATCTCGAGCTGCGCGCTGGCGTCCTCGTCGGCCATGCTGCCGAAGCTCTCCGAGGAGACCTTGGTGACGGTGCCGGACGGGGCGAGGTACGTCGCGCCGTGGGCGGTGAGCGCCTCGACGAGCCACGACCAGCCGACCTCGGCCAGCATCGGGTCGTTGGCCATCTCGGGGTCGATCTCGGCACGCGCGTAGGCCACGCACCGGAAGGTACCCTCCCAGGCGTCGTTGCCAGCGGGGTCGTGCAGCAGCACGATGCGGCCGGTGCCGACGTCCTCGCCGTCGACGGTCACGTCGGCCGAGAGCGCGGAGGCGAACGGCGCGATCCGCTGCGGTGCGGGCATCTCCTCGCAGAAGACCTCCGGGCGCAGCCGTGCCTCGCGCAGCTGCGCGACGGCAGCCTGGAAGGCTTGTGGGGACGCTGAGGCGTCCGCACGAGGCTCGTGACGTGCGGCCATGGGGTCACAGTAAGCCGCATCACTCGGTCCGGTCGCCCGACACGCCCTCCCGCCTGGGAGGATCGGCGGGTGCCCTCTGCCTCCGTGACCGACCCGCGGGTCCACGACTCGGCCTTCCTGCGCGCCGCCCGCGGGGAGCCGGTGCCGCACACGCCCGTCTGGTTCATGCGCCAGGCCGGCCGCTCGCTGCCGGAGTACCGCCGGCTGCGCGAGGGCGTGGCGATGCTCGAGTCGTGCATGCGCCCCGACCTGGTCGTGGAGATCACGATGCAGCCGGTGCGGCGCTACGGCGTCGACGCCGCCATCTTCTTCTCCGACATCGTGCTGCCCCTCAAGGCGGTCGGCGTCGACCTCGACATCGTGCCCGGCGTGGGTCCGGTGGTGGCCCACCCGGTGTCGACGATCGCGGACGTCGAGGCGATCCCCGACCTGACGCCGGACCACGTCGGCTTCGTGACCGAGTCGGTGCGGACGCTGGTCGGCGAGCTCGGTGCGACGCCGCTGATCGGCTTCGCGGGTGCGCCGTTCACCGTGGCGTCGTACCTCGTGGAGGGCGGGCCGTCCAAGGAGCACGCCCGGACCAAGGCGATGATGTTCGGCGCCCCCGACGTGTGGGACGCGCTGATGCGCAAGATCGCCGGGATCTCCGCCGCCTACCTCGCGGTGCAGGTGGCGGCCGGCGCGTCGGCGGTGCAGCTGTTCGACTCCTGGGCGGGGGCGATGTCGCCGGCCGACTACCGCCGCTACGGCATGCCCTACTCCGCCGAGGTGCTCGCCGCCGCCGGTGCGCTCGGCGTCCCGCGGATCCACTTCGGCGTCGGCACCGGTGAGCTGCTCGGCCTGATGGGCGACGCCGGCGCCGACGTGGTCGGCGTCGACTGGCGGGTGCCGCTGGCCGACGGGGTGCGCCGGGTCGGCGGCCGCGCCGTGCAGGGCAACCTCGACCCGTCCCTGGTGTTCGCCCCGACCGAGGTGATGCTGGCCCGGGCCACCGAGGTCGTCGAGGCCGGCCGCGCCGCGCCGGGCCACGTCTTCAACCTCGGCCACGGCGTGCTCCCCTCCACCGACCCCGACCAGCTCGCCCGGCTGACCGACCACGTCCACACCCTCTGACCCGAGCCCCGCCCCCTCCCGCCGACCCGTCACCCACTCGGCGTTCTCACCGCGTGTCGCCCTAGTCCGTGACGGCTCGCCGGCGGACCAGCTGCCGGACGCCGAGCCACAGCGGCACCCCGACGAGCCCGCGCCACGACGAGGAACGGCAGCGCCGCCCCGAGCACGGTCAGCGCCACGACCACGACCGCCCCGAGAGCGTGCCAGCCGCCCTCCAGCCCGGCCAGGAAGCCGGCGTCGTCGAGGGCGCCGGGCGGTGCGACGTACGTCTCGGGCGTCGAGAGGTCGAGCGTGATCGTCGACATCGTCGTCCGGCTGGTGAGGTAGGTCTGCTGCGCCTTGAGGGACTGCAGCTCGGACTGCCGCGCGGTGATCTGGTCCTCGTAGCGGATCAGCGCCGTCACGTCCTTCGCGGAGCGCTGGTAGCGCTGCAGCCGGTCCAGGCTGTTCTGCAGCGTCTGCACCCGCTCGTCGGTGTCGATGACCTCGGTGGTGACGTCCTTCTCCGACTCCGTCGAGGAGGTGAGCTTCCCGAGCCTCCCGAGCGCCCGCTTGGTCCCGTCGAACTTCTCGACCGGAACGCGCAGCACCAGCCGCGAATGGTCGATGCTGCCGTCGCGGGCGTTCGTGGTCTCCTCGCGGTCCACCGACCCGCCGACCGACGCCAGCAGCCGGTCCACCTCGGCCCGGACCCGGGTGAGGTGGCGCGAGGTCACCGCGATCTCGCCGGTCTTGATCACGGCCTTCGCCCGCAGCGCCGTCCGGGCCGGCCGCGGCTGCTTCTCGGCCAGGTCGCCCGCCGCGTGCCCGGACCCGGCGGAGCCCGCCGCCGTGTCCGAGGGCGCCATCGAGTCCGACGACGAGCCGCTGCAGGCGGCGAGCCCCAGGAGGGCGGTGGCGGCGAGCGCCGCCAGGGCGGTGCGGTGCGTGGACCTGGTCATCTGCATCCCCGTTCGTGACGGTCCGCGCCCGGCCGCGCTGACCGGTGGACTCGCGACTGTGACGCAGCCCATCGCCCGGTGGTTCCCCTCGGGTGGCCCGGTGACCAGGTCTTTGCGAACCTGTGACCTGTGCCCCCGTCGCTCCCCACCACCGCGCCCCGGGTGGTGGTCGTGGGCGGCGGCATCGCGGGCCTCGCGGCAGCGGCGGCGGTACGTCGGACCGCGCCGCACGTCGAGGTCCTCGTGCTCGAGGCCGCACCGGAGGTCGGCGGCAAGCTGGCGCGCGCCGAGGTCGGGGGAGTGCTCGTCGACGTCGGCGCCGAGTCGATGCTCAACCGCCGCCCCGAGGCCGTCGGGCTGGCCCGGCAGGTGGGCCTGGGCGACCGGCTGGTCCACCCCGCGGCGATCGGCGCGAGCCTCTGGTCGCGGGGCCGGATGCGGCCGATGCCCCGCAGCCTGATGGGCGTCCCCACCGACGCCCGGCTGCTCTCCGAGAGCGGCCTGCTCTCGAAGCCGGGCCTCGCCCGCGCCGCCCTGGAGCCCGCGCTGCCCGCCACCCGCCTCGACGGCCAGGACGTCAGCGTCGGCTGGCTGGTCGAGGAGCGGTTCGGCCGCGAGGTCGTCGACCGGCTCGTGGAGCCGCTGCTCGGCGGGGTGTACGCCGGCCACGCCCGCGAGATCTCGGCCCGCGCCGCCGTGCCGCAGGTCGTGGCGCTGCTCGACCGGGACCGCTCGATGATGCGGGCGGCCGCCGCGGCGACGGCGGCGGTGTCCGACGTACCGGTGTTCGCGGGGCTGGTCGGCGGGATCGGCCAGCTGCCCGCCGCAGTGGTGGCGGGCGCCGGCCTGGAGGTCCGCACCGGTGCGACCGTCCGCGACCTGGCCCGCGCGGCCGAGGGGGGCTGGAACCTGGTGGTCGGACCGACCCGCGACGCCGAGCTGGTGCACGCCGACGCGGTGGTGCTGGCCGCACCCGCGCGGCCGACGGGGCGGCTGCTCTCCGACGTCGTGCCGCACGCGGCGCTCGAGCTGGCACGGGTCGAGTACGCCTCGATGGCCATCGTGACGCTGGCCTTCCGCCGCCGCGACCTGCCCGCGACCGAGGGCTCCGGGTTCCTGGTGCCTCCCGTCGACGGCCGCGTCGTGAAGGCGGCGACGTACTCGTTCGCCAAGTGGGACTGGGTCCGCGAGGCCGGCGACGTGGCGGGCGACTTGCTGCTGCTGCGCTGCTCGATCGGCCGGCACCGCGAGGAGCAGGTGCTGCAGCGCACCGACGAGGAGCTCGTGCAGCTCGCCCTCGAGGACCTCGCCGACGCGGTCGGCCTGGCGGTGCGGCCCGTCGACGCGCACGTGCAGCGGTGGGGCGGCGCGCTGCCGCAGTACGCCGTCGGCCACCTCGAGCGGGTCGCCCGGATCCGCGCGGCGGTGGCCGCCGAGCCGGGCCTGGCGGTGTGCGGGGCGGCGTACGACGGGCTCGGGATCCCGGCCTGCATCGCGTCGGCCGAGCTCGCCGCGGCCCAGGTCGTCGGTGCCTTGCCGCAGCAGGGAGAATGACCCCATGAGCGAGACCAAGAAGGCCAACGCGGGCAAGGCGGCCAAGGACCTCAACGCCGTCGTCCGCTACACCATGTGGTCGGTCTTCCGGCTCCGTGACGTGCTCGGCGAGGCCGACCGGGAGGCCGAGGCCGCCGAGGTGGAGAAGCTCTTCGAGGAGCTCGCCGGCGCCGACGTCACGGTGCGCGGCCTCTACGACGTCGCCGGGCTGCGCGCCGACGCCGACCTGATGGTGTGGTGGCACGCGGAGACCGCTGACGAGCTGCAGGACGCCTACCACCGCTTCCGTCGTACGGCGTTCGGCGCACGCCTCGACGCGGTGTGGTCGCAGATGGCGCTGCACCGGCCGGCGGAGTTCAACAAGAGCCACGTGCCGGCGTTCCTCGCCGACGAGCAGGCGCGCGCCTACGTCTGCGTCTACCCGTTCGTGCGGTCCTACGAGTGGTACCTCCTCGAGGAGACCGAGCGACGTCGGCTGCTCGCGGAGCACGGCATGATGGCGCGCGACTACCCCGACGTCCGCGCCAACACGGTCTCGTCGTTCGCGCTCGGCGACTACGAGTGGCTGCTCGCGTTCGAGGCCGACGACCTGCACCGCATCGTCGACCTGATGCGGCACCTGCGCGGCTCGGAGACCCGGCGCCACGTCCGCGAGGAAGTGCCGTTCTACACGGGTCGGCGCCGCACCCCCCGCGAGCTGGTCGGCGACCTGCCCTGAGCCGCGCCGAGGACGCGCCTCGTGCCGGGAGTGCTGGCGGACCTGCTGCGGCTGCAGCCGCAGCCGGGCTCGCACCGGGTCGCGCTGCGCGCCGGCATCAGCGTCCTGGTGCCGCTGCTGGTCGTGCTCGCGCTGGGCCACCCGGAGTGGTCCCTCTACGCCCGTCTTCGGCGCGTTCACCGCGGTCTACGGGCGGACCCACGCCCACCTGTCACGGCAGGCGATGCAGGTCAGCGCGGGGGCGGCCCTGACGCTCGCCGTCACCCTGGGCGCGCTGGTCGGCACCCTGGGGGCGCGCGAGCCGGTCGCGGTCGTGGGCGCCGCGCTGGTCGCCGGCCTCGGCGCGCGGGTCGCGGCGGTGCAGGACTGGCACCCGCCGGGGCCGCTGTTCCTGGTCTTCGCGTTCGGCGCCACCGCGGCGTTCCCGCACGACGGCAGCGAGGTGCTGGTGGCGGCCGCGGTCGCCGCCGCCACGGCGGCGTTCGCCGTGCTGCTGTCCGGCGCGCTGGCCACCGTGCTCGACATCGGGCACCCCTACTGGGCGACGGTGGCAGCGGCGGCGCCGCTCACCGGGCGAGGCGCCCGCGGACAGCTGGTCCGCGGGCTGCACCGGGTCGGCGGCACGCTGGTCGGCCTGGTCGGCGCTGCGTGCTCCTCTCGCTCCACCTCGACCCCGTCGCGATCGTGCTGGTCGCCGCCGCGCTGCAGATCACGACCGAGATGCTCGTCGGACGCAACTACGGCCTCGCGCTGGTGTTCATCACCCCCATGGCGCTGCTGATGGGGCAGCTGGCGGTCGAGCAGCCGGTCGGTCCGCTGCTCGTCGACCGCCTCGTGGAGACGGTGATCGGCACGACGGTGGACCTGGCGGTGGTGGCCGCGGGCCTGGCCGCCCGGAGCCGGAGCCGCCCGGAGCCCTCCTAGGCTGTGCCCATGCCGCTGCTGATGTGCGACCTCGACGACACGCTGGTCGAGCGACCGCCGCTGTTCCGTGCCTGGGCCCGTGCCTTCCTGGAGGAGCAGGGTCAGCCTCCCGACCTCGTCGACCGGCTCATCGAGGAGGACCGCGGCGGGCACCGGCCGCGCGACGAGTTCCACGCGGCGCTGATCGAGCGAACCGGCTACGACGTGCCGTTCGAGAAGTTCGAGCGCGAGTTCAGCGACCGGATCGGGGAGAGCTACCGGCTGACCCCCGGCGTGCGTACCGTGCTGTCCGAGGTGCGCGCGGCCGGCTGGTCCCTCGCCGTGGTGACGAACGGCCCGACCTCGACGCAGGACCAGAAGATCCGCGCCACCGGCCTCGACGAGCTCGCCGACGCGGTGTGCATCGCCGGCGAGGTGGGCGCGTCGAAGCCCGACCCGCTGATGTTCACCGAGGCGGCCCGCCGTGCCGGCACGACGTTGGAGGGCGCCTGGATGATCGGCGACAACCTCGACGCGGACATCGCCGGCGCGCAGGGCGTCGGAGCGCGGACGGTGTGGCTGCGCCGCGACTACGACTGGCTGACCTACGAGTCCGGCGTCGAGCCCGACCTGGTGGCGACCGACCTGCCCGACGCCGTACGTCGGGTGCTGGCCGCCGAGCGCTGAGCGGCTACTCGGCGGGCCGGTCCGCGGGGACGGCGGTCGGCTCGAGGGTCATGCTGATCGAGTTGATGCAGTAGCGCTGCCCGGTCGGCGTGCCGTAGCCGTCGTCGAAGACGTGCCCGAGGTGCGACCCGCAGCTCGCGCAGCGGACCTCGACGCGCTTCATGAACATCGAGGTGTCCTCGATGTACTCGACCCGGTCCTCGGCGAGCGGCGCGTAGAACGACGGCCAGCCGCAGTGCGAGTCGAACTTCGTCTCGGACCGGAACAGCTCGGCCTGGCACGCCCGGCAGCGGTAGACGCCGACCGTCTTGGTGTCGGTGTACTCACCGGTGAACGCGCGCTCGGTGCCCGCCTTGCGGAGCACGGCGTACTCGTCCTTGGACAGCTGCTCACGCCACTCGGCGTCGCTCTTCTCGACCTCGTAAGCCATGTCCTCAGCCTACGTTCCGGGTGGTCGATCGCGCCGGGACCACTAGTCTCGGCCCATGGCGAGCCCTGCGACCGAGGTCGACGCCGGCGGCCGCGCGGTCCGCGTCACCAACCCCGACCGGGTCATCTACGAGGCGACCGACACCACCGCCGAGGTCACCAAGCTGATGGTGGCGCAGTACTACGCGTCCGTGGCCGACGGCATCGTGCGCGCGCTGCGCGACCGGCCGACGGCCCTCGAGCGCTGGCCCAAGGGCGTGCACGAGGGCATCGTGCTGAGCACCGGGTACGGCGACAAGGCCGACGCGTTCTACCAGAAGCGCGTGCCTCGAGGGGCGCCGGACTACGTGGAGACGGCGAGCGTGACGTTCCCGTCGGGCCGCACCGCCGACGAGGTCTGCCCCACCGAGGTCGCGGTCCCCGTGTGGGCCGCGCAGATGGGGACGCTGACCTTCCACCCGTGGCCGGTGCGGCGCGACCGGCCCGACCATCCCGACGAGCTGCGCATCGACCTCGACCCGCACGGCTCCACCGACTTCCGCGACGCCGTCCGTGCCGCCGGCGGCGCCCGCGAGCTGCTCGACGAGCTCGGCCTGGTCGGCTTCCCGAAGACCTCCGGCAACCGCGGCGTGCACGTCTACGTCCGGATCGAGCCGCGGTGGGACTTCGTCGACGTCCGCCACGCCGCCATCGGGTTCGGGCGCGAGCTCGCCCGACGTACGGCCGGCGTGACCACCAGCTGGTGGAAGGAGGAGCGCGGCGACAACATCTTCGTCGACTACAACCAGAACGCCCGCGACCGCACCATCGCCTCCGCCTACAGCCTGCGGCCCAAGCCCGGGGCGCCGGTCAGCACGCCGATGGACTGGGACGAGCTCGCCGAGGTCGAGGACCCGGCCGGCTTCAACCTGTTCACGGTGCCGGAGCGGTTCGCCGAGCGGGGCGACGTGCACGCCGCGATCGACGACGTGGCCAACGACCTGCAGCCACTGCTCGACCTGTACGACGAGCAGGTCGCCGCCGGCCAGGGGGAGCTGAACTACCCGCCGGACTACCCCAAGATGCCCGGCGAGCCGCCACGCGTGCAGCCCAGCAAGAAGGTCGCCGAGCACTGGGACGAGCACGGCAACTGGGTCGAGAAGTCCTGAGGACCCGGGCCGGTCCGGCAAGATGACACCTTCGAGCCATTCCGTCGCGACGGGGGAGGCCTAGCCTCGAAGGGACGGGCCCGTGCCCGCACGGGTGACCGCCGGCAGCGTGGCGTCCGTCGCGCCGCACGTACCTGCGAGGTGAACCCATGAGCACAGCAGCCCCGATGCACTCGTCCCACCCGTCCTCCCGCACGCACCTGCTGCCGCTGGCCGCCGCCGCGTCCGTGGTCCAGATGCTGATGATGATCCCGGGCTACAGCGACGCGGGCAGCTTCCAGGTCGTCGGCTGGCTCAGCGCGCTCGCGATCTCCCTGGTGGTCAGCGGCCTGCTCTTCGCGTTCGTCGTGCCCACCGAGCGGCCGTTGCTGGGAGCGGTGACGGGCGGGATCGCGCTGGTGAGCGTGCTGGTGTTCTGGGCCGGGATCACGCTCCCGCTCGCCGCCGCGGCCGCCTACATCGGCTGGCACGCGCGGGAGGGCGAGGAGCGCGTCCTGGCGTGGACGGCCGTCGGGATCGCCGTCGTCTCGACGGTGGCCGTGGTCGCGATCATCATCGGCGACGCCCTCGCCAGCTGAGACCCGGTCGTCGGCGCCCGCGTCTAGGGTGCCCAGATGACCGAGTTCCCCGAGCCCCGCGGCAGCGAGGCCGACCCCGGAGTCCTGCTCGCGCGCTACCTCGACTTCTACCGCGAGACCGTGGTGCGCAAGGTGCGCTCGCTGCCGGGGGCCGACCAGCGCGCGTCGCGGCTCCCGTCGGGGTGGACGCCGCTGGAGATGCTGGCCCACCTCTACTTCATGGAGCGGCGGTGGTTCGTCTGGGGCTTCCTGGGCGAGGACGTCGACGAGGTGTGGGGCGAGGACGCCGAGAGCGGCGACCGCTGGGAGGTGTCGCCGGTGGTGACGGTCGAGGATCTCGCCGGCCGGCTGCGCGACCTCGGCCGCCGGACGTCAGAGCTGCTGGCCGGCCACCCGCTGGCCGAGGTGGCACCCGCCGGCCCGCGGTTCGACGACGAGCCGCCGTCGCTGGCCTGGATCTGCTTCCACGTGCTGCAGGAGTACGCCCGCCACGCGGGACACCTCGACGTCGCCGTCGAGCTGGCCGGCGGCGAGGTGGGGGAGTAGCCGGGTCAGAGCCCGGTGACGCCCTCGCCGCCGTAGGACTCCGCCTGCTCGTCGAAGTTCTCGTGCTCGAGCAGGTGCAGGATCGGCACGCCGATCTT
Organism: uncultured Actinomycetota bacterium; assembly: GCA_963707685.1. Lineage (GTDB taxonomy): Bacteria > Actinomycetota > Actinomycetes > Propionibacteriales > Nocardioidaceae > Nocardioides_B. The sequence goes on from CAVPRA010000010.1 coordinate 206,233, forward strand.
GCGGCGGGCCCGGGAGGTCCAGTCGACGTGGAAGAACTCGGCGATGACGTGCTTGCGGGTCAGGATGATCGCCTCGGCGGCGTCGACCTCGGCGACCTTCGTCGGCGAGCGCGTCGATCGGCTCGGCACTGACCACCTCGCCGCTGACGTCGGCGCCGTGGCCCTTGAGCTTCTCGACGCAGCCGTCGCAGTCGGTGCGGGCCTGGTTGAGCAGCTCGCGCTGCACCTCCTGGACGTTCTCGGCGTCCATCACCAGCGCGGGCGACGCGAGCACCTCGCTGGCGGCGATGGAGCCCATCGCCGACTCGACGCGGGCGGCGGCGTCCTCGACGGGCAGCAGGACGTGGTAGCGGACGGGGTCCTCGACGTCGCCGTGCAGGCTGCGGACCTGTGCGGCGTCCTCGGCGGACAGCGGTTGTTCGACAAGCAGCACCACGTCGTACGTCGCTGACTGGCTCATGCGGCCAGGATAGTCCCGCGGGCGTCGAACCCGGGGGTCAGCCGCTCAGCACCTCGGCCAGGTCGTAGCTCACCGGCTCCTCCAGCTGGTCGTAGCCGCACGACTCGGGGTCGCGGTCCGGGCGCCAGCGCTTGAACTGCGCGGTGTGCCGGAACCGGCTGCCCTCCATGTGGTCGTAGCCCACCTCGAGCACCCGCTCCGGGCGCAGCGGGGTGAACGAGAGGTCCTTGCCGGCGCTCCAGCGGCTCTGCGTGCCCGGCACCCGGTCGGGGTTCGCGATCGCCCACTCGCTCCAGTCGCCCCAGGGGTGCTCGGAGAGGTCCTCGCACACCAGCGGCTGCAGCTCGGCGAGCAGCTCCTCGCGACGCTTGGCCGTGAACGACGCCGACACCCCGATGTGCTGCAGCCGGCCGTCGTGCGTACAGCCCCAGCAGCAGCGACCCCAGCAGCGGCTTCTCCGGCGTGGAGGTCTTGTGCAGCCGGTAGCCCGCGACCACCACGTCGGCGGTGCGCTCGTGCTTGATCTTCAGCATCGTCCGGGCGTTCGGCTGGTACGTCGCGCCGAGCGGCTTGGCCACCACGCCGTCGAGCCCGGCGCCCTCGAACTGCTGGAACCACTCCTGCGCCTCGGCGGGGTCCGTGGTCGTGCGGGTCAGGAAGATCGGCGGCTCGACGTCGGCCAGTGCCTCCGCGAGCCGGGCCCGGCGCACCTCGAACGGCTCTCCCACCAGCGACTCGTCGCCGAGCGCCAGCAGGTCGAAGGCGACGAAGCCTGCCGGCGTCTTCTCCGCCAGCATCCGCACCCGGGAGTCGGCCGGGTGGATGCGCTCCTGGAGCTTCTCGAACTCCAGCCGGTCACCGATCGAGACGAAGATCTCGCCGTCGAGCACGCACCGCTGCGGCAGCGAGGCCCGCACCGCGTCGACGACCTCCGGGAAGTAGCGGGTCAGCGGCTTGGTGTTGCGGCTCGCCAGCTCGACCTCGTCGCCGTCGCGGAACACCAGGCAGCGGAAGCCGTCCCACTTGGGCTCGAAGACCAGCCCGCCGTGCTTGGCCGGGTCGGGGATGCCCTTGACCGCCTTGGCGAGCATCGGCTGGACCGGGGGCATCACGGGGAGATCCATGCCCCCGATCGTAGGGTGACCCGGTGACGGTTCACCTCTGCGAGCGCGACCCCCGGGTGCCCGCCGACCGGCTGGTGGCCGACCTGGTGCCGCCGCCGAGGTTCGCGGAGGTCTCGTTCGACACCTACCGTCCCGACCCGGGGCAGCCGTCCCAGGCCGAGGCGGTCGAGCGGCTCCGGGCGTTCGCCGCGACCGTGGGGGAGAAGCCGCGCAAGCGGCTGCTCGGGAAGGCCAGGCCCGTCCCGGGCGTCGGCGGGGTCTACCTCGACGGCGGGTACGGCGTCGGCAAGACGCACCTGCTGGCCTCGCTGTGGCACGCCGCCCCCGGCCCCAAGCTGTTCGCCACCTTCGTGGAGCTGACCCACCTCGTCGGCGCGCTCGGGTTCCACGACGCCGTCGACGCGCTCTCGACGTACGCCCTGGTCTGCGTGGACGAGTTCGAGCTCGACGACCCCGGCGACACGGTGCTGGTCTCCACGCTGCTGACCCGGCTGCGGGAGGCCGGCGTCCGCATCGCGGCGACGTCGAACACGCTGCCGGGCCGGCTGGGGGAGGGCCGGTTCGCCACCGAGGACTTCCTCCGCGAGATCCAGGGCCTCGCGGCGGCGTTCGAGTCGGTGCGCATCGACGGCGAGGACTACCGGCACCGTGGCATGCCGCAGGCGCCGACCCCGCCGGACCTCGACGCGGTGAAGCGGGCCGCGCAGGCCGACGACGCCAGCCTCGACCACTTCGTCGACCTGTTCCGGCACCTGTCGACGGTCCACCCCTCGAAGTACGGCGCCCTGCTCGACGGGGTGCGCACCGTCTGCCTGGAGGACGTGCGCACCGTCGACGACCAGGCCGTCGCGCTGCGGCTCGTGGTGCTCGCCGACCGGCTCTACGACCGGGCCTTGCCGGTGGTCGCGAGCGGCGTGCCGTTCGACCGGCTGTTCGCGGAGCCGCTGCTGCAGGGCGGCTACCGCAAGAAGTACCTCCGGGCGGTCAGCCGGCTGGTGGCGCTGGCCCGCGAGGGCGCGACGGGGGCGGCCGGCGGGTAGCCGTCCGGCATACTCGGCGCATGACGAGCCCCTCCTTCCACGAGTCGCTGGCCCTGCCTCCCGGCCCCGTCGACCTCGCGTCGTACGACACCCGCGCCACCCCCGGCTTCCAGGGCGGGAAGAAGGAGGGGAAGGCCGCGCTCTACGCGATCGGGGACGAGCTCTCCGACCTGCAGGAGCGGCTGTTCGCGGAGGGCATCAGCGGTGGCCGCCGCCGGATCCTGCTGGTGCTGCAGGGGATGGACACCTCGGGCAAGGGCGGCATCCTGCGGCACGCCGTCGGGCTGGTCGACCCGCAGGGCGTGCACATCAAGTCGTTCAAGAAGCCCACCCGGGCGGAGCGGCGTCACGACTTCCTGTGGCGGGTGGAGAAGGAGGCGCCGCACGCCGGCTTCATCGGGGTCTTCGACCGCTCGCACTACGAGGACGTGCTGATCGCCCGGGTCCGTGAGCTGGCCGAGCCCGCGGAGATCGACCGTCGCTACGACGCCATCAACGAGTTCGAGAAGCGGCTCGTCGACGAGGGCACCACGGTCGTCAAGTGCATGCTGCACATCTCCTCCGACGAGCAGAAGTCGCGGCTTCAGGCGCGTCTGGAGAACCCCTCCAAGCTCTGGAAGTACAACCCCGGCGACGTCGACGAGCGGCAGCTGTGGCCGGCCTACCGGCGGGCCTACGAGATCGCGATCGAGCGCACCAACACCGAGCACGCCCCGTGGCTGGTCGTGCCCGGCGACCGGAAGTGGTACGGCAAGCTGGCCGTCGGGCAGGTGCTGCTCGAGACGATGCGGCTGATGAACCTGGCCTGGCCGCCGGCGGACTTCGACATCGCCGCGGAGAAGGTCCGGCTGGCCGAGTCGACGCTGTCCGCGTGAGCACCTCGTGACGCTGCGCACCGTCGCCGCGACCCGGTACGTCGCCCCGCTGCGCGAGGGCGGCTCGCTACCCGGCCTGGTCGAGGCCGAGGACCTCGGCACCTACGTCTGCAAGTTCCGCGGCGCCGGGCAGGGCGTCAAGGTGCTGGTGGCCGAGGTCGTCGTGGGGGAGCTGGCCCGGCGGCTCGGGATCGCGACACCGGAGCTGGTCGGCGTCGAGCTCGACGGCGTGATCGGCCGCTACGAGGCCGACGAGGAGGTCCAGGACCTGCTCACCGCCAGCATCGGGCTCAACCTCGGCGTCGACTTCCTGCCCGGCTCGTTCGGGTACGACGCCGGCTACACGCCCGACCCCGACGTGGCGGCGTCGGTGCTGTGGCTCGACGCGCTCACCGCGAACGTCGACCGCAGCTGGCGCAACCCCAACCTGCTGGTGTGGCACGGCCGGCTGTGGGCCATCGACCACGGCGCCTGCCTGTACTTCCACCACGGCTGGGCCGGCGGCATCGGCTCCCCGGAGCGGTTCGCCCGGCAGCCCTACGACGCCTCCGACCACGTGCTGGCCGGCTACCGCCCCGGGCTGCCCGCCGTCGACGCGGCGCTCGCCCCGCAGGTCACCCCGGCCCTGCTCGAGGAGGTGCTGGCCGCCGTACCCGAGGAGTGGCTGGAGCCCGCCCCGGGCGCCGAGACCCCCGACGAGGTCCGGGCGGCGTACGTGGCGTTCCTGCTCGCGCGGGTCGGCGGCGACCGGTCCTGGCTGCCGGTGGCGGGAGCCGCATGAGCACCGGCCGGATGGGCTTCCAGTACGTCGTGCTGCGCTGCGTGCCGCGCGTGGACCGCGAGGAGTTCCTCAACGTCGGGGTGGTGCTCTACTGCCAGCAGGCCGACTTCCTGCAGGCGCGCTGCCACGTCGACCGCGACCGGCTGCTCGCGGTCGCGCCCGAGGTCGACGTCGACGCGGTCTGCTCCGCGCTGGCAGCGGTGGAGGCGGTCTGCCGGGGCGACGCGTCGGCGGGGGAGGCCGGCCGCGGCTCGCTGGGCACCCGGTTCGGCTTCGTCAAGGCACCGCGCAGCACCGTCGTCCAGCCGGGTCCGGTGCACGGCGGGACCACCGAGGACCCGGCCCGCCAGCTCGAGCACCTGCTGGAGCGCCTCGTCCACTGAGCTGGTCTCGACCGGTGGACGCCGTGCTCAGGTTCGCGTCTGAGGATGTCGAAACAGGAAACAAGACCTCTCGACGCCCCTCGCACCCGAAGGAGACCCCGTGACGCTGATCGACGGTGCTTCGCCGCTGACCGGGTCACCGGTGGACCTGCTCACCTCGCCGGCCGAGCTGCTGGCCGAGGTCAAGCCCCGGATGCGTGGCTGGCTGCACGCCGCGACGGCCCCGGTGGCGCTCGCGGCCGGCGTGCTGCTGGTGCTGCTGTCGCCCGGCGGCGCCCCGCGCGTCGGGTCGGCGGTCTTCGCGCTGTGCGCGCTCGTGCTGTTCACGGTCTCCGCGACGATGCACCGGGGCGGCTGGTCGCCGCGCACCGAGCTGGTGCTGACCCGGCTCGACCACGCCAGCATCTTCCTGCTGATCGCCGGGACCTACACGCCGTTCTCGCTGCTGATGCTGCAGGGCAGCGACCGGGTCGTGCTGCTCTCGGTCGCCTGGTCGGGTGCCGCGCTGGGCATCGCGTTCCGGATGCTGCGCCCGCAGGCGCCGCGCTGGGTCTACACCCCGATCTACATCGCGCTCGGCTGGGTGGCGGTGTTCTTCGCGCCTGACTTCGCGCACTACACGGGTGCCGCCGCCGCGGTGATCCTCTTGGCGCTCGGCGGGCTGCTCTACACGCTCGGCGGCATCGTCTACGGCCTGCGCCGGCCGAACCCGTTGCCGCGGTGGTTCGGCTTCCACGAGGTGTTCCACGCGTTCACGGTCGTCGCGTTCGCGGCGCACTACGCCGGCATCTCGATCGCCACCTACGCCCTCCGCTGACGACCCCAGCACCCGCCGACCCCCTCCGCCGACCCGGCACCTACTTGGCCGGGACACGCGGGGTGGCGCGCAGTTCGTGACGGGTGAGCCCGGTGTGAGCGCGGTGCGAGCGCGGCCCGGGTCGCGACCCGGGCCGGTTGACCCGTCGCCGACTGACGCCGAGGCGCCCCTGGCCGACCCGTCACCAACTGCGCCGACACGCGGCCAACCCGCCGAGTAGGTGACGGGTCAGCGGGAGTTGGGGGTAGGTCAGAGGTTGATCATGTGGCCGGCGATGCCCTCGACGGCCTCCTTGACGGCCTCGGACAGCGTCGGGTGGGCGAACACGTTGCGGGCGACCTCGTCGGCGGTGAGGTCCCAGCGCTGCGCGAGCGTCAGCACCGGCAGCAGCTCGGTGACGTCCGGGCCGATCAGGTGGGCGCCGATGATCTCGTTGTACTGCGCGTCGGCCACCACCTTCACGAAGCCGACGCTGTCGCCGAGCCCCATGGCCTTGCCGTTGGCCGAGAACGGGAACTTCGCGGTCTTGACGTCGTACCCCTTCTCCTTGGCCTGCTCCTCGGAGTAGCCGAAGGAGGCCACCTGCGGCTGGCAGTACGTCGCCCGCGGGATGAAGTCGAACGCCACCGGCATCGTGTCGGCCCCGGCGATCGTCTCGGCGGCGACCACGCCCATGCGCCTCGGCGGTGTGCGCGAGCATCAGCTTGCCGGTGCAGTCGCCGATCGCGTAGACGCCGTCGACGTTGGTGCGGCCGAACTCGTCGATCTCGATGGCGCCGCGGTCGGTCAGCTTCACGCCGGCGGCGTCGAGGCCGAAGCCCTCGACGCGCGGCGCGAACCCGATGGCCTGCAGCACCTTGTCGGTCTCGATGACCTCTTCCTTGCCGTCCTTGGAGACGGTGACCTTCACCTGGTCGCCGGAGTCGTCGATCGACTCGACCTTGGTGGAGAGCAGCACCTTCACGCCGAGCTTCTTGTAGTGCTTGAGCAGCTCCTTGGAGATCTCGGCGTCCTCGGTCGGCACCATCCGGTCGAGGAACTCCACGATCGTCACGTCGACGCCGAAGTTCTTCATGACGTAGGCGAACTCGACGCCGATGGCGCCGGAGCCGGCGATCACGATGCTGCCGGGCAGCTGCTCGTCGAGGATCTGCTCCTCGTAGGTCACCACCCGCTCGGACAGCTCGGTGCCGGGGATGAGCCGGGTGGTCGCGCCGGTGGCGATGATCAGCTGGTCGTAGGTCAGCTGCTCGGTGCCGCCGTCCTTCAGCGCCACGTCCATCGACTTCTCGCCGGTCAGCGTGCCCCAGCCGTCGATCTCCTGGATCTTGTTCTTCTTCATCAGGAAGTGGACGCCCTTGACGATGCCCTCGGACACCTTGCGGCTGCGGGCGTGCGTCGGCTTGAAGTCCATCGACGCGTCGCCGGTGATCCCGAACTTGTCCTTCTCGTGCTCGAGGATGTGCGCGAGCTCGGCGTTGCGCAGCAGCGCCTTCGAGGGGATGCAGCCGACGTTGAGGCAGACGCCGCCCCAGTACTTGTCCTCGACGACGGCGACCTGCTTGCCGAGCTGCGAGGCACGGATGGCGGCGACGTAGCCACCGGGGCCCGCGCCGAGGACGACGACGTCGAAGTGTCTGCTCATGGCTCGAATCCTAGGGGGTCGGACCAGCGCGCCCGGACGGGGCCGCGGCCTCTACTTGCGAACAGTTTGCAACAACGAAGTCAACGCGTATGGTGCCGAATGTCTTCCGAAAGGCAGGTCCCGATGACGTCAGCGCCGTCCCTGGAGCGTCCCAGCACGCTCACCCGGGTCCGCCGCTCGCTCACCCGGGCCGAGTGGACGGCCATCGCCTCGATGGCCGCGGTCGTGCTGGCGCTGCACCTGGTCGGCTGGGTGACCCTGGCGGCGGTCGTCGCGCCGGCGAGCTACCAGGTCGGGAGCAGCTCGCAGGTCTTCGGGATCGGGCTGGGCCTCACGGCGTACACCCTGGGGATGCGGCACGCGTTCGACGCCGACCACATCGCGGCCATCGACAACACCACCCGCAAGCTGATGGCGGAGGGCAAGAAGCCCGTCACCGTCGGCTTCTGGTTCTCGCTCGGCCACTCGAGCATCGTGTTCGTGCTGTGCCTGCTGCTCGCCCTCGGCGTGCGCTCGCTCGCCGGGCAGCTGGAGAGCGACGGCTCGACGCTGCAGAGCGTCGCCGGCGTGTTCGGCACGCTGGTCTCGGGGACGTTCCTCTACATCCTCGGGATCCTGAACCTCGTGATCCTGGTCGGCATCGTCAAGGTCTTCCGCGACATGCGGCGCGGCGAGTACGACGAGGCCGCGCTCGAGGAGCAGCTGAACAACCGCGGCTTCATGAACCGGTTCCTCGGCGGCCTGACCAAGTCGGTCACGAAGCCGTGGCAGATCTACCCCATCGGGCTGCTGTTCGGGCTCGGCTTCGACACCGCCACCGAGATCGGCCTGCTGGTGCTCGCCGGTGGCGCGGCCGCGTTCCAGCTGCCGTGGTACGCCATCCTCACGCTGCCGGTGCTGTTCGCGGCCGGGATGAGCCTGCTCGACTCGATCGACGGCTGTCTTCATGAACTACGCCTACGGCTGGGCGTTCTCCCGGCCGATCCGGAAGGTGTACTACAACATCACCATCACCGGGCTGTCGGTCGCCGTCGCGCTGATCATCGGCACCATCGAGCTGCTGAGCATCCTCGGCGACAAGCTCTCGATCACCACCGGCCCGGTGGCCTGGATCGGCGGCCTCGACCTCAACTACGTCGGCTTCGTGATCGTCGGGCTGTTCGTCGTCACCTGGGTCGTCGCGCTGGCCGTCTGGCGCTACGGCCGCATCGAGGAGCGCTGGTCGCGCCACCTCGCCCCCTCCTCCGAGTAGCTCCTCGGCCGAGGCGCGTCATCCTGACCCCCAGAACCTGCCGAGGCGCGTGCTTCTGACACCTGACGAGTCAGGACCACGCGCCTCGACGGGTCGTGGGAGTCAGAAGCACGCGCCTCGGCGGGGTTAGACGGGGACGAGCTCCACGGCGCCGACGGCGTAGCGGGCCAGGATGGTCCGCGCGACCTCCGGGTCGGCGCCGAGCGGCTCCGACACGGCGACGGCGCCGGCCTCGACCGCCAGCTCCGCGGCCCGGTCCGGCAGCGTGCCCGGGGCCAGGAACAGCGAGCCGACCGCGATGTGGCGCCGGCCCTCCGCGCGGAACTGCCGCACGGCCTCGCCGGTCGCCGGGGGAGCGGCCGACGCGTACGCCGCGACGGTCGGCAGCCGGTGCTTGGAGCCCCACAGCCGCGCGAGCCGGGTGACGGCCTGGTTGGCGAGCTGGTCGGAGGACCCGGCCGCCGCCAGCACGAGCGCGTCGAGCTCGCGGACCCGGGCGTCGGACAGCGCGGCACGCAGCCGACGGTCCAGCACCTCCAGGAACACCGGCTCCAGGCCGAGCACGTGGGTGGCCCGGATCCGGAGGTTCTCGTGGCGTTCGGTGGCCTCGGCGACGGCTCGGGGCACGTCGACCTTCGCGTGGTACGCCTCGGTCAGCAGCAGCGGTACGACGACGATCTCGTCGTAGCCGGCCTTGACGAGCCGGTCGACGACCGTGGCGAAGGACGGCTTGGCGAGCTCGAGGAACGCCGGCTCGACCCGCAGGTCGGGACGCGCGGCGCGCACCTCGTCGACGAGCGCCTTGATCGTCTGCGCCGACCGGGGGTCACGGCTGCCGTGGGCGAGGGCCACCAGAGCGGGAGCGGTCATGGGTGGCCTCCTTTCGTGGTGGTGAGCAGCGAGCCCGACGACGTTGTCGGAAAGCGGGTGGGGTGGGTCACTGGTGGATGCCGCACTCGGTCTTGCCGGTGCCGGCCCAGCGGCCGCTGCGCGGGTCCTCGCCCGGCGCGACCCGACGGGTGCACGGCCAGCAGCCGATCGAGGGGTAGCCGTCGTACTGCAGCGGGTTGACGAGGACGTTGTTCTCCTCGATGTAGCGCTCGACCTCCTCGCCCGTCCAGCGGGCGAGCGGGGAGACCTTGACCTTGCGCTTCTTGTCGTCCCAGCCGATGACGGGGGCGATCACGCGGTTGTGGGTCTCGTCGCGGCGCAGCCCGGTCGCCCAGGCGTCGTACCCGGCCAGCGCCTCCTCGAGCGGCTTGACCTTGCGCAGCGCGCAGCACAGGTCGGGGTCGCGGTTGAACAGGTCCTTGCCGTGCGTGGCGTCCTGCTCGGCCACCGTCTGCTTCGGGGTGACGTTGATCAGGTTGACCGGCAGCGTCGCCTCGACGGCGTCACGCGTGCCGATGGTCTCGGCGAAGTGGTAGCCGGTGTCGAGGAACACCACGTCGATCCCGGGCGCGACCTTGGAGGCGACGTGCGCGAGCACGGCGTCCCCCATCGACGAGGTGATCGCGAACCGCGGCCCGAAGGTCGCGACCGCCCACTCGATGATGACCTCGGCCGGCGCGAGCTCGAGCTCGGCGCCGGCGTGGCGCACCAGCTGCTGGAGCTCGGCCTCGCTGCGGCCCTCGGTCCGGGTGCCCTTGAAGAGGCGGGCGGCCTCGGTGGTTGCCGTCGTCATCGACGCACCTCTGTCGTGGTGGTGGGGGCCTGCGGACGCTGGATCATGCCGATCATCGAGAGCTTGAACGCGCGCAGGCACGCGTGGCACTCCCAGGCACCGTGCCCTTCCTCGCTGGGGCGGAGGTTCTCGTCGCCGCAGTAGGGGCAGTGGAACGGGATGCCGCGGCCGCCGCTCATGAGACTGTCTCCAGCTCGCGGTTGCCGACCTCGCCGCGCAGTGCGGCGTCGTCGGCGCGGGTGACCCAGGCCGCGAAGGACTCGTCGTCCCCGCGCTGCTCGAGGAACGCGGTGACGACGTTGGTGACGTAGTCGTCGAGGCCCGTGCTGGTGACCTTGTGGGCCCGCAGCTTCTTGCCGAAGGCCGGCGCCATGCCGAGCGCGCCACCGAGGTGCACCTGGTAGCCCTCGACCTGCTGCCCGTCGGCGTCGAGCACCAGCATCCCCTTGAGGCCGATGTCGGCGACCTGGGTGCGGGCGCAGGCGTTGGGGCAGCCGTTGACGTTCACGGTCACCGGGACGTCGAGCGTCGGGGAACCGCCGCTCCAGCTCGGCGATCAGGTCGGCGGCGCGCTGCTTGGTCTCGACGATCGCGAGCTTGCAGAACTCGATGCCGGTGCAGGCCATCGTGTTGCGGCGCCAGTTCGACGGCCGCGCCGAGAGCCCGATGCCGTCGAGCGCGGTGACCAGGCTCTCCACCCGGTCAGCCTCGACGTCGAGCACCAGCAGCTTCTGGTACGGCGTGGTGCGCACCCGGTGCGACCCGTGCTCCTCGGCGATCTCGGCCAGCCGGGTCAGCGTCGCGCCGTCGACGCGGCCGACGGTCGGCGCGATCCCGACGAAGAACCGGCCGTCCTTCTGCTCGTGGACGCCGATGTGGTCGCCGGTGGCGGCGGGCGCGGCGGGCGACTCGCAGTCGACCAGCTGCCGCTTCAGGTAGGTGGTCTCGAGCACCTCGCGGAACTTCTCGATGCCCCAGTCCTGCACCAGGAACTTGATCCGGGCGCGGGAGCGCAGCCGGCGGTAGCCGTAGTCGCGGAACACCGAGATGACGCCCTCCCAGGCGTCGGCCACCTCGTCGACGGGGATCCAGACCCCCATCTTCTGGCCGAGCATCGGGTTGGTCGACAGCCCGCCGCCGACCCAGAGGTCGAAGCCGGGGCCGTGCTCGGGGTGGGTGGTGCCGACGAACGAGACGTCGTTGACCTCCGGGGCGACGTCCTGGCTCGGGTGGCCGCTGATCGAGGTCTTGAACTTCCGCGGCAGGTTGGAGTACTCGGGGTCGCCGATGTAGCGGCGCTTGATCTCCTCGAGCGCCGGGGTGCCGTCGACGATCTCGTCGGCCGCGATGCCGGCGACGGGGGAGCCGAGGATCACGCGCGGCGAGTCGCCGCAGGCCTCCAGGGTGTCGAGCCCGACGGACTCGAGCTTCTCCCAGATCGCGGGGACGTCCTCGATGCGGATCCAGTGGTACTGCACGTTCTGCCGGTCGGTGACGTCGGCCGTGCCGCGGGCGTACGTCGTGCTGATCTCGCCGATCGCGCGGAGCTGGTCGGTGCTGAGCTGCCCGCCGTCGATGCGGACCCGCATCATGAAGTACTCGTCGTCGAGCTCCTCGGGCTCGAGGGCGCCGGTCTTGCCGCCGTCGAGGCCCGGCTTGCGCTGGGTGTAGAGCCCCATCCAGCGGAACCGGCCGCGCAGGTCCGGGCCGTCGATGGAGGCGAAGCCGCGCTTGCTGTAGACGTTCTCGATCCGCGCCCGGACGTTGAGCGGGTTGTCGTCCTTCTTGGACTGCTCGTTGGCGTTCAGCGGCTCGCGGTAGCCGAGCGCCCACTGGCCCTCACCACGCTTCTGGCGCGGCCGGCCGGAGCGGCCGGGCCCGGTGCGGGCGGGGCCGGACTCGGGACGGTTCGTCTCGGGAGAGGTGCTGGGGGGTGTCACGGAGATGCGCTCCTGTGTCAGGACGAGAGACGCACGACACGCAGGGGTCCTCGACCGCGTTGTCGAGGAGGTGTCCCGGCGACCGCGCGCCCGGCTGAGAGCTGGGCGGTCAGGCGGCAGGCGAGGACAGACAGATCATGCTGCGCGTGCGACCGAGGTCCACGTGGCGGCGTACCACGAGGTGCATCGTCGTTGCTGCGCTGATCATGGAAGGAAGTCTCACGGGTCGGACGGCAGTCCCACAAACCCGGATCCTATGATGTGAGACGACTGTCCGACATTCGAGACGGCGGAGTGGGGCTGTCGCCTCCGCAGACCGTCTCACTACCCTGACCAGCATGAGCGATCCCAGCGCCGAGAGCCTCGCCAAGACCACCAGCACGGCGTACGACGCCGCCCTCGAGGTGATCGCCTCGGTGGAGCCGCGGATCGCCGAGGCGACCCGGGCCGAGCTGCGCGACCAGCGCGGCTCGCTGAAGCTGATCGCGAGCGAGAACTACGCCTCGCCCGCCGTGCTGCTGACGATGGGCACCTGGTTCAGCGACAAGTACGCCGAGGGCACCGTCGGCCACCGGTTCTACGCCGGCTGCCAGAACGTCGACACCGTCGAGACGCTGGCCGCCGAGCACGCCCGCGAGCTGTTCGGCGCGCCGTACGCCTACGCGCAGCCGCACTCGGGCATCGACGCGAACCTCGTGGCCTTCTGGTCGATCCTCGCCCACCGGGTGGAGTCGCCGGCCCTCGAGAAGCACCAGGCCAAGAACGTCAACGAGCTCACGCGAGGCCGACTGGGAGGAGCTGCGCCACGAGCTCGGCAACCAGCGGATGCTCGGCATGTCGCTGGACGCCGGCGGCCACCTGACGCACGGCTTCCGCCCGAACATCAGCGGCAAGATGTTCCACCAGCGCTCCTACGGCACCGACCCGGAGACCGGGCTGCTCGACTACGACCGGGTCGCCGCGGCGGCCCGCGAGTTCCGGCCGCTGGTGCTGATCGCCGGCTACTCCGCCTACCCGCGTCGCGTGGACTTCGCCAAGATGCGCGAGATCGCCGACGAGGTCGGCGCCACGCTGATGGTCGACATGGCGCACTTCGCCGGCCTGGTGGCCGGCAAGGTGTTCACCGGCGACGAGAACCCGGTGCCGTTCGCGCACGTCACCACGACCACCACCCACAAGTCGCTGCGCGGCCCGCGCGGCGGGCTCGTGCTCGCGACGGAGGAGTACGCCTCGTCCGTGGACCGCGGCTGCCCGATGGTGCTCGGCGGCCCGCTCTCGCACGTGATGGCGGCCAAGGCCGTCGCGCTCGCCGAGGCCCGGCAGCCCGCGTTCGCCGACCTACGCGCAGAACATCGCCGACAACGCGAAGTCGCTCGCCGACGGGTTCCTCTCCCGCGACGCGAAGCTCGTCACCGGCGGCACCGACAACCACATCGTGCTGCTCGACGTCTCCTCGTTCGGCCTCACCGGCCGGCAGGCCGAGTCGGCGCTGCTCGACGCCGGAGTGGTCACGAACCGCAACTCGGTGCCGTCCGACCCCAACGGCGCCTGGTACACCTCCGGCATCCGGTTCGGCACGCCGGCGCTGACCACCCGCGGCTTCGGTGCCGCCGAGTTCGACCGGGTCGCCGAGCTCGTGGTCGACGTGCTCCGCAACACCACGCCGGGCACCACGAAGGCCGGTGCGCCGTCGAAGGCGACGTACACGCTGGCCGACGGGGTGGCCGACCGCACCCACGCTGCCTCCGCCGAGCTGCTCGACAAGCACCCGCTGTACCCCGGCCTCGAGCTGACCTGACCCATCCGCACGGTGCCGCCGCACGAACGGCAGGTGTGCGCTCCTACCTGGCAGAGCTCCTCGGAGCGTTCTTCCTGGTCTTCGCCGTGCTCTGCTGCGCGCCGGTGTCGTCGGCGCTGACCGCGGTCTGCGTCGCGACGGTGCTGGTGGTCTGCACCTGGGTGGGCGCCCACGTCTCCGGCGGGCACTTCAACCCCGCCGTCTCGCTGGGGGTCTACCTGCGCGGCGGGATGTCCGCGCTCGACCTGCTGTCCTACTGGGCGGCCCAGCTCGCCGGCGCGCTGCTGGCCTCGGTCGTGGCGATGACGGTGCTGCCCGCCCGCGCCTCGCCGGTCGCCGCGGACGCGTCGACGCTGGCGCCGGTCGGCGTCGTGGAGCTGCTGTTCGGCTTCGCCCTGGTGTACGTCGTGCTCTCCGTCGGGGCGTCGCGGCGCCAGGAGCACAACGTGTTCCTCGGGGTGGCCTGCGGTGTCGTCGTGCTCGCCGGGATGCTGGCGGCCTCCGCCCTGACCGGGTCGACGACGGGTCCCGCGACGGGGCTGGTGACGGGCGCGTTCAACCCGGCCGTCGCCTTCGGGCTCAGCGTGGACGGCGTCGTCGACTGGTCGACGGCCGCGGCCTACGTCGCGGTCGAGCTCCTCGGTGGCGGGGCCGCCGCCGCCTTCGTGTGGCGGACCCAGCCCGCCTAGCGCTCGACGACCGGGGTGGCCCGGGCGACCAGCGACGCCAGGTCGCTTCCACGAGGCAGCGTGCCGAGCGTGCCGCCGTACTCGGTGCCGAGGCGGGTCGCGCAGAACGCGTCGGCGACGGCGGCGGGGGAGTGCTGCACCAGCAGCGCGCCCTGCAGGCAGGCGGCCATCCGGCCGGCGAGCCGCCGCGCGCCCACCTCCAGCTCGGAGGTGTCGGCCAGCGACTCCAGCACCGACTCGATCGCCCGGTCCAGGCGGGGGTCCTCGCCGCGGGCCCGGCCGACCTCGACCAGCCAGGCGTTCAGCGCCTCGGGCTCGCGGGACAGCGCCCGGAGCACGTCGAGCGCGTTGACGTTGCCGGAGCCCTCCCAGATCGAGTTCAGCGGCGACTCGCGGAACAGCAGCGGCATCCCGGAGTCCTCGACGAAGCCGTTGCCGCCCAGGCACTCCAGCGCCTCGGCCACCATCATCGGGGTCCGCTTGCATACCCAGAACTTCGCCAGCGGCAGCGCGATGCGGCGCAGCGCCGCCTCGTGCGGGTCGTCGGCGCGGTCGACGGCGGCGGCCAGCCGCAGGCCGAGCACGGTGGCGGCCTCGGACTCGACCGCGAGGTCGGCGACCACGTTCTGCATCAGCGGCTTGTCGGCGAGCAGGCCGCCGAACGCCGAGCGGTGCGCGACGTGCCACGACGCCTCGGCCAGCGCGCGGCGCATCAGCGACGCCGAGCCGAGCACGCAGTCGAGCCGGGTGGCCGCGACCATCTCGATGATCGTGCGCACCCCGCGGCCCTCGTCGCCCAGCCGCTGCGCCCAGGTGCCGCGCATCTCCAGCTCGGACGACGCGTTGGAGCGGTTGCCCAGCTTGTCCTTGAGGCGTACGACGTCGAGCCGGTTGCGGCTGCCGTCGGGGAGCACGCGCGGCAGCAGGAAGCAGGTGAGACCGTCGGCCGCCTGCGCCAGCACGAGGAAGACGTCGTTCATCGGCGCCGAGGTGAACCACTTGTGCCCGTCGAGGGTGTACTCACCGTCGACCGACGTCGGCGTCGCGGTGGTGAGGTTGGCCCGCACGTCCGAGCCGCCCTGCTTCTCGGTCATCCCCATGCCCGCCAGCGCGCCGAGCTTGGCGCCCACCTGACGCAGCCCGGGGTCGTAGACGGTGGCGGCGAGCTTGGGGGTCCACTCCTTGGCGAGCGCGTCGTCGGCCCGCAGCGCCGGGATGGCGGCGTAGGTCATCGACAGCGGGCAGCCGTGGCCGGGCTCGGTCTGCGACCACGCGAAGAACGCCGCCGCACGACGTACGTGCGGGTGCGGCGCGTCGGTGGTCCACGGTGCCGCCTGCAGGCCGTAGCCGACGCCGCGCTCCATCAGCCAGTGCCACGACGGGTGGAACCGCACCTCGTCGATGCGGTTGCCGTAGCGGTCGTAGGGCTCGAGCTCGGGCTCGTGCCGGTTGGCCAGCCGGCCGTGCTCGCGGGCCTCTGCCGAGCCGGCGACCGCCCCGATCTCCGCGATGTCCTCGACCACCTCGGCGGACGCGTGCCGCGTGACCGCCTCCACCAGGGCGAGGTCCGAGGTCACGGTGTTGTGGTCGACGAGGGGAGGCGCCTGGTTCGTGGCGGCACGCATGTCGGCGGTCATGAAAGTTACCGTAGAGGCATGTCGGCCGAGACGGAGAGCGTGCCCGACCGGGACGGCGCTCTCGCGGCGCGCCTGGTCGTGGTCCGCGACACCATCTGGCGGCTCGTCGTCTCGACCGTCGGCACCTGCTTCCGCAACCGGGTCACCGGGCTGGCCGCGGAGGCCGCGTTCTTCGCGCTGCTGTCGCTGCCGCCGCTGCTGTTCGGGCTGGCCGGCTCGATCGGCTACGTCTTCGAGAACATCAACCCGGCCCAGGTCGAGCAGGTGCGCGCCTCGATCCTCGAGGTGTGCTCGCGGGCGCTGACCCCGCAGACGGTCGACGCGATCGTCCGGCCCACGCTCAACGACGTCTTCAAGGGCGGCCGCTTCGACGTGATCTCGGTCGGCTTCATCCTGGCGCTGTGGTCGGGGTCGCGGGCGCTCAACGTGTTCGTCGACACCATCACGATCATGTACGGCCTCGGCGGCCACCGCGGCATCGTGAAGACGCGGGTGCTGTCGTTCTCGCTCTACGTCATGGGTCTGGTGACCGGCGTGGTGACCATCCCGCTGGTGGTGGCCGGGCCCAGCCTGGTGCACCGGGTGGTGCCGGACCGGCTCGACTTCCTCAACGAGGCGTACTGGCCGATCGTCGTCGTGCTCGGGGTCTGCTTCCTGGCGACGCTCTACCACGTGTCCGTGCCGGTGCGGACCTCGTGGCGCTACAACCTCCCCGGCGCCGCGCTGACGATGCTGATGTGGATCTTCGGCTCCTTCCTGCTGCGGTGGGTGCTGACCACCACGGCCCAGGGGTCGACGTCGATCTACGGGCCGCTGTCGGCGCCGATCGTGGTGATGCTCTGGCTCTACCTGCTCTCCATCGCCGTGCTGATCGGGGCCGCGGTGAACGCCGCCTTCGACCGGCTGTGGCCGGAGAAGGAGACCGCGCAGGCCCGGATGGAGGTGGTCCGGCGGCTGCGCATGAAGGCGCTGATGCCGCGGCTGCGTCGCGACGACGAGGAGCAGGAGCGGTTCGCCGACGACACCGAGCCGGAGGAGTCCGCGGAGACGGTGCTGCTGAACGTCGCCGAGGACGAGCAGGCCGACGTCGAGCCGGCGCCGCGTCGCCCGGCCTGAAAACCACCTGACTCGGCGGAGCGGACCGCCGTACATTCACGGTGTGCTGGAGACCATCGGGTACGACGCCGACACGGCGCGCCTGGCCGCGCCCCACCTGCGCGCCGCCGACACGTCCCTCGGCCGGGTGGTGCGGGTGGACCGCGGGCTGACCTCGCTGCTCACGGACACCGGGCCGGTCCGCGCGGGAGCGGGGGGCGCGCTGCTCGCCGAGATGGCGAAGGACCCCACCGAGGGGCCGTGCACCGGGGACTGGTGCGTGCTGCGGCACTGGCCCGACCACCGCGTGACGCTCGAGCGGGTGCTGCCCCGACGGACCTCCGTGGTGCGGGCCGTCTCCGGCGAGCAGAGCCGCGGCCAGGTGCTGTGCAGCAACGTCGACCTCGCCGTGGTGGTGGTGGCGCTGCACCCGCTGCCGGTGCCCGCGAAGGTGGAACGCCTGGTCGCGCTGGCCTGGGAGAGCGGGGCGCCGCCGCTGGTCGTGCTCACCAAGGCCGACCTCGTCGGCGACGCCGAGCAGGTGGCCGAGGACGTCCGGGCCACCACCCCCGACGTCGAGGTGCTCGTGGTGAGCGCCCAGACGGGGCACGGGGTCGACGACCTGCGGTCGCGGCTGCAGGGCCGGCTGACCGCGGCGCTGGTCGGGGCCTCGGGCCACGGCAAGTCCTCGCTGACCAACGCCCTCGTCGGCGCCGAGGTGCTCAGCACGCGCGCCATCCGCGACGACGGCCGGGGCCGGCACACCACGGTGCGTCGCGAGCTCGTGCCGCTGCCCGGCGGCGGCGCGGTCATCGACACCCCGGGACTGCGGGGCGTCGGCCTGATCGACGCCGAGCAGGGGCTGGCCCGGACCTTCGCCGACGTCGAGGACCTCGCCGCCCGGTGCCGGTTCGGGGACTGCGCCCACACCGGGGAGCCGGGCTGCGCGGTGGCCGCCGCGGTGGCGGACGGCACGCTGGCGCAACGCCGCTTCGAGAGCTGGCAGCACCTGCAGCGGGAGAACGCCTGGATCGCGTCCCGCAGCGACGCGCGGCTCCGCGCCGACCGGGTCCGGCAGTGGCGGCGCCGCACGCGCGACGCCGGCCGCGCCCGCCCGTGAGACGCTGACCCGGGCCCGCCCGGGCGCACCTCAGGAGGCGTTGATGAGCAAGGCACCCACGATCCGCGAGGCGACCGACGACGACGCGGACGACGTGCGCCGCATCGTCTCCGCGGCGTACGGCGGGGAGCGCAACGCCGCGCTGCTCGACGCGCTGCGTGACTCGGTGGCCTGGCTCGACCTGGTGTTCGTCGCCGAGGAGAAGGGCGGCGACCTGGTCGCGGCCGGCACCTACACGCGCGGCTGGCTCGACGCCCCCACCAAGCTGGTCGAGGTGCTGGTGCTCGCCCACGTGGCCGTGCTGCCCGACCGGCAGCGCGCGGGCACCGGCTCGCTGCTGGTCAAGGAGTCGCTGCGCGCCGTGCAGGACCGGGACGAGCCGCTGGTCTTCCTCGAGGGCGACCCGGGCTTCTTCTCGCGGCTCGGCTTCATCGGCGGCTTCGAGCTCGGCTTCACGCCGCCGTCCCCGCGCATCCCCGACGCGGCGTTCCAGGTCGCGACGCTGCCGGGCTACGAGCAGGACTGGATGACCGGTGCCCTGGTGTACCCGGACGTGTGGTGGCGCCACGACGCGGTGGGGCTGCGTCCGGAGGTCTGAACCCGCCCGGCTTGCCGTAGATTGCGGCCGTGCCCGACACCGCTGCCGAGGAGACCCGTGGTCGGGTCCGGCTCCCCGCCAGCACCCGGTCGCCGTTGTGGGACCTCGCCAAGCGCATCCTGCTCGCGTTCGCGATCCTGACGTTCACGGTGCTGCTCGTCTACCTCGACCGCCACGGGTACCGGACAACGCCGACCCCGACCACGGCGTCGACCTGACCGACTCGATCTACTACACGACGGTCACCCTCAGCACCACCGGCTACGGCGACATCGCGCCGTACGCACCGCACTCCCGGCTCATCAACGCGTTCGTCGTCACGCCGCTGCGCATCGCCTTCCTGGTCCTGCTGATCGGCACGACGCTGGAGGTGCTCGCGACGCAGGGCCGCGAGATGTTCCGGATCTCCCGCTGGAGGAAGAGCATGGACAACCACGTCATCGTCATCGGCTACGGCACCAAGGGCCGCAGCGCCGTCGCGACGCTGCGCAACAACGGCGTCGACGTCGAGGAGATCGTGGTCGTCGACCCCAGCAGCACGGCGCTCGGCGAGGCGCACGAGGACGGGCTGGCCGTCGTCACCGGCGACGCGACGCGTCGTGAGGTGCTGCGCCGCGCCGGGGTGGCCCGGGCCAAGCAGGTCATCATCACCACCGACCGCGACGACTCGACCGTGCTGGCCACCCTGAACGTCCGCCAGCTCAACCCCGACACGTACGTCGTCGCCGCCGTCCGCGAGTCCGACAACGTGCAGCTGGTGCGGCAGAGCGGCGCGGACTCGGTGGTCACGTCCTCCGACGCCGTCGGCCGGATGATCGGCCTGTCGTCGCTGAGCCCGACGCTCGGCGCGGTGATGGAGGACCTGCTGTCCTACGGCGACGGCCTCGAGGTGGCCGAGCGCGACCTGCTGGTGCAGGAGGTCGGCAAGCAGCCGCAGCAGCTGCCCGACCAGGTCATCGCGGTGGTCCGCGACGGGGCGGTGCACCGGTACTTCGACCCGGCCGTCACCCAGCTGGTGCGCGGCGACCGGCTGGTCGTCGTACGCCCGTCGGAGGAGCTGCCCTGGGCACCGCGACCGGGGACCCACGGCGAGCGGTCCACGCTGGACGAGGACGACTGAGCCCGACCGACCCGGCCGGCCTCAGGCCGTGTCGGAGAGCGCCTGCTCGTGGTTGTCGTAGACGTAGAGCAGCTGGTCGAGGCCCAGCACCCGGATCAGCTTGCGGGTCTGCCGGGTCGGATGGACCACGGCGAAGTGCGCACCGGTGCTCTCCGCGGTGCGGTGGGACTTCACCAGCACCCCGAGCCCCGTGGAGTCGATGAAGGTGACCTCGGCGAAGTCGAGCAGCACCCGCCGCTTGCCGCTCTGCAGGCTCGCGGTCACCGCGTCCGCCACCAGGTGGGCGGTCGAGGCGTCGATCTCGCCGGAGGCGGTCACGACGGTGTGGTCCGGGCGGTCCTGGACGTCGACGCGCAGAAGCATGGAGCGGGTTCCTCGGGCTGGTGGACGGGTGCACACGGGTCGAGCAGGAGCCTCGGCCCTCGCCGACGCGGGAGCGTCGACCTCGATCGGGCAGCAGGTTACCCGACACGCGCGGCTCAGCGCCCGCGCAGCGCCTCCTCGACGCTCGGGTAGAGGTTGAGCGTCTCGTCGAGCCCCATCAGGTCGATGATGCGCCGGGTCGAGGCGCCGAGCGCCACGACCGCGACGTAGGAGCCGCGTGCCGCGGCGTGCCGGTGCAGCGCGACGAGCGCGCTCAGCCCCGACGAGTCCATGAACGTGATCCCTGAGAAGTCGACGAGAAGCGTCTGGTAGCCGTCCGCCATCGCGTCCTCGCCGGCCTGGGTGAGGCTGGCGGAGTTGGACACGTCGAGCTCACCGGAGGCCCGGATGAGGACGTGTCCGTCGCTGGTCTCCACGAGTAGGCGTAACAGCATCTAGGAAGGATTGCCCGGATTGTCGTACAGAAACCGGGCCCGCTTGTGAGCATGACCATTGTTTACGGGTCGCAGCGCGCCTTTACCGTTGTCGAACACGTGTTCGAGTCGTCTGCGATGATGGGCCGATGGCGGGCGGCATGGGAGGACGCGGCGGGATCCCGATGTCGCGCCGCGTGCGGCTCTCCGGCGAGACCGCGGACGACTGCCCGGCCCGGCACTGCTGGGTGAGCGGCGGGGTCGACGACCAGGGGGTGAAGCGGCCGGGGCTGCTGGTCGAGTGGCGCGACAGAGGCCGCGGCTGGGAGGGGCGGGTGGTGTACGTCGCCCGGCTGCGCCCCGACGGCTGGACGCTCGTGGAGGAGTGGCTGCCGGCCTCACTGCTCACGCCCCGCTGACCCGCCCCGAACGCCCAATGAAAGCCCAATGAAAGCGCTGCGGGGCGCCCCGCCGGACCTGGGGGATTGAGGCGGGGCACCCCTTGAGGAGTCGCAGCTGCGTGTTTCCTCAGCGTTAGCGTCTACCCAATCGCAGACAGACTCAAAGATAGGCCTAGACCGGTGCACGGCCACCGATCGGCGGGCCCCCGAGGCTGCTGACGCGCGGTCGGGCACCATGCGGGGATGCGTTCCTTCGTCGCCGGCCTCGCGGTGTTCCTGGCGTTCCTGACCGGCACCGCCGGGCTCGCGTCGTACGTCGTCCACGACGTCGTGCTGGACCCCTCACGGGCCGGAGAGGTCGTCGACTACGCGCTCCACCAGCCCGACACCCGCCGGGAGATCCTGGGCCGGACGGTCCCGGGCTACGGCCGCCTGCCGGTCCGGGTGCGGGCCGCCGTGGACGCGCTCGCCGACTCCCCCCGACTGCGGCGCGCAGCCCGGACGATCTCGCTGGACGCGAAGGGCGAGGTGGCGCTGAGCCCGCTGCAGGAAGTGCTGGCCGCCGAGCTCCGCGCGGACCAGCCACGGCTGGCGGCGCGCGTCGCGGCGGCCGACACCCGGGTCGCGGTCCCGGCGCGCTACGTCACCCGGTACGACGACGCGCGCGAGCGCAGCGCGACGCTGGCGCTGCGGGGCGGCCTGGCGACCGCGGCGCTGCTGCTGCTCGCGCTGCTCGTCTCGCCGCGCCGGCTGCGCACGGTCCGCAGCATCGGGGTCGCGGCGCTGCTCGCCTGCCTCGTGGTGGCGCTGCTCTACTGGGCGCTGCCGAGCGTCATCTCGGTGGCCAGCTCGAGCCCGCTGGTCGGCGCCGTCGTCGCCGTGGTGCAGGCCGAGCGCTCCACGGTCCTGTGGCGGCTGGCACCGTTCGCCGGGGCGGGGCTGGTGATGCTCGTCGTCGGGCTCGTGGCGCCGCGCCGCGCCTAGCGTCCCCGCCTGGTCGTTTCGCGGGACAGCCGGCGACCGGTCCCGGTACGGTCGTGACGTGCCAGTCTCGGATTATCACCGCCGCCGGTGGGACGAACCGCGGGTCGTGGTCGAGGTCGCCCTCGACGGCGCGCCCTGCTGCGGCGAGCTGGAGGCGCGCCGGCGCAACGGCGACCACTGGGAGGCCTGGGTCCGGTGCACGGACGAGGCGCAGACCGCCCCGGACGGCTGCTCGGGCTGGTTCGAGTGCGACGACGTGTCGGTGATCGACGTCGAGGACGTCTCCGGGCAGCGCCACCGGGGGACCCGCACCCGCTGAGGTCGTCAGGACGCCACGAGCAGGATGACGACCAGGATGATCGTGATGACGAGCAGCAGCGCAGAGGCGGCGAGCCCCTGCTGGTTTCCGGGCGTGAACACGGGTGAGCGCAACCTGAGGTAGACGGTGAGGGACGTCGGTGGTGGACGGGCGGGGCGCCCGTCGGAGTCTCCGTCGCACGGCTGGTGCCGCGACGGGCCGACGTAGGGACAACGAGCGGGAGCAGTCGGCGTTACGCCGGTCCGCCCGTCGGCTCACCAGGTGTCACAGCGGTGACACAGGCGACGTCACCGGCGACGTCACAGGGCGACGTCGCCGGGGGCTACAGCGACCAGATCTCCGCGCAGAGGTCGCACCTGTACTCGCCGAGCACCAGGGCGTCGTCCACCCGGCTCACCCGGACCCGTCGCCAGGCGTGGTCGTGGGGGCCGACGTCCGAGGGTCGCTCGGTCACCGTCGCACCGGTCGGCTGGTCCGCGTCCATCACGTCACTCCCGTCGGAGACCCCGAGGCTGTCGTTCAGGAGACGGTCGACCGCCGGGTTCGTGACGCGATGACGCGGACCGGCCTGGTCCACCCGCTTCCGGGCTGCGTAACCCCCGGGCCGCCGGCCCGTTGGTACAGATGTCGGCACTCACGGGCCGGCCCGGCACGCGCGCCTGGGAGGTGCTCGGTGGACGACACGTGGTTCTTCGACGACGAGCTGACCCGGCTGCGCCTGGCGTGGGTCGCGCTGATCCGCGAGTACGGCCGGACCCGGAGCCCCTTGACGCTGGCCCGGGCGCACGAGGCGCACCGCCGCTACGTCGAGCGCGCCGACCGGCTGCGCAAGGGGGCGGCCGACGGCGTACCGACCTCGAGCGGGCCCCCGGGCTGACCGGGAGGACACGGGACCGACCTGCGAGGGACGCTCTCGCTAGGGGGTCGACGCGCACTATGCTGTCCGCGCTCGACGCCTCTGAGCCCGCTGCTGGACGACCGGGGCGTCGAGCCTCGCACGTGTTCGCGAGGGTCGTCCCCTGTCCACGCGCGTTACGTAGCCGTGCGACCCGGTCCCCGAGTACCGTTGGAAGCACGCGCCTTGCGGACCGAGAGGGAATCCTGCGATGGCCACCACGCCGGCCCAGCCCCCGTCACCTGATGCGGGCAGGCCCGCGGCCAGGCTGATGACGCTTGCGCGGCGCGGTCTTCCTCGGCATCGGCGCCATGGTGGGTGCCGGCATCTTCGCACTGCTCGGCCAGGCGGGCACGATCGCAGGCTCCGCCGTCTGGATCTCGTTCCTGGTGGCCGGACTGGTGTCGCTCGCGCTCGGCTACGCGATGGCCAAGATGGGGACCCACTATCCGTCCTCCGGCGGCCTGATCACGTACCTGATCCACGGCTTCGGCAACGGCCGGCTGGTCGGGGTGGCGGCCTGGCTCGGCTACCTCACGGCCATCGTGGTCGTCGGTGCCATGGTCGCCGTCTCGTTCGGGGAGTACGCCAGCGCCATCGTCGTCGGGGACAACAACTCGACCGGGTGGACGAAGGTCTTCGCCTCGGTGCTGGTGGTGGCCACGGCGTTCCTGTGCATCGTCGGGCCTCGCACCGTCGACCGGGCACAGTCGGTCATCGTCATCGCTCTGCTCGCCGTGTTCGCGATCTTCGTCCTGGTGACCCTCACCCACCTCGACACGCACCTGCTGGCGCCCAGCGGCTACCCGTCGGTCACGTCGATCGTCTCCAGCGTCGCGCTCACGTTCTTCGCCTACCTCGGCTTCGCCGTGATCAGCTTCACCGGAGGCGACCTCGAGAACCCGCGCAGGAACATGCCGCGCGCGATGTACCTCGCGCTGGGAGTCACGACGGTGCTGTACGTCGCCATCGCCCTCGGCGTGTTCGGCACGCTCACCGTGGACCAGGTCATCGAGTACGGCCCGACCGCGATCGCCGAAGCGGTGCGACCGACCCTCGGGGACGCCGGTTTCGCGGCGATGGCGGTCGCCGCGCTGCTCGCCACCGCGTCGTCGGTCACGGCGACCTTGTACGCCTCGGAGGGACTCACGACCGCGCTCGCCGAGGTCGGACAGTTCCCCACCGTGTTCGGCACGACCTCTCGACTCGGGCCCCACGGCGGTCTCTGGATCACGACCGTCGGCACCCTGCTCTTCGTGAACGTGTTCGACCTCGGCGCTCTGGCGTCGATCGGCAGCGCGGTCTCGCTCGCGGTCTTCGTCCTCGTCGGAGTCGCCGCCATCCGTCTGCGGCGGACCATCGGCGCCCACCTGTCGATCCTGCTGGCCGGGGTGATCTTCTCGATCGTCGTGCTCGTCGTCTTCGCGGTCGACACCTACAGCAGTGACCAGAAGGCCTTCTGGACCATGATCCTGCTCCCCGTGCTGGCGCTCGGACTCGACGCGAGCTGGAAGAACCGGCGCAGCGACACGCGCCACCGCTGGCGGCGAGGAGCAGCCCCAGCCGTCCTGAGGCACCGCGACGCAGCGTCGTCGAGGCTCACGACGCCGGGGACGTGCTCCACGCACGTGACGGTGACACGGCGTACTCAGGGGCCAGCTGGCGTCGGCTTGCGCGCCCGGCGCCTCCTGATCCACTTGCCGAGCTCGACGACGATCGGCAGCAGCGCGGCGAGACCGGCGCACGTCAGCCACTCGTGGGGCGTCAGCGGTGTGGTCAGCAGACCCGCCTGCAGCGTCGGCAGCTGCGTCGCCAGGAACAGCATCGACGACCGGCACCAGCCCGATGGCCAGTGCCTTCGCGACCGGGCCGGTCAGCCCGCTGGTGGGGTCGCGGCGGTTGACCAGCGCGTTGAAGACCGTGCCCAGGCCCATCACCACGAACGTCATCGTCATCGAGACGCTGGCCCGGTCGGTGTGCGGGTCGTCGGGTCCGGCCACGAGCGGTGCCGCCGCGGCGAGGAACAGCACGAGCGCGTAGACGAGCCACATGACGACCGCCGACCGGTTCGTGAGCGGGACGGACGGGTCGCGAGGCGGTCGGTGCATCACGTCGGGGTCCCCGGGGTCGACGGCGATGATCACGACGCCGCTCACGGTCGCGAAGAACAGCAGGTAGAGCACCATCGACGGTGTCATCGCCACACCCTGGTTGACGTCGAAGATCGTCGCGGCCAGGAACAGCAGGACGAGGGACAACAGCTGGGTCATCTGGTAGCGCACGTACGAGACGACCTTCTCGTAGACCCGCCGGCCGATCTCGACGGCATGGACGAGCGTCCCGAAGTTGTCATCGGTCAGCACCATCCGCGCGGCCTGCTTCGTGACCTCGCTGCCACTGCCCATGGCGACCCCGATGTCGGCCTGCTTGAGCGCGGCCGCGTCGTTGACCGCGTCACCGGTCATGGCGACGATCATGCCCTGCTCCTGCATGGCCCGCGCGAGCCTGAGCTTGTCCTCCGGCGTCACCCGACCGAACACGTGCAGCTGGGGAAGTCGTGACTTCAGCTCGTCGTCGCTGAGGGCCTGCAGCTCGGTGCCGCTGATGGCACCCGGTCCGAGGCCCAGCTCCTCGCCGATCGCCTGCGCGGTGACCGCGTGGTCGCCGGTGATCATCCTGACGTCGATCCCCGCGGCGAGGGCGATCCTGACAGCGCTCTTCGCCTCCGAACGCAGCGGGTCGATGATGCCGGCGAGGCCCACGAACGCGAGCCCCTCGGTCAGCGACATCGGGTCGTCGGACATGGCCGGCAGCTCGTCCTCGGACACCAGCCGGGCGGCGAACGCGAGGACGCGAAGCCCCTTCCCGCCCATCCGCTCGTTGGCCTCGTCGATGCCGTCCCGGGCCTCCGCGATCGGCACCTGTGATCCGCTGAGCGGGCCACCGGCCTCGCTGCAGCGGGCGATGACGACGTCGGGGGCACCCTTGACGAGCTCGATCACGTGCTCGGCGCCGTCGACCTGCACGCGGTGGAACGTCGCCATGAACTTGTACTCGGAGTCGAAGGGCACCTCCGACAGTCGCGGATACGTGCGCCGGGTCTCCTCGGCGTCGATACCGAGCTTGGCGGCGAGCACGACGAGCGCCGCCTCCGTCGGGTCGCCGATCACCGAGCCGTCGTCGCCGACGACCGCGTCGCTGTCGAGGGCCAGGCCGAGCCCGAGCCTGGTGAAGTCCGGCACCGGCACACCGGCCACCGCCGTGATCGCACCGGTCTTGCGGTATCCCTCGCCCTCGACGCCGAACCACGAACCGTTCGCGTACAGGGTCGACACCATCATCTGGTTCAGCGTCAGGGTGCCGGTCTTGTCGGTGTTGATGGCGCTCGTGGCACCGAGCGTCTCGACGTCGGTGAGGTTCTTCACGACCGCCTTCGACTCGGCCAGCTGCTTGGCGCCCAGCGACAGCAGGCCCGAGACGAACGCGGGCATGCCGGTGGGGATCGCGGAGATGGCCATGGCGATGCCGAGCAGCAGCAGCTCCTTCGCCGGCGTGCCGCGGATCGTCCCGACGACCACGATCACCGCCACGGCGCCCCACGCGATGGTCCCCAGGACCTTGGTGAGCGAGTCGAGCTCCTTCTGCAGCGGCGACCGGGTGCGCGTCACCGAGCTCAGCATCGTCGCGATCTGGCCCATCTGGGTCTGCATCCCGGTCGCCGTGACGACGATCGTGCCGGTGCCTCGCGTGACGGACGTGTTCTGGAACAGCATGTTGGTCCGGTCGCCGAGCCCGACGTCGGCCGACCCGAGCGCACCTGCGTCCTTGGCGATCGGGGCGCTCTCGCCGGTCAGCGCGGCCTCCTGCGCCTCCAGCGTCGCCGACCGGACGATCCGCCCGTCGGCCGGCACGATGTCGCCGGCCTCGAGCTGGACGATGTCGCCGGGAACGACCTCGGTCGCCGGGACGAGAGTGACCGACCCGTCGCGGAGCACGCGCGCCTGCGGCACCTGCAGCTTGGCGAGGGCGTCGACGCTCGCTCTCGCGGTCAGCTCCTGCCGGGTGCCGAGCGTCAGGTTCAGCAGGATCAGCAGGGCGACGATGATCCCCGTCGACACCTCACCGATCAGCAGGCTGACCACCACCACCGCGACCAGCATGATGTTCATCGGGTCGCGCAGCTGGAGCAGGGCGATCCTCCAGGCCGACGGCGGCTTCTCGGCCGCGATCTCGTTGGCGCCGAACCTCGACAGCCGGCTCGCGACCTCGCCCGCCGTCAGGCCGGCGGCGACGTCCGAGCCTGCTGCCGCGACCACCTCATCCGCGTCACGTGCCCACGGAGGTGTGCCGGTCGCCGCCTGTGCTTCGCCCACGTCGGTCATCGACCGTGCCCCTCGTCCTGCGTCGACCGAGTCGGCGGTGATCGTCGTCCCGGCCTCACCGTGCAGCATGGCCACCGTGTCGTCGATCGAGCCGATCGCTGCGAGCCTCCCGGTCTGTTCGACGAACGAGCAGGCGGCTCGGACCTTCGGCCCCATCGACCCTTCCGCGAACTCCGCGACCGCCAGCTGCGAAGGCGTCGCCCGACGGATCGCATGCTGGTCGGCGGTGCCCCACCCGCTGTAGACGGCGTCGACGTCGGTCACGATGAGCAGCGCGTCGGCGTCCAGGTCGAGGGCGAGGAGAGCGCTGGCGTGGTCCTTGTCGATGACGGCCTCGACGCCGACGAGCTCGCGGCCCGCCGGGACCGCGGTGTCGGTGTACATGACGGGGATGCCACCGCCGCCGGCGCAGGTGACGACCGTGTCGTGCTCGAGGAGCCACTGGATCGGCTCGACGCCGAAGATCCCTCTCGGCGCAGGCGAGGGGACCACGCGGCGCACGTGGTCGCCGTCCGGCTTGAACGTCCAGCCCTTGTCCGCGGCCAGGGCCTCGGCCTCGGCCTCGGTGTAGATCGGGCCGATGGGCTTGGTCGGGTTGCCGAACGCGGGGTCGTCCTTGTCGACCTCGATCATGGTCAGCAGGGAGGTGATCCGCTGGTCCGGTGGGAGCAGGTTGCCGAGCTCCTGCTGGATCAGGTAGCCGATCATGCCCTCGGTCTGCGCGCCGAGGACGTCCAACGGGTAGGGGTCGACCTCCTTGTACGCCGATCCCTGGAGCGCCAGCAGACCGACCTGCGGGCCGTTGCCGTGCGAGATGACCAGCTCGTGGTCGGCCGCCAGCGGGGCAAGCGACCGGCATGCGGCGCGCACGTTCACACGCTGGTTCTGCGCGGTCAGCGGCTCACCCCGACGGAGGAGGGCGTTGCCGCCCAGCGCGACGACGACCCTCATCTCAGTCGGCCAGGGTCGCGACGAGCACTGCCTTGATGCTGTGCAACCGGTTCTCCGCCTCGTCGAAGACGAGCGACGCCTCGGACTCGAAGACCTCCTCGGTCACCTCGAGCGACTCCCGCCCGAACTTGTCCGCGATCTCCCGGCCGACCTGGGTGTCGGCGTTGTGGAACGCCGGCAGGCAGTGCATGAACTTGACGTCGGGGTTGCCGGTCGCCGCCATCGTCTCGGCGTTGACCTGGTACGGAGCTGAGCAGCGCGATGCGCTCGGCCCAGACCTCGTCCGGCTCGCCCATCGAGACCCACACGTCGGTCAGGAGCACGTCGCAGCCGGCGACCGCCTCCGAGACGTCGTCGGTCAGCGTGATCGTGCGCGCCGGTCTCTGCCGCCGACTCGCGGGCGAGAGCAACGATCTCGTCCCGCGGCCACAGCGACCTGGGCGCGCAGATCCGGACGTCCATCCCGAGCTTGGCGCCGCCGACGAGGTACGAGTCCGCCATGTTGAAGCGGGCGTCACCGAGGTAGCAGAACACCACCTGCTCCAACGGCTTGGCGATGTGCTCGCTGAAGGTGAGGAAGTCGGCGAGGATCTGGGTCGGGTGCCACTCGTCGGTCAGCCCGTTGTAGACCGGCACCCCGGACCATGCCGCGAGCTCCTCGGCGGCGGTCTGCTCGAAGCCGCGGAACTCGATCGCGTCGTACATCCGTCCGAGGACGCGGGCCGTGTCCTTGACCGTCTCCTTGTGTCCCATGTGCGAGCCGGACGGCCCGAGGAACGTGACGTGGGCGCCCTGGTCGAAGGCGGCGACCTCGAACGCGCAACGCGTCCGGGTCGAGTCCTTCTCGAAGATCAGCACGATCTCCTTGCCGCGCAGTCGTTGCTGCTCGCGGCCCGCCTTCTTGGCGGCCTTGAGGTCCGCCGCCAGGTCGAGCAGGTAGCGGATCTCGTCACCGGTGAAGTCGGCCAGTCGAAGCAGGTGGCGACCTCGCAGGTCGATGGGCTTGTTCACGGCTGCCTCCTCAGGCGTCACGGACGATCGGACAGGTCATGCAGTGGCCGCCGCCGCGGCCCCGGCCGAGCTCCTGTCCGGCGATGGTCAGCACCTCGACACCAGCCTTGGCGAGCTTGGCGTTGGTCGGCTCGTTGCGTTCGTACGCGACGACCACGCCCGGTTCGAGGGCGACCACGTTGTTGCCGTCGTCCCACTGGTTGCGCTCCGCCTCGAACTCGTCGCCGCCGGTCGTGACGATCTTCAGGTCGGCGACGCCGAGCGCGTCCTTCACCTCGTCGAGGAACGTTCGCTCCGACACCGTCGCCTGCACGCCTGCCGGCCCGCCAGGGGTGAACAGGATCGGAAGGATCTGGGAGACGACCGGCTCGTACAGCGTCACCACGTTGCGGTCGCAGAAGGTGAACACCGTGTCCAGGTGCATCGCCGCGCGTTCGCGCGGCATCTGCGCGCCGATCACCAGCCGGGCCGCGCCCGCTTCGAACAGGTTCTGGGCCAGGATGCTGACCGCTCGCGCGGTACTGCGCTCACCGAGGCCGACCAGGACGACGCCGTCGCCGATCGGCATGATGTCGCCGCCTTCGATGCGGGCCAGGCCCCAGTCGTGGTCGGCGCCGCCGAACCAGATCTTGACGCCCGCTTCGCGGAAGCGCGGGTGGAAGCGGTAGATGGCCTCGACGTTCAGCGTCTCGAGCTGGCGCGCCGGCCAGTACATCGGGTTGAGCGACACGCCGCCGTAGATCCAGGCGCTCGTGTCGCGGGTGAACAGCTGGTTGGGCAGTGGCGGCAGAACGAAGTCGGTCTGCTTGAGCGCGTCGCCGATCGCGGCGTGGATCTCGGTCGGCAGCTCCTGCACCGTCACGCCACCGGTCAGCCGGGTCGCCAGGTCGTCGGACGTCATCTCACCCAGCCACTCACGCAGCGGCTCGGCGAACATCACGGTGACGTCCTCGGGTCGGACCCGCCTGGACAGGAGCCAGTCGCGTGCCTCACGGTCTGCCAGCGTCGTGGCGAGCAGGTCGTGGACCAGCAGGACCTCGACGTCACGGGAGCGCATCACGTCGACGAACGCGTCGAACTCCTGACGGGCACGGCGGACCCAGATGACGTCGTCGAACAGCAGCTGGTGGCAGTTCGACGGCGACAGCCGCTCGTGCGCCAGGTCCGGACGATGGACCATCACCGTCCTGAGCTTGCCGGTCTCGGAGTTGGCACCCAGCGTCTGGGTTGTCGACATGGACATCGATGTTCTCCTTGTGCTCAGCTCAACGCGGCAGCGATACCGACGAAGGCGCAGATGACGACGAAGACCGCCAGGACGAACGGCCACACGAACTTCAGGTAGCGGTCGTAGCCGACCTTGGACAGCGCCAGGCCGCCCATGATCACCGCCGACGTCGGTGTCACGATGTTGACCAGGCCGGACGCCGACTGGAAGCAGGTCACCGCGATCGAACGGGACACCCCGGCGAAGTCGGCGAGTGGCGCCAGGATCGGCATGACCAGGGCAGCGTGCCCCGACGACGAGGGCACCAGGAACGCGATGGGGATGTTCACGAGGAACGCGACGATCGCGAAGACGCCGCTCGACGTGCCCGAGACGGCGCTCTCCATCTTGTGCAGGATCGTGTCGGTCATGTAGGCGTTCTTCATCACGACCGTGATCCCGCGCGCGACCACGATGATCAACCCGGCGCCCAGGAAGTCCGAGGCGCCGGCGACGATCGTGGTCACCGTCCCTTCCTCGCCGAGACGAGCGATCAGGCCGATGACCACCGCCATCACGATGAACAAGGTGGCGGCCTCGGGGAAGTAGAAGTCGGCGAACGTCGGCAGCGGGAAGTCGGAGCCGAACGTCTCGCTCCAGATGTCGTTCCACGGGATGAAGCCGTAGATCATCACCAGGAACGTCAAGGCGAACAGGACGAGCACCACCGCCTGTCGTCTCGTCAGCTCGGGGACATCGGTGACCAGGCTCTGCGCGTTCCGTGCATCCTCCTCGGACACGCCGACGACGGACGTGGCCGCGTTGCGCCGAACGCGACCGGCGTACCGCAGGACGTAGGCGATCGCCATACCGACGATCACGACCCACAGCGCGATCCGCAGGCCGATCCCCTCGCCGATGCTGATCCCGGCCGCATCCGAGGCGACACCGGTCGCGAACGGGTTGACCGTGGAGGCGATCACACCGGAACCCGCGCCGAGGAAGATGATCGCCGCCGCCACCATCCGGTCGTACCCGAGCGCGAGGGCCAACGGCACGAGCAGCACGAAGAACCCCAGCGTCTCCTCCCACATCCCGTAGCTGGTCCCGCCGAGGGCGAACACCGCCATCATCAGGGCGACCAGCACGGAGCCGCTGTGTCGGAACCGCAGCGCCAGTCGACCGATCCCGGTCTGGATCGCCTCGGTCTTCATCGTCACGGTGATGAAGGCGCCGACAGCCAGCACGAAGAGGAAGATCGCAGCCGACCCGTACAGGAAGCCTTCCTCCCACGGTCCGACGAAGCCGTTGCCGCTCTCGACGCCGTACAGGCCGTTCGCAGGAGAGTCCCACAGCTGCTTGAACCGGAACGCAGCGAGTCGTCCACGCACGGAATCCCGAGATCGGACGATCGTCGCGCCTGGCGCGGCCTTGGCATCCGCGGGCGACTCGCCCGCTCTCGGCCGCCGAGGGAACCTCGAGCGACGGCGCTGTCGCCGCCGGGGCCGAGCAGGACGGCAGCTTCTCGTAGGTACCCGGGACCGGCGCGCCGTTCTTGTCGAGCTCGTAGTGCCCCGCCGGCACCACGAACGACGCCAGCCACACCAGCAGCAGGACGCCGACAAGGACCGTGAACGCGGTCGGGAACTTGAAGGCTCGGCGCTGCCTGACCTCGGACACGCACGTCACCCCCAGGTGGAGCCGGGCCCCGGTGCGCGAAGTGAGAACGCGACGACGAAGACCACCACGCCGATGAGGCCGATCCGGTGCATCGGGGCCTCCGATCCCGTGGGTGTGGTCCGGCACGAATCCGGACCGCACGCGCCTTTTGCTGCTCAATGTGGACCGTAGGGACGGTGTGCGGGGCCGGCCTCACCCCTTGTGGGTGAACGAGGCGGCGGCGGGGAGCGCCGGCACTCGGTGTGGCCCCCAGCCCGTCGCGGCGGCGGGATCGGACGAGAGACAGAGCAGCCCCCGGTCCGCTCGACGCGGTCCGGGGGCTGCTCCGTGCTGGTGGGCGATACTGGGTTTGAACCAGTGACCTCTTCCGTGTCAAGGAAGCGCGCTACCACTGCGCCAATCGCCCGTGACGACCCGGAGCTCCACAGGTGGAGTCCGAGCAATCGAGGTGGAGACGGGATTTGAACCCGTGTAGACGGATTTGCAGTCCGTTGCCTCGCCTCTCGGCCACTCCACCGCGGAGGCTGCGACCATCTTCTCCGAGCGGACGACGAGGCTCGAACTCGCGACCTCAACCTTGGCAAGGTTGCGCTCTACCAACTGAGCTACGTCCGCTTGCTGACCCGGCGAAATGTTCCCCGCCGGACGCGCGCCGTGAACTTTATCGGACAACGCTCCAATGACAAATTCGGCCCCGCCACGGCGTGGCCGCGGGGTGCCCGCGTCCTAGGGTCGAGCCATGCGTGTGTGGGTCAACGGCCGGCTGCTCGACGACCCCGCGGCCCCCGCGCTGACCGTCAGCGACCACGGTCTCACCGTCGGGGACGGCGTGTTCGAGGCGGTGAAGGTGGTCGACGGGGTGCCGTTCGCGCTCACCCGCCACCTCGCGCGGCTGACCCGCTCCGCCGCCGGCCTGGGGCTGCCGGAGCTGCCGGTCGACGACGTACGACGCGGCGTGCGGGCGGTGCTGGACGCCGAGCACCTGCCGCTCGGCCGGCTGCGGATCACCTTCACGGGTGGCGTCGCGCCGCTCGGCTCGGGCCGGGGCGACAACCCGCCCACGCTCGTCGTGGTGGCCGACACGCTCACGCCGGCCTCGCCGACCACGTCCGTGG
Organism: uncultured Actinomycetota bacterium; assembly: GCA_963707685.1. Classification (GTDB taxonomy): domain Bacteria; phylum Actinomycetota; class Actinomycetes; order Propionibacteriales; family Nocardioidaceae; genus Nocardioides_B. The sequence continues at coordinate 240,033 of CAVPRA010000010.1, forward strand.
TGACGGTCCCGTGGCCGCGCAACGAGCGGGGGGTGCTGGCCGGCCTGAAGACGACGTCGTACGCCGAGAACGTCGTGGCGCTGGCCCACGCCCGGGAGCGGGGCGCGACCGAGGCGGTCTTCGCGAACCTCCGGGGCCACGTCTGCGAGGGCACCGGGTCGAACGTCTTCTACGTGGTCGACGGGGAGCTGCGGACCCCGCCGCTCGCCTCGGGCTGCCTGGCCGGGATCTCCCGGGCGCTGCTCCTCGAGTGGTACGGCGCCCGCGAGGTCAGCGAACCCGTGACGGTGCTCGCCGAGGCGGACGAGATCTTCCTGGTCTCCACGACCCGGGACGTGCAGGCGGTGACGCGCTGCGACGACCGCCCGCTGCCGGTCGGGCCGGTCACCGAGGAGTGCCGCGAGGTCTGGGCGTCGCGGGAGGCGGAGAACGTCGACCCCTAGCCCGTGCGGGCCAGGGGTCGAGGTCGCGAAGGGGTGGGCGCGATGCCGTGGGTTGGTCCTCCCAGCCAACCCGGGCCGGTCGCCCGCGGGCGGTGTGGGTCAGGCAGCCTCGGCGTCGAAGATCGCGGCGATGGTGGCGTCCATGTCGAGGTGCTCGGACTCGTTGCCCGGCACGACGGCGGCGCTCATCCGCTCGACGAAGGTGCTCAGGTCGTTGGTCTTGGCCTGCACCAGCGCCTCGCCGTCGGGGGAGCACAGCTCGATGATGACCACGGCGTGGCCCTCGGAGTCGAGGCACGGCCAGACGTGGACGTCGCCGTCGCCGGACGGCTCGTAGAGCCCCTCGGTCAGCAGGTCGCGTCCGAAGGTCCAGCGGACCTGGCTGGAACCGGTCATGAACACGGTGGTGACGGCGTACGGGTCACGCGGGTCGTAGTGCAGCTCGGCGTCGATCGGGGTCACGCCCCCGGTCGGGTCGATCAGCTCCAGCGTCACGGGCTGCGTCACGGTCAGCGGCGCCGTGTTCATCGAGAAGTCCATCATGTGTCTAGCCTTTCCTCCCAGGTCGTCCCCTTCGGACGTGTCAAGGAGACGGTGAGGGGGTGGCCTTATGACGGCAAACGAAACAGTTGAACGAGATTTTTTTGGCGGGACCCTCCACGGCCGGGGAGGAGTGTCCGTAATTGAGGGGTTTCCCGGCCACATCTGAGCCTGAACGGTCTCGGAATCGCTCGCCCCGCCCGGCGTGTGAGAGCGCCGGTGGCATGCGCTACTGTTTCGGCGCAGTTCCGGGGCGATTGGCGCAGTGGTAGCGCGCTTCGTTCACACCGAAGAGGTCACTGGTTCGAACCCAGTATCGCCCACCCTCCCCCCTGCGGCCCCTCCAAACCCGGAGGCGTCGGCCGAGGGCCGGCGGATACGATCGGCGGGTCCGTCAGCCGTCCCGTCCGAAGGGGAGCCCCGTGTCCGAGATCAAGGTGACCGTCCACCACGCAGGCGATGACGCCGAGCGTGCGGTGACGACGGGCACCAAGGCATGGGAGCTGTTCGCCGAGACCCCCACCGTGGTCGCGGCCCGGGTCGGCGGCACGCTGCGCGACCTGGCGCACGAGCTCGAGGACGGCGACGTCGTCGAGGGCGTCGAGATCGACTCGAAGGACGGCCGCGACATCCTGCGGCACTCGACCGCCCACGTGCTCGCGCAGGCGGTCCAGGACCTCTACCCCGAGGCCAAGCTGGGCATCGGCCCGCCGATCACCGACGGGTTCTACTACGACTTCGACGTCGCCGAGCCCTTCGTCCCTGCGGACCTCGAGAAGATCGAGACCCGGATGCGCAAGATCGTCAAGGAGGGCCAGCGGTTCTCCCGGCGGCCGGTCTCCGACGGCGACGCGCTGAGCGAGCTGGCCGAGGAGCCCTACAAGGTCGAGCTGATCGGCCTCAAGGGTGGCCTCGACAAGCTCGACCACCCGGACATGGAGGCAGACGCCGCCGAGGGCGCCTCGGTCGAGGTCGGCGCCGGCGAGCTGACCATCTACGACAACCTCAAGCGCGACGGGTCGCTGGCGTGGAAGGACCTGTGCCGCGGCCCGCACCTGCCGACCACCAAGCGCATCCCGGCCTTCCGGCTGATGCGGTCGGCGGCAGCGTACTGGCGCGGCGACGAGAAGAACAAGCAGCTGCAGCGGATCTACGGCACCGCCTGGGAGTCCAAGGAGGCTCTCGAGGAGCACCTGCACCGCATCGAGGAGGCCGAGAAGCGCGACCACCGCAAGCTCGGCCGCGAGCTCGACCTCTACAGCTTCCCCGACGAGCTCGGCTCCGGCCTGGCCGTGTTCCACCCCAAGGGCGGCGTGCTCAAGCGGGAGATGGAGGACTACGTCCGTCGCCGGCACATCGAGGAGGGCTTCGAGTACGTCGGCACCCCGCACATCTCCAAGGAGGGGCTGTTCCACACCTCGGGGCACCTGCCGTACTACGCCGACGGCATGTTCCCGCCGATGGAGCTCGAGGGTGCGAGCTACTACCTCAAGGCCATGAACTGCCCGATGCACAACCTGATCTTCCGCTCGCGCGGCCGGTCCTACCGCGAGCTGCCGCTGCGGCTGTTCGAGTTCGGCTCGGTCTACCGCTTCGAGAAGTCCGGTGTCGTGCACGGCCTGACCCGGGTGCGCGGCATGACCCAGGACGACTCGCACTCCTACGTCACCCGTGACCAGGCGCCCGGCGAGATCAAGCACCTGCTGGACTTCTGCCTCGGGCTGTTCCGTGACTTCGGGCTCGACGACTACTACCTCGAGCTCTCGACCCGCGACGACTCCAAGCCCGACAAGTTCGTCGGCTCCGACGAGGAGTGGGCGGAGGCGACCGCGGTGCTGGAGAAGGTGGGCCGCGACTCCGGCCTCGAGCTGGTGCCCGACCCCGGTGGAGCGGCCTACTACGGCCCGAAGATCTCCGTGCAGTGCCGCGACGCCATCGGCCGGACCTGGCAGATGTCGACCATCCAGTACGACTTCAACCAGCCGCGCGGCTTCGAGCTGGAGTACCAGGCCGCCGACGGCACCCGGCAGCGCCCGGTGATGATCCACTCCGCGAAGTTCGGGTCGATCGAGCGGTTCATCGGCGTGCTCGTCGAGCACTACGCCGGCGCCTTCCCGCCCTGGCTGGCCCCGGTCCAGGTGCAGGCGATCCCGATCGCGGAGCGGCACAACGACTACCTCGCCGACGTCGCGGCACGGCTCCGGGCGGTGGGCGTGCGCGTCGAGGTCGACGACTCCGACGACCGGATGCAGAAGAAGATCCGCAACGCGCAGCTGCAGAAGGTGCCGTTCATGATGATCGCGGGCGACCGCGACGTCGAGGACGGCGCGGTCTCGTTCCGCTACCGCAGCGGCGACCAGGACAACGGCGTCAGCGTCGACGACGCGATCGCCCGGGTGGTCGACGCAGTGCAGCGGCGCGTCCAGGTATGAGCCACCCCTCGGAGGAGGTCGTCGCTCAGGACGGCGTCGGGGAGCCCGACGGCCTCGACCGGCTGTGGACCCCGCACCGGCTCGCCTACGTGCGCGGCGAGAACAAGCCGGCCGACGGCACGTCGGGGGAGTGCCCGTTCTGCCGGATCCAGCACCTCGACGACGAGGAGGGGCTGGTCGTGCACCGGGGCGGGTCGTCGTACGTCGTGCTGAACCTCTACCCCTACAGCCCGGGCCACCTGATGGTGTGCCCCTACCGCCACGTCGCGGACTACACCGAGCTCGACCACGCGGAGACGGCCGAGGTCGCGGCGTTCACGAAGACCGCGATGCGCACCATCCGCGCCGTCAGCGGGGCGCACGGGTTCAACCTCGGGATGAACCAGGGCGCCGTCGCCGGGGCGGGCATCGCCGCCCACCTGCACCAGCACGTCGTGCCCCGCTGGGGCGGCGACCAGAACTTCATGCCGATCATCGGCCGCACCAAGACGCTCGCCCAGCTGCTCGACGAGACCCGTGGGCTGCTGGCCGACGCGTGGACCACGGCGTAGGCCGTTAGCCTTCTCTCGCCATGGAACGTTTCCGAGCCTTCTGGACGAAGGTCTTCACCCCCGTCGCCGAGCTGTTCCTGCGCTGGGGCATCAGCCCCGACGCGGTGACCCTGGTGGGCACCCTCGGGGTCTGCTTCGGGTCGCTGGTGTTCTTCCCGCAGGGCGAGTTCTTCATCGGGGTGCTGATCTGCACCGCGTTCGTCTTCTCCGACCTGATCGACGGCCGGATGGCCCGGCTGAGCGGCACCTCGTCGAGCTGGGGCGCGTTCCTCGACTCGACGCTGGACCGGTTCGGGGACGCCGCGATCTTCGGCGGGCTGGTCATGTACTACGTCGGCCCGGGTGACTCGCGGCTGCTCGCCGGGCTGGCGATGTACTGCCTGGTGATGGGGTCGATCACCTCCTACGCCCGCGCCCGCGCCGAGTCGCTCGGCATGGAGGCCAAGGGCGGCATCGCCGAGCGCTCCGACCGGCTGGTCGCGATCCTCGGGATGACCGGGCTCGCCGGCCTCATCCAGACCGTGACCGGCGCCGACTGGCCGCTGGTGCTGATCCCGGTCACGCTCGGCCTGCTGGCGGTGGCCAGCACCATCACGGTGGTGCAGCGCATCCTGCTGGTGCGGAGCCAGGCCAAAGCAGCGGTCTGATGGCCCGGCTGCCGACGGGGCTGCCGGGCAGGCTGCCGCGGGGAGTCGCCCGCGCCGCCGAGTCGGCGGCCGGGAACGCCACCGCCGCCGGCTACCTCACCGGCTGGCGGCTGGTCCGGCTGCTCCCCGAGCCGCAGGCGCAGGCGCTGTTCCGGCGCATCGGCGACGAGATCCACCGGCGCGACGGCCGCGGCGTGCGACGGCTCCGCTCCAACCTCCACCGGGTCCGGCCGGAGCTCGCCGCCGACGCCCTCGACACGCTCACCCGGGACGCGGTCCGCAGCTACCTGCGCTACTGGTGCGAGTCGTTCCGGCTGCCGTCGTGGCCGGTCGACGACGTCGTGCGGCGGACCCGCACGGTGGACGAGCACCGGGTGCGCGACGCCTACGCGGCCGGCCGCGGGGTCGTCGTGCCGCTGCCGCACATGGGCAACTGGGACTGGGCCGGCGCCTGGGCGTGCGCGACCGGGATGCCGCTGGTCACGGTGGCCGAGCGGCTCCGGCCCGAGCGGCTCTACGACGAGTTCGTCGCCTACCGCGCCTCGCTCGGCATGGAGATCCTGCCGCTCACCGGCGGCGACGCGTCGATGCCACGGCTCGAGGAGTGGGTGCGCGCCGGCGGGCTGGTGTGCCTGCTCGCCGACCGCGACCTGTCGCGCTCCGGCGTCGAGGTGACGCTGTGCGGGCAGCCCGCCCGGATGCCGCGCGGGCCGGCGCTGCTGGCCCGGCGCACCGGTGCACCGCTGCTGCCGGTGACGCTGCACTACGACGGCGACGAGATGGTCGTCACATTCCACGAGCCGGTGCCGCACCGCGACGGCCACGACGGGCTGGTCGCGATGACGCAGGGCGTCGCCGACGCCTTCACCGAGGCGTTCCGCGCCCACCCGCAGGACTGGCACATGATGCAGCGGGTGTTCCTGGCCGACCGCGACGCGCCGGACGCTGGATGAGGATCGGCCTGGTCTGCCCCTACTCGCTCGACGTCCCCGGCGGGGTCCAGAACCACGTCAAGGACCTCGCGGAGGCGCTGCTCGCCCGTGGCCACGACGTGTCCGTGCTCGCCCCGTCGGAGAGCGACGACCTGCCGCCGTACGTCGTGGCGGCGGGCCGGACGGCCGCGGTGAGCTACAACGGGTCCGTGGCGCGGGTGTCGTTCGGGCCGGTCGTCGCGGCCCGCTGCCGGCGCTGGCTGCGCGACGGGCACTTCGACGTGCTGCACCTGCACGAGCCGGCGACGCCCAGCCTCTCGCTGCTGGCGCTGTGGGCGGCGGAGTGCCCGGTGGTGGCGACGTACCACTCCGCCAGCGAGCGCTCCCGGGCGCTGTCCGCGTCGGCCGCGATCCTCCGGCCGTCGCTGGAGAAGATCGACGCGCGGATCGCGGTCTCGGAGGACGCGCGGGACTTCCAGGTCAGCCACGTCGGCGGCGAGCCGGTGGTGATCCCGAACGGGCTGTACGTCGACCGGTTCGCCACCGCCGAGCCGCGGGAGGACTGGCGCGGCGAGGAGGGGACGGTGGCGTTCGTCGGCCGGCTGGGGGAGCCGCGCAAGGGCTTCGACCTGCTGGGGCGGGCGTTCGGCGCCGTCGCGGCCGACCGGCCGGGGCTCCGGCTGCTCGTCGTCGGCGGCGGTGACGTCGCCGAGGCGCGGGCGCTGGTGCCGGAGCGGGTCCGGGACCGGGTGGCGTTCCTAGGCCGCGCCTCGGACGCCGACAAGGCGGCCGCGCTGCGCACCGCCGACGTGTACGTCGCACCGAACACGGCCGGTGAGAGCTTCGGCATCGTGCTCGTCGAGGCGATGGCGGCCGGGGCGACCGTGCTCGCGAGCGACCTGTCGGCGTTCCGCCGGGTGCTGGAGGGCGGTCGCTGCGGGGAGCTGTTCGGCACGGGCGACGCGGACGACCTGGCGCGCCGCCTCGCCGCCCTGCTGGCCGACCCGGCCCGGCGGGCCGTGCTCGACGCCGCCGCGCGCGCCACCGTCCGGCGCTACGACTGGTCGACGGTGGTCGGACAGGTGCTGCGGGTCTACGAGACCGTCGTGGCCGGCCCGGCGAGGGGTTCCGCGTGACCGGCTTCGAGACGGTCGTGGCCGGCCCGGCGAGGGGTTCCGCGTGACCGGCTTCGGGGCGGCTCTGCTGCTGGCGCTGCTGGTCGCCCTTCTGCTGGGCGCCTGGCTGTCGTGGACCGCCAACCGGCTCGACCGGATGCACCACCGCATCGACGTCGCCCGCGCGACCCTCGACAGCAGGCTGCTGCGGCGCTCGGGCGCCGCCCTCGAGCTGGCGGCGGCGGAGGGCCTCGACCCGCCCAGCCGGCTGGTGCTGCTCGACGCCGCCCACCGGGCGCGCAACGCCGGACCGGACGACTTCGAGGCGGCCGAGTCCGCGCTGTCGGAGGCGCTGCGCGCCGTGCTCGGCGACCCCGACGGCGCGGCCGAGCTGCGTGCCGACCGCGACCTCGCGCCGCTGGTCGACGAGGTCGCCGAGGACTGCGCCCGGGTCGAGCTGGCGCGGCGGCTCCACAACGGCGCGGTGGTCACCACGCGGGCGCTGCGGTCGCGGCGGCGGGTGCGCTGGTTCCGGCTCGCGGGACGCGCCGCCGAGCTGCGGACCGTCGACCTGGACGACGCGCCCCCGGAGGGCCTGGTCGGCCGCGACCGGATGTGATCGCGACCCGGTGCGGGACGTAGGCTGACGGCATCCACCACCCCTCGGGTGGGATCGTCGCGTGCGCGCGACGCCCATCCGTCGCGAGACGAAGAAGGCACGGCCGTGACCCACGACGAGACCCAGACCTCCCCGCACACCGGCACCGCCGGCGTGAAGCGCGGGATGGCCGAGATGCTCAAGGGCGGCGTCATCATGGACGTCGTCACCGCGGACCAGGCGAAGATCGCCGAGGACGCCGGAGCGGTCGCCGTGATGGCGCTGGAGCGGGTGCCCGCCGACATCCGCGCGCAGGGCGGCGTCTCCCGGATGAGCGACCCCGACATGATCGACGGCATCATCGAGGCGGTCTCGATCCCGGTGATGGCCAAGGCCCGCATCGGGCACTTCGCGGAGGCGCAGGTGCTGCAGAGCCTCGGCGTCGACTACATCGACGAGTCCGAGGTGCTGACCCCGGCCGACTACGCCCACCACATCGACAAGCTGGCGTTCACGGTGCCGTTCGTGTGCGGCGCCACCAACCTCGGCGAGGCGCTGCGCCGCATCACCGAGGGCGCGGCGATGATCCGCTCGAAGGGCGAGGCGGGCACCGGCGACGTCTCCAACGCCGTGACCCACATGCGCACCATCCGCGCGGAGATCCGCCGCCTCCAGGGCCTCGAGAAGGACGAGCTGTACGTCGCCGCGAAGGAGCTGCAGGCGCCGTACCAGCTGGTCCGCGAGGTCGCGGAGGCCGGCAAGCTGCCCGTCGTGCTGTTCACCGCCGGCGGCATCGCCACCCCGGCCGACGCCGCGATGATGATGCAGCTCGGGGCCGAGGGCGTGTTCGTCGGCTCCGGCATCTTCAAGTCCGGCAACCCCGCGCAGCGTGCCGAGGCGATCGTCAAGGCCACCACGTTCTTCGACGACCCGGACGTGGTCGCCAAGGTGTCGCGCGGGCTGGGCGAGGCGATGGTCGGCATCAACGTCGACGAGATCCCCGAGCCGCACCGGCTCGCCGAGCGCGGCTGGTAGGCCCGGCTTGCCGACCGACCCCACTGCCGAGCAGCAGGTCCGCGACTTCGCCCGTGTCGGCGTCCGCGCCGGCCTGCTCTCGGCCGACGAGCTGCACGCCGAGGTGGTCGAGGCGATCACCACCGAGCTGCCCGACCGGGCCGGTGAGGCCGACGTGCTGGCCGACGCCTGGGTGGGGGAGGCCCGCGAGCAGCTGCGCGTGGACCAGGAGAGCTGGCCCGAGGCCACCGACCACGAACGGCTGCAGACGGCCTTCGACGAGCTCGAGATCGCCGACGTGGTGGTGCTGCAGGGCTGCGAGGACCACTGGGCGGCCAAGCGGCTGATCGAGGAGCGGACCGCGGCCGGCGACCCGCCGCGCGGGGTCGCCTGGTTCACCCCGGCCGACGTCTGGCACGCGGTCGACGAGGGGATGCTCGAGGTCAACCTCTGGCACGGCACCACCGCCAACGCGGCCCCGGGCGACGAGCTGCTCGACGACGTGCTCGGGACCCTGGAGAAGCACGGCCTGCGGGCCCGCTTCGACGAGGGCCGCATCGAGGTCGACGCGCACTGGCACAAGCGGACCAGCGCGTGAGCACCGCGCCCGTCGTCGGCGTGCTCGCCCTGCAGGGCGACGTCCGCGAGCACGTCGCGATGCTCGAGCGCGCCGGCGCGACGGCTGTGACGGTGCGCCGCCCGGCCGAGCTCGACCGCGTCGACGGGCTCGTGATGCCCGGCGGCGAGTCCACCACGATGTCGAAGCTGGCGCGGACCTTCGAGCTGCTCGACCCGCTGCGCGAGCGGCTGCGCGGCGGGCTGCCCGGCTTCGGGACCTGCGCCGGGATGATCATGCTGGCCGACCGGATCGAGGGCGGCGTCGTCGGGCAGGAGACGTTCGGCGGCCTCGACGTCGTCGTGCGGCGCAACGCGTTCGGCCGGCAGGTCGACTCCTTCGAGGCCGACCTCGACGTGGTGGGGTTCCGCGACCCGTTCCACGCGCTGTTCATCCGGGCGCCCTGGGTCGAGAAGGTCGGGTCCGACGTACGCGTCGTCGCGAAGGTCGCCTCCGGCCACGAGGTGGGTAGGATCGTCGCGGTCCGGCAGGCGAACCTCCTCGCCACGTCGTTCCACCCCGAGATCACCGGCGACCACCGGTTCCACCAGCTGTTCGTGGACCAGGTGCGTGAGGCGACCGGCTAGCGCAGCCGGGAGCGCCGAGAGCAAGGAAGAGGATCCCTCATGTCTGGCCACTCCAAGTGGGCGACCACCAAGCACAAGAAGGCGGTCATCGACGCCCGACGCGGCAAGATGTTCGCCAAGCTGGTCAAGAACGTCGAGGTGGCGGCCCGGATGGGCGGCGGCGACCCGGCGGGCAACCCGACGCTCTACGACGCGATCCAGAAGGCCAAGAAGTCCTCGGTCCCCAACGACAACATCGACCGTGCGGTCAAGCGCGGGTCCGGTGCCGAGGCGGGCGGCGCGGACTACCAGACGATCATGTACGAGGGCTACGGGCCCAACGGGGTCGCACTGCTCATCGAGTGCCTCACCGACAACAAGAACCGGGCCGCGATGGAGGTCCGCACGGCGGTCAATCGCAACGGCGGCTCGCTGGCCGACCCGGGCTCGGTGTCCTACCTGTTCAACCGCAAGGGCGTCGTACTGGTGCCCAAGGCCCAGGAGGCCCGCGAGGTGTCCGAGGACGACGTCCTCGAGGCCACGCTGGACGCCGGTGCCGAGGAGGTCAACGACCTGGGCGAGTCCGTCGAGGTGATCAGCGAGGCCACCGACCTGGTCGCGGTCCGCACCGCCCTGCAGGCGGCCGGCGTCGACTACGACTCCGCGGAGGCCTCCTTCGTGCCCTCGATGCAGATCGAGGTCGACAAGGACGGCGCAACGAAGGTGTTCCGGCTGGTCGAGGCGCTCGAGGACCTCGACGACGTGCAGAACGTGTTCGGCAACTTCGACGTGAGCGACGAGGTCATGGAGTCGCTGGACGCCTGACCCGTGTCGTACACCGGCGTGCGGACCCGGCTCGGTTAGCGTTCTCCCGAACAGGTGTTCGGACGAGAGGGCTCCCATGCGCGTGCTGGGGATCGACCCCGGGCTGACCCGGTGCGGCGTCGGCGTCGTCGAGGGGTCGGTCGGGCGTCCGCTGCGGATGGTCGGCGTGGGCGTCGTCCGCACCGCCGCGGAGCTGCCCACGGCGCAGCGGCTGTGCGAGATCGAGGCCGGGCTGGAGGCCTGGATCGAGGAGCACCGCCCGGACGCCGTCGCCGTCGAGCGGGTGTTCAGCCAGCACAACGTCCGCACCGTGATGGGCACCGCCCAGGCCAGCGGGATCGCGATGGTGGTCGCCGCGCGGCGCGGCCTCCCGGTCGCGCTGCACACCCCCAGCGAGGTGAAGGCCGCCGTCAGTGGCAGCGGCCGGGCCGACAAGGCGCAGGTCGGGCTGATGGTCAGCCGGCTGCTGCGGCTCGACAGCGTGCCCAAGCCGGCCGACTCCGCCGACGCCCTGGCGCTGGCGATCTGCCACATCTGGCGCGGTGGCGCCCAGGACCGCATCGACGCGGCGGCCGCCCGGGTGGCCACCGCCGGAAGGAGCAGACCGTGATCGCGTTCGTCCGAGGGACCGTCGCCGACGTCACCCTCAGCTCGGTGGTCCTCGAGGTGGGCGGGGTCGGGCTCGAGCTGCACTGCACGCCGAACACCCTGGCCACCCTCCACGTCGGGTCGACCAGCACCCTGCCGACCAGCATGGTGGTGCGCGAGGAGTCGCTGACGCTGTTCGGCTTTCTCGACGACGACGAGAAGTCGGTCTTCGAGCTGCTGCAGACCGCGAGCGGGGTGGGGCCCAAGCTGGCGCAGGCGATGCTGGCGGTGCTGACGCCCGACGAGCTGCGCCGTGCCGTGGCCGGCGAGGACGTCAAGTCACTCACCGCGGTGCCGGGCATCGGCCAGAAGGGCGCGCAGCGGATCATCCTCGAGCTCAAGGACCGGATCGGGTACCCCGGCGCCGCTGGGGCAGTGCGGAGCCCGGCGGCGGTGCCGCAGCAGGAGCCCTGGCGCGGGCAGGTGCACGCCGGGCTGGTCGGGCTGGGCTGGTCCGCGAAGGAGGCCGACCGTGCGGTCGAGGCCGTCGCTCCCTCCGCGGGCGACACGGCCGGGGAGCCCGACGTCGCGGCCCTGCTGCGGGCGGCGCTGCGCACCCTGAGCAAGGCGTGACCCGGTCGTGAGCCCCTCCGACGAGTCCTTCCTCGACGCCGCCGAGCAGGCGTACGTCGAGAGCCGCACCGGCCCGCGCGACCTGGTCGACGCCGACGCCGACGGCGACGAGCGCGCCGTCGAGGCGGCGTTGCGGCCCCGCACGCTCTCCGAGGTGATCGGCCAGGAACGGGTCCGCGAGCAGCTGTCGCTGGTGCTCGAGGCGGCCCGGGGCCGGGAGCGCGCCCCGGACCACGTGCTGCTGTCGGGACCGCCCGGCCTCGGCAAGACCACGCTCGCGATGATCATCGCCGCCGAGATGTCGACCCCGCTGCGGCTCACCTCGGGGCCGGCGATCACCCACGCCGGTGACCTCGCGGCCATCCTCTCCGGCCTCAACGACGGCGACGTGCTGTTCGTCGACGAGATCCACCGGATGTCGCGGCCGGCGGAGGAGATGCTCTACATGGCGATGGAGGACTTCCGCGTCGACGTGGTCATCGGCAAGGGGCCCGGCGCGACCGCGATCCCGCTGGAGATCCCGCCGTTCACGCTGGTCGGCGCCACCACCCGCGCGGGGCTGCTGCCCGGCCCGCTGCGTGACCGGTTCGGGTTCACCGCCCACCTGGAGTTCTACGAGCCGGCCGAGCTCGACCAGATCGTCCGGCGCTCGTCGGGGCTGCTGGGCGTCGAGCTGACCGACGGCGGTGCGGGCGAGATCGCCTCCCGCTCGCGCGGCACCCCCCGGATCGCGAACCGGCTGCTGCGGCGGGTCCGCGACTACGCCCAGGTCCGCGCGGACGGCGTCGTCACGCTCGACATCGCCCACCGGGCGCTGGACCTCTACGAGGTGGACCAGTCGGGTCTGGACCGGCTCGACCGCGCCGTCCTCGACGTGCTGTGCCGCCGCTTCGGCGGGGGACCGGTCGGGGTCTCCACGCTGGCGGTGGCGGTCGGCGAGGAGCGCGAGACGGTCGAGGAGGTGGCCGAGCCGTTCCTGGTGCGCTCCGGCCTGCTCGCGCGCACGCCCCGGGGGCGGGTGGCGACTCCCGCGGCGTGGGCGCACCTCGGCCTGAGCGCACCCCGGGACGCCCCGTTCGGGGCCGCGGGCGCGGGCGGCGACCTCTCGCTGTTCGGCGACGATCCGTCGGCAGCGACCGAACCGTGACCTGCGCCGCGGCGTACCGACGAGGTCCCAGCGGCAACGGCAGTTACACTCGACCGTCGGTCGAGACTCTCGGCTGCTGTGTCGTGCCCCCGTATCCCGTGTAGAGGTGTTTCTTCGTGAACGGCGTGGCGGGTCTTGTCCCGTTCCTGCTCATTGCCCTGGTGTTCTACTTCCTGATCATCCGGCCCCAGCGCAACCGCCAGAAAGCCTTGGCGAGCACCCAGTCGACCCTCGGGGTCGGCAGCGAGGTGATGCTCGGATCGGGGATCTACGGGACGGTTGCTTCGTTGGACGACGAGACGCTGATGCTGGAGCTGTCTCCCGGCACCCACGTCAAGGTGGCGCGGCAGGCCGTCGTGAAGGTCATCGACGAACCGGTGCCGGGCGACGACCGCATCGAGTCCGACGGTCACGACGACCAGGGCGATGACGACGGGCTGCCCGGGCCGGCCGACCCGCACCAGTGAGGCCGACGGGGCGCCAGCGCCCGCGGTGTCCCCGAGAACATGACGACCAGGTCCGTCCTGGGTCGTCGAGGAGCGAGTAGCAGTGGCGACTAAGACGGCCCACCCCGGGCGCCGGCTGATCATCTTCGGCGTGCTCGTGGCCGCGCTGTACGGCGGCGTCGCCCTCGGCGGCACCTGGAAGCCCAAGCTGGGTCTCGACCTGCAGGGCGGCACCCGGATCACGTTGAAGGCCAGCACCACCAACGGCCAGGACGTCACCCCGGCGAACCTCGAGGAGGCGCGCGGGATCATCGACCAGCGCGTCAACGGCGTCGGTGTCGCGGAGTCCGAGGTCGGCACCCAGGGCAAGGACAACATCGTCGTCGAGATCCCCGGACCCAAGCGGGGCGACCTCGTCAACACCGTGAAGCAGACCGCGCAGCTGCGGTTCCGGCTCGTCGCCGCGGTCGCCTCCGGGCAGCCGCAGCCCGCCAAGTCCGCCTCTCCGAGCCCGAGCGGCTCGGCGACCCCGAGCGGCTCCGCGTCGCCCAGCGGCTCCGCGTCGCCCAGCGGCTCCGGCAAGGCCAAGCAGTCGGTCGCCCCGAAGGCCTCGTCGAGCGCCAGCCCCAAGGGTCGCGCGGTGTCCGGTGGCCTGATCGCCGCGGACGGCAAGAAGAAGGCGTCCTCGTCCGCGTCGCCGTCGGGCAAGGCGTCCGCCACGCCGTCGGCCAGCCCGCTCGCGCCGAGCGCCTCGCCGTCCGCTCAGCAGCCGCAGATCACCAAGAAGGGTGCTCCGATCGGCGACCAGCTCGCCTGGCAGGACAACCCGGGCACCACCTGGCTGCAGAAGTTCTCGACGTTCACCTGCCCCAAGAACGGGCCGACCAAGCCGGTCAACGACGACAAGACCAAGCCGCTGATCACCTGCGACGAGGACGGCAACAAGCTGCTGCTCTCCACGCCGCTCATCGAGGGCACCCAGCTCAAGAGCGCGCAGGCGACCCCGCCCAACCAGCAGAACGTGCAGTGGACGGTCAACCTGACGTTCAACAGCGAGGCCCGCAAGATCTTCGCGAAGGTCACCCAGGCGATCGCCAACCAGACCAGCTCGCTGTCCGGCCAGCAGAAGCAGTTCGCGATCGTCCTCGACGGCAAGGTCATCTCCGCGCCGACCGTCAACAGCGCGATCCCCAACGGCCAGGCCGAGATCAGCGGCAACTTCACGCAGAAGTCCGCGCAGACCCTCGCCAACAGCCTGAAGTACGGCGCGCTGCCGCTGAAGTTCGAGGTCCCCGTCGTCAGCGAGGAGGGGCCGACGCTGGCCGCCGACCAGCTGTCCGCCGGACTCACCGCGGGCGCCATCGGGCTCGCGCTGGTGCTGCTCTACTGCCTGCTCTACTACCGCGGGCTCGGCATCGTCGTGGTGGCCAGCCTCGGGATCGCGGGCGCGATCACCTACGCGGTGGTGCTGGCGATGAGCCAGGCCGTGAACTTCACGCTGACGCTGCCCGGCATCGCGGGACTGATCGTCGCGGTGGGCATCACCGCGGACTCGTTCATCGTGTACTTCGAACGGATCCGCGACGAGATGCGCACCGGCAAGTCGATGCGCGTGGCGGTGGAGGCCGGCTGGGTGCGGGCCCGCGCGACCTGCCTGGCGGCCGACTCGGTGTCGCTGCTGGCGGCGGTGGTGCTCTACATCTTCTCGATCGGCGTCGTGAAGGGCTTCGCCTTCGCGCTGGGCATCAGCACCGTGATCGACCTGGCGGTGTTCTTCCTGTTCACCAAGCCGATGGTGTCCTGGCTCGCGACTTTCAAGTTCTTCTACTCGGGGAACAAGTGGTCGGGTCTCTCACCGGACCAGGTCGGCGCGCCCCGTCGTACGCCCACGCCTGCGCGCACCGCACCCGCTGGAGGTAACGCCTGATGGGCAAGCTCTCGAACATCGGCCACGCCCTCTACGAGGGCCGGGTCTCGATCGACTTCGTGGGCCGCAAGTGGCTCTGGTACGGCATCTCCGCGCTGATCCTGGTCGCCGCCGTCGGCGGGCTGGTCGGCAAGGGCGTGAACTACGGCATCGAGTTCGAGGGCGGCGTCGAGTACCAGGTCGCGATGCCGGCCGGGCAGGCCACCGAAGCCAACGTCCAGAAGATCCGCGACGCGGTGGCGCAGGAGGCGGACACCAAGAACATCGACGCTGCGCTGTCGCCGACCGTCAACGTCTCCGGCGACAACAACATCCGGGTGCAGACCGAGCCGCTGAACACCGACGAGTCCGCCGACATCTCCTCGGTGATCCAGAAGTCCGTCGGCGTGAACAGCGACGCGATCAGCTCCGACTCGATCGGCGCCACCTGGGGAGCTCAGGTCGCCCAGCGGGCGCTGCTCGGCCTGGTCGTCTTCCTGGTCCTGGTGGTGCTGTTCATCTGGGCCTACTTCCGGGAGTGGAAGATGTCGGTGGGCGCGATCGTCGCGCTGGCCCACGACCTGCTCATCACCGTCGGCATCTACGCGCTGTCCGGCTTCGAGGTCACGCCCGCGACCGTCACCGGCATCCTGACCATCCTCGGTTTCTCGCTCTACGACACCGTCGTCGTGTTCGACAAGGTCCGGGAGAACACCAAGAACCTCGCCCGCACCCGGCAGACCTACGCCGAGGCCGCGAACCTGGCCATCAACCAGACGCTGGTCCGGTCGATCAACACCTCGATCGTGGCGCTGCTGCCGGTGGGCGCCCTGCTGTACGTCGGCGTGGTGTCGCTGGGCTCCGGCGCGCTGAAGGACCTGGCGCTCGCGCTGTTCGTCGGCATGGCCGCAGGTGCGTACTCCTCGATCTTCATCGCCACCCCGCTCGTGGTGCAGCTGAAGGAGCTCGAGCCCGGCGTCCGCGCCGGCGACGCCCGCGCCCTGCGGCACCGCAGCCGGCACGAGGTGGACCGCTACGCCTCGGTCCCGACGTTCACCGACGACATGCCGCTGCACGACGAGCCCGAGGAGGGCGACGCCCGGACCCCGGGCCCGGACGGCCGCGAGCCGGAGGAGACCGGGGTGGCCCGCGGGGCCGGTCCGCACACCGCGCTCGACCGCCGGCGAGCGGCCAGCGTCACGTCCGGTGTCGCCGTCCGCGTCCGCCAAGCGGGCGCAGCCCTCCCGCAAGCCGCGCTCGCAGCGGGGCAAGGGATGAGCGTCACCGGGCAGTCCGGGATCCAGGAGCTCGTGGACCGGCTGGTCCACGACGTGCCGGACTTCCCCGAGCCGGGCGTGGTGTTCAAGGACATCACCCCGCTGCTGGCCGACCACGACCGGTCTCACCACCGTCGTCGACGCGCTCGCGGCCGCGGGCCGGGACGCCGACGGCAGCGTCGTGGTCGACAAGGTGGTGGGCATGGAGGCGCGCGGCTTCATCCTGGCCGCGCCCGTCGCGCTCGCGCTCGGGGTCGGCTTCGTGCCGGTCCGCAAGGCGGGCAAGCTGCCGGGCGAGACCCACGCCGTCTCCTACGCGCTGGAGTACGGCGAGGCCACCCTCGAGCTGCACCGCAGACGGCATCGACGAGGGCGAGCGGGTGCTGCTGGTCGACGACGTGCTGGCCACCGGCGGCACCGCCGACGCCACCCGGCAGCTCGTCGAGCGGTCCGGCGGGTCCGCGGTCGCCCTCGCGGTGCTGATCGAGCTGTCGTTCCTGCACGGCCGCGACGCCATCGGCGACCTGCCGGCTGCACGCGCTCACGACGGTCTGACGGCCGCCCGCACCGCACGTAGACTGGCAGCAGTCGTCCGAGGAGAGTGCCGTGGCTGAGGAGCGAGTCGTCGCTGCGCCCTCCGACGCGCCCGCCTCCGACGCGCCCGCCGCCGACGCGCCCGCCGACGTGACGCCGTCGCCCGCCGAGGCGGTCGAGGCCCCCGCACCCCGCGAGCGCCAGCCGAGCGGCCCCGCCGGGCGACGGATGCGGGCCCGGCTGGCCCGGATGGCGACCAAGAGCCAGTCCGAGAACCCGGTCCTCGAGCCGCTCTACCGCGCCGTCAAGGCCAACCACGCGAAGGCCGACCTCGAGCTGCTCGAGAAGGCCTACCTCACCGCCGAGCGCCACCACGCCGGCCAGATGCGCAAGAGCGGCGACCCGTACATCACCCACCCGCTCGCGGTGACGACGATCCTCGCGGACATCGGCATGACCGAGCCGACGCTGGTCGCCGCGCTGCTGCACGACACCGTCGAGGACACGACGTACACCCTCGAGGAGCTGCGCTCCGACTTCGGTGACGAGGTCGCGGTGCTCGTCGACGGCGTCACCAAGCTCGACAAGGTGAAGTACGGCGACACCGCGCAGGCCGAGACGATCCGCAAGATGATCGTCGCGATGAGCCGCGACATCCGGGTGCTCGTCATCAAGCTCGCCGACCGGCTGCACAACATGCGCACGCTGCGCTACCTCAAGCAGGAGACCCAGGAGCGCAAGGCCCGCGAGACCCTCGACATCTACGCCCCGCTGGCGCACCGGCTGGGCATGAACACCCTCAAGTGGGAGCTCGAGGACCTGGCGTTCGCCACCCTCCACCCCAAGATGTACGACGAGATCGTGCGGCTGGTCGCGGAGCGCGCGCCCTCGCGCGACCAGTTCCTGGCCAAGGTCATCGCGCAGGTCCAGAGCGACCTGCGCGACGCCAAGATCAAGGCGATGGTCACCGGGCGGCCCAAGCACTACTACTCGATCTACCAGAAGATGATCGTGCGCGGCCGCGAGTTCTCCGACATCTACGACCTGGTCGGCATCCGGATCCTCGTCGACGACGACCGCGACTGCTACGCCGCGCTCGGCGTGCTGCACAGCCGCTGGAACCCGGTGCCCGGCCGGTTCAAGGACTTCGTCGCGATGCCGAAGTTCAACATGTACCAGTCGCTGCACACCACGGTGATCGGCCTCGAGGGCAAGCCGGTCGAGCTGCAGATCCGCACCTTCTCGATGCACCGCCGCGCCGAGTACGGCGTCGCCGCGCACTGGAAGTACAAGGAGGACGTCCGGCTCGGCCGCGACACCGACCAGCCGCTGGTCGACGGCAGCGGCGACATGGCCTGGGTGCGGCAGCTGCTCGACTGGCAGCACGAGACCGAGGACCCGGGCGAGTTCCTGGAGTCGCTGCGGTTCGAGATCAACTCCTCCGAGGTCTACGTCTTCACGCCGCGCGGCGACGTGCAGGCGCTGCCGGCCGGGTCGTCGCCGGTCGACTTCGCCTACGCCATCCACACCGAGGTCGGGCACCACACCATCGGCGCCCGGGTCAACGGCCGGCTGGTGCCGCTGGAGTCCACGCTCGACAACGGCGACGTCGTCGAGGTGTTCACCTCCAAGGCGCCGAACGCCGGGCCCAGCCGCGACTGGCTCGGGTTCGTGCAGTCGCCGCGGGCCCGCAACAAGATCCGGCAGTGGTTCACCAAGGAGCGCCGCGAGGAGGCCATCGAGCGCGGCAAGGACCAGATCGCCCGGCTGATGCGCAAGGAGGGGCAGCCGCTCAAGCGGGTGCTCACCCACGAGTCGCTGAGCACGGTCGCCGCGGAGCAGCGGCTCGCCGACGTCTCCGCGCTCTACGCCGCCGTCGGCGAGGGCAACCTCGGCGCGCAGGCCGTCGTACGCCGCGTCATCGACCTGCACGGCGGGGACGAGGGTGCGACCGAGGACCTCGCCGAGGGCATCACGATCACCACGAACCGCTCGACGAAGCGGCCGACCGCCGGCGACGCCGGGGTGATCGTCAAGGACCTCTCGGACGTCTGGGTCAAGCTCGCGAAGTGCTGCACCCCGGTGCCGGGCGACCCGATCATCGGCTTCGTCACCCGCGGCGCCGGCGTCTCGGTGCACCGCGCCGACTGCACCAACGCCTCCAGCCTGACCTCGCAGCCCGAGCGGCTCGTGGACGTGGAGTGGGCGCCGACGGCGCAGTCGATGTTCCTGGTGAACATCCAGGTCGAGGCGCTCGACCGCAACCGGCTGCTCTCGGACATCACCAAGGTGCTCTCCGACGTGCACGTCAACATCCTGGCCGCGACGCTGCAGACCACCCGCGACCGGGTGGCCAAGAGCCGGTTCACCTTCGAGATGGCCGACCCGAAGCACCTCGGCCACGTCCTGAAGGCGGTCCGCGGCGTCGACGGCGTCTTCGACGCCTACCGCGTCACCCAGTAGCGTCCCGCCGCCCAGGCGCGTGCTTCTGACTGCCGGCACCCGTCGAGGCGCGTCGTAACGACGCGCCTCGGCACGGTCCGGGAGTCAGAACCAGCGCGCCTCGGCGGCGGCCCGGGCGTGCCTCAGCCGGAGAAGTCGGCCAGCGCCTTGCGGGCCTGGTCGAGCCACGACTGCCGGGCCTCGATGGCGTCGGCGTGCTCCTTGGCCTTCGCGGCGTTGCCGGCGGCCTCCGCCTTCTGACGCTTCGCCTCCAGGTCCGACGAGCGACGCCTCCAGCTGGGCGACCGTGTCGGCCGCCCGGGCCCGCGCCTCCGGGTTGGAGCGGCGCCACTGGTCGTCCTCGGTGCCGCGGATGGCCTGCTCGACCGCCCGCATCCGGCCCTCGAGCTGCTTCATCCGGTCCCGCGGCACCTTGCCGGCGGCGTCCCACCGCTCGGAGAGGGCGCGGAAGGCGTCCTTGGCGGCGCGCAGGTCGGTGACCGGCACCAGGGCCTCGGCCTCGACGAGCAGCGCCTCCTTCTTCTCGGCGTTGGCGGCGAACTCGCGGTCCAGCTCGGCGTTGGTGGCGTCGCGGGCGCCGAAGAAGGTGTCCTGGGCGGTCCGGAACCGCTTCCACAGCGCGTCGTCCACGCCCTTCGGGGCCGGGCCGGCGGCCTTCCAGCGCCGCATCAGGTCGCGGTACTTGCCCGCGGTCGGCCCCCACTCGGTCGACGAGGACAGCTCCTCGGCCTCGACGACCAGCCGCTCCTTGACGACCCGGGCGCTGTCGCGCTGCTCGTTGACCTCGGCGAAGTGCGACTTGCGGCGCCGGGTGTACGTCGTCCGGGCCGTCGAGAACCGCCGCCACAGGGCGTCGTCGGCGGTCTTGTCGAGCCGGGGGAGCGCCTTCCACTCGTCGAGCAGCTGCCGCATCCGGTTCGCGCCGTTGCGCCAGTCGTTGCTCTCGGAGACGCGCTCGGCCTCGCGGGCGATGCGCTCCTTGGCCGCCTTGGCCTCCTCGAGCTTCTGCGCCTTCTCCTCGCGGCGCTGCTCGCGCTGCACGCCCAGCGCCTCGGTCAGCGCGTCGAGCCGGGTCTCGAGGCCGGCGAGGTCGCCGACCGCCTGGGCCTCGTGCACGGTGCTGCGGACCTGCTTGACCGAGCCGGTGCCCTCGTCGGGGCTGAGCGCACCCGCGGCGACGCGCTGCTCGAGCAGCTCGACCTCGAAGACCAGGTCGACGTACCGCTGCACGAAGAAGGTCAGCGCCTCGTCGGGGGTCGCGTCGGGCATCTGCCCCACCGACCGCTCGCCGTCGGCGGTGCGGACGAAGACGGTGCCGTCGTCGGCGACCCGGCCCCAGCCGCGGGCCTCCTGCTCCCGCTCGGCGTCGGCGGGGGACACCCGGGGCGCCGGAGCCGCGGGCGCGGCGGGACGGGGGCCGGAGCGCGGCGGAGCGGGACGGGGTCCCGGTGGAGGCGTGGGCCGAGGCGTCGGTGCCGCCGGCTGGGAGGGCGGCTGCGGGGGCGTCGGTCGAGGGGCCTCCGCCGAGGGCGGGACGGGCCGGCTGTCGTCCGACGTCTCCGGGGCGCTCCTCGGAGAGCTCTCCGGGCTGGTCACCGGGCTCCCTCCGCAGTCGTGGCCTGGCCGACTGCCGGGCCTGCACCACCAATGTAGTCAACGCTGCCCACCGAGGCGGCGGCGGCGTCCCCGCTGTGGAGCACGATCCAGGTCACCAGCGCGGCCACCGCCAGCAGGACGACCACCGTCGTGACGGCGATCCGGCGGCGCCGGCGACGGACGGCGCGCTCCGCGCGGCGGACCTGTTGACGCTGCGCGCTGGCCCGGGCCAGCTGGCTGCGCCGTCTCCTCTTCGTGACCACCCCGGGAGTCTAGGGCGTGGCGGGGCCGCGGCAGACGGGCCTGCGAGCATCCGCCGAGGTCCTCGGTAGGCTGCGGGGGTTCACCTGCGCGCTGCGCAGACCCCAGCCTGGACAGGAGGCGGAGCCGTGCTCGTCGCAGGCTTCCCCGCCGGGCCGTGGGGCACCAACTGCTACGTGGTCGCCACCGGTCCGGGAGCCGAGTGCGTCGTCGTCGACCCCGGCAAGGACGCCGCCGACGGCGTCGCCGAGGTGGTGCGCGAGCACCGGCTCAAGCCGGTCGTCCGTGCTGGTCTCCCACGGCCACATCGACCACATGTGGTGCGTCGCCCCCGTCGCCGGCACGTACGACGCCACCGCCTGGATCCACCCCCGCGACCGGCACCTGCTCTCCGACCCGATGGCCGGCATGTCGCGGGAGACCGCCGGCATGCTGCTCGGCGGGTCCTACGAGTTCGCCGAGCCCGACGACGTCGCCGAGCTCGCCGACCTGCAGACCCTCGAGCTGGCCGGCCTGCGGTTCACCGTGGACCACACGCCTGGCCACACCGAGGGGTCGGTGACCTTCCGGACGCCGTACGCGCCAGGACGACGTGTCGGAGCTGATGTTCTCCGGCGACCTGCTGTTCGCCGGCTCCATCGGCCGCACCGACCTGCCCGGCGGCGACCATCCGACGATGCTGCGCAGCCTGCGCGACAAGGTGCTGCCGCTGGCCGACGACATCGTGGTGCTGCCCGGTCACGGCGAGCAGACCAGCATCGGGCGCGAGCGCGCCACCAACCCCTTCCTGCTCGACCTGGTCGACGACTCCGGGCGGGCCGACGCCCCCACCCGGGGCCTGTAGGAGAGACCGACACCGATGAGCAAGCCCACCCCGCTGAGCGGGTTCCCCGAGCTGCTGCCCGCGCAACGGTTCGTCGAGCAGCACGTGAGCGACAGCCTGCGCCGCACCTTCGAGCTGCACGGCTTCGCCAGCCTGGAGACCCGCGCGGTCGAGCCGATGGACCAGCTGCTGCGCAAGGGCGAGACCTCCAAGGAGGTCTACGTCCTGCGCCGGCTGCAGGCCGGCGACGACGACACCGCGCGACCGCGGACTCCGGCATGGGGCTGCACTTCGACCTCACCGTGCCGTTCGCCCGCTACGTGCTGGAGAACGCCGGCAAGCTCGAGTTCCCGTTCCGGCGCTACCAGATCCAGAAGGCGTGGCGGGGCGAGCGGCCGCAGGAGGGCCGCTACCGCGAGTTCACGCAGGCCGACATCGACGTGGTGATGCGCGACGAGCTGCCCTTCCACTTCGACGTCGAGGTGGCGCGGGTGATGGCCGAGGCGCTCGTCCGCGCTGCCGCTGCCGCCGATGCGGCTGCGGGTCAACAACCGCCGGCTGATCGAGGGGTTCTACCGCGGCCTCGGCGCCGTCGACCCGGCCGCGGTCATCACGCGCGATCGACAAGCTCGACAAGCTGCCCGTCGACGCGGTCGCCGGCGCTGCTGCGCGAGACCGGGCTGGACGACGAGCAGACGCGGCTGTGCCTGGCGCTCGCCGAGATCGAGTCGACGGACGGCTCGTTCGCCGAGCGGGTCCGCGGCCTCGGCGTGGAGCACGAGCTGCTCGACCAGGGCATCGACGAGCTGACCCAGGTCGTCGAGGGCTGCGCGTCGGTGAACGGCGACCGCTTCCAGGTGGTCGCCAGCCTCAGCCTCGCCCGCGGCCTGGACTACTACACCGGCACGGTCTTCGAGATCTTCATGGACGGCTTCGAGAACCTGAAGTCGGTCGGCGGGGGCGGCCGCTACGACGCGCTCGCCTCCGACGGCCGCACGACGTACCCGGGCGTGGGCATCTCGTTCGGCATCTCCCGCACCCTGGTGCCGCTGATGAGCCGCGGCCTGCTGTCGGCCGACCGCTCGGTGCCGTCCGCGGTGCTCGTGGCGCTCGCCGACGAGGAGTCCCGCGACGAGAGCAACCGGGTCGCGCAGCGGCTGCGGGCCCGCGGCGTGCCCACCGAGGTGGCCGCCGCCCCGCAGCGGTTCGGCAAGCAGATCCGGTACGCCGAGCGCCGCGGCATCCCGTTCGTCTGGTTCCCGGGCGCCGACGGCGCCGCCGGACCAGGTCAAGGACATCCGCAGCGGCGACCAGGTGCGACGCCGACCCGGACGCCTGGACCCCGCCGGACGACGACCTGCGGCCCCGCGTCGTCTCGACCGGCACGACCAGCCCGACCGGCACGACCACCCCCAGCACCGAGGAGCAGCAGTGATCCGCACGCACGACGCAGGCAGCCTCCGCGGCCGAGAACGTCGGGGAGACCGTCACCCTCGCCGGCTGGGTCGCCCGCCGCCGCGACCACGGCGGGGTCGCCTTCATCGACCTGCGCGAGGCGTCCGGCGTCGTCCAGGTGGTGATCCGCGACGAGGCGGTGGCGCACCAGCTGCGCTCGGAGTACTGCCTGAAGGTCACCGGCGAGGTCTCGGCCCGTCCCGAGGGCAACCAGAACGCCCAGCTGCCCACCGGCGACGTCGAGGTGATCGCCGCCGCCGACGGTGGCGTCGAGGTGCTCAGCGCCGCCGCGGCGCTGCCGTTCCCGATCGACGAGCACGTCGAGGTGGGGGAGGAGGTCCGGCTGGCGCACCGCTACCTCGACCTGCGCCGCTCCGGACCGGCCGCCGCGCTCCGGCTGCGCAGCGAGGTCAACCGGGTCGCCCGCGAGGTGCTCCACGACGAGGGCTTCGTCGAGATCGAGACCCCGACGCTGACCCGGTCGACCCCCGAGGGCGCGCGCGACTTCCTGGTGCCGGCGCGGCTGCAGCCCGGCAGCTGGTACGCCCTGCCGCAGAGCCCGCAGCTGTTCAAGCAGCTGCTGATGGTCGCCGGCATGGAGCGCTACTTCCAGATCGCGCGCTGCTACCGCGACGAGGACTTCCGCGCCGACCGGCAGCCGGAGTTCACCCAGCTCGACGTCGAGATGAGCTTCGTGGAGGAGGACGACGTCATCGCGCTGGCCGAGGACGTGCTGCGCGCCGTCTGGAAGCTCGCCGGGCACGACGTGGCGCTGCCGATCGAGCGGATGACCTACGCCGAGGCGATGGCGCGCTTCGGCACCGACAAGCCCGACCTGCGGCTCTCGCTCGAGCTCACCGAGTGCACCGACTACTTCAAGGACACCCCGTTCCGGGTGTTCCAGGCGCCGTACGTCGGCGCGGTCGTGATGCCCGGCGGGGCCAGCCAGCCGCGCCGGCAGTTCGACGCCTGGCAGGAGTGGGCCAAGCAGCGCGGCGCCAAGGGCCTCGCCTACGTGACCGTCCAGGACGACGGCGAGCTCGGCGGCCCGGTCGCGAAGAACCTCGCCGAGGAGGAGAAGGCCGGGCTGGCCGCGCACGTCGGCGCGAAGCCGGGGGACTGCGTGTTCTTCGCCGCGGGCGCCGCCAAGTCCAGCCGGGCGCTGCTCGGCGCGGCCCGCCTCGAGATCGGCCGCCGCGGCGGGCTCGATCGACGAGTCGGCGTGGAGCTTCGTGTGGGTCGTCGACGCGCCGCTCTTCGAGCCGGCCGACGACGCGACCGCGGCCGGGGACGTGGCGGTGGGCAGTGGCGCCTGGACGGCGGTGCACCACGCGTTCACCTCGCCGAAGCCGGAGAGCCTCGACACCTTCGACACCGACCCGGGCGCTGCGCTGGCCTACGCCTACGACATCGTCTGCAACGGCAACGAGATCGGCGGCGGCTCGATCCGTATCCACCGCGAGGACGTGCAGCAGCGGGTGTTCGCGGTGATGGGGCTCAGCGAGGCCGAGGCGCAGGAGAAGTTCGGCTTCCTGCTCCAGGCCTTCAAGTACGGCGCCCCGCCGCACGGCGGCATCGCGTTCGGCTGGGACCGGATCTGCGCCCTGCTCGCCGGCACCGACTCGATCCGCGACGTCATCGCCTTCCCGAAGACCGGGGCCGGCTACGACCCGCTGACCGCGGCCCCGGCGCCGATCACGCCGGCGCAGCGCAAGGAGGCCGGCGTCGACGCCCGCCCGGCCCCCCGCCCGGCCGCCGAGCCGGGTGCGGCGCCGGTCGAGGGGGAGCGCGCCGTCGAGGGCTGAGCCCGGGCGGGCGTCACGATCCGCCCTCCGTGTCCAGATCGTTACGCTCCGGTGATCGCACCGCGCCTGTGTGTCACATAAGGTCAGGCTCGCTGTCGGAGCGACACAGGCAGCGCCCAGGAACGCACGGCACGGCGCGCGACCCGCACCACGCCGGCACCACCACCTGCATGACCCCTGCATGACCACTGCGGCACAGAGGTGACGATGAGCATTCCGGCGAGCGAGCTGGAGACCCACCAGACGTCGACCGTCCCCGGCGGCCCCGGGGACAACGTCCAGGCCGGTGGAGGGTCGCTCACCGACCCAGCTGGCGCTGGCCCGGTTCCGCAAGGACAAGCTCTCGATGGTGGCGTTCGTCGTCGTCGCCGTCTACCTGCTGATCGCGATCTCGGCGCCGTTCCTGGTCCATTTCGGCGTGCTGGACCCCTTCACGCTTCCACAACGGCCTCGAAGACCTGCTCGACGTCAACGCCGGCGGCATCCCGCGCGGCGCCTCGAGCGGCGTCAGCGCCGAGCCACCCGCTCGGCATCGAGCCCGGCACCGGTCGCGACGTGCTGTCCCGGCTGATCCTCGGGATCACCTTCTCGCTGACGCATCGCGCTGTCGGCGACCGTCATCGCGGTCGACGATCGGCGCCGTGCTCGGCATCATCTCCGGCTTCGTCGGCGGCTTCGTCGACGCGACGGTCGGCCGGCTCATCGACCTGACGCTGTCGTTCCCGCAGACGCTGATGCTGCTGGCGCTGTCGACCACCTTCGTGCACCGTGCTGATCGCGATCGGCGTCCCGGCGGGCGACCTCGCCAACGGCCTGTACGTCGTGCTGGTGCTCGGCCTCTTCGGCTGGCCACCGATCGCCCGCATCGTGCGCGGCCAGGTGCTCTCGATCCGCGAGCGCGAGTTCGTGGACGCGGCCCGGCTGATCGGTGCGCCCCGCCGCCGGATGTACTTCAAGGAGATCCTGCCGAACCTCTGGGCGCCGCTGCTGGTCTACTTCACGCTGACGATGCCGGCGTACATCTCGGCCGAGGCCGCCCTGGCCTACCTGCAGGTCGGCGTGAAGCCGCCGACCCCGACGCTCGGCAACGTGCTCACCGACTCGATCTCGTACTCCAGCGCCGACTTCTTCTTCTTCTTCATGCCCGCATTCCTCATCGCGGTGATCGTCGTGAGCTTCAACCTGCTCGGCGACGGTCTCCGCGACGCCCTGGACCCCCGAGGCTCCCGATAACCCACAGACTTCGGCGGCAAGAGGCCGCCGAACGTTGCCGCCGTCGACGGGCGCGCGACGCGAAAAGGAGAGCACATACATGGTCATCAATCGAAAGCCGTTAGCCGTTGCTGCGGCTGCCGCCCTCGCGGTGGGTCTCGCCGGCTGTGGCGGCGGGTCCACCAATCGGCAACAGTCGGGAGCAGCTCCAGCCGACGGGCAAGAAGGGCGGCACGCTCTACTACCTGACGAACCGCCCGACCGAGCACCTCGACCCGCAGCGCACCTACATCGGTCGCGACATCTCCAACATGTCGCGTCTTGCGCTACCGCAGCCTGGTGACGTACCCGATCACCAAGGACACCAAGAAGGCGACCACCCCGGTCCCCGACCTGGCCACCGACACCGGCCAGTCGAGCAACGGCGGCAAGGTCTGGAAGTTCACGCTGAAGGACGGCGTGAAGTGGCAGGACGGCAAGCCGATCACCTGCGCCGACCTGAAGTACGGCGTCTCGCGGTCGTTCGCGACCGACGTGATCACCGGCGGCCCGAACTACATCCTGGGCTTCCTCGACGTGCCGAAGAGCAAGGACGGGCTGCCGCTCTACAACGGCCCGTACAAGAACGCCCACAAGGCCGACTTCGACAAGGCCGTGACCTGCTCGAGCGACAACAAGACGATCACCTACCAGTTCAACAAGCCGTTCCCGGACTTCCCGCTCGCGGTCGGCCTCGCTGCTCGTCGTTCGACCCCTACCGCAAGGACCAGGACCAGGGCGACAAGTCCAACTACGCGGTCTTCTCCAGCGGCCCGTACAAGCTCGAGGGCAAGTGGAACACCAGCAAGGGCGGCACGTTCGTCCGCAACACCAGACTGGAGCACGAAGACCGACGACGTCCGCAAGGCGCTGCCGGACAAGATCGTCTTCACCCAGGGCCTGACGCCCGAGGTCGTCAACGACCGGCTGATCTCCGACACCGGCCAGGACCAGATGGCGGTGACCGACCAGCGGCATCCCGCCGGCCGACTACTCGCAGATCACCGGCCCGGTCAAGGACCGCTCGACGCTGACGCGACTCCCCGTTCGTCGACTACGTGCTGCCGAACTTCAACCGGATCAAGAACCTCAAGGTCCGGCAGGCACTGCTCGCGTCGCTGAACGCCCAGGGGTGGATCGACGCCGGTGGTGGCGACAAGGCCTACAAGCCGGCCAAGTCGCATGGTGAACCCGGCGCTGATCGGCTACCAGGACAACCCCAACTTCAAGTACCCGCCGTCCGGTGACTCGGCGGCGGCGAAGAAGCTGCTGCAGCAGTCGGGCGAGAAGCTGCCCTACCCGATCAAGTTCACCTACACGGGTGGCACGCCGACCACGGACAAGGAGGCCGCGGCGCTCAAGGCGCGGCTGGAAGAAGGCTGGCTTCAAGGTCACGCTCGACCCGCTGACCGAGACCTACTACGACGTCATCCAGAAGCCGACCGCCGACAGCGACGTCATCTGGGGCGGCTGGGGTGCGGACTGGCCCTCGATCGCCACGGTGCTCCCGCCGCTGTTCGACAGCCGCATCAACCTGACCACCGCCTCCAACGGCCAGGACTACGGCAACTACCGCAGCGACAAGGTCAACAAGCTGATCGACGAGGCCGCTTCGAAGGGCAGCGTCGAGGAGCAGGCCAAGGTCTACAGCCAGATCGACGACCAGCTCGGCAAGGACGTCGCCTACATGCCGCTGGAGATCACCAGGTTCTACTACCTGCACGGCTCCAAGGTCACCGGCTACGTCAACAACCCGGCCACCGTCCGGCTACCCGGACCTGGGTGCCGCCGGGGTCACCAGCTGACCGAGCTCGACCCGCAGCACGCTGCACCACGCAGCAAACCACGTGACCCGGCCTCCACGGTCGGGTGACAACCGCCGGTGTGAGGGGTCCATCGGCCCCTCACACCGGCACGTGGTGACAAACTAGGCTCCGTAAGACGTTCGCGTCGGCCCCTCCGTCCCAGGACCCAGAGGCGTCGCCCAGCCTCCAGAGGTGAAGAACTCTCGTGACCGCCTACATCGTCCGACGGCTGATCTCGGGCTTCATCCTGCTCATCGTCATGAGCCTGGTGACCTTCCTGCTGTTCTTCGCCTCCGCCGTCGATCCCGGCCAGGGTCTCCTGCGGCAAGAACTGCTCGCCGGCGCTGCAGAAGCAGACCTCCAAGGCGCTCGGGCTACGACCAGCCGGTCCTCGTGCAGTGGGGCGAGTTCCTCAAGGGCATCGTCGCCGGTCGTGACTACCCCAACGACCCGGAGCTGGCGAAGACCAACCCGGAGCTGATCGCGCACTGCCCGGCCCCGTGCCTGGGCTACTCCAAGCTACAGAACGCGACCGTCACCAGTCTGATCAAGGACGCCCTCCCGGTCTCGCTGTCGCTGGCCCTGGTCGCGTTCATCATGTGGATGACCGGCGGCATCATCTTGGGGGTGATAGCCGCCTTGCGAAAAGGCACGATCATCGACCGTGGCATCGTCGGCCTCTCCCTGATCTTCTTCGCCTTCCCGACGTTCTTCGTCGGTCTGTTCCTCTACAAGTTCGTTGCTATCAAGTGGCAGATCGTGCCGATCCCGGAGTACGTCAGCATCGCCGACGGCGGCGTCGGCGTCTGGCTCGCCGGCCTGCTGCTGCCCAGCCTGACGCTGGCGCTGTTCCTGATGGCCGGCTACGTCCGCATGACGCGCGCGTTCGTGCTCGAGTCGATGGGGGAGGACTACCTCCGCACCGCCAACGCCAAGGGGCTGGCGCCGCGACGGGTGCTGGTCAAGCACAGCATGCGGGCGGCGCTCACCCCGCTGGTCACGATGGCCGGTCTCGACCTGGCCGGCCTGATGGGCGGCGCGATCATCACCGAGACGGTCTTCAACTACAGCGGCCTCGGCAAGCTGGCGGTGACCGCGACGCGCAGCTACGACCTGCCGCTGACGGTGGGTATCGTGCTGATGCTGGCGGCGTTCGTGATCCTGGCGAACATCATCGTCGACGTGCTCTACGCCGTGATCGACCCTCGGGTCCGAGTCGGCTGACCGACGAGAGAGGCGAACATGACATCCACAGCACCCCAGGCGCGCCGCGCCGTCGGCGCCGTCGAGGAACGTCCTCTCGGTCCGCGACCTGAAGGTCCACTTCACGACCGCCGACGGGGTGGTCAAGGCCGTCGACGGCCTGGACTTCGACGTCGCAGAACGGCAAGACGCATCGGCATCGTGGGCGAGTCCGGGTCGGGCAAGTCGGTGTCGAGCGCCGCGATCCTCGGCCTGCACAACCGCAAGTACGCCAAGGTCACCGGTCAGATCAAGCTCAACGGCGTCGACCTGCTGACGCTGTCCGAGGAGGAGATGCGCAAGCGTCGCGGTCGCGAGGTCGCGATGATCTTCCAGGACCCGCTCTCGGCGATGCACCCGTACTACACGGTCGGCAACCAGATCATCGAGGCCTACCGCGTCCACAACGACGTCATCGAAGAAGGCCGCCCGCCAGCGCGCCATCGAGATGCTCGACCGGGTCGGCATCCCGCAGCCCGACCGGCGGGTGGACGACTACCCGCACCAGTTCTCCGGCGGCATGCGGCAGCGCGCGATGATCGCGATGGGCCTGATCAACGACCCGGGCCTGCTGATCGCCGACGAGCCGACGACCGCGCTCGACGTGACCGTGCAGGCGCAGATCCTCGACCTGCTCCAGGACCTCCAGCGGGAGTTCGACTCGGCGGTCATCATCATCACCCACGACCTCGGGGTGGTCGCCGAGATGGCCGACGACGTGCTGGTGATGTACGCCGGCCGCGGCGTCGAGTACGGCCCGTGCAGGGAGATCCTGACCCACCCCGAGATGCCCTACACCTGGGGACTGCTCTCCAGCGTCCCGGACGTCAAGGGCGACACCACCGCGCGGCTGATCCCGATCCCGGGCAACCCGCCCGAGCCTGCTCAGCCCGCCCTCCGGCTGCGCCTTCCACCCGCGGTGCACGCACCGTGACAAGGTGCCGGGCGACCTGTGCCGCACCGAGATGCCGCTGCTGGTCGAGGGCAACCGCGGCCCGGGCCACACCAAGCGCTGCCACCTGGCCAACCCGGAGCAGATCTACGAGACCGAGATCCTGCCCGAGATCGCGCCCGAGCTCGTCGAGGAGAGATGATGGACAAGGTCAGCCAGGACTCCTCGGCGCCGGGAGCGCACGCCGCCTCGACCGAGGACCTCGCCGGCCCCCGCGGGGACGGCGACCGCCACGCGCGAAGCGCGCGATCCTCGAGGTCGACGACCTGCAGATGTACTTCCCGGTGAAGTCCTCGGGGCTGATCCGGCGCACCATCGGTCACGTGCAGGCCGTCGACGGCGTGTCGTTCGAGGTGCCGAAGGGCGGCGCGCTCGGCCTGGTCGGTGAGTCCGGCTGCGGCAAGTCGACGACCGGTCGGCTGATCACCCGGCTGCTGACCCCGACCCGGGGCGAGATCCGGTTCGAGGGCACGCGACATCGCGCACCTCTCGCCGCGTGAGCTGAAGCCGCTGCGCCGCGACATCCAGATGATCTTCCAGGACCCGTACACCTCGCTGAACCCGCGGCACACGGTCGGCTCGATCGTCGGGTGCTCCGCTGGAGATCCACAACATCGTGCCCGAAGAAGCAAGGTGCTGCCACGGGTGCAGGAGCTGCTCGAGATCGTCGGACTCAACCCGGAGCACTACAACCGCTACCCGAACGAGTTCTCCGGCGGGCAGCGCCAGCGGATCGGCATCGCCCGGGCGCTGACGCTGAACCCCAAGCTGCTGGTGGCCGACGAGCCGGTGTCGGCGCTCGACGTGTCGATCCAGGCGCAGGTGATCAACCTGCTGCAGGACCTGCAGAAGGAGTTCGACATCTCCTTCCTGTTCATCGCGCACGACCTCGCGGTGGTCCGGCACTTCTGCCCCGAGGTGGCGGTGATGTACCTCGGCAAGCTCGTCGAGATCGCCGACCGGGAGACGCTCTACGACCACCCGCACCACCCGTACACCCAGGCGCTGCTTTCGGCGGTGCCGGACGTGAAGCAGGCCGCCATCGGCGGTCGTCGCGACCGGGTGCGGCTCGAGGGTGACGTGCCCAGCCCGATCAACCCGCCGTCCG
This sequence comes from uncultured Actinomycetota bacterium, assembly GCA_963707685.1. GTDB lineage: Bacteria > Actinomycetota > Actinomycetes > Propionibacteriales > Nocardioidaceae > Nocardioides_B. The sequence goes on from CAVPRA010000010.1 coordinate 271,604, forward strand.
GCTGCCGTTTCCGCACCCGCTGCCCGATCGCGCAGGAGATCTGCGCCAAGGTCGAGCCGCCGCTGCTGCAGATCGGTCGTCACCACAAGGTCGCGTGCCACTTCGCCGGGGAGATCGGGCCACCCCCCGAGCAGCCCGATCTCGGCCAGCATCCTCGGCGTCGACGAGCAGGGCAACCAGACCGCGGAGGCGGCCTCGCTGAGCGAGCTCGGCAGCCAGCCCGGGTTCTCCGACACCTGGGTCGACGTGCACGGGGAGCGCGGCGGGTCCGGCGCCAGCACGCCGAGCTGAGCCGGATGGACGGCCTGTTCGACATCGGGCCGCCCGCGCCGGCTGACCCGCCGGGCGGCGGCACGCTGGCCGGCAACACCCACTCCTCGGCGCCGCTCGCGGTGCGGATGCGGCCGCGGACCCTCGACGAGCTGGTCGGGCAGCAGCACCTGCTCGCCCCCGGGTCGCCGCTGCGGCGGCTCATCGAGGGCGACCAGCCGATGTCGCTGCTGCTGTGGGGACCGCCCGGCACCGGCAAGACCACGATCGCCTCGATCGTCAGCCAGGCGACGAACCGCCGCTTCGTGGAGGTCTCGGCCGTCGCCGCCGGGGTCAAGGAGGTCCGCGCAGCGATCGACGGCGCCCGGGCCACGCTCGCCCGAGGCGGACCCGAGACGGTGCTGTTCGTCGACGAGGTGCACCGCTTCACCAAGGCGCAGCAGGACGCGCTGCTGCCCGGTGTCGAGAACCGCTGGGTGACGCTGGTCGCCGCCACCACCGAGAACCCGTTCTTCTCGGTCATCTCGCCGCTGCTGTCGCGATCGCTGCTGCTCACCCTCGAGCCGCTCACCGACGACGACGTGCGCGGCGTCATCGCGGACGCGCTGGCCGACGAGCGCGGGCTGGCCGGCGCCGTGACGCTGGAGGACCAGGCGCTCGACCACCTGGTCCGGCTCGCCGGCGGCGACGCCCGCCGCGCCCTGACCTACCTGGAGGCCGCCGCCGGGGCCGCGCAGGCCCGCGGCCTCGACGAGGTCGACCTGGCCACCACCGAGACCGCCGTCGACCGCGCCGCGGTCCGCTACGACCGGCAGGGCGACCAGCACTACGACGTGACCAGCGCCTTCATCAAGTCGGTCCGCGGCTCCGACGCCGACGCCGCGCTGCACTACCTGGCGCGGATGGTCGAGGCCGGCGAGGACCCGCGGTTCATCGCGCGGCGGCTGGTCATCCTGGCCAGCGAGGACATCGGGCTGGCCGACCCGACCGCCCTCACCACGGCGGTCGCCGCCGCCCAGGCGGTGCAGCTGATCGGGATGCCCGAGGGCCGGCTGAACCTCGCGCAGGCCACCATCGCCCTCGCGCTGGCCCCGAAGTCGAACGCCGTCATCAACGCGATCAACGCCGCCAGCGCCGACGTGCGCGACGGGAAGATCGGGCCGGTGCCCAGCCACCTGCGCGACGCGCACTACGGCGGGTCGAAGAAGCTGGGCCATGGAAAGGGCTACCGATACGCGCACGACGAGCCGTTCGGGATCGCCGAGCAGCAGTACGCCCCGGACGTGGTGGCGGACGCGACGTACTACGAGCCCACGTCGCTGGGCGCCGAGGCGGCGGTCAAGGAGCGGTGGGCCCGGATCCGCGCGATGGTCCGCGGCAGGCGCGGGTAGGGTCCTCTCCTATGGACCGGCAAGAGATGGCGCTGCTCGTGGCCGGCGGCGCGGTGGTGCTCGCGGTCGTCGTCGCCGTGGTGGCCGGGGTCCTCGCGGTCCGCTCCCGCCGTCGGCTGGCCCGCGAGCTGGTCACCTCCCGCGAGGACGTGGCGACGCTGCGCGGCCAGGTGGAGGACCTCTCCCGCCGGCTCGACACGGCGCCCGGCGCTCCGGCGCCCGCGCCCGGTCCCGCGCGCGAGTTCCTGATCACCACGCTGCCGGACGCTCCCGCCGGCAGCGAGCTGGCGGTCCCCGACGAGCAGCCGGTCCCGGTCGTGTCCGCGGGCCGCTTCGCGTCGGTCGCGGTGGGCGAGTCGGTGGTGCGGCTGCTCTCCCTCGGGTACGGCGTGCGCCGCGCGCTGTCGCCGGAGAACCGCAACCGGATCCGCTTCGAGATGCGCCAGGAGGTCAAGCGGGCCCGCCGGCAGCGGCGCCGCGACCTCCGCGACGCCAAGCGGCACCTGCGCGCCCAGCAGTCGGGAGGCGAGCGCGCCGACCTCAGGTCGGACGCCGCATGAGCGCTCCGAGCGCCAGCGGTGGTCCCCGATGAGCCGCACGCTGTGGTTCGTGGCGGGCGCCGGCGCCGGCGTGTACGCGATGACCCGGGCCCGGCGGGTCGCGGAGGCGCTGACCCCGGAGGGGCTGGCCGACCGGCTCGCGGGCCTCACGGTGGGCGCCCGGCTCTTCGGCGACGAGGTCCGGGCCGGGATGGCCGAGAAGGAAAACGACGTGCGGCGCCGGGTCGGTCTCACGTTCCATGGAGCAGCAGGTCTCGACGGGCTCGACCGACCGGGGCTCGACCGACCGGGGCTCGACCGACCGGGTCTCGACAGGCTCGACCAGCCGGGGCTCGACCAGCCGGAGACGAACAGAGAGGACGACGACTGATGGACACCGCGGAGGTCCGCCGCCGGTTCCTGGAGCACTTCCAGGCCAACGGCCACCAGGTGGTGCCCTCGGCCTCGTTGCTGCTCGACGACCCCACCCTGCTGTTCGTGAACGCCGGGATGGTGCCGTTCAAGCCGTACTTCCTCGGCCAGGAGACGCCGCCCTACCAGCGCGCGGTCAGCGTGCAGAAGTGCGTGCGCACTCTCGACATCGACGAGGTCGGCAAGACCACCCGCCACGGCACGTTCTTCCAGATGTGCGGCAACTTCTCCTTCGGCGACTACTTCAAGGAGGAGGCGATCCGGCTCGCGTGGGAGCTGGTCACCAAGCCGCAGAGCGAGGGGGGCTACGGCTTCGAGCCGGACCGGCTCTACCCCAGCGTCTACGACGACGACCCGGAGGCGGTCGACCTCTGGACGAAGGTCACCGGGCTGCCCGAGGAGCGGATCCTGCGGCTGGGCAAGAAGGAGAACTACTGGTCCATGGGTGTCCCCGGTCCGGGGGGACCCTGCTCGGAGATCCTCTACGACCGCGGCCCGGCCTACGGGCCCGACTTCGACGCGACCGAGCTCGGCCCGGACATGCCGCCCGAGCTCGAGGACCGGCTCCTGGAGATCTGGAACCTGGTGTTCATGCAGGAGGAGCTCAGCGCGGTCCGCAGCAAGGCGGACTTCGACGTGCGGGGCCCGCTGCCGAGCAAGAACATCGACACCGGCATGGGCCTGGAGCGGGTGGCGTTCCTGCTGCAGGACAAGGACAACATCTACGAGATCGACGAGATCTTCCCGGTCGCCGAGAAGGCGTCCGCGCTGTCGGGTCGCCCCTACGGCGCGAACCACGAGGACGACGTCCGGTTCCGGGTGGTCGCGGACCACGTGCGCAGCGCGCTGATGCTGATCTCCGACGGCGTCACCCCGGGCAACGAGGCGCGCGGCTACGTGCTGCGACGGCTGCTGCGGCGCGCCGTACGCTCGATGCGGCTGCTGGGCGTGGAGGACCGGGTGCTGCCCGAGCTGCTGCCGGTCAGCCGCGACAAGATGGCGATGTCCTACCCCGAGGTCGCGAGCGACTGGGAGCGGATCTCCACCATCGCGTACGCCGAGGAGGACGCGTTCCGCCAGACGCTGCGGACCGGCACCACGATGTTCGACAGCGCCGCGAAGGACGCGAAGTCCGCGGGCCAGACGCAGCTGTCGGGGAGCAAGGCGTTCGCGCTGCACGACACCTACGGCTTCCCGATCGACCTCACCCTCGAGATGGCCTCCGAGCAGGGGCTCTCCGTCGACGAGGAGGGCTTCCGCCGGCTGATGACCGAGCAGCGCGACCGCGCGAAGGCGGACGCGCGCTCCAAGAAGGGCGCCTACGTCGACGGCGGGGCCTACCGGCAGGTGGTGGACTCCCTCGGGCGCCCCGTCGAGTTCACCGGCTACTCCGAGGTGGTCTCCGAGGGGACCGTGCGCGGCATCGTGGACGCCACCGGCGTGGCGACCTCGGCGCGGGAGGGCGACGAGGTGGAGCTGGTGCTCGACCGGACGCCGTTCTACGCCGAGGGCGGCGGCCAGCTCGCGGACCAGGGGATCATCGAGCTCGGCAACGGGGCGCGCCTCGAGGTCCGCGACGTGCAGTCGCCGGTCTCGGGCCTGGTCGTCCACCAGGTCAAGGTGCTCTCCGGCGAGGTCACGGTCGGCGAGTCCGGCCAGGCGCTGGTCGACACCGAGCGGCGCCGCTCGATCAGCCGCGCCCACACCGCGACGCACATGGTGCACAAGGCGTTCCGCGAGGCGCTCGGGGACACCGCGACCCAGGCCGGCTCGGAGAACGCGCCGGGACGGTTCCGGTTCGACTTCTCCGCGAGCGGTGCGGTGCCGCAGTCCGCGATGGTCGACGTGGAGGCGCGGGTCAACGACCTCGTGCTGGCCGACCTCGCGGTGCACGCGGAGATCATGTCGCAGGACGAGGCGCGCAAGTCGGGGGCGATGGCGCTGTTCGGCGAGAAGTACGGCGACGAGGTGCGGGTCATCTCCGTCGGCGACTGGGCCCGCGAGCTGTGCGGCGGCACCCACGCCGGCCGGTCCGGCCAGCTCGGCGTGATCAAGCTGCTCGGCGAGTCCTCGATCGGCTCCGGCGTACGACGCGTCGAGGCGCTGGTCGGCGGGGACGCGTACCGGTTCCTGGCCCGGGAGCACGTGCTCGTCGCGCAGCTGTCGGAGGCGCTCAAGGCGCGGCCCGAGGAGCTGCCCGAGCGGGTCGCCGACCTCGTGGAGCGGCTGCGGACCGCGGAGAAGGAGATCGAGCGGGTCCGGGTGCAGCAGCTGCTGGCGGCGGCCGGCGAGCTGGCCGCGGGGGCGAAGGACGTCTACGGCGTCTCCTTCGTCGGCCACCGCGCGGACGGCGCGGGTGCGGGTGACGTGCGCAAGCTGGCGCTCGACGTGCGCGGCCGGCTGCCGCGCGGGCGCCCCGGCGTGGTCGCCGTGATCGGCTCCAGCAACGGCAAGCCCGCCGTCGTGGTGGCGGTCAACGACGAGGCGCGCACCTGGGGCCTCTCGGCGAACGCGCTGGTCAAGGCGGCGGCGACCGCGCTCGGCGGCAGCGGCGGCGGCAAGGACGACGTCGCGCAGGGCGGCGGCGCCGACGTGACCCACGCGGACCAGGCGCTGCTCGACGTCGAGCACGAGGTCGGGCGCGCGGCGACGCAGCGCTGAGGCCCGGAGGTGCGACGAGGGGTCAGGCTGGGCGTCGACGTGGGCGACGTGCGGATCGGCGTCGCCCGCAGCGACCCCGCCGGGCTGGTCGCCACGCCGGTGGAGACCGTCGCCCGCGGCCGGGGCGACCTGGCGCGGCTGCACGCGCTGCTCGTCGAGGAGGAGGCCGTCGAGGTGGTGGTCGGCCTGCCCCGCTCGCTGTCCGGCGGGGAGGGTCCGGCGGCGGTCAAGGTCCGGGCCTTCGCCCGCGAGCTCGCGAGCACGGTGGCGCCGGTGCCGGTCCGGCTCTGCGACGAGCGGCTCAGCACCGTCTCCGCGGAGGCGACGCTGCGAGAGCGTGGCAAGAAGGGACAAAAGCGACGCGCCGTGGTGGATCAGGCCGCTGCCGTGGTCATCCTGCAGAATGCTCTGGAGACCGAGAGGAGCACGGGGGCAGCGCCGGGGGAGCTGGTGAGCACCAAGACCGGGTAGAGAACCATCGACTCGGACCGACCGACGGGCGCACGACCCCGACGGGCCACGACGGCCCCGCGGGGTGGGCGCCGACCAGCCAAGGAGCAGGAGAGGTGGCAGCCACCAGGTGAGCGATCTCGGACTCGACCTCGACTCGACCCGCCGGGCGCGGCGCCGGGCGCGGTCCCGCAGGGGCGCGAGCTGCCTGGCGGTGCTGGTGGCCCTCGCGGTGCTGGTGGGCGGCGGCTTCGTCGCCTACTCCTACGGCCTCACGGCGCTCAAGGACAAGCTCAGCCCGCCGGCCGACTACGACGGCGACGGCGTGGGCAAGGTCCTGGTCCAGGTCCGGGAGGGCGACTCGTCGGCCGACATCGCCGCCACGCTGCGGGGCAAGGGCGTGGTGAAGTCGCGGGAGGCGTTCACCGACGCGGCCCGTGACAACCCCAAGTCGGTCGGCATCCAGGTCGGGTTCTACGAGCTGAAGCGCCGGCTCCCCGCCAAGAGCGCGCTCACCGTGCTGCTGAAGCCCGACAACCGGATCCGCAGCGTCGTGACCGTCCCGGAGGGGCTGCGCACCGACCAGATCGCGACGCTGCTGGGCAGCAAGACGAAGTTCTCCGCGCGGCAGTTCCGGCGGGTGCTCGCGAAGCCCGGCGGGCTGGGCCTGCCGTCGTACGCCCAGGGCAACCCGGAGGGCTACCTCTTCCCCGCCACCTACGAGCTCTCCCCGGACTCGACGCCGCGCTCGATCCTGCGCTCGATGGTCGCGCGCTACGAGTCCGCGGTCTCCGACCTGGGACTGACCAAGAAGGCCGATGCGCTGGGCTACAGCGTCCACGACGTGATGACGGTCGCCAGCATCGTGCAGGCCGAGGGCCGGCTCACCCGCGACTTCCCGAAGATCGCCCGGGTCATCTACAACCGGCTGCAGAAGAAGAAGCCGCTGCAGCTCGACACCACGATCGTCTACATCTACAAGACGAAGGGGAAGCTGACCACGACCAGCCAGCAGCGCTCGGTGGACTCGCCGTACAACACCTACCGCAACACCGGCCTGCCGCCGACGCCGATCGCGGCGCCGGGGGAGAAGGCCGTCGAGGCGGCGCTCTCGCCGACGAAGGGCTCCTGGCTGTACTTCGTGACCACCGACCCGAGCAACGGGGCGATGAGCTTCGCGACGAGCTACAAGGACCACCTGACGAACGTGCGGAAGTTCCGCACCTACTGCCGCACGCACGACTGTTGACCGGTACGTCGGCGGGCCGGCGTCGCTGCGCGGTGGTGGGCAGCCCGGTCGCCCACTCGCTCTCGCCGCTGCTGCACGGCACGGCGTACGACGTGCTCGGCCTGGACTGGGTCTACGACGCCCACGAGGTCGCGGCGCCGGAGCTGGCGGCGTTCCTGGCCGGGCTCGACGACAGCTGGCGGGGCCTGTCGCTGACCATGCCGCTCAAGCGCACCGTGGTGCCGCTGCTCGACGCGATGAGCGAGCGCGCGCTGCAGGCCCGGGCGGCGAACACCCTGGTGCTCGAGGACGGCCGCCGGGTCGGCCACAACACCGACGTCCCGGGCGTGGCGCTGGCGCTGCGGGAGCGTGACACCGGGCCGGTCGAGCGGGCGGTGGTGCTCGGCGGCGGCGCGACCGCGGCCTCCGCGCTGCTCGGGCTGGCCGACCTGGGGTGCCGGCACGCGACGCTGCTGGTGCGCGACGTCTCCCGGGCCGACGAGACGGTCGCCACGGCGGCCCGCCACCCGACCCCGCCGGAGGTCGAGGTCCGTCCGCTGACGGCGGCGCCGCGGCTCTCGGCCGACGTGGTGGTCTCGACGATCCCGGCGGCGGCGCAGGACGACGCCGTGCTCGCGCTCGCGGAGCGCTGCCGGGTGGTGTTCGACGCGATCTACGACCCGTGGCCGACGCCGCTCGACCGGCTGACGACGCGCACCGGGCAGGTCTTCGTCTCCGGGCTCGACCTGCTGGTGCACCAGGCGGTGCTGCAGGTCGAGCTGATGACCGGGGTGGAGCGGGCCCCCCTGGCGGCGATGCGCGCGGCGGGTGCCGCGGCGCTGGCCGCCCGGTCGTCCACAGGTCCGGTGGAAGCGCCACCTCGGCCCGGGGCCACGCCGTAGGGTTCGCCCTGTCATGACCTGGTACCTGGACACCGCGCTGGCGATGGGCGCGCTGGGCCTCGGGACCGGGGCCCTGGTGCCCCGGCTGATCGCCCGCGTCCCGGAGCCGGCGCCCGACCCGGTGCCGGTCGCCGGGCCCGAGCCGGTCCCCTCGGAGATGCAGCCGGCCGTGGACGAGGCCGACTTCGCGCGTCCGCTCGACGACCCGAAGGAGCCCTACGCGGAGGTCGCGGCGCTGCCGGGGCTGTGGTGGAAGTGCGCGCTCGGCTCGGCCGTGGCCGCCGGCGCGATGGGCGCCCAGGTCGGCTGGCACCCGATCCTCGCGCTGCTGGCGTTCCTCACCCCGGTGTGCGCCGCGCTCACCGTCGTGGACTGGCGCACCCGGTTCCTCCCCACGGCGCTGATCGCGCCGTCGTACGTCGTGGCGGCGGTGCTCGCGGTGCTGGCCTCGCTGCTGAGCGGCGACTGGTCGGCGCTGAAGGTGTCGGCCATCGGCTGGGTCGCGACGTTCGTGGTGTTCTTCGTGCTGTGGTTCGTCTACCCGCGCGGCCTCGGCTACGGCGACGTCCGGCTCTCAGGGCTGCTGGCGATCCCGCTCGGCTGGCTCGGCGTCGCGCCGCTGCTGCTGGGGATCTACACCGGCTTCCTGCTCGGCGCGGTCGGCGGCATGCTGCTCTCGGTGCTGCGGGTGTTCCACCGCAAGCACTACCCGTTCGGGCCGTTCATGGTCCTCGGGGCGTGGCTCGGCGTCGTGGCGACGGCGCCGCTCGGCGCCGCCTACGGCTGGGTGATCCAGGGCCTGGTGGACCTCGTCTCGTGAGGTCACCGGGCGGAATCCGGTCGCGACGCCCATGACAGACTTGCCGGCATGCTGCGTTGGCTCACGGCGGGCGAGTCCCACGGACCCGGTCTGGTCGCCGTCCTCGAAGGGCTGCCCGCCCACGTCCAGGTGACGTCCGCGGACATCGTCGACGCGCTCGCCCGACGCCGGCTGGGGTACGGCCGCGGGGCGCGGATGAAGTTCGAGCAGGACCAGGTCGACATCATCGGCGGGCTGCGCCACGGCGAGTCGCTGGGCAGCCCCGTCGCGATCCGGGTCGGCAACACCGAGTGGCCCAAGTGGGAGAAGGTGATGTCGGCCGACCCGGTCGACGAGGTCGAGCTCGAGGCGCTCGCCCGCAACGCCGCCCTCACCCGCCCGCGACCCGGTCACGCCGACCTGGTGGGCATGCAGAAGTACGACTTCGCAGAAGCCCGCCCGGTCCTCGAGCGGGCCTCCGCCCGCGAGACCGCCGCGCGGGTCGCGCTCGGCGCGGTCGCCCGGCAGTTCCTGCGGCAGGCCGTCGGGGCCGACGTCGTCTCCCACGTGGTGGCGATCGGCACCGTCCGGGCGCCGGCCGGCTCGGTGCCGCTGCCGCGCGACGTCGACGCCCTCGACGCCGACCCGGTGCGGTGCCTCGACGCCGACGCCAGCAAGGCGATGCAGGCCGAGATCGACCAGGCGCACAGCGACGGCGACACCCTCGGCGGGGTCGTCGAGGTCGTGGTCCACGGGCTCCCGCCGGGGCTGGGCTCCCACGTGCACTGGGACCGGCGGCTCGACGCCCGGCTCGCCGGCGCGCTGATGGGCATCCAGGCGATCAAGGGCGTCGAGGTCGGCGACGGCTTCGAGCTCGCGGCCACCCCCGGCTCCCGCGCCCACGACGAGATCGTCGCCACCGACGAGGGGATCCGGCGCACCTCCGGGCGCTCCGGCGGCACCGAGGGCGGCATGTCGACCGGCGAGCCGCTGCGGGTGCGCGCCGCGATGAAGCCGATCGCGACCGTGCCGCGGGCGCTGCGCACCGTCGACGTGGCCACCGGCGAGCAGGCCGTCGCCCACCACCAGCGCTCCGACGTGTGCGCGGTGCCGGCGGCCGGCATCGTCGCCGAGGCGATGGTGGCGCTGGTGCTCGCCGACGTGGTGCTGGAGAAGTTCGGCGGCGACTCGGTGGGGGAGACGCGCCGCAACGTGGAGGGCTACCTCTCGTCGCTGAGGTACTCGTGACCGCACCCGAGCCCGTCGCCCCGCGCGTGGTGCTGGTCGGGCCGATGGGGGCCGGCAAGACCACCGTCGGCCGGCTGCTCGCGTCCCGGTGGGGCGTCGAGGTCCGCGACACCGACCACGACGTCGAGGCGACCGCCGGCAAGGAGATCTCGGAGATCTTCGTCGACGAGGGCGAGGACCGGTTCCGGCTGCTCGAGCGCGCCGCCGTGGTCGAGGCGCTGGGCTCGCACCCGGGCGTGCTGGCCCTCGGCGGCGGCGCGGTGCTCGACCCCGCGACCCGCGCCGACCTGCGCGGCCACCGCGTGGTGTGGCTGCGCGTCGGGCTGAGCGACGCGACCAAGCGGGTCGGGCTGGGCAGCGGCCGGCCGCTGCTGCTGGGCAACGTCCGCTCGCGCATCAAGGCGCTGCTCGACGAGCGCGCCCCGGTCTACGCCGAGGTCGCCACCGTCACCGTGGACACCGACGGCCGCACCCCCGAGGACGTCGCCGACGAGGTCGCGCGCGCGGTCGGGGACCCCGCCGAGGACGCCGGCGCCGGGGAGCCGGGACCCGCGAGGGGCGTGTCGTGACCGGCTCCACCACGCTGCGGGTCGGCGGCGCGTCGCCGTACGACGTGGTCGTGGGGAACGGCCTGCTCGGCGAGCTCCCGGCGATGCTCGGCGAGGGGGTGCAGCGGGTCGCGGTGATCCACCCCCGCGCGCTCGCCGCCACCGGCGAGGCGATCCGGGAGGACCTGGCCGGCCAGGGGTACGACGCCCACGGCATCGAGATCCCGGACGGCGAGGAGGCCAAGCTGCGCACCGGTCGCGTCGTTCTGCTGGCAGGTGCTCGGCCAGACCGGCTTCACCCGCAGCGACGCGGTCGTCACCGTCGGCGGCGGCGCGACCACCGACATGGGCGGCTTCGTGGCCGCCACCTGGCTGCGCGGCGTCAAGGTGGTCCACCTGCCGACGACGCTGCTCGCGATGGTCGACGCCGCGGTCGGCGGCAAGACCGGCATGAACACCACCGAGGGCAAGAACCTGGTGGGCGCGTTCCACGAGCCGGCCGGGGTGCTGTGCGACCTCGAGACGCTGGCCACGCTGCCGCGCAACGAGCTGATCAGCGGGCTGGCGGAGGTCGTGAAGTGCGGCTTCGTCGCCGACCCCACCATCCTCGACCTGGTCGAGGGCGACCCGCTCGCCGCGGTCGCGCCGGACTCGCCGCTGCTGCGCGAGCTGATCGAGCGCGCCATCCGGGTGAAGGTGGACGTGGTGGTCGCCGACCTCAAGGAGACCGGCGGCGCGGCGGGACACCCCGGCCGCGAGGTGCTCAACTACGGCCACACCCTGGCGCACGCCGTCGAGCGCGCCGAGCGGTACGCCTTCCGGCACGGCGCCGCGGTCGCGATCGGGATGACCTACGTCGCGGAGCTCGCCCGGCTCGCCGGCCGGCTCGACGAGGCCACCGCCGAGCGGCACCGCAGCGTCCTCGAGCTCGTCGGGCTGCCGACGTCGTACCGCGGGGCCGGCTGGACCGAGCTGCTGGCCAGCATGCAGCTGGACAAGAAGACGCGTGGCGACCAGCTGCGGTTCGTGGTGCTCGACGGGCTGGCCCGCCCGTCGATCCTGACCGCGCCGGACCCTGCGCTGCTGACCGCGGCGTTCGCCGAGATCTCGAGGTAGGAGGAAGCGATGGCCGAGTCCAGTCGCGTGCTGGTGCTCAACGGTCCCAACCTGGGGCGCCTCGGGTCCCGGGAGCCGGACGTCTACGGCGCCACGTCGTACGACGACCTGGTGCGGCTGTGCACCGCGGACGGGAAGTCCCTGGGTCTCGACGTCGAGGTGCGGCAGAGCGACAGCGAGGCCGAGCTGATCGGGTGGCTGCACGAGGCGGCCGACGCGGGGGTGCCCGTGGTGCTCAACCCCGCGGCGTTCACGCACTACAGCTACGCGCTGCGCGACGCCGCCGCGCAGCTGACCGCGCCGCTGGTCGAGGTGCACCTGACCAACCCGCACACCCGGGAGGAGTTCCGGCACACCTCGGTGATCTCCGGGGTGGCGACCGGGGTGATCGCCGGCTTCGGCACCGACTCCTACCGGCTCGCACTCCGCGCGCTGATCTCGCTCTGAGGCACCACCTCGTCCCTCGTCGGGCGTCCGTCCGATTGCCCGCTCAGTTCGCCGGCCTGAGCCGCGCCAGGTCGGCCCGGAGCTGCCGGACCCGGGCCCAGTACTCCTCGGTGGCTCGGTCGACGACACGGTCGGGTGCCTCGAGGAGGTCGCCCGTCGGGGTGGCCTCGACGACGCGGAGGCGGGGTGTGCTGTCCATGCCGACGACGGTAGGACGGCCCGCCGACAGTTTTCCGCTCGCGGCGGCTGCGCGACGATTTCAGCGCCGTCGCGGCTGTCGGTAGACTGGCTGGCCGTGCCCGGCCCGCCGGCCACGCTTGACACCAGAACACGAAGACCCGCGACCAGGACAGGCGACCACTGCGCATGGCAACGACGAACGACCTCAAGAACGGCATGGTTCTCAACCTCGACGGCCAGCTGTGGTCCGTGACCTGGTTCCAGCACCACAAGCCCGGCAAGGGCGGCGCGGTCGTGCGCACCAAGCTCAAGAACATCGAGTCCGGCAAGACCGTCGACAAGACCTTCAACGCCGACGTGAAGGTCGACGTCGCGAACGTCGACAAGCGGACCATGCAGTACCTCTACAACGACGGCACCTCCTACGTCTTCATGGACAACACGACGTACGAGCAGCTCGAGGTCCCGCCGGAGATCGTCGGCGACGCCACCAACTTCCTGCTGGAGAACCAGGAGGCGATCGTGGCCACCAACGACGGGCGGGTGCTCTACATCGAGATGCCGGCGTCCGTCGAGCTGGTCGTGCAGTACACCGAGCCGGGCCTGCAGGGCGACCGCTCCACCGGCGGCACCAAGCCCGCGACGCTCGAGACCGGCCACAACATCAGCGTCCCGCTGTTCATCACCACCGGCGAGAAGATCAAGGTCGACACCCGCGACAGCAGCTACCTCGGCCGCGTGTCGTCCTGATGTCGGCTCGCTCCAAGGCGCGCAAGCGCGCGCTCGACGTGCTCTTCGAGTCCGAGGTGCGCGGGCTGCCGCTCGGCGCCACCCTCGACGAGCGCGTGGTCGCGGCCGAGCCGCCGGTGAACGAGTACACCGCCGAGCTGGTCCGCGGCGTCTCCGACCACCAGGCGCACCTCGACGAGCTGGTGACGACGTACGCCCAGGGCTGGTCGCTGGAGCGGATGCCCGCCGTCGACCGCAACGCGCTGCGGATCGGGATCTTCGAGATCCTGTACGTCGACGGGGTTCCCGACGCGGTCGCGGTCAGCGAGGCCATGGCCCTGGTGCGCGACCTGTCCACCGACGAGTCGCCGAGCTTCGTCAACGGCGTGCTCGGCAACATCGTCCGCAACAAGGCGGCGCTGACCGCCTGACCTCTCCCGCCGGGTCGCCGTGGTCAGGCGTAGCTGACGAGCTCCTGGAACTCCCAGCGGTTGCCGTCGGGGTCGACCAGGTGCACGAACCGACCCCAGGGCTGCTCGTCCACGTCGGAGCACTCGACGCCGCGGCCGCGGAGGTGGTCGCGCGCCTCCTCCGCCTTGGCCACGACGACCTGGATGGTCCGCGGCGACTCCTCCGGCGTCATGCCCAGCCCGACGCCGAAGCAGATCGAGCAGGCCGAGCCCTGCGGCGTGACCTGCACGAAGCGCAGGCCCTCGCGGACGACCTGGTCGAAGTCGACGTTCCAGCCGACCTTGGTGCCGTAGAACTCGACGGCGCGGTCGACGTCGGCGACGGCGATCGGGATGAGCTCGATCTTCCAGTCCATGGTGGTCTCCTTCGGTAGTCGGTGCCTCCACCCTAGGAAGAAAACCGGCCAGCTCCTGTCCGCAATGGGCTCAGACCTGGAGGCGGAGCGCGTGCAGCCGCTCGTACGCCGGCCGGCAGACCTCCGCGACGGCGGCGTCGTGCGCGCTGAGGTCGACCTCGCGCGGGCGCCACGGCTCGAACCCGGTGGAGGCCAGCACCGCGTCGTACCAGTACGGCGCCCACACCCCGTCGGAGTCCCGCGGGCCGGCCGGCCAGTGCAGCATCCGGTCGGTGAACCCGATCCCGAGCCAGTCGCACAGCCAGCGCAGGTGCGCCTCCGGGTCGCGCAGCACGTCGGCGGCGTCGAGCACCGGCGGCGGCGCCTCGCCGGAGGACGTCCACGCCTCCAGCAGCCGCTCCTGCTGCAGCAGCCCGATGTCGGCGGGCTCGCAGGCTTCCCGCGACCGGACGTAGGAGGCGACGACCTCCCGGGGCTCCCTGACCAGCAGCACGTTGCGAAACGCGTGGGTCCACGCGAGGTCGTCGCCGGGCAGCAGGTGGTGGCTCATGTGCTTGGCGTAGTGCACCTCGGCGGCCACCGGCCGGTGCAGTGTCGCCACCGCCTCGGCGAGGTCGGTCGGCTGGGCGGCGAGCACCGCGTCGCGTCCGGGGTGGTCGAGGCCGGTGCGGGCCAGGTAGGCCGCGTAGAGCGGCTCGTCGACGACGACCGTGTCGGGTCGGTTCTCCCACGAGCGCATCAGCGCGGTCGAGATGTTCCTCGGCCCGCTCCACACCGCGACCCGGACGGTCACGGCGCCGACCGGGCCGCGACGTCGGCGTGCACCAGGTCGACGTACAGCTGCTGCAGGCGCTCGACCACCGGGCCACGCGCGCCGGTGCCGATGGTGCGGCCGTCGACGGTGCGGACCGGTACGACGCCCGCGAACGTCCCGGTCACGAACGCCTCGTCGGCGCTGTAGACGTCGGTGAGGCTGAAGGTCGTCTCGCGCGCCGTGATGCCGTTGTCGCGGCACACCTCGAGCACGTTGCCGCGGGTGATGCCGCCGAGGCAGAACCGGCCGTCGGAGGTCCACACCTCGCCCCGCTTCACCACGAAGAAGTGCGTGCTGTTGCAGGTCGCCACGAAGCCGTGCGGGTCGAGCATCAGCGCCTCGTCGGCGCCCGCGGTGTAGGCCTGGATGCACGCGGTGATGTCGTTGAGCTTGCTGTGCGAGTTGAGCTTCGGGTCGAGGGTGTCGGGGTAGGCCCGGCGCACGTGGGTGGTGAACAGCGTGATGCCCTGCTCCACCGTGGCCGGCATCGGCTCCTTGTGCTCGGCGACCACGACCACGGTGGCGGGCCCGATGGTCACCCGCGGGTCCTGGTACGGCGTCGCCTTGATGCCGCGCGTCACCATCAGCCGCACGTGCACGCCGTCGGTCATGTCGTTGGCGCGCAGCGTGTCGTAGATCGCGGCCGTCACCTCCTCGCGCGAGAGCCCGACGTCCATCAGGATCGCCTGGGCACCTTCGTAGAGCCGGTCCAGGTGCTGCTCGAGGAAGGCGGGGTGCCCGCCGCTGACCCGCAGCCCCTCCCAGACGCCGTCGCCGAGCACGAACCCGGAGTCGAACACCGACACCACGGCCCGGTCGCGGGGGAGCAGCTCGCCGTTCACCCAGACCAGGATGTCGGCGTTGCGGGGGTCGTCGTCGAAGTCGTGGGTGCCGTGCGCCATGGCGATCACCCTAGATCCGGCCCCGGCATGCAGTTGCGGAGCCGCTCGGACCGGCAGTCCGCGGTGCCGGCTGGCCCTACCAGGCGGGAGCGCGCGCTGATGCGCCGCGAGTGCCGGTCCGAGGGGTCGACGGGGTCGACGGGGTCGAGGTCAGCGTGATCGTCGTCAGCCGCGCGCTGTCGCTGCCGCGGCGGACCTGGGCGCCGCGGACGGACGAGCGACCGCGACTGGTCATGATTCCCGGCGACCCGGCCGCCTGGTTCCTGGCACGCGACGTCGCCGAGGCCGAGCACTACCGGTCCCGCTGGTCCGCCGGCTGACCGGTCGGACCGGCAGTCGAAGCGGTCGGCGCGCCGGTTCAGGCGGGGAACACCGGCTGGCGGGACGCGAGTGCCGGTCCGAGCGGTCGCAGTCGGCCGCTGACAGGGGTGGACCCGGCCTGGCAGGCTGAAGGCATGACTGATGTCGATGTGGTGGTCGTGGGGCTGGGCCCCGGCGGTGAGTCGGTGGCGACGCAGCTCGCGCAGGCGGGCCTCTCGGTGGTCGCGGTCGACCGCCGGCTGGTCGGCGGCGAGTGCCCCTACTACGGGTGCATCCCCTCGAAGATGGTGATCCGCGCCGCTGACGTGCTCGCCGAGGGCCGGCGCATCCCCGACTTCGCCGGCCGGAGCACCGTCACCTCCGACTGGGCGCCGGTGCACGCGCGGATCCGCGACGAGGCCACCACCGACTGGGACGACCAGATCGCCGTCGACCGGCTCAAGGACGCCGGCGCAGAGGTGGTGCACGGCGAGGCCCGGCTGACCGGGCCGCGCACCGTCGAGGTGAACGGCACGTCGTACACCGCGGTGAAGGGGGTCGTGCTGAACACCGGCACCGACCCGGCGGCGCCCCCGATCGACGGGCTCGTGGACACGCCGTACTGGACGAACCGCGACGTGCTGCGCGCCGAGGAGGCGCCCGGCTCGCTGGTGGTGGTCGGCGGCGGGCCGATCGGCGCCGAGCTGGCACAGGCGTTCTCCCGCTTCGGCGTGCAGGTCACGGTGCTCGAGGTGGCCGAGCGCATCCTCGGCCCCGTGGAGCCGGAGGCCAGCAAGGTCGTCGCGGACGCGTTCGCCGCGGAGGGCATCCAGGTGCTGACGGGCGTGCGGATCGAGTCCGTGTCGTACGCCGACGGGCAGTTCGCCGTCGACCTCGGCGAGCAGACCGTGCAGGCGGACAAGCTGCTGGTCGCCGCCGGGCGCCGGCCGAACCTGCCCGACCTCGGCCTGGAGACCGTCGGCCTCGACCCGGGTGCACGGTCCGTCGAGGTCGACTCCCGGATGCGCGCCGTCGGCGCGGACGGTGAGGGGCTGTGGGCGATCGGCGACATCACCGGCAAGGGCGCGTTCACGCACATGTCGATGTACCAGGCCGCGATCGCGGTGCGCGACATCCTCGGCCAGGACGGCCCCGAGGCGGCGTACCACGCGGTGCCGCACGTGACGTTCACCGATCCCGAGGTGGGCGGCGTCGGGCTGACCGAGCAGCAGGCTCGCGACGCCGGGCTCACCGTCCGGGTCGGCACCACCGACCTGGCGTCGTCGACCCGCGGCTGGATCGCCAAGGCCAGCGGGCTCATCAAGCTCGTGGAGGACGCCGACCGCGGCGTGCTGGTGGGCGCGACGGCCGTCGGGCCCAGCGGGGGAGAGGTGCTCTCGATGCTGGTCACCGCGGTGCACGCCGAGGTGCCGACCGACACGCTCCGCTCGATGATCTACGCCTACCCGACCTTCCACCGCGCCGTCGAGTCCGCGCTCGCCGACCTCTCCTGAGCACGTGCGAGCCGAGCGCGTCACCGGACGCATCTGCTACCACGGCGAGGGGCCCGTGTGGTCCGCGCGCTGGGGAGGGCTCCGCCTGGTCGACATGTTCGCCGGCGACGTGCTGAGCCTGCGACCGGACGGCGAGGTCGACCGGCGCCACGTCGGCGCGATCGCGGCCGCGATGCGTCCCCGCACCGGCGGTGGGGCGGTGCACGCGGTCGAGCGCGGCTTCATGCTGGAGGCCGCCGACGGCACCCTCACCCCGCTCGACGAGCTGTGGGACGACGCCGGGCTGCGGATGAACGAGGGCGGCTGCGACCCCGACGGCCGGTTCTACTGCGGCTCGATGGCCTACGACCAGACCCCGGGCGCCGGGTCCCTCTACCGGCTCGACCCCGACGGCAGCGTGCAGCAGGTGCTCGACGGGGCCACGGTCTCCAACGGCCTGGAGTGGAGCCCCGACGGCCGGCTCGCGTACTACAACGACACCCCCACCCACCGCATCAGCGTCTTCGACTACGACGAGCACGCCGGCCTCACCAGGCGGCGCACCTTCGCCGACCTGGGCGACGCGTTGCCCGACGGCCTCACCGTCGACGCCGAGGGCGGCGTCTGGACCGCGTTGTACGACGGCGGCGCCGTCCGTCGCTACGCCCCCGACGGCACCCTCGACCTGGTGGTGGAGGTCCCCACCCCGAAGGTGACCGCCTGCACGTTCGGCGGCGCCGACCTCGACGAGCTGTTCGTCACCACCTCGTGGGAGGGACTGGGACCCGACGACGAGCCGCTCGCGGGCTCGCTGTTCCGCGTGGTCCCCGGAGTCTCCGGGCTGCCCGTGCGCGAGTTCGCGGGCTGACGCCGGGGCCGCACGTCATACTGACCGGCATGCCCGCGGACACAGAGGCGGCCGCCCGGCTGCGTGCCTACGAGCTGATGCAGGTCGTCCAGAGCGCCGCTCGCGAGACCGCCGTCCGCGACCTGGTGGCGCTCGAGGCCCACGCCCGCCGGCGTGGCTGGCGGGAGGCCGAGCTGGTGGCCGCGGCCGGTCTGACGATGTCCGTGCTGCTGCGCTCCGACGCGGACCAGGCAGCGGCGGCGACGGACGCGCTGGTGGCCCGGGCCCGCTCGGACGGGGCGCCGCACCTGCTGGCGCTCGCGCTGTCCCTTCGGGCGGTGGCCGCCGCAGGGCGCGACGACGGCGAGGCGCTGCTGGCCGACGCCGCGTCGGCCCTGGCGATCGTCGAGGAGGACAGCCTGCCGGCGCTGGACCGGTGCGCGGTGCTGCTGATCTGTGCGGCGGGCTACAACACGCTGCGGCTGTGGGAGCTGGTGACCGAGCTGCTGGACCGCGCCTCGGTGCTCGCACCACTGTGCGAGCGCCCGGTGCAGGAGCCGGCGGTCGCGGCCAACCGCGTGCTGGTGCGGCTGGAGTGGGCGGTGTCGCTGCTCGAGACGGGAGCCACGGAGGACGCCTGGGACCAGCTGGCGCTCGCCGCCGACGCGGTGCCGCCGGCGCTGGCGAACGACGGCCTGCAGCCGTTGTGGCGCCACGACGTGCTCGCCTGCCGTGACCTGGTGGCCTTCGTGCTGGCGTCGCGGACCTCGACGGAGGAGGCCGCGGACCAGCTCGCGGTGCTCGACGCGCACGCCGCGACGCTCGCTGCCGACGGCGACGTCGAGGTGCTGCCCACCCTGCAGGCCCTGGTGCCCTACGCCCTGCTGTGCCGCGGACGGGCGGCCGAGGCGCTCGCCCGCGTGCGGCGCGACGTGCCCGCGTCCACGACGACCGGCGCCGCGTCGTTCCCGCTGTGGGTGCGCGCGGAGGTGCTGGCGGGGCAGGGCCGGCCGGACCGCACGGCCGACGACGCGGTGGTCGCCTTCCGGGACTACGCCGACGCGGTGTCGCGGCACCGCTGGACCATGCGGCAGGGCCTGCTCGAGGCCGCCCGCGGCCGGATCGCCTCGGCGAGCCTGAGCATCGAGAACCTCGCGCTGGCCCGCGACCTGATGCTCGACCCGCTCACCGGCATCGCGAACCGCCGGGCGTTCGACGCCTGGCTGACCGCGGTCCACCCCGTCGAGACCGCGGCGGCGCTGCTGCTGCTCGACCTGGACCAGTTCAAGCAGATCAACGACGTGCACGGCCACGCGGTCGGCGACGACGTGCTCCGCGCCGTCAGCCGGCTGCTGGTCGCCCACGTGCGCCCTGGCGACCTGGCCCTGCGGCTCGGTGGCGACGAGCTGGCCGTGGTGGTGCAGCACCCGCCGGTGGACGCCGCCACCAGCCGCAGCCTGGACCTCGCCACGCTGGCCGCGACCGCGGACGAGCGGGCGGCGGCGCTGTCGGCGGCCGTCGCGGCCACGGACTGGGACCAGGTCGCGCCCGGGCTGCGGGTGCGGATCAGCGTCGGGGTCGCGGTCGGCTTCCTCGGGCCGCAGGCGTCCGGCGCGGCCGACCGGCTCTACCGCGCCGCCGACGCCGAGCTGTACGCCGCCAAGTCCTCGCGCACCCGCAGCGCCGGCTGACCGGTCCTCACCGCAGCAGCGTCCGGGTCCACACGTCGGCCACCCGGCCGGCGTACTCCTCGGGGGTCGCGCCGCGCCCGGTGACTAGCAGGTAGTACTCCGGGCTGTTCATCGACCACACCAGCTCGGCGACGTCGTCGTCGGTGAGGTCGTCGCGGAGCTCGCCGGTGGCCCGCAGGTCGGCCGCGAACAGCCGCATGTTGCGCGCGCGGCGCTCGTCCAGCCCCACCCGCACCGCCCGGCAGTCCGCGTCGGTCTGGCCCGCGACCCGCAGCGCCTCGGCGATCGGGACGGTGCCGGGGAGCAGCCGCCCGAGCGCCTCGGCGTACACCGCGATCTTGGCCCGTGCCCCGACGGCCTCGCGCACCGCCCGGACGTAGTCGCGCTGCTCGGCCGGCACCGGTTCGCCACCGCCGAGCACCGCGTCGTGCACCGCGAGCAGCATCTGCGGCTTGCGGCCGACGCTGGCGTAGACGGTGTCCACCGAGACCCGCGCGCGCCGGGCGACCTGCGAGACGGCCGTGCCGGCGTAGCCGCGCTCGGCGAACAGCGCGGCGGCGGCCCGCAGGATCCGTCGGCGGGTCGCCTCGGCCCGACGCCTCCGGGTGGTGGCGTCGTAGCGGCGGGTCTTGACCGGCTCCGGCACGGCGCCTACGTTAGCAGTATTGGTCCGAAGCCAGTTCGGACGAATTCAGGAGGCAGTCATGGACGTCACCACCGCGGCCACCGTCCACCGGGCGGGCGAGGGGCCCGGCACCTGGGCGATGGGCTCGCTGTTCGAGCACCTGGTGAGCGCCGGGCAGAGCGGCGGGTCGCTCGGGGTGTCGCTGGTGACGCAGCCGCCCGGCATCGCGACGCCGCTGCACCGGCACACCGCCGAGGCGGAGGCGCTGTTCGTGCTGGAGGGGGAGATCACCTACCGCGCCGGCGACGAGGTGCACGAGCTGGTCGACGGCTGCTTCCTGTTCCTGCCCCAGGGGCTGCCGCACGCGTTCCGGATCCGCGGGGAGCGGCCGGCCCGGTTCCTGGCGCTCACCGTCCCCGGCGGCCTGATGGACCTGTACGACGAGGTGGGTGTGCCGGCCACCGCGATGCGGCTGCCCGGCGAGGACGGCCTGCCGATGGCCGAGGAGATCGGCCGCTGGAACGAGGTCGGCCCGCGCTACGGGCTCGAGGTCGTGGGACCGCCGCTCCCGGAGTGACGCACCACCCGACCCGGCTCCCCGGCTGGTAGCGTGACCGGCGATCGACATCCTTTAACGAGCCGTCCCGTGAGGCGGAGAAGGAGGTTGCACGCCTCGTGCCTGCCGTTCCAGCCCCGACCGCCGGTGACGTCCCACCCGGCCGCACGGTCCTCGACCCCGGTGACATCTCCCGGGCGCTGACCCGCATCGCGCACGAGATCCTCGAGCGCAACAAGGGCGCCGGCGACCTGGTGCTGCTCGGCATCCCCTCCCGCGGGGTGCCGCTGGCCCAGCGGATCGCCGCCAAGATGGCCGCCGTCGAGGGCGTCGACGTCCCGGTCGGGTCGCTCGACGTGACGATGTACCGCGACGACCTGCGGCTGCGGCCCGCCCGCACGCTGCTGCCCACCGAGATCCCGCACGGCGGCATCGACGGGAAGGTCGTGGTGCTGGTCGACGACGTGCTGTTCTCCGGGCGCACCATCCGGGCCGCGCTCGACGCGATGACCGACGTCGGCCGGCCCCGCGCGGTCCGGCTCGCGGTGCTCGTCGACCGCGGCCACCGCGAGCTGCCCATCCGGGCCGACTTCGTCGGCAAGAACCTGCCGACCTCGCTCGTCGAGAAGGTCGCGGTGCGGCTCTCGGAGTTCGACGGGCTCGACACCGTGAACATCTCCGGGGTCTCGACGAGCTCGACCGACCGCTCGACCGACCGCTCGACCGACCGCTCGACCGACGAGGAGGACGCCCGATGAACCGCCACCTGCTGAGCGCCGGGGACCTGTCCCGCGCGGACGCCGAGCTGATCCTGGAGACCGCCGAGGAGCTCCGCTCGCTCGCGGACCGGCCGATCAAGAAGCTGCCCGCGCTGCGCGGCCGCACGGTCGTGAACCTGTTCTTCGAGGACAGCACCCGCACCCGCATCTCCTTCGAGGCGGCGGCCAAGCGGCTCTCGGCCGACGTGATCAACTTCTCCGCCAAGGGGTCGTCGCTGTCGAAGGGCGAGAGTCTCAAGGACACCTCGCTGACCCTGGAGGCGATGGGCGCCGACGCGGTCGTCGTGCGCCACTGGGCGTCCGGGGCGCCGCACCTGCTGGCCAACGCCGGCTGGTCCAGGTCGAGCGTCGTCAACGCCGGCGACGGCACCCACGAGCACCCCACGCAGGCGCTGCTCGACGCGTTCACGATGTGGCGCCACCTCGGCAACCTCGACGGCCGCCGCGTCGCGATCGTCGGGGACGTGCTGCACAGCCGGGTGGCCCGCTCCAACGCGCTGCTGCTGCGCACCCTCGGCGCCGAGGTCACCCTCGTGGCGCCGCCGACGCTGCTGCCGGTCGGCGTCGACGGCTGGGACGCCGAGACGTCGTACGACCTCGACTCGGTGCTGCCGAAGGCCGACGTGGTGATGATGCTGCGGGTGCAGCGCGAGCGGATGAACGCCGCGTTCTTCCCGACGGTGCGGGAGTACAGCCGCCGCTACGGCCTCGACGGCCGGCGGATGGCGACGCTGCAGGACCACACCATCGTCATGCATCCCGGCCCGATGATCCGCGGCATGGAGATCACCGCCGACGTCGCCGACTCGAACCGCTCGGTGATCGTCGAGCAGGTCACCAACGGTGTCGCGGTGCGGATGGCCGTGCTGTACCTGCTGCTCGGGGGCTCCGAGCCCGCGGTGGCCACGACGGACGGAGCGAACCTGTGACCGACTACCTCCTCAAGGGCGCGCGGATCCTGGGCGGCGAGCCGACCGACCTGCTGCTGCGGGACGGGACGATCGCCGAGATCTCGACAGGCCTGACCAGCCCCGGTGCGGAGGTCGTCGACGCCGACGGGCTGGTCGCGCTGCCCGGGCTCGTCGACCTGCACACCCACCTGCGCGAGCCGGGCCGCGAGGACGCCGAGACGGTCGAGACCGGCACCCAGGCGGCCGCGGTCGGCGGCTTCACCGCGGTGCACGCGATGGCCAACACCGACCCCGTCGCGGACACCGCCGGCGTCGTCGAGCAGGTGTGGCGGCTGGGCCGCGAGGCCGGGCACTGCGACGTCTTCCCGATCGGCGCGGTCACCGTCGGCCTCGGCGGCGAGCGGCTCGCCGAGCTCGGCGCGATGGCCGACTCGGCCGCCCGGGTGCGGGTGTTCTCCGACGACGGCAAGTGCGTCTCCGACGCCGTGCTGATGCGGCGCGCGCTGGAGTACGTCAAGGCGTTCGACGGCGTCGTCGCGCAGCACGCCCAGGAGCCGCGGCTCACCGAGGACGCGCAGATGAACGAGGGCGAGCTGTCCGGGCGGCTGGGGCTGCGAGGCTGGCCCGCGGTCGCGGAGGAGGCGATCATCGCGCGCGACTGCCTGCTCGCGGCGCACGTCGACTCCCGGCTGCACGTCTGCCACGTCTCGACCGCCGGGTCGGTCGAGATCGTGCGCTGGGCCAAGAGCAAGGGCTGGAACGTCACCGCGGAGGCCTGCCCGCACCACCTGCTGCTGACCGACGCGCTGGCGGCGACGTACGACCCGATCTACAAGGTCAACCCTCCGCTGCGCTCGGCCACCGACGTCGAGGCGCTGCGAGCGGGACTGGCCGACGGGACCATCGACGTGGTCGCCACCGACCACGCGCCGCACCCGCACGAGGACAAGGACTGCGAGTGGCAGGCCGCGGCGTTCGGGATGCTGGGGCTGGAGACCGCGCTGTCGATCGTGCAGCAGACGATGGTCGACACCGGGCTGCTCGACTGGGCGGGGGTCGCCGAGCGGATGTCGGCGAAGCCCGCGCGGATCGGCCGGCTCGCGGGCCACGGGCGCCCGCTCGAGGTGGGGGAGCCCGCCAACGTGGTGCTCTACGACCCGTCGTTCTCCCAGGTCGTCGACGCCACCGGCCTGGCCTCGCTGTCGCGCAACACGCCGTACGCCGGCCGCGAGCTGCCCGGACGCGTCGTCGCGACCTTCCTGCGGGGCACCCCGACGGTGCTGGACGGCAAGCTCCAGTGACGGACCGGTGAACGCACCCCGCTGGCTGCCGGTGCTGCTGCTCCTGGCGCTGGTGCTCCTGGCCTACCTGGGGATGTGGCGCGGCTGGCGGCGCCGCCGTGGCCGTCACGACCTGCCGCCGCTGGTGGAGACGCCGCCGGTGGCGAAGCTGCCGACACCGCGGCTGCAGGCGGGCGCGCGCTACTTCGGCACGACGACCAGCGGCGAGTGGCTCGACCGGGTGGTCGCCCGCGGTCTCGGGCCGCGGAGCAGCTGCCGGCTGTCGCTGTCGACCGCCGGGCTCGACGTGATCCGGCTGGCGGGGTCGTTCCGCATCCCGGCGTCGGCGCTGCGCGGGGCGCGGCACGACCAGGGGATCGCCGGCAAGGTGGTGCCGCCGCACGGAGTGCTGGTGGTGACCTGGCAGCACGGCGACCACCTGCTCGACACCGGCTTCCGGCTCACCGAGCTCGACCCGGGCGGCCGCACCGTCGACGTGCACGATGCCTGGGTCCGCTCGATCGCCAAGATGGCCAAGGAGAACGCCTGAGCGAGCCGGGTCGGTCCCGACGTGCGGTCACGGCACGACGACGAGCTTGCCGACGTGCTTGCGCTGCGCGAGCTGGGCCTGCGCCTCGGGCACTTGCTCGAGGCCGAACGTCGCCGCGACCACGGGCCGCACCGTGCCCTGCCGGGCGATCTCGACGAGCTGCTCGAAGATCCGGGGCGTGTGCATCGTGGAGCCGACCAGGGCCAGGTTGGCGAGGTAGAGACGGCGCACGTCGAGGGTGACCGACCAGCCGTCGAGCGCGCCGGCGACGACCCAGCGGCCGCCGGCCCGCAGCAGCCCGAGGCCGTGGCCGAGCGCGTCCCCGGCGACGACGTCGACGACGGCGTCGTACCCCTCCGGGGCGGCTGCGGCCGCGTCGGCGACCACCGCCCCGCGCCGGCGGTCCACGACGGCGTCGGCGCCGGCGGCTCGCACCGCGTCCTGCTTGTCGCCGCTGCAGACCGCGACGACCCGCGCTCCGCGGGCGTGCGCCAGCTGGACCGCGGCGAGCCCGACGCCGCCGGAGGCGCCGGTGACGAGCACGGTGTGGCCGTCGGCGACGGCGCCGCGGTCGAGCATCCCCAGGGCGGTGCCGTAGGCGATGGGCAGCGCGGCGAGCTCGACGTCGGTGAGCGGGGAGTCGTCGACCGGGTGGACCCGGGCGCCGGGCACCACGACGTACTCGGCGAAGCCGCCGTCCCGCTCGCTGCCGAGCACGTCGACGGGGCGCGCGTCGCGTCCCGGCCCGTCGTAGTTCGCGGGGTCCACGAGCACCCGGGTGCCGACCAGCCCGGCGTCGGCCGCGCGGACCACGGTGCCCGCCACGTCGCCGCCCTGGATGCGCGGGAAGTCGAGCGGGCCGAGCCAGCCCGCCTCGGCGTCCGGGTCGTCGGCGGTGCCGTAAGAGCCCTCGCGCGTCCAGAGGTCGGTGTTGTTGCAGCCGGCGGCGGCGACGCGCACCAGCACCTCGTCGGGCCCGGGGACGGGGACCGGGACGCTGCGCGTCTCGATGACGTCGAGCCCGCCGTGGTGGGTGATGACCGTGGCTCGCATGCTCTCGGGCAGCGGCGTCGCGGCCGCCTCGGACGGCTGCGCAGGTCCCGGGGGCATGGGAGCAGCATGGCACCCCGGCACGGGCCGGGACGGTCCCGAGCGGTGGACCGGGGGCTGCTAGGGTCGTCGACGATCGGCATCCTTTAACGACCCGTCCCGTGAGGCGGAGAAGGAGGTACGGCGTGCCAGTGCATGCCCACACGCCCGCCCACCCACCCGCCCGTGACGCCCTCCTCGTGCTCGAGGACGGCCGCACCTTCCGCGGCGAGGCCTTCGGCGCCGAGGGGGAGACCTTCGGCGAGGCGGTGTTCTCGACCGGCATGACCGGCTACCAGGAGACGCTGACCGACCCGTCGTACCACCGGCAGGTCGTGGTGATGACCGCGCCGCACATCGGCAACACCGGCATGAACGACGAGGACCCGGAGTCCTCGCAGATCTGGGTCAGCGGCTACGTCGTGCGCGACCCGGCCCGGGTCCCCTCGAGCTGGCGCAGCGTCCGCACCCTGGACGACGACCTGCGCGACCAGGGCGTCGTCGGCATCAGCGGTGTCGACACCCGCGCCCTCACCCGTCACCTGCGCGAGCGCGGCGCGATGCGGGTCGGCATCTCCACCACCGAGCACGACCCGCAGGCGCTGCTGGCCCGGGTGCTCGGCTCCGCGGAGATGGCCGGCGCCGAGCTGGCCAGCGAGGTGTCGACCGCGAGCGGCTACGTCGTGCCCGCGGTCGGCGAGCGGCGGTTCACCGTCGCCGCCCTCGACCTGGGCATCAAGGCGAACACGCCGCGGATGATGGCCGAGCGGGGCATCGAGACCCACGTGCTGCCCGCCACCGCGACCCTCGACGACGTCCTCGCCACCGGGGCCGACGGGGTGTTCTTCTCCAACGGCCCGGGCGACCCGGCCGCCACCCAGGGGCAGGTGCGGCTCCTGGAAGCCGTGCTGGCACAGGGGATTCCGTACTTCGGCATCTGCTTCGGCAACCAGCTGTTCGGCCGTGCACTGGGCTTCGGCACCTTCAAGCTCACCTACGGCCACCGCGGCATCAACCAGCCGGTGATGGACCGCACCACCGGCAAGGTCGAGGTGACCGCGCACAACCACGGGTTCGCCGTTGACGCTCCGCTCGACGAGCCGACCGCGACGCCGTACGGCGAGGCCACCGTGAGTCACGTGTGCCTCAACGACGACGTGGTCGAGGGGCTCGAGCTGCGCCGCGACGGTGCGCTGCGGGCGTTCTCGGTGCAGTACCACCCGGAGGCGGCCGCCGGTCCGCACGACGCGTCGTACCTGTTCGACCGGTTCTGCGACCTGATGGCCGCGGCCGACCCGTCACCTCCTGGGCGACACGCCGGTGAGAGTGCCGAGTTGCTGCCTGGTCAGCGGACGGAGGGCTGAGGACATGCCGAAGCGGACCGACATCGAGAGCGTGCTGGTGATCGGCAGCGGGCCGATCGTGATCGGCCAGGCCTGCGAGTTCGACTACTCGGGCACCCAGGCCTGCCGGGTGCTGCGCGCCGAGGGCATCCGGGTCGTGCTGGTGAACTCCAACCCGGCGACGATCATGACCGACCCGGAGTTCGCCGACGCGACGTACGTCGAGCCGATCACCGCGGAGTACGTCGAGAAGGTGATCGCCAAGGAGCGCCCCGACGCGCTGCTGGCCACGCTGGGCGGGCAGACGGCGCTGAACTGCGCGGTCGCGCTCGACGCCGCCGGCGTCCTCGACAAGTACGGCGTCGAGCTGATCGGCGCGAGCATCGACGCGATCGACCGCGGCGAGAACCGCGAGTCGTTCAAGAAGATCGTCGAGGAGCTCGGGGGAGAGGTGGCCCGCAGCGTCGTGTGCCACACCCTCGAGGACTGCTTCGGCGCGGCCGACGAGCTCGGCTACCCGATGGTGGTGCGGCCGTCGTTCACGATGGGCGGCGCCGGCTCCGGGATGGCCTACGACCCCGACGACCTGCGCCGCATCGCCGGCGCCGGGCTGTCGGCCAGCCCGACCACCGAGGTGCTCCTGGAGGAGTCGATCCTCGGCTGGAAGGAGTACGAGCTCGAGGTGATGCGCGACCGCGCCGACAACGTCGTGATCGTGTGCAGCATCGAGAACCTCGACCCGATGGGCGTGCACACCGGCGACTCGATCACCGTCGCGCCGGCGATGACGCTCACCGACCGCGAGTACCAGGCGATGCGCGACCTCTCGATCGGCATCATCCGGTCGGTCGGCGTCGACACCGGCGGCTGCAACATCCAGTTCGCGGTCGACCCGAGCGACGGCCGGCTGGTGGTCATCGAGATGAACCCGCGGGTCTCCCGGTCGAGCGCGCTGGCCTCGAAGGCGACCGGCTTCCCGATCGCGAAGATCGCCGCCAAGGTCGCGATCGGCTACACCCTCGACGAGATCCCCAACGACATCACCTCCTCCCACGGCCGCGGCACGCCCGCCAGCTTCGAGCCGACGCTGGACTACGTCGTGGTGAAGGTGCCGCGGTTCGCGTTCGAGAAGTTCCCCAACGCCGACCCCGTGCTGACCACGCACATGAAGTCCGTCGGCGAGGCGATGGCGATCGGCCGCAGCTTCACCGAGGCACTGCAGAAGGCGCTGCGCTCGCTGGAGCACAAGACGGCGCCGTTCGACTGGAGCCACCGCTGGGTCGAGCTCGACAAGGGCGCGCTGCTCGACTCGATCCGCACCCCGCACGACGGCCGGCTGCGCAAGGTGATGGACGCGCTGCGGGCGGGTGCGACGCCGGAGGAGATCCACGACGTCACCGGCATCGACCCCTGGTTCGTGGACCAGCTGTCGCTGATCAACGAGGTCGCGGTCTCCGTCATCGAGGCCCCCGAGCTGAGCCCGGCCCTGCTGCGGCGCGCGAAGCGGCACGGATTCTCCGACGAGCAGGTCGGCCGGCTGCGCGACATGCCCGCCGACGTGGTGCGGGGGGTGCGGCACGCGCTCGGCATCCGGCCGGTCTACAAGACCGTCGACACCTGCGCCGCCGAGTTCGCCGCGCGGACGCCGTACCACTACTCGTCCTACGACGAGGAGACCGAGGTGCAGCCGCGCGAGAAGCCGGCCGTGGTCATCCTCGGGTCGGGACCGAACCGGATCGGGCAGGGGATCGAGTTCGACTACTCCTGCGTGCACGCGTCGATGGCGCTGTCCGCGGCCGGCTACGAGACCGTGATGGTCAACTGCAACCCGGAGACGGTCTCGACCGACTACGACACCAGCGACCGGCTGTACTTCGAGCCGCTCACCCTCGAGGACGTCCTCGAGGTGGTGCACGCCGAGCGGCAGGCCGGCCCCGTCGCCGGCGTCATCTGCCAGCTCGGCGGCCAGACCCCGCTCGGCCTCGCGCAGGGGCTCGAGGACGCGGGCGTCCCGATCGTGGGCACGCCGCCGGCGGCGATCCACCTCGCCGAGGAGCGCGGCGCGTTCGGCCGGGTGCTGGCGCAGGCCGGGCTGCCCGCGCCCAAGCACGGGATGGCGACCTCGTTCGACGAGGCGCAGGCGATCGCGGCCGAGATCGGCTACCCGGTGCTGGTGCGGCCGTCGTACGTCCTGGGCGGGCGCGGCATGGAGATCGTCTACGACGACCCGTCGCTCGAGGGCTACATCGAGCGGGCCACCGAGATCAGCCCGGAGCACCCGGTGCTCGTCGACCGGTTCATCGACGACGCGGTGGAGATCGACGTCGACGCGCTGTACGACGGCACGGACCTGTTCCTCGGCGGCGTCATGGAGCACATCGAGGAGGCCGGCATCCACTCCGGCGACTCGTCGTGCGCGCTGCCGCCGATCACCCTCGGGGCGCAGGAGATCAAGCGGATCCGCGAGGCCACGATCGCGATCGCGGAGGGCGTCGGCGTGCGCGGCCTGCTCAACGTGCAGTACGCCCTGGGCTCCGACGTGCTCTACGTCCTCGAGGCCAACCCGCGCGCCAGCCGCACCGTGCCGTTCGTGTCCAAGGCGACTGCGACGCCGCTGGCCAGCGCCGCCGCGCGGGTGATGCTGGGCGAGACCATCGCCGACCTCCGCACTGCGGGCGTGCTGCCCGCCGAGGGCGACGGCGGCGACCTGCCCGGTGACGCGCCGATCGCGGTCAAGGAGGCGGTGATGCCGTTCAACCGGTTCCGCACCCCCGACGGCGCGCAGGTCGACACCGTGCTCGGCCCGGAGATGAAGTCGACCGGCGAGGTGATGGGCTTCGACGCCGACTTCGGCACCGCGTTCGCGAAGGCGCAGACCGCGGCGTTCGGCTCGCTGCCGACCAGCGGCAAGGTCTTCGTGAGCATGGCCAACCGCGACAAGCGCTCGATGATCTTCCCGATCAAGATCCTCGCCGACCGCGGCTTCGAGATCCTCGCCACCCAGGGCACCGCCGAGGTGCTGCGGCGCAACGGCGTCCCGACGTCCGTGGTGCGCAAGCACTTCGAGGGCCCGGGTCCCGACGGCGAGCCGACCACCGTGCAGCTGATCCACGCCGGCGAGATCGACCTGATCGTGAACACGCCGCACGGCTCGACGGGTGGCGGGACCGCCCGCGTCGACGGCTACGAGATCCGCACCGCCGCGGTGATGGCCAACGTCCCGTGCATCACCACGGTGCAGGGGCTGGCCGCGGCCGTGCAGGGCATCGAGGCGATGCGGGCCGGCGACATCGGTGTGCGCTCGCTGCAGGACTGGGCGCGTCGGTGACCGGCCCCTACCGGCTGCTCTTCGACCACGTCCTGACCCGCGTCGACGCCGAGACCGCCCACCGGCTCGGCTTCACGGCGCTGAAGGCCGGCGCCCCGGTGGCGCGGGCGCTGCCTGCGGGCGGGTCGGCGCCGCTGCACGTGATGGGGCTCGACCTCCCGGGCCCGCTCGGGCTCGCGGCCGGCTTCGACAAGAACGCCGAGGGCATCGACGCGCTGGCCGCGCTGGGGTTCGCGTTCGTCGAGGTCGGCACCGTCACCGGGGAGCCGCAGCCCGGCAACCCGCGTCCCCGGCTGTTCCGGCTGCCCGCCGACCGCGCGGTCGTGAACCGGATGGGCTTCAACAACGACGGCGCCGAGGTGGTCGCCCGCCGGCTCGCGGACCGGCTCGCGTCGAGGCACCGCGACGTGGTCGTCGGCGTGAACATCGGCAAGACCAAGCTGGTCCCCGAGGACGAGGCGGTCGCCGACTACGAGAAGAGCACCGGCCTGCTGGCGCCGTACGCCGACTACCTGGTGGTCAACGTCAGCTCGCCGAACACCCCCGGGCTGCGCGACCTGCAGGCGACCGCGCGGCTCCGGCCGCTGCTGGACGCCGTACGACGGCGCGCGGACGCGGTCACCGACCGGCACCTGCCGCTGCTGGTGAAGATCGCCCCCGACCTCGCGGACAAGGACCTGCTCGACGTCGCCGACCTGGCGCTCGAGCTGGGCCTCGACGGGATCGTGGCCACCAACACCACCATCAGCCGCGCCGGCCTGCGGTCGCGTCCCGAGCAGGTCGAGCGCGCCGGTGCCGGCGGCCTCTCGGGCGAGCCGCTCAAGGCGCGGGCCACCGAGGTGCTGCGGCTGTTGCGGGAGCGGGTCGGGCCCGACACGGCGATCATCGCCGCCGGCGGCATCGCGACCGTCGACGACGCCCGCGAGCGGCTCGATGCGGGCGCCTCGCTGCTGCAGGCCTACACCGGCTTCGTGTACGGCGGCGGGCTGTGGCCGTCACGGATGCAGCGCGCGCTCACCACCTCGGAAGGGAACGCCCGATGACCTTCGGCAGCAGGCTCAGCGAGGCGGTGGCGGGCCGCGGCCGACTGTGCGTCGGCATCGACCCGCACCCCGGGCTGCTCGACGACTGGGGGCTCACCGACAGCGTGTTCGGCCTGGAGAAGTTCTCGATGACCGCCGTCGAGGCGTTCGCCGGGGTGGCCGCGGTGATCAAGCCGCAGTCGGCGTTCTTCGAGCGGCACGGCTCCCGCGGCATCGCGGTGCTCGAGAAGGTCGTCGAGGGCTGCCGCGAGCAGGGCGCGCTGGTGCTCCTCGACGCCAAGCGCGGCGACATCGGCTCCACCGTGCAGGCCTACGCCGACGCCTACCTCGACCCCTCCTCGCCGATCGCCGTCGACGCCGTCACCGCCAGCCCGTTCCTCGGCGTCGGCTCGCTCGACCCGCTGGTCGACGCCGCGCTCGCCAACGACGCCGGGGTGTTCCTGCTGGCGCTGACCTCCAACCCCGAGGGGCCGCAGGTGCAGCACGCGGTCACCCCGGACGGCCGCACGGTCGCCGCGCACGTGCTCGACGCGGTCGCCACCCGCAACGCGGACGCCGAGGGGATGGGGTCGATCGGCGTGGTGGTCGGGGCCACGATCGTGCCGCCGACCGACATCGGACCCGAGCACCTCGACGTCAACGGCCCGCTGCTGGTGCCCGGCATCGGCGCCCAGGGCGGGACGGTCGAGGACGTCCGCCGCATCTTCGGCCCGGCCTGCCGCCACGTGCTCCCCAGCAGCTCGCGCGAGATCCTCGGCGCCGGCCCGGACCGGGCGAAGCTCCACGACGCCGTCCTCCGCGCCGTCGACTCCTTCGCCTCCCTCGCCTGACCCCTCCGCCTGACCCCTCGCCCGAGATCGTCGTGCATCGCCGAGGCGCGTGCTTCTGACTCCCGGACCCCGCCGAGGCGCGTGGTTCTGAGTCGTGGCTTCGCAGGATCACGCGCCTCGGCGGTGCTGGGGGCGCAGGATCACGCGCCTCGGGGGAGCGTGTAGAACAGACGCCATGCCCGACGACAACCCGTTCCTGCGGCCCAGCGACCTGCCGTTCGCGTTCCCGCCCTTCGACCGGATCCGGCACGAGCACTACCGGCCGGCCTTCGACGCCGGCGTCGCGGAGCAGCGCGCCGAGATCGAGGCGATCCGCGACGACCCGGCAGAGCCGACGTTCGCGAACACCCTCGAGCCGCTGGAGCGGTCCGGCCGCACGCTCGAGCGGGTGCTCAACGTCTTCTCGAATCTCTCCAGCTCGATGTCCGACGACCGGATGCGGGACCTCAAGGAGGAGCTCGCGCCGCGGATCGCCGCGCACTACGACGAGATCCGGCTCGACGCCCGGCTGTTCGCCCGCGTCGACGCCGTCCACGAGCACCGCCACGCCGGGCTGACCCCCGAGCAGGTCCGCGTCGTCGAGCGCTACCACCTGGACTTCGTGCGGGCCGGTGCCGCCCTCGGCGACGACGAGCGGCAGCGGCTGCGCGCGCTCAACACCCGGATCACCACTCTCACCACGCAGTTCGGCAACCGGGTGCTCGCCGAGGCCAACCGGCTCGCGGTGCACGTCACCGACCGGGCCGAGCTCGACGGGCTCGCCGACAGCGTCGTCGACTCCGCCGCCGGTGCGGCGGCCGACCAGGGCGCTGGACGGCTACCTGCTGCCGATCGTGCTGCCGACCATCCAGCCGGCGATCTCCTCCCTGACCAACCGGGACGTGCGGCGGCGGGTGCACGAGGCCGCCACCACCCGCGGGCTGTCCGGCGGCGACGGCGACACCCGCGAGCTGGTCGGCGAGATCACCGCGCTGCGCGCCGAGCGGGCCGCGCTGCTGGGGTTCACCGACCACGCCGCCTACGTCGTGGCCGACCAGACCGCGGGCACGTCGAAGGCGGTGCTCGACATGCTCGACGAGATGGCCGGACCGGCGATGGCCAACCTCGAGAAGGAGCGGGCCCGCATCGAGGAGCTGCTGCACGCCGACGGCGTCGAGGGACCGGTCGAGCCGTGGGACTGGGCGTACTACGCCGCCCGCGACCTGGCCGCCACCTACGACGTCGACACCAATGCCGTGAAGCCGTGGTTCGAGCTGCAGCGGGTGCTCCACGACGGCATCTTCTTCGCCGCCTCGCAGCTCTACGGCGTCTCGTTCCGCGAGCGCGACGACCTGCCGGCGTACGCCGAGGACGTCCGGGTCTTCGAGGTCTTCGACGGCGAGCCCGAGGAGGGACGCCCGCTCGGGCTGTTCGTCTGCGACTGGTTCGCCCGGCCCACCAAGCGCGGCGGCGCCTGGATGTCGGAGTTCGTCGGCCAGTCGCACCTGCTCGGCACGCTGCCCGTCGTGGTGGTCTGCCTCAACGTCCCGAAGCCGTCGCCCGGCCAGCCGGCGCTGATGACCATCGACGAGGTCCGCACCGGCTTCCACGAGTTCGGCCACGCGCTGCACGGGCTGTTCTCCGACACCGTCTACCCCCGGCTGCAGGGCACCGCGGTGCCGCGCGACTTCGTCGAGTTCCCCTCCCAGGTCAACGAGATGTGGGCCTGGTGGCCCGAGGTCGTCGCGCAGCTACGCCGTCCACCACGAGACCGGTGAGCCGCTCGCGCAGGACGTCGTCGACCGGCTCGTGGCGTCCCGCTCGCACGGCCAGGGGTTCGACACGGTCGCGATGCTCGGCGCCGCGCTGCTCGACCAGGAGTGGCACCTGCGCAGCGAGCACGAGCCCGCCGTCCCGGCCGCCGACGTCGAGGCCTTCGAGGCCGCGGCCCTCGAGCGGCACGGCGTCCGCTCCGACCTCGTGCCGCCGCGCTACCGCAGCAGCTACTTCGCGCACGTCTTCGACGGTGGGTACGACGCCGGGTACTACTCCTACCTGTGGAGCGAGGTGCTCGACGCGGACATGGTCGGCTGGTTCACCGAGAACGGCGGGCTGACCCGCGCCAACGGCGACACGTTCCGCCGCGAGCTGCTGTCGGTCGGCGGCACCGTCGACCCGATGGACGCGTTCGCGGCGGTGCGGGGCCGCGCCCCGAGCACCGAGCCGCTGCTGCGCCGCCGAGGCCTGCGTGACTGACCGTCCGCACCGGGCGTCCCGGGCCGCGGCCGTCCTCGCCGGGGGCGTGCTGCTGGTGTCGGGGCTGGTGTCGTGCACGTCGGCGCAGGAGTCCTACTGCGGCACGCTCAAGGCCGACCAGAAGCGGCTCGCGACGCTGTCCGGACGCACCGCCGAGCCGGGCCGGCAGGGCTCCCGCGCCCTCGACCAGACGGTGGGACTGCTCACCGAGCTGCGGGACGAGGCCCCCGACGACATCCACGACGACTGGGTCCGGCTCGTGGAGGCGTTCGACGGGCTGCGGAAGGCGATCCGGTCCGCCGGCGCCGCCCCCGGCGACTTCGCGGGCGGCAAGCGGCCGGACGGCGTCACCGGCGGCCAGCTCCGCGCCGTGCAGCAGGCGGCGGCCGAGCTCCAGGCCCTCCCGGTGAAGCAGGCGAGCACGAGCATCGAGCAGCACGCCCAGGACGTCTGCAAGGTCGACCTGGGCTCCGACCTCGGCACCGGCGGCTGACACCCCGCGCTGGCACCACCGGGCCGGCGTCCACGCGAGCGTGCCCGGCCGCGCGCGTTGCGACGACCTCACCGACATGGCTAGATTTCGCATGTCCACCCACACGCCCCCGCACAGGACGAGGTCTCCACTGTGGCTCTGCCGCGTCTCACCCCGGAACAGCGTCAGGCGAACCTCGAGAAGGCCGCCGCGTCCCGCCGGGAGCGAGCCGCGATCAAGAACCGCCTCAAGCACTCCGGCGCCTCGATCGTGGACGTCCTCAAGGAGGGCCAGGAGAACGAGGTCGTCGGCAAGATGCGGGTCGTCGACCTGCTGCAGTCGATGCCCGGCCTCGGCAAGGTCCGCGCGCGGCAGATGATGGAGCGGCTGAGCATCTCCGAGAGCCGCCGCGTCCGCGGGCTCGGCGCCAACCAGATCGCCGCGCTCGAGCGCGAGTTCGGCTCCCGGGGCTGACCGGCGCTCGTGACTCGACGTGTGCAGCGACCGACCCGCCGGCTGACCCCCTCGTGACGGGCCGGCTGACGGTCCTGGCGGGGCCGACGGCCGTCGGCAAGGGCACCGTGGCGGCGTACGTCCGCGAGCACCACCCCGAGGTCTGGATCTCGGTGTCGGCGACCACCCGCGCCCCGCGCCCCGGGGAGGAGCAGGGCCGGCACTACTGGTTCGTCTCCGACGCCGAGTTCGACCGGATGGTGGCCGCCGGCGAGCTGCTCGAGTGGGCGGTGGTGCACGGCAGCGCGCGCTACGGCACGCCCCGCCGGCCCGTGGAGCAGGCGCTCGCCGACGGCCGGCCGGCGCTGCTGGAGATCGACCTGCAGGGGGCCCGCCAGGTGCGGCGCCAGCATGCCGGGCGCCCGGTTCGTGTTCCTGAAGCCGCCGTCGTGGGAGGAGCTGGTCCGCCGGCTGGTCGGGCGGGGCACCGAGACCGCGGACGAGCGGGCCCGCCGCCTGGAGACCGCGCGCGAGGAGCTGGCCGCCGAGCCGGAGTTCGACGCCACGGTCGTGAACACCGAAGTTCACCAGGCTGCGGAACAGTTGGTAGCCTTGATGACGGGCTCCTGAGAGTCCCGTCGTCGCAACCCCCGAATCTGTGAGGCTTGTCCCTGTGTCTTCGCCCGTGTCTCGAATCCTGCCTGTCGCCGAGGGCATCACGAACCCGCCCATCGACGAGCTGCTGACGAAGACCGACTCGAAGTACAAGCTGGTCCTCTACAGCGCCAAGCGCGCCCGCCAGATCAACGCCTACTACTCCCAGCTCGGCGAGGGCCTGCTGGAGTACGTCGGCCCGCTCGTGGACACCCACGTGCAGGAGAAGCCGCTGTCGATCGCGCTGCGCGAGATCAACGACGACCTGCTGACCTGCGAGGACATCGACCCCGAGGCCGAGAGCGACACCCCGGCCGAGGCCTGAGACCCACCCGGCCCATGCCCGACGACAGCCGCCCTCCCGCCCGGCCCCACGTGGTGCTCGGCGTGAGCGGCGGCATCGCGGCGTACAAGGCCTGCGAGCTGCTGCGCCGGTTCACCGAGTCGGGCCACGACGTGACCGTGGTGCCCACCGCGGCGGCGCTGGAGTTCGTCGGCGCCGCCACCTGGTCCGCGCTGTCCGGCAAGCCGGTCTCCACCGACGTCTGGCACGACGTCCACCAGGTGCCGCACGTGCGCATCGGCCAGAGCGCCGACCTCGTCGTGGTGGCCCCGGCGACCGCCGACCTGCTCGCCCAGGCCGCCCACGGGCTCGCCGGTGACCTGCTCACCAACACCCTGCTGACCGCCCGCTGCCCGGTCGTGTTCGCCCCCGCGATGCACACCGAGATGTGGGAGCACCCCGCCACCCAGGACAACGTCGCGACGCTGCGCCGCCGGGGCGTGCTGGTCGTCGAGCCCGCGGAGGGCCGGCTGACCGGCGCCGACACCGGCAAGGGCCGGCTGCCCGACCCGGTCGAGATCTTCGAGGTCGCCCGCGAGGTGCTGGCCCGCGCCGGCAGCGCCCAGCCGCTCGACCTGGCCGGCCGCCACGTGCTGGTCTCCGCGGGCGGCACCCGGGAGTACCTCGACCCGGTCCGGTTCCTGGGCAACCGCTCGTCGGGACGGCAGGGCTACGCGCTGGCCCGCGCCGCCGTCGCCCGCGGCGCCGAGGTGACCCTGGTCGCGGCCAACGTGTCGCTGCCGGACCCCGCCGGGGTCAAGGTGGTGACGGTCGAGACGACCGCCGCAGCTGCGCGACGCGGTGCTCGCCGCGGCCCCCACCGCGGACGCGGTGGTGATGGCCGCCGCACCCGCCGACTACCGCCCCGCGACCGTCAGCGACACCAAGATGAAGAAGGCCGACGACGGGTCGGCGCCGTCGCTGGCGCTGCAGCAGAACCCCGACGTCCTCGCCGAGATCTCCCACCACCGGGTCCGGCCCGGAGCCGTGGTCGTCGGGTTCGCCGCCGAGACCGGCGACGACACCGGCTCGGTGATGGAGATGGCCCGCGCGAAGCTGGCCCGCAAGGGCTGCGACCTGCTGGTGGTCAACGACGTGAGCGGCGGGCGGGTGTTCGGCAGCCCCGACACCGAGGCCGTGGTGCTCGACGCCGCCGGCGAGGCCACCGAGGTGCCGCCCGGCTCGAAGTCGGCGCTGGCGCACGTCGTGTGGGACCGGGTCGCCGCCCGGCTGCGTCGCGACACCTGAGACCTGGCGCAGGGCCGACCCGTCCGCGGGTTATCTTGTGCGCTGACAACCGACAGACGAGCAAGGGGTACGACGCCGTGGCTGGACGCCTTTTCACCTCCGAGTCCGTGACCGAGGGGCACCCGGACAAGATCGCCGACCAGATCAGCGACTCCGTCCTGGACGCGATGCTCGACCAGGACTCGACGAGCCGTGTCGCCGTGGAGACCCTGCTCACCACCGGCCTCGTCGTGGTGGCCGGTGAGGTCACCACCACGGGCTACGTCGACGTCAAGCAGGTCGTCCGCGACCGGATCCTGAAGATCGGCTACGACTCCTCGGTCAAGGGCTTCGACGGCCACTCCTGCGGCGTCATGGTCGCGATCGGCGGCCAGTCCGGCGACATCGCGCAGGGCGTCGACACCGGCTACGAGTCGCGCAGCGAGAGCTCGGTCGACCCGATGGACAAGCAGGGCGCCGGCGACCAGGGCCTGATGTTCGGCTACGCCTGCGACGACACGCCCGAGCTGATGCCGCTGCCGATCACCATCGCGCAGCGCCTCGCCGAGAAGCTGTCGGAGGTCCGCAAGGACGGCACGATGTCCTACCTGCGTCCCGACGGCAAGACCCAGGTCACCATCGAGTACGACGACGACAACCGCCCGGTCCGCGTCGAGACCGTCGTCGTGTCCACCCAGCACGCCAAGGACATCAGCCTCGACTCGATGCTGACCCCCGACGTCAAGAAGCACGTCGTCGACGCGGTGCTCGCCGACTTCGACATCCCCTCCGACGGCTACCGCCTGCTGGTCAACCCGACCGGCCGCTTCGAGGTCGGCGGCCCGATGGGCGACGCCGGTCTGACCGGCCGCAAGATCATCATCGACACCTACGGCGGCATGGCCCGGCACGGCGGCGGTGCGTTCTCCGGCAAGGACCCGTCGAAGGTCGACCGCTCGGCGGCGTACGCCATGCGCTGGGTGGCCAAGAACGTCGTGGCCGCGGGCCTGGCCCGCCGCTGCGAGGTGCAGGT
This sequence comes from uncultured Actinomycetota bacterium, assembly GCA_963707685.1. GTDB lineage: Bacteria > Actinomycetota > Actinomycetes > Propionibacteriales > Nocardioidaceae > Nocardioides_B. The sequence continues at coordinate 310,168 of CAVPRA010000010.1, forward strand.
CGCCTACGCCATCGGCAAGGCGCAGCCGGTCGGCTTCTACGTCGACTGCTTCGGCACCGAGACCGTCCCGGTCGCGACGATCCAGAAGGCCGTGCTCGAGGTGTTCGACCTGCGGCCGGCCGCGATCATCGCCGACCTCGACCTGCTGCGGCCGATCTACGCCCAGACCGCCGCCTACGGCCACTTCGGCCGCGAGCTGCCGGACTTCACCTGGGAGCGCACCGACCGCGTCGACGCGCTGAAGAAGGCCGCCGGGGTCTGAGCCTGCCGGATTACCAGGGTCCCCTGGTAAACGTGCACACCCCTGCTGTTGAAACGGCAGGGGTGTGCCAGTTTCCCAGGGGACCCTGGGAAACTGGCACCGCACCGGAACCGCGGGTGGCCCCTGGAACACTGACCGCGTGAGCGACCAGGACGAGCCGGACCCGGGTCAGCCGGCGCTGATGCCGGAGGTCGCCCGCGCCCGCGCGCGGCAGGCCCGGCGCACCGCCGACGCCGCGACCCCGCCCGCCGAGCTCGCGTCGGAGCTGCCGGTGGCCCGGGTGCTCGTCGACGTGCCGCTGGCCCACCTCGACCGGCCGTTCGACTACGCGGTCCCGGCCTCGATGCACGAGACGGTCGCGGCGGGGACCCGGGTGAAGGTCCGGTTCGCCGGCCAGGACGTCCACGGGTTCGTCGTGGAGCGGGTCGCGAGCAGCGAGCACGAGGGCCGGCTGGCGCCGCTGCGCCGGGCGGTCAGCGCCGAGCCGGTGCTCTCGCCCGCGGTGGCCCGGCTGTGCGGCCTGGTCGCCGCCCGCTACGCCGGCACCCGCTCCGACGTGCTGCGGCTGGCGGTCCCCGCCCGGCACGCGACCACCGAGAAGCGCGACCCCGCGAGCCGCACCGACCGGGACGGTCGACCCGCCGGCCCCGGCCGGCTGGGCGCGCCTACGCGCACGGCGCCGGCGTTCCTGGCCGCGCTCGCGGCGGGGGAGACGCCCCGCGCGGTCTGGTCGGCGCTGCCCGGCGCGTCGTGGCCGGGGCTGCTGGCCGACGCCGCCGCGGCGACGCTCGCCTCGGGCCGCGGGTCGCTGCTGTGCCTGCCCGACGGCAAGGACGTCGCCCGGGTCGACGCGGCGCTGACCGACGCTGCTCGGGACGGGCCGCCACGTGGTGCTGACCGCCGACGCCGGGCCCGCGGCGCGCTACCGCGCCTTCCTGGCCGTCTCCCGGGGAGCCGTGCGCGTGGTGGTCGGCACCCGCGCCGCCGCGTTCGCCCCGGTGCACGACCTCGGCCTGGTCGCGATCTGGGACGACGGCGACGACCTGCACGCCGAGCCGCGGGCGCCGTACCCGCACGCCCGGGAGGTGCTGCTGATGCGTGCCCACGAGGAGGGTGCCGCCGCGCTGCTCGGCGGCTTCGCCCGCACCGTCGAGGCGGAGTACCTGCTGCGCACCGGCTGGGCCCACGAGCTCGCCGCCGACCGCGCCACGCTGCGCGCGGCCGCCCCGCAGGTCGCCGTCACCGGCGCCACCGACCGCGAGCTGGAGCGCGACCCGCACGCCCGCACCGCCCGGCTGCCCCGCACGGCGTACGACGCGATCCGCGACGGGCTCGACCCGGGGACCGGTGCTGCTGCAGACGCCCCGGCAGGGCTACGCCACCACGCTGTCCTGCGACAGCTGCCGCACCCCGGCGACCTGCCCGGTGTGCACCGGCCCGCTGCAGCTGACCGCACCGCACCGGCCGCCCGCCTGCCGCTGGTGCGGCACCGAGCAGCACGCCTGGTCCTGCGGCGGTCTGCGGCGGGCCACGGGCTGCGCGCCCCGGTGGTGGGGGAGCGGCGCACCGCCGAGGAGATCGGCCGGGCGTTCCCGCAGGTGCCGGTGCGGACCTCGGGCGGCGACCGGGTGCTGACCGACGTCGACGACGCGCCGTCGGTCGTCGTCGCGACCCCGGGCGCCGAGCCGGTGCCCGCCGGCGGCTACGCCGCCGTGGTGCTGCTCGACACCTGGCTGACGCTGGCGCGCCCCGACCTGCGCACGGCCGAGGAGGCGCTGCGGCGTTGGCTCGGCGCCGCGGCGCTGGCCCGGCCCGCCGACGAGGGCGGCCGGGTGGTCGCGGTCGGCGACCCGTCGCACCCCGCGCTGCAGGCGCTGGTGCGCTGGGACCCGGCCGGGTTCGCCCGCCGCGAGCTCGAGGAGCGGCAGTCGGCGCACCTGCCGCCCGCGTCCCGGCTCGCCACGCTGACCGCGCCCGAGACCGACCTGGACGCCGCGCTGGCGGGCCTGCGGCTGCCCGCCGGCGCCGAGGTGCTCGGCCCGGTGCCGGTGCCGACCACGGGTCGCCCGGTGACAGGCGGCGTCGCGGCCGACGAGCCGCAGCCGCTGCGGGCCGTGGTCCGGGTGCCCCGCGCGGCCGGCGCCGAGCTGTCCCGCACGCTGACCGAGATGCAGGGCGTGCGGTCGGCCCGCAAGCTGCCGCCGGTGCGGGTGCAGGTCGACCCGGTGGGGCTCGAGTGAGCCAGGCGGGTCCGTAGACTGGGGCGCCGCCCACCCCGACCTGCACCAGGAGCCGCACCGTGGCCGTCCAGCCCATCCGCCTGTTCGGCGACCCGGTGCTGCGCACACCCGCGGTGCCGGTGGTGGACTTCGACAAGGAGCTGCGGCGACTGGTCTCCGACCTCACCGACACCATGCTCGAGGCGCCGGGCGCCGGGCTGGCGGCGCCGCAGATCGGCGTCGGGCTGCGGGTGTTCACCTGGTACGTCGACGGCGAGCTCGGCCACCTGGTCAACCCGGTGCTCGACCTCTCCGAGGAGGAGCAGCACGGCCCCGAGGGCTGCCTGTCGCTGCCGGACCTCACCTTCGACTGCACCCGGGCGATGCGGGTGGTGGCCCGCGGCTTCGACCAGCACGGCGAACCGGTCAGCATCGAGGGCCACGAGCTGCTGGCCCGCGCGATCCAGCACGAGACCGACCACCTCGACGGCGTGCTGTTCGTCGACCGGCTCGACCGCGAGACCCGCCGGGCGGCGATGAAGGCGGTCCGCGAGGCGCCCTGGTTCGGCGCCGAGCAGCCGACCGTCAAGGTGTCGCCGCACCCGATGAACGGCTTCCAGCTCTGATGCGAGTCGTCTTCGCGGGCACCCCGGAGCCGGCGCTGCCGGCGCTGCACGGCGGTCGCCGACAGCGGCCACGAGCTGGTCGGCGTCGTCACCCGGCCCGACGCGCCGGCCGGCCGCGGGCGGACGCCTGGTCGCCTCCCCGGTGGCGCAGCTCGCCGAGCGGCTCGGCGTCCCGGTGCTGAAGCCGACCCACCCCAAGGACCCCGACTTCCAGGCCGAGCTGGCCGCGCTGGCCCCCGACTGCTGCCCGGTGGTCGCCTACGGCGCCCTGCTGCCGCAGAGCGCGCTCGACATCCCCCGCCACGGCTGGGTCAACCTGCACTTCTCGCTGCTGCCCGCGTGGCGCGGCGCCGCGCCGGTGCAGCACGCGCTCTGGGCCGGCGACGAGGTCACCGGCGCCACCACCTTCCGGATCGTCCCGGCGCTGGACGCCGGCCCGACGTTCGGCGTGATGACCGAGACGGTGCGGCCCACCGACACCGCCGGCGACCTGCTCGACGCGGCTCGCCGAGCGGCGGCGCCGAGCTGCTGGTCCGCACCCTCGACGGCATCGCCGACGGCTCCGTGGCCGCCCGCGAGCAGCCCGCCGAGGGCGTCAGCCTGGCCCCGAAGATCGACGTCGACGACGCCCGCGTCGACTGGACGCGAGCCGGCCGTCGCCGTCGACCGCCGGGTGCGGGCGTGCACCCCGGCGCCGGGCGCCTGGACCACGTTCGCGGGCGAGCGGCTGAAGCTCGGGTCCGGTCCGCCCCGACGACGGCGACCCGCTCGCGTCCGGGCGAGCTCGCGGTCGGCAAGAGCAGCGTGCACGTCGGCACCGGCAGCGGCCGGGTCCGGCTCGGCGACGTGCGCCCGACGGGTCGCAAGCAGATGGCCGCCGCCGACTGGGCCCGCGGCGCCCGCCTCGAGCCGGGGGCGACCTTCGCGTGACCCGCTCCCGGCCACGCCGAGCCCCGTCGGCCGACCCGGCCCGGGCGGCGGCGTACGACGTGCTGGCCGCGGTCCGCGAGCAGGACGCCTACACCAACCTGGTGCTCCCGCCGCTGCTGCGCTCGCGCGGCATCACCGGCCGCGACGCGGCGTTCGTGACCGAGCTGGTCTCCGGGACCATCCGACGCCGCGCGACGTACGACGCGGTGCTCGCGTTCCTGGTGAACCGGCCGCTGGAGCAGGTCGACCCGCCGGTGCTCGACCTGCTGCGCCTGGGTACCCACCAGCTGCTGGCGATGCGGGTCCCCTCGCACGCCGCGGTGGGCACCACCGTGGACCTGGTGCGGGAGAAGGTCGGCCACGGACCGGCCGGGTTCGTGAACGCGGTGCTGCGCAAGGTGGCCGCGCGCGACCTCGACGCCTGGGTGCGGCGGGTCGCGGCGGACCCGGAGCGCGACCCGCTGGGGTACGCCGCCGTGGTGCACTCGCACCCGCGCTGGGTCGTCGAGGCGCTCGCCGAGGCACTCGGGGACGCCGGCGGGCTCGAGGAGCTGCTGGCCGCCGACAACCTGCCGCCCAAGGTCACGCTCGCGGCCCGCCCGGGGCTGTGCACCGTCGAGGAGCTGGTGGCCGCCGGCGGTGTGGCGTCGACGGTGTCGCCGTACGCCGTGGAGCTGCCCGGCGGTGACCCGGGCGAGCTGCCCGCGGTCGCGGAGGGCCGGGCCGGCGTGCAGGACGCCGGGTCGCAGGCCGTCGCCGTCGCGCTGGCCGCCGCCGGCCTCGACGGCCCGGACGGCCGCTGGCTCGACGTGTGCGCGGGCCCGGGCGGCAAGTCCGCGCTGCTGGCCGCCGTCGCCGGTGGCCGCGGTGCCCGGCTGCTCGCGGCCGAGCTGCAGCCGCACCGCGCCCGGCTGGTGGCGACCGCGACCCGGGCGGTCGGGACCGGGCTGCTCGGCGTGGTGACGGCCGACGGCACCCGGCCCGCGTGGGCCGCCGCGTCCTTCGACCGGGTGCTGGTCGACGCGCCGTGCTCGGGGCTGGGCGCGCTGCGGCGCCGTCCGGAGTCCCGCTGGCGCCGCACGCTGGCCGACGTCGAGCAGCTGGTGCCGCTGCAGCACGCGCTGCTCGTGGCGGCGATCGACGCGGTGCGGCCCGGGGGAGTGGTGGGCTACGTGACCTGCTCCCCGGTCCTCGCGGAGACGTCCGGCGTGGTCGCCGCGGTGCTGGCCGAGCGGGACGACGTACGCCTGGAGGACGCGACGGGGCTGGTGCCCGCCCCCGACGCCGCCGGGCCGCTGCCCGGCACGGTGCAGCTGTGGCCGCACCGGCACGGCACCGACGCGATGTTCCTCGCGCTGCTGCGCCGCACCCGCTGAGCCGAACCGCTGGCGTGCTCCGCCGGGTCGCGGGCAGAATTCCGGCGTGGGGAGCAGCACGGCGACGACGTGGCCGGTCCGCGTGGTGGCCGGCGGGCTGGCGGTGCTCTGGGGGTTCTTCTGGTTCGGGCTGATCGACCTGCTGGTGGTGCTCGACCAGGACGAGCGGTTCCACGAGCACTACCTGATGGAGTCCGGCTGGGGGCTGCTGTACCTGGTGCTGGTGACCACGCCGCTGGTCGTGCTGTGCGTCCGGCCCGGTCGGCGTGACGCGGTCGAGCAGCTCTGGGTCTGTGCGGCCGCCGTCGTCGTGGGCGCGGTCTGGGGCTGGGCGCTGGCCGCAGCTGCTGAACGGGCTGGCGCTCGCCGCATCGGCCTGGCTGGTGGGCCGGCTGGCGGGGACGCCGCGCCGGGCGTGGCGCCGCCCGGACCCGGCGCTGCTGGGGCTCGGCGTGGTCGCCCTGGTGGGTGCCGTCGCGTACGGCCACCCGCTCGCCCGCAACACCACGCTCGTCGAGGACATCACGAACGGGGTGTCCCACTTCCCGATGCAGGCGTCGCTGGGGCTCGCGGTCGCCGGCCTGGCGATCCTGACCGCGTTCACCGGCTCCCGGCTGGCCGCGTGGACCACCGCGTTCACCGCCGCCTGGCTCGGGGTCGAGTCGGTGGTCTACCCCGACCTGGTCGGCAGCCTCGGCGTCCCGGGCGGCTGGGCCGCGGTGGCGTGGGCCGGACTGCTGGTGGTGCTGACCGAGCGCCGGCGGCGGGCCCCGCGGCGCGACCACTAGGCTCGCGCACCATGGGTATCCAGATCTCCCCGAGCATGCTCGCCTCCGACTTCGCCCGGCTGGCGGACGAGGCCGCGCGGATCTCCGGCGCCGACTGGCTGCACGTCGACGTGATGGACAACCACTTCGTGCCGAACCTGACGCTCGGCGCGCCCGTCGTCGAGGCGCTCGCGAAGGCCAGCGACACCCCGCTCGACTGCCACCTGATGATCGAGGACCCGGACCGGTGGGCGCCGGCGTACGTCGAGGCCGGCGCCGTCGTCGGTGACCTTCCACGTCGAGGCCGCGGCGGCGCCGGTGCGGCTGGCGCGCGAGCTGCGCGCGCAGGGCGCCCGGGCCGGCATGGCGCTCAAGCCCGCCACCCCGGTCGACCCCTACGAGGACCTGCTCGCCGAGCTCGACATGCTGCTGGTGATGACCGTCGAGCCGGGCTTCGGCGGCCAGAAGTTCCTCGACCTGTGCCTGCCGAAGCTGCGCCGGGCCCGGGAGCTGGCCGACAAGCACGGCCTCGACCTGTGGCTCCAGGTGGACGGCGGCGTCTCGGTCGACACCATCGAGCGGTGCGCGGAGGCCGGCGCCGACGTCTTCGTCGCCGGGTCGGCCGTCTTCGGCGCCGACGACCCGAACGCCATGATCGAGCAGCTGCGGGCCTCGGCGGCCGCCGCGGCGTCCTGACCCGTCACGTAGTCGGGCCGGGGACTGCGGTTTGGGACCAATCCGCATGTTCCGGGGGGCGGGGGCTGCGGTTCCTGCCCAATCGGTGGCCCGGGAGCCTGCGTGGGGGCCGTCACGTACCGCGGCTCCCGGCGCGTGTGGCAGGCTGGGACCGACGAGTGAACAGCTCGCGAGCTCTGGGGTCGGTGCAATTCCGAACCGGCGGTGAAAGTCCGCGACCCGGCTGCAGCCAGCAGCCGGTTGACCAGGTGGAACTCCTGGACCGACGGTCAAAGTCCGGATGGGAAGAGCGCGCAGGTGTCGTCTCGACGTCGTACGTCGAGCAGCCACCTGTCCTGCGACGCCCCGGGGTCCGCGTCAGGACGAGAGGGCTCAGCATGACCCGCCGGGACGCCGAGAAGGCCGCGATGGTGCGCGCGCTCGAGCTGGCCCGGACCCCCGGAGTGCCGCTCGGCCCCAACCCCCGCGTCGGCTGCGTGCTGCTCGACCCGGACGGCACGACCGTCGCCGAGGGCCGGCACCGCGGCGCGGGCACCCCGCACGCGGAGGCCGACGCCCTCGCGGCGGCCGGGGACCGGACTCGGGGCGCCACCGCCGTCGTCACCCTCGAGCCCTGCAACCACACCGGTCGGACCGGGCCGTGCGCCCAGGCCCTGGTCGACGCCGGGGTGGCCCGGGTGGTCTTCGCGCAGGCCGACCCCACGCCGGTCGCCGCGGGCGGCGCGGAGACGCTCCGCGCCGCGGGCGTCGACGTCGAGGGCGGCCTGCTGGCCGACGAGGCCCGCGCCGTCAACCGCGCCTGGTCGTTCGCCGCCGCGGCCGGCCGGCCGTTCGTCACCTGGAAGCTGGCCACCACGCTCGACGGCCGCAGCGCCGCCGCCGACGGCACCTCGCGCTGGGTCAGCTCGCGGCCCGCCCGCCGCGACACCCACCGGCTGCGGGCGGAGTGCGACGCGATCATGGTCGGCACCGGCACGGTGCTGGTCGACGACCCGCAGCTGACGGTGCGCGACGAGGACGACGAGAACCTCCCGCGCGAGCGCCAGCTGCTGCGCGTCGTGATGGGCACCCGCGAGGTCCCCGCGACGCGCCGCGTGCTCGACGACGCCGCCGAGACGCTGGTGCTGGCCACCCGCGACCCGCAGGAGGCGCTGGCCGCGCTGTTCGCGCGCGACGTGCGGCACCTGTTCCTGGAGGGCGGGCCGACCCTCGCGGCCGCGTTCGTCGGCGCCGGCCTCGTCGACGAGGTGGTCGCGTACGTCGCCCCGATGCTGCTCGGCGCGGGCCGCAGCGCCGTCGGCGACCTCGGCATCGGCACCATCGCCGACGCGCTGCACCTCGACGTCGTCGACGTCACCACCCTCGGCAGCGGCGCCGAGACCAACCTGCGGCTCACCATGACGCCCCGGAAGGGAGCCTGAGATGTTCACCGGCATCGTGGAGGAGCTCGGCACCGTCGAGACCCTCGAGGACCAGGGCGACGCCGTGCGGCTCACGCTGCGCGGTCCGCACGTCACCGTCGACGCCCGGCTGGGCGACTCCATCTCCGTCAACGGCTGCTGCCTCACCGTGGCGCAGCGCGACGGCGAGACGTTCACCGCCGACGTGATGCGCGAGACGCTCGACAAGACCTCGCTCGGCGCGCTGGTGCCCGGTGCGCCCGTGAACCTCGAGCGCGCGGTGCAGGCCGACCGCCCGGCTCGGCGGCCACATCGTGCAGGGCCACGTCGACGCCACCGGGACCGTCGTACGGCGGGAGCCCTCCGAGCACTGGGAGCTCGTCGAGATCTCGCTGCCCGCCGAGCTGAGCCGCTACCTCGTCGACAAGGGGTCGATCACCGTCGACGGCGTCTCGCTGACCGTGGTCTCGACGAGCTCGACCGGCCGGGGCGACTCGTTCACGGTCTCGCTGATCCCCGAGACGCTCGCCCGCACCACGCTCGGCACGAAGCAGCCCGGCGACCCCGTCAACCTCGAGGTCGACGTGATCGCGAAGTACGTCGAGCGGCTGCTCGACCACCGCCAGCCCGCACCCCGGGAGGAAGACACGCCATGAGCCTCGCGCAGACCCTCTACGACGCCCACCTGACCATCGCCGGCCACCCGATCACCTGGCGGGAGATCGTCGGCAACGGGTTCGGCTTCGCCTCCGCCGTCGGCGGCCTGCGCCGCCGGGTGTGGGCGTGGCCGGTCGGGATCATCGGCAACGTGCTGCTGTTCTCGGTGTTCATCGCCGCGACCTTCGAGGCCGACGCGCAGGTGCCGCTGTTCGGGCAGGCGGGCCGGCAGATCTTCTTCATCGTCACCAGCATCTACGGCTGGTGGCGCTGGCAGGAGGTGCGACGGGCACGCGGCGGCGGCTCCGACCGGCCGGCGATCACGCCGCGCTGGGCGACCACCCGCGAGCGCACCGGCTACCTCGTCGCGTCGCTGGCCGCGATCGTGCTGGTGCAGTGGGTGTTCAGCATCGTCGGGGCCGGGTGGCCGGCGCCGCGCTGGTACTTCTGGGCCGACGCCTGGATCTTCGTCGGCTCGATGCTGGCGACCTACGCGATGGCCCGCGGCTGGACCGACTTCTGGCTGGCCTGGATCGCCGTCGACCTGGTCGGCGTCCCGCTGCTGTGGCACTCGCAGTACTACCCGACCGCGATCCTGTTCGTGTTCTACGGCGTGCTGGTCCTGTGGGGCTTCGTGGTCTGGCTGCGGGCCAGCCGCGTCGAGCAGCCCGAGCCCGAACGGGTGGCGTCGTGAGCGCGCCGCACGTCCGCCTCGACACCGTCGAGCGGGCGGTCGCCGACATCGCCGCCGGCCGGGCGGTGGTGGTCGTCGACGACGAGGACCGCGAGAACGAGGGCGACCTGATCTTCGCGGCCAGCAAGTCCACGCCGGAGCTGATGGCGTTCACGATCCGCTACTCCTCGGGCGTGATCTGCGTGCCGGTGACCGCGCCGACGCTCGACCGGCTCGGCATCCCGCTGATGACCCCGCACAACCGCGAGCGGATGCGGACGGCGTACACCGTCTCCGTCGACGCCCGCGACGGTGTCACCACCGGCATCTCCGCCGCGGACCGCTCCCACACGGTGCGCACCCTGATCGACTCCGCCACCGAGGCCTTCGAGGTCGTGCAGCCGGGGCACGTCTTCCCGCTGCGGTACGCCGAGGGCGGCGTGCTCGTGCGCCCCGGCCACACCGAGGCCGCCGTCGACCTGGCCCGGCTCGCCGGGCTCGAGCCCGCCGGGGTGATCTCCGAGATCGTCAACGACGACGGCACCATGAAGCGCGGCCAGCAGCTGCGCGACTTCGCCGACGAGCACGGCCTGGCGATGATCTCCATCGAGCAGCTGATCCACCACCGCCGGCGCTACGAGAACCACGTCCTGCGGGTGGCCGAGACCCGGCTGCCCACCGCGCGCGGCGACTTCACGGCGTACGGCTACCGGATCACCATCGACGGCTCCGAGCACGTCGTGCTGGTGCACGGCGACGTCGGGCCCGTCGACGGCGTCGAGACGCCGGTGCTCACCCGGGTGCACTCCGAGTGCCTGACCGGTGACGTGTTCGCCTCCGCGCGCTGCGACTGCGGCCCGCAGCTGGAGGAGGCGCTCGACCGGATCGTCGAGGAGGGCCGTGGTGTGGTCGTCTACCTCCGCGGCCACGAGGGCCGCGGCATCGGGCTGGTCGCGAAGCTGCAGGCCTACCAGCTGCAGGACGGCGGCCGGGACACCGTCGACGCCAACCTCGACCTCGGGCTGCCCGCCGACGCCCGGCACTACGGCGCCGCGACGCAGATCCTGCGCGACCTCGGCGTCGGGTCGGTGCGGCTGCTGACCAACAACCCCGACAAGGTCGCGAGCCTCGAGGAGTACGGCGTGCCCGTCGCCGAGCGGGTGCCGCTGGCCGTGCGTCCCAACGACCACAACATCGGCTACCTGCTGACCAAGCGCGACCGGATGGGCCACGACCTGCCCGACCTGCCGCAGCCCGAGCAGCCGTCCCCGACACCGGAAGGAGCCCGCTGATGAGCGGAGAAGGAGCCCCCGAGGAGAAGCCGGTCGACTGCCACGACCTCCGGGTCGCGGTCGTCGCCGCCCGCTGGCACGAGCAGGTGATGGACGGCCTGCTCGACGGTGCCCGGCGGGCGCTGGCCGACTTCCAGGTCGAGCGCCCCGCGTTCGTGCGGGTGCCCGGCTCCTTCGAGCTGCCGGTGATGACCGGCGCGCTCGCCGAGCAGGGCTACGAGGCGATCGTCGCGCTCGGCGTCGTGGTCCGCGGCGGCACCCCGCACTTCGAGTACGTCTGCTCGGCGGCCACCGAGGGGCTGTCGCGGATCGCGGTCAACACCGGCGCCGCCGTCGGCTTCGGCCTGCTGACCTGCGACACCGAGGAGCAGGCCCTCGACCGCGCCGGCCTCGAGGGCTCTCACGAGGACAAGGGCTACGAGGCGACGGCCGCGGCCCTGGTCACCGCGATGACGCTGCGCAAGGTGCGCCGCGGCTACGACCTCGACGACTCCTAGCCCGGCCGTCCGCAGCGGGCCGGTGCCCGCGGCGACCCGGCGCGCACGCCGTACCCTGGGACGGCCCATGCAGCAGACGAGAAGGACACGATGAAGACGTTCGAGGAGCTCTGGAGCGAGCTCAGCGACAAGGCCCGGACCCGGCCCGACGGCTCCGGCACCGTCGTCGAGCTCGACGCCGGGGTCCACACGATCGGCAAGAAGCTGGTCGAGGAGGCCGCCGAGTCGTGGATGGCCGCCGAGCACGAGGGGCCCGAGCGGACCGCCGAGGAGCTCAGCCAGCTGCTGTACCACGCCCAGGTGCTGATGCTCGCGAGCGGCCTGACGCTCGACGACGTCTACGCCCACCTCTGACCCGAAGGTCCCACCCGTGCCCGACACGCTCCCCGAGAAGCCGCCCGAGAAGCTGCTCCGCCTCGCCGTCCCCAACAAGGGGTCGCTGTCGCAGGCGGCCACCGACATGCTCCGCGAGGCCGGCTACCGGCAGCGCACCGACGCCAAGCGGCTCACGCTGACCGACGGCGAGAACGGCGTCGAGTTCTTCTACCTGCGCCCCCGCGACATCGCGCTGTACGTCGGCGAGGGCACCCTCGACCTCGGCATCACCGGCCGCGACCTGCTGCTCGACACCGGCGCCAAGGCCGAGGAGGTGCTGCGGCTCGGCTTCGGCCGCTCCCGGTTCCACTTCGCCGCGCCGCCCGGGGTCGCCTCCGACGTGAGCGACCTGCAGGGCCTGCGGATCGCCACGTCGTACGCCGGCGTGGTGCGCCGTCACCTCGAGCAGCACGGCGTCGAGGCCACCGTCACCCGGCTCGACGGCGCCGTCGAGACCAGCGTGCAGCTCGGGGTCGCCGACGTGATCGCGGACGTCGTCGAGACCGGCAGCACGCTGCGCAACGCCGGCCTCGAGGTGTTCGGCGAGCCGATCCTGGAGTCCGAGGCGGTGCTGGTCACCCGCGCCGGCGCCGACCGGCCCGCCGGGTTCACCGTCTTCCAGCGCCGGCTCGAGGGCGTCCTGGTGGCGCGGACCTACGTGATGATGGACTACGACATCCACGGCGACCAGGTCGAGAAGGCGGTCGCGCTCACCCCCGGCATCGAGAGCCCGACCGTGTCCCCGCTGCACCGCGAGGGCTGGGTCGCGGTCCGCTCGATGGTCCGGCGCGACCGGGCGCAGCGGGTCATGGACGAGCTCTACGACCTCGGCGCGCGCGGCATCCTCACCACCGACATCCATGCCTGCCGGCTCTGAGGACGGGGCCACCCCCGCTGCCGGTGTCACGCTGCCGCGGACGTTCCGGCCCTTCGGGGTGCGGATCGCCGTCTACGTCCTCGGCGCGCTGCTGGTGCTGACCTGCGTCGTGATGTGGCTGGCGTTCCCGCCGCACATCCGCGCGAAGTTCACGGTGCTCCAGGTGCTGACGATCGTCGCGATCGGGCTGATGTTCTACGCCATCGGGTTCGCGCTGTCCCGCAGCCGGCTGGTGGCCCGCCAGCGACGGCCTGACGGTGGTCAACGGCTTCCGCACCCGCCGCTTCGAGTGGAACGAGGTGCTCGGCGTGACGCTGCGCGCCGGGAGCCCGTGGGCGGTGCTGGACCTCTCCGACGGCACGTCGGTGCCCGCGATGGGGATCCAGGGCTCGGACGGCGACCGCGCCAAGCGCCAGGTGCGCGAGGTGCGGACGCTCGTCGAGCTCCTCACCCGTTGACCCGGGCCTCCCGCCGGGTCGACCCGGGCCCCGGACTGGCCCGGACGGGCCTTGTGGCCGCGCCCGCGACGTACCAGCCTGGGACCCACCAGCGTGACGGAAGGCGAGGACGATGGCGGAGATCAACCAGGGCCGGTGGCAGGCGAAGATCGACGGGGACTTCGTGGTGTTCCTGATCGGGGCGCGCGCGAACAGCCGCCGGCTGGTCCGGGTCTTCCGCGACCTCGGCGGCCGGCGCGGCATGATGGCGATGCTCAAGGAGCTCAGCGAGGACCCGGACAGCGGGCTGCTGGGCTACGAGATGTCCACCTTCGGCGGACTGATCGTGCAGTACTGGCGCTCCTTCGAGCACCTCGAGCGCTTCGCCAACGACCCGGACAACCTCCACAAGCCCGGCCTGGCGGAACTACTGGAAGCGGGTCGGCAAGGACACCCGCTCCGGCATCTGGCACGAGACGCTACCTGGTGCGCGCGGGGGAGTACGAAGCGGTCTACGGCAACATGCCGCTGTTCGGCCTGGCGAAGGCCTCGTCGCTGGTGCCCTCGCGCGAGGGCTCCCGGGCCCGCGACCGGGTGAAGCAGCGGGCCGTCTCCTAGCGCCACCGCGGCGGCCAGCGCGTCCAGCGCCTGCGTGAAGCACGCCATCGGCGGGGTGACCAGCCCGGCGCCGACCTGGCCGGTGCCGGCCACCCGGCCGGCCATCCCGGTGTTGATCTGCGGCAGCACGCCGCTGCGCACCACCGCGGTGACGTCGATGCCGGTGGGGGCGCCGCGGAACTCCAGGATCGGGATGCCGAAGGCCGGGTTCTCGCCGAGCGTGATGTCGTACATCCGCTGCGTGGTGGCCAGCGCGTCCGGCACCGAGCCGCCGACGAACCGGACGATCGCCGGCGCGGTCGCCATCGACAGCCCGCCGATCCCGGCGGTCTCGGTGATCGCGGAGTCGCCGATGTCGGGGTTGGCGTCCTCGGGTCCGTAGGAGCCGAGGAACAGCCCCTCGGGGGTGTTCGCCGGCGCGGTGAACCAGGTGTCGCCGGTGCCGGCGGTCTGGATGCCGAAGTCGGTGCCGTTGCGGGCCATCACGGTGACCGCGGTCGAGCCCGGGCAGGTCCGGCCGCGGCGCGGGTCTGCAGCTTGCAGGCCGGCATCACGAGGTTGAGGAAGAAGTGGTCGTTGCCGGAGACGAACCGCACCGCCTGCGCCACGTCGGCCGACGGGAAGCCGGAGTCGATCATCGCGGGCAGCACCTCGCGCAGGAACATCAGCGTGCCGGCGCGGTTGCGGTTGTGGCCCTCGTCGCCCATCTGCACCATCTGCGCGATGATCGCGCGCACGTCGACCGGGTCGGCGGCCCGCACGGCGTGCTGCAGCAGCGGGCCGAGGACGTCGGTCATCCAGTGCAGCCGCTCGACGACCGACGGCTCGTAGGCGCCGTAGCGCAGCACCTTGCCGAGCCCCTCGTTCAGCGAGCACCACGACTCGTGGCCGGTCGACTCGTCGCGCAGGCAGAACACCCACATCGACGGCGAGACGACGCCGGCCATCGGCCCGACCGCGCCGCGGCCGTGGCACGGCTCCCAGCTCGACGCCGTCACCGGCCGCCAGCAGCCGCTCGGCCTGCTCCGCGGTGTCCGCCCAGCCCTCGAACAGCAGCGCCCCGATCAGCGCTCCGCGCATCGGCCCGGAGGCGCGCTCCCAGTCGACCGGGGGACCGGCGTGCAGCAGCCGGCCCCGCTCCAGCCCGAGCACCTCCGACGCCGGGCGTACGTCGACCAGGTGCGCCTGCGCACCGAGCATCGCTGCCAGCGCCTTGGCGTTCGCACCGGGCCGCCGCGGGTCGGCCATCACCGCCGCCAGACGCGTCGGGTCGACGACCGGTGGCTGCCAGTCCACGGCGACGACGTCGACCGCCTGCCGGACCAGCGCGTCGGCGAACATCGACGCGCCGGCGGTGACCACCGTCCGGGGCGTGGTGAGGCTCATGCGGGGACCTCCCAGCAGGTCGAGGGCGCACCGGGCGGCGGCCGCGTTGGACAGGAACACCCAGGCGCCGGCCTGGTGCAGCGCGGCGACCTGCGCCGCGCAGCCCCTGCGGGTCGTCGCCGGTGCCGACCACCACCGCCACCACGGGCACGCCGGCGTCGGTGGCGGCGCGGACCGGGGCGGCGAGCTCGCCGGCCGGGTCGTCGGCGGCCCCGAGGCCGAGCACCACGTCGAGCAGCAGCACGCCGCAAGTCGGGTCGGCCACCTCGGCCAGCACCCGCTGGGCGCGGACCGAGCCGTCGATCATCGGGTGCGGGCGGCCGCGGGTCAGCCGGTCGTCGCCGAAGTCGATCATGGTGTCGCCGACGGAGGCGAGGTCGTCGGCCAGCGCCCAGCCGGGGTCGAGCGGGATGTTCGAGGCGACCCGGCCGACCCGGGCGGTGGCCAGCAGCATCGCCTCGTCGCAGAGCGTGCCGCCGGCGTACAGGCCGCGCAGCCGGCCGCCGGCCCGCCCGGCTGGCACGGCGCCGGTCCAGTGCTCCGGTGCCGCCCAGGTGCCGCCGACGTCCGCGACGACCGCGGCCGCGGTCTCGGTGAGGTCCGGCTGACCGGGACCGAGGAGAGCGAACCGGACCGGCGTCGACAGCGACGCGGCGTGGGCCCGGACCGCCTCGGCGACCGCGGGGGCGGGTGGCTTCGAGATCACCACGACCTGGGTGGTGTCCGGGTCGGCGTCGAGCAGGTCGAGCGCACGGAGCGTGGAGCGACCGGCGACCTCGGCGGACAGGTCGCGCCCGCCCACGCCCAGGCAGTGGGAGATCCCGACCCCGGCCCCGTCCAGCAGCGCCATCAGCTGCTGCGCGCCGGTGCCGGACGCCGCGACCAGCCCGACCGGGCCGGGGCGGACCACGTTGGCGAAGCCGAGCCCGACCCCGCCGACCACCGCGGTGCCGCAGTCGGGCCCCATCACCAGCACCCCGGCCGCGTCCGCCCGCTCCTTGAGGGCCACCTCGAGGGCCAGCGGCACGTTGTCGCTGAACACCATGGTGTGCAGCCCGGCGTCGACCGCGTCCAGGGCGTCGGCGAACGCGAACTCGCCCGGGGTGGAGATCAGGGCCAGGCGCCGCCTCCCACCGTCGGGCCGCGGCGGCGACGGTCGCGGGCGCGGGCGCGCTGCCGAACCCGGACGACGCCGGTCGCGAGGACTCCGCGAGTGCCGCGTCGACCTCCGCGCTCGCCGCGTCGAGGGCGTCGTCGGTGTCGGCCTCCAGGGCCACCAGCATCTCCTGGGGCGAGGAGGTCGGGACCTCGAAGCCCATCCCGTCGGCGAGGTCGAGGTTCAGCTCGGTGGCCATCGCGACCAGCGCGGACCGGACCCCGGCCAGCGTGGCGACCCGCTTGCTGACCTGCATCAGGCTCACCGAGTCGACGTACGAGCCGCGGCGGAGCTCGACCCGCCTCATGCGGCGTCCCGCTCCGGCCGCGCACTGCTCCCCGAGCACGTGCAGCGCCCCCGCGGCCAGGCCCGCGCCCGAGGTGTGGCCGACCCGGAGCAGCGGGCCCGCCGCCCGGGTGGCGTCCCCGGCGCAGACGGCGACCACGAAGGCCGCGAGCTCGGGCACCGCCCAGCCGTCCCGGGCGTGGTGCAGCAGCGCCCGCGAGACCGCGGTCGACCGGCCGGCCGCCAGCGCGGCGAGGGTGGCCGCCCGCCACGAGCCGAGCCGGGGGTCGCCGACGGCGTGGGCGGCGACCAGGGCGCCCGCCAGCACGTCGTCGCCGAGCGGGGTGAGGCCGGGCCCGCGGCCCACCAGCCGGTCCGGCTCGACGGTCGCGGGGACGTCGACGCCGGCGATCGGCGGCGCCGACGGGGGAGCGGTCAGCCCGGTCGGCCGCGACGGCCGCCACCAGCGCGTCACCGGCCACCGCAGGGTCGCGGACTGCAGGACCCCGGCGACCACCCGCAGCTCGCCGGTCGGCAGGACGGTGGTGAGCAGGCTCGCCGGCAGCCGGACGGCGTCCGGGGTGGCGACGCACAGCACGGGCACGTCGTCGCGCCCGGTCCCGTAGTGCACGCTGACCCGCGTCCGCGCCAGCTCCACGAGCGGCGGCGACCCGGCCGTCGACGTCCGGGGCTCAGCAGGTCGGTCAGCAGCGACGACGCGGCGGCCGGCACCTCACGGAAGCTCACGTCCCGACCCTAGTCGCGGGCGGGGACACACGCAGGCCCGGGACACCGTGCGGTGTCCCGGGCCTGCGAGCGGTGCGGGTGGGCTACTTGAGGAAGCCCTTCTGCTTCAGGAAGTCCTCGGCGATCTTGGCCGGGTCCTCACCGTCCGCGCTCTTCTTCTTGTTCAGGTTGGTCATGGTGTCGGTGGTGAGCACCTTGGCCAGGGGGGCGAGCACCTTGAGCATCTCCGGGTGCTTCTTGTTGTAGTCCTCGCGGGTCACCGCCACGCCGTTGTACAGCGGGAAGTAGGCCTTGTCGTCGTCGAGCACCTGCAGGCCGAGGGCGGCGAGCCGACCGTCGGTCGTGAAGATCTCGCCGAAGTCGCAGTTGCCCTTGTCGAGCTGGGTGTAGACGACGCCGGTGCCGAGGCTCTTCAGCTTGCCGCCGGTGATGCCGTACTTCTTCTTGAAGCCCGGGTAGCCGTCCGGACGGGCCGCGAACTCCGACTCCACGCAGACCGTGGACGACGGGTTCTTCTTGATGTACGCCGCCATGTCGGAGTGAGTCTTCAGGTTGTTCTTCTTGGCGAACTCGTCCGTGGTGGCGAACGCGTAGGTGTTGTTGAACGGCGCGAGCGGACCCCACACCAGCTTGTTCTTGGCGAGGTCCTCCTTCTTCACCGCGTCGTACTGCTTCTGCGAGTCAGTGATCGGCTTGTCGTGACCGAGGTAGTTGATCCAGCCGGTGCCGGTGTACTCCCAGACCACGTCGGTGACGCCGTCCTGGAGCTTCTTGCGGGTCTGAGTGCTGCCCTTGGTGTTGGTGTTGTCGACGACGGTGGCGCCGGCGGCGCACATCATCTTCACGGTCAGCTGACCGAGGATGAGCTGCTCGTCGAACTCCTTGGAGCCGACCTTGACGGTGACTCCCTTGAGGGCGTTGGACTTCACCGAGCCGGCCTTGACGTCCTTGCAGGGACCTCCGGTGGCGTCACTGGAGCTCTTGCTGAGGCTGCCGCAGCCGCTGAGGGTCAGCGCGGTGAGCGTCAGCGCGGCCACCCCCGTGAGCCACTTGCCGGGCTTCGTGATGGGCATGGTCATGCGTGTCCCCTTCTGGTTCTCTGCTGGATCTGCGTGGGTGGTGGGTGCAGGTCGGGTGGTCATCGGATCCCTCGCGGGGTCATGGCGCGCTGCAGCACTCCGCCGAGCCAGTCCATGACCAGGGCGAGCAGCGCGATCATCACCGCGACGGTGAAGGTGGCCAGTGGGCGGTTGGTCTTGATCGCACTGAACAGCGGCAGGCCGAGGCCGCCGGCGTCGAGGGCGTAGCCCAGCGGCACGGTGCCGACGGCGAGCACCAGGGCGGTGCGGACACCCGCACCGATCACGGGTACGGCGGTCGGCAGCTCGACCCGCATCAGGATCGACGTCGGCGACATGCCCATGCCGCGGGCCGCGTCGAGCATGCCGGTGTCGACCTGCTGCAGGCCGACGATCGTGTTGCGCAGCACCGACAGGGCGGCATACGCGGTGAGGATCAGCACCACCGCCCAGAAGCCGATGGCGTAGAAGCCGACGAACGCCAGCAGCCCGAGGCTCGGCGCCGCCTGTCCGAGGTTCGCCAGCGCGATCACGGGGCCCCCGAGCTTGCGGGTGCTCTTGCGGGTCACCAGGATGCCGAGCGGCACCGCGATCAGCACCACCAGCAGCGCGATCGTCACGCTGACCTCGATGTGCTGGATGGTCGCCGCCGTGAGCTCCTTGCGGTCGAGGATGTTGGCCTCGATGCTGTCCAGGTCGTGCCGCTTCACATTGAGCCACAACAGCACCCCGATGACCACGACCATGACCGGGGTGACCAGGTCCCGCACCGAGAGCACCGGCTGGCCCGGCTTGGCCGCGGTGAACCCGGTGGCGGCGCTCTGCGCGGCCGCCGGGTCGGTGACGTTCGCCTCGGGGGAGGGGGCGTCGACGAGGTCGCTCATCAGGCCTCCACGGTGTCCGAGTCACCCGCGGAGTGCACCCGGCTGAGGATCGCGTCGATGGTGACGCTCCCGACCGGGCGCCCGTCGCGGTCCACGGTGATCGAGCGCATGCCCGCGCCCGACCATCGCGTCGAGTGCGGCGTGCAGCGTCGTCGACACGTCGACGGAGCCGCGGGAGCCCTCGGTCGGCGCCTCGTCGAGGTCGAGGGAGTCGACCCGCTCGAAGTGCAGCCGCTTGAGGGCCGCGCCCTCGCCGATGAACCCCTCGACGAAGTCGTCGGCCGGGTTGGCCAGGATCGCCTCGGGGGTGTCGAACTGCGCGATCTGCGAGCCCTCGCGCAGCACCGCGATGCGGTCGCCGAGCTTGAGCGCCTCGTCGAAGTCGTGCGTGACGAACACGATCGTCTTCTTCAGGGTCTGCTGCAGCGAGAGGAACTCGTCCTGCAGCCGAGACCGGGTGATCGGGTCGACGGCGCCGAACGGCTCGTCCATCAGCATGATCTCGGGGTCCGCAGCGAGCGCCCGGGCGACGCCCACCCGCTGCTGCTGGCCGCCGGAGAGCTGACGCGGGTAGCGGCTGCGGTACTGCTCCGGGTCGAGGCCGACGACCGTCAGCATCTCGTCGACCCGGTCGGTGGTCCGCTTCTTGTCCCACTTGAGGAGCTTGGGCACCAGCGCGACGTTCTGCGCGATGGACAGGTGGGGGATCAGGCCGATCTGCTGGATGACGTAGCCGATGCGGCGCCGCAGCTGCACGTCGTTGAGCTTCGTGACGTCCTCGCCGCCGATCTCGATCGTCCCCGAGGTCGGCTCGATCATCCGGTTGATCATCCGCATCGTGGTCGTCTTGCCGCAGCCCGACGGGCCCACGAAGACGACGATCTCGCCGGCGGGGATGTGCATGCTGACCTTGTCGACCGCGGCCTTGGGCGAGCCGGGGTAGTGCTTGGTCAGGTCGGTCAGGACGATCGGCACGCCGTGCTTGCCGCCCTGGTCGCTGCGGACCGGAGCCCCGTTGTCGGCGGGCTTGCTCTGCTGCGCTGAACTGTCAGACACGACTCCCCCTCGGGGTGGTGAAACGACGGATGACGACGAAGACCGCGTCGAACAGCAGCGCGACGAGGGCCACGAAGATGATGCAGATGAGCGCCTGGCTCTTGGTGTTGACCGACCCCAGGTTGTCCAGCGAGGAGTAGCCGTACTCACCGAGCCCGATGGGCGTCACGAACGCCGCGATGGCGACGATGCCGACGGTGAGCTGGGCGGCGACGCGCAACCCGGCGAGGATCACCGGCCACGCGATCGGGAACCGGATCTGCCACAGCATCCGGAAGCCCCCGACACCCATGCCCCGGGCCGCGTCGAGCACGGCAGGGTCGGCGGACTGCAGGCCGACGATCGCGTTGCGGACGATCGGCAGCATCGCGTAGGCCACCACGACCGGGAAGACCGAGGCCAGCCCGTAGCCGACGACCGAGACCAGGAAGCCGAACAGCGCGACCGAGGGAAGCGTGAAGACGACGGCCGCGGTGGAGATGGTGATGTTCGTCCGGACCCGCGAGCGGTAGACCGCGACCGCGATCAGCAGGCCCAGGACCGCGGCGAGCAGGACGCAGTAGAACGACAGCAGCGCGTGCTGCTGGGTGCGGAAGATGATTTCGTCCCGGTTTTGGGAGAGATATTCGGAAAACGACAATCCGTTCACGCCACGCCCCTTTCGCGCTGCGTCCCGCAGCGGCGATTGACGCGCTGACCATAACCGATCACTTTGAGTTCACCGCGTCTTTGCGGCCTAACGAATTCGAGACGACCCAAGTCGTTATCTGACGTTGACCTGCCGACGCCGTCCCGCGCCGCGTGGTTCCCACCATCCACAGGGCCGTTCGGGCAGGCTGTCCGTCACCGAACGGGCGCACCGCGGGACCGGCGGTGCCGGAGCAGGGAGGCCAGTCATGGCTGTGGGGTGGAAGCTCGTCTACGGCGGCAAGACGCCGCCGCCGGGAGCCGCGGTGGCGCCGGACGAACGGCTGTCGTGGGGCCGCACCGCCGGCCTCGGGGCGCAGCACGTGGTGGCGATGTTCGGGGCCACGTTCGTGTTCCCGCTCATCATGGGGCTCAACCCGCAGCTCGCGGTGCTGATGAGCGGCGTGGCCACGATCGCGTTCCTGCTGATCGTGCAGGGCAAGGTGCCCAGCTACCTCGGCACGTCCGCGTCGTTCGTCGGCGGCGTCGCCGCGATCCGCGCGCAGGGCGGCGACTCCGCCGACGTGACCGGGGCGATCCTGGTCGCCGGCGCCGTGCTGCTCGCCATCGGCGTCCTCATCCACTTCCTCGGCTCCGGGGTGCTGCACCGCGTGCTGCCCCCGGTGGTGACCGGCGCGGTCGTCATGCTGATCGGCTTCAACCTCGCCCCGGTGGTGGCCGACATCTACTGGCCGCAGGACCAGTGGGTCGCGCTGCTGACGATGACGTTCGTGATCCTGGCGGCCGTCGGGCTGCGCGGGTTCCTCGGCCGGATCGCGATCTTCCTCGGCCTGATCTTCGGCTACGTCATCTCCTGGCTCTTCGACCGCGTGTTCGGGGACATCACGGCGTACAACGCGGCCACCGGCAAGGTGGACACCCACCCGCGGCTGAGCTTCGCCGGCGTGAAGGCCGCGGACTGGGTGGGCTTCCCGCCCAAGAGCGACCTCGCCACACGGAGTCACGGGCTGGCACGCCCCGTCGTTCAGCGTGGCGTTCGCGCTGCTGGTGCTGCCGGCCGTGATCGCGCTGATCGCGGAGAACACCGGCCACGTCAAGGCCGTCGCCGAGATGACCGAGCGCGACCTCGACCCGGTGATGGGCAAGGCGATCGCCGCCGACGGCTTCGGCACCGTCATCGCCTCCGCGGTCGGCGGCTCGCCCACCACGACGTACGCCGAGAACATCGGGGTGATGGCGGCGACCCGGGTCTACTCCACGGCCGCCTACTACGTCGCGGCCGTGGTGGCGATCCTGTTCGGGCTCTGCCCCAAGTTCGGCGCGGTCGTCTCCGCGACCCCCGGCGGCGTGCTCGGCGGCATCACGGTCGTGCTCTACGGCATGATCGGGCTGCTCGGCGCGAAGATCTGGAAGGAGAACGGGGTCGACTTCGCCAACCCCGTCAACCTGGTCCCGGTCGCCGCCGGCATCATCATCGCGATCGGCGACACCTCGCTGAAGTTCACCGACAACTTCTCGCTGTCCGGCATCTCGCTCGGCACCATCGTCGTGCTCGTCGGCTACCACCTGGCGCGGGCGATCGCGCCGCCGGAGCTGCGCGACGAGGGCACGATGATGGCGGTCGGCCGCCCCGGGGTGCACGCGCGAGGAGCATCCGAGCGGCCGGCACGGACTCCGGCCGGCCGACCGGCGGGGCGCACACGAGGGAGCCGTGAGCGGCGGTCGCGGCATAGTGTCGGTCGTCGTGAAGCCGCCCCCGTTCGCCTACCACCGGCCGCGCGGCCTGGACGGAGGCGCTCGACGTGCTCGCGCTCGCTGCGCGACGACGCCAAGGTGCTGGCCGGCGGCCAGAGCCTGGTGCCGCTGATGTCGATGCGGCTGAGCGCGCCCGCGCACCTCGTCGACGTGAACCACGTCCCCGGGCTCGACACCGTCGAGGTCGACGACGACGTCGTGCGGGTCGGCGCGCTGGCGCGGCACAGCCGCGTCGAGCACCACGCCGCGGCGTACGACGCGGTGCCGCTGCTGCGGCAGGCGCTGCGGCTGGTGGCGCACCCGACGATCCGCAACCGCGGCACGACGGTCGGCAGCCTGGTGCACGCCGACCCGGCCGCCGAGATGCCGGCGGTGCTGTGCCTGCTCGACGGGACCGTCACGCTGCGCGACGTCGACGGGTCCCGGGACGTGGCGGCGGCCGACTTCTTCGTCGGCCCGATGGAGTCCGCGCTCCGTCCCGGCGAGCTGGCCGTGCACGCGATCGTTCCGGCGGCCGCCGGCCGGGCAGCGGCTCGGCGTTCGTCGAGGTGTCGCGACGGCAGGGCGACTACGCCATGTGCGGCGTCGGCGCCGTCGTGCGGCGCGACGGCACGGCCCGGGTCGCGCTGGTCAGCGTCGGGGCCGGCCCGGTGCTCGTCGACCTGCGACGCGGCCGAGCCGACGCCGACGGCGGTGCGCGGGTCGGTGGACGCCGCGATCGACCCGGAGGACGACATCCACGCCAGCGCGGACTACCGGCGGCACCTCGCGCACGTCCTCGTCCGCCGCGCCCTCGACCGAGGCCGGGGAGCGCGTCGCATGAGCGAGGCCACCGTCGCCGGTCTCGTTCACGGTCAACGGCGTGCCGCACGAGCTCGAGCTCGCGCCGCGCCGGCTGCTGTCCGACGCGCTGCGCCACGACCTGCGGCTCACCGGCACCCACGTCGGCTGCGAGCACGGCGTGTGCGGCGCCTGCACCGTGCTCGTCGACGGCGCCCCGGTGCGGTCGTGCCTGCTGTTCGCGGTGTCCCTGGACGGCGCCGCGATCACCACCATCGAGGGGCTGCCGGTCGCGCCGACGGCGGCATGGGCCCGGTGCAGCAGGCGTTCCACGAGTGCCACGCGCTGCAGTGCGGGTTCTGCACGCCGGGCTTCGTCACCACCGTCACCGCGTTCCTGCGACGAGCACCCGGCCCCGACCCGGGCGGAGGCGCGCGAGGCGATCTCCGGCAACCTGTGCCGCTGCACCGGCTACGTCAACATCGTCGACGCGGTGCTCCGCGGCGCCGAGCTGCGTCGGCGGGACCACGAGCCGCGCGGGACGACGCGCCGTGACGACCGAAGATGTTCGGCGAGCGGGTGCCGCGCGTCGAGGACGCCGCGGCTGGTGACCGGGCGACGGCCGGTTCCTCGACGACCTCGGGCCACGACGCGCTCGAGGCGGCGTTCGTGCGCAGCCCGCACGCGCACGCCCGGGTCGTCGACGTCGACGTCACCGGCGCGCTCGACGTCGACGGCCTGGTCGCGATCTACACCTACGACGACCTCGAGGCCGACACGACGTCGCGGGTGGCCGAGCGCGCTGCCGCTGCTGATCCCGCACCCGACACTGACCCACGGCCGGACGCCGTACGCACTGGCCCGCGACGAGGTGAACCACGTCGGCGAGGCGGTCGTGATGGTGGTGGCGACGAGCCGCTACGTCGCCGAGGACGTGTGCGACCGGATCCGCGTCGACTACGAGCCGCTGCCGGCGGTGGTCGGCGTCGAGCGCGCCCGGGACGCCGGCGCACCTGGTGCACGACGACGTGCCGGGCAACGTGGCCGCCGTGATGGTGCAGCAGACCGGTGACGCGGACGCCGCGGTCGACGCCGCGCCGCACTCGCTGGAGCTGCGCCTCGAGATCGAGCGCAGCGCGTCGACGCCGCTGGAGGGCAAGGGCGTGCTGGCGCGCTGGGACGCCGACGACGAGTCGCTGCTGGTGCACACCTCGACGCAGACGTCGACGTCGGTGCGGCAGGCGCTCGCCGCCAAGCTCGCGCTGCCGGTCGACCGGGTCGAGGTGGTCACGCCCGACGTCGGCGGCGGCTTCGGCGTGAAGATCGTGCACCCGTGGCCGGAGGAGGTGCTGGTGCCGTGGGCGGCCCGCCGGCTCGGACGTGCGGTGAAGTGGACCGAGGACCGCCGCGAGCACTTCGTCTCCAGCGCCCACGAGCGCGGCCAGCTGCACGACGTGCGCGTCGGGTACGACGACGACGGCCGGCTGCAGGGGCTGTCGGTGCGCTTCTGGCACGACAACGGCGCCTACGTGCCCTACGGCCTGATCGTGCCGATCATCACCAGCACCCAGCTGCTCGGGCCCTACAAGCCGGGCGTCTACCGCGTCGAGTTCACCTCGCTCTACACGAACACGGTGCTCGTGACGCCGTACCGGGGGGCGGGACGGCCGCAGGGCTGCTTCGTGATGGAGCGGGTGATGGACGCGATCGCCGCCGACCTCGGGCTCGACCGCGCGGAGGTGCGCGAGCGCAACTTCATCCGTCCCGAGGAGATGCCGTTCGACCAGGGCGTGGTGTTCCAGGACGGCCGCGCAGCTGCTCTACGACTCGGGCGACTTCCCGGCGTCGCTGGCCAAGCTCAAGGAGCTCGTCGGCTGGGACGACTTCGACGACGGTCCGCGCGGAGGCGGCGGCGCAGGGACGGCGGGTCGGGATCGGGCTGGCCTGCTACGTCGAGGGCACCGGCGTCGGTCCCTACGAGGGCGGCCACATCCGGGTCGAGACCGACGGCACCGTCGTGGTGTCGACCGGCCTGACCTCGCCAGGGGCAGGGCCACCGGACGATGCTGGCGCAGATCGTCGCCGACGAGCTCGGGGTGCCGTTCGACCGGATCCGGGTCACCACCGGCGACACCCGGCGCTTCAAGTACGCCGTCGGCACGTTCGCCTCCCGCACCGCGGTGATGAGCGGCAGCGCCGTCGCGATGACCGCCCGCGGCGTGCGGCAGAAGGCGCTGGCGGATCGCCGCGCAGGCGCTGGAGGCCAACGTCGACGACCTCGAGATCGTCGACGGCCACGTGCAGGTGAAGGGGTCCCCGACGGCCGTCGATCGACCTGGGCGCGGTCGCCGTGCTGTCCAACCCGCTGCGCTACGCCTTCGACGAGGCCTCGGCGCGCGCCACCCAGTTCGCGGCGCCCGCCGACCCGGACCGGCCGCCGGTGCGGGCCGGGGGAGTCGCCGGGGCTCGAGGGCACCGACTACTACTCGCCGACCCGGTCGACCTTCGCGAACGGCATGCACGCGGTCGTCGTCGAGACCGACCCGGACACCGCGGAGGTGCGGGTGCTGCGCTACTGCGTGGTGCACGACTGCGGGACGCTGATCAACCCGATGATCGTCGAGGGGCAGATCCACGGCGGGGTGGCGCAGGGCGTGGGCGGCGCGCTCTACGAGCGCATGGAGTACGCCGCCGACGGGCAGCTGCTCAACGCGTCGTTCATGGACTTCCTGATGCCGTACGCCTCCGAGGTGCCCGAGGTCGAGATCGACCACCTCGTCACGCCGTCGCCGCTGAACCCGCTGGGCGTCAAGGGGGCGGGCGAGGCCGGCGTCATCCCCGGGTCGGCTGCGATCGCCGCCGCCATCGAGGACGCCGAGGGCATCACGATCACCCGGATGCCGATCTCGCCCAGCGAGCTGTTCGACCTCCGCCGGCAGGCGGCCGGTCCCGACGAGACCCAGGAGACGAGATGAAGGTCATCGGGAACGCCCAGCTCTCGCACGACCCCGCCGTGGTCTACGAGGCGCTCAACGACCCAGCGGTGCTGGTCGGGTGCCTGCCCGGCTGCCAGCGGCTCGAGGCGCTCGGCGACGACGCCTACGCGATGTCGGTCGCGGCGGGCGTCGGGTCCATCAAGGGCGTGTACGACGGCCGGGTCCGGCTCTCCGACCAGCAGCCGTCGGCGTCGTTCCGGATGCACGCCGACGGGACCGGGTCCGCGGGGACGATCGCGGCCGACGTGCTCGTGACCCTCGAGGAGACCGAGGCCGGCACCTCGCTGACGTACGACGCCGACGCCACCGTCGGCGGCATGATCGGCGGCGTCGGCCAGCGGATGCTGGTGGGGGTGGCGAAGCGGATGGCGGCGGAGTTCTTCGACAACGTGTCCGCGTCGTTGGACTCGGGCGCTGGTCCCGCGGCCCTCCCCGCGGAGGCGGCCGGGCCGAAACCATCCGGCGGCGCTTCGCGCCTCCCGCCGGCCCCATCCACCGTCCCGGCCTCCTCCGCGGTCCGGTCCGCTGGCTCGCCGCCGGTCGGAGCCGTCTTCACGGCACCCGTGTCTCAGGGGCAGCAGGGCGGGTCGTCGTTCGCGCGGGGCGTGGCCGTGGGGGCCGCCGCTGCGCTGGCCGGTGCCCTCGTGGGCGCGTGGATCGGGCGGCGCGGACTGCGATGACCGACCTGGACGTGTACAGCTCGGCGCGGTCGATGGCGGCCGCGGTCGCCGGCAAGGAGATCTCGGCGCGGGAGCTGCTGGAGCTGCACCTGGCGCGGATCGCGCAGGTGAACCCGGACGTCAACGCCGTCGTGTCGCTCGACGAGGAGCGCGCCCGGGCGGGCGCCGCCGAGGCCGACGAGCGGCTGGCCCGCGGGGAGCCGGTCGGGCCGCTGCACGGGCTGCCGCACGCGTTCAAGGACACCCACGAGGTCGCCGGCTGGCGCACGACGTTCGGGTCGCCGCTGCGCGCCGACCACGTCCCCAAGCGCGACGACCTCGTCGCGGAGCGGATCCGCGGCGCCGGGGCGGTGACGATCGGGAAGACCAACGTCCCCGAGTGGGCGGCCGGCTCGCACACCTTCAACCCGGTGTTCGGGACCACCCGCAACCCGTTCGACCTGACGCGGTCGGCGGGCGGGTCGAGCGGCGGCGCAGCGGCCGCGCTCGCGTCCGGGATGGTGCCGCTGGCCGACGGCAGCGACATGGGCGGCTCGCTGCGCAACCCGGCCTCCTTCAACAACGTCGTCGGGCTGCGGCCCAGCGCCGGCCGGGTGCCGAGCTGGCCGACGACCAACGGCTGGGAGCTGACCTCGGTGGCAGGCCCGATGGCCCGCAGCGTCGAGGACCTCGCGTTCCTGCTCTCGGTGATGGCCGGCCCGTCGCGGCGGGCGCCGCTGTCGCTGGAGACACCCGGCTCGACGTTCGCCCCGCCGCTGCACGGCGACCTCGCCGGCGTACGCGTCGCGCTGTCGGTGGACCTCGGCGGCGCGTTCGCGGTCGACCACGCCGTCGCGGACGTGGTCTCCCGGCAGGCCGCGGTCCTCGAAGCGGCGGGCGCGGTCGTCGAGGACGCGCACCCGGTGCTGCACAGCGCCGACGCGGCCTTCCGCACGCTGCGCGCCTGGCTGTTCCAGCACCGGTTCCGCGCGCTGCTCGAGAAGCGGCCCGACGGGTTCAAGCAGTCGCTGAAGGACAACATCCTGCTCGGCGCCGACCTGTCCGGCGAGGACGTCGCCCGGGCCTACCAGCAGCTGACCTCGATCCACGACCGGATGCGCGCCTTCTTCGAGCGGTACGACGTGCTGGCCCTGCCGGTCAGCCAGGTGCCGCCGTTCAGCGCCGACGAGGAGTACCCCGCGACCATCAACGGCGAGCCGCAGGCGACGTACCTCGACTGGATGCGGTCGGCGTACCTCATCACCGTCACCGGCTGCCCCGCGATCTCGGTGCCCGCCGGCTTCACCCCCGAGGGCTGGCCGGTCGGGATCCAGCTCGTCGGCCCGCACCGCGGCGAGCGCCGGCTGCTCGAGGTCGCGCACGCCTTCGAGCAGGCCACCGGGGTCGGCCGGCGCAGGCCCGAGGTCGGCGCATGAGCCCCCGGATCCGGGTCGGCATCGACACCGGCGGCACCTTCACCGACGTGGTCGCGGTCGACGAGGGGACCGGCGAGCTCGCGGTCACCAAGACGCCGTCGACGCCGGCGGACCCCGCCGTCGGGTTCATGAACGGCGTGCACAAGGTGCTCGACGCGCTGGGTCTCGGCGGCGACGCGGTGAGCGCGGTCAGCCACGGCACCACGGTCGCCACCAACCGGCTGCTGGAGGGCAAGGTCGAGAACCTCGGGTTCGTCACCACCGAGGGCTACGAGTTCATGCTCGAGATCGCGCGGCAGTCGGTCCCCGACGGCTACGGCAACTCCTACTTCTGGGTCAAGCCCGACCGGATCGTGCCGGTGCACCGGGTCCGCACCGTCGGCGGCCGGCTGTCGGTCGACGGCGCCGAGGTCCGGCCGTTCGACGAGAAGAGCGCGGTGGCCGCGGCCCGGTTCTTCCGCGACGCCGGCATCAACACGATCGGCGTCTGCTTCCTGCACGCGTACGTCGACGACGCCCACGAGCTCGCGATGCGCGACGTGCTGGCGCGCGAGCACCCCGACGCCACCGTGTCGATCAGCAGCGAGGTGCTGCGCGAGTACCGGGAGTACGAACGCGCCGTCACCACGCTCGTCGACGCCGCGGTGAAGCCCGACATCCGCCGCTACGTCGCCACCATCGCGCGCCGGCTCGGCGGGCTCGTCCACGACGGCGCGGGCGTGCCGTTCTACGTCATGAAGTCCAACGGCGGCGTGCTGTCGGCCGACGAGGTCGTGGACCAGCCGATCACCACCGTGCTGTCCGGCCCGGCGGCCGGTGCGCTGGGGGCGGCGGTGGTCGCGCAGGCGGCCGGGCTTCCCGCAGGTGGTGACCCTCGACGGCGGCGGCACCTCGACCGACGTCACCGTGGTCGTCGACGGCCGCCCGGCGCTGACCACCGAGGGCACCGTCGGGGCCTACCCGAGCAAGATCCCGATGATCGACGTCGTCACGGTCGGGGCCGGCGGCGGGTCCGTGGCGTGGCTCTCCCCGGAGGG
The DNA here is from genome assembly GCA_963707685.1 of uncultured Actinomycetota bacterium. Taxonomy (GTDB): domain Bacteria; phylum Actinomycetota; class Actinomycetes; order Propionibacteriales; family Nocardioidaceae; genus Nocardioides_B. The sequence goes on from CAVPRA010000010.1 coordinate 339,774, forward strand.
CACCCTCAAGGTGGGGCCGCGCAGCGCGGGCGCCGATCCCGGGCCGATCTGCTACGGCAACGGCGGCACCGAGCCCACGATCACCGACGCGCACGTGCTGCTCGGCCGGATCCCGCCGCACCTGCTCGGCGGCGAGGTGCCGCTCGACGTCGACCTCGCCGCGCAGGGCGTCGACGCGCTGGCCGGGCGGCTCGGGCCTCACGCGGGAGGCGTGCGCCACCGGCGTCCTGGAGATCTCCGCGTGGAACCAGGCCAACGCGCTGCGGCAGGTCACCGTGCAGCGCGGCCTCGACGTCCGCGACTTCACGATGGTGACGTTCGGCGGCTCCGGCTCGCTGCTCGCGTGCCGGCTGGTCGACATCCTCGGGCTCGACGGGGTGCTGGTCCCGCTCAACCCCGGCAACCTGTCGGCGTACGGCCTGCTGACGGTCGACGTCCGCAACGACTACGTGCAGACCGCGGTGTCGAAGGAGTCCGCGCTCGACCTGGACGCCGTGCAGCAGGTGTACGACGGGCTGGCCGGCCGGGCCGACGAGGCGCTCGCGCGGGAGGGCTTCCCGCCGCCCGAGCGGGTGCTGGACCGCACCGCGGACCTGCGGTACTTCGGGCAGGCCTACGAGGTCCGCGTCGACGTGCCCGCCGGACCGGTGACGCCCGAGCTCGTCGCCACGGTCGCCGACGCGTTCCACGACGAGCACCGCACGCTCTACGGCTACGACAACCGAGCCGACGCGCGGCAGGAGGTCGAGTGGGTCAACCTCCGGGTCACCGGCGTCGGCCCGATCCGCAAGCCGTCGATGCGCGAGGTCGCGCCCGGCAGCGGGGCGGAGTCCGCCCGCACGGGGGAGCGTCCGGTGTTCTTCGACGACTGGGTGGCGGCCGGGGTGTACGACCGGGCGCGGCTCGGCGCGGGCGACGTCGTCGAGGGGCCGGCGGTGCTGGAGGAGTTCTCCTCGACCGTCCCGCTGCACCCCGGCTTCACCGCCCGGGTCGACGGCTTCGGCAACCTGGTGATCCGTCGGCAGGTCGATCGGGTGGTCGAGCCCAGCCGGGTTGTCGAGCCTGTCGAGACACCGGGAGGCGAGCATGAGTGATCTCGACAAGCTCGATCAGCCGGGCGGGCTCGATCAGCCGGCGGTCGATCAGCCGGGCGGGCTCGATCAGCCGGCGGGCTCGATCAGCCGGACCCGGTGCTCACCGAGATCGTGGCGGGCTACCTCGCGTCGGTCGAGAAGGAGGTCGAGACCGCGATCGGGCGCACCAGCCGGTCGCCGATGATCCGCGACGCCCACGACTACCGCGCCGGCATCCACGACCGGCGGCTGCGCAAGCTCACCGGCCGGTCGTACTCCGCCCTGGTGCACCCGGTGGTGCGCGACCACCCGATCGAGACGATGAGGCCGGGCGACGTGTTCTTCCACAACGACGTCTACCTCTCCGAGGGCGGCATCGGGCACCTGCCCGACCTGTGCGTCACCGCGCCGGTGTTCTGCGACTCCGGCGACGGGCCGGAGGTGGTGGCGTTCGTCCAGGCGTTCGGCCACCACGACGACATCGGCGGTGCGGTGCCGGGGTCGATGCCGTCCGGGGCCCGGTCGGTCTTCGAGGAGGGCCTGATGGTGCCGCCCATCAAGCTGTGGGACGAGGGCGTGCCCAACCGCGCGGCGCTGGCGATCATGACCCGCAACTCCCGGATGCCGGAGTCGCTCGCCGCCGACCTCGACGCCGAGTGCTCCGCCTGCCTGATGGGCGCCCGGCGGATGGCCGAGCTGTTCGAGCGCTACGGCCGCGACACCGTCGAGACGTGCTTCGACGCCATCCTCGACAAGACGACCGAGACGTTCCGGCGCGAGGTGCTCGCCAAGATCCCGGTGGGGGAGTACGTCTGGGAGGACTACGCCGAGCACGACGGCGTCGACGAGCCCCGGCTGCACACCCAGCGCATCACGATGACCCGCACCGCGCCGGACGACCCGGGCGGCGAGCGGCTGGTGCTCGACTTCCACGGCACCGGCCCGCAGGCCAAGGGGCCGATCAACCACTGCGGCGACTACGCCGACGGCAACTTCCTCAAGAAGTGGCTGGCGCCGGTGCTGCGCAACCTGGCCGACTCCCCGGAGCGGATGGCGCAGCTCGACGTCAACGAGGGCGTGGTGCCGCTGATCGAGATGCGGTTCCCGCCGCCGGGCACGCTGCTGACGCCGGTGTTCCCCGCCCCGACGAACGCGCGGACGTTCGTGATCCTCCGGCTGCTCGGCGTGCTCGCCGGGGTGGTGGCCACCGCCGTCGACGGCCGGATGCCCGCCGACCAGGAGACGATCCGCTACACCGGCGTGTACGGCGAGGGCGCCGACGGGGCGCCGTACCTCATGCGCGAGGTGCTCGGCGGCGGCTCCGGCGGCCGCTACTACGCCGACGGCGAGGACACCATCCACGTGGTGCCCGACTCCCGCAACCTGCCCACGGAGTTCGCCGAGTCGCGGTTCCCCTTCCTCGTCGAGCGGCTGGGGCTCGCCGTCGACAGCGGCGGCGCCGGGCGGCACCGCGGTGGGCTCGGCTACGAGAAGCACCTGCGGATGCTGAAGGACGCGCACTTCATGTCCATCGCCGACCGGTCGATCCTGGCCTGCTGGGGAGTCCGCGGCGGCAAGGCGGGCCGGCCGTTCCAGGTCACCGTCGACCCCGGCGGACCGGCCGAGCGCGAGGTCGACGCGCTCGCCGACGCCGAGCCCGTGAAGGCCGGCGAGCTGATCCGGATCCGCACCACCGGCGGCGGCGGGTGGGGCGACCCCCTCGAGCGGCCGTACGACGAGGTGGTGCGCGACGTGCTCTGGGGCAAGGTGTCCCGCGCCGCCGCCCGCGACGACTACGGCGTCGTGGTCGACGGGCCCGAGGACGCACCGGTCGTCGACGCGTCCGCCAGCGACGAGCTGCGCGCAGCCGCCCGCATCCGGTCGCGGCGAGCAGCCGTTCTTCGACCGCGGCCCGGGCTACGCCCGGCTGTCCGGCGGGGCCACCAGCGCCGACGTGGACTGGCTGCGATGAGCCTGACCGTGATCACCGGCGGCGGCCGGGGGATCGGCGCCGCGACCGCCGTACGCCTGGCCTCGGACGGGCACGACCTGGTGCTGTCCTACGCCCGCGACCAGGACGCTGCCGACGCGACCGCGGGGCGGGTGCGCGACCTGGGGGTGACGTGCCGGGTGGTGCGCGCGGACGTGTCCGACGCCGACGACGTGGACGCGCTCTTCGACGCGGCCGCCGAGCAGGGACAGCTCACCGGGCTGGTCAACAACGCCGGCTCCACGCTGCACCTCGGCGACCTCGCCGACACCCCGGTGGACGTGGTCCGGGAGGTGGTCGACGTCAACCTCACCGGCGCGATCCTGGTCGCCCGGCGCGGGGTGCGTGACCTCGTCGAGGGCGGCGCGGTCGTGAACGTCTCCTCGGCCGCCGCGACGCTCGGCAGCCCGCACGAGTACGTCCACTACGCCGCGGCCAAGGCCGGCGTCGACGCGCTCACGATGGGCCTCGCCCAGGAGGTCGCGCCGCGCGGCATCCGGGTGAACGGCGTCGCGCCCGGCATCGTCCGCACCGACATCCACGCCGCGGCCGGCGACCCCGACCGTCTCGACCGGGTGGCGCCGGCGGTCCCGATGGGCCGGGTCGGCGAGCCCGAGGAGATCGCGGAGGCGATCGCCTGGCTGCTGGGCGACGGCTGCCCGTACGCGACCGGCGCGACGCTGCGGGTGGCGGGCGGCCGATGAGAGTCCTGCTCGCGCTCGGCGGCAACGCCATGACCGCCCCCGACGGCCGCGCCCGTCCCGAGGACCAGATCGCGGCGGCGAAGGTCGCGATGGGCGCCGTCGCCGACCTGGTCGCCAGCGACATCGACGTCGTCGTCACCCACGGCAACGGCCCGCAGGTCGGCAACCTGCTGGTGAAGAACGAGATCGCCGCGTCCGTCGTCCCGCCGGTGCCGCTGGACTGGTGCGTCGCGCAGACCCAGGCGACGCTGGGCACCGTGCTGATGAACGCGCTCGACGACGCGCTGCGCGACCTGGGTCTCCACCGGCCCTCCGCCACCGTCGTGACGCGCACCCGGGTGGACGCCCACGACCCGGGTTTCGCCAGCCCCAGCAAGCCGATCGGGCGCTACCTGCCGGCCGACCAGGCGCAGCTGCTCGTGGAGCACGGCGAGACGTGGCAGGACCGTGGGGACCGGGGGTGGCGGCGGGTCGTCGCGTCGCCCGAGCCGCGCGAGATCATCGACGCCGCCGCGGTGCACGCCCTCGTCGAGGCCGGCTTCGTGGTGGTCGCCAACGGCGGCGGCGGCGTGCCCGTCGTCCGCGAGGACGACCGGCTGCGCGGCGTGGAGGCGGTCATCGACAAGGACCTGGGCGCTGCGCTGCTGGCCCGCACCGTCGGCGCCGACGTGCTGGTGATCGCCACGGACGTGCCTCACGCGGTGCTCCGCTACGGCCAGCCGGACGCCGAGCCGCTCGGCCGGGTCGACGTACGCCGGCTGCGGACGCTGGCCACCGAGGGCCACTTCGCCAGCGGCTCGATGGGGCCGAAGGTGGAGGCCGCCTGCCGGTTCGTGGAGCAGGGTGGCCTCCGCTCCGTCATCAGCACCCTCGACCACATCCTCGACGCCGTCGCCGGCGTGGCCGGCACCGTCGTCGTACCCGCCGACTGACCAGCACGACCCGACCGAGAAGCCCGAGCCCGAGAAGCCCGAGAAGAAGGAGACCCAGATGCCCGAGCCCATCGAAGTCCGCAAGGTGCCGCTGCTCAGCGTCTCGGACGCCAGCGGGCTGGCCGCCCTCATCGACGACGGCACGCTCGAGGCCGACCGCGTCGTCGCCGTGATCGGCAAGACCGAGGGCAACGGCGGCGTCAACGACTACACCCGGATCATCGCCGACCGGGCCTTCCGCGAGGTGCTCGTCGAGAAGGGCAGCCGCAGCGCCGAGGAGGTCAAGCAGGTCCCGATCGTGTGGTCCGGCGGCACCGACGGGGTGCTCAGCCCGCACGCCACCGTCTTCGCGACGATGCCGGCGGGCAGCGCGGAGCCGACCGACGAGCCGCGGCTGACGGTGGGCTTCGCGATGAGCGAGGTGCTGCAGCCCGAGGACATCGGGCGGGTCGCGATGGTCGAGAAGGTCGCCGACGCCGTCAAGGTCGCCATGGAGCGCGCCGGCATCTCCGACGTCGCGGACGTGCACTACGTGCAGACCAAGACGCCGCTGCTGACGATCCACAGCATCCGCGACGCCAAGAGCCGCGGCAAGACGGTGTGGACCGAGCACACCCACGAGTCGATGGACCTCTCCAACGGCTGCACCGCCCTCGGGATCGCGGTCGCGCTCGGCGAGATCGAGATGCCGACCGACGCGGACGTGATGCACGACCGGTCGCTCTACTCCGCGGTCGCCTCCTGCTCCTCGGGCGTCGAGCTCGACCAGGCCCAGGTCGTGGTGGTCGGCAACGCCCGCGGCGTGGGCGGCCGCTACCGCATCGGGCACTCGGTGATGCGCGACGCGCTGGACGCCGACGGCATCTGGTCGGCCATCAAGGACGCCGGGCTCGACCTGCCCGAGCGGCCGCACCCGACCGACCTGGGCGGCCGGCTGGTCAACGTGTTCCTCAAGTGCGAGGTCAGCCAGGACGGCCAGGTGCAGGGCCGCCGCAACGCGATGCTCGACGACTCCGACGTGCACTGGCACCGGCAGATCAAGGCCACCGTCGGCGGCGTCACCGCCGCCGTCACCGGCGACCCCGCGGCGTTCGTGTCGGTCTCGGCCGCCCACCAGGGCCCGGACGGCGGCGGCCCGGTCGCCGCCATCGTCGACCTCGGCGCCGACCCCACCGGGTACGTCCCGCCGCCCCGCTGAGGCGCGCGATCCTGAGTCCGCAAGCCCGCCGAGGCGCGTGGTTCTGAGTCGCTGTGAGTCAGAACCACGCGCCTCGGCAGGGTGGAGAGTCAGGACCACGCGCCTCGGCGGGAGCGGGTCAGAGGGCGCGCAGGCCCCAGGACGCGGAGTGCTCGTCGCCGGGGCTGCCGGCGGGCGCGAGCACGACCAGGTCCTCGCCGGTGGCGAAGGCGTTCGGGGGAGCGGTCATCGGCTCGACGGCCAGCGCCTCCCGGGCGTGCTCCGGCAGCTCGTCGCCGGTGAACACCTGCAGCCAGTGGTGGCTGCCGTCCATCCACAGCAGCGTCCCGTCGCCCGACCGCGGGTCGCGCACCACGACCTCTGCGACGCCCGACGCCGCGGTGGTGACACCCGTGAACGCGGTGTCGAGCGACGTCGAGCGGACCGGCCGCGCCATCCGGAAGTCCAGGTCGGTGTCCGCCACGGACTCCCGCCCGGTCGGCAGCATCCGGTCGTCGACGAGCAGCCGGGTGTCGCACGGCAGCGTCAGCTCCCACGCGTCGACCGGCCCGCTGCCGGTCGTGAGGTACGGGTGCGCCCCCAGTGCGTACGGCGCCCGCGACCCGCTCAGGTTCGTCGCCGTCACCGTGACGGTCAGCCCGTCGGCGGACAGGTCGTAGAGCACGTGCAGGTCGAGCGTCCACGGGTAGCCCGGCTGCGCCATCAGCCGCAGCACCAGCGACACCGAGTTCTCGCTGCGCTCCTCGAGGGTCCACGCCGCCCAGCGCACCAGGCCGTGGCTGGCGTTGCCCCGCGACGGCTCGCTGAGCGGCAGCTGCTGCTCCTCGCCGTCGAAGGTGTACCGGCCGTCGCCGAGCCGGTTCGGCCACGGCGCCAGCAGCTGGCCCCGCCCCGACGACGCCCGCTCGGACTCGTCGGTGCCCAGCAGCAGCGGGCGGCCCTCGTGCTCCAGCAGCCGCAGCGTCGCCCCGCACTCCGTGACCACGGCGCGGTACCCGCTCCCGGTGATCTCGTGCTGCTCCCCGCTCGGCGCCACCATGCGCCCCACCCTGCCAGACGACGGGCCGGACGTCCCGTGCCGACGACGCGCCGAAACCCGCACGACGGCGGCGTGCCGGGGCGCCTACGCTCGCCGTCGTGGACCTCCCGCCGACCCGCCGCCTGACGCCGGACGACGCCGAGGCGTGGGCGGCGCTGCTCGCCGACGCCGAGACCGTGGACCGGACCGGTCGGCACTCCTCGGTCGGTGACCTGGCCGAGGAGCTCGCGGACGAGGAGCTGCACGTCGAGGGCGTGGAGCAGGACGGGCGGCTGGTCGCGGTGTCGATGGTGATGCCGCGCGGCGAGTCCGAGGGGACCTTCCGGGTGCACACCGGCGGCGTCGTCCGGCCGAGCCACCGTGGGCGCGGGATCGCCACGGCGCTGACCCGTCGGTGCGTCGAGCGGGCGATCGAGGTGGCCGCGCAGCGCCGGCCCGACCTCCCGGCCCTGGTCAACGGCCAGTCCCGTGCCGGTGACGAGGCCGCCGGCGGGCGTGCTCCAGTCGGTGGGGATGCACGAGGAGCGCTGGACGTTCGCGATGGGCATGCCGCTGAGCGACGTGGCGCCGGGCCCTGAGTGGCCGGCGGGCTACCGGGTCCGGGCCTACGGGGACGAGCTGGCCGAGCCGCTGCGGCTGGCCCACAACCGCGCCTTCAGGGCCACCACCCGGGCTTCACCCCGTGGAGCGAGCAGGTGTGGCGGCAGTGGGTCACCGGGAGCCGGTCCTTCCGCGGCGACGTCAGCTTCGTGGCGCTGGCCGGGGACCAGATCGCGGGCTACGTGGTGGTCCAGGAGCCCGACGGCCACACCGCCGCCACCGGGCGCCGCGAGGCCCACGTCTCGCGGGTGGGCACGCTGCCGGAGCACCGCGGTCGCGGCATCGCCGGGGCGCTGCTGGGCCACACCCTCCGGGCCTGCGCCGCCGCGGGGTACGACGACGCCTCGCTGCACGTCGACGCCGAGAACCCCACGGGGGCGCTGGCGATCTACCGCCGCGCCGGCTTCGAGGTCGAGACCACCTGGACCACCTGGACGCTGCGCGGCTGACCCGGCCTGCTCAGCCGGCGCCGTCGACCACGACGTCCGCGCGCTCCCGGGTCCGGTGCCGCGCGAACATCGCGTCCTCCTGCACCCGCCAGCGCAGCCAGTGCTCGCGCATCTGCTCGCCGTCGCGCTCCAGCCCCCGCTGCAGCCGTACGTCGGACGGGGTGTCCACCCACACCAGCAGCGTGACGGCGTCGGCGTAGGCCGCGTTGCCCGACCCGACGCCCTCCACCACGAGGACCCGGCACGGCTCGACCGTGCGCTCCTCGGCGAGCTCCGAGCGGTGCCAGTCGTAGCGGCGGTACCGGCCCGCCCGTCCCGACCGCAGCGGCGCCACCACGTCGTCGGCCAGCGTGGCCATGCCGGCCTCGAGGCCCGACCAGCCCTGGAACAGGTTGTCCATGTGCAGCAGCCGGACGTCGGTCCGGTCCGCGGCCGCACCCGGCGACCGCAGCGCGTCGCGGAAGCCGCGGTTCAGCGCCGCCGCCAGCGTGGTCTTGCCGGACCCGGCCGGCCCGTCGACGCACACCAGCCGGCCCGCGCCCAGCGTCGGCGGCGCGTCGAGCACCGTGCGGACCAGGTCCCGCGCGGTGGCCTCGACCCGGGGGTGCCGGCTCACGGCACCGTCACCAGGCGTTGCCGGTGCCGCGGTAGGTCGGGACCGTCTCGACGACCTCGTTGCCGCGCACCAGGTGGGCCACCTCGACGTGCTCGGCGACCTCGCCGGACTTGGCGTGCCGGAACCACACCATCTCGCCGACCAGCAGCGCCGAGGCGCCCGGGCCGGACAGCGGCGTCTGCACCTCCCCGGCGCCCTCGAGCCCGGTGAGGTGCAGGCCGGGCGGCGCCCAGGGCACGGGGGAGCGGTCGCGCCCGGCGGGGCCGGAGGCGATCAGCCCGCCACCCGCGACGGTGGCGACGGTCGGCGACGGCCGCCGGGAGACCCGGACCCCGAAGAACGCCGCCGGCAGCGGGTCGAACGAGCGGTAGTGGTCGAACAGCCCCGGCACCAGCAGGCCCGAGCCGGCGGTCACCTCGGTGACGGCCGGGTCCGCGGCGGAGGTCTCGATCGACCCGCTGCCCCCGGCGTTCCAGAACTCCAGCTCCGCGACCTCGTGCAGCGCCGACGCGACCTCGGCGCGGCGGTCCACGAGCTGCGGCACGGACAGCGCCTTGACCCGGCGTACGGCGGCCGAGCGGAGCCGGTGCCGCGGCACCTCGTCGGGCACCCCCGCCACCTGGCCCTCGTAGGTCATCACGCCGACCAGCCGGAAGCCGTCGCGGCGCACCACCTCCTGGGCCAGCTCCACGACGTCGGCGGCGTCGTGCAGCGGCGAGCGCAGCGGACCGACGTGCGCGGGGCCGAGCCACAGCCCGGCGTCGACGTCGAGGGCGACCCTCACCTCGCCGCTCGAGGCCCGGGCCGCGTCGACGAGGTCGAGGTGCCGCACGTCGTCGACCATCAGCGTCACCGCCGCCAGCGCCTGCTCGGAGCCGGTCAGCCGGCGCAGCGCCTCGCGGTCGACGGTCGGGTACCCCAGCACGATGTCGTCGCTGACGCCGTGCTCGCACAGCCACAGCGCCTCCCGCAGCGAGTAGCCCAGCACTCCCGCGAAGCCGTCCGCCTCGAGCGCCCGGGTGAGCAGGGCGGGGACGCGCAGCGACTTCGAGGCGACCCGGATCGGGGTGCCGGCGGCGCGCCGGGCGAGGTCGGCGGCGTTGTCGTCGAAGGCGTCCAGGTCGACGACGTACGTCGGGGTGGCCGGTGTCTCGGGGAGCGACGCGATGGCGCCGTTGAGCCGGGCGTGCAGCCGGTGGCGGGCCACCTGGGCCGCGAGGTCGTTGCGCCGCACGTCAGGTGATGCCGTGCTTGCGCAGGATCGCCTCGATGTCGTCCATGTCCTTGTCCTGCACCGCCGGCTGCGCCTTCCCGGCAGCCTTCGTCGAGCTGCGCTGCTGCGGCAGCTGCTGGGCGTCGCCGCCCTCGGACGTCCGCGCCCCGGGGGCCCGGCCCACGCCGCGGGCCCGCATCGCCGCGGTGACCGCGAACAGCATCAGCGACACCCCGGCGAGCACGATGCCGGCCCAGACCACCGGGCTGAACACCAGCCGGGCGGCCCAGCTCGCGATGTCGTCGCCGATCTCCCAGACCAGCTTGAGGGTCCCGGTGAGGCCGGCGGCCGCGGGCAGCAGCGACCAGGCGACGCCGCGCAGCCCCGCGGTGGCGCCGCGGCGCCGCCACACGAGCAGGCTGAGCACCAGGCCGACCACGGTCAGCAGCAGGCCGAGCGCCTGCCAGGTCGAGGTGTCGATGGATCCCACGGCACCAGCCTACGGCGGGCTGACAGGATGTCCGGCGTGCGCGACCTCCCCGACCCCGGCTTCGCGGGCGACGACGGCGACGCCGACCCCGCGCTGACCGCGGCGCTCGCGGCGTACGACCGCGACCCGGACCGGCGGCACGCGGCCACCCTCGAGGTGCTGCAGCGCCACCGGCTGCTGGTGCCGGTGGTCGCGGTGCTCGGCGAGGTGGCGTACGACGAGCAGCCCGACGGCACCCGGCTCGCGCGGGACAAGACCTCCGACATGGCGACCGTGCTGATGCGCGGGCGGGACGGCCGCACGGCGCTGCTGGCGTTCACGAGCACCGCGGCGCTGCGGCGCTGGAACCCCGAGGGGCGACCGGTCCCGGTCGACGTGCAGCGGGCCGCCGAGGCCGCGGTGCAGGACGACGCGGCGGCGATGCTGGTCGACGTCGCCGGACCGGTGACGTTCGTCGTGGAGACCGACGACCTGCGCGAGCTCGCGCAGGGCCACGTCCTCGTCGAGGTCGCCGGTGGCCCGGGCGGCGGGGTCAGCGGATACGGGTGGGCGACACCGGGCCGGTGAGGCTCTCGCCCGGGCCCTCGCCCGGGGCGTCCGGCACCTCGGAGGCCTCCCGGAACGCGAGCTGCAGCGTGCGGAGGCCGTCGCGCAGCGGCGCGGCGTGGTGGTGCCCGAGCCGGGGCGCGCCCGCGGTCACCAGGCCGGCCAGCGCCTCGATCAGGGTGCGGGCCTCGTCGAGGTCCTGGTGCTCGGGCAGGTCCTCGGCCAGGCCGAGGTTCACCGCTGCGGCGCTCATCAGGTGCAGGGCGGCGGTGGAGACGATCTCGAGCGCCGGCACCTCGGCGATGTCGCGGGCGGAGCCGGGTCCGAGCGGGCCGGGGTCGCCGGGGTCGCCGGCCGGGGGGAGCGGGGCGGTCATGGCTCCAGGGTCGCAGGCGGCGCTCGATGTGCACCGAGGGGTCCGGTCACGCTATCCTCGTCGGTGACCGATCTGCTGGGTCGGCCGTCTGTGCGGCCCGGAAGGAATTTCCGGGACGCGCCGCCGGTTGAAACGAGCAGATCTGACAAGCGGGGACCTCGGTCTCCCACCCGCACCGGCCGCAGCTCCACCAGGTCGTCGGGTCCGGTCCCTCGGCAGGCTCCTCGAGCCGGCCGACACGGTCGTCGTGCATCTCGCGACGACCAGACTGGCCTCCGCTTGGCACCAGGCGGGGGCTTTTTTCGTCCTCCGCCGCAGGTCACCCCCTCAGGAACCCACCTGACCGACCACATGGAGGACCCATCAGCACGGAGCTGCGAATCAACGACCGGATTCGGGTACCCGAAGTCCGGCTCGTTGGCCCCAACGGCGAGACCGTCGGCATCGTCCGCATCGACGACGCCCTGCGACTCGCGCAGGAGGCCGACCTCGATCTCGTCGAGGTGGCGCCGACGGCGCGACCGCCGGTCTGCAAGCTCATGGACTACGGCAAGTTCAAGTACGAGAACGCCCAGAAGGCTCGCGAGGCGCGTCGCAACCAGACGAACGTGATCATCAAGGAGATGAAGCTTCGTCCGAAGATCGACGCCCACGACTACGAGACCAAGAAGGGTCACGTCGTCCGCTTCCTCAAGCAGGGCGACAAGGTGAAGATCACGATCATGTTCCGCGGTCGTGAGCAGCACCGCCCGGAGCTGGGCTTCCGGCTCCTGCAGCGACTTGCCGAGGACGTCACCGACCTCGGGTTCGTCGAGTCGAACCCGAAGCAGGACGGCCGCAACATGATCATGGTGCTCGGGCCGCACAAGAAGAAGGCCGAGGCCAAGATCGAGGCCAAGGCCGCCAAGGCCGAGCGGGCCGCCGAGAAGCAGGCCGAGCGCGAGGCCGAGCACGCCGAGCGCACCGCGACCGCACCCACCGCGCCCGGCGACAAGAAGCCCCGCCGCCGCTCGGAGAACATCGACCCCGACATGTGAGCGGGCCGGCTCCTCCCGGGGAGCCGCTCCGAGCACCGTCGTCACACCCGCTACACACGAAGGACTGAGACACTCATGCCGAAGAACAAGACGCACTCGGGCGCCAGCAAGCGCTTCCGGGTGACCGGCTCGGGCAAGATCCGCCGCCAGAAGACCGGTCTGCGCCACAACCTGGAGCACAAGGCCTCGAAGGTGACCCGCCGGATGAGCGGCACCACCGAGGTCTCGAAGGCCGACACCGCCAAGGTGAAGAAGCTCCTCGGCCGCTGAGCGCCGAACCAGTCCCGTCCCCCTGGTGACCGCCGCCGAGCCGGTCACCGACAGCATCAAGGAGTAACAAGTGGCACGCGTCAAGCGGGCGGTCAACGCCCACAAGAAGCGCCGGGTGACCCTCGAGCGCGCGTCCGGCTACCGCGGACAGCGCTCGCGTCTCTACCGCAAGGCCAAGGAGCAGGTCACCCACTCGCTGGTCTACAGCTACCGGGACCGCAAGGCCAAGAAGGGCGACTTCCGCAAGCTCTGGATCCAGCGGATCAACGCCGCGGCCCGTGCGAACGGCATGACCTACAACCGGTTCATCCAGGGCCTCAAGGCCGCCGGTGTCGAGGTCGACCGCAAGATCCTCGCCGACGTCGCCGTCACCGACCCGGCCGCGTTCGCGACGCTCGTGGAGACCGCCAAGGCGGCGCTCCCCGACGACGTCAACGCCCCCCGGGCCGAGGCCGAGGCGTCCGCCTGACCTGACGGACATCGGCACCCCGAAGCACGACGATGGCGAGCCTCCCGGCCGACACGCCCCTCCTCACCCCGAGGAGCGGTCGCGTGAAGACGGCCCGGAGGCTCGCCCGTCGTGCGTCCAGGGCCGAGCACGGGCTGTTCCTGGCCGAGGGCCCGCAGGCCGTCCGGGAGGCGCTGGCCGTCCCCGGCTGCGTGCGCGAGGTGTTCGCGGCTCCCGGCACGGCGGCCGCGCACCCCGACGTATCGCACCGCCGCGGAGGCCGCCGCGGTGCCGTGGCAGCTCGTCGACGAGCCGGCGCTCACCTCGCTGAGCGAGACCGTGTACGCCGCAGGGCCTGGTCGCGGTCTGCCGGGTGCTCGACGAGCCGCTGGCCGACCTGCTGGCGCGCCGGCCCGGGCTGCTGGCCGTCTGCGCCGACGTCCGCGACCCCGGCAACGCCGGCACCGTGGTCCGCTGCGCCGACGCCGCGGGCGCCGACGGCGTGGTGCTGACCGGCTCGTCGGTCGACCCCTACAACGGCAAGGCGGTGCGGGCCTCGGCCGGCTCGCTGTTCCACCTGCCCCTCGCCCTCGACCCCGGTACGTCGGACGTGCTCGGCGGCGCTGCGCGCCGACGGCCTCACCGTGCTCGCCGCCGACGGCGCGGGTGAGCTCGACCTCGACGACGCCGTCGACGACGGGCTGCTCACCGGACGCACCGCCTGGCTGTTCGGCAACGAGGCGTGGGGGCTGCCCGACGAGGTCGCGGCGCTCGCCGACCACCGGGTCCGCATCCCGATCCACGGCCGCGCCGAGAGCCTCAACCTGGCCACCGCCGCGGCGGTCTGCCTCTACGCCTCGGCCCGCGCCCGCCGCTCGCCATCCGGACGCCACGACACCGCGGTGACGAGCGACTAGCCTGGGCGCCATGGGGGATCCCACGCAGCAGCCGGGACAACAGCGTGCTCGACACCCTGGCCGACGGCGTCGTGGTCGCCGACGCGTCCGGCTGCGTGACGCTGGTGAACCTCGCCGCCGGCCGGCTGCTCCGCACCCAGGACGGGATCGGCAAGCACCTCTCCGACGTGGTGCTGCTGCAGGACCGCGCCGGCAACAGCTGGTTCTCCTGCACCGAGCCCTACGCCGGGCTGACCACGCGCACCGCGCTGTCCGAGCAGGCGTGGTACCTCGCCGACGGGACCGAGCTGCTCGTCACCGCGCGCATCCGCCGCGACGGGCCGCAGCCAGCCGGTGCAGGGGGTGTCGGTCTCGCTGCGCTCCGCCCGCGCCCGGGAGCGCCTCGACCGGGAGCGCTCCGACCTGGTCGCCACCGTCGCCCACGAGCTGCGCTCGCCGCTGACCGGTGTGAAGGGCTTCGTCGCGACGCTGCTCTCGAAGTGGGAGAAGCTCAACGACGACCAGAAGAAGATGATGCTCGAGACGGTCAACGTCGACGCCGACCGGCTGACCCGGCTGATCGCCGAGCTGCTCGACGTGGCGCGCATCGACACCGGCCGGCTCTCGCTGTACCGGCGGCCCGTCGACTTCCGCGTGGCCGTCGACCGGGTGGTCGCGTCGGTGCGGGCCGGGACCGGCCGCGAGATCGCCTTCGACGTCGTCGGCGAGCTGCCCAGCATCAGCGCCGACCCCGACAAGTTCGCGCAGGTGGTCACCAACCTGCTCGACAACGCGATCCGGCACGGCGAGGGGCAGGTCACGCTGACCGCGTCCGCGATCGCCGACGAGGCGCCGTACGCCGGGGTGCTGCTGCACGTCGACGACGAGGGCGACGGCATCAGCCCCGACATCCGCAGCCGGGTGTTCACGAAGTTCTGGAAGCACGGCACCCGCGGCGGCTCCGGGCTGGGGATGTACATCATCCACGGCCTCGTCACCGCCCACGGCGGCTCGGTGGAGATCGACGACTCGCCCGCCGGCGGCGCGCGGGTGAGCATCCTGTGGCCCAGCGAGTGGCACACCGCGGACGGCCGCCCGGAGTAGTCCCGGCGTCGTCGGGAGAACCCGTTCGCCCGGGCCGCACCCCGGTTCCTAGACTGGCGGCTGCGCTCACGCGCCAGCACCACCCGCCAGCACCACCCGCCAGCAACCGCCCCGCACGCTCGCCAGGAAGGCAGCCGATGTCCGGCCCGAACTCCGAGTACGACCCCGTCGAGGTCACGCCGCTCAAGGCGGACGAGGTCGACGCCATGCGCGACGCCGCGCTGGCGGCGGTCGCCGGCGCCCGGGACCTCGACGCGCTCAAGCAGGTGCGCAGCGAGCACGCGGGGGACCGGTCGCCGCTGGCGCTGGCGAACCGGGAGATCGGCGCGCTGCCGCCGCAGGCCCGCAAGGACGCCGGGATGCGCGTCGGGCAGGCCCGCGGCGCGGTCGGCCAGGCGCTCGCCGCCCGGCAGCAGGAGCTGCAGGCCGAGCACGACGCCCGGGTGCTGGTCGAGGAGGCCGTCGACGTCACGCTGCCGTGGGACCGCGCCCCGCAGGGTGCGCGGCACCCGCTGACCACCCTGCAGGAGCTCGTCGGCGACGTCTTCGTGGCGATGGGCTGGGAGGTCGCCGAGGGCCCCGAGGTCGAGGCCGAGTGGCTGAACTTCGACGCGCTCAACCTCGGCGCCGACCACCCCGCCCGCACCATGCAGGACACGTTCTGGCTGGAGCCCGCCGACGGCGGCCTGGTGATGCGCACCCACACCTCGCCGGTGCAGGCGCGCACCATGCTCGAGCGCACCCCGCCGATCTACGTCATCTGCCCCGGCCGGGTGTTCCGCACCGACGAGCTCGACGCGACGCACACCCCGGTCTTCTCCCAGGTCGAGGGACTCGTCGTCGACAAGGGCATCACGATGGCCCACCTCAAGGGGACGCTCGACCACTTCGCCACCGCGATGTTCGGCGACGGCATCACGACCCGGTTCCGGCCGTCGTACTTCCCGTTCACCGAGCCGTCCGCCGAGGTCGACCTGGTCTGCTTCGTCTGCCGCGGGCTGCCGCCCGCGGTCGAGACCTGCCGCACCTGCAAGGGCGAGGGCTGGATCGAGTGGGGCGGCTGCGGCGTGGTCAACCCGCGGGTGCTCGCGGCCTGCGGCATCGACGCCGAGACCTACTCCGGCTTCGCCTTCGGGATGGGCCTGGAGCGGACGCTGATGTTCCGGCACGGCGTCTCCGACATGCGCGACCTCGTCGAGGGCGACGTGCGCTTCACCACCGCCTTCGGAACGGAGGTTTAGTCCTATGCGCGCCCCGCTCTCCTGGATCCGCGAGTACGTCGACCTGCCCGCCGACGTCACCGCCGTGGACCTCGCCCACCGGCTCACCGCGCTCGGGCTCAAGCTCGAGGCGCTGGACTCACCCGGCGCGGACGTCGAGGGCCCCCTCGTCGTCGGCCGGGTGCTGAGCGCCGTCGCCGAGCCGCAGAAGAACGGCAAGACCATCCAGTGGTGCCAGGTCGACTGCGGGCCCGAGCACGGCGAGCACGGCATCGTCTGCGGCGCCGACAACTTCGGCGAGGGCGACCTCGTCGTCGTGTCGCTGCCCGGCGCGGTGCTGCCCGGCGGCTTCGCGATCGCGGCGCGCAAGACCTACGGCCACGTCTCCGACGGCATGATCTGCTCCACCAAGGAGCTCGGCATCGGCGACGACCACGGCGGCATCCTGGTGCTCGACCCCCGGGTCGACGGCGACGTCAAGCCCGGCGACCCCGTCGTCGACCTGCTCGGGCTGCGCGACGACGTGATCGAGTTCGAGATCAACCCCGACCGCGCCTACGCGCTGTCGCTGCGCGGCATCGCCCGCGACGCGGCGATCGCCTACGACGTGCCGTTCCACGACCCGGCGCTGCGCGACGTCCCGGCGCCGAACGACCAGGGGTACCCGGTCCGGGTCGAGGCGCCCGACGGCTGCCCGGTCTTCGTCACCCGCACCGTCACCGGCTTCGACCCGACCGCGCCGACCCCGCGGTGGATGGCGCGCCGGGTGCTCCGCGCGGGCATGCGGCCGATCTCGCTGGCGGTCGACGTCACCAACTACGTGATGCTCGAGCTCGGCAACCCGATCCACGGGTACGACGCCGACCGGCTCGCGGGCCCGATCGTGGTGCGCCGCGCGAGCGAGGGCGAGACGATCACCACCCTCGACGACGTCAGCCGCACGCTGTCCGCCGAGGACCTGCTGATCACCGACGACAGCGGCCCGATCGGGCTGGCCGGCGTGATGGGCGGTGCGAGCACCGAGCTGTCGGCGAGCACCACCTCGGTGGTCGTCGAGGCCGCCCACTTCTCCGCCACCGGCATCTTCCGCACCGCGCGCCGGCACCGGCTCTCCACCGAGGGCGCGAAGCGGTGGGAGCGCGGGGTCGACCCGCTGCTGCCGGCGTACGCCGCCGACCGGGTCGCGCACCTGCTGGTCGAGCACGGCGGCGGGACGATCACCGACGGCGTCACCTACGTCGGCAGCCCGCCCGAGACCCCGGTGATCACCGCCGACGTGGACCTCGCCGCCCGCGTCACCGGGATGCCGGTCGACGGCGAGACCGCGGTCGCGCACCTGCGCACCGTCGGCTGCACCGTCACGGTCTCCGAGGACGGCCGCACCCTCACCGCGCTGCCGCCCACCTGGCGTCCCGACCTGACCGACCCCTACGACCTCGTCGAGGAGGTCGCCCGGGTCGTCGGCTACACCAGCGTGCCGTCGGTGCTGCCGCCCGCACCGCCGGGTCGCGGTCTCAGCCGCAGCCAGAAGCTCCGGCGGCGCGTCGGGTTCGCGCTCGCCGGCGCCGGCCTGGTCGAGGTGAAGTCGTGGCCGTTCGTCGGCACTGCCGACTTCGACCGGCTCGGCCTGCCCGACGACGACCCGCTGCGCCGCACCATCCGGGTCGCGAACCCGCTGTCGGAGAAGGCGCCGCAGCTGACCACCACGCTGCTGCCGGGGCTGCTCGAGACCACCGCCCGCAACCTCGGGCGCGGCCTCGGCAACCTCGGGATCTTCGAGACGGCGCCGGTGTTCATCCCGACGCCCGAGCGCCTCAAGGCGCCGATCCTGGGCGTCGACTGGCGGCCCGACGACGCCGACCTGGACAAGCTGCTGGCCGCGGTGCCCGAGCAGCCGCTGACCCTCGGGGTCGTGCTGGCCGGCGACCGCGACCTGCCGGGCTGGTGGGGCGAGGGCCGTTCCGTGTCGTGGGCCGACGCCGTCCAGGTGGTCCGCGAGGTCGCCCGCGTGCTGCGGGTCGACGTCGAGGTGGTCCAGGCGCGCCGCGAGCCGTGGCACCCCGGCCGGTGCGCGCAGCTGCGCGTCGGCGACGTCGTCATCGGCCACGCCGGCGAGCTGCACCCCACCGTCTGCCAGGCGTACGGCGTCCCGCCGCGCACCTGCGCGGTCGAGGTCGACCTCGACGCGCTGATCCGGTCGGCCCCGGCCGTGGTCACGGCACCGGACGCTGTCGTCGTACCCGGTGGCGAAGGAGGACGTCGCGCTCGTCGTGGCCGCGGACCTGCCCGCCGCCGAGCTGGAGGCGACGCTGCGCGAGGGCGCCGGGCCGCTGCTGGAGTCGGTGCGGCTCTTCGACGTCTACACCGGCGGCCAGATCGGGGCGGGCAGGAAGTCGCTTGGCGTTCGCGCTGCGCTTCCGGGCCGCCGACCGCACCCTGACCGAGGCCGAGACCGGGGCGGCGCGTGACGCGGCCGTGGCGCTCGCCGCGCAACGCCACGGGGCCGTCCAGCGCTGATGGCCGCGGCGGTGGGGGACGGCCCGGCCGGGCTGACGCTGCTCGACGGGGTGCGCTGGGACGGCGTCCCGCTGCCGGGATCCCGCACGCGTGCGGGAACCGACGCGGGGCTGGTGGTGCGGGTCGGACAGGGCTACCGGCTGGGAGACCTGCCGGTGCAGGCCTGCGTGAGAGCATGCCGCATGACGCAGTCCGTGGAGCTGCTGCTCGACGCTGCCTCGGAGGCCCGGGTGCGGGCGGACTGGGCCCGGCTGGCCGGCGCCGGCCTGACCAGCCAGTCCCGGCACCCCTCGCCGACCAACCGGCCGCACGTGACGCTCGCGGCGGTGGCGGCGCTGCCCGAGGGCGCGGAGGACCAGCTGACGGCGGCCTGCTCCGACCTTCCCCTCCGGGCCCGGCTGGGGCCGCTCGCGGTGCTCGGCCACGACCCGGTCGTGCTGGTGCGGCTGGTCGTCGCCACCGCGGACCTGCTCGCGCTGCACGCGCAGGTGGCGGGTGCGGCCGGCGTGCCGGCCGACGACCTGGCCGCGCCGGGTCGGTGGCTGCCGCACCTCACGCTGGCGCGGCGCATGCCGCTCACCGAGGTCAGTCGCGCGATCGACCTGCTGCCTCGGGAGGACGAGCAGGTGCGGTTCGTGGCGGCCCGTCGCTGGGACAGCGAGGCTCGTCGGACGTGGCCGCTGGGGCAGCCGCCACGGGGGAGCGGCGACGCCGAGTCGCCGTGACGCCGACGCTCGCGACCACCACCAGCGCGATGCCGACCAGCTGCCGCTGCGGCGGCAGCTCGCCCAGCACCACGAGCCCCGCCACGGCGGCGGCCGCCGGGTTGAGGCTGGTGAGCACCCCGAACACCGCGGTCGAGAGACGTCGCAGCGCCAGCAGGTCGAGGCTGTAGGGCAGCGCCGAGGACAGCACCCCGATCGCCAGCCCGAGCGCCAGCGTGGCCGGCTCGAGCAGCGCCGAGCCCGCGGTCGCGACGCCGAACGGCAGCACCAGCACCGCACCGAGCAGGGTGGCGAGCGCGAGCCCGGCCAGCCCGTGGTCGCTGGTGCCCATCCGCCGGCTCAGCAGGATGTACGACGCCCAGGCCAGCGCCGCACCCAGCGCGGCGAGCGTCCCGACCAGGTCGTCGGCGCGCAGCGAGCCACCGATCAGCAGCACACCCAGGGCGGCGGGCACCGCCCACACCCGCTGCAGCCAGCCGGTCGCCGTGACGATCGCGACGCCGAGCGGTCCCAGGAACTCCAGGGTGATCGCGGTGGCGAGCGGCAGCCGGCTGATCGCGACGTACAGGCTGGTGTTCATCGCGACGAACGCGAGCCCGAAGCCGAGCACGGTCCGCAGCTCGTGCCCGGTCCAGCGCACCCGCCACGGCCGGGTGAGCAGGCACAGCAGCGCGGCGGCGGCGACGAAGCGCAGCGAGACGGTGCCCAGCACCCCGGCCTGGTCGAACAGCGTCGCCGCGAACGCCGCCCCCAGCTGCACCGACGCGACCGCGGACACCGCGCACAGGGTGCCGACGCCGGTCGAGCGGTCGCGGGAGGAGGTCACACCGGCACGCTACGGACCCGCGCGGCGCCGAGGGAAATGCCGAGGACCGGCGGGTTCTATGCTCGGGCGGCATGAGCCAGGACGGCGGGGTCGACGGCATCGACGCCCGGTCCCTGCGGGTGCTCGTGGCGATCGCCGAGGAGGGCACCTTCACCGACGCCGCGATCCGGCTCGGCGTCGGGCAGCCCGCCGTCTCCCGGGCGCTGGCGCGGTTCGAGGCGCTGCTCGGGGTCCGGCTGGTGGAGCGCACCACGCGGTCGCTGCGCCTGACGCCGGCGGGCCGCGACTGCTACGCGGCCGCGGTCGAGGCGCTGGCCGCCCTGGAGGCGGTCGCGGCGGCCGCCCGGGGATCGGTGCGTCCGCTGCGGCTGGGCTGGTCCTGGGCGGCGTTCGGCCCATGGACCACCGACGTGCTGCGCGCCTGGCGCGAGCAGCAGCCCGGCACGCCGCTGGAGATGCACCGGGTCGACGACCGCGACGCGGGCCTGCGCGCCGGCCTGGTCGACGTGACCGTCCGCCGCGGGCCGGTCGACGACCCCGGGGTGCACGTCGAGCCGCTGTTCACGGAGGGCCGGCTGGCCGCCGTGCCGGCCGGGTCGCCGCTGGCCTCGCGAGCCGAGCTCACCCTCGAGGAGCTCGCCGACGAGGTGGTCGCGCTCGCCCCGGCGGCGGGCACGACCACGCTGGACCTGTGGCCGTCGGACCACCGCCCGACGCGGGTGCGGGAGGTGGCGAACACCGACGAGTGGCTGCTGGCGATCGCCGCCGGCGACGCGGTCGGGGTGACGCCGGCCTCGACCCCCACCCAGCACACCCACCCGGCCGTGGTGTTCGTGCCGCTGCCCGGGGCGCCGCCGCTCGACGTGAGCCTGGTGTGGCCCGAGCGCGGCGCGCACCCCGCCGTACCGGCGCTGCTGGCGGTGGTGCGGGCGGTGGTGCGCGGCCGTCTCGACTCCTGACCGGGTGTGACAGGGTATTCGAGTTCTTGTATGGTCATGCACATGTCGAAGCGCAGAGTGGCGGTCGCCGGCGCCAGCGGGTACGCCGGGGGCGAGGTCCTCCGGCTGCTGCTGGCCCACCCGGACGTGGAGATCGGGACGGTCACGGCCGGGTCCAACGCGGGGGAGCCGCTGGGCGCGCTCCAGCCGCACCTCGTGCCGCTGGCCGACCGGGTGCTCGAGGACACCACCGTCGAGGCGCTGTCCGGCCACGACGTGGTCTTCCTCGGCCTGCCGCACGGCCAGTCCGCGGGCATCGCCAACGCCCTGCCCGACGACACCGTCGTGATCGACTGCGGCGCGGACTTCCGGCTCACCGACGAGGAGGCCTGGGCGACGTTCTACGGCGGCGGCTACGCCGGCTCGTGGCCCTACGGGCTGCCCGAGCTGGCCGAGCAGCGGCAGCGGATCGCCGCCGCGACCCGGATCGCGGTGCCGGGCTGCTACCCGACGGTCTCGACGCTCGCGCTCGCCCCGGCGGTGGCCGCCGGGATCGTCGACGCCTCGGGGATCGTGGTGGTCGCCGCCTCCGGCACCTCCGGCGCCGGCAAGGCGCCCAAGCCCAACCTGCTCGGCTCCGAGGTGATGGGCTCGGTCACCGCGTACGGCGTCGGCGGCACCCACCGCCACACCCCCGAGATCACCCAGAACCTCCGGCTGCTCACCGACGACGAGGTGCGGGTCTCCTTCACGCCGCTGCTGGTGCCGATGCCGCGCGGGATCCTCGCGACCGCGTCGGCGCCGACCACGGTGGACGCCGACGAGGCGTACGCGACCTACGAGAAGGCGTACGGCGACGAGCCCTTCGTGCACGTGCTGCGCAAGGGGCAGTGGCCGCAGACCAAGTCGGTCGTCGGCTCCAACGCCGTCCACGTGCAGGTCACCGTCGACGAGGCCGCGGGACGGCTGGTCGCGGTGGCGGCCGTCGACAACCTCGCGAAGGGCACCGGCGGCGCCGCCGTGCAGTGCATGAACCTCGCGCTCGGCCTGCCCGAGACCACCGGTCTCACGACGGTCGGCCTGGCCCCGTGAGCGTCACGCATCCCCAGGGCTTCCGGGCGTCCGGCGTCACCGCCGGCCTGAAGCCCTCCGGCACCAAGGACCTGGCGCTGGTCGTCAACGACGGCCCGTCGTACGCCTCGGCGTCCGTGTTCACCTCCAACCGCTGCAAGGCCAACCCGGTGCTGTGGAGCCAGGAGGTCGTCAAGGACGGTGTGGTGCACGCCGTCGTGCTCAACTCCGGCGGCGCCAACTGCTACACCGGCGCCGAGGGGTTCCAGACCACCCACGCGGTGGCCGAGCAGGTGGCCGGCGGGCTCGGGATCGGTGCCGTGGACGTGGTCGTCTGCTCCACCGGCCTGATCGGGCTGACCAACGACCGCAGCGTGCTGGTCGCCGGCGTCGACGACGCGGTCGCCGCCCTCGGTCCGGACGGCGGGTCGGACGCCGCCACCGCGATCATGACCACCGACACGGTCAGCAAGCAGGTCGTCGTCGACGGCAGCGGCCCGTCGACAGGCTCAGGAACCGGGTGGAGCGTCGGCGGGATGGCCAAGGGCGCCGGCATGCTGGCACCGCAGCTCGCCACCATGCTGGTGGTGCTGACCACCGACGCCGTCGTGGACGCCGAGACCGCCGACCGCGCGCTCCGGGCCTCGACCCGGGTCAGCTTCGACCGGCTCGACTCCGACGGCTGCATGTCCACCAACGACACCGTCACGCTGCTGTGCAGCGGCGCCTCCGGGATCACCCCGACCGAGGCGGACCTCACCGACGCGCTGACCCGGGCCTGCACCGACCTGGCGATGCAGCTGCTCGCCGACGCCGAGGGCGCCGACCACGACATCGCGATCACGGTGCTCGGGGCCGCGAGCGAGGACGAGGCCGTCGAGGTCGGTCGCTCGGTCGCCCGCAGCGCGCTGTTCAAGACCGCGGTGTTCGGCAAGGACCCCAACTGGGGCCGGGTGCTCGCCTCCATCGGCACCACCTCCGCACAGTTCGACCCCGCCGACCTCGACGTCGCGATGAACGGCGTGTGGGTGTGCCGCGCGTCCACGCCCGACGAGGACCCGGCACGCGTGGACATGGAGCAGCGCGAGGTCAGCGTGACCATCGACCTCAAGTCCGGGGACGCCCGCGCCACCGTGTGGACCAACGACCTGACGCACGCCTACGTGCACGAGAACTCCGCCTACTCGAGCTGAGCGAGATGACCGACGAGACAGTCCAGCGCCAGGGGTCCTTCGACTACGCGAAGGCCACCGCCAAGGCCGCAACGCTGGCCGAGGCGCTGCCCTGGCTGAAGCAGTACCACGGCAAGACGATCGTGGTGAAGTACGGCGGAAACGCGATGACCGACGACACCCTGAAGCAGGCGTTCGCGGAGGACATCGTGTTCCTGCGGTACGCCGGCGTGCACCCGGTCGTCGTGCACGGCGGCGGGCCGCAGATCAGCACGATGCTCGACCGGCTCGGCATCGAGTCGGAGTTCCGCGGCGGGCTGCGGGTGACCACGCCCGAGGCCATGGACGTCGTGCGGATGGTGCTGGTCGGGCAGGTCGGCCGGGAGCTCGTCGGGCTCGTCAACCAGCAGGGCCCGCTCGCCGTCGGGCTCTCCGGCGAGGACGCCGGGCTGTTCACCGCCGAGCCCGCCAACACCGTCGTCGACGGCGAGGAGGTCGACCTCGGCCTGGTCGGCGAGGTCTCGAAGGTGCGCCCCGAGGCGGTGCGCGACCTCGTCGAGGCCGGCCGCATCCCGGTGATCTCCTCCGTCGCGCCCGACGTCGACGGCCTGGTGCACAACGTCAACGCCGACACCGCCGCCGCCGCGCTCGCGGTCGCGCTCGGCGCCGAGAAGCTGCTGGTCCTCACCGACGTCGAGGGCCTCTACCGCGACTGGCCCGACAGCGACGACGTCATCGGGCACATCGGCCCGGAGGCGCTGGCCGAGATGATGCCGACGCTGGCCAGCGGCATGGTCCCCAAGATGAAGGCCTGCCTGAAGGCCGTCACCGAGGGCGTGCCCCGCGCCACCGTCGTCGACGGCCGCGAGCCGCACGCGGTGCTGCTGGAGATCTTCACCGACGACGGGATCGGCACCCAGGTGCTGCCCGGCTCGCCCACCACGATCCGCTCCGCACGGAAGGACGCCTGACATGACCGCCGGCTCACCCAGCGCCGACCTGCAGAAGCGCTACGCCACCTCGATGATGAACACCTTCGGCCCACCGAAGATGGTGCTGCAGCGCGGCGAGGGCGCCTACGTCTGGGATGCCGACGGCAACCGCTACCTCGACCTGCTCGGCGGCATCGCCGTCAACGCGCTCGGCCACAACCACCCCGCGCTGGTCGGCGCGGTCACCCGGCAGCTGCAGACCCTCGGCCACGTGTCGAACTTCTTCGCGACCGAGCCGCAGGTCGCGCTCGCCGAGCGGCTGCTGTCGATCCTCGGCGTCGAGGGCAAGGTCTTCCTCGCCAACTCCGGCGCGGAGGCCAACGAGGCGGCGTTCAAGCTGACCCGGCGCACCGGCCGCACCCACGTGGTGGCGATGGAGGGCGCGTTCCACGGCCGGACGATGGGCTCGCTCGCGCTGACCGCGAAGGCGGCCTACCGCGAGCCGTTCGAGCCGCTGCCCGGCGACGTCACGTTCGTCCCGTACGGCGACGCCGACGCGCTCGCCGCCGCCGTCACCGACGAGACCGCCGCCGTGGTCGTCGAGCCGGTGCAGGGCGAGGCCGGCGTGGTGCTCGCCCCCGAGGGCTTCCTGGCCCGTGCCCGCGAGATCACCAGCGAGCACGGCGCACTGCTGTGGCTCGACGAGGTGCAGTGCGGCATGGGCCGCACCGGCACGTGGATGGCCCACGACGACAGCGGCGTCACCGCCGACGTGGTGACGCTGGCCAAGGGCCTCGGCGGCGGCTTCCCGATCGGCGCCGTCGTCGCGGTCGGCGACGCCGGCGAGCTGCTCGGCCCCGGCAACCACGGCACCACCTTCGGCGGCAACCCGGTCGCCGCCGCCGCCGCGCTCGCGGTCATCGAGACCATCGAGAAGGACGGCCTGCTCGAGAACGCCACCAAGGTCGGGGAGCGGCTCCGCGACGCGGTCGCCGACCCCCGCGTCACCGAGGTCCGGGGGAGCGGCCTGCTGATCGGGCTCGACCTGGACGCCGAGGTCTCCGCCCAGGTCGTGACGGCCGCCCAGCAGCACGGCGTGATCGTCAACGCCACCACCCCGCGCCGGATCCGGCTGGCCCCGCCGCTCGTGCTCACCGCCGAGCAGGCCGACGAGTTCGCGGCGCTGTGGCCGCGGATCCTCGACGACGCCTACGCGGAGGCGGCGTCCGCGACGGGCGCGTCGTGACCCGCCACTTCCTGCGCGACGACGACCTCTCGCCGGCCGAGCAGGCCGAGGTGCTCGCGCTGGCGCAGCGGCTCAAGGCCGACAGGCACGCGGCCCAGCCGTTCGCGGGTCCCCGCGCGGTCGGCATCATCTTCGACAAGCCGACGCTGCGCACCCAGGCCTCGTTCACCGCCGGGGTCGCCGAGCTCGGCGGCTACCCGATGCTCGTGGACGGCGGCCTCGCGCAGATCGGCACCCGCGAGTCGGTCGCCGACACCGCGCGCGTGCTCGGCCGGATGGTCTCCGCGATCGTGTGGCGCACCTTCGGCCAGCAGCGCATCGAGGAGATGGCGGCGTACGCCGGGGTGCCGGTCGTCAACGCGCTGACCGACGAGTTCCACCCCTGCCAGCTGCTCGCCGACCTGCAGACGATCCAGGAGCACAAGGGCACGCTCGCCGGCCTCACCGTCACCTTCCTCGGCGACGCGGCCTCCAACATGGCGCACTCGTTCCTGCTCGCCGGCAGCACCGCCGGGATGCACGTGCGGGTGAGCGGGCCGGAGGGGTTCGCGCCCGACACGGCCGTCCTCGACCGGGCGCAGCAGGTCGCGGCGCGGACCGGCGGCTCGGCGGCCGTGGTCGTCGACCCCGTCGAGGCGGTCACCGGCGCGGACGTGGTCGTCACCGACACCTGGGTCTCGATGGGCAAGGAGGGCGAGGCCGAGGAGCGCAGTAGGCCGTTCCTGCCCTACGCCCTCGACGCGGACCTGCTGGCGCACGCCGACCCCGACGCCATCGTGATGCACTGCCTGCCGGCGTACCGCGGCAAGGAGATCGCCGCCGACGTCATCGACGGCCCGCGCAGCGTGGTCTGGGACGAGGCCGAGAACCGGCTGCACGCCCAGAAGGCGCTGCTGACCTGGCTCGTGGAGCACCAGTCGTGACCGCGTCCATCCCGACCACCAAGGGCGCCCGCCAGCAGCGCATCACCGAGGTGCTGTCGCGCCACGAGGTGCGCTCGCAGACCGAGCTGGCCGAGCTGCTCGCCGAGGCGGGGCTCGCCGTCACCCAGGCGACGCTGTCGCGCGACCTCGTCGAGCTCGACGCCGTGAAGATCCGGCTGGCCTCCGGCGCGCTCGTCTACGCCGTGCCCGCCGAGGGCGGTGACCGCACCCCGCGCGCCGCAGGCGAGTCGCTCGCCTCCGGGAGCCGGCTCGCCCGGCTCGCAGGGGAGCTGCTGGTCTCGGCCGACTCGGCCGGCAACCAGGTGGTGCTGCGCACCCCGCCGGGTGCCGCGCAGTTCCTCGCCTCCGCGCTGGACAAGGCCGACCTCGACGGCGTGCTCGGCACCATCGCCGGCGACGACACCGTGCTCGTGATCGGCCGCGGCCCCGACGGCGACGCGCTGGCCCGACGACTCCTGGACCTCGCCAGCCACGCGGCGCGGTCCGACCCCTGAGCACCCCTTCCCACCAGCACCCCGATCAGCACCCGATCAGCTAAGGAACTCTCCTGTGAGCAAGGTCCTCACCACCCTGCCGAAGGGCGAACGCGTCGGCATCGCGTTCTCCGGCGGCCTCGACACCTCCGTCGCCGTCGCGTGGATGCGCGACAAGGGCGCGGTCCCCTGCACGTACACCGCGCACATCGGCCAGTACGACGAGGCCGACATCGAGGGCGTCCCCGCCCGGGCCGTGGAGTACGGCGCCGAGATCGCGCGCGCCGTCGACTGCCGCCGCCAGCTCGTCGAGGAGGGCCTGGCCGCGATGGCCTGCGGCGCCTTCCACATCCGCTCCGGCGGCCGCGCCTACTTCAACACCACGCCGCTCGGCCGCGCCGTCACCGGCACCATGCTGGTGCGTGCCATGCACGAGGACGGCGTCGACATCTGGGGCGACGGCTCGACGTTCAAGGGAAACGACATCGAGCGGTTCTACCGCTACGGGCTGATCGCCAACCCCGAGCTGCGGATCTACAAGCCGTGGCTGGACGCCGACTTCGTGCACGAGCTCGGCGGCCGCGCGGAGATGAGCCAGTGGCTCACCGAGCACGACCTGCCCTACCGCGACAGCGAGGAGAAGGCGTACTCCACCGACGCGAACATCTGGGGCGCCACCCACGAGGCCAAGACCCTCGAGCACCTCGACGTGTCGCTGGAGACCGTGCAGCCGATCATGGGCGTGAAGTTCTGGGACCCCGCCGTCGAGATCCCCACCGAGGACGTCACGATCCGGTTCGAGCAGGGCCGCCCGGTCGCCGTCGCCGGCACGACGTACGACGACCCGGTCGAGCTCGTGGCCCGCGCCAACGAGGTCGGTGGCCGGCACGGGCTCGGGATGTCCGACCAGATCGAGAACCGGATCATCGAGGCGAAGTCGCGCGGCATCTACGAAGCACCCGGCATGGCGCTGCTGTGGATCGCCTACGAGCGGCTGCTCAACGCGATCCACAACGAGGACACCATCGCCAGCTACCACGCGGAGGGCCGCCGGCTCGGCCGGCTGCTCTACGAGGGCCGCTGGCTCGACCCGCAGGCGCTGATGATCCGCGAGTCGATCCAGCGCTGGATCGCCTCGCTGGTGACCGGCGAGGTGACCGTCCGGCTGCGGCGCGGGGAGGACTACACCGTGCTGCGCACCGACGGCCCGGCGTTCTCCTACCACCCCGACAAGCTCTCGATGGAGCGCACCGACAACGCGGCGTTCGGCCCCACCGACCGGATCGGCCAGCTGACGATGCGCAACCTCGACATCGCCGACTCCCGCGGCAAGCTCGAGCAGTACGCCGTCCAGCCCCAGGACCAGGGCCACGTCCTCGTCGAGCACGGCAACCTGCTCGGCGAGCTCGAGGTCGGCGGCGCGAACCGGATCGCCCGCAACCCCGCCGCCGAGGCCGGCGCCGACGACGAGTGGCTCGACAACGCCGCCATGGAGTTCGGCACCGACTGACCCCGGCCCCCGGGACTGCCCCACCCCACCCCGGGACTGCCCCACCCCACCCACCCCAACCCCGGGACTGCCCCACCCACCCCTCCCGCCGACCCGTCACCTACTCGGCACTCTGACCGGCGTGTCGCACAGTTGCTGACGGGTCGGCCCCGCCTGCTAGGAAGGCAGACATGACCCGCGAGACCAACACCGGCGCGCTCTGGGGCGGCCGCTTCGCGAGCGGGCCGTCCGACGCCCTCGCGGAGCTGTCCCGGTCGACGCACTTCGACTGGCGGCTGGTGCCCTACGACCTCGCCGGGTCCCGCGCCCACGCTCGCGTCCTGCGCCGCGCCGGCCTGCTCACCGACGACCAGCTCGACGGCCTGGTGGCCGGCCTCGACGCGCTGGGGGAGCGGTTCGACCGCGGCGAGCTCCACCCGGACCCGTCCGACGAGGACGTGCACGGCGCCCTCGAGCGGCTGCTGCTCGTCGAGGTGGGCGACGAGCTCGGCGGCCGGCTGCGGGCGGGACGCAGCCGCAACGACCAGGTGGCGACGCTGTTCAAGGCGTTCCTGCGCGACCACGCCCGCGTCGTCGCCACGCTGGTGCTCGACCTCGCCGACGGCGCTCGCCGACCAGGCCGAGCAGCACCTCGGCGCGGTCATGCC
Organism: uncultured Actinomycetota bacterium; assembly: GCA_963707685.1. Lineage (GTDB taxonomy): Bacteria > Actinomycetota > Actinomycetes > Propionibacteriales > Nocardioidaceae > Nocardioides_B. The sequence continues at coordinate 368,976 of CAVPRA010000010.1, forward strand.
CGGCCGCACCCACCTGCAGCACGCCCAGCCGGTGCTGCTCTCCCACCACCTGCTCGCCCACGCCTGGCCGCTGCTGCGCGACGTCGGCCGGCTGCGCGACTGGGACGCCCGGGTCGCCGTCGACTCGCCGTACGGCGCCGGGGCCCTCGCCGGCACCAGCCTCGGCCTCGACCCGGAGGAGGTCGCCCGCGACCTCGGGTTCACGGGGTCCAGCGCGAACTCCATCGACGGCACCGCCGCCCGCGACTTCGTCGCCGAGCTCGCCTTCGTCACCGCGATGATCGGCGTCGACGTGAGCCGGCAGGCCGAGGACGTCATCCTCTGGGCCACCAAGGAGTTCGGCTTCGTCGTGCTCGACGACGCGTACTCCACCGGGTCGAGCATCATGCCGCAGAAGAAGAACCCCGACATCGCCGAGCTCGCCCGCGGCAAGGCCGGCCGGCTGATCGGCAACGTCGGCGGTCTGCTGGCCACCCTCAAGGCGCTGCCGCTCGCCTACAACCGCGACCTGCAGGAGGACAAGGAGCCGGTCTTCGACTCCGTCGACACCCTCGAGGTGCTGCTGCCGGCGTTCACCGGCATGGTCGCGACGCTCACGTTCGACACCGACCGGATGGCCGAGCTGGCGCCGCAGGGCTTCTCGCTGGCCACCGACGTCGCCGAGTGGCTGGTCCGGCAGGGCGTGCCGTTCCGGGTCGCGCACGAGGTCGCCGGCGCGTGCGTACGACGCTGCGAGGAGCTCGGCGTCGAGCTCGACCAGCTGACCGACGCCCAGCTCGCCGAGATCGACGAGCACCTCACGCCCGACGTGCGCGAGGTGCTCACGGTGGCGGGGTCGGTCGCGTCGCGCGACAGCCGCGGCGGCACCGCGCCCGACCGCGTCCGTGACCAGCTCGCCGAGCTCCGCGCGGTCGTCGCGGACCACCGTGCCTGGCTGGCCTGAGCTCGAGGGCCCGGTCCTCGACGTCGCACCCCGCCTGTTGGGGGCGACGCTCCGCCACGGCGACGTGGCCGTCCGGCTCACCGAGGTCGAGGCGTACGACGGCCCCGACGACCCCGGCTCGCACGCCTACCGCGGACGCACCCGTCGCAACGCGGTGATGTTCGGCCCGTCCGGGGTGCTCTACGTCTACTTCACCTACGGCATGCACCACTGCGCGAACGTCGTCGTGGGCCCCGTCGACCGACCCAGCGCCGTGCTGCTGCGTGCCGGCGAGGTCGTCGACGGCCTCGCGTCCGCCCGTGCGCGACGCCGCGGCAGCGACCGCGACCTGGCCCGCGGACCGGCCCGGCTGTGCCAGGCGCTCGGCATCGACCTGTCCCACGACGGCACCGACCTGAGCCGCGGCGACCTCACCCTCACGCTCACCGACCCGCCGGGAGGAGACGTCAGCGCGGGACCGCGGGTCGGCCTGCGGCAAGCGGCCGAGCGGCCCTGGCGGTTCTGGCTGCCCGGCGAGCCGACGGTCTCGACGTACCGACCCGCCGCCCCGCTGCGCCGCCGGCCCGGCTGACGCGTGACCCGTCGACCGCGGACGCACTAGCGTGAGCGGCCAGGTGGCGAGGGAGGCGCGATGGTGGGGGTGCTGGACCTAGCGCGGCACCCCGACGTCCGCCGGATCGAGCTGGCGTGGGCGCTGTCGATCGTCGGCTGGACGAGCTGCACCGTGGCCGTCCTCGTCCTCGCGTACGACGAGGGCGGCGCCGCCCTGCTCGCGGCGTACTCGGTCGGCCGCGCCCTCTGGGGAGCCGTCGTCGCGGTGGCCGTGTCGAGCCTGGGCGACCTGGTCCGCCGCGACCGGCTGCTGCGCGCCACGACGGGAGCGCGGGCCGTGCTCGTCGGGTCGGCCGCCGCGGTGGCGGTCGTCGAGGGGCCCGTGGCGCTCGTGGTCGTCGCGGTGGTGCTGGCCGACGGGTTGGCCGGCATCTTCCGGCCGCTGCAGGCCGCCGCCCTGCCGTGGCTGGTGCGGACGCCCGCGGAGCTGGCCACCGCGAACGTCACCGCCACGGTGATGGAGAGCGCCGGCTCGCTGGTCGGACCGGTGCTGGCCGGCCTCACGCTCCTGCTGGCCGACGCCCCCACCGCCCTGGCGCTCTCGGCCGCGTGCACGGCGCTGGCCCTCGCCTCCCTGCTCCGGCTGCGGCTTCCCGACGACTCCCGCCACGCCCGCGTCGGCCGCCCGACCATGGTCCGGGACGTGGTCGTGGGCGGCGCGGCCATGGCCCGGCTGCAGCCGGTCGGCGGGCTGCCGACGCTCGCCCTGGTGCAGACCGTGGCCCGCGGCGTGCTGATGGTCGGCCTGGTCGTGTTCGCCTTCGACGTCCTCCACCTCGGCGAGTCGTCGATCGGCTGGCTCAACGCCGCGATGGGCATCGGGGGACTGCTCGGCGGCCTCATCGGCGTGTACGTCGTCCGCTCCACCCGGCTGGGGCGCACCTTCGTCGCCGGCGTCCTCGCGTGGGGGCTGGCACTGGGTCTCATGGCGGCCTGGCCGGTGCCGGCCGTCGCGTTCGCCGCCATGGTGCTGATCGGGGTCGGCAACGCCCACCAGGACGCCAGCATGTTCACGCTCCTCCCGCGGCTGGCCGGTCCCCGGCTCATCGGCCGGCTGCTCGGCGCCCTCGAGCTGCTCATCGTCGTCGGCATCGGCCTGGGATCGGTGCTGGCGCCGTGGCTGCTCGACACCGTGGGGGCCCGGGGCGGGTTCGCCGTCGCCGCGGGACTGGTCGTCGTGGCGGCGCTGGGCTACGCCGTGCCGTTCGGCCGGGTCGACCGGTCACTCCCCGAGCCCGGCCACGAGGTCGAGCTGCTCCGGGCCCTGCCGATGTTCGCCCCGCTCCCGCTGGTGACCGTCGAGCAGCTCGCCGCCTCCCTCGAGGTCTGCCACTACCCGCCCGGCGCGGTGCTGATCCGGCAGGGCGACGCCGGCGACCGGTTCCACGTCGTCGCCGACGGCCGGGTCGACGTGGACGTCGACGGGCGGCCGCGCCCGCCCCTGGGGCCGGGTGACTGCTTCGGCGAGATCGCGCTCATGCGGCAGGTGCCGCGGACGGCGACGATCACCGCCGCGACCGACGTCACGACGTACGCCTTGGGCCGCGCGGAGTTCCTGCGCGCGGTCACCGGCAACCAGCGCAGCTCCTCGTTCGCCGCCTCGCTCGTGGATCGGCGGCTCGCCGGCGACCAGCAGGCCCGCTGACCGCGCGGATGCGACCGCTCGTCGCACCGGACCCGGGTGGTGGACGTTTCAACCGATGGGGCCCGGGGCATGTGACCGGTGGCACATCCCGGCTTCGATGGAGGCGTCATGCCGCTCGCCCTGCTCGACCGCTCCCGCACGATCGCGCCCGCCGGCTACAACCGCTGGCTGGTGCCGCCGGCGGCCCTCGCGATCCACCTGTGCATCGGGCAGGCCTACGCCACCAGCGTGTACAAGACCAGCCTGGTCGACCACTTCGACGTCAGCCTCACTGCCGTCGGCATCGTGTTCTCCATCGCGATCGTGATGCTCGGCCTGTCGGCGGCGCTGTTCGGCACCTGGGTCGACACCGGCGGTCCGCGTCGCGCGATGGTCGCCGCCGCGCTGGCCTGGTCGCTCGGCTTCCTGGTCGGCGGGCTCGGCATCGCCACCGGCCAGATCTGGCTGCTCTACCTCGGGTACGGCGTGATCGGCGGCATCGGGCTCGGCATCGGCTACATCTCCCCGGTGTCCACGCTGATCAAGTGGTTCCCGGACCGCCCCGGCCTCGCGACCGGCCTGGCCATCATGGGCTTCGGCGGCGGCGCGCTCGTCGCCTCGCCGGTGGAGAGCAAGCTGCTCGCGACGTTCGACAGCGGCTTCGACGCCACCGATCCCACCTCGGTCGCCAGCGGCTCTGCTGTCGCGAGCATGTTCATCACGCTCGGCGTCGTCTACCTCGTCGTGATGCTGTTCGGCGCGTGGCTGGTCAGGGTCCCCGCCGACGACTGGGTCCCGGAGGGCTTCGACCCCTCGAAGGTCAAGGCGAAGTCGATGGTCACCACGGCCAGCGTGTCCGCGGCCAACGCCGTGAGGACACCGCAGTTCTGGCTGCTGTGGGTGGTGCTGTTCTGCAACGTCACCGCCGGCATCGGCATCCTCGAGCAGGCGGCGCCGATGATCCAGGACTTCTTCCGCGGCAGCGGCGGCGACTCCAGCGTCGACCCGGCCGCGGCTGCGGGCTTCGTGGGGCTGCTGTCGATCTGCAACATGGCGGGCCGCTTCGTGTGGTCCTCGACGTCCGACGTGATCGGCCGCAAGCCGATCTACATGGGCTACCTCGGCGGCGGGATGGTCCTCTACGCCCTGCTCGCGATCGCCGGCCACACCACCACCGGCCTCTTCGTGCTGCTCGCCGGCATCATCATCTCGTTCTACGGCGGCGGGTTCGCCACCGTGCCGGCGTACCTCCGCGACCTGTTCGGCACCTTCCAGGTCGGCGCCATCCACGGCCGGCTGCTCACCGCCTGGTCGGCCGCCGGTGTCGCGGGACCGCTGATCGTCAACGGCTTCCTCGACGCCGAGGGCACGCCCGGCAAGCTGACCTACGAGGCCTACAAGCCCGCGCTGCTGACCATGGTCGGGGTGCTCGCCGTCGGCTTCGTCGCCAACCTGCTGATCCGGCAGGTCGCCGACCGGTTCCACGAGCCCGACCACGAGGAGAAGCAGCTGACCGGCGAGCTCGGCTCCGACGGCGGCGGCACCGCCACGAGGACCCGCACCGGGACCACGACCACGACGCAGCCGGTGCTGCTGGCCGTGTCGTGGGCGGTCGTCGGGCTGCCGTTGGCCTACGGCGTCTACGAGACCTTCGTGAAGGTCTCGAGCCTCTTCGGCTGACGCCCGTCTGGGAGGATCGGTCCGTGCTGATCCATCCCTGGGACGAGGCGACCCGCGACGAGTGGCAGGGCGTGCTGGCGCGCGCCGACTTCGGCCAGCTCGTCACCGCCGGCCTCGTCGACGGCTACCCCGTGGTCGTGCCCACGCACTTCCTGTACGACGGCGACGCGACCGTGCTGCTGCACCTCGCCCGCCCCAACCCGGCGTGGCGCGCGCTCGACGCCGACCCGCACGTGGTGCTCGCCCTCACCGGCGACTACGCCTACGTCGAGGCGGCGTGGAACGCCAACCCGGGCACGGATCCCGACCTCGGGGTGCCGACCAGCTACTACACCGGCGTCCAGCTGCTCGGCGTCGCGGAGGTCGTCGACGACCCCGACGAGAAGGCCGCGCTGCTGGCCCGCCAGCTCGCGCACTTCGAGCCGCCGGGCTCGACGCGGGTCACGCCGAGCACGACGGTCGAGAGCGACCGCCGCCAGCTCTCCGGCATCCGCGGCCTGCGGGTCACCGTCGAGGCGGTGCGCGCCAAGATGAAGTACGGCGGCAACAAGTCGGCCGAGCACCGGGCCGCGATCGCGGACCACCTCGCGGAGCGGGACGGACCCTTCGACGCGGCCGCCCGCGACCACCTGCTGCGCCGGTCGGAGGCGGCTCCTAGGGTCGAGCCGTGACTCTCCGCGACGACACCTCCCGCCGGCTGCACCGCATCGTCCTCGACCGGCAACGCGACGGCCGCCTCCCCGGCGTCTTCGCCGGTGTCGCCCGCGACGGCGCGCTGGTGTGGCAGGACGGCGTCGGCGCCGCGTCGCTCGACGACCCGGCACCCCGCCGGACGACGACCACCAGTTCCTCGTGGCGTCGAACACCAAGACCTTCACCGCGGCGATGGTGATGCAGCTGCGCGACGAGGGCCGGCTCAGCCTCGACGACACGCTCGACGTGCTGGTCCCCGAGGTCACCCGGCCGGGACTGACGATCCGCCAGTGCCTGAGCCACGTGAGCGGCATGCAGCGCGAGCCGCTCGGCGACGTCTGGGAGGAGCTGGTCTTCCCCGACCGCGCCCAGCTGGTCGAGGAGTTCAACCAGGTCGAGCGCGTGCACCCGCCGCACCGGCTCTGGCACTACTCCAACCTCGCCTACTCGATGCTCGGCGAGGTCGTCGCCCGGCTCGACGCGCGGGAGTGGGCCGAGTCGCTGCGGGTCCGGCTGCTCGAGCCGCTGGAGATGCGGCGCACGACGGTCGGCTTCGACGGCCGGCACGCCGACGGCTACTTCGTGCCGCCGTACACCGACGTCCCGGTGCCCCAGCCCGCCAACGACCTGCGCGCGATGGACCCCTGCGGCGGCCTGGCCAGCACCGGCGCCGACCTCGCGAGGTGGTCGGCGTTCGTGGCGGACCCGCCGTCCGAGGTGCTCTCGCCGGACACCCTCGAGGAGATGTGCCAGCCGCAGATCATGATCGACCGCGAGCGCTGGACGGCCGCCATGGGTCTCGGCTTCTTCCTGCACCGCTCCGGCACCCGCACGTACGTCGGCCACACCGGCGGCATGCCGGGCCACATCACCGCGCTGTTCACCGACCGCGAGGCGCGCACCGGCGCGGTGGTGCTCACCAGCTCCGGCACCACCCCCGACGTCACCGGGTTCGCGCTGGCGCTCGCCGACCACGTCACCGACCAGGAGCCCGCGCTGCCCGAGCCCTGGCGGCCCGGCACCGCCGTGCCCGACGGGCTGCGCGACCTCGTCGGCGTGTGGTGGACGGAGGGGAGCCCGTTCGAGTTCTCGGTGCGGCAGGGACGGCTCGAGGCCCGCGCGCCCGCGCTGCCGAGGCACAAGCCGTCGTCGCGCTTCGAGCAGCTCGAGCCCGACGTCTTCCGGACCGTCGCCGGCCGCGAGGAGGGCGAGCTGCTCCGGGTCACCCGCGACGCCGACGGCGTGCCGACCAAGCTGAGCTGGGCGACGTACCTCTGCAGCCGAGAGCCGCTCGCGTTCGGCGAGCGCCCCTGACCGACCCCGTGGCACCGGCCGTCGCCGATGAGGCAGGCTGGTGCGCGCACCCATCCCGCACATCCTGAGAAAGGCACCGAGGTGACGGCAGACCTCCACGTCCTCGACGACCTCGAGTGGCGCGGCCTCCTCGCGCACTCGACGGACCTCGACGCGCTGCGCGCCGAGATGGACGCGGGGCCGGTCCGGTTCTACGTCGGCTTCGACCCCACCGCCCCGAGCCTGCACATGGGCCACCTCGTCCAGGTGCTCACCGCGCGGCGGCTGCAGCAGGCCGGGCACGTCCCGTTCGCGCTGGTCGGCGGCGCCACCGGCATGATCGGCGACCCGCGGGAGTCGGGCGAGCGGGTGCTCAACTCGCTCGACGTCGTGAAGAGCTGGGTCGAGAGGGTCCGCGCGCAGATCGAGCCGTTCCTGTCCTTCGAGGGCGACAACGCGGCGACCATGGTCAACAACTACGACTGGACCGCGAGCCTGTCGACGATCGACTTCCTGCGCGACGTCGGCAAGCACTTCCCGGTCAACCGGATGCTGGCCCGCGACGTCGGTCCGCAAGCGGCTCGACGACGGCATCTCCTACACCGAGTTCAGCTACGTGCTGCTGCAGTCCATGGACTACCTCAACCTGCACCGCGACTACGGCGTGACGCTGCAGTTCGGCGGCAGCGACCAGTGGGGCAACATCACCGCCGGCGTCGAGCTGATCCGCCGCACCGACGGCGACCACGTGCACGCGCTCGCCACCCCGCTGCTGACGCGCTCCGACGGCACGAAGTACGGCAAGACCGAGGGCGGCGCGCTGTGGCTCGACCCGGAGATGCTGTCGCCGTACGCCTTCTACCAGTTCTGGCTCAACGCCGAGGACGACGAAGGTCGGCGAGCTGCTGCGGGTCTTCACGTTCCTCGGCCACGACGAGATCGAGGACCTGGAGGCGCAGACCGCGGAGAAGCCGTTCCTGCGCGCCGGCCAGCGCGCCCTCGCCGAGCACATGACCACGCTGGTGCACGGCGAGGCGGAGACCGAGCGGATCAAGGCCGCGTCGGCGGCGCTGTTCGGCGGCGGGACGCTGCACGAGCTCGACCCGGCGACCCTCGCGGCGGCGCTGCGCGAGGCCGGGCGCCACCCAGGTCGGCGCGACCGACGGGCTGCCGACGCATCGTCGACCTGCTGGTGTCGTCCGGTCTCGTCGAAGAGCAAGGGCGAGGCGCGTCGCACGGTGGGGGAGGGCGGCGCCTACCTCAACAACGAGCGGGTCTCCGACCCGGACTTCACGCCCGTCGCGCGACCGACCTGCTCGGCGGCTCCTGGCTGGTGCTGCGGCGCGGCAAGAAGAACCTCGCCGGCGTGGAGGTCGTGGGGTGAGCCCCGGGGAGCGGTTCGTCGACGGCCTGGAGGCCCGCGCCGGCGACCTGCTCCCGGAGCCGGTGCACCGCTACGTCCGCCAGGGCTCGCGCGACGGCGTGACCGCCGGCGAGGCGGTGGCGGCGTGGGACCGGCACCGCTTCCTGCCGCAGGTGCTGCGCGACGTCACCCGGGTGCACACCGGCACCTCGCTGCTCGGCACGTACGTCGACACCCCGCTCGCCGTCGCCCCCACGACGATGCAGCGCGCCGCGCACCCCGAGGGCGAGGTCGCGATGGCGCGCGGCGCCCGTGAGGCCGGCGCCCTGCTGGTGGTGTCGAGCAACGCCGGCGTCCAGCTTCGAGGACGTCGCCGCGACCGGCGTCGACTGGTGGCTGCAGGTCTACGTCACCGCGGAGCGCCGGGCCTGCCTGCCGCTGCTGCGCCGGGCCGTCGACGCGGGCGCGCGCGGCCGTCGTGCTCACCGTGGACACCCCGGTCGTCGGCACGAAGTACGACGGCGACGGCCCGACGGTGTGGGACGTCGCCGAGCCCGGCTGGCTGCGGGCGAACTTCCCGCCGGGCCACGGCGACGCGGCCGGGGGAGGAGAAGGCGACCGACCTCGGCCCGCAGGACGTCGAGTGGCTGGCGCGCGAGACCGGTCTGCCGGTGGTGGTCAAGGGGGTCCTGCGCCGCGGACGACGCACGACGCTGCGTCGACGCGGGCGCCCGGGCGGTGTGGGTGACCAACCACGGCGGCCGGCAGCTCGACCACGCCGCCGACACCGCCTCGTGCCTCGCCGCGGTGGTCGGCGGAGGTCGGGTCGGGCGCCGAGGTGTACGTCGACGGCGGCGATCCGTTCGCGGACGGCACGCCCTCACGGCCCTCGCACTCGGCGCCGCGGGCGGTCTTCCTCGGCCGGCTGCCGGTCTATGCACTGGCGGCGGACGGGTCCGACGGGTGTGCGCCGGATGTTCGCGCGAGCTGGGGGAGGAGCTCGTCGAGGCGATGACGCTGGCCGGCGTCAGCTCGGTCGGACGGGTCCCGCCGAGCCTGCTCGCCGGCCCCCGGTGAATGACATCGCTGTGGTTCGAGCGCGCTCCAGGACGCGCTCCGACGAGCGGCCGCTCGCCCGGCCAAACCGCCTCTGACCTGCGACGATGCAGATTGTGACCCGCGCCACGCCGACCCGATTTGACGATCCCTGCGGGTGCTCGTAATGTTCTCTTCGTCGCCAGGGAGCGGCGGGACGCAAGGTCACAGACCGGGTGTCCGGCCCCGAGGCGAAACCCCCCAGCAAGACACCTCAGCCGAGGTGGCTCGGGTGCGCGCTACGGCGGCCCCGGATCGACTCGGTGAGCGTGGCTTGTGACGGGACCGGGAGCAGCGGAAACCGATTTGACGGGGCCTGCAGCACCCGGTAAGTTTTAGCAGGTTGCCCCCCAGCGAGGCCGAGAGGCCGGACTGCGGTGCGCGCTTGATCCTTGAGAACTCAACAGTGTGCCAAAAGTCGACGAATTAGTTTGATACCCGTCCGACTTTCGAAGGTCTCGGTTCGCCGAGCCGACGAGGTCGACGGTTCCTTTGGTAAGAAAAACGATGATTCTGACAACATGTCAGTGATTCGGTCTCTTGCCGGGACATCTCCAAAAATTGGCGCTCTCGCTTCGGTGGGACGTCGAAAAGAATTCAACGGAGAGTTTGATCCTGGCTCAGGACGAACGCTGGCGGCGTGCTTAACACATGCAAGTCGAGCGGTAAGGCTCCTTCGGGAGTACACGAGCGGCGAACGGGTGAGTAACACGTGAGCAATCTGCCCTTCACACGGGGATAACTCCGGGAAACCGGTGCTAATACCCGATACGACCACTTCAGGCATCTGATGGTGGTGGAAAGTTCCGGCGGTGAAGGATGAGCTCGCGGCCTATCAGCTTGTTGGTGGGGTAATGGCCCACCAAGGCAACGACGGGTAGCCGGCCTGAGAGGGTGACCGGCCACACTGGGACTGAGACACGGCCCAGACTCCTACGGGAGGCAGCAGTGGGGAATATTGGACAATGGGCGAAAGCCTGATCCAGCAACGCCGCGTGAGGGATGACGGCCTTCGGGTTGTAAACCTCTTTCAGCAGGGACGAAGCGAAAGTGACGGTACCTGCAGAAGAAGCACCGGCCAACTACGTGCCAGCAGCCGCGGTAATACGTAGGGTGCGAGCGTTGTCCGGAATTATTGGGCGTAAAGGGCTCGTAGGCGGTCTGTCGCGTCGGGAGTGAAAACTCAGGGCTTAACCCTGAGCCTGCTTCCGATACGGGCAGACTAGAGGTATGCAGGGGAGAACGGAATTCCTGGTGTAGCGGTGAAATGCGCAGATATCAGGAGGAACACCGGTGGCGAAGGCGGTTCTCTGGGCATTACCTGACGCTGAGGAGCGAAAGTGTGGGGAGCGAACAGGATTAGATACCCTGGTAGTCCACACCGTAAACGTTGGGCGCTAGGTGTGGGACTCATTCCACGAGTTCCGTGCCGCAGCTAACGCATTAAGCGCCCCGCCTGGGGAGTACGGCCGCAAGGCTAAAACTCAAAGGAATTGACGGGGGCCCGCACAAGCGGCGGAGCATGCGGATTAATTCGATGCAACGCGAAGAACCTTACCTGGGTTTGACATATGCCGGAAAGCCGTAGAGATACGGCCCCTTTTAGTCGGTATACAGGTGGTGCATGGCTGTCGTCAGCTCGTGTCGTGAGATGTTGGGTTAAGTCCCGCAACGAGCGCAACCCTCGTCTTATGTTGCCAGCACGTAATGGTGGGGACTCATAAGAGACTGCCGGGGTCAACTCGGAGGAAGGTGGGGATGACGTCAAGTCATCATGCCCCTTATGTCCAGGGCTTCACGCATGCTACAATGGCCGGTACAAAGGGCTGCGAAACCGCAAGGTAGAGCGAATCCCAAAAAGCCGGTCTCAGTTCGGATTGGGGTCTGCAACTCGACCCCATGAAGTCGGAGTCGCTAGTAATCGCAGATCAGCAACGCTGCGGTGAATACGTTCCCGGGCCTTGTACACACCGCCCGTCACGTCACGAAAGTCGGCAACACCCGAAGCCGGTGGCCCAACCCTTGTGGAGGGAGCCGTCGAAGGTGGGGCTGGCGATTGGGACGAAGTCGTAACAAGGTAGCCGTACCGGAAGGTGCGGCTGGATCACCTCCTTTCTAAGGAGCACTTGGCAGCAGCTCGCTGGGAGACCAGGAGTTGACTGTCCATCGGCCTGTTTCGAGGACATGCGTTCCTCGGCAGACCAGCTCACTAGTGGAACGTCGACTATTTGGTCTGCTCGCAAGCAAGAGCTCGTCAGTACTGTCGCGCCTCTCCTCAGCAATGAGGAGGCCGGCGTGGAACCTCGAGCAGGAGCGAGCAAGCATTCCAGGCACACTGTTGGGTCCTGAGGGATCGAGTCATCGATCTCCTCCGGACCATCCTCCCCGCGAACTACCCGACCCGACGGACTCGTCGACCCGGGCCAGCGCGGACAACGAGGGATGGGACCGCCCGTAATTTGAGAACTACACAGTGGACGCGAGCATCTTTGTAGCAAGACAAGCTACTAAGGGCACATGGTGAATGCCTTGGCACCAAGAGCCGATGAAGGACGTAGGAGCCTGCGATAAGCCCCGGGAAGTTGGCAACCGAGCTGTGATCCGGGGATTTCCGAATGGGGAAACCCAGCTGGAGTCATGTCCAGTTACCTCTGCCTGAACACATAGGGCAGCTGGAGGGAACGTGGGGAAGTGAAACATCTCAGTACCCACAGGAAGAGAAAACAAAAGTGATTCCGAGAGTAGTGGCGAGCGAAATCGGAACAGGCCAAACTCAACTAGTGTGATAGCCGGCAGGCGTTGCTAGTCGAGGGTTGTGGGGCCGTCACGTTGGTTCTGCCGAACCAGCACAGAGTAAGAAACCATCGTTGAAGTCGAAGCGGACTGGAAAGTCCCGGCGTAGAGGGTGATACCCCCGTACACGTAAGACGATGGCTCTGAGACGTCACCCCAAGTAACACGGAACCCCTGAAATTCCGTGTGAATCTGGCGGGACCACCCGTTAAGCCTAAATACTCCTTGGTGACCGATAGCGGACAAGTACCGTGAGGGAAAGGTGAAAAGTACCCCTGGCGGGGAGTGAAATAGTACCTGAAACCATGTGCCTACAATCCGTCGGAGCGAGATTTCGATCTTGTGACGGCGTGCCTTTTGAAGAATGAGCCTGCGAGTTTGCGTTGTGTGGCGAGGTTAACCCGTGTGGGGAAGCCGTAGCGAAAGCGAGTCCTAAGAGGGCGAATGAGTCGCACGACCAAGACCCGAAGCGGAGTGATCTATCCATGGGCAGGTTGAAGCGCGGGTAAGACCGCGTGGAGGACCGAACCCACCAGGGTTGAAAACCTGGGGGATGACCTGTGGATAGGGGTGAAAGGCCAATCAAACTCCGTGATAGCTGGTTCTCCCCGAAATGCATTTAGGTGCAGCGTCGCGTGTTTCTTGCTGGAGGTAGAGCACTGGATAGTCTAGGGGGCCTACAAGCTTACCGAAATTAACCAAACTCCGAATGCCAGTAAGTGAGAGCGCGGCAGTGAGACAGTGGGGGATAAGCTCCATTGTCGAGAGGGAAACAGCCCAGACCATCAGCTAAGGTCCCTAAGCGATAACTAAGTGGAAAAGGATGTGGAGTCGCACAGACAACCAGGAGGTTGGCTTAGAAGCAGCCACCCTTGAAAGAGTGCGTAATAGCTCACTGGTCAAGTGATTCCGCGCCGACAATGTAGCGGGGCTCAAGTTATCCACCGAAGCTATGGCATTCATGCAAATAACCTGGCCTGATTCATTTCAGGTCCACGTGCGTGGATGGGTAGGGGAGCGTCGTATGGCGAGCGAAGCGGCGGTGTGAACCAGCCGTGGACGCCATACGAGTGAGAATGCAGGCATGAGTAGCGAATGAAGAGTGAGAAACTCTTCCGCCGAATGATCAAGGGTTCCAGGGTCAAGCTAATCTGCCCTGGGTAAGTCGGGACCTAAGGCGAGGCCGACAGGCGTAGTCGATGGACAACGGGTTGATATTCCCGTACCGGCAAAACAGCGCCCATGACGAACCTAGTGATGCTAAGTGCCCAAAACCTCCGGGATCCTTCGGGACGATGGAGGCGGAGCGCACGACCCAAACTAGTAGTAGTCAAGCGATGGGGTGACGCAGGAAGGCAGTCCAACCGTGGCGATGGTAGACCACGGCTAAGGATGTAGGGCGAGAGATAGGCAAATCCGTCTCTCATGTGCCTGAGATCTGACAGGGAGTCCGAATGGACGAAGTGGATAATCCTATGCTGTCGAGAAAAACCTCTAGCGAGCTGTGCGCCGCCCGTACCCCAAACCGACTCAGGTGATCAGGTAGAGAATACCAAGGCGATCGAGTGAACCATGGTTAAGGAACTCGGCAAAATGCCCCCGTAACTTCGGGAGAAGGGGGGCCGGATTCGTCAGCAGACTAGCTCTGCGAAGCGATGATGGCCGCAGAGACCAGGCCCAAGCGACTGTTTACTAAAAACACAGGTCCGTGCTAAGTCGTAAGACGATGTATACGGACTGACTCCTGCCCGGTGCTGGAAGGTTAAGGGGACGTGTTAGCTGATTCGTCAGCGAAGCGCAGAACTTAAGCCCCAGTAAACGGCGGTGGTAACTATAACCATCCTAAGGTAGCGAAATTCCTTGTCGGGTAAGTTCCGACCTGCACGAATGGAGTAACGACTTGGGCGCTGTCTCAACCGTGGACTCGGCGAAATTGCAGTACGAGTAAAGATGCTCGTTACGCGCGGCAGGACGGAAAGACCCCGGGACCTTTACTACAATTTGGTATTGGTGTTTGGTTCGGCTTGTGTAGGATAGGTGGGAGACTTTGAAGCATGGACGCCAGTTCGTGTGGAGTCAACGTTGAAATACCACTCTGGTCGTACTAGATATCTAACCTAGGTCCGTTATCCGGATCAGGGACAGTGCCTGATGGGTAGTTTAACTGGGGCGGTTGCCTCCTAAAATGTAACGGAGGCGCCCAAAGGTTCCCTCAGCCTGGTTGGCAATCAGGTTTTGAGTGTAAGTGCACAAGGGAGCTTGACTGTGAGACAGACATGTCGAGCAGGGACGAAAGTCGGGACTAGTGATCCGGCGCTGGCATGTGGAAGCGGCGTCGCTCAACGGATAAAAGGTACCCCGGGGATAACAGGCTGATCTTCCCCAAGAGTCCATATCGACGGGATGGTTTGGCACCTCGATGTCGGCTCGTCGCATCCTGGGGCTGGAGTAGGTCCCAAGGGTTGGGCTGTTCGCCCATTAAAGCGGCACGCGAGCTGGGTTTAGAACGTCGTGAGACAGTTCGGTCCCTATCCGCCGCGCGCGCAGGAAACTTGAGAAAGGCTGTCCCTAGTACGAGAGGACCGGGATGGACGAACCTCTGGTGTGCCAGTTGTTCTGCCAAGAGCACGGCTGGTTAGCTACGTTCGGGAGTGATAACCGCTGAAAGCATCTAAGCGGGAAGCACGTTTCAAGATGAGGTTTCCCACCGGGCAACCGGGTAAGGCCCCCAGTAGACGACTGGGTTGATAGGCCGGAGGTCGAAGGTAGTAATACACGGAGCCGACCGGTACTAATAGGCCGAGGGCTTGTCCCTCAAAGATGTTGCGCGTCCACTGTGTGGTTCCCGAGTTACGGTCGGGAGCCGAACGGCACGGCACTGAGTCCCCTCGGGGAGTCGGCGCCGGTGCCTGAATCGGCTCACGCATAACTCCATAGAGTTTCGGCGGCCATAGCGAAAGGGAAATACCCGGCTCCATTCCGAACCCGGAAGTCAAGCCTTTCAGCGCCGATGGTACTGCAACCGGGAGGTTGTGGGAGAGTAGGACGTCGCCGGACAATCTTTCGCGTAGAGGCCACCCTTAGGGTGGCCTCTACGTGTTTAAGCAGTCGCCTCACCCAACGCACGAACTTCACAGGAGCATCGCAGTGGCAGAGAAGGGCCGATCCGGCGGACCGCGTCGTGACGGGGGCAACCGGGGGCCGCGGGACGACCGCCGTGGTGGCCCCGGCGGCAGGGCGCGTCAGCCACGCGGTGGCCTGGCCGCGGGGCGGTCGAGTCAGCGCGGTCGGCGCGTCGGACCGGCAGCGGCGCTCCGGAGCGAGGCCGCCGGCCGCGGGAGCTCGTCCAGCCGGCGGTGACAAGCCCTGGTCCCGGTCCGCGACGGTGACGACAAGCGTGACGATCGACGTGACCGACCGGCGTGGGGACCGCCGCGACGACCGGCCCAGGTCCGTGGAGCAGTCGACGTACGACGGGCCGCCGCTCGACGACTCGATCACCGGCCGCGAGCTCGACCGCTCCGTGGCCCAGCAGCTGCGCGGCCTGCCCGAGAAGCTGGGCGCCCGCGTGGCACGGCACCTGGTGGCCGCCGGCCTGCTGATGGACAGCGACCCGAAGACGGCCTACCAGCACACGCTGGCGGCCCGCGCCCGGGCCGCGCGCATCGCCGTCGTCCGCGAGGCGTGCGGCGAGGCGGCCTACGCCGCCGGCGAGTTCGCCGAGGCGCTCTCGGAGCTGCGCGCCGCCAAGCGGATGAACGGGTCGCAGGACTACCTCGCGGTGATGGCCGACTGCGAGCGCGCCCTGGGCCGTCCCGAGCGGGCGCTGGCGCTGGCGCACAACCCGGCCGTGGCCGACCTGCCGGCCGACCTGAAGGCCGAGGTCACGATCGTCGAGGCCGGCGCCCGCCGCGACCTCGGCGAGATCGACGCCGCGCTGCGCACCCTGGAGAACGCGCCGCTGCGCTCCCAGTCGCGCGAGGACTGGGTCGTGCGGCTGCGCTACGCCTACGCCGACACGCTGCTGGCCGCCGGCCGCACCGACGAGGCGCTCGAGTGGTTCCACCGCACCGTCGGCATCGACGGCGAGGAGATCACCGACGCCGCCGAGCGGGTCGCGGAGCTCGAGCGCGCCGACGGGGGAACCCGCTAGACCCGGCGCCTGCACCCGGCCGGCTGCCGCCTGCGGCCGGGCCGGATCTCGTCCACAGCGACGGAGACCGGTGACCCGTCCACAGCCGCGGAGGCACGCCTCGCTCGCGGCGGGTGCTGCTCCGTCAGGCTCGTGCGCGGAGGTGGTCAGAGATGACGGAGAAGGTCGCCGCGCTCAGGGGCGAGAGCACGGACAACGCCGTGGAGCTGCGCGGTCGGGTCTCCTCGGCCCCGGTCGAGCGAGAGCTGCCGAGCGGGGCCGTGATCACGACGTTCCGGCTGTCGGTGCCGCGGGCGAGGACGCCGATGACGTCGGGGTCGGCGCAGAGCGTCGACTGGGTCGACTGCACGGCCTGGACCGCCCGCTGCCGGCGCAGCGTGAGCGGCTGGGTCGTCGGGCGACGAGGTCGAGGTGGGCGGGGCGCTGCGCCGCCGGTTCTTCCGCGGCGGTGTCGGCTCGTCGACCCGGCTCGAGGTGGAGGTGCTGACCGCGCGGCGGGCCCGCGCCCGCGAGCAGCCGGCCGGCTGAGCCGGTCGGCCGACGTGGTCGGGCCGAGGTGGTCAGGCCGAGGTGGTCAGGCCGGGCCGGCGTCCGCGAGGTCGCGCATCACGACGCCCATCGCGGGCTTGGGGGCGAACGACGTGGACTTGCGCGGCATCCGATGACCGTCCGCGGCGGTCGCCATCACCTCGGCCACCGTCGGCGGCCGGACGGCGACGACGAGGCCGGGCTGCCGGGCCGTGGTGTGCAGCGCCTGGTCGAGGCTGTGGTGGTAGCCGAGCTGCTCCTCGGCCACCCCCCAGGCGGGCAGCAGCACCTCGTGCAGCACGGCGGCGTCGACCGGGCGGGTCCGTCCGGGTGGCGACGGTGGCCCAGGCCCGGCCGTCGGAGACCACGAACCAGGCCCGGGCCGGGTCGGCGTCCCCGGCGCGCGCGGCGGCGAACGCGGCCTCGCGGTCGGGGTGGCGCGGTGAACGCGTCGCCCGCGGTCGGCCGAGACGTCCTGCAGGTCGGACATGGTCAGCGCGCCGACGGAACGGTGGATCGGACCGATGTGGAGGGGGTGGTCGGCCTGGTCGACGAGCAGCGCCAGCCCGTGGTCCCACGGCGACGTCGCCGGCGGGGCCGCCGGGTCGCGGAGCTCGTCCTGGAGCCGGAGGTAGGCGGCGTAGCGGTGGTGCCCGTCGGCGATCAGCGCCTGGGTGGGGGCCAGCTCGGCCGCGATCGCGGTCGAGCTGGTCGTCGTCGGTGACCGCCCAGAGCCGGTGCCGGCTGCCGTCGAGGGCGGTGAAGTCCGCGGCCGGGTCGCCGGTGGCGGCCTTGCCGATCAGGTCCCGGAGCCGGTCGGAGCCCTCGTGGACCAGCAGGATCGGCTCCAGGTTGGTCTCCGTGGTGCGCATCAGCACCGTGCGGTCGTCGACCGGGCCCGGCATCACGTCCTCGTGCGGGAGGACGACGCGCTCGCTCTCCTGGCGCAGCCCGACCAGGCCGATGAGGCCCCGGACGGTGGTGCCGTCGACGACGTACTCGTAGAGGTAGAGCGCCGGCTCGTCGTCGGCGCGCAGGAACGACTTCTGCCGCCACTTCCGCAGCCGGTCGCGCACCGCCAGGTAGGGCCGCTCGAAGCGCCGTGACAGAATCAGCCGGACGATGTTGTGACGGTTGGCGGCCTCGAGGTCGCGCACCGTCTCGGCGTCCAGGACGTCGTACGGCGGGGAGATGACCGTGCCGAGGTCCCCGACCGTGGCGGGGTCGAACCGCAGTCCCCGGAACGGGCTCAGCGTGAACGGGCGGTGCTCGGTGGCCATCCGGGCATCGTACGAGCCGGCCGCGAACCGTCCGCACCCGAGAGCAGGAGTCAGCGTGCTGCAGGCCAGCGACGGCGCCCTCTGGGACGCCTACGACGTCGCGATGCTCGACCTCGACGGCGTGGTGTACGTCGGCCGCGACGCCGTCCCGGGCGCCCCGGACCACCTCGCGGCCGCCCGGGACGCCGGGATGAAGCTCGCCTACGTCACGAACAACGCCTCCCGGACGCCCGACACGGTCGCCGACGCACCTGCGCGAGCTGGGCGTCGACGCCGCCGACGAGGACGTCGTCAGCTCCGCCCAGGCCGCCGCCCGGCTGCTGAGCGAGCAGCTGCCCGCGCGGTGCGGCGGTCTTCGTCATCGGCGGCGAGGGCCTGCAGGTGGCGCTCGCCGAGCTGGGGCTGCGCCCGGTGCAGGACCGCGACCGAGCGAGCCGGCGGCCGTGGTGTCCGGCTTCGCGGCCGACCTGCGCTGGTCGACGGTCATCGCCGGCGCGATCCTGGTGCGCGACGGGCTGCCCTGGGTGGCCTCCAACACCGACCTCACGGTGCCGACCCCCGACGGGCCCGGTCCCGGCAACGGCGCGCTGGTCGGCGTGGTCGCGCGGTTCGCCGAGCGGGAGCCGGTGGTCGCCGGCAAGCCGGAGCCGCCGCTGTTCGAGGAGACGCTGCGCCGGGTCGGCGGCGAGACGCCGCTGGTCGTCGGCGACCGGCTCGACACCGACATCGAGGGCGCCAACCGGGTCGGGCTACGACTCGCTGCTGGTGATGACCGGCGTCACCGACCTCGAGCAGCTGGTCGCGGCGCCGCCGGAGCTGCGACCCCGCTACGTCGCCGCCGACCTCGGCGCGCTCGGCCCGCAGCCAGCCGGAGCCGGTCGTCGAGGACGACGGCGTCCGGGTCGGCCGCTGGCGGGCGAGCGTCGACCGACGGTGCGCTGGCGGTGGCGGCCGACGACACGGACGAGACCGCGGCGACGCGGCCGGCGTGGACGCCTGGTGGCAGGCGGCGGCCACCGCCGCCTGGCGCCACCTGGACGCGCACGGCAGCGCGGCGGACGTCTCCGGCGTCCGGCCGCCCGGGTAGCGTGAGGCCCGGACCGACGACGCAGCACCCGCGACGACGGCAGGAGAGTCCCGTGACCGAGCAGGCGCACCCGCAGCCCGCGGCAGCCGAGCCTGCGCCGCCACGGCGGCCGACGTCGCGCCACCGGCCACCCCGCGGTCGACGAGGTGCTCGCCTCGCTGGCCGGCCTCGACGACCGGCCGGCCGCCGACCACGTCGCGGTGTTCGAGTCCGCGCACGAGCGGCTCCGCGCCGCGCTCGCCGACGCCGGCGACACCGGCGACCACCGGCTGACCCGGCACCGCGCCACGCCCGCCGATGCCCCGCCGCCTGCGCCTCGACGCCGAGCTGGTCCGCCGCGGCCTGGCGCGCTCGCGGGAGCAGGCCAGCGAGCTGATCGCCGCCACGCGCGTCAAGGTCGACGGCGCGGTGGCCACCAAGGCCGCCACCGGGGTGACCACCGACGTCGCGCTCGTGGTCGTGCCCGACGACACCGCGGCCCGACTACGTGTCCCGCGGCGGCCACAAGCTGGCCGGTGCACTGGCGGCGTTCGAGCCGGAGGGCCTCGAGGTGCGGGGCCGTCGCTGCCTCGACGCGGGCGCCTCGACCGGCGGCTTCACCGACGTGCTGCTGCGGGCCGGCGCCGCCGAGGTGGTCGCGGTCGACGTCGGCTACGGCCAGCTCGCCTGGGCGCTGCGCAGCGACGACCGCGTGGTCGTCCACGACCGCACCAACGTCCGGGAGCTGACCCCCGAGCTGGTCGGCGGGCCGGTCGACCTGGTGGTCGGCGACCTGTCGTTCATCTCGCTCGGGCTGGTGCTCGACGCGCTGCTGGGCGTGACCCGGCCCGACGGCGACCTCGCGCTGATGGTGAAGCCGCAGTTCGAGGTGGGCAAGGACCGGGTCGGCCGCGGCGGCGTGGTCCGCGACCCCGAGCTGCGCGCCGAGGCGGTGACGTCGGTCGCCGACGCGGCCGCGCGGCGCGGCTGGGGCGCGCGGTCGGTGACCACGAGCCCGCTGCCCGGGCCGTCGGGCAACGTCGAGTACTTCCTCTGGCTGCGCCGGCAGGAGCCGCAGGTCGACGCGGCCCGGATCCGCGACGAGGTACGTCGGACCGCGGACCTGGGGGCTGCCGGTGAGAAGGTGTGAGCGTGACCAGCCAGGAGACCGAGCCGACGGACCGTCGCGTCCTCGTCATCGCCCACACCGGGCGGCGCGAGGCGCAGGACGTCGCCCGTGAGTTCTGCCTCGGGCTGACCAAGAACGGCATGTCGCTGCGGCTGCTCGAGGAGGAGGCCGCCGAGCTCGCGCTGGACCTCCCCGAGGTCGAGGTGGTCGACGCCCCACGCCGGCGCCGCCGCGGACTGCGAGGTCGTCGTCGTCATCGGCGGCGACGGCACGATCCTGCGGGCCGCCGAGCTGGCGCGCGAGTGCGGCACCCCGCTGCTCGGCATCAACCTCGGCCACGTCGGCTTCCTCGCCGAGGCGGAGTCCGACGACGTCGAGTTCACCATCGACGCGATCGTGCAACCGCCGCTACACCTCCGAGGAGCGGCTCACCCTCGACGTCTCCGTCTACCGCGACGCCGCCGAGGGCGGCAAGGAGCTGGTCTGCTCCACCTGGGCGCTCAACGAGGCCAGCGTCGAGAAGGCCGCCCGCGAGCGGATGATCGAGGTCGTCGTCGAGGTCGACGGCCGGCCGCTGTCGCGCTGGGGCTGCGACGGCGTCGTGTGCGCCACCCCGACCGGCTCGACCGCCTACAACTTCAGCGCCGGCGGCCCCATCGTGTGGCCCGGCGTCGAGGCGCTGCTGCTGGTCCCGATCAGCGCCCACGCGCTGTTCGCCCGGCCGCTGGTCGTCTCGCCGTCCTCGGTGCTCGCGGTCGAGGTCATCGCCCGCACCGACGGCTCCGGCGTGCTGTGGTGCGACGGCCGCCGCACCGTCGACCTGCCGCCGGGCGCCCGCATCGAGGTCCGCCGCGGCCGGCGACCGGTGAAGCTGGTGCGGCTCCACCAGGCGCCGTTCACCGACCGGCTGGTGGCGAAGTTCGACCTGCCCGTCGACCGGCTGGCGCGGTGCCGCCGAGCGCCGCCGCACCGGTGCCGCTGCGCCGCGCGGCCCGGGCGGCAGCCGCGCACCGACCGGGGGGCCCGATGCTTGAGGAGCTGCGGATCTCCTCGCTCGGGGTCATCGACGAGTCGGTCCTCGAGCTGGGGCCCGGGTTCACCGCGATCACCGGCGAGACCGGCGCCGGCAAGACGATGGTGGTCACCGCCCTCGGGCTGCTGCTCGGCGGCCGGGCCGACAGCGGCGCGGTCCGCACCGGCGCCCGCGCCGCCCGGGTCGAGGGCCTGGTGCACGTCGGCGAGGAGGACCCGGAGGCGCACGCCGCGCTCAGCGCCGCCGCCGACGCGGTCGGCGGCGAGGTCGAGGACGGCCGTCTCGTGCTGGCCCGGCAGATCAGCGCCGAGGGCCGCTCGCGCGCCTTCGCCGGCGGGGCCTCGGTGCCGGTGTCGGCGCTGGTGTCGCCTGGCCGACCCGCTGGTCGCCGTGCACGGCCAGTCCGACCAGCACCGGCTGCTGAAGCCGGCGGCGCAGCGCGACGCGCTCGACCGGTTCGCCGGCGCGAAGGCGCTGGCGCTGCGGGCGCGGTTCGCGGAGGGGCACACCCGGCTGCGCGC
The DNA here is from genome assembly GCA_963707685.1 of uncultured Actinomycetota bacterium. Lineage (GTDB taxonomy): Bacteria > Actinomycetota > Actinomycetes > Propionibacteriales > Nocardioidaceae > Nocardioides_B. The sequence continues at coordinate 390,782 of CAVPRA010000010.1, forward strand.
GGTCGAGACCGAGCTCGCCGCCGTCGTCCGGTCGGCGCGCGAGCGGGCGCAGGAGGCCGACCTGCTGCGCTTCGGCCTCGGCGAGGTGGAGGCCGTCGACCCGCAGCCCGGCGAGGAGCAGGCACTCGGCGCCGAGGAGGCCCGGCTCGGGTTCGCCGACACGCTGCGGGCCGCCGCCGAGCAGGCCCGCGAGAGCCTGTCCGCCGACGAGGGGCCCGACGCGCTCGGCGCCGTGTCCGCCGCCCGGGGGCTGCTCGACGGGGTCCGCGACCACGACCCCGAGGCGGCCGGGCTCGCCGACCGGCTCGCCGAGATCAGCTACCTGCTCTCCGACGTGGCCGCCGACGTGGCGTCGTACGCCTCCGGGCTGGAGACCGACCCCGCGCGGCTGGCCGCCGTCTCCGAGCGCCGGGCCGCGCTGGTCGCGCTGACCCGGAAGTACGGCGAGACCGTCGAGGACGTGCTCGCGTGGGCGGAGCACTCGGCCGGCCGGCTGCTCGAGCTCGACGGCACCGACGACCGGATCGCCGAGCTGCGCGAGCAGCGGGCGGCGCTGCGCACCGAGCTGGCGTCCGTCGGGGCGAAGCTCACGAAGGAGCGGCGCCGGGCCGCCACCGCGCTCGGCGACGTCGTGACCAGCGAGCTCGCCTCGCTGGCGATGCCGCACGCGGAGCTGAGCGTGGCCGTGACGAGCACCGAGGACGCCGAGGGGCTGCCGGTGGGGGAGCGCACCGTGCGGTTCTCCGCGACCGGCCTCGACGACGTCGAGCTGCTGCTGGCCGCCAACCGGGGCGCGGAGCCCCGCCCGCTCGGCAAGGGCGCGTCCGGCGGCGAGCTCTCCCGGGTGATGCTGGCCGTCGAGGTCGCGCTGGCGGCGACCAACCCGGTCCCGACGTTCGTCTTCGACGAGGTCGACGCCGGCGTCGGCGGCAAGGCCGCCGTCGAGGTGGGCCGCCGGCTGGCGCTGCTGGCCCGCTACGCCCAGGTCGTGGTGGTCACCCACCTGCCGCAGGTCGCCGCGTTCGCCGACCGGCACGTCGTCGTCGTGAAGAGCGACGACGGCACCGTCACCACCTCGGGGCTGACCACCCTCGACGACGGCGGCCGGGTCCGCGAGCTCTCCCGGATGCTCGCCGGGCTGGAGGACTCCGACACCGCGCTGGCGCACGCGGAGGAGCTGCTCGCGACCGCGCAGCAGACCCGGGGGACCGCCGGACAGGTGTGACACACACGCCCCGGCACGTCCCCTGATCGGCACTCGGTGCGTGTCACGATTGCTCGGCCATGAGATTCCCCTCGCGCCACTCCGCCGTCGACGAGCTGCCCGGGGTGAGCGGCACCGCCCGGGTCGACCGCCGGACCGGGTCGCTCATGCGCCGGCTGCGTCCCGGTGACATCGCGGTCATCGACCACCTCGACCTCGACCGGGCCACCGCGCAGGCGCTCCTCGACCGCCAGGTGGTGGCGGTCGTGAACGCGTCGTCGTTCATCTCCGGTCGCTACCCCAACCTCGGCCCCGACCTGCTCGCCAGCGCCGGGGTGGTGATGGTCGACGACGTCGGCCCCGAGGTGTTCTCCGCGCTCCACGACGGCGCCACCGCCCGGCTGCACGAGGGCTCGGTGCTGGTCGGCGACCGGCAGGTGGCGTCCGGGCGGGTGCTGGGCGCCGACGACGTCGCCGCGCAGATGGACGAGGCCCGCACCGGGATCGCGACGCAGCTGCAGAGCTTCACCCACAACACCACCGAGTTCCTGCGCCGCGAGCAGGAGCTGCTGCTGCACGGCCGCGGCGTCCCGAGCACCCGGACCCGGATCACCGGCCGGCCGGTCGTCGTCGTGGTCCGCGGCTACGACTACCGCGAGGACCTGCGCCGGCTGCGCCGGTTCATCCGCGAGCAGCACCCGGTGCTGGTCGGGGTCGACGCCGGCGCCGACGCGCTGCGCAGCGCCGGTCACAGCCCCGACATCGTGGTCGTCGGCGAGGAGGGGCTCGCCCAGGACGGCGCCGGCGAGCAGGGCGGCACCGTCTCCGACGCCGTGCTGCGCGGCGCACGCGAGGTGGTGCTGCACGCCGACAGCTCCGGCCGGGCGGTCGGGTCGGAGCGGCTCAAGCGGCTCGGGGTGCGCTACCAGACGCTCGCCGCCGCCGGGGCCAGCGAGGACGTCGCGCTGCTGCTCGCCGACGTGCACGGCGCCAGCCTGGTCGTCACCGTCGGCACCCACGCCACCCTCGACGAGTTCCTCGACCGGCAGCGGTCCGGGCTCGCCAGCACCTTCCTCACCCGGCTGCGGGTCGGGCCCAAGCTCGTCGACGCCAAGAGCGTCCCCCAGCTGTACGCCGGCCGGGTGCGGCTCTGGCACCTCGCGCTGGTGCTCCTCGCCGGGCTGGTGGCGCTGGCCGCCGCGGTCGCGGTCACCCCGGTCGGCGCCGACTGGTGGTCGGCGTTCACCGACGCGCTGTCCGACGTACTCACCTGGATCCAAGGACTGTTCCCGTGATCTCCTTCCGCTACCACATCGTGACGCTCGTGTCGGTGTTCCTGGCCCTCGCGGTCGGGATCGCCCTCGGCGGCGGCCCGCTCAAGGGCGAGGTCGACAACACCCTCGTCGACCAGGTGAAGGCCGACCGGCAGACCAAGAGCCAGCTGCAGGCCGACATCACCGGGCTGCGCAGCGCCAACACGTTCAACGACGAGTTCGCCCACACCGCCGCACCCGGGCTGGTCGGCGACCGGCTCAACGGACGTGTCGTCGACCTCGTGGTGCTGCCGACCGCGAAGCAGTCCGACGTGAAGGGCCTGCGGAGCATGGTCGGCGTCGCCGGCGGCACGGTCGGCGGCACGCTGCGGGTGGGCAACCAGCTGGTCGACGCCTCGAACAAGCAGCTCGTCGACGAGCTCGGCAACCAGCTCGAGGGCCGCGCGGACGGGCTGAGCATCCCCGCCGACGCCAACCCCTACGAACGCATCGGTGCGCTGCTCGCCCGCGCCGTGGGCACCGACAAGCAGGGCGGCGCCCCGGTCGACGGCACCGCGACCAGCATCCTGGCCGGCCTCGACACCGCCAGCCTGGTCTCCACCGAGGGCAAGCTCGCCCGCCGCGGCGACCTGGTGCTGTTCGTCACCGGCGCCGGCCAGGGGTCCGCCGACCAGCAGCAGGGCGCGTCCTCGATCGTCACCACCCTGGTCCGCGCCGTCGACTCCGACACCGGCGGCGTGGTGCTCGCCGGCCCGCCCGCCTCGGCGCGCGACAAGGGTCAGGTCAAGGCGGTCCGCGACGACGTCGGCACCGCGCGGGTGGTCTCCACCGTCGACGCGCTGGGCCGCACCGCCGGCCAGGTGGTGGGCGTGATGGCGCTCGCCGGGCAGGGCGCCGGCCAGGCGGGCCAGTACGGCGCCGTGGACGCCGCCGACGGCGCGATGCCGGGGGCCCGGGAGACGTCGGACTGACGACGGACCGGCTCGACGTCGGCGCGGCTTTCGCGCCGACCAGCGGGCGTTGGTAGGGTGGAACCCCGTGGACGGTCGGTGATCCACTCAAGGCTCCCTCGCCCGAGACGAGCAGCCCACCGACCGCCGCAGCCCCTAGCTGGGACCGACCACGGGAGTTGAAGTTGGCCGCCTCGCAGTTCGCGTCGCCGGGAACCACCAAGCACGTCTTCGTCACCGGAGGCGTCGCCTCCTCGCTGGGCAAGGGGCTCACCGCCTCCAGCCTCGGCAGCCTGCTGAAGTCACGCGGGCTGCGGGTCACGATGCAGAAGCTCGACCCGTACCTCAACGTCGACCCCGGGCACGATGAACCCGTTCCAGCACGGCGAGGTGTTCGTCACCAACGACGGCGCCGAGACCGACCTGGACATCGGGCACTACGAGCGCTTCCTCGACACCGACCTCGCCGGCATCGCGAACGTCACCACCGGCCAGGTCTACTCCGAGGTCATCGCCAAGGAGCGCCGCGGCGACTACCTCGGCGACACCGTCCAGGTGATCCCGCACATCACCAACGAGATCAAGGACCGGGTCCGCGCGATGGCCGGTCCCGACATCGACGTGGTGATCACCGAGATCGGCGGCACCGTCGGCGACATCGAGTCGCTGCCGTTCCTCGAGGCCGCCCGCCAGGTCCGCCACGACGTGGGCCGCGACAACGTCTTCTTCCTGCACGTCTCGCTGGTGCCCTACATCGGCCCGTCGGGCGAGCTGAAGACCAAGCCGACCCAGCACTCGGTCGCGGCGATGCGCTCGCTGGGCCTGCAGCCCGACGCCATCGTCTGCCGCTCGGACCGGCCCATCCCGGACTCCATGAAGGCCAAGATCTCGCTGATGTGCGACGTCGACCGCGAGGCCGTGGTCAACGCCAGCGACGCCCCGTCGATCTACGACATCCCGAAGGTGCTGCACAGCGAGGGCCTCGACGCGTACGTCGTACGCCGGCTGAACCTGCCGTTCCGCGACGTCGACTGGACCGAGTGGGACGACCTGCTGCGCCGGGTGCACCACCCCGCCGAGGAGGTCACCGTCGCGCTGGTCGGCAAGTACGTCGACCTGCCCGACGCCTACCTCTCGGTGGCCGAGGCGCTCCGGGCCGGCGGGTTCGCCCACGAGGCCAAGGTCAACCTGGTCTGGGTGCCCTCCGACGAGTGCCAGACCCGGGAGGGCGCGGCCCGCCACCTCGCGGACGTCGACGCCGTCTGCGTGCCCGGCGGCTTCGGCATCCGCGGCATCGAGGGCAAGGTCGGCGCCCTGGAGTACGCCCGCACCCACGGCATCCCCACCCTCGGGCTCTGCCTGGGCCTGCAGTGCATGGTCATCGAGTTCGCCCGGCACGTCGCGGGCATCGCGGAGGCCGACTCCACCGAGTTCCACACCGGCTGCGCGGAGCCGGTCATCGCGACGATGGCCGAGCAGGAGCAGTTCGTCGAGGGCGCCGGCGACCTCGGCGGCACGATGCGGCTCGGCCTCTACCCCGCCGAGCTGCGCGCGGGCTCGGTGATCCGCGACACCTACGGCGAGGACAAGGTCGAGGAGCGGCACCGGCACCGCTACGAGGTGAACAACACCTACCGCGACCGTCTCGAGGCGGCCGGCCTGGTGTTCTCCGGGACGTCGCCGGACAACCACCTCGTGGAGTTCGTCGAGCTGCCCCGCGAGGTGCACCCCTACTACGTCTCGACGCAGGCGCACCCCGAGCTGCGGTCCCGGCCCACCCGGCCGCACCCGCTGTTCGCCGGCCTGGTCGCCGCCGCCATCGCCCGCCAGAAGGAGCTGCGGTTCCCGATCGACGAGTCCGCGCTGCGCCGCCGGGTGGACGAGCAGACCGCCGACTCGACGGTGTGACCGCCCGATGACGGGTCTCTCCGACGAGCCGCAGTCGTGGCCCGTCCACGAGGTGGAGCACATCTGGCAGGGCGCGGCGCCGTTCTCCGTGCGCCGCGACATCATCTCGGCCCCCGACAAGCCCGAGGAGACCTTCGGCCGGCTGGTGCTCGAGCACCCCGGCGCGGTGGTGATCCTGGCCGTCGACGAGCAGGAGCGGGTGCTGGTGCTGCACCAGTACCGCCACCCCGCCTCGACCCGGTTCGTGGAGCTGCCGGCCGGTCTGCTGGACGTCGAGGGGGAGGACCCCGTGGTCGCGGCCCGGCGCGAGCTGCGCGAGGAGGGCGCTGGTGGAGGCCGGGCGGTGGACCCACCTGTTCACCACGTACTCCTCGCCGGGGCTGTCCAGTGAGAGGATCGGCTACTACCTCGCGCAGGACCTGACGCCCGCCGCGGACCGCGGCGGCTTCGAGCCGGCCCACGAGGAGGCGGACATGACACTCGAGTGGGTGCCGGTCGACGACCTCCTCGCGGGAGTGCGCGAGGGACGGGTCACCGACGGTCCGACCGCGCAGGCGGTCCTCGGCTACATGCTGTTCCACCGACGAGAGGAAGCTGGACGATGAAGATCGGCGTCCCGAAGGAAGTCAAGAACCACGAGTACCGGGTGGCGCTCACCCCGATCGGGGTGCACGAGCTGGTCCAGCACGGCCACGAGGTGTACGTCGAGGCGACCGCCGGCGCCGGGTCGCAGATCCCCGACAGCGAGTACGTCGCGGCGGGCGCCAAGATGCTCGACACGGCCGACGACGTCTGGGGCACCGCCGACACGGTCCTCAAGGTCAAGGAGCCGATCGCCGAGGAGTACCCCCGCATGCGCGAGGGGCAGACGCTCTTCACCTACCTCCACCTCGCCGCCGACCTGCCGCTGACCCAGGAGCTGGTAGCGCGCAAGGTCACCGCCATCGCCTACGAGACCGTGCAGCTGCCGTCGGGCGGGCTGCCGCTGCTCTACCCGATGTCCGAGGTCGCGGGCTGCCTCGCGCCGCAGGTCGGTGCGCACTCGCTGATGAAGGCCGAGGGCGGCCGCGGCGTGCTGATGGGCGGTGTCGGCGGCGTCGCCAACGCCAAGGTCGTCATCATCGGCGCCGGCGTCTCCGGGCAGAACGCCGCGAACATCGCGCTCGGCATGGGCGCCGACGTCACGCTGCTCGACACCGACCTCGACAAGCTGCGGATGTCGTTCTGGCGCTACAACAACCGGGTGCACGGGCTGGCGTCCTCGCAGCTGACCATCCAGCAGCAGGTCACCGAGGCCGACATGGTCATCGGCGCTGTGCTGATCCCCGGCGCCAAGGCCCCCAAGCTGGTCAGCAACGACCTGGTCGCGCAGATGAAGCCCGGCTCCGTGCTGGTCGACATCGCCGTCGACCAGGGCGGCTGCTTCGAGGACACCCACGCGACCACGCACGCCGACCCGACGTACATGGTGCACAACTCGGTGTTCTACTGCGTGGCGAACATGCCCGGCGCGGTGCCGAACACCTCGACGTACGCCCTGACCAACGCGACGCTGCCCTACGCCGTCGCGCTCGCCGACAAGGGCTGGCAGCGGGCGCTGCGCGACGACCGGTCGCTGGCGCTGGGGCTCAACGCCCACGACGGGTCGCTGACCAACCAGCCGGTCGGGGAGGCGCACGGCATGGACAGCGTGACGCTCGAGGACGTCCTCGGCTGAGGTGGGCACCACCGGTGAGGTGCTGCGCGCGGTCCGGACGTACCTCGACCACCTCGTCGTCGAGCGCGGGCTGGCCGACAACACGCTGAAGTCCTACCGCCGCGACCTGCGCCGGTACGCCGGCTGGCTGGCCGACCAGGGCGTGGAGTCGCTCGACGACGTCCGGGAGTCGACCGTGACGGCGTTCCTCGTCGCGCTGCGCGAGGGCGACGCCGAGCACCCGCCGCTCGGCGCCGGCTCGGCTGCCCGGACCGTCGTCGCGGTGCGCGGCTTCCACCGGTTCGCCGTCCGCGAGGGGCTGACCGCGGTGGACCCGTCGGCAGCCGTCCGCCCGCCGGCCCCGGCGAAGCGGCTGCCGAAGGCGCTGCCGCTGGCCGACATCGAGAAGATCCTCGAGGCCGCCGGAGCGCCCGGCACCTCGCTCGCGCTGCGGGACCGCGCGCTGCTGGAGGTGCTCTACGGCACCGGCGCCCGGATCTCCGAGGCCGTCGGGCTCGACGTCGACGACCTCGACCTCACCGACGGGACCGTGCTGCTGCGCGGCAAGGGCGGCAAGGAGCGGCTGGTGCCAGTCGGGTCCTACGCCCGCGACGCCGTCGAGGCCTACCTGGTGCGCGGCCGCGCCGAGCTCTCCGACGGCCGGGGCGCCGGGCGCGGCGTGCCGGCTCTGTTCCTCAACGCGCGCGGCGGCCGGCTGTCGCGGCAGAGCGCCTGGGCGGTGCTGGCCAAGGCCGCCGAGCGGGCCGGGGTGACCACCGAGGTCTCGCCGCACACGCTGCGGCACTCGTTCGCGACCCACCTGCTCGACGGCGGCGCCGACGTGCGGGTGGTCCAGGAGCTGCTGGGGCACGCGTCGGTCACCACCACGCAGGTGTACACGCTGGTCACCGTGGACAGCCTCCGCGAGGTCTACGCCACCGCCCACCCCCGCGCCCTGGACTGACTGACGACTCGGCACGACGCGCCGCGGCGAGCCTTGACGGACCGGCGCGGATGCGAGGAGATAGGTGCCGTTCCCACACATATCGGCCCTCGCGGCGGCCTCGCAGCGCGTCGCACTCTCGGGGCCTCACGAGAGGCAGATCGCATGATCCTCACCCGCACGCGCGCGGCCATGGCCGTCGCCACTCTCGGTCTCGTCGTCGGCGGCACCGGCGTGGCTGTCGGCGCCGGCGACGACACCGGGCACCACGGCGGCTACGACCACGGTGGCAAGCCGAACAACCTGCCCAACCTCGGGCTGGTGAAGAACGACATCAAGGCCTACTACGGCGACGACGGCACCACCGACCACAACGCCACCGGCGACAGCCAGTACGCCGCGGACGTGCGGCGCATCGAGCGCAAGGCGTACACCGCGCTGCCGACGCTGATCAAGAAGGCGGACGCGGCGCCGGTCGTGCTGGTCGACGTCGACGACACGACGCTGCTGACCTACCGCTACGAGGCCACCCACGACTTCGGCTACGACCCGACGGTCAACGCCGCCTACATCCACGACCCGGGGATGCCGCAGGTGTTCGGCATGCCCGACCTGCTCAACACCGCGTCGCGCCGGCACGCCGAGGTCTACTACCTCACCGGGCGGCCGGAGTCGCAGCGCGCGGACACCGAGCGCGACCTGACCAAGGCGGGCTACCCCGACGTGGACAGCGACCACCTGTTCATGCGTGACAAGGCGAACCCGCCGGCGTACCTGCAGAGCTGCGACAAGCCGCCGAGCGGGCCCTACTGCACCACCGTGCAGTACAAGTCGCAGACCCGGGAGCACATCGAGACGCTCAACGGCGGCCAGGACATCGTGGCGAACTTCGGGGACCAGTTCTCCGACCTGTCCGGCGGCTTCGCCGACGCGCGCTACAAGATGCCGAACCCGATGTACTTCCTGCCCTGATCGGACCCCTCCCTGTGCACAGATTTGTGCACAGGGAGGGGGTCGGATGTGTACGGCGCGCCTGCGTCGTACACACGTCGTCCCCAGATTCAATGGACGGGTACGGACGTCGCCGGATCCGGTTGTCGATCCCGAGACGTCACCCGTAAGGTCGCCGCGAGCTGTTGCGACAAACCGACGAGTCGACATTTCACGCAGCAGTCCGGCAACCGCCCGACGAGAGGCAGCAGCGTGAACGACCACGGTCCAGGACACCCCTTCGCGGGGACCAGCGCATCCGAGATGCCGCCGCTGATGCCCAACCCCACGACGCCCCGCGGTGCCGACATCGGCCACCAGAGCAGCCTCGGCGGGCCGACCGGCGGTCCCGAGCGGGTCTCCGAGCCGATCCCGTTCCGCCGGCAGGAGCGCGAGGAGGAGCTGCACGTCGCGGACCCGCCCGTGGCACAGGAGCCGGCGGCCGGGAACGTCGCGGAGCCCGAGGTCGTCATCGGCCCGACCGGCCGCCCGATGCCCTTCCTGCCCGAGCCGCGGCCGATCAGCATCCACGGCAACGCCCGGATCATCTCGATGTGCAACCAGAAGGGCGGCGTCGGCAAGACGACGACCACCATCAACCTCGGTGCCGCGCTCGCCGAGCACGGCCGCAAGGTGCTGCTGGTCGACTTCGACCCGCAGGGCTCGCTCTCGGTCGGGCTGGGGCTCAACCCGCACGACATGGAGCTCTCGATCTACAACCTGCTGATGCAGCGGGACGTGTCGATCGACGACGTGATCGTGCCGACCAACGTGGCCGGCATGGACCTGCTGCCCTCCAACATCGACCTCTCCGCCGCCGAGGTGCAGCTGGTCCACGAGGTCGCGCGGGAGCAGTCGCTGCAGCGGGTGCTGCAGCCGGCCATCTCGCAGTACGACGTGATCCTGATCGACTGCCAGCCCTCGCTCGGCCTGCTCACCGTCAACGCGCTCACCGCCTCCGACGGCGTGATCGTGCCGCTGGAGTGCGAGTACTTCGCGCTGCGCGGCGTCGCGCTGCTGAAGACCACCATCGACAAGGTGCAGGAGCGGCTCAACCCCAAGCTGGTCATCGACGGCGTGCTCGGCACGATGTACGACGGCCGCACGCTGCACGGCCGCGAGGTCATGGAGCGGCTCGTGCAGGCCTGGGGCGACACCGTCTTCCACACCGTCATCCGCCGCACCGTGAAGTTCTCGGACTCCACCGTGGCCGGCGAGCCGATCACGACGTACGCCGGCACCTCGCCGGGTGCCGACGCGTACCGGCAGCTGGCCAAGGAGGTGCTGGCTCGTTGTCTCGACGAGTGAGGCTGCCGGCCGCCGACGAGCTGTTCCGGCCCACCGTCGTCCCCGCGCCGGAGGCGGCCGACGAGGCGGTGGGGGAGACCCCGGCGCCGCGCGCGCCGAGCGGCCGCGTCCGCCACGACGAGAAGATGACGGTCTACGTCACCGCCGACGAGCTGCTCGACATCGAGCACGCCCGGCTGTCGCTGCGCCGGGCCGGGCTGACCGTCGACCGCGGCCGGCTGGTCCGCGAGGCGATCGCGATCGCGCTGGCCGACCTCGACGCCAACGGCGACGACAGCGTGCTGGTGCACCGGCTGACGCAGGCATGAGCGTCGACCTGGTGGACGGGACCGAGGTCGCGGCCCCGTTCTCGTTGCGGCTGGAGAACTTCGAGGGCCCCTTCGACCTGCTGCTCAGCCTGATCGCCAAGCACAAGCTCGACATCACCGAGGTCGCGCTCAGCCAGGTCACCGACGAGTTCATCGCGTTCATCAAGCAGGCCGGCCCCGAGTGGGACCTCGAGCAGACCTCGTCGTTCCTGCTGGTCGCCTCGACGCTGCTCGACCTGAAGGCCGCCCGGCTGCTGCCGCAGGGCGACGTCGAGGACGAGGAGGACCTCGCGCTGCTCGAGGCGCGCGACCTGCTGTTCGCGCGGCTGATGCAGTACCGCGCCTTCAAGCAGGTCGCCGGCGTGCTGGAGCAGCGGGTGGCGGGGGAGTCGCGCCGGTTCCCGCGCTCGGTCGGGATGGAGGAGCGGTTCGCGACGCTGCTGCCCGACGTGCTCATCGGGCTCGGCCTCGAGGAGTTCGCGGCCCTCGCGGCCCGCGCCCTGGAGCCCAAGCCGGTCCACGAGCTGTCGCTGGCGCACATCCACGCGCCCACTGTCAGCGTCCGCGAGCAGGCCGCGGTCGTGGTCGACCGGCTGCGCCGGCAGGGCACCATGACGTTCCGGGCGCTCTCCGGCGACTCGCCGGACACCCTGACCACGGTGGCGCGGTTCCTCGCGCTGCTGGAGCTGTTCCGCGAGGGCGCCGTCTCCTTCGACCAGATGACCCCGCTCGGCGAGCTGACGGTCCGCTGGACCGGCGGCGACGACGCCGACGTCGAGATCACCGACGAGTTCGACGGCACCCCCGAACCCCCACCCCCCTCCGCCGACCCGTCACCCACTCGGCAGGATGAGCGGCGTGTCGCGGAGGACGTGACGGCTCAGCCGGGCGACGAGGAGGACCGATGACCGTGAACGAGCTCGAGGACGAGACCCTCGACGTACCCCTGGTCGACCTGCGGCCCGCGCTGGAGGCGGTGCTGATGGTCGCCGACCAGCCGCTGGACCACCTCACGCTGGCCTCCGCCGTCGGCCACCCCGCCGACCAGGTCGCGGCGGCGCTCGACGCGCTCGCCGCGGAGTACGCCGAGCAGGACCGTGGCTTCGACCTGCGCAACGTCGCGGGCGGCTGGCGCTACTACACCCGCGAGGAGTACGCCTCCGTCGTCGAGCGGTTCGTGCTCGACGGCCAGCAGGCCCGGCTGACCCAGGCGGCGCTCGAGACGCTGGCCGTGGTCGCCTACAAGCAGCCGGTCAGCCGCGCCCGGGTCTCCGCGATCCGCGGCGTCAACGTCGACGGCGTGATGCGCACGCTGCTGACCCGCGGGCTGGTCGAGGAGGCCGGCCACGACCAGGACACCACCGCGACGCTCTACCGGACCTCGAGCTACTTCCTGGAGCGGATCGGCGTGACGTCGCTGGCCGAGCTGCCCGAGCTCGCGCCGTTCCTGCCGGAGATGACCGACATGGACGACCCCGACGAGCGGCTCGAGGCGGCGCCCGAGACGAGTGCCGTCGACGACCCCGGGACCGCATGAGCCTGGAGACCGACGACGAGGGGCTGATCCGGCTGCAGAAGCTGCTCGCCCAGTCGGGGGTGGCGAGCCGTCGCAAGTGCGAGGAGCTGATGCTCGCCGGCCTCGTCGAGGTCGACGGCGAGGTCGTCACGCGGCTCGGCACCAAGGTCGACCCGACCACCGCGGTGATCCGGGTCGACGGCAAGCGGCTGCCGCCGGTGAGCCCGCACGTCTACCTGGTGCTCAACAAGCCCCGCGGGGTCGTCTCCACGATGTCCGACCCCGAGGGCCGGCGCACGCTGAGCGACTTCGTCGCCGACCGTCCCGAGCGGCTGTTCCACGTCGGCCGGCTCGACACCGACACCGGCGGGCTCATCCTGCTGACCAACGACGGCGACTTCGCGCAACGGGTCGCCCACCCGTCGTACGAGCTGAGCAAGACGTACGTCGCCGAGGTCGACGGCGTCGCCAGCCGGGCGACGGTCCGCCGACTGCTCGGCGGGGTGGTGCTCGACGACGGACCGGTGGAGGTCAGCGCCGCGAAGGTGGTCTCCAGCCAGGGCGACCGCTCGCTGGTCGAGCTGACGATCCACGAGGGTCGCAACCGGATCGTGCGGCGGCTGCTCGAGCACGTCGGCCACCCGGTGCGACAGCTCACCCGGACCGCGATCGGCCCGGTGCCGCTGACCGGGCTGCGCGCGGGCGAGCTGCGCGAGCTCACGCTCGACGAGCTCGGCGTGCTGCTGGACGCCGCGAAGCTCTGACGCTCGCGGTCGTTAGGGTGAGGCCCGTGGCAGTCAGGGCAGTGCGCGGCGCGACGCAGCTCGAGGAGGACGTGCGCGAGCACATGCTCGAGCGGGTCGCCGAGATGGTGCTCGACGTCATCGAGGCGAACGGCCTCGAGGTCGACGACTTCATCAGCGTGATCTTCACCGCGACCAGCGACCTGCACTCGGAGTTCCCGGCCTACGCCGCCCGCCGGCTCGGCTTCGGCGAGGTGCCGCTGATCTGCGCGCGCGAGCTCGAGATCGAGGGCTCGATGCCGCGGGTGGTGCGGATGCTCGCGCACGTGGAGACCGACCTGCCGCGCGCCGACATCACCCACGTCTACCTGCACGGCGCCGCCGCGCTGCGCCGCGACCTCACCCGCGTCCGCGAGGTCCCGGATGAGGCTTGAGGGCCCGGTCCTGGTCGTCGGCGCCGGCCTGCTGGGTACGTCGATCGCGCTCGCGCTGCGCCGCCACGACGTCGACGTCGCGCTGCGCGACGTCAGCGTCGAGAACCTCCGGATCGCGACCGTGCTCGGCGCCGCGAACGTCGACCCGGACGACGTACGCCCGCAGCTGGTGGTCGTCGCGGTCCCGCCCGACCACCTGGCCGAGGTGGTGGCCCAGGCGCTCACCACGACCGACGCCGTCGTCACCGACGTGGGCAGCATCAAGGCGGCGCCGCTCGCGCTCACGCGGGCGCTGGTCGACGAAGGCCGGCTGGCGCGCTACGTGGGCTCCCACCCGATGGCCGGCAGCGAGCGCTCGGGACCGTTCGCCGCGTCGGCCGCGCTGTTCGACGGCCGGCCGTGGGCGGTCGCCCCGCACGACGAGGCTGACCCCGAGGCCGTGGAGCTGGTGGTGGCGCTGGCCGAGCTGTGCGGCGCGACCCCGGTGATGTTCGGCCCCGACGAGCACGACCAGGCGGTGGCGCGCACCTCGCACCTGCCGCACCTGCTGGCCTCGCTGGTCGCGGGCCGGCTCACCGACGCACCCCGCGAGCACCTCGCGCTGTCCGGGCAGGGCGTCCGCGACGTCACCCGCATCGCCGCGGGCGACCCGGGGCTGTGGCAGCAGATCATCGCGGGCAACACCACCGCGCTCAGCGTGCTGCTGCGCGACGTCCGCGACGACGTCGACACGTTGCTCGCGGCGCTGTCCAGCGGCGACCGGGAGTCACTCGCCGCGGTGCTCGGCCGTGGGGTCGAGGGGACCGCGGTGATCCCCGGCAAGCACGGCGGCACCGGCGCCGCGGCCACCACGGTGTTCGTCGCGGTGCCCGACCACCCGGGCGAGCTCGCGCGGCTGCTGTCGGAGACGGCTGAGATCGGGGTCAACATCGAGGACCTGCGCATCGACCACGACCCGGGCCGCGACTACGGCCTCGTCGAGCTCAGCATCGCGACCGAGTCCGTCGACCACCTGCTCGACTCGCTCGGCGACCGGGGCTGGACGACGCACCGGTGAGGGTCTCGACAGGCTCGACCACCCGGGGTCTCGACGGGCTCGACCACCCGGGTCAGCTGCACTGCCAGGTGAACAGCACCTCGGCCGCGCTGCCCGCGCCCCAGGGCTGGTCGCCCCGCGTCATCCAGTAGAGCGTCCCGATGTCGCCCCACATCATCTCCACGTCGTCGTCGGTGTCGACCTGCAGCAGCAGCTCCCACCGCTTGGCCTCCTCGTCGAGCCGCGGGTCGCCGTGGCGCACCTGGTTTCCGAGCGCGGCCAGGGCGACCTCCTGCTCCACCGGCCCCTGGACCGGGTCGGCGTAGCCACCGACCTGGTGGCCGGGGCCGTGGTGACGCCCCCGCAGCTCCTCGGTGAACACGTCGGCGGCCACCGGGTGCTCCATGAGCGACGTGGCGTCCTGCCCCGGCGACACGAACGCGGCCTCCAGGTCCGGGTGCTGCCAGTCCGGCGCGGTGACGATCGCGCGGCCGGCGTACCGCTGCTCGGGGTACGTCGTGGTGCCCTCCGGCGCCGGGCGCGGAGAGCCGCCGTCGACGTGGATCGCGCGGGCGCCCTGGAGGGTCGCGGCGTCCCAGGTGCCGACGGTCTCGGGGTCGTCGTCGTAGGCCCCGTCGCGGTAGAAGAACAGCAGCCGCCCGGCCGACGGGAACGGGACGTCCAGCGGGAACGCGGCGAGGCGCTCGCAGTCGAGCTCGCCCACGAACGACAGCGGGCCGTGGCCGGGCCAGGTCGGCCACTCCACGTCGTCCGGCAGCGACGGCAGGCCACCGAGCCGGGCCACCGGTTCCTCGTCCGTCGTGAAGACCAGGCGTACGGCGGGCCTCAGCAGCCCGAGCCAGCGCGACAGGTCGGGCTCGGAGAGATGGGTGGCGGCGATGTCCCGGACGTGGTCGGCGTCGGACCCGCTCGGGTGGTGTCGCGGCGGCGGGGCGTGGTGGGCAAGGCGGGGCGGCTCGGCCGGGGTCGCCGGTGCCTGCCGTCGGAAGGGCCATCGCATCCGGCCATCGTCGCAGGCTCGCGCGTCAGTCGTCTCGCGACGGCCCGGTCTGCTCGGTCGGGGCCAGGTACGGCCGCTGCTCGGCGCTGTGCTCGTGGTAGCGGTCGTAGGCGGCCCGGGTCGACTCGAGGTCCGAGACCTCGCTCACCGGGACGTCCCACCACGCCTGGCTGTCCGGGGCGTAGACCAACGGGTCCGTGGTGACGTGGATGACCAGCGGGCCGGAGTCGTCCGGAGCCTGCTTGGCGACGCCGATCGCCTTCTCGAGCTCGCTGCGCGAGGTGACCTCGATGACGTGCACCCCGAGGCTGCGGGCGTTCGCCGCCAGGTCGACCGGCAGCACCTCGCCGTCCAGCCGACCGTCGGCGCCGCGGTAGCGGTACCGCGTCCCGAACCGCTGGGACCCGAGCTCCTCCGAGAGCGACCCGATCGAGTGGAACCCGTGGTTCTGCACCAGCACCACGACGACCTTGATGCGCTCCTGGACGGCGGTGACCAGCTCGGTCGGCATCATCAGGTAGCCACCGTCGCCGACCATCGCGAACACGTCGCGGGTCTCGTCGGCGAGCCGGATGCCGAGCGAGGCGGGCACCTCGTATCCCATGCAGGAGTAGCCGTACTCCACGTGGTAGGCCTTGCGGTCGCGCACGCGCCACAGCTTGTGAAGGTCTCCCGGCATCGACCCGGCCGCGCAGAGCACGACGTCGCGCGGGTCGCTCAGCTCGTTGACCAGTCCGAGCACCTCGCCCTGGGTGAGCAGCCCCGGCGCGAGCCGGTCGGTGACCGAGCCGGGCGGGTGGTACGCCGCCTCGACCTCGGCGTCCCACTGCTGCCACAGCCGTCCCTGCTCCGCGCGGTAGTCGTCGCCGACGGCGTAGTCACCGAGCGCCTCGGCCAGCGAGGTCAGCGCCTCACGCGCGTCGGCCACGACCGAGAGCCCGGCCTGCTTGCCGGCGTCGAAGCCCGCGACGTTCAGGTTGACGAACCGGACGTCGGGGTTCGCGAAGATCGTCCGGGAGGCCGTCGTGAAGTCGCTCCAGCGGGTGCCGACACCGATCACGACGTCCGCCTCCCGGGCGAGGGCGTTCGCGGCCGTCGTGCCCGTCGAGCCGACGGCGCCCATCTCCTGCGGGTGCCCGTGGGGAAGCGAGCCCTTGCCTGCCTGGGTCTCGCCGACCGGGATCCCGGTCGCGGTGCACAGCGCCCTCAGCGCCTCCTCGGCCCCCGAGTAGTGCACGCCGCCACCGGCGACGATCATCGGCCGGCGGGCGGTGCGGACGACCTCCGCCGCCGCGGCGACGCGCGCCCTCTCGGCCGGCGGACGGGCCACGTGCCAGGTCCGCTCGGCGAACAGCTCCACGGGCCAGTCGTGCGCCTCGGCCTGCACGTCCTGCGGCATCGCCAGGGTCACGGCGCCGGTGTCGACGGGATCGGTGAGCACCCGCATCGCCGCCAGCAGCGCGGCCGGCAGCTGCTCCGGGCGCCACACGCGGTCGAAGTAGCGCGACACCGGCCGGAAGACGTCGTTGACGGTGAGGTCGCCGGCGTACGGCGCCTCGAGCTCCTGCAGCACCGGCGCCGAGCGTCGGGTGGCGAACGTGTCGGAGGCCAGCAGCAGGACCGGGATCCGGTTGATCGTCGCGAGCGCGGCGCCGGTGACCATGTTGGTGGAGCCGGGTCCGACGGAGGCCGTGCACGCCCACGTCTGCAACCGGTCCTTCTGGCGTGCGTAGGCCACGGAGGTGTGCACCATCGCCTGCTCGTTGCGGGCGAGGACGTAGGGAAGACCCGGGCGCACCCCCGCTTCGAGCGCCCTGGTCTCGTGCTGCAGCAACGCCTGGCCGATGCCGGCGACGTTGCCGTGTCCGAAGATGCCGAAGCAGCCGGCGAACAGCCGCTGGCGCTCGCCGTCCCGCTCGGACCACTGGGCCGCGAGGAACTCGATGGTCGCCTGCGCGACCGTCAGCCGGGTCGTCCCGCTCATGAGGTGCCTCCCATCGGCAGCCGGGGGTCGACGTCCTGCCCCTTCCAGGTGTCGCGCACCCAGCCGTGGCTCGGGTCGTCGCAGATCAGCCAGGCCCGCGTGTCGCCGGGGCCGGCCATCACGTTGAGGTAGTAGAGGTCGTAGCCCGGTGCCGCCATCGACGGCCCGTGCCAGCCGTGCGGCACGAGCACCACGTCGCCCGTGCGCACCTCGGCGAACACGTCGATCGGGCGCTCGGCGGTGCCGTAGACCCGCTGGTAGCCCACCGGGTCAGCGCCGTCGCGCACCGCGCCCTCGGCGACCCGGGTCTCGAAGTAGTAGATCTCCTCGAGCTCGGTCTCGACCCCGTCGCGGTCCTCGTCGTGCTTGTGCGGCGGGTAGGAGCTCCAGTTGCCGGCCGGGGTGAGGACCTCGCAAGCGATCATCGAGTGGGCGTCGAGCGTCGCGGGGACGCCGAAGTTGCGGACCTCGCGCGAGCAGGTGCCGGCGCCCCGGAGCTCCACCGGGACCTCGTCGGTGGCCACGTGGCGGAACGCCGGCTCGGAGTCACCGCCGCCGCGCGCCCGTGCCGCGCAGATGGCTATCCGGGAGCCGCCCGAGGTGCCGGTCACGGTCAGCCGCGACCCCGGAGGCACGTAGGCGACATCGGTCGGGCCCGCGAACACCGACGTCCGGCCGGCCAGGTCCGCCGACTGCTGGTCACCGCTCGGGCCGGTGCAGGTGACCGAGCCGGACCCGGCCAGCGGTACGACGACGTGCTCCCAACCCGGGTCGTCGACCGTGCAGGTCTCACCGGGGGAGAGGGTCACGACGCGCAGCCCGGTGTGCTGCCACTCGGGGAGAGTGTCGTCGACCACGAGGTCGCACCCGTCGCGGCCGGCCGTGCCGCTCGGCAGGAACCAGCGCGTGCCGCTCGTCGTCATCGCGTCCCCGGGTTCGTGCCGTGGACCAGCTCGGCGGCGGTGTCGACGGCCGCGGCGACGTCCCCGTCCGGCGGGAACAGCAGCGCACGCCCGACCACCAGGCCCCGCACCGCGGGAAGCTCGAGAGCCTTGCCCCACGAGGCGTAGGTGACCTCCGGGTCTCCCTGCGGGTCACCGCCCAGCAGCAGGGTGGGCAGCGTCGTCGCCTCCATCACACGCGCCAGATCGTCGACGACCGGCAGCTTCAGCCAGGTGTACGCACTGCTGCTCCCGAGCCCGGCGGCGATGTGCATGGACCGGATCGTGCTCTCCGGGTCGAGGAGGTTGGTCACCCGCCCACCGTCGACGACGGACATGAACGGCTCGACCATCGCCATCAGCCGGCGCTCGGCGAGCTGGCTCACGGCGTGGCCGGTGCTCTCCAGCGTCGCGACCGTGCCGGGGTCGCCCAGGCAGATGCGGGTCAACATCTTGCCGCCGTCGAGGCGACGGGCAGCGATCTCGTCGGCCCGGTAGGCCGTGAACCGGTCGTCGAGCTCGAAGCTCGCGCCCTGCAGCCCACCACGGTTCATCGAGCCGATGACCAGCTTGTCCTCCAGCACGCCCATCAGCAGCAGGTCGTCGAGGATGTCCGGGGTGCCGAGCACCCCGTCGACCCCCGGGCGCGACAGCGCCGTCGCCAGCCGTTCCAGGAGTGCCGGGCGGCTGGCCATCGCCATGCCGTCGGAGCGCACCCCGAGAGCGCCCCGGGCCGGGTGGTCGGCGGCCACCAGGAGCAGCCTGCCGTCGGTGCCCAGCAGCGGACGGCGGGTGCGGGCGGCCCAGCCGTCCGCGATCCGGTACGGCTCACGAGCGCGGATCTCGGTCAGGTCCAGCACGGCGCTCATGTGTTCCTCTCGGCTGTACGGCGGGCGAGGGCCCGCTCGACCTCGCCCTCGTCGGGCATGGCGGTGGAGCACTCGAGCCGGCCCGCCACCAGGGCGCCGGCGACGTTCGCGAACTCGAGGATGCGGCGCAGCTCCCAACCCGACAGCAGGCCGTGCACCAGGGCGCCGCCGAAGGCGTCGCCCGCGCCCAGCCCGTTGACCACCTGGACCGGGTGCGGTGGCACCTCGACCCGCTCGTCGGCGGTGGCCGCGAGCACCCCCTTGGGTCCCTGCTTGACGACCGCGATCTCGAGGCCGCGGTCCAGCAGCGCGTCGGCGGCCCGCTGCGGGTCGGTCTCGCCCACGGCGACCTCGCACTCCTCCCGGTTGCCGACCGCGACCGTGACCTGCTCGAGCGCGCGTCCCACCTGGGTGGTCGCCTCAGCGGGGTCGGCCCAGAACATCGGGCGGTAGTCGAGGTCGAGCACCGTGTGGCGACGGCGGGCACGCTGCTCCCAGGCCGCGAAGTGGCTGGACCGGGAAGGCTCCTGCGACAGGCCGGTGACGGTCGCCCAGAAGACGGCCGCGTCCCGGACCGCAGCCATCGGGACGTCATCGACCTCCAGCTGCAGGTCGGGCGCCGTCGGGTAGCGGTAGAAGTAGAGCGGGAAGTCGTCGGGCGGGAAGACCTCGCAGAACGTGACCGGGGTCGGCGGGCCGTCGCCGGCGCTGATGAACGACGGATCGACGCCGAGCCGCTCGGACTCCAGGCGGACATAGCGACCGAAGGGGTCGTCGCCCGTTCGGGTCACCAGGGCGGCCCGCCGTCCGTAGCGGGCCGCGGCGACGGCGACGTTGGTGGCGCTGCCGCCCAGGAACTTCTCGAACGTCTTCACGTCCTCGAGGCCGACGCCGTGGTCGAGGGGGTAGATGTCGACCCCGGTGCGACCCATGGACACCAGGTCGTAGCCGCTCATGGCGCCACCGCGATCTTCGCCAGCGCCGACGGGTGAAACGTACCGATACGTCCCACCCCGGCCAGTCCGATTCGCATGGAGCGGGTCCTGTCTGTCGCACGTGGGAACGGTCCGTGGGTCGTGATCCGACCGCAACGATGCCGGTTCGGGGTCATGGCGTCAATAGTTTGTACTGACGTCCTGACTTTACCAGTCATGACCTGTCCAGCCCGTTCGGCGTCGCGAATGAATATGTCAGAACAAACGCTTGACAGGAGATGCGTCACTCGCGAGGCTGGGGCCGCTGGCATCTCGTCGGCAGTGCACGTCGATCCGGTCCCCGTCGACGAGCAGGCTCTCCGGCCCGTCGACCGTCCACCTGGGCGGAAGCGTTCCCTTACGAAAGGAACTTCCACGATGAACCTCTCCCGAGCCCGCAAGGGTGGTGGTCTGGCCCTCGTCGCGGCGCTGGCCCTCGTGGCCTCAGCCTGCAGCGGGGGCGGTGCGCCCAAGACCGACGAAACCACCGGCAGCGGAGGTGGCGGCGGGAACTCCGGCTACACCTTCGCGATGATCACGCACGAGACCCCAGGAGACACCTTCTGGGACCGGATCAAGGCGGGCGCGAAGCAGGCCTCCACGGACACCGGCTCCACCCTCAAGTACTCCGCAGACCCCGACGCGACGAAGCAGGCCGTCCTCATCCAGAACGCCATCGACTCCAACGTCGACGGGATCGCGACCACCCTGGTCACGCCCGACGCGCTCATCCCGAGCATCAAGAAGGCAGTCGCGGCCGGCATCCCGGTGGACACCTTCAACTCCGGCATCGATTACTTCCAGAAGGCCGGCGCGCTCTCCCACTTCTCCTCCGACGAGTACCTGGCAGGTCAGGAGGCCGGGAAGCGGGCCAAGGCCGCCGGAGCCACCAAGATCCTCTGCACGATCCAGCAGGCCGGCTCGGTCGCGCTGGAGGACCGGTGCGCAGGCGTCAAGAACACCTTCCCGAACACCCAGAACCTGCAGGTCAACGGTGCGGACGACTCCGCGGTCACCTCCGCCATCCAGGCCAAGCTCAGCCAGGACAAGGACATCGACTGGGTCATCACCCTCGGCGCCCCCCAGGCACTGGACACCATCAAGGCCATTCCCGCGGCGGGCAGCAAGGCCAAGGTCGGCACGTTCGACCTGAACATCGACGCGGCCCAGGCAGTGAAGGACGGCAAGCTCCAGTTCGCCATCGACCAGCAGCCGTACCTCCAGGGCTACCTGGCGATCACCCAGCTCTACCTCTACAAGAAGAACGGCAACATCATGGGCGGCGGCAAGCCCGTCCTGACCGGTCCGTCGTTCGTCGACAAGACCAACATCGACAAGATCCTGCCGTTCGTGAAGAACAACACCCGCTAGTCCGCACCTCCCGCAGGGGTGGTCGGCTGCGCGCCGGCCGCCCCTCGCGGATCAGTCAACGGAGCCCACCATGAGCCAGACCACCAAAGCCCCACCGCCGTCTGCACCGGCGGAGTCGTCCAACCGAGTGACCCTCGGCCTGTCCAACCGGTTGCTCGCCCGCCCCGAGGTGGGCGCGCTGGTCGCCGCCATCGTCATCTTCATCTTCTTCCTCATCGTCGCGCCGTCGTTCCGGTCGCTCGACTCGTTCTTCACCGTGCTGTACCAGGCCTCCACCATCGGGATCGTGGCCGTGGGTGTCGGCATGTTGATGATCGGTGGGGAGTTCGACCTGTCCGCGGGTGTCACCGTCACGTCCGCCGGCCTCGTCAACGCGATGTTCTGCTACCAGCTCGGCATCAACCTGCTCGTCGGAGCGGCCCTCTCGCTCGTGTTCTGCCTGTTGGTGGGCTTCCTCAACGGCTACCTCGTGATGAGGACCGGCATCCCGAGCTTCCTGATCACGCTCGGCATGTTCTTCATCCTGCAAGGTGCCAACCTGGGCGTGACCAAGCTGGTCACCGGCTCGGTCTCGAGCCCCAACATCAACCAGATGGACGGCTACGCGTTCCTGAACTACTTCTTCGCGCACGAGTTCCAGGTCTTCGGCGTGACACTGCCGATCACCGTCATCTGGTGGCTGCTGTTCGCCGCGCTGTCGGGATACATCCTGCAGCGGACGAAGATCGGCAACTGGATCTACGCCGTCGGCGGCAATGCGGACAGCGCCCGCGCCGTGGGTGTTCCGGTGACAAAGGTCAAGGTCGGCCTCTTCATGACCGTGTCGTTCCTGGCCTGGTTCACCGGCATGCACTACCTCTACAACTTCAACGTCCTGCAGGCCGGCAACGGCGTGGGCAACGAGTTCCTCTACATCATCGCGGCCGTCGTGGGCGGGACCCTGCTCACCGGGGGCTACGGCAACGCCTTCGGTGTGGCGATCGGCGCCTTCATCTTCGGCATGACCAACCTGTGCATCGTCTACGCAGGCTGGGACCCCAACTGGTTCAAGGCCTTCCTCGGCGTCATGCTGCTGCTCGCGGTCGTCGTGAACCTCTACGTCAAGAAGCTCTCGACCACCCGGAAGGTGGGGTAGCCATGACCGACACACTGCACGAGCACGCCGATCCCGAGCTGCACAAGGGCGAGAGCCTCGTCCAGATGGTGAACGTGGGCAAGAGCTACGGCGCCATCCGGGCCCTCAAGGGCATCAACCTCACGGTCAACGCGGGGGAGGTGACCGGCGTGCTGGGCGACAACGGCGCCGGCAAGTCGACCCTGATCAAGATCATCTCGGGCCTGCACCCGCACAACGAGGGCGAGCTGCTCGTCGACGGCAAGCCGGTGACCTTCTCGTCGCCGCGGGAGTCGCTGGCGCACGGCATCGCCACGGTCTACCAGGACCTGGCCGTCGTCTCCCTGATGGAGGTCTGGCGCAACTTCTTCCTCGGCTCCGAGATGACCAACGGGAACTACCCGCTCGCCAGCCTCAAGTCCCGTGACATGAAGCGGATCGCGGACGAGGAGCTGCGCAAGATGGGCATCGTGGTCAAGGACATCGACCAGCCCATCGGCACGCTGTCGGGTGGGCAGCGACAGTGCGTGGCCATCGCCCGGGCGGTGTACTTCGGCGCCCGCGTGCTGATCCTCGACGAGCCGACCGCGGCCCTCGGCGTCAAGCAGTCCGGTGTGGTGCTGAAGTACACCGCCGCCGCCCGGGACGCAGGTCTGGGCGTCGTGTTCATCACCCACAACCCGCACCACGCCCACCTGGTCGCCGACCACTTCGTGATCCTGAAGCTGGGCCAGGCGGTGCTCGACAAGCGTCGCGACGAGGTGTCCCTGGACGAGCTCACCCGTCAGATGGCCGGCGGCGACGAGCTCACCGAGCTCTCGCACGAGCTCCAGCGCTCCAAGCCATGACGGCCGGAGGTTCCTTCCGATGACCGTCGTCGTTGCCCACCAGGTGTCCCCGACCAGTCGCGCGGCCCTCGTCCAGGGCATCACGGAGGCCGCGTTCCGCAGCACGGATCTCGTGGTGCTGCACGTGGTGGAGTCCCTCGACGCGGACCGCCGGGAGGCCTACCGCCTCGGTGTCGCGGACGAGATCGAGAAGATCGTCGGTCAGGAGCCGGGCGTCCCCTGGGAGCTCCGGCTCTCCATCGCGGGCGCCGACCTCGGGGACACCCTCCTGTCCCTCGTCGACGCAGATCGACGCCGACCTGCTGATCATCGGGGCCCGACGGCGATCGCCCGTGGGCAAGGCCTTCCTGGGCAGCGTGGCCCAGAAGCTGATCCTCGAGGCCAACCTGCCCGTGCTCGTGGTCAAGACGCCCTGAGCCCGGACCCATCACAGAGAGAAGACCATCTTGAGGACGATCGACCACTGGATCTCCGGCACGACCTCCGGCGGCGACAGCGATCGCACCGCAGCGGTGTACAACCCGGCGACCGGCCAGCAGCAGGCAGAGGTGCGACTGGGGTCGGCCGCCGACGTACGGGCCGCCATCGGCGCCGCCGCGGACGCCTTCCCCGCCTGGGCGCAGACCTCGGTGAGCCGGCGCACGAAGGTGCTGTTCGCCTTCCGTGAGCTGGTGAACGCGCACGCGAGCGAGATCGCCGAGCTGATCACCGACGAGCACGGCAAGGTGCTCTCCGACGCGCTGGGGGAGGTGCAGCGCGGGCTCGAGGTGGTGGAGTTCGCGTGCGGCATCGCCTCCCTGCTCAAGGGAGACTTCTCCGACCAGGTGTCCACCGACGTCGACACGTACTCGTTCCGGGAGCCGCTCGGGGTGGTCGCCGGCATCACGCCGTTCAACTTCCCGGCCATGGTGCCGATGTGGATGTTCCCGGTGGCGATCGCCTGCGGGAACACGTTCGTCCTCAAGCCCAGCGAGCGCGACCCGTCGGCGTCGATGCGGATCGCCGAGCTCTGGAAGGAGGCCGGCCTGCCCGACGGCGTGTTCAACGTGGTGCACGGCGACAAGGAGGCGGTGGACACCATCCTCGACTCACCGGACGTCGCCGCCGTGTCGTTCGTCGGGTCCACGCCGATCGCGAGGTACATCCACCAGCGCGGCACCGCGAACGGCAAGCGCGTCCAGGCCCTGGGCGGCGCCAAGAACCACGCCATCATCCTCCCGGACGCCGACGTCGACTTCGCCGCCGACCACCTCGCCGCGGCCGCGTTCGGCTCGGCCGGCGAGCGGTGCATGGCGATCTCCGCGGCCGTGGCCGTCGGCTCGGCGGCCGACGCCGTCGTCGCGGCGGTCAACGAGCGGGCCCGTGCCGTCAAGGTGGGCTCCGGTCGCGACCAGGACAGCGAGATGGGCCCGGTCGTCACCCGGGAGGCGCAGCAGCGCATCCTCGGACTGATCGACACCGGTGAGAAGCAGGGCGCGGACGTCACCGTGGACGGCCGCGGCGTACGTCGTGCCGGACCACGAGGACGGCTTCTTCGTCGGCCCCACCGTCATCGACCACGTCACCACCGAGATGGACGTCTACGAGCAGGAGATCTTCGGACCCGTGCTGTCGGTCGTCCGGGTCGACGACGTCGACGCCGCCATCGCGCTGATCAACAGCAACCCGTACGGCAACGGCACCGCGATCTTCACCTCCAGCGGTGAGTCGGCACGCCGGTTCCAGCGCGGTGTCCACGTCGGGATGATCGGCATCAACGTGCCGGTGCCGGTGCCGATGGCGTTCTACTCCTTCGGGGGGTGGAAGGACTCGCTCTTCGGCGACAAGCACGTCCACGGACCGGAGGGCGTCAGCTTCTACACCCGCGCCAAGGTCGTGACCGCCCGGTGGCCGCGAACCAGCCACGCCAGCGACGCCAGCTTCCACTTCCCGACCTCCAAGTAGCGGGCGTTCCGCCCCTTCGAACCGAGCCGGCGCGCCCGGCCACCGAAAGGCCCCCTCCATGACCGACCTGTCCAGCCTCCGCCTCGGCACCGCCCCCGACTCGTGGGGAGTGTGGTTCGCCGACGACCCGCACCAGGTGACCTGGGACGTGTACCTCGACGAGATCGCCCGGGTGGGCTACGTCTACACCGAGCTGGGACCGCCGGGCTTCATGCCGCAGGACCCGCAGCAGCTCAAGGAGGAGATCGGCCGGCGCGGCCTCACGGTCTGCGGCGGCACGGTGTTCGCCGGTCTGCACAAGGGAGCCGACGCGCTGGCGCAGGCCAAGCAGGACTTCGGCAAGGAGGCCGCGCTGCTGTCCGCGGTCGGTGCGGAGTACCTCGTCCACCTGCCCGAGCAGTACACCGACCAGCACACCGGCGCGGCCACGCAGGGTGGCGACCTCGACCCGGAGCAGTGGAAGAACCTGGTCTCCGGGACGGACGAGCTCGCCCGGTTCCTCCTCGAGGAGCACGGGGTCAAGCTGGTCTTCCACCCGCACGCCGACACCCACGTCGACACCCAGGAGCGGATCGAGCGCTTCCTCGACGACACCGACCCCGACCTGGTGAACCTCTGCCTCGACACCGGGCACGTGTCCTACTGCGACGGGGACAACATCGCGATCATCGAGAAGCACCCCGAGCGGATCACCTACGTCCACCTCAAGTCGGTCGACACGGAGGTCCGGGCGCGGGTCCGCGCCGAGGGCATCTCGCTGGCCGAGGCCGTCAAGCTCGGCGTGATGTGCGAGCCGCCGTACGGCGAGCCGGACATGCCGCCGCTGCTGGCGTCGCTGGGCCAGCTCGACCGCGAGATCTACACGGTGATCGAGCAGGACCTCTACCCCGTGGAGCCGCACATCCCGATGCCCATCGGGGCCCGGACCGCCGGCTACTACGTCGGCTGCGGGCTCGGGCCGGTCAAGCGCTGGCCGTACTGACCTTCCGTCGTACATCATCCAGGAACCCAGCAGCAGAGGGAGCGAGAAGTGACACTGCGCATCGGCGTCATCGGCACCGGAATGATCGGGCAGGACCACATCCGGCGGCTGACGCAGGTCGTCTCGGGCGCCGAGGTGGTGGCCGTCTCCGACGCGAACGAGCTGGTGGCCAAGGAGGTCGCGGCGGGGCTTCCCGACGCCACCGTGCACGCCACCGGTGAGGAGGTCATCGCCGACGAACGGGTGGACGCCGTGCTGGTCTGCTCGTGGGGTCCGTCGCACGAGGCGTACGTCGTCGCGGCCGTCGCGGCCGGCAAGCCGGTGTTCTGCGAGAAGCCGCTCGCCACCACGCCGGAGGCCTGCCGCAACATCATCGCGGCCGAGGTGGCGCACGGCAGCCGGCTGGTCCAGGTCGGGTTCATGCGGCGCTACGACGAGGCCTACCGCGCGCTGAAGCAGGTGGTGGACGCAGGCCAGGTCGGTGCGCCGCTGATCTACTACTCCGGGCACCGCAACGCGTCGGTCCCCGAGCACTACACGAAGGACATGGCCATCGTGGACACCGCGGTCCACGACTTCGACGTCACCCGGTGGCTGCTGGGCGAGGAGCTCGTCGCCATCCGCGTGATCGCCGCCAAGCCGAACAGCCTCGGCGGGGAGCTGCAGGACCCGCTGCTGATGATCCTCGAGAGCGAGTCCGGCGTGCTGGTCAACGTCGAGACGTCGGTCAACATCCGCTACGGCTACGACATCCGGGGCGAGGTCGTCGGCGAGACCGGCACCGCGGCGCTGGCGGACCGTGGGCACGTGGTCGTCCGCAGCGCCCACCAGGTCGGGGTCCCGGTGCCCGAGGACTGGCGGGAGCGCTTCATCGCCGCCTACGACGTCGAGCTCCAGGAGTGGATCAACGAGGTGGTCGCCGGCGGCACGCTCTCGGGTCCGAGCGCCTGGGACGGCTACGCCGCGCAGGTGGTCTGCGACGCCGGCGTCAGCTCGCTGTACGGCGGCGACCGCGTCGAGATCGTCCTCGGTGACAAGCCGCCGCTGTACAGCTGATCCCGAACGAGCCACGGAAGGTCCGCCATGAAGGTCGCCCTCGACCCGTACATGTTCCGTCGTACACCGCTGCTGGAGCTGCCGGGTGTCGTCGCCGACCTCGGCTACGAGTACATCGAGCTCTCCCCGCGCGACGACCTCACGCCGTTCTTCCTGCACCCGCGGATCGACGACGGGGGAGTCAAGCAGTTCAAGAAGGCGCTGGACGCGGCCGGGGTCAAGGTCGCGGCGCACCTCCCGCTCTACCGCTGGTCGGGCCCGGACGAGGACGAGCGGCAGGCCGCCGTCCGCTACTGGAAGCGCGCCATCCAGATCACGGTCGACCTCGACTGCCACGTGATGAACTCCGAGTTCAACGGCCGGCCGGAGCAGGCCAGCCTCAGCGAGGGCAAGTTCTGGAAGTCCATGGAGGAGCTGCTGCCGGTCTTCGAGCGCGAGGGCATGGAGCTCCGGCTGGAGCCCCACCCCGACGACTTCGTCGAGGACGGACTGGTCGCCGTGGACATGGTGCGCGGCATCAACAGCCCGCTGGTGTCCTTCCTGTACTGCGCGCCGCACACCTTCCACATGGGCGGCAACCTGGCCGAGATCATGGCGTACGCCGGCCCGCTGATGACCCAGCTGCACCTGGCCGACGCCTTCGACCACACCGCGTCCTCGGGGCTGCGCTACATCGTGAACCCGCCGGGGTCCACGGCGCGGGTGCACCAGCACCTCGACATCGGGCAGGGCGAGGTGGACTGGGACCTGTTCTTCTCGACGCTGCAGAAGCTCGGCTTCGGGGACGACGACCGCCACATCATGACCGCCTGCGTGTTCGCGTGGGAGGACCGGGCGGAGGAGTCCAGCCGCTTCATGCGCGAGACCATCGACTCCTACGTGAAGGCGTGGTGAGCCGCCGGTGATGCTCGGCTGAGGGATCGGCCGGTCACGACCGCGCGGCCGTCGACCCCCGGACGATGAGCTCGGGAGGGACCACCACGTCGCTGGGCGGCCCGACGTGCTCGATCCGCTCGACGGCGAGCCGGACGGCCTCGGCGGCGAGCAGGGACGTGTCTTGCCGGACCGTGGTCAGGTCGGCCCAGGGCAGGTGGGCCACCCGGGAGTCGTCGTACCCGACCACCGAGACGTCGCCCGGGACGTCGACCCCGTGGGCGCGGAACGTGGTCAGCAGCCCCAGGGCGCACCGGTCGTTGAAGGCCACCACGGCGGTGGGCAGCGCCCGGGTGCCACTCCGATGGTCGGCCAGCATCGCCTCGGCCGCGGTGGTCCCCTCGTCCTCCGTGAGGCCGCCCATGACCAGCCGCGGCTCGATCGCCGGCTCGGTGGACTGCTGGGCGGTCTGCAGCGCGCGGCGGTAGCCCCGTCGTCGCTCGGCGCTGCCCGAGGCCCGGCCGCCCTCCACGCAGGCGATGTCGCGGTGCCCGAGCCCGAGCAGGTGGCGGGTGGCGAGCAGGCCGCCGGCGACGTCGTCGGTCCGCACCACGTCGGCCCCGGACTTGGCGGCGGTGCGGGCCATCACCACCAACGGCACCCGCGCGGAGAGCTCCGCCAGCGCCGCCGTCGACAGGGCGGAGCCCACCAGCACCAGGGCCTCGCACCGGTAGGACAGCAGGCCGGCGATGGCGGCCCTCTCGTCCCGGCCGGGGGCGGAGCCGCTCAGCGCGATCTCGTAGCCGCCCGGGGCCGCCGCGGCGTAGAGCGCCTCGACGACCTCGCCGTGGAACTCGTGGCGCAGGCCGTAGACCACCCCGATCAGCCCCGTGCGGCTGCGGCTGAGCAGCCGTGCCCGGTGGTCTGGCGCGTAACCGAGCCGCTCGGCGGCCGCGCGCACCCGCTGACGCGTCGCGTCGCTGGCCCCGGGCCGGTCCCGGAAGACGATGGACACCAGCGCCCGGGACACGCCGGCCTCCGTCGCCACGTCCTCCATCGTCGGTGTGCGCGGACGCTCGGCCACGGGACTCCTTCGATCGGGGGCTTGCTCAGGACGCCGTGATCGTCTCATACTAGAGCGCGCTACATAGAGCGCTCTAGTAGATTCACTCCGAGAGAGCAGGACGACATGGACGACGTCAGGATCGGTCTGATCGGGGCCGGCCGGATCGGCGGCTCGCACGCGCGGATCGTGGCCGAGCGGGTGCCCGGAGCGCGGCTCGTGATGGTGGCCGACCCCCGTCGCGCCGCGGCGGCTGCGCTGGCCGAGCGGTTCGGTGCGGGTGTCGCCGACGACCCGGCGGCCCTGCTGGACGCCGACCTCGACGCGGTCGTGATCACCGCGTCGTCGTCCGCGCACAGCGACCTGATCGTGGCGGCCGCGCAGGCGGGCAAGGCGATCTTCTGCGAGAAGCCCGCCTCCATGACGCTGGCCGAGGCAGACCGCTCGCTGGCGGCGGTCGAGCGCGCGGGCGTGACCCTCCAGGTGGGCTTCAACCGCCGGTTCGCCGCCGACTTCCGGGCCGCGCACGACGCCGTCGTCGCGGGCGAGATCGGCACCGTGCAGCTGATGCGGTCGCTGACCCGCGACCCCGGGCTCGCCGACCCCGGCTCCGTGCCGCCGTGGACGATCTTCCTGCAGACGCTGATCCACGACTTCGACGCGCTGCTGTGGCTCAACCCGGGCGCCACGCCGGTCGAGGTCTACGCCACGGCCGACGCGCTGGTCGCCCCCGACTTCAAGGACGCCGGGCTGCTGGACACCGCCATGGTGGTCGTCACGTTCGACAACGGCGCCCGGGCCGTGGCGGAGGCGAGCTTCTCCGCGAGCTACGGGTACGACGTCCGCGCCGAGGTCTTCGGGTCGGGCGGCATGGTGACGGCCGGCGACGGTGCGCGCACCGCGATGGTGCTGCGCGACGCGACCGGCCTGCACCAGCAGACCGCCCGCGGCGACGTCGAGCTGATGCTGGAGTCCTACGTCGGGGAGCTCACCGAGTTCGCCGACGCGGTGCGCGAGGGCCGTTCCCCGTCCGTGACCGGCGTCGACGCCCGGCGGGCGCTCAGCGTGGCGGTGGCCTGCATCGAGTCGGTGCAGCGCGGCGGCGCCGTACGCCTCGACCCGGTGACCGGGGAGGTGCGGTGATGGCAAGCCCGTTCACGCTCGCGGTCTGCGCGGAGATGGTGTTCACCGACCTCCCGATCACGGAGCGGGCACGTCGCATCGACGAGCTCGGGTTCCAGGTGGAGATCTGGGACTGGACCCGGCACGACCTCGACGCGCTGGCCGCCACCGGGGCGACGTTCTCGTCGATGACGGGCTACGTCAGCGGCGACCTCACCGACCCCGAGGGCGCCGACGAGCTGGTCGCGAGCGCCGAGCGCTCGATCGAGGCCGGGGCGACGCTCGGGGTGCCGCGGCTGAACCTCCACGGCACCGGGCTCGACGGCCGTGGCCTGCCGGTGAAGCCGGTCGAGGTGGTCACCGGGGACATGTGGCTGGCCGCCGAGCGGACCCTCGGCCGGCTGGCCCTGCTCGGCGAGAAGGCGGGCGTCACCTTCTGCCTGGAGAACCTCAACACCGCGGTCGACCACCCGGGCGTGCCGTTCGCGCGGGCGGCCGACACCCGTGCGCTGGTGGCGGCGGTGGACAGCCCGGCGCTGCGGATGATGCTGGACGTCTACCACGCGCAGATCGGCGAGGGGAACCTCGTCGAGCTGATCCGCGGCTGCGGCGACCTGATCGGGGAGGTGCAGGTCGCCGACGTGCCCGGCCGCTGCGAGCCCGGGACCGGGGAGATCAGCTATCCCGCCGTCGCCCGCGCGCTGGACGAGATCGGCTACCGCGGCACCGTCGGCCTGGAGGCGTTCGCCTCGAGCGACAGCGAGCTCGCCCTCGACGCGTTTCCGCGACGCGTTCAGCCTCGGCTGAGCCACCCGACCCGGCCACACCCGAAGGGACCCACCGATGGCCACGCTCACCGCACCGCTCGACTTCGACCCGCTCCGCTCGGACTTCCAGCGCCAGGACCCGTTCGACGCCTACCGCCGGCTGCGCGACGAGGCGCCGGTCTACTACAGCGAGAAGTGGAGCTGGTGGGCGCTGTCGCGCTACGACGACGTGCGCAACGCCGTGCTCGACCCGGCGACGTACCTCTCCTTCGAGGGCATCGACATCGACGACACCGCGAAGGACCAGAGCGGCCCGGGCTTCCTGCCCGACCTGGACAACCCGCGGCACGACCAGATCCGCCGGGTGATCCAGCCCTACTTCCTGCCGCGGCGGATCGCCGAGCAGAAGCAGAACGTGCAGCGGGTGGTCCGCGGGCTCGTGGACGGCTGGCGGAGCGACGGGACGGTCGACCTGGCCACCGAGCTGTCCTGGCCGATGCCCAACGAGGTGTTCTTCCGGGTGCTCGGCCTGCCCTACTCCGAGGCCGAGGGCGGCGGCCAGCTGATGCGCTGGGTGCACGAGCTCAAGGACCGCGCGCCCGACGACATCCGGCTCACCCCGGTGGCCAAGGCGGCCACCCGGGGCATCCAGGACTACTTCGTCGAGCTGCTCAACGACCGTCGTCGCCGGCCCCGCAACGACCTGGTCAGCTACCTCGTGCAGGCCGACATCGACGGCACACCGTTCGTCGACGCCGACATCAAGCCCGCCTCGGAGATCATGGGGCTGATGATGGTGCTGTTCCTGGGCGGCGTCGAGTCGACGGCCGGGCTGACCAGCACCGTGTTCAAGCTGCTGGCCGAGAACCCCGACCAGCGCGACCTGCTGCTCGCGGACCCCTCGCTGATCCCCGACGCCGTCGAGGAGACGCTGCGCTTCGCCACCCCGCTGCAGCTGGCCGGTCGCACCACCTCGCGCGAGGTCGAGCTGCACGGCGTCACCATCCCGGCCGGCGGTCGCGTGGTGCTGCTGTACGGCGCCGCCAACCGCGACGAGCGGCACTACCCGGACCCCGACACCTTCGACCTCCGTCGGGAGCGCGGCCGCCACCTCGGGTTCTCCGAGGGCATGCACGGCTGCCTGGGCGCACCGCTGGCCCGGCTCGAGGTGCAGACCGCCCTCGAGGAGGCGCTGCCGGTGCTCGGCCGCTTCGAGCTGGCCGGCGAGCCGCGAGCGCTACGCCACCACCCCGAACATGTACGTCTGGTCGCACCTGCCGCTGCGGTTCGACCCGGCGGCAGCGCCGTCGACGTCCCTTCCGGCGGCCGAGCCGGCCCCGCCGACGCACACCGTGATGGAGCACGAGATCGCCATCGACGTGCAGGTGCAGGCCAAGGAGCTCGTCGCCGACGGCGTCGCCACGCTCACGCTGACCTCGGTCGACGGCACCGCGCTGCCGGAGTGGACCGCGGGCGCGCACGTCGACCTGATCCTCGGCGCCGCGCCCACGAGGCAGTACTCGCTGTGCGGTCGCGTCGACGAGCCGGGCTCCTACCGCGTCGGCATCCTCCGCGACGACCAGGGCAGCGGCGGCTCGCGCCACGTGCACGAGCGGGTCCAGCCCGGCGACACCGTCCGGATCCGGGGGCCGCGCAACCACTTCGTGCTCGAGCCGTCGCCGGCGTACGTCTTCGTCGCGGGCGGCATCGGGATCACCCCGATGCTGCCGATGGTCGCGGCCGCGGAGGCCGCCGGCGCGACCTGGGAGCTGCTGTACGGCGGCCGCCGGCGCGGCTCGATGGCGTTCCTCGACGAGCTCGCGGCGTACGGCGACCGGGTGCAGCGTCGCGCCGCAGGACGAGGTCGGCCTGCTCGACCTCGACGCGCTGCTCGGGACACCCCGCGAGGACACCCTGGTCTATGTCTGCGGACCGGAGCCGCTGCTCACCGCCGTGGAGCAGCGCTGCGCCTCCTGGCCGCACGGCGCGCTGCACCTCGAGAGGTTCGCCCCCAAGCCGATGGGGGAGCCGGTGCGCAGCGAGCCCTTCGACGTGGTCCTGGAGCGCAGCGGCCTCACTGTGACCGTGCCGCCCGAGCGCTCGGTGATGTCGGCGGTCGAGGAGGCCGGCGTCGCCGTGGTCTCGTCGTGCGCGGAGGGCACCTGCGGCACCTGCGAGACCCGCGTCCTCGCCGGGCTGCCGGACCACCGTGACTCGGTGCTGAGCGACGACGAGAAGGCCACGAACGGCTGCATGATGATCTGCGTGTCGAGATCGTGCGGGGACCGGCTGGTGCTGGACCTCTGACCGTCGGCGGTCCGACGGCACCGATACAGTGCGGCCTTCGGGAACCGGGCAACGCAGAGGTGAGGCACGCAGTGGGTGTGGTCGTGGCGATGGACGGGACGTCCGGTTCGGGCAAGTCGAGCACGTCCCGTGGGGTCGCGGCCGCGCTGGGGCTGCGCTACCTCGACACCGGCGCGATGTACCGGGCGATCACCTGGTGGATGCTCGAGAACGGCGTCGACCCCGAGGACCCCGCCGCGGTCGCCGCCCGGGTCGACGAGCCGGTGCTGGTCTCCGGCACCGACCCGGCCAACCCGACGATGACTGTCGGCGGCACCGACGTCGCCGAGGCGATCCGCAGCCAGCGCGTCACCTCCGCGGTGAGCGCGGTCAGCGCGGTGCCCGAGGTCCGGGCGCGGCTGCTGGTCGAGCAGCGGGACGCGATCGGCGACGGCGACATCGTCGTCGAGGGCCGCGACATCGGCACCACGGTGGCCCCCGGCGCCGACGTGAAGGTGTACCTCACCGCCGACCCCTCGGCCCGCGCGACCCGTCGCGCCGCCGAGCAGCTGGGCGCCGACGTCGCGGCCACCCAGCAGGACCTGATCCGCCGCGACACCATCGACTCGGGCCGGGCGGCCTCGCCGCTGACGATGGCCGCCGACGCGCGGCACATCGACACGACGCCGTACACGCTGGACGAGGTGGTGGCGCAGGTCGTCGCCCTGGTGCGGGAGGCGCGGGGCTGAGGAGACGTGTCGTCGGGCACACGATTCGACTTCCTGCTCGACGCTCCGGGACACTGGGATGTCACCCCCAGCTTTCTCGAAGGACTCCTGATGACCGAGCTCGACACCACCCGCTCCGAGGCGACCGGCCCCGTGCCGGTGCTGGCGGTGGTGGGCCGCCCGAACGTCGGGAAGTCGACGCTGGTCAACCGGATGATCGGCCGCCGCGAGGCGGTCGTGCAGGACGTCCCCGGCGTGACTCGCGACCGGGTCTCCTACGACGCCACCTGGAACGGCCGGGCGTTCACCGTCGTCGACACCGGCGGCTGGGACCCCGACGCCCGCGGCCTCGCCGAGCGGATCGCCGCGCAGGCCGAGATCGCCGTCACCATCGCCGACGCGACGCTGTTCGTGGTCGACGCCACCGTCGGCATCACCGACGCCGACGAGGCCGTCGTGAAGATCCTGCGCCGCTCCGGCAAGCCCGTCGTGCTCGCCGCCAACAAGGTCGACGACCAGCGCACCGAGGCCGAGGCCGCGGCGCTGTGGAACCTCGGTCTCGGCGAGCCGTTCCCGGTCTCCGCGCTGCACGGCCGCGGCTCCGGCGACATGCTCGACGCGATCCTCGCGGCACTGCCCGAACCGCCCCCCGAGGCGTACGGCGAGATCGGCGGACCCCGCCGCGTCGCCATCGTCGGCCGGCCCAACGTCGGCAAGTCGTCGCTGCTCAACAAGCTGGCCAAGTCCGACCGGGTCGTCGTGGACGACGTGGCCGGCACCACCGTCGACCCCGTCGACGAGCTCGTCGAGCTCGGCGGTCGGGTGTGGCGGTTCATCGACACCGCCGGCGTCCGCAAGCGGGTCAAGGAGGCGTCGGGCCACGAGTACTACGCGAGCCTGCGCACCTCCGGCGCCATCGAGCGCTCCGAGGTCTGCGTCGTCGTCGTGGACGGTTCGCAGCCGATCTCCGAGCAGGACACCCGGATGATCACCTCGGTCGCCGACGCCGGCCGCGCGCTGGTCATCGCGTTCAACAAGTGGGACCTCGTCGACGAGGAGCGCCGCTACTACCTCGACCGCGAGCTCGAGCGGGACCTGGTGCGCGTGCAGTGGGCGCCCCGGATCAACGTCACCGCCCGCACCGGCTGGCACATCGACCGGCTGGTGCCGGCGCTCGACGCCGCGCTGACCGGCTGGTCCACCCGGGTCGGCACCGGTGCCCTCAACTCGTTCCTCGGCCGGCTGGTCGCCGAGCACCCGCACCCGGTCCGCGGCGGCAAGCAGCCCCGCATCCTGTTCGGCACGCAGCCCTCCACCGAGCCGCCGACGTTCGTGCTGTTCACGACGGCGCTGCTGGAGGCGTCGTACCTCCGGTTCGTGGAGCGGCGGCTGCGCGAGGAGTTCGGCTTCGTCGGCACCCCCGTGCACGTGCAGCAGCGCCCGCGCAAGAAGCGCGAGCGCCGCTGACCCCTCGGGTGCGGGATCGGGTGGTCGAGCCTGTCGAGACCCGGGTGGTCGAGCCTGTCGAGACCTACGCCACCGGCCCCTGGACGAGCGTCACCGTGGCGGTGCGGGACGCGCCGGTCGCGGTGGTCCAGGTGACGGAGACCGAGTCGCCGGGGGAGTGCTTGGCGACCAGGTTGTGCAGCTGGTCGGCCGAGGTGACCCTGGTGCCGTCGACGGCGGTGACGGTGTCGCCGGCCACGATGCCGGCCTTCGCCGCCGGGGTGCCCTGGTAGACCCCCTGCACGGTGGTGCCGGTCTGGCCGAGCCCGACACCGAGGAAGGCGGGGGAGCCGTACTCGTACCTCGCGCCGCTGACGCCGTTGTCGAGGTCGTCGGCCACCTTCAGCACGGTCGCGATCGGGACGGCGTACCCGACAACGTCGCTGCTGCCGCTCGACGCGGCGGTGGTCATGCCGACCACCTCGCCCTGGCTGTCGTACGTCGCACCGCCCGAGTAGCCCGAGACCACGTCGGAGCTGATCTTGGTCAGCCCGGTGAGCCTCTCGCCGGTCGCGGTGCCCTCGTTCTGCGTGGTGATCGACTGCTTCAGCGCCATCACCTTGCCGGCGGCCGCGCTGAGGTAGCTCACGGTGCCATTGCCGTCGCCGACCGCCGTGACCGTGTCGCCGACCTGGACGCCGTCGGTGTCGGTGGTGACGGTCTTCAGACCCGAGGCACCTGCGAGCTGCAGCACGGCGACGTCGTCCTTGGCGTCCGTGCCGACGACGTCAGCGGTGTAGGTCCTGCCGGTGCTCATCACCTTGACCTTGACCGAGGTCGCGCCCTCGACGACGTGGTGGTTGGTGACCACCTCGCCGTCGGAGGTCAGCACCATGCCGGTGCCGGCTGCCTTGGCGCCGGCGTACTTCATGGTCGAGACGATCCGCACCAGGCCGGTCAGCTGGGACCCGGACGCCTTGGTGGTGTCGGACGGGGTCGAGCCACCGCCCTGGTCCCCGTTGCCGTACGGGTCGGCGGGTACGTCGGACTGGCCGCCGCCCTGCCACCGCCAGCCGGGGTTGCCCGGGATCGCCTGCAGGCCGTCGGAGCCGCCGCTGGTCCCGCTGTTGTTGGTGCTGCTCTGCGGGCCGCTCGCCGTGGTGGACGTGCCGCCGCCGAACCCGTGACCGGCGACGTACCCCGCGCCCGCGCCGACGACCCCCGCGACCAGCGCGGTGCCGGCGACGACGGCGGCCACCCGGACGCGGGTGCGCCGGTGGGGGTGCTCGGGCGCCGGCGTCGGCTGCTCGCCGTACGGGTGGCTGGGCGGCGTGGGGAAGGGGCTTTGCGGGTCCATGGGTCCTCCGAGGGTGGTGGCTCGAAGAACAGACAACTCCCGGTTCCCGAGAGAACGCTGTGAAGGGGGACTGTGGTCCCTTTGCATGGTCCAAGAAGTTGCTGAGGACGACGGGCCGCGAGCCCGTTTTCAGGGGTCGGTGCCCGCTGCGATAAGGTTCTGGCGCCCGCTGATCGCCACGCGACTCGGCGGGCTTCGGGCTGTGGCGCAGCTTGGTAGCGCACTTGACTGGGGGTCAAGGGGTCGCAGGTTCAAATCCTGTCAGCCCGACCGAAGCAAAGCAGCAGGTCAGAGGCCGTTTTCGGTGATCGATCCAGATCCCGAAGACGGCCTCTTTTCGCGACCGCGTCCTTATGCGCGTCCTTATGCTCGCGCACCTCATGCGGAGGCCTTGACCGGCGCGGTTCAGCGCCGCGGCCAGGGCATCGACGGCGTCGCGGGAGACGTCGGGCGCGACGTGCCCGTAGACGTCCACGGTGACCGATATGCCGGAATGGCCCAGGATCTGGGAGACAACCGTGATGGGGACGCCGTTGGACAGCATCAGCGACGCCGCGGAGTGACGCAGGGTGTGGATCCCGACGCCGGGGAGGCCGGCCTCGCTGGCGGCCGACTTGAGGGCCCGCAGCGCGTTGCGGGGGTCGCAGGGTTGCCCGACGTCGGTGACGAAGACGTAGCCGGTCTCCCGCCACAGCTGGCGGGCCTCCCGGCGGTCGCGCTTGGTGCGTGCCCTGACGGTCTCCAGGACCGCGATGGCGGGCGCCGAGAGCGGGATGGTGCGGCGGGACTTGGCTGACTTGGGGGCGGTGACCGCGAGGTCACCGTCGACGCGCGTCAGGGTGCCGCGGACCCGGAGCAGCTGCTGGCTGGTGTCGATGTCGCTCCACTGCAGGGCCAGGGCCTCACCACGGCGGAGCCCGGTGTTGACGAGGAGCTCGAACAAGGGGGCGTATCGGGACGCCTCGGCGTGCTGCAGGAGCGTGGTGATCTGCTCCGGTTCGAGGAACGTGGCCTCGCTGGTGGTCACCCGGGGGCGTCGAACGGCGGTGAACGGGTTGGTGCCGAGCAGACCGTCCGCGACGGCGGCGTCGCCGATGGCGCGGGCGACGGTGTAGATCTGTCGCACGCTGGAGGGCGCGAGCCCCTTGGCGCGCAGCTGGCTCACGAACCGCTCGACGGTGCTGGGTCGCAGCGCCTTCATCTGGGTCTTGCCCAAGTCGCTGTCGATGATGTGGGTGCGGGTCAGGCCCGCGTACAAGCTCTTGGTCGATGCCTTCCGGTCGGAGGCCGCGAGGCTGGCCGCCACCCACCTGAGTGCGAAGGTGCCGAAGGTCGCCGACGCGTCACGTGCGGAGATGCCGCGGTCCAACCGCCCCTGCATCGCCTTGAGCTTGCGGCTCACCTCGGCCTTAGTCACAGCGGTGGCCTGGGCGCGTCGCCCCAGCCCGGAGACGGGGTCTGTGTAGTAGAGCCGGCCGATCCACCTGCCGTCTGCACGTCGGTAGATCGACCCGTCGCCCTTCGGCCTGCGCGTTGCCACCAATCAAGCCTAGGAGGCCGGGAGTCCAGAGCTCGTGCCGGACTATGCCGCCCAACGCGCGGTGTCCACGTAGCGAGGCTCGGACACCTGTAGCCATCTCAAGCCGGCCGATCTTGGAGGTTCAGGTGGAAGCGCTGTTGCTGAGGGTCCCCGACGTTGCGCTGCAGTTGGGCCTCAGCCGGGCGAAGGTCTACGAGCTGATGGCCAACGGCGAGCTGCCGTCGGTGAAGGTGGGCGGATGCCGACGGGTTCGCTCCGAGGACTTGCGCGCGTTCACGAGGGACCTCCGGACAAGCTGGACGGAGCCCGGCCCCGAGCTCGCACCAGAGGGTGCCCGAACGTCCTGAACTGCGCTGAATGTCCGCTCAACCGGGAAAGCAGAACGGTTTGCCCGAAAGGCCCTCTTGGAAGGGCGGTTCTGCAACGCCCGCGAGACACCCAGAGCTTCGGGCCTCGATGTAGTCGAGCTCGCCGTTCGAACCGGGACACGGTCGTCCTCAGCCAAGGGTGACGGTCCGGTTATCCACAGGCCTGGCGCAGTGGGCGACGTTGCGGAAGACCGTCACGGCTGGCGCAACTTCCGTGACAGTCAATGCGGCGCCCGAGATCGCTCTCTGGGACATGGGATCGGCGTCGAAGCCGTGCTACGGACCGGGTCGTCCTTGGCATGACGGGATGACGGATGCGGCGACGACCGACTGCGGGTTCACCTATCGGGTCACGTCGCGCTGGGAGTCTGCCGGGCACTTCACGATCTCGGCAACAATCCGTTACCGGGTCACCTGGGTGTGTAGCGGAGCCTGCACTACGGCGGCCGGTTCCCTGGGGCTCGTGGATGCTCCGGCGGGCACGGGAACCATTCGGGTCCTGCAGCGACAAACGGTGGTGGTCGAGTGACGACGCATCCGCATCCGACCCGAGGGGCCTCCACCGCGGCTCCCAGTACGCGCGCCGCGGGTGCGCCCATAAGTTCGCGCGGGCCGGCGGACCTGTCGTGGGTGCCGCGTCGCTACGGGCAATGGGCGGCCGCAGTCCTGTTCGTGTTGGTCATGGCGCTGGCAGCCGGATGGCTCTGGAACCAGAAGAACGACCGTCGCGAGGTCTTGGCCGTCGCAGGTTCGGTACCTGCGGGAACGGTTATCGATCGTGGCGACCTGAGGGTGGAGAAGGTCGCTGGGGTCGATCACACGATTGGTGTTGGTGGGGTCGACGACGTCGTGGGAAGCACCGCAGTCGTCGGACTGGTGCCCGGCCAGGTGCTGAGTCGCGACATGCTCACGACCGAACCTGTCCCGGGGCCGGGGGAGCGGGTGGTTGGGGTCGAGCTCGACGCAACCCGGGCACCCGACGGTCTGGCTCCGGGCGATTCCTTGGTTGTGCTGGCGGTGCCGCCTTCGGGTGACGCCAGCAGGCCCGGCGCGCTGGCTGATCCAACGATCCTGGCCGAGAGGGGTGACGTCCCCGGGAGTGGTGTAGTTCCTGCGGCTGTTCGTCGTGTTGTCGACGGCGTAGGCGGCCATCGTGCAACGGTCAGTGAGACCTAGCGATAGAACTCACGGAAAGACACGATGCACGATGGCCTTGGACAATGCTGCACTACTCGAGGTGCTCGAAGCCATGCAGGCTGCTGGTGTTGAGGACCGAGTCCGCACCGCAGCCCAGACGATCTACCAGGCGTTGATCGACGCCGAGCTCACCAGCGTCATCGGCGCTGGGCCCTGGGAACGCACTGCGGAGCGGTCCGCGCAGCGCAACGGGACTCGATCCAGGACGCTGAGCACGACTGCTGGGGATCTGGAGCTGCGGATCCCCAAGCTCCGATCCGGGTCGTTCTTCCCCTCGCTGCTCGAACGCCGCCGGCGCGTGGACCAGGCGTTGTTCGCGGTGGTGATGGAGGCCTACCTGCACGGCGTCTCCACCCGCAAGGTCGACGACCTGGTCAAGGCGCTGGGTGCGGACACCGGAATCTCCAAGTCCGAGGTCTCCCGGATCTGCGCGGACCTCGATGAGGAGGTCGGTGCGTTCCGGGACCGGCCCCTGGCCGAGATCGCCTACCCCTATGTGTTCCTCGACGCCACCTACTGCAAGGCCCGGGTCAACCGTCGAGTGGTCTCCCAGGCGGTCGTGATCGCCACCGGTGTCACCGCCGACGGGCGCCGTGAGGTGCTGGGCTTCGACGTCGGCGACAGCGAGGACGGGGCGTTCTGGACCGCGTTCCTGCGCTCGCTGAAGGCCCGCGGCCTAGGCGGGACCCAGCTGGTCATCTCCGATGCCCACACCGGCCTGAAGGCCGCGATCAGCTCGATCTTCATCGGCGCCACCTGGCAGCGCTGCCGGGTGCACTTCATGCGCAACGTGCTCGCGGTGGTCCCCAAGGGCAACGCCGAGATGGCCGCCGCCGCGATCCGCACCGTCTTCGCCCAACCCGACGCCGACCACGTCCACGAGCAGCACGAGGTCATCGCCACGATGCTGGGCAAGCAGCTGCCCAAGGTCGAGCAGATGCTCCGCGAAGCCCACGACGACCTGCTCGCCTTCACCGGCTTCCCGATCAGTCACTGGAAGAAGATCTGGTCGACCAACCCGCTCGAGCGGCTCAACAAGGAGGTCAAACGTCGCACCGACGTCGTCGGGGTCTTCCCCAACCCCGAAGCGCTGCTCCGCCTCGCCGGCGCGGTCCTGGTCGAGGCCCACGACGAATGGCAAGTCACCTCCGACCGCCGCTACCTCTCCGAGGCATCCATGGCCCTGCTCACCAAGAACAACCCCCAGGAGGTGGCCAAGCCCGAACTCATGACGGCATGATCAGAACACTGACCCGCACGGTGTCGAGAAACTCCACCACTCAGCGGGACGTCACCGTCCCGAAAGGGGACGAAGGTCGTTGTCGCGGCGGATCAGACTCTCAGCGCGGCAACGCGGCAACGGCTCGCTCGTACAACATTCCCGTGGTTACGGAGGCCGCGTCCGTCCGTACGGTCAGCGAGTCGGAGCACAGCTAGCGACTACAGCCGCCGAGGGGCTTTCTCGTTATGTCAGGGAGAACGCGGAACCTCGCCCGGCCATGACCCGGGCGAGGCTCAAGCTCGCGTCGCCGGGGACTCGGACCAGGGGGTTGGATGGATCCGAGCCCAAGGGGCGTGGCGAACTTCGCAGAACGCTCCGGGGGACTGGTGGGTGACCCCGGTGTCCTCCGCCGATCGGCAGGCACGGGGTCTCGATGCCCAACGCCGCCATCGGAACACACTCTTTACCGTCCCGCCAGTTCCCAACTAGCGCGGATCTGGCGAACCAGGAGGTGACCTCCGGATCACACCGGAGGCGCTTCCTTTTGCGTTCCCCCATGGCGGACAGGAAGCGGGACGGGTTGCAGCGGCTCTACCGCCATGACCAGCGGGTGGCTCCCTGGGCCGGGACCGCCCATGGAGTCCTGAAGGCGGTGAACACCTACGAGCACCACGAAGCGACAGTGCGAGGAGCGGAGAGAGGAGAACGGAACATGCTGAAGACCGTCACCGGGGGTGTCGGTGGTCGTCACGAGCCAACGTTTCGGCATGTACTCCGCGATGGTGGTAAAAGAACGGGTGTTGATTACTGGGTAGATCTGATGGATCTCTCCGTATTGCAGGCCATTGGGTCGCTTCGACCTGTCGCTGTCGAGATACCTGAAGGTCGTGTGCAGGCAAGGAAGCCATGGAGCGGACCCCCTGAAGACGTCTCAGCGGTCGGTCGATCATCGAGCATTCGCGACAGCCATCCGCGCATTAGGTACGGGCCGCGCCATGCACGCAGGACGGTGATGGCCGCACATGAGTCATCTGGTCCGTCCTCCCGATGGCCAGTAGCCTGCGCAACTCGGAGCCGACTGGTTGGACCTCGTGACGGTGAGCCAACACGGCCCAGATGACCTATTGACCGCCTCCGCGGGCGAGTAAGAGGCTTCTTGAAACCCGCGATGCACCGGCCGAACGCCTCACGAGCCGCGTAGGGGGTCAAGAATGAGCGCAGGCAGCTCGATTTCTCGCAAGGGTCACGACGGACGGTTCCGTCCTACCGTGCCTTCTCCCCGCGCACATGAGCGGGTGAGTCCTGGGGACCATGCCCTCTTCCGGCTGGGCTCGGTCTCGGGCGTGCTGGGCCTCGTGCTGGTCGTGATCATGGAGGGATTCCTGCACCCCAATCAGGCACACCCGAATAACTCGCCGGTGGCCTTCCGTGAGTACGCCGCCTCCGATTCCTTCACGTCCATCCACGTCGGCGATTTCGTAGGAACTCTGTGCATCGTGATCGCGCTTGTGGCGTTGTACCGGTCGGTGGCCGCGCAAGGCGGCTGGGCGTCGGCATGCGCCACGGTCGGTGTCATAGCTGCAGTGGTCGTCGCGGCAGTTTTCGCTGTGCAGATGGCCGTGGATGGAGTCGCGCTCAAGTCTGCCGTCGACCATTGGGTGTCTGCGCCGGCGTCACAGAAAGCGGCAGCGTTCCTGGTCGCGGACGGAATCCGCGATGTCGAGAAGGGACTCAGCGGCTTCTTCCAGATCAGCAATGGGATCGCGCTGCTAGGTCTGGGGCTAGGCGTTGCCGTGGCTCGTGGGCATCCTCGATGGCTTGGTGTCGTGGGTGCCCTTGCTGGCATCGGAGCACTCGCCGGAGGCTGGGCTACTGCTCACACAGGCTTCTCGATGGCCGCAAGTCGGTTTTCCTTGCCCACCCTTGTCCTGCTTGCGGTCTTCGTGCTGGGTGTGTGCGCGCTCTTGTGGCGGCGGAGCTCGCCCGACGCCACGGGATGAGTGTGCTCTGACACGCCGGGTCCTACGGTCACCGAAAGGGTCCGCCGTGCCCGCGGCCACGCGTTTGCGCTCGACGTCGGAGGTTGGCCCGCAGCGAACGCAGCGGAGATGTCGGTCTTCCTGAACGACGGGGCCAAGAGCGTTAGCACCTACCAGCGACGGGCGGGCCATCGCCAGACGCCCGCCTCCTGGACCCCGGGTGCCTGGCCCGGGACGTCCCATGGGGCGCAGCGGAGGTGCCCCCGTCCGGTGCGCTCGGGTTGGCCCCTCTCCGGGTCAGCTGCCCGGGAGGCTCAAGCTCGCCGTACCGGCGGCGTTGCGGGAGGTGGCCGTGGAGACCGCACGCAGGTCGTAGGTCGCGGCCTCCGAACACCCGACAACTGCCATCGAATGATCAACCAAAGCGGGTCGCTCGCGTGAGCCGCGCCCCGCCGAGGGCCCGAGAGCTTGCGCCCACCGGCGTTCCTCGAAGTCTCGAGATTCCTCATTTCGGGGCGATGTACAGCCTAGACCCTCCGCCGTCTCGGTCCCCCTTGGTGGACCTGGTAGCGAGGGCGAACCTTCCACCGTCCGGCAGTCACCGACCGGCTGTGGGCTCGACCGGACCATCGAGCTTGCCTTCCCCGGACCGGTTGCGGCTCCTGTCTTGAGTGGGCTATCCGAGCAACCGGCTGTGGTCACGAGATCGGTTCGACCCCTCCAGTTGTGACTTCGTATCTAAGCGGCCGGTCGCCTTTGAGGGCGTTGCTGGATTGAATCGCGGCGACCAATGTTGCGACGGCGGACGACGGAGTCAGCACCGTTGTCCAGGTCAGGCGTGCTCAGCCAACTTGATCTTCCGACGCCCTTGTGCGGAGTTCCGGTCGAGAGGCCATTGAGGTTCGCGCTGGCTCACGGCGACCAGCGTCACGCCTGATCCACCACTCGATCAGCACCAGGTTGGGCACCCAGTTGATCCAGGCGATGACGGGGTACGCGGCCCCGTACTCCAGACCAAGGGCGAAAGCGATGGGAAGATAAAGCCGCAGGGTAACCGCCCCGAAGATCAGTGCGAACGAGCGCAACATCCAGCGGCGGTGGGCCTCGTGCTTGCGGGCGAGGATCATCCGGTAGGCAACCGCAGTCACCGTGAGCCATGCCAGGCCCAGACAGAGAAACCCCATGCCGGCGATGAGGCCCTGGGAGGAGCCCAGTGCTATGGCGGTCCCAGTTCCAATGCCGACGAAGCCGGTGACCAGGTAGATCCGCCCCATCGTGCGATGCGCGAGAGGGAAGCGGTCGCGCAACCTCCGCATGAACTGCCACGGGGCGACGA
Source organism: uncultured Actinomycetota bacterium (assembly GCA_963707685.1). Lineage (GTDB taxonomy): Bacteria > Actinomycetota > Actinomycetes > Propionibacteriales > Nocardioidaceae > Nocardioides_B. The sequence goes on from CAVPRA010000010.1 coordinate 435,480, forward strand.
TGATGGCGATCGCCGTCACCGCGATGTGGAACCGCAGCCCGCCGGGGCTCAGGAAGTGATTCGAGGAGACCTCGTCAGGGACGTGCTCGAAGCCAAGAAAGACGAAGCGCAGAGCGTAGGCGCCTGTGACAAGACAGAGAAATGTGCAGACGCCCCAAACAGTCCGCCGAGCGACCAGGTGACCCATACCAAAAGAGGTATCTCCGCCACCGCGCCCCGTGCAATGGCACGTCGGAACTAGTTGTACCCCGGTCTTGAGCAGCCGCGAGTACCAGGGCAATTGCGGGAGCTTCAACGGGGGAGGCATGTCACGGCGTGGTCGCTTCGTCGTCTTCAGCTCGTGCGCGTCGAACCTTGTTCGCGACGACACCAACCGAGCCTTCGACGTGTTCGTGCGCGACCGCGCCACTGGCACCACCCGGCGTGTGTCGGTCGGCGGCAGCGAGGCGCAGGCGAAGGGATTCAGCGGTGAGACGACCACCATCTCTAGCGACGGGCGGTACGTGGCGTTCAACTCTGATGCCGCAAACCTCGTCCGTGGCGACACGAACCGCGACTCAGACGTGTTCCTCCGAGACCGACGAAGGGGCACCACCGAACGCGTCTCGATCGGCAATGGGGGTGTTCAGGCCAGGGGCTTCAGTCACGAGCCAGCTGTGTCGTCTGATGGTCGTTACGTGGCGTTCAGTTCGTCTGCGCCGAACCTCGCTGCCGGAACCGGTCAGGTCTACCAGATCTATCTTCGCGACAGACTGAACCACACCACCGTGGCCGTTTCGACCAACGAGAATGGTGCCCCCGGAAATGGGTTCAGCGAAACGCCGGTCATCTCTCCCGTGGGCCGTTACATCGCCTTCAGCTCCCTCTCATCGGACTTGGTACCGAATGACACTAACGAGCAAGAGGATGTTTTCCTCCGAGACCTGGGGTGAAGCGAGTTGCGGAGGCGGAGTACGGCATGGCCCGAGCCGAGCACGTGCGAGGGGGTAGGAGCCTGGCGCTGGTTGGTCGATGGAATGTTCGACGAAGACGTTAAGAAGGGCACGTTGCGATGTGGCTCTTCTAGTCGCAGAACCTCCCCGCGTGCTGCGATGGCGACCCAGGCCTTGGCGTTCTGTTTGTGAGGTGGGGAGGGACCGTTGTGCGGTTCGGGTGCAGGGCGTCTGTCGTGTTCGCGTTGCTTGCGTGCTTGGGTTGCGCCGCCAGCCCTCACGAGTCCGACCCCTCCTCCAGTACGTCACCGCGCCGGGTGGAATCGCATGACGCACCTACCGGGACGACCGTCACCTTGTCGGATCCGCGAAGAGACGTGGTGAAGACCTCCAAAGAGGCCGACTGGTTCGAGGAAGCTAGACCCGCCCCTAACCAAGCCTGGGGAGACATCATCGCCACCCGAATTCGACATACGACGACGCAGATTGTCGTCAAGGTGCGCTTCGCCACCCTCCGGCCGCGAGGCCCCCGGTCTAGGAACCCTCTGTTGCGCCTCGGGACAACGGTCACCACCAACGCCGGCCTCACGCGCGACGTGGAGTTCTGGATCCCAGACCCGGACCCAACACTGCCGGCGATCCAAATGATGTCGAACAGCCAGCACTACCCCTGCCACCTCGGCCACGCCATAGACGCGGGTCAGGGCATCGCGACCGAGCGCATCCCACGCACCTGTCTCGGCACCCCGAAGTTCGTCCGCCTCACCGTCAACTGCCTGGCCTTCCCGGATGCCAAGGCGATGACCCTCGACCTTGCCCTACTCGATGGCTACGACCTCGCGCACGAGGACGCGTTGTCACCGCCTGTTCACGCACCATAGGACCTTGCCCATGCGTCGTGTCCTGACCGCCCACAACCGCGGCCCAGCAGGCATCGGCCCCTTCGACTCGACCGCGACGTCTGACTCCGCCTCGGAACTGGCGGATCACCGAGCAGAGAAGCGATAGGAAGGGTGACCTCGTGAGAGCTTCGGACCGGATGTGGCTGCTGCTTGGCGCGGGCGTCCTGGCTGTCCTAGCCACCGGCTGCGGTCACGAGAACGGTTCCAAGCCCCCCAGTCACACACACGTGCATGCCCCTGCCGTCACCGGTGCCTCCGAGAAGTCCCCACCCTTGAAGAGAGCACGTGGAGGCGCGTTCGGGTACTACGCCTTCACGTACCGAGGCGTGAGTGGGGCCGTCCTGATCCCAGCCCTGCCCCGCGACGACGCCCGCGTTGCAGAGATCGACGCCTATCGCAGCCGAGCAGGTATTCCTACCCTCGGCTACACCGTTGTCGACGTCGACAACACCCGTGGGAAATCGATGATCGCTGTGAGTGACGTGACCGTCCTCCCCGTCGAAAAGGGCCGAATTGGGACGGCGATACTCGCCCAGACGACGTGTTGAAACTCTGGAAAGCACCCACGAACGTGGTCCACCGGTACGCCAGACAGTCGAAGGGTGTTGCGGTGGGTCACCGACGCAGCTT
>CAVPRA010000011.1:0-220575 GCA_963707685.1 uncultured Actinomycetota bacterium
GCGTCCTCGACGCGTCAGCCGGGCTGCTGGAGGACGGACGGCGCGGCCTCGGCCCAGCGCTGCTCCCAGTCGCCGATCGGCTCGACGCCGAGGTCGACGAGCGCCTCGTGGCCGAGCACGGAGTACGCCGGCCGCGGCGCCGGCCGCACGAAGGCCGCGCTGGTCGTCGGCTGCACGGTCGACGACTCGAGGCCGGCGGCGACGACCACGGTCCGCGCGAAGTCGAACCAGCTGCACTGGCCCGCCGACGTCGCGTGGTAGGTCCCCGCGGGCGCGTCGGCCGCCACCAGCCGGACGACCAGGTCGGCGACGTCGTGGGTCCAGGTGGGCTGCCCCACCTGGTCGTCGACCACGTCGACCTGCCCCCGCTCGCGCGCGAGCCGGGCGATGGTGGTGGGGAAGCAGGTGCCGTGCGCGCCGTAGAGCCAGGCGGTGCGGACCACCAGGTGGGCGTCCGGCAGCTCCTCGCGGACCGCCTCCTCGCCGAGCGCCTTGGTGCGGCCGTAGGCCGACGTGGGGGCCGCGGCGGCGTCCTCGGGGTAGGGGTCGGTGGCGGACCCGTCGAACACGTAGTCGGTGCTGATCTGCACCAGCCGTGCCCCGTGGGTCCGCGCGGCCCGGGCCAGGTGGCGGGCGGCGTCGGCGTTGGCGGCGCGGGCCTGGTCCTCGTGCTCCTCGGCGGCGTCGACGGCGGTCCAGCCGGCGGCGTTGACGACGACGTCGTACCCGGCGAGCGCGCGGTCGACGGCCTCGGCGTCGGTGACGTCGAGCTGCTCACGGGGAGCGGCGGTCACGTCCTCGTCCCGCGAGGTCAGCAGGGCGACCAGGTCGGTGCCGAGCATGCCGTTCGAGCCGGTGACGAGCCACTTCACGAAACGAGTCCTCTCCTGGGCCGGGCGGGGCGGTCCGTACCCTACTCAGGTGAAGATTCGCGAGCTGGCCGTCGCCGGCGCCTTCGAGATCACGCCCGCCGTCCACGCGGACGGTCGCGGCGCCTTCCTCGAGTGGTTCCGGGCGGACCGCTTCGAGGAGGCCACCGGTCACCGGCTGACGCTGGCGCAGGCGAACACCTCGGTCTCGGCGGCCGGCGCGGTCCGCGGCATCCACTTCGCCGACGTGCCGCCGAGCCAGGCCAAGTGGGTGACCTGCATGCGGGGCGCCGTCGCCGACGTCGTCGTCGACATCCGGGTCGGGTCGCCGACCTTCGGGCAGTGGGACACGGTGCTGCTCGACGACGCCGACCGGCGCGCTGTCTACCTCTCGGAGGGCCTGGGCCACGCGTTCATGTCGCTCGAGGACGACAGCATCGTCACCTACCTCTGCTCCGCGCCGTACGCCCCGGGCCGCGAGCACGGCATCCACCCGCTGGACCCGGCGATCGGCATCGACTGGCCGACCGCGACCCGGGGTGGCACCCCGCTCGCGCCGCTGCTGTCCGACAAGGACGCGCAGGCCCCGACGCTGGCCGAGGCGCAGGCGTCGGGACTGCTGCCGACGTACGACGCGGCGCAGGAGTTCGTGGCCTCGCTGCGCGGACCTGCCTGAGCCGACCTACGGCGTGCCGCGCACGGCGAGCACGACCAGCACCAGGACGACGACCGCCATCACGGCGATCGCGCCGGCCGTGAGCCGGTCCCACAGCGTCTGCCGGCTGCGGACGTAGCGACGGAGCCTGCGGTATCCCCCGGATGTCCTCATGCCCGCTGCAACGAGGCCGCTCAGGGCCGGTTACGGCGCTGTGAGCGGGCACACGCCCGCCGGTGAAGCGCGCTTTACTTGCTGCTCCGGGAGCTGCGCTCCGGCACCCGCCAGGCGGCGGCGTTGTTGTCGAAGGCGGGCAGCCCTCGCGTCTGCCGGATGAAGCCCCACGCGAGCGGGCCGAGCAGCAGCAGGCCGGCGCCGATGATGCCGACCACCTCCGGCGGGACGCCGAGCATGTTGAGACCGGTGAGGGTCAGCACGATCACGATGCCGCGCCGGATCACCGACTGGGACACCCAGTTGGCGAGTCGGGCGCCGAGGAACGTGCCGGGGGAGCCGCCGACGATCAGCGGGATCAGCACCGCCCACTCCACCCCGCTGACCAGCACGTGGCTGATGGCCGCGGAGAGCACCAGCGGCACGGCCTGCACCAGGTCGGTGCCGACCAGCCGGACCGCCGAGAGGGTCGGGTAGAGCAGCAGCAGCGCCACCATGATCAGCGAGCCGGAGCCGACGGAGGTGATGCCGACGAGCAGCCCGCCGATCGCCCCGACCAGGAGCGTCGGCACCGGCCGGAGCCGTGGCTCGTCCTCGGACAGGGTGTTGCCGCCGGTGACGTAGCGCAGCTGGAGGTACATCCGCAGCGCGTAGGTGCTCGCGGTGAACAGCAGCGCGAACCCCAGGGCCTGCTTCAGGAAGGTCTCCTGCGCCTCCACGTCACCGACCGCCTTGACGATGAACGCGCCGGCGAACGCGGTCGGCACCGAGGCGCAGATCAGCAGCCCGGCCAGCCGCAGGTTGGGCTTGCCCACCCGCCAGTGCACGGCGGCGCCGACCGACTTGTTCACCGACGCCGCGACCAGGTCGTTGGCGACCGCGACGGTCGGGTTGATGCCCAGGAAGATCAGCGCCGGCGTCATGAGGGCGCCACCGCCCATCCCGGTGAGGCCGACGACGATGCCGACGCCGAAGCTGACGAGCAGCACGGCCAGCGCGCTGGTGGTGAAGAGGTCCGGCACGGTGCACCTTCCGTGGGAGTGGCGGGCTCAGGCTAGTCCGGCGGCGTGAGGTGGCCCGCGTCGTACAGCGTGTCGAGCACGTCGGAGAGCGCGTCCTCGATGGTCCGGCCGGTCGTGTCCACCCGGACCGCGGCGTCCTCGGGCTCCTCGTAGGGCGAGGAGATGCCGGTGAACTCCGGGATCTCGCCGCGTCGCGCCTTGGCGTAGAGCCCCTTGCGGTCGCGGCGCTCGCACTCCTCCAGCGGCGTCGCCACGTGCACCAGCACGAACGCGCCGCCGGCCTCCTCGGTCATCGCCCGGACCTGCCGGCGGGTCTCGTCGAACGGCGCGATCGGGCTGCAGATCGCGACGCCGCCGTGCCGGCTGATCTCGGCGGCGACCCAGCCGATGCGGCGGATGTTCGTCTCCCGGTCCTGCTTGGAGAAGGTCAGGCCCGGCGGACAGGTTCCGCCGGACGACGTCGCCGTCGAGGCTGGTGACGGTGCGCTCGCCCTGCTCGAGCACCAGGTCGTGCAGCGCGCGGGCGAGCGTGGACTTGCCGCTGCCGGACAGCCCGGTGAAGAACAGCACGAGGCCCTGCTCGCCGGGCCCGGGGCGGTCGCGGTCGACGATCGCGGCGACCGCCTCGGGCAGCTCGCCCTCGCCGGTGACGCCGAGGACCTCGCCCGGTGCGTACGCCGCGACCACCCGCTGCCCCAGGTCGTGGTCCGCGGCCGCGTCGCCGCGCGACGCCAGCGGGACCGCCACCACGGCGGCGTCCGGCAGCGCTCGCCGCGGCCGTGAGGGTGGCGCGCAGCAGTCCCGGTGCGGACAGGTCCTCGGGGGTGCCGGTGCCGGCGAGCGCCAGCAGCAGGACGCGGCCGGCCGGCGGCGTGCTCGGTGATCCGGCGCAGGTCCGGCTCGGTCAGCGGGCCCGCGACCGGGACGGTGAGGGTCCGGTCGTCGTGCCGTTCGGCGACCTCGGCGGGGGAGAGGTAGAGCCGCCGGAAGGCGCCGAACTCGTGGTGCGACAGCGCCGTCACCGGGCCCGTGACGCCCGTCGCGTCCCCCGCGTCGTACGTCGAGGCCACCTCGACCCGGGCGAGGGGCAGGCCCTCGGGGTCGACCAGCTCGAGGGCACCGGCGTCGGTGGCCGCGGCGGCGACCTCGTGCGGGACGTGCAGGGTGACCAGACCGCCGGCGCCCTCGAACCCCGCCAGACCGAGGACCCCGTGGGTCAGCAGCTCGAGGTCGTCGAGCTCGCGCGGGCTGGGGCAGTGCTGGGGGACCGGGATCGCGGGGGACACGGGGGACATCGTGCCCGATGCGGTGGATAGGGTCGCCCGCATGTCCGCCCCCGTCGTCGCCGAGATCGTCCGCTCCGGGTTCGTGGAGGGCCACCACTACGGCTCGGTCGTGGTGCTCGCCCCGGACGGGTCGGTGGACTGGTCGGTCGGCGACGTGACGAGCGCGATCCTGCCCCGCTCCTGCAACAAGCCGATCCAGGCGCTGGGGATGCTCGAACGCCGGTCTGCGGCTCGAGGCCGACCTGCTCGCGCTGGCGTCAGCGTCGCACTCGGGCGAGCCGTTCCACCTCGACGGCGTCCGCCGGATCCTCGCGCAGGCCGGGCTCGACGAGACCGCGCTGCAGACGCCCCCGGACTACCCGCTCGACGAGGAGGCCCGCGAGCAGCTGATCCGCAGCGGCGGCGAGCCGGTCGTCGATCGCGATGAACTGCTCGGGCAAGCACGCCGCGATGCTGGCGACCTGCGTGGTGAACGGCTGGGACACCGCGACCTACCGCGACCCCGGGCACCCGCTGCAGGTGGCGATCGCGGAGACCTTCGCGGAGGCGACCGGGGAGCCGGTCCAGGCGGTCGCGGTCGACGGCTGCGGTGCGCCGCTGCTCTCGACCTCGCTCGTCGGCCTGGCCCGGGCGTTCGCCGGGATCGCCAGCGCGACCGGGGGACCGGAGCAGCAGGTCGCGGACGCGATCCGCGCGTTCCCCGAGATGACCTCCGGCACCCGCCGCGACGAGGCCGCGCTGCTCCGCGCCGTCCCGGGCTCGGTCGGCAAGGCCGGCGCGGAGTCCTGCTACGCCCTCGGGCTGGCGGACGGCCGGGCGGTGGCGCTGAAGACCGACGACGGGGCCGCCCGGGTGCGGCCGGTGCTGATGGCCGCCGCCCTGGAGCGGATGGGGGTGCTCGACGAGCCGGGCGTCGACGCGGACGCCGTACGACGGACCGGGGTGGTCGAGCTGCTCGGCGGCGGCCGGCCGGTCGGCGAGATCCGGGCGACGTTCGCCGAGGTGACTAGTCGGTCGTAGTCCGTTCGGGGCATTTCCTCGCGTGAAGACCGAAATGTCCGTCTCGGACTCGGCAGTCCGACAATTCCGATTTAGGGTGGCGCAGGCAGTCAGGGCGATCAAGCAGCGGTCGTCCGCCGGGATCGCTTCAGGTCACGGCCGCTTCGCGATCGTTGGATCGTGACAAGTCTGGTCCAAAGGACCCAGGTTTCGGGCGTATGACGATTCACCGATTCGCTCGCCGCCCGACCAGAACCCGGTGATAGCGTCCCGCCAGCGGCATCGATGAGTCTGGGCTCGATGTCGGACCACCCACCATCTCCATCGGGGGAACCCTCATGCTCGGAACCACCTCCTTCAAGCGTCTTGCGGCTGCCACTCTGCGTCGGTGGCGCTCTCGCCGTCTCGCCGGTGATGATGCCCGCGGCCAGCGCCGCGCCGAACTGCCCGGCCTACGCCGGCACCATCTCGACCACGACCACGGTCTCCGTGAGCCCGAGCAACCCGTCGCAGGGCAGCTCGTTCACGGCGACGGCGACCGTCACCAACGACTCGACGGGCGCCCCGGTCTCCGGCGGCACGGTCGCGTTCAAGTACAAGAACCAGCGCGCCACCGTCGCGGTCGCCGGCGGCCAGGCCTCGACGACCTTCACGGCCGGTCCCGGCCGCGGCCAGGTCAGCGCCAACTACTCCGGCGTCTGCGTCGGCGGCGTCGGCCGCGGTCGACTCCAGCAGCGACGGCTTCGTGCTCGGCGTCGAGGCGAGCTCCGGAACGGCAACGGCAACGGCCGCTCCGGCACCAACCTGGCCGGTGTCGGGCGCCGGCTCCGGCAGCGGCTCCGGTGGCCTCGCGGCGACCGGTGTGGACACCCAGACCGAGCTCCTCGGTGCGGTGGGCCTCGGCCTGCTGACCGTCGGCGGGCTCTCGCTCGTGGTGCACCGCCGCCGCGTGCAGGCCTGATCGACATCTCGCAGCCGAGGTCAAGGCCGGCTCCTTGGCACGCGGTAACAGCACGGCACGGCGACTCCGATGGGCACTCCTGCTCGTCGGAGTCGCTGTCGTCGTGCTGGTGGGCTACACCGGCTACCAGGCACTGAAGGCCCGCACCGCGCTCCAGGCGGTGGCCTCCGACTTCCAGACGTTCTCCGGACAGCTCACCTCGGGTGACCAGGCCGGCGCCCGCAGGACGCTGGCCGACGCGCAGGAGAACGCCCGCACCGCCCGCGACAGCACCTCCGGCCCCGGCTGGTGGGTGACCGGCCGGCTCCCGTCGCTCGGCCCCAACGTCCGCGCCGTGCAGACGCTCTCCCGGGTCAGCGACGACCTCGCGTCCGACGTGCTGCCCGACGTCGTGACGGCGTCCGGGACCCTGCAGCCCCAGAAGCTGCGGCCCCGCAACGGCCGGATCGACCTGGCCCCGCTCCGCGAGGCCGCGCCCGTGGTGGAGCGGGCGTCCCGGCGGCTCTCCGTGCAGGCCCAGGAGGCGCAGGACATCGACGTCGGCCCGCTCGCGCCCCAGATCGCGCGACCCGTCCAGCAGCTGCAGGACAAGATCACCCGGGCCGACCAGCTCGCCGACCGGGCCTCCCGGGCGGTGCGGCTGCTCCCGCCGATGCTCGGCGCCGACGGCACCCGGCACTACCTCTTCGCCTTCCAGAACAACGCCGAGATCCGCGCCACCGGAGGCATCCCCGGGTCGTTCGCGCTGCTCACCGCCCGCGACGGCCAGCTGAAGTTCGGCAAGCAGGGCGGGGTGAGCCGCGCCCTGGCCAAGTTCGCCGAGCCCGTGAAGCCGCTGACCAAGCAGGAGCTCGCGCTGTTCGGCACCGCCATGGGCCGCATCCCGCAGAGCACGAACTTCACGCCCGACTTCCCGCGCACCGGTGACCTGCTCGAGACCATGTGGCAGCGCAAGTACGGCCAGAAGCTCGACGGCGTGGTCTCCGTCGACCCGGTGGCGCTCTCCTACGTGCTGCGCGGCACCGGTTCGGTCAAGACGGCCGGCGACCGCACGCTCACTGCGGGCAACGCCGTCCCGCTGCTGCTCAGCAAGGTGTACGCCGAGATCCCCGACCCGCCGCAGCAGAACGTCTTCTTCGAGGCGGCCGCCCGGGACGTCTTCGACGCGCTGTCGGGCGGCAAGGGCAACCCGCGTGCCGTGCTGGAGAACGTCGCGCGCGCCGCGTCGGAGCGTCGGATCCTGGTCTGGTCCTCCCACGACGAGGAGCAGCGGCTGATCGCCCCGACCGCGGTCGGGGGTGGCCTCGAGACCCGGCCGTCGAACTCCCCGCGGGTCGGCGTCTACTTCAACTCGGTGCGGCCCTCCAAGCTGGAGTACTACCTCGACTACCAGACCTCGGTGGAGTCGACCAGCTGTCGCAACGACCGGCAGCACCTGCGGGTCACCGTGGTGATGCAGTCCCGGGTGCCGAAGAAGTACGACTTCCTCACGACGTACGTCGCCCCGCCGTCGCCGCTGTTCAGCCGCGGCACCGTCGCCGCCACGGCGTACTTCTTCGCGCCGGTCGGCGGCAGCATCCGCTCGCTCGAGGTCGACGGCAAGAAGGAGCCCGTTCAACCCCAAGCGCCTGGCGGACCGCGCCGTGCTCGACCGGTCCTTCGGGATCAAGCCCGGCGGGAGCATGCGGTTCACCGTCGACATGGTCGCCGGCAAGGGCCAGAGCGGCACCCCGGAGCTGCGCACCACGCCCGGGGTGCGGAGCACGGGCCTCGGCAACGTCGAGGTCTCCGCCTGCAGCTGAGGCGCTCCGCCTGCTCCTGCACCCACCCGATCCGGGTGTTTCCGGCTGTGTGAACACAGCACTCTGTGGGCTGGTTCACCCTCCTCTCGACTTGATTTTGCTAGCAGGAGCAAGCAACGTGGGGGTCGTGGCAAAGTTCGGAGTCGGGAAGACCGTCGAGAGTCTCGGCGACTACCTGCGCGAGCAGCGGGTCGCGGCGAAGCTCTCGCTGCGGCAGCTGGCCGAGCAGACCGGTGTCTCGAACCCGTACCTGAGCCAGATCGAACGTGGACTGCGCCGCCCCTCGGCCGAGGTGCTCCAGCAGCTCGCGAAAGGGCTCCGCATCTCGGCGGAGACGCTCTACGTCCGCGCCGGGATCCTCAACCTGGATGACAGCGAGGTGCGGTCGGTCGAGCTGGCCGTCCTCGCCGACACAGCGCTGACGGAGCGGCAGAAGCAGTCCCTGCTCGACGTGTACCACTCGTTCCGAGCAGCCAACGACCCCACGACCGACAGCACGACAACAGGAGGTACCTGAGATGGCACGCACCAACAGCACCAAGTCCAACAAGGTCGACCCCACCCGCCCGTTCTACGCCGCCGTCGGCAGCGTCGACGTCGCCGTGGCCTACGCCCGCACCGGGCTGACCGAGGCGCAGACCCGCCTCGCGAAGGTGGACTTCGAGCCGAAGTCGCTCGCCACCCAGGGCCGCACCCTCGTCACCTCGCGCGTCGACGGGCTCCGGGGCGAGGCCAAGGCCCTCCCGAGCCAGCGTCCAGGGCGCCGTCAACGAGTACGTCGCCGAGCTCGGCGAGACCGTCGACGACCTGAACAAGCAGTACGTCGACCTGGCCGCCCGCGGCCGCATCCTGGTGAACAAGATCCTCGGCCAGCAGGCCACCCAGGAGCTCGAGAAGCAGGCCAAGAACACCGCGTCGCGCGCCAAGGCGACCGGCACCACCACCAAGAAGACCGCGAGCCAGGCCGCCCGCTCCACGAGCAAGACGGCCAAGACCGCCAAGAGCTCGGCCAAGGGCACCGGCACGTCGGCCAAGAAGACCGCCGGCGCCGCGAAGAAGGCCACCCAGGACGCCGCCGCCAAGACCGGCTCCTGAGGCTCATAGCACGCTGACAGATTCCCAGGGTCCCCTGGGAAACTGGCACACCCCTGACGTTGCAACGTCAGGGGTGTGCACGTTTAACAGGGGCCCCTGGGAATCCGACGGCTCGGTTAGGCTGGCTCCGTGCTCACCCTCTTCACGATCCAGAGCACCTTCATGACGGTCGTCACGCTGGTGCTGTTCGCGGTCCAGGCGTTCGCCTTCGTCGACGCGGTCTCCCGCCGTCCGGAGACCTTCCCGGCTGCCGACAAGCTGACCAAGCCCGCCTGGCTGATCATCCTGGGCCTGGCGCTGGCGGCCCACATGCTGTTCTGGAGCCCGCTCACCTTCCTGAACCTCATCGGCGCGGTCGCGACGATCGTCTACATCGTCGACGTGCGACCCGCGCTGCGGGCGCTCACCGGCCGCTGACCCCGCATCCGAGCGGACCACCTGGGTAGTAACGAGGGTGGGCCGCGGTCGTTTGACCTACGGTGGAAGTTCCGTTCGCGAGCGACGAAGGGGTTGTGGTGGCCGTCTCCGACGAGGTGCGTGTCGGCGCAGCCGGCTCGCACGACCGCAAGCGCACCCAGGGTGACATCAAGCTGGTGCTCGCGATCATCGCCATCCTCGACCTGGTCGCGATCCTGGTCGCCGAGATCCTGGCCTGGGACCTGCGCGTCGGCTTCGACGTCTGGTTCGACACGCCCCTGGGGGGGCAGCAGGCGATCAACGACGCCATCCCGTGGCTCACGCTGGGGTGGATGGTCTCGCTGGCGGCCCAGGGGGCGTACTCCTCGCGCTACTTCGGTGCCGGGCCGGACGAGTACCGCGCCGTGGGGGTGGCCACCGCCGATCACGGCCGCCGCCGTCGGCTCGGTCTGCTACCTGCTCCAGCTGCCGCTCTCGCGCGGCTTCATCGTCTTCGTCTTCCTGGTCGGGCTGCCGCTGCTGCTGCTCGAGCGGTTCGTCGCGCGCAAGGTGGTGCACCGGATGCGCAGCGCAGCGGCCGGCTGCTGCACCGGGTCATCGCCATCGGCGGGCCGTCGGGCATCAGCGAGGTCGTCGACTCGCTGAGCCGGGCTCGCTACATCGGCTACGAGGTGGTCGGGGCCTGCATCCCGCCGGGCATCGCCCACGAGCCGGAGCGCTTCGCGGTCCCCGTGCTCGGCACGGTCTTCGACACCCGTCGGATGTGCAACGAGGTGGGCGCGGACACCGTGCTGGTGGCGCGGGGAGGCTACGACTCCTCCCACGAGATGCGCCGCATCGCCTGGGACCTCGAGGGCTCCGGCATCGACCTGATCGTGGTGCCGAGCGTCACCGACGTCGCCGGCCCACGGATCCACATGCGCCCGGTCGCCGGACTGCCGCTGCTGCACATGGAGCAGCCGCAGGCGGGCGAGGCCGGCGGCCTCTCGAAGCGTGCGTTCGACGTCGTGCTCACGCTGTTCGGGCTGCTGCTGCTCAGCCCGGTGCTGCTCGTCACCGCCGCCGTCGTCAAGCTCCAGGACGGCGGACCGGTGTTCTTCCGGCAGTCGCGGGTGGGCCGCGACGGCGACGCCTTCGGCATGTTCAAGTTCCGGTCGATGGTCGTCGACGCCGAGCAGCGGCTGTCCGAGCTCAGGGGCGCCAACGAGATGGACAGCGTGCTGTTCAAGATGAAGGACGACCCGCGGATCACCAAGGTCGGCAAGTTCCTGCGCCGCTACTCGGTCGACGAGCTGCCCCAGCTGTTCAACGTGCTGCGCGGCGAGATGAGCCTCGTGGGCCCGCGCCCGCCGCTGCCCTCCGAGGTGAGCCAGTACCACGACGACGTGCACCGCCGGCTGCTCGTCCGGCCGGGGCTCACCGGGCTCTGGCAGGTCTCGGGACGCTCCGGCCTCAGCTGGGACGAGGCGGTCCGGCTCGACCTGTACTACGTCGACAACTGGTCGATGACCAGCGACCTGGTCATCCTGTTCAAGACGGTGAGGCCGTGATCGGCAAGTCCGGCGCCTACTGAGCTGCGGGGGTCGCCGCGATCTACCCGGACTCGCGGTTCAGCCGACACCGGGCGTCGAGCCGCCTAGCCTGTCCCGCATGATCACCAGGCGGGTGCGGCTCGGGTACTGGCTGCGCGAGCGAGCGGACCTGTTCGACCGCGCCACGGCGATCGCGATCGTGGTCATGGCGATCGGTCTGGCCCTGGTCCTGGTGTTCGCGTTCCGCTACTACGAGGCCCATCTGGTGCCCGCGACCGCTGGCGAGTAGCCGCCACGGCGGGGCTGCTGGGTCGGTGGGACGCTCTCGTGACCGGTGGGACGAACCGCTGGTCTAGTCGTCGTGCATAGCCCCTCGAAGGACCGAGATCGGTCACTACTCTCGAACGTGGGGGGACTCCACCTTGGGGAGCAACCCCACGGCGCCTCCGGGTCCATGGGTGGTCTCCGGGGGCGCCGCTCCACGTCGAACGCGGCGAGCGACAGACGTGCGATCACGCCCGCGGGTTCAGAAACCGGCCGAAGAGGTCGAGACTCTTTCCGGAACGGAGACACACTCCGTCCGCGAGGAGCTGACCGTGACCCTCCGCCGAGCCACCCTGCTGGCGACCGCCGCACTGCTGGCGGCGACGCCCGCCGCGGCTGCCGTCGCCGCCACGCCGGCCGTGACGCCGGCGGCGACCACCACCGCCGTCGCACCGTCGACCTCCAACCACTTCATCACCAACCTGCACGGTGAGGTCGCGGCGCCGAAGCGCATCGGCTACACCGTGTTCGACAGCGGCTCGTCGTCCGCGCAGGTCGCCGCGCTGCCCACCGGCGTGCGCGCGATGGTCTGGCTCGGGCAGAAGTGCCCGACCAAGGCCGACGCCGCCTTCCGCAGCACGGTGACCCGGCTGGCCTCGAGCCGCAAGGTGTTCGCCTACTACCTCTCCGACGAGCCGCACATCGCGGACTGCCCCGGCGGCCCCGCGGCGCTGGCGTCGCGCGCCGACTACGTCCGGCAGGCCAGCGGCGGCCGGCAGAAGTCGTTCGTGGTGCTCTCCAAGGTCGAGGACTTCAAGCCGTTCCGGACCGGCGTCACCCACGTCAGCATGATCGGGCTCGACCCCTACCCGTGCTCGACGGCCAACCCGACCTGCGACGTCGACAAGATCAACCAGCGGGTGGCGGCGGCCACGGCGGCGGGCATCCCGCTGAGCCGGGTGGTGCCGACGTACCAGGCGTTCGGGCAGAGCGCGACCGCCTCGCACTACTACAACCTGCCGACCGTCACGCAGATGCGCGCGATGGTGAGCCGGTGGGCCAAGGTCGTGCCGACCCCGCCGATGGACTACACCTACGGCTGGGGCCACCAGTCCTCCTCCAACCCGACGCTGGTGGACTCACCGGGCCTGCAGTCGCTGTTCACGAGCTACTTCACCGGCTGAGCCTCGCCCAGACGGCGTAGCGCGGGCTCACCCCGCGACGGCATCCGTCCGTCCCGCCGCCGATGGCAGCGTGGCGGCATGGACGGAGTCGTCACTGCGCTCGGGCATGCCGGCCTTCGCATCGACGCCCCCGGGGTCCGCGTGCTCGCGGATCCCTGGGTGTCGTCGGGCGGGGCCTTCCTCGGGTCGTGGTTCCCCTTTCCCGACAACGCGCACCTGCCCGGCCCGGTGCTGGGGCACGTCGACGTGGTCGTGGTCTCGCACGAGCACCTCGACCACCTCGACCTGCCGTTCCTGGCGAGCCTGCCGCCCGACGTCCCGATCGTCGTGCCGCGCTACCCCTCGACGATCATGCAGCGCCGGCTCCGCGCGGCCGGCCGGCGCCGGGTCGTCGTGCTGGACGCCTGGCAGCGCTACCCGCTCGGCGACCGCGGCGACTGGCTGACGGTGATCCCCGAGCAGTGCCCGATGAGCCACGACGCGGCGGTGCTGTTCTCGGTCGGCGGCGCCGCGGTGCTGCACACCAACGACGCCCGGATCTCGCTGAGCCAGGTCCGGCGGGCCGTCGAGGAGGTCGGCCGGCCCGATCGACGTGATGGGCGTGCAGATGTCCGGCGCCAGCTGGCACCCGGTCCGCTACGAGTACGACGACGCCGACCGCGACCGGATCAGCGAGGCCAAGCGGGTCGGCAAGTTCAAGGCCGTCACCCGGCTGGTCCGCTCGGTGCGGCCCCGGCTCGTGATGCCGTACGCCGGCCCGCCCTGCTTCCTCGACCCCGACCTGTTCGAGCTCAACAGCGGGCTGCACGGCCCGGGCATCTTCCCGGACCAGGACGAGGCGCGCGCGTGGCTGGCCGAGCGGCTGCCGCAGCAGCGCACGGAGCCTACCTGCTGCCCGGCGACAAGCTGCTGCTCGACGGCCTCGCACGTGCTCCGCGACCCGCAGTGGGACGACTTCTCGCTGCGCTCGGGACCGGCGGAGCGCCGCGAGTACCTCGAGGCGTACGCCGCCCGGCGGGCCGGCGACGTCGGCCCGCGCCTGGCCGGCCAACCCGGTGCCGGCGGCCGACAGCGGGCTCGCGGAGCGCTTCCGCGCCCACGTCGAGTCGCTCGGCACGCTCTCGGAGTACTTCCTGGCCCGGATCGGCATGACGCTGCGCTTCGAGGTCTCCGGCCCGGCCGGCGGCACCTGGGACGCGCACATCGGGCCCGACCGCGTGCGCGGTGGACCTCGACGGCGGCGACCGGCCACGCCGACTACCTGCTGCGCATGGACGCCCGCTGGCTCGCCGGCGTCGTCGACGGCCGCACCCGGTGGGAGGAGCTGCTGCTCTCGCTGCGGTTCTCCGCGCGCCGCGAGCCGGACCACTACAACGACTACCTGGTCGGGCTGCTCAAGCACGCCGACCTGGCGGCGCTGCGCGCGGTCGAGGAGTTCGAGGCCGCCCGCGACCCGTTCGAGACCATCGAGGTCGAGCGACGAGGGCGGCCGCGTCGCGGTCAGCCGCTACTGCCCGCACGCCGGCGAGGACCTGGCCGAGACGGCCGTGGTGACCGGCGGCGTGCTGCGCTGCCTGGGCCACAACTTCGAGTTCGACCTGACCACCGGCGAGTGCCTCAACGCCCGGTGCGACCCGGTCACCGTCACCCCGGTGACCGCCGAGGCTCAGCCCTCCGCAGCCCGCTGACGCGGCCGCTGGTCGGGCACCTGGGCGGTGGCCTGCACGTCGGCCAGGCCGACGACGAACAGCGCGGTCACCACCAGCTAGCCGCAGCGTGGCGCCGCAGCGTCGGGCGCCGCGAGGTACTCCAGGTCGGCCGCCACCCGCAGCGGCACCACGACGTCGAGGTACCAGCCCTCGACGTCGGTCCAGCCCGGCCGGCGGGACCGCGGACGCCTCGCGGTAGCGCAGCTGCGCCGGCCCGGTGAGGCCCGGCCGGGCGAGCAGCACCGGGACGGCACGACTCCGGGTAGCGCGCGGCGAGCCCCACGCTCTCGGGACGCGGGCCCACCAGCGTCATCCGGCCCGGCAGCACGTGCCACAGCTGCGGCAGCTCGTCGATCGACGTACGACGCAGGAACGGCGCCGACGCGGGTGATGCGCGGGTCGCCGGTGGCCGTGACCTCGGCGGCGCCGCCGGCCGGCGCAGCGCGCATGGTGCGCAGCTTGGTCAGCCGGAACGGCACGCCGCCCTCGCCGACCCGCTCCTGGCGGAACAGCACCGGCCGGCCGTCGGTGAGCAGGATCAGCACCGCCGCGATCAGCACCAGCAGGGGCGCGGTCAGCAGCGAGCGAGGACGGCCGCGGCGGCGCACGTCCGAGGCGGCGCGACGGCCGCGCGCCCGACGCGGAACGGGCTGGTGCTCTCCGGGTCATCCGGTGCCCGCAGCCACGAAGACGGCGCCGAACAGCTCCGCCACCCGGTCGTACTCCGGTGCGGCCCGCGCGTCGGTCGGCAGCAGGGACGGGGTCATGTGCGTGAACAGCTGCGCCCCGTGCAGGTGCCTCGGCCCGCAGCTCGTCCCAGAGCGGGTTGCGCGTTCAGGTCGGTCGTCGAGCAGGCCGACGCGCTGGCCGTCGTACTCCTGCCGCCAGGTCCAGATGTCGACCGCCCGCCGCGCCGGCGGCCACCGGGATCGTCGACGTAGGTGTGGGCGTCGTGGTCGGCGTCCTCCGCGGAGCCCTGGTAACCGCCGGCCTCGGCCAGCGCCTTGCGCGCCTGCAGCGTGGTCAGCCGGTCCCAGCCGAGCGCGTCGACGCGCGCCCAGGCGGCCGCGCTGCGCGCTGGCCAGGGTCGAGGCCCCACTTCTGGTAGGTCCACTCGTCGAGCAGGCTCGTGCTCAGGTCGAGCCGGTCGATCAGCCCGGCGCGCAGGTAGCCGCTCGACCGCGGCGGCCGAGGCAGCGGGCGCCGAGCGCGACCGCCTGCTCCGCGCAGCTCGTCGAGCCGGCCGCGGTCCAGCCCAGGCAGCCGAGCTCGGGGACGACGACGTCGACCAGCACCTGCGCGTCCGGGGCCCGCTGCGCGAGCCCGGTGCGTACGTCGCGCAGGAACTGCGTCCGCCTGCCGCGGGCGAGGTCGAGCCCGTCCTCGTAGCCGAGCTCGTCGGCGACCTTGAAGCCCTTGACGCCGGGGACCACGGCCAGCTGACCGAGCCGGTCGAGCCCCTGCCTGGAACGCGGCGGGACCCTCGAGCCAGCGCGCGACGAGGTCGGCCTCGAACCAGATGTCCACGCCGCGGGCGTGCAGCTGGCGGGCCAGGTCGGCGTAGGGGTCGCCGCTGGCCAGCGGCGAGCGCGACGATCGCGGTGGCCTGGGCCGGCGGCGACGCCGGGTGGCGCTGCGGTCGGCAGGCCGTCCCGGTCGGCCGGTGCTCGCGCTCGCACTCGGGGTCGGCGACGACGGTCGCCATCTGCTCGCCGGAGCCGGTCGTGCGCGAGGCAGGAGCCGAGCAGCAGCGCGGGGACGACCAGTGCGCCGAGCAGCAGCCGCTTCACGTCGGCACCTCCGCCGGCTCGGCGACACCGCTGACGGCCTGGCTCTCGCGGCGGCTGACCCGGAAGCAGCAGCGCGATCAGGGCGGCGTCGGCGAGCAGGTAGGTCGCCGTGGACGCGACGGCGGCGCCCATCACGCCGTACGGCGGGATGAGGAGGAGGTCGAGGACCACGGTCAGCGCCAGGCCCGAGCCCGAGCGCCGACGGAGTTCAGCCCGGGCCGGCCGCGGCCGTAGAGGTAGCCGCTGGCCACGCCCGGCGGCACCGCCGAGCAGCATCCCGACGACGAGCACCTGGGCGGGCGCGACGGCGGCGTCGAACCGGTCGCCGTAGAACAGCCCGATCACCGGCCCGGCGAGCAGCACGAACGGCACCGCCGCGGCCAGGTTCGCCACCAGCGTCGGCGGCGACCAGCCGCCGGGCCGTCGCGCCGGCCTCGCGCGGCGCGGCATGCCGGCCAGCATCGGGTAGCAGACCCAGGTCAGCGCGGTGCCGGGCAGCCGGAGCAGCTCGGCGTACTTCGAGGCGACCGCGTAGGCACCGAGCACGGCGGGCCCGGCCATCGCGCCGAGGATCGCGAAGTCGAGCCGCAGGTTGAGCAGCGTGATCATGCCGCCGACCTGGCCGCGGACGCCGTAGGTCAGCACCTCGCGGGCCGAGGGCGCGGCGCGGCCGACCGGGGCGCCGCGTGCGGGGCCGCGCCCGACGCGGCGGACGCACCCGGCGCCACGCCTCGACCGCGACCAGCGAGGTCCGCCGCGGCCAGGCCGATCACCAGCGCGGCGGTGCCGTGCACGCCGAGCAGCACCGGCACGCAGGTAGCAGGGCAGGAACGCCAGCTCCTCGGCCGCGATCACCAGGTCGCCGCCGCGCCGGTCCTGCAGCCCCTGCAGCGACGGTCTTGCCGACGGTCAGCACCAGCTGGGTCGCGACGGTGGCGGCCGGCCCAGCGCGATCACCGCCACCGGGGTCGCCGGGGAAGAAGGTCGAGGCGAGCAGCGGGCTGAAGGCCGAGCCAGACGACCACCCCGAGCGACCGAGCCGCCGGCGCAGGATCGCGAGCAGCGTCGGCCACAGCCCGGGGGTGCTCGGCGCCGGGGCTCGGACAGGAAGTAGCCGAGCGCCCCGGGCAGGCCGCCGACGCAGAGCACGCCGACCAGGCCGGGCAGCATCCGCAGCAGGGCGTAGCCGCCGACGTCGGCAGGGCCCGCCGACCCGGGCCACCGCGATGGTCGCCGCGGCCAGCCCGAGGATCGCCAGCACCCGCGCCGAGCAGTTGGCCAGCACGACCCGGGCGAGCGGGCTGCCGGCCGTGCCGCGCAGGGCGGCCACCGGCCGGTCATGACGGCTCATCGTCGCCGTCCGCTCGCCGCTGCGTCCTGCAGGACCAGCACCAGCGCGGCGACGATGCCCGAGCCAGGTCCACAGGTGCCGGAAGTGCAGCACCTCGTAGAACGCCGGCCGCCACCACCATCACCGGGCGCGATCGCGACCAGCAGCCAGGCCCGGGGGACCACCTCGGCGTACGGCTCGCGGCAGCCGTGCCGTTCACCAGCCGCCAGCAGCGGCCGGCGATCGGCGGCGCCGCAGCAGCAGCAGGCCGAGCGCGCCGATGAGGCCGCGCTCGAGCAGCGTCGCCAGGTAGTCGTTGTGCGCCTCCTTGACGTACGGCGCCTGGCTGGCCTGCAGCGTCGCCTTCGTGCGCGCCGGACCGTACGCCGGTGGCGTTGCCCTCGAGGAACAGGTCCTTGCCCTCGTCGAGGATCGTGCGCGCGCTCGCTGGTCGACGCCCCGCTGCGGCCGAACGAGTCGCGCAGCAGCGGGACGCCGCCGGCGGCCTGCTCGCGGACGGCGTCGAAGTTCGACGCGCGGGCATCACGATCAGCGCCAGCACGGCGGCCAGCACCATCGAGCGGCGATCAGCGAGCGCGGGCCCGGCGAGCGGGCCGCGCCGGCGGTACTGCGATCGCGGCGCAGGCAGCATCGCGGACCGATCAGCAGCGTCAGCATCGGCGCCGTTCGAGCCGGTGAAGCCGATCGCCACGAGCACCACGCACGTAGCCGACCCGCCGGGTGCGAGGCGGCGCGCGGGCGCTGGCAGGCCACCATCATGAACAGCGACGATCACCAGGTAGTTGCCGGCCAGGTTCGGGTCGCCGAAGGTGTACGACGCCCGCACCCCGTCCTTCGCGGTGACCCCGCTCAGCGGGCCGAAGCCGATCAGGTAGGCGACCAGCACCACCGCGGAGTAGACCACCGCCACCCGGCACCAGGTGACGGTCGCGGCCGCCAGGATCGCCGGGTCGTAGCGGCCCGAGCGCCAGGGTCGCGGCCCACAGCAGCAGGAACACGTCCTGGACCAGCACCAGGGCGGTGCCCACCGGGGCGACGGCGACCGTCGCGGCGAACGCGCCGCCGACCACCAGCAGTGCGACGCCGGCGGCGTAGGGGAACGAGAGCGGGAGCCGCTCGCGCGCCACCCACAGCACGGCGACCAGCGATGCGAGCCGGCCATCGCCGACGTCGGCGATCGCGGTGTTGCCCGGGCCGGCCGGGACCAGGAACGGGAGCAGGGCGACGGTGATCCCGACGAGCACCGGCGAGCGCGTCGGTCGCGCCCGCGCGGTCGTGGCGCCGCGGGCCGGCTGTGGTCGCGTCGAGCGTGCTGGTCATCGGCGTCGGTCCGTCCGGTGCCGGCGGGCGCGGTGCGGGCAGCGCGGCGAGCAGCTCGAGGTGGCCGGCGCCGAACTCGTCGTCGTTGGCCGACGCCGCGACCTCGCCGACGCCGATGAGCGCGGCGTCGTACCAGAGGGCGGGGTCGGCGCCGAGCCCGGTCGAGGCGCCGGCTCGAGCGCGCCGCGGACGAGCCGCGGGAACCAGCCGTCGCCGCACAGGGCGTAGCCGATGCCGGGCGCGAACCCGGTGCGGCTGAGGCCGGCGGTGGCCGAGCACCCGGCGGCCGGGGCGGGTGTGCCGGTCGAGGTAGAGGCTGTAGCTGAGCACGAACCGGACGACGTCGCGCAGCGGCGAGCCCTGCGCGGCGGCGGCCTCCCAGTCGACGACCCCGCTGACCTCGCCGTCGCGCGACGAGCAGGTTGCCGAACCAGAAGTCGCCGTGCACCGCGGTCGCGGGCAGCCGGGCCCCGGCCAGCCGGCGGCCCGCGGTCTCCAGGCGGACTGACCGCCGCCGGCAGCGCCGGGTGCCCGTCCCAGCGGCCGCGGACGCGCGTCGAGCACCTGGCCCGGCCAGTCGAGCGGGCGCGGCTGCGCGCGCGGTGGTGCGCTGGAACTGTCCGCAGCCAGCCGAACGCCGCGTCGAAGTCGTGCTGCACGAGCGCTGCGGCGGGCGGTGTGCCCCCAGCGGTGGTAGGCGACGCTCATCGGCGTGCCCGGGACCGCCGTCGAGACGAGCACCGGGCCGGCCGTCGACGGCGAGCGACTCGACGTACCGCGGCACGGTCGGGGCGAGCTGGCCCAGCCCCAGCCGCCGGATGGCGACCAGCATCCTGCCCTCGCGCTCGACCGCGATCGCCGGCGCCGTCGGTGCTCGGGATCTTCACCGCCAGCCGCTCGCCGCCCGGCGCGCGGCCGGTCGTGACGACGAAGGTGAGCTTGGCGTCCGGGTCGCGCGACGCGCTGATCAGCACGCCGCGGCACCTCGCGGCTCCTCGAGCAGGTGCGGCGGCCGAGCGTCGGCTCCACTGCACCGGACGGGCGGCGTTCACCGCCGGCTCCCCACGAGCACCCGGCCCGGGGCGACCGCGCCGGTCCAGGTCCAGGGCAGCGGCGCGCACGCCGAGCAGCAGCAGCGTGAGCGCGGCCGTGGGCCCACGTCACGCCCGGGCGGGACGGCGGCGACCGCGGCCCAGAAGTGCCGCACGGCGGCTGCGGTCGTCGTCGAGGACCACCAGCGGCGACGCGGTCGACGGCAGACGATCAGCTCGCGCTCGATCGAGCACCCCGGCGAGCGCGCGCGCGGCGGCGCAGCCGGCGGCGGCTCACGGGCCGTCGGCTGACCAGCGCCACCGCCGTGCCGGAGGGCAGCCGCTGCAGGCTCGAGCACGTCCGGGTCGCGGAACTCCAGGACGTGGCGGGGGCAGAGCGCCCGCCAGGGCGAGCGGCGCAGCCCGCGGCCGTGCGTCGACGATCACCGGGGGAGCGGCCCCGGGCGCGGGCGGCGGGCCGGGAGGGTGTCGACGCGGGCGGGCGCGGACAGGTCGGGGTACGGCGGTCGGGTCGGTGGGACATGGCGGTCACCTCGAGGCTGCTGCGAGTGGTGCGGCGGACCAGGCGTGCCGGAGTAGACCTGGTCGAGGACGGTCGACGAGCGCGGTCGCGTCGAAGGTGACGCCGGCGCGCTGCTGGCCCTCGCGGGCGAGCCGCCGGGCGGTCAGCGGGTCGTCGAGCAGCCCGTCGAGCGGCGGCGGCGAGCGCGGCCGGCCGGCCGGGCGGCACGAGCACGCCGCTGACGCCCGGGACGACGAGGTCGGGCACGGAGTTCACGGCGGTCGCCACGACCGGCAGCCCGCAGCGCATCGCCTCGACGACCGCGCACGGCAGGCCCTCGTAGCGGCTGCTCATCGCGAACACGTCGAAGGCGGGCAGCAGGTCGGGGACGTCGCGGCGCTCGCCGACGAAGCAGCAGCCGGTCGCTCAGCCCGCGGCGGGCGACCAGGTCGCGGACCTCGTCGAGCAGCGGGCCGCCGCCGACCCACACCGCGACCGCGTCCGTGTGCCGGAGCGCGGCGACGGCGTCGACGAAGTGCTCGGGCGCCTTCTGGAAGTCCAGCCGGCCGACGGTGCCGACCACCGGGACGTCCGGCGGGCAGCCCGAGCCGCTCGCGGGCGGCGGCCCGGGTGGCGGGCGTCTGCTCGACGACCCGGCCGTCGACGACCGGGGCGACCGTGCGCAGCGACTCCGGCCGGGCCAGCCCGCGGCGCAGCGCCTCGGTGGCCACCCCGGTGCCGATCGCGAGGACGACGTCGGTGACGCGCGGCGAGCCGGCGCTCGATCGCGACGTACGCCGCCCGGCGGACCGGGCTCTGGAACGCGTGGAACGGGAAGCCGTGGTAGGTGTGCACGATCAGCGGCGTGCCGACCCGGTGCGCCGCCCAGCGGCCGAGCCGCGCCGGCCTTCGCGCTGTGGGTGTGCACCACGTCGAACTGCCGCTGCGCGAACAGCGCCTCCAGCCGTCCGAGGCGACTCGCGGTCGGTCCGCGGCGAGATGGTCGAGACCAGGCTCGGCTCGAGGACGACCTCGATGCCCGGCCGCTGCGGCCTGGTCGGCCAGCGGGCCGGTCTCCCCGGTCACGAAGGTGACCCGGTAGCGGTCCGGGTCCAGGGGCAGCACGCCGCGCAGCGCGACGCCGCCCGCGCCGGCGATGAAGCGGGTGACGACCTGCGCCACCTCGATCCGCTGGCGCGGTCATCGTGTCGCTCCTGCTCCGTGGACCTGGTCGAGCCGGCGGCGCGAGCATCTCGCGCAGCGACGGGCCGGGGCGTGTCGCCGAGCTCGAGCTCCACGCAGGGCAGCCGGGTCGCACAGCCGTTGCGCCGTCTCCTCGACGGCCGGCAGCACCGGCCCGACGCCGGTGGCCAGCCCGAGCACCGCGGTCAGCGTCCAGAACCGCCGCAGCTCGCCGGCGGCGATAGGTGCCGGCGACCAGCGCCCGCTGGGCCACCTCGGGGGTCGAGCGTCGCGCACCCGCGGGCCGTCGCCGCGCCGCAGCGACCACGACGAGGTCGGGGCGAAGCGAGGGAACCTGGCTGTCCAGGCGAGCTCGCGCCGGCCGTGGGTGGTCCGGCCGGTCTGCCCGGCCGGCTGCGGTGCCGGCGTCCAGCCGCATCGACTCGCGCAGCCCGTGGGCGGTCGTGCCGTCGCTGACGGCGAGGTTGTCGCAGGTGGCCCGGGCGCCCTCCGCGACGGCCCGCGAGACCAACGTCGACTTGCCGACGCCGCCGGGGCCGGCGAGCAGCACCACCACGCCGTCCAGCTCGAGCACGGACACGTGCAGCGGCGCGAGGCCGCGGGTGCCGGCCCACCACAGCGCGGGGTAGTGCAGCAGCACCTGGGCGCGCAGCGCCTGGTGGCGGCTCTGCAGCACCGTGGCGCCGCGCTCCAGGCGGCCCGGTGCCCAGCGGCTGCGGACCTCGAGCGTGTCGTTCCGCACGTCCCAGACCTGGTCGAAGCCGGAGCCACCGACGCTGCGCAGCACGCACCCGGCCACCGTCGGCCTCGACGCCGCGGGTCACCGGGCGCAGGCCGTCGAGGACGAAGCCGTGATGACCGTGGTCCACGCTCACCCGCACGTCCGCGTCGCCGCGCAGCGTGGCGGCGGCGGTGTCCGCGACACCGGCGGCTCGGGCCACCGATCGCACCTGGTGGCCGGTGACGTCGCGCAGCTCGACCCGGGCGCCCGCCGTCACCAGGCTCAGCCGGCTCACGACGCCCCCAGCCACTGACGGTGGGAGGTCACCTCGACGACGCCGACGACGGGCCAGCGCATCGCCCGCACCATGTCCTCGACGTCGTCGAGGTCGGCGCGGCGCGCGTTGCCGGCGGAGACCACGACCACGCCGGCCGCGAGCTCCTCGGCCGGCGTGACGCCGTGCCGGTCGGTGAAGCGCACCTGCGAGGACATCATCAGGGACGGGTCACGTACCTCGGAGGGCTGGCCGTCCTTGCCCGCGCCGGTCGACCGGACCGGCTGACGGGCCGACGCGGCCTCCTCGCGCTCCCACGAGCTCGGCAGCGAGTCGAGCAGCATCCGGGTGGACTTCTCGTCGCGGTCGTCCACCCCCACCAGCACCAGCGTCTCGACGCCCTGCCGCCGGGCGGCGAGGGTGAGCGAGCCCGCGAGGGCGGCACGTAGCTGACCGGTCGACCCGAGGATCGGCGCGTCCAGCGCCCGGGCGAGACCCCGGATGCCGGCGATCCGCGGCTTCAGGGTCTCCATCAGCACGGCCAGCCCCAGCCCGACGAGCAGCCCGAGCAGCAGCGCCAGCGCGGTGCGCGGCACCAGGCTCGACGCGACCGGCTCGACGGTCGGCTTGCCGGAGTCGAGGGCGACGACGTTGTCGCGGCCGGTGTCGGCGACGACGAGCGCGGTCCGCTCGTCCTGCACCTGGTTCACCGTCTGCTGCGCGGCCCGGAGTGCCGACTGGACGTTCTGCCGCGCGACCAGGCCGTCGGTGTTGGTCAGGTGCGTCTGGAGCTTGTCGCGGAGCGCGATGGCGTCCGCGAGGCGGCTCTCCACGTCGGTCATCGTCGCGTCGTACTGCTGGCGGTCGCCCTGGTTCATGAAGCGCACGCACCCGGGTGGCCAGCGCGCTCGCCGTACGGGTGGCGACGGCGCGGTTCTCGTCGAGCACCGTCAGCACCACGACCGAGGACTCACCGAGCCGTTCGGCGGTGACGTCGTGCGCGGCGACGTTCACGGCGTGCGCGGCACCGTCGGGCTGGCCCGCGTCGCGCAGCGCCTGCTGGACGATGCCCGGCGTCGTGGCGATCGCGAGCACCCGGGAGCTGAGCCCCTCGGCCTCGGTGGACGACCCGGGCGCCGTCGAGGTGGTCTGCAGGCGCACCTGCGCGACGTACGTCGTGGGCGTCCGAAGGTCGAGCGCCGCGACCACCGCGACCGGCAGAAGAAGCGCAGATCAGGATCGTTCGCAGGTGCGCCTTGACGACGCGCCGCAGGATCTCGTCGATGGTCATGTCGGGCTCATTTCTTCACGGTGGTCGTGGATGCGTGTCAGTGGAGGACGGCCAGCGGGCGCATCCGCGCGACGGGCGTGACCAGGCCGTTGCCGACCAGCACCCCCAGCGCCGCGTTCACGCCGTTGTCGTCGAAGTGGGACGCCCGGGTGGGTGCCTCGTCGGTGTAGCGGAAGCGCAGCGTGCTGCGGCCCTCCGGGTCGGTGTCCGAGAGGCCCCGGCGCACGTGGTCGGAGACCACGGTCCCGGCGCCGTGGCAGGCCGAGTGCAGGCTGCGCTCGGACGTCGGCGCCGGCGACCGCGAGGTAGCTCGAGGTGCGGTGCGTCCCCGGCAGCAGCACGGCCTGCCCGGTGGTCGCGAACGTGGTGCCCGCCGGCATCATCTCGGCCGGGTAGGCCCGGCAGGAGTTGTGCCGGTGCACCACCGCCGGTGCCGTCGCCGACCGGCTCCTCGTAGATCGAGTTGTGCGGCGAGTCGACGACCAGCCGCCCGGTGGCGCCGCCGAAGGTCTCGGCGGCGAGCTTGCGCAGCGCGGCGTACGTCGACGACGCGGAACGCGAAGCCGTAGTTCATCGCGGCGGCGTTCGCGAGCATCAGCCGCTGTCCCTCGTCGCTGGCCAGCTCGAGCGGCGGGCAGCCGTCGGTGAAGTAGAGGCTGAGCCGCTGGCGCAGCTCGGCGTAGGAGCGGGCCGACCGCAGGTGGAACCACGGCTTGAGGGCGAGGTTCACGGCGCGGATCTGGCGCGGGTAGTCCTTGCGGCGGAAGAACAGCCGGCCGATCTCGCCGGTCAGCACGCCGCCGCCGCCGTGGTACTGGATGGTCAGCTGTCCCTCGCGGACACCGAGCAGCGCCGGCGCGCTCGGGGTCGAGGACCTCCTCCACCCGCTGCAGCTCGACGAAGTGGTTCGACGGGCCGACGGTGCCGAAGCGGTAGCGGGCCAGCTGCCAGGCCAGGCCGGGGAGCTCGGAGGTGAGCCGGTCGATGCCGCCGTAGCGGTCCAGGTCGAGCCGGCCGCCCTCCTCGATGCGCTCCAGGTCCTCGGGCGGCGCGTCCCACCGCTCGACGCCGAACTCGGCGCCCTGGTCGGCCGACCGGACGACCTCGGAGGTGGTCAGCTCGCGGCGACCCTTGGTGGGGTAGGGGTAGCGCTCCCGGACGGCGCGCATGAACCGCTCCATCGCGCGCTCGTCGGGGACCTCGCTGTCCACCGCGATCAGCGCCATCCCGCAGTTCACCGACGAGCCCGTCAGGTCGGGCCGCACCGTCGAGGTGGTCGCGACCGCGACGCTCGACGGGCAGCTCCATCTTGGACTTGTGGTGGAAGTCGGGCAGCACCACGGGAGGAGCGGCCAGGTCCGCGCCCCCGACCTGACGCCCCAGCGCCGCCAGCCCCTGGGGGTCAGCTGGCAGCCTGCTGGGGTCGTCGAACACCGACTGGGGACGGTGCGGTCGAGGACGCGGACGGGTGTGAGGCGGGTGTCGCCGGGATGCGTGGTCATCTTCTCTCGCTCAGTAGTCGTCGGGGTAGATGGCCGGCCCCGCGAGCGCGGGGACCAGCGGTTCGGTGGCGGTGATACTCCGGCACCAGGGCGTGCAGGTGGCTGAACACCTCGTCGGGCCGGTTGTGGTTCGCTGCGTCGTACAGCTGCTGCAGGCCGGAGCGGAAACCGCGCACCCGCTGCGGCGGGCGGGCCATCGAGATCCGCGGGTGGGCCGTCGGCACGCGGTGCTCACCGTCGCCGAACAGCTCCTCGTTGAGCTTCTCGCCGGGCCGCAGCCCGGTGAACCGGAAGTCCACGTCGGGGATGCTCAGCAGCCGCGCGAAGTTGCGCACCAGCTCGACGATCCGGACCGGCTCACCCATGTCCAGCACGTACGTCGCGGTGCCGTCGGCCATCCGCGCTGCCTCGAGCACCAGGCCGACGGCCTCCTCGATCGTCATGAAGAACCGGGTCACGTCGGGGTCGGTGACCGTGACCTCGGATCCGCTGGCGAGCTGCTCGCGGATCACGTGCAGCAGCGACCCGCGGCTGCCGAGCACGTTGCCGAAGCGGACCGCCGACAGCACGGTCGGTGACCCGGAGTGCGCCTGCAGCACCAGCTCGGCGAGCCGCTTGGTCGCGCCCAGCACCGAGGTCGGGTTGGCCGCCTTGTCGGTGGAGATCAGCACGAACCGCTCGGCCTCGTGGACGATGGCCGCCTCGACGAGGTTCTCGGTGCCGCGGACGTTGGACTTCACGCCCTCGCAGGGGTGCCGCTCGAGCACCGGCAGGTGCTTGAGCGCAGCGGCGTGGAAGACGATCTGCGGGCGGTGGTCGCGGAAGATCTGGTGGATCCGCTCGGCGTCGCGGATGTCGGCGACCACGACGGTCGTCGGTGTCCATGCAGCGCCTCGCCCCACAGGTCGAGCTGCAGCCGGTGCAGGTTCGACTCGTCGTGGTCGAGCATGCACCAGCTCGGCCGGCGCGAACGCGAGCATCTGCCGGCACAGCTCGCTGCCGATGGAGCCGCCGGCGCCGGTGACCAGCACCCGCTTGCCGGCGATCGCGGTCTCGGCGCCGCGGCTGACCACGTGCATCTCCTCGCGGCCGATCAGCGAGCCCGATCTGCAGGTCGCGCATGTCGCGTGCCGGCGATCTCGCGCTGCAGCGCGGCGAGGAACGGCGGCAGGTGCCGCACCCGCGCGCCCTGTGCCGGCGGCCCGCCGACCGAGCGCCCGGATCTGCGGTGACGGTCATCGACGGGATCGCGATCACGACGACCTCGGCGCCGGTGCTCTGGAGCACCTCCTCCAGGTCGTCGAGCGTGCCGAGCACCGGGGTGCCGCGGTAGCGGTGGTCCTGCTTCGCCGGGTCGTCGTCGAGGAAGCCGACGGGGGTCAGCCCGAACGAGCGGACCCGCCGCAGGTCGCGGGCCAGCGAGGTGCCGGCCTCGCCGGCGCCGACCACGAGCGTGGGCACACCGGCCGTTGCGCTGTCGAGGCACGATGCGACTTCGTTCATCTGTCCGCTCCTTCTAGTCGTCGGCGACGAGCGTCGACGCGACTCGGTCGACCTGGTCGGCGGTCGAGCCGTGGGTAGAGCGGCAGCGAGAGCAGCCGCGTCGAACATCCGGTCGGCACCCGGGCAGGCCGCCCGGCGGTGCCAGTGCCGGCGAAGTGCGCTGAGCCGGTGCACGGGGATGAAGTGCACGGAGGTGCCGACGCCCTGCTCGGCGAGCGTCCGGCGCGACGTCGTCGCGGGTAGCGGCGTCGGCGCAGCTGGACGGCGTACAGGTGCCAGGCGTGGCGCCCGCTGCGCACGTCGGGACGGTGCGGCCGGCGCACCTGCGCGACGTCGAGCCAGGTGCGCGTCGTACCGCGCGGCGATCTGCGCCCGGCGGCGCTGCCAGTCCGGGAGGTGGCGCAGCTGCGCCGCGGCCGATCGCGGCCTGCAGGTCGGTCAGGTTGGCCTTGAGGCCCGGCTC
Source organism: uncultured Actinomycetota bacterium (assembly GCA_963707685.1). GTDB lineage: Bacteria > Actinomycetota > Actinomycetes > Propionibacteriales > Nocardioidaceae > Nocardioides_B. The sequence goes on from CAVPRA010000011.1 coordinate 26,942, forward strand.
GGCGACGTCGTAGCGCCAGCTCCCGCCGGGCAGGTAGCGGCGCCAGGCGTCCTGCGGTCATCCCGTGCAGCCGGGCCCGGCGCATCCAGGCGGCGCGGTCGGGGTCGTCGGTGGTGACCATCCCGCCCTCGCCGATCGGCAGGTTCTTGGTGGCGTAGAAGCTGAAGCAGGCCAGCGGCCCGGAGCCCACCGGGGCCCGCCGCGTGCTCGGCGCCGAGGCCGTGCGCGGCGTCCTCGACGACCCGGTCCTCGGGGAGCCCGGCCGCCGCGGCCAGCGCGGCCCGGTCGAACGGGTCGCCGGCCCAGTGCACGAGCGACCATCGCCGCAGGCTTTCGGTCGCAGGAGCCGGCCGCTCGCGCCACGGTCTCCTCGGTCGGCATCCCGGTCACCGGGTCGACGTCGACGAGGACGGGCCGAAGCCCGGCGTGCTCGATCGCGTGCACGGCGCCGCAGAACGTCATCGTCGAGGTGAGCACCGGCGACCCCTGGTGCAGGCCCAGCGACCGGAGCGCGAGCTCGATGCCGGCGGTGCAGGAGGAGACGGCGACCGCGTCGCGCGCCCCGACGTACGTCGCGAACTCGGTCTCGAAGCTGCGGCACTCCTGCCCGGTGGTCACCCAGCCGGAGGCCAGCACCCGCTGGGCCGCCTGCTGCGCCTCGGTCGTGATCCAGCAGTCGGCGAACGAGATGCGCTGCTCCGTGGACGCGCGTTCCCCGACCGTGAGTGCCCCAGTCCCCATTGCTCCCCCATGCTTGCCCCGTATGGCGATGGGAACGAACCTAGAAGCGGGTCGCCCCGGCCAGACCGCCCGCGGGGACGAGAGGTGCTACGTCATCGGGACGAGGCCTGGGTCTCCGGGTCGGGCTCGTCGATGCCGGCCACGCCGAGCCGGCGGGCCTTCGCGACGAGCGCCAGCGTGCTGTGCTCGTCGGCGGCGCGCAGCAGCACCTGGACGTGCGTGCGCACGGTGTTCGTCGTGATGTAGAGACGCCGTGCGGTCTCGGCGCGGCTCATGCCGGAGACCAGGCAGCGCAGCACCTCGACCTGCCGCTCGGTGAGGTCGTCGAGGAAGCTCGGCTGGTGCACCGGGCGGTTCTGCGTGAGCAGCCGCTCGACGACCGGGCGCACGGTCGCCGGGGAGAGGTACATCCGACCCTCCCGCACCTCGGCCATGGCGTGCATCAGCACCTCGATGCGGGCGCCCTTGACGACCCAGCCGGACGCACCGTGCTCGAGGGCGTCGACGACCGCGCGGGCCTCCTCGGTGGCCGAGAGCATGAGCACGTGCGGCGCGGAGTCGAGGGCGCGCAGGTCGGCGATCAGCGTGGTGCCGACCTCGTCGTGCACCTGGTAGTCGAGCAGCACCACGTCCGGCTGGGCGTGGTGGCCGAGCACGCGCGCCTCGTCGAGGGCGTGCGCCGCCGTCACCTCGCCGATGCCGGGCTCCTGCAGGAGCCGCGAGGTCAGCACGTCGGCGAAGATGCGGTGGTCGTCGACGACCAGCACCGAGACGTCCCGGCCGCGGGTGCGCGGGTCGGACACCGGTTCGGCCCCGCTCAGCTGACGAGGCCGAGCTCGAACGCCGCGTTGGCGGCGCGGGTGCGGCCGTGCACCCCGAGCTTGTGCAGCACGCTGCGCACGTGCGTGCGCACGGTGTTCTCGGAGACCCCGAGCGAGCTCGCCATCGCGGCCGTCGAGGAGCCGTCGGCCATCAGCGTGAGGACCTCGCGCTCGCGGTCGGTGAGCAGGTCGAGCACCGTACGGCGGGCCGACCGCGTGGCCGTCGGCCGCCAGCCGGAGATCGTCCGCTCGCCCGCCAGCACCCGGCGCAGTGCGACGTCCAGGGCCGCGATGCCGCTCTCCTTGCTGACCAGGCCGTCGACGAGACCGGTCTCGAAGCGCCCGACGGATCCACTCGTCACGGGCGCCGGTGAGCAGCACCACCGGGGTGTCCTTGCGCCGACGCCGCAGCTCGCGCGCCACCTGCACGCCGGTCGTGCCCGGCAGCTGCACGTCGAGCAGCACCAGGTCGGGCAGGTGCTGCCCGGCCAGGTCGGGCACCTCGAACGGGTCGCTGGTCGCGGCCACCAGCGTGTGGCCCAGCGACGTCAGCGCGTCGGCGAGCGCCTCGAGGAACATGCCGTGGTCGTCGCAGATCAGCAGTCTCATGACAGCTCGCTCGGGTCGGGCTGGGTGGGGATCAGCATCCGCACCGTGGTGCCGGGGCCAGGGCCGCTGCTGATCTCCAGCCGGCCGTGGCAGGACCGCAGCGCCTGGTCGACGATCGACATGCCGTGCCCGGAGACCGAGGGGATGCGGCCGAACCCGTTCCCGTCGTCGGTCACCTCCACCACCGCCTGTCCCGGCAGCCGGTGCACCCCGACGTGGACCTGGCCGCCCTCGCCGGCCGCCCGGGTCGCGTTGTCGAGCACGTTGCTGACCGCCCGCCGGATCATCACCGGGTCGACGGCCGCCTCGACGCGCCCGTCCCCGCTGAGGTCCAGCGGGACGTCGCGACGCAGCCGGGTGACCGAGACGCACTCGTCGACCAGCTCGACGAGGTCGACCGGTGGCGTCCGCTCGGGCGGCATCTCCTCGGCCGGCGGCGTGTCGGTCAGCTCCCGCATGCGCGAGAAGAGCTGGTTGATGCGTCGCAGCCGTGACCGGATCTCCGGGTCCAGCTGCTCGTCGCCCGGCTGGATGGTCAGCAGCACCCCCGCTGCGACGTACTGCCGCAGGTCGTGGCGCAGCTGTACCAGTGCGCGCTCGTCGTGCTCGATCAGATGTGAAGAACTCACAGATTTCCCCGCCCCCAAGATGTGCGCGGCAGGGTCCGGGCCACGGCAACTTATTCACGCCCCCCGGCGTGTTCGTCTCTCATGTCACACCACCGACGCACTGCTGGCAATGGTGCGAGGTGACTAGGATTTGCGGCCCAACGGGCGTATCGGTCCGATATCTTGACCAAAGCCGAGGAAGTCCGATCAGTCTCGGAAATGGGAGGATCCATGGAGATCTCCGTGGCCGAGGGGGACATCACAGAGCTGCAGGTCGACGCCGTGGTCAACGCGGCGAACCGCCGGATGCGGGGCGGCGGCGGGGTGGACGGCGCCATCCACGGCGCGGCCGGGTCCGGACCTGATGGACGAGTGCGTCGAGCGGTTCCCCGACGGGCTGCCGACGGGCCAGGCGGGCTGGACGTCCGGGCACCTGCTGCCGGCGCGCTGGGTGATCCACGTGGTCGGGCCGAACTACTCCGCGGGCGAGACCAACCGGGACCTGCTGGTGTCCTGCTACGTCAACGCGCTGGCGGTGGCCGACGAGCTCGGCGCGGCCTCGGTGGCGTTCCCGCTCGTCTCGGCCGGCATCTACGGCTGGCCGCGCGGTGACGCCGTCGCCGCCGCCGTGGACACGCTGCGCGCGACCCCCACGCCAGGTGCAGTCGGGCCGTGCTGGTCGCCTTCGGCCGACCGGTCTACGACGAGATCACGGAGTACCTGGCGCGGTCGTGACCGTCGCCTTCGAGCCCTTGGCCAGCGCGCGGCTGATCACCAGCCGCTGGATCTGGTTGGTGCCCTCGAAGATCTGCATCACCTTGGCCTCGCGCATGTAGCGCTCGACCGGGAAGTCGCGGGTGTAGCCGTAGCCGCCCAGCACCTGCACGCCGTCGGTGGTGACCTTCATGGCGTTGTCGGTCGCGACCAGCTTGGCGATCGAGGCCTCGCGTGCCGAACGGCAGCCCCTGGTCCTTGAGCCGCGCCGCCGCGAGGTACGTCGCGCGCGCCGACTCGACCGCCGCGGCCATGTCGGCGAGCACGAAGCCGAGCCCCTGGTGGTCGATGATCCGGCGGCCGAACGTCTCGCGCTCCTGGGCGTAGGCGACGGCGTCGTCGAGCGCGCCCTGCGCCAGCCCGGTCGCGACGGCGGCGATGCCGAGCCGCCCCGCGTCGAGCCCGGCGAGCGCGATGCCGAGCCCGTCGCCCTCGTCGCCGAGCCGGCGGTCGGCGGGGACCCGGACCTTGTCGAAGCGCATCGTGGCGGTGGCGCTGCCGGTCAGCCCCATCTTCCGCTCGGGCGGGTCGGCGCTCAGGCCGTCGCTGTCGGCCGGCACCAGGAAGCAGGAGATCCCGCGGCTTCCGGCGTCGCGGGCGCGGTGCGGGCCATCACCTTGTAGAAGTCGGCGTGCCCGCCGTGGGTCACCCACGCCTTGGTGCCGTCGATGACGTAGTCGTCGCCGTCGCGCCGGGCGGTGGTGCGTCATCGCGGCCGGGTCGGAGCCGGCCTGCGGCTCGGACAGGCAGTAGGCGCCGAGCAGGTCCCCGCCGAGCATGCTCGGGCAGCAGCCGCTGCCGCTGCTCGTCGGTGCCGCGCGTGACCAGGCCGAAGCAGCTCAGCGCGTGCACCGAGACGCCGACCCCGATGCTGGCCCAGACCCGCGCCGAGCTCCTCGAGGACCTGCAGGTAGACCTCGTAGGGCTGGCCGCCGCCGCCGTGCTCCTCGGGGTAGGGCAGGCCGAGCACGCCGACCTGCCCGAGCATCCGGAAGACGTCGCGCGGGAAGGTCTCGCTCGCCTCGTCGGCGGCCGCGCGGGGCGCGAGCTCCTTGTCGGCGAGGTCGCGCACGAGCTGGATCAGGTCGGTGGCCTCGGCGGTGGGCATCACGCGGCTGGCTGGCATGGCGACCACTCTAGGAGGGGCCCCGGGGCGGGCCGTCGTCGCCCACTCGGCCGCCGTCCGCGCCACGCCGGCATCACCCGCAAGGGGGTCTGCGATCGCCCGCTGTGACTATTCCGTGAGCGCGCTGTGCGGGGTGAGGGTGAGGTCGGGGGACGTTTCTCGGACATGGCGTGGGGGGCCGCGCCAGGGGGTAGGTCGTGATGTCAGCCATCGGTTCGGAGCGTGCCGCCGTGCGCTTCCCTGTCGCCGCCACCGCGCTGGTCGCGGCCGCTGCGCACGTGCCCGTCACCGGCGACCACCTGCGGGAGGCGCCGTACATCGGGGTGCTGTTCATCGCGCTGGAGGTCGCGCTCGTCGTGCTCGCCGGTCTCGTGCTGGTCTCCAGCGCGCGGCTGGTGTGGTGGGCAGCCGCGGTGGTGCCGGCGCTGGCGGTCGTGGCCTACGCCGTCAGCCGGACCGTGGGCCTGCCGCAGATCGGCGACGACGTCGGCAACTGGACCGAGCCGCTCGGCGTGGTCTCGGTGGTCGCCGAGACGCTGATGGTGCTGCTGGTCGTCACCCGCGGGCTGGGCCCCGTGCGGCGGCTGCACGGCCGGCTGCTGCCCGCCGTGCTGGCGACCGTGCTGCTCGTGGTGGGCCTGGTCGCGACGTCGCTCGCCGCCCGGGCGCCGGCGATGGCGGCCGCACCGGGCTCGTCGCACGCGATGGGTGCGATGCAGGGGGAGTCCTACTGGCAGCAGGTCTCCGGCTCGCGGCCCGCCGCGACGGGCACGACCCGGACGTACTACATCTCCTCCGACCCGGTGCGCTGGAACTACGCGCCGCTCGGCCACAACGGCATCACCGGCAAGCCGTTCGACGACGTCGCCCAGACGTGGGTCGGGTCGGGGCCCGGTCGGGTCGGGTCGACGTACGTCAAGTGCCTCTACCGCGGCTACACGGACTCGTCCTTCGCGCACCGCATCCAGCGGCCCGGCGACCAGCAGTACCTCGGCACGCTCGGTCCGGTCATCCACGCGGAGGTGGGCGACACCATCCGGGTCGTGTTCCGCAACACCTGCACGTTCCCGACCAGCGTGCACCCGCACGGCGTGTTCTACACCAAGAGCAGTGAGGGGGCGCCGTACGCCGACGGCACGCACGGCGCGAAGAAGGCGGACGACGCCGTGCCCGACGGCGGCCGGCACGTCTACACCTGGAAGGTGCCGCCCCGCGCCGGGCCCGGTCCGCACGACGGCAGCTCGGTGATGTGGATGTACCACTCGCACGCCGACGAGATCCAGGACACCTACGCCGGTCTGATGGGCCCGATGATCGTCACCCGCGCCGGGATGGCGCGCGCCGACGGCAGCCCGAAGGACGTCGACCGGGAGGTGTTCGAGAACTTCTTCATCGACAACGAGTCCCTCAGCCCGGGCCTCAAGGAGAGCGAGGCCGAGCTCGGCACGCCACCGTTCCCGGAGAACCCCGGGGACGACGAGGCGTACGAGGAGGCCAACCTCAAGCACTCGATCAACGGCTACCTCTTCGGCAACCAGCCGATGGTCACGCTGCACAAGGGCGAACGGGTGCGCTGGTACGTCATGAGCATGGGCACCGAGACCGACCTCCACACGCCCCACTGGCACGGCAACGACGTGACGGTCGGCGGGATGCGGATGGACGTGGTGAGCCTGCTGCCGGCGGGCATGGTCACCGCCGACATGGTGCCCGACGACGTCGGCACCTGGCTGTTCCACTGCCACGTCGGCGACCACATCGCCGCCGGGATGATGACGCGCTACCGGGTGGTGCGGTAGCCCCGACCGCTCGGACCGGCAGTCCGGCCACCTCAGCCCGGGTCCCCCGCCTGAGGTGGCCGGGCGACGTCGTCGTGTGCCGGTCCGAGCGGCCGGTCGCGGGCACCGACCGATGACGGCTCGCTAGACTTTCGCAACGTTTCAACGAAAGGGGCCGTCGATGGTGAGCGTCAAGGACGTCGCGCTCGCCGCGGGGGTGTCGCTCGGCACCGTCTCGAACGTGCTCAACCGGCCAGACAAGGTCCGCGTCGCGACCCGCGACCGCGTGGAGCGGGCGATGGCCGACCTGGGGTTCGTGCGCAACGAGTCGGCCCGGCTGCTCAAGGCCGGCCGGAGCAACACCGCCGGCTACGTGATGCTCGACGCGACGAACCCGTTCTTCGCCGACGTGGCGGCGGGCATGGAGACGGCGGCCGAGGCGGCCGGCGTCTCGCTGTTCCTCTGCAACAGCGACCAGCGGACCGAGCGCGAGCTCGCCTACCTCACCCGGCTCGAGCAGGGTCGGGTGCTCGGCATCCTGATCACGCCGGTCGACCCGTGGTCGCCGGTGCTCGACGAGACCCGGCGGCGGGGGACCCCGCTGGTCATCGTCGACCGGACCCGGAACGACGCCGACTGGTGCAGCGTCGCGGTCGACGACGAGCTCGGTGGCCGGGAGGCCGTGCAGCACCTGCTCGACCTCGGCCACCGCCGGATCGCGTACGTCGGCGGCCCACCGCAGCTGGGGCAGGTCCGCGACCGTCGCGCGGGCGCGCTGCAGGCCGTCACGCGTGCAGGTCTCCCCGAGAACCACCTGGTCGACGTCACCACCGATGCGCTCACCGTCGCGGACGGGATGCAGGCCGCCGAGCGGATCGCGGGCATGCCGGCCCGCAGCCGGCCGACCGCGGCGTTCTGCGCGAACGACATGGTCGCCCTCGGGCTGCTGCAGCGGTGCGTCTCGCTCGGCGTCGCGGTGCCCGACGACCTGGCCATCGTGGGCTACGACGACATCGTCTTCGCCTCCGCCGCAGCGGTCCCGCTGACGTCGGTGCGGCAGCCGCGGCGCGAGATGGGCCGGCAGGCGGCGCAGCTGCTGGTCGACGAGGCGGCCAACCCGGACCACGAGCACCGGCAGATCCTCTTCACCCCCGAGCTGGTGGCGCGTGCGTCCACCCGGGGCGGCCGTCGCCACGAGTGACGCGGGTCCGCGAACTTTCTGCGACGGACTCACGAGTAACCATTGACACGTTTCAAACACAGTGACTACCGTCACTTCTTGAAACGCTTCACTTCTCGTGGCCGGGCCCGTGCCCCGTCCCTCGTCCCGGAGGTCCTCGTGAGATCCCACTCGATTCGACTGCGCAAGGCGCCGCTGGCCGCCCTCCTCGTCGGCGCCACCGCGCTGACCGGCTGCAGCGCCGGCAGCCTCGGCGGCAGCGACAGCGGCGGCGGAAAGACGATCACCTTCCTCTCGCCGAACGACGACGCGTCGGTGGCGAGCGGGAAGGCGCTGATCGCGGCCTTCGAGAAGGCCAACCCCGGCACCACGGTCAAGATGGAGCAGCGTCCGGGTGGCTCCGAGGGCGACAACCTCATCAAGACCCGGCTGTCCACCGGTGACATGGACGACGTCTTCGTCTACAACAACGGCTCGCTGCTGCAGGCGATCAAGCCGGCGACGAACCTCACGCCGCTCGACGACCAGCCGTGGGCCAACCAGATCGACAAGCTCTTCGCCGCCTCCAGCACCGTCGACGGCAAGCTCTACGGCGGCCCGGTCGGCACGGCGTTCGGCGGCGGGGTGCTCTACAACATCCCGGTCTACAAGAAGCTGCACCTGCAAGGTCCCGAAGACGTGGGACCAGTTCATGAAGAACAACGCCGTCGATCAAGAAGGCCGGGATCGACCCGGTCGAGCAGACCTACGGCGAGACGTGGACCTCGCAGCTGTTCGTGCTGGGCGACTACCACAACGTGCAGGCCGCAGGTGCCGGACTTCGCGAAGCAGTACACCGCCGGCAAGGCGAAGTACGCCACCACCCCGGCGGCCGAGGCCGGGTTCCAGCACATGCAGGAGGTCAAGGACGCCGGCTACTTCAACAAGGACTTCGCCTCGGCCAAGCTGAACGACGGGCTGAAGGCGGTGGCCACCGGCAAGGCCGCGCAGTACCCGCAGCTCGGCGGCTCCGCCGCCGCGATCGACACGGTGGCTCCCGGACAAGCTGCAAGGACGTCGGGTTCTTCGCCCTGCCGGGGCCGGACGCCTCGACGAACGGCATGACGGTCTGGCCGGGCACCTCGGCGATGTACATCCCGAAGTCGACCGAGGGCGACAAGCTCTCGCTGGCGAAGAAGTTCGTCGACTTCGCGGCCAGCCAGCAGGGCTGCGACGGCCTACATCAAGGGGACCCCGCCGCAGGGTCCGTTCCTGAGCAACGCCTGCAAGCTGCCGGCCGACGTCTCGCAGGTCGCCAAGGACACCCAGGCCTACTTCGACGCCGGCAAGGCCACCCCGGCCCTGGAGTTCCTCTCGCCGATCAAGGGCCCGGCCCTGGAGCAGATCACCGTCCAGGTCGGCACCGGCCAGGTCGAGCGGCCAGAAGGGTGCGCAGCTCTACGACGAGGACGTCAAGAAGCAGGCCCAGCAGCTCGGCCTGCCCGGCTGGTCCTGACCGGCCGCCCTGAGGAGCAGGCAGGGACTCGCCGTGGCCAGCAAGCTGAGCACCGCGGAGCCGACGCACGGCTCGCGTCGCCGCGCCGCTCGACGCGGAGGACCCGGGCGAAGCGGCACAAGGGTCCCTACCCGCTCTGGTTCTACGTCGTCCCCGGGCTGATCTACGGGCTCTTCTTCGTGGTCCCGACCGTTCTCCTCGTTCTACTACTCGTTCACCCGCTGGGACCTGTTCACCTCGACCTGGATCGGGCTGGACAACTACCAGCAGTTCTTCGCCGAGCAGGCGCTGGTGATCGGGCCTGCGCAACACGCTGATCTACGCCGTGATGACCTCGGGCCTCAAGGTGGTCCTCGGGCATGGCGCTGGCCGTGCTGCTCACCTCGCGGATCATCGCGCGGGGCTACCTCCGGTCGGTCATCTTCTTCCCCGTCCTGGTCAGCACCATCGGGGTCGGCCTGACCTTCACAGGTGCTGATGAACCCCGAGAAGGGGCTGATCAACAACGCGCTCGGCGCCATCGGCATCGCGGGTCCCGGCTGGCTGACGAACCCGCACCTGGCGATCTACTCGGTCGCTCTGGTCGACGTCTGGAAGGGCGTCGGCCTGGCGACGGTGATCTACATCGCGGGGCTGGTCTCCATCCCGCACGGAGTACTACGAGGCCGCCCGGGTCGACGGGGCCAGCTCGTGGGACATCTTCCGGCACATCACGCTGCCGCTGGCGAAGCCGGCGACCGCCACGGTCATCACGCTGTCGCTGATCGGCGGCCTGCGGTCGTTCGACCTGATCTGGTCCATGACCAAGGGCGGGCCGGGCTTCGCCTCGGACGTCATCGCATCGGTGATCTACAAGCAGTACCAGGCCGGCTTCTTCGGCCTCTCCACGGCCGGCAGCGTGGTCCTGTTCGTGGTCGTCACCGTCATCGTCGTGCCGCTGACCTGGTGGCTGAACCGAGGGGAGACAGCCTGATGAGGAACGTCCGAGGCGTCGTCGACGGGGTCCGTCGCCATCGTGCTGAGCGCCGTCGTTCTTCCTGGTGCCGTTCGCGTTCATCTTCGTGACCGCGTCCAAGAGCGTCAGCGAGTCGGCGCTGCTGAAGTTCTCGTGGCCGCAGCACTTCGTGCTGCTGGAGAACCTGAAGGCAGGCGCTCGCGGCGAACGACTACCTGATGGTCATCGCGTTCATCAACAGCCTGATCCTGACCGTGGTCAGCGTCGCCGCCATGGTCCTGCTCGGCGCCATGGTCGCCTACGTCTGGCAGCGTCGCGCCGGACGGTTCAACCGCGGTGATCAACCTCCTGGTCCTGGCCGGGCTGATCGTGCCGCCCGCCGTGGTGCCGACGATCTGGGTGCTGCAGAAGGTCGGCCTGTTCAAGACCATGCCCGGCCTGATCCTCGTCGAGATCGCCTTCGGGCTGCCGTTCTGCATCCTGCTGTTCCGGGCGTTCATCGCCTCGATCCCACGCGACCTGGACGAGGCGGCGATCGTGGACGGCGCCGGGCCGATCCAGATCTTCTTCCGGGTGATCTTCCCGGTGCTGCGGTCGGTGATCATGACGGTCGATCATCTTGCAGACGGTGTTCGTCTACAACGACTTCCAGAACCCGCTCTACTTCCTGCCCGGCACCGAGAACGCCACCATCCAGGTCACGCTGCTCAGCTTCCAGAGCCAGTTCACCACGCCAGTACAACCTGCTCTTCGCCAACATCCTGCTGGTCACGATCCCGCCGCTGGTCATGTTCATGTTCTTCAACCGCAAGATCGTCGCCGGCATGGCCGCCGGCTCGGTCAAGGGCTGACCGGCGACGCACCGCCCCGCACCCGACCCGCACCACACGCACCGCAAGGAGACACATGTCCGTGCACTGGACCGCCGCCATGATCTCGCCGATCGACGACCTCGACGGCGCGCCGCTGCTCCGCACCGAGGTCGTGCTCGACCCGGGCACGGCGACGTCACCGACGCCCGGCTGCACGTCTCGGCCCTGGGCGTCTTCGAGGCCACGCTGAACGGCCGCCCGGTCGCCGACGACGTGCTCAGCCCGGGCTGGAGCAGCTACGAGTGGCGGCTGCGCTACCGCAGCTACGACGTCACCGCACCTGCTCGAGGACCGCACCGTGCTCGGGCGTCGCGCTCGGCAACGGCTGGTACCGCGGCCGGCTCACCTGGAGCGGGCAGCGCGCGCTGTACGGCGACCGGCTCGGCGCCGATCGCGCAGCTCGAGATCACCTTCGCCGACGGCCACCGGCAGGTCGTCGTCACCGACGACACCTGGACCGCCGGGCCGTCGGACGTCGTGGCCAACGACCTCTACGACGGCCAGACGATCGACGCCCGCCGGCGCGACGACACCTGGACCCGTCCCGGTGCCGACGCCGGCCGGGTGGGGCGGCGTCGAGGTGCTCGACTTCGACACCAGCCTGCTCGCGCCGTACGTCGGTCCGCCGGTGGTGCGGCACGAGACGCTGCGGCCCGACCGAGATCTGGACCTCGCCGTCCGGCCGCACGCTCGTCGACTTCGGGCAGAACCTCGTCGGCTGGCTGCGGCTGCGGGTGCGCGGGGAGGCCGGGCCGGCAGGTCACCGTCCGGCACGCCGAGGTGCTCGAGAACGACGAGCTCGGCGTCCGCCCGCTGCGCACCGCCGAGGCCACCGACCGCTTCGTGCTCAGCGGCGGCGACGACGTCTTCGAGCCCACGTTGACCTTCCACGGCTTCCGCTACGCCGAGGTCGACGGGCTGGCCGGGCGAGCTCACCGCCGACGACCTCGAGGCCGTCGTCGTGCACTCCGACCTGCGCCGCACCGGCGACTTCGAGTGCTCCGACCCGATGCTGAACCAGCTGCACCGCAACGTGGTGTGGGGACTGAAGGGCAACTTCCTCGACGTCCCCACCGACTGCCCGCAGCGCGACGAGCGGCTCGGCTGGACCGGCGACATCGCGGTGTTCGCGCCGACCGCGGCGTTCCTCTACGACGTCGACGGCTTCCTGCGCGACTGGCTGGTCGACCTCGCGGCTCGAGCAGCGCGCCGCCGACGGGATGGTGCCGTTCGTCGTCCCCGACGCGCTGAAGTACGTCGCCGCCGCAACGGACTTCCGCGACCGCCGAGTCCACCGCGATCTGGAGCGACGCCGCGGTGTGGGTGCCGTGGGCGCTGTGGCAGGCGTACGGCGACCGCGTCGGTGCTCGAGGCGCAGTACGACTCGATGGCCGCGCACGTGCGCCGCGTCGAGTCGCTGCTCTCGCCGACGGGCCTGTGGGACACGGGGTTCCAGTTCGGCGACTGGCTCGACCCGCAGGCGCCGCCGGACGACCCGATCGGCGGCGAAGGCCGACAACGGCGTGGTCGCGACGGCCTGCCTGCTACCGGTCCGCGCGCATCGTCGCCGACAGGCCGCGGCTGCTCGGCCGACGCCGACGACGCGCGCGACGTTCGCGGACCTGGCGCGACCGCACCGCGCGACGCGTTCCACAAGCACTACGTGCACGACGACGGCACGCATCGAGAGCGACGCCGTCACGGTCTACTCGCTGGCGATCGTGTTCGGGCTGCTCGACGACGACGAGCTCGGCGCAGGCCGGCGAGCGGCTCGCCGAGCTGGTCGCCGAGAACGGCTACCACGTCGCGACCGGGTTCGCCGGCACGCCGTACGTCTGCGACGCGCTGACCGTCACCGGCCACCTCGACGACGCCTACCGGCTGCTGCTGCGAGCGGAGCTGCCCGTCGTGGCTCTACCCGGTGACGATGGGCGCCACCACGGTCTGGGAGCGGTGGGACTCGATGCTCCCCGACGGCACCATCAACCCCGGCCAGATGACCAGCTTCAACCACTACGCGCTCGGGCGCGGTGGCCGACTGGATGCACCGCACCGTCGGCGGGCTCGCGCCGCTCGAGCCCGGCTACTCGCCGCGTGCTCGTCGCGCCGCGACCCGGCGGCGGGCTCACCTGGGCCCGCACCTCCCTGGAGACCCCGCACGGCCTCGTCGAGGTCGGCTGGCGCGTCGAGGACGGCGGGCTGATCGGTCGAGACGACGCTGCCCGAGGGCGTGACCGGGGTGCTCCCGGCTGCCCGACCACGACGACGTCGAGACTGACCGAGCGGCACGCCACACCGCACGAACCTGGAGACGGAGAACCGATCATGACCACCTTCGCCGACATCACCGAGCAGCTCGGCGCGCTCGCCATCGAGGTGCCCTCGTGGGCCTACGGCAACTCCGGCACCCGCTTCAAGGTGTTCGGGTCGCCCGGCACGCCGCGCACCGTGGAGGAGAAGATCGCCGACGCCGCGACCGTGCACCGGTTCACCGGGCTCGCCCCCACGCGTGGCGCTGCACATCCCGTGGGACCTGGTCGACGACTTCGCGGCGCTGCGGCCGCTACGCCGAGGACCAGGGCGTCCGGCTCGGGCACCGTCAACAGCAACACCTTCCAGGACGACGACTACAAGCTCGGCAGCCTCACCTCGGCCGACCCGAAGATCCGGCAGAAGGCGGTCGACCACAACCTCGCGCTGCCTCGACGTGATGAACCAGACCGGGTCGCGCGACCTGAAGATCTGGCTGGCCGACGGCACCAACTACCCCGGCCAGGGCGACATGCGCGCCCGCCAGGACTGGCTGGCCGAGGGGCTGGCGACGATCTACGACCAGCTGTCCGGCGACCAGCGGCTGGTGCTGGAGTACAAGTTCTTCGAGCCGGCGTTCTACCACACGGACGTGCCGGACTGGGGCACGTCGTACGTCCAGGTGAGCGGCGCTCGGCGAGCGGGCCATGGTCTGCCTCGACACCGGGCACCACGCCCCCGGGACCAACATCGAGTTCATCGTCGCGCAGCTGCTGCGGCTCGGGAAGCTCGGCTCGTTCGACTTCAACAGCCGGTTCTACGCCGACGACGACCTGATCGTCGGGGCGGCCGACCCGTTCCAGCTGTTCCGGATCCTCGTCGAGGTGGTCCGCGGCGGCGGCTACGGGCCCGGGCAGCGACGTCGCGCTGATGCTCGACCAGTGCCACAACATCGAGCAGAAGATCCCCGGCCAGATCCGCTCGGTGCTCAACGTGCAGGAGATGATCGCCCGCGCGCTGCTGCTCGACACCGCGGCGCTCGACCGGGCCCGCGAGGCCGGCGACGTGCTGCTGGCCAACGAGGTCTTCATGGACGCCTTCTACACCGACGTACGACGCGACCTCGCCGTCGTGGCGGGAGGAGCGGGGACTGCCCGCCGACCCGATGCGCGCCTACCTCGCGAGCGGGTACCAGGAACGGATCGAGGCGGACCGCGTGGGCGGCTCGCAGGCAGGATGGAGCTGACGTGGCACAGGAGAAGTCGACACCGGCCGAGCTGGTCGCACGGTCGAACCGGCTCGGGGCGGACCCGCGCAACACCAACTACGCCGGCGGGAACACCTCCGCCAAGGGCACCGTCACCGACCCGGTGACCGTCGCAGCCGACCGAGCTGCTGTGGGTGAAGGGCTCCGGGGGCGACCTCGGCACCCTCACCGAGGCCGGCCTCGCGGTGCTGCGGCTCGACCGGCTGCGCAGCCTCGTGGACGTCTACCCCGGCGTCGAGCGCGAGGACGAGATGGTCGCCGCGTTCGACTACTGCCTGCACGGCAAGGGCGGGGCCGCTCCCGTCCATCGACACCGCGATGCACGGGCTCGTCGACGCCCCGCACGTCGACCACCTGCACCCCGACTCCGGGATCGCGCTGGCCACGGCCGCCGACGGCGAGGCGCTGACCAAGGAGTGCTTCGGCGACCGGGTGGCGTGGGTCGACTGGCGCCGGCCCGGCTTCCAGCTCGGTCTCGACATCGCCGGGGTGAAGCAAGGCCAACCCGCAGGCGATCGGGGTCGTGCTCGGCGGCCACGGCATCACGGCCTGGGGCGAGACCTCCGAGGAGTGCGAGGCGCACTCGCTGGAGATCATCCGGACCGCGGCCGAGTTCATCGAGCGGCACGGCAAGGCGGAGCCGTTCGGCGCCGTCGTGCCGGGCTACGAGCCGCTGCCCGGAGACGGAGCGGCACGCCAAGGCCGCGGCCCTGGCGCCGGTGATCCGCGGTCTCGCGTCCACGGACGCGCGGCAGCTGGGGCACTACGACGACAGCGACGTGGTGCTGGAGTTCCTCGCCCGCGAGAAGCTGCAGCCGCTGGCCGAGCTCGGCACCTCGTGCCCCGACCACTTCCTGCGCACCAAGGTGCGTCCGCTCGTCGTCGACGTGCCCGTCCTCGGCCTCGGTCGAGGAGACGGTGGCGCGGCTGCGCGAGCTGCACGCGGCGTACCGCGAGGACTACGCCGCCTACTACGAGCGGCACGCCACCCCCGACAGCCCGCCGATGCGCGGCGCCGACCCGGCGATCGTGCTGGTGCCCGGCGTCGGCATGTTCAGCTTCGGCAAGGACAAGCAGACCGCCCGTGTGGCCGGCGAGTTCTACGTCAACGCGATCAACGTGATGCGCGGCGCCGAGGCGGTGTCGACGTACGCACCGATCGACGAGAGCGAGAAGTTCCGCATCGAGTACTGGTCGCTGGAGGAGGCCAAGCTGCAGCGGATGCCGAGGCCGAAGCCGCTCGCCGGCCGGGTCGCCCTGGTCACCGGCGCCGGGTCGCGGCATCGGCAGGGCCGTCGCGGAGCGGCTGGCGTCCGAGGGTGCCTGCGTGGTGGTCGCGGACCTCGACGCCGGCGCCGCCCAGGAGGTCGCGAGCGGCATCGGCACGTCCGACCGGGCGGTCGCCGTGACCGCCGACGTCACGGACGCCGACGCCGTGCAGCAGGCGCTCGACGCGACGGCACTCGCGTTCGGCGGCGTCGACCTGGTCGTCAACAACGCCGGGCTCTCGCATCAGCAAGCCGCTGCTCGAGACCACCGACCGCGACTGGGACCTGCAGCACGACGTGATGGCCAAGGGCTCCTTCCTGGTGTCCCGGGCCGCCGCGCGGCAGATGGTCGAGCAGGGGCTCGGCGGCGACATCGTCTACATCTCCTCGAAGAACTCGGTCTTCGCCGGGCCCAACAACGTCGCCTACGGCGCCGCCAAGGCCGACCAGGCCCACCAGGTGCGGCTGCTGGCCGCGGAGCTCGGTGAGCACGGCATCCGGGTCAACGGCGTGAACCCCGACGGCGTGGTGCGCGGCTCCGGCATCTTCGCCGGCGGCTGGGGCGCGCAGCGGGCGGCGGTCTACGGCGTGGAGGAGAAGGACCTCGGCCAGTTCTACGCCCAGCGGACCATCCTCAAGCGCGAGGTGCTGCCCGAGCACGTCGCCAACGCGGTGTTCGTGCTGACCGGCGGCGAGCTGAGCCACACCACCGGGCTGCACGTCCCCGTCGACGCCGGCGTCGCCGCCGGGTTCCTGCGTTGACGCGTGCCGACGGACCGTGCGGGTGGCCGCCGTCGACCTGGGCGCCTCGAGCGGCCGGGTGATGGTCGGCACCGTGGGACGCGACACCCTCGAGCTCGAGGAGGTGCACCGGTTCGGCAACGCGCCGGTGACCGCCGACGACGGCTCGCTGCACTGGGACGCGACGCGGCTGCGCACCGAGGTGCTGGCCGGGCTCGCCCGGTGCGGTCCCGTCGACAGCGTGGGCGTCGACGCGTGGGCGGTCGACTACGGCCTGCTCGACGCGGCGGGCGAGCTGCTGGGCGAGCCGTTCTGCTACCGCGACGACCGCACCGACGCCGTCCGCGTCGGGCGTGCTCGCCCGGGTGTCCGAGCCCGAGCTGTTCGCCGTCACCGGCCTGCAGCAGCTGCCGTTCAACACGATCTACCAGCTGGCCGCGGAACCGTCCCTCGCGGAGGCGAGCACGCTGCTGCTGCTGCCGGACCTGGTCGGCTTCTGGCTCACCGGCGAGATCGGGGCCGAGGCCACGAACGCCTCCACCACCATGCTGTACGACGTCCGCTCGCGAGGCTGGGCCACCGGGCTGGCCGAGCGGGTCGACGTACCGGTGCGGCTGCTGCCGGCGATCCGGGAGCCCGGTGACGTCGTCGGCCACGCTGCTGCCCGAGGTCGCGGCCGCGACCGGGCTCGACCCCTCGACACCGGTGACCGCGGTCGGGTCGCACGACACCGCGTCGGCGGTCGTCGGCGTGCCGTTCGAGGACCCGCGCCGCGCGGCGTACATCTCGTCGGGGACCTGGTCGCTGGTCGGGGTCGAGACCGACGCGCCGGTGCTCACCGAGCAGGCCCGCACCGCCGGCTTCACGAACGAGGGCGGCGTCGACGGCACCACCCGCTTCCTGCACAACGTGATGGGGCTCTGGATGCTCAGCGAGTGCCAGCGCACCTGGGGGCTCGAGAGCGGCGAGGACCTCGAGCGGCTGCTCTCCGACGCGGAGGACGCCCCGGCGTTCGGCCCGGTGGTCGACGTCGACGACGAGGTGTTCCTGCCGCCGGGCGACATGCCCGAGCGCATCGAGCAGTGGTGCCGTGACCACGGCGCTCGACCGCCCGACGGCCGGGCCGAGACGGTGCGCTGCGTGCTGGAGAGCCTCGCGGTGTCCTACCGCCAGGCGGTACGTCGAGCAGGCGGACGCTGAGCGGCCAGCCGGTCGACGTGGTGCACGTCGTCGGCGGCGGTGCGCGCAACGACCTGCTCTGCCGGCTGACCGCCGACGCCTGCGGGGTGCCGGTGCTCGCCGGGCCGGTCGAGGCCACCGCGCTCGGCAACGTGCTGGTGCAGGCGCGCGCCCACGGCGCCGACCTCCCCGACCTGGCCGCGATGCGCGCACTGCTGCGCGCCACCCAGGACCTGGTCCGCTACGACCCCGACACCGACCACGACGACGACTGGGCCGGCGCCGCGCAGCGCGTCGCCGGCCGCGCCGCTGCGCGGAGGTGACGCGAACCCACCACGACGACCACCAGCACGCACGACGACTCTCGGGAGATGACATGCGAATCGGTGCAGAGCGCACGACCGGATGGCGGGCCACGGTGTCCGTCGCGATGTCCAACTACATCGAGGCGGGGTCGATCATCGCGATCGCCGTCAGCCTCACGCTGTGGCAGAAGGAGTTCGGGGTGGACGACTTCGCCGTCGGGCTGCTCGCCGCGGTCAGTGCCAACGCGTTCGGCGCGGCCGGCGGCGCCCTGATCGGCGGGTGGCTGTGCGACCGGCTCGGCCGCAAGTTCATCTACACCTACGACCTCGTGGTCTACATGGTCGGCGTGCTGCTCGCCGCGTGCGCCGTCAGCTACGGCATGCTGCTCGCCGGCTTCGTGATCACCGGACTCGCGGTCGGGGCCGGGGTGCCCGCGTCGTGGACGTTCATCGCCGAGCAGGCGCCGGCACGCGACCGCGCCCGTCACGTCGGCACCGCCCAGCTCGCCTGGTCGATCGGCCCGATGGTGGGCTTCGCGCTCGCGATCCTCGTGGTCCCGCTCGGGCTGCTCGGCAGCCGGCTGATCTTCCTGCACCTGTTCGTCGTCGCCGCGGTCACCTGGTGGATGCGGCAGGGGCTGAGCGAGTCGACGCTCTGGCGCGAGGCGCAGTCCGAGGACGTCGAGCCCGCCTCCGGTGCCGGGGTGCGTGCCCTGCTCTCGCGGCGCAGCAACGTGACCGCGCTGCTCTTCCTGTTCGGCGTCTACGGCTTCTGGAACCTGGTGGCCGGTCAGGCCGGCATCTTCATGCCGCGGGTGTACGACGCCGCGGGCCTGGCGAGCCCCGCCGGGCAGAACGCGCTGCAGGTGCTGGTGTGGGGCTGCACGACCCTGGCGACCTGGTTCGGCTTCATGCGGTTCGGGGACCGCGTGGACATGCGCCGGTTCTACGCCGTGGGCGCCGTCCTCGGGATCGCCGCCTGGGCGCTGCTGTCCTACGGGCCCAGCACGCTGCCGGTGCTGCTCGGCTTCGCGGTGCTCTGGGGCACCTCCGCCGGCATCGGCGCGCAGGCGTTCTACAGCCTGTGGACCAGCGAGCTGTTCGCCACCCGCTACCGCGCGACCGCGCAGGGGCTGCTGTTCTTCGCGGCCCGGTGCGCGGTCGGCGGGCTGAGCTACGTCTTCCCGGTGCTGCTCGCCAGCCAGGGCGTGCCGGTGGTCGGGACGCTGCTGCTCGGCTTCCTGCTGGTCGCGCTGGTGGTCGGCGTGGTGTGGACGCCCGCGACGCAGGGCCGCACGCTGCGCGAGATCGAGACGGAGCGCTACGAGACGGAGTCGTCGGTGCGCACGAACAGGTCGATGGCAGAGTGAGGCCATGAGGGTCGCCTTGATGGTCACGTGCATCAACGACGCGATGTTCCCCGACGTCGGGCAAGGCGGTCGTGCCGGCTGCTGCGCCGGCTCGGCGTCGACGTCGACTTCCCCGCGGGGCAGGCGTGCTGCGGGCAGCCGATGGTCAACACCGGGTACCTCGACGAGGCGGTGCCGGTGGTGCGGAACTTCGCCGCCGCGTTCGAGGGGTACGACGCCGTGGTGACCCCCTCCGGGTCGTGCGCGGGCTCCGCACGGCACCAGCACGCCGATCGTCGCGCGACGCTCGGGCGACCCCGCGCTGCAGACGGCCGTCGAGACCCTCTCGCCGAAGGTCTACGAGCTCTCGGAGTTCCTGGTCGACGTGCTCGGCGTCGAGGACGTCGGCGCGTCCTTCCCGCACGCCGTCACCTACCACCCGACCTGCCACTCGCTGCGGATGCTCGGCGTCGGTGACCGGCCGACGCGGCTGCTGCGCAACGTGCACGGGCTGCGGCTGCTCGACCTGCCGAAGGCCGAGGAGTGCTGCGGCTTCGGCGGCACGTTCGCGGTGAAGAACGCGGACACCTCGGTGGCGATGGGCTCCGACAAGGCGCGGCACGTGCGCGAGACCGGGGCCGAGGTGCTGGTCGCCGGCGACAGCTCGTGCCTGATGCACGTCGGCGGGCTGCTCTCACGCCAGCGGGCCGGCGTACGCGTGATGCACCTGGCCGAGGTCCTGGCGGCACAGGCATGAGCGCCACGTTCGTCGGGATGCCGGCGTTCCCGGAGGCGGCGCGGGAGGCGCTGGCCGACACCCAGCTGCGCGCCAACCTCGCGCACGCGACGTCGACGATCCGGGCCAAGCGGGCGCGGGTGGTCGCCGAGGTCGACGACTGGGAGCAGCTGCGGCTGGCCGGCGCGGCGATCAAGGACAACACGCTGCTGCACCTCGACGAGCACCTGCTGCGCCTCGAGCAGTCGCTGACCGAGCAGGGCGCGACGGTGCACTGGGCCCGCGACGCCGCCGAGGCGACCGCGGTCGTGGCCGAGGTGGCGAAGCGCCACGGCGTCGACGAGGTCGTCAAGGTCAAGTCGATGGCCACCGCGGAGATCGAGCTCAACGAGGGGCTCGCCGAGCACGGCGTCGTCGCGTGGGAGACCGACCTGGCCGAGCTGATCGTGCAGCTCGGCGACGACCTGCCCAGCCACATCCTGGTGCCGGCGATCCACCGCAACCGCGCCGAGATCCGCGAGATCTTCCTGCGCGAGATGGCCGGTGCGGGCCGGGCGGCGCCCGACGACCTGTCCGACGAGCCGGCCCGGCTGGCCGAGGCGGCGCGGCTGCACCTGCGCGAGAAGTTCCTGCGCGCCAAGGTCGGCGTCTCCGGCGCGAACTTCGCGGTCGCCGACTCCGGGACGCTGGTCGTCGTCGAGTCCGAGGGCAACGGCCGGATGTGCCTGACGATGCCGGAGGTGCTGGTCTCGGTGGTCGGGATCGAGAAGGTGGTGCCGACCTGGTCCGACCTCGACGTCTTCCTCCAGCTGCTGCCGCGCTCGTCGACCGGCGAGCGGATGAACCCCTACACCTCGACCTGGTCCGGGCGTGGCAGCCCGGCGACGGGCCGCAGGAGGTGCACGTCGTGCTCCTCGACAACGGCCGCACCCGGGCGCTCGCCGACGAGGTCGGCCGGCAGGCGCTGCGCTGCATCCGGTGCTCCGCGTGCCTCAACGTCTGCCCGGTCTACGAGCGCACCGGCGGCCACGCCTACGGCTCGGTCTACCCCGGACCGATCGGCGCGATCCTCAACCCGCTGCTGCGCGGCGTCGGCACGGACGAGCAGGTCGACTCGCTGCCCTACGCCTCGTCGCTGTGCGGTGCCTGCTTCGAGGTCTGCCCGGTGCGCATCGACATCCCGTCGGTGCTCGTCGACCTCCGCGCGCAGGTCGTCGACGCCCACCGGGGCGGGCGGCCCAAGCCCGAGGCGATCGCGATGAAGGGCGCGGCGGCGGCGTTCGCATCCGGCGCGCGGCTCGCGCTCGCCGAGAAGGTCTCCGGCCTGGTCGGTCGGCTCGCCCGCGGCCGTCGGGTCGGCGGCCGCCGCACGCTCGGCAGGCTGCCCGGTCCCGGTGCCGCGTGGACCGACGCCCGCGACCTCCCGGCTCCACCGGCCGAGTCCTTCCGCGCCTGGTGGAAGCGGACCGGGGGCGACGATGCCTGACACCTCGAGCGCCCGCGACGCCATCCTCGCCGCCGTACGTCGTGCCGTGCAGGACGCGGACCGCAGCGAGGTGACCGTCCCGCGCAGCTACCGCAGCACGCCCGACGTCGACGTCGACCTGTTCGTCGAGCGGGTCGAGGACTACCGCGCCGAGGTGGTGCGCTGCACGCCCGACGAGGTCGAGGCCACCATCGCGGCGTCGCTGCCGCCGGACGCCCGCGTCGTGGTGCCCGACGGCCTGCCCTGGCCGGTGCCGGGCGCCGTGGCCGACGACGGGCTCACCGCCGTCGAGCTCGACGGGCTCGACGCGGTGGTCACCGGTGCGACCCTCGGCATCGCCTCCACCGGCACCATCGTGCTCGCGCACGGCCCGGGCGAGGGGCGTCGCGCGCTCACCCTGGTGCCGGACCTGCACGTGTGCGTCGTGCGCGCGGACCAGGTGGTGGCCGACGTGCCGGACGCGGTCGCGCTGCTCGACCCGACCCGGCCGACGACCTGGGTCAGCGGGCCCTCGGCGACCAGCGACATCGAGCTCGACCGGGTCGAGGGCGTGCACGGTCCCCGCACGCTGCGGGTGGTCGTCGTCGGCTGAGCCGCGTCAGTAGCGGCGCCGGTGGTCCTCGACGTCGTTGTGGCGGACGACCTCGTCGACCACGTGCGTCGTACGCGTGCCGTCGCCGTCGCGCTCCACCACCCGCCGCTCGCGCACCGCGGTGCGCTTGGCGTTGGCGATGACGGCGGCGCCGGCGGCCATCAGGATCAGGCCCACGACGGGGAGGTTCACGTTGTCCATGTGGTCGGTCACGGCGAACGCGAGGATCGCGCCCACCACGACCAGAGCGAGTCCGGCACCCATGACGGGACCACCTTTCGGTCGACGACCGTGTCGTACCCCGCGGTGGCGGCGGCCATGCCCGCAGCCGCCCTCCTCGCGGCCCGGTCGTGCCGACCTGGTAAGCAGGCGGTGGCGTTTCGTGCGCCGCTGACCGAGATGGGAAGGATCGACGGCGTGGACCTGACGCTGAGCGACGAGCAGCAGGCGTTCCGGAAGCTGGCGCGGGAGTTCCTCGACCACGAGGTGGTCCCGCACCGCGCGCAGTGGGACCGCGACGAGTCCGTCGACACCGCGGTGATCCCGAAGCTGGGCGAGCTCGGCTTCTTCGGGCTGACCATCCCCGAGGAGTACGGCGGCGTCGGCGGCGACTTCCTGACCTACTGCCTCGCCATGGAGGAGCTCGGCGTCGCCGACAGCTCGGTGCGCGGCATCGTCTCGGTCACGCTCGGCCTCGTCGGCAAGACGATCCTGACCTTCGGCACCGAGGAGCAGAAGCAGCGCTGGCTCCCCGGCATCACCGCGGGCACGTCGATGGCCTGCTTCGGGCTCACCGAGCCGGACACCGGCTCCGACGCCGGCAACCTGCGCACCAAGGCGGTGCGCGACGGCGGCGACTACCTGATCAGCGGCGCGAAGATGTTCATCACCAACGGCACCTGGGCCGACGTGTGCCTGGTGTTCGCGCGCACCGGCGGCGACGGCCCGAAGGGGGTCTCGGCGTTCCTGGTGCCCACCGACTCCGAGGGCTTCGAGCGCACCCTGGTCAAGGGCAAGCTCGGGCTGCGCGGCCAGGCCACCGCCTCGCTGTCGCTCGACCAGGTGCGGGTGCCGGCCGACGCGATGCTCGGCGAGGAGGGGCAGGGCTTCCGGATCGCGATGGCGGCGCTGGACAAGGGCCGCATCTCGGTGGCCGCCGGCTGCGTCGGCATCTCGCAGGGCTGCCTGGAGTCGGCGGTCTCCTACGCCACCGAGCGGCAGCAGTTCGGCCGCCCCATCGCGTCCTTCCAGCTGGTGCAGGACATGATCGCGGAGATCTCCGTCGACACCGACGCGGCGCGGATGCTGGTGTGGCGCGCCGCCGACCTCGTGCAGCGCGACGAGCCGTTCGGGACGGCCGCGTCCACCGCCAAGTACTTCGCCTCCGAGGCCGCGGTCCGGTCCGCGAACCGTGCGCTGCAGGTGTACGGCGGCTACGGGTACGTCGACGAGTACCCCGTCCAGAAGTACCTCCGCGACGCCCGCGTCATGACGCTCTACGAAGGCACCAGCCAGATCCAGAAGCTGCTCATCGGTCGCGCCGAGACCGGCGTGAACGCGTTCGTCTAGCCCTCACTCCTAGGAGAGTCGTTTGCCCCTCGACCCCGAGATCGCCGGCCTGCTCCAGCTGCTCGCCGCCGCCGACAAGCCGATGCACGAGATGACGCCGACCGAGGCGCGCGCCGGTTTCGCCGCGCTCGTGGTCGGCGGCCGACAGCCCGAGCACGTGGTGCCGGTGAAGTCCGTGGAGCACCTCTCCGTGCCCGGCGCCGAGGGCGAGCTGCCGGCCCGCGTCTACCGCCCCGACGAGTCGGGTCCGCTGCCCACCGTGGTGTTCTTCCACGGCGGCGGCTGGGTGATCGGCGACCTGGAGACCCACGACAACGCCGCCCGCGCCATCGCCCGGGACAGCCGCGCGGTCGTGCTGTCCGTCGGCTACCGGCTCGCTCCCGAGGCGCCGTTCCCGGCGGCCGTCGAGGACGCGCTGGCCACCACCCGGTGGGCGGCCGACCACCTCGCCGAGCTCGGCGGCAGTGACGCGCTCGCGGTCGCCGGTGACAGCGCCGGTGGCAACCTCGCCGCCGTGGTGGCGCAGCAGCTGACCACCCGGCTCGCCGCGCAGCTGCTGATCTACCCCTCGACCGACATCACCGGCGGCCACCCGTCCCGCGCCGAGAACGGCACCGGCTACTTCCTCGAGACCGCCACCATGGAGTGGTTCTTCGCCCAGTACGCCGGCCACGTCACCGACGTCGACGCGCGGCTGTCACCCATGCTCGGCGCCGACCTCGACGGGGTCTGCCCGGCCGTCGTGGTCACCGCGGAGTTCGACCCGCTGCGCGACGAGGGCGAGGCCTACGCCGCCAAGCTGCGCGACGCCGGCGTCCGCGTCGAGACCCGGCGGTTCGACGGGCTGATCCACGGCTTCTTCGACATGGGTGGCGCGTCCGCGGCCGCGCAGGCCGCCGTCACGGCGACGTGCGCCGCCTTCGGGGAGGTGCTGCACGCATGACGACGCTGTCGCTCGCGAGCGTGCTCGCCGAGTCCGCCCGGCGGACGCCGACCACCACCGCGCTGGTGCAGGGCGACCTGCGGGTCTCCTACGCCGACCTGTGGCACCAGGCGCGGCAGCACGCGAGAGCCCTGCAGGACAACGGGATCGGCCCCGGTGACCGGGTGGCGCTGCTCGCCCCGAACGTCGCCGACTTCGTCCGCGCGTACTACGGCATCCTCGCGGCCGGCGGTGTGGTGGTGCCGGTCCCGACGCTGCTCAACGCCGACGAGGCGTCGTACATCGTGCGGCACTCGGGTGCCCGTGCCCTGCTGTACGACGCGTCGTTCGCCGACGTCGCCACGAAGGCCGCCGACGTGGTCGACGTACCCGCCTGGGACATCGCGGGGCTGGGCGCCGACGAGGTCGAGCCGGTGCGGGTGCACGTGGCCCGTGAGGCCGAGGACCTGGCGGTGGTGTTCTACACCAGCGGCACGACGGGTCGGCCGAAGGGCGCGATGCTCACCCACCTCAACCTGGTGCTGAACTCCACCGTCAACGCCTTCGACGCCAACCCGATCCGGCGCGACGACGTGGTGATGGGCTGCCTGCCGCTGTTCCACACGTTCGGGCAGACCGTCTCGATGAACTCCACGTTCCGGGTCGGCGCGACCCTGCTGCTGCAGCCGCGCTTCGACGCCGACGCGGCGGTCGAGCTGATGCACCGCGAGCGCGCCACGCTGTTCTTCGGCGTGCCGACGATGTACGTCCAGCTGCTCGAGGCGGCACCGCGCGCAGCCGCGCTGCCGGAGCTGCGCGACTGCGTGTCCGGCGGTGCGTCGCTGCCGGTCGTCGTGCTGGAG
The DNA here is from genome assembly GCA_963707685.1 of uncultured Actinomycetota bacterium. GTDB lineage: Bacteria > Actinomycetota > Actinomycetes > Propionibacteriales > Nocardioidaceae > Nocardioides_B. The sequence continues at coordinate 52,428 of CAVPRA010000011.1, forward strand.
CGCTTCGAGGAGGCCTTCGCCACCACGGTCTACGAGGGCTACGGGCTCTCCGAGACCTCGCCGACGGCCTCGGTCAACCAGCCGTGGTTCGGCACTCGCGCCGGCACCGTCGGCCACCCGATCTGGGGCGTCGAGGTGGAGGTCGCCGACGAGACCGTCGAGGAGCGCATCGAGCTGCTGCCGGCCGGCCAGCTCGGCGAGATCGTGATCCGCGGGCACAACGTGTTCGCGGGCTACCTCGACAACCCGGAGGCGACCGCGGAGGCGATCGTCGACGGCTGGTTCCGCACCGGCGACATCGGCACCCGCGACGACGACGGCTTCATCAGCATCGTGGACCGCAAGAAGGACCTCATCATCCGCGGCGGCTTCAACGTCTACCCGCGCGAGGTGGAGGAGGTGCTGGCCCGCCACCCGGCGGTGGCGCAGGTCGCGGTGATCGGGGTGCCCGACGACCGGGTCGGCGAGGAGGTCTGCGCGGTGGTGGTCGCGGCGGCGCCGATCGACGGCGACGAGCTGCTGGCGTGGTCGCGCGAGCACCTCGGCCGGCACAAGTACCCGCGCCGGGTCGAGGTCATCGACGCGCTCCCGATGGGGCCGTCGCACAAGGTGCTCAAGCGCGAGCTGCGCAGCCACTACTCAGCCAAGCAACCAGAAGGAGACGCGTGAGGTCCACCCAGGTCAGGCTCGCCCGGCGCCCGCACGGCGAGCCCGGCGACGACTGCTTCGAGATCACCCACGACGAGGTGCCGTCCCCGGGCGACGGCGAGCTGCTGCTGCGCGTCGTGCACCTGTCGCTCGACCCGTACATGCGCGGCCGGATGAGCGACGCCAAGTCCTACGCCGACCCGGTCGAGGTCGGCGACGTGATGGTCGGTGGCACCGTGTGCCAGGTCGAGTCCTCGCGCCACCCGGACTGGGCCGAGGGCGACTGGGCGCTGTCCTACTCGGGCTGGCAGACCCACGTGCTCAGCGACGGCTCCGGCCTGCGGCGGCTCGACCCCTCCGCCGCGCCGGTGTCGACGGCACTGGGCGTGCTGGGCATGCCGGGCTTCACGGCCTACGCCGGGCTGCTGGAGATCGGCAAGCCGTTGCCGGGCGAGACCGTCGTGGTCGCCGCCGCGACGGGACCGGTCGGGTCGGCGGTGGGCCAGATCGCGCGCGTGAAGGGCGCCCGGGCCGTCGGCATCGCGGGCGGCCCCGACAAGTGCCGGGCGCTGCTCGACGACTTCGGCTTCGACGCGGCGGTGGACCACCGCTCGGAGACCTTCGCCGACGACCTCGCGGCGGCGGTGCCGGACGGCGTCGACGTCTACTTCGAGAACGTCGGCGGGCACGTCGCGGCCGCGGTGGCGCGGCACTACAACCTCTACGCCCGGGTCCCGGTCTGCGGCCTGGTGGCCGACTACAACGCCACCTCCCACCCCGAGGGGCCGGACCGGCTGCCGGCGTACATGCGGCTGGTGCTGACCAAGAGCCTGACGGTGCGCGGCTTCATCCAGGGCGAGTTCACGAAGTCGCACGGCCGCGACTTCCTGCGCGACATGTCGGCGTGGGTCGCCGACGGCTCGGTCCGCTACCGCGAGGACGTCGTCGAGGGCCTCGAGAACGCCCCAGAGGCGTTCCGCGGCCTGCTCGCCGGCCGCAACTTCGGCAAGCTGCTGGTCCAGGTCTCCGCCCCCCGCTGACCACTCGGACCGGCACTCGCGTCGGGGTCCGGCGCGGGCCAGGCGGGGACAGCCGCCCCTGGGCGCTCGAGTGCCGGTCCGAGTGGCCCTGTGGACGGCGGTTCGCGCGATCCCGCGCGCTCCCGCAGGCTCGGGGCATGCGACCTGAGCACGCGCTGGCACGCCTCGGCGGCGTGGCCGACGCGGCCGCCGTGCTGCGGCTGACCTCGCGCAGCCGGCTCCGGAGGGCGCTGCTCCGCGGCGAGCTCGTCCGCGACGTGCGCGGTCGCTACTCGCTCCCCGGCCTGGACGAGGCCGTGCGGGCGGCCAACGCCCTGTCCGGCGTGCTCGCCGAGGACAGCGCCGCGCAGTACCACGGCTGGGAGACGAAGCACCGACCGACGGCCCCGTGCGTGGCGGTGCCCCGCAAGCGGAAGGTGCGACCGGACCGCCGTCGCGGAGTCCGGGTGCGCTACGTCGACCTCCCACCTGCCGACGTGAGCGGCATGGCCACGGTCCCCGGTGCCACCGTGATGCAGTGCGCCGCTCGGCTGCCCTTCGACGAGGCGCTGGCGATCGCGGACTCCGCGCTGCGGCACCTCGACGTGACTCGGCGTGAGCTGCTGGAGCGGGCGGAGACGATGCCGGCCCGGTACCGAGCGCGGTGCCTGCGGGTGGCGGCGCACGCCGACTCCCGGGCCGCGAACCCCTTCGAGTCGGTGCTGCGGGCGATCGCGCTCGACATCGCCGGCCTGTCGGTGGAGCCGCAGGTCTGGGTCGAGGGGATCGGCCGGCCGGACCTCCTGGACCGGCGGCGCCGGCTGGTCGTCGAGGCCGACTCGTTCGAGTTCCACGGCCGTCGTGCTGCGCTGAAGGCGGACTGCGAGCGCTACAACGCCTTCGTGCTGGCGGGCTGGACGGTGCTGCGCTTCTCCTGGGAGCACGTGATGTTCGAGCCCGGCTACGTCCGGAGCGTGCTCACCGGGATGGTCGAGGGACCGCCCGGACCGGCACTCGAGCGCCTCCGACTCGCCGAGCCCGCGTGACCCGAGTCCCGGACGAGGCGAGTGCCGGTCCGAACGGTCCTCAGATGCCGATGCTCAGGGCATTGAGCGGGCCGACGAGCTGCGACTCCTCGTACGCCAGGTGCCCCAGCAGCACGTCGGACAGAGTGCCCACCGCACGCTCGACGCCCGCGACGCCGACGCCCGGGTCGGTGACGAGCTCCACCAGCGCCCGGTCGACGTCATCGAGGACCCCGGCGACGTCGTGGTGCTCGCGCTCCAGCCGCTCGACGACCGGCCCCAGGGACGGGTCGGCCTGCCGCAGCCGCGGGAACATGTTCATGTCCTCGATGGTGTGGTGCGTGGTCACCACGCGGCAGTAGCTCTCGCAGTAGGTCCCCAGCGTCCAGCTGTTCTGCCGCATCGTCATCGTGCTGATCAACGACCGGGCGGCGCCGACGTCGACGTGCCCGCGCGCGACCTGCTGCACGAGGTCCTGGAGCTGTGCGAGCTCCTGTCGCAGGTGGTCGTGGATCGCCACGAGCGCGTCACCGTCGCCGCTGGGCGAGCCAGGGGTCGCGTGGACAGGCCTGGCAGTCACCTCGACCGGGGACCCTGCCGGCGGTGGCACCGTCCGCTCGGCCTCGACGAGCTCGCGCACGCCCGGCGCGACCTCCTCGGCGAACCGGTGCAGGTCGCGCCGGTCGGTCGCGTCCGCCATCAGCACGAACCCGCTGACGCCCTCGTCGAGCGCCAGGCCGGCGAGCTGCTCCACCCAGACGGCCGGCGGCCCCTGCAGGAAGCCGTTGCCGGAGAACGAGCCCGAGACGTTGTACAGCCGTCGCACGTCCGACGGTGACCGGCCCGCCTCGACCGCGGCCTCGTCGATGACCGCGTTCATCGCGCCGAGCTCCTCGGGGGCGGCGTACCCGAGGCTCGGCAGCCAGCCGTCGGCGAGCCGGCCGGTGAGCCGCAGCATCCGCGGCTTGTAGGCGCCCAGCCAGATGCCGACCGGGTGCACCGGGAACGGGCCGGGCTTGGCGCCGTGCAGCCGGTAGTGCTCGCCGTCGATCCGCGGCGTGCGCCCGGGCGTCCACAGCGCGCGGATCACGCCGATCGCCTCCTCCAGCGCGTCGACCGCCTCGCGCGGTGTCCGGCGCGGACCGCCGAGCGCCTCGATCGCGTCCCAGAACGCCCCCGCGCCGAGCCCGAGCTCGACCCGGCCGCCGGAGAGGATGTCGAGCGACGCGACGCTGCGCGCCAGCACCGCCGGCGGCCGCAGCGGCAGGTTCGCGACGTTCGGGAACACCGTGAGCCGCTCGGTGCGGGCCGCGACCTGCGCCAGCAGCGTCCAGGTGTCGAGGTACGCCGGCTGGTACGGGTGGTCCTGCACGCTGACCGAGTCGAGGCCGAGCAGGTCCGCCTCCGCGGCGGCGGTCAGCACGTCGTCGGCGCGCGCCGCCTCGGGGGCGAGGAAGACGCCGAAGTGCAGGTCGTGCCCGTAGTCCATGGCGGCATTCTCCCGGCCCGCCCACCGGCCGGACCGCCAGGTCCGGCGTTTCGGACCCCCTGCAGTGGGCAGGAGCCCTTCACCCCTCTCGGCAGGAGCCGTCATGACAGACGTCACCACTCGCGACCAGACCAAGCACAAGCTCCCGGTCAGGACCCTGATCGCCGCCAGCGTCGGCAACGCCGTGGAGTGGTACGACTGGACGGTCTTCGCGACGTTCTCGATCTACTTCGCGACCCAGATCTTCTCCGCCGAGAACGAGTCGCTGGCCTTCATCGGCACCTTCGCCACCTACGCGATCGCGTTCTTCTTCCGCCCGCTCGGCGGCATGCTGCTGGGCCGGTACGCCGACCTCCGCGGCCGCAAGCAGGCGATGATCCTGACCATCACGCTGATGGCCGGCGGGTCGTTCATCATCGCGATCCTGCCGACGTACAACCAGGTCGGCTGGCTCGCGCCGATCCTGCTGCTCGCGGCCCGGATCGGCCAGGGCATGTCGCTCGGCGGCGAGGTCGCCAACGCCTCGGCGTACCTCGGCGAGATCGCGCCGCCCGAGCGCCGCGGCCGCTACTCGTCGTTCAACTACATCTCGACCGGCTCGTCGGTGCTGATCGCCTCGCTGCTCGGTGCGCTGCTGGCCAGCTCGCTGTCCGACGACCAGCTCGCGAGCTGGGGCTGGCGGGTGCCGTTCTTCGTCGGCGGGCTGCTCGGCCTGGTCGGGCTGTGGCTGCGCAGCAACATGGCCGAGACCGAGCAGTACGAGGAGAACAAGGCCAAGGCGCAGGCGCTGAAGAACCCGCTGCTGCTCACGCTGCGCGAGCACCCCAAGGCGGTCGCGCAGCTCGTCGGCTTCACGCTGCTCTCGACGCTGTGCTACTACACGTTCTTCTCGGCGCTGACGCCGTTCGCGGTGAAGCAGCAGAAGCTCGACGACGGCATGGTGTTCTGGGCGCTGTCGATCGCGACCGCGCTGTTCGTGGTGCTGCAGTACCCGTTCGGCTGGACCGCCGACCGCTTCGGCCGCAAGCCGCAGATGCTGATCTGGTCGGGCGCCATCGCGCTGCTCGTCGTACCCATGTCGAAGCTCATCGCCCCGGGCGCCAGCTTCGGCCAGGTGCTGCTGGTGTTCTGCGTCGGGCTCGGTCTCTACGCGATCTTCTCCTCCATCGCGCCGGCCATCATGAGCGAGCTCTTCCCGACCGAGCTGCGGGGGCTGGGCATCGGCGCCTGGTACAACCTCACGGTCGCGGTCTTCGGCGGCACCGCACCGCTGGTGATCCAGTGGCTCGGCGGCGTCGGGCACGCCAGCTGGTTCTTCTGGTACGTCGCGGCGGGTGCCGTCATCGCGTTCGTGGCGACGCTCAGCCTGCCGGAGACGAAGGGCTCGGTGCTGCGCTAGCGGCTCCCTCGCGGATCGGACCCGTCCGCAGCGACACCAGCACCGCCAGCAGGCCGACCACGGTCATCGCCGCGAGCACGCCCGTGAACGTCGCGGTGAGGTCGCCGGTGGGGTGCAGCGCGGCGAAGATCGTGCCACCGACCCCGATGAACAGGCCGCCGCCGAACGCCTCACCGAACTGCAGCGACGACGCGTTGCGGCCCTGGTCGACGGCGGGCGACAGCGTCATCGTCGCCAGCGAGGTGCCGGACGTCGCGAGCCCCATGCCGAGCCCGGCGAAGAGCCACGCGACCGCCACCACGACGACCGGGAGCTGCAGCCACGCCACCAGCGCGACCATGCCGACGCCGAGGAAGACCGACGTGGCCCCGAGCGTGATGATCCGCTCGCGTCCGAGCCGCAGCGACTTCAGCGACTGCAGCCACGCCCCGGCGCTCCAGCCGAGCGCGCCGACGGTGAGCGTCGAGCCGGCCAGCAGCAGCGAGAGGTGGCGCTGCTCGACGAGCATCAGCGGGACGAACGCCTCGGCCCCGAAGAAGGCACCGGCGATCAGCGCGCGCACCACGATCACCGGCGGCAGGCCGTGCCCGAACCGGAAGAACCCGCGCGGCATCAGGTTGGGCAGCGCGGCGCCGACCATCACCAGGCCGACGATCCCGATCAGCAGTCCGGAGACGCTCGCTCGCTGGCCACCGAGCTGCACGGCGGTCGCACCGACCGCGGCCAGCCCGGCGGCCCACAGCGCCGCGGGCCTCGCGGACGACTCCCGGTTGGGTGGCGGAGCGTCGGCGACCCGGAACACCGGCGGCAGCATCATCGCCGAGCCGAGCAGCAGCAGCGGGATCACGGCCCAGAACACCGCGCGCCAGTCCAGGTGGTGCGTGAGCCAGGCCGCGACGGTCGGCCCCACGAACGACGGCACGACCCAGGCGCTCGAGATCCACGAGAACATCGCCGGCCGGCGACGCACGTCGAAGGCCTGCGCGATCACGACGTACATCGCGACCCCGACGACGCCGGCGCCCAGGCCCTGCAGCAGCCGGGCGGCGACCAGCTGCACCATCGTGGGCGCCGTCGCCGCGACGACCAGGCCGACCCCGAAGATCGTGAGGCCGCCCGCCATCGGCCGCGCGGGACCGATCCGGTCGCACAGCCGGCCGGCGGCGATGGTCGCGAACAGCTGGCCGATCAGGAACAGCGAGAAGGCCCAGGCGTAGAGGTCGAGGCCGTCGAGCTCTCGTGCCGCCGCGGGCATCGCGGTCGCCACCGAGATGGCCTCGAAGGCGACGGCCACCACGGCCACGCAGAGCCCGACCGCCAGCCGTCGGCGTGGCGGTGCTGCTGCGCCGGTGGGCGGGCTGCCGACCGTGGTGCTGTCCATGCTGCGTAGTCCAGCACCTCGAGTCCGGTTGAGGTCAACCGGATTCGTCCGGCGGGCCCATTCGAGTGAACTGCGGGTTTGTGGGCACGATCGCCCCATGACGGAATCTGACGAGCGGACCCAGGGCAACGACCCCGACCTGGTCGGGCTGGTGCAGCTGGCGGACGCCTACGGGCTGGAGTACGACCTGGTGCTGACGCTCGCGGGGCAGGTCGTGCAGGGCACGCTGGTCTCGGCGCGCACCTTCTCGAGCGAGATGGCCGACGTCGTGCAGGGCGAGGACCCCGAGGGGACGCTCCGCAGCTCGATGGCGGCCCGGTTCCGCCACCGCGCGAAGCGGCTCGAGGAGTTCGGTGCCGCGAGCAAGCTCGGCGAGCTCGACCCGGAGGGGCCGGAGGGCGACGACCTGCCGACGCTGCCGGACGTCGAGTTCGTGCACCTGCGCGACGCTTCCGTCTCCGGGGTGGCCGGCCGGCTGTCGCTGTGGCGCGGCCGGCTCGACGCCGTGACGGGCTGGACGCTGGGCGGGTTCGCCGAGTCCGACTGAGCGCCGGCGCGGGAATGCCGCGGCGGGGGCACTGGTTGGGCTCTGCAATGCCTTCCTCCTCGCCGACCGACGCGCGTCGGGTCTCCGTCCTCGTCGGTCTGCTGTTCGGGCTGGCCGGGATGGGCAGCTCCTCGGCCGCCATCGCGCTCCCCGTCCTCGCCCGCGACCTCGACGTCAGCACCGGGGTGAGCGCGTGGGCGATCAGCCTCTACGCGCTGATGCTGGCCGTCGCGACCGCGGTCTACGGCCGGGTCTCCGACCTGCTCGGCATCCGGCTCCCGCTGCTCGTCGGTGTGGGGCTGATGACGCTCGGCGCCCTCGCGGGTGCCTTCGCGCCGAGCTTCGGCGTGCTACTGGCCGCCCGGATCTTCCAGGGCGCCGGCGCGGCGGCCGTGCCCACGCTCGGCGTCGCCATCGTGACGGCCCGCTACCGCGGTGCGGTGCGCGGCGTGGCCCTGGGCCGGGTCGCCGGCTTCGCCGCGGCCGTGAGCTGCCTCGGGCCGCTGGTCGGCGGCAGCGTCGAAGCGCTGTTCGGCTGGCGGGCGGTGATCGCGCTCCCGATGCTCGGTGCGCTGCTGATCCCGCTGCTGTGGCGCTCGCTCCCCACCGAGGGCAGCGGCGCCCGGCTCGACCTGCTCGGCGCGGTGCTCGTCGCCGGTACGGCGGCGGGCGTCGTGCTCCTCGTGCAGTCGCCGTCGACCGGACCCGTCATCGCGGCCGTGGGGGCAGCGCTGGTGGTCCTCGGGGTGCCCGCGGTGACGATGTGGGTGCGCCGCCGACCGCACGGCTTCCTGCCCCGGTCGGTGATCCGGAACGCCGCCGTGGTGCGTAGCGCACTCGCGGCGGCCGCCGTACCCGCCGCCTGGTTCGCGCTGCTGATCGCCGTGCCGGCGGTGCTCGTCGGACGCGGCTGGGAGCCGTGGCTGGTCGGCGTCGCGCTGCTGCCCAGCGCCGCCACCGGGCTGCTCGCGCCGCGCATCGCCGGTCCGCTGCTGAACCGCGTCGGACCGGCACCGTCGCTCGCGCTGGCCGCCGTCATCGCCTCGGCGGCGCTGGTCGTCTCTGCCGCCGGGGCGTCGATCGGCTCGGCGGTGCTGCTGGTCGCCGCGGTGGTCGCGGTGACCCTCGCGTTCGGGCTCGGCCAGCCCGCCCTGATGGCGGCGGTCGGCGACGCCGTGCCCGCGGACGTGCGCGGTGTCGCGGTCGGCGTGGCGACGTTGTTCTTCCTGGTCGGCGGCGGGGTCGGCTCCGCGGTCGTCGGCGGCCTCTCCGAGGTGCTCACCATGTCGGGCGCGCTGCTGCTGCTCGCGGTCCTGCCGCTGCTGGGCCTCGTCGCCCTCGCGCCGCAGCTGCGCCGGGCCGTCGGCCCCGACCTCGCCGACTGACCCCGACCGCCCCGACGTGCAGCCTCCCGCCTCGGGCGCCCGAGTGGCGTCGAAGGCCCCAGGGTGCACGTCGAAACGGCCTGTGGACGGCTCGAGTCGGCGACCCGGTGGCCGGAGGTCAGCCGCGGCGGGCGCGCGCCGCGGTGCGGGCTCGCTCGCCGGCGGGCAGCACGACCTTGCGGATCCGCACGGTGTGCGGGGTGACCTCGACGCACTCGTCCTCGCGGCAGAACTCCAGGCACTGCTCGAGCGACAGCCGACGCGGCGGGATCAGCTTCTCGAAGTTGTCCGAGGTCGCGGAGCGCACGTTGGTCTGCTTCTTCTCGCGCGTGATGTTGACGTCCATGTCGTCGTCGCGGGAGTTCTCGCCGATGATCATGCCCTCGTAGACCTCGGTGGTCGGCTCCACGAACATGATCCCGCGCTCCTGCAGGTTCGTCATGGCGTACGCCGTGGCGGCACCCGCGCGGTCGGAGACCAGCGAGCCGCTGTTGCGCGTGCGCAGCTCACCGGCCCACGGCTCGTAGCCCTCGAAGACGTGGTGCGCGATGCCGGTGCCGCGGGTGTCGGTGAGGAACTCGGTGCGGAAGCCGATCAGGCCACGCGCCGGGACCAGGAACTCCATGCGCACCCAGCCGGTGCCGTGGTTGGTCATCTGCTCCATGCGGCCCTTGCGGATCGCGAGCAGCTGCGTGATCGTGCCGAGGTACTCCTCGGGGGCGTCGATCGTCAGCCGCTCGACGGGCTCGTGCAGCTTGCCGTTGATCTCCTGGGTGACGACCTGCGGCTTGCCGACGGTGAGCTCGTAGCCCTCGCGTCGCATCTGCTCGACGAGGATGGCCAGCGCCAGCTCGCCACGGCCCTGCACCTCCCACGCGTCGGGACGCTCGGTGGGCAGCACCTTGATCGAGACGTTGCCGACCAGCTCGGCGTCGAGCCGGTCCTTGACCAGCCGCGCGGTGACCTTCGAGCCCTTCACGCGGCCCGCGAGCGGGGAGGTGTTGATGCCGATGGTCATCGAGATGGCGGGCTCGTCGACGGTGATCAGCGGCAGCGCCACCGGGTTCGTCACGTCGGCCAGCGTCTCGCCGATCATGATCTCGGGGATGCCCGCGATCGCGACGATGTCACCGGGGCCGGCCTCGAGGCCGGGCTGGCGCTCCAGGCCCTGGGTGACGAGCAGCTCGGTGATCTTGACGGTCGAGGTGGAGCCGTCACGCTTCATCCAGGCCACCTGCTGGCCCTTCTTGAGGTGACCCTCCTTGACCCGGACCAGCGCGAGCCGGCCGAGGAACGGCGAGGCGTCGAGGTTGGTGACGTGCGCCTGCAGCGGCGCGTCCGGCGTGTACTGCGGCGCCGGGATGGTCTCGACGATGGTCTGGAACAGCGGCTCGAGGTTGTCGCTGTCGGGCATGCCGCCGTTCGCGGGCATGGTGAGGCTCGCGCGGCCGGCCTTCGCGGAGGCGTAGACCACCGGGAAGTCCAGCGCGTCCTGGCTGTGGCTCTCGTCGAGCAGGTCCATGAACAGCTCGTAGGTCTCGTCCACGACCTCGCTGATCCGGGCGTCGGGCCGGTCGACCTTGTTCACCACGAGCACGACGGGCAGGTCGGCGTTGAGCGCCTTGCGGAGCACGAACCGGGTCTGCGGCAGCGGACCCTCGGAGGCGTCCACGAGCAGCACGATGCCGTCGACCATGGACAGGCCGCGCTCGACCTCGCCACCGAAGTCGGCGTGGCCCGGGGTGTCGATGATGTTGATGGTCATCGAGCCGTCGACCGCGGCCGCGCCGGTGTACCGGATCGCGGTGTTCTTCGCGAGGATCGTGATGCCCTTCTCGCGCTCGAGGTCACCGGAGTCCATGGCCCGCTCGTCGACGTGCTGGTGGTCGCCGAAGGCGCCGCCCTGCCAGAGCATGGCGTCGACGAGCGTGGTCTTGCCGTGGTCGACGTGCGCGACGATGGCGACGTTCCGGAGGTCGGAGCGGGAGGTCGTGGGCATGGCGTAGCCGTCGTTCGCTTTCGTGAGGGAGGGGCGGTCCGGTTCGTGAGCGGCGGGTCCGTCCAGGAGACACCGCGGGGCCGCACCCCGATCCTACGCGGTGGAGGGCCCGGGCGGCGATTCGGCGACGTAGGTTTGCACCCGTGACCGACGCGCTCGCCGACCTGGTCCAGGCGTCCTCACGGGTCGTCGCGTTCACCGGCGCCGGGATCTCCACCGAGTCCGGCATCCCCGACTTCCGCTCGCCGGGCGGCATCTGGACGCGTTACGACCCGCAGGACTTCACGTTCTCCCGCTACGTCGAGTCGGTCGACGTCCGCACCCGGTCGTGGGCGATGCGCCGCGAGCTGCTCGCCGAGACGCCCGTGCCGAACGCCGGTCACCTCGCGCTCGCCCGGCTCGAGGAGTCCGGCCGCGGGCTCGGCGTCATCACCCAGAACATCGACGGGCTGCACCAGCTCGCCGGCTCGCGGCGGGTCGTCGAGGTGCACGGCACCGCCCGCGAGGTGATGTGCATCGGGCCGGCGCCGCGCGAGGGAACGCCGGACGGCTGCGGCTTCCGGATGCCGCTGGACTGGGCGCTGGCCGAGGTGGACGCCGGCGACCCCGACCCGCGCTGCCCGCACTGCGGCGGCCTCGTGAAGTCCGCGACGGTGTCGTTCGAGCAGGTGCTGTTCCCCGACGTGGTCGAGGCGGCGGTGGCGCTGGCCGGCGAGGCCGACCTGATGCTGGCCGTCGGGTCGTCGCTGGTGGTCTACCCCGCGGCCGAGCTGCCGCTGGTGGCGCTGCGCAACGGCGCCCGGCTGGTCATCGTGAACGACGAGCCCACGCCGTACGACGGGCTGGCGGACCTGGTCGTCCGCGGCCGGGCCGGAGAGGTGCTCGCGGCCGCCGTGCCGGGCTGATCAGGCCAGCGCGAGGTCCAGCGCCGCCTCGACGTGCAGCGTCGTGCTGGGGAACACCGGGATCTCGCAGTCGGCCTGCTTGACCAGCAGCTCCAGCTCCGTGCAGCCGAGGATGACGCCCTCGGCCCCGTCGTCCCACAGCTCGTCGATGACCTTGACGACCCGGGCCCGCGAGCTGTCGACGACCTTGCCGTGCACCAGCTCGTCGTAGATGGTCGCGTTGATCGCCTCGTGGTGCCGCGCGTCGGGCACGACGACCCGCAGGCCGTGCGACGCGAGCCGGTCGACGAAGAACGGCTGCTGCATCGCGTACGCCGTGCCCAGCAGCCCGACCGACCCGAGGCCTCGCTCGGTGCACGCACGGGCGACGACGTCGGCGAGGTGCAGGAACGGGATGGACACCGCGGCCGCCACCTGGTCGGCGACGGTGTGGAACGCGGTCGTGCACATCAGCAGCAGGTCGGCGCCGGCGGCCTCCACGCCGCGGGCGGCACCGGACAGCAGCTCGGCGACGTCGTCCCAGCGACCGGCCTGCTGGAGCTCGGTCAGCTCCGCGAACTCCACGCTGGAGAGCACGAGCCGCGCGGAGTGCAGCCCGCCCAGCCGCTCCTCGACCGTCTCGTTCAGCAGCTTGTAGTACTGCAGGCTGCTCTCCCAGCTCATCCCGCCGACCAGTCCGATGCTCAGCATTCGACGAGTCTTCCACAGCGAGGGATGTACTTCTGTCGGTGCCCGGGCATAGAACCGGAGGCATGAGCCCGTCGCACCGCCACTGCCAGATCATCCCGCCGTTCCTGCTGGAGAAGGTCGTCTCGCCCGAGGCCCTCCAGCGCGACACCGACCTGCGCCGGAAGCGCGCCCAGACCGCCCCGAGACCGTCCGGTCCCGCCGCCGCGGGCGCCGCGCCCTTCGTGGTGAACACCGCGAACAACGGCACCGACCTGCCCGGCGAGCTGGTGCGGTCGGCCGGCGACCCGGCGTCGGGAGACCCGGCGGTCGACGAGGCCTACGCCGGCGTCGAGGGCACCCTCGCGCTGTTCAAGGAGGTCTACGACCGCTCGTCCTACGACGGCCAGGGCGCCCAGGTGGTCACGACGGTCCACTACGACCAGGACTACGACAACGCCTTCTGGGACGGCCAGCAGCTGGTCATCGGCGACGGCGACGGCACGGTCTTCGAGCGGTTCACCGTCGCCGCCGACGTGCTCGGCCACGAGCTGACCCACGCCGTCACCCAGCACACCGCCAACCTCACCTACCAGGGCCAGTCCGGCGCGCTCAACGAGTCGGTCTCCGACGTGTTCGGCTCCCTCCTCAAGCAGCGGCTCGCGGGGGAGACCGTCGACGAGGCCGACTGGCTGATCGGCGAGGGCATCTTCAAGCCCGGCATCCAGGGCACCGCGCTGCGGTCGATGAAGGACCCCGGCACGGCCTACGACGACCCCAAGCTGGGCAAGGACCCGCAGGTCTCCTCGATGGACGACTACGTCGAGACCACCGACGACAACGGCGGGGTGCACACCAACTCCGGCATCCCCAACAAGGCGTTCTACCTCGCCGCGAGCGCCCTGGGCGGGAACAGCTGGGAGGGCGCCGGCGCGATCTGGTACGCCGCGCTCACCTCGGGTCTCGACCCGGACACCGACTTCGCCGGCTTCGCGGCGGCCACCGTCGCGGCGGCGAAGGACGTCTCGCCGGAGGCCGAGGCAGCGGTCACCAAGGCCTGGACCAGCGTCGGCGTGACCCCCGAGGCCGGGTCGACGCAGCCGGCCACGACCACGGCCGGCCCCTCGACGCGCACCGTGCGGGTGACCCGCACCGGCGGGGTGGCCGGGATGCAGCTGAGCGGGGAGGTCGCCCTCGGTGACGACCCCCGGACTCCCGAGGTGGAGTCGCTGCTGGGCCGGATCGACTTCGCCGCGGTGGCGGCTCACCAGCCGCAGCCCGACCGGTTCGTGTTCACCTTCGACGTCGACGGCCGGCAGACCGTCGTCGGCGAGCAGGACCTCGACCCCGACCTGCGCCAGCTCGCGACCCTGCTGCTGCCCGGCTGAGCGTGGTCAGGCCGTCCGGTGCACCTTGTGCTGCGCCGCCTGCGCGCGGGGCCGGATCACCAGCTCGTCGACGTTGACGTGGGCGGGGCGGGTCACCATCCAGGTGATCGCGTCGGCGATGTCGTCGGCGGTCAGCGGCTCGGCGACCCCTTCGTAGACCTTGTCGGCCTTCTCCTGGTCACCGTCGAAGCGCACCAGCGCGAACTCGTCGGTCCTGACCATCCCCGGCGCGATCTCGCAGACCCGCACCGGCTGGTCCCACAGCTCGAGCCGCAGCGTCTCGGAGACCACCTGGGTGCCGTGCTTCGCCGCGGTGTAGCCGCCGCCGCCCTCGTAGGCGATCCGGCCGGCGGTCGAGCCGACGTTGAGGATCACGCCCGCGCCGCTGGCGACGAGCGCCGGGACCAGGGCCTTGGTCACCAGCAGCAGGCCGATGACGTTGACCTCGAACATCCGCCGCCAGTCGTCGGCGTCGGACTCCGCCACCGGCGCCGACCCGAACGCACCGCCCGCGTTGTTCACGAGCACGTCGAGCCGTGGCCCCACCAGCTCGGCGAGCGCGGCGACGTCGTCGGCGTCGGTCACGTCGCAGCGGACCGCGGTGCCGCCGACCTCCTCGGCGAGCGCGGTGACCCGGTCCTCGCGCCGGGCGGCGCAGAACACGTGGAAGCCTTCGGCGGCCAGGTGACGGGCGGTCGCGGCGCCGATGCCGCTGCTGGCGCCGGTCACCACGGCGGTGCGCGTCCGACCGGTGCTGGTGTTCTCGGTGCTGGGAGAGCTCATGACCCCGATTCTGTCGCGCAGGGCCGTCGCGGCGCGACCGGGTGGGGCTCGGCGGAGGCGGTTGGGCGGCCGGGGGAGACTGGTGGGCGTGCCTGACGTGAGCCCTGCCGCCGCCGACCCGGCCGACGGTGGGCCGCGGCACGGACGCGTCGCGATGATCAGCCTGCACACGTCGCCGCTCGACCAGCCCGGCACCGGCGACGCCGGCGGCATGAACGTCTACGTCGTCGAGCTGGCCAAGCGGCTGGCCGCCCGGGGCGTCGCCGTCGAGGTCTACACCCGGGCGACGTCCTCGACCCTGCCGCCCACGGTCGAGGCGTTCGCGGGGGTCACCGTGCACCACGTGCACGCGGGGCCGTTCGAGGGGCTGACCAAGGCCGAGCTCCCGGGCCAGCTGTGCGTCTTCGCCCGCGAGGTGCTGCGGGCCGAGGCCAGGCACGACCAGGGCTGGTACGACGTCGTGCACACCCACTACTGGCTCTCCGGCCAGGTCGGCGCCCTGGTGCGCGACCGGTGGAGCGTCCCGCTGGTGCACTCCATGCACACCATGGCCAAGGTGAAGAACGCCTCGCTGGCCACCGGCGACACCCCCGAGCCGACCGCCCGCGTCATCGGCGAGGAGCAGGTCGTCGAGGCCGCCGACATGCTGATCGCCAACACCGACATCGAGGCCAAGCAGCTGCTCGAGCTGTACGACGCCGACCCCGCCCGCGTCGAGGTCGTGCACCCGGGAGTCGACCTCGACGTGTTCCGGCCCGCCGGCGACGCGCGCGGCCGGCTCGGGCTGCCGCCGGACGCCGCGGTGCTGATGTTCGCCGGGCGCATCCAGCCGCTGAAGGCCCCCGACGTGCTGCTGCACGCCGTGCGCGCCCTGCTCGAGCGCGACCCGTCGCTGCGCGCCCGGCTGGTCGTCCCGGTCGTCGGCGGCCCGTCGGGCTCCGGCCTGGAGCACCCCGAGTCGCTGGCGCAGCTGGCCCGCTCGCTCGACGTCGACGACGTGGTGCGGTTCGTGCCGCCGGTCGCCCAGTCCGAGCTGGCCGACTGGTACGCCGCGGCGACGCTGGTGTGCGTGCCGTCGTACAACGAGTCCTTCGGGCTGGTCGCCGTCGAGGCGCAGGCCAGCGGCACGCCCGTCGTGGCGGCCGCGGTCGGCGGGCTGACCACGGTGGTGCGCGACGGCGTCTCCGGGCTGCTCGTCGAGGGCCACGACCCCGAGGACTACGCTCGCGCGATGCAGCGGATCGTCGCGTCGCCCGACCTGCGGGCCGAGCTCTCGCGTGGTGCGGTCGAGCAGGCCTCGCTGTTCGCGTGGGATCGCACCGCCGACCGCACCCTCGAGGTGTACCGCGCGGCGGCCCGGTCGATGCGCGACGACCTCGCGGGGTCGCGCCCGTGAGGCAGCAGGCGATCGAGACCGTGCGTCGCACGCTCGGCGAGTCGGAGCTCACCTGGAAGGAGATCTCCACCGGGGTCTTCACCGTCGAGCTCCCCGGCGAGAAGAAGCTCACCACCCCGTGCCGGCTCGACGTCGGCGAGCACGCGTTCGGGCTGCACGCGTTCGTCGCCCGCCAGCCCGACGAGAACCACGAGCGGGTCTACCGCTGGCTGCTCGAGCGCAACCTGCGGATGTTCGGCGTCGCGTTCGCGGTCGACGCCGTCGGCGACATCTACCTCGACGGCCGGCTGCCGCTGAGCGCGGTCACCGCCGAGGAGCTCGACCGGCTGCTCGGCGCGGTGCTGACCTACGCCGACGAGTCGTTCAACACGATCCTCGAGCTGGGCTTCGCGACGTCGATCCGGCGCGAGTGGGAGTGGCGCAAGAGCCGCGGCGAGTCCACCCGCAACCTCGAGGCGTTCCGCGGCTGGCTCGAGCAGGGCTGACCACCCGCCGACGCGTCGGGTCAGCCGACGGCGAGGTCGGCCGGCGCGATGCCGAGCCGGTCGGCGAGCGCCCGCTCCCCGAGCGGCGTGACCACCATGGCGCGGGTCCGGTCGGGGCGTCGCACCCAGTCGTGCTCCACGAACGTCTCGCACAGCGCGGCGCCGACCTCGCCGGCCAGGTGCGGCCGTCGCTCGGTGAGGTCGAGGCAGTCGCGGACGAACGCCCGGCGGCGCGACTCCCGCGCCGCCAGGTCGACGCCGAGGTCGGCGAACCAGTCCCGGCCGCGCGCGGTCACGCCGAGGCCGCCGCGGCGGTGCAGCAGCCGACCGCGCAGCATCGCGTCGTGGACGGCGACGCCGAGGCGACCGGCGAGGTGGTCGTAGCAGGTGCGGCCGGCGGCGAACCGGCGCCTGTCGCGCACCGCGGCCAGCGACCGGGGCGGCTCCGGGTCGCGGAGCGCGGAGAGCCGTTCGAGGACCTCCGCGACGTGCGGGCCGGCCAGGCTGACGTACTTGTGACGGCCCTGCACCTCCGTGGTGACCAGCCCGCCCTCGGCCAGCCGCACCACGTGCTCGCTCGCCGTGGCCCGGCACACGTCGGCGGCCTCGGCCAGCTCGGAGACCGTCCACCGTCCGGCGTCGAGCAGCGCCAGGCACATCGCGGCCCGGCTCTCGTCGCCGAGCAGCCCGGCGACCGCGGCCACCGCGCGGGCGTCGCTCATGCCGGCACGACCTCCTCGACGCGCGCCCTCGGCCGCCGTCGCGCGAGCGCCACCCCGACCAGGGCGAGCACCCCGCCGACGTACGCCATCGCGGGCGGCGCCTCGGACAGCAGCACCCAGCTCAGCAGCACGGTGATCGGCGGGACGAGGTACGTCGTCACGCTCAGGCTGCCGGCGCTCATGAACGACAGCGCGAAGGCGTACGTCGAGAACGCGATCGCCGTGGGGAAGACGCCGAGGTAGACGACCCACAGCACGTCGGAGGTGCCGGCGTCGGCGGTCTCCCGCACGAGGTCGCCGGCGAACGGCAGGCACGCGATCGCCCCCACCGTGCAGGCGGTCCAGGTGACCTGGATGGCCGAGAGCCGGGAGACCAGCGGCTTCTGGAAGATCAGGCTGACGGCGTAGGCGGCCGCGGACAGCAGGCAGAGGAACACCCCCAGCGGGTCGCTGTCGCCGTGCCCCGACACCGACGTGGCGATCAGCACGACTCCCGCGAAGGCGACGACCAGGCCGAGGCCCAGGAAGACGGTGGCCTTCTCCTTGAGGAAGATCGCCGCGAGCACCGCGACCAGCACGGGGGAGAGCTGGATCAGCATCGCGGCGGTGCCGGCGTCGACCCGTCGCTCGCCGGCGTTGAGCGCGACGTTGTAGAGGCCGAACCAGAGCAGCCCGATGACCACCAGCCCGACCCACTCGCGCCGGGTGGGCGGCACCCAGCTGCGGGCCAGCAGCACGACCCCGAGCGCGACCGAGCCGACGAGCAGCCGGCCGAGCGACAGCGCGCCCGGCGAGAACGACTCGCCGAGGTGACGGATCGCGACGAAGGCCGACGACCACAGCAGCAGCGTGACGGCGACGGCGACGAGGGGGAGTGCGGTGCTGCGGGACGTTGGCACACGGCCACGCTAGTGCCGCGACAGTTAGGCGCCCACCGAATTGTTGCCAGGTTGCGTCGAGATGCGGACGGCCTCAGGTCTCCAGCTTGTAGCCGAGCCCGCGGACCGTGACCAGGTAGCTCGGCACGGCCGGGTCGGGCTCGATCTTGGCCCGCAGCCGCTTCACGTGGACGTCGAGCGTCTTGGTGTCGCCGACGTAGTCCGATCCCCACACCCGGTCGATCAGCTGCCCGCGCGTCAGCACGCGGCCGGGGTTGCGCAGGAACATCTCCAGGAGCTCGAACTCCTTCAGCGGGAGCTTCGTGTCGCCGCCGTTGACGGTGACCACGTGCCGCTCCACGTCCATCCGCACCGGTCCCGCCTCGAGGGTGGGCGGGGCCAGGTCGGGCTCCGCACCGCGGCGCAGCACGGCCCGGATGCGGGCGACCAGCTCGCGCGGCGAGTAGGGCTTGGTGACGTAGTCGTCGGCGCCGAGCTCGAGGCCGACGACCTTGTCCACCTCGGCGTCCTTGGCCGAGACCATGATGACCGGGACGTTGGAGGTGGCCCGGATCTGGCGGCACACCTCGGTGCCGGGGATGCCGGGGAGCATCAGGTCGAGCAGCACGATGTCGGCGCCGGTCTTGTCGAACTCGGCGAGGGCGGCGTGGCCGTCGTTCGCGACGGAGACCTCGAAGCCCTCCTTGCGGAGCATGTACGCCAACGCGTCGCTGTAGCTCTCCTCGTCCTCGACGACGAGCACTCGGGTCACGGGGTTGCCTCCTGGTGGGTCGGGCCGGGCCGGCTGGTCGCCGGGGCCTCGGGACGTGCGGGTGCCGGGACGTCCGACCGGCCGGGACGGTCGGGCGCCGGCGGTGCGTCGGACGCACGCCGGGGGAGCGACAGCGTGAACGTCGAGCCCTGCCCCTCCACGGACCAGACCCGCACCTCGCCGCCGTGCGAGGCGGCGACGTGCTTGACGATCGAGAGGCCCAGGCCGGTGCCGCCCGTCGACCGGTGACGGGCGGGGTCGACGCGGTAGAAGCGCTCGAAGATCCGGTCGATCTCCTCTGCGGGGATGCCGATGCCCTGGTCGGTGATGGTGAGGTCGACCATCATCTCGTTGGCGCGGGCGCCGACCACGACGGTGCTGCCCTCGGGGGAGTAGGCGACCGCGTTGGCCACCAGGTTGCCCAGCGCCAGCGCCACCTCGTCGCCGTTGCCGAGGATCTGCAGCCCGCGCTGGCCGTCGTGCACGACGGTGATCGCCTTGGACTGGGCGTCGATGCTGCTCTGGTCGATCGAGCGGGACACGATGACGTCGACGTCGACGGTCTGCGGGTCCTCCAGCGGGTCGTCGCCCTGCAGCCGCGACAGCTCGATGATCTGCTGCACCAGCTTGGTCAGCCGGGCGCTCTCGGTCTGCATCCGGCCGGAGAACCGGGTCACCGCCTCGGGGTCGTCGGCCGCCTCCTGCACCGCCTCGGCCAGCAGGTTGAGGGCACCGACCGGCGTCTTCAGCTCGTGGGAGACGTTGGCGACGAAGTCGCGCCGGATCGACTCCACCCGCCGCTCCCGGGTGCGGTCCTCGACCAGCGCCAGCACCAGCCGGCTGCTCAGCGGCGCCACCCGGGCGGTGACGTGCAGCGGCGCGACCGCGCGGCCGCGGGCCATCACCAGCTCGGTCTCGCGGATCTGGCCGTCGCGGCGCACCTGGCGGATCAGGTCGGCGAGCTCCTGCACGGTGACCCGGTCGCCGCTGACGAGCCCGAAGGCGTACGCCGGCGCGGAGGCCTTGACCACCTCGTCCTTCTCGTCGACGACGAGGGCGCTGGAGCGGAGCACGCCGAGCACGGTGGTGATGCCGGCCGGGACGGCCGGCTCCTCGACGGGGGCCTGCGAGCGCATCTGCCGGTCGCTGACCTGCCACGCGAGGACGACGCCTGCCCCGAGCACTGCCCCGAGCAGCGCGAAGAGCAACGCCTGCGTCGTACCGTCCACGGAACGATCGTACGCACCCCGTCGCCGGCCGTTCGTCCGTCGGACCTGCGCTGACCTGCGCTTTCGTCGACTGTTCACCTGGCGTTCACGCCTCGTCGTCGTCGGGTCGCCGCCGATTCACCTGGGGCTCCTACCGTTCACCGCATGCGTGATGCCTACTTCGACCAGCTCGAATCGATCGTGGACGAGCTCGTCACGATGACCCATGAGGTGCAGGAGGCCGTCGCCCGAGCGACCCAGGCGCTGCTGACCGCGGACGCCGAGATCGCCGAGAAGGTCATCTCCGACGACGCGGTCATCGACGCGGCGCGCGAGCGGGTCGAGATCCGCTCGTTCGAGCTGCTCGCCCTCCAGCAGCCGGTCGCCAGCGACCTGCGGATGCTGGTCGCCGGGCTGCGCATGGTCGCCGACCTCGAGCGGATGGGCGACCTCTCGGTCCACGTCGCGAAGGTCGCGCGGCTCCGGGTGCCGCAGGTCGCCGTGCCCCGCGAGATCGTGCCCACCATCGAGCGGATGGCCCACCTGGCCGAGAAGATGGTCGGCACCGTGGCGGGCATCATCGCCGAGCGCGACGTCGACGGCGCCCGGCAGCTCGAGGAGGACGACGAGGAGATGGACCAGCTGCGTCGCTCGTCGTTCCGGCTGATGCTCGACGACACGTGGCCCCACGGCGTCGAGCCCGCGGTCGACATCGCGCTGCTCGGCCGCTACTACGAGCGGATCGCCGACCACGCCGTCTCCCTCGCGCGCCGGGTCGTCTACCTGGTCACCGGCGAGACGGTGACGACGGTCGACCACCTGTAGCCGCTGCCCATTGGGCAGAAACCGCAGTCCGCAGGCCCCCGGGGCTGCGGTTTGGCCACAAACCGCAATCTGCCGACCGCACCCACGCACCCCGCACCGGTGCAAGGATGGACGGCGTGAACGCGGTGACGCGCGGCCGGACCACCCTCGACACCGTCGAGGCGTTCGTCGCTGCCGCGGAGCGGTTCGCCGTCGCCGTCGCGTGGACCGACCTGCGCGCGCCGGTCGCGAGCTGCCCGGGCTGGTCGGCGTACGACCTCGTCGTGCACCTCGGCAACGTGCACGCCTGGGCGGCCACCATCGTGGAGACCGGCCGGTCCGCCGTCGAGCAGAACGACGAGCCGCGCTCGTCGAAGGGCAAGGTCGTCAGCTCCTGGTACGCCGGCAAGGCCGAGGACCTCTACGAGGTGCTCCGCCACGTGCCGCCGGAGACCCCCTGCTGGAACTTCGCGTACGGCGCCGGGCGGGCGTCGTTCTGGCCGCGGCGCCAGCTGCACGAGACCACCGTCCACCAGCTCGACCTCGACGGGTCGGGCAGCCGCGTCACCGAGATCGCCCCCGAGGTCGCGCTCGACGGCGTCGACGAGGTGCTGACCGTGATGCTGCACCGGATGCACCAGCGCGGTCACCCGGCCGCGCTCGACCGGCCGCTCGCGCTGACCGCGACCGACACCGGCGACACCTGGGTGGTGACGCCGAGCCCGCGGCCCGGTGCGGCGCCGGTGCCCACCCAGCCGGTCGGGGCGACCGGCCACGCCAGCCTCGAGCTGCCGCCGTCGGTGGAGCACCGCCGCGCCGCGGGCGTCGCCGTGCCCGACCGGGTCGAGGCGCCGGCCGAGGTGCTCTACCGGCTGCTGTGGCACCGACCGGTCGACGAGTCGGACGTCGGGTTCTCGGGGGACGAGAGCCGCGTCCGGGCGTTCCTCGGGAGCCGGCTGACGCCGTGACGATCGGGACGCGGGGCGCCCGATGTCCCCGCTGACCCGCCGGCAGGGCTAAGGTTCGTCGCCATGTGCGTCGTGGAGACCTCGGAGCTTCGCCGCAGCTACCGCACCCGCACCGGGATCGTCCGGCGCGAGACCAAGCAGGTCGACGCGGTGCGAGGGGTCTCCTTCGGCATCGAGCGCGGGGAGCTGTTCGGTCTCCTCGGCCCGAACGGCGCGGGCAAGACCACCACGATCAAGATGCTGATCACGCTGCTGATCCCCACCTCGGGCACGGCCAGCGTCCTCGGGCACGACGTGGTCGCGGCACCCCGCGAGGTACGCCGTCACATCGGCTACGTCTTCGGCGGCGACCGCGGGCTCTACGAGCGCCTCAACGCCTACGACAACCTGCGCTACTTCGCCGAGCTGTACGGCGTCCCGCCCCGCGAGCAGCGGGCCCGGATCGGCGAGCTGGTCGAGCTCGTCGGCCTGACCGGTCGCGAGAAGGAGCGCGTCGAGGGGTTCTCGCGCGGCATGCGGCAGCGGCTGCACATCGCTCGCGGGCTGCTGCACGACCCCGAGGTGCTGTTCCTCGACGAGCCGACGATCGGCATCGACCCGGTGGGCGCCCGCGAGCTGCGCTCGACGATCGCGACGCTGCGCGAGCAGGGCAAGACGATCCTGCTCACCACGCACTACATGTTCGAGGCCGACGAGCTGTGCGACCGGATCGCGGTGATCCGGGACGGCTCGCTGGTGGCCGAGGGCACCCCGCTCGAGCTGAAGCGGCACGTCAGCGCCGGCACCGTGCTGGAGGTGGAGACCTTCGGGCTGCCCGACGCGGCCGCCGAGGCCGTGCGCCGGATCCGCGGCGTGCGCTCCGCCGTGCTCGAGGACCGCGGCCAGTCGCAGGTGCTGCTGGTGCAGGTCGAGCCCGGCGCCGAGGTCACCTCGGTCGTGCTGGGCTGCCTCGGCGGCGTCCGGGTCGGCCGGGTCAGCTCGCGCGAGCCCACGCTCGAGGACGCCTACGTCGAGCTGGTGAGCTCGTCGTGAGGACGCTGCGGATGCTCGCGGTCGCCTACTGGCTGCACCTCAAGATGCTCGCCGCCTCCGCCTTCGACGGCTTCTTCCAGGTCGTCTGGCCGCTGTTCTTCGCGACCTCCGCGTTCCTGCTCTACCGGCAGTCCGAGGACCCCAAGGCCCTCGTGTACGCCGGCCTCGGCTCGTCGGTGATGGGCATCTGGTCGGTGATCGCGACCACGGCCAGCAGCCTGCTGCAGCGGGAGCGCTGGACCGGCACGCTGGAGCTGCTGGTCGTCGCCCCCACGCGGTTCGCGCTGGTGCTGGTGCCGATCACGACGGCGATGGCGACGCTGGGGCTCTACAGCCTGGTCGCCACCCTGGTGTGGGGACGGCTGCTGTTCGGCATCAAGGTGCCCGTCGAGGACCCGTTGCTGTTCGTGCTGAGCATCGTGGTGTCGATCTTCTCGATCGCGCTCATCGGGTTCCTGCTCTCGGTCGTGGTGGTGCGCTACCGGACCGCCTGGGCGCTGGGCAACCTGCTGGAGTACCCGGGCTGGCTGGTGTGCGGCTTCCTGGTCCCGCTGGCGTTCTTCCCGCCGTGGGTCACCTGGATCGCCTACGCGCTGCCGCCGACCTGGGGCATGCAGGCCATCCGCGCGGCGGCGGCCGGCGGGTCGCCGTGGTTCGACGTGCTCATGTGTCTCGGTCTCGGTCTCGTCTACGGCGCGCTCGGCACGGTCCTCTCCGAGACGGTCCTCCGGTCGGCCCGTCGCAACGCGACGCTGTCGCTGACCTGATGACCTCGCTCCGCGTCCTCCTCGTCGGCGGGCTGATCAGCTTCCGGGCGCTGTTCAGCTGGCTGAACCCGTGGATCTACGTGCCGGCCATGCTGGTCGCGCCGATCTTCCAGATCCTGCTGTTCGCCTACATCGGCCGCAGCGCGGGCGTGGAGTCCGACTCGTTCTTCCTGATCGGCAACGCGCTGCAGTACTCCGCCATCCCGTGCCTGTTCGCGATGGCGCAGGCGATCGCCGGCGAGCGCTACGGGCAGACGCTCGGGATCGTGATGGCCACCCCGGCCCGACGGCTGCCGCTGTTCCTCGGCCGCTCGCTGCCGGTGGTCGCCAACGGCTTCGTGGTCTCGATGTTCAGCCTGGTGGTGGGCGCGCTGGTGCTCGGCGTGCACATCCCGGTCACCGCCTGGCTGCCGCTCGGCCTGGTCGTCGCGGTCGCGGCCGCCTCCTGCACCGGCTTCGGGCTGCTCAACGCCGCGCTGGCCCTGCGGGTGCGCGAGATCGCGGTGCTCACCAACGTGCTCTTCGGTGTGCTGCTGATCTTCTGCGGGGTCAACGTGGCCCTCGACTCGCTGCCCGGCTGGATGGCGACGGTCGGTCGGCTGCTGCCGCTCACGCACGCCATCGAGGCCGCCCGCGGGCTCGCCGGCGGTGCGTCGCTGGGCTCGGTCTCGGGGCTGGTGGGCACCGAGCTGCTGGTCGGGCTGGTGTACGGCGCGATCGGCATGGTCGCGCTCGCGCTGCTCGAGGTCGAGGGCCGCCGCCGGGCCACCCTCGAGATGCAGTAGCCGCTCAGCGTCCCTGGTTCGCGACCGCCTTGATCGCGTCGGCGGCGGCCTCCGGGTCGAGGTACTCGCCGCCCGGCTGCGTCGGGTGCAGGTGCTCGTCGAGCCGGTAGACGAGCGGGATGCCCGTCGGGATGTTCAGCCCGACGACCGCCTCCTCGGACATCCCGTCGAGGTGCTTGACCAGGGCGCGCAGCGAGTTGCCGTGCGCGGCGACGCAGACGGTCTGCCCGGTGCGCAGGTCGGGCACGATCGCGTCGTACCAGTAGGGCAGCATCCGGTCCACCACGTCCGCGAGGCACTCGGTGCGGGGGAGGATCTCGTCGGCCAGCCCGGCGTACGCCGGCGCCCCGGTCTGCGACCACTCGTCGTCGTCGGCGATCGGCGGCGGCGGCGTGTCGTAGGAGCGCCGCCAGAGCATGAACTGCTCCTCGCCGTACTCCTCGAGCGTCGCCTTCTTGTCCTTGCCCTGCAGGGCGCCGTAGTGCCGCTCGTTGAGCCGCCAGGAGCGCCGCACCGGGATCCAGTGCCGGTCGCAGGCGTCGAGCGCGAGGTGCGCGGTGGTGATCGCCCGGCGCAGCACCGAGGTGTGCAGCACGTCCGGCGCGACCCCGGCGTCGGCGATCAGCTGGCCGCCGCGGGCGGCCTCGGTGCGGCCCTTCTCGGTGAGCGGCACGTCGACCCAGCCGGTGAAGAGGTTCTTGGCGTTCCAGTCGCTCTCGCCGTGGCGGAGCAGCACGAGCGTGTACGTCATGCGGCCACCCTAGTGGCGCCGAGCGACCGCCTCGTGACGCACGACGGGTGCCGGACCGTGACCGGTCCGGCACCCGTCGATGGGTGGATCTACGCCGCTTCAGCAGCTCGCCGTCAGGCCCTCAGGATCGCGAAGATCGAGGTGAGCAGGTTGGAGAGCTGGCCGAGCAGACCGCCCAGCGGCGGTGCCGTCGAGCAGGCCGGCCACCGCGCAGAGCAGGTTGCCCAGCAGGTTGCCGGCGCCCGGCACGGCCGTGATGTTCAGGACGACCTTGTCCAGGTGCACCACCAGGCCGAGCAGGTCGAGGTCCAGCGGGCCGAGCTCCAGGTGGAGCACCGGGCAGCTCGTGGGGACGGCCGCGGCGAGCGGGGCGGCCGCCGCGTTCGCGCCCGGGACCGAGAAGTTCGCCGGCAGCTGCACGCCGGTCTTGTCGCGGACGAACGACGTGCCATCGGCGCGGTGGATCCGGGCGTACACGTGGCCCTGGACGTACATCGCGCCGTCCTTGAGGAACGCCTTGCCGGGCACGAACCGGCCGGTGACCTTGCGACCGCGGGCGTCAGTACCGGAGATGCTCGAGGTGTACGTCGCCGCTCGGTCGAAGACCGACGTGGCCGACAGCGCGGCGCCGCGAACCGCCTGGACGCTGGCCGCGTCCGGCCGCGCCGTCGTCGCGCGAGGCGACGCGTCGGCCGAGCCGGCGGCGGCCAGGGCCACCATCGACGTGGTGACCACCGCGAGACTGACGATGCCGGCCGTTGCGCGGCCGAGCCTGCGCCAGGGGCGCTTGGTGAGATCGAACATGACTGCTCCCTTGTTACTCCGCCGACCCGATGCCGACAGTCCCACCTGGCAGATGCCCTGGATGGGACGGAACAACCGGGGGCGGTAAAGGGATTTTCACATTCCTCGGGTATGCCCCGAGGTGCCGCACGGCCCGTCGGTCAGGAGGGGACCTTCACGTCCTTGTAGACCGGGTCGTCGGAGGAGACCACCGGGACCTTCATGGTCACCGGCTCGCCGCGCTCGAAGGAGAAGGTGACCTCGACGAAGTTGCCCGGCGTCACCCGGTCGCCACGGACCGTGACGTGGCCGTCGGTGGCGAGGTTGAGCATCCCGTCGGCCGGGATGGTCGTCGTGCCACCGGGCTTCACCTGCAGCGAGGAGTCGGCGCCGGCGCCGGCGACGCTGCGCAGGCTGTCGGAGTGGGTCTGGTCGTTGTTCACCAGGCTGGCGATCACGGTGCCGCTGCCGTCGGTGCCCGAGACGACGAGCGCGTTGAGCACGTCGACCGAGCCGGCGCGGTCGTCCACGCCCGCGGCCGGGTTGTAGACCTGGTCGGTCTGGGCGCCGAAGTTCGCGCCGCACGAGGACAGCACGGGGGCGGCGATCACGAGGGCGACGGCGGCGACGCTGCGGCGAAGACTCACGGCGGTCAGTCTAAGGGTCACTGGCGGAGCCCGACGGTCAGGGCCGTGATCACGATCCCGACCGAGACGAGCGCCGTGAACGCGGTCGAGATCCACAGCAGCCGGGGTGCCCCGATCCGCAGCGCGACGCGCAGCGGCAGGTGCCGCAGCCCCATCTCGTTGTCCTCGACGAGGTCGGGCAGCGTGTTCAGGAAGTGGATGCCGATGCCGAGCAGTGCGGCGAGCACCGTCATCGCGATGGTCGGCGGGCCGCCGTGGTAGCCGCCGCCCAGCCCGCCGTACGACAAGAACGCGGGCAGCAGGCCGAAGCTGACGGCGTACGGCAGCCACGAGAGCACCGTCCGCTTGAAGTAGAAGTTGTACATCCACGCGCTGAGCACGGCGGCGAGGTGCGCCAGGCCGGCGGCGGTGCCGTTGGCCACCGACAGCGGGATGACCAGCAGCACCATGCAGATGGTGGCGAAGTTGACCGTGCCGGGGTCGATCCAGCCCATCGCGACCGGCTTGTCCTGCCGGCCGGTCTCCCGGTCGCGGTCCCGGTCGACGACGTCGTTGATCCAGCCGATGGTGAGCTGCCCCGAGGCGACCGTGGCCGCCACCAGGAGGCACTCGACGCCGCTGCGGCCGGACAGCGCCGCCGCGATCGTCAGCGCCACGGTCATGGCGGCGGCCGGCAGGGGATGGCAGGCCAGCAGGAGCGAGATCGCCTGCCCCCGGCGCTTGCGGAACCTCATGCGTCGCAGTATCGACCAGGAACCCTCCTTTGTGCGTGTCCCGGGCCGTCCGGTCTCGCGGAACGCCGCACGGGAGGGCCTGCGCAGGCACACGGATCCACGATCTGTCAAGCCCCCATCTGGCCTCTGACCTGCACAAACGCGGATTCGGCACCCCCGAGGCCGTGTTAGACTAGTCACCTAGGAAGGGGTACTTGGCACATGACATTTACCGTCGGCGAAACGGTTGTTTACCCAAATCACGGCGCAGCGGTCATCGAGGACATCGAGACGCGACAGATCAAGGGCGAGGACAAGCAGTACCTCGTGCTCCGCATCGTCGCACAGCAGGATCTCGTCGTTCGCGTTCCCGCCTGCAACCTGGACCTGGTCGGGGTCCGCGACGTGGTGGACAAGGAGGGTCTGGATCGGGTCTTCGACGTGCTGCGTGCCGCGCACACCGAGGAGCCCACGAACTGGTCCCGCCGGTACAAGGCGAACCTCGAGAAGCTGCACTCCGGTGACGTGATGAAGGTGGCCGAGGTCGTCCGCGACCTGTGGCGCCGTGAGCGTGACCGCGGCCTCTCGGCCGGTGAGAAGCGGATGCTGGCGAAGGCTCGCCAGATCCTGGTCTCCGAGCTGGCGCTCGCCGAGCACACCAACGAGGACAAGGCCGAGGCACTCCTCGACGACGTGCTCGCGTCCTGACCGTCTGAGAACGCTTTCCGCACAACCCCCGGCACCCGCGGTGTCGGGGGTTGCTGCTGTCTCGAGGAGGGTGCCGTGTTCGACGACGACCTGCCGCCCGCACCCGTCGGTGTGGTGCCGGTCGAGGGCCGCGGCTCGCAGCCGTTCGCGCTGCTGCACGGCGAGTCGCTGGTCGCGGTGGCGTCGTGGGCGCTGGGCGAGGCCGGGGTCGAGCTGCTCGACTTCACCGAGTCCTGGGCGGCCGTCCAGGCCCGCGGGACCGCGCTCGTGGTCCACGACCCGCTGTGCGCCGGCGCCCCGGTGGACTTCCTGCGCGAGGTGGTGGCCGCGGCCGCCGACGGCCGGGTCGCCGTCGGGGTCCGGCCGGTGACCGACACCGTCCGCGAGGTCGACGAGGCCGGCGACCTCGGGGAGACCGTCGACCGCTCCGGGCTGCACGCGGTCGCCTCGCCCGTGGTGCTGCCCGCGGCCGTGGTGGCCGCGCTGCCGGAGCTGCCGCCGGTCGACGACCTGGCCGACCTGGTGGTGGCGCTGCGCGAGTCGCACGAGGTCGTGCTCGTCGAGGCACCGGCGTCGGCCCGGCGGATGACCGACGAGTCCGACGTCCGGCTCGTGGAGGGGCTATCCGGCTGACCCGGCCCCGCCCAGCAGCCGCTCCGCGAGGGCGACGTCCTCCGGGAAGGTGATCTTCAGGTTGGTCGCCGGCGCGGGCACCGCCCGCAGCACCAGGTCGGTGTACGTCGCGACGCAGCCGGCCGTGTCGGTGGCGTCGAACCCGTCGCGCTCGGCGCACGCGTAGGCCTCGAGCAGCGGGCCGGCCCGGAACGCCTGCGGGGTCTGCATGCCGACGAGCCCGGTGACGTGCCGCCCGGCGTCGTCGGTCACCAGACCCGGCTGCGGGCGCACGGGGAGCGCGCCGCCGTGCTGGTGCGCCAGCCGGACGGTGGCGTCGAACAGGTCCGCCTCGGCCAGCGGGCGGGCGGCGTCGTGCACCACCACCACCTCGACCTCGCCGGCGTCCACGGCGGCGCGCAGCGGGGCGAGGCCGCGCCACTCGGAGGCGTGCCGCGTCGGCCCGCCCGTGACGAGCAGCGCCTCCTGGTCCGCGCGACGCTCCTGCTCCACCAGGCCGCGCACGACGTCCGCGTCCTCGGGTCGGTGCACGACGACGACGCGGTCGACGTACGGGCGGGAGCAGGCGGTCCGCAGCGACCACGCCAGCACCGGCGTCCCGAGCAGCGGCAGCAGCACCTTGCTGGTCGTGGCGCCGACCCGGGTGCCGGCGCCCGCGGCGACGAGCACCACGGCGGTGCGGGGCAGGGCGGGGTCGTCGGGCACGGGCCGAGCCTGCCAGATCACCGCGAGCGGCGTGACGCAGCGTTATCACCGCCGTAACAAGCGGAAACGCAGCCAAAACGTTGACTTCGTACGTTCGATCTCGGGCGTGCGACGCAGAGAGGGCGGTGGGATGACGACCCAGGCCGACGGCGACGTCTGGACACCGATCTGCGAGCTGGAGAAGCTGCCGGTCGAGCGGGGTGTCACGGCGCTGGTGCGCGGCCACGCGGTGGCGGTCTTCCTGGTGCCGGACGGGAGCGTCTACGCCGTCGGCAACCACGACCCGTTCAGCCGGGCCACCGTGCTGGGTCGGGGCATCGTCGGCAGCCGGGGCGACGTCCCGTTCGTCGCCTCGCCGTCGTCGCGGCGCGCGTTCGACCTCCGCACCGGCGAGTGTCTCGACGACTCCGCGGTGAGCGTGCCGGCGTACGCCGTGAAGGTGGTCGACGGGGTCGTGCACGTCGGCCCACGTCACCAGCCCCGGACCTGAGGGGCCGCCGCATGAGCCTCGTCGTGCTCGCCCACGGCACCGGCAACCCGTCCGGTCCGCGCACCGTCGAGGCGGTCGCCGCCCGGGTGCGGCTGCGGCTGCCGGGCGTGCCGGTGCGGACGGCGTACGCCGAGCTGCAGCGGCCCTCGCTCACCACGGTGCTGGCCGAGTCGCCACCCGACACCGTCGTGGTCCCGCTGCCGTGCGCGCACGACGTCGGGCTGCGGCTCGACGACGCGGAGCTGGTGCCGGCGGCGCTGGCGCCCGACCGGCTGCTCGCGGAGCTGATGCGCACCCGGCTGCTGGCCGCGGGGGCCCGGCCGGGTCATCCGGTGGTGCTGGTCGCGGCCGGCTCGCACCACGCCGCGACGCAGGGCGACTCGGTCCGCGTCGCGCAGGTCTGCGGCGGCGGTCGGCGACCTGGGCGCGGCGCGGATGGCCGAGGTGGCCGCCGACTTCCGGTCCCCGGCTGGCGACGCCGGCGGTGGCGCCGTACCTCGTCGCGCCGGCGCACGTCGCGGAGACCGTCGCGCGCCGCTACCGCGCCGCGGTGGCGCACCGGTTCGCGCTGTCGCTGGCCTGACCGCGCCCGTCGTCAGGGCATCGCGACGACGAGGGCGGTCGCGACCGCCGCGACGCCCTCACCGCGGCCGGTGAGACCGAGGCCGTCGGTGGTGGTCGCCGACACCGTCACGGGGGCGCCGACCGCTGCCGACAGCGCCGCCTGCGCCTCGTCGCGCCGCGGGCCGACCTTGGGCCGGTTGCCGACCACCTGGACCGCGACGTTGCCGATCTCGAAGCCGGCGGCCCGGACCCGGCGCGCCGTCTCGGCGAGCAGTGCGGCACCGGAGGCTCCTGCCCACCGCGGCTCGGCGGTGCCGAAGTTGCTGCCGAGATCACCCAGGCCGGCCGCGGAGAGCAGCGCGTCGCAGCAGGCGTGCGCCGCCACGTCGCCGTCGGAGTGGCCGGCCAGCCCCCGCGGCTCGTCGGGGAAGTGCAGCCCCGCGAGGTGCATCGGCACGCCGTCCGCGAGCGCGTGCACGTCGGTGCCGACACCGGTGCGGGGGAGGGGAGCGGCCACCCGACGATCATGCCGTACGGCGCGGCCGGGCCGTCCGGGCCATCCGCGTTGGACCGAGGGGCGAACATAGGGATGTGGAGGCAGCCTCGCGTGGTCGGCTCGCCCTCGCGGGAGCGTCCGCCGCCCTCGCCGGGGTGGTGGCTGCCGACGTCGCGACCCGGTTGCTCAACGCGCGGGCGACGCCGGTGCAGGTGGTGGCCGAGGTGGTCATCGCCAAGACCCCGGGCCCGGTCGCCGAGAGGCTGATCCACCTGGTGGGCCGCAACGACAAGCCCTTCCTGGTCGCCGGCGTGACGATCGCGATCCTCGGGCTCGGGGCCGTGGCCGGGCTGCTGACCGCCCGCCGCAGGGTCTTCGGCCACCTGGTCTTCTGGGCGATGGCGGCCGTCGCGCTGGTGGCCGCGATGACCCGGCCGGACTTCACGCCGTACTCGCTGCTGCCGCTGGCCGTCGGCGTCATCGTCTGGACGGTGCTGCTCGACTTCCTCACCACCTCGGCCCGGCCCCGGCCGTCGGTGCTCGAGTCCCGTCGACGGTTCCTGCTCAGCGCCGGCGGCGTCGCCGCGGCCGCGCTGGTCGTCGGGGCGGGCACCCGGTTCGTCGGCCGGGGCCGCCGGGCGGTGGAGACCACCCGCCGGCTGCTGAAGCTGCCGGTGTCGTCCGGGACCGTGCCGGCCGGCGCGGAGACCGGGATCGCCGGCATGACGCCGTGGCGCGTGCCGAACCAGGACTTCTATCGCATCGACACCGCGCTCGTGGTGCCCGCCGTCGACCCCGGGGAGTGGAAGCTGCGCATCCACGGCCTGGTCGACCGGGAGGTCACGATCACCTACGCCGAGCTGCTGAAGCGGCAGCTGACCGAGACCTGGGTGACGATCTGCTGCGTCTCCAACCCGGTCGGCGGCGACCTGATCGGGAACGCCTGGTGGAGCGGTGTGCGGATCGCCGACCTGCTGAAGGAGGCCGGGGTCAAGCCGGAGGCCGACGCGGTCAAGCAGACCTCGAAGGACGGCTGGACCTGCGGCACCCCCATCGAGGCGCTCACCGACGGCCGCGACGCGCTGCTCGCGGTCGGCATGAACGGCCGGCCGCTGCCGATCGACCACGGCTTCCCGGTGCGGATGATCGTGCCGGGCCTCTACGGCTACGTCTCGGCCACCAAGTGGCTGGTCGACCTCGAGGTCACCCGCTTCGACGAGTTCAGCGCGTACTGGACCGACCGCGGCTGGTCGGTCCGGGGGCCGGTCAAGACCGAGTCGCGCGTCGAGGTGCCCCGCAACGGCGCCGACGTCGGCAGCGGCCGGGTCGCCGTCGGCGGGCACGCCTGGGCGCAGCACACCGGCATCGCCAAGGTGGAGTACCGCCTCGACGGCGACGCCTGGCGCGAGGCGGAGCTCGGCCGGGTCCCGGGCAACGACACCTGGGTGCAGTGGTCGGGCAGCGTGCAGGTCTCCTCCGGCGGGCACACCCTCGCCGTCCGGGCCACCGACCGCTCCGGCTACACCCAGACCGCGGCCCGGGCGGACGTCGTCCCCGACGGGGCGACCGGCTGGGACCAGGTCAGCTTCAACGCCGAGCTGAGCCGCCCCCGGTGTGTGCGCCGGCGTGATCGCAGGTGTGAGCGCGCGCCGGCGGGGTATCGATGCCGAGGAACCCTGCGTCTTGCAACCGTCGCCCCGCTGCTCCTCCGCGTGGTGGCAGGCGCGCCCACCCCACTCGAGAGGGCACCCCATGGCCACCGACACGGCCGTCGACAACAACCAGGACACCGAGCTCAAGCGTCACGTCGGCGTGATCGGGCTGCTGTTCGCGAGCGTCGGCTCCATCATCGGCTCCGGCTGGCTGTTCGGGGCGCTCGACGCCTCGGTCGCCGCCGGCCCCGCCGCCGTCATCTCCTGGGCGCTGGGTGGGCTGATGATCCTGCTGATCGCCCTGACCTACGCCGAGCTCGGCACGATGTTCCCGCTCTCCGGCGGTGTCGTGCGCTACCCCCACCTCGCGTTCGGGACCTTCGCGAGCTTCACCTCCGGCTGGATCACCTGGGTCGCGGTGGGCACCACGGCGCCGATCGAGGTGGAGGCGACGCTGCAGTACGGCACGAAGTACGCCCCCTTCACCGAGTCGCACATGGTCAACGGGGAAGAGGTCCACACGCTGACCGCGCTCGGCTACGGCACGGCCGTGGTGCTGATGGCGCTGTTCGTCATCGTCAACTACTTCGGCGTCAAGTGGTTCGCGCGGGTCAACAACACGCTGGTGTGGTGGAAGCTCGCGATCATCCTGGTGGTCATCGCGGCGTTCCTGCTGACCGCCTTCCACGGCGAGAACTTCACCAGCCACCAGTTCGCCCCCGAGGGCGGGCACGGGGTGTTCACCGCGATCGCCACGTCCGGCATCGTGTTCTCCTACCTCGGCTTCCGGCAGGGCATCGAGCTGGCCGGCGAGACCGACAACCCGAAGCGCAACGTGCCCATCGCGGTCGTCGGGTCGGTGCTGCTGACCGCCGTCATCTACATCGCCCTGCAGTTCGCCTTCATCGGCGCGCTCCCGCCCGGCCTGCTCGACAAGGGCTGGGCCAACCTGTCCTTCGAGAACGACTTCGGCCCGCTGGCCGGACTGGCCACCATCCTCGGCCTGGGCTGGCTCTCGATCCTGCTGTACGCCGACGCGATCATCTCCCCGGGCGACACCGGCCTGATCTACACCACCACGACGTCGCGGATCTCCTACGCCATGGCGCGCAACGGCAACGCCCCCAAGAAGCTCGCCTCGACGACCGACCGCGGCGTGCCGCTGTTCAGCCTCATCGTGGCGTTCGTCGTCGGGCTGATCGTGTTCCTGCCGTTCCCGAGCTGGCAGCAGCTGGTCGGCTTCATCACCTCGGCGACGGTGCTGTCCTTCGCGTCCGGTCCGCTGGTGATGGCCGCGCTGCGCAAGCGGATCCCGGAGCACGAGCGGCCGTTCCGGGTGCCCGGCGGGCACCTGATCCCGTTCCTGGCCTTCTGGGCCGCGAACCTGATCATCTACTGGTCGACGTGGCCCATCAACTGGAAGCTCTTCGTCGCCGTGCTGATCGGCTTCGTGCTGCTCGGCATCTTCCACCTCACCGGCCAGGTGCACGCCCGGAGCTACGACATGAAGGCCGGCGCCACCTGGACGCTGCCCTGGCTCGGCGGGCTGGCCCTGATCTCCTACCTCGGCGACTACGGCGGCACCGGGCTGATCGGCTTCGGCGTCGCGATCCCGGTGATCGGGGTGTTCTCCGCCGTGATCTACCTGATCGCCTACGCCGTCGCGCTGCCCGCGGAGAAGGTGCAGGAGTACATCGACGACGTGCAGGCCGAGGCGGCCGCGGAGGAGAAGGAGCTCGGCGCGACGCCCTGACCGCCGGGGCGCCGCGTCACCAGTTGTGGTTGCCGGAGCGGGCGGGCAGCGGGTGCCGGCGTCGCGGATGACGTAGACCAGCCCGCCGGAGCCGCGCATGCAGCCGTTCGACGGGTAGCGCTTGAGCCAGGCGTCCTCGAACTGCCCGCGGTCATAGGTACGTCGGACGCCGGCGCGGGTCCACGCCGCCGGGTCGTTGACGACCACGTCGCCCGCCTTCGTGAAGCCGACGACCACGACCAGGTGGCCGTTGCGAGGCGCCGATCGGTGCGCCGCGCAGCTGGCCGCGGCCGAAGGTGATCGACGTGACGACGGGGATGCCGGCCGCGATGAACCGCTCGACGCCCCGCAGGCTGCGGAGCCGGGTGACGAACGCGTGGCCGGTGCGGCGGGCGGCGTAGGCGGTGTTGAAGGGCCAGTTGCCGGTGCCGTCGTACCCGTGGTCGTAGGTCATCCGCGCGACGTGGTCGACGACCCGGTCGGAGTAGGAGCGCCGCACCCAGGCGTAGCTGCGACCGCGGCGGCAGCGCGTCGTAGTAGCCGAGCACCATCGCGGTCGAGGTCGGCGAGCACCAGGCCTCGCCGCCGCCGTCGTACTGCGGGTACTCGCCCGTGTGCACCATCTGGCGAGTAGCGCGGCACCGGGAGCACCGTCCCGCGTGCGACGCCCGGGCCTCGAGGTGGACACCCCGTCGACGTCGGGCAGGTGCGAGGACATCGCGCCGACCGTGCCGACCTGCGGCGTCGCCGGTGCCGGTGCGGCGCAGCAGCGAGACGCGCAGCTGCCAGGAGCGGAAGCCGGCGTAGTTGGCCTCCCAGGTGTCGTGGCGACCCGGGCCAGGTCGTCGCGCTGGCTGCCGAGGCTGCTGCGCCGGAACGAGCGTGTCGGGGCCGGCCCAGCGGCCCAGGCCGTCCCAGCTGGAGCGGTGGCCGCCGAGGCTGATGCCGCGCACCTGCACGGTGACCAGCGTGCCCGCGGGCGTCGAGGCGTCCCACGACGGCACGAGCTCGGTGAGCCCGAAGCCGGGGCGCACCCACGGGGAGGTCCAGGTGCCGACGTCGTACCGCTTGCCGGCGACGGTGGTGGTCCGCGTCGGGGTGGTGATCCGCAGCTTGCCGGTGCGGCCGGAGGTGCCCGCGAAGCTGCCGGTGCGCAGCTGGGCGGCGGAGTCCCAGTGCCGGTAGTCGATGTGCCGGGGCGCGTCGGCCGCGAGGGCCGGCGCGGCGAGCGGCCCGGGCACGGTGGCGGCGAGCAGCAGCGCGGGAGCGGTCAGCGCCGTGAGGGCGGCGCGGTGGGTGGGCGCGAGCACCCGAGAACGATACCGGCGCACGTCACTGGTTGCACATGCTTCACACCAACCCCAGCCGTCCCGGGCCCGCCGGGTGGTCGGGGCGCCCTCGCCCCGCCGATACGATGGCGCGGTGACTCTCCGGCTCCACGACACCGCGACGCGCGCGATCCGCGACTTCGTGCCCCTGCGCGAGGGACAGGTCGGGATCTACCTGTGCGGCCTGACCGTGCAGTCCGAGCCGCACGTCGGCCACGTCCGCTCGGCGGTGAACTTCGACGTGCTGCGGCGCTGGCTGCTCGCCCGCGGCTACGACGTCACGTTCATCCGCAACATCACCGACATCGACGACAAGATCCTGATCAAGTCGGCCGAGCAGGGCCGGCCCTGGTACAACCTCGCCTACGACATGACGGCGCGAGCTCGACGCGGCGTACGACGCGCTCAACGTGCGCCGCCGACGTACGAGCCGCTGGCCACCGGTCACGTCCCGGAGATGCTCGAGCTGATCGACCGGCTGATCGCCAGCGGGCACGCGTACGCCGCCGAGGACGGCTCGGGGGACGTGTACTTCGACGTGCGGTCGTGGCCGTCGTACGGCGAGCTCACGCGACCAGCGGATCGACGAGATGGAGGCCGCCGAGGACGCCGACCCGCGCGGCAAGCGCGACCCGCGGGACTTCGCGCTGTGGAAGGGCTGGAAGAAGGAGTCCGAGCCCGAGACCGCGGCCTGGCCCTCGCCGTGGGGGCCGGGGCGTCCCGGCTGGCACATCGAGTGCTCGGCGATGGCGCTGAAGTACCTCGGCGGCGACTTCGACATCCACGGCGGCGGCGTCGACCTGCGCTTCCCGCACCACGAGAACGAGCAGGCGCAGTCGCGCGCGGCCGGCTTCGGGTTCGCGTCGACGTGGATGCACAACGCGTGGATCACCACCGCCGGCGAGAAGATGAGCAAGTCGCTCGGCAACAGCCTCACGATGCCCGGCGGTGCTCGAGCGGGTGCGCGCGATCGACCTGCGGTTCTACATCGTCGCCGCGCACTACCGCTCGCACGTGGAGTTCTCCTTCGAGGCGCTCGAGGAGGCCGCGGCCGGCTTCGCGCGCATCGAGCACTTCCTGGAGCCGGGCGGCGTCGGTGCTCGGCGAGGTGGACGCTCGGCGACGTCGTGCGCCGACTTCGAGGACGCGATGGACGACGACCTCGGCGACGCCGGCGGCGGTGGCCGCGATCTACGACGTGGTCCGCGAGGGCAACAAGCTGCTCGCCGACGGGGACCGTCCGACGCGCTGCGCGGCGCGGCCGGCTCGGTGCGCGCGATGCTCGCGGTGCTCGGGCTCGACCCGTTCGACCCGCACTGGTCCGCGCGGCGGCTCGTCGGACGACGAGGCGCAGGCTGACGGCGGCCGTCGACGCGCTGGTCGCGGCGCTGCTCGAGCAGCGGGCGGCGGCGCGTGCCGCCAAGGACTTCGCGACCGCCGACGCGATCCGCGACCAGATCAAGGCGGCCGGCATCGAGGTCGAGGACACCCCGTCCGGGCCCGACGTGGTCCCTGTGACCGCCGACCGCGGGCTCGCACGCGAGCCGCGGGATGTTCTCGCGCGAGCCGCGCGAACCACGACCGAGAGGACTGGGCTGATGGCCGGCAACTCCTCGCGCCGCGGCGCGATCAAGAAGACCGGCAAGGGCAACCCGACCGCCGGCTCCGGCGGCCGGGTGCGGCGCGGGCTCGAGGGCCGCGGGCCGACCCCGAAGGCCAAGGACCGCGAGGGCCACAAGGCCTACAAGGCAGCGCAAGCGCGCCGAGAAGGCCGCCAGCGCCGCGGCGCTGCGTCCGCGCAAGCCCCGCTCCGACACCGAGTGGGTCGCCGGGCGCAACTCCGTCGTCGAGGCGCTGCGGGCGCACGTGCCGGTGACCGCGGTGTACGTCGCGGAGGGCGCCGAGCGCGACGGCCGGCTGCGCGAGATCTTCCGGATGGCCGCCGACCGCGGCATCTCGCTGCTCGAGGTGCCGCGCCCGAGCTCGACCGGATCACCGACAACGCCGTGCACCAGGGGCTGGCGGCGAAGGTGCCGGCGTACGAGTACGCCCACCCCGACGACCTGCTCGACGCGGCCGCGCAGGCGCGGCGAGCCGGCGCTGATCGTGGCGCTCGACTCGGTGACCGACCCGCGCAACCTCGGCGCGGTCGTCCGCCGCGCGGCCGGCTTCGGCGCGCACGGCGTGCTGGTCCCCGAGCGACGCTCCGCCGGCATGACGCCGTCGGCGTGGAAGACCTCGGCGGGTGCGGCGGCGCGGGTGCCGGTCGCGCAGGCGATGAACCTGACCCGGCAGCTGAAGGCGTACCAGGAGGCCGGCTGCATGGTGGTCGGCCTGGCCGCCGACGGCGACGTCTCGCTGCCCGACCTCGACCTGGCCGACGGCCCGCTGGTGCTCGTCGTCGGGTCCGAGGGCGACGGGCTGTCGCGGCTGGTCGCCGAGACCTGCGACCAGCTGGTGTCGATCCCGATGGCCTCGGGCCTGGAGTCGCTGAACGCCGGGGTCGCCGCCGCGGTCGCGCTCTACGCGATCGCCCAGACCCGCGCCCACTCCTGAGGCGCGACCCGCGGGACTTTCACGCCCGACCCGCGGGGCTTTGGCACGACATCCCGCCAAGAGTCGTCCCCAGCCGTGCCGGGGTGCGCGTTGTCCCCAGCAGTCGAAGACGCAGGCCGCTGCTGACGGTGCGGGCTGCATCGTTTCGGTGTGCCCCTCGCGACCTCCCCGTTCACCTCGTCCGAGGCGAGAGCCCTCGGCATGCGCCGACGCGAGCTCGACGAGCTGGTGCGCTGCCGCCAGGTGCGACGCGTCCTGCACGACGTGTACGTCGACGCGGCACTGCCTGACACCGTGGAGCTTCGGGTGTCGGCTGCGGCGCGCGTGGTCACACCCGGGTGCGTGTTCTGCGACCGGACCGCTGCGTGGCTGCACGGGGTCGACGTGCTGGACTACCACGAGCTCGACGTCCTCCCACCCCTCGAGTGCGTGGTGCTTCCGGACCGGCACCGCGTCGAGCGTCGTGGCTGCCGTGGCGGCGAACGCGACCTGGCGCCGGACGACGTCATGGTGCTCGGCGATGTGCGAGTCACCACGCCGCTCCGGACGGCACTCGATCTCGGCTGCGGCTTGCCTCGCTCGGCGGCTCTGGCAGCGATGGACGGGTTCGCCAGGCTCCACGGCGTCACCCCTGCACTCCTCACCGCGTCACTGCCCCGCTTCCGAGGTCGCCGTCACGTCGTGCAGCTGCGCGGATTGGTGCCGCTCGTGGACGGCCGGGCGGAGTCGCCGGGCGAGTCACGGGTGCGGCTGGCGATCCACGACGACGACCTGCCGGCGCCGGTGCCGCAGCACTGGGTGAGCGAGCACGGCGCCCCCGTCTTTCGACTGGACCTCGCCTATCCCAAGCACCGGATCGCCGTCGAGTACGACGGCGCCGACTGGCACGACCTGACCGACGACCAGCGCGAGTCGGACGCGCGACGTCGGGACTGGCTTCGCGAGCGCGGCTGGACGGTCATCGTCGTCTCCCGCTCGGGGCTCTCCCGCGCCGGTCGGACGGGCTGGCTCACCGATCTCCGCGTGGCGCTGCGCCTGACCTGACCCGCGGCTCGGCGGGAAACACCTCGCGGCTCGGCGGTGAATATCCCGCGGGTGGGCGGGAGATATCGCGCGGGTCGCGGTCAGCTGTCGTCGAGGGCGGCCTGGAGCTCGGCGGCCTCGGGCTCGGTGTGCTCGGTGTGCTCGGTGTCGCCCGTCGCCCCGGTCCCGGCGCCCTCGACGTCGCCGGCGATGACCTCCTCGGGGCGGGCGCGGAGCACGTTGGCGATGTAGGACTCGGCGGCGTCGACGGTGTGCACCGGGTGGCCGCTCTGCTCGGAGAGGAACCACCGGTGCTCGAGGATCTCGTGGAACACCTCCGCGGGCTCGAGCCGGCCGCGCAGCTCGGCAGGGACCTTGCGGGTGATCGGCTCGTAGACCTCGGTCAGCCAGCGGTGCGCGACGATCGACCGGCTCTCACCGCCGAGGTCGTGGTGCGCGGTGTACGCCGCCAGGTCGTTGAGCAGCCGACGGGCCTGGTTGTCCTCCACGTCGAGGCCGGTGAGCCGCTGCAGGTCGCGGGCGTGGTGGTTCGCCTCGACGACCTTCGGCTGCACCCGGACGGTGGCACCGTCCCAGTCGGTGACGATGTCGAGCTCGTCGACGTCGAAGCCGAGCTCGTTGAGTCGCTGCATGCGCTGCTCGATGCGCCACATCTCGTCGGTGGTGTACTCCTCGGTCCCGGTGAGCTCGCGCCACAGCCCGTCGTACCGGCCCTCGACCCGCTCCACGATGTCGTCGGCCTCGAACTCCTCGGCGAGCAGCCCGCCGGCCTGCAGGTCGAGCAGCTCGCCGTAGATGTTGGTCAGCGCCACCTCGAGGTCGTGCATCCGCTGTCCGTCGGACAGCGTGTCGTGGAGCTCCCCGGTCTCGGCGTCGACGAGGTACGCCGCGAACTCGCCGGCGCTGCGCCGGAAGAGCACGTTCGACAGCGACACGTCGCCCCAGAAGAAGCCGGCCAGGTGCAGCCGCACCAGCAGCACGACGAGCGCGTCGACGATCTTCGGCAGGCTGCCCTGCGGCAGGCCGTGGCTGAACAGCGAGCGGTAGGGCAGGGAGTACTGCAGGTGGCGGGTGACCAGCGCGGGCTCGATCTCCTCGCCGCGCTCGTCCTCGCGACCGCTGACCACGCCGACCGGCTCGACCGCGGGGAGCCCGAGGCGGCGCAGGTCGCGCAGCAGCCGGTACTCCCGGTTGGCCCACTGCTCGCGGGTCTGCTTCACGGCGTAGACGTCCTGGCCCAGCCGCACGATGCGGACGACGTGCCGCGAGATGCCGCGGGGGAGCGGCACCACGACGTCGTCGCCCCACTCGTCGAGCGACAGCTGCCACGGGAGGGTGACCAGCGCCGGGTTCGGCTTGGTGGCGACGATCCGCAGGGCCATGGCGACCAGGGTAGACCGCGGGCTCAGGCGCCCGGTTCGAGGTAGACGGCCCCCGGACCGCGAGCGGCCACCTCGTCGTCGGGGTTGTTCAGCGAGCAGGTCCGCAGGCTCAGGCAGCCGCAGCCGATGCAGCCGTCGAGCTTCTCGCGAAGCCGTTCGAGCCGCTCGATCTGCGCGTCGATGCGGGGCCGCCAGCTCCGCGAGAGTCGGGACCAGTCGGCCTTGGTGGGGGTGCGGCCGGCCGGCAGCGTGGCCAGCGCCTCGGCGATCTCGTCGAGGGTGAGCCCGACGCGTTGCGCCGACCGGATGAAGGCCACCCGCCGCAGCGTCACGCGCTGGTAGCGCCGCTGGTTCCCGGTGGTCCGCTCGGACTGGATCAGCCCCTCGTCCTCGTAGTAGCGCAGCGCCGACGGAGCCACGCCCGACCGGGAGGAGAGCTCACCGATGGTGAGGTGTGCAACAGCCATGTCCCGACGCTAGCAGTTGACCTCAACCTGACTTGAACTTGCAGAGTGAGGGCATGACTCAGATCTCGACAAGCTCGATCGGCCGCGAGGGCAGCTCGATCGCCCGCGGGGGCAGCTCGATCGCCCGCGAGATCGGCCGTGGGTACGACGACCTCGACCGGCTGATGTCGCTGATGACCGGCGACGAGAAGCACGACCCGGCTGCGACGTCCACCAAGGACGTGCTGTGGGTGCTCTACGACCGCGTCCTCGACGTGACCCCGGAGACGATCGAGGACCCCGGCCGCGACCGGTTCTACCTGTCCAAGGGCCACGGCCCGATGGCCTACTACGCGACCCTGGTCGCGAAGGGCTTCTTCCCCGAGGCGTGGCTCGCCGACTGGGCGTCGTACGACTCGCCGCTCGGGCACCACCCCGACCGGGTCCTGGTGCCCGGGGTCGAGATCTCCAGCGGGTCGCTCGGCCACGGCCTCCCGCTCGCCGTCGGTACGGCGCTCGGCCTGCGCGCCCAGGGACTGACCTCCCGCGTCGTCGTGCTCGTGGGCGACGCCGAGCTGGACGAGGGCAGCAACGCCGAGGCGATCCAGCTCGCCGGCGCGCTGGGCCTGGAGAACCTCACCGTGGTGGTCGTCGACAACAAGTCGACCAGCTACCACCGCGAGCGTGTGATCGCGCCGCGGTTCGCGCACGAGGGCTGGGACGCGGCGGTCGTCGACGGCCGTGATCACGACGCCCTCGAGCAGGCCCTGACCAGGACGACTCCGCGACGGCCGACCGTCGTCGTGGCCGAGGTGGAGGAGAAGGCATGACGAAGGACCCGAGGCAGACGTTCGCCCGCACCGCCGCCGAGCTCGTCGAGGAGGACCTCTCGGTCGCGCTGGTCTACGCCGAGATCTCCGGGCAGTACCTCACCGACGTGGAGCGGCGCCACCCGGACCGGGTGGTCAACGTCGGCATCCGCGAGCAGCTGCTGGTCGACGTCGGCGCCGGGCTCGCCCTGGTGGGGATGCGGCCGATCGTGCACACCTTCTCGTCCTTCCTGGTCGAGCGAGCCTTCGAGCAGGTCAAGCTCGGCTTCGACCACCAGGACGTCGGCGGCGTGCTGGTCGGGTCCGGCGGCTCGGTCGACGTCTCGACCGGTGGCCGCACCCACCAGGCGCCGGGCGACGTCGCGCTGCTCGACACGCTGCCGGGCTGGACGATCCACGTCCCCGGCCACGCCGACGAGGTCGCCGAGGCGCTGCGGCTGGCGGTCGCCGACGACGGCCGCCACTACCTGCGCGTGGTCGCGCAGCAGAACAGCCGCGCCTTCCCCGTGACGCCCGGCCACTTCCACGTCGTACGCCGCGGGGCCGGCGCCACCGTCGTCGCGGTCGGCCCGATGCTCGACCCGGTGCTGGCCGCCGTCGAGGGGCTCGACGTCACCGTGCTGTACGCCGGCACGGTGCGGCCGTTCGACGCGGCGACGCTGCGGGCGGTCCTCACGACGCCCGAGGTCGTGCTCGTCGAGCCGTACCTCGCCGGCACGTCCTCACGGGTGGTGGCCGACGCGCTCGTCGACGTGCCGCACCGCCTGCTGGCGCTGGGCATCGGCCGGGAGGAGCTGCGCCGGTACGGCACCCCCGAGGACCTGCTGGCGGCCCACGGGCTCGACGCCGGGGGCCTGCGCGAGTCGATCACCCGCTTTCAGGGCGGTGGCGGACCCGTCGAGGCCCGCACCAGCAGCTGGGTCGGCAGCACCAGCCGCGCGGGCTGACTGTCGCGGCGCTGCATCTGCATCAGCAGGCTCTCGACCGCTCGCCCACCGGCCTCGCGGACCCGCTCGGCGAGCGTGGTCAGCGGGGGCGCGCAGAACTCCGACCCGAAGATGTCGTCGAAGCCGACGACGCTGACCCGGCCGGGCACCGGGACGCCGCGCTCGCGCAGCCGCCCGAGCACGCCGATGGCCAGCAGGTCGTTGTGCGCGACGAGCGCGGTCGCCCCGCTGGCGAGCGCGGAGTCGGCCGCGGCCACCCCGCCGCCCAGCGTCGGCTGGTAGGGGCCGTGCCGGGTCGCGGTCATCCCGCGGGCGCGTGCGGCGGCCTGCAGCCCCCGCCAGCGCCGGGCCCCGGACCAGGACTCCGGCGGGCCGCCGAGGAAGACGAAGCCCCGGTGGCCCAGCGACGCGAGGTGGTCGACGATCTGCCGGGTGCCGGCCTGGTAGTCGCTGACCACGCTGTCGAGACCCGTCACCTGCCGGTTCACGAGCGTGAGCGGGTCGTGCTGCGCGGCGGCGACCAGGTCGGCGTCGGGCAGCCGGCTGGAGCAGATCACGAAGCCGTCCACGGCCGGCCCGAGGGTGCGCACCACCCGTGCCTCGGCGGCCGGGTTCTCCTCGGTGTCGCCGATGACGAGGGTCTGCCCGGCGGCGGCCGCGGCGCGCTCGGCGCCCTTGATCAGCCCGAAGAAGTAGGGGTTCGTGATGTCGGGGAGCACCAGGGCGACGGTGTTGGTGCGCCCGGACTCCAGCGCGCGGGCGGCGGCGTTGGGGGTGTAGCCGAGCCGCTCCGCGACCGCCAGCACGTGCTCGCGGGTGGCGGCGTTGACCCGGCCGGGGTTGGTGAACGAGCGCGAGACCGTGGAGGCGGCGACCCCGGCCTCGTCGGCCACGTCGACGATCGTGGTGCGTCGGCGGCGCTCCCGTGCCATGGCGTCAGCATGGACGGTCTGCACCGGCGTGGCAAATTTTGGCAAACGCTTGCCGTGTGATCGCGGCCACTCCTAGCGTCGCGGTCATGACCGAGTCGACGAGCCCTGCCGAGCCCCTCG
The DNA here is from genome assembly GCA_963707685.1 of uncultured Actinomycetota bacterium. GTDB lineage: Bacteria > Actinomycetota > Actinomycetes > Propionibacteriales > Nocardioidaceae > Nocardioides_B. Next base: position 96,359 of record CAVPRA010000011.1, read on the forward strand.
TGCCGCTCCGCACCCCCAGGAAGGCGGCCATCGCCGCCTGGATCGGGAGCGCCCTGGAGTACTACGACTTCTTCATCTACGGGACGGCCGCCGCGCTGGTCTTCCCCACGGTGTTCTTCCCGGAGGGCAACCCGCACGCCGCGACGATCGCGTCGCTGGCCACCTTCGGCGTCGGGTATGTCGCCCGTCCGCTGGGGTCCTTCCTGATGGGGCACATCGGCGACAAGCTCGGCCGGAAGCGGGTGCTGATCAGCACGCTGTTCCTGATGGGCATCTCGACCTTCCTGGTCGGCTGCCTGCCGACGTACTCCCAGATCGGGCTGCTCGCCCCCGCCCTCCTCGTCGCGCTCCGGCTGCTGCAGGGCCTGTCCGCCGCGGGGGAGCAGGCAGGCGCCAACTCGATGTCCTTCGAGCACGCACCGGAGCGACGGCGCGGGTTCTTCACCAGCTGGACGCTGAGCGGCACCCAGGGCGGCCAGGTGCTCGCCCCGGCGATCTTCCTGCCGCTGGCCGCGGTGCTCTCCGACGACCAGCTCCACAGCTGGGGCTGGCGGATCCCGTTCTGGTTCAGCGCCGTCGTCGTCGCGGTCGGCTACTACATCCGCCGCACCCTCGACGAGACCCCGGCCTTCCAGGCCGAGGCGCAGCACGACGACGTGCCCCGCGCCCCGCTGGCCGAGCTGTTCAAGCACCACTGGTCGCTCGTGCTGCGGGTCGTGTTCGCGGCGTTCATCGCGTCGGTCAACACGATCTTCGGGGTGTTCGCGCTGTCCTTCGCGACCAGCGACGACTACGGCATCGGCATCAGCTCCACCACGATGCTCTGGATCGCGATCGTCGCGAACCTGTTCGCCATCGGCGTCATCCCGCTGTGGGCCTCGCTCTCGGACCGCGTCGGCCGCAAGCCGGTGTTCGTCTCCGGGCTCGCCGGCAGCGCCGTGATGGTCACCGTTTTCCTGTGGTCGATCTCCGAGGCGAACGTCCCGCTCGTGGTGGTCAGCGGCGTGCTGCTCGCCGGGTTCGTCTACTCGATGCCGAACGCCTGCTGGCCCTCGACCTACGCGGAGTACTTCCCGACCAACGTCCGGCTCTCCGGGATGGCGATCGGCACGCAGTTCGGCTTCGCGCTGGCCGGCTTCTCGCCGACCATCGCCGCCGCACTCACCGACGGCGACCCGTCGAAGTGGTACGCCGTCGCGCTGTTCGCCGTGATCGCCTGCCTGATCTCCGGGATCGCCGTGGGCACCGGCCCGAGCCGCACGCACGAGCTGCCCATGGAGGAGCTCGGCCGGCGCGCCGAGTCCCGTCGTCGCCTGCAGACCGCATGAGGGTCGACGACCTCGACCTGGAGCTCGACCTGGACCTGGGGGACGACCGGCCGCTGCTGCTCGGCCTGGTGGGGTCCGGGATCTCCGGCTCGCTGTCCAAGCCGCTGCACGAGCGCGAGGGCCGCGCCTGCGGGTTGTCGCTGACCTACCGCCCGGTCGACGCCGACGTGCTCGGCTTCGGCGCCGACGACCTGCCCGACGTGCTGCGCTGGGCCGGCCGGCTCGGGTTCGACGGCCTCAACGTCACCCACCCGTTCAAGCGGGCCGTGGTGCCGCTGCTGGACCACCGCTCCGACGCCGTCGACGCGCTGGGAGCCGCCAACACGGTGGTGATCCGAGACGGCCGGACCACGGGCTACAACACCGACTGGTCGGGCTTCGCGCAGTCGCTGCGGCGCTCGCTGCCCGACCCGGCCGGCCAGCGCGCCGTGCTGCTCGGCGCCGGCGGGGCCGGGGTCGCGGTCGGCTACGCGCTGCTGCAGCTCGGGCTGGCCCACGTCGCCGTGCACGACGTCGACCGGGACCGGGCGGCGGCCTTCGTCGAGCGGTTCGCCGACACGTTCGGCGCCGACCGGCTCTCCGTGGTCGAGGACCTGGCCGCCGAGGTCGGGCTCGCCGACGGCCTGGTGCACGCGACGCCGACCGGGATGCTCGGACACCCCGGCCTGCCGGTGCCGGCCGAGCTGGTGCGACCCGGGCTCTGGGTCGCCGACATCGTGTACTTCCCGCTCGACACCGAGCTGGTCCGGCTGGCCCGCAGCCGCGGCTGCCGCGTCGTACCGGGGGGCGGCATGGCCGTGTTCCAGGCCGCCACCGCCTTCGAGCTGTTCACCGGGCGGCAGCCGGACGCCGAGCGGATGCTGCGCCACTTCGACCGGCTCACCGCGCCGCAGCCGGTGACCGGGGGCTGAGCCGTGCGGCTGGGCATCGCCACCGTGTCGCTGAGCGGGCTGCTCGTCGACAAGCTGGACGCGATCGCGAAGGTCGGCTTCGACGGCGTCGAGATCTTCGACCAGGACCTCGTCGCCTGCCCGCTCAGCCCGCGCGAGGTCGCCGCCCGCTGCGCCGACCTCGGCATCGGCGTCGACCTGCTGCAGCCGGTCCGCGACGTCGAGGGCGTGCCGCCGGCGGACTTCCCCGCCGTCCTCCACCGGGTACGACGCAAGCTCGACGTCGCCGCGGAGCTCGGCGCCCCCACCGTGCTGGCGTGCTCCACCGTCGCACCCGACGCCCGCGACGACGTCGACCTCTCCGCCGACCAGCTCCGGCAGGTCGGCGACCTCGCCGCCGAGCGAGGCGTCCGGGTGGCCTTCGAGGCGCTCGCGTGGGGTCGTCACACCCACCGGCTCGCGCAGGCGTGGGAGCGGGTCGAGCGCGCCGACCACCCCGCGGTCGGGCTGGCCGTCGACACCTTCCACATGCTCGCGCGCGGCGACGGCCCCGAGGCCCTCGACGGCATCCCCGGCGACCGGCTGTTCTTCCTGCAGGTCGCCGACGCGCCGCACCTCGACATGGACGTGCTGCAGTGGAGCCGGCACCACCGCTGCTTCCCCGGCCAGGGCACGCTCGACGTGCTCCCGCTGGTCGCGCGCGTGCTCGACGCCGGCTACACCGGGCCGGTGTCGCTGGAGGTGTTCAGCGACGTGGTGCGCGAGGCCGAGGCCGGCGAGACCGCGATGGACGCCTACCGGTCGCTGCTGTTCCTCCAGGACCAGCTGGCCCGGCTCGACGGCCGGCCCGACCCGCGACCCCACCGCCGCCCGCCGCCGCGGACACCGCGTTCGTCGAGCTCGCGGTCGGCGCCGACGACGGACCCGCGGCCCGGCTGCTGACCTCGCTCGGCTTCGCCCCCGCCGGCGAGCACGTCAGCAAGCCGGTCACCTGGTGGCGCAACGGCGACGCGCACCTGGTGGTCAACCGGGGCGAGGGGACCGACGGCGAGGTCCGACCCGTCGCCGTCGGGGTGGTGGCCGAGCCGGTCACCGACGTCGCCGCCCGCGCGCGGGCGCTGTGCTGGCCGGAGGTCACCCGCCGGCGCACGCAGCAGGAGGCGCGGCTGCCGACGCTGACCTCACCGGCCGGGGTGCACGTGCTGGTCAGCGCCGCCCCGGGCGGGCCGGACTCCTGGCTGCGGGACTTCGAGCCGCTCGACGACGCTCCCGCACCGGCGTCGACCTGGCGCGGCATCGACCACGTCGGGACCGCGGTCGACGAGTGGCACCTGAACGCCGAGACGTCGTTCCACCGGGGGCTGTTCGCGTTCGAGCCCGGCCCGGTCTCGGAGTTCATGGAGCCGCGCGGCCGGATGCGGAGCCGGGTGCTGCGGCCGCCGGCCGGGGACGTCCGGGTCGTGCTCAGCGTGGCCGACACCCAGGAGTCGGCGCCGCGCGGCATCAACCAGGTGGCGTTCCGCTGCGACGACGTCCGGGCGGAGGTGCGCCGGCTGCGGGCGCTCGGCGCCGACCTGGTCGACGTGCCGGAGAACTACTACGCCGACCTGGAGGCCCGGTTCGCGCTGCCGGCGGCGCTGGTCGCCGACCTGCGCGAGCACGGGCTGCTCTACGACCGCGACGAGGACGGCGAGCTGCTGCACACCTACACCCCGCTGGTCGGGGGCCGGTTCTACGTCGAGCTGCTGGAGCGCCGCGGCGGGTACGCCGGGTTCGGCAGCGCCAACACCGCCGTACGGCTGGCGTTGCAGGCCGCGGCCCGGACATGACGAAGGGCCGGCGGAACCGGCCCCTCGCCCACGTGTCTGGTGCGGCTACTTCTTGAACGCGTCCTTGACCTTCTCGCCGGCCTGCTTGAGGTCGGCCTTGCTCTGGTCCTTCTTGCCGGAGGCCTGCAGGTCCTTGTCGCCCGTGACGTCGCCGACCTTCTCCTTGGCCTTGCCGTAGGCGCCCTCGCCCTTGTTGTTGAGCTTGTCCTCGTTGCCCATGTCGTCCTCCTCGTCGAACGTACTGGTCATCTCTTCCTTACCCGTGAGTCACCGAACGATGCGCGACGGCCGAAGTGCGGCGCCTCAGGCGCGCTCATTACGATGGCCGGGCGCCGCTTTAGCTCAGCTGGTAGAGCACTCGCCTTGTAAGCGAAAGGTCGTCAGTTCGAACCTGACAAGCGGCTCCACGCCTGCCTCGACCGGTTTTCGAGCCGCTTGAGGTCCGTCATCACGGGGTACTGCTGGGTCCTCGGCTCGTCGGCAGCCGCTCTCAGGAGGACTCCCGTGTTCGGACGTACCAGCACCAAGACCCGCGACGACCGTCTCGACGACGGCTACGAGGACCGCACCCTGCACGAGCGGGACGACCGCTACGCCGGGGACCCCGTCCTCGCGCAGCAGGACCGGTTCGGCGGGCTGAACCTCGGCGCCGCCTTCTTCGGCTGGCTCGTCGCGGTCGCGGTCAGCATCCTGCTCACCGGCATCATCGGGGCCATCGCCGCCGCGGTCGGCTACAGCCGGCAGGTCACCCAGGACCAGGCCGAGCGGCAGGCCGGCACCATCGGGCTGGTCGCCGCGATCGTGCTGCTGGCGGTGCTGATGATCGGCTACTACTCCGGCGGTTACGTCGCCGGCCGCATGTCGCGCTTCTCCGGGTCCCGGCAGGGCCTCGGGGTCTGGCTCATCGGGCTGCTCGTCACCATCGTCGCGATCGTGCTCGGCGGCGTCTTCGGCCAGCAGTACGACGTCCTCAGCCGGGTCGACCTGCCCCGCCTGCCGGTGTCGCTGGACTCGCTGAGCACGGCCGGCATCGTCGCGGCTGTCCTCGTCCTCGTCGGCACGCTGGTCGCCGCCCTCGCCGGCGGCTCGGTCGGCACCCACTACCACCGCCGGGTGGACCGCGCCGGCGTCCTCTGAGACGTCAGCGGAGCCGCTCGGGCGCGAACTCCAGGGGCGGGTCGGCCAGCCGGTCCTGGCTCTCCACGATCCGCAGCTCCCGGGAGCCCGCGGCCGAGGTCGCGTCGATGACCGCGAACACCGACGAGGTGGTCCGCGCGAGCGCCAGGTCGAGCGGGTGCTCGTCGAGCAGGTTGGCCAGGAACACCGCGGCGGTCACGTCGCCGGCGCCGTTGGGGCTGATCCCGAGCCGCGGCGTCCGGGTGCGCCAGGCGCCCTGGCGGGACACCGCGACCAGGTCGAGGGAGTCCGCCGGGGTGTCGTCGGTGACCGCGCTGGTCACCAGCACCACCGACGGCCCGGCGCCGCGCAGCACGTCCACCGCGTCGAGCAGCTCCTCGAGCGTGCGGCTCGACCGGCCGGTGAGGTAGTCGAGCTCGAAGTGGTTCGGCGTCACCACGTCGGCGGCCGGCACCACCTGCTCGCGCATGAACTCCGGGATGCCGGGCCGCACGAACATGCCGCGGCCGACGTCGCCCATCACCGGGTCGCAGCAGTAGAGCGCCGTCGGGTTGGCCTGCTTCACCCGCGCGACGGCGTCGAGCACGACGGCCCCGACGTCCTCGGCGCCCTGGTACCCCGACAGCACCGCGCAGCACTCCGCGAGCACGCCGCGGTCCTCGATGCCCGCGATCACCTCGGCGACGTCGGAGGCCGGCAGCAGCGGCCCGCGCCAGGCGCCGTACCCGGTGTGGTTGGAGAAGGCCACCGTCGGCACCGGCCAGACCTCCTTGCCGAGACGCTGCAGCGGGAAGACGGCGGCGCTGTTGCCGGCGTGGCCGTAGGCGACGTGCGACTGGATCGACAGGATGCTCACGGCCCTCATCCTGCCGGGACTCGGGCCGGAGGGGTCAGGCGACCTGCAGCGAGCGCTTCGAGAGCCCCATCCAGTAGCCGTCGACGACCTGCTCGCCCGGGGTCTCCGGGTCCGAGGCCGCGCCGAGCGTGATGAACAGCGGCGTGAAGTGCTCCACGGTCGGGTGCGCGTAGGGCATCCCCGGCGCCTTCGAGCGGTACGACGCCAGCTCGTCGACGTCGCCCCGCGCCAGCGCGTCGGCGGCCCACGCGTCGAACTCGGTCGACCAGCCCGGGGCGGCCGCGTCGATGCGGAACTCCCGCAGGAACGGCAGGCCGTGGGTCAGGAACCCCGAGCCGATCACCAGCACGCCCTCGTCGCGCAGCGGGCGCAGCCGGCGGCCCAGCTCGACCAGCCGGTAGGGGTCGTCGGTGGGCAGCGACATCTGCAGCACCGGGACGTCGCCGGCGGGGTACATGATCTTCAGCGGCACCCACGCGCCGTGGTCGAGCCCGCGGCTCGCGTGCTGGTGCACCGGCTCGGTGTCCGGCATCATCGCCGCGACCCGGGCCGCCAGCGCGCTCGCGTCGGGGGTCTCGTAGGTCATCTCGTAGTAGCGCTGCGGGAAGCCGCCGAAGTCGTAGACCAGCGGCACGCCCGGCCCGGAGGCCGAGAGCATCACCGGCGCGGACTCCCAGTGGGCGGAGACGATCAGGATCGCCTTCGGGCGGGGGAGGTCGGCCGACCAGGCCGCGAGCTGGCTGCTCCACAGCGCGTCGTCGAGCAGCGGCGGCGCGCCGTGCCCGATGTAGAGCGCGGGCATCCGGCCGGTCGCGTCCGTCATGGTCCCTCCAAAGGAAAAGTTTCGGTGAGCCTGAGCGTAGCGCGGTTTAGTTGAAGGCTCAAGTATCGGCGAAGCCGTGCTGCCGCTCGACGCGGACGCCTACGCTGGATCGCATGACGCGTTGGCTGGACGACGACGAGCAGCGGGCCTGGCTGCGGCTCGCGGGCGTGATGCTCAAGCTGTCGCCCGCCCTGGACTCCCAGCTGCAGCGCGACTCCGACCTGACCCACTTCGACTACCTCTGCCTGGCGATGCTCTCCGAGAGCGACGACCGCACGCTGCGGATGAGCGACCTCGCCGCCCGGGTCAACGCCAGCCTGTCGCGGCTCTCGCACGTGGTGACCAAGCTCGAGCGCCGGGGCTGGGTGGCCCGCACGCCCTCGCCGCACAGCCGCCGGGTGACGCTGGTGAGCCTGACCGAGGAGGGCTGGCAGGTGCTGGTCAAGGCCGCCCCGGGGCACGTCGAGACCGTGCGGTCGCTGGTCTTCGAGGGGCTCTCGCCCGAGGACGTCGCCGCCCTGGAGCGGATCGCCGGCCACGTCGTCTCCCGCATCGAGGCGTCGAGGCTGCACACCACGTCGTGAGACGCAGAGGACACCGGGACGACTAAGTCTATCGACACCCTCTACAATCGGGGGATGGTCAGGACACTCGCCGCATCCGCCCAGGCCTACCGCGGGGGCCGGCTCCCGGACTTCCTGCTGGTCGGCGCACCCAAGGCCGGTACGACGGCCCTGCACGCCGCCCTGGCGGAGCACCCGGAGCTGTTCCTCAGCCGGGTCAAGGAGCCGAAGTACTACCTGTGCGGCGACTCGCCGCCGCCGGCGTACCGGGGCCCGGGCGACGCGCACAGCAACCGCGAGTGGATCTGGCAGCGGCAGCGCTACCTCGACCTCTTCGAGGGCGCCGACGAGAACCAGCAGGCCGGCGAGAGCACGCCGTTCTACCTCTACAACCGCGACGCCCGCCGCCGGATCGCCTCGGACCTGCCCGACGCCCGGCTGGTGTGCGTGCTGCGCGACCCGGTCGACCGGGCCTACTCCAACTGGCAGCACCTGTGGGTCGACGGCCTGGAGCCGTGCTCGGACATCCTCGAGGCCTGCAAGCGCGAGCAGGAGCGGATCGACAGCGGCTGGGCGCCGTTCTGGCACTACCGCGCGCTGGGCATGTACGGCCGGCAGGTCGCGGACCTGTTCGAGCACTTCCCGCGCGAGCAGGTGCACCTGCTGCGCTACCGCGACCTCGTCGAGGAGCCGCACAAGACGCTCAACGAGGTGTGCCGCTTCCTGGGGGTCTCCGAGGACCTGCTGACCGAGATCCCGTCCGGGAACTCCCGGCCCTTCGTCACCCCCAGCGTGCGCACCCGGGTGCTCGGGCCCGTGGTGCGGGCTGGCGCGCGGGCCGGCCAGTTCCTGCCGCCGCAGGCCTGGCGCAAGATGAGCCGGCCGCTGATCGACCAGCTGCACCACCGCGGCGACCCGGCGCGGCCCAAGCTCACCCAGGAGCAGCGGGTGGCGCTGCGGCGGCCGTTCCTCGAGGACATCGCGCTGCTGGAGGAGGTGACCGGCCGGTCCTACGACGAGTGGCGGGTGCACCGCGACGGCGACTCGTTCCACACCCGCCAGACGCAGCGCGCCGGCTGAGCGGGGCTCAGCCGGTCACGCAGGACATCAGGTCGTGCGCCCCGTCGGGGCGGGCGGCCTCGAAGTAGAACCGGGTGCCCCCGCCGGGCAGCGGCACGGCGGCGACGTAGCGCAGCGCGCCGTCGCTGTGCGGCGACCGGATCACCGGCAGGTCCTCGGCCACGAGCGTCCGGCCGTCGGTGGAGCGGGCCACCCCGGTGACCTCGTGCCAGTTGTCCTCGGCCCGGGCCCGGCCGTCGTACAGCACGACCAGCGGGCTCTCGCCGATCACCGCGGTGACCCGGGTGCCGCGCTGGTCCCAGCTGCCCTCGGTGGGCGCCAGCACGGTGCCGTGCCAGTCCCAGACCAGGCCGTCGTCGCTGGTGGCGTACGCCGTCGTCATCCGGTCCTCGTCACCGGGCACGGTCAGCGGGTGCACGCACACCCACATCCGCCAGCCGGTCTCGTCGACGAGCACGACGGGGTCCTTGACCGCGACCTGGTCGGAGCCGGGGAGCACCACGGTCCGGGTGCCCTGCTCGAGGTCGACCGGGTCGTCGGCGTCGACCGCCTCGATCCACCAGTGCTTGCTGCCGGGAGTGGCGCAGGAGAGGTAGAGCCGCCAGCCGCCGCCGGGCCGCGGCACCAGCACGGGGCGCTCGAACGACTCGGCGCCGAACTCGTCGCGGCGCACCTCGGCGACCGTCACGAAGTGCTCGCCGTCCTCGGAGCGAGCCACCACCACGGAGACCCCGCGGCCCTCCTGCAGCGGCCGCCGCACCCGGTAGGTCAGCCAGTAGATCCCGTCGACCAGCACCGCGCTCGCGGCGCCGGACCAGTTGCCCGGCTCGTCGCCGGGAGCGGGGACCACGACGGTGGCGTCCTCGAAGGAGGGAAGGGCGAGGGTCTGCGTCATGCCCAAATGCTACTTGAAGAAGTCGACAAATCGTGCGCAGGTCCGCTCAGCGGTCGAGCCACTTCGTCGCGACCGCCCCCGGCCGCCAGCCCTCGAGCAGGTCCACGAGCGCTCCGGGTGCCTGCTCGGCGAGCACCAGCGAGCGGTGCTCCGGCGAGACGAAGCGCTCGGTCACGGTGTGGTCGAGGAAGGCGAGCAGCGGGCCGTAGAACCCCTCGACGTCGAGCAGCCCGCACGGCTTGTGCTGCAGCCCGAGCTGCGACCAGGTCAGCACCTCGGCGAGCTCCTCCAGCGTCCCGAGCCCGCCCGGCAGCGCGACGAACCCGTCGGAGAGCTCGGCCATCAGCGCCTTCCGCTCGTGCATCGAGCCGGTGACGTGCAGCTCGGTCAGCCCGTCGTGGGCGACCTCGCGGTCGACGAGGTGCTGCGGGATGACGCCGACGACCTGCCCGCCGGCGGCCAGCGCGGCGTCGGCGACGGTGCCCATCAGGCCGACGCTGGCACCGCCGTACACCACCCGGGTGCCGCGGCCGGCGAGCTCCTGCCCGAGGGCGACCGCCGCCTCCGTGTACGACGACCGGGCGCCCGGGCTGGAGCCGCTGAACACGCAGACCGAGCCCAGCGAGGTCACGGGAGCCGCCAGTCGACCGGCGTGCCGCCCTGCTTCTCGAGCAGCGTGTTGACCCGGCTGAACGGCCGCGAGCCGAAGAAGCCGCGGGAGGCCGACAGCGGGCTGGGGTGCACGGAGTCGACCCAGGGGACGTCGCCGAGCATCGGTTTCAGGCCCTGCGCGTCGCGGCCCCACAGGATCGCCACCAGCGGGCCGCCGCGCTGGGCGAGCCGGTCGATGGCCTGCTCGGTCACCGACTCCCAGCCCTTGCCGCGGTGCGAGGCGGGGGCACCGGGCGCGACCGTGAGGGCCCGGTTGAGCAGCATCACGCCCTGCTCGAACCACGGCGTCAGGTCACCGTTGGTCGGCGGCTCGCAGCCGACGTCGTCGACGAGCTCCTTGTAGATGTTGACCAGGCTCTTCGGCAGCGGCCGGACGTCGGGCGCGACCGAGAACGACAGCCCGACCGGGTGCCCGGGCGTGGGGTAGGGGTCCTGCCCGACGACCAGCACACGGACGTCGGCCATCGGCCGGCTGAAGGCCCGGAACACCTGGTCGCCGTGCGGCAGGTAGCGGCGGCCGGCCTGGATCTCGGCACGCAGGAACTCGCCCATCCGGGCGATCGTGCCGTCGACCGGGGCGAGCGCCTCGGCCCAGTCCGGGGCCACCAGCCCGCGCTCGACGAGTCCGGCCAGTGCGCTCATGCCCGCCACCCTAGGCAGGGCGCGGAGTGGGCCGGGACAGCCGGTCGAGGAAGGCGGTCAGCAGCGCCTCGCGCAGCGCCGGTGCGGCGAGGTCGAGGAGCGCGTTGACCTCGGCCATCCGCTCGGGCAGCGCGAGACCCGGGCCGTCGCCGAGCAGGCCGGCCGCGGCCAGCAGCCCGTCGAAGTCCGCGTCGGTGAGCACCGCGGGGTCGAGGGCGCGCACCACGTCGGCCACCCCCGGGTCGACCCGCACCGGGCCGGCCTCGACCGCGGCGGCGACGGCGTCGCCGAGCACCGCGAGGAACTCCTCGACGTGCGGCGCCGTCGCGGCGCTGAGCGTCAGGTGCAGCGTGGGCGCGCCGCCCGCGAAGGACAGCTGCGGCTGGACGTACCAGCCGGCGGCGGTCATCTCGTCGGCGATCGTGAACACGTCGCAGGAGTCGTCGGCGCCGAGCGCCAGCAGCGTCGAGTCGGGCGGCGCGACGACGTGCAGCGCCGGCACCTCGGACAGCCCGGCCAGCAGCCGGTCCATCCCGTCGAGCACCTGCTCGGTCAGCGCGAGGTAGCCGTCCTCGCCGATCGAGCGGACCACCGCCCACGCCCCCGCCAGCGGACCACCCGACCTGGTCGACTGCGTCGTCGAGTTGAGCATCGTGTAGCCCGGCCAGGCGGCGCTCGCGAACAGCTGCGGTCGGCGCAGCGCCGGGGTCCGGTGCAGCAGCAGCGACGCGCCCTTCGGCGTGTAGGCGTACTTGTGCAGGTCGACGCTGATGCTGGTGACCCCGTCGACGGCGAACGTCCACGACGGCACGTCCCGGCCGAGGCGCGCGGCGTACGGCAGCACCCAGCCGCCGATGCAGGCGTCCACGTGGCACCGGACGCCGCGCTCCGCCGCGACCGCGGCCACCTCGGTGACCGGGTCCACCACGCCGTGGGCGTACGACGGCGCGCTGGCCACCACCAGCACCGTCGAGCCGTCGACCGCCGCGGCCATGGCGACCGGGTCGGCGCGGAAGTCCGGCCCGACCGGCACGAGCACCGGCCGCACCCCGAAGTAGTGCGCGGCCTTGTGGAACGCGGCGTGCGCGGTGCTCGGCAGCACCATGCTCGGCGACTCGACCTCGGGGCACGCGTCGCGCGCGGTCTGCACCGCCAGCAGGATCGACTCGGTGCCGCCGGAGGTCACCGACCCGACCACGGTGTCCGGCGCGTCGAGCAGCCGGGCGGCCTCGGCGACGAGGTCGTTCTCCATCCGCAGCAGGCTCGGGAACGCCGTCGGGTCCAGCCCGTTGCTGCTGCCGTACGACGCGAGGGCCCGGCGGCCCACCTCGTCGGCCTCGGCGAGCCCGCTGTCGTAGACGTAGGCGAGCGTGCGGCCGCCGTGCGTCGGGAGGTCGTGGGCCCGGAGCCGTTCCAGCTCGGCCAGCACGTCCTCGCTCATCCGACGACCCTACCGAGGCCCTACCGCGAGCCCAGCGACCAGCGCCGCAGCCAGGCCAGGCTGGCCAGCGTCAGCGCCGCCGGCAGCAGCGAGAAGCCGAGCACGACGGCGGTGCGGGCGGAGTCGGGCTGCGCGACCGTCGCGCCGGTGGAGGAGACGTAGCCGCCCAGCGCCAGCACCAGCCCGAAGATGCCGGGCCCGAGCGCCAGGCCGAGCGTCTCGCCGGCGGTCCACACGCCGGTGAAGACCCCGGCCCGGTTCTGCCCGGTCGCCCGGGCGTCCACGGCCGCGACGTCGGCCAGCATCGAGAGCGGGAACACCTGCGCGCCGGCGTACCCGACGCCGACGAGCCCGGTGGCGGCGTAGACCGCGGCCGGCGGCACGGTGCCGGCGAGCACCAGCAGCAGCGCCCCGGCGGCCAGGCACAGCGACGCCGCGACGTACCCCGCCTTCTTGCCGATCCGTGCGCCGACCACCGCCCACACCGGGGTGAGCAGCAGTGCGGGTCCGACGAAGCAGACGAACAGGTACGTCGACGCGGACGGCCGGTCCAGCACCACCCGCGCGACGTAGTCGACGCCGGCCAGCATCGCGCCGGTCGCCAGCGCCTGCAGCACGAACGTGGTCAGCAGCAGCCGGAAGTCGCGGGCCTGCGCCACCACCCGCAGCTGCTCGCCGAGGGTGCCACCCGCCGCGGTCACCGTGCCGATCGGCGCCCGCCGGGTGCCGGCGTAGGCGGCGACCGTGCCGCCGAGGATCAGCAGCGCCACGAAGCCGCCCATCGCGCGGTAGCCCGCGTGCCCGCCGAGGGCGTCGCGGATCGCCGGCGCCGACGCCCCGCTCACCAGGATCGTCAGCGCCAGCAGCGCGACCCGCCACGACAGCAGCCGGGTGCGCTCCTCGAAGGAGTCGGTCATCTCCGCCGGCATCGCGACGAACGGCACCTGGAAGAACGCGTACGCCGTCGCGCAGCCCAGGAACAGCACCACGACGTACGCCGCCTCCAGCGCCGTCGAGCCCAGCGGCGGACCGGCGAACAGCAGCGCGAAGCAGCCGGCGAGCGCCACGCCGGCGCGGAGCAGGAACGGCCGCCGCGGGCCGAGGGGGGAGACGTGCCGGTCGCTGATGCGACCGGCCACCGGGTTGAGCAGCACGTCCCAGGCCTTCGGCACGAAGACCAGCACGCCGGCCACCGCCGCGGCCACGCCGAGCGTGTCGGTCAGGTAGGGCAGCAGCAGCAGCCCCGGGACGGTCCCGAACGCCCCCGTCGCCACCGATCCCAGCCCGTAGCCCACCCGGACGCCGCGGGGCAGGGCGGCGCTCATGCGCCGAACTGTAGCGACGGCCCGGCCCGGCTACGCGGGCGCGAGGTCCAGCCGGGCGAGCACCTCCGGGTCGGCGAGCAGCTCGATCTCGCGCACCAGGCCGTCCTCGACGGTGAACCCGAAGACCACCTGCGGGGTGCCGCCGACCGACCACACCGCCGCCGCGAAGCCGTCGAGCGAGCCCGGCCGGGCCGCGCGGGCCCGGCCCCGGAACGTCTCGGCCACCGCGCCGACCCCGACGACCTCCGGCTCGGCGCCCATCGCCACCGCCGCGCCGTCGGCGCGGACCGCGGCGTCGGGGTGCAGCAGCGCGACCAGGCCCGCGAGGTCCCCCTCGCGGGAGGCGGCCAGGAACGCGTCGACCACCTGGCGCTGCGCCGCGCGCTCCGCGCCGAGCGTCGCGCCGGGGGAGCGGACCCGCCGCCGCGCCCGGCTGGCGAGCTGCCGGGTCGCGGTCGGGGTCCGGCCGAGGATCGCGGCGACCTCGTCGAACGGCACCGCGAACAGGTCGTGCAGCACGAACGCCAGCCGCTCGGCCGGCGCCAGCGTCTCCAGCACCACGACCAGCGCGGCCCCGACGCTGTCGGCGAGCACCGCCTCGTGCTCGGGGTGCCCGGCGTCCGTGGGGTCCTGCACCCGCTCGAGGACGTCGGTGGTGGTCTGCTCGCGCCGGGCGGTGCGTGAGCGCAGCAGGTCGAGGCAGACCCGGGCGACCACGGTGGTCAGCCAGCCGCCGAGGTTCGCCACGTCACTGGTGTCGGAGCGGCTCAGCCGCAGCCACGCCTCCTGCACCGCGTCGTCGGCCTCGCCGGTCGTGCCGAGCATCCGCAGCGCCACCGCCCGGAGGTGAGGCCGGTGCTCCTCGAACTGCTGGGCCAGCACCAGCTCGGCGTCCGTCTCGCTGTCCATCCGTCCATCCTCCCGCTCGGATCCGTCACCACCCTGACGGACCGGTGGCCGGTGGTGTGACCGCCCGGAGGGGCTATCGCAGCGCGGCGACCACCCGGGCGGCGTCGGCGCGCATGCCGGCCAGCAGCGGGTGGTAGGCGAGCGCGACGCCGCGCTTCGTCACGCGACCGTTGACCCACGGGTCGGCCGAGCAGATGTCGTGTCCGCGCGACGCGGCGTCCATGTCGACGAAGCGGACGCCCGTCGCGCGGGCGGCCTGGTGCAAGCGCCCGGTCGAGCGACCCCGCGATCCGCCGTCCCTGGGCGTAGTCGCCGGTGGCCAGCGGCAGCCCCGGGCAGGTGCCGCGGTCGGGGGTGAGCCGGAGGTAGCCGACCAGCACCACGGTCGCCCGCGGCGCCCGGCGCTCGATCTCGCGCAGCGCGGCGGCGACGTGGGCGCTGATCGTGCGTGTGGCCGCCTCGAGGTCCGGACCCTGCGTCGCGAGCCGCCGTGCGCACGGCGACCCGGTGGGGTCCTCGGCCCGCAGCTGCGTGCACGTGCCGATCAGGGTCGTGAACAGGTCGAGGTCGTTGCCGCCGATGCCCAGCGTGACCAGGTCGGTGCCGCGGGTCAGGGCAGCGTCCTGCGGCGGGATCCGGGCGTCGCCGTAGCCCGCCTGCGGGGCGGACAGGTCCTCGGTCTTGGCGCCGCTGCAGGTGACGTCGACGAAGGTGCGGACGCCGAGCCGGCGGGCGACCAGCGACGGGTAGTTGTGGTCGGAGCGCAGGCAGCCGCCGGCCAGGTCCGTGGTCGGGATCAGCGGGCCGGCGCTGAACGAGTCGCCCATCGCGACGTACCGGTGGTAGCGCGAGGTGCCCCCGGCCCCCGGCGAGGAGGTAGAGGGCGGCACCGTCGACGCGCTCGTCGAGCGGTCCGAGCCGCCGTCACCGGCGGGCGTCGGGCCGCCGGAGCAGCCGGTGGCGAGCAGCGCGCCGGCGACGAGGCCGGCCAGCCCGGCCGCGAGCCGACGGCTCACTTCTTGGCGAGGGTGCGGCTGGAGGCCGATCCGTAGCGGCGCTGCGGGTTCGACCCGATGGTGGTCCTCGAGGTGCGCGTCGCGGCCTTCTTCTCCGACCGCTTCGCGTCGGGCGTGGGGTCGGCGGCGGACTCGGAGGAGTGCCCGGCGATCCACTCGTCGAGGATCCGCCAGGTGGTACGGCGTGCGGCCCGGCCGGTGAGCATGCCGAGGTGGCCGCCCGGCACGATCTCGAAGCGGAGGTCGTCGACGCCCGTCACCAGGTCCACGATCGGCCGCACGCACTGCACCGGGGCGATGCCGTCGGCCGAGCCGCCGAACGCCAGCAGCGGCGCGGTGATGTCGGCCAGCGAGATCTCCCGGTCGTCCATCGTCACGGTGCCGGTCGCGAGCTGGTTGCCCTTGAGCAGCCGGTGGTAGAGCTGCCCGAAGGTCCGGCCGGGGTAGGCGATCATGTTGTCGGTGAACCGGTCGACCGCCTCGACCTGCGCCAGGAAGTCGGCGTCGTCGAGCTTCGCGGCCAGCGCGATCGGCTTGGTCACGAGCTTGTTGAACGACGAGAGCTGGAAGGCCCGCCGCACCAGCGGCTTGGGGGCGCCGCCGAGCAGCCGGTAGGCCTGGGTGACCAGGCCGGCCCGCTCGCCCGCGATGCCGAGGAACGGCCGGAACGGCGCGACCAGCGGCACCTGGCTGACGTCGATGGGCGCGCCGACGCTGGTCAGCGACGCGATCGGCAGGTCGGGGCGGTCGGCGGCGGTCAGCAGCGCGAAGATCGCGCCGAGGCTCCAGCCCACGACGTGCACCGGGCGGCCGCCGGCGTGCCGGCTGACCTCCTCGACGGCCTGCGGGACGACCTCGTCCACCCAGTGCTCCATGCCCAGCCCGCGGTTGGCGAACGACACCTCGCCGTACTCCACGAGGTACGTCGGACGGCCGCCCTCCACGAGGTGCTCGACCAGCGAGCAGCCGCGGCGCAGGTCGAAGCAGATCGCGGGCGCGGCCAGCGGGGTCACCAGCAGGACCGGGTCGCCGTGCTCGCGGGCGGAGGCCCGCGGGCGGTAGTGGTAGACCTCGCGCAGCACGCCCTCGTCGATCAGGGTGCGCGGCATGGGCCGGAGGTCCGCGAGGCCGCCGTAGAGGACCTTGTGGGCGACGTTCGCCGCTGCGGACACGACCTGGTCCGGCTTGGGGATCAGATCCATCTGCTCAAGTTACCAGCGGGTCAGCGGGCCTCGGACGGCCGCAGCTGCTTGTTGTGGGCGGGCTGCGCGTCCGCGAGCACGGAGAGGAACCGGCGTGCCCAGTCCTTCACGTCGTGCTCGGCGACCGTCTTGCGCATCGCCCGCATCCGGCGGCCGAGGTCCCTCGGGTCGGCGTTCATCGCGGTGAGGAACGCCTGCTTCATGCCGTTGATGTCGTAGGGGTTCACCATGAACGCCTGCCGCAGCTCGTCGGCGGCCCCCGCGAACTCCGAGAGCACCAGGGCGCCGCCGTCGTCGTAGCGGCACGCGACGTACTCCTTGGCGACCAGGTTCATGCCGTCGCGCAGCGGGGTCACCACCATCACGTCGGCGGCGCGGAACAGCGCGGCCATCTCGTCCTTGGGGTAGGACGTGTGGAGGTAGTGGATCGGCGGGCTGCCGATGCTGCCCAGGTCGCCGTTGAGCCGGCCGACCAGCCGGTCGATGTCGTCGCGGAGCCGGCGGTACTGCTCGACCCGCTCCCGTGACGGGGTGGCCACCTGCACGAAGACGGTGTCCTCGACCGACAGCTCGCCCTCGCTGACCAGCTCGCCGAAGGCGCGGAGCCGGTCGTAGATGCCCTTGGTGTAGTCGAGCCGGTCGACGCCGAGCAGCACGGTCCTCGGGTTGCCGAGCTGCTCGCGGATCTCCTTGGCGCGCTGCGTGACGGCGTCGGAGCGCGAGAGCTCGTCCAGCCCGCGCGGTGTCGATCGAGATCGGGAACGACCCGGCCTGCACGACCCGGCCGTCGGGGAGGTAGATGTGGTCGCGGTGCGTCTTGTGGCCCACCCGCTGGCGCACCAGCCGGACGAAGTTCTGCGCGGCACCCGGGCGCTGGAAGCCGACCACGTCGGCGCCGAGCAGCCCCTCGCAGGATCTGGCGCCGCCACGGCAGCTGCTGGAACAGCTCGGCCGGCGGGAACGGGATGTGCAGGAAGAACCCGATCCGCAGGTCGGGGCGGAGCTCGCGCAGCATCGCCGGCACCAGCTGCATCTGGTAGTCGTGCACCCAGACGGTGGCGTCCTCGGCGGCCACCTCGGCGCGGCCTTGCGCGCGAACCGCTCGTTGACCTTGACGTAGGCTGTCCCACCACTCGCGGTGGAAGGCCGGCTTCGCGACCACGTCGTGGTAGAGCGGCCACAGGGTGGCGTTCGAGAAGCCTTCGTAGAACTCCTCGACCTCGTCGTCGGTGAGCGGCACCGGCACCAGCGAGAGGCCGTCCTCGACGAACGGCTCGATCTCGTCGTCGGTGCCGCCGGACCAGCCGATCCAGGCGCCGTCGTTCTGGCGCATCACCGGGGCGATGGCGGTCACCAGGCCGCCGGGGGAGGGCCGCCAGGAGACCGAGCCGTCGTCCTCGACCACCCGGTCCACGGGCAGCCGGTTGGCCACGATCACCAGGTCGGCGCGGGCGGGCTCGGCCGGGGAGGTTCTCGCTGCGGCGCTCACGCCCTCAACGTACCCGTCCGCCGCCGATGCATGACCCGCCCGTCAGCGACGGGCGTACCGCACCCCGATCTGCTCGCGGACCAGGTCCATCAGCCGCATCATCCGCAGCGTCTCGTCGAGCGTCATCAGCGGGCTCTCGGTCTCCCCGGCGCGCAGGCAGCGGACCACCTCGAGCGCCTCGTGGGCGTAGCCCGCGCCGACCAGGCCCTCGGTCAGCTCCTGGGGCTCGGCGGGACCGCCCGCGCCCGGGTCGGTGTCGTACGCCGTCCAGGTCACCGACCGCGGGTGGTGGAACGGCGCGGGCAGGTCGATGCGGCCGCGGTCGGTCGCGATCGACGCCGTGCGGGGCGACCAGGCGGTCATCGTCGAGGTCAGCGAGGCCAGGCCGCCGCCGGGGTAGCCGAGGCTCAGCGACAGGTCGAGGTCCGCGCCGGCCTCCGACAGGTTCGCGGCCGCGGCGACCACCGAGGGCTCACCGAGGAACAGCTGCGCGAACGTCAGCGGGTAGATGCCCATGTCGAGCAGCGCTCCCGCGCCCAGCGCCACGTCGAGCAGCCGGTCCGTCGGCGGCTTGTCCACGGCGAAGCCCAGGTCGGCGCGCACCTGCCGGACCTCGCCGAGCGCCCCGGAGCCCAGCAGCTGCTGGAGCCGGCGGATGATCGGCAGGCAGCGCATCCACATCGCCTCCATCAGGAAGAGGTCCTTCTCGCGCGCCAGCGCCACCAGCTCCTCCGCCTCGGCGGCGTCGAGCGTGAAGGACTTCTCGTTGAGCACCGCCTTGCCCGCCTCGAGCGCGAGCGTCACGTGCTCGCGGTGCAGCGCGTGCGGGGTGGCGACGTAGACCACGTCGACCTCGGGGTCCTCGACGAGCGAGCGGTAGTCGCCGTACGCCCGCCGGGCGCCGTGCCGGGCCGCGAAGTCGTCCGCGGACTCCTGCCGGCGGGCGCCGACCGCGGTCAGCTCGCACTCCTCGAGGAGCGCCAGGTCCCGGGCGAACGCGTTCGCGATCTTGCCGGTGGCCAGGATGCCCCACCGCACCGGACGGTCCGCCGGGAGCGGCTCCGCCCGCACCGGCCCGGGGGTGACGTCGAGCGGCGGGAGGTCGGTGGGCAGCCGGGTCGCAGTCATGGACCCATTGTTGTCATGAACCGCAGAGAACACAGGAGTCGCTGCAGTATCGTCGCGTGCCAGACGTTTCGGGCATCGTGGACCGGACGGGACAGGGAGACCGATGTCGCAGCCACGCGCGCGCCTGATGATCCTGATCGTCGCGTACCAGGCGGCGACCACCCTCGAACGGGTGCTGCAGCGGATCCCCGACACCGTCCTCGAGGAGTACGACACCGAGGTGGTCGTCATCGACGACGCGTCTCCGGACACCACGTTCGAGATCGGCAACGCCTACCGGCTCAAGCTCCCCGGGATGCGGCTCCGGGTGCTGCGCAACACCACGAACCAGGGGTACGGCGGCAACCAGAAGATCGGCTACGCCTACGCCATCGAGCACGGCTTCGACATCGTCGCCCTGGTGCACGGGGACGGGCAGTACGCCCCCGAGGAGCTGCCGCGGCTGCTGGAGCCGTTGCGCGAGGGGCGGGCCGAGGCCGTGTTCGGCAGCCGGATGATGGTGAAGGGGGCCGCGCTGCGCGGCGGCATGCCGCTCTACAAGTTCGTCGGCAACAAGATCCTCACCGCGGTGCAGAACACCCTGCTCCGCAGCTCGCTCTCGGAGTTCCACTCCGGCTACCGGCTCTACTCGGTGCGGTCCCTCGCCGGGCTGCACTTCGTGCTGAACTCCGACGGCTTCTCGTTCGACACCGAGATCATCCTGCAGCTGATGAACGTCGGGGCACGGATCGTCGAGATCCCGATCCCGACGTTCTACGGCGACGAGATCAGCCGGGTCAACGGGGTGAAGTACGCCGCGGAGATCGTCGCCGCGACGATCGGCAACGCCGCGCACCGGGCGGGGGTGCTGCAGCAGCGACGGCTGGACCCGCTCGTCGTCTCGCCCGAGCTGAAGCTCGACTACGCGAGCAGCCACTCGTTCGCCGCCGACACGATCCCGGCCGGTGCCCGGGTGCTCGACATCGGCGCCGCCGACACCCGGTTCGTGCAGGAGCTGCGGCGTCGCGGCTGCGACGCCGAGGCCCGGCTTCGCGGCGAGCTCGACCTCGACGGGGCCCTCACGTTCGACACGTCCGGCTACGACTACCTCGTGCTGCTCGACGTGATGAGCAAGCTCAGGCGGCCCGAGGAGTTCCTGGACCGGCTCCGGGCCCAGTTTCGACTACCGCCCGGTGCGGCTCGTCGTGACCTCCGCCAACGTCGCGTTCGTGACGCAGCGCGGCATGCTCGCCCTCGGCGAGTTCAACTACGGGCGCGCCGGGCTGCTCGACCGGGACCACGTCCGGCTGTTCACGCTGCGGGCCCTGCGGCACCTGCTGCGCGACGCAGGGTTCCGGGTCACGGCGGTGCGGGGGATCCCGGCGCCGTTCCCCCGCGCGTTCGGCGACAACGCCTTCTCCCGCACGCTGCTCGGGGTGAACCAGCTGTTCATCCGGCTGAGCAAGACGCTGTTCGCCTACCAGTTCCTGATCGAGGCCGAGGGCAGCCCCGACATCCGCTTCCGGCTGACCGACACCCTCGCCTCCGAACAGTCATGACCGGGGGCGCGCCCGACGTCCGAGACATCCGAGCACCGCTGCTGCTGGCGGCCAGCGCCCCGATGATCCTCGGCCCGACCATGCATCTCGGTGCCTGGTTCGTGGTGGTCGCCGTCCTCACGCTGCTGCTCGCGGTCTGGGTGGTGGTGCACCGCGCTCCGCTCGCGGTGCCCGCCGTCGCGGCGCGGCGGTTCGAGCGCTCGGTCTTCCTGCTCCTGACCGTCGTCGGGCTGCTCGGCGCGATCGCCCTGGTGCCCTCGCGGCTCGACGCGGCGGGCCGCTGGGCGCTGGTGGCCGCGGTGGGGGCGAGCGGGGTCGCGCTCGTCGTCGCGGCGTGGACCGAGCGTCGGCGGCTGATGCTGGCGGCCGGGGTCGGCTACGTCGCCGCCCTCGCGCTCTCGGCGCACCTCGCGGTCGTGCACCTCGACGTGCTGACCTTCCACGACGGGGCGGCGCGAGCGCTGCTCCACGGCATCAGCCCCTACGGCATCACCTACCCGAACCCGTTCGACGCGCGCGAGACCCAGGCGTTCTACGGGAGCGGGCTGGCGACCCCCGACCGGATCCTGGTGGGCTACCCGTACCCGCCGGCGAGCCTGCTGCTCGTCCTGCCGGGCTACCTCCTCGGGGACACCCGGTTCGCGATGGTCGCCGCGGTGGCCGTCACGTCCCTGCTCCTGCACCGGTACGTCTCCCGGAGCGTCGTGGCGCCGACGTGGCTCGCCTCGGCCGCCCCGGTGCTGCTGCTGCTGATGCCGGGCATGGTCTACGTCGTGCGCAACGGCTGGACCGAGCCGCTGGTGCTCGTGCTGCTGGCGCTCACGGTCGTGAGTGCACGCCGGGGGTGGCGTGCCACGCCGTACCTGCTCGGCGCGTTCCTGGTCACCAAGCAGTACTCCGTGCTCCTGCTCCCGCTGCTGTGGCTGCTCGTGCCGACGGCCCGGAGGTCGGCCGGTGGGGTCCGCGGCTTCTCCGTCCGGACCGCCCTGACGGGGCTGGTGCTGAGCCTGCCGCTGGCGGCCCTCGACCCGGCCGGCTTCTGGCGCAGCATCGTGGCCTTCCAGTTCGAGCAGCCGTTCCGGCGGGACTCTGTTCTCGCTGGCCGCGGTGCTGAGCCGGTGGACCAGCTGGCCGGTGGAGTCCGTCGCGGGGGTGCTGTCGCTGGTCGCAGCGCTCGTCCTGGCGACCGTCGTCGCCGCGAGGGCGCCGCGGACCCCGGAGGCGTTCTCCGCCGCCGTCGGGGTCACACTGTTCGTGGCCTTCCTGCTCTCCAAGCAGGCCTTCGCCAACTACTACTTCCTGGCGGTGGGCGCCGTCCTGGTGGCGATCGCGGCCGGCTTCGGGAGCGGTGTCGGCGACGACAGCAGCCGAGGCGGCGCCGGTCGGCCGACCGGGTCACCGGAAATAGCGACGCGAGGCGGGTGGCGTGAACTACATCGATGTGGTTCGTCCCCTATGCTGGTGCGCGACACCGCCGACACCTGAACCACACGGGAGCCGCACCATGGACGCCGCGAACGCCCTGAGCTCGGGACAGACCACGAGCGAGCTCTCCGAGCGGGACCGCGAGATCCTGAACTTCGAGCGCCAGTGGTGGAAGTACGCCGGCGCCAAGGAGCAGGCGGTCCGCGAGAAGTTCGACATGTCCTCGACGCGGTACTACCAGGTGCTCAACGCCCTCATCGACCGTCCCGAGGCGCTGGTGTTCGACCCGCTGCTGGTGCGCCGGCTCCGGCGGCTGCGCGCCGCCCGCCAGCGCGCCCGCTCCGCTCGCCGCCTCGGCTTCGAGGTCTGACGTGAGGCGGCTCGCCCACCGTCGCTCCGACCAGCGCGGCATCGCCCTGTCCTCGCCGCTCGCGCTGCTCTCCGCCGCGGCCGTCGTGCTCGCCGGCGCCGCGTTCGTCGCCACCAACGGGCCGCGCGAGGCCGAGGCCAGCCAGGTCGCCGCCGCGCCGACCGCCACCAGTGCGGCACCGACGCCGGCCACCACCGCCAGCAAGCCGGTCATCAAGAAGAAGCCGGTCAAGAAGAAGCCGGTCGTGCGCCGCGACGCGACCTACGTCGAGGTGTTCAACAACTCCGGCATCAGCGGCCTCGCCGGCAGCACCGCCGCCCGGGCCCAGGGCGCCGGCTGGCAGGTCGTCGGCTCCGACAACTGGTACGGCACCATCGACACCAGCACGGTCTACTACCCGACCGGCAAGGCGGACGCGGCCAAGCTGCTGGCCAAGGACCTCGGCATCGGCCGGATCAAGCCGGCCATCGCGCCGATGCGCTTCGACCGGCTCACGGTCATCCTCACCGCCGACTACTCCTGACCGGGACCGCCGCGGCGTCCCGCGCGGGCTCTGGTTGGCTTGGCCCATGGAGCTGCGCACCGACCAGGCCCGGGACCGGTACGACGACCTGGTCGCGCTCGCCCCCGGCGTCGTCGTCGGCCTCGACTTCGACGGCACCCTCTCGCCGATCGTCGAGGACCCGGAGTCGGCCGTCATCCACCCCGACGCCCCGCGGGTGCTCACCGAGCTCGCCGCGCAGGTGCGCGCCGTCGTGGTGATCACCGGCCGCCCGGCCCGGCAGGTCGTCGCGCTCGGCCACCTGGAGCACGTCGCGGACGAGCTGCCGGCCGACGCCGAGCTGATGGTCATGGGGCAGTACGGCAACGAGCGCTGGGACTCCCGCTCCCGCGCGTTCACCTCGCCCGAGCCGCCGGCGGGGCTGTCGGCGTTCCGCGACGAGCTGCCCGGGCTGCTCGCCGACGCGGACGCCGGGGACGCCCACGTGGAGGAGAAGGGCCTCGCCGTCGCGGTCCACACCCGACGGCTGCCCGAACCGCGGGCGGCCTTCGACCGGCTGCGCGAGCGGCTCGCGGACGCCGCGGACCGCCACGGCCTGCTGCTCGAGCCCGGCCGGCTGGTGCTCGAGGTCCGCGCGCCCGGCATGCACAAGGGCAAGGCGGTGCGGGCGGCCTTCGAGGAGCACGACGGCGAGGGCGTGCTGTTCATCGGCGACGACCTCGGCGACCTCGAGGCGTTCGAGGCGGCGCGGGCGCTGTCCGACGAGGGCGTGCCGACGCTGCTGGTGTGCTCCGGCTCGGAGGAGCAGGAGGCGCTCGTCGAGATCTCCGACATCGTGGTCCCCGGCCCCGACGGCGTCATGGCGCTGCTCGCGTCGTACGCCCGGGACGCGCGCGGCTGAGGCCCGGCATCTCGGAGTGTGGGCGGCATGTGCACATGCTGAGACGCGTCCGTAGGCTGAGCACCGCTCATCGAGAGGGGCAGAGGGA
The DNA here is from genome assembly GCA_963707685.1 of uncultured Actinomycetota bacterium. GTDB lineage: Bacteria > Actinomycetota > Actinomycetes > Propionibacteriales > Nocardioidaceae > Nocardioides_B. The sequence goes on from CAVPRA010000011.1 coordinate 120,408, forward strand.
CACGGCCCGCTGAAGCCCCGGCAACCCGTCACCGCACTCCACGCTCATCCGCGGTGCCAATGGTGCTAATTCCGTCCCGCGCCGAGAGTCGGCCCCCGGGGAAGATGAGAAGGAGGCCTCCTTGAGCACATCGGTCCTTTCCGGCACCCACTCCCGGCGCGAGCTGCGCGAGGGCGCCTTCGGCAACGCCACCGAGCTGGTCTGCCGCGAGTGTCGCGCCACCCAGCCGCTCGGCCCGTTCTACGCGTGCCAGGAGTGCTTCGGCCCGCTCGAGATCGGCTACGACTTCCCGCAGCTGACCCGAGCCGACATCGAGGCCGGTCCCAAGAACATCTGGCGCTACCAGCCGCTGCTGCCCGGTGCCCGCCGACATCACCGGCAGCCGCAACATGGAGCCCGGGTTCACCCGGCTGCTCAAGGCCGACAACCTCGCCCGCGAGCTGGGCATGCGCTCGCTGTGGGTGAAGGACGACTCCGGCAACCCGACACACTCCTTCAAGGACCGGGTCGTCGCCGTCGCGCTGTCGGCCGCCCGGGAGTTCGGCAGCACCGTCTTCGCGTGCCCCTCCACCGGCAACCTCGCCAACGCGGTCGCCGCGGCCGGGGCCCGCGCCGGCATGAAGACCGTGGTCTTCATCCCCGAGGACCTCGAGCGTCCCAAGGTCATCACCACCGCGGTGTACGGCGGCACGCTGGTGGCCGTGAAGGGCAACTACGACGACGTCAACCGGCTCGCGTCGGAGATCGCCGGCGAGGAGGAGGGCTGGGCGTTCGTCAACGTCAACGTGCGGCCCTACTACGCCGAGGGGTCCAAGACGCTGGGCTACGAGGTCGCCGAGCAGCTCGGCTGGCGGCTGCCCGCGCCAGGTCGTTATCCCGGTGGCGTCGGGCTCGCAGCTGACGAAGGTCGACAAGGGCTTCGCCGAGCTGGTGTCCCTCGGGCTGGTCGACGAGGCGCCGTACACCATCTTCGGCGCGCAGGCGCACGGCTGCTCGCCGGTCGCCGCCGCCTTCAAGGACGGCCGCGACGTGGTCCGCCCGGTGAAGCCGGACACCATCGCCAAGTCGCTCGCGATCGGCAACCCGGCCGACGGGCCCTACGTCCTCGACGTGGCCCGCCGCACCGGCGGCGCGGTGGAGGACGTCACCGACGAGGAGGTGCGCGAGGGCATCCAGCTGCTCGCCCGCACCGAGGGCGTCTTCGCCGAGACCGCCGGCGGCGTCACCGTCGCGACGCTGAGGAAGCTCGTCGAGAGCGGCCGGCTCGACCCCGACGAGGAGACCGTCGTGTTCAACACCGGCGACGGCCTCAAGACGCTCGACGCGGTCGCCGACCGGGTCGGCCCCGCCGCCACGATCGAGCCGAGCTACGCGGCGTTCACCGGCGCCGGGCTGGTCTGAGCCCCGCCCCCCACTACCCTGCACCTGTTGCGAGACCCGAGGAGAGACATGAGCGTCAGCGTCCGGATCCCCACCATCCTGCGCACCTACACCAACGGCGAGTCCGAGGTCTCCGCCGACGGTGGCACGGTGGCGGAGGTGCTCGAGTCGCTGGACGCCAGCTACCCGGGCATCAAGGGCCGGATCCTCGACGACGAGGGGGCGATCCGCCGGTTCGTCAACGTGTACGTCGGCAACGACGACGTCCGCTTCCTCGAGGCCCTCGACACCAGCACCCCCGAGGGCGCGCAGATCTCGGTCATCCCGGCGGTCGCCGGCGGCTGAGCCGTCGTAGGGTCGCGCCATGGCACGAAACCTGGCGACCGCCGACCGAGTCAGCCGCGACGAGCTCGAGGAGTTCGTCCGCCCCCGCCACCACGGCACGCTGGTCACCCGCCGCCGTGACGGCAGCCCGCAGATGTCCCCGGTGACCTGCGGCCTCGACGCCGAGGGCCGGATCGTGGTCTCGACGTACCCGCAGCGGGCGAAGGCGGCCAACGCGCGCCGCGACCCGCGCGTCTCGGTGCTGGTCCACTCCGACGAGTGGGACGGGCCCTACGTCCAGGTCGACGGCACCGCCGAGGTGATCGACATGCCCGACGCCGTCGAGCCGCTGGTGGAGTACTTCCGGTGCATCAGCGGCGAGCACCCGGACTGGGACGAGTACCGCGACGCGATGCGGCAGCAGAACAAGTCGCTGGTCCGGGTCACGATCGAGCGGTGGGGCCCGGTCGCCACCGGCGGCTTCCCGCCCGACCAGGCCTAGCCGAACCGCCGCAGCAGCTGCTCGGCGCGACCGAGGTCCGCGAGCACGTCGGCGGCGGAGCGCTCCTCGGTGAGCCCGCCGACGCCCTGGCCGGCGTAGACGTACGCCGCGTCGAGGTCGCCGTCCCGCCGTGCCCGGGCCAGCTCCTCGGCGGCCGCGTCGTCCACGGCGAGCTCGTCGAGACGGTCGCGCCAGCGGTCGAAGAACGGGTTGCGCAGCGCGCGGCCGCCGTACTCGGAGGGCCAGCCGAGCCGCTGCGCGACGTCGAAGACCCGGCCGTACGCCGTGTCGGCGCCGTCCGCCGCGAGCAGCCGCTGCCGCGCGGCCGGTGGGGTGCCCGCCTCGCGCGCCGTCAGGAACGCCGTCCCGACCCAGGCCCCCACCGCGCCGGCGGCGAGCACCGCGGCCAGCCCGCGCGGCCCGGCCACGCCGCCCGCCGCGACCACCGGCACGTCGACGCGGTCCAGGACCGCCTGCAGCAGCGGCAGCGTCGCCACCGCGTCGCGGCCGTGCCCGCCGGCCTCGCCGCCGCGGGCGACCACCAGGTCGGCGCCGGCCGCCGCGGCCCGCTCGGCCTCGGCGACCGTGCCCGCCTGCACCGCCACCCGCACGCCGGCCTCACGCAGCCGGGCCACGAACGGGTCGACGCCGCCGAAGCTCACCGAGACGAGCGCGGGGCGCAGGTCGGGGTCCAGGTCGAGCACGGCGCCCAGCTGCGCGGCGTCGCGCTCCAGCGCCCAGGCCATCAGCCCGACGCCGTACGGGCGGCCGGGGGCGGCGGCGATCCGGGCCTGCTCGCGGACCCAGGCGGGGGAGCGGGAGTCCGCCACCCCGACCATGCCGAGCCCGCCGGCGGCGGAGACGGCGGCCGCGAGCGGGCCCTCGCCCGGTCCGGCCATCGGGGCGGCCACGACGGGCACGGTGAGCCCGAAGGTGTCGGTCAGCCAGGTGTGGATCATGCCTCGATGATGACCGCTTAACGTGGGAGGCCGGAGAGCGCTTCCGCGTTCTCCGGCCGAAACCCCGTCGCACCCACGAGGTCCGTTCAGGTTAGGCCTGCCGCGAAACACCGGTCAATGCTCCGACCTGGCTGTCCGGGTCGGTCTAGACCTGGCCGTTCGGAGCGTCGTCCGGCGGGTCCCGAGCCGCCTTGCACTCGCCTAGGGCGAGTGCTAAACATGGGCTAGCACTCTCAGGACGAGAGTGACAGTGGTTCGGCTCGATGAGGTCGTCCGCACCGGCGGGAAGGGTCCGCCGGACAGCGGCGATCGTCCGTCGCGGGCATCCGCCGCACCAGTCCGACTTCAGCGCAGAGGAACATCCAGACTTATGCCGAAGCTGATTGCGTTCAACGAAGAGGCGCGGCGCGGCCTCGAGCGTGGCATGAACACGCTCGCCGACGCCGTGAAGGTGACGCTCGGTCCCAAGGGCCGCAACGTCGTCCTCGAGAAGAAGTGGGGCGCCCCCACGATCACCAACGACGGCGTCTCCATCGCCAAGGAGATCGAGCTCGAGGACCCCTACGAGAAGATCGGTGCCGAGCTCGTCAAGGAGGTCGCCAAGAAGACCGACGACGTCGCGGGCGACGGCACCACCACCGCCACCGTGCTCGCCCAGGCGATGGTCCGCGAGGGGCTGCGCAACGTCGCCGCCGGTGCGAACCCGATGGCGCTGAAGCGCGGCATCGAGAAGGCCGTCGAGGCCGTCTCCGAGCAGCTGCTCGGGATGGCCAAGGACGTCGAGACCAAGGAGCAGATCGCCTCCACGGCCTCCATCTCCGCCGCCGACACGTCGGTCGGCGAGATCATCGCCGAGGCGATGGACAAGGTCGGCAAGGAAGGCGTCATCACGGTCGAGGAGTCGAACACCTTCGGCCTCGACCTCGAGCTCACCGAGGGCATGCGGTTCGACAAGGGCTACATCTCGGCGTACTTCGTCACCGACACGGAGCGCATGGAGACCGTGCTCGACGAGCCGTACATCCTGATCGCCAACCAGAAGGTCTCGAACGTCAAGGACCTGCTGCCGCTCCTCGAGAAGGTCATGCAGAGCGGCAAGCCGCTCCTCATCCTCTCCGAGGACGTCGACGGCGAGGCGCTGTCCACGCTCGTGGTGAACAAGATCCGCGGCACCTTCAAGTCCGTCGCCGTCAAGGCCCCGGGCTTCGGCGACCGCCGCAAGGCCATGCTGCAGGACATCGCGATCCTGACCGGTGGCCAGGTCATCTCCGAGGAGGTCGGCCTCAAGCTCGAGTCGACCGGCCTCGAGCTGCTCGGCCAGGCCCGCAAGGTGGTCGTCACCAAGGACGAGACGACGATCGTCGAGGGTGCCGGTGACGCCGACCAGATCAACGGTCGCGTCAACCAGATCCGCGCCGAGATCGACAAGTCCGACTCCGACTACGACCGCGAGAAGCTGCAGGAGCGGCTGGCCAAGCTGGCCGGCGGCGTCGCGGTCATCAAGGTCGGCGCGGCCACCGAGGTCGAGCTCAAGGAGCGCAAGCACCGCATCGAGGACGCCGTTCGCAACGCGAAGGCCGCCGTCGAGGAGGGCATCGTCGCCGGTGGTGGCGTCGCTCTCGTGCAGGCCGCGCTCGCCGCGTTCGAGAAGATCGACCTCGAGGGTGACGAGGCCACCGGGGCGAACATCGTCCGCGTGGCCAGCCGAGGCCCCGCTGAAGCAGATCGCGGTCAACGCCGGCCTCGAGGGCGGCGTCGTCGTCGGAGAAGGTGCGCAACCTCAAGCCGGGCCACGGCCTCAACGCCGCGACCGGTGAGTACGTCGACATGATCACGGTCGGCATCATCGACCCGGCCAAGGTGACGCGCTCCGCGCTGCAGAACGCCGCCTCCATCGCGGCGCTGTTCCTCACCACCGAGGCAGTCGTCGCGGACAAGCCCGAGAAGACGCCGGCCATGCCGGACCCGTCGGGCGGCATGGGCGGCATGGACTTCTGAGTCCAGCCCCACCCCGCATCACACAGGAAGGCCCCGGCTCCGGCCGGGGCCTTTCTGCGTGCCGGTGCCGCGTCAGCGGACGTCGTGCGGCCGGAACTGCACGCTGATCCGCGGCCCGACGGGCTTCGCGGTCTTGAGGACGGCGTGCTCCCAGGTCCGCTGGCACGAGCCGCCCATCACCAGCAGGTCGCCGTGGCCGACCGGGAACGAGATCGACTCGCCGCCGGTCCGCGGCCGCAGCGAGAGCCGGCGGGCCTCGCCCAGCGACAGGATCGCGACCATGGTGTCCTGCGTGCTGCTGCGGCCGATCGTGTCGCCGTGCCAGGCGACGCTGTCGCGGCCGTCGCGGTACAGGCACATCCCGGCCGTCGTGAACGGCTCGCGGAGCTCGGCGGCGTAGTGCCGGTCGAGGGCGTCGCGGGCCTCGGTGAGCAGCGGGTCGGGCAGCGGCTCGTGCTCGCCGTAGAACCGCAGCAGCCGGGGCACGTCGACGACGTTGTCCCACATCGTCCGCCGCTCCGCCTGCCACGGCACGTCGGTGACGAGCCGGGCGAACAGCTCGTCGGACCCGCTGACCCACCCCGGCCGGACGTCGACCCACGCGCCCCGCGGTGAGCCGGTGGCGCCGGACGGTCGCGCCCGAGCGGCTCGAGCCGCGGTGCGCTGCCCTCGTCGGGGGCGTCGAACAGCGACGCCTGGAACTCCACGGTCATGCCCGGCAGCGTACGCCCGTTCGAACAGGTGTTCTAGTGGTTCAGCGCGGCAGCCGGATCCGGATCGGCCCCGTCGCGGTCGACGGGTCCACGACCCGGCCCCGCTGGGTGACCTGCACGCGGCCCGCGTCGACCAGCCGTCGGGCGGCCGTTCGGGCGGGCTCCATCAGGTCGCGCCAGCCGTCCTCGTCGCCGACGGCGCGGGCGGCGTCGGACGGGCAGATCGACGAGGTCCGGGCGCGACGGTCGAGCAGGTCGAGGATGGCCGCCTCCAGCCGGTCGTCGAGGTCCACCGCTCCAGTGTGCCGCGCGCTGGTGGACCCGAACTACCGTGGGCACGTGAACGACCACGAACGCCGTACGGCGGCCCGCACCGTCGAGCTGACCAAGACCTACGGCACCGGTGACGCCCGGGTGACCGCCCTCGACGCCGTCAGCGTCGACCTGTACGCCGGCGAGTTCACCGCCGTGATGGGGCCGTCGGGGTCCGGCAAGTCCACGCTGATGCACTGCTGCGCCGCCCTGGACACCGCCACGAGCGGCAGCGTCTACGTGGGCGAGACCGAGCTGAGCGGGCTCAAGGACAAGGAGCTGACCCGGCTGCGGCGCGACGAGGTCGGCTTCGTCTTCCAGTCGTTCAACCTGGTGCCGACGCTGACGGCCGAGGAGAACATCCTGCTCCCGCTGTCGATCGCCGGGCGGCGGCCGGAGCCGGAGTGGTACGCCACGATCATCGAGACGGTCGGCCTCGGCGACCGGCTCGGCCACCGACCCAACCAGCTGTCCGGCGGGCAGCAGCAGCGCGTCGCGGTCGCGCGGGCGCTGGCCAGCCGGCCCTCGATCGTGTTCGCCGACGAGCCCACCGGCAACCTGGACTCCCGCTCCGGGGCCGAGGTGCTGAGCCTGCTGCGCCGCTCGGTCGACGAGTTCGGGCAGACGGTCGTGATGGTGACCCACGACCCGGTCGCGGCGGCGTTCACCGACCGCGTGGTCTTCCTGGGCGACGGTCGCGTCGTCGACGAGCTGCGCGAGCCGGACCGGGAGGCCGTCCTCGAGCGGATGACCCGGATGGACGCCCGCCGCCTGGACGAGGTCGCGCTGGACGGCTCCGCCGGCTGACCACTAGAGGAATTCGTCAGTTCTTCGCACCTGGCGAAGAGGCTATGGTGGCCTGGAGGGCGGAGGGAGGTGCGATGGGCGACGTGATCTCGGCAGGCCGCTCGCGACCCGTGGTGCACAAACACGTGCAGGTCCGTGAGTACGTCCGCGGCCTGATCGCCGGGGCCGAGCCAGGCAGCCCGGCACCCTCCGAGCGCGAGCTCGTGCAGCACTTCGGTGTGGCCCGGATGACCGTGCGGCAGGCGCTCGACGCGCTCGTCTCCGAGGGCCTGCTCGAGCGGGTGCCCGGTCGCGGCACGTTCGTGGCGCGCGCCAAGATCGACGTCCAGGTGCGGCTGTCGAGCTACACCGAGGAGATGGGCCGCCGCAACCTCAAGCCCGGCAACCGCACGCTGCTCGCCCGCATGGAGTCGGCCGGCCCGGGAGTGGCACGCGCCCTCGAGATCGGCGAGGGCGACAAGGTCGTCCACTGGCAGCGGCTGCGGCTCGCCGACGACGCCCCCATGTGCATCGAGGACGCCTACCTCGCCGACAGCATCGTGCCGAAGTTCCTCGACCAGAGCCTGCCCGAGAGCCTGTACGTCGAGCTGTCGCGCCGCGACCTGCTCCCGACCTGGGGTGAGGACTCGGTGGACGCGGCGCAGGCACGTCCCGACGAGGCGGAGCTGCTCGAGATCCGCCCGGGGGAGCCGGTGCTGCGGATCGCCCGCCGCGCGTTCGCCGGCAACATCGCGGTCGAGGTCTCCCGGTCGACGTACCGGGCCGACCGGTTCACGCTCTGGGTGCCGCTGTCGCGGCCGAACGCCCCGCTGACCGCCGGTCGATGACGGTCCCCGTCCTCGACGGGCACAACGACCTGCCCTGGGCCCTGCGCGAGCACTGCGGCTACGACCTGGAGAAGGTCGACCTCGTGGGCGGTGAGCCCGCGGTCCACACCGACCTGCCGCGGCTGCGCGCGGGAGGCGTCGGCGGCCAGTTCTGGTCGGTCTACGTGCCGTGCGAGCTCGCCGGCGGCGACGCCGTCACGGCGACCCTCGAGCAGGTCGACTTCGTGCGCCGGCTGGCGGCGACGTACCCGGCGGACCTGACGCTGTGCGGCACCGCCGACGAGGTGGAGTCGGCGATGCGCGCCGGACGCGTCGCGTCGCTGATGGGCATGGAGGGCGGCCACTCGATCGACGGCTCGCTCGGCACGCTGCGGATGATGCACGCGCTCGGGGTGCGCTACCTGACGCTGACCCACAACCAGAACGTGCCGTGGGCCGACTCCGCGACCGACGAGCCGGTGCTGCACGGGCTCAACGACCTCGGTCGCGACGTGGTCCGGGAGATGAACCGGATCGGGATGCTCGTCGACCTCTCCCACGTCTCCGCCGACACGATGCGCGACGCGCTCGCGGTCGCGGCCGCACCCGCGATCTTCAGCCACAGCTCGGCGCGCGCCCTCTGCGACCACCCGCGCAACGTCCCCGACGACGTGCTCACGACCCTCGCCGGGCAGGGCGGGGTCTGCATGGTGACGTTCGTGCCCGCGTTCGTCAGCCAGGCCTGGGCCGACTGGTGGTACGCCGCGCAGGAGGCCGTCCGCTCGCGCGGCGGCGACCCCCGCCGGCTCGACCAGGTGAACGGCGTGCTCGTCGAGGAGGCCGACCAGGCGCCGCCGCTGCCGACGGTCTCCGACGTCGCCGACCACGTCGACCACGTGCGCGAGGTGGCCGGCGTCGAGCACGTCGGGCTCGGCGGTGACTACGACGGCACCAGCCCGCTGCCCGCCGGTCTCGAGGACGTCTCCTGCTACCCGCGGCTCCTCGACGAGCTCCGCACGCGGGGCTGGTCCGAGGACGACCTGCACCGGCTGGGGTCGGGCAACGTGCTGCGCGCGCTGCGGGACGCGGAGTCGGTGGCCGGGCGGTGACACCGGCAGGGGTGCTGCTCGCGGCCGGTGCCGGCCGCCGGATGGGCGGCCCGAAGGCGCTGCTGCGCGACGCCCACGGCGTGCCGTTCCTCGACCGCGCGGTCGGGGTGCTGTTCGAGGGCGGCTGCGCGCGGGTCACGGTCGTCCTCGGGGCCGGCGCCGACGAGGTCCGCGCCGTGCTGGACGAGGCCGGCTGGACCGACGACCCGGCGGTCGACGTGGTGCTGGCCGCGGACTGGGACGAGGGCATGGGGGCGTCGCTGCGGTCGGGACTGCGCGCGCTGGCCGACGGCTCCCACGACGCCGACGCCGCGCTGGTCACGCTCGTCGACCTCCCGGACGTCGACGCCGACGTGCTGCGCCGGGTCGTCGGCGCCGCCGAGGGCGCCGGGTCGCTGGTGCGGGCGACGTACGACGGTCGGCCGGGGCACCCGGTGCTGATCGGGCGCGACCACTGGGACGGGGTGGCGGCGAGCGCCCGCGGCGACCACGGTGCCCGCGACTACCTGGCCTCCCACGCGCACGTCTCCTGCGAGTGCGGCGACCTCGCCACCGGACGCGACGTGGACCGGCCGGAGGACCTGGACGGCTGACTACCCGGATGGTGGTGTGAGGCGGGTTGTCCCGTGGTGAATGCTGGGTCGTATGGCACCCCTCCCCCCGGGCACCCCCGGATCCCCCGACGAGCTCGCGAAGCGGCTCGGTGACACCGGCTACCTGTGCGACGACTCGCTGGCCACGATCGGCTTCCTGGCGCTGTCGATGCAGCGGCCGCTGCTGCTGGAGGGGGAGCCCGGCACCGGCAAGACCGCGCTCGCCGAGGCGTTCGCGCAGGCGCTCGACGTCCCGCTGATCCGGCTGCAGTGCTACGAGGGCATCGACGCCGGCCAGGCGCTCTACGACTGGGACTTCCCCCGGCAGATCCTGCACCTGCGGGCCCTCGAGGCCGCCGGCGGCGGCGCGGTCACCGACGCCGACGCCGCCGAGGAGTCGCTGTTCGACGAGCGGTTCCTGCTGTCGCGGCCGGTGCTGCGGGCGCTGCGCGAGAGCCCCGCGGTGCTGCTCGTCGACGAGATCGACCGCGCCGACGACGAGTTCGAGGCCTTCCTGCTGGAGGTGCTCTCGACCTACCAGGTGACCATCCCCGAGCTCGGCACGGTGACGGCCGCGACGCCACCGGTCGTGGTGCTGACCTCCAACCGCACCCGCGAGGTGCACGACGCGCTCAAGCGTCGCTGCCTCTACCACTGGGTCGAGCACCCCGGGCTGGACCGGGAGATCGACATCGTGCGCACCCGGGCGCCCGAGGTCTCCGAGACGCTCGCCCGCCAGGTCGCCACGCTCGTGCAGCGGCTGCGGACGGCCGAGGGCCTGCTCAAGCCGCCCGGCGTCGCCGAGACGCTGGACTGGGCCCGGGCGCTGGAGGCGCTCGGCGCCACCGAGCTCGACGTCGAGAACGCCGCGCAGACGCTCGGCGCCGTCGTGAAGTACCGCGAGGACGCGCAGCGGGTGCGCCAGGCCCTCGACCGGATGCTGGCGGGCTGAGCCGTGAGCACGCAGCTGCACGAGCCCGACGAGCTGCTGCTCGGGTTCGCGCGTGCGCTGCGGGCGGCCGGCGTGCCGGTGACGCAGGACCGGACCCGTGCCTACCTCGAGGCGACCTCGCTGGTGGGGCTCGACGACCAGAAGGCGACCTACTGGGCGGGCCGAGCCACGCTCTGCTCCGGCCCGGACGACCTCGACCGCTACGACCAGGTGTTCACCGCCTGGTTCCAGACGAAGGACCACCCGGTCAGCCGGCCGCCGCAGGACCAGCGCCAGCAGGTGCAGGCCGCGCTCGACGAAGGGGAGGGCGAGGGGTCGGCGGAGGCCGACGAGGACCTGCTCAACGCGATGGCCAGCGAGGCCGAGGTGCTGCGGCACCGCGACATCGCCGACATGGCCGCCCAGGAGAAGGCCCGCCTCTCGGCGCTGTTCGAGACCCTCGACCCGCGGCCGCCGCGACGGCCCGCCAACCGTCGTACGCCGTGGCACCGGGGGGACGTCGACGCCGCGCGCACGCTGCGGCAGATGCTGCGCCGGATGGGGGAGCCCGGCGAGATCCAGTGGCGCCGCCGCGCGACCCGGCCCCGGCGGGTGGTGCTGCTGATCGACGTGTCCGGCTCGATGAGCGCCTACGCCGACGCGCTGCTCCGGCTCGCGCACCGGTTCAGCCACGGCCGCGCGGTCTCGACGAGCTCGGCCGGCCGGAGCGTCGAGGTGTTCACGATCGGCACCCGGCTGACCCGGGTCACCCGCGCGATGCGGATGCGTGACCCGGAGCGGGCGATCGTGGCCGCCGGCGAGACGGTGCCGGACTGGTCGGGCGGCACCCGGCTGGGGGAGACGCTGCGGATCTTCATGGACCGCTGGGGGCAGCGCGGGCTGGCCCGCGGCGCGGTGGTCGTGGTGTTCAGCGACGGCTGGGAGCGCGGCGACGCCGGCCTGCTCGGCCAGCAGATGCAACGGCTGCACCGGGTGGCCCGCCGGGTCGTGTGGGTGAACCCGCACGTCGGCAAGGACGGCTACCTGCCGGTGCAGCAGGGAATCGTGGCGGCGCTCCCGTTTGTTGACGACCTGGTGGCGGGTCACTCCCTCGCCACCTTCGCGGACCTGATCGAGGTGGTTGCTCGTGCGTGAGGTGCTTCCCGAGCTGATGCGGTGGTGGCGCGACGGCCGGACCGTCGGCGTCGGCACGGTCATCGCGACCTTCCGGTCCGCGCCGCGCCCTCCCGGTGCCTCGATGCTGGTCGGCCCGTCCGGCGAGGCGGTCGGGTCGGTGTCCGGCGGGTGCGTCGAGGGCGCGGTCTACGAGCTCGCCCAGGAGGTCGTGAAGAGCGCGGAGCCACGGCTGCAGCGCTACGGCGTCAGCGACGACGACGCGTTCGCGGTGGGCCTCACCTGCGGCGGCATCCTCGACGTGTACGTCGAGAAGGTCGACCAGCAGACCTTCCCCGAGCTCGGGGAGATCGCCGAGGACGTCGAGGCCGGCCGTCCCGTGGCGGTCGCGACCGTCGTGGAGCACCCGGACCCGTCCTGGATCGGCCGCCGGATGGTGGTCCGCCCCGACGACGGCGCCACCTCGGGCTCGATCGGCTCGGCCCGGGCGGACGCGGCCGTCGCCGACGACACGCTGGGCCTGCTCGCGTCGGGGCACAACCAGACGCTCGAGTACGGACCCGACGGCGAGCGCCGCGGCGAGGGCATGCGGGTCTTCGTGTGGTCCTTCGCGCCGGCGCCCCGGATGCTGGTGTTCGGTGCCATCGACTTCGCCGCCGCCGTCGCCCGGATGGGCAACTTCCTCGGCTACAAGGTCACCGTCTGCGACGCCCGGCCGGTCTTCGCGACGAACTCGCGCTTCCCGTCCGCCGACGAGGTCGTCGTGAAGTGGCCGCACAAGTACCTCGAGGACGAGATCGCCGCGGGCCGCATCGACCAGCGCACCGTGCTGTGCGTGCTGACCCACGACCCCAAGTTCGACGTGCCGCTGCTCGAGGTCGCCCTCAAGCAGCCCGAGGTGGCGTACGTCGGGGCGATGGGCTCGCGCCGTACCCACGAGGACCGGATGACCCGGCTCAAGGAGGCGGGACTCACCGACGACGAGCTGGGCCGGCTGTCGTCGCCCGTCGGTCTCGACCTGGGCGCCCGGACCCCGGAGGAGACCGCCGTCAGCATCGCCGCGGAGATCATCGCGCTGCGCTGGGGCGGCCGCGGCGAGCGGCTGGCGGCCACGGAGGGCCGGATCCACCACTGACCCGGGGCGCGCTCCCTGTCCGTTCGGAGAGGCGGCGATTCTGGCCGCTGTGACCCTTGTCTCGGATCGTCAAACCGGCAACGATCAGGGCAACCGCACCCGAGCTAGCCCTCCTCGAGGGCGCCAGGAGATGTCGATGACCCGGATCAGTGTCACCGTCGACGGAGATACGTACTCCGACGACGTCGAACCCCGCATGCTGCTCGTCCACTACCTGCGCGAGCGTCTCGGCAAGACCGGCACCGTCGTCGGGTGCGACACGAGCAACTGCGGCGCGTGCACCGTCCACCTCGGCGGCCGCAGCGTCAAGTCCTGCAACGTGCTCGCGGTGCAGGCCGACGGCGAGGAGGTCACCACGGTCGAGGGCCTCGCGCAGGACGGCGAGCTGCACCCGATGCAGGCGGCCTTCCGCGAGTGCCACGCGCTGCAGTGCGGTTACTGCACGCCCGGCATGATCATGCAGTCGATCGACCTGCTCAACGACAACCCGAAGCCGTCGGAGGACGAGATCCGCGTCGGCCTCGAGGGCAACCTCTGTCGCTGCACCGGCTACCACAACATCATCCGCGCCGTGCAGACCGCCTCCGGCCAGGAAGCCAACGCCCTCGAGGGGAGCGCGTCATGACCGTCACCGAGGACGCCCCCGCCGCGAAGCTGGAGATCGGCAACGACCGGCGCCGCAAGGAGGACCAGCGGCTGATCACCGGCCGCACCCGCTGGACCGACAACATCCAGCTGACCGGGATGCTGCACATGGCGATGGTGCGCAGCCCGTTCGCCCACGCCACGATCACCAACATCGACACCAGCGAGGCGAAGGGCGCGCCCAACGTCGTCGCCGTGCTCACCGGTGCGGACCTCGGTGAGTCGCAGGGCGTGAACATCAACGCCTGGCCGATCACGCCGGACCAGGTCACCCCCACCCACCTGCCGATGCCCTCCGACCGCGTCGCCTTCGCCGGGGAGATCGTCGCGGTCGTGGTGGCCCGCAGCGCTGCCGAGGCCCGCGACGCCGCCGAGCTCGTCGACGTCGACTACGACGAGCTGCCGGCCGCGCTCGACCTCCGCGAGTCCGCGGAGGACAAGGTCCTCGCGCACCCCGAGCTCGGCACCAACAAGTCCGCGTTCTGGCAGTTCGACTCCGCCGGTGCCGGCACCGGCGGCTCGGTCGACGAGGCCATCGAGAAGGCCCGCTCCGAGGGCGTCGTGGTGGAGCGCGAGTTCCGCCAGCAGCGGCTGATCCCCGCGTTCATGGAGCCGCGCTCCTGCGTGGTCGACCCGACCGGTGAGCAGATCACCATGTGGTCGGCGACCCAGATCCCGCACATCCTGCGCTTCGCGCTCGCCGCCACCACCGGCGTGCCCGAGTCGAAGATCCGGGTGATCGCCCCCGACGTCGGTGGCGGCTTCGGCGGCAAGCTCCAGGCCACCCCCGAGGAGTGGCTGGTGTGGGCGGTGGCCCGCCGGCTCGGCAAGCCCGTGAAGTACACCGAGACCCGCTCCGAGTCGCTGATGGCGGCCCACCACGGTCGCGACCAGTGGCAGAAGCTGACGATCGCCGCCACCAAGGACGGCACCGTCACCGGCCTCAAGGTCGACCTGCTCGCCGACCTCGGTGCGTACGTCGCCCTCGTCGGCGGCGGCGTACCGGTGCTGGGCGCGTTCATGTTCAACTCGATCTACAAGTTCCCGGCCTACCAGTTCAACTGCCAGACGGTGCTCACCAACAAGACCTGGACCGACGCCTACCGCGGCGCCGGCCGGCCCGAGGCCACCTTCGGCATCGAGCGGATCATGGACGAGCTCGCGCACGAGCTCGGCATGGAGCCCCTCGAGCTGCGCGAGAAGAACTGGATCAAGCACGAGGAGTTCCCGTTCACCACGGTGGCGGGCCTGGAGTACGACAGCGGCAACTACGAGGCCGCGACGGCGCGCGCCAAGGAGCTGTTCGGGTACGACGCGCTGCGCGCCGAGCAGAAGCAGCGCCGCGAGTCGAACGACCCGATCCAGCTGGGCATCGGCATCTCGACCTTCACCGAGATGTGCGGCCTGGCGCCCTCCCGGGTGCTGGGCAGCCTCGACTACGGCGCCGGCGGCTGGGAGCACGCGTCGGTGCGGATGCTGGCGACCGGCACCGTCGAGGTCGTCACCGGCTCGTCCGCGCACGGGCAGGGGCACGAGACCGCCTGGTCGCAGATCGTGGCCGACCGGCTCGGGGTCAAGTTCGAGGACGTCGAGGTGCTGCACGGCGACACCCAGGTCTCGCACCGAGGAATGGACACCTACGGGTCACGGTCGCTGACCGTCGGCGGCGAGGCACTCGTGAGGGCCGCCGACAAGGTCATCGAGAAGGCGAGGCCCATCGCGGCCCACATGCTCGAGGCCTCCGTCGACGACATCGAGTTCGAGGCCGGCCGGTTCGGGGTCAAGGGCACCGACAAGGGCGTCGCGATGGCCGAGGTCGCGATGGCCGCCTTCCTCGGGCACAACCTGCCCGACGGCGTCGAGCCCTCGCTCGACTCCGACGCGACGTTCGACCCGGACAGCTTCTCCTTCCCGCACGGCACCCACCTGTGCGCGGTGGAGATCGACACCGAGACCGGTGGCCTGAAGATGCGGAAGTACACCTGCGTCGACGACATCGGCACCATCGTCAACCCGCTCATCGTGGCCGGCCAGATCCACGGCGGTCTCGTCCAGGGCATCGCGCAGGCGCTGTGGGAGGAGGCCGTGCACGACGACGCCGGCACCCTCGTCTCGGCGTCCTTCGTGGACTACCTGGTGCCGACCGCGGCCGACACGATCAGCTTCGACATCGACCACACCACGTCGCCGTCGACGACGAACACGCTGGGCACCAAGGGCGTCGGCGAGGCGGGCACCATCGCCTCGACGCCGGCCGTGGTGAACGCCGTGGTCGACGCGCTGCGGCCGTTCGGTGTCAACGACGTGCGGATGCCGTGCACGCCGGAGCGCATCTGGAAGGCGATCCACTCCCATGACGGCGCCGACACCGGTGGCGGCGCCACCGCGGGCGCCGCGTCCCCGCACTTCGACGAGGCGGACACCGCCGACCGCACGGATGGAGACTCGCTGTGATCCCCGCCCTGTTCGACTACGTCGCCCCCACCACCCTCGACGAGGCGCTGGCGGTGCTCGCCGAGCACGGTGACGAGGCCAAGATCATCGCCGGCGGGCAGAGCCTGCTGCCGGTGCTCCGGATGCGGCTCAACGCACCGGAGATGGTGGTCGACCTCGGCAAGATCGAGGCGCTGCGCGGCGTGCGCGACGACGGCGACGCGATCGTCATCGGCGCGATGACCACGCACGTCGACGTGCTCAACGACCCGCTGGTGCACGACAACGCGTTCGTGATCACCAAGGCCGTCGAGCAGCTCGCCGATCCGCAGGTGCGCCACCGCGGGACGTTCGGCGGCGCGCTGTCGCACGCCGACCCGGCCGGCGACCTGGGAGCCCCGGCGCTCGCGCTGGACGCCCAGTTCGTGATCGTCGGGCAGAACGGCGAGCGGACCGTCGAGGCGGACGACTTCTTCGTCGACCTCTTCGACACCGCCATCGAGGACGGCGAGATCCTCAAGGAGGTCCGGATCCCCAAGCGGGCCGGCTGGGGCGCGCACTACGAGAAGTTCGTGCGCGTGTCCCACCAGTGGCCGATCGTCGCGGTCGCTGCGGCGGTCAAGGTCGAGGGCGGCACCATCAGCGAGGCACGTGTGGGCCTGACGAACATGGGGTCGACGCCGCTGCGCGCCCGCTCCGTGGAGCAGGCGCTCGTCGGCCAGCCCGCCACCGACGAGGCGGTCCGGGCCGCGGCGGCCTCCGCCGCCGAGGGCACCAACCCGCCCTCGGACCTCAACGGCGACGCGGACTACCGCAGGCACCTGGTCACCGTCCTCACCCGACGCGCGGTCCTCGCGGCCGCAGGAGCGTGATCCTCTCTTGGACCTGAACCACTCGTTCACCGTCCCGGCCTCCGTGGCCGACACCTGGAAGACCTTCGAGGACATCGAGTCCGTCGCCGGCTGCTTCCCGGGTGCCACCGTCACGGAGGTCGCCGGCGACGACTTCAAGGGCAGCTGCAAGGTCAAGCTCGGACCGATCGCGATGGTGTACTCCGGCACCGGCACCTTCCTCGAGAAGGACGAGGCCGCCCGGAAGTTCGTCATCGACGCCAAGGGCAAGGACAAGCGCGGCAACGGCACCGCGGGCGCGAAGGTCACCGCGACCTTCGCGGAGGAGGGCACCGGCTCCACCCGCGTCGACGTGGTCACCGACCTGGCGATCACCGGCAAGCCCGCGCAGTTCGGCCGGGGCGTCATCGAGGACGTGTCCAACAAGCTGCTGGACCAGTTCGTCGCGTGCCTCAAGGACAAGGTCGGCGCCCCGCCGGCGGCCGAGCCGACGCCTCCGGAGCCGAGCCCGGAGGCCCCGGCGGCCGAGCCCACGGCGTCCACGCCCGCGGCACCGGCGGCGCCGAGCCCGGCTGCCTCCGTGTCGCGCCCGTCACCGTCATCGCTCGTCCTCCGACGACAACGCGCTCGACCTCGGGGCGACGGTGATCCCGATCCTGGCGAAGACCTACGGCCCGCAGGCCGTGATCGCGCTGGTCGCGCTGCTCGTCGGCTGGCTGATCGGACGCCGCGGCCGCTGAGCACCGCGTCGCCGAGCCTCAGAGGCCGCCGAGCGGGGCGACCGTGATCCCGCTGTTCTCGCAGACCCAGGCGGGGTCCGGGCCGCCGAGCTCGGGGTGGATGTAGAGCGCGTGCGGGTCGAGCTCGTCGCAGGCCCGGCACAGCGGCCAGCGGCCCGACTCCTCGAGCAGGGCGTCCTGCACGTCCTGGGCGATCAGCCCGGCGACGTACTGCTTGCCCTCCTCCCACTGCGAGGCCCACCACCGGCGGGTCGTGACGGCCGCCTCCAGCGCGGACACCGACGAGGGGTTGGCCGCCGCGGTCACCTCGAGGTCGTGCAACACGAGCGCGCGGGCGGTCAGCAGTGCGTCTGTCTGGTGGTCGTCGGATGTCACGATGTCCATTGTGAGCACGGATCAAGGCGCAGGTCACACGACCGCCCCACTCCTCGAGGTGGTGGTGCTCCATCCGCGCGACGTCGAGGGGGCGCACGACGGCGGTGCCGACCGGCTGCTGGTGCTCGACGACGTCGAGTCCGGCGGGCTCTCGCCCGAGCCGGCGCTGGTCTCGGCGGTGTGCAAGGAGACCGACCTGCCGGTCCGGGCGATGCTGCGGCTCAACGACTCCTACACCACCACCGGCGGGGAGCTGACCCGGCTCGTGGGCCTGGGGGAGCAGTACCTCGGGGTCGGCGCCACCGGCGTCGCCTTCGGGTTCCTGGACAGCGACCTCAACGTCGACACCGACGTCTGCGAGCACCTCGTCGACGCGCTCGCCGCCCCCTGGACCTTCCACCGCGCCGTGGACGCCTCGCTCGAGACCGACCTCGCCTGGCGGCGGCTCGCGCAGCTGCCGCGGCTCGACACCGTGCTGTCCGCCGGCTCGTCGCGCGGCCTCGAGGCCGGGCACGACGAGCTCACCGACCGGGCCGCCGCGAACCCCTCGGTGGCGCGGCTGCTGATGGCCGGCGGCGGGCTGCAGGGCGAGCACGTGCCGTGGCTGGTGCGGGCCGGCGTCCGGCAGTTCCAGGTGGCCACCTCGGTGCGCCCCGGCGGCTCCTGGAAGTCCCACGTCGACGGCGGCCACGTCCGGGCCTGGCGGATGCTGCTCGACGACGCCTCCGACCGGGCGGCGGGGCGGCCGACCGGGTGACCACCCGATGACGCTGCTCATCGACCCGCCGAACGCGGCCGGTCACGGGCGGCTCTGGTCGCACCTGGCGAGCGACGCGTCGTACGACGAGCTGCACGTGTTCGCCGCGGCCCTCGGCATCCCGCGGCGGGGCTTCGACCGCGACCACTACGACATCCCGGCGGAGCGCTACGACTCGGTGGTCGCGGCCGGGGCCACGCCGGTGTCGAGCCGGGAGCTGATCCGCCGGCTGACCGCCGCCGGGCTGCGGCGGCGCAAGGCCGACGTGCTGCGGCCCAAGCCGCCCGGGCACTCGCTGGTGCGGCCGCCCCGGCTCCGGGCCGGTGACGCGGTGGCGGTCGTGTCGCCGTCCGGGCCGGTGGCCCCCGACCGGCTCGCGGCCGGTGTCGACGTGCTGACCTCCTGGGGCCTCGACGTGCGGGTCGGCGCGCACGCGGCGGGGCGCCTGGACCGGTTCGCGTACCTCTCCGCCGACGACGAGACGCGCGCTGCCGAGCTGACGGACGCCTGGTGCGACCCCGAGGTGCGGGCCGTGGTCTGCGCCCGCGGCGGGTACGGCGCCCAGCGGATGGTCGACCTGCTCGACTGGCCGGCGCTGGCCGCCGCGGGGCCCAAGGTGCTGCTCGGGTTCTCCGACGTGACCACGCTGCACCAGGCGTTCGGGGCCCGGCTCGGGCTGTCGACGCTGCACGGCCCGGTGGTCTCCAGCCTGGGGCGGGCCGACGAGCCGACGCGCACGCACCTGCGCTCGATGCTGCTCGACCCGGTCGCCGGCACGTCGCTCACCCCGGTGCCCGCGACCGCGCTGGTGCCCGGGGCCGCCGAGGGCGTGCTGGTGGGCGGCAACCTGGCGCTGCTGGCCGCCGGGGTCGGCACTCCCGGCACGATGACCGCCGCCGGGTCGATCGTGGTGCTCGAGGACGTCGCCGAGGACCTCTACCGCGTCGACCGGCTGCTCACCCAGCTGCTGCGCAGCGGCTGGTTCGACGGCGTGCTCGGCGTCGTCCTCGGCGACTTCACCGACTGCGGGTCGCCGGCGGCGGTGCACGACCTGGCCCTCGACCGGCTCGGGCCGCTCGGCGTGCCCGTGCTGGCCGGGGTGCCGTTCGGCCACGAGACCCGCAACCTGGCGTTCCCGCTGGGCGTCCCGGCGGTGCTCGACGCCGACGCTGGGACGCTGGTGCTGCGGGACGCGGCGCTGCGCTAGCGGCCGGACTAGGTGAACACCGGCAGCCGGTCCGCCGCCGGCTCCGAGCTCGCGGGCCTCGGCCTCCGTGGGCGTCGCGCGGCCGGTGGCGACGCGGAGGTAGCGGTCGACCGGCCAGCCGGGCGACGCCGGCAGGTCGAGGAGTGCGTCGAGCACGCGGCACACCTCGCGCAGCCCGGCCTCGGTCGGGCCGGGAGCCCCCGGCAGGTCGGTGACCAGGTCGAGGTGGTGGATCGTCGCCTCGACGGTGAGCGTGCTGAGCAGGTCGTCGACGCGCAGCACGTGCCCCTGGGTGCGGACCCGGTGGTCGGGGTCCGCGTGCGCCGCGGCGTGCACGACGGCTGAGGCCGTCTCGGCGTGCAGGTCGCGCAGCTGCGACCACACCCCGAACATGGCGCCCATCACCCGGGTGTGCCGTCGCCCGTTCGCGTCGCCGGCCGGGTCGCTGCCCCAGTCGGCCCAGTACGACACCGCATCGAGGTCCGGGTCGTCGTCGGTCGGGGTGTGCAGCGCGACGAGGGCCCGCTGGGCGTCGCTCACGCAGTGGAACGTCAGGTCGCGCACGGCCCAGCCGCGACAGCCGGTCGGCTGCCAGGACGCGTCGTCGTCGACGTCACGCAGCAGGTCGACGACGGCGCCGTACGTCGTGGCGAGGAGCGCGACCTGGGGAGGTGTCGTCACCGCGCCATCATCGTGGACTGTCGGTGGCGAAGGATAGGATCGAACACATGTTCGACACCTCGTGGATCGCGGACCTGGACGCCGACTCGGCGTGCCACGCGATCACGGGCAACCAGCTGGACCTGCGGGAGCAGGAGCTGCGCGAGCTGCTGCTGGCCGCCCACTGGGCCACCCTCCACGGCGCCGACAGCCTCCCGGCGCGGCCGGGCCCGGTCCTGCCCGGGACCGAGCGTGCCCGGCGGCTCGGGGGCCACGGCACCCCGGAGGTGGCCGAGTTCGCGGGTGCCGAGCTCGCGCTGCTGATGGGCACCGGCTACATCTCGGCGGACAACCTGATGCGCGACGCGCTCGACCTGCGGCACCGCCACCCGCGGTTGTGGGCGGCGCTGGCGCGCGGCGAGGGCCGGGTCTGGAAGGCCCGCAAGGTGGCGCACCTGGTGCACGCGGCCGGGCTGCCGCTGGAGCAGGCCCGGCTGGTGGACGAGCGCACGACGGCGTACGTCGACGCGCTTCCGTGGGGCTCGTTCGTGCGGCTGGTCGAGGCCGAGGTCATCGCGGTCGACCCGGCCGCCGCCGAGCAGCGCCGGCAGGCCCGGGAGCTCGAGCAGTTCGTCTCGACCGGCCAGTCGGACGAGCACGGACTCAAGACGCTGATCGCGCGCGCCGAGGCCGGCGACGTCATCGTCTTCGTCGCGATGTGCGACCGGATCGCGGAGATCCTCGAGCTCGAGGGCGACACCTCCCCGGCCGGTGCCCGTCGTGCGCGAGCGGTCGGTGTGCTGGGACAGCCGGCGAAGGCGCTGGCGCTGCTGCAGCGGCACGCGGCGCGCGAGGTGGTCACGACCGACGACGGCGAGCCCCTCGACGAGCCGCCCACGTGCCCGTCGTGCGGGGACGCCACACCGACTCCGTTCCCGGTCGACCCCGACCGGCTGCGACCGCGGGCCGTGCTGCACGTGCGGATGAGCGACGAGGCCCTCCGCTCGGGCAGCGGCGTCGCCGTCCTGGAGAACCACGGAGTCGGTCCGATCACCGTGGGCGAGGCGATGACGCTGCTGGGGCACTGCCAGGTCTCGGTCCGCCCGGTGCTCGACCTGCGCGACCAGCTGCCCGTCGACGCCTACGAGGTGCCCGCGGCGATGCGTGAGGCGCTGCGGCTCTCACGGCCGTCGAGCGTGTTCCCCTGGTCGACGGCCGGCGGCCGGCCCGACCTCGACCACACGGTCCCGTTCGTGCCGGTCGCGTCCGGCGGGCCACCCGGGCAGACCCGCATCGACAACCTCGGGCCGATGAGCCGCTTCGCCCACCGCGTGAAGACCCACGGCCGCGGCTGGCGGCACCGACAACCCGTGCCGGGGGTCTACCTCTGGCGCACCCCCCACGGCTTCTGGTTCCGCACCGACCAGCACGGCTCCCGGCCGCTGGGTCGAGATCCCGTCGCGGGCACCTCGCCGAGCTCGCTGGAGAAGGAGTTCGCGGGCTTCGTGCTCGCGAGCTGAAGCGGTGCCTGGCGGGTGCAGGGCATGGAGTGCGGCACCTTCAGCCGGACTGAGGAGACCATCCCTCGGGCGGACCCGCTGGGTACTGCGCCATCCCCTCGCGCAACCTCGTGGCGAAGGCATCGAAGTCGCCACGCGGCCAGCCCTCCGGAGGCGCGGCCGAACCGAAGCCGCTCACGCGGACCCCGCGCAGCGGCTCCGGGAGGTCGGGGGCCGGTGCTCCGAACTGGGAGGAGAGCCGGGCGAGCTGCGCCTCTGCGGCCGCGACGTCACCCTTCAGCCACAAGGCGGCGGTCAGGTACGGCGTACGCCTCACCGGTCCGTTCCCTACCCGGAGCTCGTCGACCAGCGCATCGAGGCTGGTCCGACTCCGCAGCCAGGGGAGCCCCACGTCCCGCGCGGCGACGGCGACCTCGCGGAACACCCGCTCGTTGCCGTCGACTGCCTCAGCGGCGATCAGCCAGCGGTCGCGCTGCTGTGCCCCCGGCCCGTCGAGCAACCCGACCAGGTCGCGCCGGATCGTGCTCTGGGGACCGGGCCTCCGCTCCACCGCCCCGGTGAGGGCTCGAGCCAAGGCGTTGACCCGCTCGTGGACGACTCCGACGTACGGTCGCAGCCTCCACTGGTGCGGCAACCCGCGGTTCGGTGCCAGCTCCAGGAGTCCCACCACACCCGGTGCGAGCGGGCGCGTGTAGGAGCTGCCGGTGTGCTTGCGCCAACCCTCCGCGACGAGGACCGGCCTGGCGTTCGGAGCTGGGTTAGGCACGCCCGCAGCGTACGAGCGACGTGGGCCCGTGGTGGGGGATCCCGGGAAGGAGCAGCGCGACCTGAGTGCTGCACGGTGCTACCGGCGGTCCGGCCAGGGTGCCCGGTCACCCCTCGAGCGTCGACAGCTCGCGCTCCACGTTGGCCCGCGCCGCCTGCTCCCACCGCCGGCGGGCCACCGGGGTGTGGAACAGCGTCGGCTTGTCGAGCAGGTCGCGCAGCACGGCGGCGCGACCGGCGGCGAAGTCGGCGTCGGGGACGTGGGCGTGCTCCGCGCGCACGCCGGCGACGTACGACGCGTAGCGCTCGGCCGGGGCGGCCAGGATGGCCAGGTCGGCGTCGCAGAGCACCTGGCCCGCGAGGTCGTCGTCGGCGGGCCGGTGCGTCGCGGTGAGCCGCACCAGCCGGCCGACCTCGCTGGCCAGCGAGCCGTCGAGGACGGACTCCGCGAGGTTCGCGGACCGGCTCTCGTCGTCGTCGCGGCCCTCGTAGACGGCGTCGTGGAACCACGCCGCGACGAGCACCGCGGTGCGGGCGGTGTGGCCGGGCGGCAGCAGCTCGTCGACGTGCTCGAGGACCTCGGTCAGGTGGAGCCGGTCGTGGTAGCCGCGACCGGGGGCGTCGTACGCCTGCTCCAGGCGGCGACGCGGCTCGTCGTCGTCGAGCGGCCAGTACCGGGCGAGGTCGGGCATGGGACCGAGTCTGGCAGCCTCAGGCCGGCGGGGCGCCGAGCTCGTCGGGCAGCGGGCGGGCGTGGATGATGCTCAGCGACGTGACCGCGCGGGTCAGGCAGACGTAGAGCCGCCGCAGGCCGGTGACCCGGTCGGCCTCGCCGTCGACGATCCCGGCCGGCTCGACGAGCACCACGTGGTCGAACTCCAGGCCCTTGGCCAGCGAGGCGGGCACCACGTCGAGCTGCACCTCGAACTCCGTGGGCGTCTCCTCGCCCAGGACGGCGTGCCCGAGGCCGGCTGCGTCCAGGGCCGTGACGGTCGCGGGCACGAGCGCGTCGGGCAGCACGAGCCCGACCGAGCCGACCCGGCCGACCGTGGACCGCACGACCTCGGTGGTGCGGGCGACGATGTCGTCGGCGCCGACCTCGGTGAGGGCGAGCTCGCCTCGGGTCCGGCGCACGGACGTCGGCGGCTCGAGGCCGGGCGCCACGACGGGCAGCAGCCGGGCGGCGTACTCGATGACCTCACCGGGCACCCGGAAGCCCTTGGTCAGCTGCTCGATGTGCGCGTCGGTCTTGCCGAGGTGGCCCAGCGCCGTCTCCCAGGATCGGCTCGCCCACGGCGTGGTCGCCTGCGCCAGGTCGCCGAGCACGGTGGCGGACCCGGTGGAGCAGCGCCTCCCGACGGCACGCAGCATCATCGGCGAGAGGTCCTGCGCCTCGTCGGCGACGACGTGTCCCAGCGACGGGGTGCGCTCGACGAGGTCGGCGGCCTCGTCGACGAGGATCGCGTCGGCCAGCGACCACCGCGCGGACGTCGGCGCCTTGAACGGCTTGGCCCACAGCAGCAGCGTCTGCTCCTCGGGGGACAGCAGCCCGTCGGCCGCGGCGGCCAGCACCTCCGCGTCGCCGAGCAGCCGCAGCACCAGCCGGGCCGGGTCGACGTTCGGCCACACCTGGTCGACGTACCGCTTCACCTCGCGGCTGCGTGCCACGGCGTCCTGCACCCGGTCGTCGGGGGAGTCGCCGGCGATCTCCATCTTCACCAGGATCGCGTGCGCCAGCCGCTGCGCGAGCATCCCGCGGGCAGCGCCGTACCGGACACCGCGGCCGCGCAGCTCGGCCACCACCTCCTCCACCTCGTACGGCGCGAGGCGCCAGCGGCGTGCGCCCCGCGGCACGAGCAGGCCTTCGGCGGGGACCGACACCTGTGACCACAGCGCCCGGCGGACGACCTCGGCGAGCCGGGCGTCGCCCTTCAGCGTGGCCACCGCGGGGTCGTCGGCGCCGCGCAGCAGGTAGCGCGGGCTGAGCCGGGCCAGCGTCGTCGACGCGAGCTCCTCGATGGTGGTCTGCTGCGCGTCGATCTCGCCGAGCGCGGGGAGCACGTCGCCGATGTAGCGCAGGAACGACGCGTTGGGCCCCACGACGAGCACGCCCTGCCGGGAGAGCTGGTCGCGGTGGGAGTACAGCAGGAACGCCGCGCGGTGCAGCCCCACCGCGGTCTTGCCGGTGCCGGGAGCCCCCTGCACGCAGACCGACTGCTCGAGGTCGGAGCGGACGATGACGTCCTGCTCGGGCTGGATGGTGGCGACGATGTCGCGCATCGGCCCGACCCGCGGCCGCTCGATCTCGCGACTCCAGGATCTCGCTGTGCTCCTCGCCGGTGTCGGGGGAGAGCAGCGCCTCGTCCTCGTAGGCGGTCATCTCGCCGTTCTGGAAGCCGAAGCGGCGGCGGAGCTCGACGCTCCATCGGCTCGGCCCTGCTGGCGCGGTAGAACGCCAGGCTGATCCGGGCCCGCCAGTCGACCACCATCGGGTCGCCGACCTCGTCGCTGACGTGGCGCCGGCCGACGTAGAAGCGCTCGCCCTCGGCGTAGTCGAGCCGGCCGAAGAACAGCGGCACGGTCGGGTCGTCGGCCAGCGCCTTCATCCGGGCGACGATCGCGGACTCGAGGAACTTCTGGCTGACCCAGTCGCCGGCGGCGGCCGAGTCGAGGCGCGAGGTGCGGTCGCGCATGCGCGCGAGCGCCGCGCGGGAGGCGGCCAGGTGGTCGCGCTCGCCGGCGAGGTCGGGGTCGGGCATGCAGGAACCTCGCAGAGGGGTGGGGGGCCCGGTGACGCTACACCCGGGCGCCGGGGGCGTCACCCGGGTTTTCGCGGTGTCCGGTTTGAGACCCGAAGTCCGGTGGGTACCCTCCCTGCCGTGACTGGGGGATTCGAGGTCGACACGGCAGCACTGCGCGCCCTGGGCGAGACGATGTCGCGGCGCGGCAGCAGCCTGGGCGCCGAGGCGTCGGGCACCCGGGCGAAGCCCGATGCGGGGCAGTCCAGCGGCGAGGTGGCCGGCGCCATCGCGACGCTCGCCTCCACGGCGGACAGCCTGGCCGACGCGATCAAGGGCGTCGCGACCGGGCTGGAGGAGTCGGCTGCGAGCTACGACCGGATGGACCAGGACGTCCACGGCCGGTTCGACGAGATGACGCGGGGAGGCCCGCGGTGATCGAGCTGACGGTGTACGGCGAGCCCTCCGCGTGCCGGTCCGCGGCGACCGACGTCGAGGGGCTCACCCGGGCCCTCGCGAGCGCCAGCGACGACGTGACCTCGGTGCGGAGCCGCAGCGAGGGGGCCTGGACCGGGCTGGCCGGCGACGCGTTCCGCGGCCGGCTCTCCGACCTCGACGGCGACCTCGACGAGCTCCGGAGCCGCACCCAGAAGACCTCCCGGGCGCTGGACGTGTTCGCGACCCGCCTCGCCGACGTGAAGCACCAGCTGGCGTCGGTGCGGTCGATGGCCGTCGGGGGCGGGCTGACCGTGTCCGGCGACGTCGTGCAGCCGCCGACCACCCCGACCGGACCCGTCGCCCCGGCGGCGGCGACCCACCACGACGACCTGGTGAAGACCTACAACCGCGCCTTCGAGCTGGCCGAGGACGCGCGCCGCGCGGAGACCACCGCCCACCACGACCTGCAGCAGGTGATGGCGGACGTCACCGACGACGGGTTCGTGCACGACCTGCTCGAGAAGCTCGGCCTGGTCCCGACCGGGTCGGCCTTCGCGCAGGTCGGTGGCTGGGCCGCCGGTCTCGGGCTGACCCTCGGTGGTATCGGCACCGCCTGGATGACGCGGATGCGGCTCGGCGAGTTCGCGCCGTACATCGGCCGGCACGCCGCCGAGGACGCGGGCTGGCTCACCCGGCTCGGCCGGGCCGCCGACCACGGCAGCTGGAAGGCGCTGCCCGGCGAGACCGGCCGCTACAGCACGCTGGAGACCGCCGGGAAGTGGGGCAACCGGGCCGGTGGTGTCGTCACCGGCGCGCTGGCCGGCTGGGAGCAGTGGGAGGCGGACGCCGACAACCCCGCCCTGGACACCAGCGAGCGGGTCGGCCGGGCGGCCACCAAGGGCGCGGCCACCGGCCTCGGCGCCTGGGGCGGCGCGGTCGCCGGCGGCGAGATCGGCGGCGCGATCGGCACGTTCATCTGTCCCGGTGCCGGTACCGTCGTCGGCGGTGCCATCGGTGGCATCGTCGGCGGCATCGCCGGCTCCGAGCTCGGCGGGATGGCAGGGGACTACCTGATGGATGCGGGCGGCGACGTGGCGCAGGGGGTGTCGGACGCGGCCGGTGCCGTGGGCGACGCCGTGGGTGACGCGGCGGGCGCCGTGGGTGACGCCGCCGGCGCCGTGGGGGACGCCGCCGGCGACGTCGGCGACGCGATCTCGTTCTGGAACTGACGTGGACACCCCTCAGATCGTCCTGCTGGTCCTCGGGCTGCTGCTGCTCGCCGGCTGCGTGGTGTGGCGGCGCGGCGCGTCCCACGCGGCCCGCTGGTGGGTCGGCGGCCAGGTCAAGGAGAGCGCCGTCCTGCTCGGCTACCCGGCCTTCGGCGTGCTGCTGGTCACCGCCGGCCTGAGCGACGTGCTCAGCGGCTCGCCCGGTTTGCGTGCGCTGCGCGGGGTGCTGCTCGTGCTCGCCCTGCTCGCGGGGCTGTGGGCGATGTTCTTGCCGCTGCCGCGGTGGCTGATGCCCTCGTGGCTGCTGCCCACCGTCGACGAGCGGGCCGAGGCCAAGCGCCGGCGCAAGGCCGCCCGTGGCTGAGCGGGCCGACGACCCGGTGCGCTTCCAGCACCCCGTCGCCGGGTTCACGCTCGCCCTGCCGCCGGGCTGGGAGGGCGTCCGGGACCCGCAGCCGGGGGTCGGGATGATCGCCCTCGAGCCGCCCGATCTCGGCGGGTTCCGCACCAACCTGGTCGTCACCGTCGAGGACGTCGGCGGCCTGTCGTTCGAGGACTGGCAGCTCGGCTGCGACGAGCTGCTGCCACGGACCCTGCAGGACTACCAGCTGCTCGACCTGGAGCGTCTCGACGGCGAGGCGGGCCCCGGCGTGCGCCGGCTGGCCCAGCACTCCGCCGGCGGCACGTGCTGGGTCACCCTCGAGCAGTGGGTCGTGCTGGTCGGCTCCACCGGGGTCACGCTGAGCGCCACCGTGGAGACCGCGCGGTACGACGCAGCCGCCGACGAGCTCGCCACCATCGCCGCGTCGCTCGACGTGGCCCCGGAGGCCGCGGCATGACCCGGCTGACGACAGCGGAGTTCACCGCGTTCGCGACGGCGCAGCAGCCCCCCGACGAGGCGGACCGGGCCGCCTGGGAGGCGGTGCGCGCCCCCACCAGCCGGCTGCAGCTGGACGTGGCCAACCCGCGCACGGTCGCGGTGCACCGTGCGTGGCTCACCCCCGACGCGGTCGCGCTGCTGCTCGCCCTGCACGATGACCGGCGCGACGACCTGCACGACCTGCTGACGGTGCCGCCCGACGCGCTGCCCGGGCTGCTGGCGCGCACGGTGCACCTCGGGCCGCGCAAGGACCCGTCCCGCGGCCGCCGAGCGGTCCCGCCGGGGGCGGCCGACGACCTGGTGCACGCCGACGCGCACCGGCGGGCCGCGGTCTTCGAGGCCGCCGGCGCCACCGAGCGACACTACGCCTGGCGACTGCAGACCGTGTGGCCCGACGACGAGACGTCGGGCGGGCTGACCGGCCGCGGGCTGGCCGTCCTCGACGGTCCCGACGGGATGTTCTCGGTGGAGGAGGACGACACCGGCGGGCACGGCGAGGTGCTGGTGCCGACGACCGCCACCCAGGTCTGGCGCGCGCTGACGTCCCTGCTGCCCGTGGTCGGTGCGCCCGCGTGACCGGTCCGGCCTCACCGCCCGCCGAGCTGGTCGCCTACACCCGTCGGGGGCGGCTGCTGCTCCTGCTCGCCGGCTCGCTGGTGCTCGTCGCGCTCTCGGTGGCCTGCTTCGGCTTCCGGCCGGGAGGCCCGGTCGTCGGCGTGATCGGCATCGCCGCCTTCGGGCTCGCCGCCGCCTTCCTGCTGCGTCGGCTGCTGGTCCGCCGGCCGACCCTCGTGCTCGACGCGGGCGGGCTGGTCGACCGGGCGTCCGCCGCCGCGGCGGGGCGGGTGCCATGGGAGCAGGTCGCCGACGTCGGGGTGCAGGCCATGGGGCGCAACCGGGTGCTCTCGGTGCGGCTCCGCGACCCCGAGGCCTGGCTCGCCACGCAGCCGCCCCTGCGACGCCGCACGATGGCGGTCAACGCGCGGCTGCTCGGCACGCCGGTGAACATCCCGCTGGCTGCGGTCGACGTACCCGAGGAGGAGCTGCTCGCCGCCGTCGACCGCTGGCGGCAGCACGCCGCGCACTGACCGCGGGCGGCTCAGGCGGCGGCGATGTCGTCGGCGTCGACGATGCGGTAGGCGTAGCCCTGCTCGGCCAGGAACCGCTGCCGGTGCTGGGCGAAGTCCGCGTCGACGGTGTCGCGGGAGACGATCGCGTAGAACCGCGCGGAGCGCTTGTCCTCCTTCGGCCGCAGCAGCCGGCCCAGCCGCTGGGCCTCCTCCTGGCGGGACCCGAAGGAGCCGGAGACCTGGATGGCGACGGCCGCCGAGGGCAGGTCGACGGAGAAGTTCGCGACCTTCGAGACCACCAGCAGGTCGATCTCGCCGTGCCGGAACGCGTTGAACAGCCGCTCGCGCTCCTTGACCTTGGTCTCGCCCTTGATGACCGGGGCGCCGAGCTTCTCCCCGATCTCGTCGAGCTGGTCGATGTACTGGCCGATCACCAGGGTGGGCTCGCCCTTGTGCTTCTCCACGAGCTCCTGCACCAGGGTGGTCTTCGCGCCGGTGCAGGACGCGAGCCGGTAGCGCTCGTCGGGCTCGGCGGTGGCGTAGACGAACCGCTCGCCCTCCGGCAGCGTCACCCGCACCTCGACGCAGTCGGCGGGCGCGATGTAGCCCTGCGCCTCGATGTCCTTCCAGGGTGCGTCGTAGCGCTTCGGGCCGATGAGCGAGAAGACGTCGCCCTCGCGGCCGTCCTCGCGGATCAGCGTCGCGGTGAGACCGATGCGGCGGCGGGCCTGCAGGTCGGCGGTCATCCGGAAGATCGGCGCGGGAAGCAGGTGCACCTCGTCGTACACCACGAGCCCCCAGTCCTTCGCGTCGAACAGCTCGAGGTGGGAGTAGACGCCCTTCCGGCGGGTGGTCATCACCTGGTACGTCGCGATGGTGACCGGCCGGATCTCCTTCTTGGTGCCGGAGTACTCGCCGATCTCGTCCTCGGTCAGCGAGGTACGCCGGACCAGCTCCTCCTTCCACTGCCGCGCGGAGACGGTGTTGGTCACCAGGATCAGCGTGGTGGCCTGCGCCTGCGCCATGGCGGCGGCGCCGACCAGCGTCTTGCCGGCGCCGCAGGGCAGCACCACGACCCCCGAGCCACCGTGCCAGAACGACTCGGCGGCCTCGCGCTGGTAGGAGCGCAGCGTCCACTCGGTCTCGTCGAGCGCGATGGCGTGCGCCTCGCCGTCGACGTACCCGGCGTAGTCCTCGGCCGGCCAGCCCAGCTTCAGCAGCGCCTGCTTGAGGTTGCCGCGCTCGGAGGGGTGCACCGCCACCGTCGACTCGTCGAGCCGCTTGCCGATCATCGGCGCGACCTTCTTGGCGCGGAGCACCTCCTCGAGGACCGGCCGGTCGGTGCTGGTGAGCACCAGGCCGTGGGTGGGGTGCTTGTCGAGGCGGAGCCGTCCGTAGCGCGCCATCGTCTCGGCGATGTCGACGAGCAGCGCGTGCGGCACGGCGTAGCGGCTGTAGGCCAGCAGCGTGTCGACGACCTGCTCGGCGTCGTGCCCGGCGGCCCGGGCGTTCCAGAGGCCGAGCGGGGTGAGCCGGTAGGTGTGGATGTGCTCGGGGGAGCGCTCCAGCTCGGCGAACGGCGCGATCGCCTTGCGGCACTCCTGGGCCTGCTCGTGGTCGATCTCGAGAAGCAGGGTCTTGTCGGACTGGACGATCAGGGGTCCGTCGGTCATGCGCTGGCCGCTGCTCTCTGCCGGGCGCGGTACGCCGCGACGTTCGCGCGCGACGAGCACCGGTCGGAGCAGTAGCGACGCGACTGGTTGGGGGACGTGTCGACGAAGACGTGGTCGCAGTTGCTGGCGTCGCACACGCCGAGGCGGGTGGCACCGAGGTCGCACACCAGCGTCGAGAGCCCCATCAGCGACTCGGCGATGAGCAGCTCGGAGACCGAGGACTGCCGGTCGGCGACGTGCATGTGCCAGCGCTCGCCGCCGGCGCCGCCGTGGCCCGCGATGTACGGCGTCACCGGGTGCTTGGCCAGCATCGCGTTGAGCTGGTCGACCACGGCCTGCTCGTCGCCGTCGTTCGAGGCCTCGAACACGGGGCGCAGGTCGCGGACGAACTTGCGCAGCGCCACCGCGTCGCGCTCCACGACCGCGTGGTGCAGCCAGGCGCGCTCGTCGAGGAAGTGGATCAGGTGCGCGACGTCCCCGAGGTCGGCGTTCACGAGACCGGCGCAGCGGTCTGCGTAACGAACGAAGTCCATGCCTGGATCTTACGCAGCGCCGCCAACCGGGCTGGTCCACGGTGCCCTCAAGACGCCCGACGATCAGACCGATGATTTACGTACAAATCGGACAGGTTTCGATGCGGCGACGTCGCCCGTTCTGCTGCACTGGACCCGTCGTGTTCGTGGGGGGAGGGACCGTGGGAGCGTCGCGCTGGCCGCACGCCGTGATGTTCGCCCTGCTCGGCGCCTACGTCACGGGGCTGCTGCTGCCGGCGGACGCGCTGCCGCCCTGGCTGCTGTACGGCGTGCTCGGCAACCTGGTCTTCGTGGCGCCGCTGGTGCTGCAGCTCCTGCGCCTGCAGCAGCACCCGGAGGAGCGGGCCTGGATCCTGCCGCTCGCGGTCGGCACGGCGCTCTACCTGGTCGGCAACCTGCTCTACGTGCTCCGGGCCGCGGTCGAGATGGAGTCGTTCCCGTCGGCCGCCGACATCGGCTACCTCGGCATCTACCCGCTGCTGCTCACGGCGCTGCTGCTGGCGCTGCGCGAGCACCTGCGCGGGGTCCGGCTCATCGTGGTCCTCGACGGTCTCGCCGGCGTGCTCGCGGGCGCGGCGCTGACCGTGTGGGTGGTCGGGCCGCTGGTCTCCCGCGTGTGGGACGGGTCGTTGACCGCCGCCACGACGATCGCCTACCCGGTGTGCGCCGGGGTGGTGATCGCGGCGTCGCTGGGCGCCCTCGGTCTCGTGGGCCTCGGCAAGGGCTACGCGTTCGTGCTCTGGACCGTCGGCATCGTGGTCTTCGGCGTCGGTGACATCGTCTACGCCTACCGGCTGGCCTTCGACCACTACGTCTCCGGCACCTGGCTCGACGCGCTCTGGGCGGTGGGCGTGGTGGTGTTCACCGTCGGGCGCGGTCCGGATGCGCTCCGCCGGTCCGCGCACCCTGCCCGGTGCCCGCTCGCTCATCGTGGTGGCGACGGCCGCCGTGGCGTCGGTCGTCGTGCTGACCGCCGCTCCGGACTGGTCGGAGGCCGCGCTGCCCTCGGAGCTCGCCCTGGTGACGCTGTCGGTGTGCACGGTGCGGCTGATGCTGGTCTTCCTGCAGCTGCGCGAGCTGGCCGCCGTCCGCGAGCAGGCGCTCACCGACGAGCTGACCGGTGCCGCCAACCGTCGCGCGTTGTACGCCGCGGTGGACCGGCGGCTCACCTCGCACGAGGAGCGGGCGGCCACCGGTGAGGCCGCCGAGCTGCTCGGCCACGGCTTCGCGCTGATGCTGATCGACCTCGACCACTTCAAGGAGGTCAACGACTCCTTCGGGCACGCGGCGGGCGACGACCTGCTGCGCGAGGTGGTCGACCGGTTCACCCGCGCCCTCGACCAGCTGCAGACACCGCACCTGCTCGCCCGGCTCGGCGGCGACGAGTTCGCGGTGCTGCTGCACGAGGTCGGCAGCCGCGAGGCGGCGATGGCCTGCGGCACCGCCCTCGACGAGAGCCTCGGCGAGCCGATCGTGCTGGACGAGGTGGCGCTCCACGTCCGCGCCAGCATCGGCATCGCGGTCGCGCCCGAGCACGCCGAGACCCGCGGCGACATGCTGTTCGCCGCGGACGCCGCGATGTACGCCGCCAAGACCTCCGCCGAGCCGGTGAGCTTCTACACGCCGTCGGCGGTGGGCGACCGGCGCAAGCGGCTCGAGGTCGCCGAGGACCTCTACTCGGCGCTCGAGCGCGGCGAGCTCACCGTGGAGTACCAGCCGATCATGTCCGCCGAGGGCGGCCTCGCCGGCGCCGAGGCGCTGGTGCGCTGGGACCACCCGGAGCGGGGCCGGCTGTCGCCGGCGGAGTTCCTCGACATCGCCGAGCGCTACCGGCTCACCCCGAGCATCGCCGCACGCGTCCTCGACGTCGCGCTGGCCGACCTGAGCCGCTGGCGCGGCGCCGGCACGATCATGCGGCTCTCCGTCAACGTGTCGGCCTCGGACCTGCGCGACGACAGCCTGGTCGACATCGTCGCGTCGGCGCTGCTCAAGCACGGCGTGCCGCCGTCCGTGCTGACCATCGAGATCACCGAGACCGCGATGATGCAGGACCCGGCCATGGCGCAGACCGTGATGGGCGCGCTCGACGAGCTGGGCGTGCAGCTGGCCGTCGACGACTACGGCACCGGCTACAGCTCGCTGGAGTACCTCCTCAAGCTGCCGATCAACGAGATCAAGCTGGACCGGGCGTTCTCCGCGCACCTCGTCGACGAGGTGCGCTCGGTCGCGATCGTGCGCTCGACCGTCGACCTGACCCATGCCCTCGGGCTGCGGATGGTGGCCGAGGGCGTCGAGGACGAGCAGACCCTCGCGATCCTGAACGACCTGGGCTGCGACCTCGTGCAGGGCTGGCACCTGGGCCGGCCGATGCCGGCCGTCGGGTTCGAGGCGTTCCTCGCGTCCCGCGGAGCGGTGGTGCCCGCGGAGCCTCCCAGCGGACCCTCGGTCGACCTCGCCAGCTGAACGCTCCGCTCAGCCCTCGATGGGGCGCACCGCCGTGATCCGGTGCACCGCGAAGGACCGGACGTCCTCGGTGCGGTGGTCGTACGCCGAGAGCCAGCCCGCCTCCACGCGCACCGGGTCGACGACCCGCTCGACGGTCGAGCCGTGGTTGTCGACGTAGCTCATCCAGACGCTGCCGCCGCCGTCGACCGCCTCGCGCAGCACCGCCAGCGACGAGGCCGGCGTGGTCGGCTCGGCCGCGCGCAGCCCCGGGGCGGGACGGGTCGCGGCGGCCCGGTCGCCGGCCCGGAGCGCGGTGACGGTCGCGGCGACCCGGGCCGAGAGCCGCGCGGACGACCGGGCGTCCTCGGCCGGACGGGCCCGCGGGGTCCGCGACCGCAACGACTCGCGGCGCACCAGGCGCACCGTGCCGTCGGCCGCCTCGACGACCGGCGCCGAGCCCAGCTCCCGCAGCCGCGGCAGCAGCACGTCGACCGGCACGTCGCTGACCACCACGGTCGGGGCGATCCGGCGCAGCCGCAGCGAGGCCGCGCGCGGGTGGTGCACCAGCTCGGCGAGCGCGGCCTCGTCGTCGCTGCGCAGGAAGGACTCGGCGGAGCCGACCCGGATCGTGCCGAACCGCCGCGAGACGTCGTCGACCAGGTAGGTCAGCGCCTGCGGCACCGCCGTCCGGGACGCCGACGCCACGAAGTCGTGCACCTCGGCGGCGGACCAGCCCGAGTCGAAGGCGCGACGTACCGATGCCTTCGGTGAAGCGGTAGACCGTCGCGCCGCCGCGGGACTCGACGTCGGCGACGGTGCCCAGGTGACGCGCGAGCTCCTGCTCGAGCGGACCGGGGGCGACCGCGGTCAGGTCGGCCTGGAGCAGCACGTGGTCGACGGGGTCGGGCAGCAGCGGCGCCAGCACCGTCGGCGCCTGCCGGCCGGGGTCCTCCGCCGTCAGCAGCGCGCGGCCGTGGGAGGAGAGGCCGCCGAGGCCGGTGACACCCACGACGGCGGACTCGTCGACCGCCCAGGACACCGCTCGCGCGCGGGCCGCGGGCCGCCGTGGCCGCAGCCATGCCAGCCGCTCGACGAGCGACGCCACCCCGGTGCCGGCGGCGAGCACGGTGCCGGGCTCGAGGACCGCGAGCTCGGTCAGCGCCGCCCGACGGGTCTCCGGCAGCCAGCCGCGCTCGAGGTCGGGCACCAGCGCGTTCACGGGCTTGCCGCCCTCGCGGCCGCCGACCAGCCCGACCAGCCGCGGCGACTCGAGCCACGCGAGCGCGAGCCGGGCCCACTTCTCGGCCACCGGGGACACGCTCCACAGGTCGAAGGCGTCGGTCGGCAGCCACAGCGAGTCGCCCTCCGGGCCGGTGCCGACGGCGAGCAGGTCGGCCGCCATCGCGAGCTCGACGTGCAGCGCGGCGCCGCGCTCGTCGACGTGCAGCAGCTCCGCGGTGGCCTTCAGGTCCCGGACCGAGAGGCCGCCGGCGCGCAGCGCCGACGGCGGGGCGGAGCCCCAGTGCTCGAGGAGCAGCTCGACGTGCCGGACCAGCTCGAAGGCTGCACCTGCCGGCCGCCCGGTCGACGAGGTCCTGCCCGCGGGAGGCGGTCGACAGCTGCGGCTCCACGTCGGCCGGCTCGCGTGTGGTGCGGCCGCCGCGCAGGCACAGCGACACCTCGCGCGGGACCGCCACGTGGGTGCGGTCGCGGGCCACGAGCAGGCCGCGGGCGAGCAGCTGGTCGACCGGCCCGCGGTCCTTGCCCCGCGACGTCGACCGCTCCGTCGACTCGACGGACCCGTCCTTCCCCTCGGTCTCCAGGTGCTCCAGGATCGCGCGGGCCCGCTGGTCGACCTCGCCGAGCAGCTTCTCCACGGCCACCTGGTCGGCCAGCCGGGCGGCCACCGCCGCCACGTCGTCGTGCCGGTCACCGGTGGGGGTCAGGCCGAGGTCGTGCACCAGCGCGTTGACGCGGGCCGGCCCGTAGCCCGCGAGCAGGGTCGCGGCCGGTGCGCCGAGCCGGCTGAGCCGGGTGCCCACCAGGTCGGTGAGGCCGCTCAGCACGCGCAGCTGAGTCGTCCTCGCCCCACAGCAGGGCCAGGTCGCGGACCCGCGCGAGGGCCGCGTCGACGTGCTCGGGCGAGGCGTGCACCGCCGCCCGCAGCGCCGGGGCGGACGTCGTGCCGCCCAGCGCCAGCGCGGCGTCGACCACCGTGAGCTCGAGGCGGGTGAGCTGGTCGACGGCCCGCAGCAGCGAGGCGCGGGTGCCGGCCCGGGACGCGAGCTGGGAGCTGTCCTGCGGCGTCGGGGTCGCGAGGTCCGGACGCTCCGCGAGCAGCCGGGCGAGCCGCTCGTCGGACCAGCCGCGGAGCTGGTCGGCGAGCGTGCGCGGCGCGGTCGTGGAGGACGGAGGCATCCGCACCACGATACCGGGCGGTCGAGTCGGGTCAGCCCTTCGCGGACAGCACCTGGATCACGGTCTCGCCGGAGCACTGGGCGGACTCCCGGATGGCCCAGCGGCCGTGGAAGTCGTTGCCCTCCCACTCGGCCTCGGCGTCGTGCTCCTCGGTCTCGCCCTCCTCGATGTGGAAGCCGGCGGCGACCACGTCGTGGTTCATGAACCGCAGGATCTTCGTGAACTCCAGGGAGGAGACCGCGGTGACGATCGTGCCGTCGGCGCCGCGGTCCTCGGCGTTGAACACCACGGTCTGCGCGGGGAAGGGCCAGTCCGGCGGGAAGCCCGTGCCGTAGGGCTTGGCCGCCTGCTTCGCGTCGGCCTTGCAGGTGCTCAGGTCGGCGGCCTGGGAGAAGCCCTCACCGGACTCCTTCTTCTCCTTCGCCGCCTCGTCGGAGCCGCCACCGCAGCCGGCCGAGGCCGGCCAGGAGCACCGTGGCGCCGGCCAGGGCCACGGTCCGCGACAGAGCGGTCACCGGGTGACCGTGACCTGCCGCTTGTTGTCGGACTCGTTGAACTCCGCGATCGCGTTCTTGGGGTCGGCCACGGCCGTCACCGTATGGGTGGTGGCGGTGCTCGGGGTCCAGATCGCCGAGACCGACTTCGTGGCGCCCGGGTCGATGCTGGCCGTGGTGACCAGCGCCTTCTGGGTGCGGCCGTCGAGGAGCTGGGTGACCACGTTCGTGAGCTTGGTGGTGCCGGTGTTCTTGACCTTCGCCACGGCCAGGAACTTGCCGCCCGACGTCTTCGTCACCGCGAGGCCGGTGACGGCCGCGTTGGTCACCGTCGAGTCGTACTTCGCGAACAGCGTCCGGCCGCCCTTCTGCCGCGCGATGGTGGCGTAGGCGTCCCGGCCCACGTGGTTCGGGTCGCTGACGCAGGTCTTGATGCAGCCGTCGGCGAACGCCGCCGTGACCCGGCCGTGGTCGTCGGTGGTGACGTCGATGAAGTCGAGCAGGTTGCGGTCGTCGCCACACGTGGTGCCGCCGGTGCAGATCGAGCCGACCTGCACCGGGTCGTTCGGCGTCGCGTCGCTGGTGACCCAGGTCTTGCCGCCGTCGTAGGTGGTGTCGACGTAGAGGTGCCACACACCGTGGAAGTTGGCGTTGTCCTCGGAGTTCCCGCCGGTCGGCGTGCCGAGGTAGGCGATCGAGGCGCGGTCGTCGTCGCCGGCGACCACGGTCGGGAACACGGCGTTCTGGATGCCGAACTTGGTGCCGACGGTCTGCCGGTTCACCCAGGTCTTGCCCTGGTCGTGGCTGACGGCCATGCCGGGCTTGCCGTCCGCGCCGACGTAGCCGAAGTAGACGGTGCCGTTGGCGCCGACGCCGACGGACGGGTCGCTGTTGCCCGGGGTGGCGCCGGGGACCTTCGAGACGGTCCACGAGGTGCCGTTGTCCTTGGAGACGACCGCGGCCTGGTAGTCGCCGCAGCCCTTGTTCGGCAGGTACGCCGTGCCGTCCGGCGCGACCTTCACGTGGCCGTGGAGACCGCCGCAGTCGAGCAGGCTGTACGTCGGGACGCCGGCGCCGAACGTCGTGCCGCCGTCACGGGAGACCGCGCAGAACGCGGTCGCGATGTCCTGGCTGCAGTAGTAGACGGCGTCCTTGTACGTCGAGGTGGGCAGCGCGCCGATGCCACTGGCGGAGAACGCACCGCCGCCGATGGTCTGGTGGTCGACGCCGGACGGGATGCCGCCGCCGGTGCTGGGGTTCCACGTCGCGCCGTCGTCGTCGGTGTAGCAGGTCAGCGAGTTCGCGCCGGACAGCTGCGACTCGAAGGTGCGGCCGGTCTTGTGGTCGGTGAACAGGATCGGGTCGAGGCTGACCGTGCTGCCCTGCGGGCAGCCGTTGGCCGCGCTCGCGGACGCGTTGCTCCACGTCGCCTTGGCCGGCGACACGGAGTCGTCGAACTTCACCTTGTAGGTCGACAGGTAGGACTGGAAGAGCGTCGAGTGGGTCTTGTAGCTGGCGCCGATCGACGGCTCGCCGGCGTCGTTCGCGTCGGGCAGCGTGCTCGGCGCGGCGTAGTCGGCGAACTGCGGCGGGGTGGCGGTGCCGGGAGCGGGGTTCGCGGGGATCGTCGCCAGGGTCGCGGTCGCGTCGTACGTCTGGCCCAGCGGGGCGTAGGGCACCACGCGCACGGTGTAGTCACCGGAGTTCGGCGGCAGGACGACCTGCTCCGGGTCGGCGGACGAGGCCGCGCTGCCGACGACCGCACCCGAGGAGTCGAGGACGTAGACGTCGAAGTCGGCGGCCGACTGGGCCCACGCCACCTTGATGTTCAGGGTGTGCGTGCTGCCGTAGCCCGCGGGGGTGCTCACGTGGAGCTTGAAGTCGTCGCACGACTGGGGAACCGTGCAGTCGGGCTGGTCGAGGGCGCCGCCGGTGGCGTTGGGGGCGGCGAACGGACCGCCGGACCAGGTCACCTTCGTGGCGGTGCTGGTCAGCGTGCCCTTCGTCGGGGTCGACGCGTCGGCGGTGCTGAAGCCCAGCCCGGCGGCGAGCAGGGCGACGACGGCGGTGAAGCGAACGGCCTTGCTGCTCATCCATCGGGGTGCTGATGGCATGTCGGGGCTCCCTGGGGTCCGGGCACACGGGTGGTGCCTGGATGGTGCAACGAAGCAGTTGCCCGCGGGTCACGGCGTAAACCCGGGACGCCTGAGTCCGGATGCCAGGATGTGCGGATGGGTGCCCGCCGCGAGGAGTTCCTCGAGCTGCTGTACGCCGAGGCGCCGCGTGAGGCCTTCGACGCGGTCGTCGCCGACGCGGCGGCGGCCGGGGTCGACGGCGAGGAGCTCGACCTGCTCCGCCAGCACCACACGGTGGCGCTGCGGCTGCGCGAGCAGCACGACCGGCAGCGGCAGCGGGAGGCCGAGATGTCGGCGCTCTACGAGACCGCGAACGACCTCACCGCGATCCGCGACGTCGACGCGATCCTCGCCGCGATCGTGCGCCGGGCCCGGTCGCTGCTGCACGCGGACATGACCTACCTGTCGCTCAACGACGAGGCCGAGGGCGCGTCGTACATGAAGGTCACCGACGGCGCGCTGACCCCGGAGTTCCGGCGGCTGCGGCTGCCGCTGGGCACCGGCCTGCTCGGCCTCGTGGCGCAGACCGGCCAGCCGTACTACACCGAGGACTACCGCGACGACGAGCGGTTCCTGCACCGGGAGTTCATCGACACCGCGGTCGACGGCGAGGAGATCCGCGCGATCCTCGGGGTGCCGCTGACGGTGGAGGGCCGGGTGATCGGCGCGCTGCTCGCGGTGCACCGCAACGTGCGGCCGTTCCCGCCGGGCGAGGTGTCGCTGCTGATGTCGTTCGCGGCGCACGCCGCGGTGGCCCTGGAGAACGCCCGGCTGTTCGAGAAGGTCGACGCGGCGAACCGGCAGGTGCGCGCGCAGGCGGAGGCGGTCTCGGTCGCGGCCGACGCCCACGACCAGCTCACCGACGTGCTGCTGCACGGCGGCGGCGTGGCCGAGGTGGCCGAGGTGCTCGGGTCGGTGCTGCACGGCGCCGTCACCGTCTTCGACACCGAGGGCGCACCGGCTGGCCGGGACCGGCCCCGTCTCGCTGCTCGACGGGCTCGACGCCGCGGTCGCGGAGGCCCGGTCCTCGGGCCGCAGCGTGGAGGCGGTGGCCGGCTCGTCGTACGTCGCGGTGGCGCTGGCCGGCACCGAGCAGCTCGGCACGCTCGTGCTGCACGACGTGCGCGCGGCGCTCGACACCGCGGCGCGCCGGACCCTCGAGCGGGGGGCGCTGGTCACGGCGCTGGTGCTGCTGTTCGGGCGCTCCGTCGCCGAGGCGGAGGACCGGGTCCGCGGCGAGCTGCTCAGCGACCTGCTCGAGCGGCGCGACCTCGACGAGGGCCGGCTGCGCGAGCGGGCCCGGCGGCAGGGCGCCGACCTGGCCGGTGACACGGCGGTGGTGGTCGCGCGGGTCGAGGGCGTCGAGCGGCACCGGGCCGCGCAGGTGGCGGCCCGGCTGGCGGGCGAGCTGCGCGGCCTCGCCGGCGAGCACGACGGCCGGGTGGTGCTGGTCGCGCCGGCCGAGGAGCCGCTCGCGGTGGCCCGGCAGCTGCACGACCGGGTCGACGCCGCCGGCGGCAGCTCCACGGTCGGGGTCGCCCGCGGGTCGGGCGGACCCTTCGGGGTGGCGGACGCCTACCCGGAGGCCCGGCGGTGCCTGGACGCGCTGCTCACGCTGGGCCGCTCGGGGGAGGTCAGCGACCCGGCCGGGCTGGGGCTGGCGCGGCTGCTGCTGGGGCAGAACGGCCCCGACGAGCTCGACGCGTTCATCGAGACCACGGTCGGGCCGGTGCTGGCCTACGACGAGCGCCGCGGCACCGAGCTGGTGGCCACCCTCGAGGCGTGGTTCGCGGCGGGGTCGCGGCCGGCGGAGACCGCGAAGCGGCTGCACGTCCACCCGAACACCGTCGCGCAGCGCCTCGACCGGATCGGGACGCTGCTGCGCGAGGACTGGCGCGACCCGGGGCGGGCGCTCGACGTGCAGCTGGCGCTGCGGCTGTGCCGGCTGCGGAAGGCCACACCATAAATCGGACTTTGTGTGTGGTTCACACATGTCAGGTCGAGCCCGTCCCACCCCTAGCGTCGTCGGCATGTCTGAGATCGTCGTCACGCCCTCGCCCCTCGCGGGGCGGACCGCCTTGGTCACCGGCGGCGCCAGCGGCATCGGCCGCGCGGTGTCGCAGCGGCTGGCCGCCCAGGGTGCCCGGGTGCTGGTGCTGGACCTCGACGAGGCCGGCGCCGCCGAGGTGGCCGCCGACATCGGCGGCGAGCCGCTCACGGCCGACCTCTCCGACGGGGCGTCGATCGACGCGCTCGGCCTCGGCCGCGACGTGCACGCCGACATCCTGGTCAACAACGCCGGCGTGCAGCACGTCGCGCCGGTGCCGGACTTCGACCCGGAGCGGTTCGGGTTCATCCAGCGGCTGATGCTCGAGGCGCCGTTCCGGCTCGCCCGGGGCCTGCTGCCCGGCATGTACGACCGCGGCTGGGGCCGGCTGGTGC
This sequence comes from uncultured Actinomycetota bacterium, assembly GCA_963707685.1. Lineage (GTDB taxonomy): Bacteria > Actinomycetota > Actinomycetes > Propionibacteriales > Nocardioidaceae > Nocardioides_B. Next base: position 161,559 of record CAVPRA010000011.1, read on the forward strand.
ACGTCTCCTCCGTGCACGGCCACCGGGCGTCGCCGTACAAGGCGGCCTACGTGGCGGCCAAGCACGGCCTCGAAGGACTCTCCAAGGTGATCGCCCTGGAGGCCGCGGGCACCGGCGTCACCAGCAACACGGTGTGCCCCGGCTACGTCCGCACCCCGCTGGTCGAGGGGCAGATCGCCGACCAGGCCCGCAGCCACGGCGTCGACGAGGACGAGGTCCTCGACGACGTGCTGCTGGCCCGCACCCCGGTGAAGCGGCTCGTCGAGCCCGCGGAGGTGGCCGACCTGGTCGCGTTCCTCTGCGGCGCCGGCACCGACTCCGTCACCGGCAGCTCGTTCCTGATGGACGGCGGCTGGACCGCTCAGTGAGCTCCACCCGTGACCCGCCCCCTGCCCTGTCACCGAAAGGACCCGTCGTCATGACCGCCCCTGCCCCCACCACCGGTGCCACCGGCCTGCCGCCGCGCACCGGCATCGTGAAGGTCGTCTTCGCGAGCCTCGTCGGCACCGCCACCGAGTGGTACGACTTCTTCCTCTACGGCTCCGCCGCCGCCCTGGTGTTCGGCGCGCTGTTCTTCCCCTCCTCCGACCCGGTCACCGGCACGCTGCTCGCGTTCGGCACCTACGCCCTGGGCTTCGCGGCCCGGCCGCTCGGCGGGGTCGTGTTCGGCCACTTCGGCGACCGCGTGGGCCGCAAGAAGATGCTCGTCGTCTCGCTGCTGATGATGGGTCTCGCCACCATCGCGATCGGCCTGCTGCCGACGTACGCCAGCATCGGGGTGCTCGCGCCGATCCTGCTGCTGGTCTGCCGGCTGGTGCAGGGCTTCGCGGTCGGCGGCGAGTGGGGCGGTGCGGTGCTGATGGCCGCCGAGCACGGCCGTGACGACCAGCGGGGCTTCTGGTCCTCGTGGCCGCAGGCCGGTGTCGCGCTCGGCAACCTGCTCGCGACCGGTGTGCTGTTCGTGCTGTCCGCGGTGCAGAGCGACGCCGACTTCAACGCCTGGGGCTGGCGCATCCCGTTCCTGCTCTCGGCCGTGCTGGTCTTCGTCGGCCTGTGGGTCCGGCTCACCATCGAGGAGTCGCCGGTCTTCAAGGAGGCGCAGGCCGAGATCGCCGAGAAGAAGGACGAGGCCAACCACGTCCCGATCCTCGAGGTGATCCGGAGCTACCCGCGCGAGGTGCTCGTCGCGATGGGCATGCGGCTGTGCGAGAACACGTCGTACTACATCTTCACCGTCATCGTGCTCACCTACATCGTCGAGTTCGCCAAGCAGGACAAGGGCCCCGTGCTCCAGGCGCTGCTGATCGGCTCCGTCGTGCACTTCGTGCTGGATCCCGATCGTCGGCGCGCTGTCCGACCGGGTCGGACGCCGTCCGCTGTACCTCGCCGGTGCCGTCGGGGTGGCGATCTGGTCGTTCGTGTTCTTCGACCTGCTCGACGCCGGTACGCCGGGCAAGACGATCCTCGCGATCGTCGTGGGCCTGATGCTGCACGCGCTGATGTACGCCCCGCAGGCGGCGTTCTTCACCGAGCTGTTCGGCACCTCGGTGCGCTACACCGGCGCGTCGGTGGGCTACCAGCTCGCGTCGATCTTCGCCGGTGCCATCGCGCCGATCGTGGCGGTCAAGCTGCTCGCGTCGGGCGACGGCCGCAACACCACCGCGGTCGCGGTCTACGTGACCATCACCGCGGTCGTCACGGTCATCGCGGTGCTGTTCGCCAAGGAGACCCGCAACACCTCGCTGCGCCACGACCGCGTGGTGCGCGGCGCGCAGGCCGCGGAGGTCTGAGCGCACGACGGTGGCCGGGTGCGGTCGGTAGACTCGGTCACCGTCATGTCCCACGTCTGGTACGTCAGCTACGGCTCGAACATGTCCGCCGACCGTCTCGCCTGCTACATCGAGGGCGGCGTCCCGCCGGGCGGCACGCCGTGCGAACCCGGGTGCGCGCGACCGGCGGCTGCCGGCGCGGACCATCCCGGTCGACCTGCCCGGGACGGTGTACTTCGCCGGCGAGTCGCCGCAGTGGGGCGGCGGCGTCGCGTTCTACGACCACGCGGCGCCCGGCTGGGCCGCCGCCCGCGGCTACCTGGTGACCGCCGAGCAGTTCGCCGACATCGCCGCCCAGGAGATGTACCGCGCCCCGCAGGACGGGGACCCGCTCGCGGAGCTGGTGCTCGCGCCGCTCGACGGCGGCCGGCACCAGGTCGGACCCGGCCGCTACGAGACGCTGCTCGAGGTGGGCCGCCACGAGGACCTGCCGCTGCTCACGTTCACCTCGCCGCACGGCCTGGACCACGTCGAGCACACCCGCCCCACGGCGGCGTACCTGTCGACGGTCCGCGACGGGCTGCGGCAGTCCCGCGGCTGGGACGACGAGCGCATCGAGGCGTACCTCGAGGCGATCGTCCCCTCGCTCAGCTGATCCCCGCCGTTCGAGGGGTAGGCGCGGCGGCGGAGCGCTCACTACCCTGCGAGACATGGAGTCCTACGCGCGAGGGTGAGACCACGCCGTGCCGCTGCTCGAGGAGACGATCGGCGGCAACTTCGAGCGCACGGTCGCGGCGCACGGGGACCGCGAGGCGCTGGTCGAGGTGGCCACCGGTCGCCGCTGGACCTGGTCGTCGCTCGACGCCGACGTCGACGCGCTCGCCCGGGGGCTGATCGCGGCCGGGATCGCGAAGGGCGACCGGGTCGGCATCTGGGCGCCGAACTGCGCCGAGTGGACGCTGGTGCAGTACGCCACCGCCAAGGTCGGCGCGATCCTGGTCAACGTCAACCCGGCCTACCGCACGCACGAGCTCTCCTACGCGCTGAACCAGTCCGGCCTGCGGCTGCTGTTCTCGGCCGAGTCGTTCAAGACCAGCGACTACCGCGCGATGGTCGACCAGGTGCGGGTCGACGCGCACGCGCTCGAGCGGGTCGTCTACCTCGGCACCGACGACTGGACCGGGATCGTCGCCGAGGGCAAGGACCTGCCCGCCGACGCGGTCGCGCAGCGGATGAGCACGCTGGAGCCGAGCGACCCGATCAACATCCAGTACACCTCGGGCACGACGGGCTACCCGAAGGGCGCGACGCTGAGCCACCGCAACATCCTCAACAACGGCTTCTTCGTCACCGAGACGATCAACTTCACGCCACGAGGACCGGCTCGCGATCCCGGTGCCCTTCTACCACTGCTTCGGGATGGTGATGGGCAACCTCGGCTGCACCACGCACGGCGCCACCATGGTGATCCCGGCGCCGGGCTTCGACCCGTCGCTGACGCTGAAGGCGGTGCAGGACGAGCGCTGCACCGGCGTGTACGGCGTCCCGACGATGTTCATCGCGATGCAGAACGCCCCCGACTTCGCCGACTACGACCTGTCGTCGCTGCGCACCGGGATCATGGCCGGCTCGATCTGCCCGGTCGAGGTCATGAAGCGGTGCGTCAACGACATGCACATGGCCGAGGCGTCGATCGCCTACGGCATGACCGAGACGTCGCCGGTGTCGACGCAGACGCTGTCCGACGACGACCTGGAGCGCCGTACCTCCACGATCGGGAAGGTGCACCCGCACGTCGAGATCAAGGTGGTCGACCCGGCCACCGGCGAGACCGTCGAGCGCGGCGAGACCGGCGAGCTGTGCACCCGCGGCTACAGCGTGATGGTCGGCTACTGGGACGACGCGGAGAAGACCGCCGAGGCCATCGACGAGGACGGCTGGATGCACACCGGCGACCTCGCGGTGATGCGCGAGGACGGCTACGCCAACATCGTCGGCCGGATCAAGGACATGGTGATCCGCGGCGGCGAGAACATCTACCCGCGCGAGATCGAGGAGTTCCTCTACACCCACCCCGACATCGAGGACGTCCAGGTGGTCGGCGTCCCCGACGAGAAGTACGGCGAGGAGCTGTGCGCCTGGGTGAAGCTGAAGGCCGGCGCCGAGCCGCTGGACGCCGCGGCGGTGCGCGAGTTCGCGACCGGCAAGCTGTCGCACTACAAGATCCCGCGCTACGTCATGGTGGTCGACGAGTTCCCGATGACCGTGACCGGCAAGATCCGCAAGGTCCAGATGCGCGAGGAGTCCGCGGCGCAGCTCGGCCTCGCGTGAGGATCCTGGGTCGGAGTCGGAGGCCGCGGTGTTCGTAGCAGGGGTGAGCGGCCGCCCACGAGGGGCGCCCACGCACAGGAGATGATCCGCGATGCAGTACCTGATGTCCGTGATCGACGACAGCACCGGCTCCGGCCACCGACGAGGAGCAGGCCGCCATCGACGTCTTCAACGAGCGGCTCCAGGCGGACGGCTACTGGGTCTTCGCCGGCGGCCTCGGGTCGCCCGACACCGGCCACCGTCGTCGACAACCGGGACGGTGGCGAGGCGATGGTCACCGACGGCCCCTTCGTGGAGTCGAAGGAGTACGTCGCCGGCTTCTGGATCATCGAGGCCCCCGACCTCGACGTGGCGCTCAGGCTCGCCACCGACGGCTCGAAGGCCTGCCACCGGAGGGTCGAGGTGCGGCCGTTCCTGTGAGCGTGGGTCGACGCCGGCGCAGGCGGTCACCCGCGTCCACCGCGAGGAGTGGGCGCGGGTGGTCGCGACCCTGACCAGGCGCTTCGGCGACCTCGACGTCGCCGAGGAGGCGGCGGCCGAGGCGTTCGCCACCGCCGTCGAGCGGTGGCCGGCCGACGGCGTACCGCCCAACCCCGGCGCGCTGGCTGACCACCACCGCCACCCGCAAGGCGATCGACCGGATCCGGCGCGAGAGCAAGCGCGACGACAAGCAGCGGGAGGCCCGGATGCTGCACGACGACGCCCCGCCCGAGCCCGTCGGCGCCATCGACGACGAGCGGCTCCGGCTGCTCTTCACCTGCTGCCACCCGGCGCTCGCGATGGAGGCGCGCGTGGCGCTGACGCTGCGCATGGTCGGCGGTCTGACGGTGCCCGAGATCGCCCGCGCCTTCCTGGTGCAGGAGACCGCCATGGGCCAGCGGATCACCCGCGCGAAGGCCAAGATCAAGGCGGCCCGCATCCCCTTCCGCGTGCCGTCCGCGGAGGACCTCCCGGCGCGGGTCGCCGGCGTGCTCGCGGTCCTCTTCCTGGTGTTCAACGAGGGCTACCTCGCGACCGGTCCCGACGTCGACCCCGTGCGCGCCGACCTGACCGCCGAGGCGATCCGGCTCGCCCGCATGCTGCGGGCGCTGCTGCCCGACGACGGCGAGGTGGCCGGGCTGCTGGCGCTGATGCTCCTCACCGAGGCCCGCCGCACCGCCCGGGTCTCGCCGAGCGGCGAGCTGGTCACCCTCGACGAGCAGGACCGCGGGGCCTGGGACGCGGCCCTGGTCGCCGAGGGGCACCGGCTGGTGCGCGAGCGGCTGGCGTCCGGGGTGGCACCGGGTCGCTACCAGGTCCTCGCCGCGATCAACGCCGTGCACACCTCGGCCCGCGACGGCCGCGCGAGACCGACTGGTCGCAGGTCGTCGCCCTCTACGACCAGCTGGTCCGCCTCGACCCCTCGCCGGTCGTCGCCCTCAACCGGGCCGTCGCGGTCGCCGAGCTCGACGGCCCCGACGTCGCGCTGGCGGCGGTCGACCGGCTCGAGGGCACGTTGGCCGGCTACCACGCCTTCCACGCGACCCGGGCCGACCTGCTGCGCCGGCTGGGTCGCAGCGACGACGTCGCGCGCGGCGTACGACGAGGCCATCGCGCTGGCGGGCAACACCGCCGAGACCGCCTACCTGACCCGCCGCCGCGACCAGCTCGGGGCCGACCGCTAGGCCGGGACGACCGGCCGGAACGGGCGGACCTCGTCCTGCCCCGGCTGGATCACGCCCACCGAGGACTCGGACACCTCGTGCCAGGCCCCCTCGAGGTCGCGCAGCGGCTCGGAGACGATGATCCGGGTCTCGTCGCCGACCCGCTGCAGGATCTCCAGCTCGGGATGCAGCCGGCGCAGCGACGAGACGTCCGTGGAGAAGAACAGCGACCTGCTCTCGTGCTCGCTGGAGTAGCGGAACACCCACACCGACTCGCCGTCGGTGGTCGCGAGGGTCATCTGGACCGGGTGCTCGACGCCGTGCTCGCGGCCGACCTGCTCCACGAGCCCGACCGCCCGCTCGACGGCCCCCACGGGGTCGTCGGTCAGCCCGAACGTGAGCGCGAGGTAGAACAGCGCCTCGGAGTCGGTGGAGCCCTCGATGTCCGCGTAGAGCGCCGGGTCGACGGCCATCAGCAGGTCGCGCTTGGTCTCGTGGAAGCCGCGGAGCGCGCCGTTGTGCATCCACAGCCACCGTCCGTGCCGGAACGGGTGGCAGTTGCTGCGCTGCACCGGCGTCCCGGTGGACGCCCGGACGTGGGCGAACAGCAGCGGCGTCCGGATCTGTCCCGCGACCTCGCGCAGGTTCCGGTCGTTCCACGCCGGGTCGATGCTCTTGAACACCGCGGGCTCGGCCCCCTCGCCGTACCACCCGATCCCGAAGCCGTCGCCGTTCGTCGTCGTCGCCCCCATCCGGGAGTGGAGGCTCTGGTCGATCAGCGAGTGCACCGGGCGGAACAGCAGGTCCTCGGCCAGCAGCGGGTCGCCGGAGTAGGCCATCCATCTGCACATGCCCTCACTCAACACCGACCCGGCAGCGCTGACCAGGGCCCGGCGACGACGTCCCTCAGCCGGGTGCGGTGGACCCGTCCTCCCAGGCCAGCCGCATCTCCAGCAGGACGTCCAGGGCGACGGACTCGCCGTCCCGGGCGCCCCTGCCCACCTGGAGCGGCGGAGGGGTGCGCTCGAGCGGCACGGTGCGCCACCGGCCGAACCGCACCGGCGGCACGACCAGCAGGTAGTAGCCGCCGTCCTCGCCCACGCCGACGCTGCGGTCCTTGCGCAGGTACCACCCGCGGACGCCCGTCCGGTAGCGGCCGGACCCCGGACCAGGGCCGCGCCGTCAGCTCCTCGGTGGCCAGACCGGCCCGCGTCGCCGCGGCGACGAACTCGTCGACCAGCAGCTGGGCCTGCGCCGACTCCTGCTCGCTGCGGCGTCGCTCCGCGTCGGCGTGGTACGTCGCGTTCGCGGCCCGCTCGGCCCGCCGCTTCGCTGCGTCGTCGCTCATGCGGACGATTCTGCTCCTGCCCGGGCCTCGAGCGGCTGTCCTAGGGTGACCCTCGTGCCGAACCCGACAGCAGACCAGACGCCAGACCCGTCCGCCGAGCTCGACCGGCTCGCCGAGGACCACCAGGACTTCAAGCTCCGCACGTCGCCGACCTGGGCGCACATGATCGGCGAGTACCGCTACGCCGACCGGTTCGACGACGTCAGCCGGGCCGCGGAGGAGAGCCAGGCCGCGGAGGCCCGGGCGCTCGCGGCGCGCGCCGAGGCGATCGACGCGGAGGCGCTCGACGACCAGCGGCGCATCACCCGGGCCGTCGTGACGTGGGACGCGACCTCGCGCGCCGAGCTGCTCGACGGCCGCACCGAGGAGTTCGGCGCGGACCCGATCTTCGGGGTGCAGTCCGCGCTCAACGTCTACATCCCCAAGCTGGCGCTGCCGACCGTCGAGGTCGCCGAGGCGATGGTCGGCAAGTTCGAGGGCGTCGCGGGCTACTTCCGGGGCGTGGCGGAGCGGCACCGCGAGGGCGTCGCGTCCGGGCGGACGCCCGCCACGTTCGCGGTCACCCAGACCGTCGCGCAGCTCGACGCGTGGCTGGCCACGCCGATCGGCGACGACCCGATGCTGACCGTGCAGGACCCGCCCGCCGGCGTCGACGCGGACGCCTGGCGCGACCGGCTGCGCGCGGTGGTGGAGCAGCAGGTCCGGCCCGCGGTGGAGCAGTACCGCGACGTGCTCCGCGACGAGGTCGCCCCGCACGCCCGCCCCGACGAGCGGTGCGGCCTGACGCACCTGCCCGACGGCGACGACGTCTACGCGAGGCTGGCGCGGTTCTACACGACCGTCGACACCAGCCCCGAGGAGATCCACCAGATCGGCCTGCAGCAGGTGGCCCGCCTGGAGGAGGAGTACGCCGCCCTCGGCCCGGAGGTGGTCGGCACCTCCGACGTGCCCGCGGTCTACCGGGCGCTGCGCGAGGACCCGGCGCTGCACCACCAGGACGGCGCCACGATCGTCGCCGACTCCAAGACCGCGATGGCCAAGGCCCGGGCCGCGATGGGCGACTGGTTCGGCCGGCTGCCCACAGTCCGACTGCGACGTCGAGGGGACCACCAGCGGCGCGATCGCCTACTACTTCGCGCCGCCCAAGGACGGCTCCCGCGGCGGCATCTTCTTCATGAACGTCTCCGACCCCGAGGGCTGGGGCCGCTTCGAGATCGAGAACACCAGCTACCACGAGGGCATCCCGGGCCACCACCTGCAGCTCGGCATCGCCGGCGAGCTCGAGAACATCCCCGAGCTCCGCAAGCGGCTGTTCATCGCGGCGTACGGCGAGGGCTGGGGGCTCTACTCCGAGCGGCTGGCCGACGAGATGGGGCTGTACTCCTCGCCGCTCGACCGGATGGGCATGCTGGCCGCCGACTCGATGCGCTCGTGCCGGCTGGTCGTGGACACCGGGATGCACGCGCTCGGCTGGAGCCGGCAGCAGGCCATCGACTACATGGTCGCCAACTCGCCGATGGACCTGCGCCACGTGACCGCGGAGATCGACCGCTACGCCGTGACGCCGGGGCAGGCGCTGTCGTACATGATCGGCCGGCTCGAGATCCAGCGGATCCGCCGGTCGGTCGAGGAGCGGCAGGGCGACGCCTTCGACATCAAGGCGTTCCACGACGCGGTGCTCGACTCCGGCCCGATGCCGCTCGGCCTGCTCGGCGAGGTCGTCGACCGGCGGCTGACCGCCTAGGGGTCGACCTCGAGGAGGGTACGGCGGTCCGAGTCGCCGTACCCGACGACGCCGAGGTACCGCTTCGACGGGTCGAGGTCGTCCCACGACGCCGAGTAGCGGAACCGCTTGCCGGGAGAGAAGCCGACGGCGTCGGTGCTCAGCTCGACCGCGCTGCCACCGGTGCGCGGGACCACCCAGGTGTCCAGCCGCGCCTCGGTGTCCGGGTCGGTGGACGCGAGCACGCGGTACGCGCCGGGACGCGGGTCGTCGAGGGTGACCCCGGACGCGCCGTCGGTCGACCGGCCGACGAGCGCAGCGCCGCGGAAGACCGACAGGTCGGCGTGGCCCGAGGTGGCGAACCGGGCCAGGTCGGTGCCCGCCGGCACCCGCACCGTCCGGGCGGTGCGGCCCGTCACCGGCGTCGACCGGGCGGCGACCAGGCCGGTGCTGTGCAGCTTCACGGTGCGGCCGTTGCCGGAGCGGCCGCGGACCACGACCCGGCCCGCGTCGCCGGCGCCGTCGACGTGCGCGGGGGCGGCGACCACCGTCGGGCGCACCGAGACCGGCACCCGCACCCGGTGCCGGTCGCCGCGCCACACCAGCCAGCCGGTGACCTCGCGGTCGACGGTCGCGGTGGGACGCGCGGTGATCCGCAGCCGCACGGTCCGGCTCTGCCCGGGAGCCAGCCGCACCGTGGCGGGGAACGCCTGCACGTCGACGCCGCGCAGGCCGGTGACCCGGGCGGCGTAGGACTCCGGCTGCCGGGCGACGTTGGTCAGCCGCCGGGTCACGGTGGTGGGACCCACCAGGTCACCGACGGCGACCGACGGGCTGTTCACGTCGCGGGCGCTCACCCGGTGGGCCAGCAGGTCGCGCCAGGCGGCGGCCGGGGTGTCGAGCACCAGGCCGGGGTCCAGGAACCGGGCCGGCGCGACGTGTCCGGCGCCCTCCGCGAGCGGGCCGTGGACCCCCTGGACGTCGTGGGCGGTGGTCATCATCGCGGACTTCACCCGGGACGGGGACCAGCCGGGGTGCACCCCGAGCACGAACGCGGCGAGGCCGGCCACGTGCGGGGCGCTGGCGGACGTGCCCGACGCCAGGTCCCACGACCGGCCCGCGTCGGAGGGCGGTGCGACCGCGCCCAGGACGCTGACGCCGGGGGCGGTCAGGTCGGGCTTGAGGACGTCACCGGCCACCGGGCCGCGGCCCGAGAACCCGGCGACCGCCGGCACCCGCTGCGGGCCGTGCGCCGACGGCACGAGCGACGCCCGGGCGCCGGGCCGGCGGGCGTAGGCGGTGACCGCGGCGGCCTCCCGCGCGTCCAGGTGGACGGTGGGGACGGCGTGCACGTCGGCGTCGGTGCTCGCCCGCCGGCGGTTCGCCAGCACCATGCCGGCACCGCCGGAGTCGGCCACCGACGCGGACTTGTCGACCCGGGCGCCGTCGCCGCGCTCGCACACCACGATCGCGCCCTGCACCGCCGACGCGTCGAGCGCGCCGGACGCGCAGTGCCGGGCGGCGTCGCGGCTCGCGCCGGGGGCGGCGGCGTCGGCGCCGAGCACCAGGCGCGTGGTGCGGACCGCGGCGTCGGAGACCATCGCGCCGACGTACGAGCGGCCGTCGCCCAGCCGGACCGCGCCCTGGAACACGTGGTGCGTGCCGGCCGCGACGGTCGTCACCCAGGGAGCGACGTGCCGGACGCTGCCGGGCCGCGGGCCGCCGTTGCCGGCGGAGGCCGCGACGAAGACCCCGGCCGAGGCGGCACCGAGGAAGGCCCGCTCCACCGAGTCGTCGCGGACCGTGCTGCCGGAGACCGAGTAGTTGAGGACGTCGACGCCGTCGGCGACCGCCGCGTCCACGGCGGCGACCGTGTCGGCGGTCGTGCAGCCGTCGTCCGACGGGTCCGGCGCCGACCAGCACGCCTTGTAGACCGCGAGCCGGGCGGCGGGGGCCATGCCGGAGGTGGTGCCGAACCGCTGCCCGTCGATCTGGACGCGCACGCCGTGGTCGCCGGCGGCGGTCGACGCGACGTGCGAGCCGTGCCCGGTGCCGTCGCGCGGCGAGAGGTACTCCGCGCCGGCGGTGTTCTCCGCGCCGAAGCCCTTCACGAACCAGCGCGCGGAGACGACCTTGTCCGAGCAGTCCTCCGCGGACCACTCCTCGGCCGGGGCGCAGGCGCCGTGGAAGCCGGGCAGGCCGGGTGCGGTGCCGGGGGTGCCGTCGGCGAGGCCGTTGAAGCTCGGGTTGCCGGGCCAGATGCCGGTGTCGACGACCCCGACCACGACGCCCCGTCCGGCGCGGGCCGGCCCGCCGTGCTGCGCCCAGGCCCCGCGCGGGCCCTGCAGGCCGAGCCGGGGGCTGGCCCCGTCGACGTGCTGCTTGGTGCTGCGCTCGACGCGGACGACGTCGCCGGCCGACCGGAGCCCGCGCACCTGCTCGCTGCTCAGGCTGGCGGCGAACCCGTCCAGGGCGGTGGTGTAGCGGTAGAGCACGTCCGGGTCGCCGACCCGGTGCAGCACCCGGTCCTGGCGGTCGCGCAGCCACGCGGCGTACGCCGCGACGGCCGGCCGGCTGCGGTCGAACCTCGTGCCGGGCGCCGGCCTGGTCGCCCGCAGCCCGGGACGGCCGCCGGCGTACACCGCGGCGGGCGGGGCCGCCAGCGTCACGACGTACACGCCGGGCTCGGGCGGTGCCGCCGGTGCCGCCGAGGCCGGCACGACGCCGAGCAGCACCGACCCCGCGAGCAGCGCGGCAGCGCTCGACGCCAGGACGGGACGGGGGGTCACGTGCGCATCGTCGCAGGGGGCCCGGGCGCCTTCAACCGGTTCGCCTAGGCTGGCCGGGTGACTCTGGTGGTGGGCTTCGACCTCGACATGACGCTCATCGACACCCGGCCCGGCTTCTCCGCGACGCTGGTCGCGCTGGCCGAGGGCAACGGGCTCGAGCTCGACGTCGAGGAGATGAGCGGCCGGCTCGGGCCGCCGCTGAGCCTGCTGCTGGCGCCGTACGTCCCGGCGGAGCGCATCGACGACCTCGTCGACGACTTCCGGGCCCGCTACCCCGACCACGCGATCGCGCCGACGCCGGCGTTCGCCGGTGCCCACGAGGCGCTGGCCGCGGTCCGGCGCCACGGCGGGAGCAGCGTCGTGGTGACCGGGAAGTACACCCCCAACGCGGCGCTGCACGTCGAGGCGCTGGAGCTGGGCGTCGACCACCTCGTCGGCGAGGTCTGGGGCGTCGGCAAGGCGGCGGTGCTCACCGAGCACGGCGCGTCGGTGTACGTCGGCGACCACGTGCACGACGTCGAGGGCGCCCGTGCCGCGGGCGCACTGAGCGTCTCGGTGCTGACCGGGAGCTGCACCGAGGAGGAGCTGCGCGCCGCCGGGACCGACGTGGTGCTGCACGACCTCTCGGAGTTCCCCGGCTGGCTCGACGCCCACGTGCTCGACGTGCGGCTGGCCGACCTCGAGCGCCGGCTGCGCTCGCTGGGGTCCGTGCTGGTGGCCTTCAGCGGCGGCGCGGACAGCGCGTTCCTGCTGGCGGCCGCGGTGCGCGCGCTCGGCGCGGAGCACGTCGGCGCGGCCACGGCGTACTCCGACTCGCTCCCGCAGAGCGAGCGGTCGCCGGCCCGGGCGTTCGCCGAGGACCTCGGGGTGCGGGTGCTGACGCCGCGCACGCACGAGATGGACCGCGAGGGCTACCGCGCGAACGCCGGCGACCGCTGCTACTTCTGCAAGGCCGAGCTGCTCGACGTGCTGTCGCCGCTGGCGGAGGCGGAGGGGTTCGCGCACGTCGCCACCGGCACCAACGCCGACGACGCCGTCGCCGGCTTCCGGCCCGGCATCCGGGCGGCCTCCGAGCGCGGCGCGCTGACACCGCTGCGCGACGCCGGCTTCACCAAGGAGCAGGTGCGCGCCGCCTCCCGGCGCTGGGAGCTGCCCACCTGGGACAAGCCGGCAGCGGCGTGCCTGTCGAGCCGGGTCGCCTACGGCATCGAGGTCACGCCGTTCCGGCTGGGCCGGGTGGAGCGGGCCGAGGCGGGCGTGCGCGCGGCGCTCGACGCGGCCGGCGTCGAGGTGCGCGACCTGCGGGTGCGCGACCTGGGGGACCGGGCCTCGCTCGAGGTCGACGCCCACCGGGTCGACGCGGTGCGCGGCGGTCCCGGCGGTGCTCGCGGCGCTGCGCGAGGCCGGCTTCGACCAGGGCGACGTGGACCCGCGGGGGTTCCGCTCGGGCGCGATGAACGAGCGGCTGCCGGAGCCGGAGCGGTACCGCTGATATCTGCGTGGAATCGGGGTAAGGCTTCCCCGTAGGCTGGTTCGTTGCCGACCGACCCCGGCAGACGCGAGCAGAAAGGGGCCGACCGTGCCGACTGGCAAGGTGAAGTGGTACGACTCCGAGAAGGGCTTCGGCTTCCTCGCGAAGGACGAGGGCGGGGACGTCTACGTGCGCTCCGACGCGCTGCCCTCGGGGACGGCGACCCTCAAGCCCGGCACCCGTGTCGAGTTCGGCCTGGTCCAGGGCCGCAAGGGTGACCAGGCGCTGCAGGTGCGGCTGCTCGAGCCCGGTCCGCTCGGTGGCGAAGTCGGTGTCGCGGTCCCACCGCAAGAAGCCGGCCGACATGGTCACGATCATCGAGGACCTCTACGGCCTGCTCGAGGGCGTCGAGGGCTCCTACCGCGCCGGGCGGCACCCCGACGCCAAGATCGCGAAGCCGACCGCCAAGGTGCTCCGCGCGCTGGCCGACGAGCTGGAGCTCTGACCCGGCCGCTCAGCCGGCGACGGGGCTGCGCCGGACGCTGCTGACCACCCACAGCGTCCAGCCGACCAGGATCGCCGCCGCGACGCCGAGGCCGACCTGCGGGACCAGCGGCAGCGCGATGCCGATGAACCCGCCGACCACCCACGACATCTGGAGCAGCGTCTCCGAGCGCGCGAACGTGCCGGCGCGGGTGCGCTCGGGGACGTCGCGCTGGATCAGGGCGTCGAGCGAGAGCTTGCCGAGCGACTGCGCCAGCCCGGCCGTGAGCCCGAGGAGCACCGCGGTCGGCAGCGTGTAGATCAGCGTCGACCAGGACCGCCACCGCGGCGTCGGCCAGCAGCATCAGCACCACCGTGACCTCCGGCTTGATGCGCCGCAGCACCGACCCGAGCGCGATGCCGATGGTGCTGCCCAGGCCGGCCGAGCCGATCACCAGGCCGAGCAGCAGCGCCGGCTTGTCCTCCCAGCCCGGGAACGGCTCGTCGCGCAGCAGGAACGCCATGAACATGGTCAGGAACCCGCTGAGCAGCCGCATCCCGGTGTTGCAGCGCAGCGCGAGCGCCACCGGCCGGGGGAGCGGCGGGCGGCGGCGCCGCTGCCGGCCCAGCGCCGAGATCGACGGCTTGTCCTCGCCGGCCGAGCTGTCGACGCGGGCGGGCAGCAGGATCGCGAGGATGGTGCCGCCGACGAACAGCAGGAACGCGTAGCGCAGCGACCACTGCGCCCCGAACGTCGACGCCCCGACGGCCAGCGGCGCGGACACCGCGGCGCCCGCGACGGCGGCGAGCGAGATGCGGGAGTTCGCCTTCACCAGGCTGAGCCGGGCCGGCAGCACCCGGGGCACGGCGGCCGCGCGGGTGACGCCGTACGCCTTCGACGCCACCAGGCAGCCGAGGGCCGCCGGGAACAGCGCGACGCTGTCGCCACGGTGCACGGCGTCGGCGAGCACCCAGCACAGGAACGCCCGCAGCGCCATCGTCGCGCCGATCGCCCAGCGCCGGCCGTGGCCGAACCGGTCGAGGAACGGCCCGATCAGCGGCGCGACGACCGCGAACGGCAGCATCGTCAGGCCCAGGAACAGCGCGACCTGGCCGCGGGCCTGGTCGGTGGGGACCTGGAAGAACAGCGTGCCGGCCAGCGAGATCGCGACCGCCGCGTCGCCGGCGCCGTTGAACGCGTGCAGCTCGATGAGCCGGGACAGGCCGCTGTCGCCGGCGCCCTCGGCGTGGGTGGCGCGGCGGGCCTGGCGGATCGTGTAGCCGGCAGCGCGGCCGGTCGCGGCACCGGTGCGGCGGGCGCCCCGCGCGGTGGCGCCGGCGGCCCGCTTCGCGCCCTGGGTGAAGCCGCTGCCCCGGGTCATCCGCGGGGCACTGCGGCGGGACTCGTCGGCCTGGGCGCCGGTCTCGGCACCGCTCGCCGGGGCGTCCTCGTCCTGCCGCATGTGCCCATCTTGCCCGCCCGGAACGACTGCCGCTCCCGCCGACGCGCCCCGGCGCGACAACACCCCCGCAGGTAGGGAACAATCGTGCGACGTGATGGCCGCCACCAGGAACGTGAAGCCCGACGCGGTCGGCGCGCGCGCCGAGGACGCCGCCCGTGAGGCGCTGCTGGCGCTGGTCGAGCGCCGGCGGACGTCGGCGAGCACCTCGGCCTCGACGCCGAGGAGGAGCGGGTCGTCACGCACTACTTCGCGTGCCACCGCAAGGGGTACCGCGGCTGGCGCTGGGCGGTCACCGTGGCCCGCGCCCCGCGGCTGAAGTCCGTCACCGTCGACGAGGTCGTGCTGATCCCCGGCGACGACTCGATCACCGCCCCGGAGTGGGTGCCCTACCGCGACCGCATCCAGCCCGGCGACCTGAGCCCCGGCGACCTGCTCCCCACCGAGGAGGACGACCCGCGGCTGGTGCCCGGCTACCTCAGCGGCGACCCGGCCGACGACCTCGTCGACCAGGACGAGCTGCTCGACGTGGTCGACGAGCTCCACCTCGGCCGGGCCCGGGTGCTCTCCCTCGAGGGCCGCGACCTGGCCGCCGAGCGGTGGTACGACGGCAGCCACGGCCCGGACGCGCCGCTGGCGCAGTCGGCACCCGCCCCGTGCGAGACGTGCGGGTTCCTGCTCCGGCTGGCCGGCCCGCTCTCCCAGGCGTTCGGGGTGTGCGCCAACGCGCACGCCAACGACGACGGCCGCGTGGTCTCGTGGGACCACGGCTGCGGCGCCCACTCGGAGGCGCAGCTGACCAAGAAGAGCCAGCCGCAGCCGCTGCCCGAGCCGGTGCTGGACACGCTGTCGTGGGACGAGCTCGACCAGTTCTGAGCCCTTCGTCGGGGCTCAGCCGCGCCTCGCGGGCCTGTCGCCGGTTGCGCCGCCGCCGGCAGTAGTCCCAGCCGATGACGCCGAGCCCGAAGCCGGCCAGGCAGGTCCACAGCCACCAGGTGCGGCCGGCGTCCTCGAGCCGGCCGTAGAACGGCAGCAGCAGCAGGAACGCCGCCAGGAACAGCAGCGAGCCGACCGCGACCGTGCGGGTGCCGTCGACGTCGAGCGGGTCGACGTTGGCCACGACGTAGGTGCGGTTGCCGATCTCGTGCGTCCTCACCTCGTCGGTGGGCTGCTCCGGGTACGGCGCGTCGGGCTCGGGCACGCCTCGAAGATACGGCACCCGGTCCGACGTACGGATGGCGGCAACAGCGGCGTCACACGGCCCTGGCATGATCCGCGCGTGGACAAGTACTTCAAGATCACCGAACGAGGCTCGACGATCGGCCGCGAGGTCCGCGGTGGCGTCGTCACCTTCTTCACGATGGCCTACATCATCGTGCTCAACCCGCTCATCCTCGGCTTCGTCAAGGACGCCGACGGGAAGTTCCTCGGCGGCGGCAGCGCCCCCGACCTGCCGCTGATCGCGGCCGCCACGGCGCTGGTCGCCGGCGTGATGACGATCCTGATGGGCGTGGTCGCGAACTTCCCGCTGGCGCTCGCCACCGGCCTCGGGCTCAACGCGTTCGTCGCCTTCTCGATCGCGTCGGGGATGTCGTGGCAGGACGCCATGGGGCTGGTCGTGCTGGAGGGCCTGCTGATCCTGGTGCTGGTGCTGACCGGCTTCCGCAGCGCGGTGTTCCTCGCCGTGCCGACCCAGCTGAAGACCGCGATCAGCGTCGGCATCGGCCTGTTCATCGCGCTGATCGGCCTCGTCGACGCCGGCTTCGTGCGCCGCATCCCGGACGCCTCGCACACCACCGTCCCGGTGCAGCTCGGCGCCACCGGCTCCCTCGACGGCTGGCCGGTGCTGGTCTTCGCGGTCGGCCTGACGCTGATGATCACGCTCTACGTCCGCAAGGTCCGCGGCGCCATCTTGATCTCGATCCTCGCCACCACGGTGCTGGCCGTCGTCATCGAGGCGATCGCGCACATCGGCCCGTCGGTCTCGGGCGACAAGGTCAACCCCACCGGCTGGAACCTCAACGTCCCGTCGATGCCCGACAAGATCGTCGGGGTGCCCGACTTCTCGCTGCTGGGCCAGGTCTCGCTGTTCGGCGCCTTCGAGCGGGTCGGCGTCGTCGCCGCGCTGCTGTTCGTCTTCACGCTGATGCTCGCCGACTTCTTCGACACCATGGGCACGATGACCGCCATCGGCGCCGAGGCCGAGCTGAACGACGCCGACGGCGTGCCGCCGAACAGCCAGCGGATCCTCGTCGTGGACTCGCTCGCCGCGGCCGCGGGTGGTGCCGCCGGCGTCTCGAGCAACACGTCGTACATCGAGTCCGCCTCGGGTGTCGGCGAGGGCGCCCGCACCGGCCTGGCCAGCGTCGTGACCGGGCTGCTGTTCCTGCTGTCCACGGTGTTCGCGCCGCTGGTCGCGATCATCCCCAACGAGGCCGCGGTGCCCGCGCTGGTGCTGGTCGGCTTCCTGATGATGCAGCAGGTCAAGAACATCTCGTGGGACGACGTCGACATCGCGCTGCCGGCGTTCCTGACCATCGTGCTGATGCCGTTCACCTACTCGATCTCGGTCGGCATCGGCGCAGGCTTCCTCGCCTACGCGCTGATCAAGATCGTGCGGGGCCGGGCCCGGGCGGTCCACCCGCTGATGTGGGTGGTCTCGGCGCTGTTCCTGGTGTACTTCTTCATCGAGCCCGTACGACGGCTGCTCGGCGCCTGACGCGTTAGGCGCCGCACCGCCTGGGTACGTGCCCGGACGTACGGCGGGACCGCCGCCGACCCCGACGACGAAGGAGACGGCCATGAGCACCAGCCCGCAGGAACCGCTGAAGGACGAGGACATCGAGTCCACCGGCGCGTCGACCCATGGCCCGAAGGACGCCACGGACGCCGACGGCGCCGACGGCACGGACGCCGACGGCACTGACGGCACGGACGGCGGGGACGCCGACGGCACCGACGGCGGCGGACGCCGACGGCACCGACGGCCCGGCGCAGGACTCCGACGGGACCGACGGCTGAGCGTGTCGGTCCTCGACCTGCTCAGCGGTGACGCCCAGACCTTCCTCGCGAAGATCTGGGCGTCACGCGTCCACGTCCATCACGGCGACCCCGACGCGCTGGCCGGCCGGCTGTCCTTCGACGACGTCGACCGGCTGCTGACCGGCACCGCGATCCGCACCCCGGCCGTCCGCGTCGCTCAGGACGGCACCGTGCTGGCCTCCTCCGCGTTCACCCGCCCGGCGACGCTGGCCGGCCAGCCGATGACCGGGCTGGTGGACCCCGGAAAGCTGTTCGCGCTGTTCGACGACGGCGCGACCGTCGTGCTGCAGGGACTGCACCGCTACTGGCCCCCGCTCGGGGACCTGGTCGCCGAGCTGGAGCTCGCGCTCGGCCACCCCTGCCAGGCCAACGCCTACCTCACGCCGCCGGGCTCGCAGGGCTTCGCGGTGCACGAGGACGCCCACGACGTCTTCGTCTTCCAGACCCACGGCCGCAAGGTGTGGGAGGTCCACGAGGGGGCCGAGGCGCAGACCGTCGTGCTCGAGCCCGGCGTCTCGATGTACCTCCCGACCGGCACGCCGCACGCCGCCCGCGCCGAGGAGACCGCCTCGCTGCACGTCACGGTCGGCATCAACCAGGTCACCTGGGACCGGGTGCTCGGGCGGGCGGTCGAGACCGCGCTCGCCGGCACCGGCGCCGACCACCTGCCCGCGGGCTACCTCGACGACCCGGCGCTGCTGGCCGAGGGGCTGGCCGGCCGGCTGGAGGGGCTCGCCGCCTCGCTGCGCGACCTGGACGCCGGCGAGCTCGCCGCGGCCGAGGTGCAGCGGTTCCTGTCCGGCCGGACGCTGTGGCAGCGCGGCGGGCTCACCGACCGGATCGCGGTGCGCGACCTCGCCGACGACACCGTGCTGCGGCGCCGCCCGGGCCACCCGTGCGTGCTGGTGCCCGCCGGCGAGCGGGTCCGGGTGCTGCTCGGCGACCGCGAGCTGACCATGCCGGTGCACGTCACGCCCGCCCTGGAGGTGCTGCGCCGCCTCGACGACGTGCGTCCCGCGGACCTCGCCGAGCACCTCGACGAGCAGAGCCGGCTGGTGCTGTGCCGCCGGTTGGTGCGCGAGGGGCTGCTCCGGGTCGTCGGCTGATGCCGTTCCGCTGCGCGACCGCCAGCCTCGACCGCGAGGAGGACCTGCTCGGCAGCGCCTCCACGGTCCGTGCCTTCCTGCTCGTCGAGAACGCCGGCCCGTGGGGCACCGACGCGCTGCACGACGCCCGGCTGCCCGAGCACGTCAAGGAGGGGCTTCGCGACGCCGCGGCTCGAGCGGGCGTGCGGGTGCTGCTGGTGCGCCGCCACCGCGGGCCCGCGACCGGTCCCGGGATCCGGGTGTTCGCGGCGTACGCCGACCCGGTCGCGCCCTGGCTGGAGACCGCCACGCTCGCCGACGAGCAGGTGCTGCTCGACCTCGACCTCGACGCCCTCGGGCGCCGGCCGGTCACCCGGTCTGACGCCCGCCGACGGGCCGGTGGTCTGCGTGTGCACCCACGGCCGGCACGACGCCTGCTGCGCCGAGCGGGGCCGCCCGGTGGCCGCCGCGCTCACGGCGTCGCACCCCGAGGAGACCTGGGAGGTCTCGCACATCGGCGGCGACCGGTTCGCGGCCAACGTGCTGGTGCTGCCCGACGGGCTCTACTACGGCCGGGTCGACGCGGAGGCCGCGCCCGGGCTGGCGGACCGCACCGGTCCGGCCACCTCGACCTCGACCTGCTGCGCGGGCGGTCGGGCTTCGGCGTTCCCGGTGCAGGTCGCCGAGGTCGCGCTGCGCCGGGCGGTGGGGGAGACCCGGCTGCGACGCCGTACGCCTGGAGCGGGTGGAGCGGCGCGGCGACGACCGGCACGTCCGGCTGGCCGCCGCCGGGACGTCGTACGACGTGGTGGTGCGCTGCTCGGTCGCCGCGGAGCCGCACCTGCTCACCTGCCGGGCGCTGCGCGACAACCCGCAGCCGACCTACGAGGTCGTCTCGGTCGAGAGGGTCGACCGGAGGGGCTAGTCGAGCGAGGCCCGGTGGCGCTGCCACCGCTCGATCATGCCGGCCATCTCCTCGCGGCTGAACCGGAAGTACTCCTGGGTCTCGCGCAGCCGCCGACCGCCGCGGTGGTCCGGCCCGACCAGGTCGGCCGCCTCCGCGACCGAGCGCTCCCAGCGCTCCAGCAGCGGCAGCCGGGCCAGCATGATCGCGCTCCACACGTCGTCCTCGTCGACGCGGTAGAGGTCGGCGCGGGTGCCGGGCTCGCGCTCCTTCACGAGCAGCCGGGTGTCGAGCAGGTAGCGCACCGCGCCGGACACCGCGGCGGGACTGACCTGCAGCCCGGCGGCGAGCTCGGCGGCGGTGTAGCGCTCGGCGTCGTCGGCCAGCGCGTAGGCGAACACCCGGGAGGCCATCCGCGGCATGCCCGCGTCGGCGAACAGCGACGTCACCCGTTCGACCGCCTGCAGCAGCCGGCGGTGCTCCTCGTCGGTCATGCGTCTCCTCGTCGGCGGTGGATTCACTATCTTCACACATTCATGAAACTTGTGTCAGCATGTTGGGCATGACCGCAGCGATCGAGATCACCGGGCTCCGCAAGACCTTCGGCCGCACCGTCGCGCTCGACGGGCTCGACCTCGAGGTCCGCACCGGCGAGGTGCACGGCTTCCTGGGGCCCAACGGCTCCGGCAAGTCGACCACGATCCGGGTGCTGCTCGGCCTGCTGCGGGCCGACGCCGGCGAGGTGCGGCTGCTCGGCGGCGACCCGTGGCGCGACGCGTCGTCGCTGCACCGCCGGCTGGCCTACGTGCCCGGCGACGTCGACCTGTGGCCGACGCTGACCGGCGGCGAGGTCATCGACCTGCTCGGCCGGCTGCGCGGCGGGCGTCGACCCGCGCCGCCGGGCGGACCTGCTCGAGCGCTTCGACCTCGACCCGACCAAGCGCAGCCGCAGCTACAGCAAGGGCAACCGGCAGAAGGTGGCGCTGGTCGCCGGCGCTCGCCGCCGACGTCGAGCTGCTGCTGCTCGACGAGCCCACCTCGGGCCTCGACCCGCTGATGGAGGCGGTGTTCACGGAGTGCGTGCGCGAGGAGGCCGCGCGCCGGTCGCACGGTGCTGCTCTCGAGCCACATCCTGGCCGAGGTCGAGGCGCTCTGCGACCGGGTCAGCATCCTGCGCGCCGGTCGGACCGTGCAGCACGGCACGCTGGCCGAGCTGCGTCACCTGACGCGCACGACGGTGGTCGCCGAGACCCACGCGCAGCGCCGCCGACCTGGACGCCGTACCGGGGGTGGCGCACGTGGAGCGCGACCGACGGCCGGGTGCAGTTCGACGTCGACACCGACCACCTCGACGAGGCGATGAGCTACCTCGCCTCGTTGCAGATCCGGTCGCTGGTGAGCCATCCGCCGACCCTCGAGGAGCTGTTCCTGCGGCAGTACGGCGACACCGTCGAGGCGGAGGCCGTCGCCGTGACCCACCTCGACGGCACGACGGTGCTGCTCCGGCTCGCCGCGCGGCGCGACCGGGTCCGCCTCCCGATCTGGGTGGTGTCCGTGGTCGGGCTCACCTACTGTCTCGGGCGTCTCGATGCCCGACCACCTTCCCCTCGCAGGAGTCCATGGAGTCGTACGGCGCCTCGGTCAGCGGCTCGCCGGCCATCATCGCGATGACCGGTCCGCCGATCGCCGTGGACACGCTGCCGGGCATCGTCATGAACAACGTGGCACTGACGGCCCTGCTGGCCGTGGCGCTGGTCGCGATGCTGACCGTCGTGCGCCACACGCGCGGCGAGGAGGAGGAGGGCCGCAGCGAGGTGCTGCGGGCCACCGTCGTGGGCCGGCACGCCGGCTCTGCCGCCGCCCTGCTGCTCGTCACCGCGCTGTCCGTGGTGCTGGGGCTCGGGTGCGGCGCTCGCGGTGCTCGGTTCGCAGGTGCCGGCGTCCGCCTCGTGGCTGTTCGGCGCGAGCGTGACCGCGCTGGGGATGGTGTTCGGCGCCGTCGCGCTGGTCGCGGCCCAGGTCTTCACGCACGCCCGCGCGGCCTCCGGGATCTCGTTGGCCGTCCTCGGGGTCGCGTTCGTCATCCGGGCGGTCGGCGACGTCCAGCGAGCAGCTGGCTGGTCTGGCTGTCGCCGATCGGCTGGTCGCAGGCGACGCACCCGCTCGGCACGGACGAGCGGTGGTGGCCGTTGCTGGTCTCCCTGCTCGCCGTGGGCGTGCTCGCCGGCGTGGCGGTCGCGCTCGCCAACCGACGCGACGTCGGCGCCGGCCTGGTCCCCGACCGCGGCGGCTCGGCCACCGCATCGACGCTCGCTGTCGGGCCCGGTGGGGCTGGCGCTTCCGGCTGCAGCGTGGCACGCTGATCGGCTGGGCCGTGCGGGATGTTCCTGTTCGCGGCGTCCATGGGCTCGCTGTCGCGGGAGATCGACGACATGGCCCGCGACAACCCCACCCTGGTGAAGTACCTCGAGGCCGCAGGCTCCGCGTCGCTGACGGACTCGTACTTCTCGACGATGCTGCTCATCATGGCGGTGCTCGCCTCCGGGTTCGCGGTCTCCTCGACGCTGCGGCTGCGCGGCGAGGAGTCGGCCGGCCGGCTCGAGCCGCTGCTCGCGACCGGTCTCTCGCGCACCCGGTGGCTGCTCGGCTCGCTGGCCGTGACCGTGGTCGGGCGTCGTGCTGCTGCTCGTCGCGAGCGGGCTCGGCATGGGGCTGGCCTACGGCCTGGTCGTCTCCGACGCGAGCCAGCCGCTCCGGCTCGCCGGCCTGGCACTCGTCTACGCGCCCGCGGCGGTGGTCGCTGGCGGCGCTGGCGACGCTGCTGGTGGGCTGGGCGCCCCGGGCGGTCGGCCTCGCGTGGGCTGGCGCTCGCGGTCTGCTTCGTGCTCGGCTGGCTCGGCGGCCTGCTCGACCCGCCGCGCTGGGTGCAGGAGCTCTCGCCGTTCTGGCACACGCCGGCGGTCCCCGTCGACCCGGTCACCTGGTCGGCCCCGGTGGTGACCGCTCCTGGTCGCCGTGCTCGTCGCCGGGCGCGGGGCTGCGCGGCTTCCGCCGCCGCGACCTGCTGACCGGCTGACCCATCACGGACCGGAGGAAATAGTTAGCAAGGGTAATGAGTTACGCTAACTACCATGCCCAGCGTCCAGAAGGTCTCCCGCACCGACACGGGACTCGTCGTCCGCCCTCCGCATCTCCGTGATGCGGCTCGCGCGACGGATGCGCAGCGAGCGCGACCCGGACAACGAGCTGCTCCCGGTGGGGCAGCTGTCGGTGCTGGGCACCCTGAAGCGCAACGGCGAGAGCACCGTCGGTGAGCTCGCGGCCGTCGAGCGGGTGCAGCCGCCGTCGATGACGCGCACCGTCAACTGCCTCGCCGACGGCGGGTACGTCGTCCGCCGCAAGAACGAGACCGACGGCCGGCAGGTCGTCGTCGCGCTGTCCGACAAGGGTCTGGCGACCCTGGCCGCGGACCGCCGCCGACGCGACGCCTGGCTCGCGCAGCGACTGCGCGAGCTCACCCCCGACGAACGCGCCGTGCTGCGGCAGGCCGCTCCGATCATCGAAAGGCTGGCTCAGGCTTGAGCCCCACGTTCCGCTCGCTCCACAACCGCAACTACCGTCTCTACGCCTCCGGTGCCGTCGTCTCCAACGTGGGGACGTGGATGCAGCGGGTCGCGCAGGACTGGCTGGTGCTGCAGCTGACCCACAACAGCGGCACCGCGCTCGGCATCACCACCGGGTCTGCAGTTCCTGCCCATCCTGCTGCTCTCGCCGTACGCCGGCCTGATCGCCGACCGCTTCCCCAAGCGCCGGCTGCTGCAGGTCACCCAGACCATGCTCGCCGTCCCCGCGCTGCTGCTCGGCGCTGCTCGCCGTGACCGGGGTCGCGCAGACCTGGCAGGTCTTCGCGCTGGCCTTCGTGTTCGGCATCGGGTCGGCGTTCGACGCCCCGACCCGGCAGTCGTTCGTCAGCGAGATCGTCGGACCGGACGACCTGACCAACGCGGTCGGCCTGAACTCCGCGTCCTTCAACCTCGCGCGCATGATCGGCCCGGCGCTGGCCGGCCTGCTGATCGCGGCCCTCGGGTCGGGGGTCCAGGCCACCGGCGCGGTGATCCTGGTCAACGCCGTGAGCTACGGCGCCGTGATCCTGTCGCTGCAGCGGATGCGCGAGTCCGAGCTGCAGCCGTCGGTGCGCGGCGGGGCGGCACCGCGGGATGATCCGCGAGGGCGTCCGCTACACGCTGCGCCGGCCCGACCTGATGATGATCCTGACGATCGTGTTCTTCGCCGGCACGTTCGGCCTGAACTTCCAGATCACCTCCGCGCTGATGGCCACCGAGGTGTTCCACAAGGGCGCGGGGGAGTACGGCCTGCTCGGCACCACGCTCGCGATCGGCTCGCTGTCCGGTGCGCTGCTCGCGGCCCGCCGCGGCCGGATCCGGCACCGGCTGCGTGATCGCCGCCGCCGGGCTCTTCGGGCTGGCGCGAGATGGTCGGCGGGCCTGATGCCCTCCTACGCCGCGTTCGCGGTCTGGACGCCGGTCATCGGCATCGCGTCGCTGACCATGATCACCTCGGCGAACGCCAGCTTCCAGATGAGCGTCGCGCCCGACGATGCGGGGCCGCGTGATGGCGCTCTACATGATGGTGTTCATGGGCGGCACCCCGATCGGCGCGCCGATCGTGGGCTGGGTCGGCCAGACCTTCGGGCCCGCGCTGGACGCTGGTCGGCGGCGGGCTCGCCACCGTGCTCGGCACGCTGCTCGCGGTCGTGGTCTTCAGCCGCGCCCAGGGCCTGATCGGGCACCGCGCGCCGCGGGCCGACGTCGGCGCGGCCGACGGGGTGGTGGCCGGCCGCGCCTAGACGCCGGGGTCGTGGCGCGACGGCGTGCGCCGGACCAGATCCCCGAACGACGGTAGGCCGGGCACGGGCACCCCGTCCAGGGAACGCCCGATCCCGGCCGTACACTCGACCGCTGTGAACCCCCGCTACCGCCGCCTGGTCATCCCGGCGGCGCTGGTGGGGCTGCTGCTCATCGTGGTCGTCGCGGCGCTGCTGCGCCGCTGAGCCGCACCTCGGACGCCGGTCAGCTGCTCGACGCGAACCACGGGTGGTGCAGGTCGAGGTACTTCACGTCGTGCATCGACGTCTCCATCGTCTCGCGCACGTCGTCGGGCATCGGCAGCTGCTCGCCCTTGCGGGCCGACTCCTCGTCGGAGAACGCGACGGTCTCGGTGAAGGTGCCGTCGTCCTCGATGCACAGCGTGCCGCCGAGGATGTCCGGGCGCATCTCGTGCAGCTGCTCGGTGTCGAGCAGCATCGAGCGCAGCGCGTCGGCGTCGTCGACCTTGCCCGCGGATCATCTGCACGAAGTGGGCGTCGTCGGAGCCGCCGCCCATCATCAGCGTGACGTCGTCGGACTCGTGGAACTCGGGCTCGCCGTCGAACAGCTGCGCCATGTCGGCCCACCACGCGTCCTGCTCGGGCCGGGCGGCGTTCGCGGCCGCCGCGTCGCGCGACTCGAACCGGACGACCGCCGACGAACTGGCCGTCGTCGGTGAAGCCGTAGGTGCCGCCGAGCCAGCCCGTCGCGCCGGGCGCGAGGTCGCGCAGCCAGCGCTCCCCCATGTCGCGGCACTCCTGCTCGCGGGTGCACCTGGCCTGGATGATCTGGATGAACACGACTGACTCCCTTCGCGGGCCGCTTCGGGTTGAAGTGGTCCTTCCCGACGCTAGGACCGTGCCCGGGAGGGGTCCATGGCCCGTTCGGGGTGGCCCGACGCGCCGCCGCCTAGGCTCGTGCCATGCCCGCCGAACCGCTGCTGCGTGCGCTGACCCGGACCCGCGGCCTGCTCCTCGACGAGCAGGCGCTGGTGCGCGCCGTCGGCTCGGGCCGGCAGCAGGGCCGGCAGCCGCGGTGGCGCCGGGTCGAGCTGCGCTACGTCGACCTCAAGGCCGGCCGCCGGCTGCAGGTCACGGCGTACGACGAGACGCAGGCGCACACCTCCAACCACGAGCCCGGCGAGCGCCGCGCGCACCGCCGTCGACGACCTGCTCGACGAGCCGTTCGGCAACTGGCACGTCGAGACCGACGACCGAGACGCTGCAGCTGCGGGTGACCAAGAAGCTCGAGGCGATGGTCGCACGTCACCCCCGCGCGAGCCGTCGGCGACCGTCGCCGCAGCCAGCCGCCGAGCAGCACGACCGGGTGAAGTCGCGGCTGCTGCCCGAGGACGACCCGGTGCTCGCGGCGCTCGGGTTCACCGACGCGCAGGGCCGGATCAAGCCGACCCGGCAGGCGAAGTACCGCCAGGTCGAGGAGTTCCTGCGCGACCTCGCGCCCGGTCGTCGACGACGCGGTCGCCGCCGGCCGGGTGCCGACGCCGACGCCGAGCCGCCCGCTGCGGGTCGTCGACCTCGGCTGCGGCAACGCCTACCTCACGTTCGCGGCGCACCGCTACCTCGGCCACGTGCGGGGGCTGCCGGTGCACACCACCGGCGTCGACGTGAAGGCGCAGTCGCGCGAGCACAACACCGAGGTCGCCCGGTCGCTCGGGCTCGCACGACGAGATGTCGTTCGTGCAGGGCGACATCGGCACCGTCGAGCTCGACGAGCGTCCCGACGTGGTGCTCGCGCTGCACGCCTGCGACACCGCCACCGACGACGCGCTGGCCCGGGCGGTGACCTGGGACGCCCCGGTGGTGCTCGCCGCGCCCTGCTGCCACCACGACGTCGCGGCCCAGCTGCGCCGGGCGCCGACCCCGGCGCCGTACACCCTGCTCACGCGCAGCGGCATCCTGCGCGAGCGGTTCGCCGACACGCTCACCGACGCGCTGCGGGCCGCGGTGCTGCGGATGCTCGGCTACCGCGTCGACGTCATCGACTTCGTGGACAGCAAGCACACCCCGCGCAACACGCTGCTGCGGGCGGTGCGCACCGGCGCCGCCGCGGTCGGCGGAGCAGCGCGGCCGAGCTCGACGACCTGACCCGCACCTGGGGCGTGCGACCCCAAGCTGGCGGAGCTGCTGCGTGACCGGCTGGCCTAGCCGCCGCGCGTCGGCCGCGCGCTGGCGCTGCCGGTGCTCGCGCTGGTCGGCGCGCGGCTCCGGCCGCCGCGGCCGCCGACGGGCCGGTGCCGTCCAGCCCGGCTGTTCACCTTCCAGGGCGACGACGTCTTCGAGTCCAGCGGGCTGGTCGACCGCGGCGACGTGGTCTACACGAACAACGACTCCGGCGACGACGCGGTGGTCTACGGCGTCGACTCCCGCACCGGGCGGACGGTGAGCCGGACGACGTACGCCGACGAGGTCACCGACGTCGAGGCGATCGCGCCGGGGGCCGACGGCACGGTGTGGGCCGGCGACACCGGCGACAACCGCGCGAACCGCGACGACGTCGCGGTCTACCGGCGTGCACGCCGCGCGACGGCGACCACCCGGCGACCCGCTACGACCTGGCCTACCCCGACGGCTCCGCACGACGCGGAGACGCTGCTGGTGCAGCCGCGCACGCAGCGGGTGCTTCGTGGTCTCCAAGTCCGTCTTCGGCGGCACGGTGTACGCCGCGCCCCGCCACCTGCAGCACCGACACGGCACCAACCGGCTGCGCGCCGTTCGCGCCGGGTCGGCGGCCTGGTCACCGACGGGACGTTCTTCCCCGACGGCCGGCACGTGCTGCTGCGCACCTACGGCACCGCGACGGTCTACACCTTCCCCGGCTTCGAGCCCGGCGGGCACGGTCACGCTGCCCGCCGCAGCCGCAGGGGGAGGGGATCTCGGTCTCCGGCGAGCGGCCGGGTGCTGGTCAGCTCCGAGGGGGTCGCACGCCGAGGTGCTGCAGGTGCGGCTGCCGGCCCGGCTGACCTCGCCGCGGGCGCGCCGTGAGCACCGTCGGCCCGAAGCCGTCCACGACCCCGCCGTCCGAGGGCAGCCGGCACCACGCCGGTCCGGCCGCGCACGCACCGGGGACTGGGTCGGCGATCGGCGCGGTGGCCGTCGCGCTCGCCGGCGTGGTCGTGCCTCGTGGTCAGAGCCGTTCCACGACGTGGTCGACGCAGGCCGTGAGCGCCTCGACGTCCGCCGGCTCGACCGCCGGGAACATCGCGACCCGCAGCTGGTTGCGGCCGAGCTTGCGGTAGGGCTCGACGTCGACGATCCCGTTGCTCGCGCAGCACCTGGGCGACCACCGAGGCGTCGACGCCGTCGTCGAAGTCGATGGTGCCGATCACCAGCGAGCGCTCGTCCGGGTCGGCGACGTACGGCGTGGTGTACGGCGGTCTTCTCGGCCCAGGTGTAGAGCCGGCTCGAGCTGTCGGTGGTGCGCGACACCGCGAAGTCCAGGCCGCCGTTCTCGTTGAGCCACTCGAGCTGCTTGGCCATCAGGAACAGCGTCGCGAGCGACGGGGTGTTGTAGGTCTGGTTCTTCAGCGGAGTTGTCGATCGCGGTCGGCAGGTCGAGGAAGGCCGGCACCCAGCGGTCGGTGGCGGCGATCTGGGCGGCCCGCTCGAGCGCCGCCGGGGACATCACCGCGACCCAGAGGCCGCCGTCGGAGCCGAAGTTCTTCTGCGGCGCGAAGTAGTAGGCGTCGACCTCGCGTGATGTCGACCGGCAGCCCGCCGGCCCCGGAGGTGGCGTCGACCAGCACCAGCGCGTCGTCGTCGGCGCCCTCGACGCGGCGCACCGGCGCCATCACGCCGGTGGAGGTCTCGTTGTGCGGCCCAGGCGTAGGCGTCGACGCCCGCCTCGGCGCGCGGCTCGGGCCGGGTGCCGGGGGCGGACTCGACGACGGTCGGGTCGCCGAGGAACGGCGCCTGCTGCGCGGCCGTGGCGAACTTGGCGGAGAACTCGCCGAACGACAGGTGCTGGCTGCGCTCGCGGATCAGGCCGAACGTCGCGACGTCCCAGAACGCGGTCGCGCCGCCGTTGCCGAGCACCACCTCGTAGCCGTCGGGCAGCGAGAACAGCGAGGAGACGCCGTCGCGGACCTGGCCGACGAGGCGCTTCACCGGCGCCTGGCGGTGCGAGGTGCCGAGCAGCGAGGCGCCGGTCGCGGCGAGCGCGTCGAGCGCCTCGACGCGGACCTTGGACGGGCCGGCGCCGAAGCGGCCGTCGGCGGGCTTGATCGAGTCGGGGAGGGTGATGGGGTCGGTCACGGGTGGGCTTCCTCGAGAGGGTCGCTGAGCGGTCCTAGTCTGTCACCCGCACCGACCGGCGAGGGGAGCAGGACACATGATGAGCGGCGAGCCCGACGGCCTGCTCCGGATGGCTCCGGCCCGGCTGGACGGACCGCGACGCCCAGGCGCTGGTGGCGGAGGTGCAGGCGGAGTACATCCTGCTCTACGGCGGCCCCGACGACTCCCCGATGGACCCCGGCGACGCTTCGACCCGCCGCGACGGCGCGTTCTTCCTCGGGTGCGTCGACGGGGTGCCGGTGGCGATGGGTGGCTGGCGCCGGCGCTCCGACGTGCCCGCGTTCGGGCGGCAGCGGGGCGGCCGAGATCAAGCGGATGTACGTCGCGCCCGCGGCCCGGCGCCGCGGGTTCGCCCGGCAGGTGCTGCACCACCTCGAGGAGACCGCCCGGGAGGCCGGCGCCGACGTGATGGTGCTGGAGACCGGGACGATGCAGCCGGAGGCGATCGCGCTGTACACCGCCGCCGGCTACGAGCGCATCGACGACTTCGGCTACTACTCCTGGTCGCCGCTGGTGCGGTGCTTCGGCAAGCCGCTCTGAGCGCGCAGCCGGGTCAGGCGGTCTCGGGGGTCGGCCAGCCGCCGTCGCGTCGGCGCGAGCGGCTTCGCGGTGGCGCGCCTCGACGGTGTCGAAGATCTCGAAGACCTTGTCGAGGCCGGTGATCCGGAAGACCTTGAGCACCGGGGTCTCGGTGCAGACCAGCGACAGCGAGCCGTTCAGCGCCTGGGCGCGACGGCGCCCGCCGATCAGCGCGCCGAGCCCGGTGGACTCGATGAAGTCGACCGCGAGCAGGTCCACGACCAGGTGCACGTCACCGGCGACGAGGCGCTCGGTGATCGCCTCCTTGAGCTGCGGACCGGTGGCGAAGTCGATCTCGCCGTGCGGGCTCAGCACGGTGTAGCCACCGTGCTCGGTGACGTCGATCGGAGGTGCATGCATCATCCTCGGCAGGGGTGGCGGACGACGCTGACCGGCTGAACGAAGCCCGGACGATCTGCCATCTCGGGCGCGGCTCGTCCATTCGCGCTGCGGTCAGGCCCAGTCCGGGTTCCAGCCGTCGACGGCCTCGCGCCTTGCGCTCGGCGGGTCCGACGTACATCGCGGACGGCCGGATCAGCCGGCCGGTGCGCTTCTGCTCGAGGATGTGCGCCGACCAGCCGCCGGTGCGCGCGCAGGTGAACATCGAGGTGAACATCGGCGGCGGCACCTCGGCGAAGTCGAGCACGATCGCCGCCCAGAACTCCACGTTGGTCTCCAGCACCCGGTCCGGGCGGCGCTCCTTGAGCTCCTTGAGCGCGGCCTTCTCCAGCGCCTCGGCGACCTCGTAGCGCGGGGCGCCGAGCTCCTTCGCCGTACGACGCAGCACGCGGGCGCGCGGGTCCTCGGCGCGGTAGACGCGGTGACCGAAGCCCATCAGCCGCTCGCCCTTGTCGAGCAGGTCCTTGACGTAGGTGTCCGCGTCGCCGCTCTTCTCGACCTCGTCGATCATGCCGAGCACGCGCGAGGGGGCGCCGCCGTGCAGCGGGCCGCTCATCGCGCCGATCGCGCCGGAGAACGCCGCGGCCACGTCGGCGCCGGTCGAGGTGATCACCCGGGCGGTGAACGTCGAGGCGTTCATGCCGTGCTCGGCGGCGGAGGTCCAGTAGGCGTCGATGGCCTTGACGTGCGTCGGGTCGGCCTCGCCCTTCCAGCGGATCATGAACCGCTCGGCGAGCGTGCGGCCCTGGTCGACCTCGCTCTGCGGGACGACCGGCTGGTGCAGGCCGCGGGCGGCCTGCGCGGCGTACGACAGCACCATCACCGCGACCCGGCTGAGGTCCTCGCGGGCCTGGTCGTCGGAGATGTCGTAGGTCTGCTGGAAGCCGAACGCCGGCGCCAGCATCGCGATCGCGGCCTGCACGTCGACGCGGATGTCGCCGGTGTGCACCGGGATGTTGTAGGCCTCCGCCGGCGGCAGGCCCGGGTCCCAGCGGCCGTCGATGAGCAGGCTCCAGACGTTCTCGAACGGGACGTGCCCGACGATCTCCTCGATGTCGACGCCGCGGTAGCGCAGCGCCGACCCCTCCTTGTCGGGCTCCGCGATCTCGGTCTCGAAGGCGACGACGCCCTCCAGTCCGTGCTGGACCTCGCTCATGCCGACTCCTTCGATGATCGTGCGTGCACCCTCGACCCGTCGGGCCGGGCTCATCATGCCCACTTGTTACCCGCGCGTCACGCGGCGGGCTGCCGCGACCCGCCGCTGGGTAGCGTCGGGGTCATGACCGACCAGCGACACCTCCGTGACCCTCGCCCGGCTGCGCCGTGAGTACGGCGACCGCGGCCTCGACCAGCGCCGACCTCGCCGACGACCCGGTGGCGATGTTCCGCCGGTGGCTCGACGAGACGGTCGCGTCGGGGCTGCACGAGCCGAACGCGATGGTGGTCTCCACGGTCGTCCGCGGACGGGCCGGCCGTCGTCGCGGATGGTGCTGCTCAAGGGCCTCGACGAGCGGGGCTTCGTGTTCTACACCAACCTCGAGTCGCGCAAGGCCCGGGAGATCGAGGCCAACCCGCACGTCTCGCTGCTGTTCCCGTGGCAGGACCTGCAGCGCCAGGTCCGCGTCGAGGGCACGGCGTCGCGGGTCTCCGCGGAGGAGAACGAGGCGTACTTCGCCTCCCGGCCGCGCGAGTCGCAGCTCGGTGCGTGGGCGTCGCCGCAGTCGCGGTGGTGGCGTCCCGCTCCGCCCTCGACGAGCGGTACGGCGGGGTGCTGGCGCGGTTCGCCGAGCTGGACGCCGTACCCCTGCCGCCGTTCTGGGGCGGGCTGCGCGTCGAGCCGCGAGGCGGTGGAGTTCTGGCAGGGCCGCAAGGGCCGGATGCACGACCGGCTGGTCTACCGGCGCGCCGAGGACCCCAGCGCCCCGTGGGCGGTGGACCGGCTCGCGCCCTGACAGACCACTTGTGAGTGAGCGCTCACTCACTTAGGGTGGCGGACGTGACTGCGACCCGCCGCCACCGGCCGCACCGGCCGGGCCGCCCCGATGGCCCCCGACGAGCGCCGCCGCGCCATCGTCGACGCGGTGGTGCCGCTGCTGCTCGCGCAGCGGCGACGACGTCACCACCCGGCAGATCGCCGAGGCCGCCGGGATCGCCGAGGGCACGATCTTCCGGGTCTTCCCCGACAAGCCGGCGCTGCTGATGGCCGTCGCCGAGGAGGTCATCAACCCGGCCGAGCGGCCGTGCCGACCTCGAGGCCGCCCTCGCCGGCGCTCGACGCGCTGCGCGACCGGGTGCGTGGTCACCGCCGAGCGGCTCGCGGCGCGCTCGGAGAAGGTGATGGCCGTGATGATGGCGCTGCGCCGGATCTGGATGTCGCAGCCGCCGAGCGGCACGCCACGAGCACCAGCGCCGGACCCGCCGCAGGTGTTCGTCGGCGGCCAACGAGGCGCTGCACGCCGATGCTCACCGAGGTCTTCGAGCCGCACCGCGACGAGCTGACCGTCGACCCCGCGACGGCCGCCGTGCTGCTGCGCACGCTGGTGCTCGGCTCGCGCCACCCCGGCGCCAACCCGCGGACCGGCTCACCCCCGACGAGATCACCGACGCCCTGCTCGACGGCGTCCGCACCCACACCCCGACGAAGGAGGGCTGACGTGCTGCTGCGCATCCTGCGGACCCGCCTGCGCGCCGTACCAGCGGCCGCTCGGCGCTCGTGGTCCTGCTCCAGTTCGTCGGCACCATGGCCGCGCTCTACCTGCCGAGCCTGAACGCCGACATCATCGACAACGGCGTCGCCACGCGGCGACACCGGCTACATCATCCGCACCGGCGCCAT
The DNA here is from genome assembly GCA_963707685.1 of uncultured Actinomycetota bacterium. Lineage (GTDB taxonomy): Bacteria > Actinomycetota > Actinomycetes > Propionibacteriales > Nocardioidaceae > Nocardioides_B. Next base: position 194,617 of record CAVPRA010000011.1, read on the forward strand.
GATGCTCGCGGTCTCGCTGGTGCAGATCCTGTGCAGCTCCGGCGCGGTGTACGTCGGCGCGCGGACCGCGATGGCGTTCGGGCGCGACCTGCGCGCGGCGCTGTTCCACCGGGTCGGCACGTTCTCGAGCCGCGAGGTGCACCAGATCGGCGCGCCGTCGCTGATCACCCGCAACACCAACGACGTGCAGCAGGTGCAGATGCTCGTGCTGATGAGCTGCACGATGATGGTCGCCGCGCCGATCATGATGGTCGGCGGCGTGCTGATGGCGATGCGCGAGGACCTCGGGCTGTCCTGGCTGCTCGCGGTCTGCGTGCCGGTGCTGTTCGCTCGTCGTCGGCTTCATCGATCTCGCGGATGGTGCCCGGCTTCCGGCTGATGCAGATGCGCATCGACGCCGTGAACCGGATCCTGCGCGAGCAGATCACCGGCATCCGCGTGGTGCGGGCGTTCGTGCGCGAGCCGTTCGAGGCGCGGCGCTTCGGCCGGGCCAACGACGACCTCACCGACGGTCGCGGTCACGACCGGCCGCTGGATGGCGACGATGTTCCCGACCGTGATGCTGATCCTCAACGTCTCGAGCGTGGCGGTGCTGTGGTTCGGCGGCCACCGCGTCGACGCCGGCACGATGCAGATCGGCGCGCTGACGGCGTTCCTGGCCTACCTCGTGCAGATCCTGATGTCGGTGATGATGGCGACCTTCATGCTGATCATGGTGCCGCGCGCGTCGGTGTGCGCCGACCGGATCGCCGAGGTGCTCGACACCGAGACGTCCGTGGCGCCGCCGGCCGACCCGGTCACCACGCTCGACGGCCCGGGCGAGCTCGAGCTGCGGCGACGTCGAGTTCACGCTACCCCGGTGCCGACGAGCCGGTGCTGCGCGACCTGTCGTTCACGGCCCGGCCCGGCAAGACGACCGCGATCATCGGCTCGACCGGCGCCGGCAAGACGACGCTGGTGAACCTGGTGCCGCGGCTGTTCGACGTCACCGGCGGCGAGGTGTACGTCGACGGGGTCGACGTACGCGACCTCGAGCCGGAGGTGCTGTGGAGCCGGATCGGGCTGGTGCCGCAGAAGGCGTACCTGTTCACCGGCACCGTCGCCAGCAACCTGCGCTACGGCAAGCCGGACGCCACCGACGACGAGCTGTGGCAGGCGCTCGAGATCGCGCAGGGCCGCGACTTCGTCGAGGCGATGCCCGAGGGGCTCGACGCGCCGATCACCCAGGGCGGCACCAACGTCTCCGGCGGCCAGCGGCAGCGGCTCGCGATCGCGCGGGCGCTGATCCGCCGCCCGCGGATCTACCTGTTCGACGACTCGTTCTCCGCGCTCGACCTCACCACCGACGCCCGGCTGCGGGCGGCGCTCGGCCCGGTGACCACCGACGCGACGGTGCTCGATCGTCGCGCAGCGGGTGTCCACGATCATGCGACGCCGACCAGATCCTGGTGCTCGAGGACGGCGTCGTGGTCGGCCGCGGCACGCACGAGGAGCTGCTCGCGACCTGCGCGACCTACCAGGAGATCGTCGCGTCCCAGCTCAGCCGCGGAGGAGGCGGCATGAGCACGCCCGAACCGCAGCCGCCGGCCGCGACTGAAGGAGACCGAGCGCGTCGCCGCCGGGCCCGGCGGCCCCGGCCGCGGCGGCCCGTTCGGCGGCGGCATGGTCGGCCAGAAGTCGCTGACCTTCGGGCCGTCGGCCAGGCGGCTCGCCGGCCGGATGCGCCCCGAGCGCCGCAAGGCCTATCGCCGTGCTGCTGCTCGCCGTGGTCAGCGTCTCGCTCAGCGTGATCGGCCCGCGGATCCTCGGCCAGGCCACCGACCTGATCTTCGACGGGCTGTTCGGGCGCCGGCTGCCCGCCGGCACCACGCAAGGCGGAGGCGGTCGCGGCGCTGCGGGCCCGCGGCGACGGACCAGCTCGCCGACATGCTCGCCGGGCATGGACACGTCGTGCCCGGCCAGGGCGTCGACTTCGCCGCCGTCGGCGCACGTGCTGCTGCTGGTGCTCGCGGTGTACGTCGCGTCCGCCGCTGCTCGGCTGGCTGCAGGGCTTCCTGCTCAACGACGTCGTGCAGAGCACCGTGCGCCGGATGCGCGCCGACGTCGAGGACGAAGATCAACCGGCTGCCGCTGAGCTACTTCGACCGGCAGCCGCGCGGCGAGCTGCTCTCGCCGGGTCACCAACGACATCGACAACGTCAGCCAGACGCTGCAGCAGACGATGAGCCAGCTGCTGGTCTCGCTGCTGACCGTCGTCGGCGTGCTCGCGATGATGTTCTCGATCTCGCCGATGCTCGCGCTGGTCGCGCTCGTCACGGTGCCGCTCTCGATGCTGCGTCACCAGCCAGATCATGAAGCGCTCGCAAGGGCATGTTCATCGAGCAGTGGCGGCGCACCGGCAGCGCTCAACGCGCACGTCGAGGAGACGTTCACCGGCCACGCGCTGGTCAAGGTCTTCGGCCGGCAGCAGGAGGTCGAGCGGGACGTTCGACGCGGCAGAACGACGAGCTGTTCAAGGCCAGCTTCGGCGCGCAGTTCGTCTCCGGGCTGATCATGCCGGTGATGATGTTCATCGGGAACCTCAACTACGTCGTCATCGCGGTGCTCGGCGGGCTGCGGGTCGCCAGCGGGACGATGAGCCTCGGCGACGTGCAGGCGTTCATCCAGTACTCCCGGCAGTTCACCCAGCCGCTGACCCAGGTCGCCTCGATGGTCAACCTGCTGCAGTCCGGCGTCGCCTCCGCCGAGCGGGTCTTCGAGCTGCTCGACGCGGAGGAGGAGCCGGTCGAGCAGGCCGAGCCGCTGACCGAGGGCGGCCGCGGCGAGGTCGTCTTCGAGCACGTGTCGTTCCGCTACGAGCCGGACCAGCCGCTGATCGAGGACCTGTCGCTGGTCGCGCGGCCCGGCCAGACGGTCGCGATCGTCGGCCCGACCGGCGCCGGCAAGACGACGCTGGTCAACCTGGTCATGCGGTTCTACGACGTCGACGGCGGCCGGATCACGCTCGACGGCGTCGACATCTCCACGATGCGCCGCGGCGACCTGCGCGGCCGGACCGGGATGGTGCTGCAGGACACCTGGCTGTTCGAGGGCACGATCCGCGACAACATCGCCTACGGCGCGCCCGGGCGCCTCCGAGGAGGAGATCCTCGCGGCGGCGCGGGCGACCTTCGTGGACCGCTTCGTGCACAACCTGCCCGACGGCTACGACACCGTCGTCGACGAGGAGGGCAGCAGCATCAGCGCCGGCGAGCGGCAGCTGGTCACGATCGCCCGGGCGTTCCTGGCCGACCCGGCGCTGCTGATCCTCGACGAGGCGACCAGCTCGGTCGACACCCGCACCGAGCTGCTGCGTGCAGCAGGCGATGGCGGCGCTGCGCACCGACCGCACGTCGTTCGTGATCGCGCACCGGCTCTCCACGATCCGCGACGCCGACCTGATCCTGGTGATGGAGGCCGGCGCGATCGTCGAGCAGGGCACGCCACGACGAGCTGCTCGCGGCCGAGGGCGCCTACGCCGCGCTGTACCAGTCGCAGTTCGCCGCAGGCGCTCGTCTGACCCGCCCGCCGCGTCCACCCCACCGACCGGCACCCCGCCCCACCCGAGTCCCCGCCGACCCGTCACCTGACTCGGCCGTCTCACCGCGTGTCGCCGCAGTTGGTGACGGGTCGGCGCAGCGGGACGGGGCTCGGTCCGTCGTACGGCGGGCGGCAGCTGTCGGCGCCTCGGTGCCGCCGGCGCGCGTGACCCGTCACGAGCTGCGCCGACACGCCGGCGCAACACGCCAAGTAGGTGACGGCGTCGGCGGAGGGGGTGCGCGTGGCGCGAGTAGGGGAACGGGGGTGGACAGCAGAAACGACCCGCGGGCGGTGCGGCGCAAAGCCGCTCTCCGGTCGGATGATGTCCGGAGCGCCCACGGGCCGGGTGACTGCTCTGGATTACCAGCGCGCACTGCCTGATGGCCAGCGCGTGGCTGGCCGGTGCGCTGCTAGCGAGCAGCCACCTCACGAATCCGATAAGAATGCACTCTCGGACCACCTCCTTTCCCGTGTGCGACCACGGTACGTCCGGCCCCCAGGGCCGGACAAGGGCATTCGCCCGGGTGAGAAGGTTGACGGTCGTGCAGCGCCGGAGGTCGAGCACGGACCGCGGCGTCGCGGTGGCGCTCGGTGCTCACCGACGTCCGGCCGCTGCAGGTCTCGCCGCCGTACCGCCGGCTGTTCTTCGGCAACACCGTCGCCGCAGCTCGGCCAGCAGATGACGAACGTCGCGGTGGCGCTGCAGGTCTACGACCTCACCCACTCGTCGTTCTACGTCGGCCTGGTCGGCGTCTTCGCGCTGGTGCCGCTGGTCGCGCTCGGCCTGTACGGCGGCGCGATCGCCGACGCGGTCGACCGGCGCACGCTGGCGCTCTTCGCGAGCGCCGGGCCTGTGGGTGGTCTCGATCGCGCTCGCGGTGCAGGCCTTCGCGGGCAACGAGTCGGTGTGGCTGCTCTACGGCTGCATCGCGGTGCAGTCGGGCTTCTACGCGGTCAACAACCCGGCCCGCAGCGCCATGGTCCCGCGGCTGCTCGACAAGCGAGCTGATGCCGGCCGCGAGCGCGCTGAACATGGCGTCGTTCAACCTCGGCTTCACGTTCGGACCGGTGCTCGGTGCGCTGGCGATCAGGCTGGCAGGGCTTCGGGGCGGCGTACACGATCGACGTGCTCACCTTCTCCGCCGCCTACTACGCGCTGGTCCGGATGCCGCGGATGCCACCGCTGACGGACAGCCCGCGCGCCGGGCTGCGCTCGGTGGTCGACGGGCTGCGCTTCCTGCGGCGCTCGCCCAACCTGCGGATGACCTTCGTCCTCGACCTGTGCGCGATGGTGCTCGCGCAGCCGCGGGCGCTGTTCCCGGCGCTCGCCTACAAGGTGTACGGCGGTGGCGCCGGCGTCGTGGGCGTGCTGCAGGCCGCACCGGCCGCCGGGGCGGTCGTGGCGTTCCTGCTCTCGGGGTGGGTCAGCAGGGTGCGGCTGCAGGGGCTGGCGATCGTGGTCGCGGTGATCGTCTACGGCGCCGCCGTCGGCGGGGTCGGCCTGACCGACGTGCTCTGGGTCGGCGTGCTGTTCCTCGCGATCTCCGGGACGGCCGACATGGTGAGCGCGGCGTACCGCTCGACGATCCTGCAGGTCGCCGCCCCCGACGAGCTGCGCGGCCGGCTGCAGGGCGTGTTCATCGTGGTGGTCGCGGGCGGCCCGCGGGCCGGCGACTTCGTGGCCGGCTCGGTCGCCAGCGGCGTCGGGGAGCGGCCGGCGCTGGTGCTCGGCGGGCTGGCCTGCATCGTCGGCGTGCTGGTCGCCGTGCGCGTTCTCCCGCCGCTTCCTGGCGTACGACGCCCACCACCCGACGCCCTGAACCAGGCACGGACGTGGCGCAGCATCACGTCCCGGAAGCGGCCGAAAGGATGGTTGCAGAACGCAAGTAGTGGGTACTCTGAGGGGGAACGTGAAGCACGCACTCCACAGGCGAAGAAGGACATGACCGACACCCAGCAGATCCCCGGGCAGACCACCGGCAGGCACGCAGGCGCCCCCGGTCGAGGAGGGCCGCCACGCGGCGCCCCCCGACCACCTCCGGGCGCCACGTCTCGACCCCCGCTCCGGCCGCGGTCGAGGAGCCGATGAGCCACCGCCAGGTCCTCGAGGCGCTGTCCGGGCTGCTGCTCGGGCTGTTCGTCGCGATGCTCTCCTCGACGGTGGTCTCCAACGCGCTGCCGCGGATCGTCGCCGACCTCCAGGGCAGCGAGTCCGGCTACACCTGGGTCGTCGTCGCCACGCTGCTGACGATGACCGCCTCGACGCCGGTGTGGGGCAAGCTCTCCGACCTGTTCAGCAAGAAGCTGCTCGTGCAGACGGCGCTGGTGATCTTCACGATCGGCTCGCTGGCCGCCGGCTTCGCGCCCGAACATGGGCTCGCTGATCGCCGCCCGCGCCGTCCAGGGCCTCGGCGTCGGCGGCCTGACCGCGCTGGTGCAGGTCGTGATCGCCACGATCGTGTCCCCGCGTGAGCGCGGCCGCTACTCCGGCTACATCGGCGCGGTCTTCGCCCTCGCCACGGTCAGCGGACCGCTCATCGGCGGCGTCATCGTCGACTCGCCGCTCGGCTGGCGCGGCTGCTTCTTCGTCGGCCTGCCGGTCGCGGCGCTCGCCTTCGTGGTGCTGCAGAAGACGCTGCACGTGCCGACGATCCGCCGCGAGGTGCAGCATCGACTACCTCGGCGCCGGCCTGATCGCGGCGGTGTCTCCGTGCTGCTGATCTGGGTCTCGCTCGCCGGCCACAACTTCGCCTGGGGGTCGTTCACGACGGCCTGGATGATCGCGCTCGGCGTGCTGCTGCTCGTCGGCGCCGTCGTCACCGAGGTCCGCGCCAAGGAGCCGATCATCCCGCTGCGGCTGTTCCGCGACCGCACCACGAGCCTGGCCACCTTCGCCTCGATGATGGTCGGCGTCGCGATGTTCGGCTCGACGGTCTACCTCTCGCAGTACTTCCAGATCGCCCACGGCATGTCGCCCGACCCACGCCGGCCTGATGACGATGTTCATGGTCGGCGGGCTGCTGGTCTCCAGCATCGGGACCGGCCGGATCATCAGCCGGACCGGGCGCTGGAAGCGCTACCTGGTCGGCGGCATGGTGTTCGTGGTCGTCGGGCTGTCGCTGCTGAGCACGATCGACGAGTCCACCAACCTGGTCCGGGTCGGTGCGTTCATGGCGGTGCTCGGGCTCGGCCTCGGCGCGACCATGCAGAACCTCGTGCTCGTCGGTGCAGAACAACACCGCGCAGCGCGACATGGGCGCGGCCAGCTCGGTCGTCGCGTTCTTCCGCTCGATGGGCGGCTCGATCGGCGTCTCGGCGCTCGGTGCGGCGCTGAGCCACCAGGTCGCCACCAGGTCACCAGCGGGCTCGCCACGCTCGGCGTGCACCCCGCCGCCGGCGGCAGCAGCAGCGCCATCCCGGACATGGCCACGCTGCCGGCGCCGGTGCGCGCGGTGTTCGAGGCGGCGTTCGGTGACGCCACCGGCCACGTGTTCCTGCTCGCGGCGCCGTTCGCGCTGGTCGCGCTCGTGGCGGTGCTCTTCATCCGCGAGGTGCCGCTGCGCACCACCATCGAGCGCGAGGACGAGCGGGTCTCACGTCGGCTGAGCGCCAGTGCCTCGGCCGGCGTCCGCTGCTGCGGGATCCGGACGCCCGGCACCGGTCGACCGGAGCCACCGGCTCCCGCCGACCGTGGCCAGACCGGCCAGCGTCACGGCGGTGAGCAGCCCGAACAGCCCGAGCACGCCGAGGCGGAGACCAGCCACGGCGCGACCAGGGAGCCGACCAGCGCCGACGCGACCATGACGCTGTCGGTCAGCCCGAGCACCCCGGCGCGGGTGCCGTCGGGTACGGCGTCCTGGATCGTCTCGGTCACCGCGCTCTCGACGTGCACCGTCGCGGCGCCCGCCACCGCCAGCGGCAGCAGCGCCCACCCGAGCGCCGGGGTCAGCGGCAGCACGGCGACGGTCGCGGCGAGCAGCAGCAGGCCCGACCGGGCCCGCGCGCGCCGGCGGTCGCCCGAGCCGCCACAGCAGCGGCGCCGCGAGCGCCCCGACCCCGAGGACGGCGGTGGCGGGTCCGTAGCCGGAGCGTCCGCCGCTCCAGAAGTGCTCGGCCGACCGGCAGCAGCCCCACCAGCAGCGCCATGGCGACGAAGTTGAGGACACCGGCGACAACGACCGCGCGGACGGTGGCCGACGACGCCCGCAGCGCCGCGAACGGCGTCACGGCGGCGCCGCCCGGGCGCTCCGGCACCGGCCGCGGCAGCCGCACCCCTGCGACCAGCAGCGGGGCGGCCAGCGTGACCGACGACGGCCACGAGCGGCACCCAGGGGCGGGTGAGCGGCACCAGCAGCAGGCCGCCGAGCGCCGGGCCCACGACGAACGACGCGACCTCGATGGTCACCAGCAGCTCGGTGGCCCGGCGTCGCGTCGGGCCGGCGGCGTCCGGCATCGCGGCCGCCAGGGCGGGGTACGCCGGCGTGCTCATCGCGATCGCCGCGGCGGCCAGCGTCACCGCGCGCCAGCAGCCAGCCCTCGGCGACGGCGACCGCGACGCCCGCGAGCAGCACCGTGCGGCCGACCAGGGTGACGCGCACCAGCCGGTCGCGCCGGAACCGGTCGGCCAGCATCCCGGTGGCCCACGAGAGCGCGACGTACGGCAGCATCCGGGCGGCGCCGGTCAGCCCGACCAGCAGGTCGCCGTGGGCCGTGCCGTCGACGCGCTCGTAGACCAGCACCAGCAGCAGCGGCCACGGCAGCGACATCCCGACCGAGGCGAGCGCGTGGCTGACCAGCAGCCGGCGCACGTCGCCCGGCATCCGCGGCGTCATCGCGCGACCTCAGACGTGCCGGGTCGGCAGCGGCGCGAAGCCGTTGAAGCCCACCGTCGAGTAGCAGGTGGTGTACGCGCCGGTCGAGTGCAGCCGGACCACGTCGTCCTCGCCGAGGGTCAGCGGCAGCTCGACCGGCACCCGCTCGTAGAGCACGTCGACGCTGTCGCAGGTCGGCCCGGCCAGCACGCACGGCCCGGTGGGCCCGCCGTCGGCGCTGGTGTCGATGCGGTAGCGGATCGACTCGTCGAGCGTCTCGACCAGCCCGGTGAAGACGCCGGCGTCGAGGAAGACCCAGCGGGTGTCGCCGCGTCGTACGACGGCGATCACGGTCGAGACCAGCGTGCCCGCGTCGGCGACCACGCCGCGGCCGGGCTCGACGAGGGTCTGCGGACGCCGGTCACCGAAGTGGCGGCGCAGCGCGCGCTCGATGGCGGCGGCGTACGACGCGAGGCGGCAGGCAGCCGCCCTCGAGGTGCGCGGGGAAGCCGCCGCCCAGGTCGAGCAGCCACGGCTCGAGCCCGTCGGCGCGCAGCGACGCGAAGACCCGGGCCGACGCGGCGATCGGGCCGTCCCAGGCCGCGGTGTCGCGCTGCTGCGACCCGACGTGGAACGAGATCCCGGCGGGGTCGAGGCCGACGGCGGCGGCCGACCGGAGGATGTGCGCGGCCTGGTCGGGGGAGCAGCCGTACTTGCGCGACAGCGACCAGTCCGAGCCCTCGCCCGAGGTGACGATCCGGCAGAGCACCGACGACCCGGGAGCGGCGGCCGGCCACCTTCTGCGTCTCCTCGAGCGAGTCGACGACGAACAGCCGCACGCCCAGCCGGTCGGCGAACGCGATGTCGTCGCGCCGCTTGACGGGGTTGGAGTAGACCAGGTCGACGGGGGCGCGCCGGCCTCGAGCGCGGCGACCACCTCGGCGGGGCTGGCCACGTCGAACCGGCTGCCGGCGGCGGCGAGCGCCGCCAGCAGCGTCGGGGTCGGGGTTGGCCTTGACGGCGTAGTGCACCGCGGTGCCCGGGCAGCGCGGCGGCGAGCCGGCGGAACCGGGTGACCGCGGCCGGCACGTCGAGGGCGAGGTACGGCGTCTCGGTGGCGGGGAGGCGACGCGGGCGCGCGCTGCTGCGGGAGCGGGTGGGCGGACTCGAGGAGGACGTTCACGAGCGGCTCCTGACGCTGGCGGCGATGCCGTTCCCGAGACGACGGCGCTGTCAGTGGGTCAGGAGCCGACCCCGGGCACGCTGATACACGCGCCCCCGCTGCTCAGGCGGTGCGGAACCAGGCCGCGGTGTCCGGGGCGATCCGCCCGTCCACCGGGTCGACGCCGCTGCTGAGCACCAGCTCGCCCGCCACGTCGGGAAGCCGCCGCCAGCGGCTGCCGCAGTTGACGACCGCGACCAGGTCGCCGCGGCGCACCGCGAGCGTGCCGGGAGCGGAGTCGAGCACCTCGACCTCGTCGGGCAGTCCCGCGGTCACCTCGCGGCGCACCCGCAGCAGCGGCCGGAAGAACTCCAGCGTCGAGTGGTCGTCGCCGGTCTGCGCCTCGGCGGTGCGGCCCGCCCAGTCGTCGGGCATCGGCAGCCACGGCTGCCCGTCACCGGGACCGAAGCCGTACGGCGCCGAGGTGCCGGACCACGGCATCGGGATGCGGCAGCCGTCGCGGCCGACGGGCTCGGCGCCGCGGAAGTACGCCGGGTCCTGCCGCAGCTCCGGGGGCACGTCGACCTGCTCCAGGCCGAGCTCCTCGCCCTGGTAGACGTAGGCCGAGCCCGGCATCGCCATCATCGTGAGCACGGCCGCGCGGGACCGGGCCACGCCGACGCTGCCGCCGCCGTACCGGGTGGCCTCGCGGACCACGTCGTGGTTGGAGAGCACCCAGGTCGGGATGCCGCCGGCCGGCAGCGTGGCGAAGGTGTCCACGACGACCCGCCGGAACGCGGCGGCGGACCAGGGCGCCTCGAGCCAGGTGAAGTTGAACGTCTGCTGCAGCTCGTCCTCGCGGATGTAGCGGGCCATCGCCTCGGGCGTGCCGGCGCAGGCCTCCGCGACGGCCATCCGGTCGCCGTCGTACTCGTCGAGGATCTTGCGCCAGCGGCGGTACACCTCGTGCACCTCGGGCTGGTCCCACATCGGGTGCGGCGGCTTGTCGCCGGGACGGCGGGGGGTGAGGTCGCCCTCCTTGTAGAGCCCGTGCGCGGCGTCCACCCGGAAGCCGTCGACGCCGCGGTCGAGCCAGAACCGCAGGATGGCCTCGAACTCGTCGCCGATCTCGTCGTTCCACCAGTTGAGGTCGGGCTGGGAGGCGTCGAAGAGGTGGAGGTACCACTGGCCGTCCTCGACGCGGGTCCAGGCCGGACCGCCGAAGATCGAGATCCAGTTGTTCGGCGGCTTGCTGCCGTCCCGGCCGGTGCCGTCGCGGAAGACGTAGCGCTCGCGCGCCGGGTCGCCCGGGGCCGCGGCGAGCGCCTTGGTGAACCAGGGGTGCTCGGAGGAGGAGTGGTTCGGGACGACGTCGACGATCACCCGGATGCCGAGCTCGTGGGCCTGCGCCAGCATCGCGTCGAAGTCGGCGAGCGTCCCGAACAGCGGGTCGACGTCGCAGTAGTCGGCCACGTCGTACCCGTGGTCGTGCTGCGGCGAGGGGTAGAACGGCGTGATCCACACCGCGTCCACCCCGAGGTCCGGCGAGGTAGGGCAGCCGCTGCTCGATCCCGGCCATGTCACCGACGCCGTCGCCGTTGCCGTCCGCGAAGGAGCGGACGTAGATCTGGTAGCAGACGGCGTCGTGCCACCACGGGCGGCGGGAGTCGATTTGCACGTTCCAATTGTGGGGGTCGGAGGCTCGTCCGCTCAACCGGATCCACCGATCGGGCCGCGTGACCCGCGTCCCACCCGGATCGCTCCGGATCGTGGCTGTGGAGGGGCGTTCGCGGTCGGGGCGCCACCGCGGCAGGCTGACGGGATGCCCGAGCACCACCGCTGGGACCCGGTACGCCGTCCGCCGGTCGGCCTCGTGCGTCCGGTGCCGGTCGACCCGCGCGGCGTCGACGGGCCGACCCGGGGCCAGGCGGCCGGCCCGCGGTGGCGCCGTACGTCGCACGGGCTCTACGTTCCGGCGAGCGTCGACGACGCGGTCCCCGAGCAGCGCATCGTCGAGCAGGCCGCGCGGCTGCCGCCGCAGGGTGCGGTGACGGGATGGGCGGCGTGCCTGCTGCACGGCGCTGCGCTGCTGGACGGGCTGCTGCCCGACGGCACGACCCGCCAGCCGGTGCCGCTGGCCGTCGGGCCGAACGCCCGCATCGCCGTCGACTCCGGCGTGCGGCTGAGCCGCGACCGCCTCGACGCCGCCGAGCGCACGGTCCGCCGCGGCATCCCGTGCGTCACCGTCGGGCGGGCGGTGTTCGACGCCATGCGGACCGCGGTGGACCTGCGGGAGGCGGTGGTGGTCATGGACATGGTCGCGGCGGCGGAGCTGACCTCGGTGAGCCGGATGCGGGAGTACCTCCGGAGCCGCTCGGGCTGGTCCGGGGTAGGGCAGGTCAGGGCCGCGCTCGACCTGGCCAGCGAGCACAGCCGGTCCCCGAACGAGACGCGGCTGCGGCTGGTCTGGGTGCTCGACGCCGGCCTGCCCGCCCCCGAGGTGAACCGCCCGGTCTTCGGCCGGGACGGGCGGCTGCTGGGCATCGCGGACCTGCTCGACGTGGAGGCAGGGCTCGTGGGTGAGTACGACGGCGCCGACCACCGGGCCGTCCGACGTCACGCTCGGGACGTGGCGAAGGAGGACGCGCTGCGCGAGCACGGCCTCGAGGTGGTCCGGGTGACCGCGCTCGACCTGCCCCGCACCGACCTGGTGGTCTCGCGGCTGCGCCGCAGCCGTGCGCGGGCCCGCTTCGAGCCCGCCGGGACAAGGTCGTGGACCCTCGCCGACCCGTCCGGCGAGCCGGCCCCGACGCTCGACGACCTGCTGGAGCACCGGGAGTGGCTGAGGTCGGTGCTGATCCGGAGCGAACCGCAGGTCTCCTGATCCCAGAACCTGCCGATCGCTCCGAACCAGGCTCGCTAGTTGAACGCGGCGGGGTCGACCTGGATCCAGGTGTGCCGGGCGGCGGCGACGACCCGGCCGTCGGCGTCGTACAGCGTGCTCGCGGTGAACGACTTGCGGCCGTCGGTGCCGAGGTGCCGGCCGACCACGACGTGCGGCTCCCCGACCACCGGAGGTACGTCGACCCGCGCGGTCATCCGGCCCAGCACGCAGGGGCGGCCGTCGAGGTCCTCCGACCAGCCGCCGACGCAGTCGAGCGCGGCCCAGGTGAGGGCCGGGCCGGTCTCGGCCGGCACCCACAGCGAGGCGACGTGGCCGCGGTCGCCGCCGACCGGTCCGGGGAAGATCCGCAGGCCGTCGCCCTCCGCGCGGTCGGGGCCGCACGCGAAGCAGGTCGGGAACGGGTGGCCGACGCGTCCGGGGTAGCCGAGCATCGCCTCGCCGGCGACGTCCGGGGCGACCCCGTCGACCGGCTCCAGGTCCAGGTCGACCACCCGCGCCTCGGCGACCGTGTCCGGCCCGTCGGCGAGCACGGTGGTGCCCTGCTCCTGGCGCACGTCCATCGGCCGGTCGAGCGGCGGCGGCCGGCGCAGCGTCACCTCGACGGGCCGGCCGGCCGCGTCCGGCACCCGAGCCGGCGAGCGAGCCGGCGACGTACCCGCCGTTGCCGGAGCGCGCGGGCCCGTTGAAGCGGGCGGGGACCACCAGGTCGGGGTGGGTCACTGCTTGATCCTCTCGTAGCGCTCCAGCGCCTCCACGCGCTCCTCCTTGTGGTCCACGATCGGCTCGGGGTAGCCGTCGGGGACCCCGTCGGGCGAGGCGGCCGGCTCGTGGACGTGCTTGCGTCGGCACGTCGGCCAGCTCCGGCACCCACCGTCGGACGTAGCCGCCGTCGGGGTCGAACTTCGCGCCCTGCGTCGTCGGGTTGAACACCCGGAAGTACGGCGCCGCGTCGGTGCCGCAGCCGGCGACCCACTGCCAGCCGTGCTGGTTGGACGCGAGGTCGCCGTCGACGAGCCACTGCATGAAGTGGCGGGCGCCGTGCTGCCACTCGACGTGGAGGTCCTTGACCAGGAAGCTGGCGACGATCATCCGCACCCGGTTGTGCATCCAGCCCGGTGGCTCGCAGCTGCCGCATCCCGGCGTCGACGATCGGGAACCCGGTGCGTCCCTCGCGCCAGGCCGTGAACTGGTCGCCGGGCTCGTCGTACGCCATCGCGGCGAGCTCGGGGCGGTAGGTAGTCGCGCGCGGACTCCGGGTCGGCGAACGAGCACGTCGGCGTAGAACTCCCGGAACGCCAGCTCCCGCCGGTAGCGCCGCGGCGCTCGCCGCGCCGGTGCGTCCCGCAGGTCGGCGAGCATCGTGCGCGGGTGGATCTCGCCCCACTTCAGGTGCACCGACATCCGGCTGGTCGCGTCGAGGTCGGGCCGGTCGCGGGCGTCGTCGTAGTCGGCGAGCCCGTCGTCGACGTACGCCCGCCAGCGTCGTGCGGGCCGCCGCCTCGCCGGCCGTCGGCAGCTCGAGCCCGTCCGGGCAGCGTCGGGGTAGGGGACGTCGCACGGTCGGTCCGAGCGACAGCCAGCTCGCACCCGTCGGCGCGTCGACGGGGTCGCGCCAGCCGTGCTCGGGCCAGGCCCGGCAGAACGGCGTGAACACCTGGTACGGCGTCGCCGGCAGCCGTTCGTCACCCGGCCCGGGGCGACGGCGTACGGCGACCCGGTGCGCACCAGCTCGACGCCGGCGTCGGCCAGCGCGCGCTCCACGTCGAGGTCGCGCCGGTGGCCGTACGGGCCGAAGTCGGCGGCGACGTGCACCCGCGTCGCGCCGACCTCCCGGGCGCCGCAGGCACCACCTCGCGCACCGGGTCGCCGCGCACGCACGCCGAGCCCGGCCCGGCGCTGCCGGAGCGCGGCGTCGAGGGCGCGCAGCGAGGCGGCCAGGTACGCCCGGCGCGACACGCCCGCCGGTCCCACAGCGCGGGGTCGAGGACGAACAGCGGCACGACGTCGCCGCCGCGCGCCGCAGGCGTCGAGCAGGGCCGGGTTGTCGGCGAGCCGGAGGTCGCGGCGGAACCACATCACGGCGGTCTCGGCACGTCCGCCACTGTGCCAGGCCGCTCCGACGCGCCTCAGCCGCCCATGGGGGAGAATGACCGCGGTGAGCGACCTGATCGACACGACCGAGATGTACCTCCGGACCATCTACGAGCTGGACGAGGAGGGCATCGTGCCGCTGCGCGCGCGGATCGCCGAGCGGCTGCACCAGAGCGGGCCGACGGTCAGCCAGACGGTCGCCCGGATGGAGCGCGACGGGCTGCTGACCGTCGAGGGCGACCGGCACCTCGAGCTCACCGACGAGGGCGACCGGCTCGCCGTGCGCGTGATGCGCAAGCACCGGCTCGCCGAGCGGCTGCTGATCGACGTCATCGGGCTCGAGTGGGAGCTGGTGCACGCCGAGGCCTGCCGCTGGGAGCACGTGATGTCCGAGACCGTCGAGCGACGGCTGCGTCGAGCTGCTCGACCACCCCACCTAGTCGCCGTACGGCAACCCGATCCCGGGGCTGTCCGAGCTCGGCGAGGCCGAGGACGGCGACGCCTTCCTGACCGGGGTCGAGCCGCTCGACGCGGTCGCGAAGGGCACCGACGAGACCCGCGGTGCTGGTGCGCCGGATCGGCGAGGAGATGCAGAAGGACGAGGCGGTGATGGCCGCGCTGCGCCGCGTCGGGGCGCTGCCGGACAAGGTCGTCACGGTGCCGCGGGCGCCGAGGGCGTGCTGATCGGCAGCGGCGGCGAGACCGCCGAGATCGACCACGAGCTCGCCGCGCACCTGTTCGTCCAGCGCCTCTAGGTCCGGTCGTGGAGGCGGGGCTCCGGGTCGACGTGACCGGGCTGTCGAAGCGGTTCGGGTCGGTCCGGGCGCTCGACGACCTGTCCTTCTCGGTCGAGCCCGGCGTCGTCACGGCTTCCTCGGTCCCAACGGCGCCGGCAAGACCGACCACGCTGCGCTGCCTGCTGGGCCTGGTCGCACCGACGTCGGGGACCGCGACCATCGACGGCCGGCCCTACCGACGACCTCGAGCGGCCGCTGACGCACGGTGGGAGCCTCGCTGGAGGCGGCGAGCTTCCACCCGGGCCGGTCCGCGCGGGCCCACCTGCAGGTGATGGCGCTGGCGGCCGGGCTGCCCGCCTCCCGGGCCGACGAGCTGCTGGCGCTGGTGGCGCTGGCCGAGTTCGCCGACCGCCGGGTGGGTGGCTACTCGCTGGGCATGCGGCAGCGGCTGGCGCTGGCCCAGGCGCTGCTCGGGCGACCCGCCGGTGCTGCTGCTCGACGAGCCGGCCAACGGCCTCGACCCCGCCGGCATCGCGTGGCTGCGCCGCTTCCTGCGGGCCCTCGCCGCCGAGGGACGCACCGTGCTGGTCTCCAGCCACGTGCTCTCGGAGGTGCAGCAGACCGTCGACGACGTGGTGGTGATCGCCCGTGGCCGGCTGGTGCGGCAGGGCTCGCTCGCCTCGCTCGACGCCGGCCCCACCGCGGTGCTCGTGCGGACGCCGACGCCCGCGCCGCTGCGCGCGCGCTCACGTCGTACGCCGTGACGGAGGTGGACGGCGTGCTGCGGGTCGAGGGCGCGACGACCGACGAGGTCGGCCACCTGGCGCACGGCCTCGGGGTCGAGCTGCACGAGCTCAGCGCGGAGGCGAGCGACCTGGAGCAGACGTTCCTGGAGCTGACCGGCGAGGCGGGACCCTCGTGAGCACGGCCACCGGCCTGGTCCGCTCGGAGCTGCACAAGATCCGCACCACCCGGCTGTGGTGGGGCCTGCTGCTCGGGGCGGTCGTCTACACGCTGATCCAGGCCGCCGCGAACGCCGCGCTCGCCGGCCAGGAGCCGGGCAACGGCCAGCCCGCGTCCGCCGCGCTGGACACCGCGCAGGCGATCCGGACCGTCTACGCCGGCTCGGCGTTCCAGGGCGCCTACATCTTCGCGATGATCCTCGGCATCACCGGGATGACGGGGGAGTACCGCTACCAGACGATCACGCCGACCTTCCTGGCCACGCCCCGCCGGTCCCGGGTGGTGCTCGCGAAGATGGCGGCCCACCTGCTCGTCGGGATCGGCTACGGCGTGGTCTGCGTGGTCGCCGCGCTCGTCGTCGGCGGCGCGGTGATCGTCGCCGCGGCTACGACCTCGGCTACGGCACGGACCGGCTCTGGTCCTCGGTCGGCCTCGGCGTCGTCGCGGTCGGGCTGTGGACGCTGCTCGGGATCGGCATCGGCACGCTGATCCGCAACCAGGTCGCGGCGGTGCTCGTCGCGGTGTTCGTGACGTTCCTGGTCGAGCCGCTCGCGACCTTCATCCTCGCCGCGAACGACCTCGACGAGATCGTCAAGTGGCTGCCGACCAACGCCTCGACCGCGCTGACCTCCCCGGGCGGCACGCTGCTGACCTACCTGGACTGGTGGGCCGGCGGGCTGGTGCTGCTCGGGTACGCCGCCGTGCTCGCCGGCCTGGGCGTGCTGCTCTCGTCGCGCCGCGACATCGCCGACAACTCGGTCGGCGAGCGCGGCGAGGAACGGGGTCGTGCCGTGCTCGACCTTGCGGATCGGGAGGTCGTCGGCGCGGGTGGGGCCGAGGTTCACGACCACCACCGGCACGCCGCGCTTGGTGGCGTGGCGCACGAACCGGAAGCCGGACATCACCGTCAGCGACGAGCCCAGGACCAGCAGCGCGTCGTGTCCGGGTCGAGCGCCTCCACCGCGGCGTAGCAGCGCTCGACGCGCGGCTTGGGGACGTTCTCGCCGAAGAACACCACGTCGGGCTTGAGCACGCCGCCGCAGCTCGTCGCAGCCCGGCACGACGAAGCCCGAGGTCTCGGTCAGCTCGACGTCGCCGTCGGGGCGGACCACGACGTCGGCGTGCCGGTCGCTCCAGCCCGGGTTGAGGTCGGCCAGCCGGCGTGCAGCGCCGCCCGGCCGGTCTGCTCGCGGCAGCCGAGACAGACCACGTCGGCGATCCGGCCGTGCAGCGCGCAGACGACGCGCGAGCCCGGCGGCCTCGTGCAGGCCGTCGACGTTCTGGGTGATCAGCAGCCGAGTCCGGCCCGCCGCCTCGAGGGCCGCCAGCGCGCGGTGCCCGTCGTTGGGCAGCGCCCGCTTCATCCGCGACCAGCCGAGGTGCGAGCGGGCCCAGTACCGCTGCTGCGCGTCCGGGCCGGAGACGAACTCGGTGAACGTCATCGGCATCCGCACCGGGGCGCCGGGACCGCGGTAGTCGGGGATGCCCGAGTCGGTGCTCAGTCCCGCCCCGGTCAGCGCCACGAACGGGCGCCGCGTGAGCAGCTCCAGGGCAGCGCGCGCGCCGGAGACGGCCGTCGCGGAGGCGGGCAGCGTGCTCATCGGGTCCCAGCGTACGGCCCAGGTGGGTGGCGGGCGGTGTAGTCACAACAGCACCACCCGGCGCACCGGGAGGGGGTTTCCTGCACGAAGCGCCACCCCCGACCGACCGGTCCCTCTACCGTGCTGCCCATGCGCAACGACTGGGTACCGCTGTCCGCGAGCGCGCTCGTCGTCGGGGTGATGTCGCTGGTCTTCGGCTCCCTGCTCAACCCCGCCGAGTCGGGGTCGAGCCCGGCGGACATGCTGCGCGTCGTCAACGAGGACGGGTCCCGCTGGCTGGCGATGGCGGTGATGTTCCTCTTCGCGTCCGTCGCGATGACGCTCGGGATGCCCGCGGTGCTGACCCTGTTCAACCGGCGGGGGCGCCGGCTCGGGCTGACCGCCGTGGTGGTGTTCACGATCGGTGCGATCGGCACCTGCGGCTACGCGATGCTGATGGTCTTCTTCCGGGCGCTGGTGGTGGCCGACGCCGTCCGCCCAGCCGCGATCGGCCGGATCAACGACGACCCGGGCCTCGCGATCTTCCTGCAGGGCTGGGTGCTCTGCTTCTACGGCGGGGTGCTGCTGCTCGCCGTCGCGCTGCTCGTCTCCAAGGCCACCTCGGTGTGGGTCCCGGTGCTGCTGGTGGTCTTCGTCGGCATGATGCCGATCGTCACCCAGCTCGGGCGCGTCGGCAGCGCGGTGCAGGTGCTGCTGCTGGCCGTGGGCTTCACCGGCGTCGCGATGGCCGCGGTGACGACGGTGCACGAGGCGACGCGGGCCAGGGTCGCCGCGTTCTGACGTGACAGCATGGTCGCCATGACGAGCCGACCCCGCACCGTCCGCGCGTGGCTGTCCGACATGGACGGCGTCCTCGTCCACGAGGAGGAGCCGATCCCGGGCGCCGCGGACTTCGTGGCGAGGCTGACCGAGACCGGCCGACCGTTCCTGCTGCTGACGAACAACTCGATCTTCACCCCGCGCGACCTGAAGGCGCGGCTGCACCGGTCCGGGATCGACGTACCCGAGGACGCGATCTGGACCAGCGCCCTCGCGACCGCGCAGTTCCTCGACGACCAGCGCCCGGAGAGCACGGCGTACGTCATCGGCGAGGCCGGGCTGACCACGGCGCTGCACGAGATCGGCTACGTGATGACCGACCGGGACCCGGAGTACGTCGTGCTCGGCGAGACCCGGACCTACTCCTTCGAGGCCATCACGACCGCCATCCGGCTGATCGAGACGGGCGCGCGCTTCATCGCCACCAACCCCGACGTGTCCGGGCCGAGCCAGCAGGGCGCGATCCCCGCGACCGGCTCGGTCGCCGCGCTGATCACCAAGGCGACCGGGGTGGACCCCTACTTCGTGGGCAAGCCGAACCCGCTGATGATGCGCTCGGCGCTCAACCGGATCGACGCGCACTCCGAGACGACCGTGATGGTCGGGGACCGGATGGACACCGACATGATCTCCGGGCTGGAGGCCGGGCTGCGCACCGTGCTGGTGCTGACCGGGTCCACGAGACCGGAGCAAGTGGAGCGTTTTCCCTACCGTCCGACGACCGTCGTGGACTCGATCGCGGACGTCGTCGGACTGGTCGACGCGTGGATGGACGACGAGGAGGAGATCGTCGACTTCGCCCGCTGACCGGGTCCGGGTCGACGGTGGGTCTCACGGCGCCCGGGAGTCGCCGCAATCGGCCGCGGCCCCGGCTTTTTACTGATTGACTTCCGCGCACAGGCCACCCACGGATCGCACCAGCGCGGCCCGTCGCTCTCGGAGGAGAACAGTGATGAGTCGAGCTCGCCGTGCGGGCGTCGCGTCGGTCGCGGTCGCCGCGCTCGCGCTGACCGGTTTGGTCGGCGGCGTGTCGGGTGCACAAGGTGCCACGTCCGGCAAGGGTGACCCGGCCACCACGGAGCGGCTCGCGCGGGCGGCCGGGTTCCAGCTCGGCGTCAAGCACGCCTCCCACCCGACGGAGCGGATCGGCGGCCGGAGCTACCCGGCGGCGAACCCCTACCTCGCCCAGCTGCGCAGCACCCGGCTCGTGGACTGGTCCTACTGGCGCCGTCGGCTCGCGCAGGACGGCCAGCAGACCGCGCCCTCCGCGGCGGCACAGCGCGGGTTGATGTCGGCGAAGGTGGCCGTTCCCACGCCGTACATCCACGAGGAGCAGGAGCCGGTGGGCACGCGAGGAGTGAACGACACCCAGCCGAGCGCCGAGGGGCTCGACGCGTTCGGCACCGGCCGCGCGAACCAGGCGGTGTCGGTGCGCGGTGCGCTGTCGCTGCCGATCGTGACGACCACCGGCATCCGGACCCGCGAGGACCAGGGCTCCATCCCCCGGGCGACGGCGACCGGCATCCCGAGCAAGCGGCACGGCATCACCACGCGCAGCCACATCGGCGACGGCCCGCACGGGCGGTCCCGCGACCGGCACGGCGACTTCGACTTCTACAAGGTGCGGGCCCGCGCCGGCGAGGCGATCCGGGTCAGCACCCGCGGC
Organism: uncultured Actinomycetota bacterium; assembly: GCA_963707685.1. Classification (GTDB taxonomy): domain Bacteria; phylum Actinomycetota; class Actinomycetes; order Propionibacteriales; family Nocardioidaceae; genus Nocardioides_B. Next base: position 214,951 of record CAVPRA010000011.1, read on the forward strand.
AGCCGGATCGACACCGTCCTCGTGGTCTACGACGCTCGCGGCCGCATCGTCGACGCCAACGACGACCTCAGCGAGACCTCCATCGCCAGCGCCCTGACCTACTCGGTGTCCACGACCGGCGACTACTACGTCATGGTCGTCGGCTTCAGCGACCGTGGCCCGGTGCCGGCGAGCCCGTTCCGCAGCGGCAGCGGCAGCGGCGCCGGTGACCAGGGCCGCTACTCGCTCACGCTGAAGGTCAGCCCGCTCGACGAGGACTTCTACGGCGTGCACCTCGACAGCGGCGACGTGCTCGGCGGCACCCTGAACGGGCGCGGCGCACACCGTCGAGGTGCACCGCACCGGTGACGGTGCGTCCATGGTCGGCTCGGACCAGGACGCCTCGTCGGCGTACCCGGCCGCAGAGCCCGCTGCCCGGCGGCGGGGCGACCTTCGCCTACGTCGCGGAGCAGCCCGGCACGTACGCCGTGTCCGCGACCCACGGCAACGGTAGGTACCGGATGCTCCTCGAGGCCTACCGCCCCGGCAGCGAGCGGGCCGCCCACGGCGCCGTCCAGACGATCTTCCTCGACTTCGACGGCGAGCGGATGAACACCAACCTCTTCGGCGGCAACGGCGTCTCCACGCTGTCGCCGATGAAGCACTTCCTGCCCCGCTGGGGGCTGACCGCCGCCGACGAGAACGCCGTCATCGACGCGACGGTGGCGTCGGTGAAGGAGAACATCGAGCAGACGCTGAGCACCGGCCTGAACCCGGGCCTGCGCGTCAACGTGCTCAACAGCCGCGACGACGCGGACCCGTTCGGCGAGCCGAACGTGTCGCGCGTGGTCGTCGGCGGCACGATCGGCCAGACCGGGGTGCCCACCATCGGCATCGCGCAGTCGATCGACCCCGGCAACTTCGCCCACGAGGAGAGCGCGATGGTGCTGCTCGACTCCCTCTCGGAGCCGAGCGGACCGGACTACTCCCTCAACACCTACCTCGGCGCGGGCAAGCGACAAGACGAAGTTCGTCGGCCGGGTGCTCGGCAACCTCACGGCCCACGAGATCGGGCACATGGTCGGCAGCTTCCACACCGACGAGCTGAACGGCCGGGCCAACCTGATGGACTCCGGGGGTGGGGACCAGCCCCGCTTCTTCGGGGTCGGCCCGGACCAGCTCGGCGGCACGTCGGACGACCGGGACGTCGACTTCGGCGTGGACCGCTTCACGCCGTTCGAGGGCTTCACCGGGCTGGAGAACACGTTCAACAACAGCGCCTGGGCGTTCGCCACGGGCCGGTAGCGCTCAGCCGCCGACCAGCGGCACGAACGCGTAGGGCCCGTGGCGTACGTCGTCCGGGTCGCCGTCGGTGCGGCGCACCTCGTGCATCCACCCGGCGACCGGGACGACGAGCACCCCGCCGACGACGAGCTGGTCGACGAGCGTGACCGGGAGCCGGGTCGCCTCGGCGGAGACCAGGATCCGGTCGAACGGTGCCTCGTCCGGCAGCCCGAGGACCTCCTCGACGGCCTGCTCGACGCGGGCCGGGACGCCCCGGCGGGCGAGGTTCGCGCGGCCCATCTCGACGAGCCCCGGCACGAGCTCGACGCCGACGACCGAGCCCTGGTGGCCGACGAGGTGCGCGAGCAGCGCGGTGGTCCACGCCGAGCCGGAGCCGACGTCGAGGACGTGCTGGCCGGGGTGGACGTCGAGCAGCCGCAGCATCGCCCGCACCGTCGTCGGCTGGCTGTTGGTCTGCCGCCAGCCGATCGGGAGCGGGCGGTCGCTGCGGGCGAAGCGACGCAGCCGCGCGGGCAGGAAGTCACGCCGGGGCGTCGCCGCGAACGCCTCCTCGACCCGCGCCGCGGGGGTCACGGCTCAGGCGTAGCGCGCGGCCGCCCGGGCCTTGGCCTTGGCGGCCTCGACCTCGCGGTCCTTCGGCGGAGCCGTGGTGGTCAGCTCGTCGAGCAGCCGGCGGGTGGTCTCGGTGACCTCGGCGACGGCTCGGTCGAAGGCGGCCTGGTTGGCCTGCGAGGGCCGGGTGGCGCCGCTGACCTTGCGGACGTACTGCAGGGCGGCGGCCTGCACCTCGTCGCGGGTCGCCGGCGGCTCGAAGTTGTGGAGGGTCCGGATGTTGCGGCACATGCCGCCTAAGGTACGTCGACCAGCCGGACGTCGTCGCCCGCGATCGCGATCCGGTGCCCGCCCAGCGGCAGCGTCCGCAGCGTCGTGCCCGACGGGCCCGCGTCCCAGGAGCCGACCTCGCGCAGCGTGCCGTCGCGGTCCACGTGCAGCGCGACCAGCTCGGTGGTGGCGGTGTCCCAGTGCTGCACCGGCGTGACCACCACCCGCAGCGCCGGGAGGTAGGTCAGCAGCCGCGGGTCGTCGCCGGCGGGCAGGTCCGCCTGGCCGAGCGACAGGGTGTCGGTGCGACGTACGTCCGCGGGGTCGTGCAGGTCGAACGTCGAGACCTGCGCGCCGTGGTCGACCCCGCTGTCGGACGCGTCGCGGCCGACGCCGACCAGCAGGCCGCCGCCGACGGGGTGCAGGTAGCTCGAGAAGCCCGGCACCTCCAGCGTGCCGACCAGCCGCGGCCGGTCCGGGTCGGAGAGGTCGACGGTGTGGAGCGGGTCGGTCTGCCGGAACGTCACCACGACCGCGGCGTCGTCGAACCAGCGCACCGACTTCACCTGCTCGCCGCGTCCGAGTCCGGCGACGCGGCCGGTCTCCACGAGCCGGCCCGACCTCTCGGCCAGCACGACGACGTCGGTGCCGCTGGGGTTCCACGGGTCGCCGAGGGACGTCGCGACGCGCAGCCGGCCGTCCTGCTCGTCGAAGGACCAGCGGTCCTTGACGGTGCCGGGGACCCGCGCCGAGGCGACGTACGACGTCCGGTCGCCGTCGAGCGCGAAGGCGTGCACGGTCGTGCGCCGGTCGCTGCGGGTGGCCAGGTAGAGCCGGTCGGCCGACGAGTAGGCGAGGTCGCCGGACGCCGTGACCGCGGTGGCCGACGTCGAGGCCGGGTCGTCGACCGGGAACGTGGCGACGCTGAGGGTGCCCGGCCCCGAGGGCTTGACCGGGTGCCGCACCTGCGAGCAGCTCACGAGCGGCCGCGTGCCGCCGGTGGCGGTCCGGACCCCGGGCAGCCACGCGTCGACGGGGGCGGCGCGGACGACCTCCCGGTTCAGCCGGGTGGCCTGCAGCGGGGTGCGGTCGCGGTTGGGCTGCACGAAGTCGAGCGGAGGCGTGCCGGTGGTCACGACGAGGCGCGCGACGCCGCCGGCGTACTGCCGCAGCGAGACGGCTCGACCGTCGATGCTCCGGTCGCTGGTCACCCGGGGTGCGGCGGGGTCGGCCAGGTCGACGCCGAGCAGGTGCAGCCGCTCGTCGCCGGGGCGGGGACCCGGCAGGAACCGCGTGGTGCCGCCGGGCTCGATGCCCTCGCGGTCGAAGATCGGCCCGCCGTCGATCGGGACGCTCTCGGCGCCCACCACGACCGCGTGGCCGTCGTGCAGCAGCAGCTCGGTGCCGGCGGTGGACCGGCCCGGCAGCCGCAGCCGGGACAGCTCGCGCGGCTGCGCGCCGGTCACGTCGGTGACGACGAGGTCCTGCCCGGTGACGCGCACCAGCAGCCGGCCGTCGGTCTTGGCGACGTCGGCCTCGTCGACGTCCCGCTCCTGCACGGTGGTGCCGGACGCGCTGCTCCCGACCGCCCGCTCGGCGCCGGCCGCCTGCGGGGCGACGGCCCCGTCGGACGCGGACACGTCGCCCTGCCCCATCGCCGTCATCACGGGGCCGCCGCCCAGCCCCCACGGGCCGACCTGGGGGAGCGTGGTGCGGACGTACCACCGGCGCAGCTGCGCGCAGTCGTCGAACCCCGGCAGCTCCGCCGCGGCGGCCGGCGGTGCGACGAGGCGGAGCCCCGTGTCGATGCCCGTGTCGAGCCCGGCGTCGATCACCCGCGCGGGCATCCCGCCCGCGACCCCGGCGTACGCCAACGCCCCGGCGGTGACCCCCACGGCGAAGGTGGTGAGGCCTCGTCGGGTGACGCCGGTCCGCGGTGCCCGCTGTGTCATGGCCGTTCCCCGTCCGTCGTGCCGGCCCGTCCTCGGGTCGGCTGGCTGTGATGGGACGCACGTCGCGGGCGGCCGGTTCCCTGGCAGAGTGAGGGCTCCCCGTCCGCACCCCCCGAGGAGTCCCCGCGTGCCCCAGGAATCGTCCGAGCGAGAGTTCGACGTCGTGCTGTTCGGCGCGACCGGCTTCACCGGTGGCCTCACGGCCGACTACCTGGCGCGCCACGTGCCGTCCGGCTGCCGCTGGGCGCTGGCCGGCCGCAACCAGGCCAAGCTCGCGACAGTGCGGGACCGGCTGGCGGCCGACGATCCGTCGCTGGCCGACCTGCCGCTGCTGCACGCCGACTCCACCGACGTCGCGTCGCTGGCCGACGTGGCCTCGCGGGCGCGGGTCGTGATCACCACCGTCGGGCCCTACGTCGAGTTACGGCGAGCCGCTGGTCGCGGCCTGCGCGAAGGCCGGCACGGACTACGTCGACCTGACCGGCGAGCCGGAGTTCGTCGACCGGATGTACGTCGCGCACCACGAGGAGGCGACCCGCACCGGCGCCCGCATCGTGCACGCGTGCGGCTTCGACTCGATCCCGCACGACCTCGGCGCGCTGTTCACCGTGCAGCAGCTGCCCGAGGGCGTCGCGCTGCGGCTGCGCGGCATGGTCCGCAGCAACGGCACGTTCTCCGGCGGCACGTTCGCCTCGGCGCTGACCGCGTTCTCCCGTGCCGGCAAGATGAAGCAGGCGCACGCCGACCGGCGCAAGGTCGAGCCGCGGGCCACCGAGGGCCGACGGGTCCGCGGCGTCGCGAAGCGCCCGCACTTCGACAAGGACGCCGGGTTCTGGCTCGTCCCGCTGCCGACCATCGACCCCTTCGTCGTACGACGCTCGGCGGTGGCGCTGGAGCGCTACGGCCCGGACTTCAGCTACGGGCACTACGCCGCCGTGAAGCGGCTGCCGACGGTCGTCGGCGGTCTCGGCGCGGTCGGCGTGGTCGCGGCCGCGGCGCAGATCGCTCCGCTGCGCCGGTTCCTGATCAGCAAGGTGCCGCAGGGGCAGGGTCCCAGCGAGGAGCGCCGCGCGAAGGCCTACTTCTCGGTGCGCTTCGTCGGCGAGGGCGGCGGACGCACGGTCCACACCGAGGTGCGCGGCGGCGACCCGGGCTACACCGAGACCGCGAAGATGCTCGCGGAGTCGGCGCTGTGCCTCGCGTTCGACGACAACCCGCCGAGCGCCGGACAGGTGACCACCGCCGTCGCGATGGGCGACCGGCTCGTCGAGCGGCTGGTGCGGGCCGGCCTCGCGTTCACCGTGCACCGGAGCGCGGACGCCGCCTAGGTCCACGTTCTGGACCATTTGCCCGTTTCGCCGCGCGTGCCCGGGGCCCTCCTTACGCTGGATGTCAGCAGCACTGGGGACCTGGGAGAAGTTGTTCATGAGCATGCCGTCGCGCCTGGGGGCGCGTCTGGTGGCGGCCACGGTGGTGACGGTGGTCCCGATCGCATTCGGGACCATGGCGCCGCTCACCGAGGCCTCCGCGCAGACCATCACGAAGCCGTCGTCGAGCGAGGGTTCGA
>CAVPRA010000012.1:0-29110 GCA_963707685.1 uncultured Actinomycetota bacterium
GTCGTGGCGGACGGACCCGCGGTCGACCCGGCGGTCGACCCAGCGGACGACAACGTGATGGTCTGCGCGGCGGCCCCGGTCAACGGTGCCATCGTCCCCAACCCGATCGGGACGGCGGTCACCACCGTGGCTGCCACCAGACGCGCCCCCAGGCGCGACGGCATGCTCATGAAACGACTTCTCCCAGGTTCCCCAGATGCTGCTGACATCCAGGGTAGGGAGGCCCCGGGACGCCCGCCGCGAAACCGGCAAAAGGTCCACGTGGACTAGGCGGCCTCGGAATTCCCGTGCACCGTGAACGCGAGACCGGCCTTCACCAGCCGCTCCACCAGCCGGTCGCCCATCGCGACGGCCGTGGTCACCTGGCCGGCGGTCGGCGGGTTGTCGTCGAAGGCGAGGCACAGCGCCGACTCCGCGAGCATCTTCGCGGTCTCGGTGTAGCCCGGGTCGCCGCCGCGCACCTCGGTGCGGACCGTGCGGCCGCCGCCCTCGCCGACGAACCGCACCGAGAAGTACGCCTTCGCGCGGCGCTCCTCGCTCGGGCCCTCGCCCTGCGGCACCTTGCTGATCAGGAACCGCCGCAGTGGAGCCACCTGCGCCGCGGCCGCCACGACGGCCACCACGCCGAGCCCGCCGACGACGGTCGGCAGCCGCTTCACGGCGGCGTAGTGGCCGTAGCTGAAGTCCGGGCCGTAGCGCTCGAGCGCCACCGCCGAGCGTCGTACGACGAAGGGGTCGATGGTCGGCAGCGGGACGAGCCAGAAGCCGACGTCCTTGTCGAAGTGCGGGCGCTTGGCGACGGTGCGGACCCGTCGCCCGGCGGCCGCCTTCGGCTCGACCTTGCGGCGGTCCGCGTGGGCCTGCTTCATCTTCCCGGCGCGGGAGAACGCGGTCAGCGCCGAGGCGAAGGTGCCGCCGGAGAACGTGCCGTTGCTGCGGACCATGCCGCGCAGCCGCAGCGCGACGCCCTCGGGCAGCTGCTGCACGGTGAACATCGCGCCGAGGTCGTGCGGGATGGAGTCGAAGCCGCAGGCGTGCACGATCCGGGCGCCGGTGCGGGTCGCCTCCTCGTGGTGGGCGACGTACATCCGGTCGACGAACTCGGGCTCGCCGGTGAGGTCGACGTAGTCGGTGCCGGCCCGGGCGCACGCCGCGACCAGCGGCTCGCCGTGCTCGACGTAGGGACCGACGGTGGTGATCACGACACGCGCGCGGGAGGCGACGTCGGCGAGCGAGGCGGCGTCGGTGGAGTCCGCGTGCAGCAGCGGCAGGTCGGCGAGCGACGCGTCGGCGGCGGCCAGCCGGTCCCGCACCGCCGCGAGCTTGGCCTGGTTGCGGCCGGCCAGCGCCCAGCGACAGCCGGGCGGTGCGTTGCGGGTGAGGTACTCGGCCGTGAGGCCGCCGGTGAAGCCGGTCGCGCCGAACAGCACGACGTCGAGCTCTCGGTCGGACGATTCCTGGGGCACGCGTCGACTCCTCGGGGGCTGCGGGTGGGGGTGCTCACTCTGCCAGGGAACCGGCCCGCGGCGACGTGCGTCCCATCACAGCCAGCCGGCCCGAGGACGGGCCGGCCCGACGGGACGGAGGGCGGCCATGGCACAGCGAGCATTGCGGTCCAGCCTGACACGACGAGGCCTGACCACCTTCGCCGTCGGGATCGCCACCGGCGCCCTGGCGTACGCCGCCGTGTCGGCGGGCGGACCCGGGATCGCCGCCCGGCTGCCCGGCGTCGCGCTCCACCTCGTCGCACCACCGGCCGCTGCGCGGGAGCTGCCGCAGTTCGGCGACTGCGAGCAGCTGCGCCGCTGGTACGTCCGCACCACGCTCCCCCGGGTCGGCCCGTGGGGGCTCGACGGCGGCCCCGTGATGACGGCGATGGCGCCGGCCGCCGGCGCCGAGCGGGCGGTCGGGAGCAGCCCGTCGGGCACGAACGTGCAGGAGCCGGACGTCGACGAGGGCGACGTCGCGAAGACCGACGGCCGGCTGGTGGTCCGCCTCACCGGCCAGGACCTCGTCGTGACGGACGTCAGCGGCACCGCGCCGCGCGAGCTGTCCCGGCTGCGGCTGCCCGGCCGACCCACGACGGGCACCGAGCTGCTGCTGCACGACGGGCACGCGGTGGTGGTGGGCACCGAGAGCCTCCCGGTGCCGGGCGGCCCGATCTTCGACCGTCAGGGCATCGAGACGGGCGGCGCGACGCGGCTCCTGCCGCAGCCCTTCCACCGCGACGAGCGGCTGCGGCTGCTCGGCGTCGACCTCACCGACCCCGCCGCCCCACGCGTGACGAGCGACCGGAGCGTCGACGGTCGCGCGGTCTCGTTGCGGGAGTACGCCGGCGGCGTCGCGCGCCTGGTGATGACCACGAGCACGCCACCGCTCCACTTCGTGCAGCCCGACCGCGACCGCACCCCGATGCAGGCGATCCGGCAGAACCGGGAGATCGTCCGCACCGCGAGCGTCGGCGCGTGGCTGCCCGCGGTCCGCTCGACCGACGGCGGCAAGCAGCCACTGGTGGAATGCTCCGACGTCCGGCACCCCGTGAAGCCGTCGGGCCCGGGGACCCTCAGCGTCGCCACCTTCCCGCTCGACGACCCGGGCGCGCTGTCCACGACGGCGGTCACCGCGTCCGGCGACCTCGCCTACTCCTCCGCGCACCGGCTCTACCTGGCCACCCGCAGCGACCGGAGCACGACCGTGCACGCCTTCGCGCTCGACGGCGACCGGACGTCGTACGTCGACTCGGCGCGGGTCGCGGGCACGGTCAAGGACCGCTGGTCCTTCGACGAGCACGACGGCCGGCTGCGGGTCGCCACCTCGCTCGGCGATCCCTGGAGCCCGAGCGGCACCGACGTCGTCGTGCTCGCCGAGCGATCGGGAAAGCTCGTCGAGACCGGCCGCGTCGCCGGCCTCGGCCGCGGCGAGCAGGTGAAGGCGGTGCGCTGGTTCGGCGACGCCGCCGTCGTGGTGACGTTCCGCCAGACCGACCCGCTGCACACCGTCGACCTCTCCGACCCGGACCAGCCGCGGCTGGTCGGCACGCTGCACGTGCCGGGGTTCTCGAGCTACCTGCACCCCGTCGGCGGCGGGCTGCTGGTCGGGGTGGGTCGCGACGCCACGACGGGCGGCATGGACCTCGGCGCCCAGGTCTCGACGTTCGACCTGCACGACCTCGCCGACGTACGTCGGACCGACACCCTGTCGCTGGGCGAGGCCGACCTGCCGGCCGGCGAGGACCCCCGGCTGCTGACCTACCTGCCGGCGCAGCACGTGGTGGTCACGCCGGTGCAGCACTGGGACACCGCGAGCACGGAGGTGGTGGCGCTGCACGTCGACGGCGAAGGGACGCTGCGCCGGGTCGGCTCGTGGGACACGGGCCGGTCGGGCACGGCGCTGCGGGTGCTGCCGCTGGGCGGGAACCGGATCGCGCTGGTGGGCGACGACGTCCGGCTGGTCGACGTACGTTAGCGGCATGTGCCGCAACATCCGGACCCTCCACAACTTCGAGCCGCCCGCGACCCGCGACGAGGTGCACGCCGCCGCCCTGCAGTTCGTCCGCAAGGTCAGCGGCGCCACCCGGCCGTCGCAGGCCAACCAGGCCGCCTTCGACCAGGCGGTCGCCGAGGTCACCGAGACCACCCGCCGGCTGCTCGACGAGCTGACCACGACGGCCCCGCCGAAGGACCGCGAGGTCGAGGCCGCCAAGGCCAAGGCCCGGGCCGCCGCGCGCTACGCCTGAGCCATGACCCCCGCGGCGCGGGTCGAGGAGGCGTTCGCGGCGGCGCCGCGGCGTGACTTCCTGCCCTCGCGGCTGCGGCGGCTGGCCCGCGGCGACCGGCCGCTGCCGATCGGCTGGGCCCAGACCAACAGCCAGCCGACCACGGTGCGGGCCATGCTGCGGCTGCTCGACGTCCACCCCGGCCAGCACGTCCTCGACGTCGGGTCGGGCTCGGCCTGGACCACCGCGCTGCTCGCCCACCTCGTCGGCCACGAGGGCGAGGTCGTCGGGGTCGAGATCGTGCCCGGCCTCGTCGAGCTCGGCCGGGCCAACCTGGCCCGCTGCAACGTGCCGGCTCGGGTCGAGCAGGCCGTCGAGGGGGTGCTCGGGCTCCCCGACGAGGCGCCGTTCGACCGGATCCTGGTCTCCGCGGAGGCGACCCGCCGGCCGGACACGCTCGTCGACCAGCTCGTCGTCGGCGGCGTCCTCGTCGTCCCGGTCGCCGGGTGGATGCACGAGGTGCGCCGCACCGGCGGCGAGCCGGACGACGTGCGCCACGGGCCCTACGCGTTCGTGCCGCTGGTCGGCGGCTGAGCGCTACTGGCCCGGCGAGAACGCCCAGGCGCTGTTGTTGAGGGTGTCCTCGAACCCGGTGAAGCCCTCGAACGGCGTGAAGCGGTCCTCGCCGAAGTTCACGGCCCGGTCGTCGGCGGTGCCGCCGAGCTGGTCCGGCCCGACGCCGTAGAAGCGGCCCTGGTTCTCGCCGCCCGCGTCCATCAGGTTGGTCCGGGTGTTCAGCTCGTTGGTGTGGAAGCTGCCGATCATGTGGCCGGTCTCGTGGGCCGCCAGGTCGCCGAGCGCCCGGCCGATGAACGCGGTCTTGTCGCTGCCGCGGCCGAGGTAGCTGTTGAAGGAGTACGGCGCCCCGCTCGGCTCCGCCACCGAGTCGAGCAGCACCATCGCGCTCTCCTCGTGGGCGTAGTTGCCCGGGTCGATCGACTGCGCGATGCCGATGGTCGGCACCCCGGTCTGCCGGATCGACCCGCCGATCACGACCCGGGAGACGTTCGGCTCGCCGAACGGGTCGGCGTCGTCGCGGCTGTTGAGCACCTGGACCTGGAGCTGGTCGTTCAGGCCCTGCTGGCGCAGCGTGGTGATGACGTCCTCCTTGAAGGAGGCGATGGTCGCGTCGATGACGGCGTTCTCGTCGGCGTCCGACAGCCCCCAGCGCGGCAGGAAGCGCGACATCGGGGAGAGCGTCGAGACGCCGTTGCCGCCGAAGATGTTGGTGTTCATCCGCTCGCCGTCGAAGTCGAGGAAGACCTTCTGCACCGCGCCGTGGGCGGTCTTCTCGCTGCCGGGCCGGTAGGCCTCCAGCAGCAGCTTGTAGGCGCCGTTGCCGTGGACCGCGGAGACGGCGTACCAGCCGGCCTCCGCCGCGACGTAGGCGAACGTGGCGCCACCGCCGGGCAGCGGGCTCTGCGACGGGTACGCCGACGAGGCGTCCTGCTCCGAGGAGATCATCGGCTGGCCGTCGACGCGGTGCACCTGGACCGTGCGGGCCGCGCCGTGCAGCGTGCCGCCGAGCACGTCGCCGCGGTCGAGGTGGACGCCGTAGTAGTCGTCGTCGACCGCGCTGACCTTCAGGCTGAGCTTGTAGGTGCCCTGCTCGCCGGCGCCGCTGCCGCTGCCGCTGCGGAACGGGTTCTCCGGCACCGGCCCGAAGTCGCTGTAGCCGCCGACCATGACGTAGTAGTCGCCCTCGGTCGGCACGCGGTAGGTCAGCGAGCTGGCGACCGAGGACTGCCCGAGGTCGTCGTTGGCGTCGAGGATCTGGCCGTTGGCCTTGTAGACCACGAGCACGGTGTCGAGCCGGCTGCCGATGGTGTTGGCCCGGATCGCCTGGCCGGCGACGGCGTGCACCTTGAAGAAGTCGAAGTCGCCGTGGCCGTCCCGCCCGCGGCCGCGCCCGTGGGGGCCGTCGCCGATCCGGCTCGCGACGGTGACGCCCTGACGACGGCTGGGGATCCCGGTGCCGGTCGCCTTGGGGATCGAGCCCTGGTCCTCGCGGGTGGTCAGCGCGGTGGTCGCGACCGCCGGCAGCGACAGCGCCCCGTCGACCTCGACGGCCTGCCGGGCGCGGCTGACGCCGAACGCGTTGAGCCGCTCGGAGCCGGCCTGGGTGTCGTTCGCGCCGCGCTGGCCGGCCGGCTCCTGCTCGTCGTACGTGTACGGCGTCGGGACCGCGACCTTCGGGGCGATCAGCGACGAGCGGGCCTGCGGGGAGGACGCGCTCTTGCCGCCCGCGGCCGCGAGCCGGCGGCGCCAGTAGGACCAGTCGACGCCCTTGTCGTCACGCAGCTGGGCGAGGTACGGGTTCGCCGCGAGGTACGACGCCCCGCCGATGCGGACCGTGGGTCGCGTGTCGTGCTTGGGGCCGACCTGCAGCCCCGCCGCCATGGCCAGCCGCTCGGTGACCGCCCGGTCGCCCTTGCCGGGCTTGGCCTGGGCACCCTGGGCGCCGGCGACGCCGCCGACCGACCCGGTGAGCGCGAGGGCGACGACCGCCACCGACGCGACGCCCGCACGGCGAGCTCGACTCATGGACTTGTCTCCTCCGGGAGCGACGGCCCGCGAGGCGCGGGTCCCTGGGTTGTCTCTCTCGCGGGAGTCAATCAGTAAAAAGCCGGGGGCGCGGCCGATTGCGGCGACTCTCAGGTGACGTGGGGCTCACTGTTCAGGTGGGACCGACGTCACCGCGCGAAGTCGACGATCTCCTCCTCGTCGTCCATCCACGCGTCGACCAGCTCCACGACGTCAGCGACCGAGTCGACGATCGTGGTCGGGCGGTAGGGGAAACGCTCCACTTGCTCCCGTTTCGTGGACCCGGTCAGGACCAGCACGGTGCGGAGCCCGGCCTCCAGCCCGGCGATCATGTCGGTGTCCATCCGGTCCCCGACCATCACCGTCGTCTCCGAGTGCGCGTCGATCCGGTTGAGCGCCGAGCGCATCATCAGCGGGTTCGGCTTGCCCACGAAGTAGGGGTCCACGCCGGTGGCCTTGGTGATCAGCGCGGCCACCGACCCGGTGGCCGGGATCGCGCCCTGCTGGCTCGGGCCGGACACGTCGGGGTTGGTGGCGATGAACCGCGCGCCCTTCTCGATCAGCCGGATCGCGGTGGTGATCGCCTCGAAGGAGTACGTCCGGGTCTCGCCGAGCACGACGTACTCCGGGTCCCGGTCGGTCATCACGTAGCCGATCTCGTGCAGCGCCGTGGTCAGCCCCGCCTCGCCGATGACGTACGCCGTGCCCTCCGGACGCTGGTCGTCGAGGAACTGCGCGGTCGCGAGGGCACTGGTCCAGATCGCGTCCTCGGGCACGTCGATCCCGGACCGGTGCAGCCGGGCCTTCAGGTCGCGCGGCGTGAAGATCGAGTTGTTCGTGAGCAGCAGGAAGGGGCGGCCGGTGCCGGTCAGCTTCGCCACGAAGTCCGCTGCACCCGGGATCGGCTCCTCCTCGTGGACGAGCACGCCGTCCATGTCGGACAGCCACGCACGGACGCGGCGCTTGCCGGGAGCAGGTCGGCTCGTCATGCCGGCCATGCTGTCACGCCCCGACGGCGACCGCCCTGGCTCGCGCCGCTTCGTGAACCGTGGTCACCGCGGCCATCGCCACCCCGGTGAAGCCCACCGCGAGCAGCAGCACCTGCACCGCGCCGCCGAGCCGGCCGAGGTGGGCGGCGAACGGCAGCATCGCGACGAAGACCACCAGCAGCAGCGGCACCCACACCGGGGTGGCCCGCGAGACGAGGAGCGCGATCGCCAGCAGCAGCACGCCGGCGTAGAAGCTGAACACCCAGGTCTGCAGGAAGATCGAGAGGCCCGGGTCGTCGTTGATCCGGCCGATCGCGGCGGGCCGGACCGCCTCGGCCTCGACGAGCGCCCGGAAGAAGACCATCAGCATCGCGTAGCCGCAGGTGCCGATCGCACCGAAGGTGAACACCACCACCGCGGTCAGCCCCAGCCGGCGTCCCCGGCGGGTGAACAGGGTGAGCACGGAGGGCATCCCGACGGTCAGCGCGACGGACGCGAACAGGTACATCACGGCCATCGCCAGCCAGCGCGACCCGTCCTCGTTGACGATCCGCAGCATGTCGGCCGGCGTCGAGCCCGAGTCGGCGGGGTTGAGCAGCGAGCCGAAGACCAGCGACATCACGCCGACGACCAGCGCGCTCGCCGACAGCGGTACCCAGTCGTTGCGCATGGGCGACACCGTAGAGGGACCGGTCGGTCGGCGGTGGCGGTTCGCGGGAAACCCCCTGCCGGTGCGCCGGGTGGTGCTGTTGTGACTAGACGACGGCCACCCACCTGGGCCGTACGCTGGGAGCCGATGAGCACGCTGCCCGCCTCCGCGACGGCGGTCTCCGGCATGCCCGCCGCCCTGGACCTGCTGGCGGAGCGCCCGTTCGTTGCGCTGACCGGGGCGGGCCTGTCCACCGACTCCGGCATCCCGGACTACCGCGGGCCCGGCGCCCCGGTGCGGATGCCGATGATGTTCTCCGAGTTCGTCTCCGGTCCCGAGGCGCAGCAGCGCTACTGGGCCCGGTCCCACCTCGGCTGGTCGCGGATGAAGCGGGCGCTGCCCAACCACGGGCACCATGCCCTCGCCGCCCTCGAGGCGGCCGGCCGGACCCGGCTGCTGATCACCCAGAACGTCGACGGCCTGCACGAGGCCGCCGGGTCCCGACGGCTGTGCGCGCTGCACGGCCGGATCGCCGACGTGGTCTGCCTCGGCTGCCGGGAGCGGACCGGCCGAGCGGCGCTGCACCGCAGGCTCGCCGAGCTCAACCCCGGCTGGAGCGACCGGCACGCCGACGTCGCGGTCCGCCCCGACGGCGACGTCGAGCTCACCGAGACGTCGGGGTTCGTCGTACCCGGCTGCGAGGGGTGCGGCGGCGTGCTGAAGCCCGACGTGGTGTTCTTCGGCGAGAACGTCCCCAAGCCGCGCGTCGAGCGCTGCTACGCCGCGATGGACGCCCTCGACCCGGCCGCGGACGCGCTGCTGGTGCTCGGCTCGTCGCTGACGGTGATGTCCGGCTTCCGGTTCGTGCGGCACGCCACCAAGCGCGGCGTCCCGGTGGTGGTCGTCAACCGCGGCCCGACGCGCGCCGACGACCTCCCGGTCCTGAAGGTCGACCACGGCACCACGCCGTTCCTCACCGCGCTCACCCACCGCGCTCACCGACCGAGTTGTCAGAGGGTGAGTCGGCCCTAGCCGGGTGACGCTCTGACAACTGGGCGCGGTCCCCAGGCTTCGCGATCGGTCTGGCGTACGTCGCCGTGGTCGGCGACCCTCTCGGACGTGCTGACACGTGTGACCTGCCTGCTCGGGCAACAGGATGGCGTCGCGACGATCGCCCAGCTCGTCGCGGCCGGGATGACCCCTCATGGGGTGCGGGCGCAGGTCGACGGCGGCCGCTGGACCCGCTACGGCGACCGGTGCGTCGTGACGCACAACGCCGCGCCGAGCCGTCGTGAGTGGATGTGGGTGGCGGTGCTCGACCACCAGGCGCCGTGCGCGCTGGCCGGGTTCTCCGCCCTGGAGCTGCGCGGGTTCCGGTTCTTCGGTGAGGAGCCCCAGCTGATCCACGTGGTCGTCCCGCGCGGAGCGCAGTATCACCGCTTCCCGGGCGTCAAGGTGCACGAGTCCCGACGCTTCCGGGTCACCGACGTCGTCGCCGCCCCCGGGCTGCCCCGGCTCGCAGCGGCCCGCTCGGCGATCGACGCCGGCGCGTGGCAGCCCTACCCTCGCTACGCCACCGGCGTCCTGGCCGCCGTCGTGCAGCAGCGGATCTGCTCGGCTCTCGACCTCGAGGCCGCCCTCGCCGGCGTCGGACGGGTACGGCACAAGCAGGCGATGCGGCTGGCGCTGCACGACATCGCCGGCGGGGCCGAGGCGCTGAGCGAGATCGACGTCGCCGACCTGTGCCGCCGTTTCGGCCTGCGACCGCCGGCTCGGCAGCAGGTGCGTCGCGACCGCACCGGTCGACGTCGTTACCTCGACTGCGAGTGGCGGCTCGAGGACGCGATCGTGGTGCTCGAGGTGGACGGCAGCCATCACGTCGAGGTGGAGCACTGGGAGGCCGATCTGCGGCGCGAGCGCGGCATCGTGGTGAGCGGTCGCCGGGTGCTGCGGGCGACCGCCCACGAGGTCAGGCACGACCAGGCC
The DNA here is from genome assembly GCA_963707685.1 of uncultured Actinomycetota bacterium. GTDB lineage: Bacteria > Actinomycetota > Actinomycetes > Propionibacteriales > Nocardioidaceae > Nocardioides_B. Next base: position 9,944 of record CAVPRA010000012.1, read on the forward strand.
TCCGTGGCTGCCGACCTGGCCGCGGCCGGCGTCCCCCGCACCGAGTTGTCAGAGCCTCGATCGGCTCCCACCGCGTGACGCTCTGACAACTAGGTGATGTCGCGGCGGGACGAGAGCAGCACGCCCAGGCCCGCGAGCACGGCGGCGTACCCGAGCAGCACCAGTCCGCCGGCCCACCAGTCCAGGTAGGTGAGCAGCGTGCTGCCCGGGGAGGTCAGCGCGGTCGAGGCGTTGGTCGGCAGCCACTTGACGATCTCGTCGAGGTCGTTCGCGGCGAGGATGAAGGTCGCGAGCGGCTCGACCAGGAACGTCACGAACACCGCGACGAGCACCGCCGCGACCTGGTTGCGGATCAGGGTGCCGATGCCGATCCCGAGCAGCGTCCACAGCCCGACGGCGACGACACCGAGGCCGACCGAGGACCACAGCCGGTCGGTGCCGTACCCGAGGTCGTAGCCGCGCGCGACGATCACCACACCACCCACGACGAGCGCGGCGACCACGCAGACGACGCCGTAGCCGATGCCGACGAGCAGGTGCGCGGCCATCTTCGCCAGCACCACCCGGGACCGGCGGGGCGTGGCCAGGAAGGTCGGGGTGATCGTCTGGTAGCGGTACTCCCCCGTCATCCCGGTGATGCCGAGGATCATCGCGAAGATGTAGGCGCCCTGGAACGCCGAGCTGGCGTAGACGGTCCGGATCGCCTGTGCGGTGTCGAGCGCGGCGGACGCCGGCTGGCCGTTGCCCGGCTCCTGGCCGGCCAGCGCGGCGTTCGCGGCGGCCTGGATGAGCGTGTAGACGACCGCCCCGAGCAGCAGGCCCCACCACAGCCGGGTGGTGCGGACCTTGTGCAGCTCCGAGCGGACCAGGCCGGTGGCCGCGCTCACGAGAGGCCCGCTTCGCCGGTCAGCTCCAGGAACGTCTGCTCCAGGTCGCTCGCCTCCGCGCTGAGCTCGTGCAGCTCGACCCCGAGGCCGTGCGCCAGGTGGCCGACCTCGTCGGTCGTGGCGCCGTCGACCCGCAGCACGCCGTCCGCCTCCGTCACGGCGTACGACGTGAGGGCGGCACGCAGGGGCGCGGGGGTCGGCGTCCGCACGAGCACGGCGGTGGGCCCGGCGTCGAGCGAGGCGAGCGAGCCCTGCCGCACCAGCCGGCCACGGGCGATGACCACCACCTCGTCGACGGTCTGCTGCACCTCGGAGAGGACGTGGCTGGAGACCAGCACGGTGCGACCCTCGGCGGCGAGGGCGCGCAGGAAGCGCCGCAGCCACGCGATGCCGGCGGGGTCGAGGCCGTTGGCAGGCTCGTCGAGCAGCAGCACCGGAGGGTCGCCGAGCAGCGCCTGCGCCAGCGCCAGCCGCTGCCGCATGCCCAGCGAGTAGCCACCCACCCGGCGGTCGGCGAACTCGGCCAGCGCCACCAGCGAGAGCAGCTCGTCGGCCCGGGAGGCCGGCAGCCCGGCGGCCAGTGCCATCACCTGCAGGTGCGCCCGGGCCGACCGGCCCGGGTGGAAGCTCGCGGCCTCCAGCGAGGCGCCCACCGTCGTCAGCGGTCGCTCGAGGTCGCGGTAGGGACGGCCGGCGATGGTCGCGGTCCCCGACGTGGGAGCGACCAGGCCCAGCAGGCAGCGCAGCGTGGTGGTCTTGCCGGCGCCGTTGGGGCCGAGGAAGCCGGTGACGACGCCGGGCTCGACCGAGAAGGTCAGCTCGTCGAGGGCCCGGACCGAGCCGAACCGCTTCGACAGCCCGGTCACGTCGACCCGGAGCCCCGCCTCCACGACCCGACCTCAGAGGCGGTGGACGAACAGGTGCGCCGCGAGCTCGTGGTCGATCTCGGCGGTCTCGCCGCCGCTGCCGATGAGGACGCCCTCGGCGCCGGCGGCCACGGTGACCACCTTGTCCGGGAGCGCGCCGACCCGCCGCAGCGCGGCCATCACGACCTCGTCCTTCTGCATCTCCTCGCCGATCCGGCGGACCATCACGCGCGTCTCGTCGCTGCTCTTGGCGACCGCGTCCAGCGGCTCGGCACCGGACAGCACCGCGTCGCCGTCCTGGGTCTCGCCGAGCTCGGAGAGCCCCGGGATCGGGTTGCCGTACGGCGAGGAGGTGGGGTGGTCGAGCAGCGCCACCAGCCGGCGCTCGACGGTCTCGGACATCACGTGCTCCCAGCGGCAGGCCTCGGCGTGCACCAGCTCCCACTCGAGGCCGATGACGTCGGTGAGCAGCCGCTCGGCGAGCCGGTGCTTGCGCATCACCCGCACCGCGAGCCGGTCGCCCTCGTCGGTGAGCTCGAGGTGCCGGTCCCCCTCGACGGTCAGCAGGCCGTCGCGCTCCATGCGGGCCACCGTCTGGCTGACCGTGGGGCCGCTCTGGTGCAGCCGCTCGGCGATCCGTGCGCGCAGCGGCACGATGCCCTCCTCGACCAGCTCGTAGATGGTCCGGAGGTACATCTCGGTCGTGTCGATCAGGTCGCTCACCCGGTCATTCTCCCCCATGGGCGGCTGGGGTGTGTCGGGGCCGCCTGGCACAGTGGCCGACGTGCCCGAGACGACCGTGATGTGGTTCCGACGCGACCTGCGCCTCGCCGACAACCCGGCCCTGCTCGACGCCTGCGGCACGGGTGACGGTGGCGGGACGCTGCCGCTGTTCGTGCTCGACCCGGTGCTGTGGGGGCCGGCCGGCGTGTCCCGCCGGTGGTACCTCGCCGCCTCGCTGCGCGCCCTCGACGCCTCGCTGCGGCAGCGCAGCGGCGGGCTCAGCGTGGTCCGGGGCGACCCGGTGCGCCAGGTGGTGCTGGCCGCGAAGGAGGTCGGCGCCTCGCGGGTGCACGTCGCCGCCGACTACGGCCCCTACGGCCACCAGCGCGACCTCGACGTGGAGCAGGCGCTGTCGGAGGCCGGCATCGAGCTGGTGCGCACCGGTTCGCCGTACGCCGTGGCGCCGGGGCGGGTGAAGAACGGCTCCGGGTCGTCGTACAAGGTCTACACGCCGTTCTCCCGGGCCTGGTCCGAGCACGGCTGGCGCGAGCCGGTCGAGGCCCCGACGGGTGCGAGCTGGCTGTCGCTGGAGAAGACCGTGGAGATCCCCTCCCCCGAGCTGCCGGCCGGGCTGGAGCTCCCGGAGGCCGGCGAGCGGGCGGCCCGCGAGCGCTGGCAGGCGTACGTCGACGACTGCCTCACGAGCTACGACGACGCCCGCGACCGCCCCGACCTCGACGCCACCAGCCGGATGTCGGTGCACCTGAAGTGGGGCGAGATCCACCCGCGGACGATGCTCGCGGACCTGCAGGGGCGCACCGGGAAGGGCGCCGACGAGCTACAGGCGGGAGCTCGCGTTCCGGGAGTTCTACGCCGACGTGCTGTTCGCTCACCCGGAGTCCGCTCGCGAGTACCTCCGCCGCGAGTTCGCCGCGATGCCCTACGACGAGCCGGGCGACCAGCTGACGGCGTGGCAGGAGGGACGCACCGGGTTCCCGGTCGTCGACGCCGGGATGCGGCAGCTGCTGGCCACCGGGTGGATGCACAACCGGGTGCGGATGATCGTCGCGAGCTTCCTGGTCAAGGACCTCCACCTCGAGTGGCAGCACGGCGCGCGGCACTTCCTGCAGTGGCTCGTCGACGGCGACCTCGCGTCCAACCAGCACGGCTGGCAGTGGACCGCCGGGTGCGGCACCGACGCGGCGCCGTACTTCCGGGTGTTCAACCCGACGACGCAGGGCGCGAAGTTCGACCCCGACGGCCACTACGTGCGGCGCTGGGTGCCGGAGCTGGCCGACGTGCCGACGAAGCACGTCCACGAGCCGTCCGCCTCCCCCGACGGTCTCCCGGAGGGCTACCCGGAGCCGATCGTGGACCACACGGAGGAGCGGCAGGAGGCGCTGGCGCGCTACGAGAAGATCAAGCAGTGACCGCCGACCTCGTCGTCCCCGCCCGCTTCAACGGACCGGTGCGCTCCGGCAACGGCGGCTTCGTCTCCGGCTCGCTCGCCGAGCGGGTGCCCGGCGCGGCCGGCCGGCCGGTGGAGGTGACGCTGCGGCGCCCGCCGCCGCTCGACCGGGCGATGACTCGTCCGCGAGGAGCCGGGCACCGCCGTGCTCACCGACGGGCCCGACCTGGTCGCCGAGGCGCGCGTGGTCGACCTCGACCTCGGGCGGTCGACGGGGTCGCCCCCGACGTCGCGGGCGAGGCGATGCTCGGCTACCCCGGCCGCAGCGGCCACCCGTTCCCGACCTGCTTCGCGTGCGGCCCTGACCGCGCGGAGGGCGACGGCCTGCGGATCTTCCCGGAGCCGGTCGTCGGCGTCGGCGGCCACGTCGCCGTCGCTGTGGGTGCCGGCGGCGAGCCACGCCGGCACGGCCGTCACCTGGGCCGCGCTCGACGCGTCGGCGGCTGGTCCGGGCCCTCGATGGGACGCCCGTGCGTCCTCGGCCGGATGACCGCCCGCGTCGACGTGCTCCCGGTCGTCGGCGAGCCGCACGTCGTGGTCGGCCGGCACCTGGGACCGACGGCCGCAAGTCGTTCACCGCGAGCACGCGGTACGACGGCCGGACGGCCGGGTCGTCGCCGCCGCCCGGCCACCTGGATCCAGGTCGACCCCGCCGCGGTCACGCTGCGGCGCCCACCGCCACTCGGCGGGAGCTCGACGTCCGGCGTGACGGTGCGCGGGTCGAGCCGTGGACGACGGGGTGCTGGTGGCCGAGGCGGAGCCCGGCGAGGTGCCCGAGCCTGTCGAGCCGGTCGATGCGCGATGCCGGCGTCGCTGAGCACGTCTACGGCGGGCCGGCGGGCGCCGTACCGGGTCCCGCGGAGGGTCTCGGGCATGCGGCCAGCGGGCCGCGGCCGCACATGGACCGCGAGCGCACCTCGAGAGGCACAGCTCGGAGCGAACCGCCGGTCCGCGCGGCCAGGAGACCTGCGGATCGCTCCGACCTGGGTGGGACGCGGGTCACGCGGCCCGAGCGGCGGATCCGGTTGAGCCCGGCGGGCCCCGACCCCCACACTTGGAACGTGCAAATCGACTCCCGCGACCCGTGGTGGACCACCGCCGTCTGCTACCAGATCTACGTCCGCAGCTTCGCCGACGGCAACGGCGACGGGCGTCGGGGACATGGCCGGGATCGAGCAGCGGCTGCCCTACCTCGCCGACCTCGGGGTCGACGCGGTGTGGATCACGCCGTTCTACCCCTCCCCCCAGCACGACCACGGGTACGACGTGGCCGACTACTGCGACGTCGACCCGCTGTTCGGGACGCTGGCCGACTTCGACGCGATGTGGCGCGGGCGCACGAGCTCGGCATCCGGGTGATCGTCGACGTCGTCCCGAACCACTCCTCCTACGAGCACCCGTGGTTCACGACGGCGCTCGCCGCAGCGCCCGGCGATCCCGCGCGCGACCGCTACGTCTTCCGCGACGGCCGGGGCCGTGACGGGAGCAGGCCCCCCAACAACTGGGTCTCGATCTTCGGCGGCCCGGCGTGGACGCGCGTCGAGGACGGCCAGTGGTACCTCCACCTCTTCGACGCCAGCCAGCCCGACCTCAACTGGTGGAACGACGAGATCGGCGACGAGTTCGAGTCGATCCTGCGGTTCTGGCTGGACCGCGGCGTCGACGGCTTCCGGGTCGACGCGGCCCACGGGCTCTACAAGGAGGGCGACCTCACGCCCCGCAAGCCCGGCGACAAGCCGCCGCACCCGATGTGGGACCAGCCCGAGGTGCACGAGGTGTACCGCCGCTGGCGCAAGATCCTCGACGAGTACGACGGCGACCGGATGGCCGTCGCGGAGGCCTGCGCCGGCACGCCCGAGGCGATGGCGCGCTACATCCGCGAGGACGAGCTGCAGCAGACGTTCAACTTCACCTGGCTCGAGGCACCGTGGTCGGCGGCCGCGTTCCGCCGGGTCGTCGTGGACACCTTCGACGCCCTGCCGGCCGGCGGCATCCCGACCTGGGTGCTCTCCAACCACGACGTGGTCCGCGAGGCCACCCGGTACGGCGGCGGCACCGTCGGCGTGGCCCGGTCGCGGGCGGCCGTCCTCACGATGATGGCGATGCCGGGCTCGGCGTACGTCTACCAGGGCGAGGAGCTCGGCCTCGAGCAGGTCGACGTGCCCCCGGAGCTGCGGCAGGACCCGGCGTACTTCCGGGGCGCCGAGCCCGTCGGCCGGGACGGCTGCCGCATCCCGATGCCGTGGTCCGGCACCTCGTCGCCGTACGGCTTCGGCGCGGGTGACGGGCAGCCGTGGCTGCCGATGCCCGACGACTGGGCGGACCGCACCGCCGAGGCGCAGACCGGCGACGAGCGCTCGACCCTGGAGTTCTTCCGGACCATGCTGCGGGTGCGCCGCGAGGTCACCGCGGGGCTGACCGACGAGGTCGAGGTCCTCGACTCGGCCCCGGGCACGCTCGCGGTGCGCCGCGGCGACCTGGTCGCGGTGGTCAACTGCGGCAGCCGTTGGCGCCGGCTCCCCGACGCAGCAAGCGAGCTGGTGCTGAGCAGCGGCGAGGACCCGGTCGGCGGCCGGCTCGCCCCGGACACGGCGGCCTGGTTCCGAACCGCGCGGTGAGCGGGGCGGGCGCGTGTATCAGCGGGCCTGGGGTCGGCTCCTGACCCACTGACAGCGCCGTCGTCTCGGGAACGGCTTCGCCGCCAGCGTCAGGAAGCTGCTCGTGAACCTCACCCTCGAGACCGCCCGGCCCCTTCCGCAGCAGCGCGCCGCGCGCCGCCTCCCGGTCGCCGAGACGCCGTACCTCGTGCTCGACGTGGCGGCTGCGGTGACCCGCTTCCGCCGGCTCGGCGCCGCGCTGCCGGGCACCGCGGTCCACTACGCGGTCAAGGCCAACCCGGACCCCGGGCTGCTCGCCGCGCTCGCCGCAGCCGGCTGCCGCTTCGACGTGGCCAGCCCGGCCGAGGTGGTCGCGACGCTGCAGGCCGGCGCCTCCCCCTCGGACCTCGTCTACTCCAACCCGATCAAGCGTCGGGCCGACATCGCGTTCGCCGCCCGGCTGGGCGTGCGGCTGTTCGTCGTGGACTCGATCGAGGAGACCCAGAAGGTGGCCGCCGCCGCCCCCGGGTCGGCGGTGCTCTGCCGGATCGTCACGTCCGGCGAGGGGTCGGACTGGTCGCTGTCCCGCAAGTACGGCTGCTCCGCCGAGCAGGCCGTCCACCTGCTCCGGTCGGCCGCCGCCGTCGGCCTCGACCCGGCCGGGGTCTCCTTCCACGTCGGGTCGCAGCAGCGCGACACCGCGGCCTGGGACGCCCCGATCGCCGCCTCGGCCCGGGTGTTCGCCGCGCTCCGCGCCGACGGCCTCGAGCCGTGGCTGCTGGACCTGGGCGGCGGCTTCCCGGCCCACCTCGAGGGCGGCTGCCTGCCGCTGGCGTCCTACGGCGCCGCCATCGAGCGGTCGCTGCGCCGCCACTTCGGCGGTCGGCGGCCGCAGACGATCGTCGAGCCCGGCCGGGGGGTCGTCGCCGACGCCGGCACGCTGGTCTCGACCGTCCTCGCCGTCGTACGTCGCGGCGACACCCGCTGGGTCTTCCTCGACGCCGGGGTCTTCACCGGCCTGGTCGAGACGCTCGACGAGTCGATCCGCTACCGCGTGGACACCAGCGCCGACGGCGGCCCGACCGGGCCGTGCGTGCTCGCGGGACCGACCTGCGACAGCGTCGACGTGCTCTACGAGCGGGTGCCGGTCGACCTGCCGCTCGCCCTCGGCGAGGACGACACCGTCCGGCTGCACTCCACCGGCGCGTACACCACGTGCTACTCCACGGTGGGCTTCAACGGCTTCGCGCCGCTGCCGACCCGGCTCGTCTGAGCCACGGCCATGACGCCGCGGATGCCGGGCGAGGTGCGCCGGCTGCTGGTCAGCCACGCGCTGGCCTCGGTCGGGATGTCGCTGCCCTGGCCGCTGCTGCTCGTGCTGGTCTACGAGCGCGTCGACGGGACGCCCCACGGCGACTTGCTGGTCGGGCTGACCGGCGCCGCCCGGATGGTGCCGTACGTCGCGCTGTCCTGGGCCACCGGGATGCTGGCCGACCGGTTCCGCCGCGACCGACTGGTGCGCGTCACGCTGGTCGGCCGGATCGTGCTGCTCGCCGGGGTGGCGGTCGCGGTCGCCGAGGGCTGGCTGCTGGCCGCGGTGTCGCTGGCCGCCGCGGCGATCGCGGTGAGCACCCCGGCGTACCCGGCCCTGGCCGCCGCGATGCCGGACGCCGCGGGCCCGAGCCGGCGCCGGGCGACGGCGCTGCTCGTGACGATCGAGGCCACGTCGTTCGTGGTGGGCCCGGCGCTGGGCGGGCTGCTGCTGGTGCCGCTGACCCGTCCCTGGGTGCCGGCCGTCGCGGTGGTGGCGACCGTCGCCGCCACCCTGCTCGTCGCCGGGGTGCGGCTGCCGCGTCCGGCTCTCGCGCGCGAGGGCGGCGTGCCGGCGGCCGTGGGGCCGTTCGCCGCGCTGCGGACGTCGTCGGCCACGGTCCGTGCGGTCGGGGTCGCGGGGCTGCTGAACTTCGTCGACATGGCGCTGCTGATCGGGCTGCTGCCGGTCGCCGAGCACGTCTGGAGCGGCGGCAGCTCGGGCTACGGCCCGGCCACCGGGGTGCTCGGCGTCGGGGCGCTGGCGGCGCCGCTGCTGTGGCGGCTCGGGACGACGGCGTTCGCCCGCGCCCGGTGGGGGCTGCTGCTGCTCGCCGGAGCCGTCGCGCTGCTGCCGCTGACGCCCGCCGTCGGGTGGGCGCTGCTGCCGCTGGCGGTCGCGGGGGCCGCGACGGTGCACGTCGAGAGCGCCGTCACCGAGACCATCCAGGAGGCCGTGCCCGACCGCAGCCGCGCCGGCGTGCTGGGGCTGACGGACAGCGTGATGGTGGCCTCGGCGCTGGTCGGGTCGCTGGTCGCGCCGTGGCTGGTCTCCGCCCTGGGCGTGCTCGGGCTGTTCGGGCTGCTGACGGCGGCGACGCTCGCCGGGCTGGCCACCGTCGGCGGGAGGCCCGCGGTCGTGGTGACCGGTGCCGGCGTCCGGATCCCGCAGCAGCGAGCGCCGGCCGATGCGCTGGCATCAGCTCGACGCTGAGACCAGCTCGTCCTCGCGCTCGATGGTGGTGCGCAGCGGCACCTCGCGGATGAACAGGATCGCGACGAACGCGACGAGCGCGCAGGGCGCAGCGATCAGGAACACGTGGCCGGTGGCGTCGCCGAACGCCGACTCGAACACCGCGCGCACCGGTGCCGGCAGCGTCGACATGTCCGGGATCGTGGTGCTGCTGCTCCCGGAGCCGGGCTGCACGCCGAGCGCGGCGAGCCCGGACGCGACCTGGGACGCGACCTGGTGGCTCAGCGCCGCCCCCAGTACGGAGACGCCGATCGAGCCGCCCATCGAGCGGAAGAACGCGACCACCGAGCTGGCGGCGCCCATGTCGCGCTGGGCGGTGTTGTTCTGCACCGCGAGCACGAGGTTCTGCATCGTGGCGCCGAGGCCGAGGCCGAGCACCGCCATGAACGCGCCGACCCGCAGCAGGTTGGTGGACTCGTCGATCGTGCTGAGCAGCGAGAGCCCGACGACCACGAACACCATGCCGCCGACGAGGTAGCGCTTCCAGCGCCCGGTGCGGCTGATGATCCGGCCGGTCGTGATGCTGGAGACCAGCAGCCCGCCCACCATGAACATCGTCATCAGCCCGGCGTGGGTCGGGGTCATGCCGTGCGCGATCTGGAAGTACTGCGAGAGGTAGACCGTCGAGCCGAACATCGCGACGCCGATCATGATCGAGGCGAAGGTGGCCAGGCTCGTGGTGCGGTCGCGGAACAGCCGCAGCGGGATGATCGGCTCCTTGGCGCGCATCTCCGTGACGACGGCCGCGAGGAGCAGCAGCACGCCCAGCGCGATCATCCACGCCGAGGTGAACGAGCCCCACTCGAAGTTGTGGCCCGCGAGCGAGACCCAGATCAGCAGCACGGAGACACCGCCCGCGATCAGGCCGGCGCCGAGGAAGTCGATGCTGACCTCGCGGCGGATGGTCGGCACGCGCAGCGTCTTCTGCAGCACCACGAAGGCGAGCGCCGCGACCGGCAGGCCGACGAAGAAGCAGCCCCGCCAGCCGAGCGGCGAGTCCACGATGACGCCACCGATGAGCGGGCCGCTGACGGTCGCGAGCGCGAACACCGCGCCGATGTAGCCGGAGTAGCGGCCGCGCTCGCGCGGCGTGACGATGCTGGCGATCACGACCTGCACCAGGGCGGTCAGGCCGCCGACGCCGAGGCCCTGGACGGCGCGCGCGGCGATGAGCGAGCCCATGTTGGGTGCGACGCCGGCCGCGAGCGAGCCGATGGTGAAGATCACCAGCGCCGACTGCACGAGCAGCTTCTTGCTGAACAGGTCGGACAGCTTGCCCCACACCGGCGTGGAGGCCGTCATGGTCAGCAGCGTCGCGACCACGACCCAGGTGTAGCCGGACTCGCTGCCCTGCAGGTCGGCGACGATCCGCGGCAGCGCGTTGGAGACCACCGTCGAGGAGAGCATCGCGACGAACAGCCCGAGCAGCAGCCCGGACAGCGCCTCGAGCACCTGGCGGTGGCTCATCCGCTCCTCGACGACGGGCGCCGCGGGCGGCGACACGTGCCGCCCCGAGGTGGCCGGGGGCGCCGCGTGCCGGCCCTCCTCGATCGGGGTGCCGGCGTGCTTCCCGGTGGTCTGCTGCTGGGTGTCGGTCATGTCCTTCTTCGCCTGTGGAGTGCGTTTCTTGCGTTCCTCCGCAGACTACCCACTAGTTGCGTTCTGCAACCATCTTTTTGGCTGCTGTGGGACGTGATGCTGCGCACGTCCGGGTCAGGGGGTGGGGTGCTGGGCGTCGTACGCCAGGAAGCGGCGGGAGAACGCGCAGGCGATCAGCACGCCGGCGATGCAGGCCAGGCCGCCGAGCACGAGCGCGACCCGCTCGCCCACCCCGCTGGCCACCGACCCGGCCAGGAAGTCACCGGCGCGCGGGCCGCCCGCGACCACTACGATGAACACGCCCTGCAGCCGGCCGCGCAGCTCGTCGGGGGCGGCGACCTGCAGGATCGTCGAGCGGTACGCCGCGCTCACCATGTCGGCCGCCCCGGAGACCGCGAGCAGCAGCACGCCGACCCAGAGCACGTCGGTCAGTCCGACGCTGCCGACCGCGGCGCCGTAGACGATCACGGCGATGACGATGGCCAGCCCCTGCAGCCGCACCTTGGTGATCCACCCCGACAGCAGGAACGCGACGACCGCCCCGGCGGCGGGTGCGGCCTGCAGCACCCCGACGACGCCGGCGCCCCCGCCGTACACCTTGTAGGCGAGCGCCGGGAACAGCGCCCGCGGCTGCGCCAGCACCATCGCGCACAGGTCGAGGACGAACGTCATGCGCAGGTTGGGCGAGCGGCGCAGGAACGACAGCCCGTCGACCACCGAGCGCAGCCCGGCGCGCGGGCTGTTCTCCGCCGGTGGCATCCGCGGCATCCGCACCAGCGCGTAGTAGGCGGCGGTGAAGGTGAGCACGTCGACGGCGTACGCCGCCCCGAAGCCGTGCCAGGCCACCACCGCCGCGCCGAGCACCGGGCCGACGGTCAGGCCGAGGTTGAACGACGCCATGTTGAGCGCGCTGGCGGCCGGCATCAGCTCACGGCCGATCAGCCGGGGCACCATCGCGCTGCGGGCCGGGTTGTTGACCGCGTAGAACCCCGACTGCACCGCGATGCAGCCGTAGAGCAGCCACACCGACTCGTTGCCCCAGAACGCCTGCGCCGCGAGCACCATGGAGACCACCCACAGCCCCGCGCTGGCTGCGAGCGCCAGCGTGCGGCGGTCCATGGCGTCGGCGATGGCGCCGCCGTACAGGCCGAGCGCGACCAGCGGCACCAGCGCGAACACCCCGACCAGGCCGACGTAGAACGACGAGTGGGTCAGCGAGTACACCTGCAGCGCGATCGCGACGTTGGTCATCTGCTGGCCGAGCTGCGCGACGGTGTTGCCGACGAACAGCCGCCGGTACGGCGCCGACACCTGCAGCGGGCGGATGTCGGTGAGCACGGACCGCCACCGGTGCCGCCAACGGGTCCGGGGCTCGACGTCGGGGCGCACGACCGCAACGTTCTCACCCGGGGGAAATGTCTTGTCCGCCCCGGTGCCCGGACGTACCGTGGTCGGACACGGGAAAGGAGGTGGTCCGGAAGTGCATTCTTATCGGATTCGTGAGGTGGCTGCTCGCTAGCAGCGCACCGGCCAGCCCAGCTGCACGTGTAGCGCGCTGGTAATCCAGAAGCAGTCACCCGGCCCGTGGGCGCTCCGGACATCATCCGACCGGAGAGCGGTCTCGCACCGCACCGCCCGCGGGCCGTCTGCATCCCCACCGCCGACCCGTCACCTACTTGGCACATTGACCGCGTGTCGGCGCAGTTGGTGACGGGTCAGCCGACGCCGGCCGCGCCACGGGCGGCGAGCCCGCCGGCCGGTACGCCCGGCAGCGCGACCGTCCTCGCCGCGCTCATCGCCAGGGCGCTCGGCCCGCCGTTCTCGTGAGCCTTCGCCGACCCGTGGCGCCGACCCGTCACGAACTGCGGCGACACGCGGTGAAACCGCCGAGTAGGTGACGGGTCGCCGGATCGGGGGCGCGGGGCAGCGTCAGACGAGGGCTTGGGCGAACTGGGACTGGTACAGCGCGGCGTAGGCGCCGTCGGCCGCGAGCAGCTCGGCGTGAGTGCCCTGCTCGACGATCGCGCCGGACTCCATCACCAGGATCAGGTCCGCGTCGCGGATCGTGGAGAGCCGGTGGGCGATCACGAACGACGTCCGGTCGGTGCGCAGCGCGGCCATCGCCTGCTGCACAAGCAGCTCGGTGCGGGTGTCGACCGAGCTGGTCGCCTCGTCGAGGATCAGCAGCGCCGGGTCGGCCAGGAACGCGCGCGCGATCGTCACCAGCTGCCGCTCGCCGGCGCTGATGCTGCTGCCCTCCTCGTCGACGACCGTGTCGTAGCCGTCGGGCAGGTTGTGCACGAACCGGTCGACGAACGTCGCCCGGGCGGCGGCGAGGATCTCCTCCTCGGACGCGTCGGGACGGCCGTAGGCGATGTTGTCGCGGATCGTGCCCTCGAACAGCCAGGTGTCCTGCAGCACCATCCCGGTCCGGCCGCGCAGGTCGCCGCGGCGCATGGTCGCGATGTCGACGCCGTCGATGGTGATCCGGCCGCCGTCGACGTCGTAGAACCGCATGATCAGGTTCACCAGCGTCGTCTTGCCGGCGCCGGTCGGCCCGACGATCGCGACCGTCTGACCCGGGCGCGCGACGAGCGACAGGTCGTCGATCAGCGGCTGGTCGGGCTCGTAGCGGAACGACACGTGGTCGAAGGCCACCTCGCCGCGACCGCCCTCGGTCAGCGGCTCGGCCTGCTCGACCGGCTCCTCCTCCGCGTCGAGCAGCTCGAAGACCCGCTCGGCGGACGCGACGCCCGACTGCAGCAGGTTCAGCATCGACGCGACCTGGGTCAGCGGCTGGGTGAACTGCCGGGAGTACTGGATGAACGCCTGTACGTCGCCCAGGCTCATCGTCCCGCTGGCCACCCGCAGCCCGCCGAGCACCGCGATCACGACGTAGTTGAGGTTCCCGATGAACATCATCACCGGCATGATCAGCCCGGAGACGAACTGCGCCCCGAAGCTCGCCTTGAACAGCTCGTCGTTCTGCCGGTCGAACTCCCGCTCGGCCTCCTGCTGCCGTCCGAAGACCTTGACCAGCGCGTGGCCGGTGTAGGTCTCCTCGACGTGCGCGTTGAGGGTGCCGGTGCGCCGCCACTGCTGGATGAACAGGCCCTGCGAGCGCTTCATGATCTGGCTGGTCAGCAGCATCGCCACCGGCACGGTGACGAGCGCGATCAGGGCGAGCGTCGGCGCGATCCAGAACATCATCGCGATCACGCCGACGACGGTGAGCAGCGAGACCAGCAGCTGGCTCATCGTCTGCTGCAGCGTCTGGCTGACGTTGTCGATGTCGTTGGTGACGCGCGAGAGCAGCTCGCCGCGCGGCTGCCGGTCGAAGTAGCTCAGCGGCAGCCGGTTGATCTTCGCCTCGACGTCGCCGCGCATCCGGCGCACGGTGCTCTGCACCAGGTCGTTGAGCACGAAGCCCTGCAGCCAGCCGAGCGCGGCGGACGCGACGTACACCGCGAGCACCAGCAGCAGCACGTGGCCGACGGCGGCGAAGTCGACGCCCTGGCCGGGGACCACGTGGTCCATCCCGGCGAGCATGTCGGCCAGCCGGTCCTCGCCGCGTGCCCGCAGCGCCGCGACCGCGTCGACCTTGCTGGTGCCGTCGAGCCGACGCCCGAACAGCCCCGAGAAGATCAGGTCGGTGGCCCGGCCGAGCAGCCGCGGCCCGATGACGCTGAGCGAGACGCTGACGACGGCGAGCAGCAGGACGGCGTAGGCCTTGTGGCGGTAGGGGCTCATCCGGCCCGCGAGCCGCTTCGCCGACGGCACGAAGGTCAGCGACTTCTGGCCGACCATGCCGCCGCCCATCGGGCCGCCGCGGCCCGGGCCGCCGCCGGCCACGACGCGCTCGGTCTCCTTCATGCGGCCCGGCTGGCTGGGGGTGCTCATGCGGCCTCCTCCTGGCTCAGCTGGGACGCGACGATCTCCTGGTAGGTCTCGCACGTCTCGAGCAGCTCCTCGTGCCGGCCTCGGCCGACGACGGCGCCGTCCTCGAGCACCAGGATCTGGTCGGCGCCGCGGATCGTGGACACCCGCTGGGCCACGATCACCACGGTCGCGTCGGTGGTGACCGGCTCGAGCGCGGCCCGCAGCCGCGCGTCGGTGGTCAGGTCGAGCGCCGAGAACGAGTCGTCGAACAGGTAGATCCGCGGGCGCCGGATCAGCGCCCGGGCGATCGCGAGCCGCTGCCGCTGGCCGCCGGACACGTTGGTGCCGCCCTGGGTGATCGGCGCGTCGAGCCCCTCGGGCATCGCCTCGACGAAGTCACGTCCCTGGGCGACCTCGAGCGCCTGCCACATCTCCTCGTCGGTGGCGTCGGGCTTGCCGTACTGCAGGTTGCTGCGGACCGTGCCGGTGAACAGGTACGCCTTCTGCGGCACCAGCCCGATCCGGCTCCACAGCACCTCCGGCTCCAGGTCGCGTACGTCGACCCCGTCGACGAGCACCTCCCCGGCGGTGACGTCGAACAGCCGCGGCACCAGGTTGAGCAGCGTCGTCTTGCCGGCGCCGGTGGAGCCGATGATCGCGGTGGTCTCGCCGGGCCGGGCCGTGAACGACAGGTCGCGCAGCACCGGCTCGTCGGCCCCCGGGTAGGTGAGCTCGACGTCGCGCAGCTCGAGCTCGCCGGGGCCGTTGAGCGTGGTGACCGGCTCGGCCGGCCGGACCACCGACGTCTCGGTGTCGAGGACCTCGGTGATGCGGTCGGCGCACACCGAGGCGCGCGGCACCATGATCAGCATGAAGGTCGCCATCATCACCGACATCAGGATCTGCACGAGGTAGGTCAGGAACGCCGTCAGCGCGCCGATCTGCATGGTCCCGGCGTCGACGCGGTGGCCGCCGAACCACAGCACCGCGACGCTCGAGACGTTGAGGATCAGCATCACGGCGGGGAACATCGTCGCCATCCAGCGGCCGGTCGTGACCGCGACGGCGGTGAGGTCGTCGTTGGCCCGGCCGAACCGCCGGGTCTCGAACGGCTCCCGCACGAACGCGCGCACAACGCGAATGCCGGTGACCTGCTCACGCAGGATCCGGTTCACGCCGTCGATGCGCTTCTGCATCAGCCGGAAGCCGGGGACCATCCGGGAGATCACGAAGCCGACCACCAGGAACAGCGCCGGCACGCAGACCGCGAGCAGCCACGAGAGGCCGAGGTCCTCGCGCATCGCCATCAGCACGCCGCCGACCATCATGATCGGCGCGGCGACCATCATCGTGCAGCTCATCAGCACGAGCATCTGCACCTGCTGCACGTCGTTGGTGTTGCGGGTGATCAGCGACGGCGCCCCGATCAGGTGCACCTCGCGGCTCGAGAACGTGCCGACCCGCTGGAAGAGCGCCGAGCGGAGGTCGCGGCCGAACGACATCGCGGTCCGCGCGCCGACGTACACGGCGCCGGAGCTGCACAGGATCTGCACCAGCGAGACCGCCAGCATGGTCGCGCCCGTGCGCGTGATGTAGCCGGTGTCGCCCTGCGCGACGCCGTTGTCGATGATGTCGGCGTTGAGGCTGGGCAGGTACAGCGCGGCCATGGTGCCGATGAACTGCAGCAGGACCACCAGGGTGAGCGGCCGCTTGTACGGCGCCAGCCGGGACCGCAGGATGCGCAGCAGCACGTCAGCCCTCCTTCGTCGGCGTGTGGGTGCGGACGCCGTCGAGCAGGGCGTCGGTGATCTGGGCGGGGGTGAGCCGGTGCCGCGGGTTGGCGCCGGGGTGGCGGGAGCCGAGCACCAGGGTCCGCAGCAGCACGGCGGCCGTCTCGGGGTCGACGGTGAGCTCGTCGCGGTGCGGCTCGAAGACGTCGATGAGCATCTCGTGCAGCGCCTCGTTGGCCTCCGCGAACACCTTCCGCGGGTCCGCGCCGGCGGTGCCGTGCTCGTGGCTGCCGGGCGGCTGCGACATCCAGATCCGCCGCAGCGCCATCATCACGAGCGTCACCTTCTCCGAGCGCGCCGTGAGCCGCTCGGTCGTCACGCGCACCCGGTCGCGCAGCGACTCGACCCCGGCGAGCGCCGCCTGGAGGTCGGCGCGGCCGGTCGCCGGGTTGACGACCTCCTCGGCGGCGGCCATCAGCAGCGCGGGCTTGTCCGGGAAGACCCGGAAGATGGTGCCCTCCGCGATCCCGGCCGCCTCCGCGATCTGCCGCGTGGTGACGTCGTCACCGTTCTCGAGCAGCAGCGGGACGACCGCGTCGACGATGGCGCGCCGGCGCTCGTCCGGCGCCATCGGGGTGGCGCGGCCGGAGCGGCGACGGGTGGCGGTCATGCCCGCCACCATAAGTGAGTGAGTGCTCACTCACAAGTCGTTTTCTCCGATGTCGGAGTCAAGACGTGACCTCCAGGTCACCCCCGGACATCCGATGTCGGAGTCAGGGGGCGAGGCGGTCGACCGTCCAGGGCGCGCTGGGGTCGTCGGCGGCGCGGCGGTAGACCAGCCGGTCGTGCATCCGGCCCTTGCGGCCCTGCCAGAACTCCACCGTCTCCGGCTCGACGCGCAGCCCGCCCCAGAACGGCGGCAGCGGTACGGCGTCCAGCTCGGCGAACTGCGCCAGCACGCCGCCGTACCGCTCGTCGAGGGCGGAGCGCGAGGCCACCACGCGCGACTGCGGCGACGCCCAGGCCCCGAGCTGGGACTCGCGCGGCCGGGAGGCGAAGTACGCCTCGTTCTCCTCCGCGGAGACCGGCGACGCCGTGCCCTCGACGCGGACCTGCCGCTGCAGGTCCTGCCACGGGAACAGCAGCGAGACGTGCGGGTTGGCCTCGATCTCGCGCGCCTTGCGGGACTCGAGGTTGGTGTAGAACACGAACCCGCGCTCGTCGAGGCCCTTGAGCAGCACCATCCGCGACGAGGGCCGGCCGGCGGCGGACACCGAGGTGACCACCATCGCGTTCGGCTCGTGCAGCCCCGACGCGACGGTCTCGTCGAGCCAGGCCCGGAACATCCCCACGGGGTCGTCGGCGAGGTCGGCGAGGTCGAGGCCGCGGTCGCCGTACTCACGGCGCAGCCGGGCGAGGGTCTGGGAGGTGTCCTGCTCACTCATGGCCCCGACGCTACCCAGCGTCGGGTCGCACCCGCCCCGCCGCGTGACTCATCGGTAACCAGTGGGCATGATGATCCCCGGCCCCGACGGGTCGAGGGTGCACGCACGATCACGAAGGAGCCGGCATGAGCGAGGTCCAGCACGGTCTCGAGGGCGTCGTCGCCTTCGAGACCGAGATCGCGGAGCCCGACAAGGAGGGGTCGGCGCTGCGCTACCGCGGCGTCGACATCGAGGAGATCGTCGGGCACGTCCCGTTCGAGAACGTCTGGAGCCTGCTGATCGACGGGCGCTGGGACCCGGGGCTGCCGCCGGCGGAGGCGTACAACATCCCGGTGCACACCGGCGACATCCGCGTCGACGTGCAGGCCGCGATCGCGATGCTGGCGCCGGCCTTCGGCTTCCGGCAGACCTACGACATCTCCGACGACCAGGCCCGCGCGGACCTCAGCCGGGTCGCGGTCATGGTGCTGTCGTACGCCGCGCAGGCCGCCCGCGGCCTCCACGCGCCGGTGGTCCCGCAGAGCGAGGTCGACCAGGGCCACACGCTCGCCGAGCGGTTCATGATCCGCTGGAAGGGCGAGGCGGACCCGATGCACGTCAAGGCCATCGACGCCTACTGGTCCTCGGCCGCCGAGCACGGCATGAACGCCTCCACGTTCACCGCCCGGGTGATCACCTCGACCGGCGCCGACGTGGCCGCCGCGTTCTCCGGCGCGATCGGCGCGATGAGCGGCCCGCTGCACGGCGGCGCCCAGTCCCGGGTTCTCGGCATGATCGACGAGGTCGAGCAGCGCGGCGAGGCGGAGGCCTACGTCAAGGACCTGCTCGACAAGGGCGAGCGGCTGATGGGCTTCGGCCACCGCGTCTACCGCGCCGAGGACCCGCGCGCCCGCGTGCTCCGTCGTACGGCGAAGGAGCTCGGCGCCCCGCGCTACGAGGTCGCCGAGGCCCTGGAGAAGGCCGCGCTCAAGGAGCTCAAGGAGCGCCGGCCGGACCGGGCGCTCGAGACCAACGTGGAGTTCTGGGCCGCGATCGTGCTCGACTTCGCAGAAGTGCCGCCGCCGATGTTCACCTCGATGTTCACCTGCGCGCGCACCGGCGGCTGGTCCGCGCACATCCTCGAGCAGAAGCGCACCGGCCGGCTGATCCGCCCGTCCGCGAAGTACGTCGGACCCGCCGAGCGGAAGGGCGAGGCCGTCGACGGCTGGAACCCGGACTGGGCCTGACCGCCGCGCGAATGGACGCGCCGCGCCCGAGGTGGCACGATCGTCCGGGCTTCGTTCAGCCGGTCAGCGTCGTCCACCACCCCTGCCGAGGATGATGCATGCACCTCCAGATCGACGTCACCGAGCACGCTGGCTACACCGTGCTGAGCCCGCAGGGCGAGATCGACTTCGCCACGGGCCCGCA
>CAVPRA010000013.1:0-157791 GCA_963707685.1 uncultured Actinomycetota bacterium
GGTGACCGTCTTCGTGCCGCTGTTGCCCTCGGCGACGGTGACGTTGCCGATGCTGACCACCGGCAGCTCGGTGGCGCCGCCACGGCCGCGTCGACCGGCGCAGGAGCCGTTCTGGTGGCTCAAGGCGAGGAAGGCGGCGTCGCTGGTGTTCGCCGGCGTGCGGCTGCCGTTGAGGTTGCCGGCCTGCGGGTCGCGGGGACCGCCGTGCTGGTCGCCCCAGGCCGCGTCCTCCTGGGTGACCAGGCCGATCTCGCCGAACGGCTCGCCGTTGCGTGCTGCGGTGCCGCCGCCGACCTCCTGGGTCCCGGTCTGGTCGGCGCCCTGCGCCTTCGACACCTGGTAGAGGAAGTCGTAGAGCGCCGGCGCGACCATGCGGCTGATGGACGGCGCACCGTAGGGCGAGAACGGCACCAGGTAGGTGTTGAACTCCCCGCCCCAGTCGATCAGCCGGTCGCCGCCGGTGTTCGCGATCATCACGTCGAGGCCGGCCGCCGCCGAACGCCCGGTCCTGGTAGGTCGGCGCGGTGTCGATGCCGTTGTTGAGGCCGCCCACGGTGGCTAGGTCGTCGTCGGCCTGCAGCAGGTCGTGCCCCGGCCGCCCCACAGGGTGTCGCGTCGGTGCCGCCGACCAGCCAGTCGTTGCCGTGGTCGCCGAAGAGGACGTCGAAGCCGTCGCTGGCGAGGCTGCCGTAGGGCTTGCCCTCGGTCGGGTCGTTGTTGAGGAAGAACTCCAGGCCGGTGCCGTCCTTGCTCAGCCCCCGGTGGCGGTGAGCCGGACCTTGCGGCGCGGGTCGTTCGCGTCGTAGAGCGGGAACATCCCGGTCGCGGTGTCGAAGCCGAGCAGCCGGCCGTCGTTGAACGGGTGCGCCCAGTCGGTCTGCACCACGCCGCCGGCGTACGTCGGGGCGTAGGAGGTCATCAGCGCCTCCGCGCCGGACACCGCGTCGTCGCCGGCGCCGCCGTGCAGGAAGTCGGCGTCGAGGCCGCCGTAGATCACGTCGTTGGCGAACCGCGGCGCGAACAGCGGGTTGTCCGCGCGGCCGCTCGGGTCCAGCGAGTACGGCGTCAGGTCGACGGACTTGTTCAGCCAGCCGGTCGGGTAGAGCACGGCCTCCTGCGCATTGCCCGGCGTGCTGATGTCGACCTGCTTGTTCGCGGTGGCGAGGCCGTTGAGCAGCTCCGTGCTGCCGTTGCGGCTGGTGAGGATGCGGCCGTCGTCGCCGAGCACGCCGTCCACCCCGGTGCCGCCGGAAAGCCAGTCGCTTCCCCAGCCGCCGACGAGGTCGTCGTCGCCGGCGTCGCCGTAGACCACGTCGTTGCCGCCGCCGGCGTACACGGTGTCGTCGCCGCCCTCGCCGTGCAGCTCGTCGCTGCCCCAGACGTCGTAGGTGCCGGTGCCCGCGCCGGAGACGTCGTAGCCGGTGGCGGTGGAGCCGGGGAACCAGGACGGCCGGAAGTCCGGTCCGCCGGGGGTGTAGTCGAGCAGCGTCACCGCGCGCGGCAGCAGCCGCACCGTGTCGCCGGTGTAGGTGTCGTAGGTGAACGTCAGGTACGACGTGCCGATCGTGTTGTTGCGGCCGACCAGCCGCTGGATGTCGCCGTTGTCGCCGACGATCGTGTCGGAGTCGGTGCCGTGGCCGGGCACCGCGTCGTTGCGGCCGTTGCGCAGCCCGGCGCCGCCGAAGACCAGGTCGCTGTCGTCGGGGCGCAGGCCCATCGAGTCGAGCGAGAACATGTCGGAGCTGCCGCCGACGAGGTCGTCGCGTCCCAGGTTGCCGAACACCACGTCCCGGCCGCCGCCGCCCTCGACGTAGTCGTCGCCGTCGGTGGCGGCCTCGGTGCTCGGCATCACGACGAGCACGTCGCGGCTGCGGCCGGTGCAGGTGCCGGTGACCGCCGAGAACCGGCAGGCGCCGACCGTCTGGTCGATGGAGCCGTCGCCCTGGATGGTGTCGTCGCCGAGCTGGCCGAAGATCATGTCGTCCTGGCCGCCGCCGGCGAGGTAGTCGGCGCCGTAGAGGTCGGGGCTGGTGTTCCACGCGTGGTCGTACAACGTCACCCGGAAGTCGCCCCAGATGCCGGTGCCGCGCGGGTCGGTGCCCCAGGCGGTGCCGACGTTCGCGCCGCCGGCGTTCGGGCCGCTGCTGGTGTCGTAGACCTGGTTCCCGGTCAGCGCCCGGAAGCGCGGGTTGCGGTAGTCGCCGTACGTCGTGGACCGGTCGAGCAGCGCGTTGTCGCCGAGCACGAGGTCGCGGCCCAGCCCGCCGTCGATGCTGTCGCCGCGGGTGCCGCCGACCAGCACGTCCTCGCCGCCCTGGCCGTAGATCCGGTCGGCGCCGCCGATGGCGTCGTCGACGGTGGCCAGCGTGACCACCTGGCGGGTCGTGGTGCTCGACCCGGGCAGCCGGACCGCGGCCCAGACGAGGAAGCCGTTGTCGCCGAGCACGATGTCGCCGGTGCCGGACGCGGTGCCGACCGCGGGCGGCTCGGACCCGGCGTGGACGGTGTCGCCGTCCGCGCCGCCGAGGACTACGTCGACGCCGGTGCCCGTGGTGATGTCGTCGCGGCCGCCGACCTCGGAGTCGGTGGTCTCGACGCGGCCGATCGTCATCGGGACCTGGCTCCACGCGGGGCCGTCGGTGGCGGCCGCGGTCACCCGGCCGTTGTCGCCGAGCACGACGTTGCGGCCGTCGCCGGCGTCGATGGTGTCGCCGCCGAAGCCGCCGATCACGACGTCGTCGCCCGCTCCGCTGTACAGCGCGTCGCCGGCCCCGTCGGTGCGGTCCGTGGTCCAGATGGCGTCGATGTCGGAGGCGTCGCCGTCGTCGTCCCAGTCGACGAAGCCGTGGTCGCCGAGGACGATGCCGGTGCCGTCGCCCGAGTGGACGGTGTCGCCGGCCGCGCCGCCGAGCACGATGTCGAAGCCGGCACCGGTGGTGATGTCGTCGCGGCCGCCGAGCGTCGGGTCGGTGGTCTCGACGCGACCCAGGGTCATCGGCAGCCGGAACCAGCGGAGGGTGTCGGCATCCGCAGCGGTGATGCGGCCGCTGTCGCCGAGCACGACGTTGTTGCCCTCACCGGCCCGGACGGTGTCGTCGCCGGCACCGCCGACCACGACGTCGTCGCCCGCGCCGGTGGTGATGGTGTCGTTGCCGCCGAGGTCCGGCTGGGTGCTCCAGATGCGGTCGAGGTCGGTCGGGTCGCCGTCGCGCAGCACCCAGTCGACGAAGCCGTGGTCGCCGAGGACGATGTCCGCGGCGTCGGTGGCGTCGCGGCTGGTGCTGATCGTGTCGCCCCCGGCGCCGCCGAGCAGCACGTCGCGGCCGCTGCCGCTGCTGAGCACGTCGTCGCCGCCGATGGTCGGGTCGAGGGTCACGACCAGGCCGACGAGCTGGCCCTCCACGCCGTCGGTGAGGTCGCCGACGCCGCCGTGGCCGGAGACCGCCACGGCCGCCTGCTCGAGCTGCGCGACTTGCTCCGCGGTGAGCACGACGCCGCCGAGCCCGGTGACCGGCACGGTGCCGGGCGTGAACCAGAGCACGCGGCCGCGGTCGCCGAAGATGATGTCGCCGCCGGAGCCGCCGTGGATCGTGTCCCTGCCCTGGCCGCCGAAGACCACCAGCGGCAGCGTCGACGTGCGCGCGTCGACCACGTCGTCGTCGCTGTCGGAGCTCTGCGGCAGCGCGAACGTCTGGGTGACCACGCGCGTCACCTCGACCACGACGTACGACGCGAGGCCGTCGCGCTGCGTGCCGGCGTCGAAGCTCACGGTGGAGCCGCTGACGGTGGCCGCGACCTCGACGCCGTTGACCAGCACGCGGACGCTCTCACCGGCCGCGAGCGCGCCGCCGAGGGGGGCGGTGGACAGCCCGGTCTTCCGGTAGGCCTTCCAGGTCACGTGCTCGGTGCGGACGGTGGCGGTGTCACCCGGGCGGAACGAGTCGAACAGGCCGACCGTGCGTGCCGGGGTGTTGACCACGAAGTGGTCCAGCGGGATCACGACGCCGTTGACCGTCACCGTCGTGGTGTCGCCGCTGACCGGCTCGTCGCCGTCGGAGAGCGAGACCCCGAGGTGCAGCAGGTGGTCGTTGGGTCCCTGCGTGTCGAGGACGAAGAAGCCGTCCTCCCCGTTGCGGAGGTCGACCGACAGGTTGTCGTTGCCGAGACCGGTGTTGAGCCACGTCGTGGTGCGCAGACCGGCGCGGCGGTGGGTGCCGTCGACGACGAAGGTGTCGTTGCCCGAGCCGGCCCAGATCCGGATGCCGTCGGCGAAGCTGCCGTCGGCGTCGGCGCGGTAGGTGATCGAGCCCTGCGCGAGGCCCACGAGGTAGATCTCCTGCGGGGCGCCGAAGACGGTCTCGCCGTCGGTGACGTGGCTGTCGCGGCCGGCGGCGGCGCCGCGGTCGTCGGTGACCAGCACGCCGGTGTCGCCGACGGTCGAGCCCTCGTCGCTGACCAGCAGCGTCTGGCGGCCGCTGCCGGCGTCGATGTTCAGGGTGCCGGCGATGCGGTCGAGGTCGCCGGCGAGGAACTGCGGCTTGCCGAGCTCGCCGACTTCGGCCTTCGAGGAGACGTAGACCCGGTCGTTGCCGTAGCCGAGCGAGAGGTTGGTGGTCGGCAGCGTGCCGCGCACGTTCATCACGTCGTCGCCGGAGCCGAGCGCCAGGTTCAGCGTCTCGAGGCCGGTGTAGCTGAGGCCGTCGAGCCGGGCGGCGTCCGCGACCGCGGCGGTGGCGGTGCCCAGCGCGCTGAGGCCGACCGAGACCGGGTGGTCGCGGTCCTCGTTGACCTCGCCGCGGAAGCCGATCAGGTAGTCGTCGCCGACCTTCCAGACGTAGACGCTCTGCGTGCACTCGGAGCGGTTCGCGGTGCCGCAGGTCATCGAGACCTGGTTGGTCGTCGAGGTGATCGGGTAGAGCAGCGCCTGCAGCTTGGCCTGCACGACGGCGGCGGTCGCGCCGAACGCGAACGTCGCGGCGCCGACCCCGGTCCGCACGCCGTCGACGACCTGCCACAGCACGATCGTGAAGGTGCCCTGCTTCACCGTGACGGAGTACATCCGGTCCAGCGGCCGGCCCAGGTCGTCGGTGCCCGGCCGGGCGACCATGTCGAGCCCGGTCAGCGTGCCCTGGTCGAGCCGGCCGACGTTGTTGTTCGTGTCGGCCTTGTCGTCGAGCCACGCGGTGTCGGTTCCCTGACCGCCGTCGATGACGAGCAGCGCGGCGAGCAGGTCGAGCAGGTGCGAGGTGGTGCCGACGCGGAACGCGTCGTCGCCGGCCTGGCCCAGCAGCCGGGTGTGGCCCGCGATGGTGCGGACCCGGACCACGTCGTCGCCGGCGCCGGCGTCGATCGTGGTGGTGCCGCCGTGGGTGCTCTCCACGGTGAGGTCGTCGTCGCCGTAGCCCAGCAGCAGCGTGAGGTCCTCGAAGCCGGCGTAGACGATGCCGCCGGGCAGCAGCCGTCCGGACTGCACGGTGCTCTCGGCCATCCCGAGACCGGTGATCTGGGTCGAGGTCAGCGTGCCGACGTCGGCGGCCGGGCTGTCCTCGTTGTGCACCACGAGCACGTCGACCTGGGCGGGCTCCACGGTCTCGGCGGTCGACGCGGTCGCGGGCAGCACCGGTGCGGTGGTCTCGCCGGGCAGCACGGTCGCCACGAACCCGTCGAGGGTCACCGGCACGGTCGGGGCCGGGTCGTCGCCGCCGTACACCGCCAGCGGGCCCTGGATCAGCGTGAGGCGCTGCGCGGAGTCCGCGAACTCCTGCAGGTCGCTGCCGTCGACCACGGTGTCGTCGATGGCGACGACGGTGACGGTCTGCTCGACGTCCCAGTTGCTGCTGTCGAAGGTCAGCACCAGCGACCCGTTGCTGAGCAGCTGCTGGCCGGCACCGGCGACGAAGCGCACCTGCTTGAGGTTGCAGCCGGCGCCGTGCGTGGTGTCGAGGCCGCAGGTGCCCGTGGCGTTGGCTCCGTCGAGGCTCGGGGTGGCGAGCGGCGCGAGCGTGATGGTGATCCTCTCGCTGCCCGGGTCGCGGGTGAGCCGCACCGTGTAGCTGTCCGAGAGCCCGTCCAGGACGCTGGTCGCGCCCTCGACCAGCCGCGTGGTGCCCCCGCTCTGCGTGATGACGACGCCGGGGGTGTCCGCGTCGGCGATGACGGCGGTGATCTGGTCGACGTACAGGCCGGGGACGCCGAGCACGACGACGCTGGTGCCGGTGCCGAACACCCCGGAGCCCCAGGCGTCGGTGACCGTGATGCTGTGCGCGGTGTTGGAGGCGATCACCCGGTAGTACGCCGACCCGGTGAGCCCGTCGCCGACGATGCGGATCAGCGCACCGGAGAGGCCACCGTCCGCGGTGGGCAGGGTCACGCCGCTGCCGAGCGTGATCGTGGTGCGGTCCGGGTCGACGGTGACGACGGTGCCGCCGACCTGGCCGAGCGGCGCCGGCGTGGTGTAGCCGGTGATCCGGTAGACGCTGGTGCTGTCCGGCCGGACGTCCCAGTCCTCCTCGACCGTGATGACGTTCGCGGTGTTGCTCCAGACGTAGCGCACCTGGCCGGCGCCGGTGCCGCCGACGATGCGCACCTGGTAGCCACGCAGCGCGCCGGGCGTGAACGGCGTCCCGGCGACCACGAACTCGTCGTCGCGCCCGGTGCCGCCGGTGACCTGGCCGTCGTAGGCGTCGCCGCCGGTGACGGTGGTGTCGATCCGGCCGGCGTGCTGGCCCTCGACCTTGCCGTCGTACCGGCCGGTGACCTCGATCGTCACCGGCGTGCTCCAGCTCGTGGCCGTGAAGGGGAGGTCCAGCGAGCTGACCCACTGCGTGCTCCCGAGGACCCGGAACAGCAGCTGGCTGGGAGCGGACAGATGGACGGTGACGGTGCCGTTCGGGACCCGGGACAGGCCCACCGTGTACGTCGCGACGGTGCGGCCCTTGTCGGAGCCGGACGCCACCGGCTCGGTGACCCGGATGCCGCCGTCGGGCAGCACCACGTCGACCCCGACCTGGTCGTCGTCGAGGACGGTGACGACCGGGTTGGCCACGATCAGGCCGTCGTAGGCGCCGACGCCGCGGACCTGCCAGGTGCTCGCCGTGGTCGGCGCGACCGTCCAGGCGGAGTCGAGCGTCAGCGTGTTGGCGGTGCTGGCGACGATGGTGCGGGTCTGGCCGGCGCCGGGGCCGCCGGTGAGGACGACCTGGCCGCCGACGAGCGCGTTGGTCGCGAAGGCGCTGAACGCGCCCGTCTTCGTGAGCACCGAGCCGGCCTGGGCCCCGGTGCCGCTGAGCCGCCCGACCACCCGGGTCTGCAGCGGCACCTGCCGCCGGCCCTCGGAGGAGTTGTCGAAGGCGGCCTTGACGTAGACCAGCTGCGCGGTGGTCGAGCCGGCCCCGAAGACCAGCGTGACCGAGGTGGACCAGTGGACGCCGTCCAGCGAGAGCAGCACAGACTGCGAGCGGCTGGTCGACGACGGGTCGTACGGCGCCGAGAGGGTGACCTCGACCTGCGTGTTCGACTTGTACGTCGGACGGACGCGCAGCTGGCCGACGTTGGAGGTGGCCTCCCGCAGCACCAGCGAGCCGCCCACCGGGACCACCGTGATCGCGGGTGCGTCGTTGTCCTGGATCTCGGCGGCGACGCCGTCGACCGGGACGCCGCGCCACTTCGAGGTGAGGCCGCCCGAGCTCTCCACCGAGTGCCGCACGAGCCCGGTGTGGCCCTGCAGGTCGTCGGACTGCACCGGCACGCCGCGGGCGCCGACCTCGACCCGGTCGCTGCCCATGCCGCCGTAGAGCGAGGTCTCGACGGTCGGGTTGGTGGACAGCACGTAGAACGTGTCGTTGCCCTCCATGCCGTAGACCTTGAGCCGCTCGACTCCTGTGTAGGTGACGAACCGGCCGGCGCCGTAGACCGCGTCGGCGGTCACGACGTACTTGTCGTTGAGCTCGGTGCCGATGACGATCACGGTGTCGTAGCCGGCGCCGCCGTCGATCGCGACCGGGGCGTTGCGGGCGTAGGTGATGAAGTCGCGGCCCTCCCCGCTGTCGACCCGGGTGACCTCCGACTCGTCGACGAAGCTGCGGACCACGAAGGTGTCGTCGCCGGCGTCGCCGTTCAGGGTCAGCGTGGCCTTGTTGCGGAACACGTCGAACGTGTCGTCGCCGGTGCCGCCGTTGATCGTCGCCGCGGCGGAGACACCGTTGGTCAGCAGGCCGCGCGAGCTGGTGAAGAAGTCGGCGGCGGGGATCGCGAACTCGGGGTCGGTGACCGTGTAGTTGCGGTAGAGCTGCCCGATCCGGAAGTGGTCGTTGCCGCTGCCGCCGTTGACGAACATCGTCGTCGCGGTGTCGTCGAGCACCACCGAGTCGTCGCCGGCGAGCGCGTTGAGCACCACCGCGCCGTTGATGCCGTCGGTGTAGGTGACCTTCTCGACGGCGGTGTAGGCGCCCTGGCTGTTCGGGGTCGACAGCAGGCCGAGCATCCGCTTGCGGAGCAGGAACAGGTCGTCGAGCGCGGTGCCGTTGACGACGAGGGTGTTGGTGGCGCCGTCGTAGCCGGTGTCGACCACGTCGATGCGCGAGGTGCCGGTGCCGAACAGCCCGACGACGTCGGTGTCGGCGCCGGCGCCGCCGTCGAGGGTGAGCCGCTGGCCCTGCATCGGGTTGGTGGCGGGCGGCGCGTCCGGGACCGCGTTGACGACGAGGTAGTCGTCGCCGGCGCGGCCGTTGACGGTCGTGGTGCCGGAGACCGCCTCGACGAAGACCCGGTCGTTCCCGGCGCCCGCGTCCACGGTCGTGGTGCCGGTGTGCGTGCCGTCGACGTTCAGCACGTCGTTGCCGCCGCCCAGCAGCACGCTGAGCTGCTCGATCGCGCCGTACCCGATGAGGCCGTCGCTCATCGCGGCGAAGCCGGTGAGCACGGCCGGGGCGCCGGCCTCCGTGGAGCCGCTGAGGCCGACCGAGGTGACCGCGGTGACCAGGTGGGTCCAGCCCGCGGCACCCGCCAGCGCACCGGTCCAGGCGAGCACCCAGCGTCCGCCGGCCTTGGTGACCACGACGTTGCCGGCGCCGACGATCGCCACCAGGGCGGCCTGCACCTTCGCGGCGGTCGCGTCGAAGTCGAGGGCCGCGGTGGTGCCGAAGCCGGCCACGGTGATCGTGAAGCGGCCGTCGAAGGCGTTCAGCACGGTGACGGTCTGCAGCAGGCTCTGCCGCGGCGCGGTGCCGGCCAGGCCGGTGCCGAGGCCGGCGAGGACGCTGCCGGTGAGCCGGCCGATCCGGTCGGTGAGCGAGCCGGCGTCGTCCACGAAGGCCTTGTCGGTGCCGTCGCCACCGTCGAGGACCAGGTAGCCCAGGATGCCGTCCAGGGTGCCGCCGGTCCCGGTGCTGGTGGAGCTGACCCGCACGGTGTCGTCGCCGAGCCCGAGGTGGACCTCGGTGCGCCCGCTGACGGACCGGACGACGACGGTGTCGTTGCCGGCGCCGGTGTCGATCGTGGTGGGCCGTGACGTGCCGGCGTGGGTGCTGTCGACGGTGTACGTGTCGCTGCCGGAGCCGAGGGTGACCGCCAGGCTCTCGAAGGCGGTGTAGGTGACGCCGACGCCGAGGCCGAGGCCGGTGACCTGGTCACCGGTCTGGCGGCCGGTGTTGGCGGCGGTGTCGCCGCTGTCGTCGAGGGTGAGCTCGTCGAGGCCGGTGAGGCTGCCGGGCCCGGAGCCGCCGTCGACGACGAGCCGGGCGGTGATGGCGTTCAGGGTGCCGCCGGTGTTCGGCCACCGGCTGAGCGTGGCGTTCGACGCCCGCGAGGCTGCCGACCGCGACCTGGTCGTCGCCGGCGCCGGCCTCGACGTGGTGCTCGACGCTCATCCGGCGGACCGCGATGCGGTCGCCGCCGGCCAGCGTCCGCAGCTCGACGAGGTCCATGCCGGAGTGGTCGATGGAGACCAGGTCGGTCGCGGTCGAGCCGTCGTCGACGATCTCGGTGCCGGTCCCGGTCAGGCCGGTGGTGGCGCGCTGCCGGACCAGCCCGCGGGTCCCGCTGGTGTCGACGATGAGGTTCTCGCGGAGGCTGGTGCCCCACACCTGCAGGGTGTCGGTGCCGGCGCTGTCGGTGACGTGGACCCGGGCACCGGTGGCGGCGCGGAGCTCGACGCGCACCAGGTCGTTGCCGCTCCAGCGGGGTGAGGGTGACGTCGCCCGACCAGCCCTTCACGGTGCGGGCGGCGGAGCCGACCGTGAGCGCGCCGTCGGCGTCGCCGACCAGGAACACGTTGGTGACCGCGTCGCCCTTCAGGACCGCCTTCTCGAAGATCCCGTCGAGGTTCTCCACGACGGCGCCCGGGGCGAAGTCGGTGCCGACGACGGTGCCGACGACGAAGAGGTCGTCGTAGAGGCCCATGTCGTGGACGGTGGAGCCGGTGGCGATCGACTCGACGAGGGTGTCGACGCCGCCGGAGTCGCGGAACGTGTCGCGGCCGAGCCCGCCGGTCATGGTGTCGTTGCCGTCGCCGCCGTCGAGCACGTCGTCGTACACCGAGCCGACGAGGGTGTCGTTGCCGGTGCCGCCCTTCAGCGTCAGCGCGACGAGGTTCTGGGTGGTGCCGGCGGCGGTGAGCGTGTCGTTCCCGCCGGCGCCGTCGACGACCAGCTGGTCACCCTCGCCGCGGACGCCCTGGCCGACGTCGACGAGGTACGACGCGGCGCCGGTGCGCGCGACGCGGGTGACGGGCACCATCACGAGGTCGCTGCTGCGCACCGTCGTGTTGGTCAGCGTGAAGGTGTCGGTGCCGGCGCCACCCTCGACCACGACGGTGTCGGCCGCGCGGTCGTCGGAGTACCGGACGTCCGGCACCTCCATGTTGTAGTCCTTGCCGCCGCTGGTGACCTTGACGGTCTTGGTGCCGTTGACGGTCGCGGTGCGACCCAGCTCCACCGACAGCGAGCCGAGCCCGGCGCCCGCGAGGTCGTGGACGGTGACCAGGTCGGCACCGGCGCCGGCGTCGAGGTCGAGCTGCTCGATCCCGTTGACCACCTGCGTCTTGGTGGTGGTCGACCCGACCGTGCCGTAGGTCAGCTTGAGGCTCGAGGCACCGTTCTTGGCGAGCTCGATCGCGTCGTTGCCGGCCCCGAAGGTCACCAGCAGCTGGTCGGTGTCGGCGCCGCCGTCGACGGTCAGCGTGGTGGGCTGGGCGCCGGTGAGGAGCACCACGATCGTGTCGTTGCCCGCGCCGCCCTGGTAGCTGGTGGCCGACCCCTGCAGCACGTCGTTGCCGGCGCCGCCGTCGAGCTTGTCCTTGACCGAGGAGCCGAAGAGCTTGTCGTCGCCCTCGTCGCCGTAGAGCCAGGTGGTGCCGCCGCCGGTGTGCACGATCATGTCGGCGCCGAGCCCGCCGTGGACGACCGCGTCCCCGGTGGTCGAGATGTAGTCGTCGTAGGTCACCCCGGTCACGGCCGTGAGGCCGTCGGAGTCGCCGTACAGCTGCGTGCAGGCGGTCGGGGTGGCGAGGTTCGTGCAGGTGCTGGTGCCGGCGTTGGTGATCACGTCGTTGCCGGCGCCGCCGGAGATCACGACGGGCACCTTGACGCTGTCGCGGATCACGACGTTGTCGTTGCCGTCGCCGAAGTCGCCGACGACCTTCGTGACGTGGTTGTAGATGTTGCTGCGGCCGTAGGCGCTGATCTTGATGGTGGCGTCGGTGGCGGTGCCGCCGATCTGCTCGATGACCACCGCCTCGTTGACGTCGTCCTGGCCGATGTTGCGGGCGTTGCGGTGGGCCAGGTCGCCGACGTTGAGGTACAGCACGTGGTCGACGCCGTCGCTCCAGACCTGGAACGAGCCCGAGCCGTTGCTGCCGAGGTACGTCGGCGCCGGCAGCTGGAGGTAGCCGATCGTGAAGTAGGCGTCCGCGTCGATGGAGAACAGCCAGAGGTCGACCGAGACGTGCACCTTGAGCTCGATCTTGACCCGGCCGTGGCTGTCGGCGTTCGCGGTGTCGACGCGGAAGTCGAAGCCGATGCCGACCCCGGCGAGGGTGACCCCGAAGGCCCGGACCTTGACGCTGGCCGAGCCGCTGAGCCCGAACCGGTAGTGCACGTCGTCGTAGTGCTCGGAGAACACGTGGATCGAGAAGTCGCCGCGGAGCCCGAAGTCGCTCGAGCCGATCGTCATGCCGCCGTTGAGCTGGACGTCGAAGTCGCCGTTGCTCTTGACCATCACGGTGCCGGACAGCGACGCGATGCCGAAGAAGTTCACCGACGCGCTCGCGTCGAGCCGCCAGCCGGCGGAGTCGATCTTCACCGTCAGGTGCGCGTCGAGGTTGAGCACCTTGAGGAGCGAGACCTTGCCCTGCAGGTCGAGCAGGAACCCGTTGGCGACGGTCGCGTTGCCGAGCGTGACCGCGTGGCCGGTGGTGTTGACCTGGATCGTGCCGTCGGCCTCGATGCTGAACACCGGCGCGTCGGCGGCGGCGTGCACCGAGAGCCGCAGCGCGAAGCCGTCGCTGTAGACGCCGGCGCCGCCGTCGGCGCGGAACTGCAGGCCGCCGATCTCGAAGCCGAGGCCGAAGGCCATCGTGAAGCCGGTCGGGCTGGCGCCGATCTCCAGGAAGCCGGTGCCCTGGACGCCGACGAGCCGGATGCTGCCCTCGACGCGGAGCAGGAAGCCCGGGGCGACGGTGGAGGAGCCCAGCGTGACCGACCGGCCGGTGGTGTTGAGGGCCAGGAAGACGCGGGCGTCGAAGCCGAGGCCGCTCGAGAACGCCGACCCGAGCTCGAGCTTCACCTCGGCCCGGGCGACCAGGCCGGTGGCGTCGATGCGGAAGCCGCTGTCGACGATCTTCACGCTGCCGATCGGGTTGAGCGCCAGCGTGCCGTTGACCACCAGCTCGATGCCGGCGTTCGGTCCCGCCAGCTCGACGCGGAACAGCACGTTGCCGGCGATCTCGAGGGTGTCCCCGACCACCAGGGAGCCGGCCATGATCAGCTTGAAGCCGGCCTGCGTGGTGATGGTGTCGGAGACGACCTGCAGGTTCCCGGCGGAGTCCCGGACGAACCCGTCGAAGACGCCGTCCTTCTTCTTGATCGCGAACGTCGTGATCGTGCGGCTCTCCGCGAACGTGTTGAGCTCGAGGAGGAACTGGCCGTTGAGCCGCACGCCCGGGATGATGTCGCTCCCCCGGGTCAGCTGGATGCGTCCGACGATGCCGGTGGTCCCGGGCGTGGTGCCGACGTACACCGCGAGGTTGACGGTGGAGGTGAACGCACCCAGCAGCGGGATCGTCGCGCCCAGCGCGCCGTCGATCTTGAGGTACGCCCCCTTCAGCGGGTCGACGGCGGCGGTGATGCCGATGAAGCCGTTGAGGGCGACGACGCCGCCGATGGTGAGCTGCGCGTTGATGGTGGCCAGGACGTAGATCTCGCCGGTCGCCGGGGCGTTGGGGTTGCGGTGGCCGTCCAGCGTCGGCGCGCTGCCGAAGACCACGATGGTCGTCGGGTCGCCGGGGTGGAGCAGCGGCAGGAAGGCGTCGGGGACCTGGAAGGTCACGTCGTGGCGCATCGTGTTGAACATGACCGTGACGGTCCCGGTGGCGCTGAACAGCGAGCCCAGCGCAGGCAGCCCGATCCCGCCGCCGGCGCTCACCTTGATGCTGCCGGCGATCCCGTCCGGGGTGATCACCAGGAGCGCGGTGGCCGAGCCGTAGGTGAGCTGCGCGTCGCCGACGCCGAAGGACAGCTCGGCGGTGGCGTACATCTGCAGCTTGAAGTCGTTCGACGCGTCGATGCTCAGGAAGAACCCGCCCTGCATCCGCACCAGGTCGGAGCTGCTGCCCGGCGGCCGCACCCGGGCCTGGCCGACCAGCTCGAGGGCGAAGCTCTTCGGACCGAGCACGAAGGTGCGGGTGACGTCCGCGCCGCCGGCGCCGATGCCCTTGAGGGTCAGCACCTCGGTCTTGGCGACGTTCGTCGTGTTGATCTGGAGCGTGCCCTTGGCCGAGAGGTACAGGCCGTACTGCTCCAGCGACTTGAAGTTCGTCTCCAGGGTGGCGACCCCCCAGAAGCCGGGGGTGGACGAGGTGCCGTCGCCCATGTCGAGCACGAACCGGCCGGAGGTGGCGCCGACGGTGCCGAGCTTGATCAGCTTGAGCTGGCCGTCGAAGGTCAGCGTGAAGAGCTTGCGAGCGGTGTCGATCTCGAGGGTGACGTTGGCGGAGAGGTCTACCAGCGGCTCATCGACGCCGGGAGCGTTCAGCAGCAGGCCGCCGGAGATCTCGATGTAGAACGACTGCGCCGGGGCGACCAGCCGGAACGTGCTGACGCTGCCGCCGCCCAGGTTGCCGTCCAGGTCGGCCCAGCTGCCGTCGAGCACGGTCACCGTGACGGTGCCGGCGGCCAGGTCCCCGGTGAACAGGTAGCGGAAGGTGGTGCCGTCGACCTGGTTCACACCGGCGGCGGTGAGCCCGGCGACCGTGCCGAGCTCGTTGCCGGTCACCGTGGCGGCGTCGACGGCACCGGCGCCGGACTGGTAGCTCAGGTCGATCCAGGTGCGCGCGAGGACGTCCGCGGCGCTGGCGGTCTCGACGCTGGGCGTGATGACGCTCGCGCCGGCCGCGGGTGCGAAGGACCCGGCGATCCAGGCGAACTGGAGGTCGCCGCTGTAGTGGCCGGTGAAGAAGTAGCGGTACTTGTCGCCGGAGACGCGCACCGGGAGGCCCACCAGCGTGATCTTGTTCCCGGTGGAGCTGGTCAGCGTGAACTCGGCCTGGCTGTCGAGGATGCTCGCGGGGTCGGCGCCGGCGTAGGTCACGTCGATCCAGCCGCGGCTGTTGAAGTCGGCGGTCGAGCCGACCTGGTTGTTGGCCGGGTTCGAGATGCCGCTGGTCGGGGTGACGACGGTGAACTGCTCCGACTCCACCTGGTTGCTGGTGCCGCTGGTGTCGGTGACGCTGCCGGCCAGGATCGTCAGGGTGTAGCCGCCGGCGGCCAGCGGGCTGGCGAAGGAGTACTGCCAGACGTTGCTGCTGCCCTGCCGCACCGGCGACCCGAGGGCGACCAGGTGGCCGGCGGAGTCGCGGAGCTGGAGCTCGTCGCCGTTGACCGAGGTCGGGTCGATCGCGTAGCCGCTGGTCGGGGTGAACCGGACCTCGAGGTAGCCGCGGGCGTTGATCCAGCTGCGCCCGACGGTGCCGCCGGACAGCGCCACCACGCGCTGCGGCTGGTCGCCGGCGGCCGGGATGGTGCGGACCAGGTCGCCGGAGGTGCCCGCGACGGTGAACTGCTGGGTGTCCGTGGCGCCGGCCGGCGGGGCGCGGGCCGAGTCGTCCTCGAACTTGTCCAGGGCGAAGACCACGTTGACCGCGCCGGGGCGGAACGTGCCGTTGATGGTGTAGCGGTAGACGCCGTTGCCGAGGTCGATGACCGGGCCGAACGACAGGCCCGGCACCACGCCCGGGCCGGTCAGCGTGAACTCGTCGCCGTCGATCGTGGAGCCTCGGATCAGGGCGCCGAGCGTCGGCGAGTACGTGACGTCGATGTAGGTGTGGCCGGTCGTGATGTCCAGCGGCGAGCTGACGTCGCCCGGCTTGGTGGCGCCGGTGTCGGTCGGGGTGCCGGACCAGCTGACCGAGCCCTGCTTGATCGTCGGGGTCACGGTCTGCGTGCAGGGCGCCGCCTCGGTGCACACCGGGGTGCACGTCGAGGTCACGCAGCTGGGGTGCTTCTCGACGATGATCGGCACGACGTACTGGTCGCTGGTGCCGAGCCGTGAGATGAGCCGGCTGGTGTCGAGCGTGATCACCCAGTCGGCGGTGCTCAGCAGCTGGATGCCGTTGGCCGCGTTGCCGTCGACGTCGGCGAACTCGTAGAGCGCGTCGAGCAGCGAGTCCTGGTCGAGGGTGAAGCTGGCCGGGAAGCCGTACGTCGCGCCGCCGCTGATCGTGACGGTGAGGGTCGAGGGCACGTCGCTGCCGACGATCCGCAGCGTCACCGCCCCGAGCGTCACGTCGGCGGTGCTGGTGGCCCGCGAGTAGGACCAGGTGCTCGGCAGGTACGTCGCGGTGATGTTCCCGACCCCGCGGCGTCCCAGCAGCCAGTAGCGGAACGTGTAGGTCGTCGCCGTGGTGTCGCGGAGCGTCGGCGCCCGGGCCGGGTCGAGGACCAGCGAGCCCACGCCGGGACCGCCGAGCACGAACTCCGCGGCCAGGTCGGTGATGCTGGCCTTGTCGAGCTTCCAGCCGGTCGGGACGGTGAAGGTGATGTCGACCCAGTTGCGGTTGTTGAGCACGTTGACGTCGACGTTGCCGCCGCTGCCCGGGTCGGTGACGGTGCCGGTGGCGCCGGTGACCGTGAACGCCAGCGTGAACGCCTGGTTGACGACCCCCGGGCCGGCGGACGTGGCGCGGGTGGCGAAGGTGCCGGCGTCGAACGCGACGCGGACGGTGCCGCGGGGCAGGTCGGTCGTGGTGGTCTCCGACGGGTCGACGAGGTAGCGCACCAGGGTCGAGCCGGTGGCCCGCATCGCGGCGTCGAGCATCTGCAGGTCGGTCGGGGTGCCGGTCATCCCGGACGAGTCGAGCACCGCCACCTCGCCGCCGGCCGCGGTCGTCGGGTCGTAGTACACCTGCCGCAGCGCCTTGCCGCCGACGGTGACCCCGCGCACCTTCAGCTCGTAGTACTTCACCCCGGACGCGTCGGTGATGCCGATCATCGCCATCGGGTCGCCGAGCGTGACGTCGCTGCCGCCGGTGGCGCCGTTGCCGCCCTTGGTGGCGTGGATGCCGGTGGTGGAGTCGAGGACGGTCAGCCAGTCCACGGTCGCGCCGGGCGCCGCCTTGTAGACGATGTCCAGGTAGTGCTTGCCGGACGGCCCGTCGAGGAGCTTCGCGAGGGTCTTGACGTCGACCGAGCCGCCGGTGCCGACCGGGTCGGCGACGTCGGCGCCCGGCGGGGTGCCGGAGCCGGTGGACGGGCCGAGGTCGCTGCTGGGCACCGTGAACGTGACCTCCTGGCCGGAGGAGTTCTTGAAGCCCATCTTGATCTTGCCGTAGAGCGTCAGGATGCGGACCTGGTCGGGGATGTCGGCCAGGAACAGGATCGTCACGGCGCCGCTGCTGGCCCGGGACAGGTCGGCGTACAGCCGCCCGGACAGCGAGAGGTTGTTGTCGGCGAAGTTGAGCTGGCCGCTGATCAGGAACTTGCCGTCGGTGGAGATCTTGATCGTGACCAGGCCGTTGAACACCGCCTGCGAGGTGTACATCGAGTAGATCCGCGCCGAGCCCGTGATGACCATCGGCGAGGTGAAGGCCGCGAGGAAGCCGTTGGGCTGGTTGCCGGTGCCCACCGCCTTCGCCTGGTCGGCGACCTGCTGCTGGAGCGAGGTCAGCCACTCGTCGGCGGTCAGGTTGGTCGGCAGCCCGAACGCGGTGCTGCGCAGCGCGAACGGGTCGTCGATGGAGGGCAGCGTCTTGAAGAACTCGACGCCGGCGGAGAAGTCGTTGAGCGTCAGCCCGGAGGTGGGCTCGAGCAGGATGCCGCCGGGCACCTCGACGTTGATGAACACCTGCAGCGGCCCGAGGTCGGAGAGCCCGATGCGGATCGTGAAGCCGGCCATCCCGGCCATCGAGAAGCCGCCCTGCAGACCGAGGTAGAACACCCGGTGGGCGACCGGCGTCGTGGTGTTGAAGGGCGCCGATGACCTTGTAGTCGGAGTCCAGCTTGAGGATGCCGCCGAGCAGGGCCGCGTCGATGGTGCCGCCGAACATGGTGCCCTTGACGTGGACCGACAGCGCGTCCAGGCCGATGATCGGGAACTGGCCCTGGGCCAGCAGCGCGGGAGCGATCCGGATGCCCTGCACCGACCCGGAGAACTCCAGGCCCGAGAGGCCCTTGATCCCGGTGACGCTCGCGGAGAGCACCAGGACGAAGTTGCCCGGGTCGTTCTCGATGTCGTCCCACTGGATGCCGATCGAGTCGATCCGCACCGGCAGGAACGCCGGCCACTTGAAGCTGTCGCCGGTGGCGGCGCCGACCCCGAGGAAGACCCCGAAGCCGGGTCGCGCGTCGAAGGTGCCGTCGCCGAGGAACGCGAAGTTGCGGGCCTCGCCGTTGAGCTCGAGGGTCCCGATCCGGATGACGGCGCCGACAGAGACGAAGGACACCAGGTCCTGGCTGGCGGAGGCCCCGGTGTTCAGCCGGAAGTCCTTCGCGGTCAGCGTCACGAAGTCGCCGATCTTGACGCCCAGCGTGTCGATGGTGAGCTGGAATGAGTCGACCTTGCCGTTGGTGAAGGTCAGCTGCGCGCGGATGGCCTCGTCGTTGGGGCTGCCGTCGGGGTTCTTGTCGTCGGCGGTGAGCCGGTCGCTGATCGTGGCGCTGATCGACTTGTCCGGGAACAGCGTGGCGCCGCCGGAGGCGATGTAGACGGTGCCGGTGAACGTGGGCGCCCCGGTCCCGAAGGTGACGGTGAGGCCCTGGACGCCGACCCGGAGGTCCTTGAGCACCAGGATCCCGAACAGGTTGATGTCCTTGTCGGTCTGGCCGCTGGACGTGGTGAGCGCGTTGCCGGCGGGCACGCTGCCCCCCGGCGCGAGGCCGTAGGCCAGCTCCGCGGTGCCCAGGCTGAAGCCGTTGTCGCGGATCACCAGGCCCGGCGTGACACCGGCGGGCAGCGCGGAGCCGTCGGTGGGCGCGTCGACGTTGCGGCCGGCCGTCGGGTCGTACGGACGCAGCGAGCCGGTGACGCCCAGGCTCGGGAAGTCGATCTTGGCGTTGGCGATCCGCAGCAGCTCCTGCGGCCCGGAGCCCGCGGGCGGGGCCGGGTCGTAGTTGAACACCACGCCGTCGGCGGTGAGCGTCGCGACGTTCGGGACGACGGCCTCGAGGGAGGCGACCCGCAGCCCCCACTTGCCGGTCGGGGCGACCCGCACGTTGCCGCTGAGTAGGCCGAGGGCGTCCACGGCGAGGTCGAAGGTGCCCTGCACGCCGACCAGGTCGACCTTGACCTTCGAGTCGGCCTGCGCCTGCGAGGTGCCCGCCGTCGAGCCGGCCGGCCGGCCGAAGTCGAGGGAGGCCCGGTCCGCGCCCAGCGCGATGGTGAGCACCAGCATGCCGTCGGCGAACCCGACGTCGGCGATGCCGATCGAGGGGCCCTGCAGCGTGAGCGGGCCGAGGGTGCGCGCGCCGCCGGCGGTGGTCTCGCCGGGCGCCGACGCGTCGAGGGTGAACGACTGGGTGAGGCCGGCGACGTTCTTGCCGGGGACCCCGCCCGTGGGGCCGTTGGTGGTCCACGCCGGGTTCGTGGCGGTGCCGAGGAAGCTGACCAGGATGCTGCCGGTCTTGAACAGGTCGACGGTGTTCTTGCTGTCCTTGTCCTTCAGGAAGTAGCGGTAGGTCACCGTCGTGGCGGTGGCCGCACGACCGCTGACCAGCAGCGGCAGGCCGACGATGACGGGCGCGCCGCCGGCGTCGAGCAGCACGTCGCCGATGCCGGTGCCGGAGAGCGTGAACTCGGCGGCGGCGTCCTCGATCGACGCCTTGTTGATCGGGCTGCCGTCGAGGCTGGTGAACGTGATGTCGAGGTAGCGGCGGGCGTTGAGCGAGCCCACCGTGACGGTCTGGCCGT
Source organism: uncultured Actinomycetota bacterium (assembly GCA_963707685.1). Classification (GTDB taxonomy): domain Bacteria; phylum Actinomycetota; class Actinomycetes; order Propionibacteriales; family Nocardioidaceae; genus Nocardioides_B. The sequence continues at coordinate 19,615 of CAVPRA010000013.1, forward strand.
TGAGCGGGCTGGCCAGTGCCGCGACCGGACCGGGCTTGGCGGTGGCGGCCGGCCCGGAGACGACGTAGAACTGCTCGGTCTGCGCGAAGTTCGCGATGCCGCTCTTGTCGCTGAACCCACCGGCGACGAACCGGATCTCGATGACCCCGTCGGCGGGCAGCAGCCCGGTCCAGGAGTACTCCCAGGTGTTGATCAGGCCGGCGACCTTGGTGGGGGTGCCCAGGGTGAGGTTGGTGACCTTGCTGCCGTTCGCCCAGACCTCGAACTCGGCGCCGGTGTCGGTGATGGTGTTCTCGTTGATCCCGACGCCGTTCGGGTCGTTGAACACCACCCGGATCTTCCCGGAGGTGGTGCCGTAGTTGACGACCTTGCCGGCCAGCGGCGCCGCCAGGTTGGCGGTCGGGAACAGCACCGGCTTCGCCGACGTCCCGGCGGCTGCGCCGGCGAGCGTGGTGAGACCCGGGAACAGCGAGAACGAGTCGACCTTGAAGCCGGAGAGCCGGAACCCGGTGAGCGGGGAGATCGAGAAGCCGGCGTACCCCTCGAGGGAGATGACCCCGGTGCCGTTGAACACCACCAGCGCCTTGGCTCCGGCGATCGCGAGGTCCAGGGTGCCGTTGGGCTGGCGGGTGACGGCCAGCGTGCCGCGGACGTCGAGCAGGCCCGCGATGCCGACGTAGAAGCTCGAGACGACCAGCGAGAAGGTCTGCGCCTTGACGGTCATCGTCGGGCTCGGGCTGGTGAAGACGGCGTCGGTCGTCGCGGTGTTGATCTTCAGGCTGACGGTGCCGCTGACGGCGAGCCCGTCGAGGCCGACCAGCGACACGGTGCCGGACACCACGAGGGCGTAGAGCCCGTCGGAGCCGCTGCCGAGGCTCATGAAGTCGACGCCGGCGTTGGTGATCAGGATGCCGACGGCGGCCGGGTTGCGGGCGCCGCCGATCATCAGCGGCCCGCTGCCCACGAAGACCTGGAGGTTGGTGGCGCTGAACTTGCCGCCGGTGATGTGGAAGTCGCCGTGGATCTCGACGAGGTCGTTGAAGTTGAACTCCAGGCCCTCGGCCGAGAACTCGACGTACGGCGTGGAGGCGTCGGTGGCCTTGCCGACGTCGACGGTGACCGTCGTGCCGTTGACCACGATGCTGTCCTTGTACGGCGTGGTCATCGTGCTGACCTTGACGCTGATGGTGGCGCCGAGGCTGAACCCGGTGGTGGCACCGGCGACCTTGCCGGACAGCACCGCGGCGATGCCGCCGGAGGTGCCCGGGACCACGACCAGCAGGCCGGAGATGTCGCTGACGCCGGGCTTGGAGCCGTTGACCGCGATCGACCCCTTGGCGATGCCGATCCGCAGCACCGAGAGGCCGCCGCTGGTCCGGGCGGACTCGAAGTACAGGTCGGCGCGGAGCGTGACGCCGCCGGCCCCGCCGATCGTCACCGTGGTGCCGGTGGCCGTGGCCCGCACGAACGGCCCGGCGGGCAGGTCGAGGGCGATGGTCTGGCCGTCGACGGTGGTGGTGTCCTTCACCGGGTTCGCGACGGTGCTGAACTGCACCGCGAGCTGGGTGCTGGCGTCGAAGCCGAGCGTCGAGGCCAGCGACGGGCTCAGCCCGATGGTGCCGCTGAGCTGGCCGGCGACGCCGCCCGGGGTGAGCAGCAGCACGCCCGTGCCGCCGGTGACGTTCACGGTCTTGTCGCCGGAGCCGAGCGTGAGCCCGAGGTGCGAGAAGCCGATCTTGACGACCTTGCTGCCGCCGGCGGTGGTGGCCTGCTCGAGGGAGAACACCCCGCTCAGGTGCTGGTCGAGGACGACGACCTCGACCGGGCTGCCGGCGGTGCCCGCCTCGATCCGCAGGTAGGGCCCGGCCGGGATGCCGTTGACGGCGAGCTTGCCGGTGTTCAGCGTCAGGTGGGCGTGGGTGAAGGTCACCGAGAACGCGGTCTGCGCGGAGGGAGCGAACGGGCCGGACAGCGCGACGTCGACGTCGAAGGACGCGGCGACGCCCTGCGCGGTGACGAGCAGGTCGCCGGTGGCGGTGAGCGTCACGAACGTCTGTGTGCCGTCGCCGAGCCGCAGCGACATGTGGTCGAGGTGCAGGCTGATGTCGGTGCCGCTCTTCTGGACCGTGAACGCGCCGGTGAGCCGCTGGCCGGCGACCTCGAGGACGACGTTCGAGGCCGACACGGTCAGCGTCGAGGACGCGGGGGTGCCGGGGGTGCCGCTGACGGCCGGGGTGTTCGTGAACGCGACGGAGAAGGTGCCGCTGAGCGTCACGCCGGGGACGTCGAGCGCGACGTCGGCGGCGAGCGCGCCGGAGAGGCCGCCGGTGGCCGGGACCGTGAAGCTGCCGTGGCCGTTGCTGACCAGGACGACGGGCCGGTCCCCCGAGCCGATGCTGACGCGGACGTTGGCCAGGTCGATGGTGGTGACGGTGAGCCGCTTGGTGACGGTCACGTCACCGGTGAGCGCGAAGCCGCCGAGGGTGAGCGACGACGCCGGTCGCCGAGACCCGCACGTAGCCGGGGCCGGCCGGCAGGTCGAGGGTGCGGGTCTCGGAGCCGACCACGAACACCTCGTGCACGGCGGTGCTGCGCTGGTTGAGCTCGAGCGCCACCGTGGCGATCGACGCGACGGGGCCGCTGCCCAGCGACAGCTCGGCGGAGGCGGAGATGCGCCCGGCGAAACCAGCCGACCCGAGCACGAGCAGCGCGGTGCCGTTGGAGAGCCGCACCCCGACGTCGTCGCCGGTGCCGGCCGCGTGCTCGTCGCCGACGAACAGCGCGACGTCGGTGGCCGCGAACCGCAGGGCGGTGCCGTCGTCCGTCGTGCCCAGCACGCCGTCGACGCCGGCGGTGCGGCTCTTCTCGATGCTGAACACGCCGCTGAGCTGCTGGCCGGCGATGGTCACCGTGAGCGGCTGCGCCGCGGTGGTGCCCGACGACGGTGTGCCGACCAGGACCCGGAGGAACGGACCGGCGGGCAGGTTCAGCGAGAGCCCGGTGTCCACCGCCGCCGCGGGCATCGTGTTGAGCTGCAGCCGGACCGGGACGCCGCTGCCGAACGACAGCGTGGACGCGAGCGAGGCGGGGAGCTTGAACGCGATGGTCGCGGAGAAGTCGGCGGCGACGCCGGTGGCGGTGATCAGCAGGCTGCCGGAGCCGGTGAGGGTGACGCCGGTGTCGTCCGTGAGCGTCGCGGTGCTGGCGTCGTCGCCGACGAAGGCGGACAGCGAGGTGACGGCCAGCGTGACCCGGCGGGTGGCGCCGGTCCCCGACTGCGTGAACCGGAACGTGCCGCCGATCCGCTGCGAGCCGCCGACGACCAGGGCCACCCCGGTGCCGGTCACCGCGACGCCGGCGGCGACCGAGCCCCCGCCGTACGTCGTCCCGTCGACGGTCACCGAAGCGAGGGTGGTGCTGCCCGACGCCGCGGTGCTGATGTCCAGGCCGAGGGTGCCGCTGAGCGTGACGCCGGGGACGGTCAGCGCGACCGTGCCGGCGATGCGGCCGGCCAGCACCTTGGTGGTGGTGCCGGTGACCTGCAGGACCCCGGAGCCGTTGGTGATGCTGAGCACCGGGGTGTCGCCACCGAGCCGCAGGGTGAGGTTCTTGACGACCAGCAGCAGCGACGTGGTGCCGTTCTGCTGGAACGCGACGTCGGCGGTGAGTGTCTGGCCGGCGATCGAGAGGGTGACACCGGTCGCGGCGACCCGGACGAACGGACCTGCAGGGACGTCGACGCTGACGGTGGTGCCGCCGAGCGTCAGGGTCTCGCTCACCGCTGCGCCCGTGCGGTTGATGCTGAGCGAGAAGCTGCCCTGCACGGTCACCGAGGCGGGCAGCACGCCGGCCAGGTTGATCGACCCGGAGACCTGGGCCGCGATGCCGGTGGGCAGCACCACCAGTGCGCCGGTGACGTTCTGCAGCAGGTCCGGGCCGGTGGCGCTGAGTCGCACCGAGGCACCGGAGACGGCCAGCACGGTGCGCTTGACGCCGCCGGTGCTGGTGACCTGCTCGATGCCGAAGGTGCCCGAGATGCTCGCGCCGCCCACGGTCAGCACGCCCGAGACCTCGATCCGCAGGTACGGACCGGCGGGGACGCGGACGACGCTCAGGTCGGGCAGCGTGACCACCTGCGCGGTCGCGCCGCTGTTGAGCAGCAGCTTGAAGACGGCTCCGGTGTCCCCGGTCAGGGTGGCGTCGCCGATCGCCAGGTTCGCGACGCTGAGGGTCAGCGACCCGGCGACGCCCGAGGCGGTGGAGACCAGCACGCCGGTGAAGGTGATCTCCGGGAGCCCCGTGAGCTGCAGGTGACCGTCGGACAGCGCGACGGTCACGGTGCGAGTGCCGTCGGCGGCGGTGGCCTGCGTGAAGGTGACGTCGGCCTGCAGGGTCTGGCCGGCGATGCTCAGCACGACGTCCTGGCCGGAGACCGCGATGTAGGCGCCGGCGGGGACGGTGAGGGTGACCGAGGCGAGCGCGGTCGCCGGGGCGAGACCGCCGCCGTCGGTGCCGAGCGACAGCATCGGCATGCCCGTGCCGGTCGAGGTCACCAGGTCGGGGTTGCCGTCCGCGTCGACGTCGCCCACGACCGCGAGACCGCCGGCCGGGCCGGTCATCGTGGTGGCCGTGGCCAGCGACAGCCAGGCGGTGGAGACGCTCTCGCCGGCTGCGTGCACCTTCGTCAGCGCGGTGCCGAGCGTCAGGCTGGTCGCCGAGGCGACGGTGTAGGTGACGGTCTCGGCGCCGAGGCCGCTGCCGATGGTGACCGTCCCGGTCGGGGCGAAGCCGGCGGTGGAGACGACGGTGAGGGTCGAGGCGCCGATCACGGTGGCGCCGGTCATCGTCGTGGTCCGACGGCCGTTGTTGTGCCGGACGGTGCGGGTGCCGGCCGCGGGGGTGCCGGTGCCGATGACGAGGTCGAGCTGGCCGTCGCCGTCCACGTCGGCGAGCAGCAGCGTCGTCGGTGCGGCGGTGCCGAGGCTGGTGTCGGTGGCCGCGAAGCCACTGCCCGTGCCGAGGAAGAGGCCGACGCCGCCGGCGGACCCGCCGGTGACCAGGTCGAGCTTCCCATCGCCGTCGACGTCGCCGAGCGCCACCGCCTTGCCGGTGGCGGTGGCGGGGGTGGCACTGGTGGTGAGACCGGTCCAGTCGGCGCCGCTGCCGGTGCCGACCGCGTAGAGCTGGGTGGCGGTGCCGGTCGCGACGGCCAGCACGTCGACCGTGCCGTTCTTGTCCAGGTCGCCGGTCGCGAGACCGAGCGCCCCGGTGAGCAGCGTGACGCCGGCGCCGGTGGCCCGGGTGAACGTCGCGTCGCCGTGGCCGAGCCAGACCTCGGTGGTGTCGCCGGTGCGTCCGACGACCAGGTCGACGTTGCCGTCGTGGTCGAGGTCGGCGAGGGCGAGCGCGGTGACCGCCTTGCTCGAGCTGCCGGAGGGGGTGGACGTGCCGCCGATCGTGAAGCCGGAGACGGAGTCGAAGGGGTCGCCGTCGCCGTCGTTGAGGTAGGCGATGACTCCCTGGCCCTGGGTGCCGACGAGCAGATCGGGCCGGGCGTCGCCGTTGACGTCGCCGAGCAGCAGCGTGGTGGTGGCGGTGGGGGTGAGCCCGAACGTGATGGTCGAGGTGAAGCCGGTCCCGGAACCGCTCGCGGTGTTGATCGTCAGTCCGAAGGTGCCGGAGAGCTCGACGCTCGGGAGGTTGAGGGCGACGTGGCCCGAGAGCGTCCCGGCGAGACCCTCGTTGCGGAGCACGAACAGGCCGTGCCCGCCGGTGAGGGCCACCAGCGTGGTGGTGCCGTCACCGAACGCGGCGGTGGCGTTGCGGAAGGCGACCCGGACGACGTCGGTGGTGCCGACCCGGGCGCTCTCGAGGACGATGTCGGTGCTGAACCGCTGGCCCTGGAAGGAGACCTGCACGCCGGTGCCCTCGAAGCGGAGGTACGGGCCGGCCGGCAGGACCAGCGACACGAGGCCGTTGCCGGTGTCGACCTGCTCGTTGACGGCGGTGGTCGTGGTGTTGAGGGCCAGGCTGATGGTGTTCCCGATGACCTGCAGGCCGCCGGGGACGAGGACGGTGACGGTGCCGCTGAACCGCGCGGCCGCACCCTGGTTGCTGAGCACCATCGCGCCGGTGCCGTGCGTCAGGTGGACGTTGGCGGTCGTCGTGCCGAGGGTCAGCTCGAGGTCGCTGACGGCGATCCGCACGACCGTGCGCGGCAGCGTGCCCGGTGGCGCGTTCGCCCCGACCGGGAGGGTGACCTGCTCGATCGCGAAGGTGCCGCGCAGCGTCTGCTGCAGGACGGTGACCTCGACCGGCGTGGCGTAGCCGAGCACCACGCGGACGCTGCCGCCCGGGATCGGGGACCCGCCGACGGTGACGGCGCCGGGGGTGGTGTTGAGCTGCAGCAGACCGGAGACGTCGGCCATCGTCAGGCCCGGGGCGTCGAGGTGGACGGTGCTCGTGAAGCTGGCGGCCACCCCGTCGTTGTGGAGCTCGATCGTGCCGGTGCTGATGGTGACGGTGACGGGACGGCGGTTCCCGTTGCTCGGGTTCGGGTCGCCCATCGCGAAGGTGACGGGCGTGGCGCCCGCGACGCCGCTCGCGGTGCCCAGGTTGAGCACCAGGGTGCCGTCCGTGCGCTTGACGAGCGAGAAGCTGCCGGTCAGCGACAGCCCGGCGACGACGAGCGTCAGGTTCGAGGCACCCACGGTGACGGTGTGGGCGGCCTCGTCGGCGAGCACCGTGAGGGTGCCGCTGAAGGTGACACCGGTGATCCCGATCAGCGAGAACGAGCCGGTCGCGTTGATCACGTAGCTGCCCGCGCTGCCGGACATGGTGCCGTTGACGTTCGTCAGCAGCAGTCCGTGGGCGTTCGGGTTGGTCGTGCCGTCGGTCAGCGTGAGCGGCCCCTGGCCGACGAAGATCGTCCCGTTGGTGAGCGCGCCGGCGCTGTAGCCGCCGGTCACCTCGATGAAGTCGCCGACCTTGATCGTGCCCGACCCCGACACCGAGATGTACGGCGCCGTGGCCGACGTGGCCTTCTGGGCGTCGGTGAACACCACCGGGATGGTGACGTCGCCGACCACGACCTGCTCGTCGACGGCGCTCATCGTGCCGTTGAAGCGGACGGCCGCGCTGGCCTGGGCACTGAAGGAGCCGACGCCCGCGGTGAGCTCGCCGGAGATGGTGCCGGCGAGGCCGCCGTTCGGGTTCGGCAGCAGCACGAAGGCGCCCTGCACCTTGGACAGGCTGAGCCCGCTGCCGGCGCCGTCGCCGGTGCTCGGGGTGAGCGAGGCGGTGCCGTTGGTGATCCCGATGGCGACGCTGGTGGCGGGCACCACCTGCAGGGCCCGGGTGGTGCCGCCGACGGTCAGCAGGTCGGTGTCCGTGTCGGTGTCGAGGTTCGCGGCGACCAGCGCCACCGGTGCGGCGGGTCCGACGACCTTCGAGGGGCCGAAGACCCCCGCAGCGGTGCTGCGGTAGAGCAGCGTGGCCGTGGTGGTGCCGACCACCACGTCGAGCCTGCCGTCGCCGTCGACGTCGGCGACCGCGACGCTGCGGCCGGCCACCGAGCCGCCCGGCAGCGCGACGCCGGCGGCCATGCCCTGCCAGCTGGTGGTGCCGGCCTTCCGGTTCAGGTAGGTCAGCGGCGCACCGCCGTCGACGGCGGCGACGACGTCGGCCCAGCCGTCGCCGTTGAGGTCGCCGACCGCGATGCCGCGCACGTCCGTGCCGGCCGGCACCGCGATGCTGCGGTCGGTGGTGGTGTCGAACCCGCCCCACGAGACGGTGCCGTCGGTGGCCTGCACCAGGCCGAGGTTGACGTAGACCTGGTGGGCGGCGGTGCCGTCGCTGGCCACGAACACGTCGAGCGTCCCGTCGTGGTCCAGGTCGACGAGGGCCACCGCGCGGGTCTTCGCGCCGCCGAGCGCGGTGCCCGCGGTGTAGCCGTTCCAGGTGCCCGAGGTGGTCCGCTGGTTCAGGAACACCTGGGTGGTGGCGCCGGTCCCGGACCCGCCGACGACGAGGTCGGCGAAGCCGTCGCCGTCCACGTCGCCGGTCGCGAGCGAGGTGGCGAGCGCGGTGGCCAGCGCCACCGACGTCGTCGCGAACCCGGCCCAGGCGGTGGTGGTGACGTTGCCGACGGTGGTGGCGACCAGGCCACGGTTGCGCAGCACCCGGGTGGTCGCGCCGACCACGACGACGTCGAGCCAGCCGTCGTTGTCCACGTCGACCAGGGCGACGGCCCGGGCCCCGCCGGTCAGCGCGGGCAGCGTCAGCGTCGAGGAGGCGGTCACCGGCGTGTAGCCGATGGTGTCCGGTGCACCGGCGGTGCCCGGCGTGACGCCGCCGCGCTGCACGGTGTAGGTGCCGCTGTCCGACGTACCGATGAGCAGGTCGGTGCGGCCGTCGTGGTCGACGTCGCCGGTCGCCAGCGAGGTCTCGTTGGGGGTGACGGTCAGCGTGAGGGCGCCGAAGCCGGGCCGGACGCTGCGCTGGACCACGAACACCCCGCCGAGCGTGAAGGCGGTGCCGACCTTGAGCTCGGCCGGTGCGGCGGTCGTGCCCACCGCGATGCGGAGGTAGGGGCCGGCGGCGATGTCCTCGGGGTCGGCGGTGTCGCCGTCACCGTTGGCGTCGACGGCGGCGGAGCCGGTGTTGACGGCCAGCTCGACCGCTCCGGACATCGTGATGTTCGGGATGTGGAAGACGCCCAGCGAGCCCACGAAGCGTCCGGCCATCCCGGTGGGGCTGACCACGAAGACGCCGTGCCAGCTGTCGGCGGTCGTCACGTCGACGATCGGGGAGGCGACCGGGCCCAGCCGCAGCGTCAGGTGCTCCACCGCGATCCGGACCCGGCGGCCACCCGTGACGGGCTCGGAGGTGATCGTCACGTCGCCGCCGATCACCTGGCCGCCGACGACCAGCGTCGCGCCCGTGGCGGTGAGCTGGACACCCTGCGGCACCGTCTGCGTCACGGTGGTCTCGGTGCCGTCGGACGCCACCGCGGTGACCACCGCGACCGACTTGCTCGCGGCGGTGGTGTTGAAGGAGACCTGCAGCTTCGAGGCGAAGGAGACGTTCGGGACGTCGAGGGAGACCGCGCCGACGATCGCGCCGTACACGCCGCCGGAGGTGGTGTCCCCGACGCGGCGGCTGGCCATCCGGATGGTGCCGTCGAGGTCGGTGGCCCGGGCGATGGCCCGGCCGCTGCCGTCGGCCAGCACCAGCTCGCCGTCGGTGAGCGTGACCGCCACCTCGCCGGCGCTCTGGGAGAACCGGATCCGGGCCGCGGACAGCCGCAGCGCGGAGACGGCGAGGACCACGTCGGTGCCGGTGACGACGACCTTCGGGTTGCTGCCGGTGGCGGAGGAGTCGAAGGCCGCGCCGAGTGTGCCGCTGAGCGTGACGTCGGGGACGTTGAGCAGCGCGACGGTGCCGCTGGCGGTGCCGACGACCTTGGTGCCGTCGAAGGTCAGGTCGGCGGCACCGTCGCTGAGCCGGACGATGGCGCGGGCCCCGTCGCCGAGCAGCAGCCGGACGTTCGCGGCGGTGAGGTGGACGGCGGTGCCGGACTTCTCGACGGTGACGTCGCCGGTGAGCGTCTGCCCGGCGACCACGACGGTGACGCCGGTGCCGGTGACCCGGAGGAACGGCCCGGCCGGCAGGTCGAGGGTGGCCTGGCCGGCGCCGACCGGCAGCACCTGGTGCACCGCGGACCCGGTGGTGTTCACCGCGAGGGAGAACCCGCCGGTCAGCGACAGCGCGCTCGACGTGACCGCGAGGTCGGCGGCGAACGAGCCGGCGAGGCCGGTCGGGCTGAGCAGCAGGCTGCCGGTGGCGTGCCGGACGGTCACCGAGCCGAGCAGGTCGAGCGAGCCGTCGACGAGCCCGACCCGCACCACGGTGCCCGCGGGGGTCGTGAGCTGCTCGACGAGCACGTCGCCGGCGATGGTCTGGCCGAGCAGTGACAGCCGCACCTTGGTGCCGACGACCCGGACGAACGGGCTGCTGCCGCGGGTGTCGACGGCGACCGTGATCGAGCCGCCGGTGCCGGTCACCAGGCTGACGCCGGGGGCGGAGAGCGCGACCGCGGCCTGCAGCGTGCCGCTGACGCCCTCGGGGGCGAGGACGAGGTCGGCGGTGCCGGTCTGGGTGACGGTGGCCGCCGCCGTGCCGCCGCCGAGGGAGAGCACCAGGTGCTGGCCGACCAGGTGCACCACGCTGCGGCCGGCCGCGTCGGTGGTGCGGGTGATGGTCAGGTCGCCGTGCAGCGTCTGGCCGAGGACGGCGAGGTCGAGGCCGGTGCCGGACACCGAGACGTACGGGCCACCGGGCAGCGTCAGCGTCGTCGGGCTGCCGGCGACCAGGAAGGTGGTGTCGACCTTCGCACCGGTGGTGTTGACCTGCAGCCGGAGCGTGCCGCCGACGGAGACGTTCGGCACCACGACGCTCACGGTCCCGCTGACCTGGCCGGCCAGCCCAGTCGGGGTGAGCAGCATCAGCAGGCTGCCGTTGCGCAGGGTGAGGACGCCGCCCACGTCGACGCCGACGTTCGCGGCGGCGACCCGGACCAGCGGTGTGCCGGTGTCGGAGACCACCCGCTCGACCGCGAAGTCGCCGGTGATCCGCTGGCCGAGCACGGTCAGCACCAGGCCGGTGGCCTCGAAGCGGAGGTAGGGACCGGCCGCCAGGTCGAGCGCCAGCGGGGCGCCGCCGACGGTGACCGTGGTCCGGACGGCCGCGAGCGTGGTGTTGACCGCGAGCCCAAGGGCACCGGCCATCGTGACGCCGGCCGGCAGGGTGACGGTGAGCTGGCCGGCGAGCCGGCCGGCGACGCCGGCGGAGGTGACCAGCAGCACGCCCTGCCCGTTGGCGAGGCTGACGCCGTAGGTGCCGTTGCCGACCGTCACCGCGACGTGGTCGAGCCCGATCGTGGTGGTGGCGGTGCCGTCGAGGGCCACGGTGCGCTCCACCGCGACGTCGCCGGTGAGGTGCTGGTCCGCGATGGTGATCTCGATGCCGGTGCCCGCGACGCGGAGGTAGGGGCCGGCGGCCAGGTCGACGGGGATGGTCGTCGTACCGACGGTGACGCTGCGGTTCACCGCGGCGCCGGTCGTGTTGACGGCGAGCTCGAGCCCGGCGCCGAACGTGAGGCCGGGGCTGGTGACCGCGAGGTGACCGGACAGCACGCCGGCGGCACCGGTGGGGCCGAGCACCAGCGCGCCGGCGCCGTCGGTCAGCGAGACGGCGCCGCCGAGCGACAGCGACGCGTGCGCGACCCCGAGGACCAGGTCCCCGGCGGCGGTGCGGTCGACCACCAGGTCCGCGGTCATCGTCTGGCCGAGCAGGCCGAGGGTGGCCCCGGCGAGCTCGAACCGGGTGACCCGGGCGGCGGTCGGGAAGGACACCACGACCGGGTCGCCGGTGCTGCCCGCGACGGCGATGGTCTGGTCGACGATGCCGGCGGTGGTGTTCACCGCGATGGAGGCGGTGCCGGCGAGGGTGACCCCGTCGACGCCGACGAGCCGGACGGTGCCGGACGCCACCAGGGCGTACCCGCCGTTGGCCTGCACCAGCCCGATGCGGGCGTCGGTGACGAGCACGCCGGTGGCGAGCGGGTTGAGGCCGCCGGTGCCGAGCGTGGCCGGCCCGCGGCCGATGAACAGCCGCAGTCCCTCGCCCGCGAAGACGACGGCGCCGCCGACTGTGCTGAGGCTGACGTTGCCCTCGATGGTGACGAAGCCGCCGATGTCGAGGGTGAGGCCGGAGACCGACACGTCGAAGACCGGGGCGCTCGAGGGCGGGGCGGCGAACGTGATCGCGACGGTGCGGCCGCCGATCTCGAGGCTCTCGTCGACGGCCCCGCCGGTGGTGTTGACGCGGACCACGACGCGGCCGCCGGCAGAGACGCCGCCGGCGGCGACGGCGATGGTGCCGCTGACGTAGCCGGCGACCCCGGTGCTGGTGACCAGGAAGCCGCCCTCGCCCTGGCTCAGCCCGGCGCCGGCGCCGTTGACGGAGATGTCGGCGGTGAGGTTGGTGAACGCCATCCGGGTGCGGCCCGCGGTGCGGTCGAGCAGGAAGTCGCCGCGCAGGTGGAAGGTGCCGACGGTGAGGTCGCCGCCGACGATCCGGACGACGGTGCTGCCCGGCGCGAACACCAGGCTGGCGGTGGTCGCGCTGAGCGGGATCGCGGTGAAGACCGGGTTCGAGAGCGTCAGGCTGCCGCGGGTGCCGAGGGCGTCGGAGACCAGCGTGCCGGTGGCGGTGGCGACGGTGACGACGCCGGGGATGGTCAGGAAGCTGCCGGTGCTCGGGGTGGTCACCGCGACCGACAGCGTCCGGGCGCCGCCGGCGTCGGTGCTCGTGGTGATGCTCAGGTTGGCCCGCAGCGTCAGGCCGGCGGCGGTCAGCGTGATGTCGGTGCCGGCGACCGTCACCGTGGACCCGACGAGCGAGACGGTGAGGCCGGCGCCGGCGGTGAGCCCGGGGACGTTCAGCCCGACGGTGCCGTTGACGACGAGGCCGTTCAGCGCGCCGGCGGAGGTGACCGCGACGGCGGCTGCGCCGTTGGTGATCGTGACGAGCCCGCCGGCGAGCGAGAGGCTGGCGCCCGAGACGGTGACCGAGGTGCCGGTGCCGTTGCGGACGACGCTGACGTCGCCGGTGAAGGTCTGGCCGTAGACCGAGACGGTGAGCCCGGTGCCGCTGAACGACAGCGTCGCGACGGTCGGTGCGGTGTCGAAGGAGACGCCGAGGGTGCCGTCGAGGGTGAGACCGCCGACCGCGACGGCGACGGTGCCGCCCAGCGTGCCGGCGTACGTCGTCCCGCCGCCGGTCTTGGTCACGACGCGCAGGGTGCCGGCGCCGTGCCTGAGCGAGAAGCCCGGGACCGAGGTCAGGCTGGCGTTGGCGATCGTGACGTCGAGGACGACCTTGCCGTCGGACGCCAGCGCCCGCGAGATCGTGAGGTCACCCCTGACCGTCGGCCCCCCAATGCTGCCGACGGTCAGGGTGACGTCGCTCGCGCCGATGGTCAGGGTTCCGGCGCCGGTGTCGACGGCCACGTCGAGCGTGCCCGTCAGCGCGAACCCCGCCGGCTGCACCTGCACGCTGGCGTGGAGGGTGCCGGCCAGCCCGCTCGCCCCCAGGACGAGCGAGCCGGACCCGTTGTTCAGCGTGAGCAGCCCCGCTCCGACCGTGACGGTCGCACCGGTCAACGAGACCCGGGTGACCGTCGCGCCCTCTTCCAGGGAGCGGGAGATCGAGAAGCCTCCGGCGACGGTGACGCCTGCGACCGTCAGCGTCGCCGAGGAGGCGGTGAACGCGAAGACCGGCGTGACCGCCGTGGTGTCCATCGCGAGCGAGAAGGTGCCGGCCAGGGTGGCGCCTGGCACCGTGACAGCGACGGTGCCGGTCAGCGCGGTGCCGCCGGTGGTGATGCCCTGCGGTCCGGCGGTCAGCGTGCCGGCGCCGTTGGTCAGCCGCACCACCGGTGCGCCGCCGGCCGACAGCGTGGCCTCGAGGTTCGAGGCCACCAGCCGCAGCCCGCCGGTCGCCGGGTGGCTGATGGTCAGGTCGCCGGAGAGCTGCTGGCCGAGCACCGCCAGGGTGAGGCCGGTGCCGGTCACGGTGCCGCTGTCGTTGCCGGTGAAGACGACCGCGACCTCGCCCGCGCCTCCCAGCGAGATCGTCTTGCTGACCGCGCCGAGGGTGTTGTAGCGGACGTGCAGCGTGCCGCCCAGCGTGACGTCCGGGATGCCGATCAGCTCGACGGTGCCCCGCGCGTCCAGTGCGTACGTCGGAGCGGGGTCGGTGTCGGCGCCGTTGCGGATCACGCCGACCGTCGCACCGGTGAGGAGCAGGCCGCGGGCCAGCGGGTTGCGCTCGCCGTTGGCCAGCGTCAGCGGGCCGTCGCCGAAGAAGACGGTGAGGTCGGTGCCGGCGAAGGACCAGTAGCTGTCCAGCGCCGTGAACGAGATCGTGCCCTCGACGGAGATCGGGCCGAGGTCGAGGCTGCCGCTGACCGCGAGCGAGAAGACGTTGCCCTCGTCGCTGCCGAACACCACGTGCATCGGGTGCCCGTCGAGCTCGACGGTCTTGTCGACGGCCGCACCGGTGGTGTTGAGCCGCACGCTGACCGACGCGGAGCCGGAGGTGCCGCTGAAGTAGCCCGCCACCCCGGCGCCGGTGACGACCAGCAGGCCCTGGCCGTTGGTGACCGACACCGAGCCGGACGAGATGGCGGCGGTGACGCCGGCGAGGCCGACCACGGTGGTGCCGCCCTGGTGCTCGACGTAGAACGTGCCCGACAGGGTGCCGAGGCCGCCGGCGACCGAGATCGGGGAGCCGCTGGGCACCACGAGCTGCACCCGCACGGACGGGGTGTCGCCGGTGGTGTCGATCGCGACGGTGACCGCGGCGGAGCCGATGGTGAGGCTCGGGACCGTGAGGGCGACGGTGGCGGTCAGCGTGCCGCTGGCGCCGGCGGGCGAGAGCGTGAGGCTCAGGTGGCCGGTCGTGATGTGCGCGACGCTGCCGAACTGCAGGTCGAGCGAGTCGCCGGTGACGGTGGTGGTGCTGCCCGAGCGCACCACGTCGACGATGCCGGTGACGGTCTCCCCCGCGACGGTGAGCGAGGCGAGCTGGCCGGTGGTCCCCAGCCGCAGCTGGTAGCCGGACCCCGAGCCCGCGACGACGGACACCGGACCGGTGAGCACGGCGCCGCCGAGGTCGACGGTCGTCGAGGCGGCGCTCAGCGCGACGGTCGGTGTGCCGCCCAGGGTGACGCTGCCGGTGACCCCCGCGGCGTCGACCAGGTCCCCGACGTGCAGGGTGCCGGCGGCGACGGTGAGGGTGACCACGCCCGCGGAGACGGTGGCCGTCAGGTCCCCGGACGCGGTGACCCCGGGGAGGGTGAGCGTGAGGCCGGTGCCGGTGACCGTCGTGGTGGTGGCGTCGGAGTGCACCGCGAGGACGCCCGCGACGGCGAAGCCGGTGGTGCCGCCGACCAGCGCGACCTGGCCGGACGCGTCGAGGGTGGTGCCGGTGGTGGTGCGGACCAGGTGCAGCGTGCCGCCGGTCAGCGTGAGCCGGGGGCCGGTGGCCGAGCCGACGACCGCGGACACGTCCTCGGCGTCGATGAGCACGGTGCTGCCGGAGCGGGTGACGGCGAGGCTGCCGGTCAGCGTCACGCCGCCCGGCAGGGTGACCGTGACGCCGGTGCCGGCGAGCCGGGCGGTGTTCGCGGCGATCAGCACGCCGCCGACCGTGAGCGGCGTGGTGCTGGGGTTGTAGTCGACCGACAGCGCGCCCCCGAAGCCGAGGCCGGGGAGGCCCGTCGTACCGATCGATCCGACGGCGTGCAGCACGAGGACCTTGGTGGGCAGCAGCCGGGCGTCGAACGAGCTGATCGTGAGGGTCACGGCGGCGCCACCGGCGCCGACGACCATCGACAGCCCGGACCCGCTCAGCCGCAGCACGTCGCCGTCCTTGCTGACGGTGAGGCTGCCGGACAGCGTGCCGAGCGGGGTGGTGAGCGTGGCGGTCGTCGCGGTGACGGTGAACGTCCCGAGGGCGCTGTCGACGTTGACCGTCGCGGTGCCGCTCAGGCTGACGCCCGGCACGTCGGCCGGCAGGCCGAGCGCGACGGTGCCGTCGACGATCCGGTAGCTGCCGTCGGCGTTCAGGGTGGCGGTGAGGCTGAGGCTGCTGCCGGTCAGCGCCAGGGTGAGCACCCGGCTCGCGCCGGTCCCGGAGGCCGAGGCGGAGATGCTGCCGCTCCAGGACAGCACTCCCCCGACGGTGAGCGAGCCGGTGCCGGCGAGCGTGTACGTCGAGGCTCCGCTGTCGAGGGTCAGGGTGAGGTCACCGCCGACGTCGAGCCCGTCGACGCCGGTCAGGGCGACGTGCCCGGTGGCGGTCCCGGCGACCTTCGACCCGTCGACGGTGAGGGTGCCGCTCGCCCCGGTCAGCGCGAGCGTCGCGCCCCCGGCGGCGAGGGTGGCGCTCAGGTCCTCGACCGCGACGGTCAGCGAGGTCGACGTGCCGGACAGCGTCATGTGCCCGGTCAGCGTGCCGAGCGAGCCGGCGGTGAGCGCGACGGTCGCCTGCAGCGCGGTCAGCGACGCCGAGCTGCCGGTGAGCGTCAGGTCGCCGGCGCCGTCGCTGAGCAGCAGGGTCGTCGGTCCCAGGGCCAGGGTGCCGCCGACGCCGCTGGCGTGGACGGTGAGCGTCCCGCTGGAGCTCTGGACCGCGAAGCTGCCGGTCAGCGTGCCGAGACCGGTCACCGTGACGGCCGCGGTGCCCGCGAACGTGTTCACGCCGTCGGCCAGGTCCAGCGTCAGCGCGGTGCCGGGGCCGGTGGAGACCAGCACCGGGGTGGTGGCCAGGCCGGTGAGCTCGTTGTAGGCCAGCCGCCAGCCGGTACCGGTCAGGGTGGCGCCCGCGACGCCGGTGAGGCTGGCGCTGCCGGTGACCAGCAGCGCCATGCTCGGGTCGCCGGTGCCGTCGCGCCGGACGACCACCGCGACGTCGCCGGCCAGCCTCGCCTGCGGCCCGCCGGACGCGCCGACGACGGCGGTCACGTCGGTCGCCCCGATCCGGGTCTCGCGCACGGTGCCGGTGGTGACCGAGGAGACGACGAGGCCGCCGGCGGTGACCGTGACCAGGCTGCCGAAGGTCATCGTGACCGGGCCGGTGGTGAGGGTGAAGTCGCCGGCCGCGGCCTGGTCGCCGTCCAGCACGTAGCCCAGCGTGAAGTCGGCGGCGGTCAGCACCGAGCCGAGCGAGATGCTCGCGGCGCTCACCGTCAGGGTGCCGGTGTACGTCGTCGGGGTGCCGGTGAACGACAGGTCGCCGACGGTCACGGTCGGGTCGGTCAGCGTGAGGACGCCGCCGATCGTGTAGGTGCCGGTGAACGGGAAGCTCACGGCGGTCGGCGGGGTGCCGCTCGACAGGCTCGCGAGCAGCGTCGCCAGCGAGGCGAGCAGGTCGGTGCCGCTGCTGGTGCCGACGACGTAGGGGCTGAAGTGCGGCAGCGCGGCGCTGACGACGCCGTCGGCGCTCGAGGAGGCGATCCGGGTGGGGCCGTCGACCGGGTCGACGTACCAGATGCTGCCGGCGGTGCCGAGGCCGCCGACCTGCACGCTGAGCGTCGGCGCCACGGCGAAGGTGTGGACCTCGTCGCCGGTGACGGCGTCCCAGGCCTGCAGGTCGTAGACGTCGGAGAGGGTCAGCAGCCCGGCGACCTGGCGGCGGCTGGCGGTGACCAGCACCCAGGTGTCGTGGGCGAGCGCGCCGGGGGCGAAGGTGAGGGTCGCCGCTCCGAAGCGGACGGTGCCGCCGGTGGCGGCGGGGACGAGGACGGCTCCTGCAGGGGCTACGAAGGCCGGCTTCTGCGGGACCACGGTCGTGGTGGTCGTGCCGTGCGCGGTGGTGCGGGTGCTGCGGGTGACGAGGTTCAGGGCGGAGGAGCCCGGGGTGGAGACGGTGGCGGAGTAGCGCTCGTCACCAGGTGGCCCGCGGCTCACCTGCACGATGAGGTCGCCGCCGGTGTTGACGTCGCGGGAGACCGCGGCGTGCACGAGGGCGTTCACGACGTTGAGGGCGGCGGACGGGCCGGTGGCGGCGTTCGCGCCGCCGGCGGCGCCGGCCTGTGCGGTCGAGGAGGACGACGAGACGGCGGGCAGGCTGAGCGCGCCGAGGACCCGGGCCGGGACGCCGTCGGGGAGCTCGGCACCCACGTCGACGAGGGCGAGCGAGAGGGCCACGGAGCGGATCGGCGAGGCGGGGCCGGACGGCAGCGTCGCGCTTCCCGAGGTCCGCATCCCGAAGGCCGCGGCGAGCGAGTCGCTGAGCGCACGGCCGGCTGCGACCGCCTCCGCGGCGACCAGCAGCGGACCGCCGGCGAGCGGGGCCGTGGCTGAGGAGACCCGCGAGGTGCCGGTGGCGGCGATGCGGGCCGACCCGGCGACCTGGAGGCCGCGGTCGGAGCGGGCCGTGACGGTGTGCCGCGCGAAGGTCAGCGCGACCAGGGCGGCGGCCGAGCGGGCCACCGAGTCCTGGACGGCCTGCAGGTCGAGGCCGCCGGTCAGCGTGAGCAGCGGGCCGGCGCCGAGGATCGCGCGAGTGGTGACGGTGGCGAGGGTGAGCGCGGTGCCGGCGGCCGCGGCGGCCGACGACGTGGCACTCGAGACGTCGGAGGTGCGGGCCGCCACCGAGAGGTCGCGCAGGCCGGTGACCGTGGAACCGGCAGCGAGCCGGGCGTCGGTGGTGTGGTCGACGACGACGACGGCCAGCGAGGGGCCCGACCCGTGGGTGGTGGCCGTGGCGTGCGACCCGGAGACGGCGGCCAGCCGGGCGTCGCCGCCGGCGACCAGGACCGCGTCGCGGGCCAGCCGCGCGGCGGTCACCAGGTGCGCCACCGTGACGGCGAGGGAGCCGGCGCCCGACGAGGTGGCGTCGGCCGTGGTGCTGGTGCCGGTGGTGTCGGCGGCCAGGTCGATGCCGTCGGCCTGCAGCGTCAGCCGGCCGGTGAGCGTGGCCAGGGTGGCGAGGTCGTCGATCGCGATCGCGGCCGCGACACCGGGCCCGCGGCTGCCGGAGGCGTCGGCCTGGACGTCGAGGAGCCCGCCGCCCTCGGCCCGGACCTGCTGGGCGCCGGTGGTGGTGACCGTGACGGTGGAGCCGTCGGAGGCGCCGAGCACGGCCTCGGTGCGGCCGCGCAGCCGGCCGAACCCGAGGGCGGCCGCCGGCGGCAGCGTGCCGTTCGTGGTGAGGGTGGTGCCGCCGGTGAGGTCGCCGGTGCTGACGTCGTTGCCGGTCGCGCCGCCGGCGCTGGCCAGCGAGTAGGCCTTCAGCGACCCGGTGGCCCGGGCGAGCACGTCGAGGCCGGCGGCGATGATCCCGCCGGGGCCGGCGCCGTCGAGGACGGCGCGGGTGGTGCGGTCGACGACGACGCGGGCGACACCCGCGCCGGCCGTGGCACGGGAGGCGTCGCCGATCGCGGTGGCGTCGGTGCGGTTGGTCGCGTGGACGGCGACCAGGCCGCCGGCGCTCACCACGCTCGCCCCGCCGAGCCGGGTGACCGACGTGCTGTCGACGACCACGGTGGCGTTGGCCGCGTCGTGGTCGGCGGCGGTGTGCTGGCGCGAGCCGGTGGCCACGGCCGTTCCGGAGACCGTCGAGCTCGAGGAGAGCGAGATGCCGCCGAGGGCGCCGAGGTGCGAGTCGAGGACGGTCACGGTCGCGGACGACGAGGTGTCGACGGTGGCGTTGGTGCCGTTGACCGACAGGTCCACCGAGGAGTCCGCGGAGATCACCAGGTTGCCGCCCTGCAGGGTCGCGCCGGTCACCGTGACCGAGGCGCTGGCGTCGTCGCGGCCGTTGCCCGCCTGGTCGGTGGCGTGCAGGCCGAGGTCGCCGCTGCCGGTGTCGACGACCGTGCCGGGGGTGACCGTGATGTTGCGGGCCTTGAGGACCAGGTCGCCCTCGCTGTCGGTCCACCGGAGCTGGCCGGTGACGGTGATGGAGCCGCCGCTCGCGTCGAGCACGGCCTGGATCGCCGGTGCGCCGAAGGCCAGCACGGCCCGGCTGAGCAGGCCGCTGACGATCAGCCGGCCGGTGACGCCGTCACCGCTGACCAGCAGCTGGCCGCCGCTGGCGGTGACCACGATCGAGCGCGGGGTCTGGTCGACGAAGCGACTCGACGTCCTCGGTGGAGATCTTGGTGCGGCCGCGGCTGAAGCGGAGGTCGGTGTCGTCGCTGGTGTACGACGAGTCGCCGTCGCCCGGGGCCACGACGACCGAGTCGTCGCCCTCGCCGCCACGGACGGAGAGGTCGAGGTCGTCGCTGCCGCCGGAGAGGTCCACGGTGACGTTGTCGTCGCCGGCGCCGCCGACGACCGCGAGCTTGTGCACGTCGGTGAGGTCGAGGTCGACCGAGGGGCCGTCGACCGGCGTGAAGGTCAGGGTGCCGGAGCCGTCGACGTAGTGCAGGGTGCCGCGCAGCCGCTGGCCGTCCGGGACGACGAGGGTGGCCTTGCCGCCGGCGACCACCCAGTGCGGGCCGACGACCTCCGCCGGGGGCTCGACCTGGCCGTTGCCGGCGCCGTCCGACCCGGCGGTGTCCGACCCGGTGCCCTGCGACCCGCCCGTGGCGGGGCCGGTCGTGTGGTCGGTGTCGCCGGAGCCGTCGGTGCCAGGTGCGGCCGGGGCGGCGGCCTGGTCGTCGGTGCCGGTGGCGGTGTCGGTGCCCTGGGTGTCGGTGCTGTCGGTGGTGCCGGTGGCGGTGTCGTCGGCCGGCGGCTCCTGCTGCGCGGCGGGGAGCTCGGGCGCGGAGGCGACGGAGCGGCTCTCGCCGGGCGAGAGGGTCTCGCTCATCAGCCCGGCGGCGGTGTGGTCGAGGCCGAGCGCGTGGCCGACCTCGTGCCGGACGACGGTGAGCAGGTCCATGTGCTGGCCGGCCGGGTCACCGGGGTGGTTGACGTCCCAGCCCCAGCCGGCGGCGTCCGGGTCGACGGTGATGTGGCTGCCGCTGGTCGAGCCGAGGGTGAGGCCGCCGAGGTCGCCGACCCCGGCGCTGATGCCTGCGACGTCGGCGCCGGCGGCCCGCCACTCGGCGGTCGCCTGGGCCAGCGCGCCGTCGAGCTGGCCGCCCGACAGCGTGTCGCCGGTGGCCGACTCCGCCGGGGCGCCCGAGGCGGTGAGCGCCTGCGGCGTGCCGGTGCCGGTCCCCGTGCCAGTCCCGGTTCCGGTGCCCGTGCCCGTCGTGGGGCCGGAGCCGCTCGTCGTACCGGTGCCGCCGGTCGAGCCGGTCCCCGTGCCGGTGCCCGTTCCGGTGCCGGTGCCGGTGCCGGTCCCCGTGCCGGTGCCCGTACCCGTGCCGGTGCCGGTCCCGGTGCCGCCGTTCTCGAGCGGGCAGGAGATCGAGGCCTGCTGGCCGTTGGTGCCGCCGACGGTGTGGCAGGCGCTGGTCGACAGCGCCTTGGCGAGGGCCTCGAGGGCCGCCCGGAGCCGGCGGTTCGCCTCGGCCTGGGCGGCGAGCGCCCGCTTGCGGGCGAGCATCGCGCGGGTGAGCTGGAGGGTGTGCTGCTGGGTCGCGGCCTGCCGCACGGCCGCGGCCTGCTCAAAGCGGGGCAGGGCCTGGGCCAGCTGCAGCTGGTGGGCGCGCTGGGCCTCCGCCCGGTGCAGGCGGGTGGTGTCGATGCGGCGCTGCTGCGCGTCGAACAGCCGCGCGAGCCTCGCCCTGGCCTCGCGACGCGACATCCCGACGACCAGCAGCGGCTCGCCGCGCAGCCCGGGGACGCGGAGCCGCGGCACCTGCGGCGCGGTGGCCGGGGTGGTGCTGGGCACGGCCGCCGGGGCGGTCGAGCGGGTCGGGGCCGCCTGCGCGGTGGTCGCGGTGAGCCCCACCAGCAGCCCGGCCAGCAGGCTCATGACGGCGGCGAAGACGGTGGCCCGGCGGAGTCGGCGGGGGCTCGGCAGCAGGCGCGCCACAGCGCCCCACGCCTTCAACCACCCGGACACGCCCACGCCCCCACGCTTTCCCCGCACCGGATCCCCCAGGACACGGCCGACTCGTCAGACAACGAACCTGATCCAACCGCAGTGGCCTACCCCGGGGACATGGTGTCTTCGGACCAGATTGCGGGGGCGGAGGACTAGGCCGGACCAGGCCCCGGGGTAGTCCGGTCACGGGTCGTGGATGGCCCGAACGGCAGGCTTCGCACTATTTCCTGATGTTTCGCGATACGCACCATCCGGGCGTGGGAACGTCGGAAGGCGCTCGCCGCCCTCGAACTAGGGTGAGCGGCATGGCCCCGTCGAGCAGCCCTGCCGTCGAGCTCGAGATCGACGACAAGGTGGTGCGGGTCAGCAACCCGGACCGGGTCTACTTCCCGGCCCGCGGCGAGACCAAGCTCGACCTCGTCCACTACTACCTGTCGGTCGGCCGACGGGATCGTCAACGCGCTGCGCGAGCGGCCCTGCATGCTGCACCGCTTCCCGACCGGGGTGTCGGGCGAGAAGGTGCACCAGAAGCGGCTGCCCAAGGGGGCGCCGCCGTGGATGGAGACCGTGCAGCTGTACTTCCCGCGGTGGCAGCGGACCGCCGACGAGCTCTGCGTCACCGAGGTCGCGCAGGTCGTCTGGGCGGTGCAGATGTCGACGGTGGAGTTCCACCCCTGGAACAGCAGGCGGGCCGACACCGAGAAGCCCGACGAGTGGCGCATCGACCTCGACCCCGGCGACGACTGCGGCTTCGACACCGTGCGCCGGGTCGCCCACGTCGTCCACGAGGTGCTCGACGAGCTCGGTGCCACCGGGTTCCCGAAGACCTCGGGCGGCAAGGGGATGCACGTCTACGTCCGGGTCCGCCCGGAGCACGGCTTCTCCGACGTACGACGGGCCGCGCTGGCGTTCGCGCGCGAGGTGGAGCGCCGTACCGACGAGGTGACGACCACGTGGTGGCGCAAGGACCGCGACCCGCGGCAGCTGTTCGTGGACTACAACCAGAACGCCCGCGACCACACCATCGCGGCGGCGTACTCCGTGCGCGGCAACCCCGAGGGGACCGTCTCCACCCCGATCACCTGGGGCGAGGTCGACGACGTCGAGCCGCGCGACTGCACGATCGCGACCGTGCCCGCGCGGTACGCCGAGCTCGGCGACCTCCACGCCGGCATCGACGACGCGGTCTTCGACCTCACGCCGCTGCTCGAGTGGGCCGAGCGCGACGAGCGGGCCGGCGCCGAGACGCCCGACGTCCCCGCCGAGCCGTCACCCAGCTAGCCCCCACACTCCGTTATCGGGGGGCTGAGCGTGGCCTCTGGGTCACTCTTCGCCACCGTTGTCGGAGGTCAGCCAGCGGTGTCGGTAGCCGGCAGGTCGTGACGGGCGAGCAGCCGGTGCAGCGCGTCCAGGCCGTCGTGGTGGTCCCAGCGCTCGGCGCGCAGCCCGGCCGCGCGGGCGCCGTCGACGTTGTCGTCCCGGTCGTCGACGAACAGCACCTCGTCGCCGCCGAAACGGAGGTCGTCGAGGATCGCCCGGAAGAACGCCGGGTCGGGCTTCGCGAGGCCGAGGTCGCAGGAGTAGTAGGCGCCGTCGACGCGCTCGTCGTACCCGAGGGTGGCGGCGATGTGCGCGCGGCGGTACTCCTGCTGGTTGGTGGCCAGGTAGCAGCGCACCCCCGCAGCGCGGAGCCGGTCGACCACCTGCCACGACCCGTCGAGCGGCACGATGCTGCGCCACCGCGACAGCAGCGTCTCGACCGGGGCGTCGACGCCGTGCCGCCGCGCCACCTCGCCGAGCGCGGCCGGGAAGTCGCCGCCCACCATCAGCGGCAGCTCGGCGCGCCAGACGTCCTCCAGGAACGCGTCGGTGACGCCGCCGAACGCGTCGTACTCCGCGCGCCAGCCGTCGCCGTTGTCCTGCAGCACCTGGTCCGCGTCCCAGAGCACCGCGCGAACCGGGCCGCTCACGGCAGCACCCCGTGCCGGGCCAGGTGGGCGCGCAGCAGCGCCGGGTCCTCGCGGCAGGACCAGGCCTCTGCCGCCAGCCCCACCGACCGGGCGGCGGCGACGTTCGCGGGGTTGTCGTCGACGAGCAGCACCCGCTCGGGCGGGAGCGCCAGCAGGTCCAGGACCGCGGCGAAGTACGCCGGGTCCGGCTTGGCCACCCCCAGGGCACACGAGTAGAAGGCTCCGTCCACGAGGTCGGCGTAGCCCAGCCGCTCCTGCATGTACGCCGCCCGGTGCGCGTCCTGGTTGCTCGCCAGGTGGCACGCCACTCCCCCGGCCCGGACCTCGCGGACCAGGTCGCGCGCGGCGTCGACCGGCTCGATGCCCAGCCAGGTGCTGACCACGTCGTCGTACGCCTCGGCGATCCCCCACTCGGCGAGCAGGCCGGGCAGCACGTCGAGCCAGCGGACCTCTCCGGCCAGCGCCGGCCGCTCCGCGAGGACGGCCTGCGCGAGGCAGGCGTCCACGTCGTCGACCCGGCCCTCGAGCGCCGGGCGCATCGACTCCTCGGCGCCGGTGGTCACCCGCTGCAGCACGCCGTCGGCGTCCCACAGCACCGCGGCGGGGCTCACTCGACGCCGACGCGCGCGACGTACTCCAGGATCACGTCGGCGAGCTCCGGGCGGCAGACCAGCAGGTCCGGCAGCCACACCTCTTCCTGGTTGTAGAGCAGCGGCGAGCCGTCGATGCGGCTGGTGTGCAGCCCGGCCGACCGCGCGACGGCGACGGGGGCGGCGGAGTCCCACTCGTACATCCCGCCGGCGTGCACGTAGGCGTCGCTGACGTCACGCACCACCGAGATCACCTTGGCGCCGGCCGACCCCATCGGCACCAGGTCCGCGCCGATCGCCTCGGCCAGCCCCTGCACGAACGCCGGCGCGCGGGTCCGGCTGACCACGATCCGCGGCCGCTCGGAGGTGCGCGGCGGCACCAGCGGCGGGTGGCCGGTCTCGAAGGTGGTGCCGAGGCCGGGCTGCGCCACCGCACCGGCGACCAGCTCACCGGCCTGCCACAAGGCGACGTGCACCGCCCAGTCGTCGCGGGGCGGCTCGGAGAACTCCCGGGTGCCGTCGAGCGGGTCGATGATCCAGACCCGGTCGGCGGAGAGCCGGTCGCGGTCGGCGATGCTCGCCTTGCTCTCCTCCGACATCACGGCGTCGCCGGGCCGGTGCTCGGCGCACAGCGCCATCAGCAGGTCGTGGGCCGCCAGGTCGCCGGCGTCCTTCAGCTCGCGCCCCTCGAGGCCCTGGCCGCGGACCTCGGTCAGCAGGTCGCCGGCGACGGTGGCCGCCCAGGCGGCGTACGCGTGGTCGTCGTCGCGGGTCGCCACCGGGGCGTCGGGCAGGTCGGGGCGCGGGCGGGGGGTGTCGGTCACCGCGTCAGGCTACCGAGCCGTCAGCTGTTGAAGAGGCTCTGGGTGCGGTCGAGGCCCTCGGCCAGCAGCGACTCGACGGCGTCGGCGGCGCGGTCGACCTGGAAGGGCAGCACCTTGCGCTCGACCGAGGCGTACGTCGAGAGCACGAAGTCGGCCGGCGACTGGCGGCCCGGCGGGCGGCCGATGCCGACCCGGACCCGGTAGAAGTCGCCGGTGCCCAGCGACTGGCGCATCGAGCGGAGCCCGTTGTGGCCGTTGTCGCCGCCACCGAGCTTCACCCGGAGGGTGTCGAAGGGCAGGTCGAGCTCGTCGTGGACCGCGACCACGTGCTCCGGCGGCCACCTTGTAGAAGGCGGTGAGCGCGGCGACCGGTCCGCCGGACTCGTTCATGTAGCTGCGCGGCCGGGCCAGCACGACCCGCGTGGAGCCGGGGCCGACGCCGCCGAGGCGACCCTCGACGACGTCGGCGCGGCCGGACTTGTGCGCGCGGAACGCCGCCGCCCATCCGGGTGGCCAGCTCGTCGGTGACGAGGTAGCCCACGTTGTGGCGGGTGCCGGCGTACGTCGGGCCGGGGTTGCCCAGCCCGACGACCAGCCAGACGGCGGAGTCGCTCACTCCTCCTCGGACTTCTCCTCGTCGCCCGCGGCGGACTCGCCCTCGGCCTCGTCGGCGGCGCCCTCGGCGACCTCGTCCTCGGACTCGTCGCGCTCGATGCCGACCTCGGCCTCGGCCTCGGCCAGCTCGGACTCGACCTCCTCGGCGGTCGGGGCGTGGGTGACGTTGACGATCAGCGCGTCGTCGTCGAGCAGCACCGTCGAGCCGGCCGGGCACCTGGAGGTCCTTGGCGAGTGATCGGTGTCGCCGACGGTCAGGCCCTCGATGGAGACCTCGACGTACTCCGGGATGTGGGTGGCCTCGGCCTCGACCGAGATCGTGCTGGTCTCGGTGACGATCAGGGCGTCCGGGTCGGGCTCGCCGTACAGGTGCACGGGGATGTCGACGGTGACCTTCTCGCCCTTGCGGACGACGATCAGGTCGAGGTGCTCGAGGAAGCCCTTGATCGGGTCGCGCTGGATCTGCTTGGGCAGCGCGAGCTGCTCCTTGCCGTCGACCGTGATGGTCAGCAGCGCGTTCACGCCGCCGTGCTTGAGCGCCAGCATGGTGTCGTGGCCCGGGCAGGCGTGATGTGGACGGGCTCGGCGCCGTGGCCGTAGAGGACCGCCGGCACCTTGTCGGCGCGGCGGATGCGGCGGGCGGCGCCCTTGCCGAACTCGGTGCGGGGCTCTGCCTGGATGTGGCTGTCGTCGGACACTGCTCTTCGATCTCCTCTGGGGTCCAGCTGGCTGGTCAGCCCGGGGGCTGCACGTCGGTGGCTGCTGACGGAGAGGGAGACGGCGCCGCAGACACGGGCACCGGCAGGCGGTCCGGGGACCGGCGGCGCCACCGCGTCGATCACGGAGCTGGCAGCTCTCCCTCGCCGAGGCAACTGCCCGAGTCTAGCCGCGGCCCTCGACGAGGGCGAATCGGCGCCTGGCTGCTGGCTACCGGCTACTGGTTACTGGGCGTGGCCGTCGAACAGGCTGGTGACCGAGCCGTCCTCGAAGACCTCGCGGATCGCGCGGCTGATCAGCGGCGCGATGGAGAGCACCGTGAGCTTGTCGAACTCGCCGGTCGGGCGGGATCGGCAGCGTGTTCGTCACCACGATCTCGGTGGCCGAGCAGTTCTTCAGCCGGTCGACGGCCGGGTCGGAGAGGATCGCGTGGGTGGCCGCGATCACCACGCCCGCGGCGCCGTCGTTCATCAGCGCCTCGGTGGCCTTCACGATCGTGCCGCCGGTGTCGATCATGTCGTCGACCAGCACGCAGATCCGGCCGGTCACGTCGCCGACCACGCGGTTCGCGACCGACTCGTTGGGCCGCTCGATGTCGCGGGTCTTGTGGATGAACGCCAGCGGCGCGCCGCCGAGCCGGTTGGACCACTGCTCGGCGACCTTGATCCGGCCGGCGTCGGGCGAGACGATCGCGAGCTGCTCGTGGCCGTACTTCTCCCGGACGTACGTCGAGAGGATCGGCAGCGCCATCAGGTGGTCGACCGGACCGTCGAAGAAGCCCTGGATCTGCGCGGTGTGCAGGTCGACCGCGATCAGCCGGTCGGCCCCGGCGGTCTTGAACAGGTCGGCCATCAGCCGCGCCGAGATCGGCTCGCGGCCACGGTGCTTCTTGTCCTGCCGGGCGTAGCCGTAGAACGGCATCACCACGGTGATCCGCTTGGCCGAGGCCCGCTTCAGCGCGTCGACCATGATCAGGTGCTCCATGATCCACTCGTTCACCGGCGCCGTGTGGCTCTGGATCACGAAGGCGTCGGAGCCGCGCACGGACTCCTCGAAGCGGACGTAGATCTCGCTGTTGGCGAACTCGTACGCCGAGGTCGGCACCAGCCCGGTCCCGAGCAGCTCGGCGACCTCCTCGGCGAGCTCGGGGTGCGCTCGTCCGGTGAAGACCATCAGGTTCTTCTCGGTGGTCCGCTTCAGTCCGCTCACGAGGTGGTTCTCCCGGTCGAGGTGCGTGGGGGCGCGCTACTCCGAGTGTGACTCAGCCGGGCCGCCGTCCGCGAACCCGGAGCCCTCCGTGTGAGACGTCGCACGCTCTCCCCCGTCCGCAACCCCGTCCGCGGCCCCGTCCGCGGCCCCGTCGGACAGGGCCTGCTCGGCCGCCTCCGCCATCGGGGTGCCGGCCCGCTTGCGCAGCGTCCAGCCCTCGATCTCGCGCTGCGGGCCGCTCGAGACCGCCAGCGCGCCCGGCGGCACGTCACGGCGTACGACGGTCCCGGCGCCGGTCGCGGCGCCGTCGCCGATCTCGACCGGGGCCACGAAGGTGTTGTTCGAGGCGGTGCGGGCGTGGCGGCCGATCCGGGTGCGGTGCTTGGCGACGCCGTCGTAGTTGGCGAAGATCGTGCCGGCGCCGATGTTGGTGCCCTCGCCGATCTCGGCGTCGCCGACGTAGGACAGGTGCGGCACCTTCGCGCCGTCGCCGATCCGGGCGTTCTTGGTCTCCACGAAGCCGCCGATCTTGCCGCCGACCCCGAGCTCGGTGCCCGGACGCAGGTAGGAGAACGGGCCGACGCTGCGCGCCCGCGCCGACCACGGCCAGCTCGCCGTGGGTCCGCACGACCGTGGCCCCGGCGCCGACCTCGACGTCCTTGAGCGTGCAGTCGGGGCCGACCACCGCGTCCTCGGCGACCACCGTCGCGCCGAGCAGCTGCACGCCGGGGAGCAGCGTGACGTCGGGCTCGAGCACCACGTCGGCGTCGATCCAGGTGCTGGTGGGGTCGATGATCGTGACGCCGTCGCGCATCCAGCCGTCGAGGATGCGCCGGTTGAGCTCGGCGGCCAGCCCGGCGAGCTGCGCCCGGTCGTTGGCGCCCTCGGTCTGCATCACGTCGGCGATCCGGTGCGCGCCGACGCCGCGGCCGTCCTGGTGGGCGATCGCGACGACGTCGGTGAGGTAGTACTCCCCCTTGGCGTTGTCGTTGCCGATCCGGCCCAGGGCGTCGGCCAGGAACGCGCCGTCGAAGGCGTAGATGCCGCTGTTGATCTCGCGCACCGCCGCCTGGTCCGGGGTGGCGTCCTTCTCCTCGACGACGCCGGTGACGCCGCCGTCGGGGTCGCGCAGCACCCGGCCGTAGCCGAACGGGTCGGCCACCTCCGCGGTCAGCACGGTGATCGCCCGCCCCGCGGCGCCGGCGTGCTCGGCCACCAGGTCCGACAGGGTCTCCCCCTGCATCAGCGGGGTGTCGCCGGACATCACCACGACCACCCCGTCCGTCGTACCGGTGGCGGCGCGGAGCGCGTCCAGCCCGACGCGCACGGCGTGCCCGGTGCCCTCCTGCGTCTCCTGCACGGCCAGCAGCGCGCTGGGCACCTGGTCGAGGATGTGCGGGCCGACCTGCTCGCGGCCGCTGCCCACCACGGCGACCAGGTGTGCCGGCTCGACGTGCGAGCGCCGCCGTCAGCACGTGGCCGATCATGCTGCGGCCGCAGACCGGGTGCAGCACCTTCATCAGCTTGGACCGCATCCGGGTGCCGCTGCCGGCGGCGAGCACCACCACGGCGGTCGGACGGGTCGGGGCCGGCTCGCTCACAGGGGTCTCCTCGGGACTGGACGGTCTGGGCCGTTGCTCCCCGGGTAGGAGTCGAACCTACGTCGCTTTGTCCGCATTCAAAGTGCGGCGGGCCCTGCCGACAGACCAACCGGGGATCGGGTCGGGTTCTCGCGCGGGACAGCCTAGTCAGCCCCCTCCGTCGCGGCGTTCAGGTGGAAACCTACGGTTCCGTAGGTTACCGTCGGAGAGCACGGCCCCCGACGTGAGGACACTGCATGACCCAGACCGCCGACCCGACCGGGTCCCCGGCCTCCGACACCCTGCTGACCCCCGAGCCCCAGGACCAGGTCCCGGAGCGGGCCACCCTCGGCGGTGACACGCAGTCGCTCCGCGAGCAGGTCATGCTCGGCATCTTCATCGCCGTGCCGTTCCTCGCCGTCGCGGTCGCCGTCCCGGTGGCCTGGGGCGGCTGGCTCGGCTGGAGCGACGTGCTGGTGATGGCCGTCATGTACTGGCTGACCGGTCACGGCGTCACCGTCGGCTTCCACCGGCTGTTCACCCACAAGTCCTTCAAGCCGAACCGCGGCGTCAAGGTCGCGCTGGCGATCGCCGGGTCGATGGCGGTGCAGGGCCCGGTCGTGCGCTGGGTCGCCGACCACCGCAAGCACCACAAGTTCTCCGACCGCGACGGCGACCCGCACTCGCCGTGGCGCTACGGCACCGGCGTCGCCGCGCTGACCAAGGGCTTCCTCTACGCCCACCTGATGTGGCTGTTCAGCCCGGAGCAGACCCCGCAGCGCAAGTACGCCCCGGACCTGATGAAGGACCGCGACATCGTCCGCATCTCGCGGCAGTTCCCGCTCTGGGTCGCCGTGTCGATGGCGGCGCCGGCCGTCGCCGGCGGGCTGCTGACCTGGTCCTGGCAGGGCGCCGTCACCGGCTTCTTCTGGGGCGCGCTGGTCCGGGTCGTCGCTGCTGCACCACGTCACCTGGTCGATCAACTCGATCTGCCACACGCTCGGCGAGCGGCCGTTCGTCTCCCGGGACCGCTCCGCCAACGTCTGGTGGCTGGCGATCCCGTCGATGGGCGAGTCGTGGCACAACCTGCACCACGCCGACCCGACCTGCGCGCGGCACGGCGTCCTGAAGGGCCAGGTCGACACCTCGGCCCGGGTGATCTGGGCGCTGCAGAAGCTCGGCTGGGTCCACGACGTCCGCTGGCCGGTCCGCGAGCGGGTGGTGGCCAAGCTCGTGGCGCGCCCGGACGACCAGCCCGCCGCCGCCTGACACCATGACCCCGTGACCGGGGACCTCAGCAGCACCGCAGCCGGGAGCGACGGCGTCGTCGACGGCCGGCCGGTGACCCGGTCGGACTCCCGGCCCCGCCGCCGGATGACGGCGGCCGAGCGTCGCGAGCAGCTGATCGCCACCGCGCGCGGGCTCTTCGCCGAGCGCGGCTTCGACGGCACCTCCGTCGAGGAGGTCGCCGCCCGCGCCGAGGTGTCCAAGCCGGTCGTCTACGAGCACTTCGGCGGCAAGGAGGGGCTGTACGCCGTCGTGGTCGACCGCGAGGTGCGCCGGCTGCTCGGCATGATGCAGGACGCGCTGACCGCCGGGCACCCCCGGGTGCTGCTCGAGCAGGCGGCGTTCGCGCTGCTCGACTACGTCGAGCAGTCCTCGGACGGCTTCCGGATCCTGGTGCGCGACAGCCCGATCGGCTCGTCCACGGGCTCCTTCGTCTCGATCATCGGCGACGTCGCGTCGCGGGTCGAGCACATCCTGGTCGCCGAGCTCAGCTCGCGCGGGTACGACGCCCACGCGGCGCCGATGTACGCCCAGATGCTCGTCGGCATGGTCGGCACCACCGGCCAGTGGTGGCTCGACACCCGCCAGCCGTCGAAGGAGGAGGTGGCCGCCCACCTGGTGAACCTCGCCTGGCACGGCCTCGCCGGCCTCGAGCGGCACCCCACGCTGCGCACCTCCCCGCCCCCCACCGCCTGACGTGTTGACCCGGGCCTCGTGCGGGGTCGAGCCGGGCCTCGTGCGGGGTCGAGCCGGGCCTCGTGCCGGGGTAGCGACACGAGGCCCGGGTCAACCCGCCGCAGGGCCCGGGTCGACCCGTCGCGAGGCCCGGGTCAACACATGGGGGGTCAGGCGGTCAGGCCGAGGGCGGAGGCGGTGACGGCGGCGGCGCCCTCGGGCGGCAGATCGGTGTTGTCGATCCGGACGTAGTCGCGGCCGGCGAACATCGGCTCGGCGAGCGTGGACCCGTCGCCGGTGTTCATGACGTAGTTGTCCTCGAGGTCGAGCACGTTGGCGTCGGAGAACTCCAGGTCGCGCTTCGACCGCTTCTCCGAGAGCCGGAGCTCGGTGCGGTTGCGGGCCAGCCGCTCCTCCAGCGAGGCGTACAGCTCCACGAACGACACCCGGCCGCCCGCGGCCTCCACCAGGTCGACGTACGACGTGACGAGGGCCCGGTCGTCGGCGAGCTCGAGGCCCCACACCATCGTGAACACCAGCCCGGGCAGCTCGGCGGCGATCGCCTCCTCGAGGATCCGGCGGCGGAACTCGCTGACCAGCCGGGTGAACGGCGGCGAGCCGAACGGAAAGATGTCCAGCACCGGCTCGACGGTCATGTGGTTGTGCAGCAGCCGGTAGCCGGTCAGCCGGCTCAGCTCACGGCCGACCGTCATCTTGCCGACCGCGGGCGGCCCGAACAGCATCACGAAGTGCATGGGGCCGATCGTCCCAGGCTCAGCGACCGGAGCGCGCCGCCATTCGCGCCTGCAGCTTGTCGCGCTTCTCCTCGAACCGGAGCGCCTGCTTCTCCAGCTCCTCCAGGAAGTCGGCCAGCTCGGTGCGGGCCTGCTCACCCTCGGGACCGAGCCCCTCGAGCTCGAAGACCTTCCAGTACCGCAGCACCGGGGCGACCACGTCGTCCTTGTGCTGGCGGATGTCGTAGACCCCGGCGATCGCCATCTCGACGGCCTTGCGCTGGAAGCCGGCGATGTCGGCGCCGGGCATCTGGAACGTCGTCACCACGTCGGTGATCGCGCGCATCGTCTGGTCCGGCGCGATCTCGAGCGCCGCGCCGAGCAGGTTGCGGTAGAAGACCATGTGGAGGTTCTCGTCGGCGGCGACGCGGGCGAGCAGCTGGTCGGCCACCGGGTCGTCGGTCACCCGGCCGGTGTTGCGGTGCGAGACCCGGGTCGCGAGCTCCTGGAACGACACGTAGGCCAGCGAGGCGAGCATGTCGTCGGGGTGGCCGTTGGAGTAGCCGGTCGACATGTGCTGCATCCGCAGCTGCTCCAGCTGGGTCGGGTCGACGGACCGGGTGACGAGCAGGTAGTCGCGGATCGCGATGCCGTGCCGACCCTCCTCGGCGGTCCAGCGGTGCACCCAGTCGCCCCACGCGGCGTCGCGCCCGAACAGCGTCGCGATCTCGTGGTGGTAGCTGGGGAGGTTGTCCTCGGTCAGCAGGTTGACGATCAGCGCCGACCGCGCCACGTCGGTCATCGCCGAGTCGTCGACCTTCCAGGGCTCGCCGCCGAGCGGGCCGTCGTACGTCCGGCCCTCGCTCCACGGGACGTACTCGTGGGGGAACCACTCCTTGGCCATCGAGAGGTGGCGGTTGAGGTTCTCCTCCACGACCGGCTCGAGCTCCTGCAGCATCTGGGTCTGGCTCAGCGGAGTGCTCACCCTGCGACGGTAACCTACGGATCCGTAGGGTGCTACGGGTGAACGGCGAGCAGCTCGACCCGGTTGCCACTGCCGTCGGCGGTGTGAACCCGCCGGTGCCCGGGGAACGTGTGCTCCTCGGACCTGTCGACCGGGAAGCCCCGCTCCGCGAGCCGCGCGACGGTCGCGTCCAGGTCCTCGACCAGGAACGCCGGGTGGGCCTTGCGGGCCGGCGAGAAGCCCGGCTCGACGCCGACGTGCACCTCGACCGCTTCGTCGCGGAACCAGCACCCGCCGCGGCCCGCGAGCTCCGGCGGCTTGGCGACCTCGGGGAGGCCGAGCCCCGCGCCGTAGAACCGGCGCGCCGCGTCCTCGCCGCCGGGCGGGCACGACACCTGGACGTGGTGCAGCCTCATCGGTGGGCCACCACGAACACCCGGCGGAACGGCAGCGTCGTGCCGTGCGGCCCCGGCGGGTAGGCCTCGCGCAGCAGCGCCTGGTACTCCGCGACGAACGTCGCCCGCAGGTCGTCGGGCAGCGCCTGCAGCGTCGGGCGGGCGCCGGTGCCGCTGATCCAGGTGAACACCGGGTCCTCGCCGGTCAGCAGGTGCAGGTACGTCGTCTCCCAGGCGTCCACGGCCAGGCCCAGGTTGCGCAGCACGCCGGCGTACACCTCGGGGTCGTGGGCCAGCGGCCGCGCCACGCCCTCGGTGCACGGCGCGAACCGCGGGTCGGCCGCGAGCTCGTGGAGCAGCACGTGGCTGGGCTCGGCGTGGTTGCCGGGCACCTGGAACGCGAACCAGCCACCGTCCGCGACGTGCTCGACCAGCGCCGGCAGCAGCTCGAGGTGGCCGGGCACCCACTGGTAGGTCGCGTTCGCCACGAGCACGTCGACCGGCTCCGCGGGCCGCCAGCTGCGCACGTCGCCGGCCTCGACTCGGATCCCGTCGACGCCCTGCGCCCGCTCCACCATCTCCGGCGAGGAGTCGACGCCGAGCACGTCGGCACCGGGCCACCGGCGGGCCAGCAGCGCGGTCAGCGTGCCCGGGCCGCAGCCCAGGTCCACCACGGTCGCCGGCGCCGTCGCGTCGACGCGGGCGAGCAGGTCGACGAACGGCCGGGCGCGCTCGTCGGCGTAGACGAGGTAGCGGTCGGGGTCCCAGTGGTGGCTCATGCGCGTCTCCCTGCGATTTATCTTGACGTCAAGACAAATCCTCCCCGGCGCGATCTCTCGATGTCAAGATTCTCGACCGGTAGGCTCCCCGTCATGCGCGACGAGGTGGACCGGCTCGTCGAGGCCTGGCAGCACGAGCGCGACGACCTCGACCTGCGACCGATGGAGGTGCTCAGCCGGGTGACCCGGCTCGGCCACCACCTCGACCGCGCCCGGCGACAGGCGTTCGCCGAGCACCGCCTCGAGTCCTGGGAGTTCGACGTGCTGGCCGCGCTGCGGCGCGCGGGGACGCCGTACGAGCTCTCGCCGGGCCGACTGCTGAAGGAGACGCTGGTGACCAGCGGCACGATGACCAACCGGGTCGACCGGCTCGCCGCCCGCGGCCTGGTGGGGCGGCTGCCCGACCCCCGCGACCGGCGCGGGGTGCTGGTGCGGCTGACCCCGGCCGGCCGCAGCGCGGTCGACGGCGCCCTCGAGGGACTGCTGGCCCGGGAGCGCTCGCTGCTGGCCGGGCTCGACGCGGACGACCAGCGCCAGCTGGCCGGCCTGCTGCGCACCCTCGTCGTGCCGTTCGAGGGCGAGGCCCGGTGAACAAGCGGTGAGGGAGATCTGGCTGCGGTTCCTGTCCGGCCCGGACATCGACTCGCTCGGCCTCACCCGCACCGAGATCGTCGACGCGGTGGAGTCCGTCGTCGCCGCGCACGGCCGCGGCGAGACCGTCTTCGAGCCCCGCGTCCACCTGGTCCCCGACAACGGCGGGGTCGGCCACTTCAACGTGCTGCGCGGCCACGTCTCGACCCTCGGCGAGCACGGCGTCAGCGGCATCAAGGTGGTCGGCGACTTCGTGCCGAACTACCAGCACGGGCTGCCCAGCGAGCTCGGCCTGGCCACGCTCTACGACCCGCACACCGGCGTACCGCTCTCGATCATGGACGCGACGCTGGTCACCGAGGCCCGCACCGGCGCGATGACCGCCGTCGGCGCGCGCCACCTCGCCCGCCGCGACACGAAGGTGCTCGGGCACGCCGGCGCCCGGGGCACGGCGTTCTCCAACGTCACCATGCTCGACGAGCTGTTCGACCTCGACGAGATCCGGGTGACCAGCCGTCGCGAGGAGTCCCGCGAGGCGTTCGGGGAGGAGCTGCGGGCCGAGCTCTCCACGAAGGTCGTGGTCGTCGACAGCGTCGAGGCGGCCTTCGACGGCGCCGACATCCTCGTCGAGGCGACCCGGCTCACCGAGCCCGCGCCGCTGCTGCGCACCGGAGTGGTGAAGCCGGGCGCGTTCGTGGTGCCCTACGGCACGGTCAGCGCCGTCGAGCTCGACCTGCTCGACGTGATGGACAAGGTCGTCGTCGACGACTGGCGCGAGGCGCAGTCGGGCCGGTTCGGGGCGCTCCGCCCGCACGTGGACAGCGGTCGGCTCAGTCCCGAGACGCTGTACGCCGAGCTCGGCCAGGTCGTGGCGGGCCAGAAGCCGGGTCGCGAGCACGACGACGAGCGGATCCTGCTGTGGCACCGCGGCCTGTCGATCCTCGACGTCGCCGTCGCGCACCTCATCCTGCAGCGGGCGGAGGCGGCCGAGGTCGGCACCATGCTGAGGTACCGGTGAGCCGGCCGCTGCACGTCGCCCACCCCGAGGACCTCGACGCCGCCGCGGTGCTCCGCGTCGCCGACGGCGACCCGCTGGTCCTCGAGCCGGCGCTGCTCGAGGCGGTCGCGCGCTCGCGGGCGGAGACGCTCACCGCCCTCGCCTCCGGCGCCCGGGTGTACGGCGTCAGCACCGGCATGGGCAGCCAGGCGACGCTCGCCGTCGGCACCGCGGACCAGCCCGGGTTCCAGGGCGACCTGATGCTCGCCCGCTCGGTCGGCTCCGCGCCGTGGCTCGACCACCGCACGGTCCGCGCCGTGCTGGCGGTGCGGCTGCGCACGCTGCTCGCCCCCGAGGCCGGCGTCTCCCCGGAGCTGGTCGCCGCGCTCGCCGCGCTGCTCGACACCGGGCTCCACCCGGCGATCCCCGCGACCGGCAACGGCGCGGCCGGCGAGATCATCCCGCTGGCGCACCTCGGGGCGTTCCTCACCGGGCAGGACACCGGCCCGACCGGCGACTCGGTCGCGGGCACGGCGTACACGTTCGCGGCGAAGGAGGGCGTCGCGTTCCTGCAGGGCGTCCCCGTCGCCACCGCTTTGGCGGTGCTGGTCGCCGCCGACGTGCGGCTGCTCGTCGCGCAGCAGGTCGCGGTCGACCGCCGCCGAGGTGGCGCTGACCCGCGCACCACGCGACCCCTACCACCCGGCGCTGGCCCGTGGCGACGCCGAGCTCGGCACCGTGCTGGCCGGGCTGCGGTCGCTCGCCGGCGACGAGCCGGACCCGCGGATGCTGCAGGCGCCGGTGTCGTTCCGGGTGGTCGGACCCGCGCTCGCGCACCTGCTGCGGGCGGTCGAGCCGGCTCGACGAGGCCGTGGAGCGCGCGCTGACGGGGGTGACGCACGTCGCCGGCGCTGGTCGACGGGACGCTTCCTCGGCACGGCCGGCTTCGACGGCTTCGACCTCGCGGCGTCGCTGGACGCCGTACGCCTCGCGCTGCTGCACGCCGCCGAGACGGGGGCGGCGCGGCTGCACCGGATGCTCGACCCGCGGGTCACGGGGCTGCCGCCGCAGCTGTCGCCGGAGCCCGGGCGGCAGACCGGTCTGGTGGCGGTGCACAAGCGTGCCGTCGGCCTGCTGCACGAGGCGCGGCGCGGCTCCGCGCCCGCGTCGCTCGGCGCCGTGGAGACCTCGCAGGGCCAGGAGGACGTGCAGAGCTTCGGGCTCGAGGCGGCCCGCGCGGCCGCCGACGCGGTCGACGTGCTCCGCGACGTGACCGCGTCGCGAGCTGCTCGCCGTGCACCAGGCGACGCTGCTCGACGACACCGCGCCGCGGGGCACCGAACGGCTGCAGATGGTGTTGCACAAGGCTTCTGAGCACCTGCGGTACGACGACACGGGACCGGATTCTCGGGCGCGAGGTGGCTGCGATCGCGCATGTCCTCGGCGTAGGTTGGGCACACGACGCACTCGACTCCATCCGTGACGCATCGTCTCAACCCCCGCCCCTGCCGGCCTGAATCACGACTGGTCGACTACCTTTTGGGGTTCCTGGGACGCCCGACCTCCCACAGGCCCCCGAAAGGTTCGGAGAGCTCGATGATCACGTTCGACGCAGTGACCAAGGCTTTCCCCGGCGGCAACGTCGCCGTGGACGACCTCTCGCTGGAGCTGCCGACCGGCCAGATCACAGTCTTCGTGGGTCCGTCCGGCTGCGGCAAGACCACCAGCCTGCGGATGATCAACCGCACCATCGAGCCGACGTCGGGGACCATCTCGATCGACGGCGAGGACGTCTCCCAGCAGGACGCCGCGCTGCTGCGCCGCAAGATCGGCTACGTCATCCAGAACGCCGGGCTCTTCCCGCACCGCACGATCGTCGACAACATCGCGACGGTGCCGCTGCTCAACGGCGTGAACAAGAAGCAGGCCCGCGAGCAGGCCGCCGAGCTGCTCACCCGCGTCGGGCTCGACGAGTCGATGGCCACCCGCTACCCCAACCAGCTCTCCGGCGGCCAGCAGCAGCGCGTCGGCGTCGCCCGCGCGCTCGCGGCCGACCCGCCGGTGATGCTGATGGACGAGCCGTTCAGCGCCGTCGACCCGATCGTGCGCGACGGGCTGCAGAAGGAGTTCCTGCGGCTGCAGGCCGAGCTCGGCAAGACCATCGCGTTCGTCACCCACGACATCGACGAGGCCATCAAGCTCGGCGACAAGGTGGCGATCTTCCGCGTCGGCGGGCACCTCGCGCAGGTCGGGTCGCCGCAGGACCTGCTCGACGAGCCGGCCGACGACTTCGTCGCGGACTTCGTGGGCCGCGACCGCGGCTTCCGCGGGCTCTCGTTCGTCACCGCCGACAAGCTCGAGGTCGAGCCCGTCTCGGCGTACGTCGACCGCTCGGCGGCCGACGGGCAGCTGGTGCTCGACGACGACGGCCGGCCGAAGGGCTGGTCGGTCGACGGCCACGACGGCCTGCGCCCGCTGCCCGCCTCGTTCACCACCGAGGACACGCTGCGGCTCGTCACCGACCTCGCCATCACGTCGCCGGCGGGCGCCGCCGTACGCGTGGACAAGGACGGCGTGGCCGACGGCGTCGTCGCCCACGAGGCGATCGCCCGCCATCTCACGTCGCTGCGGCACGAGGACCAGCGGTGAGCGCCCGGTGATCACCTACATCCGCAACAACCACGCCGACATCGTCGCCGACCTGCTCCAGCACCTCTGGCTGGCGTTCATCCCGATCGTGCTGGGTGCGCTGCTGGCGCTGCCGCTCGGCTACCTCGCGGTCCGCTGGCGGCGGCTGTACCAGCCGATCATCAACGTCGGCGGCGTCGTCTACTCGATCCCGTCGCTGGCGCTGTTCGCGGTGATCCCCGCGATCCTCGCCACCGGGATCCTGTCGCCGGTCAACGTGCGTGGTCGGGCTCACCCTCTACACGCTCGCGCTGCTCGACCCGCACCGTCGCGGACGGGCTGATCTCGGTGCAGGGGCAGACCACGATGGCGGCCCACGCGATGGGCTACCGGCCGCTGCGGCAGCTGCTCGGCGTCGAGCTGCCGATGGCCGTCCCGGTGCTGTTCGCCGGGCTGCGGGTGGCGACGGTCGCGAACATCAGCCTGGTCAGCGTCGGCGCGCTGGTCGGCGCCGGCGGGCTGGGCAACCTGTTCACCAGCGGCTTCCAGCTCGGGTTCACCGAGCCGATCATCATCGGCATCGTGCTCTCGATGCTGCTGGCCGCCCTCGCGCGACACCGGCCTGGTCGTGCTGCAGCGGGCGCTGACGCCGTGGGCCCGGGCGGGTGGTCGGGCATGAACCTGGTCGCCCCCGCCCCGCTGGTCAACTACTTCAGCTACCTCTTCGACGGCGCCAACTGGCACCTCGACCGGCGACTCGTCGATCCCCGAGCGCATCGGGCAGCACGTCGCCTACGTCGTGGTCACGCTGGTCATCGGCGCCGCCATCGCGCTGCCGGTCGGGCTGTTGATCGGCCACACCAACCGCGGCGCGTTCTTCGCGATCGCGCTGGGCAACCTCGGCCGCTCGCTGCCGACCTTCGGCCTGGTGCTGCTGCTGGTCGTCACGTTCGGCGTCTACCAGTGGCCGGTCGTCCTGGGCCTGGTCGTGCTCGCGATCCCGCCGATCCTGGCGCAGACGTACGCCGGCATCCGGTCCGTCGACCGCTCCGCCGTCGACGCCGCGGTCGGGATGGGGATGCGGCCGCGGCAGGTGCTGTTCCGCGCCGAGCTGCCGATGGCGCTGCCGCTGATCATCGGCGGGCTGCGCAGCGCGGTGCTGCAGGTGACCGCGACGGCCACCATCGCGGCGTACGCCAGCTTCGGCGGGCTCGGCCGGCTGCTCATCGACGGCCTGAACCGCAACGACTACCCGCAGATCATGGCCGGCGCCGTCGCTCGTGGCGGCGCTGGCCGATCGCGCTCGACTACCTCAGCGCCGCCGTCGAGCGAGCAGTCGTCTCGCCCGGCGTCCGCGAGCGCCGCGGCCGGCGTACCCGACGCTCCCGCACCCAGTCCTCGTCCAACAGAAACCGCCGCCAGCACCCAGCTGACGGCCACACGAAAGGTTCCACCCATGCCCAGAGATGCGCAGCAAGACCAAGCTCGCGGCCGCAGCCGCTGCGGTGGCGATGCTCCTGCCGCTGAGCGCGTGCGGCGGCGACCCGACCAGCGGCGGCGGCACGGGCGACTCCTCGTCCCCGGCCATCGTGATCGGGTCGGCGAACTTCCCCGAGAACCAGCTGCTCGCCGAGATGTACGCCCAGGCGCTCGAGGGCAAGGACGTCAAGGTGACGCGGAAGTTCAACATCGGGGCCCGTGAGCTCTACCTCAAGGCGCTCAAGGAGGGGTCGATCAGCATGATCCCGGAGTACAACGGCGCGTTCCTCGCGGCGCTGTCCAAGGGCGGCACTCCCCCGGCGGGCGTCACCACCACCGACCAGGTGAACTCCGCGCTGAAGAAGGTGCTGCCCAGCGGCCTGCAGATCCTCAAGTCGTCGCCGGCCGAGGACAAGGACACCCTGACCGTCACCGCGGCGACCGCGAAGAAGTACAACCTGAAGACGCATCGCCGACCTCAAGCCGGTCGCCAGCAAGCTGGTGCTCGGCGCCGGGCCGGAGTTCAAGACCCGCGCACCAGGGCCTCGTCGGCCTGGAGAAGGAGTACGGCCTGAAGTTCAAGTCCTTCAAGTCGCTCGACCCCGGCGGCCCGCTCACCAAGGCGGCGCTGAAGAAGGACCAGATCCAGGTCGCGAACATCTTCTCCACCGACTCGACCATCGAGACCGACAACCTCGTGGTGCTCGACGACCCGAAGAACCT
Organism: uncultured Actinomycetota bacterium; assembly: GCA_963707685.1. Taxonomy (GTDB): domain Bacteria; phylum Actinomycetota; class Actinomycetes; order Propionibacteriales; family Nocardioidaceae; genus Nocardioides_B. The sequence goes on from CAVPRA010000013.1 coordinate 59,888, forward strand.
GTTCCTGGCGCAGAACGTCACGCCGGTGATCGAGAAGTCCAAGGTCAAGGGTGACGTGGACGTCGACGGTCGACGCGGTGTCCGCCGCGCTGACCACCGAGGACCTCACGAAGTACCTCGCCGAGGTGGCCGTCGACAAGAAGTCCTACGACACCGTCGCCAAGGAGTTCCTGGACGACAACAACCTGAGCTGACCCCTTCGCCGACCCGTCACCTACTCGGCCGCCTCACCGGCGTGTCGCAGAGCAGGTGACGGGTCGGTCGCGTTCCGGTCGGCGGACGTCGTACGCCGCGGGCCGGCGACCCGTCACGGACTGGGCGACACGCCGGTCAAGGGCCGAGTAGGTGACGGGTCGGCGGACTGGCTGGGCGGGTCAGTCGAGGAGGTCGGCGGCGGTCGAGCCACTCCTCCTCGAGGACGGCCTTCTGCGCCGGCCACCTCCCGCAGCCGTACGTCGACCGCGGCCAGCCGCTCGTAGTCGGCGGCGTGCTCGACCATCTCGGCGTGCAGCGCCGACTCGCGCTCGGCGAGCCGGGCGAGCTGCCGCTCGACCCGGGCCACGGTCTTGCGGGCCTCGCGCTGCTGCGCCGGCGAGGACCGTCAGAACCACGCGCCTGGACCGCGCCAGCGGAGTCAGAACCACGCGCCTCGGCGGTGGCGGCAGCGAGCGAGGCCTGCGCGCGGCGCTCGAGGTACTCCTCCACCCCGCGCGGCAGCATCGACACCTGGCCGTCGCCGAGCAGCGCCCAGGTGGAGTCGGTGACCCGCTCGAGGAAGTAGCGGTCGTGGGAGACCACCACCAGCGTCCCGGGCCAGCCGTCGAGGAAGTCCTCGAGCACGTTGAGCGTCTCGATGTCGAGGTCGTTGGTGGGCTCGTCGAGCAGCAGCACGTTGGGCTCGGAGAGCAGCAGCCGCAGCAGCTGGAGCCGCCGCCGCTCGCCGCCGGACAGGTCGCCGATCCGCGCGGTGAGCCGGTCGCCGGTGAAGCCGAACCGCTCCAGCATCGAGCGTCGCGGTGATCTCGCCGGTCGCGGTCGTGGTGACCCGGCGCGAGGCTCTCGACCGAGTCCAGCACCCGCTCCTCGGGGTCGAGGTGGTCGAGGCCCTGGGTGAGGTGCTCGAGCGCGACCGTGCGGCCGCGCCGGACCCGGCCGGCGTCGGGGCTCAGCTCGCCGGCGACCAGCCGCAGCACCGAGGTCTTGCCGGCGCCGTTGACGCCGACCAGCCCGACCCGGTCACCCGGGCCCAGCCGCCAGGTGGCGCGCGACAGCAGCGTCCGCTCGCCGCGGACCAGGTCGACGTCCTCGACGTCGACGACGTCCTTGCCGAGCCGCTGCGTCGCGAACCGCTGCAGCTCGAGCCGGTCGCGCGGCGGCGGCTCGTCCTCGATCAGCGTGTTCGCGGCGTCGATGCGGAACTTCGGCTTCGAGGTCCGCGCCGGCGGCGCCGCGCCGCAGCCAGGCCAGCTCCTTGCGCACCAGGTTCTGCCGCCGGGTCTCGGTCGCGGCCGCCTGCCGCTGCCGCTCGGCCTTGGCCAGCACGAACGCCGCGTAGCCGCCGTCGTACACGTCGACGACGCCGTCGTGCACCTCCCACGTCGCCGCGCACACCGCGTCGAGGAACCAGCGGTCGTGGGTGACCACCACCAGCGCGGACGTACGGCGCGGCAGGTGCCGGGCCAGCCAGGCGACGGCCTCGACGTCGAGGTGGTTGGTCGGCTCGTCGAGGACCACCAGGTCGTGGTCGCCGAGCAGCAGCCGGGCCAGCGAGCACCGCCGCCGCTCGCCGCCGGACAGCCCGTCGACGATCCGGTCGAGGGAGACCCCGGCGAGCAGCACCTCGACGACCTCGCGGGTCCCGGGGTCGGCGGCCCACTCGTGGTCGGCGCGGCCCTGCAGCACCGCCGCGCGCACCGTGGCCGCCGGGTCGAGGTCGTCGCCCTGGGTGAGGTAGCCCAGCTGCAGCCCGCGGTTGCGGGAGACCCGGCCGTCGTCGGGCGGCTCGAGGCCGGCGACCACCCGCAGCAGCGTGGTCTTGCCGTCGCCGTTGCGGCCGACGACGCCGATCCGCTCCCCGGCGCCGACGCCGAGGCTGACCTCGGCCAGCAGCGGGCGGACGCCGTACGCCTTGCAGACCCGCTCCAGGTTGACCAGGTTGGGGACGACCGGCCACCTCAGCCCGCCTCGTCGTTGGAGCGGGCCACGACGCGGGCGCCGTGCACCGGGCCGGGGGCGAACGACACCGGCCCGAGGCCCTGCGCGCCGAGGCCGGCCGGCGACCGCCGTGGCGTGCGAGCGGCTCTCGCACAGGAACAGGCAGCTGGGCCCGGAGCCGGACAGGATCGCGCCGAACGCGGACTCGAGGCGGCCCTGCTCGAGCGCGGTGCCGAGCTCGGGCCGCAGCCGCAGCGCGGCCGGCTGCAGGTCGTTGGACAGCGCGGCGCCGAGGTCGGCGACGTCGTGGCCGCGCAGCGCGTGCAGCAGCGCGTCGGGGATCTCCGGCGCCGACGACGTGCGCCGCCGCTGCATCGCGTCGAACTCGCGCGTAGACCGCGGGGGTGGACAGCCCGCGGTCGGACTCCAGCACCACCCACCAGTACTCGCCGCGCGTCATCAGCGGGGTCACCACCTCGCCGCGCCCGGAGCCGATGGCGGTGCCGCCCAGCGAGCGCGAACGGCACGTCGCTGCCCAGCTCGGCGGCCAGCTCGAGCAGCTCCTCGCGCGGGCGTGTGCAGCCCCCACAGCGTGTCGCAGGCCAGCAGCGTCGCGGCGCCGTCGGCGCTGCCGCCGGCCATCCCGCCGGCGACCGGGATGCCCTTGTCGATCTCGATGCGCGACGCCGCGGTCGAGGCCGTGGTGCTCGGCGAGCAGCAGCGCGGCGCGCACCGCGATGTTGGTCGCGTCGGTCGGGACGTCGGCCGACCGGCGAGCCGGCTCTCGGCCCGCATCGCCACGGTGACCTCGTCGGCGTCGTGCACGGTGACCTGGTCGTAGAGCCCGACCGCCTGGTAGACGGTGGCGAGCGAGTGGTAGCCGTCGCCGCGCCGCGGCCCGACCCCGAGGCTGAGGTTGATCTTGGCGGGCGCGCTGACGGCGACGGTGCCGCCGGCGGTGCCGGTCACGCCGCCAGCCCTTCGGCGATCGCGCGCGAACTGCTCGACGTCGCAGCGCCTCCCCGCGCGCCATCGGGTCGACACCGGCGTGCGCCAGCGCGGCCTCGGCCGCCGCCGCGGAGCCGGCGAGCTGCTTGAGGGTCGAGCGCAGCGTCTTGCGGCGCTGCGCGAACGCCGCGTCGACGACCGCGAACACCTGCTCGCGGGTGGCGGTGCCGCGGCGGCGGGTCCCGGTGCGTCCAGGCGACCAGCCCGGAGTCCACGTTGGGCGCCGGCCAGAACACCGAGCGGCCCACCGAGCCCGCCCGTCGTACGTCGGCGAACCAGGCGGCCTTCACCGACGGGACGCCGTAGGTCCGCGAGCCCGGCGGCGCCGCCAGCCGGTCGGCGACCTCGGCCTGCACCATCACCAGGCCGTGCCGCAGCGACGGCAGCAGCTGCCAGCAGGTGCAGCAGCACCGGCACGGAGACGTTGTAGGGCAGGTTCGCGACCAGCGCCGTCGGCGGCGGGCCCGGCAGGTCGGTGACCCGCAGCGCGTCGGCCTCGACCACCTCGAAGCGGTCCGCCTGCGCCGGGTGCGTACGTCGCGACGGTGGCGGGCAGCGCGCGCGGCCAGCACCGGGTCGACCTCGACCGCGACGACGCGGGCGGCGGTCCCGAGCAGCGCCAGCGTCAGCGACCCGAGGCCGGGACCGACCTCGAGCACCACGTCGTCGGCGGTGACGCCGGAGACCCGCACGATGCGGCGCACGGTGTTGGGGTCGATGACGAAGTTCTGGCCGCGCTGCTTGGTCGGCCGCAGCCCGAGCTCGTCGGCGAGCAGACGCACCTCCGCCGGCCCGAGAAGTCTCGGACCGGCGGAGGAGTCGGTCTGCTCACGGGCCACGGCGCGACCCTATCGGTCGGCTCGTCAGGCTCGAGCGCCGCAGACGCGGCCAGGCGCCGTAGCCGCCCTCGGCGGCGCGCGACCCGCTCGGCGACGGCGATCTGCGCCTCGCGGCAGTTCTGGTCCGGCCGGCCGGAGCCGCCGTAGGCCTGCCAGGTGCCGAGGTTGAACTGCAGCCCGCCGTAGTAGCCGTTGCCGGTGTTGGCGGCCCAGTTGCCGCCGGACTCACAGGCCGCGATGCGGTCCCAGACGCTGCTGCCACCGGCGTAGTTGCTGGTGGGCGCCGGCGCGGGGGCCGGCGGTCCTTGGTGCCGTAGCGCACGATCGCGGCTGACCGGCGCGCGGAGCAGCGTGCGTGCGGACCGCCTTGCGGGCGGTGACCTTGCCGTTCTCCGTGGTGACCTGGTAGACCACCTCGCGGCTGCCGTCGCGGCCGGCGCGGACCGTCTTGGTCTGGTCGGTGTACATGCCGGAGTCGGCCTTCTTGACGGTGCCGTAGGCGACCGGACTGCGGTGACCTTGCGCTGGGCGACCTTGACACGCGGTGAACGTGAGCCGGTCGCCGTCGTGGATCCGGGCGCCCAGGCCCGGCTTGACCTTGTCGTTGCCGTCGACGCTGACGCCGAGCTCCCGCAGCGCGCCGCCCGACGGTCAGCGCGGTGACGGTGGTCTTGTGCCGCTTGTGGCCGGCGATCTTCACGCGTCAGCGTCTTGGGGGTGACGACGCCGAGCGACATGCCGGAGCGGCTGATCGTCGCGCCACGGCTGGCGGACAGGTCGGCGCCGCCGAAGCGGAGGCCGAGCTGGTCGAGCGCGGAGGAGACGTCGGTGGCGGTCACCCAGTAGCGGTTCGTGCTTGCCGTCGACCTTCACGTCGAGCGGGCGGCCGTACTTCACCGCGATGGTCTGGCCGTCGGCGACCGACGAGTCGGGCCCGGGGGCGACCACGTCGTGCTTGCCGAGCTTGATGTCCTGGTCCGCCAGCACGTCGGAGACGGTGCCGCCGAAGGTGCTGCACCTGCTGGGTCTTGCCGTCGATGGACAGGGTCACTGTCTTGCTCATCGCCGCGTAGCCGACGCCGCTGGCCGCGACGGCCAGCACGACGGCGACGGACGAGGACGGCGAGGACGGCCTGGCTCCTGGTCAGATGCGCGAATGTCGCCCGCACGAGTTCTCCAATGGTGGTGCTCCCCGGGCCGCAGGGACTGACAGCCGGACCACCCACCACGTCGGGACCGGTAGGCCCACCACAACGCGACGGCCCTCGGCGTGCGCCGCCCGGTTGGTGCCGGGCGAGCTCGAGAGGGCCCCGTGGAGTGCCGCCCGAGAGCGTCCCGCTCCCGGCCAACAAGCACAGGACCATACGGAAGGTCCCGGCTGGTGCCAAATAATCTGCCATGGTATGGGCGCTTTTGCGCGTGTTTGAGCGTGGATCACGTGCGGGAGATCACGAATCCGGGTCCCGCGGACTAGTCATTTCGGGCTACTCCGAGGGCCCCGGCGTGCTACCAGGGACCGCCGAAGGCGGCCTCGGTGTTGGCGTCGACGGCCGCGCAGAGCGCCGCCAGGTCCTCGCCGCGGGTCTGCGCCATCGACCGCATCGTCAGCGGCACCAGGTACGACGCGTTCGGCCGGCCGCGGTGCGGCGTCGGCGTCAGGTACGGCGCGTCGGTCTCGACCAGCACCCGGTCCTGCGGCACCACCCGCAGCGCCTCGCGCAGCGGCTCGGCGTTCTTGAACGTCACGGTGCCGGCGAACGACAGCCAGGCGCCGCGGTCCAGGCACGCGCCGGGCGAAGTCGGCGTCGCCGGAGAAGCAGTGCATCACGAACCGCTCGGGCACGCCCTCCTCGTCGAGGATCCGCAGCACGTCGTCGTGGGCGTCGCGGTCGTGGATCACCAGGGTCCGGCCCAGCCGCTTGGCCAGGTCGACGTGGCGGCGGAACGACTCCTGCTGCGCGGCGCGGCCGTCCTCGCCGGTGCGGAAGTAGTCGAGCCCGGTCTCGCCGACGGCCCGCACCCGGTCGCTCGAGGCGGCCAGCGCCTCGATCTCGGCCAGCGCCTCGTCGAGGCGGCCCTGCCGCGTCGAGCAGCGGCGCCTCGTTGGGGTGCAGCGCGACCCCGGCGACGAGCGCGTCGTGCGACGTGGCGGCCGTCGACCGCCCAGCGGGCGCCGGGCAGGTCGCAGCCGATCTGCACGATCGCGGGTGACCCCGACCGGCGGCCGCGGCCTCGAGCGCCTCGCCGACCGGCAGCCAGCGTGCCGTCGGGCCCGTCGGCGATGTCGAGGTGGCAGTGGTTGTCGACCACCGGGTGCGGCAGCGGCTCGGGAGCGGGCGGCCGGCTGCGGTCCCGGCCGCCGCCGTCGCCGGCTGCGGGTGGGTCCGCTCACGACGGGCTCCCGGGCTTGTGCGCGACCACCGCGTCGTACACCGTCGCGCTTGGGCAGCCCGGCCCGGCGGGCGACCTCGGCGATCGCCTCCTTGCGCGTCGACCCGCCGCTCTCCTCCTCGGCGACCAGGGCGGCCAGCGACGCCGCGTCGGTGGGTACGTCGACCCGGTCGGCGCGCCCCCTCGACGACGACGGTGACCTCGCCGCGGACCCCGTCGGCGGCCCACGCGGCGAGGTCGGCGAGCCCGGCCCGGCGTACCTCCTCGTGGGTCTTGGTCAGCTCGCGGCACACGGCGCGCGCGGCGGTCCGCGCCGAACGCCTCGGCCATCGCGGCCAGCGTCGCCGCGGTGCGGTGCGGCGCCTCGAAGAACACCATCGTCCGCGGCTCGTCGCGCAGCGCGGCCAGCCGGCGGCCGCGCTCCCCCGCCTTGCGCGGCAGGAAGCCCTCGAAGCAGAACCGGTCGACCGGCAGCCCGGACACCGCCAGCGCGGTCAGCACGGCGGACGGACCCGGGACGGCGGTCACCGCGATGCCCCGCTCGACGGCCGCCGCGACCAGCCGGTAGCCGGGGTCGGAGACCGACGGCATCCCGGCGTCGGTGACGAGCAGCACCCGCTCGCCGCTCTCCAGCGCCTCGACGAGCACCGGGGTGCGCGCCGCCTCGTTGCCCTCGAAGTAGGACACCACCCGGCCGCCGATGCTCGACCCCGAGGTCGCCGCACAGCCGCTCGCAGCCGGCGGGTGTCCTCGGCGGCCACCACGTCGGCGCCGGCCAGCTCCTCGGCCAGCCGCGGCGGCGCGTCGCGCGACCCGGCCGATCGGGGTCGCCGCGAGCACGAGCACGCCGCCGCTCGACGGGGACGGCTCGGAGGCTCCGGTGCTCACCTGAGCGATCATGGCAGCCGGGTCGTCGCGTCCGGCCCGGGCGGCGTGCCCGGCGTCCGTACAGTGACCGCGTGAGCACCGCCCAGCAGGCTCGACGCACCACGGGGCTCTCGACGACCGCCGACGACCGCGTCGTGCCGAGCGCGCGGCGCCGGCTCGCGCCGCTGCTCCGCGACGACGACCGGTTCACCGGCTGGGTGGCGACCGCCGCGGTCACGCTGCTCGCCGGGTTCCTGCGGCTCTGGCACCTCGGCCGCCCGCACGCGTTCCTGTTCGACGAGACCTACTACGCCAAGGACGCCTGGTCGCTGTGGCACCACGGCTACGTCACCGGCTACGTCGACAAGGCCAACGAGAAGATCCTGGCCGGCCACCTGCACGGCCTGTGGACCGACCAGCCGAGCATGGTCGTGCACCCCGAGGTCGGCAAGTGGCTGATCGGGCTCGGCGAGCACCTGTTCGGCATGGACCCGTTCGGCTGGCGGGTCGCCTCGGCGGTGGTCGGCACGCTGATGGTCGCGGTGATGGTGCGGCTGGCGCGCCGGCTCACCGGCTCGACGCTGCTCGGCGGCGTCGCCGGGCTGCTGCTCTGCTTCGACGGGCTGCAGTTCGTGCTGTCCCGGCTGGCGCTGCTCGACATCTTCCTGGCGTTCTTCCTGCTCTGCGCGGTGTCGCTGCCTGGTCGCCGACCGCGACTGGGGCCGGCTGCGGATGGCCCGCGCTGGTGCCGTCGGGCCACCGGACCACCGCCGACGACTGGGGCCCGGTGCGGCCGCTGCTGTGGCGGCCGTGGCGGCTGGCGGCCGGGGTGATGTTCGGGCTGGCGCTCGGCACCAAGTGGAACGCGCTCTACCCGCTGGCCGCGTTCGGCCTGCTGGTGTGGATGTGGGACGCCGGCGCCCGCCGCGCCGCTCGGCGTGCGCCGGCCGCGGCTGCGCTCGTTCGTGGTCGACGCCCTCCCGGCGTTCGGCTACCTCGTCGTGGTCGCGCTCGTCGTCTACGTGCTGACCTGGACCGGCTGGCTGCTGCACGCCGACGCCTACGAGAAGGCGCTGTCGAACACCCAGTACGGCCCCTACTGGGGCAGCTACATCAAGCACGACGCCCACGGGTTCTTCCCCGAGCTGTTCCAGTCGCTGCGCTCCCTGTGGCACTACCACCAGGACGTCTACGCGTTCCACACGAAGTTCCTCGACGACGCCACGCACGCCTACCAGTCCAAGCCGCAGGGCTGGCTGATCCTGAACCGCCCGGTCGGCGTCGAGGCCGACCTCGGCATCAAGCCCGGCCAGCAGGGCTGCACCGCGCCCGTCGGACAGCACGTGCCTGCGGCAGGAGCTGCTGCTCGGCACGCCGGCGCTGTGGTGGGGCGGCGTGCTCGCGCTGCGTCTACGCGGTCTACGGCTGGATCGGGAAGCGCGACTGGCGCTTCGGCGCTGGCCGTCGTCGGCGTGCTCGCCTCGTGGCTGCCGTGGATCCCCAACGACGACCGGCCGATCTTCTCCTACTACGCGATCGCGATCATCCCGTTCACGATCCTGGCGATCGTGCTCTGCATCGGCACGATGATGGGCGGCCCCCGGGCGTCCGTGCGGCGCCGGACCTGGGGCACCGCGGTCGCCGGCGCGTTCGTGGTCCTGGTGATCGTGAACTTCGCGTGGTTCTGGCCGATCTACACCGGCGAGCTGATCACCACCCCGCAGTGGCTGGACCGCATCTGGTTCCGGCGGTGGATCTGACCGGACCGTGGCCAGAGCTCGTAAAGCCATCGATATGGTCGTTCCGGTTGCGGTGCCAGCAGGGGTCGACGACCCTGGCGCCATGACCTCACCGGGGGACGGCGACACGGACGCACACGTCCCGCCCTCGTTCGACGAGGTCGCGACGGAGCTGGTGCGCGGGCTCGCGCCGGTCATCGTCAGCGAGATGGACTCGGACGGCCGGACCACCGCCATCAGCGGTGCCCTGCTCGACCGGCTCGGCTACCCCGAGGAGTGGTTCCTCGGCAAGACCGTCTCCGACATCTCCGACGACAGCACCACCCGCGACGTGGTCGACCGGGTGCTCGCCGGGGAGGAGGTTCGCACCACCGTCAGCCTCAACGGCCGGCCGTGGCTGGTGTGGATGCGGCCCGTGCGCGCCGCCGACGGCACCGTCGAGGGCGCCGTGTCGGTGCTGACCTACGCCGACGACTGCCGAGCCCAGCGCGAGCTCAGTCGCCCAGGAGGCCCTGAACCGAGCAGTTCGGCGCGGTCATCGAGCTCGTCCAGCGACTTCATCGCCATCGCCGACCTCGACGCGCCGCATCACCTACCTCAACCGTGCGGGCCGCGAGCTGGTCGGGCTCGACCGAGCAGGACGAGGTCATCGGGACGTCCGACCGACGACTACTTCGCCGACCGACGGCCGTGCGCGGACCCGCGACGAGGAGGCCAGGTCCGCGACCGACGGCTCACTGGCAGGGGGTCAGCAGCCTGCGCCACTTCCGCACCGGTGAGGCCATCCCGGTCTCCGTCCAGACTCGTTCCTGGTCACCCGGTCCTCCGACGGGCGCGCCGCTGGCGCTCGCCACGGTGCAGCGCGACCTGCGCGCCGAGCAGGCGGCCGAGCGGGTGATCACGCTGCGCATCCAGGAGCAGCGGGCGTTGGCCGAGCTGGGCCGGCAAGCGGTGTCGCTGCCGCTGGCCGCGCTGCTCGTCGAGGGCGGTGCGAGCTGGTGGCGGCGCGCTACCGCTCGATGGTCGCCGGCGTCATGCAGCGCACCGGCGACGGCGCACAGCCGGATGGTCGCCTGCTCTCGGCCGGAGTGGCTCGACGTGCGCATCCCGACCGAGCCGGACTCGCTCACCGGCCGCGCCCTGCTCGAGAACGAGCCGGTGCACACCGCACGACGTGGTCGCCGACGCCCGCTTCCCGCACCAGGACCCAACCGAGCGCTACGGGGTGCGCAGCGCGCTGTGCTACCCGATCCCGGGGGCCGACGGCCCCTGGGGCGTGGTCGGGCGTCTCCGGCTTCGAGCCGCACCGGTGGACCGACGACGACCTCGCCTTCGTGGAGTCGGTGACGGCCGTGATCGGGGCCGCCGTACGCCGCGACGACCTGGAGTCGCAGCTCCAGCACCAGGCGCTGCACGACCCGCTGACCGGGCTGCCCAACCGGGCGCTGGTCATGGACCGGGTCGACACCGCGCTGGGGCGGTCCGCGCGGCGCGGCTCGATGCTGGCGGTGCTGATGCTCGACGTCGACGACTTCAAGTCCGTCAACGACGCGCTCGGGCACCGCGTCGGCGACGAGCTGCTCACCGAGCTGGCCCTGCGCCTCGAGGCGGTGGTGCGCGAGGGGGACACCGTCGCGCGGCTGGGCGGCGACGAGTTCGTGGTGGTCTGCGAGGACGTCGCGAGCGAGGACGACGTCGCGTTCGTCGCCGAGGCGCTGCTGGAGGCCTGCGGGGCCGGCCACCTGGTGGGCGACCGCCCGCTGAGCGTGTCCGCGTCCGTCGGGGTCGCACTGGCGGTGGACGGCGAGGCCACCACGACCGGCGATGCTCGGCGAGGCCGACATCGCGATGTACCGCGCCAAGCGCGACCAGCCCGGCACCTACCGGATCTTCGACGAGGCGATGCGCGGTGACGTGCTGGGCCGGATCAGCGTGGCCGGCGAGCTGCGCGCCGCGGTCCGGGCCGAGCGGATCGACCTGGTGTTCCAGCCGATCGTCGACCTGGCCTCGGGCCGCGTGGTCTCGCTCGAGGCGCTGGCCCGGTGGACCGACGAGTCCGGGCAGCAGGTCCCGCCGGACGTGTTCATCCCGGTCGCCGAGGAGACCGGGCTGATCGGCGACCTCGGGCGGCTCGTGCTCCGCGACGCGGCACGCCAGGTAGCCGGCTGGCAGGACCTCGGCGAGGTCGCGCGTCCGGGTCAACGTCAGCGCCCACGAGCTCCGCAGCCGGACGTACGTCGACCGGGTCGGCGAGCATCCTCGCGGAGACCGGGCTGGACCCGACGCTGCTCGGCATCGAGATCACCGAGTCGGTCCTGGTCGACGAGGACAAGGTCACCCAGGACAACCTGACCCGGCTCCGCGACAGCGGGATCACGCTGCTGATCGACGACTTCGGCACCGGCTACAGCTCGCTGAGCTACCTGCAGCGCTTCCCCGTGGTCGACGTGCTGAAGGTGGACCGGTCGTTCCTCGGCGCCGGCACCCGCGGCGAGGCCGTCGTCCAGGCCGTCGTCGGGCTCGGCGAGGCGTTCGACCTGCAGGTGTGCGCGGAGGGCGTGGAGACCCCGGAGCAGCACGCCCGGGTCGTCGAGCTCGGCTGCGACTTCGCGCAGGGCTACCTGCTGGGCCGCCCGGTGCCCGGGAGCGAGGTCCGGGAGCTGCTGGCCGGCTGGCGTCCCGTCCTGCCCGGCTAGCGGAGGACCTCGACGGCGAGGACCGCGACGTCGTCGTCGGGCTCGCTGGGCACCATCTCCCGGTGCACGTGCCGCAGGAGCTCGGCCAGCGGGAGGTCGCGGCCCGCCTCGGCCACCGCGCACAGCCGCTCCAGGCCGACCGAGATGTTCTCGCCCCGCCGCTCGACCAGGCCGTCGGTGAACAGCAGCACCACCGACCCGGGCGACAGCTCGACCTCGCGGTCGGCGCGCGGGTCGTCGTCGAGCAGCCCGAGCAGCAGGTCGTGGCCCTCCAGGAGCTCGGCGGTGCCGTCGGGCTGCAGCACGACCGGCGGCGGGTGGCCGCCGTTGGACCAGGTCATCAGCATGCTGCCGGAGGGCTGCTGCCGCAGCTGGGCCACCACGACGGTCGCGATGGTGTCCATGCCGAGACCGTCCATGGCCAGGTCGACGCTGCCGAGCACCCCCGCCGGGGTCCCCGCCGTCGAGTGCGCGATGCCGCGGGTGACCGAGCGGAGCTGCCCCATGGCCGCCGCCGCGGCGGAGTCGTGCCCGATGACGTCGCCGACGACGAGCATCGTCGAGCCGTCGGGGTGCACGAACGAGTCGTACCAGTCGCCGCCGACCCGGGCCGCCTGCGACGCCGGGGTGTAGAGCACCGCGATGTCGAGCCCCTCCGCGTCGACGGGGTCCTCGAGCATCGTGCGCTGCAGCTGCTCGGAGAAGTCCCGGACCCGGCCGAAGGACCGGGCGTGGTCGAGCGCGGTGCTGGCTCGCTCGGCGATCTCGGCGGCGGTGGCGGCCTCGGCACCGGCGAGGGCGGGACGCTCGGGGCCGCGGGCCACCGTCAGCATCCCGACGACGGTGTCGTCCACCAGCAGCGGGAACACCGCCAGGGACTCGTGCCGCAGCTGCCGGACCGCGTCGAGGGCCACCGACGACCGCAGCACCCGCTCGGCCCGCTCGGACCCTCCGGAGCCGACGAACACCGGTTCGTGCGTCGCCATCACGTCGCCGAGCGCGCCGACGTACTCGTGGCCCTCGAGGCGGTGGCCGGCGAGCTGCGCGACCACCGGCCGCAGCTCCGGGTCCCGGTGCCAGGACTCGACGTCGCGGAGCCGGCCGTCCTGCTGGACGAGCGTGACGATCGACCAGTCCGCGAGCGAGGGGACCAGCAGCTGCGCGAGGTTGCGGACCGCGTGCTCGGGCTCGAGGGAGTCGCTCAGCACCCGGCTCGCCTCGGCGACCAGCTCGAGGAGGGCGAGCGTGTCCGCCGACGCGCGCTCGGCGAGCTGCCGCTCGCTGACGTCGCTGGCGGCCCCGATGACCCGGACGACCCGACCGGCTCCGTCGGTCAGCGCCCGGCCCCGGCCGGAGACCCACCGCAGCGTGGTGTCCGGCAGCACCACGCGGTACACCTCGTCGAACTCGGCCTCGCCGCGCACCGTCGCCTCGAGCGCCGCGGTCACCCGCGGCAGGTCGTCGCGGTGGACGCGGCGGTCGAACGCGGTGATCGTGCCGTCGAAGTCGGCCGCGGTGTACCCGAACATCGCGCGCAGCCGGTCGTCCCAGCCCAGCTCGCCGGTGACCAGGTCCCAGTCCCAGCTGCCGACGCCGGCCGCCTCCATGGCCAGGTCGAGGCGCAGCAGCGTGGTCTCGTGCTCGCGGGCCAGCGCGCTCCGCTCGAGCTCCGCGACCACCGCGCCCGCGAGCTCCTCGAGCACCAGCACGTCCCGGTCGGTCCAGGAGCGGGACTCCCGGTCGTAGGCGCACAGCGCGCCGACCACCTCACCCCGGGTGGCGCGCAGCGGCACGCCCGAGGTAGGAGCCCACCATCCCGCTGGTCACCGGCGGCAGGTCACGGACCCGCTCGTCGACGCCCGCCTCCGCCACCACCACCGGTCGGGCGGCGGCCGCGGTCACCGTGCACAGCGACGCCGACCGGGCCGACACGGTCGTCAGGGCCCCGGGCAGCAGGCCGGTGCCGGCGGCGACGTGCTGGACGTCGGTGAGCAGCGAGACCTGCGCCGAGCGGCTGCCCAGGAGCCGCGCGGCGAGCGCGCTGAGGTTGTCGAGCGTGGCGCTGCCCGGGTGCGCCGGCACCAGCCGCTGCGCCGCCCGCACCCGGCGGGGGTCGTCGAGGTCGACGCCGGGAGCCGGGTCGCCGGCGTCACGGGGCAGACGCTGGTGAGCCACTGTCGGTGCCGTCCTTCCGCCGGGGGTCGCCCGGGAGACGTCGTGCACGGACGGCATGCCCGGCCATGCGCGGCGATCCTCGCAGCGAACCCCGCCCGTGTCGCGCCGATCCGGACCGATCGGTCCTCAACCACCCGGATGGGCGTGGATCCCTAGTCCGGTTCGGCCACCGGCTCGGGTGATGCGCCGGCCGGACGGCGTGGGCAGACTGGTGCGGTGCCCGGCACCCATCCTCACCGCCGCCACCCGATCCTGACGACGCTGGACGCCTTCCTGTTCGGGTTCGCCGCAGTGTCCGCGGTCTGGCTCGCCTACCTGCTGCTCCGCGAGAGCTTCCACGCCAACTGGCAGGTGCTGCTGGTCGCGGTGTTCTGGCTGCTGGTGGCCTACCTCGTGCTGCCGCGGGTGCACCGCATCCTGACCCGGGTGTACGTGCCGGCGTACTTCATCGGCCGGGCCCGGACCAGCGACGGGCTGCTCGGGGACCCGGTGAACGTGGCCCTGCTCGGGGAGGCACCCCAGCTGCACTCGGCGATGACGCGGGCGGCGTGGACCCGGGCCGACGACGTCACCCTCGCCAGCAGCCTGCGCATCATCGGGACGACCGTGTCCCGCCAGAGCTACCCCGAGGCGCCGGTGAGCCCGCTGACGCTGTTCGGCCGGGTGCAGGACTTCGCCTACCAGCAGGAGGTGGACGGCAACCCCGCCCAGCGGCACCACGTGCGGTTCTGGCGCTGTCCCGAGGGCTGGCGGCTGCCCGGCGGCCACGAGGCCGACTGGCTGGCGGCCGGCAGCTACGACAACGCGGTCGGGCTGTCGCTGATGACGTTCCAGGTGACCCACCGCATCGCCGAGGACATCGACGCGGAGCGCGACCACCTCGTCGTCGTCCGTCGCGGCGGCGAACCAGGACGCGAGCGTCGAGCAGATCCGCAACTTCTCCACCGGCTACCACGCCCGCAACGGCGGCGGCGACCGGATCGAGACCGACGGCGACCTGCCCGTCGTCGACCTGACGCGGGTCCGGCCTCCGCCGGAGGACGCCCCGACCGCCGAGGCCGGCGACCGGCGTCCCGCCCCGCTGGTCTTCGGAGCCGGGGTCGCCATCGTGCGGGGGCTGTACACGTTGCTCGTGCTCGTCCTGCTGGTCCTCGACCCGAGCCGGGCGACGTCGCTGGTGCCCAACCTCGACGCGGACGGCACCCCCGCCGCCGTCGCCGCTGCTGGCCGTGGTCTTCGTCGTCGACGTCGGGCTCGGCCTGGCGACGCTGCACGGGCGCGACTGGGCCCGGGTGGTGCTGATGCTCTCCTGCGTGGGCACGATCGTCGGCGCGTTCGCCGCCGAGGCCGGCGGCGGCTCGCGGCCGACGCTCGGTGCCGGGCTGCCGGTCGTCGCCCTCGGGATCCTGGTGCTGTTCGCGCTCACCAGCCACCGGGCGCGCGACTACGCGAGCCGTCCTGCTGCCAGAGAGCCGGGCCCGCCGCCGGGCCTACTGCCGGGCCATCGCCACCCGCAGCCGCTCGTCCGGGTCGACGAGGTGGTCGTGGTCGTCCGTTCCCGAGATCGATCTGCACCCAGCGGATCTTCCCGGTGAAGCGGCTGCCGGCGGCGGTGTAGTCGCGGCTGACGGTGGTGCCGGACTCGTAGCCGATGTCGGTGGTCTCGTCGGCCGAGAAGACCATCGGCTGGGTGGCCCCGACCCGTCCGGTGCCCGACCGGCTCGCCGTCGTGGAACAACGACACGTCGCCGCCCTTGGCCAGCCCGCCGCCGTCGTACGCGAACTCCATGCGCACCTGGTGGTGGCCCTCCGGGATCGGCGTGTCCGCCGTCGGTCGCGAACTCCTGGATGCCCAGCACGTTGTAGACGAACACGGCCCGGCCGTCCTTCGCGTAGAGCGCCCAGCCGCCGAACCGGCCGCCCTGGGCGATGATCACGCCCTCGGCGCCGGCCTCGGGGACGTCGAGGTCGGCGGTCACCGAGAACGACTTGTTCTTGATGCTGACGACGCTGTTCTCCGAGAGCCGGCCCATGCCGGGGTAGAAGCACCTGCGAGGTGCCGCGGATCAGCGTCGGCCGGCCGGCCATGGTCGGGGTCGATGCGCTCGGCGCTGCGGTCGTCGAGCGGCAGCACGCCGTACTTCGTCGCCTCGATCAGCCACAGCCGCTGCAGCTTGCGCGAGCATCTCCGGATGCTCGGCGGCGAGGTCGTGCGCCTGGCTGTAGTCGCTGCTGCCGTCGTAGAGCTCCCACATGTCGTCGTCGAACGCCGGCAGCTCGCCGCCGACCATTACCCACGGCGTGCGGTGCTTGGTGACCGCGCTCCAGCCCACGGTGGTAGATGCCGCGGTTGCCGAACATCTCGAAGTACTGCAGGTCGTGGCGCTCCGGCGCGTCCGGCGTCGTCGAAGCGTGTAGAGCATGCTGGTGCCCTCCATCGGCGACTGCAGCACGCCGTTGACGGTCGTCGGCTCCGGCAGCCCCGCCGCCTCGAGGACGGTCGGGCGCCACGTCGATGCACGTGGCGTGAACTGCGAGCGCAGCCCGCCCCGGTCGTCGATGCCGTGCGGCCAGTGCACGATCGTGCCGTTGCGGGTGCCGCCCCAGTGCGAGGCGACCTGCTTGGTCCACTGGAACGGCGTGTCCATCGCCCACGCCCAGCCCACCGCGTAGTGGTTGTAGGACTCGGGCGTGCCGAGCGCGTCCATCTTGCTGACCATGAACTCGGGCGTCTCCAGCGCGGCCATGCCGTTGAAGTTCGCCATCTCGTTGAAGGCGCCGTTGACGCGTGCCCTCGGCCGAGGCGCCGTTGTCGCCGATCACGTAGTAGACGATCGTGTTCGTCGAGGACGCCGAGCTCGTCGAGGGTGTCGACGAGCCGCCCGACGTGGTGGTCGACGTGCTCGAGGAAGCCGGCGTACACCTCCATCTGCCGGGCCAGCACGGGCTTGAGCTCGTCGGGCATGTCGTCCCAGGCCGGGATCTCGGCGTGACGGGCGGTCAGGTCGGCGTCCGGCGGGATGACGCCGAGCTCCTTCTGCCGCGCGAAGGTGCGCTCGCGCTGCACGTCCCAGCCGTCGTCGAAGTCGCCCGCGGTAGCGGTCGGCCCACTCCTGGGGGACGTGGTGCGGCGCGTGGGTCGCGCCGGGCGCGAAGTACACGAAGAACGGCTTGTCGGGCATCAGCGCCTTCTGCTGGCGGATCCAGCTCGACGGCGTGGTCGGCGAGGTCCTCGGTGAGGTGGTAGCCCTCCTCGGGCGTCGCCGGCGGCTCGACGGGCGTGGTGCCGTCGTACAGCGCGGGGTCCCACTGGTTGTTCTCGCCGCCGATGAAGCCGTAGAACGTCTCGAAGCCACCGCCCCCGGACGGCCACGCGTCGAACGGCCCCATCGGCGAGGACTGCCAGACCGGCACCTCGTGGCACTTGCCGAACTGGGCGGTCGAGTAGCCGTTCAGCTTCAGCGTCATCGCCAGCGGCGCCTTGGTGTTGGGCCGCAGCGAGCTGTTGCCCGGCGCCGACGTCGCGGTCTCGGTGATGCTGCCCATCCCGACCGAGTGGTGGTTGCGGCCGGTGAGCAGCGCCTGCCGGGTCGGCGCGCACAGCGCCGTGGTGTGGAACCGGTTGTAGCGCAGCCCGCCCGCCGCGAGCCGGTCGGCGGTCGGCGTGCGGCACGGGCCGCCGAACGTGCTGGCGGCCCCGAAGCCCACGTCGTCGAGCAGCACGACGAGCACGTTGGGCGCGCCCGGCCGGCGGCAGCAGCGGCTCGATCGGCGGGTACGCGGTCTCCGGGTCCTTCGCGTCGTACGTCGTCAGGCCGGGCGCCGGGCGGTCGGGGATCGGCAGCATGGCACGGGCATGACGGTCGACGCTCATGGCGACTCCTCGGGGGTGCGCCCACGCCACAGCGGCGGCGGGCACTGACGCCTCGGACGCTAGGCGCACCTCGCCGGGGCAGCCTCCCCCGCCGAGGATGACCCCGCTGGCGCTGCGTGGCACGATCCAGGGGTGACCAGCACGCCGGCGTCGCAGCACCTGCGCGACCTCGCCCGGCTGCGCCGCGTCCGTGACCGGATCGACCGGGAGTTCGCGCAGCCGCTGGACGTCGAGGCGCTCGCCCGTGGCGTGCACATGTCGGCCGGGCACCTCAGCCGCGAGTTCCGGCGGGCCTACGGCGAGTCGCCCTACGGCTACCTGATGACGCGACGCATCGAGCGCGCGATGGCGCTGCTGCGTCGCGGCGACCTCAGCGTCACCGAGGTCTGCTTCGCGGTCGGCTGCTCGTCGCTGGGCACCTTCAGCACCCGCTTCGCCGAGCTGGTCGGGATGCCACCCAGCACCTACCGGCGGGAGGCGGCCCGCGCGACGGCGGGGATGCCGGCGTGCGTGGCCAAGCAGGTGACCCGGCCGACCAGGCCGCGCCGGGCGTCGGAGCCGAGGCCGGGGCCGGCGACCGCTAGTCACCCCCACTGCCGACCCGGCACCTACTTGGCCCTCTCGGCGGCGTGTCGCACAGCAAGTGACGGGTCACGCGCGTCGGTACGGCGTCCGGAGGCGGCTGTCGTCGCGACCGCCGACCGGCAGCTCCACGCGCTCCCGGGCCACGTGACCGCGCCCGTCGACGGAACCCACGCAGCCGACCCGTCACCTGCTGCGCGACTCGCCGGTCAACCCGCCAAGTAGGTGCCGGGTCGGCGGAGTTGGTGGTGGGGGGGTTAGTCGCCGACGGCGGTGATGCCGCGCTGGACGATCGCGGGGTCGGGGGCGCGGACGACGTCGGGGTCCTTGCCCTCGTAGTCGAACCGGGTGAGGAAGGCCCGCATGGCGTTGAGGCGGGCCCGCTTCTTGTCGTTGCTCTTGATGGTCGTCCAGGGAGCCCACTCGGTGTCGGTGCGGCGGATCATCGACTCCTTCGCCGCGGTGTAGTCCTCCCACTTGTCCAGCGACTCCAGGTCGATCGGGGAGAGCTTCCACTGCCGGACGGGGTCGACCTGCCGGATGATGAACCGGGTGCGCTGCTCGGCCTGGGTGACGGAGAACCAGAACTTGGTCAGCGAGATGCCGCTGTCGACGATCATCCGCTCGAACAGCGGGGTCTGCGCCATGAACTGCTCGTACTCCGGCGGCGAGGTGAACCCCATGACCCGCTCGACGCCGGCGCGGTTGTACCAGGACCGGTCGAAGAACACCATCTCCCCGCTGGCGGGCAGGTGCCGCACGTAGCGCTGGTAGTACCACTGGCTCTGCTCGCGGTCGCTGGGCTTGGACAGGGCGACCGTGCGGGCGTAGCGCGGGTTGAGGTGCTCCATGAACCGCTTGATGGTGCCGCCCTTGCCGGCGGCGTCCCGGCCCTCGAAGAGCAGGATGTGCTTGGTCTGGGTCTCGGCGGCCCAGTTCTGGAACTTCAGCAGCTCGACCTGGAGCAGGTACTTCTGCTCGTCGTACTCCTCGCGCGGCAGCCGCTCGTCGTACGGGTAGTTCTCGCGCCAGGTGTCGACGGCCAGACCGTCCGGGCCGATGAGCACCGGGTCGTCGTCGTGGTCCTCCCCGATCGTGTGCCCGTCGATGTGCAGCCGGTCGATGTACTCGCGGACGTTGCGCAGCATGACTGCACCCTAGGCTCGGTCGGCGCCGAGCGGTACGCGGTCCAGGCTTGACCTTGACCCTGCGTCAGGGTCCCAGCATGGACGCATGACCACCACCACACCTGCGATCGAGGTCGCCGGGCTCACCAAGTCCTACGGCGACCACACCGTGCTGGACGGCGTCGACCTGACCGTCCCGGAGGGCACCGTCTACGCGCTCCTCGGACCCAACGGCGCCGGCAAGACGACCATCGTCAACATCCTCTCCACGCTGCTGACCCCCGGCGACGGCGAGGTCCGCGTCGCCGGCTTCGACGTACGACGCGAGCCCGCCGGGGTGCGCGCCGCGATCGGCGTCACCGGGCAGTTCTCGGCCATCGACGAGCTGCTCACCGGCCGCGAGAACCTCCGGCTGATGGCCGACCTGGCCCACCTCGACCGGGCGAGCGCGAGCGCCGGCGTGACCGTCGATGCTGGAGCGCTTCGACCTCGTCGACGCGGCCGACCGGCGGGCGCAGACCTACTCGGGCGGCATGAAGCGGCGGCTCGACCTCGCGATGACGCTCATCGCCCGGCCCCGGCTGATCTTCCTCGACGAGCCGACCACCGGGCTCGACCCGCGCAGCCGTCGCGAGCTGTGGGCGATCGTGCGCGAGCAGGTCGCCGACGGCGTGACGGTGCTGCTGACCACGCAGTACCTCGACGAGGCCGACCACCTGGCCGACCGGATCGGGGTCCTCGACGGTGGCCGGCTGGTCGCCGAGGGCACGGCCGCGGAGCTGAAGCGACGGGTCCCCGGCGGGCACGTGTCGGTGCAGCTCACCGACACGACCGCGCTGGCCGCGGCCGCCGCGGCCCACCCGGACGCCGTCGCCGACACCGAGGCGCTGACCCTCCAGGTGCCCCACGACGGCAGCATCGCCGGGCTGCGCCGCGTGCTCGACGGGCTCGACGACGACGGCGTCGCACGGGCTGACGGTCGAGTCCGCCGACCTCGACGACGTGTTCCTCGCGCTCACCGGCCACGCGGCCGAGGCGCCCGCATCCGAGGAGGTCCCCGCATGAGCACCACCTACGCCGTCCGGGACTCGGCGACGATGCTGCGGCGCAACCTGCTGCACGTCCGCCGCTACCCCTCGCTGTCGATCATGCTCGTCG
This sequence comes from uncultured Actinomycetota bacterium, assembly GCA_963707685.1. GTDB lineage: Bacteria > Actinomycetota > Actinomycetes > Propionibacteriales > Nocardioidaceae > Nocardioides_B. The sequence goes on from CAVPRA010000013.1 coordinate 80,498, forward strand.
CGCAGCCGATCCTGTTCCTGCTGCTGTTCGTCTACGTCTTCGGCGGGACGATGGGCGCCGGCCTGCCGGGGCAGCAGGGCGCCGGGGACCGCAGCGACTACCTGGTGTACATCGCGCCGGGCATCCTGATCATGACCGTCGCCAGCGTCGCGCTCGGCACCGCGATCTCGACCGCGACCGACATGACCACCGGGATCATCGCCCGGTTCCGCACGATGGACATCGCGCGGGTGTCGGTGCTCACCGGCCACGTGCTGGGTGCTGTCATCAAGACCGGGTTCGCCGTGGTGATCGTGGCGGCGTTCGTGTTCCTGCTGGGGTTCCGCTCCGAGGCGGGCCTGCTCGGCTGGCTCGGTGCGGTCGGGCTGCTGGTCCTCATCGCGTTCTCGCTGACCTGGCTGACCGTCGGCATGGGCCTGGCCGCGGACAGCGTCGAGACCGCCAGCAACACCCCGATGTTCCTGATGATCCTGCCGTTCATCAGCAGCGCCTTCGTGCCGACCGACGCGATGCCGCCGGGGCTGCGCTGGTTCGCGGAGAACCAGCCGTTCACGCCGATCATCGACACGCTCCGGGCGCTGCTCACGGGCGCTCCGACGGGCTCCGACCTGTGGCTCGCGATCGGCTGGTGCGCGCTGATCTCGCTGCTCGGCTACCTCTGGTCGCGCCGGCTGTTCCTGCGCGTCCCGGCGAAGTAGGAGACTGGCGCGGTGCTCACGATCGGCCAGCTGGCGTCGTACGCCGGTGTCACCGTGCGGGCGGTGCGGCACTACCACGCCAAGGGTCTGCTGCCGGAGCCGGAACGCGACCGCTCCGGGTACCGGCGCTACGACGCCCACGCCGTCGTCGAGCTCATCAAGATCCGGACCCTCGCCGACGCCGGCGTGCCGCTCGCCCGCGTCCGCGAGCTGCTCGGGGCCAGCGACGAGGAGTTCGACGCGGCCGTCGCCGACATCGACCGGCGGCTGCGCGCGGAGATCCGGGAGCGGCAGCGGCACCGCGAGCGGATTGCGCAGCTGGCGGCCGGGGACAGCCTGGCCCTGCCGCTGGAGGCGGTGGCCTACCTCGACCGGCTGCGCGAGCTCGGGCTGCCGGAGCCGCTGGTGGAGGGAGAGCGGGACGCCTGGATCCTGGTGGCCGCCCAGCTGCCGGACCAGATGCCGTTCTACATGCGGATGAAGCAGCTGCAGCTCGACGACCCGGCGACCGTCGAGCTCTACCGCGACCTCGCCGACGCGATCTCCTGGCAGGCGGACGACCCGCGGCTGGTGGCCGTGCGGGACCGGCTCGTCGGCCTTCTCGAGGCCGCCGACGCCGCTGGCTGGGAGGGCGAGGACGAGGAGATGACCGACGAGCTCGCGGCGCTCCTCGACTCGGTCTTCCTGGAGTCGATGCCGATCGCCCGGCGGCTCATGGAGCTCCTCGAGGAGAGCGGCTGGCGCGGCTGGACCAAGCTCGAGCGGATCTGACCGGACCGGTCGGCCTCAGGTCCGCGGGCCCCGGTGCACGACCGGATCCGCGACGGCACGGCTCTGGCGACCCCGGGGGCGACCGTCGTACGGTGGGCGCCAGACGCCTGCGTCCGTAACCCCCGGCGGACTGCAGGTAGCAGGAACTGACTGGCAGGGGCCCGCACTCACCCCCGCCCGGCGCACCTTCGGGAGGTTGCTACCAGAGGCCCCATGCGGACCGAAACCCTCCGAGCGTGTCGGAGCTCGTCACGCACGGGGTCTGGGTGCGTTCAGGCCGTCAATCCAACCACGCGCAGCGGTGGAGCAACAGATCCGGCCGGGCGGCGCACCTGTGGGGCCGGCTACTCGCGGGCGAGCCGGATCCCGGTCGCCACCCCCGCGGCCACGACGGCGACGGCGCCGAACGCGATGAGCCCCCACGAGAGCGTGAGGACCAGCTGCAGGCCGGGCTGACTGGCAGGGCCCGCCTCGGGAGAGAAGCTGCGGAACACCTGCCAGTCAGCCTTGTGCCGCCTGGACTCCGCCGGGGGTCGCGGGGTAGGCAGCCGCGTTCTCACGCTACGGCGCCCGATGTCGCCGTCGCCAGATGTCTACGAGGGAGTGCGGCGTTCGGTCAGCTTCTGTGTCGCCCGCGTTGAGGTTCGCTCCGCTGTTCAAGTGGGGATGGGGGCGACCCTGACGAGCCAGGTGGGTCCTCGAGGAGCAGGTCGCCGTTCACCACGGCGCGGGACACGTCGTGGATGCGAGCGTTGTGCGCCCGGGCGTACGTGCGGAGTGTCTGGAACGCGTCATCGACGGTGGTCTCCTGCTGGGCAGCGAGCACGCCTTTGGCCTGCTCGATGACGAGGCGGGTGTCCAGCGCCTGTTGCAGCTGTTCGGCGGTGCGCTGCTGCTGCCGTGCGGCGGAAGCGTGGGCGAGGTAGCCGGTGGCGATGCTGGCGAAGATCGTGGCCACTCGCAGGTCCTCGGCGGACCAGGTGCGCGGTTCGCTGTCATACAGGTTGACCGCCCCGATCGCTTCGCCTTCGGCGAGCATCGGGATGCCGGCGACGGCCTCGATCCCCGCGGTCTTGGCCGCCATGGTGTAGTCCGGCCAGCGCATGTTGGCGTCTCCCGCGTTGATGTCCGGCACCGCCACTGGACCCGCCGACGCGACAGCGTCGATGCACGGGCCCTTCTGAAAGGTCTCCTGGACACGCTCGAGGGTGGCGATCGCCTCGACGGCGGCGGTGACGAAGCGCTGCCGGCCGGCGTGAACCAGCGTCACGCCGGCTCCGGTCAGGTCGAGCACCTCGGCCATCTCGCCGGTCAGGTTGTGCAGGACGTCACCGATGCCGTACCCGCTCGTGAGGGCGCCGGCGAACCGCTCCAGGCTGTCGAGAAGCGTGTCGGGTTCGGGCACGGCACGCCACCTTTCGCCGGCCGCCACCGAGCGCAGCTCCACGCGGGTCGGATGCGACCAAAGCCATGATCAGTCTGGCACCGCGTCGGAACGTGCGGTAGGTGGCAGACGGCTGCGTTCGAGGAGAAGGGTGAGGACCGGCGGGACGCACGGAGTCACGTGACTGGGAGAACCCCGGCCGGCCAGCGTTTCCGCAAGCAGGACGGGGTCGTCGGGTGGTGGAGCTGAGGGGATTCGAACCCCTGACCTTCTCATTGCGAACGAGACGCGCTACCAACTGCGCCACAGCCCCGGGACGCCGGTCGCACCGGCGCGAGACGAAAAGATACCACCCGGTTCGACGGCTTCCGAATCGAGTTCCGGTGCCCGGCGGGAGGCTCCGCTCAGCTGCCGACGGCGCGCCGGCCGCCGTCGCCCGAGCCCGCCGACCGGTCTGACTCGGCTGCCGCCTGCGCCGCGATCTGGGCGTCCTGCGCGGTCCGGCCGGACGTCCAGGTGCCCGGCTCGCCCAGGTCGATGGTGCGCACCGTGCGCTGCGCGCGCGGCTTGTTGACGTACGTCGGCAGGGTCACCGGCAGCGGGTCCCACAGCGTGCCGCCGTCGGCGGTCGGCAGCAGCGCCGCCTGCAGGTCCGCGACGGAGATCCCGACGGTGTCGTCCTCGTCGAGGTCAGACACGCCGTGCTCGTCGACCGGGGGCTCCTCGATCGTCACGATCTGCTCGTGCACCTGCAGCGGCTGCGCTTGCCCCGGGGTCTCGGTGCGCTCCTGCTGCGGCTCCGCGGGAGCGAGCAGGTCCGGCACGTCACGCGCCGTCTCGCCGCGGACCTGGGTGCGGCAGAGCGCGAGGTAGAGCACCGTCAGCCCGGCGGGCACGGCAGCCGACCACCAGGTGAGGTAGCCGAGGTACGCCGCGACCAGCACGCCCGCCACGAGCAGCAGCAGGACGGCCAGGATGCGACGACGACGACGCGCGGCCGCCCGCGCGGCGGCGCGCTGGGCCTGTCGCCGCGTCGGGGAAGCCTTCGGAGAAGGGGCGGGGGCCGGCTCGGCCACCTCGACGACCTCCACGCCCGGCTCGACCACGCCGTCGGCGGGCCCGACCACAGGGGAGGTGGTCGGGCGCGACGTCGCCGGGGTGACGACGAGCCGGCTGCGGCGCTGGTCGACCGGGTCGGTGACCGGCTCGCGGCGGGCGAGCACCCGCATCGCGGAGGAGAACCGGTCGATGGACCGGGTGCGCGCCACCTCGTCGTGGTGCTTGAGCGCCTTGGGGATCAGGAACACGGCCCACGCGACGGCGAGCACGACGAAGATGACTCCGGACAGGTCCACGTCACGAAGATTAAGGGCGGTAGGACGCCCGCTCCCGCACATGGGGCGGTGTGTCGCATGTGAACTGGTGTGACTCGTGTGATCTGTGTGGTCAGTCCTTCTCGGGGCCACGCAGCCGGCGCAGCAGCCCCGCGCCGCACTCCTCGCGGGTCAGCGCGAACAGCCGGTGGTCACGCCAGTCCCCGTCGATGTGCAGGTAGCCCTTCGCGTAGCCGACCTCGGTGAACCCGAGCTTCTCGACCACCCGCAGGCTGGCGTGGTTCTCCGGCCGGATCGCCACCTCGATGCGGTGCAGGTGCAGCTCGAGCAGGCAGTAGTCGACCACCAGCGCCACCGCGGTCGGGATGACGTTCTGGCCGGCGTAGCGGCGGTCGACCCAGTAGCCGACCTGCGCCCAGCGCGCGGAGCCGCCGACGATGTTGGTCACCGTCACCTGCCCGGCGAACACGTCGTCGACGGTGACCGCGAACGGCAGCGCCCGGTGCTCGCGTGCCTGGCGCCGCAGGTCGCGGACCAGCGCGCGGAAGGTGCGCGGCGCGGAGGTGTCGCCGGGCGGCACGGTGGCCTCCCACGGGCGCAGCCAGTCGGCGTTGCGCCGGCGCACCTCGTTCCAGGCCCGCGCGTCGCTGGTGGCCAGCGGCCGCAGCCCGACCCGGCCCGCGCGCAGCTCCACGCGCCACGGCTGCCCACCGGCAGCCATCGACCGGGCGCCTCCCCTGCTCAGTGGTCGCTCCCGGCGATCTGCTGCACGGCGTGCACCAGCAGCGGCGCCACCACGGCCAGCCCGTCCTTGACCCCGCCACGCGATCCCGGCAGGTTCACCACGAGCGCCCGGCCGCGGACCCCGGCGAGCCCGCGCGACAGCGCCGCGGTCGGCACGCCGTTGCCGACGCCGTACGCCCGGATCGCCTCGGCGATGCCCGGCACCTCGAAGTCGAGCAGCGGGCGGGTCACCTCCGGCGTGCGGTCGGTGGGGGTCAGCCCGGTGCCACCGGTGGTCAGCACGGCTCGGGCTCCCGCGTCGACGGCGGCCCGGACGGCGTCGGCGACCGGCTCCCCGTCGGGCACGACGACCGGCCCGGTGACCTCGAAGCCGAGACCGGTCAGCGCCTCGACGATCACCGGCCCGGTGGTGTCCTCGTAGACACCGGCGGCGGCACGGTTCGACGCGCAGACGACGGTGGCGCGCAGCGGCTCGGTCACGAGCGGACCCAGGTGCCGGACCTGCCGCCGGCCTTCGACTCCACCCGGATCTCCGTGATGACGGCTGCCTTGTCGACCGCCTTGACCATGTCGACGACGGTGAGCGCGGCGACCGACACCGCGGTCAGCGCCTCCATCTCGACGCCGGTGCGGTCGGTGGTGCGGACCGCGGCGCGGATCTCGACGGCGTCGTCGACGACCGTCAGGTCGACGGTGACCCCGGAGATCGCGAGCGGGTGGCACAACGGGACCAGGTCGGGCGTGCGCTTGGCGGCCATGATGCCGGCGACCCGGGCCACGCCCAGCGCGTCGCCCTTCGGCACGCCCTCGCCGCGCAGCAGCTCCACGACGGACGTCGAGACCAGCACCCGGCCGGTGGCCACCGCCTCGCGCGCGGTCACGGCCTTGTCGGAGACGTCGACCATCCGGGCCGCCCCGGACTCGTCGACGTGGGTCAACCTCGGCTCGGTCATGCTCAGAAGTCCCGGTCCAGCACCAGCACCTGCACCTGGCTGCCGCCGGTCACCGAGGTGACCTCCGGCGGCACGACGACCAGCGCGTTCGCCTCGGCCAGGTCGCCCATCAGGTGCGAGCCGTGCCCGCCGACCGGCGTGACGTGGGCGCCGCGGGCGTCGATCTCGAACTGCGCGCGGACGTACTGCTGCCGATCCGGCAGCGAGGAGAACCCCTGTGAGCACACGGCTCTGACCATCGGGCGCCGGTAGGGCAGCCGGCCCATCATGCGACGTATCGCCGGCAGCACGAACACCTCGAACGAGACGTACGACGAGACGGGGTTGCCCGGCAGCGTCACGATCGGGGTGGCGTCCTCGCCGACGAACCCGAAGCCCTGCGGCTTGCCCGGCTGCATCGCGACCTCGCCGAACGAGACGGTGCCCAGCTCGGACAGCACCTCCTTGACCACGTCGTAGGCGCCCTTGCTGACGCCGCCGCTGGTGACCACCAGGTCGGCGCGCACCAGCTGGTCCGAGAGCGCGTCCCCGAACTCGGAGGGGTCGTCGGAGACGATGCCGACGCGGTAGGCGATCGCGCCGGCGGCGCGCGCGGCCGCCGCGAGCATGTAGGAGTTGGCGTCGTAGATCGAGTCGTGGCCCAGCGCCGTGCCGGGCTCGCGCAGCTCGGCGCCGGTCGACATGATCACGATGCGCGGCCGCGGCCGGGACCGGACCTGCGAGCGGCCGACCGAGGCGAGCAGCCCGAGCTGGCGCGGCCCGAGGATGCTGCCGTCCTCGAGCAGCACGTCGCCGTGCTGCACGTCCTCGCCGCGGTGCCGCACGTGCTGGTCGAGCTCCGGCGCCCGGGTGATCCGCACCGTCGCGACGCCGCCGTCGGTCCACTCCACCGGCACGATCGCGTCGGCGCCCTGCGGCACGGGAGCCCCGGTCATGATCCGCACCGTGGTCCCGGGGCTGAGCGCGAACAGCTTGGTCTGCCCGGCGGCCATCTCGCCGACCACCGGCAGGTGCACCGGGTGGTCCTCGGTGGCGGTCGCGACGTCCTGGAAGTAGACCGCGTAGCCGTCCATCGCCGAGTTGTCGAAGGACGGCAGGTCCATCGGCGCGACGATCTCCTCGCAGACCGGCAGCCCGAGCGCCTCCAGCAGCGGCTGGTCGTAGGGGTGCAGCGGTTCCAGCGCCGAGACGATGCGCTCGACCTGCTCGTCGACCGAGCTCAGCCGGTCGGTCGGCATCTCGTGGGCAGCCATGTCCCGCAGACTAGTCGCCGCCGATCGTGGAGCCGTCCTCCACGTGGCCACCGTCCCCGTCGAGGTGTCCCTCGCCCACCACGGTGACGTCGGCGCCGAAGGTCCAGTCGCCCTCGACGACCAGCTCGTCGGCCCGCCGCAGCGACGGGACGCCGTCCGGGAAGCGCCGGTCGAACTCGTGCACCAGCTTGTAGAACCGCGAGTCGAGGTCGACGAACGGCACCGCGTCCAGGTCGTCGGCGAGCGCGAGGTGGTGCCGCTCAGTGAGGGTGTAGCAGTCGGAGCGCAGCACCAGCAGGTCGTTGGTCGTCTTGACCGGCAGGAACCGCTCCCGGGTCACCTCGATGAGCTGCGACCCCTCGAACACCTCGATCGCCGCGCCCATCGCGCTCTCGATCTGGATCACCTCGGGGCTGTCGGCGTCGGACGGGTCGACGGTCTTGGTGTTCTTGATCAGCGCCAGCCCGAGCACGCCGTCACGACGGTCGAGCTCGTCGCGCATCGCGACCAGGTCGAACCAGAGGTTGTTCGTGGAGCAGAACCGGTGCCGCGACAGGTCCGCCAGCGCGTCCTTGTCCTCGTCGAGCGTCTGCGCGGTCTCGCGCAGCACGATCCGCCCGTCCGACGTACGACGGGCGAAGTGGCCGCCCTTCCGGTCCGACGGCGTGCGTCGGACCGCCTCGATGGCGAACGGCGCACCGGACCGGGCGAACCACTCGGCGACGCGGGGGTCCGGGGTCGCGCCGAGGTTGTCGGAGTTGGAGACGAACGCCCGCTCGTAGCCCGCGTCGATGAGCCGGTCGAGCAGACCGGTGCCGCGCAGCGCGGTGTAGAGGTCGCCGTGCCCCGGCGGGCACCACTCCAGCTCGGGCTCGGCCTCCCACGTGACGGGCGTCAGGTCGTCGGCGCGCAGCTTGGGCTCGCGGTTCTGCAGGAAGTCGAGCGGCAGCCCGTCGACGGCCAGGTCGTAGCCGGCCAGCTCCTGCTGGGTGTCGTCGGTGGTGCGCCAGCTGTCCATGAACACCAGCGGCAGCGCGACGCCGTGCTCCTTGCGGGCCGCGAGCACCTGCCGGGCGATGATGTCGAGGAAGCTGAGGCCGTCGCGCACCTCGAGCAGCGACTTCACCTTGTCCAGGCCCATCGAGGTGCCGAGACCGCCGTTGAGCTTGATGACGACCGTGCCCGCGAGGCCCTCGGTGGTGTCCGGGAGGTCGGTCTCGGCCAGCGAGGGCATCTCGACCGGCTCGATCGAGGACTCCGGGATCATCCCGGTCTCGCCGCTCTCGACCAGCCGGTAGTAGTGCGCGAAGACGTCGATCGCGACCGGGTCGATGCCGGCCTCCTCCATCTTGCGGCGTGCCTGCTCGAGTCCCTCGTCGCTCATGGTGCGAGGTTATCCACTCCGGCGCTTCCCATGCTGGGTAGCGTCGGGGCGTGGAACCAGTCTCGAGCACCGACGCCGTCCGGGCCCGGAAGACCGCCCTGCGCGACCGGCTCGTCACCGCTCGCGGCCGGCGGTCGCTGCTGGAGGTCTCGCAGGCGGCCCGCGCGATCGCCGAGCACCTGATGGTCACCAGCGACCTGCGGCGGGCGGCGACGGTGGCGGCGTACGTCTCGGTGGACACCGAGCCCGGCACCGGACCGTTGCTCGACCGGCTGCGCGCGATGGGCCGCCGGGTGGTGGTCCCCGTGGTGCTGCCCGACCTGGACCTCGACTGGGCGGTGTACGACGGCCCCGACAGCCTCGCCCGCGCCCGCCGCGGGCTGCTCGAGCCGACCGGGCCGCGGCTCGGGCTCGAGGCGGTCGCCACCGCCGACGTGGTGCTGACCCCGGGGCTCGCGGTGGACCGCCGCGGGATGCGGCTCGGGCAGGGCGGCGGCTGCTACGACCGGGCGCTGGGGCGGGTCCCGGTCGGCACGTTCACCTGCACGCTGCTCTACGACGGCGAGCTGCTCGACGAGGTGCCGACCGACGCCCACGACCGGCCGGTCACCGCCGTGGTCACGCCCTCCGGGCTCACCCGGATCGCCCCGGGCCCCCGCCCGCTGCGCTGACCGCCCGTCAGTCTGTGGGCTCGGGGACCAGCGTGAGGGTGTGCTCGGCGGCGTCCTCCACCTTCGCCCGCGAGGAGAGCCACGGCAGGGTGCGGCCGTCGGCCCACAGGTCGGTCTGGTCGACGTAGGTGCCGTCGAACGCGTGCCCGGAGACGCCGGTGAGGTTCACCCACCGGGAGGCGTCGAGGTCCGCGAGCGAGACCACCATCCGCATCGAGGGCGCGGCGGTCACGTCGTAGGTGTGCCGGTCGTCGGGGGCGGCGGCGTTCCACTTGGTGGCGTCCACGATCTCCCCGCCGCCGCCGACCTGGTAGCCGCCGCGGTTGAACAGCCAGCGGACCAGCCCGACGTCGGACTGGCCGAGGGTCTGGTTCTGCAGGTTCAGCTGGTGCTGGTGCCCCCAGGTCCAGTCGACGGCCCGGCGGGCCTGGCGGCGCACGAGCTCGTCGCGGGCGTCGGACATCGCCTCGAGCAGGATGTCGTCGCGCGTCTCGATCACGCCGTCGGTGGTGACGTCGTCCCACCAACGGCTGTTCGGCTCGGCGAGCAGCCGGCGCATCACCTCGAACCACCGGCCGCCGCCGTCGGGCCAGACGGACTCCGGGAGCTCGTCGTGGAACGTCAGCGCGAGGGTGTGGCGCCACACCGCGTTGTAGTACGCCGCCGCGGCCGAGTCCGGGCCCTGCCCGAACCTCCAGCCCTGCAGCAGCCGCTGCCCGCCGGCGAGGTACGGCGAGGGCATGAAGATCCGCAGCAGGTACGGCACGAACGTCGGCGCGAAGCCGTTGCGGGTGTCGAGCTGGATCCGCGACATGTCCGCGACGCCGACCCGGGCCGTGCGCTGCAGCAGCGTCGCGATGCGCTCGCTGCGGTAGCCCGGTGCCCACGAGTCGCCGAGGTAGTAGGGGTACGACGGCCCGGTGACCGCCTGGTTGGCGGTGGCGACGTACCCGTCCGACGGGTTCAGCACGCTCGGCAGCGCGGCGTACGGCACGTACTTCCCGGTCCAGTCGTCGGCCGGCAGCCAGCCCAGCGCCGGGTAGTCGCCGGCGTTCCCGGACTTCCGGATCGGGATCCGGCCCGGCGCCTGGTAGCCGATGTTGCCGGCCCGGTCGGCGTACAGCAGGTTCTGCGAGGGGACCGCGAAGTCGTTGCCGGCGGCCCGGAACTGCCGCCAGTCGGTGGCCCGGTCGAACTCGAAGATCGCGTCGGCGGTGTTGCTCGGCGTGAGCGCGGTCCACTGCAGCGAGACGGCGTACCCGTTGCCCCGCGGCGGCGGGCTGTCGCCGGCGGGCGAGTTGGCCCCGACGGTGCTGAGCTGGGCGTCGACGTCGGAGAGCAGCGGGCCGTGGCGCGTGGCGCGGACCGTGAACCGGAACGGCTTGTCCCGGCCCAGCACCGAGATCTCCTCGTCGTGCATCCGCAGCGGGCGGCGCCGCCCGTCGTAGAGGTAGGTCGTCCCGGTGACCTGCTCGAGGTAGAGGTCGGTGACGTCGGGGCCGAGGTTGGTGAACCCCCACGCGATCTGCTGGTTGTGGCCGATGACCACCCCGGGCATCCCGGAGAACGTGAAGCCGCTGACGTCGAACGGGCACGCGGCGCCGAGCCGGGTGCAGTGCAGTCCCATCTGGTACCAGATGCCCGGCACCGAGACGCCCAGGTGCGGGTCGTTGGCCAGGATCGGCTTGCCGGTCGTGGAGTGGTCGCCGTCGACCACCCAGCCGTTGGAGCCGATGCCGTCGGACGAGCCGTCGCGCGAGCCGAGCATCGGCGGCAGGCCGTGCAGCGTCCGGTCGACCTGCCGCAGCACCCGCTCCGCGGCGGGTCCCAGCGGCGGCCGGGACGGCTTGCGGGTGCCGCCGGTGGTGGCGTTCTGCTCGTAGACGCCGTCCACCACCGCGCCCTGGTCCACGATCGGCCGGTGCCGGCCGTAGGGGTACGGCGGGAACAGCTGCGCGATCTCGTCGGCCGTCAGGCGCCCCGACATCAGGCCGCGCTGCACCTCGTCCTCCATGTTGCCGCGCAGGTCCCACGCCATCGCCTTCAGCCACGACACCGAGTCGGCGGGCGTCCAGTCCTCGACCCGGTAGTCCTTCAGGCCGTTGCGCGCGAGCAGGGTGTACTCGAGCGAGATCTCCGACGGGGTGTGGTCGTGGAGGTAGGCGTTCACGCCGTCGCTGTAGGCCTGCAGGTAGGCCTGGGTCTCGGGACTGAGCCGGGACAGCTCCCGCTCGGCGACCCGGCGCCAGCCCATGGTCCGGATCGTCTTGTCGACCTGCAGCGTCTGCTCGCCGAACAGCTCCGAGAGCCGGCCGGCCGTCGTGTGGCGGCGGACGTCCATCTCGAAGAACCGGTCCTGCGCCTGCACGAACCCCTGCGCGTAGAACAGGTCGTGGCTCGTCGAGGCGTAGACCTGCGGGATGCCGTGGTCGTCGCGCAGCACCTCGACCTTCGACCCGAGGCCCGGGACCGCGATGTCGCCCTCGGTCTGCGGGAACGAGTGCCGGACCACCACGACGCCGGCCACCAGGACGGCCACGAGCAGCAGCACCAGCCCCACCGCGGCGTACGACGACCAGCGGCCCCACCGCGGCCACGACCGGAACCCGGCCGTGCGGGACCGGGACGCGGGGCTGTCGGGCACGGCCGCAATTGTGCCCGGCACGGACCGGTGGCCCGTCGGCGGGAGCGGGAAGTTTGCGAAACCTTCCGGCGTTCCCGGATAATTGGCAGTCGCGGCTCCCGAGTGCCAGCACCCGACAGGTGGAGCCCGCACGACCTCCGGAGGACCTGTGCCCACGTACCAGTACGCCTGCACCGAGTGCGGTCACGCGTTCGAGCAGTTCCAGAGCTTCACCGACGACGCGCTGACCGTCTGCCCGCAGTGCGAGGGTCGGCTCCGCAAGGTCTTCAACGCCGTGGGCGTGGTGTTCAAGGGCTCCGGGTTCTACCGCAACGACAGCCGCACCGACGCCAAGAACGGCGCGTCCGCGAGCACGAACGGCGGCGAGAAGTCGGCGGACACGACCGGCTCGACGTCGAGCGAGACGTCCGGCTCGACGTCGGGTGAGAAGTCCTCGACGTCGGGCGACAAGGCGGCCGCGTCCACCGGCGGGTCGAAGGACTCCGGGGGCTCGAGCAGCTCCGGCGACTCGAAGGGATCCACCAGCGCCGCCTGAGCGGACCTGTGGACGACCGGCGGCACGCGAGGCGGGAAGTTCCTAGCCTGCGGGCATGACCCGTTCCCACCCGACCGGAGGCCGGCTCCGGCGGCTCCGGCGGCTGCGGCGTGCCCTGCTGGCCCGCCGCCGCCCGATCGCCGCCGCGTGCGCCGCCGTCGCCGTGGCCGCCTCGCTGCAGGCCACCAGCGCGCCCCCTCCGCCGCGCACGACCGTGCTGACCGCCGCCCACGACCTCGCGGCCGGGGTGGTGGTGGGGGCCGGCGACCTGCGGCGGACGCCGTACGACCCGGCCGGGGTGCCCGACGGGCACGCTGCCGGCGGCCGCCGTGGTGGGCCGCACCACGACCGGTCCGGTGCGGACGGGCGAGCCGTTCACCGACGCCCGGCTGGTCGAGGCGAGCCTGCTGCGCGGCTACCCCGGGCTGGTGGCGGTGCCGGTCCGGATCGGCGACCCCGGTGCCGTGCGGCTGCTGCGGGTCGGTGACCGCGTCGACCTGCTGGCCGCGGACCCGCAGGGCGAGCAGCCGGCCGAGACCCTCGGCCAGGACGTCCCGGTGCTGGCGATCCCGCGCAGCGGCGAGGCCGACCCGGGGCTCACCACCGGCGCCCTCGTCGTGGTCGGCCTGCCGGCGGCGGGTGCCCGCCACGTCGCCGAGGCGTCGGTCTCGGCGTTCCTCTCGGTGGTGCTGACCCACTAGCCTGCTGTTCGTCCAGGCACCAGGGCGAAGGCGCACGGGGACCGACCCCGGCCTTCTCGACGAGAGGCGACCGACGTGGTCAAGGGTTTCAGGGACTTCATCATGCGCGGCAACCTGATCGAGATCGCGGTCGCGTTCGTCATCGGCGGCGCGTTCGCGACGGTGGTCACCGCCACCGTGGCCATCATCATGGACGTCATCGGCAAGGTCGGCGGGACGCCGAACTTCTCCGGCTACCAGCCCGGCGGCGTCCACGTGGGCGGCTGGATCACCGCGGTGATCGCGTTCGTGGTCCTGGCCGCGGTCGTCTACTTCCTGATCGTGGTGCCCTACAACACGCTGCAGGAGCGGATCACCCGCGGCAAGGAGACCGCTCCGCCGGCCGCCGACATCGCGCTGCTCAGCGAGATCCGCGACCTGCTCGCCGGCCGCCCCGGGCCCGAATCGCCGGTGGAGATGGACCGCGGCGACGTCTGACCCCAGTCAGCGCCCCGGCCAGCCCCCGGGTCAGTCGCCGTGGTGCGGCGGGACCTGGCGGCGCAGCCACTCCTCGGCCGCGTCGTCGCTGCCACGGCCGGGACGCGCGGCGCCGCTGCCGTCGTCGCCGCGCTCGTCGCGGGTGCGGTCGGGCAGCACGTCGCCGAACACCCGGGCCCGGCGGCGCCTCCGCTCGGCGTCGGTGAGCTCGCGCGGCTGCTCCGGCGAGCCGTCGCTCACCGCAGCGCCTCCCCCATCACGTCGGTGGGCAGCGCGTCGGTGAACCACGACGGGTCGAAGTGCGAGCGCCGCGGCGTCCAGCCGCTCTGCGCCACGAAGTGGTCGGAGCTGACCCGCAGCGACCGGGTGAGCGGCTCGAGCCGGACCCCGCCCATCCGTCGCAGGAACGGCCCCATGAAGTCGATGCTGTCGCGGCCGGCGGCCGCGGAGTAGCCGGCGACCATCTGCACCCGTCGCACCGGCTCGGCCCCGACGTTGTAGACCCCGCTGGGCACGTGCAGCGCCGCCAGCACCGCGGGCCCCAGGTCGTCGGTGTGCACCACGTGGGCCCAGCCGTCCGGCGAGCCGAGGCCGATGGCGTGGCCGTGCTGGACGGCGCGCAGCTGGAACCGGGTCATCGGGTCGTCCCCGACGATCGTGCCGAAGCGGAGCACGACGCCGGCGCGGGAACCGCAGGTGTACTCCTGCACGTGGCACTCGCCCACCGAGGCCGGCTCGGTCGCGCGGGTGATCTCCACCGGCGAGTGCTCGTGGACCCAGGCGTCGCCCTGGTCGGCGTAGAGGAACGACACGCTCTCCTGCACGACGCGGCGCACCCGGGCCTCGCGCGCGGCCTCCACGACGCGGCGCACGCCCTCGGTGCGCAGCCGGTCGTGGCTGCGCCACGCGTGCGGCCGGACCGCGGAGAGACCGACCGGGACGTGGGTCGCGAAGTTGCAGACCGCGTCGGCGCCGTCGAACATCGCGACCAGCCCGGCGTGGTCGGCCAGCGACGTGTGGTGCGGCTCCGCGCCGAGCGAGCGCAGCAGCCGGGCCTTGTCGGGGGTGCGGGCCAGGCCGACGACGTCGTGGCCCGCGGCGACGAGCGTCGGGGACGACGGATCGACCGATGACCCCGGTGGCGCCGATGACTGCCACTCTCACGTGCTGACCCCTTCGGTCGTCCGAGTCTCGGCCCTTCCCGCGGCCCCAGTGTCCGGTAACGGAGTGATAACGGCAAGCCGGGACGCGCGGTGAGACGTTAAATGTCCTGTCCAGTCGTCCGCTCAGCGGACGATCTGCGGGCACGGCGCCGACGCGCAGGACGCTGCGCCGGATCCGGCGCTCAGCGCAACGAGCGGTACAGGTCGACGGTCTGCGCCGCGATCGCGTCCCAGGCGAACGAGCCCACCGCGCGCTCCCGGCCCGCGCGCCCCATCGCCGCCGCCAGCTCGGGGTCGCCGGCCAGCCGGTTGACGGCGTCGGCGATGCCCCGCTCGAAGCCGGACGGCGTCCTGCTCGTCGTAGCGCACCAGGAGCCCGGTCTCGCCGTCGACGACCACCTCGGGGATGCCGCCGACGCTGCTCGCGACGACCGCGGTCTCGCAGGCCATCGCCTCGAGGTTCACGATGCCGAGCGGCTCGTAGACCGACGGGCACAGGAACGCCAGCGCCCCGGTCAGCACCTGCCGGACCTCCTCGCGCGGCAGCATCTCCGAGACCACGAAGACGCCGTCGCGCTCGGCGCGCAGGTCGGCGATCAGGCGTGTCGGTCTCGGCCTTCAGGTCGGGGGTGTCCGCGGCACCGGCGAGCAGCACCACCTGCAGCTCCTTGTCGAAGCCGAGCCCGGCCCGCAGCAGGTGCGGCACGCCCTTCTGCCGGGTGATCCGGCCGACGAAGGCGACGTACGGCCGGGTGAGGTCGACGCCGATCCGCTCCAGCACGTCGGTGGCCGGGTCCGGGCGGTAGAAGTCGGTGTCGATGCCGTTGTAGACCACGTGCAGCCGGTCCGGGTCGAGCGCCGGGTACGACGCGAGGATGTCGTCGCGCATCCCCTTGCTGACCGCCACCACCGCGTCGGCCGCCTCGTACGCCGTGCGCTCGGCCCAGGAGCTCAGCCGGTAGCCGCCGCCGAGCTGCTCGGCCTTCCACGGCCGGTGCGGCTCGAGGCTGTGCGCGGTCACGACGTGCGGGACGTCGTAGAGCAGCTTGGCCCAGTGGCCGGCCATGTTGGCGTACCAGGTGTGCGAGTGGACGACGTCCGCGTCCGGGACCGCCGCGGTCATCGCGAGGTCGGTGGAGAGCACCTGCAGCGCGGCGTTGGCGCCGGCCAGCCGGTCCTCCTTCAGGGTGTGCGCGGTGGCGCCCTCGCGCGGCTCGCCCATCGCCTGCACGTCCACCGTGATCAGCTTGCGCAGCTCGCGGACCAGGAAGTCGACGTGCACCCCGGCACCGCCGTACACGTCGGGCGGGAACTCGCGGGTGAGGATCGCTGCGCGGAGGTCGCTCGTGGTGGAGGCCATGGGACGAACCTAGTCCCAGCCGTCACCGAGGGCCTAGGGTCGAGGTCTCGACAGGCTCGACCACCCGGTGGCTGTGCGAGACCCGACGACGGAGGGAGCGGACATGCCGAAGGTGCTGGGGATCGTCCTCGCGGGCGGCGAGGGCAAGCGGCTGATGCCGCTGACGCTGGACCGGGCGAAGCCGGCGGTGCCCTTCGGCGGCAGCTACCGGCTGATCGACTTCGCGCTCTCGAACCTGGTCAACGCGGGCTACCTGCGCTGCGCCGTGCTCACGCAGTACAAGTCGCACTCGCTCGACCGGCACATCTCGGTGACCTGGCGGATGTCGACGCTGCTGGGCAACTACGTCACCCCGGTCCCGGCGCAGCAGCGGCGCGGGCCGCAGTGGTACCTCGGCAGCGCCGACGCGATCTACCAGTCGATGAACCTGATCAACGACGCGCACCCCGACATCATCGTGGTGTTCGGCGCCGACCACGTCTACCGCATGGACGCCTCGCAGATGGTCGACGCGCACGTCGAGACCGGCGCCGGCGTCACGGTCGCGGGCATCCGGGTGCCGCGCAAGGAGGCCTGGCAGTTCGGCGTGATCAAGACCGGCGCCGACGGCGTCGCGATCGAGGAGTTCCTCGAGAAGCCCGCCGACCCGCCGGGGCTGGTCGACTCCCCCGACGAGGCGTTCGCGTCGATGGGCAACTACGTCTTCAGCGCCGACGTGCTGGTCGACGCGCTCGAGAAGGACGCCAAGAACCCGGACTCCCGCCACGACATGGGCGGCGACATCATCCCGATGCTCGTCGAGGACCAGCAGGCCTGCGTCTACGACTTCAAGGACAACGTCGTGCCGGGTGCGACGCCGCGCGACCGCGACTACTGGCGCGACGTCGGGACGCTCGACAGCTACCACGAGGCGCACCTGGACCTCGTCGCGGTCGAGCCGGTGTTCAACCTCTACAACACCGACTGGCCGATCTTCACCTCGCACCCGCAGCTGCCGGGCGCGAAGTTCGTGGAGAACGCCTTCGCCCGCGACACCATCGTGTGCGGCGGCTCGATCGTGTCGGGCGCCAACGTGGACAGCTCGGTGATCGGGAGCAACGTGTACGTCGGCGCCGGCGCCAAGGTCGAGCGCAGCGTCGTCTTCGACAACGTGACCATCGGACGCGGCGCGATCGTGCGCAACGCCATCCTCGACAAGAACGTCATCGTGCCCGACGGCATGGTGATCGGCGTCGACCACGACGAGGACCGGCGTCGCGGGTTCACGGTCAGCGACAACGGCGTCGTCGCGCTGGCCAAGGACCAGCTCGTCGTCCCCTAGCGCCGCCGGAGCAGCCGGTCGCGCTTCGCGTAGCGGGGCAGCACGACCGGGTTCTGCTGCGCCACGCGGTTCATCGACGTCACGACGTTGCGCAGGTTCATGATCAGTGCGCCGTACTCCGGCCAGTAGCGGGCGGACAGGTCCTCGTCGCTGAGGTCGCGGGCCAGGGCGTTCAGGTCGGTGCGCACCTGGATCACGCGGGCCGAGTCGGGGGCGCCGATCGCCTCGCCCGCCTCGCGCAGCAGCGCCAGCCAGCGCTCCCGGAAGACCGGCTCCCACTCGCGGAGCGCGTCGATGCTGTACCCGAGCGTGCGCGCCATGCTGCGCGACTCGGCGACCGCCTGCTCGTTGTCGCGCAGGATCTCCTCGAAGGCCTCGGAGGTCCGCACGGTCCGCGCCGCGCGGCGGGGGTTGAGCCGGCCGCTCTCCTTGGACTGCCGGACCATCGCCCACGCCTGGTCGATGTCCTCGTCGAGGTCGCGGGTGCGGTCGACCCACTCGGTCACCAGGTCCTGGTCGGGCTTGCCCGCCAGCCCGTCGGCCATGTCGCGCAGCAGCTCGCCGACGCCGTCGTCGATCGCGTCGATGGCACGGGCCGCGGAGTAGTCGCGCAGCGGCGGCCACACCACCAGGTTGACCGCCAGCCCGACGACGATGCCGATCGCGGTGTCGAAGAGCCGGTCCACCAGCACCGCGTCGTGGGTGCTGAAGCCGGTGGTCAGCACGATGAGGCCGGTGGCGGCCACCGCGGTGCTCTCCTCCTTGAACCACGGCATCGCGCCGACCACGAGACCGACCACGAGGAGGACCGCGACCGCCAGCGCGGACAGCCCGACGAGGTTGCCGACGACGTAGGCCAGCAGCACGCCCAGCACCGCGCCGGTCACCTGCCGCAGGCCACGGGAGAAGGTCCGGTAGACGGTGGCGTGCACCACGAGGAGCGCCGCCCACGGCGCCAGGAACGCCTGCGGCAGCGCGAAGACCTGCGCGGCCAGCACCCAGGCGATGACGGCGGCGACCGCGGTCTTCACCAGCTGGATCACCGAGGTCCACCACACCGGGTCGCGCACGTCGCGACGCGTCGCCTCGCGCAGCCGCGTCAGTCCCGGCATGTGCACCGCCTCCTGTCGGGTCGTTCGACCCCGCCGCGGACAGAGCGTACGGGCCGGCCGGTCAGAGGGCGCCGACCACCTCGCGGCCGGCCCGCTCGCCGGCGCGGACGGCGCCGTCCATGTAGCCGGCCCAGTAGGTCGCGGTCTCGGTGCCGGCCCAGTGCACGCGCCGGAACGGGGTGCGGATCGTCGAGCCGTACGCCGTGATGGCGCCGGGCACCTGCAGCGCGATCGGCGAGCCCTGGGTCCAGCGCTCGTGGGTCCAGTCGTGCTCGACGTACTCCACCGGGTGCAGCGCCTCGTCGCCGACGATGGCCGCGAAGCCCTCCAGCACCGCGCGACGGCGGGCCGCGGCCGACATCGTGCCGTACGTCGCCCAGCTGCTGCCGCCGACGAACGCGAGCAGCACCCCGACCTTCGCGTCCTTCGGGCTGTTGTCGAAGCACACCCGCACCGCGCCCTGGTCGTTGAGGCCCATCCCCGAGAGCCCCTTGGCCCGCCAGAACGGCGTGGCGTAGACGGCGTCGCACTTCATCAGCGCGCCCATCGGCATGCGCTGCATGAGCTGCGCGCGACGCGGCGGCATCAGCGGCGACCAGTCGATGTCGAGCACCATCGACGGCGGGACGGCGACGACGACGCGCTTCGCCCGCACCGAGCCGCGGTCGCTGACCACGACGACGTGGTCGGAGTACTGCCGCACGGTGCGCACCGGGGCGGACAGCGCCACCCGGGAGCCGAGCTGGTCCGCGAGCCGGAGCGGGACCAGCTGCGAGCCGCCGACGAAGCGGGAGTCCTGCGCGCCGTCTGCCGTGCTGGAGGAGCGCTCGAAGGTGCCGGGGTTCGACGCGTTGCCCGCGGTCGCGATGTACCAGAGGAAGAACAGCAGCGACATGTCCAGCCCGTCGCTGCCGAAGGCGGGCTGCAGGTAGGACAGCAGCAGGTTGCGCACGTCGGGGTTGGCGCTGTTCTCGCGCAGCCACTGGTCCACCGAGTAGGTGTCCCACTCGCGCGCCTTCTCGGCGGTCCAGGGGGCGTCGACGGGCACCTGCTTCGACATCTCGTCGATGCGGGTCTGCAGCTGGGCGGCGTCGGGCAGGATCAGCGGGTCCGGCGGGATCGTGCCGGTGTACTCCAGCGTGCCGGTCTTGGAGGAGACGTAGACGTTGTTGCCGGCGGCGTACTCCTTGAAGGTCGGCACGTCGAGGTCGCGGGCCAGCGCGAGGATCCGGTCCTGGGTGGGGCCCACGAACGCCCCGCCCGACTCGATCACCGAACCGCCGGACAGCCGGTGGTTCAGCACCCGCCCACCGACGCGGTCGCGGGCCTCGAGCACCAGCACCGAGTGCCCGGCCCGCCGGACGGCGCGCGCGGCGACCAGGCCCGAGATGCCGCCACCGACCACCACGACGTCGACGCTCGCGGGCAGCGCGCCCGAGGTCGTCGCCGCTGCCGCCGGGCTCGCCGCGGACACCGCGGCCGCGGCGCCACCGGCCGTCAGCCCTCCCAGGACGCTCCTGCGGCTCAGCTCCATCTGGACTCCTCGTGACCCGGGACGCCCGCGCGGCGTCGTGACAACATGTTGGTGTGAGTGACAACGAGCGACCCACGCTGAGGCGACGGGTGCCGCAGCAGACCCGCAGCCGGGGTCGGGTGGAGCGCATCCTCGAGGTCACCGCCGAGCTCGTGGTGGCCGGCGGCGTGGAGTCGATCAACACCCGGACCATCGCGGCGGCCGCGGACATCCCGGTGGCCTCGCTCTACCAGTACTTCGGCGACCGGGAGCAGATCCTGCTCGCCCTCGTGGAGCGCGACGTGGCCGAGCTCGACCAGCAGGTCAAGCACGACATCTCACGGCTGCAGGTGCTCAGCGTCCGCAGCATCGTGGAGACGACCATCCGGGCGTTCGTGAAGGTCTACCACCGCAACCCGTCGCTGGTGGTGATCTTCATGCACGGCCGGACCGTGCCCGCGATCCGCGACTTCTGCCGCCGGCACAACCAGCGGATGGCGCGCGACCTGTTCGGGGTCGCACGCCGGTCCGGGATGGTGGTCGGCGACTCCACCGGCCGCTACGCGGAGCTCGCCGTCGAGGTGTGCGACCGGCTGTTCCAGATCGCCTTCGAGAGGTCGCTGCGGGCCGACCCGCTCGTCGTCGACGAGGCCGTCGTGCTGGTGACCAGCTACCTCGAGACGCACGCCACGCCGGCCGGCATCGCCGGCGTCAGCTCCTGAGACCGGCTGGTCGAGCCTGTCGAGACCCGGGTGGTCGAGCTTGTCGAGACCCGGGTGGTCGAGCCTGTCGAGAGACCCGGGTGGTCGAGCCTGTCGAGACCCCGTCAGGTGCAGAGACCGTTCTCGGCGTCCTTCTCGGCCGTCGCCCCGTCCGTCGGGCTGGGCGACGGTGACGCGGTGGCACCCTTCTTCTTCTTGGCGGGCTTGCCGTTCTTGGTCTGTGCCGTCGTGACGTCACCGGCGAAGCGCTTGTTCACCGGCTTGTCCATCCGGATGCTGGTCCACAGCTGCTTGGCCTGCGGCGCCCACTGCAGCCGGTTCGGGTCCGGCGGGTACTCCTCGAACGGCACCGTCAGGAACTGGATGTGCGAGAGGCCGATGCCCTTGAGCGACTTGGCCAGGCCGGTGAGCTTGCCCAGGCTGGCCAGCTGCGTGTCCGTGGTCAGCGACTTGGTGGCCGCGTCGAGGAAGCGGTAGAGCCGCACCGGGTTGACCAGCGTGCCCGCGGAGACCGCCTTGTTGGCCATCGACGCGAGGAAGGTCTGCTGCCGCTTCATGCGGCCGATGTCGCCGTTCTCGGCGGTGCCGATGTCGTGCCGGACCCGGACGTAGTCGAGCGCGCGCTGGCCCTTGACGTTGTAGGTGCCGGCCGGGAGGTAGATGTGCCCGGTCGTGTCGTTGACCTCGCGGGGCACGCAGACCTCGACCCCGCCGAGCGCGTCGACCATCTTCTTGAAGCCGTTGAAGTCGATGACGACGAAGTGGTTGACCCGGATGTCGGTGAGCTTCTCGACGGTCTTGACCGTGCAGAGCGGCCCGCCGACGGCGTACGCCGCGTTGAACATGCTCAGCCCGCCGGGGTCGGTGCCGTGGCCGTCCTTGCGCTTGCAGGTCGGCCGCTGCACCATCGCGTCGCGCGGCAGGCTGACGCCGTACGCCAGCTTCCGGTCGGCGGAGACGTGCAGCAGGATCGTGGTGTCCGAGAGCCCGGGGGTGTCGCCGCCGATGTGGCCGGTCTGTCCCTTCCGGGTGTCGGAGCCGAGCAGCAGGATGTTCAGCGGCTTGCTCGGGGCGTTCGGCTTCGCGACCTCGGACGGGCGGTCGCTGCCGAGCACGTCGCTGGGCATCTGGATGCCGGTGATGTTCTTGTTGAGGTGCTGGTAGGCGAAGAACCCGCCGGTGGCCACGATGACGAGGACCACGGCCACCGAGATGGCCACGGTCCTCATGACACGGTGCTTGCGCTTCCGGTCGAGGTGCTGCGGTTCTTCATCAGGCACGACGGGTCCAACGATCGACGTAGTGAGTCCGGCGGCCTGCGGGGGGTCCAAGCCGACGTCAGCCTACTGGAGCGCCACCCCGACGACGCCTGGTTCGGCCGAGCCGCCGGACCGAGGCCGGCGACCTTCCTACTATGCCGAAGCGGCGGCGCATTCACGAAATCGCGGCACGAACCGGAACCACGACGTGTCGCCCCACGAGGCACGCGTGGCGCACCCCGTCACTCCCGTCGCCTCCTCTCATCCGGCTCTCAGCAACTTCTCGGCCGACGCGCGCCGCGGAACCGGCTGCGGACAGCGCTCACGCGTGCGGCGTACAGTCGGGGAGCAGCGCACGACCCCCGTCCAGACCCTGCGGGCACAGCCACTCCGAGGGGTCACGATGGTGGATGACAGGCAGCTGTCGTCGGTGCTCAGCGAGTTCGCCTACACCCTGACCGCCGACGTGCCCACCAGCACGATCCTGGTGCACCTGGTGCAGCGCATCGTCGGCGTCCTGCCCGTCACCTCGGCCGGCGTCACCCTGATCGTGCCGGGCGCCCAGCCGCGCTACGTCGCGGCCTCGGACGACGACGCGATGCGCTTCGAGAAGCTGCAGACCGACCTCGACGAGGGCCCGTGCGTGCTGGCCTCCGAGTCGGGCACCCTCGTCTCCGTGCCGTGGCTGGGCGCCGAGACCCGCTTCCCGCGCTTCGCGCCGGCCGCGCTGGAGGCGGGTCTGCAGGCCGTCTTCACGTTCCCGCTGCGGCACGGCGACCGGCGGCTCGGGGCCCTCGACCTCTACCGCGACTCCCCCGGCCCGCTCGACCCGCTCGACCTCGAGGCCGCCCAGACGCTGGCGAACGTCGCGACGGCGTACCTGATCAACGCCCGCGCCCGCGAGGACGCGCACAGCAGCAGCGACCGGCTCCGCCACATCGCCACCCACGACGGCCTGACCGGGCTGCCCAACCGGCGGCTGCTGATGCAGCGCATCGAGCACGCCCGGGAGCGTGCGCTCCGCACGCACGCCGCCGCCGGTGTGCTGTTCGCGGACCTCGACCGGTTCAAGCAGGTCAACGACACCTACGGCCACTCCGTGGGCGACCTGCTGCTGCAGGCTCGTCGCCGACCGGCTCGACCACCTGGTGCGGCCGGGCGACACGCTGGCCCGGATCTACGGCGACGAGTTCGTGCTGCTGTGCGAGGACGTGCGGGACCGCGCCGACGTGGCGGTGCTCGCCGAGCGGGTGCGGCAGGCGTTCGTCGCGCCGTTCGCGATCGGCGACCTGGACCTGTCGGTCACGGCCAGCGTCGGGGTGGCGTTCGCCGGCCCCGGCGAGGAGGTCAGCGAGCGGATGGTCGCCGACGCCGACCAGGCGATGTACGACGCGAAGCGCGCGAGCCGCAAGGCCGGGGCGGGCGCTGCTCGGCAGCGGGCCGGTCGAGGAGCCGGTGGACGACCTCGCGCTCGCCATCGAGCACGAGGCGATGGAGCTCGGCTACCAGCCGGTCGTGACCTGCGCCGACGGTGCGCTGGTCGGCGTCGAGGCGCTGCTGCGCTGGACCACCGGCGACGAGCCGGTGGCGCCCGCCGCGATCGTGGCGTTCGCCGAGCGGACCGGGCTGATCCGGCGGCTCGGGTCCTGGGTGCTCGACGCCGGCTGCGGCGAGGCGGCGCGCTGGCGCCGCGAGCACCCCGGCGTCGCGCTGCGGCTCGACGTGAGCCTGTCGACGTACCAGCTGCGCTCGCCGCTCTTCGTCCGGGAGGTGCACGAGACCCTGGAGCGCACCGGCCTCGCGCCGGACGAGCTGGTGCTGCACGTCAGCGGGACCGTGCTGGCGCAGGAGAGCGAGCTGGCGCACTCGGTGCTGACCCGGCTGCGGGAGGTGGGCGTGCGGGTCGCGCTCGACGACTTCGGAGGCGGGTGCTGCTCGCTGGACCAGCTCCAGGAGCTGCCGCTGGACCTGGTCCGGATCGACTTCGCGGTCGTCGACGCCCAGGGCCGCGGTGACGCGCTGCTCCCCCCGCTCGTCGACCTCGCGCACGTCCTCGACCTCACCGTGCTGGTCGACGGCGTGGTCAGCGAGTCGCAGCGCGACGTCGCCGTCGCCGCGGGCGCCGACCTCGCGCAGGGCGCGTGGTTCGCGCGTGCGATGTCGGTCCCGGCGATCGACCTGCTGCTCGACGGCCGCGCGTCGGACGCCGCCGGCCGGATCCTGATGCCGCTGGGCGGCTGAGTCAGCGCAGCGCGTAGACCCGCGACTCCCACGGCGCCAGCGCGGAGGCGTCCGCCACGGCGCCGTGCGTGCCGAGCAGCAGGTCCGCACCGCCGAGGTCGGGCAGGCCGGCCTGCTCGACGACCGCCCGGTGCGAGGAGCAGTTGGCCAGCACCAGCAGCACGTCGTCGCCGAGGGTCCGGGTGAACGCCCACAGCTGCTCGTGCTCCGGCAGCAGCAGCGCGAACCGGCCGTCGACGACGACCCGGTGCCGGTGCCGCAGCTCGATGAGCCGGCGGTAGTGGTGGAACACCGAGTCCTCGTCGGCCACGGCGGCGACCGCGTTCACGATGTCCTTGTTGGGGTTGGCGGGCAGCCACGGCTCGCCGGTCGTGAAGCCGGCGTGCTCGGAGTCGTCCCACTGCATCGGGGTCCGGGCGTTGTCGCGGCCCTTCGCCGACAGCGACATCAGCACCTCCTCCGCGAGCATCCCCTCGCTGAGTGCGTCGCGGTGGTAGTTGACCGCCTCGACGTCGCGGTACTGCTCGATGCGCGTGAAGTAGGTGTTGGTCATGCCGAGCTCTTCGCCCTGGTAGACGTACGGCGTCCCCTTGTGCAGGTGCAGCACGGTGCCGAGCGTCTTCGCCGACGCGACGCGGTGCTCGGGGCTGTCGTCCCCGAACCGCGAGACGGCTCGCGGCTGGTCGTGGTTGTCCCAGTACAGCGAGTTCCAACCGGTCTCCGCGAGGCCCTCCTGCCAGGTCTCGAGGTTGTGCTTCAGCACCGGGAGCGGCAGGTCGACGATCGCCCACTTGGGGCCGCCGGGTGCCGTGTCGAGACCGACGTGCTCGAAGGTGAAGACCATGTCGAGCTCGTGCCGCTCGGGGTCGGTGACGTCGCGGGCCAGCTCGATGGTGCTGCCCGGCATCTCGCCCACCGTGAGCAGGTGCTGGTCGGTGAGCCCGACCTCGACGTTCATCTCGTGCAGGAACTCGTGCAGCCGCGGGCCGTTGGCGATCGACTGCTCGCCGGACGCGTAGCGGCGACCCTCGCGCGGTGACACCGTCGGGGAGCGTGGGGTCCTTGGAGATCAGGTTGATGACGTCCATCCGGAAGCCGTCGACGCCCCGCTCGACCCAGCGCCGCATCATCGCGTAGACGGCCTGTCGGACCTCGGGGTTCTCCCAGTTCAGGTCGGGCTGCTTGCGCGTGAAGATGTGCAGGTAGTACTCGCCGCTGCGGTCGTCGTACTCCCAGGCGGAGCCGGAGAACGCCGACTCCCAGTTGTTCGGCTCGGCGCCGTCGCGCGACGGACGCCACCAGTACCAGTCGCGCTTCGGCGAGGCCGGGTCGCGCGACTCCTGGAACCACGCGTGCTCGTCGGAGGTGTGGTTGACGACGAGGTCCATGACCAGCTTCATGCCGCGCGCATGCGCGCCCTCGATCAGCTCCTCGAGGTCGGCCAGCGAGCCGAACAGCGGGTCGACGTCCTCGTAGTCGCTGATGTCGTAGCCGTTGTCGTCCATCGGGGACGTGTAGACCGGCGAGAGCCACAGCACGTCGACACCGAGCCGCTGGAGGTAGTCGAGCCGCGAGGTGATGCCGGGGATGTCGCCGACGCCGTCGCCGTCGCTGTCGGCGAACGACCGGGGGTAGATCTGGTAGACGACGGCGGACTTCCACCAGCCGGCGGGACGGTGCTCGGCACTCATGCGACCCACCCTTCCATGCCGTCGACCCGGCCCTCCTGACGGGTTGAGCCGGGTCACCTCGCCCTGCTCGACGACCCGGCCGTGCTGCATCACCAGCACCTCGTGCGCGACCAGCCGCACCACCGCCAGGTCGTGGGTGATGAACAGGTAGGACAGCCCCAGCTCGCGCTGCAGGTCGGTCAGCAGCTTCAGGATCTGGTCCTGCACCAGCACGTCCAGCGCCGAGACCGCCTCGTCGCAGATCATCAGCCGCGGGTCGAGCGCGAGGGCCCGGGCGATCGCGACGCGCTGCCGCTGCCCGCCCGAGAGCTCGTTGGGGTGGCGCTGCGCGACGGACGTGGGCAGCGCCACGTGGTCGAGCAGCTCCGCGACGCGGCGGCGGCGCGAGGCCCGGTCGCCGACGCGGAACACCCGCAGCGGCTCGTCGATGACGTGCTCGATGGTGAAGTTAAGGACTCGTCAACGGTTCGTCCTGAAAAGTCGGCTGCGTAGGGTCGCTGCATGACCAACGTGTGCTTCGCCGGGCTCACCGGCTGGACCGCTCCCCCGATCCTCGCGGCCATCGACGCGACCTCGGACCTCACGCTGACGGCCGGGGTGTCCCGGTCCGCGGCAGGCCGGTCGCTGGCCGACACCGTCGGCTCGACGAGCAGCGGACTCGTGCACGGCTCGGTGGCCGAGGCGCTCGACGCCGCGCCGGTCGACGTGCTGGTCGACTACACGTCGGCCACCGCGGTCCGCGACGAACGTGTGGGCGGCGGTCGAGCGCGGCGTCCACGTGGTCGTCGGGTCGAGCGGCCTGACCGCCGACGACTTCGCCGAGCTCGACGTCCTCGCGCACGCAGCACCGGGTCGGCGTGCTCGCGTCCGGCAACTTCTCGGTGATGGCCGCGGTGCTCAAGCGGGCCGCGACGCTCGCCGCCGGCAAGCTCGACCACTGGGAGGTCCTCGACTACGCCGGCGCCACCAAGCCCGACGTCCCCAGCGGCACCGCCCGCGAGCTCGCCGAGGCGCTCGGCCAGGTGCGGGCGCCGCAGACCGACCTGCCGCTCGCCGACGTCACCGGCCCGGTCGAGGCCCGCGGCGCCGACGTCGGCGGCACCCGCGTGCACTCCGTGCGGCTGCCGAGCTTCGTGGTCAGCACCGAGGTCGTGTTCGGCAGCTCCGGCGACCGGCTGTCGCTGCGCCACGACGCCGGCTCGACCCCGGACCCGTACGTCGACGGCACGCTGCTCGCGGTCCGCCGGGTGGCCGAGATGCCCGGCGTACGACGCGGACTCGACACGCTGCTCTTCGACTGACCCGGGCGCCCGGTCAGCGGCCGGGGTCAGGCGACAGCGGCCACGTTCTCGACAAGGGTCGCGAGCGCCCAGATCCCGATCGCCGCGCACACCGCCCGCCCGACCCAGGCCGCGACGCTCCGCGACCAGTCCGGCGCCACCGCCGCGACCGTCCCCCAGCCGACGCCGATGACGACCGCCGCCGCGACGATGACGACGAGCACCGGTCCCCCGACCAGGCAGGCGAGCAGGGTCGCGGCCACCAGGCGCAGCGGTCCCGTGGCGTACCAGGAGTCCGGGGCCAGCCACCGCTCGCAGAGGAGCGCGAGCACCCAGACGAAGCCGGCGGGCAGCGCCAGGAACAAGGCGATCGGCAACCAGCCAGGGTCGAGGGCCGTGAAGTCGATGCCGTCGGGCGCCGAGCAGCGAGGGCCTCGAACACGACGGCGACGCCGACGCACAGCGACCCGATGCGCAGCCACCGGGGTCCGAGGGCGAGACGTCGCAGCACGAGGTACAGGAGGCCGCCGACCATGCCGAGCTGGGCGGTCGCGGCGAGCAGCGTGACCGTGCCGCCGACGGTGAACTGTCCGATGGTGAACCCGTCGTCGGTGAGCACGCCGTGGTCCTCGCGGTTGAGCGCGGCCAGCAGCGCCATGGCGAGTCGGCCACCGACGCCGCCGACGAGGATGCCCACCACTGCTCCTGCCACGGTGGCGGCGGCCACCGACCGCACGACCGCCGCGAGGTGCGACGCCCGCCGCGGGCGGTCGACCTCGTCCCGGACGCTGGGGTTGGTCACCACCTAGGTCGACACCACGATCAGGACGGAGAGCAGCAGCGAGCCCGCCACGGCGGTGGCCGTGATGGTCGACGGCCACCGTGGTCGTGGCCCGGTCTCGCCTCGCGCCAGGAGCACCTTGGCCACGCTCACGTGCTGCAGGTAGCCCACCGCGATGAGCGCCGCCCCGCACAGCACGACCAGCACGCCGACACCGCTGTAGAGCCCCTTCTCCGACGGACCGGTGGCGTCCGGCTGCACGAGCAGCGCGACCTTGGCCACGACGAACCCGAGCCCGAACAGCGCGATCCCCGTCCGCAGCCACGCGAGGAAGGTCCTGTCGTTGGCGAGCACGTCACCCATGAGCCCCAGTGAATCCTCACCCGCGAGGCGCGGCAAGGTCTCGTTGGACCAGGTCGTCGGCCTGGCCTGCGGACGTCAGAGGATGTTGACGGCGCGGGCCACGACGAGGGTGGCCAGCGCCAGGGAGATCGAGGCCTCGGCGATCATCATCACCTTCGCCCACGGCCTGATGGCGGCCACGTCGGTCGGGCCGAAGGCAGTCGCGGTGTTGAACGACAGCGCCAGGTAGTCGATGAACTGGGGGTACCACGCGGAGGAGACCAGCTCGGGCACCGACATCTCCGGGAAGACGAAGGCGGTGGCGTTGCTGCGAGCCGCCCACGGCGCGGGCCGCCGGGCCACCGGAGTCGAGGTGCCAGTACCAGAGCGCGAACGCGATCACGTTGGTGAGGAACACGACGGCCCCGATGAGGAGCAGCTGGCCGGCGGTGTCGAACGAGTTCCCCTTGGTCAGGATGCCGACCACCAGCCGGCCCGCCGAGAAGGCGTTGACGAACGTGATCAGGCCGATCATCAGCCCCGTCGTGACCTGCAGCCAGCGGCGTTGCCGGTCGATCCGTCCCGGGTCGCCGATGACCAGCACGGCCAGGAACACCACCAGGAACGCCGGGTACATCCAGTGCGGCGACACCCGGAAGTCGGCCGGGCATCAGCTGGTGGAGCCCGACCGCGGCCAGCGCCGCCACGGCCATCGGCCACCGTCGCTCACCGACCGGCGGGGCCGAGTCCTCCCCGGCACGAGGCGCTCCCTGACCGGGCACTCCCGCAGTATGACGGACCTCGACCCGGCCCGCAGCCGTCGGAGACCGCCGAGGTGGTCGCGCAACCAGCGGAGCCGTCGCTGCCGGGCGCGTCGGCGTCGACTACCCTCTCCGGTGCAGGGACGGCCCGGTTGCGGCCAAGGCTTCCGGCCCTGCACCCCGCCCTCGTAGCTCAGGGGATAGAGCGTCGGTTTCCTAAACCGTGCGTCGCAGGTTCGAATCCTGCCGGGGGCACTCAGGTCGCGGAAACGGACCCTGGGGCGTACGCCGTACCTCATCGCTGCGGCGTGGATGAGCCCCACCGGCAAGGCTAGTCTCGGCTGGTGGCCGGGTCGCTCTGGGGCAAGACGCCGCGGGAGAGCGTCGAGCAGGAGTGTGCTCGTCGCGGCAAGGCCGAGGTCGTGGCGGGCTGCGTCGAGCTCCTCGGCGGCGGCGAGGGGGACGCCCAGCTGATCCTGGCCCTGGGGGGTCCGCCGGCGCGCTGGGTGGTCACCGGAGAGCATCCTGGACCTCCCTACTGGTTGCGGGTCTGGGCACTGCGGGGCCTGCTCTGGGCGTGGGACGACGTGGCACTTCCGTCGGTGGAGGCGGCTCTCCACGACGATGCGTGGCGAGTGCGGGAGATGGCACTGAAGGTGGTGGCGCGGCACCGGCTCGACGACGCGCTCGGGACGGTCGTCGATCTCCAGGACGACCCCGCGGCGAGAGTCCGAGCCGTTGCTTCGCGAGCCCTGATGCGGTTGTCCACGAGCGGACCAGAACCTGTGTGAACGCCGTGCGCCCGGCTACGCCTGCCCGGGTCCGCCGCGAACCGCGCGGTGATGGGCGATGGCTCGCTGGGCGGTACGGCTGCCCAGGTCGCAGGTCAGAGGTGCGACGCGAAGGCAAGCCCGTCAGCAGTGCCGCCTCCGGTACGTGTCGAAGGTCGCCGCCCGGTTGGTGATGACGGCGTCCGCCTGACCGACGAAGCGGCTCCAGGTGCGGGTGCTGTCGACGGTCCACACGTAGACGGGGACGCCGGCTGCCCTGAGGTCCGACAGCCAGGTGCTGGTGGTGATCCGGTAGTCGGGGAGGACGCCGCCGTACCCGACCACTTCGTCGACGCTGATCGGCTGACCCGTGTCCAGGGCCGTGCGGATGTCGGTGTCCGGGTAGAGCCCGCGGAACTCGTGGACGGCGTCACCGCTGAAGCTGTGCAGCACGACGCGGCTGGTGCCGAAGTCCTCGATGCGGCTCTCCAGCGTCGGCATCAGTGACGGCGGGATCCACTTCATCTCGAGCATCACCTGGACGCGGGTCGGCTTGGCCATGTCGAGCACCCGGCTCAGCGAGGGTACGTGCTCGCCGTCATTGAGGCGGAGCCCGTTCACCTGCTGTGCCGTCTTGTCGCGGATGCGACCGCGGCCGTTGGTGGTGCGGGTGACGGTCTCGTCGTGCATCAGGAAGAAGCGCCCGTCGGACGTCGCCTGGACGTCCATCTCCAGGTAGTTCGCGTGCCAGCGGACGGCGGCCTTCATGGCGTTCAGGCTGTTCTCCGTCGCGTGCGCGTGGTAGCCGCGGTGGGCGGCGTACACGCACGAGGTGTACGCCGACGCCTGCGCCGGCGGGGACCCCACGACGCTGGACACCGAGACGATCAGGGCTGCGACGACCGCCGCCACCACATGGCGACCGGTTCGTGCACGCGCTCGAGCAGGCTGCGTGACCAATGTTCTTCCCCCGCGTTCGTGAAGCTCCCAGGCGCCGGGACGATAGCGCGCGCGTGCCACGGACCACTGGGGTTGCGGGCTTTTCGGCTGCGACATCTCGGGATCCGGTCACGAGCGGGCGGCTCGTCGGTGCATCGCAGCGCCGTCGGGGGCAGCATGGAGGGGTGAGTCGGCGCGAGGACTTCCTCACCTGGGTGCACACGGCGCTCAGGGACGCCGAGGTGGCGCTGCACAATGGCGACGCCTCCCCCAGGCGTGACCTCTGGTCACGGCACGAACCGGTCACCGTCCTCGGCGCCTGGCGGAACGCCCACGGGCAGGCCGAGCTCGACGAGCTCTTCGCGCACCTGGCCGAGAGCTTCTCGGACTGCACGTCGTACGAGCTCGAGGTGACCGAGGCCGAGGTGCTCGGTGACGCCGCCTACACCGTCGCGCTCGAGCACACCTCGGCGTCGGTCGACGGAGTGCCGCGCAGCTACACCCTGCGGGCGACCCAGGTCTACCGATGGGAGGACGGCGAGTGGAAGGTGGCGCACCGGCACGGCAGCGCGCCGCCCGAGCCCTCTCGCGGCTGAGGCAGCCCGCGGGCGACGTACGGTGGCGTCCGACGTTCGACCGGGAGGTGCCGTGTACGTCTACTGCTCCTGCGGCCACAAGCACTGGGGACCGTACGGCGCCGCCGGCCTGCTGCTCACCGACCCCGACCGCACCGGCGTCGTGCTGCAGAAGCGCGGCCCGATGACCCACCACGGCGGGACGTGGGCGCTGATCGGCGGCGCGCTCGAGCGCGGCGAGACGCCGACCGACGCGGCGCTGCGCGAGGCGCACGAGGAGGAGCGGCTCGACCCGAGGGGCGTGCGGGTGGTGCGCACGTTCGCCGGGACGGAGCACCCCGAGTGGACCTACACCTACGTGCTCGTCGAGGCGCCGCGGCCGGCCGACCCGGTCGTCTCGTCCGGGCTGCACTGGGAGTCGGACGGCGCCGAGTGGGTCGACCTGGCCCGCGTGCCGGACCTCGGCCTGCACCCCGGGCTGCGCGGCGACTGGCCGCGGCTGGTCGACGCCCTCGGCGCGCTCGGCGCCTGAGGTGTCCGTCGGACCTACCGGCCCGTGACCCCGTCGATCTGCTCGCGCAGGATGTCCGCGTGGCCGGCGTGCCGGACCGTCTCGCTGGTCATGTGCGCGATCACCCACCGCATCGCCAGCGGCTCGCCGTCGACGGGCCGCGCGACCGGCGCGTCCGGGTCGCCGATCGACGCGACGATCGCGTCGCTGGCCTCGACGGCGTCGCGGTAGTCCTGCAGCACCTGCTCCGACGCACGGTCGAACGGCACCGCCATGCTGAAGTGCCACTCCTCGTCGTCGGCACCCAGACCGGCGAGGTGGTGGCCGAACCAGTACCGCTCGCCGTCGGTCAGGTGCTGCACCAGGCCGAGGATCGAGGTGCCGGAGTCGACGGTCGAGCGGCGGAGCTGCTCGTCGTCCAGGCCCGTCGGCCTTCTTCAGGACGTTGGCGCGGGCGAAGGACAGGAACGCGAGGCAGGTGTCCAGCTCGCCGCCGTTGTTGCGAGGCACCGGTTGACGCTGCGTCTCGGCCATGGGGCGAACCTACCCGCCCCGGGTCGAGCCTCAGCTGCCGCCGAACTCGCGCACCTGCTTGCAGACGAGCCGGCCGTTCTCGAGGAGCTTGAGCTCCAGGTCGAGCGACTTCGGTCTTCTCGTTGTCGAAGACCACCTGCGAGCAGTCGACGTCGTAGTAGCCCGGCTTGGCCCGGCAGTAGGCCCGCTCCACCCGCTTGGCCAGGTCGACGAGCGCCAGCATCTGCTCGCGCGGCGAGCACCGGTGTCGTCCGCTCCGCCGACGTCGGCGGTGGGCTTGGCGAAGCGGGTCACCGTCAGGCTGACCGGCTCGTCGTCGGAGACGAAGCCGGCGACCGTGACCTCCGACCAGGTGCCGGGATCGGGGTTCGTCACCAGGTTGTTGCCCTCCTGCACCGACAGCGAGTAGCCGTAGACGTCCTGCGTGTTCAGCACCCGCGTGACGACGACGGCGTTGGCCGCGACGTCGGACTCGCTGTCGTAGGCGGGCACGATCGCCAGCCCCATCGCGCACGCTCGACTGGTCGATGCGCGCGAACGCCCGCTCCTCGATGGCGCGCTTGTTCCACAGGCTGGCGTAGACGCCCTTCACGGCGCAGCAGCAGCGGACTTGGGCTTGACCTTGCGCTTCACCTCGCCGGTGCGCCTCGTCCTCCGTGCTCGACGCGGCACGGCATTGTCGGGGTCGTCGTGCTTGTCGGTGTCGGCGGCGAAGCAGTCGTGCAGCCCGGCGCCGTCGAAGTTGGGGATGTCCTCGGCGTTGGCGCTGGAGCGCACCTTCACCTTCTCGACCCCGGGCAGCACCTCGCTCGAGCCGGCGTCCGCAGCCGGGCCAGCGCGTCCGGCGGGAACGCCGCCGCCAGGAACGCCGCCTGCACCATCGCCCACCCGCGCGGCGCGGTCCAGCGGCGAGACGTCCCGGCCTCGCTCGGCCGGCGACCAGGCTCGGCCAGCGCGGCCCGCAGCTCGTCGTTCGGCGGGTGGTCGACGAAGTCCTGGTACATCTGGAACGGCACCGCGAACCCCTCGCGGCACCAGGTCGTACGCCGCGACCGCGCTCGGGCTGCCCGGGTCGGTGACCCGGCCGAGCACGTCGCGGTGGGCGAGGAAGCCGAGGTTCGTGGCCTTCGACCCGTACCGGCGCGCGAAGCGCCAGGGCCTGCGCCGGCGGACGCCGGCGGCGAGCTCGTCGTACGAGCGGAGCTCGGTCTCGGGGTCCCACTCGAGCCGCACGCACGCGGCCGGTCCATCCGCTCGGCGCAGCTTGCCGCGGCGACCTCGTCGTCGGTCGTCGCCTCCAGCATGAAGTCGTCGCCGCGCACGACGAGGTGCACCGGCTGGTCGCGCGAACGGCGCGAGCCGCGGGTTGTCCGGGCCCGGCGTCGCGCAGCACCATGTTCGGCGTGCCCCGCTCCTTGGACTTCAGGTTGACGTGCGAGTTGGTGTCCTGCACGGCCCGGGTCAGCACGCCGGCGACGACCGAGAGGTCGAGCGGCAGCTCGTCGAAGACCGGGATGTCGGTCGGGCGCAGCGCGTCGAGGTCGGCGCGGGAAGATCCGCAGGTGGCCCCAGGCCTCGCCCGCGTTGAGCGGCAGGTAGCGTGATCGAGCCGAGGATCCTGGTCGAGGGTGCACCACCGACGAGGCCGGCCGCCGCGCAGGTCCGCGCCGATCGTGGCCGTCGTCTGCTGCGATGCCCGGTCGGCACGAACGCGAGCCGGGCGGGCTCGAGGATGCGCAGCTGCGCCCGCGACCGCGGTCACCGCGTCCACGACGCCTCCTCGCGCGATCACGTCCTGCGGGTAGAACTGGAGCCCGTAGCACCGGGTCGGCGCGCGCCGTCGAGCTGGTAGGTGTGCACCACGCCCGGCGACGTAGCGCTTGTCCTGCGGTGAAGTAGGTGACCGCGTTGAACTCGTCGAGCGACTCCGGGATGCCGAGCACCTGCCGCGCGAAGAAGTAGTGGTACTTCGCGGCGTCCGGGGTCTGGCCGCCCGCCTGGAAGCTGGCCGTTGACGAAGTGGACCACCGGCGTCGCCGGGCACCCGGCGGTCGACGAGGAACTTCAGCAGCCGGCCGTTGAGCACGAGGTCGCTGGCCGGGCGTCGAGACCGCCTCGAACTCCTCGACCGACGTGATCGCGGGGAGCGACAGCGGCCGGGCGGCCGGCGGCGCGGCCACCAGGGAGAGCGGCAGGAAGCCTGTCATCGGGCACCTCCGGGACGAGTCACTCCCATCGTGACCCGGCCGGCGCGCGCGGCGACACCCCCAGATCCTCAGCGCCCCCGGCGCCGCTCCCGCGTCAGCGGACCCAGCCACGGCCGCAGCACCAGCGCCAGGGCGCACAGCCCCACGGCGACCAGCGCCGCCCACATCGCCTGGCTGCGGACCGGTGCGAGCGGGTCGCTCTGCGCCGCGACCGGCGTGACCGGCGACGTGTCGGCCGTGGCCGCCGCGGGCTTGCGGACGCCGGGCACCGGCGGGCCGGCCCGGTTCGGGTCGAGGCTCATCGTGAGCGCTTCGTAGGGCCGGATCTCGCCCCAGCCGCTGACGTCGTCGCGCTCCCCCATCCGGGGCCGGTCGGCCGAGGCCATGATGCGGTAGGCGATCTGGTCGGCGGACTCGTCGGGGAACCGTTCGCGCAGCTGCGCGGCCAGGCCGCTCACGAACGGCGCCGCGAAGCTGGTGAAGGCGTGCTCCTGGCCGTAGAGGCAGTCGCCGTTGCCGTGGAAGGTCGCCAGCACGTTGGCCCCGGGGGCGGCGACGTCGTTCTGCGGGCCGTGGATCG
Organism: uncultured Actinomycetota bacterium; assembly: GCA_963707685.1. GTDB lineage: Bacteria > Actinomycetota > Actinomycetes > Propionibacteriales > Nocardioidaceae > Nocardioides_B. The sequence goes on from CAVPRA010000013.1 coordinate 115,709, forward strand.
ACCACTGGTCGACGACGCCCGCCGGGTTGGTGGCGGCGACCCCGAGGACGTGCGTGCCCGCCGCCGGCCAGCGGGAGCGCGGTCATGGGGAGCGTGTCGCCCGCACCCGGGTTGCCCCCGGAGGCCACGACGACGACGTCCTTCGCGTGGGCGAACGCCAGCGCCGCCTTGAGCGCCGGCAGGTGCCGGTCGCCGGCGTTCGTGCTCATCGAGACGTTGATGACGTCCGCGCCGTGGGAGGCGGCCCAGCGGATGCCGGCGGCCATCCGGCTGGTGTCCGGCGGGAACTGCACCTCCCGCTGCCCCGTGGTGTCCTCGTCCTGGAACACCCGCACCGGCAGGATCTTGACCTCGGGGGCCGCCCCGATGAGCGCGGAGCCCGCGACGGGCCGGGCGGCGATGATGCCGGCCACCGCGGTGCCGTGGCCGATGAAGTCCTCGTGCGCCGACCCCGGCACGAACGACGTCCCCGGCAGCACCGTGCCGGGCGGGAAGTGCTTGTTGCTGTCGTCGACACCCGAGTCGACCACCGCCACGACCTGTCCCTGGCCCCGCGACAGCGGCCAGGACTGCGGGATGCTCAGGCTGGTGATGGCGTACGCCGACTGCCGGACGTACCTCGTCACGCCCGGCTCGCACGGCGGCGCCTCGGCGCTCGCCGGCGCAGGGGGCGAGCAGCGGCAGCGCGGAGACCGCCAGCGGGACCGCCAGCAGCGCCAGCCGGTGTCGCAGCCGGGTCACGACTGGCTGGCCGAGGTGCGGGCCGCCGCGGCCACGGTCAGCGACGGACCGTCGGCGAACAGCTCCAGCCACGACGGGGGTACGGCGGCGGGCTGCACGCCGGAGAAGCCGAGCGCGGTCATCGCCTGCGGCACGGTGCCCTTGGACCCGATCGCGTAGCGGGTGCCGGTGGGGTCGACCAGGAACGTGGTGCCGGAGCCGATCACGCCGCCGCTGGTGGCCTGCACGACGGCGCCGTGACCGGTCTGCACGGCCCGGGTGACGCCCTGCGCCACCAGTGGCGCCGAGCTCCGCGGCGCCGCGAGCTCGACGGTCGCCGCGCTGTCGGCGTGCGTGCGCAGCAGCAGGCAGGGGGCGTCGGAGCGCGTGAACGGGCTCACCGTGCCCTGCGGCCAGTCGGCGGGGTAGGGCTGCGCCTTCGGGTCGGTGATCGTCTTGATGCGCGTGACGTCGGAGGCCTGCTTCTGCACCGGGCTGCCGACGGCGGCGCTGGAGGAGCCGTAGACGGTGTAGGCGAACCGGCTCAGCGGCAGCAGGCCCGTGCGGCCGAGCACGTAGGGCCGGCCGTCCACCTCCACGGGGGTGCCGACCCGGTCGAGGCCGTCGACACCGGTGTCGAGGGTCGACCCGGCGCCCGGCAGCGTGAAGACGTCGAGCGGCGACCCCTCCGGCACCAGGTCGAGCCACAGGCCCGGGACCTGCTGCGCCTTCTGCCGGTCGATCCCGAGGGCGCGGAGCACGGTCCGCCCGGGGGCGCCGGACGGCACGGCGTACTTGTGGCCGCCGGTGACCACGAACTCGTCACCACCGGCGGTCGAGGTGGCGACGAACGCCTGCCCGTCGCTGGGCTTCACCGCCGGGCTGGAGCGCAGGTCGACGGCGATGGCCTGCGCCTCGTTGGTGCAGGCGACCCACCCGGTCTGCAGCAGCTTCGAGGGCGCCGGGAGCAGGTCGGGCGCCCCGGGGATGCCGATCGTCTTGCCCTGCTTCTGCTGGGCGATCTTGTCGTCGGGGACGAAGTTGACCTTGAAGTCACCCTCACCGCCGAGCACGAGCCGGGCGGACGTGGTGTTGATGACCGGGTAGAGCCGCCCCTTGGAGGCGACGAACCGGGAGCCGCTCTCCTTGCCGACGACCAGCCCCTTCTGGTTCCAGTCGTCGGGCAGCTTCTGCTGGGTCAGCAGCGGCGACACCGCGGCGCCGGCCACCACCAGCCCGGCGAGCACCAGCCCGCCGACGAGCGTGCGGCCGTAGCGCACCGGCTCGACCTCACGGCCGCCGGGGGCACCGCTCACGAAGGCGGTGACCAGGCGGCGACGGTTGAAGGAGTGCGCCTCGACGAGGTCCTTCTTGCTCGACATGTGTCCTTCGTACCTGCCGGGACCCGGGTGCGGGTCGAATCTCGGGGATCGTCACCGAAGGGTTCTCGGTGGCGACGCCGGCGTGGGTGCGGTCGCTCGCGGCGACCGCACCCACGACGGCGCGGTCAGGCCTTGTGCCGGGCCAGCACGCGCCGGGGACGGACCAGGAACAGTCCGGAGAGCAGCAGCCCGAAGCCCAGGACGAGCATCGGTCGCAGCATCTCCGAGGCGCCGGTCTCCCCCAGCCCCGAGCCGTCCGACGAGCCCGACGTGGTGGAGGTGGTGCTCGTCGTGGTCTCGACGGCCTGCACGCTCTGGCACTCGGTGCTGTCGCCGCAGGCCGAGGTGCCGATGCTGCTGGTGCCCGCGACCGCGCCGGGGACGGTGCCCTCCGAGCCCGAGCCGTCACTGCTGCCCGTGCCGCCCGCGCTGGGGCCGCTCGCCGTTCCCCGGGTTCGCCGGGTTGCCGCCGTTGCCGGGGTTGCCGGGGTCCGCCGGGTTGCCGGGGTTGCCGTCGGGTCGGTGCGCTCGTCACAGGTGGTCGTGTCGTCGGGGGTGTTGTCCCCGGCGGTGCACTGGCCCTGGTCGTCGCAGCCGGCCGAGCCCGGTGTGCACTCCTGCTGCTGGGCCGGTGGCTCGCACGCGGTGTCGTCGTTCGGTGCGTGGTCGCCGTTGATGCAGATCCCGTTGACGCAGTCGACGCCGGTGGTGCACTCGTTGCCCGGGTCGTTGCCGCCACCGTTGTCCTTGGTGCCGCACGAGGTCGGGTCCGACGGGGCGTCGTCGCCGCCCTCGCACATGCCCTGCGGGTTGCAGCGGTCGGAGCCGGGCGTGCACTCCAGGGGCAGGCAGCTCGCGGGGTCCGTCGGGTCGCAGGCCGGGTCGACCACGTCGCCGAGGTCCTCGGTGGCCAGCGAGTCGGCTGCCGCCCGGGCACTGGGCTCGCTCGCGGAGCCGGAGCCGGTGCCGTCGTCGGCCGCGCCGGCGGCCTGCGCAGCGTCGGCCGCAGCCTTCTCCGCCGCCGCCTTGTCGCCGCCGCCTTGTCAGCCGCCGCCTTGTCCGCCGCGGCCTTGTCCGCGGCGGCCTTGTCAGCAGCGGCCTTGTCAGCAGCGGCCTTGACGTCGGTGACGCACTTCTCGAAGGCGGCCGGCTGCTGCTACGGTGCGGCAGCCCTGCGGCACGGCGGCCTCGGGACCGAGCACCCGGTCCGTGATCCGCTGGAGCGTCGCGACGCGGACCTGCTCGGCCTTCGCGGCGGCGGCCTGCTTCGCCGCCTTCGCCTTCGCGGCCTTGGTCGTCGCCGCGGCCTGCTTCGCCTGCGACGCACCGGCCGCCTGCGCAGGCGCCGCCGGAGCGGCTGCTGCGGTGGTGGTGGGTGCGTCGGCGACGGCGCCGGCATCGGCCAGCGCCGGCCCGGCGAGGCCCACCATGCAGGAGTCCCCCCGTGAGCAGTCCGACGGCGGTCATTCTGCGACCGTGTCTCATGTTGTTCCTTCCCCCAGGTCGTGCGCGACCCGCTGTAGTTCCTCGTGCAGCGTGCGGGTGCCGCGCGTCAGACGGCGCAGCACCCGAGATCGAGGCGATTCTTCCCCGTTGCTCAGGATCCAACCGCGGCAACGAGACCTGTGGCGAAAACCAGCAGCGGCAGCATCGCGACCAGCGCCACGAGCTCCGCGACGTCGCCCCAGCGGCCGCGGCGCACCGACGGGCTCGACGGCACCAGGGTCACCACGAGCAGCACCGCTCCGGCCACCACGAGGACCAGGGCGAGCACGACGTGCCACGTCGGCTGCTCGACGACGATGCTGGTCGCCGTGGCCACCAGGCCGCCGACTCCCCACGCCAGGCCGGTCGCGACCTCGCTGCCGACGCGGTACTGCCGGGTGCGGAGCATCAGCACCGCGCTCGCGCAGACGACCACCAGCGCCCCGGTCACGCCGAGGCGGACGGCGAGCGGGCTGACCACGACGATCAGCAGCCCCACCGTGGCGGTGACGCCCAGCAGCACCTCGTGCCCGAGCCGCGCGTCCCGGCGGACCTGGTCGGGGTGCACCTCCTGGGGCTGGCCGGTGATGTCGGCGTCGCTGTGCGCCTGGTCGACCCGGGTGCTGGTCGCGCCCAGCGCGAGCCAGGGCAGCGCGCTGCCGGCCAGCACCACCACGACCAGCGCGACCGTGTAGACCGCGTCGGCCGGGAAGCTCGAGACGGTGGCGATGCCGCTGGCGGCGGCGCACACGGCCCCGACGCCGATCGCCGGGATCATCAGGGCCCGTCGCTCGACCAGCCCCGCCACCGAGACCAGCCCGGCGAGCACGGCGCCGGCCCCGGCCAGCGCGGCCGGTGCCTCGAGCAGCGGTCCCGCGGGGGCGGCGGTCAGGCCGCACACGACGGCGTACACCACGCCGGCCCACGCCAGCACCAGCGCCGCCTCGTGCTCGCGCTGCACCCGTGACAGCACGAGGGCGGCGGCCACCAGCACCACCGCGGCCACGCCGGCCACCGCGCCGGCCGCCAGGTCGGGCCGCTGGAACGCCAGCGCCAGGGCGCCGAGCCCGAGCAGCAGGGCCGCCGACGAGAGCGCCGTACGGCGTCCCGCCGCCGGCTCCCAGGGCCGCATGTCCTGCTCGACCGCGTCGGCCATCGCCTCGACGATGTCGTCGTAGACCCGGGGTGGCTCCGCGTCGAGGCCGGAGGTGACGGTGAGGACGCCGCCGTCCTCGACGCCCTGCAGCGTCAGGCCGCGGTCACCGGTCAGCCGGCGGCCGTCGGGAGTCACCAGCGAGTAGCCGGCGTGCGCGGTCTGGGCGTCGAGCAGCCCGACGAGCCGCACCAGCTCGGGGAGCAGCTCCGCCACGGGCAGCGAGCCCGGGAGCGCGAGGTCCTCCTTGCGCTCGCCGGCCACCACCGTCACGCGAACGAGGCCGCCCGCGCCGTTGAGGGTCTGCGTCACCTGATCACTCCCGGTCCTGCCTCGTCGTCGTCGCCCCAGGCGTCGTCGTCCTCGAACACCATCGACTTGCGCTTGCTCGTCTTCTCGTCACGTCCACCGCCGGTCGAGCCGCCGGTGCGACCGCCGGACCCGTCCGCGGCGACCGGACCCCGGCCGCCGGAGCGCATCCCGGACGCCGTCCGGCTGCCAGCACCCCGGCCGGCCGCCGACTCCTCGTCCATCGCGGACGTGGTCAGCCGGCCCGAGGACCCGCGCACCCCGCCCTTGGCGGAGCCGGCCGAGCCGGCACCGCTGCTGCTGCTCCCGGGCATCATGCCGCCTCGGCCGCCGGTCGCGCCGGAGGCACCCCGGGCACCGGCCGTGGTGGAGCTGCCCGGGGTCGTCCCGCTGCCGCCCAACACCGCGCTCCTGCCGGCGCCGACGGTCCCCACCCGGCCGGCGGAGGTCCCGGTGACCGCGGAGGTGGGGCTCCCGGCGACGCCGCCGAGCGGCCCCGCGGTCGCGCCGCCGGTGACCCGGCCCGCGAGCGAGCCGACCGCCCGTGACGCACCGCCGCGCAGCCCGCCGAGCAGACCGCCGGCGCCGCCGAGCAGGCCGCCGAGGCCGCCGACGGCGCCGCCGGCCAGGCTGCCCGGGGCCGTGCCCGCGAGGGAGCCGGCCGAGAGGCTGCCGCCGAGACCGCCCCCGACCGTGCCCAGTGCGCTCGGGACGGTGCCGGCGACCGCGCCGTCGGCCGTCGTGCCGCCGGGCAGCGAGCCGACGGTGCCGTCCACCGTGGTGCCAACGCGCCGCCGATGGTGCCGCCGATGGTGCCGCCGATGGTGCCGCCGACGAACTCCACGAGGCCGGGGTGCACGTGCGTGCCCCCGGTGGTGGTGCTGTAGGGCCCGGTGCCACCGGTCCCACCCAGCGTGCCGCCGGGCAGGACGCCGCCTCCGCCGCCGGTCACCGGCGGGACGGGCGCGCCGCCCTTGCCGCCGTCCTGGACCTCCACGAGCGGCGGCGCTGCGGTCGTCATCGACGACTTCGCGTCGCCGAGCGCGCCGACGAGCTTGCTGTAGGCGGCGCCGGCCTGGTCCTCGCGCGCGTCGAGCGTGGCGTTGCGGCTCGCGACCTGCTTGATGTAGTGGACCTCGTCCTGCGCGGGCACCTCGCCGCCGGCCCCCGCGGTCGGGGCGGTGGGCACCGGGGGCGGCGTCGGCAGGTCGGCCAGGTCGGTCTGCGCCTGGTGCAGCGCGCACGCGGCCGTGGACAGCGACGTCGACGCGGCGGTCATCTTGGTGCCGGTCTTGCGCACGCTCGACGCGAGGCTGCTGAACGACGACGTCGCCGCGGTGGCGTCCTTGCCCGTCCACGCGTCGGCGATCTCCTGCTTGGCGCTCTCGATCTGGCCGGCCACCTGGTGCAGCCCCTCGGCCGCCACCGACCAGGCCCGGGCCGCGTCGTGCACCGCGGCCGGGTTGGCGCTCGTGACCTTCGTCAGCTTCGCTTCGTTCGGACCCATCGCTCACACTTCCTTCGTGGTGTCGTGGGCCGCCACCCGGCGGCTCCCCCGTGTCCCGCTGTCCTGCTCGTCCGTGCCGCCGCCCGTCCCGCCACCCGTCCCGTGGCCCGACCCGTCGCCGGGCACCCCGGCCGGCGCCCGTCGTCCTCGCCGCCGCCCGGCGGCGACCAGCCCGAGGGCGACGACCACGAGCAGCACCCCGACCGGCCACACCCAGCCGGGGACACCGGCGCCGTCGCTGCTCGCCGCGGTGTCACGGCCCGACCCGTCGTCGGCGCGGTGGCTCGCGCTCGCCGAGGAGGCGGCCGGTGACGCGTCCGACGTGGCGGCCGCCGTGCCGTAGCTGCTCATCGGGAACGCACGCAGCGCGTGCTTCGGCCCCTTCAGCAGCGGGTTTACGTCCGGCCACTTCGTGGGGTCGTGCGCCAGCATCCGCTTCGCCGAGACGATGCCGAAGCCGTAGTCCTTGTCCCAGTAGAAGCGGTCGGCCGTGGTGGTGTAGTGGATCAGCTGCTGGATCAGCTGGTTGCCGGTGGCGTCGGGGTACTTCGACTTCACCAGCGCCAGCGCGCCGGCGACGATCGGCGCGGCGTCCGACGTACCGGTGCGGGTGCCGCCCGAGCGCCAGCCGCGGCCGGGCTCCCAGCCCGAGGAGTCGACGTCGACCCCGGGGGCCGAGACCACCGGGAACTCCCGGCGGCCCGGCAGCGAGAGCGCCCGCGGGTTCTCGCTCCAAGGACGCGACGACCGGTCGATCGCGTTGGTGGCGACGACGCCGGCCTTCTCGGCGGGGTAGTCGAGGCCCTGGTACTGGTCCTTCGCGGACCGGCGGCCGCTGGAGGCGACCACGACGACGCCCTTGGCCAGCGCCCGGTCGATCGCCGCCTCGAGCGGCTTGGTCCTGAAGTACTGCACCGAGGTCGTGATGATGTCCGCACCGTCGGCGACGGCCCGGTCGACGATCCGGGCGGCGTTGAAGTTGTCGCAGTCGGAGTCGTAGCCGGACGGCGTCGACGGCCGGTTGTCCATGGCGTAGAACCGGACGGCCACGTCGGGGGCGATGCCGCGGACCCCGAGCCCGCCGGGTGCGTTGCCCCGGCCGGTGCCGGCGAGGTTGGTGACCATGGCGGTGCCGTGGTCGCCCGCCTTCGGGCCGGCGGGCTTCACCGGGCGCCCGAGGCAGTCCGTCGCGAGCGTCAGGTCCGTGCCACGGATGTCGGCCGCCGACGGGTCGACCGCCAGGTCGATCACGGCCACGGTCACGCCGTCGCCGGTGCTCTGCCGGTGGGCCTGCTCGAGGTGCATCGCGTCGTACCACCAGCTGGGCAGCCCGGCCGCGTCCTGCACCGCCGCGGCCCGCTGCGGCGCGGCGACGGCCGTGGGGACGGCTCCCAGGGCAGCGCCCAGCGGCGCCAGCACCACCATCAGGAGTGCCGGCAGCAGCACGAGCCGCCGTCGCGGCGGTCTCGTGCCCGGGGCTCGGCGGGCTGTCACGGCGGAGCCGGTCAGAGGGTCCGTCCGGGCGGGCCACCGGCGGGGGCGTCCGCGGGTGGGGTCGACCGGTCCGGGGTGGCGGGCGTGTGGGTGTCGGGCTGCGCGCCACCGTCACGGCCGTGGGCGCCGCTCTCCTCGGGCTCGCCGAGGTGGCTGCCCTGCTCCCGGCGCTCGTGCCGGTAGCTCTGGGTCGCGTGGTAGTCGTGGCCGCGGTACCGCGTGCCGAGCGCGAGCAGCGCGGTCTGCACGCCCTCGTCGGTGGCCTGGTGCTTGTCCATGCACTCGAGCAGCGCGGCGCGGAACTCCTTGAGGTCCTTCAGCACGCCGGTGACGGTCTCGCTGAAGACGGCGTAGGCGGCCTCGTGGTGCTCGGCCAGCGTCTGCGCGATCGGGACGTCGCCGAAGTCGGCGACGGTCACGGGCATGTCCCGGAAGGCCCGGGTGTGGCTGTGGACGTCGTCCTCGGCACCGGGCAGCCGGTCGTTGGCGATGGCCCGGACCCGTTCGGCCGTCACCTCGACGTCGCCGATGGCCGCGTTCACGGCGCCCAGCGCCGCGCCCATGTCCAGCATGTTCGTCCCCCTCCTGGGTCGGGCGAAGCCGGGCGCCGACGGCGCCCGGCCTCACCGGTCCGCCGGCCCGAGGCCGGCGATCGTGCTGTCAGCCCCAGCGGGACTGGTTCTGGTTCTCGGTCGACTGGTAGTCGCTGTTCGAGGTCGACACCGCGGTGCCGATCTCGGCGAGCAGCGCCTTCATGTCGGCCATGCCCTGGTCCCACTTCGCCTTGGCCTGCTGGTACGACGCGGACGCCGCACCGGTCCAGTCCGAGCGCAGCGGTGCGAGCTCGGACTCGAGGGCGTCGAGCCGGCCCTCGATCTGGTTGGCGGAGCCCTGGATGTCGGCCGCGGCCGCGTCCAGGCTCCCGAAGTTGACCTTCAGCTCTCCTGCGTTCATGTCTGTTGCTCTCCCCTGTGTGTCGCTGTCGGTGTGGTCGCGGTCAGCCGAGACGGCCGGACAGCTTGCTGAAGGTCGACGACTGCGCCTCGTCGTTGGCGTTGTAGGTCTGCTCGGACGAGCGCAGGTTCGCCTCGAACTCGTTGAGGGCCGAGGTGATCTTGCGGGCGTCCTCGTCCCACTGCACCATCACGCGCTGGAACGCGGTCGACCCGGATCCGCGCCACTGGGCGCCGATGCTCGACAGCTTGCCCCGCAGGCTGCTGAGCTGCTGCTCCAGGTCACCCCGGGCGGACGACACCATCTGGGCGCCTCGCGTCAGTGCCTGGTCCTGCTTGGTTACCTCGCCGGCCATGGAGCCAGCCTCCTTTCAATCCCCCGCTCGAAGACCCGCTCACGGCCAAGCCCCCGCTCGAGATGTCTGTGCGCTCGCGCGCCTGGACTTCACCGAACCCACGCCATGCGGTGGCGCAACCCACGTATTCCCGTGCTTCTCAGGACACAAACCCGCGAATCGCCTCGGAGAAACCGGACGCCAGCGGCACGAGCGCGACGATCAGCACGATGCTCAGCCCCTCGACGAGGTCGGCGACCCGGGCCCACCACACGGACCGCCAGCCCCGGCCCAGCTGGACCGCGGTGAGCGTGACGACGAGCGCGAGCAGCACCACCCCGGCGAACACGCCCCACTCCGTCGTGGGGTCGGCGGCCCGGACGACGGCGAGTCCGAGGGCGGCGAGCAGCCACCCCGCGCACAGCCGGAGCGCGAGCCGCGGGAGCGCCGCCCGGAACGACCGGGCGACCAGCGCGAGGGCGGCCGCGCCGAGGCCCACCATCACCTGCGAGCAGATGCCGGCCAGGTCGTCGGCGCCGGGCAGCAGCAGCAGCGGCCCGGTCACGGCTGCCAGGACGGCGATCATCACCGTGCCGGCGGCGACCAGGTCCTGGCCGCGCTCGACCAGCCGCCCGACACCGTCGTACCGGACGACGGCGCGGCGGCGGCCGCCGCGCGGACGCTCCCGCGCCGACCAGGCGGTGACGGCCAGCCGGTCGAGGTCGAGCAGCGCCCGGTCGGGGACGTCGACGACGGTGTACGGCAGCAGCCGGGCGGCCACCACGGCCGCGGCGAAGACCACCGTCCAGACGCCGTGCGCCGAGGCACCGGTCAGCAGGAAGACGGTGACCAGCGTGGCGGCCGCGCCGCCGACGACCAGCCAGACCTGCGCCAGCTCGTCGTGGTCGCCGTCGAGGAACATCCGCGTGACGGCGGCGAAGACGGTGGCGGAGAGCGCCGCGACCGAGAGTGCCAGCAGCAGGCCTCCCGGCCCGTCGCTGTACGACGCGCCGAAGCCGGCGGCCGCGCCGAAGACGGGGCTGGCGGCCGCCCGAACCCGAGCCGGGACGACGCCGGCGCCCTCGACCGGCACCGCGGAGACGACGGCGCACAGCAGCAGCACCAGCAGGCACGCGGCCCGCGCGGGACCGGCGGCGTCCGAGAGCACCAGCACGGCGGCGCCCGCGAGGCCCGCGGCGGCTGCGAGGACCACGACCACCACTCCGGCGCGCGAGCCGCCACGGACGGTCCGCTGCTCGGGCTCCGCGTCCTGGTCGGCGTGGCCTTCGTGGTCGCCGTCGCGCGCGAGCACCACGTCCCCGTCGGAGAGCGGTGCCTCGTCGACTGCGAGGTGGTCGGCCAGCGGGACGCCGGCGACGGTGGCGAGCGGTGGAGGTGCTGGGGCGCCGACCGCGTCGGCGTACGCCCGGCTGAGCGAGCCGACCTCGGCCCCCAGCGGGACGACCAGGTCGGCGCGGCCCGCCGCCCCGACCACCGTGACGCGCAGGTGGGCGCGGACGACTCCAGCCGACACACCGACCTCCCCCTGGCTTTTGCCACTTCCGACGCGACGCGTCGAGACGACCGCCTACCATCATGCACGAACCAGGGTCGTTCCGGACATCGACGACAACATCGACATCGGTCGACATCGGCCGACATCGCCCGGCCGGCGCTCGACGTCGCAGGTGCACAGACACGGGGAGGCAGCGGGTTGACCACGACGCTGGGACGAGGCCAGAGGGTCGAGCCGCCGACCATGCCGGAGGGGCAGCTCGTGCTGCAGGCCCCGCCGGAGCTCGCGCCGCACGAGGGAGCCGGCGGTGCGCTGATGATGGCGCTGCCGATGCTGGGCAGCGTCGGCTCGATCGTGTTCATCGCCGCCGCCCAGCCCGGCGGCAAGAGCATGATCGCCGCGGGCATGTTCCTGATCGCGACCCTGGGCTTCGTCGGCGTCAGCATCGACCGGCAGCGCAAGCAGCGCTCGGCCAAGGTCAGCGGTGCGCGGCGTGAGTACCTCCAGTACCTCAGCGGCATCCGCAAGGTGGTGCGCGAGGCCGCCGCGCAGCAGCGTCAGAGCCTGCTGTGGAACCACCCCTATCCCGCGTCGCTGCCGGCGCTGGCCGACGAGCGCAGCCGGCTGTGGGAGCGGACCCGCGACAACCCGCAGCACCTGCTGGTGCGCTACGGCCTCACCTCCCAGCCGCTGGCGCTGGAGCTGGTGCCGCCGGAGACGGCGCCGATCGAGCAGCTCGACCCGGTGGCCGCGTCCGCGCTGCACCGGCTGATGGTCGTGCACCGCACCCAGCCCGACCTGCCCGCCGCGCTCGACCTGCACTCGTTCAGCCGCATCGAGATCACCGGTGACGCGACGTACGCCCGCTCGCTGGCCCGGGCGCTGGTCTGCTCGGCGTCCGCGTTCCACTCCCCCGACGACCTCGTGGTCGGCGTGCTCGCCGGCGACGACACGCTCGCAGAGTGGGACTGGCTGAAGTGGCTGCCGCACGCGCAGAGCACCGAGGAGACCGACGCCGTCGGCCCCAGCCGGATGGTCACCACCTCGCTCGACGACCTCGGGTCGATGCTGCCCAGCGACCTCACCGACCGGCCCCGCTTCGGCGCCGACTCGCGCCCCGAGGGGCCGCACGTGCTGATCCTGGTCGACGGCGGCCAGCTGCCGCCCGGCAACCACCTGGTGCCCGAGGAGGGCGTGCACGGCGTCACCGTCATCGACCTCCCGGAGCGCTGGGGCGAGCTCGACGACCCGACCCGGCTGCGGCTCAACATCGAGCCGGAGCTGCTGCCCGACGGCCAGGCCGCGGTCACCGTGCTGCGGGTGCGCGAGGAGCCCACCCGGGCCGCGGGCGACCAGCTCGACCCGGCCAGCGCCGAGGCCTTCGCCCGTCGGCTCGCGCCGCTGCACACCGCCGAGGGGCCGGTGCGCGAGGACTCGCTCGCGGGCACCCCCGACCTGCACGCGCTGCTGGGGCTCCCCGACGTGCGCACCTTCGACCTGGCGACCGCCTGGCAGACGCGGCCCGCCCGCGACCGGCTGCGGGTGCCGGTCGGGGTCGGCGAGGTCGGCGGCCCCGTCTACCTCGACATCAAGGAGTCCGCTCAGCAGGGCATGGGCCCGCACGGCCTGGTGATCGGCGCGACCGGGTCCGGCAAGTCGGAGTTCCTGCGCACCCTGGTGCTCGGCCTCGCGATGACGCACTCGTCGGAGCAGCTCAACATGGTGCTCGTCGACTTCAAGGGCGGCGCGACCTTCGCCGGCCTCGCCCAGATGCCGCACGTCTCCGCGGTGATCACCAACCTGGAGAACGAGCTCACCCTCGTCGACCGCATGCAGGACGCGCTGTCCGGCGAGATGGTGCGACGCCAGGAGCTGCTGCGCGAGGCGGGCAACTACGCCTCGGTGCGCGACTACGAGAAGGCACGGGCCGGCGGCGAGCCGCTGGCACCGCTGCCGAGCCTGTTCATCGTCGTCGACGAGTTCTCCGAGATGCTGTCCGCGAAGCCGGAGTTCATCGACCTGTTCGTCGCGATCGGACGGCTCGGCCGGTCGCTCGGCCTGCACCTGCTGCTCGCCTCGCAGCGGCTCGAGGAGGGTCGGCTGCGCGGCCTCGAGAGCCACCTGTCCTACCGGATCGGGCTGCGCACGTTCTCCAGCGCCGAGTCGCGTGCGGTGCTCGGCGTCCCGGACGCCTACGAGCTGCCGCCGGTGCCGGGACTGGGCTACCTCAAGCCCGACCAGTCGACGCTGCTCCGCTTCAAGGCGGCCTACGTCTCCGGTCCCCCGCCCCGCCTCACAGGCGCCCCCAGCCGCAGCGGCGGCCAGGCCCGCAGCATCTTGCCGTTCACCCTCGGCCACGTGCTCGCGCCGCGGGAGGCGGAGCCCGAGGAGCAGCACCAGCCGGCCCCGGCTGCCTCGTCCGGCGCCGACGCCCGGTCCGTGCTCGACATCGCCGTCGACCGGATGGTCGGCAACGGACCGGAGGCGCACAAGGTGTGGCTGCCGCCGCTCGACGTGCCCGACACCCTCGACGCGCTGATGCCGGACCTGGTGGCCGACCCGGAGCTGGGCTACGTCTCGCCGTCGTGGCGGGCCCGCGGCGGTCTCGAGGTGCCGCTGGGCACCGTCGACCGGCCGCGCGAGCAGCGCCGCGACGTGATGCGCATCGACCTGGCCGGTGCCGCCGGGCACGTCGCCGTCGTCGGTGGTCCCCGCAGCGGCAAGAGCACGCTGATCCGCACGGTCGTCAGCAGCCTCGCGCTGACCACGACGCCCAACGAGACGCAGTTCTACGTCCTCGACTTCGGCGGCGGCACGTTCGCGGCCATGACCGAGCTGCCGCACGTCTCCGGTGTCGCGACCCGCTCCGAGCCCGACGTCGTACGCCGCGTGGTGGCCGAGGTGCAGGGCATCGTCGACCGGCGCGAGCAGTACTTCCGACAGCAGGGGATCGACTCGATCGAGACCTACCGCGCCCGGCGCCGCGACCGGCAGGCCGACGACGGGTATGGCGACGTGTTCCTCGTCGTCGACGGCTGGAGCACGCTGCGCGCCGACTTCGACGAGATCGAGATGGAGCTGCAGGCGCTCGCCCAGCGCGGCCTGACCTTCGGCCTGCACCTGGTCGCGGGCGCGTCCCGGTGGGCCGACTTCCGCGCCGCGGTGCGCGACCTCTTCGGCACCAAGCTGGAGCTGCGGCTCGGTGACCCGAACGACTCCGAGATCGACCGCAAGATCGCCCAGCTCGTGCCGGCCGACCGGCCCGGCCGCGGACTCGTCGCGGCCAAGCTGCACTTCCTCGCGGCGCTGCCGCGGGTCGACGGAAACCCCGACACCCGCGCCGTCGGCGTCGGGGTGGAGGACCTCGTCGAGCGCTCCCAGAAGGCGTGGGGCGGCTCGTCCGGGCCGAAGCTGCGGCTGCTGCCCGAGCGCATCGAGCTGGCCGCGGTGCACCAGCAGGTCGGCTCGCTCGACGACGACCGCCTGGTCCTGGCCATCGACGAGCGCGACCTCGCCCCGGTCTCGCTCGACGTCGAGCGGGAGCCGCACCTGCTCACCTTCGGCGACAGCCGGTCGGGCAAGAGCGCGCTGCTGCGCACCTACCTCCGCGAGGTGATGCGCACCCGCGGTCCGCAGGAGGCGCAGGTGGTCGTCGTCGACTACCGGCGCTCGCTGCTGGGCGAGGTGCCCGACGACTACCTGCTGCACTACCTCACCAGCGCGACGCAGGCGGAGCCCGCGATCGCCGAGCTGGCGCAGTACCTCCAGCAGCGGCTGCCCGGTCCCGACGTGACGCCGGAGCAGCTGCGCAACCGGTCCTGGTGGACCGGCGCCCAGGTCTACGTCGTGGTCGACGACTACGACCTCGTCGCGACGCAGTCCGGCTCACCGGTCCTGCCGCTCGTGCCGCTGCTGGCGCAGGCCCGCGACGTCGGGCTGCACCTCGTGGTGGCGCGCCGCTCCGGCGGCGCCGCCCGCGCGCTGTACGAGCCGGTGATCCAGAGCCTGCGCGACCTGGCGATGCCCGGCCTGCTGCTGTCGGGCAGCCCCGACGAGGGCCCGCTCATCGGCACCACGAAGCCACGGGTCGCAGTGGCCGGGCGCGGACAGCTCGTCACCCGCGACCGGGGCGTCGAGGTCGTGCAGACGGCCTGGACGGAGCCGTCGCTCTAGCCTCCCGCTCGCGCAGCGACAGCGGCGGCATGTGACGACCCGTAACCTTCCCGGGGCCCCGGCGTTAGAGGCGATAACGCACAGGCGTGGCGCCTGTCTCCGTTCGAAGGACGCGCACCGATGGCCCGACGCCCCGCTGTCTCCACGCCCCTGACCGCGACGGCGCTGCTCGCGTCGGGCCTGCTGGTCGCCGGTCTCGCGGCGCCCGCCGCACTCGCCGCCGACACCGCGGCAGCACCGGCCACCCCGTCGGCCGGCACCCGGATCACCGACACCGGGCCCGAGGTGCTCAGCCAGCAGGCGACCGGTCTCCCCGACCTCGACGTCCGGGGCTCGATCTCCCCGACCTCCGCGCAGCGGAGCGCGGTGCCCAGCGGCGCGACCGTGCGGTGGAACCGGTTCGGCACCCCCTCCTCGCTGCTCAACCGCAGCGGCTACCTCAGCGGCGCACGCACCGGGTCGGCCACCTCGATCGCGCGCAGCTGGCTGTCCTCCCACCGCGCCGTGCTCGGTCTGTCGTCGAGCGCGGTGTCCGGCCTGGAGCTGCTCAGCGACTCCCGGCTGATGCAGAGCACCGCGCACGCCGTGCGCTTCCGGCAGTCGTTCGGCGGGGTCGCGCCGGCCACCGGCGGCATGGTCACCGTCGCCGTCGACCCGCAGGGCCGCGTCTCCTACGTCTCGTCGTCGCTGTCGCGCGCCACCTCGGCCGCGCCGGCGGCCACGCTGTCCCCGCTGACCGCCTGGGCGAAGGCCGTCACCGAGCTGCGGACCAAGGACGCCCCCGCGATCGCGACGCCGGCGATCAGCGGTCTCACCACCCGCACCGTCGACGGCTGGACCACCTTCAAGGTGCCCGGCTTCGCGCAGACCCAGCAGGTGCGGCTGCGCACGCTGCCGGTCCCCGGTGCGGCGTCGCGTCCGGTGTTCGAGGCGAACGTCGTGAACTCGGCCGGCGGTGCGGCCGCCGCCTACACGTCGTACGTCGACGCGCGCACCGGCCAGGTGCTGGTGCGGCACAACCAGGTCGACAACCTCTCCGACGCACCGGTGCAGGCGACCACCACGTCCGAGCCGTTCCAGGGCAGCTACACCGCCAGCAGCTGCGGGCCCGACCACGACTACACCGTCGACGCCGCGACCAAGAGCATCGTGGTCGCCGCGTCCGCGGACCTGCCCGCCGAGGACATCGTCCTCAAGCTGCTCCACAACGGCGCGCAGGTCGCGAGCTCCGACACCGCGACCAGCCCCGAGGGCATCACCTACTCCCCCGCCGGCGGGGTGCCCGCCGGGACGTACACCGTGCGGGTGTGCCCCTTCCAGCCCGACCCCACCGTCCCGGTCGTCGGCCGGCCAGTACTCCGGCTTCTTCCTGGCCAGCGAGCAGGGCACGCCGACCGACACCGCGCCGTACCCCCCGAAGTGGAAGTACTTCGTGGCCAACCCGGCGCTGAGCTACAGCCCGACCAGCACCACGGACAACCGCAAGGTCGGCTGCTGGGTGAAGCAGGGCACGGACTGCAGCGTCCCGCCGACGCCGCTGAAGAACTCCGCGGCCCGCGGCCCGTGGGACTTCGACTTCAAGACCAACCTGCCCACCAACACCACGCGCGGCAACGCGGCCTTCACCGGTGAGGCGTGGGCCAGCCCGCTGACCCCGGGCGGCGGCCACCAGATGCCGGTCAGCGTGAACCGGCACTACGGCTACGACAACGCCGGGCCAGGACTTCACCGACGCCTGGAACAACAGCAAGTGCTCGCCGACGAACCTGACCCCCGGCGGCAACGACGTCCTCGCCTCGGTCACGAACCTGTTCGCCGGCCACAACCGGATGCACGACTTCTCGTACTACCTCGGCTTCACCGAGGACAACTACAACCTGCAGGACTCGAACTTCGGCAACCGCGCGACCGGCGGCACCATCCCGACCGGCGGCGAGAACGACCCGGAGGTCGGCAACGTGCAGGCCGGCGCGCTCAGCGGCGGCGCCCCGACCTACGAGGGTCGCGACAACGCCAACCAGATCGCGCTGCAGGACGGCATCCCCGGCATCACGAACCAGTACCTCTTCCAGCCGATCGCCGGTGCGTTCTACTCGCCCTGCGCGGACGGCGACTTCGACGCCCCGGTCTACGGCCACGAGTACACCCACGCGATCTCCAACCGCATGGTGGGCGGCCCGGACGACGGGCTGTCCGGCTTCCAGGCCGGCTCGATGGGTGAGTCCTGGAGCGACCAGGTCGCGCTCGAGTACCTCTTCGAGCACGGCTACTCCATCGGCGCCTCGAACCCCTGGATCGAGGGCCCCTACGTCACCGGCAACAAGGTCACCGGCATCCGCAACTACGCGCTCAACGACAACCCGCTGCAGTACGGCGACCTCGGCTACGACGTCACCGGTCCCGGAGGTGCACGCCGACGGCGAGGTGTGGAGCGCCGCGATGTTCAACGTCCGCCGCCAGCTCGTCAGCAAGTACAACGGCACCTACCCGGAGTCGAACAAGGCGCTGCAGCTGAAGTGCGCCGACGGGCAGGCGCACGAGCTCGCCGACGCCGGTCACGCAGTGCCCCGGCGGGCGTCGCTGGATCCAGCTGATGTTCGACTCGTTCCTGCTGCAGGAGGGCGCGACGAGCATGCTCGACGCCCGCGACGCCTACCTCGCCGCCGACAAGACCCGGTTCGGCGGCGCCAACCAGGCCGCGATCTGGAAGGGCTTCGCCGAGAACGGCATGGGCGAGAAGGCGTCGACCACGTCGACCGAGGACGACCAGCCCAAGCCCGACTACAGCTCGCCGCGCGCCACCGAGGGCACCGCGAGCTTCACGGCGCTCGGCCTGAGCGGCACCAGCCAGACGCCCGTCAAGGGCAAGCTCTACGTCGGCTGACTACGAGGCCCGCGCCACGCCGATCGCCGACACCGACGGCGCCACGTCGCTGCCGTCGAGCGTGAAGATGCTGCCGGGCACCTACCAGTTCCTGTTCCAGGCCAAGGGCTACGGCCTCAAGCGGTTCAAGGCGACGGTCGACCGCGGGGAAGACGACGGCGACCGAGGTGCACGTCTCGAAGAACCTCGCCTCCGTCGACCAACGGCGCGAGCGTCGACGGAGCGAGCGCGAACAGCCTCAACACCGACGAGCCTGCTCGACGACACCGAGAGCACCAACTGGGCCGGCGTGAACCCCGCCGGCACCACCAACGACGGCGTCTCGGTCGACACCCCGGGCCAGCACCCGTTCGTCAACGTCGACCTCGCGGGCGGCCGGCAGGTGGTCCGCTCGCTCAAGGTGAGCGCGATGCTCCGCCCGGCCTCGGACACCGACAACGACGCCGACGCGGGCAGCCGCTTCACGGCGCTGCGCCAGTTCGCGATCGAGGCGTGCACCGAGTCCGCGACCAGCGACTGCTCGTCGACGCTGCCGTCGACGGCCGGCGGGTCGCCGTACACGCGGGTCTACACGAGCCCGGCCGACGCCTTCAACGGCGTGAACCCGCGACCGCTGGCCCCGGCGCTGCTCGAGAAGACGTTCGACATCCCGGACACCTCCGCGACCCACCTGCGGCTGGTGGCGCTGGAGAACCAGTGCACCGGGCAGGCGTCGTACGCCGGCGAGCAGGACGCCGACCCGCTGAACGCGACGGACTGCAAGTCGGCCTCCACCCGCGACGAGTCGGTGCGGGCCGCCGAGCTCGAGGCGTTCGGGTACGACGCCCAGACGCGTCCCCCGGGCGACCCGGTGGTGGCGATGACGATGAGCGCGCCGCAGGTCGCCGCACCGGGCGACACGGTCAGCTACACGTTGAGCTACCGCAACCTCGGACCGGCGGCGTCGTCGAACGCCGACATCCGCATCGCGTCGCTGCCGACCGGTCTGCGCTTCGTCTCGGCGAGCAGCAACGGCAGCTGGGCGGCGACCACCCGCTCAGGTGCGGTGGTCGCTCGGGGACGGTGCCCGTCGGGGTGACGCGCTCGGTCACGCTGACGACGAAGGTGGCGCCGGACGCGACCCTCGGCGACACGCTGCTCACGCAGGCGCAGTTCGCGGGGACGAAGACGTTCTCGCCCCCGGCCGCCGCGGTGACGGTGGTCGGTCCGGCTCAGGCGTTGCCGTAGGCGTTCTTGCGACCCCACACCAGCCAGACGATCAGCGTGATGATCGAGAAGATGAAGCCCAGGATCGTCCAGATCACCTTCGGGCCGGTCGCGGCCGGCGAGCGCCAGACGTCGATGACCAGGAAGATGAAGGCCGCCAGGGCGATGATCGAGATCAGCGTGTTCATGGGGCGAGTATGACCGCGCCCCAGGCAGCGGGCACGGCAGCGACACCCGGCGCGGGGCCGCGGGTCGGCGCGCTGCTAGACCGCGCGGTCGAGCGAGGAGCCGGTCCCGCGTGCGTCGACCATGGTGGTCAGCAGGTGGCTGCGGTAGCGACGCGGCTCGCGGATGGCGGCCAGGATCGCGAACTCACCGGTGGCCCGGGGCGTCACGGTCTCCACCTTGGCCACGAACCGGATCCCCTCCGGGCTGACCACGCTGATCCGGTCCCCACGGCGGTACGGCGCCACCGGCTGCGGTGCGCCAGCGGACTCTGCTTCGAGAATGCTCATCTCGGGTGCCCTCCCAAACCTCGACAACCGTGTTATCGACCGGTGCTGCGTGAACCTTGACCCCGAGCAAGTAAAACCTCTGTGCCCCGCTATGTGGGGGACATCACGCGCCTCAAGGTAAAAAGTTCTGCGCCAGCGCGGTGGCCAGCGTGGGCGCCACCGGCAGCCGGGGCAGCAGGGTGGCCTGAAATGCGTGGTAAACGTCCGGTTTGCCCGACCAGGTGAGGCTGCTCGGCCGGTTCGCGGGCGAGAGCTCGTGCCACCACGACCCGCCTGACTCGTCCCGGAAGCAGTCCGACGATGTGGTCCCACCAGGTGGCGTACCACGCGGCGTACGACGCCTCGCCGGTCACCGCGTGCAGCGCGGCCGCGGTGGCGGTCGCCTCCGCGGCGACCCAGTGCATCCGCTCGCGCACGACGGGTGCGCCCTCCCAGTCGACGGTGTAGACGAAGCCGTCGGCGCCGTCGACCGCCCAGCCCTCGCTCGACGGCGGCGTCGAACAGCGCGACGGCGTCGGGCAGCATCCAGTCCGGCGCCTCGTCGCCCAGCGCCGCCCGGAGGTCGAGCGCGAGCCGCGACCACTCCAGCCAGTGGCCGATGGTCGCGCCGTAGGGCCGGAACGGGTGCGCCGGCTCGTCGCGGTTGTAGTCGAGCACCGGGGTCCACGTCGGCGTCGAAGTGCTCGGGGATCCGCCAGTCGTTGCCGGCCGCGAGGTCGTGCACCACGCGGGTGGTGATCCGGAGCGCCCGCGCGCGCAGCGTCGGGTCGTCCGAGCACGTCGGCGGCGGCGAGCAGCGCCTCGACGGTGTGCATGTTGGCGTTGACGCCGCGGTAGCCGTCGAGGGTGGTGAACGACGCGTCCCACTGCTCGACGACCATGCCGGGCCCGTCGTCCCAGAAGCTGCTCGAGCAGCACGCCGAGCGACTCGTGCAGCAGCTCGAGGGCGCCCGGCCGCCCGGCCGCGGTGGCGCTCGACGCGGCCAGCACCACGAAGGCGTGCTCGTAGGCCGTCTTGTCGGTGACGGTCGGGCCCGTCGGGACCGACCTTGGCGTACCAGCCGCCGTGCTCGTGGTCGTGGAACCGGTCGTGCAGCGACTGCAGCCCGTGGTCCACCAGCGCGGCGGAGCCCGGCCGGCCGAGCAGGTGGCCGAGGGCGTAGACGTGCGTCATCCGGCAGCTGACCCACAGCTCGACCGGTCGCGCCAGGTCGGGGACGCCGGTCTCGTCGAGCCAGGCGAAGCCGACCTCGGGATGGCGCGAGGCGCGGCCGAACGCGAGGAGCCGGTCGCCCTCCGCCTCGAGCCAGCGGGCGTGCGCCGGAGTGCTCAGCCAGGTCATGTCTCTCCCCTAGGGTCGGGTGCATGGACGAGATCAGGATGCCGGTCAGGTTCGGTCTGGTGGGGACGGGCTACTGGGCCCGCGAGCTGCACGCGGTCGGGGTGGCGGGCCATCCCGACGCGGAGCTGGCCGCGGTCTGGGGCCGCGACGCCGGCAAGGCCGAGGCGGTGGCCGGCCAGCACGGCGCCCGGGCCTTCGCCGGGTCGGAGGGCTACGACGACATGCTGGCGGCCGTGGACGCGGTGGTCTTCGCGGTGCCGCCGGACGTGCAGGCACCGCTCGCGCGTCCGCGCCGCGGAGGCCGGCCGGCACCTGCTGCTGGAGAAGCCGGTGGCGCTGAGCGCCGCAGCCGCCGACGAGGTGGCCGCCGCGGCCGAGCGCACCGGGGTGGCGTCGGTGGTGTTCTTCACCGAGCGCTTCGTGCCCGAGCGCGAGGCCTGGCTGCAGGAGCGGGCCGCGGCTGGCTGCCTCGGCGGCTCCGCCACCTGGCTCGCGTCGCTGCGCACCCCCGACAACCCGTTCGCCGACTCGGCGTGGCGACAGGAGCAGGGCGGGCTGTGGGACGTCGGGCCGCACGCGCTGTCGGTCCTGCTGCCGGTGCTCGGCCGGGTCACCGCGGTCGCCGGCGCCCGCGGACGCGAGGACCTGGTGCACCTGGTGCTGTACCCACGAGGGCGGCGCGACGAGCACGGTCGCGCTCAGCCTGACGATGCCCCCGGACGCGACGCGGGCCGGCCTGGAGTTCTACGACGAGCACGGCTGGCACGTCCGGCCCGACACCGGGCAGGCGGCGTCCGGCGACGTCGTGGGCCACCAGCGGCGTGCGGTCGGCGAGCTCCTCGACTGCCTCCGCGAGGGACGGCGCGACCACCGGTGCGACGTACGCTTCGGGGCCGAGGTCGTGCGCGTCCTCGAGGAGGCGGAGCGGGTGCTCGACGGCGGGCAGGGTCACCAGGCCCCGTAGGTCTCGCCGACCTTGTACGTCGCGACGCCCAGCGTCGAGTCGCTCTGCCCGTAGTAGGCGAACCAGGTGCCCTTGAAGTGCACCAGCCCCTCCACGAACGTGACGTTGGAGACCAGGCCGTGCTGGTCCTCGTGCGTCGTCGGCTCGAGCCACGGGTACATCATCTGCGCCATGACCTCAGTGGGCCGCTTCGGGTCGAAGAGCAGCTGGCCGCAGGTGTAGCGCACGGTGCCGTCGGCGAACTTCACCGCGGCGTTGTGCAGCAGCAGGATCAGTCCGTTGCTGGTGACGATCGGCTGCGGCCCGACCTCGACCAGGAACTCGCCGAAGGTGCCCTTCGGCGTCGGCAGCATGATCGGCTCGTCGTTGGAGCACGGCGTCCAGTGGATCAGGTCCTCGGACCAGGCGTAGTAGATCGAGCCCTCGCCGAAGTACATCAGGTAGCGGCCGTCGATCGGCGTCGCCAGGATGCCGCCGGCCTTGCTCCACGGCGTCGGGGTGTCCTGGGCGTTCGGCTCGAAGGTGTTGAAGTCCGGGAACAGCGGCCCGTGCTTCTCCCAGGTGAACAGGTCCGTGGACGTGGCCAGGCAGAGCTGGGCGTTGGTGCGGTCCCAGGCGGAGTAGGTGAGGTAGTAGGTGCCGTCGATCTCGGTCACCCGCGGGTCCTCGCAGCCGAACTCCTCGTAGGGCTCGCTCGGCGAGAGCACCGGCTCCGGGTGCCGCTCGAAGTGGATGCCGTCGTCGCTGGTCGCGAGCCCCACGTGGCTGACGATGTCGTCGGCGTGGGCGCGGTAGAGCAGCACCACCTTGCCGTCCTTGACGATCGCGGCCGGGTTGTAGACGCTCGACGACTCCCAGCCGTCGCCCTGCGGTCGCAGGATCGGGTTGGCGTCGTACGGCGTGAAGGGTCCGAGGGGGAACTCGGCGTGCGGGTGGCTCATGTGCTCACTCTCGTGTGAAGGGTGCGTGCGGGTGGTCGGGTGGTCGGGTGGTCGAGCCTGTCGAGGCCTACCGGCGGACGAGGGTCACGCCGCCGGGCGCGACCCGGACGGGCACGTCGGAGCGGCTGCTGGTGCGGTGCGAGAGCAGCCGGCCCTGGCCGTCGTACGCCCAGACGTCGGCGGTGCCGGCGCCCGGGACGGCGACGGTCGTGCTCTGCCGGTCGGTGGCCGAGCTGCGCAGCAGCGCGGTGCCGTGGCCGTCGCCGCCGAGCACCAGCCGCGAGACGAGCGGCTGGACCAGCAGCGCGTCGAGCCGGGTCTCGTCGCCGGAGGCGGCGGTGGTCGTCGCGGTCACCGACCCCTGCGAGCCGGCCACCGTGCGCCGCAGCGTCCGCGGCAGCAGCGCGCCCGGCGCCGGGGAGGCGCCCTGCGCACCGATGTTCCCGACCTCGACCGACCCGAGGGGGGTGCGGCCGGCCCGGAAGGCGGTGACCGCCGAGCTGCCGTGCTGCAGGTCGACGACGGGCACCAGCAGCGAGCGCGGGTGGCTGCCGAGCGCGAAGGTCGCGGTGCCGCCGTCGGGCAGCGAGGCGTAGCCGGTGCCGGCGTACTTGGACTCGCCGGTCCAGGTGTCCGACGGTGTGACGGGGGTGGCGCCGCCGGCGAGCGTGGCGTCCTCGGCCTGCAGCATCTCGGTGCCGACCTGGTCGGTCACGGTCGCGCTGCGGGCGATGCGACGGGCGCCGGGGTGGGCGTCGAGCGCGAGCATCGTGAGCAGCCCGTGGATCGTGGACTCGGCGCCGGAGTTCTGGTTGACCCGGCCGTCGGCCTCGACGCCGTCGAAGGTGACCCCGGTGTCCGGGTCGTAGGTCGGCGCGTGCGAGGCGTTGGCCCCGAAGAACCAGGCCGCGACCAGACCGGCCATCCGGTGCCCGCCGCTGCCGCCGGTCGCCATCAACGACTGGACGCGCGAGTCGGCGCCGTAGGCGATCTGCGCGCCGTCGGCCCGGGCCGGGAGCCGGCCGTTGTCGGGGCCGCCGGAGGTCAGCATCCACGGGTCGAACGTGAACGAGTCACGGGCGGCCGCGCGGCGCAGGTGGCGGTCGCCGAGCACCCGGCCGGCGGTGGCGAGCGCGGCCGGCATCTGCGAGGACCAGGCGTGCCAGTCCGAGCGGGACAGCGCCCACGGCAGCACGCCGCCGAACGGCCAGTGCCGGGCGTCGCCGCCGGCCATCTCGGCGATGCCGTTGCTCAGCTGCCGCATCACCCGGCGGGCACGGTCGGTGCCGCCGGCGCGTGCGTACGACGCCAGCCCGAGCACGGCCTCGGCGGACGCGTCGGCGCCGTCGACGACGAGCCACCTCGGGGTGCGCCGGCCGTCGACGTTCATGTGGTCGCCGTACGAGTCGAGCACCTGGCGGTCGAGCGCGGCGACCGCGAGGTCGAGGCGGCGCTTGAGGAACCGCGCGAAGTCCGGGTCGGCCTTCTTGAAGCGGGCGTAGCCCTCGCCGAGCGCCCAGACGCTGCGGGCCAGCCAGTAGGACGCGTCGCTGTCGGACGGGTCCGGCGTCTCCTTGATGATCGGGCTCGGGTTGAGGGTGCCGTCGGGCTGCTGCCACAGCACGACGTTGCCGGCGTTCGGCCCGGAGGCGGTCTGCAGGTAGGTCAGACCGCGCAGCAGCTCGTAGGCGTGGTCGCGGCTCGACGCGTCGCCGGTCTGCCGCCAGTCGCGGAGGTAGACGACGGCGGCGCGCGCGATGTCGTCGGCGTTGAACGCGCCCTGGTCGTAGGTGTCGGTGTCCGCGTGGTACGGCCCGCCGCCGACGCGGCGGTAGCTGCCGTCGTCCTGGTGGTCGGCGTAGGTCCACAGCACGCCGACCTGCGGCTCCGAGGACAGCCGGTACGTCGTGTGCCGGGCCTGGGCCGGCGGTGCGACCCGGTCACCCAGGAAGTCGAGGTGGTCGAGGTTGGTCAGCCGCGCCGGCGTCGGCGCCGCAGCGGTGGCGGTCGGCGCCCCGCCCAGCGCCAGCGGCGTCGCCGCCAGCGCCAGGCCGACGGCCGAGGCGACGATCCCGCTGACGGGCTTGGTGACGCGCATGGTCATCCCTTCACTCCGCTGCTGAGGTCCGCGGCGTTGAACCGCTTCTGGAACACGACGAACAGGGCGACGGCCGGCGCGGCCAGCACCACTGCACCCGCGAGGATCGCGCCGGACGGGTTCGTGGCCCGGCCTGCGATGTTGCTGATGTAGTTGGCCAGCGTCACCGCGAGCGGCTGCAGGCTCTGGTCCTTGGTCACCAGGAACGGCCAGAGGAACTCGTTCCACGGACCGATGAAGGTGATGAGGATGACGGTCAGCAGCGCGGGCCGCACCAGCGGCAGCGCGATCGACCACAGGATGCGCAGCTCGCTCGCGCCGTCGAGGGCGGCGGCCGAGAACAGGTCGTCGGGCAGCGCGAGGAAGAACTGCCGGAAGACGAACACGGCCGTGGAGTTGATCGCGAACGGCACGATCATCCCCATGTAGCTGTCGGCCAGCCCGTAGGTCCGCACGATCATCACGTAGATCGGGATGATCAGCAGCTGGAACGGGATGATCTGCACGAGCAGCATCACCGCGAACAGCGCGCCGCGGCCGCGGAAGTGCAGCCGGGCCAGCGCGTAGCCGGCGAGCACCCCGAACAGCACCGTGCAGATGAGCACGCCGCCGGTGAAGATGCCGGAGTTCAGCAGCGACTGGACGAGGTCGACCCGGTCGTTGATCTCGGCGTAGTTGTGCAGCGTGACGCCGTGGAGCGGCAGCGCCCCGAGCAGCGTGGTGTCCGGCTCCTTCTGCAGCGAGCCGATCACCATGTAGTAGAAGGGGAAGAGGAACACGATCGCGCCGAGGAACAGCACGGCCGTGGACCACGCGCGGCGAGTCATCCGCATGTCAGTCACGCTCCAGAAGTCGACGGCTGATGTACGAGATGACCAGGACGCCGATGACCAGCAGCACGCCGATCGCGGCGGCGGTGTCGGGGTTCCCCTGCTCGATGCCCTTCTGGTACATCACGAACACCGGTGACGAGGACGCCCCGTCGGGGCCGCCGCCGTTGGTGAGCAGGTAGGGCTCGGTGAACAGGTTGGCGCCGGTGATCGTCGCGAGGATCACCACCAGCGTCGTGGCCGAGCGGACGCCCGGCACGGTGACGTTCATGAACGACTTGAACCTCGTCGCGCCGTCGACCGCGGCCGACTCGTAGAGGTCCTTCGAGACGTTCTGCAGCGCGGCGAGGTAGAGCAGGATGAACAGGCCGAGCTGCTTCCAGGTCACGAACAGCGCGATCACCGGCATCGCCAGCGCGCTGTTGACCAGCCACGACGGCGACGGGGCCAGCGGGCCGAGGATCTGGTTGACCATGCCGGACTTGCTGAACAGGAACAGCCACACCGCCACGAGCGCGACGCTGGCGGTCACGTAGGGGACGTAGTAGGCGACCCGCAGGAACGTCCGGCCGCGGACGACGGTGTTGAGCGCGGTGGCCAGCACCAGCGCCACCACGACCGTCAGCGGCACGTTGATCACCAGGAACTCCGCGACGTTGAGGAACGACCGTTGCACGTCGGGGTCGCTCAGCACCGCGGTGTAGTTGTCGAACCCGACGAAGGGCCGGTCGACCTGCGCGCCGGGTGCGGTGAAGAAGTAGTCGTGGAAGCTGATCCACACCGCGAGGCCGAGCGGGTAGGCGAAGACAGCGGCGAGGAAGACGGCGTACGGCGCCGCGAACAGGATGCCCAGCGGTTGCCGGCCGAGCACCCTGCTCGCGAGGCCTGCCCGCGAACGTCCTGCCGCGACGCCGTCGCTCACGACTGGCCGGCGAGGTCGTCGGCCTTGTCCGCCGCCTTCTTGATGGAGTCGTCGACGGGCGTCTTGCCGAAGATCACCGCGGAGGAGTAGTTGTCACGGATCTCCTGCCAGATCTGCACGGAGTTCGGGACGTTCGGGACCTCGACGGTCCGCGAGGCCTGGTCGGCGAACGTCTTGTACTCCGGGTGCGACTTGAAGTACGACGCGTACGTGGTCGGCAGGTCCGAGCGGATCGGCATCTGGCCGGTCGTGTCGAGCAGCTTGCCGTCCTGCTCCTTGCTGGTCGCGAACTTCATCACGTCCCACGCGGTCTTCTGGTTCTTGCAGGCGGAGTAGACCGAGATGTTCTTGGCGTCGGTGAAGGTGTGCACCTGCGAGGCGGGCATGCCGTCCTTGGTCGGCACCGGGACGACGCCCCAGTTGACCTTGTCCTTGTAGACCGCGATGGCCCAGGGACCCACGACGGCCATGGCGGACTTCTTGTCGGCGAAGGCGTCGCCGTCGTACTTCTCCTGCGGCGCGTAGCCGTCCTTGTACATCTTCGCCCAGAAGTTCCAGACGTCCTTGCCCTCGGTGGAGTCGAACGTCGCCTTGCCGTCCTCGATGGTCTGCTTGCCACCGGACTCGGCGGCGTACAGCGGGTAGAAGTCGAACCAGGACTGGAAGAACTCGCTCGTCGGCGCCGGGGCGATCGCCGAGTCGGCGGCCTTGCTGTCGACGATCTTCTTGCTGGCGGCGAGGAACTCGTCGTACGACGCCAGCTTCGGGTTGTTCGGGTCGAGGCCGGCCTTCTTGAACAGGTCCTTGTTGTAGAAGATCATCACCGGGTTCTGCTTCCACGGGATCTGGTAGAACTTCCCGTCCGGCGACTTGTACTGGTCGGCGGAGCCGCCCGAGCGCGACTCGATGTAGCTGGTCGCCCCCTTGAAGTCGTCGAGCGGCACGAGCCCGCCCTGCTTCTCGAACTGCGGCACGGCGGCCGGGCTGGTGTTGAACACCAGGCACGGCGCGTTGCCCGCGGTGATCGCGGCACCGATGACCTCCTCGGAGGTCTTGCCGGCCGGGATCTCCTGCGCGGTGACCTTCTGGTCGGAGTGCGCGGCGTTCCACTCCTTGACCATCGCCTTCCCCCAGGCGATCTCCTCCGGGTTGTTGGAGAGCCACACCTTGATCGGGCCGGTCGAGGACTGCGCCTCGCCCGAGCCGGAGCCGCCCCCACAGGCGGCGGTGGTCAGGCCGAGGGCCAGGACGGCGGCGGACAGGGTCAGGGCCTTGCGTTTCATCGGTGCTCCATTCGTCGTGCACGGGGGTCGGAGGATGAGCGGGGGTGGGTCGGCGCGGGGCCGGTCGACGCGCGCACCACGAGGCGGGCCTCGGGCAGGCGGACCGGGGTGGGGGTCTCGTCGTGGACGATCTCGAGCAGCCGGGTGGCCGCGGCACGTCCCCAGGCGACGACGTCGGTGTTGACCGACGTCAGCGACGGCTGCAGGTGAGCGGCGATCTCCATGTCGTCGAAGCCGGTGATCGACAGCTCTCCCGGCACGTCGACGCCGCGCGCCAGCGCCAGCGAGAGGCCGGCCATCGCCATCAGGTCGTTGGCGTAGACGATCGCGGTCGGCGGCTCGGCGAGGTCGAGCAGCTCGCGGGTCGCGGCCGCGCCGGACTCCGCGGAGAAGTCGGCCTCGACGCAGATCCCCTCGGGCAGTCCGGCGTCGCGCAGCGCGTGGCTCCACGCCTCGCGGCGGGAGAGCCCGTGGACCATCGACTGCGGCCCGGAGACGTGCGCCACCCGGGTGTGGCCGAGGTCGACGAGGTGCTGCACGGCGGCGGCGATCCCGGGGGCGTCGTCGACGCCGAGCACCGTCTGCCCGGCGACGTGGTCGGCGTGGGCCGGGCCGACGATGACCGCCGGCAGCCCGAGCTCGTCGAGCAGCGCGGGACGCTCGTCGTCGACGCGCAGGTCGGTGACGAAGACGCCGTCGACGCGGCCCTCCTGGGAGAGCCGCCGGTACGCCGCCGCGTCGTCCTGCTCGGCGACCTGCAGCAGCAGCGCGTGGTTGCGCTCGGAGAGCACGGTCTCGAGCCCGGCGATGAACGAGGGGAAGAAGGCGTCGGCGCGCAGGATCTCGGGCGGCCGGGCGACGACCAGGCCGACGGCCAGCGCCCGCGACACCGAGAGCGCCCGGGCCCGCGGGCTGGGCGACCAGCCGAGCTGCTCCGCGACCGCGAGGATGCGCCGGCGGGTGTCCGGCGCCAGGCCCGGCCGGTCGTTCAGCGCGAACGACACGGCCCCCTTCGAGACGCCCGCCGCGGTCGCGACGTCGTTGATCGTGGGCCGGGGCATGCGCTTGACTAAACCGGTTTAGAAACGGTGTGTCAAGGGTCACTCCCACAAAATCCGGGCATTTCGCGGCCGTCGTACGCCGCGGAGCGGACCGGACACGCCCGCGCTGGTGCTCCCCGACACGCCGTCGGGTCACTAACCTCAGGAGACCCCGGGCAGTGCCGGTCGGGCGGCACGTCAGGGACGAACGAGGAGTGGGGCCATGGAGATCCGTCGCGGCATCACGGAGCTGTTGGAGGCGATCCCGGACCGCATCGAGGTCTCGGGCCAGGCACCCACCTGGAAGGTCACCGGCGGCTCGTTCGAGTCGGCCGTCGACTACGCCAACGAGGCGTTCGACGAGCCGGTCGTGCTGGCCCGCGAGGACCGCACCCGCTGGTGGCCGCGGGTGACGCTGACCGTCACGACCGACCCCGCGCTGGCCTCGGCCGCTCCCCCGCTCGAGGAGCTGGCCGCGGCGCCCGAGGCTCCCGACCAGCCCGAGATCGCGGTCCCCGCTCCCCGGCACCGCGCGGACGAGGACGAGATGTTCGAGTCGTTCCTCGACGAGGCGTTCGCCCGTCAGGAGGCGGCCCGGGACGAGCGCGCCCGCGTCCCGCAGCAGCGCCGGCTGCGCTAGCCACAGCGCGCCCCCCCACCCGTTGACCCGGGCCTCCCGCCGGGTCGAGCCGGGCCTCCGAACGGCGTACGCAGCGCAAGACCCGGGTGGACCTTGCACGGGACCCGGGTCAACCCAGCACGGGACCCGGGTCAACGGGTGGCGGGGACTAGTGCCGAAGGGTCTGTCGTGAGAGCCGAGCCGCGCGCGAGGCTGGGCGGGTGACGGAGACGAGCTCGGTGCTCCCCGACCCGGAGGAGCACCTGACCAACGGCTGGGAGCCGGACGCCCCCGACGACGACACCCTGATGCGGCAGGCGGTGCTGGTGCACGCGTCGTGGCCGGTCGAGCTGGCGCGCACGCTGGGGCGGCCGTGGCGCCGGACGGACCGGTGGGCCGGGGCGCTGGTCGGCAGCTCCGGGGAGCTGACGAACCCGGTGATCCTCACCGCGCCGGTGACCGAGGCGGAGGCGGCCGAGGTGGTGGCCGAGATCGGCGACCTGGTCGCACCGGGCGCGCCGTACTTCCTGCTCTCGCCGTGGCTCACCCCGGACTTCGCCCGCCACGGCCTGGCGCTCATCGGCCACCCGCCGCTGATGCTCCGGTTCCCGGCGCCGCGGCCCTTGCCCGCCCCGGCCGGCGTCGAGGTCCGCGAGGTCACCGACGCCGCGGCCGTCGCCGTGGCGGAGCGGGTGCTCACCGAGGGCTACCCGATGCCCGGGGTGGAGCCGGGCAGCGTACTCGACCCCGGGCTGCTCGGCGGGTCGACCCGCGTCTGGCTCGGGTACGTCGACGGGCAGCCGGTCTCCGTCGCCGCGGCGCACCAGGCCGCCGCCATGACCCTCGTGGAGTACGTCGCCGCGCTGCCCGCCGCGCGGGGCAAGGGCGCCGGCGCCGCGGTGACGTGGGCCGCGACGCTCGCGGACCCGGAGCGGCCGGCCGTGCTCGTGGCCAGCGACGACGGCCGCCCGACGTACGAGCGGATGGGCTACGTCGCGGTCGCGCGGTGGACGGCGTGGCTGCGCCCACCCACCGCGGACCGCCCCTGACGCGCCGCACCTTTTCGCGGCGATCGGGTAGTGGTCATCGTGACCGCCCCCACCCCGACCTCCCCCGCCGCCGGCCGGACCGCCGTCACGCCCGGCTCGGCGCACGCCGAGGCGTGGCGGCGACGCCTGACAGACGCACCCGTGATGCGCCCGGGAGCCGTGCTCGACGTGTCTCCCGGAAGCTCCGTGGTGGTGGCGGTCGCGCACCCCGACGACGAGACCCTCGCGATGGGAGCGGCGCTGGCCAGGCTGGCCCGCGACGGGGTCGCCGTGCACGTCCTCGTGATGACGGCCGGCGAGGCGGCGCTGGACCACGTCGGCCGCCACCTCGACGACCTGCCCCAGCGGCGCCGCGACGAGGCCGCGGCCGCGGCCCGGGTGCTCGGCGCGGCCAGCCTCAGCGTGCTCGACCTGCCCGACGGTGGGCTCGCCCACTGCGACGCGGAGATGCGGCAGGCGATCGCCGCTGCTGTCGTCGGGCACGGCGCCGCCGCGGTGGCCACGCTCTGGCGCCACGACCCGCACCCGGACCACCAGGCGGTGAGCCGGGCCGCGGCCGCGGCCGCCGGGACGGCGGGCGTCGCGGTGGCGGAGTTCGCGCTGTGGACCACGCACTGGACCGAGCCGGCCGAGGTGGGCGACGAGGTGGTGCTCGTCGACTCCGGCGAGCAGGCGTCGCTGCGCAAGCAGGAGGCGCTCGACTGCTACGTCTCGCAGAACGAGCCGCTGCGCGACGACCTCGACCCGATCGTGCCCGCCGACGTGCGCGGCTGGCCCCACGAGTACGTCGTCCGCCCCTCGACCCCGCCGCTGCCGCCACCCGCCTGGCCCGACTTCGACGCGATGTACACCGTCGACGACGACCCCTGGGAGGTCGCGTCGTCGTGGTACGAGCGCCGCAAGCTCGAGGTGCTCATGGCCACGCTGCCCCACGAGCACTACGACCGCGCCTGGGAGCCCGGCTGCGGCCCGGGCCTGGTCTCGGCCCGGCTCGCGGACCGCGTCGGCGAGCTCGTCGCCAGCGACTCGTCGACGGCCGCGATCGGGCTGGCCCGTCGTCGCCTCGGGATGCCGCCCCACGTCCGCTTCGTGCGCTCGCAGCTGCCCGAGGTGCCGCTGGACGGCACCGTCGACCTGCTGCTGGTCGCGGAGTTCCTCTACTACGTGCCCGACCTGCCGGGGGCGCTGGACGCGCTGTGGTCGGTGACCGCGCCGGGCACCCAGGTCGTCTTCCTTCACTGGGCGCACCGCCCGCACGACGCGCACCGCTCCGGCCCCGAGATGCACGCCCGGATCTACCTCGACAGCCAGCGGCGCGACGCCGTCAAGCTGGTCAGCCACTCCGACCAGGACTTCCTCCTCGACGTCTACGAGGTGACCGGGTGAGCCTCCCGGCCAGCCTGGGCGCCGAGGCCGTCCGCAGCTCCGTGGACCGGATGCGCGACGCCGTACGCCGGCTGGCCGAGGAGCACCACGACGTCTGGGTCGGCCCCTTCCCGGAGATGGCCCACGCGCTCACCGAGGTGGCCCGCGTCGACCTGTGCCTGGCCCGGCTCGTCGAGGGCCACGTCGACGCGCTGCGGATCCTCGACCAGGCGGGCGCCTCGCCCCGGCCCGGCGTCTACGGCGTGTGGGCCTCCCGCTCCGCCGGCACCGGGGTCGCCGCGACGCCGGACGGCGACGGCTGGCGGCTCACCGGGGAGTCGCGGTTCTCCTCCGGCATCGACGTGATCGACCGGGCACTGGTGCCCGGCTGGCTCGACGACGGCACGCACCTGCTCCTCGACGTCGACGCGACCGCGGTCGACGCGGACCGCGACTCCTGGCAGACCTCCGCCATGGACGCGTCGCGCTCCTTCACCGTGCGCCTCGACCTCCCCGCCGGCCGGGACGACGTCGTCGGGCCGCCGGGCTTCTACCTCGGGCGGCGCGGCTTCCCGATC
Source organism: uncultured Actinomycetota bacterium (assembly GCA_963707685.1). GTDB lineage: Bacteria > Actinomycetota > Actinomycetes > Propionibacteriales > Nocardioidaceae > Nocardioides_B. The sequence continues at coordinate 148,372 of CAVPRA010000013.1, forward strand.
GGCGGCCTGGAGGTCGCGGCGGTCTGGCTCGGCGGCGCGCAGTCGGTGCTCGAGCAGGTCGTCGACGGGCTGCGCCGGTTCACGCCCACCGACCACCAGGCGCGCCGGGTCGGGGTGATGGAGCAGGCGGTCCGGCAGGCGGGGCTCGTGGTCGACGCCACCGCGCAGCGGCTGCCCTCGCTGGACGGCGAGGCGCTGGTCCGCGAGACCGCGGTCGCCCGCACCACGGTCGCCTGGGCGTGCGAGCAGGTGCTCGACGAGGCCACCCGCGTCGTCGGTCCCGCCGGTCTCAGCGGCACGGCGCGGCTGGCCCGCACGATCGCCGACCTGACCATCTACGTCCGACAGCACCACCTCGACCTGACCCTGGAGTCGCTCGGACGCGACGCGCTGCGCGACCGCGAGCCCACCGGGTGACCGACGTCGTCGTGGTCGTCCCGGCCCGAGACGAGGAGGCCGGCATCGGCGCCACCCTGCGCAGCGTGTGCGCGTCGCTCGACGAGGCCCGGGCCCGCGGACTGGTCGACGAGGCGGTCGTCGAGGTCACCGCCCACCGCTGCCTCGACGCCACCGAGGCCCGCGCGCGGGCCGTGCTCCGCGGCCGCCCCGAGGGCCGAGTGGTCCGGGACGACCGGCCCACCAGCGTCGGACAGGTCCGCGACGAGGCCGCTCGCCGTGGGCTGGCCGCGCTGCCCGGACCGGCGTCCGGCACATGGGTGCTCTCCACCGACGCCGACACCCGCGTCGGCACGGCCTGGGTAGGCGACATCCTCCGCGAGGCGGCCCGGACCTCGGCCGTCGCCGTGGTCGGGCTCGCCGCGCTCGACGCGTGGCACGGCGCCGAGGAGGGCGCGGGCGCCTACGCCGACCTGCTGGCGGCCAAGATGCGCAGCGAGGACCGCAACGCGCTGCACCAGCACGACCACGTGTACGGCGCCAACCTCGCCGTCCGCGCCGACGCCTACCTCGACGTCGGCGGATTCCCGCACGCGGTGCACGGCGAGGACCGGGCGCTGCTCGACGCCCTGGTCGCGGCCGGGCACCCGGTGCTGCGCACCCGCTCGATCGCCGTGACCACCAGCGGCCGGCTGCGCGGTCGTGCCGCGGGCGGGCTGGCCGAGCACCTCGCCGTGCTCGACGCCGTCAGCCGGCGGCCACGAGCAGCATCCGAGCACCCAGCAGCAGGCAGCCCACCGTCACCACCAGGAAGAAGCCGACCCACAGCACCGCCGGCAGCCGGGTGAGCCGGGCCAGCGCCGCCGCGTCCGACGTGCGCTCCCGGCCGCCGCGACGGCGGCGCTCCCGCTGCAGCTCGACGACCGCCCGCGGCGCCCCGAGCAGCAGGAACCAGGTCACGACGTAGGCGATCACCAGCTGCACGTCGGCCGGGGTCCACCGGGTGACGACCACCAGTCCGGTGCCGGCGAGCAGCACCGCCCACAGCCCGAAGAAGTTGCGGATCTGCAGCAGCAGCAGGGCGAGCAGCACCAGCAGCACCCACAGGACGCCGACGGCATGGCCGTGGGCCAGCAGCGTCGCGGCGAGCAGCCCGACGAGGGCGGGTCCGACGTACCCGGCGGCGGAGGTGACCACCATGCCGAAGCCGCGGTCCCGGCCGACCGACACCGTCAGCCCGGAGGTGTCGGAGTGCAGCCGGATGCCGGCGAGCCGCCGGCCGCTCGCCAGCGCCGCGACGCCGTGCGCGCCCTCGTGGGCGATCGTGACCAGGTGGCGGGTGTGGCGCCAGGTCCCGGGCGCCGACGTCGCGGCGAACGCCAGCAGCGCGGTGAGCAGCACCAGGCCCAGGTCGGGCGCGGGGGCGACGGCGGACACGCGGTCCCACCAGGTGGTGACCTGCAGCGGCACGCCGCCAGCGTAGAGGGGCGGGCCGAGCCTCAGCTGTGCGCGTGCTGCGGCTCGTGGTCGTCGAGCGTCGAGGTGGCGGCGGTGGGCCGGATCCGCAGCTCCCGGACCGCCATCACCAGCGCGACCAGCGTGAACGCCAGGGCGGTGAGGAACGCGACGCACACCGCCGTCCCGAGCGAGCCACCCGAGGAGGTGGTGAGCCGGAACGCGGCGGTGAGCACGGCGGCGCCGATCGCGCTGCCGATCCGCTGCCCGGTCTGCAACGCGCCGCCCGCCGCGCCGCCCATCCGCGGCGGCACCGCCGAGAGCGTCATCGTGATGTTGGGCGAGATCGTCGCGCCGCCGCCGACCCCGGCGACGAACAGCGGCACCAGCAGCCACAGCGCCGGGTGCGACGGCGAGGTGAGCGGCACGACCACGGCCAGCGCGACGAACCCGACCGTCACCAGGCACAGCCCGAACACCGTCACCCGCCGGCCGAGCCGGGTGATGACGCGACCGGCGGTGACCGAGGCCAGCGCCGAGCCGATCGCGAACGGCGTCACCGTCAGCCCCGACTGCAGCGCGGTGAACCCGAGGCCGTCCTGGAGGTACAGCGCGAGCACCAGCCAGATGCCGCTGAAGCCGCAGAAGTACGCCGTGCCGAGCACGATCCCGGAGGCGTAGCCCGGCGCCTGCGCGAACAGCCGTACGTCGAGCAGCGGCGCGCCCCCACGGCGGACCACCCGGCGCTCCCAGCGCACGAACGCCCACGCCGCGACCGGCGCCAGCAGCACCAGGAACCACAGCGGGGTCGCCGGGTCGCCCATCGCCTCGACGATCGGCAGCAGCACCGCGAGCACGGCCACGCCGAGCAGCAGCGACCCGATTCCGTCGATCTGCGAGCGGACGCTGCCCTCGCGCGGCTCCGCCTTCGGCAGCCAGCGCAGCGCGAGCACCATGCCCAGCAGGCCGATCGGCACGTTGACGAAGAACACCCACCGCCAGCCGTCGTCGGTACCGAACGCCGCGATGATGAGCCCGCCGAGCACCGGCCCGATGGCCGAGGAGACCCCGACCGTCGTACCGAACAGGCCGAAGGCGCGACCGCGCTCCTCGCCCTGGAAGAGCTGCTGGATCAGGCCGCTGTTCTGCGGGGTCAGCAGCCCGGCCGCCGCGCCCTGCAGCAGCCGCGCCGCGACCAGCAGGTGCTCGCTCGGCGCCAGCCCCGCGGCCGCGCTGGTGAGCGTGAAGAGCACCAGCCCGATCAGGAACATCTCGCGCCGGCCGACCACGTCGCCGAGCCGGCCACCGGCGACCAGCGTGAGGCCGAACGTCAGGGCGTAGCCGGAGACGATCCACTGCACCGACGCGGAGGAGGCGTGCAGGCCCTGCTGGATCGACGGCACGGCGACGTTGACGATGGTGACGTCCAGCAGCGACATGAAGCCGACCAGCAGCGTCACCGCGAGCGCGCGCCACCGCTTGTCGTGACCGGCGGGGGTCCGACCGGGCGGGGAATGATCTGCGGCCCCGGACCGCTGGGGACTGGACATACGTCGGTGCGGGTACCCGTGCCGCGGACGTTGGAAACGACAAGCACCCGCCCCCGACCGAAGGATGGACAGATGAGCGACCAGCCGACCGTGGCACTGCTGGGCACCGGGACGATGGGGGTCGGGATGGCCCGCAACATCGCGGCCGCCGGGATCCCGCTGCGGGTCTGGAACCGCACCCGGGAGAAGGCCGAGCCGCTGGCCGAGACCGGCGCGACCGTGGCCGACTCCCCCGCCGAGGCGGTCCGGGGCGCCGACGTCGTGCTGACGATGCTCTACGACACCGCGTCGGTCGAGTCGGCGCTGGCCGAGGCCCGCGACGGCCTCGCCGAGGGCCAGGTGCTGCTCCAGCAGTCCACCGTCGGCGTCGAGGGCGCCGAGCGGCTCGGCGCGCTCGCCGCCGAGCTCGGCCTGGTGTACGTCGACGCGCCGGTGCTCGGCACCAAGAAGCCGGCGGCAGGACGGCGCCCTCGTGGTGCTCGCCTCCGGGCCCGAGGAGGTCCGCGACCGGATCGCGCCGGTGCTCGACGCGATCGCGTCCCGCACCCAGTGGGTCGGCGAGGCCGGTAAGGGCTCCCGGCTCAAGCTGGTCGCGAACTCGTGGGTGCTCACCGTGCTCGAGGGCATCGCCGAGGCGCTGACCTTCGCGAAGGCCCTCGACCTCGACCCGCGGCAGTTCCTGGCCGCCGTCGAGGGCGGTGCGATGGACGCGCCGTACGTCCAGCTGAAGGGCAACGCCATGCTCTCGGGCAGCTTCGACCCGGCCTTCGCGCTCGACGGCGCGGCCAAGGACGCCGCCCTGATGCGCGACGCCGCGCAGGCCGCCGGGGTCGACATCGCCATCGTCGAGGTGGCGAAGCGCTACCTCGACGCGGCGTCGGAGGCCGGCCACGGCGCCGAGGACATGGCCGCCACCTTCCTCGCGCACTGACCCGGCCACCCCGCCACGACCCCGGGTGACGGGTCGGCGGACCGGTGTTAGCCTTCACTTACTTAGGAGAGCCTTACCAACCTCAGCAAGGACTTCCCCCATGCTCGCGAACTACCTCATCGGGCTCCGCGAGGGCCTCGAGGCCACGCTCGTCGTGGTGATCTTGGTGGCCTACCTCGTGAAGACCGACCGCCGCGAGCCTGCTCGGCCGGGTCTGGGCGGGGGTCGCGATCGCGGTCGCCGTCTCGCTGGCGTTCGGCGCGCTGCTGACCTTCGGGCCGCGCGGGCTGACCTTCGAGGCGCAGGAGGCGATCGGCGGCACGCTGTCGATCGTCGCGGTCGGCTTCGTCACCTGGATGGTGATGTGGATGGCCCGCTCCGCGCGCACCCTCTCCGGTGAGCTCAAGGGCCGCGTCGACGCGGCCGCCGCGGGCGGCGCCAGCCTGGTCGTGGTCGCGATGCTCGCCGTCGGCCGCGAGGGCCTGGAGACCGCGCTGTTCCTGTGGGCCGCGACGCAGGCCGCCGCGGGCACCGGCTCGGCCACCGGGCCGCTGCATCGGCGCCACGCTCGGCCTCGCGACGGCGGTCGCTGCTCGGCTACCTGTTCTACAAGGGCGCCCTGAAGATCAACCTCGGCAAGTTCTTCACCTGGACCGGCGCCATCTTGATCCTGGTGGCCGCCGGCGTGCTCGGCTACGGCATCCACGACCTGCAGGAGGCCCGCATCCTGCCGGGCCTGAACAACCTCGCCTTCGACGTCAGCGGCGCGATCCCCGAGAGCTCGTTCCTCGGCACGCTCCTCAAGGGCACCCTGAACTTCTCGCCCGCAGACCACCTGGCTGCAGGCCGTCGTCTGGGTGCTGTACGTCGCGGTCACCATGACCGTCTTCTTCCGGGTCATCCGGCGCAGCAACCGCCCCACCCCCGCGGCCAGCGTGCCCGCGGGCTCCCCCTCCTGACCGACCCTCCCCTGCCGACCGCGGACAAGGACCCCACCGACATGACGCACCCCCGCCTTGCCGGCGCCCTCGTGGCCGCCCTCGCGCTGCCCGCGCTCGCCGCGTGCACCGACAACACCACGACCAAGGCCTCCGGCGGCGACCGCACCATCACGGTCACGTCGAAGGACGACACCTGCGACCTGTCGACGGACAAGGCACCCTCGGGCAACCTCGTCTACAAGGTCCGCAACCAGGGCAGCAAGGTCACCGAGTTCTACCTCTACGGCAAGGACGGGCTGCGCATCGTCGGCGAGGTCGAGAACGTCGGGCCGGGCCTCTCCCGCGACCTGGTGATCAACGTCCCCGCCGGCAAGTACGTCCCGGCCTGCAAGCCCGGCATGACCGGCAAGGGCATCCGCAGCGACTTCACCGTCACCGACTCCGGCCGGAAGAGCGCGGTCTCGGGTGCCACGCAGCAGCAGATCAGGACCGCCAACGCGCAGTACAAGTCCTACGTCGAGGACCAGTCCGGCCAGCTGCTCACCGGCACGAAGGCGTTCGTGGCGGCGTACAAGGCCGGCGACGACGCGAAGGCCCGCGCGCTCTACGCGCCGACCCGCGTGCACTGGGAGCGCATCGAGCCGGTGGCGGAGTCGTTCGGCGACCTCGACCCGAAGATGGACCTCCGCGAGGCCGACCTCGAGCAGGGCCAGAAGTGGACCGGCTGGCACCGGATCGAGAAGGACCTGTGGCCGCCGAAGGGCAAGCCCTACACGGCGCTGACCCAGGCGCAGCGGGCGACGTACGCCGACGACCTGATGGCCAACACCGAGACGCTCGACGCGCGGGTGCAGAAGCTCAGCTTCACCGTCGACCAGATCGGCAACGGCGCGAAGAGCCTGCTCGACGAGGTCGCGACCGGCAAGGTCACCGGCGAGGAGGAGATCTGGTCGCACACCGACCTCTACGACTTCCAGGCCAACGTCGACGGCGCCCGCGTCGCGTTCGAGGGGCTGCTGCCGGTGCTGCAGCAGAAGGACCCGGTGCTCGCCAAGCAGATCCAGCAGCGGTTCGCCGAGCTGCAGAAGCTGCTCGACCGCTACAAGAAGGGGTCCGGGTTCGTCAGCTACACCCAGCTGTCCCAGCCGCAGGTCAAGCAGCTCTCCGACGCCGTCAACGCGCTCTCCGAGCCGCTGTCGCGGCTGACGGCGGCCGTCACGCTGTGAGCGAGCCCGAGCAGTCCCCCGGAGTCAGCAGGCGTCGCCTGCTGGGCTACGCGGGCGCCGGTGCGGCCGTCGGGGCGGCGGGTTTCGCCGGCGGCATGGGCGCCGCGCGGGCCACCGACGGCGAGGCCGGGCCGGGCATCGACCGGTTCACCTTCCACGGCGAGCACCAGGCCGGGATCGTCACGCCCGCCCAGGACCGGCTGCACTTCGCGTCGTTCGACGTGACCGCCACCTCGCGCGCCGAGCTGGTGCTGCTGCTGCGCGCCTGGACCGCCGCGGCGGCCGCGATGACACAGGGCCAGCAGGTGGGCGCCAGCACGCCGCTGCCCTACGACTCCCCGCCCGGCGACACCGGCGAGGCGATCGGGCTGCCGCCGTCGAAGCTGACGCTGACGTTCGGCTTCGGCCCGTCGCTGTTCCGCGACGCCGACGGCAAGGACCGCTTCGGACTCGCGGACCGGCAGCCGAAGGCGCTGCGGCGGCTGCCGCACTTCCCCGCCGACGCGCTCGAGGACGCCCGGTCCGACGGCGACCTGTGCGTGCAGGCGTGCGCCGACGACCCGCAGGTCGCGGTGCACGCGATCCGCAACCTCTCCCGCATCGCCTTCGGGTCCGCGGCGCTGCGGTGGTCCCAGCTCGGCTTCGGCCGTACGTCGTCCACGTCGACGTCGCAGCAGACGCCGCGCAACCTGTTCGGCTTCAAGGACGGCACCGCCAACCTCAAGGCCGAGCAGCCGGCCGCGGTCGACGACCACGTGTGGGTCGGGCGCGACGACGACCCGGGCGCCGGCTGGCTGGCGGGCGGCTCGTTCCTCGTCGCTCGGCGGATCAACATGCACATCGAGACGTGGGACCGGACCTCGATGCGCGAGCAGGAGCAGCTGATCGGCCGCGACCGGCCCGAGGGCGCCCCGCTGTCCGGGGGCAAGGAGTTCACCGCCCCGGACTTCTCGACGACGGGCAACGACGGCAAGCCGCTGATCGCGATGGACTCCCACGTGCGGCTCGCGCACCCGACGCAGAACGACGGCGTCCGGATCCTGCGGCGCGGCTACAACTTCACCGACGGCAACGACGACCTCGGCCGGCTCGACGCCGGGCTGTTCTTCATCGCCTACGTCCGCGACCCCGACGCGCAGTACGTCCCGATGCAGACCAAGCTCTCCCGCGACGACGGCCTGATGGAGTACCTCCGGCACACCGGCTCGGCCCTGTTCGCCGTCCCCCGCGGCGTCCGCCGCGGCGGCTACGTCGGCCAGGACCTCTTCGCCTGACCCCCACACCGTTGACCCGGGCCCCGTGCCGGGTCCACCCGGGCTCCGTGCCAGGTTCACCCGGGCCTGAAGACGGCCGACCCGGCAGGAGCCTCGGCTCGGCGGGTGGACCGGGCAGCGAGGGCCTGACCGGCCGCGCGAACGTGCAACCCTCGCCCTGCAGGCCGGTTGATCGACGCTCAGTTCAGGGCTGCACGTCCAACCGGCCCACATCCGCCGCGCACGCGCCTGCCAGGTTCAACCCGCGCGAGGCCCGGCTCAACCAGGCACGAGGCCCGGCTCAACCCAGCACCAGGCCCGGCTCAACCCAGCAGGAGGCCCGGGTCAACCCGACACGAGGCCCGGGTCAACAGGGTCAGACGCCGAAGCCGTTGACCTTGAAGGTCGGTACGTCGTAGTAGGTCAGCGTGGCCTTCGTGCCGGCGGCCGCGAGGCCGTCGAACTCGGCGGGCATCGACTCGGTGGTGCCGTCGCCGTCCCAGTCCTTCGCGGCGATCGCCGACAGGTCGCCGGCCGTGAGCTTCACGCCGCCGATCGTCCAGCCGCCGGCAGCCGACGTGACGGGACCCTGCGCGGTCTTCAGCTGCGGGGTCGGCGTCGGCTTCGGCGTGGGCTTCGGGGTCGGCTTCGGGGTCGGCTTCGGCGTCGGCTTCGGGGTGGGCTTCGGCGTCGGCTTCGGCGAGGGCTTCGGAGCCGGCGCGTGGGTGGCGTGGTGCGTCGCGCGCGGCGTGCGCCCGCACGGCCTTCGCCCGGGCCTTCGCCTTGCTGCTTCTTGGCGTGCGCCGCCTTGGCGGCCGAGTGGTCCGGCCGCAGGTGCACGACACCGTCCCCGGAGCCGGGCGCCACCGGCGGCGACGGGATCACGAACGAGCCGGTCGCGTAGCCGTGGGCGAACGCGCTCACCAGGTCGACGTAGTACTCCGACGGGTTGTAGCTGAAGATCGCCGCCCGCTCCGCGCTGGTGCCGGACAGGTCGCGCCCGCCGTGGCAGAGGTACGCCGCCGAGGCCAGCGCCGCGTCGTCGATGTCGTTGGGCGACTTGACGCCGTCACCGTCGCCGTCGCGGCCGGCCGAGCGCCAGGTCGTGGGGATGAACTGCATCGGGCCGACCGCCCGGTCCCAGACGGTGTCGCCGTCGAACCGGCCGTTGTCGGAGTCGTGGATCGCCGCGACCGGACCGGCGCCGTTGAGCGCGACGCCGACGATCGCCGGACGGGGCACGCCGTCGTTGCCGAGCACCGAGCCGCCGTACCGGCCGTGGTCGGACTCCACGCGGCCGATGCCGGCGAGCAGCGTCCACGGCAGGTGGCAGCCGGGCATCGACGCGTCGATGGTGCGGGCGGCGTTCTTGTAGGCGCGCATCGCGGCCGACGGCAGGTCGTGCTCGGCGAGCGAGCTGGCGGTCCAGGTGTGGCTGCCCTTGGCGCTGGAGACCGAGATCTTGCGGTGCCGCTGCGCCTTCGAGGTCAGCGCCAGCGCGCCGTAGATGGTGGTCCGCGGCGCGACGACCTGCGGGCGCAGGCTCGGCGCCACCCGGTAGCGCTGGATCGCGGACAGGCTCGGAGCGAGCGTGCGCGATGCTGACCGTGGCGGCCGCGGTGGCCGACGCGGTGCCGACCGCGACGCCGCGCGGCGTCGACCCGCCGG
>CAVPRA010000014.1:0-566644 GCA_963707685.1 uncultured Actinomycetota bacterium
CGGCACGCCGGTGGCCCGGATCGGGAGACCGACAGATCCGCCGTGGGAAGGGCCTCACTTTCGTGGGCTGTCGCGGAGGGCAGAAGACTCGACGTGATTCCGCACGTCGTCTCGGGATCGCAGATTCCCGCGTCTCCGCTTGCCTTGATGATCCTCCTGGTGGCGATTGTGGTCGTGGGGCTTCTCCTGGCTCGGTCACGGCTCAAGAAGTGAACCCAGCAGACCTGGTGGAAGCACGCGGTCGGTGATCCGCTCGATGAGAGCTGGGTAAACGACAGTGCGGACATCTTGGACTCGATCGTCGCGTGCTGGGACTCCATGCCGGACGCGCTACCTCATGTGGCGCTCCGTCCGTGCAGAGCAGTTCTGACAGATGATCGAGACGCCTTTTAGGTCGCTTTCGGCATCATCGAGGTCGCGATCGGGCGTAGCTGGATCGCCGCCGTCGTGGTGTGTCAGGGGTGTGCACGCTCACCGTCGAGCAGATCGTCATCCTGCGCCCCCAGCGGGAAGGTTGTGCACGCCCGTCGGGGCATCTTTGCGCTGTTGCAGGGTCTTGCCCATGTGTTGGCGTCGTGCGACCGTAAGGAATCGAGCGGCGGAGGCGGGGCCGTGCAGCAGTCGATGAGTCCGAGAGTGGTTGACGCCGGGCAGCGGCAGACGACCGCTGAGCCCCGGCTGCCGCGCTTGACCGGCTGGGCGCGTCCCGCTGTGGACGTGGTTGCTGGGATTCGGTTGAGCATCCACCAGAAGCTGGTCACGGGCTTCCTGATCATCGCCGTGCTGCTCATGGGGATGGGGGTGCTGAGCCTGGTTGTGATCGGCCAGATGGACCAGCGGATGGACAGGCTGGCCGCCCAGGCGCGCAAGGTCGACCTCGCTGAGCAGATGCTGTACGACGTCACGGCACAGAGCCACTACCGGGCGATGGCGCTGCTGACCCGTCGCACGGATCCCCGAACGGCCGCGGGTTGGAACCGGAAGGTCGTGATGCGAAAGGGCGAGTTCCTCGACAAGCTGACCAAATTGGAGCGTATCGACCCCGCGAACGCGGACTTCTACCGGACCTTGCGTGCGAAGAACCTCAGTTACGCCCGCGCCAGCTCTCAGGTCGTCAAGGCGTACGACGCCCGCCAATTCGCCCTGGCCGAGCGGTGGCACTTGGCCAAGGAGCACAAGGCCTCTCACGTGATCGAGGACCTGCTGGCGAGCTGCGGTGCCCCAGGGACCAATCCTTGCTACCCCCGCTTTGGCGAACCTTTCATCTCACGGGCTCAGGGCGGGATGGCCGAAGCGCGCCGTGACTTCCAGTCCGAACGCACCCTGCTCAGCAAGATTGTCATCGCGTTCTCTGCCATGAGTGTGGCTGCCGCCCTAGCGCTCGGCTTTGCCCTTTCGTGGGCGTTCCTGCTGCCGGTAAAGAAGATGCAGCACGCCCTAGCCCGGATCACCGCGGGCGATCTCGGTCAGGGGATCAGCGTGCCCAACCGCGACGAGTTCGGTGGGCTTGCGCACGACCTCAACCGGACCAGCCAGCGACTTGGGGAGTCGTTCGAGCAGCAGGCCACATTGGCGCAGACCCTACGCGAGACCAATGCGGATCTGGCGGCCGCCAGCGAGGCGAAGTCCCGGTTCCTCGCAAGCGTCAGCCACGAACTGCGGACGCCGATGAACGCAATCCTCGGCTTCACGGATGCGCTCCTGGCCGGCGTCGACGGGCCCCTCAACGAGGAGCAGCAGGAGTCCTTGGGCTGGGTTCAGCACGGCGGCCAGGACCTCCTGCAGTTGATCAACGAAATCCTCGACCTTTCGAAGATCGAGGCGGGCAAACTCACGCTCAACCCGCAGCCGTTCGACCCGCGAGAGCTCGTCGACTCGGTGGTCCAGCAGTATCGGCCGATCGCGGACCAGAAGGGACTCGACCTCGGCTGGCACGCCAGTGGTCTCCCTGAAGCAGTCGAGTTGGACCGCCAGCGGGTCCGCCAGATCCTCGCAAACATCGTCGGCAATGCGCTCAAGTTCACCGAACAGGGCCGGGTGGACCTGGAGGCGCGCAGTTCGGACATCGAGCTGTGGTTCAGCGTTCGAGACACCGGGCCCGGCATCCCCGAGGACGAGCAGGAAGCCATCTTCGAGGAGTTCAGCCAGGCGGGCACGGACGTGCGGGGAACCGGTCTCGGACTCGCGATCAGCCGACGTCTAGCGCGCGCGATGGGCGGTGACATCACAGTCAGCAGCGAGCCGAGCCAGGGCAGCGTCTTCGAAGTGCGGCTGCCGCTCGACAGCCGCAACGACCCCAGCGCAGTCCCTACCCAGAGCCGACGGCACGCACCTCAAGATCAGGAGCGGGTGCTGCTCAGCGTCGACGACGACCCGTCGATGGCACACCTGCTGCAGAAGCTGCTGGTCGGCAGCGACTACCGCGTGGTGGCTGCCGGGAGCCCTCGGAGCGCGGTGGCAGACGCCAGGAGACTGCAACCGGACGGGATCCTGCTTGACCTGCTCATGAAGGAACGGGCGGGCGAAGAGGTTCTCGCCGAGCTGAAGGCGGACGGCGCCACGCGCGAGATCCCGGTCATTGTGGTCTCCGTCGTCGACCCGGCCGACCGTCCGACGAACGCCGATGCCTCCCTGGGCAAGCCGGTGGACAAGTCGGCGCTGCTCGACGCACTCGCCGGGGTCGGCCGTGGCACGAGGAGGTCCTAGTGGCGACCATCCTCCTGGTCGAGGACACGCCGGCGAACCTCGTCCTGGCCGGCAAGCTGCTTCGCGCCGCCAGCCACGTCGTACTCACCGCCGAGACGGCGGAGGCCGGCCTCGAGCTGGCCCGGGAGCGGCTGCCGGACCTGGTGCTGCTCGACCTGGCCCTTCCGGGGATGGACGGCTGGCAGGCGCTCGCGGTGCTTCGAGCGGACCCCGACACCGCCGATCTGAGGGTCGTTGCGTTCACCGCGTACGCCATGCTGGGTGACGACGGGCGCGCGCTGGACGCCGGGTTCGATGGCTACCTCAGCAAGCCCATCGACTTCGCGACGTTCTCCGACAGCGTCGGGAAGCTGCTGCCATGAAGCGGGACCGTCCGCTCGTGCTCGCCGTTGACGACGAGCCCGCGAACCTCGCGCTGTTGCGCAAGCTCCTCCTCCATCAGGGGTATGACGTTGCCGACGTGTCCGACGGAACGTCGGCGATCCGCGCTGTAGAGGATGTCGCACCCGACGTGCTGTGCCTGGACGTGATGATGCCCGGCATGGACGGTATCGAGGTGTGCCAGCAACTGCGCAGCATGCCTGAGCATGCCGGTCTGCCGATCCTGATGCTCACGGCACTCAACCGTCCCGAGGACCGAGTGCGCGGATTAGAGGCGGGCGCGAACGACTTCTTGTCCAAGCCGTTCGACGAGAGCGAGCTGTCCGCGCGTCTGCGGTCGCTGCTTCGGACCCGCGCGCTGCAGGAACGGCTCTCGGACCTGCTGAAGCGTTACGTCAGCGACAGCGTCGCAACCGAGGTGCTCCGGGACCCGTTCGCGGTTGCCCTGGGTGGCGACCGGCGCCATGTCTCGACCCTGTTCGCCGACGTCCGCGGTTACACGACGCTTGCTGAGCAGCATTCACCCGAAGAGGCACTCGACCTGCTCAACCGGTACCTCACACTGGCGAGTGACGCCGTAGAGGCCGAAGGAGGCACGGTCGCCGACCTGCTCGGCGATGGGGTCTTCGCGTTCTTCGGCGCACCGGTGATGCACTCCGACGACCCCGGCCGGGCCGTCCGCGCAGCGCTCGGCATACAGCGGAACGTGGCGGAGCTGAGCATCCCGTCCCTGCCCGGCGTCCGATTGCAGGCGGGCATCGGCATTACCACTGGCGAGGTGCTGGCGGGCAACATCGGCTCTGAGCGCCGTATGCACTACGCGGTGGTCGGTGACTCTGTCAATGTCGCTTCCCGGTTGCAGACCGCCGCTGGCCCCGGTCAGATACTGGTCGACGAGGCCACCCATGAGGCTGTCCGCACGCGCGTGGCCTCACAGGATCTCGGCAGCCTGCGACTAGCGGGAAAGGGTGAGTGGGTCTCGGTGTTCAACGTACTTGACTGGAAGGATCCGTAGAGCGACGAGATCCGGTGCGGCTGCCGCGTACAGACTCAGCGCGCGGGTGCCTGCATAGGGCGCACAACGGCACGGCGACTGAGGAGGGCTACGTTCCTTCCAGCGGCATAGTCCACGCCCCAAGTTGGACGCCCTGCATAGCCGCCTCATCAGTCCACCGATCTGAACCATGACCCCAGCCGAAGGCATCAGGACTCGGCGGTACCCAGCAGCGGTGTGGGCATCGGTCGCGCCTCGCTATTTACACGCCACCCTGACCAGGACCTGCGCGATAGTAGCTGCGGCCTTAGCGGGCTGCTGATGGACGTACGCTGGGCAGCGCCAAGGCCTTGTCCGGTGCGAAGCGGGCAGCACATTGAACGCCAGCGGAAGGCCAGCGCCGCTAGGTGTACCCGGGTCCCCCCAGGGTTCCATGCAAGAGGGCGCTCGTCTGTGCGAACTTTGCGACGGCAACCGTGTGTTGGCCCTCGGCTGCGAGGTGACGTCCCGCGGTGTGGTGTAACTGCTGGCCGTGGTGTTTGGCTTCGCGGGTCGGGTCTAACTATTACGCGACGAGCTCGGGGGTGACCACCTCCTGTCGGTCCGGCTGGGCGTCGATGAGGGCCATGGAGCCTTCAGAGAGGTAGCGGCGCTCAGCGATCTGCCATTCGTCGTGGACCTCGATCAGGACACAGCCGGCCAGGCGCAGCAGGGCGGCGGGGTTGGGGAAGACTCCAACGACGTCGGTGCGGCGTTTGATCTCCTCGTTGACCCGCTTCGGGGGATTGGTCGACCAGATCTCTTCCAGTGCGCGACGGGAAGTCGGCGAACGCGGCGATGTCCTCGGCTGCTTCGCGCGCCATCTCCTCGAGCTTGGGGAACTGCCGCCCGAGCATGGTCGCGAACACCTCTAGCTGCTCGCAGACGTGCTCGGCGTCGGGTTGGGCGAAGACGGTGCGGATCGCGGCGGCGACCATCGTCTGGGATCCCTTGGGGACGACGGACGGCTGGCCCTCGTCGTTGCGGTGGTCTTCCCAACTGTGCATCGGCCGTCGGATCCTCTCCTAGGTCCCGGATCGGGACTAGGGTGAAACTTGCCCACTTCGCCGGTCGGGAAGGAAGAGTTGTCATGACAGGCGGTTCACGGGGACCAGAAGAGATGTTGTCTGACATCGATCTGTTCGCGGGCTTGTCGAAACGTCAGGCTAAGCGCCTCGTCGCACGCGCCCGCGAGGTCACGCATGTCACGGGCAGTGAGGTCGCCAGCGAAGGCGGGGGCGCGGTCGGGTTCCACCTCATCCTGTCGGGCCGAGCGACCGTCACCCACGGCTCTCGCGCGGTCCGCACCCTCGGCGCGGGAGACTACTTCGGTGAGATCAGCATGATCGACGGCCTGCCACGGTCCGCGACCGTCACCGTCGAGGACGATGTCCACGCCCTCGCCATCGACCACGGTGTCTTCGAGGCCGTGCTCGACGAGCAGCCCGGGTTCGCCCGCGTCTTGTTGAAGGGTCTGTGTGCACGGCTGCGGGAAGCGGAAGCACGGGCAGCATCGGCGAACTTGTGACGCCCCCCCGTATGGGCGGGGGACGGGAGAACACCCCGCAACTGCCGTTCCCTCTGCGCGTCCGGACGCTCCTGAACATCGGCAAGGTTGCTAAGAGGTCTGCGCCTACTCGGGCGATTTACCCTCATTATTGGCTAGAGATGCTCCCTGCGACCAGCGTCGTCAAGGCCGCGTCATAGCGTCCTGAGGTCGCAGTCCACACAACGACTCGAAGCGGAGTGTCGGAAGTGGCACCCAGGTTCGCTGCGCCCCCCGGCTGTGTGGGCACCTGCCGGACTAGGTTGCTTCGAGGATCGCTTTGAGGTTCGCCAGGTTGCTGTTCATGTCTCGTTGATACATCAAGGCGACCAAGGAGTCGGCCAGCTTGCCGAAGAAGCCGCTCATCCCCCCTGTCGAGCCGTCGTGCTGCACCTCCGTCGCACCGTCGCGATCCACGAGCGTGAAGGCGAGGGTGAAGGGGAAGGGGGCCTCGACACTTTGGTACACGACGCGCGCCGGGGGCTGGACCTCGGTCGTCTCCGCCTCCCAGTGCACTTGCCTGCCAGCTACCTTCACCGTTCCCTTCGCCCGGTCGCCCACCTTGGGCTCGCCTGCCCAGGCAGCCGTGAACTCCTGGAGACCCGAGTTCCACACGGTCTGCGTTTCGGGATCGACGAGGTAACGAAAGACCTCGTCACGCGGTCGGTTAATGGTCACGCTGGCGTGAAATTCGTCCATGACAACCTCCAAGAGACGACCCTCGAATCCACCATGGCAAGCGGACCAAGCCGATGTCGAGATGTAGGGGGCGACGCCACCTCGTTTGTTCGAGCGCGATGGCAGCTTTGTCGATCTATATCCGGCTTGGCCGCGCCATCGCATCAGGGGAACGGCCTCGTGAACCCATGCCGTTCGAGGCGTCCGCCGGCGAGATCGAGGAGTTCCTTAGCGGCTCCCGCGTCCATTGCGGTGCCGCCCGGGACGTCGCCACCCTTCCGGTCACGGACGTGGTCGGGTCAACCACGGCAGCGACATCCCAGGGGGACCGGTTGTGGAAGCACCAGCTCGTGACGCGTCGTGATGCCATGCGGCGATCACTGACGTGTCTCGAAGCTCCGAGACAGACTCGGCTGACGATGGGTTCCCTACTTCGTTCTCGTTGCCTTCCGCGGCGTTCAGGTGTGCGGCGGAGATTACCGACCTGGCGCCCGTGGAAGGAGTCCGATCGGCCGGACTGCACACCTGCAAAGTCCTTCTGCAGGCGGACGGAGTCGGTCGAACACCAGTGTCGCTGAACCTTCGCCGCCTGGGCTGGTGGTGAGCGATCCCCGGGGGCAGACTTAGTGAGAGACGTCCTGAGGGAGTAACGATGCGACTCGAATCGTCGGTGCTGTCGGTGTCGTGGATCCCATCTCAGGCAATCTCGGGCCTGCCGCGGTTGCCGTTCGACCTAGGGATCACTCACTACGACGATCCGCCGCCAGATGAGGTCATCGACCCCGAGCCCTTGTTGCGTGCCGATCGGGTCCGGTTCGTCAATCGACTCCAAGCGTGGGTCGAGGTCGACGGCAACGATATCGTTGACGCTGGCTACGCTGGCCGAGGTTTCATCAGCGTCTCCAACGTGCGGCTCGCTGGCAGACACCTCACCTTCGCCTCCCTCGCTTTACCGGATCTGCAGCGTCCACCGCAACACAGAGACGGCGCCGTGACATTCGTTCAATCCGCTGGCGGGCGCACTGGAATGCCAGCGCCACGAAAGGTGAACCGAAAGCCCTTCTTGCAGATCACGGCGCCGACGGCCTGGACAACCCTGACCCTGACGATCGACCAGCACGGGCAAGGCCAAGGCGGTATCACGGGGGCAAGTCCCTTCCCACGCCATTGGATCTACGACCACGCGGGCAAACTGAGGTCCAAGACCGGGTGCATCGATTTCCACAGCTGGTACCACGACATCGTAGGTAGTAGCAACACGCCCTGGGGCGACACCGACTCGCCAGCCTTCGCGACGGAGATCGAAACGGCGCTGGAGCGCCGCCTGTCCACCCAGATCATGCGGGGCGGGAAGCGTCCCCCCACTCTTCGGCTAAGCCCCGGGCAGACGTTGGTCGAACAAGGCCGATCCGGCAACGCGGTCTTTCTTCTTCTCGACGGCATCCTCGACGTCGAGGTCGACGGTGCCCGCATTGCTGAGGTCGGTCCTGGAGCAATCCTGGGAGAGCGGGCACTGTTGGAACAAGGCGTCCGCACCGCCACCCTGCGCGCTGCTAGTCCCTGTCGGGTCGCAGTCGCGAACACTGACGAGCTCGATCCGCGTGCACTCGGCGAGATCAGTCCTACACATCGGCGCGAGGAGCAACTTCACAGCGAGTGAGCCAGCACCATTCACGGCCGGTCGCTCCGTGCGCAGCACCGAAGACGGTTCGGGCATGGTCGCCGGGACGGTCCAGCGGAAATTGCCAGACCTCTGGATGGACCCGAGGTCCGGTGGCGTCTCGGATCCCGGCAGTTGAGACTAGAGCGATGGGTCCGGGTTCGGACACCCGTCGAGGCGGGTGAGATGGAGGTGCGACTCGGAGCCTCTGCCGGGGATCCGCGGGTTCTTGATCGCCGACATCCGCGGCCACACCGCCTACATGCAGGAGCAAGAGGGCGAGGGTGCCGCCCTGCTGGCCGCCCGGTCTGCCGCCGACCTTGAGCTGGTCGTACCGAATGCGCTGGTCAACTGCTGGAGTTCAGGGGCGACGAGGGGCTCGTCGTCCTCTCCTCGGTCCGGCAGGCCATCCGCGCCGGGGGCGCGCCGCAGCAGCGACTCGCCGGACCAGGCACGCATGGCTGGCATCGGCCTGGACGCCGGTGAGACTGTGCCTGTCCGGGGCGGGTTCGCGGTTCGGCCCGCGGCCCGCCTCTGCAGCCTCACCGCAGCCGAGGAGGTGCTCGTCACCCGCGAGGTGGTGCACCTCGCCATGCGGGTCGCTGGCGTCCGAATCATCGAGCATCCGGCTCAAGGGCACCACCGATCCGGTATAGGTCGTCCGCGTCGAGCGCGACCGCTGACCTTCGGAGTCGACGGTGAGCTAGGCACTGCCCGGGTGCGCGGTGGGCTAGCGGGGGAGGACCCGCATCGGGAGCGCTGGCGGCGGTCCATTCATCCGCGCCATGGCGCTGCCAGGCGTTGTGGGACAGGATCTTGACCGGACCCCGGGGTCCCCGGGGACTTCGCCCAAACCCCCTCAAGGAATGCGCCGTGCGCCTCGTCATCGCTGCCACCGCCGTCGCACTTGGGTTGTCTGCGTGTGGCGGAAGCCGTTCTGGGAGTAGTGGATCAAACGGGCAGCCGTCAGCGAGCAGCACCACATCACCGACAACCCGTGCGTCCGGTACGGCGACGCCGTCGCCGACGGTGCTGACAGGTGGGCCGACGCGCTCTTTGGTGATCGCCGATCGGGCCCACGATGTGGTGCACACCTTCAACGAGGGCGACGACGATCCGAAGCACGTGTCAGACCCGAGGGCCGACCTGCGCCGCATCGTCATCACCTACGGTCGAACCTGGTTGCAGGTGAGGGAGCGAATCGGTGACCTGCAACGAAGTGGCTTCCAGCAGTTCATCGTGCAGCTTCACGGGCCAGATGTGACTCTCGTCGGCTACGCGGTGGTCCGCGACGCTCAGGGGCAGCGTGGCCGGGTGTTCGTGGACTGGGAGCGGGCGCAGGGAGGATCCGACCCTCGCATGGTTCGCTGCCCGGGAGGATCAGCGCGGGCGGACTTCGCCGGAGACCAGTTGATGTTCACCGTGCCGGCCGAATGCTTCGGCACTCCACGCTGGGTGCGCGCAAGTGTTTCGAACACGCTGCTCGAGCGTGATGACGAGCAGTTCGAGGATGGGCTCGATGCCGAACGCATCAAACCCGA
The DNA here is from genome assembly GCA_963707685.1 of uncultured Actinomycetota bacterium. Lineage (GTDB taxonomy): Bacteria > Actinomycetota > Actinomycetes > Propionibacteriales > Nocardioidaceae > Nocardioides_B. Next base: position 9,546 of record CAVPRA010000014.1, read on the forward strand.
CGGCTACTCGGCGGCTCGTGTCGACAGACCGTGACACCACCTGTTGTCCACCGCTGGGCCGGGAAAGGCCTAAGGCGCCCGGGGCTCAGCGGGACTACCGTCCTGACATGACGAGCATGCTGCAGAGGTTGCGAGATGCGACGAACGCACACGACCCCGAGCTCCTGGCGTCCCTGTTCGCCCACGACTATCGAAGCAGTCAACCACTGCACCCGAGTCGTGGGTTCGGCGGAAGCTCCCAGGTGCTCGAGAACTGGTCGTCAGTCTTCGAGGGTGTACCCGACCTCACCGCAGAGCTGGTTGCCTCGTCGGTGGACGGGGACACCGAGTGGGGGGAGTGGCGCTGGCGAGGTCACCATGTGGACGGGTCATCCTTCGCCATGGGTGGCGTCACGATCTTCGTCGTGCGTGACGGCCTGGTCGCCGAAGGGCGTCTGTACATGGAGCCCGTCGAGGCTGGCGGCGAGGACATTGCGGGTGCGGTGCAGGAGCTGTACAAGCCTCCACGACGGTCGTCGGGCTGATCGCTTCCGGTGATCATCGCGTCATCCGGGCTCGTCCGCAGATCGACTACTGCCGTAGCGCGCACCGATACGCCGGTGGCCGGATCGTGGGGCAGTGACATCTTCGTGACGCCGACGAGTTCCGCGCGTGGTCAGCTGCAGGCACTCATTCGCCAGGTGGCGAACGCCTTCGCAGCGTCGGTGCTGATCACGTCGACCTTGCCGGTGAGGCGGGTCCAGTCGGCGGCCGAGTTGGGTGTCCAGGCGTAGATCGGGTATCCCTGCGCGCGGGTGTCCGCAGCCCACTGGCTCGTGACCAACGTGTAGGCGATGTCGATGGATCCGTTCTTGGCCACCGCCGCCAGGCTCGGCAGCGAGTCCCGCTTGATCAAGGAGGTGGGGATCTCGGGTGCGTAGGTCTTGAACTTGTCCAGGTAGGTCTGGCTGAACGAGGTCACCACGACGCGGGCTGCGCCGTACTCGCGCATCCGGTCTCGCAACCGGGTCCAGGCCAGGGTCGTGGTCAGCGACTTGATCTCCACCATCGCCTTCAGGTTCGAGTCCCGGATCGCCGTCATGTCGGCACCGAGATTGGTGATGTGGGTGCCGTCGTTCAGCTTGATCGCGTACAGCTGGGTGCCGGTCTTCGAGTACACCGTCCCGGTGCCGGTGGTGGTCCGGTCTACGGTCGCGTCGTGCATCAGCACCAGCGCGGAATCCTTGCTCTGGCGCACGTCGATGTCGACCCAGTCGGCGCCCAGGGCCGCGGCGGCTCGCAGTGAGCCGATGCTGTCCTCGGTGTAGTGCGAGTGTTCGCCGCGGTGAGCAGCGAACACCCCACAGGTCGGGGCCGGAAGAGCGGTGGCTGCTTCGACAGGGGTCGGTACGGCGATCAGTGCGGACCCGACACCCGCGAACAAGGCGGATGCGGCTACTCCACGAGCAAGCGAGTTCATGTGGTCCCTTCGGTTCTGATCAGCCCACCTCGTGGGTCAGCGGCTTCGTCGACACATCGTCGGTAGGTCCGATCGGCTCCGGACGGGCCGGTCGAAGACCCCACCGGACTGTTGGCCGCCGGGGCAAGTGATCCGCGGCATGCCGCCCGGGGCGCGAGTCCGAGGGCTCGTCAGAAGCAGCCTTGGTCCCAGTGGCGGTGGTCCGGCGCCTGCTGGTCCGCCCGGGGCTTGCTGATGCTGGGGTTGTACACAACGAGCTGTCGCACGAGGTCGCAGCCGCTGCCCGAGAGGACGGGGGTCGCGGAGCCGCCCTGTGGGGCCACCGTCGCGGCCGAGGCGGCGGCGGTCGTCCCGACGGACAGTGCGGCAGCCGCGGCGGCGGCCGCGACAAGCCTGGTGAGCCTGCCAGTGCAGGTCGGTCGGTTGCTGCTGGTTGTGGTGGACATCGTCTGGTCCCTTCCGTGGGTGGCTTGCGATGTCAGCCACGCTCGCGGTAAGGACGCTCGACAGGATCCGGAGAAATCCCTATTCCTCGGCGGTCCGCTCAGGGCGGCGCCAGCGGTTGCAGCAGGCCCGCCTGTTGCGCAGTGGCCACGGCCTGCGTGCGAGACGACGCCTGCAGCTTGCCGAGCAGTGACGAGACGTGCACGGACACGGTCTTCGGTGAGATGAACAGCTCCTCTGCGACCTGGGCGTTGCTGCGACCCGACGCCACCAGTCGCAGCACCTCGAGCTCCCGGCTGGTGATGCCGTACGGCGCGTCGCCGCCGCGTCTACCGGTGCCGGCGATCCGGGTGTCCAGCGCGTCGCTGGCCGCCGTGAGCCCAGCCGCGCCGAGGTCAACCGCCAGCGACCGGACACCGGCCACGACCGCGGACGCCTCGTCGCGCTGTCGGGCCGCGGCCAGGCAGCCGGCCTGCCGCAGCCGTGCCCAGGCCGCCTCGACGACTCGACCGGTCTTCTCCCACGCCGCGCTCGTCTCCTTCCACGGACCGACATCTGTGCACCCGTCGACGAGGGCGAGCTCGGCGCGGGCGTGCAGGTCCCACGCCACGCCTGCGTCGCCGACCCGGTGCAGCCGTTCCACGACCACGCGGCAGGCGTCGACGCGCTCGCGAGCCTGATCGGCGGCTGCGCCTCCGACCTGCAGGAGGAGATCCACCTCCAGCCGGAGCTCCAACAGCAGCGGCTGCCACAGGTGGCCGAAGGCGACGTCCCAACCGGGGTCGCTCCACATCGGGGCGAGCGTGAGGCGCACCACGTCGAGCTGGTTGCGCGACGATGCCAGCTCGGCGGCGAACCACCGCGGGCGTACCAGCTCATCGGGGTACGGCGCAGGCAGCGGTGCTGTCTGAACCCGATCCAGCAGGGTGGCGGCCTCGTCGAGGCGGCCACGCCAGCACGCCAGCAGGCCCGCCAGGGCCAGTGCCTGCGACTTCCAGTCGTCGTCGACGACGAGGTCACCGCAGCGCACGAGTGTCGCGTCCGCGGCCTCCCACCGGCCCACCGCCAGCTGGGTCTCCGCGAGCAGCGTCATCAGCTCGCCCCAGAGGAACGGTGCCCGGTGCGGCTCGACGATGCGGTCCAGCCCGCGCTGCGCGGTCGCCAGCGCGTCGTCGTACCGTCCCAGCACGTGCAGCTCGGCGGAGAGGTTCAGGTCTTCGTAGCCGGCGATCTGTCGGGTCTCGATGTCGCGTGGCATCGCCTCCAGGATGCGCACAGCGCCCTCGACGTCTCCGGTGGCGTAGAGCACTTCCTGGACGCCGGTGTCGGCGACGACGACGTCCACCGCCGGGCTCATCGGCAGGTAGGCCCGGGTGGGCGGGGTCCGCTCCACGCGGAGCCGCGCCGATTCGGCGCCTCGTGCGGTCAACCGGCCGGCCGTCGTGGGATCCTCCCGCGCGAACGGCAAGCTCAGCTCTAGTGCCATCCGGGTCAGCCAGGGGTGCTCCAGCGGGGTGGTGAGCGCCAGGTCGGCCGCCGCCCGGTCCGGCTCCTGAACGGCCGGTGGAACCGGCTCGCCCTCGGCCGGGAACCGGCCGCGGAACTCGCGCAGCACCCAGTCGCGGACCGGGTCGGCGCCGGCGGTCAGGAGCTCCCGGTCCAGCAGCGCTCGCAGCGCCGGCGGGTCGGGCAGGAAGGCGAGCACGATGACCACCGACCGCAGCAGGTCGTCGCGGGTGTACCCGCAGCGCTCCTCCGCGTCCGGCACCCGGGGCCACAGCTCGAGGACCTCACGCAGCAGCCTGGCCTCCTCGTCCAACGCCATGATCCGACCCGCGAGCTCCGCTGCCGTCAACGCCGCATCGAACGCGCGCGACGCCTCGCCCGCCCCGACCCAGTGGTGGGCGGCCGCGATGCGGGCGAACGGATCGCGTGGCAGGGCCGGAGAGTCCTCCAGGCACGCCGCCCAGCGGGCGTGCCACCGTGCGCGTTCCTGGGGCATCAGCCGGTCCCTGACCGCCTCCCGGATGAGCGCGTGGCGGAACCGGTAGCCGTCGCCGCCCGGCTCGGGCGTGAGGACCCCCGCCCCGACCGCTTGCTCGATCCCGGCCTCGACGTCGACGTCGTCCCCCAGGACGGCGCTGAGGACCGCGTGGGAGAGTCGTCCGTCGTCGACGCTCGCGGCGTGCACCACTCGTCGTCCCGCGGGGCCGAGGCGCAGGAGCGGGGTGATCGCGAGGTCCCGGATGGTCTCGTTCACCGGCTGCGCGTCGGACCACCCCGCCTCCACCAAGAGCTCGGTGTAGAACGGCAGGCCGCCGGAGAGCTCGCTGACTCGTGCCGCGAGCACCTCGGAGGGACGGCGGCCGCTGAGCGCCGTCCAGTGCTCAGCCACCTCGCGTCGCGTGAACGGCCGGAGGGTCACGGCCCCGAGGTGAGGCAGGCGGCGCAGCTCGGTCCAGAACTCGGTGACTTCTGGAGGTGTCGACTCCTCCTGGGTGCGCAGCGTGCACGTCACCATCAGCCGGGGAGCCGACACTGTTCGCATGACCCACGAGACCAGCGCCCGGGTCGCGCGGTCGGACCAGTGCAGGTCCTCGATCCAGAGCCAGACCGGGCGCTCGCGCGCGAGGTTCTCGAGCAAGGTGGCGAAACCCTCGAGCAGGCGAGAGGGGACCACGTCGGTGACGTTCGGGTCGATGTCGGGGATCAGGCTCGCCAGGGCAGGTGCGGCCCGACCGCTCCACGACCGGACGGACTCGACGCCGTGCCGACGGATCAGGTCCCGGACCGCGTCGGCGGCACCGCCGTAGGGCATCTCCTCGCCATACAGGTCCACGCAGTGACCAACCATCAGCACGTCACCAGGCCCGACCAGCTGCGATGTTGCGTGCTCGACGAAGCGGGACTTCCCGACGCCGGCCGGACCGTCCACCAGGAGTCCGGCCGGACCACCTCCGTCCTGCACCGAGTGCCAGATGTCCGCCACGCTCTCGAACTCGCCACGTCGCCCGACGATGCCCGCGCTACGCCGCGACCGTGTGTCGCCCGCCCCCGTCAGCCCTGCGCCCATGGCTCCCTCTCCCCGTCGGACGCTTCCAGGTTGCTCCCCACACGCTGGACGCACAATGCCGTGCGGCCGTCAGCCGGGACTCGTGGCCCACATCCCCTCTCACCATGGATCGATCGTCGGCGTCAACAGGGAATCCCGACATGGGCAGAAATGACGAGGAACTGCATCCCGCCGTCATGACTCTGTCCCTTGGAAGGTCGGTGCACATGGGCGGCGGAAGGACGTGCCTCATGGCGGGCCCACTCGGCGATCCGTGTCGCAGAAGTCGCTCATGTGGGCTATTGCTCCGATGATGGGCGTGCAACACGGTGGGTGGAGTTCCAGGTGGCGACGGGATTGCGTCGACAAACCCGGGCTTGGCTATCAGGGGGAGACCTGTGGTCATGGATCTTGACGGCGTGGGACAGCAAGCGGTGCGCGGCAACGATCGCTCCAAGGGGGTCGGGGCGAATCGGCTCAGAGCCACCAGCTTCGTGGTGGCAGTCGCCGCAGTGTCAGCGGCGATGCTCGTTGGTGGCTGCGATGGCCAGCGGTCCCGGCCGACCTCGGGCTCGCGATCTACGGCGACGAGCATCGCGGGTGCCGCCGCCGCTTCGGCCTCCGTGAGAGCTGTCCGACCAGCGAGAGCGCAGTCGGGAGAACCTGTGCGTGGGATCGCCGCCGCCAGGCGGTACCCGGACCCGATCTCCTACGCGGCGGCGGGCGACGGTTCGTTCCTGCTCGGCTACCAGTGGAAGGACGGCTGCTACTACCGAAGGGTGTTCCGCGACGGCGAGGTCACCGGCTGGTTCGGCCACCGGGGCACCGGGTGTCGCTACGTGTGGGGCGACGCCACCGGCTTTCTCGGGCTCGACTCAGCCGACCCCATGAGGGACTCGGTGGACTTGTCCCAGGTCGGTCAGCAATCGGCGGTCGAGGCGCAGGGAGTGCGGACGCCGCGACCGGGCGACATGTACCTGGAGTGGTGTGATGACCTCGCCGAAGAGGATGCGCTGGTCGTTGCCGGCAGCGATCCCGCCAAGGGGTGCGCCTACTCACCGGCAACACGCTCGTTGTACCGGCTTCGGCCGGCGCTGACGATCGACCCGGCCGGACGGACCTGGGCTCCCGGGGGGCACCGGACCCTGATGATCACGGATGGTACGACGCTGCGTCGCACGGCGCCGTTGCCGGGTCGGCCAGACGGGGTGACCGCGTCAGCCGGTCGGTTTGCGATGGTCTGGCTCGACGACATGCGCAGGTTGTACGCGACTGTCGACACCGGCAGGTCCTGGAGACAGGTGACGACGCTACCGCCCCAAGGCCACGATCACGGCGAGGAGAGCATGCTGGCGGACGGCAGGCTGGTGTTCAACCCGTGGAACGGGCAGCTGTGGCGCGGGACTGATCGCACCAATCGGTCGTTCGAGCCCGTCGAAGCCGGGCCCATCAGCACCGTCGCCGCCGGAGGTGACCGTCTCTTCGGATTCGCGGAACACCCCCGGGACCCTCGAATGACGGGGATGGTCTTCATGTCCCAGGACGCCGGGTCGACGTGGCGACCCGTCGTGGGCCGCATGGGCGTCCTGCCTCGTTCACGACCTGTGCCCGCGAACGCCCTGAGACTGCCGGGTGGACCGACTGCGGCCGAGATGATCCGACATCTCGAGCCGCACGACGTGGCTGTGAGCAAGGACGGACTGGTCCTCCTCACGTACGGCACCGACGGCGGTCGAACGGCATGGCGACTCCATGACCAGCACGACAAGGTGGTCGCGGAGGGCCTGGACGCCTGGGACGTCAGGACGGCGGGCGACGGTTTCATCCTGTCGTCGACCCAAGGGCTTCGGTTCGTGGACGTCACGGGACGCTTCACCAGGGTCGACTGGTGGGAGGAGTCTCGTCGACCTGTCACCGCCGGTGACGTGTGGGTGCCCGGGGGTGTCTACCGCCCGAGCCAACGACGACTGTTCATCGGCACCGCGCAGCCGAACGGAGCGGTCTCTGCTGTCGACACGCACGGACGGATGTGGGCACTGGCACGGCGCGCCGGTACGAGGACGGTCGTTCGCTCAGCTGCCCCGGGCGGCAGCTGGAGCAGTCGAGACCTGGGGCCTGCGATCGGCGCCACCGATGTGCAGGGTGAAGGATCCATCCTGATGGTCGTGGGTCCCCGGCAGATGTACATCAGCGCCGACGCAGGTGCCACCTGGCGCCTGGTGACCCACGGCGCGAGTGTGTACGACGGACTGCCGCAGTTCACCGTTCGACCAGATGGCAGCATCATCGCCGGCGACGAACGCGCCGGCTACCGGGTCTCCTACGACCTGCGCACCTTCCACAAGCCCACGCCCGCCGACCTCCATGCCCGGATGATCGGAGAGCTCTTCGTCAGAGGTTCGCTCGGTCACCTCGAGATCTCGCGCGACCGCGCGAACTGGCAGCCGTTCACGCTGCACAACATCCGGCGGTTGCTCGTGCCTTGACCCTGACGACCAGGGCGGCAGACGCGGCAAGAGCCGACGCGGCCAACCCGGCATGCGGTGATGACGCCGGCGACGCGTACGTGGTCTGCTGACGGTATGGGCACCCCTCGGCGGCCCGGTGCCATGCTCGCCGTTATGGGCCTGGCGTGCGCCGTGGCCGCCGCCATCGCCGTGTACCTGTACGCGCGCGCGACGTTCTTCGGCGGAAACGAGATGCTTCCCCTGTACGCCGCGATTGCGCTGACCCTCGCCGCCGCGGTGCTGGGAGGGGTCGGCATGTGGCGGGCACGCCAGCGCAAAGACGACCTGGTGACCGCGGTGCTGGCGATCTCAATCGTGATCGCTTGCCTGGAAGGGCTCGTTCTGCTGGGCCTGGTTGTCGCCGAGACCATGGGTCCCTAAGTGATTCACAGTGCGAGAGCGAGGCCCACTGTCAGGGTGGAATCGCTCCGCATCCGGACAAGAGCGGGCAGTCAACCTTCGGGGAGCGGGGACGAGTGGCAGGAGGGCACGGCTCACCTCGCCGCGACATGCCGCACGCCTGACTAGGTGTGGGTTTGTCCGGCTCAACGGTCAGCGCCAGCCCAGCTCCGGCGCGACGTACCTGACGATGCTGTCCAGCAGGTGCGCGTTGTAGTCGACGCCGAGCTGGTTCGGGATCGTCAGGAGCAGTGTGTCCGCGGCGGCGACGGCCTCGTCCCCGGCGAGCTCCTTGACGAGCTGGTCGACCTCCCCGGCGTACGTCTTGCCGAACCGGGCCGTGCCGCCGTCGATGAACCCGACCTGGTCCTGACTGCGCGACTCGGCGCCGAAGTACGCGCGGTCGGTGCTGGTGACGATCGGGAAGATGCTGCGGCTGACCGACACCCGCGGCTCGCGCTCGTGGCCGGCTTCCTTCCAGGCGTCCCGGAACATGCGGATCTGCTCGGCCTGGAGCTGGTGGAACGGCACACCGGTGTCCTCGGTGAGCAGCGTCGAGCTCATCAGGTTCATGCCCTGCTCGCCAGTCCAGACAGCCGTCTTGCGTGTGCCGGCGCCCCACCAGATCCGATCCCGCAGGCCGGGCGACTGCGGCTCGATCCCCAGCAAGCCGGGCGGGTTGGGGAACATCGGTCGTGGGTTCGGCTCGGCGAACCGGTGCCCGTCGATCGTCTCGAGGAACACCCGGGCGTGCTCGCGCGCCATGTCGGCGTGGTCGTTGCCCTCGCCCGGGTCGTAGCCGAAGTACTTGTACCCCTCGATCACCTGCTCCGGTGACCCCCGGCTGATGCCGAGCTGCAGCCGGCCGCCGGCGATCAGGTCGGCGGCGCCGGCGTCCTCGGCCATGTAGAGCGGGTTCTCGTAGCGCATGTCGATGACGCCGGTGCCGAGCTCGATACGGCTCGTCCTCGCGCCTGCCGCCGCGAGGAGCGGGAACGGCGAGGCGAGCTGTCGTGCGAAGTGGTGCACGCGGAAGTAGGCGCCGTCCGCGCCGACCTCCTCGGCCGCGACCGCGAGGTCGATGGACTGCAGCAGCACGTCGGAGGCCGTCCGCGCCTGCGAGTGCGGCGACGGGTTCCAGTGACCGAAGGACAAGAAGCCGATCTTCTTCATGCTTCGACAACCGGCTACCCCGGCACCTTCTTCCCGCAGCTCACCGGACGTGATCCAACCAGGAAGGCGAGCGTAGGCCTGTCGAGTCGCGCTGGCCGACTGGCGGCGGATCGACGCGCGCGCTGTGCGAAAGGCTCTTCTGGGCGTCGAGGGCAATGTGGCCCGCCGTCAGGACCCCGGGAGGTTGCCGCTGTCGTCACCGGCACCAATGAAGCCCGAGTACTCGACGTTCGACAGGACGTCCGATCTGGAGACCTCACCAGGGGTGGTGATGCGCCGTGTGTGGGCTTCGGAGCCGAGCATCCCCGAAGTGCGTGGATGCTCAGGCCGTCACCGGATCTACTGCCGGGGAGTGGGGTGTCCTGACCCCCTTGACGAGAAGGTAGACCAAGAGCGAGACCTCGCACAGCGTCTCCGGCAGGACGAAGATAGCCGCCGAGGTGTCCGCGAAGGAGGGCGCGAGGAACTGCGTCAGTGCGTCGACGACGTAGCAGACGGTGCCGAGCATGAGGACCAAGCAGAGCCACCTCGGGAACATGCCCGACCGGTAGCCGAGCACGCCGAGCGCGAAGAGCCACAGCCAGGTGAACTGGGCGATCAGGTAGCCGTAGTGCTGCAGGTCCATGAAGAGAAGGACAAGAGCGTTCGAGCCACCGGCGCCGAACGCGGTGACGTAGGAGTGGTTCGTCGCCACCAGCACGGCACCGAGCTGGTTCACCATGTTCAGGCAGGTGATCGCGGCGGAGACCGCCACGAAGACGACCATGGCCCGCGCGATGTTCCTTCCCGCGTGAGCCAGCAGACGGAACAGGGTCACGGCCAGGACCAACCACACCAGCGCCTGGACCAGGTCTGCGACGAAGCTGAGCCGGAGCAAGGTGGCGTTCGCCACGACGTTCGCGGACGTCGCCGCGGCATTCCCCGGCTCGTACACGCTCACCCGTACGACTTGGGCAAAGCCGCCGAGGATCGCGACCACCAGATACAGCAGACCAGCCATCCGTGCGAGCCGCACAGCCGAAACCGGCCGCCGACCGCTCTCGTCAGATGCGTCGCCCATGGCCACATAGCCCCCGGTGCCCGGTGTTCTCCCCGGGCCAGTGCTGTCGGCGCCCTGCTGCAGATCAGTGGTCATGGTCGTGGCCTGTCCTTGAGTCATGGGCGTTCTGTGGTGTCGGAGACAGGGTGCGAACAGGATCCGCAGCCCAAGGCAGCTCCGCATCCCCGTGTCGGCGAGGCGGAACCGTACCGGGGGGTGTTCCGAACCCGTCCTCCCGAGCGACGCCCTCGTCGGTCTGTTCTTCCTGTCTACGCTCGAATGTCGGAGATCGCATGACTAACGGACGTCACGACAGAGTGCCGCATGGCACTAGGCCGCGGTCCTCGTAGACCCGAGTGATCACCGGATGCTGGTGTCCGGGCGCGGGTGACCCTCCCGCCCTTCGGCCCCTGAACGTCGGGGTCCGATCAGGGCTGCCCCCGATGTTGTCGGGTCGCTTCTCGGCGCACACTTGAGGTATGCCAGGGAGGCTCCCTGACAGTGACTCGAAGGAAGTGCAACAACATGGACGGCATCCACCACAGCTTCGCCCAGCAGGGTCTGGTACGACCGCGGGACGGACGAGTGCTGGGCGGCGTGTGTGCCGGACTCGGCCGCCGCTTCGGCATCACGCCGTGGCTCGCGCGGGTCCTGTTCGTTGTTCTGCTCATGGTCATCCCCGGCAGCCAGATCCTGATCTACCCGATCCTCTGGATCCTCATGCCGACGGAGGAGCCGGTTTCGTACCAAAGCCCGTCGACGCCGCCGGTTGGCGCCGCCTGATCGGTCACCTGTGCCGGGGCAGATGTACGTCCGTCCCGTGTCCGTCATGTGATGGCGATCCTTGCCGGGGTTGGACGACGTCAGTGGCGGTGAATCGGCTGCTTGTCGGGTCCGCTTGGAGCGGTGAAGTCGAGGGGTGAGCGAGACCAGGTCGTTGAGCAGGCCGTCGCGTGGAACGGAAGGGAGCCCTCGCTGCCTGGCTGGGCGAAGCCCGGCTGACGACGCCGGCGGTGGTGGCCGCGGCTGGAATAGCGGCATCGTGGATGGCCGTCGGGTTCGGTGCATCGCTCGCCGTTCCCGCAGGTGTCCCGATCGCCGTGCTGGGGCTCGGCTCGGTCGTGGCACTGGCCTTCGGCTGGCTCGCGACCGAGAGGGCGCGGTCCTTGCGTACCGGGCTCCACTGCGTCGGTTTCGTCGCCGTTCTCGCGGGGATGGCCGGGCTCAGGTGGGATGCGCTGCGGCCGCCGGGCTGCTGACGCGGGCGCGTGAGACCGCCACGTTGAGCGTGCACTGAACGAAACTGGGCTCTGCCGACTGTCGATTTGTCACGTCGGGCGTCGCATCACGACCAGTGCGACGTCGTCTTCGACGCTGTCGTCGCCGAGTCCCTCCGCGATGATCCGACTGCAGGCCGTTTCGGCGTTGTCGCTGGCCACGAACGCTCGTCGTACCAGCTCGAGGCGTTCGACGTCCGGGTCCGTGTTCTGCGCGGATCCTCGTCGGCGCTCGACCAGGCCGTCGGTGTAGAGCGCGAGCGCAGCCCCCGGTGCGAGCGCGACCTCTTCGCTGTGGCGTGGCTGCTCCGGGTCGAGGCCTAGCAGCAGGTCGTGCGAGATGTCGGCTGTCTCCGCGAACGGTTGCGCTCGCTGTGCGACCAAGGGTGCCGGGTGGCCCGCGTTGCTGATCGTCACGAGGTCGAAGGGAGGATCGGTGACGGCGTACATGACGGTGGCCGAGAGATCGCTCTCGAAGTAGCAGAGCTGACGATCGAGGTGGTGCAGCACTTCTGCCGGGTCGTCGTAGTCGAGGGCGTAGGCACGAAGTGCACTGCGCAGCCGGCCCATGGCGACGGCCGAGCGGAGGCCATGTCCCTCGACATCGCCCATCACCACACCGACCTTGCCGCTGGGCAGCGTGAAGATGTCGTACCAGTCGCCTCCCAGGTCTCCTTCGGCGGGCAGGTAGCGCACCGCGACGTCGAGACCGTCGATGGCCGGAGGCGCGGCCGGAAGCAAGCTGCGCTGCAAGGCCAGCGCCGCCAAGTGTGCATCGTCCTCGGTCCGCTCGGAGAGGCGCTGGCCGATCCTCGCCGCTGCACCCTCCAGGCGCCCCGTGTCCTCGGGTGTGAAGGTTCGTGTCGTCAGGCTCCCCACGTGCAAGACGCCCAACAAGCCGTCGGAACCGAAGACAGGAACCCCGAGGAGTCGCCGCAACCCGAAGTCGCGAAGGATGGGGTTGAGGACCGATACCTCGTTGACCTCGTTGACGACGACGGGTTCGCGCCCCGCCGCCACGCGTCCGGCGAAGCCGGAGCCGACGGGGACGTGAGTGGCGCCGCGCCACCGACGTCCGAGGCCGGCAGATGCGGCCGGCTCGAGGACAGCGCCGGTCTCGTCCAGCAACAACAAGGTGGCGGTGTCCGACTTCATGGAGGCACGGACGTTGTCGATCAGGGTCTGGACGGAGGCCACGTCTGCGGTCACAGCAAGTGCCTCCTTCTGCGCGTGGTCGCTCTCGGGTGAGCTCGCTTCCTCGAAGTCATCCTTGCACTGGGAAACCGGTCGCGATTCTGTTTCATTCACTCACGCAAGGCGAGGTCCGGCAGAGATCGGACGAACGTTCGGACCGCGGCTGAAGCGACGCAGGACCGCCCATCAGGGGACGCCCCTCCGACGCCCGGGGCGCAGAAGGACGGACATCGGATGACCGAGGTCGGCTACATGTAGGCAACTGTCCCGAGGACGCCGACGGGTGGGCGAACCCGTCACACAGGTGGTGATCCCTCCCCGGTGTCGGACCCTGTGACGGGGCGACCTCGGTCGGCATCGGAGGGTGCCAGCGCCTCGGCGAGCATGCGGTCCTCGTCGAGTGCTGATGTCTGCACGATGATCACGTCGCAGACGGCGTTCTTCACCACGTCGCCGGGAACGGACCCGAGCAGCTGCCCTTCCACCGCTCCGAGTCCGCGGTTGCCGACGACGATGACACTCGCCGGGTTGGCCCCGACCGTGTCGAGGAGTGCCTGAGCCGGGTCACCGGGGACGAGCCGCTGCTCGATGTAGCGGGCGCGCTCTCGCGTCAGACCGGTCACCGACTTGTCCAGGGCTCGGACCGCGGTCTCCTTGCCGTACAGGTGGCGGTGCTCTCCTGCGGAGGGCGTCGCGGCTGTGCCGGGGTCGGCGTCGGTGTACGCCGTGACGACGATGAGCCTGGCTTGCGCCGCCTGCGCCACCTCCGCGGCGCGGTCGACGGCGTAGAGGCTGGTGGGGGTGCCGTCCGAACCGACGACCACTCGGTCGTAGACCGTGATGCTGCGCCTGCTCCCGAGCGGCACGATCGGCGACTCGTCGGCTTCGTTGGGTGGGTTCACCCACAGCATCGCCACGGCGCCGACGGCCAGCAGGGCGCCGGCCAGCGTGATCGCGTTGGAGCCCTTGCTGTCGAGGAGGTGCTTGAAGATCCAGCCGAAGGTCACCGTCTCGAGCAGCATCGGCACGACGATCATCATGTTGAGGATGCCCATGTAGACGCCGGTGCGCTTGGCCGGAACCATGCTGGCGACCATCAGGTACGGGACGCCGACGGCGCTGGCCCAGAAGATGCCGACACCGATCATGGAGACGAGCGCAAGGTACTGGTTGTCGATGTGGGCCAGCCAGATGAGCGAGAGTGCGGCGAGGCCGAGGGCGGCCGCGTGCACGCGCTTGGCGCCGATCCGCTGGGCGAAGCCGACCAGGAACAGCGCCGAGACCATCGTGACGAAGTTGTAGGCGCCGTTCATCAGACCGCTCCAGGCGATCGCGTCGTCCCAGGCCGGGCCACCCTGCTCGGGCGTGCCGCCGAAGACGGTCTCACCGAGACTGACCGCCAGGAACTGCCAGTAGATGAACATGGCGTACCACTGGAACAAGAAGACGACGCCGATCTTGTGCATCGCGATCGGCATCGCGGCGACGGCGTCCTTGATGTCGCTGATGGCGTGCCCGAGCCCGCGCGGTGCGTTGCGGATCTCCTCGAGGTCCTCGTCCGACGGAGTGAGCTCGCGGGTGCGCGCCATCGCGGTCAGAACCGTCACCAGGATGCAGACCGTGCCGATCATGAACACGGTGTACATCCAGTAGGGGACACCGTTCCCGGCGGTCTTGTCGAGGGCCGACACCTTCTGCAGCAGGAAGAGCGACACGTTGGCCAGCACGGCACCGGCCCCGGTGAACATGCTCTGGGTCAGGAATCCCCGCGCCAGCTGCGACTTCGGCAGTCGGTCGGAGATGAAGGCCCGGTACGGCTCCATCGAGGTGTTGTTGCCGGCGTCGAGCAGCCAGAAGCAGAGCACGCCCAGCCACAGGGCGCCCACGAAGGGGAACACGAACAAGATGACCGCGCAGAGGACCGCACCGGCCGTGATGAAGGGTCGACGGCGGCCCCAGCGAGGGTGCCACGTTCTGTCACTGATGGCGCCGATCAGAGGCTGGATGAGCAGACCCGTGATCGGCCCGGCCAGGTTGAGGATGGGGAGCTGGTCGGGTGACGCTCCGATCAGCAGGAACAGCGGGTTCACCGCCGACTGGGTGAGACCGAAGCTGAACTGCACGCCGAAGAACCCGAGGTTCATCATCAGCAGTGCGCTGGTCGACATGAGCGGTCTGCGCTCGTCCCCAGCAGTCGGCGAGACAGTTTCTGACGTCGTGACAGACATGGCGACCCCTTCGGCCGACGAGATCCATGACCAGCATTTGTGAAACCAGACCGGGTGATCCGTACCCGCAATCATGGAGGTTCATGCGGCGGGCGCCAGCCGGTCTGAGTCGCGACGCGAAGCCTCTCGACGGGCCGCACGGTCTGTAATAGCGTTTCGAGCAGCGTGAGGAGCGCGGTCGGGTGGAGTCGGCGTACCCGGTGTCCCAGCCTCCATTGTCGGACGTCGGCAGCCGCTTCGGTCCTCGTCTCCCGCGGCCGTCGCTTGGCGACATCCGGAGAGGAGTCGAGGGTGAACACATGGAGCACCGTTCTGGTCGGCGTCGACGGGTCACCCCCCAGCCACAAGGCGCTGGCGTGGGCTGCCGCTGAAGCTGCGGATCACCGGGCCGACTTGGTCGTCGTGAACGTCTGGGAGCACACGATTCCGCCGCCCGCCGGTAGCGTCAGCGTGTCGGAGAGGTACGTGCCCGACCCGAGCCAGCGCACCGCCGAGGACCTCCTCCGCGAGATCAAGGAGGTGCTCGGCGAGGACCCGCCGGTGCTCGTCCAGCCGCGAGTCAAGCAGGGCTCGCCAGCAAAGGTCCTCATCGAGGCGTCTGCGGACGCCGACCTGCTCGTCGTCGGTACGCGCGGCCACGGCGGCTTCCGCGGCTTGGTGCTTGGCTCGGTCAGCCACCACGTCGCCGCCTACGCCCACTGCCCAGTAACCGTGGTCCGCTGACGTACGGCGCGTGCCAACGGCGAAACAGGCTGCTCACGCGGCTCGTACGCGGGTGATGTAGCGCCGGTACTGCCAGGCCGCGACGGTGCGCATGACCACCCGGATCGGCGCCGGCAGGTGGGCCAGCATCCGCTGCCTCTCACCCTCGTCCGCCTCCTCGAGGATCGCGCCGAACATCAGCGGCAGCTGCCGCGAGGACATCGCGTCCTTGCCGTGCTCGCCCAGGCTGTCCCACTCCGCGACCGAGACGTGCCGGGAGACCAGCGGAAGGATCTCGCGCTCCTCGAGGTCGAGGTGCTCCAGGAGGGCCCCGGCGAGCTGCTCGACCAGTCGAGCCAGCTGCTCGCGCCCGATGGCCGACGGGTCCCGGGACCAGGCAGCAGAGAGCGTTTCGAGCTGCGCGACGAGCTCGTCGACACGGTGGTGCTGCTCCTGCATGGTCTCGACCAGGGCGGTCGGCGGTGCGGCCCGGTCCAGCAGCAGCGGCGAGAGCCGGCGTCCTCGCCGGTGTGGTGCATGTGCAGGCCGGCCATGACCAGGCCGAGGTGGTCAGTGACGACGCGTGCGCGGGAGGTGTCACCGTCGCGCACCCCTCGAACGAGCCGCGGGATCTGCGCGAACTCGCGCCGGAAGACACGGTGGATCACGACCATCTTGTTGACGTCGGGTCGCTCGGGCGCGTGGCTGTCGGAGTGCATCTGAGACCCCCTGGGCCGGTGGGACGAAGTGGTGCCGCCAGCCTCGTGAGGCATCGCCCTCGGTCCCACCCACAGCACACCCACGCTGCCCCACACCGCGACGTGTGGGTGTCGTACGCCTCCTCGGTCGCGGACGGTCGTCACGGCGGCCGACATCCGGGCGCGTCCGCGACCCGAGGAGCACTCATGAGCACACGCACCGCAGCACGGCGCACGTCCACCCGGTCCACGTCGTACGGCGTCCAGATCTCGGTGGTCCTCGCCGTCGCCTTCGCGCCGTCCGCGGTCCACACCGTCCACAGCTCCGTCGTGGGGATCGAGGACCACCGCCTCACGGTGACCACGCCGGCGGCGTGGTTGTTCTACCTCGTCGGGTTCGGCGCTGCGGCACTGGCCCGCACGAATGTCAGGTGGCCGCAGGTGGCGCTGCTGACCTCCCTCGGCGTGCTCCTGGTGGTCGCGGTCTTCTGTACCCGACCACCTTCATTCCCCGGCAGCAGACCGTGTTCGGCTGGTTCGAGAACGACGTGCACACCGGTCTGCTGATGATCGCCTGGTACCTCGGCGCCCAGCGGCTGCGCGGCGTGACGCTCGCAGCTCGTCGCCCAGGTCGGTGAGCACGGCCAGCACGCGTCTCCAGGGTGCCCAAACTGCTTGCTCAAGGGCGAATACTTGATCTAGAGTATTCGTGTCAGAGCAAGCAGCGGAGGAGCGACAGCATGAAGAGACCGGCGAACGCGTTGGCCCTGGCGGTGCTCACCTTGCTCTACGAGAAGCCGATGCATCCCTACGAGATGTCCACGACGCTGCGTCACCGCAGCAAGGAGGACAGCATCCGGCTCAACTACGGGTCGCTGTACGCCGTCGTCGAGTCGCTGCGCAAGAAGGGCTTGGTGAAGGCGGGCGAGACCAGGCGCGAGGGCAACCGCCCGGAGCGCACCGTCTACACGCTGACCGGCGAGGGCGAGCACGCGATGCGTGAGTGGTTGGCCGAGATGCTCCGTGACCCGCAGCCGCAGTTCACCGACTTCGAGGCCGCGCTGTCGTTGATGGGCGCCCTGCCGCCTGATGTCGTCGAGGACATGCTGCGACAGCGGCTGGAGGCGCTCGCCAAGGAGTCCGCACGCCAGAAGGGACTGCGCGCGATGCTGCCCGACGGCTTTCCCGAGCTCTTCACGGTCGAGGGTGACTACGCCGAGCACCTGCGGGAGGCCGAGACGGCGTTCGTCCGGACCCTCGTCGACAAGATCTCCTCGCGCCGCCTCGGCGGCCTCGAGGGATGGGCCCGCATGCACGAGCTCCGCGAGGCGGGGCACGACGGCGAGGACCTCCAGCAGAAGCTCGCCGCGGAGTTCCCCGGGGCCTTCGACTGGAACCTCGACGACGCAGGCGGGTAGCAGCGCCCTGTCACAGAAGTGATCCCCGGCCGACGGCCATCGACCGGGGATCTCGAAACCGAGTCGCTCAGGACCCAGACTCGCAGTCGCAAGGGTAGACGAGCGGCTCCTCATCGAAGGAGAACCCGTGTCCGTCCTCGACCCCACCGTCCCGCACGTCCACGCGCCCCGCAGGGCGCTGGCCACCGGCATCTTGATCTTCGCCGCGTTCATGGACCTCGTCGACGTCACGATCGTCAACGTCGCGCTGCCCGCCATCCGGGACGACCTGCATGCGACGCCCGCGCACCTGGAGTGGGTGCTCAGCGGCTACACCCTGAGCTTCGCCGTCCTGCTGATCACCGGCGGTCGCCTCGGCGACAACGTCGGCCGTCGCACCATGTTCCTCCTGGGCGTGGGTGGCTTCACGGCCGCCTCGCTGGCCGCCTGCCTCGCCGGCAGCGGCGACCTGCTGGTCGCGGCCCGCGTCGTCCAGGGAGGCTTCGCGGCGATGATGGTGCCGCAGATGCTCTCCAGCGTGCAGGTGCTCTACGCCCCGCGCGAGCGCGCGGCGGTCTTCGGCGTGGTCGGCGCCGTGAGCGGTACGGCGGCCGTGGTCGGCCCGCTCCTCGGTGGCTGGCTGGTCACCCACGACGCGTTCGGTGTCGGCTGGCGCAGCATCTTCCTGATCAACGTCCCGATCGGCCTGCTGATCCTCGTGCTGGCGTGGTTCTTCGTGCCCAACACGTCCTCGGCGTCGACGAAGAAGGTCGACCTGCCGGGCGTGCTCCTGGCCAGCGCCGCCCTGTTCCTGCTGGTGTTCCCGCTGATCGAGGGCCACAGCCAGGACTGGTCGGCCCGGATCTGGCTGATGCTCGCAGGCTCGGCTGCGCTGATGGCGGTCTTCGTCGCCGTGGAGCGCCGTACCGAGCAGCGGACCGGGTCCGCGCTGCTGCCCCTGCACCTGTTCGGCATCCGCGGCTTCAGCGCCGGGCTCGTCACCCAGTCGGTCTTCCAGGGTTCGCTGGCCGGCTTCTCGCTGGTGACCATCGTCTACGTCCAGGCCGGCCTCGGGTTCAGCGCGTTCGACGCCGGACTGATGCTGCTGCCGTTCAGCATCGGCGCGTTCGTCGGCACCGGGGTCTCGGTGCCCCTCGGGCTCAAGGTCGGCAAGACCGTCTGCCTGGCGGGCGCGCTGCTGCAGGCGATCGGGGTGTGGTGGGTGATCCGCATCGTCGAGCACGTCGGTGACGACCTGACCCGCTGGAGCCTCACCCTGCCGATGCTGCTGGCCGGCGTCGGGCTGGGGCTGCTGGTGGTGCCGCTGGTCGACATCGCGCTCGCCACCGTGCCGGAGACCGAGGCCGGAGCGGCGTCGGGCACCTACAGCACGTTCCAGCAGGTGGGGGCTGCGCTCGGGATCGCGGTGATCGGATCGGTGTTCTTCGGGGCCGTCGAGACGTTCACACCGGCCGCGCTGCGCGGTGCCGACGTCACGGCCAGCTGGTGGGTGCTCGGCGGCTTCCTCGTGTGCGCTGCCTCGACGGCGCTCCTGCCCAGTCGCGACGCCGTCCATGCGCACGCTCGCGCGCAGGCCGAGCTGGTGGGTCACGTAACGACGGAGAACGCCGAAGACTAGGGCCTCGCGGCACGATCCCGAGCGTGGACTCAGATCCGACGTCGATCCCTCCATGTGTGGTCGTCCCGCCACACGACGAGAACCGCCACCACGACGGCCGTCACGGTGAACACCAGCACGCCGATCTGCAGGACGTCGTCGACTGTGTGCACACCCACCAGTGTGCCGCTGCTGGAGCCGCCCGCGCATCGGCACGATCGCGCAGAACGCTGCAGGTGTGGAGGGTGCGCCCCTTTTCGTGTCGAATGTTCAACCACGGTCGCCCCTCGTTCACATTCGCGTCATACGGTCGGCAAACGCCTCGAACCTCACAGCGTCACCAAGGAGACGGACACATGAATCGCCCACGTCTACGCACGATCTCCGTAGCGGCCGCTGCCGCCCTGCTCATCGGCGGGGCCGCCGGTGCCGGCGCCGCCGCCGACGCCACGCACGCCGCGCGGCACGACGGCGCCCTCGCCCACGACTTCGGGGCGGTGGACCGCGACACCGCGTGGACCCAGGTCGACAAGCTGGACCTGGACTTCCCGACGTACCACACCGAGGGACTCGCGATCACCCCGAACCACCTCTTCCTCTCGGCGGTCCAGATCATCGAGCCGACCAAGAAGTACCCGACTCCGGTCGACGGTTACGACCGCACGGCGGGCAAGGGCATCGGTCACCTGTTCGTCATGGACCGCGAGGGACACCTGCAGAGGGACATCACCCTCGGTGAGGGAGACATGTACCACCCGGGTGGCATCTCCTACGACGGCACCGACATCTGGGTCCCGGTGGCCCAGTACCGTCCGGACTCCAGCGCCATCATGTACCGGGTCGACGCGGACTCCCTGGCCGTCCGCCGGCAGTTCCAGGTCGACGACCACATCGGCGGCATCGTGCGCGACCAGACGAACGGCCACCTCGTCGGCAACAGCTGGGGCTCGCGTCGCTTCTACGAGTGGACCGCGGACGGCAAGCGGATCCGGAGCTGGAACAACGACAGCTTCTTCACCGACTACCAGGACTGCCAGTACGCCGCCTCGGCCAAGATGATCTGCGGTGGAGTCACCAACCTGCCCCAGACACCGAGCGCCGGAGGCGACAACGCCACGTACGAGCTCGGTGGGATCTCCATGATCGACCTGCGCAGCCACGACGTGCTGCGCGAGGTGCCCTTCCAGAAGTGGTCCTCCGCCGGACACGTGATGACCCGCAACCCGGTCAAGCTGGCGGCGAGCGGGAACCGGCTGACGCTGTGGGCCGCCCCGGACAACGGCGAGGAGGCCAACGGCACCGAGCTGTTCACCTACGAGGCCAACCTGACCCCCTGACCGCAGGGGGTCAGGGCTCCCCGACGGCTCCCCGACGGCGACCTCTTCTCGGAGCCGGTCCCTCTGCTGCCCGGTCTGTACGCGCCACTGTGACCATTGACTGTCCATCGGGGATGCCTATTCTTCGAAGAATGACGCACTCGACGGTTTCGGCTCCGGTCACCTGTCCTGACTGCGGCGGCCCGCTGACGCACCGGATCGAGGGGTTCCGACCGGCGACCGACGAGGAGCTGAGCCGGCTCTCCGCGGCGTCGCTGCGGCTGATGAACCTCTGCACGAACCCTGCCTGCTCCGGGACCCAGGTGCCGTCGCAGGTCCGCCGCTCCTGACCGGGCCCCTGCGCGCCGCCGTCCACCCTGCGTTCACCGGCGGGCGGCAGACTGCTGGAGGTGTCCGACACGACCCGCGACCTGATGCCGAGCCAGTCGAGCCTTCGACGAGCCCACCGGGCGGCGCCGGCTCGGACGCTCGTCGACGTCTTCCTCGAGACGGTCGAGACCTACCCTGACGCACCCGCCCTCGACAACGGGGTCACGGTCCTCAGCTACGCGGAGCTGGCGGAGGCCGCCTCTCAGCTTGCCTCCCAGCTCGAGGCCGCCGGCGTCGGCCGCGGCGACCGCGTCGGGGTCCGGATCCGGTCCGGGACCGTCGACCTCTACGTCGCCGTCCTCGGAGCACTGGTCGCCGGCGCCGCCTACGTGCCCGTCGACGCGGACGACCCGGACGAGCGAGCCCGGCTGGTCTTCGAGGAGGCCGCGGTGGCCGCCGTGGTCGGGAGCTCTACCGCCGTTGCGAGCCGCCGGCCTCCGCCGTCACCGGGGCAGGCCCCGCCGGCACCCGACCCGGTGCGACCGGACGACGACGCCTGGGTGATCTTCACCTCCGGCTCGACGGGCACGCCGAAGGGCGTCGCGGTCAGCCACCGCTCCGCCGCGGCGTTCGTGGACGCCGAGTCGAGGCTGTTCCTCCAGGAGGCGCCGATCACCGAGGGCGACCGGGTGATGGCGGGCCTGTCGGTGGCGTTCGACGCGTCCTGCGAGGAGATGTGGCTGGCCTGGGCGCACGGCGCGTGCCTCGTCCCGGCGCCGCGGTCGCTGGTCCGCAGCGGGGTCGACGTCGGGCCGTGGCTGGTGGCCAACGAGATCACCGTCGTCTCCACCGTCCCGACGCTCGTGTCGCTCTGGCCGACCGAGGCGCTGGACGGCGTCCGGCTGCTCATCCTCGGCGGGGAGGCGTGCCCGCCCGAGATCGGCGAGCGACTGGCGCGCGGCGGACGGGAGGTCTGGAACACCTACGGACCGACCGAGGCAACCGTGGTGGCGTGCGGCGCCCGCCTGGAGGACCACGGCCCCGTGCGCATCGGGCTGCCCCTGGACGGCTGGGACCTCGCGGTGGTCGACGAGCTCGGCGGTCCGGTGCCGGACGGCGACGTCGGCGAGCTGATCGTGGGGGGAGTCGGGCTCGCCCGGTACCTCGACCCGGCCAAGGACGCCGAGAAGTACGCCGCGATGCCGACGCTCGGATGGGAGCGGGCCTACCGCACCGGGGACCGGGTCCGCTTCGACGGAGCCGGTCTGCTGTTCGCGGGCCGCGCCGACGACCAGGTCAAGCTCGGCGGCCGGCGCATCGAGCTCGGTGAGGTCGACAGCGCGCTGCTGTCGCTGCCAGGTGTCGTCGGTGCTGCGGCCGCCGTACGTCGCAGCCGGGCCGGCAACCAGCTGCTGGTCGGGTACGTCACCGTCGACGACGGCTTCGACCCGAGCGCGGCGGCGGAGCTGCTCCGGGACACGGTGCCGGCGGCGCTGGTGCCGCGCCTCGCCCCGGTGGCCGACCTGCCGACCCGGACCTCGGGAAAGATCGACCGGGACGCCCTGCCGTGGCCGCTGCCGACCTCCGCAGACGCCGGGGACGAGAGCTCGGCGCTCTCCGGCACCGCCGTTTGGATCGCCGAGCTGTGGCTCGACGTGCTCGGTGCCGTGGTCCGCCGCCCCACCGACGACTTCTTCGACCTCGGCGGCGGAAGCCTGACGGCCGCCCAGATGGTCTCCAGGCTGCGGGCGCGGTTCCCCGAGGTCACGGTCGCCGACCTCTACGAGAGCCCGACGGTCGGGGCACTGGCCGCGATGCTCGACGGGCTGGCCGCCCCGAGCGCGGCGACCAACCGTCGGGTGCGGCCGACCCCCTCGAAGACGCAGGTCGGCCAGGTCGTGTTCACGCTGCCGCTCCGCCTGCTGTCCGGGCTGCGGTGGCTGACGTGGGTGCTGCTCGCGAACAACGTGCTCGCCGCGTCTGTCGGCCCGGCCTGGCTGCCCACCGTCAGCTGGTGGTGGCCGGCGCTCGGAGTCGTGCTGCTGGTGCTGGCCCCGGGCCGGATGGCGCTCAGCGCACTCGGTGCGCGCTGGCTGCTGCGCCGCGTGGCGCCCGGTGACTACCCGCGTGGGGGCCGCACCCACCTGCGGCTGTGGCTGGCCGAGCGGCTCGCGGACGAGCTCGGTGCCGCCAACGTCGCGGGTGCCGCGCTGCTGCCGACGTACGCCCGGCTGCTGGGCGCCAAGGTCGGCAAGGACGTCGACCTGCACTCGTTCCCCCCGGTCACCGGCCGGTTGTCGCTGGGCAAGGGGTGCTCGGTCGAGCCCGAGGTCGACCTGAGCGGCTACTGGCTCGACGGCGACGTCCTGCGGATCGGCGCCGTCAGGGTGGGTGCCGGCGCGCGGGTCGGCACCCGCAGCACCCTGGGTCCCGGCGCCGTCATCGGGAAGGGCTCCGAGGTGGCCCCCGGGTCGGCGGTCCTCGGCGAGGTGGGACGGGGCGAGCTCTGGTCCGGCTCGCCTGCCGAGCCGATCTCGCGGGCACGCGGCCCCTGGTCCTCCGAGCGTCCGGCGCGGAGCCCGCGGTGGGTGCTGGCCTACGCCGGGCTGAGCACCGTCATCGCGGCACTGCCGGTGCTGGCTCTGGCGGCCGGGCTGGCCGTCGCGCTGCCCGGCCTGACCTCGAGCAGCTCGGTGGCCGACGCGCTGGAGACCGTCCTCCCGCTGCTGCCGGTCTCGGCCCTCGTTGCCGGTGCCGCGCTCGCGCTCCTCGTGCTGCTGCTGTGCCGGCTGCTCGGGAGGGGGTTGGCGCCGGGCCACTACCCGGTCCACAGCCGGCAGGCCCTGCAGGCCTGGGGCACGCTGCGGGTCCTCGACGAGGCCCGCACCTGGCTGTTCCCGCTCTACGCGAGCTCGCTGACCCCGGCGTGGCTCCGGCTCCTCGGCGCCCGGATCGGCGACGAGGTGGAGGCGTCGACCGTGCTGCTGATCCCGAAGCTGACGACGGTCAACGACCAGGCGTTCCTCGCCGACGACACCCTGATCGGCAACTACGAGCTCGGTGGCGGCTGGCTGCGGGTGGAGCGCGTGAAGATCG
Organism: uncultured Actinomycetota bacterium; assembly: GCA_963707685.1. Classification (GTDB taxonomy): domain Bacteria; phylum Actinomycetota; class Actinomycetes; order Propionibacteriales; family Nocardioidaceae; genus Nocardioides_B. Next base: position 33,475 of record CAVPRA010000014.1, read on the forward strand.
GCAAGCGGGCGTTCGTCGGCAACTCCGGGATGGCAGCCGCCGGCCGCAAGGTGCCCAAGCAGTCGCTCGTGGCGGTGCTCTCCGCGGTGCCGGGTCGCAAGGCGGCCGCGGCCGGGGCGTCGTGGCTCGGCAGCCCGCCGGTCACGCTGCGCCGGCCGCGTCAGGACCACGACGACACCCGGACCTATGAGCCGACCACGCGGCTGCGGGTCGCCCGGGGACTGGTCGAGGCCTGTCGCGTCGTGCCCGTCGTCGTCTCGCTGGCGGTCACCACGGGTGTGCTCGCGGCCCTCGAGTGGCTGCTGCAGGGTCCTGGCCTGCTCGTCGCGGCGCTCGTCGCCGGGCTGGTGCTGATGCTCGCGGGAGCGCTGGCGGCAGGCGTCACGTCGGCGGCGAAGTGGATCCTGGTGGGCCGCATCGAGGTGACCGACCACCCGCTGTGGAGCTCCTTCGTGTGGCGCAACGAGCTCGCCGACAACTTCGTGGAGGTGGTGGCCGCCCCGTGGTTCGCGCGCGCGGCCCAGGGCACCGCCCTGCTCAACGTGTGGCTGCGGTCGATGGGTGCGACCGTCGGCCGTGGCGTGTGGTGCGAGACCTACTGGCTCCCCGAGGCCGACCTGGTCGAGCTCCGCGACGGCGTCACCGTGAACAAGGGCTGCGTGCTCCAGACCCACCTGTTCCACGACCGGGTGATGAGCACCGACCGGGTGGTGCTCAGGAGGGGCTCGACGCTCGGTCCGAACAGCGTGATCCTGCCGGCGTCGACACTGGGCCGCCACGCTACGGTGGGCCCCGTGTCACTGGTGATGAGGGGCGAGTCCGTGCCCGACAAGACCCGGTGGACCGGCAACCCCATCGGCCCCTGGCTCGACGACGCCGGGGCCCCGGAGTGAGCCTGGGAGACCGGAGCGGCGCCGACGACTACGTCAGTGGTCACGGGGACACGTCGTACGACGTCGAGCACTACGACCTCGAGCTGACGTACTCCGTCCGCGGCAACCACCTCGAGGGCCGCGCGACGCTCAGCGTGGTCGCGCTGGAGGAGCTGGACCGGCTCCACCTGGACCTGCACGCCCTGAAGGTCGAGAAGCTGACGGTCGACGGCGAGCGCACGAAGTTCACCGACCGGCGCAACGTGCTGACCGTCAAGCTCGAGGAGCCGGTGGCCGCGGGGGAGCGGCTCGAGGTCTCCCTGCGCTACGGCGGCAACCCGAAGCCGGTGCGGAAGCGACACCTGGGCACGGCCGGGTGGGAGGAGCTCGCCGACGGCGTCATCGTCGCCGGGCAGCCGCACGGCGCACCGTCGTGGTTCCCGTGCAACGACCGGCCCTCGAGCAAGGCCACCTACCGGATGAGCGTGACCACCTCGAGCGACTACCGCGTCGTCGCCAACGGCACCCTCGTCGAGCGCCGTCGGGGTGCTCGGACGACGACCTGGGTCCACGAGCAGCCGCAGCCGATGGCGACGTACCTCGCCACCGTGCAGATCGGCCGGTACGACGAGGTGGTGCTCGGCGACGGCGACGTTCCGGTGAGCGTCTTCGCACCGCGAGCCCTCCACGACCGGCTCGAGGACGCGTTCGGCCGGCAGGTCGAGATGGTCGACTTCTTCACAGCCACCTTCGGGGAGTACCCGTTCGACCGCTACGCCGTCGTGGTCACCGAGGACGACCTGGAGATCCCGCTGGAGTCGCAGGGGCTCTCGACCTTCGGGGCGAACTTCCTCCGCTCGGACTGGGACGCCGTGCGGCTGGTGGCGCACGAGCTGTCCCACCAGTGGTTCGGCAACAGCCTGACCGCGAGTGCCTGGCAGCACATCTGGCTGCACGAGGGCTTCGCCTGCTACGCCGAGTGGCTCTGGTCCGAGCACAGCGGTGGGCGCAGCGCGCATGAGCACGCGAACCAGCACTGGGGGCGACTCGACGAGCTCGACCAGGACCTGCTGCTCGGCGACCCGGGACCAGAGCTCATGTTCGACGACCGGCTCTACAAGCGCGGTGCGCTGTTCCTGCACGCGATCCGGCTCACCGTCGGCGACAAGGCGTTCTTCGCCACCCTCGCGGCGTGGGTCGCCGACAACGCCTACGGCAGCGTCGACACCGACGCCTTCGTCGACCACCTCGAGGCACGCAACGGATCCAAGATGAGGGCGCTCGCCGACAGCTGGCTCAACGAGCTCGAGCTTCCGCAGCTACCTCGCTCACGCTGACCCGCGGCTCGGTCCGACCCACCACGGCCAGGGCCCCGATCGTCCCGGTGCCGAGGTCGACGTCGCGGAGCGCCACCGGCACGTCCTCGAACGGCGCCGGCAGCTGCACCACCATGGGAGCGGCAGCCGGTGCGCCCAGCTCGACTGAGCGCGGATCGGCCGCCAGGCCGGTGCCCAGCGCCTTGAGGACGGACTCCTTGCGCACCCAGGTCCGCGCCAGCAGCCGAGGGTCGGTCCCGGTCTCCCGAGGGTGGAGCAGCACGCTCGCCACCGAGCCGAACCGAGGATCGTCCTCGGACTCGAGGTCGATCCCGACCTGCGCGCCGACGACGCCTGCGACGGCCGAGACCCGCTCGGTGTGCGCGACGCTCAGACCCAGCTCGGGCTGACCCGGCAGGCGGGGTCGGCCGTGCCGGTCGGATCCGCAGCGCGGGCACAGGTGCGACAGCCGGACCGGTCCGGCCAGACCGGTCAGTCGTTCCCGGACCGTCCCAGCGAGCAGATCGCGCAACGCCTCTGAGGGCCGTCCCACGGACCAGGCCACGACGACGTCAGGCACGGACATCGAGACTCGATCGGGGCTCTCCGAGCGGCAGCATCCACTCACCGTAGCCAGCCAGGCAGCGCCGCACCCCTGCCGCTCGCAAGCCCCTCGAGGAACCTCATGCAGTCTGGGTGATGCCCGACGCGTCGTCGCGAACCTACGCTCGCCCTCGAGCCAACCGAGGAGGCGGACCGACCGTGGGACTTCGACGCGGACGACACGACGACGAGGACGTGCGTCGGTTTCGCATGAGGGAGAAGCTGGCGTCCATCGGTGACGACTTCTGGATCGAGGACGAGGCGGGCGAACGCGCCTACCGGGTCGACGGGAAGGCGGTCCGCGTCCGCGACACGTTCGTGCTCGAGGACATGGCCGGCAACGAGGTCGCGAAGATCCAGGAGCGCAAGCTCAGTGTGCGCGACAAGGTCGCGATCGAGCGCGACGACCAGACGATCGCGACGGTGCACAAGGCCCTCGTGGGCATCCGGGACCGCTTCGTGATCAACGTCGAGGGTGGGGACGACCTCAAGGCCCACGGGAACATCGTCGACCACGAGTACGAGGTCGAACGTGACGGCGACTCGGTGGCACGCATCTCCAAGCGCTGGTTCCGGGTCCGGGACACCTATGGCGTGGAGATCGACGCGGGGGAGGACGACGCGCTGCTCCTGGCGGCCGTGGTCGCGATCGAGTCACTGACGGACTAGTCCGCGTCGGGCCTCCCGAGGCGGAGCGTCGTGCGAGCTGCCAGCCGGCCGACCAGGGCGCCGACGGTGGCTCCGACCACGACGTCACTCGGGTAGTGCACGCCCGTGTACACACGGGAGAACGCCACCGTCGAGGCCGCCGCCCGAAGCGGCAGCCGTGAGACCGGCACCAGGTCCCCGACGGCAACGGCGAACGCCGCCGCGGACGCGGAGTGGCCCGACGGGAACGAGCTCGAGGAGGGCATCCGCACCCGCCGCGGCTGGGGGACCCTGAGGTCGTCCCAGTCGGGACGCGGACGGGCACCGGCGAGCTTCATGGGCTGGTTGACGACCAGCGACGCAGCGGCGACGGCCGCGAGCCCGGTGAACGCGGCGCGTCGTCCCGGTCGCCCTCCGAGGATCGCGTGGAGGCCGGCCAGCAGGATCCACGGCTTGGAGTGGTTGGCGAGCTCGGACACACGCCGCAGGGGTACGTCGAGCAGCGGTGTGGAGAGCGCCGCCACCGACCCGTAGGCGGCGCGGTCGTAGTCGCCGAGCCGGCGCAGGGCGCGGACCGTCGGCGAGGGGGTGGCGCCCTGCTGGTCGTGACGATGCGAGATCCGGTCGGCCAGCCGTTCCTCGACCGGCACGGGTCCAGTCGGGAGGACCCCTCCTGGTGTCACCACGTCAGCCCGGCCTCGAGCTCGAGGGGTCCTGATCCGTTCCGAGCGCGATGCGGACCAGCTCGACCACGCCCGCCCAGGTGCCGTCGGGAAGCCGTGCGGACGGTGACGCGCCCGGGTGGCTGCGGGCGATGCGCACGCGCAGCACCCCAGGGCGGATACGGAACTCGAGGGGCGCCTCCAGGACGAGCGCCTCGCCGTCGATGCCGGCGGCGACCGGCTTCTCCGAGTCGACCCTGAAGGTCGTCGCAGACCACTCGCGCCACGGACGCTGCAACGAGCGGCCCTCCTCGTCCTCCCACGCGATGGCGCCGACGACGGTGATCCCGAGCAGGCCGTCGTCGATGTGGGGACGTGTGCCTGAGCCGACCGCACGGCCGAGCCGGTACCGGTTGTTCGACACCAGCACCGCTGCGCCACCGCGGTGCTCGTGTCCGCCTGGACCGAGCCAGCGCAGGTCGAGATCGCTGCCACCAGGGCCGAGGACGTCGGGCACGGTGTCGAGCAGGGTGTGGATCTTGGCGTCGCGGTACCCGGGGAGCTGCACTGCCTCGGCGTACAAGCCGAGGGAGACGTTGTTGACGAACACCCGGCGGTTGACCTCTCCGAGGTCCACCCGGCGCTCCCCTCCGTCGACGAACGCGTCGAGGGCGCCGACCACGTCGTCGCGGTCCACGCCGAGGTCGAGGGCGAAGTGGTTGCGGGTGCCAGCCGGCACGCAGGCGTACGGCAGCCCGAGCTCGGCCGCGACCGCGGCGACGATGGCCTGCGAGCCGTCCCCACCTGCCATCGCAAGGCCGTCCGCGCCGCGCGCGACCGCGTCCCGGACCAGGGTCTCGAGGTCGTCGCCGGACTTCAGCTCGATCGGCTCGATGCCCCGGCTGCGGGCCTGCTCGGACACCGCGAACCGATCCGCCTTCCCACCACCGGAGCGACGGTTGAAGAACAGCACCGGGTGCTGCGGGGCCGTGGCACCCGGCAGGCTCACACGTACCCCCAGCGTGCCGCGTGCTGCCGCCAGCGTCAGCAACACGCCGGTCACCACGAGCAGGTCGACGAACGGTGCCCCTCCCGCCACCAGCAGTCCCACCGCACCGGCGAGGGCGAGGACGGCGACGGTCAGGCCGGCGCCCCGCGCGAACCCGCGCCGGAGAACGCCGTACCAGGCGGCACCGCAGGCGATGACCGCACACCCAAGCAGGCCAAGCCCCCGCGGGAACTGGCCCACCGCGACCATCACGGCGAGCACGAGTGTGGCGGCGCCCAGCACCAGAGCGGTCGCCGCCAACAGGCGTCTCATGCGGCCGTCTGCGCGCTCGTCACCGGAGCTCCCGGTGCGGTCCTCGGGCTCACCATCGCGACGTTGTCATCGAGGCGAAGGGTGGGCATCACCCAATCCGCGTGAACCCACGCCCAGCCGCTCGATCAGTGAGGGACCGGCACACGGTTCGCGGCGACGTACTGGTCCATGCGGCGCCGCTGCAGCGGTGTCATCCGGGAGCGCAGGTCGGCGACGAGCGCCCGGGCCCGGGTCGGGTGCCCCTCGCGGTCGAGGAGTGCAGCGGCCGACAGCGTCTCGACGTAGCCGAGGTCCGGGCCGAGGGTGTTCCCGACGGCGAGCAGCGCTTGCTCGATGCCGGCCGACGGGTGGTCCGGCGCGTACAGCGAGAACCGCTCGGAGGTGGCCGCGAGCCGCCAGCCCGGTACGTCGCGGACCCAGGGTCGCCGCGACAGCGCGCACCGACCCGGTCGAGCGCACTGCCCGTTGACGAGCACGTAGACCGGACCTCGAGGCAGCGAGGACTGGTCCGCGAGGTCGCGCACGTCGCGCACCCGGGGCCGGTCGCCGAGGTAGCGCGGGTGACCCAGGAAGGGTTGTCGCGACTGACCCGCCGGCGTCGGCCGGTCGTAGAGCACGACCGCGTCCTTCGGCACCTGCGTGCGGAGCAGGGTCGCTGCCTTCGCGAAGTCGGGTGCGGCGTCACGGGTGAGTACACCGGCCGTGGCGGGCAGCTGGCCGAGGAGCGCGGCCGCGAGCAGCAGGCCCACCACGGCGCGCGCGCTGCGCCTGACCCGGGGACCCACCACCAGCGACGCGACGACGGCGGTGACGAGCACGTAGGCCGGCAGGAAGAAGTACGCCGCCCGCGACCGGTAGGGGAGCGCGAAGAAGCTGTAGGGGTTCAGCAGGTGGTAGGCGAGCACGAAGGCCACCGGGGCGGCGAGCAGCGCCCACCAGAACCACCAGCCGAGCAGCCGCCGGCGCAGCGCCGGCACGCCGAGCGCGACCACCAGGACGGTCGACGACAGCGGCCACCACGGGAACGACTGGCCGAGCAGCGGGACGACCGCGGTGGCGATCTCGTGGAACCCGCGACCCGCCCGGTGCCAGATCCCGGTCGGGCTCGGGTCGAAGAAGCTGCCCTGCGTCTGTGAGCCGAGCAGCAGGAACAACGGGACGCCGACCAGCACCAGCGAACCGCCGGCGGCCAGGACCAGGGGACGGGTGTCGCGCCAGCGCATCCGCCCGGTGCCGGCGGCCAGCGACAGCGCGAGAGCGGTGACGGCCAGGAAGACGCACGGCTCCGGGACGCGGGTGAGCGGCAGAGCCACCGCAGCCGCGACCGCGACCGCGAGCCAGCCGCGTCGACGGTCGGTGAGCCAGTGGTGGGACGCGAGCACGAACAGCAGCATCCACAGCGCGGGGAGGGCGTAGGGGCGGGTGTAGGCGCCGTAGCGGACGGCGAGCGGTGCGGTGGCGAGCACCCAGACCGCCCACGCGCCGGCGTACCCGAGGCCGAGCCGCCGCAGCAGGGCGCCCGTCACCACCAGGATGCCGATGCCGGCGAGCACCGGGACCAGCCGCTGCTGCAGCTGGCCCTGCCCGAGCAGGTGCCGGAACAGCGCGCCGAGCAGCGGGTCGAGCGGCGGCTGCCGGGTGCCGGAGACGATCGTGACCACGTCGTCGCTGGCGTACGGCGTGATCTGGCTGAGCTCGTCGTAGCTGAACGGCTGGCGCACCGCAGCGACGAGCAGCAGCGTCGCGCCGACGACCACACCGCCGGCGTACGCCCACAGGTCGCCCGCCGTGCGCCGGGTCGGTGCCCAGGGCGGGGTGGGCTGCAGCTCCGCTGCCGGCCGCACGTCCGTCGTCATCGCGTGGTCGCTCTCACTGACCGCAGTCAACGCGAACGACCTGACAGCGACATGAATGGCGTCGGACAGGACGGCGACCACGAGGCGCCCACGCCGGGAAGGATCAGCCGTGCGGAACGCCCGCCGCGGGTCCACGCGGCCGGGTGCCCGTCACCGGTCGCGACCGGGTCCCGGCCCCTGCCTCCCGCCCCCAGACGAGCCAGTGCCCGAGGCGCACCGCGACCACGGCTATCAAGACGCCTGCGACGTCGTCGAGCGCGAAGTGCCAACCGAGGTAGACGGTGGCCAGCACCGTTCCGGCGAGGAACACCGCGAGCACGCGTGCGAGCCGGTGCAGCCCGTACCGGCGTGCCGTCAGCCAGATCAGCGCGGTGAAGGCCACGTGCAGGCTCGCGAACGCGGACACCTGCGCGAACGCGTCGGCGGCGTGCGGGTGGGCGAGCAGGTGTGCGCGCTGCGCCAGGTACCTCGCTTGGGTGTCCTGGATCATCGTGTGCGGCAGCCCCCGGAACTCCGCCGGGTCCGCGGCGAACGGGCCCAGCGAGGGAATCGCGTAGTACGAGGCGACGCCGAGGATCCACGCGCACACCGAGCTGGCGACGTAGACGTATCCGTCGCGGATCCTCGGGAGCAACGTGACGGACGCGACCAGCGCGACCGCCACCACCGTGGAGAACGACTCGTAGACGGCGAGCAGGACGTACGTCGCCACACGCTCGCCGAGCACGTCGTGCAGCAGCACCGCCGGATGGTGGCCGAGGAACATCCACTGGTCCCAGCGGAGAAGCTCCCGGTCCCGGGGCCGGTTGAGCACGTCCCAGCTCTTGAGGTTGTGGTAGCAGAAGTAGACGACGTGGTAGGCCAGCAGCCCCGTCAGCGCCAGGACCACCCGCCTCGCCGGCCAGCGCTCGCGCAGCATCGTCGGCACCAGCCGCAGCGTGCGGTGCCGACGCCGGGCGCGCACCACCGTGTCCCCGGCCACCAGCGCGACGAAGAGCCCCAGCGAGAGCGCGACTCGGAGGGCGAACACCGCGCCGTGGGGATCACGCAGTGGGATTCCGACCTGGTGCGAACGGACCACGGTCACGCCGGCGAAGAGAGCCACGACGGCCCACAGCCGGAGCACCCACGATGCCTCAGCCGGCATCGGCGTCACCGTGTCGACCGTGGTCGGTGAGGAAGCGTTCAGGGCCGCCCGATGCACGCGCGCCGGAGTCGAGCCATGCCCGCACCGCGGCCGGGTCGCGGCGCTCGAGCTCGTCGAGGCACGCCTGCCGCCAGGCGACGGTCGAGACCGCGTCCGCTGCGTCGCGCTGGTCGACGAGCTGCCAGAACAGCCGGCGCCACAGCGTGCACAGCTGGCGGTCGTCGAGCCCCTCCACGGCGTGGTCCCGGCCCGGCTGACCCGCCGGTGGGCCGCCACGGAGCGGGACGGCAGGCCGCGGGGGGACGGCCGGCCGCGGGGGGACGGCCGGCCGCGGGGGGACGGTCGGGCGCGGTCTGGTCCCCGCGGCTGGGCGACCGCGGAGCAGCCGGAGCACGGGAGGGCAGGTTGCCACGAGGAGCAGCACCACGAGCAGCGCCAGCGGCGGGGACGACGACATCAGCGCCAGCAGCGCGACGGACCACGCGGCGGCGACCAGTGAGAGCACCAGGGTCGGACGTCCGGGCCGCGCCGGCAGCAGCGTCGACGCCATGGCCACGCACGCCAGCACCGCCACGAAGGCCATGGCGGCGACCAGCGCTGACCACTCGAGCACGGCCAGCCCCACTCCGAGCGCTGCGACGACGCACCAGCAGCGGGCCCACCGCGACGAGAGGCTCATGCGCGGCTCCGCTCGCCCGAGCGCAGGGTGGCGAACACGTCGTCGAGGAGCGGGCCGGTGGGTCGTCCCTGCTCGACGAACCACTCGCGTCCGAACGCCAGCGCGAAGACCGGCAGCGGCAGCCGCACCAGGTGGTCGAGCACCCGGCCCTGACCGTCGGCGCGTCGCTGCGAGGTGTGCGCGGCCATCGCCGCGCGCTTGGCCCGCAGCTGGTCGCCGACCCGGACCCGGTGGGTGATCCGTCGGCGGTCGCTGAAGACCTGGCGGTCGCCCAGCGGCGGTGGCGTCCCCAGGACGTGGCCGACCGAGCGCAGCAGCCGCAGCACCGCCCGGAACGCGCCGGCCGGCACGGTCGCCTCCAGCACCACGGGAGTGCCGGCGAGCCGCGCGGCCAGCGTGCCGACCAGGTGCACCTGCCGGTGGTCCGGGTGGCCGTAGCCGCCGTTCGGGTCGTAGACCGTCAGCACGTCCGCGTGCTCCGCGCGCAGCACCTCGGCCAGCCGCTGAGCGGCGGCGTCGGGGTCGGCCTGCGCGAAGGCCTCGAGGTCCCCCGGATCAGGGTGCAGCCCCGAGTCGCCGTACCCGAGGTGGACGAGCCGGTGCACGCCGAGGCAACCCGCCGCCCTGCGGAGCTCGACCCGGCGCCGCCGGCCGAGCTCGGCGCCGACGCCGTCGACCGCCCCGGCCAGACCCCGCTCGCCGTCGGTGGCGGTCACGAGAACCACCCGGTGCCCCTCCGCGGCCGCGCGCGCCAACGTCCCGCCTGTCAGCAGCGACTCGTCGTCGGGGTGTGCGTGGAACGCCACCAGCGTGTAGCCGCTCACCGTTCGCCCCTCGGGCGGGCCAGCAACCTGCCGAGCGCGGCGTCGTCGACGGTCCGGGCATACGCGGCGTCGTGGTCGGCGAGAGCCTGCGACCAGGTCTGGAGGGGCGCCACGGTCCGGTTGTGCTCGGACATGCGGTGTCGCAGGTCGGCGTCGTGCACCAGCCGCCGCAGCGCGCTGACCATGCCCTCGTCCGAAGGGCACAGCAGCCCCTCATGCTCGTGACGCACGAAGTCCGTCAGCCCGTTGTCGGCCCGCCCGACCACCGGCAGCCCGACCGAGCGGGCCTCGAGCGCGGCGAGGCCGAACGACTCGAGGATCGCCGGGGCGACGTACACGTCCGCGCGTGCGAGCAGCCGCAGCACCTCGTCGGGCTCGACGCGCCCGGTGACGGTGACGAGGTGACCGATCGTCGACCGGGCGAGCCAGCGCTCCACCTCGGGACGCCGCGGCCCGTCGCCGACCACCGTCAGCTCGACGGGCACGTCGACCGTGCGGGCGAGGAGCTCGAAGGCGCGCAGCAGCGCCAGCGGCCGCTTGCGGCGCGCGATCCGCATCGTGCTCACCAGCCGCACGGGATCACCCGGCAGCGTCGCCAGGGTGCGGGCTCGCGGCCGCACCTCCACCGCGTTCGGCAGCACCTCGACCTCTGTGCCGGCCGGCAGCCGGGTCGCGAGGTCGTCGGCGGCCACCCGGCTGACCGAGGTCCAGCGCACCGGGGCGGTGCGCAGCCCGGCCAGCTGGGCGGCCGCGGTCGGCAGCGGGCCCATCCGGCTCCACAGCGAGTGCACGGTGACGATCGTCGGCACGCCACGGCGGGCGGCCGCCGCGACCAGCGGCGCGGTGAACGGCGCCACGACCGAGACGTGCGCGTGCAGCACGTCGTACGACGCGAGCTCGGCGACCGACACGTCGCGGCGCGACCGGACCCGGTGCACCTCGACGGCGCCGGTGTCGTCGCTGTGCCGCCCGTCGGCGGTCGCACGGCCGGAGGTCACGACGGCGACGTCGTGGCCGCGGCAGGCCTGCCGCTCGGCGAGCGCGGCCACGTGCCTCTCGATGCCTCCCAGCACCGGCGGGTAGTGGTCGCTGACGTGCAGCACCCTCACGTCGCCGCCCCTGTCGCGGTCCGGGTCCGGGCTCGTTCCCACCAGGCCCAGCCGCCGAGCAGCACGCCGCCCACGGGGATCTCCAGGGCGAAGACGAAGACCCGGTAGAGCAGCACACCCGCCACCGCCTGCACCGGGTCGAGCCCGGAACCGACCAGCCACGCGACGGCCCCGATCTCCGCGATGCCGGCACCGCCCGGGGTGATCGGCACCAGCGTGCCGAGCCGCTCGACGGCGGCCGCCATCAGCACGGCGACGACCGGCGGGCGGAGGCCGACGGCGTACAGGCTGGCGTCGAGCAGCAGCACCTGCGCGACGAGGTAGGCGATGCTGCCGGGGACCAGCCTGCGCCACCGTGTCCGCAGCAGCGCCCGGATCCGCTCGCCGGCCTCCCGTGCGCCCTGCCGCCGGGCCGCGAGCCGTCGCACGGGCCCGGCGGCGGTCGCACGGGTGGCGGCCGGTCGCAGCAGCACGGGCGGGAGCACCGCCGCCAGCAGGAGTGCCGCAGCGCAGCCGGCAGCCATCAGCCATGCGGCGGCGGGCACCGGGGCCGACGCAGCCGCCAGGACCGTCACCGCGACCACGGGCAGCGCGAGCTTGCTCAGCACGTCGAGCGCGTTGGTCGTCACGCAGAAGCCGACGAACGCGCCGTTCGAGTGCCCCCAGCCGCGGACCATCCGCCAGTTGAGGGCGGTGGCAACGGCGCCGCCGAGCGGCATCACGTTCGCGACCGCGCTGCCGGTGAGGTTCATCAGCAGCCCGCGGCGGGCGCCGAGACCCGGCAGCGCCGCGGCCAGCACAGCGCCGGCGTAGATCACCAGCCCGGCCAGCCACACGACACCCAGCCAGACCAGGTGCGCGACGCTCACGCCGCGCAGCACCACCCCGACCTCCCGCCAGCCGACTCCGGCAACACCGTGCGTCGCGGTCCAGAGCCCCGCGGCCACCACGCCGACCAGCAGCAGCGGCCTCCAGGAGAGCGCCAGCCAGCGTTTCGCGACGACCATGGCGTCACGCTAGGGGGGAGTTGCTGACGGCAGCCTGACTCCGGTCAGCGCATCACCGGCAGCAGACTCGCGACGTCGTGACGGCGGGACAGCGGCGAGCGCTCGAGGTCGAGACCCGGGGTCAGACGCCGGCCGCGGTGACGATCGCGTCGGTGAGGAAGCCGGCGATCAGCCCGAGCAGGATGCCGTAGGCCAGCAGGTCCGACCGGCGGGCGCGGGCGGCCACCGAGATCAGCTGGGTGATCACGTAGATCAGCGAGCCCGCGGCCAGCGTCAGGAAGGCGACGCTGACGGGCTCGCTGGTGAAGCTGTGACCGATCAACGTGCCCACGAAGGTCGGTCCGCCGCCGATGGCACCCAGCGTGAGCAGGAAGCCCCAGCTCGGACGCCGCGGCGCACCGTCGGCGTCGAGGTCACCGGCCAGCGGAGCGACGATGCCGAAGCCCTCGGTGGCGTTGTGCAGGCCGAAGCCGATCACCAGCATCAGGGCCAGCGCGATCTCCCCGCCGGCGGCGGCCTGCCCGATCGCCAGCCCCTCGGCGAAGTTGTGCAGCCCGATCCCCACGGCGATCAGCAGCGCCAGGTGCCGGGCCGCGGACCAGGACGCCAGGCCTCCCCGACCGTCGACCTCGCCGACCGTCATCGCCCCCGGACCGTGCCGGCGCGCGGAGGTCCCGGCCGGCCTCTCCAGACGCCCTCTCATCCAGCGCTCGTAGAACACCAGCGAGAGGAGCCCGACGCTCAGGCCGGCCGCGAACAGCACGCCGTACCCGGTCGCGCTGCCCAGCCCGCGGCCGGTCTCGTGCTGCGCCGACAGCGCCGCGTCGATCGGCTCCCACGCGGCCGAGAGCACGTCCCAGACCAGGAACAGCAGCACGCCCACAGCAGTCGCGTTCAGGAAGAGCTTGAGCTGCGGCGTCGCACGTTGCAGCCGCCCCACGGGCAGCCCGAGCAGGATGGTGACGCCGGCGATGAAGCCGAGCAGCAAGGTGGCGGGGAGGCTCACAGCACGTCCGATCGGGAGAGGTCTCGTCCAGAGCAAGGTTAGGCAAACCTAAGCCACTGTCAACCGGCCGTGGCGGTCAGGTGCCCGTCAGGTACGGCGGCCGATGCTGGTGCAAGCCCACCGAGGAGGCGTCCATGGCCGACGGCGACCAGATCACCCGAGTCCTGGTGGTGACCGACCACGCGGCGGCTGCCCCCGAGCTCCTGGAGACGATGCGGGAGCGCAGCGCCAGGAGCCCGGTGCAGTTCCGCATCGTGGTGACCAACCCGGCGGCGGCCGAGGTGCACCTGCTGCACCCGGAGCGGCACCTCAAGGCCGCGCAGGCCGAGCGCGTGCTGCGGGAAGCGCTGCCGCTCCTGGAGTCGGCGGCCGGCGGCCACGTCATCGGGTCGGTGTCGGTGCGACACGACCCGATGGACGCGGCCGAGGAGACGCTGTACAGCGAGCCCGTCGACGAGATCGTCATCGCGGTGCACACCTCGCACCTGGCCCGGGCGTTCCACCAGGACCTGCAGCACCGGCTGCGGCACCTGGGTCTCCCGGTGACGACGGTGCCGTCCGAGGCTCATTAGCCCGACACGCGCGACGAAGGGGCGGAGGACTGACCGTCCCCACCGCCGCTGGTGGCCCGGGCCAGCCCTGGGCGTCGCGTGAAGAGGTCGATGCCGTGGTCCGCCAACGGCCCCGCGGGAAGCCGCTGGTCGGCCCAGGCCCCCAGCAGGTGGTGGCTGGCGGTCAGGGTGTGGCGCCACGACTCGGGCGCCGAGGTCCGGTCCGTGTCGTGCAGCAGCACGGTGCCGCCGGGTCGCAACGTCGTCTCGACGGTGCGCACGATGCGCGCGGGGGTGGCCCGCCGCTCCCAGTCGCGACCCCAGGCGCTCCACAGCGTCGTCTGCAGTCCGGCCGAGCGGGCCGCCAGCAGGGCCGGGGTCGACAGCACGCCGTACGGCGGTCGGTACCACCGGACCGGGCTGCCGCCGGCGTCCTCGATGATCGACCTGGTGCGTCGCAGCTCCTCCTGCAGCACCGAGGGCCGTTTGAGGAGCACGCAGGTGTGGTCCCACCCGTGGACCCCCAGCTCGTGCCCGGCCGCGGCCATCCTGGTGACCAGGGAGCGGTGCGTCGCGACGTGCTCGCCGAGGAGGAAGAACGTCGCCCGGACGTCGTGCTGCTGGAGCAGCTCGAGGAAGGCAGGTGTCGATCGGCGGTCCGGCCCGTCGTCGTAGGTGAGCGCCACCCGGTGGTACGAACCGATGCCGGAGAGGGTGGGCGTCGACCACCGGCGCAGCGGTCCGATGCTCGACAGCGCCGGACCGGCCACGGTCCCGGCCGTCAGGAGAGCGGCTCCGGCGAGCAGACGGGGCGCGATCACGCCACGGCGCCGACGGGTGAGAGGTCCGCCGCGTCCGTGGTCCCGAGCGGCAGCATCCTCAGCAGGCCGGCCGGGAGCGCGGCCGGGTCTCGCACCCAGGGGACCAGTCCGGCCTGCTCGAGCGCTGCGGCGTTGGTCGTGCCGTGTCCCGGCACGGGCCGGTAGGTCAGCAGCGGCGTCCCGGCGGCCAGCGCCTCCCAGGCGCTGAAGCCGCCGGCGTTCTGCACCACGCAGTCGGCGGACCGGATCAGGCTGGGCAGGTCGTCGCGCCAGGGGAGCGCCACCACGCCGCCCAGACGCTCGAGCTTCCGTCTCAGGTGAGCGTTGGTCCCGCAGGCGACCACCGCCACCCCGACGCCGGAGTCACGGACCTCTCGCGCGGCGGTCAGGAGGTCGCCGACGCCGAGGGACCCTCCGACCAGCAGCACCATCCGCTGGTCCCCGCGGAGACCCAGGGCCGCCCGCACGGTGACCTTGGCCGCGGCGGACCAGGCAGGTCCCGTCAGGTAGGTGTCCGGCACGAGCGGCGCGATCTCGGCGGCGCGACCGCCCAGGGCGCGGGCGGCGGCGACGGCGACGTCGTGGAGACCGAGGTGGAGGTCCACGGCCGGGTGCACCCAGAGCGGGTGGACGGACGCGTCCGTCAGGTAGGTGACGACCGGTGCGGTGAGCGCGCCCGACTCCCGCATGTCGCCGAGGACCTGGCTGGCGAACGGGTGGGTCGACACGAACAGGTCGGCCCCGCCGGCCGCGATCCGGGCGACGCGGTGCCGAGCCGTCTGCATCGACCGTCGCGCCACGCGGGAGGCCACCGTCCCCGGGCCGAGCCGGCTGAGCAGCAGCCCCCAGCTCCGCGGAGCGACCGCGAGCTGGCGGAGGTAGGCGAAGCGGACGAGCCTGCCCAGTCCGCCGGGGAAGAGGTCGACCACGTCCCACCGCTCGACGCGGTGCCCGGCGGCGGAGAGCCGCCACGAGAGCTCGTGCGCGGCCGCGTCATGGCCCGCGCCGAAGCTTCCCGACACGACGTGGACGCGTCGTGCCCGGCCGTCCCGCCCGAGGAAGGGAGCCAGCGCCGAGACCAGGACGGTGGTCGTCGGGTCGGTGATCGCGAGCACGGGTGCGGGGGTTTCCGTCGGCAGGGGCACGGGCGTCACTGTGCCGAAGGGTCGATGACGGGAGCATGACTGTGAAGAGCCTGGCAGCGGCCCGTCAGGCGGCGGCCAGGCTGAGCGTGAAGCGCGCGCCGCCGAGCTCCGACTCGTCGACGGTGACCTCGCCGTCGGCCACGGCCACGACCTTGCGGACGATGGCGAGACCCAGTCCGCTCCCGCCCTGGTCGCGGTTGCGGGCCTCGTCGAGCCGGACGAACCGTTCGAAGATCTTCTCGCGCTGGTCGGGAGGGATCCCGTTTCCGTCGTCCTCGACGACGAGACGTACGCGCGACGCGTCGTCGACGAGGCTGACGTCGACCCGCGAGACCCCGTGGCGTACGGCGTTCGACAGCAGGTTGCGCACCGCCTGCGCGAGGAGCACGGCGTTCCCGCGGACCTGCACCGCCTCCATGTGGGCGATGTGCACCGTCGGGCCGAGGCCGTCGCGCCGTGCCCGTGACACCTCCGCCAGCACGACCTCGTCGAGGTCCACCACGGTGCGCGAGGGCCTCATGACGTCGTCGTCCAGCCGGGCCAGGGTCAGCAGCGCGGTGACCAGCTCCTCCATCCGCTGCTCCTCGGGGAGCACGTCGAGGGCGAGCTCCTGAGCGCTCATCGTGTGCGGGTAGTGGGCAGCGACCTCCATGACCTGGCGCATCGAGGCCAGCGGTGACCGCAGCTCGTGGGACGCGTCGGCGATGAACTGTCGCTGCAGCTGCTGGGCCGAGTCGATGCCGTCGAGCATCTCGTTGAGGGTGCTCGACAGCAGGGCGATCTCGTCGGACCCCGGGGGCACCGAGAGCCGGCGGTGCAGGTGCTCCGATGTGATCGCCTGCGCCTGGCGTCGCATCGCCTCCACCGGGCGCAGGGCCCGGCCGATGCTGATCCACACCACGACGGTCAGCAGCAGCACTCCCAGCGGGACGCCGAGCAGCAGCAGTGCCGTCGCGGTCTCGCTCGCCTCGTCCACGTGCTCCTCGGAACGGCCCACGACCACCAGGCCACCGTCCGGCGTCCTGATCGCGGAGACGGCGAAGCTGTCCGACGCGCCGCTGACGCGCACCCCGCTGGTGACGCCCGGGCGGCGGGCGAGACGGCGGTCCTGGCTCGCGTAGTCGCCGGCGACGATGCGGCCACCGGCGTCCACGATCTGCGTCACGACGTCGTCCTGACCGCTGATCGCGGTCTGGCCAGGGGTGGCGCCGTTGCGCAGCTGTGCCACGAGCTCCTGCGCCTGCTGGACGGCCGAGGTCTGGACCGACTGCTCGAGGTTCTTGCGGATCATGGTGACGAAGAAGACCGACGCGATGAGACCGGCGGCCAGCGAGACCAGGGCTGCCGCGATGGTGACGCGGATCCGGACGGGCGACCGCGTGAGGTGCTCGACCGGCCTCCGGAAGCGCTCACGCATCCGGGGCCCGGAGCCGGTAGCCGCTGCCACGCAGGGTCTCGATGTCCTCGCGACCGAACGGCTTGTCGACCTTGCGTCGTAGCCGGCCGATGTAGACCTCGACGACGTTCGAGTCGCCGTCGAAGTCGAAGTCCCACACGTTCTGCATGATCTGCTGCTTCGTGACCAGGTCGCCGGGGTGGCGCATCAGGAACTGCAGCAGGGAGAACTCCCGTGCCGTGAGGTCGATGGCGGTCTCCGCGCGGGTGACCGTCCGCCGCGCAGGGTCGAGCACCAGGTCGCCGACGGTCAGGCTCACCGGTCGTTCGGTCGCACCGCGGCGTACCAGGGAACGCAGCCGAGCGAGCAGGACGTCGAAGCTGAACGGCTTGAGCACGTAGTCGTCCGCGCCGGAGTCGAGTCCCTCGATCTGGTCCCAGTCGCCGTCCTTCGCCGTCAGCATCAGGATCGGTGTCCAGTCACCCTCGTCCCGCAGCTGCTGGCACACCTGGTAGCCGTTCATCACCGGCAGCATGATGTCGAGCAGGATGATGTCGTAGGAGTTCTCCTGCGCGTACCAGAGGCCCTCGCCACCGTCTCCCGCCACGTCGACCGCGAGACCCTCCGCCTCGAGGCCGGTGCGCAGGCCGCGCGCGAGCCGAGGCTCGTCCTCCACGACCAAGACCCGCATCCGTTCCCTCTCGTGCGCCGCTTCGCTCCTGCCAGTCCAGCTCTTCTCGGCTGTCTAGATCCTGACAGAACCGAGAGGCTGGGCCGCGGACGTGTGGGGTGCGCGCGGACCCGCTCCTACCGCCTCGCCCTGAAGGGGCGTTCAGGCTCTTGTCATGCAATGTCGGTCATGGTCATGCCCATGACGACGACTACCACGACGCAGCGCCGCCTGATGCTCAACAAGGTGCCGGAGGTGACGCTCTACTTCTGGATCATCAAGGTCCTCTGCACCACCGTGGGGGAGAGCTTCGCCGACTACATCAACGAGACGTTGGGCTTCGGGCTCACCAACACCACGGTCGTCTTCACGGTGGCACTCGTGGCCGTGCTGGTGGCGCAGTTCCGGCTGCGCCGCTACGTCCCGGGCGTCTACTGGCTGGCGGTGGTGCTCATCAGCGTCGTCGGCACCTTGCTGACCGACAACCTCACCGATGCCCACGGAGTCCCGCTCGCCGTCAGCTCCACGGTCTTCGCCGTGCTTCTCGCGGTGGTGTTCTCCCTCTGGTACGCCCGGGAACGCACGCTGTCCATCCACTCGATCAACACGACGCCGCGGGAGGCGTGGTACTGGCTGGTGGTCCTGGTCACCTTCGCGCTCGGGACCGCGCTGGGCGACTGGACCCTCGAGCTGACGGGATGGAGCCCGGGGCCGGCCGTCCTGCTGCCGGCGGGCCTCATTGCGGCGGTCTTCCTCGCGTGGAAGCTCGGCGCCGGCCCGGTCCTCACCTTCTGGCTCGCCTACATCCTGACGCGGCCGCTGGGGGCCAACATCGGCGACTTCCTCGCCAGTCCTCACGCCGACGGTGGCCTGGGCCTCGGCACCTTCGGCACCAGCGCCGTGTTCCTGCTGGCCATCCTCGGAACCGTCATCTTCCTCTCGGTGACGCGGATCGACCGCACGGAGGAGCAGGCGGTCGACCACCGGTAGGACCAGTGCCGCCTGCTGCCCGCCGGCGGGTTCGGTGCCAGGGCACGGACCCGCCGCCGACACAAGAGGACCAAGGACCCGGGTCTCCGGCCCGAACGGGCCATGCCCTCGCGCTGGCACGTGACTTAGAGTCACGTTCCACGGGGAGCGTGCGATGGACCGGGGCCGGCTCGACCGGGGGGAAGCGCCGAGCAGGAGCCATCGCGCAGTCACTAAACCGCCCACCGGCGCTGGTACAGCCGGTGGGCGGTTTGTGGTGCAGGGGGCGTAGGTCGAGGGTGAGCGCACGGCGTTCCACCCGGGCCGGGGCCGCTGGTTCGAACACGTCATGGCGAGCCACCGGCCTGGGGACGAGTCTGAGGAGACCTGTTGGACTCGACTCCCGAGGAGGAGCCATGCCCCACGTCCGTTCACGCTTCGTCATCGCCGTTGCTCTGGGCCTCACGGCCGTGCTGGCTGCCGCGCCGGCCACAGCCCAGAAGGTGAACGGTGGGACGTTCCACGACGAGGGTTCCTTCACCGACACCAGGTTCTGCGGCGTGCGGGGTCTCGTCGTCGACGGCAGCTTCACCGTCGACGGCCGCTTCCTGGAGCGCTTGCAGGGACGGGACTCGGTCTTCTACGGGATGGACAACTCCCGGACCGAGGTCGTGTACACCCGCCGAGCCACCGGACAGGTCGTGACCGACATCCAGCCCCGCACCACGAGCAAGGACCTCAGGATCACCAACAACGGCGACGGCACCCTCACGATCATCCAGCTCCTCACCGGTGGTGAGCGCACGTACGGCGACAGCGGCAAGCTCATCGCCAGGAACTCCGGCCAGGTGAGGTTCAGGATCGTCGTCGACTACAACGGCACGCTGTCGAACCCCGACGACGACACCGAGCTGTCCTCCGGGCTGGTCTTCGGGTCCACCGGCACGAACGACGACTTCTGCGCCGCCGTGCTGACCGACTGGGGAATCACGACCTGAGCCGTGCGCCGGCGTCGGGGCGGGGTGGCCCGGGCTGCCTACGGGTGCTCGGGCCTCAGGCCTCCAACCCGTCGATCTCGCTCCAGATGGGGCAGTCGACGGCATGCCACTCGCGGACCCAGATGCCCCGGTCCTGTCCGACCAGGAGCAGCTCGGCGCTCCAGGCGGCGCAGTGCCCGCAGGGCCAGATCGTCTCGTCCTCGTCCCACGGCCAGTCGAACGGCAAGGACGTCGGCACGTCCTCGGGGTCGCCGTTCCTCGCCTGCGCCATCGTTCCTGCCGATCGTGCCGTTCCTGTCATCGAGCTCCCGCGCCGCGGCGGGGGAGACGCGGCGGGAACGTCCGCAACTTTACCGAGACCCAAGTAGACGGTCGAGTGTCGTATTCGGTCGCCCTAGGTGACGCCGGGGTCCCGCTTCGCGGCGAGGAACCGCTCGGGCGATCCCCCCGCGTGGGGGTCCGACATCAGCCACGCGCGGAGGCCGGCGGGGTCCCGACGTTCCATCTCGTCCAGGTAGACCTGTCGCATCCCGACGATGCGTGCGGCCCGCGACGGGTCGGTGTGCAGCACGGCATGGAACGTCGCGCACCACCGCCGGCACAGCTCGTCGATGCCGAGCCGGTCGACCGAGTCGTCGTCGGCGACCTCCGACCGTGTCGGCCCGAGCCCCGCCACGCCTCGGTGGGCGAACCGCCGGACCCACGGCGAGGTGACCGCCCCGGCCAGGACCAGCGCGATCGCCAGCGGTGGAGACACGGCGACATAGGCGCACGCGGCGACGGTGCCCGCGGCCACGCAGGCTGCACGAACCAGCAGCTGCTTGATCTGCGCGCGGGACATCCGGGCAGGTCCGCGTCCGTTCGTCTGGGCGTGGAGCGAGAAGCCGACCAGCGCCGGGACCATGCTGACCATCCCCAGCACGAGCACCAGCACCGGGTTCCACACCACGAACGCGAGGCTCACGCCAACCGCTGCGGTCACCCGGCACGCCCGTGACCAGCGCCGGGCGTACGTCGTCATGTGGGCACTCCTGGCACGAGTGGTGGCCTGGCGCAGACCGACCGGCTTCGCGATCCGGTCACCGGCGTCGACGCCGAACGTGTGAAGCGGACCCGGGATGGTCGTCGTGGGACCTGATGAGGTCGACGGTCGCTGACTCGCCGATGCGCACGATGCTCTCCAACTGGTGACGGACCTCCTCGCGGACCTGCACAGTCCACCGCGAGGATCGAAGAGGGGATACCCCCCGACGTACGCCGTAAAACCTCGAACGGCTCGCCGGGCGGACCCTGGCTAGATCGGCTCGTCGTGCGGCTGCTTCGTCCCGCTCGAGGTCGGGTCGGGGAAGACCCTCCCGAACGGCCCGGCGCTGATCCCGTGCGCGAGGACGCTGAGCAGCACGGTGAGGGCGATGACCGCGACGACCTCCGACCCCGCGTCGTGCAGATCCTCGAGGGCCAGCAGCGCGAAGATCACCGAGGCAAGGCCGCGGGGGCCGAACCAGCCGACGAACGCGACGCTGACGCGGTCCAGCCCGGTGCCGAGCAGCGCGACACCCACGGGCAGCATCCGGACCACGGTCAGGCTGAGGACGGCGTAGCCGAGCATGCTCCAGGTCCACGAGTGGCCGATGGTGGGCACGGCGACCGCGCCGAAGATCAGCCAGGTGACCATGGAGGCGACAGCGCCCGACTGCTCGACGAAGAAGATCTCCTTGTCGCCGCCGCGGCCGGCGACCGCGCCGAAGACCAGCCCGCCGACGAACGCGGCGACGAAGCCGTTGCCCTCGACGAGAAGGGCGCCGGTGTAGGCGAGCAGCGCCAGCGCCAGCACGGCGGGACCGGCGAGCTCCTCGGTGAGCCAGCC
Organism: uncultured Actinomycetota bacterium; assembly: GCA_963707685.1. GTDB lineage: Bacteria > Actinomycetota > Actinomycetes > Propionibacteriales > Nocardioidaceae > Nocardioides_B. The sequence continues at coordinate 54,942 of CAVPRA010000014.1, forward strand.
TCGCCGTCGGGCCACGCGGGTCAGGACGCCGCCGAGCCCGCCGACCGCACCGCCGGCCAGCGCCCCCACCAGCAGGGCGACTGCCGCCCCGCCCGGGCTCTCGACCCCGGCGATCCCCTCGTTCCCCGCCACCCCGGCGATCGCCAGCAGCACGATCGGAGTGGCGATGCCGTCGTTCAGCCCGCTCTCGACGTTGAGCATCCGGCGGATCCTCGACGGCACCCGGGGGTCGGACATCACCGTCGCCCCGAGCGCGGCATCGGTGGGCGCAAGGGCGGCACCGATCAGCAGAGCGGTCCACCCGTCGACGTCGAGGGCGACCAGCGCCACCGCTGTTCCCAGTGCCACGGTCAGCGGGAGCCCGACCCCGAGCAGCCGCACGTACGTGCCCAGGTCGCGCCGGAACTGGCGCGGCCGGACGAGGGACGCGTCGGCGAACAGCACCCACACCAGCGTGACCTCGGCGATCACCTTGACCAGGTGAGGTTCGGCCTGGAGGTCGAGGATGTCGAACCCCTCGGCGAAGAGCAGGCCGGCGGCGATGAACACGATGGGGGCGGTGAGGCCGACTCGCTGCAGCCGGTTGGCGACCACGCACCAGGCGAACATGGTGGCCAGCACCGCTGTGAGCGCCACGGTCTCCATCTGACGTCCCCCTCTGCCCCGACAGCGTGGTCACACGCCTCGTCGTTCATCCTCTGCCCGGACGCTGGTGCGGTCATCACCCGCGACGGATAAGAGGCTCACCCAGCGGTGGCCGCCGTCACGCTGCGGGACCCGTCGGTTCGGGGAGTGAGGGACACTGCCCTGGTGAGCGGTGGCGGCGTGGTCGCGGTGGTGGTCGTCGTCGTGCTCGCTGTCGCGTTCGACGTGACCAACGGCTTCCACGACTCGTCGAACTCGGTGGCGGCGCCGGTGGCCACGCGCGCGATGCGGCCGGCCACAGCGGTGGCGACGGCGGCGGTCTTCACCGTCCTCGGGCCGATCCTGGCCGGGACGGCCGTGGCCGACACGGTCGGTGGGCTGATCAGCGTCGGGACGGCCGACACGTTGGGCATCCTGTTCGCCGCGCTGCTCGCTGCCGTGACGTGGAACCTGGCGACCTGGTGGTGGGGGCTGCCGTCGTCGTCCTCGCACGCGCTCGTCGGGGGGCTGGTGGGAGCCGGGGTCACGGTCGGTGGGCTCGGCGCCGTGCACTGGTCGGGCTTCGACGGGTGGCGTCCGGTGGGAGTGGCGGGAGTCCTCGTCGCCCTCGCCGTCTCCCCGGTGGTCGGTGGCGCCGCCGGCTGGGCGGGGGAGCTGGTCGCCGCCCGGTCGTTGCGCCGGGCTCGGCGCGGCGTGACCCGCTCGATCCTGCGCGGCGAGTGGGTGACGTCCTCGGCGCTCGCCTTCGCCCACGGCACGAACGACGCCCAGAAGACGATGGGCCTGATCACGCTGGCCCTGGTGGCGGCCGGCTCGATCCCGTCGTTCGTGGTGCCGCTGTGGGTGAAGCTGGTCTGCGCGCTGGCGCTCACCGTGGGTACGGCGCTGGGCGGGTGGCGGATCGTGCGGACCCTGGGCCGCGGCATCTACCGGATCCGGCCGCTGGACGGGCTCATGAGCCAGGCGTCGAGCACCCTGGTCATCGGAGGAGCCGCCGCGCTGGGTGCACCGGTCAGCACCACCCACGTCGTCGCCTCCTCGGTGGTCGGGGTCGGCGCGGAACGCCGCTGGCGGCACGTGCGCTGGCCGGTGGTCCGCGAGATCGGGCTCGCGTGGGTGGTGACGCTGCCGGTGTGCGCCGGCGTCGGCGCCGTGATGGCCCTGCTGGAGCAGGCGGTGGAGAGGGTGGTCGCATGACGAGGCACTGGTTCCTGCCGCAGAGCCCGGACGTGATGGGGACGCTCGCGACGCAGGCGGACATCACCGTGGCGGGGGCGAACGCCTTCGCCGCGTGGGCCGGCGGAGACCTCACCCAGCAGGCGCAGGTCCGGGACTGCGAGCACCGGTCCGACGACGTGCGCCGGCAGCTGAGCACCCAGCTGCGCGAGGCGTTCAGCACGCCCGTCGACCAGGAGGACCTGTTCACGCTCTCCGAGCGGCTCGACGCGGTGCTCAACGGCCTCAAGAACGTGGTGCGCGAGGCCGACAGCTACCCGATCGAGCCGGACGCCGCGACCGCGGCGATGGCCGGTGAGATCGCGACGGGAGCCGAGCACCTGAGCACGGCGGTGCGTCACCTGGTCGCGGACGCGGACGTCGCGACGCGCGAGGCCGATGCCGCGGTGGCGGCCTCGCGGCGGATGGAGAAGATCTACCGCGACGCGATGCGTGGCCTGCACGCTGTCGACGACCTTCGCGAGCTGATGATCCGAGGAGAGCTCTACCGCCGCACCCTCGAGGTCGGCGAACGCCTGACGCGGGTGGCGGACCGGGTCTGGTACGCCGTGGTCAAGGAGGCCTAGCCGGCGGCTCGATGACGTTCGGCCCTGCCGCCGACCCCGCGGCACTCGGCTGTTCTCGGGCGTCGTCAGCAAGGAGCAGTTCCCCGCGGTCAGACGGCTGGTCCTCAGGCTCATGGGGGCGCGCTTCGGCGACTTCCGCCGCTGGCCCGACATCGACGCCTGGGCGGACGAGATCGCCGATGGCCTGGCCGAGAGCGTGCGGGGTCCTCACGCCTCCTGAGGTCCGGGGGACCCGACGACCGGGTGCCACCACAGCGCCGGCGTCGAGGGGTACGTGTCGAGCAGGTCCGGGTCGTGGAGCGCCGCGTCACGCGTCAGCCCGGCGAAGACCCGGTAGTCCACGGTGCCGGGCTCGCTGACCAGCTCGAGCACCCGCCACAGCGAGCGCGCGTAGCGGTGCGCGCTCTCGAAGCCGTCCCACTCGTACAGACCGCGGTAGCGACCTTGGCCGTCGTGGGTGAGCCAGAGCTTCGACACGAAGCCGGGGAAGCCCACGAACAAGGGCGTGTTGAGCAGGCTCTCCCGTCGGAACCAGCGGTGCCCCCAGCCGCGCACCGCGCGGAGCCGGAACGTCACCGCCAGGAAGCACGGCTCGGTCACCGCTCGGCGCGTCGTCGACTCGCGGTAGACCCGGGCGGAGGTCCCGTCGGCGAACCGCAGCTCCCGACCGAGGTTGCCGCGGGGCAGCGCGACGTCTCGTCGGACGAGCATCCCCAGGCTGACGAGGAAGCACCGCGCCACCGCTGCCGCTGCCCGCCCCCGCGGCAGCGGTCGGCGTGGCGCCGGGCCGTTGCGCAGTACGTCCGCAGCGACCCGCACCTCGGGCGCCGGGTCGGCCCTCGTCACGGGCCACTCCCGTGCCGCCCCGGTGCCCGGCCGTGCTCGGCGAAGTGCTGGACCGTGGCGTCGGGTCCCGGGAAGATCAGCGACGTGTGTCCGGTGTCGGACCACTGCACGACGTACGGCGGCTCGCCGTCGGCGCCGTGGACCTCCAGGATCTCGCCGTCTCGCGTCGGCCCGTCCACGCTCACGCTGTGGATCATCAACCGGTCGCCCACCCGTGCGTACATGCCCTCGCCTCGCTCTCGGCTCGAAGTCAACTCCGTGGCGGTCGTCCCGGCCAGGGACCGAAGTCCCGCCCGGCCGCTTCGGGCCGAAGGTCCCGCGAACGCGTGACCTGTGCGCCTCCCGGCCGGCCGGCCGGTCGCGGAGCCTGGCAGGAACGTCCTGCCGTCACCGTCGAGGAGCCCCGATGCCGACCATGCGAGCCCTGCGTCTCGAGGCCTGGAAGAGCGACGCCACGCTGACCGAGGTGCCGCGCCCGGTCGCCGGCCCGGGTGAGGTCGTCGTCCAGGTGGGTGGCGCCGGCGCGTGCCACTCGGACCTGCACCTGATGCACGACTTCTCTCCCGGGATGCTGCCGTGGGAGCCGCCGTTCACGCTCGGCCACGAGAACGCCGGCTGGGTGGACCAGGTGGGCGCCGGGGTGACCGGTCTTGAGCCGGGGCTGCCGGTGGCGGTGGTCGGAGCCTGGGGCTGCGGACGGTGCGCCCACTGCCGCGCCGGGCTCGAGACCTACTGCGAGGACCCGGCCGCGGCGCCCGTCCCGGGAGGCGGCGGCGGGCTGGGTCTGGACGGGGGCATGGCGGACTACCTGCTGGTCCCGGACGCGCGCCACCTGGTGCCGCTGCCCGCGGGGCTGCCCCCCAGCGTCGCCGCGCCGCTCACGGACGCCGCGCTGACCCCTTACCACGCCGTACGGCGGTCGCTCGGCAAGCTGCCGCCGGGCAGCACCGCCGTGGTCATCGGCGCCGGCGGCCTCGGCCACCTGGCCGTGCAGGTCCTCGATGCGCTGACGGCCGCGACCGTGGTGGCCGTCGATCCCAAGCCCGAGGCCCAGAAGCTCGCCGCCACCTCGGGTGCGGACCTGGTGCTCTCACCCGGCGACGGTGCCGTGGAGCAGATCCGCGCCGCGACGGGTGGTCGGGGGGCGGACGTGGTGCTCGACTTCGTGGGCTCCGACTCGACGCTGGCGATGGCGGCCGCCAGCATGCGGCAGCTCGGCGACCTCACCATCGTCGGCATCGCGGGGGGCACCCTCCCGGTGTCGTTCTTCGGGCTGCCCTACGAGGTGAGCGTGCAGACGACGTACTGGGGCAACCGGGCCGAGCTCGTCGAGGTCCTCGACCTGGCCGCCCGCGGGAGGATCCAGGCCGAGATCACCACCTTCCCGCTCGAGGAGGCGGCCGCGGCCTACGCCGGGCTGGCGGCCGGTGAGCTGACCGGCCGTGCGGTCGTGGTCCCCTTCACGGAGCACACGCCCCGGCCATGAGGAGCGGGCCCGCGGGACGGGCGACCCCGGTGGGTGGACCGGTCGTCAAGGTCGACGGCCTCGTCAAGACGTTCGGACCGGTGCGGGCGCTCGACGGACTCGACCTGGAGGTGCGAGCGGGTGAGGTGCACGGCTTCCTGGGGCCGAACGGTGCCGGCAAGTCCACCACCATCCGCGCGCTGCTGGGGCTGCTGCGCACCGACGGCGGGTCGGTGCGCGTGTTCGGCCTCGACCCGTGGCGCGACGCGGTCGCCATCCACCGCCGGCTGGCCTACGTCCCCGGTGACGTCACGCTGTGGCCCAACCTGAGCGGCGGCGAGACCATCGACCTGCTCATCCGGATGCGCGGGGCGAAGCCCGATCCGGCGAGACGGGCCGCGCTGCTCGAGAGGTTCGCGCTCGACCCCACCAAGCGGGGGCGTGCCTACTCCAAGGGCAACCGGCAGAAGGTGGCGCTGGTCGCAGCGTTCGCCACCGACTCCGAGCTGCTGATCCTCGACGAGCCGACCGCGGGGCTCGACCCGCTGATGGAGCAGGTGTTCAACGACTGCCTCGCCGAGCACACCGCGCGCGGGTCGACCGTGCTGCTGTCGAGCCACATCCTCAGCGAGGTGGAACGGCTCGCGGCCCGCGTCACGATCATCCGGGAGGGCCGGACGATCGAGACCGGTGCGCTCGCGGAGATGCGGCACCTGCACCGCACTCGCATCGAGGCCGAGGTGACCGGTGCCGCCCCCGACCTGACCGGCGTCACCGGCGTCCACGACCTGCACGTGGCGGGACGCCACGTGCGCTGCTCGGTGAGCGCCGACGCCCTGCCGCACGTGCTCTCCGCGCTCACCGCCGCCGGGGTGGTGTCGCTGACCAGTGCGCCGCCGTCGCTCGAGGAGCTGTTCCTCGACGCGTACCGGACGCAGGGCGGGGTGGCCGCGGGAGCCGGCACCTCATGAGCACACTGACCGGCACCGCGCCCCTGGTGCGGCACGCCCTGCGACGCGACCGGCTGCTCGCGACCACCTGGGTGGGGGTGCTGGCGCTGACCTGCTACGCCTCGGCCGCCGCCACGGCCGGCCTGTACCCGACCGAGGAGGAGCGGGTGGCGGCCGCGCAAGCCATCGACGCCAGCCCCGCCATCGTCGCGCTGTACGGCCCCATCCTCGACGTGCACAGCCTCGGCGAGCTGGCGATGACCAAGATGACGGTGACCTACGCCGTGTTCGTCGCGGTCATGTGCGTGGTGCTGGTCCGGCGCCACACCCGGGTCGAGGAGGAGAGCGGTCAGACCGAGCTGCTGGGCGGCACCGCGGTCGGGCGGGACGCCCCGCTCGCGGCGGCGGTCCTCGAGGCCGCAGGGGTCGTCGTGGTCCTCGGCCTGCTCGCCGCCGGCGTCAACGTGGCCGCGGGACTCCCGGTCGCGGGCTCCGTCGCGTTCGGTGCGTCGTGGGCCGGCGTCGGGCTGGTCGCCGCCGCGCTGACGGCGGTGGCCTGCCAGGTCTCCGCGAGTGCGCGGACCTGCGCGGCGTACGCGGCGGCCGGGGTGGGCGTGCTCTACCTGCTGCGCGCCGTGGGGGACACGACGGTCGGCTGGCTGAGCTGGACGTCGCCGCTGGGGTGGTCGACGCAGCTGCGGGCCTACGGCGGCACCCGCTGGTGGGTGCTGCTGCTGTACGTCGTCCTCAGTGCGGCCCTCGTCGCGGTGGCGCAGCTGTTGCGGGCGCACCGCGACCTCGGGTCCGGGCTGGTGGCAGCCAGGCCGGGGCCGGCCGAGGGGTCACCGCGGCTGTCGAACGCCGTCGCGCTCAGCCTCCGGGTGCACGGCCCGCTGCTGGCGACCTGGAGCGTGGCCTGCGCCGTGATGGGGGTGGTGCTCGGCGCCATCACCCCGCAGATCGGCGAGCTGCTGGACTCGCCGTCCGCGCGCCGGATGATGGAGCGGCTCGGCGGCGTCGGCGTGCTCGAGAGCACGCTGGTGGCGGCCGAGCTCAGTGTCGTGGCGGTCGTGGTCAGCTGCTTCGCGATCACGGTCGTGGGCCACGGCGCCGTCGACGAGAACGACGGCCGGACCGAGCAGGTGCTGGCCACCGCCACCTCGCGCTCCTACTCCTTCGTGGCGACGCTGCTGGTCGCCCTGGTCGGTGCGACGTGGCTGCTGCTGGTCACCGGTGTCGCGGTGAGCGTGGGCTACGGCGTCGCGGGTGGACGCTCCGTCACCGACCTGGTGGTCGCTGCCCTGGCCCAGGCCCCGGCCGTCTGGGTGATGGCCGCGATCGCCGCGCTCGCCTTCGCGGTCCGCAGCAGCTGGGCCGTGCTCGGCTGGGTGTTCCTGGTCCTGTTCGTGACCCTCGGGCAGGTCGGTGAGCTGCTCGAGCTGCCGGCGCGGGTGCTCGACGCGTCGCCGTTCACCCACGTCCCGGCCATGCCCGTGGAGCGGTTCGCCGCGGCGCCGGAGCTGGCGCTCACGGCGGTCGCCGGCGTGCTGCTGCTGCTCGCCTGGGGCCGCTACCGCTCACGCGACATCGCCTGAGCATCGCCCGAGCATTCGCCTGGGCATTCGCCTGGGCATTCGCCTGGGCCGAGCCGCGTCACCCGCGCAGCAGCTGGGTCACCTGGCGCGCGACCTCGGTCTCCTCCGAGGCGGTGACGACCACCGTGCGGGCGGTCGCGCCGGCGGCGGTGACGTCGGCGTCCGCGTGCGCTGCCTCGTTGCGTGCCGGGTCGACACCGAGCCCGAGGTGGGCGAGGGGGTTGACGACGTCGCGGCGCACGACGGGGGCGTGCTCGCCGATGCCGCCGGTCATCACGAGGACGTCGACGCCGCCGGCGCTCGCCGTCATCGCGCCGACCTCACGTCGTACCCGGTGCACGAAGACGTCGTAGGCGAGTGCTGCGTCGTCGTCGCCGGCGCGTGCCTCGAGGACGTCGCGCAGGTCACCGGTCCCGCCGGAGAGCCCCTTCAGCCCGGACTCCTCGGTGAGTGCGGTGGCGAGCTCGGCCACGCCCACCCCGCCGTGCTGGAGCAGCCACAGCAGCAGGCCCGGGTCGACGCTGCCGGAGCGGGTGCCCATCACCAGCCCCTCGAGCGGTGTGAAGCCCATCGTGGTGTCCACCGACCGACCGCCCACGACCGCCGCCAGCGACGAGCCCGCGCCCAGGTGGCAGGACACGACGCGCAGGTCGCGCGGGTGCGCGCCGACCAGCGACGCCGCCCGCCGCACGGCGTACGCGTGGGAGAGGCCGTGGAAGCCGTAGCGCCGCAGCGACCAGCGCCGGTTCCACTCCCGGGGCAGCGCGTAGGTGCGGGCGGCGGCCGGCAGGTCGGCGTGGAAGGCGGTGTCGAAGCACGCGACCGCCGGCGCGGCCACGAGCCGGGCCACGCCTCGCATGCCCGCCACCGCCCGCGGGTTGTGCAGCGGCGCCAGGTCCTCGATCGAGGCGAGGTAGTCGAGCAGCCCGTCGTCGACGCGGGTCGCGCGGGTGTGCTCCGGCCCGCCGTGCACCACCCGGTGGCCGACCGCGTCGACCCGGCCGGCGGCGTCGACGAACTCCCGCACCGGCTCGTCGTGCTGCTCGCCGTCCCAGCGCTCGACCGTGGTGGCGTCGACGACCCGGTCGTCCTCGACCGTCGCGAGCTTCAGGCTGCTGGAGCCGGCGTTGACGACCAGCACCCGCACGCGTCAGGCCTCCGGGGTGCTGCGCCCGGGCTCCGCGGTCCACTGCCAGTCCCGGACCTCGGGCATGTCCTCGCCGTGCGTGCGGACGTAGATCCGGTGCTCGATCAGCTTGTTCTTCAGCTGCTCGCGCGCCGCACCCGGCGGTCGCCCGCAGCCGGGGCACGCGGTCGATGACGTCGATGGCCAGGTTGAAGCGGTCGAGCTGGTTGAGCACCGTCATGTCGAACGGCGTGGTCGTGGTGCCCTCCTCCTTGTAGCCGCGCACGTGGAAGTTGTCGTGGTTGGTCCGCCGGTAGGTCAGCCGGTGGATCAGCCACGGGTAGCCGTGGTAGGCGAAGATCACCGGCTTGTCGCGGGTGAACAGCGAGTCGAAGTCCGCGTCGGACAGCCCGTGCGGGTGCTCGCGCTCGTCCTGCAGGCGCATCAGGTCGACCACGTTGACGAACCGGATCTCGAGGTCGGGGAAGTAGTCGCGCAGCAGGTCGACGGCGGCGAGCGCCTCCATGGTCGGGCACGTCGCCGGCGCAGCCGATCACCACGTCCGGCTCGTCGGGCCCGTCGTCGGTGCCGGCCCAGTCCCAGATGCCGATGCCCTTGGTGGCGTGCACGACCGCCTCGTCCATCGTGAGGTACTGCAGCGCCGGCTGCTTGCCGGCCACGATGACGTTGACGTACTGCCGGCTGCGCAGGCAGTGGTCGGCCACCGAGAGCAGCGTGTTCGCGTCCGGCGGGAGGTAGACGCGGACGACCTCGGCCTTCTTGTTCATCACGTGGTCGATGAAGCCCGGGTCCTGGTGGGAGAAGCCGTTGTGGTCCTGGCGCCACACGTGCGAGGTGAGCAGGTAGTTCAGCGACGCGATCGGCCGGCGCCACGGGATGTCGTCGGTGGTCTTCAGCCACTTGGCGTGCTGGTTGAACATCGAGTCGATGACGTGGATGAACGCCTCGTAGCAGGAGAACAGCCCGTGCCGGCCGGTCAGCAGGTAGCCCTCGAGCCAGCCCTCGCAGGTGTGCTCGGACAGGATCTCCATGATCCGGCCGTCGACGGCGAGGTGGTCGTCGTACGGGTAGGTCTCGGCGTTCCAGGTGCGGTCGGTGACCTCCATGACGTCCTGCAGCCGGTTCGAGCTGTTCTCGTCGGGGGAGAACATCCGGAAGTCGGTCGATGTTGCGCGGCCATCACGTCGCGCAGGAAGCCGCCCAGCACGCGGGTGGCCTCGACCGCACCGGTGCCGGGCGCGTCGACGTCGACGGCGTAGTCGCGGAAGTCCGGCATCCGCAGGTCGCGCAGCAGCAGACCGCCGTTGGCGTGCGGGGTCGCGCTCATCCGCCGCTCACCGCGCGGGGTGCAGGTCGGCGATGCGCTGCGACCGGGCGGCCGGTCGTCGTCGAAGAGCTCCTCGGGGCGGTAGCTGCGCATCCACTGCTCGAGCACCTCGCGGTGCGCGTCGTCGCCGCGGGCGTCGGCGAACGGCACCTGGTGCGACCGCCAGTAGCCCTCGACGCGTCTGGCCGTCGAGCTCCTTCGGGCCGGTCCAGCCCTTGGGGGAGCGCAGCACGATCATCGGCCACGGCCGCCGCGCGACCGGCTGCCTGCCGCGCGGTCCGGGCCTCCTCCTGGATGTCGCGGATCTCGTCGAGGCAGTGGTCGAGCGTCGCGGCGAACGCCTGGTGCATCGCGTCCGGGTCGTCGCCCGGCCACGACGTACGGCGTGTGGCCGTAGCCGCGCAGCAGCGACGAGCAGCTCGTCCTCGGCGATGCGCGCGAGCACCGTCGGGTTGGCGATCTTGTAGCCGTTGAGGTGCAGGATCGGCAGCACCGCGCCGTCGCGGCGCGGGTCGACGAACTTGTTCGAGTGCCAGCTCGTCGCCAGCGGACCGGTCTCGGCCTCGCCGTCGCCGACGACCGCGGCCACCACGAGGTCCGGGTTGTCGAAGGCGGCGCCGTACGCGTGCGACAGGGAGTAGCCGAGCTCGCCGCCCTCGTGGATCGACCCGGGCGTCTCCGGTGCGACGTGGCTGCGGGATGCCGCCGGGGAACGAGAACTGCGTGAACAGCCGGCGCATCCCCTCCTCGTCGTACGACGATGTCCGGGTAGACCTCGCTGTAGGTGCTGCTCCAGCCAGGCCGACGCGACCAGCCCGGGACCGCCGTGCCCGGGGCCGATGACGTACATCATCGTCGAGGTCGCGCTGCACGATGGCCCGGTTGAGGTGGGCGTAGACGAAGTTCAGGCCCGGGGTCGTGCCCCAGTGCCCGAGCAGCCGCGGCTTGACGTGCTCGGGCAGCAGCGGCTCGCGCAGCAGCGGGTTGTCCATCAGGTAGATCTGGCCGACCGAGAGGTAGTTCGCCGCCCGCCACCAGGCGTCGATGTCACGAAGCTGCGCCTTGCCGAGCGGCTTTCCGGTCACCGTGCTGCGGGTCTTGCTCGTCACGTGCTGTCCTCTCGCTGACGGGTGCGCGTCCCTGCGGAGCCCTCCGCACCGAAGTTATCGCGACCTCCGGGGCCGCCGGCAGGGCTGGAGACGGGGCGGTCCCAGGCCGTTCGGCCCTGGTGACGGTGGAGCGCCGGCTGCACGCTGACGGGAACGTGGGCGACCGCCGTCCGGCTGGTCGCTCGCTCGACCGAGGAGGTCTCGCCATGGTGGAACCGGTGACGCTCTCCGTCGACGAGTGCTGGCGTCGCGTCGGCGACAACGTGGTGGGCCGGCTGGGCTTCGACGTCGGCCGGGGGCCGCGCATCCATCCGATGAACTACGCGGTCGACGGCCGCACCGTCGTGCTGCGCACGTCCAAGGACTCCGAGCTGGCGCTGTTCGACGAGCTGTTCGCCGTCGGCAGCCGGGTCGCGTTCGAGGTCGACCAGATCGACCACCGCCGGCACCACGGGTGGAGTGTCCTGATGGACGGCCACCTCGCACCGCTGGCGCCGGACCCGGGGGCCTCACCCGCGGCGCCACGTCCGTGGGCGGCGGGAGAGCGGGACGTGCTGATCCGGTTCACGCCGGTCACCGTGACCGGCCGCACGCTCGGCGACGTCGAGGCGCGGCCCCTGTCCGCCCTGTAGCGCCGGGCCTGGCGGAGACCGGGCCTAGGACTGCTGCTCCACCTCGAAGCCGATCGTGTCCCGCGTGCCCATCCGGCTCAGCATGGGGCTCACGTCGGTCTCGGGGAGGGCGCACCGCACCCGACCGCCGCCGTCGCGGTAGGCGCGGGTGCCCTCGACCAGCGCGCCGAGGACGCCCGGTGTGAGCGAGGCGACCTGCCGCAGGTCGAGCGCCAGCACACGGTCCGTGGCGAGGTCACGCGTCATCCGCTCCAGCGAGCGGCGCAGCACGTCGCCGTCGAAGCTGTCGACCATGCCTTCGATCTGGATCACGTGCCCGCGACGCAGCACGCTGAGGTCGGACTCGTAGATCCAGTCCGGGTGCAGGTCGAGGGCGAGCTCGAGCGCCGGTCCCTGCGTCGTCCGGCCGTCGTACTGGCACAGCACCGACACCCGCCGGGTGTGGCACAGCCGGGCGAGCGACCTCTCGACCTGTTCGTACGCCGCCTGGCCGATGGTCTGCGCGCCGGCGTCGCCGCGCACTGCCATCCGGACGCCGTAGTGAGCATCGTCGGACAGCGTGCGGTCGACCAGCCCGCCCTGGACGTCCAGGGTGAGCATGTCCTCCAGGGTCACGAACTCCAGTCGCTTGTCGACCAGCGCGCGGTCGACGTTGAAGCCGCGCCCGGCCAGGCCGGCCGACAGCTGGTCGACGCCCCAGCCCGCGACGTCGACGTAGAGGAGCTTGTCCTCCACCAGCATCCCCGCGTTGAACCAGTCGGCGACGTAACGCATCCGCTCGCCCTCGGAATGGTGCAGCAGCAGGATGTGCCCTGTTCGGTGCATGTCACTGCTCAGTCGCTTGCCGGGTGCAACCGAACCCCTCCTGGGACCCAGTGTTCTCGCGACGGGTGTCGAAGGCAACCAGGTCTCCGCCGACCCACCGGGCTAGGGCGTCCAGCCCGCGAGCACGGCCCCGACCGACCCGTCGTCCTGCGCCCGGTCGTGCGTGTCCACCCCGAGGTTCGTGAGCGCGCTCATCAGCAGGGTGCTGACCAGGAGCCCGAGGACGACACCGGTCGAGACCAGCGCTCCCAGCATCACCAGGGAGGCGGTGCCGACGCGCCGCTCGACGAAGCCGACGCGTCGGCGGCGCCGGGGGCGGGTGCTGGCGAGGCGACGTCCCGCCCGCAGCAGCGTCCCCCGAAGCCGCTGGAGAGCCTGCCCCCACATCTCGGGCGACACCACCGCTGCCTGGTCCTGCAGCCTCTCGCCGGTCAGCGCTCGCATGCCGGCCCCCTCTCCCGGCGCGCTGCGCCCCCATGAGAAGTCGTACGTCGTTCGACGCCCACGATGCCGAGCACCGGTCCGGCCGGACAGGGTCCGAGGTCCCGAAGGGGGTGGCCCCTCCGGGTCAGTGCGCGTCCTGGGGCCGCGGCACGACGACCAGCGGGACGGTCGAGGACTGCAGCAGCGTCCGCGTCAGCGACCCGAGGTGCTCGTAGACCGGGTGGCTGGCGTCGCGACGTCCCACGACGAGCAGGTCGCGCGGGTCCCTCACCTGGAGGAGGCGCTCCTCGGGAGAACCCTCGGCGACCTCGTGCGTCACCTCGACCTGCGGGAAGCGGTCGCGGAACGAGGTCGTGGCCCCCTCGACCTGCAGCTGGTCGACGGGACGCCGTTCCGCGACGTGGACGACCAGCAGCGGTGCCGCGTGCGCCGCGGCCAGCTCGAACGCGTGGCCCACCAGCCGGCCGGGGTGCTCGAGGTCGCCCAGAGCGAGCACCACGCGTCGCACGAACCCGTCCTCGGGCCGCCACGACCGGGGCACCGAGACGACGGGGCAGATCGCCCGGCCCGCGAGCGCGGCGCTGACGCCCGAGCGCGGGGTGTGGCGCGGCAGGCCCCGACGCGACAGGACGAGCGAGGACGCGTCCGCGCTGACGGCGAGCAGCCGGTGGACCACCCGGCCCCGCACCACCTCGGTGGTGACGTGCACCGGGCCGTCCGCGACGGCCTCGAGCCGCTCGCGGGCGTGGCCGAGCAGGCGGGCGCCCTCGGCCTCCACCTCCTCCCAGGAGTAGGTCAGCGGGTGCTGCGGCCCCCGGGGTGCGCTGCCGTGCACCACGTGCACGAGCCGCACGGACCGGCAGGTCTGCCGCGCCTCCGCGGCCGTGAAGGCGAACGCCGCCGCCTCCCGAGGCTCGTCGTTCGTGGCGAGCACGAGGGCAGGGATGTCGGTCATCGTCGTCACGACGGACCTCCTTCCACCAGGCGCGCGCCCGTCGCGGGCGCCGCGGTCACGACTCCATGCGGACGTCGGCGACGTCGCGACGTGGGGTGGCAGCCAGCCCCCGGCGGCTCAGCGGCAGCCAGCCCACGCGCACGACGATCTGCGCGAGCGCCTTGTCGTCGAGCACCTCCTCCTGGAGGACCCGACGTGTCTCCTGCACCTCGAGGGCCTGGCTGAGCGGCACCATCGACAGCCCGTCCCGGGTGGCCTGCAGCCACACCGCGCTCAGTGCCTCGCCCGCCCGGACCCGCGAGACGGTGTCGTCGGAGGACGTGCAGACGATCAGCATGCCGTCCGACGGCTCGCCGGGATCGACCACCGGGTCGTCCAGGACGCCGTTCGGGAAGCGCCGGTTCAGCGCGTCGGACGAGGCGACGTACTCCTCCCGCGGGACGTGCGCGACGGGCACCCCGACGTTCGCCCAGTACACCGTGGCGTTGTTGAGCTCGCTCACGTAGGCGGGGTTGCGGCGCTGCAGCACGTCGGCGCGCCGCGTGAGCTCCTCGAGACGTGCCTTGGCCGTCTCGTCGTAGACCGGCAGCAGCTGCGCGCCCCACCGGTTGCCGGCCATGCACAGCGCGTTGAGCCGCTCGTCCGGGACCGGCCACGAGGTCAGCCGCCGGCGGTCGGTACGGCGTTCGCGGATCGCGGCGAGGAGCTCGGCGGCATCGGGGGCCGGCCGACCGGCGCCGAGCTCGATGCTCGCCACGAAGCGCTCGTCGGACGGGTCCGGCACGCGCCGCACGCGCGTGGACCAGCCGAGGGCCGAGGCGGCGACCTGGAAGTGGTGCAGGGCCGCGCCGCAGCTGAGCATCAGGTCGCGCCGCTGCGGGTCGGCGTGCACCAGCTGGCGGCGGAAGTCGGCGTACAGGTCGACCCGGTTCTCGCGGACCCGCCAGCGCCACGGCTGCGTGTTGTGGACGCTCGGTGCCCGGCAGGCGAGCTCCAGGAGGTCGTCGACGGGGGCGGCTGACGTTGGGCTCACCGGCGTGCTCCGTTCCTGCTAGGGGACCAGGATGCGCGGGGTCGCCGGGCCGGGGTCAGGGCCCAAGGTCCCGCGCCGGGGTGACCTCCGTGCCTGCTCGGCGACGGCCGCGGGCAGGAGGCTGGAGGGCGTCGCCCACCCGAGGAGAGCCCAGGATGACCGCGTCGACGGCCGACCCCTACCTCGTGCTGCGCGAGACGCACTGCGCCGGGCTGCTGCTGGTCGGTGACCGGGCCCTGAAGTTCAAGAAGCCGGTCGACCTGGGGTTCCTCGACTTCACCACGCGCGAGAAGCGGACGGAGGCCTGCCACCGGGAGGTGCGGCTCAACCGGAGGTTCTCGCCCGACGTCTACCTCGGGGTGGCCGAGCTGGAGCTGCCCGACGGGACCCGGGAGCCGATCGTCGCGATGCGCCGGATGCCGGAGGACCGGCGGCTCTCGGTGCTGGTCGACCGCGGCGTCGACGTCGACGACTCGCTGCGACAGCTCGCCCGACAGCTCGCGGTGGCACACGCCGCCGGCGAACGCCGGGCCGACATCGACACCGAGGCCTCGGCGGCCCGGCTCACGGACCGCTGGCAGCAGAGCCTCGACCAGGTCCGCGCGCAGCAGCCGTCGCTCGTCGACCCGGCCATCGTCGACGGAGGTCGGAGCGGCTCGTGCACCGCTTCTCGAGGGCCGGCAGCCCCTGCTGGACCTGCGGGTGCGCGACGGGTGCGCGGTCGACGGCCACGGTGACCTGATCGCCGACGACGTGTTCTGCCTCGACGACGGTCCGCGGGCCCTGGACTGCCTCGAGTTCGACGACCGGCTCCGCTACCTCGACCGGCTCGACGACGCCTGCTTCCTCGCCATGGACCTGGAGCGGCTGCGGGCGCCGGACCGGGCGCGCGACTTCCTCGCCTGGTACGCCGAGTTCTCCGGCGACCACGCACCGCCGGCACTGGTCCACCACTACGTCGCCTACCGGGCCTTCGTCCGGGCCAAGGTGGCGTGCCTGCGCGGCGCGCAGGGCGTCGACGTCGGCGCCGAGCTGGCCGCGCTACCTCCGCTCGACCGTGGAGCACCTCCGCGCCGGTGCGGTCCGGCTGGTCCTCGTCGGCGGGCCGCCCGGGTCGGGCAAGACGACGCTCGCGACGAACCTGGCCGACCGGCTGGGAGCGGTGGACGTCAGCTCGGACCGGGTGCGCAAGGAGCTGGCGGGGCTCGACCCCACGACCTCGGCCGCCGACGCCTTCGGCGAGGGGATCTACGCCCCCGAGCACTCGGAGCGGACCTACCGCGAGCTGCTGCACCGCGCCGAGGTGCTGCTCTCGCGCGGCGAGTCGGTGGTGCTGGACGCGACCTGGAGCCGCCGCGACCAACGGCTGGCCGCACTCCTCGTCGCCCAGGCCCGTCGTGCGGACCTGGTGCAGCTGCGCTGCGACACCTCGGCCGCCGCGGCGCTCGAGCGGGTGGCGGCTCGAGCGGGCGCCGCGGGCGTCGTCTCCGACGCCGACGTCACCGTCGCGGAGCGGCTCCGGGAGTCGGCCGACAGCTGGCCCGAGGCGCAGGCCGTCGACACCTCGACGACGGTCGTGCGGTCCGTGGACCGCGCCGTCGAGCTGGTCCTCCCGGTCGGCTCCGCGAAGGGTGTCTCGCCGCGCCGGCGCAGCTTCGAGCCGCCCGAGTGAGGGGGCTGTCATGGAACGAGGAGAACCTCCGGTCGGAGACGCTGCGGTGACCTCCGTCGACCGGATCCGCGTCGCCGTCCTCTCGCGGCGGCGGCTGCTGACGTGGGTGGTGCTGTGCGCGGCGGCGGAGACCGTCGGGATGACCGCGGCCGCCGGGGCCGCCCGGGCGGCGGACGCCCTGCTCGCGCAGCCGTCGACGGCGCGGACGCTGGCGGCCTGGGCGGCGGTCCTCGGCGCCGGAGCCCTGGAGGCGACCGCGGTCGGGACCGCACAGGTCCGGTCGCTGCGGGGGCTCACGCCGCTGCCGCGGCCGACGCCGCGGCGCTTCGTGCTCACGACCGCGGTGGTCGGGACCCTGGCGTGGGCGACGGGCTCGGTGCCGACGCTGGCGGCACCCGGCACCGGTGCGGCCACTGCACCGCCCTGGCCGCTGCTCGTGCTGGCGGGCGCCGCCCTCGGCGCGGTCACCGGCTGCCTGCTGGGCCTCGCCCAGTCCCGCACGCTGCCCCGGCCGCTGCGCCGGGGCGTGTGGGTCGGCGGCAGCACGGCGGCCTGGACGCCGGCCATGGCGGTCATCATGCTGGGCGCCAGCACCGCCGGGGCCGGGTGGCCCGTGCACGTCGTGCTCGCGTGGGCGGCGGTCACCGGCTGCGTCGCCGGGGGTCTGCTCGGGCTCGTCCTCGGCTGGTCCAGCTGGTCGCTCGCCGGCCCCACGGTGTCCCGTCGTCTCGTGCTCGAGGGCCTGCGCCATCGACGGCCCCGTCGGCTCTCCCGGTCGGTGATGGGGCTGCGGGTGCGCGGACGGCGGAGCGGGACGCCGTACGAGCTGCCGGTGATGTACGCCGAGCACGACGGCGACCTCTGGGTGGCGGTCGGCCACTCCTCGCGCAAGACCTGGTGGCGCAACGTCGGTGCCGGCACCCCGGTGCAGGTGCTGCGCGACGGCTGCTGGGTGCCCGCGGTCGCCGACCTGGTGCCGCCGCAGGACCCGCGCTTCCTCAACGCCCTCGGGTGGTACCTCGCCCGGTGGCCGCGGACCAGGCTCGACCTGGACGACCCCGTCGTGCGGCTGCGGCTGCTGACGACCGAGCCGTGACCGAGTGGCCTTCGACCCTGTCGTCGCGCAGGCGTCGGCGGAAGGCTGGAGACGACGAAGGAGCCTGAGATGTTGGTGCACGAGCTGATGACCCGGTCGCCGGTCACCGTCCAGCCGGCGACGCACGTCAAGGACGCGCTGGGGATGCTGGACACCCACGCGATCACGTCGATGCCGGTGGTGGACGCGGACGGCCGGATCGTGGGCGTGGTCAGCGAGGCCGACCTCGTCCGGGAGGCGGTCGCGCAGGATCCGCGGGCGCACATGATGCCGTCCGGCGAGCCGCCGCTGGAGTCGCCCCGCACGGTCGCCGAGGTGATGAGCCGGCACCCGCTCACGGTGACCGCCGACACCGACCTCGCCGAGGCCGTGGACCTGCTGACCAGCTCGGCGGTGAAGAGCGTGCCGGTCGTCGACGACCGCCTGCGGACCGTCGGCATGCTCAGCCGGCGCGACGTGGTGCACGCCCTGGCCCGCACCGACGATCGGATCGAGGCGGAGCTCGACGAGCTCTTCCGTGAGCTCGGCGTCACCTGGTCGGTGACGGTCGACGAGGGCCGGGTGACGGTCGAGGGCGTCGCCGACGCCCAGGCGCGGGCGCTCGCCGAGACGGCCGCCGCCACCGTCACCGGGGTGCGCTCCGTGCACGTCGTGTAGCCCGACGCCCGAGGCGGTCGGACCGAGGTCTGACGACGCGCGGCAGGCACTCTTCACCCGATAAGGGACTTTCGGCCCTAGGGACGGCCGTCCGGGTGGGCTGTCATCTACGTGGCCCCCGGCGGTGGCCGACTCACGCAGCGACCACCACCGGGGGCCCGTGCCGATGCCGACCGGCCGAGCGTGAGCGTGATCCCGGCCCAGCGACGGCGTTCGGTCGCCTAGGCGGCGCCGCGGCGGACCGGCACGAGGGCTGGTGCCACCGGGCGGTCGACGGGCGGGGGAGGCACGACCACGACCGGGCAGCCGGCCAGCGCCATGCACCGCTCACGGGTGGAGCCGCTCGACGCCTCGAGCGACGTCTCCGGATGGCGTCCGAGCACGATGCAGGCCGCTCCCCGGCCGGCTCGGGCGAGCACGTCCGCGGGATCGCCGTCGACCACGACGCCGGTCATCGGGGGCGGCTGCGTCAGGCGTCCGGTGGCGCGGGCCACGACCGCCGCCTGGGCCCGCAGCGCCCAGCGACGGCCGGCGCGGTAGGCGAGCCACTCCGACGTGGACCCGGGCGGGTAGCTCCACACCGTGACCACCTCGACGACGCCGTCGCGGATCCGGGCCTCCTCGCAGGCGCGCTGCACGGCGGAGACGCTCGCCGCCGAGCCGTCGACACCGACGACCACCGTCGAACCTCGGTCGGTGGGGCGGGCGTCGTCGGGTGCACAGGGCTCCATGTCGTCAGCGTCTCGCGCGCGACGTCCGCCGGCCCAGGACCATCGGTCACCACCGAAGGTGTCCGAAGGCCCGACCGACCGGCCTCAGTCGACCGGGGCGGTGACGACCTCGACGGGACAGTCGGCGTCCAGCAGCACGGCGCGCGGGACCGAGCCGAGCCGGTCGACCAGCGGGTGGACCAGCCGGCCCTGTCCCACCAGCAGCAGCCGGGACGCGGCCGTCCGCTCGAGCAGCGCCTTCCCGGCCTCCTCGTGGACCACGTCGACCTCGACCTCGATGCCGGGGGACAAGGCCCGTCGCTCCCGCAGGTCCGCCTCGAGCCGGGTCCGGTACGACGCCGTCCACTCCGCGGCGGTGCGCTCGTCGACGAGCGCGTCGTCGTACGGGCTGGACATCGACCACGCGTGCACGACGCGGAGCCGGCCGCCGGCCCGGGCGGCGTGCTCGAACGCCTGGTCGAGCACAGGTCCGGCGTCGGCGTCCACGGCGTCCACGCCCACGGTCACGTCGGTCGGGGCATCGTCCCCGCCGCACCAGGCGTCGGGCACCGAGACCATCCGGCAGTGCACGCGACCGGCCACCGTGACGGCGGTCGACCCGTGCGCCAGCCGGCGCAGCCGGGAGATCCGGTGGTGCTGGAGCACCAGCAGGTCCGCCGCGCGGCTCAGCTCGATCAGTACGGGGCCGACCGGGCCGGGGTGCCGCGAGGTCACGACGTCCACCCGGCCGTCGGCCAGCCGCTCGGCCAGTGCGTGGGCCGGCGCCACGTCGTCGACCAGGCGGCCGTCGGGGTCGTCGACGTGCACCAGCTCGAGGGCGGCTCCGGTCCTCTCCGCCTCGGCCACGGCGTAGCGCAGCCCCGCCTCGCAGTCGTCCGGCTGGTCGACCGCGACGAGGACGCGGGGTGGTGGCCGAGCCGTCACCCGGCGATCCTGCGCCTCCGCACCGGTCCCGGGAGAGAGGCAAAGGTCCCCGACAGTCGTGGCACCCGGCCCTGCTCGTCGGGACCACGACGGCGTCAGGGTGAGGCCATGAGCACCGTTCCGGCAGGCGCCGTCGTCGTGGGCGTCGACGGGTCCGAGAGCAGCGACGCGGCGGTCACCTGGGCAGCGGCGTACGCCGACACCCGGCAGCGTCCCCTGGTGCTGATGGGCGCCGCCGGCCACTCCGCGGCACCGAGCCGGACGCGTGACCGGCACGACGCCCGGCAGGCCCACCGCATCGAGTCCCGGCGCGCCACCGACCATGCCCTCGGCCTCGCGAGGAAGACCGCCCCGCGGCTCGACGTCCACACCACGGTCCCGCTGACGGAGGCGGACGACGCGCTGGTCGAGGCGTCGCGCCGGGCCGCCCTGGTGGTCGTCGGCACCCGCGGCCGCGGCCGGGCCACCTCGCTGCTGCTGGGCTCGGTCAGCGCGGCCGTCTGCGAGCGGGCCGAGTGTCCCGTGGCGGTGGTGCACGGCGCGGTGACCGCCGACGAGCTCGCGCCCGGCCCCGTGGTGGTGGGGACCGACGGGACCGCGATGTCGGCCGACGCCCTGGACTTCGCCTTCGACCTGGCCTCCACCGAGGGCAGCTCCCTGCACGTGGTGCACAACGTCGGCCGGGACGCCGCGCACGTGGACGAGCACCAGCGCGCCCTCGAGATCGCGATCGCCGGGCACGAGGAGCAGTACCCCGACGTGGAGGTGCACCGGCACCTGCCGCTCAGCGCGCCCGCGGACACCCTGGCCGTGCTGTCGGAGACCGCCAGCGCGGTCGTCGTCGGCGCCCGCGCGCACCACGGGCCGGTGGCGACGCTCGGCTCCGTGAGCCGTGCCGTCGTGGAGCGGGCCCGGTGCCCGGTCGTCGTGGTGCGGTCCGGGTCCGACGCGCTGCACCGGGGTGCGTCCGGCCAGCGCCGGAGCCTGCGTGCATGACCACCTACGACCGCCTCTGGACCGGGTGCGCCGCGCTGGCCGGCGCCGTCTCGCTGGTCGCCGCCTTCCGCAGCTACGCGCTGCCGGTGATGTTGGTGATGTTCCTCATCACGGGCCTGTTCGCGGCCCTGACGGTGCTGCCGTTCCTGCCACCCGACGGTGCCTGGACCCGACCGCTGGTCCGGGTGGCTCTCGTCGGCGGCCTGCTCATCTGGCTGCTGATGGGGTCCGTCCGGCTGGCCGGTGGGACCGGGGCGGTGGTGGTGCTGGTCCTCGCGGCGACGTGTCCCGCGCTCGCGCCGGCGTACCGGTTCGTCGCGAGGGCGCTCGGCTGGTCGCGTCGACCTCGACGCACGGCGGCTCCGACGGACCCCGCGAGCGCCCACCGCGCGCTGCTGCCTGCGCTCGACGGACCTGCGCTCGAGGGACCTGCGCTCGACGGGACCTGCGCTCGACGGGCCGCCGCTCGACGTGCCCGACCTGATGACCGACGAGGACCTCTGCTGCGCCTGGCGGAGCTCCTTCGTCGCGCTGCAACGGGCCGCGTCGGTCGAGTCCCGGCTGCGCGTGGTCACCGTGCGCGCCCTCTACCTCGACGAGCTGGAGCGGCGGGCCGGTCCCGCAGTCCAGGCGTGGCTGGAGTCCGGGGCACGCGCGGCCAGCGACCCGAGCCGCTTCCTGGCCGGCAGCCGCCGTCGCAGGCGGCAACCACCCTCGCTCGCCGAGTGACCGGACGCGGTCTACGCCGGGCCGGCTGACGCGCCGACCACGAGCGCCGCTGCGCCGTCGACCCGGCCGTCCTCGAGGTCGGACAGCGCCCGGGACGCCTCCTCGAACGGGTACGGCGTCACCCGCGGCCGGACCTGCAGCCGCTCGGCCAGCGTCAGCAGCTCGTCGCCGTCGGCGCGCGTGTTGGCGGTGACGCTGGTGATGCTGCGCTCGCGGAACAGGTGCCGCTGGTAGTCGAGCACCGGCACGTCGCTGAGGTGGATGCCGGCCACCGCGAGCGTCCCGCCGGCGGCCAGCGCCGCGAGCGCCGTCGGCACCAGGGTGCCCACCGGGGCGAACAGGATCGCCGCGTCGAGGTCGACCGGCGGGCTGTCGTAGGCATCGCCGACCGACGCCGCACCGAGCTCGAGGGCGAGGTCGCGGGCTCCGGCGCCGCGGGTCATCACGTGCAGCTCGGCGCCCTGTGCCACGGCGATCTGGGCGGTGATGTGGGCGCTGGCCCCGAAGCCGTAGATCCCGAGCCGGCCGCCCGGCGGCAGGCTCGCCATCCGCAGCGACCGGTAGCCGATGATGCCGGCGCACAGCAGCGGAGCGGCCTCGAGGTCGGTGAAGCCGGCCGGGATCCGGTAGGCGTAGCCCGCCGGGACGATGACGGTCTCGGCGTACCCGCCGTCCGCGTCCCAGCCGGTGTACGTCGACCGGGGGCACAGGTTCTCGGCGCCGGCGCGGCACCACCGGCACCGACCGCAGGTGCTGCGCAGCCAGGCGACGCCCAGCCGATCGCCGAGCGCGACGTCGTCGACCGCGTCACCGACCTCCACGACCCGGCCGACGACCTCGTGGCCCGGTGCGACGAGCGGCCGCTTCGCCGGCAGCTCGCCGGCCGCCAGGTGGAGGTCGGTCCGGCACACCCCGCAGACGTCCACCTGCAGCCGCACCTCGTCCGGTGCCAGCGGCGCCGGCTGGCGGTCGACGAGGGCCAGCCGGCTCCGCGGCGACGTCTCGCCGGTGACGACCCAGGCGCGGTGGCTCACCCCGGGAGCAGCCGCCGGCCGGTGATGCTGCGTGGCGTCAGCCGCAGGTGCAGCGGCCGCGACCCCTCGACCCACGGACGCGGCCGTTGGCCGGCGGGCGGCAGGTCGTCGGTCGACAGCGGCTCCACGGTCCCGCGCACGAGCACGCTCCAGCCGGACTCGGTGTAGTCGTCGACCTCGTCGACCTGGAAGGCCGCGACGTCGAGCCGCAGGTGGCGCCCCAGGGCGCTGTGCGGCGACGTCCGGAACAGCAGCGTGTCGCCCTCGACGACGTAGTTGAGGGGCAGCACCTCCGGGCCGTCGGGCGTGCAGTACGCCACCCGGCCGACGGTCTTGGTGGCGAGCAGCTCCAGGCACTCGTCGCGGCTGAGCTCGCGCAGGTGGCCCGCGAACCACGGTTCGGTGGGGCTCATGGCTCCTCCTCGGTCGGTCATCGCCTCGGGCTCAGAAGGTCGGGGCCCAGAAGATCTCGTCCCCGTGCCGCATCCGGACCTCCGCGGCCAGGGCGTCGCGGTCGCCCGACGGCACCACCGCGACCGGCCGGGTCGCGTGCCTCAGGACCCGCCGCGCGGTCGCACCGAGGACACCGCTGAGCGTCGTCGAGTGGTGCCGGCCCACGACGGCGAGCTGGGCCACCCGGGCCGCCTCCAGCACCGCGTGGTCGGGCGGCTCGGCGACGTTGGTGGCGATCACCTCGAGGTCGGGGTGCCGCTCGCGCCACGGGGCCAGCCGCTCGGCCAGCTCGGCGTCGTGACGCGTCCTGATCTCGAGCAGGTCGGAGGGGGACCACGCGGCCAGCGAGGCGGGCTCGAAGGCGCTCACGACGATGAGCGGCACGTGGAGGGCAGCCGCCCGGGCGAAGGAGAAGGACAGCACCTCCTCGTCCAGCGGACCGACGGAGTCACGGGGCGCGTTCTCGGCCGGCCGGACGCCCGCCACGATCGGCGAGGTGGCCATGCTGGGCTGCATCCACGGCTCGGGCACCACGACCACCGGCACCGGCGACCAGGCCGCCACGGTGCGCGAGGTGCTGCCGAGCAGCATGCGCTGCCCCGGCCGCATGGTGCGCGCGCCGACCACGAGCAGGTCGGCGTCGTCGACGGCGGCCAGCAGGGCGTCCACGGGGTCGCCCTGCACGGAGGTCTGCCGCAGGCTGCTCATGGTGAGCCGCCGGGCCAGCGCCGCGAGGTCGTGCTCGCCGGCCGCGTCCTCGCCCGAGCCCGTCCGGGTCGCCGCCACCAGGGTCAGCGCCGTCGCCTCCCGCTCGGCCTCCTCCACCGCCCAGACCACGGCGCTGGCGCTGCGGCCGCGCGGGTCGACGCCGACGACGACGGAGCGCTGCTTGTCGCTCGCGTGGGGCTGGACGTCAGGGCTGACTCGAGTGCTCACGGGTCGCTCCCTCGGATCGGTGTCAGGGCTGGTGCCAGCGTGCCGAGGTGGCGGGGAGGGCCGCAGAGGCGACGGTAACTCCCGGGGGAGCCGAAGGTCCCGAGACGGTCAGGTCGCGAGGCGGATCTTGGCGTCCACGCAGACGGGTCCCGACCCCGTCACCACCACCGGGTTGAGGTCGAGCTCCGCGACGTCGGCCCGGTCGAGCGCCAGCGCGCCCAGGGACACCACCAGCGCGACGACCGCCTCGGTGTCCAGGGTCGGGCCGCCGCGGAAGCCGGTCAGCAGCGGCCAGGTGCGCAGCGTGCGGAGCGCGGTCCGCACGTCGTCGGGGTCGAGCGGCGGCATGAGGAACACCTGGTCGTCCCAGAGGTCGAGCCGGGTGCCGCCGCTGGACAGCATCAGCAGCGGGCCGAAGACCGGGTCGCGCGTCACCCCGAAGGCCAGCTCCGGCCCCGTCACCTGCTGCTGCACGATGACCGGCAGCCGCGGGTCGCCCGTGGTCCGGCGCAGGCCCCGGACCGCGTCCAGCACCTCCCGCTGGGTGAGCAGGCCGGGCACCACGAGGCCGCCCTCCGTCTTGTGCACGACGGTCGGGTCCGCCGTCTTCACGACGAGCGGTGGCGGCAGCCGCCGTACCGCCTCCCGGGTCTCCCGGTCGCTGGTGACCAGGGCGTACGGCGCGAGCGCGACGACCGGGGCCAGCAGGTCCTCGGCGGCGCCGACCGTCAGCCAGCCCGCCTCGTCGGCCGGCCGTGGTCCCGCCGTCTCGTCGGAGCGCGCCGCCTCGGCCCGGAGCCGCACGTGGTCCGGCGCCGAGCGACGCCACGCGGCGTAGCCGTGGGCGTGGGCGAGGGACCGGACCGCGGCGTCGGCGGACCGGAACCGGGTGGTGCGGCGGGCTGCGGGCTGCTCGGCGCCGACGAGCACCGAGAGGCAGGGCAGGTCCGATCCCGCCAGCGCGGACTCGACCGCCTCCACGACGGCGTCGACGTCGGTGACGCGGGTGGCGGCGATGACGACGAGCACGCTGTCGACCTCGCCGCTCTCGGCCAGGCGGGCCGCCGCGTCGGCGAAGACCGAGGCGCCGGCGGCCGCTCCCAGGTCGACCGGGTTGCTGGTCCCGGCGGCGTGGGGCGCGGCGGCGGCGAGCCGGGCCCGCGTCGCCTCCGACAACCGGGGGACGTCGACGGCGCGCCGCTGGGCGGCGTCCGCAGCCAGGATGCCGAGGCCGCCGGCGTTGCTGACCACACCGAGCCGTCCCCCCGCGGGCAGCGGCTGCTCGGTGAGCAGCGCAGCAGTGTCGACGAGGTCGACGACGTCGTCGACGGGCACCACCCCGGCGGCGCGGTAGAGCGCCTGCAGGGCGCGGGCGGACGTGGCGTGGGCGGCCGTGTGGGAGGCGCCGGCGCGGACGCCGGCGGCTGAGCTGCCCCCGAAGACGACGAGCAGCGGCTTGGCCAGGCTGAGCTCGGCCGCGAGGCGGGCGAAGGTGCGCGGGTCGTGGAACGACTCCAGGTAGAGCGCCCCGGCGCGCACGTCGGGATCGCCGTGCCAGGCGGCGACCAGGTCGTTGCCCGAGACGTCGGCCTTGTTGCCCAGCGACACGAAGCTGGCGAGGCCCAGCCCGCGGGAGGCGGCGGCGTCCAGCAGGGCGACCCCGACACCCCCCGACTGGGAGCCGACGGCGAGCGGTCCGGGGCGGGGGCGCACCGTCCCGAACGTGGCGTCCAGCCTGGTGCTGCGCAGGTTGCTCAGCACCCCGAAGCAGTTGGGTCCGACCAGGCGCATGTCGTGGGCGCGGGCGAGGGCGGCCAGCCGTTGCTCGCGGCGTGCCCCCTCCGGGCCCGTCTCGGCCAGCCCGGCGGTGAGCACCACGCAGGAGTGGGCGCCGCGGAGGGCGAGCCCCTCGACGGTCGCCTCCAGCCGCGCCGGCGGCACCGCGACCACGGCCAGGTCGACGCCCTGCGGGAGGTCCGACACGTCGGTGACGCAGTCGGCCCCGGGCACGGACAGCTCGGGGTGCCCGACCGCGTGGAGGGCGCCGCCGAAGCCACCGGCCCGCAGGTTCTCGAGCACCTCCCGCCCGACCCCGCCGCGCGACCGGCTCACTCCCACGACGGCGACCGACGCCGGCTCGAAGAGCCGTCGCACGGACTCCCCGTGGGCGTGGCGGTGCCGGCCGTCGGCCGCCAGGACCGAGGAGACCCCCGGCGTCAGGTCCAGGCTCGAGCGACAGCACCTCGTGGTCGCGCTGCTGCACGAGGTCGAACCCGAGGTCGTGGAAGACCCGCAGCATCGCGACGTTCTCGGTGAGGACGTCGGCGGTGAAGGTGTGGACGCCGGCCCGCCAGGCCCGGCGCGAGAGCTCCTCGAGCAGCACCGAGCCGATGCCGACCCCGTGAAGCGACTCCTCCACCAGGAGGGCCACCTCGCTGCTGCCCGCCGGACCCGGTACGGCGCTGGCGACGCCGATCGCCGAGCCGTGCCGCAGCGCGACCACCGACGTGGAGGCGGTGCCGGGCTCGCAGATCCGGTCGATGTAGGTCTGGGCCGAGGCGCGGCTGATCGAGAAGAACCGCCGGTAGAGGCTCTGGTCGCTCGCCCGGTCGTGCAGCGCCAGCAGGTCGTCCCGGTCGGTGGGCCGCACCGACCGGAGCAGCACCGACGTCCCGTCGGCGAGCAGCACGGTGCTGGCGTCCCCCGAGGTCGAGGGGTCGAGGGTCACGCCGGCACCGGCCGGTGCGCCTCGTGGTCGGCGGGCGGCACCAGCACGACCGGGCACGCGGCCCACCGCTCGCAGTAGCTCGGGACCGACGGCTCCTCCTCGGGCCCGTCGCCCTCGGCGTGCCTGCCGAGCACCAGCAGCCCGGCGTCGGTGGACATCCGCACCAGCGCCTCGGCGGGCGGGTCGGGCGTCACCATCAGCTGGGTCCGCCACGGGATCGCGGCGCACTCGGACAGCGCGTCGCGCACCCAGTGGGTCGCCCACGTCCGGGCGACCGTCTCCCGGGTGGCCCGCAGCTCCGTCGAGGCCTCGCCCTCGGGCTCGGGTCGGTAGCAGTGCACGACCACCAGCGGCGCCTCCGTCCGCTGGCTCTCCCAGGCCGCCCAGCGCATCGCGTCCGCGGCCCTGGTCGTGTCCTCGATGCCCACCACGATGGGTGCGTGGTCCATGGTCCTGTCCTTCCGCCGTCGGCTGCCTCCACGCTCGGCGAGTCCCACGTGCGTGACCAGCGGCGCTGGTCCGGAGGTCGGGGGCCGAAAGTCCCGTCCCGCGACCCTGCCGGATGACTAGCATCGTCGGCGTGGACCACGACGGAGCGCGGACGGGCGACGCGTCCGACGCTCCCGCGGCAGGCCCCGTGGCGGCCCTGGCGGCCCCGCTCGTCGGCGCGGGCCTCGAGGACCTGCTGCGCGAGATGCTGCAGCGCGTGGAGGACGTGGTCGCCGACCAGGACCGGCTCCGGCTGCTGCTCGACGCCGTGGTGGTGCTGGCCGCCGACCTCACCCTCCACGGCGTGCTGGCCCGCATCGTGAAGGTCGCCTGCGACCTGGCGGGCGCCCGGTACGCCGCGGTCGGGGTGCTGGGCGGCGGGAACGGCTCCGACCGTCGGCTGCAGGCGTTCGTGACCCACGGCCTGACCCAGCAGGAGCGCGACGCGATCGGCGACCTGCCGCGGGGGCGCGGGCTGCTCGGGCAGATCATCGACCAGCCCGAGCCGCTGCGGCTGCACGACATCACCACCCACCCGGCGTCGTACGGCCTGCCCGCCGGGCACCCGCCGATGCACTCGTTCCTCGGCGTCCCCGTCCGGCTGCGCGACCGGGTCTTCGGCAACCTCTACCTCACCGAGAAGACCGGCGGCGGGGACTTCACCGAGCGGGATGAGGAAGTGGTCGTCGCGCTCGCCGCGGCCGCCGGTGTCGTCATCGAGAACGCGCAGCTCTACGAGGAGGCGGCTCGACGCGAGCGGTGGCTCGCGGCCACGGCGGACATCACGCGGCTGCTGTCGGGCTCCTACGAGCCGCGGACGGCGCTCCAGGTCGTCGCCGACCGGGCCCGGGAGATCGCGAACGCCGACATCGCCTGCGTGCTGCTGCTGCGGTCGGACGTCGAGCTGGAGCTGAGCGTCGTCTCGGGCGTCCCGCACGACCCGGTGCCGCTGACGCTCCGCGTCGACGACTCGCTCGCCGGCCGGGTGGTGACGACCGGGGAGCCGCTCGTCGTCCCCGACGTCGAGCAGGACCCACGGACGGCCGACGAGCTCAGGGGTCTCACGGACTGGCCGACGCTCGGCCCGGTGATCCTGGTCCCGCTCCGGACTCCCGACCGCGTCGAGGGGGCGCTCACCCTCGCGTGGTCGAAGGACAACGAGCTGCGCTTCCTCGACGTCGACGTCCGCCTCCCGCAGCAGTTCGCCGAGCAGGCGGCGCTCGCCCTGCAGGTGACCCGCGCCCGCGACGACCAGGAGCGGCTGGTGGTGTTCGAGGACCGTGACCGCATCGGACGCGACCTGCACGACCTCGTCATCCAGCGGCTGTTCGCGATCGGGCTGGGACTGGAGAACACCGCACGGATGCTGGGGGACCGCGCCGACCTGGCCGACCGGGTCAGCGGCGCCGTCGACGACCTCGACGACACCATCAAGGACATCCGGCGCTCGATCTTCGCGCTCTCGTCGGCCGACGACACCGCCGACGTCCGGCGGATGGTGCTGGACGTCGCGGAGGGAGCGGAGCGCACGCTGAAGTTCCGGCCGTCGGTCCGCTTCGTCGGTCCGGTGAACTCGGTCGTGGTGCCGTCGGTGGCCGCCCACCTCGGCGGCGTGCTCCGGGAGGCGCTGTCGAACGTGGCCCGTCACGCGGAGGCCCACGGGGTCGAGATCCTGCTGGAGACCGGTGACGACATCGTGCTGACCGTCCGCGACGACGGTCGCGGCGTGCCCGACGGGGCCGTCCAGAGCGGGTTGCTGAACATGCGCGAGCGCGCGGAGCAGCTGGGTGGGACGTTCCTGGTCGAGTCCGCCCCCGGCGGCGGCACGGCGGTGGTCTGGCGCGTCCCTGCGCGGTGAGAAAGGGACCAAAGTCCCCATCTCGATGAGACCTTCGCCGCCCTCCCGAGGTGGCCTCCGCGCCAGTACCGTGAGGATCATGCCGACGAGCCCGCAGTCCGAGAAGATCCGGGTGTTCCTCCTCGACGACCACGAGATCGTCCGGCGTGGCCTGCGGGAGCTCCTGGAGAGCGAGGGAGACATCGAGGTCGTGGGGGAGTCGGGGCTGGCCCAGGAGGCCACCCGTCGGATCCCCGCCCTGCGTCCGGACGTCGCGGTCCTCGACGGGCGGCTCCCCGACGGGTCCGGGATCGACGTCTGCCGGGACATCCGCAGCCAGAACCCCGAGATCGCCGCGCTGATCCTCACGTCGTACGACGACGACGAGGCGCTGTTCTCCGCGATCATGGCCGGCGCCGCGGGCTACGTGCTCAAGCAGGTGCGGGGCAACGACCTCCTCGAGACGGTGCGCCGCGTCGCCGGCGGCCAGTCCACCCTCGACCCGGCCGTGACCCAGCAGGTGCTGGACCGGCTGCGGCGCGGCCCGGAGGAGGACCCGGCGCTGGCCCCGCTGACGCCGCAGGAGCGGCGCATCCTCGAGCTCATCGGCGAGGGCATGACCAACCGCCAGATCGCCGGGGAGATGTACCTCGCCGAGAAGACGGTCAAGAACTACGTCTCGGCGATGCTGGCCAAGCTCGGCTTCGAGCGCCGCACCCAGGCCGCCGTGTTCGCGGCCAAGCACCTCAAGTCCTGACCAGGACCCGGCCAGGACCCGACCGGGACCCGACCAGGACCTGCCGAAGGTCCCGAACAGGCCGGACCAGCGCCCCTGACCGGCGCCTCCTCCTCGGAGCAGTGTGGAGCTGTCACCGAACAGCCACACGTCCGAGGAGGACACCATGAGCACCCAGTCACCCCACCGTGGCAGCCGGCTTCCCGACACCGGTCCTGTTCCCCCGGTCGCTCCTGAGCCCGAGGCCACGTCCGACCGCGTCGTGCGGTACACCGCCGCCGCGCTGCGGCTGAGCCTCGGCTGGGTCTTCCTGTGGGCCTTCCTGGACAAGGCGTTCGGGTTCGGGCACGAGACGACCCACGCCGAGGCGTGGATCCACGGCGGCAGCCCGACCCAGGGGTTCCTGGCGTTCGCGGCCGCCGGTCCCCTCAAGGGGATGTACCACGACATCGCCGGCCAGACCTGGGCCGACTGGCTCTTCATGATCGGACTCCTCGGCATCGGGGTCGCGCTCCTCGCCGGCGTCGCCATGCGGCTCGCCGCGGCCTCGGGCGCGGTCCTCCTCGTGCTGATGTGGACCGCCGTGCTGCCCCCCGCGAACAACCTCTTCATGGACGACCACCTCGTCTACGCGATGGTCCTGGTCCTGATCGCCGCCCTCGGCGCCGGCCGCACGTTCGGCCTCGGCAAGGCCTGGGAGTCGATGAGCATCGTCGAGCACAACCGGTGGCTGCGATGACCACGACCGTCCAGCCGGGCTCGGTCGTCGTCGGGGTCGACGGCTCGCCGCACAGCGACGCGGCGGTCGAGTGGGCCGCCGACTACGCGGTGGCCCACCACGCACCGCTGTGCCTGCTGCACGCCGCCGGAGACCTCGGCGACAACCTCATCCCGTTCAAGGTCGACGCGCGCGAGATGCAGGCCAAGGCCTCGCGACCGATCACCGACCGGGCACGCCAGCTGGTGGCCGAACGAGCACCCGAGCTGACGGTCACCGTCGAGGCACCCTTCGCCGACGCCCGGCACGCGCTCGTGGAGCTCCGGGGCGCCGCCATGGTCGTCATCGGGACCCGCGGGCGCGGGCCGCTGGCGTCGCGGCTGCTGGGGTCGGTCAGCCAGGCCGTCGTGACGCACGCGTCCTGCCCGGTGACCGTCGTACGCCCCAGCGAGGGTGCGGGCGACACGCGACCTGGCCCCGGTGGTCGTGGGGGTCGACCTCGACGGCTCCGCCCAGGCCGCGCTCGAGGTCGCCTTCGAGATCGCCTCCATGGGGGACCGCGCGCTCGACGCGGTGCACGCCTGGACGACCCACGACACCACCTACATCGACGCGGCCAGCTACACCCAGCGGCTCGAGGTCAAGGAGGCCCACGAGCGCGGGTTCGCCGAGACGATGGCGGGCTTCGCCGAGAAGTACCCGGACGTCGCCGTGACGCCGATGCTGGTCGACGACCACCCGATCGCCGCGCTGGTGCGTGCATCGGAGAGCGCCGCCCACGTCGTGCTCGGCAGCCGGGACCGAGGCCGGCTGACCCGTTCGTTCGGCTCGGTCTGCCGCGCCGTCGTCGAGCACGCGCGCTGCCCGGTGACCGTCGTACGACCGGTCGCCGCCGACCAGGACGGAGAGACAGCATGAGCACGACCAGGGACGTCGTCGTCATCGGCATCGACGGGAGCGAGGACGGCCGGCGGGCGTTGCGCTACGGGCTCGCGCTGGCCGAGCGGGAGGACCTGTCCGTGCGGCTGGTGCACGTCCCGCACCAGACCGACATGTACGCGCCGATGATGCCCTACCTGCCGGAGACCACCGTGCGCACGATCGGTGAGGGGCTGCTCGCCGAGGCCGAGGAGGAGGCCGGGGAGGTCGGCTTCGACCTCTCCCGCACCACCACTGCGCTGGCGGAGGGACCGCGGACCCCTGCCCTGCTCGCACACACCGACGACGCGCGGTACGTCGTGCTCGGCACCCGGTCCGGCGCGCAGCACCTGTTCACCGGGTCCACGTCGCTGTCGGCGGCCGCGCACTCGCCGGTAGCGGTGCACTGCGTCCCGCGGACCTGGGCCGCCGACCACCCGGCCACCGGTCGGATCGTCGTCGGCCTGGACGGGTCCCCGGCGGACGTCGACGTGCTGACGGAGGCGTTCCTCGAGGCCGCGTCGCGCCACGCCACGCTGCGGCTGGTGCACGCCTGGCGCCCGGTCAGCCCCTATGACGCGGCGATCGTGGGCCGGACCGTCCAGGGCGAGTGGGAGCAGTCGGCCCGGGACGCGCTCACGAAGCAGGTCGCCGAGGTCGCCGGCCGGCACCCGGACGTCGGCTGGGAGCTCGAGCTCGACTTCGAGCGCGTCACCGTGGCCGTGCACAAGGCGTCGAAGGACGCGGACCTGCTGGTGCTCGGCCGGCACGGTCACCTCGTGCCGCCGAGCCTGGTCGTCGGGTCCAACACCCGCACCCTGCTGCGCACCGCGACCTGCCCCGTCGTGGTGGTCCCGATCCGATCCGACCACGAGAAGTGAGGTCACGACCATGAAGGCACTGGTGGTCTACGAGTCCATGTTCGGCAACACCGAGGCGGTCGCACGGGCCGTGGCGGAGGGCGTCGGCGAGACGATGGACGTCTCGCTGCACGAGGTCTCGACGGCGCCGGCACCCGATCACCGACCTCGTCGACCTGGTCGTCGTCGGTGGACCGACCCACGCGTTCTCGCTGAGCCGCCCGTCGACCCGGGCGGACGCCATCGACAAGGGAGCCACCCAGGGCGAGGCGGACACCGGCCTGCGCGAGTGGATCGGTCACCTGCGCAAGGGACCGCACTCGGAGTGCGTGGCCGCCTTCGACACCCGCGTCGACCGCGTCCGCCGGCTGCCGGGCTCCGCCGCACGCAAGGCGGTCAAGCTGCTGAGGGGCGACGGCTACACGTCAGTCGGCACGGAGAGCTTCTACGTCTCGGACGTCTCCGGGCCGCTGCTGCCCGGCGAGACCGAGCGCGCCGCGGCGTGGGGCCGCCGGCTCGGTGAGGACATGGCGGCCCGGGCCCATGGCCGACCGGTCGTCTGACGCGCGGGACGCCGACGTGGTCCCGGCAGCCGGCTCGGCGCCGTCGCGGGTGGTCGTCGGTGTCGACGGCAGCGCCGCGAACTGGTCGGCCGTGCAGTGGGCCGCGCAGGAGGCGTCGCGCCGGCAGTGCCCGCTCGTGCTGGTCGGCGCCGGCTCCGGGAGCCCGGACGCCGAAGGGGCGGGCGGTGCGCTCGACGAAGTACGACGAGAGCTCGTCGGCACCGTCGGCACGGTCCTGACGCACCCGGCCACCGGCGAGCCGAGCCACGCGCTGGTGCGCACGACCGACGAGCGGGACCTGCTCGTGGTGGGCCGGCGGAGCGGCCACCCCGTGACGCGGACGGTGCTCGGCAGCACGTCCATCGAGGTGGTGGGTCGGTCGCTGTGTCCCGTGGTGGTCGTGCCGGAGGGATGGTCGGTGCGCGAGCACCTCGACGACCCGGTGGTCGCCGGGGTCGAGGCTCGCCGTGACCCCCAGGTGCTCGACGCCGCGTTCAGCCGGGCCGCCGAGCTGAACGCTCCGCTGACGGTGGTCAGCTCCTGGGCGGACGGGCCGCCGAACCTGCGCACGGGCTCCGACGTCGTCGCCGCCGCGGAGGCCGCCGAGGAGCAGCTCGACGACCTGCTGCTCGACTGGCGGCGCCGGCACCCTGCCGTCGCGGTCCGTGCGGAGTCGCACGCCCTCTCCCCGGCGGTCGCGCTGCTCGGCTACGCCGCCGGCGCGCAGCTGCTCGTGCTCGGGCGGCACACCGGCCCCCAGCACCCCGGCGGGCTCACGCTCGGGTCGACCGCGCGTCGGGTGCTCCACCACGCCACGTGCCCCGTCGCAGTCGTACCGCCGTCCACGAGCGGCGTCACGGCGCAGGACGTCGAGACCGATGACGCCGGCGCGCCCGAGACCTGACCCGACGGGTGAGCGCGGACAGGGGTGGCGGGAGCGCTGGCCCACCACCGCCTCCGTCGTGGTGTGGACGAGCGTGCGGGCCCGGCGCGGGTCCCTGTCGGCTCACGTGGCCTGGCTCGGGCTGCTGTTCTACCTGGCGTACTCCTACGGGCTCTACCTCGTCGGCTGGCAGCAGAACCGGGCGTTCCTGGTCTACGCCGTGGTGGTCACGCTGAGCGTGGCCGCACTGCTCGACGGCGTGGGCCGCATCGACGTGCGCGCCGTCCAGCCCGCCGTCCGTGGTCTGCGGACGCGCGCCCTCGGCTGGTTCCTCGTCGTCGTGGGGACCCTCTTCGTCGGCCTGTGGCTCAGCGACGTCGCACCGTCCACCTGGGGCGGTCGCCCTCCGGGGCACCTCGGCCCGGGAGGCACGCCGTACGCGGTGTACGTGCTGGACCTGACGGTGGCGCTGCCGGTCGTGATCGCCGTGGGCGTGCTGATGATCCGCTCCCACCCGATGGCCGCGGTGCTCGGCGGCGTCGTGCTGGTCGAGGTGCTGACGCTCTTCACCGCACTCTGGCTCGGTGTGCTGGCGGCGCTGGTCGGCGGCGAGCACGTCGGCTTCACCGCGGACATGGTGCCGAGCGCGGTGCTGCTGCTGGTGACCGTGACGGCGCTCGTGACCTGGCACCGGCGGGCGGACCGACCCGGGAGCGGCTGGCTGCGGGTGCGGTTGTGGCCGTGCGTCCTGCCAGGTCCGGACATAGCTGCTCCCGCCGACGAGGCCTCTCCAGCCGGCGGGAGCTTCACCGAGAGGATTGCCCGTCAGGTGCCCGCTCACACACATGGTCTGGACAGCTCGAGCAGTCCGCACGGCGCGGGACCGCCGGATGCCCTGAGCTAGCGTCCCGACACGGATCACCGAGACCCGGGGAACCCCGCCCCGGGTGCACCCGAGGCGGGGTCGGCTCTGCGGTAGGCCGGACACGGGGGCAGTCCGCGGCCCGATCGCGTGAGCCACGCAGAGCCACCGGGACGGCTTGGGGGTTCGTTCCGGCGGCCTGCGCCGATCAGAGGGGTTCGATGTGCGACGTCCACCCATGCCAGCACAGGGGCCCCGAGTTCACCAGCCCCCAAACCGGCGTATTGCCACCTGCTTGGTCCGGTCCGGACACGGCAGCGGGCTCGCGCGCCGCAACGCCTCGGTGCCACGCGACATACCGGCGTCGCTCACCCGAAACGGGCCGTTGATCGCCGCGGTCGAGGAGGCCTACCTTCGAGCTCCAGCCCTTCGCTCGAGACCCCGGCGGCTGGCGTCCACTCCACTGTCTCGGGGAGACCGGCTCATGACCGTCCCAGCCACCAGCCTCTCGTCACTGCTGCGGTCGAGGCGTCGTCCGACCGTCGGCACCCTGGCGGTCGCCCTGCTGGCCGCCGCGCTGGTCGTCCTGGGGCTGAGCCCCGCGGCGGTCGCGGGGGAGCGGGCGGGCACCCGGCACGGGGCCAAGCCCACCGTCGTCCTCGTCCACGGGGCCTGGGCCGACGGGTCCAGCTGGCACAAGGTGACCAAGCGGCTGCAGGCCGACGGGTACGTCGTCCGGGTGCCGCCGAACCCGCTGCGCAGCCTCCCGGGGGACTCGGCGAGCGTCGCGGACTTCCTGGCCACACTCGACGGACCGGTGGTGCTGGTCGGCCACTCGTACGGCGGCGCGGTGATCACCAACGCCGCCACCGAGGCCCCCGGCGTGCGAGCGCTCGTCTACGTCGACGCCTTCGCGCCCGACGACGGGCAGACGGTGTTCCCGCTCGCGGGTGCCGACTCCGCGCTGGCGGTCGACCCGACGACGATCTTCGACTTCGTCCCGTACCCCGGCGCACCGACCGGTGACGTCGACCTCTACCTCAAGCACGACACGTTCCTGAGCTCGTTCGCCAGCGGGGTGCCGCGACGCGAGGCCGAGCAGCTCTACGCCGCGCAGCGGCCGATCGCCTTCAGTGCCGGGAACCAGCCGTCCGGCCCGCCGGCGTTCGACACGATCCCGTCGTGGTACCTGCTCGGCACCCAGGACCAGATCATCACCCCCGCCGCCCAGCTGGCGATGGCGCAGAACGCCGGCTCGACGATCACCCGGGTCAAGGCCGGCCACCTCAGCCTGGTCTCCCGCCCGGGGGCCGTCACCAGGCTGATCGAGCAGGCCGCCCGCGCCACGGGCTGACCGACCACCGCATCCCCGCACCACCACCCACGCGTCAGGAGCCGTCATGTCGAACCTCACCACGCCCACCCCGTCCGAGCTCTCCCAGGTGGAGCGCGCGAACCGGTCCGGCAAGCAGCCGGTCGTGTTCGTCCACGGACTCTGGCTGCTGGACAGCAGCTGGGACCGGTGGGCGACGTTCTTCGAGGCGGCCGGCTACACGGCCGTCACCCCGGGGTGGCCCGACGACCCCGAGAGCGTGGCCGCCGCGCACGAGGACCCGGACGTGTTCGCGGACAAGAGCGTCGGCGACGTCGCCGCCTACCAGCAGTCGATCATCGAGCGGCTGGACCGGAAGCCGGCGGTCATCGGCCACTCGTTCGGCGGCCTGCTCGCGATGATGCTCGCCGGGCGCGGCCTCTCCGCGGCCACCGTCGCGATCGACGCCGTCGGCGGCCGTGGCGTGCTGCCGGTGCCGGCGTCGGCGCTCAAGGCCGCGTTCCCGGTGCTGTCGCACACGAGCAACCGGCACAAGGCCGTGACGCTGACCTACGACCAGTTCCGCTACGGGTTCGCCAACGCCGTCGACGACGAGCAGGCCCAGCGGATCTACGAGCGCTACCACGTCGCCGGCTCCGGGGTCCCGGTCTTCCAGGCCGCGTTCGCCAACCTGAACCCCGGCAGCGAGGCGAAGGCGGACCACAAGACCGCCGACCGGGGCCCGATGCTGATCGTCTCCGGTGAGCTCGACCACCAGGCACCGGACACCACGTCGAAGTCCATCTACAAGCGGCAGCGCAAGAACAAGCACAGCGACACCGAGTACGCCCTGATCCCGGACCGGGGGCACTCGCTGACCATCGACGACGGCTGGCAGGACGTCGCGCAGGTGTGCCTCGACTTCGTCTCCCGCCACGTGAAGTAGCCATGGACCTCGGACTGGCCGGCAAGGTCGCGGTGGTCACCGGTGCCAGCAAGGGCATCGGGCTCGCGGTGACGCGCACGCTCGTCAGCGAGGGCGCCAGCGTCGTCGCGGGCGCCCGCGAGCTCACCGACGACATCGCCGCGCTGGTCGCCGCCGGCCACCCGGTGCGACCGGTCCAGGTCGACCTGACGACGCCCGACGGCCCGGCCCGGCTGGTCGAGGAGGCGGTGACGACGTACGGCGGCCTGGACGTGCTGGTCAACAACGTCGGCGCCGTGCGACCTCGACCGGAGGGGTTCCTGACCATCGACGACGAGGAGTGGACCTGGTCGATGACCATCAACTTCCTCGCGGCGGTCCGCAGCTGTCGCGCGGCGCTCCCGCACCTGCTGGATCGTGAAGGCAGCGCGATCGTCACCACCTGCTCGGTCAACGCGTTCCTGCCCGACCCGCTGGTCCTCGACTACAGCGCGGCCAAGGGGGCGCTCGCCAACTTCTCCAAGGCGCTCTCGAAGGAGGTCGGCCCGCTCGGCGTCCGCGTCAACACCGTGAGTCCCGGGCCGGTCGCGACCGACCTCTGGCTCGGCGAGAGCGGGGTCGCCAGCACCGTCGCCCGTGCCAGCGGCGGCGACCCCACCGGCGTCGCCGCGCAGGCAGCGGCCGGCGCCGCCACCGGCCGGTTCACCACGCCGCAGGAGGTGGCCGACCTGGTCGTCGTGCTCGCCAGCGCGCGGACCGGCAACGTGACCGGCTCGGACTTCGTCATCGACGGGGGTCTCGTCCAGACGCTGTGAGCTGACGGCTGGACGCGCGCGACCGGGCGACCGCCACCGAGACCGGCCCGTCGGACACGCGACCCTCGACGAGCGACCTGCCGCGCAGCCGCCGGTGCAGGGCGACCATCGCGGTGAGGACCACCAGCGCCGGCACGCCCTGCCAGCCGTCGGGCACCACGGACAGCGCGCCGGAGGCGTTGAACGAGGCGTGCAGCACCGCCGCGGCGAGGACGCTGCCGCGGGTGTCCACGAGCAGCATGCCGATCAGGTAGCGGAGGAACGGCAGCGCTCCCAGCAGGAACGCCCAGTTGACGAAGGCCTCCGACCACGACGTCCCGGCCCACCCGTCCGCCTCGAACGCGAGCGGCAGGTGGAGCAGGCCGAACGGGATCGCGGTCAGCAGCGACCCGGCGAGCAGGCCGTGCCGGTCGACCAGCCGTCGCTGGACGAAGCCCGACCACGCGGTCTCCTCCCAGAGGCTCGCGGTCAGCGCGATCAGCAGGAGCAGCACGACGTACGTGACGGCCTCCCGGGCCCAGCCGTGCTCCGGCCGGTGCAGCGTGCCGGTCACGGCGGCGACGCCCACGGTGAGCACCGGCATGGCGAGCGCCACCACCACCCAGCGGCCGGCTCCGATCCGCCAGCGCGTCAGCCCGCCGAAGAGCCGGCGTACGGCGGGCCGCCCACCCGACCAGGCGGTGATCAGCGTCGCCGTCCCGATCAGCAGCAGCAGCTCGGCGAGCTTGCCCGGGAGCAGGTCGACGCCGGCCACCAGCAGGCCCGTCAGCAGCGGCAGGGAGACACCGATCACGACGAGGCACAGGGTGGTGACGGGGCGGGCGACCGCGAAGCGCTTCATCTCGGTGACCTCAGCGGAGGACGAGCGTCAGGGCGATGACGGTGAAGAAGACCGTCTGGGCGCTGTGGGCGGCGATCCCCAGCAGCGAGCTGCGGTAGCGGCGCGCCGGCAGCGCCAGGGCGACGGTGTCGACGACGAGCGTCTGCGGGATCACCCAGGGCACGTGCAGGTGGTAGGCGGCGAACAGCACACCGTTGACCACCCAGTCGGCCCGGCCGAAGCTCCCCATCCTCGGCAGCAGGAGCCCGCGGAACAGCAGCTCCTCCCCGAGCGCGGTGTTGAACGTGAACTGGACGACGAGGATGACGAACCACACCCAGTTGCCCGCCATCCACGACTGCC
Organism: uncultured Actinomycetota bacterium; assembly: GCA_963707685.1. Lineage (GTDB taxonomy): Bacteria > Actinomycetota > Actinomycetes > Propionibacteriales > Nocardioidaceae > Nocardioides_B. Next base: position 93,774 of record CAVPRA010000014.1, read on the forward strand.
CGGCGACCGACCCGAACAGCAGCGCGAGGTCCCGGTCGACCGGGGTGGGGAGCGTCGGCAGCATCTCCTCGAGGCCCAGCAGGACCACCATCGGCACGACCACCCACCAGAGCCGCTTGCTCGTCCTGCCGGTGTGCGGGTCCACGGGGGACCGCAGCCACAGCGCCTCCTTCACGACCGGCCACCGCAGGCTGCCCTGCTCGCGGTGCACCACGAGCAGCACGAGCAGGAACTGCCACACCAGGCCGGCGAGCAGCGCGAGGATCAGGGCCCGGGGCAGCGCGGTGGGGCCGGTGAACGCCCGGGCGAGCAGCGGGGCGACCCACCCAGGACAGCGCCGCCATCGGCAGTGCTGCGGCCGCCCAGACCGCCAGCACGGTGCCGCGTGTCCAGGTGGGGATCCGGACCGTCCTCGGGACGGTGTCGATGGTCGTCATGGCGGGTTCCTTCCCTCGGGGTCGGGCCTCGGTGGTGGACGCATCCCCGACGCTAGGAGCCGCCGGGCCGCTACGCGTCGGTCGAAGGCCGCGATCGTGCTACGTCCCGTGGAGGAACGTCGGTCCTGCTTTGTGAGGACGCCGGCGGGCCGACGCGGGGCTACCTTGACCGGGTGGGACGTCCTCGGTCGCTCTCCTCGAGGCGCGCCATCGACCTGCTGGTCGTGGTCGCGGCCGTCAGCGCTGCGGTCGGCACGGCGCTGCGGCAGGTTCCCCCGCCGCCGACCGGACCGACGCTGTGGTGGCAGATGGCGGCGATCGCGGGTGCGGTGCTGACGCTGCTGGGACGGCACCGCTTCCCGTTCGCGGCGCCCGCGGCGATCTGGGTCGTGTGCGCGGCGCTCTCCGTCGTCGACGGGGCGCTGGTGCCCAGCCAGCCCGCGGTGCTGGTCGCCGGGCTGGGGTCGGCGCTGCTGCTGGGCAGCCTCCGGGACAGCCGGCAGGCGCTGACGGGGCTGGCCGTGGTGGTCGGCGGTGCGGCGGTCATCGTGGCCGACAAGCCGTCCGACCTCAGCAGCGACATCGTGTTCACCCCGCTGATGTTCGCCATCGGCTGGCTGGCCGGCTACGCGCTGCGCGAGCGGACGGTGCAGACCGAGGCCGCCGAGGAGCGTGCGGCGCAGGCCGAGCGGGAGCGCGAGTCGGCCACCCGGCTCGCCGTGGCGGAGGAGCGGGCGCGCATCGCCCGTGAGCTGCACGACGTGGTGGCGCACGCGCTGAGCGTGATGGTGCTGCAGGTCGGCGTGGTACGGCGCCGACGACCGCCGCGCGACGACGAGGACAGCGAGGCGCTCCGGAACGTCGAGGAGGTCGGCCGGGCCGCCCTCACCGAGATGCGCTGGCTGCTCGCCGCGATGCGGCAGGACGGGGACCGGGTCCAGCTCGGGCCGCAGCCGGGGCTGGGCGACCTCGACGCGCTCCTCGACGAGGTGCGGTCGACCGGTCTCGACGTACGCCTGCACGTGCGCGGCGACCGGCACGCCCTCCCGCCGGTGCTCGACCTCTCGGCGTACCGCATCGTGCAGGAGGGGCTCACCAACACCCTCAAGCACGCCGCGGCCCGGCAGGCCGACGTCGAGCTCTGCTTCACCCCGGCCGACCTCGTGGTCGAGGTGCGCGACGACGGTCGCGGTCGTGCCGCCGGCCGCGGCAACGGGACGGGCCGCACGTCGGGCTACGGCCTGGTCGGCATCCGCGAGCGCGTGAGCATCTTCGGCGGCGAGATGTCGGCCGGCCCGCGGACCGGAGACGGCGACGTCGGCTTCGTGCTGCACGCGCGGCTGCCCGTCGAGGCGTTCGGCCCATGACCATCCGCGTGCTGGTCGTCGACGACCAGTCGATGGTTCGGGCCGGCTTCCGCATGCTGCTCGCGGACGAGCCGGACATCGACGTGGTCGCCGAGGCCGCCAACGGTCTCGACGCGGTCGCCCAGGCGGCGCGGTTCTCGCCGGCGGTGGTGCTCATGGACATCCGGATGCCGGAGCTCGACGGGCTGGAGGCGACCCGGCGCATCCTGGCGGCGGACGGCTCGACCCGGGTGCTGATGCTGACCACGTTCGGCCTCGACGAGTACGTCTACGAGGCGCTGCGCGCCGGCGCCAGCGGCTTCGTCCTCAAGGACGACCCGCCCGAGCAGCTCGTCGCCGCGGTGCGGACCATCGCCGGGGGGCAGGCGCTGCTCTCCCCGGCCGTCACGCGGCAGGTGATCCACCAGTTCACCCGGATGGACCGTGAGCAGCCGCCGGCGGCGTTCGAGCTCGCTGACCACCCGCGAGCTCGAGGTGTTCCGGCTGATCACCGAGGGGCTGTCCAACGCGGAGATCGGCGACCGGCTGTTCATCAGCGACACCACGGTCAAGACCCACGTCACCCGCCTGCTGCAGAAGCTCGACCTGCGCGACCGCGCCCAGGCGATCGTGCTGGCCTACCGCACCGGCGTGTTCGACCGTCACACCTGAGGCTCGGCGACCGTCACTAGCATGTGGCCCCGCGGACGGGCGCCTCCCGGAGAAGAGAAGGGACGACTGCGATGAAGACCATGACCTGCCGACAGCTCGGTGGACCGTGCGACCTCGAGCTGCGCGCCGAGACGGCCGACGACGTCATCAAGGCTCAGGACCGGCACCTCAAGGAAGCCGTCCAGGGTGGCGACGCGGCCCACGAGCCGGCGCACCAGGACATGAAGGGCCGCTGGAAGCACCCGGTCGCGTCGATGGGCTGGTACCGCGACACGAAGAAGGCCTTCGCCGAGCTCCCGGACGACTGACGCCCGGCGACGGCCGGCGTGCTCATCCGCGGCGTGAGCGATGCCGCTCCAGGCCGTCGAGCACCAGGTCCAGGCCGAAGTCGAACTCGTCGCCGAAGTCGTACCCCGGCCGGAAGTAGTACTCGGTCGCCATGTCCACCATGTGCGGGTAGTCGCCGGTGGCGAACCGCTCCATGATCGGCTCGGCGACGTCGCTGACCGTCTCCGGCCCGTCGAAGGGCAGGCCGGCCTCCTGCAGCGCGAAGCCGTACGTGTAGCTGTCGACCAGCGCGTAGGCGTGCGCGGTGAGCTCGCGGGAGAAGCCGGCCGCGAGCAGCGTCCCCAGGACCGCGTCGTGGTGCCGCAGGGTCGCGGGCCCCGGGGCGGTGCGCGACTCGAGCAGCCCGATGGCCCAGGGGTGTCGACGCAGCACCTCTCGGGCCGAGCGCGCCCTCCGCCGCAGCTCCACCCGCCAGTCCTCGCCGACCGTCGGAAGCGTGATCTCGCTGAAGACCAGGTCGACGATGCCGTCGAGGATCTCGTCCTTGTTGGCGACGTGGTGGTACACCGACATCGGCTTCACGCCGAGCGACTGTGCGAGCGAGCGGATCGTCAGGCCCGCGAGCCCGCCGTCGTCGGCGACCGCCACCGCGGCGTGCAGCACCCGCTCCCGGCTCAGGCGGCTCCGCCGTCCCGGGTCCGCGCCCGGGTCGCGGAGGTCCGGCTGCTGCTCGCCCATCGCGGGTAGTCCTTTCGGGCCATGGCTCGATCGTACTTAGTACGGTAGCGTGTTCGTACTAAGTAAGGCGAGCCCGGCTCGCCGGAGGCGGAGCACGAGATGAGCACAGCGGCGGGACACCACGACACCACGAGCGGTCAGCGCACGCCGGCCGTGCCGGCGACGATGCGGGCGGTCGTCCAGGACCGGTACGGGACGGTGGAGGTGCTGCGCCAGGAGCGGATCGCCGTCCCCGAGATCGACGACGACGACGTCCTGCTCCGGGTGCACGCGGCCGGCCTGGACCGCGGCACCTGGCACCTGATGAGCGGCAGCCCGTACCTGCTGCGGGTGATCGGCTTCGGCGTGCGCGGCCCCAAGAACCGGGTGCCCGGTCTCGACGCCGCCGGCACCGTCGTCGCGGTCGGGCCGGCCGTGACCCGGTTCGAGGTGGGGGACGAGGTGTTCGGCGTGGCCCGCGGCTCGTTCGCGGAGTACGCCGCCGCCCGCGAGGACAAGCTCGCGCGGCCGCCGCAGCACCTGACGTTCGAGCAGGCCGCCGTCGTGCCGGTCTCCGGGCTGATCGCGCAACGAGGGCTGTGCGACGTCGGCCGGCTGCAGTCCGGGCAGAAGGTGCTCGTCACCGGCGCGTCGGGCGGCGTCGGCAGCTACGCCGTCCAGCTGGCCGTGGCGCTGGGTGCCGAGGTCACCGGGGTGTGCAGCACCGCGAAGCTCGACCTGGTGCGCTCGCTGGGTGCCGCCCACGTCGTGGACTACACCGTCCAGGACTTCGCGGACGGCTCCGAGCGCTACGACCTGATCCTGGACGTCGCGGGCAACCCGTCGCTGTCCCGGCTGCGCCGGGCGCTCACGCCGCGCGGGACCGCCGTGGTCCTCGGCGGCGAGCAGGGCGGCCCGGTCACCGGCGGCTTCGGCCGCTCGTTGCGCGCTCCGCTGGTGTCGCTGTTCGTGTCGCAACGGCTCGCGATGGTCGCGGCCGACGAGAACGGCCGCGACCTGGAGCGGCTCACGCCGTACCTCGAGGACGGACGGGTCCGGCCGAGCATCGACAGCACGTGGTCTCTCGAGCGCGTGCCCGACGCGATGCGTCACCTGGTCGCCGGAGAGGTCCGGGGCAAGGTCGTCATCACGATCTGACGAGCCGATCTCGTGCAGGGTGCCGGCGACTGGTTCAGCAGCCGGCCGCCCACGACCTGTGGTCGGGAGTGACCTGGTCGCCGCGCGGCTTGTTCATGCTCGGGTTGACCGTGACGTAGAAGCGGACCAGGTCGCAGTCGAGCGAGTCGGCTGCACCGGTGACGGGCGGCCTGGAGCTCGACGTCGCCGGCGCGCTCGACGGCACGTAGGTGATCGCGGGCGCCGAGGCCCAGGCGGTGGGTGCCGTGACGCTGAGGCCGCAGAGGACCAGCAGCGACGCAGCAACGGGGACGAGACGACGTGCGTGGGGACTCATGTCCGGTTCCTTCCAGAGGTGGTGGCGACTGCCACGACCGCGGTCTACAGGGCCGCCCTCGCGGGAACCTCGGAGGAATCTCGGATGCGTCGTGGATGCGCAGCCTCAGCACGGAGTAGGTTCGAGAGGTCGGCGGAAACGGGTGCGGCATGACGGACGCCACGGACATATCGGAGCGCGCGAAGACCGCCGCGACGGGGTTGTCGTTCTGGATGCTCGGTCCGCTCACCGTCACCCGGTCTGGACGGGAGCTGCACCTGGGCGGCCGGCAGCAGCAGGCCGTGCTGGCGTGCTTGTTGATCGAGGCCGGCCACACGGTGTCCCGGTCACGGTTGAGCGAGGAGCTGTGGGGAGACGACGTCCCCCGTGGTGCGGCGACGACGATCCAGACGTACGTCTCCCACCTGCGGGACGTCCTCGAGCCTGGCCGCGACCACCACGAGAGGCCCAGCGTCCTGGTGACCGGCAACGGCGGCTACCGGCTCGAGGTCGACGAGTCCCGCGTCGACAGCCTGGAGTTCCGGCGGCGCGTCGAGCACGGGCAGTCCCTGCTCCGGGGCGGTGAGGCTCGTGACGTCGCCACCGCGGCGGCCGAGCTCCGCGAGGCGCTGTCGGCGTGGCGAGGCGACGCGTTGTCGAACCTCGTGGAGTACCGGTTCGCGGAGGAGGAGTCGACCCGGCTGCACGAGCTGCGGCTGGCTGCGAGCGAAGCGCTCGCGGACGCCGACCTGCGGCTCGGCCAGCACGCCGAGGCGGTCGGCGCCCTGCTCCCGCTGGTCGCGGTGAACCCGTTGCGCGAACGGCTCCACGAGCAGCTGATGCTCGCGCTGTACCGATCGGGCCGGCAGGCCGAGGCCCTGGAGGTCCACGCTCGACTCGTCGCGCGGCTGGCCGGAGACCTCGGCGTCGACCCCGAGCCCCTCGGTCGAGGCGCTGCACCTGGCCATCCTGCGGCACGACCCCGGGCTCGACCGTCCCGAGGAGCCGGAGCCGGCCGACGTCGCCCGGCCGACGTCGCCCGGCCGACGTCGCCCCGGCCGGTGCGCCGCGCGAGGCCGGGCCCCCGCGGCAGCGCTCGTCCGTGCCACCGCAGCCCGCGTCGACGCGGCGGTCGCGGCCACGGCTGCGCGCGCTCGGCGGAGTCGTGGCGGTGGTGACCCTCCTCGCCGCCCTGGTCGCGACCGCGATGCTGCGGCCGTGGAGCGGTCGGGACCCGCCGCTGACCGTGGCCGCCAACACCGTCAGCGAGCTCGACGACTCCGGCGCGGTGTCGGCGTCCGTCCCGGTCGGGACGAACCCGGTCGCGGTGGCCAAGGGCGGTGGCGCCGTCTGGGTCACCAACGCGAGCGACGACAGCGTCTCCAAGATCGACCCGGCGACGCACGCCGTGCAGCTGGTCCTCGAGGTCGGGGACGACCCACGGTCGCTGGCCGTCACCCGACACGACCTGTGGGTGTCGAACTTCGCCGACGGCACCGTGTCCCGGATCAACCTCGCTGCGAACCGGGTCGTGGACACCGTCGAGGTCGGCGGCGGGCCGGTCGCGCTGGCCGCGGGTCGCGCCGGGCTCTGGGTGGCCAACAGCAGCGACAACACGATCCAGCGCATCGACAGCACGAGCGGCGCCCCGCGGTCGGCGCTCGACGTCGGTGACGGCCCGGACGGACTGGCGCTGGACGCCACGTCGGTGTGGGTCGCCAACGGGCGGGACGGGTCGGTCACCCGGATCGACGCAGGCACCGGCGAGCGGATGTCGGCCCCGATCCGCGTGGGCAGCGGGCCTCGCGGCATCGTCCACGCCGGCCACGAGGTCTGGGTGGCCAACGAGCTCTCGCAGAACGTCACCAAGATCGACGTCGGCACCCGCCGGACCCACACGATCGACGTCGGGGACGGACCGACCTCGGTGGCGGTGGCCGACAGCGGTGTCTGGGTGGCGGAGAAGTACTCCGGCGACCTCGTGCGAATCGACGCCCGCACCGAGGAGACGACCAGGTACGACCTCGGCGGCGACCTGCGCGGACTGGCGGTGGTCGACGGTCGCCCGTGGGTGACCTCGGGGGCGTCGGCGTCGAGCGGTCATCACGGTGGGACCGTCCGGGTGGCGACGGGTGACCTGCCCGGAAGCTTCAGCGGGCGCGACCCGGCGGGCGTGTACGACCGCGACGCCGCGCACGCCCAGCGGGTCGTCTACGACACCCTGCTGACCTACAGCTACACGCCGGCGGCGCCGCAGGTTGTCGTCCCCGACCTCGCGACCTCGGTGCCGGAGCCCACCGACAGCGGCCGGACCTACACCTTCAACCTCCGTGCGGGGATCAGGTACTCGACCGGTCGGGTCGTCCGGGCCTCCGACCTCGTCCGAGGCGTCGCGCGCGCGTTGGTCTCGCCCCGGGGACGACCGGACTTCTACGCCGGCATCCTGGGCGGGCAAGCGTGCATCGACCACCACGACGCTCCCTGTGACCTGAGCCGGGGCGTGGTCGCGGACGACAGGGCGAGACGCGTGACGTTCCACCTCCGGGCGCCCGATCCGCAGTTCCTCCAGAAGCTGACGCTCCTCGTGGTCCCGGCCCCGGCCGGGACGCCGCCTCGCACCCTCACCTCGCCGCTCCCGGGCACGGGGCCCTACCGGGTCGACGCCGCCACGGACGGCCGGCACTTCGTGCTCTCGCGCAACACGTACTTCCGGGAGTGGTCCGCCGCCGCCGCAGCCGGCCGGATTCCCCGACCGCATCACCTGGTTCACGGTGGCGGACGCCCGGGCGGCGGCGGACGCCGTGCGACGGGGCCGAGCCGACCTGGCGGAGCTCACGCCGCTCGGCGTCAGTGGCAAGGAGGGAGGACGTCTCGTGGACGCCCTCCGCGTCGAGATGCCGACCCGGGTGCACCGGACCGCCGTCCAAGGCATCGCCTTCGGCGTCCTCAACTCCGCCAGACCACCCTTCGACAGGCTCCGCGCACGGCAAGCGGTCAACTACGCGGTCGACCGCACCGAGGCGGTGCGGGTCCTCGGCGGCCCGTCCGTGGGGACCGAGACCTGCCAGATCATGCCGCCGACCATGCCGTCGTACGAGCGTTACTGTCCCTACACGCTGGGCCGCTCCGACGGCAGCTACCGGGCCCCCGATCTCGCCAAGGCCCGCCGCCTCGTGAAGGCGTCCGGCACGTACGGCATGAAGGTGACGGTCACCGACGTGGTGGGCGACTACTACCCCCCGCTCGAGGCCGTACCTCGCCCGCGTCCTGCGCCGGATCGGTTACCGGGCGAGCGTCCACCGGCTCCCGGACACGCGGCGCAACGAGGAGTACTTCCTCGACCCCCGCAGCGGCATCCAGGTCGAGACCGGCGGCTGGTTCGCGGACTTCCCGCTGCCCTCCAACTTCTACGAACTACTCGCGTGCGGGGCAGGCGGATACCCGACGGGGTACTGCAACAAGGGCCTGGACCGGAGAGCGGCCCGGGCGACCACCATGCTCCAGTCGGATCCGGGCGCCGCCCTCCGCGCCTGGACCAGGATCGACCGGGAGATGACGGACGAGGCCGCCCTCGTGCCGGTGAGCAGCTTCGACGACTGGTGGCTCTCGTCGAAGCGGATCGGCAACTACCAGAGCGGCGGCACGTACGTCGGCCCGCTGCTGAGCCAGCTGTGGGTGCGCTGAGCCCAGGCGCCGTCTGACGACACGGCTCAGGCGGCCGTGGCCTCGGGTGCGGTGACCCAGAGCATCCAGAGCCCGTGGAACGCGATGGCCAGGACCGGGAACGCCGGCGACAGCGTCACCGAGGCCGAGTCCCCGGGGTAGGTGGCGACGTGTCCGAGCAGCCACTTCGCCGCCTCGGTGGTCAACGCCCCGAACAGCCACGAGGTGACGTTGCCGACGAACCACCACTGCCACCTCGAGGTGAGACCCGCAACGCCGTCGCCTGCGCGACACCGATCGAGGCCCAGGACGACCACCTGCACCAGCGACTCCTTGAAGACCCCGAACGGGTTGCTCCCGGTGACCACCTTGTCGAGGGCATCGGGAGCGATGACCAGCGCGAACGCGAGGAAGGCGGGCACGGCCGTCGCGACCAGCCACGTCCGCCGCGGGAGCGCCGGGAGCCGACGGCGGAGCACCTGCCACTGGAGCCTGCCGAGGACGAGCCCGTAGATCGCCGACGCGACCAGGGCGACCACGACCACCGTGAGCACCAGATGCGTCGACGCGCCCCGCGACGTCACGTCCGAGGTCAGCCCGAGCAGCAGCGTCCCGCCCGCGACGATGATGAGGAAGGCAGCCGCGTTCGCGCCGACCCAGGACCAGAACAGGTGCCGGTCCCACCAGTGCGGCGACGAGTCGGGTCGCGGGCCGGTCGCGCGGGTCTCGGGGTCCATCTCAGGTCCCGCGCTCACCCGTGGTGGACCTGCTGCGCTTGACCGCCCCGAAGATCAGCTGGACCACCAGACCCAGCACCACGAGGTCCAGCAGCATCTGCGCCGTCACGACGAGCCGCGCGGTGTCGGTCTGCGCGGTGATGTCGCCGAACCCGACGGTGGCGAAGACGGTGACGGTGAAGTAGATCGCACCGGACCGGGTCAACGTCTCGGTGAACGTCCCTGCATCGGCGACGCTCAGGACGACGTAGGTCGACGCGAAGAAGAGCAGGAACAGCGGCGTGATCAGTGCGAGGGACTGGACGGCCTGCACCCCCGGGTAGCGCGAGCGCATGATGGCTCGCACCTGCCAGACGATCACGCCGGTCAGCAGCGCGACGCCGACACCGAGCTCGGCCACGATCAGCCTCGTGTCGACGTGACGGTCCAGCGGGAGCACGTAGTACACCGCCACCATCACGATCGTCGTCGCGAGCGCCCGGAGCAGCCCACGCGTGATCTGCCAGCCGTGCCGCCCAGCGGTCGCATCGTCCATGACCGGTCATCCCACGCCCGACCGGGGCGGCTCGCATCCCGCACCCCGCATGAGATCGCCGGGTGGTGCCGGCTCAGGGCTTGAAGACCACCTTGACCGTGCCGTCGGTCTTCTTCTGGAAGTTCTCGTACGCCGCCGGCGCCTCGGCCAGCGGCACCTGGTGGGTGGCGAACGACTCGGTGCCCAGCGGGTCGGCGTCGTCGACGAGCAGCGGCATGAGGTCGTCGACCCACCGCTTCACGTTGGCCTGCCCCATCCGCAGCTGGATCTGCTTGTCGAACAGCGTGAGCATCGGCATCGGGTCGCTCTGGCCGCCGTACACGCCGATCAGGGAGATCGTGCCGCCGCGGCGCACCGCGTCGATCGCGGTGTGGATCGCCGCCATCCGGTCGAGGCCGACCTTGGCCATCACCGCGGAGCTGAGCCGCTTCGGCAGCGCCCCGAACACCAGCTGGCCGGCGGCTGCGACCGGTGACCCGTGGGCCTCCATGCCGACGGCGTCGATCACCGAGTCGGCGCCCCGGCCGGCGGTGCGCGAGCGGACCTCCTCGGCGACGTCGTCGACGACCGACAGGTCGATGGTCTCGGCGCCGCGGGCCTGCGCCCGGGCGAGCCGCTCGGGCACCAGGTCGACCGCGATCACCCGGAAGCCCTGGTGCAGCGCGATGCGGGTGGCCATGTCGCCGATCGGGCCGAGCCCGAGCACCAGCAGCGTGCCGCCCTTGGGCACGTCGGCGTAGACGAACGACTGCCAGGCGGTCGGCAGCACGTCGGAGAGGAACAGGAAGCGCTCGTCGGGCGGCCCGTCCGGGACCTTGATCGGCATGAACTGCGCCTCGGGGACCCGCAGGTACTCCGCCTGTCCGCCGGGCACCTCGCCGTACAGCTTGCTGAAGCCGAACAGCGCGGCTCCCATGCCCTGGTCGCGCACCTGCGTCGTCTCGCACTGCGTGAAGAGGCCCTGGTCGCACATCCAGCAGCTGCCGCAGCAGATCTGGAAGGGCAGCACCACGCGGTCGCCGACCTTCAGGTCACCGGCCTCCGGCCCGACCTCCTCCACGACGCCCATCGGCTCGTGGCCCAGGACGTCGCCCTGTCCCATGAACGGCTTGAGCGTCTCGTACAGGTGCAGGTCGGAGCCGCACAGCCCGCTCGAGGTGATCTTCACGATCGCGTCGTTCGGCTTCTCGATCCGGGGGTCGGGCACCTCCTCCACGCGGACGTCGCGTCGGCCCTGCCAGGTGACTGCCTTCATCGTGGTCCTCCCGAAGTCGTAGGTCGGCGCCCGTACCCCATGGCCTGCGGGGCATGCAGCCCGGTCACAGGATCGGCCGGCCGCCGGTGACGGCGACCCGGGCGCCCGACATGTAGCTGCCCTCGTCGGAGGCCAGCAGGACGTAGGCCCCGGCCAGCTCCGCCGGCTGGCCCGGCCGGCCGAGCGGCGTGTCCTCGCCGAAGTGCTCGACCTTCTCCGGCGGCATCGTCGCCGGGATCAGCGGCGTCCAGATCGGGCCGGGCGCGACGCTGTTGACCCGGATGCCGCGCGGGCCGAGCATCTGCGCCAGGCTGGCGCAGAAGTTGGCGATCGCGGCCTTCGTCGCGGCGTACGGCGCGAGGTCGGGCGAGGGCATGTCGGAGTTGACCGACGTGCTGCCGATGATCGAGGAGCCGGGCTCCAGGTGCGGGAGCGCGGCCTTGACCAGGTAGAACATCGCCGACACGTTCGTCGCGAACGTGTGCTGCCACTCCTCGTCGGAGATCTCCTCGAGGTCGGAGTGGCTCATCTGGTACGCCGCGTTGTTGACCAGCACGTCGAGCCGGCCGAGCTCGTGGACGGCACGGTCCACGAGGCTCCGGCAGTGCTCGGGGTCCGAGACGTCGCCGGCGACCAGGACGGCCTTGCGGCCGGCCTCCTCGACGTACCGGGCGGTCTCCTGCGCGTCCTCGTGCTCGGAGAGGTAGGAGATCAGCACGTCCGCGCCCTCGCGTGCGTAGGCGATGGCGACCGCGCGGCCGATGCCGCTGTCACCGCCGGTGACGAGCGCGACCTTTCCGGTCAGCTTGCCGGACCCTCGGTAGCTGGTCTCTCCGCAGTCGGGCACCGGCTCCATGCGGGACTGGACACCGGGGACCTCCTGCTGCTGGGCGGGCTGGGACACCGTCGCTCCTTTCTGCTGTGCTCGTGTCGTGGGGGTGTGGTCAGGGTGTCGTCACGCGATGACCGCGTCGACGGTCTTCTTCAGCGCGCTGGGCTGCGAGGGGCGGGTCGGCGCCTTCTTGCGCTTCTCGACCATCTCGGCGCCGATCTCCTGCAGGGTCCTGCGGCTCAGCCCCTCGCGCACCTGGGGGAACCACTCCTGCTCCTCCTCCTCGATGTGGTGGCGGACGTTCTCGATCAGCACCGTCGTCTTGGCGGTGAAGCGCTCGTCGTCGGGCTTCATCGCCGCGAGCTCGACGACGAGGAGGTCCGCGACGTGGTGCTCCTCGTAGGACTCGAGCACGTCGTCCTCGACCTCGGGGAGCAGCTCGCGCACGCGCGGGTACATCACCTCGTTCTCGAGGTAGGTGTGCACGGTCAGCAGCTCGATGATCGTGGTCCACCAGCCGGCCCTTGGTGACGGTCGCGTTCGGGCCCGCCTTCTCGAAGTCCTTGAAGGCCTGGCGGATCTGCTTGTGGTCGTCCTTGAGCAGGACGATCGCGTCGGTGGACATCTGGCTCCTCGTGAGCGTGGGTGACAGGGGTGACGGAGCGCGACGCGTACCCATCCGTCCGTGGCGCATTCCCCGGTCCCACGATGCGGCGCACGAGGGAGGGTCTGGCAGTACCTGGACGGACCGTCACTGCCACGTCCGGCGCAGCCGCGGATGCACCAGTCGTCACGAGGAGCACCCCCATGGACCACATCACCCTGAACAACGACGTCGAGATGCCCGCCCTCGGGCTGGGCGTCTTCCAGACCCCGCCGGACGAGACGCGGGCGGCGGTGGAGGCGGCGCTGGCCGTGGGCTACCGGCACATCGACACCGCGGCGGCGTACGGCAACGAGGCGCAGGTCGGCGAGGCGGTGCGCACCTCGGGGCTCGACCGTTCAGAGGTCTTCCTGGAGACCAAGATCTGGATCAGCGACTACGGCTACGACCAGACCCTGCACGGCTTCGAGAAGAGCGCCGCCAAGCTGGGCGTCGACCAGGTCGACCTGCTGATCCTGCACCAGGCGCTGCCCTCGGCCTTCGACCGGACGCTCGAGGCGTACCGCGCGCTGGAGACGCTGCTGGAGCAGGGCAAGGTCCGCGCCATCGGGGTCAGCAACTTCATGGTCGAGCACCTCGAGGACCTGCTCGGCACGGCGCAGGTGGTCCCGGCGGTCAACCAGATCGAGGTGCACCCCTACTTCCAGCAGCCCGAGGTGCAGGCCGCCGGCGCCGAGCGCGGCATCCTGACGCAGGCCTGGTCGCCGATCGGCGGCATCACGTTCTACCGGACGGCAGCCACGGCAGCACGCTCGAGGAGCCCGTCACCACCGGGATCGCCGAGGAGCACCGCAAGTCGCCGGCCCAGGTGATGCTGCGCTGGCACTTGCAGCAGGGGCGCTCGGTGATCCCGAAGTCGACCAAGCCGCACCGCATCGCGGAGAACCTCGACGTCTTCGACTTCGTGCTGGGCGCCGACGAGCTCGCAGCGATCGACGCGCTCGACACCGGCCGGCGCGGCGGTCCCGAGCCGAGCGCGATCACGCTGGAGGCGTTCGGTCGCGACATCCCCGAGGCCTGAACGACGGATCGACCCGGACGAACGCGGACGATCACGGCGCCGGCGCGGATCGGCGACCGCTGGCCGGGCTCCGGCGCTTGGTGCGTGCATACACTGGCCGGAGCCGCGGTCGAAGGAGCAATGCTGTGTCCACTGGGAGCAAGGTCGACCTGCCGGAGCTGCCGGACCACATCGACGGCGCCGTCCTGAAGATCGCGGGCGTGGTGGTGCTCGGCGCGATCATGTCGATCCTGGACATCACCGTCGTCAACGTCGCTCTTCCGACGTTCCAGACGGTGTTCGGCACCGTCGGCCACCCGATCGCGTACTCGACGGTCGCCTGGTCGGTCACGGCGTACACCCTCGCGCTGGCCACCGTCATCCCGTTGACGGGCTGGGCCGCCGACCGGTTCGGCACCAAGCGGCTCTACATGACCGCCATCGCGCTGTTCGTGATGGGCTCGGTGCTGTGTGCCGCGGCGTGGAGCATCGGCGCGCTGATCGGCTTCCGGGTCCTGCAGGGCCTCGGCGGCGGCATGCTGATGCCGCTGGGCATGACGATCATGACCCGCGCGGCGGGGCCGCACCGGATCGGCCGGCTGATGGCGATCCTCGGCGTCCCGATGCTGCTCGGCCCGATCCTCGGCCCGATCCTCGGCGGCTGGCTGATCCAGGTCGCGAGCTGGCACTGGATCTTCCTGATCAACGCTCCCATCGGCCTCGTCGCGGTCATCTACGCCTGGCGCGTGCTGCCGAAGGACACCCCCGAGCCGTCGGAGTCGTTCGACTTCCTGGGCATGGCGCTGATGTCGCCCGGGCTCGCGCTGTTCCTGTACGGCGTGTCCTCCATCCCCGGTGAGGGCACGGCCGCGGCGCCGAAGGTCTGGGTCCCGATGCTGATCGGCGCCGTCCTGATGGTGGCCTTCGTGTTCCACTCGTTCCGTCCCGAGCACCCGCTGCTGGACCTGCGGCTGTTCAAGAACCGCAACCTGACGCTCTCGATCATCACCATGTTCCTGTTCGCCGCGGCCTTCTTCGGCGGGCTGCTGCTGGTCCCGACGTACTTCCAGGAGGTCCGCGGGGAGTCGACGCTGCAGGCCGGCCTGCTCGTGGCACCGCAGGGCATCGGCGCGATGATCACGATGCCGATCGCCGGCTCGCAGGTGGACAAGCGGCCCATCGGCCAGATCGTGCCGTTCGGCCTGGTCTTCATCCTGATCGGCATGTTCGGGCTGACCCAGCTCACCGCGACCACGCCGTACCCGGTGATCATCGCGGAGCTGTTCGTGATGGGGCTCGGCATGGGCGCGACGATGATGCCGCTGTTCACCTCGGCGCTGAAGACGCTGAAGGCCCACGAGGTGGCCCGCGGCTCGACGCTGCTGAACATCACCCAGCAGATCGCCAGCTCGTGCGGCGTCGCGCTCATGTCGGTGCTGCTCACCAACCACCTGCAGGCCTCCAAGCTCGCCGGGCCGGCGATGGCCACCCTGCACCTCCCGTCGCTGGCCGAGAAGATCCCCGCCGCCGCGATCGCGAAGGGGCTGGAGGACGCGGCCGCCGCGTTCGCCGACACCTACTGGGTGGCGTGGGCGATGGTGCTGGTGACGGTCATCCCGGCCCTGCTCCTGCCGCGCAAGCAGGAGGAGACCCACCTGCTCGACGACGAGGGTGTGCCACCCGTCGTCGTGCACTGACCCGCGAACCGCTTACGCGTCGAGGACCAGGTCCTCGCGCGGCGTCGAGCAGCAGAGCAGGATCTTGTCCTGCGCGATCTCGCGGGGCCGGATGCCGCCGGCGTGCTGCATGTCGACCCGCCCGGAGAGCAGCGTGGTCTTGCACGTGCCGCACATCCCCTCCTGGCACGACGAGGGGAGGCGTGAGGCCGGCCTGCGCGGTGGCCGCCAGCAGCGTGGTGTCCTCGTCGCACTCCAGGGTGCGGCCGCTGCGCCGCAGCTCGACCGTGTACGTCGGACCGGTCGACCCGGCCACAGTCGCTGCGGGCGCAGCCGTCGTGCGCGAGGTCGAACGACTCCTCGTGGCACCGCTCCGGGTCGGGCGCCGACCTCGGCCAGCAGTCCCCGCACCGCCGCCATGTACGGCGCGGGGCCGCACGTGAACACCTCGCGGTCGACGAGGTCGGGCGCGACGTCGAGGAGCATCGGCAGGGTGACCCGGCCCCGCGGCCCGGTCCACCGCTCGTCCACGCTGTCGTCCTCGCAGACGACGGCGACCCGGACACCGGGGTGCTCGGACTCGATCAGCCGCAGCTCGTCGCGGAAGATGATGTCGGCCGGGCGTGCGGGCGTGGTGCACGAACACGACGTCGACCGGCTCACCGGTCGGCGTGGATCGTGCGCAGCATCGACATCAGCGGCGTGATGCCGCTGCCGGCCGACAGGAAGAGGTACCGGTCGGCGGGGTGGTGCGCGGTGCTGAAGCGGCCGAGGGGACCGGCGACGGCGACCGTGTCGCCCGGCCGCAGGTGGTCGTGCAGCCAGCCGGACACCGGTCCGCCGGGCACCCGCTTCACGGTGATCGTCAGCTCGTCGGGCCGGCGGGCGAGGACGCGATGGTGTAGCAGCGGCTGACCGGCTGCCCGTCGACCGGCACGGTGAGCGTGAGGTGCTGCCCCGGCGTCGAACCGGTACGCCGCGGGCTCGGCGGCCCGGAGCACGAAGCTGCGCACGTCGTGGGTGACGTCGTGGACCGCCACGCAGACCAGGGTGTCGTCGAGGTCGTCGCGCCACTCCGGGCGGTGCGACGTCGAGCAGGATCGGGCGAGCGCGGTGGCCGTCATCGCGCGAGGTGCTCCTGCACCCGGTCGACGTACCAGGTGGTGAACGCGTCGACCTGGTACTCGCTCGGCGCGTAGGGCCCGGGCTCGTAGCCGGGACTGCTCACCCCGAGCTGGGCACGGGCGCAGAACACGGCGTCCTGCTCGTTGGTCTCGCGCCACACGTGGGTCAGCGTGTCGACGTCGTAGTCGACGCCCTCGACCGCGTCCTCGTGGACCAGCCAGGTGGTCCGCACCAGCGTCCGGTCGACCGACGAGCGGCAGCACGCTGAAGGTCACGGCGTGGTCGGCGCAGCACGTGGAACCAGGCGTTCGGCTGCGTGTGCAGCGAGAGCCGGCCGAGCCGTGGGGCGTCGAGGTCGCCGAGCAGGCGCCGGGAGGCGGCGCGTGCCGTCCAGCGTGTAGGACTCGCCGGCCCCGTCGAGCGCCTCGCGCTGCACGCGGAAGGCCGACACCCGACCGTCGAGGTCCTCGACGCGCGGCGTACGGCAGGCCGCGCTCCTCGCAGGCCTGCTCGAGCACCGCCTCGGCGTGCAGGTAGCGCTCGTGCGCGGGCCGCAGCCGGGCCGGGACCTGGTCCTCGGCGTAGCCGTAGGTCGGGAAGAAGGTGCAGATCAGCTCGGGGTGGCCGCCCTCGCAGTGGTAGCACTCCCGGTTGTTCTCCATCACCAGCTTCCAGTTGGCCTCCTCGACCAGGTCGACCTGCGCCGCGACCTTCGTGCGGTGCAGCTGGTGCGGCAGCAGGTACGGCGACGCGGTGGCGACCACGTCGTCGAAGTCGGCCGGCGGCTCGTCGGCCAGGCAGACGAACACCAGCCCCGCGACGACCCGCACGTGCACCGGCTTGAGGCCGAAGCAGCCCTGGTGTCGAAGCCGGCGGGCTGGTCGCCGGCGTGCAGCAGCGAGCCGTCGGTGGCGTAGGTCCACCGGTGGTAGCCGCACACGATGTTGCCCGACCGAGCCCGACCGCTCGTCAGCGACGCGCGCTCCTCGGTGGCGGCAGACGTTGTGCAGCGCCCGCACCACCTCGTCGTCGTCGCGCAGCACGATCACGGAGTACGGCCCGACGTCGACGGTGACGTAGTCGCCCGGGCTCGCGGACCTCCGCCTCGGTGGCGACGAACAGCCAGGTGCGCGCGAGGACCGCCGCCACGTCGAGGTCGAAGACGGCCGGGCTGGTGTAGAACGGCCCCTCCAGCGGGTGGCCGGGCGTGCGCCGTCCGACGAGCGCGGCCCAGGTCGGGTGCGGCGGTCGGGCGCGGGCAGGGTCGTCGAGGTCATCGCGTGTCTCCTTCGTGGGCCGGGGTCAGATCGCCGAGCAGAGCCGGAGCGCGTCGTACACGGCGGCGTGGATGTTGCGGCTGGCGACGGCGTCGCCGATCCGGAACAGCTGGAACCCGCCGTCGGCGTTGGCTGCCGATCGGCTGCGGGTCGCACGGCCAGCAGCGCCGGGTGGTCGACGGCGCCGCCGTTGCGTGGAGTGCGGCACCAGGTCGAGGTAGAGCTCGTCGTTCGGCAGCGTGCCGTGCTCCACCACGACGTGGTCGACGGTCCGCTCGACCTCGACGGTCGGTGTAGTCGCTGCGCAGCACGCGCCACCAGCCCGCCGTCCGTCGGCCCGGCGCACGCCGGTCGAGCCGTCGCGCCAGCGTGAGGGTGACGTCGTGCTCCGCGAACGCCTGCAGGTACGCCGGCGAGTTCATGCTCGCCGACGTCGGGTCCGACCGTCCGCTCCGGGGTGACGCAGCTCGACCGCGGCACCGCGGACCGCCAGCAGCTCGGCGGCGTCGAGGGCCGGCTCCGCGCCGTTGTCGTCGTAGACCAGCACGCGGCCCTGCGGGTGGGCGCGCGCCGGACATCACGTCCCAGGTGTCGGTGACCAGGTGCTCGCCCTCGTCGAGGAACGACGTGTTCGGCAGGCCGCCGGTGGCGACCACCACCACGTCGGGCCGCTCGGCCAGCACGGTCGCGGCGTCGGCGAGGACGCCGTAGCGGAACTCGACGCCGGAGTGCTTGGCCTCCGACACGCGCCACTCGACGATGCCGATCAGGTCGCGTCGGCGGGCCGCCGCCGCGGCCAGCCGCACCTGCCCGCCGGGCACGTCCGCGGCCTCCAGCACGACCACCTCGTGGCCCCGCTCGCCGAGCACCCGGGCGGCCTCGAGACCGGCGGGGCCGGCGCCGACGACCACGACCCGGCGTCGCGCGGGCGCCAGCGGGCACCACGTGGCTCAGCGTCTGCTCGCGGCCGGTGGCCGGGTTGTGGATGCACTTGGCGTCACCGGACTGGTAGATCGCGTCGAGGCAGTAGTTGGCGCCCGACGCAGGGACGGATCCGGTCCTCCTCGCCCGCGGCCACCTTGGCGACCAGGTGCGGGTCGGCCATCTGCGGCCGCGTCATGCCCACCAGGTCGAGCAGGCCGTCGCGGATCGCGTGCCGCGCGGTGGCGATGTCGGAGATCCGGGAGGCGTGCATCACCGGGATCCCGACGGCCCGCTTGATCTCGCCGGCGAAGTCGAGGAACGGCGCCGACGGCGTCCCCATCGAGGGGATCACCCGCGCCAGCGTCGCGTCGCTCTCGATCGTGCCCTTGATGACGCTGAGGAAGTCGACGCCGTCGTCGACGTAGCGGCGCAGCGCCTGCAGCGCCTCGTCGCGGCCCAGCCCGTCGGCGCGGTCCTCGTCCATCGACATCCGGATGCCGACGACGAAGTCCGGCCCGACGGCTGCCCGGACGGCACGGACCACCCGGCGCGGGAACGCCATCCGGGCGTCGAGGTCGCCGCCGAGCTCGTCGTCGCGATGGTTGGTCGCGGGCGAGAGGAACCCGTCGAGGAAGTGGCCGTAGGACTGCAGCTCGATGCCGTCGAGCCCGGCCGCCACGCAGCGCTGCGGCGGCCGCGACGTAGTCGTCGACGATGCGGTCGAGGTCCCAGGCCTCGGCCACCTTCGGGAAGCTGCGGTGGGCGGGCTCGCGCAGCGGCGACGCGTAGACCACCGGCAGCCAGTCGCCGCTGAAGTTGCTGGTGCGCCGGCCGAGGTGGGTGACCTGGCACATCACCGCCGCACCGGCCTCGTGCACGTCGTCGGTCAGCTCGCGCAGCCACGGGACGATCTCGTCCTTGTAGAGCAGCAGGTTGCCGAACGACGGCGGGCTGTCGGGTGCCACCACCGCCGACCCGCCGATCATGGTGAGCCCGACGCCGCCGACGGCCTTCTCGTGGTGGTAGAGCCGGTAGCGCTCCTTGGGCATGCCGTCCTCGGCGTACGCCGGCTCGTGCGACGTGCTCACGACGCGGTTGCGCAGCGTCAGCGCCTTGAGCGAGAACGGCTCGAGCAGCGGGTCGAAGGAGCGCACGCCCTCAGTGTGGGAGCGGGTCAGCGCTCGCGACCAGGCCGGGAATCTGCAGGCGGTCGTGCACAATTCCTGCATGATCGATCGCCGGCTCCAGGTGCTGCGCATGGTAGCGGCGTGCGGCACCGTGACCGGTGCCGCCGAGGCGCTGCACTACGCACCGTCGGCGGTCTCGCAGCAGCTCCGCACGCTCGCCAAGGAGCTCGGCGTGGACCTGGTCGTGCAGGACGGCCGCCGCATCCGGCTCACGCCGGCCGCGCGGGTGCTGCTCGAGCACGCCGACGAGCTGTTCAGCACCTGGGAGGACGATCCGCGGCGAGGTCGAGTCGGCCGCCGCGGAGGGCGGTGGCACGCTGCGGCTCTGCGGCTTCTCCACGGCCGCCGCGGCGCTGCTGCCGAGCGTCGTCGCGAGCGTCCGGGAGAGCCACCCGCGGTCCCGGGTCCGCATCATCGAGGCCGACCCCGAGGAGTGCTTCGACCTGCTGCTCGCCGACGAGGCCGACGTGGCGGTCGTCGTCGCCACCGGCACCACGCCGTCGACGACCGACCCGCGGTTCGAGCAGGGCTACCTGCTCGAGGACCCGCTCGACCTGCTGGTGCCGGAGGGCCACCGGCTGGCGCAGGCACCGTCGGTGCTGCTCGGCGACCTGGTCGAGGAGCCGTGGATCATGGACCGGCCCGGCCGGCCCTACCACCAGCTGCTGCAGACCGCCTGCGCCGCGGCCGGCTTCTCGCCGGCCGTCGCGCACGTCGCGACCGAGTGGGACACCGGTGCGGCCCTGGTCGCCGCCGGTCTCGGGATCGCGCTGATCCCGCGGCTCGCCCACCTGCCGGCGGGCTACCCGATCGTCCGGGTGCCGCTGAGCGGCGACCCGACACCGTCGCGCCACCTCCTCACCGGGATCCGGCGCGGCAGCTCCCAGCAGCCGCTCATCGCCGACGCGCTCGCGGCGCTCGAGGCGAGCGCGCGGGAGCGGGACCCGCGCTGAGCGACGTCAGACGATCTCGGTGATCCAGTCCCCGACCTCGCGCACCGTCTCCGCGGTGAGCTGGTGCCCGCCGGGGTCGCGGTGCGCGACCGTGGTGGCGCCGGAGCCGGAGACCAGGTAGTCCCAGGTCCGGTCGAGCAGCTCGCGCGGGATGACGTGGTCGCCCTCGCCCTGCGCCACGAGGACGGGCAGCCCGGTCAGCAGGCCGGGGTCGGTGGCGAGGCCGGCGTCGAAGGGCAGCGTGCCGTGCAGGATCGCGGCGCCGGCGTAGCGTGCCGGGTCGTCCAGCAGCAGGCCGCCCGCGAAGGCAGCGCCGCCGCTGAAGCCCACCAGCAGCACGGGACGGCCGACCGGCGCGACGTCGTCGAGCCAGCCGCGGAACCAGTCCATCGTGCTGCGCAGCGACGCGGCGACCGGACGACCGATGCCGCGGTTCGCGAACCAGGCGAACCCGCCGCCCTCCGCGATCGGTGCCCGCACCGCGGCGTACGACGGGTCGGCCGGCAGGTGCTGGGCGAGGCCGATGATGTCCTGCTCGTTCGAGCCGCGGCCGTGCAGCAGCACGACGAGCGGCGCGCCCGGGTCCGTGGCGCCGGCCGTGGCGACCACGGGTGCCGCGAACGTCGCGGCGGTCACGGCGCGTCCACCGGGACCAGCTCGGCGGCGGTGCGGACGCCGGCCCAGCGGCGTACCTCGCCGGGCAGGTCGAGGCGCTCGACCGGTGCCGCGTCGGCGAACTCGCCCCAGCTGGCCTTGGGCAGCATCCACATCACCTCGAACTCGTTGCCGTCCGGGTCGCGGCCGTAGACGCTCTTGGTGGCGCCGTGGCTGGACTCCCCGGTGTAGGCGTCGAGGTTCGCCAGCGTCAGCCGGGCTTCCTCGAGCTCCTCGACGGTGTCGACCTGCCACGCCAGGTGGTACAGCCCCAGGGAGCCGTGCGGGCGGGGCGGCTGCTGGCCGACGCCGAACAGCCCGAGGTCGTGGTGGTTCCCGGACCGGGGGAGCCGCAGGAAGGCGGCGTTCGCGCGGGGCTCGCGCGCCATCACGGCCATGTCGAAGGCCTGCTGGTAGAACGCGACGCTGCGCTCCAGGTCGCTCACGAACAGCACGGCGTGGTTGAGGCGCACGGCGTTGACGGTCATCGGGGGCTCGCTCTCGGGTGGTGGGGTGGGTGGGGCGCGGTCAGGCGGCGACGCCGAAGCCGCCGGTCCAGGAGACCTTCTCGTCGACGGCCAGCGTGAGCTGCAGGAAGCCGAGCGCCTCGAGCTCGCGGGCCCGGCTCAGCGACCCGGCGTCGACGGCCTCGAGGCCGCCGGAGGTGACGATGCCGGACAGCGTGGCCTTGGCGTCGGCGTCGTCGCCGGCGATCAGCACCGTGGTCGGCAGCGCGCCGACGGTGCCGGCGGCGAGCGTGGCGGCGAACGTGGTGTTGAACGCCTTGAGCACCCGCGACTGCGGCAGGGCCGCGGCGATCTCGGCGGCCGCGGAGCCGTCCGCGGGGACGGTCAGCGAGTCGAAGGTCTCGAAGTCCAGCGGGTTGGTGATGTCCACGACGATCCGGCCGGCGAGGCTCTCGCCGCGCTGCGCGATCACGTCGGCGACGGCGGGGTAGGGCACCGCCAGCACGACGACCTCGCCGTCGACGGGGGTGGCGCCGTCGGCCTGGCCGAGCAGCTGGACGGTGTGGCCGCCGGCGTCGGCCACGGCCGCGATGGCCTGGCCCATGGTGCCGGTGCCGAGGATGGTGACGTGTGCCATGAGGTGCTCCTGGACGTTGGTCGAATAAGTTGTCGCTTCAAGTAACACCGTACACGGTTTAGTTGTTCCGTCAAGTAATGGGCTAGGCTGGTGACATGGCGACGGGATGGCTGACCGAGGACGAGCGGGCCGCGTGGCTGCGGCTGGTCGCGGTCGTCGAGCTGCTGCCGGGCGTCCTCGACTCCCAGCTGCGCGCCGAGGCGGGGCTGACGCACTTCGAGTACTTCGTGCTCGCGATGCTCTCCGAGGCGCCGGAGCGCACCGTCCGGATGGCGGCCCTGGCCCAGCGGACGAACGCCACGCTGCCGCGGCTCTCGCACGTCGTCCGACGGCTGGAGGACCGTGGCCTGGTCGAGCGCTTCCCCTGCCCGGAGGACGGCCGGGCCACGAACGCCCGGCTGACCGCCGCGGGGTGGGACACCGTCGTCGCCGCGGCCCCCGGGCACGTCGACACGGTGCGCCGCCACGTGCTCGACCCGCTCAGCGCCGTACAGGTCGAGGAGCTGCGCGAGATCGGCGGACGCGCTGCTCACCCGGCTGGACCCGGACGGTCGGCTGACCGGGCTCTACGACCCGTCACGAGCTGCGGGACCGGCCTGAGGGCCGGCACCCATTGGGCACGAACCGCAGCCCGTGGCCCCTGCGGCTTGCGGATTGGTCCCAAACCGCAGTCCTCGCAGGGGCTGCGGCAGTGCCTGCCCGTTCGCCGGCGCCGCTCCCGGCACGAGGCCTGAGCCGCTTCTTGACCCAGACCCCGCGCGAGTCGGCCGCCGCTGGTGACGGACCGATTCCGGTCACGGGGTCTGGATGAGCGGACGCTCAGTTTCCCACATCAGCGGACGACGAGCACCTCGCAGTAGGCCTCGTAGCCCAGCCCGGCGCCGATGCTGCGGGCACGGTCGTCGTCGGCCCGCGCGCGGAGCCCGGCGAGCCCCTCCTCCTCGACGGACACGGACGTCGCGGCGCGGACCGCGCGCGAGGCGAAGCCCCGGCCCCGGTGGGCGGGATGAGTGAGCACGCCGACCATCGGCGGCGAGCCCGGGTGCCGGGTGAGGTTGGAGGCCGCGGCGAGTGCGCCCCGCTCGTCGCGGACGCCCCACGCCTGGACGACCTCGGCGCCGAAGCCGCTGAGCCGCCACTTCTCGGGCTTGACGTCGTCCTGCCAGGTGGCGACCTCGGCCGGCTCGATCGGCTTCACGCCGCGGGCGGGGTCGACCGGGGTGTCGGTGAACATGTAGACCGTCGGGTGCTCGGCCGTCCGGTCGTGCGGTTTGGCCACGGCCTTCCAGAAAGATCGGGTCAGCAGCTCGTCGGGGTCGGTCCGGGCCAGCCCCGCCTCGGTGGCGGCATCGACCCAGCGGGGGAGGACGACGTGCGTCGCGCCGTCACGACGCGCGACCGTGACACGTGTCTCGGACCTCGGCGCCCGCACGACGTGCAGCCCCGGGAGCCACAGCTCGGGCTCCGGCACGTGCAGCACGTCCGCCCACAAGCCGTCGACCTCGGAGGCCCGCTTCCGCTTCACGGGCGCAACGCTACGGCGTCGGCCGCGGGTGGTCCCGCCGCAGGTGCGCCCGTCTCACGACAGCCAGCGGCGGTGCTTCTTGCGGCTCGCGCGCTCCCAGGCCGCGGCGAACCGGCCCTGGTCCCGAGCGGCCTGCGCCTCCTGCCGCGCGTCGAGCAGCCCCAGCGCGAAGGCGTTCACCCCGGCGCCGGTGGCGCGGTCGCTGAGGGAGCGCAGCTCGACGCGGGTGACCGTGCTGTCCTGATGGTCACCGAGCACCGACTGGACCCGCTTCATGTGCTTCTCGAGCCGGGCGGCCGGCTTGCCCGCCACCGGCACCAGCGGCTCCACCGAGTAGCGAAGCCGCTTGGCCGCCTTGCGCACCTCGTGCAGCCGCCTCGCGTGGTCCTGCTCGTCGTGGGCGCCGGGCAGGGCGTCGACCCGGCGGCGTACCCGCTTGTAGGCGTGGCGCAGGCGGTCGTGCAGCAGCCCCTGACCTGCGTCGGCCGTCCCCGGAGCCCAGGGTGGCGACGCGGACGCCGCCGTCAGCCGCTCGACCAGCGCCAGGTAGCGACCGCTGCTCAGCGCCTCGACGCAGCGCGCGTGGTCCTCCCGGTAGCGCTCCTCGAGGTCCCGGTCGACGAAGGTGCGGATCGTGCCCCGGACCAGCTCCGGCGGCTCCTCGTCGAGCTGCCGGAGCAGCCGCCTGCGCAGCACCTCGGCGTCGCGGGCGTCGCCGAGAACGCCGGCCACCCACCTCAGCTCCTCGCGCATCGGGTCGGTGACCTCGGCGTCGAGCAGTGGACGGTACGTCGCCAACGTGCTGCGGAGCCGGCGGGCCAGCACCCGCATCTGGTGCACGGCGTCCGGTGCGTCCACGCGCACCAGCGGGTCCAGGGTGCGCAGCTCGCGCACCAGGCGCACGAGGTGGGCCCGGACCACCTCGTGCGCTGAGCTGTCGGTGCCGACCTCGAGCGGCGCCGACCGGCCGCGAGTGCGGTCCCCGAGCGCTCGCCGGAGCGTGGACCCCGACGGGGCCGGGGTGGCGCCGGCGTCCTCCATCAGCCCGGCGACCGCGGAGAGGACGTGGAGGTCGCCGCCGACCAGGCGGATCTCCCAGGCGCGCCAGGCCCTGGGGGCCGGCTCCTCGCCCAGCACGGCGGTGGTCTGGGCCGTGATGTGCTCGTCGCGGACCTCCGCCAGCACACGTCCGCGGGAGTCCAGCACCTCGTGGACGGCGGTCCGGGCGCGGACGACGGCCAGGGGCTCGAGCTCGCCGCCGCGCAGGAAGAGCTGCGACGGCCGACCGGAGGGACTCCGGCGCGGCGTCGCCGGACTCGTCGAGGGGCGCCGGGACCTCGAAGCGCCCGCGCGCGGTCGGGAGACCCAGCCGCCAGCCCTCGTCGGGGCCGCCGGTACGTCGACGCAGCGTGACCCCGGCCAGCGTCAACGCCAGCTCCGGGGTGTCGACGAACGTGGCCTCGACGTCGTACGTCGTCGGCCCGGTCACCCTCGCGACCCGAGGGACCCCGGCGAGCGACGGCAGCTGCGCGTCGAGCGCAAGGTCGTAGCGGGTCCCGGTCTCGTCTCCTCCCGATGCCATGCAGCCAGTCCTACCCGATCTCGGTGAACAGCCCCGGTCAATCGTTTGCCGGGTGGTCCCCTGATGGTCACCTTTGGGCCGATTCGGGTTCGCCCGTCTGGCTGAGAGTCGCTCGCGCAGCCACCTCACCCAGACCCTGGAGTGCCCATGAGCATCGCCCGCCGCAGCATCCTGACCGGAAGCGCCGCCACCGTCGGCCTCGTCGTCGCCGGGTCCGTGCCGTCCCTCGCCGAGGCCAGGCCGTCGCGGCCCGGTGCCGCGCCGAGCGGCGGCCGGCGCCCCTTCCCGCCGCTGGTCGACGACCCGGACGGGCTGCTCGCGCTGCCGCCGGGCTTCGCCTACCAGGTGGTGACCTACGCCGGGAAGACCAAGCTCCGCGACGGTGCCCCCACCCCCTCGAACCACGACGGGACCGCGGTGTTCGACGCGAAGGGTGACCGACTGCGGCTGATCCAGAACCACGAGCTGCCGGCCGGCTCGACGCTGGGCGTGCCGCACGTCAAGGGCACCGTCTACGACCCGACGGCGCTCAACGGCGGCGGGTGCACGGTGATCGAGACCGACCACCGGGGTCGCAACCTCGGGGAGTGGGTCGGCATCTCCGGCACGCTGACCAACTGCGCCGGCGGCCCGACCCCCTGGGGCAGCTGGCTGACCTGCGAGGAGACCGAGACCAAGAGCGGCGCCGCCTGGACCGGCAAGGACGGCACCAGCGGGGTCTACTCGCGCGACCACGGCTACGTCTTCGAGGTCTTCGCCGACGGCAAGGCGATCCCCGAGCCCATCAAGGCGTTCGGCCGCTACGCCCACGAGGCCCTCGCGGTCGACCCGGAGCGCCGCCGCGTCTACCTGTCCGAGGACGCGAGCACCCCGAACGGCCTGTTCTACCGCTGGACGGCGCCGAGGGGCGTCACCCTCGAGCCCGGCATCGCCAAGCGCCTCGGCCCGACCGACGGCAAGCTCGAGGCGATGGCGATGATCATGGACGACGGGTCGGTGCTCCCCGACGTCGCGTACCTCACCTCGGCCCAGCTCGGACGACCGTTCCCGGTGAAGTGGGTCGAGGTGCCCGAGCGCGACGGCCAGACGACCTCGGTCCGCAAGCAGTTCACCGACGAGATCACCCGCGGCAAGAAGTTCGAGGGCGTCTACGGCACCGACAAGGGCGTGTACGTCGTGAACAGCTTCGCGTTCAACACCGGCGACCTGCCGGCCGACGCGGTCAAGCACGACGGCATGGTGTGGTTCTACTCCTACGCCGACCAGACGATCACGCTGGTGACCTACTTCCCGCACCAGACCACGTACCGACACCGGCACGAAGCCGCGCTACGACGGCGTGGTCTTCGACGGGCCGGACAACGTGACCGTCACGCCGTGGGGCACGCTCGTGCTCGCCGAGGACGGCGTCGGCGCCTCCCACGTGCTCAGCTCGGTGCCGGGCGGACCGACGTACGCGATCGCGCGCAACCAGCTGAACATCGGCACCGCGGCCGAGCCGGAGTACAGCGAGTTCACCGGGCCGACCTTCTCCTCCGACGGCAAGGTGCTGTTCGTCAACATCCAGACCCCCGGAATCACGCTGGCGGTCACCGGCCCGTGGGAGAAGTACCTGGGCTGACGCGGCCCGCCGCTCGGGCTAGCCTCCGGACGGACCTCGCCGGCGACGCGCCGCGAACGTCACGCAGCCGGCGGCCAGCCCGAGCACGCCACCCAGCAGAGCAGCAGGGACGCCGGTCTCGAGGGTCGCCGCCCACGCCGTCGGTGCGTAGACCACCAGGCCGACGACCAGGCCGGTGACCGCACCGACGCCGCCGAGCAGCACCGCGCCGGCGACCGCCCACCGCAGCGGCATCGGCAGCTCGGCAACGGCATCCCGGACCCGACCCATGCCCGCGAGTATGGCAACGCGGCGACCGTCGCGGGACAGACTGCAGGTTCCCTTCCCCGTCCGAGAGGCGTGCTCATGGCGGCGTACCTGGTGACCGGCAACCCGGGCTCGGGCAAGACCACGGTGGCCGCGGAGCTCGTGCGACGCGGGTGCTCCGCCACCCCCGCCGACGCCGGTCGCAACGAGGCGCAGCGCACCCAGATCCTCGAGGGCCGACCGGTCTTCGAGCAGGAGATGAGGGCGGTCGGCGCGGTCGTGCTCGACGGGCGGCGGCCGACCTCGATGCTGGTGGACAGCATCCTGGGCGCGGTGTCGATCTGACGGTTCCCCGTTCGACCACCAGGTGAGAGGGTCCGAGACGGGACCCGACACCGCAGGGGAGCACACCATGAAGTACATGCTGGTCATGCGCGCCACCGACGAGTCCTTCGCCGCGATGGGCGAGATCGACTTCGACACGGTCCTCGACACGATGGGTCGCTACAACGACGAGATGATCTCGGCCGGCGTCCTGGTCGCCGCCGAGGGGCTCGACGACGCCGCCAAGGGCGTGGTCGTGGACTACGCGTCGCAGCCGCCGCTGGTCACCGACGGGCCGTACGGCGAGACGAAGGAGCTGTTCGGCGGCTTCTGGATCCTCGACGTGGCGTCCCAGGAGGAGGCCGTCGAGTGGGCCAGGCGGGCACCGCTGACGGGGCCGGGGATGAAGGTCGAGATCCGCCGGGTGGCGAGCATCGACGAGTTCCCGCAGGACAACGTGTGGGTCCAGAAGGAGCGGAAGTGGCGGGAGTCGACCGGGCAGCTGTGAGCGGCCCGGGCGGTGGACGTCGCGCCGTCGAGGCGGTGTGGCGGATGGAGTCCGCGCGCATCGTCGGCACCCTGGCGCGGTACACCCGGGACTTCGCGCTCGCCGAGGACCTGGCGCAGGAGGCGCTCGCCGAGGCGCTGGTCGCCTGGCCGCGGGACGGGGTGCCGCGCAACCCCACGGGGTGGCTGCTCACGGTGGGGCGTCGACGTGCCGTCGACGCCCTCCGCCGCCGCTCGGCCCTCGAGCAGCGGTACGCCGGCCTGGCCCGCGACCTCGACGCGGTCCACGACGACCCGGACCTGCTGTGGGACCCCGACCGCATCGACGACGACGTGCTGGCGCTGATGTTCGTCGCCTGCCACCCGGTCCTCTCGCGCGAGGCGCAGGTCGCGCTGACGCTGCGGGTGCTGGGCGGCCTGACCAGCGACGAGATCGGCCGGGCGTTCCTGGCGCCGACCGCGACGGTGCAGGCCCGGATCACCCGGGCGAAGAGGACGCTGGCGGCCGCGCAGGTGCCGTTCGAGGTGCCGACCGCCGACGAGACCCGGGAGCGCCTCGGCTCGGTTCTCAGCGTGCTGTACCTGATCTTCACGGAGGGGTCGTCGGCATCGTCCGGGAACGACCTGATCCGGCCGGACCTGGCCCGTGAGGCGACCCGGCTGGCGCGGGTGCTGGCCCACCTGGTGCCGGACGAGCCGGAGGTCCACGGCCTGCTGGCGCTGCTCGAGCTCACCGCCGCCCGGTTCCCGGCCCGGCTCGACGAGCGGGGCGAGCCGGTGCTGCTCGAGCAGCAGGACCGCCGGCGGTGGGACCGGGCCGCGATCCGGCGCGGCCGGGCGGCGCTCACCCAGGCCGGCCGGGTCGGCCGCGGCCTCGGCGCGTACGGCGTCCAGGCCGCGATCGCTGAGTGCCACGCGGTCGCTCCGTCGGTCGAGGAGACCGACTGGGAGCGGATCGTGCTGCTCTACGAGGCGCTGAGCCGGCTCGCGCCGTCGCCGGTCGTCGAGCTCAACCGCGCGGTCGCGGTCGCGGAGGCGCAGGGGCCCGAGGCCGCGCTCCGGGTCGTGAACGGCCTCGTCGGCGTCGACGGCCTCGCCGCCTCCCACCTGCTGCCGAGCGTGCGCGGCGAGCTGCTCAGCCGGGTGGGACGGCCCGACGACGCGCGGCGCGAGCTCGAGCTGGCGGTCGCGCGCTGCGAGAACGAGCCGGAGCGTGCGCTGCTGCGCCGCAAGCTGGCCGCGCTCAGCGGGCGCTGACCCGCTCGCACAGGCCGGCGGCGAGACCGGCGACGGTGGCGAGGTCGAACGCCCCGCCGAGGGTCTCGGCGACCCGGACGTGCCGGACCGGCGCGAGCCGCAGCCGGAGGTGCACCCGGCAACCGTCGGGCGCTCGCGGCTCGACGCGCAGGCACCAGGTCAGGTGCGTCCGGCCACGCGTGGACGTGTAGAGCAGGTGGGACGCCGGCTCGATCGCGGCGACCGTGAACGTGGCGTCCGCGCCGCCCCAGTCGGGCACGACGTCCCCGACGGCCAGCGCCTGCAGCGACGCGTCGATCCTGCGCAGGCCGCGTCGGGCCGGCGGCACGAGCCGCTCGACCGCGGCGGGGAGGTACCAGCCGGCGCGTCGCTTGCCGAGCTGGACGAGCCACGGCCATACCGCCTCGGGGGGTGCCGGCACGGTGAACGCCCGGTCCATCACCACGTCCGCGGGGCTGACCAGGTCGTCACCGGGCAGCGCCGCGGACCGTTCCGCGGCAGTCGGCCGCACCGTCGTCACCACCACGCACCCAGGATGCCCGGTCTCGTGGCCGACCGTCCGGCGGGTCTTCGGCTGCCGGATTACCAGGGTCCCCTGGTAATCCGGCACACCCCTGCCGTTGCAACGTCAGGGGTGTGCCAGTTCCGTCAGGGGTGTACGCCGTCCCGTCGACCGCGCGCGTCGTACGGCCCGGCTCGACCCCGCACGGGGCCCGGGTCGACCCCGCACGGGGCCCGGCACCGAGGGCCCGGGTCGAACCCTGGCGCTCACTCCTCGCCCCGGGCCAGGCGCGCGAAGTGCTCGAAGGGGATCTCCCGCACCAGCGGGTCCGCGTGCCGGTGCACCAGCTGCCAGCCGTCGCCGGCGCGCCGGAACACCAGGGTGACCCGCAGCGACCAGTCCTGGTCGGGCGTGCCGCCCACCTCGCCGTGCTGCCGCTCGACGGCCACCAGCACGGCCAGGTCGCCGGAGACGTACGACGCCTGGACGTCGAGCCGGGCCTCGCCCGACGCGAAGTACCGGGCGGTCTCGGCCGCCCCCTCCTCGGTCAGCGTGAACCCGTGCCAGGTGTCCCCGCCGTACGGCGGCATCAGCGTGTAGTCGTCGGGGTGCTCGAACAACGAGAAGTAGTGGTGCACGTCGCCACGGATGTAGGCGTCCGCGGCCTCGCCCATGCGCTCCACCAGAGCCGTCAGGTCGGCGCCGGTGATCCGGGATGCACTCACGGTGCGCCCTCAGGCCGGACGGGCGCTGCTGACCGCGCCGGTGGTGACCACCTCGGTCAGGTCGAAGCCCTGGTCCGTCTCGTAGCCGAGGTGCAGCACCAGGCCGTCCCCGCCGCCGTCCTCGTCGATGACCTCCTGCACCGCCCGGTGCATGGCTTCGTAGGCCTCGCGCGGCGCCGGGACGTGCATCGTGCACCCGTACATCGCAGCCTCCCTCCGGCTCCTTCGATCGGACGCCCGCGGGAGGGGAGTGTCAAGAGGCAATCCGGGACAGCAGGATCCCCAGCGTCACCAGCGAGGCGAGCGAGCCGATGGCGATCAGCACCTTGTCCATCGGCGTCACGCGCGGCAGGAACACGCGCAGCCCGGTGATGAGGGCGATGACGGCCAGCAGGAACGTGATCAGCGGGGCCGCGTCGAGCAGCGCCAGCACGAGGGCGACGACCCCGAGCACCAACGAGAGCATCCCCACCCCGGCCAGGCCGCCCGCGATGTTCTTGGGCGCCCAGACCGAGCCGGCGTGGTTGGTGTAGCCGTGGTCCTCCGCAGGATCATGGCGGTCTTGCTCAGACATGTCGCGCACCTCCGCGGGTCGTTGCCAGTGATGGAGCTAGTGGTGGAAGTTGCTCGGTGCGCCCTCGCGCGGCATCGGTGCCTCGAGGTTGTCGAGCCACCCGACCGCCACCCGGACGTCGCGCAGGAACAGGTCGGCCATGTCGTGGCTGAAGCCGTTGCGGACCACGACGCGCAGCACCGCGAGGTCCTCCCGCTTCGGCGGCATGGTGTACGCCGGCACCAGCCAGCCCCGTTCCCGCAGCTTGCGCGAGACGTCGAAGCAGTCGTACCTGGTGACGTCCTTGCTGACGGTGAAGGTCACCACCGGCAGGTCGTGACCGTCCGCGATGATCTCGAACTCCGGCATCTCGCCGAGCGCCCCGGACAGGTGCAGCGCGACGTCCTGGCAGGTCTGCTGGACGAGGCGGTAGCCGTCCCGGCCGAGCCGCAGGAACTGGTAGTACTGCAGCACCACCTGGGCACCGGGCCGCGAGAAGTTCAGCGCGAACGTCGGCATGTCGCCGCCGAGGTAGTTGACGTGGAAGACGAGCTCCTCCGGGAGGTGCTCCGGGCCGCGCCAGACCACCCAGCCGACGCCCGGGTAGACCAGGCCGAACTTGTGGCCGGACGACTGGATCGACACCACCCGGTCCAGCCGGAAGTCCCACAGCAGGTCCTCCTGGATGAACGGGGCGACGAAACCGCCCGACGCGGCGTCGACGTGCACCGGCACGTCCACACCGCTGGCCGCCTGGTACTCGTCGAGGGTCGCGCAGATCTCCTGGATCGGCTCGTAGCTGCCGTCCATCGTCGAGCCGAGCACCGCGACCACGCCGATGGTGTTCTCGTCGACGTGGTCGAGCAGCCGGTCGGAGGTGAGGTGGAAGACGTCGCCCTCCAGCGGGACGTAGCGCGGCTCGACGTCCCAGTAGTTCGGCGAACTTCTCCCACACCACCTGCACGTTGCCGCCCATCACGATGTTGGGGCGGGCGTCGCTCTCGCCCGCCGCGCGCCGGGCGTGCTGCCAGCGCCGCTTCAGCGCGAGGCCGGCGAGCATGCAGCCCTCCGAGCTGCCGGTGGTCGAGGTGCCGACGCTGTCGGTGGCGCGCGGGGCGTGCCAGAGGTCCGCGAGCATCCGCACGCAGCGCGCCTCGATCTCGGCGGTCTGCGGGTACTCGTCCTTGTCGACCATGTTCTTGTCGACGGTGGCGGCGTAGAGCCGGTCGGCCTCCTCGTCCATCCACGTCGTCACGAACGTCGCGAGGTTGAACCGTGCGTTGCCGTCGAGCATCACCTCGTCCATGACGACCTGGAACGCCGTCTGCGGCAGCATCTCGCCGTCAGGCATCCGGTCCTTCGGGACGCCGACCATCCCGGAGCGTGTGAACCGCGGAAGCATCTCCCGGTCGTCCGACGGCTTCTGGCTCGTCCACACACCCACCATGTTCACCACCCTTCGAACGACACGACGACGTCCGGCTCAACGCCCGAGGATCTTGGCCTTCTCGGCGGCGAACTCCTCCTCGGAGAGCACCCCCTGCGCCTTGAGCTTCCCGAGGCGCTCGAGCTGGTCGAGCGGGTCCGGCTGCGGCTCCGGGGCGTACTCGGCCTGCGGGGGCGCCTGTTGCGGCTCGGCGGGCGGGGCGTACTGCTCGCCGTACCGTCGGGCCTGGCGGCGCTGCACTCGACCGCTCACGGCGGTGGCGGTCCCGGCGATGGCGGCGGTCCGTGCGACCCCGCGCAGCAATCCTGGCATGTCTGTCTCCTCAGCTCGTCGTCTCGAGGGGCGCGACCTCGTCGAGCGCGTCCAGTGCGTCCATCACGTCCTGCGCGGGGATGCGGGCACCGGCCACCAGCTCGCCGCCGGACTCGCGGGCCGCCGCCACGAACGGCACGGCCCAGAGGTTCTCGTAGACCAGCAGCACCGCGAGGCGTCCCGGCTCCAGGACGCTCGCCGCCTCGGCGAGGTCGTCCTCGCCCAGCAGCCCGGTTATGGCCCAGGCCAGGTCCTGGAAGCCGCCGAGGCGTTCCGCCGCGACCTCGGCCAGGTCGAGGGCGTAGGTCTCACCGGCCGAGTCCTTGCCGACCACGAGGACGTCGTAGACGCGGATGATGCCCCGCCGGATGAGGTCCACCACCTCGGCGGCGGCCCTCCCGGTCAGGTGGTCGTCCGGGAACTCGATGAGCACGAAGTCCACCGGTCCGTGCACGGATTCCTCTGTCATGCCGTCTCCCTCTCTCGGCTCGTCCGGGCCGACTAGACCCAGCCGTCCCCTCGACATCGGCAACCCTCGCGTCCGGGGAGTGCGGCGACATCACCCGTTCTGGATGAACCGATCGGCGGGCCGTGCGACGCGGCTCAGTGCTGCTGTGCCGGCGGCTCGTCCAGGTAGGGCCGCGGGTCGCCGGCGGCGTCGGCCCCCGAGGACAACCAGCTGGCCATCCCGTCGGGGTGCCGCAGCTGGAGCTCGTCGAGGTAGCGCTGGCGTCGTTCGACGACGTCCAGTCGCGCGGTGTTCGACCGCGCGGAGCGCAGCAGCGCGAAGCTCTCCCGCCACGCCCGGCACAGGGCGGCGTCGTCGAGGTCGGCGATCCCGGCCAGCGACGGCTGCGGTGCGCTCGCCCGCGGTGCCCGGGGCGCCGGCCGGGCCTGGTCGTGCGCCTGCTGCTGGGAGTGGGGCGAGCCGGGGACCGGGGCGCCGAACAACGTCCGCCACGCCACCCGCACGCCGGCGTGCACGGCCGGGGAGGTCGCGAACAGGACCAGCACCACGAGCAGCCCGAGCACGTCGAACACCGTGACGAGGGCGGCCGCGGCAGAGCCGACGAAGCCCGCGACCAGTCCCCACGCCACCATCCGCGGGATCGCGCGGACCCCGCCGTCGGCGAGCATGGCCGCCGCGACGAGCGAGGCCATCACCGCGACCGTGAGCGCCGCCGCGAGTCCATCGCTGCAGCCCCCACTGCACGTTCGCGCACAGCAGGCCGACGGCCACGGCCAGCAGGAAGGCGGCGTTCCACACGCCTCTGGCGCCCCCTCGTGACCGGCTGCTCCGGCTCATGCTTCTCCTGTCGCGCGTGCGCACCGGGCCGGCGCTCACGCCTTCCGATGGCCGTGGCTGCCGAGCTCGAGCAGCGCGACGGCGTCGACCCCGCGGAGCTCGGCCTCGTTCTTCGCGATGGTGAACACCCCGGCCAGCCCGGCCGCGACACCCTTGGCCACGAGCACGACACCGCCGATCGCGGCCACGGCCAGCATCCCCGTCGAGACCTGCGGTCGGGTTGCGGTGCTCCGAGCCATGCCGGACTCCTCCTGTGGTCGATCCGATGCTGTCAGCGCAGCGTGGGCCCGGCCTCATCCCTGCCGGGTGAGCCGCTCTCAGGAGGGCAGCAGCCGCAGCTCCCGCGCTCGTCGTACGGCGGCGTTGCGGCGGGACACCCCGAGCTTGCGCAGGATGCTGCGCACGTGCGTCCGGATGGTGTTCACCGAGACGTACATGTCGCTGGCGATCTCCTCGGTGGTGAGCAGCTCGGCGAGGTGCTCGAGCACCTCGAGCTCCTTGCGGGTGAGGGTCTCGATGACGGGGGTGGTCATCGGCTCGTCCCCGGTCCGCTGCCGGGGGATGGCGGCGTGCGCCGGCTTCGCGGTGGACGGCGGCGTGGTCGCGAGCCAGTCGTTCGCCGCGACCAGCTGCGGGTCCTGGTTGAGCAGCCGGCGTACGGCGGGCGGGGCCTCCCGGAACGGCCGCCGCAGCGACTCCTGCGCGGCGAGCCGCAGCGACCGGTCGAGCGCCGAGCGTGCCCGCTCCGGGGCACCGGCGTGGAGCTGGCGCGAGACCTCGACCAGCCAGCCGGTCACCTGGGTGGTGAGCGGCGCGCGCCTGTCCAGCACGCGTTCCAGCGAGCGGGTCACGGCGCCGTCGTCGCCCTGCGCCAGCCTCGCCTCGGCGACCAGCAGCGACACCTCCGCGGCCTCCCGGTCGCGGATCCCCTCGACCTCGAACAGCGCCACCGCGGGCTCCCCCTGCTCCACACGCAGGTGCCCCGACTCGATCCGGAGCTCGTCGGCCAGCCAGGACTCGGCGTCGGACAGCGGCTCCGTCGCGGTCTCCACACGGGCGAGGGCGCCGCCGACGTCGCCGCGAGCGGCCTGCACCCGTGAGGTGGCCATCGCGAGCAGGGTGCGGGGGAGGGGGTCGTCGGCGAGCACGTGGGAGCGGTGGGCCAGCCGGGCGTGCGACGCCGCGGCCCGCAGGTCGTAGCGCTCCACGTTGACCCACGCCAGCGCGGCGTGCGCCTGGTGCAGCCGGTCGGCGAGCGAGCCGCTGACACCCTCGGCCATCGTGACCGCCTGCGTCGCCAGCGACGCGGAGCGCGTCAGCCGGCCCTCGAACGCGGCCAGCACGGCGAGGTGGCCCAGGCACTCGACCAGCAGCGGCTCGGTGCGCGCCGCAGTCGCCTCGCGCGCGCCATCCATCAGCAGCTCGCCGGCCCGCTCCAGGTGGCCCTGGCGGGCGGTCGCGACGCCCTTGCTCACGGCCACCAGCGCGGCCAGCGCCGGGTCGGGCTCGGCACCTGACGTGGGGTCGAGCCGCTGCAGTGCCTGGTCGGCGGCATCGGCGAGCGCGAGCGCCTGCTCGGGGTCGTCGCGGCGACGGGCCGCCACCGCGCGCAGCACCGCGACCGCGAGCCGGACGGCGAGGCCGTGGGGGGTCTCGTCCTCGAACGCCGTCGCCGGGATGCGGCCCAGCTCCGCGTCGAGGCGGTCCGCGTCGCTGTCGGCCAGCGCGATCGCGCCGCGCACGACGGCCGCGGCGGGGTCGTCCACGTCCGGGGGGACCAGACGCAGCGTCCGCAGCAGCGCCCCGGACCCGCTGCTGAGCAGCAGCTCGCCCACGCCCTGGCGGTCGACCACCATGCGCGCGGCCTCGACCCACGCCCCGATCGAGGCGTAGTGGCCCGCCGAGGTGGCGATGAGCCCCTCGTGGGCGAACCAGTCGGCGGTACGGCGCTCCAGCGACGCCCGCAGCTCCGGCGACTCGTACTCCAGCTCGGCGCGGAGCAGGTCGCGGAAGAACGGGTGGTAGCGGTAGCACCCGGCGCGCTCGGGCACCGGCTCGATGAAGGCGTTGGCCCGCGTCAGCAGCGAGAGCGTCCTGGCCGCCGACCGGCCGCCGAGCTCCTCGGTCAGCCCCGGTCGCAGCGTCTCCGGGATGCTGGTGCTCAGCAGCAGCTCGCGCACCTCGGGGGTCTGCGCGTCGAGCACCTCACCGAGGAGGTACTCCGCGATGTTGCCGGTGTCGCCGGCGACCTGCTCGACGGCCGCCTCGGTGTCCTCGTGGTGCTCCAGGAAGGTCGCGGCGAAGCGGAGCCCGACGGCCCAGCCCTCGGTGCGGTCGTTGAGGGCGTGGACCGAGGCCGGGGAGAGCGCGATGCCGCACTGCCGGAGCAGCAGGGCCGCCTCGTCGTCGGTGAAGCGGAGGTCCGCCCGGCGCACCTCCGCGACGGTGCCCTCGAGCCGGTAGCGGTACAGCGGCAGCACCGGGTCGGCCCGCGTCAGGACGACGAGCTGGAGCCGGTGGCCGCTGTGGCGCAGCAGGAAGTCGAGGTCCCGGCCGACGTCGGCGGAGACCACCTCGTAGCCGTCGATGACCACGGTCAGCCGGGTGGGGTGCGCGGCCACCGCCGAGGCCACGGTGGCGAGCAGCTTGCGGTCGACGGCCGTCGCGTCAACGGGCAGCGCCGCCGACGGCACCGCGACACCGAGCCGCTCCAGGCACTGGACCACGCCGGGCCACAGCGCCTCGTCCTCGGGCTCGAAGGTCACCCAGGCGGTGCGGTCGTGCGCGTCGCTCGCCTCGCACCAGTCCGCGACCAGTGACGTCTTGCCGCTGCCCGCAGGTGCGCTCACCAGCACCAGGGGGAGGGCCTCGGCGCGGTCGAGCAGCGAGAGCAGCCGCGACCGGCGTACGTAGTGCGGCGGCAGCGTGGGCGTGCGGGGCCAGCCGGCGGCCGCTGTCTCGACCTCCGTGCCTGCCCGGTCCGCCTCAGTCGATGCAGGAGCGCCGGGGAGCGGCACGTCCATGTCTCACTCCCGTTCTCGGCCCCCGTCAGGCCACTGCCCCCGCCGCCTGACGACGCCGGGGACACCTCGACAGTAGGTCGGCGCCGACCGGGCCCACATGACACGGCCGGGCTACCGATACCGGGCGGAAGGTGACGAGTCAGGCGGAATCGCCTCGCTCGGCCCCCTGCCCGACCGGCTCGGCGTGGTCGTGGCCGGACGTCGTCCGGGCGCGGTGGTTCAGGGCCACCGCGGCACCCGGGAAGACCACGACCGACAGCACGCCGGCGCCGACGAGCGCGGCGGCGTTCTCGGGGAGCATGTGCCCGGTGCTCAGCCCGATCTCGGACAGCGCGACGAGCAGGGGCAGGGCGGTCGCGGTGAGGAAGGCCATCTGCATGCGCTCGCTGCGGCTGAGGTCGTGGCGGTAGAGCAGCAGCGCCGGCAGGCCCCGGACCGCCAGCAGCAGCACGAAGAACACCAGCAGCCGCAGCGGGGCCTCGGCGATCGAGTCGATCTGCAGGTTCATGCCCGAGGACACGAAGAAGACCGGGATGAAGAAGCCGTACCCGACGGCATCGAGCTTGCTCTCCAGCGACCTCGTGTCACCGGGCGCCCACCGCCGCAGCACCACGCCCGCGAGGAACGCACCCAGCACCACGTCCAGGCCGAACCGGCTCGCCACGGTCAGCAGCGCGAACAGCAGCACGACCGTCGAACCGCAGGGTGATCTGCGAGGTCTCGTTCTCGCCGGCATGGGTGATGGCGGAGAACCGCTCGGAGTGAGAGAGGCGCGGGAGGTAGGCGAAGCCGACCGCGACGACGAACATCGCCACCAGCGAGGCGAGACCGAGGAAGCGACCGTGGGCGCTCAGGAACACCGCGATCCCGACGATCGG
Source organism: uncultured Actinomycetota bacterium (assembly GCA_963707685.1). Classification (GTDB taxonomy): domain Bacteria; phylum Actinomycetota; class Actinomycetes; order Propionibacteriales; family Nocardioidaceae; genus Nocardioides_B. The sequence continues at coordinate 132,081 of CAVPRA010000014.1, forward strand.
GAGGAACTCGCCGACGGCACCGGCTGGCAGCACGAAGCGGCTGAAGCTGCCGGAGAGCATGTCGTTGTCGCGCAGGATCGGCAGCAGCGTCCCGAAGGCGGTGGTCGTGAGGCCGAGCGCCACCGGGACGAACGCGTCGATGAAGCCCACGTACGCCAGCACGCCGGTCACCAGCACGGCGATGGCCGCCGTCACGAACCAGCCGATGACGGCCAGCCGGCCACCCCGCTCCCGGAACAGATCCAGCTCCAGCTCGTAGCCGGCCAGCAGGAACAGGAAGCCGAGCCCGACGTTGGCCAGCAGCGTGACGCTGTCGGGGTCGGCCCACCCGGTGACCTGTGGCCCGACCAGGACGCCACCGACGATCAGCACCACCACCTGCGGCAGCCGGATCCTCTCGAGCAGCGCGCAGACGAACGGGGCGAGGGCCGAGACGATCGAGACGACGAGGAGCGTGGCCAGCCCGGTCTGGAGGTCCATCCGCGCCCCCCGCTACTCGCGATCGGCGCGACGGGGTGGCTCAGCGGCGCGTCGGATCTCGACGATGTCCAGGGCGTAGGACCGCAGTCGCGTCAGCAGGCAGTAGAGCGCCGCCTGGTCGCTGAACCGGCCGCTCAGCACGGTGCTCATCTGCTCGGGGTGCACCTGGACGTCCGCGAGCTCCGTGAGCAGCGCCGGCGACACCGCACCCGACACGACCACCTCGAAGTGCTGTCGCTGCGCCGCGCCGGCCGTCGCGGCGTGGCTCTGCCGATCCGTGGTCGTCCCCGGAGCCTGATCGTTCATCGGTGCCACCACTCCCAGGTCTGCGCGCGTGCGAGGTGCTCCATGGCACCGCGCCGAGCGGTTCGGGGCCTCATCCCGGACGGATGACGTCCGTGCCGGTCGCCTCACTCCGGCTGCCGCAGCGGTCGCAGCACCAGCTCGAGAAGGGTGGTCACGACCGCCACCACCACCGCACCGAGGAACGCAGACGCCAGGCCGTCGACGTCGAGGTCCGGGCTCACCCAGGCGGTCACCGCCAGCAGCACGGCGTTGACGACCAGCGCGAACAGCCCCAGCGTCAGCACCGTCAGCGGCAGCGACACCAGGTGCAGCAGCGGCCCCAGCACCGCGTTGACCAGGCCCAGCATCAGCGAGACACCGAGATAGGTCAGCACACCCCCGGTGACGTCGATCCCGGGGACGAGCGCGGTCGCCGCCCACACGGCCGCGGCCAGCACCGCCCAGTTGCCGAGCACCCGCGCCAGCAGGAACAGGTCGTCGCTGGTGAGCCCCGACGTGTCTCCCTCTGGCGGCGGAGGGGGCGGCCCGGCCGCCGGGTCGTAGAGCCCGAGCCGGGTGCGCAGCCACAGCGCCCAGTGCACCTGGGAGCGGTCGAACTCCGCCCCGATCGCGGTGGCGCCCACCAGGATGCCGGACACCGCCAGCAGCCAGCCGATGATCGCGATCGTGATCCCGAAGAGGCCGAACTCGCGGGTGTACCGGTCGATGAGCCCCGGCATGTACAGGCTGGTGGCGACGCCGTACACCGTGCTGCCGAGCGCCGAGACGGCACCACCGACGATCAGCCGGCGCCAGTGCACCTGCCGGTTCAGCAGCAGGTAGGGGATCGACGTCCAGAGCACGAGACCGGTGACGGCCGTCAGCGGCAGCGTCAGCACCCAGCCGAACGGGAGGGTCTTCACGACGCTGCGCACGCTGTAGAGCACGAGCACCTCGGCGAGCAGCGCGAGCAGGCCGAGCGCGGCGAACAGCCCGCTGCGCACCCCGAGGTCTGCTGGTCCCAGGCGGCCCGGTACATCCGCTGCAGCCGCCGGGTGAAGGAGACGCCGGAGAAGAGCAGCAGCAGCGCGCTGAAGGCGCCGATGTTGCTCGTCGAGCTCTCGGGGACGTGGAACAGCTGCGCGACCGCGTCGGCCGAGTCCCCGCTGAGCCCGAACTTGGTGATCAGGGTCCTCGCGACGAGGTCCGGCTCCCCGGCGGGTGCGAACGCGGAGACCAGGATCAGCAGCGGGATCAGCGCGGTGAACGCCTGCGACGACAGCACGATGCAGCGGTCGATGCCGGACATCATCAGGAACCGGCGCACGCACCTGCCCAGGAACGACTCAGCAACGCGCTCCGCCAGCGCCACGAGGTCGTCGGACGGTGGCCGCATCTACTGCAGTGCTGAGGTGAGCCGCGCCAGGCCGTCGAGCACCGTGGCCGTCAGCGGTTCCTTCTCCCACTCCTCGAGCGTCAGCTCCTTGCTGATCGCCCGGTACTCCTTCTCCACCACGCGCATCTGCGCCACGAACGAGCGGGAGCGCACCAGCAGCGAGATCTCGCTGTTGAGGCCGAACGAGCGCATGTCCATGTTGCTGGACCCGATCAGCGCCACGTCGTCGTCCACGCTGAAGTGCTTCGCGTGCAGGATGTACGGCGCGGGGTAGCGGTAGATCTTCAGGCCGGTCCGCAGCAGCGCCTCGTAGTAGGAGCGCTGTGCGTGCCACACCATCGCCTGGTCGCCGAGCTCGGAGACGAACAGCTCGACGTGCACCCCGCGACCCGTCGCCGCCATCAGGCCGCGGAGCATCGAGTCGTCGGGCACGAAGTACGGGCTGGTGATGATGACCCGCTCGCGGGCGGCGTACAGCAGGCTCAGGAACAGCTGGAGGTTGTTCTCCACCTGGAAGCCCGGACCGCTGGGCACCACCTGGCAGCCGAGGTCGCCGGCCGGGACGGGCGTCGGCTGCTGGGCCGGCAGCCGCTGGGCCGACGGAGGGGCCAGCGGCTGGGAGACCGGCTGGGAGCAGCCGGCTGGGAGAGCGGCTGGCTCGGCAGCCGGGCCGGCTCCGGGGCGGCTGACAGCTCGGCGGCCGCGAGCTGCTCGTCGGTCTCCATGTACCAGTCGGTGGCGAAGACGAAGTCGATCGAGGACACGACCGGACCCTCGACCCGGCACACCAGCTCCTGCCACATCAGGCCACGCTTGATGTTGGACTTCTTGTTGTAGGTGCGGTCGATCATGTTCTGCGAGCCCACGAACGCGACCGTGCCGTCGATGACGACCAGCTTGCGGTGGTTGCGGAGGTCGATGCGCTGGTACTGGCGGTGGAGCGGACGGACCGGCAGCATCAGCCGCCACTGCGCCCCCATCGACGTCAGCCGCTCCAGCGTCGCCTTGTAGTCGCGGCAGTGGGACGAGGCCCAGTGGTCGAGCAGCACGCGCACGGTGACGCCGCGCTTGACCGCCGCCTCCAGGGCGTCGAAGAACACCCCGGTCGTCTCGTCCACGTTGAGGATGTAGTACTCGACGTGCACGTACGTCGTCGCCGCGTCGATCTCGGCCGCCACGGTGGCCATCGACCCCGAGTAGTCGCCGCTCAGCTCGCCCGCGTTGCCGTCCACGAAGGGCATGCCGGACAGGTTGCGGTTCAGCGTGATCAGCGGCTCGAGCCAGTCGACCGGCGCGACCTCCTCCGGTGCCGCCACGGGGACGAGCCGGTCGGCGGCGACCTCGTTCATCTCCGTCTGCTTGAGCTGGCGCTTCATCGGCAGCTTGGGGTTGCCGATGAGCAGGAACAGCAGGACCCCGATCACCGGGATGAAGAACACCGCCAGCAGCCAGGCCATCGCCGCCGTGGGAAGACGGTTGCGCGGCACCACGACCAGCGCGACCAGACGGATGGCCATGTCGACGACCACCGCGACCACGCCCAGCCCGAGGACCGTGCCCAGCACGCCTCCGCCCATCGTCTGCTCCGCCCTCCGGTCGCCCCCGCCATCGTCGGGGAGCGGCGGGTGGCCGCGCCTCACCCGAAGCAGACGAGTCGGCCCGGCTCGGCGGGCTCGGTCCGTTCATCCGCCCGGGATGAGCACACGTCGCGACCGTGGACCCAGGGTGTGGAGGTCGGGCAACAGGAGGCGCCGTCATGACCGACCGTCGCTACGAGGTGCGTGTCGCGGGGCTGGTCCCGAACGCGCTGCTGACGGGGCTGGGCGACGTCGAGGTCGCCACCCAGGAGCTGCGCACCGTGCTGAGCGGGCGGTTCCCCGACCAGGCCGCGCTGCACGGCTTCCTGCACCGGCTGCGCTCCCTGGGCCTCGACGTCGTCGAGGTCCGGCAGGTTGCCGGCGTCGACCAGGTCGCCGCCGGCGCCGCGGCGGTCGTCGACGGTCCGCCCGACGAGGACCACGACGAGGACGTCACCCCCCGCGGGTGAGGACGCGTGCCGCCCGGTGGGGAGAGGTTCGCTGCAGGACGGCCGGACGAGGGAAGGATTGGCCATGGACGACTACCCGCCGATCGAGGACCACGGGCTCATCGGCGACCTGCAGACCGCGGCGCTGGTGACCACGGACGGCTCGATCGACTGGTTCTGCTCCCCGCGCTTCGACTCGCCCGAGCGTGTTCGGCGGGCTGCTGGACCACGAGCGGGGCGGGCACTTCCGGGTCTCGCCGGCGACGTCGTCGTACACCTCGCGACAGATGTACTTCCCCGACTCGGCGATCCTCATCACCCGGTTCATGACCGAGGAGGGCGTCGGCGAGGTCGTCGACTTCATGCCGGTCCTGCCCGGCTCGCAGCCGACCGAGAGCCACCGGCTGGTGCGGATGGTCCGCTGCGTGCGCGGCGAGATGACGCTTCGACATCGACATCGCTCCCCGGTTCGACTACGGCCGGATGGATCACGAGACCACCGTCGGGCAGCACGGCGCGACGTTCCGCGCGGACGGCGTCTCGCTGACCCTGCACGCGCTCCGCAACCCCGACGACGAGCACCTGGCACGGTTCGAGCAGGCCGGCCGGGACGTGCGCGGCAGCCTGCTCGCTGCGGGCCGGCCAGATGCGCGGCGTGGTCCTGGAGACGGGCGCCGACCGGTGGCCCGCGCGAGGTGTCGGTGCCCGAGGCGGAGGAGCTGCTGCGTGCCAGACGGTGCAGTTCTGGCGGCGCTGGCTGCACCAGTCGACGCTACCACGGCCGCTGGCGCGAGACGGTGCAGCGCTCGGCGATCACGCTGAAGCTGATGACCTACGCGCCGACCGGCGGCCTGGTCGCCGCCCCGACGGCGGGCCTCCCCGAGCAGGTGGGCGGCGAGCGCAACTGGGACTACCGCTACACCTGGGTGCGCGACGGCTCGTTCTCGGTCTACGCCCTGCTGGGCATGGGCTTCACCGAGGAGGCCGCGGCGTTCTGCGGCTGGCTGCGCGACCGCATCGAGGAGAAGGTCGGCGGCGAGGGCGGGCCGCTCAACATCATGTACCGCGTCGACGGCTCCTCGGACCTCAAGGAGGAGAGCCTGGAGCACTGGGAGGGCTACAAGGGCTCCAGCCCGGTGCGGATCGGCAACGGCGCCATGGACCAGGTGCAGATGGACATCTACGGCGAGGCGATGGACAGCATCTACTTCGCCGACCAGCACGGCATCGAGCTGGACCACCGCGGCTGGGTCTCGCTGCGGGCGATGCTCGACTGGCTGGTCGACCACTGGGACCAGCCGGGCGAGGGCATCTGGGAGACCCGCGGCGGCAAGCAGGACTTCACCTACGGCCGGGTGATGAGCTGGGTGGCGTTCGACCGCGCGCTGCGGCTGGCGACCGCAGCGGGGCCGGCCGGCGGCGCTGGGCACCTGGGCGGCGCAGCGCGACGCGATCTACGAGCAGGTGATGACCAAGGGCTGGAGCACGGAGCGGCAGGCCTTCGTCCAGCACTACGGCAGCGAACGTCCTGGACTCGTCGCTGCTGCGGACGGCGACGGTCGGCTTCATCAGCCCGCACGACCCGATGTGGGCGCTCCACGCTGGACGCGATGGACGCCGAGCTGGTCACCGACAGCCTGGTCTACCGCTACGACCCGTCGGCGTCGCCCGACGGCCTGCGCGGCTCCGAGGGCACGTTCTCGCTGTGCACGTTCAACTACGTCGACGCGCTGGCGCGGGCGGGACGGCTCGACGGAGGCGCGGCTCGACGTTCGAGAAGATGCTCACCTACGCCAACCACCTCGGCCTGTACGCCGAGGAGATCGGCGCGACGGGCGAGCAGCTCGGCAACTTCCCGCAGGCGTTCACCCACCTCGCGCTGATCGACGCGGCGATCACGCTCGACGCGGCCCTGGACGCCGCCCACTGACCGCCAGTGTGACGAGCTGGACGTCAGGCGTCCTCGGGTCCATCGCGTAGACGTCGCCGTGCCGCCCGGTCGGGAGGGCGAAGGGCCGCTCCCGCCGGGTCTCCCGGCTGAAGGTCAGCGCCCAGGTGAGCAGCGCGCCGGCCCGGTTGCGGAAGCCGGTGAGGAACGCGATGTGGATGCCCAGCCACGCGAGCCAGCCGATCCGGCCCGCGACGCGCAGCGGCCCGAACGAGACCACCGCGGAGCCGCGCGAGATGTACGCCGCCGAGCCGAGGTCGCGGTACTTGAACGGCTTCGGGGCCGGCTCGCCGCGGACGTCGGCCTTGATCCGCCGGGCCACGTGGAACCCGGTCTGCATCGCGACCTCGGCCACGCCCGGCAGGTCGTCGAGGCTCATCACGTCGCCGACCACGGAGATCTCCGGGTGCCCCGGGACGGTCAGGTCGGGCGCCACCTTGATCCGGCCGGCGCGGTCCTGCTCGGCGCCGGCGGCCGTGCGCCACGGCGTCGGCGAGCGGTGCCGCCGTGACGCCGGCCGCCCACAGCACGGTGCCGGCGGCGTAGCGCGTCGTCGTCGCCGTCCTGGCCACGCACGTCCAGCCCGTCGGCGTCCACCTCGGTGACGATCGAGTGCATGTGCAGCTCGACACCGAGGTCGGTGAGCGCCGCGGCGGCCTTGGCGGCCAGCTCGTGCCCGAACGGCGCCAGCGGCTCGTCCCCGCCGTCGAAGAGCAGCACGCGGGCGTCGGTCGGGTCGATGTCGTGGTACTCCCGGCGCAGCGTGTGCAGTCGCGAGCTCCCGGATCTGGCCGGCCAGCTCCACACCGGTGGGTCCCGCACCGACGAGCGCGAACGTGAGCCACCGGCGTCGTGCTCGTCGGGATCGGTCGCCGCGGCGGCCATCTCGAACGCGCCGAAGACCCGGGTGCGGATCTCCAGGGCGTCGGCGAGCGTCTTCATCCCCGGGGCGTGCTGGGCGAACTCGTCGTGGCCGAAGTAGGACTGCCGCACGCCGGCGGCGATCACCAGGTCGTCGTACGGCACCGTGATCGGCTCCCCGCGCGGGCGTACGGCGTGCACGGTGCGCGCGTCGACGTCGACCGAGACGACCTCGGCCAGCAGGCACTCGACGTTGCGGTGGTGGCGCAGCGCGGACCGCAGCGGGAACGCGACCTGTCCCTCGGACAGCACCCCGGTGGCCACCTGGTAGAGCAGCGGCTGGAACAGGTGGTGCATCGTCCGGTCGACGAGGACCACGTCGACGTCGCACCGGCGCAGCCCACGCGCGGCGAACAGGCCGCCGAAGCCGCCGCCGACGATCACCACCTTGCGGGGCATCGTCAGCCGTCCCGGCCGAGTCGGTCGAGCAGGTGGTCGCCCACCCGCAGCGCGTTCGCCATCGCGGTCAGCGACGGGTTCACCGCGCCGATGCTCGGGAAGAAGCTGGTGTCGACGACGTAGAGGTTGTCCACGTCGTGCGCGCGGCAGTCCGGTGTCCAGGGCACTGGCCGCCGGGTCCGTCCCGAAGCGCACCGTGCCGGCCTGGTGCGCCGTCGCGCCGATCGGCATCGACTTGTGCAGGTAGAGGCTGTGGTCGAGCAGGTGGTGCTGCCGCATGCCGAGGTGGCCGAGCATCCCGTCGAGCTTGTGGCGCAGCCGCTTGACGCCCTCCACGTTGTTCTTCTCGTCGATGCTCAGGTGGACCTCGCCGTCCTCGCCGAGCGTGACCCGGTTCTCCGGACGGGGGAGGTCCTCGCCGCAGAGCCAGAAGTCGACGGCGTGCCGGGCCAGCATCTCGAACGGCATGTCCGGGGAGAGCTTGGCGGCGAACCGCGGCGCCTCCGCGTGGATCATCGCCTCGTCCGACTTGCCGAGCATCTGGATGCCGCCGAGCGGGTAGTCCCAGTCGTCCGCGCCGAGGTACCAGTCGTTCATCGCCATGGTCTTCTGGAAGGTGGTCGGGTTGGGCTCGTGCGAGACGGCCATCACCGCCGAGTTGTTGTGGCGCATGTAGTGCCGCCCGACGACGCCCGAGCTGTTCGCGAGCCCGTCCGGGTGCGTGTCCGAGGCCGACCGCAGCAGCAGCGCCGCGGAGTTCACCGCGCCGCAGGAGACCACCACGACGTCCGCGGTGAACGACACCGTCTCGCCGGCCACGTCGGTGACGATCGAGGTGACGGTGCGCCCGGTGGGGTCGGTCTCGAGGCGGCGCACGTCGGCCTCGGTCACCAGCGTCACGTTGCCGGTCGCGAGCGCGGGCTCGACGCAGATGGTCTGCGCGTCGCTCTTGGCGCCGAGCAGGCAGGGGAAGCCGTCGACCTTGCTGCACCGGATGCACGCGCTGTCGCGGGTGGGCCTGCCGTTCTCGTCCTCGTGCAGGTCGACGCCGATCGGCAGGTGGAACGGGTGCAGCCCGGCCTTCTCCAGGTCGTCGCTGAGCTGCTGGATCCGGGGCGCGTGCGACACCGGCGGGAAGGGGTACTGCCGGCTGGCCGGACCCTCCGTCGGGTCGTCGCCGTGGTGCCCGTGCACCTTGTAGAGCTGCTCCGCCTCGGAGTAGTACGGCTCCAGGTCGGCGTAGTCGATCGGCCACGCGGGGGAGATCCCGCCGTGGTGGGTGATCTCGCCGAAGTCCTGCGGGTCGCAGCCGGAACAGCGCGGCCCCGTAGAACTTGGTGTTCCCGCCGACGTAGTAGTTGATCTCGGGCTGGAACTCGTGGCCGTCGCCGTCCAGCCACTGCTCCCGGTCGAGGTACTTCCCCCGCACGAACACCGCGCGGGTGTCCCAGTTGTCGAGCTCGCGGGGGAGGAACGGCCCTCGCTCGAGCCACAGGACACGCTTGCCGCTCGTCGCCAGTCGGTGGCCCAGGGTGCCGCCGCCGGCCCCGGTGCCGATGACTGCGACGTCGTAGTGGACATCACTGGTCATCGACCCATCGTCACGAGGCTGCCGGGGGGCGGCCATCATCCTCAGCGGGTGAGGTAGCGCCCGGCCGACGGGGGTTGGCTGGCGGAGATGTTCACGCGGCACGACACGAGCCCGGGAGGCAGCGATGGCGAGCAGGACGGCGGAGGCGATGCCCTCCGTGCACGAGGACGAGGTTCCCCTCGCAGCGGACGTGCTGGTGGTGTTCGGCATCACCGGCGACCTGGCGCGCGTGATGACGTTCCTCTCGCTCTACCGCCTCGAGCTGCGGGGCCTGCTCGACTGCCCAGTGGTGGGGGTGGCGGTCGACGACTGGACGGTCGACCGTCTCGTGCAGCGGGCCCGTGAGTCGGTGGTGGCCACCGGCGAGCAGCTCGACGAGGCGGTGTTCGCCCGGTTCGCGGCGCGGCTGTCCTACGTGAAGGGCGACTTCGGCGAGGCGGCGACGTACCGCAAGGTCGCGGAGACGATCCACGGCTCGCGGCGACCGGTCTTCTACCTCGAGATCCCGCCGTTCCTGTTCGGCCGGGTGGTGCAGGGGCTCTCGGAGGCCGGCCTGCCTGGCCACCGCGCGGGTCGTGGTGGAGAAGCCGTTCGGGCACGACGTGGCGTCGGCGCGCGCACTGGCCGACGAGCTCCACCAGTACGTCGACGAGTCGCAGCTGTGCCGCATCGACCACTACCTCGGGAAGATGGGCTTCGAGGAGATCCTCTACCTGCGGTTCGCCAACACGATCCTCGAGCCGGTCTGGAACCGCCAGCACGTCGCGTGCGTGGAGATCACGATGGCGGAGAGCTTCGGCGTCGACGACCGCGGCCGATTCTACGAGCCGGTCGGCGCGCTGCGCGACGTCGTCGTGAACCACCTGATGCAGGTCGTCGCGGCCACCGCCATGGAGCCCCCGTCCGGGCGCGACCCGCGCTCGCTGCGGGACGCGCAGGTGGCGCTGTTCCGCGCCATCGAGGACGCGGACCCGGCGCACTACGTGCGCGGCCAGTACGACGGCTACCACGACGTCGACGGGGTCGCGGCCGGCTCGACCACGGAGACCTACGTCGCACTGCGGCTCGACATCGACAGCTGGCGCTGGTCCGGGGTGCCGTTCTACGTCCGCACCGGCAAGAAGCTCACCGCCACGCAGACCGAGGTGCGGGTGGTGTTCAAGGAGCCGCCGAACATCGACTTCGGCTTCGGTCACGACGCCAGCCGACCGCCCGTCGGGGACCAGGTGGTGATCAAGCTCGACCCGTCGACCGGGATGCGCATCTCGCTCGACGCCCGCCGCGCGGACCGGGAGAGCCCGCAGGCGATCACCCTCGACATGGAGTTCGCCGCCGAGGGCGGCGAGGCCCCGACGCCGTACGAGGTGCTGCTGCACGCGGCGATGGCCGGTGACTCCTCACGGTTCAAGACCCAGGCGATCGTCGAGGAGAACTGGCGGATCATGCAGCCGCTGCTCGACGCCCCGCCGCCCGTGCACCCGTACGCGGTGGGCTCGTGGGGCCCGGACGCGGCCGACGAGCTGGTCGCCGGCACCGGCGGCTGGCACGGTCCCTGGGTCTGAGCCGGAGCCTCAGCGGGGGCGCGGGGCGGGGGCGGTGTCCGAGGCGGTGTCGTGCGCCGCCGGCCGCGGTGTCGCCAGCCGGTGCCGGAACACGACGTACGTGTAGCCCTGGTAGAGCAGCACGACCGGAAGGATCACCGCCACGATGATCGTCATCACCTGCAGCGCGTAGTGGCCCGAGGCGGTGTTCGCGACAGTCAGGTCGTACGACGTGCTGGTGCTCGAGACCAGCACCGTGGGGTGGAGGACGAGGAACAGGGCGGCGACCGTGCCGCCGATCGCCACCGCCGTCGCCGTGAACGCCCGGCCGTCGCGCTCGACGCGCAGGCTCAGCAGACCCACGAGCATCGCCACCGGCAGCAGCGTCAGGACCGCGTAGCCGACGGGACCGACGTCGCGCAGGTCGATGGTCCACAGCGCGAGCACGACGAGGCTGACCATGGCCGCCCACGCCAGCCGCTGCCCGAGGGTGCGGGCCCGCTCCGCGAGGTCGCCGGTGGTCCGCAGCGCGAGGAACGTCGAGCCGTGGACCAGGCACAGCAGCCCCAGCGTCAGGGCGGTCCAGGCGCCGTACCCGGTGAACAGGTCCCAGAAGGTGCCGGTGAACTCCTGGTCGGCGTTCACGGGCAGCCCCGCCACGAGGTCGCCGAGCAGCAGACCGAGCACGAGCGGCGCCAGCAGGCTGCCGACGGCCAGCGTCCCGCTCCAGGTGCGCCGCCACCGCGGCGCGTCGACCTTGCCGCGGAACTCGAAGGAGACGCCGCGGAGGATGAGGGCGACGAGCAGCAGCAGCACCAGCAGGTAGCCGGCGGAGAACCAGGTGGCGTACCACCCCGGGAAGGCCGCGAAGATGCCGGCCGCGCCGACGACCAGCCACACCTCGTTGCCGTCCCAGAACGGGCCGATGCTGTTGATCGCGACCCGTCGCTCGTCGTCGGACCGGGCGAGCACGCCGTGCAGCGCGCCGACGCCGAAGTCGAACCCCTCGAGCACGAAGAAGCCGGTCCAGAGCACGGCGATCAGCACGAACCACAGGTCGGGCAGGCTCATGAGGTCGACCCCCTAGTAGGTGAGCGCCGGGACGGGACGATCGCCGCTCGGCGGCTCCTCGTCGTGCTCCAGCTCGAGTCCCCGCCGGCCGTAGCGCAGCATGAGGAAGACGTCGACGAAGCCGAGTGCGGCGTAGACGAGGAGGAACACCGCGATGCTGATGGCGAGCTCGGTGGTGCTGACCGACGGGGAGACGCCGTCCTTGGTGGTCATCAGCCCCTGCACCAGCCAGGGCTGCCGACCGTTCTCGGTGAGCAGCCAGCCGGCGGTGTTCATCGCGAACGGCGCCAGCACCGCCCAGGTGGCGACGACGAGGAAGACCCGGGACGTGGGCAGTCGTCGGCGCCAGGCCAGCCAGCAGCCCCACAGGCCCAGCAGCGGCATCAGGGAGCCGAGGTAGGCCATCACCCGCATCGACCAGTACTGGATGAAGACGTTCGGCACGTAGTCGCCGGCGCCGTACTTCGAGACCGCGTCGGCCTGCAGCTCGTCGAGCCCCTCCACCTTGCCGTCCAGCGTGCCGGTGGCGAGCAGCGAGAGCAGGTGCGGCACCTGGATGACCTTGTCCGGCGTGTGGTCGTCCTTCCCGCCGCCGATCTGGAACGCCGAGAAGGAGCAGGGCTGGCAGGTCGTCCACTGCGCCTCGGCGGCCGAGATCTTCATCGGCTGGTACTTCGCCTCGATGATCCCGAGGTGGCTGCCGACCATCAGGGTCATCACGGACACCGGCAGCAGGACCACGAGCGAGAGCACGGCGGACTTCGTGAACAGCGTGTTGCCGTGCCGCAGCTGCCACGCCGACACCGCGAGCATCACGAGGGCCCCGGTGACCAGCGAGGCCAGCACGACGTGGGCGTAGCCCCACAGGAACACCGGGTTCGTGAACAGGTCGCCGAACGAGCTCAGCTGCGGTCGGCCGGTGACCGTGTTCGTGGTGTAGCCCACCGGGTGCTGCATCCAGGAGTTGGCCGCCATGATGAACGCCGCGGACAGCGTCGCCCCCACGAACACCAGCCACACGGTCAGCAGGTGCACCCGCCGGGGGAGCACGTGCCAGCCGAACACCCACAGGCCCAGGAACGTCGACTCCAGGAAGAACGCCGCCAGCCCCTCCATCGCCAGCGGCGCGCCGAACACGTCGCCGACGAAGCGCGAGTACGCCGACCAGTTCATGCCGAACTCGAACTCCTGCACGAGCCCGGTGACCACGCCGACCGCGACGTTGATCAGCAGCAGGGTCCCGAAGAACCGGGTGAGCCGCTCGGTCCGAGTCCTTGCCCGAGCGGTACCACGCGGTGTGCAGCAGCGCGACGAGGAAGGCCAGGCCGATCGTGACGGGCACGAACAAGAAGTGGTAGATCGTCGTCGACGCGAACTGGATGCGCGCCAGATCGAGTGCGTCCACGCCACCGCTTCCCTTCAGCCGAGCCTGCGGGCCTGACCCCGAGCGTCGGCCACCGCCGGGACGATCTCGTCATCCCCGACGGGTGAGATGGGCGAGCGCTCCCAGCGGCGGCCGTCGGAGAGCGCGAGGTCCTGCTCGCGTCGCCACAGCCGTGCGTAGCGGCCGTCCTGCGCGAGCAGCGCCGCGTGCGTGCCGCGCTCGACGACCCGGCCCGAGTCCAGCAGCAGGATCTCGTCGACGCCGGCCAGCCCGGTGAGCCGGTGGGTGACCAGCAGCGTCGACCGGTCCGCCTGCTCCCGACGCAGCCGCAACAGCGTGGCCGTCAGCCGGTCGGCGGCGTCGGTGTCGAGGTGCTCGGTCGGCTCGTCGAGCAGCAGCACCGGGAAGTCGGCCAGCAGCGTCCGGGCGACCACGAGCCGCTGCCGCTGCCCGCCGGAGAGCCGCCGGCCCTGCTCGCCGAGCGGCGTCAGCAGGCCGTCGGGGAGCCGGTCGACCCAGTCGAGCAGGCCGACGTCCGCGAGCACCCGCCGGAGGTCGTCGGGCGAGGCGTCGGAGCGGCCCAGCGCGAGGTTCTCGGCGATGGTGGCGTCGAAGACGTGGCCGTCCTGCTCGCACAGGCCGACCACCTTCCGCACCTGCTCGCCGGCCAGCCGGGTGAACGGCACCCCGTTGAGCGCCAGGTCCCCGGCATCGACGTCGAGGAACCGCACCAGCGCCGCGGCCAGCGTCGACTTCCCGGCCCCGCTGGGCCCGACGACCGCGACGACGCGACCCGGTGCGAGCTCGAGGTCCACGCCGTCGAGGGCCCACCCGCCACGACCGCCGTACCGGGCCTGCAGCGCGGTGGCCGTGACCGTGAACGGGCCCGCGGGCAGGTCGACGGGGTGGTCCGGCTCCGCGACGGGGTCCGGTGCGTCGTCGACCTCCGCCAGCCGGCGCAGGCTCTGCCGGACGCGCTCCGCGGTCGCGGCCGCCGGCGGCAGGCCCGACCATCAGCTCCACCGCGGCCAGCGGGGTCAGCACGACCACGGCCAGCAGCGTGCCGTCGAGCCGGCCGTCCCGGGTGGCGGCGACCCCGGCCACCAGCGCCCCCCAGCAGGCGAGCCCGCCGAGCAGCACGACCAGCGCGTCGCCGGCGCCGGTGGTGCGCGCGGCGGTCCGGGCCTGCCGCGCCAGCCGCTGGTCGACGGCGCCGGCCCGGGCCAGCAGGTCGCGGTCGGCGCCGTGGGCGACCAGGTCGGGAGCGCCGTCGACGAGGTCGACGACCGCCGTCGACAGCTCGCCGCGGGTCTGCGCCTGCCGCGCCTCCCCGAGCCGGGTCCACCGGTTCGCCAGCGCCGGCACCACGGTCGCGGCGAGCAGCAGCGCGACGGCGAGCACGAGACCGGCCGCCGGCAGCAGCCAGGTCAGCAGGCCGACCGTCAGCGTGCCGACCACCAGCGCGACGGCGTACGGCGGCAGCACCCGCAGCACCAGGTCCTGGAGCCGGTCGACGTCGTCGACGAGCCGGGCCAGCAGGTCGCCGCTGCGGAAGGCCGGGAGCCCCGACGGCGCGAGCCGCGACAGCCGGGCCACGACGGCGCCGCGCACCTCCGCGAGCCGGCGCAGCGCGGCGTCGTGCCCCTGCACCCGCTCGGCGTAGCGGAACACGCCGCGTGCGACGCCGAAGAACCGGACCCCGACGACCGCGACCGCCAGCGCGGCGACGTTCGGTCGCTCCGACGCCCGGGAGACCAGCCACGCCGCGGTGGCCATCAGCCCGATGCTGGCTCCGGCGGCGCAGGCGCCCAGCAGCGACGTCACCAGGACGCGCGGCGAGAGCAGCGAGCGGGCGTTCACGACAGCGCGCCGACCCGTGCCAGGTCGACGTCGACCACCCGGTCCGCCAGCGTGAGCAGCCCGTGCCGGTGGGCGGCCATCACCACCGTCCGGCCGGCGGTGAGCGTCGCGAGCGCGTCCATGACGGCCTGCTCGGTGTCCCCGTCGAGGTGGGCGGTCGGCTCGTCCAGCACCAGCAGCGGGGCGTCGCCGAGGAACGCGCGCGCCAGGGCGACGCGCTGCCGCTCGCCGGCCGACAGGTCCAGGCCGCGCTCGCCGACCACGGTGCCGAGACCCGCGGGCAGCCCGGCGACGAGACCTCGCAGGCCGGCAGCGGCCACGGCCGCGTCCACCCGGTCCGGCGGCACGTCGGGGCGGCCCATCGTGACGTTCCACAGCAGCGTGTCCGCGAACAGGTGGGGGCGTTGCGGCAGCCAGGCGACCTGGTCCAGCCACCGGCGCCGGTCGAGCCCGGCGAGGTCCCGGCCGCCGACCACGACGCGGCCCGACGACGGGTGGACCAGCCCGAGCAGCACCCCGAGCGCCGTCGACTTGCCGCAGCCGCTCGGACCGACCAGGGCGACCACCTCGCCCGGGTCGACGGCGAACGACAGGTCGGCCACGGCCGGGGTCGGGTCGTCGGGGAACCGCACCGTCACGTGGTCGAAGCGGACCAGCGGGCCCGGGGCCGCCGACAGGTCCGGCGGGACGCCCCGCGCCGGTCCGCCGGGCGCCGGGGCGTCCAGCACCTCGAACACCTGCGCGGCCGCTGCCCGGCCGTCGGCCCCGGCGTGGAAGTGCGAGGCCAGCGCCCGCAGCGGCAGGTAGGCCTCCGGGGCGAGCACCAGCACGAAGAGACCGGTGCGCAGGTCCAGGTCGCCGGCGACGAGCCGCAGCCCCACGGCGACCGCCACCAGCGCGATGGACAGCGACGCCGCCAGCTCCAGGACGAGCGAGGAGAGGAAGGCGAGCCGCAGCGTGCCCATCGTCTCCAACCGCAGCTCCTCGGCCGCGGCGCGCACCCGGCGGTCGCCGGCGCCGGCCCGGAACACCTTGAGGGTGGCGAGTCCTGCGACGGTGTCGAGGAACTGGCCGGCGAGCCGCTGCACCGCGACCAGCCGCCGCGAGGTGCGGGCGTGCGTCCCCGCGCCGACCACCGCCATGAACACGACGACCAGCGGCAGCGTGCACACCATGATCGCGGCGGCGACGAGGTCCTGGGTGGCCACCGCCAGCGTCACGGTCACCGGCACGACCACGGCGGTGAGGGTCTGCGGCAGCAGCCGGCCGACGTACGGGTCGAGGGCGTCCAGCCCGCGGGTGCCCAGCGTCTCCAGGCGTGCCGGGTGGTGCGAGGCGAGCCAGGTCGGGCCGAGGTCGAGCAGCCGGGCGAGCAGGTCGCGGCGCAGCGCCGACTTCACGGTGGCCGACGACCGGTGGGCGACGGTCTCGCTGAGCCACGCCACCGATGCCCGCGCCACGACCACGGCGAGCAGCCCGGCGAGCGCGGTGGTGACACTTGCGCCGGGGCGCGCCACGGTGACCGCGACGGCCTCGGCGAGGAACCAGGCCTGGGCGACCGCGAGCACCCCGCCGACGAGTCCCAGCACGACCGCGGGCCACAGGTGTGCCCCGGCGGCGCGACCCTCCCCGACCAGCCGGCGGTCAACCGCGGACATGCTGCCGTCCCGGCACGGTCGCGGCGCCACCGATGCCCTGGCGGTCCACCCCGAGCGCGAACGCGCGGTCGCGGCCGTCGGGGAAGGTGTGCGCGACGGACGTGTCGAGCACCGCCCGCTGGCGTCGTACGGCGGCGCGGTTGACGGGCAGCACGCCGTCCTCGAGGTCGTCGAGCATCGCCCGCAGCCGGCGGCACACCTGCGCGGAGGACTGGCCGTAGTCGCGGATCTCGGAGACCCCGAGGTCGAGGTAGCTCTCCCAGGTCCGGGTCGGGAAGACGACCCGGAGCCGGCCGGCACCGTCCACCAGCAGGCCGCGGCCGTCGAGGTCGTGGGACCCGATCCCGGCGAGCAGGCCGCCGAGGTGGTTGATCATCTGGGTGGCGGTGGTGGGGTCGTTCACGGCGGGGGAGAGGGCCCGGATCGCGATGTCGACGATGATCCGCACCGCGAACGCCGGGTCCTGGTCGATGGTGCGCTCGTGGCCCAGTGCCACCAGGCCCGCCAGCCGGCGCGCGTCGCCCGGCCGGGTCGGCCCGTACACGTCCACGAGCACGCCGCCGTTGGTCACGAAGTCGCCGACCGCGTGCCGCAGCACGCACACCCAGCCGCGGTCGGCGGCCAGCCGCACCAGGTGCTGCACCTGCACCGCCTGGACCGCCCCGGACGCCGACGCCCGCACCCGCAGGTCCGGCGGGGCGTCGTCGAGGGCCAGCCGCTCCGCCTGGTGGGACGGGGACGAGGGGGGCATCGGCTCCTCGAGCACCGCCAGCCCCGCGCGGGCCATCGCCGCGGCGACCGCCACCGGGCGCAGGGCGTGCACGAACCGGTCCAGGTAGAGCAGCAGCAGGATCAGGTCGGCGGTCACCGCCACCCCGGCCAGCGTGACGCCGAGGTCGGGCACCGACCCGGTGCCGACCTGCCGCAGCAGCGAGAACGAGAACGCGAAGGTCGCGGTGAACGACCCCAGCACCAGCTTCTGGAGCCGGTCGCGGTACCACAGCCGCATGAACCGCGGGGAGAGCGTGCCGGTGGCCATCTGCACGACCAGCACGCCGATCGTGACCACCAGGCCGAGCAGGCCGATCATCGCGCCCGCGACGGCCGAGAGCAGGCCGGTGGCGGTCGACGCCGGGTACGTCCACCCCGGCGGCATCGACACCCGGCCCTCGAGCCACAGGTCCAGCTGGGCGGCGGCGGCACCGACGACGGTGCCGAGCAGCGGCACCAGCCACAGGCTCTGCCGGACGTGCTGCCGCAGCTGGAACCGGATCGCCCAGGACATCCCGTGCCGCAGCTGCGGCCGAGCCGGACTGCTAGTGCTTGAGCTCACTGCCGTGCACGGTCACGGCCCAGATCACCAGCACGTCGAACGCGATCATGATGGTCGACCACACGGGGTAGGCCGACAGGAACCCGATGTTGACGATGGCGCTGACGACCGCCACCGCGACGGCCACCGCGCGCGCCCACATCTTGCCGGTCAGCAGCGCGACACCGGCCGCGACGACGATCACGCCGCCGATGATGTGGATCCATCCCCACGTGGTGTAGTCGACGTGGACCGTGAGGCCCGACTTGCCGACCAGGAAGTACTGGTCCTGGAACAGCGCGACGAGCCCCTCGATGGCGTGGAACGTCCCCAGCATCATCATCATGATGGCCGCGAAGCCGATCCAGCCGACCCAGCCGGTCATCTCCGTGGGCTCCACGTTCTGCATGCCGGACTGCTGCGGGATGCGAGCACCGGTGCCGCCGTCGGGCCGAGTGGTCTGTGACATGTCCGTCCCTTTCGTGGGGTGTCCCGTCCAGGGTTCGCTCGGCGTCCCCCGGACGCCTCATCCGGAAGGGGTGAAAGACACGCACCCCGGGCGTCACGCGCGGTCTAAACCGGACGTAAAGGTTCCTTGCGCGGGCGACGGGAGGGGGGTCTAATCAGCCGCGTCTCATCCAGACCTCGTGGTGAGGCCACCCGGGCCTGCTTCCTCTCGAAACGGCCGACCACCGTCGACGACCGCCGGGTGCCTGGACGCAACCCCCGCGTCCGCAGCCAGGCCACGAGCCTTCGTCTGATCCCGCGCGCAGGAAGGACGTACCACGATGAGCAGCTGGACCGCGGACATCGAGTGGCATGCCGGCCCCGGCCGGCGCCGGCAGCACCTCGCGGAGTGGACCGCCGCCCTGGAGCCCAGCGGCCGGGTGAGCTGCGACGCCGCCACCGGCACCGTGACCGCGACCCTGGTCGTCGAGGCGCGGTCGCTGCAGGAGGCGCTGCCGACCGCCGTGCACGTGGTCGAGACCGTCGTGGGCCACCGTGCCCGGGTGCGGCGCATCGCCGCGACGGCCAGCTACCACCAGGTCCTCGAGCACGACCGGCTGCTCGGCTCGAGCGACGCCTCCGGGCCGGCCGACGAGCCGCAGAGGACCGTCGCGCAGTCGTCCTTGGTGCTCACCACGGTCCACTCCGGCTGAGCCGCAGCACGACGGCGGGCACCGCCGGTCACAGCCCCACCTGGGCCTGCACGCGGCCGCTGTCGACGGCCTCCTGCAGCGCGGCGTGGTCCCGCTCGTTCTGGTCGGCGTAGCTCTCGGCGAACGTCGAGAGCGCGTGGTCGAAGGACTCGCCGGATCCGAGGTAGCCCGCGATGGCCGCGGCGTCGCCGGAGCGGGCGTGCGCCCGGGCGAGCGTCCAGCCGCAGAGGCCGGCGTACGCCGCCATGGTGGCCGGCTCCATGGCTTCGATGACCGCGGATCCCTTGCCGTCCCAGAGCTGCCGCACGTAGAAGTCGCGGCTGACGCCGTCGTGGCCGGTGGCCCGGATCCAGCCGAGCAGGATGTCGCTCGCCGACTGCATCAGCCGCTGCCCCTCGACCACCCGCTGCCCGTGGTT
Source organism: uncultured Actinomycetota bacterium (assembly GCA_963707685.1). Classification (GTDB taxonomy): domain Bacteria; phylum Actinomycetota; class Actinomycetes; order Propionibacteriales; family Nocardioidaceae; genus Nocardioides_B. The sequence goes on from CAVPRA010000014.1 coordinate 151,531, forward strand.
GGCGAACCGGCTGCGGCCCAGGAACGGCTCGAGCACCGACGCCTCCGCCTCCTTGGCCTGCAGGAACAGCGGGTCCCCGCCGTCGCGGCCCATCATCAGCACGATCCACGCGCGGGTGCCGACGCTGCCCACGCCGACCACCTTGCGGGCCGCTCCGGCGTAGTGGAAGCCGTCCAGCAGGTGGCGCCGGTCGCCCGCCAGCGTCCGGCGGTAGGTCCGGACCAGGCCGTGCATCTCCGCGTCGAGCTGCTCCCGCTCACGGTCGGGCACCAGGTCCTCCAGCGGCACCACCAGCGGCGGGTCGCCGACCAGGCGCGGCTTGCCGTCGACGACCTCCACCAGCTTGTCGAACGCCTTCATGCTGTCCTTGGTCCGCGCCTTGGCCACGTTGCGCTCGAATCGCTTGCGGTCGCGTGATTTCACCGTGGAGCCGAGTCGCTGCCGGATGTCGTCGACGTCGAGGCGGGCGTACCACAGGTCGAGGCGTCGCATCGCGGCCATCTCCCGGACCGCCTCTCGGTAGGACCGGGCCGCGGCACGGTTGACCTTGCCGCGGGTCGCGTCGTCGAAGCCGCGGTCACGGCCCGCCACGGCGAAGCTGGCGACCATCCTCTTGACGTCCCACTCGAAGGGGCCGGGCAGCGTCTCGTCGAAGTCGTTGAGGCTGAACACCAGGCGCCGGTCGGGGGCCGCGAACGCGCCGAAGTTGGACAGGTGGGCGTCACCGCACAGCTGGGCGTGGAGACCGGTGCTGGGGGACTGCGCGAGGTCCGAGGCCATCAGGTACGCCGCGCCGCGGTAGAACGTGAACGGCGAGACCAGCATCCGGCCGTAGCGGATCGGGACCAGCTCCGGGACCCGGGCGGCCGCCTGCTCCTCGAGCAGCGTGACGGGGTCCGTCCCCGGTGCCCGGCGCCACTCCGCGTGTGCGGAGCGGGGCAGGGTGGCCCGGGTGCTCCGTCCCCGGGCGGTCGGCTCCGACGGTGGTGTCACGAGTCGATCGGACAGCAGAGCCGCCCCGCCTGCCTCGTCCGGAAGGGGTGACGTGGCCCCGGCGTGCCGCGGCGACGCCCTCAGTGCAGCAGCGCCTTGAGGACCACGACGGCCACGCCGAACAGGCCTGCGATCGACGCGTCGACGAGCGCCGCAGCCCCGGTGCGTCCGGCGAGGTGCGCGGCGACGTACCCGACGCAGACCAGCAGCCCCACCGAGAAGTAGACCGCGACCGCCGCCGCGTTCCCCGCGCTCAGCCCGAGCAGCGTGCCGACGAGGTAGACCAGGACGGCCGGGATCCCGCCCTTGAGCACGCTGGCCTCGTGGCGGGCGCCGGTGGCGACCCGGTGCCAGATGCTCGCGTCGGCGTCGTCGCCGCGGCGGCCGTGCAGCCCGACGTAGACGTGCGCCAGCCAGTACACCGTCACCACCGCGAAGGCGGCGAGCGCGACGTACTCGTACTGCTCGGAGTGGGCGCTCGCGGTGGCCAGCACAGAGGCGGAGATCACGGCGCCGTAGAGCAGCCCCGGCAGGTCGCCCTCGCCGATGTGCACGGCGCCGGCCAGCGCGTTCGTCGTGACCATCGCCCGACCTCTCTAGGGGGAGCCGTTCCCGTTGCCCGGGGTGTGACGCTCGAGCATCGCAGCCGCGTCGCAGGTCGCGCAGCGCAGCACGATGCCGACCTTCACGAACGGCGGCTCGAGGGCCGTCGTCGCAGTGACCGGCCGGCCGCAGACCGTGGTCTCGTCGCCGAGGCGCAGCGCGTGCACGCTCTGCAGCGGCATGCCCGGGAGCGGGTCACCCGACTGCGGGTCCACCCCGTCGGGACCCGCGGTCGGCCGGTCCGCGACCGCACGCCAGTCCAGCACCGGACGGTCGCCGCCCAGCAGCGAGCGGATCGTGTCGGCCGCGAACACCCAGCGGCCGTCGTGCAGCGACCCCTCCAGCTTCCCGGCCCGGACCCAGTGGGACAGCGTCTGGGGGTCGACACGGAACAGCTCGGCCACCTGCTTGCGGCTCAGGAAGCCGTCCGGGATCGGCGCCACAAGGTCGTCCTCACCTCTCGTCCGCAGCGGATGAGGGACCAAGCCACCACGACGGCCGGGCCGGGGCCTCACCTGAAACGGACGACACGGTCGGAAAGTGCAGGAACCTGCACTGCACGATCGCGCACCCGCCGCGACGGGACCAGGTCCCTCGGGCGCGGGCATCCTGGGAACCGGCGACGGGGTCACCGCGAGATCCGTCGACAGTCCCCTCGGCGGACCGCCACCCCTTCGTGACCCTGTCGCCGCCATCCCCGGAGCCTGGGGCGCCGGGGGCGGACAGCCGCTGGGCCGGCTCTGCACCCCAGGCCGGCCCAGCGGGGGAGCGTCCCGCGAGAAGAGGGGCGGCGGGGCCGACGGGGGGTGCGACGACGTCTGAGGGGGGCTCGACGGTCGCGGTGCGGCCCCACCGCCCACACGCAGAGTGCCCGCCGACGAGCCCTCGAACCCGGTCCCGGGCTGCGTGAGTCTGCAGTGCAGGTTCCTGCAACGTCCGACGGCCCCCGCTCGAGGAGCAGGGGCCGCCGGTCGTGCGACGTGTCAGCGCGCGAGGAGGTGGTACAGCTTGTAGCCGCTGACCACGCGGTTCATCGAGACGCTGCTCTGCTGGGCCTTGCCGGCGGCACCGGGGGCGCCGCGGAAGCGGAGCGTGGCCCGCACCTCGTTGTGCTTCGGTCCGGCGGCCAGCTCCTTGAGCAGCTTGGGGAACGTCGAGCTCGACGGCGCGGGGCTCTGCTCCTCGAACCCGTCCTCCTCGAGGTCGAAGAAGTCGTCGGCGGAGAACGCGTCCTCGTCGCCACCGGTGACCGTCAAGGTCCCGAAGACGCCGGACGCGCGAGCGGGGACGACGGCGGCGACGTCGAGGGTGCGCGGGTCACCCTCGCGGGAGGTCAGGAACACCTTGAGGTGGGCGGTCTTCCCGGCCCGGAGCCAGCTCGGCTGCCGCTGCTGCAGCGTGACCCAGCGACCGCCGCGGTAGACCTGGACCTTCTGGATGGCGTAGGTCTCGTAGGCGTCCTCGAGCGAGGAGGTGGTGTCGACCGAGGTGATCTTCACGACCTCGCCCGGGTTGTACTGGATCGCGGACAGGTCGTCGGCCAGCCGGATCGCCGGGGCGACCGAGATGTCGTTGGGGTCGGCGTACAGGTCGCTGCGGGTGAAGCTGAACGGCGTGCCGTCCTTGCGCAGGCCCTGGATGGTCCAGCCGGCCGAGGCGGTGCCCTGCCCGATCCGGTCCAGGACCCGGTCCTGGGCGGCGATCATGTTCGAGAAGCCCATCTCCGGCATCAGCGCCGGCACCGTGACGTGGGTGTTCGCGGACCTGGTGTCACTGCCCTGGCTCGCGGCCGAGGACACGTCGTAGCTCGTCGGCAGGGCGCCCTTCTCGGCGTGCAGGCCGGCGAGCCGGTCGCCGTCGACGGTGCCGATCGGGGCACCGAGGTTGGCGACCTTGAAACCGCTCAGCGTCTGGTCGTCCTGGATGTGCGTGGCGCGGGCGCCGTGCAGGCTCATCGTGGCCGGGCCGGTGAAGTTCATCGGGTGGCCGAAGGCGAGCACCTCGTCGCCGCAGACGGCGGTGGCGGTGCCGACCCCGGCGGCGGTGATGGTGCCGTAGGACATCGACGCGGCGAGGTTGCCGCCCGCCGCCACGTCGATCGGCTCGCTGGAGGTCGGTCCGGCCGGGGCGTCGGCGACGTGCATGCCCTGCCCGTTGAGCGCCGGGGCGACCCGCTTCAGCCGAGCGGTGCTGAGGCCGGACATCCCGACCGGGACCCGGAGCCGGGTCATCGTCGTGCTGTCCGCGGCCGAGGCGGCCCCCGTCTCGGCGATGTCCTGGCGCAGCGCGCTCGAGAGCCGCACGGTGGCGCGCGGGGCGGCGGCCAGGGTGGGGGTGGAGCGGAGCAGCTTGAGCATCTCGGTCGCCGGCGTCACGCCGGCGACCGTCGACGGGCCGAGGCCGAGGCTGTAGGAGACGGCACCGATGAGGTCGCCGTCGGCGTCGTACACCGGGGAGCCGGACATGCCGGACCAGATCCCGACGCGGGTGATGGTGGGGGAGTCGAGGTCGACGAGGACCATGTCGACGCCGGGCGCGATGCCGTCCTCGAGGGTGCCGACGACGCTGCCGCCGAACGTCTCGGGCTCGGTGCCGCTGGTGACGGTCTTGCCGGTGACCGGGTCGCCCGGGGTGAGCCCGGAGACCGGGGCGGCGGCCGGGCACTGGTCGTCCGGTGCCGACTGGGCGGCCGGGGCGGTCCCCAGGCCGACGGCGGCGACGACCGCCGAGGTGGTCGCCGCGGCCGCGGCGTAGCGCCGCGTCCTCGCGTGCGTCGGACGTGCTCTCATGCTGGCTCCCCGTGCTAGGGCGCAGACCCAGATGGTCGCGCAGGAGGATCTTGGACCAGCCGACCGGTCGGTGTACCGATAAGACACGAAGTGCCGAGACAATTTGTGTCCCCGGTCGGTCCGCACCGGGGTCACGAAGTCGGTGTCGTCGCTGCGGGTGCGGGCTTACCATCGCCGCATGGACGCGCACGCTGTCGTGATGATGGTGGTGCTCGCCGGCATGCTCGCGGCGTCGGTCGCGGGCCCGCAGCGGATGGCGCGGCTGCGGCGTCGCCTCGTCGGGGCCGTGGAGCGCGCGACCGACCACGCCAGGGCCGCCCACCCGGGACCACCCCGCGCCGCAGGTCGGCCCATCGAGGAGATCGCCCGCGACGCCTACCGGCTGGGCCACCGGTTCCGCTACGTCCCCGAGGACGCGTCCTTCGCCCGGTTCGAGGGTCGTCGTCGTGCCTACGACCAGGTGCTCACCGAGGCGTGCGCCGCGCTGGGCATCGACCACCTGCTCGGCGTCGTGCCGCCCGGGGTGGAGCTCGACCAGGAGCGCGCCCGGGTGGAGGTCGTGCTGGACCGGGCCGGGCTGCGGCTCGACGACGCCGCCTGACGTCGGCCGGCGCCGACTGGCGCCAACTGGCGCCGACTGGCGCCGACTGGGGTGGGCTGACGGGCGTGGCTAGCCCGGTGCTGTCGGATAAGCCCACATACCTCGCACACCCTGTCGCCTCCTACCGATCTGTGTTGGCATCGGAGGATCGGCTCGTTCACTCAGTCCGGGTGCACGGGTCGTGATCGCGGAAGTCCGGAGGCACCACCACCTCGTTACCACGGTTCCCCCGGACCCTCCCTGGGCCAATGTGTTGTGCGCACTCGGGCGCTCCCCCCGACCCCGTAGTGCTGCTGGGTCCTGCTCCTGGCTCGGTTCGAGGATCCACTCCCGGGTCAGGAGGCGAGACCGCCCCCCGCACCCCCACACGGTGCCCGGGGCGGCTCTGTCGCGAGGTCCGTCGAGGGTTCGTCCGGGTTTCGTCGGGGACCCGCGTGGGCTCACCCGTTTTACGTGAGCCTCGCCCGACCGGTGGCCGGTCAGCCTGGCGCGGTGAGCGAGCCCGACGAGGTCACCCGGCTGCACGCGGAGATAGCGCGGCTGCAGGCCGAGGTGGACCGCGGGCGGACGGAGCAGGTGGCGCCGGGACCGGCGCCGGCACCCGCGGAGCGCGGGGGCGTGTGGCGGCCGATCGTGGTGACGGTGCTGCTGGTGCTGGTCGGCCTGCTGGCGCCGCTGTCGGTGGTCGCGGCCTGGGCCCACGACGAGATCGGCGACACCAACCGGTACGTCGAGACGGTCACGCCGCTCGCGTCCGACCCGGCGGTGCAGAACGCCATCGCCGACCGGGTCACCGCGGAGATCTTCGCGCGCCTCGACGTCAAGGCAATCACCCAGGACGCCGTCGACGCACTGAGCTCTCGTGGCCTGCCGCCCCGCGCGGCGGCGAGCCTCTCCGCGCTGGCGACGCCGCTGGCCAACGGCGTCGAGAGCTTCGTGCACAAGCAGGTGCTCCGGCTGGTCCAGACGCCGCAGTTCGAGCAGGCGTGGATCGAGGCCAACCGCGCGGCCCACGACCAGATGGTGGCGGTGCTGACCGGCAAGACCGGCGGCTCCGTCGAGGTCAAGGGCAACGCCGTGCAGGTCAACCTCGCGGCCGTGATCGAGACCGTCAAGAAGCAGCTCGAGAGCAACGGGTTCGCGCTGGCCGCCAAGATCCCGACCGTCAACGCGCAGTTCGTCATCTTCGAGTCCGCCGACCTGCCGAAGGCGCAGACCGCCTTCCGGGTGCTCGGCGCAGCCGCCCGGGTGCTGCCGATCCTGGCGCTGGTGCTGTTCGCCGCCGCGATCGCGATCGGCCGCTCGCGACGGCGCACCGTGGTGGCGGGAGCGCTCGTGGTCGCCGGCTCGATGGTGCTGCTCGGGCTCGCGCTCAACATCTTCCGCGCCGTCTACCTCGACGCCGTCCCGACCGACCAGCTGCCGACGGCCGCGGCGGCCGCGGTCTACGACACGCTGGCGCAGTTCATCCGGCTGAACCTGCGGGCCGTGCTGGTGCTGTTCCTCGTGGTGGCCGCCGTCGCGTGGGTCTCGGGTCCGGCGCCGGCGCCGCGCGCCGTACGCCGGGGCACGACGCACGCGCTCGACGTCGTGCGCCACGGCTCGGACCGGGCCGGGCTCCGCACCGGGCCGGTCGGCCGGGCGTTGTGGACCTACCGGACCCCGCTGCGGGCGACGGTGCTCGGTCTCGCGCTGCTGGTCTACGTGCTCGCCGCCCACCCCACGGGCGCCTTCACGCTGGTGGTGGTGGTCGTCGCCGCGCTCGTGCTGCTGGTCATCGAGCTGGTGGCCCGGGAGCCGGTGCTCGACCCGCAGGCCGAGCAGCAGCAGCCGGGCTGAGCCAGCCCGTCCGCGGCGCTTCGGCAGCAGGTCGGAGTCGGCAGCAGGTCAGAGAAGGTCCTGCTCGCGGGCGATCCGCAGGGCGTCGACCCGGCGGTCGACCCCCAGCTTGCGGTAGACCGACGAGAGGTGGGTCTTCACGGTGTTCTCGCTGACGAACAGCGCATCGGCGACGTCGGCGTAGGAGCCACCGAGCGAGAGCTCGGCCAGCACGTCGTGCTCGCGGCGGGTCAGCCGGCTGATGCTCGGGTCCGCGGGCACCGGCTGCGGCCGTCCGAGCGCGTCGCTCACCGGGCGGACCCGCCGGGCGGCGGTGTCCGGGAACGGCCGGGCGTACCTCCCGATGCAGGTGAGTGCCTCCGCGGCGAACGGGTGCGCGTCGGCGCGGGCGGCCTCCTCCTCCAGCAGCTCGGCGAAGGCCCGGCCGCCGAGGAAGCCGATGGTGAGCACCTGGAGCATCCGTTGCGGTGCCACCCGTGCCAGCAGGTCGGGCAGCACCTCGCGGGCGCGGTCGCGATCCCCGGCGAGCAGCAGCAGCCCGAGACGCAGCGCGGCGGCACCTGCCCCGACGGCCGGGTCCAGCCGCGAGCCCGCCAGCAGGGCGTCGACCTCGAGCAGCGCCAGGTCCGGGCGGCCGCTGCCGGCCTGGACGACGGCGGCGAAGAGCTGCGCGTCGAGCGGGTACCCCAGCTCCGCCAGCGTGCTGACCTGCTCGCGCAGCGTCGCCACGTCGTTGGCGAGCGCCGCGGTCTGCGCCACGACGATCGCTCGGAGCCGGGCCAGGAAGCGGGGCGTCGTGGCGAGGGTGCCCGTGCGCTCTGCGAGCAGCCGGCTGGCGTCCTGCACCAGTCCCTCCTCGGCCAGCAGCCGGGCCTCGAGCAGGTGCAGCATCTCGGTCACCAGCGGGTCCACCTCCTGCGCCGACGCCTCCTCGGCCGCGGCGAGCTGCTGGTGGGCGGCGATCAGGTCCAGCTCGTGCACCGCCGCCCAGCCCAGCACCAGGTGGGCCCGGGCCACGAACGGCAGGCTCGGTGGGGGCTGGTCGGCGAGCAGGTCGAGCGCGGACCGGGCGGTGGCCGCGGCGGTCTGGAAGGACGCGTCGACCAGCTCGAGGAAGCTGCGGTGGGCGAGGCCGGCCGCTGTCATCCGGTCGTAGCCGAGCAGTCGGCCGTGGTAGATGAGCTCCTGCAGGTGCTGGTCGGCCTCGTCGAGCCGGCCGACGGCGACCTGCACGGTGGCCAGCTCGCCCATCAGCCACGACGTCCACTCCAGCGACTGGCCGGCCCGGAGCGGGTGCCCGTCGGGCCCGCCGTCACGGGTCACGTGGTGGCAGCCCAGCCGCTCCGCGGCACGCTCGATCGCCTCCTGCTGGTCGGCCCACCCGCACCGGCTGCGCCACAGCGTCATCAGCGCGACCGTGTCCTGCACCTGGGGGTCGCGGTCCGTCGCCGGCAGGCCGTCCAGCGCGTGCTCCGCGGTGGCGGCGAGCCGGGCGGCCTCGTCGTACCGCAGGGTCAGCCGGCACAGCATCGACTCCAGCACCAGCAGCGCGGGATCGCGGTCACGGAGGGCGCGGGGGAGCGCGTCCAGCGCGTCGCGCAGCTGCGCCTGGTGGGCCGGCACCAGCAGCTGCCGGCCGGAGGTGCGCAGCGCCCGGGTGAGGGCGTCGGGGTCGCGCGAGCGGGTCGTCGCCAGGGTCGCGTGCCGCAGGGCCTCCGCGGGGTTAGGCAGGGTCGCCGCGGCACGGCCGTGCGCCTCGACGAGCTGCCGGCCGGTGGCCCGGTCGGCGTCCGCGCGGCGCCGCAGCCCCTCGCGCAGCACGGGGTGCTGCTGCCAGCGGCGAGCGGTCGCCTCGTCGGTGGTCTGCTCGACCGGGGTGACGAGGAGCCCGTCGCGGGCCAGGGCGGACAGCACGTCGGTGGCACCCGGGTCGCCGCTGAGCACCTCCGCCGTGGCGCCGTCGAGGACCTCCTCGTCGCACGTCGTGACCAGCAGCGAGCGGGACCGCGGTGGCAGGGTGGCAAGCGTCTGCTCGGCCAGCGCGGCCGACACCGGGTCGTCGGTGGACCCGGCGAAGAGCGCGCCGAGCACCAGCGCCGCCGCCCACCCCTGCGACCCGTCCACGACCCGGGCGAGGTCCGCCTCGACGATCGGCGGGGCCCAGGCCCGCACGAGGGCCGCGGCCTCCGTGGGGCGGAACGCCAGGTCCTCGCCCCGCAGCACCAGGGACCCGGCACGCAGCCGGGCGGGGAGGCCGGGCACGTCCAGCTCGCGACGACTCAGCAGCACCACCCGGGCGACGTGCGGAGCCTGGCCGAGGAGCCGGCCCAGGAGCCGCCGGGTGCGGCGGGTGCTCAGGTGCGCGTCCTCCAGGACGACCACGACCGGGTCCGCCGACGGCCCGAGCGTGCGCAGCAGTGCGAGCGCGTGGTCGTCGTCGGTGGCGACGGTGCCGGGGCGGTGGGCGTCGAGCACGGCCTCGAGGAGCCGGTCGTGCCGGTCCGGGGGGAGCCAGCGGCAGTCGCGCCCACGGCACCAGTCGGCCAGCAGCGTGGTCTTCCCGGCGCCGTACGGGGCGACGACCTGGACCAGCGGCGTGCGAGCCCGGTCGAGTGCGTCGTGCAGCCGGCGGCGGGCCACCACGGGGTCGTCAGGGCGCGGTCGGTCCCAGGCCCGAGATCGGTCCCACGTCGAGACCGATGGGCCCCGGCTCGGTCTGCGCGGGGCTGGCACTGTTCTCCCTCACCCGGTCGGGCTCACCACCCGTCCGTTGGATCAGTGTGTGTTCCGGACCCATCAGTACGCAATGTCCGGATCGCCCGAACTGAATTCTGGCACCCAGATCGGACTATGGGTCCGGTTTTCCCGAGGTGTCCCGCCACCGGCGGTTGGTCCGGCGGTTGGTCACCCGATGCGGGTGACCACCGCGACGGACCCGCCGACGGACGATGGATCGCCGGCGGCGTCGCGGAGGCGCCGGCCGAGCGGGCGGTCGAGCCGGCGCATCGATGCGGCAGAGGAGGCGGCATGGAGGCAGCCCGGCGCTGGCTCCGGCTGATCACCCTGTGCGGGGGCGTGGTGGTGCTCTACTTCGTCGTCCCGGCGACCCCGAGGCTGCCGGCCGACGCCGTCGTCGCGCGCGGCGTGACGTCGGCGCTCTGGCTGCTGCTGCTCGCCTGGCTGCTGGTGCGCCAGCTGCGGCTCCAGGTCGACCAGGGCGACCGCAGGATCGACGGCCTCGTGGTCTCCGTGGTCGCCGTGGTGGTGGTGTTCTCGCTCGCGTTCTACCTGATGGCGCTGCAGCGTCCGGGCGAGATCGCGGGCCTCCACACCCGCGTCGACGCGCTCTACTTCACGATGTCCACGCTCACCACCGTCGGGTTCGGCGACGTGCACGCCACCGGGCAGACCGCCCGGGTGCTGGTCCTCGTGCAGATGGTGTTCAACCTGGTGTTCGTGACGACGGCCGCGGCGCTGCTGTCGAGCCGGATCCGCAGCGTGGCCGCCGAGCGGGCCGCGGCGCACCGGCACGGCGGGGGCGAACCGGCCGACGCGCGCACCCCCCGGCGGTGGCCGCGCTCCTGACGGCAGGTCACCTGACTCGGGTGAACCCGACGAACCGGGGCAGCCGCGACGCTGGGCGCGGCCGGACGCCCGGCCCGCGGAGCGAGGTGACCATGTCGGAGACGACGCCGGTGCCGGGCACGCTGTCGCGAGGACTCGTGGTGCTGTTCGGGCTCGCTGCCGCGGCGATCGTGGTGACGGGACTGCGGTCCGCGGCGGGGCTGGTGGGCCCGGTGTTCTTCGCGCTGGTGCTGACCATCGCGGTGCACCCGGCGCGTCGTTGGCTGCACCGGCTGCACGTGCCGGGCTGGGCGGCCTCGCTGCTGTGCGTGATCACCGTCTACCTCCTGCTGGTCGGGCTGACCCTGGCGCTGGTGGCGGCGACCACCCGGTTCGCGGAGCTGCTGCCCGACTACCAGGCCCAGTTCAAGGACCTGCTCCACGACGTCACCACGTGGCTCGCGGGCCTCGGTGTCGGCCAGGACGAGCTGCACCAGCTCGAGCAGGCGATCAGCCCCGGACAGATCGCCACTCTGGTCGCCGCCATCCTGGGCAGCCTGCTGAGCGTGGTGTCGAACCTGTTCTTCGTCCTCACCCTGGTGCTGTTCATGACCATGGACGCCACCTCGTTCCCCGACCACCTGGCGCGGGCGGGCGTGGCCCGGGGGCCGCTCGTCGAGGCGCTGATCGGCTTCGCGGTCGGCACCCGCAGCTACCTGGTCGTCTCGACCGTCTTCGGGCTGATCGTCGCCGTCATCGACACCGGTGCCCTGGCCCTGCTGGGGATCCCGGTGCCGCTGCTGTGGGGCCTGCTCGCGTTCATCACGAACTACATCCCGAACATCGGCTTCGTGATCGGGCTGGTGCCGCCCGCCGTGCTCGGCCTGCTCGAGGGCGGTCCCGGGCTGTGCCTCGCCGTAGTGGTGGTCTACTGCGTGGTCAACCTCGTCATCCAGACCGTCATCCAGCCGAAGATCGTCGGGGACACCGTGGGGCTGTCGACCTCGCTGACGTTCGTCTCGCTGGTGTTCTGGGCCTGGGTGCTCGGGGCGCTGGGCGCGCTGCTGGCGATCCCGCTGAGCCTGCTCGTCAAGGCGGTGCTCGTGGACGTCGACCCGCGGACCCGGTGGCTGGTGCCGCTGCTGTCCAACCGGGCGGCCGTCGAGGACGAGGAGCCGGTCGACCGCTAGTCGGCCGGTCCGGGCCTGTGGGGCCCACGGTCAGGGCTGGTCGGGTCGGGGATCGTGACGACGTCGACGATGTGCACCCCCAGCGAGCTCAGGAAGTTCAGCACGCCCTGCAGCTCCTCCTGGTCGATGACGTCCCCGGTGAGCGTCGTGTGCGTGCGCTGCACGGTGGACACGAGCTGCGGGAAGGCGGAGAGCAGCTCCTCGTCCACCTCGTCGTCGAGCCGGATCAGCACTCGGGTCACGGTCGGTCCTTCCGTCGTCTCCCCGTCCGGGTCCTCACAGCCCCGCCACTCCCTGGCCGAGGATGACCGCGCCGATGACGAGCAGCAGCACCGTCATCACCGTCGCGTTGTTGTCGGTCAGCCAGTCGCGCAGGTCGTCGAGCGGCGCGGTCACCCGGTCTCGCGCGGCGACGTACCCGATCACCGGCACCGGTGAGATGGCGACACCGATCGCAAGAGGCAGGGTGTCGCCGACCGCCTTGCCCATGTCACGACTCCCTTGTCAGCCGGGGCTCTGCCCGGCGCTGCCGTTCGCCCACACCGTAGGTACGGCGGGGTGCGGACCCCTCACCGGATTCGGGGGAAGGCGTCGCGCACCCCGGTCGGCACGGTGATCCGCGGGTCGCGAGCCTCGCACCCGCTGCGACGGGAGACGTCCGATGTCCGGTGCCGTGCTCGTGGTCGTCGGGCTGCTGCTGTGCGTGGCCGGCGCGCTGTCCGCCCGGCTGGCGGTGCTCGCCGCCGGCTTCGGTGTCTCCTGGCTGCTCGCCGACGTGTTCGGGGCGTCGTTCGCCACCGGGTTGCTGGTGGCGCTGGCCGGCGCCGCGGCGGCGCTGGTCCTGACGCTGGTGCTCTCCCACGTCGTCATGTTCTTCACCGGCGCCGTGGTGGGTGCGCTCGTCGGCGCGAAGCTGTTCGTGGTTCTGGACGGGTCCGACACCAGCTGGCTGCTGGCGCTGGTCTTCGTGCCGGCCGTGGCCGTCGTCGCGGGCTTCCTGGCCAGCCGCTACCAGCGGCCCTTCCTCGAGTGGGCGACCGCGTTCGCCGGTGCGGCCCTGGTGCTCTCCGGGCTGGCGCAGTGGGGCGGCCGGGACCTCAGCCTGTTCCGGCGACCCGAGACCACGGGTGAGGCGGTGCTGGTCGCGGTGGCCTGGCTGGCGCTCGGTCTGCTCGGGCGGCAGGTGCAGCACCGGCTGTCCAGGGACGGTCGCGAGGAGCGCCGGGCCAGGGTCTCGTGACGGGACCCGCCTCCGGCCGGCTGCTGCTCGGCTCGTTCGCCGGCTACCACCGGTCCTGGGCGCGGGGTGACGTCGTCGCCGGGCTGACGGGTGGGCAGTGCTGGTGCCCGAGTCGCTGGCCTACGCCACGATCGCGGGCGTGCCCCCGGTGGTCGGGCTGTACGCCGCCGTACCGGCGCTGGTGCTGTACGCCGTGCTCGGCAGCTCGCGGCACCTCGTCGTCTCGCCGATGTCCGCGACGGCGGCGCTGTCGGCCGGCATCGTCGCACGTCGCGCACGGCCGGACGACCGTGGCGATGACCGCGGCGCGGTCGCGCTGACGGCCGGCCTGCTGCGGCTCGGTTTCGTCGCGTCGATGATCTCGGCGCCGGTGCTGAAGGGGTTCATCATCGGGCTGGCGCTCACCATCCTCGTCGGGCAGCTGCCCACGCTGTTCGGGGTGCCGAGCGGCGACGGCAGCTTCTTCGAGAAGCTGTGGCACCTCGTCACCGAGCTCGACGACACCAGCGTCATCAGCCTGACCGTCGGGCTGCTGAGCCTGGCCCTGCTGCTCGGGCTGCGCCGCTGGGCGCCGAAGGTCCCCGGCTCGCTGGTCGTCGTCGCGCTGGCGGTCGTGGTGGCGAGCGTCTTCGACCTCGGCGACCACGGGCTCGAGCTCGTCGGCACCATCGACGCGGGCCTGCCGCCCGTCGCCTTCCCCGACGTCGGGCTGCACCGCTACCTCGACCTGGTCGGGCCCGCGGCCGGTGTGATGCTCGTCGGCTTCGCGGAGGGCCTGGGGGCGGCGAAGACCTACGCCGCCAAGGCGGGTACGACATCGACAGCAACCGTGAGCTGCTCGGGCTCGGCGCGGCCAACCTCGGTGCGGGGCTGTGCAGCGGCATGGTCGTCAACGGCAGCCTCTCGAAGACGGCCGTCAACGGCGGCGCCGGTGCCCGCTCGCAGCTGTCCGGTGTCACGGCGGCCGTGCTCACGGTGGTCACGCTGCTGTTCCTGACCGGGCTGTTCGAGCAGCTGCCGGAGGCCACGCTCGCCGCCGTCGTCATCGGGGCCGTGATCGAGCTGGTCGACGTCTCGTCGCTGACGCCGGCTGTACCGGGTGCAGACCGGCCGGCTGGCGGCGATCTACCGCTACACCAGCCGGGCCGACTTCATCGGCGCGGTGGCGGCGCTGCTCGGCGTGCTGCTCTTCGACACGCTGCCCGGGCTGATCATCGGCGTGATCGTCTCGCTGGTGCTGCTGGTCGCGCGCACCTCCCGCCCGCACGTCGCGGTGCTCGGCCGACTGCCGGACACCCACGACCTGTGGGTGGACATCGACCGTCACGAGGAGGCGGTGCGCCCACCGCACGTGCTCGTCGTACGCGTCGAGGGTCAGCTGTTCTTCGGCAACGCGGACTACGTCCGCGAGCGGATCCGGGCGCTCGCCCGACGACGACGACGCGCCGACGGCGACCTCCCCTCGCTCGACGTGTCCGCCGTCGACATGCTGGTGCAGCTCGGCGAGGACCTGGCGCGCGACGGCCGGTCGCTGGCCCTCGCGCAGGAGATCGGCCAGGTCCGCGACGTGCTGAGCCGTGCCGCCACGGAGGGGGAGCCGGCGCTGTTCGCGACCATCGACGACGCGGTCGCCTCGGCCGCCCCGTGAGCGCTCACCCGCATCGGGGGAGGCCGCTGTTCGACCCCACCCGCACATTGGCGACATCCACCCCAGTCCCCACGAGGAGCGTGACTCGATGGCCACTCTGACCGTCTGGAAGTTCGACACCGCCGAGGGCGCCGAGGGCGCCGTGCGGACCCTGGAGGAGCTCTCCAAGGCCGAGCTCATCACGATCCACGACGCCGCGACGGTGACGTGGGAGGCGGGCAAGAAGAAGCCGAAGACCCGGCAGCTGCGCAACCTGGCCGGCGCCGGTGCGCTCGGCGGTGCCTTCTGGGGCCTGCTGTTCGGCCTGATCTTCTTCGTGCCGCTGCTCGGCGCTGCGATCGGCGCCGCGACCGGTGCGCTGTCCGGGTCGCTCGCCGACGTCGGCATCGACGACAGCTTCATCAACCGGGCTCGGGACGAGATCACGCCGGGGACCTCCGCGCTGTTCGTGATGAGCTCCGACGCGGTGATGGACAAGGTGCGCGACGCGTTCGAGGGACACCAGCCCTCCGAGCTGCTCTTCACGAACATGGACCAGGAGCAGGAGAACGCGCTGCGCGAGGTCTTCGCCGACTGATCCCAGCGGGTCCGCAGTTCGCCCGATCCGGGTGACCTCCTGCGAGCGACCGCGCGACTAGCGTCACCGCGTCGGGTTCACTGACCGGGCGAATGCCCGGCACCCGACCCGGCTTCGAGAAGGAGACACCATGACCACCACCTCGTCCGGAGTGCAGGACCACTCGACGCGCGACGCCTGGGCGGGCGGGCTGTCCATCTTCGGCGGGACCGTGCTCGCGACGCTCGGCCTGTTCCAGTTCTTCGAGGGGCTGTCGGCCGTCCTCAGCGACAAGGTCTACGTGACGACGCCGAACTACGTGTACCAGTTCGACATCACGACCTGGGGCTGGATCCACCTGGTCGTCGGGCTGATCGCCGTCGCGGTCGGCATCGGGGTGCTGATGGGCCAGGCGTGGGGCCTCATCACCGGCATCATCATCGCGGCGATCTCGGCGCTGACCCAGTTCATGTTCCTGCCGTGGGCGCCGATCTGGGCGATCGTCATCATCGGGTTCGACATCGCGGTGATCTGGGCGCTGTGCGTCCGGATGGGCCAGGAGCGAGCCACCTCCTAGGCCCGGCAACGACGCTGCCCGTCTCACCCGTGCAGGGTGAGGCGGGCGGTCCTGCGTCCGCCCTAGCCTGGAGGACGGGTCCCCACCCGCTCGGACGAGGGACGGCGCCGTCCCCGGCGCCGCGAGGGTGCGGATTTCTTCTGCGGAGGAGTGGCCGTGACGACGCACCAGCAGATTCCCGGACAGGTCGGACCAGAAGATCACGAAAGCCGCAGCGGCAGGCCCGGCAGCCCGTCGCGCGAGGGTCGGCACGCCCCGGTCGCCGGGGCGCCGTGGCTGCCGCGCGGCTACCTGCCGCGCCGCGTGCTGTGGAGCCGCCTGAACCTCAGCACCCTCCGGGCGATGACCGCCGTGGTCGCGCCCGTCGGGGCCGGAAAGACGCTGGGCGTGGCGGGGTGGCTGCAGCACTCCACCCGCGGCCAGGGCGCCCACTGGGTCAGCGCCGACCGGGGGCTGGGCGTGCCGCAGCTGGAGGCCCTCCTGGACCGCGCGGCCACCGAGGGCGGCAGCGTGCCCCGGCTGCTGGTCGTCGACGACGCGCACGAGCTGCCGGGGGCGTCGGTCCGCTACCTCGACAGCCGGCTCAACGCGGCACCGGACAGCATGCGACTGGTCCTGCTGACGCGCTGGGACCTCGCGATCAGCCGCCTCGTCCCGGAGCTGCTCGGCCACCTCACGGTCCTGCGCGGCGACGTCCTGCGGCTCAGCGAGGACGAGACCGCCCGGCTGGTGACCCAGCACGCCCGCACCGACGCCCCCGAGGTCCGCGACGCGATCTCCGCCAAGGCCGACGGCTGGTGCGCCGCCGTCGTGCTCGCCGCCCGTGCCAGTGCCGCCGCGCCGAGCCGCAGCGAGTTCGTGCGTCGCTGCCGCAGCAACGGCCCCGGGGTGGCCGACCTGGTGGCCGGCGAGGTGTTCGCCGCCCTCCGGTCGCGGGAGCGGCACCTGCTGCTGTGCACCGCCGCGGAGGCGTCGGTGACCGCCGAGACCGCGGTCCACCTGACCCGCGACCCGGGTGCCGGCGACGTGCTGTCGACGCTCGAGCTGACCGGTCTGCTGGTCAACCGCGTGGCCACCGGTGAGGACGCCGACGAGGACGGTACGGGTGAGGGCACCGGCAACGAGCGGTTCCGCATCCACCCGCTGCTGCTCGAGGTCGCCCGGCGTCGCCTCGCGGCCGGCGGCGTCGACGTGCAGCAGGCCCACGCGACGGTGCTCCGCGCGGCCCGGCTCGACCTCGCCCAGGGGCGCACCGCGCTCGGCTTCGGTCGCCTGCTCGCCCTCGGTGAGCACGAGGCCGCCGCCGACGTCGTCGGCGAGCGCGGCCTGGAGCTGCTGGCGCAGGGCCAACGGGCCGGCGTCGCCGCGCTGGTGCGGCACGCCGGGGCCACCGTGGAGGACCACCCCGAGACCTGGACCGCGGTCGCGCTGGCCCACTGGACCGACGGCGACGCAGAGGCGGCCGCGCACTGGGCCCGTCGGGTCGTACGACGTGCGAGCGCCGACCCGGACGCCGTGCCCCGGATGCAGGTCGGCTGCGCCCGGCTGCACCTGACACGGGGCGGCGCCGAGTCCGTCGCGGACGCGGTCGCGGAGGGCCGGGACCTGCTGGCGTCCCACCACCGGTCCCGCACGCAGGACCCCTACCACCCGCTGCTGCTGCTCGAGCTCGGCGTGGCGGAGAACTGGCTCGGCCACCTCGCGTCCGCCGAGCAGCACCTGAGCGAGGCGGTGCTGGCCGCCCGCGGTCACGGGCTCGAGACGGTCGCCACCGAGGCGCTGTCGCACCTGGCCCTCACGCAGTTCATGTCCGGCCGCGAACGGGCCGCACGCGACCTGGCCCTCCAGGTGCTCGCCGCCTGCACGGCCGACTCCGGCTCCGCGGTGCTCGAGAGCACCCGGCAGCGGGCGGGGCTGACGAACGCGCTGGTCGAGGTGGCCTCACTGCCCTGGGTGGAGCGACGGCCGGTCGAGCCCGACCTCGGCGCCGGTCCGGACGACCTCGCGACCCGGTTCTGGAAGCGGATCCTCGAGTCCCACCTGGCGCTCGTCGACGGCTCGGTCTCGGAGGCGCAGCGGCTGCTCGACGACCCGCTCGAGACGCCGCCGCTGCCGGCCCACCTCCGCGTCACGCTGCTCGTCCAGCGCGCCGTGCTGGGCCTGATCACCGGCAACCGGCAGGCGCTGCGCCGCGTCGCCCCGGAGCTCGGCACGTTGGGCGCGGACGGCGAGCGCACGTGGGCGGAGGCGGCGCTGGCCGACCTCGACGGCGACCTGCGCCGGGCCGCCGACCTCTACCTCGAGGCCAGCCGCGTGCGGTGCCGCACGCAGCCGGCCACGCGGGCGCTGACGCTGGTGTGCGCGGCCCAGCTGCACCACTACCTCGGTGACCGCGACCTCGCGGCCGGGCTGCTCCGCGGACGCCGTGGCGCTGACCCAGTCGCGCCGCAACGCGTCCCCGTTCCTCGGCTGGTCCCTGCACGGCACCCGGGTCGGGCAGCTGATGACGGGCGACCCGGCGCTCGCCGAGTCCTCGTCGTGGGGCCACGAGCTGGTCGAGGCGTGCGCCGAGCGCGCGTCGGTGGTCGCGATGTACCGGCCGGTGGTCGCGACGTCCAACGAGCTGCTCTCGGTGGCCGACCCGACGATGACGCCGGTGCTGAGCCCGCGCGAGCAGGAGGTGCTCACCGAGCTGGGCCGCGGCTCGACGTACGCCGACATCGCCTCGAACCTCTTCGTGAGCGAGAACACCGTGAAGACCCACATCTCCAGCCTCTACTCGAAGCTCTCGGTGGGACGCCGCAGCGAGGCGCTGGCGGTCGCCCGCAAGCTGCACCTGATCTGAGCCGCCCCGGCTCGGCCGGTCGCTCGCCCGTTCCGGGTGAGTCGTCCGGCGCGGGCGCGCCCCTAGCGTGACGCCGTCAGCGACCTGCCGCACCCCGAGGGGACGAGATGAGCCACGCGAGCACGAGCCCTGGCCCGAGCGCCGGGATCCCGCCGGAGCTGTCACGGATGGCCGACCACTGGGGGCTGCTGGTCGGCTTCGGGTCCCTCACCGTCCTCCTCGGGCTGGCCGTGGTGCTGTGGCCCGGCTCCACGCTCGTGGTGCTCGCGGTCTTCCTCGGCATCCAGCTGCTCGTGAACGGGGTCTTCAAGATCGTCAGCGCGTTCGCCGCCAGCTCGGTCGACGGGGGAGTGCGGGCACTGCTCGGGCTCGCCGGCGCGCTGTCGGTGGTCGTCGGCCTGCTGTGCCTGCGGGAGCCGATGCAGACCGTCGTCGTGCTCGGGCTGCTGCTCGGTGCCTGGTGGGTGGTCAGCGGGCTGATCGACGTCTTCGCCGCGGTGCTGGGCGACGTGAGGGAGAAGGCCTGGCACATCGTCATGGGCGTCGTCAGTGTCCTCGCCGGCGGCTTCCTGCTGGTGAACCCGGAGCTGTCGCTGACCGCCCTGCGTGATCGTGGTGGCCGTCTGGCTGTTCGGGTACGGCGTGATCGCCGTCATCGCGGGCTTCCGGATGCGCTCCCTCAGCAGCGCCCACCTCGGCGCCACGCCGGCACCTGCGGGGGCCTCGAATGGACGAGCACCCGATGCACCGCCGGCTCGCCGCCGAGGTGCTGGGCACCTTCTGGCTGGTCTTCGCCGGCTGCGGCAGCGCCGTCATCGCCTCCTCGTTCCGCGCCGACGAGTTTCCCCTCGGCATCGGCTTCCTGGGCGTCGGCCTGGCCTTCGGCCTCACCGTCGTCACCATGGCCTACGCCGTCGGGCACGTGTCCGGCGGCCACTTCAACCCGGCCGTGACCCTCGGGCTCGCCACCGGCGGCCGGTTCTCCTGGCGGGACGTGCTGCCGTACGTCGTGGCGCAGGTCCTCGCCGGCATCGCCGCGGCCGCGGTGCTCTGGGTCATCGCCTCCGGCTCGCCCGACTTCCCGGGCCAGGCCGGCGGCTTCGCCAGCAACGGGTACGGCGACCGCTCGCCGGGCGGCTACTCGCTGCTCGCCGCCGCGATCACCGAGGTCGTCCTCACCGCGTTCTTCGTGCTGGTCATCCTCGGGTCCACCGACACCCGGGCCCCCCGTGGCTTCGCGCCGCTGGCGATCGGGCTGACGCTGACGCTGATCCACCTCGTGAGCATCCCGGTGACCAACACGTCGGTGAACCCGGCGCGGTCGACGGGGCCGGCGATCTTCGCCGGCGCGGAGGCGCTCGGCCAGCTGTGGCTGTTCTGGGTCGCGCCGCTGGTCGGCGGCGCGGTGGCGGGCTTCGTCTACACCTGGCTGCTGGGCCGCGAGCCCGCGCCGACCTCGCTGCAGGAGGCGACCGAGGCGTGAGCACGGTCGGCCGCTGCGCTCGCCGGACACTCACCTCCTACGGGTGAGGACCGCGCCGCGGCGGCCGACCTAGCGTGAGGCCGCACCGTCGCGCGCACGGTTGCGGGGACCGGAGGAGACGTGCCCGAGCGACCGAACACCCACCGGACCGACCAGCCGCGGGAGCCACGATGACCGGCAGCGAGCGGCGTCGGGTGCAGCTGGCGGTGTGGCGGTGGGCGACGCGGGTCAGCGCGCTCCTCGGGCTGGGGTGTGCCGTGGTCGAGTGGGGCTGGCAGGGGCCGCTGGTGGCGGTGATCGTGGTCGGCATCGTCACGGGGGTGCTGCCCTGGTGCCTGGAGACCACGCCGCCGACGCTGCGGACCGGCTGCCGGTTCGGCGTCCGCTGCGGGGTGGGCGTCACCGCGACCGCCGGCCTGGTCGCCGCCTGCGGGGTGGCGGGCGCGCTGGTGCCGGTCATCCTGGTCGCCTCCTGGCCGCGCTGGCGGCCGGTCGACCGTGGACCCGGCGCGACCCTGCCACCCGCAGGTGCGGGCGCCGGCGTGCCCGTCCCGGTCCCGGCGCTGCCGGAGCCGGACACGCTCGACGACGAGGCGCTGTGCCACGCCTGGCGGGTCAGCCTGTGGCAGCTGCAGGAGGCGCCCACCACCGAGGTCCTCGACGCGGTCGTCCGGCAGCGGCAGCGCTACCTCGACGAGCTCGCCAGCCGGCACCCGTCCGAGGTGGAGCGGTGGCTGCAGTCCGGGCCCCGGCCGGGGAGCAACCCGCTGCCGTTCCTGCGGGGGACGCCGCCGGCGGCGTGACGCGAGCCGAGGGTCAGCTCGAGGGGGGCGGGGTGAGGCCTCCTGGGCCGGCTCCAGCCGCACGATGAGGTGGATGCCCATCATCTCCAGCAGCCGGGTCACGGCCTCGTTGGCGCCGCGGATCACCAGGCCCCGGTCGCGGGAGGTGAGCAGCCGGTTCGCCCGGATGATCTCGCCGATGCCGGCCGAGTCCATGAACGTCAGCTCCGACATGTCGATGACGACCTGCCGGGGGAGGCGTGCCAGGGCGCTGAGCACGTGCTGACGGAGCACGTCGGCGTTCGAGTGGTCCAGCTCCCCGCGGAGCCGGATCTCGACCTCGGTGTCGTCTGAGGACGTCACGACTGTCAGCAGCACACCGCGAGTCTAGGCCGCGCTGCGGCGGCTGCGAAATCCCGATCAGCGGGCCACGTCGAACCAGACGACCTTGCCGCCCGGCAGCGGGGTCGTCCCCCAGGCCTGGGCCAGCATCTCGACGATGCCGAGGCCCCGCCCGGACTCCTCGTCGGCCCGCGCGGTGCGGGGACGCACGGCGGTGGTCGTGCTGTCCACGATCTCGATGTGGACCCGGTCAGCGAGCAGCTGAGATGGCGACCGTCGGCTCGGAGGCGGCGTGGACGATGGCGTTGGTCACCAGCTCGCTGAGCAGCAGCTGCACCGTCTCCACGAGGCTGTCGTCGGCCGCGCCCGCCGAGGTCATCGTGTCGCGGGCGAAGGCCCGTGCGCGGCCGGCGCTGGCCGGGTGGCGGGCGAACGTCGCGGTCGTCGGCTGGGCGGTGCCCTGCAGCTGCGTCATCGCCGAGTCGAGCAGCCCGGCCCCGAGCAGCAGGTCCTGCACCAGGTGGGCGGTCGAGGTGGCGCTCTTCTCCACGTAGGCGACCGCGCCGGCCGCCATCGCCCCGGGGTCGACGCCCCGGGGGATCGCCGACAGCACCACGACCCGGGCACCGGGTGCCGCCTCCCGGATCGCGGGCAGCGCCTCGACGCCGTCCATCACCGGCATGCTGAGGTCGAGCACGACCAGGTCGGGCTGGGTGCTGGCCGCGAGCTCGATCGCCTGCCGCCCGTCGCCGGCCTCGCCCACGACCTCGACGCCGGGGTAGACCGCGAACAGCGAGCGCAGCAGCAGCCGGATGTCGGCCACGTCGTCGACCAGCAGCACGCGCAGCCGGTCGCCGGTCTCGTGGGCCGGTTCAGCGCTCACCGCGGCTCGACCTCCCGCGGGCCGGCGGGCAGCACCAGCGTGAACACCGAGCGGTCGCCCACCCGTGCGTACGACGCCGACCCGCCCTGGGCCAGCGCCAGCGACCGGACGACGTACAGCCCGAGGCCGGTGCCGTGCGCGCCGTGTCGGCTCTCCCGCGAGAACTCGTCGAACAGCTGCGGCACGAACGCGTCCGTGACGCCCGCGCCCGCGTCGGAGACGTCGATGCGCACGCCCGTGTCGTCCGCGCGCGCGGCGACGGCGACGGGCTGCTCGCCGTACTTCACCGCGTTGGAGAGCAGGTTCGCGACCATCTGCTCCAGCCGGCCCACGTCGGCGGCGACCACGAGGTCGTCGGCGCAGTCGACGTCCACGACCCCGGCGTCCGGCTGCGCGTCGACACAGGCCTGCAGCACCGGCCGCAGCACCACGGACCCGACGGTCACGGCGAGGCTGTCGCGGTCCTGCTGCGCCGCGGCCATCAGGTCCGCCGTCGACCGGCCCAGCAGCCGCGCCTGACGCGCGATGGCGTCGAACAGCCGGTCGCGCACCTCGGGCGCCAGGCTGTCGCGGCCGCGGGCCAGCGCCTCGGCCGCACCGATCAGGATCGTCACCGGGTTGCGCATCTCGTGCGCGGTGGCGGCGAACGCCCGCCGCAGCCGGGCGGCGTCGTCGCCCGACACCTTCGGCAGCAGCACCACGCTGAGCTCGTCGCCGTGGCCGTGCAGCGACACGTCGAGCAGCCGGCCGTCGACCATCGCCTGGCCGCGGACCGGGTCGGGGGCGACGTCGCTGCTCGCGGCTGCCGACCAGCTCCCCGAGCGGCTCGACCAGCACGGTCAGCCGCGCCGGGAGCACGGTGCCGGCAGCGGCGAGCACCTCCTCGGCCGTCTCGTTCAGCCCGGTCACCCACCACTCGTCCGCGTCGTCACGCTCGATGGTGAGCAGCCCGAACGGTGCGGTGCGCAGCGCCGCCGGGCTCAGCCGCAGCCGGTCGCGCGGCCCGCGCGGCGCCGGGACGGAGACGTCGCTCGGCTGCCGGGTGGCGGGCTGGCCGCGCAGCTGGCGCACCCGCTGCACGATCTCCTGCGGGGACGCGCCCTTGCGGAGGTAGCCGTCCGCGCCGGCCGAGCGCGCCATCGGCGCCAGCGACTCGTCCTCGAACCCGGAGAGCACCAGGATCGTGGCCGTCGGGCACAGCCCGCGCAAGGTCGGCAGCGCCTCCAGGCCGTCCATCCGGGGCATCGAGAGGTCCAGCAGGATCAGGTCCGGACGCGTGTCGCGCACGACGTCGATCGCCTCGAGGCCGTCCCCGGCCTCGCCCACGACCGCGAAGCCACCGGCCTGGTCCAGCGCCAGCCGGACCAGCAGCCGGATGTCGTCGGTGTCGTCGACCAGCACCACGCGCAGCTGCTCCAGCGCGTGCTGCGTGACGGTGGCCTGGCTCACGCGCGGGTCTCCGGCCGGGGCTGCGTCGGGCTGGTCGTCGGCGGGTCGGAGAGCGCCGCGGTGGAGCGCAGCAGCCCGGCCCGGGACTGGCCGGCCTCGGGGCCGATCAGGTCGGTGATGATGCGGCTGGCCGCCCCGATCGCGGTCTCGAGGGACTCGCGGGCCTTGTCGCGGTCGTCGAGGTCGAGCGCCAGCTTCGCGACGACGATGCCCTGCAGCACCTCGTCGTTGAGCTCCAGCGCCTGCTGCTCACGCTGCTTGAGGTCCTCGAACAGCTTCGCGCCGTGCATCAGCGAGGAGTAGGTGCGCCGCAGCGTCCAGTAGTAGACGCCGACGCCCGCCGTGACCACGTCCCAGAACGCCATCTGCCAGTCGAACGCCTCGCGCATCGCGATGCCCTGGTGCACCTCGATGCCGGCGTACGGCAGCAGCATGTGCACGCTGTGACCGCCGTGGTGCACGGCGCAGGTCAGGAAGATCGCGGCGGTCGCGGCGCCGAGCGGGTTGCTGCGCAGCTGTCCGCTGCTGACCAGCGGCCGGATGATGCTGAGCGAGATCAGCAGGTACGCCGTGGCCACGACGGCGTTGCACACCAGGCCCGTCATCCACCACATGAGCGCTCTCCGAATCGCCGCGGTCGCGAAGTGGGCGCAGCGAGGGCTCAGGCGGGAGGTCCCGACAGGGACAGCACCACCAGCGCCGCCGCCGAGACCGACAAGAAGGAGTAAACCAGCCAGGAACGTCCGTGACGGTGATTTCGTGAATCGTCCGTCACCGCGGTGCCGGTGCGGTGCAGCAGCGCGACGCTGCACAGCAGGGCCACCACCTCCCACAGCTTCGCGGCGACGTCCCACGACCCGACGGCCTCCGGTCCCTCGAGCAGGCCCGGCAGTCCCACCGTGCGCGTCAGCGCCCACAGCGCGATGAGCGCCACGTCGACGAACGCACCCCAGCGCAGCAGCGAGCGGGTCGGGGCGAGCAGCGCCAGCGTGCACCACAGGAACTGCACGCACGCGCTGAGGAAGAAGAACACCCCGAACAGCAGGTTCTCCTCGGCGTGGTGCGGCACCGCGACCGCGTGCACGACACCCGACGCGGCGGTCGCCACGACGGCGATCCGCCACAGCGCGCGGTCGGCGTCACGCGGACGGTGCGGGCTCGGTCGTCGTGCTGGTGCGCGACACCCAGACCAGGCCGACGACGGCGCCGGAACCGGCAGGCACCAGCGTGGTGTGGAGCAGCATCAGCAGGGCCGCGAGCACGTCGGACATCGTGTCAGACAAGGCCGATCACGGGGCCGGTTCCGCGATGTCCCACGTCCTGGTCCACACCAGTGGCAGCGTACGCGCGCGTCGGTCGGCGGTCGTGCAACGGTGTCCGGACCACCACCCAGGGTTTGGCGCTCACTCTCGTGGGCAGTGCCACAGGTGAGGGATCCACACGCTGTCCACACCCCGGGGCGGTACGCCAGGCAAAGAGGGAGCGGATGAGCAACACATCGAAGATCGCGCTGGCCGTGACGAGCGGCTATCTACTCGGGCGCACCAAGAAGCTGAGGCTCGCCATCACCGTGGGCAGCATGCTCGCGGGACAGCGCATCGCGACCAACCCGCAGGCGCTGCTCAAGCAGGCGTCCGGGCTCATCGAGAAGAACCCCGAGCTGTTGAAGCTCCAGGACCAGATCACCGGCAAGCTCGTGGAGTCCGCGAAGACGGCCGCGATGGCCGCCGCGACGTCACGCCTCGAGTCGTTCAACGAGTCGCTGCGGGACCGCGGCAACGCCGTCAAGGGCGAGGTCCTCGACGAGCGCGAGGACGAGGAGCCGGAGGAGGAGTCCGAGGAGGAGCCCGAGGCCGAGTACGAGGAAGAGGGCGAGGAGGCCGAGGAGGAGCCCGAGGCCGAGTACGAGGAAGAGGGCGAAGAGGCCGAGGAGGAGTCCGAGGAGGAGCCCGAGGCCGAGTACGAGGAAGAGGGCGAAGAGGCCGAGGAGGAGGCCGAGGAGGAGCCCGAGGCCGAGTACGAGGAAGAGGGCGAAGAGGCCGAGGAGGAGCCGAGGAGGAGCCCGAGGCCGAGTACGAGGAAGAGGGCGAAGAGGCCGAGGAGGAGGCCGAGGAGGAGCCCGAGGCCGAGTACGAGGAAGAGGGCGAGGAAGCCGAGGAGGAGCCCGAGGCCGAGTACGAGGAAGAGGGCGAAGAGGCCGAGGAGGAGCCCGAGGCCGAGAGAGCCCGAGGCCGAGGAGGAGCCCGAGCCCGAGCCCGAGCCCGAGCCCGAGGAGCGTCCACGTCGCCGGCGTCGCCGCAGCAGCGAGAGCAGCGAGAGCGGCGGTCGCAGCCGCAGGCCGCGCAAGTCCGCCGCCGGCGGAACAGACCGGCAGCGGGGCCCGCAAGAGCGCCACCAAGAAGACGGCGGCCAAGAAGACCGCCGCGAAGAAGACGCACCGGCGCGCGAAGAAGACCGCCGCCAAGAAGAGCGCACCGGCCAAGAAGAGCGCGCCGGCGAAGAAGAGCGCACCGGCCAAGAAGACGGCGGCCAAGAAGAGCGCACCGGCGAAGAAGACCGCGACCAAGAAGAGCGCACCGGCCAAGAAGACGGCGGCCAAGAAGAGCGCACCGGCCAAGAAGACGGCCAAGAAGAGCACCCGCTCGCGCTCCACCAACAGGTCAGGGAGGTGACGTCGGATGGCGAAGAGCGACAACGACGCGATGGACAAGCTCAAGGACGTCGGGCAGGACATCGCCAAGACGCTCGGCGAGCGGGCACTGAGCTCGGTCGGCGACCGGGTGTCGGGGCTGACCGACAAGTTCGACGACATCTCCAACGGCGGGCCGATCGGCAAGGCCGTCGCCAAGGGCGGCGAGGCCGCCGCGAAGGGTGACAACCCGGTCGGCGGCGCGCTCAAGGGCGCCGTCTCCGGCGTCAAGGACAAGATCACCGGCGGCGGTGGCGGCGGCAAGGGCGGCAGCAAGCCCACCAAGGCCATCAACATCGAGGAGACCATCGACGTCGGCGTCCCGGTGCGGGTCGCCTACAACCAGTGGACGCAGTACGACGACTGGTCCTCGATCATGAAGAAGGTCGAGGACGCCGACCAGGACAAGGAAGACCCCAAGGTCCAGTTCAAGGCCCAGATCTTCCTGCTCCCACCGGCAGTGGGAGGCGACCATCACCGACCAGATCCCCGACGAGCGGATCATCTGGAAGTCGAAGGGCCAGAAGGGTCACGTCGACGGGTCGGTGACCTTCCACGAGCTCGGCCCGAACTTCACGCGGATCCTGATCGCGCTGGAGTACTACCCGCAGGGCCCGTTCGAGTGGGTCGGCAACCGCTGGCGCGCGCAGGGCCGTCGTGCGCGGCTGGAGTTCAAGAACTACCGCCGGCACGTGATGACCCGCACCATCCTCGACCCCGACGAGGTCGAGGGCTGGCGCGGCACCGTCGAGGACAGCGAGATCGTGAAGACGCACGAGGAGGCGCTCGAGGAGGAGGAGCGCGAGCGCGACGAGGCCGAGAACGAGAACGAGGACGGCTACGACGACGAGTACGACGAGTCCGAGGAGTCCGACGACGAGGCGAGGCCGAGGACGAGTACGGTGACGAGTCCGAGGAGTCCGACGAGGCCGAGGACGAGGACGGCCGAGGAGGAGGACGCCGAGGACGAGGAGGAGGCTCCCGAGGACGAGGAAGAGGAGGAGCCCGCACCCCGCCGTCGTCGTCGTGCCAGCTGACCCGAACGCCAGCCCAACCGAAAGGAACCTCCCGTGACTGTGCAGTCCCAACGCCGCGGTGGTGGCGGCTACCTCGAGCGGCCCGCTCCCAGCGGGCTCGCCGACGTCATCGAGATCATCCTCGACAAGGGCATCGTCATCGACGCCTACGTCCGGGTGTCCCTCGTCGGCATCGAGATCCTGACGATCGACGCGCGCATCGTGATCGCCAGCGTCGACACCTACCTCCGCTTCGCGGAGGCGACGAACCGCCTCGACCTCTACGAGAAGGGCGGCAAGGACCTCATGGACGTCGTCGGCAGCGGGTCCGAGGGCGGCGCGTCGAAGAAGACCACCGGTGCCGTCAAGGGCGTGAAGAAGGCCCTCACGGGTGGCGACGACAGCGAGCGACGGCCGGCCAAGAAGTCGTCCTCGCGCCGTCGCGCAGTCCGAGGACGCGTGACGCCGGCACCGGCGCTGCAGGAGGACACCGTGTCGGGGCAGCCACCGCAGGCCCCGGACGACGGGCTGGGCCGCTACGTGTACGCCGTCGTCGACGCCGGCACGTCGCTGCCCGAGCGGCCTCGACGGACTCGACGGCGCCCCGCTCCGCACCGTGGTGTGCGGGGAGGTGGCCGCCGTCGTGGCGGACGTCGCCGTCGAGCGGCCGCCGGGCCGTCGCGCCGACCTGCTGGCGCACAGCCAGGTCGTCGACACGCTGGCCGCCGACCTGGTCGTCGTCCCGGTGCAGTTCGGGTCGCTGCTCCCCGACGACGAGAGCGTGGTCGAGGACTTCCTGCGGCCGAACGAGCCGCGCTTCCTGGAGTACCTCGAGTCGCTGGACGGCCGCACCCAGTTCACGCTGCGGGCGACCTACCACGAGGACACCGGCGCTCGCCGAGGTCGTGCAGGCCGACCCCGAGATCGCGGACCTGCGCCGACGCACCCGTGACCTGTCCGAGGACGAGGGCTACTCGCTGCGGGTCCGCCTCGGCGAGCTGGTCTCGAAGGCCATGGAGCACAAGCGCGAGGACGACGCCGCGGTGCTGCTCGACGCGGTCGCGCCGTACGTCGCCGCGCAGGTGCCCCGCACCGGCGGCGGCCTGGACCACGTCCTCGACGTGGCGCTGCTCGTCGACGACGAGCGCCGCGGCGAGCTCGAGCAGCACCTCGAGTCGCTCGCGGAGGCCGTCCACGAGAGGATCAGGTTGCGCCTGATGGGTCCGATGGCGCCGTACGACTTCGTGGGAGGCGACTGATGGGGCTGATCACCGGCATCCTCGGGCTGCCGCTGGCGCCGTTGCGCGGCACCGTCGCGGTCGCCGACCAGGTGCTCAAGCAGGCCGAGGAGGAGTACTACGACCCCGTCCGCATCCGGCAGCAGCTGGAGGAGGTCGACCGGCAGCGAGAGGCCGGCACGATCAGCGACGAGGACGCCACGGCGTGGGAGGACGAGCTCGTCGAGCGGCTCATGGAGGGCCGCGCCCGACCGAGGGAGGAGTGAGCATGGCCACCAGAAGTCCCAGTGGTTCGGCGGCCAAGAAGTCCGCCACGAAGAAGAGCACCACCAAGAGGTCCGCCCCGCGGAGCACCGACGGCTCGTCGGAGGAGGACTCGCAGGAGGAGGCGCCGCGCCGCCGGTCCGCGCCGCGGGCCTCGGCACCCAAGCGCGCCACCGCGTCCCAGGCCGCCTCGTCGGCGGCCCGCCAGCTGCTCGAGCTCACCGGTCGTGAGGCCGAGGGCGTGACCGGTCTCGAGCGCACCGACGACGGCTGGACCGTGAAGGTCGAGGTGGTCGAGGTGCGCCGCATCCCCGACACCACCGACGTGCTCGCGCTCTACGACGTCGACGTGGACACCGACGGCGACCTGCTCGGCTACCGACGGGTGCGCCGCTACACCCGCGGTGTGCCCGGGGAGGACTGAGCGATGACCGAGTCGTCCAGCTCGGTGCCCACCTCGCGGCCCTACAGCGCGCCCGCGGGACGCACCGCGCCGCCCCAGCCGGCCAACCTCGCCGACATCCTCGAGCGGGTGCTGGACAAGGGCATCATCATCGCCGGCGACATCCGGGTGAACCTGCTCGACATCGAGCTGCTCACCATCAAGATCCGGCTGCTCATCGCCTCGGTCGACAAGGCCGAGGAGATGGGCATCGACTGGTGGCGCAACGACCCGATGCTCTCCCGCCAGGAGGAGGACCTGACCGAGGAGAACCGTCGCCTGCAGGCCCGGATCGAGGAGCTGGAGGCGGGGTCCTCCGGGAGCTCGTCGAGCCGGTCGCGGTCGGCCAGCAGGTCACGCTCCGATGGCTGAGCGCGGCCGCTACCTGTACGCCGTCACCCGCGACCTCGCCGCCGCAGGACCTCGCGCGAGGTCACCGGTCTGGACGGCGGGCCGCTCGACGTGGTCGAGAAGGACGGTCTGGCCGCGGTCGTCAGCGACGTGGACCTCGACCGTGTACGGCGAGCAGGGGCTGCGCGAGCACCTCGAGGACCTGACCTGGCTGGAGCGGGTCGCCCGGCGCCACGACGACGTGGTGCACGCGGTCGCCGCAGCACGGCCCGACCGCGCCGCTGCGGCTGGCCACCATCTGCCTCGACGACGACGGGGTGCGCAGCCGGCTCGCGGAGTGGCACGACGGCGCTGCCGGCAGGCCCTGGACCGGGTCGAGGGCCGCTCGGAGTGGAGCGTGAAGGCCTACGCCCGGCCTCGGGCCGCGGCCGCCGGTAACGGCGCACGCGCGCCACCGACCTCGCCCGGCGCCGGCGCGGCCTACCTGCAGCGCAAGCGGGCGCAGACCGACGAGCGCCGCACCGCCGAGGAGGCGGGCGTGACGGCCGCGACGCAGATCCACGCCGCGCTGGCCTCCACCGCGGTGGCGTCCCGGCTGCTGGCCGCGCAGGACCCGCGGCTCACCGGGCACGAGGGCACGATGACGCTCAACGGCGCCTACCTCGTCGCGGACCAGGACGCCGACGCGTTCGTGGCCGAGACGCAGCGGCAGGCCGCCGCGCACGACGAGGTGCGCCTCGAGGTGCACGGGCCCTGGCCGCCGTACTCCTTCGCGACGCTGGACCAGCCGTGAGCCAGCCACCCGAGGCGCTCGCCGCCGAGCGTCAGGTCGGGGCGGTCGAGCCGCAGCGGCCGACACCGCAGATCTCGCTGGTCGACCTGCTCGACCGGCTGCTCGGCAGCGGGGTGGTGCTCGCCGGGGACGTGGTCATCTCGCTGGCGGGCGTCGACCTGGTGCAGGTGAAGCTGCACGCGATGATCTCCTCGGTGCGCGCCGACATGGCGGACCCGCGGCAGGCGGTGCGAGGTGGCTCCGGTGGCTGACGAGCGGCAGCGGCACGTCTTCCCGCAGCGGCTGGAGACCGACTCCGAGTCGGTGGAGCGCGACCTGTTCAAGCTGGTGCTGACGGTCGTCGAGCTGGTCCGGCAGCTGATGGAGGCGCAGGCGCTGCGCCGCGTCGACGAGGGGGACCTCACCGACGAGCAGGTGGAGGGCCTCGGGCTCGGCCTGATGCACCTCGAGGAGGCGATGGAGGAGCTCAAGGGAAGGTACGGCCTCACCACCGCGGACCTCAACATCGACCTCGGCCCGCTGGGGACGCTGCTCTCCGAGTAGCCGCGCAGCCCGGTCGGCCGGTGGGTCGGTCAGCCCATCGCGAGGTCGCGGATGCGTCCCAGCATGGAGACGCTCGGGAAGCGCTCGTCCCTGACCTTCTCCATCAGCACCCCGACGTACTCGCCCAGCTCGTCGGGGGTGATCAGCTCCTCGGCCATGTTCATCATGGTGATCGACGGGTAGGGGTCGTCCGAGATCTTCTCGAGCAGCTGGTCCAGCAGATCGCGCCGCACCTGCTCCTGGATGTCGTCCGCCACGTGCTCCTCCTGAGGTCGTCCGGTCCTGGGGGTACCACCCCTCGGCCGATCCAAACGCCGGTCAACGGCTCGTGGAGCGACGGTACTGCGCATTGGCCAGCGGCACGAACACCAGCAGCACCGCGACGGCCCAGATCAGGGTGTAGACCACCGGGTTCTGCAGCGCCCACGACGGCGTCGCGGCGGGATGGTCCGCCGGGATGTTGCCGAACAGCTCGCGGGCCGCCTGGGTGACCGTCGAGATCGGGTTCCACTCCGCGAAGACCCGCAGCGGGCCGGGCAGCGTCTCGAGCGGGACGAAGGTGTTCGCGACGAACGTCAGCGGGAAGATCACCACGAACGCGGCGTTGTTCACCACCTCCGGGCTCGGCACGATCAGCCCGATCCAGGCCATGATCCAGGAGATCGCGTAGGCGAAGGCGAGCAGCAGCAGGTACGCCGCCAGCGCGTCGAGCACCGACGTGGTGATCCGCCAGCCGACGAGCAGACCGGTCAGCGACATCACGATCAGCACCAGGACGTTGTTGACGACGTCGGAGAGCGTCCGGCCGGCGAGCACCGCCGACGGGGACATCGGCAGCGTCCGGAACCGGTCGATGATCCCCTTCTGGACGTCCTCGGCGATGCCGGCGCCGGTGATCGTCGCGCCGAACACCACGGTCTGCGCGAAGATCCCGGCGATCAGGAACTCGCGGTAGGCGCTGCCGCCGCCGGCCTTGTCGATGGCGCCGCCGAAGACGTAGGCGAACAGCAGCACGAACATGATCGGCGACAGCGTCGTGAACACCAGCAGGTCGGGCACCCGCTTGATCTTGATCAGGTTGCGCTTGGCGACGACGAGCGCGTCGCGGGCCGGGTCCAGCGTGCTCATGCGGAGACCTCCTCGTCGGCGCCGGTGCCGGTCTGGCCCGTCTGGCCCGTCTGGTCGGCCTCGGCCGTGTGACCGGTCAGCGACAGGAACACGTCGTCGAGGGTCGGGCGCCGCAGCCCGATGTCGTCGACCGCGATCTGCTCGGCGTCGAGCCGGCGCAGCGCGTCGCCGAGCCGGCTGGCACCGCCGGAGACCGGCACCAGCAGCGCCCGCTGGTGGTGCTCCACGCCCACCGGCGCCACCGCGAGCGGCGCCAGCAGCTCCTCGGCCCGCGCCAGCTGCGCGGCGTCGGTGACGGTGACCTCGATCCGCTCGCCGCCCACCTGCGCCTTGAGCGCGTCGGCGTCGCCCTCGGCGATCACCCGGCCGTGGTCGATGACCACGATGTTGTCGGCGAGCAGGTCGGCCTCCTCGAGGTACTGCGTGGTCAGCAGCAGCGAGGTGCCGCCGGCGACCAGCCGCTTGATGACCTCCCACATCTCGGTGCGGCTGCGCGGGTCGAGGCCGGTGGTCGGCTCGTCGAGGAACAGCACCGGCGGCTCGGCGATCAGCGCGCCGGCCAGGTCGAGGCGGCGCCGCATGCCGCCGGAGTAGGTCTTGGCGGTCCGGTTGCGGGCGTCCAGCAGGTCGAACTGCGCGAGCAGCTCCTCGGCCCGCACCCGGCTGCGCCGGGCACCGAGGTGGTAGAGCCGGCCGATCATGTCGAGGTTCTCGAAGCCGGTGAGGTACTCGTCGACGGCGGCGTACTGCCCGGAGACGCCGATCAGCCGCCGGACGCCCGCCGGGTCGTCGAGCACGTCGACCCCGGCCACCTCCGCTCGGCCGCCGTCGGGCCGGACCAGCGTGGTGAGGATCTTCACCGCCGTGGTCTTGCCGGCGCCGTTGGGCCCGAGCACCCCGAGCACCGTGCCCTCGGGCACCCGGAGGTCCAGGCCGTCGAGGGCCCGCACCTCGCCGTAGGTCTTGACCAGGCCCTCGGCCCGCACCGCGTCGCTCACGCCTCCAGCCTGCCAGGCCGGACCGACAGGTCCGGTCCGGACGCGCTCAGGAGCGCTGCCAGGGGGCGAACGCGTTCGTGACGCCCTGCAGCGCCGGCCGCAGCTCCGGGAAGTGCCGCAGCAGCACGGTGCGCATGTCGTTGTCGCGGATCCAGTCCAGCCCGGCCGGCGAGTAGACCTCCGGGCGGAAGTCCTTCGTGAAGAACCGGTCGCTGTTGAGCCGCCGCGACGCCATCAGGATGAAGATCCGGAACGCGGTGTCGCTGAACGCGAAGCCCGGTCGGCCGCTTCTCGGCGAACAGCCCCACCATCAGGTCGACCTTCTCGATGTCGCCGTCGTAGATCGCGCCGATCTCCGCGCGCCAGGCCGGCGTCGTCGGTCAGCTCGGCGAAGGACGCCGGCGCCTTCAGGTGCAGCAGCCGGCGGAACTCGCAGTACCGCGGGACGCCGAGCTCGCGGATGCGGACGAGGTCGGTCGACGGCGAGGTCGATGCATCTTGCCGTCCGGCCGCTCGTACTCCTGCAGGAACTTCGGGTAGTTGCGCAGCACGATCGCGCCGGGGTGCGTCGTCCCGAACGAGTAGAAGAGGTCGCCGAGCGCGTAGGTCGCCGCGATCTCCTTGCGAGTGCCGGGCCCGGCGAGCGTCGCGGAAGCGTGCAGCTGCGCCAGCGGTGCTGTCGTCGGCAGCCGTCCGCAGGTCAAGTCGTCGGGCAGCAGCGGGTGCATCCGGTAGACGCTGGTGAACTCCTCGGTGAGCGAGAACGGGACGCCGTAGTGCTCGGTCTCGGCGCCCGGGATGCCGCTGATCACCTCGCTGCCGCTGATCCGGCCGAAAGCTCGGGCGATCCGCTCCCCCGCGACGCCGAACCAGTTGGCCCGCAGCGCGAGCACCGTCGTCGGGTGGCTGATGATCGCCGGCGTCCACTCGACGGTGTGGATCTTGGCCAGCAGCGCGGCGATCACCAGCCGGGCCCGCTGGAACAGCTCCTCGTCGTCCCAGTGCGGGTACTCCGGCGCAGCCGGGCGCAGACCGCGTTGTGCTCGCGGGCGAACAGCGTGATGCAGCATGCCCAGGCCGGTCCACCAGCCGGGCTTCATCGTGCGGGTCGAGCGCGGGGTCGTCGGGGAGCGGGAGCTGAGCCGTCGTCGGTCAGCCGCAGCTTGCCGTCCTCGCCGGCTGCGCACCCGCTGCTGCTCCTCCAGCGTCGTCGCCGTACAGCGACGAGCCGTCCCACCAGTGCGTGACGTCGTTGACCGGGTGATCGGCCCGTCGGCGCCGCTCGGGCCGGGTCGGGTCGGGCTTGATCCGCAGGATCCGCATCGGGTTCTCGGGCCACGGGTCGTCGGCGGCAGCGGGATGTCGACGACCCAGGGGTGTCTCCTTCGGGCTCTTCCCGTGGGTGAACCAGTCGTGGATCATGAACTGCAGCCAGGACGCGGCGAGCGTGTTCACGCTCGTCGCCGGCAGGAACGGGTCGCGGGTCAGCAGCCGCCGGCTGACCTCGCGCGGGCTGGGCGTCCATCAGCTGCTCGGCGGGTCACCGGCAGCACCTGGTCCAGCGGGATGTTGCGGCCGAACCGCGCCCCGGCCACGGCCCATCGTCGGGATGGTCGAGGTCGTTGTAGGTGCCGTCGAGTCGCTGCGGTGACAGGTGCTTCGCGTCGTACGGCGGCGCGCTGCGGCACGTCCGACGATCGGCACCCCGTCGACGGGTCGTAGAGGTTCTTCTGCCGCAGGATCGTGCGCACGCCGACCAGCACGGCGAGCGCCGGCGGGCAGCGGCAGCTTGTCCCAGCCGCGCGGTGGTCG
The DNA here is from genome assembly GCA_963707685.1 of uncultured Actinomycetota bacterium. Lineage (GTDB taxonomy): Bacteria > Actinomycetota > Actinomycetes > Propionibacteriales > Nocardioidaceae > Nocardioides_B. The sequence continues at coordinate 186,189 of CAVPRA010000014.1, forward strand.
ACGCTGCGCGACCAGTCGTAGACCGCCAGAACGACGTCCGCCGGTAGTCGCGCCGGGACGGACGGAGCCGGCGCCGCTGTCGGGTGCCGTCGGAGCGTCGCGCTGCTGCGGACGCGGGATCTTCCCTGGGTCTCGGTGCTCATCGGATCTCCTGGACGGTCGCGCGGGCGGGCTTGCGCGGGGGGCAGCGGCGAGGACGTGCCGCAGTCGGACGGCGACGGCGGGCGCGGCGGCGCCGCATCGGCGAGGATCGCGGCGCTCGCCTTCTCCGCCGACCATGTAGATCGCGGTGACGATGAAGAAGCCGGGGATGCGCGGGAAGACCGAGGCGTCGACGACCCGCAGCCCCGCGCGTCGCCGTGCACCGCGGAAGTCGCTGCCGACGACGGCCCGCGGGTCGTCGGCGCGGCCGATCGCGGCAGGTGCACGAGGCGTGGTGGCCCCAGGCCTCGTCGCGCGACGAACGGCCGCAGCTCCTCGCGGGTCGTCCACGTCCGGCCCGGGCACGCAGCTCGGCTCGGCGACGTCGTCGCCCGAGGCCGGTTCATGATCGACCGCGCCACCTCGATGCCGGTGACCACGGCGTCGAGGTCCTCCCCCGCGGTGTCGTCGCCCTCGTCGAAGTAGCGGAACCGGATGTCGCGGGGTGTCGCGCGGGTCCGCCGACCGCAGCCGCACGCTGCCGCCCGGTTGCACGGTGTGCGCCTTGAGGATCGCCCAGGTGAACACGTCGCGTCTGCTGGGCCAGGGCCCGCGGAGTAGCCCGGGTAGTAGCCGGTGAACTTCGCCGGCAGCCCGAAGATGAACAGGTCGGGGTCGGCCAGCTCGGGCCGCGAGCGGCGGATGATCCCGAGCAGCGCCCCGTTGGTCGTGTAGACGCCCGCCGCCGTCGCTGCCACTCGCCGGTAGCCGGGGTCGCGGGTCCTCGCCGTCGCGCCGGCGGCCGGAACGTCAGCGCCGCTCCAGCAGCGCGAAGTCCTCGCGCATCTGGGTGACGACGCCGACCTCGTAGCGGTCCTGCAGGTTCTCCCCGACGCCCGGCAGGTCGACGGCGGCACGCGGATGCCGAACCGCTCGAGCTCGCGCCCGCGGGCCCGATGCCGGAGAGCTTCAGCAGCTGCGGGGTGTTGAAGGCGCCGCCGGCGAGGATCACCTCGCGGCGGGCCCGCACCGTGCGACCGGCTCCGGTCGGGCCTCCGTCGGCGGCGTCCGGGTCGGCCCGGTAGGCGTGCGGCTGGTCGAGGTACTCGACGCCGACGGCGACCGGGTCGCCGTCCGCGGGTCGTCGAACAGCACCCGGGTGACCAGCGCGCCGGTGCGCACGTCGCAGCCGGTCGGGACGGCGCGCTGCGACGTCCCGGATCCGCTCCCGGGCACCGTTGCGCCGGCCCTGCGCGGACGGCGATCGGGATCAGCCACAGCCCCTCGCGGCAGCGCCTGCCGGCCACCGCCAGTCGTTGGGGTCGACGGCGCTGGCTCGAGCCCCTCGAGCGGGGTCGAGCGGCGCGGCGCAGGAAGTCGCGCCAGGCTGCGCGCCGCGGCGGACTTGAGCAGGACCGAGATGCACCTGCGTGTCGCCGAGCGCGAGCGCGGGGTCGGCGAGGCGTGGTGTGCAGCCAGCCGTCGAAGCCGTGCCGGCTGCGGTTGACGTACTTGTCGCTGACGAACGGCAGCGCGGCCAGCAGCCGGGCCAGCCACGGGTTGCCGGGGCAGCATCCGCGGACGGCGCTTGTAGGGCAGCGCCTCGAGCCGCTCGAACCACCGGCGCATCTCGCGTCGCCCGCCAGCTCGGGTCGCCGGTGGCGCGCGGCGATGCCGTCCCAGTCGGCGTCGTGCGGGTAGACGGTGATCATCGCGTTGTGCGCGGTGCAGCCGCCGAGCGTGCCCGACGCGCGGGTAGAGGACGCCGCCCTGCTCGGGCCGGAACTTGCTCGTCCCGCTGCCTGCTGCGCGTGGTCGTCGTAGTGGCGGACGAAGAACGGCCAGCTCATGTCCGGGTCCTCGGACGCCCGCCCGTGGAACGCCGGCACCCGGTAGTCGTCGTCCTCGTCGTCGCCAGCCCGGCCTCCAGCAGCAGCACCCGGTGCCCGGCCTCGGCCAGGTTGGCCGCGACCGGGCCGCCGCCGGCGCCGGAGCCGACGACGACGTAGTCGAAGGTCTCCTGCGTCAGCGGCCGTCGGCTCATCGCCCGCCGGCGGCGCGGGCGGCACGCCGGGCCGCGAACGCGAGCACGGTGTTCAGCCCCGAGATCGCGACCAGCGGCAGGCCCGCTTGAGCGGCACCCGGCCGCTGAGGGTCAGCAGCGTCGCCGTCGCGGTGTCGGACTGGCGTGGATGAGCGGCGCCGCCCGACGGCCCGGGTCGAGCTCGCGACCGGGCAGCCGCAGCAGGTCGGCGCCGATCAGGATCGTGCGGATGCCGAACAGCCGCAGCCCGTAGATCGCGGCGGGGCTGGGCGGCTCGGCCGGGTCGATGCGCCGGATCAGCACGTGCGGGACCAGGAGCCCGAGCACGCCGTTGACGAGCCGCACGCGCCCGAGGGCCACGCGGGGGAGCGTTCCCGCCCCCAGGTCGGTGTCGCTGCCGCTGCCTGTCACCGCTGTCCCCGCATCCCCCGGCGAAAGTTGCCTTTACCCTGTCGGATCGTTCTCCCGGTGGGCGGAACGGGCAATAGTCACAAGTGGCTATTTGCAGGCCCGGGGGGTCGGCGGGAGGCTGGTAAAGCAAGTGTGACCGAGAACGCGGGGGACGCGATGGGCACTGCACGGGGTGGGCGGACGGCACGCACGGGGCGCGCCACGAGGCGCACCAGGGAGGCGTCGTGGGGCGCCTGCAGGTCGCTGCCGACGGCAACCTGCCACCGGAGCGGTTCGTCGCCGCGCTCACCGACTTCGGCCCCGACCGGTCGCAGGTGGCTGGGGCAACAGCGATCCGCGGCCTGCTCGTGGTGCACGACCGCGGGGACACCTGGGCCGACGTCACGGAGGGCACCGCGGCGGGCGGGGTCTGGCAGCGGCTGCGCTACGACTGGTCGGTGCCCGACGTGCGTCACCCTCGAGGTGCTCGACAGCAACACCTTCGGCCCGGGCAGCCGGTGGACCTACCGGACGAGTCCGGCACGGGGCCGGCGGCTGCCACGTCGACCTCACGATCGTCCGGGTGCCCATCGACGGCGCGCGGCCGGGTCCTCGACGTCGCTGCTCGACCGTGGTCGGCAGCACCTACTTCGCGCCGCGACCTTCGCGCGCACGCTCGCGACGGCTGGAGAGCCGTCAGCTGGACCGAGTCCGACCACGTCAGGGGAGCAGGCCGTGGCCGACCACAACGACCCGAACGCCGTCAACCGCATCTTCTCCGACATCGACGTGAGCGCGGCCGACGTCTACGACATGTTCGGCTACCCCAGCGACGCCACCGACGAGCGAGAAGGTGGTGCTCGCGCTGACGTTCGCCGCCGTCCCCGAGACCGGGGTGTTCGACACCGACATGCTCTACCGGCTCCAGGTCAACGCCGCACGCCCGCGCGGTCCGCCCGTGCGGCCGACGACTGGAGCCTCGCCGCGCTGATCGCGCTACTTCGACGCGGTCAAGGACCACTACCTCGGCCAGCGTCGACGCGGCGGAGATCCGGGTGACGGTCGACGCGGCGCAGCGGGCGCGACGGTCACGCTTCACCGGCTTCCCGGGCGGCGACTTCACCACGGTCCTCGACGACGAACGTCGACCACACGATCGCGGACGCCCGGCCGGCAGCGAGATCAAGGCCTACCTCGGCGGCCGCGACGACGCGTTCTTCAACGACCTGCCGGGCTTCTTCCGGTCGATCAACTACGCGCCGCAGTTCTACGACGTGCCGCAGGCCATGACGCAGGACGTGCGCGAGCTGCCGATCCCCAAGACGCTGCTCGAGCTCGAGGGCAACACCTGTTCAACTACGACCCGGCGATCCCCGGACCACGGCCGCGGGCGTGAAGATGGACCTGCCGCCGGGCCCGCTGACGTGGGAGGGCGACCGGCTTCACCAAGGACGCGCGACGGCAACTACCGGTTCGTCTACAGCGGCGAGGACGCGCAGGCCGGGCCGCAACGTCAACGCGATCGTCCTCGAGGTGCCGCTCGCGTTCCTCACCGACGCACCCGGACGAGCGACCGGGTGGTCAACGTGCTGGGGCGAGAGCTGGGTGCTCAAGGCCGCCAGCAAGATCGAGACGATCCCCGACGACCCACTGTGGACCGAGAACCCGCGTGGCGCTGCTCGCGCCGGCGGCGGCTCGACGACGAGCTGCGGCGCTACAAGCTGGTCGACACCGTCGGCCAGCCGTTCGCCGACGCCGGGCTGAGCGAGCGGGAGGACAACCGGCAGCTCGGCGCGAACAACTTCTGGCTGGCGCCGACCTTCGTCAAGCGGCTGGCACACCTCGGCTGGGGCTTCGGCCCGTCGATCACGGCGCTCGGCCTGCGCTGCGTCGTTCGACCACGACGACTCGCCGGTGTCGGTGCACAAGAACGTACGCCACCGCGCTGACCGCGTTCCCGCGCGGCCGAAGAAGCTGATCTTCCAGGAGCTGCAACATGCCCGACGACTCGTGGAACCGCGTCGGGCATGGACATCCCGCTGCGCCGGCCGTTCGAGATCTTCGTCCCGAACGTCTGCGCGATCGACATGGACACCACCGGCACCTGGCCGTTCGGGCGCCGGCTGGAGGACCAGGTGGCCACCCGGTTCCTGTCGCTGTTCCTCGACATGGAGCGCCGGCCCGGACGGCACGTCGTACCACGTCGAGACGCTGAACGACCAGGCGCTCTGGGACGCCGCACCGATCGCGCCGAAGACGCCGCCGAACCCGCTCGCGCAACGACAAGGCCTTCCTCACGGACGTTCCCCTACCTGGCGGAGCCCTGGTGACGGCCGTCAGCACGCTCACCGACCACGGGCGGGACCTCGCCCGCGTGGAGGCCGATCTCGGAGAGGCCGCCGCGCTCGAGGAGGCCGTCGCGCAGGGGCCGGACGCCGTGACCCGGGTGCTGCAGCTGCACGTCCTGCGGGCCTCGCTCACCGGCCGGTCCGCGGCGCAGGCCGACGTGGCCAGGATCGCCGACCGTGCGCTGGACCTGCTGGGTCCGTGGCCCGACCTCTGCCTGCTGCGCGCCGACCTCGCGATGCGCGGTCACCGGCTGGCCGACGCCCGCCGCGAGCTCGCGCGGGCACCGGGGGCCGCGGAGTGCACGCAGGGACGCGCGGTGCTGGTCGACCTGCTCGTGCAGCAGGGCGACGTCGACGGTGCCGAGGCGCTGGCGACCGAGCTCGTCGCCGAGGAGCGCACCTGGGACCACCTCGCCCGGCTCGCGCACCTCGCCGTGGTGCGTGGCGACGTCGAGCGGGCCGACCGGCTGTACGTCGAGGCGGAGGACGAGATCACCGTGAAGTCGATGCGGTCGTTCGCCTGGGTCGAGCTCGAGCGCGGCCGGCTGTGCGTGCTGACCGGGAACACCGCGGCGGCGCACCGCCACTACACCCGGGCCGCGAAGGCCTACACCGGGCACTGGACCGTCTCCCAGCGGATGGGGGAGCTCGACGCGGCGGTCGGACGCACGACCGACGCGATCCGGCGGCTCGAGACGGTGCTGACGCGGACCGGGCGCCCGGAGATCAGCCAGACGCTGGCCTCGCTCTACGCCCGGTCCGGGGACCACGTCCGGGCCCGCAAGCACCGCCGGCTGGCGCTGGCCACGTTCGTCACGTCCGCGTTCCGCGGCGAGGTGCTCTACCTGCACCACCTGGCGGAGCTGGCCGACCCGGCCGCGGCGGTGGGCTGGGCCCGCCGAGACCTGCAGCTGCGGCCCAACCACCTGACCCGCAGCACGCTCGCACTCGCGCTGCTGCGCGACGGCCACACCACGGAGGCGCGGGCGGAGATGTCGACGGCGCTGGCCACCGGGCTGCGCGACCCGCGGCTGATGGCCCGGGCCGCGGCGGTGCTGGGGGACCGTGAGCCGGTGTCCCAGGTCAGCGCTCGTCGACCATGAGGTCGATGGTGTAGTCGGACGCCCGGTAGCAGTGGTCGCCGAACTCGACGGCCTTGCCGCCGGAGTCGAAGGCCATCCGGGTCATGGTCAGCACCGGCTGCGACCCGCGGATCTGCAGGTGCCGCCGCTCGGCGGAGGTGGGCATCCGGGCGCCGATGCTCTGCCGGGCCACCACCGGCTTCACGCCCCGCTCGCGGAGCACGGCGTAGAGCCCGCTGGTCTGGAGCTGCTCGCGGGTGACGTCGCTGTGCTGAGGAGGCAGCCAGTTGTTCATCAGCGCCAGCGGGAGGTCGCCGGCGTACCGGACGCGGAAGACGTGCAGCAGCGGGGTGTCGGCCTCGAGGTCGAGCGCCGCGGCCGCCGTCTCGTCGGTCTCGAGATCGATCCCGAGGACCGTCGTGCGGGGGTCGCGACCGTCGCGGACCAGGTCGTCGTAGAGGCTCGTGAGCTCGAACTTGCGGTGCACCTTGCGGTTGGCCACGGTCGTGCCCAGGCCGCGACGACGCACCAGGAGCCCCTGGTCGACGAGCTCCTGGATGGCCCGCCGGACCGTGGGGCGGGAGACCTGGAGGCGCTCGGCCACGGCGATCTCGTTCTCGAAGGGATCACCCGGCTGCAGCTGGCCACTGGTGATGGCGTGGCTGAGCTGCTCCGAGAGCTGGTGGTAGAGCGGCACCGGCGACATGCGGTCGACCGTCACGCTGATCTGTTGGGTGCCCATCCGCACAGTCTACCCGGCGAACTGCTTTAAGTGAGAACGTCCGGACATGATGCCTTGAGCGAGCGGCTCCCGGGGACATCATGGTCGACGACTACCGTGGCCGGTGGCGTCACCGGGCCGTTCGCGTCCCCCAGATCCGACCTGCAACCGCTAGGAGCAGCGATGTCCAGCCCCACCCGCATCACCCACCTCGTCGCCGGTCGTCCCTGGGAAGGCACCGCGGAGCGCACCAGCGAGGTCTTCAACCCGGCCACGGGCGAGGTGACCGGCACGCTCGACCTGGCGTCGGCCGACCTCGTCGACGAGGTGGTGCGCGGCGCCCGGCAGGCCTGGAGGGACAGCTGGGGGAACGTGTCGCTGGCCCGGCGCAGCCAGGTGCTGTTCGCGTTCCGCGAGCTGCTGCACCGCGACCGCGAGCGCATCGCCGCGCTGGTCACCGCCGAGCACGGCAAGGTGCTCGACGACGCCCTGGGCGAGGTGATGCGCGGCCTGGAGGTGGTGGAGTTCGCCTGCGGCATCCCGCACCTGCTCAAGGGCGGCTTCAGCGAGAACGCCTCCACGAAGGTCGACGTCTACTCGATCCGGCAGAGCCTCGGCGTGGTCGCGGTGATCTCGCCGTTCAACTTCCCGGCGATGGTGCCGCTGTGGTTCGTGCCCGTCGCCGTCGCGTGCGGCAACGCCGTGGTGATCAAGCCCAGCGAGAAGGACCCCAGCGCCACGCTGGCGATCGCGGAGCTGTGGAAGGAGGCCGGCCTGCCCGACGGCGTGATGAACGTCGTCAACGGCGACAAGGAGGCGGTCGACGCGCTGCTGGTGCACCCCGACGTGAAGTCGGTGTCCTTCGTCGGCTCCACGCCGATCGCGCGCTACGTCTACGAGACCGGGACCGCGCACGGGAAGCGGGTGCAGGCGCTCGGGGGTGCGAAGAACCACATGCTGGTGCTGCCCGATGCCGACCTCGACCTGGCCGCCGACGCCGCGGTCAACGCCGGCTTCGGCTCGGCCGGTGAGCGGTGCATGGCGATCTCGGCGCTGGTGGCCGTCGAGCCGGTCGCCGACGAGCTGGTCTCCCGCATCAAGGACCGGATGGGCAAGCTGCGCACCGGCGACGGCACGCGCGGCGCCGACATGGGACCGCTGGTCACGCAGGCGCACCGCGACAAGGTCGCGTCGTACGTCGAGGCCGGGGTCGCCGAGGGGGCGGACCTCGTGGTCGACGGCCGGGACGCCGTGTTCGACGCCGACGGGGACGGGTTCTTCCTGGCGCCGACGCTCTTCGACAAGGTGACACCCGAGATGTCGGTCTACACCGACGAGATCTTCGGTCCCGTGCTGTCGGTGCTGCGCGCGTCGTCGTACGACGAGGGGCTCGAGCTGATCAACGCCAACCCCTACGGCAACGGCACCGCGATCTTCACCAACGACGGCGGTGCCGCGCGCCGGTTCCAGAGCGAGGTCGAGGTGGGGATGGTCGGCGTCAACGTGCCGATCCCGGTGCCGGTGTCCTACTACTCGTTCGGCGGCTGGAAGAACAGCCTGTTCGGCGACTCGCACGCGCACGGCACGGAGGGCGTGCACTTCTTCACGCGCGGCAAGGTCGTCACGTCGCGCTGGCTGGACCCGAGCCACGGCGGCCTGAACCTGGGGTTCCCGCAGAACGACTGAGCCCGACCGGCTGCCGACGGGCCCGCGCGCCGGAACAGTAAGGTCGGGGCATGTCGGAAGCGCTGCCCCGCCGGGGCGTCCTCACGCGGTGGGACCCGCTGACGATCGGCGTCGACATCGGCGGCACCAAGGTGCTCGGCGGCGTGGTCGACTCCACCGGGCGGATCCTGGAGCGGCAGCGTCGGCTGACGCCCAGCGGCAGCGTCAGTGAGGTCGAGGACAGCATCGTCGAGATGGTGCACTCGCTCTCGCTGGGGCACGACATCGCGGCGATCGGGATCGGGGCGGCCGGCTTCGTCGACTCGGCCCGCTCGAGCGTGCTGTTCTCGCCGCACCTGGCCTGGCGTGACACCCCGCTGCGCGACGCGCTGATGGCCCGGATCCGGCGCCCGATCGTCGTCGACAACGACGCCAACGCCGCCGCGCTCGCCGAGTGCTACTTCGGCGCCGGACGCGGCCACCGGCTGGTGCTGTGCATCACCCTCGGCACCGGCATCGGCGGTGCGCTGGTGATCGACAAGCGGGTGTTCCGCGGCGCCAACGGGATGGCGGGGGAGTTCGGCCACATGCAGGTCGTGCCGGACGGCCACCGCTGCTCGTGCGGCAACCGGGGCTGCTGGGAGCAGTACGCCTCGGGCAACGCCCTGGTCCGCGAGGCCCGCGAGCTGGTGGTGCGCAACTCGCCGGTGGCCTACCGGCTCCGCGAGATCGTGCGCGGCGACCCCGACCAGCTCACCGGCCCGCTGGTCACGCAAGCCGCGCGGGACGGGGACCCGCTCTCCATCGAGCTGCTCGAGGACATCGGGAGGTGGCTCGGCACCGGGCTGGCCGGGATGACCGCGGCGTTCGACCCGAGCTGCATCGTCGTCGGCGGCGGCGTCTCCGAGGCCGGCGAGCTGCTGCTCGCGCCCACCCGGCTCGCGTTCGCCCAGACCCTCACCGGCCGGGGCCACCGCACCGAGCCGCCGATCCTGGCCGCGGAGCTCGGCTCGGACGCCGGGTTCGTCGGCGCCGCGCAGATGGCGCGCAGCGCCGCCCGCCGCTCCCGCTCCCGTCGGGTCCGACGCTCACGCCGACCGCGCCGGCTGCTCGTGCGCGAGTGACGCGGGGTCCAGGGGAGCGGGTCAGGAGGCGGCGAACGCCTCGATCGCGGCGGCCGTGAACGCGTCCAGGTCGTCCGGCTTCCGGCTGGTCACCAGCGTGAAGCCCTCCTCGTAGCAGGTGAACGACTCCTGGTCGACCCAGCTGCCGCCGGCGTTCTCCACGTCGGTGCGGATGCTCGGGAAGCTCGTGAGGGTCTTGCCCTTGACCAGCCCGGTCTCCACGAGCGTCCACGGGCCGTGGCAGATCGCGGCGACGGGCTTGCCGGCCTCCGCGATGGCGGTGATGAACGCCAGCGCGTCCTCGTCGACGCGCAGCTGGTCCGGGTTGGCCGTGCCGCCGGGCAGCACCAGCGCGTCGAACGAGTCCGGGTCGGCGTCGGCGACCGTCTCGTCGGGCTTGAAGGTGTCCGCGGGGTTGATGTCGCCGTTCACGGCCTGCACCGGGTCGGCGGAGGGGGCGAGCAGCACCACGTCGGCGCCGGCGTCGGTCAGGGAGTCACGCGGGGTGGTGAGCTCGACCTGCTCCACGCCGTGGGTGAACAGCAGGGCGATGCGCTTGCCGGCCAGGTCGTCGGGCATGAGGTCTCCTTGGGTGCACGAGGGGCTTCGGTCGGACCCGGGGGCGTTCCCGATCGCGTGCTCGGCATGCGCCGACGGACCACGACGTGGACCCCCGCCCGGAGCGGCCGGTCAGCCCGTCGGCGACTCGGCCTCGCCCGGGGACCCGGCGTCCTCGGCGGCGGACGCCTCGGTCCGCAGGTGTGCGACGTCGTGCATGTCGGGGAGCCCGCCGGCGTCGACGACCACCTGGGCGATGTCGCGCAGCTTGACGTTGGCCTGGCTGGAGTAGCGGCGCAGTACCTCGAAGGCGTCCTGCATGCCGAGCCCGTAGTGGTTCATCAAGATGCCCTGGGCCACCCCGATCAGGTGACGGCTCTGGACGGCGGTGGTGAGGCCGGTCACCAGCCGGGCGGCGCTCATCGCGTTGGTGGCGTGCGCGGCGTAGATCAGCGCGAGGTCGACGTCGTCCTGGCTGAACGCGCCGGCCTCGACGGCGTACAGGTTCAGCGCGCCGAGCGACTCGGTGTCGGTGGACAGCCGGATGGCGAGCACCGAGCCGATCCCGGCCTCGGCCACCCGGGGGCCCCAGCGCGGCCAGCGCCGGTCGGTGCGCGTGTCGGGGCAGAGGTAGGACGACTCGTCCCAGACCGCCTCCAGGCACGGGCCCTCCCCGAGCTCGTACTGCAGCAGGTCGCACTGCCGGGCCAGGTCGGAGGTCGAGGCCACGGTCTCGACCCGGCGCCGCCGGCGGCGCAGCGAGATGCCGCAGTGGTCGACGGGGCCGACGATCTCGACCGCTCGCTCGGCTACCCGCTGCAGGGTCGGTGCCTCCTCCTGCTCGCGCATGAGGTCCTGGCTGACGCGGGCGAAGAATGCGGCGGCGCTCTGGTCCTGGGTCATCGTCCCCTCGGGAGTCGGCGGCGGTCGGCCGTTCACGATGACGTCGGACCGAGTCGTCAACCCTACGACGAACCCGGGTCGGAGGCGAACAGGTCCTGCTGGGCCAGCTCCTCGCGCAGGTCCGACAGGATGCGGGAGAGCAGCCGGGACACCTGCATCTGCGTGACACCGATGTCCCGCGCGATCTCGCTCTGGGTCCAGCCGCGGAAGAACCGCAGCATCAGGATGCGACGGTCCCGCTCGCCGAGCGTGCGGACGACGGGGGCGAGCACGACCCGGGCCTCGACGGCGTCGGTGGACTGCTCCGCGCCGAGCAGGTCCCCGAGCGTGGTGTCGGAGTCCGCGCCGACCGGGCGGTCGAGCGAGCTCGGCGTGAAGCAGCCGTCGGTGGACAGCGCCTCCATGACCTCCTCGACCGGCTCGTCGAGGTGCCGGGCGAGCTCCGAGGGCCGCGGGGACCGGCCGAGCGCGAAGGACAGCTCGCTCTCGGCGGCGCCGATCCGGGCCTGCAGCTCCTGGATCCGGCGCGGCGGGCGCACCGTCCAGCCGTGGTCGCGGAAGTAGCGCTTCACCTCGCCGCGGATCGTCGGGACGGCGTACGACGCGAAGTCGTGGCCGCTGTCGGCGTCGAAGCCGTTGGCGGCCTTGACGAGCGCGAGGTTGGCGACCTGCTCGAGGTCCTCGTGACCGACGCCACGCCGGCGGTAGCGCGACGCGACGGCGCGGGCGAGGCCGAGGTTGAGGACCACGACCTCGTCGAGCAGCCGGCGCCGGTCGCGCTCGTCGGGGGCGTCGGCCGCCTCGCGCAGCAGCCGCGCCGAGGTGAGCCGTCGCTCCTCGCGGGTCCGCTCGGCGAGGCGGGGGCCGGTGGCCTGCCGGGGCACGGCAGGGGCGACCGCGTCGGTGACGGCACGGGTCTGGGTGGGGAGGGTGGTGGACGGTGCGGAAGACATCTGGGGATCACCCCGTCGAGCTGGTGCTGCCCCGCCGGTGGTCTGCAGCGGTTCGAGGAACACGCCCGCCGACTGCTTCAGCAAGCCCCGCCTCACCGGGCACCGTCGACGACGGCTCTCCCGAGGCGGTTCTCCGGTCCGTTACCCCGGCTCCGCGGATCCCACACGGGGGAGGCTCAGCGAGTTCGGACCCGGCGTCGGTCGTCCGCCAGCCGGACGGTGCGGCCGGTGCGGTCGAGGTGCGCGAGCAGCGGCAGCACCACGCGTCGGGTGGTGCCGAGCGCCTCGCGGGCCTGCGCTGGTGGTGAACGGCTGCGGCAGGCCGGCCAGCAGCTCGACCGCCCGGTCGTCGGCGCCGGGGAGCAGCACGGTCTCGCCGACCCGCAGCACGTGCCCGGCTCGCGCCAGCGACCGCCACCGCCGCCGGGTCGAGCCCGAGCTCGCGCGAGCCGGCCGGCGTCGGGGGCGGCGAACGGGGTGTCGGTCCAGGTCGCCGGCGAGCTCCTCGAGCGCCCGGGCGAGCCGCGGGTGGCAGCCCGTCGTCGCCGGGCAGCACCCGCCCGCCCTCGACCCGCAGCGGCGGCTCCACCAGGGCGGCGACGAGCTCGGTGGTCGGGGAGGTCGAGCGCCTGCGCCGCCGCGGCGAGCGTGAGGCCGGGGTCGAAGGGCGTCGACGCCCTGCGCACCACGGCGGCCAGCTCTCGCCGCAGCTCGGCAGCCCGGCCGGGCGAGACGAGCCAGTCGGCCGACGACCACCGCCCCGTCCGGGAGCGCGCCGTCGCGGGCGCCCAGCCGGCGCATCCGGGAGCGTCGTACGACGCCGCGGCGGCGAGCCTCGTCGGCGAGCGTCGCCGTCGGCGTCCGCGAGCGCGCGCGCCCGGGCCGTCGCGGCGCCGCGGCGGCGCAGCGACGGGGGAGCGGGGTCCAGCACCCGGACGCCCCAGATCCGCCGGCTGCCGGGGTCGCGCAGCACGGCGCGGTCACCGATCCGCAGCGGCAGCGGCCGCGCGAGCCGCAGCCGGACGCAGGTCGTCGGCCAGCGGCCGCGCGTGCACCGCCACCGCGGTCGACCCGACGTGCAGCATCGGGTCGCTCGGGGGCAGCCGCCCTCCCCGCGCAGCCGTACGTCGACCACGTCGGCCGGCTCGAACGCGCCGGGCGTCGTCAGGGCCGTGCCCCGGGTGAGGTGCTCGGGCACCCGGCCGGCCGAGGTCGAGCGCCACCCGGGCGACCCCGGCGACCTCGTCGACCGCGCGCGCCCGAGCGCACTCCAGCCCGCGCACCCGCACCGCGGGCCCCGCCGTCGACCTCGAGGGTGTCGCCGACGCGGACGGTGCCCGGCCGGGAGCGTGCCGGTGACGACCGTGCCGGCGCCGCGGACGTGGAACCGCCGGTCGACCCAGAGCCGCACGTCGGCGTCCGGGTCGGGCGGGGGCGTGCCGCGCAGCACCTCGGCCAGCCGGTCGCGCAGCTCGTCGAGGCCCGCACCGGTGCGGCCGCTCACGCCGACGTCCGGCAGCGCCGCGCAGCGAGGTGCGCGCCAGCTCGTCGCGCGCCCGGGCCAGCGCCGGCGCCGGGTCGGCCAGGTCGGAGCGGGTCACCACGAGCACGCCCGTGTCGACCCCGAGCGCGTCGAGGGCGGCGAGGTGCTCGGCGGCCTGCGGCATCCAGGGGTCGTCGGCGGCGACCACGAACATCACCACCGGCACCGGGCCCGACCCCGGCCAGCGTGGTGGCGACGAACCGCTCGTGCCCCGGCACGTCGACGAACGCCACGTCGCCGACGCCCGGGCAGCCGGGTCCAGCCGTAGCCGAGCTCGATCGACAGCCCGCGCCGGCGCTCCTCCTCGAGCCGGTCCGGGTCGCATGCCGGTCAGCGCCCCGACCAGCGTCGACTTGCCGTGGTCGACGTGACCGGCGGTGGCGACGACGTGCACGTCAGTCGCCCGTGCCGTCGAGCGCTTCGCGGCGCGTCGTACCGCCTCGACGAGCCGGGCGTCGTCCTCGGCGGGCACGGCGAGCAGGTCGAGCAGCAGCCGGCCGTCCGGCGACGCGGCCGACCACCGGCGGGCTCGCCCGAGCCGCAGCGGCTCGGCCAGCGCGGCGGGCAGCGACGACCGCGGCGCTCGGCAGCACCACGCCCGGGCGCCCCGCCGCCGCCGACGGCCGCCTCGGACGGCGACGGCCGCGGCGCGGCCGGCGCCGAGCTCGTCGGCGAGCAGCCGGGCCCGGGCGAGCAGGTCGTCGGCGCGAGCGGCCAGCGCGCCGCGCGACCGGCGGCAGCGGCCCGGTCAGCGTCGCCTCCAGCGCGGCCAGCGTGAGCTTGTCGACCCGCAGCGCCCGGGCGAACGGGTGCGCGCCGCAGCCGCTGCACGAGGTCGGCCCGGCCCGAGCAGCAGCCCGCACTGCGGGCCGCCGAGCAGCTTGTCGCCGGAGGCGGTGACCAGGTCGGCGCCGGCGCGCAGCGCGGTCGTGGCGTCCGGCTCGTCGGGCAGCCGCGGGTGCGGCGCCAGCAGGCCGGAGCCGATGTCGGCGACCACGGGGACGTCGAGCGTCGCGAGCTCGGCCGACCGACACCGACGAGGTGAAGCCCTCGACCCGGAAGTTCGACGGGTGCACCTTGAGCACGAACGCGGTCTCGGTCGCCGACGGCCGCGCGCGTAGTCCGCCAGCCGCACCCGGTTGGTGGTGCCGACCTCGCGCAGCCGCGCGCCCACGGACTCCAGCAGCTCGGGGATCCGGAAGCCGTCGCCGATCTCGACCAGCTCGCCGCGGGCCACCACGACCTCGCGGCCGCGGGCCAGGCCGCGAGGCCACCAGCGCCAGCGCGGCGGCGCCGTTGTTGACCACGTGCACGCCTCCGGCGTCCGGCACGGCGGCGGCGAGCGCGTCGAGCGCCGCCGCGCCGCGCGGGCCGCGCCGGCCGGTCGCCAGGTCGAGCTCGACGTCGGTCGCGCCGGCCGCCACGGCCACCGCCTCGACGCGCCGCGGCGGAGAGCGGGGCGCGACCGAGGTTGGTGTGCACGACGACGCCGGTCGCGTTGACGACCCGCCGCAGCGACGACGCCGAGCGCGGGCAGCGAGGCCAGCACGACGGCGACCACGTCGTCGGGTGCGACCGTCGCCGGCGCCGGCACCGCGTCGAGCACCTCGCGACGACGGTCCGCTTCAGCAGCGGCGCGGCCGAGCCGGTCGCGCGGCGTCGGCGAGCCGCGGGTCGGCGAGCACGGCGTCGGTGCGCGGCGTACGACGTCGGCGGGTCGTCCTGCACGCGTGCTCCTCGTCGCCGTGTGGTGGCTGGCGGAGGCGGACGGGAATCGAACCCGCCTGACCGAGATGCCCGGCCACTACGGTTTTGAGGACCGCGCCCGTCACCAGACGAGGAACGCCTCCGCGAGCAACCCTAGCGGCGCGCGTCTGGGGCCTCGACGGGTTTAGGCTCCCAACCCACGGGATACCTCGTGCCCTGTCGATCGACCGGAGGGAGCACGCGCGTGGGCGAGAAGTCGTTCATCAGCGCGTGGTCCGCTGCTCCGCCAGCTGCGCGGCGACGACCGGCTCGGCCGCGGCGCCGCCGCGATGTCCGCCCGCAGCGAGACGCTCCGGCCGCGCACCAGCGAGGCCGACCGGGTGGTCGAGCTCGGTCTGCCCGTACTGCGCGGTCGGCTGCGCGCAGAAGGTCTTCGTCAAGGACGAGCAAGGTCACCCAGATCGAGGGCGACCCGGCCAGCCCGATCTCGCGCGGCCGGCTGTGCCCGAAGGGCAGCGCCAGCAAGCAGCTGGTGACCTCGCCCGACCCGGGTCACGAAGGTCCGCTACCGCCGCCCGCACGGCACCGAGTGGGAGGACCTCGACCTCGACACCGCGATGGACATGATCGCGGACCGGGTCATCAAGACCCGCAAGGAGTTCTGGGAGTGGGAGGACGACCAGGGCCGTCGTACCCGCCGCACCCTCGGCATCGCCAGCCTCGGAGGAGCGACCCTCGACAACGAGGAGAACTACCTCATGAAGAAGCTCTACACGGCGATGGGCGCGATCCAGATCGAGAACCAGGCCCGTATTTGACACTCCTCCACGGTCCCCGGTCTGGGGACCTCGTTCGGCCGTGGTGGCGCGACCACCTTCCTGCAGGACCTGGCTGAACGCCGACTGCATCCTCATCGAGGGCTCGAACATGGCCGAGGCCCACCCGGTCGGGTTCCAGTGGGTGATGGAGGCCAAGCGTCGCGGCGCCACGGTGATCCACGTCGACCCGCGGTTCACGCGCACCTCGGCGGTCGCCGACCTGCACGTGCCGATCCGGGCCGGCTCCGACATCGCGTTCCTCGGCGGGCTGGTCAACCACGTGCTGAGCAACGACCTCGACTTCCGCGAGTACGTCGTGGCCTACACCAACGCCGCGACGATCGTCGACGAGGACGTTCCAGGACACCGAGGACCTCGACGGGCTGTTCTCCGGCTTCGACCCGGAGACCGGGCACTACGACCCGACGTCCTGGCGCTACGAGCCGACCGAGCGGCCGAGCGGCGGAGGAGCCGCGCGAGCCCGAGGCGAGCGGCACGCGCCACGCCGCGCGCACGAGGCCGCGCAGTCCGAGGCGCACGGCTCCGGCGGCGCGCCGGTGAACTGGAAGGGCTACCGCGACGAGACGCTGCAGCACCCGCGCTGCGTCTTCCAGATCCTCAAGCGGCACTTCGCGCGCTACACCCCGGAGATGGTGCAGCAGGTCTGCGGCATCGAGCCCGAGCAGTTCGCGCAGGTCGCCGACGCGCTGACCCGCAACAGCGGCCGCGAGCGCACCACCGCCTTCTGCTACGCCGTCGGCTGGACCCACCACAGCGTCGGCGCGCAGATGATCCGCACCGCCTCGATCCTGCAGACTGCTGCTCGGCAACATCGGCCGGCCCGGCGGCGGCATCATGGCGCTGCGCGGCCACGCCAGCATCCAGGGCTCGACCGACATCCCGACGCTGTTCAACATCCTGCCCGGGCTACCTGCCGATGCCGCACGCGGAGCAGCACCACGAGCCTCGACTCGTACGTCGCGCGGCGACGAGGGCAAGACCGGCTTCTGGGGCAACATGCGCGTCCTACGTCGTGAGCCTGCTGAAGTCCTACTGGGGCGACGCCGCCACCCCCGAGAACGACTTCTGCTTCGACTACCTGCCGCGGCTCACCGGCGACCACTCGACGTACACCACGGTGAAGGCGCAGATCGAGGGGCGCTGCAAGGGCTACTTCCTGGTGGGGGAGAACCCCGCGGTCGGCTCGGCGAACGGCAAGATGCAGCGGCTCGGCATGGCCAACCTCGACTGGCTGGTGGTGCGCGACCTGCAGATGATCGAGTCGGCGACGTTCTGGAAGGACGGTCCCGAGATCGAGACCGGCGAGCTGGTCACCGAGGAGATCGGCACCGAGATCTTCTTCCTGCCCGCCGCCTCGCACGTCGAGAAGGCCGGGTCGTTCACCCAGACCCAGCGGATGCTGCAGTGGCGCGACAAGGCGGTCGACCCGCCGGGCGACGCGCGCAGCGAGCTGGACTTCTACTACGAGCTCGGCCAGCGGATCCGCGAGAAGCTCGCCGGCTCCACCGACGAGATGGACCGGCCGCTGCTCGACCTCGCCTGGGACTACCCGCTCGACGAGCACGGCGACGTCGACGGCGAGGCGGTGCTGCGCGAGATCAACGGCACCGGGCCCGGACGGCGCGGCGCTGTCGGCGTACACCGAGCTCAAGGCCGACGGCTCGACCGCCTGCGGCTGCTGGATCTACTGCGGCGTGTACGCCGACGAGGTCAACCAGGCCCGGCGCCGCAAGCCGCACTGGGAGCAGGACCGGGTCGCCGCGGAGTGGGGCTGGGTGTGGCCGGCCAACCGCCGCATCCTCTACAACCGCGCCTCCGCGGCCCCGGACGGCACGCCGTGGAGCGAGCGCAAGAAGTACGTCTGGTGGGACGCCGAGCAGGGCAGGTGGACCGGCCCCGACGTGCCCGACTTCATCGCCGACCGGGCGCCCGACTACGTGCCCGAGGAGGGCGCGAAGGGGCCCGACGCGATCGGCGGCCAGGACCCGTTCATCATGCAGACCGACGGGAAGGCCTGGCTGTTCGCGCCGCTCGGGCTGGCCGACGGGCCGATGCCGACGCACTACGAGCCGCCCGAGTCGCCGGTGCACAACCCGCTCTACGGCGCAGCAGAACAACCCGTCGCGGCGCCAGCGTCGACCACCCGGCGAACCCGATCAACCCGAGCTACAGCGACGTCTTCCCCTACGTCTTCACGACCTACCGGCTCACCGAGCACCACACCGCCGGCGCCATGAGCCGCACGCTGCCCTACCTCACCGAGCTGCAGCCGGAGCCGTTCTGCGAGGTCTCGCCGCGGCTGGCCGCGCGAGCGCGGGCTCGAGCACGTCGGCTGGGCCACGATCGTCACCGCGCCGCACCGCGATCGAGGCGCGGGTGCTGGTCACCGACCGGCTGCGGTCGCTGCGGCTGGGGGACCGGTTCGTCGAGCAGGTCGGGCTGCCCTACCACTGGGGCCGCAACGGCATCACGCAGGGCGACTCGCCCAACGACCTGGTCAACGTGACGCATGGACCCCAACGTCTACATCCAGGACAAGGTCGGCACCTGCGACATCCGGCCCGGCCGCCGGCCGCGCGGCGCCGACCTGACGGCGTACGTCGAGGACTACCGTCGCCGCGCCGGGATCGACCTCGACCACCCGACCGACGGAGGGCGACCGGATGAGCAGCTCGCTGTGCGGGCGGCTCGACGACGTCCGCGGGCGACGCCGGCTACGACGCGACCACCCGCCCCGCATGGGCTTCTTCACCGACACCTCGGTGTGCATCGGCTGCAAGGCCTGCGAGGTGGCGTGCAAGGAGTGGAACGAGGTCCCCGACGACGGCTACGAGCTGACCGGGATGTCCTACGACAACACCCAGGCGCTCGGCGCGAGCACCTGGCGGCACGTCGCGTTCGTCGAGAAGCCGCGTGCACCCGACGACCACCGACCTCGGCCTGCCCGGCATGGGCCCGCCCGGGCGCCATGCGAGCGCGGCGACGACCAGGACGCGTCCGGCGACGGCGGCGTGCGCTGGCTGATGTCGTCCGACGTCTGCAAGCACTGCACGCACGCGGCCTGCCTCGACGTGTGCCCGACCGGCGTCGCTGTTCCGCACCGAGTTCGGCACCGTCGTCGTGCAGCCCGACGTCTGCAACGGCTGCGGCTACTGCGTGCCCGGCCTGCCCCTACGGCGTGATCGACCTGCGCAAGGAGGACGGCCGGGCCTTCAAGTGCACGCTGTGCTACGACCGGCTCAAGGACGACCAGACGCCCGGCCTGCGCGCAGGCCTGCCCGACCGAGTCGATCCAGTTCGGCGAGCTCGACGAGCTGCGGGAGCGGGCCGACGCCCGGCTCGCGGAGCTGCACGAGAAGGGCGTCGACGTCGCCCGGCTCTACGGCGCACGACCCCGAGGACGGCGTCGGCGGCGACGGCGCGTTCTTCCTGCTGCTCGACGAGCCCGAGGTCTACGGCCTGCCGCCCGACCCGGTCGTGACCACCCGCGACCTCGCGCTCGATGTGGAAGCACGTCGGCGCCGCGGCGGCCACGCTGGTCGGCCTCGGCGTCGCCTCGTTCGTGGGGCAGGCGCCGGTGAGGCGGCGAGCAGACGCGATGGTGCCCGAGCGCGGAGTTCGAGTCCTACTACGGCAGGCAGATCATCAAGACGCCGACCTGGAAGACCCCGGACGTCCCGCTGTACCTGTTCCTGGGCGGGCTGGCCGGCGCGCTCGGCGCTGCTGGCCGAGGGCGCGGCGCTCGCCGGACCTGCCGGCGCTCGAGCGGGTCACCCGGCTCGCCGCCGCGGCCGGCGCGGCCGCCGGCACCGTCGCGCTGGTCCACGACCTCGGCCGGCCCGAGCGGTTCCTGAACATGCTGCGGGTGCTTCAAGCCGACCTCGCCGCTGTCGGTCGGCTCGTTCATCCTGGCGCCGTTCGCGCGCTGTCGCGGCGCGGCGGCCGCGCTCGCTGGTGACCGGCCGGCTGCCGCGGCTCGGCCGGCTCGCCGGGGTCGGCGCCGCCGCGTTCGGCCCGCCGCTGGCGACCTACACCGCCGCGCTGGTCGCCAACACCGCCGTGCCCGCCTGGCACGAGGCGCACCGCGAGCTGCCGTTCGTGTTCGCCGGCTCGGGCGCCGCCGCGGCCGGCGGCCTCGCGATGGTGCTGGCGCCGGTCGCGCAGAGCGGTCCCGCGTTCCGGCTGGCGCTCGCCGGTGCCGCGCCTCGAGGTCGGCGGCCAGCGAGCTGATGACCCGCCGGCTCGGCATGGTCGCCGAGCCCTACCAGCAGGGCCGCTCCGGGACGGCTGATGAAGGCGGCCCGCGGGCGTCCCTCGCCGGCGCCGGCGCTGTCGCGTGGCCGGCCGGCGCTCCCGGGTGCTGCGGGCGGCCGCGGGCGCGGCGTACGTCGCCGGGTCGGTGACGCTGCGGTTCGGGGTCTTCGAGGCCGGCCTGGCCTCGGCCCGCGACCCGAAGTACGTCGTGGTGCCGCAGAAGGAGCGGCTGGCGCAGCGGGCGGCCGCAGACCGGCTGACGGACGGCGCCGAATGACTCCGACCGGATCGGGTAGCGGATCGTGCCCGGGGGACGGAGGAAGCCGGATGCTGCAGTTCGGTCACGTCGTGACGCTGGTCCAGGAGCGCGCCGACCTTCCCTCGGTGCTGGTGGCGGACCGCGCCACCCGGGCGGCGCTCGTGGTGCTCGGCGACCGGCTCGCCGCCGACGGCCACGGGCGGGTGGTCGCGCACCTGCCGGCCGCGCTGGCCTCGGAGCTGCCGGCGGTGGGCGAGGGCGCTGCGTACGGCTTCGTCGAGTTCTACCACCGGGTGGCCGACCTGGCGGGGTCGAGCCTGATGGCGCGCGGAGCATGTCGCGCACCGTGGTGGCGGCGCTGCGCGAGCGGCTGCCCGCCGACACCTTCGACGAGATCGCGCGCGAGCTGCCGCCGGAGTACGACGACCTGCTCGCCCGTGACCGGCACCGGTGGCGTGGCACGGTGGGGTCATGACGACGATCGACGCGCCCCTGCGGCTCACCCAGTACGCCGCCGGCGGCGGCTGCGCCTGCAAGGTGCCGCCCGGCGAGCTCGAGCGGGTGCTCTCCGGGCTCGGCACCGGCCGGGCCGGGCGACGACCTGCTCGTCGGGCGTCGAGAACGGCGACGACGCGGCCGTCGTACGCATCGAGGGCGAGCGCGCGGTCGTGCTGACCGCCGACTTCTTCACCCCGGTCGTCGACGACGCCTACGACTGGGGCCGGATCGCGGCGGCCAACGCGCTGTCCGACGTGTACGCGATGGGCGGCGAGCCGCTGGTCGCGGTCAACCTGCTGGTGTGGCCGCGCGACCGGATCCCCTTCGAGCTCGCGGCGGAGGTGCTGCGCGGCGGCGCCGACGTGTGCGCCGAGGCGGGCTGCCACCTCGCGGGCGGCCACAGCATCGACGACCCCGAGCCGAAGTACGGCCTCGCCGTCACCGGCTTCGCCGACCCGGACCGGCTGCTGCGCAACGACGCGGGCGTGGCCGGTACGCCGCTCACGCTCACCAAGCCGCTCGGGCTCGGCGTGCTCAACAACCGGCACAAGGCGACCGGCGAGGTGTTCCCGGACGCGGTCGAGACGATGACCAGGCTCAACCGCGACGCCTCGCGGGCCGCGCTGGCAGCGGGGACACGTCTGCGCCACCGACGTCACCGGCTTCGGGCTGCTCGGCCACCTCTCCAAGCTCTGCCGGGCCAGCGGGGTCGGCGCGGTCGTCGACGCGGCCGCGGTGCCGTACCTCGAGGCCGCCCGCCCCTCGCTCGCCGCGGGCTACGTCCCCGGCGGCATCCGCCGCAACCTCGACTGGGTCCGGCCGCACCTGACGTCCTCGCTCGACGAGGACGAGCTGCTGCTGCTCGCCGACGCCCAGACGTCCGGCGGACTGCTGGTGGCCGGGGAGCTGCCCGGGGTACCCGGTCGTGGGGGAGCTGGTCGCCGGGTCGGGCGTCGTGGTGCGCTGAGCGACGCATGCTTCGGGCTGGGCGTGCCGGTGGACGCGCAGCGGCCGAGCTCGTCGGGTGTCATGCCGAGTGTGGTGTCGCGGGGAGTCGCCGTGGGCCACTTTTCCCTTGTGGACAAAGGGATTCTGCTCCCGTGACCCGTCGGAACTGTCGGTGGTCACGTCTAGTCTTCGACCATGAGCACGCCCTCCTCCGACCATGGCGCACCCGGTGTGCGACGAGTCGGACGTGCGCGCGTTGGACGCTGCCGCCGCGCTTGCGGAGCTGGGTGCTGCTCGTCGGGCGGCGGACCTGGCGGAGGCGGACGTGCTGGCGTTGGCGGTGCACCTGGTCGACCTGTTCCCGGTCACGCCGGAGTCGCCGGCGGCGTCGTGGCACGCTGACACCGAGCTCGTCGAGCAGGACGTGCCGTGTCCGGTCGCCGGGGACGGGACCCCGGAGGTGGCCGAGCGGGCGGTGGTGGAGATCGGAGCCGCGCTGGGGGTCTCCTACCGGTCCGCGCTGTGCCTGGTCGCGGATGCCGTCGAGCTGTGCTTCCGGCTGCCGACGCTTGTGGGGCCTGGTGCAGGCGGGCCGGTTGCAGGCGTGGAAGGCGCGGCGGGTCGCACAGGCGACCAGCCGTCTCTCGGCCGAGGCGGCGGGGTTCGTGGACCGGCAGGCCGCGATCGCGGGTCGCCGCAACCGGCTCCCGGTCGAGCCTGTCCGGGCTGGTCACGCAGGCGCTGAACCTGTTCGACCCGGAGGTCGCCGAAGGTCTCGAGGAGGCGGCGCTGGCGCACCGCGAGGTGGTCTTCGACTACTCCGGCACCGAGTCCATCGGCACCGCCCGGCTGACCGCGACCCTCGACACCGTCGACGCGCTCGACCTGGACGCCGCGGTGTCCGACCTGGCCACGTCGATGGGTCGGCTCGGTGACGGCAGCCCGGTCGGGGTCCGCCGCGCCCACGCCCTCGGGCTGCTCGCCCACCCGCAACGGGTGCTGGAGCTGTTCGGCACCGAGCCCCTCGCCGAGCCGACCGCAGCCACCGCCGGCAGGCCTG
The DNA here is from genome assembly GCA_963707685.1 of uncultured Actinomycetota bacterium. Lineage (GTDB taxonomy): Bacteria > Actinomycetota > Actinomycetes > Propionibacteriales > Nocardioidaceae > Nocardioides_B. The sequence goes on from CAVPRA010000014.1 coordinate 209,226, forward strand.
AGGGCAGGTCGAGGTGCGGGAGTGGAACGCCACCCCGGCGACGCTCTACCTGCACGTCACCACCGACGACCTCCGCGCCGCTGCCGCCGGCGAGCCCAACCTCGGCGGGTCCGTGGAGCGGCTCGGCGCCGCCACCCTGCAGCTGCTGGCCGACTGGCTGCGCCGCACCGACCGGGTCACCATCCGCCCGGTCCTCGACCCGACCCGGCTCAGCCCGGTCGACCGGCACGACCCACCCGAGGTCATGCGCGAGGCCGTCCTCCTGCGCGACGGGCACTGCGTGTTCCCCGGCTGCACCGTCGACGCCCGGTCCTGCGACCTCGACCACATCGACCCCTACGTGCCACCCGACGACGGCGGACCACCCGGCCAGACCAGCCTGCACAACCTCGCCTGCCTCTGCCGGCGACACCACCGCCTCAAGACCTTCACCGCCTGGACCTACCAGCGCGCACCCGACGACAGCTACGCTGTGGGTCAGCCCCCACGGCACCACCTTCACCGTCAGCCCCGACCCGGCACGCTGAACGCGGCCGACCCCGCCACTAGGCCCACGCGCGAGCCGCGAGCCGCGAGCCGCGAGCCGGGCCAGCGCGCCGTCGGACAGGAAGCTCCGGCGGCTCCGGGCCCGAAACCGGCCTCGACCGCGAGAGCTTCCTGTCCGACGGAGCCCCCACAAGCCCCTCCCTAGCGGGGGCGAACCGGCGCGCCGGGCCACGCGATCCCAGAGCCCGGGACGCCGACGCGCTCAGCGCTTGGCCCTGATGGGCTCACTCCGCTTGACGCTGAGGCGCTCACCGCTTGACCTCGACCGCTCGACGACCGCTGACGATGCGGCCGGACGACGCTGCGGCTCGCCCCGCGGCCATGCTTGCGCAGCATGCCGTCGGACAGGAAGCTCGCCGGCTCAGGGTCCGACAGCGGCATCGACCGCCCGAGCTTTCTGTCCGACGGAGCCTTCGACGCTCAGCCCCGGGCTACCGGCGCCGACGCGCTCGACCAAGGTGCCCGACCCGACAAGCGCCGCGCGCGACGCTGCCGCGCGCGACGCTGCCCGACCTCAGCCCCGAACCCCCAGCGCCTCGTCGAGGTGCGCCAGCAGGTCCGCCGGGTCGACGTACACCCGGTCCGCACCGGCCTCCCGCAGCTCGGCCTCGCCGAAGCCACCGCAGAGCAGGCCGATGCTCGGAAGACCCGCGTTCCCGGCCGCGGTGACGTCCCAGACCGCGTCGCCGACGACGACGGCGCGCCCGGCGTCGACCTTCTCGAGCGCGACCTCGAGCAGGTCCGGCGCCGGCTTGCTGGCCTCGACGTCGTCGCTGGACGTCCAGCCGTGGGACTTCGCGTCCCCGTCCACGAGCGCGAGCAGCCGCTCGGTCTGCGCACCGATGCCCGAGCTGGCCAGCACGACCTTCAGGCCGCGGGAGCGCAGCTCGTCGAGCAGGTCGGCGGCGCCGGGCAGCGGCCGGATCTCGTCGATGACCTGGCCGAAGGCCTCGTCGTGCTCGCTGCGGACCCGGTCGCCGTGCTGCCGCTCGACCTCGTCGCCGGCCACCTCGGCGACCAGCCGGTCACCGCCCATGCCGATCGCGCGGTGCAGCCGCCACTGGGGCACGTCGACCCCGACCGCGGCGAACGCCCGCGCCCACAGGACGGTGTGCTGGTAGACCGTGTCGACGAGGGTGCCGTCCACGTCGAGGACCACGGTGTCGATGGAGGACATGCCGGCTCCGTGCCCACCCTCCCGGTGGGCAAACCGGGGGTCAGAGCAGGTCGACGACCATCAGGCAGATGTCGTCCTCGCCGTCGCCCCAGCCGGCCATCAGGTGGTCGCACAGGGCCTCGGCGGACAGCGTCGCTCGTCGCGACCTCGGCGGCGAGCCGGTCCAGGGCGGTGCCGATCGGCTCGGTGCGGCGCTCGACCAGGCCGTCGGTCATCAGCACCAGCCGCCGGCCGGGCGCTCCGGTCGATCGACGAGGGCCGCCCGCGGCGCTTCTCGACGCCGAGCAGGGTCCCGGTCGGCTCGAGGTACGTCGCGGTGCCGTGCTCGCACGACCAGCGGCGGGATGTGCCCGGCGTTCGCGATCTCGACCGTCGCCGGGTCCGTCGGGGAAGACCAGCACGCACACGGTGGCGGTCATGTCGGGGTGGCTGCGCAGCAGGATCCGGTTGAGCCGGTTCAGGGCGTCGAGCGCGGCGTGCCCGTCGTGCATGAACGCGCGCAGCGAGTAGCGCAGCTCGGCCATCACGATGGCCGCCTCCAGCGAGTGGCCCTGCACGTCGCCGATCACGACGACGCTGCGGCCGTCGTCGGTGCGGAAGGCGTCGTAGAAGTCGCCGCCGACCTCGACCTGGTCGCCGGAGGCCTTGTAGCGCGCGGCCACCCGCAGGCCGGGCAGCGGCGGCAGGCTGGCCGGCAGCAGGCTGCGCTGCAGCGTGAGCGCGGTGCGGTGCTCCTCGACGAACACCCGCAGGTTGGCCAGCGCGACCGCCGCGGTCTGCGGCCAGCCGGCGCAGCAGCATCCGGTCCTCGTCGGTGGCCTCGGCGTGCGCCGGGACCGCCACCAGGCCGTGACGCCGTCCGACGCCCGGTGACGGGTACGACGGTCCAGGGGCCGTCGTAGCTGCCGGAGAGCAGATCGAGGTCCACGGCTCGTCGGCGGCGTGCGACGACGGCCCGGTCGCCGAGCGCGTCCAGCAGCGCCGGCGTCGAGCTCGGCCGAGACGCGTGGCCCCGGTGGTGACGTCGTCGACGGTGGTGCGCCCGACCACGCCGCCAGTGGCGTCCTCGACGAGCAGCACGACCGACTCGGTGTCGAGCATCCGGGCGAGCCCCTCGGCGGCGGCGGTCGCCACCCGGGCCGGGTTCAGCGCGACGTTGATGCGCAGGCTGGCCGACGACAGCCGGTCGAGGCGGACGGCGAGCCGCTCGGCGTCCCGCCGGGCCACCGACGAGCGCAGCAGCGAGCGCACCGTGGAGAGCATCTCGCTGCGGCTCGATCGGGTCGACCATGTAGGCGTCGGCGCCGCTGGTCGAGCCCGGCGCTGCGGTCCTCGGGCTCGACGGCGATCGCGGAGATGTGCAGCACCGGCGTGGACGCCGTGCGCGGGTCGGCCTTGATGCCGGCGCAGACGTCGAGGCCGTTCATGTCCGGCAGGTGCACGTCGAGGACGGCCAGGTCGACGGCGCCGCTCGGCGGCGATCTCGAGCGCCTGGCCGCCGGTCTCCGCCTCGAGGACGTGTGTAGCCGTCGCGGCGCAGCCAGCTGGAGATGACGTAGCGCTTGGCGGCGGTGTCGTCGCACACCAGGACGGACGCCCGCGAGTGTCGCTCACGCGGGGCGCTCCTTCCTCGGGACGCCGGGGCCGGCGGCCCGGCCAGCGGCAGCTCGAGCGTGAAGGTGGTGCCCTCGCCGGGCACGCTGACCAGGCTGCAGGTCGCCACCCAGCAGGATCGGCCAGCCGGCGGGCGAACGGCAGCCCGAGGCCGGACCCCTTCGACCGCGGACTGCAGCGTGCCCGCGGACCTGGAAGAACTCCTCGAAGACCCGCGGCTGGTCCTCCTCGGCGATGCCCGATCCCGGTGTCGCTGACGGTGATCCGGACGACGCCGTCCGCCGGCGTCGGCGGTCATCGTGACCGCTGCCCGGACTCGGTGAACTTCACCGCGTTGCTCAGCAGGTTGCGCAGCACGTGCCGCAGCAGGGTCGGTCGGTGCGGAGGCCGCTCGACGCCCCGGCGGCGGCTCGACGACCAGCGTGACGCCCGGGCGGCGTCACCAGCGGGGCGGTGGTGCCGCGCAGCTCGTCGAAGAGCGGCGGCGAGGTCGACGTCGTCGACGGTCGGCTCGATGCGGCCGGACTCGGCCTTGGCCAGGTCGAGCAGCTCGTTGACCAGCCGGAGCAGGTCCTCGGCGCTGGCGGCGATGAACTCGACCTGCTGGCGCTGCTCCGCGGTGAGCGGCTCGGCGGCCGGGTCGAGCAGCAGCCGGGCCAGCCCGAGCACGGAGTTGCCGGGGGTGCGCAGCTCGTGGCTGATGTTGTTGAGGAAGCGGGTCTTGGACTCGCTGGCCTCGCGCAGCTGCCGGCTCTTGTCGTCGATCTCGGCGTAGAGCGCGACCACGCCCTGGTTGGTGCGTCTCCAGCTCGTCGGAGAGCTCGTCGTAGAGCGCCATCACGCCGCGGTTGGTCTCCTCCAGCTCGGCGTTGACCCGGTCGCAGCTCGTCCCGCTGGGCCTGCACCTCGTCCGAGCGCCGTCGACCAGCTCGCGGTTCTGCGACTGCGCAGCTCGTCGAGCGCAGCTGCGGGCGACCGTGGCCGGGCAGCCGCCGCGGCAGCTCGCGTCGTCGCTCGGTCGTCGAGCAGCGCGGAGCGGGTCGAGGCCGCTTGCCGAGCGTGACGACGGTGCCGGCCGTCGTCGTCCGGTGGCCGACCGCGACCGTGGTCCATCAGCCGGCGGGCGGCGTCGAGGCCGCTCGGCCGAGCCCCAGCGTCGACCCGGGCGTCGCGGGCGTCGACGGTCACGACCGCACGCGAGCAGGGCGGGCTCGGCCGAGCGTCGAAGCGACACCGGCTCCACCGCCGGCGGCGAGCACGTCCCGGGTCGACCTCGCTGAGCGCGGTGGCCAGCCGGACCCGGTCCTGGCCGTCGACGCCGACGGCGGCGGCGACCTCGCGGCCGGCGCTGCCGGGACGGCGAAGACGTCGGTCTCGTGCGTGCGACCTCGCAGCGGCGCCGATCTCGTCGCGGTCATCGGGCGCCCGCCCGGCAGACCAGCACGCTCGGCGTCGTCGCGCCGGACGGCGGCGTCGCGCAGCAGCGTGGCGGCGACCACCAGCGGCGAGCAGCGCCAGCAGGCCGGGGTAGTCGTCGAGGTCCCACTTGTCGGTGAGACCGTCGCTGTGCATCACCACCCAGGACGTCGGGCTCGAGCGTCGTAGGCCACGTCCTGCACGGTCGCGCAGGTTGTGCCCGACGATGCCCGGCATCGACACCAGCCCGCGGCTTCGTCCGGCCGCTGACGACCCGCCCGGCGATGTTGCCGACCCCGGCGTAGGTCAGCCGGCGCGGCCGCGACGTCGAGGTGCGCCGATGGCGGTCGGCGGCACCGCGGGTGGCGGACATCCGGCTGGTGCAGCTCGCGCAGCAGCGCGGCCGGGGACTCCAGCTCGGACGTCCCGGAACGCCCGCGGCGCACTCCGTCGGAGGCCCGCGCGGCCAGCGGGCCGTGGCCGAGGCCGTCGCTGAGCATCAGCAGCAGCCCGCGCCCGGTCCGTCGCACGGCGTAGGCGTCGCCGCACTCGTCCTCGCCCTCGATCGGCGCGGGTGAGCCCGGCCGCCGGCTCGGCGGCGTCCGGCCTCGCCCGGCCAGAACGTCGCGGTCGAGCACGGTGCCGCTGCCGGGCAGCGGAGTGCGACGTCGTAGGCGCTCGCCAGCCGGTCGTACGGCGCCCAGGCCGATGCCGAGCGTCCCCGACGTGGACTCGCCGTCCGCGAACAGCGGCGTGCACGTCGCGCATGCCCGGCCCGTGGTCGACCGCGACGATCTCGACGCCGCCGAGTGCGTCGCGGCGCAGCAGCCCGCAGCACGCACAGCGCCGTCGCTGGGCGTACTTCACCAGGTTGGTGGCCAGCTCGGTCGCGACGATGGCGACCTCGCCGGCCGCGCTCCTCGTCGAGGCCGACGCGCTCGGCGAGCTCGACCGCCCGGCGGCGCACGCATGCCGCTGGCGCTGCTCTCGTCCTCGACGCGCACCCAGGCGACGTCCTCGCGCACGGCGAGCTCGGTCCCGGACGGCCTGGGGCGGTCATCGCGTCCACTTGACGATCGCGGACCACGGTGCCCTCGCCCGGAGTCGGTGCTGCAGCTCGAACTCGTCGACGAGCCGCTCGCGCGCCCGACAGGCCGAGCCCCAGGCCGGTGCCGCTGGTCCAGCCGTCGGTCAGCGCCAGGTCGACGTCGGCGATGCCGGGCCCCTCGTCGGCGAACGCGGCCCGGACGCCCGCGCCGCAGGCCGGCGCGTGACGAGCTCGACCGACGACGGTCGCCGCCGCCGCCGTACACCAGGGTGTTGCGGGCCAGCTCGCTGGCGGCGGTGACCAGCTTGGTCTGGTCGACCAGCGACAGCTTCGCCGTCGACGGCGAGGGTGCGCACGGCCTGCCGCACCCGGACCACGTCGGCGTCCGCTGCTGATCGCGTGGGACGCCTCGCGTCTCGACCGTCGACGGCGGTCTCCATCATCGGCACCGGGTCCGCTGGTCTCGTCCTCGAGCGTCGCCGTGGCTCGACCCGCGATCACGTGCTCGAGCGTCGGCCTGCCGAGCATGGCCAGGCCGCGGTCGACGTCGAGCGCGGTGCGCACGCCGTCGAGGGACAGGCCGAGCTCGACCAGCGTGATCGCGACCGCCGGGCGCATGCCGACCACGACGGTCTCGGCGTCGAGCACCCGCGGAGACGGACGCGATCGTGGAGATCATCCGGCCGATGAAGCTGTCGACGATCTCCAGCGCCGAGATGTCGATGAGCACGCCGTGCGCGCCGGTCTCGACGATCCGCTCGGCGAGGTCCTCCTGGAGCGCGAGCGCGATCTGGTCCTGCAGGTCGACCTGGATCGAGACCAGCAGGATGTCGCCGATGCGCAGGATCGGGATGCGCTCCACTCAGCGGCCCCTGGCGACCTGGCGCTTGACGATGTCCTGAGCCGGAGCGGCGCAGCGCGAGCAGCAGCGCGTCGGCCAGCGTCGCCTTGGTGGCGATGTCGCCGAACTCGATGCCGAGCGCGACGATCGGTCTGCGCGATCTGCGGCCGGATGCCGGAGATGATGCACTCGGCGCCCAGCAGCCGGGCCGCCATCACGGTCTTGAGCAGGTGCTGGGCGACCTGGGTGTCGACGGCCGAGACGCCGGTGATGTCGATGATCGCGTGCTCGGAGCCGGTGTCGACGAGCGCCTGCAGCAGCTTCTCCATCACGACCTGGGTGCGGGCCGAGTCCAGGGTGCCGACCAGCGGCAGGCGACACGATGCCGTCCCAGAGCTTGACGACCGGCGTGGACAGCTCGAGCAGCGCGTCGGCCTGCTCGGAGATCACCTGCTCGCGGGCCTCGGCGTAGGTCTCGAGCATGAACAGGCCGAGGTCGTCGACGAGCCGGGAGAACTCCGCGAAGAACGCGGTACAGGTCGCAGGTCGCCCCGGGCCTCGAGGACGTCTCGAGCACCGCCTCCTTGAGCGCGAACACGCTGACCGCGGTCTCGGTCGGGGTGAAGCCCTGGCGGGCCCGGGTGCGGGCCAGGTCGGCGAGCAGGCCGCGCAGGCGCGGTGAAGGACGTCGTCGGCGAGCTGGTGGTCGCCACCGCGGGTCGCCGACGGTCAGCGCGTCGAACATCTCCGTGACGTCGCGGTCGAGCTCGGCCTGGGTCATCCGGCCGGCGAGGGCCCGGCTGGCGGCGGTCTTCCAGCGGTCGACGATCTCGGCACGGTTCTCGACCAGCAGGTCCCAGCCGGCCGCGGCTGCGTCTGTCACGGGTGGATCCTCTCGTAGCGCGCGGGGCAGAGGGACTCGGCCCCCCGAACGGCCGATCCTTCCACGCGTCAGCAGCATCCATCGACAAATCGGCAACACCGGATCCGGCCCGGCTGCGAGGATCGGGTCATGACGTGGACGGCACCCACCCCCGAGCCCGCCGACGGCCCGCTGACCGGCCCGGACCGGCCGATGCTGGAGGGCTTCCTCGGCTGGCAGCGCACCACCCTGCTCAACGTCTGTGCGGGGCTCACCGGTGACCAGCTGGCGGAGCGCCCGCTGCCCTCGTCGAACCTCTCGCTGCTCGGCCTGCTGCGGCACGCCGCCAAGGTGGAGCGGACCTGGCTGCGGCAGCGGGCGGCCGGCGAGGACGTCGAGCCGTTCTACGACCCCGACCTCGGCCCGCAGCACGACTTCGACCACCTGGACCCGGCCGAGGCCGAGGATGCCGTGCGGCTGCTCCGGGAGGAGTGGCTCGACGCGGACGTGGCGGTGGCGGCGATGTCGTTCGACGACACGTTCGACGTCGCACGGCGAGGCGTGGTCGCTGCGGATGGTCTACGTCCACCTGATCGCGGAGTACGCCCGCCACAACGGGCACGCCGACCTGCTCCGCGAGGCGCTCGACGGGGTGACCGGCCGGTGAGCGACCTCGCCCCCGGCCCCGACCTCGGCGCGGCGGTCTGGCTGGCCGCCGTACGCCGTTCGCACGACCGGCTCGCGCAGCGGCGCCGCAGGCCGACGTCGGCCCGCTCGTGGTCGAGACGACCGACCCCGCTCACCGCTGGCTGCTGACCACCCACCCGGCGGTCGGCCTCACGCCGGCCGAGCAGAACGGCGCCGAGCCGGTGCGGCTGCCGGCCGAGGCGTTCCTGCTGCTCACGAACGGTCGGCTGGACCCCGAGCGGTCGCCCGACGGCGTGGACCCGACCCGTCTGGCCGCGCTGCGCACGGTCTTCCGGGGCTTCTAGCGCTGGGTCTGCGACGTCTCGGCGGCGTGCTGCTCCCGGATCTCGCGGCCGCGCTCCTCGTCCTCGGCCGCCTTCTCGTCGGCCTTCTCGATCCCGCGGGTGTCGCGCGGCTCCAGCTGCACCGAGCGCTCGGCGGGCGATGCCGGCCTGCAGCTCGCGGCCGCGCTCCAGCTCGGCGTCGAGCTCGGCGCCGAACAGCAGCGCCAGGTTGGTGATCCACAGCCAGAGCAGGAACACCACGGCGCCGGCCAGCGAGCCGTAGGTCTTGTTGTACGACGCGAACTGGGAGACGTAGAAGCCGAACAGCGCCGACGCGACGATCCAGACCACGATCGCCAGCACGGCGCCGACGCTGAGCCAGCGGAACTTCGGCTGCTTCACGTTGGGGGTGGCCCAGTACAGCGTCGCCACGACCAGCATCACCACGACGCAGCATCACCGGCCACTTCGCGATGCCCCACACCAGCACCGCCGTCGAGCCGAGGCCGACCGCGGAGCCGACCGCCTGGGCGGCCGGGCCGGTGAGCACCAGGGCGAGCGCGACGAGGGTCACCAGCACCAGCACCACGGCCGTCACGAGGACCATCAGCGGGCGCAGCTTCCAGATCGGCCGGCCCTCGCGGACCTCGTACATCCGGTTCATCGCGCGGCCGAACGCCCCGACGTACCCGGACGCCGACCACAGCGCGGTCGCGCAGGCCGACGACGAACGCGACGCCGGCCGCCTGCTTCGCCGCGACCAGCGAGTCGAGGGTGCTGGTGAGCTGCTTCGTCGCCGAGCCGGCGCCGAGGTCCTTCAGGATCGAGGTCAGCGTGTCGACGGTCTGCTGCCCCTGCCCGAACAGCCCGACCAGCGACAGCAGCGCGATCATGGCCGGGAACAGCGCCAGCACCGCGTAGTAGGTCAGCGCCGCGGCCAGGTCGGTGCACTCGTCCTTGCTGAACTCCCGGGCCGTCTTGCGGGCCACGTGCATCCAGGACTGCTTGGTCAGGTCCGCCGGGGACGCCGGGGCTCGTTCTCTGCTCGCTCCATGCTGTGGCGTTGCCCGCGCGCGGCGGTCGGTAAACGGTCCTCTACCAGCGTCTGGACCGGGGCCGGTTCCGCCGCGGTCCCGGGTCGGGCACAGTGTCGCCATGACCTACCAGCTCACCGTCCTGTACCACCACCCCGAGGACCCGGCCGCCTTCGACGCGTACTACGAGTCGACGCACGCCCCGCTGGCCTCGACGATCCCGGGGCTGCTGCACTACTCGGTGACCCGCCCCGGGCCGGGTCCGGACGGCGAGCCGCCCGCGGAGCACGTCGTGGCGAGCCTGCAGTTCGCCGACCGGAAGAGCCTGGCGGAGGGTCTCGGCAGCCCCGAGGGGGACGCCGCGGCGCGCGACATCGGGAACTTCGCCACCGGTGGCGTGACGATGCTGACCGGCGAGGTCACCACCTACGTCTGAGGGCGCTCAGCCCTTGCTGCGGGGCTTGGTGCGCGGCTTGCTGCGGGGCCGGCTCTCGTCGCCGCCGCCCGGGCCCACCGGCGACAGCTCGATGAGCTTGCCGGAGATCCGGGTGCCGCGCAGCGAGTCGAGCGTCCGGTCCGACAGCGAGACCGGCAGCTCCACCAGCGAGTGGTCGCCGCGGATGTCGATGTGCCCGAAGTCGCCGCGCTGCAGGCCGCCCTCGTTGGCGATCGCGCCGACGATCTGCCGGGGCTCGACCTTGTGGCGCTTGCCCACCGCGATCCGGTACGTCGCCAGCGGCACGTCCGAGCGCTTGCGGGACCGGTCCTCGCGCCGGGGACGGCCCGGCCGGTCGTCGCGGCCACGCGGCCTGCCGCCGCCCTCGCCGCGATCGAACACCTGCGGGACGGCGGCCGCCTCGGCCTCCATCAGCAGCGGACCGTCCTGGGTCAGCACCGCCAGCGCGGCCGCGATGTCGGCGGCCGGCACGTCGTGGTGCTGCTCGTAGTCGTCGATCAGGTCGCGGTAGAACGCCATCTGGTCGGAGCCGAGCGCCTCGGTGATCTGGTCGCGGAACCGTGCCACCCGGGTCTCGTTGACGTCCTCCACCGTCGGCAGCCGCATCTGCGTCAGCGGCTGACGGGTGGCCTTCTCGATGGCCTTGAGCAGGTGCTTCTCGCGCGGCGTCACGAACGAGATCGCGTCGCCCTCGCGGCCGGCGCGGCCCGTGCGGCCCACCCGGTGGACGTAGGACTCGGTGTCGGTGGGGATGTCGAAGTTGACGACGTGCGAGATCCGCTCGACGTCGAGCCCGCGGGCCGCGACGTCGGTGGCGACCAGGATGTCGAGCTTCGCGTCGCGCAGCTGGTCGATGGTGCGCTCGCGCTGCTTCTGCACCACGTCGCCGTTGATGGCCGCGGCCGAGAAGCCCCGGGCCCGCAGCCGCTCCGCGAGCTGCTCGGTGACCTGCTTGGTGCGGACGAAGACGATCATCCCCTCGAAGTTCTCGACCTCGAGGATGCGGGTGAGCGCGTCGACCTTCTGCGGGTAGGACACCACGAGGTAGCGCTGCCGGGTGTTGGCCGAGGTGGTGGTCTTGTTCTTGACGGTGATCTCGGCGGCGTCGGTGAGGTACTTCTTCGCGATCCGCCGGATCTGCGGCGGCATGGTGGCCGAGAACAGCGCGACGTGCTTGTCGTCCGGCGTCCGCGCGAGGATCGTCTCGACGTCCTCCGCGAAGCCCATCTTCAGCATCTCGTCGGCCTCGTCGAGCACCAGGAAGCGCAGCTCGGACAGGTCGAGGGTGCCCTTCTCGAGGTGGTCCATGACGCGTCCGGGGGTGCCGACCACGACGTGCACGCCGCGGCGCAGCGCCGAGAGCTGGACGCCGTACCCCTGGCCGCCGTAGATCGGCAGCACGTGCAGGCCCGGCAGGTGCGCGGCGTAGCGCTCGAAGGCCTCCGAGACCTGGAGCGCGAGCTCGCGGGTGGGCGCCAGCACCAGGGCCTGCGGCGTCTTCTGCCGCATGTCGACCTGGGAGAGGATCGGCACCGCGAACGCGGCGGTCTTGCCGGTGCCGGTCTGCGCCAGCCCGACGACGTGGCGGCCCTCGAGCAGCGCCGGGATGGTGGCGGCCTGGATGGGGGAGGGCGACTCGTAGCCGACGTCGGCCAGCGCCCGGAGCACCCGCTTGTCGATGCCGAGGTCGGCGAAGGTCACGGTGGGTTCGGCAGCTGCGTCGGCGGGGGAGTCAGGCACCTCCCAAGGGTAGTGCCGTTGGTGACGGTGCCCTATTCGGCCAGACGTGCTCCGGCTCACCCCTCGGAACGTCGTACGGCGCGTCGCTGCGCGCGCTAAAGTCGAGTGAGTTACTGTGATTAGTCCAAAATAGTTCCTCCGAAATCGGATGCCCGGGAGTGACCCAGAGGTCACGCACCGACATCCGACAACGGGGGAAGCAGGCGATCGGGAGGAGGAGACATGGCAGCAGCAGACGCGGTCGACGTGCACCAGCACCTCTGGCCGGAACAGCTCGTGGACCGGCTGCGCGCTCGCACGCGCGCGCCGTACCTGCGGGGCTGGACGCTCCACACGCACGCCGAACCGCCCTACGAGGTCGACCCGGCGCACCACGACGTGGCGCGGCGGATCGAGGCGGACCACGAGGACGGGGTCGGGCTGGCCTGCGTGTCGCTCTCCGCCCCGCTCGGCATCGAGGGGCTGGTGCGCCCGGAGGCCGGGACGCTGCTCGCGGCCTGGCACGACGGCGCCCGTGCGCTGCCCGAGCACTTCCGGGCCTGGGCGTCGGTGCCGACGGTCGACCCGGACCTCGACGCGCTCGCGGGCCTGCTGACCGCCGGGTTCGCCGGCGTGCAGCTGGCCGCGACCGACCTGCTCTCGCCGGCCGCGTGGGAACGCGCAGGGGACGTGCTCACCGTGGCCGAGCGGGCGGGCAAGCCGGTGTTCGTGCACCCCGGTCCGGAGGTGGCCCGGCCGCTGTCGCGCGACCTGCCGGAGTGGTGGGCGCCGGTCGTCGGCTACACCACGCAGCTGCAGGCCGCCTGGTGGGGCTGGCACGCCGCCCGGGGGCGCGAGCTCTACCCCGGCCTGCGGGTGCTGTTCGCCGCCGGCGCCGGCCTGGCCCCGGTGCACCACGAGCGGCACGTCGCCCGCGGCGGTGAGCCGCCGACGATCGACCCCGACGTGTACGTCGACACCTCGTCGTACGGACCGCAGGCGCTCGACGCCCTGGTGCGGGTGCTCGGCATCGACGTGCTGGCGCTCGGCAGCGACCGGCCGTACGCCGCCCCGCTGCGCCGGCTGCTCGGCGACGCCGCGACGCAGGCCATCCGGGTCAGCAACCCGGCGCGGCTGCTCACCGGCACGCACCGCGCACGTCGGAGAGGAGGGACGGACATGGCCCCGAGCCAGCTGACCGAGCCGATCGACCGGACGCTGCCCGCGCACCGCGCCGTCGAGCTCGCCCCGTGCGCGGGCCGCCTCGACCTGGACGACCTGCCCGGGCGCGACCTCGACGCCGACGAGCTGCGCGACCTGGTCGCCACCATCGCCGCCGACCCGGACCGCTGGGCCCACCTGGTCGGCTTCGACGACGACGAGCGGGTCTACGCGTCGCTGCACCGCGACGCGCACGTGGACGTCTGGCTGCTGTGCTGGACGCCCCAGAACGACACCGGCTGGCACGACCACGACATCTCCTCCGGGGCCGTTGCGGTGGTCGCCGGCGAGCTCGTCGAGAACAACCTCACCGTCGCGACCGGCGGCGTGGAGACCCGGGTCGGTGCCGGGCTGGCGTTCTCGTTCGGGCCCGAGCACATCCACCGGCTCAACGGCGCCGAGCCCGGCTCGGTCTCGGTGCACGCGTACTCCCCACCGCTGTGGCGGATGGGGCAGTACGCCGTCAGCGACGCCGGCGTGCTGCGGCGGGTGTCGGTGTCCTACGCCGACGAGCTGCGACCGCTGGACTGAGCCAACGCCTGGTCGTCGTCGTGGCGGGCGGCCTGCTCGAGCCGGTAGACGCGCGCCCGCTCGAGCAGGGCCGCCTGCATCAGCGCCAGCGCGGGGGCGGCGACCGGGACGTCGCGGGTGACCATCAGCAGCCGCACCGCGGTGTCGTCGTCGGCGATCGGCCGGAAGGTGACCAGGCCGGCGGTGCACAGCGGGTCGCCGACCAGGCTGTAGTCCGGGAGCACCGTCACGCCCGAGGCCCTCGGCGACCATCAGCTTGCCCATCTCGGCGCCGTCGGTGGCGAACGACGTCGCCGGCAGCCGGCCGGCGAAGAGCCGGTGCACGAACCGGTGCATCAGGTAGCCGGCCCGCATCGTGATGAACGGCTCCTCGCGCAGCTGGTCGACGGTGACGGCCTCGAGCCCGGCCAGCGGGTGGTCGGCGGGCAGGCACACCACCGGCCGACCCTGCAGCAGCTCGTGCGCGGCCAGGTGCGGCGGCACGTCGTCGCCGGGCAGCAGGTTGACCAGGCCGAGGTCGAGCGAGCTCTCGGCCACGCCGCGGTAGATCTCGTCGTGCTGGCTGCTGAGCACGTCGACGCCGGTGCCGCCGGAGCTGCGCCGCACCTCCTGCACCGCCGGCACCAGCAGGGCCGAGCTGGCGGCGTTGACGGTCCCGACCCGGAGGTTGCGCGGCACGAGCGGCTGGTCGCCCGCGGCCTGCCGCAGCCGGTCGACGGCCTCGAGCACCTGCGTCATGTACGGCAGCAGGTCCTGGCCCTGCCGGCTGATCCGGGCACCGGAGCGGCGGCGGTCCAGCAGCGGCACCCCCAGCTCGCGCTCGAGCTTGCCCAGCGCCTCGCTGAGGGCGGGCTGCGACAGGTGCAGCGACTCGCTCGCGCGCCGCAGCGAGCCGTGCCGGGTCACGGCGGCGAGGTACTCCAGCTGCTCGATGCGCACGCAGGCTCCCTGTCCGGTGGGCGTGAAGGGCGGTGGAAGGTTTCGCCGTCCACCCCGTCGACCGTTCCGCCGACCGGGACGTGCGGTTTGCCTTGCATCTGACGATTTAGTCTATCAAGTTAGTAGGGATACTCAGTCGAGAGGACGTCATGACCCTGAAGTTCCACTGGTTCCTGCCCACCAACGGCGGCGACGGACGCCACGTCGTCGGCGGCGGCCACGGCCTCGGCGCCGGCCCCGCCGGCCGCCCGGCCAGCGTGTCCTACCTCGGCCAGGTCGCCCGCGCCGCCGAGGACGTCGGCTTCGAGGCGGCGCTGACGCCGACCGGCGCCTGGTGCGACGACGCCTGGCTGTCGACCGCGATGCTCAGCCAGGTCTCGGAGCGGCTGAAGTTCCTGGTCGCGTTCCGGCCCGGGCTGACCTCGCCGTACCTCGCCGCGCAGATGGCCGGCACCTTCCAGAACCTCTCCGGCGGCCGGCTGCTGCTCAACGTGGTCACCGGCGGTGAGAGCCACGAGCAGCGGATGTACGGCGACTTCCACGACAAGGACGCCCGCTACGCCCGCTGCGAGGAGTTCCTGCACGTGGTGCGGTCGCTGTGGCGCGGCGAGACCGTCACCTTCCAGGGCGAGCACCTGCAGGTGGAGGACGCGGTCCTCGACCAGATCCCGGACCCGCTGCCCGAGATCTACTTCGGCGGCTCCTCGCCGGCGGCGGGCACGGTCGCGGCCCGGCACGCCGACGTCTACCTCACCTGGGGCGAGCCGCCCGAGGCGGTGCGCGAGAAGATCGACTGGATCCGCAAGCTCGCCGCGGACGAGGGGCGCGAAGTGCGCTTCGGCATCCGGATGCACACCATCACCCGCGACACCGCGGAGGAGGCTTGGGCCGAGGCCGACCGGCTGCTCGCCGGGATCGACCCCGCCGCGATCGAGAAGGTGCAGGCCGGGCTGCGCCGCAGCGAGTCCGAGGGGCAGCGCCGGATGCTCGACCTGCACAACGGCAGCACCGACGGCCTCGAGATCTACCCCAACGTCTGGGCCGGCGTCGGCCTGGTCCGCGGCGGCGCTGGCACCGCCCTGGTGGGCAGCCACGAGCAGGTCGCCGACCGCATCGAGGAGTACGCCGAGCTCGGCATCGACGAGTTCATCCTCTCCGGCTACCCGCACCTCGAGGGCGCCTACTGGTTCGGCGAGGGCGTGCTGCCGATCCTGGCCGAGCGCGGCCGCTGGGAGCACCCCGCTCCGCCGCGCCACACCTCGCAGGCGGTGCCGTTCGCGGCCCGCGGCCGGTCGTGACCGGACCGCGCACGGCGGTCGTGGTCGGCAACCCCCGCGCGGGCTCGCGCACGCTGGCGGCGGCGACCACGCTCGCCCGCCGGCTGGCCGACGGCGAGCCCGACCTGGTGGTCGACCTCGCCACCGTCGGCCCGGCGCTGCTGGACCAGCAGGACGCGTCGGTCGCGGCCCTCGTCGACGAGATCGGCGCGGCCGACCTGGTCGTGGTGGCCAGCCCGACGTACAAGGCCACCTACACCGGGCTGCTCAAGCTGTTCCTCGACCGGTTCGCCGGGGGAGTGGGGCTGCGCGGGGTCGCCGTCCCGCTGATGCTCGGCGCGGCCCCGCAGCACGCGCTCGCCGCGGAGCTGCACCTGCGCCCGCTGCTGGTCGAGCTCGGCGCGGCCGTCCCCACGCCGGCGCTCTTCGTGCTCGACCACGAGCACGACCGTCCCGAGGCCTACGACGACTGGCTGGCGCGCTCGCGGCCCCTCGTCGACCCGCTGCTCGCCCGCACGACAGGAGCCCTCGCATGACCACCCGGTCCCTCCCGACCACCAACCAGGACCTCGACCCGCACCGGCTGCGCGCGGTGTTCGGGGTGTTCCCGAGCGGCGTCGTCGCGGTGGCGGCGGAGGTCGACGGCACCCGCGTCGGGCTCGCGGCCAGCTCGTTCACCTCGGTCAGCCTCGACCCGCCGCTGGTGTCGTTCTCCGTGGCCACCAGCTCGCGGACCTGGCCGGTGCTGCGACGCGCCGGCCACCTCGGGGTGACGGTGCTGGCCGACCACCACGACGACGCGTGCCGGCAGCTGGCGGGGCCGGTCGAGCACCGGTTCGACGGGCTCTCGGTGACCGTCACCGGCGACGGCGCCCTGACCCTCGACGACGGGCTGGCCCGCTTCGACTGCACGATCCACGACGAGGTGACTGCCGGCGACCACGTCATCGTCATCCTCCGGCTGCACGCGGCCGACCACGCCGACGTCTCCGAGCCGCTGGTGTTCCACCGCAGCGGCTTCGGCTCGATCAACCCCACTCTCTGACCCGCCCGCACCCGCACGACCAGTCCCCGAAAGGCCCCCCGATGTCCCTGACCACCGCGCTGTCCGAGCCGACGACGCCGCCGACCCCGCGCCGCGTCGCGCTCGCCTCCGCCGTCGGCGCCACCATCGAGTGGTACGACTTCTTCCTCTACGGCACCGCCGCCGGGCTCGTGTTCGAGCACCTGTTCTTCAACGGCCTCAACGGCGTCGCGGCCCAGTTCGCGTCGTTCGCCACCTTCGCCGTCGGGTTCCTGGCCCGCCCGGTCGGCGGCTTCATCTTCGGCCACTTCGGCGACCGCGTCGGGCGCAAGAAGATGCTGCTGCTCACGCTGGTGATCATGGGTGTCGGCACCGCGGCGATCGGTCTGCTGCCGTCGTACGACGCGATCGGGTGGTGGGCGCCCGTGCTGCTGGTGACGCTGCGGGTGCTGCAGGGCATCGGCGTCGGCGGCGAGTACGGCGGCGCGGTGCTGCTCGCGGTGGAGTACGCCCCCGCCGAGCGGCGCGGGTTCCTCGGCAGCTTCGCGCACATCGGCGTGCCGGGCGGCCTGCTGCTGGCCAGCGGCGCGTTCTCGCTGGCCAGCCTGCTGCCCGACGAGGAGTTCCTCGCCTGGGGCTGGCGGGCCTGCTTCCTGGCCAGCGTGGCGCTGCTGGCGATCGGCGCCTACATCCGGCTCTCGGTCATGGAGACCCCGGCGTTCGCGCGCGTGCAGGAGAGCAAGGAGGTCTCGCGGCTGCCGCTGCGCGACCTGGTCGCCGCCCAGCCGAAGCGGCTGCTGCTCGGCATGGGCACCCGGTTCATCGAGGGCTTCACGTTCAACTTCTTCTCGGTCTTCCTGCTGGCCTACGTCGTGACCACCCTGGAGATCTCGCGGTCGCTGGCGCTCGGCGGCGTGATGGTCGGCGCCGCGCTGGGCGTCGTGCTCGTGCCGATCACCGGCCGGCTCTCGGACAAGGTCGGTCGCAAGCCGGTGTTCCGGGTCGGGGCGTGGCTCGCGCTGGTCATCGCGTTCCCGGTCGCCGCCCTGGTGCAGTCCGCCGACGACGTGGCCGTCTTCGCGGTGTTCGTGATCGGCCTGGGGCTGCTGTACGGCATCATCTACGGCCCGCTGGCGGCGTTCTGGTCCGAGCTGTTCGACACCCGCTACCGCTACACGGCGCTCAGCACGCTCTACCAGATCTCCGGGATCGTGGCCTCGGGCCTCACGCCGCTGATCGCCACCTGGCTGGTCGCCCGCGGCGACGGCAGCCTGTGGCTGGTCGCGGGCTACAACGTGCTCGTGGCGGCGATCAGCATCGCCTGCGCGCACTACCTGCCGGAGACGCAGGGCCGCGACCTCGACGTCCCGATCGCGGACGAGCCGTCCCGGCCGGGTCCTGGAGCCGGTCTCAGCGCGCTGAGCGGGCGGGCTCGACCGGCCCGGCGGGGTCGGCGGGCCGGCAGTCGGTCAGCCAGTCGTCGTAGTCCCAGGTCGCGAGGAACGCCGTCGCGGCGGTGCGTCCGGCGTCGGTCAGCGCCCGGCGCCGGGCCGGGGTGATGTCGAAGTCCAGGGCGCCGACGTCGGCGGTGTCGACCGCGACGCTGCGCCGGACGTTGCACGGCTCCAGGACGTGCTCGGCCTGGCAGCCCTCGATCGCCGTCTGCACCACGGCGACACCGAGGTCGACCGGGCCGCGCACCCGCTCGGCGTCGCCCTCGGGGGCGTCGCTGCCGAACGCGTCGAGCCGCACGCCGATGGTCGGCCAGCGCGCGGGCTTGCCGTCGGTGCGGTCGAACATCGAGATCGGGTAGTTCGACACCAGCCCGCCGTCGACGAGGGTCGACGTGCCGTGCGGGCCGTTCAGCGTCACCGGCTCGAAGAAGAACGGGATCGACGCGGAGGCGCGCACGGCGTCGACGACGGACTGGTCGTCCGGGTCCTTGTCGTACTCGTCGTACTGCCACGGGAGGTAGACCAGCCGCTTGCGCGACACGTCGCTCGCGGTGACGGTCAGCCGGTAGCGGTGGTGGAGCGAGCCGTCGTCGCCCGGGTCGTCGGTGCGCAGGTCGCCGAAGGTCCGCACGTCGAGGTCGCGGAGCACCCCGCCGAGCCAGCGCCGCAGGTAGTCGCCTTCGTAGGCGCCGCTCTCGAGAGCACGGACAGCCCGTCGGCGAGGAAGCCGAGCGGCCCGAGGAACCGGCCGGGGAAGCCGCGGTCGGCGAACTTCGTGAAGTCGAGCGTGCGGGCGACGTCCTCGAGCCGGCTGAGCGGCTCGCCGCGCTGCGCCAGGGCGGCGACGACGGCGCCGACCAGCGCGCCGGCCGACGTGCCGCCGACCCGGGCGACGGTGTAGCCGGCGTCGGCGAACGGGCTGCACGGCACCCGCCAGCGCGAGCGCCCTTGACGCCACCGCCCTCGAGCACGAGGTCGGTGGTCAGGGGTGTGGTCTCTCCAGCCATGGCGTCACGCTAGAGCAGCCCACCCTCAGGGTCGGTACGGCGGCGCGACACCCCAGCCCCACCGCGGCACCGGGGCGTGCTCGACCACGTCCGGCGCGTCCGGCTGCGAGTTGTGCATCGCCAGCCGCGTCCCCCACTCGAGGTAGCCGACCAGCGCCGCCCGGAACTCGGGGTCGTCCGGCAGGGCGGCGTCGTCGGCGGCCAGGCTCATCGTCGAGGCGAACCGGTGCCGCTGCTCCGGGGTGATCGCGAGGCCGCGGTGGTGGGCGAGCATCGACTCGTAGCCGCCGTGCTCGCGGGTGTAGGTGTCCGGTCCGCCGAGCACCTCCGACCACCACGCCGCGACGTGCGCGCGGTGCGCCTCGCGAGACGCCGCCCGGGAAGAACGGCGCGAGCAGGTCGTCGGCCTCCACCCGGTCGTAGAAGCAGTCGATGAGCCGGCGTACGGCGTCCTGCCCGCCGGCCCACTCGAACAGCGAGGGCACCGGGTCGCTCACGGGTCGCTCAGGTCGCTCGGGTCGCTCATGCCGCCAACCTACGACCGGTCCGGCACCGGCTCCGGCGACAGGCCGTCGAGCGTGCGGATCCGGGGGATCGGGGAGGGCAGCAGCCACAGCACGCCGAGCGTGCCGCCGACCGCCGCCACCCAGAGCGTGGGGCGGATGCCGAGCCAGGTGCCGAGCGCGCCGCCGGTCAGCGCGCCCAGCGGACGCATGCCGTAGTTGACCGCGGCGTAGGCGCCGGACACCCGGCTGCGCAGCCCGTCCGGGACCACCGTCGCGGTGAGGGCGTTGCTGTTGACGTCGAGGTACATCACGCCGATGCCCGACACGAGCTCGGACAGCCCGAGCAGCCCGGCGCGCAGCCAGACCGGGCCGTCGGCCACCGCGGTCAGCGCGATCGCGGCAGGGAACACGATGGCGCCGACGACGATCGACGGCCCCACCCCGATGCGGCGCGACAGCGGGCCGGCCGTGACGGCGCCGACCAGCCCGCCGACGGCGCCGATGCCGAGCGCGAGCCCGATCAGTCCCGACGAGAGCCCGAGCTCGCGGCTCGCGAACAGCACCAGCAGCGCCGCGAACACGAACGTGAAGAAGTTGACCGTGCTGACGCAGCCGAGCTTGGCGCGCAGCACCGGGTGGCCCAGCGTGTAGGCGAGCCCTTCGCGGGCCTCGTGCAGCAGCGAGGTCGTCGGCGCGGCCTGGGCCGGTGGCTCGGGGCGGCGGTGCAGCCGGACCCGTCCGACGAAGACGGCCGACCACACGAACGACAGCGCGTCGACGACGAGCGCGACGGGGGCGGTGACCAGCGAGACGAGCGCGCCGCCGAGGGCGGGTCCGGCGATGAACGACACCGAGCGGCTGCCGCTGAGCAGGCTGTTCGCGGCGAGGTAGTCGGGTCGCCGCACCAGCAGCACGAAGAACGCCGGGTACGTCGTGTTGAACAGCACCGACGCGGCACCGGTCAGCAGCGCGACGGCGTACAGCTGGAGCAGGGTGAGCGCGTCGGAGGCGAACGCGGCCGGCACCGTCAGCAGCAGCGCCGCCCGCAGCAGGTCGGCGACCACCAGCAGCCGCTTCTTGTGCTGCTGCCGGTCGATCCAGGCGCCGAGGAACGGCGAGACCAGGTTGGGCAGCCACACCAGCGCGGTGAGCACCGAGACCTCCGCGGCCGACGCGTGCAGCACGAGCACCGCGATCAGCGGGAACGCGAGCTCGGAGATCCGGTCGCCGACCTGCGAGACGGCGTCGCCGACGAAGAACGACCGGAACGGCGGCTCGCGCAGCAGGTGGGGGCGGGCGGCGACCTCGGTCACGACGGCTCGTCCTCGCGGTCGTCGTCGACGGCGCCCGGCAGCACGTAGCGGATCATCCGCACCGGGCGGGTGCGGGCCGGCCGGTCCTGCACCGCGCGCGTCACGTACGGCGCCAGCACCTGCTCGATCGCGGCCTCCACGTCGGCCAGCTCGCGCGCGGTGACGTGGAAGGTGGTGTTGGACAGCCCGGCCTGGCGCCGCCAGCGGGGCTCGAGGTCGGGCTCGGTCTCGGCGGCCCAGCGGGCGGGCAGGTCGGCCGCCTGGTCGAACATCGACCGGGTCAGCACCCGGCTCGCGGCGAGGCCCTCGTCGTCGTCGCCGAGCTCGAAGCGGAACCCGGGCGCGACCGACTCCCAGTAGCGCTTGCGCCCGTCCCGGCCGCCCTCACCGCCACCGCGACCGCCGGTGTCGCTGTCGCGGACCAGGCCGAACGACGCGAGGTGGCGCAGGTGCCAGCTGGTCACCGACGGGGAGGCGTCGACGTGCTCCGACAGCTCGGTCGCCGTCGCCGGCCCGTGCCCCTGCAGCCGGGACAGGATCGCGAGCCGCACCGGGTGGGCGAGCGCCCGCATCGCGCCCGGCTCGGTGATCTCGTGGTCGCCGTACGGGTTCCCGGATTTTCTGAGAGACATCTTTCGAGAGTAGTCTCTCAGAGTTTTGCGGCACAAGGGCGGCCCGGGAAGTTGGGGGTTCCCACTGCCGGTCCCTCGTGCCAAGGTCGTCTGAGCCCTCTCGGGTGGGGGCCGGCACGAGGGGAGAGCGCCATGAGGCTGCCGCGCACGCTGGTCGGAGTCGTCGGGGCGTCGCTCGCCCTGGTCGCCCTGAGCTTCTCGTCGGGGCAGGTGGCCCAGGCCCGCTCCCGGGCCCACACGCTGCCGGGCGGCTACAAGCACCTGGTGGTGATCTACGAGGAGAACCACTCCTTCGACAACCTGTACGGCGGCTGGGGCCGGGTCAACGGCCAGCGGGTCAACGGGCTCGCCCAGGCTCCCGACACGGCGAGGACCCAGGTCGCCCAGGACGGCACGGCCTACGGCTGCCTGCTGCAGAACGACGTCAACCTGGACTCGCCGCCGCTGACCTCGAGGTGCCAGGTCGACCAGGCCGCCGCCGGCGACGCGGACAGCCACTTCCCCAACCACCCGTTCCTGATCGACAACTACATCGGGGCCCGGCGACAAGACCTGCCCGGCGCCCGGGCGTCGTCCGCGCCCAACGGCGTGCTCAAGGACTCCGACGGCGCCCTCCCGGGTGGCTGCACCCGCGACCTGGTGCACCGGTTCTACCAGGAGCAGTACCAGATCGACGGCGGCAAGCAGGACCGCTACGTGACGGGGTCCGACGCCGTGGGGCTGACGATGGGCCACTACCGGACCAAGCAGCTGCCGATCTACCGCTACCTGCACTCGAAGGGCGCGCCGCACTACGTGGTCGCCGACCGGTTCTTCCAGGCGGCGTTCGGCGGGTCGTTCCTCAACCACCAGTTCCTGGTCGCCGCCCGCGCTCCCCTGGACACCGCGCCGCCCGCCGGCGGGTCCGCGAACTCCGTGCTCGACGCCAATGGCTTCCCGAACCGCGTACTACCCGCTGTACACGCCCACCACGGACACGGTCAACGACGGGCCGCTGACCCAGAAGTGCGCCGGCACCGACGCCTCGGACCCGGTGAAGGCGTGCGGCGACTTCGCGGTGAACACCATCCAGCCGGCGAACCCGCCGACCGGGCCCAACCCCACGAAGCTGTCCGCCCATCGACGACGCGGTCTACCCGAACATCGGCGACCGGCTGACCGCGGCCACGTGTCGTGGAAGTGGTACTCCGGCGGCTGGAAGCCGGCGGCCGCCGGACCACCCCGGCGCGCTGTTCCAGTACCACCACCAGCCGCTGAACTACTGGAAGAACTACGGCCCCGGCACGCCCGGCCGGCTCCACCACCTCAAGGGGGAGAGCGACTTCCGGGCCGCGCTGCGCGACGGCCGGCTGCCGAAGGTCAGCTTCGTGAAGCCCTACGGCGCCGAGAACGAGCACCCGGGCTACGCCAGCGAGCCGGACGGCAGCGACCACCTCGTCGACCTGCTCAAGCGGATCAGCCGCAGCCCGCAGGCGCGGAGCACGCTGGTCGTGGTCACCTACGACGAGTTCGGCGGCCAGTGGGACCACGTCCCGCCGCCGGGACGCGACGTCGACGACGCCCGGGGTGCACGACGCCTGGGGTCCGGGCACCCGCATCCCGGCCCTGGTGCTGTCCACGTCGCTGCGCCGCTCGGGCGTGGACCACACGTCGTACGACACCACGTCGATCCTGGCCACCATCGAGCGGAGCTTCGAGCTGGCGCCGCTCTCGCCGCGGGACGCCGCGGTGAAGGACCTGCGGCACGCCGTCGCGGTCGGCGGGCGCTGATCGGGCGCTGACCCGGGCGCTGCCGGCGTCAGCTGCCGCGCAGCCCCGGGAAGTCCTCGTCGCGCCACTCGCGCTGGCCGTCGCCGAACTGCGACGTGCCGGCGGCGAGGTCGTTCTCGCGGCCCCGCAGCTCGACGCGACGGATCTTGCCCGAGATCGTCTTGGGCAGCTCGAAGAACTCCACCCGCCGCACCCGGAGGTACGGCGCCAGGTGCTCGCGCGCGTACTTCAGGATCTCGAAGGCGGTCTCGTCCGACGGGTCGTAGCCGGGCGCCAGTGCGACGTAGGCCTTCGGCACCGCCAGCCGCACCGGGTCGGGCGCCGGCACGACCGCTGCCTCCGCCACCGCGGGGTGCTCGATCAGCACCGACTCCAGCTCGAACGGGCTGATCTTGTAGTCGCTGGCCTTGAACACGTCGTCGGTGCGCCCGACGTAGGTGATGTAGCCGTCCTCGTCGCGCGAGGCCACGTCGCCGGTGTGGTAGTAGCCGCCCGTCATCGCCTCGTCGTTGCGCTCGGGGTCGCCCTGGTAGCCGGTCATCAGCGGCAGCGGGTGCGCCGACAGGTCGAGGCACATCTCGCCCTCGCCGACGCCTTCGACCAGCGTGCCGGTCAGCGGGTCGACCAGCACGACGGGCAGGCCGGGCAGCGGCTTGCCCATCGAGCCGGGCTTGACCGGGACGCCGGGGGTGTTGCCGACCTGCGCGCTGGTCTCGGTCTGGCCGTAGCCGTCGCGGATCGTCAGGCCCCACGCGGCCTTCACCTGCTCGATCACCTCGGGGTTGAGCGGCTCACCGGCGCCGATCACCTCGCGCAGCGAGCCCGGGCCGCCGGAGAGGTCGGACGTGATCAGCATCCGCCACACCGTCGGCGGCGCGCAGAACGACGTCACCTCGCGCTCGCGCAGCTGGCCGAGCAGGGCGCCCGCGTCGAAGCGGCCGTAGTTGTAGAGGAAGATCGTCGCCTCCGCGATCCACGGCGCGAAGAAGCAGGACCAGGCGTGCTTCGCCCAGCCGGGCGAGGAGATGTTCAGGTGCACGTCCCCGGGCTGCAGGCCGAGCCAGTACATCGTCGCGAGGTGGCCGACGGGGTAGGACACCTGCGTGTGCTCGACCAGCTTGGGCTTCGAGGTGGTGCCGGAGGTGAAGTAGAGCAGCAGCCGGTCGCCCGGCGCGGTCCCCGGGTGCGCCGCGGGCGGTACGTCGAGGGCGTACGCGTCGTGCAGCTGCTCCGTGGTGAGCACGGTGTAGTCGCCGGCGACGTGCTCGAGCTTGGCGGCGTCGACGGGGTTGCACAGCACGTAGCGGGCGCCGCCGCGGGTGATCCGGTCGGCGAGGTCACTCGGCCCGACGGCGGTGGTCGTCGGCATGATCACCGCACCGAGCTTCATGATCGCGAGCATCGACTCCCACAGCTCGACCTGGTTGCCGAGCATGACGATGACCGCGTCGCCGCGTCGGACGCCGTGCTCGGCGAGCCAGGCGGCCACCTGGTCGGAGCGGCGGGCCATCGCGTCGTACGTCCGCTCGGTGGTGGTGCCGTCCTCCTCGACGATCACCAGCGCGGGCGTGTCGTTGCCGCGGGCGACGGCGTCGAACCAGTCGACGGCCCAGCTGAAGGTGTCGCCGACATCGGGCCAGGCGAACTCGGCGTGCGCGCGGCCGGGGTCCGAGCGGTGCTCGAGGAGCAGGTCGCGCGCGGCGCGGTAGCGGTCGGTAGCAGTGCTCATGGCCCCGACTCTGGCACCGGGCGCGGCGCCGCACCACCACCCGATCGACCAGTCCCGAGCAGCAGAACGCCTCCGACATCGGAGCCGAGGAGTGACCTGGAGGTCACGCTCCGGCCGCCGATGTCGGAGGCGGTGAGGTGAGATGTGGTGCGGGACCGGCGGTCAGCTGATCAGCGCGTCGAGGTTCGAGAAGCCGTCGGCGTCGCCCTGCCGGACGACGCTGCGCCGGCCGTCGATGCTGACCGGCACGTCGCCGGCGACCGTGATGCGGCGGACCTCGCGGCGCTGCTCGTCGAAGTCGGCCACCGCGTAGTGCTGCGTCGCGCGGTTGTCCCACATCGCGACGTCGCCCTGCTCCCAGGTCCAGCGGATGGTGTTCTCCAGCTTGGTGACCCGGGCCTGCAGCAGGTTGAACAGCGACGCGGACTCCGCGGAGTTCAGGCCGACGAACTTCTTCACGAAGTGGCCGAGCACCAGCGCCCGCTCGCCGGTCTCCGGGTGGACCCGCACGACCGGGTGCTCGGTCTCGAACTCGGTCGAGACGAACTGCTCGCGGCTGAACACGCTGTTGCGGCCGTCCAGGTCCTTCTCGGCGTTCTCCGACGTCGCGGCGTAGTCGTAGTCGTTGGAGTGCACCGCCCACAGCGTGTCGACGAGCGCCTTCAGCGGCGCCGGCAGCGAGTCGTAGGCCGCGACGGTGTTGGCCCAGTTGGTGCTGCCGCCGTACGCCGGGATGGTGACGCCGCGCAGGATGCTGATCGCCGGGATCCGGTCGACGAACGTGACGTCGGTGTGCCAGCTGTTGGCGGCCATGCCCTTGTTGGCGGCCAGGCTGAGCACCTTCGCGCTGCCGGTGTTGACGGTCGGGTGCGCGGTGGTCAGCGGGCCCATCTGCTCGGCGAACGCGATGTGGCCGTCGTCGTCGAGGTGCTGCTGGCCGCGGAAGAACACCACCTTGTGCTCGAGGAGCGCGGCGCGGATCGCGGCGACCGTGGCCTCGCCGAGGTCGGGGCCGAGCCGGACGCCGTCGATGCGGGCTCCGATGCGGCCGCCGAGCTTCGTGACGCTCACGTCGCCGGAGGTGGAGGTGGCGGCGGGGGAGCGTTCGAGGTTGATCGTCATGGGTGCTTCCTTCCGGATCGGGGCAGGGGGGACCGCGAGGGTCGAGCGATCAGCGAACGCCGAATCCCTTGTTGCAACAAGGTTTTCTCTCGACCTGAGCCCAACGGCGTGTCACATCGCGGGCATCCGCGCGAGGGCATCCCGGCGCCGCTATGTTTATGCCTACTGATTTACTAGACATTGTGCAGAAGGTCAGGGGAGGCAACCGGATGATCGTGCTGGCGCGTGGCCGCTTCGGCTCGGCCCCGGCGCGTGTCCTGGAGCAGGTACGGCGCTCCGGACCCGTCACGCGGGAGGAGCTGGCCCGGGTCACCGGGCTCAGCCCCGCGACCGTCGCGCGGACGATCGGGACGCTCGTCGAGGAGCACCTGGTGCGCGAGCGGACGGACCTGGTGCGCGGCGGCGTCGGCCGGCCCAGCGCGCCGGTCGACCTCGACCCCGACCACCACGTCACGCTCGGCGTCCACGTCGGCAAGCGGCTGACCACGGTCGGCCTGGTCGACCTCGCCGGCAACCTGGTCAGCCAGACCCGCGGCGCCACCCCGGAGAGCGGGGCCGAGGCGATCGTCTCGACCGCGGTGCGCGGCGCCACGCAGCTGCTCGCGGCGAACCCCGACCGGTCGGTGCTGAGCGCGGGACTGGTCGCGGCCTGGGGCGACGTCGACGTGGACGAGGCCGACCTCGGCGACCGGCTCGCGGCGGCCACGGGCTTCGAGGTCTCCACCGCGCACCACGTCGCCGCCGTCGTGGCCGCGGAGTACATGGCCAAGCGTCGCGACGCCGACGGCTGCACGGCGTACGTCTACGTCCGCGACACCGCCGGCTTCGCGCTGGCCAACGACGTGCCCGACCGCACCGAGGTGTCGCGGGTCGCCGCGCTCACCCACTTCCCGACCCGCTCCCCGCTGCCCTGCGGCTGCGGCCGGGCCGGCTGCTTCGTGGCGGTCGCCAGCGACCACGCCCTGGCCCGGCGCGCCCACGAGGCCGGCGTGGTGGCACGCCCCGAGATCGAGGCGCTGCACGCCGCCGCCCGCGCCGGCAGTGCCGCCGCGCACGCCCTGCTCTGCGAGCGGGCGCGGGTGCTGGGGGAGACCGCCGCGGTGGTGCGCGACATGGTCGCGCCGGACCGCGTGGTGCTGGTCGGCCAGGCGTTCACCGGCTACCCGCCGGCCCTCGACGAGGTCGCCGCCGCGTTCCGCGACGCGACCACGCTGCCGCCCATCGAGCTCTCCTTCACGCGCTTCGGCGCCGGCGTCCAGGCGGTCGCCGCCGGGACCGTCGCGCTCGGCCCGGTCTACGAGGACCCGCTGGGCAGCGTCGGCCGCACGGTCCGCCACCGCCTGCCACGCGCCCCCCAGGCCACCACCGACGCGAGTCCGGTGCCGGTCGGCTGAGCCGACCCCGAGCCGACCCCGAGCGGCACACCAGCACGTCCCAGGTCCACCCACCCCTGAGAGGAACCACCATGCGCACCACCGCACGTCCCTGGAGGCGGCTCGCCGCCGCCGTCGCCGCCGTCGTCTCGCTCACCGCTCTCGCCGGCTGCTCGTCGGCGGTGCAGGAGGCCCGCGGCGGCGGGTCGGACGCGAAGGCGTCCGACGGCGGCACGCTCAAGATCGGCGTCGCCACCGACCTGCAGACCGGCGACGCCGTTCTCCAACGCCAGCGACGCCACCAACGTCCTCATCGGGCTGGTCTACGACAGCCTGGTCGACCTCCCCCACGAGAGCCTCAAGCCCAAGCCGGCGCTGGCCACCTCGTGGAAGACGGCACCCGACGGGAAGTCGGTCACCCTGCAGCTGCGCAAGGGGGTGAAGTTCCACACCGGTCGCGAGCTCACGTCCAAGGACGTCGAGTTCAGCATCAAGACAGTGGGCCGACCCGACGTTCGCGGTGCAGTTCCAGCGCACCGCCGCCGCGGTCACCGGGTTCGACACCTCGGACCCGCACGCGATCACGCTGAAGTTCGACCACCCGCTCAGCAACATCTTCGACCTGCTCGACGTGCTGCCGATCATCGACAGCGCCACCATCGACCAGCTCAAGGCCGGCAAGGAGTACGTCGGCACCGGCCCGTTCACGTTCGACAAGTGGACGCCCGGCTCGCAGCTGACGTTCTCCCGCAACGACGACTACTGGCGCGGCGCGCCGCACCTCGACGGCGTGCAGGCCAAGGTCGTCGGCGACTCGCAGTCGCAGGTCTCCCAGCTGCGCTCCGGCCAGCTCGACGCGATCATCGGCGCCGGCAACCGCGACCTCGAGTCGCTGAAGAAGGGCGGCCAGTTCGACGTCACCCGGTTCACCGGCGCCGAGCAGCAGGTCTACGTCGGTGCGAACGTCGCCAACCCGGAGCTGAAGGACAAGCGGCTCCGGCAGGCCATCGCGTACGGCGTCGACCGGCCGCGCATCGTCAAGGACGTGTACCGCGGCGCGGGCTACCCGATCAACCTGCCGTGGCCGACGTACTCGCCGGCGTACGACGCCAAGGCCAACCACACCTACGACCGCGACGTCGCGAAGGCCAAGAACCTCGTCGCCGCCGCGTCCGCCGGCGGCTCGCGGCCGACGATCCCGCTGGAGTTCGACGCCAACAGCGGCAACATCGAGGCCACCGCGCAGATCGTGCAGTCCAACCTCGAGGACATCGGCATCAAGGTCGAGCTGCAGCCGGTCGACCACAACCAGTTCATCAAGGAGCTCATCGGGGCCAAGTTCAAGGGCCTCTGGATCCTGAACCACTCCTACGCGCAGTGGACGCCCTCGACGCTCGCGGTCAGCGCCTACCCGTTCAACGCCGACCACAACGCCTCGCACTTCGACTCGACGAGCTACCAGGCGCACGCCAACGGTGCCTGGGAGCGCACGAACGGCACGGACGCGCAGGCCAAGCAGGCCTACGCGAAGCTGAGCAAGGACCTGCTCGACAACCAGTTCCTGATCGAGCTCGCGATCATCTTCACCCAGGTCGCCACCTCGCCGAAGGTCCACGACATCGACTGGTCGAAGCGGCAGGAGATCCACCTCGAGAACGCGTACCTGTCGTGACGCGGTACCTGCTGCGGCGCATCCCGTCCGCGCTGCTGATCCTGTTCCTGGCCTCGGTGCTGATCTTCCTGGTGATCCGGCTGGTGCCGGGCGACCCGGTGGCCACCCTGGCCGGCCCGGACGCGACCCCGCAGGCGCGGGCGGCGATCCGCTCCGACCTCGGGCTCGACCAGCCGGTGCTGGTGCAGTACGTCCAGTGGCTCTCGCAGCTGCTGCGCGGCGACCTCGGCCGGTCGTACCTGATCGGCGGCGACATCGGCTCGCTCGTCGGCCAGGGCGCTGGTCAACACGGTCGTGCTGACGCTGACCGCGCTGCTGTTCGCGGTGGTGATCGGGATG
This sequence comes from uncultured Actinomycetota bacterium, assembly GCA_963707685.1. GTDB lineage: Bacteria > Actinomycetota > Actinomycetes > Propionibacteriales > Nocardioidaceae > Nocardioides_B. The sequence goes on from CAVPRA010000014.1 coordinate 238,820, forward strand.
ACGCTGAGCGTGGTCTCGGTCGTGGCCGACCGGCGCTGGCTCGACGCGCTGCTGGCCGGGGTCAACACGCTGGCCGTGGCGCTGCCGACCTTCGTCACCGGGCTGCTGCTCATCCTGGTGCTGGCGGTGCTGGTGCCGGTGCTGCCCGCCGGCGGGACCCCGCCGGACGGGTTCGTGACCAGGCCGGACATCGCGTTCCAGTACCTCCTGCTCCCGGCGCTCTGCCTCGCGCTGCCGGCCGCCGCCGCGCTCACCCGCTTCCTGACCGACGGCCTCCAGCAGCAGCTGCACCCAGCCGTACGTCGTGACGGCCACCGCCCTGGGGATCTCCCGCCGGCGCATCGTGCTCACCCAGGCGCTGCGCAACGCGCTGCCGTCCACGGTGACGCTGCTCGGCATCCAGGTCGGCGTGCTGCTCGGCGGCGCGGTGCTGGTCGAGGCGATCTTCGCCTGGCCGGGCGTCGGCCAGCTGATCGAGCAGGCGATCTCGAGCCGTGACTACCCGGTGGTGCAGGTGCTGCTGCTGCTCTCGGTCGCGGTGTTCGTGCTGACCCAGCTCGTCACCGACCTGGTGCACGCGTGGCTCGACCCGCGGGTCCGGCTGGGCGGTGCGGCATGAACACCCCACGAAACTGCTCGCCTCGCCAGCTCAGCTCACCCTTCCGAGGGGACCCCGTATGAGCGGGGTGGAGACCGCGCTTGCGGCGCCGCGTCGCAGGGGCGCGGTCGCCGTCGGCACGGGGCGTCACGACCTCAAGGCGACGCTGCTGCGGGGCCGCGGGCTGCTCGGCGTGCTGCTCGTCGCGACGGTCGTGGTGCTCGGCGTGGTCGGCCCGCTGCTGACGCCGTACTCGCCGACGCAGCAGATCGCGGGGGCCAACCTGGTCGGGCCGAGCGCCGCCCACTGGCTCGGCACCGACGACGTCAACCGGGACATCCTGGCCCGGACGCTGTCGGGCATCCGGGTGGACCTGCTGGTGGTGTTCGTCGCCGTCCCGCTCGGCGCGCTGCTCGGCGGCCTGGTCGGGCTGGTGTCCTCGACGTTCGCGGTCGCCGACGTCGTCACGCAGCGGGTCTTCGACCTGGTGCTGGCGTTCCCGACGCTGATCCTGGCCATCGCGCTGACCGCGTTCATCGGCCCGGGCGTGCTCACCGTCGCGGTGGTGATCGTGGTCGCGGAGATCCCGGTGTTCGGCCGGATGGTGCGCACCGCCTCGCTGGTGGTGCGCGAGATGCCCTACGTCGAGTCCTCCCGCGTGATCGGGGCGGGTCACGGCTGGGTGCTGCGACGCCACGTGCTCCCGAACTCGCTGGAGCCGGTGATCGTGCAGCTGGCGCTGTCGATGTCGGTCGCGGTGTTCATCGAGGGCGCGATGAGCTTCCTCGGCATCGGCGTGCGGCCGCCGCACCCCTCGCTCGGCTCGCTGATCAAGGACGGCACCCGCAACATCTACGACAGCCCGTTCTTCGCCGTCGGACCGCTGGCCGTCGTGGTCGCGCTCGTCCTCGGCTTCCTCCTCGTCGCCCAGGCGCTGTCCCGCGCCCGGGCGACCTGACCTCCGCCGACGCTTCTCAGGAGAGACCCATGAGCACACCCGTCCTGGAGGTCACCGACCTCGCCATCGACTTCGCGCAGCCGCGGCCGGCGGTGAACAGCATCAGCGTCCGGGTCGACCCCGGCGAGGTGGTCGCCCTGGTCGGCGAGTCCGGCTCCGGCAAGTCGATGACCGCCCGCGCGGTGCTCGGCCTGCTGCCGCCGGGAGCCCGGGCGACCGGGTCGGTGCGGGTGCGCGGCCGCGAGGTCCTCGGCGCTACGGAGAAGGTGCTCAACGAGGTGCGCGGCGCCCAGGTGGCGATGGTCTTCCAGGAGCCGCAGACCGCGCTCAACCCGGTGCGGACCGTCGGGTGGCAGATCCGGGAGGCGCTGCGGGCGCACCGCAAGGTCTCCCGGATCGCGGCCCGCGACCGCGCCGTCGAGCTGCTGCGCGACGTGGAGATGCCCGACCCCGAGCGCCGGGTCGACTACTACCCGCACCAGCTCTCCGGCGGGCAGAAGCAGCGGGTCGTGCTGGCGCTGGCGCTGGCCAACGAGCCCGACCTGCTGCTCGCCGACGAGCCGACCACCGCGCTCGACGTCACCGTGCAGGCGGAGATCCTCGCGCTGCTGCGGCGGCTGCGCGACCGCACCGGCGCGAGCATCCTGCTGATCACGCACAACATGGGCGTGGTGGCCGAGATGGCCGACCGGGTCGTGGTCCTCAAGACCGGCGACGTGGTCGAGGAGGCCGACACCGCGACGCTGTTCGCCGCGCCCCGGCACCCCTACACCCGGCAGCTGCTCTCCGCGGTGCTCCGGCTGCCCGAGCAGGGCGGGTACGCCGCCGAGCCGGCCGCCGAGGCCGCCGACCGTGCCGCCGACGAGCTGCGGCTCGAGGACGTCACCGTGGTCTACCCCGGGCGGCACGGCGCGGCCGCGTTCACCGCGGCCCACGAGGTGTCGCTGAACGTGCCGGGCCGGCGAGGTGCTCGGCCTGGTGGGCGAGTCCGGCTCCGGCAAGACGACGCTGGGCCGGCTGGCGGCCGGGCTGGTGCCGGCGGCCGCGGGCCGGGTGCTGGTGCAGGGCGACGACCTGGCCCGCGTCCCCGCGTCCCGGCTGCGGGAGATCCGCGCGCGACCTCGCGTTCGTGCACCAGGACCCGGCCGCGTCGCTCGACCCGCGGCTGACGGTCGGCGAGAGCATCCGCGAGCCGCTCGACCTGCACCGCGAGGGCGACCGGGCCTCGCCGGCGCGCCCGGGTCCTCGAGCTGCTCGACGCGGTCCGGCTGCCCGCGGACCACGCCGACCGGATGCCGCGCGAGCTCTCCGGCGGGCAGCGGCAGCGGGTCGCCCTCGCGCGGGCGCTGGCGCTGCGACCGCGGCTGGTGATCGCCGACGAGCCGACCAGCGCGCTCGACGTGTCGGTGCAGGACGAGGTGCTCCGGCTGTTCACCGGGCTCCAGGACCGAGCTGGGCTTCGCCGCCGTGTTCATCAGCCACGACCTCGCGGTGGTCCACCACGTCGCCGACCGGGTGGCCGTGCTGCGCGACGGGCGGCTGGTCGAGACCGGTCCGGTCGAGCGTGTCTTCGCGCGGCCCGAGCACGACTACACGCGCCGGCTGCTGGACGCCGTACCCGTGCCCGACCCGGCGGGCCGCCCCGCCGCCCAGACGCTCGCCTCCTGAGGAGACCCACCATGGACCGCCGCCACCTGCCGCAGCACGCCGACCGGACGGTGCCCGAGCAGCCGCTCGACGTCCGCGACCACGAGGGGGAGTGGCCGCGCCGCGAGCGGCTCGCGCGCGCCCGCAGGGTGCGCCCAACGTGCTGCTGGTGCTGCTCGACGACATGGGCTTCGGGGCGTCGTCGGCGTTCGGCGGGCCGTGCTCGATGCCGACCGCGGAGCGCGCTCGCCGACGGCGGGCTGCGCTACACCCGGTTCCACACCACGGCGATGTGCTCGCCGACCCGGGCCGCGCTGATGACCGGCCGCAACCACCACGCCGTCGGGATGGGCAACGTCGCGGAGCTCTCCACCGACGCCCCCGGGTACGACGGCCTGCGCCCCCGGTCCGCGGGCACGCTCGCGCAGACGCTGTCCGACAACGGCTACGCCACCGGCGCCTTCGGCAAGTGGCACCAGACGCCGCCGTGGGAGCAGACCGCGGCCGGGCCCTTCGACCACTGGCCGACCCGCGAGGGCTTCGACCGGTTCTACGGCTTCCTCGGCGGCGAGGCCGAGCCAGTTCAGCCCGACGCTGGTCGAGGGCACCACGTTCGTCGACCCGCCGGCGACCGAGGCCGAGGGCTACCACCTCTCCGAGGACCTCGTCGACCGGGCGTCGACCTGGATCCGCGACGTGCGCACCGCCGACCCGGACAAGCCGTGGTTCGCCTACCTCGCCTTCGGCGCCACGCACGCACCGTTCCAGCTGCCGGAGGCGTGGCGCGGCCGCAACCGCGGCGACTTCGCCCACGGCTGGGACGAGCAGCGCGAGCGGACGCTGCGCGCGGCAGAAGGAGCTCGGGGTCGTCCCCGAGGACGCCGAGCTGGCGCCCTGGGTGCCGGGCGTCCCGCACTGGGACGAGATCTCCGACGACGCGCGGGCCAACGCCGAGCGGCTGATGGAGGCCTACGCCGCGTTCGCCGAGCACACCGACGCCCAGGTCGGCCGGCTCGTCGACGACCTGCGGGCCCGCGGCGAGCTCGACAACACCGTCGTGCTCTACGTCCTCGGCGACAACGGCGCCTCCGCCGAGGGCGGCATCGAGGGCACCCTCAACGAGACGATCCGGCTCAACGGGCTGGAGGACACCACCGGGCGCATCGCGGACTTCCTCGCCGACGACGTGATCGGCGGCCCGCACACCTACGCGCACTACCCGGTCGGGCTGGGCGGTCGCGATGGACACGCCGTACCAGTGGACCAAGCAGGTGGCCTCGCACTACGGCGGCACCCGCAACGGGCTCGTCGTGCACTGGCCCGCCGGCATCCGCGCCCGCGGCGAGGTGCGCCACCAGTGGCACCACGTCATCGACGTGCTGCCGACGTGCTGGAGCTGGCCGGCCTGCCGCAGCCCGAGACCGTCGACGGGGTCGCCCAGCAGCCGGTCGACGGCACGTCGTTCGCGCTACTCGCTGAACGACGGCGGACGCCCCGGACCGGCACACCACGCAGTACTTCGAGATGTTCGGCAACCGGGGCATCTTCCACGAGGGCTGGACCGCGGTCACCAAGCACCGCACGCCGTGGCGGCACGCCGAGGACGTGGCCTACGCCGACGACGTGTGGGAGCTCTACGACACGACGACCGACTGGACGCAGGCCCGCGACCTCGCCGACGACGCACCCGGAGAAGCTGGCCGAGCTGCAGCGGCTGTTCCTCGACGAGGCACGGCGCCACCACGTGCTGCCGCTCGACGACCGGCGTGGCCGAGCGGCAGAACGCCGCCGGCCGGCGCGCCACCGGCCGCGCTGCGCAGCCTCACCCTCGGACCCGGCGCGGGACGGCTGCGCGAGGCGGCCGTGCCCAGCCTGAAGAACACCTCGTTCCGGGTCGTCGCGGAGGTCGAGGACGGCAGCGTCCGGGGTGCTGGTCGCGCAGGGCGGCCGGTTCGCCGGCTGGTCGCTGTACGTCGTCGACGGCCGGCCGGTCGTACGCCTACAACCACGTCGGCCTCGAGGTCACCCACGTCCGCGGCGAGCCAGACGCTGCCGCCGGGACGCAGCACCGTCGAGCTCCGGTTCGCCTACGACGGCGGCGGGCTCGGCCGCGGCGGGGACGGTGACGCTGCTGCTCGACGGGGACGTGGTCGGCACCGGCCGCGTCGAGCGCACCGTGCCGTTCTTCTTCTCGATGGACGAGACCCTCGACGTCGGCGTCGACCGGGGGACGCCGGTGACCGAGGACTACGGCACCGACGACGGCTTCCGCTTCGACGGCCGGGTCACGTCGGTCACGATCACGGCCGGGGAGGACGCGCTCGACCCGACCGACGACCAGCTGCTGGCAGGCGGTGCTCGTCACCCAGTGACTCACCCAGTGCTCACCCGGGGACCCGGCCGAGCGTCTCGTCGCGGTAGCGGAACGCGCGGGACTCCACCATGTGGTTGGTGTTGACGTAGCCGAGCCGCCGGTACGCCTCGAAGTCGTACTCGCCGTAGAACTGGTTCGTGGTGGGCGTGTGCGGGAAGTCCGGGTGCTGGCGCGCGTAGGCCTCGACCTCCACCGCCGCGACCTCGGGCAGCACGTTCTTCACCAGGAACAGGTGGCAGCGGACCACCGAGGGACGGTTCACGGCGGCCACCTCGAAGTGCAGCCAGCCCTGCTCCGGGCGGACGTAGTGGCCGGCCGCGTCGACGTGGCCGCGGATCGCGTCGATGCTGCCGTCGGCGGGGCGCACCACGAGGCCGAGGTCCATGCGCGCGGTGACGATCGCCTCGCTCATCGCCTCGAGGCTGTCGCGGGCGTCCCCGGAGGCGTCGAAGACGATGAGCGTGGCGGGCTTGTCGCGCAGCGCCTCCACGATCCCGGTGTTGTCGTAGTGCCCGCCGTCGGTGATGTAGAGCTTCTCGTCGTACACCGAGAGCTGCCCGAACGCCTCCTTGAGGATGCGCGAGGGGCCCGGCCGCCACACCCGGGTCCACGCCCACCGCAGCGGACGCTCCGGCTCGCCGGCCACCTTGCCGTTCGGCCGCACGCAGTAGGGGTTCGGCAGCCAGACGCCCAGCCGGGCGTTGGCCAGCGCGAGCAGCACGCGGTACGGGCGGACCTTGCGGTTGAGCCGGCCGACCAGCGGCGAGAACGCGGCGCCGCTGGTGGCCATCGCGGCGGCCAGCGTGGTGTCGACGCCCTGCGGGTCCGAGGCCGCGGAGAACGCCTCCGCGTCGACGGCCGCCCCGACCGGCAGCCGGGCGTCGGACATGCCGATGCGGCCGGCCGGCAGCGGCGCGTCCCCGACCACCCCGGTGTCGAAGCGGAAGCTCGCGCAGCCGCGCTCGGCGGGGATGTAGTCGCGGTCCTCGACGTTGGCCGCGCAGCAGACCGTCAGCTCGGGGCCGCTGTCCGCGAACGAGGTGAACACGTGGGTCGGGTCGCCGTAGTCGAGCGGCACCGCCTCGTCGGCCTCCCGCTTGACCAGGAAGGTCTCGGAGATCCGCTCGCGGTAGAACGGGTGCAGCGAGCTGGAGAACGCGTCGCTGGCCACCCGCAGCACCGCGACCACGGCGAGCACCGCGATCAGCACGGCGCTGTCCTCCAGGTTCGCGGGGTGCAGCAGGGTGTCGCGCACCTGCACGAGCACCACCACGAAGGCCACCGCGCCGAGCGCGATGGCGGCGGTCCAGGGCACCACGACGGACCGCAGCCGCAGCGCCAGCCGGCCGGCGCGGGTCGTCGAGGACCCGGTGCCGCGCAGCCCCTTGAACAGCCCCCGGAAGCCCGCGGAGATCGCGGTGAGCGCGGCCAGCCAGGCGGTGACCGTCTGCACCGGCGACAGGCCGCCCTCGTTGTCGCCCGGCTGTGCGTCGCAGTAGGTGGGGGTCGGGTCCTGCGTCGGGCCGCAGAGCCCGAGCGGCCCCCGGGGCACCCGGATCGTGCCGTCGTCGGTGAACGCGAGGACGTCGTCGGTCCAGGAGTCGCCGCACGAGCCGTAGTGCACCGGGATCGAGCCGGCCTTCTCGGGGTGGGGCGTGCGGGACCAGGCGGCCTCGGACCGGCTGACGAACTGCTGCTCCGCCCGGGCCCGGCAGCCGTTGGGGGTGGCCAGTCGTGCCGCGGCCAGTCCCTTGGCGATCACCTCGGTCGGCTGGTTGTCCAGCGCCGCGTTGTTCAGGTGCACCACGAACCACGGCGCGAGCCCGAGGATCACCGCGACGACCGCGCCTGCGGCGAGCAGCGCGCGGGTGAGCCGGGTGCCGCGCAGCCGGCTGGCCGGTGCGTACTTCGACGCCGTCTTGGTCAGCGCGAACCAGGCCAGCGCCAGCGCCAGCACGCCCCACGCCATCCACGGGACCACCGGGGAGCTGCCAGGTCGCCGGCTCGCCGTTGCCGAGGCAGGTCGCGCTCGAGCGGAGCGCGGGAGGCTCGCAGAAGCTCTGCAGCCGGACGTGCACCCAGCCGACGTACCGGGCGGCGAGGACGAGCGCGATCCCGACCATCGTCAGGTTCACCGCGATGCCGTAGAGCAGCGAGAGCACGCCCGAGCTGAGCGCCCCGGAGGGCAGCAGGAACTTCGAGCGGCGCCGCAGCCAGTCCTCCTCCGGGGAGCCGGGGCCGAACAGGTCGTCGGGGTCGCCGTCGCTGTGCTTGCGCGCGACGTGCAGGGCGGTGGCGATGTAGCCGCCGCCGCTGACGCCGTACACCCGGTAGGCGCCGTCGTAGAGCGACGCGCCGTCGCCGCCGCGCAGCCGCAGCCGCTGCAGCCCGCCGAGGCTGAACGCCGCCGCCCGGATGCCGCCGCCGGAGCACGCGATCGCGGTGCCGCGGAAGCCGGCGTCGTCCTCGTGGGCGGTCGGCAGCATGGCGCGCTTGAACCCCGACGGCTGCTTGAGCGGCTCCAGCGAGCGGCGGTCCGACTGCGCCAGCGAGACCGCGCTCCCCGCCGCGACCATCACGACCGCCAGCACCAGCGACAGCGTGTCGACCCACCCGCGACGCGCGAGCACGTCGCGCCACACCGCGTCCAGCAGCAGCGGCCAGCAGACCAGCGCGACCACCAGCAGCGCCGCGGTGACGGGCACCAGCCACGGGCGCCGCAGCCCCGACGACGGCAGCCGGTAGACCGTGCGGATCCGCAGCAGGCACCCCACCAGGCTGGGTACGGCGACCGCCGCCAGCGCCGCCACCACCAGGGTGTCGGCCCGGTCGACGTAGATCGGTGCGAACAGCGGCAGCAGCAGCAGCGCGCAGACCATCGCCCGGTCGAGCGCCCGCCGGACGCCGGTGTAGCGGATCCGGCGGTCCAGCTGCTCGCGGTGCTCCTGGCGCTCGCGCTCCTCCTCGGTCGGCGGGTCGGTCACCGGCTGCTGCGCCGTCTCGTCGTGCGTCGTCCGGTCCAGCACAGCGCACCCCCTACCGACTCACCGGTCCCACCCCGCCCTCCCGTTATGGCACGTCACGGGGCCGCCGTCCTCGGTTGGTCGATTTGCCGAGGTTTGTCGGCGGTGCCTGGTCTGGTCAGGTCGGGCTCAGGCGCGGGCGTAGCGCTGCACGAACCGCTGCAGGATCTTCGGGGGCTCGACGACCCGCCCCGCCCGGGCCATCTCCTTCACCGACTCGGCCTGGTCGGGCTCGAAGTAGCCCGCGTGCCGGTACACGTCGATGCGGGTGCAGAGGCCGTGGATGTCGAGCTCGGGGTGGAACTGCGTGGCGTAGACGTGCCGGCCGACCCGGAACGCCTGCACCGGGCACGCCGGGGAGGACGCGAGCCGCACGGCGTGCCGCGGCAGCTCACCGACCGCCTCCTTGTGGCCGACGAACGCCTCGAACCGCTCGGGCAGGTCGACCAGGAGCGGGTCGGCGCGACCCTCCGGGGTGAGCGTCACGGTGACCCGCCCGATCGGCTCCGCGTGCTCGCGGTCGACGGTGCCGCCCTGGTGGGTGCCGATCACGCCGATGCCGTAGCAGGCGCCGAGGAACGGGAAGTCGCGCGCGACGACGACGTCGAGCAGCGCCGCGAGCTCACGCTCCACGCGCTGCTGCACCGCCGACTTGGTGGCGTCGGCGTCGCTGGCGTTGAACGGGCCGCCGCCGAGGAAGACCCCCGACCAGTCGTCGAGGTCGATGGCTCCGAGCGGTCGCCGCTCCATCCGCACCCGGTGCAGCTTCGACTCCTCGAGCCCGGTGAACGCCAGGAAGGCGTCGTACTCGTTGTCGGCGGCCGCGTCCTCGTCCCGGGTGCCGAGCAGCAGGAACGGCTTCACCCCGACATTCTGTCGCACGGCCGCAGCCGCCCCGGCCCCGGCTGGGACCGTGGGGCACACTGCGTCCATGGCTGAGAAGGAGAAGGACGAGTCGCTGGGCACCGTGCTGGTGGCAGGCGGCGCGAACCTGGCGATCGCGGTCGCCAAGATCGTGGCGGGCGCGCTGACCGGCTCGTCGTCGATGCTCGCCGAGGGTGCCCACTCGGTCGCGGACACCGTGAACCAGATCTTCCTGCTCACCGCGCTCAAGCGCAGCGCGAAGCCCGCCGACGTGCAGCACCCGTTCGGGTACGGCATGGAGCGCTACTTCTGGTCGCTGCTCGCGGCCGTCGGCATCTTCGTGCTCGGTGCCGGCTTCTCGGTCTACGAGGGCATCCACTCGCTGATGCACCCCGAGCCGATCGAGGCGCTGACCGTGGCGTACGTCGTGCTGGGCGTGTCGTTCCTCTTCGAGGGCACCTCGTGGGTCAAGGCCGTCGTGCAGCTGCGCCGCGAGGCCGGCCGGCAGCGCATCGGCGTGCTGCAGCACGTGTTCCGGACCCCCGACCCGACGGTGAAGACCGTCGCCTTCGAGGACACCGCCGCCCTGCTCGGCATCCTGGTGGCCGCCAGCGGCATCACGCTGCACGCGCTGACCGGCAACTCCGCCTGGGACGGCATCGCCTCGATCCTGATCGGCGTGCTGCTGGTCGGCGTGGCGATCTCGCTGGGCTCGTCGAGCAAGCACGACCTGATCGGGGAGGCGCTCCCCGAGGAGGACCGCGACGGGCTCACCCGCGTCATCAACGAGACCGCGGGCGTCGACGTCGTCGTCGAGCTGCTCACCATGCAGCTCGGTCCCGACGACGTGCTGGTCGCGGCCCGGGTGGACGTCGACGACTCCGCCAGCGGGGGAGACCTCGAGCAGATCGCGGACACCGTGGAGCACCGGATCCGCGAGGCGTACCCGCAGGTGCGGCACGTGTTCCTCGACCCCACGGACGCCACCGCCGTCGAGACACCCACGGAGACCGCCACGGAGACCGCCGGCTGACGATTCCGGTGACCGGCAGGTCTTCCACGAGATGGGCCAGATCGTCCGGGCCCTCGAGGCGACCGGGCCGGCGTCGGTCGAGGACCTCGCGACCCGGGTCGGCGCGAGCTACTGGGAGAAGGACCGCTTCGACCGGGCCCTGGCGTTCACCGTCGCCGACGGGCTGGTCTCCCGCGGCACCGACGGCCTGCTGCACCCGGTCTGATCAGGCCCAGGAGATCAGGCCCGGAAGATCAGGTAGGCGCCGGCGAGCGCCGGCAGCAGACCGGGCAGCAGCCACCAGGAGACCGGCCGGTGCTTGTGGATCAGCAGCGCCGCCTCGAACGCGACCAGGCCGAAGGCCGCCGAGATCACGAGCAGCCCGATCTGCGCGGACTGCCGGTCGGCGAAGTACGCCGCCACCACGACACCGGCCGACAGGTGCAGGATCGTGATGGTCACCAGGGTGGACATCACCCATTTCTGCACCGAGCCGAGGCTGGTGGAGTAGCGCTGCTGCGGGCGTGGCTGTCCCGGCGTCATCAGGTGCTTGCGGACCGGGGGCGGCCCGGACTGGCCGGTGGACATGCCCCCGAGACTATCGACCGCCCGGTCGGGCGCCAGGGTCAGCCGACCAGCCGCCCGGCGCTGATCTCGTCAGCCACCACCCGGAGCTTGGCCTCGTCCAGCTCGACACCGGGGATCGCCGTCTCGATGCGACGTCGGAGCTCCGCGCAGATCTCGTCCGCCGGGCGACCTCCCATCTCGTCGCGGACCTCGCGAGCCACGTCCTGCAACGCGCTGGTCAGCATCGCTGCCATCTCGGCGAGCTGCGGCTGGATCGCCTGTCGCAGCTCGTCGTGGTCGACCTTCAGTCCTGAGTTCGTCGCCATGCCCCGTCTGCCCTTCGCTCATGGTGGTCGGACGTCCAGCGTGCATCGCGCCTCGCCCGAACTGCCGGACGACACGGCCCGGCGGGCCGGAAAGGTTGACGCGTGAGCGTCGTCCTCGACACCTTCGAAGACCTCACGACCACCGGCAGCACGAGGGCGTCGTAGCGTGGCGGCATGCCCGAGGACCCTCGTGACCCACGCCACGGGCCGTCACGCGACGAGCCGCCGCTGGGGGAGCCGTCGCGGGGCCGCAAGCGCGCCTACTTCGTGATGATGGGGACCTGCCTGCTGCTGATCGTGCTGGCCTGGAACGTGGTCCGGCTGTGGTCGGTGCCCGCTGCCGTCGTCATGAGCGTCGTCGCGGCCGTGATCCCGCCGGCTGCCGCGGTGGTGGCGAACTGGGGCCGGGGCGGGTGAGCGCCGCCGTGGCGCTACTCGGCGCCCGAGGAGATCTTCTCGATCAGCGCCGTGGTGGAGATGGCGGGCGTGCGAGCCAGGTAGTGGACCTTGCAGATGTCCTCGAACTCGTCGAACTTGCCGGCCCAGTCGTCGCCCATCACCAGGACGTCGGCCTGGTGCTCGAGGATGTACTCGCGCTTGAGCTCGAGGCTCTCCTCGACGAACACCGCGTCGACCGGCTTGAGGGCGGCCACGATCTCGAGCCGCTCCGCCTGGCTGAAGACCGGCGACCGGCCCTTCTTGCGCTCGTTGAGCGCGTCGGCGGAGACACCGACGACCAGCCGGTCGCCGAGCGCCGCGGCGCGCTGGATGACGCGCAGGTGCCCGACGTGGAAGACGTCGAAGGTGCCGAACGTGATGACCGTCGTACTCATGGGCGGCATCTTGTCACGAGGGGACGTCCCGGCGATTTCCGGCACGTCGGCGCGAGGGCGTAGGCTCCCGCCGTGGCAGTCTCTACCGGTACAGCCCGCCCCGAGGTGCGGTTCGCGCGCAACGCGGTGCTGGCCACCTTCTTCCTCAACGGGTTCGCGTTCGCGACCTGGGCCTCCCGCATCCCGGCGGCCCGCCGCGCGCTCGACCTCGGGCCCGCGCAGCTCGGCCTGCTGCTGCTGGCGGTGTCGGTCGGGTCGGTGATCGCGCTGCCCTCCACCGGCGCCTCGCTGCAGCGGTTCGGGGCCCGTCGCATGGTGATGGCGGCCGTGGTCGTCGAGGGCGTCGGGCTGCTGCTGGCTGCCTACGGCACCGGCGTCGCCGGGTCCGTCCCGCTCACCGCGGTCGGCCTGTTCCTGGTCGGGTTCGGCACCGGCACCTGGGACGTCTCGATGAACGTCGAGGGCGCCGAGGTGGAGCGTCTGCTGGACCGCTCGATCATGCCGCGCTTCCACGCCTCGTTCAGCCTGGGCACGGTCGCCGGTGCGGCGATCGGCTCGCTGGTCACCCTGCTCGGCGTCGGCATCGGCTGGCACGTCGGGATCGTCGGGGTGCTGGTCGCCGGTCTCGGGATCCTCTCGGTGCAGCGGTTCCTGCCGGTCGCCTCGGCCGACGCGGACAAGCCGCGCGGCAGCACGCTCCGCGCCTGGACCGAGCCGCGGACCCTCGTGATCGGCCTGATGGTGCTCGCGATGGCGCTCACCGAGGGCGTCGCGAACGACTGGCTCGGCGTCGCGATGGTGGACGGCTACGGCGCGCCCGTCTGGCTCGGCGCCGCGGCCTTCGCGCTGTTCGTGGCCGCGATGACCGCCGGCCGGGTCGCGGGGACGGTGCTGCTCGACACCTTCGGCCGGCTCCCGGTGCTCTGGGGCAGCATGGCCGTGGCCGCGGTCGGCGTCCTCCTGGTGGTGCTCGGCCAGCTGCCGTTCCTGGTCACCGTCGGCATCGTGCTGTGGGGCGTCGGCGCCTCGCTGGGCTTCCCGGTGGGCATGAGCGCCGCGGCCGACGAGCCGGCCAAGGCCGCCGCGCGGGTCAGCGTGGTGTCGACGATCGGCTACACCGCGTTCCTCGCCGGCCCGCCGCTGCTGGGCTTCCTCGGCGCCCACTTCGGCGTGCTCGACGCGCTGCTGGTGGTCTCGGTGATCCTGATCCCGTCGGCGTTCGCCGTCCCTGCCGCACGCCGCCGGGAGCCGGTGCCGTCGGCCGGGTAGGTTCGACGCGATGAGCGCACCCGCCCAGATCGTCACGGCCAACCCCGAGCTCGACGAGGAGCGTCGCCGTGGCCTCCGCCGGATGCGGACGCTGGCGGTCTCGCTGCTGCTGTTCGCCGCCGTGGTGTACGTCGTCACGCTCGGCCAGGACGGGTTCCTCGGCTTCGTGAACGCCGGCGCCGAGGCCTCGATGGTCGGCGCCATCGCCGACTGGTTCGCGGTGACCGCGATCTTCAAGCACCCGATGGGCCTGCCGATCCCGCACACCGCGCTGATCCCGCGGCGCAAGGAGATGCTCGGCCGCAGCCTCGAGGAGTTCGTCGGCGAGAACTTCCTCCAGGAGTCGATCATCCGGGAGCGGATCGACGCCGCGCAGCTGAGCCTGCGGGTGGGCGGCTGGCTGACCTCGGAGGGCAACGCCCGGCGGGTGTGCGACGAGGGCGCCACCGTGCTGACCCTCGCGCTGCAGCGGATCCGCGACGAGGACATGGTCGTGCTGGTGGAGGAGGCGCTGCTGCCGCGGTTCCGCGCCGAGCCGATCAGCCCCGTCGCCGGCAGCCTGCTCGAGGAGGTGGTGCGCGACGGCGCCCACCACGGACTGGTGGACCTGACGCTCGACGAGGCGCACCGGTGGCTGACCCAGAACGAGGAGACCTTCGTCGAGATCGTCTCGGAGCGGGCGCCCTGGTGGGCGCCGCCGTCGCTCAACCACCGCGTCACCCACCGGCTCCACGTCGAGGCGCTCGCGTGGCTCGAGGACATCCGTGACGACCCCTACCACCACGCCCGCACCGCACTGGACGGGGCGCTGACGCAGCTGGCCCAGGACCTGCTCCACGACCCCGAGACGCAGGAGCGGATGGAGCGGCTCAAGGACCGGGTGCTCTCCCACCCGCAGCTGGTCGTCACCGCCACCTCGCTGTGGAACGCCTTCCGTCGCGCGCTGATGGCCTCCCTCGACGACCCCGAGGGCCCGGTGCGGGTGCGGGCGCTGCGAGGAGCTGACCCGGTTCGGGAAGCGGCTCGAGCAGGACGCGGCGCTGCGCGAGCGGCTCGACCGCTACGCCTCGGACCTCGTGGTGTTCGCGGTCAACCGCTACGGCGACGAGCTGACCGCCGTGATCACTCACACCGTGAACCGCTGGGACGGCAACGAGGCGGCCCGCCGCATCGAGCTGCACGTCGGCCGCGACCTGCAGTTCATCCGCATCAACGGCACGATCGTGGGCGGTCTGGTCGGCCTGGTGATCCACGCCGTCAGCGTGCTGCTCTGAGAGTCAGACGCCCGGGATCCGGTGCAGCGCGATCGTCCCGGTCGAGTTCACGGTGACCTTGAGCCAGTCGGTCTCGCCCTTGTCCGAGCCGTCCACGGTGATCCGCCGCACGTTGGCCGCCGTACCGGTGACGCCGTAGAAGCCCAGCCACTTCGACCCGGACGCCAGCGGGTGGTCGTCGCGGTAGCGGTGGCTGTCGCCGTTGAACAGGTACACCGGCTTCCCGAAGGAGCGCGACTCGTCGATGATCGCCTGCACGAGCGGCTTGAACGCGGAGTAGTTCGACCAGCTGGGGCTGGTGACCGTGTTGTCGAACATGTCGGCCTGCTGCTGCAGCACGACGCCGCGCAGGCCCTGCGACCTCGCGGTGGCGAAGGCGCCGCCGCAGGTTGGCGATCGTGGCGTTCATCCGGCTCGGTCTGCTCCGCGAGCTGCGCGGACGTCGGGGCGGTGAAGCCGAGGCCGGACCACTTCTTCAGGTCGTTGTTGCTGCCGACCACGTGCAGCGTCGCGAAGGACATCTCGGCGCGCACGTAGCGCACGTTCTCCGGGAAGCCGGTCGAGGCCTGCGAGGTCACGCTGACCGGCGCCGCGCCGAGCGTCCGACCGGGGGTGGTGAAGAACACCGACCGGATCCGGGCGAGCCGCTCGAGCGGCTGGTACTTCCCGTTGTCGACGCGGTGGCAGTCGGTCCACTCGTTGTCGCCGGGCGTGTAGACGAGCGGGTCGGCGAACAGCCCGAAGTCGGTGCGGATCACCGCGTAGCGCGCGTTGTCGCAGGTGGTCGACCCGCTCTTGATGTCGCCGAGGTGGGTGACCATCCGGACGTCCGGGTCGGCGTTGATCCCGGTGATGAAGGCCGGGAAGTGCGCCTGGGCGGTGTCGCCGTAGGGCACGTCGCCGATGACGGCGAAGGAGTACGGCGCGACGGCCGCCTGGGCCGGCGGGTCCTGGCCGACCGTCAGCGTGACCGCGGTGAGCGCGGTGAGGGCGAGTGCGGCAGTGGTGAGGCGGTGTGTGCGCATGGCGTCGATCCCCGGCGAGCGACAGGCAGGTGGTCCCAGGCCTCACCAGTGAATCCGCCCGGTCGGGGGCCGACAACGCCCACGGGGGATGAGACCGTCTCGCCCCGATGGGGGATGCGGGAGGATGGCGGCGTGAGCACCCGCGACGTCCCGATCCGCGACGACACGATCCGGCTCGGCCAGTTCCTCAAGCTGGCCGACCTGATCGACAACGGCGCCGAGGCGAAGCCGCTGATGATCCAGGGGCTGGTCGCCGTCAACGGCGACACCGAGACCCGCCGCGGCCGTCAGCTCGTGAAGGGCGACGTGGTCACCCTCGGCGACGCCTCGGTCCGCGTCGCCTAGCGCACGTCGACCAGGTCCACCACGAAGATCAGCGTCTCGCCGGGCGCGATCACGCCGCCGGCGCCGCGGTCGCCGTACGCGAGGTGCGGCGGGATGACCAGCCGACGGCGGCCACCGACCTTCATGCCCTGCACGCCCTGGTCCCAGCCGGAGATGACCTGGCCGACCCCGAGGCGGAACGACAGCGGCTCGCCCCGGTTGTACGACGCGTCGAACTCCTCGCCGGAGGAGTGGGAGACCCCGACGTAGTGCACGCGGACGGTCTGCCCGGCAGCCGCCTCGGCGCCGTCGCCCTCGACGAGCTCGGTCACCTCGAGGTCGCTCGGCGGCGGGCCGTCGGGCGGGTCGATCTCGGGCTTCTCGTGGCTCACGGCGGTTCCTCTCGCAGACGGGTGGGATCGCCCGCCACCCTAGTCACGAGCGACCACGCTGCCGCGGCCGGTCGAGTGACTGCTCACGAGGGTTGAGCAATCTGGATGCCAGGTCTGCGCTCATGCTGTCCACCGTGAGCAACGCCCTGCCCAGACTTCTTGAACAACAGGCAGAGAAGTCGACCACTTGATCTGGGAAGAACCTCGGCGGAGCGGAGCCCTTCCACCGGGGACGTCCGGAGATGGGGTCGGCCCGCTCGGTCCGTCACCGGGCTGTCGTCACCGCCACATCGCAGCACGTGAGAGACGGCGGTACCACCCGCGTCGGGGTTGACTGCGCTGCCTTTGGCCGCGCCTGCCCCCAATCGTCCGGACAGCCGGAATGCACCACGTTCCACATGGCACCACTGGGCGCCCCCGGTCGGGTCATGTCGCTGCCTCGTCGTCGAGAGCATGCTCAAAGAGTGCGCGTACGAGCAAGCGGAGGTGGGTGTCATGACCTTGCGAAGCGACCCTGCGCCAACGAGCGACGACCAGACCCAACCCCCGGTTCCTGACTCGCGCCGGAGCCACGGCGGCGTCGTCGTCGCTGGATCGTTGACCGTCGGGTTCCTCGCAGCGTTGATCCTCCCCTTCCTGCCGGTCGCCACGGTGGACGTGAACTTCGCCACCGCCATGGTGCTGTTCGGGTGGGCGCTCGGGTGGGCGCTCCTGGCGTTGCTCTCCACCCGGTTCACCGATCAACCCCAACGCTGGGCTGTCGTGCCCGCAACGTTCATGGCGGTCGCTGGTGCGCTGGTGCTCGTGGCCCCCGACAGCGTGGTGAACGCGATGAGTTGGGTCTGGCCGCCCGCCCTCGTGGTCTTGGTCGTCTGGGTATGGATCCGGGCCAAGCGCGAGATGCGCAGCCGCGCCCGGGTGTGGCTGCTCAACCCCGTGTTGGTCCTCTTGTTGCTCTTCGCGCTCGGCGGCGGGTACGCCCGGCTCAGTCAGTCCACCGCCCCGGCGGTCGCCATGCGTGGGCAACTGATCGACGTGGGGCCGTACCGGCTCCACCTGGAGTGCCACGGCTCGCGCGGCCCGACCGTGATACTGGAGCCTGGCGGCGGCGGCTCCGCTGCGTCGATGGGGCTGATCGCGCCTGCGGTGGCTCGCGACAGCCGGGTGTGTGTCTACGACCGGGCCGGTCGTGGGTGGAGCGATTTCGCTGCCAGCCCACCGGATGGTGCGCAGATTGCCACCGACCTCCACACGCTGCTGAACCGCGCCCACGTTCCCGGGCCGTACGTGCTCGCGGGCCACTCGTTCGGCGGGCTGTACGTCAGGACCTATGCCGCGAAGTACCCCGACGAGGTTGCCGGTCTCGTGCTGGTCGACTCCACCGCCGCGCACCAGACCCCCTACTCGCGTCCGGCGCCCGGTTCCTACAGCGTCCTGAAGCACGCGACGTCGTTGATCGCGACGACCTCTCGGCTGGGGCTCGGCTGGTTCCTCGCCAACACCGACTTCACGACCCTGCCGCCCAGATACCGCGACGATGCGCGTGCTACCTCCGCCACGGGGAAGGAGATGGGTGGCTTCCTCGACGAGTTCGGCGTCGCGAACCGCTCCGAAGCCGAGGCCGGCACTCTGCACAGCCTGGCTGCGAAGCCACTGATCGTCCTGACCGCTACCCGCGAAAATTCCAAGGGATGGATGGCTGACCAGAACAAGTCCGTGACGCTGTCCCGCAACAGCCTCCATCGCCTCGAACCAGGCGCAACCCACGCTGCCTTCGTGGACGACCCAGGCCACGCCGCCGCCGTTACCCGAGCCATCCACGACGTTGTCGAGTCCCTGCGTACCGGGCAACCGCTCAACTAGTCCCGAACACCAGCCGCCCAGGTGTTTGGTGAGAGGTCCCGGTCAGAGGTGGGTGTGGCGCTGAGAGGTGTCGGGCGCGAAGGCGAAGGGTCACACCTCAGGTCTGGGCGCCCTGGACGTAGGAGTCGAGCTGGTCGCGCTCGAACTCCAGCTCGCTCATCCGGCTCTTCACCACGTCGCCGATGCTGACGATGCCGCTGAGCCTGCCGTCCTCGACGACCGGCACGTGCCGGAACCGCCGCTCGGTCATCAGCGCCATCAGCTCGTTGACCGTGTCGTGGCCGGTGCAGGTGGCCACGTCGCTGGACATGATCGAGGAGACCGGCGCGTCGAGCACCGCGTCGTCGTCGTGCAGCCGGCGCACGACGTCGCGCTCGGACACGATCCCGTCGACGCTGCTGCCGTCGGCGCTGACCACGGTGGCGCCGATGTTGTGCTCGGCGAGCAGCCCCACCAGCTCCCGCACCGTGGCGTCGGGGAGGACGGTCACCACGTCGCCCGACTTGCCGCTGAGAACCTCGCTGATCCGCATCGCGCCACCTCCAGGGTCGTGTGATCGTTGGCACAGGGTGGCACATCGGGAACCGCCTGGCCAGGCACGCCCGGGCCAGCCCGGACGGGGCTGCGAGGATGACCCTGATGAGACCTCCGCTGCCTGCCGGGGCCGGCCTGCTGATGATGGGCTGGCTCACGGTCGTGCTGTGGCTCGACCGCGCGGGAGGCGGCGGTGGGCTCTGGCAGCAGCGCGGCCTGGGGCTGCTCACCTGGCTCGTGCTGGCGCTGGCGCTGTGGCGGGTCGGACCCGGTGGTGCGGGCGCAGACGGTGGTGGTGGTGGCGTTCGCGACGGTGGTGGAGTACGTCTTCAGCCCGACGCTCGAGGTCTACACCTACCGGTTCGACAACGTCCCCGCCTTCGTGCCGCCGGGGCACGGCCTGGTCTACCTCAGCGCGTTCGCGCTCGGCCACGCTGCGGTCGTCGAGCGGCACCGGCGGGCGGCGGTCGGCCTGGTGCTCGCGGTGGCCGTCGGCTGGGCGTCGTACGGCGTGCTGCTGGCGGACCGGCCCGACGTGCTCGGCGCCTTCTGGTGCGGCGTGCCTGGTGCTGTTCGTGCTGCTCGGGCCGTCGCAACCGGTCTACCTCGGGGCGTTCGTCGCGGTGAGCTGGCTCGAGCTCGTCGGCACGCACCTGGGCACCTGGGCAGTGGGGCACCCACGACCCGACGGGCTGGGTGTCGATCGGCAACCCGCCGTCGGGCGCGGCAGGGGGCTACGGCTGGTTCGACCTCGCGGGGCTGCTGGCGGCGCCGTACCTGCTGGCGCTCGCCGCCCGGGTCAGTCGTGGTCGGCGGAGGGCTCCGGCGGCCGCCGACGTGAGCTGAGGTCGTGCACCGACCCGGGTCCGCGCCGGGCGACGTCGGGGTCGTCCTCGTCGTCGGGCAGCGACCCGAGGTAGGCCAGCGCCTGGTCGTGGAGCCGGCCGTTGCTGGCCAGCGCGTTGCCGCCGAGCGGCCCGGGGGTGCCGTCGAGCGAGGTGAACGTGCCACCTGCCTCGCGGACGATGACGTCGAGCGCGGCCATGTCGTAGAGCTCGAGCTCCGGCTCGGCGGCGAGGTCGACGGCGCCCTCGGCGACGAGCATGTAGGACCAGAAGTCGCCGTAGGCCCGGGTGCGCCAGCAGCGCCGCGACAGCGCCATGAACGCGTCGAGCCGGTCGTGCTCGTCCCAGCCGGAGAACGACGCGTAGGACAGCGACGCGTCGTCGAGCCGGGACACGTCGGAGACGTGGCACTCCGAGGCCCGCAGCAGCGACTTGCCGGTCCAGGCGCCGCCGTTCTGGGAGGCCCACCAGCGGCGCTGCAGCTGCGGGGCGCTGACCACCCCGACGACCACCTCGTCGTCGACCATCAGCGAGATCAGCGTGGCCCAGACGGGCACGCCGCGGATGAAGTTCTTGGTGCCGTCGATCGGGTCGACCACCCAGCGCCGCTGGCTGTGACCGGTCGCGCCCATCTCCTCGCCGAGCACCGCGTCGCGCGGCCGGGCCCGCGACAGCGTGCGACGGATGCCCTCCTCGACCGACTTGTCGGCGTCGGACACCGGCGTGAGGTCGGGCTTGTTGACCACGTGCAGGTCCAGCGCCTTGAACCGATCGGTGGTCAGCGAGTCGGCGTCGTCCGCGAGGACGTGCGCGAGCCGCAGGTCGTCGGTGAAGGTCGTGGGCATGATCCTCAGGTTAGGCCCCGCGGGGCGCTGAGTCGGCAGGCCGGGCCGAGTCTGAGAGCATCCCAAGAATCGAGCGTTGAGGCTTCAACCTGTGGGAGGCACCCTCTAGCGTGCGGGACATGGAGATCGCCGGACTGCCCCTGCACCCGTTGGTCGTGCACGCCGCCGTGGTGCTCATCCCGCTGACCGCGCTGCTGGCGGTCGGTCTCGCGGTGCTGCCGCGCTGGCGATGGCTGGTCCGCTGGCCGACCGCGGTCGCCTCGGTGGCGTGCGTCGGGTTCGCGTTCCTGGCGACCACCTCGGGGGAGTCGCTGGAGGAGGAGCGCAACCTCGGGCGGCTGGTGCACGA
Organism: uncultured Actinomycetota bacterium; assembly: GCA_963707685.1. GTDB lineage: Bacteria > Actinomycetota > Actinomycetes > Propionibacteriales > Nocardioidaceae > Nocardioides_B. The sequence goes on from CAVPRA010000014.1 coordinate 259,742, forward strand.
GCACGCCGAGCGCGGCGAGCTGCTGGCCGACCTCACCATCGTGCTGGCCGTCGTGGTGGTGGTCGCCGCCCTGGTGCTGCCCGGGCCCTCGGGGCTGGCGAGCGGCCGGGGCGCGGTGGTGCGCCGGGTCGCGTACGCCGACAAGGTGCTGGCCGTGCTGCTCGTGGTCGTCGCCGCGGTGGTGCTGGTGCAGGTGGTGCTCACCGGCGACTCCGGCGCCCGCGCGGTCTGGGGCCAGTAGCCGACCCCGGCTCAGTCGGGGGCGGCCTCGCGGCTGGCGAGCAGCCGCCGGAACGACTCCACGCGCGCCGCCTCCGTCCGGCCGTCGGCGACCGCCTCGTCGAGCCCGCACTCCGGCTCGCCCTCGCCGTGGCGTGCACCCGCGCGGGCAGCTGTCGGTGAGCTCCTCGAGGTCGGGGAAGGCGCCGATCAGCTGGCCGGGCTGCACGTGGGCCAGCCCGAACGACCGGATGCCGGGGGTGTCGACGATCCAGCCGCCGTCCGGGCAGACCGCAGCATCAGCGCCGACGTCGAGGTGTGCCGGCCGCGGCCGGTGACCGCGTTGACGTGCCCGATGGCCCGGTCGCTGCCGGGCACCAGCGCGTTGACGAGCGTGGACTTGCCGACCCCGCTGTGCCCGATGAGCACGCTGACCTTCCCGTGCAGCCGGTCGCGGAGCATCGGCTGAGGTCGCCGCCGCGCTGCGTCACCACGTACGGCACGTCGAGCGGCCGGTAGATCGACAGCAGCGTCTCGGGGTCCGCGAGGTCGGCCTTGGTCAGGCACAGCAGCGGGTCGAGCCCGGCGTCGTACGCCGCGACCAGGGCGCGGTCGATCAGCCGCGGCCGGGGCTCGGGGTCGGCGAGCGCGGCCACCACGACGAGCTGGTCGGCGTTCGCCACGATCACCCGCTCGACGGGGTCGTCGTCGTCGGCGGTGCGGCGCAGCACCGACCGGCGCTCGTCCACCTCGACGATCCGGGCCAGCGAGCCGTCGGCGCCGCTGACGTCGCCGACCAGCCGCACCTCGTCGCCCACCACGACGCCCTTGCGGCCCAGCGGGCGCGACTTCATCGCGCTGACCAGGTGGTCGTCGACGAGCGTGGTGTAGCGGCCGCGGTCGACGGTGACGACCCGGCCCTCGACCGCGTCGTCGTAGGTCGGCCGGTCCTTGGTCCGGGGCCGGGTGTGCCGTCGCGGGCGGTCGTAGGACTCGACGTCGTACTCGTCGTAGCGCGGCATCAGGGCTTCAGCTCGAACAGGCTCGACCAGACGCCGGCGAAGTCCGGGAAGGTCTTCGACGGTGGTGGCGACGTCCTCGACCTGCACGCCGGGGACGGCCAGCCCGAGGATCACGCCGGCGTGCGCCATCCGGTGGTCGGCGTAGGTGCGGAACGGGCCGCCGTTGAGCGCCGAGGGCCGGATCGTCAGGCCGTCGTCGGTCTCGGTGACGTGCCCGCCCATCGAGTTGAACTCGGTGGCCAGCGCGGCGATCCGGTCGGTCTCGTGGCCGCGGATGTGCGCCGACGCCCCGCAGGTGCGAGGGGGAGTCGGCGACCAGGCACAGCGCGGCCACCGCGGGGGTGAGCTCGCCGACGTCGTGCAGGTCGTAGTCGAGGCCGCGCAGCGTGCCCGGTGCCGGTCACGGTGAGGCCCTCGTCGGTCGAGCTCCGCGGTGCCGCCCATCAGGGTGACGATCTCGCGCAGCGCGTCGCCGGCCTGCGTCGTGCGCGCGGGCCAGCCCGGGACCGTGACCCGGCCGCCGGTCACCAGCGCGGCCGCGACGAACGGGGCGGCGTTGGACAGGTCCGGCTCGACGGGTACGTCGACCGCGCGGATGTCAGACGGCAGCACCCGCCAGCGGTTCGGCGTCGGAGTCGTCGACCGTCCACGCCGTGCAGCCGCAGCTGCTCGACGGTCATGTCGATGTGCGGCAGCGAGGGCACCGGCTTGCCGTCGTGCCGGACGTCGACGCCCTCGTCGTACCGGGCGCCGGCGAGCAGCAGCGCCGAGATGAACTGGCTCGACGCCGACGCGTCGATGGTGACGGCACCGCCGCGGGCCGGCGCCGGTGCCGAGGACGGTGAACGGCAGCGCCCCGCGGTCCTCGTCCTCGACGTCGACGCCGAGGCCGCGCAGCCCCTGCAGCACCTCGTGCATCGGGCGGAGCCGGGCGTGCGGGTCGCCGTCGAAGACCACCGGGCCGTCGGCCAGCGCCGCGACCGGCGGCACGAACCGCATCACCGTGCCGGCGAGCCCGCAGTCGACGGTGGCGCCGCCCCGGCAGCCGCCCCGGGGTGACCTTCCAGTCGTCGCCGGTGGTGTCGACGCCCGCGCCCGAGCTCGGTGAGCGCGTCGGCCATCAGCACGGTGTCGCGGGAGCGCAGCGCGTGCCGCACCACGCTGGGGCCGTCGGAGAGGGCGGCGAGCACCAGCGCCCGGTTGGTCAGCGACTTGGAGCCGGGCAGCCGGACGACGGCGTCGACCGGCCGGTCCGGGTGCGGGGCGGGCCAGAGGTCACGCCCCACGTGTGCGGTGTCGTTCATCGCGCCCGAGGGTATCGCCCGCGCCCGGGCGTCAGGACGTCACGCTCTTGGCGGCCAGCCTCGCCTGCGCCTTGGCCTCGCGCCGCAGGTGCTTGGCCTCGCGCTGGGCGGTGCTGGCTGCCTTCTTGGCCCGCCACGCGACACCGGGCCGGCCCTCGGTGTCGACGGCGGCGATCACGCAGGCCGCCGAGCATCGACACGTTCTTGAAGAAGTGCGTCATCTGCTGGGTGCGGCGTGCCTTGTCCTTCTCCTCCCAGAAGGCGTGCCCGGCCAGCGTCGTCGGGACCACGGTGGCGGCCAGCGCGAGGGCCGAGAGCCGCGGCGCGCGGCCGGTCGCGAGTCCCAGGCCGGCGACGATGTGGACGGCGGCGTTGATCCGCACCAGCGTCTTGTCGTCGGCGGGGACGTTGACCTTCGGCGCGACCTTGTCGGCGAGGTCGCGGATCTCGTCGTTGACGGGCTTGGCCGCCTCGGCCAGCGCGGGCGCGTTCCGGAGCGCCTGGACCCCGCCGTAGACGAACGTGGAGGCGAGCATCGGACGCGCGACGAGTCGGATCAGTGTCATGCAGCCCTTCATACCCCATTCTCGGGGTCGCACGCCGGGCGGTGCCGGTGAGTGCAGGGTCGGTGCCGGGTCAGTGCAGGGTCAGGGAGCTCGAGTTGTTGCCGCCGTGGGTGCCCTCGTCGACCCCGAGCGGGACGACGTCGAGGGTGACGTTGCTGGTCCGGCCGTGCTGGTGGCTGAGCCGGACGTCGACCTAGAACGAGCCGTTGGTGTCGTTCTGCATGCCGCTGCAGGTGGCGTAGAGCCCGTTGGTGGCCTTCTGGCCGTTGGCGTCGCTGGTGTAGCAGGTGACGATGCCCTCGCCGTCGGCTCCCTCGGCTCCGTCGGTGAAGTGGACCTGGGTGGTGCCCAGGCCCGCGTCGGTGCCGCCGAGGCGCAGCCGCATCGACGACATCCCGCGGGGCGAGCCGTTCACCTGGACGCGGACCGAGGCGACCCGGTTGCCGTCGCCGACGCACCGTCAGGCTGCCGATCGTGACGTCGGGCGCCAGCGTCGTGGTGGCGGCGTTGTCGGACGGCGCGAGCTCGGTGTAGCGGTCGGCGCCGGCGGCGCGGACCGTCACCGCGGTGGCGGCGGTGGCCTTGTCCGACCGGAGCGTGAAGGAGACCTGCTGGCCCTCGGTGGGCGCGGCGCACGTGACGAGGGTGTCGGAGGTGACCGAGCAGCTCGACGCGGTGACCTCGGCGCCGTCGACGGTGAACCGGACCGGGCCGCTGCGCACCCCGGTGAGCGTGGTGGTCACGACGTAGGTGCCGTTGCCCGCCGGCACCGGGTTCGCCGGCGTCAGGCCGCTGAGCGCCAGGTCGATGCCCGGGGGTGACGGCGATGCTGCGGCTGTCGTTCGACGCGTCGGGGTCGTCGTACCCGCGCGGCACCTGCAGCGACAGCCCGACGTCGTGGGCGGCGTCGGAGGTGGAGTCGACCCGGAGCTCGCACGTCGCGGGCGGAGCCGAGGTCGCCGCAGCTCACGTGGGTGGCGTCCATCCGGCTGCAGCCGGCGCCCTGGCCGGCGGCGAAGGTGCCGCCGGTGACCGCGAAGGTGAGCCCGCTGACGCCGGCCGGCACGGCGCCGACCTGGCTGGTCAGCGTGTAGTGGTCGGTGGCGCCGGAGACGGTGTGGGCGCCGGCGCGCAGCGCCCCCATCGAGAAGTCGTACGTCGGACGCGGCAGCAGCCGGACCCCGTCGGAGTTGTCGCTGCCGTCGAGCTCGAGGAAGCCGTTCGGCGCGGCCACCGCGATGCGGATGTCGGTGGCGACGTGCACGTCCCGGCCTGGACGGTGAAGGTGACCGGTCCGTCGGCGGGGTCGGTGCAGACCAGCGTCGTGCCGTCGGCGGTGCAGCCCGGCGACGTTCGGCGCCGACGAAGGTGGCGTCGCCGGTGAGCGTGTAGGTGACGCTGCCGAGCCCGGCGCGGGTGCCGGCGAGCCGGGTCGACACCAGGTGGCGGGCGTCGTCGTTGGCCGGCGACTCGTTGTCCGGGTCGAGGTCGGCCAGCGACAGGTCGACACCCGGCTTGACGGTGATGCTGCGGGTGTCGTTGCCGGCGGTCGGGGTCGTCGTACCCGGCGGGGGTGCCCAGCGAGACGCCCGATGCCGTGCGAGGCGGTGGTCGTCGACGTGACGACGAGGTCGACGGGACCGCTGCCGCAGCGGACGTGGGTGGCGTCGACGTAGGTGCAGTCGGGCTGGCCCGGCGCGAAGCGTGCGCCGGTGACCGCGAGGGTGAGCGGGTCGACGCCGGAGGGCCGGTCGCCGACCGTGGTGCGCAGGGTGTAGCTGTCGGTGCCGCCGCTGACGGTCTGCGCGGTGCGCGTCAGCTCGCCGATCGAGAAGTCGTAGGTCGCCCGCAGCGACGGTCGTGCGACGTTGCCGGCGCCGAGCTGCTCGAAGTCGCCGCCCGGGGTCGCGGTGACGGTGAGGTCGGTGGCGTGCGCGGGGTCGTCGGCGACCACGCGGAGCGTGAGGTCGCCGTCCACCGGGTCCGCGCAGCGCAGCCGGTGTCGGAGACCCGGGTGCAGTCGGGCTGGTTCTCGGCGTAGGTGGCGCCGCCGGCCAGCGTGAGGACCACGGCCGGCAGGTCGCCGCGGACGCCGCCGAGGGTCACCGGGACGGCGTAGCTGCCACCGTCGCCGCGGCTGAGCGCGCCGGCCGGGGTGGTGAGCGTCAGGTTGGTGCCGGGGGAGACGGTCACCGTGTCGGCGTCGGGGGTGGGGTCCGGCTCCGGGTCGTCGTAGGGGTCGGCGGGCAGCACCGTCACGGTCACGGCGTGACTGACGGCCTGCGACGAGGTCAGCGTGAGCGAGAAGTCCGGATGGGTCCGCAGCCCGGAGCAGTGCACGACCTCGGCGCCGTCGACGGTCGCCGGGTGGCAACGCGGGTCGGCCTGCTGCGCCGCGATGCCGGCACCGGTCACCGCGAGGTCGAGGCCGTCGACGTCGGAGGGGAGATCGCCGACGGTGCCGGCCACCTGGTAGGTGTCGGTCTCGCCCGCGACGGTGTGCCCGGTGACGGTGAGCCCGGTGAGCGAGAAGTCGTGCGTCGGGCGGCCCGGCAGGGTCAGCGAGGTGGTGTGGCCCGAGCCGACCGAGACGAACGGCGGGCGCGGGTAGGCGCCGATGCTGACGTCGGTGGCGGCGTGGCGGTCCACGGGCCGGACCACGAGGTCGACGGGCCCGTCGCCGGCGTCCGGGCAGGACAGCACGGTCTCGGCGCTGCTCGTCGTGCAGCCGGGGTTGCGGCCGTCCGGGAAGGTGGCGGAGCCGACCAGCTCGTAGCTCACGCCGGCCATCCCGGCGCGGGCACCGGCCAGCGTGCCGTGCAGCGTCACCAGGCCGTTGCGGTCCGGGTTGGCGGAGAAGACGGCGAGGTCGGGCAGCGAGAGGTCGGCTCCCGGCGCGAGCGTGACCGGGGCGCTGTCGTTGCCCGGGTCGGGGTCGTCGAAGGTGACGACCGGCTCGACCCGCAGCTGCGGGGTCGCCGTCGCGGTGAGGGAGTCCGCGGCGAGCGGCAGCACGACGGCGTCGCCGTCCGCGACGTCGGGACAGGTCAGCGTGGCGCCGTCGTCGCCGACGGTGCAGCCGTCCCCGTCGACGTCGCGGAAGCTGGCCGCGGCGCCGAGGTGGTAGCGCAGCCCGTGCACCCGGTGGGGGAGCTGGGCCGTGGTGCTGACGTCGTACCGGTCGACGTCGCCGGCGAGGCGTGTGCCCGGTCTCCTCCAGGCTGCCGAGCGCGAAGTCGTACGACGGCGTGCGGCGGGGTGGAACGAGCGCTGCGCCTGCTCGCCGACCTGGGCGCCGTTCACGCTGACGGTGAGGGTCAGGTCGTCGTCGACCATGGATCCGGGGAACTCCAGCGGCAGCGTCACGGAGTAGTCGCCGGGCGCCTCGCCGGCGAACCGGCCGGCGCCCTGGCTGAACGGCCGGCAGCTGACCTGGAGGCCGCCACCGTCGCACTCGCCGGGCAGCGATGTGCTGAAGGTGGTCTCGTCGGCGGCCATCGCGACGTCCACGACGTCGCCGGTCGACACGTTCGTGACCCCGACGTCGACGGTGCCGTCGTCGTTGACGCTGAGCGCGTTGACGGCGGGCTGGCCGGGGGCGGGCGGCTCGGTGGTCGGCGTGTCGGTGGGGGTGTCGGTGGTGCCGCCCGTCGGGGTGTCGGTGACCCCGCCGGTCGGCCCGTCGGTGACGCCGTCCGTGACCCCGTCGGTGGCGCCGTCGGCGGGCAGGTCGGTGGGCAGCAGCGCCAGGCCGGGCGACTCGGTGGGCGACCCGGTGGCCGAGGCGGCGGCCGACTCGCTGGGGCTCCCGCTGGCCGTCGTGGACGGGCTGCCGCTGACCGTCGCGGTGGGGGCCGAGCTGCTCGGGCGAGGCCGAGGAGGCGGACGACCGCGAGGACGACGGGCCGCCGCTCCCCGGGACGGACGGCGCGGACGAGGTGAGCCCGGCGCCCGGGTCGGCGGTGACGTCCTGGTTCTCGGGCCCGCCGAGCTGGGTGACCACCACGGTCGCGATGGCGGCGACCGCGACCCCGGTGGCGACCGCGCCGGCGGCCACGGCGCCGGTGTTGGCGGCGGCGAAGTCCTTGGCGCGGGAGAGCAGGCCGAGCAGCCCGCCGGCACCGAGGCCGGCGCCGGCCGAGGCGAGGTAGCCGGTGGCGGCGGCGCCGAGCAGCAGCGGCGCGATGATCCCGGCGAGGTTGGAGTTCACGTCGGTGAGCTCGAGGTACATCGCCGTGCAGCGGCGGCACTCGTCGAGGTGGCCCTGCACCTTGCCGGCGTCGCGCTTCGAGAGCCCCTTGCGCACGAACGCGCCGAGGTGCTCGTTGACCCACCGGCAGTCGGTCTCGGAGATGTCGGAGAGGTGCATGGTCAGGAACGCCTGGCGGAGCCCCTCCCGGGCGCGGTAGGCCAGCGCCGAGACGGAGTTCGCGCTCATGCCGAGCAGCGGCGCGATGTCGGCGGGCTTCTGGCCCTCGACCTCGAGGTGCCACAGCACCAGCTGCCAGCGCTCCGGCAGCGACGCGAACGCCTTCGCCGCGGCGCCGCTCTCGAAGCCCGCCACCGCGGTGTCCTGGAACGGCACGCCCGGGTCGAAGGGCGTCATGTCGTCGGTGGTCTGCAGCCGCTGGCCGACGCGGACCCGGTCGACGTGCAGCCGGCGCACGGCGGTCAGCAGGTAGGCGCGGAACGCCACGTCCGGCCCGCCGCCGCCCTGCAGCACGGTCAGCACCTTCGCGAACGCCTCGGCGACCAGGTCGTCGGAGTCCGGGCCCGCGCACCAGCTGGCGGGCCAGCCGGTTGGCGGCGTCCTTGTGGCGGCTGAACAGGTCGCCGTACGCCGCGACGTCCCCGCCGCGCACGCGCGAGATCAGCTCGGCGTCGCTCGGAGCGTCGACATCGCTCAGCAGATCGGTCATGGCCACCCGTAGGACATGTCCCGGTCCGCAGGGCGCGCCGGAACCGAGACAACTTCTTTACTCAGACAAACTAGACGTTCGCGCCGGAATCCGCTGGTCATCGCCGGAAATTGTCCGATCGGTCGGATTTGCCCGGCGTTCGGCGAAAAAGTTCTCCCGACCTGCGTCATGCCCCCGGCCGCCCGCCGTCTCATGGGGGCAAGGCCGTCGCCGACGCCGCCACAGGGGGCGCCGCGACGGCACCGTGAGGGGAGGGGAACGACGTGCCGCTGTTCCCCACGCTCACGTTCCGCCGCACCCCGTCTCCGCGTCGTGCCCGCACCCGGCACCGACCTCCCCGAGGACATCCGGCTCGCACTGCCGATGCGCTTCGAGGCGGTCGCGGAGGCGCTGTGGCTGGACGCGGTGTCGGCAGCCGACGTCATCGGCGCCTGCACGGTGGTGGGTCGCGACGTGGCCCGTGACGGTGCCGCCCTGGGAGAGGCACTGTCCGGGCTGCGCGCGACCTACCACCTGGTCCTCGGCTCGCCGCCCGCGTTCGAGGCGACGGAGGCGCTGTCGGTGGCCTGGAGCGAGGCCACCTTGCAGTACCTCCACGACCTGTCCTGCGAGGACCCGCTGACCGGGCTGGCCAGCCTGGCCCACGTGCGCACCCGGCTCGACGAGATCTACCGCGAGGCCGACCTGACCGACGTCGGCGTCCCCCGCAGCCACGCCCTGGTGATCGTGGAGCTGCGCTTCCGCGGCCCCACGAGCGTGCCCGGGCACCACTTCACGCGCGCGATGCGGCTGGTGCAGGTCGCCGAGGCGCTGCGCGCGGTCTACTCCGGCGGCCAGACCCTGGGCCGGCTCGGCCTCGACCGGGCCGTCGCCGTGGTCCCCCGCACCACCGACCTCGGCATGTCCGTGGCGCTGCTGCGGGACTTCCTGTCCGACCTCGACCTCGGCACCACCGACGTCCGGGTCTGGATCGAGGGCCTCCCGGTCTCCGGCGACTCCGCCACCCGGCTGCTGGACGACCTCGCCCGCTGAGCTCGCTCCGCGCCACCTAGGCTGGGCGCCATGTGTGGCCGCTACGCGTCGAGCCGGAAGCCGGAGGACCTCGTCGAGGAGTTCGAGATCGACAAGGTCGAGGTCAAGGAGCCGCTCGCGCCCGACTTCAACGTCGCCCCCACCAAGCAGGTGTACGCCGTCGTGCAGCGACCCACCGACGCGGAGGAGCCCGGCGACAAGCAGGGCCCGGCCGAGCGGCAGCTGCGCACCCTGCGGTGGGGGCTGGTGCCGTTCTGGGCCAAGGACCCGGGCATCGGCAACAAGATGATCAACGCCCGCATGGAGACGGTCCACGAGAAGCCGGCGTACCGGCGGCCGTTCGCCTCGCGGCGCTGCCTGCTGCCGGCCGACGGCTACTTCGAGTGGTACCCGACCGAGCAGCGGAACGCGAAGGGGCAAGCCGGTCAAGCAGCCGTTCTTCATCCGGCCCGCCGACGGCGGCGTGCTCGCGATGGCCGGGCTCTACGAGATCTGGAAGGACCCCACCCGCGACGAGGACGACCCGCAGCGGTTCCTGTGGACCTGCACGGTCATCACCACCTCCGCCGAGGACTCCGTCGGCCACATCCACGACCGGATGCCGCTGATGGTGCCGCGCGAGCGCTGGTCGCGCCTGGCTCGACCCGACCGGCGGCTCCGATCGAGGACCTCAAGGGGCTGCTGGTGCCCGCCGCCCCCGGCCGGCTCGAGGCGTTCCCGGTCAGCACCCAGGTCAACAGCGTCCGCAACAACGGGCCCGAGCTGGTCGAGCCGCTTCCCGCCGAGCCGGTCTCGTGAGCGAGGTCCGGCTGGTCCCGACGCCGCACGGCGACGCCCGCCTGGTGCGCGACCGGTCGCGGCACCCGATCGCCACGCTGCTGCTCGGCCACGGCGCCGGCGGCGGCGTCGACGCGCCCGACCTGGCCGCGCTGGCCGCGGCGCTGCCCCGCAACGGCGTCAGCGTCGTCCGGGTGGAGCAGCCCTGGCGGGTGGCCGGCAAGAAGGTCGCGCCGCGCCCGGAGGTGCTCGACGAGTGCTTCGTCGCGGCCGCGGACCGGCTGCGGGTGCGCACCCCGCTGATCGTCGGCGGCCGCAGCGCCGGCGCGCGCTCCGCTGCACGGACGGCTCGCCAGCTCGGCGCCTCCGGGTACGTCGCGCTCGCGTTCCCGCTGCACCCGCCGGGGCGGCCGGAGCAAGTCGCGGCTGGCGGAGCTCGAGGCGGTCACCGTGCCGACGCTCGTCGTGCAGGGGGAGAGGGACCCGTTCGGGACCCCCGAGGAGTTCCCGCGTCGACCGCGAGCTGACCGTGGTGCCCGGCGGCGACCACTGCTTCCGGGTGCCCAAGCGGGGGCCGGTCTCCGCCGAGGAGGCGATGGCCATCGTCGTGGAGGCGGTCCTGGAGTTCGTGGTCCGCGACGTCGTCGGTGCCCCCGAGGGTTGAGCCCGGGAATCGAACCGGCCGCCGGCGCGTTCCCGCCCTGATGGACGAACGACGCCAGGTGAAGGAGCGGGCATGAGCGGAGTGGTGTGTGCAGTGCGACCGGGCAGTGCGGGGACGGAGGTCCGCGGCACGGCTCGCGGGTCGTCGTACCCCACCCTGCCGGTAGGCTGGGAGCTGATGACAGACAACCCCGCACCCTCCTCCCTCGAGCCCGTCGACCCCGACGAGGTGGACCTGGAGACCGAGAGCGAGGCCGAGCGGACCCTGCGGTTCGAGGCCGACGCGATGCAGTACCTCGACCAGCTCTACTCCGCGGCGATGCGGATGACCCGCAACCCGGCGGACGCCGAGGACCTGGTCCAGGAGACCTTCGCGAAGGCGTTCGCGGCCTTCCACCAGTTCAAGCCCGGCACGAACCTCAAGGCCTGGCTGTACCGCATCCTGACCAACACCTTCATCAACACCTACCGCAAGAAGCAGCGCGAGCCGCAGCAGTCGATGGCCGAGGACGTCGAGGACTGGCAGCTGGCCCGGGCGGAGTCGCACACGTCGACGGGGCTGAAGTCGGCCGAGGCCGAGGCGCTCGAGCACCTGCCCGACAGCGACGTCAAGGACGCGCTGCAGCGGCTGCCGGAGGACTTCCGGCTCGCGGTGTACCTCGCGGACGTCGAGGGTTTCCCCTACAAGGAGATCGCCGAGATCATGGACACGCCGATCGGGACCGTGATGTCGCGGCTGCACCGGGGTCGGCGCCAGCTGCGCGAGATGCTGCAGGACTACGCCCGGGACCGCAACGTCCCGGCCGCGGCCGCGAAGGGGGACGCGTCATGAGCCCTTCGACGAGCTCAGGAACCGGCTGCGGCAACCCCCACGACAAGGACTGCTCGGAGGTGCTCGAGCGGGTCTTCTTCTTCATCGACAACGAGCTCCCGTACGCCGACTTCTCCGAGATCCAGCACCACCTCGACGAGTGCGGGCCGTGCCTGCAGAAGTACGACCTGGAGCGCACCGTCAAGACGCTGGTCGCGCGGTCCTGCGCGGAGCAGGCGCCCGCGGCGCTGCGCGACAAGGTGCTGCTGCGGATCCGTCAGGTGCAGGTCGAGATCACCGAGATCACCGAGGTCACCGAGTCCCGGCGCGACTGAGCCGGCTGGCGCAGGGCCCGAGACGCACGCACTCCCCATGGTGAAGCACCATGGGGAGTGTCGTCGTTCGTGAGAGCGCCTCGCTCAGGCGTTGGGGCGCTTCCCGTGGTTGGCGCCCTTCTTCTTGCGGGCGCGGCGCTTGCGGCCGGTCTTACCCATGGGGTCCTCCTCGTACCTGGGACAGTCGTCGGCCCCGACCGTGACGGCCAGGGCCGCTGCCATTCTCGCATCCGGCGCGTCGGCTGACCAATCCGGACGGCAGGATGGGCCGCATGGACATCGAGGTCGGGGCCCGGGCGACGCTGCACTTCACCGTCGGTGAGGCGGACACCGCCGCCGCGGTCGGGTCGGGCTCGCTGCCGGTGCTGGGGACGCCGCGGCTGCTCGCCTGGTGCGAGGCCGCCACCTGCGCGGTGGTGGACCGGGTGGTCGACCCCGGGCGCACCAGCGTCGGCACCCGCGTGCAGCTCGAGCACCTGGCGGCCAGCCCGGTCGGCGCCGAGGTCGCGGTCACCGCCACCGCCGTGTACGTCGACGGTCGGCTGGTCCGCTTCGAGGTCGTCGGCCTGCACACCGGCGACGAGAGGCTGGTCGCCCGCGGCGAGGTCACCCGGGTCGTCGTCGACCGGGAGCGGTTCCTCAGCCGGCTGTGAGGTCGAGCCGGAACGCCAGCAGGTCGACGCCCTCGGCGGGCGACCAGTCCCGGTCGGGGATCCGCCGGAACCCGAACCGCTCGTAGATCCGGTGCGCCGGCTGCTGCACCGGCAGGCTGCACAGCACCACGGCGTCGTACCCGAGCTCGCGGGAGCGCTCCAGGCACACCGAGACCAGCGACTCGGCCACGCCGCGCCGTCGCGCCGCCGGGTGCACGCCGAGCATCCGGAACTCGCCCTCGCCGGGCTGCGCCAGCTCGCTCCACGGCGAGCCCTGCGGGCAGAAGGTCACCGTCCCGGCGAGCCGGCCCTCGAGCTCGGCGACGTAGAGCTCGGCCTCCCGGGCGCGGGTCACCGCGTCGCGCAGGTGGGCGACGTAGAAGTCCTCGGGGACCAGCAGCTCCTCGTACGCCGCGACCGTCAGCTCGCCCACCTCGGCGAGCTCGGCCGTGTGCGCCGGCCGGACCGTGATCGTCATGCGGCGCTCACACGCCGAAGGTGGCGCGCGGGTAGGCCGCGTCCACGTCGGTGATCACGTTGACGAGGTACGGCGTCCCGGCCGCGAACGCGCGGTCGAGGGCGGGACCGATCTCGCGGGGGTCGGTGACGGTCTCGCCGCCGCCGCCCAGCGCCTTCACGACCTCGTCGTAGCGGGTCTGCGGGGCGAGGTCGGCGGCCACGTCGTAGCCGTAGAGCATCTGCATCGGCTGCTTCTCCAGCCCCCAGGCGGAGTTGTTGCCGCAGACCATGACCACCGGCAGGTCGTGGCGCACCAGGGTGTCGACGTCCATCAGCGACATGCCGGCAGCGCCGTCGCCGAGCAGCAGCACCACCTGCGCGGACGGCCGGCACAGCCGGGCGGCGATCGCGGAGCCGAGGCCGGCGCCGAGACAGCCGTAGGGCCCGGGGTCCAGCCAGCCGCCGGGCCGCTTGGGCTCGACGAACTTGCCGGCGAAGGACACGAAGTCGCCGCCGTCGCCGATCACCACGGCGTCGTCGGCCAGCCGGGGGACCAGCTCGCCGTAGATCCGGGCGGGGTGGATCGGGTCGGCCTCCGAGCGCAGCAGCTCGCCGTCGCGCGCCACGCCCGCCCGCACCGCGTCCTGCAGCTCCCCGAGCCAGGTCGACCAGTCGGGCCGCCGGGACTGCTTCTCGAGCGCCGCCTGCACCCCGTCGAGCACCAGGGTCAGGTCGCCGGCCGCGGACGCCGCGAGGGTGGCGTGCCGCGAGACCTGCCCGGGGGAGTCGGCCAGGTGCACGACCCGCGCCGGGGTGGCGCCGTCCTTGCCGCCGAAGACGCCGTAGCCGAGCCGGAAGTCCAGCGGCGTGCCGACGACCACGACGAGGTCGGCGCCGTTGAACGCCAGGCTGCGCGCCTTGGTGACCAGCTGCGGGTGGCCGCCGGGGACCACGCCCCGGCCCATGCCGTTGGTGATGACCGGGACGCCGGTGTCCGCGACGAACCGCAGTGCGGCCTCCTCCGCGCCGTCGGCCCAGACGTCGGTGCCGAGCACCAGCACCGGCCGGCTCGCCTCGGCCAGCAGCCGGCCCACGGTGGCGAGCGCGTCGTCGTCCGGCGCCAGCCGCACCCGCTCGCGCACCACCGGGTGCTCGGCGGGGGACTTGTCGAAGAACTGGTCCATGGGCACGTCGAGGAACGTCGGCCCCCGGTGGGACGAGCCGGCCAGCGTGAACGCCTCGTCGGTCGCGGCGGCGATCTCGGAGACCTGGTGCACGGTCCGCGACGACTTGGTCACCGAGGCGAGCAGCGGCGGGTGGTCGAGCTCCTGCAGGCTGCCCATGCCCCACCGGTTCGCCGGAGCGCGGCCCCCGACCACGACCAGCGGCGAGCCGCTGAACTGCGCCTGCGTGATCGGGCTGACGCCGTTGGTGACGCCGGGCCCGGCGGTGAGCACCGCGAGGCCGGGGACGCGGGTCAGCTTGCCGACGGCCTCGGCGGCGAACACCGCGGTCTGCTCGTGGCGCACGTCGAGGATCCGCACCGGCGGGTCGGCGTGCACCGCGGCGTCGTACATCGGGAAGACGTGGGCGCCCGAGAGCGTGAACAGCGTGTCGACGCCGTGCGCGGCGGCGACCGCCACCGCGTGCTCGCCCCCGTGGCCGTCGGTCGAGGTCTCGGTCCCGGCAGCTGTGACGTCGCTCATGCCGCGAGGTTACCCGGAGGTAGGCGCCGTCCCCGGCTCACCCTCCAGCACGTCCTCGACACCCGGGTCGCCCTTGTCGGCGTGGTAGTCCGACGGGCTCGTCGCGTCCACGCCGTTGCCGACGTTCAGGCCGCGGAGCACGAACGTCAGCAGCACCGCCACGATCAGGTTGAGGGCGAACGCGGTCAGCGCGATGTACCCCTTGGTGTCGGTGAACGGCACCAGCGCGAGCGGCCCGCCGAAGTGGCTGCCCGGCTTGCCCACCGCCGGCACGTTGTACGCCGTGATCGTGCCGTAGACCATGCCGACCGCCCAGCCCGCCAGCAGCGCCCAGCGGTGCAGCCACCGGGTGTACAGCGAGATCACCAGCGCCGGCAGGGTCTGCAGGATCCAGACGCCGCCGAGCAGCTGGAAGTTGATGGCGTCCTGCGCGTCCAGCCCGAGCACGAACGCCAGCGCGCCGAACTTCACCACGAGCGAGACCAGCTTGCTCTGGGTGGCCTCCTGCTTCGGCGTGGCGGCCGGGTTGATGAACGTCTTGTAGACGTTGCGGGTCCACAGGTTCGCCGCCGCGATCGACATGATCGCCGCCGGCACCAGCGCGCCGATCGCGATCGCCGCGAACGCGATCCCCGCGAACCACGGCGAGAACTCCGCCTCGAACAGCGCCGGCACCGACTGCTGCGGGTTGTCGACCTTGATGCCGGCCGCGATGGCCGCGAAGCCGAGCAGCGCGAGCAGCCCCAGCAGGAAGGAGTACGCCGGCAGCAGCGACGCGTTGCGACGGATCACCGAGCGGTTCTTCGACGCCAGCACACCGGTCAGCGAGTGCGGGTACATGAACAGTGCGAGCGCGGAGCCCAGCGCCAGCGACGCGTAGGCCCAGTGCACCGGGTTCGGCGGGATGGTGCCCTTGGCGGCCGCCGCGCCCGACGCGATGGCGTCGGCGTTGTCCTTGTTGAAGACGTCGAACGACTTCTGCGCGGCCGAGAAGATGCCGTCCCAGCCGCCGAGCCGGGTGGGCAGGTAGATCACCGCGACGATGATCACGACGTAGATCAGCGAGTCCTTGACGAACGCGATCAGCGCGGGAGCGCGCAGCCCGGAGGCGTAGGTGTAGGCGGCCAGCACCGCGAACGCGATGAACAGCGGCAGGTCCTTGGCCAGGAACGTCGAGTCGTCCCCGCCGCCGATGCCCATGATCTCGAGCACCACCTGGATGCCGACCAGCTGCAGCGCGATGTAGGGCATCGTCGCGAGCAGCCCGGTGACCGCGACGGCGAGCGCCAGCGTCTTCGACTCGAAGCGGCCGCGGACGAAGTCGGCCGGCGTGACGTAGCCGTGCCGGTGCGAGACCGACCAGAACCGCGGCAGGAAGATGAAGATGATCGGGTAGAGCACGATCGTGTAGGGCACCGCGAAGAAGCCGACGACCGACCCGGCGTACAGCGTCGCGGGCACCGCGATGAACGTGTACGCGGTGTAGATGTCGCCGCCGATCAGGAACCACGAGATGAAGGTGCCGAAGCCTCGGCCGCCCAGGCCCCACTCGTCGAGGCTGTCGAGCGTCTCGGCGCGGCGCCACCGGGAGGCCAGGAAGCCCAGCACGGTGACCAGCAGGAAGAAGAACAGGAAGATGGCGAGCTCGACGCCGTTCACGTCACCCATCAGTCGTCCTTCCCGCGGTCCTGCGGACGGCGGTCCGCCGGCAGCCCGAACACCCGACGGTCCTTCTCGGTGGCCCGCAGCGAGAGCCGGAACGCCGTGTAGGTCAGCGCCGAGACGATCGGGATCATCAGGAACTGGAACCAGTAGAAGAACGGGAAGCCGAACAGCTCCGGCGTCTCCTTCGCGTAGAACGGCACGAGCAGCGGGACGACGATCCCCACCACCAGCAGCACCCGGACCACCAGCCAGGTCGGCCCGGTCCGTCGGGGCGTGCCTGTGCCTGGATCACTCATCTGTCCCACCTCCGAGTAGCGGACGACCGCGGGGGTGAGGCTAGTCACTGTGGGACATTTCGCCAAGGGCGCAGCGCGGGACCGGTCAGGTCAGGAAGTGCGGGTTGCTGGCGCGCAGCGCGTCGACGAGCACGAGCAGCAGGTCCGCGCGGCAGGCCGGTGCAGGAGTGCCCAGCAGCACCTCCAGGTGCAGCGCGCGCAGGAACGCCTGCGCGGTGGCGCCCACCACCGACGGGGGCTCTCCGCTCGGCCCGGCCTGCGCCGCCAGCCGTGCCACCCACGGCTCGAGGACCTCGATCCCCACCAGGTCGCGGCGCAGCACCTGCGTCGTGGCCGCCGCCAGCCGGTCGTCCTCGCCGTGCACCAGGCGGGTGCCGGTGGCGGCCAGCAGCCGGTCGGCGACCACGTCGAGCAGCACCGTCAGCTCCAGCGGACCGAGGGCCGGCGACCCGGCGAGCACGCCCAGCGCGTCGGCGCCGTGCGCCACGGCGTGCGCCCAGCCCTTTCCCGGCACGTAGCCGCGCAGGTCGCGCTCGCGCACCAGCCAGCCGGCCAGCCGGTCGCCCCAGCGCAGCACCACCTCGTCGGGGAGCAGGCCGCGCTCGGTGGTGCGGGCGACGCACTCGGCCAGCACCAGGGCGGAGAAGCTGCGGCGGAACACCGTGTCGGTGCCGTCCTCGCCGAGCCCGACCGTGAGACCGCTGGCCATGCCGTCGCCGAGACCCTCGAGCAGGTCGTCGTACACGCCCTCGCCGACCCAGGTCGCCAGCGTGGGGTAGGCGAGCCCGTCGCGGACGTGCGGGTCGGTGTCGCCGAGCATCACGGTCAGCTCGGTGGTGAGCTCGACCAGGGACCGGTCGTGGGGGACGGGGTGACCCTGGGCGGCCACGCCCTCCCAGAACCCCGGCTCCATGCCGTCATCCTGACAGGCCGCCCGAGCCGCCCTCCTATGCTTCTGGGGTGCCGTCGCTGACCGAGCTCGTGCGGGCCCACACCGATCTCGACGCCGACGACGTGCTGTGGCTGCAGATGCTGCTCGCGGACTGGCAGGTGATCGCCGACCTCTCGTTCGCCGACCTGGTGCTGTGGCTGCCCGACCGCGAGGAGCAGGGGTACTGGGCGGTGGCGCAGATGCGCCCGACCACCGGCCCGACGGCGTACGTCGACGACCTGGTCGGCGCCTACGTGCCGAAGGGGCGCCGCCCGCTGATCGACGCCGCCCACGAGCAGCAGCGGGTGGCGCGGGAGGGCGACCCGGAGTGGCGCGACGACATCCCGGTGCGGGTGGAGGCGATCCCGGTCCGCCGGGGCGACCGCATCCTCGGCGTCATCGCGCGCAACACCAACCTGCTCGGGGTGCGCACGCCGAGCCGGCTGGAGCTGGCCTACCTGCAGACCGCGACCGACCTCACGCAGATGATCGCGACCGGCAGCTTCCCGTTCCCGGGGCAGCGCTCCGACCACGCCGACTCCCCGCGGGTGGGCGACGGCTTCCTGCGGATCGACGCGGCGGGACGGGTCACCTACGCCAGCCCCAACGCGCTGTCGGTCTACCGCCGGCTCGGGCTGTCCACCGACCTCACCGGGCTGGACCTGGCCGAGACCACGCGTCGGCTCGTGCCGCCGCAGCGCCGGCCCGACGAGGAGACGCTGAGCGCCGTGCTGGGCGGCCGGGCCCCGCGCGACACCGAGATCGGCAGCGACACGGTGCTGATCCTGCGCGCGATCCCGCTGCGGCCGCAGGGAGAGCACATCGGCGCGCTGGTGCTGCTGCGCGACGTCACCGACCTGCGCCGGCGCGACCGGGAGCTGGTCACGAAGGACGCCACCATCCGGGAGATCCACCACCGGGTGAAGAACAACCTGCAGACCGTCGCCGCGCTGCTGCGGCTGCAGGCGCGGCGCCTCGACTCGACGTCCGGCCGGGAGGCGCTCGAGGAGGCGGTACGCCGGGTGGGGTCGATCGCCATCGTGCACGAGACGCTCAGCCAGGCCTTCGACGAGCTCGTCGACTTCGACGACGTCGCGGACCGGCTGCGGGTGATGGTCGCCGAGGTGGGCTCGCACGGGGCGGCCGTGACCACCCGGCGCGAGGGCAGCTTCGGCACGCTGCCGGCGGAGACGGCGACCCCGCTGGCGATGGTGCTCACCGAGGTGCTGCAGAACGCCGTGGAGCACGGCTTCGGCGGCGGGACCGGCGACGATCACCGTCGACGCGCAGCGGCTGGTCGGCCGGCTGCGGGTGTCGGTCGCCGACGACGGGCGCGGCCTGCCGCCCGGGTTCGACGTGGAGGGGTCGACCAGCCTGGGGCTGTCGATCGTCCGGACGCTCGTCGAGTCGGAGCTCGGCGGTCAGCTGGAGGTCGGGCCCCGCCCCGGGGGAGGGACCCGCGTCACGCTGGACGTGCCGGTCGAGCCGGCCTGACGGCTCAGGCGGTGCGCACCCGGGCGCGGGCGTTGCGGCGCTTCAGCGCGCGACGCTCGTCCTCGCTCATCCCGCCCCAGACACCGTGGTCCTGCCCGGCCTCGAGGGCCCACGCGAGGCACTGCTCGCGCACCTCGCAGCGACGGCACACCTGCTTGGCCTCCTCGATCTGGAGGATGGCCGGACCGGTGTTGCCGATCGGGAAGAACAGCTCCGGGTCCTCGTCGAGGCACGCAGAGCGGTGGCGCCAATCCATGGCGGTTGACTCCTTCTTGCTGGAGGCGACCGGTGGCGGGTGCCGGTCGGGACGTACAGAAACAGTGGGCCTGTTGTGAACGGTTTCACGAGCACCGGCACATCGCAAGGGTGGCGCGACGGGGCCGGGGCGGGAGGCCGTCTCGGGGCAGGTGACGAGCACCTGTGACCAACGACCAGCGTGGCAACAGATCGAGGCTCGATCAACCCTCCGTGGTCGTCACGTTGGTCACAGCGCTCGACTGTAACGGTTCCAGAACACCTTTCCCAGGGTGTGACCGGTGCGCGTCGCGATTTTGCCGAGCCCGACCAGACCGCCTGCCCGACCGCCCGACCGACCGCCGCCCCGGCGGCCGGGTCGCGGCCGGTGCGTAGCATCTGGACCCGTGACGACCCCCGACCAGCCACCCCTGCCGGGACCGGACGACCACCGCGACGGCCGGGTCCCGGCGCCGCTGGTGGTGGCGGTCTCCGTGGTGGCGCTGGAGGCGCTGCTGCTGGTGCTCTTCGGCCTGGCGGAGCTGCGCTCGCTCTCCGCGACCAAGGCCACCATGGGCATCACGACCTCGTTGTTCTTCGCGGTGTACGGCGTCGGGCTCGGCTGGTGCGCCTGGCAGCTGCGGCGCCTCGAGCACTGGCCGCGGGCGCCGATCGTGCTCGCCCAGCTGATCCAGCTGGGGGTCGCCTGGAGCTTCCGCAGCGGGTCCACCGGCGCCGTCTCGGCCGGGCTCACCGTGCTCGCGGTGGTGGTGCTCGCCGGGATCTTCCACCCGGCGTCGCTGCGGGCGCTCGCCGAGCAGGACGGCCCGGCCGAGGAGTGAGCGGCGCCGGACCGGACTAGTCCCGAGGCGGGTCAGCCGCCGGGCAGCGAGGGGTCGTCGAGCGACTCCCGCAGCCGTTCCAGGGTCCGGGCCAGCAGCCGGGACACGTGCATCTGCGAGATCCCGATCTCGGCGGCGATCTGCGACTGGGTCATGCCGCGGAAGAACCGCAGCGTCAAGATGTGCTTCTCCCGCGGGTCGAGCGCCTCGAGCAGCGGCTTGATGGTCTCGCGGTTCTCCACGTGCTCGAGCGCCTCGTCGTCGCCGCCGATCACGTCGATCATCGACAGCGCGCTGTCGTCGCCGGTGTCGGGCGCGTCGAGGGACAGCGTGGAGTAGGCGTTCGAGGACTCGAGGCCCTCGATGATCTCCTCGTCGGAGACGCCGATCTTGCGGGCCAGCTCCGAGACGGTGGGGGAGCGGCCGTTCTCCTGGGTGAGCTCGGCGGTCGCCGACGTGATCGACAGCCGCAGCTCCTGCAGCCGGCGCGGCACCCGGATCGCCCAGCCCCGGTCGCGGAAGTGCCGCTTGATCTCGCCGACGATCGTCGGGGTGGCGTACGTCGAGAACTCCACGCCGCGCTCGGTGTCGAAGCGGTCGATCGCCTTGATCAGGCCGATGGTGCCGACCTGCAGCAGGTCGTCGAAGGGCTCGCCGCGGTTGAGGAAGCGGCGGGCGAAGTGCTCGACCAGCGGCAGGTGCAGGCGCGACCAGCTCGTCGCGGTAGTGGCTGCGCTCGGTCTCGGTGGCGGCCACGTCCCCGAGCCTGGCGAACAGGGCCGCGCTCCTGGCCCTCATGGCGACGAGGTCGTTGCGTCCCCGAGCGCGTACCCCCCGCCACGCCTACTCCGAGCCGGACGTTCCGCGTGCCAGCGTCACCGTGAGGGTGTTGCCGTCGACCTCGGCGGACACCTCGTTGGTCAGCGCCGCCAGCACCGTCCAGGCGAACCCGTCCCGGTTCGGCGGCCGCGGCGAGTCGCACTCGGCACTGACCGCCACGGTCAGCCGGGCGGCGTCGAGGTCGAAGGTGCAGGTCAGGTCGGAGTCCGGACGCGCCTGCGGCAGCACCATGGCGCACGCCTCGTCGACGGCGATCCGCAGGTCCTCGATGTCGTCGAGCGTGAAGTCCAGCCGTGCCGCCAGGCCCGCGGTCGCGGTGCGCAGGACGGCCAGGTAGGCGCTGTCGGCGGGAATGCGAAGCATCACGTCCGGATGGGTCTGTGCCACGTCGGTGCTACCCCTTGTCGAGCCGTGGTCGTGACGTGGGGCCGGGCGCACCAGCGCCCGACCCCAACGTGTCGGTTCCGAGCCTGCCGATCCTGCCGAGACTGCCGACAGTGTGACAGGTGAACACTCAGGACTTCTTGGTCTCCCAGAAGATTTCGGCGATCTCGTCGATCTTCGCCAGCAGGTCGTCGGCGACCTTCGCGTCGAGGGAGCCCTTGGCGCCGGTGGCGCCGGCGAGCTTGGTGGCCTCGTTCACGAGCTGGTGCAGCTGCGGGTACTTCTCGAAGTGCGGCGGCTTGAAGTAGTCGGTCCACAGCACCCAGAGGTGGTGCTTCACGAGCTCCGCCCGCTGCTCCTTGATCAGGATGGCGCGGGTGCGGAAGTCCGGGTCGTCGTTGTCGTCGACCTTGGCGATGATGCCCTTGATCGACTCGGCCTCGATGCGGGCCTGGGCCGGGTCGTAGACCCCGCAGGGCAGGTCGCAGTGAGCCTGGACTTCGAGGGTCGGAGCGAACAGTCGCGCGAACATGCGGGTCCTTTCGTCTGGGGTGTGTGACGCCGCCTGCGACACTACTCCGGGTCCCGGGAACCGAATTCCGGTGGCCCACGGTGCGGTGCAGCCGTGCGTCCGTCGGTGAGGAGTGGTCGGTACCCATGCTCGGTGGTGGCATGCGCGGCGCGCTCGCCGGCTGGCTGCGCACCTGGGGCGTCGTCGTGGTCCGCAACCGCTCCATGCAGCCGACGCTGTACGACGGCGACCGGCTCGTCGTGCGGCACGGCGCCGTGCCGCGGCCCGGCGACCTCGTCGTCGTACGCCTGCCGGGACGGGGGCTGGCGGTGAAGCGGGCGACCCTGCGGCAGCCGGTCGGCGAGGGCTACGGCTGGTGGGTCGAGCGCGACAACCCGGCCGAGGGCGTGGACTCCTGGCTGGTCGGGGCGATGCCGGACGGGGACGTGGTCGCGGTCGTGCGGACCAGGCTCTGGCCGTGGCGGAGGGCCCGGCTGCGCAGTAGGTAGCATCGCGTCGATGTCCCAGACCCAGGAGCCCGACGGCTACGCCGGCGACCCCGTCTTCGAGCTGCACCGCGGCGGCAAGATGGAGATCGCGTCCACCGTGCGCCCTCGACGGACGCGACGACCTGTCCATGGCCTACACGCCGGGCGTGGCCCGGGTGTGCGAGGCGATCGCCGCGGAGCCCGCGGCTGGTCGACGACTACACCTGGGTCTCCCACACCGTCGCGGTCGTCACCGACGGCACCGCGGTGCTCGGGCTCGGCGACATCGGCCCGAAGGCCGCGATGCCCGTCATGGAGGGCAAGGCGGTGCTGTTCAAGCAGTTCGGCGGCGTGGACGCCGTCCCGATCTGCCTGGACACCACCGACACCGACGAGATCGTCGAGACCGTCGCGCGGCTGGCCCCGAGCTTCGGCGGCATCAACCTCGAGGACATCTCCGCGCCGCGCTGCTTCGAGATCGAGCAGCGGCTCAAGGAGCGGCTCGACATCCCGGTCTTCCACGACGACCAGCACGGCACCGCCGTCGTCGCGCTGGCGGCGCTGGAGAACGCGCTGCGCATCACCGGCCGGCTCGCCCGACGAGCACCCGCGTGGTGATCTCCGGTGCCGGCGCGGCCGGGCGTCGCGGTCACCCGGATCCTGCTGGCGGCCGGGGTCAGCGACCTCGCCGTCACCGACCGCCGGGGCGTGCTCCACTCGGGCCGCGGCGACCTGACCCCGGTGAAGCAGTCGCTGGCGCGCGACACCGCCGACCTGACCGGTCGGACCGGGCAGCTGGCCGACGTGCTGGCCGGCGCCGACGTCTACATCGGCGTCTCCGGCGGCACCGTGCCGGAGGAGGTCGTCGCGCTGATGGCCGACGAGGCGATCATCTTCGGGCTGGCCAACCCGAACCCCGAGGTGCACCCCGACGTCGCGCACCGGCACGCGCGCGGTGGTCGCGACCGGTCGCTCGGACTTCCCGAACCAGATCAACAACGTGCTGGCCTTCCCCGGCATCTTCCGCGGCGCCTTCGACGTGCGCGCCACCGCGCATCACCGAGGGCATGAAGCTGGCCGCCGCCAACGCGCTGGCCGACCTGGTCGGCGACGACGTCTCCGAGGAGTACGTCGTCCCCTCGCCGTTCGACCCGCGGGTCGCTCCGGCGGTCTCCGCCGCGGTGGCCGACGCCGCCCGCGGCGACGGCGTCGCCCGCGCCTGACCCGGCCGGTCGAGGTCGTCACGCCGCTTGGCTAGGGTCGGGGGCATGTTCGCCGTCTACGCCGACTCCTTCTCCTCCGACGACCCGCTGTCCGGCCTGCAGCTGGGGGACCGTCCCGACCCGGTCGCCGAGGACGGCTGGACCACGATCGACGTCAAGGCCGCCTCGCTCAACCACCACGACCTGTGGTCGCTGCAGGGCGTCGGGCTGAAGCAGGAGGCGCTGCCGATGATCCTCGGCTGCGACGCCGCCGGCCTCGACGAGGACGGCAACGAGGTCGTCGTGCACGCCGTGGTGAGCGACCCGTCCTGGCGGGGCGACGAGACGCTCGACCCGCGGCGCTCGCTGCTCAGCGAGCGCTACCAGGGCACGTTCGCCGACAAGGTCGTCGTCCCGACCCGCAACGTGGTGCCGAAGCCGGCCTCGCTGTCCTTCGAGGAGGCCGCCTGCCTGCCCACCGCCTGGCTCACGGCGTACCGCATGCTCTTCACGCAGGGCGGCCTGAAGCCCGGCGACAGCGTGCTCGTGCAGGGCGCCGGCGGTGGGGTCGCCACCGCGCTGATCGCGCTCGGCCGGGCCGCCGGCCTGCGGGTCTGCGCGACCAGCCGCGACGAGACCAAGCGGAAGCGGGCGCTCGAGCTCGGCGCCCACGAGGTCTTCGAGAGCGGCGCCCGGCTGCCCGCGCAAGGTCGACGCCGTCATGGAGACCGTCGGCAAGGCGACCTGGTCGCACTCGGTGAAGTCGCTGCGGCCCGGCGGCACCCTCGTGGTGTCGGGCACGACGAGCGGCGCGAACCCCGACAACGCGGAGCTGACCCGGGTGTTCTTCCTGCAGCTGCGGGTGATCGGCTCCACGATGGGCACCCGCGACGAGCTCGCGTCGCTGGTCGAGCTGCTCGACGTGAGCGGCGTGCGCCCGGTCATCGACCAGGTGCTGCCGCTGGAGAAGGCCCGCGACGGGTTCGCGGCGATGGCCGGCGGCGACGTCTTCGGCAAGATCGTCTTCACCCGCTGACCGATGAGTTCGCGGCTCGTGCCCGGTCTTCCTGGGCATGAGCACCCTCACTGAGCGTTCCCCGAGGCCCGCGGCGGGCGAGACCGTCACCGACTCCGGCACCGACTACGGCGTGCTGCGCTGGCTCGTGCTGGCGACCTTCATCGTCATCCTCAACGAGACGATCATGGTCAACGCGATGCCGCGGCTGATGGGGGAGTTCGAGGTCAGCGCCCGCGCGGCGCAGTGGCTCTCGACCTCGTTCATGCTCACGCTGGCCGTGGTGATCCCGGTGACCGGCTGGTTCCTGCAGCGGGTCACCACCCGGACCGCGTTCGCGACCGCGATGGTGGTGTTCTGCGCCGGCACGCTGCTCGCGGCGCTCGCCCCGGTCTTCCCGGTGCTGCTGGCCGCCCGCGTGGTGCAGGCCAGCGGCACCGCCGTGATGATGCCGCTGCTGATGACCACGATGATGACCGTGGTGCCCGAGCACGACCGGGGTCGTGTGATGGGCAACGTCATGCTCGCGATGTCGGTCGCACCGGCGCTCGGCCCGGCGGTCTCCGGCGTCGTGCTGCAGTGGCTGTCGTGGCGCTGGATGTTCGGGCTGGTGCTCCCCGTCGCCGTCGTGATCTCGGTGGTCGGCCTGCGCCGGCTGACGAACCACGGCGTGCAGCAGACGGGGTCCGTCGACTGGTTCAGCGTGGTCGCCTCGGCGGTCGGGTTCGGCGGCTTCGTCTACGGCCTGAGCCAGCTCGGTGCCGGGAGCTCGGCCGTGGTGTCGCCGTACCTGCTGCTCGCCGGGGCGCGGCCGCGATCGCGGTCTTCGTCCGTCGCCAGCTGGTGCTGCAGCGCACCGGCGCCCCGCTGCTCGACCTGCGCACGCTGAGCCACCGCACCTTCACGGTCTCGCTCGCGCTGATGTCGCTGGCGTTCATGGCGATGATGGGCTCGATGATCCTGCTGCCGCTGTACCTCCAGGACGTCCGCGGCCTGACCGCGCTGCAGACCGGCCTGCTCGTGATGCCCGGCGGTCTCGCGATGGGGCTGCTCGGCCCCAGCGTCGGCCGCTGGTTCGACCGGTTCGGCAGCCGGCCGCTGGTGATCCCCGGCGCCGCCGGCATCGTGGTCGCCCTCGCGCTGCTGACCACCGTCTCCACGACCTCGCCGGTGTGGCTGGTGCTGGTCGCGCACGTGCTGCTGATGGTCAGCCTGGCCGCGCGTCTTCACGCCGGTGTTCACGCTCGGCCTCGGTGCGCTGCCGCCGCACCTGTACTCCCACGGCAGCTCGCTGCTCGGCACGCTGCAGCAGGTGGCCGCCGCCGTCGGCACCGCGGTCGTGGTGACCGTGATGTCGTGGCGGGCCACCGAGCTCGCGCAGGGCGGCGCCGGCCGGCTCGACGCGCTGGTCGGCGGGATGCAGTGGGCCTTCGGGATCGGCGCCGTCGTCTCGGTGGGCGTGCTCGCGCTGGCCTTCCGGCTCCCGGGCCGGGCGCCGCTGCCGCCGTCCCCGCCCGATCAGCCGGCGTGACCTCGTCACGACTCGGTCGAGCCGTGACCCGGTCCTGTCCGAGTCGGAGTCGGACTACTCGTCGTCGGGGTCGTCGAGGCGGGCGAGCCAGGTGGCCAGCCGCTCGACGGGCACCTCGAACTCCGGGAAGGTGTCGACGAACTCCTGGAACCGGTCGGCGACCCAGGCGAGGGTGACCTCCTCGTCGCCGCGCCGTCGCTGGAGCTCCTCGAGCCCCGGTCGGTGAAGTACACGGCGGTCCGTCGGTCAGTCGTCGAACGCCTGCGGCCAGGAGCGCCTTCTGCTCCTCCGCGTGCCGGGACGCCTGCCCGACGGCGGGGGAGGAGGACTCCGGACGCGACACCCGGTGGAACGGGACGTCGAGCTCGGGCCGGAGGTTCAGCGCGAAGTGCGGCCACGGGCCCATGTTCGCCGGCTCGTCCTGCACCCAGCGCACCTCCTCGAGGTTCGGGTACGTCGCGAGCTCGGCCTTCAGCTCCTCGAGGGGCCGCGGGTAGAGCTGCTCGACGCGGACGATCGCCGTGGTCGGCTCGTCACCCTCGCGCTTCTTGCGCTCGACCATCAGGTCCCAGGTGATCCGGCCGCTGCACAGCAGCAGCTTGCGGACGCCTCGCTTGTCGACGACGGTGTCGCCGATCACCGGGCGGAAGGTGCCCTCGGTGAAGTCGTCGGGCTGCGAGGCCGCCTCCTTGCGCTTGAGCATCGACTTCGGCGTGAAGACGATCAGCGGCCGGTGCTCCTCGCCGAGCGAGTGCTTGCGCAGCAGGTGGAAGTAGCTGGCCGGGGTCGACGGCTGGGCGACCACGAACGCGTCGTCGGCGCCCATCGCGAGGAACCGCTCGATCCGCGCGGAGGAGTGGTCGGGGCCCTGGCCCTCGTAGCCGTGCGGCAGCAGCAGCACGACGCCGGACTGCTGCCGCCACTTGGTGTGGCTGGCGGTGATGAACTCGTCGATCACCGTCTGCGCGCCGTTGACGAAGTCGCCGAACTGCGCCTCCCACAGCACCAGCGCGTCGGGGCGGGCCACCGAGTAGCCGTACTCGAAGCCCAGCACGGCGTACTCCGAGAGCAGCGAGTCGTAGACGTAGAACTGCGCCTGGTCCTCGGTGAGGTTGGCCAGCGGCGTCCACTCGTCGGCGTTGCGCCGGTCGATGATCGTCGCGAAGCGGGACACGAACGTGCCGCGCCGCGAGTCCTGGCCGGAGAGCCGCACCGGGCGGCCGTCCATCAGCAGCGAGCCGAACGCGAGGATCTCGCCGGTGCCCCAGTCGATCGGGCCGTCGGTGATCGCGGCCGCGCGCCGCTGCAGCTGCGGGAGCACCTTCGGGTGCACGGTGAAGCCGTCGGGGGCGTTGACGTGCGCGTCGGAGATCCGCTTGAGGAACTCCTGCGGGATCGCCGTCGCCTCCTCCATCGAGTGCTTCTCGGGGTAGTCGGGGACCGTGGTCCACTCCTTGGGGGCCTGGCTGGCCTCGCGCACCTCGGTGAACACCCGCTCGAGCTGCTGCTGGTAGTCGCGCAGCACCTGCTCGGCCTCCTCGACCGTGATGTCGCCACGGCCGATCAGCGACTCGGTGTAGAGCTTGCGGACCGAGCGCTTCTGCTCGATGAGGTCGTACATCAGCGGCTGGGTGTACGACGGGTCGTCGCCCTCGTTGTGACCGCGGCGGCGGTAGCAGACCAGGTCGATGACGACGTCCTTCTTGAACGCCTGGCGGTACTCGAACGCGAGCCGGGCCACCCGGATGCAGGCCTCGGGGTCGTCGCCGTTCACGTGGAAGATCGGCGCCTGCACCATCCGGGCCACGTCGGTGCAGTAGAGCGACGAGCGCGACGACGCCGGCGAGGTGGTGAAGCCGACCTGGTTGTTCACGACGACGTGGATCGTGCCGCCGGTGCGGTAGCCGCGCAGCTGCGAGAGGTTGAGCGTCTCCGCGACCACGCCCTGGCCGGCGAAGGCGGCGTCGCCGTGCACCAGCAGCGGCAGCACCGGGAACTCCGCGCCCCGGTTGAGCACGTCCTGCTTGGCGCGCGCGATGCCCTCGAGCACCGGGTCGACGGCCTCGAGGTGGGACGGGTTCGCCGCCACCGAGACCTTCACGTCGTGCCCGGAGCCGGCGTCGAAGACGCCCTCGGCGCCGAGGTGGTACTTCACGTCGCCGGAGCCCTGCACGGTGCGCGGGTCGATGTTGCCCTCGAACTCGCGGAAGATCTGGCTGTACTTCTTGCCGACGATGTTCGCGAGCACGTTGAGCCGGCCGCGGTGGGCCATGCCGATGGTGACCTCGTCGAGCCCGTCCTCGGCGGCCGCCTCGCAGATCTCGTCGATCAGCGGGACCGTCGTCTCGCCGCCCTCGAGGCTGAACCGCTTCTGGCCGACGAACTTGGTCTGCAGGAACGTCTCGAACGCCTCGGCCTGGTTGAGCTTGAGCAGGATCCGCAGCTGCTCCTCGCGGGGCGGCTTCACGTGCGGCTGCTCGACGCGCTGCTGGATCCAGCGGCGCTGCTCGGGGTCCTGGATGTGCATGTACTCGATGCCGACGGTGCGGCAGTAGGAGTCGCGCAGGATGCCGAGGATGTTGCGCAGCTTCATGAACCGGCGGCCCTCGCCGCCGAACGAGCCGGTGGCGAACTCGCGGTCGAGGTCCCACAGCGTCAGCCCGTGCGTCTCGACCTCGAGGTCGGGGTGGCTGCGCTGCTGGTACTCCAGCGGGTCGGTGTCGGCCATGATGTGGCCGCGGACGCGGTAGGCGTGGATCAGCTCGAGGATCCGGGCCTGCTTGCTGATCTCGTCGTCGTGGCTGGCCGAGATGTCCTTGGCCCAGCGGATCGGCTCGTAGGGGATCCGCAGCGCGCGGAAGATCTCGTCGTAGAAGTCGTCCTCGCCGAGCAGCAGGCCGTGCATCCGCTTGAGGAACTCGCCGGACTGCGCGCCCTGGATGACGCGGTGGTCGTACGTCGAGGTCAGCGTCATGACCTTGCTGACCGCGTTGCGGGTCAGCGTCTCCTCGGAGGCGCCCTGGTACTCCGGCGGGTAGTCCATCGACCCGACGCCGACGATGGTGCCCTGGCCCTTCATCAGCCGCGGCACGGAGTGGTTGGTGCCGATCGTGCCCGGGTTGGTCAGGCTGATCGTGGTGCCCTGGAAGTCGGTGACCGCGAGCTTGTTGTTGCGGGCCTTGCGGATGAGCTCCTCGTAGGCGGTCCAGAACGCCGCGAAGTCCATCGCCTCGGCGGCCTTGATCGAGGGCACCAGCAGCTGCCGGGTGCCGTCGGGCTTCGGCAGGTCGATCGCCAGGCCGAGGTTGACGTGGGCCGGGGTGATGAGGTTCGGCTTGCCGTCGACGACGTCGAAGCCGTTGTTCATCTCCGGCATCGACGCCAGCGCCTTCACCAGGGCGTAGCCGATGACGTGGGTGAACGACACCTTGCCGCCGCGGGCCCGGGCGAGGTGGTTGTTGATGACGATGCGGTTGTCGATGAGCAGCTTGACCGGCACGGAGCGGACGCTGGTGGCGGTCGGCACGGTGAGGCTGACGTCCATGTTCTGCACCGTGCGGGCGGGCGCGCCGCGCAGCACGGTCAGCGACGGCTCGTCGACGGCCTCGGGCTTCGCGGCCCGCTCGGGCTCCTTCGGGACCGGCGACGTGGTGCCGGGCTGCGTCGGCCGCTTGTCGGCGCTCGCGCTCTTGTCGGTCGGCGTGGTCGCCTTGGGCTCCTGCTTCGAGGCGGCCTTCGAGCTCGGCTTCGTCGTGGTCGTCGCCTCGGGCTTCGAGGCGGCCTTCGGCTCCGGCTTCGTGGCCGGCTTCGTGGCCGGCTTCGTGGCCGGCTTCGCGTCGGCCTGCTTGGTCGCCTGCTGGGTGGCGGGCTCCGCGCCCCCGTTGCTGCCGGTCGAGCCGTTGCTGCCGGCGGCGTTCTCCTTGAAGAACTTCCTCCAGGCCTTGTCGACGCTGGCGGCGTCCCGCTGGTAGCGCTCGTACATCTCGTCGACGAGCCACTCGTTGGCTCCGAAGTCGGCTAGCGGGTCGTCGGTCTTGCTCCCCCCGGCCTGCCCGGAGGTGGATGCGCCTGGTGAAGACTCGGCCACGGCCTGGATCGCCTCTTCCGATGAATTTCTCTGATGTGTCTTTAGGGTGGGGACCGGCTACCAGGCTAGACCGTGACGACAACTCGGCGCAGCCGGGATCGCCGACCGGAGCAGCGGTGTCGCGAGCGTCACCGCCGCGGCTCGGGGAGCCGGTCGAGACATCCGCACCGACGAAGGGACCAGCCCGTGAACGGCCGCGCTTCCCGCCCGACCGCCGGCGTGCTGGTCGGCCTCCTGCTGCTGGCGGGCGGCACCGCGTGCACCGGCCGGTCCGAGGACGGGTCGGCGTCCCGGTCGGCCGACGCGTCACCCTCCGCGAAGCCGCGGCCGTCGGTGCCGCTGCGGGTGTCGGTCACGCACGTCGCCGGCCGGCTGTCGCCGCACAAGCGGACGGCGGTCGCCGCGGGCGTACGGCGGGCGCTGGCGTCGTACACCCGGGGGGCGTTCCTCGCCGGCGACTACCCGCGCACCGACTTCCGGGACGCGTTCGGCTCGTTCACGGCCACCACCGCCGCCGCGGCCCGGCACGACCAGGCGCTGCTCACCAACCGGCCGCTCGGGTCGAGCACCTCCTCGGTGCGCGCGGTGCGCCGCACGGCGTACGTCTCGGTGCTCGCGCCGAAGCAGAAGGTGTCGGGTGCGACCGCGGCGGTCAACCTGGTGTTCGTGGTCGACCGTGGCGACGCCCCCGCGCGCCGCGTCCACCTCAAGGGTCGGATGCTGCTGACCCGTGACAAGCACGGCAGGTGGGCGGTGTTCGGCTACGACCTGAACCGCTCCCAGACGGCCACCGGGAGCGGGTCCTGATGACGCTGACCACCCTGACGACCCTGACGACACGGCTGCGGACCCTGCGGCCCGGCCGGCACGCGGTCCGCCGCGTCGGCATCCTGGCGGCGGTGCTCGCGCTGACCGCCGTCGTGGTGCCGCAGTCGGCCCCGCGGCACAGCGACGCCTCGCTGGTCGACGTCCACACCGCCCGCGCCGTCGACCACCCCGACACCGTGGTGTGGATCCTCTGCCTCGGCTCCGACGCGCGTCCCGGCCAGCAGCTCACCGGCACCCGGGCGGACGCGATCCAGCTCGTCGGGCTCAACCTCAAGACCGGCGCCGGCACGATGATCGGCATCCCGCGCGACTCCTACGTCGAGATCGCCGGCCACGGGCGCAACAAGATCAACGCCTCGATGATGTACGGCGGACCGCAGCTGATGGCCGACTCGGTCGGCCGGCTGGTCGGCGTGCACCCCGACTACGTCTTCACCACCGGGTTCCTGGGCTTCCGCGGCATGGTCCGCGCGATCGGCGGCGTGACCGTGAACTCGAAGTTCTCGTTCGCCGACGCGGTGCGGCCGCAGGGCTACCACGTGGGCCGCAACAAGCTGAACCCGTTCCAGGCGCTCATCTTCGGGCGGGTGCGCCACCCGCTGCCGAACGGCGACTTCGACCGGTCCGGCAACCAGCAGGAGCTGCTGCGCAGCATCCTGCGCAAGGTCCGCGCCCACCAGGCCGCCCCCGGCTTCATGGAGCGCGGCGTGCTCGCGGCCATGAAGAACATGGACACCACGCTCACGCCCGCCCAGCTCTACCGGCTCGCGCAGGCGGTCACCGACGTCGACCCGCGCAAGCTGAAGGGCTGCGTCGTCCAGGGCCCCACCGGCTACGCCGGCGCCGCCAGCGTCGTCTACCCGAACGTCGCCCAGGCCCGCCGCCTCGGCAACGACGCCCGCACCGACGGCACCCTCGACCACGGCTGCTGACGACAGAAGCCGACGGCGAGGGAACCAGCGCGCTGACGGGCCACCGAGTCCGGCGCGCCGTCGTGATCTGAGCGACGAGCGCGCAAGCGGAGGAGCGCAGCGGGGGAGGTTGCGCGCGAGGAACGAAGTCACGACGTGCGCAGCGCGCCGGACACGGCCGAGCGAAGCGAGGCCAGAAGACAGAGCGCCCCCGGTAGGATTCGAACCTACGCTCCCGCCTCCGGAGGGCGGTGCTCTATCCCCTGAGCTACGGGGGCTCACGGTGCGCCGAAAGCGTACATGAACCGAGTGGGACCGACGGGGCGGGGCGGGACCGGGCCGAGGGGGAGCGAGACGACGTGAGCGACACCCCGCAGCACCGCCCCGACGACCCCCTCACGGTGCTCGTCGTCGACGACTCCGAGCCGGTGCGCGACCTGCTCGCGGTCAACCTGGAGCTCGAGGGCTTCGACGTGCGATCGGCCGCCGACGGCCTGGAGGCGATCGAGGTCGCGATGGCCTGGCAGCCCCAGGTGATCACGCTCGACGTGGTGATGCCGCGGCTGGGTGGCTTCGACACGCTGGCCCGGCTGCGGGCCGACCCGGCGACGGCGGCGATCCCGGTCGTGATCGTCACCGGACGGGCGCAGGCCGCCGACCGGGCCCGCGGCGAGGCGCTGGCGGTGGACGCCTACCTCTCCAAGCCGTTCGAGCCGACCGAGCTGGTGGCCGTGGTCACCGAGCTGGCCCGCGGGGGCCGCCGATACCCTTGAGCGGTGACACCCGACCAGCTCTCCGCCACCCTCGTCCGCGTCCTCGGTGCCCTCGTCGACGACGGCGCACCGTGACGCTGCCCGACGGCGTGCCCGCGACGGTGGTGGTCGAGCGCCCGAAGAACCGCGACCACGGCGACTACGCCACCAACGTGGCGCTGCAGCTCGCCAAGAAGGCCGGCCTCCCGCCGCGTGACCTGGCGCAGCTGGTCGCCGAGCGGCTGGAGGCCTCCGACGGGGTGGCGTCCGCCGAGATCGCCGGTCCCGGGTTCCTGAACATCCGCGTCGCGGCCGGTGCGCAGGGGGCCGTCGCCCAGCAGGTGGTCCAGGCCGGGGCGTCGTACGGCGGCAGCGACCTGTTCGCCGGCGAGAAGGTCAACCTGGAGTTCGTCTCCGCGAACCCGACCGGCCCGATCCACCTCGGCGGCACCCGGTGGGCCGCGGTCGGCGACGCCCTCGGCCGGATCTTCGAGCACTCCGGCGCGGAGGTCACGCGGGAGTACTACTTCAACGACCACGGCGTGCAGATCGACCGGTTCGCCCGGTCGCTGCTGGCGAGCGCCCGCGGCCAGGCCGCCCCCGAGGACGGCTACGGCGGCCAGTACATCGTCGAGATCGCGCAGGCCGTCGTCGCCGAGCGGCCCGACGTGCTCGACCTGCCCGACCCGGAGGCGCAGGAGGTCTTCCGGGCGCTCGGCGTGAACATGATGTTCGACGAGATCAAGCAGACGCTGCACGACTTCGGCGTCGACTTCGACGTCTACTTCCACGAGAACAACCTGCACGAGTCCGGTGCCGTCGACCGCGCGATCAAGCGGCTCACCGAGATGGGCAACACCTACGAGCAGGACGGTGCGCTGTGGATCCGCACCGAGAAGTACGGCGACGACAAGGACCGGGTCGTCATCAAGTCCGACGGCGAGGGCGCCTACATCTCGGGTGACGCGGCGTACTACCTGGACAAGAAGGAGCGCGGCTTCGACCGCTGCCTGATCATGCTCGGCGCGGACCACCACGGGTACGTCGGCCGGCTGATGGCGCTGTGCGCCGCCTTCGGGGACACCCCCGGCACGGACCTCGAGGTGCTGATCGGCCAGATGGTCAACCTGCTCAGCGGCGGCCAGCCGGTGCGGATGTCCAAGCGCGCCGGCACCGTGATCGCGCTGGAGGACCTCGTCGACGCGGTCGGCGTCGACGCGGCCCGCTACGCGCTGGCCCGCTACACCTCCGACACCACCATCGACATCGACCTCGAGCTGTGGACCAAGCAGAGCAGCGACAACCCGGTCTACTACGTGCAGTACGCCCACGCCCGGCTGTCGGCGATCCTGCGCAACGCCGCCGACCTCGGCCTGGCGCCGGCCGGGGTCTCGACAGGCTCGACCAGCGGGGTGGAGTTCGACCCGTCGCTGCTCGCGCACGAGAAGGAGGGCGAGCTGCTGCGGGCGCTCGCCGAGTTCCCCCGGGTGGTCGCGGCCGCGGCGCAGCTGCGCGAGCCGCACCGGGTCGCGCGCTACCTCGAGGAGACCGCCTCGACGTTCCACAAGTTCTACGACGCCTGCCGGGTGCTGCCGATGGGCGACGAGGAGGCCGGCCCGCTGCACGCCGCCCGGCTGCTGCTGGTCGAGGCGACCCGCACCGTGTTCGCCAACGGCCTGCGGCTGCTCGGGGTCTCCGCCCCCGAGCGGATGTAGCCATGCCGGTCTCCCACGAAGCCGGCTGGGCGCACGCCGACGGTGCGCTGCGCGGGCCCTCCTGGCTGCACGTCCCCGGCGACGTCAACGGTCTCGTCCCGCTGCTGTGGTCCTCGACCGCGCGCAAGAACGACGACGGCGCCCTCGAGGTGGGCGGCGTCGACCTGCGCGACCTGGTGGCCGAGCACGGCTCGCCGGCGTACGTCCTCGACGAGGCCGACTTCCGGGCCCGCGCCCGCGCCTTCCGCGAGGCGTTCGCGGCCTACGAGGTCTTCTACGCCGGCAAGGCGTTCCTCTGCACCACGGTCGCGCGCTGGGCGGCGGAGGAGGGGCTGAGCCTCGACGTCTGCTCCGCCGGCGAGCTGACGGTGGCGCTGCGGGCCGGCTTCGACCCGGCACGGATCGGCTACCACGGCAACAACAAGACCACCGACGAGCTGCGGCGCGCGGTCGAGGCCGGGGTCGGCCGGATCGTCGTCGACTCGTTCCACGAGATCGACCGGCTGGTCGCGCTGACCGCCGGACGCGACCGCACCGACCCGGGTCATGGTGCGCGTCACCGCCGGCGTCGAGGCGCACACCCACGAGTACATCGCCACCGCCCACGAGGACCAGAAGTTCGGCTTCTCGATCACCTCCGGCGACGCGATGGAGGCGGTACGCCGGGTGCACGACGCTGCCCGGGCTGGAGCTGCTCGGCCTGCACTCGCACATCGGCTCGCAGATCTTCGACACCGCCGGCTTCGAGGTCGCCGCCCGGCGGGTGCTCGCGCTGCACCAGCAGGTCTCCGAGCGAGCTCGGGGTCGACCTGCCCGAGCTCGACCTCGGCGGCGGCTTCGGCATCGCCTACACCACCCAGGACGACCCGTCCGACCCGGCGCAGCTGGCCACCGAGCTGACCAAGATCGTCGAGCACGAGTGCCGCGCCCTCGGCGTCGCGGTGCCCGCGCTCTCCGTCGAGCCCGGCCGCGCGATCGTCGGGCCGGCCGTGTGCACCGTCTACGAGGTCGGCACCGTCAAGCAGGTCGGGCTCGACGCCGGCGCGCGCCGCACCTACGTCTCGGTGGACGGCGGGATGAGCGACAACATCCGCACCGCGCTCTACGACGCCGACTACTCCTGCACGATCGCGTCGCGGCACTCCGAGGCCGCCCCGGTGCTCGGCCGGGTGGTCGGCAAGCACTGCGAGGCCGGTGACATCGTGGTCAAGGACGAGTTCGTGCCCGGCGACCTCGCCCCCGGCGACCTGCTGGCGGTGCCCGGGCACCGGTGCCTACTGCCGGTCGATGGCCAGCAACTACAACCATGCGCTGCGGCCGCCCGTGGTGGCGGTGCGCGACGGGGTCAGCACGGTGGTCGTCCGCCGTGAGACGGAGGACGATCTGCTGCGGACCGACGTCGGGGCCTGAGAGTCTTCCCGGGAACCCGCCGGAGGCCCGGCAGGTCTCAGGCAACGGACGACGAGCGGCAGTGCACGGCGAGGAACCGAGAGGATGACGTGGTGACCAGGCAACCCGGTGAGCCGCTGCGGCTCGCGCTGCTCGGGTGCGGCTCCGTCGGCAGCCAGGTGGTGCGGCTGCTGCGCGAGCAGCGCGACGACCTGACGGCCCGCGTCGGTGCGCCGATCGAGCTGGTCGGGGTCGCCGTACGCCGTCCCGAGCTGCAGCGCGACGCCGACGTGCCGCGCGAGCTGCTCACCACCGACGCCGCGGGCCTCGCGGCCCGCGACGACGTCGACCTGGTCGTCGAGGTGATCGGCGGCATCGAGCCGGCCCGGTCGCTGATCCTCACCGCGCTGGAGCACGGCGCCTCGGTGGTGACCGCCAACAAGGCGCTGCTCGCCGAGGACGGCGCCACGCTCTTCGCGGCCGCCGACAAGGCGCAGCGCGACCTCTACTTCGAGGCGTCCGTGGCCGGCGCGATCCCGATCCTGCGGCCGCTGCGCGAGTCGCTGGCCGGCGACAAGGTCCGCCGGGTGCTCGGCATCGTCAACGGCACCACGAACTTCATCCTCGACAAGATGGACACCCTCGGCAGCGGCTTCGCCGAGGTGCTCGAGGAGGCCCAGGAGCTCGGGCTACGCCGAGGCCGACCCGACCGCCGACATCGAGGGGTACGACGCCGCCGCCAAGGCCGCGATCCTGGCCAGCCTCGCGTTCCACACCCGGGTCACCGCGTCCGACGTCTACCGCGAGGGCATCACCGAGGTCAGCGCGGCCGACGTCGCCTCCGCGCGCGAGATGGGCTCGGTGGTCAAGCTGCTCGCGATCTGCGAGCTGCGCGAGACCGCCGACCGGACCGGCCGTCTCGGCGCGGGTGCACCCGGCGATGATCCCGCGCTCCCACCCGCTGGCCAGCGTCCGCGAGGCCTTCAACGCGGTGTTCGTGGAGAGCGACGCCGCCGGCCAGCTGATGTTCTACGGCCCCGGCGCCGGCGGTGCGCCGACCGCGAGCGCGGTGCTCGGCGACCTCGTGACGGTGGCCCGCAACCGGCTCGACGACGTGCGCGGCGCCGGCGAGTCGACGTACGCCCAGTGCGAGGTGCTGCCGATGGGGGACACCCTGACCCGCTACCACGTGGCGCTCGACGTCGACGACCGCGCCGGCGTGCTGGCCGCGGTCGCCCAGGCGTTCGCCGAGCACGACGTCTCGATCCAGACGGTCCGGCAGGAGGGCCACGGCGACGACGCCCAGCTCGTCGTGGTCTCGCACCGCGCCACCGACGCCGCGCTGTCGGCGACCGTGGACGCGCTGCGCTCCATGGACTTCGTGCACGACGTGTCGTCGGTGATGCGCGTGGAGGGTGACGCCGAATGAGCCTCACCTCGACCACCGCGTCGCTCGGCGCCCACCAGTGGCGCGGGGTCATCGAGGAGTACCGCGACCGGCTCGACATCCCGGAGTCGCACGCCCACCATCACGCTGCGCGAGGGCGGCACGCCGCTGGTCGACAGCCCGTGGCTGTCCGGGCTGACCGGTGCGCGGGTCTGGCTGAAGGTCGAGGGCGACAACCCCACCGGCTCGTTCAAGGACCGCGGCATGACGGTCGCGCTGTCGTGCGCGGTCGGCGAGGGCGCCGAGGCGGTGGTGTGCGCGTCGACCGGCAACACGTCCGCGTCGATGGCGGCGTACGCCGCGCGGGCCGGCGTCAAGCCGCTGGTGCTGGTGCCGCAGGGCAAGATCGCGGCCGGCAAGCTGGCGCAGGCGATCGTGCACGGCGCGCAGGTGATCATGGTGCGCGGCAACTTCGACGACTGCCTGCGGATCTCGCGCGGCCTCGCCGAGGACTACCCGGTCGCGCTGGTGAACTCCGTCAACCCGATGCGCCTCGAGGGCCAGAAGACCGCGTCGTTCGAGATCGTCGACTTCCTCGGCGACGCCCCCGACGTGCACGTGCTGCCGGTCGGCAACGCCGGCAACATCTCGGCGTACTGGAAGGGCTACCTGCGAGTACCAGCAGCGCCGGCCGCGCTACCCGCACCCCGCAGATGCTGGGCTGGCAGGCCGCCGGCGCCGCGCCGCTGGTGTCGGGGGTCCCGGTGGCCGCGCCCGAGACGGTGGCCTCGGCGATCCGGATCGGCAACCCCGCGTCCTGGCAGCTGGCGGTGGCCGCGGCCGGACGAGTCCGGCGGCGCGCTTCGGGGCCGTCACCGACGAGCAGATCCTCGCCGCGCAGCGCGAGCTCGCGGCCCGCGACGGCGTCTTCGTCGAGCCGGCGTCCGCCGCCGGCGTCGCCGGCCTGCTCGCCGAGCTGGAGTCGCCGGAGCTCGCCGGACGCCATGCCGGCAAGACGATGGTGGTGACGGTGACCGGCCACGGCCTCAAGGACATCGACACCGCGCTGTCCACCTTCACCGACCTCGTCGACACCGTGGTGGAGGCCGACGTGGACGCCGCGGCGGCGGCGGCCGGGCTGCGCTGAGACGTCGGCTCGATGACCACGTTCCTCACGGGCCCGGTCACGGTGTCCGTGCCCGCGACCAGCGCCAACCTCGGCCCCGGCTTCGACGCGCTCGGCCTCGCGCTCGACCACCGCGACCGGCTGCGCGCCCAGGTCGTGGACGGCGCCGGGCGTCGAGATCGTGGTGCGCGGCGAGGGCGCGGGACGTCGTGCCGCTCGACGAGCGGCACCTGGTGCACCGCTCGATGCGGGCCGCCTTCGACCGCATGGGCGCGCCCACCCCGGGGCTCCGGCTCGAGTGCGACAACGTCATCCCGCACGCCCGCGGGCTCGGCTCGTCGTCCGCGGCGATCGTCGCCGGCGTCTGCCTCGCCCGGGGCCTGGTGGCCGGCGGTTCGCTGCTGATGGACGACGACGCGGTGCTCGCGCTCGCGGCGGACCTCGAGGGTCACCCGGACAACGTCGCCGCCGGCGCTGTACGGCGGCTTCACGATCGCCTACCGCGACGCCGACCGGTTCCGGGCCGTGACGCTCGCCGTCGACCCGCGGGTGCAGGTGGTCGCGTTCGTGCCGCCGCACGGCGTCGAGACGTCGGTCGCGCGCGGGCTGCTGCCGGACGTCGTGCCGCACGCGGCCGCGGCCGCCAACGCCGGTCGGGCGGCGCTGCTCGTGGCGGCGCTGACCCGGCAGCCCGAGCTGCTGCTCGCCGCGACCGAGGACCGGCTCCACCAGGACGCCCGCGAGCCGGCGATGCGCTCCAGCCTCGAGCTGGTCCGCGCGCTGCGGGCCGACGGGCTGCCCGCGGTGGTCTCCGGTGCCGGACCGACGGTGCTGGTGCTCACCGACGGCCGGCAGCAGCCGGCCGTCGCGCGGCGGGCCCCGGAGGGCTGGCACGCGCTGGTGGTGCCGCTCGACCGGTCGGGCGCCCGGGTCGACCTGCCGGAGGAGGCGCCCGGCTAGCGCGGTAGCACCGGTCACCGGGATTGTGGCGGATGACACGCACCCCGCCTCGTGGTGTTAGGCTGCCGGTGCGACGGTGATCGCGGTGCACAGCCCGTGCGGCTGCACTCCCAGCGACTCACGCAGATCGCACTCTTCTCCCTTCGCACTCTCGGCTCTTGCGACGTCGATCGGCGCTCCCGCAACGAGGCCGCCGGGACGAGACGCGAAAACCACCTTGCACGCGGTCGCTCCCGATCCGGGACGACCCGATACGTGGGAAGGAACCTCACGTGACCGACACCTCCGCAAGCACCCCTTCCACCGGTGCCGAGCCGGCCGCCGGGTCTGCGCCAGCGCCGCGGCTCCGGGCTCTCGGGCATGCTGCTCCCCGAGCTGAAGCAGATGGCCGGTGGCCTCGGGCATCAAGGGCGCCGGCGCGATGCGCAAGAGCCAGCTCGTCGACGCGATCAAGGCCGCCCAGTCGGGCGGCCAGCCGGCGAGCAGCCAGTCGGGCAGCCAGGCCAGCCGGCCAAGCAGCCGGCGAGCGGCCAGTCCGACGCCCCGGCCCGCGAGCCGCGAGCGGCCGCACCGACCAGGCCGCGCAGCCGAGCCCGGCGCCGAGCAGCGCGGCGGCCGCAGCCAGGCGACCGGAGCAGCCCGTGCGACCAGGGCAGCCAGGGCAGCCGGCGACCAGGGCCAGCGAGCGGCCAGGGCAGCAGGGCGGCCGAGCAGCCGGAACGACCGGGCAACCAGGGCGACCAGAGCAACCGGGGCAGCCAGAACGACGGCCGCAACGAGACCGCAGCGACAGCGAGCGACCGCGCAGCGACAACCGGGGCAGCCGCAACCAGGAGTCCGAGTCCGGCGGCGAGCAGCGCGGCGGCCGCAACCAGGGCGGCAACCAGGGCGGCAGCCAGAACGAGCCGGCGGCAACCAGGGCGGCAGCAGGGCAACCAGGGCGGCAACCAGGCGCAACCAGTCCGGCAACCAGGGCGAGCCAGCCAGGGCAACCAGGGCGGCAACCGCCCGAACGACGACGAGCAGGGCAGCCGTCGCAACCGCCGCCGGCGCGGCCGGGACCGCAACGAGCGGCCCGAGCGCGCCGAGCGCACCGAGCGGGGCAACCGCGGCAGCCGCAACGAGCCGGACACCACGATCCTCGAGGACGACGTCCTCGTGCCGGCCGCCGGCATCCTCGACGTGCTCGACAACTACGCGTTCGTCCGCACCAGCGGCTACCTGCCCGGCGCCGGACGACGTGTACGTCTCGCTCTCCATGGTCCGCAAGTTCGGGCTGCGCCGCGGCGACGCCGTCACCGGCCAGGTGCGGCAGCCGCGCGAGGGCGACCGCAAGGAGAAGTTCAACCCGCTGGTGCGCATCGACACCATCAACGGCGCCGACCCGGAGGCGGCCAAGCACCGCATCGAGTTCCAGAAGCTGACGCCGCTCTACGCCTCCGAGCGGCTGCGGCTGGAGACCGAGTCCGACGAACCTGATCGGCCGCGTGATCGACATCGCGGCCCCGATCGGCAAGGGCCAGCGCGGCCTGATCGTCTCGCCCGCCAAGGCCGGCAAGACGATGATCATGCAGTCGATCGCCAACTCGATCACCACCAACAACCCCGAGTGCCACCTGATGGTCGTGCTGGTCGACGAGCGTCCGGAGGAGGTCACCGACTTCGAGCGCTCGGTCAAGGGCGAGGTCATCTCCTCGACGTTCGACCGGCCGGCCAGCGACCACACCGCGGTGGCCGAGCTCGCCATCGAGCGGGCCAAGCGGCTCGTCGAGCTGGGCCACGACGTGGTCGTGCTGCTCGACGGCATCACCCGGCTGGGCCGGGCCTACAACCTGGCGGCCCCGGCCAGCGGCCGGATCCTGTCCGGCGGTGTCGACTCCGCGGCGCTCTACCCGCCGAAGCGGTTCTTCGGCGCCGCGCGCAACATCGAGGACGGCGGCTCGCTGACGATCCTCGCCACCGCGCTCATCGAGAGCGGCTCGAAGATGGACGAGGTGATCTTCGAGGAGTTCAAGGGCACCGGCAACATGGAGATCCGGCTGCGCCGCGACTTCGCCGACAAGCGGATCTTCCCGGCCATCGACGCCGTGCAGTCCGGCACCCGCCGCGAGGAGCTCCTGATGAGCAAGGAGGAGCTCGCCATCGTCTGGAAGCTCCGCCGGGTGCTCTCCGGGCTCGACGGCCAGCAGGCCCTGGAGCTGCTCCTGGAGCG
This sequence comes from uncultured Actinomycetota bacterium, assembly GCA_963707685.1. Classification (GTDB taxonomy): domain Bacteria; phylum Actinomycetota; class Actinomycetes; order Propionibacteriales; family Nocardioidaceae; genus Nocardioides_B. The sequence goes on from CAVPRA010000014.1 coordinate 301,008, forward strand.
GCTGAAGAAGTCCTCGAGCAACTACGAGTTCCTCACCCAGGTGCAGAAGACCACGCCGATCGCCGGCAACGGTCGCTCCGAACGACTGACCCGGGAAGAAAACACCCCCGCCACCTGTTGCACCGCTGCCGGGGTGGCTCCGATTGGCGTGCGGAGCAGCGGCCCTGGCAGACTGGATGGCTGGTTCCGGTTCACGTCCCCACCACGCAGGGGACGACCCGGCGACCGAACCCTCGAGAGGACACCATGAAGAAGAACATCCACCCGGACTACACCGAGACCCAGGTGACCTGCACCTGCGGCAACACGTTCACCACGCGCAGCACGGTGAACAGCGGCACGATCCACTCGGACGTGTGCTCGCAGTGCCACCCGTTCTACACGGGCAAGCAGAAGATCCTGGACACCGGTGGTCGCGTCGCCCGCTTCGAGAAGCGCTACGCCGCCGCCCAGAAGTCGGCCGGCAAGTAGCTCCCTCGCCAGCGCCGGTCCCCGCTCAGCGGAGACCGGCGCTTGGTCTGTCCGCAGCACCGCACGGCGACGGGAGGGTGAGCATGTTCGAGGCAGTCGACGGCCTGGTGGCCGAGCACGCCGAGCTCGAGCACCGGCTCGCCGACCCGAGCATCCACGCGGACCAGGGCCTCGCGAAGCGGCTGAACCAGCGCTACGCCGAGCTCTCCGCGATCGTCCGGGCCTACGACGAGTGGCGCCGGCTCGGCGACGACGTCGAGGCCGCCCGCGAGCTCGCCGCCGAGGACCCCTCGTTCGCGGAGGAGGCCGACGGCGCTCGCCGAGCGCCGGGCGGTCGCCGAGGAGCGGCTGCGCCACCTGCTGGTGCCCCGCGACGCGGCCGACTCCAAGGACGCGCTGCTGGAGATCAAGTCCGGCGAGGGCGGCGAGGAGTCGGCGCTGTTCGCCGGCGACCTGCTGCGGATGTACACCCGCTACGCCGAGCGCCGCGGCTGGAAGACCGAGCAGCTCGACGCCACCGAGTCCGACCTCGGCGGCTTCAAGTCCGTGACGGTGGCCGTCAAGGCCAAGGGCACGCCGGAGCCGGGCGAGGCGCCGTACGCCCTGCTGAAGTTCGAGGGCGGCGTGCACCGCGTGCAGCGGGTGCCCGTCACCGAGAGCCAGGGCCGGGTCCACACGTCCGCGGCCGGCGTGCTGGTGATGCCGGAGGCCGAGCAGGTCGACGTCACGATCGAGGAGAAGGACATCCGCATCGACGTCTTCCGCTCCTCGGGCCCCGGCGGCCAGTCGGTCAACACCACCGACTCGGCGGTCCGCATCACGCACCTGCCCACCGGCATCGTGGTCAGCTGCCAGAACGAGAAGAGCCAGCTGCAGAACCGCGAGCAGGCGATGCGCATCCTGCGGGCCCGGCTGCTGCAGGCCGCCCAGGACACCGCGGACGCGGAGGCCTCCGACGCCCGCCGGTCGCAGGTGCGCACCGTCGACCGCTCCGAGCGGATCCGCACCTACAACTTCCCCGAGAACCGGATCTCCGACCACCGCACCGGCTACAAGTCCTACAACCTCGACCAGGTGCTCGACGGCGACCTCGAGGCGGTCGTGGCCTCGGCGTCGACGCCGACCTGGCGGCGCGGCTGGACGCGCTCGAGCCGGGGTCGTGACCCGCGCGCCTGGTGCGCGCGGCCGACCGCCCGCCTCGCCGAGGCCGGGGTCGCCAGCCCGGAGCACGACGCCGCCGAGCTGCTCGCGCACGTGCTCGGCACCACCCGCTCCGGCCTCGTCGCTCGTGCGCCGACGGTGACCTCGGCGCAGCAGCAGGCGTACGACGACCTGGTGGCGCGCCGAGCCGCCCGCGAGCCGCTGCAGCACCTCACCGGCACCGCGGCCTTCCGCTACGTCGAGCTCGCCGTCGGCCCCGGGGTGTTCGTGCCGCGCCCGGAGACCGAGCTGCTCGCCGGCTGGGGCGTCGAGCAGGCCGCAGGCGGTGCTCGACGCCGGCCGCGCCCCGGTCGTCGTCGACCTCTGCACCGGCTCGGGCGCGATCGCGCTCGCGGTCGCCACCGAGGTGCCGGCCGCCGAGGTGCACGCCGTCGAGCTCGGCGAGGCCGCGGGGGAGTGGGCCGCGCGCAACCTGGCCGGCACCGGCGTCGACCTGCGGCACGGCGACATGGCCGACGCGTTCCGGCGACCTCGACGGCACCGTCGACGTGGTGCTGTGCAACCCGCCCTACATCCCGCTGGAGGCCTACGAGTCGGTCGAGGCCGGAGGCCCGCGACCACGACCCGCACCTCGCGCTGTTCTCCGGGGAGGACGGGCTCGACGCGCTGCGGGTCGTCGAGCGCGTCGCGGCGCGGCTGCTGCGGCCCGGCGGGGTCGTCGGCGCCGAGCACGCCGACGTGCAGGGCGAGTCCGCGCCGGCGCGTGTTCACCGCGCGCCGGCCGGTGGTCCGACGTACGCGACCACCACGACCTGGCAGGTCGGCCCCGCTTCACGACCGCCCGGCTGGCACGATGACCGGTGTGACGCAGCGGCGAGACCGCACCCCGGTTCCGGACGGCCGAGGAGACCGAGCGCGAGGCCGGCATCGCCGACGGCCGCCCTCGCGGTGCAGCGCGGCGAGCTCGTCGTGCTGCCCACCGACACCGTCTACGGCATCGGCGCCGACGCCTTCGACCCCGAGGCGGTGCAGCGGCTGCTCGCCGCCAAGGGCCGCGGCCGCGAGATGCCGCCGCCGGTGCTGGTCTCCGCGGCCACCACGCTCGACGCGCTGGCCGTCGGGGTGCCGTCGTACGCCCGGGCGCTGATCGCCGAGCTGTGGCCCGGCCCGCTGACCCTGGTGTGCCACCAGCAGCCGTCGCTGCAGTGGGACCTCGGCGACACCCGGGGCACCGTCGCGGTGCGGATGCCCGACCACGACGTCGCCCTCGAGCTGCTCTCGCGCACCGGCCCGCTCGCGGTCAGCAGCGCCAACCGCACCGGGATGCCCGCCGCGACCGACGCCGACGCGGCCGAGGAGATGCTGGGCGGCGTCGGTCGCGGTGATCCTCGACGACGGCCCGACGCCGGGCCCGGAGCCGTCGACGATCGTCGACGTGACGGGCGACGCAGGGCCGGGTGCTGCGGCTCGGGGCGCTCTCCCTCGAGCGGCTCAACGAGGTCGTCGGCCCGCTCGGCGTCGACGATCACCGACGAGGGCTAGGCGACGCGGCGTGCGCGAGTACCTCACCGTCTTCCTGGTCGCCGCCGTCGGTCACCTACCTGCTGGGCGTGCGTCGCCCGCGAGATCGCGCTGCGCACCGGCGCGGTGGCCAAGGTGCGCGACCGCGACGTGCACGCGGTGCCGATCCCGTACTTCGGCGGCGTCGCGATGCTCGGCGGGCTGGGGGCGGCGTACCTCGTCGCCCACCACCTGCCGTTCCTCTCGCTGAGCAACGAGCAGGTCTTCCACGACGCCTCGGTCGTGCTCGGCGCCGGCGCGATGATCTGCGTGCTCGGGGTGCTCGACGACCTCTTCGAGCTCGACGCGCTGACCAAGTTCGGGGGCCAGGTGCTGGCGGCGGGCTTCCTGGTCGTCAACCAGGTGCAGTACTTCTCCTTCCAGCTGCCCGGCCGCGGCCAGTTCAGCCCCGACGGCACGCAGGCCGCGCTGCTCAGCGTGATCATCGTGGTCGCCACCGTCAACGCGGTGAACTTCGTCGACGGCCTCGACGGCCTCGCCGCCGGCGTGGTCGGGATCGGGGCGGTGGCGTTCTTCGCGTTCGCCTACAAGCTCGCCGACGCCAACAACGAGACGCTGGCCATCAGCGCGGCGCTGCTGTGCGCCGCGCTCGGCGGGGCCTGCGTCGGCTTCCTGCCGCACAACTTCTTCCCGGCGCGGATCTTCATGGGCGACTCCGGCTCGATGCTGATCGGGCTGGTGCTGTCCGGGTCGGCGCTGACGCTGACCGGGCAGTTCGCGAACGTCGACATGAGCCAGGGCGCCGGCGGGTCGCAGGCCAGCCTGCTGCCGACGCTGCTGCCGATCATCCTGCCGATCTCGATCCTGATCGTGCCGTTCGCCGACCTGGTGCTGGCCGTGATCCGCCGGACCCGGGCCGGGCCGGTCGCCGTTCGCGCCCGGACAAGCAGCACCTGCACCACCGGCTGCTGGAGATCGGCCACTCGCACCGTCGCGCGGTGCTGATCATGTGGCTGTGGGCCGGGCTGATCGCGTTCGGGGGAGTGCTCGCGAGCCTCTACGCGAGCCGGCTGACGCTGCTGCTGCTCGGCGTGTGGGTGGTCGCTGACGGTGGTGCTGACCTTCGTCGTGCCCCGGGTGCAGCGGCCCGGTCAGCAGCTGCCCGCTGAGGCGAGCGGATTTCCGGCCGCCGCGGGACTTTGTGCTAGTTTTCACAAGCACCGTCCAGCCAGGGTCTCTCGGACCCCGACGACCAAGGACGGCCGCCACCATGACGACCGCACGCAGGGACCGCCGTTCACGGGCCGTTCGACGTGCGAGCCGCCCTGTGGTAGCGTCGCGGCTTCAGGACTTCCGGCGTCGTCTTCTCCCCCGCTTCACGCCTTTGCGCGGGAGTCGAGCGACGCCGTCGAACGCAACGAGTCGACGACGGGCGCGGGTGAATGGACGATGGCGGCAACGAACCCTCTGCGGGCTCGGGGCTGCGCGGTCGTGACCTCATCGGCCTCGGCGGGCTCCTCGTCGGCGCCGTCGTCGGCGGCCTGGTCATCGGGCTCCTCGTCGACCAGGCGGCCGGCACCGTCACCGCTCTTCGTCCTCGTCGGCATCCTGCTCGGGCATCGTGGTCGGCGCCGTCGGCTTCTGGGCGCGCGTCCGCGCCGCGCTGCGCGAGTGACCTGACCCGTCCGACGACCCGGGAGGTGCGCGTCGTGACCGAGCCGCAGACCGACCAGACCGAGCTCCAGACCGACGCCCAGACCGAGCACCAGACCGACGAGTCCGCCGCCGCAGTCGCGACGCCGACGAAGGCCCCCAGCTGGCTCGACGTGGTCCGCGCGCAGCGCAAGGTCATCGGCGTCGGGCTGACCCTGATGGTCGCCTGCTTCTGGTTCATCGGCCAGGTGGGCGAGTGGCGGACCGCCACCCTCACCGCCGCCGGCATCCTCCTGGCGCTGCTCAACCACCTGGCCAGCGAGCACTGGCTGGGCAAGCTGATCAGCTCGGGCGAGCAGCCCACCCGCGGCAGCATCGCCGCGGCGGCGTTCACCCGGCTGGCCGTCCTCTCCGTCGTCGCCGTCGGCGTCGCCGTGGTCTTCTGGCCCAACGGCGTCGGCCTGCTGCTGGGCCTGGCCCTGTTCCGACTGATCGCGCTGGTGATGACCAGCACTCCCGCTGCTGAAGGAGCTGAAGAAGGCATGAGCCTGAGCGCGTCTGAGCGCCCGGTGGTGCAGGCCGAGAGCGGCATCGAGATCGGCCAGCACGTCCAGCGCGAGGTCAACGGGTGGACGTTCAACCTCGACACGATCTGGGCGACGATCATCGCCGGCGCATCGTGCTGGTCCTCGGCTTCTCGGCGCGCAACCGGCTCACCAAGGACACCGTCGGACCACGTCCCGAGCAAGATCCAGCTGCTCTGGGAGACGATCGTCAAGCAGGTCAACACGCAGGTCGAGGACAGCCTCGGCAGCGGTCAACCCGTTCGTGGTGCCGCTCGCGGTGTCGCTGTTCTTCTTCATCCTGATCTGCAACTGGATCGAGCTCATCCCGAGCCGAGCTCCGACGCCGAGACCCGTCCACCTGCTGCCCGCCCCGACCGCCGACGTCAACCTCACCTACGCGCTGGCGCTGACTGGTGATCGTCGGGGTGTGGAGCTACGGCATCCGCACGAAGGGCGTGAAGGGCTACTTCAAGCACTTCCTCGAGCCGTTCCCGGTGCTGCTGCCGCTCAACGTCATCGAGGAGCTCATCAAGCCGGTCACGCTGGCGCTGCGACTCTTCGGCAACATCTTCGCCGGCGGCATCATGCTCGCGCTGATCGGGCTGATCCCGATCTACGCGTTCTGGCTGCCGAACCTCATCTGGAAGCTGTTCGACATGTTCATCGGCGGCATCCAGGCCTTCATCTTCGCGCTGCTGACCGTGCTGTACTTCGGCATGGCGGGTGGCGAGCACGACGACCACGACGAGGCCCAGGCAGGAGCCCACGACGAGCCTGCGACGGCACCCGCGAGGTGACCGTCGAGCAGGCGCACAGCTCCACCGCAGAACCCGCACTCGCACGCTGACCGGACACCGGTCACGGGTGCACCCCGGATCCACCACAGAAGCAAGCAGCGCCGCGACAGGCGGCGCGGACACCAAGGAGAGACATGGCAGTCAGTGACACGCGGAATCCAGCTCGCCGGCGCTTTCATCGGCGGTGGCCTGGCGCTCGGCGGCGGCGCGATCGGCACCGGCATCGGTGACGGCCTCGCCGGCTCGTCGTACATCCAGGGCGTGGCCCGTCAGCCCGAGGCGCAGGGTCGTCTCCAGACGATCTTCTTCCTGACGGTCGGTCTGGTCGAGGCGGTGTTCTTCATCAACCTCGCGTTCATGGCGCTGTTCGTCTTCGTGCTTGCGTGACCACCAGCTCTGACGCCAGAAGAAAGGGAAGTCTCTGATGGCAACCCCCATCCCGCTGGCGAGCAACTTCCTCGTCCCGAACGCGACCTTCCTGGTCGAGCTGATCGCCTTCGCGATCATGCTGTTCGTGCTCGGGAAGTACGTCGTCCCGCCGATCAACAAGGCGATGACGGACCGGCAGAACGCGATCCGCAAGGAGTTCGCCGACCTCGAGGAGGCGGAGGACGACGCGCGGAAGGCCGAGAAGGAGTACAAGGACCAGCTCGCCGACGCGCGTCACGAGGCCGCCAAGATCCGCGAGGAGGCCCGCGAGCAGGGTGCGGCGATCATCGCGGACCTGCGCAAGCAGGCGCAGGAGGAGTCCGAGCGGATCCTGCGGCACGGCCGCGCCCAGCTCGAGGCCGAGCGCGCGCAGGCGCTGCAGTCGCTGCGCAACGAGGTCGGCACCATGGCGACCACGCTGGCCGGCCGCATCGTCGGTGAGTCCCTCGAGGACGACGACCGCCAGGCGCGCACCGTCGAGCGCTTCATCACCGCGCTCGAGGACGAGTCCCGCGCCAGCGAGACGTCGACGGCCGGGGCGAGCTGACATGCAGGGTGGCTCGAAGCGGGCGCTGCGCGAGGTGCTGGCGAAGACCGCCGACACCCTCGAGGGCGCCGACGCCCACAAGCTGGGCAGCGACCTGTTCTCGCTGGCCGTCGCGCTCGACTCGCGCGCACTCGCTGCGCCGGGCGCTGACCGAGCCGGCCGTGCCCGCGCGAGGCCAAGGTCGCGGCTGCTGCACTCGCTCTTCGACGGCAAGGTCGCCGAGGCGTCGCTCGCGGTCGCCGACGCCGGTGTCGCGCCAGCGCTGGTCCCGCACCCGGGACTTCTGCGACGCGCTCGAGCAGGCGTCGGTCACGGCCCACGTGGCCCGGGCCGACGACGAGGGCCAGCTCGACGACGTCGAGGACAACCTGTTCCGCTTCAGCCGGATCGCCGACGGCAACCCCGGTCTGCGCGACGCGCTCGGCGACGCCGCCGTGCCCGTCGAGGGCAAGCGGCAGCTGCTGTCGAACCTGGTCGGCGACAAGGTGGACGCCACCACCTCGGCGCTGCTGGGCCAGGCGGTGGCCGGCCGGCAACCGGTCGCTGACCTCGACGCTCGCGCTCTACCAGCGGGTCGCCGCGGACCGCCGCGACAGCATGATCGCCACGGTGTGGGTCGCCGCCCCGCTGAGCGAGGAGCACCACGACCGGCTGGCCGGCGCGCTCTCCGCGCAGCACGACCGGCAGGTCCACCTCAACGTCGTGGTCGACCCCGACGTGCTCGGCGGCGTCCGCGTCGCGGTCGGCGACGAGGTGCTCGACTCCACCGTCGAGGCACGCCTCAAGCAGGCCCAGCGACGACTCGAACGCTGAGCCGGCACCGCACACCCAGACACGACAGCAGCCCATGACGCACGACCGAGCAGCGACACGAGAGAGCAGAGGCAAGCAATGACGGAGCTCACGATCCGGCCGGAGGAGATCAAGGAGGCGCTGCAGAAGTTCGTCTCCGACTACCAGCCCGAGGAGGCCAGCCGCGAAGAGGTCGGCACGTCGCGGAGGCCGGCGACGGCATCGCGCGCGTCGAGGGCCTGCCCTCGGCGATGGCCAACGAGCTGCTCGAGTTCGAGGACGGCACCCTGCGGCCTCGCGCTGAACCTCGACACCCGCGAGATCGGTGTCGTCATCCTCGGCGACTTCGACAACATCGAGGAGGGCCAGACGGTCCGCCGCACCGGCGAGGTCCTGTCCGTCCCCGTCGGCGACAACTTCCTCGGCCGGGTCGTCGACCCGCTGGGCAACCCGATCGACGGCCTGGGCGACATCGAGACCACCGAGCGCCGCGCGCTCGAGCTGCAGGCGCCCTCGGTGATGCAGCGCAAGTCGGTCCACGAGCCGCTCGCCACCGGCATCAAGGCCATCGACGCGATGACCCCGATCGGCCGCGGCCAGCGCCAGCTGATCATCGGCGACCGGCAGACCGGCAAGATCGACGATCGCGCTCGACACGATCATCAACCAGAAGCAGTACTGGGAGACCGGCGACCCGAGCAAGCAGGTGCGCTGCATCTACGTCGCCATCGGCCAGAAGGGCTCGACGATCGCCGCCGCCCGCGGCGCCCTCGAGGAGGCCGGCGCGCTGGAGTACACCACCATCGTCGCGTCGCCCGCGTCCGACTCCGCCGGCTTCAAGTACCTCGCGCCGTACACCGGCTCGGCCATCGGCCAGCACTGGATGTACGACGGCAAGCACGTGCTGATCGTCTTCGACGACCTGACCAAGCAGGCCGACGCCTACCGCGCCGTGTCGCTGCTGCTGCGCCGCCCGCCGGGCCGCGAGGCGTTCCCCGGCGACGTGTTCTACCTGCACAGCCGGCTGCTCGAGCGCTGCGCCAAGCTCTCCGACGACATGGGCGCCGGCTCGATGACCGGCCTGCCGATCATCGAGACCAAGGCCAACGACGTGTCGGCGTTCATCCCGACCAACGTCATCTCGATCACCGACGGCCAGATCTTCCTGCAGTCCGACCTGTTCAACGCCAACCAGCGGCCCGCGATCGACGTCGGCGTCTCGGTGTCGCGCGTCGGCGGTGCGGCGATGACCAAGGCCATGAAGAGGGTCACCGGCTCGCTCAAGGTCGACCTGGCGCAGTTCCGCGCGATGGAGGCGTTCGCGATGTTCGCCTCCGACCTCGACGCGGCCTCGCGCCAGCAGCTCGACCGCGGCCAGCGGCTGATGGCGCTGCTCAAGCAGCCGGCCTACTCGCCGTACCCGGTCGAGGAGATGGCCGTCTCGCTGTGGACCGGCACCTCGGGCAAGCTCGACCGCGTCCCGACCGACGACGTGCTGCGCTTCGAGAACGAGTTCCTCGACTACCTGCGCCGCCAGGAGTCCGGGATCCTCGAGGGCATCCGTGAGTCGACCAACTGGGACGACGACACCGACGCCGCCGTCGAGAAGGCGTTCGACAGCTTCGCCGACCAGTTCGAGACCTCGGACGGCGGCTCGATCAAGGCCGGCCACGAGGAGCACGAGGCGCTGGACGACGAGGACGTCGAGCAGGAGCAGATCGTCAAGCAGAAGCGGGGCTGACCGATGGCCGTATCCCTGCGTGAGTACCGCGCCCGGATCAGGTCCGTCGAGTCGACGAAGAAGATCACCCGGGCCATGGAGCTCATCGCGGCGTCGCGCATCATCAAGGCGCAGCAGCGGGCCCAGTCCGCCGCGCCGTACGCCCGCGAGCTCACCCGCGCGGTGTCGGCGGTGGCGACGTTCTCCAACGTCGACCACCCGCTGACCACCGAGCCGGAGGAGAGCAACCGTGCCGCGATCCTGGTGCTGACCAGCGACCGCGGGCTGGCGGGGGCGTACTCCTCGGCGGCGATCAAGGAGGCCGAGCAGCTGGCCGAGAAGCTCCGCGGCGAGAGCAAGGAGGTCGACGTCTACGTCTCCGGACGCAAGGGCGTGGCCTACTACCACTTCCGCGGCCGCAAGGTCGTCGACTCCTGGACCGGTCACACCGACCAGCCGACGTACGACGTGGCGAGCGAGATGGGCGAGTCGCTGATCGCGGCGTTCGTCGCCGGGACCGAGCCGCGAGGAGGCCGTGCGCGAGAGCGAGGACGAGGACGTCCCCGACGTCCCGCCGGTCGACGAGGTGCACGTGGTCTACACGCGCTTCCGGAGCATGCTCGTCCAGGAGCCGACCGCGATCCGGCTGCTTCCGCTCGAGATCGTCGAGAGCGAGGAGAAGCCGAGCGAGGACGAGGTGCTCCCGCTCTTCGAGTTCGAGCCGAGCGCGGCCGAGGTGCTCGACGCGCTGCTCCCGAAGTACGTCCAGAGCCGGATCTACTTCGCCCTGCTGCAGGCCGCCGCCTCCGAGCTGGCCGCCCGCCAGAAGGCGATGAAGTCGGCGACGGACAACGCCGAAGAGCTGATCAAGAAGTACACCCGCATCGCCAACCAGGCCCGCCAGGCCGGCATCACCCAGGAGATCAGCGAGATCGTCGGCGGCGTGAACGCGCTGGCCGACGCCAACTCCGCCGGCGACTGACCCCGAGACCGAACAGCCGACCGACCGCCGAACGACACAGTGAGTGAGACCATGACTGCTACTGCCACAGAAGAGAAGACCGAGACCGCCGGCGCCGTCGGCCGCGTCGCCCGGGTCATCGGCCCGGTCGTCGACGTCGAGTTCCCCACCGACTCGATCCCCGACATGTACAACGCCCTCAAGGTCGACCTGACCCTGGGCGAGGAGACCACCACGATCACGCTCGAGGTCTCGCTGCACATCGGCGAGGGCATGGTGCGCTGCATCTCCATGCGGCCCACCGACGGCCTCGTCCGCGGCGCGCAGGTCACCGACACCGGCGGCCCGATCAGCGTGCCGGTCGGCGACGTGACCCTGGGCCACGTGTTCAACGCGACCGGTGACTGCCTGAACCTCGAGGAGGGCGAGAAGCTCGAGGTCAGCGAGCGCTGGGGCATCCACCGCAAGGCGCCCGCCTTCGACCAGCTCGAGTCGAAGACCGAGATGTTCCAGACCGGCATCAAGGTCATCGACCTGCTCACGCCGTACGTCCAGGGCGGCAAGATCGGCCTGTTCGGCGGCGCCGGCGTGGGCAAGACGGTGCTGATCCAGGAGATGATCGCCCGCGTCGCGCAGTGACCACGGTGGTGTCTCGGTGTTCGCCGGCGTCGGCGAGCGCACCCGTGAGGGCAACGACCTGATCGCGGAGATGGAGGAGGCCGGCGTCATCGGGCAGACCGCCCTGGTGTTCGGCCAGATGGACGAGCCGCCGGGCACCCGGCTGCGGGTCGCGCTGTCCGCGCTGACGATGGCGGAGTACTTCCGCGACGTGCAGGAGCAGGACGTGCTGCTGTTCATCGACAACATCTTCCGGTTCACCCAGGCCGGCTCCGAGGTCTCCACGCTGCTCGGCCGGATGCCGTCCGCGGTGGGCTACCAGCCCAACCTCGCCGACGAGATGGGTGTGCTCCAGGAGCGGATCACCTCGACGCGGGGTCACTCGATCACCTCGCTGCAGGCGATCTACGTGCCCGCCGACGACTACACCGACCCGGCCCCGGCCACCACGTTCGCGCACCTCGACGCCACCACGGAGCTGTCCCGCGAGATCGCGTCGCAGGGCATCTACCCGGCGGTGGACCCGCTGACCTCGACGTCGCGGATCCTCGACCCGCAGTACATCGGCCGGGAGCACTACGACGCCGCGATCCGGGTGAAGGGGATCCTGCAGCGCAACAAGGAGCTGCAGGACATCATCGCGATCCTCGGTGTCGACGAGCTCTCCGAGGAGGACAAGGTCATCGTGTCCCGGGCCCGCCGCATCCAGCGGTTCCTGTCCCAGAACACCTACGTGGCCAAGCAGTTCACCGGCATCGAGGGCTCCACGGTCGCCGTGGAGGACACCATCGAGGCCTTCAACAAGATCTCGGACGGCGAGTACGACCACGTCGCCGAGCAGGCGTTCTTCATGTGCGGCGGTCTGGACGACGTCGAGCGCAAGTGGGACGAGATCCAGAAGAGCAGCTGATGGCCACCACGATGAACGTCGCGCTCGTCGCCGCGGACCGGGAGCTCTGGTCCGGGGAGGCGACCGTCGTCAACACCAAGACCCTGGCCGGGGAGATCGGCATCATGGCGAACCACACGCCGCTGCTGTCGGTCCTCGAGCCGGGCCAGGTCGACGTCCGCACGGTCGACGACGGTCACTGGGTGGCCGCCATCGACGGTGGCTTCATCTCGGTGGCCAACAACCAGGTCTCGATCCTCTGCGACCGTGCGGAGATCTCGCACGAGAGCGACTTCGAGGAGGCCAAGCGCAAGCTGGACGCCAGCGCGCCCGAGTCCTCCGACGACACCGACGGGTCGGCCGGCAGGTAGTGCCGCTCTGGGAATGGCTGGTCGACTCCGCTGGGGTCCTGCTGTTCCTGGTGCTGCTCTACGGCCTCTGCCTGGTCGTCCGTCGCCGCTGGCTCTCACGCCACGGTGGCACCTTCGAGTTCAGTGTCCGCGTCCGGTCCGCCAGGGCCGGACGCGGCTGGATTCTGGGGGTCGGCCGCTACACCGGCGACGCCCTCGAGTGGTTCCGCATCTTCTCGCTCGCGCCGCGGCCGCGGTACTCCTACCGCCGCTCCGAGCTGGAGTACGTCGGACGGCGCGAGGCCGAGGGCGCCGAGGCGTACTCGCTGTACTCCGGGCACATCGTGGTGACCTGCCGGACGCCGTCGGGGCTGCTCGAGGTCGCGATGAGCCCCGACGCGCTCACCGGCTTCCTGGCGTGGCTCGAGGCCGCCCCGCCCGGTCGCCGGCTGAGCCGCTAGCCCGCTGGTCAGCGCTCGCCGCCCGGCACCCACTGCACGTCGCCGATCTCCCGGTTCGCGTGCCGGGCCAGGATGAACAGCAGGTCCGAGAGCCGGTTGAGGTACTTCAGGGCCAGCACGTTCATCACCTCGGCGTGGACCTCGAACGCCGCCCAGCCGGACCGCTCCGCGCGCCGGGCCACGGTGCGGGCGACGTGCAGGTGCGCCGCCCCCGGGGTGCCGCCGTTGAGGATGAACGAGCGCAGCTTCGGCAGGTCGGCGTTGTACTCGTCGCACCAGGCCTCGAGCCGGTCGACGTAGGACTGCTCGATGCGCAGCGGCGGGAACTCGGGGTCGGCCACGACCGGGGTGCAGAAGTCCGCGCCGACGTCGAACAGGTCGTTCTGGACCCTCGTCAGCACCCGGACGACGTCGTCGGCCAGCCCGCCCGTGGCGAGCGCGACCCCGAGGTGGGCGTTGGTCTCGTCGACGTCGGCGTAGGCCTTCAGCCGCAGGTCGTTCTTCGACGTCTCGCTCATGTCGCCGAGGCGGGTGGTGCCGGCGTCGCCGGTGCGGGTGTAGATGCGGGTGAGGTTGACCATGCCTCACCCTAGGACGCGGCCGCGACCCACTAGCATCTGCCCGGTGCAGGGATTCCAGGTCCGCTCCGACGGCCCGCTCTCGCACCCGCTGCGGGGCACGGCCCACGTCGGCGGGGCCAAGAACAGCGCGCTGAAGCTGATGGCGGCGTCGCTGCTCGCCAGCGGCCGGACCGAGATCAGCAACGTCCCGGACATCCTCGACGTGCACGTGATGGCGCGGCTGCTCGAGGAGCTCGGCTGCTCGGTCGAGGTGGAGCACGCCGCCCAGGGCAGCGGCACGGTCGTCATCGACGTGCCCGAGGAGGTCGGCCACGAGGCGCCGTACGACCTGGTGCGCCGGCTGCGGGCCTCGATCAGCGTGCTGGGCCCGCTGGTGGCGCGCTGCGGCCGTGCCCGGGTGGCGCTGCCCGGCGGGGACAACATCGGCTCCCGCGGCCTGGACATGCACATCACCGGGTCTCGACCGAGCTGGGCGCCGAGGTGCGGATCGAGCACGGCTTCGTGGTCGCCGAGGTGCGCGACCGGCTCCGCGGCACCGACCTGTGGCTGGACTTCCCGAGCGTCGGCGCCACCGAGAACCTGCTGATGGCAGCCGTGCTCGCCGACGGCACCACGGTCATCGACAACGTGGCCCGCGAGCCGGAGATCGTCGACCTGTGCGAGATGCTCGGCGAGATGGGCGCCAAGATCGACGGCGTCTCGACCTCGACGCTGACCGTGCAGGGGGTCTCCCGGCTCGAGCCGGTGCGGCACGCGACCGTCCCCGACCGGATCGTGGCCGGGACCTGGGCGTTCGCGGCCGCCGTCGCCGGGGGCGAGCTGACCGTCGGCGGCGCCCGGGCCGACCACCTGGACATCGCCCTGGACAAGCTGACCTCCGCCGGGGCGGAGGTCGACGTCGTCGAGGGCGGGTTCACGGTCCGGGTCGAGCGGCGGCTCGACTCCTTCGACGTGGTGACGCTGCCCTACCCGGGCTTCCCGACCGACCTGCAGCCGTTCGCGATGACGCTGGCCGCGGTGAGCGGCGGCACGGCGATGATCACCGAGAACGTCTTCGAGTCCCGGTTCATGTTCGCCCAGGAGCTGGCCCGCCTCGGCGCCGACCTGCGCACCGACGGGCACCACGCGGTGGTCCGGGGCCGGCCGATGCTCTCGGGCGCCCCGGTGGTCGCCCACGACATCCGCGCCGGGGCGGCCCTGGTGCTCGCCGGGCTCGCCGCCCAGGGCACCACCACGGTGGCGGACTCCCGTCACATCGACCGCGGCTACCCCTACTTCGTGGAGCTGCTGAGCGGCCTGGGAGCGGAGATCAGCCGGGTCGACGTACCCGACCTGGGGCCCTGAGGGACCGCCTTCCTGAGACACCCGGCACGGCGGCCTCCGGATGCGTCATAGTGTCGGCCATGGACGGCCGGACGGGGGCTGTCCTGCGTGGAGGGAGCTCGGGATGCTCGTCGTCACCATCGGTCAGACGATCTGCCTGACCGGCCACTTCGACGGCCGCTCGACCGAGGAGGTCCGCGCGGTGCTGCGGGACCTGATGGGCCGCTACACCGACGTGGTCATCGACATGAGCGAGGTCGAGTCCGTCGACGCGACCGCGCTGCGGCTGCTCGCCGCGAGCAGCGCCCGGATGGAGCGCGAGGGGCGCACGCTGACCCTGCGCGGCTGCAGTCCCGCGCTGCGCCGGGTGCTGGCGCTGACCAAGCTGCGGCGCCGGCTGCTGCTGGAGCGCGCCGACGACCTCGGTTGACCGGAGTGGACTAGTTCACAGACGGTTACCGACCGGTCACCCCCGCCCGTACGCTCAGCCGCATGAGTGAGACCCCCGCCCAACCGGACGCCGACCTGCCCGTCGAGGACCGTCCGCAGCCGAAGGACCGGCCGTGGGTGATGCGGACGTACGCCGGCCACAGCTCGGCCGCGGACTCCAACGCGCTCTACCGCACCAACCTGTCCAAGGGGCAGACCGGCCTGTCGGTGGCCTTCGACCTGCCGACCCAGACCGGCTACGACCCCGACCACGTGCTGGCCCGCGGCGAGGTCGGCAAGGTCGGGGTGCCGATCCCGCACCTCGGCGAGATGCGCCGGCTCTTCGACGACATCCCGCTCGCGGAGATGAACACCTCGATGACCATCAACGCGACGGCGATGTGGCTGCTCGCGCTCTACCAGGTGGTCGCGGAGGAGCAGGCGGGGGTCTCGACGAGCTCGACCTCCCGGGAGCTGGAGGACGTGCACGGCAGGCTCGCCGGCACCACCCAGAACGACATCATCAAGGAGTACCTCTCGCGGGGCACCTACGTCTTCCCGCCCGAGCACTCGCTGCGGCTGACCAGCGACCTGATCGCCTACACCGTCAACCACATCCCGAAGTGGAACCCGATCAACATCTGCAGCTACCACCTGCAGGAGGCCGGCGCGACGCCGACGCAGGAGCTCGCCTACGCGCTGTGCACCGCGATCTCGGTGCTCGACACGGTCCGCGACTCCGGCCAGGTCGCTCCCGAGGACTTCCCCACGGTGGTCGGGCGGATCTCCTTCTTCGTGAACGCCGGCGTGCGGTTCGTCGAGGAGATGTGCAAGATGCGCGCCTTCGTGCAGCTGTGGGACGAGATCACCCGGGAGCGCTACGGCGTCGAGGACGACAAGATGCGCCGCTTCCGGTACGGCGTCCAGGTCAACTCCCTGGGGCTCACCGAGGCGCAGCCGGAGAACAACGTGCAGCGGATCGTGCTGGAGATGCTCGGCGTCACGCTGTCCAAGGACGCCCGGGCCCGCGCCGTACAGCTGCCGGCGTGGAACGAGGCGCTCGGGCTGCCGCGGCCCTGGGACCAGCAGTGGTCGCTGCGGCTGCAGCAGGTGCTGGCCTTCGAGTCCGACCTGCTGGAGCACGACGACCTGTTCGAGGGCTCGAAGGTCGTCGAGGCCAAGGTCGCGCGGCTCGTGGCCGGCGCCCGCGCCGAGATGGACCGGGTGCAGGCGCTCGGTGGCGCGGTCGCGGCCGTGGAGTCCGGCTACATGAAGCAGGCGCTGGTCTCCTCGCACGCCGCCCGGCGCGGCCGCATCGAGTCCGGCGAGGACAAGGTCGTCGGGGTCAACTGCTACGAGACCACCGAGCCGTCGCCGCTGACCGCGGACCTCGACACCGCGATCCAGGCCGCCGACCCGGAGGCCGAGCGGTCGGCCGTGGAGAGCCTGAAGCGGTGGCGCGAGGAGCGCGACGACGACGGGGTCGAGCGGGCGCTGGCCGCGCTCACCGAGGCGGCCACGTCGGGCACGAACCTGATGGAGGCCACCCTGGTGGCGGCCCGGGCCGGCGTGACGACCGGGGAGTGGGCCGGTGCGCTGCGGGAGGTGTTCGGCGAGTTCCGGGCCCCCACCGGCGTCTCCGGGGCGGTCGGCGTCGCCGAGTCCGGCGGCGACCTGGCCGCCGTGCGCGAGCAGGTGCAGCGGACCGGGGAGGAGCTCGGCAGCCGGCTGCGGCTGCTCGTCGGCAAGCCCGGCCTCGACGGCCACTCCAACGGCGCCGAGCAGGTCGCCGTCCGGGCCCGCGACGCCGGCTTCGAGGTGGTCTACCAGGGCATCCGGCTCACGCCCGACCAGATCGTGGCCGCCGCGGTGGCCGAGGACGTGCACTGCGTCGGGCTCTCGATCCTGTCCGGGTCGCACATGGAGCTGGTCCCGGCGGTGCTCGACGGGATGCGCGAGCACGGCCTCGCAGACGTCCCGGTCGTGGTCGGCGGCATCGTCCCGTCCGGCGACGCGCGACGCCTCCAGGAGCTCGGCGTCGCCGCCGTCTTCACGCCGAAGGACTTCGGGCTGACCGAGATCATGGCCGGCATCGTGGCCCAGATCCGCCGCGCCCACGGACTCGACCAGGCGCGGGAAGGGGCAAATGCGTGACGCGCGCCCCGAATGGGGCAAGAATGCCTGGTTGGGAGGAGCGCTCGGGCTCGCCGACAGAGTCAAGCCGAGGTGGGGAGTCTGAGCAGGTGGGCACCACGTCGAGGGTGACCGGTCACGACGGAGCGTTCGAGGAGCGGCTGCCGCCGCAGCCGACGAGCGTCGCCGAGGCCCGTCGTCAGGTACGCATGCTGCTCGAGCGCAGCGAGCGCGAGGACCTGATGGAGCCCGCCGTCCTGCTGGTCAGCGAGATCGTCACCAACGCCCTGCTGCACGCCGGCACCGAGATCCTGCTCAGCGGCCGGGTCGACGAGCGCGGGGTGCGGATCGAGGTCGGTGACGGCAGCTCGCACCTGCCCTCGCGACGCAGCTACGCGCCCACCGCCGGCACCGGTCGCGGCCTGCTGATGATCGAGTCGATGGTCGACGACTGGGGCGTGACGCGTCACGCCCAGGGGAAGACCGTGTGGTTCGAGCTGTCCAGCGACGGCGACGAGCGCGACGGCGACGACCTCGCCGCGCCCCGCACCGACGGCCCGCGCTGGCGGCGCCAGGCGAAGGACAACGTGCCGGTCGCGCTGCAGAACATGCCGCTGCTGCTGCACGCCGCGTGGCAGGAGCACGCGGAGGCGCTGCTGCGCGAGTACCTCCTGGCCAGCCTCGACTCCGACGGCGACGACCCGATCCAGATGCACGCCGAGGCGACGGACGCGATCGCGGTGCTGGAGGAGTACGTCCCCCGCCCGGCCGTGGACCTGTCCCCGGACCACCTGATGGGCGACGCGATCGAGCCGCACGTCTCCGCGACGGTCATCGAGGTCCCGGTGCCGGCCGCCTCGGTCTCGCACTTCGAGACCCTCGACCGGGCGATCCAGGCCGCGCTCGACCTCTCGGAGGAGGGGCTGGTGCTCACCCCGCCGACCCAGCCCGAGGTGCAGGCCTTCCGGCGGTGGCTGTGCCGTCAGGTGCTGCGGCAGGCCGCCGGCAGCACGCCGGAGCCCTGGAAGGTGCCGCGCGACACCCCGCTCGCCCCCGCGCAGGTCGTCGGCTGGGACGTCACCACGGTCACGCGCGCCGAGCACGGGGTCATCGCCGCCGACCAGGCCAGCCAGATCCTGGCGCTCAGCCAGGAGGCGGCCCGGATCCTGGGGTACGACGACGCCGCCGAGCTCCTCGGGCAGCGGATCGTCTCGATCATCCCCGAGCGCTACCGGCAGGCGCACGTCGCCGGCTTCACGATGTACCTGCTCGTCGGGCGGCAGCCGCTGCTCGGGAACCCCGTCGTGGTGCCGGCGCTGCGGCGCGACGGCAGCGAGGTGATGGTCGAGCTCCTGGTGCGCGACCACGGCATCGGCGACGGCCGCTCCGTGCTCCTCGCGGACATCCGCCCCGTTGGTGAGGCTGGCTAGGGTCGCAGCGGAGACCGACGGAGCCGGAGGTGGGATGCGCGCGCGCACGGCACGGTCACGTCCCGGCCTCCTGGTGCTCGTCGTCGCCGCCCTGGTCATGCTGGCCGCCTGCAGCGACGCCCCGTCGAGCGGCTCGCAGCGGCCGTCCGGCTCGTCGGGACCGACCCCGGCGCTCGGGGGTCCACCGGTGGCGCGGGCCACGCCGCCCGACCACGCCATGGACCAGCTCGAGCGGCCGGTCGCGGTCAGGCTCGCCCGGCAGGTCGCCCGCCAGGGACTGACCCTGGAGTACCTCGACTGCCCGCGCTGGGACGGCACCGTGCCGAGCCGGATGTCGTGCCGGGCCTACGTCGACGGGCTGCGGACCGGGGTCGACGTGGTCTTCACCCGCGCGGTGCAGGGCAAGGCGGTGGGCTTCGACGCCCGGCTGGCCCGCGGCGTGATCGCCACCCGCAACCTCGAGCGCACGCTGCGGGGCGAGGGCTGGGCCTCGGCCGACTGCGGCGACGTGCCGGCGTACCCGGCGCGCAGCGGGAGCGAGATCGTCTGCCGGGTCACGCGCGCCGGCCGGACGCAGTACGTCGTGGCGACGGTGAAGGACCGTGCCGGGGCCGTGACGATCGCCGGCTATCGCGGGACGACGACGAAGCCGTAGGGCAGACTCGACCCGTGTCCAGGGTGATCGTGGTCGGCGCCGGAGTGGTCGGGCTGTCGTGCGCGGTGCGGCTGCTGGAGGCGGGGCACACCGTCGACGTGGTGGCCCGCGACCTGCCGCTGGAGACGACCTCGGCGGTCGCGGCGGCGCTCTGGTACCCCTACCGCGCCTTCCCCTTCGAGCGGGTGACCGCGTGGTCGGCGACCACCTACGCCGAGCTCGAGGCGCTGGCCGCCCGCGACGACACCGGCGTGCGGATGCTGGCCGGGACCGAGCTGCACCGTGGCCGGCAGCCCGACCCGTGGTGGCGCGACGCGGTGCCGGCGCTGACCCGGGTCACGCCGCCCGGGCCGCCGTACGTCGACGGCTGGTCGTTCGTGGCGCCGGTCGTCGAGATGCCGGTGTACCTCGGCTGGCTGGTCGGCCGCCTCGAGGAGCTCGGCGGGACGCTGAGCCGGATGGCGCTGACGGCGCTGCCGGACCAGGTCGAGGTCGTGGTGAACGCGACCGGCCTCGGCGCCCGCCGCACCGCCGACGACCCGTCGATGGTGCCCGTCCGCGGCCAGGTGGTGTACGTCGAGCAGGTCGGCCTCGACCGGTGGTGGCTCGACGAGGCCGGTCCGACGTACGTCGTGCCGCGCAGCGGGGACGTCGTGGTGGGCGGCACCGACGACGAGGGCGAGTGGGACCGGCGCCCCGACCCCGACGTGGCGAAGCGGATCCTGGAGGCCGGCATCGAGCTGGTGCCCGCGCTCGCCGGCGCCCGCGTCCTCGGCCACAAGGTGGGGCTGCGACCGGCGCGTCCCGAGGTGCGGCTGGAGGTGGAGCACCTCGGCGACCGCCGGGTGGTGCACTGCTACGGGCACGGCGGTGCCGGCGTGACGCTGTCGTGGGGCTGCGCCGACGAGGTGGCCGGGCTCGTCGGCTGACATAGGCTCGCGGCCGATGAGAACGCCGCGTGCCGTCCTGCTCGCCCTTCCCGGGCTCTCCCTGGGCGTGGCCGGGCTGTTCCACCCGATGCACCTGGGCTACGGCACCGCCCGCACCTGGTGGGTGCTCCACGTGCTGGGGATGTTCGTGTTCCCACTGGTCGGCGTCGCGCTCGCCTGGCTGTTCCGGGGGCGCCGCGACGTGGTCGCCGTGCTCGCGGTGCTGCTCGCCTACGTCTACGCGGTCGCCTACACCGCGCTGGACGTCATCAGCGGGGTCGCCGCCGGCTACGTCACCGACCGGCTCGGGCCGGGCCGGCCACGGCCGGACGAGGTGCGCTACCTGTTCGCGATCGGCGGGCCACTGGGGGAGTGGGGCTCACGGGCGCTGATGCTGGCGGCGCTGCTGGTGGCCGCCGACGCGCTGTGGCGCCACCGGTCGCGGGCGCTGCCCGGGGTGCTGCTGCTGCCCGGCGCCTACCTGGTCCACGTGCACCACATCTTCGCGCCCGAGGGGGTCACGGGCATGGTGCTGATCGGGCTGGCCACCGGGTGGCTCGGCTACCTCCAGGGCTCGCCCGCGCCGCCTATCGGGCGCACGCCGGTGACGGCGTCGAGGTCCACCGGGCCGTAGACGTGGGGGAACGACTCCCCGCTGCCGGGGATCTCCTCGACCCGCCACGGCGAGGTGAGCCGGTCGGTGTCGATCTCGAGGAGCAGCAGCTCCGGGAGGTCGGCGAAGTACCGGTCGCGGACGCCCGCCACCTGGTGCTCGGCGGAGCAGTGGACGAAGCCCTCCTCGGCGAGCGTCCGGCCCCGCGTCGAGGTGGTGTAGGCGCCGGCCTGCTGCGCCGCCTCCCAGGCCTCGGGGGTGGTGACGTGGAAGACCTGCATCAGAACAGCCGCTCGGTGGGGTCGTCCATGCCGCGCAGCGCGTCGTAGTCGACGACCGCGCAGCTGATGCCGCGGTCGGTGGCCAGCACCCGGGCCTGCGGCTTGATCTCCTGGGCGGCGAAGATGCCGCGCACCGGCCGCAGCTGCGGGTCGCGGTTGAGCAGCTCGAGGTAGCGGGTGAGCTGCTCGACGCCGTCGATCTCGCCGCGCCGCTTGATCTCCACCGCGACCGACCGGCCATCCCCGTCGCGGCACATCAGGTCCACCGGGCCGATGGCGGTCGGGAACTCACGCCGTACGAGGGTGAGGCCGTCGGCGAGGGTCGCGGGGTGCTCGGCGAGCAGCTCCTGGAGGTGCTTCTCGACGCCGTCCTTCTGCAGCCCGGGGTCGAGGCCGAGGTCGTGGGCGCTGTCGTGCAGCACCTCCTCGAGCAGGATCCGCAGCGTGTCGTCGTCCTTGCCGGTGACCAGCCACTCGTCGACGCCGTCCTCGCTGACGCCCTCGGTGACCTTGCACGGCGGCGACATCCAGTTCAGCGGCTTGTACGACCCGCCGTCGGAGTGCACGAGGACGGACCCGTCGTTCTTGACCATGATCAGCCGGGTGGCCATCGGCAGGTGGGCGGTCAGCCGGCCGGCGTAGTCGACCTGGCACCGGGCAACGACGAGTCTCACGGGGCGGCAATCTACCGGCCGGGCCGCGCACCCGGGCCGCTGACCCGTCACGTGCTCGACGACACGCCGCCCGAAGTGCCGAGTGGGTGCCGGGTCGGCGGGGGAGGTTACTGGTTACTGGTCAGTGAACTTGCTCACGGCGGCCGGAGCGCACGCCGTGCGAGGATGCCGCCCATGAGCAGTGGCACACGTGACTTCACCTCCGTCGGCGTCGTCGGGCTGGGCACCATGGGCGCCGGCATCGCCGAGGTGTTCGCCCGCACCGGTCACCAGGTCGTCGGCGTCGAGACGAGCGACGAGACCCTGGAGCGCGGTCGGCAGCACGTGGAGCACTCCACCGCCCGGGCGGTGAAGCGCGGCAAGCTCAGCGAGGAAGCCGCGGCCGACCTGGTCGGCAAGATCACCTTCACCACCGACCTCGCCGACGTGAAGGACTGCGGCCTGGTCGTGGAGGCCGTGGTCGAGCAGCTGCCGGTGAAGCAGGAGATCTTCCGGACGCTGGACGGCATCGTCGGCGTCGACGCGATCCTGGCCACCAACACCTCGTCGCTCTCGGTCACCGAGATCTCGACCGCCTCCTCGCACCCCGGCCGGGTCATCGGGCTGCACTTCTTCAACCCGGCGCCGGTGCAGAACCTCGTCGAGATCATCCGCACCGTGGTCACCGACCCGCAGGTGCTCGAGGACACCGCCGAGCTGGCCCGCACGCTGGGGAAGACGCCGGTCGTCGTCGGCGACAAGGCCGGCTTCATCGCCAACGCGCTGCTGTTCGGCTACCTCAACCACGCGGCGTCGATGTTCGAGAGCAAGCAGGCCTCGCGCGAGGACCTCGACGCAGCGATGCGGTTCGGCTGCGGCTACCCGATGGGCCCGCTGGCGCTGCTCGACCTGATCGGCCTCGACACGGCGTACGAGATCCTCGACACGATGTACAAGCAGAGCCGCGACCGGCTGCACGCCCCGGCGCCGATCCTCAAGCAGATGATGACCGCCGGCATGCTGGGCCGCAAGGCGGGTCGCGGCTTCTACACCTACGAGGGCCCCGACAGCCCCGTGGTCGTCGACGACGCGCTCACCCCCGGCGCCGACGACCAGCCGCAGCTGCGCCACGACATCGGCACCGTCGGGGTCGTCGGCACCGGCACCATGGCCACCGGCATCGTCGAGGTGTTCGCCAAGGCCGGCTACCCCGTGACGTACGTCGGACGCAGCGACGCGAAGGTCGACGGCGTCCGCGCCACCATCGAGAAGTCGCTGGACAAGGCGATCCAGCGCGGCAAGCTCGAGGAGTCCGCCCGCGAGGAGGTGCTCTCGCGGCTGACCGGCACGACCTCGCTCGACGACCTCGGGTCGGCCGACCTGGTGGTCGAGGCGATCGCCGAGGACCTGCGGGTCAAGACGACGCTGTTCGAGAACCTCGACGAGATCTGTCGGAATGGAAATGGGGGGCGAGGCGCGATCCTGGCCACCACCACGTCGTCGCTGCCGGTCATCTCGCTGGCCAAGGAGACCGGCCGGCCGCAGGACGTCGTCGGGATGCACTTCTTCAACCCGGCGCCGGTCATGAAGCTGGTCGAGGTGGTCAGCACGGTCAGCACCTCCGAGGCGGTCACCGAGACCACCCGGGCGCTGTGCGCGAAGATCGGCAAGGTCGCGGTCTCGTGCGGGGACCGGTCCGGGTTCGTGGTCAACGCGCTGCTGTTCCCCTACCTCAACGACGCGGTCAAGATGCTCGAGGCGCACTACGCCACCGCGGACGACATCGACACCGCGATGAAGTACGGCTGTGCGCTGCCGATGGGCCCCTTCGAGCTGCTCGACGTGGTCGGCAACGACGTCTCGCTGGCGATCCAGCGCGAGCTCTACCTGGAGTTCCGCGAGCCCGGCTTCGCGCCGGCGCCGCTGCTCGAGCACCTGGTCACCGCGGGCTACCTCGGTCGCAAGACCAAGCGCGGCTTCCGCGACTACACCGTGCGCTGAGCCGCTGCTGACACACTGTCCCGGTGAGGACCAGTCGGCTCGAAGCCTTCAGTGACGGCGTGCTCGCCATCATCATCACGATCATGGTGCTGGAGCTGAACGTGCCCGAGGAACCGACGCTCGCCGCGCTCGGCGGCTCGGCCACCGGCTTCCTGACCTACGCCCTGAGCTTCGTCTACATCGGCATCTACTGGAACAACCACCACCACATGTTCCAGGTGATCGAGGCCGTCAACGGCGGCGTGCTGTGGGCCAACCTGCACCTGCTGTTCTGGCTCTCGCTCTACCCGTTCACCACCGCGTGGATGGACGAGACCGACTTCGCCCGCACGCCGCTGGTGATCTACGGCGTCAACCTGCTCGCCGCCGCGATCGCGTTCTTCGTGCTCCAGCAGGCGATCTTCCGCTGCCCGGGTGGCGACCGGCTGCGGACCGCCCTCGGCCGGGACCTGAAGGGCAAGCTGTCGCCGGTGATCTACCTCGCGGGCATCCTGCTGGCGTTCGTCAGCCCGTGGCTGGCGGTGGCCTGCTACGTCGCGGTCGCGGTGATCTGGCTGGTGCCCGACCGGCGGGTCGAGCGTTTCGTCATGCAGAGCCAGGACGAGGCGGCGTGAGCGACCGGACCGAGACCTTCGGTGGTCAGCCGTACGTCGTGCGCCGCGTCACCGGCTCCGCGGCCACCAAGCCCTACCGCTGCCCCGGCTGCCACCAGGTGATCCGCCCGGCGACGCCGCACACCGTCGCGTGGCCCGAGCTGCCCACGTCGTTCGCGTCGGACGCCACCGGCCTGGACGAGCGCCGGCACTGGCACAACGCGTGCTGGTCGGCTCGCGAGAGCCGTCGCTGACTCAGCCCGCTCCGGTTGCGCGTCCCCGTCGCGACCACTCGCACCCGGTCGGCAACAATGGCGAGATGCCCGCCATCCGCGCCAACTCGGTCCTGCCCGCCCGTCGTGAGGCGATCACGCTGGAGACCGCGGACGGGCTGTCGCTGGTCGGCGAGCTCGCGCTGCCGCTCGACCGCGACCCGGTCGCCACCCTGGTCTGCCTCCACCCGCTGCCGACGCACGGCGGCATGATGGACAGCCACGTCATCCGCAAGGCGGCGTTCCGGCTGCCGGCACTGGCCGGCATCGCGGTGCTGCGGTTCAACACCCGCGGCACCACGAGCGAGCAGGGCACCAGCGACGGCGACGTTCGACGAGGCGGTCGGGGAGCGGTACGACGTCGCGGCGGCGATCGAGTACGCCGAGTTCCACGACCTGCCCGACATCTGGGTGCTGGGCTGGTCCTTCGGCACGGACCTCGCGCTGATGCACGCCTGCGACCCGGCCGTGCACGGGGCGGTGCTGCTCTCCCCGCCGCTGCGGTTCTCCCGCGCCGAGCACCTCGCCGCCTGGGCGGAGTCGGGCAAGCCGCTCGCCGCGCTGGTCCCCGAGCACGACGACTACCTGCAGCCGCCGGAGGCGCGCGAGCGGTTCGCCGCCGTGCCGCAGGCCGAGGTGGTCGGCGTCGACGGCGCCAAGCACCTGTGGGTCGGCGACGCCGAGAAGGCGCTCGACCTGGTCGTGGAGCGGGTCGCGCCGTCGGTCGACGTACCGCTGCCCCGGGAGTGGGACGGCCCGATGGAGACCGCCGACACGAGCGCGTACGCGGGCTAGCGCGCGGCCTGCCGGGGGAGCAGGACCTCCTTGACCAGCAGCGTGATCGCGGCAGCCGTCGGGATGGCGAGCAGGGCGCCGATGACACCGAGCAGGGAGGCGCCGACCAGGGCGGCGATCACGATGATCGAGCCGGGCAGGTCGACCGACCGCGACATCACCCGGGGGTAGATGACGTAGTTCTCGAACTGCTGGTAGGCGATGTAGAAGATCAGGCAGTAGAGCCCGATGTGCGGGTCGGTGGCGAAGCCGATCGCGGTCACGATCACGGCGCCGAGCGTGGCCCCGATCATCGGGATGACGTCGAGCAGCGCCACCACGGCGGCGAGCGCGACGGCGTACTCGGACAGACCGACGACGAACAGGAAGATCAGCGAGCTGATCCCGGCCGCCATCGCCACGATGAACGCGCCGGAGACGTAGGCGCCGACGCTCTCCAGGATGCGGTCGCCCAGCTCGGTGACCCGGCCACGGCGCGTGGCCGGGGCGAACCGGTACGCCGAGCGCTTGACCTTGGGCAGCGTGGCCAGGAAGTAGAGCGTGAGGACCACGACGATGAAGGTGTTGGCCAGGAACGACAGCACCTTGAGGCCGACCCCGACCACGCCGCCGAAGACCGCGGACCCGAAGTCCTTGCCGGTGACGAACTGCTCGACCTTGTCGATGACGTTGTAGCGGTGGTCGAGCTGCTGGATCTGCCGGTTGGTCTGCAGCTGCCGGAACCACTTGGGCGCGTTGTCCACGATCAGCGCGACCTGGTCGGCGATCACCGGGACCAGCGCGACGACGAACAGCGTGACGGCGCCGAGGAACACGACGACCACGGTGAGCACCGCGAGGCTGCGGCGCACCCCGCGGTGGCCCATCCACTCCACGGCGGGGTTGAGGCCCACGGCCAGGAACATCGACACCACGACCAGGATCAGGACCGACCCGATCGAGAGCAGCAGCCCGCCGAGCCACCAGGCGAGCAGCGCGCCCGCCGCGGCGAACAGCCCGATGCTGAAGGGGGTGCGCTGGTTGAGCGGCAGGTGCGCGGGGCGCTCGGCGGGGCCGTCGACGGGCAGTGACGGACCAGCGCGCCGGGAGCGGGTGACTCTCCCGGCGCGCGTGGTCGGTTCCGTCACTGCTGGGCCGCGCCCGGCGAGTCGTCGCCGAAGCCGGCGATGACGTCGCGCAGCGACCCGAGCTGAGCCACGACGGCGTCGCGGCGCTTGGTGTAGCGGTCGACCTCGGCCTTCAGCGTGGCGAGCTCGCGCTCCGCCTCGGCCTGGCCGGCGGCGGTGAACGACGTCGCCTGCGTCTGCGCGGAGGAGACGATCTGCTCGGCCTCGCGGCGGGCGTGCTTGAGCAGCCGCTCCGCCTCGTCCTGCGCCTGCTGGCGCTGGCTGGTCGCGGCGCCGATCGCGGCACGCGCCCGCTCCTCGGCGGCGTTGGCCCGCTGCTCCGCCTCGGCGACCAGCGACTGGGTCTCCGCGGTGGCGTTGGAGTGGTGCTCGGCCGCCTCGCGGGTCAGCCGCTCCTTCTCCACCGCCAGCGTGCGCCGCGCCTCCTGGACCTCGCGCTCCGCGGTAGCCCGGGCCTGCTCGGCCTCCCGCCGGGCGCTGGTGCGCATGGCGTTGGTCTCCTGCTCGGCGGCCAGCCGCAGCTGCTCGCTCTCGCGGCGGGCGGAGGCCAGCAGGTCGCCGGCCTCGGCCGTGGCCATCGAGCGCTCCTGCTCGACGTCGGCGAGCGTGCGGCTGCGGGTCTCGTCGAGCTCCTTGAGCTGGACCATCCGCATGTCCTCGGAGTCGCGGGCGGCCTCGGACTTCAGCACCTCGGCGTCCTTGGCGGCCTGCCGGCGCATCTCGTCGGCCTGCGCCTTCGCCTGCACCAGCACGTCGTCGGCCTGCTCCTCGGCCAGTCGCAGCATCTCGCTGGCGCGGCCGCCGAGACCGGCGTACGTCGGGTTCTCGTTCTCCGAGATCGTGGTGCGCAGCGCCTCGATCTCCTTCTGGAGCTCGCCGACCCGGTTGGAGAGGTGGGCGTTCTCGCCGGACAGCGCGCTGAGCGCCCGGTCGACCGCGGCGGTGTCGTAGCCGCCGCGGCGGACGGTCGGCAGGGCCGGGCGTCCGGGGCCGGGCCGGTTGCCGGCCGGGGCAGGGGCCCGGTTCGCGGCCGGGGGCATGACCGGGGCGGGCTTGCGGGCCGGTGCGGACTGGCCGGCAGCCGGTGCAGCGGGCTGGGCAGCGGGCTGCTCGGCGGTGCGCGTCGGGTTCGGGGGCACGGCCTTCCGCTGCTCGGGCGCCTGGCGCTGCGCCGGTGCCTGCGGGGCCTGGGCGGCCGGCATCACCTGGGTCGCGTCCTCCGCGTCGCTCACGTCCTGCGACTCCTCGGTCGCGGCGTCGCCCTCGGCCGTCGCCAGGTCGTCGTTGTCGTCCGGCTCGTCGAAGATGGACAGGCCAGGTCGGTCGCTCATGGGGTCGTTCCTCCTGCTGGTGACAGCCTCGGTCATCGTCGTGCTCGCTCTCGTCCAGGTGGGCCGTGTGCGGCACATCCTCCCGGACGTAGCAACGTAAACACGGCAGCCACCCCGCGACGAGGGTCTGTCGCTGCGAAAAATCTCCCCGGGCGTGTCGAGGCGGCGGACGAGCGGGGGCTCAGACCCCCCGGAACCGGTTGATCTCGTCGAGGTGCCGGGCCCGCGTCTCCTCGTCGCGCACGCCGAGCCCCTCCTCCGGGGCGAGGCAGAGCACGCCGACCTTGCCCTGGTGCAGGTTCTGGTGGACGTCGTACGCCGCCTGGCCGACCTCGTCCATCGAGTAGGCGCGCGACAAGGTGGGGTGGACCTTGCCCTTGGCGATCAGCCGGTTGGCCTCCCACGCCTCGCGGTAGTTGGCGAAGTGGGAGCCGATGATCCGCTTGAGGTTCATCCACAGGTAGCGGTTGTCGTACTCGTGCATGTAGCCGCTGGTGGAGGCGCAGGTGACGATCGTGCCGCCCTTGCGCGCGGCGTAGACCGAGGCGCCGAAGGTCTCGCGGCCCGGGTGCTCGAAGACGATGTCGACGTCCTCGCCGCCGGTCAGGTCGCGGATCCGCTTGCCGAACCGCCGCCACTCCTTCTGGTCCTGCGTGTTCTCGTCCTTCCAGAACCGGAAGTCCTCGGCGCGACGGTCGATGACCAGCTCGGCGCCCATCCGGCGGCACAGGTCGGCCTTCTCCTCGCTGGAGACCACGCAGACGGGGGTGGCGCCGCCGTTGAGCGCGAACTGCGTGGCGTAGCTGCCCAGCCCGCCGCTGGCGCCCCAGATCAGCACGTTGTCGCCCTGCTTCATGTTGGCGCCGTTGCGGCTGACCAGCTGGCGGTACGCCGTGGAGTTCACCAGCCCGGGGCTCGCCGCCTCCTCCCACGTGAGGTGCGCGGGCTTCGGCATCAGCTGGTTGGCCTTCACCAGGGCGATGTGCGCGAGCCCGCCGAAGTTGGTCTCGAAGCCCCAGATCCGCTGCTCGGGGTCGAGCATCGTGTCGTTGTGGCCCTCGGGGCTCTCCAGCTCCACGGACAGGCAGTGCGCGACGACCTCGCGGCCGGGCTGCCAGGCGTGCACGCCCGGGCCGGTCTTGAGCACCACGCCGGCCAGGTCGGAGCCGACCACGTGGTAGGGCAGGTCGTGCTTCTTGGCCAGCGGCGACGACTTGCCGTAGCGCTCCAGGAAGCTGAAGGTCGAGACCGGCTCGAAGATCGAGGTCCAGACGGTGTTGTAGTTGATCGCGCTGGCCATCACGGCGACGTACGCCTCGCCGGGGCCGAGCTCCGGCAGCGCCACGTCCTCGACGTGCAGCGACTTGCGGGGGTCCTTCTCGCGGGACTCGAGCCCCTCGAAGATCGTCGACCTCGTCCTTGTGCACCGTGACCGCGCGGTAGGACTCCGGCAGGTCGAGGGCGGCGAACGCCTCGGGGGCGGTGTCACCGGCGAGAATGGCGTCGAGGATCTGCTTCACGTCTGCTCCTGGCGTGCGGCTCCGGCGGGGGTCGTCCGACGGTACCGACCGGTAACCGCCGTGTCAGCCGCGTGTGACCTATCTGGCGCGCGGTCCAGCCCGGACCGTCCGACCGGGGAGCCGGGCAGACTGTCCGACATGACGACGATCGACCTGAACAGCGACGTGGGCGAGTCGTTCGGCCGGTGGCGGCTCGGCGACGACGAGGCCGTGCTCGGCCTGGTCACCAGCGCCAACGTGGCCTGCGGCTTCCACGCGGGCGACCCGCGCACCCTGCGGGTGACGTGCGGCGTGGCCGCGGACCGGGGCGTCGTGGTGGGCGCGCAGGTGGGCTACCGCGACCTGGCCGGCTTCGGGCGCCGGTTCATCGACGTCGACCCGCTCGAGCTGACCGACGACGTGATCTACCAGATCGGGGCCCTGGACGCGATGGCGCGGGCGTCGGGCACGTCGGTGCGCTACGTCAAGCCGCACGGCGCGCTCTACAACACCGCGGTCCACCACGAGCGGCAGGCGCAGGCGGTCGTCGACGCGGTGCTGGCCTACGACGCCGGCCTGCCGCTGCTCGGGCTGCCGGGCTCGCGGCTGCTCGCGCTCGGCGAGCGGGCCGGCCTGCGGACCGTCCGTGAGGCGTTCGCCGACCGCGGCTACACCCCCGAGGGGACGCTGGTCCCGCGCAGCGAGGAGGGCGCGCTGCTCTCCGACGCCGACGAGGTCGGCCGCCGGGTGGTCCGGATGGTCACCGAGGGGTCCGTGGTGGCCGTCGACGGCTCGTCCGTGGCCCTCGACGCCGAGTCGGTGTGCCTGCACGGCGACTCACCCGGTGCGGTCGCGATGGCCGGCGCGGTGCGGGCCGGGCTGGAGCAGGCCGGCGTGACGGTGCAGGCGTTCGCGTGAACGTGCTGCCGTACGGCGACCGGGCGCTGCTCGTCGAGCTGGGTGGCACCGCGCGGGTCGTGGCGTGGACCGACGCGGTGGGCCGGGCCGGGATCCCGGGGGTCGAGGACCTGGTGCCGGCCGCGGAGACGCTCCTCGTCGTCTGCGGCGAGCACGCCGACGTGGCCGCCGTGCGCCAGCGGCTGTCGGGGCTGGAGGTGTCGGAGTCCGACGCCGGTCCCGCCGAGGACGGCGAGGTGCTCGAGATCCCGGTGACCTACGACGGCCCGGACCTCGCCGACGTCGCCCGGCTGACCGGGCTGGCCGAGCGGGAGGTGGTCGAGGCGCACACCGGGTCGACCTGGCGGGTGGCCTTCGGCGGCTTCGCGCCGGGGTTCGGCTACCTGGTGGGCGGCGACCCGCGGCTGGAGGTGCCGCGGCGCGACGAGTCGCGGACCCGGGTGCCGGCCGGGGCCGTCGGGCTCGCCGGCACGTTCAGCGGGGTCTACCCCCGGGAGTCGCCCGGCGGCTGGCAGCTGATCGGCACCACGGCGGCGCCGATGTGGGACCTCGACCGCGACCCGCCGGCGCTGCTGGTGCCGGGCGCGGTGGTGCGCTTCACGGAGCAGCCGTGACCTCGCTGCGGGTGCGGAGGACGGGGCCGCTGTGCCTGGTCGAGGACCTGGGCCGGGTCGGCTCGTCCGGCATCGGCGTGGGCCGCTCGGGCGCGGCCGACCGGGCGTCGCTCGAGCAGGGCAACCGCGCGCTCGGCAACCCCGAGGGTGCCGCCGCCCTGGAGGTCACCTTCGGCGGGCTGGAGGTCGAGGTGGTCGGCGGGCACACCTGGCTGTGCGTGACCGGTGCGCCCGCGCCGGTCACCGTCGACGGCCGCGGGGTCGGCGACCACACGGTGTTTCCCGTCGGGCCGGGCGACGTGGTCCGGATCGGGGTGCCCCGGCTCGGGCTGCGGACCTACCTCGCCGTGCGCGGCGGGCTCGACGTGCCGGCGGTGCTCGGCTCGCGCAGCCACGACGTGATGGCGGGCCTGGGGCCGCCGCCGCTCGCCGAGGGCGACGAGCTGCCCGTCGGTGCCGCGCCGGAGGGGTTCCCCGACGTCGACGTGCTGCCGCCGCCGCGGCTCGACGAGGAGGTCGTGCTGCGCGTGGTGCGCGGTCCTCGCGACGGCTGGGTCGAGGACGTCGAGGCGCTGGTCCGCACCGAGTGGACGGCCTCGGAGCGGTCCAACCGGGTGGGGATGCGGCTGGCCGGCGGGGTGGTGGCGCACCGGGACGGCGAGACCCAGCTGCCCAGCGAGGGGACGTGGCGCGGGGCGGTGCAGGTGCCGCCGAGCGGCGAGCCGGTGGTGTTCCTGGCCGACCACCCGGTGACCGGCGGCTACCCCGTGGTCGCCGTCGTGGTCGACGCCGACGTCGACCGGGCGGCCCAGGTCAGGCCCGGTCAGCCGCTGCGGTTCCGCTGGGTCAGCCCGCCGGCTCGACCAGCTCGATGAGCACGCCGCCGGCGTCCTTGGGGTGCACGAAGTTGATCCGGCTGCCGGCCGTGCCGAACCGGGGCTCGTCGTACAGCAGCCGCAGGCCGCGCTCGCGCAGCACCGCGGAGACCTGCTCGACGTCGGTGACCCGGTAGGCCAGCTGCTGCAGCCCGGGGCCGTTGCGGTCGAGGAACTTCGCGATCGTGGACGACTCGTCGATCGGCGCGAGCAGCTGGATGCACTGGTCGGTGTCGCCGATCCCCACCATCGCCTCGCGGACGCCCTGGTCGGGGTTGGTCTCCTCGTGCCGCAGCTCCATCCCGAAGGCGTCGCGGTAGAACGCGACCGCCTCGTCGAGGTCGGGGACGGCGACGCCGACGTGGTCGATGCACACGAACAGGTGCGAGGGGATCTCGGCGTTCATCCGGCCATCGTCTCCGCTGCCGCGCCGGGCCGCGAGGGACTGTGACTTGTTCCTCACGCCGGTGTCCCGGCTCCCTCTCGTCGTCCGCCGCCGCGCTGGGTAGGGTCCGAGGCACACCCAGCTCTTCAGGAGGCGTCATGTCCGGATCCGTGATCGTTGCCGGTGCTCGCACACCGATCGGCCGTCTGCTGGGCGGTCTGAAGGACCAGTCCGCCGCCGACCTCGGAGGCGTCGCGATCAGGGGTGCGCTGGAGAAGGCGGGCGTCTCGGGCGACCAGGTCGAGTACGTCATCATGGGCCAGGTCATCCAGGCCGGCACCGGCCAGATCACCGCCCGCCAGGCCGCGCACAAGGGCGGCATCCCGCTCGGCGTCCCCTCCATCACGATCAACAAGGTCTGCCTGTCCGGCATCAACGCCATCGCGATGGCCGACCAGCTGATCCGCGCCGGGGAGCACGAGATCGTCGTCGCCGGCGGCATGGAGTCGATGACCCAGGCGCCGCACCTGCTGCCGAAGTCCCGCGAGGGCTTCAAGTACGGCGACACGAAGCTGGTCGACTCGATGGCCT
Organism: uncultured Actinomycetota bacterium; assembly: GCA_963707685.1. Classification (GTDB taxonomy): domain Bacteria; phylum Actinomycetota; class Actinomycetes; order Propionibacteriales; family Nocardioidaceae; genus Nocardioides_B. The sequence continues at coordinate 333,972 of CAVPRA010000014.1, forward strand.
ACGACGCCCTCTACGACCAGCTCACCGACCAGCCGATGGGCGGCCTCACCGACAGCTGCAACGCCGAGGGCGCGCAGCTGACCCGTGAGGAGCAGGACGAGTTCTCGGCCCGCTCGCACCAGCGCGCGGCCGCGGCGTGGAAGAACGGCCTGTTCGACGACGAGGTCGTCCCCGTCGAGGTGCCGCAGCGGCGCGGCGACCCGCTGGTGGTCTCGCAGGACGAGGGCATCCGCGGCGACACCACCGCCGAGGGGCTCGGCAAGCTGCGGCCCGCGTTCCACAAGGAGGGCACCATCACCGCCGGCTCGGCCTCGCAGATCTCCGACGGTGCGTGCGCCGTCGTGGTGATGAGCAAGGCCAAGGCCGAGGAGCTGGGGCTCTCGTGGATCGCGGAGATCGGCGCGTCCGGCCAGGTGGCCGGTCCCGACTCGACGCTGCAGATGCAGCCCGCCAACGCGATCGCGAAGGCGTGCGAGAAGGAGGGCATCAAGCCCGCCGACCTCGACCTGGTCGAGATCAACGAGGCGTTCGCCGCGGTGGGCATCGTCTCCGCGCGCGAGCTCGGCCTCGACGAGGACAAGGTCAACGTGAACGGCGGGGCGATCGCCCTGGGCCACCCGGTCGGCATGTCCGGCGCCCGCATCGCGCTGCACCTCGCGCTGGAGCTCAAGCGTCGTGGCGGCGGCACCGGCGCGGCCGCGCTGTGCGGCGGCGGCGGCCAGGGCGACGCGCTGATCCTGCACGTCACCGCGTGACGGGGGTCGGGGCGCGCCGCTCCACGGCGTCCGTCCCGGACCTGGTGGCGTCGGCGCGTGAGGGCAACGCGCGTGCGGTGGCACGGCTGATCTCGCTGGTCGAGGACGAGTCGCCGCTGCTGCGCGAGGTGATGGCCGGCCTCGCGCCGTACACCGGGAACGCGCAGATCGTCGGCATCACCGGCTCTCCGGGCGTCGGCAAGTCGACCTCGACCAACGCGCTCGTCACCGCGCTGCGGGCCGGCGGCAAGCGGGTCGGGGTGCTGGCCGTCGACCCGTCGTCGCCGTTCTCGGGCGGCGCGCTGCTCGGCGACCGGGTGCGGATGCAGGACCACGCGCTCGACCGGGAGGTCTACATCCGCTCGATGGCCTCGCGCGGCCACCTCGGCGGGCTGTCGTGGTCGACGCCGCAGGCGCTGCGGGTGCTCGACGCCGCCGGCTGCGACGTCGTGCTCATCGAGACCGTCGGCGTGGGGCAGAGCGAGGTCGAGATCGCGGGCCTCGCCGACACCACCCTGGTGCTGCTCGCGCCCGGCATGGGCGACGCGATCCAGGCGGCGAAGGCGGGCATCCTCGAGGTCGGCGACGTGTACGTCGTCAACAAGGCCGACCGCGACGGCGCGGACCAGGTGCGCCGCGAGCTGCGCAACATGCTGGGGCTGGCGGAGCGCGCCGCGGACGACTGGAGGCCGCCGATCGTGCAGACCGTCGCGCAGACCGGGAAGGGCGTCGACGAGGTCGTCGAGAAGATCGACGGCCACCGCGCGTTCCTGGAGTCGTCCGGCGAGCTCGAGCGGCGCCGGGTGCGACGGGCGCGCGACGAGATCGAGGCGATCGCGGTGACCGCGCTGCGCCGCCGGTGGGGCAACGTCCACGAGCGCACCGAGCTCGACGACCTGGCCGAGCAGGTGGTGGCGGGGGAGTCCGACCCGTACGCCGCGGCCGACACGCTCCTGGAGTCCTACACCGAGCAGTAGCCGCTCAGGCCTCGGTGTGGCCCGGGCGCACCAGCCCGCACTCGTAGGCGAGCACGACGGCCTGCGTGCGGTCGCGCACCTGCAGCTTGGCCAGCAGCCGGTTCACGTGCGTGCGCACGGTCCCCTCGCTGATGAACAGCGCGGTCCCGACCTCCGCGTTGCTGAGGCCACGGGCCATCGCCGCGAGGACCTCGCGCTCCCGCTCGGTCAGCGACGCGAGCCGTCGTGCGTCTCCCGGCGGTCGGGTGCGGGCGAACTCGTCGATCAGCCGTCGCGTGGTGGCCGGTGCGATCATCGCGTCGCCGGCCGCGACGACGCGGACCGCGCGCACCAGGTCGCCCGCCGGCGAGTCCTTGAGGACGAACCCCGCCGCCCCGGAGCGCAGCGCCTCGTAGACGTACTCGTCGAGGTCGAAGGTCGTGAGCACCAGCACCCGCACGTCGGGCTGCTCCTCCAGGATCCGGCGGGTCGCGCTGAGCCCGTCGAGCACCGGCATCCGGATGTCCATGAGCACCACGTCCGGCCGTGTGCGTCGCACCTCGCGCAACGCGGCCTCGCCGTCGGCGGCCTCGCCGACGACGTCGAGGTCGGGCTCGCCGTCGAGGATGCGGGTGAGCCCGACGCGGACCACGTCCTGGTCGTCGGCCACCACCAGGCGGGTCACGCGTGCTCCTCGATCGGCAGCACCACGTGCAGCCGGAAGCCGTCGTCGGTGTGCTCGGTGCTGACGCTCCCGCCGAACGCCGCGACGCGCTCGGCCATGGCCCGCAGGCCGTAGCCGGTCCCGGGCAGCGTGCCGTCGTGGTGGCGGCCGCCGTGGTCGACGACCTCCACCTCGACGCGTTCCTCCCCGCACCAGCGGATCGCCACCGCGGCGGTCCGTCCGGACGAGTGCTTGCGCACGTTCGTGAGGCCCTCCTGCACGACGCGGTAGATCGCCAGCCCCAGGCCCTGACCCACGGGCACCGGGCGGCCCTCGGTCCGCAGCGTCGCGGCCACGCCGCTCGCGTCGACGAGACGCGGCACGTCGGCGAGCCCCGGTTGCGGGTCGAGGGGTGGCCCGCCCGGCGCCGAGTCGTCGACGCGGAGCAGCCCGAGCAGCCGCCGCAGCTCGGTCAGCGTCTGCCGGCCGTGCTCCTCGATCTGCTCGAGGGCCTCGGCGGCGGGTGCGTCGGCGGCGAGGCCGCGGCGCTCCGCGGCGGCCTGCACCACGATCGCCGACGACGTTGTGGGAGACCACGTCGTGCAGCTCGCGCGCGATGCGGCTGCGCTCCTGCATCGCCCGCCGCTCGGCGAGCAGGCCGCTGCGCTCGGTGGCCAGCCGGACCCCACGCCCGGCCAGCCAGCCGGCGAGCACCAGCGTCCAGACGTAGACGAGGTTGCCGAGCCGGGCTCCCGGCCCCAGGGCGACCACGGCCGACATCCCGACGAGCGCGACCGCCGCCGCGGCGGCACTCTCGCGCAGCCTCACCGCGGAGCCGACCGAGTACAGCGTCAGCAGCAGCGCGAGCGGCTCGCTGAACCCGCCGGCGATGTCCGAGCCGAGGGCGGTCTGCCCGAGCATGGCGGCGAGCACGACGAGCAGCGCCACGACCGGTCGCCGCGAGCGCCAGGCCACGGGCAGCGTCGCCACCGGCACGGCGGCCACGACGTACCAGGGGGAGGGCTCCACGGTGAGCCCGAGGACGGCCTCCGCCAGCCCGGTGAGCGTGAGCACCCCGGCGGCCGCGACGTCGACGCGAGGGGCTGCCATGAGGGGAAGGTACCGCCGTCGCCGGGCGGGCACGTCGGCTTCGGCGACCCTCCGGCGTACGCGGCGACGCGTACGGCGGACCGGCGTGTGCGCCGACGACGGCGACCGGACCGCGTCCCTAGCGTGGCCGGCACTCGTCACCGACCCAGCAGGGAGCCCGCCATGTCCCACCCCTCCGGCCAGCGGCTCGGCGCCGTCGCACTGGTCGCAGCGCCCGCCCTCACGCTCGCCGCCCACCTCGCGCAGGCCACCCCGGGCCGGCACGACACCGCCTCGGAGCTGGCCTCGATCGCCGCCCACCCGGGCCGCTACCAGGTCTCGGAGCTGCTCGGCTTCCTCGCGATGGTGCTGTTCGTGCCGGCGTTCCTGGCGATGGCGGCCCCGCTGTGGGAGCGGCGCCCCCGGGTGGCCGCGGTGGGACTGACGATGTCGGTCACCGGGCTGTTCGCGCTGGTCTCGCTGATGGGGTCGGGTCCGGTCAGCCTGGCCATGTCCGGCGCCACCGACCGCGCCGTCATGGTCGAGGCGACCGACCGCTACGAGTCCTCCTGGCTGGTGCTGGTCTGGGTGCTGCTGATGGTGGTCGGCTACTCGCTGGGCCCGGTGGTGCTCGGGTTCGGCCTGTGGCGCTCCGGCTTCCCCGTCGCCGTCCCCCTGCTGCTCGTCGGCGGCGTGGTGCTCGCGGTCGCCGATGCGGGGCGGTGGCCGCTCGCGGCCGGGTTCGCCCTCACGCTGGCCGGCATGTCGCTGGTCGCCGTGCGGGTGTGGCCGCGCACGCGGGTCCCTGACGCCGCGGGGGAGCGTCAGGGACTCGCCGTGTGACCCGGGTGCCCGTGCGTGCGGCGCTCCTCCTTCATCCGGGCCTCGTGCAGGTGCCGACGGCCGTCCGTGAGCGAGTCGCGGGCCTGCTGCTCCAGCTCGCGGAACAGCGACCAGTACGTGTCGTCGTACTCCTCGACGATCTGGAAGGTCCACCGGCCCTCGACCACGTTGCGGCCGACCAGCTCGCGCTCGATCCGGTCGGCCGTCGCGGCGTGGCCGGCCTCGCGCAGCAGGTCGCACGCCTGGCCCAGCTGCAGGTCGGCTGCGCCGGTAAGCTGGTGGAACGAGTAGAGGTGACCCCTGGCTCGCTCGGTGGTCTCGAGGGCTTCGCTGAGCTTGCCGAGGGCCTCGACGGTCCTGTCATCCATGCGGGTCCGTACCCAGCGCGCGCGCCTCCACCACATGCGGACGCGGCTTTGCTACGAATGGGACGTCGAGTGTCGACCTGACGTGGACGGAGTGTGCGAGATGAAGAAGCTCGTGGGCGTGCTCGTGATCGCCTTCGCGGTGTTCTTCCTGCTCACCCAGCCGCAGGCGGCCGCCGACGCGGTGCGCGGAGCGGGAAATGTCGTGCAGGACGCGTTCAACGCCGTCATCACCTTCATCACCGCGCTGTTCCGCTAGCCCATGGCTCTCCCCGGGCTGCGGACGCTGCGACGTCTCCGGCGGCAACGGGTGGCCCGGCGGCTGCTGCCGTACGACGGCGCGGGCGGCGCCGACGAGGTGATCATCACCGGCGGCGACGTGCACCACCACTGGGCCGGCTACGCCGTCCCGATGTTCTGGGCGCTGCTGTCGCTGGTGCCGCTGTGGGTGGCGTTCTACGCCTCGACCGACATCGCGTGGGCCTTCCTGCTGCTCGCGTTCGGTCTCGCGCTGCACGCCGGGCTGAAGGCGCTGCGCATCTTCATGGACGTCTTCGTGATCACGAACTTCCGGGTCTTCCGGGTCAGCGGCCTGCCGGGCTTCGGGCCGACCAAGTACGCCAGCACCCCGCTGTCGCGGATCCTCGACATCACCGTGAAGCAGCCCTCGATGGGGCAGCTGCTGGGCTACGGGCACTTCACGTTCGAGTCCGCGGCGCAGGAGCAGGGGCTGCGCGACATCCGGTACGTCCCGCGGCCGCTCGAGCGCGACCGGATCATCCAGCAGCAGCAGCTCCGGCTGCTCCGCAGGCAGCCGCTGCCCGGCCAGAGCCGGTCCGAGGGGCAGGACGGGACGTGAGCGCGGCCGGCCGCCGCAAGCTGGCCTTCGACCCGATCGACGAGGCGGCGCGGCAGTGGGGGCTGCGCTGGCAGGCCGTCGACCAGATGCACGCGGTCACCTCGCTGATGCGGGTGCAGCAGCTCGTGCTGGCCGAGCTCGACGACCTGCTCAAGCCGCACGGGCTGACGTTCGCCCGCTACGAGGCGCTGGTGCTGCTGACCTTCTCCCGGGCCGGGTCGCTGCCGCTGGGCAAGATGGGGGAGCGGCTGCAGGTCCACCCGACGTCGGTCACCTCCATCGTGGACCGGCTGGAGGCCGCCGGGCACGTCGTACGACGGCGGCACCCGGACGACGGCCGCGCGATCCTCGCGGAGATCACGGACGCGGGACGGGCCGTCGTCGAGGCGGCCACCCACGACCTGGTGACCGCCCGGTTCGCGCTGGCCGACGTGCCGGTCGACGACCTGCGGGCGCTGTCGGCGCTGCTCAAGCCGGTCCGGAAGGCCGCCGGCGACTTCTGACCGGCTCGACGGATTTAGTTGGACGTCCTACTATTTTCTCATGACCGAGACCGCACGCGACCGTTGGCAGCAGCGCTACGAGAAGTCCCGCGTGCGGGAGGCGGACTTCACCACGCTGTCCGGCGTGGAGGTCGAGCCGGCGTACGGCACCGACGACGGCGAGTGGCCCGGCGAGTTCCCGTTCACCCGCGGGCTCTACGCGACCGGCTACCGCGGCCGCGCCTGGACCATCCGGCAGTTCGCCGGCTTCGGCAACGCGCAGCAGACCAACGAGCGCTACAAGATGATCCTCAACCGCGGCGGCGGCGGGCTCTCGGTGGCCTTCGACATGCCGACCCTGATGGGCCGTGACTCCGACGACCCGAAGAGCCTCGGCGAGGTCGGCCACTGCGGCGTCGCGATCGACACCGCGGCCGACATGGACGTGCTGTTCGGCGACATCCCGCTCGAGGACGTCACCACGTCGATGACGATCTCCGGCCCGGCCGTGCCGATCTTCTGCATGATGCTGGTGACCGCGGAGCGGCAGGGCGCCGACCTCTCGCAGCTCAACGGCACGCTGCAGACCGACATCTTCAAGGAGTACATCGCGCAGAAGGAGTGGCTCTTCCCGCCCGAGCCGCACCTGCGCCTGATCGGCGACCTGATGGAGTACTGCGCCGAGAAGATCCCGGCCTACAAGCCGCTCTCGGTCTCCGGCTACCACATCCGCGAGGCGGGCTCGACGGCCGCGCAGGAGCTGGCCTTCACGCTCGCCGACGGCTTCGGGTACGTCGAGCTGGGGCTGTCGCGCGGCATGGACGTCGACGCGTTCGCGCCCGGGCTGTCGTTCTTCTTCGACAGCCACCTCGACTTCTTCGAGGAGATCGCGAAGTTCCGTGCGGCCCGGCGGATCTGGGCGACCTGGCTGCGCGACGTCTACGGCGCCACCACCGACAAGGCGCAGTGGCTTCGCTTCCACACGCAGACCGCCGGCGTCTCGCTGACCGCCCAGCAGCCCTACAACAACGTGGTGCGCACCGGCATCGAGGCGCTCGCCGCCGTGCTCGGCGGCACGAACTCGCTGCACACCAACGCCCTCGACGAGACCCTCGCGCTGCCCTCGGAGCAGGCCGCGGAGATCGCGCTGCGCACCCAGCAGGTGATCATGGAGGAGACCGGCGTCGTGAACGTCGCCGACCCGCTCGGCGGGTCGTGGTACGTCGAGGCGCTCACCGACAAGATCGAGGCCGAGACCTACGAGATCTTCGACCGGATCCTCGCCCACGGCGGGTCCACGCTCTCCTCGCGCGACCACGCCGCGCTGGCGGCCGTCGTGCGCGAGCACGTGGGGGAGAAGACCGGCGGCGCCGAGGGCTGGCCGATGACCAAGGGCATCCTCCGCGGCATCGAGGAGGGCTGGTTCATGTCGGAGATCGCCGAGGCGGCGTTCCAGTACCAGACCGCCCTGGAGAAGGGTGACAAGAAGATCGTCGGCGTCAACTGCCACGAGCCGTCGGTCACCCACGAGCTGGAGATCCTGCGCGTCTCCCACGAGGTCGAGGTCGACCAGGTGCGCGAGCTCGCCGACCGCAAGGACGGCCGCGACAAGGCCGTCGTCGATGCCGCGCTCGCCAAGCTGGTCGAGGTGGCGCGCACCGAGGAGAACACCATCCCCGCGATGCTCGACGCGTGCCGGGCGGAGGCCACGCTGGGCGAGATCTGCGACGCGCTGCGGGCCGAGTGGGGCGAGTACCGGGAGCCCGCCCGGTTCTGACGGTGGGCGATCGTCAGGCCCGTGCCGTCCGGACGCCCGCCATGTCCTCGCGGTAGTGGGCGGCCAGCGGCTCCCAGTCCGTGCGGTCCGGCTCCCGGTCGGCGATCGCGCCGTCGAGCGTGTCGAGGTGCCAGTGCCAGCCGCCGGCGTACTCGGGGGCCTGGGTTCCGGTGAGCTGCTCGTGCACCAGCGTCAGCCGGCACCGGTCGCCGCCGAGGTCGAAGATCGAGGCGCGCACGACGCTGTCGCGGCCGTCGTGGTGCCAGCGCACCGCGAGCTCCACGGGGGAGTGGCAGCTGTCGACCGTGAAGCCGGCGTCGCCGTCGTCGAAGTGGACCGTGACTGCGCCGCCCTCGGTGAGGTCGCCGTCGACGGGCGAGAACCAGCGGGCGAGCCGGTCGGGCTCCGTCAGCGCCGACCAGAGGTCGTGGGGCGAGGTGGCGTAGTTCCGCTCGAACGTGACCGCGTAGTCGTCGTCGGTCCGGGTGAGGGCGCCGTACAGGTCACTCATCGCGTTCCTTCCGGCGGAGCCGCTTGCCCCGCTCGATCTCGGTGTCCAGGGCGTCGAGGCGCTGCGTCCAGAACCGGCGGACGTCGCCGATCCAGGACTCGAGCTCCTCGAGGGGCTGGGGGACCAGCCGGTAGATGCGGTGCTGCCCGCGCTGCTCGACCTCGACCAGCCCCGCCTCCCGGAGCACCCGCAGGTGCCGGGAGACGCCGGGCCGGCTGGTGTCGAACCCGGCGGCGAGGTCGCCCGCCGACAGGTCCTCGCGCGCCAGCCGCTCGACGATCCGCATCCGGGTGTCGTCCGCGAGGGCCGCTGCCACGTCCATGAGGTATGTGTAACCGATTGATTACGTAACTGTCAAGGTACGCGTCCGACCGGCCCCGGTTCGCCCGGCTCCACCCGATCCGACAAGATAGGGACCATGAGTCAGCAGCCCTTCTCCCGTCCCGGTGCCGTCGACCTCTCCGGGCTCAAGCGGCCGGCGACGCCGCCTCCGGGGGCCGGTCGGCCCGGTCCCGCGGGCGCCCCCGCGTCCGCCGGTGCCTACGTGGTGACGCTCGACGAGCAGAACATCCAGGGCCACCTCGAGTCGTCGATGAGCGCCCCGGTGCTGCTCGTCGTCTACTCCCCGACGCAGGCGCCCGACAGCGCCCGGCTCGCCACCGACCTCGAGACGCTGGCCGACGAGTTCGACGGCCGCTTCCTGCTCGGCAAGGTCGACGTCGACGCGTCGCCGCAGCTGGCGCAGGCGCTGCAGATCCCGTCGGTACCGCTTGTCGCGCTCGTGGTGCAGGGCCGGATGATGCCGCTGCTCCAGGACGCCCCGCCGCTCGAGGACCTGCGCACCCTGCTCACCCAGGTGCTCGAGCAGATGGCCACCCAGGGCATGACCGGCCGCCACCAGCCGCTGGCGACCGGACCGGAGCAGCCCGCGGACGAGGACGGCGAGGAGTACGTCGACCCGCGCTACGCGCCCGCGCAGGACGCGCTGGCCGCTGGTGACCTCGACGCCGCCGTGGCGGAGTACCAGAAGCTCGTCGACGCCAACCCCGCCGACGCCGAGGCCGCCGGCGGCCTCGCGATGGCCAAGGTGCTGCACCGCACGCAGGGTGTGGACATGGCGGCGGCCCGGGCGGCCGCGGCGGCCGACCAGGACGACGTCGACGCCCAGACCCTGGTCGCCGACCTCGACATGCTCGGCGGGCACGTAGAGGACGCCTTCGCCCGGCTGGTCGACCTGGTCCGACGTACCAGTGACGCGGAGCGGGACCAGGCGCGCACGCACCTGCTCGGGCTCTTCGCGGCCGTCGGCAACGACGACCCGCGGGTGCTCAAGGGGCGTCAGCAGCTGGCGTCCGCGCTGTTCTGAGCGCTTCCTCAGGCGGCGTGGCCGACGAGCGAGGTGCCGCAGCGCGGGCAGTGCAGGCCGGTCACCAGGTCGAGGTCCTGGCCGCAGCCGCACACCGGCGCCGACGGCGTCGGGCGCGGTGCGTCGACGCGCGCGACCCGGAGCGAGCGGAAGGCGTGCTGTTCGGTCGTCATCGTCGTCACCTCTCGTGCCCCGAGTCCCTTCATGAGTACCGACCGGTGCCCACGCCCTGAGTCATCGGCGTCGGGCCTGCGCACCTGAACCGCTGCGTCGGGATTCGACCCGAACGGCCGAGTGGACCGGCCGCTCGGACGTGCGCGTATCCCCCTTCGGGACGACAAAGCTCGCTATGGCGGACGGTTGCACGTCGGTACGGCCGCCGACCGGGCTAGCCGGCCGTTACGGTTCGTCCATGAGGGGAATCGAGATCGCCGAGCCGTCCGAGCGCCGGTCGTGACCGTGCCCGAGGTCGAACGTCGCATCGCGCTGCTGGTCGACGCGGACAACGCGCCGGCGTCGAAGATCGACGTGATCCTGGCCGAGGTGGCCCGGCACGGTGTCGCGAACGTGCGGCGGGCGTACGGCGACTGGAAGAGCTCGCACCTGAAGCCGTGGGAGGCGACGCTGCACACGTACGCCATCCGCCCCATTCAGCAGTTCGCCTACAGCCGTGGGAAGAACGCCTCGGACATGGCGATGGTGATCGACGCGATGGACCTGCTCTACGCCCGCACCGTCGAGGGCTTCGCGATCGTGTCCAGCGACGCGGACTTCACGCCGCTGGTGATGCGGCTGCTGACCGACGGCATGAAGGTCTACGGCTTCGGCGAGCGCAAGACGCCGGAGCCGTTCGTGAACGCCTGCTCGCAGTTCACCTACGTCGAGGGGCTCGTGCAGCCGTCCGCCGACGCGTCCGGGTCGGACGACCCGGTGCTGCGCCCCAGTGACAGCAAGAAGCTGCGCGCCGACACCCGGCTGGTGCAGATGCTCCGCAACGCGGTCGACGCCGCCAGCGGCGACGACGGCTGGGCGAACCTCGGCGGCGTCGGCAGCCAGATCGGCAACCAGGCGTCGTTCGACTCCCGCAACCACGGCTACCGCAAGCTCAGCGACCTCATCGAGGCGACCGAGCTGTTCGAGGTCAAGCGGCAGAGCCAGATGGTGCTGGTGCGCGACAAGCGCAAGTCGGGTCGCTGACCTCGCCCGTCACTCGCACGCACAGGCGGGTGGTTCGTGGCGCACGCACGGGCGATGGACCGAGCCTGTGGCCGCGCGTAGCGTCAGGTGGGGGCCGAAGTGCCGACTGCCGGCACGTCCGGCGGATGGAGGACCGAGCCATGGGCTGGTTCATCGTCGCAGCACTCGTGATCGTCTTCGCCCTTCTGGTGTGGCGCAGGGCTCGCAGGACGCGCCGGTCAGGTTTCCACCTCGGCGGCATCGGACCCGAGCAGACGCGCGCGCGGGTGTGGGGGAACATGGGCAGCGGCAGGGACGTGACGTACCGCGACCAGAGGTACTGACGTTTCCGCGACCGTTGATCTCGGCCGGCGGAACGCGGCACCTGGTGTCACCGGGACGCCGCCGCAGTGGCGTCCGCTCATGCCGTACATGTGGCGCCGGCCGACATCGTGGGTGACAGCCCGGTCCACGCAGGCCGGCAAGCCGACGATGCTGCACCTCCCTCAAGCGAGGCGAGCTGAGGTCGATCGCGTCAGTTTCTGTCGGTGGTCGGGGATAGCGTTTTCCCATGCAGGTAACGGGAAACGGCGCGGTCGACGATGGTGTCGTGGCGACGTTGGATGAGGTGGAGCTGCTGCACGGGCATCGCGTGGAGATCGAGGCGCGGTTGTTCGAGCTGGCGGCGCACTTCGCGGACCTGCACCCGGGTCACGGGCTGCCTGCGTCCCAGAGCCGGTCTGTGGCTCGCAGGCGGTGCTGCCGGGGATGGAGCGCCAGGTGCGTCTCGGTGGGGTGGGGACGCCGTGGGTGGCGGAGTTCGCGTATGCGGAGCTGGGTGCGCGGATGGGGATGGGGACCTGGTCGGCGCGGCGGTTCGTGGCGGACGCGTTGGACGTGCGGCACCGGCTGCCGTTGATCTGGGAGCGGCTGCGGGCGCGTGAGGCGCGGGTCGGGTTCGCCCGGCTGGTCGCGGCGAAGACGCGGCACCTGTCGGTGGGGGCGGCGGGGTTCGTGGATGCGGCGATGGTGCCGTTCGTGGACGGGTCGTTGCCGTGGGGTCGGTTCGAGGCCCGGTTGGACGGGAAGGTGGTGGCCGCGGACCCGGCGCTGGCCGCGGAGCGGGAGGCTGAGCGGGTGGCGGAGCAGTTCGCGAAGCGGACCCGGTCGGCCGAGTCGGGGACGGCGGGGTTCTACGTGCGGTCCACGGTCGGGGTGATCGCCCGGCTGGACGCCACGATCGCGTTCCTGGCCGACGCGTTGCGGGCGTTCGGCGACACCGACAGCGAGGAGCTGCGGCGGGTGAAGGCGGTCGCGGTGCTGGCCAACCCCACCAGGGCGGTCGAGCTGCTGGCCGCGTTCGCGGCGCTGCGTTCGCGCAGCCTCGACGTTGGCCCGGGTCTGGACGCTGACGTGGCGCTGCCGCTCGACGAGCCCGTCCATGCCCGCGCAACCGGTGGCAGCATCCGAGCCGACACAGCCGGACGCGCTGGAGACGGATGAACGCGTTCGCGCGACGGGTCGGGTTCAGACCCACCCGACTGCCGGACTTCCTCTCGACGCCCGCCGACGTGGGTCTCGACAAGCTCGACCAGCCGATGGCCGAGCTCGACCAGCCGGTGGGCCCGCCGGTCACGGGTCTCGACAGGCTCGACCGGCCGGAGCCGCCGGTGTTCCGGTTCGACTGGTCGAAGCTGTTGCCGCCGCTGACGCTGAACCTGCACCTCGCCGCAGACGACCCTGCAGGACGAGGACGGCGGCGTCGTGCGGTGGGAGGAGGGCGGGCCGGTCACCCAGCAGTTCGTCCACGACCACCTGCGACCGCTGCACGCCTACCGCATCCAGCCGGTCCTCGACCTCGCCGGCCAAGCACCCGTCGACGGCTACGAGATCCCGGACCGACATCGCCGGGCCGTGCGCCTGCGGACGCCGGCCGACTGCTTCCCGTACTCCTGCGACACCACCAGCAAGGTGGACGTCGACCACACCCGGCCCTACGAGCACGGGCCGACACCGGAGCAGACGATGCAGTCACGCCTCGAGAACTACGGACCGCTGGGCCGGTTCCACCACCGCATCAAGACCCACGGCACCTGGACCCTGCGACAACCCTTCGACGGCCTCTACCTCTGGCGCGACCCCCACGGCCAGGTCTACCTCGTCGACCACACCGGCACCCACAAGATCACCGCCTCCGGCACCACGTCCGGCGCGGCCACGACCTACGACCCCGACATCGACGTCGTCCCCACCGACACCGTCGTCGAGGTGGAGTTCGGGCGGCGCGGGAGCTAGCGCCGCCCGCTCTCCGTGTACGTCGTCCCGCCGCCGGCGAGCGCTGGCGAGGGCCGACTCGATCCGCCGGGCGGTGAACTCGGCGCACCGCTCGCGCACCTCGTCGACGGTGCAGAACCGCACCGAGCGGATCTCGCGCGCCTGCAGCACCGTCTCGTCGAGCAGCGCCGCGTCGACGACCCCGCCGTCGAACACCAGGCACAGCGCGTCGTCCCAGCCGCTCCACGGCGGCAGCCAGTCGGTGAGCAGCAGGTCGCCGGCGGCCAGGTCGAGGCCGAGCTCCTCCTTCACCTCGCGGGAGACCGCGAGCCGCGGCGACTCGCTCACCTCGACGACGCCGCCAGGCAGGTCGTCGTCCTGCTTGTAGGTCAGCCGGCACAGCAGCACCCGGCCGTCGTGGTCACGGACCAGCAGCTGCGCGATCGCCCGCTTGCGCGGCAGGAAGGAGTTGAGCAGCGCCCGGAACCCGGCCGCGTCGGTGATCGGCGGGTCGGTGGCGAGCCGGGCGAACACCGCCAGGTCCTGGCGGCCACCGGCGGTCGCCCCGTGCCCGCGCAGCACACCCTCGCGGCGCAGCCCGGAGCGGGTGGCGACGCGCATCGCGCGCTCGTTGGACGGGTCGACGAGGGCCTCGGCGCGCGCGACGTGGATCGCGCGGAAGGCGTAGTCCACGAGCAGCCGCACCGCGCGGGTGGCGTAGCCGTTGCCGGTGAAGTCGGGCGCGAGCTCCCAGGTCAGCCGGCCGCGGCCGTCGGGCTCCTCGGTCAGGCAGACCGAGCCGACGTCGATGCCGTCCCGGACGACCGAGAACAGGTGCGTGCCGTCCCGGTCGCGGCGGGGACGGAGCGCGACGACACCGTCGGTGAGCTCGTCCACGAGCTCACGCCGGTCGGAGCCAGAGCGTGGCCAGCGGCGGCAGCGTCACCGTCGCGGAGGCCGGCAGGCCGTGCTGCGGGCCGTCCTCCGCCTGCACCACACCCAGGTTGCCGACCCCCGAGCCGGCGTACACCCCGGCATCGGTGTTCAGCACCTCGGACCAGGCGCCCGCCTGCGGCAGGCCCGAGGCGGTAGTCGTGGTGCGGCACCGCCGAGAAGTTCGCGACGCACACCAGCGGCCCGTCGCTCGGGTCCTTCGGCAGGCGGACGAAGCTGAACACGTTGTTGGCCGAGTCGTTCGCGTCGATCCAGTCGAAGCCCGACCCGTCGGTGTCCAGCGACCACAGCGCGGAGGTCTCGCGGTAGATCCGGTTCATGTCGCGCACCAGCGTGTGCACGCCCGCGGTGGTCGGCGTTGTCGAGCAGCCACCAGTCGAGCTCGCGGCCCTCGGCCCACTCGGACTCCTGCCCGAACTCGGTGCCCATGAAGATCAGCTGCTTGCCGGGGTGCGCCCACATGTAGGCGAGGTAGGTGCGCAGGTTCGCGAGCTGCTGCCACCGGTCGCCCGGCATCTTGCGCAGCAGCGAGCCCTTGCCGTGCACGACCTCGTCGTGGCTGATCGGCAGCACGTAGTTCTCGGAGTAGGCGTAGACCAGCGAGAACGTCATCTGGCCGTGGTGGTACTGCCGGTGGATCGGGTCGTTCTGCACGTAGCCGAGGCTGTCGTGCATCCAGCCCATGTTCCACTTGAAGCCGAAGCCCAGCCCGCCGAGGTGCGTCGGCCGCGTGACCCCCGGCCACGACGTCGACTCCTCGGCGATCGTGATGGCGCCCGGCACCCGCTTGTACGCCGTCGCGTTCATCTCCTGCAGGAACGCGACCGCCTCGAGGTTCTCGCGGCCGCCGTACACGTTCGGGGTCCACTCGCCGGCCTCGCGGGAGTAGTCGAGGTAGAGCATCGAGGCGACCGCGTCGACGCGCAGCCCGTCCATGTGGAACTCCTCGAGCCAGTACAGCGCGTTGGAGACCAGGAAGTTGCGGACCTCCTTGCGCCCGAAGTTGAAGACGTAGGTGCCCCAGTCGGGGTGCTCGCCGCGCGAGGGGTTCGGGTCCTCGTAGAGCGGCGTCCCGTCGAAGCGCGCCAGCGCGAACTCGTCCTTGGGGAAGTGCGCGGGCACCCAGTCCACGATCACGCCGATGCCGGCCTGGTGCAGCCGGTCGACGAGGTAGCCGCAGCCCGTCGGGGTCGCCGAAGCGCGACGTGGGGGCGTAGTAGGAGGTGACCTGGTAGCCCCACGAGCCGCCGAACGGGTGCTCCATGACCGGCAGGAACTCGACGTGGGTGAAGCCGGTCTCCAGGAGGTAGGGGACCAGGTCGTCGGCGAGCTCGGCGTAGGACCGGCCGCGCCGCCACGAGCCGAGGTGCATCTCGTAGACCGACATCGGCCGCTCGTGCGCGCCGCCCGCCTTGCGGGCGTCCATCCAGTCGCCGTCGTTCCAGGTGTAGTGCGACTCGAAGACCACCGACGACTGCGCCGGCGGCACCTCGGTGTGGAAGGCCATCGGGTCGGCCTTCTCGCGCCACTGGTCGTCGGCGCCGAGCACCACGAACTTGTAGCGGGAGCCGGACTCGACGCCGGGCACGAACAGCTCCCAGACCCCGGAGACGCCGAGCTGTCGCATCGGGTGCTCGCGGCCGTCCCAGCTGTTGAAGTCGCCCTTGATCCGCAGCCCCTTGGCCTGCGGCGCCCAGACCGCGAACGCGGTGCCGCGGACCGGGCCGGTGGGGGCGTCGTAGGTGTGCACGTGGGCGCCGAGCACCTGCCACAGCTGCTCGTGGCGGCCCTCGTTGATCAGGTGCAGGTCGACCTCGCCGAGCGTGGGGAGGTAGCGGTACGCGTCGTCGGAGGTGTACGCCGCGTGGCCGGCGTAGGCCACCTGCGAGGCGGTAGTCGGGCACGTCGGGCACGTCGAGGACGCCGGCCCAGATGCCGCCGTGCTCGTGCTCGAGCGGGACGGTGGTGCTGCCGTGCACCACGGCGACGGACTCGGCGAGCGGGCGCAGCGCGCGCACCGTCACCGCGCCGTCGTGGACGTGCGCACCGAGGATCGCGTGCGGGTCGCCGTGGCGTCCCTCGACGACGAGGTCGAGGGTCGCGGTGTCGACGGGCAGCCGGGTGCCGGTCGGCTGGGTGGGCTTGCTGGGTCGGCTCATGCGGTGTTCGCCTCCGGGGTGAAGTCGAGTGCGTCGTGGTGCGTGAGCCGGCCGATCGCCCCGAGCGGGATCGACAGCCACGTGGGTCGGTTGCGGGCTTCGTAGACCGCTTCGTAGACCGCCTTGTCGGCGATGTAGGCCCGCAGGATCAGGTCCTGCGCGGCGGAGAGCCCCTCGCCCTTGGTGCGGCCGCTGTTGTCGGTGTAGCCGCGCACGAACGCGGCCTGGTTGCGGTCGGCCCACTCGGCGGCGCGGAACGCGATCTGCCGGTTGGCGTCCTCGTCGGCGCTGGAAGTCGGCCTCGACGGCGTGGGCGGCGTAGTCGAAGGAGCGGAGCATGCCGGCGACGTCGCGCCAGACCAGGTCGGGCAGCACCCGCTCGGCCAGCGGCTTGGCGGGCTCGCCCTCGAAGTCGACGATCTTCCAGCCCTTCACGGTGCGCAGCGTCTGCCCGAGGTGGTAGTCGCCGTGCACCCGCTGGGCGGTGGCGTTCTCGCCGGCGGTGCCCAGGCCCGGCGACGCCGCGGAAGGTGGCCCGCAGGCCCGTCGGCGTGCGGCTCCAGCTCCGGCACGATCGCGACCGCGACCTCGAGCCGGGTCAGCATCGCGTCGGAGAGCGCGGCGAGGTCGTCGGGTCCCCACGACTCGGTCGGGAACTGCTCGGCGAGCACGTCGTGCACCTGCGCGGTGGCCAGCCCGAGCCGCTCCGCCTCGCCGGCGAAGTCGCCGCCGACCTCGTCGGCGTGCAGGTCGGCCTCGGCGAACAGGTCGCGCACGCTGGCGAGCGCGAGGTCCCAGCCGTCGCTGGCGGTGCGCAGGAACTGCTGCAGCATCGCGAGCTGCACCGGCTCGTCGGCCCCGTCGACCTCGAGCTCGAGCCAGCCGTAGAGCGCCGCCACGTGCTCGCTGCCCTGCTCGGTGAGGGCCTTGTGGATCACGATGTCGGGGTTGCGTCCCGGGGTGACCTTGCGGAACACCTTCATCAGCGCGTCCTCGCCGAACGCCATCGAGGAGTTGCTCTGCTCGCCGGAGAACAGCGTCGAGTGCGCGTCGAGGTCGAGGTCGTGCCCGGGGAGCCGGAGGAACCGCAGGTCGCCGCGCTCGACCGTCGCGGTCGCGGCGGCGGCGAACTCCTGCAGCCACAGCGCGGTGGCCTCCCGGTCGTGCACCGCGTCGTAGGCGTGCACCGTGCCGCCGGGCAGCACGTCGTCGTCCCACGAGCCGACGAGGGCGTGCTCGAGGCGCTCCTGCGGCTCGGCGTAGTACGCGAGCGGCACCTGGTAGGTCTCGACCTCGCGCGGCTGCTCGCCGGCGTACTCCAGCGTGAGCAGCTCGATGCCGACGACCGGGCCCGTGCTCGGCGTCCCCGAGCACCCCGGCCCGGCGTACGTCGACGACGGTGAGGTCGCGGCCCTTGCCGCCGAACCAGCGGGCGGTCAGCGAGGTAGTCGTGCAGCGAGCGGACGGCGTCGTCGTTCACGGGTGCCTCCCTCCGCCGGCGGCGGCGGACGGCTGCGGCGTCGGCAGCCGGAACCAGTAGAAGCCGTAGGCGCCGAGCGTCAGCAGGTAGGGCAGCTCGCCGATCTCCGGGAAGCGGACCCCGCCGAGCAGCTCGATCGGGGCGATGCCCTCGAAGCGGCGCAGGTCGAGCTCGACCGGCTGCGGGAACCGGGAGAGGTTGTTGACGCAGAGCACGGTGTCGGTGGTGCCGTCCTCGGCGACGTGCTCGCGGACGTAGCTGAGCACGCTCGGGTTGGAGCCGCCGAGGTCGCTGAAGTCGCCGAGCCCGAAGGCCGGGTGCTTCTTGCGGGCGTGGATCATCCGGCGGGTCCAGTGCAGCAGCGAGGAGGCGTTCTCCAGCTCGGTCTCGACGTTGACGCGCTGGTAGCCGAAGACCGGGTCCTGGATCGGCGGCAGGTGCAGCCGGCCCGGGGTGGCGTTGGAGAAGCCGGCGTTGCGGTCCGGCGTCCACTGCATCGGGGTGCGCACGCCGTCGCGGTCGCCGAGCCAGATGTTGTCGCCCATCCCGATCTCGTCGCCGTAGTAGAGCACCGGCGAGCCGGGCAGCGAGAGCAGCAGCGCGGTGAACAGCTCCATGGTGTTCACGTCGTTGTCGAGCAGCGGCGCCAGCCGGCGGCGGATGCCGATGTTGGCCTTCATGCGGGGGTCCTTGGCGTACTCGCCCCACATGTAGTCGCGGTCCTCGTCGGTGACCATCTCGAGGGTCAGCTCGTCGTGGTTGCGCAGGAAGATGCCCCACTGGCAGTTGTCGGGGATCGCCGGCGTCTGCTCGAGGATCTCCGAGATCGGGAAGCGCGACTCGCGCCGCACCGCCATGAAGATGCGCGGCATCACCGGGAAGTGGAAGCACATGTGGCACTCGTCGCCGGGTGCGTGGTACTCGCCGGTCTCCGCGTCGCGCTTGCCGCCGAAGTAGTCGACGACGTCGGCGGGCCACTGGTTGGCCTCGGCGAGCAGCACCCGGCCGGGGTACTCGTCGTCGATGAAGCGGCGCATCTTGCGCAGGAACTCGTGCGTCTCGGGGAGGTTCTCGCCGTTGGTGCCGGGGCGCTCGTAGAGGTAGGGCACCGCGTCGAGCCGGAAGCCGTCGAGGCCCATGTCGAGCCAGAAGCGCATCGCCTCCTGCATCGCGTCGTGGACCTTCGGGTTGTCGAAGTTGAGGTCCGGCTGGTGGGAGAAGAACCGGTGCCAGAAGTACTGCTGGCGCACCGGGTCCCAGGTCCAGTTCGACGGCTCGGTGTCGACGAAGATGACCCGGGCGTCCTCGTAGAGCTCGTCGGTGTCGGACCAGACGTAGAAGTCGCCGAACGGCCCGTCGGGGTCCTCGCGGCTGGCCTGGAACCACGGGTGCGCGTCCGAGGTGTGGTTCATGACGAAGTCGATGATCACCCGGATGCCGCGCTCGTGCGCCGCGTCGAGGAAGCGGTGGAAGTCGTCGACGGAGCCGACGCCCTCCTGGATGTTGGTGTAGTCGGCCACGTCGTAGCCGCCGTCGCGCAGCGGCGAGGTCATGAACGGCGGCACCCACAGGCAGTCGACGCCGAGCCACTCGAGGTAGTCGAGCTTCTCGGTCAGGCCGCGGAAGTCGCCGACGCCGTCGCCGTTGCTGTCCTTGAACGAGCGGACCAGCACCTCGTAGAACACCGCCGTCTTGAACCAGTCGGGGGTCCGGGCTCGGTGGTCTGCTGGGTCACTGGTGGGGCCTCCGGACGGTCAGGACGTGGGCGGGTTCGACGTACGGGTCGAGCCGGACGTAGTTGCGCTCGCCCCACGTCCAGGTCTCGTCGGTGATCTCGTCGTGCACGGCGACCTGGTCGTGCCAGTCCAGGCCGAGGGCGGGCATGTCCAGGTGGACCATCGTCTCGCGGGTGCCGTGCGGGTCGACGTTGACGACCACGATCACGGTGTCCTCGCCCTCCTGCTTGCTGAAGACCATCACGCTGTCGTCCTCGCTGGCGTGCACGGTGAGGTTGCGCAGCCGCTGCAGCGCCGGGTGCCGGCGACGGATCTCGTTGAGCCGCGTGAGGTACGGCGCCAGCGTGCGCCCCTCGCGTCGCGCGGCGTCCCAGTCGCGGACCCGGATCTGGAACTTCTCGGTGTCGAGGTACTCCTCGCTGCCGGGGCGCACCGCGACGTGCTCGAAGAGCTCGAAGCCGGCGTAGACGCCCCAGGTCGGGGGAGCCGGTCGCGGCGAGCACGGCCCGGATCTTGAACGCCGCCGGGCCGCCGTACTGCAGGAAGCCGTGGAGGATGTCGGGGGTGTTGACGAAGAAGTTCGGCCGCATCACGCGGCGACGTCTCGTGGGAGACCTCGGCGAAGTACTCCTCGAGCTCCCACTTCGCGGTGCGCCAGGTGAAGTAGGTGTAGGACTGCTGGAAGCCGACCGTGCCGAGCGCCGCGCATCATCGCCGGCTTGGTGAACGCCTCGGCCAGGAAGATCACGTCCGGGTCGGTGCGTCGGACCTCGCCGAGCAGCCACTCCCAGAAGTCGACCGGCTTGGTGTGCGGGTTGTCGACGCGGAAGATCCGCACGCCGTGCGACATCCACAGCCGCACGATCCGCAGGCACTCGGCGTAGAGGCCCTTGGGGTCGTTGTCGAAGTTCAGCGGGTAGATGTCCTGGTACTTCTTCGGCGGGTTCTCGGCGTAGGCGATGGTGCCGTCGGCCCGGGTGGTGAACCACTCGGGGTGCGTCTTCACCCAGGGGTGGTCCGGTGCGGCCTGCAGCGCGAAGTCGAGCGCCACCTCGAGGCCGAGCTCGCGGGCCCGCGCGACGAACGCGTCGAAGTCCTCGAACGTGCCGAGGTCGGGGTGGATGGCGTCGTGGCCGCCCTCGTCCGACCCGATCGCCCACGGCGAGCCCGGTGTCGTCCGGCGACGGGTCGAGCGTGTTGTTGCGGCCCTTGCGGTTCACGCGACCGATCGGGTGGATCGGCGGCAGGTAGATGACGTCGAAGCCCATCTCGGCGACCGCGTCGAGGCGCTTCGCGGCGGTGCGCAGCGTGCCCGGAGACGACCTTGCCGGTCTTCTGGTCGACGTAGGCGCCCTCGGAGCGGGGGAAGAACTCGTACCAGGAGCCGTAGAGCGCGCGCTCCCGGTCGGCGAAGAACGGGTAGGGGCCCTCGGTGCTGACCAGGTCGCGCAGCGGGTGGCGGGCGAGCACGTCGTCGACGGCGGGGGAGACCGCGGCGCTGTAGCGGACCGGCTCGGGGCGGGAGGTGTCGCGCACCGCGGTGACCGCGTCGTCGATCGTCTTGCGGTCGTCGGAGCGCTTCGGCAGGTCGCCGGAGACCCGCTCGAGCAGCAGCGCGCCCTCGGTGAACATCAGCTCGACGTCGATGCCGGCCGGGATCTTGATCTCGGCGTCGTGGCGCCAGGTGCCGATCGGGTCGCTCCAGCCCTCGACCTCGAAGGTCCAGGCGCCGACCTCGTCCGGCCGCACCTCGGCGTGCCACAGGTTGGGCTGCTCCGCGTCGGGCGTCATCCGCACCCACGGGCGGCGCACGCCGTCGGGGCCGGTGAGCACCACGTCGGCGTTCAGGGCGTCGTGGCCCTCGCGGAAGACGACCGCGCGTGACGGGGAAGGCCTCGCCCACCGTCGCCTTCGCGGGATAGCGGCCTCCTTCGACCACGGGCGTCACGTCCATGACGGGAATTCGTCCGACCATGGGCTCAACGTACCGTGCTCGGCGCGGCGCGAAACCCGGCGCGGGGGAGGGGTCCGGGGACAGGTCCGGACAGTTTTTCGGCGAGGTTGGGCCGGTTCGTTGGATCGTTCAAGTCCGCCTGGGTTACCGTGCTCCGCGTGAGAGCGATTCGCCGATTCACCGTGCGCCCCGTCCTGCCCCTCGCCGCTGCAGGCGCTGGGCGAGCTGGCAGGCAACCTGCGCTGGTCGTGGCACCCCGAGACCCAGGACCTCTTCGAGTCGGTCGACCCCGCCGCGTGGCAGCTGTCGGGCCACGACCCGGTCAGGCTGCTCGGTGCCGTCCCGACCGAGCGGCTGGCCGAGCTGGCCGCGCGACGACGGCTTCCTGCGGCGGCTCGCCGCGGCCCGCGCGGACCTGCAGCACCTACCTCGACGGCGACCGCTGGTACCAGCGGATGGCCGGCCGCGCCGCCGCCGAGCAGCCGGCGCCCCGCTCGATCGGCTACTTCTCCCCGGAGTTCGGCATCACCGCCGTGCTGCCGCAGTACTCCGGCGGCCTCGGCATCCTGGCCGGCGACCACCTCAAGACCGCCAGCGACCTCGGCGTCCCGATCATCGGCGTCGGGCTGCTCTACGGCAGCGGCTACTTCCGGCAGTCGCTGTCCCGCGACGGCTGGCAGCAGGAGACCTACCCCGTCCTCGACCCCGACGGCCTGCCGCTGTCGCTGCTGCGCGACGAGGCCGGCGAGGTCGCGAAGATCGAGATCGGGCTGCCCACCGAGGGCCCGGTCGAGGAGACGCTGACCGCCCGCATCTGGGTCGCGCAGGTCGGCCGCGTGCCGCTGCTGCTGCTCGACTCCGACGTGGAGGAGAACAACGAGGCCGCCCGCAGCGTCACCGACCGGCTGTACGGCGGCAACACCGAGCACCGGCTGCGCCAGGAGATGCTGCTCGGCATCGGCGGCATGCGCGCGATCCGCGCCTTCAGCCGGATCACCGGCGCCACCCCGCCCGAGGTGTTCCACACCAACGAGGGCCACGCCGGCTTCCTGGGCCTGGAGCGGATCCGCGAGCTCACCGAGGACTCCGGCCTGACCTTCGAGGCGGCCCTCGAGGTCTCCCGCGCCGGCACGGTGTTCACCACCCACACCCCGGTGCCGGCCGGCATCGACCGCTTCCCGCAGGACCTGATGGCGCAGTACTTCGGCGGCGAGAACGCCTGCCCGGGCGTCCCGGTCGAGCAGATCCTGGCGCTCGGCTCGGAGGACTACGAGGGCGGCGACCCGTCCATGTTCAACATGGCGGTGATGGGCTTCCGGCTGGCGCAGCGCGCCAACGGCGTCTCGCAGCTGCACGGCGTGGTCAGCCGCGGCATGTTCGGCGGGCTGTGGCCGCAGTTCGACGCCGAGGAGCGGCCGATCACCTCGATCACCAACGGCGTGCACGCGCCCACCTGGGTGGCGCGCGAGATCTTCGAGCTCGCCCGCACCCACGGCGCCCGCCCCGGCCCGGATCCCGACGCCGACCACCCCGACCTGGTCTTCGACGTCGTCGACAAGGTCCCCGGCAAGGAGATCTGGGAGACCAAGCGGGTGCTGCGCCAGCGGCTCGTCGACGACGCCCGCTCCCGGGTCAAGAAGTCGTGGAAGCAGCGCGGCGCCGCCCCCGCCGAGACGAAGTGGATCGACAAGGCGCTCGACCCCGACGTGCTGACCATCGGCTTCGCGCGCCGGGTGCCGTCGTACAAGCGGCTGACGCTGATGATGCGCGACCCCGAGCGGCTCAAGCGGCTGCTGCTGCACCCCGAGCGGCCGATCCAGCTGGTGATCGCCGGCAAGTCGCACCCGGCCGACGAGGGCGGCAAGAAGATGATCCAGGAGATGGTGCGCTTCGCCGACGACCCCGAGGTCCGGCACCGCATCGTGTTCCTGCCCAACTACGACATCGCGATGGCGCAGCCGCTCTACCCCGGCTGCGACGTGTGGCTGAACAACCCGCTGCGGCCCTACGAGGCCTGCGGCACCTCCGGCATGAAGGCGGCGCTGAACGGCGGCCTCAACCTCTCGATCCTCGACGGCTGGTGGGACGAGTGGTACGACGGCAACAACGGCTGGTCGATCCCGTCCGCCGACGGCGTCGAGGACCCCGACCGGCGTGACGACATCGAGGCCGACGCGCTCTACGAGCTGCTCGAGAACGAGGTCGCGCCGCGGTTCTACGACGAGGACGCCGAGGGCGTGCCGGTGCGCTGGATCGAGATGGTGCGCCACACCCTCAAGTCGCTCGGCCCCAAGGTGCTCGCCGACCGCATGGTGCGCGACTACGTCACCACGCTCTACAGCCCGGCGGCGCAGAGCTCGCGCGCCCTCAACGGCGACTACGCGGGTGCGCAGCGGCTGGCCGAGTGGAAGCACAAGGTCCGCGAGGGCTGGTCGGCGGTCGCCGTCGACCACGTCGAGTCCAGCGGCGTCTCCGACGCCCCCGAGATCGGCGACTCCCTCGAGGTGCGTGCGTTCGTGTCGCTCGGCGGCCTCTCGCCCGAGGACGTCGACGTGCAGGTGGTGCACGGCCGCGTCCGGCACGAGGACGACCTGGTCGACACCACGATCGCCTCGCTGGCGCACGCCGAGTCCTACGAGGGCGGCCGGCACCGCTTCGAGGGCCCGGTGACGCTGGCGACCAGCGGACCGTTCGGCTACACCGTCCGGGTGCTGCCCAAGAACCCGCACCTGGCCTCGCCGGCCGAGCTCGGGCGGGTCGCGCTGCCGTCGGTCTGACCCGTCGGGCTCAGACCCCCGGCAGGGCCTCGAGCCGAGCGCTCGAGACGGCCTGCACGAACCGGCCGTGGTCCAGCGCGTTCTGGTCGGCGTACGCCTCGGCGAAGTCGGCCATCGCGGCGTCGAACACGTCGCGGGAGCCGAGGTAGCGCGCGATCGCCAGCCGGTCGCCGGAGCACGCGTGCGCCCGGGCGAGCGTCCAGGCGCAGATGCGGCCGTGCAGCCCGAGGGTCGCCGGCGCCTGGTGGTCGAGGTCGGCGGAGATCTTCCGGTCCCACGGCTGCCGCACGTAGAAGTCGCGGTCGGTGGCGTCGAGGGCCGGTCCGCGGTGCCAGCCCAGGAAGACGTCGGGCGTGGACTGCATCAGCTGCTGCCCCTCGACGACCCGCTGGCCCTGGTTCGCGTAGCGGTTGCCCCCGCAGTACGGCGCGAGCACCGACTCCGAGGCCTCCTTCACCTGCAGGAAGAGCGGGTCGCCGCGGTCGACGCCGACCATCAGCACCACCCAGGACCGGGTGCCGACGCTGCCGACACCGGCGACGCGGCGGGTGGCCGACGAGTAGCGGAACTGCTCGAGGAGGTGGCGGCGGCTGCTGGGCAGGCTGTCGCGGTACGACGCGAGGGCCGACTGCACTCCCTCCTCGACCAGGCGTCGCTCGTCGTCGGGGAGCAGCTCGTCGAGCGGCACCACGCGCGGGGGGTCGCTGACCAGCCGCGGGGTGCCGTTGACCAGCCGCGTCGACGGGCGGGTGCCGCGACCGGGTCCCTTGCGCATCGCCTTGTCGAGCTGCCGCTCGAAGGCCCGGACCGCGGGCCGGCCGGCCTGCGCGCCCCACCGGGCGCTCACGTCCGCGGCCGTCAGCCGGGAGTACCAGACGTCGAGGCTGCCCTGCTGCGCGAGCTCCCGCATCGCGACCCGGTAGGCCTCGGCGGTCTGCCGGACCATCCGGCCGCGTTGCTTCCTCCCGAGGCCACGGTCGCGGCCGGCCACGGCGATGCTGGTCACCAGCCGCTTCACGTCCCACTCCCAGGGCCCCGCCAGGGTCTGGTCGAAGTCGTGGACGTCGAAGACGAGCTGACCTTCGTGGGACACGTGGCCGCCGAAGTTCGAGACGTGCGCGTCCCCGCACAGCTGCACCCGGATGCCGGAGTCGACCGTGCCGGCCAGGTCGCGGGCCATCACCGCGGCGCTGCCGCGGAAGAAGGCGAACGGCGAGGCCATCATCCGGCCGTGGCGGATCGGCAGCAGGTCCGGCAGCAGGCCGCGCGACTGCTCCACGAGGAGCGCCACCGGGTCCGCCCGGCGCGACGGGGCGGTCCACTCACCCTGGCTGGACCGGGGAGCCGTGGCGCGCGCCGCCTTGCCCCGCGTCGCCCCGGTGGGGTGCTCGGCCGCGTCCGCCGCGTCGACCGACCGGATCCGCGGCTCGGGCACGTCCCTCACGCCCCGGGCGCGAAAGGTCCCCTGCTCGCGCACCGTCATCCGGCGAGGGTAAGGCCGTCGCGGGGCCGCGGACTCACCCGTAGATGGTGAACCGGGCGCCCGGGGCTTCGGGCACGGTGGCGCGATGACGGCCAGCCCCCAGCCCGACGCTGCGGCGCCGCCGACGGACCCGACGGCCCTGCTGCGCTCGCCGCAGTACGTCCGGCTGCTGGTGGTCGCGGCGGTGCTGGGGGTGCCGGTCTCGGCCGCGGCGTACTTCTTCCTGCAGCTGGTCGGGCACCTGCAGGCCTGGATCTTCACCGACCTCCCGGAGCAGCTGGGGCTCGGGACCGACCCGTGGTGGTGGCCGGTCGCGCCGCTGACGCTGGCCGGGCTGCTCGTCGGGCTGATCGTCCGGTTCATGCCCGGGGGCGGTGGCGAGTCGCCGGCCGACGGCCTGCAGGTGGGCAAGGGGCCGCCGGCGGCGTCGGCGGTGCCGGGGATCTTCCTGGCGGCGACCCTCACCCTCTCGCTGGGGGCGGTCCTGGGCCCCGAGGCGCCGCTGATCGCCCTCGGCGCCGGGGTGAGCGCCTGGGCGATGCGGCTGCTGAAGCACGACGCACCCCAGCAGGCGGTCGCGGTGATCGGGGGAGCGGGCAGCTTCGCGGCGGTCAGCACGCTGCTGGGCTCGCCGCTGCTCGGCGCGTTCCTGCTGCTCGAGGCCGCCGGGCTGGCCGGCGCGCTGGGGTCGGTGATCCTGCTGCCGGGCCTGCTCGCCGCGGGCATCGGGACGCTGGTGTTCGTCGGGCTCGACTCGATCACCGGGCTGGGCACGGTGACGCTGAGCCTGCCGGGACTGCCGGGGTTCGCCCACCCGGACGTCGCGCAGTTCCTGTGGGCGATCGGCATCGGGGTGGCGGCCGCGGTGCTCGCGAGCGTGATCCGGCGGCTCGCCCTTGCGGTCCGGCCGCACGTGACGACGCACCTCGTGCTCGGGACCACGTTGGCCGGGCTGGTGGTGGCGCTGTCGGCCATCGCCTACCAGGCGGCCACCACCGGCTCGGCGCGCGAGGTGCTGTTCTCCGGCCAGGCGGCGCTGCCGACGCTGGTCAGCAAGAGCGCGGACTACTCGGTGGCGACATTGCTGGTGCTCGTGCTGTGCAAGAGCGTCGCCTACGGGGTGTCGATGAGCGCCTTCCGCGGCGGCCCGGTGTTCCCGGCGATGTTCATCGGCGCCGCGGGCGGGATGCTGCTCTCCCACGCGCCCGGCCTGCCGCTGGTGCCGGCGGTCGCCATGGGGATCGGCGCGATGAGCGTGGCCATGCTCAAGCTGCCGATGACCTCGGTGATGCTGGCGACGCTGCTGCTGTTCTCCGACGGGCTGGCGGTGATGCCGCTGGTCATCGTCTCCGTCGTGGTCGCCTTCGTCGTCTCGGCGCGCCTGGTCCGCAGCGGTTGACGCCGCTGCTCAGCCCCGTTCGGGCACCAGCAGCAGCAACGAGCCCACCAGGAACGCCAGCGCGCCGACCGCGGTGGTCAGGTTCGCGATCGTGACGTTCACCGGGGAGCCGGTGGTCGGGAGCACCCACGCGCCCGCGGCGGCGACCGCGAAGGCCACGCATCCGAACAGGTTGACTGCGGCGATGGCGCTCTCGAGGCCCGCGGGCGGCCGGCGGAACAGCGCCCCGGCGACCGCGACGTAGGCCAGGCAGCCGGCGACCAGGAAGCACGTCGAGCCGTAGGCGTCGGGCCGCCACACCAGCTGGTCGTACGACGACGAGCCGATCGCCGTGCTCATCGCCCGGAAGGTGGTGATGTTGAAGAACACCGTGCCGACCAGCTGCACCACCGCGCTCCACCGGTCGAGGCCGCTGCCGCTGGTGCGCCACTGCAGCGTCGCCGCCGAGGTGAACAGCAGCGACCCCACGAAGAACACCGCCGCGTCGACCGTCGGCCCGACCAGCTGCACGAACCCCGGGAACGGCGCCACCAGGAAGCACGTCGACCCCGCGGCGAACAGCACCGCCATCCACCACCGCGTCCGCATCCTCGACCTTGACGCGGACCGGTGGCGTCGCGCCTCGTCCGGGTCGGGTGAGGGTCAGAGCTGGCGGAGCACGATCATCGAGCGGGGCTCGATGTCGATGACCTCGCCGGCGGAGAGCCGCTCGCCGACCCGGTGGCCGGTGTCGGTGCTCAGCACCACCTCGCCGGTGCTGACCCACTCGTTGCGCGGCAGCTTCGCCTTGCCCGGGTCGCCGTGCGCGTTGAACCACAGCAGGAACGACGAGTCGTGCAGCTGCTCCCCGCGGGGACCGGGCGCCCGCAGCGGGTCGCCGGACACGAACATCCCGAAGGTGTGCAGCCGGTCGTCGAACCAGTCGGCCTCGGTCATCTCCCGGCCCTCGGGGTGCACCCAGGCGAGGTCCTTCGGGCCGCCCTCGACGGTCGGCCGGCCCTCCAGGAAGTGCCGCTGCCGCAGCGCCGGGTGCTCGCGGCGCAGCCGCAGCGCGGCCTTGGCGACGTCGTAGATGTCGAGCCACGCGTCGTCGGGGCGCCAGTCCATCCACGAGATCTCGTTGTCCTGGACGTAGGCGTTGTTGTTGCCGCGCTGGGTGCGGCCCCGCTCGTCGCCCGCGGTGATCATCGGCACCCCGGCCGACAGGCACAGCGTCGCGAGCAGGTTCGCGGCCTGCTTGCGGCGCAGCGCCGTCACCGACGGGTCGTCGGTCTCGCCCTCGACGCCGCAGTTCCAGGACCGGTTGTTGTCGGTGCCGTCGCGGTTGTCCTCGAGGTTGGCCTCGTTGTGCTTGCGGTCGTAGGAGACCAGGTCGCGCAGCGTGAACCCGTCGTGCGCGGTGACGAAGTTGATCGACGCGTACGGCGAGCGGCCGTCGTCGGCGTACAGGTCGCTGGACCCGGCCAGCCGCGAGGCGATGTCGCGGATCCCGCCGGACTCCAGGCGCCAGAAGTCGCGCACCGTGTCCCGGTAGCGGTCGTTCCACTCGCACCACGGCGGCGGGAACCGGCCGACGGAGTAGCCGTCCATGCTGGCGTCCCACGGCTCGGCGATCAGCTTCACGTGCCGCAGCACCGGGTCCTGGTTGACCGCGGAGATGAAGTGCCCGCCGAGGTCGACGCGGTGGCCGCTGCGGGTCAGCGCCGGCGTCAGGTCGAAGCGGAAGCCGTCGACGTGCATCTCGGTCACCCAGTAGCGCAGCGAGTCCAGCACCAGCCGCAGCATCGGCGGGTACGCGACGTCGACGGTGTTGCCGCACCCGGTGACGTCGAAGTACGTCGCCCCGTCGTTCACCCAGTCCACGTGCTTGTAGTAGCCGATGTCGTCGAGCCCGCGGAACGACAGCGTCGGCCCCAGCGGGCTGCCCTCGGCGGTGTGGTTGTAGACCACGTCGAGGATCACCTCGAGCCCGGCCCGGTGCAGCGCCTTGACCATCGCCTTGAACTCGGTGACCTGCTCGCCCCGGTCGCCGGTCGAGGCGTAGGCGGCGTGCGGGGCGAAGAAGCCGAGCGAGTTGTAGCCCCAGTAGTTCGTCAGCCCGACCCGCGCGACGTGCGGCTCGGAGGCGCTCTGGTGCACCGGCAGCAGCTCGACGGTGGTGACCCCGAGGTCCTTGAGGTAGTTCACCGCGGCCGGGGTGGTGAGCCCGGCGTACGTGCCCGCGGATCGTCTCGGGGACCTCGGCGTGCAGCTGGGTGAAGCCCTTGACGTGGAGCTCGTAGACGACGGTGTCGGTCCACCGGGTGCGCGGCCGCACCTGCTCGTCGTCGCCCCAGTCGAAGTCGTCGTGCACCACCACCGAGCGCGGGACGTACGGCGCGGAGTCGACGTCGCAGCGGGACCCGCGCTGCGCGGCGCGCACCTCGTCGGCGTCCTGGCTCGACGGCCGTCGGTAGCCGTAGATCGGGCCGTCGGCCGCGACCGACCCGCTCACCGCCCGGGCGTAGGGGTCGAGCAGCAGCTTCGCCGGGTTGAACAGCCGGCCGCGAGCCGGCTCCCAGGGCCCGTCCGCGCGGAAGCCGTAGAGCTGCCCGACGGGCAGGCCCGGCACGGCGCCGTGCCAGATGCCCAGCGTCATCTCGGTCAGCGTGTAGCGGGTCTCGGTCTCGGCGCCGTCGGGGCCGCGGTCGAACAGGCAGAGCTCGACGGCGGTGGCCTCCGGGGCGAAGACCGCGAAGTTCGTGCTCTCCGGCCGCCAGGTCGCCCCCAGCGGCTGGTGGCTCCCCGGCCAGGGGGCGGGGGC
Organism: uncultured Actinomycetota bacterium; assembly: GCA_963707685.1. Lineage (GTDB taxonomy): Bacteria > Actinomycetota > Actinomycetes > Propionibacteriales > Nocardioidaceae > Nocardioides_B. The sequence goes on from CAVPRA010000014.1 coordinate 363,834, forward strand.
GGGGGGAGGGAGGGGGGCCACGGGGACATTGTGCCGAAGTCCGTCGAGAAGGACGGTGCAGAGGGGTGGGCATCCGTGCAGATCCGGACTAATCTCCGCCGGTGACCTCTCCTCGTACCCGCCTCCTCGCCGTGGCCGCCGCTGCCGCCACCGCCTCGCTCGCCGCCAGCGCCGCCCTCGTCGCGCCCGCCGCCGCCGACAAGGCCGGCAGCGGCTCGTCGACCGGCACCGCCTCGGTCTTCAAGGTGAACCCCGTGCAGTCCAGCGGCAACCAGTCGCTCACCGACCAGAACGACTCCGCCACCGCCGTGCCGCAGAGCGAGTACGCCCGGGTGCAGCTGCGCAACCTCGACGGCTCCGGCTACCTCCACGGCAAGTGGGCCACCGTGGAGTCGAGCACCGGCACGCCGGCGTACAGCACCACCAACACGTTCGTCTACAACCGCCACCAGGACCAGTTCGAGCAGGTGATGGGCTACTTCTGGGTCAACCAGGCCCAGGAGTACCTCCAGTCCCTCGGCTTCGGCTCCACGCTGCGCGGGATCGTGAAGCAGCCGTTCCCGGTGAAGATCGACCAGTACGGCGGCGACAACTCCTACCAGACCGACAAGCCCTACCGGGTGCGGCTCGGCAAGGGCGGCGTCGACGACGCGGAGGACGCCGAGGTGATCGTCCACGAGTACGGCCACGCGGTCCACGCCTCCCAGGTGCCCGGCTTCGGGGGCAGCGAGGAGGCCGGCTCGATCGGCGAGGCGTGGGGCGACTACTTCGGGGTGACGGTCGGGCTCGCCGCCGACCAGCAGTACGGCTGGCCGCGGAAGGCCGAGGCCGCCTGCCCGATGGACTGGGACTCCACGTCGTACACCGACGCGCCGCACTGCATCCGCCGCTTCGACCTCAACCTGACCGTGAAGGACAAGACGGGCGAGGTGCACCACGACGGCCAGATCTGGAGCCAGGCGCTGTGGGAGATCCGGCTCGGCTACCAGAAGCTCGGCCTCAGCACCCGAGCCTGGGACACCTCGCTGGTCCAGTCGCAGTTCTCCTACGCCCCCGACACCTCGTTCGCGGCAGCGGCGAAGGCGACGTACACGACGGTGCAGAAGCGGGACGGCGCCGCCGCCGCACGGCTGGTCAAGGACCGGTTCGCGGCCCGCGGCATCACGTTCTAGGGTCGCGTCCGAACCTCACGCCCCGGCCCACGGAAGGTGGCAGCCATGCCCGACACCCCTGAGTTCGTCCGCCTCGAGGTCGAGGACGGGGTCGGCACGATCCGCATCGACCGACCCAAGATGAACGCGCTCAACGTGCAGGTGCAGGAGGAGATCCGGGCGGCTGCCGCGGAGGCGACCAGCCGCGACGACGTCCGCGCGGTCGTGGTCTACGGCGGCGAGCGGGTCTTCGCGGCCGGCGCCGACGTCAAGGAGATGGCGCACATGTCCTACCCGGACATGGTCGCCCGCTCCGGCGGGCTGCAGTCGGCCTTCACCGCCGTCGCCCGGATCCCGAAGCCGGTGGTCGCCGCGGTCACCGGCTACGCCCTGGGCGGCGGCTGCGAGCTGGCGCTGTGCGCGGACGTGCGGATCGCGGGGGAGGGGGCCACGCTCGGGCAGCCCGAGATCCTGCTCGGCATCATCCCGGGCGCCGGCGGCACCCAGCGGCTCACCCGGCTCGTGGGCCCGTCGCGGGCGAAGGACATCATCTTCACCGGACGCTTCGTGAAGGCCGACGAGGCGCTGGCCATCGGGCTGGTCGACCGGGTGGTGCCGGACGCCGAGGTGTACGACGCGGCGCTCACCTGGGCGCGGCAGTTCAGCCGGGCGGCCGCGCTCGCGCTGCGCGCCGCCAAGGAGGCGGTCGACCGGGGCTCCGAGGTGGACCTCGACACCGGCCTCGAGATCGAGCGGGCCCAGTTCGCGGCGCTGTTCGCGACGGAGGACCGCGGCATCGGCATGGCGTCGTTCGTCGAGCAGGGACCCGGGAAGGCCGAGTTCCGAGGGCGCTAGACCACCCGGACCGGAACGTGTTCTCGTTCCGGTTTGTCTCGGCTACTCTGCGGTAACACGTAGACGGAGGACACCGGTGGCGGACACGACCGAGAAGAGCGACGACGGCGCGGCGGCGGACAAGGAGCAGCAGGCAGTGGCGAAGCAGGACGCCCAGCAGGACGTGAAGCAGGATGCCAAGCAGGACGTGAAGCAGGACGCGGGCGGCGAGAAGAAGTCCCGCCGCTCGGGCCGCGACACCGGCAAGGCCGTGGTCGCCGGCGCCAACGCCGTCCGCTCGCGGATCGCGTCGCTGGTCTGGCTGGTCGCGGTGGTCTGCGCGCTGTTCCTCGCGGTCGGTGCGCTGCTCGTCGCGCTGGACATGAACCGCCAGAACGACATCGTCCACTTCATCCTCAGCGTCGCGCACAAGCTCGACTTCGGGACCTTCAAGGACTTCACCGGCAAGAGCGCCGCCACCAAGTCCGCGCTGACCAACTGGGGCATCGCCGCGGTGATCTACCTCGTGATCGGCAAGGTGCTCGACCGGATCATCCGCCCCTGACACGGGCGTTCCCGTCCCGCTCCGCCGTGTGAGAGACCCCACCCGGAGCCCGGTTCCGTGCGATGCCTACGCGCGGGTAACCTCGGCACCAACCGACTGCACAGGAGGGGCCCTTCCGGGCCGGTGAACCCATGAACATTGTCGTGTGTGTGAAGTACGTGCCGGACGCCACCGCGGACCGCGCGTTCGAGGATGACAACACCGTCGACCGCGTCGGCGTCGACGGGCTGCTGTCCGAGCTCGACGAGTACGCCGTCGAGCAGGCGCTGCAGGTCAAGGAGAAGCTCGGTGACGACACCGAGGTCACGGTGCTCTCGGTCGGCCCCGAGCAGGCCACCGACGCGATCCGCAAGGCGCTGCAGATGGGCGCCGACAAGGGCGTCCACGTGCAGGACGACGCCGTCGCCGGCTCGTGCGCGCTGAGCACCTCGCTGGTGCTCGCCGAGGCCGTCAAGAAGATCGGCAGCTGGGACCTCGTGGTGTGCGGCATGGCCTCCACCGACGGGTCGATGGGCGTGCTGCCGGCGATGCTGGCCGAGCGGCTCGACGTACCCGGCGTGACGCTGGGCTCCGAGATCGAGGTCGACGGCACCACGGTGCGGATCCGTCGCGACGGCGACGTCGCGACCGAGACCGTCGAGGGCACGCTGCCCGTCGTGCTGTCGGTGACCGACCAGTCCGGCGAGGCGCGCTACCCCTCCTTCAAGGGGATCATGGCCGCGAAGAAGAAGCCGCTGGAGACCTGGTCGCTGGCCGACCTCGGCGTGGACGCCGAGCTGGTCGGGCTGACCGCCGCGTCGAGCACGGTGCAGGCCACCGAGGCCCGCCCGCCGCGCACGCAGGGCGAGGTCGTCACCGACGAGGACGGCTCGGGCGCCACGGCGCTGGTCGAGTTCCTCGCGTCGAAGAAATTCATCTGAAGCGGCCCGGAAGAGGTAGAGCAGACACATGAGTGAAGTACTCGTTCTCGTCGACCACGTCGACGGCAAGGTCACCAAGCCCACCCTCGAGCTGCTGACGATCGCCCGCCGGCTCGGCGAGCCGTCCGCGGTCGTCATCGGCGACGCCTCGGCGGCCACCGACACCCTCAAGGAGTACGGCGCCGCGCGGATCTACACCGTCGACGACGCCGACGTCACGGGCTACCTCGTGGCCCCGAAGGCCGAGGTGCTGGCCCAGCTGGTCGAGAAGACGTCCCCGGCGGCCGTGCTGCTGCCCTCGGGCGGCGAGGGCAAGGAGATCGCCGGGCGGCTCGCCGTCAAGACGGGCTCCGGGCTGATCACCGACGCCGTGGACGTGCAGGCCGACGGCGACACCCCGGTCACCACGCAGAGCGTGTTCGCCGGCAGCTACACCGTCCAGGCGAAGGTCACCAAGGGCACCCCGATCATCACCGTGAAGCCGAACTCCGCGACGCCGGAGAAGGCCGACGGCGCCGGGGAGACCGAGGAGTTCGCGGCCACCATCTCCGACGGTGCGAAGTCGGCGCGGATCACCAAGTCCGAGCCCCGCAAGGCGACGGGTCGCCCCGACCTCTCGGAGGCCGCGATCGTGGTCTCCGGCGGGCGCGGCACCGGCGGCGACTTCTCCGAGGTGGAGGGCTTCGCCGACTCGCTGGGTGCGGCCGTGGGTGCGTCCCGCGCCGCCGTCGACTCCGGCTGGATCGCGCACGCGTTCCAGATCGGGCAGACCGGCAAGACGGTGTCCCCGCAGCTCTACATCGCCAACGGCATCTCCGGCGCCATCCAGCACCGGGCCGGCATGCAGACCTCGAAGACGATCGTCGCGGTCAACAAGGACGACGAGGCCCCGATCTTCGAGCTCGTGGACTTCGGTGTGGTGGGCGACCTCCACTCGGTGCTGCCCACCGCCACCGAGGAGATCACGAAGCGCAAGGGCTGAGACCGATCTCCGCCGGCTGACGGGCGGCGGGCAGCGACAGCACGAACGTCGCGCCGCCGATCCGGCCGCGGAGCTCGAGGTCGCCGCCGTTGCCGCGCATCAGGTCGCGCGCCTCGCGCAGCCCGCCGGTCCCGTCGCCGAGCACCCGCTCGGCGAGCAGGCCGGAGAGCCCGGGGCCGCGGTCGGCGACGGTGACCTCGACGCGCGAGCCGATGGCGAGCACGTTCACGGTCACCGAGCTGCCCGGGGCGTGCTGCTGGGCGTTGTCGAGGAGCCGGTCCAGCGCGACCCGCAGGTCGCCGGGGCGGCCCAGGGCGTGCCCCGTGCCGCCGCGCACCCACACGTCGTGGCCGTGGCTCGAGCGCTGCTCGGCGACGGCCGCGACGACCGAGGCCACCTCGAACTCCACGGTCTCGGCCGGGGCGGACTGCTCGGGCCGCTCGGGGCGCGGCCGGCGCAGCGGCCCGGCGAGACCGCGGTCGCCGGCGTGCAGCAGCGCGCGGTCGGCGCGGTCGGCGGCGGCGAGCGACTCCACCAGGTCGACGTAGGCGCAGTGGGCGCTGACCATCGCGACGGAGGCCAGCAGGGCCGCCGCGGGCAGCTGCCAGGTGCCGGGCTCGACGTGGTCCAGGCTGAGCAGCAGCTCGACGACGCCGAGGCAGCCGAACAGCGGCGCCACGCGACCCGCCCACGGCTGGGTGCCGTCGCGGCGGGTGGCCTGCAGGCCCACGCCGAACCACGCGCAGGTGAGGCCCACCGACACCAGCAGACCGGCCGGCGCGGCCGCCCCGGAGCCGCCGTGGAGGTGGGGGAGCAGCAGGACGAGCGCCGTCGGGCCGGCGAGCCCGACCGCCAGCCAGCCGAGCGCGGTGGCGCGGGCCGGGGTCCGCACCGGGTCGGTGGCCAGGCCCAGGGCACGCAGCGCGAGCCCCAGCGCGAGCAGCGAGCCGGCCGCGTGCAGCAGCGACGTCGGCAGCGGCGGCAGCAGCCCGTCGGTCGGCAGCGCGACCAGCGCCAGCACGGCCATCGACGCGGCCAGGTAGGCGCAGCCGGGCAGGCCGGTCACCCGGCGGCGGGCGAGCCGCAGGAACGAGCCGGCCAGGAACAGCGCGGCGGCCGCCACCCGGAACATCGCGAGGCTGCGGGTGGCCGGCGAGGCGGCCTCCAGGACGACCGTCGCCAGCGCGGCGAGCAGCGCGGCCGCGACCACGGACGCGGCACCGCAGACGAGCACCACCGCGGTGCTGCCCGGCGGCGTGACGTGTGTCCGAGTCCCCGTCATGCCTCGAGTGTGCGTCGCGGACGGCCGGAGCCGGGACCGCCTTTCAGGCGCGGAGCGGCGGTCGTTCGGGCGACCTTGATAGCCCGTTCGAGCCATCTCGGGCATCTGGTGCGAACAGTTCTTTCACGGGCACCCGTCCCAGCGGCCGCGCAGCCAGCGGTCGTGGGTGGCCACCACGACGGTGCCGGCCCAGCCCTGCAGCGAGTCCTCGAGCTCGTCGGCGAGCGTGAGGGACAGGTGGTTCGTGGGCTCGTCGAGCAGCAGCAGCTCCGGCGCGCGGGCCACCAGCAGCGCCAGCGCCAGCCGTCGCTGCTGGCCGACGCTGAGCACGCCCACCGGGCGCGACAGCTCCCGCGGGTGGAGCAGGCCGAGGTCGCCGAGCGCGACCGTCGCGCCGGTGGCCGCGGCGTACACCTGGTGCGGGGTGCGGTCGGGCCGGGCGAAGACCACGTCCTGCGGCAGGTAGCCGACCCGGCGGGTGCCGACCTCGACGGTCCCGGACGTCGGGGCGAGCTCGCCGGCGAGCACCTTGAGCAGCGTCGACTTGCCCGACCCGTTGCCGCCGGTGACCAGCAGCCGCTCGCCGGCGCGCACGTCGAGCCGCTCGACCCGGACCCGGCCGCGGACCTCGAGGTCGCGCACCGAGAGCACCGACCCGTGCGGACGGCGGCCCGGTGCGAGCACGCCGCGGAACGACAGCGGCGCCGGCGGCTTGGGCACCCGGTCGCGCTCGAGCACCTCGATCCGGCGCTCGGTGTCCTTCACGCGGCGGCTGACGGTGCGGGCGACGTTGCCGCCCTTGAAGTGGTAGATGAACTTGTCGCCGTCGCGCGGCGGGCGGTTGTGCGCCACCTGCCGGGCCGTGGTGCGCGAGGCCTCGCGCAGCTCGCCGAGCTCGTCCTGCTGCGCCTCGAACGCCTCCTGCCAGCGCCGTCGCGCGTCCCGCTTGGCGAGCAGGTAGTCCGCGTAGCCGCCGCTGAAGCGTCGTCCGCCCGAGCCGTCCACGCCGAGGTGGGCGGGGTCGAGGTCGACGACCGCGCCGCAGACCGCCTCCAGGAACGCGCGGTCGTGGCTGGCCGCGACGACCACGCCGGGCAGCGAGACGAGGAACTCCTCGAGCAGCGCCATCGCCGCGTCGTCGAGGTGGTTGGTGGGCTCGTCGAGCAGCACGCACTCCGGACGCCGGGTCACCAGCGCGGCCAGCGCCAGCCGGCTGCGCTGCCCGCCCGACATCGAGGCGACGGGCCGGGTGCGGTCGAGGGCGCCGAGCCCGAGCCGGGCCGCGGTGGACTCGGCGCGCGCGTCGGCGTCCCAGGCGTCGTGCAGCGTCGCCCAGGTCAGCGCCTCGTCGTACGCCGCCGCCGACACCGGGCTCGTCGAGCCGGGCTGCGAGCCGCTCGAGCCGCGCCACCGCCTCGTGCAGCGGGGCGAGCGCGTCGTCGAGCACGTCGCCGATCGTGGCGCCGTCGGCGAAGTCGGGCTCCTGGGCGAGGTGGCCGAGGTCGTCGGGACGGGTCAGCGGTCCCGGAGTCGGGGCTCTCGACCCCGGCGAGCAGCCGCAGCAGCGTGGACTTGCCGGCGCCGTTCTCACCGACGAGGCCGAGCGGCTGGCCCGGGTGGGCCAGCAGGTCGACGCCGTCGAGGACGACGCGGTCGCCGTAGGACTTCACGAGGTCGCGGGCGACGAGGGGGGCAGGCAGGGACATGAGCGGACACCGATCCGTCGTGCGGGCAGGGCGGGAGCGGTGTCAGATCTTCATGGTGCGCCGAGTGTGCCGTCCCGCGCGGGACGGCACGCAACCGGATTTGTCGGCGGTCGAGCGGGAGCGAGGAGGAGAACGACGCGGCGCTGTGCGGCCGCGAGGACCCGCCGGCCGCCGGCCGGCTGCTGCTGCGGCCACGACCGCGCCGGGCGCCACCGCCACCGGTGCCGCCGGCGGCGCTGCTCGCGCCACCACCGGAGCGGCGCTGGCCACCGCCGCCACCGCTGCGGCGCTGTCCGCCGCTGCCACCGCGACCGCCGCGACCGCGACCGCCGCCGGACGGGCCCGCCGGGGCCGGCGCCGGACGGTCGGCGGCTCGGCCACGTAGGTGCGCTCGCCGGGGGCGATGCTGCTGAGCAGCTCGTGGCCGGGCTGGATGCGGGTGATGGTCGGCTTGATGCCGGCCTTGCGGGTCAGGTCGCGGACGTCGTGCACCTGCGCGTCGAGCATCAGCGTGACGACGGTGCCGGTGGCGCCGGCGCGCGCGGTACGCCCGGAGCGGTGCAGGTAGGCCTTGTGCTCGACCGGCGGGTCGGCGTGCACGACCAGGCCGACGTCGTCGACGTGGATGCCGCGGGCGGCGATGTCGGTCGCGACCAGCGTGGTCGCCGTGCCGCTGCCGAAGGCGGTGAGGTTGCGGGTGCGGGCGTTCTGCGACAGGTTGCCGTGCAGCTCGACCGCGGGCACGCCGCGCGCGTTGAGCTGGCGGGCCAGCGCCTTGGCGCCGTGCTTGGTGCGGGTGAAGACCAGCGTCTTGCCGGGGGCGGCGGTCAGGTCGGCGAGCACCGGGAGCCGGCCCTCCTTGCTGACGTGCAGCACGTGGTGGGTCATCTGCGAGACCGGCGACCGGTCCGAGTCGACGCTGTGCGTGACCGGGTCGTGCAGGAAGCGCTTCACCAGCACGTCGACGCCGGCGTCGAGGGTGGCCGAGAACAGCAGCCGCTGGCCGTTCGCCGGGGTCTTGTCGAGGATCCGGCGGACGACCGGCAGGAAGCCGAGGTCGGCCATGTGGTCGGCCTCGTCGAGCACGGTGATCTCGATGCCGCCGAGGTCGGCGTGGCCGGACTGCATGTGGTCGGCGAGCCGGCCGGGGCAGGCGATGACGATGTCGACGCCGTTGCGCAGGCCCTGGATCTGCGGGTTGGGGCGCACCCCGCCGAAGATCGTCAGCGTGCGCAGGCCGAGCGGGCGCGCCAGCGGCGCGATCGCGGCCTCGATCTGGCTGGCCAGCTCCCGGGTGGGCGCGAGCACCAGGGCGCGCGGGCGACCCGGGCGGCGCTTGCCGCCGCCGGCCGCGAGCCGCGCGAGCAGCGGCAGCACGAAGGCGTAGGTCTTGCCGGAGCCGGTGCGGCCGCGGCCGAGCACGTCGCGCCCGGCCAGCGAGTCGGGCAGCGTCGCGGACTGGATCGGGAACGGGGTGGTGATGCCGGCGTCGGTCGAGGGCCGCGACGAGGGACGCGGGCACGCCGAGGTCGGCGAAGGTGCGGGCGTGGTCCGCCATGGGGAGGTGCTCCGATGAGAGAAAGGTGGGTCGTCCTGCCCGGCGCGACCTGGGCTCAGGGAGCCGGTCGCGGCGCTCGGTGGATGACGCGATGCCTGGCCCGAGGCAGAACTGATGGGGCCAGCGGTCGCAACAGTACCGGTAAGGAGCCCCCCGGCACGAACCAGGACACTCCGCCGAGGTGTGAGGTCCACGACGTCGCGACTCGTTAGCCTCCTCGCATGAAGCTGCGGTGGCTGCTGCTCGGCCTGCTCGTGACGCTGCTGCTGGTGCCCGCCGGGCTCCTGACCGCGGCGCGGGCGCTCGACCTGCCGGGCGGCACCTGGGTGCGGCTGGTCGCGTTCACGCCGTACGCCCTGGTGCTCTACCTCCTCGCGCTGCTGCTCCTGCTGCTGGCCTGGGCCCGGGGCCGCGGCTTCTGGCGGGGTACGGCGCGGCTGCTCGCGCTGCTGTCGCTGCTCGGGGTCGCGGTGCACGCCTACTGGGCCAGCGGTCCGTTCGTCGGCGGCCCCAGCGCCGAGGCAGCCAGCCTCCGCCCGGCCGGTGCACGGTGATGACCTCCAACCTCCGGTTCGGCCGCGCCGACACCGCACGCGTCGTCGAGCTCGCGGTGCGCGAGGACGTCGACGTGCTGGTGCTCGAGGAGGTCACGCCGCAGGCGCTCGACGGGCTGCAGGCGGCCGGCATCGGCCAGGCGTTCCCGCACCGCGTCGGACGACCGGCCGCGGGGCCCGGCGGCACGCATGGTGTTCTCCCGCACCCGGCTCAGCCACGTGCACCGGGTGCCGACGAAGTTCGCCAGCTACGCCATGGACGTGCGGCTGCCGGGCGTCCACGGTGCACCGGGCGGACGCGTGCACCTGCTCGCCGTGCACCCGCTGCCACCGATCGGCGACGTCTCGGGCTGGCACGCCGACCAGCTCGTGGTGCGCCAGGCGGCCCGCGGGCTCGACGGGCCCACGGTGCTGGCCGGCGACCTCAACGCGACCATGGACCACGCGCTCGCTGCGCGAGCTCGTCGGGCGCGGCTACCAGGACGCCGCCACCCAGGCGCGGTCCGGCTGGCAGCCCTCCTGGCCCTCGGCCGGCGTGGTCAGCCGGTTCGGCGTCGACGTGCCGCCGCTGGTCGCGATCGACCACGTCTTCGTCAAGGACGGCCTGCGCGCGCAGCGCACCGAGACGTTCAGCGTCGACGGCACCGACCACCAGGCGCTGGTCGCGACGCTGGCCGGTAGGGCGGGACGAAACTGGCCGATGCCCGTGCGGCGGCCGGCATGCGGCGGTGGACGCGACGACCGCCGCGAGCCGTCGCGGCGATGACGACCCGCACGTGGGCCTTCCCGTCGGCCGCTGGCCGCGTCGAGTCGACGCGCTCGCTCCGCTCGCGCGCCGGACACGCGGGGTGACCGCGCTCCGTCGGGTGGACGGCTGGGCTCACGGTCTGGCGACGGCGGGCCGAGGACGGCTCGGGATGCGCCGGCTGACCACCTACGACCACCCGGTCGACGGCATCGAGCCGCTGCCGTCCGTGGCCTACCTGCTCACCGAGCAAGACTGGCGGGATGGACCTCGACCAGGCACGTGACTTCGTCCGCACCCACCACCGGGCGGTGCTCGCCACCCGCACCCGCGACGGCATCCAGCAGAGCCCGGTGCTCGTGGGCGTCGACGACGAGGGCCGGCTGACCGTGAGCAGCCGCGAGACCGCCTACAAGACGCGCAACCTCCGCGCCGACCCGTGGGTGCAGCTGTGCGTCCTGCGCGACCAGTTCTTCGGTGAGTGGGTCTACGTCGAGGGCGAGGCGGAGGTGCTCTCGCTGCCCGAGGCGATGGAGCCGCTGGTGGAGTACTACCGCGGCATCTCCGGGGAGGCCGACGACTGGGACGAGTACCGCGCCGGCATGGAGCGCGAACGCCGGGTGCTGCTGCGCGTCACCGCGACGAAGGCGGGCCCCGACCGTCAGGGGTGAGCCGCCGGCGCAACGCCGTACGCTGGTGGGCGCGATGAACCACACCCATGAGCCGGACGACGGGGTCTACCTCGACCACGCGGCGTCCACCCCGATGCACCCCGACGCCGTCGCCGCGATGACCGCGCAGCTGGCGCACCCCGGCAACGCGTCGGCGCTGCACGCCGCCGGCCGGGCCGCCCGCCGGGTCGTCGAGGAGTCGCGCGAGACCGTCGCGCGGGCGATCGGCTGCCGGCCGGGCGAGGTGGTGTTCACCTCCGGCGGCACCGAGTCGGACAACCTCGCGGTCAAGGGGCTGTTCTGGGCCCGCCGCGACGCCGACCCCCGTCGGGTCCGGATCCTGTCGACGTCCGTCGAGCACCACGCGGTCCTCGACGCGCTGCACTGGCTCTCCGACCACGAGGGCGCCGACGTCGAGCTGCTGCCCGTCGACGAGCAGGGCCGGCTCGACCTGGCCGCGCTGCGCGCCGTCCCTCGAGCGCGACCCGGACTCGGTCGCGCTGGTGTCGGTGATGTGGGCCAACAACGAGGTCGGCACGGTGCAGCCGGTCGCCGAGGTGGTCGAGCTGGCGCACCGCCACGACGTGCCCGTGCACACCGACGCCGTGCAGGCCGTCGGGCAGGTGCCGGTCGACTTCGCCGCGAGCGGCGTGGACGCGCTGACGCTGACCGCGCACAAGCTCGGCGGGCCCGAAGGGCGTCGGCGCGCTCGTCGTACGCCGCGAGCTCGACGTGACCCCGCAGCTGCACGGCGGCGGCCAGGAGCGCGACATCCGCTCGGGCACCCTGGACACCCCGGCGGTGGCGGGCTTCGCGGCCGCCGTCGAGCTGGCCGTCGAGCACCAGCAGGAGCGGGCCGCCCGGATGGCCGCGCTCCGCGACGACCTCGTGCGCCGCGTGCAGGAGCAGGTGCCCGGGGCGGCGCTGAACGGCGACCCGCGGCAGCGACGTCGACGCACCGGCTGCCCGGCAACGCCCACCTCGCCTTCCCCGGCTGCGAGGGCGACTCGCTGCTGATGCTGCTCGACGCCCGCGGCATCGCCTGCTCGACGGGCTCGGCGTGCTCCGCCGGCGTGCCGCAGGCCTCCCACGTGCTGCTCGCGATGGGCCGCGGCGACGAGCAGGCCCGCAGCTCGCTGCGGTTCTCGCTCGGCCACACCAGCACGCGCCGCCGACGTCGACGCGCTCGTCGAGGCGATCGGCCCGGTCGTCGAGCGGGCCCGCGCCGCGGGCGTGGTCTCCGGCCTCGGCGCGACCGCGAAGGCGGTCTGAGGGTGCGCGTGCTCGCCGCCATGTCCGGCGGTGTCGACTCCGCCGTCGCCGCGGCCCGCGCCGTCGACGCCGGCCACGACGTCACCGGCATCCACCTCGCGCTGTCGCGCAACCCGCAGTCCTACCGCAGCGGCGCCCGCGGCTGCTGCACGATCGAGGACTCCAACGACGCCCGCCGGGCCGCCGACGTGATCGGGATCCCGTTCTACGTCTGGGACCTGAGCGAGCGGTTCCACGAGGACGTCGTCGAGGACTTCACCGCGGAGTACGCCGCCGGCCGCACCCCCAACCCCTGCCTGCGCTGCAACGAGAAGATCAAGTTCGCCGCCGTCCTCGACCGCGGCCTCGCGCTCGGCTTCGACGCGGTCGCGACCGGCCACTACGCCCGGCTCGTGACCGGCGACGACGGCGTGGTCGAGATGCACCGCGCGGTCGACCCGGGCAAGGACCAGTCCTACGTGCTCGGCGTGCTCGACCCAGGAGCAGCTCGCGCACTCGCTGTTCCCGCTCGGCGGCTCGCCCAAGTCGGAGGTGCGCGACGGAGGCCGAGCGCCGCGGGCTGCAGGTCGCGCAGAAGCCCGACAGCCACGACATCTGCTTCATCGCCGACGGCGACACCGCCGGCTGGCTGCGCGAGAGGCTCGGCGCCGGCGCCGGCGCGATCGTCGACCACGCGACCGGCGAGGTGCTCGGCACCCACGAGGGGTCCTACGGCTTCACGATCGGGCAGCGCAAGGGACTGCGGATCGGCCGTCCCACCGCCGACGGCCGGCCCCGCTTCGTGCTCGACATCGAGCCGGTCTCCGGCACCGTCACGGTCGGGCCGCGGGAGGCGCTGACCGTCGACCGCGTCGAGGGCATCCGGCCACGCTGGTGCGGCGCCGCCCCGACCGAGCCGCTGCACGGCACGGTGCAGCTGCGCGCGCACGGCGAGGAGCACCGCGCCGTCGTCACGGTGACCGGCGACCGAGGTGGCGATCGAGCTGCTCGACCCGGCGCAGGGCATCGCCCCCGGCCAGGCCGCGGTCGTGTACGACGGCCCGCGGGTCGTCGGCTCCTGCACGATCGCCGCGACCTCGCGCACCACGGCCCCGGCGTGATCGCGGCCAGCGGCGTCGGGTCGATGCCCGGCGACGACACCGCCGCGTTCGAGCACGCCGTGCGGGTGGTGCTCGAGGAGCTGCCGGACCTGCCGCACGTCCCCGAGGTGCCCGGACGGGGCGCCCACGCCTCGATGACCGGCCGGTCGCTGGCCGTGCGTCGCCGACCTCGGCGCGGACCTGCAGCCCGCCGGCTGGCGGCTGACCGGGGGACCGGGCAGCAGCGGCGTCGACCACCGCCGGGCGCCGCTCGCTGCTCGCGCAGGACCTCGACATGGTCGAGGAGCTCAGCGCAGGGCTACGCCGGCCGGTTCAAGATCCAGGTCGCCGGGCCGTGGACGCTGGCGGCCACCGTCGAGCGACCCCGCGGCGACCGGGTGCTCGCCGACCACGGCGCCCGCCGCGAGCTGGCGCAGGCGCTCGCCGAGGGGCTGCGCGGCCACGTCGCCGACGTCCGGCGGCGGATCCCCGACGCCGAGCTCCTGGTGCAGGTCGACGAGCCGGCGCTGCCGGCCGTGCTCGCGCGGCCGGGTGCCGACGGCGTCCGGCTTCCACCGGCACCGGACGGTGCACCCGCCGGACGCGCAGCGCCGCCCTGGAGTGGGTGTTCGCGGCGGTCCGCGAGGCCGGTGCCACCCCGGTCGCGCACTGCTGCGCGTCCGACGTACCGGTGGGGCTGCTGACCGGCGCCGGGGCCGCCGGGGTCTCGGTCGACCTCGACGTCCTCCCGACCGCGGCGTACGACGACCTGGCCGGCCTCCTCGAGCAGGGCGGGCCGGTGCTCCTCGGGGTGGTGCCGAGCACCGCCCCCGCGTCGCCGCCGTCGGACACCGCCGTGACCGAGCGGGTGCTGCGGCTGCTCGACATGCTCGGCCTCGACCCGGAGGCGAGCCCGTCGCTCGTGGTCACCCCGTCCTGCGGGCTGGCCGGGGCCGACGGGACGTGGGCCCGCCGCGCCCTCGGCCTGTGCCGGACGGTCGCGGCGAACCTGCGTCCCTGAGCCGGGGTCAGACCCCGACGCCCTCGGGCACCTCGTCGGTGGCGAGGTCCTCGTGCTTGGCGTTGAGGAAGACCAGCGCGATCAGCGTGCCGAGCCAGATCATCCCGGCGCCGGTGAGGAACGCGTGGGTCGCGCCCTCGGTGAAGGCGACCTGGCCGACCAGCTGCTTGAGCTGCGCGAGCTTCTGCGGGTCGGCGGGACCGCCCTGCGCGGCGGCCGCCTGGGCGGCGGCTCCGAGCGAGGACGGCCTTGTCCTGGGTGAAGTGCACGGCCACCGTGCTCAGCGTGGCCAGGCCGAGCGCGCCGCCGACCTGCTGCATGGTGTTGAGCATCCCGGAGCCGATGCCCGAGTCGCGGGCGCCGACGCCGTGGACGGCGGTCAGCGTGAGCGGCACGAAGGTCAGCCCCATGCCCAGCGACATCAGCACGATGAACGGCAGGATGTCGGTGGCGTAGCTGCGCGGTCACGGCGAGGTGGCCGAGCCGGTCGTCGTACGGCAGCTTCGAGAAGCCGAACAGCGCCGCGCCGGCCATCGCCGTGCCGACCCCGGCCAGCCAGCGCGGGTCGACCCGCTCCACCAGCTTCGAGGAGATGACCGCGGCGACCACGATGCCGGCGCTGAACGGCAGGAACGCGACGCCGGTGCGCAGCGGCGAGAAGCCCATGACGTTCTGCACGAACAGGCTCAGGAAGTAGAACATCGCGAACATCGCCGCCGGCACCAGCATCATCACGACGAAGCTGGTCGCGCGGGTGCGGTTGGCGAGGATCCGGAACGGCAGCAGCGGGTGGGCGACGCGACGCTCGATGACGGTGAACGCGACGAGCAGCAGCACGCCGACCACCAGCGAGACGAGCGTCCAGGGGTCGCCCCAGCCGTAGCGCTGGTCGCCGGCGCGGGTGAGGCCGTAGACGATGCCGACCAGGCCGAGGGTGCCGGACAGCGCACCGGGCAGGTCGAGCTCGCCCGGGCGGGACTCGCTCTCGCGCAGCAGCCGCGGCGCGGCGAGGGCGGCGAGGAGGCCGATCGGCACGTTGATCAGGAAGGTGAGCCGCCAGCCGTCGACGACGGTGCCGAAGAAGGTCGGCTCGAGGCCGGTGAGCCAGCCGCCGAGGATCAGGCCGACGGCCGCGCCCGCGCCGGACATCGCGGCGTAGACCGAGAAGGCGCGGTTGCGCTGCGGGCCGGCCGGGAAGGTCGTGGTGATCAGCGCCAGGGCGGCGGGGGAGGCGATCGCGGCGCCGAGGCCCTGCAGGCCGCGGGCGCCGAGCAGCAGGCCCTCGCTCTGGGCGAGGCCGCCGAGCAGCGACGCGGCGGCGAAGACGACGACGCCGACCATGAACATCCGGCGGCGGCCGTAGAGGTCGCCGAGCCGGCCGCCGAGCAGCAGCAGGCCGCCGAAGGCCAGCGCGTAGCCGGTGACGACCCACGAGAGGTTCGCCGGCGAGATGCCGAGGTCCTCCTTGATGAAGGGCAGGGCGATGTTGGCGATGGTGGCGTCGAGCACCACCATCAGCTGGGCCACGGAGATGAGCACGAGGGCCCAGCCGAGGTGGCGCTGGCCGGAGCCGGTGGCCGGCGCCGGTGCGCGGGTGTGGTGAGCGTGGTCATGACGGTCCTAGGTCGTGAGCGGGCGTGCGAGGGCGTGACAGGGTGTGACAGGGCAGGGCAGGGCCGAGCGGCCGGCGGTCGCCGGCGGGCTGGTGAGGGGTCAGGCGGTCGTGCGTCGGGTGGTGCGCGTGGCGGCGGGCATGATGATCTCGTCGACCACCCGGGCCACGGTCTTCTCGTCGATGGGCTGCCCGAGCACGAAGCCGCGGTGCAGGATGATCCCGGCCAGGGCCGGGGAGAGCAGGTCGAGGTCCAGGTCGGCGGTGATCTCCCCGCGGGCGCGTGCCCGCTCGAACAGCACGTGGGTGACCTCGATCTTGGGCTGGATGACGCGGGTGCGGAACTCCTCGGCGAACGCGGGGTCGTGGTGCAGCGCGGTCACCATCGCCGCCATGATGTCGGCGGAGCGGCTGTCGGAGAGGCCGCCGTGGCCGCAGGCCATCTGCACCAGGTCGTCGCGGAGGTTGCCGGTGTCCACCTCGGGCACCTGCAGCGCCTCCTTGGTGCGCAGGATCGCGTCGACGACCAGCGAGGACTTCGTGGACCACCGTCGGTAGAGGGTGGCCTTCGACGCCCGGGCCTCGGTCGCGACCGCGTCCATGGTCATGCGGTCGTAGCCGACCCGGCACAGCAGGTCGAGCGCGGCGTCGAGGATCTCCGACTCGCGCTCTCCCTCGACACGGGGGCGGGCTGGGGCTCATGGTGGTGCTCCGTCACATGGATGAAACGAAACGGTTTCGTTCTATCCGAAGCGTAGACCCGATGCGTGAGCCACGCAAACGAATGGTCGGGTGAACCGCCTCAGGCGGGCTGCGTCACGCCGAGCTGGGCCAGCGAGCGGCTCACGGCGAAGCCGTTCCAGTCCGCCACGTGCCGGAACATGTAGTGCCCGACCCGGCCCATGGAGTGCAGCTCGACCGACGCGGCGACGTCCGCCGCGGCGTCGGCAGAACGCCCGGGTCTGCCGGTACGACGTGATCTTGTCGCTGCGCCCGTGGGCGGCGGCCAGGTGCTTGCCGGCCAGCGCGGCGGTCGGCTCACCCGGGGGCAGCCACGGCGCGAGCGCGACGACGCCGACGACGTCGGGTCGTCGGCGACCGCGACCGCCGTACGCCCGCCCATGGAGTGGCCGAGCAGCACGACGGGCACGTCGCCGAGCTCGCGGCGTACCTCGTCGAGCGCCCAGCGGGCGTCCGGCACCGGTGACGGGCCGGACGGGGGAGCGCTCGTTCCAGCCGCGCAGCCCGTAGCGCAGCAGCCAGACGCTGGTGCCGGCCCGGTTGAGCCGGCCGCCGATGTGGTCGCGCATCCACCGCGACCGGCGCCAGGACGCGCTGCTGTCGTCGACGTCGGTCAGGCCGTCCGCCTTGCCGCCGTGCAGCATCAGCACCAGCCCGCGCGGGGTCCCGTCGACGTCGCGGCGGGTCAGCGAGGGTGCGGGCTCGCGTCGGGCCGGTCGGGCTGATCGGGCTGATCGGGCATCGGCGGGAACGTCCTTTCCGGGGCGCACGCCAGGGTTCGCACCCACGGCAGCCA
The DNA here is from genome assembly GCA_963707685.1 of uncultured Actinomycetota bacterium. Lineage (GTDB taxonomy): Bacteria > Actinomycetota > Actinomycetes > Propionibacteriales > Nocardioidaceae > Nocardioides_B. Next base: position 381,323 of record CAVPRA010000014.1, read on the forward strand.
CGGATGGGGGTGGCGCACGGCAAGATGGACAACATGGCGCAGGAGCACGAGATTCCCGAGACGTCCGGCGAGAGCGAGGTCGTCGCCGCCCCGCCCGAGGCGCGCGAGGAGCACCGCACGCTCGCCGAGGAGATCGAGGACGCCCGCTGGCGCTACTACGTCCTCGACGACCCGACGCTGTCCGACGCGGACTTCGACCACCGGATGCGTCGCCTCGAGGAGCTCGAGGAGGAGTTCCCGGAGCTGCGCACCCCCGACTCGCCGACCCAGAAGGTCGGCGGGGCGGTGTCGACCGAGTTCACCGCCGTGGACCACCTCGAGCCGATGATGAGCCTCGACAACGCCTTCTCGCTCGACGGAGCTCGAGGGCTGGCGCGACCGGCTGTCCCGCGAGGGCGTCGACGAGCCCGACATGCTCTGCGAGCTCAAGGTCGACGGGCTCGCGATCAACCTGCTCTACGAGGACGGCCGGCTGGTCCGCGCCGCCACCCGCGGCGACGGCCGCACCGGCGAGGACGTCACGCCCAACGTCCGCACCATCGACAACGTCCCGCACCGGCTGACCGACGACGGACGACCTACCCGGTGCCGAAGCGGGTCGAGGTGCGCGGCGAGGTGTTCCTGCCGGTCGAGGCGTTCGAGCGGCTCAACGCGTCGATGCAGGACGCCGGCAAGCCGGCCTTCGCCAACCCCCGCAACGCCGCCGCGGGCTCGCTGCGGCAGAAGGACCCGCGGGTCACCGCGACCCGCGACCTCGCGATGGTCTGCCACGGCCTCGGGCTGCGCGAGGGCTTCACGCCCACCTCGCAGTCGCAGTCCTACGACGCGCTCAAGGCCTGGGGGCTGCCGACCAGCGACCGCGCCAAGGTGCTGCCCGACCTGGCCGCCGTCATGGAGTTCATCGAGTGGTACGGCGAGCACCGCCACGACGTCGAGCACGAGATCGACGGCGTCGTGGTCAAGGTCGACGACGTCACGCTGCAGCGCCGGCTCGGCTCGACCAGCCGGGCGCCGCGGTGGGCGATCGCGTTCAAGTACCCGCCCGAGGAGGTCAACGCCCGGCTGCTCGCGATCGAGGTGAACACCGGCCGGACCGGCCGGGTCACGCCGTTCGGCCGCATGGAGCCCACCCGGGTCGCCGGCTCGACGGTCGAGATGGCCACGCTGCACAACGCCCACGAGGTCAAGCGCAAGGACGTCCGCCCCGGCGACACGGTGATCCTGCGCAAGGCCGGTGACGTGATCCCCGAGATCGTCGGCCCGGTGCTGGGGCTGCGGCCCGAAGGACTCGCGGAGTGGGTGATGCCGACCGAGTGCCCGGCGTGCGGCACGACGCTGGCGGCGGAGAAGGCCGAGGACAAGGACCTGCGCTGCCCCAACCACCAGAAGTGCCCGGCCCAGGTGCGGGAGCGGGTGTTCCACGTCGCCGGCCGCGGCGCCTTCGACATCGAGGGGCTGGGCTACGAGGCCGCGGTGGCGCTGCTCGACGCCGGCGTGATCACCGACGAGGGCGACCTGTTCGACCTCACCGAGGACAAGCTGCTGCGGGCGCCGCTGTTCACCCGGGCCCCCAAGAAGGGCGAGGGCGACGCACCCGGTGCTCTCGGCCAACGGCCAGCGGCTGCTCGACAACCTCGGGGACGCGAAGGACCGCCCGCTGTGGCGGGTGCTGGTGGGCCTCTCGATCCGCCACGTCGGCCCGACCGCCGCCCGCGCGCTGGCCGGCGAGTTCGGCTCGGTGCAGGCGATCCGCGACGCCGACGTCGAGGCGATCGCCCAGTCCGACGGGGTCGGCCCGACGATCGCGGAGTCCGTGCGGCACTGGCTCGACGGGCCGGAGGGCGACTGGCACACCGCGATCCTCGACAAGTGGGCCGCGGCGGGGGTGCGGATGGCCGACGAGCGCGACGCGTCCACGCCGCGCACCCTCGAGGGCATGAGCATCGTGGTGACCGGCTCGCTGACCGAGTTCAGCCGCGACCAGGCCAAGGAGGCGATCCTCGCCCGTGGCGGCAAGGCGACGTCGTCGGTCTCCAAGAAGACCGACTTCGTCGTCGTCGGCGACTCGCCCGGGTCGAAGCACGACAAGGCGCTCAGCCTCAAGGTGCCGGTCCTCGACGAGGCCGGGTTCCGGGTGCTGCTCTCGGACGGCCCCGACGAGGCGCGCGGCGTCGCGCAGGTCGGGGAGTGACGCCCTAGCGGCCCTGCGACGGCACCCGCGCCGGCGGCAGCCAGCCCGTCGGCGGGATGTTGTGGTTGGCGCGGAACACGTTGGTCGGGTCCCAGGCGTCCTTGAGCTGCACCAGCTGGTCGTACTTGTGCTGCCCGAAGCCCGACGTCACGTCGGCCGTCGTCGTGCCCGGCTCGAAGTTGAGGTAGGTGCGGCCGGTGGTCGCCGTGGCCACCGCCGAGGAGAACTGCTGCACCCACGCCATCTCGCGCTCGGACTCCTCCGGGGTCGCCCAGCACGCGATCGGGTGCGCCATGTACGGCGCGCTGCGGTTGCCCGCGGCGGTCGCGTCCTCCGGCACCCGGGCGATCGCCCCGCCGTGACGGAAGATGATCCCCTGCGTCATCGGGGAGCCGATGGCCCGCCCGGCGGCCAGGAACGGCTCGACGATCGAGTCGGCCATGGACTCCAGGTGCAGCCCGCGGTGGTAGTTGAGCCAGCCCTTCGGAGCGAAGTCGTCGATCATCGACTGCAGCGCGGTGTAGGGCATCGGCTGCACCAGGTCCATGCCGTGGCCGGTCAGCTCCCGCAGCGGGCGGATCGCCTCCTCGGCCTCCGACTGGTCGCCGAACCACGCGACCACGATGGCCATCACCGGGGAGCCGACCAGCTCGGCCGGGACGAACGGCGCCGGCGGCGCGAGCAGGGTCACCACCGCGGTGCCGAGCATGTCGGACGCCGTCTCGACGTACGACCGGTAGCCGCGCATCACGTCGGGGGCCTGGTCGTCGTTGGGCACGATCAGCATGCCGGCGAGGATCGCCGCGGGCATCTCGTGCAGCCGCAGCTCGTACGACGTGACGATGCCGAAGTTCGCACCGGCCCCCTTCAGGCCCCAGAGCAGGTCGGCGTTCTCGTCCTCGCTGGCCCGCACCAGCCGGCCGTCGGCGGTCACCACGTCGGCGGCCACCAGGTTGTCGCAGGTCAGCCCGTACGCCGCCGGAGGCCCAGCCGTAGCCGCCGCCGAGGCAGAACCCGCCGACCCCGGTCGTCGTGACCCGGCCGCCCGGGGTGGCGCGACCGAACAGCTCGGTCTCCCGGTCGTACTCGCCCCACAGCACCCCGGCCTGCGCGATCGCCGTGCCGCGCTCCACGTCGACGTGGACGCCCTTCATCGACGACAGGTCCACCAGCACGCCGTCCTCCACCACCGACGTGCCGGCGACCCCGTGCCCGCCGCAGCGCACCGACAGCGGCAGCCCGGCCTCCTGGGCGTACCGCACGACGTCGATGACGTCGGCGGCACCCGTCGGCCGCGCGATCAGCGCGGGCCGTCGGTCGATGCTGCCGTTGTAGATCGCCCGGGCGGCGTCGTAGCCGGTGTCGTCCGGCCTGATCGTCGTTCCCCGGTACGGAAGGCTGAGCGCAGGCTGCGCTGAGATCGTGTCTGCCATGGCAGGTTCCCTCGGACGAGTGTCCCCCTCGTCGACGAGGCAACTCCTGGGCGTGACCTCTCGTCAATGACTCGTTCGGGCCATGGAGAGGAGCGGGGTGGCTCAGGAGGCCGGCGGCGCGTCCTGTGCGGCGGCCAGCATCCGCGAGGCCTCCGGCAGCTGGTGCAGCGCGCCGCGCAGCGCCTCCCGCAGCGCCGGCCCGACCTCGGCCGGTGCGTCGCGGTGCTGCGAGCACGGCGGACGCCCAGACCAGCGCGTGGCGGACGATCTCGGGGTCGTCGGTGACGAGCGCGCCGGCGATGGCGCCGACGACGTGCGGGAGCTGGTCGTCGAGCACCCGCAGCCAGGCCGGCTCGCGGCGGTCGGGGTCCACGTCCTCGCGCGGCAGCCGGGCGAGCAGCCGCCGCTCGATGTCGTCGGCGAAGGTCTCGCGGGCGCCGAACACCACGAACGCCTCGTCGGCGCCGGGGTGGGTCAGCGGCGGCGCGGGCGGTACGGCGTCCGGCAGCCGGCGCACCAGGTCGACGACCCCGGTGGCCGACGTGACGAAGCCGGTGGCGCCGAGGATCGCGGCCCGGCGGCCGCCGGCGTCGAAGGCCGCCCCGCCGACCACGACGGGGGTGCCGGTCTCGCGGACCGCCTCGACCTGCCGGCGGACGAGGGGGAGGAAGGCCGACAGCGAGCAGCTGAGCAGCACCGCGCGGGGACCGAGCTCGTGGACGTGGCGGACCAGGCCGTGCGCGGAGGCGTTGGCGCCGAGGTAGCTGACGCCGAAGCCCTCGGCCCGCAGGTGCTCGGTGACCATCAGCGCCGGCAGCGCGTGCCACTCCTGCTCGACGCAGGAGACGATCAGCGTCGGCGCGTCCGCCGGCAGCTGGGCTCGCGTGCAGCTCGCGCTCGACCGCCAGCGAGGTCAGCACCGACTCGCTGATCGCGGTGGCGGCGTGCTCCTGGGCCACGCTCCACGCGTCGGAGACCCACAGCTCGCCGACCCGCAGCTGCGCGGGCGCGAGCAGCCGCTGGATCAGCGTGAGCACGTCGTGGCCCTCGCCGTGCAGCGCCCGGACCTGCCCCAGCGCCGCGCTGCGGTCGCCGCGCTCCAGCGCCGCGAGGTAGCTGTCGACCTCGTCGGTCCAGACCTGGTCGAGGGTCATCACGCGTCACCCGGGGGACGCGACTGGACGGCGAGGATGGCGATGTCGTCGTGGGGCCGGTCCTGCAGGTGCGCGGACAGCGCGACCGCCAGCGCCTCGACCTGGGCGCTGGCGTCGCAGGCGCCGGTCGCCTCGAGCACCTCGCGCAGCCGGTCCTCCCCGAACCGCGAACGGCGGCCGGCGGCCTCGGTGACGCCGTCGGTGTAGAACACGCAGGTCTCGCCGGGCGCCAGCCGCAGCTGCACCGACGTGTAGCGCGAGCCGGGCAGCAGCCCCAGCACGGTCCCGGAGACGGGGACGTCCTCGACGGTGCCGTCGCTCCGGACGACCAGCGGGGGCGGGTGTCCCGCCGCGGCGACGTCGAGGACGAGGTCGTCGCCGTCGCGCCGGCCGCGGGCGCAGATCGTGGTGACGAAGGTGTCGACGGCGTCGTCGACCAGCACCTCGTTGACGAGCGCCAGGATCGACGCGGGGTCCCGGTCGACGAGGGCGGCGGTGCGCACGCTCTGCCGCACCTTGCCGGTGAGCACGGCCGCCTCGACGCCCTTGCCGCAGACGTCGCCCATGACCACGGTCCACTCGTCGTCGTCGCCGTGCACGTCGTAGAAGTCGCCGCCGACGGCCTCGTGCTCGAAGGCCACCCGGTAGTACGGCACCAGCTCGACCCCGGCGAGCGCCGGCAGCGTCGGCGGGTTGAGGTCGCGCGAGAGCACCGCGGCGACCCGTCGCGAGTCGGCCATCGCCCGGGTCGCGTCGAGGGTCACGGCGACCTGGTGCGCGAAGTCCTCGAGGAAGGTCACCGCGGTCTGGTCGAAGCCGTCGCCGCCACGTCGGGCGACGGTCAGGGCGCCGTACGTCGTGCCGCGGGCGGTGAGCGCGATGGTCAGCACGTCCATCGGCCGGATCCTCGACAGCGCCGTCCGCAGCCGGTCGCTGGGCACCGCGGAGGCCAGCGTGAGTGCTGTCGCTGTCCTCGCCGTCGTGCACCAGCACCAGGTCGCTGGACCCGGTCGCGAGCACCCGCCCCAGGCTCGAGGTCGGCGACACCGCACCGGCGGGCAGCTGGTCGGTGACGACCTCGTCGTCGACGAGACGCGCGCGGAAGGAGTAGCTGCGCGGGTCGCGGAGCGTCAGCTGGGCCCAGTCGACGACGGGCCCGGCCAGCATCTCCAGGACCAGGTCGACGGCCCGCTGGGTCTGCAGGGCGCTGGAGAGGCCCCGCGCGACGTGCGAGAGGTAGGCCGAGCGGTCGGCCGCCTGCTGCAGTCGGTCGCTCAGCGGCTTCCCCCGGGCGGGTGCGAGCAGCGTGCTCCGCACCGGCCTGCCAGGCTCGCTCACCACGACGTCCTCTCTTCCCTCCGCTTCGAGCCTAGGCGCTCTCCGCGCCCGTCCACAGGACGCACGCGGAATGTGGTGCCGGCCCGTTCCCTACGATGGACTCTCTCATCCCGTCCGCAGTTCCGAGGAGCGCCGGTCCCATGCCCGACATCACCCGCGAGGAGGTCGCGCACCTCGCCGACCTCGCGCGGATCGACCTGTCCGACTCCGAGCTCGACCACCTCGCGCCGCAGCTGGGGGTGATCCTCGAGTCGATCGCCTCGATCCGGGACGTCGCCGCCGACGACGTGCCGCCGACCTCCCACGCGCTGCCGCTGACGAACGTGTTCCGCGAGGACGTGGTCCGTCCGGGCCTCACCGCCGAGGAGGCGCTGTCCGGCGCCCCGGTGCCGCCCGAGCAGCAGCGGTTCTCCGTCCCCCGGATCCTCGGTGAGGAGGCATGAGCGACATCCGCAGCACCGCCGCCGAGCACGCCGACGCGCTCGCCGCCGGCACCACCACGTCGGTCGAGCTGACCCAGGCCTACCTCGACCGGATCGCCGCCGTCGACGGCGCCGTGCACGCCTTCCTCCAGGTGGACGCCGACGGCGCGCTGGCCGCGGCCCGTGCCTCCGACGACCGCCGCTCCGCCGGCGCCACCGCGTCCGCCCTCGACGGCGTCCCGGTCGCCGTCAAGGACGTGTTCGCGACGAAGGGGCTGCCCACGACGTGCGGCTCCCGGATCCTCGAGGGCTGGGTGCCGCCGTACGACGCCACCGTGGTCGCCCGGCTGCGTGCGGCCGGCCTGCCGATCCTGGGCAAGACCAACATGGACGAGTTCGCGATGGGCAGCTCGACCGAGCACTCCGCGTACGGCCCCACGCACAACCCGTGGGACCTCGACCGGATCCCCGGCGGCTCCGGGGGCGGCTCCGCCGCTGCTGTGGCGGCGTTCGAGGCGCCGATCGCGGTCGGCACCGACACCGGCGGCTCGATCCGGCAGCCGGGCGCCGTGACCGGCACGGTCGGCGTGAAGCCGACCTACGGCGGGGTGTCGCGCTACGGCCTCGTGGCGCTCGCGAACAGCCTCGACCAGGCCGGGCCGGTCACCCGCACCGTGCTCGACGCGGCGCTGCTGCACGAGGTGATCGGCGGCCACGACCCGCTGGACTCGACCTCGATCGACCAGCCGGTGCCGCCGGTCCTGGAGGCCGCCCGGCGCGGCGCCACCGGTGACGTGTCCGGGCTCCGGGTCGGCGTCGTCAAGGAGCTGACCGGCGAGGGCTACCAGAGCGGCGTGCAGCAGCGGTTCGACGAGTCGGTGCAGCTGCTCGTCGACGCCGGCGCCGACGTGGTCGAGGTGTCCTGCCCGTCGTTCGTGCACGCGCTGGCGACGTACTACCTGATCCTGCCGGCGGAGGCGTCCTCCAACCTCGCGAAGTTCGACGCGATGCGCTACGGCCTGCGGGTGCTGCCCGACGGCGTCGACGCGCCGAGCGCCGAGGAGGTCATGCGCGCCACCCGCGACCGCGGCTTCGGCGACGAGGTCAAGCGCCGCATCATCCTCGGCACCTACGCGCTGTCGAGCGGCTACTTCGACGCCTACTACGGCAAGGCCCAGAAGGTCCGCACCCTGGTCAGCCGCGACTTCGCGGCGGCGTTCGAGCAGGCCGACGTGCTGGTCTCGCCCACCGCGCCGACGACGGCGTTCCGGCTGGGGGAGAAGCTCGACGACCCGGTCGCGATGTACCTCAACGACCTCGCCACGATCCCCGCCAACCTGGCCGGCGTCCCCGGCATCTCGGTGCCGAGCGGCCTGGCCGACGAGGACGGCCTGCCCACCGGCGTCCAGGTGCTGGCGCCCGCCACCGCCGACGACCGGGTCTACCGGGTCGGCGCCGCGCTCGAGACGCTGCTGCTCAAGCAGTGGGGCGGCCCGCTGCTGGACCGGGCGCCCGACCTGACAGGGGTGACGGCATGACCACGACGGGCGCCGAGACGCTCTCCTTCGACGAGGCGCTCGAGCGCTTCGACCCCACGATGGGGCTCGAGGTGCACGTCGAGCTCAACACCGCCTCGAAGATGTTCTGCGGCTGCTCGACGGTGTTCGGCGCGGAGCCGAACACCCAGGTCTGCCCGGTGTGCCTGGGCCTGCCGGGTGCGATGCCGGTCGTCAACGGCACCGCGGTCGAGTCCGCGATGCGCATCGGCCTGGCGCTGAACTGCTCGATCGCCGAGTGGTGCCGGTTCGCGCGGAAGAACTACTTCTACCCGGACATGCCGAAGAACTTCCAGACCTCGCAGTACGACGAGCCGATCGCCTACGACGGCTGGATGGACGTCGACGTCGACGGGGAGACCGTCCGCGTCGAGATCGAGCGCGCGCACATGGAGGAGGACACCGGCAAGTCGCTGCACGTCGGCGGCGCCACCGGCCGCATCCACGGCGCCGACCACTCGCTGGTCGACTACAACCGCGCCGGCATCCCGCTGATCGAGATCGTCACCAAGACGATCCCCGGCACCCGCGAGAAGGCGCCGCTCGTCGCCCGGGCGTACGTCGCCCAGCTGCGCGACCTGCTGCTCGGCCTCGGGGTGTCCGACGTACGCATGGAGCAGGGGTCGCTGCGCTGCGACGTCAACCTGTCGCTGGCGCCGGCCGGCTCGGGCTCGTTCGGCACCCGCACCGAGACGAAGAACGTGAACTCGCTGCGCTCGGTCGAGCGGGCGGTCCGCTACGAGATCGGCCGGCACGCCGCGGTGCTGTCCGACGGCGGCTCGATCCTGCAGGAGACCCGGCACTGGCACGAGGACACCGGCATCACCACCTCGGGCCGCGAGAAGTCCGACGCCGAGGACTACCGCTACTTCCCGGAGCCCGACCTGGTGCCGGTCGCACCCGCGCGTGAGTGGGTCGAGAAGCTGCGGGCGTCGCTGCCGGAGCCGCCGCGCGAGCGGCGCGCCCGGCTGCAGGCCGAGTGGGGCTTCAGCGACCTCGAGATGCGCGACACCGTCGGCGCCGGGGCGCTGGGGCTGGTCGAGGAGACCATCGCGGCGGGCGCCTCCCCGGCGGCGGCGCGCAAGTGGTGGCTCTCGGAGATGGCCCGTCGTGCCAACGAGCAGGGCGTGGAGATCACCGCGCTCGGCGTGACCCCGGCCGACGTGGCGCGGGTGCAGGCGCTGGTCGACGAGGGCAAGGTCAACGACAAGCTGGCCCGGCAGGTGCTCGACGGCGTGCTCGCCGGCGAGGGCAGCCCCGACGAGGTCGTGGAGAAGCGCGGCCTGGCGGTGGTGTCCGACGAGGGCGCACTGTCCGCCGCCGTGGACCGCGCGATCGAGGGCAACCCCGACGTGGCCGCGAAGATCCGCGACGGCAAGGTCGCCGCGGCCGGTGCGCTGATCGGCGCGGTCATGAAGGAGATGCGCGGCCAGGCCGACGCCGGCCGCGTCCGCGAGCTGATCCTGGCCAAGCTCCTAGATACCGGTGGTCGAGTAGGTACCGGGTGGTCGAGCTTGTCGAGACCGGGGATCTCGACAGGCTCGATCAGCCGAACGTCAGGACATCAGGCCGAGCGGGCTGTAGGACAGCCCGGGGAACACGCTGGCCAGCGACCGGTCGGGGAAGCGGCGGGCGACGATCTCGCCGAAGACGTTGCGGTAGTCGGTGGTGACCTGCAGGTCGGCGTCGACCTGCTTGCCGTCGCCGAGGCCGGGCCAGGTGCCGTAGTACTTCCCGCCCTTCACGCCGCCGCCGGCCACCAGCATCATGTTGCCCCAGCCGTGGTCGAGGCCGCGGTTGCCGTTCTCCTTGATGCGGCGGCCGAACTCGCTGATCGTCACCACGGTGACGCGCTGCCGCAGGTCCGGCCCGAGGTCGCGCATGAACGCCGACAGCACGGCGGCGAAGCTGCCGGTCATGCTCTGCATGTCGCCCCACTCGGTGGTGCCGTAGTCGGAGTGCATGTCCCACGACCCGTAGTCGATGGCCACCACGTTCGTCCCGAGGTCGGCCTTGATCAGCTGGGCGGTGTCCTTGAGGGCGTCGGCGAGGTCGGCGCCCGGCCAGGCCCGCGGGTAGGTCACGCCGGCGGTCGGGGTGTACGTCGCGGCGGCGGTCGGCGCGAGCAGGTCGACGGTGCGGGTGGCCGACCGGTAGGCGTCGAGCAGCGCCGGCGTCGACGCGCCCGACCACATCCGGTCGAGCTCGGTGCGCCGCCGGGTGCCCCACGTGTTCGCGTCGGCCCCGACCAGCGAGATGTCGGCCAGCCGCCCGGCGGCCAGCGCCGGCGCGGCGCCGTACAGCTCGGTCGGCACGATCGAGCTGCCGAGCTGCACCGCCTCCGAGGGCTCGCTGCGCGCCGTCGAGCCCGATCATCCGGTTGACCCAGCCGCGGCGGACCGTCGAGGCGGGGTCGGCGTCCTCGACCTCCTCCATGGCGGAGAAGTGCGAGCGGTTCGGGACCGCGCAGACCGACCGCCTGCACGGCGGCGAGCTCGCCGGCAGTCCCACAGCCACTGCAGCGGCGCCATCCTCGGGTGCAGGCCGAACATCGCGTCCGGGGCGACGCAGGCTCGACTTCGGCAGCGCGATGGTCGGCCGGGCGGCGTAGTACGCCGGGTCGCCGTGCGGCACGACCATGCCCGAGGCCGTCGATGCCGCCGCGCAGCGACAGCACGACCAGCACGTTGCCGCCGGTGGCGCCGAACGCGGTCTGCCGGAACGCGTCACCGAAGGTGGAGGTCGCGACCACCGCCGAGGTGGCGGCCATGCCCGCCAGGAAGCGGCGCCGCGACAGCCCGGCGGCCGCTCGAACTCGGTGCAGCAGGTGCGTGTCGCTCATCGGTGTCCTCACCGTCGCATGTGGTCGGGGGAGTCGAGCAGGACGCCCATCACGCGCACGTGCATCCAGCCGGCCACCTGGTGGGTCCGCGCTGATCACGGTGCTCGCGGGGTACCCGGTGACGCCGACGACCGCCGCCAGCGTGCGGGCGTCGGCGGGCGTGCCGAGCACGACGCGCGAGAGGTGGTCGACGTACTGCGTCGAGCCGGAGGCTGGCGCTGCGGCAGCCAGTCGGCGCCGGACTTGCGGTAGGTGACGTCCTTGGTCGGCCACCACCCCGGCCGCGAGGTCCCAGTGCATCTGGAACGAGTTGAGCATCCGGGTCGCCGAGGACCACGCGGCGTCGCCGAGCGGCAGGCCGTCGGGTCGCGGCCACTGGTAGAGCAGCGTGGTCTGCGGCAGCCAGATGCACGCGCGGGCGAAGCGACTGGTCGTCGGTGCGGGGCGAGCACCTTGAGCCCCAGCACCCGGCAGGTCGCGACGAAGTCCTCGACCGGGTTGCGGACCAGCAGCCCCCGCCCGGCCAGGAAGTCGGGGTGCGCGACGAGCGCGCGCAGCGTCGCCTTGATGTCGGTGCCGGAGTCGGTGAAGGCCTTGGCCACCGCGGTCGACCAGGGCGTCGGAGGGCTGGTCGGCGACGAAGTGCCGGCACAGCTTGGTGCGCGATCCGGGTCGCGGTGGCCGGGTGGTGGGCGAGGTAGCGCAGGTAGTCCACGGTCAGCGCGGAGCCGTCGGCCGCGGCGTTGGCGGCGCCGAACCCGAGCACCTGCACCGGGCCCGGTGGTGTGGCGGCGGGAGTCGTACGACGGCGCCCAGGTCTTCCACGCGTCGACGGTGTAGCCGGACAGCAGCTTCGCCGAGTCCTTGACCATCTGCTCGGTGTAGCCCGCGCTCCGGCCGACGGTGTGCAGCTCGAGCAGCTCGCGGCCCTGGTTCTCGTTGGGGGCGTTCCGCACCGAGGTGTAGTTGTCGAGGTAGAGCAGCATCGCCGGGTGCAGCGAGCAGGCGACCAGCAGGTCCTCGAAGCGTGCCGAGCGCGTGGGCGCGGATGGTGTCGTCGTAGGACTTGCGGTAGAGCCAGGCGCTGTCGTGGTTGGCGTTGCACGTGCAGGTGGTTCGACCAGAAGCCGACCATGTTCTCGAAGACCTGCCGGGTCGAGTAGACCTGCCGCAGCATCGAGTAGCCGGCGAAGTCGCGCGGCGTACTGCCAGCCGCCCTTGGTGCCGGAGACGTTGGCGGCCCACTTGGTGGTGGCCGCGTCGTCCATGTCCGGGAAGTACGACGGCAGCGCCGCCGCGGCGTCCGACTCGGGGACCGAGGCGGGGTCCAGCTGGCGGGTCAGCCAGGCCGCGGCGCTGCCGGCGCGCGGTCAGCTGCGCGAAGGTCGCCGGCGTGAAGCCGCAGCCGAGCCGGTTGAGGTAGTGCAGCTCGGTCTCGCTGGGGACCGGGCCGGGCGTGGTGGCGGCCGGGTCCACCGGTGCCGGGGTGGGCGTCGGGTCCGGCGGCGGTGTGGTGACGGGCGGGGGAGCCGTCGTGGCCGGCGGCGTGACCGGCGTCGTGACCGGGGCCGGGGCCGGGGTCGGCTTGGGTGCCGGCTTCGGGGCCGGCTTCGGGGCCGGCCTGCGGCGGGCCCGGTGGCGCCGCTTGCGGTGCCGGCGGCGGCGCCGGTGCCGGGTGGCGGCGTCGGCCTCCTCGAGCCCGAGCAGCTGGGTCGTGGTGCCCCCGACGACCGAGACCAGCACCGCCGCGCCGCCGCTCAGCAGGCGGCGTCGGGTGGGCGTGGGCGTGGACACGTCTGGTCCATCGGGAGAACCGGTGCCCGGCTTGAGCGATTCGCCCCAGTCTTGACTCTGGAGTCTCGGATCGTCAGCGCGGGGCGATCTCCAGGATGCGGTCGTCGCCGGGCTGCGGGTTGCCGCGGGTGTCGCGGTTGCTGGTGGTGACCCACAGGTGGCCGTCGGGTGCGACGACCACGGTGCGCAGCCGGCCGTAGTCGCCGACGAAGAAGTCGCGCGGCTTCTGCGTGGTGCCGTCGCGCAGCGGGATCTGCCAGAGCCGGCCGCCGCGGAGCGCGCCCGCCCACAGCGAGCCGTCGAGGTAGGCCAGGCCCGGACGGCGAGGCGTTCTCGGTGCGCCACTCGACGTAGGGGTTGCGGTACTCCGGCTGGTCGCCGCGGCCCTCCACGAGCGGCCAGCCGTAGTTGCGGGCCTTGTCGATGCGGTTGAGCTCGTCCCAGGTGTCCTGGCCGAACTCGGTGGCCCACAGCTGCCCGCGGGCGTCGAACGCCAGGCCCTGCACGTTGCGGTGCCCCATCGTCCACACCGGGCTGCCCGTGACCGGGTTGCCGGGGGCCGGCTTGCCGTCGGGCGTGATCCGCAGGATCTTGCCGCCGAGCGACCCGCGGTCCTGGGCCAGCTGGTCGTTGCCGGTCTCCCCGGTGGAGACGAACAGCGTTGCCGTCCGGGGCGAACAGCAGCCGTCCGCCGTCGTGGATGAAGCCGTTGGGGATGCCGGTCAGCACCGGCTTCGGCGGGCCGAGCCGCCCGCCGGCGTACCGCATGGTGACGACGCGGTTGTCGCGGGAGGTGCTGAGGTAGCCGAAGACCAGCCGGTCCCGGGCGTACGTCGGCGAGGTGGCCAGCCCGAGGAGCCCCGCCTCGCCCTGCGGCTGCACGCCCTCGACGCGTCCGACCGTGCGGACCTGCCTGTCCTTGATCGCGACGACGCGGGTGGTGTCGCGCTCGCCGACCAGGGCGGTGCCGTCGGGCAGGAACGCGATGCCCCACGGGGCCTGCAGGTTCGTCGCGATCGTGCCCACCACGTGCGGCCGGCCGGGCCGCTTGGACGCTCGCAGCGTCGGGGTCGCGGCGGACGACGGCTCACCGGTCCGCGTGGTCGGCTGCGGCTCCGCCTTCGGGGTGCCGAGGCCGTCCGGGTCGCCGTCGGAGGAGGAGCACGCGGCGAGGCCGAGCAGCAGCGCCAGCACGACGGGGGCGAGGAGGGTGCGCGTCCGGGCCTTCACCTCGGCCAGCCTACGGGCGCGCCCCCAGGCTGCTCGACGAACGAGACCAGCTCCTGGTGCACGGCGGCCGGCTGCTCCATCTGCACGAAGTGCGAGCCGCGGAGCTCGACGTACCGGGAGCCGGGGACGTGGTCGGCGGCGCTCTGCATGTCGGCGGCCGAGGCGAGGATGTCGTAGGTGCCGGCGACGAACGCCGCCCGCACCCGCACCCGCCGCAGCGAGATGCGGTCGTGGCGGGCGGCCTCGCGGGCGAGGTGCATGTACCACTCGACCGGCGTGGTGAGGAACTCCCGCACCGCACGCTCGACGACCTCGGGGTCGGCGCCGGGCATCATGAAGCCGCTGTGCTGGAGCAGGTACGCCGACCGCGCCCCGAACGGCAGCCGGCTCACGACGGGGGTCAGCAGCCGGCCGGTGTGGGCCAGCGTGCTCGGCGATGCCGAGGGCGATCGGCCGGCGGGCGAAGCGGGGGATCTGCAGCGGCGCGCCCATCGAGGAGAAGGTGCCGCCCGGGACGCCGGCGACCGCGAACAGCCCGGTCACCCGCTCGGGGTGCTCGACGGCGAGCTCGAAGGCGGTGTTCACGCCGATCGACCAGCCGATCACCGGGCAGGAGTCCACCCCGGCGTCGTCGAGCACCGCGAGCGCGTCCTCGACGAACGCCTGCGACGTCCACGCGGTGCGGGTCGGCCGGCCGGTCGGAGCCGCCGACGCCCGCGGTGGTTCCACGAGATCACGCGCACCCCGCAGTCGGCCCGCAGCAGCGCCGGCCAGGCGTAGGGGTTGGTGCCGAGCCCGTTGCACAGCAGCACCGTCGGGCCCTCGGCGTCGTTGGTCCAGGCGCGCAGCCGGGTGCCGTCGGCGCTGAGCGACGTCGTAGTAGCGCAGCGCCTCGCCCTCGTGGGGCAGCCTGACGACGCCGGGACGACTCGACCATGCAGGTGAGTGTGCCCGATCGGGCTGGTCGGACCGGCGCACCGGCCGGTGCGCTCAGGCGGTGTGTCTCGTCGCCCGGTCCGTCGCGGCGTCGCGCCGGGCCGCGAGGAGCGCGAGGAACTCGTCGACCTCGGCCTGCTCGCGCCGGCGCTGCATCGAGGGCGGTGCTGGCCACCAGGGCGTTGCGCCGGGACTGCTGCTGGCTGGTCACGTGCCAGCCGGCGGCGGAGTGGAGCAGCCGCCAGGGCGTCCGCTGGAGCTCGTGGATCGTCATGGTCCCCTCCGCTGGTCGTCTCGGTCGGCGCGCGTCTGCTGCACGCTGAGCACGACGCTAGGCGCCGGCCGCGTCACCGCCGTCAACGTCGTGTGACGTTCAGGTGAACGACGCCCGGATGAACGCGCCGCGGACCCGTCCGCCGGACAGGAGACTCGCGTCGAATGCGGCGGTTTCGGCGCTCGTGACCGGAGAGCTTCCTGTCCGACGGCAGGCGGCTGGCTTCTGGGCCGTCCGACCGGGCCCGTAGGTTGGCGCCATGGCCGATGACCGTCCTCTCGTGTGGCTGCCGTTCGACCCCGCCCGGCTCGGGGAGCCGCCGCCCGGGCTGCGCTACGAGACCGGCGCCGCCTCTCGGCGGACGACGTGCCGGACTGGGTCGCCGAGGTCGAGTTCTACGTGCCGCCGTACGAGGTCGGGCCGGGGCAGGGCGTGGTGCTTCGACCGGATGCCGCGGCTCAAGGTGGTGCAGACGCTGACCGCGGGCGTGGACCACATCCGGCGCGAGGTCCCCGAGGGCGTGCTGCTGTGCAACGGCCGCGGCATCCACAACGCGTCGACCGCCGAGCTGGCGCTGACGCTGACGCTGGCGTCGCTGCGCGGCGTCCCCGGCTTCGTCGGCGACCAGCACGACCGCCGCTGGAACCAGGGCTGGCGGGAGTCGCTGGCGGACAAGACCGTCCTGATCGTCGGGTACGGCGACATCGGCCGTGACATCGAGCGACGCCTGGTGCCCTTCGAGGTCGACGTGCTGCGCGTCGCCCGCACCCGGCGTGACGGCGTGGACACCCTCGACGACCTGCCGGCCCTGCTGCCGCGGGCCGACGTGGTGATCCTGGTGATCCCCGGCACCAGCGAGACCAAGGGGCCTCGTCGACGCGGAGTTCCTCGACGCGATGAAGCACGACGCGCTGCTGGTCAACGTCGGCCGCGGCTCGGTCGTGGTGACCGACGACCTGGTGGCGGCGCTGCACGCGGGCACGGTGCGCGCGGCGCTCGACGTCACCGACCCCGAGCCGCTGCCCGCGGACCACCCGCTGTGGTCCGCCCCGGGCCTGCTCATCACCCCGCACGTCGGCGGCGCGACCCCGGCGATGTGGCCGCGCGCCTACCGGCTGGTCCGCGCGCAGCTCGAGCGCTTCGCGGCCGGCGAGGAGCTGGCCAACGTGATGACCGGGGAGTACTGAGGATCCGAGTTCACCGATGACTTTCGGGGGTCGGTCGGGTCTAGAGTCTCGAACACTCGAGGAGGTCGGGATGACGACGCAGACGGTGGCCCTCGTGGGCACGCGCAAGGGACTGTGGATCGGGCGCTCGGACGCCCGCCGGGAGACGTGGACGTGGGACGGGCCCCACTTCGACATGGAGGAGGTCTACTCCTGCATGGTCGACACCCGCGGCGGCACGCACCCGGCTGCTCGCCGGGGCGGCGTCGAGCTGGATCGGGCCGCAGGTGGCCTGGTCCGACGACCTCGGCGCCACCTGGACGCACGGCCCCGACGGCGGCATCCGGTTCCCGCAGGACGCGGAGGCCTCGGTCGAGCGGGTCTGGCAGCTCCAGCCGGGCATCGAGGACGGCGTGGTCTGGGCCGGCACCGAGCCGGGGGCGGTGTTCCGCTCCGAGGACGGCGGCCAGACGTTCGCGCTCGAGCGGGCGCTGTGGGACCACCCGCACCGCAAGGAGTGGAACGCCGGCTTCGGCGGCCAGGCCTTCCACACGCTGCTGCCGCACCCGACGGACCCGCGGTCGCTGACCGCGGCGATCTCGACCGGCGGCGTCTACCAGACCGTCGACGGCGGCGGGTCGTGGGCGCCGCGCAACCAGGGCATCAAGGCCGAGTTCTTCCCGGGTGAGCGCAACTACCCGGAGTTCGGGCAGTGCGTGCACAAGGTGGCCCGCCACCCGTCGCGTCCCGAGCGGCTCTTCGCGCAGAACCACGGCGGGGTCTACCGCTCCGACGACGAGGGCGGCTCGTGGGTGTCGATCGCCGACGGCCTGCCCGTCCGAGTTCGGCTTCCCGATCGTCGTCGACCCGCACGACCCCGACACCGTCTACGTCTTCCCGCTCGTCGGGGCCGAGGGCCGCTACCCACCCGAGGGCAACGCGCTGGTGTGGCGCTCGCGCGACGCCGGCGAGACCTGGGAGCCGCTCGGCGAGGGCGGCGACGGGCTGCCGGAGCGGCTTCTTCGTCGGCGTGATGCGCGACGCGATGTCCGTCGGACGACCACGACGAGACCGGGCTCTACGTCGGCGGCGCGCAACGGCAGCGTCTACGGCTCGTTCGACGGCGGCGCGACCTGGCGCGAGCTGGTCCGCGACCTGCCCGACGTGATGGTGGTGCGGGCCGCCCGGACGGCGTGACCGGACGGCGTGAGACGGCGGCTGCGCGTCGTACGCCGCGGCGTAGCATCCCGATCATGTCCGACCACCGAGCAGACCGAGAAGCACGACCTCAAGCCCCGCAGCCGCGACGTCACCGACGGCCTCGAGAAGGCCGCGGCCCGCGGCATGCTCCGCGCCGTCGGCATGGGCGACGACGACTGGGAGAAGCCGCAGATCGGCGTGGCCTCGTCGTGGAACGAGATCACCCCCTGCAACCTGTCCCTCGACCGGCTGGCCAAGGCGGTCAAGAACGGCGTGCACGCGGCCGGCGGCTACCCGCTCGAGTTCGGCACCATCTCGGTCTCCGACGGCATCTCGATGGGCCACGAGGGGATGCACTTCTCGCTGGTCTCCCGCGAGGTGATCGCCGACAGCGTCGAGACGGTGATGATGGCCGAGCGGCTCGACGGGTCGGTGCTGCTCGCCGGCTGCGACAAGTCGCTGCCCGGCATGATGATGGCCGCCGCGCGGCTCGACCTCGCCTCGGTCTTCCTGTACGCCGGCTCGATCATGCCCGGCCAGGTCGACGGCAAGGACGTCACGATCATCGACGCGTTCGAGGCCGTGGGTGCGTGCCTGGCCGGCAAGATCACCCGCGAGGAGGTGGACCGCGTCGAGCGGGCCATCTGTCCCGGCGAGGGCGCCTGCGGCGGCATGTACACCGCCAACACGATGGCCGCCGTCGGCGAGGCGCTCGGGCTGTCGCTGCCCGGCTCCGCGGCGCCGCCCGCCGTCGACCGCCGCCGCGACGGGTTCGCGCACCGCTCCGGCGAGGCCGTCGTCGCGATGCTGGCGAAGGGCATCACCGCCCGGCAGATCCTCACGCGCGAGGCGTTCGAGAACGCCATCGCCGTGGTGATGGCGCTGGGCGGCTCCACCAACGCGGTGCTGCACCTGCTGGCGATCGCCCGCGAGGCCGAGGTCGACCTGACCCTCGACGACTTCACCGTGATCGGCGACAAGGTGCCGCACCTCGGCGACCTCAAGCCGTTCGGCCGCTACGTCATGAACGACGTCGACAAGATCGGCGGCATCCCCGTCGTCATGAAGGCGCTGCTCGACGCCGGCCTGATGCACGGCGACTGCCTGACCGTCACCGGCCGGACGATGGCCGAGAACCTCGCCGACATCGCGCCGCCCGACGTCGACGGCAACATCATCCGCGAGCTCGCGAAGCCGATCCACGCCACCGGCGGCATCACCATCCTCAAGGGGTCGCTGGCTCCCGAGGGCGCCGTCGTGAAGTCGGCCGGCTTCGACGAGTCGGTCTTCGAGGGCACCGCCCGGGTCTTCGACGGCGAGCGGGCCGCGATGGACGCCCTGGAGGCCGGCCGCATCGTCGCCGGCGACGTCGTGGTGATCCGCTACGAGGGCCCCAAGGGCGGTCCCGGCATGCGCGAGATGCTCGCGATCACCGGAGCCATCAAGGGCGCCGGCCTCGGCAAGGACGTGCTGCTGATGACCGACGGCCGGTTCTCCGGCGGCACCACCGGGCTGTGCGTGGGCCACGTGGCCCCCGAGGCCGTCGACGGCGGACCGATCGCGTTCGTGCGCGACGGCGACCCGATCACCCTCGACGTGGCCAACAAGCTGCTCGACGTGACGATCGACCCCGAGGAGCTCGCGACCCGCCAGGAGGGCTGGACGCCGCAGCAGCCGAAGTTCACCCGCGGCGTCCTCGGCAAGTACGCCAAGGTCGTGCAGTCCGCCGCCCACGGCGCGGTCTGCGGCTGAGGCGACCCGCCGTGGCACGGCTGGTCTACTCCGCCCTCACCTCGCTCGACGGCTACGTCGTCGACGCCGACGGCGGCTTCGACTGGGCGGCGCCCGACGACGAGGTGCACGCGTTCGTCAACGACCACGAGCGGACCGTCGGCACCTACCTCTACGGCCGCCGGATGTACGACGTGATGTCGGTGTGGCAGGACATGGCGCCCGACGACGAGCCCGGCGACTCCGCCGTGACCCGGGACTTCGCCGGCGATCTGGCGGGCCGCCGACAAGGTGGTCTTCTCCCGCACCCTCGACGAGGTGCGCACGCCCCGCACCCGCCTGGAGCGCGACTTCGACCCGGCGCCGGTGCGCGGCCTCGTGGCCACCGCCGACCGCGACGTCTCGGTCGGCGGGCCGACGCTCGCCGCGGAGGCGCTGCGCGCCGGGCTGGTCGACGAGCTGCACCAGTTCGTGAACCCGGTGGTCGTCGGCGGCGGGACGTCGTGGCTGCCCGACGGCGTCCGGCTCGACCTCGAGCTGCTCGACGAGCGCCGGTTCCGCGGCGGCGTCGTCCACCTGCACCACCGGGTGCTGCGCTAGCGCGTCAGCCGCCGCCCGTCGCAGCGCCTCGACGGTGCGCGCCACGTCGTCGTCGGTGGTGCTCGCGTTGCTGACCGAGATGCGCAGCACCGCGCGGCCGCGCCACCGCGAGCCGGTCGTCCACGCGGTGCCGTCCTCGAGCATCCGGGCCACCACCGCCCGGGTCGCGTCGTCGTCGCCGAAGGTCGCGCACACCTGCGTGAACACCACGTCGTTGACCACCTCGGCGCCGTCGATCGCCGCGATCGCCTCGGCGAACGTCCGGGCGTGCCGGCAGAGCCGGTCGACGGTCTCGGCGACCCCGGAGCGGCCGGAGGCCCGCAGCGCCGCCCACACCGGCACGCCCCGCGCCCGGCGCGACATCTCCGGGACCCGGGCGAACGCGTCGGCGTCGTCCTGGATCAGGTAGTCCCCGTGCATGCTCATCGCCGCGGTCAGCGCCGCCGCGTCGCGCACCAGCACGACGCCGCAGTCGTAGGGCACGTTGAGCGTCTTGTGCGCGTCGGTCGCCCACGAGTCGGCGGCCTCGACGCCCGCCGTCAGGTGCCGGTACGCCGGCGAGGCGGCGGCCCACAGCCCGAACGCGCCGTCGACGTGCACCCACGCGTCGTGGTCGTGGGCGAGCCGGACGCACTCCTCGAACGGGTCGCACGCCCCGGAGTGCAGGTTGCCGGCCTGCAGCAGCACCAGCGTCGGCGTGCCCTGCGACCGGTCGAGGGCGTCGCGCAGCGACTCCGGCACGACCCGGCCCTCCCGGTCGACGTCCACGAGCTCGGGGGAGGGGAGCCCGGCGTAGCGCAGCGCCAGGTCGACCGAGTCGTGCCGCTCGCGACCGGCGAGCACCCGGATCGCCGGACCGCCGGCCAGGCCCCGGCCGACGTCCCAGCCCGCTCGCCGCAGCAGCGAGTCGCGGCCGGCGAGCACGCGCGGTGAAGTTCGCCGTCGTCGCGCCGGTGGCGAAGCCCGACGCCGGTGCCGGCGGGCAGCCCGAGCAGGTCGACCAGCCAGCCGGCCGCCACCTCCTCGACGGCGGCGACCGCGGGCGTGACCTGCCGCATCGCGGCGTTCTGGTCCCAGCTGCCCGACCAGCCAGTCGGCGGCCAGCGCGGCCGGCTGCGAGCCGCCGACCACGAAGCCGAAGAACCGGCCCGACGGCATCGCGGTCAGCCCGGGCTCGCAGGCCGCCGCGAGCAGGTCGACGACCTCGGTCGTCCGGCGGACGGGCCGTCCGGGAGGTCGCGGCCGAGCGCGTCGGCGACCTCGTCGGCGCCGGCCTGCGCCGGCACCGGCCGGTCGTGGAGGCTGTGCAGCCAGCGGGTCGCGTGCTCGTGGGCCCGGGCGAGGGCGGCGTCCGTCGCGGCCTGAGTCGTGCCTGTCGTCGTGCCTGTCCTCGTGTCGGTCACGGGTCCAGTGTTCGACCGCAGCGAGCCGCTGGGCCAGACCCGGACTAGATTTGCGCAGGTGAGCACGGTGCACGAGTCCATCGACGCGCGGCTGCGGGCGTTCATCGAGGCGCAGCCGGTGTTCTTCGTCGGCACCGCCCCGCTGGCCGGCGGTCACGTGAACGTCTCGCCCAAGGGCCTCTCGGACACCTTCATCGTCGTCGACGAGCACACCGTCGCCTACCTCGACCTCACCGCCAGCGGCGCGGAGACGATCGCGCACCTGCGGGAGAACGGCCGCATCACGCTGATGTTCTGCTCGTTCGAGCACAAGCCGAACGTCGTACGCCTGCAGGGGACCGGCCGGGTGGTGAGCCTCTACGACGACGAGTTCGCGTCCTGGGCCGCGCGGTTCGAGCCCAACCCGGCCGCCCGCTCGGTCATCGTCGTCGACGTCGACCGGGTCTCGGACTCCTGCGGCTACTCGCTGCCGCTGATGTCGCTCGACGAGGAGCGCGACCTGCTGACCCCCAACATGCAGCGCCGCGGCCCCGACGGCATCGTGGCCTACCGCCGGCAGAAGAACCGCACCAGCGTCGACGGGCTGCCGGCCTTCGACGACGACGGCCTGCCCGGCTGAGCGTGCGCACCAACGAGCACGGCCAGCCGGTCGGCGACCCGGTCCCGGGCTGGACGCCGCCGCCCGGCGCCGGCGCCCGTCACCCTGGACGGCCGCTGGGTGCGCCTCGAGCCGCTGGCGCCGGCCCACGCCCGCGACCTCCACGACGCCACCTGCGGCCCGGGACGCGAGCCGCTGTGGACCTACGTCGGCTCCGAGATGCCGACCTCGCGAGCCGGCTTCGCGGCGTACGTCGACGGCCGGCTCGCCGCTCCCGGGACTGGTCAGCCTGGTGGTGGTGCCGGCACGGCGCGCGGGCGCCGAGGGCGTGGTCAGCCTGATGCGCGCCGAGCCGGCCCACGGGGTCGTCGAGGTCGGCGCGATCGTGCTCGGCCCGGGCCTGCAGCGCACCACCGCCGCGACCGAGGCGATGTGGCTGCTGGCCCGCCACGTGTTCGGGCTCGGCTACCGCCGCTACGAGTGGAAGTGCGACGCGCTCAACGCGCCCTCGCGGTCGGCCGCCGTCCGGCTCGGGTTCCGCTTCGAGGGCGTGTTCCGGCAGGCCGTGGTCACCAAGGGCCGCAACCGGGACACCGCGTGGTTCGCGATGACCGACGGCGACTGGTCCGGCGCTGTCCCCGGCCTACGACCGGTGGCTCGACCCGGCGAACTTCGACGGACCCCGACCGCGGCACCGGCCAGCGGCGTCTCGCTGTCGCGCGCTCACGGCCTCGCCCGGCACCACCCGCTGACAGCATGTGGGACGGCGTTCCCACATGCCGAGACGCCTGAGCGGTCGGCTTGACGGGGCGGAGCGGCAGCAGGGACGGTGAGGCCATGCGTTTCGAGATCCTTGTACGCCCACGGCGCGTCTGCTGAGGAAGCCCCTCACCGCACACGCGTCGCCCCCTCGTCAGCCCACCGGGCCGAGGGGTTTTTTTCTGGGGTTTTCCGGACGACCCAGCACGCGGGAAGGTCATCGATGAGTGAGCAGGGCGCCGCGGCCTCCGTCACCGGCGCGCAGAGCCTGATCAGGTCGCTCGAGTGCGCGGGTGCCGAGAACGTCTTCGGCATCCCCGGCGGCGCGATCCTGCCGGCGTACGACCCGCTGTTCGACTCCGAGCGGATCCGGCACATCCTGGTGCGCCACGAGCAGGGCGCCGGGCACGCCGCGCAGGGGTACGCCGCCGCGACCGGCAAGGTCGGCGTCTGCATGGCGACCAGCGGCCCGGGCGCGACCAACCTGGTCACCCCGATCGCGGACGCCTACATGGACTCGGTGCCGATGGTGGCGGTCACCGGCCAGGTCGCCGAGCTCCGCGATCGGCACGGACGCCTTCCAGGAGGCCGACATCCGCGGCATCACGATGCCGATCACCAAGCACAACTTCCTGGTCACCGACCCCGCCGAGATCCCGCGCACCATCGCCGAGGCGTTCTACATCGCCTCGACCGGTCGCCCCGGGCCGGTGCTCGTCGACGTGTCCAAGGACGCGATGCAGCGCCGGACCACGTTCCGCGTGGCCGCAGCGAGCTGCTGCTGCCCGGCTACCGCCCCGTGACCCGGCCGCACGCCAAGCAGATCCGCGAGGCGGCCCGGCTGATCCTCGAGGCCCGCCGCCCGGTGCTGTACGTCGGCGGCGGCGTGATCCGCTCCGGCGCGACCCAGGAGCTGCGGGTCCTCGCCGAGCTCACCGGCATGCCGGTGGTGACCACGCTGATGGCCCGCGGCGCCTTCCCCGACAGCCACCCCCAGCACCTCGGCATGCCCGGCATGCACGGCACCGTCGCCGCGGTGGCGGGCCTGCAGCGCAGCGACCTGATCATCAGCCTGGGCGCACGCTTCGACGACCGGGTCACCGGCAACCTCGACTCGTTCGCGCCGCTGGCCAAGGTGGTGCACGCCGACATCGACCCGGCCGAGATCGGCAAGAACCGGCACGCCGACGTGCCCGATCGTGGGCGACGCCCGCGAGGTGATCTCCGACCTGGTGGTCGCGCTGCGCACCGAGGCGGAGGCCGGCCACCAGGGCGACTACGAGGCCTGGGTGGAGTTCCTCGCCGGCGTGAAGAAGAAGTACCCGCTGGGCTACGACACGCCCTCCGACGGGTCGCTGGCGCCGCAGTACGTCATCGAGCGGCTCGGCAAGATCGCCGGTCCGGAGGCGGTGTACGTCTCGGGCGTCGGCCAGCACCAGATGTGGGCCGCGCACTTCGTGGGCTACGAGAACCCGCGCACCTGGATCAACTCCGGCGGCCTCGGCACGATGGGCTTCTCGGTGCCGGCCGCGATGGGCGCCAAGGTCGGCCGCCCGGACGCGACGGTGTGGTCCATCGACGGCGACGGCTGCTTCCAGATGACCAACCAGGAGCTGGCCACCTGCGCGATCGAGGGCATCCCGATCAAGGTCGCGATCATCAACAACGAGTCGCTCGGCATGGTGCGGCAGTGGCAGACGCTGTTCTACAACGAGCGCTACTCCAACACCGACCTGCAGTCCAAGCGCATCCCGGACTTCGTCAAGCTGGCCGACGCCTACGGCTGCGTGGGCCTGGCCTGCGACTCGCCCGGCGACGTCGACGCCACCATCAACAAGGCGATGGAGATCGACGACGTGCCCGGTGGTCGTCGACTTCCGGGTGCACCGCGACGCGATGGTGTGGCCGATGGTCGCCGCCGGCACCAGCAACGACGACATCAAGTTCGCGCGCGACATGGCGCCGGAGTTCGAGGACGACGACATGGAGAGGACGCCGTAGCGCATGAGCAAGCACACCCTGTCCGTGCTGGTCGAGAACAAGCCCGGTGTCCTCGCCCGGATCGCCGGCCTGTTCTCCCGCCGCGGCTTCAACATCGACTCGCTCGCGGTGGGCCCGACCGAGCACCCCGAGGTCTCCCGGATGACCATCGTGGTCAACGTCGAGGACTCGCCGCTGGAGCAGGTCACCAAGCAGCTCAACAAGCTGGTCGAGGTGATCAAGGTCGTCGAGCTCGACGGCGGCGCCTCTGTCTCGCGCGAGCTGCTGCTCGTCAAGGTCCGGGCCGACGCCTCGAGCCGGGGCCAGGTCCTCGAGGTGGTCCAGCTGTTCCGGGCCAAGGTCGTCGACGTGACGACCGACGCGGTCACCGTCCAGGTGGTCGGCAACACCGACAAGCTCGCCGACTTCCTCACCATGGTGGAGCCCTTCGGGGTCCGCGAGCTGGTGCAGTCCGGGATGGTGGCGATCGGCCGGGGGAGCCGCTCGATCAGCGAGCGGACCCTGCGACCCGTCGCCGTCCCGTCCCCACCGGCGGCCGGCTGAGCCACGGATGGTCGAGCCTGTCGAGACCACCGACCCGAGACCGACCAACCCAACCAGAAGGAGAGCCAGACCAGTGGCTGAGATGTTCTACGACGACGACGCCGACCTGTCCGTGATCCAGGGCCGCAACGTGGCCGTGCTGGGCTACGGCAGCCAGGGCCACGCGCACGCGCTGTCGCTGCGCGACTCGGGGGTCGACGTGCGCGTCGGGCTGCCCGAGGGCTCGAAGAGCCGCGCCAAGGCCGAGGCCGAGGGGCTGCGCGTCCTGACGCCGAGCGAGGCGTGCGAGGAGGCCGACCTGATCGTGATCCTCGCGCCCGACCACATCCAGCGGAAGCTGTACGCCGAGTCGGTCGAGCCCAACCTCGTCGACGGCGACGCGCTGTTCTTCGGGCACGGCTTCAACATCCGGTTCGGCTACATCAAGCCGCCTGCCGGGGTCGACGTCGCGATGGTCGCGCCGAAGGGCCCGGGCCACCTGGTCCGGCGCGAGTACACCGCCGGCCGGGGCGTCCCCGTGCTGGTGGCCGTCGAGAACGACGCCAGCGGCAAGGCCTGGGACCTCGCGCTCGCCTACGCCAAGGGCATCGGCGGGCTCCGCGCCGGTGGCATCAAGACCACCTTCACCGAGGAGACCGAGACCGACCTGTTCGGCGAGCAGGCCGTGCTGTGCGGCGGCATGTCGGAGCTGGTGATGAAGGGCTTCGAGGTGCTCACCGAGGCCGGCTACCAGCCCGAGGTCGCCTACTTCGAGTGCCTGCACGAGCTCAAGCTGATCGTCGACCTGATGTACGAGGGCGGCATCGCCAAGCAGCGCTGGTCGGTCTCCGACACCGCGGAGTACGGCGACTACGTCTCCGGCCCCCGGCTGATCGACGACTCGGTCAAGGGCCGCATGGAGGACATCCTCGCCGACATCAAGAGCGGGAAGTTCGCCCAGCGGTTCATCGACGACCAGGACGCCGGCGCCCCGGAGTTCAAGGAGCTGCGCGCCAAGGGCGAGCAGCACCCGATCGAGGCCACCGGCCGCGACCTGCGCAAGCTGATGGCCTGGGTCAAGGACGACGACTCCGACTACACCGAGGGCACCGCCACCCGCTGACCTCGCGCTCGACCCCACCGGGCTGCCTGATTCCCAGGGGCCCCTGGTAAACCGGCACACCCCTGACGTCGCAACGTCAGGGGTGTGCCAGTTAAGGCAGGGGTGTCGGCTACTTGACCTCGGCGCGCATCACGAGCCACACCCCGAGCGCCGTCGGCAGCAGCAGCCAGCCGGTGCCGGTGACGGCGAGGTGCGCCCACTGGGTCGCGCTGAGCGGCGCCGTTGTACAGCGCGCTCTGCGCGAAGTTGAAGTCCACCCACGGCTGCAGGTCGTGGAACCAGTCCTGCGAGGCGGCCAGCAGCCCCGACAGCGTGGGGAGGACGAACGACTACACGAAGTACGCCACGATGGCGGCTGCCGAGCTGCGCAGCAGCACGCCCAGCATGAAGCCGACCAGCAGGCCCAGCACGTTCGCGAGCGCGATCTGCAGCAGCTCGGTGGTCGCGAGGTCCCACGTGGTGTCCACGCCCGCGATGGCGGACCCGACGACGTTGCCGACGGCGCCGATCGCGGCGGCCAGCAGGATCGAGGCGACGCCGACGCCGACCGAGACGATCACCTTGGCCGCGATGACCAGGCCGCGCCGCGGGACCAGCGTGAAGGTCGTCAGGCCGGTCCGCTGGCTCCACTCGCCGGTGACGGAGAGGATCGCGATGATCGGCAGGATCACCGTCATCGGGACCCCGATCGCCGCGGCGAAGGAGCTGTAGGTCTGCTGGCTCTCGGAGGCGAAGACCACGACGGCGGCCGTGGCGAGCACGGCCAGCACCGCGATGCTGACCATCAGCCAGAGACCGGAGCGGGTGTCGAAGCTCTTGCGGAGCTCGGTGGTGGTGATCCGCCGCAGCGGGATCCCGGACGGCACCGGCCGCGCGTGGGTGGTGGTGGCGACGGGGGCCGCCGCGGTGTCGAGGGCGCTCATGCCGCCGCTCCTTCCGTGTCGTTGTCGATCTGGTCGTGCCGGGGGTCGCGCTGGGTCTCGGAGGTCAGCTCGAGGAACATCTCCTCGAGCCCGGCGCCGTCCGCGGCGCGCAGCTCGGTGACGGGCAGGCCCGCCGCGAAGGCGATCGTGCCGACCTGCTCGATGCCGGCCTCGACGCGCAGCGCGTCGGTGCCGTCGGGGGTGGCGGTCAGGCCGGCCGCGGCCAGCGCCTCGCCGAGCAGCACCCGGTCGCCGGAGGTGCGGACCAGGCAGCCGGCCACCTGGAGCAGGTCGCGCTTGGTGCCCTGCGCCACGATCCGGCCGTGGCCGATGACGACGAGGTCGTCGGCGATGACCTCGATCTCGTGCAGCAGGTGCGAGGAGAGCAGCACCGTGCCGCCGCGGTCGGCGTAGTCGCGCAGCAGGTCGCGCATCCACCGGATGCCCGCCGGGTCGAGGCCGTTGGCGGGCTCGTCGAGGATCAGCACCTCCGGGTCGCCGATCAGCGCGGTGGCGATGCCCAGCCGCTGCCGCATGCCGAGCGAGTAGTTGCGGACCCGGCGGCCGGCCTCGGTGGGGGTGAGGCCGACGACGTCGAGCATCTCCTCGACCCGCCGGGACGGCAGCCCCATGAACCGCTGCGCGAGGGTGAGGATCTCCCGGCCGGTGCGTCCGGCGTGCTGCGCCGACGCGTCGAGCAGCACCCCCACCTCCCGCCCGGGGTTGGGCAGGTCGGCGAACCGGCGACCGACCACGGTGGCGGTGCCGGCGGTGGGTGGGGTCAGCCCCACGAGGACGCGCATGGTGGTGGACTTGCCCGCGCCGTTGGGACCGAGGAAGCCGGTGACCCGGCCCGGCTCGGCCCGGAAGGTGATGTCGTCGACCGCGACGAAGTCGCGGTACCGCTTGGTCAGTGCCTGTGTCTCGATCATGGGGTCCAGGCTGTCGGCGTCGCGCCGACCGGCACATCGGGGACGGGACCCGTCGCGACCCTGAGGGGTGCCTGGGGTAACCCTGGCGCCCGACCCCGAGGCACCGGGTGGTCACCCGGTGTTCACCGGCTCGGCGGCCGTCCTCACCCGAGTCGTGAGACGGTGTGCCGGTGCTGCGTCGCAACCTCGGGTGGCTCGGTGTCGTGGCCCTCGTGGTCGCGGCCGTGGTGACCGCCGGGTGGGGCGACGGCAGCGGCTCACCGGGGCCGAAGCAGGACCGGTCGGCGTTCCCCTCCGTGACCCCGTCGGGCACCCCGGTGGCGGACCCGACGTCGCTGTCGTTCGCGCAGGCCCACAGCCTGACGCGCAACGTCACGCTCCGGCGCCGTGACCTGCCCCCGGACTTCGTGCCGGTCCACGGTCCCGGCGACGGGTACCGGCTGACGTCCGCCAGCCTCCACCTGTGCGGCGGGACGTTCGACAGCGAGAAGTACCGGCTGGCGGCCCATCGGGTCAGCTACCGCTCCCGGGACGGCGAGGGGAGGTGCACAACGTCGTCGTGGCCTACGAGCGCGGTCACGCCGAGCAGGCGCTCGCCGAGCTCGAGGCGGCCGCGCCGCGCTGCACCCGGCCGGTCCGGCCGAGCGCCCGCGAGCAGCCCGACACCCTCGTCCTGCGGGTACGTCGGACGGGCCCGGCGCGACGGGACGTGGTCGTCGAGCGACGCGGCGACGTCCTGGTGATGCTGCAGGTCGACGGCCGGCAGGGCTACCTCACCCTCGACCTGGCCCGCCGGCTGGGCAACCGGCTCGAGTCCCAGCTGCCCTAGCCCGAGCGGTCAGCCGATCAGCGAGACCCGGCGGCGCCCCGGCACCTCGCACAGCACGTAGGCCTCGACCGGCTCGGTGCGGCCCTTCACCAGCAGCTGTCTCGGCGGCTCGACGACGGTGCCGTCGGGCAGCAGCTCGTAGGTCGCGCTGCCGATCAGCACCCCGCCCACCGGCGCGTGGCTCTCCAGCCGCGACCCCAGGTTCATCGTGTCGCCGACGACGGCGTAGGCGACGTACCCGCTGCCGCCGAGCTCGCGCACCACGGCCGGTCCGCTGTTCACCCCGACCCGGACCCGGGGCCAGCCCTCGTGGCGGTCCGCGATCGCGGTGAGCTCCCGCTGCAGCGCGAGCGCGGCGCCGGCTGCCCGGAGCGCGTGGTCGGCCTGGTCGCCGCGGGTGTTGAAGGTGGCGATGATGCCGTCGCCGACGAACTTCTCGACCTCGCCGCCGAACTGCTTGCTGACCAGCGGGGCCGCGACCGAGTAGTACTCGGCGAGCATGTCCGCGGTCTGCGACTGGCCCGCGGCGGCGGTCCAGCTGGTGTAGCCGGCCAGGTCGCAGAACATCACGCTCACGTCCTGGGTCCGCTCCCGCGTCGTCGAGAGGTAGAGCGTGCGGAAGCGCTCGTCGCGCCACTCCCGGCGGGCGGCGTAGAAGACCACCAGGAAGGCCAGCACGATCAGCCCGTGCCACTCCCACCAGCTCGCGTGCCAGCTGCGCTCGCCCGTGGTGGCCACGCCGACCATCGCCTCCGCGAGGAGCACGAAGCAGGCGACGACGCTCGCGGGCAGCAGGCTCATCCCCTCGCGGAACACCACGAGGTAGCGCAGGGCCGCGGCGACGTACAGCACGAAGCCGACCCCGGCCAGCACGGCGAGCGTGCTGCCGGCGGCGCCCTCGCTGGTGGGGGACTCCAGGCCGGGCAGCCGGAGCACCGTCCAGGCGAACCACACCAGCGCGGCCACCATGACCGAGCGCCGCAGCAGTCGTCGGTGCCGCACCACGAACGGCGCGTAGCCGGGGCGCAGGTCGACGAACGCCGACGCCGTCCCGAACACCGCGGCGACCAGCAGACCCACCGGGATCGCGACGTGGAAGCCGGCACGCTCCTCGATGAACAGGATGCCGGTCGTCCCGACGGCGTGGAGCAGCAGGAACTCGCCGGTGGCCAGGAACGCGAGCGAGAGCAGCAGCACCCGGGCGTCGCCGCGCCGGTCGGCGGAGTCCCCGGTCGCGTAGGCCAGCCCCGCGACGAGCGCGCCCACGGTCAGGAACAGCACGAAGTGCAGCCGCGGGTTGGTGAGGTCCGGGTCGAGGTGGGAGCGCAGCAGCAGCGAGCCCAGTCCGACCAGCGGCAGCAGCGCCGCCAGGACCCACCCCACCGGCACCACCCGGTCCGACCAGCGGCGTGCCCGGCCGCCGGCCGCGCCGGAGTTCCCCGTCGAGCTCATCGTGCCTCCCCCGGGCGGCCGCTCCGCCGCAGCCACCTGCGACGAAACTAGCCCACGACGGCCCGTCGTCCAGGTCGTTCGCCGGTCGTGGCCGCCGGACCCGCGCCTAGCCATCGGGTAGCATCGCCGGGCAGCACAGCGTCGTGCGCGGCCTCCCTCTCCTCCTCTCTCCCGGACGGGTCGAGGCCGCCTGCCGACCCGTGACCACGACCCCCGAGGACTGCCCGTGAGCAAGCCCGTCGTACTCATCGCCGAAGAGCTGAGCCCCGCCACCGTCGAGGCGCTCGGCCCCGACTTCGAGATCCGCAGCTGCAACGGCGCCGACCGGGCCGAGCTGCTCCCGGCGCTGACGGACGTCGACGCGATCCTGGTGCGCAGCGCGACCAAGGTCGACGCCGAGGCGCTGGCCGCGGCGCCGCGGCTGAAGGTCGTCGCCCGGGCCGGGGTCGGCCTCGACAACGTCGACGTCAAGGCGGCGACGCAGAGCGGCGTGATGGTGGTCAACGCCCCGACCTCCAACATCGTCTCGGCCGCCGAGCTGGCGGTCGCGCTGATGCTGGCCGCCGCCCGCAACGTCGCCCCCGCGAACGCCGCCCTCAAGCAGGGCGAGTGGAAGCGCAGCAGGTACACCGGCATCGAGCTCTACGAGAAGACCGTCGGGATCGTCGGGCTGGGCCGGATCGGCGTGCTCGTCGCGCAGCGGCTCTCCGCGTTCGGCATGAAGGTGATCGCCTACGACCCCTACGTGCAGGCCGGTCGGGCCGCGCAGATGGGCGTGCGGCTCGTCGCCCTCGACGAGCTGCTCGCGCAGGCCGACTTCATGTCGGTGCACCTCCCGAAGACCCCCGAGACCGTCGGCCTCATCGGCCACGACGAGCTCGCGCAGGTCAAGCCGAGCCTGGTGCTGGTCAACGCCGCCCGGGGCGGGATCGTCGACGAGGACGCGCTGTACGCCGCGGTGAAGGAGGGCCGGGTCGCCGCGGCCGGGCTCGACGTGTTCGCGAGCGAGCCGTGCACCGACAGCCCGCTGTTCGA
Organism: uncultured Actinomycetota bacterium; assembly: GCA_963707685.1. Lineage (GTDB taxonomy): Bacteria > Actinomycetota > Actinomycetes > Propionibacteriales > Nocardioidaceae > Nocardioides_B. The sequence continues at coordinate 412,767 of CAVPRA010000014.1, forward strand.
GTTCGAGAACGTCGTCGCGACCCCGCACCTCGGCGCCTCCACCGACGAGGCGCAGGAGAAGGCCGGCATCGCGGTCGCGAAGTCCGTGCGGCTGGCGCTCTCCGGCGAGCTGGTCCCCGACGCGGTCAACGTGCAGGGCGGTGTCATCGCCGAGGACGTCCGACCGGGCATCCCGCTGACCGAGAAGCTCGGCCGCATCTTCACCGCGCTGGCGGGCGAGGTCGCGCAGCAGCTCGACGTCGAGGTCCGCGGCGAGATCACGCAGTACGACGTCAAGGTGCTCGAGCTCGCGGCCCTCAAGGGCGTGTTCTCCGAGGTCGTCGAGGAGCAGGTGTCCTACGTCAACGCCCCGCTGCTCGCCGCGGAGCGCGGGCTCGCCGTACGGCTGGTGACGGAGCCCGAGAGCCCGGACCACCGCAACCTGATCACGCTGCGGGGCACGCTCTCGGACGGCTCGCAGGTGTCGGTCTCCGGCACGCTGATCGGCATCGCCCAGCGGGAGCGGCTGGTCGAGGTGGACGGCTACGACGTCGACATCGAGCCGTCCGAGCACCTCGCCTTCCTGCGCTACGAGGACCGGCCCGGCATGGTCGGCACGGTCGGCGGGATCCTCGGCGAGGCCCGGGTCAACATCGGCGGCATGCAGGTCGCGCGCGACACCAAGGGCGGCCACGCGCTGGTGGCGCTGTCGGTCGACTCCGCCATCCCGGCCGACGTCCTCGAGGAGATCTCGCAGGCGATCGACGCCGTCTCGGTGCGTGCGGTGGACCTCGGCGACTGACCCGGGACGCTCCGGTAAAGACTGCGGGAAAAACCACATCCCGGCGGTATGCCGGGCCCACCCTTGTCCTCGGGGGCCGGCGACGGGCGGGCCCGGGGGCCGGGGGTCGACGTCATGGCGCAGCAGCAGGTCACAGGTGCGGGGCAGTGCCCCGCGTGGTGCGGGAACGACACGGACACGGGGACGCTGCACGCGCACCTCAGCGCGGACCTGGTGGTGGGCGACGAGGCCGACCCGGTGGTCGTGCGGATGCTCCAGCTGGCAGGGTCCGAGCGGGTGCGGGTCGTGGTCGGCCAGCAGGTGCTCGACGTCGAGCAGGCCGAGGTCCTGGCGCACGCGCTGCTCGGGCTGGTCGCGAGCGCCCGCCTCGCCGATCCGGGGCTCGGCTTCGTGGAGACGCTGCTCGAGCAGTCGGGTGCCTCGCTGGGGGAGCTGGCGCTGGCGTCGGGTCTGGAGGTCGACCGGCTGCGGGCGCAGCGCGCGGGGGGCCGGCTGCTCAACCGCAGCGAGCTCGACCGGCTCGCGCTGGCCGCCGCGGGGCTGCTGCTGCACGGTCGCGGCGAGACCGCCCCGGACGAGCCGTCGGAGGGGGACGACGCTCCGTCCGTCAGCGAGGACCGGCCGGCTGCGCCGGAGACGTGGCGCTCGACGGAGTACGCCGACCTGGTCGACGTGGCCGACCTGCACCAGCTGGCCGCGATGTCGGCCGAGCGGTCCTGACCGGGCGCTCGTCGACCCGGCCGCGCAGCCACAGCCCGGCCAGGATCCCGACGAGCACCAGGCCGCCCCACCACGACCCGGTGGCGACGGCGGCGACGGTGATGCCGGGACAGGTCGCACCGACGCCGAAGCCGACCCCGAACACCGCGCCGCCGTAGACCGCCTGCCGGCGGACCGGGTGGCGGGGGACCACCAGGTCACCGCCGAACACCGTGCGGCCCCGCCGCCTCAGCAGGGCGATCCCGAGCGCCGCGGTGCCGACCGTCGCGGCCATCATCAGGTAGATGTAGGGGTCGCGCAGCAGCAGGCCGTCGTGGATCGTGTGGTAGTCGCCGAGCCCGCTGCCGGTCAGCAGGAACCCGAACGCGCCGCCCACGACGACCGCGCTCCCGCGCAGCCCGAGGCTCACACCGCACCCCCGGTCAGCAGGTGCACCGCGAAGGTCACCGCGATCGCGACGCCGAAGAAGGTGCTCGTCGCGGCGAGGCTCTCCGGCGACCCCGCGGCGCAGCCCGAGATGCCGTGGCCCGACGTGCAGCCGCCGGCCCAACGCGCGCCGTACCCGATGAGCAGGCCGACGACCAGCAGCACCCCGGCCAGCACCGGGGCCGGCAGCACCGCGGACAGCCGGCCGTAGCCGCTGACGTGCCCGGTGCCGAGGAACGCCGCGAGGACCGCGCCACCGACGACGCCGCCGGTGAACCACAGCCGCCACGCCTCGGTGACCCGGCGGCGCTGCGCGAGCAGCACGAGCTGCAGCCAGCCGCCGGAGACGCCCAGCTTCACGTTCGCGAGCGCGTAGAGCGCGACGACGCACAGCCCGATGCAGGGGCCGGCCACCCACCAGGGCAGCTGGGGCGGGAGCAGGTGGACCACGCGGACTCCTCTCGTCCCCCGCCGGAACGGGACGAAACATCACGGTGCTCGCCGTGAGCAGCGTTCAGTCCTACTGTTTGCTCTGTCTGACCATCGTGTCTCGGTTTCGACCCAGGAGGTCTTGGACCATGTCGGTTGCAGAGAAGCCACGCCCGGCCCGCTCGAGCTCGCTGAAGCGCGAGGTCGGCCTGATCGGCCTCATGTGGGCGTCGGTGGGCTCGATCATCGGTTCCGGCTGGCTGTTCGGCGCGCAGGAGGGTCTGATCGCTGCGGGTCCGGCGGCGATCATCTCCTGGGTCGTCGGTGGCCTGATGATGATGGTCCTCGCGCTGATCCACGCCGAGCTCGGCGGCATGTACCCGGTCTCCGGCGGCACGGCCCGCTTCCCGCACTACGCCTTCGGCGGTGCGGCCGGCGCGTCGTTCGGCTGGTTCTCGTGGCTGCAGGCCGCGACGGTGGCGCCGATCGAGGTGTCGGCGATGATCACCTACGGCCAGCACTACTCCTTCGCCCACTCCTGGCTGGACCCGGAGACCAAGGTGCTCACCACCAGCGGTCTCATCGTCGCGGTGCTGCTGATGGCCCTGCTGACCGCGATCAACTTCCTCGGGATCCGGCTGCTCGCCCTCACGAACAGCATCGCCACCTGGTGGAAGATCGCGGTGCCGCTGCTGGTGATCCTCGTGCTGTCCTTCTCGAGCTTCAACAGCAGCAACTTCACCGCCGCCGACGGCTTCAGCCCCGACGGGTTCCACGGCATCGTGGCCGCCATCTCCACCAGCGGGATCATCTTCAGCTACCTCGGCTTCGAGCAGGCCGACCAGCTGGCCGGCGAGGCGAAGAACCCCAAGCGCGACGTCCCGTTCGCGATCATCGGGGCGATGATCATCGGGATCCTCGTCTACGTCGCGCTCCAGGTCGCCTTCCTCCTCGCCCTCCCGGACGGCGCCATCGGCAAGACGTGGGACGCGCAGGGCAAGGGTCTCTACACCCTGTTCACCGGCCCGTTCGCGGAGGTCGCGACGCTGCTCAGCATCGGCTGGCTGGCTGCGGTCATCTACGCCGACGCGATCATCTCGCCGGCCGGCACCGGCCTGATCTACACCACGGGCAGCTCGCGGGTCTCCTACGGGCTGTCCCGCAACGGCTACGTCCCGACACCCTTCGAGTGGGTCAACGAGCGGGGCGTGCCCTGGGTCGGCCTGATCGCCGCCTTCGTCACCGGCTGCATCTGCTTCCTGCCGTTCCCGAGCTGGCAGTCGCTGGTCGGGCTGATCACCAGCGCGAGCGTGCTGATGTACGCCGGCGCACCGCTCTCGCTCGGCGCCTTCCGCAAGCGGCTGCCCGACGCGGACCGGCCCTACCGGCTGCCGGCGGCCGGGTTCATGGCACCGTTCGGGTTCACCATCTCGGGGCTGATCATCGTCTGGTCGGGCTGGGACACCGACTGGAAGCTCGGCATCGCCATCCTCATCGGCTACGTCATCCTGGGGATCAGCCGGGTCTTCAACCTCAACGACAAGTCGCCGCACCTGCACTGGCGGTCCGCCGCCTGGCTGCCGGCGTACCTGGTGGGCATGGGGATCATCACCTACATCAGCTCGTTCGGGCCGATGGACGACCCGATCCTCGGTGACTACTCCGGCATCGTGGCGACGGCGGTGTTCAGCGTCGCGATCTACTTCTGGGCGCTGGCGGTGGCGCTGCCGACCGCGGAGATCGAGGAGATGGTCACCGAGGTCGTGCTGCCCGAGGAGGAGGGCCTGGAGATGCCGGCGCACTGACCGGCACGCAGGTCGCTCAGGCGACCAGCGGCGGACGAGGCCCGGTGGCACCACGGTGCTGCCGGGCCTCGTGCCATGCCTGGGCGACCCGCTCGACCGCCTCGGTCAGCTGCTCGGTGGGACGGGCGTACGGCAGCCGGACGAACCGCTCGAGCCCGCCCTCCGGTGCGAAGCTGCTGCCGGCCGCCAGCAGCACGCCTCGCTGCTCGGCGGCGACGGTGAGCGCGGTCGAGAGCGGGGCCGGGAGCTCGCACCACAGCGCGAGCCCGCCCTCGGGAACCCGGAAGCGCCAGCTCGGCAGCGCCGCCGACAGGTCGGCGACCAGGTGGTCGCGGCGCTCGCGCAGCCGGGCCCGCTGGTGGGCGAGGACCTCGTCGCGCTGCCGGAGCAGGTCGGCGAGCACCAGCTGCTCGAGCAGCGCCGAGCCCAGGTCCAGCGTGAGCCGGGCCGAGACCAGCGCGGCGGTGCGGGCGTCCGGGGCGCGCAGCCAGCCGATCCGCAGACCGCCCCAGAAGGCCTTGCCGGCGGACCCGATCGTGACCGTGTCGGCGGCGTGTGCGGCCAGCGGCAGCGGCATCGCGGTCTCGGCGCCGGGCGTCAGGGACAGGTCGACGAGCGACTCGTCGACCAGCGCGAGCGTGCGGCTGCGGGCCAGGGCGTCGCCGACCTCCGCCCGGGTCGGGTCGTCCATCAGCGAGCCGGTCGGGTTGTGGAAGTCGGGCACCAGGTACGCCAGCCGCGGCGCGACCTGGCGCAGCGAGGTGGTCAGCGCCTCGACGTCCCAGCCGCCCGGCTCGACCGGGGTGCCGAGCACGCGGGTGCCTGAGCGGCGCAGCGCGGCGATCGCGTTCGGGTACGTCGGGCTCTCCACGAGCACCCGGTCCCCGGTGCCGGCGAAGGCCCGGGTGGCCACGGCGAGGGCGGCCAGCGCCCCGGCGGTGACGACGACCTGGTCCGGGGTGGTGGGCAGGCCGCGGTCGGCGTACCGCTGCGCCAGCAGCTCGCGCAGCACCGGCAGGCCGGAGGGGTAGTAGCCGCTGCCGCTGAGGTACGGCGGGAGCTCGGCCACCGCACGCTCGTACGCCGCGGCGACCCCGGGCGGCGCGGCGGAGGCGGCCGTCGTGAGGTCGAGGGTGTCCGGCCGGCCGTCGCCGGGACGAAGCACGTGGTCCTCGACCGCGCCGCGGGTCTCGGGCAGCCGGGTGACGCTGCCCGAGCCGCGCCGCGAGACCAGGTAGCCCTGCTCGCGCAGCAGCTCGTAGGCGCGGGCCACCGTGGTGCGGCTGACCCCGAGCGCGCCGGTCAGGTCGCGCTCGCTGGGCAGCCGGGTGCCCGGGAGCACCCGGCCGTCGGCGACCAGCAGCCGGAGGCCGTCGGCGATGGCGCGGTAGGCGGGGGACCGGTCGGTGGCCGATCCCAGCAGGGTGGCCACCCGGGGCGCCGACACGGAGCGGGTCATGCGGTCCACTGTTCCACAACTGGCTCTTCACAACCAGGCCACTTCGCCGCGAGGATGGCGTCATGTCCGCACCGCCCCACCCGGCCCCCCACACGGCCCCCCACACGGCCCGCGACGCGCGTCCCGTCCCCGCGCTCTCCGACCTCGGCCCGGTCGCGCAGCTGCGCGCCGGCCGGCTGTCCCGGCGGCTCGTGCAGCTCGTCGTCGGACTGGTGGCCTACGGCGCCTCGCTCGCGTTCATGGTCCGCGGCGGCCTCGGGCTCGCGCCGTGGGACGTGCTGCACTCCGGGGTGGCCGGGCTGCTGCCGCTGAGCCTCGGCCAGGTGGTGATCGGGATGAGCTTCGTGGTGCTGCTGCTGTGGATCCCGCTGCGGGAGAAGCCGGGCCTCGGCACCGTCGCGAACAGCCTGCTCGTCGGGCTCTCCGCCGACGGGACGCTGGCGCTGCTCCACGAGCCGGCCTCGCTGCCGCTGCGGCTGCTGCTCCTGGTCGGCGGGGTCGTGCTCTGCGCGGTCGCCACGGCGATGTACATCGGCTCGCACTTCGGCCGTGGCCCGCGCGACGGGCTGATGACCGGCCTGGTCCGACGTACCGGGCTGTCGACGCGGGTGGTGCGCACCGGCATCGAGCTCACCGTCGTGCTGCTCGGCTGGCTGCTCGGCGGCACCGTCGGCCTGGGCACCCTGCTCTTCGCGGTCGCGATCGGGCCGCTGGTGCAGCCGATGCTCCCGTGGTTCGCCGTCCCCCTCCCCGACAACGGTGCCGAGAGGTGACCCGGAGGTCACGCGCAGACATCCGACGTCGGAGTCTGGGGCCGGTCAGCGCTTGGTGGCGATGAGCACGGACGCGTCGGGGGCGACCATCACCTCGACGGTGGTGAACCGCTCGTCGGTCAGCCAGCGCTCGCGGAGCACGTCGACGCGGCCCTCGTAGACCGGCGGCCACGACGAGCACGGCGTGAAGTCGTCGAGCACGACCACGCCGCCGGGCTCCACCAGGTCGACGATCCGGTCGGGGCCGCCGTCCTTGGGCTCGCGGGAGTCGAGGAACAGCAGCGAGAACGGCCCGCGGTCCAGCAGCGTCGACCAGTCGGCGGCCAGCACCTCGACGGTGTCGTCGTCGTCGAAGATCTTGCTCGCCGCACCCGCGAGCTTGGCGTCCAGCTCGGCGGTGAGCAGGTGCGCCCCCTCGCGGATCCCGCTGCGCAGCCAGGCGGTGCCGACGCCGGTGCCGGTGCCGAACTCCGCCAGCGTGCCCGAGCGGGTCGCGGCCAGCGCGGCCAGCAGCCGGCCGGTCTCGTTGCGGCAGAACGAGACGTAGCCGCTGCGCCGGGACACGTCGAACGCACGGCGTACGACGTCGGGCAGCTCGGGCGGGGCGCTCACCCGGCCGAGTCTCGCAGAACTCCCGGCCTGGTCCGGTGCGCGAGACTCCGTCTCACATGGCGGAAAGGCCGTCGAAAGGGGCGGCGGCCTGCGGGGGCGGCAGGCTACCCTCGCGTCATCATGCGGCAGTTCTTCGTACTTATCGATCGCCGCGGCGAGGCCTCTTCGTAAGGCCACCTCGCCGCGGTGGTTGGCGGTGCGTCACGACGCACCAGGTCTTACGAGAACCTCCGCAGTGAGCGAAGCAGCCGACCACAGCCGCTTCCGAGTTCCACCCCTCGTCGACCGCGCAACCCGCGTCCGAGGTCAGACCTCCACCGCTGGCAGCGGAGCCGACGCACCCGACCCGGTCACCCCGGCGCTCGGCGACCGTCCCCCACCAGCACACCCACCCGCACCGACCCTCGATGGAGATGCTTTCCGATGTACGACATGTACCCCGAGTGGGGCCCCAGCCGGCACCGCGACGACCAGCCCGACACCGACGCCCTCGCCGGCGTGCAGGCCGGGCTCGACCTGCGAGACAACGGTGGCCAGCGGCCCGACGACAACTGAGGAGGCTAGGGTCCGCGAGATGAGCAGCAGCCACATCGCCACGCACCGGCTCGCGGTCATCCCGGGCGACGGCATCGGGCCGGAGGTCACCGCCGAGGCGCTCAAGGTCCTCGAGCAGGTGGCCCCGGCCGCCGGGGTGAAGTTCGAGTCGACGCGCTACGACCTCGGTGCCGAGCGGTACCTCGCCACCGGCGAGGTGCTGCCCGACACCGTGCTCTCGGAGATCCGCGAGCACGACGCGATCCTGCTCGGTGCGGTGGGCGGCCGCCCCGGCGACCCGAACCTGCCGCCGGGGATCCTGGAGCGGGGGCTGCTGCTGCGGCTGCGCTTCGAGCTCGACCACTACGTCAACCTCCGCCCCTCCCGGATCTACCCCGGCGCCACCTCGCCGCTGTCGGACCCGGGCGAGGTCGACTTCGTGGTCGTGCGCGAGGGCACCGAGGGCCCGTACGTCGGCAACGGCGGCGCGCTCCGCGTCGGCACGCCGCACGAGATCGCCACCGAGGTCAGCGTCAACACGGCGTACGGCGTGGAGCGCGTGGTCCGCGACGCGTTCGCCCGGGCGCAGAAGCGGCCGCGCAAGAAGCTGACCCTGGTGCACAAGACCAACGTCCTCGTCCACGCCGGCGGGATCTGGTCGCGGATCGTGAACCAGGTCGCCGAGGAGTTCCCCGAGGTGAGCGTGGACTACCTCCACGTCGACGCCACGATGATCTTCCTGGCCACCGACCCGGCGCGCTTCGACGTGATCGTCACCGACAACCTGTTCGGCGACATCGTGACCGACCTCGCGGCCGCCGTGACCGGCGGCATCGGCCTCGCCGCGAGCGGCAACGTCAACCCCGACCGCACCACGCCCAGCATGTTCGAGCCGGTGCACGGGTCGGCGCCCGACATCGCCGGCCAGCAGAAGGCCGACCCGACCGCGGCGATCCTCTCGACCGCGCTGCTGCTCGAGCACCTCGGCCTCGACGACGCCGCCCGCACGGTCGAGGACGCCGTGGTGGCCGAGCTCGCCGCGCGCACTCCGGGCACGACCCGCACCACCTCCGAGGTCGGCGACGCGGTCGCGGCACGAGTAGCCGGCTGAGCACCTCAGCAGCCCGCTCGACCGCTCGTTCGCACCCCCGGAGGACAGGTACCGTGCACCACATGGAGAGCCCTATGCACATCGAGGTCACGTCGGCGACCGCGCCGGTGTCGACGGACCGGCTGTCGGAGATCCTGGCCGCTCCCGGCTTCGGCGCTGCACTTCACCGACCACATGTTCGTGGCCGAGTGGACGCCCGAGCAGGGGTGGCACGACGCACGCATCACGCCGTACGCCCCGCTGTCGCTGGACCCGGCGACCGCGGTGCTGCACTACGCGCAGGAGATCTTCGAGGGCATGAAGGCCTACCGCCACGAGGACGGCTCGGTCTGGACGTTCCGCCCCGAGGAGAACGCCGCGCGCATGGTGCGCTCCTCGCACCGGCTCGCGCTGCCGGAGCTGCCGGTCGAGGACTTCATCGCCTCGGTCGACGCGCTGGTGCAGGCCGACGAGCGCTGGGTGCCGGAGCCGGCGGGGGAGAAGAGCCTCTACGTGCGGCCCTTCATGTTCGCCTCCGAGGTGTTCCTCGGCGTCCGGCCCTCGCAGCACGTCACGTTCATGGTGATCGCCTCGCCCGCCGGCGCCTACTTCGCCAAGGGCGTCCACCCGGTCTCGATCTGGCTCTCGGAGACCTACACCCGCGCCGGGCGCGGCGGCATGGGCGCGGCCAAGACCGGCGGCAACTACGCGAGCTCGCTGGTGGCGCAGCAGGAGGCCATCGCCGAGGGCTGCGACCAGGTCGTCTTCCTCGACGCCGCCGAGGGCCGGTACGTCGAGGAGCTCGGCGGCATGAACCTCTACTTCGTCCACGACGACGGCTCGATCGTGACGCCGGCGACGTCCGGCACCATCCTCGAGGGCATCACCCGCAGCTCGATCATCGAGCTGTGCGGCAAGCTCGGCCACTCCGTCGAGGAGCGCGCGATCACCATCGACGAGTGGCGTGACGGCGTCGCGTCCGGCCGGATCACCGAGGTCTTCGCGTGCGGCACCGCCGCGGTGGTGACCCCGGTCGGCACGCTGAAGTGGCGCGGCGGCGCAGGTCGGCGAGGGCGAGACCACCGGCCCGGTCACCCAGGAGGTGCGCACCGCGCTGGTCGACCTCCAGTACGGCCGCGCCGAGGACACCTTCGGCTGGATGCACCGGGTCGTCTGAGGACGGCCGTGCCGACCCGGGCCACGCGCGCCCGGGTCGATTCGGGGACGTGCTCGGATACCGTTGTCCGGTGACCGCCACGCCGCACCCGTCCGCGCCCTCAGGGCGTGGTGTCGGGAGCGCGCAGGTCGGCCCGTACCGGCTGCGGGCCAAGATCGGCGAGGGCGGCATGGGGGTGGTGCACCTCGCGGAGCGCCCCGACGGCACCCGCGTCGCGCTGAAGGTGCTGCGTCCTCACGTCATCGGCGACGACGAGGCCCGGGAGCGGCTGGCTCGCGAGGTGGCCTCGCTGCGGCGGGTGCGCAGCCCGCGGGTGGCCGAGGTGCTGGACGCCGACCCGTGGGGCGAGACGCCGTACGTCGCCACCCGCTACGTCCCCGGCCTGTCGCTGCACGAGCACGTCCGGCAGCACGGACCGATCCTGGGTGACGACCTCGCGCACTTCGCGACCGGTCTCGCGGAGGCGGTGATCGCGGTGCACCAGGTCGGCGTGCTGCACCGCGACATCAAGCCCTCGAACGTGCTTCTCGAGGGCCGGGCCCCGGTGCTCATCGACTTCGGGCTGGCCCGGCTCGCGGAGGACCCGCGGCTCACCCAGACCGGCTGGCTGCTCGGCACGCCGGGCTACCTCGCGCCGGAGATCCTCTACGGCGACGACGCCACCACCGCCTCCGACGTGCACTCCTGGGCCGCGACCGTGGTGTTCGCGGCCACCGGGCGGCCACCGTTCGGGACCGGCCCCGCGATGGCGATCATGGACCGGGTGCGCCGCGGCGAGCACGACCTCTCCGCGGTGCCTGCGGCGCTGCTCCCGCTGGTGCGCGGCTGCCTGGCGCCCGACCCCGCCGACCGCCCGGAGACCGCCGCGGTGCTCGCCGCGCTGCGCCGCTCGGCCCCCGGCCCGCGGTCGCGCCGCGAGCTGCGCCGGGACGCCCGCGACGGCGGCGAGCCCACGATGCCGTTCGCGCTCGCCCCGGCCGACGGTGGTCCCGACTCCGAGGCCACCGACGTCCTGGACAGCCCGACGACCCGTCGCTTGGGGCGCGAGACGGTGCCGCCCACCCAGCGGCAGCCGGCGCCGCTGCCGCCGCACCAGCCGGCCCGCGCGCCGTACGACCAACCGCCGGCGCCCCGCGGCCGACCTGTCGACGCCGACGGACGTCCCCGGCTCGTCCCGCCCGCGACCTGGCGACCCGCGCCCGGCGGGCTGCACCGCTGGCAGCGCGGGGCGCTGCTCGGCGGGCTGTTCGCCGCGGTGACGCTCGGCTTCGCACGGGCGCCGTACCTCAGCCTGCTGGCGCTCGCCGTGCTGGCGCTGGCCGTGCGCACCGTCTCGTGGACGACCGAGTCGGCGCGCGAGCGACAGCACCTGCGCGGACGTCGCCGGTGGTACGACCGGCTGCTGACGTTCGTCTCCACGCCGTGGTACCTCGTCGTCGCCACCGGCGGGACGCTGCTGCTGCTGGCCTGGGCGGCGTTCGTCGCGCTGGTGGTGGGCGTCGCCTACCTGCTGTTCCGGGGACCGCTGGTGCCCGGCCTGCTCGTGATGGGGGCGGTGCTGGCGCTGTCGCTGTGGTGGGGCCCCGGCTCCCGGCGGCTGCGGGTGCCGACCCGCCGCCTCGTCCTCGTCGCGACCCGCAACCTCTGGGTCGGCTGGGTGGCGGTCGGGCTGGTGCTCGCCGCGGCGGCGCTGTGCGGCTGGACGCTGGCGCTCGACGGTCCGGTGTGGGACCCCGACGTCGGGCCGCCCTGGCGCGACGGGACGATGCTCGGCACGCTCGTGGGCTGGTTCTGACCGTGACCGGCAGCACCGACTGGCGTGCCTGGCACGAGGGCTACGACGACCCGGACTCCGACCTCTCGCGGCGGCGGCGCTCCGTCCAGCGGCAGATCGAGGCCTGGCTCGACGCGCGTGCGGACGCCACGCTGCAGGTCGTCAGCGCCTGCGCCGGCAACGGGCTCGACCTCCTCCAGGTGCTCGCGCGCCGCCCGGCCGACGCGCGACGGGTCCACGCGCGGCTGCTCGAGCTCGACGACGGGCTCGCCGGCGAGGCCGAGCAGCACGCCGCCGCGCACGACCTCGCCACGGTCGACGTACGACGCGTGGACGCCGGCCGCACCGACAGCTACGCCGGCGCCGTGCCGGCGGACCTGGTGATGATGTGCGGCGTGTTCGGCAACGTCACCGACGACGACCTGCGGGGCACCGTCGCGCTGCTGCCGCAGCTGTGCGCACCCGGCGCGACCGTGCTGTGGACCCGGGGCCGGTTCCGCTCCGGCGACCTCACCCCCACGATCCGTGGCTGGTTCGCCGACAGCGGGTTCGAGCAGGTCGCGATGGACGTGCCCGCCGACACCGGCTACCGCGTCGGCGCCCACCGGCTCGTCGCCGACCCGCAGCCGCTGGTGCCCGGGCACACGTTCTTCACCTTCACCCGCTGAGCCGTCCCCTGAGCCGTCCGCCGGGCCGTCCACCGGGCCGTCCGCCGGTCGAGCGCAACCGCGCGCTCGTGACCGACCAGCTGCAGCCCGCCAGCGTCGAGGGCCGCTCGCTGCTGGTCTCGCTCGTCGACCAGGAGACCGGCGAGCGCGGCTACGTGCTCAGCGGGGACGAGCGGTTCCTGCGGCCCTACCGCGACGGTGACGTGGCCTTCGGTCGCACGCTCGCCGAGCTGCGCCGCGACTTCCGGCACGACGACGCGGTCGCCGCGCGCCTGACCGCGTCGAGGCGGCCGCCGGTCGGTGGCGCGCGGTCGGCGCCGAGCCGGAGATCGCGGCCCGCCGGGCCGGGGACGCGCCCCGCGCCGAGGCGCTGGTGCGGACCGGACGCGGCAAGGCCGCCTTCGACGACGTGCGGCGCGAGGTGGCCTCGCTGCAGCGGCTGATCGACACCCGGACGCTGCGCGCGCAGCACCGCGAGCGCAGCGACGTCGGCCTGCTGCGGTTCGTGGTCAACGCGAGCCGGCTCGCGATCATCGTGATCCTGGTGCTCGGCGCGTTCCTGATGCGCCGCTGGGTGCTCGCGCCCGTCAACCGGCTCCGGGAGCGGATGCGCCGGGTCGCCGCCGGCGACCTCGACCAGGAGGTGCTGGTCGACGGACCCGAGGAGGTCGCGGCGATCGCCCGCGACGCGGAGAACATGCGGCGGCGCATCGTCGCCGAGCTGGAGGCCACCCGCGGCGCGACCGAGGCGCTGTCGCAGCACAGCCCGGTCGTGGCGGCGCTGCGCGGCGAGCTCGCCGCCCGCACCGACACGGTCGTGGGCGGCCTCGAGATCGCCGGTGCCGTCCAGTCGGCCGAGGGGGTGCTCGCCGGCGACTGGTGGGAGGCGCTGCACCGGCCCGACGGCAGCACGGCGCTGGTGCTCACCGACGTGTCCGGGCACGGCGCCGAGGCGGGCCTGGTCGCGTTCGGGTTCAAGCAGCGGCTCACCGCCCTCCTCGACACCGGGCTCGACCTCGGTGCGGCGTTCACGCTGGCCGCCCGCCGCACCGACAGCGACGACGAGCGGTTCCTGTCCTGCCTCGTCGTGGTGGTCGATCCGTTCGCCGGCGAGCTGCAGTGGATCAACGCCGGCCACCCGCCGGGCCTGGTGATGGACCAGAAGCGCCGGGTCGGCTCGGCCGAGCTGACGCCGACGGGCCCGCTGATCAGCTCGGTCACCCGCGGCTGGACGCTGGGGTGCCGGTCGTTCGGCGTCGACGACCTGCTCGTGGTCTGCACGGACGGGGTGACCGACGCCCGCGACGGCGACGGCCGCGAGTTCGGCGCCGACGGCCTGCGGGACGTGCTGGCCGGGCTGCGCAGCTGGTCGCCGCAGGAGGTGGTGGCCGAGTCGGTGGCGGCGGTCCGACGGTTCGCCGTCGACGTGCGCCGCGACGACCTGACCGTGGTCGCGCTGCGCCTGGTGCCGCCACCGGCCTGACCGGAATCCGAGATCGACGGCCACCAGCTGGACATCGGTGGCAGACTCGAGACGTGCAGCACCGGCAGATCATTATCAGCTAGCGCGCCAGGCAACCGCCGGCGCGCTGACCTCTCGTATCCACGGGAGGTCTTTTTGTTGCCCGACCATCCCCGACCCGAGAGACCCCGCGATGAGCACCACCCCGACCGACGCAGGCTTCCACGTCTACGACACGACGTTGCGCGACGGCGCCCAGCAGGAGGGGCTCAACCTCTCCGTCGCCGACAAGCTGACGATCGCGCGCCAGCTCGACGGCCTCGGGGTCGGCTACATCGAGGGCGGCTGGCCCGGCGCGAACCCCAAGGACACGGAGTTCTTCCGCCGCGCCGCCGACGAGCTCGACCTGCGCCACGCCACGCTCGCGGCCTTCGGCGCCACCCGACGGGCCGGGGTCCGGGCCGCCGACGACCCGCTGGTCGCGGCGCTGCGCGACAGCGGCGCCGACGTCGTCACGCTGGTCGCCAAGTCCCACGACCGGCACGTCGAGCTGGCGCTGCGCACCACGCTCGAGGAGAACCTCGCGATGGTCCGCGACACCGTCAGCCACCTGCGCGCGGAGGGGCAGCGGGTGTTCCTGGACGCGGAGCACTTCTTCGACGGCTACCGCGACAACCGCGACTACGCGCTCGAGGTGCTGCGGACGGCGTACGACGCGGGCGCCGAGGTCGTCGCGCTCTGCGACACCAACGGCGGGATGCTGCCGTCCTGGGTCGGGGACGTCGTCGACGACGTGCTCAGCTCGACGGGCGTGCGGGTCGGGATCCACTGCCACAACGACACCGGCTGCGCGGTCGCCAACACGCTCGCCGCGGTGGACGCCGGCGCGAGCCACGTGCAGGGCACCCTCAACGGCTACGGCGAGCGCACGGGCAACGCCGACCTGGTCTCCGTCGTGGCCAACCTCGAGCTCAAGCTCGACCGCCGGGTGCTGCCGGAGGGGCGGCTGCGCGAGGCCACCCGCATCGCCCACGCGGTCGCCGACGTGACGAACTTCCCGCCCGCCTCACGCCAGCCGTACGTCGGCGTCAGCGCGTTCGCGCACAAGGCCGGGCTGCACGCCAGCGCGATCAAGGTGGACCCGAACCTCTACCAGCACATGGAGCCGGAGCACGTCGGCAACGACATGCGGCTGCTGGTCTCGGACATGGCCGGCCGCGCCAGCATCGAGCTCAAGGGCGCGGAGCTCGGCTTCGACCTGAGCGGCGACAAGGACCTGGTCACCCGGATCACCAACCGGGTCAAGGACCTGGAGTCGCGCGGGCACACGTTCGAGGCCGCCGACGCGTCGTTCGAGCTGCTGCTGCTGGAGGAGGTCGAGGGTGCCCGCCCGTCGTACTTCGACATCGAGTCGTGGCGGGTGATCACAGAAACAAAGCCGGGAGCGGAGGCCGTCTCGGAGGCCACCATCAAGCTGCTCGCCGGTGGGGCACGGATCATCACCACCGGCGAGGGCAACGGCCCGGTCAACGCGCTGGACCAGGCGCTGCGCGACGCGATCGGGCAGGCCTACCCGGAGGTCGCGAAGTTCGAGCTGATCGACTACAAGGTGCGCATCCTCGACCAGGGGCACGGCACCGACGCGGTGACCCGGGTGCTGATCGAGACCACCGACGGCGTCTCGAGCTGGGTCACCGTCGGGGTCGGGCACAACGTCATCGAGGCGTCGTGGGCGGCGCTCCTCGACGCGGTGACCTACGGACTGCGCCGCAACGGCGAGCAGCCGGCGTAGCCGGGGGCCGCTAGGCGAACCGCTGCGGACGACCCCGCTACCCCGACGCGACGACCCGGACCCGCACCGGCTCGCTGCCGTTGTTGGCGAAGCCGCCGCGCGACCAGGCCGGCCCGGTGGGCTGCACCTGGCCGGTGTCGTCGGTGGCCCGGGCCAGCAGCACGTGGTCGCCGGGCTCGGCGTCCCAGCCGGTCCGGAACTCCCGCCAGGCGTAGCGCCCGGTGCTCGGTCCCAGCTCGGCGTCGGCCCAGTGGCCGCCGTCGTCGGTGCTGACCTCGACACGGGTGACCTCGCCGGAGCCGGACCAGGCGCGGCCGGTCAGCGCCACCGGTCCCGCGGCGACCGTCCGGTCGCGGGTCATGAAGTCGGGGAAGCCCGGCGGCACGAGCAGCGCCCGCGGCAGGATCCGCGTCACCGGCACGCCCTCGTCGTCGGGCTCCTGACGCAGCCGGTAGGCCTGGTGCTGGAAGCCGTCGAACTCGTGGTCGACGACCGCGACGTCGGTGAGCCACTTGACGTGCGCCATGCCGTACCAGCCGGGCACCACGAGCCGGGCCGGGAAGCCGTGCTGCACCGGCAGCGGCGCGCCGTTCATCTCGGTGGCCACCAGCACGTCCGGCCGTAGCGCCTCGGCGACCGGCAGGGCCCGGGCGTAGTCCTGCTCGACGCCGCGCTCGACACCGTGGTCGGCCCCGGTGAACACCACGTCGACCCCGTCGGGCCGCACCCCGGCGGCCGCCAGCACGTCGGCCAGCCGCACCCCCGTCCACTCCGCCGTCCCGACGGCGCCGGACAGCCACGGCTGGCTGACCGGCCGCGGCTCCAGCAGCGCGCGCCCGTTGCCGGCGCACTCCATGGTGACGGCGACGGTCCGGCGCGGCAGCGCCGCCAGGTCGGCCAGCGACAGGGCGGCGGCCGACCCGTCCAGGCCCGCCACCCGCAGCCGCCAGGCCGCCGGGTCGAGCGCGGGGATGTCGTAGTGCACCAGCACGTAGTGCAGCCCCACCGGCGTCAGGTCCCAGCGCATCGCCTCCATGGGCATCGCGTGGTTGCGGGCGGCCAGCGAGAGCTCCTCGGCGGAGATGCCCTCGTCGGGGCCGGCGAGCCGAGCCCGGGAGAGCTCGTCGCGCGACCGGGTCGGGGGAGAGGCCATGGGCTCGGCTCCTGTCTGGACGTGCCGGCGGGACGCCAGGCTACTGCGGCCCGCCGCGGCGCCGGTCGGCGTATCTTCGCGCCATGGCTGGCGGGTTCGACGTGGGTGCCGACTCCTACGGACGCTTCATGGGCCGGTGGTCGGAGCCGCTCGCCGTGCTGTTCGCGGACCAGCTCGACCTGCGCCCCGGGCAGCAGGCGCTCGACGTCGGCTGCGGCCCGGGAGCGCTGACCACGGTGCTGGCCGGCCGGCTCGGCCCGGAGCAGGTCCGTGCCGTCGACCCGTCGGCGTCGTTCGTGCGGGCGGTCGCGGCGCGGCTGCCCGAGGTCGACGTACGACGGGGGTCCGCGGAGCGGCTGCGGCTGCCCGACCACGCGGTCGACGTCGCCGCCGCCCAGCTCGTCGTGCACTTCATGACCGACCCGGTGGCGGGGCTGCGGGAGATGGGACGGGTGACCCGGCCCGGAGGCGTGGTCGCGGCCTGCGTCTGGGACCACGCCGGCGGGGGAGGCCCGCTCGCGGTGTTCTGGGACGCGGTGCACGACCTCGACCCCGCGGCACCCGGCGAGGCCGAGCTGCCGGGCACCCGCGAGGGTCACCTCACCGAGCTGGCCGAGGCGGCGGGCCTCCTCGACGTGCACGCGTCGGTGCTCACCGTCGCGCTGTCGTTCGCCGGCGTCGACGAGTGGTGGGAGCCGTTCACCCTCGGCGTCGGCCCCGCCGGTGCGTACGTCGCCGGGCTCGACGTGGAGCGGCGCGACGCGCTGCGGGTGCGCTGCGGCGAGCTGCTCCCGACGGCCCCCTTCGAGCTGACGGCGTCGGCCTGGTCGGTGACCGCGGCCGCACCGGGCTGACCGCCTCGACGACGGACGGGCAGGTCGGGGCCTAGGTGCGGATGCCGGCGACGATGACCTCGAGCATCCGCCGCTGCTGCTCCTCGGTGGCGCCGGGCATCATCGTGCAGCCGCCGACCAGCCGGGTGAGGTCGCCGACGGTGACGTCGGCCCGGGCCACCCCGGCCTCCTGGGCACGGGCGAGCACGGCGCCGCCGGAGGTCTCGATGACCTGCCGGGAGTGGGTGAGCAGCTCGGAGTCGCGCCCGGCGACCTCGATCAGCTCGTGGAACAGCGCCCGCTTCGTCGCGGCGTACGACAAGAACATGTCCAGCCAGGCCACCAGCGCCTCGAAGGGCTCCGCCTCCTCCGCGAGCCGCTCGCCGCGGTCACCGAGGTCGTCGACCTCGTCGCGGTAGACCGCCTCGAGCAGCGCGAGCCGGGTGGGGAAGTGGCGGTAGAGCGTGCCGATGCCGACGCCCGCCCGCTTGGCGATCTGCTCGAGCGAGGTGTCGGCCTCGGTGTCGCGGAACGCGTCGCGCGCCGCGTGCACCAGCTGGTCGTAGTTGCGGCGCGCGTCGGCCCGCATCGGGCGGCGGGCCTGCTTGGTCCCGCTGTCCGTCCCGCTCTCGGTCCTGCTGTCGGTCTCTGTCACGTGCTCGTCACCTCGCTCTCACGGCACCGTCACCAGAATTAAACGGAGGAAGCCTCCGAAAGTCCTTGATAACCGGAGGGTGCCTCCGTAACGTATCCGGAGGGCCCTTCCGTTTTCCTGCTCCACTGTACCCCGAGGAGACACCTCACCGTGACTGTCCGCACTCCCGAACGAGTCCACCTCGTCGACCCCACACCCCCGCCCGGGCGGCACGCGGCGACCGCGCAGCCCCGGCTCACCCGACGCCGGCCCGACCGGGGCCAGCCCTCCGTCGTGCTGGCGGTGATCCTGGTCGCCCAGCTGATGGTGATGCTCGACATGAGCATCGTGAACGTCGCGCTGCCGCAGATGCAGTCGGCGCTCGACTTCAGCACGTCCGGGCTGTCCTGGGTGCTCAACGCCTACAGCCTCGCCTTCGGCGGCCTGCTGCTCCTCGGGGCGCGGGCCGGCGACCTGCTCGGCCGACGGCGCAGCTTCCTCGCCGGCGTCGGGCTGTTCACGCTCGCCTCGCTCGCCGGCGGGCTGGCCACGTCACCCGCGCTGCTGCTCGTGGCGCGGGCCACGCAGGGCGTCGGCGGCGCGCTGATCGCGCCCGCGACGCTCGCGCTGCTCAGCTCGATGTTCCCGGAGGGCCGCGAGCGCACCCGCTCGCTCGGCCTCTACACCGCGGTCTCCGTCGGCGGTGCCTCCGTCGGCCTGGTCGCGGGCGGCCTGCTCACCGAGTGGACCTCGTGGCGCTGGGTGATGTTCGTCAACGTGCCGATCGGCCTCGCGCTGGTCGTCGCCGCCGCGCTGTTCCTCGACGAGACCCCGCGGCAGCGCGGTCGCTTCGACCTCGCCGGCGCGCTGACCTCCACCGTCGGCATGACCGCCCTGGTCTACGGCTTCGTGACCGCCGCCTCGCACGGCTGGCACGCGCCGGAGACGCTCGCCGCGTTCGTGGTGGGGGTGCTGCTGATGGCCGCCTTCGTGGCCGTCGAGAGCTTCGCCGAGGCGCCGATCACGCCGCTGGTGCTGTTCGCCGACCGGCAGCGCGCCGGGGCCTACCTGGCCCGGATGCTGCTGATCGCGTCGATGACCGGGATGTTCTTCTTCCTCACCCAGTTCCTGCAGGACGTGCTCGGCTACTCGCCGCTGGCCACCGGCTTCGGGTTCCTGCCGATCTCGGTCGGCCTGTTCGCCTCGTCCCAGCTGAGTGCCCGGGTCCTGGTCGAGCGGTACGGCGACCGGCTGGTGATGGCCGCCGGGATCACGCTGTCCCTGCTCGGGCTGCTGTGGCTGACGCAGCTGTCGCAGGACAGCGGCTACCTCGCCGTGCTCGGCCCGCTGGTGCTGGTCGGGCTCGGCAACGGCTCGGCGATGGTGCCGCTCACCGGCGCCGCGCTGCAGGGCGTGCAGCCGCAGCACGCGGGCGCCGGCTCCGGGCTGGTCAACGTCATGCAGCAGGTCGGCGCGTCCCTCGGCCTCGCCGTGCTCGTGACGGTGTTCGGCACCGCGAGCCGCGGCACCGTGGTGCCCGCCGGCACCGCGCCCGCCGACGTCGCGCGGCTGGTGTTCGTGGGCGGCGCGCAGACCACCTTCCTGGTGGCGAGCGGGCTGCTGGCGCTCACCCTCGTGGTGGTGCTCGCGCTGGTGCGGGGCCGCCCGACGGCCGCCGTCGCGCCGGTGGCCGGAGGCGCCCGGCGATAGGTTCTGCCCATGGCAGACCTGCACGACCTGACCGCCCTCGAGCAGGGCGCGGCGGTCCGCGCGAAGCAGGTGTCGCCCACCGAGCTCGTCGACCACTACCTGGAACGGGTGGCGCGGTTGTCGGACTCGGTGGGCGCCTTCGTCACGGTCACCGGCGACGCAGGCCCGGGCGCAGGCGCGGCTCGCCGACGCCGGGGTGGGGGACACCTCCTCGCCGCTCTACGGCGTGCCGACGGCGTTCAAGGACCTGAACCAGACGGCCGGCGTGACCACCGAGTTCGGCTCCGCGACCATGGCCGGCCACGTCCCCGAGGTCTCCGACGAGGTGGTGCTGCGCATCGAGGCCGCCGGGATGGTCAGCCTCGGCAAGACCACGACCCCCGAGTTCGGCTCGCCCTGCTACACCGAGCCGGACAACGCACCACCGGCCCGGACCCCGTGGGACCTCGAGCGGATGGCCGGCGGCTCCAGCGGGGGAGCGGCCGCCGCGGTCGCCGCCGGGCTGGTCCCGGTCGCGCAGGGCTCCGACGGCGGCGGGTCGATCCGGATCCCCGCCAGCTGCTGCGGGCTGGTCGGGCTGAAGCCGAGCCGCGGCCGGGTCAGCGGCGCCCCGATGTACGGCGACCCGGTCGGCCTCTCCACGGCGGGTCCGCTGGCCCGCACCGTCCGGGACGCGGCGGCGATGCTCGACGTGATGGCCGGCCCGGCGGTCGGCGACCCGGCCTGGGCCCCGCCCGAGGCGACCTCCTTCCTGGCCGCGTGCGACCGGCCGCCGGGCCGGCTGCGGGTCGCGCGGTTCGTGGCTCCTGTGATCGCCGACGCACGGGTGCACCCGTCCGTGGTCGAGGCCTACGAGGACGCGAGCCGGCTGCTCGCCTCGCTGGGGCACGACGTGGAGGAGGTCGACGTACCCGTGCCGCCGGAGGCGGTCGCGACCTTCGAGACCTGCTGGGCGGTGCTCACCGCGCTGTCGGTCCCGCCGCCCGGAACCGAGCACCTGCTGCGTCCGCTGACCCGCTGGCTGCGGGCGCGGGGCGAGGCCGTCTCGGGTCCGGAGTTCGGGCTCGCGGTGGGGGAGCTGCGCCGCGTGGCGGCGAGGGCGCTGCACGCGCTGGCGCCGTACGACGCGGTGCTCACGCCGACGCTGGCGCAGCCGCCGCTGCGCATCGGCGAGATCCGCGACGACGCGGACCCGGCCCGCGACTTCGAGAACCAGAAGGCGTTCACGCCCTGGACGTCTGCCTGGAACCTGACCGGGATGCCGGCGGTCTCGCTGCCGCTGCACGTCACCGCCGACGGACTTCCGGTCGGGGTGATGATCGCCGCTCGGCCGGCCCAGGAGGCGCTGCTGCTCTCGCTCGCGGCCCAGGTCGAGGCCGCCGCTCCCTGGATCGATGTAAAACCCAATCGTTGGTGACTCTTCCATTTCGGGTTATGTCCCACATAGGTTGTCCTCCGTCCGTCGGCCACCAGGCCGATCTCGAAGGGATGGACCCGCATGAGAAAAGCGAAGACCTCGCTCTCCACCGCGGCCGTCGTCGGGGCGCTCGTCGCCACCGGTCTGATGGCAGCACCCAGCGCCAACGCGGCGCCTAAGCGGCACACGTTCACCCGCACCGCACCCACCTGGGTGGCCCGTGCGGACAGCGTCGGCCGTGTCTCCTCCACCGCACAGTCGAGCTTCCGGGTGTACCTCGCGCCGCAGCGCGGGATCGACGCCCTCAAGGCCGACGTCGCGAAGGTCTCCGACCCGAAGAGCGCCGACTACCGGCACTTCCTGTCGGCGGCGCAGTACCACGCGCGCTACGACGCCACCGACGCCACCGTGGCGAAGGTCACCGGCTTCCTGCGCGACAACCACCTGCGGGTCACCTCCGTCGAGGCGCACAACCGCTACCTCTCCGTGACCGGCAAGAACGCCGACGTGCAGCAGGCCCTGGCCGTCACGCTGAAGAAGTTCCACCACCGCGGCCAGCTCGTGCAGGCCAACACCAAGGCGGTGTCGCTGCCGACGTCGGTCGCGTCCTCGGTGCTGACCGTCAGCGGCCTGGACACCACGCCGAACGTCGTGCGGCACAACAGCAACCCGGCGAAGGCGCGCAAGACCGCCCGCGCCAGCGTGGCCCCGCCGCCGGACGGGTTCCGCAACGCCCGGCCGTGCTCGCGCTACTACGGCCAGCTCGCGGCGAAGTACAAGGCCGACTACAAGACCCCGCTGCCCAAGTTCGCCGGCAAGACGCTGCCCTACGCGGTCTGCGGCTACACCGGTCCCGTTCCTGCGCTCGGCCTACCAGGGCGCGAACAAGGCGGGCCTGTCCGGCAAGGGCGTGACGGTGGCCATCACCGACGCGTACGCCGCGCCGACCATCGCCTCCGACGCGAACCGCTACGCCGAGGCGCACGGTGACGGGTCCTACACCTCCGGGCAGCTCTCCCAGGTGCTCCCGAAGGCCTTCAACAGCGAGAAGGACTGCGACGCGTCCGGCTGGTACGGCGAGGAGACCCTCGACGTCGAGGCGGTCCACGCGATGGCGCCCGACGCGAACATCCGCTACTACGCCTCCCCGAGCTGCTTCGACGACGACTTCCTCGACGACGCTGAACAAGGTGGTCGACGAGAACAAGGCGTCGCTGGTCACCAACTCCTGGAGCGACGTCGAGCAGAACGAGACGCCCGACAACGTGGCGGCCTACGAGCAGGTGTTCCTGCAGGGCGCGCTGCAGGGCATCGGCTTCATGTTCTCCTCCGGCGACAACGGCGACGAGCTGGCCAACACCGGCTCCAAGCAGGTCGACTACCCGGCCTCCGACCCGTACGCCACCGCGGTCGGCGGCACGTCCGACGCCATCGGCGCCGACGGCACCTTCAAGTTCCAGACCGGCTGGGGCACCGTGAAGTACAACCTCAACCCGGACGGCAACGGCTGGACCTCGGTCGGCTTCACCTCCGGTGCGGGTGGCGGCGCGTCCTCGCTGTTCAACCGGCCGAGCTACCAGAACGGTGTCGTGCCGGGCAGCAACGGCGCGGGCCGTGCGGTCCCGGACGTCGGCCTGGACGCCGACCCGACGACCGGCATGCTCATCGGTGAGACGCAGACCTTCTCGGACGGCGTCTACTACGACGAGTACCGCCTCGGCGGGACCAGCCTCGCCTCGCCGCTGATGGCCGGGCAGACCGCCCTGAGCCAGCAGCACGCCGGTGGTCGTCTCGGGTTCCTGAACCCGACGATCTACAGCGCCAAGTCGAAGTCCGCGTTCACCGACGTGGCGGGCTCGCCGACCGACGTGGGCAACGTCCGCGCCGACTTCGCGAACACGCAGGACGACTCGGACGGCGTGCTCTACAGCGTGCGGCTGTTCAACAAGGACTCGTCGCTGTCGATCGCTCCCGGCTGGGACAACGTCACCGGTGTCGGCTCGCCGAACGCCAAGTGGCTGACGGTGCCGACGGCCATGAAGTAGCAAGCCGCCGCTCGTGCATGGATGAGTGGCTGACCCGCCTCGACGCCCTCGGCCTCCGACCCGACGCAGTTCTCGGGAAGGGGGTCGAGGGCGTCGTCGTGCGCCTGCACGGCGGTGGGGTCGCCAAGGTCTGGCACGACCGCACGGAGCCGCAGCTCCGGACGCTGCAGGTCTTCTACGCCGCGGTAGCCGACGCCGGGCTGCCGCTGCGGACGCCGGTGGTGCCGACGTCGTCGACCTCGGCGGGCGGTTCGCCACCCTGGAGCCGCTGCTCCCCGGGCGGCCGCTGGCCTCGCCGCGACCCCCGCCCCGCGGTGACCGACGCCGACGCCCACGCGATGGCGGACGTGCTGGCCGCTCTCGCGGCCGTGACGCCCACCCCGCCGATGGCGCGGCTGCCCGCGCTGCCCGGCGAGCCGCCGCTCGGCACTGGAACCGGCACCGGGCCCGGCTTCGCGACCGCGCTGGCGGACCTGGTCGACCGCCGGGTCGCGCGGTCCGCGCACGTGCTGCGGGCGGCGCTCCCCGACCTCGACGAGACGGCCGCCGCGGTCACCGAGGCGCTGCGCTCGCTGCCGCCGGCCCCGGCCGCCCTGGTCCACGGGGACCTGATCGCCGCCAACGTGCTGGTCGACGAGGGCCGGCCGACGGCGGTGCTGGACTTCGGCTTCCTCACGGCGGTCGGCGACCCGGCCTTCGACGTCGCGGTCACCGCCAGCGTCTACGACATGTACGGACCGCACGCACGCGAGACCGAGGAGCGCCTCGACGCCGTGCTCGCACGACGGTTCGGCCACGACCCGGCCCGGCTGGACGTCTACCGGGCGGCGTACGCGCTGGCCACGAGCACCTGCTTCGGGTCGGCCGGGCAGGACGGCCACTTCGCGTGGTGCGTGGCGGTGCTGCGCCGAGCCCGGGTGCGCGAGGCCCTGGGCCTCTGAGCCGGCACAGGGCAGCATGGGGGCATGGCGTTGCGGACGAGGAACCAGTGGTGGGGCGTGGTGCTCGACGCGCCCGACGCGCAGCAGCTGGGACGGTTCTACGAGCAGCTGCTCGGCTGGCGGATCTACACCGACACCCCGGAGTGGGTCACGCTCGCGCCCTCGGAGGAGGCCGGCTACAACCTCGCGTTCATGCCGGAGAAGGGCTACCAGCGGCCGGTGTGGCCACCCGAGGACGGCAAGCCCGAGAAGTCGATGCACCTCGACATCCAGGTCGACGACCTCGAGGAGGCCGTGGCGCACGCCATCGCCGTGGGGGCGGAGCTGCCGGACTTCCAGCCTCAGCAGGACGTCCGGGTGATGCTCGACCCGGCCGGCCACCCGTTCTGCCTCTACGTGCACGACGACTGAGGGAGACCGCGATGAGCGTGCTGACCCCGTACCTCGCGGTCCGCGACGCGCGAGCCGCGATCGCCTGGTACGTCGAGCACCTCGGCGCCGTCGTGACCCGGGACCCGCTGGTGATGCCGGACGGCCGGGTCGGCCACGTCGAGCTGGCCGTCGGCGGGGCGGGCTGGATGATGGCCGACGAGCACCCGGAGATCCAGGTGGAGGCACCCGTGGCGGGCCACGGCGCCGCGGTGACGCTGCACCTGACCGTCGACGACGTCGACGCGATCGTCATGCGCGCGGTCGTCGGCGGCGCGGTGCTCGACCGCGGCCCCGAGGACGGCCCGGTGGGACGGGTGGCGGTGCTCCGCGACCCCTTCGGGCACCGGTGGTTCCTCAACCGGCCGGCCTGAGCCCCGCGGTGTCAGCCGGGCGCCCACGTCAGGGCACGGTCGCCAGCAGCCGGTCGCACGCCTCGAGCAGCCGCCGGCGCAGCGGTGCGCCGCGCTCGGCGAAGTCGCGCTGCGCCGCGACGTAGGCCTGCTTGCCCGCGACGGTCTCGACCCGGACGGGGGAGTAGCCCAGCGCGGACAGGTCGTACGGCGACGCGCGCATGTCGAGCACCCGGATGTCGCGGGCCAGCTCGAAGCAGTCGGCCACCAGCTCCGAGGACACCAGCGGGGACAGCCGGTAGGCGTGCTTGTAGAGGTCCATGCCGGCGTGCAGGCAGCCCGGCTGCTCGAACGCCGGCCGGTCCTCGCTCGACGGCTGCAGGGTGTTGAGCGGACGTGCCTCGTCGGTGAAGAACCGGAACGCGTCGAAGTGCGAGCAGCCGATCCGGTGCGACTCCACGACCTCGTCGGTGCCCGGGCCGCCGAGCCGCAGCGGCCAGCTCGCGTGCCGGACCTGCTCGGCCGGCTGCCGGTAGACCATCGCCCACTCGTGCATCCCGAAGCAGCCCAGCTGCGCCGGCCGGGCGGCGGTGGCGGCGAGCAGCGTGCGCAGCGCGCTCAGCAGCGGTCGTCGCTCGACGACGAGGTCGGGCGAGACGCTGACGACGCCGCCGCGGTCGACGTACCAGCGGTGCGCGGCGTGGTCGGGCGCGTCCCGCAGCCCGACGCCGTGGCCGGGGTGCCAGCGGCGCAGCGCGGCGGGCCGGTGCGAGTAGTAGGTGAACAGGAAGTCCTCGACCGGGTGGGGGACCTGCGCGCGGCGCCGTGCCAGGTGCGGCTGCACCCAGCCGTCGACCCGGGCCTGGTGCGCGTCGCGGCGCGCGGTCCAGGTCCGCTCGTCGAGCACCGTCGGCTCGTCGGTCACCTTCTCCACAGCGACCAGGGTAGGAGCGGAGGGCCCGGGGGTGCGCCGGTAGGCTCGACGGGTGCGTATCGCGAGGTTCACCACGGGCGACGAGCCCCAGTACGGAGTTGTCTCCGGGGACGTCGACGACCTCGGCATCCCCGCCGAGGACAGTCGGGTGGTGGCGCTCGCCGGCGACCCCCTGCACGTGGGGGTCAACCCGACCGGCACGGAGCTGGCGCTGGCCGACGTGCGGCTGCTGGCGCCGGTGCTGCCGCGCAGCAAGGTCGTCGGCATCGGGAGGAACTACGCCGCCCACGCGGCCGAGATGGGCGGCGACGTGCCGGCCGAGCCGCTGATGTTCCTCAAGCCGAACACCTCGGTGGTCGGTCCCGGCGACCCGGTGTTCTACCCGCGGCAGTCCTCCGAGGTGCACTTCGAGGGCGAGCTGGCCGTGGTGATCGGACGGATCTGCCGCGACGTGCCGCGTGGAGCGGGTCTCCGACGTGGTCTACGGCTACACCGTCGGCAACGACGTGACGGCCCGCGACCTGCAGCGCGGCGACGTGCAGTTCACCCGGGCGAAGGGCTTCGACTCGTTCTGCCCGCTCGGCCCGTGGATCGAGACCGAGCTCGACACCTCCGACCTCCGGGTGACCACCCACCTCAACGGCGACCTCAAGCAGGACGGCTCGACCAAGGACATGGTCTTCGACGTCCCGGCGCTGGTCGCCTACGTCTCCAGCGTGATGACGCTGCTGCCGGGGGACGTGATCCTCACCGGCACCCCCGACGGCGTCGGCCCCATGGAGGTCGGCGACGAGGTCGAGGTGACGGTGCGCGGCATCGGCTCGCTGACCAACCGGGTGGTGGCCCGTGACTGACACCCTGACTCCTCCCGTCCGCGTCCGGTTCTGCCCGTCGCCGACCGGCAGCCCGCACGTCGGGCTGGCCCGGACCGCCTTGTTCAACTGGGCGTTCGCGCGCCACCACGGCGGCACCTTCGTGTTCCGCATCGAGGACACCGACACCGCCCGCAACACCCAGGAGTCCTACGACACGCTCCTCGAGGTGATGCGCTGGCTCGGCTTCGACTGGGACGAGGGGCCCGAGGTCGGCGGGCCGCACGGCCCCTACCTGCAGTCCGAGCGGTTCGACGTCTACGCCGACGTGGCCACCCGGCTCCGTGAGGCGGGGCGTGCCTACGACTGCTACTGCTCCGCGGAGGAGCTCGACGAGCGCAACGAGAAGGCGCGCTCCGAGGGCCGGGCACCCGGGTACGACGGCCACTGCCGCGCGCTGTCCGACGAGCAGGTGGCGGCGTACGTCGCCGAGGGCCGCGCGCCGGTGCTGCGCTTCCGGATGCCCGACACCGCGCTGACGTTCACCGACCTGGTCCGCGGCGAGATCACCTTCCAGCCCGAGAACGTGCCGGACTTCGTGCTGGTGCGCGGCAACGGCCACCCGCTGTACACGCTGGTGAACCCGGTCGACGACGCGCTGATGGAGATCACCCACGTGCTGCGCGGCGAGGACCTGCTCTCCTCCACGCCCCGCCAGCTCGCGCTGTACGACGCCCTCGCCGAGATCGGCGTCGGCACCGGCCGCACGCCGCAGTTCGGGCACCTGCCCTACGTCATGGGCCAGGGCAACAAGAAGCTGTCCAAGCGCGACCCCGAGTCCAACCTGCTCGGCTACCGCGAGCGCGGCTTCCTCGCCGAGGGTCTGCTGAACTACCTGGCACTGCTGGGCTGGGCGATCGCGGAGGACCGCGACGTGTTCTCGATGGCCGAGATGGTCGAGGCGTTCCGGCTCGAGCGGGTGAACCCCAACCCGGCCCGCTTCGACCTGAAGAAGTGCGAGGCGATCAACGCCGCCCACCTGCGGCTGCTCGACGTCGAGGACCTGACCGACCGCATGGTGCCCTACCTGCAGGCCGCGGAGGTGCTCCCCGACCCCGTCGACGACGCAGCAGCGGTCGCTGCTCGCGCAGGCCGCGCCGCTGGTGCACGAGCGGATGACCACGCTGGGGGAGTGCGTCGAGATGCTCGGGCTTCCTGTTCGTCGACGAGCGCGTCGTTCGAGCGCGACCCGGCCGACGTCGAGAAGCTGCTCGGCGACGACGGCCGCGCGGTGGTGAAGGCGGCCACCGACGCGCTCGCCGCGCTGCCGGAGTGGACGACCGCCGGCATCGAGGAGACGCTGCGCGCCGCGCTCGTCGAGGGGCTCGGCCTCAAGCCGCGCAACGCGTTCGGGCCGGTGCGGGTTGCGATCACCGGACGGCGGGTATCACCCCCGCTGTTCGAGTCGATGGAGCTGCTCGGACGCGACCGGTCGCTGGCGAGGCTCCGCAGCGCGCAGGAGGGGTAGGCAGCGATGAGCGAGCAGCGCCCGGGGGACGGCGCCGCGGCACCGGCTGGCCCGCGCCGGCGTACCGGCTCACCCGCGTCCCTCCCGACCGCGGGCAGCTCGCGTTCCCGCACGCCGGCCGCGGCCGTACCACCTGATGCTGCGCACCTGGAGCTACGCCTGGTGGAAGCCGGTGCTGGGCGTCGTGCTGGGCGTGGTCTGGTTCCTCCTCGGGGCGGCGCTGGTCTACGCGGTCACCGCCGCCGTCTGGTCGGCCTTCGAGCCCGGCCCGTGGGTGCACGACTTCACGTCGTCGTTCGACGTCAAGGGCAACGTCTCGCCGAAGGTGCTGCTCGGCACCAACCTCGCGCTCGCGTCGCTGATCCCGGCCACCTGGTTCCTGATCCGCTACGTGCACCGGATGCGTCCGCGGTGGCTGGCCTCGGTCGCTGCCGAGGATGCGGTGGACCTTCCTGTTCGCGTGCCTGGGGCTCGCGGTGGTCGCGCTGTTCGCGCAGATCCTCGTCGGCGGCGGCTGCTGCCGTCCTCCGGGTCGGCGGTGACACCAGCCTCAGCGGCTCGCTGAACACCTTCACCACGGCCACCGCCCTCAGCGCCGTCGTCGTGCTGCTCACCACCCCGCTGCAGGCCGCGGGGGAGGAGTACCTCTTCCGTGGCTACCTGCTGATGGCGGTCGGCTCGCTGTTCTCGAGCAAGTGGGTCGCGATCGTGGTCACCGCCGTCATCTTCGCGCTCGCGCACGGCAGCCAGAACGTCCCGCTGTTCTTCGACCGGCTGGCGTTCGGGCTGATCGCGGCCTGGCTGGTCACCCACACCGGCGGCATCGAGGCCGGCATCGCGCTGCACGTGCTGAACAACTTCCTGGCGTTCGGGCTGGCGCTGGCCTACGGCGACCTCACCTCGACGCTGAACGTCAGCGAGTCGAGCTGGTGGCAGATCCCGGTGACCGTCGCGCAGTCGGTCGTCTACACCGGCCTGGTCGTCCTGGTGGCCCGGTGGATGGGGCTGCGCAACACCACCGCGGCCGCCGCACGACGAGCCCGAGCAGAGCACCGGACCGGCGGTCGCGACCGCCTGACGTGAGGCCTCTCACGTCGCCGCTTGCGAGGGTTCGTGCGGTTTTGGTGGCGAGCAGGCCGACGTGTATTCTCGTCCGGGCTTCGCAAGGAGCCACACCCATGGGGTATGGGGTAATTGGCAGCCCGACTGGTTCTGGTCCAGTTAGTCTAGGTTCGAGTCCTAGTACCCCAGCGAACGCCTGATGAGCTCGTCGCAGGTGTTGAGCTGCAGTCTCGATTGGACGCCCGTCTCCGGCCTTGGCTAGAGTCGCGTCCGCCTCGCCCCCGTTGTGTAGTGGCCTAGCACGCCGCCCTCTCAAGGCGGTAGCGCCGGTTCGAATCCGGTCGGGGGTACCACCCAGCACTACCGACGGCCCGGACCTCGCGCGAGGTCCGGGCCGTCGCGGTTTCGCCTAGGCTGGGGCCTCGTCACGTGTCGAACCAGTCACCGTGCGAGGAAGCCATGGCCTACGCCGTTCTCACCGAGTCGGATCTTCTCGAACGGGCCGAGGGAGGCGAGTCGTACGCCGACCGGCTGGCCGCCGCCCTCACCGCGATGGAGGACGAGGGCTTCGTCCTGGCCGGCGTCGACCGCCCGCGGACGGGGACGCGCACTACGTGTTCCACGGCGAGCGGGACGTCGCGCCGCCGGCTCAACAACATCCGCTAGACCGCCCCGGGTGGTCGTGTCCGAATCCCGCCAGCACGGTGTCGGTGGCGTCGGGCAGGATCGGGTCATGGACATCGAGGACACCGAGGCCTGCTACCGGGCGGTGAAGAGCCGTGACCGGCGGTTCGACGGCGTCTTCTACACCGGTGTCACCTCGACCGGGCATCTACTGCCGGCCGTCGTGCCCGGCGATCACCCCGGCCAAGAAGAACGTCACCTTCCACCGGTCGGCGGCCGCCGCCCAGGCCGCCGGCTTCCGGGCCTGCAAGCGGTGCCTGCCCGACGCCACCCCGGGCTCCCCGGACTGGGACGTCGCCGCCGACGTCGCGGGCCGCGCGATGCGGCTGATCTGCGACGGGCTCGTGGAGCGCGAGGGGGTCGAGGGGCTGGCCGGCCGGGTCGGCTACACCCCGCGGCACCTGCAGCGGCTGCTGGTCTCCGAGCTCGGCGCCGGCCCGCTGGCGCTGGCCCGGGCGCGCCGGGCGCACAACGCCCGGGTGCTCATCGAGACCACGCCGATGCCGTTCGCCGACGTCGCCTTCGCGGCCGGCTTCGCCAGCGTCCGGCAGTTCAACGACACGGTCCGCGAGGTCTACGCCGCGCACCCCGACCCAGCTGCGGCGCGCGCGGCCGCCGGACCGGTGCGACGACGCAGCCGCAGGACGGTGCGGGGGACAGCCGGGTCCGGGTCGAGCTGCGGCTGCCGGTCCGGGCGCCGTACGCCGGCGGCGAGCTGCTGCGCTTCCTGGCCGCGCACCTGGTGCCGGGGGTCGAGCGCAGCGGACCGGACTGGTACGACCGCACGCTCGCGCTGCCGCACGGCCCCGGCCGGGTCCGGCTGACGTTCCCGGCCGACGGCCGAGCAGCCGACGCACGTCGGCGTGCACGCTCGAGGTCGACGACCTGCGCGACGTCGGCGCCGCCGTCGAGCGCTGCCGACGGCTGCTCGACGCCGACGTGCGACCCGGTCGCCGTCGACGACGAGCTCGCCGGCGACCCGTGGATGGCCGCGCTGGTGCGGGCGACGCCCCGGGCTGCGGGTGCCCGGCAGCGTCGACGGCGACGAGATCGCGATCCGCGCCGTGCTCGGCCAGCAGATCTCGCTGGCCGGGGCGGTCTCGCTCGGCGGCAAGCTGGTGCAGCGCTACGGCGCAGCCGGTGCCGGCCGACGGCCCCGACCGGCTGTTCCCCAGCGCCGCCGCGCTCGCCGAGGTCGACCCCGAGACGCTGCCGATGCCGCGGGCCCGCGGCACGGGCCCTGGTCGGACTGTGCCGGGCGCTGGCCGACGGCGACGTCCCGCTCGACCGCAGCGCCGACCGCGCCGAGGTGCGCGCGCCGCTGCTGGCGCTGCCCGGCATCGGGCCGTGGACCGCCGACTACGTCGCGATGCGGGCGCTCGGCGACCCCGACGTGTTCCTGCCCACCGACATCGGGGTGCGCCGCGCGCTGACCGGCCTCGGGCCGCGACCCGGCCGACGTCGCGGAGCTCAGCCGGCGCTGGCGGCCCTGGCGCTCCTACGGGCTGATGCACCTGTGGTCGACCCTCGACCTGCCTGCCGTCCGCACCTCCGGTCGACCCACTCACCCACCGCACGACCAGAAGGAGACCTGACATGTGGACCATCGTCGACTCACCCGCCGGCACCGTCCGGGTCGTCGCCCACGACGGCGCCATCACCGCGGTCGAGTTCACCGACGAGCCGCACCGAGGACGCCACGCCGCGCTCCTCGATGCGGGTCGCCGCCGCCCGGTCGGCGCGCCGGCCGATCGGCGACCGCGCGACGACGACCCGCTGCTGCGCGAGGCGCGCCGGCAGCTGACGGCGTACTTCGCCGGCGAGCTGAAGGAGTTCGACCTGCCGCTCGCCCCGGCGGCACCGCGTTCCAGCAGCGGGTGTGGGACCAGCTGCAGCGGATCGGCTACGGCGAGACCGCGTCGTACGGCGAGATCGCCGCCCGGCTCGGCCTGAACCGCGGCGCCTCGCGGGCGGTCGGTGCCGCCAACGGCCGCAACCCGATCGGCATCGTGATCCCGTGCCACCGGGTGGTCGGCGCGACCGGCTCGCTCAGCGGCTACGCCGGCGGCGTCGAGCGCAAGCAGCTGCTGCTGGAGCTCGAGCAGGACGCGCTGTTCTGACGCCCGGCCGCGCCTGCCGGTTTACCAGGGGTGCCCTGGTAATCCGGCACTCCCCTGCGGAAGCAACGTCAGGGGAGCGCCAGTTCTCGTCACGGGGTGCCGGTGCCTCAGCGGCTACTCGGCCGCGCGGCGCAGCGACTCGGAGAGCCGCTCCGCGGCGGCGAGTACGGCGGGGGCGTGCATGCGGCCCGGGCTGGCGGGAGAGCCGCTCGAGCGGGCCGGACACCGACACGGCGGCGATGACCTTGCCGGAGGGGGAGCGGATCGGCGCGGACACCGACGCGACGCCCTGCTCGCGCTCGCCGACGGACTGCGCCCAGCCGCGGCGGCGGATGCCGGCGAGGGCGGTCGGCGGAGAAGCGCGGCGTTCTGCAGCCCGCGGTGCATCCGCTCGGGGTCCTCCCAGGCGAGCAGGATCTGCGCGGCCGAGCCGGCCCGCATGGTCAGCTGCGAGCCGACCGGGATGGTGTCGCGCAGCCCGGACGGCCGCTCGGCGGCGGCGACGCAGACGCGGTAGTCGCCCTGCCGGCGCCACATCTGCGCGGACTCGCCGGTGATGTCGCGCAGCCGGGCGAGGACCGGGCCGGCGGCGGCGAGCAGCCGGTCCTCGCCGGCGGCGGCGGACAGCTCGGCGAGGCGCGGGCCGAGGATGAAGCGGCCCTGCATGTCGCGGGCCACGAGCCGGTGGTGCTCGAGGGCCACCGCGAGCCGGTGCGCGGTCGGCCGGGCGAGGCCGGTGCCGGCGACCAGACCGGCCAGCGTGGCCGGTCCGGCCTCGAGCGCCGAGAGCACGAGGGCGGCTTTGTCGAGGACGCCGACTCCGCTAGAGTTGTCCATACTCTGATAATGCCGTCTCACAATATGGATTGCAAGTCGATCCGGGAGGCCCGCAGGAGCGAACCTGACGAGGCAGCGACGGCGCCCGGACGCGCCTCGGAGCCGAGCACGAGACCAAGCAGCCGACGTCACGGACGGAGACGTCATGGGCAGGACCCTGGCGAGAAGGTGTGGGACGAGCACGTCGTCCGCAGCGCGCCAGGGAGAGCCGGACCTGCTCTACATCGACCTGCACCTCATCCACGAGGTCACCATCGCCGCAGGCCTTCGACGGGCTGCGGCTGGCCGGCCGCGACGGTACGCCGCCCCGACCTGACCCTCGCCACCGAGGACCACAACGTCCCGACGCTCGACGTCGACAAGCCGATCGCCGACCCGGTCGTCGCGCACGCAGGTCGAGACGCTGCGCACGCAACGCCGCGGAGTTCGGCGTCCGGCTGCACCCGCTCGGCGACGTCGAGCAGGGCATCGTGCACGTCGTCGGCCCGCAGCTCGGCCTGACCCAGCCCGGCATGACGATCGTCTGCGGCGACTCGCACACCTCGACGCACGGCGCGTTCGGCGCGATCGCGTTCGGCATCGGCACCAGCGAGGTCGAGCACGTGCTCGCCACCCAGACGCTGCCGCAGGCGCGGCCGCAAGACGATGGCGGTCACGGTCAACGGCTCGCTGCCCGACGGCGTCACCGCCAAGGACCTGGTGCTGACCGCTGATCGCCGCACATCGGCACCGGCGGCGGCCAGGGCTACATCGTCGAGTACCGCGGCCAGGCCATCGAGGAGCTCTCGATGGAGGCCCGCATGACGATCTGCAACATGTCGATCGAGTGGGGCGCCAAGGCCGGCCTGATCGCGCCGGACCAGACGACCTTCGACTACCTCGAGGGCCGCCCGCAGGCGCCGACCGGCGAGGACTGGGACGCGGCGGTCGAGCACTGGAAGACGCTGGTCACCGACGACGACGCGACGTTCGACAAGGAGATCGTGCTCGACGCCGTCGACGATGACGCCGTTCGTCACCTGGGGCACCAACCCCGGCCAGGGCGTCCCGCTCGGCGCCAGCGTGCCCGAGCCCGACGGACTTCGAGGACGAGGGCGACCAGATCGCCGCCGAGAAGGCCCTGGAGTACATGGCGCTCGAGGCCGGCACCCCGATGCGCGACGTCAAGGTCGACACCGTCTTCGTCGGCTCGTGCACCAACGGCCGCATCGAGGACCTGCGCGCCGCCGCCGAGGTGCATCAAGGGCCGCCAGGTCGCCGACGACACCCGGCTGCTCGTCGTGCCCGGCTCGGTCCGGGTGCGGCTGCAGGCCGAGGACGAGGGCCTCGACGTGGTCTTCAAGGAGGCCGGTGGCGAGTGGCGCGGCGCCGGCTGCTCGATGTGCCTCGGCATGAACCCCGACCAGCTCGCAGCCCGGCGAGCGCAGCGCGTCGACCTCGAACCGCAACTTCGAGGGACGGCAGGGCAAGGGCGGTCGCGACGCACCTCGTCTCGCCGCTGGTCGCCGCCGCCACCGCCGTGACCGGGCACGCTCGCCGTCGCCCGCCGACCTGCCGCCGCGCTGAGCCGAGACGAGGACTGACGTCATGGAGAAGTTCACCCGCGCACACCGGCACCGGCCTGCCGCTGCGACGCAGCAACGTCGACACCGACCAGATCATCCCGGCGGTGTACCTCAAGCGGGTCACGCCGCACCGGCTTCGAGGACGGCCTGTTCGCGGCCTGGCGCAACGACCCGCGAGTTCGTCATCAACCAGCCGGAGTACGACGGCGCGACCGTGCTCGTCGCCGGCCCGGACTTCGGCACCGGCTCGTCGCGCGAGCACGCGGTGTGGGCGCTGATGGACTACGGCTTCAAGGTCGTGCTCTCGAGCCGGTTCGCCGACATCTTCCGCGGCAACTCCGGCAAGGCCGGACTGCTCGCCGCGCAGGTCGACCCAGGACGTCGTCGAGCAGCTGTGGAAGCTCATCGAGACCGACCCGACCACCGAGATCGCCGTCGACCTCGAGGAGCGCGACGGTGCAGGCCGGCGCGCTCGACCGCGCCGTTCGAGATCGACGACTACACGCGCTGGCGGCTGCTCGAGGGGCTCGACGACATCGGCATCACGCTGTCGCACGAGGACGACATCGACGGCCTTCGAGGCGACCCGTCCGGCCTGGAAACCGGCCACTCTCTGACGTCGACGTGGGCCATCGCGCGCGTTTCCCACTTGTACAAGGGAAAAACCGCGTGTGGTCATTGTGACGGAGGCGACTTTTCCCTAGCGTGCCGAGGAGTAGTCGAGCAACGGCTCGACCCCAGAGCGTTCACGAAAGGGAAGCTTGTGAACAAGAGTCAGCTGATCGACACCCTCGCGGCGCGCTTCGAAGGCAACCGCAAGCAGGCAGCGCACGCGCTCGAGTCGGTGCTCGACACCATCACCCGTGAGGTCGCCAAGGGCGAGAAGGTCGCCATCACCGGCTTCGGTTCCTTCGAGAAGCGCGTGCGCGACGCCCGCTGGGTGCGCAACCCGCGCACCGGCGAGCGCATCAAGGCCAAGAAGACCGCGATCCCGAAGTTCAGCGCCGGTGCCGACCTCAAGGCCGTCGTCTCCGGCGCGAAGAAGCTGCCGAAGCTGACGCTCGACCGCCGCCGCGCACCGCGAAGGCCGCAGCCGGCGCCGCCAAGAAGCCGCGGCGAAGGCCCCGGCACGAAGACGGCTCGACGGCGAAGAAGACGCACCGGCGAAGAAGGCGCCGCCAAGGCGAAGAAGACGACGCCGCCAAGAAGGCGCGCGCCAAGAAGACCACCGCCAAGAAGGCGGCCAAGACCGCGCCGAAGAAGACGCACCGCCAAGAAGACGCACGCGCCGAAGAAGACGCACCGCCAAGAAGGCGCACGCGCCACGAAGAGCGCCGCGAAGAAGACGCACCGGCCAAGAAGACGCACCGCCAAGAAGGCACCGCGAAGAAGGACCGCCAAGAAGTCCTGACCGGCCGCTCAGCTACGCACGAAGGGCCCGCCGACACCGGGCAGGCCCTTCGTCGTGTCCGGGCGTCAGGGCAGCGGTCAGGATCTGCACGCCGGTCCACCGCGCTCCGGCGTGCCGTCGCTCGTCGAGCCGCACCCGCTGCCCCGGACGCAGCAGCCGGAGCCCCGTGCCGTCCAGGGCGGCGCGTCGAACGCGAGCTCGGTGCCGTCGTCGAGCAGCACGCGCGCCGGCGCGGGTGCTCGCGTCGAACGCCGAGACGGTGGCCTGCATGCGCGAGCTACGAGCCTACAGCCGCAGCGTGGTGCCACCAGCGACGTCCGCGGACCGACCCCGAGCGCCATCGCCTCGGCCAGGTCGTCGGGTCGTCGACGTCGCGCCGCAGGGTCGGTACGTCGACCCCGTCGACCTCGTGCGCCCCGGCGTCGAGGTGCTGGCGCCGCGACCCGGGCCGAACGCGGGCCGGAACGACTCGAGGTCCGGGGCGACCACGGCCGTCGTGCCGACGCCGCTCTGGTCGGCGACGAACGACATGCCCGTCGCGGCGGCCGCGGCGCAGCGCCGACGACGAGCTCCTCGGGACGCAGCGCCGGCAGGTCGGCGCAGACCGCGGCGAGCCGCAGGTCGGGGTCCCGCCGGTGCATCTCGGCCGCCGCCTGCACCAGGGTGCCGTTGAGGTCGCTGGTGCCGTCGGGGATCACGTCGGCGCCGAGGTCGGGCATCGCCGCGGGCCAGCACGTGGTCGTCGGTCACCACCAGCACCCGCGCGACCACGGTCGCACGCCAGCACGGCGGCGACGGTGTCCGCGGCGAAGGCGGCGGCCAGGTCGCGGCGGCGTCGTCGCCGAGCGCCGCCAGCCGCGACTTCGCGACGGCCGGCGGCTTGACCGGCACCAGCACGGCGTACCGGACGGGGCTCGATCGCCGGCGGAGCTCATCGCCACGATCCTGCCAGGTGCGGCGCGACGCCGGCACGACGTCCGCGCGAGGGAGCTGCCGATGCGGCACGCCGTGCGCGGGTACCCGGTCGACGGGCGCGCACCGAGGACGACGAGGACGAGACGAGGGACCGGTGGCGAACCCACGCAAGCTGCGCCAGCCCAAGGGCTGGGCGTTCGGCTTCTGCGTCGCGATCCTCGAGCCGCTGCTGCTGCTGCTGACCAAGCGACGGTGGAAGCGGCGGGGAGAACATCCCGGAGACCGGCGGCTGCGTGCTCGCGGTCAACCACATCTCGCACCTCGACCCGCTGACGTGCGCGCACTTCGTCTACGCCTGGGGCCGCATCGTCCGGTTCCTCGCCAAGGCCGAGCTCTTCGACGTGCCGGTGCTCGGGCGGATCGTGCGCAGCGCCGAGCAGATCCCGGTCTACCGGCTGACCACCGACGCGTCGCCGTCGTTCCGGCCGCGGTCGAGGCGGTGCAGCGCGGCGAGTGCGTGATCGTCTACCCCGAGGGCACCATCACCCGGCAGCCGGACCTGTGGCCGATGACCGGCAAGACCGGGGCCGCGCGGATCGCGCTGTCCGCCGGCGTGCCGGTCATCCCGGTGGCGCAGTGGGGCGCGCACGCGCATCCTGCGCGCCGTACACCAAGCGGCCGCACCTGTTCCCGCGCAAGACGATCTCGATGACGGCCGGGCACGCCGGTCGACCTCGACGACCTGCGCGACAAGGACGCTGACCCCCGAGGTGCTGCGCGAGGCGACCGACCGGATCATGGACGACATCACGCGGCTGCTCGAGGAGATCCGCGGCGAGCAGGCGCCGGCCGAGCGGTTCGACCCGCGCACGGCCGGGGTCGGCCAGATCGGCAACCCGAACGCACGAAGAACCGCCGGACAGGAGACGAGCATGAGCAAGGTCGCGGTCTTCGGCGCCGGCTCCTGGGGCACGGCGTTCTCGGTCGTGCTCGCCGACGCGGGCAACGACGTGACGTTGTGGGGTCGCCGCGAGGAGCTGTGCGCGACGATCAACGAGAAGCGCGAGAACACCGACTACCTGCCCGGGGTCGAGCTGCCCGACGCCGGTCAGCGCCACGCACGACCCGGAGCAGACGCTGGCCGGCGCCGAGTTCGTCGTCCTCGCGGTGCCGTCGCAGACGCTGCGCGAGAACCTCACCGAGTGGGCCGAGCTCATCCCGAGCGACGCGCTGCTGGTCTCGCTGATGAAGGGCGTCGAGCTCGGCTCGCTCAAGCGGATGAGCGAGGTGATCGCGGAGGTCACCGGCGCCGGCCCCGAGCGGATCGGCGTGCGTCAGCGGCCCCAACCTCGCCAAGGAGATCGCCAGCCGCGAGCCGGCCGCCAGCGTCGTCGCCTGCGTCGACGAGGACAACGTCAAGCGGCTGCGGGCGCTGTGCCACTCCGCGACGTTCCGGCCCGTACTCCAGCACCGACGTCATCGGCTGCGAGCTCGGCGGCGCCTACAAGAACGTCATCGCGCTCGCGTCGGGATGGCCGTCGGCCTCGGCTTCGGCGACAACACCACCGCCTCGGTGATCACCCGCGGGCTCGCCGAGATCGCGCGGCTCGCGGTCAAGCTCGGCGCCGACGCGATGACGCTGATGGGGCTGGCCGGGCTCGGCGACCTGGTCGCCACCTGCTCCTCGCCGCTGTCGCGCAACCGGACCTTCGGCGAGAAGCTCGGCCAGGGCATGACCACCGAGGAGATCACCGCCTCGACCCGGCAGATCGCCGAGGGCGTGAAGTCCTGCTCGTCGCTGCTCGGCGCTCGCCCAGCAGGCCGACGTCTACGCCCCGATCGTGGAGGCCGTGCACGCGGTCGTCGAGGGCGAGATGACCGCCGCCGACATGCTCACCGCGCTGATCTCCAAGGAGACCAAGCACGAGCGGGACTGAGCCGCGCCGGGCCCCGAGCGTGCGGGCGGCAGCGTCTCCAGGGCACCCTGGGACGACCCGGTTGCGGCACGTCCGGGGGCGGGGGCTTACCAAGGTCCGCAGGAACTCGGCGAGCGGTCAGCGCCGCTGGACGCTGAGGGGTCACATACTTCACGGCGTCTCGGCGCGTGT
The DNA here is from genome assembly GCA_963707685.1 of uncultured Actinomycetota bacterium. GTDB lineage: Bacteria > Actinomycetota > Actinomycetes > Propionibacteriales > Nocardioidaceae > Nocardioides_B. Next base: position 451,760 of record CAVPRA010000014.1, read on the forward strand.
CGATCAGATGCACTGCCAGAACTGACCCCTCGCCGGCTCAGGTGAGGTCGTCGAGCGCGCCGGCCAGGTCGTCCCAGAGGTCGTCGACGTCCTCGATGCCGACCGACATCCGCACCAGCCCGTCGGGGATCGTGGCCGGCTCGGTCTTCCAGCGGCGGCGGCGCTCGAAGGTCGACTCGACGCCGCCGAGGCTGGTGGCGTGCACCCACAGCCGTGGTCTTGTGGGTCAGCAGGTCGGCGGCGAGCGCGCCCTCGGCGAGCACGATCGCGACGATCGCGCCGAAGCCCGGGTAGCGGACCTCGCCGACGGCCGGGTGCTCCGCGAGCCGGCGCACCAGCTCCTGGGCGTTGGCCTGCGCCCGCTCGAGCCGCACGTGCAGCGTGCGCAGCCCGCGCAGCGCCAGCCAGGTCTCGAAGGTGCCGGGCGATCGCGCCGATCATGTCGCGCCGCTTCTTCAGCACGTCGTACAGCTGGTCGTCCCGGGTGACCACGGCGCCCAGCACCACGTCGCTGTGGCCGGCGATGAACTTCGTCGCCGAGTGCACCACGAGGTCGGCGTCCAGCGACAGCGGCTGCTGCAGCAGCGGAGTGGCGAAGGTGTTGTCGACCACGACGTAGGCGCCGGCCTCGTGCGCGGCCGCGACGATCGGCGGCGATGTCGGCGACCTCGAGCGCCGGGTTCGTCGGCGACTCCAGCCACACCAGGGCGGCGTCCTCGCAGGCCTTGACCACGCGCGTCGGTGTCGGTGACGTCGACGAGCTCGGCCGTGATCCGGCCGCGCGCCTCCAGGTCGGCGATCTGCCCGATGCTGCCGAGGTAGGCGTGCCGCGGCGCGACCACCTTCGCGCCCGGCGCCGACCAGGTCGAGGATCGTCGCGACCGCGGCGAGCCCGGACGCGAACGCCAGGCACCGGCCGCCCTCGAGGTCGCCGAGCGCCTGCTCGAACGCCGACCAGGTCGGGTTGCCGTAGCGGCCGTACTCCACGTCGCCCGCCCGCGACGTACGTCGAGGCCATCGTCAGCGGCTCGTTCAGCGGGTTGTCCGGCTCGTGCGGCGGGCGACCGGCCGTCACGGCGACGGTGGCGGGACGGTACGGCGGCGGCCGGCGTCGGCTCAGGGCTGCGTCGGACGACATGCCTCCAGCCTAGGGAGCGACTACCGCGGACGCGGCCACGGGCACGGGTAGGGTCGGGCGCACCATGAGCGAGCACGAGCAGGCACGGCGCCGGCACGCACCCGCAAGCCGCGGATCGCGGTCGTCTTCGGCGGCCGCTCCAGCGAGCACGCGATCTCGTGCGTGACGGCCGGCAGCGTGCTGCGGGCCATCGACCCCGACCGGTACGACGTCGTCCCGGTCGGCATCACCCACGACGGCCGCTGGGTGCTCGAGTCCGGCGACCCGGAGCGGCTCGCGATCACCTCGCCGCGACAAGCTCCCGGAGGTCGACGGCTCCCGCGCGACGGTCGCGCTCGCCCAGCAGGACAGCGCGCAGCGAGCTCGTCGTGCACGAGCCCGGCGCGGTGCCCCGCACGCTCGGCGAGGTCGACGTCGTCTTCCCGCTGCTGCACGGCCCGTGGGGCGAGGACGGCACGATCCAGGGGCTGCTGGAGATGGCCGGGGTCCGCTACGTCGGGCGCCGGCGTGCTCGCGTCGGCGGTCGGCATGGACAAGCACTACATGAAGGTGGTGCTGCAGGCGCACGGGCTGCCGGTGCTGCCGTACGCCGTCATCACCGCGCGCGACTGGGAGCGCGACCGGGCCGCGTGCATGGAGACCGTCGACTCGCTGGGCTACCCGGTCTTCGTCAAGCCGTGCCGCGGCGGCTCGAGCATCGGGATCAGCAAGGTGCACGACCGCGACGAGCTGGACGCGGCGGTCGAGGAGGCCGCGCCGCCACGACCCGAAGGTGCTCGTCGAGGCCTCCGCCGAGGGCGGCCGCGAGGTCGAGTGCGGCGTGCTCCAGGGCTTCGGCACCAACCCGCCCGACGCCTCCGTGGTCGCCGAGATCGTGGTCGACGCGGAGCACGAGTTCTACGACTTCGCCGCGAAGTACCTCCCCGAGGAGAGCACCGGCCTCACCGTCCCCGCCGACCTGCCCGAGCCGACGTGACCGCGCGGATCCAGGAGCTGTCGGTCGCAGGCGTTCGAGGTGCTCTCGTGCGAGGGGCTGGCCCGGGTCGACTTCTTCGTGCTGCCCGACGACCGGGTGGTGGTCAACGAGATCAACACGATGCCGGGCTTCACGCCGTCGTCGATGTTCCCGCGGATGTGGGACGCGACCGGCCTGGCCTACCCCGAGCTCGTCGACCGGCTGATCCAGCTCGCGCTGCACCGCGACACCGGGCTGCGCTGACCGCGGCGGGCTCACAGGCAGGGCCGCACCGAGCGGATCGTGCGCTTCACGGCCGGCCGCCAGGTCGACCATGGCGTCGGCCGGCGGGAAGTAGTCGTCGGGGAGGCGCACCTCGACGTACGTGCGACGCGGCCGACGGTGGTCATCGTGACGTCGGTGCGGCCGGCCGGTCTGCTGCGACGTCCGGGACGAACCAGTCGACGCCGTTGACGGTCTGGCAGGTCGACGCAGGCGGTCGAGGCCGGCGGGCTGCGGCACCCCGCAGCGCAGCTCGATCGCCGGGTCGCCCCACGCGGCGGCGTACCCGTCGCCGGCGTCGACCTTACGCCGCGCGCTGGTCGGCGACCCGGTCGGGCAGCGCCGTCGACCAGCGCGGCGCAGGCGCGCGCGTCGGCCCCGGACAGCGCCGGGGCGTCGTCGAGCGAGACCGGTGCCGGAGCAGCCGCCCAGCAGCGGCAGCAGCGCCAGCGGGAGCACCGGCAGCAGACGTGCGACGGCGCCCGTCCTCCGGGGAGGCGGGCGCCGTCGCGCCGTGCGGCGTGCCGGCGCGCTCAGATGTGCACGACCGGGCAGGTCAGCGTGCGGGTGATGCCGGCGATGTTCTGCACCCTGGCGACCACGAGCTTGCCCAGCTCGTCGACGTTGCGCGCCTCGGCGCGGACGATCACGTCGTAGGGACCGGTGACGTCCTCGGCCAGCGTGACGCCCTTGACGTCGGCGATCTCGGCGGCGACCTCGGCGGCCTTGCCGACGTCGGTCTGGATCAAGATGTAGGCCTGCACCACCATGCTGACTCCTGTGCCTGTCTGCGACGCGTCGGATCGGACCGGTCCGGGTCAACCTACCGTGCGGGGTGGCCCCGCCGGAACACGGTCCCCGGGGGCTGCGGTTGGATGGCCGCGCATGAGTCGGATGACACTCCCAGGTACCGGCCGGACGCGACCCTGGCCGACGTCGGCGAGTTCGGCCTCGTGCGCGCGCTCGCCGCGCTGTTCCCGCAGGGCGAGCAGGTGCTGCTCGGGCCGGGCGACGACGCGGCGGTCGTGGCGCGTCCCGGACGGCCGGGTGGTGGTGTCCACCGACCTGCACGTCGACACCCGGCACTTCCGGCGCGACTGGGCCGACCGCGGTCGACATCGGCCACAAGGTGGCCGCCGCGAACCTGTCCGACATCAACGCGATGGGCGGCCGTCGCGACCGCGCTGACGGTGGGTCTCGCGGCACCGGCCGACCTGCCGGTCGCGTGGGCGCTCGACCTGGCCCGCGGGGATCGCCGAGGAGTGCGCGCTGGTCGGCGCCTCGGTGGTCGGCGGCGACCTGACGCGCCGCCGACCAGGTGATGGTCGCGGTCACCGCGCTCGGCGCCGTCGACGGCGACCCGGTACGACGCTCGGGCGCCCGTCCGGGCGACGTCGTGGCGCTCGCCGGACGGCAGGGCTGGGCCGCCGCCGGCCTGGCCGTGCTGGCGCGCGGCTTCCGCTCGCCGCGCGCGCTGGTCGAGGCCTACAAGCGCCCCGAGCCGCCGTACGCCGCCGGGCCCGACGGCCGCGGCGGCCGGCGCCACCGCGATGATCGACGTCTCCGACGGGCTGCTCGCCGACGTCGGCCACGTCGCGGCGGCCAGCGGGGTGGCCGTCGACATCGACGACCGCCGGCTTCGAGGTCGCCGAGCCGCTGCAGGCCGTCGGCGCCGCGCTCGGCGCCGACCCGATGCGGTTCGTGCTCACCGGCGGCGACGACCACGCGCTGGTCGCGACGTTCCCCGCCGGCGCGACGCTGCCCGCCGGGCTGGACCCGGCATCGGCGACGGTCGCCGAGGGCGAGGGCGTCACCGTCGACGGGGCGGCGTACGACGGGCCGACGGGCCACGCCCACTTCTGAGCCGCGCCCGACTGCGGTTAGTCGACGCGCGAGCCGACGCGAGAGCCAGGTTCGAGCCGCAGGTCGGTCGTGCTTCTCCCGCGGGTGCGGCTCGTGACGTGCGCGCGGCTCAGGTCAGCGGGTGACCTTGCCGGCCTTCAGGCAGCCGGTGCAGACGTTGAGGCGCTTGGGGGCGCCGTTCACCGTCGCGCGCACGCGCTGGATGTTCGGGTTGAAGCGACGGTTCGTGATCTTGCGCGACCAGGGACGGTTGTGACCGAAGCCCGGGCCCTTGGCGCAGATGTCACAGACGGCAGCCACCGTGAACTCCTGGGATTGCTAGGTTTCGAGGAGCGACGTGCCCGGCGACGAGCGCCTGCGGGTGCAGGACGGCTGGCCGGGCAACCGCAGCAAGAGTATCCGATCGCTCCGCCGCGACGCCAATCCGTGCCGCGGGCCTGCCGGCGCCGGTGCGGGTACTAGCCTGACGGTTCGCGATCAGCCGGTGACGAGAGGGGGCGTGCCGTGGCCGCTGCAGGACCTCAGCGACGCCGTCGCCTCCTTCGACCTGCCGACCGTGCTCCGGTTCGCCGAGCTGGCGCTCGCCGCGCTCGGGGAGGCGCGCGAGGAGATCGACGCGCTCAACGTCTACCCGGTGCCCGACGGCGACACCGGCACCAACATGTTCCTCACCTTCGAGGCCGCCCGCGACGCGATGCTCGACGCGCTGGGCGACCGGCGAGCCCCGGACGGCGACCTGCGGGTCGCGATGACGGCCTTCGCCCGCGGTGCGCTGCTCGGCGCCCGCGGCAACTCCGGCGTGATCTTGTCCCAGCTGGTCGGCGCGCTCTGCAAGCGGCTGGCGGCGGCCGGCCCGGACGACCGCTCCGCGGCGGTGTTCGCCGACGGGCATGGCGCTGGCCACCGAGGCCAGCTACGCCGCCGTCGGCCGGCCGGTCGAGGGCACCATCCTGTCGGTGGCCCGGGCCGCGGCCGAGGCGGCCGCCGAGGTCGCCGCCGACGACCCGACGAAGCGGCTCGGCCACGTGGTCCGCGCCGCGGCCGCCGGCCGCCCGCGACGGCGCTGGCCCGCACCCCCGAGCAGCTGCAGACCCTGAAGGACGCCGGGGTCGTCGACGCGGGCGGCCGCGGGCTGTGCGTCGTGCTCGACGCCGCCGAGACCGCCGTGACCGGCCGCCGGCCGGTGTCCGCGCCCGCACCGCTCGGCGCCCACGCGATCCCGGTGCCGCTGCCGACGCGGCGACCTCACGCCCGACGGGCCGTCGTACGAGGTGATGTTCCTGCTCGACGCCGACGACGACCGGATCCCGGCGCTGCGCACCGCGCTGGCCCCGCTCGGCGACTCGCTGGTGGTGGTCGGCGGCGACGGGCTGTGGAACGTCCACGTGCACGTCGACGACGTCGGCGCCGCGGTCGAGGCCGGCATCGAGGCCGGCCGGCCGCACCGGGTCCGGGTCACCCACTTCGCCGAGCAGGTACGCGCGCGGCCCGCGGCCGCACCGCCGGCAGGGCCGCACGGTCGTCGCCGTCGCGGCCGGCGCCGGGCTCGGGGACCTGTTCGTCGCAGGCCGGCGCGACCGTCGTGCCCGGCGGACCGGGCCGGCGGCCCTCGACCGGCCAGATCGTCGAGGCGGTGACCAGCGCCGGCGCCGCCGAGGTGATCGTGCTGCCCAACGACCGCGACTCCATCGCCGCCGCCGAGGCCGCCGCCCGCACGGTGCGCGAGACCGGCGACGTGCGGGTCGCGGTGATCCCGCACCGACGCGCAGGTGCAGGGGCTGGCCGCGCTCGCCGTGCACGAGCCCGGCCGCACCTTCGAGCAGGACATCGTCGAGATGACCGCGGCGGCGCGGCACGCCCGCTCCGGCGCGGTGACCGTCGCCGTCGCGGCAGGCGATGACGACGGCCGGCCCGTGCGAGCCCGGGCGACGTGCTCGGCGTGATCGAGGGCGACTTCGTGCGTGGTCGGCGACGACCTGTTCGCGGTCGCCACCGACGTGCTCGACCGGCTGCTCGGCGGTGGTGGCGAGCTGGTCACCCTGGTCGCCGGGCGCCGACGTCCGGCGACCTGGCCGAGCGGTGCGCGTCGTACCTCGCAGGACGCCCACCCCACCGTCGACGTCGTCGTCTACGACGGCGGGCAGCCGCGCTACCCGCTGCTCGTCGGTGTCGAGTAGGAGGATCGGGGCATGACCAGCGACCGGGCGACCGCTCGCCTCGACCATCGGCTGGGACGCCAAGCTGGCGACGGTCGCCGGCAAGCACGCGCCGAAGATCGAGAAGGCCTTCGGCTACCGCACCGTCGGCGACCTGCTGCAGCACTACCCGCGGCGCTGGGTCGACAAGGGCTCGCTGTCAGCGACCTCGGCGCGATCGAGCCCGACGAGTACGTCACCGTGATCGCCCGGGTCGTCCGCGCCTCGCAGCACACCTACGGCGACCGTCGCCGCGGCGGCATGGCCTACCGGCTCGAGGTGATGGTCGCGACCGAGGACAGCCAGATCACGCTGACGTTCTTCGACAAGCAGAAGCACATCGCGGACTGGCGGCGCACGCAGGTGGCGCGCGGGCCGCACCGGGCTGTTCTCCGGCAAGGTCGGCACGTTCCGCGGCAAGCTGCAGCTGATCAACCCGCAGACCCAGATGTTCGGCGGCGAGGACGACGCCGGCGGCCGAGTGGGACAAGATCCCGCAGCTGATCACGATCTACCCGGCGACCTCGGCGGTGCAGAGCTGGCAGCTCGCCGAGGCGATCTCGCTGGCGCTCGACCTGGTCGCACGAGGTGCCCGAGCTGCTGCCCGACGAGGTCCGCGCGCGAGCACGGCTTCGTCTCCGCCCGCGCAGGCGCTGCACGGGCTGCACCGGCCCGGCGAGCTGGGCGCGAGAAGGGGGCGGCGGAGAAGCGGCTGCGCTTCGACGAGGCCTTCGTGACCCAGACCGTGCTCGCGCAGCGCCGCGCCGCGCTGCTCGCCCTCGACGCCCAGCCCGCGCACCGGCCGCGACGGCGGCCTGCTCGACCGGTTCGACGAGCGGCTGCCGTTCGAGCTGACCGCCGGCCAGCAGGAGGTCGGCCGCGCGGTGCTCGACGACCTCGCCGCCGGCCACCCGATGCACCGGCTGCTGCAGGGCGAGGTCGGCTCCGGCAAGACGGTGGTCGCGCTGCGCGCGATGCTGCGCGTCGTCGACTCCGGCGGCCAGGCGGCGCTGCTCGCGCCGACCGAGGTGCTCGCCCAGCAGCACCACCGCTCGATCACCGCGATGCTCGGCGAGCTCGGCGCAGGGCGGCATGCTCGGCGGCGCCGCCGACGCGCACCCAGGTCGCGCTGCTCACCGGCTCGCTGGGCGCCGCCGCCCGCCGCGAGGCGATGCTCGACGCCGCGTCGGGGTCCGCCGGCATCGTCATCGGCACCCACGCGCTGCTCGAGGAGAAGGTGCAGTTCGCCGACCTCGGCTTCGTGGTGGTCGACGAGCAGCACCGCTTCGGCGTCGAGCAGCGGGCCGCGCTGACCGGCAAGAGCGGCGGCACCCCGCCGCACGTGCTGGTGATGACCGCGACGCCGATCCCGCGGACGGTCGCGATGACCGTCTTCGGCGACCTGGAGACCTCGACGCTCGCCGAGCTGCCGGCCGGCCGCGCGCCGATCCAGACCAACGTCGTCCCGCTCGCCGAGCAGCCCGCCTGGCTCGAGCGCGCCTACCAGCGGGTCCGCGAGGAGGTCGGCAAGGGCCACCAGGTCTACGTCGTCTGCCCGCGGATCGGCGGCGACGACGACGACGGCCGCCGAGCCGGCGGACGGCGAGGACGACGCCCGCCCGACGGCCGCCGTCGAGGAGGTGGCGCCGACGCTCGCCGAGGGGCCGCTGCGCGGGCCTGCGCGTCGAGATGCTGCACGGCCGGCTGCCCGCCGACGCGCAAGGACGAGGTGATGCGCGCGCTTCGCCGCCGGCGACGTCGACGTGCTGGTCTCGACGACGGTCATCGAGGTCGGTGTCGACGTCGCCAACGCGACGATGATGGTGGTGCTCGACGCCGACCGGTTCGGCGTCTCCCAGCTGCACCAGCTGCGCGGCCGCGTCGGCCGCGGCGGCCTGCCGGGGCTGTGCCTGCTGGTCACGCAGGCGCCGGCCGGCTCACCCGGCCCGGGAGCGGCTCGACGCGGTCGCCGCCACCACCGACGGGTTCGAGCTGTCGCGCGTCGACCTCGAGCAGCGCCGCGAGGGCGACGTGCTCGGCGCCTCCCAGTCCGGGCCGCCGCTCGAGCCTGCGGCTGCTGCACGTGCTCGAGCACGAGGACGTCATCGTCGAGGCCCGCGAGGTCGCCGCCCGGCTGGTCGCCGACGACCCCGACCTCGCCGAGCACCCCGCAGCTCGCCGAGCAGGTCCGCCGGCTCCACGAGGCCGAGCAGGCCGACTACCTGGAGAAGGCGTGACCCGGATCATCGCGGGCAGCGCCGGCGGGCGACGGATCAAGGCACCCGCCGGGCAGAGCACCCGCCCCACCTCCGACCGGGTCCGCGAGGCGCTGTTCTCCGCGGTCGACGCCGCGCTCGGCTCGCTGAGCGGGCTCCGCTTCCTCGACGTGTACGCCGGCAGCGGCGCGGTCGGCCTCGAGGCCCGCTCGCGCGGCGCCGGCGTGGTGACGCTCGTCGAGCACGACCGCCGCACCGCCGCGGTGATCCGCGAGAACGTCCGCACCCTCGGCTTCCACGGCGTCGACGTGGTGGTCGCGCCGGCGGCGCCGGGCCCTCGCGCAGCCGCCCGTCGCGCCGTACGACGTGGTGTTCCTCGACCCGCCGTACGCCCTGCCGGTGACCGACGTCGAGGACGACCTGCGTGGCGCTGGACGCCCACGGCTGGCTGGCGCACGAGGCGCTCGTCGTCGTCGAGCGGTCCACGCGCGGCCCCGGGCCGGCCTGGCCGGAGGGGATCGTGGCCGACCGTTCGCGCAGCTACGGCGAGACGACGCTTTGGTACGGTCACGCCACCCGCAGCCGCCCGTGACCCACCCGACCCACCCAGAGGAGCCGACCGTGCGCCGAGCCGCGTGCCCGGGGTCGTTCGACCCGGTGACCAACGGTCACATCGACATCATCTCGCGGGCGTCCGGGCTGTTCGACGAGGTCGTCGTCGCGGTCGGCGTGAACCAGTCGAAGAAGCGGCTGTTCCGCGCCGAGGAGCGCATCGAGATGCTCACCGAGGCGTGCGCGCCGTACGCCAACGTCACGCATCGACGGGTTCGACGGGCTGCTCACCGACTTCTGCAAGGACCACGACGTGCACGCCATCGTGAAGGGGCTGCGGGCGGTCAGCGACTTCGACTACGAGCTGCAGATGGCGCAGATGAACACCAGCCTCTCCGGCATCGAGACGGTCTTCGTGCCGACCAGCCCGGAGTACTCCTTCCTGGCCTCCAGCCTGGTCAAGGAGGTCGCGACGTACGGTGGCGACGTCTCCGGCCTGGTCCCGGCGTTCGTGCTGGAGCGGCTCACCGAGCGGCTGGCGGAGCAGGCGTGAGACAGGGCCCGACCGGGCCCGGGAAAGGGACGTGAGAAGTGGACGTGCACGCGAAGCTCGCGGAGCTGCGACGGACGGTCGACGAGGCCCGCTCGATGCCGATGTCGGCCTCGGCGGTGGTGAACCGCGCCGAGCTGCTGGCGCTCGTCGACGACCTCTCCGGCGAGCTGGAGACGGGCGTCCGCGGAGTCCGAGCGGGTGCTCGCCGAGCGGGACGCCGTCGTCGCCGACGGCCGCCGCGAGGCCGACGGCATCGTCGCCGACGCCCACCGCGAGCGGGAGAAGCTGATCTCCGACACCGACGTGTTCCGGGTCGCCAAGCGCGAGGCCGACGGCCTCGTGGCACGGGCCCGCGAGGACGCGGAGGCGCTGCGGCAGGAGACCGACCAGTACGTCGACGCCAAGCTGGCCAACTTCGAGGTCACCCTCGCGCGCACCTCGGACGCGGTGCGACGTGGCCGGCAGCGGCTCGCGGGGCGCTCGTCGTTCGCGGAGCTGCGGCCCGAGGACCCGACGGCCGACCCGTCGGAGGAGCCGCCCGCCGCCCGCGACGACGGCTGAGCGCGTCCCGCCGGCGACGAACCGCGGACGAACCAGGGACGAATTGGTCGCAGGGTCACCCGTTCGGTACCCTTGACGGCGGCCTCCGCGTGGATCCCGGACCCTCGGTCTGTCGCTCCTCCGGAGACCGTGGTCTGTAGTGGTGCCCCTGTCAGGAAGTGAAATCGTGCGTCTCGACCCGAGAGCGCCGCTCGTGCTCGACACACGCGAGCTCGGCCGCCGCCCGGGGTCGCAACGTCGGAAGACCTTCACGGCTCCGGCACCCGCAGACCTCGGCATCGAGGTTCTCCGCGTCCCCGAGGGGTCGCCGATCGACTTCGAGCTCCGGCTCGAGGCGGTCATGGAGGGCGTGCTCGTCACGGGTCAGGCGACAGCCGGGCTCGAGGGGGAGTGCGCCCGGTGCCTGGAGGAGATCCGCGACGACGTCGTGGCCGACTTCCAGGAGCTCTTCGTCTACGAGGAGAGCGACACCGCCACCGATTCCCCGGACGGGGAGGACGACGACGCCAGCCGGTTGGAGGGCGACCTGCTCGACCTCGAACCACTGCTGCGGGACGCGGTGGTGCTCATGCTGCCGTTCCAGCCGCTGTGCCGGGAGGACTGTCCGGGACTGTGCACCGAGTGCGGTGCGCGGCTCGCGGACGATCCCGGCCACCAGCACGACGAGCCGGTCGACCCGAGGTGGGCGAAGCTCACCGGCCTCAGCGGGCTGGCGCACGACAAGACCGAAGACTGAACCAGGACCGGCCCCCGCACCGCGCGGGTGGACCGGCGAACCGGAGGAGAACACCGTGGCTGTCCCGAAGCGGAAGATGTCGCGCAGCAACACGCGCCACCGTCGCTCGCAGTGGAAGGCCGTCGCGCCGTCGCTGGTGACGTGCGCCAACCCGGCGTGCGGCGCCAAGCACCTGCCGCACCGCGCCTGCCCCGAGTGCGGCCAGTACGGCGCTCGCGCCGACCGTCGCCAGGTGCTCTGACGAGCAGCCAGCCGGTGAGCACGACATGACCAGCCAGCCGCCGTACGCCGACCTGCGGGAGGCCCTGGGCTCCCCGGTGCTCGACGACGAGCTGCTCGAGCGCGCCCTGACCCACCGGTCGTTCGCCTACGAGCACGGCGGCCTGCCCACCAACGAGCGCCTGGAGTTCCTCGGCGACTCGGTGCTCGGCGTGGTCGTCACCGACACGCTGTTCCGCGCCCACCCGGACCTGTCCGAGGGCCGGCTCGCGAAGCTGCGCGCCGCCGTGGTGAACGCCCGCGCGCTCGCCGAGGTGGCCCGCACCATCGGGCTGGGCGTGCACATCAAGCTCGGCCGGGGCGAGGAGGCCACCGGTGGCCGCAACAAGTCCTCGATCCTGTCCGACACCGTCGAGGCGCTGATCGGCGCCGTCTACCTCAGCGGCGGGTTCGCCGCGTCCGACGCGGTGGTCCACCTGCTGTTCGACCCGCTGATGGAGAACGCCGCGCGCCTCGGCGCCGGCCTGGACTGGAAGACCAGCCTGCAGGAGCTGTCGGCCGGCCACTCGCTCGGCGTGCCGGAGTACGTCATCGAGGACGCCGGGCCCGACCACGAGAAGACCTTCACCGCGCAGGTGAAGGTCGGCGGCGAGCTCTACGGCCACGGCACCGGCCGGTCCAAGAAGGAGGCCGAGCAGCAGGCGGCCGAGACCGCCTACACCGCCATCGCGGCCTCGCACGGCGACCTCGCCGGCCGCTGACCCACCACCGCCGACGGCAGCCAGCGAGCCCCCGTGCCCGAGCTCCCCGAGGTCGAGGTGGTCCGTCGCGGCCTCGAGTCCCACGTCGTCGGCCGCCGCTTCGCCGGCGTCGAGGTGCTCCACCCCCGGCCGGTCCGCCGCCACCTCGCCGGCGCCGACGACTTCACCGCGCTGACCACCGGCCGGCTGGTGCTCGGCGCCGCGCGGCGCGGCAAGTACCTCTGGCTGCCGCTCGACAGCGGCGACGCGGTGCTCGCGCACCTCGGGATGAGCGGCCAGATGCTCGTGCAGCCCGCGGCCGCGGCCGACGAGCGGCACCTGCGGGTGCGCTTCGCCCTGGCGCCCGCGACCGCCCGCGGACGAGCCGCTGGAGCTGCGGTTCGTCGACCAGCGGATGTTCGGCGGGCTGTCGGTCTCGCCCGGCGGCGCCGACCTGCCGCCGGAGATCGCCCACATCGCCCGCGACCCGATGGACCCGCTGTTCGACGACGACGCGTTCGTCGCCCGGGTGCGGCGCCGCCGGCTCGGGGATCAAGCGGATCCTGCTCGACCAGACCGTCGTCTCCGGGGTCGGCAACATCTACGCCGACGAGGCGCTGTGGCGCGCCCGGCTGCACGGCGACCGGCTCGGCACGAGGCTCCGCGCCGCCGACGTACGGCGGGTGCTCGACGAGGTCCGCGCGGTGATGGCCGCCGCCCTGCTGGAGGGCGGCACGTCCTTCGACGCGCTCTACGTCAACGTCAACGGGCAGAGCGGCTACTTCGACCGCTCGCTGCACGCCTACGGGCAGGAGGGGCTGCCGTGCGACCGGTGCGGCACCCCGATCCGCCGGGTGGCGTTCACGAACCGGTCGTCGTACTTCTGCCCGGTGTGTCAGCCGGTGCCGCGGGTGCGGCGCACCTCGGCGACCGGCTCGGGCACGTCGCCCTCGTAGTCGATCGGGGTCCACGGCTCCGAGGGCACCCACTCGCTGCCGCAGCCGGCGCAGGCGAACAGCCGCTCGCCGTCGAGCCGGTCGCCGGTGTCGTGCCAGCTGCACAGCGAGCGGCAGCCGGCGATGGTCAGCGGGCGAGGCACGGCGCCACGGTAGCCGGGCCGCGATTGACCGTCGCAGGTGCCGCGTGGGACTCTTGAAGACGGCACACCCCCACAATCACATCGGCTGCAACCCAGCCTCGTCCATCGTGTGCCACGACCTCTCACCCCTCGGAGGACCCCCCATGGCCAAGGCGCTCCTCGGCTACATGAGCAACACCGACCCCCGTGTGGTCGCCCAGCTCACCGCGGAGAACCGTCGGCTCCGACAGCGCGTGGCCGACCTCGAGGCGCACGCGCTGCGCCTCCAGTCGGAGAACGACTCCCTCGCCGCCGCCGTGCACGACGCCCCGCTGCGCACCCTCGACGAGAGCATGCAGCCCGTCTGAGCCGACGCTCGCTCCCGCGTGACCCCTGCGTGACCGCGGGTCCGCTCCGTCGTTGCCGACGTGAGCGCACGCCGATGCACCCTCCGCCGGTGACCCTGTCATGATCCGAGCGTGACCCCTCCCGGTCCTGTCGCGGACCTGCTGACGGCTCGCGGGTGCGCCTCGAGCCGATGACCTGGGACGAGTTCGACGTCTGGGCGCCGCGCTCGATGCAGGGCTTCGCCGAGCAGCAGGTCTCGGCCGGGCCTGCAGCCCGAGGTGGAGGCCACGGCGTACGCCCGTCAGCAGTTCGCCGAGCTGCTGCCCTCGGGCCTCGCGACGCCGCTGCACCTGCAGTGGACGGTGCACGAGACGGTCGAGGGCGACCCGGTGGTGGGCCAGCTGTGGCTGCGGGTGCGGACCCTGTCCGACGAGGTCGAGGCGTTCGTCTTCGACGTCGAGATCGTCGAGGCGGCGCGCGGCCGGGGGCTCGGGCGGGCCACCATGCTGGCCGCCGAGCAGGCCGCCCGCGAGCTCGACGCCAGCGTGGTGCGGCTCAACGTGTTCGGCCACAACACGCGCCGCCCGCCGGCTCTACGAGAGCCTGGGGTACGTCGTCACCTCGGCCACCATGACCAAGCCGCTCGACGGGCTCGACGGGCTCGACGCGACGGCACCCGGAGGACCGGACCTGCGGCTGCGGGCGATGACCGCGGCCGAGCTCGCCGAGGTCCGGCCCCGGATGCAGAGCGAGCTCGCGGACAACATCGTGCGCTCCGGGACGATGCCGCGCGCGGAGGCCGTCCGGAAGGCGACCGCCGACCTCGACCACCTGCTGCCGGAGGGGACCGCCACCCCGGGCCACCTGCTGTGGACCGCCGAGGTCGACGGGCGGCCGGTGGGGGAGGTCTGGCTCCAGCTGCGGGACCGCTCCGACGGCACCCACGCGTTCGGCTTCGAGCTGCAGGTGCGCCCGCAGCTGCGGGGGCGCGGCTACGGCCGCGCGATGGTCCGGGCCACGCAGCGGGAGGCCCGCGCACGCGGCGTCCGCTCGATCGCGCTGTCGGTGTTCGGCTTCAACACGACCGCCCGGCGGCTCTACGAGAGCGACGGGTTCGTGGTCACGGCGCAGACGATGGCGAAGCAGCTGTAGCCGACGGGTCCTCGGCGGTGCAGGTGCCGTCGGTGCCCGTGCCCGTGCCCGTGCCGGTGCTGCCGGTGCCACCGGTGCTGTCCGTGCCGGCTCCGGTCGTGGGCTCTGCGGTCGGGCACGGCGGGCAGGTCGCGTTGGGGTCGGTCACGCTCGGGTCGGTCGTGGTGCGCCGGTGCGGTGCCCGGTGCGGTGCCGTCCGCCGGCGCGGGCGGGCACGCCGTCGGGTCGTCGGTGGGGGTGGGGCTGCCGCTGGGGCTGCCACGCGGACCCGCCGCCGGACCCGCCGCCGGGGCTGCCGGTGGGGGAGCCGCTCGGGCTGCCGGTCGGCTTCGGCGACCCGCCGGTGGCGGTGGCCGTGGGGCTGCCGGTCGGCTTGGCCGACGTGCCGTCGCCCGAACCGGCCGCCGAGCCGCCGGCGGCCGGCGTGCCGGCACCGGTCCCCGTCGTTCCGGTGATCCCCGCGCTCGTCCCGCGTGCGGCTGCCGTGCGCGTCGCGCTGGCGCTCGTGGCGGTCGGCTTCGTGCCCGCGTGCCGGCGTGCGGGTGCCACCGTGGTCGACAGCTTCGCGCCCGCCGAGGGCGACCCCGGCCACCGGGGCGCCGGCGGCGGACACCACGGTCGAGAGCCCGACGACGCTGATCCCTCGGTCGAGACCCAGGGCTGCGTAGCGCTTCTGGTAGGTCAGCACCAGGGCCTCGTACGCCGCGGAGGCGTTGTAGGCCAGCACGGCGGCCTTGAGGGTGCTCGGCCGGGACAGGTCGCGACCGCCGTAGCAGAGGTACGCCGCCGCGGTCGCCGCCGCGTCCTCGACGTCCTGCGGGTCGGCGACCCCGTCGCCGTCGCCGTCGACGCCGAAGGTGCGCCAGGTGCTGGGGATGAACTGCAGCGGGCCGACTGCCCGGTCCCAGCGGCGGTTGCCGTCCCAGCGGCCGCCGTCGGTGTCCTTCACGGCCTTGAACCCGTGGCGGCCGTCGAGCACGGGACCCAGCACCGAGGCCCGGTGCCGGGCGTCGATCGGGGCGTCGGCCAGCGAGCCCGACTCCACCTGGCCGATGGCGGCGAGCAGGCTGACCGGCAGGTGGCAGGAGGCCGGCGCGGAGGCGGCCGCCGAGCGGTAGGCCGTGAGGAGCACGTCGGCGATGTCGACGCGGGCGACCTTGCCCTGCGCCGAGGGCCGGGTCGCGGAGATCCGCACGGCCGGAGCGGGCTTGCCGCCCTGCACCGTCGGGTAGGGCTGCGGCTCGATCCGGGTCACCGAGGCGGGGCCCGGGTCGGTGCCGGCTGCGGACGGGCTGGCGACCTGGTCGGCCGCACCGGGCTGCCGGCTGGTCGTCGCGGAACCGGCGAGCACGAGCACCAGCGCGAGGGCAAGCGGCGTGCGATAGCGGTGAATGCGCGCGGCTGCCCCCATGGCGACCATCCCACACCCCCGCCGGTCTTTACTCAACCCTAGGAAACGGCTGATACCGGGCCGGTTCTGCGGCCGGGGAGGGCGCCGCGCCCCACTGGTCACGTGGTCACCTCTCGTTCCCGAGGCGTGGGTCCGCGGAAGGGGGAGGGGTGCCCGGTAGGGTCTGCCGCGCTGGCCTTCCCCCTTGGCCGGGCCGCGGGTGACCGTCGGTCCGTCCGGGCAGCCGTCGCCCGGGCCGCGCCGGGGCGACGTCGTCCGTGTCGACCCAAGGACTCCGAGGGAGCCCCCGTGTACTTGAAGAGCCTGACGCTTCGCGGGTTCAAGTCGTTCGCGTCCGCGACGACCCTGCAGCTCGAGCCGGGCATCACCTGCATCGTGGGGCCCAACGGCTCGGGCAAGTCGAACGTCGTCGACGCGCTCGCCTGGGTGATGGGCGAGCAGGGCGCCAAGTCGCTGCGCGGCGGCAAGATGGAGGACGTCATCTTCGCCGGCACCGGTGGCGAGCGCGGCCGCCCGCCGCTGGGCCGGGCCGAGGTCGCGCTGACCATCGACAACAGCGACGGCGCGCTGCCGATCGACTACTCCGAGGTCACGATCAGCCGCACGATGTTCCGCAACGGCGGCTCGGAGTACGCCATCAACGGGTCGTCGTGCCGGCTCCTCGACGTCCAGGAGCTGCTCTCGGACTCGGGCATCGGCCGCGAGATGCACGTGATCGTCGGCCAGGGCCAGCTCGACTCGATCCTGCACGCGACCCCGGAGGACCGGCGCGGGTTCATCGAGGAGGCGGCCGGCGTCCTCAAGCACCGCAAGCGCAAGGAGAAGGCGCTGCGCAAGCTGGACTCCACCGAGGGCAACCTCACCCGGCTCCAGGACCTGCTCAGCGAGATCCGTCGTCAGCTCAAGCCGCTGGGGCGGCAGGCCGAGGTGGCCCGCAAGGCCGCCGTCGTCCAGGCCGACGTCCGCGACGCCCGGGCCCGGCTGCTCGCCGACGACCTGGTCACCGCTCGCACGGCGCTCGAGCAGGAGCTCGCCGACGAGACGATCCTGCTGGAGCGCCGGGCCGAGGTCGAGGCCGCGATCGAGCAGGCCCGCAGCGCCGAGGCCACCCTCGAGGCGGCGCTGCGCGAGGACCTCCCGGCGCTGGCCGCGGCCCAGGAGACCTGGTTCGCGCTCTCGGGGCTGCGCGAGCGGCTGCGGGGCACGGCGGGCCTGGCCGCGGAGCGGATGCGCAACGCCCAGGACGGCGACGAGCCGGTCGAGCGGTCCGGGCGCGACCCGGAGGACCTGCTCGCCGAGGCGGAGCGGGTCCGGGCGCAGGAGCAGCAGATCGGCACCGAGGTCCGCCAGCACCAGGGCACCCTCGACGAGGCGCTCGCGACCCGGCAGCGCGTCGAGCAGCAGCACGCGGAGGAGGAGCGCCGGGTCGCCGGCCTGCAGCGGGCCGCCGCCGACCGGCGCGAGGGCCTCGCCCGGCTGCGCGGCCAGGTCCACGCGCTGCGCAGCCGCGCCGCCGCCGCGGACGAGGAGGTCGGCCGGCTCACCGGGTCACGGCAGGACGCGGCGGCCCGGGCCGACCGGGCGCAGCGCGACTTCACCTCCCTGGAGTCCCGGGTCGCCGGGCTGGACGCCGGCGAGGAGGGGCTCGACGCGGAGCACGAGGGCGCCGCGTCCGCGCTGGCGGACCTCGAGGACCGGCTCGCCAAGACCCGCGAGGAGGCGCAGGCCGCCGAGCGTGAGCGCACCGGCCTCGCCGCCCGCAAGGAGGCCCTGGAGATCGGGCTGAACCGCAAGGACGGGGTCGGCGCGCTGCTCGCCGCCAGCGACTCCGTCTCCGGGCTGCTCGGCTCGGTCGCCGCGCTGCTGAGCGTCCGAGCCGGCTACGAGACGGCCGTCGCCGCCGCGCTCGGCTCGGCCGCCGACGCGGTCGCCGTCGAGCACGTCGACGCCGCTCTCGGCGCCATCGAGCACCTCAAGACCGAGGACCTCGGCCGCGCCGGCATCCTGCTCGGGTCCGCCGCCGGCACCGACGGCGCCGACGGGGCGCGGGACGGTGGCCCCGACGGGGCGTGGCCGGCCCTGCCGTCCGGCACGTCGTACGCCGTCGACGTGGTCGAGTGCCCGGCGGCGCTGCGGCCGTCGCTGTCGCCGGCTGCTGTTCAAGGTCGCGGTGGTCGACGACCTGGCCGCTGCCCGCGCCCTGGTGGCCGACCTCCCCGACGTCACCGCGGTCACCCGCGACGGCGACCTGCTCGGCGCGCACTTCGCCTCCGGCGGCTCGTCCTCGCAGCCGAGCCTCATCGAGGTGCAGGCCGCCGTCGACGAGGCCGCCGACGCAGCTGTCCGAGGCGTCGCACGCCTGCGAGCGTCTCGGCTTCGACCTGTCCCGGCTGGAGGAGGAGCGCGCCCAGGCGCAGCGCCGCGTCGACGTCGCGCTCGCGAAGCTGCACGAGTCCGACGCGACCCTCGCCGCCGTCGCCGAGGAGCTGGGGCAGCTCGGGTCGATGGCCCGGTCCGCCAAGGCCGAGGCGGAGCGGGTCTCCGCCGCCATCGCCGCCGCCGAGGAGGCCCGCGACCGCGACCTGTCCGGGCTCGCCGACCTCGAGGCCGCGGCTGGCCGCTGCCGACGACGCGCCGGACGAGGAGCCCGACACCGCCGAGCGGGAGCGGCTCGCCGAGCAGGCCCGCGCCGCCCGGCAGGCCGAGATGGACGCCCGGCTCGCGCTGCGCACCGCGGAGGAGCGGGCCCGCGCGCTCGCCGGCCGCGCCGACTCCCTGGTCCGGGCCGCCCAGGCCGAGCGGGACGCCCGCGCCCGGGCGGTCGCCCGGCGCGAGCGGCTGCAGCGCGAGGGCCAGGTCGCCGAGGCCGTCGGCCGCGGCGTCGCCGTCGTGCTGACCCGCCTGGAGACGTCGATCGCGGCGGCAGCGGAGGAGCGCACCGCCGTGGAGCAGTCGCGCCGCGGCCGCGAGGAGGAGCTGATGGCCGCGCGCGGCACGGCTGCGCGACCTCGACCGGGAGCACGACGAGCTGGTCAACACCGTGCACCGCGACGAGATGGCCCGCACCCAGCAGCGGATGCGCATCGAGCAGCTGGAGGAGCGGGCCCTCGAGGAGCTCGGCCTCGACCTCGACACGCTGGTGACCGACTACGGCCCCGACCAGCTGGTGCCGCCGGTGCTCAGCGCCGAGCAGCAGGCCGAGCTCGACGCCGACCCGGAGGCGGCGGCGCCGGAGCCGGTCCCGTTCGTCCGGGAGGAGCAGCAGAAGCGGCTGCGGTCCGCGGAGCGGTGCGCTGTCGATGCTCGGCAAGGTCAACCCGCTCGCGCTCGAGGAGTTCACCGCGCTCGAGGAGCGCCACCAGTTCCTCGGCGAGCAGCTCGAGGACCTGCGCCGCACCCGCCGCGACCTGCTCGACATCGTCCGCGAGGTCGACGAGCGCGTCGAGCAGGTCTTCACCGAGGCCTGGAACGACGTCAGCGCGGCCTTCGACGGCGTGTTCAAGCGGCTGTTCCCCGGCGGCGAGGGCCGGCTGGTGCTCACCGACCCCGCCGACATGCTGACCACCGGCATCGAGGTCGAGGCCCGCCCGCCCGGCAAGAAGGTCAAGCGGCTCTCGCTGCTCTCCGGCGGCGAGCGGTCGCTGGTCGCGGTCGCCTTCCTGGTCTCGCTGTTCAAGGCGCGGCCCTCGCCGTTCTACATCCTCGACGAGGTCGAGGCCGCGCTCGACGACACCAACCTCGGCCGGCTGCTGGAGATCTACGAGGAGCTGCGCGAGAACAGCCAGCTGCTCGTGATCACCCACCAGAAGCGGACCATGGAGGTCGGCGACGCGCTCTACGGCGTCAGCATGCGCGGCGACGGGGTCTCGGCGGTGATCAGCCAGCGGCTGCGCGACGCCGCCGCCTCGTGAGCGCTACCCGCGCCACGCCGCACGCCCCGGCCGACCCGCGCCGACTACGTCGTGTGGCGCCGGGCGACCACCCGGTGGGCCGACGACGACGTCTACGGCCACATGAACAACGCGACCTACTACGAGCTGTTCGACACCGCGGTGAACGCCCACCTGATCGAGGCCACCGGCACGACATCCGGTCGCTGGACGGCGATCGGCGTGGTCGCCGAGACGTCGTGCCGCTACTTCCGCGAGATCGGCTTCCCGGCGCCGGTCGACGTCGGCCTGGTCGTCGAGCGGCTCGGCACGTCGTCGGTGGTCTACCGCATCGGGCTGTTCCAGGGACCGGGCGAGGAGGCGGCCGCGGAGGGCCGCTTCGTCCACGTGTACGTCGACAACACCGGCCCCCGCACGGCGGGGGAGCGCCGCGCCGTGCGACCGCTGCCCGACGCGATCCGCGCCGCGGTCGCCGCGCTCACCCGCGCCCACGGGCCCCTCCGGCCACGGCGAGTAGCCGTTTCGACAGCCTCACCACCGGGCCCCTACGCTGGAGGTGGCACCGACCAGCCGGTCGGCCGCCGCCTCGTCCCTCGGGAGTGACCTCGTGATCTCGATCCTGCTCGCCATGCTCGGCATCGTCGCTGCTGGCCGGCCTGGTCGTGGTGTACGTCGCCTACCCGCACCGCGGCGAGGAGGTCCCCAACGCCCCGTGGGTCGGGGACGCGATGCGCAAGGGCGTGCGACCTGCTGCCGACCCTCGACAACCAGGGCGAGAGCCGGACGGCCGCCGACGCGCCGGAGCGCGAGAAGCAGCACCACTGACACCACCCCGGGCCCGATCTGGATCCCAGCCGGGCCCGGCCTGAGACCCGCCGGCTGACGGAGAAGTCGCGGCCGCCCCGGCGGCGGCGCGAGGTCACCGGCCCTGTGATGGGATGACCCGCGTGCCTGAGTACCTGACCCTGATCATCGGCATCGCCGTCCTGCTCGTGGGCGTCGTCGCCGGGCTGGTCACCACCCGGTTCCGCCGGGGTGACCGGACCCCGACGCCCACCGAGCCGACCCGCGAGCCGCAGGTCGGCGACGACGCGGAGACCCCGCGGGACACCCCGACCCGCACCGTCGACGACACCGACCTGCCCGAGGACGGCGGCGGCACCGCCACGCTCGAGCGGCCGCTGGAGACCCCGGAGTCGGCGGCGAGCCGGCTCGTCCGGCTGCGGCAGCGGCTGGCCCGGTCGCAGAGCCCGCTGGGCCGCGGCCTGCTGGCGCTGCTCTCGCGCGACGTCATCGACGAGGACACCTGGGAGGAGATCGAGGACACCCTGATCACCGCCGACGTCGGGGTCGCGCCCACGCAGGAGCTGGTCGCCCGGCTGCGCACCCGCGTCAAGGTCGAGGGCGCCTCCTCCGCGTCCGTGCAGGACATCCTCCGCGAGGAGCTGGTCACCCTCGTCGACCCGAGCCTCGACCGCTCGCTGGCGGTCGACCGGCGCGACGGCAAGCCCGCGGTGGTGCTGATGGTCGGCGTCAACGGCACCGGCAAGACCACCACGGTCGGCAAGCTCGCCCGGGTGCTGGTCGCCGAGGACAAGCAGGTGGTGCTCGGCGCGGCCGACACGTTCCGGGCCGCGGCCGCCGAGCAGCTGACCACCTGGGGCGAGCGCGTCGGCGTGCCCGCCGTACGCGGACCCGAGGGCAGCGACCCCGCCAGCGTGGCCTTCGAGGCGGTGAAGACCGGCATCGAGCAGGAGGCCGACGTGGTGCTCGTCGACACCGCCGGCCGGCTGCAGAACAAGGCCGGCCTGATGGACGAGCTCGGCAAGGTCAAGCGGGTCGTCGAGAAGCAGGCGGCGGTCAGCGAGGTGCTGCTGGTGCTCGACGCGACGACGGGTCAGAACGGCCTGCAGCAGGCCCGGGTCTTCCGTGAGGTCGTGGACGTCACGGGCATCGTGCTCACCAAGCTCGACGGGTCCGCCAAGGGCGGCATCGTGGTCGCCGTGCAGCGCGAGCTCGGCGTGCCGGTGAAGCTGGTCGGGATCGGCGAGGGCGCGGACGACCTGGCGCCGTTCGAGCCCGCGGCGTTCGTGGACGCCCTGCTGGGCGTCACCGACTGATCCGGCGTCCTCCCGGTCGGCCGGACCCCTCCCGGTCCGGCCTCCCGTCACCCGGCCGGAGCCGGACGGGGCAGGCGTGCTCAGGCCTGCTGCTGGACCCCGCGCAGCGTGAACGCGACGAGTGCGTCGACCTCGTCGACGCCCGGCATCGGACGGTGCGTGATGGCGCGGATCGCCAGAAGACCTCCCAGCCACTGGACCGCGCTGTCGACGTCGATGTCGGGTCTCACCTCGCCGCGCTGGATCGCCCGCTCGAACGTGGCACGGGAGTAGGTCTCCCGCCGTTCGGTCGAGGCGCGGTAGAGCTCCGCGATGCGGCTGTCGCGCACCGACTCCGCGATGGACGTGCGCATGAACGCCTCGCCCTCGGGGGTGTTGACGAACAGCAGCACCGCTCGGTAGCTCTCGGCGAGGTCGGTCTCGATGGATCCGGTGTCGGGCTCGGGCATCTCCGCGGAGTACAGCGTCTCCATCGCGGCGACGGCGAGGTCCTCCTTGGAGGGCCATCGACGGTAGACCGTGGCCTTGCCGACGCCCGCTCGTGCAGCGACGTCGTCCACGGTCGTCCGGTCGAACCCGCGTTGGAGCATCAGCTCCGCGGCGGCCGTCGTGATCCGCTCGTCGGTCTCCGGGTCACGCGGTCGTCCGCGCCCCCGGCGTACCGGCAGATCTGCCCGGGCCCCGAGATCCCTGTCTGATGGAAGTGGGCTCGTGGTCATAGTTCGGGACCCTAGTGGCAGTGACGTTTTCAACCAAAGAGTGACGTATGCATGTTTACGACACGTTCTGGTCCGCTCGTGACGTGCCCTTAACACAGGCCGAAAAGCGTCACCTGCCCGAAACAAACCCCGCGCGGGTCTGAAACGTCGACCGCCAAGGCTGTGGCTCGACCGGGGGGCCAGCGGTGCGACAGCGGCGTCGTACCCGCGGACGGTCCGCTGCTCGTGATCTCACCTCTGGAGGAACCACACATGGACGGCTACTACGCGTGGATGCTGGTCGCAACCGCGTTCGTGCTGATGATGACCACACCAGCACTCGCACTCTTCTACGGCGGCATGACCCGTGCGAAGTCCGTGCTCAACATGATGATGATGTCGTTCGTCGCGGCAGGCATCGTCGGCATCATCTGGGTGCTGTGGGGCTGGTCGATGTCGTTCGGCGGCGACGGCACCGTTCTTCGCCAACCCCTTCACTCTGTTCGGGCTCAAGGACGTCGCACCCGACACCTACATCAGCGTGATGTTCCAGCTGACCTTCGCGGTCATCACGGCCGCGCTGATCAGCGGCGCGATCGCCGACCGCGTCAAGCTCTCGGCGTGGGTCGTCTTCCTGCCGCTGTGGGTGACGCTGTCGTACTTCCCGCTCGCCCACATGGTCTTCAGCTGCACCGACCAGGCTCTGATCTGCAGCAAGATCGGCGCCCAGGACTACGCCGGCGGGACGGCGGTCCACATCAACGCCGGCATGGCCGGCCTGGTGCTGGCGCTGATCATCGGCAAGCGGGTCGGCTTCAAGCGCGACCCGATGCGGCCGCACAGCCTGCCGCTGACGATGATCGGCGCGGGCCTGCTGTGGGTCGGCTGGTACGGCTTCAACGTCGGCTCGATCGTCTTCGGTGACGACTGGTCGACCGCCAAGGGCGCCGCGGCCAACACCGCGCAGTTCTACAGCGAGACCGGTCGCACGTTCACGAACACCACGATCGCCACCATGGCCGCGATGCTGGCCTGGCTGCTCGTGGAGCGGCTGATGCACGGCAAGGCCACCACGCTGGGTGCCGCGTCCGGCATCGTCGGCGGGCCTGGTCGCGATCACCCCGGCCTGCGGTGCGGTCGACGTGCTCGGCGGCCTGGCCATCGGCGCGATCGCCGGGGGCGGTCTGCGCCTGGGCGGTCGGGCTGAAGTACCGGTTCAACCTCGACGACTCGCTCGACGTGGTCGGCGTCCACCTGGTCGGCGGCATCGTCGGCACGGTGCTGATCGGGCTGTTCTCCACCTCCGCCGGCGCCGGCGGCGTCGACGGGCTGTTCTACGGCGGCGGCTTCGGCTCGCTGCGGGCCCAGGTGCTCGGTGCGCTGGTGGCCATCGCGTGGTCGGGAGTCGCGACCGCGATCCTCGGGTTCGCGATCAAGTTCACGATCGGCTGGCGCATCCCCGAGGAGGACGAGGTCGACGCGATCGACGCCTCGCAGCACGGTGAGTCGGCCTACGACTTCACCTCGCTGTCCGGTGGCGGCGTCGGCAGCGCCAACCTGGTCGCCAAGGCGGCTGCCCAGTCCAACGCCGAGGCGAGAGGGGTCAACGCATGAAGCTCGTGACCGCGGTGATCAAGCCGCACAAGTGGGAAGAGGTCCGCGAGGCCCTCGAGACCTTCGGCGTCACCGGGATGACGGTGAGCGAGGTCAGCGGCTACGGCCGGCAGAAGGGCCACACCGAGGTCTACCGCGGCGCGGAGTACGACATCGCGCTGGTGCCCAAGATCCGCATCGAGATCGTCGTCGAGGTCGCCGACGTGGACGACGTCGTCGGGATCATCGTCAAGACGGCGCAGACCGGCCGGATCGGTGACGGCAAGGTGTGGGTGCAGCCGGTCGACGCGGTCGTCCGGGTCCGCACCGGCGAGAAGGACGAGGCGGCGCTCTAGCCGCCGAGGCTCTCGAGGATCGACCCGGACGGGGACCCGCCGTGGCGCTGCACGTGCCCGGTGGTCCCCGTCCGGCGTGCGGTCCGGGCGGGAGGCATGCAAGGGTGTCGACGTGAGGGGTACGCAATGAAGCTGGTCACCGCGGTCGTGAAGCCGCACAAGTGGGACGACGTCCGCTCCGCGCTGGAGATGGTCGGCATCACCGGGATGACGGTGAGCGAGGTCAGCGGCTACGGCCGGCAGAAGGGCCACACCGAGGTCTACCGCGGCGCGGAGTACGACGTCTCGCTGGTGCCGAAGATCCGCATCGAGATCGTCGTCGACGACGCCGAGGTCGACGAGGTCGTCGGCACGCTCGTCGAGACCGCTCGCACCGGCAAGATCGGCGACGGCAAGGTCTGGGTGCAGCCCGTCGACTCCGTGGTCCGGGTCCGCACCGGCGAGAAGGACGAGGCAGCGCTCTGACCCAGCAGGGCCGGCGTGAGCGCACCGCGGCCGCCGACGCGCTCTGCGTCGAGGCGCTCGAGAAGGCGCTCGGCGGCGCCGACGAGACCGGGGTCGCGCTGGTGGCGGTCGGCGGCTACGGCCGCGCGGAGCTCGCCCCGCACAGCGACCTCGACGTGGTGCTGGTCCACGACGACGGCAACGACGCGGTCGACGTGCGCCGGGTGGCCGAGCAGGTCTGGTACCCGCTGTGGGACGCCGGCGCGAACCTCGACCACTCGGTGCGCGCGCTGTCGGAGGTCACCGACACCGCGCAGGCGGACCCGCGGGTCGCGCTCGGGCTGCTCGACGCGCGGCACCTGGCCGGCGACCCGTCGGTGACGCTGCGGCTGCGCGCCGACCTGCTCGCGCACTGGCGGCGCGACGCCCGCGACCCAGCTGCCCGCGCTCAAGGAGCTCGTCGACCGGCGCGGCGCGCGGCAGGGCGAGCTCGCGCACGTCTCGGTCCCGGACCTCAAGGAGTCGGTCGGCGGGCTGCGCGACGCCACCGTGCTCAAGGCGCTGGTCGCCACCTGGCTCGTCGACGTCTCGCACGCCGACCTCGAGCCGCGGCGGCTGCAGCTGCTCGACCTGCGCGACGCGCTGCACGACCTCGCCGGCCGCGCCACCGACCGGATCGCCCCCGAGCTGTGGCCCGACCTGGCCGAGCGGCTCGGGCTCGCCCGACGCCGAGGCGGCGCAGCGGCAGGTGCGCGGCATCGGCCGCCGGATCACCCACCTGTCGCGGCTCACCTGGCAGCGCGTCGACGCCGTGCTGGCGCGGCCGTCCGCGACCCGGCGCCGGACGCCGGACCTCGAGCGGGTCGCGCCCGGGGTCGCCGTCGCCGGCGGCGAGATCGTCCTCGAGCGGGGCACCGACCCCGCCGCCGACCCGCTGCTGCTGCTCCGGGCGGCGGCCGAGGCCGCGGAGCGGCGGCTGGTGCTGGCGCCGGCCACCGCGGCCCGGCTGGCGCGCGCCGAGGTCACGCTGCCCGAGCCGTGGGGCAAGGAGGCCCGCGACCTGTTCACCCGGCTGCTCGCGGCCGGTCCGGGGCTGCTGACCGTGTGGGAGACGCTCGACGAGACCGGCGCCCTCGACGGGGTGCTGCCCGAGTGGCGCCGCGTCCGGCTGCTGCCGCACGCGTCGGTGGTGCACCGGTTCACCGTCGACCGGCACCTGGTGGAGACCTGCGCGGAGGCGTCCCGGCTGATCCGCCGGGTGGCCCGGCCCGACGTGCTGATGACCGCCGCGCTGCTGCACGACATCGGCAAGGGCGAGCGGGTCGACCACTCCGTCGCCGGCGAGCCGCTCGCGGCCGAGGCGGCGACCCGGATGGGGTACGACGCCCGCGAGGTCGCCCTGGTCGGCGGGCTGGTCCGCTGGCACCTGCTGCTCGCCGAGGTCGCCACCACCCGCGACCTCGAGGACCCCGCCACCGTGGCGTACGTCGCCGCGCGGATCCCCGACGCCGAGACGCTCGACCTGCTCGAGGTGCTCACCGAGGCCGACGCCCGGGCCACCTCCCCGAAGGCGTGGACGTCGTGGCGCGCCGGCCTGGTCGCCGACCTCGCCCGGCGGGTGCGTGCGGCGCTGTCCGACACCGGGCCGGCCGAGCCCGCCGAGGCTCCGGCGGAGGTCGCGGTGCCGGCGGCGGTGCGCGAGGACCCGCGGCGGGTCGACGTACGCGTCGCGACCCGGCAGGACGGCGCGACCGTGACGTTCCTGTCCGGGGACCGGGTCGGCCTGATCGCGGACGTCGCCGGCACGCTGGCCGTGCAGCGGGTCGTCGGTGCGCGCCGCGCGGGCCTGGACGCAGGGCGACGTCGCCGTCTCGGTGTGGGAGGTCGACGACACCCACCTCGACGAGAGCGTGCTGCGGCAGCGCTTCGACGCGGTCGCCGCCGGCCGGCTCGACCCGGCGGCCCGGCTGCGCCCCGGCCGCGGCGACCTCGAGCCGTCGGTGCAGATCCGCCACGAGGCGTCCCGCGAGGCCACCGTGCTGGAGGTGCGCGTCGACGACCGCCCCGGCGTGGTCCACCTGGTCTGCGCCGCGCTCGCCGCGGCTCGACCTCACGGTGCGCTCGGCCCACGTCGCCACGCTCGGCCCCCAGGCGGTCGACGTGTTCTACGTGCAGGAGCTCGGCGCCGGCGTGCTGTCCGACGAGCGGGCCGCGTCGGCGGTGCACGCAGTCCGGCGCGCCCTGCAGGGCCCGGTTACCCTGGACGCTGACCGCGGCTGACCCGCCCGCTGCCGGCCGTGCGCACCGACCACCCCCCGACCACGAGGATCCACCAGCTGTGTTTGCGACTCTCTCCGACCGTCTCGCCGCGACGTTCAAGAACCTCCGCGGCAAGGGGCGGCTCTCGGACGCCGACATCGACGCGACCGCGCGGGAGATCCGGATCGCGCTGCTCGAGGCCGACGTCGCGCTGCCGGTGGTCAAGCAGTTCGTCGACGCGGTCAAGGAGCGGGCCCGCGGCGCGGAGGTCAGCGGCGCCCTCAACCCCGCGCAGCAGATCGTCAAGATCGTCAACGACGAGCTCGTCACCATCCTCGGCGGGGAGACCCGCCGGCTGCGGTTCGCCAAGACCCCGCCGACCGTCATCATGCTGGCCGGCCTGCAGGGTGCCGGCAAGACGACGCTGGCCGCCAAGCTCGCGCTCTGGCTCAAGGAGCAGGGCAGCAGCCCGATGCTCGTCGCCGCCGACCTGCAGCGCCCCAACGCCGTGGGGCAGCTCCAGGTCAACGGTGAGCGCGCGGGCGTCACGGTGTTCGCCCCGGAGCCCGGCAACGGGGTCGGCGACCCGGTCGCGGTCGCCCGGTCGGGCGTCGACGAGGCGCGCCGTACCCTCCACGACGTCGTGATCGTCGACACCGCCGGCCGGCTCGGCGTCGACGCCGAGCTGATGCAGCAGGCCTCCGACATCCGCGACGCGGTGTCGCCCGACGAGATCCTGTTCGTCGTCGACGCGATGGTCGGCCAGGACGCGGTGAACACCGCGCAGGCGTTCCTCGACGGCGTCGGCTACGACGGCGTGGTGCTGACCAAGCTCGACGGCGACGCCCGCGGCGGTGCGGCGCTGTCGATCGCCTCGATCACCGGCAAGCCGGTGATGTTCGCGTCGGCGGGCGAGAAGCTCACCGACTTCGACCTGTTCCACCCCGACCGGATGGCCTCGCGCATCCTCGACATGGGCGACATGCTCACCCTGATCGAGCAGGCCGAGAAGACCTTCGACGCCGACCAGGCGGCGGCCGCCGCGGCCAAGCTCACCGGGCAGGGCGGCGAGTTCACCCTCGACGACTTCCTGCAGCAGATGCAGCAGCTGCGCAAGATGGGCTCGCTGTCGAAGATCATGGGGATGCTGCCCGGGATGGGGCAGTTCCGCGAGCAGCTCGAGAACTTCGACGAGCGCGAGATCGACCGCATCCAGGCGATGATCCAGTCGATGACGCCGGGGGAGCGCGCCAACCCCAAGATCATCGACGGCTCGCGCCGCGCCCGCATCGCGCGCGGCTCGGGCACCCAGGTCTCCGACATCAACGGCCTGGTCGACCGGTTCTTCGAGGCCCGCAAGATGATGATGTCGATGGCCAAGGGCGGCGGCATGCCGGGGATGCCGGGCATGCCCGGGGTGGGCGGCGGCAAGCGCGCCAAGGCCAAGCAGCAGCCCAAGAAGGGCAAGGGCAAGCGGGTCTCCGGCAACCCCGCGAAGCGCGCGGCCGAGCAGAAGGCCGCCGCGCAGAAGGCGTCCGCACCCGGCGGCGGCAACCCGTTCGGCGTCCCCGCCGGCGCCGACGAGGACTTCGACCCCTCGTCGCTCGACCTCCCCGCCGACCTCTCCAAGTACCTGAAGTAGCCCGCCCCCTCTTCGCCGACCCGGCACCTACTCGGCGGGTTCGCCGCGTGTCGCCGCACTTCGTGACGGGTCGATAGGGTCGCCGCCATGACTGGTGCGCTGAGGTTCCGCGGTCCCGTGCTGCCCGACGGCGAGGTCCGCGACCTGTACGTCGTCGACGGCACCGTCACCTACGAGAAGGTCGCCTCGGCCGAGCTCGTCGCGGAGGGCTGGATCGTCCCCGGCCTGGTGGACGCGCACTGCCACATCGGGCTCGACGAGAACGGCGCCGTGCCCGAGGACGTCCAGGAGCAGCAGGCGCTCACCGACCGCGACGCCGGCGCCCTGCTGCTGCGCGACTGCGGGTCGGCCGCGGACACCTCCTGGATCCACGAGCGCGACGACCTGCCGCGGCTGATCCGCGCCGGCCGCCACCTCGCCCGGCCGAAGCGCTACATCCGCAACTACGCCCACGAGATCGAGCCCGACGAGCTGCCGGCCTACGTCACCCAGGAGGCCCGCCGCGGCGACGGCTGGGTCAAGCTCGTCGGCGACTGGATCGAGCGGGAGGCCGGCGACCTGACGCCGTCGTGGACGCGCGAGTCGCTGGACGCGGCGATGCAGGCCGCGCACGCCGAGGGCGCCCGGGTCACCGCCCACGTCTTCGGCGAGGACGCGCTGCCGGACCTGATCGGCTCCGGGATCGACTGCATCGAGCACGGCACCGGGCTGTCGGCCGACCTCGTCGACGCGATGGTCGGCCAACGGCGTCGCGCTGGTGCCGACCGTCAAGCAGCTGGACAACTTCCCCGGGTACGCCGACGCCGGCCGCGACAAGTTCCCGCAGTACGCCGACCACATGATGCGGCTGCACGCCTCCCGGCGCGAGGTGATCGGGGCGGCGTACGAGGCGGGCGTCGCGATCTACGCCGGCACCGACGCCGGTGGTGTGCTGCCGCACGGGCTGATCGGCGAGGAGGTCGTCGAGCTCGCGACGTACGGGCTGACGCCGGCCGACGCGCTCGGGGCGGCCTCCTGGCGGGCCCGCACCTGGCTCGGCCTCGACGACAACCTCTCGGAGGGCACGACCGCGGACTTCGTGGTCCTCGACGGCAACCCGCTCGACGACCTGACGGTGCTGGGCGGCCGGCGCGGGTGGTGCTGCGCGGCGCCGTCGTCGCCTGACCGACCCGTCACGTGCTGTGCGACACGCCGCCGAGACCGCCGAGTGGGTGACGGGTCGGCGGAACCGGGGGCTCGATTTCGGGGGCGGGCACCCCGTCTGGCAGAATGACGCGCTGAGCCACGCGTGCCCGGACCCTCTCAGCCGGCCGCGCGCGGCACCGCGCAGCGAGCCCCACCTGGCCCCACCAGGTCGCGGGACGCTCACCCCGCACACGAACCCGCAAGGAGACACCACACTCGTGGCCGTCAAGATCCGTCTGAAGCGTATGGGCAAGATCCGTACGCCGTACTACCGCGTCGTCGTCGTCGACTCCCGCAAGAAGCGCGACGGCAAGGTCATCGAGCAGATCGGGAAGTACCACCCGAAGGAGGAGCCCTCGCTGATCGAGGTCACCTCCGACCGGGCGCAGTACTGGCTCGGTGTCGGCGCGCAGCCCTCCGAGGCCGTCGCCGCCCTGCTCAAGGTCACCGGCGACTGGCAGAAGTTCAAGGGCCTGCCGGGCACCGAGGGCACGCTGCGGTCCGCCGAGGAGAAGAAGTCCAAGGCCGAGCGCTTCAACGAGGCGCTCAAGGAGGCCGGCAGCGAGC
The DNA here is from genome assembly GCA_963707685.1 of uncultured Actinomycetota bacterium. Taxonomy (GTDB): domain Bacteria; phylum Actinomycetota; class Actinomycetes; order Propionibacteriales; family Nocardioidaceae; genus Nocardioides_B. The sequence continues at coordinate 482,513 of CAVPRA010000014.1, forward strand.
CGCAGGCCGACGCCGTCACCACCAAGAAGGCCGCCTCGAAGTCCGACGCCAAGTCCGAGGCCGCCGACGCCAAGAAGGCCGCCGAGCCCGAGGCCGCCGAGAAGCCGGCCGACGAGAAGCCCGCCGAGCCCGAGGCCGCCGAGGCCCGCCGAGCCCGAGGCCGCCGAGAAGCCGGCGGACGACAAGCCCGCGGAGAGCTGAGTCGTGCTCGCCGAGGCTCTCGAGCACCTGGTCAAGGGCATCGTCCGCAACCCGGACGACGTCACGGTGCGCGACAAGCAGCTGCGTCGCGGCTCGGTCCTCGAGGTGCGCGTGCACCCCGACGACCTGGGCAAGGTCATCGGCCGCGGCGGCCGCACGGCCACCGCGCTGCGCACCGTCATCGGTGCCGTCGCCGGCAAGGGTGGCGCCCGCGTCGACTTCGTCGACGTCGACCGTCGCCGCTGATCCGCACCGCGCCGCCGTGGGCACCACCGAGGTCGTGGTCGGCCGGGTCGGCAAGCCCCACGGCGTGCGCGGCGAGGTGTCGGTCGAGCTGCGCACCGACGAGCCCGACCGGCGGTTCGCCGACGGGGCCGTCCTCGGCACCCGGCTGCCCCGCGGCGGTGCGCCGCACGGCGCCGACCGCCCGGCGCGGCTGACCGTCGCGGGCACCCGCTGGCACCAGTCGCGGCTGCTCGTCACCTTCGACGGCGTCGCCGACCGTACGGCGGCCGAGGCGCTGCGCGGGCTGACGCTGGTCGTCGACGTCGACCTGGGCGAGCAGCCCGACGACCCCGACGAGTTCTACGACCACCAGCTCGTCGGGCTGGCCGTCGTCACCACCGACGGGGACGCCGTCGGTGAGCTCTCCGAGGTGATCCACGGCGCCGGCCAGGACCTGCATCGCGGTGCGCACCCCCGACGGCCGCGAGGTGCTGGTGCCGTTCGTCGAGGCCTGGTCCCGGTCGTCGACGTCGCCGCCGGCCGCGTCGAGGTAGCCGACCGCCCCGGGCTGATCACCCCGCTCGAGGAGTAGCCGTGCGCGTCGACGTGGTGTCGATCTTCCCCGAGTACCTCGCCCCGCTGCGGCTGTCGCTGGCCGGCAGGGCGCAGGACGCCGGGCTGCTCGACGTACGCGTGCACGACCTGCGGGACTGGACCCACGACCGGCACCGCACCGTCGACGACACGCCGTACGGCGGCGGCGCCGGCATGGTGATGAAGCCCGAGCCGTGGGGCGCGGCGCTCGACGCACTGCTGCCCGAGGGTGGCGAGGGCGTCGTGGTGGTGCCCACCCCGTCGGGTGAGCCGTTCACCCAGGCGCTCGCCGCCGAGCTGGCCGCCGAGCAGCGGCTGGTGCTCGCCTGCGGGCGCTACGAAGGCATCGACCAGCGGGTGCTGGACCACGCCGCCGAGCGGGGCCGGGTCCGCGAGGTCTCCGTCGGCGACTACGTCCTCAACGGCGGCGAGGTCGCCGCCCTCGTGGTCGTCGAGGCGGTGGTGCGGCTGCTGCCCGGCTTCATGGGCAACCCCTCGTCGCTGGCCGAGGAGTCGCACGGCGCCGACGCCCTGCTGGAGTACCCCGTCTACACCAAGCCCGCCTCCTGGCGCGGCCACGACGTGCCCGCGGTGCTGCTCTCCGGCGACCACGCCCGCATCGCCGCCTGGCGCCACGACCAGTCCCTCCGGCGTACGGCGGCCCGTCGGCCGGACCTGCTCCACCCGAGCCGGACCGTCACCGTGGGGGACGCCGACCTCGAGGTGCGCACCGCCACCCGCGCCGACGCCGGCGAGCTGCTCACGCTGCAGCTCGCCTGCTGGGTCCGCGAGGCGCAGGACAACCCCGGCGTCGAGATCCCCGCCCTGCTCGAGGGGCTCGCCGACGTCGAGGCCTGGATCACCGCGTGCACCACCTTCGTCGTGCGCGCCGGACCGAGGCTGGTGGGCGCGGTGCGGGGCCGGCTGGTCGGCGACGCGTGGGACGTCGGGCGGCTGATGGTCGCCCCGGACCTGCGGGGCCGCGGGCTCGGCCGCTGGCTGCTGGCGCACGTCGAGGCGGCCGCCCCGCCGGAGGCGACCCGGCTGACGCTGGTCACCGGCGCGGGCAGCACGAGCAACCTGCGGATGTACAAGCGGGCCGGCTACCGGCGTGACCGGGTGCAGGACGAGCCCGGCGTGGTGCACCTGGGCAAGCCGGTGCGCTGAAGCTCGATTTCGTCGTACCCGGACCGCTGTGGCAAACTTGACCCCCGCATCCGTTGCGTCCCGACCACTCGACCCGACCAGGACGAGGGCCGGCGGGCCACCTGCCACAGGGGGCCGTCCGCACGACGCAGCCAACGGAGCACCGAACTCACGATCCCCGTTCCGTGGGTGACCTGTGGCGCCTACGAGGAGACATCATGACCAACGTCATCGACTCCCTGGCCGCCGCCGTCAAGCGCGACGACCTGCCCGAGTTCCGCGCCGGCGACACCCTCAAGGTGCACGTCAAGGTCGTGGAGGGCAACCGCTCCCGCGTGCAGGTGTTCCAGGGCGTCTGCATCCGCGTGCAGGGCTCCGGCGTCGGCCGGACCTTCTCGGTCCGCAAGGTCTCCTTCGGGGTCGGTGTCGAGCGCACCTTCCCGCTGCACACCCCGATCATCGACAAGGTCGAGGTCGTGACCCGCGGCGACGTCCGCCGCGCGAAGCTCTACTACCTGCGCAACCTCCGCGGCAAGGCCGCCAAGATCAAGGAGAAGCGCGACTTCTCGCCGAGCCGCTGAGCGTCGACACCTTCGTCGTCGTCAGCGCCGCTAGGCTCTCCCGGTGACCCGCCCGACCGACCACGACGACGGCGAGGCGGGCACGGGGTCGTCGTCGGTCGCCACCCCGCTGGACGAGCCCGACGAGGCCGCCGCGGGCGACCGCCGGCGCCAGCGGCCGGTCTGGCAGGAGATGCTCCTGCTGCTCGGCATCGCGCTGGTGCTCGCGGTCGTCATCAAGGCCTTCTTCATGCAGGCCTTCTACATCCCGTCGGCGTCGATGAACGACACCCTGGTGCAGAACGACCGCATCCTCGTCCAGAAGGTCACCTACTGGGGCGGCGGTGCTCCGCACCGCGGCGACATCGTGGTGTTCGCCGACCCGGGCGGCTGGCTCGACGCCCGCCGAGTCGCAGGGCGCCGGCGGACCCGTCGCCCGCGGTCTCGAGACGGTCGGGCTCTACCCGACCGGCGGCCACCTGGTGAAGCGCGTCATCGGCGTCGGCGGCGACGAGGTGAAGTGCTGCGACAGCGCGGGCCGGATCACCGTCAACGGCGTGCCGCTCAACGAGAAGTCCTACCTGGCGCCGGGGGAGAAGCCCTCGATGATCGACTTCGACGTCAAGGTGAAGCCCGGCTACCTCTGGGTGCAGGGCGACAACCGCTCGAACTCCGCCGACTCCCGGGTCCACCTCGGCGACCCGGGCGGCGGGCAGGTGCCCGCCGACGACGTGGTCGGCAAGGTGTTCGCAGTCGTCTGGCCGGTCGGCCACGCCACCGTGCTGCACACCCCCGCCACGTTCCGTTCCGTGAAGTAGACCGCCTCCACCGGCCGTCGGCGCGCGAGGTACAAAGGTGCAGTCATGAGCGCGCTGCCCCGAGGTCTCACCGTCCGCAAGGACGCCGGCCTGTACGGCTACGAGCGGGCGCTGCGCCGGGTGGGTCTCGAGCCGATCGCCGGCGTCGACGAGGCCGGCCGCGGCGCCTGCGCCGGCCCGCTGGTCGCCGCGGCGGCGATCCTCCCCGACGGCAAGCGCGGCCAGGTGCCCGGTCTCGCCGACTCCAAGCTGCTGACCCCCCGGGCGCGCGAGAAGGCGTACGTCGAGGTGCGGCGGCGTGCGCTGGCGTGGTCGGTGGTCGTCGTGCCCCCGGAGGAGTGCGACCGGCTCGGCATGCACGTGGCGAACGTCGAGGCGCTGCGCCGCTCGCTGGCGCGGCTCGAGGTGCGGCCGTCGTACGTGCTGACCGACGGGTTCCCCGTCGACGGGCTCGAGGTGCCCGGCCTCGCGATCTGGAAGGGCGACCGGGTCGCCGCCTGCATCGCGGCGGCGTCGGTGATCGCCAAGGTGACCCGGGACCGGATCATGACCGAGCTGCACGACGACTACCCGGTCTACGACTTCGTGACGCACAAGGGGTACATCACGCCGACCCACACCGCCGCCCTCGAGGAGCACGGGCCGTGCGACGATCCACCGGCGCCGGTTCGTGAACGTGCGCAGGGCGGCGGGCCTGGTCGGTGAGCCGGTGCCGGGGTATCCCGACGAGTTCGGTGACAATGGAGGCCTCGTCGAGGGCGACGAGCTGGCCGAGGCCGGCGACCTGGAAGTGCTGGACCACGTGGAGGTTGGACGATGAGCGCCGAGGATCTCGAGAAGTACGAGACCGAGATGGAGCTCCACCTCTACCGCGAGTACCGCGACGTGGTGAGCATCTTCAAGTACGTCGTCGAGACCGACCGCCGCTTCTACCTGTGCAACCAGGTCGACGTGAAGGCACGCACCGAGGCCGGCGACGTGTTCTTCGAGGTGTCGATGACCGACGCGTGGGTGTGGGACATGTACCGCCCGGCGCGGTTCGCCAAGAACGTCAAGGTGCTGACGTTCAAGGACGTGAACGTCGAGGAGCTCAGCCCGGCCGAGATCGAGCTGCCGAAGACCTGAGCTGCTCTTTTACCTTTCGCGGTGCGGAACCGCGTCATGGTCGCGCCCCGGGCCCGTCACCTCATCAGGAACGCGGTGGGAGAGCCGCGGGCCTGTTTCGGGGGAGCGTGGAGTGGTGGGGCGGGGCAGACGGGCCTCTGGGAGGGTCCGTCTGCCCCGCCTCTGCTCGTGCCTGAACGGCGCCGGCCAGAATCTGTCCCCAGGCCGCGGCGGACCGGGGTCGTCCACAGCCCCGGCGGCTGAGCCTCGCCGGGCGGGCTGATCCGGGAGAGCCTTCCGACGAGGAGGCCCCGATGACCCACCACACCGCCCCGTCACCACCACCGGCCGCGTCGGCCGGGCCCACGACCTCACCGGCCGGTTCCCGGGAGGCCGAGCGCCGCCGCGAGCTCGGCCGCTTCGGTGAGGCGTACGCCGCGCGGCACCTGGTCGACCAGGGGATGGTGGTCCTCGACCGCAACTGGCGCTGCGACGCCGGGGAGATCGACCTGGTGCTCCGGGACGGCCGGGTGCTCGTGGTCTGCGAGGTGAAGACCCGCTCGTCGACGGCCTACGGCTCCGCGGTGGAGGGGGTCACCGAGCGGAAGGCGGCCCGGCTGCGACGGCTCGCCGCCCGGTGGCTGGCCGAGCACCCGCTGCGCCCCGACGAGGTGCGCATCGACGTGGTCGGTGTGCTGGTCGCCGCGGGAGGCCCGCCGCGGGTCGACCACCTGCGCGGGATCGGCTGATGGGGTTCGCCACCGCGCGGACGATCTCGCTGGCGGGTGCGAGCGGTCACCTGGTCGACGTACAGGTGGACCTGGCGCACGGCGTCGTGGCCACCGCGCTCGTCGGCCGGCCCGACGCGTCGATCAACGAGGCCCGCGACCGCTGCCGCGCCGCGGTCGCCAACAGCGGGTTCGAGTGGCCGAGCACCCGGCGGGTCACGATCCTGCTCTCGCCCGCGGACCTGCCCAAGCGCGGGTCGCACTTCGACCTGGCCATCGCGGTGGGAGTGCTGGCCGCGGCCGGCAAGGTGCCCCGGCGCGCGCTCGACGGGGTGGTCTTCGTCGGTGAGCTGACCCTCGACGGCCGGCTGCGCGCGGTGCCGGGGGTGCTGCCGATGACGCTGGCCGCCCGGACCCGGGGGATGGAGTGCGTGGTGGTGCCGGAGCCGCAGGCGGCGGAGGCGGCGCTGGTCCCGGGGATGGCCGTGGTCGGCGTCCCGGTCGCTGCTGCAGGTGGTGGCCCACCTGCGCGGGGACGAGGTCCCGGAGGCGCCGCCCGTCGACCCGGTGTCGAGCGCGTCGCTGCTCAGCTGGCGCGGTGAGCAGCGGATGACCGACGTCGACCTCGCGGACGTCCACGGGCTGGCCGACGCCCGGTTCGCCGTCGAGGTCGCGGCCGCCGGCGGGCACCACCTGATGCTGAGCGGGCCGAAGGGAGCCGGCAAGACCACGCTGGCCGAGCGGATCCCCGGCCTGCTGCCCGACCTGACGACCGAGGAGTCGCTGGAGCTCACCGCGATCTACTCGCTGTCGGGCGGCCTGCCGCCCGACCACGCGATGATCACCCGGCCACCGTTCCGGGCCCCGCACCACTCGGCCTCCCAGGCCAGCATGCTGGGCGGCGGCTCGGGCCGGGTCCGGCCCGGGCGAGGTGAGCCGCGCCCACCTCGGGATCCTGTTCCTCGACGAGTTCCCGCTCTTCAACGCCGACATCGTCCAGGCGCTGCGACAGCCTCTCGAGAGCGGCGACGTGACGATCGCCCGGGGCGAGGAGTCGGCGACCTTCCCGGCGCGGGCGATGGTGGTGGTCGCCTGCAACCCGTGCCCGTGCGGCTACTACCACCCCACCGACCGCGACAACCGGTGCACGTGCGCGGAGACCCGGCGCCGGCACTACCGCACCAAGCTCGAGGGCCCGGTGATCGACCGCATCGACATCGTCCGCCACGTGCAGCCGGTGCCCGCCCACGAGGCCTACGACCCGCTCGCCCGGCCCGAGACGCACCGCGACGGTGCGAGCCCGGGTCGCCATGGCGCGGGAGCGGCAGGCGGAGCGCTACGACGGCACCGGCTGGCGGCTCAACGCCGATGTGCCGGGACCGACCCTGCTGCAGCGGCACCCGCTGACCGACGACGGTGCCCGGCTGCTCGGACGCCGGATGGCCACCGGCGCCGTCACCGGTCGAGGGGCGACGCGGGTCCACCGGGTCGCCTGGACGGTCGCCGACCTGCGCGGCCTCGACCGGCCCGGCGCCGACGAGGTCGACGTGGCGCTGCGGCTGCGGACCGGGGAGCCGTTGCTGGTGAGCTCGCTGACCCCGGCGGGCCGGCCGTGACCGCGCCCGAGGGGGCCAGCCCGGACGCCGACCGGCTGGCCCGGGTGGCGCTGGGTCGGCTCGCCGAGCCCGGCGACCCCCGGTTGGCCTCGCTGGTGGCCGACCTCGGGGCGGCCGAGGTCGCCGACCACCTGCGGTCGGAGCGCGACGCGTCCGGGCTGGCCACCGACGTGGCGTCCCGGCTGCAGGGCCTCGACCCGGCCGGCGAGCTCGACCGCGCCGCCCGCCAGGGAATCCGGTTCGTCTGCCCCGGCGACGACGAGTGGCCGCGCCGGCTCTCCGACCTCGACCACGCCGCCCAGCTCAACCGGCGGGGCGGGGCACCGCTCGGGCTGTGGGCGCGGGGCCCCGGCCGTCTCGACGAGCTGCTCGCCCGGTCCGTCTCGGTGGTCGGGTCCCGCTCCGCGACGACGTACGGCGCCACGGTGGCCGGCGAGATCGCGGCCCACCTGGCCGGAGAGGGCGTGACGGTGGTCTCCGGTGCGGCCTACGGCATCGACCAGGCCGCGCACCGTGGCGCGCTGGCGGCCCGCGGCCCGACGGTGGCGGTGCTCGCCTGCGGGGTGGACCGGGCCTACCCGGCGGCCCACCGCGACCTGCTCGACTACATCGCCGGCACCGGGGTCGTGGTGTCCGAGGTGCCGCCGGGCTGCGCGCCGACCAAGCTCCGGTTCCTGGCCCGCAACCGGATGATCGCGGCGGCCTCGCTCGGCACGGTCGTGGTCGAGGCCGCGGTGCGCAGCGGCGCGCTCAACACCGCGAACTGGGCGTCGCTGGTCAACCGTCCCGTGATGGGCGTGCCCGGTCCGGTGACCAGCGCCCCGTCCGAGGGCGTCCACGAGCTGATCCGCACGCGCGACGCGACCCTGGTCACCCGAGGCAGCGACGTCCTCGAGCTGGTCTCGCCCGCCGGCTCGCACACGCTCGCGCCACGACGCGCCCCCGAACGCGCGCACGACCGGCTCAGCGACACCGACCGGCAGGTCCTCGACGGCGTCCCGGTCGCCTCGCCGGCGTCGACCTCCTCCGTCGCGCGCACGGCCGGCCTGGCGCTGCGCACCACCACGGAGGCGCTCAGCCGGCTCCGGGCGGCCGGGTTCGTCGAGTCCTCGGAGGCCGGGTGGCGGCTGCGGCCCAGGCCCGACCCCGCCGACGCGTCCTGAGCGAGGGCGGCGGACCGGCCGGCCTCTCGCGTGGCTCGGCCGTCGCGGCGTGCCGGCGCCGTAGCCTCGGCGGGTGGCCACCTCCGCGTCCGACGCCGACGAGACCCGGACCGGCCGCGACCTGCTCCCGGAGCCGATGGCGCAGGTGCTCGCGGCGTACGAGCGCCATCTCGTCTCCGAGCGCGACCTGACCCCGCACACGGTGCGGGCCTACGTCGGTGACATCGAGAGCATGCTGCGGCAGGCCGCGCTGCTCGGCCACACCGACGTCACCACCCTCGACGTCCGCACGCTGCGCAGCTGGCTCGCCACCCAGCAGACCCTCGGCAAGGCCCGCACGACGATGGCGCGACGGGCGACCGCCGTGCGGGTGTTCACGGCCTGGCTGCAGCGCACGGAGCGGAGCGCCACCGACGCGGGCGCGCTGCTCGGGTCGCCCAAGGCCCACCGGACGCTGCCGCCGGCGCTGCGCGTCGACGAGGCCCGGTCGCTGCTCGACGCGGCCGCCGAGCACGCCGACGACGGCAGCCCGCTGGGGGTGCGCGACGCGGCCGTCCTGGAGCTGCTCTACGCCACCGGCATCCGGGTGGGGGAGCTGTGCGGCCTCGACGTCGACGACGTCGACCGCGAGCGCCGGGTGGTGCGGGTCCTCGGCAAGGGCCGCAAGGAGCGCACCGTGCCGTACGGCGTGCCCGCCGGCCGGGCGCTCGAGCGGTGGGTGAGCAGCGGTCGCCCGGCGGTCACGGTCCCCGGCGCGGGCGCCGCGCTGTTCCTCGGTGCCCGCGGCAAGCGGATCGACCAGCGGGCGGTGCGCACCCTGGTCCACCGCCGGCTCGCCGAGGTGCCCGGCGCCCCGGACCTGGGTCCGCACGGCCTCCGCCACACCGCGGCCACGCACCTGCTCGAGGGCGGCGCGGACCTGCGGACCGTGCAGGAGCTCCTCGGGCACGCGTCACTGGCCACCACGCAGATCTACACCCACGTCACCACCGACCGGCTGCGCCGGGCCTACCGCCAGGCCCATCCCCGCGCCTGAGCCGGGCGGCCGCAGCAGCGCGGCCACCGGCGGCGCGGACAGGCCGGGCAGCGCCGGCCCCGGTGCCGGTCCGGGCCCCGGCAGCGAGCCGAACAGCGGCAGCAGCCGGACCGGGGCCGCCCCGACGAGCGTGAGCGGGTCGAGGTAGTGCTCCGCGCCCTCGATCAGCCCCCAGTGCAGGCAGGCCCGGGGAAAGCAGTGCGAGCCGAAGAGCTGCAGCCGGCCGACCACGGCACCGGTGGCCAGCGTGGTCGCCGACGTGCACCGAGGCGGTGACCGGCTCGTACGTCGTCCGCGTCGCGCCGTGGTTCACGACGACCACGCCGCGGCCGGCCAGCCGCCCGGCGAAGGTCACCGGCCGGCGAGCGCGGTGCGCGACCACCGCTCCCGGACGCGCCGGCGAGGTCGACGCCCCGGTGACCGGAGCCGAACCGGGTCGCCGGCGGGTCGAACCCGGCGACCACCGGCGGGCGTGGCCGCAGCGGCCACGTGCCGTGCGCGGGCGCCGGCGACTCCGCGGCGTCAGCCCGGGAGACCAGCAGCGCGAACGCGGCGACCACGCAGGCCAGCGCCAGCACGGCGGTGAGGCGACGGCGTGACACGTCGGCGGCCGGGACCACGCCACGGGGGGTCCGGAGGGAGCGCATGCGGGCAGCCTGGGCGCGCGCCGAGGTCCGCGCGAGCGGCTGTCGCCGAGCCTGGGGACGACTGGCCGTCGGTCGCGCCTGGGGAGCGGTTCCTGGCCGCTCCGGCACGAGACCCGGGTCGACCCGGCACGACGGCCGGCTCGACCCGGCGTACGGCCCGGCTCGACCCGGCGGGAGGCCCGGGTCGACCCGGCACGAGGCCCGGGTCGACGGATTAGGGCGGGGTGCGGGTCTCGTCTAGACTGGCCGGTGGCGAGCCGCGCGAGCGGTTCGTACTTCGCACGCTCGATTCCGCACCGAGCCCCGCCCGGCACCAGGACGGGGTTCACCGCGGGCGACGTCCGCTCAGTCTCCACCCGGGCTCAACCCCGGTCGGAGCCTCGGACGCGCCGGGCGTCAGGGCAGGGGACACCCGTCTTCCTGCGACAACTGAGGCGACCTGGCTCGACACGGTCGCGCGCACCGCGCGCGCCCGCGAGGGACCAGGTCACGACGAGAAAGGACGACCGGCATGGCCGTCGTCACGATGCGCCAGCTCCTCGAGAGCGGCGTCCACTTCGGGCACCAGACCCGTCGCTGGAACCCCAAGATGAAGCGCTTCATCATGACCGAGCGCAACGGCATCTACATCATCGACCTGCAGCAGTCGCTGTCCTACATCGACCGGGCCTACGCCTACGTCAAGGACACCGTCGCCAAGGGCGGCACCGTGATGTTCGTGGGCACCAAGAAGCAGGCCCAGCAGGCCATCGCGGAGCAGTCGACCCGGGTCGGCATGCCCTACGTCAACCAGCGCTGGCTCGGCGGCATGCTCACCAACTTCCAGACCGTGCACCAGCGGATCAACCGCCTCAAGGAGCTCGACGAGATCGACTTCGACGACGTGGCCGGCAGCGGCCGCACGAAGAAGGAGCTCCTGCAGATGAAGCGGGAGCGCGACAAGCTCGACAAGACGCTCGGCGGCATCCGCGAGATGACCCGCACCCCCTCCGCGGTGTGGATCGTCGACACCAACAAGGAGCACCTCGCCGTCGAGGAGGCCCGCAAGCTGCGGATCCCGATCATCGGCATCCTGGACTCCAACTGCGACCCCGACCTGGTCGACTTCCCGATCCCGGGCAACGACGACGCGATCCGCGCCGTCAGCCTGCTGACCCGGGTCGTGGCCGACGCCGTCGCCGACGGTCTCATCGCCCGCTCGGGCGCCAAGTCGCCGAGGGCGAGGCCGCCGTCGGCGCCGAGGAGCCGCTGGCCGAGTGGGAGCGCGAGCTGCTGCAGGGCGAGGCCGACCAGGCCGCCGTCAAGGCCACCGGTGGCGACGCCGCGGCCGAGGCGCCCGCCGCCGAGGCGACCGGTGCCTCCTCCGAGGCCACCGAGACCCCGGCCGCGCCGGTCGAGGCTCCCGCCGAGACCCCGGCCCGGAGGCCGAGGCCGCCGGCCGCTGAGGCCGCCGCCGAGACCCCGGCCCCGGAGGCCGCGGCCGAGACGCCGGCCGAGGCGCCCGCCGAGACCCCGGCCGAGGGCGAGGGCGAGACGCCGGCCTGAGCCTCACCGACCACCGCCGTCGTGGACGCCGCCGAGAGCGAGCGTCCGCGACGCGGGGTCACCGCGGTCACCCGGTCTCCGGGCAGACCGCGGCACCGAACGATTCCTACGAGCACGAGGGAGTGCGAACCGAGATGGCGAACTTCACCGCCGCCGACGTCAAGAAGCTCCGGGACACCACCGGCGCCGGGATGATGGACTGCAAGAAGGCGCTCCAGGAGGCTGACGGCGACTTCGACGCCGCGGTCGACGTGCTGCGCACCAAGGGTGCGGCCAAGGCCGCCAAGCGCGGCGCCGAGCGCGAGGCCACGGCCGGGCTCGTCGCCACCTCCGGCGGGGCCCTGGTCGAGGTGAACTCCGAGACCGACTTCGTCGCCAAGAACGACGACTTCATCGCGACCGCGCAGCAGATCGCCGACGCCGCCGACGCCGCCAAGGCCGGCGACGCGGACGCGCTCAAGGCCGCCCCGCTCGGCGACAAGACCGTCGGCGAGGTCGTCGAGCAGCTCGCGATCACCATCGGCGAGAAGATCGAGCTCGGCCGGGTCGTCTACTTCGACGGCCCCGTGGTGACCTACATGCACCGCCGCTCCTCCGACCTGCCGCCGGCCGTCGGCGTGCTCGTGGAGTACGACGGCGACGCCGACGCCGCCCGCGGTGCCGCCATGCAGATCGCCGCGATGCGCCCGCAGTACCTCACCCGCGACGAGGTCCCCGCGGACGTGGTGGCCAAGGAGCGCGAGATCGCCGAGGCCACCTCGCGCGAGGAGGGCAAGCCCGAGCAGGCGATCGCCAAGATCACCGAGGGCCGGCTCAACGGCTTCTTCAAGAACGTGGTCCTGCTCGACCAGGACTCCGTGCAGGACTCGAAGAAGAGCGTCAAGAAGGTCCTCGACGAGTCGGGCTCGAGCGTCAAGCGCTTCGCCCGCTTCGAGATCGGCGCCTGAGGCGATCAACTAGGGTTGCCCGAACGACGTACATCCGAGGAGGCCGGTTCCGTGCTCATGCGACACAGCCAGGGACCGGCCTCCTCGTGCGTCCTCTCCCGTTCCCGCCCCACCCGGAAGGACCGCCCGTGACGGCGTACCAACGAGTCCTGCTCAAGCTCTCCGGCGAGGTGTTCGGCGGCGGCCGGGTCGGCGTCGACCCGCACGTCGTCGACGGCATCGCCGCGGAGATCGCCGACGTGGTGCGCAGCGGCGTCCAGGTCGCGATCGTGGTCGGCGGCGGCAACTTCTTCCGCGGCGTCGAGCTGCAGCGAGGCCGGCATGGACCGGGCGCGCGCCGACTACATGGGCATGCTCGGCACCGTCATGAACTGCCTCGCGCTGCAGGACTTCCTCGAGAAGCAGGGCGTCGAGACCCGGGTGCAGACCGCGATCGCGATGGGCCAGGTCGCCGAGCCCTACATCCCGCGGCGGGCGATGCGGCACCTCGAGAAGGGCCGCGTGGTGATCTTCGGCGCCGGCGCGGGGATGCCGTACTTCTCCACCGACACCGTCGCCGCGCAGCGGGCCCTCGAGATCGGCGCCGAGGTGATCCTGATGGGCAAGCAGGGCGTGGACGGGGTCTACGACGCCGACCCGCACACCCACCCGGACGCGGTGAAGTTCGACCACCTGACCTACGACGAGTTCCTGCAGCGCGGGCTCAAGGTCGCCGACGCGACGTCGGTCAGCCTGGCGCGCGACAACGACATCGACATGATCGTGTTCAACCTGTCCGACGAGGGGAACATCGCCCGGGTCGTCTCGGGTGAGAAGATCGGCACGACGGTCGCCCGCGACGCCTGACCCGCCGGTGCCGGCCCAGTGCCGGCACAGTGCCGGCCGGCGTCCCCGCAGGGCCGGCCGCGCCCGACCGCCGTACGACGCACACGAGAACCGAGGAGCAGCCGTGATCAACCAGACCCTCAACGAGGCCGACAGCAAGATGAAGAAGGCCGTCGAGGTGACGCGGGAGGACTTCGCGGCGATCCGCACCGGCCGGGCGAACCCGTCGATGTTCCACAAGCTCACCGCCGACTACTACGGCGCGCCGACCCCGCTGCAGCAGCTCGCCTCGTTCACCGCCCCCGAGCCGCGGGTCATCATCATCAGCCCCTACGACCAGAGCTCGCTGCAGGCGATCGAGAAGTCGATCCGCGACTCCGACCTGGGCGTGAACCCCACCGACGACGGCAAGACCATCCGCGTCACGCTCCCGGAGCTGACCGAGGAGCGTCGCAAGGACTACATCAAGATGGCCAAGGGCAAGGCCGAGGACGGCCGGGTCTCGGTCCGCAACATCCGGCGCAACGCCAAGCAGACCCTCGAGAAGCTCGAGAAGGACGGCGAGGTCGGCAAGGACGACGTCACCGGCGCCGAGAAGCGGCTCGACGGCATCACCAAGAAGCACACCGACGAGATCGACGACATGCTCAAGCACAAGGAAGCCGAGCTGCTCGAGGTCTGAGCACCGACGACGCGCCACCGATGACCTCCCCCGACACCCCGCCGGCCCGGCGACACCCGTGCCGCCGAAGACCAGCCGCGCCGGGCGCGACCTGCCCGCGGCCATCGCCTCCGGCGTGGTGCTCGGCGTCGCGATCATCGCGTCGCTGATGTTCTGGAAGCCCGCGTTCATGGTGATCGTGGTCGCGGCGGTGCTGGTCGCGGTGTGGGAGCTCGGGCACGCGTTCGCGACCGGTGAGATCCGGCTGACCCGCGAGCCGGTGATGGTCGGCGGCGTGGTCATGGTGCTGGCCGCGTTCCTGTTCGGGGCGCCGTCGCTGGTGACCGCCACCGCGGTGACCGCGCTGGTCAGCATGCTGTGGCGGCTGCGCGGCGGCGTCGCCGGCTACGTCATGGACTCCACCGCCGCCGTCTTCACGATCGTCTACGTGCCGTTCCTCGGTGGCTTCGTGGCGCTGCTGCTGCGCGAGGACGAGGGCGCGCTCGCGATCGTCACCTTCATCCTGGTCACGATCGCCTCCGACATCGGCGGGTACGCCGTCGGGGTGGTCGCCGGCAAGCACCCGATGGCCCCGGTCATCTCGCCCAAGAAGTCGTGGGAGGGCTTCGCCGGGTCCGCGGTGTCCTGCGTGGTGGTCGGCTGGCTGAGCGTCAGCTACCTGCTCGACGGCCGCTGGTGGGTCGGCGTGCTGCTCGGGCTGATCACGGTCGTGATGGCCACCCTCGGCGACCTGTGCGAGTCGGTCATCAAGCGCGACCTCGGCATCAAGGACATGTCCAACATCATCCCCGGGCACGGCGGGCTGATGGACCGGCTGGACTCGCTGCTGGCGACCGCGGCGCCGGCCTGGCTGCTGCTGCACTACCTGGTGTTCTAGGACCCGGTCTTCCGCGCGGAAACACGCGCCCAGCTGAGTACGCGAACGGATACCCCGGCGGTTCGCGCGCTGGCATCCTTACGGCCATGTACCCGACCCTCGGGCCCGTCCCGACGCACGCGCTGTTCGTCGGGCTGGGGGTCCTCGTCGCGATCGGCGTCTTCGTCGTCGAGGCGCGACGCCGGGGGCAGACCGACGACAAGGTCGTGTACGTCGTCCTCGGCGCCGTGGTCGGCGGGGCGGTGTTCATGCGGCTCGGCACCTGGCTGCAGCACCTCGACCTGCGGCAGAACGCCTCGCTCGCCGAGCAGTGGCTCTACGGCAACCGCAGCATCCTCGGCGGCCTGGTCGGCGCCTGGCTCGGCGTGCACGTCGCCAAGCGGCTGGTCGGGCTACCGCGCCCGCACCGGTGACCTGTTCGCCCCCGCGGTCGCGATCGGCATGGCCGTCGGCCGGATCGGCTGCCTGCTGACCGAGCTGCCGGGGACGCCGACCGGGACGTCGTGGGGGATCCGGCTCGACGCCCGACGCGGCCGCGCGGCTCGGTGCACCCGCCGGCGTACCGCTGCACCCGTCGTTCGCCTACGAGATCGCCTTCCACGCGGTGGCGTTCTGCGTGCTGTGGTTCTGGCTGCGGCACCGGGTGACGGCGCCGGGGGAGACGCTGACGTTCTACCTCGCGGCGTACGGCCGTCTTCCGCTTCCTGGTCGAGTTCGTCCGCGGCAACGAGGTCGCCTGGCTGGGGCTGACCCGGCCGCAGCTGTTCCTGCTGGTGACCGTGCCGCTGCTGCTCGCGCGGATCGCCTGGCAGGCGCACCGCGGCGTGTACCGGCGCAGCCGACCCGACCGACCGTCCCTCCCGCTGACGAAGGAGCCGGCATGAGCCAGCCACCCGGTCCACCGCCGCACCGCCCGGCCCGCGCCGGCTACGGGCCGCCGCCCGCCGCGCGTCACTCCCGGCCGCACGCTGCCGCTGGTCGTGGGGGCGCTGCTCGGCGGCGTCGACGTCGTGGTCACCACGCTGCTCGGGATCGGGGTCGGCAGCAGCGTCGACATCCTCTCGCTGTCCTTCGTCGGGCCGGTCGTCGGGCTGGCGATCCCGCGTCGCGCTGCTGCTTCAGCGCCGCCACCCGGTGGTGGGGCGTCGGCATGCTGATCGGCTACTTCCTGACCCTGATCGTGCTCGGCGGCGCCTGCGCCGTGATCCTGTACGGCCTGACCTCATGAGCGGCATGCCGCTGCGCGGGGACCGGATCCACCGCTACGTCAACGCCTTCTGCCCGCACTGCCACGAGGAGCGCCCGGACCGGCCGCTGGCCGAGGTGCGCCGGCTGTCGGGCTGGCTGGTGGTCCGCGACGACCGGGTCTGGCTCGAGCGCGGCTGCCCGGACCACGGCCTGGTGACCACGCTGTACGACGAGTCGCCGGAGATCCTGTCCTACCTCGAGCAGTGGACCGCCCCGACGAAGGCGCACACCCCCGACGTCGCCGGGAACTTCGAGCCGGTGCCGTCGGCCTACGAGGACGGCCTGCCGGAGATGCAGACCCAGCACACCTGCATCCTGCTCGACGACGTCACCGACCACTGCAACCTGCGGTGCCCGACCTGCTTCGCCGAGTCGTCGCCCGCGCAGGCGGCGGTGGCGCCGCTGGACGCACGTGCTGGCCGTCGTCGACACGCGGCTGCTCGCGTGAGAACGGCCGCCTCGACGTGCTGATGCTCTCCGGCGGCGAGCCGACGCTGTACCCCTGGCTCGCCGAGCTGCTCGACGCGGTGGCGGCGCGGCCGGTGGTCCGGATCCTGGTCAACACCAACGGGCTGCGGATCGCGCAGGACGACGAGCTGCTGGCGCTGCTGACGCCGGCACCGGGAGCGGGTCGAGGTCTACCTGCAGTACGACGGCGAGTCGGCCGAGGCGTCGACGTACCACCGGGGTGCCGACATCCGGCGCTTCAAGGAGCGGGCGATCGAGCGGCTCTCCGGCGCGGGCGTGTTCACCACGCTGACGATGACCGCCGCCCTCGGCGTCAACGACGACGAGATCGGCGTCGTCGTGAAGCGGGCCCTGGACACGCCGTACGTCGGCGGGGTGACCATCCAGCCGGTGTTCGGCTCGGGCCGTCACGGCGGCATCGACCCGCTGGACCGGCTCACGCACACCGGCGTGCTGGCCCGGCTCGAGGCAGCAGACCGCCGGCACCGTCACCTGGCGCGACCTGACCGCGCTGCCGTGCTCGCACCCGCACTGCTGCTCGGTGGGCTACCTGCTGCGCGACGACACCGGCAGCTGGCGGTCGCTGACGTCGCTGATCGGCCACGACAAGCCTCAAGGCGTGGCTCGACCTGGAGCCGGAGACGCTGGCGAACCGGATCGCCGACGACGAGATCCCGGCGCGGCTGCGGGCCGTGGTCAAGGACTCGCTGCTCGACCTGCTCAGCGAGCAGTCGTCGCTGTCGCACCCGTCGATCGGCGTCGGTGTGGAAGGACATCTGCGAGAACTGCGACCTCGGCATCGGCACGCTGACCACGCTGGCGACCGCGTCGCTGCCCGGGCAGCACAAGCGGCTGCGGCAGCTGCTGGGGGAGCGGGTCGTGCGGATCACCGTGAAGCCCTTCATGGACATGTCCACGATGATCGAGGAGCGGCTGCTGCAGTGCTGCGTGCACGTCGGCACCGTCGGCGCAGGACGGCGGCCACCAGTGCGCGCCGTTCTGCGCCGTGCAGGCGTGGGCCCCGCTGGCCGAGCGCAAGCTCGCCACCGTCACCGGCCGTGCCGAACCTGCTGGAGGTGCTGCCATGACGTCCGCCTACCGCGCGCCGCGCGAGACCGCCGGCGGGACGCCGTACGACCCGCTGCGGCTGTGCGTCTTCGCGACGATCGCGCTGCTGGGCTGGCTGCTCGGCCCGCTGGCGCTGCTCGGCTTCGCGGTGCTGGGACTGGTCGGCTACACCGAGGGCCTACCGCGCCGGGCTGACCCGCTCGAAGTGCTTCCTGCGCGACACCCGGCTGGTGATCGCCTACCTCGGGCTGCTGGCGGCCGCCGGGGCGGTCGGGGTCTGGGTCTGGGTGGCCGGCTGAGCTTCGTTGCGGTTTGTGACCAAACCGCAGTCCGGGGGCGGCAGAACATGCGGTTTGTGACCAAACCGCAGTCCTGGGGCGGTGCGGTCTGCGGTTCGTGCCCAATCGGTGGGCCGAGCGGCGAGGATTTCGCCGACGCCGGTGCCGGGTGGGAGACTGGCGCGTCATGCCCGAGCCCCTTCCCCTGGTCTTCAACGAGCCGCGCGGCCGCAAGAAGCCGCCGCGGCACCTGGCCGACCTGTCCGCCGAGGAGCGCAAGGCGCTCGTGGTCGAGGCCGGGCTGCCTGGGTTCCGCGCCAAGCAGCTGTCCACGCACTACTTCTCGCGGCTGGTCGACGACCCGGCGCAGATGACCGACCTGCCCGGCGGCCGACCGCGAGCAGCTGGTGAGCGCGCTGCTGCCCGACCTGATGACGCCGCTGCGCACCCTCGAGGCCGACAAGGGCACCACCCGCAAGACGCTGTGGAAGCTGTTCGACGGCGCCCTCGTCGAGTCGGTGCTGATGCGCTACCCCGACCGGGTGACGATGTGCGTGTCGTCGCAGGCCGGCTGCGGCATGGCCTGCCCGTTCTGCGCGACGGGCCAGGGCGGGCTGCAGCGCAACATGTCGACCGCCGAGATCGTCGAGCAGGTCGTCGCGGGTGCCCGCTCGCTCGCCCGCGGCGAGGTCCCCGGCGGCCCGTCCCGGGTCAACAACGTGGTCTTCATGGGCATGGGCGAGCCGATGGCCAACTACAAGGCCGTGATGGGCGCCGTGCGCCGGCTGACCGACCCGTCACCCGACGGGCTCGGCATGTCCGCACGCGGCATCACCGTCTCCACCGTCGGCCTGGTGCCGCGCATGGAGCAGCTCGCCGGCGAGGGCATCCCGGTCACGCTGGCGCTCTCGCTGCACGCACCCGACGACGAGCTGCGCAACGAGCTGGTGCCGATCAACACCCGCTGGTCGGTGCACGAGGCCGTCGAGGCGGCGTGGAGCTACGCCCGCACCACGAAGCGCCGCGTCTCGATCGAGTACGCCATGATGCGCGACATCAACGACCAGGCCTGGCGCGCCGACCTGCTCGGCGACGTGCTGACGTCGTACGGCGACTGGGGCTGGGTCGCACGTCAACCTGATCCCGCTCAACCCGACCCCGGGCTCGAAGTGGACGGCCTCGCGTCGCTCCGACGAGCGGGAGTTCGTCCGCCGGCTCGAGGCCAAGGGCGTGCCGACGACCGTCCGCGACACCCGCGGCAGCGAGATCGACGGCGCCTGCGGGCAGCTCGCCGCCGTCGACGTCTGAGCCGTCACTCCCTGCTGCGCGCCGCCGCGTGCAGCAGCGCGACCCGGCGGACCAGGTCGAGCGGCAGCGGCGAGCCGAGCGGGAGCTTGAGCGTGCTCGCGCCCGACAGGTACGGCGCCGCGTCGGCGGCCGTCGCGTCGTCGAGCTCGGGCACCGGGTACATGCTCAGGTGCCGCTTCCAGCCGGCCACGTAGAACAGCCCCTCGCCGCCGAGCGTGAACAGCGGCATGTGGTAGCTGATCGTCTCGCCGAGCCCGGGCAGCGCGTCGTGCACGGTGCGGCGCACGGCCTCGAACCCGTCCCGGACGGCGGGCGGCAGGGTCGCGACGTACGCGTCGACGGAGGCGTGCTTCTGCTCGACCATGCTCCATCCTGCAGCACCGGCCCCGCGATACTGGGCGGATGGACCCGCGCCTGGCCGCCGCGCCGCAGGTGCTGCGGTTCGCCGAACGGCTGCGGCTGCGGGAGGACGTCGAGGGGGTCTACGTCGGCGGCTCGCTCGCGTCCGGCGACTACCACCCGGGGACCAGCGACCTCGACGTCGTCGCGCTCACCCGCACGACGCCCACCCGGCGCGGGCGCCGTCGGCTGCGCGTCGCTGCACCGGGGCGCTGGTCGCCACCGACCCGTCCGCGCGCGCGCTGCACTGCGCCTACGTGCCGCGCGACGACGTCGCCGACCCGGCGACGCCGCACCCCGTCTGGGCCGGCGGTGAGCTGTTCGACCGGCCGTTCAGCGGCATCGGCCGCGCCGAGCTGCTGGCCGACCCGGTCGTGGTCCTCGGCCCGGCACCGAGCACCTGGCTGCCGGCGATGGACACCGACGCGGTGAAGGACGCCGCCCGTGCGGAGCTGTCCGGGTACTGGTCCCGCGCGGTGCGACGGCGCCGGATCTGGCGACAGGACGTCTACGTCGACCTGGGCCTGCTGACCGTCGCCCGGGCGCAGGCGACGCTGGCCGAGGGCCGGCTGATCACCAAGCGGGAGGCCATCGAGCGGCTGCCGCTCGTCGGGGTCGACCCGGCGCTGGCCGACCAGGTCGCCCGGCGGCGCGCGGGGGAGCGGGTGGTGCTCAGCCCCCATGCGCGGCGGCTCCGGGCCCGACGGGTGCGGTCCCTGGTCGCGACCGCGATCGGCGAGCTGCTCGCGGGCCCGTGACCGCTCAGGCCAGCAGCGGACCGGCCCAGCGCCAGTCGCCACCCTCGCCGAGGTACTCCACGCGCTGCACCTCGGGCAGCTCCTCCTCGTCGGCCCATCGCCCACTCGAGCGCGTCCGCGTGGTCGTCGAAGTCGTCCTCGGCGACGACGTCGCCCATGGCGTCGAGGAAGCGGTAGCGGGTCACGTCAGTCCGGCACCCCGAGGTGACGCAGCAGGTTGGCGGCGAACCGGTCACCGGTGCGCTGCATCATCGACGACATCACCCGCTCGACGGCCGGCCCGGCCATCTTCGACAGCGGCAGGTCGACGTGCATGGTCAGCTTGATCTCGAGGTGGGTGCCCTCGTCGACCTCCTCGAGCTTGTACCAGCCGTCGGCGCCGGCCCGCTCGTGCTTGCCGGGCGGCCGGTGGGCGTACTCGATGTAGTCCGGCTCGTCGAAGGTCATCTGCTCGGTGAACACCGGCGCGATGCCGATGCCGAGCACGGTCAGCTTGGTGAGGTGCCACTGCCAGGTGTCACCGTCCGCCTCGATGGTCCGCAGCAGCGGCGTCAGCTTCGGCAGCAGCACCGGGTCGGTCAGCGCCGTCCAGACCTCCTTGCGGTCGGCCTTGACGACGGCGTGGGAGTGGTTGGTGGCGGAGAAGCACGTCATCCGTGGAGTCTGCCAGGCGCGCCAAGGAGCGCGACCACCTCGTCCAGGTCGTCCACCAGGTGGAGGTACGGCGCCATCTCGCGGCCCGCGGCGAGCCGCTCCAGCAGCGGCCACACCGGCAGCTCCTCGGTCCAGTACGACGTCCCCACCAGCACCATCGGCGCCACCGCCGAGCCGTCGGCGTAGTAGTTCTCGCAGGCGTCCTGGAACACCTCCTGCACGGTGCCGCCGCGGCCCGGCAGGAACACCACCCCGGCCCGGCACACGTGCAGCAGCACGTCCTCGCGGATCGGCGTTGGCGAAGTACTTCGCGACCTGCGAGGCGAACGCGTTCGGCGGCTCGTGGCCGTAGAACCAGGTCGGCACGCCCAGCGACGTCCCGCCCTCGCGGCCACCGGCGGCGCACCTCGAACGCCGCCTCCGCCCACGCCGTCACCGACGGCTCGAACCCGGGCACGGCCGCGAGCACCTCGAGCGCCGCGTCCAGGTCGTCGTCGGCCGCGGCCGCCAGGTGCGCGCCGAGGTTCGCCGCCTCCATCGCCCCGGGTCCGCCGCCGGTCGCCACGGTCAGCCCGGAGCGGGCGAGCCCGCGTCCCAGCCGGGCGGCGTCGCGGTAGGCCGCCGAGCCGCGCGCGGTCGCGTGGCCGCCCATCACGCCGACCAGGTCGCGGCCGTGCACCAGCTCGGCCAGCGCGTCGTCGACCGCGAGGTCGTGCAGCGTCCGGGCGAGCTGCGCCGGCAGGCCGTCGTGGCGCCGCGCCCAGGCGTAGATGCGGGCGTCCGGTGTCGTGGCGTAGCCCCCGCCGGCCAGCCCGTCGTACAGCTCGTCGGGGGAGTAGAGCTGCGACCGGTAGGGGTCGAACGGCACGTCCGGGACGGCGGGGAACACCAGCGCGCCGCGGTCGCGCAGCCGTCGCTCGTCGCCCGGCGCGAACCGGCCGCCGAGGAACAGCGCGCCGCGCGGGTCGAGGCCGGCGAGCAGCTCGCCGCGCTCGCGCAGGTCGAGGTCCTGCAGCACCCACCCGGACATCGAGTCCGCGCCTGCCGCCACCCGCCGGTCGAGCTCGGCCATCGTCTCGATCTCGACGTTTCGACGACGGCGGGGCGGCACCCGCTCACCGTAGCGGCGCGGTCAGAACGCGGCCGCGACCAGCTCCGCGAACAGGTCGTCGCTCGTCGACGTCGAGGCCGCGCGCCACGAACCACGAGCACACGTTGTGGCAGTCGCGCATCGGAAGTCGAGGCCGGCCGGGTTGGCGACGAGGTCGACCGCCTGCGGCAGGTCGATCACCACCAGCCGCTCGCCCGCCGCCAGCACGTTGTACGGCGAGAGGTCGCCGTGCGCGACGCCGAGGGACGCCAGCGCGGTCATCGCCGAGCGGAGCTGGTCGAAGTAGGAGGCGAGCAGCGCACGGTCGGGCCGGGTCCGGGCCAGCCGGGGCGCGGGCTCGCCGTCGACGGTGACGAGCTCCATCAGGATCTCGGTGCCGTCGATCTGCACCGGGTAGGGCACCGGGACCCCGGCGAGCCAGAACCGGACCAAGGCGTCCCACTCGGCGGTCGCCCACTGGCCCGCGGCGACGGCCCGGCCGTGGGTGGTCTTCTTGGCCAGCGGCGCGGGCGTCGCGGGACCGGCGGGTGCGCCGGCCCTCGGTGTAGGCTGCTGCTGCGGTGGAAGCTGCGGTGCTCCTCGCCGCGGTAGCGCTTGGCCGCCATCACGACGGCCTGCGCGGGGTCGTCGGGGACGGCCCGCTCGACCAGGAAGACGTCGGCTTCCTTGCCGGTCTTGAGGATGCCGAGCTCGGTGTCGACGGCGGCCTGGCTGGTGACGACCCAGTCGGGCCGTGGCTCCGGCCCGCGGCACAGCGGCTCGACGTCGAGCCAGGTCGAGAAGCGCTGGCCGTCGCCGGGGTCGTCGTACGCCTCGAAGTCGAAGACGAACCGGGGGTCGGGCCAGGAAGCGGGGGAGGAGTCAGGTGAGGCAGCGGAGCTGCGGTCGTGCGGGGACATCGGTGAGGGTGCTCCAGAGGTGAGAGGGGCGGCGGTCACAGGACACGCCGAGGACGGCTGTGCGCATGTCACGACTCCTCTCCCTCACCGACGGACCCACGGCGGGCCGTCGCTCCACAGGGTCGACCCGTCGTCCCCCCGGCGCAACCGGATTTCCGCGGCCTGCCCGACCTGACAGGTCGGGCAGTGGCCCGCGGGCGGCGCCTATGACCAAGATGGGGTCATGAGCGACTACCGCACGGAACACGCCAGGAGCATCGAGGACCCGGAGGGCTACTGGGCGGAGCAGGCCGAGCTGGTCGACTGGATCAAGAAGCCGAAGCAGGTCCTCGACGCCGAGCACGCGCCGTTCTACCGCTGGTTCCCCGACGCGACGCTGAACACCTGCTTCAACGCGCTCGACCGCCACGTGGTCCGCGGGCACGGCGACCGGACCGCGCTGATCTACGACAGCGCCGTCGCGGACACCCAGGCCCGGTTCAGCTACGCCGAGCTGCTGGAGCGGGTGGCGGCCTTCGCCGGTGCGCTGCGCGCCTGCGGAGTGGGAGCGGGTGACCGGGTGGTGATCTACCTGCCGATGATCCCGGAGGCGGTGATCGCGATGCTGGCCTGCGCGCGCCTCGGGGCGGTGCACTCGGTGGTGTTCGGCGGGTTCGCCCCCAACGAGCTCGCGGTCCGCATCGACGACGCCCGCCCGAAGGTCGTGGTGACGGCGTCGTGCGGCATCGAGCCGACCCGGGTGGTGGAGTACAAGCCGATCGTCGACCGCGCCCTGGAGCGCGCCGAGCACCAGCCCGACGTGGTGATCGTCAAGCAGCGGCCGCAGGTCGAGGCGGCGATGCAGGAGCCCCGCGACGTCGACTGGGACGTCGCCGATCAAGGCGGGCACCAACGACCCGGCCGAGTGCGTCGAGGTCAAGGCCACCGACCCGCTCTACGTGCTCTACACCTCCGGCACCACCGGCAAGCCGAAGGGGATCGTCCGCGACAACGGCGGGCACGCGGTCGCGATGGCGTGGTCGCTGCCCAACATCTACGACGTCCGCGCCGGCCAGGTGTGGTGGACCGCCTCCGACGTCGGGTGGGTGGTCGGCCACTCCTACATCGTCTACGCGCCGCTGATCAACGGTGCGACCACGGTGCTCTACGAGGGCAAGCCCGTCGGCACGCCGGACGCCGGCGCGTTCTGGCGGGTGATCGCGGAGCACGGCGTCGACTCGCTGTTCACGGCACCCACCGCGATCCGCGCGATCAAGAAGGAGGACCCCGACGGCACGCTGCTGGCCGAGCACGACCTCAGCGGCTTCCGCACGCTGTTCCTCGCCGGCGAGCGGCTGGACCCGGAGACCTACCACTGGGCGACCGAGCGGCTCGGCGTGCCGGTGGTCGACCACTGGTGGCAGACCGAGACCGGCTGGCCGATCGCCGCGAACCTCCGCGGCCTCGACCCGATGGAGATCAAGCCGGGCTCGCCGACGGTGCCGGTGCCGGGCTACCAGGTCGAGGTCCTCGACGAGCGGGGCACACCGGTCGACGCCGGCGTGGAGGGCGCGATCTGCGTGCGGCTGCCGCTGCCGCCCGGGACGCTGACCACGCTGTGGGGCGACGACGAGCGGTTCGTCTCGTCGTACCTCTCGGCGTTCGACGGCTACTACCTCTCCGGGGACGGCGGGTACGTCGACGAGGACGGCTACCTGTTCGTGATGGGCCGCACCGACGACGTCATCAACGTGGCCGGCCACCGGCTGTCCACCGGCTCGATGGAGGCGGTCCTCGCCGAGCACCCCGACGTGGCCGAGTGCGCGGTCATCGGGGTCGCCGACCCGATGAAGGGGCAGGTGCCGCGCGGCTTCGTGGTCCTGAAGGCGGGCGTCGACCGCGACCCGGACGACATCGCGCGCGAGCTGGTGGCCAAGGTCCGCGACGAGATCGGCGCGGTGGCCGCGTTCCGGGAGGTGGCCGTGGTCGGCGGCCTGCCGAAGACCCGCAGCGGCAAGATCCTGCGCAAGACGATGCGCGAGATCGCCGACGGCAAGGACGCCCGGATCCCCTCGACCATCGAGGACACCGCGGTGCTGGACTCGATGCGGCCGGCGCTCACCCGCGAGTGAGCCTCAGGAGGTGACCAGCCGGTCGTCGCCCTCGCCGTGCCGCACCAGCGGCGGCGCCTCGGCCGGGACGGTCGCAGCGGGGGGCGGGGGAGCGGTCCGCGCGGAGCCGTGCAGCAGCTCGCGCGCGGCGGCCAGCTCGACCGGTCGCGACCAGAGGTAGCCCTGGCCCATCGAGCAGCGGGCCAGCTGCAGCCAGGCGGCCTGCTCGGGCTGCTCGACCCCCTCGGCGACGGTGGCCAGCCGCATGCTGTGGCTCATCGCGATGATGGCCTCGATGAGCGAGGTGTCGCTGTTGCTGCCGCAGACCTGGTCGATGAAGGACTTGTCGACCTTGAGCACGTCGACGGGCAGCTGCGCGAGGTAGGACAGCGAGCTGTAGCCGGTGCCGAAGTCGTCGATGGCCACCCGGACCCCGCGGTCGCGCAGCCGGGCCAGCGCCGCCACGCAGGTCTCCATGTCGTCGAGCAGCGCGCTCTCGGTGATCTCGAGCACGAGCCGCTCGGCGGGCATCCCGGTGCTGCGCAGCACCTCGACGACCTCGTCGACGAAGTCCTCCTGGGCCAGCTGCTGCGCGGCGACGTTGACCGCCACCGAGGGCTGGTGCCGCTCGCTCTGCATCTCGGCCCCGGCCCGGCAGGCCTCGCGGAGCACCCAGCTGCCGAGCGGCACGATGAGCCCGCTCTGCTCCGCGACCGGGATGAACTCGACGGGCGGCAGCAGCCCCCGCGTCGGGTGCTCCCAGCGCACCAGCGCCTCGAAGCCGGTGATCTGCTGCGTGTCGAGGTCCACGGTCGGCTGGTAGTGCAGCACCAGCTGCTCCTCGCGGATCGCCCGCTGCAGCTCGCCGCGCAGCGCCATCCGGTCGAGCGCCTCGGCGTGCAGCCCGGCCTCGTAGACCGCCACCGTTCCCTTGCCGCGGTCCTTGGCCCAGTACATCGCGACGTCGGCGTTGCGCAGCGTCTCCTCCCGGTCGTGGATCCCGGGGACCGCCTCGGTCATGCCGATGCTCGCCCGGACCGAGTGCGACGTGCCGTCGACCGACACCGGGAGGCTGAGCTCCTCGAGCAGCCGGTCGGCGACCTCGCGGGCGGTGGCGAGGTCGGCGGCCTCCAGCAGCACCCCGAACTCGTCGCCGCCGAGCCGCGCGGCCGTGTCGCCCTGCCGGATCGCGGAGCTGATCCGCTCGGCCACCGCGACGAGCAGCCGGTCTCCCACGTCGTGTCCGAGGCTGTCGTTGACGTGCTTGAAGTCGTCGAGGTCGAGGAACATCACCACGAGCGGGTCGGTGACGCCGTCGCGGCGACGCAGCGCGTGCGCGAGCCGGTCGCCGAACAGCTGCCGGTTCGCGAGCCCGGTCAGGGTGTCGTGGAAGGCGCGGTAGCTGAGCTCCTCCTGCAGCGACTGGCGGTCCGTGACGTCGCGGACGGTCAGCACCCAGCCGCCGACGGACGGCTCGGCCATCAGGTTGTTGAGGGTGCCCTCGAGGACGAGGTCGCGGCCGTCGGCGTGGCGGACCCGGAGCATCACGGGCTCGTCGCTCTCCCACTGGGCGGCGAACATCCGGATGAACAGGGGTACGTCGCCGGGCACCAGGAGGTCGACGAAGCGACGGCCGATGAGGTCCTCCGGTGCGTGGCCGAGGACGGACGTGGCCGAGGGGCTGACGAAGGACGCGGTGGAGTCGGGCTCGAGGACGACCACCAGGTCGGCGCTGTTCTGCACCAGCGCGAGCAGCCGGCGCTCACCCGCGTCGAGCACCTGCCGCTCGGTGACCCGCTGCTGCAGCGCACGGTGGCGGCGGACCAGCTTGCGGAACCAGACGAACCAGCCGATGGACACCAGCACGAGAAGGGTCGCGATGATCAGCGCGGCCCGCAGGTCGGCCTCCCGCTGGTCCTGCCGGATGGTGACGCCCACCCGGGCGTCGGCCTGCCGGAGCCGCTCGAAGGTGGTGGGGTCGCCGGTGGCGACGACGGTGCGGGTGAGCCGCTGGAGGCTCTCGGTGCCGGCCGCACCGGTGGCGACCAGCGCGTCGACCGAGCGGACCAGCGGACGGCCCGGGTCGCCGGGTCGCCAGACGTCGAGCAGGCCGGTGAACCGGGCGTGCGCGTACTGCTCGCGCTCGGCGCCGTCGTCGAGGCGGTAGACCGAGGTCAGGAGCAGGAACTCGCCGAGCACGACGAGCAGCGTGACGACGAACGTCGTCGCCATCCGGGCGCGCGACGTGGTCGGTTCCATGGCTCCCCTCCCCGGACGCGTTGGAACATGAGCTCTGGTACTGGTCGACGGTACGCAGCCCCGTCCGGCCGCAGCGCCGGAATGCCGGATTTATTACCTTCGCGCGGCGGTGGGCCGGGACGGGCGGCGGTTCAGTGGCCGCCGAGCAGCGGTGACAGCGCCCGCGCCACCAGGCTGGGTCGCCCCGTGAGCCGTTCCTCGGCGTCCGCGAACGTCATCGCTCGCAGCCCGGCGTTGACGCCCAGCCACCGCAGTGGCTCCGGCTCCCACCGGGGGGAGCGGTGGCCGACCCACGGCAGCCGGGTCAGCCCGGTGTCCCGTTCGAGCACCAGGTCCCGCAGCGTCCGGCCGGCCAGGTTCGTCGTACCGACGCCGTCGCCGACGTAGCCGCCAGCCCAGCCCAGCCCGGTCGCCCGGTCCAGCCCCACGGAGGCGACCCAGTCGCGCGGCACGCCCAGCGCGCCGCCCCAGGCGTGCGTGAACCGGGCCGTGGCCAGCACCGGGAACAGGTCGACGAGGGTCGCGCGCAGCATCGCGAACACCCGCTCCTCGCGGTCGTAGCCGGGCTTCACCGCCGACCCGAAGTGGTACGGCGCCCCGCGGCCGCCGAACACCAGCCGGCCGTCGGCGGTGCGCTGGCCGTAGACGATCAGGTTGCGGTGGTCGGTGAACGTCTCGCGGTCCCGCAGCCCGATCTGCGCCCAGACGGCGTCGGCCAGCGGCTCGGTGGCGACGACCAGGGAGTAGACGGGCACCACGTCGCGCCGCATGGACGCCAGGGTGCGGGTGTAGCCCTCGGTGGCGCGCACCACGACGTCGGCCCGGACGGTGCCGTGGTCGGTGACGGCCCGGCCCACCTCGACCGAGCGCACCCGGGTCTGCTCGTGGATCCGCCCGCCGCGCCGCTCCACCGCGCGGGCCAGCCCGCGCACCAGCCGCGAGGGGTGGATCGCGGCGCAGTCCGGGGTGAAGGTGCCGCCGACGACCCGGGTGGCGCCGAGCCGCTCCCGCGCCTGCGCGGCGTCGAGCAGCCGCAGGTCGTCCTCGCCGCGCCCCCAGCCGCGGGCGGCCGCGACCTCCTGGCGGGCGCGCCGCCACTGCGAGACGCTGCGGGCGACCGCGACGGTGCCGCCCTTGTGGGCCCGGGCGTCGATGCCCTCCTCGGCGGCCACCGCGAGCACCTCGTCGACGGTGGCGCGCATCGCCTGGTGCTGCTCGAGCGCCGCCGAGCGCGACGAGCCCGGCAGCGCGGCCAGGGTGTCCAGGGACGCGGGGAACAGCGCGGAGCACCAGCCGCCGTTGCGGCCCGAGGCCCCGAAGCCGGCGGTCTCGGCCTCGAGCACGCTGACCCGCAGGGTGGGGTCCTCGCGCAGCAGGTAGTAGGCGGTCCACAGCCCGGTCAGCCCGGCCCCGACGACGGCGACGTCGACCTGCTCGTCACCGGCGAGCGCCGGCCGGGGCCGCCAGTCGTCGTCGGCGGTCTCGTGCCACAGCGAGAGCGAGGTGTAGCTCAGCGGACGCCCCACGAGTAGGTCTGCTTGCGCAGCTGGAGGTACATGAACGTCTCGGTGGAGATGACGTTGTCGAGGACGCGGATCTTGCTGGACAGCACCGAGAGCAGCTCCTCGTCGCTCTCGCAGACCACCTCGACCAGCAGGTCGTAGGAGCCGGCGGTGATCACGACGTAGTCGACCTCGTCGAGCGCCGCCACCGCGTCGGCGAGCGGCTCCAGCGGCCCGCTGGCCCGGATGCCGATCATCGCCTGCCGGGCGAACCCGAGCTCGAGGGGGTCGGTCACCGCGACGACCTGCATCACCCCGCTGTCGACGAGCCGCTGCACCCGCTGCCGCACGGCGGCCTCGGAGAGCCCGACGACCTTGCCGATCGCGGCGTAGGACCGGCGACCGTCCTGCTGGAGCTGCTCGATGATCGCCTTGGCCACGTCGTCGAGCACGACGCCGGAGCGACCGGCGGGCAGGCCGTTGCGTGCGGGGCGGCCACCCGCCGAAAGAGTCACCGGCGAATGCTCGCACCGGCGAGGCGTGGCCGTCAAAGGTTTGGGGGCCTTTGGGACGAGGGATTTCGTTGCGAGCATGTTTCCTTTCCACTGAATCCCTTGTTCCTGGGGGGATGGTCTGACAGGATCCACTGACTCCCTGGGCCCCTGACCAACGAGAGGACACGGTCGAGATGACGAGATCGACGCCGATACCCGACGAGATCCGACAGCTCATCGACCGGTCCCCCGTGAGCCGTCGTGGCTTCATGCGCGGCGCCGGCCTGGCCGGGCTCGGGGTCGGCGCCACGGCCCTGCTGTCCGCCTGCGGCACCCCGGCCGCGAAGCAGACCGCGAGCTCGTGCGTCAGCAAGGACCTCTCCGCCAGCCAGAAGACGTTGCACTTCTCCAACTGGCCGCTCTACCTCGACGAGAAGAAGGTCAAGCGGGGTGGCAAGAAGGTCACGACGTACCCCACGCTGGCCGACTTCGAGAAGCAGACCGGCATCAAGGTCGACTACGTCACCGACGTCAACGACAACTCCGAGTTCTTCGGGATCGTGCGCAACCAGCTCGCGGACTGCAAGTCGACCGGCCGCGACATCATGACGCTGACCGACTGGATGGCCGCCCGGATGGTCGACCTCGGCTGGCTCCAGAAGCTGGACAAGTCGAAGATCCCGAACGTCGGCGCGAACCTCGTCAGCACCCTCAAGTCGCCCAGCTGGGACAAGAACCGCGACTACTCGGTGCCGTGGCAGAGCGGCCTGACCGGCATCGCCTACAACGCCAAGCTCACCAAGGAGGTGCGCAGCTTCGACGAGCTGCTCACCCGCTCCGACCTGAAGGGCAAGGTCACCCTGCTCTCGGAGATGCACGACACGATGCTGTTCATGCTGCTGCTCGAGGGTGCCGACCCCGAGAAGTTCACCAACGCGGAGTTCGACAAGGCGATCGAGCGGCTGAAGAAGGCCACCGACGCCGGCCAGATCCGCTCGTTCACCGGCAACGAGTACGCCCAGGACCTGGCCAAGGGGAACATCGTGGCCTGCGAGGCCTGGTCCGGCGACATCATCCAGCTGCAGTTCGACAACCCGGACATCAAGTTCGTGGCGCCGGAGGAGGGCCTGGCGCTCTGGAGCGACAACATGCTGGTGCCGAACAAGGCGGACCACAAGGCGAACGCCGAGAAGCTGATGAACTACTACTACGAGCCCGAGGTCGCCGCGACGCTGGCCGCGTGGGTGAACTACATCTGCCCCGTCGAGGGCGCCAAGCAGGCGATGGAGAAGATCGACAACACCCTCGTCGACAACGAGCTGATCTTCCCGTCCACGGAGACCCTGGCCAAGGCCAAGGACTTCATGGGCCTGGACGAGAAGACCGAGCAGCGCTACCAGAAGCAGTTCGCCACGGTGATCGGAGCCTGATCCCCGTGACCGACCAGAGCGGTGCCGCCCCCGAGACCTCCCCACGCAGCGACGCGGGCGCCGACCTGACGCTGACGTCGGTGACGAAGCGCTTCGGCGCGTTCACGGCCGTCGACGAGCTCGACCTGGTGGTCGAGCAGGGCCGGTTCTTCGCGCTGCTCGGACCCTCGGGGTGCGGCAAGACGACGACGCTGCGGATGGTGGCCGGCCTCGAGGAGCCCACCAGCGGCACGATCACCATCGCGGGTCAGGACATCAGCCGGCTCAAGCCCTACAAGCGCCCGGTGAACACCGTGTTCCAGAACTACGCGCTGTTCCCGCACCTCGACATCGAGGAGAACGTCGCGTTCGGGCTGCGTCGCCGCGGCGTCAAGAACGTCAAGCCGCAGGTGCAGGAGATGCTCGAGCTCGTCGAGCTCGGGTCTTACGGCAAGCGCCGTCCCGGCCAGCTCTCCGGCGGCCAGCAGCAGCGCGTCGCCCTCGCGCGGGCGCTGATCAACCGACCCCAGGTGCTGCTGCTCGACGAGCCCCTCGGCGCCCTCGACCTCAAGCTGCGCCGGCAGATGCAGATCGAGCTCAAGCGGATCCAGACCGAGGTCGGCATCACGTTCGTGCACGTCACCCACGACCAGGAGGAGGCCATGACGATGGCCGACACCATCGCGGTCATGAACCAGGGCGTCATCGAGCAGCAAGGGGCGCCGACCGAGCTCTACGACTCGCCCGCGACCACCTTCGTCTCTAACTTCCTCGGCCAGTCCAACCTGGTCACCGCCGAGGTGGTCGGCCGCGAGGGCGACGACCTGGTGGTCGACGCGCACGGCAACACGCTGCGCGCCCCCGGCTCACGCGCCCGGCGCACCGAGGGCACCGTGTGGGTGGGCGTGCGGCCCGAGAAGGTGCTGCTGGCCCGGGCCGGGGACGACGGCGGTGCCGGCGAGAACCAGCTGGGCGGCGGCACGGTCAGCGACGTGAGCTTCATCGGCGTCAGCACGCAGTACCTCGTGCGGCTGCCCTGGGGCCAGGAGCTGACCGTCTTCGAGCAGAACAGCGGCGCCCGGGACAGCTTCCGGACTGGCGACCGGGTCGACCTGCACTGGTCCGCCGCACACACGTTCCTGCTCGACGCCGACCAGGACGCCCACGCCGGCGACGAGTCGTACGCCGCGCTCGCCGGCGAGTCCGCCGGCGCCCGCGCATGAGCGTGGCGCAGGCCGCCGCCGGCGGTGCCGTCGGCGAGCCGGACGCCAACCCGGCTCCCGAGCCGGCCCGTCGGCGGTCCACGACCGGCTACCTGCTGCTGCTCCCCGGCCTGCTGTGGCTGGTCGTCTTCTTCGTGGTGCCGACCATCCAGCTGATGGCCACCTCGCTCTACGACCCCAACGGGTCGCTCGAGGCCGGCTACGCGATGACGTGGTCGTTCTCCAACTACCTCAACGCGCTCAGCGACTTCGCCGGGCCGTTCCTCCGGTCGCTGGTGTACGCCGGCATCGCCACCGGGCTGTCCGTGCTGCTGGCCTACCCGCTGTCCTACGCGATCGCCTTCCGGGCCGGCCGCTGGCGCAACGCCATGCTGGTCGCGGTCATCGCGCCGTTCTTCACCAGCTTCCTGGTGCGCACCCTGGCGTGGAAGTCGATCCTGTCCGACAACGGCTTCGTCGTGAACACGCTGCAGGCGCTGCACATCCTCGGCCCCGACGGTCGCCTGCTGGCCACCTCGTTCGCGGTCGTGACCGGCCTGACCTACAACTTCCTGCCGTTCATGGTGCTGCCGCTCTACGCCAGCCTGGAGAAGATCGACCTGCGGCTGATCGAGGCGGCCAAGGACCTCTACTCCAACGGGTTCACCTCGTTCCGCAAGGTGACGCTGCCGCTCTCGATGCCCGGCCTGGTCGCCGGCACCCTGCTGACGTTCATCCCGGCAGCCGGTGACTACATCAACGCCGAGCTGCTGGGCACGCCGAAGCAGTACATGATCGGCAACGTCATCGACAACCTGTTCCTGGTGCAGCTCGACTACCCGGCGGCCGCCAGCTGCTCGGTGGTGCTGATGCTGGTGATCGTGGCGATGGTGATCGTCTACGTCCGCCGCGCGGGGACGGAGGAGCTGCTGTGACCACGGCTACGAGCACGGCCACGGTGCGGGCGGCGAGCCCGCTGACCCGGCTCGGGCGCTGGGTGTCCGACCACTTCGTGATGGCGGTGGCGCTCCTGGTGCTGCTCTACATGTTCCTGCCGATCTTCTACGTCGTGCTGATGTCCTTCAACGACCCCGCCAGCAAGCTCTCCTACTCGTTCGACGGGTTCACGCTGAACAACTGGACCGACCCCTGCCAGCCCAGCGGGATGTGCGCCTCGGTGGTCAAGAGCCTGCAGATCGGGTTCCTGGCGACCCTCGGTGCGACGCTGCTCGGCACCCTGGTCGCGTTCGCGCTGGTCCGGCACCGGTTCCGCGGCCGGGCCGCCACCAGCCTGCTGATCTTCCTGCCGATGGCCACCCCCGAGGTGGTGATGGGCTCCTCACTGCTGGCGCTGTTCACCACCGCCGGGCTGTCCGGCAGCCTCGGCTTCTGGTCGATCCTGGTCGCGCACATCATGTTCTGCCTGTCGTTCGTGGTGGTCACCGTGAAGGCCCGGCTGGCCGGACTCGACTCGTCCATGGAGCAGGCGGCCATGGACCTCTACGCCAACGAGTGGCAGACGTTCTGGCGGATCACGTTCCCGCTGGTGTTCCCCGGCATCCTCGCGGCCGCGCTGCTGAGCTTCTCGCTGTCGTTCGACGACTTCATCGTCACGAACTTCAACCACGGCAACACGATCACCTTCCCGATGTTCGTGTGGGGGGCCGCGCAGCGCGGCATCCCGCAGCAGGTGAACGTGGTCGGCACGGTGATGTTCATGATCGCGCTGCTGCTGGTGCTCGGGGGCAGCGTCTTCCAGCGTCGTCGCCCGGTCTGACGTGGAGGCCGCGCAGGCGCTGGCCGACGCGTCGCCCTCGGTGTTCTGGCTCGAGGACCCCGCCCGTCCCGAGGCGCTGGCGTCGCTGCGCGGCCCCGAGGCCGCCGACCTCGTGGTGGTCGGCGGTGGCTACACCGGGCTCTGGGCCGCGCTGCGGGCCAAGGAGCGCGACCCGTCGGTCGACGTGGTGCTGCTCGAGGCCGGCCACTGCGGCGACCAGGCCAGCGGCCGCAACGGCGGCTTCGCGTCGGCGAGCCTGACCCACGGGTTCGGCAACGGCGCGCAGCGCTGGCCCGACGAGCTGTCGACGCTGGACCGGCTCGGCGCCGAGAACCTGCGCGGCATCGTCGAGACCGTCGCGCGGCTCGGCATCGACTGCGGCTGGGAGGAGCACCGGCGAGCTCACCGTCGCGTCCGCCCCGCACGAGGCCGAGGAGCTCGCCGAGCTGGCGGCAGCGCTGGGGGGCGCCGGGCACGACGTACGGCTGCTGGACGGGGAGCAGGTCCGCGCGGAGGTCGACAGCCCGACGTACGTCGCCGGGCTCTGGGAGCCGGACGCGACCGCTCTCGTGGAGCCCGCCCGGCTGGCCTGGGGGCTGCGGCGGGCGGTGCTCGACGCCGGCGTCCGGGTCTACGAGGGCACCCCGGCCACCGCGCTCGACGACCACGGCGGCGCCGTCCACGTGCGCACGCCGGAGGGCGAGGTACGCGGCCGTCAGGTGGTGCTCGGCACGAACGCCTTCCCGTCGCTGCTGCGCCGGCTCCGGCTGATGACGGTGCCGGTCTACGACTACGTGCTGATGACCGAGCCGCTGTCGGCGAGCCAGAAGGCGGCGATCGGGTGGGCGCACCGGCAGGGCGTCGGCGACGCCTCCAACATGTTCCACTACTACCGGCTGACGCGTGACGACCGGATCCTGTGGGGCGGCTACGACGCGGTCTACCACTACGGCAGCCGGATCGACCCCGCGCTGGAGCAGCAGGGCGGCACCCACCGGCTGCTGGCGGAGCACTTCCTCGCGACGTTCCCGCAGCTGGCGGGGCTGCGGTTCACGCACCGGTGGGCCGGCGTGATCGACACCTGCACCCGGTTCACCGCGTTCTTCGGCACGGCGTACGCCGGCCGGGTCGCCTACGCGCTCGGCTACACCGGCCTCGGCGTCGCCGCGACCCGCTTCGGCGCCGACGTCGCGCTGGACCTGCTCGCCGGCGAGCCGACGGAGCGCACCCGGCTGACGATGGTGCGCGAGAAGCCGGTGCCGTTCCCGCCCGAGCCGCTGCGGTGGACCGGCGTGCAGCTGACCCGCCGGTCGATGGCGCGGGCCGACGCGCACGGCGGCCACCGCAACCTCTGGCTCCGCGGCCTCGACCGGGCCGGGCTCGGCTTCGACTCCTGAGCTAGCCGACCCGGGCGAGCTCACCCTCGCGCTCCGGGACCCGCGCGTCGGTCCGCAGCCGCCACGCCGCCACCGCCGCGAGGGTGAAGAAGCCCGCCGTGCAGCCCGCCATCGTGAGCACGGTCTGGCTGCCGAGCAGCCCGGTCGTCGGGGTGGTCAGGGCGCCGACGAAGAACGGCAGCCCGCCCGACAGCGCGGAGGCCGTCCCTGCGGAGCGACGGCCGGCCTGCTGCGCGATCGCGGTGCTGGCCGGCAGGAACAGGCCCATGCCGCCGAGCATGCCGGCCAGCGGCAGCCACACGACGGGCAGGGCCGGCCGGTGTCCCGGGGCGAGCAGGCACGCCACCAGCAGCACGCCGGCCGGCACGATCGCCAGCACCATGCCGGCGACGCGCAGCCGCGCCGGGCCCGTCCGACGCACCAGCAGCCGGAAGGCGATGCTGGCGAGGATCATCACGACCGCGTTGGAGGCGAACACCAGGGTGTAGCGGTGCGCGCTGATGCCCAGCTGGGTCTGCAGCACGAACGACGACCCGCCGATGTAGACGAAGAAGCCGGCGACCATCAGGCACTGCACCACGACCGGTGCGACGAACGCCCGGTCGGTGAGCAGGTCACGCATCCGGCCGCCGACCTCCCGCAGCCGGGTGGACTGCCGCCGCTCGGGCGGCAAGGTCTCCGGCAGGCCGAGGACCCCGAGCGTCGTCATCACGACACCGACGACGGCCAGGAAGACGAAGATGGTGCGCCAGTCGCCGACGGTGAGCAGCACCCCGCCCAGCACCGGCGCCACCACCGGCCCGACCAGCCCGAACGCGGCCAGCGTCCCGAACGCGGCGGCGGCGTCGTCGCCGGAGAGCCGGTCGCTGACCACCGCCCGCCCGACCGAGACGCCGACGCCCGCGACCAGCCCCTGCAGCCCGCGCTCCAGCACGAGCAGCCAGCCGGACCCGGCGACCGCGCAGAGCAGCGAGAGCAGCGTGAACGCCACCGAGCTGGTCAGCACCATCCGACGTCGGCCGACACCGTCGCTGACCGGGCCGGCGAGCAGCTGGCCGACGGCCATGCCCGCGATGAACAGCGTCATCGTCAGCTGGGCCGTGGTCGGGGAGGTGGCCAACGACCGCTGCACGTCGGGCATGGACGCGATGTAGGTGTCAGTGGCCAGCGGGCCGACGGCGGTCACGGCGACGACGGCCGCCGTCCAGGGGCGGCGGACGGCCGGGGGAGAAGCGGTCTTCATTACCGGTCAAGATGCCAGACCGCGCAACGCCGGTCAAACCGGC
This sequence comes from uncultured Actinomycetota bacterium, assembly GCA_963707685.1. GTDB lineage: Bacteria > Actinomycetota > Actinomycetes > Propionibacteriales > Nocardioidaceae > Nocardioides_B. The sequence goes on from CAVPRA010000014.1 coordinate 518,834, forward strand.
CCGAAGCGGTGGCTCACCGTGCCGTCGTCGGTGCCGCCGGCACTGCGGACCAGACCGTCTCGATGGAGCTGTGATTGGCGTCACTCCGAGCGGGTAGACGACCCGACGGCCGGTGCAACCCCCAGGCACCGGAGAAGGCAGGTCGGTCATGACGCTCAACCCGGACGAGGTACGCAAGACCACGCAGGCCGAGGGCACCGAGGAGCACCGGCGGCAGGTGCGCAAGGCCGCGGTGGCCAGCATCATCGGCACCACGATCGAGTGGTACGACTACTTCCTCTACGGCACCGCCGCCGCGCTGGTCTTCCCCGAGGTCTTCTTCCCCGCCTCGTCCGACTACGCCGGTCAGCTCGAGTCGTTCGCGATCCTGTTCGTCGGCTTCCTGGCGCGGCCGATCGGTGCCGCGGTCTTCGGTCACTGGGGCGACCGGATCGGCCGCAAGGCCACCCTGATCGTGACGCTGCTGCTGATGGGGATCTCCTCGACGCTCATCGGCGTGCTGCCGGGGGCGGACACCATCGGGATCCTGGCACCGACCCTGCTGGTGCTGCTGCGCGTGCTGCAGGGCGTCGCGGTGGGCGGCGAGTGGGGCGGCTCGGTGCTGCTGTCGATGGAGTGGGGCGACCAGAAGCGCCGGGGCCTGATGGGCAGCTGGCCGCAGCTGGGCGTGGCCGCGGGCCTGTTCCTCGGCACGCTGGTCTTCACGATCACCAACCAGATCGCCGGCGAGGAGGCGTTCAACAACGGCGCCTGGCGCATCCCGTTCCTGCTCAGCATCGTGCTGGTGGCCATCGGCCTGTTCGTCCGGCTGCAGATCCTGGAGACGCCGATGTTCGCCGCGGTGGTCGCCGAGAACCGGGTGGAGAAGGCGCCGATCGCGCAGGTGCTGGTGCACCACTGGCGCGAGGTCGCCCTCTCCGCGCTGCTGCGGATGTCGGAGCAGATGCCGTTCTACGTGGTGACGACCTTCGTGCTCGCGTACATGGTCGACGACAACGGCTACTCCAAGAACTTCGTGCTCGTCGGCACGCTGATCGCGGCGGGCATCGAGCTGGTGCTGGTGCCGACGTTCGGTCACCTGTCGGACACCATCGGCCGCAAGCGGATCTACATGACCGGCCGCCGCCGTGATGGGGGTCTGGGGCTTCGTCTACTTCGGCCTGCTCGACAGCGGGGTCGCCTGGCTGGCGTTCCTCGCGATCTGCCTCGGGCTGGTGCCGCACGCGATGCACTACGGCCCGCAGGCGGCGCTGATCGCCGAGAGCTTCCCGACCTCGCTGCGGTACGGCGGCTCCGGGCTGGGCTACCAGCTGGCCTCGATCATCGCCGGCGGCCCCGCGCCGCTGGTCGCGACGTTCCTGCTGCACCAGTTCGGCACGCCCTACGCGATCTCGGGCTACATCCTGGTCTCGGCCGTGATCACGCTCGCCGCGTGCGCCGCGCTGCCCGACCGCAGCCGGTCGGACATCAACGACGACGCGACGTACGCGAGGGTGCGCAGCTGAGCCCTCGGGTGGTCGAGCCTGTCGAGACCCCTCTCAGGCGCTCAGGTGCCCAGGCAGGTCCGGCGCGCGGTCGCGTCTGGACTGAGGAGCAGCGAGCGACGAAGGAGCGAGGCTGCGACGAGGGAAGACGCGACCTCAGGCGCGGCGGACACGGGCGAGCGGAGCGAGCCCCTACAGCTTGGTCCAGGCCTCCTCGAGCACCGAGCGCAGCGCCTGCTCGATCTCGTCGAAGTGCTGCTGGTCGCAGATCAGCGGCGGGGACGAGCTGGATGACCGGGTCGCCGCGGTCGTCGGCGCGGCAGTAGAGGCCGGCCTCGAACAGCGCCCGGGAGAGGAAGCCGCGCAGCAGCTTCTCGGCCTCGACCTCGTTGAAGGTCTCCTTGGTGGCCTTGTCCTTCACGAGCTCGATGCCGTAGAAGTACCCCTCGCCGCGGACGTCGCCGACGATCGGCAGGTCGCGAGAGCTTCTCGAGCGTCGCGCGGAACCCGTCCTGGTTCGCCAGCACGTGCCGGTTGATGCCCTCCTTCTCGAAGATGTCGAGGTTCGCGTTGGCGACCGCGGTCGAGACCGGGTGGCCGCCGAACGTGTAGCCGTGCGCGAAGGACTCGGCGCCCTTCAGGAACGGCTCCATCAGCCGGTCGGTGGCGATCATCGCGCCGAGCGGTGCGTAGCCGGACGTGATGCCCTTGGCGCAGGTGATCATGTCGGGCTGGTAGCCGAACCGCTCCGCGCCGAACATGTGGCCGAGCCGGCCGAACGCGCAGATCACCTCGTCGGAGACCAGCAGCACGTCGTACTCGTCGCAGATCTCGCGGACCCGCTGGAAGTAGCCGGGCGGCGGCGGGAAGCAGCCGCCGGCGTTCTGCACCGGCTCCAGGAAGACCGCGGCCACGGTGTCCGGGCCCTCGTTCTCGATGGCCACCGCGATCTGGTCAGCCGCCCAGCGGCCGAACGCCTCGACGTCGGCGCCGCTGCCCTCGGGGGCGCGGTAGTAGTTGGTGTTCGGCACCCGGAACGTCGAGGGCACCAGCGGCTCGAACTGCTGCTTCAGCGGCGGCAGCCCGGTGATCGACAGCGCGCCCTGGGTCGTGCCGTGGTAGGCGATGGCCCGGCTGATGACCTTGTGCTTCATCGGCTTGCCGGTGAGCTTGAAGTAGTTCTTGGCGAGCTTCCACGCGGTCTCGACGGCCTCGCCGCCGCCGCTGGTGAAGAACACCCGGTTCAGGTCGCCCGGGGCGTAGTTCGCGACCCGCTCGGCGAGCTGGATGGCGTTGGGGTGCGCGTAGGACCACAGCGGCATGAACGCCAGCTCGCGGGCCTGCTTGGAGGCGGCGTCGGCGAGCTCGGTGCGGCCGTGCCCCAGCTGGCTGACGAACAGCCCTGCCAGCGCGTCGAGGTAGCGGCGGCCCTTGGCGTCGTAGATGTAGGCACCCTCGCCCTTCACGATGATCGGCACGTCCGCGTGGTCGTAGCTCGACATCCGGGTGAAGTGCATCCACAGGTGCTCGCGGGCGGACTTCTGCAGGCCGGCGTAGGTCTCGTCGTCGAACGGCAGGGACGCGTCTACGGTCATGAGTGGGTCTCCTCCTGGGTGGGTACCCCCATCGTGCCGGTCCCTCCGGGGGCAATGCAAGCGGATCCGTCGCTCTGAGTGCATCGTTTTCGTGCAATCAGGTGTTCACGGGTGGCGCGGCGACTGATTCCGAAGGCAGACTACGTCGAATGCGCGCCACTCTCGTCTTCCGCAACGGCCACCTGTTCGACGGCCGCACCCCGCTGCCGGGCCACGGCCTGGCGGTCGACGGTGACCGGGTGCTCGCGGTGGCGCCCGACGCCGACCTCGACGCGTACGTCGTGCCCGGCACGGAGGTGGTCGACCTGGCCGGGGGACTGGTGCTGCCGGGGTTCCAGGACGCCCACGTGCACCCGGTGCAGGGCGGCGTCGAGCGGACCCGCTGCGACCTCACCGCGGCGGCCGAGACGCCGGCGGCCTACCTCGCCGTGGTCCGCGCCTACGCCGAGGCGAACCCGGACCGGCCGTGGGTGCTGGGCGGCGGCTGGGCGATGCCGGCCTTCGGCCCGACCGGCCCGACCGCGCGCCGCGCTCGACGAGGTGGTCGCGGACCGGCCGGTGTTCCTGCCCAACCGCGACCACCACGGCGCCTGGGTGAACAGCCTCGCGCTGCGGCTCGCGGGGATCACCCGCGACACCCCCGACCCGGTCGACGGCCGGCATCGAGCGCGACGCCTCCGGTGCCCCGACCGGCACCCTGCACGAGGGCGCGATGGCCCTGGTGCAGCGGCGGATCCCGGCCACCACCGACGGCGAGCACGACGTCGGCCTGCAGGTCGCGCAGACCTACCTGCACTCGCTGGGCGTCACCGCCTGGCAGGACGCGATCCTCGGGACGTACGCCGGCAACGGCGACCCGGCGTCGGCGTACCTGCGGGCCGTCGAGGCCGGTGCGCTGACCGCCCGGGTGCGGGGTGCGCTGTGGTGGGAGCGCGACCGCGGCCTCGAGCAGGTCGAGGAGCTGCTCGAGCGGCGGGCGCGGTTCACCCGCGGCCGGCTCTCGGCCGGCACGGTCAAGGTCATGCAGGACGGTGTCGTGGAGAACTACACCGCCGCGACGTCGCGGCCCTACCTCGACGCTCACGGCGTCCCGACCCGCAACACCGGCCTGTCGTTCGTCGACCCCGCGCTGCTGCGCGAGGCGGTCACCCGGCTGGACGCGGAAGGCTTCCAGGTGCACGTGCACGCCATCGGGGACCGGGCGGTCGCCGAGGCGCTGGACGCGTTCGAGGCCGCCCGCGGCGCCAACGGCCGCTCCGCGCGGGCGGCACCACGTCGCGCACCTGCAGGTGGTCGCGCCCACCGACCGGCCGCGGTTCGCCGAGCTGGACGTGACCGCGAACCTACAGGCGCTGTGGGCGGTCCACGACGACGCGATGACCGAGATGACGCTGCCGTTCCTCGACGCGGAGCTGGCCGGCTGGCAGTACCCGTTCGCCTCGCTCGCCGCCGCCGGGGCGCGGCTCGCGGCCGGCAGCGACTGGCCGGTCAGCACTCCCGACCCGATCGCCGCGATCCACGTCGCCGTCAACCGCGTCGACCCCGACGAGCCCGGCGACCCGCTGCTGCCGGCGGAGGCGCTGACCCCGGTGCAGGCGTTCGCCGCCTACACCAGCGGCTCGGCCCACGTGAACCACCTCGACGACACCGGCGTGCTGGCGCCCGGGCCTGCTGGCCGACCTGGCGGTGCTCGACCGGGACCCGTTCGCGGGCGACCCGGCGGCCATCGGTGAGACGAGGGTGGTCGCGACGTACGTCGACGGGCGCCGCGTCTGGGGCTAGCGTCGGGGGAGGCTCCCGGGAAGGTGGCACCCATGATCTCGCGTCGCAGCACCTCTCTCGCGGTCGGCGTCGTGGCGGCGGTGGCCCTCGGGCTGGTGCCGGCCGGTGCGTCGGCTCCTGCCGCCGCGGCCGACGGCACACCGGGTGGCGAGTCCGCCGGCGACAGCCTGTTCCCGACGATCGGCAACACCGGCTACGACGTGCGCCACTACGGGATCTCGCTGCGCTACGCACGGGCGACGGGGCGCATCGCGGCCACCACGGCGATCACGGCCCGCGCGACGAAGCCGCTCTCGTCGTTCTCGCTCGACCTCGAGGGGCTGCACGTCCACCGGGTCGTCGTCGACGGTCGCGCGGCCTCGTTCCGCCGTCACGACGACAAGCTCGTGGTCACGCCGTACCGGACGGTCCGAGGGCTCTTCACCACCCGGGTGCGGTACTCCGGCAAGCCGGTCACGCACATCGACCCGGACGGCTCGCAGGACGGCTGGATCCCGACCGGCGACGGCGGCGCCACGGTCGTGAGCGAGCCGCTCGGGTCGCAGACGTGGTTCCCGAGCAACAACACCCCGCGCGACAAGGCCACCTACGGCGTGCGCGTCGACGCACCGTCGCACTTCGCGGTCGCGGGCAACGGCGACCTCGCCGGCCGTCGTCGCCACGACACCCGCACCACGTGGCACTGGGTGCAGCGCCGGCAGCAGGCGACGTACCTGACGATGATCTCGATCGGGCGCTACCACGTGTACCACTCGACGATGCGCACCACGACCGGTCGCGCGCTTCCGGTCTGGAGCTTCGTCGCCCCGCGGTACGGCTCGCTCCAGCAGGCGCGCCGGCTCGTGCCCGCGGGTGGTGCGGTTCCACGAGCGCCGGTTCGGGCGCCTACCCGTTCACCAGCACCGGGATCGTGGTCCAGCACCTCGGGGTCGGCTTCGCCCTGGAGACGCAGAACCGGCCCACGTTCGACGGGCTCCCGGACACCGCCACGATCGTCCACGAGCTCGCGCACCAGTGGTACGGCGACTCGGTCACCCCGCGCGACTGGCAGGACATCTGGCTCAACGAGGGCTTCGCGACCTACGCCGAGGACCTCTGGGCCGCGAACCACGGCGGACCCAGCACCGCCGAGGCGTTCCGGCGCCGCTACGAGGCGCACCCGGCCGGCGACGACCTGTGGTCCCCGGCCCCCGCCCGGTTCAGCGACCCCGCCGATCTGTTCGGCGACCCGGTCTACGTGCGCGGCGGGATGACGCTCCAGGCGCTGCGGGAGCGGATCGGCAGCCGCGACTTCCTCGCCCTGCTGCGGCGCTGGGCGGCCGAGCAGCGCGAGGGCACCGTGAGCACGACCGACTTCACGACGCTGGCCGAGCGAGTGTCCGGGCAGCCCCTCGCGAGCCTGTTCGACGACTGGTTGTACGTCGCTCGGCGCCCCGTCGGTTACTGAAAACCGCACCGGTGGAGGTCGTGTGGAACGGTTTCGTCCGTTTTCACCGATCAGACGTGTCGAATTCGTTGCGACGTGAGTAGGCTCGGCCCACCGATCACCGCGACGCAGGAGTGACCCTCGATGGCTGACCTGAGATTCCGCAACATCGTCAACGGCGAGTCCGTGGACGCCGCCGACGGCGCGACGTACGACCTGGTCAACCCGGCCACCGGCGAGGTGTACGCCGCGGCGCCGGCGTCGAAGGCCGAGGACGTCGACCGCGCCATGCAGGCGGCCGGACAAGGCGTTCGAGACCTGGGGCGACACCACGCCCGCGGAGCGGCAGAAGGCGCTGCTGAAGATCGCCGACGCGCTCGAGGCCCGGGCCGACGAGTTCGTCGAGGTCGAGTCGGAGAACACCGGCAAGCCGCTCGCGCTCACCGATGAGCGAGGAGATGCCGATGGCGCTGGACCAGATCCGGTTCTTCGCCGGCGCCGCCCGGGTCCTCGAGGGCCGGTCGGCCGGCGAGTACATGAAGGACCACACGTCCTACATCCGCCGCGAGCCGATCGGCGTGGTCGGCCAGGTGACGCCGTGGAACTACCCGCTGATGATGATGGTCTGGAAGATCGCCCCGGCGCTGGCCGCCGGCAACACGCATCGTGCTGAAGCCGTCGGACACCACGCCGGCCTCGACGACGCTGTTCGCCGAGATGTGCCAGGAGTTCCTGCCGCCCGGCGTGTTCAACGTCGTCTGCGGCGACCGCGACACCGGCCGCGCCGTCGTCGAGCACCCGGTCCCGCAGCTGGTGTCGATCACCGGCTCGGTGCGCGCCGGCATGGAGGTCGCCGGGTCCGCGGCCAGCAGACCTCAAGCGGGCGCACCTCGAGCTCGGCGGCAAGGCGCCGGTGATCGTCTTCGACGACGCCGACGTCGAGAAGGCCGCCGCCGGCATCGCGGAGGCCGGCTACTTCAACGCCGGCCAGGACTGCACCGCGGCCACCCGGGTGCTCGCCGGCCCGGGCGTGCACGAGGACTTCGTCGCCGCGCTGACCGAGCAGGCCCGGGGCACGAAGACCGGCCTGCCCGACGACGAGGACGTGCTCTACGGCGCGCTCAACAACGCAGAACCAGCTCGACCGGGTCAGCGGCATGGTCGACCGGCTGCCCGACCACGCCGAGCTCGACATCGGCGGGCACCGGCAGGGCGACCGCGGCTACTTCTACGAGCCCGACCGTGGTCGTCCGGCCTGCAGCAGGACGACGAGGTGATCCAGGACGAGATCTTCGGCCCGGTCATCACCGTGCAGCAGTTCAGCGACGAGCAGCGAGGCGCTGCGCTGGGCCAACGGCGTGAAGTACGGCCTCGCGTCCTCGGTGTGGACCAAGGACCACGGCCGCGCGATGCGGATGGCCAAGGGGCTCGACTTCGGCTGCGTGTGGATCAACACCCACATCCCGATCGTCGCCGAGATGCCGCACGGCGGCTTCAAGCACTCGCGGCTACGGCAAGGACCTGTCGATGTACGGCCTCGAGGACTACACGCGCATCAAGCACGTGATGTCCTACATCGGCGAGCTGACCGATGCGGATCCTCCTGGTCGGCGCCGGCGGCGTCGGCGCCGCCTTCGCCGCGCATCGCCGCCCGCCGCGACTTCTTCGAGCACGTCGTCGTCGCCGACTACGACCTGGCCGCGCGCCGAGCGCGGCCGCGGCGGTCGACGACCGCGGTTCGTCGCCGCGCAGGTCGACGCGTCGTCGGCCGACGCTCGGTCGCGGCGCTGGTCCGCGAGCACGGCGATCACGCACGTGATGAACGCCGTCGACCCGCGGTTCGTGATGCCGATCTTCGACGGTGCGTTCGCCGGCCGGCGCCGACTACCTCGACATGGCGATGTCGCTGTCGCAGCCGCACCCCGAGCGCCGTACGCCGAGACCGGCGTGAAGCTCGGCGACGAGCAGTTCGCGCAGGCCGACGAGTGGGAGGCGGCCGGGTCGGCTCGCGCTGGTCGGCATCGGCGTCGAGCCGGGGCTGTCCGACGTGTTCGCGCGGTACGCCGCCGACCACCTGTTCAGCGAGATCGACGAGCTCGGCGTCCGCGACGGCGCCAACCTCGACCGTCGACGGCTACGACTTCGCGCCGTCGTTCTCGATCTGGACGACGATCGAGGAGTGCCTCAACCCGCCGGTGGTCTGGGAGAAGGACCGCGGCTGGTTCACCACCGAGCCGTTCAGCGAGCCGGAGGTCTTCGACTTCCCCGAGGGCATCGGGCCGGTCGAGTGCGTGAACGTCGAGCACGAGGAGGTGCTGCTGATGCCGCGCTGGGTCGAGCGCGAAGCGGGTCACGTTCAAGTACGGCCTCGGCGAGGAGTTCATCGACGTGCTCAAGACGCTGCACAAGCTCGGGCTCGACCGCACCGACAAGGTGCGGGTCGGCGGCGTCGAGGTCGTCCCGCGCGACGTCGTCGCCGCCTGCCTGCCCGACCCGGCGACGCTCGGCGACCGGATGCGCGGCAAGACCTGCGCCGGGCTCTGGGTGACCGGCACCGGCAAGGACGGCCAGCCGCGCGCGACGTACCTCTACCACGTGGTCGACAACGAGTGGTCGATGCGCGAGTACGGCTCCCAGTGCGTGGTCTGGCAGACCGCGGTCAACCCGGTCGTCGCCCTCGAGCTGCTCGCGAACGGCACCTGGTCCGGCACCGGCGTCCTCGGCCCGGAGGCCTTCGACGCCGTGCCGTTCCTCGACCTGCTCACCGAGTACGGCTCCCCCTGGGGCCAGCGGGACGAGTAGCACCCCGACCACGGCCGGTCGAGCCTGTCGAGACCCTGTCGCACGGGGGCTCGGCGTGCAGTTCGACATTCAGCCCAAGCGTCCGGCGCGCGGCGGTGTCTGCGGTGCCGCTCGGGACGCGTGGGGGAGCGAAGCGGGGGAGCGTGGCCCGAGGGGTGCCGCAGACACCGTCTTCGGGCGCGCCGGACACGCGCGAGCGGAGCGAGCGCCACAAGCACAGCGATCCAGTGCGGTCACGACGATCACCCCCAGGGGTGAGGTCGCGCGGAGACTAGGGTCGGGCGCATGAGTGAGCTGGACATCCCTGAGCTGCTGGACCAGCTGACCCTCGAGGAGAAGGCCGCGCTGAGCATCGGCTCGGACTTCTGGCACACCGCGCCGGTGGAGCGGCTGGGGATCCCGGCGGTGATGGTCACCGACGGCCCGCACGGGCTGCGCAAGGAGCGCGAGGGGTCCGGCGCGCCTGGGGGAGAGCGTCCCGGCGACCTGCTTCCCGACCGCGTCGGCGCTCGCCTCCTCGTGGGACGTCGACCTGGTGCGCGAGGTCGGCGAGGCGCTCGGCCGCGAGGCCCAGGCCGAGGGCGTCGCGGTGCTCCTGGGCCCGGGCGTCAACATCAAGCGCTCGCCGCTGTGCGGCCGCAACTTCGAGTACTTCTCCGAGGACCCGCGGCTCTCCGGCGAGCTGGGCACGGCGTTCGTGGTCGGCGTGCAGACCCAGGGCGTCGGCACCTCGCTGAAGCACTTCGCCGCCAACAACCAGGAGACCGACCGGGCCCGGGTCAGCGCCGACGTCGACGAGCGGACGCTGCGCGAGATCTACCTGCCGGCCTTCGAGCGGGTCGTCACGCTGGCGCAGCCGTGGACGGTGATGTGCTCCTACAACAAGGTCAACGGCGTCTACGCCTCCGAGCACCACTGGCTGCTGACCGAGGTGCTGCGCGAGGAGTGGGGCTTCGAGGGCCTGGTCGTCTCCGACTGGGGCGCGGTGCACGACCGGGCCGCCGCGGTCGCCGCCGGGCTCGACCTCGAGATGCCGCCGCAGCTCGGGCCACAGCGACCGCGCGGTCGTCGAGGCGGTGCGGGCCGGGACGCTCGACGAGGCCGCCCTCGACGAGACCGTCGCGCCGGGTGCTGTCGCTCGTCGACGACGCGCTCGCGGAGGCCGACCCGGCCGCGACGCCCGACCTCGACGCGCACCACGACCTGGCCCGCGCGGGCCGCGCGCGAGAGCGCGGTGCTGCTCAAGAACGACGGCCTGCTGCCCGCTCGACCTGCGCGACCGGCCAGCGGCTCGCCGTGGTCGGCGAGCTCGCGCGCACCCCGCGCTTCCAGGGCGCCGGCAGCTCCAAGGTGAACCCGACCCGCGTCGACGTCCCGCTCGACGAGCTGCGGGCCGGCGTGCCCGACGGGGTGGAGGTGACGTTCGCCGGCGGGCGGTGACGAGGCGGTCGCGCACGCCCGGGACGCCGACGCCGTCGTGCTCTTCCTCGGGCTGCCCGACAGCGCCGAGTCCGAGGGCTTCGACCGCACCGACATGGACCTGCCCGCCGACCAGGTCGCGCTGCTCGAGCAGGTCGCGGCGGTCAACGACCGCGTCGTGGTGGTGCTGACCAACGGCTCGGCCGTGGTGACCTCGACCGTGGGACCGGCACGCCGCCGCGCTGCTCGAGTGCTGGCTCTCGGGCCAGGCCGCCGGCGGCGCGGTCGCCGACCTGCTGCTCGGCGTCGCGAACCCGTCGGGCCGGCTCGCCGAGACGATCCCGCTGCGGCTGGAGGACAGCTCGTCGTACCTCGACTTCCCGGGCGACTCGGGGCACGTGCGCTACGGCGAGGGCGTCTTCGTCGGCTACCGCGCCCACGACCGGCTCGGGCAGCAGGTCTCCTACCCGTTCGGCCACGGGCTGTCCTACACGTCGTTCGGCTACGACGACCTCGAGGTCGACCGTCGCGGGCAGCCACGCCGACGGCGACCTGCGCGCTGCGGGTCGGCTGCACCGTCACCAACACCGGCGACCGGCCGGGTGCCGAGGTGGCGCAGCTCTACGTCGCCGACGTCGAGTCGTCGGTCGCGCGACCGGTCGCGCGAGCTGCGCGGGTTCGTGCGGCTCGAGCTGGCGCCGGGGGAGTCCGCCACGGCGACGTTCGACCTCGACGCGCGGGACCTGTCGTTCTGGTCCGAGACCGTGCGGCGACTGGGTGCTCGAGGCCGGTGAGTTCGAGGTCTCCGTCGGGGCGTCGTCACGCGACCTGCGGCTGAGCGCCACGACGTACGTCGACGCGCCGCGGGTCGCGCCGCCGCTCGGCCCGATGTCCTCGCTCGAGGAGTGGCTGGCCGACCCGGCCGGCTCGGCGGCGCTGCGCGAGGTCGTCGGCACCACCGACGACGGCCGGCTCGCCGGGATGCTCGGCAGCCCCGAGCTGGTCACGGTGGTCGGCAACTTCCCGATGAGCACGCTCGCGGGGTTCCCGAACGGTCGACCTCGACCACGCCACCCTCGACGAGCTGGTCGCCCGGGTCGCGTCGGCGACGTCCTAGCTGAACGGGTTGGTCCACCAGCCGAGGCTCACCGGGTCCTTCTGCGGCCGGCTGGCGTCCCAGCAGCTCCAGTGCGGCAGCACGCCGACGTCCCAGCTGAGCCGGAAGCTGCGGAAGTTGCCCTCCGCGTAGGCGTTGCACTCGCCGGCCGCGGCCTTGTGCAGCGCGGGGGAGTACGCCGGCCCGTAGAGGTAGCGTCAGCACCGCGAAGATGACGACGACGCCCACGGCGAGCCGTCGGACCACGTCGAAGTTGAGGTTCTGCCCGATCGCGGACACGGCCATGAGGTGCTCCGAGGTATCCCGGTGCGGGCCTCGTGGCCCGCGACAGGACCCAGGGTAGGGACTCCACGGCGTCGGCGGGCGAAAACGGGACAACTCAGGCGGTCTCGTCGAACCCCGCCGCCACCACGTCGAACGCCTCGGTCAGCAGCGCGTCGGAGATCACCAGCGGCGGCAGGAACCGCAGCACGTTGCCGTAGGTGCCGCAGGTCAGCGTGACGCACGCCCTGGGAGTGGCAGTACGCCGACACGGCGCCGGCCCGCGCCGGGTCCGGGGTGAGGCCGTCCGTCGCCGACCACCTCGACCGCGACCATCGCGCCCCGGCCGCGGACGTCGCCCGACGCACGGGTGCTTCTCGGCGATCGCGCGCAGCCGCTCGCGTGACCAGCGCGCCGATCTCGCGGGCCCGGGCCGGCGAGGTCCTGCTCGCGCATCGTCTCGATGGCGCCGAGCGCGGCCGCGCAGGCCACCGGGTTGCCGCCGTAGGTGCCGCCGAGGCCGCCGACGTGCACCGCGTCCATGATCTCGGCGCGGCCGGTGACCGCGGCCAGCGGGAGCCCGCCGGCGATGCCCTTGGCGGTGGTGATCAGGTCCGGGACGACGCCCTCGTGGTCGCAGGCGAACCAGTCGCCGGTGCGGCAGAAGCCGGTCTGGATCTCGTCGGCGACGAAGACGATGCCGTTGGCCTCGGTCCACTCGCGCAGCCGCGGCAGGAAGCCGTCGGCGGGGACGACGAAGCCGCCCTCGCCGAGGATCGGCTCGATCACCAGGCAGGCCAGGTTCGTCGGCGCCGACCTGCTTCTCGAGGACGTCGATGGCGCGGTCGCGCGGCCTGGGCGCCGGTGATCGGCGTCGGCTCGCGGAACGGGTAGGACATCGGCGCGCGGTAGACCTCGCCGGCGAACGGCCCGAAGCAGTGCTTGTAGGGCATCGACTTCGACGGTCATCGCCATCGTCAGGTTGGTGCGGCCGTGGTAGGCGTGGTCGACCACCGCGACCGCGTCCCGGCCGGTGTGCGGCGCGGGCGATCTTGACGGCGTTCTCGACGGCCTCCGCGCCGGAGTTGAGCAGCGCCGACTTCTTCGCGTGGTCGCCGGGGGTCAGCTCGGCCAGCTGCTCGCACACGTCGACGTAGCCGTCGTACGGCGTGACCATGAAGCAGGTGTGCGTGAACGCCCGCACCTGCGCGACCACCCGGTCGACGACGTGCGGGGCGGCGTTGCCGACGCTGGCCACCGCGATGCCGGCCGCCAGGTCGATCAGCGAGTTGCCGTCGGCGTCGACGATCACGCCGCCGCCGGCGGCCTCCACGAAGACCGGCAGCGTCGTGCCGACGCCCTTCGCGACGTGCTGCGCCGCGACGGGCGAGCTTCTCCTGCGAGCGCGGGCCCGGGATGGCGGTGACGAGCCGTCGCTCCTGCGGGCAGGTCGGGGCCGCCGGTGGACGTGCCGGTGGGGGGTGTCGAGGTCGTGGTCACCGGCGCCAGCGTAGTCCGGCAGGATGGGGGCATGACCAGTCCTCGGGCGTGCCCGACGTGACGTCGTGCTGCTCGGCTCCACGGGCTCCATCGGCACCCAGGCGCTCGACGTCGTCCGCGCCAACCCCGACCGGTTCCGGGTGGTCGCGATGACCGCCGGCGGCTCGCAGCCGGACCTGTTCCGCGAGCAGGTCGACGAGTTCGCGCCCGGCGTTCGCCGACGCTCGGGGAGGAGGCGTCCACGCAGGCGGCCGCGATGGAGTGCGACGTGGTGCTCAACGGCATCACCGGCGCGGTCGGGCCTGCGCCCGACGCTGGCCGCCCTCGACGCCGGCAACACGCTCGCGCTGGCCAACAAGGAGTCGCTGATCGTCGGCGGCCCGATCGTCACCTCGCGCGCCGAAGCCGGGCCAGATCGTGCCGGTCGACTCCGAGCACAGCGCGCTGGCGCAGTGCCTGCGCGGCGGCCGGGCCGACGAGGTGCGCCGCCTGGTGCTGACCGCCAGCGGCGGGCCGTTCCGCGGCCGGAGCCGCGAGCGAGCTGCACGACGTCACGCCCGACCAGGCGCTGGCCCACCCCACCTGGTCCATGGGTCCGGTGGTGACGGTCAACTCGGCGACCCTGGTCAACAAGGGCCTGGAGGTGATCGAGGCGCACCTGCTCTTCGGCATCCCCTTCGACCGGATCGAGGTCGTGGTGCACCCGACGTCGGTGGTGCACTCGATGGTCGAGTTCTTCGACGGCTCCACGCTCGCGCAGGCCTCGCCGCCGTCGATGCTGATCCCGATCGCGCTCGGGCTGGGCTGGCCCGACCGGGTGCCCGACGCCGCCCCCGCCGTCGACTGGACGAGGCCCGAGACCTGGGAGTTCTTCCCGCTCGACACGACGCGTTCCCGGCGGTCGGGCTGGCCCGGGAGGCCGGCGCGCCGCGGCGGGACGGCGCCGGCGGTCTACAACGCCGCCAACGAGGTGTGCGTCGCGGCGTTCCTCGCCGGGCGAGCTGAGATTTGACCAGATCGTCCCCACGGTCGCCCGTGTGCTCGGCGAGCACCCCGTACCCTCGACCGAGTCCGGGCTGACCGTCGAGGACGTCCTCGCCGCCGACGCCTGGGCACGCGCCCGAGCGGCCCCACGAGAGAACCGGTGACCCCCGCACGATGACCGTCTTGCTGTTCGTCCTCGGGGTGCTGCTCTTCACGGTCGGGCTGGCGCTCTCGGTGGGGCTGCACGAGCTCGGCCACCTCGTCCCCGGCAAGCTGTTCGGGGTCAAGGTCACGCAGTACTTCGTCGGCTTCGGCCCGACGCTGTGGTCGCGCCGCCGCGGCGAGACGGAGTACGGCGTCAAGGCGGTCCCGCTCGGCGGCTACGTCAAGCTCGTCGGGATGCTGCCGCCCGGCAGGAAGCACCGGCGGCAAGCCCAGCCGGTCGCGCGGCATCTTCTCCCAGCTCGTCGACGACGCCCGGCACGCGGAGCACGACGAGACCGAGGGCGTCCCGCCGGACCGGCTCTTCTACCGGCTCCCGTGGTGGAAGAAGGTCATCGTCATGGTGTCGGGGGTGATGACCAACCTGGTCCTCGCGTTCCTGCTCTTCGGCGTCGTCTTCATGGGCCACGGCATCAACGTCGCCACCACGACCGTCGACAGCGTCTCGCGGTGCGTGATCGCGGTGACCAAGTCCACGCGAGCAGGCGCCGCGCACCTGCCGCGCCGAGCGACCCCGCCGCGCCGGCCATGAAGGCCGGCCTCCGCCCCGGGGACCGGA
Source organism: uncultured Actinomycetota bacterium (assembly GCA_963707685.1). Taxonomy (GTDB): domain Bacteria; phylum Actinomycetota; class Actinomycetes; order Propionibacteriales; family Nocardioidaceae; genus Nocardioides_B. The sequence goes on from CAVPRA010000014.1 coordinate 533,985, forward strand.
TCGTCGTCCTTCAACGGCAGCCGGATCACCGACTGGGACCAGCTGCAGCGAAGATCCGCGAGAACGGCGACGAGAAGGTCGCGATCGTCGTGCGCCGCGACGGCCAGCACGATGACGCTGCGGACCAGCACGACCGTCTCGCCGCGCATCGACCCGACCAACCCGCAGAGATCGCCCGGGTCGGCTTCCTCGGCGTCGTCGCCCGACGACGGTCCGGGAGCGCCAGGGCCCGGGCTTCGTGGTCTCCACGATGGCGACCGGCACCTGGGAGACCGTGCAAGGGCATCGTCAGCCTGCCGCCGAAGCTCTACCACGTCGGCCGGGCAGCGCTCGGCCTCGAGGAGCGCGAGCAGGACGGCCCGATGAGCGTGGTCGGCGCCGGTCGGGTCGCCGGCGAGATGACCTCGGCGCACACCGTGCCGCCCAGCGACCGGTTCTTCTCCGTCCTGCTGCTGCTGGCCGGGCTCAACCTGTTCCTCGGGATGCTCAACCTGGTGCCGCTGCTGCCGCTCGACGGCGGCCAGATCGCCGGCGCGCTCTACGAGGGCGCCCGCCGTGGTGTCGCGAAGCTGCTGCGACGCCCGACCCCGGTTTCGTCGACATCGCGCAAGCTGCTGCCGGTGGGCTATGTCATGGCGGGTGTCATCCTGGTGGCGAGCGTCGTGCTGATCTACGCCGACATCGTCGCGCCGGTGACGCTCACCTGATCCGCGCCGAGCAACGACGAACGAGAAGAGCGATGACCTCGGTCAACCTCGGCATGCCGGCCGCACCGCCGCCGGTGCTGGCCCCGCGACGCCCGACCCGGCAGATCAAGGTGGGCAAGGTGCTGGTCGGCGGGGACGCCCCCGTCTCGGTGCAGTCGATGACCACCACGCTGACCGCCGACGTGAACACCACGCTGCAGCAGATCGCCGAGCTGACCGCCGCCGGCTGCGACATCGTCCGGGTGGCGTGCCCCTCGCAGGACGACGCCGAGGCGCTGCCCGCGATCGCGCAGCACTCGCAGATCCCGGTGATCGCCGACATCCACTTCCAGCCGAAGTACGTCTTCGCCGCCATCGACGCCGGCTGCGCCGCCGTACGCGTCAACCCGGGCAACATCCGCAAGTTCGACGACCAGGTCAAGGAGATCGCGCAGGCCGCCAAGGACCGCGGTACGTCGATCCGGATCGGCGTCAACGCCGGCAGCCTCGACAAGCGGCTGCTCGAGAAGTACGGCAAGGCCACGCCGGAGGCGCTCGTCGAGTCCGCGGTCTGGGAGGCGTCGCTGTTCGAGGAGCACGACTTCCACGACTTCAAGATCTCGGTCAAGCACAACGACCCGGTCGTGATGGTGCAGGCCTACGAGATGCTCGCCGCCCGCGGCGACTGGCCGCTGCACCTCGGCGTCACCGAGGCCGGCCCGGCGTTCCAGGGCACGATCAAGAGCGCGACCGCGTTCGGCGCGCTGCTGTCGCAAGGGCATCGGCGACACCATCCGCGTCTCGCTGTCCGCGCCGCCCGTCGAGGAGGTCAAGGTCGGCATCCAGATCCTGCAGTCGCTGAACCTGCGGCCCCGCAAGCTCGAGATCGTCTCCTGCCCGTCGTGCGGCCGCGCCCAGGTCGACGTCTACAAGCTCGCCGACGAGGTCACCGCCGGGCTCGAGGGCATGGAGGTGCCGCTGCGCGTCGCGGTGATGGGCTGCGTCGTCAACGGCCCGGGCGAGGCCCGCGAGGCCGACCTCGGCGTCGCCTCCGGCAACGGCAAGGGGCAGATCTTCGTCAAGGGCGAGGTCATCAAGACCGTCCCCGAGTCGCAGATCGTGGAGACCCTGATCGAGGAGGCCATGCGGATCGCCGACGAGATGGGCGAGACCGTGGACGGCGAGCCGGGCGGGGCGACGGTCACCGTCGGCTGAGGCTCCCGCACGCGGGCACTGCCTGCGCGATTGCAACCAATGAGTGACGGGCGTCGCGGGTGGGCAGGAGAGGCGGCACACCGCCCCGACCCCGTGGAGAGCCCCATGACCGCCAGCCCCGCAGCACCACGACCCAGCCGCCGCGCGCGCCGCGACCGGACGCACTGGCTCTACATCGGCGTCGTCGTCGCGGTGGGTCTGGGCATCGCGGTGGGTCTGATCTTCGGCGAGAAGGCGATCGCGCTCCAGCCGCTCGGCGACGGCTTCGTCGCGCTGATCACGATGATGATCCAGCCGGTCATCTTCTGCACGATCGTGCTGGGCGTCGGCTCCGTCGCGAGAGCCGCGCAGGTGGGCAAGGTCGGGGGCCTGGCGCTCGGCTACTTCCTGGTGATGTCGACCTTCGCGCTGACGATCGGCCTCGTCGTCGGCAACCTCGTCAAGCCCGGCGAGGGGCTCGAGGTCTCCCGCTCCCTCGCGTCGGAGGGTCGAGCGGAGGCGAAGGGCAGCGGCAGCACCGTCGACTTCGTGCTCGGCATCATCCCCGACTCGCTCTTCTCCTCGCTCACCTCCGGCGACATCCTGCAGACCCTCTTCGTCGCCCTGCTCGTCGGCTTCGCCGTGCAGGCGATGGGCACGACCGGCAAGCCGGTCCTGGTCGTGGTCGAGTACCTCCAGCGCGTCGTCTTCCGGGTGCTCGCCATGATCTTGTGGGCTGCCCCGGTCGGTGCGTTCGGCGCGATGGCCGCGTTCGTCGGGGACGTCGGCACGGAGGGCATCCTCAGCCTGGTGACGGTGATGCTGGCCTTCTACGCCACCTGCGCGCTCTTCGTGTTCGTCGTGCTCGGCCTGCTGCTGAAGACCGTGGCGGGCATCAACATCTTCTCGCTCTTCAGGTACCTCGCCCGGGAGTTCCTGCTGATCCTCTCGACGTCCTCGTCGGAGTCGGCGCTGCCACGGCTGATCGCCAAGATGGAGCACGCCGGCGTCGACAAGACCACGGTCGGCATCGTGGTGCCGACCGGCTACTCCTTCAACCTCGACGGCACCGCGATCTACCTGACGATGGCCTCGCTGTTCATCGCCGAGGCGCTCGGCGACCCGCTGAGCATCGGCGAGCAGATCTCGCTGCTGGTCTTCATGGTCATCGCGTCCAAGGGCGCCGCCGGCGTCACCGGGCGCCGGGCTCGCGACCCTGGCGGGCGGGCTGTCGTCGCACCGTCCCGAGCTGCTCGACGGCGTCGGGCTCGTCGTCGGCATCGACCGGTTCATGTCCGAGGCGCGCGCGCTGACCAACTTCGCGGGCAACTCGGTCGCCACCGTGCTCATCGGGACGTGGACCGGCGGCGTGGACCGCGCGCAGCTGGACGCGGTGCTCGCAGGGGAGCGGCCGTTCGACGAGACGACGATGCTCGACGAGACCCCCGCGGACGCCGACGCGGACGCCGGGGCCGGCGGTCGTGGCGACGGCCCGCGCGACCCCCAGCGGGTCGGCTGACCGCGTAGTCTCCGTGCTGTGCTCCGGACACGCCACGGACTGCGGCTCCTCGGGCCGGCGGACCTGCCCGCGATGCTGGAGCTGTGCGGCCGTGACCCGGTCGTCAACGTCTTCGCCGACTACCGCAGCCGGCTGACCCAGCTCGAGCCGCGGTGGCTCGGCGGCGAGATCTGGGGCTACCAGGTCGACGGCGAGCTGGTGTCGGCCTGCCACGCGGCGGCGAACCTGGTGCCGGTGCAGGCCACCCCGGCGGCGCTGTCCGCCTTCGCCGAGCGGGCCGCTCGCGCTGCCGCGCCGGTGCTCGACGATCGTCGGGCCCGCGGGGACCGTCGGCCCGCTCTGGCAGATGCTGGCGCCGCACTGGGAGCCGGCCCGCGAGATCCGCTGGGACCAGCCGCACCTGCAGATCTCCTCGACGCCCCGCGGTCGCGCCCGACCCGGTGGTACGCCGGACGGTGGCCGCCGACCTGGACACGCTCTACCCGGCCTGCGTGGCGATGTACACCGAGGAGGTCGGCGTCTCGCCCGAGCTCGGGGGCGGCTCGGACCTCTACCGCGCCCGGGTCGCGCAGCTGGTGGCCAAGGGCTGGTCGTTCGCCCGCATCGAGGACGGCCGGGTGGTCTTCAAGGCGGAGGTCGCCGCCGCGTCGCCGTACGCCTGCCAGGTGCAGGGCGTCTACGTCGACCCGGACCGACGCGGCGAGGGTCTCGCGGCCCCCGGGATCGCCGCCGTCGTGGCGCTGGCGATGCGCGACATCGCGCCGGTGGTCTCGCTCTACGTCAACGGCCACAACGTCGCCGCCCGCCGCGCCTACGAGCGGGCCGGGTTCGAGCAGAGCGACACCTTCACGACGATCATGTTCTGACCGGTCCCGACCCGGGGCCGCTAGCCTCCCGCCATGGACTCGCACCGTCCCCGGGACGTCACCGCACTGGCCGGCATCTTCGCGACGTCCGGGGTGGTCCACCTGGCGCGTCCGGAGGTCTACGAGCCGATCATGCCGTCGTTCGTGCCGGCGCACCGCGAGGTCATCTACGCCTCCGGGGTGCTCGAGCTGGCGTGCGCCGCCGGCCTGCTGCACCCGCGCACCCGGTCGCTGGCCGGCTGGGCGAGCTTCGCGCTGCTGCTCGGCGTCTACCCGGCGAACCTCAAGATGGCCGGCGACGCCGCCCGCAGCGGCAGGCCGCCGCTCCGCGCGGTGGCGTTCGGCCGGCTCCCGCTGCAGCTGCCGATGCTGTGGTCGGCGTACAAGGCGGCCCGCGGTCGCTGACGCCCGATATCGGTGTGCGGCCCGTGAGAGCCGCGGCTAGCCTTGCCCGCATGATCTCACCCCACGAAGCCGCTCGCTTCGCTCACGCCCCCGCGGGGACCCCAGATGATCCTGCGGATGTCGAGCCTGTTCGTGCGCACGCTGAGGGACGACCCGGCGGACGCCGAGGTGCCGAGCCACCGGCTGCTCGTCCGGGCCGGCTACATCCGCCGCGTCGCCCCCGGCATCTACACCTGGCTGCCGCTCGGCCTGCGGGTGCTGCGCAACATCGAGCGCATCGTCCGCGAGGAGATGGACGGCATGGGCGCGCAGGAGCTGCAGTTCCCGGCGCTGCTGCCCCGCGAGCCCTACGAGGCGACCGGCCGCTGGACGGAGTACGGCGACGGCATCTTCCGGCTCAAGGACCGCAAGGGCGGCGACTACCTGCTCGGGCCCACCCACGAGGAGCTGTTCACGCTCGTCGTGAAGGACCTCTACTCCTCCTACAAGGACCTGCCCGTCTGGCTCTACCAGATCCAGACGAAGTACCGCGACGAGGCGCGGCCCCGCGCCGGCATCCTGCGCGGCCGCGAGTTCATCATGAAGGACTCCTACTCCTTCGACACCTCCGACGAGGGCCTGGAGAAGTCGTACGCCGCCCACCGCGCGGCCTACGTGCAGACCTTCGACCGGCTCGGCTTCGACTACGTCATCGTCAAGGCCACCTCCGGCGCGATGGGCGGCTCGATGTCCGAGGAGTTCCTGGCCACCGCCGAGAACGGCGAGGACACCTACGTCCGCTGCTCGAACTGCGACTACGCCGCCAACGTCGAGGCCGTGCAGGTCCGGCCCCCGGCGCCCCTGCGCGTACGACGACGTGCCCGCGGCCCACGCCGAGCAGACCCCGGACACCCCCACCATCGAGACGCTCGTCGACCACCTCAACGACGCGTTCCCCCGCGACGACCGGCCCTGGCACGCCGGTGACACGCTCAAGAACGTCATCGTCGTGCTCAAGCACCCCGACGGCACCCGCGAGCCGCTCGCGATCGGCCTGCCCGGCGACCGGGCGGTCGACGAGAAGCGCCTCGAGGGCCAGCTCGAGCCGATCGAGGTCGAGGCGTTCGACGAGGCGGACTTCGCGAAGCACCCGTCGCTGGCCAAGGGCTACATCGGGCCGGGCGCGCTGGGGGAGAAGAACGAGTCCGGGATCCGCTACCTCGTCGACCCCCGCGTCGTCGAGGGCACCCGCTGGGTGACCGGCGCCGACGTCAGCGGCTCGCACGTCATCGACCTGGTCGCCGGTCGCGACTTCACCCCCGACGGCACCATCGAGGCCGCCGAGGTCCGCGACGGCGACCCGTGCCCGCAGTGCGACGGCACGCTGCACACCGCCCGCGGCATCGAGATGGGCCACATCTTCGCGCTCGGCCGCATGTACGCCGACGCGCTCGGCCTGCAGGTGCTCGACGAGAACGGCAAGCTCGTCACGGTGACGATGGGGTCCTACGGCATCGGCGTCTCCCGCGCGGTCGCCGCCATCGCCGAGAACACCCACGACGTCGACGGGCTGGTCTGGCCGCGCGAGGTCGCCCCCGCCGACGTGCACCTGGTCGCCACCGGCAAGGACGCCGCGGTCTTCGAGGCCGCCGGCACGCTCGCCGTCGAGCTCACCGCGCAGGGCCTGACCGTGCTGTACGACGACCGCCCGAAGGTCTCGCCCGGCGTGAAGTTCAAGGACGCCGAGCTGATCGGCGTGCCGACCATCGTGGTCGTCGGCAAGGGCCTCGTCGACGGCCTGGTGGAGGTCAAGGACCGGGCGTCCGGCGAGCGGGAGAACGTCCCGCTCGAGGACGCCGTCGCCCACGTCGTGTCGACGGTGCGAGAGCCCGTCGGCAACCCGATCTCGGAGGACTGAGTGGCAGCCGACATCGAGGCGGTCATCTTCGACTGGGGCGGCACGCTGACCCCCTGGCACACCATCGACTTCGACGAGGAGTCGCGGGTGCTCGCGCGCGCCGTCGTCGGCGCGACGACGACGAGGTCGCCGCGGCCACCGCGCTGCGCGCCGCCACCGACGCGGTGTGGGGCCGGTCCCGCGACCACCACACCAGCGCGCGCGTCGCCGACATCTTCGCGGAGGCCGGGCTGGAGCACGACGAGGCGCTGCTCGACGGCCTACCGCGAGTTCTGGACCCCGCACACGCTCACCGACCCCGACGTGCGTGCCGCTGTTCAGCCGGCTGCGGGTCGACGGGCTGCGGGTCGGGATCCTGTCCAACACGGTGTGGCCGCGGGAGTGGCACGAGGAGTTCTTCCGCCGCGACGGCGTGCTCGACCTCATCGACGGCGCCGTCTACACCAGCGAGATCCCGTGGACCAAGCCCTCGCCCGAGGCGTTCCACGCGGCCCGGGAGGCCGTCGGCGTCGACGACCCGGGCGCGCTGCGTGTTCGTCGGCGACCGGCTCTTCGACGACATCTGGGGCGCCGCGAACGCCGGCATGCACACCATCCACGTGCCGCACAGCGACATCCCGCGCGAGCAGGTGGGGCACTCCGAGGGTGAGCCGGACGCCGTGGTGGAGCGGCTCAGCCACGTGTACGACGTGGTGTCCGCCTGGCGCTCGGCCTAGCGGCCTCACAGCTCGGCCACGCCGGGGAACCGCTCCGGCTGCGCACCGAACGACAGCTCGCGCACCGCGGCGTCGAGCAGCGCGTCGATGGCCCACTGCCGGTCGCCGCGCGAGGTGCTGCCGACCGTGTCGGCGTAGACGCTGGCGCACCGCTGCTCGATGACCCGCGCCGCCGCACTCGAGCTGCGCCGCGGTGCACGCGCGGGGTGGGCAGCTCGTAGCTGGTCTGCGCCGCGACCGGGTCGCCGCTGCGCGTCGCGGACCATCGCGGTGAGCTGGTCGCGCCGGCCGCGGTGCACGGCGTACGCCGACGTCAGCCGGCCGCGCGAGGTCCGGCTGCTCCGACGACGAGACCCGGCCGCCGAGGACGCCGTACACGTAGACGGCGGCGTGCTCGCCGGCCAGCGTCTGCTGCAGCGCCTGCAGCGGGGTCACGCGCGGTCCTGGGCGGCCGCCGACAGCTGGGCGGCCTGCTGGGTCGCCGCCGCGGCCATGCTCGCGAGCACCCGCGCGAACGCACCGCTCCGCGCGGCGAACGCGCTGCGGCGGCCGACGTGGCTGAGCCGGTCCTCGGCCTGCGCCAGCGCGGCCAGCGCCGGCCCGGGCTTCGCGGGCACGCCCGGGGACGGGCGGGCGGACGGGGTGCCGGACGCCGAGGGGGAGGGCGACGCCGTCTGCTTCGGCACCGCCCGGGCCAGCAGCCGCACGTGGGCCCGGTGGGCCGCCCGCGCACCGGCGAGGTCCGCCTTGAGCGTCGGGTGCCGGCGCGTGGTCGCCTTCACGCGCTCGAGCATCGCCCGCTCGTCGGCGAGCACCGTCGCGGCGAGCAGCACGTCGGGGTCGGTGCCGGCGCGCCGGGTCGGAGGCGGGGTGACCGTCCGCCGGGGCGCGTCGTCGGTGCAGCCGGCCACCGCGACGGCCGTCAGCGCGGCGGCACCGCCGAGGGTGGCGCGACGCGTGACGGTGCCCATGACCGGGCCCACGACGGGGCCCGACGGGGCCGGGAGAGGGCGGGGGGTCGGCGGCACAGGGAGGAGCCTAGCGACCGCACGACCCGGTTCCGCGGAGGAGTGCGGGCGCCGGGGGACCGCTCAGGAGACCGTGAACGAGAGCAGCTGGAACCGCTTGGCGCCGCGGTGCATCAGCACCTCGAACGTCGCGCCGGGGTGCGCCGGTTGGTGTTGCGGAAGCTCCCGTCGGCGTTGTACGAGTCGCTCTCGGGGATGTCGACCTTCGCCTTCGCGTACACGTTGTCGTCGACCTTCTTGACGGTGAGCTTGCGCACGTCGACCCCGGCGAAGTCGACGTGCCAGCCCGCCTGCTTGCGCTGGTGCAGCGACGTCGTCGAACGCCTTGCACCCCTGGCACTTCTCGCCGGGCGCGCTGAGCGCGACCAGCGCGCGGCGCGTCGTTGCTGCGCAGCGCGTAGCCCCACAGCGCCATGACGTAGCTTCGCGAACCGCTTCTGCCCGGCCGGCCCGCGGGTGGGCTTCGGCGCCGCGGGCGGCCTCGCCCGGGTGGGTCGGTCGGTGGCGGGCCTCGTCGACGTGCTCGCGGTCGGCGAGGCCGACGCGGACGACGACTTCGAGGACGACGGCTCGTCGTCCGACCCGCCGCTGCAGCCGCCCAGCACCAGGGCCGCGCAGAGCGCGAGGCCGACGGCCGCCCGGCTGCCGGAGCGGGAGTGGAATGAGCTGCGCAGGTGCCCCGCCCCGGTGGTCATGCCTGAGGTTAACCGAACCGCTAGTGTGGCGGCACGACAACTGCAGAGCAGGGAGGAAGCCCGTGAGCACCGATCAGACCCGGGACCGACTTGCCGGGGTGTTGACGGACCCCCTCGCTGCCACAGGACTCGACGTCGAGGCGATCGAGCTCACCCAGGCCGGCCGCCGCCGGATGCTGCGCGTCGCGGTCGACAAGGACGGCGGTGTCACGCTCGACGACATCGCCGACGCGACCCGTGAGGTCTCCCGCGTCCTCGACGACACCGACGCGATGGGCGAGCAGCCCTACACCCTCGAGGTCACCTCGCCCGGCACCGACCGTCCGCTCGTGCACCCGCGGCACTGGCGCCGCAACCAGGGACGCCTCGTGACGGTCTCGCTGGCCGACGGCCGGGCGCGTCACCGGACGGATCGTCGACAGCGACGAGACCCGCGCCGTCGTCGACGACGGCGGGCAGCGGCACGAGGTCGCCTACGCCGACGTGGCCAAGGCCAAGATCCAGATCGAGTTCAACCGGAAGGAGTCCTGAGTCGCATGGACATCGACATGAACATCCTGCGTTCGCTCGAGCGCGAGAAGGAGATCTCCTTCGACATCCTGGTCGAGGCCATCGAGCAGGCGCTCCTGACGGCGTACCACAAGACGCCCGGCGCGCAGACGACCGCGCGGGTGCAGCTCGACCGCAAGAGCGGCCACGTGACGGTCTTCGCCGCGGAGACCGACGAGGAGGGCAACACGCTCGCGGAGTACGACGACACGCCCGCCGGCTTCGGGCGGATCGCCGCGACGACCGCGAAGCAGATCATGCTGCAGCGGCTGCGCGACGCCGAGGACGACATCAAGTTCGGTGAGTTCTCCGGCAAGGAGGGCGACATCATCTCCGGCGTGATCCAGCAGGGTCGCGACCCGCAGGACGTGATGGTCGACCTCGGGCGGCTCGAGGCGCTGCTGCCCTCGGCGGAGCGGGTGCCGGGGGAGCGCTACGAGCACGGCACCCGGATCCGGTGCCTGGTCATCTCGGTGCGCAAGGGGATGCGCGGTCCTCAGGTGATGCTGTCGCGCTCGCACCCCAACCTGGTCAAGAAGCTGTTCGCGCTCGAGGTTCCCGAGATCGCCGACGGCACCGTCGAGATCTGCGCGATCGCCCGGGAGGCCGGCCACCGCACCAAGATCTCGGTGCGCACGTCCGTGCCCGGCGTCAACGCCAAGGGCTCCTGCATCGGGCCCGATGGGCCAGCGGGTCCGCGCGGTGATGAACGAGCTGCACGGCGAGAAGATCGACATCGTCGACTTCTCCGACGACCCGGCCGAGCTCGTCGGCCACGCGCTGTCGCCGGCCCGGGTCAGCAGCGTGCAGATCGTCGACCTGGCGGCGCGCTCGGCGCGGGTCGTCGTCCCCGACTACCAGCTCTCGCTGGCCATCGGCAAGGAGGGCCAGAACGCCCGGCTGGCCGCCCGGCTGACCGGGTGGCGCATCGACATCCGCTCCGACGAGGCCCCCGCCGAGCCGGCGATCGCACCGGCCGTGCCGGTCGCACCGCCGCTGGAGGAGGACGCGTCGGTGGAGTCCTCCGTCGGGCCGCAGGGCCGGGGCTGACCGGCCCGGGGACCGGGCGCGGTTCGGCTCTGGCCGGGTGAGCGGCTAGACTCGAGTCGTTCTGCCGCCGCCTCCCGCGAAAGCCTGTGCCGAGCATGTCCTCTGACACCGTTCAGGGACCGGTTCGCACCTGTGTGGGATGTCGGCAGCGGGCAGCGAAACGAGAGTTGCTGCGAGTCGTCGCCAGTGACCGGGGAAGCGGCCTCGAGGTCGTCCCCGATCCGGGTGGACGAGCATCCGGCCGGGGCGCGCACCTGCATCCCACCGCCGAGTGCCTGGGGCTCGCGCTCCGCCGACGGGCGTTCGCCCGGGCCCTCCAGGTCCCGGGTGGGATCGCCACGGCGGCCCTCGAGGACCACCTCCAGCAGCACGGTGGGACGCGGGAGGCTCGCACAGCACCACCGACCAGCAGATGAACTTCACGGATACCGACAGAAATTGGAGCAGCAGCTCATGAGCACTCGATGAGTACTTTCCGATGAGCATGCACACCAGCTAACGGTCCGGCCCTCCCTCGACCTCGGGGGAACCAGCGGCTCGGACCAGAAGGAGAAGCGTGGCTAAGGTCCGAGTCCACGAGCTCGCCAAGGAGCTCGGAGTGGAGAGCAAGGTCGTCCTGACCAAGCTCAAAGAGATGGGTGAGTTCGTCAAGTCGGCGTCGTCGACGGTCGAGCCCCCGGTGGTGAAGAGGTTCACCGACCAGTACGGCGCCGAGCTGAAGGCCTCCGGCAACGGAGACGCCAAGAAGGCCGCGCCTGCCAAGAAGGCGGCCCCCAAGCCGGCGTCCCCGGCCGCCAGCGCCCCGGCCGCCAGCGCCCCGGCCACCGAGGCGCCCGAGCAGCCGTCCGAGCAGCGGCGCAGCCGCCGCGCCCGCCGAGGCGCCGGCCGCTCCCGCGGAGCCCGCCGCCCCCGCCGAGCAGCCCGCTGCCCGCAGCGGCGTGCGCCCGGGACCGCGTCCGGGCCCCAAGCCCGCGGAGGCGCCCGAGAGCGTCGCGCCGAGCGCACCGGCCGCCGAGCCCGAGGCCCCGGCGGCCCAGGCCGGCACGACGGCCCCGGCCGACGGCGGTGGCGAGACCACGCGTCGCCCCGGCCCGCCCCCGGCCCGTCCGGCCGCGGGTCGCCCGTCCGGTGGTGGCAGCGGTCGTCCCGGCTCGCCGCGTCCCGGCAACAACCCGTTCTCGTCCACCCAGGGCATGGGTCGCCGTCCGGCTCCCCGCCCGGGTGCCCCCGAGACCCCGACGGACCGCCCCGCGGCCCGTCCCGCCGCCCGTGAGGGTGGCGGCGCTCCGCCCGCCCGCGGTGGCGCGCCGGGTCGTCCCGGCATGCCGCGTCCCAACCCGGCGATGATGCCGAAGTCGCCCGCCGCCTTCGGCGGCGGCCCCGGCGGCCGCGGCGGTGCCCCGGCCCGCGGTGGCGCTCCCGGTCGCGGCGGTGCTCCCGGCCGCGGCGGTCCCGGCGGCGGCGGTGCCCCGGGCCGCGGTGGTCCCGGCGGTCCGCCCGGTGGCGGCTTCGCCGGTCGCCCCGGTGGTGGCGGCCGTCCCGGTGGCGGTCGTCCCGGCCAGCGCGGCCAGACCCAGGGTGCCTTCGGGCGTCCCGGTGGGCCCTCGCGCCGTGGTCGCAAGTCGAAGCGGGCACGTCGTCAGGAGTTCGAGGCGATGCAGGCCCCGACGATCGGTGGCGTGCGCGTCCGCAAGGGCGACGGCGAGACCGTCCGCCTGGCGCGCGGCTCGTCGCTGACCGACTTCGCGGAGAAGATCGGCGTCGACGCCGCCTCGCTGGTGCAGATGCTGTTCAGCCTCGGCGAGATGGTGACCGCGACGGAGTCCGTCAACGACGAGACCCTGGAGCTGCTGGGCGACGAGCTCAACTACGTCATCCAGGTCGTCTCCCCCGAGGACGAGGACCGCGAGCTGCTCGAGTCCTTCGACCTCGAGTTCGGCGAGGACGAGGGGTCCGAGGAGGACCTCGCGGCCCGTCCGCCGGTCGTCACCGTCATGGGTCACGTCGACCACGGAAAGACCAAGCTCCTCGACGCGCTCCGCAACGCGAACGTGGTCGCCAAGGAGGCCGGTGGCATCACGCAGCACATCGGCGCCTACCAGGTGACCACCGAGGTGGACGGCGACGAGCGTCGCATCACGTTCATCGACACCCCGGGCCACGAGGCGTTCACCGCCATGCGTGCCCGTGGTTCGCAGTCCTCGGACATCGCGGTGCTCGTGGTCGCGGCCGACGACGGTGTCATGCCGCAGACGGTGGAGGCGCTCAACCACGCCCGAGCCGCCGGCGTCCCGATCGTGGTCGCGGTCAACAAGATCGACGTACCGGCGGCGGACCCGACCAAGGTCCGCGGCCAGCTCTCGGAGTACGGCCTGGTCCCCGAGGAGTACGGCGGCGACACGATGTTCGTCGACGTCTCCGCGAAGGCCGAGCTGAACCTCGACAAGCTGCTCGAGGCGATCGTGCTCACCGCCGACGCGTCCCTGGACCTCCGGGCCAACCCGGACCAGGACGCCCAGGGCCTCATCGTCGAGGCACACCTCGACCGGGGCCGTGGACCAGTGGCGACCGTGCTGGTGCAGCGCGGCACGCTGCGGGTCGGCGACTCGATCGTCGCGGGACCGGCCTACGGGCGGGTCCGGGCGATGCTCGACGAGTACGGCGAGAACATCGAGGAGGCCGACCCGTCGCGCCCCGCGATGGTGCTCGGCCTGACCGCCGTCCCCGGTGCGGGCCAGAACCTCATCGTGGTCGACGACGACCGCGTCGCCCGGCAGATCGCCGAGCGCCGGGAGTCGCGCGAACGCGCCGCCATGCAGGCGAAGCGTCGCGTGCGTCGTACCCTCGAGGACTTCATGGCCTCCATGGAGAAGGGCGAGAGCCAGGAGCTCAACCTGATCCTGAAGGGCGACGTGTCCGGCTCGGTCGAGGCCCTCGAGGACTCGCTGGCCAAGATCGACGTCGGCGACGAGGTCAACCTCCGGGTCATCGACCGCGGTGTCGGTGCGATCACCGAGACCAACGTCGACCTCGCGGCGGCCTCCGACGCCATCATCATCGGCTTCAACGTCCGCCCGCAGGGCAAGGCGACGGAGATGGCCGACAAGGAGGGCGTCGAGATCCGCTACTACTCGGTCATCTACCAGGCGATCGAGGAGATCGAGGCGGCGCTCAAGGGCATGCTCAAGCCGGAGTTCGAGGAGGTCACGCTCGGCCAGGCCGAGATCCGTGAGATCTTCCGCTCCAGCAAGATCGGCAACATCGCCGGCTGCATGGTCACCAGCGGTGTCATCCGACGCAACGCCAAGGCGCGGCTCATCCGGGACGGCAACGTCGCGGCGGAGAACCTCGACCTGTCGTCGCTGCGCCGCGAGAAGGACGACGTCACCGAGGTCCGCGAGGGCTTCGAGTGCGGTCTGACGCTCCGTGGCTTCAACGACATCAAGCAGGGCGACGTCGTGGAGTGCTTCGAGATGAAGGAGATCCCGCGGGCGTAGCAGCAGGCGCGCGGGGGTGAGGGCCGGGTCCCGACGACAACGGGACCCGGACCTCACCCCCTGCCCGCTGACCTGCCCCACCCGCTGACCCGTCACCCACTCGGCACCCTCACCGGCGTGTCGCGCAGCACGTGACGGGTCGTCGAACCGACATGGGAGAACGAGCAGTGGCAAACCCCCGGGTCCGCAAGGTGGCGGACCGCATCCAGGTCGTCGTCGCGGAGATGCTGGAGCGCCGGATCAAGGACCCGCGGCTCGGGTTCGTGACCGTCACCGACGTGCGGGTCAGCGGCGACACCCAGCACGCCTCGGTGTTCTACACCGTCCTCGGCGAGGAGGACGAGCTCGTGGCCTCGGCCGCCGCGCTGGAGTCCGCCCGGGGCCTGATCCGCTCCGAGGTGGCCAAGCAGCTCGGCATGCGGACGGCGCCGACGCTGGAGTTCATCCACGACGCGCTCCCGGACACGGCCCGGCACTTCGAGGAGGTCCTCGCCCGCACCAAGGAGGCCGACGCGCTGCGTGCGGCCACGGCCGCCGGTGCGGCGTACGCCGGCGAGGCCGACCCGTACCGCAAGCCCCACGAGGACGACGACCTCGAGGACCTCGACGGGCCCGACGAGGAGTGAACGACCAGGCGCCCGCCGGGCTGGTCGTCGTCGACAAGCCCGCCGGGATGACCTCGCACGACGTGGTCGCGCGGCTGCGCCGGCTCGCCGGCACCCGCAAGGTCGGCCACGCCGGCACCCTCGACCCGATGGCCACCGGCGTGCTCGTCGTCGGCCTCAACCGCGCGACCCGACTGCTCGGCCACCTCACGCTCACCGAGAAGGCGTACGACGCCACCGTGCGGCTCGGCGCCGCCACCACCACCGACGACGCCGAGGGGGAGACCCTCACCTCGACGTCCACCGCGCACCTCGACGAGCAGCAGGTCCGGACGGCCGCGGCCGCGTTCGTGGGCGACCTGCAGCAGCGGCCCTCGTCGGTCTCGGCGATCAAGGTCGACGGCAAGCGGTCCTACGCACGGGTCCGGGCCGGCGAGGACGTCGCCCTGCCCGCCCGCCCGGTGACGGTCCACGAGCTGCGCGTCGGCGCCGTGCGCCGGGAGGGCGACGCACTCGACGTGGACCTCTCGGTGCGCTGCAGCAGCGGCACCTACGTGCGGGCGATCGCCCGCGATCTGGGGGAGGCGCTGGCGGTCGGCGGGCACCTCACGGCGCTGCGACGCACCGCCGTCGGGCCGTTCACGCTGGCCGAGGCGCACACCCTCGACGCGCTGGCCGACCACCTCGCCGTCCTCGACCTGTCCGAGGTGGCCCGGCGCTGCTTCCCGTCGCTCGACCTCGACGACGAGCAGGCCCGCGACGTCGGCTTCGGTCGCAAGCTCGCGGTCCGGCTCGAGGGGGCCGCCCCGGTGGCGGTGTTCGCCCCCGACGGCCGGTTCCTCGCGCTCTACGAGCGGCGCGGCGACCTCGCCGCCCCCGTGGCGGTGCTGACCTGAGCCGCTGTGCGACGATTTCCCGGGTCGAGACCACGACCGCGACGCACCGAGAGGGGCTGACCACCGTGCACATCTGGCGCTCGCTCGACGAGGTGCCCGACGACCTCGGTCGTACCGTCGTCACGGTCGGCAACTTCGACGGCGTCCACCTCGGCCACCAGCTGGTGCTGAGCCGGGCGCGTCACGTGGCCCGCGAGCTGGGGGGCCTGCCGGTCGTCGTGGTGACGTTCGACCCGCACCCGATCGCGGTGCTGCGTCCCGAGCACGCCCCGCCGACCCTCACCACGCTGGAGACGCGCGCCGCGCTGCTCGAGGCCGCCGGCGCCGACGACGTGCTGGTGCTGCCGTTCGACCGCGCCGTGGCCGCCTGGACCCCCGAGCACTTCGTCCGCACCGTGCTCGTCGACGCGCTGCACGCGCGCGGCGTCGTGGTCGGCGCGAACTTCCGGTTCGGCGCGAAGGCCGCCGGGGACGTCGGCACGCTCACCGAGCTGGGCCGCGACCACGACTTCACCGCCGAGGGCATCCCGCTCGACGGCGGGCCGCAGGTGTGGTCCTCGACGTACGTCCGCAACTGCCTGCTCTCCGGCGACGTCTCCGGCGCCGCGGAGGCGCTGGGCCACCCGTTCACCGTGCGCGGCGAGGTCGTCAAGGGCGACCAGCGCGGCCGCGAGCTCGGCTACCCGACCGCCAACGTGCCCACCCACGGCATGCTGGCGGCGCCCGCCGACGGCGTCTACGCCGGCTGGCTGCGGCGCGTCGACGACCCCGACGGCACGCTGCTGCCGGCCGCGATCAGCGTCGGCACCAACCCGACCTTCAGCGGCGAGCGGGAGCGCCGCGTCGAGTCCTACGTGCTCGACCGCGACGACCTCGAGCTGTACGGCGTGCAGATCGAGGTCTCCTTCGTCGGACGCATCCGCGGCATGCTGCGCTTCGACTCGGTCGACGAGCTCATCGAGACGATGGCCGACGACGTGGCGCGCACCCGCGAGCTGCTGCGGTGACGGCCGAGCCGGGACGGGCGACGCACGAGCAGGCGCTGCGCGACGCCGAGGCGTGGTTCCTGCGGCACGGGCTGCCCTACTTCGTGGAGTCCGAGCGCGCGCACGTGAAGCGCGGGCTGTCGCGCGCCCGGCTGCTGCCGGTGCTCGCCGCCGCCGTGGTGCTCGGCCTCGCCTCTGGCCTGGTGGTCGGCTTCCTGGTCGACGGCTCCGCCGGGACCGTGACGGGCCTGCTGGTCGGCGGGCTGCTCGTCGCGGTCTACGCCGCGACCACGCTGCGGTTGCGGATCATCGCGCGCTGGGCGGTCGGCCGGACCTTCAGCAGCCTCGGCATGCTGTTCCCGCTGGTGACCCGCGCGCTGCCGCTGCTGCTGCTGTTCGTGACCTTCCTGTTCATCAACACCGAGGTCTGGATGGTCGCGAACTCCTTGGACCGTGGCGTGCTGACGCTCGCGGTGATGTTCTTCGCGGCGCTGGCGGTCGGCTTCCTGCTGGTGCAGCTGCCCGAGGAGATGGACCGGGTCGACGACGACGTCGACCCGGGCCGGCTCGCCGCCCGGACGAAGGGCACGCCGCTGGAGCGCGACGCCGCCGAGGTGTTCCGGACCACCGACGCCGACGAGCTGGGCCCGCTGGTCGAGGTCACCGGCCTGCAGAAGTGGAACCTCGTGCTGGTGCTGCTGGTCGCGCAGGCGCTGCAGGTGCTGCTGCTCTCGGTGGCCGTGCTGCTGTTCTTCCTGGTCTTCGGTCAGGTGGTCATGCAGCCCGACGTCGTGAAGGCGTGGCTCGGCGACGGCTGGGAGGGCAGCACCTTCGGCCCGCTGCTGAACGTCTCGGTGTTCCTCGCCGGCTTCTCCGGGCTCTACTTCACCGTCGGCGCGGTGACCGACGAGACCTACCGGCAGCAGTTCTTCACCTCGGTCACCCGTGAGCTCGAGCGGGCGGTCGCCGTACGCGCGGTCTACCGGACGCTGTCGCGCTGAGCCTGCAACCAGGCACGCCCCCTCCGCGGCGACGGAGAGGGCGTGCAGGTGAGTACGAACCTCAGGCGTCGAGGTCCTTCTCGACCAGCGCGGCGATCGTGTCGACCGCGGACTGGTCGTCGCTGGCCACCTCGACCGAGTCGCCGCACGCGGCGCCGAGGGTCATGATCAGCAGCGAGGACGCGGCGTCGACCGGCTCCTCGCCCGCGACCGCGAGGGTCACCTCGACGTCGAGCTCGCCGGCCGCCTCGGAGATGATCGCGGCGGGACGGGCGTGGAGTCCGACGGACGAGCCGACGGTGACGGTCTTGCTGGGCATATCTGGTTCTCCTTGGCTGGTGTGATGGTGGGCGCGGTCGGTCTCAGGCCGCCACGTGCGCGAGCTCCTCGATCTCCTCCGAGCTCTCGGTCAGGCTCTTCAGGAAGATGACCGAGGCGGCTCCGACGAGCACCCCCGCAGCGAGGGCGACCAGGTACCCCAGGATGTTCCCGACGGCGAAGAGCACGAAGATACCGCCGTGCGGCGCCCGGACGCTGACGTCCAGGGCCATCGACAGCCCGCCGGTGACGGCGCTGCCGAGCATGATCGACGGGATGACCCGCAGCGGGTCGCCCGCGGCGAACGGGATCGCGCCCTCGGTGATGAACGAGGCGCCCAGCAGCCAGGCCGCCTTGCCGTTCTCGCGCTCGGCCGGGGTGAACAGGTTCGGCCGGACGACGGTGGCCAGGCCCAGCGCGATCGGCGGCACCATGCCGGCGAGCATCACCGCGGCCATGATCTTCAGCTGCGGGGCGTCCGCGGCCAGCGCGGCGGCACCCCCGACGCCGGCGGCGGCGAAGCTGTAGGCGACCTTGTTCATCGGGCCACCCATGTCGAAGGCCATCATCAGGCCGAGGATCACGCCGAGCAGCACCGCGTTCGCGCCGCTCATGCTGTTCAGGCCGTCGGTCAGCTGCGTCATCAGCCAGCTGATCGGCTTGCCGAAGACCACGAGCATCAGGAAGCCGGCGATGACGCTGGTCAGCAGCGGGATCACGAGCACCGGCATCAGGCCGCGTGCCCAGGACGGCACCGTCCAGCCGGCGATCCAGTGCGCGATGACACCGGCGAGGACGCCGCCGACGATGGCGCCGAGGAAGCCGGTCTGCGGGGTGCCGAACTGCATCACGTCGGCGGCCAGGCCGCCCATCACGAAGCCGGGCGCGATGCCGGGACGGTCCGCGATCGCGTAGGCGATGTAGCCGGCCAGCGCCGGGATGAAGAACGCGAAGGCGGTCTTGCCGATCACGAACAGCACCGCGCCGAGGTACGCCATCAGGGGCGACCCGAACAGCGCGTGGTCGAGACCGAGCGCGGCCGGGTTGGGCAGGTCGGTCAGGGTGTTCTTGGTGACGATGTCCTTGAACGGCCCGACGATCTCGTAGCCGCCGAGCAGGAACGACAGCGCGATCAGCAGGCCGCCGGCCGCGACGAACGGGATCATGTACGACACACCGGTCATCAGCACCCGACGGGTGCGGGCGCCCCAGGACTCGCCGCCGCCGCCGGTGCTGGCACCGGAGCCGCCGCCCGCGCCGCCGCCGTCGCCCTCGACGCGCGGGGCGTTCGGGTCGTCGGCGTAGCGCAGCGCCTCGACGATCATCGCGTCGGCGTCGTCCATCGGGCGCTTCACGCCGGAGGAGACCAGCGGCAGGCCGCCGAACCGGGCCCGGTCACGGACCCCGACGTCGACGGCGAAGATGGCGGCGTCGGCCGCGGCGATGGTCTCGCGCGGCAGCGGCGTCGAGCCGCCCGAGCCCTGGGTCTCGACGACCAGGTCGACGCCGGCCCGCTCGGCGGCGGCCTCCAGCGCCTCGGCGGCCATGTAGGTGTGGGCGATGCCGGTCGGGCACGCCGTGACCGCGACGATCCGCCGCCGGGCCGCGGGGGCCGCCGGCGCGGCGGCCGGGGTCGGCTGCGACGGGACCGACGCGGTCGCGGGGCCGGTGGCCGCGGCCGCCGGGGCTGGGGTCGACGCGACCGGCGCGGTGGCGGGCTTGGCCGGCGTCGGCGCGACCACGCCCGCGACGAGCTCCACGACGTCCGCCGGGCTGGTCGCGCTCCGCAGGCCGTCGGTGAAGCTCTTCTTCACCAGCGCGCGGGCGAGCTGGGTCAGCACCTTGAGGTGCGTGGCGTCGCCGCCGGCCGGGGCCGCGATCAGGAACGCCAGGTCGGCGGGCCCGTCCTTGGCGCCGAAGTCGGTGGCGGGCTGCAGCCGGGCGAACGCGAGGGTCGGTACGACGACCGCCTCGGTGCGGCAGTGCGGGATCGCGATGCCCCCGGGGAGCCCCGTCGGGGAGGTCGCCTCACGGGCGAGCGCGTCCTCGGCGAGCTGGTCCGGGTCCCCGGTGCGACCGGCCTCGGCCACCTGCGCAGCGAGCGCTCGGATGACCTCCGCCTTGTCGGAGCCCAGCGAGACGTCGAGCCGGACGAGCGCCGGGATGATCATCTGGTCGGTTGCTGCTTCGGTCATGGGTGTTCAGTTCCCTCTGTTCTCGGTGTGGAGAGCGGTGTGGCGGGCGGTGTGGCGGGTGGGGCCGGTGGTCGCCGGAGCCGTCAGGTCGACGATCTCCACGAGCTCCCGAGCTGAGGTCGGCCGGGGTCGGGATCGTGGTGCCGGGGAGGCCGGCGGCGGCGCTGCCGTAGGAGACGGCGAGCCGCAGCCGCTCCGCGGGCTCGAGGCCGCGGAGGTCGCCCAGCAGGTACCCGAAGAGGCTGGAGTCGCCGGCGCCCACGGTGCTGACCACGGTGGTCGGCGGCGGGGTCGCGTGCCAGGCGCCGTCGGCGGTGACCAGCACCGCCCCGGAGCCGCCGAGGGTGGCGAGCACCGCCTCGACGCCGCGGGCCACGAGCACCTCGGCGGCGCGTGCGGCGGCGACCGGGTCCGCCTCGATGGCGTCGGCGTCGCCGCCGGTGAGGGAGGCGAGCTCCTCGCCGTTGGGCTTCATCAGCTGCGGGGCGCCGTCGGCGAGACCTGCGGCCAGCGCGACGAGCGGGTCCCCCGAGGTGTCCACCGCTACGCGGGCGCCGGTGCCGGCGAGGGCGCGCACCAGCTCGGCGTACCAGCCGACCGGCGCGCCGGGCGGCAGCGAGCCGGCGAGCACGACCCAGCGGGCCTGCCGGGCGCGGTGGATGACCGCGGCGGCGAGCCGGTCGAGGTCGGCCGGCCGCACCACGGCGCCGGGGGTGTTGACCTTGGTGGTGGTGCCGTCGGGCTCGGTGAGCGTCAGGTTGACGCGGACGTCGCCGGCGGGGGTCTCGGGCCGGCAGTCGATGCCGTCGCGGAGCAGGTCGAGGACGAACGGGTCGTCCTTGTGCGCCGGGAGCACCGCGATCGTCGAGACGTTGGCGGCGACCGCGGCGCGCGAGATGTTCACGCCCTTGCCGCCGCCCTGCGAGCTGATCGTCGCGGCCCGGAGCACCGCACCGCGCTGCAGCTCGCCGGTGAGCGTCACGGTCCGGTCGATGCTCGGGTTGGGGGTGAGCGTCACGATGGTGCCGCTCACGCGACCACCACCTCCAGGCCGTGGCTGCGCAGCTCGGCCAGGTCGGCGGGGTCCGCACCGCTGTCGGTGACGACCACGTCGACGTCGGCGAGCTCGGCGAACCGCACGGTGTGCTCGCGGCCGATCTTGGAGGAGTCCACCAGCACGACCACCTTGTGGGCGCTGGCGACGATCGCGCGCTTGGCGGCGGCCTCGGTGTGGTCGGGGGTGCTCAGGCCGTGGTCGACGGAGAGCCCGTTGGTGCCGATGAAGGCGACGTCGGCCCGCAGCCGCGACAGCGCCTCGACGGTGTCCTCGCCGACCGCCGCGTGGGTGGTGGAGCGGACCCGGCCGGGCAGCAGGTGGAGGTTCACGCTGGGGGACCCGGCCAGCCGGGCCGCGATCGGGACGGCGTTGGTCACCACCGTCAGGTGCAGGTCGCGGGGGAGCATCAGCGCCAGCCGCGCGGTGGTGGTGCCCGCGTCGAGCAGCACGCTGCCACCGGTGGACGGGAGCAGCCCGACCGCCTTCTTGGCGATCCGGTCCTTCTCGTCGGCGTGCGCGAGGTCGCGGTCACCGACCTTCGCCTCCAGCGCGGTGAGGGCGGCGGCCGGGACGGCGCCGCCGTGCACCCGCCGGAGCACCCCGGCGCGCTCGAGGACCGAGAGGTCCCGGCGGACCGTCTCGGTGGTCACGGCGTACTCCGCGGCGAGGGCGTTCACCGACAGCCGGCCGCGCTGGGCGACGAGGTCGGCGATGGCCTGCTGTCGTTCCTCTGCGTACAACAACGTCTCCTGTGGATGCGTTGGAGTTGAAGTTTGCATGCTTTGTTTTACGCCCGTTTCTGTTGACTGTCAAGAGGCGAGGCCTTTACTGTGGGACGCATGTCACAGACCTCCGGCGCCTCTCCCGCCACCGCCGCCCTCCGCGGCACCCCCGTCGTGCCCGGCGTGGCGTACGCGCCCGCCGTGGTCGCCACCGTCGCGGTCTCCGCCACGGCGGTCGCCGCCTTCGAGAAGACCGAGCTGGACGCCGAGGCCGCCCTCGCGGCGTACGACGCGGCGGCCGCCGCGACCGCAGACGGCCTCACCGCCCGGGCCGCCGCCGCGAGCGGGGCGGCCGCGGAGGTGCTCGCCGCGACGGCCGGGCTGGCCCGCGACAAGGGGTTGCGCGCCGCGGTCCGCAAGCGGCTCAACGCCGGCGACCCGCTGCTGGTGGCGCTGTCGGCCGGCGTCGAGCAGTTCGCGGGCATCTTCACCCAGATGGGCGGCCTGATGGCCGAGCGGGTCACCGACCTGCGCGACATCGAGCGCCGGGTCACCGCCCGCATCGTGGGCGAGCCCGAGCCGGGGGTGCCCGTCCCGGCCCGGCCCTCGGTGCTGCTGGCCGAGGACCTGGCCCCGGCGGACACCGCCGGCCTCGACGCGGCGCTCGTGGTCGGGCTGGCCACCGAGCGGGGCGGCCCCACCAGCCACACCGCGATCATCGCCCGCCAGCTCGGCATCCCCTGTGTGGTCGGCGTGGCGGGCCTGCAGGCAGTGCAGACCGGCACCCCCGTGATGGTCGACGGCACCACCGGCGAGGTGATCCTCGAGCCCGACGCCGACGAGGCCGAGCGGCTCGTGGTGGCGTCCCGCGAGGCCCAGGAGGCGCTCGCCCGCTGGACGGGCCCCGGGCGCACCGCGGACGGCACCGGGGTGAAGCTGCTGGCGAACGTCGCCGACGGGTCGTCCGCGTCGACCGCGGGCGACGGTCCGGTCGAGGGCGTCGGGCTGTTCCGCACCGAGCTGTGCTTCCTCAACCGCAAGGACGAGCCCGACGTCGAGGAGCAGGTCGAGATCTACTCGCGGGTGCTCTCGCCGTTCGCGGGGGAGCGGTACGTCGTGGTGCGGACCCTCGACGCCGGCTCGGACAAGCCGGTCGCGTTCGCGACCCACGAGGGCGAGGAGAACCCGGCCCTCGGGGTCCGCGGGCTGCGGCTGTCGTTCGGCAACCCCGGCCTCATGGAGCGCCAGCTCGAGGGCATCGCCCGGGCCGCGAAGACCACCGGCACCGAGACCTGGGTGATGGCGCCGATGGTGGCGACCGTGGCCGAGGCGGCGGGGTTCGCCGAGCTGGTGCGGGGCCACGGACTGAAGGCCGGCGTGATGGTCGAGATCCCCAGCGCCGCGCTGCTCGCGCACCGGATGCTCGAGGTCGTCGACTTCCTGTCCATCGGCACCAACGACCTGACGCAGTACACGATGGCCGCCGACCGGATGGCCACCGACCTCGCGCACCTCACCGACGCGTGGCAGCCGGCCGTGCTGCAGCTGATCGCGATCACCGCCGAGGCCGGTCGCAACGCCGGCAAGCCCGTCGGGGTGTGCGGCGAGGCGGCCGCGGACCCGGTGCTGGCCACCGCCCTGGTGGGCATGGGGATCACGTCGCTGTCGATGGCGCTGGCCGCCGTACGCCCGGTCGGAGCGCAGCTGGCCGCCACCACGATGGACGTCTGCGAGCAGGCGGCCGAGGCCGCGCTCGGTGCCACCGACCCGATGGCCGCCCGCGCGGCGGTGCGCGCCCTGCTCGCCCGCTGACCCCTCCGACATCGGATGTCGCTACGTGACCCAGAGGTCACCCCGCGACATCCGACAACGGAGTCGAAAGGTGACCCAGAGGTCACCCCGCGACATCCGACAACGGAGTCGAAAGGTGACCCAGAGGTCACTCCGCGACCTCCGACAACGGAGTCGGGGGACGGGTCGGCGGAGACGGTCACCGGGACGCCGGAGAGCACGGCGTTGCCGGAGACGTCGAGCACCGAGGGGTCGGTGAGGTCGTTCATCGACGCGCCGGGCAGCCCGGCGGCGTGCTCGAGGCGTACGCCGTCGCGGCGGTGACCGTAGCCGTGGGGCAGGCTCACCACGCCGGGCATCATGTCGTCGCTGGCCTGCACCTCGACCTCGACGGCGCCCACCGCCGACTCGACGCGTACGACGACCCCGTCGGCGATCGACCGGGACGCGAGGTCCTCGGGGTGCATCAGGAGCTGGTGGCGGGGACGCCCCTTGGTCAGCCGGGGCGTGTTGTGCATCCAGGAGTTGTTGTCGCGCTGGTGCCGCCGGCCGACCAGCAGCAGGCCGTCCGGGACGACCGCCGCGTCGAGCCGGGCCAGGTCCTCGACCACCTGCCGCGGCGCGGCGTCGATGCGCTTCGTCGGGGTCATCAGCCGCTCGGGCAGGCAGGGCTCGAGCGGGCCGAGGTCGACGGAGCCGCGGCGCAGCCGGCGCACCGAGAGCCGGGACCGGTCGGTGCGCAGCAGCGCGTCGACGGTCCGGGTCGGGGAGACCCGCATCCGCGCCGCCTGCACCAGTCGGGCCTTCAGCGGCCGCCGGTCGTGCAGCAGCCGCTGGGTGCGGAGCACGATCTCGCGGTAGATCTCCCAGTCGTGCATCGCGCCGTCGGACTTGTCGAGCACCGCGGGCGTGAACCGGGCGGTGTTGCGCACGGCCAGCGCGTGGAACACCAGGTCGTAGTGGTCGCGCTCCAGCGCGGTCGTCGGCGGCAGGATCACGTCGGCGTGCCGGGTGGTCTCGTTGACGTAGATGTCCACGGCCGCCATGAAGTCCAGCCCGGCGAGCGCACCCGCCAGCCGGGGGCCGTCGGGCGTCGAGGAGACCGGGTTGCCGGCCAGCGTGAGCACGGCCCGGACCTGGCCCTCGCCCGGGGTGAGGATCTCGTCGGCCAGCGTCGAGACCGGGAGCTCGCCGCCGAACTCCGGCAGGTCGCGGACCCGCGAGCGCCACACGTCGAGGTGGCCGCGGCCCACGATCTGGCGGCCGACGACGTCGATCGCGGGTCTCGTGAGCATCACGCCGCCCGGTCGGTCGAGGTTGCCGGTGAGCAGGTTGAGCAGCTGCACCGCCCAGGTCGCCACCAGCCCGAACCGCTGCGTGGAGACGCCGACCCGTCCGTAGACGGCCGCGCTCGGCGCCGCCGCCAGGTCGCGCGCCAGGGTCCGGACGACGTCGGCCGGGATGCCGGCGGCCGCCTCGGCGCGCTCGGGCGTGAACGGCTGCACCGCCTCGCGCACCACGTCGAGCCCGTCGACGTACGCCGGGGGAGTGGCGAGCCCCTCGGCGAGCAGCACCTGGACCATCGCCAGCAGCACGAACGCGTCGGCGCCGGGCCGGACGAAGTGGTGCTCGGTCGCGGCCCGCGCGGTCTCGGTGCGGCGCGGGTCCACGACGACCATCCGGCCACCGCGGCGCTTGAGCTCGCGCAGCCGGGCCGGGAAGTCGGGGACCGTCATCAGCGACCCGTTCGAGGCCATCGGGTTGGCCCCGACGACCAGGAAGTGCTGGGTGCGGTCGAGGTCGGGGACCGGCAGCAGCAGCTGGTGGCCGTGCATCAGGTAGGCCAGCAGCTGCGCGGGCAGCTGGTCGACGGAGGTCGCGCTGTACTTGTTGCGGGTGCGGAACGACTTCACCAGCGCGGTGCCGTGCGTCAGCGAGCCGAGGCTGTGCACATTGGGGTTGCCGAGGTAGATGGCCGAGCGCGTCCCGGCCGTGGTCGTTGACGGCGGCCGCGAGCCGGGTGGCGACCAGGTCGAGCGCCTCGTCCCAGCCCACCTCCCGCCAGCCGTCCGCGGTACGTCGGACCGGCCGCCGCAGCCGGTCGGGGTCCTCGTGCAGGTCCGGCAGCGCCACGCCCTTCGGGCAGATGTGCCCCCGCGACAGCGGGTCGTCGGGGTCGCCGCGGACGTCGGTGACCCGCTGTCCGTCGGGAGTGTCCTCGACGGTGAGGAGCAGGCCGCAGATCGCCTCGCACAGGTTGCACACGCCGCGCTTCTGGACCATGGCGGGCATCCTTGCACGGCCGGACCATGCCCCGACCTCGGCCGATTCGGAGAACAGGAGGCGCGTTGCTACTCTTGGGTGTTGCCTGAGCGTCGCTCGGGCTGCACGTCATACGCCGTGAAACGGCCGCGGAACGAGAGTGCCCGGGTGAACAGGCCCCGGCGCGCCGCGCAACGACATGAACCGAGAGGAGCTGCGCGTGGCCACAGGAACCGACGCGGAGACCAAGAAGAAGATCATTTCCGAGTACGGCACCTCCGAGGGCGACACCGGCTCTCCCGAGGTCCAGGTCGCTCTGCTGACGCACCGCATCAGCCACCTGACCGAGCACCTCAAGGAGCACAAGCACGACCACCACAGCCGTCGTGGTCTGCTGCTCCTGGTCGGTCAGCGTCGTCGCCTTCTGAACTACATGCAGAAGGAAGACATCAACCGCTACCGCTCGATCATCGAGCGGCTCGGCCTGCGCCGATGAGCTTCGGGGCGGTCTCCCATCCGGGGGACCGCCCCTGCTTCGTCTCGCAGGCGGACCACAACTGAACACACCTACACCACCACTGGAGCGACCGCGGACGTCCTGCCCGGTCCTCGGTAGTGGCCTTCGGGACACAGACCCCGCGGGCCTCGATCGAAGACCGGCACCCACCGCGGCACAGAAGCCCTCGGAAGGGCGCCCTCGCGTGATCGCTCCGCGAACCAGGAAGGGGACCCCCCTTGACCACACAGACAGAGGGACCCGAGATCCACGCCGTCGAGACCGTGATCGACAACGGCTCGTTCGGCACCCGCACCGTCAAGTTCGAGACCGGGCTGCTCGCCCGGCAGGCCGCCGGCTCGGTGACCGCCTACCTCGACGACGAGACGATGCTGCTGTCGGCGACCACCGCCGGCAAGCACCCGAAGGACCACTTCGACTTCTTCCCGCTCACCATCGACGTGGAGGAGCGGATGTACGCCGTGGGCCAGATCCCCGGCTCGTTCTTCCGCAGCGAGGGCCGCCCGGGCGAGGACGCGATCCTCACCTGCCGGCTCATCGACCGCCCGCTGCGCCCGACCTTCAAGAAGGGTCTGCGCAACGAGGTCCAGGTCGTCATCACCGTGATGGCGCTCGACCCCGACCAGCCCTACGACGTGCTGGCGATCAACGCCGCGTCGCTGTCCACGCAGATCTCCGGCCTGCCGTTCTCCGGCCCGGTCGGCGGCGTCCGCGTGGCGCTGATCAAGGGCCAGTGGGTCGCGTTCCCGTCGCACAGCCAGCTCGAGGACGCCGTCTTCGACATGGTCGTCGCGGGCCGCGTCACCGAGTCCGGCGACGTCGCGATCATGATGGTCGAGGCGGAGTCCACCGAGACCGCGTGGAACCTCATCCAGACCGGTGTCCAGGCGCCGACCGAGGAGGTCGTGGCCGGCGGCCTCGACGCCGCGAAGCCGTTCATCAAGCAGCTGTGCGAGGCGCAGGCCGAGCTGGCCAAGCAGGCCTCGAAGCCGGTGCAGGAGTTCCCGGTCTTCCTCGACTACGAGGACGACGCCTACGACGCCGTCGAGTCCGCCGCGAAGTCCGACCTCGCGCAGGCGCTCACCATCGCCGGCAAGCAGGAGCGCGAGTCCCGCCTCGACGACATCAAGGACTCGGTGCTCGAGAAGCTCAGCGCCGACTTCGAGGGTCGTGAGAAGGAGGTCGGCGCGGCGTTCCGCTCGCTGACCAAGGCGCTGGTGCGCGAGCGCGTGCTGCGCGACAAGGTCCGCATCGACGGCCGTGGCCTCACCGACATCCGGACGCTGTCCGCCGAGGTCGACGTGATCCCGCGGGTGCACGGCTCGGCGCTGTTCGAGCGCGGCGAGACCCAGATCCTGGGTGTCACCACGCTGAACATGCTGACCCTGGAGCAGAAGCTCGACACGCTCTCCCCGGAGAAGACGCGCCGCTACATGCACAAGTACGTCTTCCCGCCGTTCTCCACCGGTGAGACCGGTCGGGTGGGCTCGCCGAAGCGTCGCGAGGTCGGCCACGGTGCGCTGGCCCGCCGCGCGCTGCTGCCGGTGCTGCCGACGCGCGAGGAGTTCCCCTACGCGATCCGCCAGCTCTCCGAGGCGATGGGCTCCAACGGCTCCACCTCGATGGGCTCGGTCTGCGCGTCGACGATGTCGCTGCTGCAGGCCGGTGTGCCGCTGCGGGCGGCCGTCGCCGGCATCGCGATGGGCCTCATCTCCGGCGAGGTCGACGGCGAGACGCAGTACGTCGCGCTGACCGACATCCTCGGCGCCGAGGACGCCTTCGGCGACATGGACTTCAAGGTCGCCGGCACGCGGGAGTTCGTCACCGCGCTGCAGCTCGACACCAAGCTCGACGGCATCCCCGCCGAGGTCCTCGGTGCCGCGCTCGGCCAGGCCAAGGACGCCCGCATCGCGATCCTCGACGTGATGGCCGAGGCCATCGACGCCCCGGGCGAGATGTCGCTGCACGCGCCGCGGATCATCACCATGCACGTCCCGGTCGACAAGATCGGCGAGGTGATCGGTCCCAAGGGCAAGGTCATCAACCAGATCCAGGACGACACGGGCGCGCAGATCACGATCGAGGACGACGGCACGATCTACGTCGGCGCCACCAACGGCGAGTCCGCCGAGGCGGCCCGCTCGATCATCAACGGGATCGCCAACCCGACGATGCCCGAGGTCGGCGAGCGCTACCTCGGCACCGTCGTGAAGACGACCAACTTCGGGGCGTTCGTCTCGCTGCTCCCGGGCAAGGACGGCCTGCTGCACATCAGCAAGCTCCGCTCGCTGGCCGGCGGCAAGCGCGTCGAGGCCGTCGAGGACGTCGTCTCGGTGGGTCAGAAGATCCAGGTCGAGATCGGCGAGATCGACGACCGCGGCAAGCTCTCGCTCGTCCCCGTGGTCGAGGACTCCGAGCCCGCCGCGGAGCCCGCCGAGTAACGGTGACGCAGCCGGCAGCACGACAGAAGCCCGGCACGACCCGCACCCTGCTGTCCGCCAAGGACGGGGGAGCACCGGTACGCCGTACCGTGCTCCCCGGCGGGCTGCGGGTCGTGACCGAGGCGATGCCCGGCGTCCGGTCCGCCTCCATCGGGGTGTGGGTCGGCGTCGGGTCACGTGACGAGTCCCCGACCCTGTCGGGCGCCTCGCACTTCCTCGAGCACCTGCTGTTCAAGGGCACTCCGAGCCGGTCGGCGCTCGACATCTCCGTCGAGCTCGACGAGGTGGGCGGCGAGTTCAACGCGTTCACCGCGAAGGAGTACACCTGCTTCCACGCGCGGGTCCTCGACGAGGACCTGCCGCTGGCGGTCGACGTGCTCGGCGACATGGTGACGTCCTCGACGATCACGGCCGAGGACGTGGAGGCCGAGCGCGAGGTGATCCTCGACGAGATCGCGATGCACGACGACGACCCGGACGACGTGGTCAGCAACGTCTACGCCGAGAAGGCGTGGGGCGGCTCGCCGCTGGGCCGGCCGATCGCCGGCACCGTCGACTCGATCCGGGCGCTGTCGCGGGCGCAGATCCGGCGCTACTACCGCTCGCGCTACACCCCCGACAACATGGTCGTGGCGGTCGCCGGCAACGTCGACCACGCGACCGTCGTACGCCTGGTGAAGAAGGCGTTCGCGCGCAGCGACTTCCTCACCGACACCACCGTGTCGCCGCTGCCGGTCCGCGCCGCCTCGCGCGCTCGCCGTACGGCGTCCGGGGACGTCGTGGTCGCGCGGCCGTTCGAGCAGGTCAACCTGGTGCTCGGCGTCAACGGCCTGGTGCGCACCGACGACCGTCGCTACGCGCTCGGCGTGCTGAACGCCGCGCTCGGCGGCGGCACCTCGTCCCGGCTGTTCCAGGAGGTCCGCGAGCAGCGCGGGCTGGCCTACTCCGTCTACTCCTACGCGTCGCACTACTCCGACGCCGGCATGTTCGCGGTCGCCGTCGGCTGCCTGCCCTCGAAGGTCACCGAGGTGCTCGCCGTGGTGCGCACCGAGCTGCAGCGGCTGGCCGACGACGGCATCTCCGCGCTGGAGCTGCAGCGCGGCCAGGGCCAGCTGCGCGGCGGCCTGGTGCTCTCGCTCGAGGACTCCGGCTCGCGGATGTCGCGGATCGCCAAGGCGGAGCTGCTCTACGACGACCTGCCCAGCATCGACACGGTGCTGCAGCGGGTGGCGGACGTGACCCTCGACGACGTCAACACGCTGGCCCGTGAGCTGTTCACGCAGCCGCAGACGCTGGCCGTCGTCGGGCCGTTCGACACGCTCCCCGCCTGACCCGTCTCCCCGCGCGGTCACCGCGCGACCGGCGCTGCCGCCAGCGCGTCGGCGACCGCCTCCTCGATCGTCCGCTGCCGGCCGGCGGCACAGGCGCCGGCCCACGCGTCGTCGCCGAGCCGTCCCCGCGCCGCGCTGAGCGACCGCTCGAGGTGCGCGTCGTCGGGCTCCGAGCGCGGGATGCCGACGGCCGCCCGCTGGGCGTCGGCGGTGCCCATCAGGCACGCCGCCCGCTCGACGTCGCCGAGCTCGGCGAGGGTGGCGGCGAAGGCCTCGACGATGCCGATCGACAGCTCGGTGTCGGCCAGCGCCACCGCGCTCTCGGCGACCCGCACCAGGTGCTCGTAGGCCGGGTCCGGGCCCTCGGCGCGCAGCAGCGCCAGCGCGAGGTTGGCCTCGTTGACCGCGACGCCCCACGGGTCCTCGCGAGCCCGGTCGAGCTCGAGGGCCCGCCGGCCGGCGACCACCGCGTCGGCGTACTCACCGGTGTCCATCAGCAGGGTCGCGACGTTCGTCGACGCGCTCGCCTCGCGGAGGCTGCTGCCGATCTCCCGCGCCAGCGCGATGCTCTCCTCGAGCAGCCGCCGGGACTCCGCCGGCCTCGCCGGCCTCGCGCCGGGCGACACCGAGGCTGTTCAGCTCGCGGGCCTCCAGGTCGCGCTCGCCCATCCGCCTCGCCATCTCGAGGGCGCGCTCCAAGGAGGGCGAGGCGGCCGTCACGTCGCCCTGCTGCAGCAGCATCACCCCCAGGTTGTGCAGCGCGTCGAGCATCTCGGGGCTGTCCGCGCCGCCGGTCACCTGCATCGCCCGCTCGTGCCAGCCGCGGCCCTCCGCGACGTAGCCGAAGCGGTACCAGTAGCGCGACATCGCCGACAGCAGCCGGAACCCGCACTCGGTCCGCACCGCGTCGGTGCCCGCCTCCGGCCGCAGGCACCAGCCCAGCGCGGCGCGGATGTCCTCCTCGACGTCGTCCATCCGGTCCAGCGCGCTCATCTGGGTCGGGCCGCGCAGCAGCTCGTCGATCTCGCCGGCGACCTCGAGGCACCACCGGGCGTGCCGCAGCCGCGTCTCGTCGCCCTCCCCCGAGGAGTCCAGCCGGTCGCGGGCGAACGCCCGGATCGTCTGCAGCATGCCGACCCTCGGCTCCCCGTCGGACGAGTCGAGGACCTGCACCAGGCTGGCGTCGGCGAGCCCGACCACGGCGTCGAGGGGGTCGCCGAGGTCCGACCCGACGACCGCCTCGACCGCGCGGAGGTCGCACCGCCGTCGGAACACCCCGAGCCGCCGGAAGGTGCTCTGGTCGGCGGGCTCGAGCAGGTCGTAGCTCCAGGCGATGGTGGCGCCCAGCGTGCGCTGCCGG
The DNA here is from genome assembly GCA_963707685.1 of uncultured Actinomycetota bacterium. Taxonomy (GTDB): domain Bacteria; phylum Actinomycetota; class Actinomycetes; order Propionibacteriales; family Nocardioidaceae; genus Nocardioides_B. The sequence goes on from CAVPRA010000014.1 coordinate 565,569, forward strand.
GCGGACCGGTCGGCGGCGGTGACGCCGAGGCCGAGCCGGGCGTCGAGCCGGTCGAGCAGCGCGTGCGGTCGCAGCAGCCGGCACCGGGCGGCCGCCAGCTCGATCGCCAGCGGCAGCCCGTCCAGGCGCCGGCAGAGCTCGACGACGTCGGCCAGGTTGTCCTCGCCGAGCGTGAAGTGCGGGTCCGCCATCGCAGCCCGGACGGCGAACAGCGCCACGCTGGGGACCCGGGCCGCCTCCTCCGGGTCCAGCGGCCCGGGCGCCGGCAGCGCCAGCGGCGAGAGCGGGTACTCGTGCTCGGCGGCCAGGTGCAGCGGCCGCCGCGACGTCGCCAGGACGTGGACGCCGGGAGCGTGCCGGACCAGCCGGTCGACGGTCGCGTCGGCGTCCGGGATCTGCTCGAGGTTGTCGAGGACGAGCAGCATCTGCCGGTCCGCGACGAAGTCCAGCGCCCGGTCCCACGGCAGGTGCTCCACGTCGCCGGGAGCGCCCAGCGCGTCGGCGACCGCCGCCCACATCAGCTCGGAGCGGTGCACCGCGTGCAGCGGGACGAAGAACAGGCCGTGCGGGTAGGCGTGCTCCAGGGCGGAGGCGACCGCGAGCGCGACCCTGGTCTTGCCCGTCCCGCCGGCACCGGTGAGCGTCACCAGCCGGACCTGGTCGTCGGCCGAGCAGGCCGGTGACCTCGGCGAGCTCCGTCGCCCGGCCGATCAGCGCCGTCGGGGGGACGGGCAGGTTGGCGCGGCTGCCGAGGCTGCGCAGCGGCGGGAAGTCGTCGGGCAGGTCCGGCACCACGAGGTCGTACAGGTGCTCCGGCTCGTCGAGGTCCTTGAGCCGGTGCCAGCCGAGGTCGCGGACCGTCGTCTCCGCGCCGAGGTCGCCGACCAGGGTGCGGGTGGCCTGCGAGATCACCGTCTGCCCGCCGCTGGCGGTGGCGGAGATCCGGGCAGCGCGGTGCACGTCGATGCCGATGTAGCCGTCCTCGTGCGGCTGCGGCTCGCCGGTGTGCAGCCCGATCCGCACGCGGACGTGGACGTCGTCGGGCCAGGCGTGGCGGTGCAGCAGGCGCTGGCCCT
>CAVPRA010000015.1:0-697039 GCA_963707685.1 uncultured Actinomycetota bacterium
GCGAATGCGTCACCCGTGAACGTCCGGATCCGCAATCCGCGCGGTCCTGGGTGTCGCACGTCGGGTGGTAGATATGTGTGTTGGGTATCAGCTGTCGATCGGTCACAGGGCAACATTGCCCACAACCGATCGAAGGCGCAGCCGGCCGTCGGCGAGGATGACCAGCCCGAGGGCGTAGACCGTAGCCGGAGGCAGCCACCAGAAGGCGGGCAGCGGGAAGGCTGCCGGGGACCATCCGATGCCCGGCCCGGCGCTACAGGTTGGGCAAATGGGATATCTGTCGGGCCCGGGCCCGCGGGCTACCTACCTCGGATTTTCGATAACAAGAATCCGGGCCTCGGGTGCTGGGTGGGCGACGTGTTCGTCGGTTCGGCGATGTCGATCGACGCCCAGCGCGCTGAGGGTTGTAGGTGCTGGCGTCGATGCATCGCATGACGTCTTCCTTGTCAGATGGGTGGCTGGGGGTCGTACTGGATGCCGCGCCGGACTTGCCAGGCCCGTTCGGGGCCGGCGAGGCGAGCGACCAGGTGCAGTGCCATGTCGATACCCGCGCTGACGCCGGCAGAGGTGATGAGGTCGCCGTCGTCGACCCAGCGGTCGGCTGGGCGGACCTGCACGGTCGGGTCAAGCCCGCGCAGCTCGTCCATCGCAGCCCAGTAGGTCGTTGCCGGCCGCTCGCGGAGCAGCCCGGCAGCAGCGTAGACCAGAGCGCCGGTGCAGACACTGGTCATCAACGGGACCGTCGCGCGTTGGGCGCGGACCCACTCGAGGTGTTTGGGGTCGCGCAGAAGCCCCCGGGTGCCTTCGCCGCCTGGGTATATGAGCACCTGCAGGGGTGGTGCGCCCGCGATGGCGTGGTGGGCGCCCAGAACCAGGCCTTTGGCGGCGGTCACCGGCAGACCGTCCTGGGACATGCAGGACACGGCCCAGCCGTCGTCTGGGTGGTTGCGGGTCCAGTGGGCCAGTACCTCCCACGGGCCGACGGCGTCGAGCTCTTCGACGCCGTCGAATAGCAGGATGGCGATGTGGTGTTGGGGCGCGCTGGGCTCGTTGGTCATGTTCTCAGCGTGCCTCAGGAAGAGAGCGGTCCCGGGGTCCTTCGCTTTGGAGAACCGTCGCCCACTGAAGAGTTCATTCTCTGGCGGCGTGGGCGAGTGCCGAAGGCGTCTCGCGGCCGACGATCGCCGGGGCCTCGTGGACGAGCTCGTCGTTCTCGAGGGCCTCCACCATGAACAGGGCAAAGTCCACTCGACGCGTGAGGTTGCTCGCCAGGATTGGATCGCCTACGTGCTCGCTCCACACGGGCAGGCCCTGGCTTTCGCCCTCCTCGAGGTCGCTGCCGCGCACGACTGTCCACCGGGTGTCGCTGGCAAACACCCGCCGGCATGCCTCCACCTGGTCGTCGAGGTCGACCTTTCGAGCGAGTCGCGCAAGCCGGCCGAAGACGTTCACCATCATCTTGAGCTTCCACGAGTACACGTCCTGGCCGTCGCGGGTGATGTGCCACCCGCACGAGAACACAAGGCGCGCGCCCGGAGGTGCGTAGTCGAGCACCGCCTGGGTCGTTCCCGTCGAGTACCCGTTGACGCCAACCGGGGTCATCACGACGAGCACCCCGTCGCACCCCGCGACCGCGCGCTTGATGACCTCGGGGTCGTCCGTTGCTCCCGGGATCACGGTGATACGCCCCTTGAACCGGTCGAGTTTCCCCACGCTTTCCTGCCGGCACACGCCGACCACCTCGTAGCCTCGATCCAACGCGTGCTGCACCATGTACTGCCCGAGTTTGCCGGACGCTCCGACGATGCAGACCCTCATCCTGTGCCTCCCGTAGCGGTCTGGACATCAGCGGAGCCGTACGTGTCCTGCACGGGCTTGTCGATGTCCGGGAGTTCGAGAACATCCGCTTTTCCGCAGGTGTCTTGGACGATCGCTCTCATGGGCCTTCTTCTTTCTGAAGGGCCGGTCCGACCGGCATTCGTTTGCATACTGACGTTGTCCTGTAGATCGGCGCGGGTCAATGCATGTGCAGGTTCCCGCCTCCGCCGGTGACGTGGGTGGACGGCATCTTGACGAACGCCACGACTGCGAGCAGCACGGCGACGTGGCAGCTGCGACGAACGCGCGGGAGAACCCGGCGACGGCTCCGGCCGGTCTGGTGAGGCTGCCGGCGGTGGTGGGGGCCGAGGCAGGTGGGCTTCTCCGAGACGGCGTTCGTCGAGGCCCAGTGCGGTCGCGGGGAGTACCGGGTGCGGTACTTCAGTCCCCAGGGCGAGGTGGCGTTCTGCGGTCACGCCACGAGCGCGGCCCGCAGTCGCGATTGCCGACCGAGGCGGCTCGGGGTTTCCTGCGGTTCTCCACCCTGGCCGGGCCGATCCGGTTCAGACCAGCGTCATCTCAGATTCGGTTGACCGCGACGCTCGCCGACGTCGGCCCACGGGTGCTGTGGTCGCCCGAGTTTCATGCCGTAACGCTCGCGCCATCTCGTGCCGCCTCGGAGTCGCTGGCGGAGCTTGCGACGGGAAGACTGCCCGCCTGATTGCCACTTCGGCGTCGACGCCGGACCAGGATGACGGGGGTCAGCCCGACCAGGACCGCCACCGTGAGGCCGGCCATGGCGAGAAGGGCCGGGCGCCATGACTCGTGCGCGTTGCCGAGGTTGAGGTCGGTAGCCGGGTATCCGATCATCTTGGCGGTCGTGGACGTGGTGGCGGCATCGGTGTGGTCGGCGAGGTTCTGCAGAGCTGCGGTGAACCCGCCCTTGAGGGGTTCCACAGTCAGTCCTTGGTCTTGGGCCAACGCGTGAAGCCGGGGGTCGATGGCGTCTCGGGTGTCGACGCCGGGCACAACGACACGGGAGAGCCCGGGGGCGTGTGAGTAGCTGGTGGTGAGCAGGACGAGTCCGTGACGCGTCCGGACCGTGTCTCCTGGGGCGAGGGAGATGGTGCGGGCGGCCGAGGATTGGCCGTAGACCTCGAATGCTGCGGTGGCGTCCAGCTCACCGACGCCGTTGCCGAGCGCGATGCCGACGGTCGGGCGGAACCACGGCATCACGACGTTCAACCCAACGGGCCAGTCGTGGACGGCGAAGTGGTCTGCGGGAATGGTGGTCGTTTCGGTAGGGGTCCATTTCAGTTCCGGGTGCAGGTTGGCCACTCGCTGTGCCTCAGCGGGTCCGGCGAGCTCGGCGACCAGGTGCAGTGCGGCCGGGACGCCGGAGGTGACGGCTGCCGTGGTGGTCACGGACCCGTCCTCCACGTAGCGACGGCCGCGCATCCAGTTCACGGCGGGGCGGCTCTTCTCCAGCGCACTGATGCGTGACCAGTGGCTGGTGGCGTCCAGTCCGTCGAGCATCCCAGTGGCGGCGAGCACCATTGAGCCGCTGCACACGCCGAGGATCCTTGCCCCACCCGCGTGCTGGCGGGCCACCCAGTTGCGCAGCGGCACTTCTGCTGTGCCGGTGGGCTTCGTGAGACCGGGCACGACGACCAAGTCGGGCCTCAGGGTGGGATCTGCGTCGATGTCGGCGAACGTGTGCGTCGGGACGACGGCCGGCCCTCCTTCAAGGGGTACAGGACTCGCGGCGTCGGCGACGACGTAGGTGGTGAACGCTGGCGAGCTCGAGAAGATGTCGTAGGGCGCGAGGAGGTCGCTGGCGATGGTGCCCTCGGTGCCCGCAACAAACGCGACGACGAGCCGCTGGCCATTCCGCGTGACGGTGAAGTTCTTCGAACCGCCGGGCTCAGTGTGCGTGAGTGATGACGCTGGTACGTCTGCGGAGTCGGTGGGGACGGGCTGGTGGATGCTTCGGCTGCTGACGACAACTCCCGCGAGGATGACGCCGGCAAGGGTGGCGGCGGTGAGGATGAGGGCGATGGTCGTGCCGAGGACACGGCGGGTCCAGGTCTTCAGGTGGGTGCGTGGGCTGGTGGTCATCGCTGCTGCCTTTCAGGATGCTGACGCCGGTGGTGCCTATCGGCCGGTTGGTCCTCGTCGTTGCGGAGGTGGGTTCACTCTTGGCGAATCGCGGCAGGCTCGCCCCGGTCAAAGTGCCGGGTTCGGGTCGTACTCGAGGGACATCTGAACGGCTTGAGCCACCGCTGGTGCGTGGCTAGGCCTAGCAGGGTCAGCGCCAGGGACGATGCCTGCGGTGGCCCGGCCGAGGTCAGTACCTTCCCGGCACGGACGACGCGCTAGTGGCTGTGGGTGACACCGGGTAGGCGTTTTCAGCGAACGTTTGTCCCCGCGGCTAACACGATTGCGAGGATCGCGGCGACGACGAAGTCCACTGCGGCACAGAATGGCGGCCACCATCGGGTGCCGGTGACAAACCGTGTGCGGTGTTGCCAGAAGTCCTTGAGGCCGTGGCCCGTGAATCCGACGACAAGGAGCCAGGCTGATCCGGTGACGGCGACGGCGGCGACAACGACGAAGATCGCTGCGACGGTTGTCTCGGCTGCGATGACCTTCCAGCGTCCGTCGGCCACGCTGAACCCGATGTAGACCGCAGCGATGAAGACCAGGCCGAGGGCGTAGACCGTGGCCGGAGGTAGCCACCAGAAGGCGAACGGCGTGGCAGCCTGAGCCACACCTGATTGCCGCCCCAGCGATCAGCGGCACACGTAGGTCCCGGAGGCCTGTGTCCGCCGTCAGGCGGATGTTTGGACACATCGTGAGCAGGCATGTCATCCACGTTCGGCACGACCCCACAGTAGCGGCAACAGGGGTCTCGACGGCTCTGGCCGCGGTGCGGACAGGGGTGTGCTAGTTCGTTCCACGCAGGCTAGGGGTCGACGGTGAAGCTGAACATCATTCCGCTCTCGTGGTGTTCGGCGATGTGGCAGTGCGCCATCCAGAGACCGGGGTTGGTTACGTCGAGGAGGATGTCGACGGTTTCGCCTGTGCGCACGAGAACGGTGTCCTTCCAGACGAGGTTGGGTTCGACGGTGTCGTCGCGGCTCATGACAAGGAAGCGGCCCGCGCCGTGGATGTGGAAGGGGTGGTGCATGGGGTGGTCGGAGTCCATTTCGTTGACCAGCCGAATTTTCACCTGATCGCCGACCTTGAAGTGCCAGTCGATCGCATGGTTCTCCCCACCTGTGCTGCGGTCGACAAGCTTCCAGCGCATGTTGGCCGGTGTGGTGATCCGGTTGACGTCGACCATGTCGTCTTCCCACTCGATGCCACCAGTCGTCTCATGGCTGTGACCGCCGGCGTGGCCGTGCTGCTGGTCGGTCGCCTGGTCCTGGGCGTGGGTGGGTTCGTCGCCGTGGTGTTCTTGGGCCTGGTTGACGAGCTGCGACGGCATGAGCTTCATCCCGCATTGGGGGCAGCGGTCGGGTGAGTCGCTCACGACCTCGGGATGCATCGGGCAGGTGTAGGTGGCGGCGACGGCAACCAGCTTCATGCCGCAGTGCGGGCATCGGCCTTGGTCGGCGGTGATCACTTCGGAGTGCATCGGGCAGGTGTAGGTGAGGGCGACGGAGATGGCCAGCAGCTTCATTCCGCAGTTGGGGCAGGTTCCCTCATCAGCGCTTACCACCTCGGGGTGCATGGGGCAGGAGTAGACGATCGGGCCGTCGGGTACTCCCATGTCCATTTCAGCGATAAACGCGAGCGTCTTGTCCGGTGCCACATCGCGGTACTGGACCAGCCGATCCCGTTCGGCTGTCATGTCGGCGTTGGTGCGAAGCACCTCGAATTCCTTGCTCAACTCGGGCTCGGCCGGGGCCTCACCAACAGCGACTGATGCCAGGGGATAGGTGCGCTCTGGATGCCGGTGCTCGAGGGTCACGAGCCCAGGCTGGTCGAACAGGACATCGACGACGATCCGCTCCGACGGCGCGAGCATCACCTCATGCACGAAGGCTTCCTGCTCGACCCTGCCGCTGTCACCACCGACCAGCTTCATCCGGGCCTTGTCGAAGCCCACGTTGAAGACCCGCGTGTTGGCGGTGTTGGTGAGGTAGAACCGGACCACCTCCCCGAGGTCGGCCGACAGTTCAGCGGCGACGTCACCGCCGATGAGCATGGTGTTGCCGAACCGCCCCATCGCCACGTACGTCGTCTCGGTGCGGCTGAACGACGCGATCTGACCGTCCTCGAGCAGCACGTCATCGAGGGTGAGCAGCTCCTCCCGGTTCACCGGGGGCCAATAGTCCGGGTCCGATGGGACGACCACGATGTTGCCGTACAGGCCCATCTCCTGGCCGTAGTCCTCGCGAATGTGCGGGTGGTACCAGTACAGCCCGGGATCGTGGAACGTCAGCCGATAGCTGAAGCTCTGCCCCACCTGCATCGGTGTCTGGGTCTCGTGGGTCCCGTCGTAGGCGTTCTCGAGTCGCAGTCCGTGCCAGTGCACGGTGGCCTCGGTGTCGGCCTCGTTGGTCACGTTGATGACCACTTCAGAACCCTGCTGGACCCGCAGGGTGGGCCCGGGCACCGACCCGTTGTAGGCAAGCATGCGCACAGTCGCATCGCCCAACCGTTTGACCATCGGAGCAATGCCTAGGTCGAACTCCTCCCCGTGTGCGAGAGAGACGATCTCGGAGGCGTGGGACTGGGGAAGGTCACGTACGTCGGTGGGGAAGTTTCCGCGATCCTCAGTCTCGGTGTGGTCACTGTGGCTCGACATGATTGGACTCCTTCTGGCGTTCTCCTGCTTCGGGCTGCGCACGATCGGGTTCCGCCGTTGGGCGTCCTTTGCGGCTGTCGGCGAGGATCTGGATCTGTGTCGGCGATGTACTCGGCGTCGTCCTTCACCCAGCCGAGCAACGCTGAGCCGCGGGTGTGTTGCCAGTACAGGCCGAGAAAGTAGAGGCCCGGCACGTTGGTTACCCCCCTGTGGTGGCGGACCCGTCCTCCGGCATCCAGTACCGGGGCCTCGATCCAGGAGTAGTCGGGCTGGTATCCGGTGGCCCAGACGACTGCGTCGACGCGGAGGTCGCGTGCCGTCAGCGAAGCTCACGGTGTCGTTCGACGCGCTGACCGCTCTCGGATGCAGGTCGACTCCGAGACGCCGCAGCTGCTTTGGGCTTGAGCCGATGAGTGTCTCCCGCTCGCTCAGCCGGCGCCCGAGACGTGAATCGACAGTCATGTTGAGCAACCCTGTCTTGGTGAGCCACCAGAACAAGTCGCGGTGCCAAACCTTCTGGGGCAGCGGCGTTTGCCGTGAGCCGACCGAGAGATGGACCGCGTGTGTGCCGGTGAGCTCCGCCGCGATCTGGAAACCGGTGTTGCCCCCACCGACAACCAGCACGGTGCCTGCCGGGATGTCCCGCGGTTGCCGGTATCCCGTGCTGTGCATCTGGAAGACCTCAGGTCCGAGCTGACCGGCCAGCGCAGGCGTGAACGGCACCTGGAACGGACCGGTCGCCACGACGACCTGGTCGGCCCTCACTGTCCTGTCGCTGCACTCGAGCTGAAACCCATCATCGATCTGGGTCAGCGACCTGACGGCACTGTTCAAGACCACTGGGAGCTTGTAGGTCTCCGCATACGCCCTCAGGTATGAGATCACCTCGTCACGAGTCGGGTAACCGTCGGGGTCCCCGGGAAAGCTGAGCTCGGATAGTGCGTCATATCGGCGCGGCGTGAACAGGGCAAGCGAATCCCATCGGTCCTTCCAGGCCGCCCCCACCGAGTCGGCGGCCTCGAGAATAAGGAATCGACGGCCTTGACGTGCAAGAAAGAACCCGATCGCCAGCCCAGCCTGACCTCCGCCGACCACGACGACCTCGACTTGGTCAGCATCGGGAACCTCTCGTAACGGAGCGCTATTTACTCCACTGGACGTTGAGGGCGACTCTGGGGCATCTTCGCGGTTCACAGTGCATCTCCCTACTCGCTGAACGGGGCGAATTTGATGGCGGCGGCGAAGGCGCCGTACCGCTGCAGCACGCGGGCGCGACCTTCGGGGACGCGGGCTGCCTCTTGGCGGAACGCTTCGGCGAACGCGGGTTTGAAGCCTGCGCGCGGGTGCGCGCGGACCACCTCCGCGATGGTGGTTCGCGGCAGTTCCCAGGACCGAAGGCCCACCACGTCGACGGCGGCACCGGCGGCGAGCAGGTAGGCCACGGGGCCGGCGTCGGCGGTGACACCAGGGGTGTAGTGCATGGTGATGGCCGTCATGAGGGTGTCGGTGGCCTCGGGCGAGAGGCCGACCCGTTCGGCGACCTGGCGGGCCAGCCCGGCGGAGGTCAGGGTGAAATCCGCCGGTCCGGTGGGGTTGACCAGTCCCGTGTCGTGCAGCAGAGCGCCGGCGAAGAGCAGTTCGGTGTCGACGTCGGTGCTCTCGAGTTCGCCGAGGGCGCGACCGTAGGCGTAGGTCCGGTAGCTGTGGTTGAGCAGTGGCCCGGTGAGGACGCGTCGGGCGCACTCCTCAGCGGCTCGGGTGAGCACGCTGCTGGGAGATGCGAGGAGCGTCGACGGCAGCGAGGCCTTACGTCCCGGGTACAGGCCGACGGCGAGTCGCAGCCGCCCGACCGCGTTCTGAACGTGGGTGCGGGCCAGTGGCCGTAGCAAGGCCCGGCGTTCGGCAGCGGTTAGCCGGCCGGAGGTGCGTTGGACCCAAGGGGCGGTCCCGACCCTCGTGTCGTCGGTGTCAACGCCATGCTTCACAGCGGTTCCCCGGTCCGCACCGAAACGACCACGTCGTGGATCGCCTTGGTGACCGCGGCGGCGTGATCTGGGTCATCCACGAACGAGGCATGGGCTGCCCCTTGCTCGAAGCGATGGAGGCTGTTGGTCGACAGCTTGACCGTCTTGTTCTGATCAGCCACCCATCCCTTGGAGTTTTCACGGGTGGCGGTCAGGACGATCAGTGGCTTCGCATCGAGGCTGCGGAGTCTCCCAGCCTCGGGCACGGACCGATTCGCGACGCCGTACTCCTCGATGACCCCGCTCATCACCTTCGCGGTGACGGCGGTGGCGCGGGCATCGTCCCGGTACTTCGGCGGTAGCTCCGAGAAACTGGTGTCGGCGATAAGCCGACCAAGCCCCAGCCGAGATGTCGTCGCGACCAACGACGACACGTGATCCAAGACGCTGTAGGAACCTGCCTTGGGCTGGGACACCGGGTTGTTATTGGCGGCGGTGGAGTCGACCAGGACCAGTCCGGCGACCTCCTCGGGATACTTCGCGGCGAACGTCCGCACGTAGAGGCCCCCGAAGGAGTGCCCGGCCAGCACGTACGGACCCGGCACGTGTGCACGTTCCAGCAGCCTGTGCAGATCCGTGGCGATCTGGGCGCCATCTGGCGGACTCCCAGCAGGATCGCTCCAGCCACGCCCCGCGCGGTCATAGACGCACACTCGAGTGTCGCGGGCCACAGCGGGAGCGATCAACCCCAGCGACGCCGCGGAACCGCCCGCCCCGGGCTCGAGAATCACGGTCGGACCGCCGCGAGCCCGTGCACTGAAGGTGCAGTCGGTATGGCCCAACGTCGATGAGCTGACCGGGCATGTCGACATCGGGGGCGGCCGCGTCGCCGATCGTCTCGTACGCCCCGGCGAGGGCGAAGAGCACCAGGGTGACCAAGACTGGGTTCAGTAGCCACACCCTGGTCGCGGCTACGCAGGTCGCGCTTGGCGCGGATCCATACCCAGATCACCAGGACCAACAGGGCTGGGGGCCAGACCCACCCCAGCGCGTCCACCACGGCGTCCGGGGCCAGCAGCACCAAGGCGGCGGACAGCGCCATGAAGATCGCCGGCACCACGGCCCAGCGTTGTGGTTGGTCGGTGAACCGGATCGACAGGACTGCCATCAGTGCCCACCCCAAGGCGAAGCCGAACAGCACCATGGCGGTGGAGAAGTCCGCGTCCACCGTACTGGCCGGGAGGAAGGGGAGGATCACCGCCGCTATCAAGCCTGCGAACAACGATCCGGCCACGACGCCGCCGATGTGCGAGCGCCGCGAATCCGGTGCGACAGGCGCGACCGCGCCTCCGCTCGTGGGCGCGATTTCGCTGTGCAACGTCATGACGGGCCTCCTCGCCTGTGACGGATCAAGGTGGCGTCGACGGCGAATCCGCATACTCCGGCGGCCCGAAGGGCGTTGGGGGTGATGGTCATGTCCACCTCCTCGAGCGAGCGGATTGGCCGGTTCGCGCGGGCTGCCTCACGCAAGGATGGATCTTCTGCAGTGTCATCCTCTTCAACCTCTGTGAGAAGAACTTGGCATCTATAACGGGCCAGTCGCCCGACGTTTCTTCGCCCTATTTCGGGTACGCCTGATATGACCCACCGTTGACCTCGGCCAGTGGTGTAGTCCGGCGGGCTAGCTCCGCCCAACCGCAAAGGTCCCCTTAGGGAGTGCGGTATCGGCTTCATTTCGCCGCCTCAGACAAGGGGTGTGGGTCGTACTGGATGCCGCGTCGTACCTCATCAGCTCGTTCTGTGCCGACCAGGCGGGCCACCAGGTGTAGGGCCATGTCGATGCCGGCCGAGACGCCGGCGCTCGTGAGCAGGTCACCGTCGTCCACGAATCGTGCATTGACGTCGGTAATCACGGTGGGGTCGAGTTCGGAGAGCAGGTTAAGTGAGGCCCAGTGCGTCGTTGCTGACCGACCCTTGAGCAGACCAGCGGACGCGTACACGAGGCTCCCTGTGCACACCGAGGCCATCAGCTCGACGGCTTCGCGCTGGGTCCGCACCCAGTCGAGGTGGGCAGGGTCGCGGAGCAGTCGCCGGATGCCGTGGCCACCGGGGTGGATCAGAACGTTGAGGGCGGGTGCGTCCTCGAGGGGGTGGTGCGCGCCCAGGACGAGGTTCTTCGCTCCGGTGACGTCCGCCCCGCCAGGAGACAGACACGAGATGCTCCAACCGTCCTCAGGATGGTGTTGAGTCCAGTAGGCAAGGACCTCCCAGGGGCCGACGACGTCCAGTTCCTCGACCCCGTCGAAGAGCAGCAGCCCGATGTGGCGCAGCGCAGACGCATCCGCGACGCTCACGGTGTCTGGGTCGGGTAAGTCCTGCATACGGGTGCCTCCCGGCGCTTCTCGTGGGGCCTGATCGGCTAGCACCTGTGAGCACGTCGCAGGCCTTGCCGCTGTTCTCACCCTCGTCGGCTTCGGGCTGCCTCGCCCCGGCAAAAGAGCCGGGTTCGGGACAGTCCCCACCCGCGCCGCCCAGTAGTACGGTCACTGCGTGCTAGTTGGCCGCGATATCGAAACCGCGCACCTGGCCGCCCTTCTCGCGCAGGCCCGGCACGGGTCCTCGGCCAGCCTGGTGGTGCACGGTGAACCGGGCGTGGGTAAGTCGGCCCTGCTCGAAGCGCTCGTCGCAGACGCAGGTGACGCGCTGATACTGCAGGCACGGGGGCGCGAGGTCGAAGCTCCGTTAGCGTTCGCGGCCCTGCACCAACTTCTACTCCCGGTGATGCGGCTGCGTGAGCACCTCCCTGGCCCGCAAGCCCGGGCACTGGCAGTCGCGTTCGGCGAGGAGGACGGGCCCTCGATCGACCCGTTCCTGGTGGCGGTCGCGACGTTGTCGATGCTGACCGCAGCCGCCGAGGAGAGCACCGTGCTCTGCGTGGTCGAGGACTCCCACTGGCTCGACTCCGCGACAGCGGACGCGCTGCTGTTCTGTGCGCGCCGGCTTGGTGCGGATCGCGTGCTCATGGTGTTCTCTGCCCGGGACGGGGCAGCGACACCGTTCCGCCCAGACGGCATCGGAGATCTTCAGCTTGGTGGGCTCGACCCTGCTGCTGCGCGGGAGCTCCTCGACCAGCGCCTGGGTGACACGGCACCGGAGGTCACCCACCGCCTGATCGCCGAGAGCGGCGGGAACCCGTTGGCACTACTGGAACTACCGACTGAGCTCAGTCCCGACCAGCTGGGCGGATCTTCGCCGCTGCCGGAGCAGCTGCACCTCACCACCCGAGTCGAGCAGGCGTTCCTGGATCGCAGCCGACGGCTGGCTCCGCCAGTGCAGTCAGTGCTGCTGCTCGCGGCCGCCGACGACACCGGCGAGCTAGCCGTTGTACGCCGGGCCGCATCGATGCTTGGTGCGGGTGAGCAGGCTCTCGAGGCCGCCCTGGACTCTGGACTTCTCGTCGCCAAGGCAGAGTCGGTGCAGGTGCGGCACCCACTCGTCCGCTCGGCGGTCTACCAGGCCGCCACAGGAGCGCAACGACGTACTGCGCACCACGCGCTGGGCGATGCTCTAGCCGGTTTCGGAGATTCCGACCGTGAAGCGTGGCATCGCGCCGCAGCGGCGGACGGACCTGATCCCGAAGTCGTGTCAGCGCTCGAGCGCGTCGCTTCCCGTGCAGAGCGTCGTGGGGGGTACGCCGCCGCCATGACTGCCTACGAACGAGCGGCAGCGCTGAGCGCCGAGGCGCCACAGCGTGCCGCGCTGACATTCGCTGCGGCTCGCACTGCCTGGGCGTGCGGGCAGGCTTCCGCGTCTCGAGAGCTGTTATCCGCCGCGCGGGCGGCCGCAACCGATCCAGTCCTGCTCAGCGACATCGCGCGTCTGAGAGGTCACATCGAGGTCAACATCGGTTCGGCCATCGACGCTCACCAGATCTTCATCGACGCCGCACACGCCGTCCATGATGCCGATCCCCTACGGGCCCTGGAGATTGCCGTCGCCGCTGCAATCATGCGCACCTACGCCGCCGACAGCGGCGCGTCGCTTTCCTCTGGCGAAATCTTCAGCGAGCCCTCAGCGTGCGACACCCCACGAACCCGCTGCCTGAAGCAGATGCTCCTCGCCATGACGCTGACGACCGAGAAGGACTGGTCAGGAGCAGTGACTGCACTCGACTCGGCAATGGCGAGCGGTGAGGAACTGGACGACCTGGCCGTGCTGGGGAACCTCGGCAACGCAGCACTGCAGCTGGGTGACGACGATGCCCAGCAGCGTTTCTACACGCTGGCACTGTCGCGAGCCCGGGACCGTGGCGCCGTCACATCGGTGGTCTATGCCCTCCAGCGGTTGTGCTTCGGCCATCTCGTCGCCGGGGATCTTGCTGCTGTTCGCACCAACGCTGAGGAGGCACTCGCGCTCGGGCAGAGCATTGGTGAGCGCGCGATGACCGCCCCTCCGATGGCATGGCTGACTCTGCTCGCAGCTGCTGCAGGATCGCGACGACTACGACAACCGCCTGCGCGACCTAGACGAGGTCGTGGCGGGGTATCCACTGGGCATCCTTACGGACCCAGTGCACGACCTCACCAAATGGGCCATGGGAATCCGTGCAGCTGGCGGGGGAGACACCTTCGGCGCCCTTCATCACCTGAGCGGGTTCCGCCTCCCAGTCCTGGCCCGGATGGCCGCTGTCGAGCGCATCGACGCAGCCATACGAGCCGGAGACCCCGACCTCGCCCGCCGCTGTGCCGACGAGCTCAAAGGCTTCGCCGAAGCCACCGGCAGGCCGTGGGCGCTGGCGACAGTCGCTTACGCACGAGCCTTGACCTCTGCTGACGAGGGTGAGGCGGAGTCTCTGTTCCAAGAAGCCCTATCCCATCACCTGCGCGCCGGTCGCCGACTGGACGAGGCCCGGACCCATCTCGCGTACGGGGAGTGGCTGCGTCGTACCCAGCGTCGCGTCGACGCCCGCCAACACTTGCGGCGGGCACTCGAGACCTTCGGCGACGAGCACGCCGAAACCCTGGTACGCCGCGCGACCCAGGAGCTGCGCGCTTCAGGCGAGACAGCCCGCAAGCGCGACGTCTCGACCTTGGTGAAGCTCACCCCGATGGAACTCAAGGTCGCCCAACTCGTGGCGTCCGGGCTCTCCAACAAGGATGTCGCCGCCCAGATCTGGGTCTCTCCTCGCACCGTGGCCTTCCACCTGCGCAACGTGTTCGCCAAGGCCGGGGTCACCTCACGCGGCGAACTCGCGCAACTCGAACTCGGCTAGCGGAAGTAGTAGCTACCTGGGCGGGTGCGCTGCGGCCACGGAGATTGTGACACCGCTGAGGAGGAAATCGACCCGGCGCGAGAGTGTTGGCCTTCACACGCCTCTCCGATGAATGCGTCGACCAGGTCATACGGGTCGTACGCACGTGCACTGGCACGCCGCGAGGATTCCTTCGGCGCTCTCCGCCTCGTGGCCTAGCGGGGTGTCGCCGAAGGAGGCGTTGGCGAAGACTTCAAGCTCGCGGACCTCGGCCTCGACCTCCGCCTCGCGCGGCCACAATGCCAACGCCGGCTATCGAGCCGACGGCGGCGAGGGCGGCGAGGATTGACCAGGTCAGCGTGAACCCCAAGTTCGTGCCCGCCAAGCCGGCGACGGGATAGGTAATCAGCCAGGCCAGGTGCGACAGGGAGAACTGGGCTGCGAACACCTCTGGAAGTGCGTCAGGCTCGACCGAGCGCCTGAGCACCCGTCCGGTGGGTGTGACGATCAGCGCCATACCGCCACCGATCAGGATCCAGACGGTACCGGTGGCAGTCCAGGAGACGATGTCTGTGGCGCTGAGGGTAACTGCCGCAACGACGCCGACCACGAGCGCAGCAGCGCCGGCCATCATGACGCTACGGTCCGTGACCCGGTCCAGGACGCGTGGCAGCACGAGCGCCACTAGGAGGGTTCCGCCCCCGGAAGCGGCTAGCATCCATGCGAAGTCGGCTTGGGTGCCGCCGAGAGTGTCACGGACGTAGTTGATTGTGTTGACAACCACGATCGCACCCGCCGCGGCGACGACGACGTTCAACGCCATGATGCCGCGGAGTCTCGGGGTGGCGGCGAAGAGCCTGATGCCCGATGCCACCCGGTCCCACGCGTTCGTGTGGGCGCTGGGTCGTGCGTTCGGAATTGTGGTGGAGAGCACTAGGAATGCGGACGCTGCGAACCCGATAGAGGTGCCGACGAACAACCAGTTGAAGGACATGAACGTCAGGGCGAGCGCGGCGAGTACCGGGCTCAACAGGCTCTCCATCGTGTAGGCGACCTGGGAGGCCGACAGCGCCCGGGTGTAGTCGCTTTCCTTGGTCACGATGTCGGGTATGACCGCCTGGAAGGTCGGGGTAAACGCTGCTGAAGCCGACTGGAGCACCGCGATCAGGACGTAGATGTGCCAGACCTCGGTGATGAACGGCAGTGCAAGTACCACCGTTGCCCGCACCACGTCGAGCGCTGCGAGGAACATCCTTCGAGGAAGGCGGTCGACGTAGGCGGCGGCCAGCGGAGCGATCACGACGTACATCACCATCTTGATCGTCAACGCGGTCCCGAGGACCGCCCCCGCTTTCCGGCCGGCGAGATCGTAGGCGAGCAGCCCGAGGGCGACGGTGGCCAGTCCCGTGCCGAACAACGCGATGATCTGCGCGCTAAAGAGTTGGCGGAAGTCGCGGGTCGCGAACAGGCCCATGACCGCTCCATTCGTCGCCTTGCTATTCGCCGAGGGTATGCGGCAATCCGTGCTCCAAGTGGGGAGTATTGTGACCGACCTTCGCGGCCATTGCGGCAGTCACGCGCCGAGTGAGCCGCTCGTTCAGAGCGCTCTCCAGTTACTCCGCATCGAAGTACCGAACCTCTGACGACTGGCCGCTGGCAGTTACAGGAACGTCTCGGTCTCGATGGCGCCGCCCTCGAAGATGGACAGAACCTTGTCGCCTTGCCGCGGGGAGGGCGCCCTTACAAGGCAACGTCCGGATGTGTCGCGGGTTCTCAAGGGGTCGGCGCAACACTTCGTGGTTCGGTGATCTCGAGGTGGTTGTGGTGGGCTCATGGGACTACGAGGGGTTGACGCCGAGGCGATCGACCAGGTGTGGTTGCGGATGCGGGCCGGTCAGGCGGCGAAGCCGACGGCGCGGCAGTGGAGGTCTGACGCACCGGGACGTTGCGGCGTATCTGATCCGGTGCGGCGGGATCAGACCCAGCCGCGACGACGTGAGCGGGTCGGTTGAGGCTTGCCGAGCGGGAGGAGCTGCATCGCGCGGTCTGGACGGTGAGGCGCTCGATCCGTGCGATCGCCTGTCGTTGGCGCGGGCGCCCCGACGGTCAGCGGAGGTCGACGCCGACGGCGGCAGTCGGTGGTGATCGGGCGGCAGCGCGCAGACCTCGCGGCGTGGTCACCGCGGGGCAGCCCGACCGAAGCAGTGCAAGACCGGCCGGCAGTTCCACCAGGGTGGCGACCGTGCCATCGTGGAGGAGAAGCTGATCCATCGATGGTCTCCTCAGCAGATCGATGGCTGGCTGAAGGTCGACCTACGGCCGAAGCGTCCGGAGATGCAGGTGTCGCACGAGAGCATCTACCGAACTCTGCTGTCGTGCAGTCGCGAGGTGCGCTGCGCAACGGAGCTGACCCGGTATCGTGCGCACTGGTACCGGGTGATCCGACGCCGCGAAAGGAGTACGGCTGCCCGAACGGGCGCGGTGGATGCTCGACCGAACACGCTGCACATCTCCGAGCGGCCAGCCGAGGTCGCTGACCGAGCGGTGCCCGGACACTGGGAGGGCGACCTGGTCTTCGGCAAGAACATGAGCCCGGTCGCCACCCTCGTGGAACGCAAGACGCCGGTTGCTTGACTGCTGGTCGGGCTGCCCCGCGGTGACCATCAGGCTGACGACGGTGGCGGACGCGCTCGCGGCAGCGATCGACCACCCTGGCCGCTCAGCTCGCGACAGATCGTTGACGTGGGACCTGGGCCACGAGATGGCGCAGCACCAACGGCTCACGATCCAGACCGGCGTGCAGGTCTACTTCTGCGATCGCGACAATCGCCGTGGCAGCGCGGGCAGCAACGAGAACACCGAACGGATACGTCCTCCGTCCGGTACCTGCCCCGACGCGCCGTAGACTTCCGAACGCCTGACCAGGCCGACTTCGCAACGCCATCGCTCGAGAGACCTCGACGTCAACGCCCTCGACAGATCGCCTTGAGCCCAAGACACCATCGAAAGCATCGAGCACGAGGCGTTGCGTTGACCGTCTGAGACCCACATCGATGAGCGGACGTGGGTCATTCCGCCGCGATCAGTCCTCAGGTCTCAGTGGATGGCAACCAGTCAAGTGCGGAAGGTCGCGCGGTACTGACTCGGAGTGCGACCGGTGAGGTCGCGGAAAGCGGCGTTGAACGCTGACAGGGAGGTGTACCCGACCGTGTGCGCGATGGCGGTGACGGAGTTCTCGCCGGCGGCAAGTATCTCGATGGCGCGCAGCACCCGCATCCGGCGCAGCACCGCGCGCCAGGTCATGCCGACCTCGTCCTCGAAGCGGCGAGCCAGCGAGCGGGGCGCCAGCCCAACGTCGCGGGCGATGTCTTCGAACCGGACATCCTCTGCCAGCCGTTCGCTGGTGATGACCAGTGCCCGGCGTAGTTCCTGTGACTGCCCGGCGGGGACCGTGACAGGGCTGGGGTGCTGCGCCAGTCTCCATGCAACAGCCGCGAGGGCACCGAACACGCTACGTGCGTACGGTGGCAGTGGCTCCGCGGCATCGGGCCAGTCGACGCATTCCGATACCAGGGCTCGGGCCAGGGGGGTGAGGTCGAACACCGTCAGTGGCGCGGGTGGCTCTGGAGCAAAGCGGGGGTGGAACAGAACCGATGACGTTCTCACGGGTTGGGGGATGGCGACCTGGATGGGTTCCCCGGCCGCGATGAGTGCGGCGCGTGCGGGAGGCAGCAGCCATGACTTGCCGTGCGCCTCCAGTCGTAGCGCCCCCTGGGAGGCGCAGAGCAGGTAGTGGCTTTCGACGCAGAGCTCGGAAGGTGGGGACGCCGCGAAGTCACGAGCGAACGCGAACGCCTCGCGGGTCGCAGATTGCCTCACAGCTGTTCACCCTAGAGCGGGCTGAGGGCTCAGACCGTCTCGACAAGAGCCGCGTCGAACCGGCGACTCACTGGGGCGGAGGTCACCAACGGGCGGAGCGCTGCGCCCGAGCGGGTGAACGCACCCGAGGCGAGGTAGCCGGCGAACGACGGCTCGTCGGCCCATTCGTGAACGACCGTGACGGCTTCCTCGTCGTCGCGAGCGGCGTACACCCGGAAGTCGAGGTTGCCAGGCATGGCCCGGATCTCCTCACGCTCACTGTCGAGCTGGGCAAGTGCGGTGGGACGGTCAGCGGGGGTAGTGCGCAGGTCGAGGATGGCGATGAACACTGGGATCTCCTGGAAGTCGAAGCGAAGAGGTTTGGCGGAACCCCTCGATCCTGCAGCCTCGGCCCGGAGCTCGGCTCGCGTCTCTCGGACACGTTCGCGCTCGCAGCGGACAGCCAATCCCTCGTCACCGGCGCCCCGGGTCATGCGTCACTCCGCCGCCTGCGCGCCTCGTGTCCCGTGGTCATGCACGGCCGCATCGTTTGGTCAGCCACAACCGTTGACTACTCGCGACCCGCTCATGGTCGACTAGGTTCAAGCGAATCTGAGGAGCAGCGAATGGCTGTGATCGAGGACGTCCGGTCGCTCGCCTCCGAGCTGGAGCGCTCCTACGAGGTGTATGTACGCGGCCGCCTCAAGTTCCGCGTCAGGCAGATCGTCTACGTGGCGTTCTCCCTCGACGAGACCGTCATGGAGTTCGCCTTCCCCAAGGAGGTACGCGCGCCACTCGTGGAAAGCGAACCCCACAAGTTCCAGATGCCGTCGACCTCGGACATGCGTTTCAACTGGGCCCAAGCCGACCTGGCAGCCCTGGAACCGACCGAGGCCCGAGAGCTCGTCGTTGACGCGTGGCGCATGGTCGTTCCGAAGAAGCTCTCGCGCGCCTACGACCTCGACCATCCCAACGGGCCGGGTTGAGGGACTGGGAACCCACCGGCGAATGGTCGCGTCTTTCCGGCTCCCTTCTGTTGTCAACCGGTCGGGCGTAGCGTCTTTTGCGCGGGTCCGGGAAGTGGCTGATCCGAAGTGTCGATGTGCGGGGGCAGGTCGGCCGCGCTGGATTGAAGAGTCGCCCCGCAGTGCCCTCCCGGGCCCGTGCCAGGCGTCTTGCCGGCGTCGCGCTGGGCGTCGTCGAGCAGCTGTCGGTAGATGGCGTCGGAGATCCTGCGCTTGAGGCACCTGATCGCCTCGAGGGGCTTCTTGCCCTCGGCTCGCTTGCGTCGGTAGTAGGCCCGGCCGTCGGTGTCGAGGCGGATCTGGCTGATCGCGGCGATGTGGATCATGTGGTTCATCCGCCGGTTCCCGGCGCGGGAGAGCCGGTGTCGGTTCTGCTCTCCGGAGGACGCATCGAGTGGTGCGGTGCCGGTCCAGGACGCGAACCGGTTGCGGTCGGCGAAGCGGGTGCACGTCACCGACGTCGGCCAGGACGCGGGCGGCCACGACGGGTCCGACGCCGTGGAGGTCCATCAGGTGTGAGCCGCGGGCGAGCACGATCGCCTTGAGCTCGGCGGTGGACTTCTTGATCTTCGCCTCGACCGCGACCAGCTCGGCCAGCTCCTCGGCGGCGATGCGTCGACGGGTCTTGCCGGCGATGTCACGGGGTCGGACGGTGGCGAGCATCGTCTTGGCCTGACCGGTGGTGATGTCGCGTTTGGCCTGTCCAGGCAGGAGTTCTGCGAGCAAGCGCCTGGAGCCGGTCGACGGTCTGGACCCGACGCCGGGTGAGTGCTTCGCGGCGGTCGGTGAGCATCCGCAGGGCCTCGAGCTCGCCGTCGAGCTGCAGCACGCGCAGGGTCTTGGTGCGGACCGCGACGACCGCGATCGCGTGCGCGTCGTGGGCGTCGGTCTTGCGGTTGTGGCCGGTGTCGAACAGCCGGACCCGGGCGGCGAGCTTCGCCGGGACGTCGACGACCTGTTCGCCGTCCTCGAGGAGTCGCTGCGCGAGCGGCCGACCGGCGCCGTTGCTGCCCTCGACCGCCCAGACCCGCTCGGGCCAGGCTTCGGCGTACTTGCGCATCGCGGCGTAGCCGGCCCGGTCGGTGGTGAACCGACCCGAGCCGAGCAGCTGCTCGCGCTCGTCGACGACCTCGATCGTGGCCGACAGCTTGTGGGGATCGACCCCGATGATGCACGTGCTCTCATGTGCTGCTCCCGCCTGTGCTCGATCCGATGTGGACGGCGAGGTGGGCATTGCTACTACGAGCAGGGCAGTCCCTTCTTGAGCCACGCCTCGTCACGGTGACCGACGGGCCGCAGACCGATAGTGAGCCACACCAGATCAGCGGGTGGGCAGCCGCATGGAGAGCTGCCCGCCGATCACCTGGACCGAGTCTGGCCAGACACCGGTCCTAACGGAATCGTCTAGTAGCCGCGAAAGTCCTGGCGAGAATGCGATCCCTGTGCCGGATTCAAGCGGACCAGGAATCGGACCGCGAGCATGCGAGACGTCATGGGCTCAGGCGTAAACCACGGACCGGCATGGACCCCTGCAAACCCCCATACATAGACAACTCAGACGAAATGACTTCTGGGGGTCAAGGGGTCGCAGGTTCAAATCCTGTCAGCCCGACCGAAAACCGCCTCTGACCTGCGGAAACGCGGGTCGGAGGCGGTTCTGGTTTTGACGTGGATCCCCAGAATGGTCGTCTATTATGCCGTTACCGCCCACCTCCGTGCCGCCTGCGGCCACCGGCCACCCGTGCAGCCGGGACACCGACTCGACTGACGACTGGGCAGGCGGAGAGCCGAGGGACCACGCAGGTCCGCCGGCACGTCGCAACGCTTGCACCGCACTCAGCGGCGGGCCGTGTCGCTCCGCGTCAGGCCGATCATGAGGACTGCTAGGCCGACCAGTAAGGCTGTGAAGACCGCAGAGTCGGCGCCTTGCTCCAATCCGAACCCGATGAGTAGCGCGAGGGCGAACGCGACGACCGCGCCGCCTACTGCCTGAGTTTTGGTGTTGGCGGGTCCGAAGATGCTGGCGCGCAGATTCATGACCACATCGTCACACGGTTATGGGAAGCGGCGTTGGCGGGTTTCGGACGTGCAGTTGGAGGTAACACCTGGCCCCTCGCGGTAGAGCTTTCCGGAGCGCTCCTGGATGGGTGGGATGGCGGACCGAAGCCTTTGACAAGGAGCCAGACAGCCAGGACCATCTCCTGGAGGGCGATGGGCAGGATAAGAAGCGTGTAGCCGGTGACCGGATTGTCGCTGAACAACGCCAGCAGGCAGGCAGTTGTGAGGAGAAGTACGCCTGCAATGCCCCAGCCCGACAGCCAGCGGGGTACGAGTCTTGATCGGTAGAACAAGGCGTAGTAGCTCAGAGCGCCAAGGTTGAAGGCAAAGACCGCTGCCAGAGTTGCATGGTCGCGCACGCCAAGGAGTGAGTCGGCGATTGCCTGGATGGGCGCACGACTGTCGCCCGGGCTAGCCGCCAGCTGCTTGCTCAGGGGCACGAGGGACAGCAGACCCACGACGGCGGTCGTGTAAAGAACCGCTTCGATGGCTCTGAACACAACCGATGTCAGTGCCAGGCCAGCGTTGACCTTCTCAAGTAGTGGGTAGAGCGCGATGGCGATGCCGACACTTGTGCCCGCCGCCACCAGGTAGAGGAGCGCTGCGACGGCGAGTCGGTTGGGATGGTTCGCGACTGCAGTCAGGTAGCCCGTTCCGGAAAGGGTCGGGTCGAACGCCGCTGCGCCGAGTGCCGCGATGGTGGCCAGGACGAGCAGTGCTCCCGTTGCGGTCGAGGTCCGTCGAGTTGAGTTCATGATGTTCTACTCCTTGGCGTGCGTGCGCGGAAGGACTTGTCCCTATTCGGTGACGAAGCTGGCCCGGCCCTGCCCTGCCCCGCCCGGGCCGCCATCGGGAGCGCGGAGACGGCAGGCATCGTCACACCTCCACCTCACGGTCAGGACGAAGCTCCTCGGCCGGCCAGCCGAGACCGGTCGTGGCCGGCGCGTCGGGGGTGCTCGGCGTGGGTGCGACGCCACCGGGGTCCGCCGGGCCCTGGTCCAGCCGGAACGGCGGGTAGGTGTCGGTCATCAGGGCGACGTACGCGGTCACCCGGTAGACCCACCGGTTCAGGCCGACCAGCAGGTCGAACAACGGCGCCGGGTAGCGGCCGGTGAACAGCAACAGCAGTCCGGCAGCCAACGTCAGCGCGCCGATCAGACCGCCGACGGCGAACTGGAACCCGTGCGCGTCACCGAAGTGCCACGTGCCCGCGAGCACGGCCAGCACGATCAGGTGCGGCAGCGCCAGCAGCCACGACTTGACCAGCACCAGCCCGCGCGAGAGTCGCTCGGGGTAGGCGATGTCGAGGTCGGCCGGGTAGTCGGTGTGGTCGAGGGTGAACGGTGGGTAGCGGTCGGTGCCGATCGCAGCCGTCGCGTAGAACTGCACCCGCCAGGTCCACCGCAGGATGCCGACGTTGAGGTCGAAGAGGCCACGCGGGTAGCGGCCGGTGACCAGGATCGCGAAGAACGCCACCACGGTGAGCACCACGAAGACCAGCCACAGCAGCGCGAGCACGACGAAGTGCGGGATCGCCAGGAACCACTTGACCAGCCAGAGCCCACGGTTCAGCTGCGGGTCCTGCGCGCCGACCAGGGTCACCGGGGTGTCGGGCCCGACGGCTTCTGGAGGCTGACCGGGCGCGGTCCGGCGGGGGACCCGCGGTCCCGGTGGCCTGGCGCCGTACACGAGGAGCAGAGCGCCGCCGAGGATCAGGAGGCCACCGAGCAGGCCGAGGCTCCATGCCACAGGTGTGAGCCAGCCGAGGCGTCCGCCCGCGGACAGGTCGACCGCGACGCCCGGGGAGCCGTCGAGGTTCATGACCACGGCGGTGTAGGTGCCGGGCTTGAGGTCCCAGGTCAGCGCCTGGGTGCCGGGGCCGCTGGCCTGTGCGGTCCAGAACCGCCGGTCCGTGGGTGGCGTGCTCAGGTCACCGCCGGTGCCACGCCGGGTCAGCGAGTAGTCGAACGGGTCGGTGCGCAGGTCGCTGATCTCGTCGTACGACGCGCTGCCCAGGTAGCGCGCGACGTCGGCGCTCGGTGCGATCCCGATGAAGACGGCCCTTGCGTCCGCGGACCGGGCGCTCAGCCGCAGGGTGGCGAGGTCACGGTCGGCCCACCAGTCGTCGGGGCCGGCCCCACCGAGGTTCACGACCTCGCTGGTAGAGCGCCACCGTCTCGGTGGTGAGCTGCTCGGTCGGGGTGTTGAAGAACCCGTCGTCGTCTCGCTGGGTGGCCATCGCCCAGCCGAGGCCGAGGCCTCCGAGCAGCAGCGGGAAGCCCACGAGCGCGAGCAGGATGCCGATGACGAGGGGGACCGGTCGGTTCCTGCGTGAAGCGGTGCGGCCTGGTTCAGGTGGCGGGGAGTAGGTGGTCATGGTTGTGGTCTCCCTTCTCGTCGCCAGGCGACGTCATGACCGCGGCGCTGAGGCGATCCACCACGAAACGGCGGTATGCAGAACGCACAGTGGAGTTCCGGACAGTGCCGCCCGTGTGTGCGACTACTTGACCTCGGAGCGGCGCAGGAACAGCAGCCCGACGACGAGGGGGATGACGATCCAGATCATCGTGGTCGAGCCGAGCATCGCCCACTCCTTGACAGTGTTCGTGGCGCCATCGAGGAGCGCCACCTGCGTGTAGTGCCAGTCGATCCACGGCTGCAGGTCCTCGAACCACGAACGCACCTGAGCCAGGAGCGCGAGGATGCCCGGCATGACCAGTGAAGCGACGAAGTAGCCCACGATCGCGGCCGCGGAGTTGCGCAGCACGACACCGAGGGCGAAGCCGAAGGCCATGCCGACCAGGTTGTAGAGCACCATCTGGAGTGCCATGGACAACGAAATGTCCCACGCGGTGTCGACGCCGGCGAGCGCGGACCCGGCCACGTTGCCGAGGGCGCCGACCGCGAAGGCGACGGAGACGGCGCCGAGGCCCACCAGGAGGGTCGCGATCGCCTTGGCGCCGACCACGCGGCCGCGGCTCGGCACCAGCGTGAACGTCGTGAGCCCACTTCGCTGGCTCCACTCACCTGTGACGGCCAGGATCGCGATGATCGGCAAGATCACCGACATCGGGAACCCGCTCGCCCTCACGAAGTTCTGGTAGGTGACGTCGCTGTTGAGGCCGAGGACGAGGAGCGACCCGGCCGAGATGGGCGACAGGACGCCGATGCTGATGAGCATCCAGACGCCCGAGCGGGTGTTGAACATCTTGCGTAGCTCGACCTTGACGAGTCGGGTGGCCGGGATGGGACGGGCGATCCGGCGGGCCGGTGCGGCTTCCGTGGTGGTGGCCGGCGGGACGATCGTGGCGGTCATGCCGCAACTCCTTCGCGTTGGGTGTCGGCGGTGAGCGAGAGAAACATGTCTTCGAGGCCGGCGCCCTCGGCGGACCGGAGCTCGGTGAGGGGGATGCCGGCGGTCAGGGCCACGGCTCCGACCCGAGCGGGGTCGGCATCGGTGCGGACCGAGCCGTCGCCGGCGAGCGTGCTGGGGATCCCAGCCTGCTCGAGTGCGTGAGCGAGGTCGCGCGGTGACGTCGAGCGGGCGAGCGTGCCGACCGCGGCGAGAAGCTCTTCCTTGCTGCCGGCCGCGACGATCCTTCCGTTGCCGATCACCACCAGGTCATCGGCGATGACCTCGATCTCGTGGAGCAGGTGTGAGGACAACAGCACGGTGCCGCCCTGGCTGGCGAAGCCCGTCAGCAGGTCGCGCATCCACCGGATCCCCGCGGGGTCGAGCCCGTTGGCGGGCTCGTCGAGGATCAGCACCTTGGGGTCTCCGAGGAGTGCGGTGGCGATGCCGAGACGTTGACGCATCCCGAGGGAGTAGTTGCGCACCCGGCGCTTGGCCTCGGTGGGGGTCAGACTGACGAGCTCGAGCATCTCGTCGACGCGGCGGCGGGGCAGACCCATGGTGTCTGCGGCGATCGTGAGGATCTCGCGTCCGGTGCGGCCTGCGTGCTGGGCAGAGGCGTCCAGGAGGACGCCCACCTCGAGGCCGGGGTTGGGGAGGTCGGCGAACTGTTCTCCGTTGATGGTCGCGGTGCCGGACGTCGGCACGGTCAGACCGACCATGACGCGCATCGTGGTGGATTTGCCGGCGCCGTTCGGGCCGAGGAAGCCGGTGACGCGACCCGGCAGGGCGGTGAAGGAGACGTTGTCGACGGCGGTGAAGCCGGCGTACCTCCGGGTCAGTGATTCAACAGTGATCATGTGACCACCCTCGCCGCGTCGCGGCGTGCGCACATCGGCATACAGGCCGGACCCATCTTGGCCGTCGGGAGGAGCGGCGTCTCGTTCTTTCGGTCGGTCCCCGAGGCCTCGGCGGTCCCTAGGCTGGGTGTGTGATTACCAACGCCTTGCGCTCGCTGTGGGCCGAGCCCCGCGCCGCGCATGCTCCCGCGCTGGGGTGGCGCGACTGGGTGCTGGTCGGCGCGTTGATGGTGACGGCGCTGCTCGAGGGCGTCCTCCGGGACGACGTCGTCTGGCGACCGTTCGCGACGATCGTGGCGGTTGGGCTCGCGCCCGTGATGCTCTGGCGGCGTACCCAGCCCTTGGCCTGTGTCGTGGTGGGCTTCGGCACCGCGATGGTGTTGGGGCTGTTGACCCTGGCAGGCGGGCCCCCCCGTATCGGCCTCACCACGATGATCTACGTCCTGGTGCTCGTCTACGCGCTGGTCCGCTGGGGCTCAGGGCGCGAGATCGTGATCGGGCTGTCGTTTGTGCTGGTCGCTGCGGTCATCGGTACGGTCGCCGACTACACCGGCCCGTCCGACGTCATCGGCGGGTTCGGCATCCTGACAGCGTCAGCAGCAGGCGGAGCGGCGTTCCGCTACCGCGCCGAGAGCTGGCGCCGAGCGTTGGACCAGATCCGCAACCAGGAACGGGTCGGACTCGCGCGCGAGCTGCACGACATGGTCGCCCACCACGTCTCGGCGATCGCGGTGCAGGCGCAGGCAGGCCGGACGCTGGCCGGGCAGCGACCTGAGGCGGCACTCGAGGCGCTGGCGGTCATCGAAGGGGAAGCGTCGCGGACGCTGACGGAGATGCGGGCGATGGTCCGGGTGCTGCGCGACGGAGCGCCGACGGAGTACGCCCCCCAGCCCGGCGTCACCGACCTGGTGTCCCTCGCCCGCCGCCAACCGGTGCCGGTCGTCGACGTGGAGGTGCCGGGTGACCTGGACGAACTCCCGCTGCAGGTCGATGCGGCGGTCTACCGGCTGGCGCAAGAGGCGCTGACGAACGCCCTGCGGCACGCCCGCAACGCCTCGCGCGTGGAGATCCGGGTCGTCGAGGGTGGAGGAAGGCTACGGCTGCGCGTGACCGACGACGGGCAGATCGACCCGGTGCGGTCGACGAGCCACGGCTTCGGGCTGCTGGGGATGACCGAGCGCGTGCAGCTGCTCGGCGGCACGCTGAGTGCCGGGCCGGCGCCCGAGGGCGGGTGGGCGGTCGACGCCGAGCTGCCGACGGAGGTACGCCGGTGACGGTGCGAGTGCTGGTGGCCGACGACCAAGACCTGGTGCGGACCGGCCTGTCCATGATCCTTGACGCCCAGCCCGACATCGAGGTCGTCGGCCAGGCCGCCGACGGCCACGCCGCGGTCGACCTGGCTCGTCGGCTCCACCCCGACGTGTGCCTGGTCGACATCCGGATGCCCGGGCTCGACGGCATCGAGGTGACCGAGCTCCTCGCCGGTCGACGCGTCCCGGACCCGATGGCGGTGGTGGTGATCACGACCTTCGACCTCGACGAGTACGTCCACGGCGCGCTCCGGGCCGGCGCCCGAGGCTTCCTACTCAAGGACGCCGGCCCGGAGCTGCTCGTCCAGGCCGTCCATGCCGCCGCCGTCGGCGATGCCCTGATCGCGCCGAACATCACCCGGCGGCTGCTAGCCACCCTGGCCGCCAGGGAACCGTCGAAACGTCGTACCCAACCGATCGAGCCGCTCACCGACCGCGAGGAGGAGGTGCTGGCGCTGGTCGCCCGTGGCCGCACGAACGCCGAGATCGCCGCCGACCTCTTCATCGGCCTGACGACCGCCAAGACCCACGTCGCCAGCCTGCTGACCAAGATCGGCGCCCGCAACAGGGTCGAGATCGCCATGTGGGCCTACGACACCGGCCGGGTGGGGGACTGAAGCCGAGGTCGAGGATCGTAGCGCTGCCCGCTGCGGGTGACGTTCTCCCGGGTGAAGTCGATGACGTGGTCGGCGCCGAGCGAGCGGATCAGCTCGACGTTGCGGATGCGGCATACGCCGGTGACCTCAGCGCCGAGGGTCTTGGCGATCTGCACGGCGAACGGGCCGACGCCTCCCGATGCGCCGTTGATCAGCACCGCCTGGCCGGGGTGGCACCTCGTCGACGTCGCGCAGGCCCTGCAAGGCGGTGACGGCGGCGACCGGCACCGCTGCGGCCTGCTCGAAGGTCAGGTGGATGGGCTTGGGGGCGAGCAGGCGCTCGGCGACGCAGGGAGCTCGGGGAAGCTACCGGTGGTGGTCTCGGCGTAGACGTCGTCCCCAGGGCGGAACCGGGCACGGCCGCGCCGACCGTCTCGATTCGTCCGGCGAGGTCTCGTCCGCGGACGGCGACCCGTGGCCTGCGCAGCCCGAGTGCCGCGTGCATAACGTACGGGCGACCGGAGGTCATGAATCAGTCTCCGTGGTTGGCGCATCCCCACGACCTCAAGCACCCTGACCGAGGGCGGGTTGCGGGACCGCAAGAAACCGTCACGCGGTGCTTGCCGAGCTGACCGAACAGGTAGCGCAGGAGCAATGAGACGGGCCTCGCGTGCGTAGCCGCGTCCCTGATGCTCGGGAGCGATGGTGAATCCGATCTCGACGGTCCGTGCCTCGTGCGTCTGTGGAGCCAGCGCACAGTCACCAGCCGAACCGTGCCCGGCCCGAGCGACCGTGATCTGCAGCCAGTCTCCGGGCACATCGGCGTGGGCCGTCGCCCTCGTGGTCACGAACTCCCGCTGAGAATGGCCTGCTCGGGAGGGGGTGCGTGTCAGCCGAAAGTACGGGGGACAGATCGTTCCTCCGGCCGGTCGAACACCGGCCCTGAGGCCGATCCGCCCGTCGTCGAGGTCAGTGATCGTGGAGTCACCGGTCATCCGACCGCAACGAAGGAGTAAGAGATGAGATCACCGCGGAACACCGCCACCGAGGTGGAGTCCCTGCACGTGCCCGTGAGCGCGGCAGCGGCAACGACGGGGCCCACCCCGACCCGAGCGCTCCGAGAGCGGGTGGTCGGCGCTACGGCAATCGCGTTGGCAGCGTCGCTGGTGATCGAGAACATGGTGGTCCTGGCGGGAGCGCCAAGCTACGGGGCCCCGATCAAGGAGGTGCTGGCCTTCCATGCGGAGCACCCGGGCGCGGTCGCGATCGCGGTCGGCATGGATGCGCTGAACGTGCCGCTGCTGCTCGGGTTCCTGACCGGTCTCCACGGGCTCATCGGGCGCCGCGGGGGCGGCGCGGGCGCGGACTGGTCGCGGCTCGCGGTGGCCGCGGGCGCGTCTTACTCCGCGGTCTTAATGTTCTATGCCGTTTTATGGGACGGTGTCGTACTGTCCGCCCGCAAGCTCACCGAGCCGAGCCCGGAGTTCGAGCTCGCCTGGCACATGCATGCGGCAGCGTTCGCGCTATCGCTGCCGGCACTCGGCACCACACTGATCGGCGCTGCACTGGCGACACATGCGAGAAGGCTGACGCCCCGGTGGCAGTTGCTGCTCGGCGTGGCCGGGGGAGGCCTGCTGCTCGCGGCCGGGGCGGCCAGTCTCGCGATCGCGGACGGCTCGGCGCTCCTGTTCGTGGGGGTGCCCGGCTACTTCGCCTGGATCGTGTGGGTACTTGCCACCGGCGTACGGCTGGTGCGCGCTCGAACCGCTGACCGTCCTGCCGACGCATCGACCTCCGACGAGGAGGAATGATGGGAATGGACATTGAGGCGGCCGCGATCGCCGCAGCGCTTGGGGCGTTCGCCGACCGTACGCCGGGGGTGCGATCGCCGATGCCGCGCTCGGCCTCGAGGGAGCGGCAGTGGGCGTCGTCTCGATAGCGGCGGCGGGCCTCGCCGCGCTGCTGGGCGGCAAGGTGATCGAGCGCTCGCCTTGAGGCCGCCGCTCGGTCCGCGGCGGGATAGCTGGCGGCCGGCGCGGACGTCACGTCGGCCGCTCGGGCGCACTGTCCGCGCTCCGAGGCGGTCGTCATCGATATCCGCGGGACCTCGGGTGCCGCGGCATGGATGATGGTCATGTTGCTTGTCTGGAGCGCTCGTTTGCAGTTGCCGTCAGCGGATCCTCTTGCGGGAACGAGTTCGCGCGAACGACCCTGTGCACGACTATCTGCTGGCGCCTTCGCGAGACAGCTGTATGGGAAGGGCAGCCTCTTTCGAGATTGCCTCGCCCGACCGATCACGACGGCGGAGGTGATAGCGACTGAGCGTCATCACCGCCTCCAGAAGGCTGGTTCTTTACTACGCGGTTGCCACCCAGCAGCGGTCCCCGCGCCTGCGACTGGCCGACCTGACAGCTAGGACAACGACGTGGTTGATGGCTCGGCTGACGGCTCGGCTGACGACGGGGCTGACGACGGGGCGAGCGGAGAGTCAACGGCGGTGGGGGAGTGGCCGGTACAACCGGTGGATGACCACACCCTCGGCCTTTCCTGTCCCAGTCGCGACCCGGCTCACCTGCCCGATCTCCAGTCAGGTCGCCAGTCAGGTCGTCGGGGGTGAAGAGTCGACTGGCCCGGCGTTGGCGCCGGTCGAGCTGACCGGGTACGAGGTGGACCGGATCAACGCCGCCCTGACCGCCACGATCGCCCCGGCCACCCGGACCGTCTACACCTGCGTGTGGGGGATCTGGGAGCGCTGGTGCGAAACGCGGGGCCTGTGTGCGATGCCTGCCGACCCGGCCGCGATCTGTGCCTACCTCGCCGAGCGTGCCGACCAGGGTGTAGCTGCGGGCACCCTGACTCAGATCTGCAGCGCCATCGCCTACCAGCACCGCACCCACGGCTTGGCGGACCCGTCCGTAGACGACGCGGTCCGGCAGGTCCGCCGCGGGCTACTGCGCCTGATCGGCACCCCACCCCGACGGCAGGCCCGCCCGCTGTCGACCCTCGAGATCGGTCAGATCCTCAACCAGATCGACCGCGCCCGCGCCAAGGGAGCCCGCGACGCCGCGCTCATCCTCCTCGGGTTCGCCTCCGCGATGCGCCGCTGCGAGCTCGCCGCCCTCGACCTCACCGACATCCGCCACCAACCCGGCGGGATCCTGATCACCATCCGCCGCTCCAAGACCGACCAGGACGGCGCCGGCCAGGTCGTCGGCGTCGCCAACGGTCAGCACACCGCCACCGACCCCGTCGCTGCACTCACCGCCTGGTACCGCCACCGGGGCAGCCAACCGGGTCCGGTCTTCACCAGCCTGCGGACCCGTGCCACCCACGACCCCATCTCCGGCGAGGCCATCTCCCGGATGCTCCGCACCCGCGCCAGCGCCGCCGGCCTCGAGGCCGCCCGGATCACCGGCCACTCTCTCCGCGCCGGTCACGCCACCGAAGCCGCCCGGGCCGGCGTCCCGCTCGACCGGATCGCCGTCCAGACCCGGCACCAACGCCTGGCCACCCTCTACGAGCGCTACATCCGCCCCGCTCAAGCCCTTCCACATGACCTCCAGCAACGAGCTCGGCCTCTGACCGAGAAACACCTACCCCAGCGGCATGACTTCGTCCCTCGCTGAGGGCTCGGCAATACCAGCCGATCCGCGTAGCCCTTTGCGCCCACTAAGACGCAGACGGCCGCAACGAATAGCGGACGTTCAGCCTGATGAGATCGCGAGCAGTTTCGCCGCCGGGCGCCGCTGCTCGTCACCTTGGCACTGAAGGTCAACGCGCTCGTGGGGATCAAACAGGCACCGAACAGCTTGGCGCTTGTCGCCGCGACCGGTTCCCTGCTGTCAATCTTCGCCAATCCGTTCTTCGAGAAGATGAGCGACCGCACCTCGTCGAAGCTGGGCATGCGGCGGCCATGGATGGTCATCGGCCTGGTGGTCGGCTCCCTAGGCGTCCTCGTTGTCGCGTTGGCACCCAACATCCCGGTCGTCCTGTCGGATGGTGCATCGCCCAGGTGTTCTTCAACGCACTGCTCGCCGCCCTGGTGGCGGTGCTACCAGACCAGGTCCCGGTCGTTCAACGCGTTCAGGTCTCCGGTGTCCTGGGTGTCTGTGTGCCCATCGCGTCGGTGAGCGGCACCTTCGTGGTCAAGCTCTTCACCGGCAACCAGCTCACCATGTTCCTGGCCCCGTGCGCGATCGGCGGATTCTTCATCCTCCTCTTCGCGGTCACGTTGAAGGATCGCCGGCTTGCCAAGGCGGACAAGCCGACCTGGTCGCTACGGGAGCTGGCCAGCACGTTCTACGTCAACCCGCGGAAGAGTCCCGACTTCGCCTGGGCTTTCGCCAGCCGCTTCATGTTCGTTCTGGCCTACGCCTTCCTGATCACGTCCAGGCCTACTACCTGCTGGATAAGATCGGCAGCGCCGAGGCCGATGTGCCGCAACAGATATTCCTCGGCACCCTCGCCCAGTCCGTCGTCCTCGTCGCCGCTTCCCTCATCGGTGGCAGGCTCTCTGACCGGACGGGCCGACGGAAGATCTTCGTCCTCACAGCGTCGATCGTGCACGGCCTGGCGCTGTTCGTGATCGCCATCGCCAGCAACTTCAACGGTTTCCTCGCGGCATGGCCATCAGCGGACTCGGCTTCGGCATGTACGTGGCCGTCGACCTTGCCCTGGTTGTCGACGTGCTGCCAGACAAGAACAACGCCGCCAAGGATCTCGGCGTGTTCAACATCGCCGGCGCACTTCCGTTTTCCATCGCGCCGGCGATCGCGCCGGCCATCCTGGCGATCAGCAGCGGCAGCTACAGCGTGCTCTACGCAGTCGCCGGAATCTGCGCCATCATCGGAGCATTCGCCATCCTGCCCGTGAAGGGTGTTCGTTGAGCGCCCACATCGACGAAGCGGCCGGGTCCCTCGTGGGCCTGGCCGCGTTTTCGACGTTCAGACGGCGACCTCGCGGTAGGCGGGCGGGGTTGCCTCTTCTCGGATGGCATCTGTGATGGGGCAGGGCTTGAAGCCTTTGACGATCAGATAGACGCCCAGCGAGAGCTCCCACAAGGCGATCGGGATGACGGCGATCCCCGTCACCGTGCCGACCCGGTCGACGACGCCGAACATCGTCAGGACTACCGCGGTGAGGTGCAGTGGGGCTCCGATGAGTCCGATCATGGGAAGGACGCGTGGCACGAGGCCGGATCGGTACAGCAAGGTGCCCAGCAGGATGGCGTTGATGCCCGGCATGAGGCTCCCTCCGAGCGTGAACGCCCAGTGGTAGGTCGCGACGTGCGACGCGCCGATGGCGGCCAGCGAGGCTGCGTCGGCTCCGGCCGCTGTGCCCAGGTCCTGGTGCAGGGTCACGAGCGAGAGGAGGCTCGCGACACCGGTGAAGAGCATGGCGGCTTCAAGGGTGCGGGAGGCGACGAAGCCGAGCGCCATGCCTTGGTTCTGTCGCTTGACCACCGGATACAGCGTGATGGCGGTGCCGATGCCGGCGAGGGCGACGATGACCTCGAGGAAGCAGCCCCAGAGGGCGGGGGTGTCGGCGGCGGAGCTGATGATGAAGTCCTTGCCCGTCACCGAGCTGTAGAGGGCTGGGGGGGCGAGTGTGGGGATTGAGACGAAGGTAATCAGGTAGAAGATGCCCGCGACGAGCGAGGTCTTTCGCGTTGGGTCCTTCGGGACTCGTTTCGTTGCTGCGGTCTGGACGGTGGTGGCCATGTCGGTCTCTCCCTTTTCGCGATTGATCTTTAGTGGGTTGATGAGCTATCGAGGATCGGCGGTGGGTACATCGGGCTGGTCGGGCTCGACCTGAGTGACCGAGACCAGCGGCAGGCCCATGTCGCGGATCTTCTGAAGCAAGCCATACAGCGCGGCCTGGTCGACCACCGAGCCTTGGATGAGGGTGGTGCCGTCGTTCTCGTTGGTGATGGTCAGTCCGTCGAACCAGCCGGCCCATCGGGAATCCAGGTGCCCCTTGAGGCGGATTTCGTACGGTCCGTTCGTTCGCATGCTCGAAAGGTAGGAACGGATGTGGTGAGCAGGCATCACCACGTGTGGTGATCTATGTGGTGATCTGGCCGGCGCCGGGTTCAGCGGTCGCGGGTCCGGGACAACAGGTCAAGCTGCTCGGCCCGGCGCACCGCTGCCCGACGGTTGTTCACGCCGAGCTTGGCGTAGATGTTCTTGGTGTGGGTCCGCACGGTGTTCAGGGACACCACGAGCTCGCGGGCGATGTCCGGGCCGTCCAGGTCGGTCCCGAGCAGCCGAAGCACTTCCAGCTCGCGTTTGCTCAGTGGCTCAACCAAACCCTGTCGGTCCTCGGGCAAGCCCTGACTGACGGGAGGGCTGTCCTCAGTCTTGTCAACGGCCGCCAGGAGCCGACGCACATCGTCCCGGGCGATCCCCTTTTGTTCGCCAGGTGCTACCCGTGCGGCAGCTCTCAGCAGTATGGCCATGGGTGCGCCCTCATCCGCGAACACTCGGACGTAGCCCTCCGGCTCAGACAGCGTCAGCGCACGTTCCAGCGATACAAGCGCAGCCGGGATCTTGCCTCGCGTCTGGTGGGCAAGCGCCTGCAGCACCAGGATCTCGATGACGCTCCCCGTCCTTCCCCCCTCTTCTGCTGCTTGCAGGAGCCGATCCAAGAGCTGGGTCGCCTCGTCGATGGAGCCCTCTGCACGCTCTGCCCTGGGCTGGGCCAAGAGCACCCTGACCAGGGTGATGTGCTCGAACTCGCGCAGGTAGCTGAGGTCGTCCGTGGCGGAGAGACCCTGCTCACGCACCCAGCCGATCGCTTCACCCAACGCCCCCTGCTCGACCCAGACCCGTGCCCTCCACGC
The DNA here is from genome assembly GCA_963707685.1 of uncultured Actinomycetota bacterium. Lineage (GTDB taxonomy): Bacteria > Actinomycetota > Actinomycetes > Propionibacteriales > Nocardioidaceae > Nocardioides_B. The sequence continues at coordinate 33,750 of CAVPRA010000015.1, forward strand.
CGGGACCGGCCGCACGTTGGGGAAGAAGTCACTGACATACAGGCGCTCCGCCTCGTTGAGCAGGTCGAGTGCGGCGCCCAGATCCCCCTCAGCCTCGCGTACCCGAGCCATCGCGACCCGCCAGCGGTATGGGTTCTGCAGCAACCCGAGGTGCTCGCCGAGCTCCTGGCTGCGCAGCAAGTACTGCGTGGCGGTAGGCAGGTCGTTCCGCTCGCGGTGGATCTCGCTGATCCCGACATACATGTCCGCCGTCCCCCGCAACACCGACCCGCCCTGCTCGGATGCGAGCTGCAAGGCCTGCTCGTAGGTGTCCATCGCGTCGCCGAGCCGGCCTTGCAAACGCCGTATATCCGCCAGCGCGATCGCGCACCCAAAGGTGTCGGCGACGTGCCCGACCCGCCGCAGCCCCGCCATGCAGTCGGCATACGCCCGGTGCGCTTGATCCAGGTCTCCGCTCGTCCAGTACGCCAGCCCCAACAGCCCCGATGCCGATGCGCGCCGGAGGTGGTCTTCCTCAGGCGAAAGCTCGAGCGCCCGCCGGGCATGCCCCTCGGTGCCGGGCACGTCGCCCCGGGCCAGGGCCAGAGCAGCGCGATACAGCTCGATCGTCCCCGGGACGCCTCGAAACTCCTCGTCGTCGACGACGACCATCCCCGCCGGCGAGGCTTCCGGTCCCACATGGGTACCGGTCGTCGTGTCCAGCCACCGCTCGGCGTCCTCCAGCCGCGCCTCCACGCCTTCGAGCTCGCCGCCCAGCAGCAACGCTCCGGCATACCCGACAATCAGCACGGGCCTGACCTGGACCACCTCGCCGGGAAGCGCCTCGAGCCAGCCACGCACTGTGGACTCCTGCCGGCTCCTGCGCATGGCCGGGATCGCCAGCTCGACCAGGTCCGCCGCCCGCTCGAAATCCTCGGCGGCCAGCGCGTGGCGGATCGCCTCGGATCGTTCGCCGTTCCGCTCGTACCAGTCGCTCGCGCGCAGGTGCAGCTCATGGACTCGGTCAGGCTGCTCGTCCAGCAGATGCGCTCGCAGCACGTCTCCGAAAAGATGCTGGTAGCGATACCACTGGCGGCGGTCGTCGAGCTGGATAAGGAACAGGTTCCCCCGATCGAGAGCCTCCAGCATGGGCTTGCCGCCGTGCTGGCCGGTCACGGCATCGCAGAGCGGGCCGCTCAGCCGGCTGAGGATGGAGGTCTTCAGCAGGAAGCTGCGGACATTGTCGGGCTGGCGCTGCAAGACCTCTTCGACCAGGTAGTCGATGATGTACCGGTCATCCCCGGCAAAGCCCGCGATAAAGCCTGCGATGTCGGCGCGGCCCTGCATCGAGAGCGCCGCCAGCTGGAGCGCGGCGATCCACCCTTCCGTGCGCCCCTCCAACGCTGCGACGTCCTGCGCCGTCAGCACCAGTCCCATCACCTCGTTCAGGTACGCCGCGGCCTCGTCAGGCGTGAAGCGCAGATCGGCGGCGCGGATCTCAACGAGCTCGCCGCGCCCTCGCAAGCGAGACAGCGGCAGCGTCGGGTCTGCGCGGCTGGCGATCACCAGGTGCATCTGTGGGGGGAGGTGCTCCAGCAGGAAGGCCATCCCGTCCTGTACGTCGCGTGCGTCGATGACGTGGTAGTCGTCGAGCACGAGCACGACGTCGTCCGAGCTGGCGCTGAGGTCGTTCAGCAGAGTGGCGAGGACCGCTTCGATCGGCGTCTGAGACGACTGCAGGAGCAAGAGCGCACCGGCACCGACCCCCGGCGACGCTGCCTGCAGCGCGGCGACAAGGTACGACCAGAACAACGCGGGATCGTTGTCGCGCCGGTCGAGCGAGAGCCACGCCGCGGACCGTCCTTCGGCAGGCGCGCCTGCCAGCCACTCGGCCAGCAACGTCGTCTTACCGAACCCGGCCGGAGCTGAGACGAGCGTGAGCGTCGACTCCGCCCCGCGGCTCAGGCGCTCGCTCAATCTCGGACGCGCTACCAGACCGCGTCGTCCCCTGGGGACGTGGAGCTTGGTCTCGAGCAGTGGGCCTGCCATGACCATCTCCCCTCAGGAGCCAGTCTTCATGTGCCGTCGACAAGCACTTGTTGCCAGCGAGACAGCGGTTGGTTCCGGTAACTGATCGTGCCATCAGCTCGCTCGAGACCATCTGACCACACGTGGTTCCGCGGAACGCGGAGGTCGCCACGACCGTTTGAGCCCTGGGTGGTTGGTTGCGGACGGCCGGAGGTCCCGACCCGCGTCATCTGGACGCACTCATTTAGACGCGAAGGGTGCGTCACACCGCCGCTTCGCCCCTTGAGGACGACCGGCAACGCAACACATCGTTCAGGCCCGATGACGTGCGCAGCTGCCAGCCGGTGCTGCACTGATCCACGCGCGAAGTTGGGTCATACCGCCGCATGTCGGACGTGCTCTGTTGATGTCTGGTGCGCGCTCATGGGCGCCACCGATTCAGTCGCGGAGGCTCTGTGTACCCCCGTCCGGACTGGGCAAGGCGACTCCTGGAGGGCGACTGTGCTGGGTGATCATCGCGATCTAGTCTGACCGGGTGCTCACAAACAGGTCGGCGCCGCACGCTCGAGTGACCCCGGTCCTCACCGTGGCCGATGTCCGGTTGGCCGTGGCGTGGTACATCGAGGTCTTCGGTTTCGTCGAACACGTCCGTATCGGCGAGGGGCATCGCTCGCAACTCGGTCTGCCGGGCGGGCCGCCGGCAGAGTTGGTCGTGGCAGAGGTTCGTCCGGGACGGCGAACACCGGAGCGGGAACGATCCCACCAAGTAATGCTGAAGGTCGCCGACCTCGCAAGCGTGATCGAGACTGCGGTGACACGGAAGGCGCGAGTCGTCGATCCGCCCCACGACTGGGAGTACGGCGAGCGACAGGCCACCATAGATGACCCGTTCGGGCACCAGTGGGTGCTCAATCAGACGTTGAGCGACGTCGCACCCGAGCAGTGGGGCGGGAACACCGTGAGTCCGCGTTCGCCCTCCGGGTAGGCGTGCGGTTCGCAGTTCGGAAGGGCGCGACGATCGGCGAGCCGCCCACCGGCGCATCATTCCGCCGCCAGTCAGCGCCGTCCTCGACGCACCGGCCCTGAGCCCCCTTCGGGGTGACCGCCCCTTGCGTGGCCGTCTTCAGGCTTGCCACATGCGCAGGGTGGGGCGGTAGATCAGCTCGGTGATGTCACTGTCGAAGGTCCGACTCCCGAGCAGCTTCAGATCGAAGTCGGCCGCGCCGGCGAAGATCGGCTCGTCTCCGGTCTGTCCGGAGATCACCGGGTACAAGGTGAGCTGCACCCGGTCGACCAACCCTGCCGCCATCAGCGCCCGGTTCAGGGTCAGGCTGCCGTGTGAACGCAACGGGACGTCGGACTCCTCCTTGAGCCGGGCCACAATCTCGACCGGGTCGCCGTTGACGACCGTCGCTACCGGCCAGTCCAGTGGATCCGACAGTGTCGAGGACACGACGTACGTCGGCAGACTCCGCATCCGGTCAACCCACCGGTCACGGACGTCATCGCCCTCGCTACTCGCGGCCAGCATCTCCGCGAACGCTCGGTAGGTGTTGGCTCCGAAGACCATCCGCTGCTCACCGCCGTAGGCTGCGAACCGGTGCTCGAGCAGCTCCGGGCCCTGCTTACCCCAGTAGCCACCCCAATCTCCCGGTGGAGCGTAGGAGCCGAAGCCGTCGATGCTGGAGAAGATGTCGAAGGTGTAGGTCGCGGTCATGCCATTACTGACACGCGGCCGCACATGGACTCATCGGTGTGTGGCATTCCAGACGCTGGCGAACCCGCACCCGCATGCTGCGATCGTCGCGGCCGCATGCCCAGGGTGGGCAGGTGTGCGCCGGTCGTGATCTACAGGCGCAGATCAGTCATCCAGCCGCATACCTTCCGTGGAGCCGGGCGTAGTTGCCAGGGTTGCGGTCCGCCCGGTGGCTCGCCAGCTCGCTCCTTGACGAGGCGGAAGACCTCCACCAAGGCTGGATCGTGCCACCGCTCGGACTCCCCGCGGTTGAGTACGTCGGGCATAGGCCCACCGCGTCGGTGTCGACGCACCGCGGGTCGCGGATGCCCCTCCAGATACTCGATCGTGCCCAGCACCAGATGCGCATCCGCAAGCGGCGCTCCAGGCCACAGCAGCTCGACCACCTCTGGCGCGTTACGGAGCTCGGCGAACCTCGAAGCGAGGTCAGCCACCTCGACCGGTGCCAACCCGAGCGCGGCACTCCATGAGTCGTCTTCGCCGTACCACCACAGCACCCGAGCCAACGACAGCGGGGAAGTGATCACGTCCTTGACCACGAATTGGACCCACATCGTCATCGTCTCAGAGACGAGACCTTCTCCCACCAATCCGGCGACAACTCCACCCCACTGTGGGCCGTCGCACGCGACGCGTCACTCCGCCGCGGTCGGCCTCTCGAGATCATGCCCGCGCTCGTGGGGGAACAGGCTTCTCACCGTGGCCGAACGGTGCCAGCCCTCCGCGGAATCTCGAGCATGGCAAGGGTTGCCCGGGCGACGGTGGCAAAGTGGCGCTATGCCGTTCAGCGCTCCGCCACGAACCGCTGCCTGGGCTCACCAGGGCACCCGGACGGGATATGAGGTGGCCTGGATCGAGCCCGTCCTACACGGTCTCGTCATCACCGGCTGTACCACTGCCGTCGAGGACGGGGAAGCCTGGATGGTCGACTACAACATCCGCCTCGACGCCGACTGGCGCACTCGTCGGGCCGAGGTCCGCGGCCGATCCGGCGGCGCAGCACGCTTCTCGGTCCTACAAAGCGACGGCGAAGGTCGTTGGCAGGTCGACGGCGTGCCCGCGCCGCACCTAGACGATTGTATGGACGTGGACTTGGAATCCTCGGCGCTGACAAATGCCCTACCCGTGCACCGTTTGGCCCTGCAACGGAGTGAGCGAGCGGCAGCGCCCGCCGCTTACGTGCGGGCTGTGAGCCTGAACACGGATCGCTTGGAGCAGACCTACGCCCGGACCGACGATGACGGCCCGCGAAAGCGCTACGACTACACCGCTCCGGCCTTCGACTTCTCCTGTCGACTGGTATACGACACGACGGGATTCGTACTCGCCTATCCGGGCATCGCCGTCCGCGCTAGGTGACTCGCCGCACTGCGACTTGCCGCCATCGGCCAAATTTCGAAACCAACCCATTCACGATCACACGGATGGGGTCGAACGCGTGTCACTCAGCAGCCGGGGAAGACGTCGTAGCTCACGAGCGGCATTCTCAACCCCCAATGGGCGCGGAGTAGATCGCGACGCCCAGTAGCAGCGACGCGAGTCCTACCAAGAGCAAGGTCGTGCGGAACGCACCGACCGCGAAATCGTGATGGGGTCGACCTTCGGGCAGCAGCCACAAGGCGACGGCAGCCATGCATGGGGCACTGACGAGCACCAGGCAAGAACTGGCCAGTTCCGTTCCCAGGGCATCGAGCAGGTAGCTGATGACCAGAGGGAGGCTCACAACCGCCGCACCCATCGAAGTCCAGCCGAGCGCCAAAGCGGCCGAGATCGCGCCGGGCTTCGCCCGAGGTCGCGAAACCGGGTTTGATCCCATGCCCGCCATGTTCTCCCACGAGTCTCGACACCTCAACGGTCAGTCGGATGAGGTTCCACGCCACGGCGGAACGCACCGTGGCCCGCTCGCCGGCAGCCGTTCCTCCCGTGTCCGGCAGCGTGTCCCTGAGTGTGGGTACGCGAGCCCTCTAAGGACGCGGGAGACGTCAACGGAGCGTTTGATGCTGGGCCGAAAATCCCGCGCCGCTCGCGGGTGGCATCATCTCGTCGACCGTGGGTTCCGAGTCATCAACTGCGCCATGATCGAAGTCCGATGTGCAAGCCGGGCGCCTCGAGGACCCACTCGCGGCGATTGAACTGTCCACGGGTCTTTTCGCCGCGTGTTTGCTCCGGATGGTTGGCTGACTCGCGCTGTGTGCCCAGAACCATCGGTGCCCCAGATGAGAGTTCACCAACCTCGATCTCACTCTCGGTGGCCCACACTGCGACACAGCGAGTTCAAGGTAGCGATCTCGTCCTGAGAGCGAGCCTCGCTCGCTCCTGCGCAGCCCTATGGACTGTTGGCTTCCGCGACAACCATGACCAGCAGAACGAGCCCTTCCAGGCAAGCGATCACGACTGTAATCGCCAGCATCGCCGTCACCAGGTCGTCTTCGTGCTGGCGCGCCCGCCACATGCCCAACACTCCCAGCACCGCGCCGGCAAGGGACAGCGCAACAGCGGCGTACAGCGGAAGCATCTCGTTTCCGCCGAAGAACGTTGCCCGAACGAACAGGTAGACGGAGATGGCGGCAGCCACGGCACACGGCAGGCCCACGACTGCGAACATGGCCTCGGGCCGCCTAGCCTCGCCCATTCCGTCAGCAGACCACGTCTGCGTCGCCCGCGCCACCACCGCGGCCCGGTTGACGGCGTCATGCTTGCCGTCACAGCCGCCCTGTCGACAACCGTCGCGCCGGGTGCAGTCATGGCACTGACGCTGCCCTGCACGCAGCTAGTCCCAACCGTTGGGCGCCATAGCTCCGAGAGGCGAGGCCCGCTGCCAGGAGCGGGCGCATTCCGCCGCGAAAGTCCTGGCGAGACTGCGATGCCTGGGCCGGGTTCAAGCGGACCAGGAATCGGACCACGAGCATGCGAGACGTCATGGGCTCAGGCGTAAACCACGGACCGGCATGGACCCCTGCAAACCCCCATACATAGACAACTCAGACGAAATGTCTTCTGGGGTCAAGGGGTCGCAGGTTCAGAGTCCTGTCAGAGCCGCGTCTTGCGGTGTTTGAGGTGGGAGCGAAGTGACCCTCGAGAGCCCTCCCGGTGTCCGGTCATGCCAGTGACGGCCGACCGACCACCTCGCCAGCCTGGTTCCAAGCGAGGGGCTCGTCGTGCGGCGGACGCCCGAACATCCGAACGCGAACGGACGGGATCAGCGCACCGCGATGAGTGAGGTCGCCAGCTGCTGGAACATGGCCGCGTCGACGGATGCACCGGCGCGGCGGAGGGTGAGGACGGCGGCGCCGAGGGCCCCGTCGGAAACGGTGTGGACCTCTACCGCGCCACACGCGGCGACGAGCCGATCGGCGAGCTGACCGCCTCGCCCCAGGATGCCGCCGCCCAGCACCACCGGACCCGTGACGGTGGGGGACCTGACGGCGCCAAGGGTCTGCGCGAGGGCGGTGGCCGCGTCGTCGAGGATGCGGTCGGCGGTCGTGTCCCCCTCGACCTCGAGCACCAGCCCGGCGTAGTCGGCGAGCCGCACCGGCGCCCGGCCGTACAGCGCTCGCACCACCGCGATGATCGGCTCTCGGTCGCCGGCATCCGCCGGCGGCGGAACGCCGAGTCGCGCGAGCAAGAGCGGCGTGAGCGCCGTGGACGGTCCACGGCCGTCGAGGTCGGCCAGGGCCGCGCGTACGACGCGTTGCCCGATCCAGAAGCCGGAGCCTTCGTCGCCCAGCAGCCAACCGAGCGCGTCCGCCACGGCGACCTGGCGCCCGTCCTCCACCCGGATCGCGCCCGCCCCGGTCCCGGCGATCACGGCGTACCCGTCGAGGCGCTGGGTGCCTGAGAAGTACGTCGCGAGCAGGTCGGACTCGAGCTCCAGCGTCGCGTCGAGGCCGAAGCCCGCGAGCCGGTGGCGGATCTCTGGTGCGGCGGAGCTCCTGCTGGCGCCTGCCATCGCGAGCACGACCAGCCGGATCCGTGAGCTCGGCACCTTCGCCCTCCGCAGCGCGCCCATGACGCTCTCCGCCACGGACGCGGCGGTGGTCTCCGGTCCGACGGCGGTCGGGTTGCCGCTGCCGGCGACGGCGTAGCCCAGGCAGTGGCCAGCCGGATCGACGACCACGGCGCGGGTGCTGGTGCCGCCGGCGTCCACGGCGACCAGTTCAGTGAGCTGCTCGGTCATTCGTTACCTATTCGTGACGGCCGGGGGATGGTGATCTGGATCACGATGTGGAAATAGTTTTCTTCTACCCAGTGACAAAGATGGTACGGATTTTCAATGACTGCTCCGGGAGGGCCCGCGGCCCATGCGCTGGCAGGCTACGGCGCCAGCAGCAGGATCCGCGTTGCCCTCCCGCAGATGCCCGAGACCATGGCCAAGATCGGCACGCTGCTGCTCGAGGTTCCGTCCCTGCCGCTGCGACTGTCGATCACCGAGCTCGCCGACCGGGCTGGCGTGTCGCCGGCGACGGTCACCCGGTTCTGCCGCGCGATCGACTACACCGGCTACCCCGCCCTGCGTGTGGGCGCAGCGGCAGAGCAGGGCCGGTTGAGCGCCCACGAGACCTGGGACTCCGACATCGGACGCGCCTTCCACCCGGGTGACACCGCGACCGAGGTGATGCGAACGCTCGTCAACGCCCACACCGTGGCCCTCACCTCCACCGCTGATCGGCTGGACCCCGCGCTCGTCGGCCGAGTCGCGGACGCCGTCGCCCAGAGCAGCCACGTCGACATCTACGGCATCGGTGGTAGTGCGGGCATGGCCGTCGAGCTGCAGGCCCGGCTCTACCGGATCGGGATCAACGCGCACGCCTGGAGCGAGGTGCACGTCGGCCTCACCAGCGCTGCCCGTCTGGGCGATTCGAGCGTCGCGATCGCCTTCTCCAACACCGGCCGCACCGAGGAGACCATCGAGATGCTGGCCCTGGCGAAGTCGTCGGGCGCCTATGCGGTCGCGGTGACCAGCGACCCCGCCTCCCCGATGGCGCAGGTCGCCGACGCCCACCTGACCAGCTGCGCGCCGGGGGAGTACCTCCAGCCCGACGACCTGTCGGCCAAGCACGCCCAGCTCTTCGTGATCGACCTGCTCTACCTCATGGCGGCCCAACGGGACTTCTCGCGCACGACCAGCCTGCTGGCGGCCTCCGCAGCGGCCGTCGCGCCCCATCGCCGGCCACTTCGCTCGTCGACCCGGCCCCGTGCCGTGCCCTCGCCGGAAGGAACCGCCACAGCATGAGTGCACTGTTCGCCGACTTCTCCACCGAGGTCCGCCGTCGCCTCGACGACCTCGACCAGGAGGTCAGTGCCGGCGGTCTCGATCCGGCCATCGACCTGATCGTGTCCTCGTTGCAACGCGGGGGCGTCCTCCAGGCCTTCGGCACCGGCCACTCCCAGGCGTTCGCCATGGAGGTCGCGGGGCGTGCCGGCGGCCTGATCCCGACGCACGCGATCGTGCTGCGCGACGTCGTCCTGCGCGGCAGCCGGGATGTCTCGGACCTCCAGGGCGCCACGCTCGAGCGCGACGACTCGGTCGCGGACGAGCTCTACGAGCTGTACTCCTTCGACCCGGCCGATGTCTTCTTGATCGCCTCCAACTCCGGCGTCAACGGGTCGATCGTCGGCGTGGCCCTGCGCGCGAAGGCAGATGGCCACCCCGTCATCGCGGTGACGAGCCTGGAGCACACGAAGGCCGTCATCCCCAAGCACAGCAGCGGCAAGCGGCTCTCGGAGATCGCCGACATCGTGATCGACAACCGGGCGCCGTACGGCGACGCCACGATCGGCCTCGGCGACGGGCTGTCCGCCGGCGCGGTCTCCTCGATCACGGCCGCGTACATCGCCCAGCTCCTCACCCTCGGCACGGCTCAGCGACTCCGGGACGCGGGCGACGTCCCGCCCCTGTACCTCTCGGCCAACATCCCAGGAGGTGACGAGCACAACGACGCCCTCAAGGCGCGATACGGCGAGCGCATCGCCGGCCTCACCTGATCGACATGCTCGGCAGCCCGCATCTGGACACGCGACCGGAGCCCAACACCCAGCAGCCGGGACCATCACGAAAGGTTTCCCACCATGACCCGAGAACCTGCACAGCTCGACCGCCGGAGCTTCCTTCGTGGCTCGCTCGCGACAGCGGCGCTCGTGCCATTCGCCGGCGCGATCGCCTCCTGCTCCGGGTCGTCCCCCAGCGGCGGGGGCGGCGGCGGGGGCGGCGGCCCGAAGACGGCCAGCAACCCGTTCGGGCTCCAGAAGACCTCGAGCGTGGAGGCCGTGATCTTCAACGGCGGCTACGGCTACGACTACGTCAAGTACGCCGCCGACCAGGTCAACAACCAGAAGGACTTCTCGGGCGTCAAGATCAAGGTGTCGCCGTCGACGCAGATCGCCCAGCAGCTGCAACCTCGCTTCGTCGGCGGCAACCCGCCCGACCTGATCGACAACTCGGGTGCGAACGCCATCGGGTTCAACACCATCGCGAAGCAGCTCGAGACGCTCGACGACGTCTTCGACGCGAACAACTACGAGGGCACCAAGATCTCGGACACGCTCTACCCGAACGTGAAGGTCCCCGGCACTTTCAACGGCAAGTTCGTCGCGATGAACTACGTGATGACGGTCTACGGCATCTGGTACTCCGCATCGCTGTTCAAGAAGAACGGTTGGACCGCGCCGGCGACCTGGGACGAGGCGCTCGCTCTCGGCGCCAAGGCCAAGGCGGCAGGCAAGTACCTCTTCGTCTGGGGCAAGGAGGCGGCGACGTACTACCAGACGATGGCCGTCAACTCCGCCATCAAGGAGGGTGGTGACGAGGTCCGCCTGGCGCTGGAGAACCTGAAGCCCAAGTGCTGGTCTCTTCCGCAGCTCCAGAGCGTCTTCGAGGCCCTGAACGAGATGGTGTCGAAGGGCTACTTCGTACCCGGCGGGGCGGGCACCCAGTTCACCGCGGCCCAGGCGAAGTGGAGCAACGACGAACAGGCCATCCTCTACCCGTCGGGCGGCTGGATCGAGAACGAGATGAAGTCCGCGACGAAGTCTGGGTTCGACATGACCGGTGCTCCGGAGCCGACCGTCTCCTCCAGCCCGAAGCTGCCGGCCGCGGGGCTTCGTGCCGCTGCGGGCGAGCCCTACATCGTGCCGTCCCAGTCGAAGAACGCCGCGGGTGGCAAGGAGATCCTGCGCGCAATGCTGTCGAAGGCGGCCGCGACCAACTTCTCCAAGACCCGTCTCGCGCCGACGATCGTCAAGGGCCTGGTGCCGGCCGACGGTTTCGGGTCGACCGCGCTGGTCTCACAGACGAAGATGCTGGGGGCCGCGGGCAGCAACATCTTCAACTACCAGTTCGTCGACTACTACGGCATGAACACCGACCAGCTGACGGTCTGGAACTCGTTCCTGTCCGGCCAGACCGATGTCGCCGGGCTCACCAAGGGCCTGCAGAACATCACCGACAAGATCGCCAACGACTCGTCGGTGAAGAAGCTCACGATCACGTGACCAGCTCCACGACCGGCGGGACGACGACCACCGGCGGCCGGCCCCGGCCGGCCGCCCCCCGGCGGCGGCCGCGCCGGATGCCGACGTGGGACCGGCTGAGCTTCATGGCGGTGTTCCTCGGCCTGCCGCTGGCGATCTTCCTGGTCTTCGTGATCTACCCGTTCGGCCAGGCGCTGTACTTCGCGATGACCGACTGGAACGGCTTCTCGCCGACGTACAACTTCATCGGGCTGGACAACTTCACGAAGCTGTTCCAGGACGACACCTTCATGAAGTCGTTGGGCAACAACGTGCAGCTCGCCATCGTGGTGCCGTTGGTGACCATCGTGCTGGCGCTCACCATCGCGACGGTCGTCACCGTGGGCGGACCCAGCAGGGGCAGCATCCGCGGGATCCGTGCGTCCGGGTTCTACCGGGTCGTGTCGTTCTTCCCGTACACCGTCCCGGCCATCGTCATCGGCCTCATCTGGGCGCAGGTGTACGACCCCTCTGCCGGCCTCCTCAATGCCTGCCTCACCAAGCTCGGTCTCAGCCGGTTCGAGAACTTCGCCTGGCTCGGCGACCCGCACACGGCGATGCCGGCGTCCATGTTCGTGATCATCTGGAGCTTCGTCGGGTTCTACACGGTCCTGTTCGTCGCGGCCATCAAGGGCATCCCGGCGGAGATCTACGAGTCCGCGCGCATGGACGGAGCCGGCCGCTTCCGTACGGCCATCTCGGTCACGCTTCCGCTCGTGCGGGACAACGTGCAGACGGCGTACATCTATCTGGGGATCACCGCCCTCGACGCCTTCGTCTACATGCAGGCGCTGAACCCGAACGGCGGCCCGGACAACACCACCCGGACGATGAGCCAGGAGCTCTTCAACACGGCGTTCCGCAAGGGCCAGTTCGGCTACGCCACGGCGATGGGTGTCGTGCTGGCGATCGTCACGCTGCTGTTCGCCGCGATCGTGTTCGTCACGAATCGGGTCACCGGTGGGGGCGGCGAGGGGAGGGTCCGCCGATGACCACCGTCGCCGCCGACCAGGGCACCGTCACCGACAACCGCACCGTCCGCACCGTCGGTGACAAGACAGTCGAGACCAGCTCGCACGCACTCCTGACCATCTGGGCGGTCATCGTCATCGTGCCGTTCCTGTGGGTCCTGCTGTCGTCGTTCAAGACGACCAAGGAGATCCTGGCGTCGCCGTTCTCGCTGCCGGCGCACTGGAGCTTCGACAACTACGTCCACGCGTGGACCGACGCCGGGATCCGCGACTTCTTCCTGAACACGGTCATCGTGGTGGGTGCCTCCCTCGTGCTCGTCATGCTGCTCGGGGCCATGTGCGCCTACGTGCTCGCGCGATTCAAGTTCCCGGGGGCGCGGTTCATCTACTACCTGATGCTCGCCGGGCTGACCTTCCCGATCTTCCTCGCGATCGTGCCGCTGTTCTTCATCCTGAAGAACGTCGGGCTGCTCAACACCTTGCCGGGGCTCATCATGGTGTACGTCGCGTTCGCGCTGCCGTTCACGGTCTTCTTCCTCTACGCGTTCTTCAAGTCCCTGCCGGACGAGGTCTACGAGGCGGCGCTGATGGACGGCGCCGGGGACTGGCGAGCCTTCTTCCAGATCATGCTGCCGATGGCGCGGCCCGGGATGGCCACCGTCGCGATCTTCAACTTCCTCGGACTGTGGAACCAGTTCCTGCTGCCGGTGGCCCTGAACACCGACCAGAGCAGATACGTGCTGACCCAGGGGATGGCGGAGTTCGCCTCGCAAGCCGGTTACGCCGTCGACTTCGGAGCGCTCTTCGCCGCCGTCGTCATCACGGTCGTGCCGGTGCTGATCGTGTACCTGATCTTCCAGCGGCGGCTGGAGGGGTCGGTGTCCCAGGGCACGTTCCGCTGATCTGCTACCCCCTGGTCATCCGGAAGTCGAGGTGCGCCGGGACTTCCGCGCCCGGATGCAGCGTGTCCCACAGCTCGTCGAGCACCCTCTCACCCTCGGCGAGATCCTCGACGACCAGCGAGGTCATGAGCCGGGCGGCGCGCTCGCGTTCGCCCTCGGCCAACCACGCCCGGACCTCGAGGAGCCGGGTCCGGCCGTGTGCGCGCAGCGCGGGGTCCAGGGCCGCGACGGCGCCCAGGCAGTCGCCGGAACGTCCGGCGGCAAGCAGCCGTTCGAGGTGCTCCACGGCCAGCGCGCGGCAGCTCGGCCGGAGTCTCCGGGCGCGCGCGTACAGGTCGCACGCACGATCGTCATCGGCCAGCAGCGCCAACCCCCGCAGCGACCACGGGTTCTCGTGAGCGGCCAGGCTCGCCTCGTACTGCTCGGCGGCGCCGCCGAGATCGCCCCGCACGTGGGCGTTCACCGCGCGGGCCAGGTGGACCCACTCGGCGTCCGGCGCCTCCTGGAGGACGGCACGCCAGCGGTCGGAGACCGGCGGCACCGGCAGCCTGTGGGCCGACTCCGCCAGTCCCTGGGTGTCACCGTCGAGCAGGCGACGTGCCGGGAGGCTGTCGTCGTCGACCGGTGGGAACGGCAGGGCACGTGTCGGTACGACGGGCGGGGCGTCCCGGAGCCTCAGCTCGACGTGGCCCCAGCCCGACCCGGGACTCACCTGCTCGACGACCTCGGCGTCGGCCACCTCGGTGAGCCAGCGCTCGTGGAAGGCCTCGAGGTGGTCAGGGTCCGCCGCCGCGTGCACGGCTTCCCGCGCGGCCGCGCAGGCCTCGGCATATCCGCCTGACACGGTTCGCGGGTCCAGGTCGACGCCACCGAACGCCTCGGTCCACGACACGCTCGTCCCACCCGCCAGCCGATCGTGCTCGAGCTGGGTCGGGCAGAATCCCGCCTGGATCTCGGCGTACCTCGCGTCCGGACCGCAGAGCCATTCCTGCCACCGCGAACCGGCCCGGCCGCTTCCCCACAGGAACAGCTTTCGGCCCCGCAGCCCGCGCGTCGACGTCTGGGCGAAGCCAGCGCCGTCGGGCTCGACGGCCACGATGTGCCGGCCGCGCCGACCCTCCACGTCGTAGAAGTAGTCGGCGGGGAACGCGGCAGCCATCGGATAGCTGATGTCGACGTCCGCGCGGTCCGGGTGCGGCACGGGGACCCGGGTCAGGGCACCGGTGTACTCCGTGCGCCAGGCGGCGTCCGCCGTGGTCAGCACGCGGGTCCCCGGTGTCTCGGGCACCGCGATGTTGGTCCAGTAGTAGAGCGGCTTCTCCTCCGGGTCCGGGTTGATCACTCGGGTCGAGGCGTACAACCGACTCGAACCGGGAGGCAGGGAGAGGTCGATCTGCAGCACCAGGTCTCGGGTCCGCTCCCACTCCCACAGCCGCAGCACGTCACCGTCCGGACCGGCCACGACAGCGGCATGCATCGGCCGGCACGACAGCGTGGTGTGGCCGGTGGAGCCGAGGTTCCACTCGATGCCCCCGGCGAACCACGCGTTGGTCAGCCCGAAGTTCGCGAACTGCAGCACCGGGTTGCGGAACAGCAGCTCACGCCGACGGGCGACGTCGTACAACGACCAGACGCGGCCGCCGAGCGTCGGCAGCACGGTCGCGCGCAGCACTCCGTTGTCGAGCACGTACGCAGAGAGCTCGACCTCCCGCAGCGACCGGTCGTAGTTCTCCTGGACGGGGTAGGGGAGGGGGGACTCAAGCCTGCCGTAGGCGATCCGCTCGAGCATCTCCGGCGTGGCGCCCGGCCCGACCTCGGGATGGGGCAGCTCCCGCAGCCGGGTGAACCGGGGCAGCGGGCTCACGGGACCGAGGGTCGCCGCCGGCACGCGGACCGGGGTGCGGCGCACGGTCGTCGAGGAGGGCGTGGAGACCACGGATCAGTCCATCCGCTCGCCCGTGCTCTTGGTCTGCATCCGCCATTCTTACGCCGTGCAGGCAGATCCGGACACGCCTGCCCGCGATCAGGGACGGCGGGGGCCGCGACCTCGAGCCGAGCCGAGCCGAGCCGAGCCGACGAGACGGTGGCGCACGTCCGAGATCGGAGGGATCATCGTCTCGCTGGCCGAGCGCCTCGGCTGAGTCGGAGGGTGGCCAAGCAGGTGAGCAGGTGACGGACCCACACGAAGTGGCAGGGCCCGGTCGTGGTCAGGCGCTCGTCGCCGTCACCCCGACCGTCGACGACGACGCGCCGTCGGTCCTGCTGACCTACGACGACGGTCCTGACCCCGAGAGCACCCCCGCCGTGCTGCGGGAGCTCGCGGCGGCCGACGCGCGGGCGACGTTCTTCGTGCTGGGTACGCGCGTGAAGCTCTACCCGGACGTGCTGAGGTCGGTCGCCGCGGAAGGTCACGAGATCGGTCTGCACGGCGCGGACCACCGTCGTGTCGACCAGATACCGGCGGCGGAGCTCGCGAGAGCGCTGGTCGAGGCCAAGGACATGCTCGAACAGGCTCTTCAACGCCCTGTGGTCTGGTACCGGCCGCCCTACGGAGCGCTCACTTCTTCGGCGTGGTCGGCAGTGGACGAGGCTGGGATGACCACTGCGGGGTGGAGCTGCGAGCTCCGGGACTGGCTGGACCTGCCTCGCGAGGAGCAGGTAGCCGGCGTGGAGACGATCTCGCGAGCCGGCGAGATCATCCTGGCTCACGATTCCTTCGCCGACGCGCGCGACCTCGTCGACGACGGTCCGGCGCCACCCATCGACCGGGGGCTGCTGACGCGGGCAGTTCTCGACCGGATCTCCTCGGACGACTGTCGTCGCCGGACCATCTCGGAAGCTGTCGCGCGCGGCGCGCCGGTGTGGCAGCAGTGGGTTGCGGACGCGGGATGATCGCCATCGCCACGGGGTGGCGTCTCCCGCCGAACCGATTCGCGATGAAGGGATGACGCTCTCATGAAGCTTGCGGTGGTCGGCGGTGGGTCGACGTACACCCCGGAGCTGGTCGACGGACTCGCCCGGCTGCAGGACGCCCTGCCGGTCGAGGAGCTGGTCCTGGTGGATCCCGCCGAGGACCGGCTGGCGCTGGTCGGGGGGCTCGGCCGTCGGATCCTCCAGCGCCACGGCCACCCCGGTGTGCTCACCACGACGACTGATCTCGACGGCGGGGTCGCCGACGCGGACGCGGTGCTCCTGCAGCTCCGCGTGGGCGGCCAGACCGCCCGCGACCAGGACGAGACCTGGCCTCTGGAGTGCGGCTGCGTGGGGCAGGAGACCACGGGGGCCGGCGGCCTGGCCAAGGCGCTGCGGACGGTCCCGGTGGTGCTCGACATCGCCTCGCGGGTCGAGAAGGCCAGCCCGGACGCATGGATCGTGGACTTCACCAACCCGGTCGGCATCGTCACGCGGGCACTCCTGGAGGCGGGGCACCGCGCGGTGGGGTTGTGCAACGTGGCCATCGGCTTCCAACGGAGGTTCGCGGCGATGCTGAACGTCGAGCCGGAGCGTGTACGGCTCGACCACGTGGGTCTGAACCACCTGACCTGGGAGCGGCGAGTCCTGGTCGACGGCCGGGACCGGCTGCCAGAGCTGCTCGATCGTCACGTCGAGGAGATCGCCGACAGCCTCGGGCTCCCGGCGTGGCTGCTGCGACACCTGGGGGTGGTGCCGTCCTACTACCTGCGCTACTTCTACGCCCACGACGAGCTGGTCCGTGAGCAGCGGTCCTCACAGTCGCGTGCCTCCCAGGTGGCCGAGATCGAGCGACAGCTCCTCCAGCTGTACGGCGACGAACGGCTCGACACGAAGCCCGAGCTGCTGACTCAGAGAGGCGGCGCCTTCTACTCGGAGGCCGCAGTGGCGCTGTGCGCGGCACTGCTCGGACGGTCGACCGAGGCTGCCGAGCAGGTGGTGAACGTGCGCAACGGTGACACGATCCCGTTCCTGCCACCCGACGCCGTCGTCGAGGTCCCAGCGCGCGTCAGAGGAGGCGCCGTGACCCCGCTGCCTGTCGCGCCGCTCTCCCCGCTCTTTGCCGGACTCGTCTCCGCGGTCACGGCGTACGAGCACCTCGCGCTCGACGCGGCGATGCGCGGCGGGCGGCACCGGGTCTTCGAGGCACTGCTCGCACACCCGCTGGTCGGACAGGTCGGCCTCGCGGAGGGACTGACGGACCGGCTGCTCGCCCACAACCGCGCGTACCTGCCATGGGCGTGACACCGGCCGTGCTGGCGCTCGACGCCGGCAACTCGAAGACCGATGTCGCGGTGGTGGCAGCCGACGGCGAGGTGCTGGGGTCCGCGCGCGGACCGGGGTTCCTTCCGCACAAGGTAGGAGCCGCCGCGGCTGTTGGAGGGTTGCACCTCCTGGTGGAGCGTGCCGCCGTCGCGGCCGGCCTCGAAGGCCCGACAAACATGGTGGACCACGTCTCCGCGTGCCTGGCCAACGCCGACCTCCCGCCGGAGCAGCAGCTGCTGGAGGAGGTGATCGCGGCACGCAGCTGGGGTGAGACGAGCGCAGTGTTCAACGACACCTACGCCCTGCTCCGCGCCGGCCTCGACGAGCCGCACGGGATCGCCGTGATCTGCGGCGCCGGGATCAACTGCACCGGCCACCGCCGCGACGGTCGCGACGTGCGCTTCGCGGCGGTGGGCCACATCTCCGGCGACTGGGGCGGGGGCGGCTTCATCTGGACCGAGGCGATGTGGTGGGCGGCCCGCGCCGCCGACGGACGCGGCCCCCACACCGCCCTGCGCGACGCGTTGCCGGCGCACTACGGACTCGCGTCGATGGCGGAGCTGATCGAGGCGGTGCACCTCGGAGTCCTCGCGCCGAGCCGGTGCGTGGAGATGACCCGGTTGCTGTTCGACGTCGCAGCAGGCGGTGACCCCGTCGCCGCGGACGTCGTACGACGTCAGGCCGACGAGATTGCCGCGCTCGTCCTCGCGGCGCTGACCCGGCTGGAGCTGCTCGCCGAGCCGACACCAGTGGTGCTCGGCGGCGGCGTGCTGACGGCCGGACACCGGCTGCTCCTCGACGGCATCGACGAAGTGCTCGCGACCCGCGCGCCACTGGCCTCCACACGCGTCGTCACCGCTCCCCTCGTGGTCGGCGCGGGACTGCTCGGCCTGGACCACGTCGGCGCACCGGCCACGGCCAAGCAACGGCTACGCGAGACCACCAACGCCTTGGGCTCGGCGCTGCCGTCGCCTCGGCCTGCCGGCCGGCCCGGTGGAGCGCGGTGATCAGAGAGATTTTTAGGACCTCGCGGTGCGAGTGCTCCTCGACCAGGAACTCGAGCTCACCGACGGTTCTCGGCCGTCAGCAGGTGGTGAGCGAAACCGGTCATCGTCTCTGCCTCGGCGGTCAGGTCGGGATCCACGGTGAACAGAGCGTCGACCTGCGGCTGCGCAATCGCTACGCGTTCGGCGTCGCGATGCGTGTTCCAGCCGTGGTCCGCGCCATCGCCTGCGAGCGGATCGAATTGGACACTCGTCCAGGACTGCGACTGCTTGCGAGCGCCGGGACCGGGGGAGGCTCAGGCTCGGCCGACGACGGTCAAGAGAATGACCGAATCCTCTAAGGCTGCAAGGCTGTGCGCGGCGTCTGGTACGGCGATCAGGTGGCCGGCCGCGCCGTCCCAGCTGACGTCTCCCGCTGACAGTCGAACGCGTCCGTGGAGGACGTGGACCGTGGCGTCGCCCGGGTTGCTGTGCTCGTCGAGCATGCGACCGGATGCGAGCGCGATAACGGTCTGTCGCAAATGATGCTCACTGCCGCCGAAGACGGTATGAGCGCTGCGACCGCTCGATGCAGCGAGCGCCAACTCGAGCTGTTCGCGAGCGAGCGCGGTCAGGGAGGTGTTCATGAAGGCCTTTTCTGTGCGCTAGATCGACGCGATCCTCTGTGACGACGAGGAGACCCGATATCGACAATCTACTCGGAGAGCTCGCCTTGGAGTTGGCCAAGATCGACCTCGACCTCGAGGCGCACTCGTAAGTCGCTACGCCATGACCAGGTACGCGCCTCCTTCCGCCGCGCAGCGGGCACCGGCTTTGTCTCCGGGAGCGCAACTGCCTCCGGACCACGGTCGGACCACGATCAACTGAGACGCCATGGAATCAAGGGTGAGAGACGGACGACGGCGCACCGGTGTGGTCGCCCATTCGTCCCAACTCGGGCGAAGTGCATCTGGGGGTCAAGGGGTTCTCATCTCTGGCGCTACCCAGCAGATGCCTGTCGCCCGCGAGAGTAAATTTTCCTATATCTAGGCTATACAACCGTTTTGAGTCTCGAAACTGTCCGATTTTGGCCGTGGACCTGGTCCGCCACCCCGCCCTAGCCTGAAGACGTCCCTGGGGGTAGGACCCAAGGGGAGCGTCAGTCGTCAGGGGGCGTCATGTCGACCCATCAGCCATCAGACCCGAGTGCGTATGACTCGTGGGGTTCTCCACCGGCTCAGCCGATGGCAGCCGGGGCGCCGATCGCCAAGGTTCCAAGCCACATGGCCTGGGCGATCGTGTGCACCATCTTCTGCTTCCTGCCCACCGGCATCGCGGCGATCGTCTACGCCAGCCAGGTGAAGCCCAAGCTCCAGCAAGGTGACATCGCGGGAGCCGTCCGCTCGTCGGCCTGGGCGGCACGATGGTGCTGGATCAGTCTCGCGATCTTGGTCATCCTGGTGCTGCTGACCGTCGCGTCCGGCTGAACCGACCTGGTCATCGTCATGCCACCGTCCCTCGATCCAGGGATCCTCGGGTCCTCGTCGGACATCCCGACGACCGGTCCGATGTGCACCATGGTCATCCGCGTCTGTGACGACCTGCTCGACCAGACCTCACTCGTGCACGTGCGCGATCAGATTGCGGCGACGGCGCGAACGCTGCAGGAACCGCTCAGAGTCGTTATCGCGGGACGCGTGAGCATGGGGAAGTCGACTCTGGTCAACGCGCTGGTGGGCCAGCTGATAGCACCAACCGGCGAGGCGGAGACCACCAAGGCCGTCACAATGTTCAGCGGCTCCGAGTTCGAAGAGGTGCGACTCCACCTGACCTCCGGCCAGACGGTGACGACCTCACTGACGGTCGGCGGCCAACTGCCCCAGGCGTACCCCGTCCCCGTCGAGGAGATCCAAGAGGTCAATGTCCGGCTCCCCGGCAACCCCCTGCTGCAGAAGATCTCGATCATCGACAGCCCGGGGCTCCAGAGCCTCACCGAGTCGGCGTCCGAGCGCAGCCAGGAGACCTTCTTCTCCGCCAACTCGCGAGCGGCGTACAGCAACGCGGATGCCTTGATCATGGTGATGCGCGCCGGCGGCATGCTCGACGACCGAGAGACCCTGGAGGCGTTCGCGCACCTGACCCGAGGCGCCGACTCCATGTCGCTCAACGCGATCGGTGTGCTCAGCCGTGCCGACGAGTGCGGTGACCCGGAGGACCCCATCGGTGTCGCCCGTCGGATCGGGGAAAGTCCACGCTGATCAACGCGATCATCGGCCACCCTCGGCTGTTGCCGGTCGATGCGGACGTCGCGACCGGCGTGTTCGTCCTGGTTCATCAGGCACCAGCGGCGACGGCGACCGTGACCATCGAAGGGCAGGAGGCCCCCGTCGACATCTCTCCCGAGGCGCTGAGCGAATGGGTCTCGGTCGCGGAGAACCCCGGCAACCGTCGGTCGGTGTCGTTCGTGGACGTCGGTGTGCCTACCGGACTCCTCCAGGGGCTGGTGCTGGTCGACACCCCGGGTGCCGGCGGACTCGACGCGAGCCACGCGCGGATCACGATGACCGCGGTGCAGCAGGCGGACGCGCTCGTCTTCGTGCTGGACGCGGCGGCGCCGCTGTCCCGACCCGAGCTGGCCTTCTTGCAGGAGGCCTCCGAGCGCATCGACCGGGTGCTGCTCGTGCTCACCAAGCGGGACCTGTTCCCGGGCTGGCCGGCGGTGCTCGACGAGGACCGACGTCTGCTGCAGGAGTACGCCCCCCGGTTCTCCGACCTGAGCATCCACCCGATCGGTCGCTGGTGGCGAACCGCGGGATCGAGGCCGTGCGTGGCGGCGACCACGAGCGCGGCCGGCGGCTGCTCGAGCAGAGCGGGGTGCTGTTCCTGCGCGGCAAGCTCGAAGGCCCTGGTCGCGCAGGGCGAGACCCTGCGGGCAGCCAACGGAATGCGCGCTGCCGGTGCCGTCGTACGTGCGCTCGATGCGGCCTGCGTGGAGCAGCTAGCAAGTCCTGAGCGGCGACCGTCAGCCCCTCGACGACATGAAGCAGGAGCAGGCCCGGCTTCCAGGCAGCTCAACGCGGTGAACGAGGACTGGCGGGATGCGACGACGCAACGCTTCGTCGACGCGCAGCGGAGACTCAACAAGACCCTTCAGTCGCGGCTCGACGGCTTCCGCGACGAGCGCCAGGCCGTCATCAGCAGCTGGAAGCCCCAGGAGAAGGCCACGTTTGCCGAGGACAACGAGAACGGTCTGCGTTCGCTTGCGGCGGAGCTCGAGGTGACGGTCTCAGACACGGTGCGGGCCTGTGTCCTGGACAGCGCCGAGGCCATCGGCGTCGAGCCCTGGAAGCTCGAGATCGAGGCTCAGCTGACCAGGGACCGCGAAGTGCACGAGCCGGCCCCGGCCACGGTCGGCGGACCGAACACCAGGCTCGCGTTGGGGCAGACGATCATGCAGATCGTCATGGGCATCTCGCTCGGCAGCCCGGTGACCGCATTGCTCGCGCCGTTCGGGCTCGGCCAGAGCCTGGTTGCATCCCGACAGCATCGACAGGTCGCAGAGCAGCAGGAAGCTCGACGGGCCTTGGCCGAGACTCTCCAGAAGCTCAGCCGGGAGTGTGCGGGCGCTATCGACGAGACGGTCAGGTCTGCGCAGACTCAGACGGTCAGACTGGTGCGGGCCGCGATCAAGACCGAGCTTGCCGCCGTACGCAGCCGGATCGAGAGCCTCACCAGTGCGGTGGCCGGGGTGATGGACTCCGAGCAGCGTCGAGCTCAGCTCGAGGGTGAGCGGGACAGGCTGGCGACGCTCGGGGCCACTGCGGCGAGCCGAGTCCCGTGATGAGCACCTCCGCCCCTCGATCCCGCCTCGCGAGCATCACACCGCTGTTTCCTGACGAAGCGGACACCCAGCGGGCCCACCGGCACGAACCGGTGGGGCAACGGAGTGACGCCGGGCGGCCGCACACCTGCTGCTTCGTGGCGACCATGCCGCGCAGCGGCAGTTGGCTGCTCTCGGACGTACTGTGGAGCACCGGCCTCGTCGGGCAGCCGCACGAGTACTTCCGGCCGGACTTCACGGGCCTGTGGGCCTCCGAGTGGGACCTTCCGCAAAATCCCGACTACCGCAGCTATGTCGACACTGCGCTGTCACGGACGCAGGCGCCGAACGGCGTCTTCAGCGCAAAGGTGCACTGGTACCAGTTCGCGTGGCTTCGACAACAGGTCCTCGCACACGATGGACCCCACGTCGACGTGGACGTCCGTCTCGGAGAGTGGTTCCCCGATCTCCGCCACGTCTTCTTGCATCGACGGGATACGGCGCGCCAGGCGATCTCCTACTATCGGGCCGCCAAGAGCCAGATCTGGTTCGCCAGTGACCGGCCTCCACCGGCCAGCACGGAGAACCTCGGTGACGCGGACCTGCAGCAGATCCGCTGGTTCGAGGACGTGATCACGGATCACCGAGACCGGTGGCAGAGGTACTTCGCATCGAACGGGATCACGCCGTTGGAGGTGGTCTACGAGGATCTCGTTGCGGACATGGCCGGAACGGTGCGACAGGTGCTGTCGTTCCTCGGGGTGCCCTCGGCGTCGTGCCCGGTGCCGTCACCTCGGCTCAAGGCGCAGGCCGACGACATAACCGAACAGCTCCTCGCGTCGTACCGCGCGGTGCGTGACCACCTCGTCCCAGCGCCCAGCGACCTGACCTGGCATCGCGAAGAGCGCTCGTTCGGGCGAGGTGCCACAGCGAGCCCGGGCACGGCTCCGTCCTGAGAGGCGAGGAAACCATGGACCAGAGCAGCCAGCACGTCGTGGAGATCAGCTTCGAGTGGAAGCGTTGGGCGGCGGCGTCACTGCTGTCCGGGATGTCGGTCGAGGCTGTCGTCGAACGGATGGCCGAGGAGGGCTTCGACGCGAACGACGCGAACAACGCATGCAAGGAGGTGCTCGCCAGCCCCGGTTTCGCGGCAGGCGAATGGGCTCACCAGCGGCTGCGCAAGCTCGAGAGCATGCTCGATGCGCTACGGACACTCCGGGCCCAGGAGGAGTCACAGTCCTGCGACCGGACGTGCGGCCTCTCGTCGAACACGTTCCTCCAGAACTACTACGCCTCGAACACTCCCGTCGTGCTGGAAGACGTCTCCACCGGATGGGGTGCGTTGACAAGGTGGAGCCCGGCGTACTTCACCGAGGTGATGGGGAACGAGGTAGTCGAGGTGATGGCAGACCGCGAGGCCGACCCGGAGTACGAGCGCCGGGCTGAACAGCTTCACCTGGGCTCACCCGGACATCCGCTACTGACGCCGGCACAGAGTGAGTGACGAACATGACAGAGGACGATGGCTCCGGAACGACTGGAGCTACGGACGCGGCTACAGCCTTCTTCTCAAACTTCGACCAGAGCGATGCACTTTCGCAGTTGTGGGATCAGGCGGCTAGTGGCCGCCCGTCGACCCCCGAGGGCTTTTCGAGTGCTCGCAGGCGCTTCTGGAGCCTGGTGAACTCGGATGACAGCGAGAGCGCCGAACAGGTGCGCAGCCTGCTGAACGAGGCAGGCTTCGATCTGCAAGGTGGGAGCAGGGCCCCCTTGCTCCGAATCTCTGGTTGGGACGACCAAGAAGGAGGCCTCAGGTCCTTCCAGGAGGGTAGAGAGGACGCCGTCACCGACTTGCAGATGCTAGACAATCCCGCTAGCAGCGATCCCGCCGACAGCTACAGCGCCGCCTTTTCCGACCGGGAGTGGGTGGCCCGGGAACAGCTTGAAGAAGCGCACCCCGACTGGTCGGAGGGGCAGGTGAACGACGCCCTCGAAAGCCAGTTGGGGCCGATGGCGCGAGAGTTGAGCGCACGACGTCTCTCGATCGATCACCAGTGGGCAAAGGCCGACCATCCGGAGAAGACGCTCAGTAGCTCGAACCTGCGCTTCCTGATGCAAGACGACAACGCGACGCGTGGCGACAGGTTTGACGCCCAGGACAAGCTCATCGGCGACACGGCCGTGACTCCACCGGATGCTTCGGAGTCGCCACCAGTCTCGGATCCGGCCGCTGTGCCAACGCCGACACCGATTTCCGATCCGCCGCACGACCCGACCCCCACGCCCTTCTCGGATCCTGCGGTCGCTGCTCCGACACCAGCGTCAGCACCAGGCGACACACCTACCGCGGCTCCGATGTCTGCCCCCGGCCATGCCCTCGATCCAACGCCAATGTTCGCCACAGCCCAAACCACCCCCACCCCCACACCGACCCCCACACCGACACCGACACCGACACCGAGTCAAGCAACGTTCCCGAGTTCCGCCGCCACGGCGACGCCTTCTCCAACACCGACCCCTGAGCCAGGGGTAGTGCCAATGCCGCACGCCCACGCCCCCGCCAACCCCGACTCCGGCACCGACGCCTACACCGACACCGACCCCGACGCCGCACGCCCGACCCCGACACCGACGCCGACGCCGACCCCGACCCCGAGCCACCGGACTCCCAGGCACCGACGCCACGCCGGCACCGACCCCGACGCCGACCCCGACTCCGACACCGACGCCTACACCGGCACCGACCCCGACCCCGACGCCGACGCCGACGCCGACACCGACGCCGACCCCGACGCCGACCCCGACGCCGACCCCGACTCCGACACCGACGCCCGACACCGACGCCTACACCGACGCCTACACCGACGCCTACACCGACGCCTACACCGACGCCGACACCGACGCCTACACCGACGCCTGACACCGACGCCTCCGACACCGACGCCTACACCGACGCCTACACCGACGCCTGACACCGACGCCTACACCGACGCCTACACCGACGCCTACACCGACGCCTACACCGGCACCGACTCCGACACCGACGCCGACACCGACGCCTACACCGACTCCGACGCCGGCACCGACCCCTACACCGACGCCCGACACCGACGCCGACCCCGACACCGACCCCGGCACCGACCCCGGCACCGGCACCGACCCCGGCACCGACCCCGACACCGACACCGACCCCGGCACCGACGCCGGCACCGACGCCGACACCGGCACCGACCCCGGCACCGACCCCGACACCGGCACCGACCCCGGCACCGACCCCTACACCGGCACCGACCCCGGCACCGACCCCGACACCGGCACCGACCCCGACGCCGGCACCGACACCGACGCCCGACACCGACACCGACCCCGGCACCGACACCGACACCGACACCGACACCGACCCCGGCACCGACGCCCGACACCGACACCGACCCCGACACCGACGCCGACACCGACCCCGACACCGACACCGACACCGACACCCGACACCGACACCGACACCGACACCGACACCGACACCGACACCGACACCGACACCGACCCCGACGCCCGACTCCGACGCCGACGCCGACACCGACGCCGACACCGACACCGCACCGGCCCCGCTCCGGGCGTCAACGCGTATCCCGACTAGCGTGCCGACGCCGACACCCACGCCTGCTCCTACTCCCAAGCCGACGCCCACGCCGACGCCGGCGCCGACTCCCACGCCGACGCCACGCCTGCACCGACTCCCAAGCCGACCCCAACGCCGACTCCCACACCCGACGCCAACACCGACGCCCACACCGACGCCAACACCGACGCCCACACCGACACCCACACGCACACGCCGACACCGACGCCAACTCCGACGCCGACGCCCGACACCGACGCCGACGCCGACGCCCACACCGACGCCCACACCGACGCCGACACCGACGCCCACACCGACGCCGACGCCCACACCGACGCCCGACGCCGACGCCCACACCGACGCCCGACACCGACGCCCACACCGACGCCGACACCGACGCCGACACCCACGCCGACACCCACACCGACACCGACGCCGACACCCACACCGACACCCACACCGACACCGACACCGACACCCACACCGACACCGACTCCGCCCGTTCCCACCCCTGTTCCGACACCGGCCCCCACACCGATGTCGACGCCCGTCCCGACACCCATGCCGACACCAGTGCCGGCGTACGTCCCGACGCCTATGGCCCCGCCGACGCCCGACCCCTTCTAGAACCGAGACATGGGTGGTCGGCGGATCGACGTGAACGAGAAGGAGCGCCTGAATGGTGCGTTTGGCGTGCGTCGACCACGGTCTTGGGTGGCTGCCAAACGACTCCTTCGACGACGCCAACCGGACCATCGCCGGCGCCACAGGCCGCGAACGTGGTCCGGCGCCGTTGGGTCCCCACCCGACCGGCGACACCCGGCACCTGTCGGTTGTCACCTCTCCCGGGATGCGACATCAAACGTTGTTGCGTGGAGTCGCGAACCGGACGCCCCATCGAACGATCAGCGACACGAGAGGGTCACGATGAGCTCGACCAGCCGACGCTTGACCAGCGGGAAGCGCGATAAGCGGGAAGCGCGATAAGCGGGAAGCGCGATAAGCCGGACACTCGACCAGCCGGAAGCGCGATCAGCCGGACACTCGACCAGCCGGAGACGTGATCAGCCGGAGACGTGATCAGCCGAGCGCTGTTGTACCGCGACGTTGGGGAGTCGGGGCCGCCTCGGCACAGGCCAGGTCGTGAGTCGAGCGTTCGCTGGGTGGCTGACAGCCACGTAGGCGAGAGTCGTGGCCGAAGGTCAGGTCAGCGCCGGCTACCTCGGGGAAGTCGCAGCGTCGAACAGCGCCATCGCCGTGCGGTGAGCGTCTCCCAGCGCTTCCTGCAGAGGCCGCCGGCGGTGCTCGTCGGAGAGGATCTCGACACCCCACGGGCCGGCGAAGCCGATCTGCGCCAGCGTGTCGACGAAGCCCCTGACGTCGAAGGTTCCAGCACCGCACAGCACGCGGTGGTGGATGGTGTCCTGGAACAGGTCCGTGGACTGCGGGGCCGGGGCATCGTTGAGCTCGACGACGAACACCTTGTCCCCGGGGATCGCGGCCAGGTCGGCCAACGTGGAAGGGCCGCGCTCCACGTGCCAGATGTCCACGGCCAGGCCGGCCGCGGGGTGGTCCGCGGCGACGACGAGCTCGGTGGCCAGCCGGAAGTCGGCGATGTTGGAGAACGGCAACGGTTCCAGCGCTACTCGGGTCCCGACCCCCTCGGCCTGGACGGCCAGGTGGTGCAGCTCGCCCGCCCAGAGCTCGACAACCTCTAACGGCGCGACGGCCTGCACGTCGGGCCCGATCTTGATCTGCCGCGCTCCGAGGACCTCAGCGGCGTTGAGCAGCGAGCTCCGGGTCCGGTCCGACTCCCGGCGGGCGTCGCCGGTCGTCCACCAGTTCTCGAGCAGCTCCACCTCGACGTGGACCAGGCCGAGGTCGTCGCAGATGCGCTTGACCTGCGCCAGGTCGTACGTCGGCCTCGCGGCCTCGAGGTCGTCGATGGTGAAGCCGATGCCGGTGAAGCCGGCCGCGGCGACGGCCTCCGCCCGGACGCGGAGGTCGAGCGGGCTCAGCCGGTGACCGTTCACCGGCAGCGAGTCGCCCGCGTGGGTCCAGCAGGTGGCCAGCAGCTCCGTGGACATCAGCCGTGCTCGGCGCGGGTGCGCGCCGCCTGGGCGTCCAGGGCGGTCTCGAACGCTTCCTGGGTCCATCCCTCGGCGACGGCCTGTCGGACCAGGTCGGCCTGCGTCTGCGGCGCGAGACCGTCGATCGGCTGGTCGCGGTCGAGGTTGGTCGGGAAGGCGTAGCCCTCGGCGGACGCGGCGATGACGCGGTCCAGGTACTCCTGCGACGCGCCGGCCGCCTTCTTCGCCAGCAGCACCGGGAACACGGCCCGGCACGTCGCCACCCGGTCGACGGACTCCATGGCGCGACCGAACGCGGAGGAGACCTGCAGCAGGTTGGCCATCCGTCGTACGTCGGTCGAGACGTTCGTGCCGGCGCCGTGGAACAGCGAGGGGTTGAAGAACGCGGCGTCGCCCTTCTCCAGCGGCAGCTGGGTGTAGTGCTCCCCGAAGTACGCCGTGAACTCCGGCAGGTGGAAGGCGAGGTAGCCGGGCTCGTACTGGTGCGAGTAGGGCAGGTACAGCGTCGGCCCGGTCTCGACAGGCATGTCGCAGTGCGCGACCGCGCCCTGCAGGGTGAGCGCCGGGGTGAGCCGGTGCACCTGGGCGGGGAAGCGGGCCGCGTTGTCCGCGTCCATGAACCCGAGGTGGTAGTCGCGGTGCGCCACCTGCGCCTGGCCACCCGGGTTGACCACGTTGACCTGGGAGGTGACCTGGTAGTCCGGGCCGAGCCACGACTCGCTGACCAGCGCGATGACGTCGTTGGCGTAGTAGTCCGCGAACACCTCGGGATCGGCGACGGCCAGCTTGTCCAGCGCACCCCAGACCCGGTCGTTGGCGCCGGGCTTGGCGAAGTGGTCGCCCCCGGAGGCCCCGGCCGCCTTCTCGGCCTCGATCTGCGCGAGGAAGGCGTCGGTCGCGCGGTCGACGACGGCCAGGTCTCCGAACGCCTGCTTGAACACCACGATGCCCGGGCCGTCGGTCAGCGCGCGCATCAGCTCGGTCTGCACCGCTGTCCTCCCGGCGGTGTCGCCGACGGCTGCGCGCAGCTTCTCGCCGTAGATCAGCACGTTCTGCTCGACGGCGTCGGCGTGCGGGTAGTCCGCGAGGTCGGTCTGCTGCTGGACGAGGGCGGCGAAGTCGTCGATCGAGCAGTCGGCGGCGGAGAGCCAGCCGGTGGCGAGGGACGTGAGGGACGTGGTCATGTGATCAGGACTCCTTCGTGAGAGCTGCGTACGTCGGACGGGGTCGGAGGCCCAGGGAGCGGTAGCACTCGTCGATGAGCGACATCGTCGCGACCGCGTCGTCGGCATCGGTGCGGTAGGGGGCGCCGTCCCGGACGGCGCTGATGAAGGCCTCGAGCTGGTAGGTGTACGACGTCGGCGTGGCCGCAGCGCTCGACCCGCTCTCCATCACGCGAGGTGACGATGATCCGGTCGTCGTACCGCTGGTAGAGGAAGTCGGGGATGAGCGCCTCGCCCCGCGACCCGACCACCCGCAGCGACATGTCCCAGTGGTCGCTGGTCATGCTGCACCGGGCGAGGCCGGTGGCGCCGGAGGGGAACTCGAGGTGCGCCTCGGCCGACTCGTCGACGCCGGGAGCACCGGCGCGCTCGGCCCCGGTGGCGGCGACCAGCCGGGGCTCGCCGCCGCCGAAGTCACCGAGGACACGCTGGGCGTGCAACGCGTAGCAGCCGATGTCCATCAGGGCACCGCCGGCGAGCTCGAGCGACCACCGCGGGTCGTCGGCCGCCGGTGCGGTCATCAGCATCGTGCTCTCGACGCGCTGCAGCGTGCCCAGCTCGCCGTCGGCGAGCAGCGACATCAACCGCTGCATCAGCGGGTGGTAGAGGTAGTGGAACCCCTCGAACAGCACCAGCGACCGTCCCCGCGCCAGGTCGCGCACCTGGGCGGCCTCGGCTGCGTTGCTGGCGAACGGCTTCTCGGTCAGCACGTGCTTGCCGGCGAGGAGCGCCTCCCGGTTCCACGGCGCGTGCAGGCTGTTGGCGAGCGGGTTGTAGATCGCCTCGACCTCGGGATCGGCGATCACGTCGGCGTACGACGCGTGCACCCGCTCGATGCCGTGCTTGTCGGCGAACGCCTCGGCCCGGCCCCGGTCCCGCGCGGCGACCGCGACGAGTCGCGACCCGGTGGCGTGGGCGGGGCCGACGATCGACAGCTCGCTGATGCGGGCCGCCCCCAGCACTCCGATCCGCAGTGGTTCCACGACGTCGGTCACTCCCGGCCGGCGAGCACCGTCGTGCTCAGCAGGCTGCTGACGTA
Organism: uncultured Actinomycetota bacterium; assembly: GCA_963707685.1. Taxonomy (GTDB): domain Bacteria; phylum Actinomycetota; class Actinomycetes; order Propionibacteriales; family Nocardioidaceae; genus Nocardioides_B. The sequence goes on from CAVPRA010000015.1 coordinate 63,902, forward strand.
GTCGGCGCTGGTGCGCACGTCGGTGACGGGGCCCTCGCCGCGGGGCTCCTCGGTGAGGATGGTGTCCTGCTCGAGGGTGTACCAGCCGGCGTACCCGTGGCCCTGCAGGGTGTGCACGATGCTCTCGACGTCGACGTCACCGGTGCCCAGCGGCCGGTACATCCCCTCGGCGACGGCCTCGGTGTAGCTGAGCCGGCCGGCCCGGACCTTGTCGGCGACCTGGCTGTTGACGTCCTTGAGGTGGGTGTGGGCGATGCGCTCGGGGGCCTGCCGGGTGAGCTCGGCCGGGTCGGTGCCGCCGATCAGCAGGTGGCCGGTGTCCAGGCACAGCGAGACCGACGAACCGCTGAGCACCCGCTGCACCTCCTCGCCGTTCTCGACCATCGTGCCCACGTGGGGGTGCAGCACCGCGCTGACGCCGTGCTCGGCCGCCCGGTCGCTGATCCGGTTGAGGTTGCGCAGCAGCAGGTCCCAGCCGTCGTCGTCGAGGATCGGGCCGGCTGTCGTAGCCGTCCAGGCCGGAGGTCGCGGAGAGCACGAGGACCTCGGCCCGCGTGGCGTCGTACTGCGCCAGGATGCGGTCGATCTCGGGGAGCGGGTCGTGGCCCGGGCGGTGCATCACCACCGGGGTGAACCCACCGACGGCGGTCAGGTGGTGGGCCGCCAGGACGCCGGCCATCTGGTCGGGGTCGGCGGGCAGGAAGCCCTCCGGGCCGAGCTCGGTGGCGGAGAGCCCGACGTCGCGCATCTCGTCGAGCACCCGGCTCGGGGCGAGCTGGTAGCCCCAGTCGGGGACCTCGCAGACGCCCCAGGAGATCGGGGCGCCGGCGATCCGGTGGGGGGAGCGGGTGGTGGGGTCGGTGGTCATGGCTGGACCTCGGCTGTCTGCACCGGACGGTGCTGTTGCAGGGAAAGGGTGGCTGCCTCGGCGATCCACGTCACGGCGAGCGCGTCGTCGACGGTGCAGGGGCTGGGTCGCTGGCCGGCGACGACCTCGGTGAAGGCGGTGAGCTCGGCGCGGAACGCGTCGACGAGCCGGTCCATGAAGAACGTCCAGGGCTTGCCGGAGGGCCAGGCGGTGTCCCGCTCGAGGTTGCGCAGCGGGGTGCTCTCGGTCCAGCCCGCGGCGACGCTGTCCAGGGTGCCGTGCAGCTCGAGGCGTACGTCGTGACCGCGCGGGTTGTAGCGGGTGTTGGACACCACCCCGGTGGCACCGTCGTCGAAGGTGAGCAGGGTCTGCGCGGTGGCGACGTCGCCGAGCTCGGCGAAGAAGTCGTCACCGCGGGCGCTGCCGGTGGCGTAGACCTCGACGACCTCGCGGCCGGTGAGCCACCGCACGGTGTCGAAGTCGTGCACCGAGCAGTCGCGGAAGATCCCGCCGGAGACCGCGACGTACCCGCGCGGCGGGGGTGCCGGGTCCAGCGTGGTCGAGCGCACGGTGTGCACCCAGCCGAGCTCGCCGCCGGCCACCGCGGTGCGGGCCGCGAGGTAGGCCGGGTCGAACCGGCGGGGGTAGCCGATCTGGACGGGCACCCCGCTGCTGTTGACGTGGTCGGCGATGGCGACGGCGTCGGCGACGACCCCGGAGAGCGGCTTCTCGCAGAACACCGGGATGCCGGCGTCGACGCCGGCCGTGATCAGCGCGAGGTGCGCGTCGGTGGCGGCGGCGATCACGATCCCGTCGACGCCGGCCTTGATCAGCGCCTCGGGGGAGTCCGCGGCCTCCGCGCCGAACCGCTCGGCCACCGAGGCGGTGACGGCGGGCACCGCGTCGGTGACGACGAGGGAGTCGACCACGTCGAGCCCGGACAGCGTCTCGGCGTGGAACGCGCCGATCCGGCCGAGCCCGATCAGACCTAGACGCATGACGATCTCCTTTGCGAGAGAAGAAGAAGGGGTTCAGTCACCGAGACCCCCGATGACGTTCTGGTCCCAGTCGATGACCGACCCGGTGACGACGCCGCTGCGGTCGGAGAGCAGGAAGGCGACGAAATCAGCGATCTCGTCGACCTGGCCGAGCTTGCCCATCGGCAGGCTGGCGGCGGCGCGCTCCTGCCAGTCCGGGTCCGCGCCGTGGGCGTCGCGCTGGGTCAGGTCCTCGCCGTCGGTGGCCGACCACCCGATGTTCAGCCCGTTGATCCGGATCCGGTCCCAGCGATGCGCGTGCGCCGCGTTGCGGGTCAGGCCGGCGAGGCCGGCCTTCGCTGCGACGTACGGCGCGAGGAACGACTGCCCGCCGTGGGAGTCGATGGAGATGATGTTGACGATCGTCCCGGGGGCGCCGCGCCGCACCATGTCGGCGACCGCCGCCTGCATCAGGAAGAACGGCGCCCGGAGGTTGACCGCGACGTGCTGGTCGAACAGCTCCTCGGTGGTGTCCAGCAGGGTGCCGCGGGTGGTCAGCCCGGCAGAGTTGACCAGGCAGTCGATCCGGCCGTGCCGGCTGACCGTGGTCCGCACCGCGGCGACCGCCTGGGCCACGTCGGTGATGTCGGCGCGCACGTAGCCGGCCTCCGCGCCCGCGGCGGTCAGCTCGGCCGCGACCAGCTCGCCGCGCTCGGCGCTGCGCCCGGCGACGACCACGGTGGCGCCCTCCTGGGCGGCGGCGCGGGCGATGCCGGCACCGAGACCCTGGGTGCCGCCGCTGACGAGGACCACCTTCCCGGTGAGCAGGTCCTTCATGACGGCCCTCCGACGGCGGCGACGGCGTCCCGCCAGCGGGGGTTGGCCACGGCGGCGGGCTCGCGACCCTCGAGCACGTCGACGACGCCGGTGGCAGCGGCCGTGAACGTGGCGGCGGTGGCCTGGGCGCTCAGCCCCATCAGGTGGGGCGTGAGGACGACGTCCGGGTGGTCGAACAGCGGGTGGTGCTCCGGCGGCTCGGGGTCGAACACGTCCAGCCCGATGCCGCCGAGCCGACCGGCGACCAGCGCCTGGTAGGCCGCGTCGTTGTCGATCAGCGACCCCCGGCTGCAGTTCACCAGGACGGCACCCGGTCGGGCGAGCGCCAGCCGCTCGGCGTCCAGCAGGTGGTGGGTCTCGGGCGTGAGCGGCAGGTGCAGGGTGACGACGTCGCTGCGGGACAGCAGCTCCTCGAGGGTGCTGCAGAGCACCCCGTCCGGAGGCATGGCGACCGGGTCGTAGGCCAGCACGTTCATCCCCAGGGCGGTGCCGAGGGTGGCCGTGTGCCGCCCGATGCGGCCGAACCCGACGACGCCCAGGGTGGAGCCGGCCAGGTCGCCGACCACGACCGAGCCGCGGTCGGCCCACTGGCCGGAACGGACGAGCTGGGTCAACCGGCCGAAGCGCTTCACGAGGTGCAGGGCCATGGCGATGGCACCCTCGGCGACCGCGACCGAGCCGGTCCCGGGGGTGACCACGACGGCGATGCCGCGGTCGGTGACCGCGTCGAGGTCGATGCGCTCCACGCCGACACCGGTCCGGGCGACGACCCGGAGCCGGGGGGCCCGGTCCAGGAAGGTCGCGTCGACCGTGGCGTCGGCCCGGGCGATCGCCCCCTGCGCCTCCCGCAGGTCCGCGTCGGTCGGGTCCGCGACGAACCGGCACCGGCCGTCGAGCACGTCGGCGACGAGGCCGGGGTCGACGACGCCGAGCCCGACCACCAGCGGCAGCGGCTCAGGCATGAGCGGGAACCGGCGTACGACGGTGGCCGAAGGTGGCGTCGGGCACCTCGGGGACCTGGTGCCACTGTCCGTCGACGGCCGACTCGGCGACCGCCGCGATGACCTCCGCGTCGGCGACCGCCTCTTCGATGGTGGAGTTGCGCTGCTCGCCACCGGTCACCGCCACCAGGAACTTCTTGGCCTCGATGACCTTGAGGTCGTCGTAGCCCATGGCGTTGCCGGGGCCGGGTTGGAAGCGGGCGTAGTCGCCTTGCGAGGCGTTGCCCAGGACGGTGGTGTAGCCCTGGTTCGGACCCTTCCGCCCGATCGAGAGCTGCAGCTCGTTCATCCGCTCGAAGGTCCACGACGCCGACCCCTCGGTGCCGTAGATCTCGAAGCCGAGACCGCACTGCGGCCCCACGATCACCCGCGACGCCTCCAGGGTGCCCACGGCACCGGCACCGGGTGCGTCGGCGCCGAACCGGACGAGCGCGCCGGCGTAGTCGTCGTTCTCGACGTCACCGAGCTCACCGTTCTCGATCACGGCGAAGTGGGTGCCCGACCCCATCGGCAGGATCGGGCGCTGCTGGTGGATGGTCGAGAGGAGCGCAGTCACCTCGCTGATCGGCCCGACGACGTACTGGACGAGGTCCACGACGTGGCTGAGCAGGTCGCCGAGAGCGCCGCTGCCGGCGAGGTCCTTCTTGAACCGCCATGACAGCGCGCCATTGGGCTCGGCGGCGTAGCCGTTGAAGAACACCGCCCTGACGTTGGTGATCCGGCCGAGCTCGCCGTCGGCGATCACCTCGCGGATCCGTTCGACCGCCGGTGCGTGACGGTAGTTGTAGCCGATCGAGGTGGTGACCCCCGCGGCCTGTGCCGCGGCGGCGACGGCGGCGGTCTCCGCGGCGTCGCGGCCGACCGGCTTCTCGATCCAGAACGGCTTCCCGGCCTCGGCCGCCGCGATGCCGATCTCGCGGTGCAGCAGGTTGGGCGCGCAGATCGACACCACGTCGACGTCGGGGTCGGCGAGCACCTCGCGGTAGTCCGTGGTGGCCCGGGCGTAGCCGAGCACGTCGCGGGCGTACTCCGCCCGGTCCGGCGCGCTGTCGGCGGCGTGCACCAGCCGGGGGCGGATCCCGAGCTCGGGGTAGACCACGGGGATGGCCTGGTAGGCGCGGCTGTGCAGCTTGCCCATCCAGCCCACGCTGATCAGGCCGATGCCCAGGTCGGTGTGCCCGTCGGCGGCGAGGTGTCCAGCCATGGTGAGGTCGTCCTTCGGTGAGAGGTCGTGAGGTTCAGGGAGTGGGGGTGCGGGCTCGGCCGAGCTCGGAGACGACGGCGGTGGCCAGCAGGGTGGAGTCGGAGCCGATGGCGAGGAACGACCAGCCCTGTACCAGCCGGGCGGCCGCGGCAGCGCCGTCCGCGACGAGCATCCCGGCGGCCTTGCCGTGGCGCTTGGCTGCCTCGAGGACGCTGTCCAGCGCCTGGGTGTACGCCGGTGCGGTGATGTCGCCGGGCACGCCGAGGTCGTGGCTGAGGTCGCGAGGACCGACGAACAGCACGTCGACCCCGTCGAGGGCGGCGATGTCGTCGGCGGCGTCGACCGCGGCCGCGGACTCGATCTGCACCACGCACAGCACCTCGTCGTTGGCCCGGTCCAGGGCGCCGGGGTCGAGCCCGTAGCGGCAGGCGCGGTTGTAGGTGGCGACGCCCCGGTCACCCTGGGGCGGGTAGCGCAGGTGGGTGAGCGCGGCGGCGACCTCGGCGGCACCGTTGAGCCGGGGGAGCATGATCCCGGCGGCCCCGCCGTCCAGCACCCGCCCGATGCGGATCCGCTCGGCGGCCTCGACACGCACCAGCGTGGGGACGCCGTAGCCACCGGCCGCCGGCACCACGTCGCGGAGCTGGTCCTCGCCGCCGGCGCCGTGCTCGAGGTCGAGCAGCACCCAGTCGAGACCCGCGGCGGCACACACCTCCGCGCTGATCGGCGTGGCCATGCCGAGGAACGTCCCGAGGGCCGGCTGCCCTCCCCGCACGGCGTTCGCCAGTGCGCCGCCGTCGAGCGGGCTCATCCGAACCACCGCTGCGTCTGGCGACCGGTCTCGTACTCCGCGCGCAGCGGCGGCACGGTGGGGATCTCGGAGACCTCCGCCGGCGCGACGTCCCACCACACGCCGGCCCCGGGCAGGTCGGCGTGCGGGATGACGTCGACGACGATGACGACCGTGCCGTGGTGGCCGCGGGTCTCGCTCAGCGCCGTACGCAGGTCGGTGGCGGTGACCGCGCGGACGGCCCGGGCGCCGAGCCCGGCGGCGACCTGGACCAGGTCGACCGACAGGTACTCGCCGTCGAGCCGGGCTGCCTTGTCCGCCGTGGCTCCGGTGCCGGTGAGCTGCAGCCCCGCGGTGCGGTAGCGGAACTCGTTGCCGAACTCGCGGCCGTGGCGGCCCATCTGCAGCCGGTGGATCACCTGGTAGCCGTGGTTCTCCGGGACGACCAGCGTGATCGGGAGGCCTTCCTGGGCCGCGGTGACCAGCTCGGTGGGGGCCATCAGGAAGGTGCCGTCGCCGAGGAAGGCGGTGACCCGGGCGTCGGGGTCCGGGTGCGCCAGCCGGACCCCCATCGCGGCCGGGATCTCGTACCCCATGCAGGAGAAGCCGAACTCGAGGTGGCAGGTCCGGCCGCCGGTCGCGTCCCACACCTTCTGGAGGTCGCCGGGCGGGCCGCCGGCGGCGGCGACGACCACGTCACCGGGCCGGGCGTGCTCCTGGAGCACGCCGATGACCTGCCCCTGGGTGAGCACCGCGTCGGTGGTGGTCACCACGTCGGAGCCGGCCGCCACTGCGGCCTTGTCGAACGGCTCGTCGGGGTCGAGCGCCAGCGCTCGCTCGATGCTCCACGCCGCGGTGAGCTCCTCGGTCCTGGCCTGCCAGGCGGGGGAGCCGTGCACGTCTGCGCAGGCGTCGGCCAGCGCCGCCAGCGAGCGCTTCGCGTCCCCGATGATGCCGAGCGCGCCGAGCCGGTCGGCGTCGTGGACGTTGACGTTGATGCTGGCGAAGCGGACGTCCGGGTTGGCGAAGATCGAGTGCGAGCCGGTGCTGAAGTCGGTCAGCCGGGACCCGACCGTGAGGACCAGGTCCGCCTCCCGGGCCAGCGTGTTGGTGGCCGGAGTCCCCTCGAGGCCGATGCCGCCGAGCTGCCACCAGGCGGTCTGCTGCACCGCGCCCTTGCCGGCGAACGTCTCCGCGACCGGGATGCCGACGGTGGCGGCGAGACGCTCCAGCTCCGGGGTGGCCTCCGAGTGGACGACACCGCCACCGGCGATGATCAGCGGCCTCTCGGCCGCGGCGAGCAGCGCTGCCACCGCGTCGACCTCGGCCGCGTCGGGGGTCGGCCGGCGGATCACCCAGTCCCGCTCGGCGAAGAAGTCGGCGGGGAAGTCGTAGGCGTGCGACTGGACGTCCTGGGGGAGCGACAGCACCACCGCGCCGGTCTCGACCGGGTCGACGAGGGTCCGCATCGCCGCCGGGAGGGCGGTGAGCAGCTGCTCCGGCCGGGTGATCCGGTCGAAGAAGCGGGCGACGGGACGGAACGCGTCGTTGACGGTGAGGTCGGCCTCCTGCGGGTGCTGCAGCTGCTGCAGCACCGGCCCCTGGTGCCGGGTGGCGTAGGTGTCCCCGGGCAGCAGCAGCACCGGGAGCCGGTTCAGCGTGGCCAGGGCCGCGCCGGTGACCATGTTGGTCGCGCCGGGCCCGATGGACGCGGTGACCGCGAGGGTGGCGTGACGGTGGCTGTGCTTGGCGAACCCGGTCGCGGCGTGGACCAGCGCCTGCTCGTTGCGGCCCTGGATGAACGGCATCGTCTCCGCGAGCTGGTCGAGGGCCTGGCCGAGCCCGGCGACGTTGCCGTGGCCGAAGATGCCGAGCGTCGCCGGGATCAGCCGGCGGCGTACCCCGTCGGCGACGGAGTGCTGGCGCGAGAGGTAGGTGACGACCGCCTGCGCGACGGTCAGCCGGACGGTGGGAGAAGCAGTCATGGGGAGCTCGATCTCTGGGTGGTCGGGAGCGGGGTCGGCTACCAGGGCCGGCCGTGCAGGATGACGGTCTTCACGTCGGTCATCTCGGAGACGGCCGAGCGGGGTCCTTCCTTGCCGATGCCGCTGCCCTTCAGGCCGCCGTACGGCATCAGGTCGGCGCGCCACAGCGGCGTCCAGTTGATGTGGATCACGCCGGCGTCGATCTCCCGGATCGCCCGGACCGCGCCGGCGACGTCGGAGGTGAAGACCCCGGCCCCGAGCCCGTACGCCGTGCCGTTGGCCTGGGCGATCGCGCTCTGCCAGTCGTCGGCGACCGAGACCGCCACCGCCGGGCCGAAGAGCTCGTCCTGGCTGAACGGCGAGGCCGGGTCGACCCCGGCGACGACGGCCGGCGACACGACCGCGCCGTCGCGCTGCCCACCCGTGAGGAGGCGCGCACCGGCGCCGACCGCGTCCTGGATGGAACGCTCGACCCGCTCCGCCTCGTCGACGCTGATCAGCGTGCCCATCCCGGTACCGGCGGACCTCGGGTCTCCGGTCTGGATCTTCTCCACCTGGACCACGAGGGCGTCCAGGAAGTCCGTGGCGACCGCGGGGTGCGTGATCACCCGCTGGACCGAGATGCACACCTGTCCGGCGTTGACGTAGCCGCCGATCGCGACGGCCGCCGCGGCGGCGTCGACGTCGGCATCGGGGAGCACGACCACCGGGCAGGACGCGCCCAGCTCGAGGGACAGCTTCTTCACCCCGGCCAGCCGGGTGATCCGCTTGCCGACACCGGTCGACCCGGTGAAGGAGATCTTGTCGACCCGCGGGTCGCTGACCAGCGCGTCCCCGAGCTCGCCTCCGCCGCCGGTCACGACCGAGAGCACGCCGTCCGGCAGCCCCGCGTCGACGAAGCACGCGGCCAGGGCCAGCGCGGTCAGCGGCGTCGCCCGGGCCGGCTTGAGCACCACCGCGTTGCCCGCGGCGAGTGCCGGCGCGAGCTTGTGCATCACCAGCAGCGCCGGGTAGTTGAACGGGGTGATGGCGACGACGACGCCGACCGGCTGCCGCACGGTGAAGCCGATCTTGTCGAAGCCGGTGCCGCGGTTGGCGTCCAGCGGCAGCGAGTCGCCGTACAGCTGGGTGCCCTCGAAGGCGGCCAGCCGGATCATCTCGCCGGATCGTGACGCCTCGCCCCTCGCCTCGGTGATGCTCTTCCCGGACTCCGCCGAGATCGTCTGCGCGACGGTCTCGGCGCGCTCGTCGGCGAGGGTGGCCGCCTGCAGGAGGATCCGCATCCGCTCGTGCCCGGGGGTGTTCCGCCACGTCCTCGCACCCGCGACGGCCGCGTCCAGGGCCGCGTCGACGTCGGCCGCAGCGGCCACCGGGACGGAGCCCGCGACCGCACCGTCGAACGGCGAGGTCACCTCCTCCACGCGGCCCGACTGCGCGGCAGTCCACTGCCCACCGATCAACAGCTCCATGGTGACCATCCCGTTCGACGTCGAAGGCCTCCAGCGTGCGACCCGCCGCCCTCAGGGGTCAACAGCCACGCAGGCCGTCAAAAACCCCTCATTGAATCGACGGCTCTGCGCCTCAACCACGCGTGATGAGTGCCGGTCGTCTCCCTTGACCTGGACCTCATCAACACCTCACACTCCCGCACATGGGGCATCCGTATCCGATCCGGGAGATCGCCCGTCAGGCCGGGCTCAGCGAGGCCACCGTCGACCGGGTGCTCAACAACCGGCCGGGGGTCCGCGCGAGCACGGTGAGCAACGTGCGGCAGGCCATCACCGACCTGGACCGGCAACGCAGCCAGCTCCGGCTCACCGGCCGCACCTTCCTGGTCGACGTCGTGATGCAGACCCCCGACCGGTTCTCCTCGGCGGTCAAGTCCGCGTTGGAGGCGGAGCTTCCGTCGCTGCGGCCGGCCGTGGTGCGGTCCCGCTTCCACTTCCGGGAGAAGGGCCGTCCCGGGGAGATCGTGAAGGTCCTCGACGACATCCGCCACCGCGGGTCGATGGGCGTCGTGCTCAAGGCACCCGACGTGCCGGAGGTCGTCGACGCCATCGCCCGGCTCGAGAGGGCCGGGATCCCCGTCGTCACCCTGGTCACCGACATCCCGCTGAGCCGACGGGTCGCGTACGTCGGGATCGACAACCGGGCCGCCGGCTCGACGGCGGCGTACCTGCTCCACCGGCTCCTCGGCGACCGTCCGGGTGACGTGCTGATCGCGTTGAGCCGCAGCGTGTTCCGGGGCGAGGAGGAGCGGGAGATCGGGTTCCGGGCCACCATGAGGAGCCGGTCCGCGGACCGGGTGCTGGTCGAGCAGACCGACACCGACGGGCTGGACGCCACGGTCCGGGAGTCGACGCTGCAGACGCTGCAGCGCAGCCCCGGCATCAGCTCCGTCTACTCGATCGGCGGGGGCAACCGGGCGATCCTCGAGGCGTTCGACGCCGCGAACCGGCGCTGCCAGGTGTTCGTCGGGCACGACCTCGACCGGGACAACCTCGAGCTGCTGCACGACGAGCGGCTGACCGCCGTGCTGCACCACGACCTGCGCTACGACATGCGGCTCGCGTGCCACACCATCATGCAGGCCCAGGGTGCGATCGACGGCCCGATCGAGTCCGTGCGATCGCCGATCCACATCGTGACGCCGTACAACATCCCGGCGCTGCCGACCTGACCGGCGGGCCGGCGCGAGCTCGTTGCCGGGCGCGCCTCACCGGTGTGCGACGTGCAGCCGGGTCGTGGCGGTGGCGGAGCGCTTGGACGGAGCCGCGTAGACGGTGATCGTGTAGGTGGCCGGCACCTGGATCGCCACCAGCCGCACCACCGCGAGCCCGCGAGTGTTGGTCATGGCCGCCTTCCAGCGCACGCCCGTGCCGTCCGGCGTGGTCATCTCGATGAAGAGCCTGATCTGAGAAGCGGCGGAGAGGCTGCCGAAGGCCGACCAGCGGGCCGTCACGGTGACGGGGATCTCGCCGCCGACCGGAACGCGTACGGGTGCGTGCACGGACAGCTTCAGCGACCGGGGGACCTGCGGACCGTGCCGCTCCGACGACTGCCCCCGGATGACGACCGACGCGCGGTTCTGCACGACGAACCGGTACGCCGGCAGCATCATCGCGGTCTTGGTGGCCTTGTCGTGCACCCAGGCACCGGAGACGGCGACCTGGGTCCCGACCGCGGGTGCGTCCACCTTCGCCTGGTCGGTGGCGATGACGTCGGCGACCAGGACGCCGTCGTTGGCCCCGGGCAGGTACTTCCGCATGTCGGCGGTCGGGACGAGGGTGACCTTGACGTCGTTGAACGCGGGGACGGACCGCACGGACGTGACGCGGCCGGTGAACGTGGCGCAGGCCGCCACGAGCTCGAGCCGGCTCGGGTCGTGCACGTGCTGCATGGCGTTCGTGCGGCACGCCGAGCGGCTGCCCACCCAGGGCGGTGGGGGAGGGTCACCGCGGACGACGACGGTCAGCAGCGCCCCCCCGAGCGCCACGACGAGCACCGCCGCGAGCACGAGCACCGACCGCAGCAGGCGCCGCCTCATCGCTGCACCAGTCCGGTGACCGTGGCCTGCCGCCCCACCCGGTCCGTGACGGTGAGCGCGGTCGAGGGATGCGTCGTCGACGGCAGCCGGAACCGCAGCGTGAACCGGCCCGCTCGGTCGGTGGTGGCGCTGCCGATGGGCCGGTTCTGCATCGTCAGCGTGACCTCGCTCGACGACGAGAAGTGCCGTCCGGACAGCCGGACCTGGTTGCCGGTCGCCGTGAAGGCCAGCGCAGGGGCCGACAGCCCGGTGGCGTAGGCGGCCCGCCCCCCGGCGCCACGCGCCAGGATGCGGAAGCGCGGGTGGGTGTTCCTCGGCAGCCGGAGCGGCCACCTGATGGTGCCGTCGGCGTGGGCGGACGTCCTCGCGACCGCCCTCGAGTGGTAGAAGATCGCGACGTCGCCTCCGGGCTCGAAGCCGGTCCCCGACACGTGGACGACGCCGTGCCTCACCCGGTACGTCAGCCTGGTGCGGGACACCCCGGTCGAGGAGGCCGAGTTGCCGTGCTCGTCGTTGACCACGATGTGGTACTGCGACAGGCCGCTGATCGGGACCCGCAGCTGCAGCCGTGCGGTGCCCGTCGAGTCGGTCATCACGCGGCGTACCTGCCGGCCGTGGTAGCGAACCGTCACCGGTGACCGGAAGGCGAACCCGCGTGCCGTCACGGCGAAGGTCTCGCTCCACCCGTGCGAGGAGGAGGCGACGGGCACGGCGGTGCGTTGTGGCCCGTCGGCCAGGGGCCGCACGGAGACGACCGGGTTGGGGAGTCTCCTCGTCACCCGGTAGATGTAGACGCGTGCCTCGTGGTCTCGGTAGACCCGGTGCACCAGGCGACCGCCGTAGCGCGCGATGAAGGACCGGAACTGCTTCTCGGTCACCGTGCCCGCGACCTCCGACTGCTCCGGAGGGTCGTCGAGCGGTCGTGTCTGGTAGACCAGGTAGGAGACCCGTCCCTCGTCGATGAGCCGGCCGGGCCACCGGCTCACCCAGTCGAGGGGGACCGCGCCGTCCTTGCGGGCCGTCGCCTTGACGACGCGGCCACCGGGCAGCACGGTCGCGATCCGGAACCGCCCGTAGGGGTAGGCGTCTATGCCGCCGTAGAACGGCAGCACGTACTGTCCGGACCCGTGCGAGAGCGCGATGGTGCCGGCGCGAGCAGCGCCGTGGGCACGCAGCCACATCGCCGCCTCCCGCATCCCCGCCGACCGGTCGTTGCCGACGGCGCCCGCGAGCGCTCCGACCTGCGAGAGGACGAGCGCGACACCGGCCAGCGGCGCCACCAGCCGGAGGTCCCATCGCACGTGCCGTTGTGCCTGCCCGACGGCGTAGACGATGCCCCGCGCTGCCAGGAGCGCCAGAGGTGGCACGAGGGGGAGCAGGTAGTTGAACCCCTTCAGCGGGTAGGTCTGGAGGAACACCGCGTAGACGCCGACCCAGACGACCGGCAGGAGGTCCTTGCGGTCCCGTCGGACCACCGCGACCACCACCCCGAGCAGCATCACCAGCCACAGCAACGCTCCCTCGGACGACCACAGCACGCTCGGGTAGTAGTGCCACGGCACGGCGCTGGTGCGTTCGGTGCTGGAGCCGAGGTAGTCACGCCAGCCGCCCGTGTTGCCGAACACCTCGACCAGGGCAGGGGTGAACGAGAGCAGCCCGAGCACCGCCACGGCCAGCAGCAGCCGCCACGTGAGCCGACGCCAGTGCCCGCTGACCAGCACGACGATCCCGGCGACCACGAAGACCAGCCCGGCGGTCACCTTCACCTGCACCCCGAAGGTCCCGGTGACGACGAACAGTCCCAACCAGAGGGGATGGTCGGTCGCCATCCACAGCGCCAGGAAGTACACCGCGAGGGTGAGGAAGAAGCAGGCAGTCGCGTCCAGCAGGGCCAGTCGTCCCAGGAGGACCGCGTAGCCGCTGACCGTCATCACCAGCCCGGCGAGCAGCGCCTCCGTCAGCCGTCCGTACAGCTGTCGGGCGATCAGGACCACCAGCACCACGGTGGCGACGCTGGCGAGGACGCTGACGAACCGCGCGGCGAAGTCGGAGACACCGACCATGCGGAAGGCCAGGGAGATCAGCCACTGCGCGCCGAGGAAGTTGGAGTTGCCGCGTGAGGCGGGGATGAACCAGCGGTCCATGCCGGGGTCACCCGCGAGCAGCGCCGACTGGCCGGCGTACACCGCCTCGTCGCCGCCGAAGCCCACCGCCGTGAGCTGCCAGACCCGCAGCACCGCCGCCAGCACGACCAGGGCGGCGAGAGAGACCGCCGCGACCACTCGCTGGTGCAGCGCCACGTAGGTCCCGGCCGCGGCCACCCGGAGGCGCGCGGCCGCCCACCTGTCGCTCGGCGGTCGGTCGTCACGATCCACGGCTGCTCCTCTTGTCGGGTGCTGGGCGGGTGCTGGTCTGGGCACACCCAGACCGGGCTGCGACGGTCACCCGGGCCGCAGGGCGAGGATGGCCGAGACCGCCTTGACGCTCCCGGTGCTGGCGATCGCCGACCGGGAGTAGCTGCCGGCGAGGACCGGAGCCGAGGCGGCGGTCGCCGCGCTGAGGCTGCCCGACGCGGCGTCCGCCAGCTCCGTGTCGGTCACGCTCCACGTCGCGGCCTTGTCGGTGGTGAAACCCGAGACCAGCACGTCCCCGGCCGCCGTGGTCGTCACCGCCGGCGTGCTGTGGCTCGCGACGGCCGTGGTGGATGCCTCGGCCTGGCCGGCGGCGGCGTCCACCGGAGCGGTCGCACTCACGCCGGAGAACGCCGTGGCCTCGGCGACCCCGAGCGTGGCGCCGGACCAGGTGACGGTGATCGACGGGGGGTCCCCGCTCGCCATGCGCCGGGTCAGGAACGTCCCCTTGAGACCTGACGACTCGTTGGTCGTCGTCTGCTTGGTCCAGCCCGGTGACGCCGGGGTGCCCGCAGTCGACCCGAGGTTGTTGCCCAGCCAGACGACCACCAGGTCGCCCGGGGTGAAGGTCGGCAGCGTCACGGTCCAGGAGGTCGACGCAGCCGCTGCCTGCGTGACCGTGCCGGGACCGGCCGTGATGCCGGCGCCGCCGCCCGAGCCCGGGGTGGTGGCGAGGTTGGAGCGAGCCGACTCGGCTCCACCGGTCGCCACCGCGGTCACCTGGTAGTCGTAGCCGGTGTCGGGGGAGCCGGTGGCGTCGTTGAAGGTCGTGGTCCCGGAGGAGCCGATCTTTGTCAGCACGCCGTCGTGGGGGCCCCGGTAGATGTTGTACCCGGTGACGTCGGGGCTCGTGCTCGCGGTCCAGCCGAGGTCGACGGAGACGGTGTTGGACGTCGCGGTCAGGTTTGTCGGCGGCGCGGGCGTGACGGTGGTTGCAGGCGTGGTGACCGAGACCGCGTTGGACGGCGCCGACGCGTTGGCCGCCGCGTCCAACGCTCGCACCGTGTAGGTGTACGTCGTGCCGGGCGCGACCGCGGTGTCCTGGTACGTCAACGAGGAGGCCGGCACGTCGCCCACGAGGGTGCCGTTGCGGAAGACCTGGTAGTTGGTGATCGCGACGTTGTCGGTGCTGGCGGCCCACGACAGGTCCACCTCGGAGCCGTTGGGCGCGCTGCCGACGAGGCTGCCCGGCGCCGACGGAGGGCTGTCGTCCGGCACCGGCGCGGCCGTCGTGCAGACCACCGTGAGCGTCGGCTTGGTCCCGGTGCCCTCCTTGGAGAAGTACTGCACACCGTCACCACTGGTGCTGCCGACCCGTAAGGCCACCGGTCCGCTGAGGGACGAGACGCCGTGCGTGACGTCCACGTCGACCGTCGCGTTGGTTGCGACGCTTCCGAGGGAGTTCAGCAGCGACCCCCGCGTCGGGGCCGAGGCCCACGTGACCGAGCTCTCGGACCACGCCGGACCGGTCGAGTAGAAGTCACCGCCCCGGTTCGAGCCGTTGCCGTTGTTCGCCAGCCTGAGCGAGGCGCTGGTGAGGCTGTCGCAACCAGTCGTCGCGACGTCGAACCGGAGCAGGCTGTCCTGCACCGGGCTGTTGTCGGCCACCAGCGGTGACGAGCCACCGGTGGCGGTCGGGTTGGCCTGCTGGATCGTCGCGTCGTCGGACGGCGTGAAGGTGAACGTCTTCGTGGTGGGCCCCGGCGGCGTGCTCACGGACACGGCGCTCGACGGCGCGGACTCGAGATTCGCGCCGTCGTACGCCGTGACGACGTACTGGTAGGCGCTGCCCGGCTGCACCGTGGTGTCCACGTAGCTGGTGCTCCCGGGACCGGTCCCGGCCTGCGTGGCCAGCAGCGCGAACGTCGAGTCGGACGCCTTCTTGCGGTAGATCCGGTATCCGCTCACGCCGGAGCCGGTGTCGGTGCTCCCCGTCCACCCCAGGTCGATCTCGTTGGCCGACACCGGTTCGGCCCGCAGGGCCGAGGGCGCGGTCGGCGGCGTGGTGTCAGAGGTCGTGGGAGTGGTCACCACCGACGTGTTCGACGCCGGCCCGATGTTGCCCGCGGCGTCCTGGGCGTAGACCTGGTAGGTGTACGTCGTCTGCTCGGTGACGGTGGTGTCGGTGAACGTGGTCGCACCGCTGGTCGTGGTCGTCAGCAGCGTGGGCGTCGCGCCGTTGGCACCGCGGTAGACCAGGTAGTTCTTGACCCCGACGTCGTCCGTCGCCGCCCTCCAGCTGAGCGCCACCTGGTTGGCGCTGGAGGCGGTGGCGCTGAGGCCGGACGGTGCGGACGGCCTGGTCGTGTCGGGCGCCGGGGCGTTGTGGCAGGTGCCGCTGCCGGAGTCCGACAGCGAGTAGCCGGAGGCCGGCACGAACTCGTAGTCGTAGCTGTTCGAGTGCAGCGTGAGCTTCATGGCCCCGAACGCCGTGTTGCTGCGCTTGACCGAGTTCGTCACCGTTGGCCCGAGGGTCTGGAAGTCGTCGCCCCCGGTGCCGACGACGAACTCGACGGGCCCCCTGGGGTCGGCCGCACCCGCAGACGTCTGTGGCGCGAACCGTTCGTAGTCGTGGGCGTGCCCATTGAGCACCACGTCGGCACCGGCGTTGTACAGGTCGTTCCAGAAGGCGACGTAGGTGCCGCTCCCCGGCGTCGACGAGCTCGACGAGAACCGTGGGCGGTGCCAGTAGGCGATCGTGCAGACGTTCTTGTGGGCCGCCAGGTCCGCCTTCAGCCAGCTCTCCTGGCTCGAGCCGACGCCGCAACCCGCTGAGATGGAGCCCCCACCGAGGTCCGCGCACTCGCTGTTCAGCGCGATCAGGTGCCACGACCCGCCACTGGGGACGGTGACGTCGTAGGAGTAGTAGCCCTTCTGCGGGTCGCCGGCGTTCGCCCCGAAGTAGCCGTAGTACCCGGAACCGCCGGGAGTGCGGTACTCGTGGTTGCCGGGGGCGGGGCGGCTGATCGACTTCGCTGCGCCCCACCCGGTGGTGTTGTAGGACCCGGCGTACTCGGAGCTGGTGCCGGTGTCGTACTGGGTGTCCCCCAGGGGGAGCACCCACGCCGGTCCGGCGGCCGTGACCACGGCCCCGGTCTTCGCCTGCTGACAGTGCGTCGAGTCGACGGTCTTGCCCGGGCGGCAGGCGATGTCGCCTCCCACGACGAGCACCGGGTCGCCGGCAGCCGCGGTCGACACCGACGGCGGCACGGTCGCGATGCCTGCGGCCACCATCGCGAAGACGCCGGCGACGGCCAGTCGCGCACGCAAGGTGAAACGTCCTGTCACGTCACACCCCCGCGCGACGAGTGGTCCAACCGTGACGCCGGGTGTTGGACGTCGAGCACTGTGCCGAGCGGGCGTGACGCCGCCTGTTGGACGTCATGCGATGTGACAGGAGCCTAGGCCGGGAACATTTTCGTGACAACGGCTTCGGTGGCCCAGCCCGGTCTCAAGTCCGGGACCCGGGGGTCCGATATCCCTTCGAGCACAGATGTCCGCAGCCCGGATCGCAACCGTCGTTGCGGCCATCCCGCGAAAGGCCCCCATGGTCCACCGACCGCTCTCCCTCCTCGCCGCCCTCGTCTTCGGCCTCGTCCTGCTGGCGGGCAACGGCTCCACCGCAGCCGGAAGCACCCGACCCATACCTGGCTTCGAGGTCTTCTGCTTCTACAGCCACTCCGCCAAGGACGACCCGATCAAGATGCCCGGCATGCCCGGCATGTCGATGCACCAGCACGACTTCGCGGGCAACCCCTCGACCACGGCGAGCTCGACGCCGACGTCACTGCGCCAGGGCGGCACGAACTGCGACCTGAAGGCGGACACCGCCGCCTACTGGTCCCCCACGCTGTACAGCCACGGCGTCGCGGTGCACCCCGACCGGCTGCACGCCTACTACCGCTGGGGCCAGGTGAACGACTACGCGAGGATCCGGCCGATACCAGCCGGTCTGAAGATGGTCGCCGGCAACTCCATGGCGACGGCACCGCAGTCGACGCAGGTCGTCGGCTGGAACTGCGGTGTGCAGGGAGCGCGGCTCTACGACCACCCGATCTCGTGCACCTCGGGCCACAAGGTCGTGCTGCACGTGTTCTTCCCGAACTGCTGGGACGGCAAGCACCTCGACTCCGCCGACCACCGCAGCCACATGGCGTACAGCTACCACGGCAGCTGCCCGGCGAGCCACCCGGTCGCGGTCGCGCGCCTCTCGGAGGACTACGGCTACCCCCTCCTGGACGGCACGGGCATCACGCTGGCCTCGGGCGCCCCCAGGACCGCGCACGCCGACTTCTGGAACACCTGGGACCAGCCCACCCTCGATCGGCTGACCCGGCGCTGCATCAACGCGGGCCTGCAGTGCGGCCCCCAGAAGGGCTGACGGCGGCTGGCAGGCGGCTCAGTGGCAGGTCCCGCTGCCCCTGTCGTGGAAGCCGTTCGCGCCGACCGGCACGAAGCGCCAGTCGTAGTCGGTCGGCCGCAGGGTGAGTGCCAGCACGCCGAAGGAGTAGTCCTGGCGAACCTCGCTGCCGACGGCGATCGCGCGGAACCCCCGGAGCCCGACGCCTCCGGTGCCCACGACGAAGGACCGCACCCCCCGGCGGGGCTGCAGCCGGCCGTGGGCGTCGAGGGGTGCGAATCTCTCGTAGTCGTGGTCGTGCCCGGCGAGCACCACCTCGACGCGCGCTGCGTGCAGGTCGGCCCAGAGCCGCTGCAGCTCGCGGTTCTGCTCATGGGCTCCTGAGCTGAACCGTGGCTCGTGCCACGCCGCGAGGGTGCAGCGGTTCCGGTGGCTGGCCAGGTCGTGCCGGAGCCAGCGTTCCTGCGGGGAGCCCGCGTCACATCCTCCGACCTGCTCGCACGCGCTGTTGAGCACGACCACGTGCCACCGGCCGAGGTCGAAGCTGTAGTAGCCGCGGCGCGGATCACCTGCGGACCGTCCGAAGTAGCCGAAGTAGCCGGCGGCCCGCGGTGTCTCGTACTCGTGGTTGCCGACGACCGGGCGCGTGATCGAGAGGTACCTGCCCCAGCTGGGGGCGTAGGAGGCCAGGAAGTCCCCGTACCCACCGTGCTGGTACTGCGTGTCGCCCAACGGCATCACCACGGTGGGGTGCAGCGGGCCGATCAGCTGAGCCGTGGCCCGCTGCCGGCAGCCGGTCTCTTCGTCGCTGCGACCCTCGAACTTGTTGTCGAGCGGGTTGCAGGCAATGTCGCCGGCGGCGACGAGCACGGCTGTCCGACGCCGTTCCGGCTGCCGCGGCACGGGACTCCGCGCCGATGGGTGCTGCGGGGGCTGAGCGGTGGGGGAGCCGGATGACGACGCGGTCTCCTCGCGCGGTCGGCAGGCTGAGCCGGCGCAGAGCACCGAGGCGATCACCACCAGGGCGCCCATCCCCGCTCGTAACCTGCGCATCAGCACGCGGGTCAGTGGGACGTGGATCCGGCGCGACTGGGATGAGGGGATTCCTGCGATCGGCCACGACGCGTCGCGGAGGTGGGCTGCCCTGGGACCAGATGGCCGGGCAGCTCACCTTCTTCCATCACCCGACGCGCGACCTCCGTCAGCTTGGTGTTGCTGCTGTTCGAGTAGCGACGGAGCAACGCGAACGACACGTCCACCGAGACGCCGTACCGGGTCACCAGGATGCCTTGGGCGATGCCGATCACGTGCCTGGCCTCGACCGCGTCGTCGAACCGGGTGGACTGGCGCGCGAAGAGCAGCGCGACGGCAGCGTGGGTCGCGTAGGCGAAGGCCAGTGCGGTCGACGTCGGGTCGAAAGCCTCGGGCGTCGAGGCGTACAGCCCCAGCGATCCCATGTTCCGGGCGGCCGCCGAGAGCGGCAGGGCCAGCACCGAGCGGACTCCCATCTCCGCGACGCGGTGCCCCCACCTCGGCCATCGAGGGTCGAGGGTGGTGTCCGACACGTGACACATCTCCGTCGTCGCGACCGCCTGGATGCAGGGCCCCTCGTGACGCCGGTGCTGGAGCTCTTCACAGGTCTCCACGAGACCTGAGCTCGCGGCCGCGATCCTCAACCGGCTGCCGCTGCGCGTGCTGACCCCGGCGTGCTCGACCGCGTCGACCGCGTCGACCGCACTGGCCGCGATCCTGCGCTCGGTGGACCGTTCGTCCCGGTCCGCCACGAGCTCCCGACTGATCCGCGCCAGCCGCACGGCCGGATTCACGCCCTCGATGTTCCACTCGTCCATGCCCCACTCCCCGCACTCGTTCCAGTGAGCACCCCGTCACGCTCCCTGGAACGGTCCCTGTTGGCAGTGGCACGGTTTCCCCTGCTTTGCCCACCCGTGGATCGTCATGCCGTGTTGCTTCGCCCCAGGTCATCCTGCAGTCCGGCGCCGGCTTCGGCGCCCAACGGATGGTGCCGGTCTAGATCGGTGCCGCGTCCTGGTCGAGGACCGAGGGGATCCGGTCCGCCCAGTCGAAGCTCTCGGAGCCCATGCGGCGGACCCGCACCCGGCGTAGCACGGACCGCAGGACCTCGTGCTCACGCTCCTGAAGGGCGTCGTACCGCTGGCCGCCGACCACGATGACGGGCGCCAGGTAGCGGAACGGCGGGAAGCCGTAGGCGTCATCGGTGTTCTCCACGAGCTCGTCGAGCGCCCGCGTCGAAGGGACATCGACGAGGGAGTGGTTGCCTCGCTCGATGATGAACACGTCGGAGATCTCGATCTGGTCGGTCAGCTCGCAGTCGACGAGACGGTCGGCGCGGTACTTCGGCGGCGGGACCACGATCTGGGTCAGCGCGTTGGCCGTCATGATCGGCAGGTTCGCGTTGCCCATCGCCAGTCCCACGCCTCGACCGGCCTTCGAGTGGATCCGGCTCTGCACGGCCAGCCGCATCCACTCCGAGCGCTTCATGTCGTCCGGGTCGACCGCCCGCAACGTGTGGCTGCTGATCGTGAGCGGCTTGGGGAAGCACTGGGCGGTGCCGTCCGGCGCCACGATCGTCATGTCGTCGGAGAGGAATCTCGCCCCCCGTTCACGCAGCAGCCGCAGCACCGTTCCGGTCTTGCCGGTGTCGGTCCGCGCGGACAGCAGGATGCCACGGCCGTCGAGGTCGAGGCAGGCGGAGTGCAGCAGCATGTGGCCCTTGCGGGCGATCACGAACCGCAGCAGCGCCTCGACCACGTTGGTGTACGCGACGTGCGGCGACCGCGCCAGCAGCGTGCTGAGCGTGACGTGGATGCGGTCGCCGAGGTCGATGGCGAAGTTGGCGGCCAACCTGCCCAGGTGCTCCTCGTACCGCACTCCTGCCGGGTTGTCGAAGCGCAGCAGCCGCGCGCGAGACTTCCATGACGCGCGACCCACCTTGCCGACGCGGATCTCGATGTCGAGGTCCTTGCCCAACCGTGGTGCGCGGAAGAACTCCAGCTCGTGAAGCGTGACCTCGCTGCCGATGGTGACCAGGCCGCCGACGTCGTAGCGGTACGGCAGGTATCCCGTGCCCCGCGGGCAGACCTGACGCTCGCGGTAGCTCGCCGTGCTCGGTGACCATTCGTCGAACAGCACCGACACGGGCGTCCGTGTCGAGCGGACGACCCGGACCGGTGGCGTCGACGACGGAGCCTCCGTCGAGCCGAGCCGTGCCTCTGAGTCATGTGGCTGTCGCGGGCCCGGGACGTCCGGGGGAGCGTGGCCGGCCCAGCCGTTCCGGGTCATGTCGCGAACGCGGCGAGAGTCGAGGTTGGTCATGAGAGTTCCTCCACGAGGGTCAGCCGCTCCTGGGTGCGGAAGCGGACGAGGTATCCAAGGACGAGGGTCAACGCGCTGGCGAAGAGGTAGTGGAGACCGAGGGAGCTGACGAGCAGGGCAAGCAGCGGGATACGCAGCAGCAGCACCCCGTTGCTCATCACGAGGAAGCCGAGCCACCGGCGCGGCGCGGTGAGCCGCTTGGGCCCGCGGTAGACGAGGTTGTCGATGAGCACGAAGTTCCAGGTGCTGGACAGCTGCGTGCTGAGGACCGCTGCCACCAGGTAGTTCACGTGCAGCGCACGCGGGTCCGCGAGCACCCACATCACTCCCAGGTTGACCACCAGGCCGGTCAGGCCCACGGCCGCGAACCCGGCACCACGACGCATCCTCCCGGACCCGGCACGCAGCATGCTGGTCAACCGGATCGCGACGGGTGCAGCCCACGAGCGCAGCGCCCCGGCGACCGAAGCCCTGGTCTCGACGGCGCGCCGCGAGCCGGTGGTGGTCATGCCCCTCCTCGACACGCGTCGGGAGGAGGCCCGGAACGTGGAGCCGCACGACCCCACGTCGGTTCAGGTCAGGCCGTCGGTCCTGGTTCCCGAGCGGGAACCAGCGTCGGCCCGTCGTTGAGCGCGCCCCCCGGCGCTGGAAAAGTCACGGATCCCCGAGCGTCGAAACCACTAGGGCGAAGCGCCCTCGTGTGGCTCGCTCAAGTCAGCCAGGCGCTGCCGCCGGATTGACGCGCCGGATGGAGCGGGTGAACACATCGCGCCGCTTGGTTGACGTCTCGGTGAACACCCGGCTACCAGATGAGTAGAGCCAGACAAACGCGCTGCGTCAACCCTGTTCACCGGACTTTCCGGGCCGTACGCACCCTTCACGCGGCTGCGCCGTCGCGGTTCGCCCGTGCGCGGGGCGCCTGGAAGGTTGGTCGAATCGGTCCACGGGAGCTCTTGAGACCGCTCGGAGAGGCGGACTACGGTGCTCTCCTCTCCTTCGTCCACCACCCGGCGAAGTGCGACGAGTGGCCGCCCGCCAGGGCCGTCGCGGAAGTCAAGGCACGCGGCACGGGGAATCGGGGCCGCGTGCAGCAGGGAGCACCTCCGATGCAGCGCGAGACACAGCTCGAGTGGGAAGACCGGCCGTGGGGATCGTGGCACGTCGTCGACTCGGACGTCGGCTACCAGGTCAAGCGCCTCCGGGTCCTGCCTGGACAGCGACTCTCCGTCCAGACGCACCGCTACCGGTCCGAGCACTGGGTCGTGGTGTCGGGGGTGGCGACGTGCCTGATCGGGTCGGACACGGTGACCGCACTGCCCGGCGAGTGCGCCGACGTCCCGCTCGGCGTGAAGCACCGCCTCGCCAACCGGGGACCGGACCCCCTGGTCGTCGTCGAGGTCCAGTGCGGCTCCTACCTCGGGGAGGACGACATCCAGCGCTACGAGGACGACTACGGACGTTGCGTCGACCAACCCGTGTGACGCCAGGTTCCGTCGGGCCCACCCCGACGATGCGCGAGCCGTCGCCGTGAGGGCGGGGGTGGGTTAGCGTTGACCGATGCCAGGCAGCCAGGGGCGCGGCACGTTTCCCCTGCGGACCAAGGTGCATCCGCCGGTGGCGAGAGACCTCGTGGTCCGCAGGGATCCGCTCCGTTCGCTCGCGAGCGGCCGCCGCCGCCGGCTCACCCTCGTACGAGCGCCGGCCGGCTGGGGGAAGTCGAGCCTGGTCGCGAGCTGGGCCGCGTCGGGGGAGGACCCACGGCCGTTTGCCTGGTTGTCGTTGGACCGTGGTGACAACGATCCCGTTCGGTTCTTCCTGTACGCCATCGGGGCGCTGCGCGAGCTCCGCCCGACACTCGGCCAGCAGGCGGAACGAGTCCTGCGGGCGCCGGGGATCAGCCTGGTCGACGACGTGCTGCCGATCCTGATCAACGAGCTGGACGATGCGGGGGTCGAGTGCGTGCTGGTGATCGAGGACTACCACCTGGTCAGCAGCGCCGAGGTGCACGAGGCGATCGCCTTCCTCCTGGACCACGCACCCGAGGGGCTCGAGCTGGTGCTCACCACGCGAGTGGAGCCACCCCTTCCCCTGGCGCGGCTCCGTGCACGCGGGGAGCTGCTCGAGATCTCGACGGCACAGCTCGGGTTCTCGAACCCCGAGGCGACGACCCTGCTCAACGAGCAGCAGGGGCTGGGCCTCGACCCGGCGGACGTGTCACGTCTTGTGGAGCGGACCGAGGGCTGGCCCGCCGGGCTCTACCTCGCCGCCCTCTCGCTTCGCGGGCAGACCGACCCGCACGCCTTCGTCGAGAGCTTCGCCGGCGACGACCGCACCATCGTGGACTACCTGACCACGGAGGTGCTGACGGAGCAGTCCGCCGAGGTCTACGACTTCCTCGTGTCGACCTCGGTGCTCGAGAGGCTCTGCCCCTCGTTGTGCGACGAGGTGACCGGCCGGCAGGGATCGGACCGGTTGCTGCGACAGATCGAGGAGTCGAACGCCTTCCTGACGGCGCTCGACAGCAAGCGCGAGTGGTACCGCTACCACCACCTGTTCCGCGACCTCCTCCAGCACCAGCTGGAGACGACCGCGCCGGACCGCGCCGTGGACGCCCACCGTCGCGCCGCGGAGTGGCTGCGCGGACGCGGCCGCTACTCCGAGGCGATCGGCCACACCATCGCCGCCGGCGACATCCCCGAGGCGGTCGAGCTGATCGCCTCGTCGTGGCGGCCCGTCGGGTACGCCGGCGGTCACCGGACCGTCGAGGGCTGGCTGGCTGCGCTGCCTCGCGAGGTCCACCGCGCGGACGCGCGACTGTGCGTCGCGAGCGCGGTGACGGCGATCGGCTCCGGCCGCGTCGAGGAGGTCGCCCCCTGGATCGAGCTGGCCGCGCACGCGTCGGCGGCCGGCCCCTTCCATGACGGGTTCGCCTCCGGAGCCGAGGCAGCCGCGTGCCTGAGCACCGTGAACGGCTGGCTGAGGGGCGACCTGCGCGGGTGCGGCGAGGCTGCGCGTCGTGCCATCGGCGCGAGCGGTGAGGCGTCGACGTGGGATGCCGTCACCTACACGTGGTGGGGTGCGTCGACGGTCTGGCTCGGTGACACCGAGCTGGGTCTGGATCGGCTGGAAGCCGGGCTCGACCTCGCTCGGTCCGCGCAGCCGATGCTCGAGGGCGCAGGCACCGTCTCCTTGCCCCGAGGGGGAGCGATCGCGGTTGCCGGTCTCGGGATGCTGGGGCTGATCCACCTGATGCTGGGGCACTTCGACCAGGCGCGGGAGAGGGCGGACGCCGCCCTGGCGCTGTCCGCCCGGTCGGGACTGGAGGAGTTCTGGGTCACGACCGCCGCGCACACCGCCCGCGCCGGTCTGCTGACTCGTGCGGGCCGTCCCGAGGACGCGCGCCACGAGCTGGACCGGGCTCTCACGGTCGCGCGACGCGGAAGCGGGCCGGTCGAGAGCATCCACGCGATGGTGGCCAGCGGCCTCGCCGCCCGCGACCGCGGGGATCTCGACACCGCCCGGGTGCACATCGGTGACGCCCGCTCGATGGTGCTGTCGTGCGCGGACCCCGGTCCGGTCGTCTCGACCCTGGTGACGGAGGCGGAGGCTCGGCTGCCCGCGGTCCGGGGACGCGCCGGCGTGGCCTCCCCCTGGTCGCGGACTTCAGCGAGCGCGAGATCGACGTGCTCAGGCTGCTGGGCGTCGCCGACCTCTCGCAGCGAGAGATCGGCGACGCCCTCTTCATCTCCTTCAACACGGTCAAGACGCACTCGAAGAGCATCTACCGCAAGCTCGGTGTCGGTCAGCGCCACGACGCGGTCGCCCGAGCCCGTGCGCTCGACCTGATCTGAGGCTCACCCCGGGTGGCTGGCGCCGGCGGTGGTGAGACCGGGCGCCGGCGTCCCCGCGTCGGGCCTGCCGGGGTCGCGGTGGGCCCAGAACCGGCGGTCGACCACCACCAGGCCCAGGGCGACCAGGGACCACACGAGGGCGTAGGTCCAGTTGAGCCGCTCCAGGTCTGCGCCCGACCAGAGGCTGTTGGTCTCCACGCTGCCCTCGACACCATGGGCGATCAGGGTGAGCAGGACGCTTCCCGCGGCGTGGTTGAACAACCAGGCGTACCAGAAGGTGACGGCCACCGTGGTCACGAAGCCGATCGGGTGTGCCCCGAACACGGTCATGAAGAACAGCGGAGCGTGCCAGCCGCTGATCAGCACGGCCATCATCGCGGTCGCCGCCAACCGTGAGCGGTTCCGCTGCATCTCGGGCTGGGCGAAGCCCCGGAAGCTCGGCTCCTCCATCAAGGGTCCGCCGAACGGGTCGACGATGTGCAGCCCGATGGCGAGCGGGAGGCCGTACCACGGCGTCAGGAAGTCGAGCGAGGGTGCCGAGGCGCCGAGGCCCACGTTCACAGAGACCGACGCCAGGTGCACCAACAGGGGAACCGCGACCGCCAGGACGTACCAGACCCAGCTCACGCGCCAGCGGATCACTCGGGCGCCGAGCCTTCGCAGCCCGGGCAGGCCCTCGGTGAGGGCGACCACGATCAGGGCCGCCAGCAGGGCACCAGGGGCGTAGAAGCTGTTCCAGGGGATGCCGGCCCAGGCGAGGACGTAGGCGAGCACGAAGAACGTGGCAACGCGGTGACGACGGACGAACGTCATGTCGGACCACCTTTCAGGCAAGGAAGCGAGGTGTGGGCCTCGCTCGTCCACGGACGGGAGACCGCTGGGTTCATGCGCTCAGCCTTCGGTCGACCTGGGTGACCTGTCGTCACCCTCACGCCGGGTCACCCAGGGTGGTCCCGGGCCGGAGCCCTCACAGACCGTTCTACGGCTCGTCGCTCGCTCGGACCGGGTCTGCTCCCGAGACGGACTCCCTGGACTCGTCGTGCAGGCCGTGCCAGTCCAGGCACAGCACGGTCGCGTCGTCCTCCAGCGCGTGCCCGGCGGCCACGAGTGCACTGTCCGCCAGAGCGCGGACCACCTCTCGAGGGTGCAGGCTGCCGGTGTCACGGATCGCCCCGGGGAGGTCGACGCTGGCGACGTTGCGCTCGAGCATGCCGTCGGTCACGAAGACGACTCGGTCGCCAGGCTCGAGGGTCAGGCTGGTGCTGCGGTAGGTGCTGTCGGCGAACATGCCGAAGGGCACGTCGACGCGCAGGTCCAGCGAGGTCAGGACGGAGTCCCGGACGAGGTACGGCGGTACGTGGCCGGCGTTGACGAGCTCGATCGAGCCGGTCCTCAGCTCGACCCGACCGAGCAGACCCGTGACGAAGTCATCGCCGGCAGCGCTGACCGGGTTCGCGGACAGGGCGTCGTTGGTCGCCCTCGCCTGCTCCAGCAACGACATGCCCCTGCGTCGCGCACCGCGCAGACCTGCCAGGCACATGGTGGCCGTCAGAGCGGCCTCGACGCCGTGTCCCATCGCGTCCGTCAACGACAGGTGCAGCACGTCGCGAGCCAGGCTGTAGTCGAACGTGTCCCCGCCGATGCTGGCCGCCGGCTCGAGCCAGCCCGCCAGGGTGAACGCGGACGCCTCACACGTGCGGGCCTCGGGAAGCAGGCGCTGCTGGATCTCGGCGGACAGGGTGAAGCCTCGGCTGCGCTGCCCCCACTCGAAGAGATCGGTGTGCCGACGGTTGGCGATCACCACGAACGCCAACAGGTGTGCCACCTGTGCGACCTCTGCCACGACGTCGCGATCGGGTTCCTCGGGCAGGTACAGCTCGAGCAGCCCGATGGACTCTCCGCGTTCGGTCACCGGGGCCAGCACGCGCCACAGGTCCCCGGCACCAGGCCCCGTGCCCGCGCCGCGAGGCGGCAGCACGTGGACCGTCTGCGTGCGCAAGGCCTGCTCCTCCGGTCCGCCGTCGAACGGCAGCACCGTCGCGGACTCCTCCTCCTCGCGACGCTCTCCGGCCACCAGCGACGTGTCGGCGGCTCGGCCCGGCACCAGTGGCACGTGCGCCAGTCGCACGAGGGCCCGCCCGGACAGATCCGTGATCAGGAAGGCGACAGCGACCGCGTCGAACGCCAGACCGAGCTCTCGCGCGACCCCTTCGACCGCCTCGACGGGCGACGCCGCTTCCGCGGCCTCCAGGACGCGGCCGACATCTGTCAGCCTGCGCCGCCTCACCATCGCAGGCGCCTGGCCGAGCTCACCTCGGCGCCATTCCTGCGGCACGTGCATGCCCCCACGTACATCGTCGTCATCTCACGGCAGCTGATCGGGATCCGGCGCCGTCGGGCCGAGCAGCACGTCCTCGTCCTCGCCGGCGAACAGGTGCAGCCCGAGGCGCTGCGACACCTCCCGGCACACCTCGACGCCGCGGACGCTGTTGCCGTGGGGGTCGAGGCCGGGGGAGAAGGTGCCGATGCCCATCTTGCCCGGCACCGCGGCCAGGATCCCGCCGCTGACGGCACTCTTCGCGGGCACGCCGACCTCGAAGGCCCACTCGCCGGCGTAGTCGTACATCCCGCACGTGAACATCACGCTGAGCACGTCCCGGACCCGCAGGGCGGGCAACACCCGGACACCGGTGACCGGGTTGATCCCGTCGTTGGCCAGGGTCGCCGCCATCCGGGCCAGGTCGTCGCAGGTGAGCGTCACCGAGCACTGCCGCAGGTACACCTCGAGGGTCTCGTCGACGTCGCTGGTCAGCATCCCGTTGCTGCGCATCAGGTAGGCGATCGCGCGGTTCCGGTCGGTGGCGGCCCACTCCCGGTCGAAGGTCGCCTCGTCCACGGTGAGGGTGTCGTTGCCCGCGAACTGCCGCATCACCTCGACGATGCGGTCGACCCGCTCCGCCGAGTGCTGGCCGTGCACCAGACCCGCCGCCACGATCGCCCCGGCGTTCACCATCGGGTTGTACGGGCGCCGGTCCTGCTCGTCGAGCAGGATCGAGTTGAAGGCGTCGCCGCTGGGCTCGACGCCGATCTGCTCCAGCACGCGGTCCCGGCCGCAGTCGGCGAGCGCCAGGGCGTAGACGAACACCTTCGAGATCGACTGCACCGCGAACGGCTGGTCGTGGTCGCCGACGCCGTACAGCTCGCCGTCGAGGTCGGCCAGCGAGATCCCGAAGGTGTCGCGCTCCGCCCCGGCCGCCTCCGGCGGGTAGTAGCCGCTGGTCGCCTCGTAGAAGTGCGCGACGGCGCCGTCGGCCGTCAGGTGACGCTGGTAGAGCTCGCTCAGCCGCTCGTGGATCCGTCGACTCGTCCGCGGGTCAGCCATCGCACCTCCACCGGTCACCGGTCGGCCGTCGAGAGCGAACGTAGGCGCGCCGACCGGTGCCCACGTCATCCGTTCAGGGTGACGCGACCCTCGGGTGCGTCGACCACGGTGGTCAGCAGGGCGGACGGCGCCCGGTGGTCCAGGAAGGGATCGATGATGCAGCTCGCAGCGGTGGTGCGGTCAGCCTCGGCAGGCGTGGCCGGGGTGGTGCTGCTGGCGCTGCTCGCGGCGTGCGGCGGTGGGAGCGACGAGAGCTCGCAGTCCAAGGCGACGCCGTCCGCGTCCGCGTCGGCCTCGGCCGGGTGCACGGACGTCGCCGCGCTGCAGAAGTCCCTGAAGGGCCTCGACGGGGTCGACGTCCGCCAGGACGGGGTCGAGGGACTCACCCAGGCCCTCGCGGACGTCGCGACGACGCTCGACGCCGCCGTGGCCTCGGCGTCGAGCAAGCTGAAGCCGGCCGTGCAGGGGGTCAAGACGGCCTTCACCGACCTGCAGACCGCGGCGAACGGCGTGACCGCCGACAACGTGCGGCAGAAGGCACCCGGCATCAAGTCCGCGCTCACCGGGCTCGGCACCGCCACGTCCACCCTGGCCTCCACCGTGACGGACACCTGCCCGTCGCCCTGACGGGCCGGGCGGTCAGTCCGCGGCGGTGAGGGTCAGCACCTCGGTCGACGTCCCGGGCTCGATCACCCGCACGTCCACCCGAGGCGCCAGCCGGTGCGCGTGGTCCTCGAACTCGCGGCCGGGCTCGAAGAAGATCCGCTTCCGCAGCCAGCCGACCCCACGGGGCCAGAACGTGCCGTAGTGCAGCGGGACCGCGACACGGGCGTCCAGCATCGCCAGGCACTCGGCGGCGTCTTCCGGGTCCATGTGCTCGCCTCGCAGCCACGGCCCCCAGCCGCCGACCGGGAGCAGCGCGAGGTCCAGCGGCTGCGGCAGCCGGGCCATCTGCGGGAACGTCGAGGTGTCGCCGGCGAAGTACGTCGCGCCGTCACCGCGGACGACGTACCCGACGGCCTCGCCGCGGATCCGGCTGAACGGCCACCGGGTGTCGTTGTGCACCGCCGGTACGACGAGCACGGTGGCGTCACCGACCGGGACCACGTCGCCCGGGACCACCTCCACCGGGACGAGCGGGAGACGCCGCAGCAGCCCGGCCGCTCCCCGGGGGACCAGCACCGGCGTGCCCGGGTCGAGCAGGCGGAGCGAGGGGTGGTGCAGGTGGTCGACGTGCAGGTGGGAGAGCACCACGGCGTCCACCCGACCGGTCAGCCGGGGCGGCACCGGTCCGGCGCGGCGGTGCAGGTGCAGCAGGCTGCCGGTCAGCACCGGATCGGTGAGGATCCGGGCTCGGTCCTCCACCAGTGCGGTCGCGTGGCCGAACCAGGTCACCCGGATCGGCATGCGGCGCCCCTCTCTCGACCTTGTCGTCGAGCATCGGGACTGCGCGTCGCAGCGGGATCACCCTCGTCGGGTGAGTCGGGGGCGGCGCACGTCGTCGTCGCGGTGCCACGCGCCGGCTTCATCCGGATGGGGTGATGCCGGACCGCCGCGTCCGAGGCAGCGTGGCCGGTGCGCCGCACCTCCATCTCCGTGACGTGCGAGCGCTCGTCCGGGAGGAGCCGCCGTGGGCCTGGCCAGCGGGAGCCGACAGGTCAGCCGTGCCGTCTCGGACGCCAGCGGGCTGTCGCAGGAGGAGGCGGGGCTGCTGGTGGCCGGGGCCGCCGTCACCGCGGCCTTGCTGGCAGCGCTGCGCGTCATGGACTTCGTGAGGTACCTGTTCCCCCGGGCGGCCCCACCGCCCCGGAAGACCGGGATGGGTGCCACCGGTCATCGAGGGAGCCCGTGAGCGCACCGGCGGACGTCGGGCGCGGCGGTTCCGCGCCCAACCTGCCCGTCCACGAGAGCACCCCGGCCGACACGCGGGTCCAGGTCTCGACGGGGACGCTGCCCGACTTCGCGACGGTGCGTGACCTGCTCGCAGCGGCGCACCGGACCTACGAGGACGTCACCGACGGAACCGTGGCCGACTACATCCCGGCGCTGGCGCAGGCCAGTCCGGAGCTGTTCGGCATCGCGGTCGCCGGGGTGGGCGGTCGCGTCGGGGGGGTCGGGGACAGCGCGCACGCCTTCACGATCCAGAGCGTCGCCAAGCCGTTCGTGTTCGCCCTGGTGTGCGAGACCCTCGGGCACCGCGAGGTGCGTGAGCGCCTCGGCGTCAACGCGACGGGTCTGCCCTTCGACTCGGTGATGGCGGTGGAGCTGGCCACCGAGGGGCTCACCAACCCGTTGGTCAACTCCGGTGCGATCGCCACCACGAGCCTGGCGCCCGGTCGTACGGCGGACCTGAAGTGGGCCTTCCTGCGGACGGGGCTGTCGCGGTTCGCGGGGCGCGACCTGGAGCTCGACGAGGACGTGCTCGCGTCGGAGCGTGCGACGAACGGCCGCAACGAGGCGATGGCGCGGCTGCTGGTGGGACACGGGCGCATCTACTTCGACCCCGACGAGGCCACCGACGTCTACACCCGCCAGGGCTCGCTCCTGGTCACCGCCGAGGACCTCGCGCTGATGGGTGCGACGCTCGCCGACGGCGGGGTCAACCCGGTCACGCGTCGTCGCGTGGTCAGCGAGGACACCTGCCGGCGCACCCTGGCGCTGATGCTCACGGCCGGGCTCTACGAGCGCTCGGGGGACTGGCTCTACGAGGTGGGACTGCCCGCGAAGAGCGGGGTGAGCGGTGGCATCGTCACCATCGCGCCGGGCAAGGGCGGCCTCGCGACGTACTCGCCGCCGCTGGACCCGGCGGGCAACAGCGTGCGTGGCCAGCTGGCGGCCAAGCTGCTCTCCGAGGCCCTCGGCCTCGACCTGCTGGCCTCGACGGCCCAGGTCGACACCGGCCCCGTCGACGAGTGACCGCGAGCCGGCGGCTCAGCCGTGCGCGACGGCGTCCTCCGACCGCAGCCCGGTGCGGTGCCCGAGCCGCTCGAGGACCGACACCAGGACGCCGTGCAGCTGCTCGGCGCCGCGGATCTCGACGTCCTCGTCGACCAGGTGGCTGGGGGCGATGAACAGGCCGCGGTCCTGCCAGCCGCCGAGCCCGCCGTGCGCACCGACGAGGTCCTCGAAGGCGGAGACCTCCAGCGACCTCACGTTGACGGCGCTGTTCACGTAGACGTCCGGCGCGGACGGCATCTCCGCCGCCCGCAGCAGCGCCCACGCGGCGTGCGGGGCGAAATCGGCGAGCGGGTCCACCCCGGTCACCACGTCGTCACGCAGCGTGCGGGAGCCGGCAGCCCCGATCACCACCGGGCCCTGCTCGCGGCTCATCACCGCGACGAAGCCGATGCCGGGGCTGGCGGCCAGCCCCGGCAGCAGCCGCGGCCAGCGCTCGTCGATCTCCTCGGCGGTCAGCCGCTGCGGCTCCCGGGCGTAGACCAGCCCGAGGTTGCCGGAGCCGAGCACGACCAGGTCGCCCGCCGTCGGGTCGCCCTCGTCCGGCGTGGTCCGCGACTGCACGCGGGACGCCGCCCGTGCGGCCGCGTGCCCCCCCACGGCGGTGTCGCTCGCGAGGTCGTCCAGGACGGACTCGACCCGCCCCCAGCTCTCGATGTTCTCCTCCAGCGACACGACGGCCGCGCTGGTGAGCTCCCGGCACAGGTCGGAGAGCGACCGTCCGTAGCGCGCCTCGAAGGGCGGACCCTGCGACTGGCCGTGGTCGGAGAGCACGACGAAGTGGTAGCGACGGGGCGCGTACTGCGCGACGGACTCGAGCACGCCCATCAGCTGGTCCAGCGCCTCGAGCACCTCCAGCGCCTCGATGCGGCTGCCGCCCGCGTGGTGCGCCACCTCGTCGTAGTCCACGAAGTCGACGTAGACGCTCCGGGCGCCGCGCAGCATCTGGCGGACGACCATCGCCATGTTCAGGTCGCGCAGCACCCCGTTGCTCGCCGCCCGCAGCAGGGCGAACGTGCGCGACCGGTGCACCCGGGGCACGACGTCGCGGCGGACCTGCGCGCGCGCCTGGAACCGCTCGCGGACCACCTCGACGACCGTCCGGGCGATACTGCGGGCGAAGCCGTCCGGCCGCACCACGAACCGCGCGACGGTGAACCGGGTCTCCTTCGACCCGCGACCCAGGCTGACCTTGCTCATCGTCATCATGCTGGTCGGGGCGTCGCCGGAGAACAGGTTGGAGATCGAGACGCCGTCGTCGGCGAGCAGACCGTGGCCGGTGCTGGCGCGCTCCTCGATGATCGCGGCGTCGGCCGGGTGGTTGGCCACGAGCACGCGACCGAGCTCGCGGTCGTACCACCGGAACGCGGGCACCCCGGCGCAGGTCCCGTGCAGGATGCCCTGCTGGCTGGCCGGTGTGGTGCACGGCAGCTGCACCGTCCACTCCTGCAACCGGTGGCTGCCGCTCTCCACCCAGCGACGGAGGTTCGGCATCGTCCCCGACTGCAGCGCCCACTGGGCGACCGGGAACGGCACCCCGTCGAGCTGCACGAACACGACGCCCTCGACGTCCGGGTCGGGGACGGTGGCGCGCTTCTGCCCGAACCGCCGCAGCGCGGCCGTGAACGCGTCGTCGGTCCCGGCGGTGAACATCCAGGTCAGGAACGTGCCGACGGTGGCCGCGATCCAGGTGGCCGCGATGAGGGTCCAGAACGACGACGCCTCGACCCCGGGCACCACCAGCAGGGCGAGGTGCATCGCCACCGCCTGCCCGGCGATGGCGACCGCGGCGACGGCCAGCCAGCCGATCGCCGTCGCGACCCGCACCAGCACCGGGCGCACGATGATCCCGAAGACCCCGGTGACCGCGGCGGCGGCCACCAGCCACCACGCGGACTCGGCGTCCAGTCCCGGCAGCAGCGCGTCCGCCGCGATGAGCGCCAGCGAGCTGATCGCCCACGCGAGAGCCATGCGCGCCAGGTCGGAGGCACGCAGCCTGGTCACCATGCGGTGAGTCTGGGCCGCGGCCATCACCGGCGGTTCACCCGTCTGGGGTGACCGGGGGACTGGCCGGCCAGGCGACAGTGGCCCTGCAGCGACCCGACCCCTCACGAAAGGAGCCAGCGCATGGCCAAGGCTCCGCGCGACGTGGAACGCATCTACTCCACCCCCGACCTGGTGGCGAAGCTCCGCCGGCTCGCCGACGCCCTGGAGACCGGGAAGACGTTCCGGATCCAGGTGGCCGGCGAACGGATCCGGGTGCCGGTCCGCGCCCAGTTCTCCATCGAGCACGAGCGGGAGGACGACGAGGAGGAGGTCGAGTTCCAGTTCAAGTGGTCCCTCGAGCCGGCAGACGAGCCGGACGAGGACGCCGACGAGGACCACGTGGTCTGACGCGCCGCGACGGGGGCGCCACTGGTTCTTGAACCATTCCAGAAACTGGGGAAGAGTACGGAACGTGCCCACGCCCCCGGAGTACGAGCGCCTGCTGCGCGGCGCCGCTCTGCGCGTGACCCGGCCCCGGGTCGCGGTGCTCACCGCGGTCCACGATCACCCGCACGCCGACACCGACTCGATCATCGGCGCCGTCCGGGAGCGGCTCGACGTCTCCCACCAGGCGGTGTACGACGTCCTGCGCTCGCTGACCGCCGCGGGGCTGGTGCGCCGCATCCAGCCCACGGGGTCGGTGGCCCGCTACGAGGCCCGGGTCGGCGACAACCACCACCACGTGGTGTGCCGGTCCTGCCAGACCATCGTCGACGTCGACTGCGCCGCCGGCACGACGCCCTGCCTGACCGCGACCCCGGACCACGGCTACGCGATCGACGAGGCCGAGGTCGTCTACTGGGGCCTGTGCCCTGACTGCGCCGTCGTACCCACCCCCTGACCACACGCCAGAACCCACGTCCGGAAGGAAGTCCCATGGCCGAGAACCACGACGCCGTCGTCGGCGACATGAACGACGAGGAGCGCGAGGGCAGCTGCCCCGTCGTCCACGCCCCGCACGCCAAGCACCCGACCGAGGGGTCGGGCAACCGGGACTGGTGGCCCGACCAGCTCAACCTGAAGATCCTGCGCAAGCACTCGTCGCTGTCCGACCCGATGGACGACGACTTCGACTACACGCGAGGCGTTCGAGAACCTGGACCTCGCCGCGGTGAAGAGCGACCTCACCACGCTGATGACCACGTCCCAGGACTGGTGGCCGGCGGACTTCGGGCACTACGGGCCGCTCATGATCCGGATGGCCTGGCACAGCGCGGGCACCTACCGCATCGAGGACGGCCGCGGCGGTGCCGGCGCCGGGATGCAGCGGTTCGCCCCCCTGAACAGCTGGCCCGACAACGCGAACCTCGACAAGGCGCGCCGGCTGCTGTGGCCGGTCAAGCAGAAGTACGGCCGCTCGATCTCGTGGGCCGACCTCATGGTGCTGGCCGGCAACGTGGCGCTGGAGTCGATGGGCCTGCAGACCTTCGGGTACGCCGGCGGGCGACCCGACGTCTGGGAGCCCGACGAGGACGTCTACTGGGGCCCGGAGTCCACCTGGCTCGGCGACGAGCGCTACACCGGTGACCGGGAGCTCGAGAGCCCGCTGGCCGCGGTGCAGATGGGCCTGATCTACGTCAACCCGGAGGGCCCCAACGGGGCGCCGGACCCGCTCGCCTCGGCCCGTGACATCCGCGAGACGTTCCGCCGGATGGCGATGAACGACGAGGAGACCGTCGCGCTGATCGCCGGCGGCCACACGTTCGGCAAGACGCACGGCGCCGCGGACCCCGACGAGCACGTCGGCGACGAGCCCGAGGCCGCGCCCCTCGCGGAGCAGGGCCTGGGCTGGAAGAACTCCTACGGCAGCGGCAAGGGCCGCGACGCGATCACCAGCGGCATCGAGGTCACCTGGACCGCCACGCCGGTCACCTGGGACAACAGCTACTTCGAGACGCTGTTCGGCTTCGAGTGGGAGCTGACGAAGAGCCCGGCGGGCGCCAACCAGTGGCAGCCGAAGGGCAGCGCCGGCGCGAACACCGTGCCGGACCCGGAGGACGGCTCGCTGACCCGCCCGCCGACCATGCTCACCACCGACCTCGCGCTGCGGGTCGACCCGGTCTACGAGCAGATCTCGCGGCGGTTCCTGGAGCACCCGGACGAGCTCGCCGACGCGTTCGCGCGGGCGTGGTTCAAGCTGACCCACCGCGACATGGGCCCGATCCAGCGCTACCTCGGCCCCGAGGTGCCGCAGGAGACGTTGCTGTGGCAGGACCCCGTCCCGGCGGCCACCGGCGAGCCGATCGGAGCCGACGACGTCGCCGCCCTGAAGCAGCAGGTGCTCGCCTCCGGACTGACCGTGCAGCAGCTGGTCGCGACCGCGTGGGCGTCCGCGTCGACGTACCGGGGGAGCGACAAGCGGGGCGGCGCCAACGGCGCCCGGCTGCGGCTCGAGCCGCAGAACGGCTGGGAGGTCAACACCCCGGACGAGCTGGCTCCGGTGCTGCGCGCCCTCGAGGGGATCCAGCAGGACTTCAACGCCGCCCACCAGGACGGGGCACAGGTCTCGCTGGCCGACCTGATCGTGCTCGCCGGCTGTGCGGGCGTCGAGCAGGCCGCGAAGGACGCCGGCCACGACGTGACGGTGCCCTTCACGCCGGGTCGCACCGACGCCACGCAGGAGTGGACCGACGTCGAGTCGTTCTCCTCCCTGGAGCCGACCGCCGACGGGTTCCGCAACTACCTCGGCAAGGGGCACCGGCTCCCGACGGAGTACCTGCTGCTCGACCGGGCGAACCTGCTGACCCTGACCGCCCCGGAGATGACCGTGCTGCTCGGCGGCCTGCGGGTGCTGGACGCGAACACCGGGCGGTCCCCGCTCGGCGTCCTCACCGCGACGCCCGGCCGGCTCACCAACGACTTCTTCGTGAACCTGCTCGACATGGGCACGGCGTGGTCGGCGACCGACGAGTCCGAGGAGACGTTCGAGGGTCGCGACGTCGCCACCGGCGAGGTGAGGTGGACCGGCAGCCGCGCGGACCTGGTGTTCGGCTCGAACTCCGAGCTGCGGGCGCTCGCCGAGGTCTACGCCAGCGAGGACGCGGGCTCGAAGTTCGTCCGCGACTTCGTGGCCGCCTGGGACAAGGTCATGAACCTCGACCGGTTCGACCTGGCCTGATCGCTGCCCCGGCTGCCTGGGCCAGCGGTCCGAGCACGTCGAAGCGGGGCTCGGTGACCCGGGAGCCGGGCCCCCAGATGCTGAGGACGGCGACCAGCCGGCCGGTGCTGTCGGCGACCGGGGCGGACACGCCCCAGGCGGACGCCTCGAGCTCCCCCCGGCAGGTCGCGTAGCCGCGGTGCCGCACCTGGGCGATCTCCTCGTCCAGGGCGGCGACCGTGGTCAGCGTGGTGTCGGTGAACCGTTCCAGCCGCCCGCTCGGGCGCGGGACGTCGCTGAACGCCAGCAGCACCTTGCCCGTCGACGTGGCGTGCAGCGGCACGGCGCGCCCCGACCAGGTGGCGGCCACGATCGCGGGCGGCACCACCTCGTCGACGTAGGTCAGGGCGCCGAGCCGCCACACGGCCAGGGACGCGGTCTCGCCGGTCTGCAGGCTGAGCCGTTCC
Source organism: uncultured Actinomycetota bacterium (assembly GCA_963707685.1). Taxonomy (GTDB): domain Bacteria; phylum Actinomycetota; class Actinomycetes; order Propionibacteriales; family Nocardioidaceae; genus Nocardioides_B. Next base: position 101,034 of record CAVPRA010000015.1, read on the forward strand.
AGGACCGGACGCGCCGCGGCGACCAGGGACTCGGTGCCGGCCGAGCGGGCCAGGTCGACGAGCCCGTCCCCGACGGACCACCGGCCGCTGCCGCGGTCGCCGGACACCACGTCGTGCGCCTCCAGCGTGTGCAGCAGGCGCCACGCCGTCGCCCGGTTGAGGCCGCAGGTCTCGGCGAGCCGGGCCGCGGTGGAGTCCTGCGGCGCGGCGTCGGCGACGGCACGCAGCAGCAGCATCGCCCGGTCGACGGACTGCACGCGCGAGGCGCGCTCCGCGTCGGGCTCGGTGGAGATCGGCTCCATGCGGATCACTCCCTGCTTCTTGACGGTCGGGCGCGGCTCTCCGTATGTTCGCATGACACACCGCAATGTTCACATGATGAACGGCCCACCGCACCTGGACCGCGACCACCCAGGAGGCAGCACGATGAGACGGGGCATCAACCGTTCGGTCATGATCACCTGCGCGCTCACCGGCGCGGGGGACACCGTCGGCCGGTCCGAGCACGTGCCGGTGACTCCCGAGCAGATCGCCGACGCCGGCATCGCGGCGGCCCGCGCGGGCGCCACGATCGTCCACGTCCACGTCCGTGACCCGCAGACGGGGCAGGGCTCGCGCGAGGTGGCGTTCTACCGCGAGGCCGTCGAGCGCATCCGGGCCAGCGACGTCGACGTCATCATCAACACCACCGCGGGCATGGGCGGCGACCTCGTGCTCGACCCGCAGCACCCGACGCGGTTCGTCGAGGGCACCGACCTGGTCAACGGCGTCGAGCGGCTCGCGCACGTCGCCGAGCTGCTCCCCGACATCTGCACCCTGGACTGCGGCAGCCTCAACTTCGGCGAGGGCAGCACGGTCTACGTCAGCACGCCGGACATCCTCCGCGACGGCGCCAAGCGCATCCAGGAGCTCGGGGTGCGCGTCGAGATGGAGATCTTCGACACCGGCCACCTGTGGTTCGGCCGCCAGCTGGTGGAGGAGGGGCTGATCGACGCGCCGCCGATGTTCCAGCTCTGCATGGACATCCCGTACGGCGCACGCGCCGACCCGGCGCTGCTCGCGACGATGGTCGACCAGCTGCCCGACGACGCGGTCTGGGCGTCGTTCGCGCTCGGCCGGATGCAGATGCCGTGGGTGGCGCAGTCGGTGCTGCTCGGTGGGCACGTCCGCGTCGGCCTGGAGGACAACCTCTACCTCAGCAAGGGGGTCAAGGCCACCAACGCACAGCTCGTCGAGCGCGCGCGCACCATCGTCGAGGCGATGGGGTCGCGGGTGGCGACCCCCGACGACGCCCGCGAGCTGCTGCACCTGAAGCCTCGCTCGTGAGCGCCCGCGTGGACCCGGCCGAGGTCCGCACCGTCACGTGCGTCGGCGCCGGCGTCATCGGCGGGGGATGGGTCGCCTGGTTCCTCGCGCGGGGGCTCGACGTGGTGGCGTGGGACCCGGCGCCCGACGCCGAGCCGCGGCTGCGGCACCTGGTCGACGCGGCCTGGCCCGCGCTCAGCGAGCTGGGACTCGCCGACGGCGCGAGCCGTGACCGGCTGGTCGTCGCGCGCGACCTCGCCGTCGCCGTGGCCGACGCCGACTTCGTGCAGGAGAGCGCCCCCGAGGACCTGGAGCTCAAGACCCGGCTGCTCGCCGACATCGACGCGGTCACGCCGCCGCAGGTCGTGGTCTCCTCCTCGACCTCGGGCTACGGCATGAGCGAGATGCAGGTGAAGTGCGTGCACCCGGAACGCACCGTGGTGGCGCACCCGTTCAACCCGCCGTACCTCATCCCGCTGGTCGAGGTCGTGGGAGGCGCGGCCACCGCGCCCGAGACGGTGGCGTGGACCTCCGCGTTCTTCCGGCACGCCGGCAAGTCGGTGATCACGCTGGACCGCGAGGTGCCCGGGTTCGTCGCCAACCGGCTGCAGGAGGCGCTGTGGCGCGAGGCGCTGCACATGGTGGCGGCGGGGGAGGCCACCGTCGAGCAGATCGACCTCGCGATCACCGACGGCCCGGGGCTGCGGTGGCCGGTCCAGGGTCCGTGCCTGACCTTCCACCTCGCCGGCGGGCAGGGCGGCATGGGACACATGCTCGACCACTTCGGACCCTCGCTCCAGGCGCCCTGGACGCGGCTGGTGTCGACCGAGCTGACCACCGAGCTCCGCGACGAGATGGTCGCCGGCTGCGACCGGGAGGCCGACGGCCGGACGATCGACGACCTGGTCGCCGAGCGGGACCGCGGCGTCATCGCGGTGCTGCGCGCGCTGGGCCGCACGTGAGCGAGCCCGGTCACCTGGAGCGAGCCGGTCCAGGACGCGTGGATCGACTACAACGGCCACCTGTCCGAGCCGTACTACGTCCTGGTGTTCGGCCACGCCACCGACGCCGTGATGGCGCACGTCGGCCTCGGCCCGGAGGAGCGTGAGCGTCGGGGCGACTCGCTGTTCACCGTCGAGGCGCACGTGCGCTACCTCGACCAGGTGCCGCGCGGCGCGGACCTCGAGGTGCGGTCGTGGGTGATCGGCGCCTCGGCGAAGCTGCTGCGCCTCTGGCACGAGCTGGACGTCGACGGCCGGCTGCGCGCCACCGAGGAGGTCCTCGGCGTGCACGTCGACACCGCGGCCGGCCGCTCGTCGCCGTTCCCGACCGACGTGGCCGCCCGCATCGCGGCCGCCCTGGCCGGCACCGCCGGAGGCGGGAGCGCCGGTCAGGCCGTCGTAGGCCCGAGGCGTTCCTCGAGCAGCGCGCCGATCGGCCAGGCGCCCCGGGACCAGTTCGCGATCACGGTGCAGGTGGTCGACGTCGACGGGTCGTGCCGGCTGACGAACGACACACCCGCGTCGTACCCCTCGAGCCAGGCGGCGTCGCCGGTGGCGGCCAGGTGGAAGCCGAGGCCGTACCGCCGGGACTCCGCCGGCCAGTCGCTGCGCGGCCGCAGCATCTCCGCGACGTGCTCCGGGGCGACGACCCGCCCGGCGAGCAGCGCGTCCCAGAGGCTGCTGAGGTCGGCAGCGGTCGAGTAGATGCCGCCGTCGCCGCTGCCGACCACGGGCAGGTGGAGGACGTTGCTCCTCAGGCCGTCGGCGAAGAGGTAGCCGTGGGCGGCATCTCCGGGGAGCTCGTCGGAGCGCAGGAACGCGGTGTCGACCATGCCCGCCGGCTCGCTGACGAGGGTGTGGACCAGCTGGTGGAAGTCCGTGCCGCTCGCCCGCTCGGCCAGCAGCGCGAGCACGACGTACCCGGCGTTGTTGTAGGCGAACCGCTCGCCGGCGGGGGACACCTGCGCGTGCCCGTCCAGGACCGTGAGGTACTCCTCGGTCGTCGCGAGCCGGTGCACCGGGACCGGCAGCACGGGGTCGTTGACGTCCGCGTCGCCGTCCTCGTCGAAGTAGTCGCCGATCCCGGAGCGGTGCGCCAGCAGCTGCTCGACCGTCACGTCGTCGGCGACCAGCGGCAGGTCGCGGCCGAGCAGGGAGCGGGCGGGCGTGTCGAGCCCGAGGACCCCGCGCTCGACCAGGCGCATCACCGCCAGCGCCGTCAGGGTCTTCGCCCCGCTCGCGACCGCGAACCGGGTCCCGACGGTGTTGGGCACCCGGTGCGCCCGGTCGGCGAACCCGTAGGCCGTGCAGAGCTCGGTCGTGCCCGAGCGGTCGACGCGGACGACGCCGGAGAACCCGGTGCGCTCCGCCGCCTCGTCCACCGCGTCCTGGAGGGGCCTCACGTGTCGCCGCCGGTCAGCGCGTCCAGGTCGCGCTCGGCGAACAGCCGGTGGTGCCACTCCTCGTTGAGCACGGTCAGCAGGCAGTCGCGGACCGCGAAGCTGACCGGTGGCGGCCACCCGGGTCCCTCGACCGGCTCGGTCGCGCGGTCCAGCGACTCGTCGTCCAGACCGTCGACCAGCCGGCGCACCGTGGCCATCCGGTCGTGCCGGAGCACCAGCACCTCGTCGAGGGACGGCCGCGCCTCGCGGTCCCGGGGGACACCCGGGGTGTCGGGCATCTCGTCCCAGGGCAGCGACAGCGGGTCCCAGGGTGAGGGGTCGCCGAGGACGGCGCGCTGGACCCAGGCCTCGGTGGCGAACACCAGGTGCCGCAGCGTCTCGATGAACGACCACTCGCCGTCCACCGACGCGTGCAGCAGGGCCGGGTCGAGCCCCCGCGCGCGCTCGACGGTGCCCTCCCACAGCCGCTCGACCACGTCCCACGCCGCCCGGAACCCGTCGGCGTCGGCGGGCCGCATCGCGGGCCGGTCGGGGTAGCGACGGTCGAGCTCGGCCTCCACCAGCGGCGCGACGTCGACGCCGTTGACCACCAGGTCCCGGACCTCGCCCTGGATCCGGGTGCCGATCATGTCGACCCCGCGCATGTCGACGCCGTTGAGGTCGACACCGCGGAAGCGCGACCGGCTCAGGTCCACCACCCGGAACTCCGAGCCGGTCATGTCCGCGCGCTCGAAGCGGGACCCGGTCAGGTCGGTCAGCTCCACCATGGCCCGACCGTAGCGCCGGGGTCCGACACCCGGCAGGGGTCCTCGGCCGCCCGTCGGCGTGGTGGGAGGATGCGCCCCATGACGATCGTGGCGGCGGCGGACGGCTCAGCACTCGGCAACCCCGGCCCGGCCGGCTGGGGCTGGTACGTCGACGACGACTGCTGGGCCGTCGGGGGCTGGGCCCGGGGCACCAACAACATGGCCGAGCTGACCGCCGTGCTGGACCTGCTGCAGCAGACCGCGCACCTCGACGACGACCTGCTCGTCTACTGCGACAGCACCTACGTCATCAACTCCGTCACGAAGTGGATGGCCGGCTGGAAGCGCCGCGGCTGGCGCAAGGGCGACGGCAAGCCCGTGCTCAACGTCGAGATCATGCAGGCGCTCGACGCGGCGATGCAGGGCCGGCGGGTGCGCTTCCAGTGGGTCAAGGGCCACTCCGGGCACCCGCTCAACGAGGCCGCCGACCGGCTGGCCAACGGCGCGGCCTCGGCCTGGAAGACGCAGGCTGCGCTGAGCCCCGGCCCGGGCTTCCCCGGCGCCGTGGTCGCGCACCCGGTGAAGGCGGCCGAGCCCCGCTACGACGAGGCCGACCTGTTCTCGCACCTGTGAGGCACCGGCGACTCAGCCGGTCCGCTGTCGCAAAGTGAGACCGGCCGGGCTGGGCGGCCTGCCGATACTGAGCCGCAAGCCGCCCCGGCGGCGCCAACCCACGGAGACCAGCCATGACCGAGCCCGCGGACCCGTCGCGCCCCGACGAGATCTTCCACCTCATCTACCGCAGCCGCAGCCTCATCCCGGCGGACCGGCGCAAGGAGGAGCTCGGGCAGCTGTTCGGGGTGGCGCGCTCCGACAACAAGCGCAAGCAGGTCACCGGCGCGCTGCTCTGCGTCGACGAGTGCTTCGTGCAGGTGCTCGAGGGCGACGAGACCGTGGTCCGCTCCCTCTACGACCACATCGCCACCGACGCGCGGCACGACTCGCTGCGGGTGCTGGAGGAGGGGCCGATCCCTGAGCGGGTCTTCTCCCGCTGGGCGATGGCCAAGGTCGCCGACGAGGGCGAGCCCGACATCCCGCTCATCGCGCACCGCGACGGCATCTCCCCGGCCGCCGGACGGCGCACGACCGACGAGCAGGAGCGGGTGCTCGACGTGATGCGCCGGGCTGCGCGCGGGGAGTCGCACGCCGTCTGAGGGCGCCGCTCGACGCGCTGGGCACGCCGCAGCCGTCAGCCGAGCTGTAGCACGAGACCGGTCAGCGCCACCGCGGCGGCCACCCCGATCAGCCACGGCCGAAGCCGGTTCGACAGGGCGACCCGGGAGCGCAGCACGTCCGGGATCGTCTCCACCGGGAGGTGGCGCACCACGAGGACCTGCGCCACGAGGAGCGCCCCGATGGCCAGGCCCACCTGGATCAGCGACGCAGCGGCCGCGGGTGTGGATGACATCGCTCGACCTCCTGGCTGGTCCACGTCGACCGGTGAGGTCGACCTGGGTCCCAACCTAGGGACGACGGTGCGTGCACCGGGTCTCAACGTGAGACGCCCGTCACACGGGGTCCGGCCGTCGGTCAGGCGTGCGGGGTGACGATGCCGTACTCGTGGATCCGGCGGTAGATCGTCGCGCGGGACATCCCCAGCGACCGGGCCGCCTCCACCTTGTTGCCGTGCGCGTCGTTGAGGCAGCGGATGATCGCGTCGCGCTCCATCGACTCGAGCGGGCTGAGCACGCGCCGGCTGAGGGTGTGCGCCTCCGACGGCAGGTCCTCGGGCTCGATCGAGCCGGTGCGGCGGTGCTGCACGACCTCGGTGAGCAGGTCGTGCAGCTGCGCGACGTTGCCCGGCCACGACATCCGCATCAGCAGCCGCAGCGTCTCCGGCGCGCAGGTCAGGTGGCCGGCCTGCACGAGCCGCGAGAGGAACAGCGGCACCAGCAGCGGCACGTCCTCGACGTGCAGCCGCAGCGGCGGGACCGCCAGCGTGCTGGGGAACAGCCGCAGCAGCCGGGTCAGGTCGGCGCCCTTCGGGCCGAGCGCCAGCGTGACCGCCACCCACACCGGACGCTCCCGCGGCGCGCCGGTCGCGTCCTGCAGCGCGGAGGCGAGGCCGCGCAGCGCCGGCCCGTCGAGCAGGTCCACGTGGCGTACGACGAGGGTGTCGGCGCTCTGCACGGCGGCGCGGGCGTCGGCGAGCCAGTCCTCGCGCGCGCCCGCATCGGCGGCGTCGAGCACCACGAACCGTCCGACGGGCTGGCGGCGCAGCTGCACCGCACGCAGCAGCGCCAGCTTCCCGACGCCCGGCTCGCCCTCGAGGGCGACCCACTCGTCGGCCCGGTAGACGCGCTCGAGCTCCTGGCAGACGTGCACCCACGTCGGGCTGGTGCCGACCAGGCCCGGGAGCGGCATCCGCACGGTGAGCGTCCGTCCGCGCGGCGCGGTCACCGGCGGCAGACCGAGCTTCACGTGGGCCACCACGCCGGCGGACCGCTCCCCGACGGAGACCGACCGGCAGTAGAGCCGCGCCGTGGCGCCGGTGGGGAGGTCGACCACGACGGCGCGGTGCTGGTCGCTGCCGGGGGCCTCGGACGCGTGCGCGAGCAGGGCGCCCTGGTCGACGGGGTCGAGCACGCTGCGGGCGTGCTCGTTGAGCATCACGAAGTCGTCCCCGACCGCGAACACCGCGCCGTCGTTGCGGCTGCAGGTGCGGAGGTACTCCCGCAGCAGCGCGAGCTCGAGGGCACCGGTCTCGGTGAGCAGCGCCTGGCGGATCTGCTCGGCGGTGGTCTTGGCCAGCGTCAGCAGCAGCGCGCCGGCGTCCTTGCGCCAGCAGGTGAGGTCGACGGCGCCGACCATCCGGCCCGACACCGGGTGGTGGATCGGGACGCCGGCGCAGGCGAGGTCCTCGAGGTTCTCCGCGTAGTGCTCGTGGCCGAACACGTGCGCGGGCCCGCCGACCTCGAGCGCCGTACCGATGCCGTTGGTGCCGACGAACTTCTCCGCGTAGCTGAAGCCGGGCGCGAGCAGCACGTGGTCCAGGTGCCGCTCGAGGTCCCCGTCGCCGGTGAGCCGGCTCAGGACCAGCCCGGCCGGGTCGGTGAGGATGACGCTGACCGACTGGCCCTCCAGCTGTCGCGCCAGGTTGGTCAGCACCGGCCCGGCGCTGCGGGTCAGCGGGGTGTCGTGGTCGACGTCGTCGCACGAACGGCATCTCGATCCGGTCCGCCGCCACGTGCAGGTCCTGCGAGCGTCGCCAGGACGCGAGGATGGGCGAGCGCACGGTGCGTTGCTCAGGGAGGTCGCCGTCGACAGGGTCCGTCAGGTCGTGGGTCAGGAACCGGACGCGGGTGTCAGCCACGTCTCGTTGCTCGGGCACGGCATGCCGTCCCGGTCCCCTGTTCGGCTGCACGTCAGCCTCCAGTTCCGCCTCTGGTGACTTCACCATAGGCCGGGATGCAAGGCCGGTCGAGAGCCGCGGAGGAGCACCCGACCGGCCTGATCCGGTGTCTCAGATTGAGACTGCCGTCGCCGCTGTGAGGCGTAGCGTGCGCCCCGATCCGACCCGCGGAGGCGCTCACGATGGACCCAGAGGACGCGGCGGCCGGCAGCGCCGAGCCCGAGACGTACAACCCGTGGAGCGTCGTGAACCTGGTGTTCACGCACCTGTCCGACCAGGGTCTGCATCCGGTGCTCGGCGAGAGCGGGGACCCCGGGCCGCCGGCCCGCGCCCTGCTGTCGGCGCTCGGCATCGAGCCCGCGCACGAGGGCAACCGCGAGGTGATGCGCGACGTGCGGGCCCACCTCGCCGAGATCCGGTCGGTGATGTTCGACGACGAGTGAGCCTCGTCTCAACGTGAGACCGGCGCCGCCGACCCCAGGGGATTACATGGCAGCCGGACCTACGAAACCTATGTGCTTGAACGGAAGGAGTGGTGATGACTCGCCAAAGCGTGGCCAAGGCTCACGAGAAGATCCAAGAGCTGGCCTGGGAGCCCCTCTACCACGAACCGGTGTCGCAGTACGGGACGGACTACACGTTCCAGAAGGCCAAGAAGAAGGACCCCCTCAAGCAGGTGCTGCGGTCCTACTTCCCCATGCAGGAGGAGAAGGACCACCGGGTCTACGGTGCGGCCGACGGCGCCATCCGCGGCAACATGTTCCGCCAGGTGCAGGAGCGCTGGCTCGAGTGGCAGAAGCTGTTCCTCAGCATCATCCCGCTGCCGGAGATCTCCGCGGCCCGCGCGATGCCGCTGCTGTTCAACACGGTGCCGAACCCCGAGCTCCACAACGGGCAGGCCATCCAGATGATCGACGAGGTGCGTCACTCGACGATCCAGCAGAACCTCAAGCGCCTGTACATGAACAACTACATCGACCCCGCCGGCTTCAACAGCAGCCTGCGCAACTTCCAGAACGACTACTGCGGCACGATCGGCCGGCAGTTCGCCGAGGGCTTCATCACCGGCGACGCCATCACCGCGGCGAGCATCTACCTGACGATCGTGGCCGAGACCGCGTTCACCAACACGCTGTTCGTGGCGATGCCCGCCGAGGCGGCCGCCAACGGCGACTACCTGCTGCCCACGGTGTTCCACTCCGTGCAGTCCGACGAGTCGCGGCACATCAGCAACGGGTACGCGACGCTGCTGATGGCGCTCTCCGACGAGGGCAACCACCAGCTGCTCGCGCGCGACCTGCGCTACGCCTGGTGGAACAACCACCGCGTCGTCGACGCGGCGATCGGCACCTTCATCGAGTACGGCACGAAGGACCGCCGCAAGGACCGGGAGAGCTACGCGGAGATGTGGCGTCGGTGGATCTACGACGACTACTACCGCAGCTACCTCGTGCCGCTGGAGAAGTACGGCCTGGAGATCCCGCACGACCTCATCGAGGAGTCGTGGAACCAGATCTGGAACAAGGGCTACGTCCACGAGGTCGCGCAGTTCTTCTGCACCGGGTGGCTCGCCAACTACTGGCGCATGGACCCGATGACGGACGCGGACTTCGAGTGGTTCGAGTACAAGTACCCGGGCTGGTACGACAAGTACGGCGCCTGGTGGGAGAACTACAACCGCCTCTCGATGCCGAACGGGCACCACCCGATCGTCGCCGAGGCCGTGGACTACGAGTACCCGCACCGCTGCTGGACGTGCATGGTGCCGTGCCTGGTCCGTGAGGACATGGTGATGGCCGAGGTCGACGGGCAGATGCGCACCTACTGCCACGAGGCCTGCCGCTGGACCGACGTCGAGGCCTTCCGGCCGACCTACCAGGGCCGCGAGACGCCCAACATGGGTCAGCTGATCGGCAAGCGCGAGTGGGAGACGCTGTACCACGGCTGGAACTGGGCCGACGTGGTCTCCGACATGGGCTACGTGCGGGACGACGGCCACACGCTGGTGGCGCAGCCGCACCTGAACCTCGACCCGAAGAAGATGTGGAACCTGGACCACCTGCGGCGGATGCCTCCGCTGCAGAGCCCGAACGTGCTGCTCAACGAGATGACTCCCGAGGAGCAGCAGGCGTTCCACGCGAACTACATCAAGGGCGGTCCCGCCGGCCGTCCTGCACCCGCCGACGCCTGAGCGCGGCGGACCCTGAAGGGCCGACGAGGGGCCCGGCGGCGCACGCCGGACTCCTCGTCGGTACCCGACAGCCACGACGACGAGCACGACCGACCTGATCCGCGACGAGCCACCGGAAGGGACCCATGGGCGAGAAGCATGTCGTGCGGTTCGAGCCGGTGGGCATCGAGATCGAGGTCGACGAGGAGCAGAACGTGCTGCGGGCCGCGGCCGAGCAGGGCATCACGCTCATGCACGGGTGCAAGGAAGGACAGTGCGCGTCCTGCAAGTCCTTCGTGCTCGACGGCGAGGACATCGAGCTCGACCGCTACTCCACGTTCGCCCTGCCCGACTTCGAGCTGGACGAGGGCTTCACGCTGCTGTGCCGGGCGCACGTCTACGAGGACGTCACCATCGAGCTCCTCAACTACGACGAGGAGATGATGCGGTCAGGCCATCCGATCCAGGAGGCCGTGGCCGAGGTGCTCTCCAACGAGCACGTCACCCACGACATGCGGCACCTGGTGCTCAAGCTCGTGGAGCCGCAGGAGATCGCGTACTGGCCCGGGCCAGTACGTCGACATCACCATCCCCGGCACGGACGAGTCGCGGTCGTTCTCCATGGCCAACACGTCGTCGAAGGAGAGCGGTCTCCTCGAGTTCGTGATCCGGGTCTACCCGGACGGCCGGTTCTCGGGCTTCCTCGACTCGGAGGTGGCCGTGGGGGACCGGCTCGACGTCGTCGGGCCGTTCGGCGTCTTCACGCTGCGCGACGGACGTGACTCCGACCTGGTCTTCGTCGGGGGAGGCGCCGGGATGGCACCGATCCTGTCGGTGCTGCGGTCGCTGGCCGAGAAGGGCAGCACCCGCAAGGCCACGTACTACTACGGCGCCCGCACGCAGCGCGACCTGTGCTTCGAGAAGGAGCTCTACGCCCTCTCGGAGCAGCTGCCCAACTTCAGGTTCGTCCCGGCGCTGTCCGAGGCCGACGACGACGAGGAGTGGGACGGCGAGGTCGGGATGATCACCGACGTCGTGCAGCGCCACGAGAGCGACCTGTCCGGCGCCGACTCCTACGTCTGCGGGCCGCCGCCGATGGTGGAGGCGGCGATGGACGTCCTCACGACCCTCGGGGCTCCCGAGAAGAACATCTACTACGACAAGTTCACCACCACCGGACCGACCTGAGAAGGACAGCCGAAAGCGAGGCGGAGCCACATGACCACGACGGAACCCACCCTGGAGCGGAGCTCACCGAAGCCGGAGTTCACCGACGCCGAAGCCGGCGCCAAGGTGTTCCCCGACTCGACGCTGCGGCACTACAACTACTACACGCCGCAGAAGCGCAAGCAGTCCCACTACGAGGACGTCACGGTCGAGGTGCAGCCGGACCCGCGGCACTACCTCGCGCAGGGCTGGCTCTACGGCTTCTCCGACGGCCGCGGCGGCTACCCGCTCGACTGGACGGTCCTGAAGGCGTGGGGCGTGGACCGGGGCGACCCGGAGCGCTTCCCCGGCTCGGGCGGCAAGGGCTACGACTGGCCCGCCCACGGCTGGCACGAGTTCCGCGACCCCAACGAGGAGTGGGAGCTGACGTTCTACCGCAACAACTCCAACGTCGTGCGGCAGATCAACCAGAACGTCGAGACGGCCCGCGAGACCAAGGCGTTCGAGCAGTGGAACCCGAACTGGGTGACGTTCGTCGAGCGCAACATCGGCGCCTGGATGCACGTCGAGCACGGGCTCGGTCTGTACCTGTTCGCGAACGCGCAGCGGCGCGCACCCACGAACATGCACAACAACGCGATCTCCGTGAACAGCATGCACCGCATCCGGTTCGCCCAGGACCTGGCGCTGTACAACCTCACCCTCAGCGAGGAGATCGAGTCCTTCGACGGCTCGGCCCACGTGGAGACGTGGAACAGCGACCCCGCCTGGCAGGGCGTGCGCCGGGTGACCGAGCAGATGACGGCGATCGACGACTGGGCCGAGGCCATCTTCGTCGCGAACATCATCTTCGAGCCGCTCGTCGGTGAGCTGTTCCGCAGCCAGCTGGTGCAGCAGGCGGCCCCGGGCAACGGCGACTTCGTCACCCCGACCGTGGTCGGAGCGGGCGAGTGGGACTACGCCTCCCGCGACCTGCGCTACACCAAGGTGATGTTCGAGCTGCTGACCAACGACAAGGAGTTCGCGGACTACAACAAGGAGCACCTCGACAAGTGGCTCGCCACGTGGGTGCCGCGCTGCCTGGTGGCGGCGCGCGAGCTGTCGCCGATCTGGTCGCAGCCGGACGCGAAGCCGCCGCGCTTCGAGGACGGTCTCGACCGTGCCAAGAGCCGCTTCAGCGGCATCCTCTCCGACCTGAGCCTCGACGTCCCGAAGGAGCTGACCCAGTGACTGCCTACCAGTCCACGACCACGTCGTACGCGACCACCGAGAGCGCGTTCAAGTCCGACAACACGGCGTCGAACAGGTGCGGCGTCACCTTGATGAACAACCAGGTGGGAGCCGTCGTCGCGGAGGTGATGAGCCACAAGGACGGCGTCACGGTGACGCCGCTGCCGTCGATGATCCGGGTCGACGGGACCAACCGCATGGACTTCGTCTACGACGAGATCTCCGAGGCGCTCGGCGAGGAGGAGGGCTACTACGACGCCGCGGAGTTCGAGGAGAACATGTCGACGCACTACGGCCGGATGATCCACGAGGACGACCGCACGATCATGTTCGCCAACCCGGAGGACGCCGCGGAGTACATCGGCTTCGACCTCAAGACGTACGACAAGTAACCGGCACCGGACCAGGTCCGGCACACGCAACCCCTCGAGGAGGACAGGTGTACGAGAAGGACGGCAACAAGTACTTCGTCGTGGACAGCCACATGCACTTCTGGGACGCCAGCCCGCCGAACTGGGTGAAGGGCCAGGAGCAGTACGCCAAGGGCTGGATCGAGTGCTTCCACGCCTACCAGAGCCTCGGGCCGCCCGAGACCCACTGGTCGCTCGAGCACTTCCAGAAGTACTCCGAGGACGACCTCATGAAGGACGTGTTCGAGGACGGGTACGTCGACGTGGCGGTGTTCCAGCCGACGTACCTCAAGGAGTGGTACACCGAGGGGTTCAACACCACCGAGCGCAACGGTGCGCTGTCGGAGAAGCACCCCGGCAAGTTCATCGTGAACACCCGGTTCGACCCGCGTGACTCGGACGCCGGGCCTGAAGGAGTTCGCGGACAACGTCGAGCGGTGGGGGTCGACGGGCGTCAAGCTCTACACCGCCGAGTGGAACAACGGCTCGCGCGGCTACAAGCTCTCCGACGCGGCGTCGTACCGCTTCCTCGAGAGGGCCCAGGAGCTCGGGATCAAGAACATCCACGTCCACAAGGGGCCGACGATCTGGCCGCTGGACAAGGACGCGTTCGACGTCTCCGACGTGGACCACGCGGCGACGGACTTCCCGGACCTGAACTTCATCGTGGAGCACGTCGGGCTGCCGCGCATCGAGGACTTCTGCTTCATGGCGACGCAGGAGCCCAACGTGTACGCCGGCCTGTCGGTGGTCATCGGCGGCCTGATGCACGCCCGGCCGAAGTTCTTCGCGAAGGTGATGGGCGAGCTGCTGTTCTGGGTCGGCGAGGACAAGATGACCTTCGGCAGCGACTACGGCATCTGGGAGCCGAAGTGGCAGGTCGAGGGGTTCGTGGACTGGGACTACCCCAGCGACGAGTTCTCCGACTACCCGCGGGTCACGGTCGAGACCAAGAAGAAGATCCTCGGGCTCAACGCCGCGAAGCTCTACGGCATCGAGGTCCCCGAGGAGCTCCGGCTCCCGGTCGACGCGGGCGAGCCCGCCACGAAGGAAGACGCGGTGCTCGTGGAATGACCGACCAGGCGGAGGTGCTCGCCGCGCTGGACGCGGTGCGCGACCCCGAGCTCGACGAGCCGGTGACGGCCCTGGGGTTCGTGTCGTCGTGCACCGTGTCCGAGGGCGGCACGGACGTGCAGGTCAGGCTGCGGCTGCCGACGTACTTCTGTGCGCCGAACTTCGCCTTCCTGATGGTGGCCGACGCCTACGACGCGGTGTCGGCCGTCCCCGGGGTCGAGCGGGCCGACGTGGTGCTGGACGACCACTTCGCGTCCGACGCGATCAACCACGGCGTGGCGGCGCGGGCCGGGTTCGAGGCGTCGTTCGAGGGCGAGGCCGCCGGCGAGCTCGACTCGCTGCGACGCGACTTCGTGCGCAAGGCGGTGCTGGCCGGCACCGACCGCGTGTGCCGGCCGCTGGTGGCCGCGGGCGCGACGCCGGACCGGCTGGCGGCGATGACGCTCGGCGACGCACCGCCCGACCCCGGACCGCGAGCGGCTCCGGGAGCGACGGGCCGAGCTGGGCCTGCCGGCCGGCGACGACGCACCGCTGCTGGTCGACCTGACCACCGGCGGCGCCGTGGGGGTGGAGGCGCTCCCGCTGCACCTGCGCCGGGCCCGGCTGACCAACGTGAACACCGAGGCGAACAGCAGCGTGTGCCGCGGCATGCTGCAGCACCGCTACGACACCCGCGGCCAGGGCGAAGTGGAGGAAGTGCGATGAAGGCTGTCCGGTTGCACGCGTACAACGAGCAGCCCGTCGTCGAGGAGGTCCCCGAGCCGAAGGCGACGGGGCCGCTCGACGTCGTGGTGAAGGTCGGCGGCGCCGGGGTGTGCCGCACCGACCTGCACATCATCCTCGGCCAGTGGGACGCGGCGATGAACCCGACGCTGCCGTACACGATCGGCCACGAGAACGCCGGCTGGGTGCACGAGGTCGGCTCGGCCGTCACCAACGTCGCGGTGGGGGACACCGTCATCCTGCACCCGACGCCGACGTGCGGGCTGTGCCGCGCGTGCCGGGCCGGGCAGGACATGCACTGCACCGAGAGCGTCTTCCCCGGCCTCGACGGCACGGACGGCGGGATGGCGGAGTACCTCCTCACCTCGGCGCGGGCCTGCGTGAAGCTCGACCCGGAGACCCGGCCGCAGGACGTCGCGGCACTGGCCGACGCCGGCATCACGGCCTACCACGCGGTGCGCAAGTCGCTGCCGCTGCTCTACCCGGGCACCACCTGCGTCGTCATCGGCGCCGGCGGCCTGGGCCACATCGGCATCCAGTGCCTCAGTGCGCTCACCGCCACGAACATCATCGTGGTCGACCGCAACCCGGACGCGCTCAAGCTGGCCGCCGAGCTCGGCGCGCACCACACGGTGGTGGCCGACGGCTCCCAGGTGGACACCGTGAAGGAGCACACGAACGGCGAGGGCGCCGACGTGGTGCTCGACTTCGTCGCCGAGGAGGGTGCCGAGAACGAGGGCTTCGAGATGACCCGCGCGGGCGGCTCCTACTACGTCATCGGGTACGGCGGCACGCTGACCGTCCCCACGCTCGACATCATCTCGACCGAGCGGAACATCGTCGGCAACATCGTCGGCACCTACAACGAGCTGGCCGAGCTGATGGTCCTCGCGCAGACCGGCAAGGTCACGCTCCACACCAAGGCCTACCCGCTCGACGAGGCCCCGCAGGCCCTGCACGACCTCGACTCCGGCCTGGTCCGGGGTCGGGCGATCCTCGTCCCCTAGCCCGGCTCCCAGCGGCGACGGAGACAGCATCCGAGATCCACCCACCCGGCACCCAGGAGGAGACGACATGGCGAAGGAACTGCGATTCGGCGAGGAGGCCCGCGGGCAGCTGCTGTCCGGTGTCGACCAGCTGGCCGAGGCGGTGAAGTCGACGCTGGGGCCCAAGGGCCGCAACGTGATCCTGGAGAAGATCACCGGGTCGCCGGTGGTGACCAACGACGGTGTCACGATCGCGCGCGAGATCCACCTCAGCGACCCGTTCGAGAACATGGGCGCCCAGCTGGTCAAGGAAGCCGCGATCAAGACCAACGACATCGTCGGCGACGGCACCACCACGGCGACCGTGATCGCGCAGGCGATCGTCCACGAGGGGATGCGCGCCATCTCGAAGGGCGGCAACCCGGTGCTCGTGAAGCGCGGCGTGGACCTCGCCGTCGCCACGCTGGTCGAGCAGCTCCGCAAGGTCGCGCACCCCGTCGTCACCAAGGAGGACTACGCCCGGGTCGCGTCGATCTCGGCCAACAACGACGACGTGGTCGGCGAGGTGCTCGCGACGGCGCTGCACACCGTCGGCGACGCCGGCATCGTCACCGTCGAGGAGTCGGCCACGCACGGCATGAGCGTCGACTTCGTCGAGGGCTTCGAGTACGACAACGGCTACCTCTCGCCGTACCTCGTGACCCACCCGGCGAGCCTCGAGGCCATCCTCGACGACCCGTACATCCTGCTGTGCAGCGAGAAGATCACCAAGGTGCAGCAGCTGATGCCGCTGCTGGACAAGGTGATGCGCAACCCGCGGCCGCTGGTGATCATCGCCGAGAACGTCGAGGGCTCGGCGCTGAGCATGCTGGTGCACAACCACGTCAACGGCGCGTTCAAGTGCGTGGCCACCAAGGCGCCCGGCTTCGGGGACCGGCGGCTGCGCAAGCTCGAGGACATCGCCACCATCACCGGCGGCCAGGTGTTCAGCAAGCACTCGGCGTTCAGCCTCGAGACGATGACCGTCGAGCAGCTCGGCCGGGCCCGGCAGGTCCGGGTGACCGCCGACGCCACCACGATCATCGGCGGCAGCGGCGACCCGGCGCAGGTGGAGTTCCGGGTGACGCAGCTGCGGGCGGAGCAGGAGCGCGCGACCTTCGGCATCGACGAGGAGGTGCTCAGCGAGCGCATCGGGTCGCTGTCCGGCAAGGTCGCCGTGATCCGCGTCGGGGCGCCCACCAACGCCGAGCTGGCCGAGCTCCAGCACCGCGTGGAGGACGCGCTGTCCGCGACGCGGGCCGCGATGGCCGAGGGCATCGTCGCCGGCGGGGGAGCGGCCCTGATGCACGCCGCGCCCGTGCTCGACGAGCTCGACGTCGAGGAGGACTACGCGATGGGCGTGGAGATGGTGCGCCGGGCGCTGGTCGAGCCGGCGTACCTCATCGCCAGCAACGCGGGCTACCCCGGCGCAGGAGGTCGTGGAGAAGGTCGCCAAGCTGGACGTCGACGAGGGGTTCGACGCCCTGCGCGGCCGCTACGGCAACATGATCGAGATGGGCATCCTGGACCCGCTCCGGGTGTGCCGCTCGGCGCTGCAGAACGGTGCGTCGGTGGCCGGGCTGCTGCTCACCACCAACACGCTCATCGCCGAGGAGCAGACCCCCTGGGGCGGCAGCCGGTCGCTGATGACCGAGTTCGGCCCGCTCGACGAGGGGCTGCACCAGCCGTCGCCGGACTCCAGCACCCCGCAGTCGCTGGGCCTCGGCCCGTCGGTGGGGTGAGCCGCCGATGACCTCGGGAGGCACCGGCACCGCCGCCGTCGTACGACGGCTCGACTCGCCGGCGGCGGCGAGGCTGACGGACCTGCTCGGTGTCTTCGACGACCTCCAGACGGTGCTGGGCTGCTGCGAGCGGCTGGTGACCGAGCTGGCCGCGCCCCACGCCGAGGGCAACCCGGTGGTCGAGGCGGCCTGGACGACGGTGCTGCTCTCCTACACCCGGTGCTTCGCGCCGCGGGCGTCGGGCGCCGCGCTCACCGAGGCCGACGTGGCCGCCGCCCAGCCCGAGGCCGACCTGCTCGCCTGGCACAAGGCGCTGGTCCGGCTGCGCGGTGTGTACGCCGCCGCGAGCACCAACCCGCGTGAGGAGTTCACCGTCGGCGTGGTGCAGGAGGAGGACGGCAGCGCCAGCGGCGTCGCGATCACGTCGGTGCGCCGGCCCCAGGTCAACGACCTCACGGTCCGCCAGACCGGTGCGATCGCGTTCGCGCTGAGCGAGGTCGTGAACTCCCGGATCGAGGAGCAGCAGGCCGTGGTGTTCGAGGAGGTGCGGAACGTCCCACGGGCCGACCTCGACGCGCTGGACAAGATCGACGTGGTCACCGACGGGTCCTGATGCACCAGCAGCGGACCGGCCTCCGCGCGGTCGCGTTCGTGCGCGGGCCGCTGCCGCTGCTCGGCCCGGCCTTCGTGGCGGCGATCGCCTACATCGACCCGGGCAACTTCGCCACCAACATCACCGCCGGCTCGAACTTCGGCTACCTGCTGGTGTGGGTGGTCGTGGTCGGCAACCTGATGGCGATGCTGATCCAGTACCTCTCCGCCAAGGCCGGCATCGCCACCGGCCACAACCTCGCGGAGCTGTGCCGGATGCACTTCCCGGTGCCGGTGTCGCGCGGGCTGTGGGTGCAGGCCGAGCTGGTGGCGATCGCCACCGACCTCGCCGAGGTGCTCGGCGGTGCCATCGCGCTGCAGCTGCTGTTCGGCCTGCCGCTGCTGACCGGTGGCGTCATCACCGCGGTGGTGGCGTTCGGCCTGCTGGGCGTGCAGCGCCGCGGCGCGCGGCCCTTCGAGGTGACGATCACCGGCATGATGGCCGTCGTCCTGGTGGGCTTCCTCTACAGCCTGCTGCAGAGCGGCGTCGACACGCAGGCGGCGGTGGCGGGGCTGGTGCCGCGCTTCGAGGGTGCGGACACCGTGCTGCTCGCCACCGGGATGCTCGGCGCGACGATCATGCCGCACGTGATCTACCTGCACGGCGCGCTGACGCAGGGCCGCTACGCACGTCGCACGCCGGAGCAGCGGCTGGCGCTGCTGCGCAGCCAGCGCGTCGACGTGGTGGTCGCGATGACGCTGGCGGGCATCGTGAACCTCGCCATGCTGGTGCTCGCCGCGCAGGTGCTCGCGCCGTTGGTGCGGCCCGTCGAGACCATCGAGGCCGCGCACGCCGGCATCGACCAGGTGCTCGGCCCCACCGCGGCGCTGCTGTTCGCGCTCGCCCTGCTGGCCTCCGGCTTCGCCGCGTCGGGCGTGGGCACGCTGTCGGGCCAGGTCGTGATGCAGGGCTTCATCCGCAAGCGGATCCCGCTGCTGGTGCGCCGGCTGGTGACGCTGACGCCCGCGCTGGTGATCATCGCGGCCGGCGTCGACCCCACGACCGCGCTGGTGACCTCCCAGGTGATGCTGTCCTTCGGCATCCCGTTCGCGCTGGTGCCGCTGGTGCTGCTCACCCGCCGTCGGGACGTCATGGGGGTGCTGGTGAACCGGCGGCTGACCACCCTCGTGGCGTCGGCGGTCGCCTCCGTCATCACCGCCCTCAACGTGTGGCTGATCGCGCTCACCGTCGCGGGCTGAGCCGAGGCGCCACCCGGGGTCAGTTCCGGGGTCAGTCGGGGACCGGGAAGTTCTTCAGCTCCACGAAGTCGTCGATGCGCCGGTTGATGGTGGGGGAGACGGAGGCGCGCAGCCGGCGGACGGTCTCGCGCGCCTGCTCCGGGTGGCCGGCGCGCTGCTGGAGCACCGCGAGGGTGAGCGTCTCGACGTACCCGAGCTCGGGGCCGAGCGTCTCGCCGAAGCTCCGCATCGCCTGGGTGACGCCCCGGACCCCGGACTGCTGGCCGGTGGGCGCGTAGAGGGAGAACCGCTCCTGGGTGGCCACCACCTTCCAGCCCGGCACGTGGTGGACCCACGGCCGGCGGGAGAGGTGGCACCGGCCGGGCCGCGCGCACTGGCCGTTGACGAGCACGTAGACCGGACCGCTCTGGGGCAGCTCGCTGGTCTCCTTCGCGACCGCGGCCAGCGTCGTGGTGTACGGCGTGCTGCCCATGTAGCGCGGGGTCCCCTGGAACGGCTGACGTGACTGGCCCGCCGGCGCCGGCCGGTCGTAGAGCACGATCGCGTCGTCGGGCACCTGTCTCGCGGAGCAGCTGCGAGGCCTTGCCGAAGTCGGGGGCGGCGTCGTCGCGCACCACCCGGACGGTGGCGGGCAGCTGGGAGACCAGCGCGGCACCGAGCAGCACGGACAGCACGACCCGCCACGGCAGGGCCAGCCCGCGTCGCCGGCCGACCAGCCAGGCGACCGACGCCGTCAGCAGGACGTACGCCGGCAGGAAGAAGTACGCCGCGCGGGAGCGGTAGGGGAGCGCGTAGAAGCTGAACGGGTTGAGCAGGTGGTAGGCCAGCACGAACGCCACCGGCGCCGCCAGCAGCGACCAGAAGAACGGCCACGAGAGCAGCTGTCGGCGGGAGGCCCCGACACCGACGGCCACCACCAGCACGGCCAGCGACAGCGGCCACCACGGGAACGACGACCCGAGCAGCGGCACGACCGCGGTGGCGATCTCGTGCAGGCCGCGCCCGGCGCGGCCCATGATGCCGCCCGGGCTCGGGTCGAAGAACGACCCCTGGGTCTCCGAGCCCAGCAGCAGGAACATCGGGACCCCGACCAGGAACAGCGCACCGAGGCTGGTCGCGATCACCCACCAGGTCTCGGCCCAGCGCAGCCGGCCGCGCCAGGACGCCCAGGCCAGCGCCACGGCGGTGACGCCGAGGAACACGCACGGCTCGGGGACCCGGGTGAACGGCAGCGCGACCGCCGTCAGCACCAGCGTCACGAGCCAGCGTCGCTGCCGCCCGTCGAGCCAGCGGTGGGTGGCGTAGGCGAACAGCAGCATCTCGAACATCGGCAGCGCGTAGGGGCGCGTGTAGGCGCCGTAGCGCACCGCGATCGGCGCGGTCGCGAGCACCCAGACCGCCCAGGCGCCGGCGCGGCCCAGGCCCAGCCGGCGCAGCAGCAGGCTGGCGACCACCAGGATCCCGATGCCGGAGAGCAGCGGCACCAGCCGCTGCTGCAGCTGGCCCTGGCCGAGCAGGTGCCGGAACAGCCCGCCGAGCAGCGCGTCGAGCGGGGGCTGCCGGGTGCCGTCGATGATCGTCGAGATGTCGTCGCTGCCGTAGGGGTTGATCTGGCTGAGCTCGTCGTAGCTGAACGGCTGCCGCAGCGCGGTGGCCAGCAGCAGCCCGGCGCCGACGACGACCCCGCCGACGTACCACCACAGGTCCGAGGGGCCCGGCGCGTCCCGCCCGGCGCGGTCCCCGGAGACCGGGTTCGTCGGGTCGGGGGCGACGGCCGAGCTGCGACCCGACACCACCATCTGCGCACTCCTTCACCGACCGGGACTCCGGATCGAGGGTAGTGCGTCCGCACCGGTCCGTCCGGGGCAGGGTTCGGGCCACGTGCGTCCGCCCAGGTGGAAGCGCCGCACACCGGCAGGTGAGCGGCCCGGCGACCACTCGGGCCAATTCGTCTAGTCCGTTCGGACTATTGCCGGTGTTTCTGCGTCATGGTGGCCGGTTTCGTCGGTTTCCTTGTGACGACGAAGAACCACTGGGGAGATGAACAGCGTGACCCGCACCGAGAACCAGACCACGACCCGCCTGACCAGCCTGGTCCGCGCGCAGCTGCAGCCGCACCACCGACTGCCGCTGCGGCCAGCAGCTGGACCTCTGCGCCCGGGCCCACTGCCCGCGCTGCGGACGCTCCATCAGCCGCTCCTGACGCGTCGCCCGACCGGCCCCCGAGCCCGGCACGCACCGTGCCGGAGCCGGGTCCCGGCACCGCCGAGCCGCCGCGAGACCTCCCCGGTGACGGGCTAAGGTAACCAACGACCAGTGGCGCTCGGTGGCAAGGAATCCCGGTGGAGAAGCAGGACGACACGGTGGCGGTCGGCCACCAGGTCCTGACGATCCCCAACGTCATCTCGATCATCCGGCTCGCCGGTGTCCCGCTCTTCCTCTGGCTCGTGCTCGTCCCCGAGGCCGACGGCTGGGCGCTCGCGGTGCTCTTCGTCTCCGGCGTCAGCGACTACGCCGACGGCTACCTCGCCCGCGGCTCAACCAGACCTCCAAGGTCGGCGAGATCCTCGACCCGGTCGCGGACCGGCTCTACATCCTCTCGACGGTGATCGGGCTCGCCGCCCGCGGCATCATCCCGTGGTGGCTGGCGCTGCTGCTGCCCGCGCGCGACGCGTTCCTGTGGTGCCTGGTGCCGTTCCTGCGCACCCGCGGCTACAGCTCGCTGCCGGTCCACTTCCTCGGCAAGGCCGCCACCGCGAACCTGCTCTACGCGTTCCCGCTGCTGCTGCTCGGCGACGCCTCCGGCACGCTGCCCCTGCTGGCGAAGGTGTTCGGGTGGGCGTTCGCGATCTGGGGGACCGGCCTCTACTGGTGGGCCGGGCTGCTCTACGCCTGGCAGGTGCGCAAGCTGCTCGCCGACCACGACCGCAGGGCACCGGCGCTCGATGGCGGCTGAGCAGCCGCCGCAGCGACGGCGCCCGCAGCCCTCAGCCACCGCCGCAGGCGACGATGGGACTGCTCGACCACGTCACCGCGACCTCGCTCGACGCGGACTACGCCGCGGCGGCCGAGCGGCGCGCGGAGCAGGACCCCGGCGGACGTCCGGGCCGCCCGGGTCGGGTGGCGCTCGTCGTGCTCGCGGTCTTCGGCGTGCTGGTCGCCACCGCCGGCGTGCAGACGGCGCGGACGGCGGACGAGTCGGCCAGCTCGCGCTCGTCGCTGATCAAGCAGGCGAACGACGGCAAGGCCCAGCTGGCCGGCCCGCCGCTCGAGCCTGCGCGCGCTGCGAGCGCCAGGTCGCCACGCTGCGCTCGCGCGACCTCGCCGCCACCAGCCAGGGCCGGCAGGTCGAGCGGCAGCTGACCCGGCTCGGCGTCGACTCGGGCGAGCACCGCCACCCGCGGCCCCGGCATCCAGGTGACCGTCGACGACGCGCCGGGCGCCACCGACTTCAAGCAGCAGGTGCAGGCGCCCGACCTGCAGAAGCTCGTCAACGGGCTGTGGCAGGTCGGCGCCGAGGGGATCGCCATCAACGGCCAGCGGCTCACCAGCCTGACCGCGATCCGCGACGCCGCCGGCTCGCGTGACGGTCAACTACACGTCGCTGCGGGCGCCGTACACCATCTCGGCGATCGGCAACCCGAAGACGATGGGCGCGGCGCTGCTCGACACTGCCGGGGGACAGGCCTGGGTGACCCTACAATCCACCTTTGGCCTGCAGTTCGCCGTCGACACCAAGGACTCCATGTTGCTCCCCGCCGCGAAACGCGTGACGCTGCGCGTCGCCCGGCAGGACCGTCCCGCCGACAGCTCGGCCGACAGCTCGGCCGGCACCGCCACGGGGGGCGACCAGTGATCGCCGCCCTCGGGCTGCTGCTCGGCGTGCTGCTCGGCCTGATCCTGCAGCCCACCGTCCCGGTGTGGCTCGACCCCTACCTGCCGATCGCCGTGGTCGCCGCCCTCGACGCCGTCTTCGGCGCGCTGCGGGCGTTCCTCGACGGCATCTTCGACGACAAGGTGTTCGTGGTCTCGTTCGTCTCGAACGTGCTGATCGCGGCGATGATCGTCTACCTCGGCGACAAGCTCGGCGTCGGCGGGCAGCT
The DNA here is from genome assembly GCA_963707685.1 of uncultured Actinomycetota bacterium. Lineage (GTDB taxonomy): Bacteria > Actinomycetota > Actinomycetes > Propionibacteriales > Nocardioidaceae > Nocardioides_B. The sequence goes on from CAVPRA010000015.1 coordinate 124,396, forward strand.
GTCCACCGGGGTGATCGTGGTGCTGGGGATCCGGATCTTCTCCAACGTGGCGGCGATCCGCCGGCACATCTTCCACGCGTGAGCCCCGAGATGACCGAGCCCGACGAGCACCCCGGCCCCCAGGCGGACCAGCCTGCCGAGGAGCCACCCGCCCAGGACCGGCCGGCCGCACCGCGCGACGGCCGGGACCGGCTGGTGGCGGCGCTGCGCCGCCCCGGGTCCCGCGCCCAGGCCGTCGCCGCGCTGCTGCTGCTCGTGCTCGGCTTCGCGGCCGTGACGCAGGTCCGCTCCAACGGCCGCGACGACAACTACGTCGGCGCGCGGCAGGGCGACCTGATCCAGTACATCAACAACCTGTCGCTCGCCTCGCAGCGCGCGGAGAGCGAGATCGCCAAGCTCGAGGCGACCCGGCAGTCGCTCGGCAACGACACCGAGGCCCGGCGCACGGCGCTGACCCGGGCCCGGCAGCAGGCCGACACGCTCGGCATCCTCGCCGGCACCCTCCCCGCCGACCGGACCCGGCATCCGGGCCACCGTCACCGACCCGTCGACCGGCTCGGGGGTCGGCACCAACCAGATGATCAACGGCCTGCAGGAGCTGCGCGACGCGGGCGCCGAGGTGATCGAGATCAACGACAAGGTGCGGGTGGTCGCGCAGACCTCCCTCGAGGACGGCAGCGGCGGCCTGCTGGTCGACGGCCAGCAGCTGAAGGCGCCGTACACCATCGACGCGATCGGCGACCCGCACACGCTCGCGACCGCGCTCGACTTCACCGGGGGCTTCATCTCCGAGGTCAAGGGCGTGGGCGGCACCGTCGACGTCCGGGAGCTCGACAAGGTCGACGTCACCGCGGTGCGCAAGGCCGAGAAGCCGCAGTACGCCGAGCCCGACGGCACCGGATAGCCTGCTCGGGGCCGGGCAGCCGGCCCGCCAGCCGTCAGCCAGCCAGCCAGCCCAGCCAGCCGACCTAGGAGCGCCGTGTTCCCCGACGACCTGAAGTACACCAGCGAGCACGAGTGGGTCCGCGGGCCGGCCGAGGCCGGCGCCTCGGTGCGGGTCGGGATCACCGACTACGCCCAGGAGGCGCTCGGCGACATCGTCTACGTGTCGCTCCCCGAGGTGGGCGCCGACCTCGACGACCGGCTCCGCGATCGGCGAGCTCGAGTCGACGAAGTCGGTCAGCGACGTGCTACGCCCCGCTGAGCGGCACCGTCACCGCGGTCAACGAGGCGCTCGACGGCACCCCCGAGCTGGTCAACTCCGACCCCTACGGCGAGGGCTGGCTCTTCGAGCTGACGCCCGCCGACGCCTCGGCCGTGGACGCCCTGATGGACGCCGCCGCCTACCAGGCCAGCGTCGAGTCCTGAGCCTTCCCGAGGCGGCTTGATCCGGGCCGGTTCACTGATAAGTTCTAGCCCTGCAAACCATGAACCTCGACTGACGGTTGAGGGTTCTGCGGATCGAGTCGAGGGAGCCAGCATGCCGTTCTGCACGCAGTGCGGACACCAGAACCCCGAGGGGTCGCGTTTCTGCTCCCAGTGCGGGAGCCGTCTCGAGGCGGCCGCGGCGCCCGGCCAGCCCGGACAGCCCGCGGGCAGCGGGGAGCACCCCAGCGAGACCACCGCGACGATCACCTTCGGCGCCCCCGGCAAGGAGGCCGAGGCCCGCGAGGAGCGCTCGCTCAACGACTCCGACGCCGCCGCCGTCGACGCCCTGCCGCCCGGCAGCGCGCTGCTCGTCGTGCAGCGCGGGCCGAGCGCCGGCAGCCGGTTCCTGCTCGACACCGAGGTGGTCTCCGCGGGACGCCACCCGGACAGCGAGATCTTCCTCGACGACGTGACGGTGTCGCGACGGCACGCCGAGTTCCGCCGTACGCCGGAGGGCTACACCGTCGCCGACGTCGGCAGCCTCAACGGCACCTACGTCAACCGCGACCGCATCGACGAGGTCGCGCTGCAGGGGGGTGACGAGGTCCAGATCGGGAAGTACCGCCTGGTCTACTTCGCCAGCCACGCCGGGGCGGGTCGCTAGCGTTGCGACAGTCCGCCTCGTCGCGGGCGCGGCTCAGCATCGGGGAGGTGCTCGAGCAGCTGCGCGGAGACTTCCCCGGCCTCAACATCTCCAAGATCCGGTTCCTGGAGGCCGAGGGGCTCATCGAGCCGGAGCGGACGCCGTCGGGCTACCGCAAGTTCTCCCACCAGGACGTGGAGCGGCTGCGCTACGTGCTGACCTGCCAGCGGGAGCACTACCTGCCGCTGAAGGTGATCCGCGAGCACCTCGACGCCATCGACCGCGGCCTCGAGCCGCCGGCGCTGAACGGCGCCGCGGGCCCGCAGGTGCCCCGGGTGGTGCTCGACGGCGACGGCTACCCGGCGCCGGAGTCGTTCGCCGCCGACGTCGACGGGCTGCGGCTCTCGCGCAACGAGCTGCTGACCACCGCGCAGATCGAGGACTCGCTGCTCGAGCAGCTGGAGACCTACGGCCTGGTCCGGCCGCGCACCGGCTCGGCGCACCGCGGGGCGCCGTACGACGGGGACGCGCTGGTGATCGCGAAGACCGCGGGGGAGCTCGCGGCGTTCGGTCTCGAGCCGCGGCACCTGCGGGCGTTCAAGACCGCCGCGGACCGCGAGATCGGGCTCGTGGAGCAGGTGGTCTCCACGATGCGGCGCGGCCGCGACGCCGCGGCGTCCGCCCGGGCCGAGGAGGCGATCTCGCAGATGGCGGCGCTCTCCGTGCGGCTGCACGCGACGCTGGTGAAGGCCGCCCTGCGGTCCTGATCGCGATCCTGATCCGGTCCTGACCGCAGTCCTGCCGGCGCCCCTGCGGGGGCCCGATCGAGGGGTGTCGAGATGGCCCGCGAGGGGCTCCGAGATGCCTTCGGTCCGGGAGTAGGGTGAGCCTGTGCGCGAAGTCGACGTGATCGGTGTCCGGGTGGAGATGCCCTCCAACAACCCCATCGTGCTGCTCCGTGAGGTGGCAGGCGACCGCTACCTGCCGATCTGGATCGGGGCGGTCGAGGCCACCGCGATCGCGTTCGCCCAGCAGGGCGTGGTGCCGCCGCGGCCGCTGACCCACGACCTCATCAAGGACCTGCTCAACGCCACCGGCAACGACCTCACCGAGGTGCGGATCACCGAGATGAAGGACGGCATCTTCTACGCCGTGCTGGTCTTCGAGTCCGGCGTCGAGGTGAGCGCGCGGCCCTCGGACTCCATCGCGCTGGCGCTGCGCACCGGCAGCAAGATCGTGTGCGCCGAGGACGTCCTCGACGAGGCCGGGCTCGAGGTGCCCGACGAGCAGGAGGACGAGGTCGAGAAGTTCCGCGAGTTCCTCGACCACGTCTCGCCCGAGGACTTCGAGGCCACCTGAGCGCATGGCTGCGCTCAACCCTCAACCTCTAGTCGAGGGTTAAGACACCGGACCGCGACCTGCGTGTCTCGTTGACCGCCCCTCGCGCGACCCTTACCTTGGGGAGTGTCTTCGCTGTAACTCCACCGTTGTTCTCCGGGTCCCAGGGCTCACCTCTCGAGAACCGACGGCTTCCCCCAGGGAGCGACAGGCAGAGCGAAGCTGACGAGACGAGGTCAACGGTGAGCGGCAACAACGACAAGGCAGCGCAGGACGCACTCGACGCGAAGGCGGCCCTCGAGGCCGAGCGCGCCGCCGAGACGGCGGGCGAGCAGGGGCTGCTGTTCGACGACGACGTCTCCCCGCTGCCGAGCGACGCGGGCTACCGCGGCCCGACCGCGTGCAACGCCGCCGGGATCACCTACCGCCAGCTGGACTACTGGGCCCGCACCGGGCTGGTCGAGCCGACCGTCCGCGGCGCCACCGGCTCCGGCACCCAGCGGCTCTACTCCTTCCGCGACATCCTGCTGCTCAAGGTCATCAAGCGGCTGCTCGACGCCGGCATCTCGCTGCAGCAGATCCGGGTCGCCGTGCAGCACCTGCGGCAGCGCGGCACCGACGACCTGACCCGCGTCACGCTGATGAGCGACGGCGCCAGCGTCTACGAGTGCACCAGCAACGACGAGGTCATCGACCTGCTGCAGGGCGGCCAGGGCGTCTTCGGCATCGCCATCGGCGGTGTCTGGCGCGAGATCGAGGGGTCGCTGGCCGAGCTGCCCAGCGAGCGCGCCGCCGAGGACTCCTCCGACCACGCCGCCGACGAGCTCGCCGCCCGTCGCCGGGCCCGCTCCGCCGGCTGACCCCTCTCCCCGCCTCCGCCGAGGCGCGTCGTTCTGACTGCTGGACCCTGTCGAGGCGCGTGGTTCTGTGTGCATCGTGCACGCAGAACCACGCGCCTCGGCCATGTCCGGGACGCAGGATGACGCGCCTCGACCGATCCGTGCAGCCGTTGGGTAGACTGGGGCTCGCTGCTGACGCCGCGCGGGAGAGTCTTCGACACCCGCTGCAGGTCGGAGCGCCGAAGGGGCAAATCCTCCCCGGAACCTCTCAGGCGCCAGGACCGCGTGGACGAGGCAACTCTGGAGGACGGCCCCCCGACGACGGGGGCGGTCGCTGACAGAGGGGGAGGCGACCTGTCCGTGGAGTCCACCAGGAGCCTCTGTGTCCGACCATCCCACCCTGTCCGAGCTCGACACCGCCAGCGCGTTCGCCGACCGGCACATCGGTCCCGGTCAGCACGACCGGTCCGCGATGCTCGCGGCCCTCGGCTTCGACTCGCTCGACGCGCTGATGGCCGCCGCGGTCCCCGGCGGCATCCGCTCCGCCGACGAGCTCGACCTGCCGACGGCCGCCACCGAGCAGCAGGCCACGGTCGAGCTGCGGGCGCTGGCCGGCCGCAACGCGCCCCGTGAGCCGATGATCGGCCTGGGCTACCACGGCACGCTGACCCCGGCCGTCGTACGACGGAACGTGCTGGAGGACCCCAGCTGGTACACCGCCTACACGCCGTACCAGCCGGAGATCAGCCAGGGCCGGCTCGAGGCGCTGCTGAACTTCCAGACCATGGTCGGCGACCTCACCGGGCTGCCGACGGCGAACGCGTCGCTGCTCGACGAGAGCACCGCCGCCGCCGAGGCGATGACGCTGGTGCGCCGCGCGAACAAGAAGGCGGTCGGCCCGTTCGTGGTCGACGCCAACGCGCTGCCGCAGACGATCGCGGTGGTCGAGACGCGGGCCCGCGCGATGGGCATCGAGGTCGTGGTCGCCGACCTCACCGACGGGCTGCCCGACGACGTCGAGGCGCCGTGCGGCGTGCTGGTGCAGTACCCCGGCTCCGACGGCGCGGTCCTCGACCCGCGGCCGCTCGTCGACGCGGTCCACGAGCGCGGCGGCATGGCGGTCGTCGCCGCCGACCTGCTCGCGCTGACGTTGCTGGAGGCGCCGGGCGCGATGGGCGCCGACGTGGTCGTCGGCTCCTCGCAGCGCTTCGGCGTCCCGCTGTTCTACGGCGGTCCGCACGCCGGCTTCATGTCCGTGCGCGCCGGCCTCGAGCGCCACCTGCCCGGCCGGCTGGTCGGCGTCTCGGTCGACGCGGAGGGCCGGCCGGCGTACCGGCTCGCGCTGCAGACCCGCGAGCAGCACATCCGCCGCGACAAGGCGACCTCCAACATCTGCACCGCGCAGGTGCTGCTGGCCGTGGTGGCGTCGATGTACGCGGTGTACCACGGCCCCGAGGGGCTGCGGACGATCGCGCTGCGCACCCACCGGTACGCCGCCGTGCTGGCCGCCGCGCTGCGCGAGGCCGGCGCCGACGTGCTCCACGAGCAGCGGTTCGACACCGTCGACGGTGCGGGTGCCCGGCGGCGCGGCCTCAGTCGTGGCGGCAGCCCGCGAGCGCGGCGTGCACCTGCGGCACAAGGACGACGACCACGTCGGCGTCTCCACCTCCGAGACCGACCTCGCGCGAGCACCTGGAGGCCGTGCTGGCGGCTTTCGGAGCCGACCAGGTCGACCTCGACGACGTGGACGCGCGGGTGGGCGACGAGCTGCCAGCGGGGCTGCGCCGTGAGACGGAGTTCCTCACCCACGAGGTGTTCAACACCCACCGCTCCGAGACCTCGATGCTGCGCTACCTGCGCCGGCTCTCGGCCCGCGACTACGCGCTCGACCGCGGCATGATCCCGCTGGGCTCGTGCACGATGAAGCTCAACGCGACCACCGAGATGGAGCCGATCAGCCTGCCGGGCTTCGCCGACCTGCACCCGTTCGCGCCGGCCGAGGACGCCACCGGCTACACCGACCTCATCGAGCAGCTCGAGTCGTGGCTGGCCGAGGTGACGGGATACGACCGGGTCTCGATCCAGCCGAACGCCGGCTCGCAGGGCGAGCTCGCCGGGCTGCTCGCGATCCGCGCCTACCACGTGGCGCAGGGCGAGCCCGCCCGCGACATCTGCCTGATCCCGGCCTCCGCGCACGGCACCAACGCCGCGTCCGCGGTGATGGCCGGCATGCGGGTCGTCGTCGTGAAGGCGGCCACCGACGGCCGCGTCGACATGGACGACCTGCGCGCGCAGTGCGAGAAGCACTCCGAGGACCTGGCCGCGATCATGGTGACCTACCCCTCGACGCACGGCGCCTACGAGGACGGCATCGGCGACCTGTGCGCGATGGTGCACGAGCACGGCGGCCAGGTGTACGTCGACGGCGCCAACCTCAACGCGCTGCTCGGGTTCGCGAAGCCGGGAGAGTTCGGCGGCGACGTGTCGCACCTCAACCTGCACAAGACGTTCTGCATCCCGCACGGCGGCGGCGGTCCGGGCGTCGGACCGGTGGGCGTGCGCGCGCACCTGGCGCCGTACCTGCCCTCGCACCCGGGTCACCCCGACCCGGCGCGACGCGAGGGCATCGGCCCGGTGAGCGCGGCGCCGTACGGCTCGGCGGGCATCCTGCCGATCTCGTGGGCCTACGTCCGGCTGATGGGTGCCGCGGGCCTGACCGACGCGACGGCGGTCGCGGTGCTGTCGGCCAACTACGTCGCGAAGCGGCTCGGCGACCACTTCCCCGTGCTGTACAAGGGACATGGCGACCTGGTGGCGCACGAGTGCATCCTCGACCTGCGCGAGCTCACCAAGCGCACCGGCGTCACCGTCGACGACGTGGCGAAGCGGCTGGTCGACTACGGCTTCCACTCGCCGACGATGAGCTTCCCGGTCGCGGGGACGCTGATGGTCGAGCCCACCGAGTCCGAGGACCTCGCCGAGATCGACCGGTTCTGCGACGCGATGGTCGCGATCCGCGAGGAGATCGCCCGGGTCGAGGCGGGGGAGTGGACGCCCGAGACGTCGCCGCTGCGCGGGGCGCCGCACACCTCGCACGCCGTCACCGGTGCGTGGGACCGCGACTACTCGCGTGAGCTGGCGGCGTTCCCGGTCGGCTGGGACGCGGACAAGTACTGGCCGCCGGTCGCGCGCATCGACCAGGCCTACGGCGACCGCAACCTGGTCTGCTCGTGCCCGTCGCCGGAGGCCTTCGAGGCGGCCGAGTGAGCCTGCCGCTGCTCGACGGCACCGCGCGCCGGCTCGACGTGGACCTCGCCGCCGTGCAGTCGCGTGGCCGGCTGCCGTCGGTGTCGGCGGGCGTGGTCCGCGACGGCGAGCTGGTGTGGACCGGGTCCCGCGGCCGCACGGTGCGCCTCGACAGCGACGAGCGGGCCGACGCGGACACCCAGTACAAGATCGGCTCGGTCAGCAAGACGATGACCGCGGCGCTGGTGATGCTGGCGCGCGAGCGCGGCGAGCTGTCGCTGTCCGACCCCGCGGGCCGGTTCGTGCCGCAGGGGCCGTTCGCCGACGCGACGCTGCGCTCGCTGCTGGCCCACGCCTCGGGCATCTCCGCCGAGCCGCTCGGGTCGTGGTGGGAGCGCAGCCCTGGCGTCGACGCGGCGGCGCTGACGGCCGCGCACGAGGGCGCCGAGCGGGTCTTCGAGACCGGCAGCCGGTTCCACTACTCCAACCTCGGGTACGGCGTGCTCGGGCATCGTCGTGGAGGCGGTCACCGGTGCCTCCTGGTTCGACGCGCTGCGCGAGCAGGTGCTGACGCCGCTGGGACTGGCGCGCACGACGTACCAGGGGGAGGGGCGGTACGCCGAGGGCTTCGCCGTGCACCACCTCACCGGCGAGCTGACCGTCGAGCCGCTGCCGGACACCGGTGCCATGGCGCCCGCCGGCCAGCTGTGGAGCACGGTCCGCGACATGGCCACCTGGCTGACCGCGCTGGTCGACCCGGCGCGCTCGGTGCTGAGCGCCGAGTCGCTGGCCGAGATGCGCACGCCCCAGTCGGGGTCCTCGGAGGACCGTGCGGGGTCGACGTACGGGCTGGGGGTGCAGGTGCTCACCGGGCGCGGCCGGTCGCTGGTCGGGCACGGCGGGTCGATGCCGGGCTTCACGTGCGGCGTCCAGGTCGACCCCGACAGCCGGGTCGGCGCGGTGGTGCTGACCAACGGCGGCTACGGGCTCGACGACCTGAGCAGCCGCGCGGTGCACACGGTGCTCGACGCCGAGCCGCCGCCGGCCGACGAGTGGGCGCCGAACGTCGACGTCGCCGAGGACCTGCGCGGGCTCGTCGGGCTCTGGTACTGGGGGCAGGCCCCGACGCTGCTGCGCGTCGAGGGCGACGGCTTCGCGCTGGGGCCCGTCGGCGGCCCCGGTCGGGCGATGGCCTTCCGCCGCGTCGACGGCGACACCTACCTCGGCACCCGCGGCTACCTCGCCGGCGAGACGCTGCGCGTGGTCCGCACCGAGGACGGCGCGGTGTCGCACATCGAGGTCGCGACGTTCGTCTACACCCGGACGCCGTACGACCCGGCCGCCCCGATCCCCGGCGGCCACCCCACCCGCTGACCCGGCGCGAGTTGCGGCCGCAACCCCGCTGACCCGGCGTGAATGGTTGGCACGGTCCAACCATTCACGCCGGGTCGACGGGTTCTGGGCCGCCATTCACGCCGGGTCGGCGGCTACTGGGCCTGGGAGACGGTGGACATGTTGAAGTCGGGGACCCGCAGCGCGGGGGTCGCCGTGCGCGGGAAGTAGTCGCCCCACTCGCGCGAGAAGCTCGGCACGGTGCCGGAGGCGTGGCTGAACCGGCGCATCAGGTCGATCGGGCTCTCGTTGAACCGGAAGTTGTTGACCGCGCCGGTGACCTCGCCGTCCTCGACGAGGTAGACGCCGTCGCGGGTGATGCCGGTGAGCAGCATGCTCTGCGGGTCGACCTCGCGGATGTACCACAGGCAGGTCAGCAACAGCCCGCGCTCGACGCCGGCGACGAGGTCCTGCGTGCTGCCGGTGGCGCCGTCGACCTGCACGACGAGGTTGTCGACGTACGGCGTCAGCGGCTGGCCGGTCAGCCCGGCGGAGTGCCGGGTCTGCAGCAGCGCCGACAGCGTGCCGTCGCGGACCCAGTCGGTGCGCGAGAGAGGGATGCCGTTGTCGAAGACGCTGTCCATCTCGTCGCTCGAGGCGACCGCGACGAACGGCCGGGCCTGGAGCTTCTCGTAGGCTCGGGTCGGAGTAGACCTGCAGCGGCTTGTCGGAGAGCCGCTCGCCGATCCGGGTGCCGCCGCCGCGCTTGGAGAACACCGACTGGCCGTCGTGGGCGTCCCGCGCGGCGGAGCGCCAGTAGGCGTAGATCATCAGGTCGGAGACCGCCGTCGGCGGCAGGATCGTGTCGTAGCGACCGGCCTCGAGGTCGACGCGCCGTGCCGCCCAGCCGAGCCGGCGGTTCAGCTCGGCGTCCATGGCGTGCACGTCGACGTCGGTGAAGTCGCGGGTGGCGCCGCCGACCCAGGCGCTGGTCGACAGGTCGACGGGCTTGGCGGTGCAGCCGTAGTGGCCGGTCGGCTGCACGTGCCGCAGCCGCAGCCCGGTGCTGCTGCCGAGGTACGTCGTGGTCACCTCGTGGTCCACGAAGCCGTAGAGCAGCCGGCCCTCCGACGACGCACGGCCGAACGCCTCGCCGAGCGCCGGCGCGAAGTCGCGGTACACGTCGATGGAGGTGTCACCGGAGGGCTCGTGCCAGTCCGGGTCGGCCTCGCCGGTGAGCAGCTCGGCGGCGTCCTCCGCCGGTGACGATGCCTGCGCGGCGGCGTCGGCCGCGGCGACCAGCGGCGTGACCTGGTCGGCGGTGGACGCGCTCGCCGACACCGAGCCGGACGCGGCACCCTGCCCGGTGCCGTGGAAGGCCACCACCGTCACGGAGACGTCGTGCATGACGCCGTTGGTGGTGAGGGTGTTGTTCGCCCAGCGCAGGTTCGCGCTGGTCGAGTCCTCGACGATCACCACGCAGCCGTCGCTGGTGGAGGCCGCCGAGGGCGTGCTCGACGAGGTCCTGAGGGGAGGTGGCGGGAGTCATGGTCGTCCTTCGCTCGGTGCGCTCGACGGGTCAGTGGCCGGCTTCGGCGGCGGTGTTCAGCACGTTCACGTCGCGGAACAGCGCCGTCGGGCAGCCGTGCGAGACGGCCGCCACCTGGCCGGGCTGGGCCTTGCCGCAGTTCATCGCGCCGCCGAGCTCCCAGGTGTCGGGTCCGCCGACCGCGGCCATGCTGTTCCAGAAGTCGGTGGTGGTGGCCTGGTAGGCGACGTCGCGCAGCTGGCCCGTCGAGCGCTCCGTTCTCGATCCGGTAGAACCGCTGGCCGGTGAACTGGAAGTTGTAGCGCTGCATGTCGATCGACCACGACTTGTCGCCGACGACGTAGATGCCGCGCTCCACCTGGCCGATGAGCTCCTCGGTGCTCGGACCGTCGGTCGCCGGCTGCAGCGAGACGTTGGCCATCCGCTGGATGGGGATGTGGCCGGGAGAGTCGGCGTACGCGCAGCCGTTGGAGCGGCCGTCGTTGAGCTCGGGCATCATCGCGGCCATCGAGCGGTCGAGCTGGTAGCCGACGAGCACGCCGTCCTTGACGATGTCCCACTCGCCGGTGCGCACGCCCTCGTCGTCGTACCCGACGGTGGACAGGCCGTGCGCCACGGTGCGGTCGCCGGTGACGTGCATGACCGGGCGAGCCGTACTGCAGCCGGCCGAGCTGGTCGACGGTGGCGAACGACGTGCCGGCGTAGTTGGCCTCGTAGCCGAGCGCGCGGTCGAGCTCGGTGGCGTGGCCGACGGACTCGTGGATCGTGAGCCAGAGGTTCGACGGGTGGATCACCAGGTCGTAGCGGCCGGCCTCGACCGACGGCGCCGCGAGCTTGCCGGCGAGCAGGTCGGGGAGCTCGGCGACCGTGGCGTCCCAGTCGTAGCCGTCGGTGAGGTACTCCCAGCCGCGTCCCACCGGCGGGGCGATGCTGCGCATCGAGTCGAAGACGCCGGTGCTCTGGTTGGTGCCGTGGACCTCCAGGTCCGGGTCGACGCGCACCCGCTGCTGCGTGGTGGTCGTGCCCGCGAGGTCGGTGTAGAACTTGTTCTCCACGACCTGCCGGACGCCGGCGCTGCTGTGCTCGACCCCGGCCGCCTGCAGCAGCCGGGCCGACCGGCCCACCAGCAGCTCGACCTTGTCGCCGAGCGGCACGCTGAGCGGGTCGATGTCGTAGGCCGAGACCCACTCGACGTCGTCGTACGCCGGCTCGGGCGCGAGCTCCACCGGGCGGGTGGTCATCGCCGCCGCCACCTGCGCCGTGCGGACGGCCGTCTCGGCGACCGCCGATGGCGGACTGGGTGCCGAGCACGACGCCGGAGGCGAAGCCCCACGCGCCGTCGAGGACCACCCGCACCGCGAAGCCGATGTCCTCGGAGTCGCTGGCGCCCTGCAGCCGCCCGTCGCGGACCCGGACGTCCTGGTGGCGGATCCGCTCGAACCGGAAGTCCGCGTGGCTGACGTGGAAGTCCTGGGCCCGGGTGAGCGCGGCCTCGGCCATCTTGCGGTAGGGCAGGGCGGTGAACGAGTCGTCGATCGCGTGCCGGGTGGTCATGGTGTCGAGGCTATGACGCGCGGGGACCCCGGGGACCGGCGGGTCCGGGCTGCCGTTCAGGTGCGGCCGTCGCGCTCCTGGGCGTCGCGGAGGACGCTGTGCTCGCCCATCCACCTCGCCGGGAGCACGTCGAACCCGGCCTCCCGCGCCGCGTCGAGGACCCGCTGGTCGTCGTCGACGAGCACGACCACGGTGCGGGTCTCGGCGAGCCCGCGGAGGGCCTCGACCTTGTAGACCCGCGACGGTCGGTAGTCCCCGTCGGGGCGCAGCAGCAGCGGTCCGTCGGGCAGCTGCTGCTCGTGGAGCCACCGCTGCGTGACCGCGCGCAGCCGTTCGGGGCGGCCGGACAGGTACGCCACGTCGTACACCTCGGCGAGGCGGTGCACGGTCTCGCTGCCCTCGGCCAGCAGCCCGTCGTCGGCGGCCGCGGCGAAGAACGCCGGCCAGTCCTTGCGACCTCCGCTCAGGTGGTGCAGCCGGTGGCGGACGTCCGCGACCACGCCGTCCAGGTCGACGACGGCGAGCATCCGCGGGGGCATGGCGTCATCATCTCGCGGGTCGGGCGCGCACATCCCGCGGGTCGCGCGTGAATGTCCCGCGGCTCGGGGGTCAGCCGACGAGGGTGGCGACGGTGACCGTGGAGCCGGAGCGGCCCTTGTCGACGAGCACCTGCGTCGGGATCCGGCTGCGGAGCTCGCTGACGTGGCTGACCACGCCGACGGTGCGGCCGCCGGCCCGCAGCCCGTCGAGGCGGTCCATGACGTCGTCGAGGGTGTCGGCGTCGAGCGTGCCGAAGCCCTCGTCGACGAACAGCGTGTCGATCTCGGTGCCGCCGGCCTCGTGGGTCACCACGTCGGCCAGCCCGAGCGCCAGTGCGAGCGACACCACGAACGTCTCGCCGCCCGACAGCGTCGTCGGGGCGCGGACGTCACCGGTCCACTGGTCCACCACCTCCAGCCCGAGCCCGGCCTGGGCGCTGCGCCGCTCGGCGCGGCCGGTGCGCTGCAGGAGGTACCGCTGGTCGCGCATGTGACCGAGCCGCTCGTTGGCCGCGGCGACCACCTGGTCGAGGCGGGTGGCCAGGACGTAGGCGGAGAGCCGCATCTGCAGCTGGTTGTCGTGGCCCAGGCCGCGGACCAGCCGGGCGATGGAGTCGGCCCGCAGCGAGTCGTCGCGCACCGGCGCCCACTGGTCGATCGCGGTCGCCAGCCGGGCCCGCTGGTCGAGCAGCGCGGCGAGCCGGTCCTCGTGGAGCAGCCAGGCGGCGAGCGGCCTGCTCCGCCAGCGACTCGGCCTCCACGAGGTCGGCGCGGCGCTCGGCCACCAGCTGCGCGAGGTCGCCGGCCGGCACGTCCGGCGGCATGGCCGTCGTCACCGGCGGTCGACTCGGCGAGCACGGCCTCGGCCCGCACGAGGGCGTCCGCGCGCTCGCGCACGAGCCGCTCGAGCGGCGCGACCTGGTCGTGGGGGAGCCGGGCAGTCACCGCCTCGGCCGGACCCGGGAAGCCGGCCTGCTCGACAGCGGCGGCCGCGAGCCGGGCGACGGACGCGGCCCGGTCGGCGGCGTCGTCGTGCTCGGTCGCCCGGGCGGCCGCGTCGGCGAGCCGGGTCAGGAGCGGCGGTCGTGCGGCGCAGCGCCTCGGCGACCGTGACGCCACCGTCGACCTCCGGGCCGTCGCGCCCGTCCTCGTCGGCGAGCACCTGCTCGACCTCGGCCTCGACGGCGGCGACCGTGCGGGCGTGGTGCGCGACGGACTGCCGCAGCGTCGAGACGGCCGTCGCGGCCTCCGCTCGGCGCGCCGCGACCGTCTGCTGCTCGGCCCGCAGCCCGTCGAGCGTCGCCGACGAGCGAGGGCAGCCGGCGGGCCGCCTCGTGGGCCGCGGCGAGCCGCGCGTCGAGGGCGGCGACCTCGGCGGTCAGCTCCTCGGCGGAGGCGTCGCCGGCGGTCGCGGCGGCGGCATCACGGCGGCTGAGGAGGGTGCGGCACTCCGCCTCGGCGGTCTCGAGGTCGGCCAGCCGGGCGGCGAGCTCGGCGTCGGCGGCCTCCTGGTCAGCGTCGGTGACCGGGTCGCTGCCGGCGGTCGCGGGCCGCGGGTGCTCCGTGCTGCCGCAGACCTGGCAGGCCGCGCCGTCGGCGAGCGCCCCGGCCAGCTCGGCGGCCATCCCGGCGAGGCGAAGGGCGGCGAGCCGCTGCACCCGCTCGCGGGCGTCCTGCATCCGGTCGCGCGCGTCGCGGCGCTGGTCCTCGGCGGCCCGGAGGAGGGGGAGGACGGCCGCCAGCTCCACGGCCGACGCCTGTCGCTGCCGGAGGGTCCGCAACGCGAGGCGGAGCGCCTCCTCCCGCGCCGCGTCGGTGGTGGCTGCGCCGGCGGCCGCAGCGGCGGTCTCGATCTCGTCGGGCAGCGCCGCGGCCCGGTGTGCGGCCGCGCGCTCCGTCTCCTCGGCGGTGACCAGCCGGGCCTGGTCCTGCTGCTGCTCGCGGCGGGCGTCCTCGGCCTCTCGCTCGCGGGGCAGCAGCGCCTCGAGCCGGGCGATGCGGTGCCGGGTCGTCTCGAGCCGCGACTCCAGCTCCGCCACGAGCCCCGGGGAGTCGGGCGGCAGGGCGGCCGAGAGGCGCACCCCGGCGGCGGCCAGGGCGTCGAGGGCGCGGTCGCGGCGCCGCCCGGCCGTCGCCCGCGCCTCGGTGGCCTCCGCCAGCAGCGCCAGGACGGGAGTGCAGCGCGTGGCCCGCTCGTGGGCCGCGAGCGCGTCCCGCGCGGCCTGGTCGTCGGCGCTGTGCTCGGCCAGGGTGTCGAGAGTGCGGCGGGCCGCCGCGACCCGCTCGACCCGCTCCAGCCGCCGCTGCGCCCGGTCGTGGTCGGCGCGGGCCCGGCCGACCTCGTGGAGGGCCTCGTCGCGGTCGCGCCGGGCGTGCTCGGCCGCGGCCGTCGACTCCTCGACCAGGCCGTCCACCCACGGCAGCACCCGGTCGTCGGCGGTCGCCTGTGCGAGCCGGTCGGCGGCGAGCTCGTCGGGCGTGGGCACGCCGGCCCGGTCCGCGACGGTGTCGACCAGGCGGCGCACGGCGGCCTCGCCCTCGCCGGCGCGGTGGCGCAGCCGGCGGCTGTGGTCGTGCACCCAGTCCTCGATGCGGGCGAACCGGTCGGTGCGGAAGAGGTGCTGCAGGACGTCGTGGCGCTCCTGGGAGGACGCCCGGAGGAAGGTCTGGAACTCGCCTTGCGGGAGCAGCGCGACCTGCTGGAACTGCGCGGCGTTCATGCCCATCAAGGACGTGACGAGGTGGCCCACCTCGGCGACGCGGGAGGACAGGAAGTGCTCGGTGCCGCCGGTCGTCTCGAGCACGGACGCCGACGCCTTCTGGGTGACCAGACCGTCGCCGCGCTTCTTGGGGCGGGTCCACTCCGGGCTGCGCCGGACCTCGAAGCGGCGTCCCTGCACGGTGACGTCGAGGACCACCTCGGGGGCGACGTGCGCCGCCGCGTGCTGGGACTTGAGGGTCTTGACGCCGCGGACGCCCGGGACGGTGCCGTAGAGCGCGAAGCAGACCGCGTCGAGCAGGCTGCTCTTGCCGGCGCCCGTGGGCCCGGTGAGCAGGAACAGGCCGGCGTCGTTGAGCTCGTCGAAGTCGACGTGGACGGTGTCCGCGAACGGACCGAAGGCGGTGACGCTCAGGTGGTGCAGCCGCATCAGCCGGCGCCCCCGGCGAAGAGGTCGTCGTGGCCGACGCGGACGTCGGCGTCGCGGTCGTCGTTGATCCGGCAGGCGTCGCAGGCGAGCTGCAGCAGCAGCTCCTCCTCGGTGGTCGCCTCGAGGTCGCGCACCTCGGCGACGAAGCCGAGCGCGACGTCGAGGTCGCTGCGGCCGTCGACGCGGGGCACCACCGGCCCCCGGCTCGGGCGGGCACCCTCGGGGTCGAAAGCGAGCAGCAGGGCGTGCGGGAACCGCGACCGCAGCCGCTCCATCGCCTGCAGCGGGCGGCGGGCGTCGGTGAGGGTGACCTGCAGCCAGGCGTCCTCAGCGGCCGCGAGCCCGGGGTCGGCGAGCAGGTCGTCGAGCCGGCCGCGCAGCGTGTCGAGCCGTCGCGGCACCGGCGCCGGGAGGAGCTCGGCGTGCTCCAGGCCGTCGGCGCCGAGGTCGACCAGCCAGGAGCCCTTGGTCTGCCGGGCCTCCGAGAAGGAGTACGCCAGCGGAGAGCCGCTGTAGCGCACCGAGCCGGTCAGCGTCTGCGACCCGTGGAGGTGGCCGAGCGCGGCGTAGTCGACGCCGGTGAACAGGCTGGTCGGGGCGATCTGGATGCCGCCGACGCTGATGTCGCGCTCGCTGTCGGAGGCCATCCGACCCGCGGCCTCGGGACTGCCGGCCACGAACGCGTGGGCCAGCACGACGGAGCGGGTGCCCGGACGCCCGTCGAGGTCGGCCCGCACGCGCGTCCATCGCCGCGGTGAGGGCGGCCTCGTGGCTGCGGTCCGGGAGCTCCCAGGCGGTGCGGACCGCGTCGGGCTCGAGGTAGGGCAGCCCGTAGACCGCGACGGGGCCGTGGGCGTCCTCGAGGAGGACGGGCCGGCCGACGTCCTGCCAGCGGGTGCGCAGGTGCACGCCGGCGGCGTCGGCCAGCCGGGCGTTGAACCCGAGGCGGGCCGGGGAGTCGTGGTTGCCGCTGGAGACGACGGTGGTCGCCCGCGAGGCCGCCAGCCGGGCGAACGTGTCGTCGGCGAGCTCGACGGCGTCGACGGGCGGCAGGGCGCGGTCGTGCACGTCGCCCGCGACGACGACCAGGTCGACGGCCTCGGTCTCGACGACCTCGAGCAGGTGGTCGACGTACGCCGCCTGGGCAGCCAGCATCCCGACGCCGTGGAACGACCGTCCCAGGTGCCAGTCGGAGGTGTGGAGGATGCGCACGCGTCGACGGTAGGTGGCCTCGCCGACAGTTTCGGCGTCACACGCCGAGGCGCTCCGGGGCCGAGTAGACGACGCACCGCCGGCCGCGGACGAAGCCGGCCGTGCACAGCCCCGCGCGGACGGCGAGGTCGACCGCCAGGCTCGAGGGCGCGCCCACCGCGGCGACCACGCCGATGTCCGCCGCCACCGCCTTCTGCACGATCTCGAAGCCGATCCGCCCGCTGACGCACAGCACCGGGGCGGCCGGCGAGGCACCGGCGAGCACCCGCGCCCCGACGACCTTGTCGACGGCGTTGTGCCGCCCCACGTCCTCTCGTACGACGGACGGGGTGCCGTGCTCGTCGAACAGCCCGGCGGCGTGCAGCCCGCCGGTGCTGTCGAAGACCCGCTGCTCGGCGCGCAGCCGGTCCGGCAGCGCCAGCAGCACCTCGGGGGAGACCCGCAGGCCGTCCCAGCGGGCCGACGCGCCCACGTCGCAGCGGGCCAGCACGTCGTCGATGCTCTCGGTGCCGCACACCCCGCAGGCCGACGAGGCCGCCGAGAGGCCGGCGTACCGCTCGGCGGGCGGGGTGCGCGGCGCGACCCCGAGCTCGACCGTGACCACGTTGAGCTCCTGCTCGGGGGTGAGCGCGGTGTCCGTGCAGTAGGCCACCGTGCGCAGGTCCTCGGCGGAGGCGAGCACGCCCTCGCCGACCAGGAACCCGGTGGCGAGCTCGAAGTCGTGCCCGGGGGTCCGCATCGTGACGGCGACCCGCTGCGCCGGCCGGCCCGGCCACGCCAGCCGGATCTCGAGCGGCTCCTCGGTGGCGAGCCGGTCCTCGTGCCGCAGCACGGTCGGGGCGCCGTCGGGCTCGGCGACGGCGGGGGCGGTCACCTCGTGCACCCGCACCCGGCTGCTCGGTCCCGGACGGCGCGTGCGACTCATGCCGCCAGCCTATATTTGGGCCATGCGCCGTCGCCCCCGGGAGAGGTCGGCCCGTCAGGACGACTGGACCTCGGAGCTCTCGTCCTCGCTGGCGCTGGCCGGCTTCCTGTTCTTCGTGCTCGTGGGCTTCACGATGCTCGCGATGGCGCCGCTGGCCTCGCTCGACACCTACCTCAGCCTCGGCGCCCCGCCGCCCGCGTGGGTCTCCACGCTGCACCTCGTCGACCGGGTCGGGCAGCGGGCGGTGTGCGTGCCCGTCCTCGCGGCGGTGACCTACCTGTGCTGCCGCCACCAGCGGTCCTGGCGACCGGCCTGGGTGGTGGCGGCGGCGGTGTTCGCGCTCAACCTCGCGGTGCTGGTCCTCAAGCTCGCGCTGGGCCGCGGCCAGGCCGGCACCGACCCGGCGTTCTTCGTCGGCGGCATGGCCTACCCGTCCGGTCACACCGCCAACATCGTGCTGGTCTACGGCCTGGTGGCCTACCTGCTCAGCCGCTACCGCGGGGTCTCGCAGCGGGTCGGGGCGGCGCTGTGGTGCGCCGTCGGCGTGCTGGCCGTGACGATGGTGACGACGTCGCTGCTGCTGAGCTGGCACTGGTTCGCCGACCTCGTCGCGGGGCTGCTGGTCGGCGCGGTGCTGCTCCAGCTGACGGTCGCGGCGGACACCGCGCTGCCGCGGACCGCGCTGCGGCAGAGCCCTCGCGACGCGCTGCGCCGGCTGTCGTCGGCGCTTCCCGGTGGGTACGACGCCGCCGGTCGGCACGCACGACGCAGGACGCGTCGTAGCCGGGTGGAACCGGCCGCCGTCCCACCGCGTCACATCCGCATGCGCACCCTCCTCCTGCTGCTGGCCGCGACCGTGCTGCTGGGCGGCTGCGGCGAGGAGCACGAGCTGGAGTCGCCGCCGCAGGCGTCGCAGCTCGACGGCTGCACCACCGAGAACTTCGCCCGCACCGGGACGCCGGTGGGCACGCTGCACAGCAACGACCGCCCGGTGCAGCTGCGGCTGGTGCCGCACGACGCCGACCGCTGCCCGGACAGCCTGATCTCCCGCAGCGACTCGGGCGTCACCGGCAGCCACGTCGGCGACCTCGACCTCGACCCGGCGACGGCACGGGTCGTCCGCACACCGGGCGCCGACGACCTGCTGCTGGTCGAGTCCGCCCCGACGGCTGGCAGCAGCGCAGCCGCACCTGTTCGCAGCCAACGGCCAGGAGGTCCGGTTCGGCGACCGGCTGGTGCTGCCCGCGGTCGACACGGGCCGTCGCACCCCGGTCGACGCAGTGTGCGCCCGCGCCGGCCACCTGGTCGTGGTGACGGCGAAGGCGCACCAGCCGCCGGGCATCGTGCTCGCGTGGGACGTCACCCGCACGACGTACGCCGTCCAGGGGGACGGTGCGGCGCCGGTCGGGACCGCGACGGTGGCCCGCGCGGTGGCGGACCCGTTGCTGCGCCGCCAGCACCCCGAGCTGTACGACGGCCGGCTGCTCGCGGACTGCGCGGGCTAGCCGATGTCGTCCGGGGTCGCCGGCCGGTCGACCGAGGTGACCGTCGCGCCGACGCCCCACTCGTTGCGGCCGAGCCGCGCCAGCGGGTCCAGCAGCTCGTACTCGGGGTGACCGTCGACGAGCACGGCGTCCGCGACGGTGATCGTGACGACGTTGCCGAGCACGACGGTGGAGTCGCCGAGCTCGTTGACGCTGTGCAGCGTGCACTCGAGCGACACGGGGGAGTCGGCCACCCGCGGCGGCTTCACCGAGGCTGCTCGGCTCCATCGTGATGCCGAGGTGCGCGGGCTCGCTCTCGTCGAAGGCGAACGCGGCCGAGGTGTTGTTCACCGCCTCGAGCAGCGGGCCGTGGGCGAGGCTGACGACGAACTCGCCGGTGGCCTGCACGTTGCGCAGCGTGTCCTTGCTGCCGACCGAGGTGAACTGCACGATCGGCGGGTTGGCGCAGGCGACGGTGTAGAACGAGTGCGGCGCCAGGTTCACGACGCCCTCGTCCGAGAGGGTCGTGACCCAGGCGATGGGGCGGGGGACCACGACGGCGGTCAGCAGCCGGTAGGCGTTGACGCCCTCGTCGTCGGTGCGGAACTCGGTGCGGGTCTCGAAGGGCATGCCGCGATCGTAGGGGCGGCTACCGGTGCGTGCCCCGCAGTGCCTGCTCCAGCGCTCGCGCGAGCGACGTCGCGCGGGTCGAGGTGAGCACCTCCTCCAGCGGCAGCGGCGTGCCGTCCGGGCCGGACAGCGGCACCCGCCAGTTGGGGTACTCGTCGGTGGTGCCCGGCTGGTTCTGGGTGCGGTGGTCGCCGACCGCGTCGGTGAGCGCGACGTTGAGCAGCCGCGCGGGCGTCAGCGCGAGGTAGCGGTGCAGCGCCTCGACGGTCTCCTCGACCCCGGCGCCGTCGCCCAGCAGGCCCCGCGCCCGCAGCTCGGCCAGCCAGGACTCGCGCTCCGCGTCGTCGGCGGCGACCTCCTCGTCCAGGGACCGGGTCAGCAGCCCGAGCCGGTCGCGCAGCCGCACGTGCTCGCCGGCGAGGTAGCCGGCGGTCGGCGGCAGGTCGTGGGTCGTCACCGACGCGAGGCACAGCTCGCGCCACCGCTCGGCCGGCAGCGGGTCGCCGTCGTCGTCGCGCTCGAACCACAGGATCGAGGTGCCGAGCAGGCCGCGGGAGCGCAGGTAGTCACGCGCCGACGGCTCGACGACCCCGAGGTCCTCGCCGACCACCACGGCGCCGGCCAGGTGCGCCTCCAGCGCCAGCACCCCGACCAGCGCCTCGTGGTCGTAGCGCACGTAGGTGCCCTCCGAGGGCGGCCGGCCCTCCGGGATCCACCAGAGCCGGAACAGCCCGATGACGTGGTCGACGCGCACCCCGCCGGCGTGCCGCAGCACCGACCGGATCAGGTCGCGGAACGGCGCGTAGCCGAGCTCCTCGAGCCGGTCGGGCCGCCACGGCGGCTGGCTCCAGTCCTGCCCGATCTGGTTGAACGGGTCGGGCGGGGCGCCCACCTGGATCCCCGTCGCGTACGTCGACCGCATCCGCCACACGTCCGCGCCGCCCGGGTGCACGCCGACCGCGAGGTCGTGCATGGTCCCCAGCGACATGCCGGCTCCCGACCGCCTTGGCCTGCGCGTGCTGCAGCTGCTCGTCGAGCAGCCACTGCAGCCACATCTCGAAGTCGACCTCGTCGGCGTGCGCGGCGGCGAAGTCGGCCACCTCGGGGGACGCGGCGTCCTGCAGCGCGGCGCGGCCAGGTCCGGGCGTCGTTGCCGTGCCGCTGCGCGAGCACGCTCCAGGTGGCGACCGCGCTGCAGCGCCTCGCCCTCCCGCTCGCGGAACGCGCGGTAGTCGAGCTCGCGGCCGGCGCTGCGGGGCACGGCGTGCACCAGCCGCAGCGCCTCCCGCTTCGCGGTCCAGGCGGTGTCGCGGTCGATGACGTCGGCGTCGTCGAGCGCGGCGTGCACCTGGCGGGCGAGCTCCTCGACCCGCGGCGCGGTCGGCGCCGGCCAGGTCGACGTACTCGGGGACGCGCTCGACGCGCAGGTAGAGCGGGTTGAAGAACCGGCGCGAGGTCGGCAGGTACGGCGACGGCTCCATCGGCGCCACCGGCTCCGCGGCGTGCAGCGGGTTCACCAGCACGTAGTCGGCGCCGAGGTCCGCCCCCGACCACACCGCCAGGTCGGTGAGGTCGGCCAGGTCGCCGACGCCCCACGAGCCGCGGGAGCGCACGCTGTAGAGCTGCGCCGCGAGCCCCCAGCCGCGTCGCTCGCCGAACGCCTCGGGCAGCCCGAGCCAGCGTCGGGGTCACCACCAGCGACGCCTCGGCCGTCGTGCCGCCGGAGCGGGCCCGCAGCATGTGGTAGCCGAGCGGCAGGCCGGCGGGCACCTCGAACGTCGCCTCCCCGACGAGGCTCCCGTCGACCTGCCGCGGCTCGACCCACCGGTCGACCTGCCGGGGCCGGGCGGTGCCGCCGTCCGCGAGGTCGACGACCACCTCGACCGCGTCGCCGTGCGGCACGTGCACCGCGAACGTCCGGGTCTCCTGCTGGTGGACCACCACGCAGCGCGGCAGCAGCCGGCGCCACGGCTCGTCGCGCCGGCGGGCGAGCGCGGCGGCCGGGTCGGCGGCGTCGACGTCCATGGCGCCCAGCACGTCGTGCACGGTCTCCGCCGGCACGTCGACGGGCTGCCCGCGCCAGTCGACGTAGTGGGTCGCGATGCCGTAGGCGTGGGCGAGCTCGGTGAGCTCCGGGGAGAGCTCGGGTGCGGGGGTGGTCACGGGTCGATGATCACGCATGCGCCCGCGGCGACCGACGCGACCCGGTCCTAGGCTGCCGGTCATGGACCTCACCGGCTACCGCGCCGAGACCGAGCGGATGCTGCTGCGCCCCTACGCGTTCGACGACTTCGACGCCTTCCACGACCTGCACAGCCGCGACGACGTCGCGCGCTACCTGCCGTGGGAGACCCGCGACGCGGACGCCTCCCGGCGGGCGCTCGGCCGGCACCAGACGCTGCGGCTCGAGAAGGAGCACGACGGCGCGACGCTCGCCGGCTTCGACCGCGCGAGCGGCCGGCTGGTGGGCGAGTTCGTGCTGTTCCTGCGCAGCATCGAGCACCGGGGCGGCGAGATCGGCTACGTGCTGCACCCCGACTTCCAGCGGCCGCGGGCTGGCCACCGAGGGCGCCAGCCACCTGCTGGAGGTCGCGTTCGACACGCTCGACCTGCACCGCGTCGTCGCCCGGCTCGACGCCCGCAACCGGGCCTCGGCGGCGGTGCTGACCCGGCTCGGGATGCGGCACGAGGCGCACCTGGTGGAGAACGAGCTGTTCAAGGGGGAGTGGGGCGACGAGGACCAGTTCGCGATCCTGCAGCGGGAGTGGCGGGACGCGCGCGGCTGACCTCCCCGGCCCGTCAGAGGGTGAACAGCACGTCGCCGGGCTCCGCCGTGCCCCCGGTCAGCGGGCTCGTCACCGATCCCTTCGGCGCGTCCATCAGCACCACGGGTACGACGGCCGACAGGCCGCGCTCGCCGACCGCGTCGGGGTCCCACGCCACCATCGGCGTGCCGGGCTCGACGGTGTCGCCCTGCGCGGCCAGCACCTCGAAGCCGTCGCCCTCCAGCCGGTTGGTGTCGATGCCCAGGTGCACGAGCACGCCGGCGCCGCAGTCGGCGAGCACCACGAACGCGTGCGGGTGGATCTTGACGACCCGCCCGGCCACCGGCGAGACCACCGTGGTGCGGCCGCTCACGGGCTCGATCGCCACGCCGGGACCGACCATCTCGGAGGCGAACACCTCGTCGGGTACGTCGGCCAGCGCGACCACCCGGCCGGCGCACGGCGCCAGCACGGGCACGCTCACATCAGGTCCTCGATGTCCTCGGCCAGCGTGTCGGCCTCGGGGCCGACCACCACCTGGACCACGGTGCCCGAGGCGACGACGCCGTGCGCCCCGGCCTTCTTGAGGGCGGCCTGGTCGACGAGCGACGCGTCCTGCACCTCGGTGCGCAGCCGGGTGATGCACGCCTCCAGGTCGACGACGTTCCCGGCGCCTCCGAGGCCCGCGAGGATCTGCTCGGCCTTGCTGCTCATCTGCTGCTCCTCTGCTGAACTACGCACGATGTCGGCTCAGTGTGGGTCGGTGCGGGTCACCTTGGCCAGCCCCCGCGGCTGGTCGGGGTCGAGCCCGAGCCGGCGGCACAGCGCTTCGACCATCACCTGCGCGGGCACGACGGTGGCCAGCGGGGCCAGCGACTCGGGCAGGTCCGGTCCCGGCAGGTGCCGGGTGCACGCGGCCGCGAAGGCGGCGTCGCCGCCTATCCCGACGGTGCTCGCGCCGCGCTCGGCGAGGTCGCCGGCCAGCTCGGTCATCGGGGGCAGCAGCGGGCCGTCGGGAGCCGCGACCAGCACGGCGGCGACGCCGTCGCCGACGACGGAGATCGGGCCGTGGCGCAGGTCGGCGTAGGAGTAGCCGCGGGCGGCCCGCAGCGTGGTCTCCTCCAGCTTCAGGGCCACCTCGAGGGCGGTGCCGAGCAGCAGCCCGCGACCCGACACCACGACGGTCCGGGCGTCGGCCAGCAGCTCGACGGCGGCCTGGTCGGGTGCGTCGGCGAGCAGCCGTGCGCACCTCGTCGGGCACCCGCGCGAGGTCGGCGTCCAGGGACGTCGGCTCGGGTGCGAGCGCGGTCGCGAGCACCGCCAGCGCGGCGAGCTGGGCAGAGGTAGCTCTTGGTCGCCGGCACCGCCAGCTCCGGCCCGGCCCGGGTCACCAGCGCCAGGTCGGCCTGCTGCGCCAGCGGCGAGTCCGCGACGTTGGTGACCGCCAGCGTCGCCGCACCACGCTCGCGCGCCCACTCCTGGGTCTCGACGATCTCCTCGGTCGCCCCGGACTGCGACAGCGACACGACCAGCGAGTCGCGCAGGTCCAGCGGCGCCCGGTAGTGGGTGGCCACGCTCGGCGCCGCCGGCGCGGCCTCGACCCCGGCGTGCGTCTCGAGCAGGTACCGCCCGTAGACCGCTGCGTTGTCGCTCGACCCGCGGGCCACCAGGAGCACCCGCCGACGGTCCGCGGCGAGCGCGCGCACGGCGTCGCGCCGGGGCAGCAGGGCGTCGAGGGTGCGTCGTACGGCGTCCGGCTGCTCGGCGATCTCCCGGGCCATCTGCGTCTGCGGCACGGCCGGTCCTCCTCCCGACACCCGGCGGGCCGGTCCCTTGACAGCGGGACGGGCACGCGGTGATGCTGCACTGGTACGTACCAGACCGTATCAGTGGGACACCTACCCGTCGAGGTGGCGATGACGGCCAGCACCGAGGCAGCCGCGATCAGCGACGGGCCGCTGCCCAAGCACCTGCAGCTGACCACGCTGCTGACGGCACTGGCGACCCGACGAGCTCGAGCCCGGGGGAGGCCATCCCGTCGGAGCGCGAGCTGATGACGACGCTACGCCCTGTCGCGCGCCACGGTCCGCCGCTCCATCGAGAGCCTGATCTCCGACGGCCTGCTGGAGCGGGTGCACGGCAAGGGCACCTTCGTCGCCCGGCCCCGGCTGGAGAGCCAGCTGCACCTCGCGTCGTTCAGCCAGGACATGCGCCGCCGGGGGCTGACGCCCTCGACCCGGCTGCTGGAGCTGGCGGCGCACCGGCCGCCCCCGGAGGTCGCGACGCACGCTCGGGCTGCGCCGCGACGGGCTGGCCTGGCGGCTCTCGCGGGTGCGGCTCGCCGACGGCCGGCCGATCGCGGTCGAGGACGGCTGGTACCCGCGGGCCGCGCTCCCGGACCTCGACCACCACGACCTCGGCGGCTCGCTCTACGAGGTGCTCGCGGAGACCTACGGGCTGGTGATCGACCAGCGCCGAGCAGACGCTGTGGGGCGAGTCGGCCGACGCGGCCACCGCCCGGCTCCTCGACGCGCCGCTCCACACCCCGCTGCTGGTCTTCCGCCGGGTGTCGTCGGCCGCGGGCCGGCCCCTCGAGCACGTGGTCTCCCGCTACCGCGGCGACCGCTACCAGATCCACATGAGCCTCGGCCGGGACGACGTCGCCACCGGCCAGCAGCACCGGACAGCCATCCCAGCGTCACTCTCGGAGAGGAAGCACACGTGACCACCTCAGACGTCACCACGACAACCGGGGCGGACCGCCGACGGATCAACCTGGCGGGCCTGCAGAAGTTCGGCCGCAGCCTGATGCTGCCGATCGCCGCGCTCCCCGTCGCCGCGCTGCTGCTCCGGCTCGGGCAGCCCGACCTGCTCGGCGCCGACGGACTCGGCTGGGTCAAGGTCGCCGCGGTGATCGGTGCCGCCGGTGACGCGATCTTCTCCAACCTGCCGCTGCTGTTCGCGCTCGGCGTCGCGATCGGCATGGCCCGCAAGGCGGACGGCTCGACCGCGCTGGCCGCCGTCGTCGGCTACCTGGTCTTCAAGGGCGTCGGCGACGCGATGTCGCCGTTCGTGCTGGGCGCGCCCGCGAAGGGCGCCGAGCCGGAGCTCATCAACTACGGCGTGCTCGGCGGCATCGTGATGGGCCTCGCGGCCGGCTGCCTGTGGCAGCGCTACCACCGCATCAAGCTGCCGCCGTACCTCGCGTTCTTCGGCGGCCGCCGCTTCGTCCCGATCATCACCGCGATGGTGGCGATCGTGCTGTCGGTGCTGCTGAGCCTGGTCTACCCGGTGTTCAACAGCGGGCTGACCTCGATCGGCACCTGGGTCACCGACAACGACGTCATCGGCGGCTTCGTCTACGGCACCCTCAACCGGCTGCTGATCCCGCTGGGCCTGCACCACATCCTGAACTCCGGGCCGTGGTTCGTGATCGGCAGCTATCAGTCGGGCGGCGCGACGTACCACGGCGACATCGCCCGGTTCCTGCACGGCGACCCGACCGCCGGCGCGTTCATGACCGGCTTCTTCCCGATCATGATGTTCGCGCTGCCCGCGGCCGCGCTGGCCATCTGGCACGAGGCCCGTCCCGCGCACCGCAAGGCCGTCGGCGGCATCATGCTCTCCGCCGCGCTGACGTCGTTCCTCACCGGCGTGACCGAGCCGCTGGAGTTCGCGTTCATGTTCGTGGCCTGGCCGCTGTACGTGCTGCACGCGGTGCTCACCGGCACGTCGATGGCGCTGACCAACGCGCTCGGGATCAAGGACGGCTTCGGGTTCTCGGCGGGCCTGTTCGACTACGTCCTGAACTGGAACATCGCCACCCGGCCGGCGCTGCTGATCCTCGTCGGCCTCGGGTACGCCGTCGTGTACTACCTCGCGTTCCGGTTCGTGATCCGGCGCTGGAACCTGCGCACGCCCGGCCGCGACGACGACGAGGACGACGGCACCGACGACGACCAGCAGCTGCCCGACCCCGCCGCCGAGCCGTCGACCGGGTCCGACCGCCGACGCGTCGCGTCCCGCGACCAGCAGCTCCGCGTGAGCAGGCGCCGTGCTGCTGACGGCGCAGCAGGTCGTCACCCCGGCCCGGGTGCACGCGCCCGGGTGGCTCGACGTCGACGGCGACCGGATCGTCGACGGGGGAGAGGGGCCGCCACCGCGGCCGGCCGACCTCGACCTCGGCGACAGCCACGCTGGTCCCGGGCTTCGTCGACGCGCACGTGCACGGCGGCGGCGGCGCGTCCTTCGACGCGGGCACCGACGACGCCGTGCGCACCACGGTCGGGGCCCACCTGGCCGCCGGGCACCACGACGATGATGGCCAGCCTGGTCACCGACACCGTCGACGCGCTCGAGGCCCGGGTCGTCCGGCTCGCTGCAGCGGTGGCCGACGGGCTGGTCGCCGGCATCCACCTGGAGGGACCCTGGCTCTCGCCGAAGCAGGCCGGTGCGCACGACACCGCGCTGCTGCGGGACCCGGACCCTGCCGACGTGGCGCGGCTGCTGGCGGCCGGCGACGGCGCGGTGCGGATGGTGACGCTGGCCCCGGAGCTGCCCGGCGGCCTCGACACGGTGCGACGGCTCACCGCGGCCGGGGTGGTGGCCGCCGTCGGCCACACCGACGCGACCTACGACGTGGCCCGCGAGGCGCTCGACGCCGGGGCGTCGGTCGGCACCCACCTGTTCAACGCGATGCGCGGCCTGCACCAGCGCGAGCCCGGCCCGCCGACCGCGCTGCTCGAGCACCCGGACGCGTTCGTGGAGCTGATCGCGGACGGCGTGCACCTGCACCCGGCGGTGCTGCGGCTGGCCGCCACGGCGAAGCC
Source organism: uncultured Actinomycetota bacterium (assembly GCA_963707685.1). Classification (GTDB taxonomy): domain Bacteria; phylum Actinomycetota; class Actinomycetes; order Propionibacteriales; family Nocardioidaceae; genus Nocardioides_B. Next base: position 151,798 of record CAVPRA010000015.1, read on the forward strand.
GCACCACTTCCTGCTGGTCACCGACGCGATGGCCGCGGCCGCGGGGGACGACGGCGACTACCAGCTCGGGCCGATGGCGGTGACGGTGCGTGACGGGGTCGCGAGGCTGACCGACTCGGAGATGATCGCGGGGTCGACGCTGACGATGGCCGGCGGCGGTCCGCTACGCCGTGCGAGAGGCCGGGCTGGCGCTGCCCGACGTCGTGCGGGCGGCCACGACCACCCCGGCGACGATGCTCGGCCTGGCGCGGGTCGGGGCGCTGCGGCCCGGCTTCGCCGCCGACCTCGTCGTGCTCGACGACGACCTGCGGGTGACCGGGGTGATGAAGGCCGGTCGCTGGGTGACACCCGCTGCCTGAGCCGGCTCAGCCGCGGCCGTCGCGCTCCTGCTGCTCGTCGATGCGCCGCTTCATGCGGCCCATCCCCGGCACCTGCGCGAGCATCTCGTTGAGCTCGCGGGAGACGTCGAGCAGGTCGTGCAGGTCCGGCGCGACGCTGTTGAGGCTGTCCAGGATCGGCATGATGTCGGTCTCGAGCTTGTCGGCGAGCCGCGGCAGCTGGTCGATCACCTTCACCAGGGCGTCGACCTCGTGCGGGTCGGTGGTCTCGGCGAGCCGCTCGAGGGTCGGCTGCAGCTTGGTCAGCGACGGCTCCAGCGCGTCGAGGAGCTGCGTCAGCCGGTCGGTGAGCGGTCCGACCCCGGTCACCAGCGCGTCGGCCCGGTCGACGACCTCGTCGGTCCTCGCCACCGCCGCGTCGGCACTGGTCCGGGTGCGGTCGATGTCGGTGATCAGCTGGTCGGCGCGGGCCAGCAGCGACTCGGCGTCCCCCACCAGCGCCACCAGCCGGGGTACGGCGGCCAGCAGCTGCTCCACCGACCCGGCGCCTCGTTCGAGCACGGCGAGCACGTCACGGGGACCAGGCACGGGCAGGCGCATCCGCGCACGCTATCCCGGCGCCACGTCGCACGGGATCGTGCCGCGTCAGATGGTTCACACGCCCGTTTCCGAGCGGGGTGCGTGGGTACGCGGCAGCCATGGCACAGACGAACCCGCAGTACACCGTCCCCGGCATGAGCACCGACGCCGCCCAGCGCGTCATCGAGCTGCTGCAGAGCCGCCTCCACGCCTACAACGACCTCCACCTGACCCTCAAGCACGTCCACTGGAACGTCGTGGGTCCCCACTTCATCGCGGTGCACGAGATGCTCGACCCGCAGGTCGACGACGTGCGCGCGATGGCCGACGACGTGGCCGAGCGCATCGCGACCCTCGGCGGCTCGCCGGTCGGCACGCCCGGCGCCTGGTGGACGCCCGCAGCTGGAACGAGTACAGCCTCGGGCGCGCGACCACGCAGGAGCACCTCGGTGCCCTGGAGCTGGTCTACCGCGGCGTCATCGGCGACGCCCGCGCGGCCATCGACGAGGTCGACAAGCTCGACCTGGTCACCCAGGACGTCCTGATCGGCCAGACCGAGAAGCTCGAGCTGTTCCACTGGTTCATCCGCGCCCACCTCGAGAACACCGGCGGCGGGCTCGCGACCGCCGACGCGACGGACGAGACCGAGGCCGCCGTGGCCGGTGCGGAGACCGAGCCGGCTACTCCCGGGTGAGCAGCGGCACCAGCTCGGCCATCTGCTCGAACGGGGTCGCGCCCGCCTCCGTGAGCGCGGCCCGCGGGGTGAGCCCGCCGGCGAAGCCGTAGACCGTCATGCCCGCGGCGACGCCGGCGCGGACGCCGTGCACGCTGTCCTCGAGGACCGCGCAGCCGCGCGGGTCGGCGCCCATCGACCGGGCCGCGTGCAGGAACAGGTCGGGCGCCGGCTTGCCGTGCTCGACCTCGGTCGCGCTGAAGATCCGGCCGTCGAAGCGGGCGCGCAGACCGGTCAGCCCGAGCGTGCGACGCATCCGGTCGTGGGTGCCCGAGGACGCGACGCACGTCGCGACCCCGGCGGCGTGGAGGGCGTCGACCAGCGGCTCGACCCCCTCGACGGCGGTCAGCTCGCGGTCGAACGCCTCGTGCAGCTCGGCGGTGGTGAGCTCGTCGAACTCGCGGGCACGCGCGGCTCCCAGGTGCTCGGTGAGGTCCGCCAGCTGCGCCTGCGACGTCTTGCCCATCCAGCGGTCCACCACCTCGGCGGGCGTCATCGGCCAGCCGAGCTCGCCGAGCACCCGGGACTCGATCGCGACGGTCAGCCGCTCGCTGTCGACGAGCACGCCGTCGCAGTCGAAGACGACCAGGTCGGGGCGGCTCACGTGATCGCTCCGCGGGCCGAGACCGGCCAGCCTCACCGGTGGTGAGCACCAGCTCGTCGGCGAGGTTGACCGTGGTGCACACGTGGTTGGGCACCACTCGCAGCCGGCTGCCCAGCGGGGGAGCGGAGGAGTCGTCCCACGCCACCACCGCGTGGTGCTCGGACAGCTGTGTGACCCGGGCTCCCGGGTGGTCCAGCAGCCGACCCCAGCCGGTGGCCCACGCGGCCCGGTCCGCGCCGAGCGCCTTGCTGCCGGCGTCGAGGACCACGGTGCCGTCGCCGTGGCTGACCACGGTGGCCAGGCAGGTCAGCGCGACCCGGTCGGAAGTCGTGGTGCCGAGCTCCCACTGCTGCGCGTCGCCGAAGACGTAGACGCCCGGACGCAGCTCGGTGAGCACGTCGCCGTCGACCGCTCCGGCCGTCGGCGTCGAGCCGCCGCTGACGACGCGGGCGTCGATGCCGTGCGCGGCCAGCGACGCGACCGCGGCCCGCAGCGCGGCCGACTCCTCCGCCGCCACGTCGGCCTGGGCCGCCCGGCGCGTAGCCGTGCCCCGGGAACGTGAAGACGCCGCGGACGTCGAGCCCGGCGCGCGCGGCTGCCCTCCGCGACCGGCCCGGCCTGCTCGGGGTGCACGCCGGTGCGGTGCTGCCCGCTGTCCACCTCGACGAGCACCGCGGCGCCGGGGCACCTGCGCGGCGAGCGCCCGGGCCCCCTCGACGGAGTCGACGCCCACGGCGACGGTGGCGCGCGCGGACAGCTCGCGCAGCCGGGCGCCCCGGGCGGCGTCGACCCACAGCGGGTACGCCACGAACACGTCCGGGCAGCCGGCGTCGACGAACACCTCGGCCTCCGAGACCGTCGCCACCGTCAGCCCGACGGCACCGGCCGCGAGCTGCAGCCGGGCCACGTCGACGCTCTTGTGGGTCTTCGCGTGCGGCCGCAGCGCCAGCCCGAGGTCGCGCGCGTGCGCGGCCATCGCCGTCGACGTTGCCGCGCAGCAGGTCGGCGTCGACGAGCAGGTACGGCGTGGGGCGGCTGTGCAGCAACGCCTCCGGACCGGTGCCAGGCCCAGCGGTGAGCAGGGCGTCAGCCACGACGGAGGACCACGCGCAGGAACACGCCGAGCAGCAGCCCGACGGCGATGCCGATGCCGGCGAAGCCGACCGCGGACGCGTCCGGGTTCAGCAGCCCGAGGCCGGCGCCGGCCACCGCGCCGATGATCATCCCGGCGGCGGGCAGCGCCGCCACCAGGTCCTGGCGCAGCCGTCGGCGGGAGAACGGGTTGGTGCTCACGCCCGCCAACCTAGTGGCTCGTGCCGGTTCAGACGGCTCGCAGGGGGTGGATCGCGATGTCGCCCCCGAGGTGGCCGTCGGCGGCGGCCAGCGCGGCGGCGATGTCGTCGGTCTGCATGTGCGCGTCCAGGTCGTCCTGGCTCTCCCAGGTCTCGACGGTGACGAACGTGCCGGGGGCGGCGGCCGACTCGTAGAGCACGTAGTCGACGCAGCCGCGGTGCTGCTGGGTGGCGGCGGCGAGCGTGGTGAGCGCCTCGCGGACCACGTCCTCCGACCCGGGCTTGGCGGGGATGAGCGCGACGGTGCGCAGGTCGGACATGGCTTCTCCTGGGTGAGGGGGCGACGGTGCCGGCTCACCGTACTGACGTCCGGCGACCGGCGGACCGCGCACGATCGGTAAAGCCTGCGGCGCCGGAATCCCGGAAACGGACATAACCGGTCGTACCCCGCCCTACCCTTGAGAGGCGTCGGACGCACCCGTCCGGTGGTCGCTGCCTGAGGTGAGTGGGGGTCGGATGCGCTGGGGTCAGAGGTCACGCAGGAGCGCTGCTGCCGAGACCTGGCGGGCGTCCCGCGACGAGGTCACCGGCCTGGTGACGTACGCCGCCTTCGTGCACCTGGTCGCCGAGGCGCTCAGCGGCCCGACCGGCACCCGCTCCGTCCGGCCGTCCCGCGGTGCTGCTGGTCGACCTCGAGGGGGTCGCCGAGGCGACCGCCGCCGAGGAGCACCCCGCCGCCGACGAGCTGCTCCGGCTCGTCGCCACCCGGGTGGCCCGCGAGGTCGGCTCGCTCGGCGTGCTGGCCCGGATGTCGGACCACCAGCTCGGCGTGCTGTTCGCCGACCTCTCCGCGCCCGGCCGTCGCCCTGGACCTGGCCTACCGCATCTCCGCCGCCGTGTCGGCGCCCGTCGTGCTGGCCAGCCAGCGCCGGGTGCAGCTCTCGGTGAGCTGCGGGCTCGTCACCCGCGACACCCTCGACCCGCGGGCCACCGCGGCCGACCTGCTCCGCGGCGCCGGGCTCGCCGTCCGCGAGGCGCGGCGGCTGGGCCGCAACCGCATCGAGGTCTGCACCCCGGAGCTGGTCGCGGTCGCCGACGAGACGCTCGCGATCGGCAAGGACCTGCGCCAGGCGCTGCAGGACAAGGGGCTGCGGGTCTGCTACCAGCCGCTCGTCGACCTCACCCACGGCTCCGTGCTCGGCTTCGAGGCGCTGGTGCGCTGGAGCCACCCGGTGCACGGCCAGGTCGCACCGTCGCCGGTTCGTCCCGGTGGCCGAGGAGTTCGGCCTGATCTCCGAGCTCGGCACGATGGTGCTGTCCACGGCCACCGCCCAGGTGCAGCAGTGGTCGAGCACCTTCCGGATCCCGCTCGACGTCCACGTCAACTTCTCCGGCGTCGACCTGGCCCACGACGGCTTCGTCGACATGGTCGAGGTCTGCCTCGACGCCAGCGGCCTGCCGGCCACCCAGCTGGTCGTCGAGGTCACCGAGGCGACCGTGGAGCCCGACCTCGAGACCGCCCGGGCCCGCTTCGACGCGCTGCACGACCTCGGCGTGCGGGTGGCGCTCGACGACTTCGGCACCGGCCGCTCGGCGCTGTCCTACCTGCAGTCGCTGGCGGTCGACATCCTCAAGGTGGACCGCTCCTACCTCGACTCCGTCGCCCAGACCTCACCGGCCCGCGGCGACGACCTGCTGCGCGGCGTGGTGGCCCTCGGCCAGGCGCTGGGCATCGAGGTCTACGGCGAGGGGATCGAGGACGAGGCGCAGCGGCTCCGGCTGCGACGCAGCGGCTGCGACATCGGCCAGGGCTACCTGTTCGCCCGGCCGCTGCCGGCCGAGGACGCCGCCGCGATGCTGCGCACGCAGTCCGCCGTGGCGGACACGCTGGGGGCGCGGCTGATCGCCGCCGAGGCCGCCCAGTCGAGCGCGCAGACCGCCTGAGGTCGCTCGGCGTGCCGCGCGCGCAGAGCCGCCCGTCGGCTCCCGCGCTGTGGTGCCATGAGCCCTGTGCCTGCCCTGAACCACGAGCCCGACCGGAGCATGCTCCCGGTCGACGTACGCACCGCCACGTCCGACCCCACCGCGCCGCGGGTGCTCACCAGCGGCGCCCCCGGCTTCGAGGGCGTGGTGCGCGACCCGATCCGTGCCGGTGCGCCCGCCTCGCCGGCGCGCCCAACGTGCTGCGTCGTGCTCGTCGACGACATGGGCTTCGGCGCCTCCAGCGCGTACGGCGGCCCGTGCCGGATGCCGACCGCGGAGCGGCTCTCCGACGGCGGGCTGCGCTACAGCCGGTTCCACGTCACCGCCGCTGTGCTCGCCGACGCGGCAGGCGCTGATGACCGGCCGCAACCACCACTCGGTCGGCATGGGCGTCACCTCGGAGATGTCGACGCTGGAGCCCGGCTACACCGGCTACCGGCCCGCCAGCGCCGCGACGATGGCGCAGATCCTCGGCGGCAACGGCTACAGCACCGCGGCGTTCGGCAAGTGGCACCAGACGCCGCCGGTCGAGGTCAACGCGTCGGGCCCGTTCACGCGCTGGCCGACCGGCGAGGGCTTCGACGCGTTCTACGGGTTCATGGGCGCCGAGATGAACCACTGGTACCCGCAGCTCTACGACGGCACCACCCCGGTCGAGCCGGACCGGCTCCCCGAGGACGGCTACCACCTCACCGAGGACCTCGTCGACCACGCCGTCGACTGGGTCTCCACGCAGCAGGCGCTGACCCCGGACAAGCCGTTCTTCGCCTACCTCGCGCTGGGCGCGACGCACGCGCCGTTCCACGTGCCGCAGGAGTGGCGCGACCGGTACGCCGGCCGGTTCGACGCCGGCTGGGACGTCGAGCGCGAGACGATCCTGGCCCGGCAGAAGGAGCTCGGGATCGTCCCGCAGGACACGGTGCTCTCGCCGTGGGCGCCGGGCGTGCCGCACTGGGACGAGCTCGACCCCGAGGCCCGCGAGGTGGCGGCCCGGTTCATGGAGACCTACGCCGGCTTCGCCGAGCACGCGGACCACCACGTCGGCCGGCTCGTCGACGCGCTGGACGGCCTCGGCGTCCTCGAGGACACGTTGGTGCTCTACCTGCTCGGCGACAACGGCGCGTCGGGGGAGGGCGGGCCCGAGGGCACGCTGGCCGAGCACCTCGTCGGCCACGGCTTCGCCGACGACGTGCACGCGATGCACGCCCGGCTCGACAGCTTCGGCGACCCGACGACGTACCCGATCTACCCGGTCGGCTGGGCGCTGGCGATGAACACGCCGTACCAGTGGACCAAGCAGGTCGCCTCGCACTACGGCGGCACCCGCGACGGGATCGTCGTGCACTGGCCGTCCGGCATCGCGGCCCGCGGCGAGGTGCGCCACCAGTGGCACCACGTGATCGACGTGCTGCCGACGGTGCTCGAGGTGGCGGGGCTGCCGCACCCGGTCTGGGTCAACGGCGTCACGCAGCAGCTCATCGAGGGCGTCAGCATGGCCTACTCCTTCGACGACGCCGCGGCCGACGAGCGGCGCACCACGCAGTACTTCGAGATGGTCGGCAACCGGGCGATCTACCACCGCGGCTGGACCGCGGTGAGCCGGCACGGCACGCCGTGGCTGATGGTCGACGGCGGCGACCGGCCGTTCCTCGACGACGTGTGGGAGCTCTACGACACGCGCACCGACTGGTCGCAGGCGGTGGACCTCGCGGAGCAGCGGCCCGACCGGCTCCGCGAGCTGTGGGAGGTCTTCCTCATCGAGGCCAGCCGGCACCAGGTCTACCCGCTCGACGACCGCGTCACCGAGCGCGAGAACCCCGCGATCGCCGGTCGCCGCGACCTGCACGACGGCCGCCGCACCATCCTGCTCGGCCCGCGCACGAAGCGGCTCACCGAGGAGGCGGCACCGAACGTCAAGAACCGCTCCCACATCATCACGGTGCGGCTGACGGCGAACGGCGGCGACACCGGCGTGCTCGTCGCGCAGGGCGGTCGGTTCGGCGGCTGGTCGCTGTACTGCGTCGACGGCCTGCCGGCGTACGCCTACAACTGCTACGGCCGCGACCTGACCACCGTGCGGGCGACGCAGCACCTGACGCCGGGGGAGCACGAGGTCGCGATGATCTTCGAGTACGGCGGGGCGCCCCCCGGCGGCGACGCGCACGTGACGTTGAGCATCGACGGGCACGAGGCCGGCGCGGGGGAGCTGCCGGCGACGACGGCGTTCTACTTCGCGTTCGACGAGACCTGCAACGTCGGCGTCGACCGCGGCAGCCCCGTCACCGACGACTACCCGGCCGGTGCACAACGCGTTCGACGGCACCATCGCGTCGGTGCGCTTCGACCTCTCGCACGAGGTCGAGCTCGGGCCCGAGGTGCGCCGCCGGATGACGACGCTGGTCAACGACTGATCAGCCGCCTTCGCGCAGCTGCGCGAAGAACCCCCGGACGTCCTCGACCAGCGCGGTCGGCTGCTCCAGCGCCGCGAAGTGGCCGCCGTGCTCGAAGCGGGTCCAGCGCACGATGTTCTCGCGCTCCTCGGCGCGTCGGCGCAGCGGCACGTAGATCTCGGCGGGGAAGTCCGCGACGCCCGTCGGCACCCCGGACCGCTCCGGGGGAGCGCCCGGCCGCCCGGAGTGCGCCCGCTCGTAGTAGAGCCGGGCCGAAGAGCCGGCGGTGCCGGTGAGCCAGTAGAGCATCACGTTGGTGAGCAGCAGGTCGCGGTCGACGGCGTCCTCGGGCCGGTCGGTCGAGTCGGTCCACTCGAAGAACTTCTCGGCGATCCAGGCGAGCTGCCCGACGGGGGAGTCGGTGAGCGCGTAGGCCAGCGTCTGCGGCCGGCTGGCCTGCTGCAGGTTGTAGCCCATGCCCTCGCGCTGCCACCACTGCGTGCGCTCCCAGGAGGCGAGCGTCTGCCGTCGGTCGTCGGGGGAGAGCGTCGGCGAGCTCCTGCTCGGTGGGCTCGCTCTGCTGGTTGGCGCCGATCACCATGTTGAGGTGCATCCCGGTCAGCCGGTCGGGGTGCAGCCGGGCGAGCTCGCGGGCGATGCTCGAGCCCCAGTCGCCGCCCTGCACGCCGTACGTCTGGTAGCCGAGCCGGCTCATCACCTCGGCCAGCGCGGCGGCGACGCGGCGGTGGTCCCAGCCGGGCTGCGTGGTGGGCCCTGAAAGCCCGAAGCCCGGGATGCTCGGCAGCACCAGGTGGAACGCGTCGGCCGGGTCGGCGCCGTAGGTGCGCGGGTCGGTCAACGGTCCGACGACGTCGGTGAACTCCACGATCGAGCCGGGCCAGCCGTGGGTCATCAGCAGCGGCGTCGCGTCGGGCTCGGGGGAGCGCACGTGCGCGAGGTGGACGGTCTGCCCGTCGACCACGGTGGTCCACTGCGGCCAGTCGTTGAGCCGTCGCTCGGCGGCGCGCCAGTCGTACTCACGACGCCAGTAGCCGGCGAGGTCCTGCAGGTAGCCGAGCGGCACGCCGTACGCCCAGCCGACGCCGGGCAGCTCGTCGGGCCAGCGGGTGCGGTCGAGGCGCTCGTGCAGGTCGTCCAGGTCGCGCTGCGGCACCTCGAGTCGGTACGGCGTCAGGCTCGGCTCGGTCACCTGGTCGACTCTAGGCCGACCACAGCAGCACCGCCGAGGTCGCCAGCCCGACCACCGACAGCAGCAGCACGCCCACGCCGCCCAGCGGGATCGCCGCCGGCTCGTCCGCGAGCGAGTGCAGGTAGGCCACCGAGCCGAGCAGGCCGGCCGCCGACGCCGCGGCGACGACGGCGCGGGGCCGGGAGCCGGTGCGGCGCCGGGCCCACACCACCGCGGAGGTCACGACCGCCAGCGCGCCGACCAGCATCACGGCCACCGTCAGCGGCCGGACCGCCGAGGGCGCGACGACGTAGGCGACGAGGGCGGCGAGCGTGACGATCCCGGCGAGCGAGACGGTGCGGCCACGAGGCGGGTGCGGGTCCATGTCCTCACTGTGCCGCGCCCGGAGGCGCGGTGTCGTGAGCCCGGGTACTCAACCCCACCGCCGAATTCGGTTGAGCCCGCGCCCGGCCCGGCTGCTCTACTGCCGGGAACGTCCACGACCCAGCAGGAGCCCCGATGCGAGCAGCGCTCATGTCCACCTACCCGTTCACTCCCGTGAAGGACATGACGCATCGTGGCAACCTTGAACCTCGGAGTCGTGGCGCACGTCGACGCCGGTAAGACCTCCCTGACCGAGCGGCTGCTGCACGCCGCCGGTGTCATCGACGAGGTCGGCAGCGTCGACGACGGCAGCACCCAGACCGACAGCCTCGCGCTCGAGCGGCAGCGCGGCATCACCATCAAGGCCGCGGTGGTCTCGTTCGTCGTCGAGGGCGTGACGGTCAACCTGATCGACACCCCCGGCCACTCCGACTTCGTCGCCGAGGTCGAGCGGGTGCTCGGCGTGCTCGACGGCGCGGTGCTGGTGGTCTCGGCCGTCGAGGGCGTGCAGTCGCAGACCCGCGTGCTGATGCGCGCGCTGCAGCGGCTCGGCATCCCGACGCTGGTCTTCGTGAACAAGATCGACCGCACCGGTGCGACGTACGACGCCGTGCTGGCCGACCTGGCGACACGCCTCACGCCCGACGTGGTCGCGATGGGTGAGGTGACCGACCTCGGCACGCGCGAGGCCTCCTTCCACGCGTACGACGACGGCGACGCCGCGTTCACGCAGCGGCTCGTCGACCGGCTCACCGAGCACGACGACGCGTTCCTGGCCGCGTGCGCCGACGACCCGGAAGCGGTGACGCCGGTGCGGGTGCGCCGCGAGCTCGTCGAGCAGGTCCGGACCGGGCGCGTCCACCCGGTGTTCTTCGGCTCGGCCATGACCGGCGCCGGCGTCGACGCCGTGGTGTCGGGCGTCGCGCAGCTGCTGCCGGCGAGCACCGGCGACCCCGGAGACCCGTTGTCCGCAACGGTCTTCAAGGTCGAGCGGGGTCCGGCGGGGGAGCGGGTCGCGTTCGTGCGGATGCACGCGGGGACGCTGCGGGTGCGCGACCGGGTCCGGGTCGGGGACGGCGACGAGGCCACCGTCACCGGGCTCCGGGTCTTCGACGCGGGCGACGCCGTGCGCCGCTCGTCGGTGCCCGCCGGTCGCATCGCGAAGGTGCAGGGTCTCGGCACGGTGCGGATCGGCGACGTGCTGGGGGAGCCGCACGAGCAGCCGGCCGACGTGCACCCCTTCCCGCCGCCGACGCTGGAGACCGTCGTCGACGCGCGCCGGCCCGAGCAGCGCGGTGCGATGTTCGTCGCGCTCACGCCAGCTCGCCGAGCAGGACCCGCTGATCGGGCTGCGGCGCGACGAGACCCGCGGCGAGGTGTCGCTGTCGCTCTACGGCGAGGTGCAGAAGGAGGTCGTCGAGGCGACGCTGGCGACCGAGCACGGCGTCGAGGTCACGTTCCGCGAGACGACGACGCTGTGCGTCGAGCGGCTGCTCGGCTCGGGTGCAGCGCACGAGCTGATCGCCGTCGCACCGAACCCGTTCCTCGCCACCGTCGGGCTCGCGGTCGCGCCCGCGCCGACCGGGCACGGCGTCGACTTCCGGCTCGGTGTCGAGCGGGGGTCGATGCCGCCGGCGTTCTTCACCGCCGTCGAGGAGACGGTGCGCGTCACGCTGCAGCAGGGCCTGGCGGGCTGGCCGGTGCTGGACTGCGTGGTGACGATGACGCACGCGGGCTACTGGGCCCGGCAGAGCCACTCGCACGGCACGTTCGACGCGAGCATGTCGAGCACGGCGGGCGACTTCCGGCACCTCACGCCGCTGGTGCTGATGACGGCGCTGCGGCAGGCCGGCACCGAGGTCCTCGAGCCGATCCACCGCTTCGAGCTCGAGATCCCGCAGGACGTCCTCGGTCCGACGCTGTCCGCGCTGGCCCGGCTGCACGCCGTGCCCCTGGAGACCGAGCCGGTGGGGTCGTCGTACCTGCTGAGCGGGGACGTGCCCGCCACCTGGGTGCACCGGCTGCAGCAGGAGGTGCCCACGCTGACCCGCGGCGAGGGCGTGCTCAGCAGCGCGTTCGACCACCACGCGCCGGTGCGGGGGAGCGCCCCGACCCGGCCCCGGACGGACCTGAACCCGTTGCGCCGCAAGGAGTACCTCACCCGCCTCGAGCGCGGCGAGTGAGGCCCAGAGCGCTCAGCCGGCGTCGAGCAGGTCGAGCAGCAGGTGCAGCGCGACAGCGACGGCCCGCGACCGCACCGCGGCGCGCGACCCCGGCAGCACGACCCGGCGCGCGACCGTGCGGTCGGCCGTCGAGGCGCACAGGTGCACCAGGCCGACGGGCTTGTCGGGCGTGCCGCCGCCGGGCCCGGCGATGCCGGTGATGCCCACCCCGACGGTCGCCCCGAGCCGGTCCCGCGCACCCTCGGCCATCGCCTCGGCGACCTCGGCGCTGACCGCACCGACGGTGTCGAGCAGCTGCTGGGGGACGCCGAGCAGGTCGCGCTTGGCGTCGTTGGCGTAGGTCACCAGGCCGCCCAGCAGGTACGCCGACGAGCCGGCCCGGTCCGCGAGCCGGGCCGCCAGCATCCCGGCGGTGCACGACTCGGCGGTCGCGATGGTGGCGCCGCGCTCCAGCAGCGTGTCGGTGACGAGCTCGGCGACGGTGCGGCCGTCGGAGGAGAACAGCGTGCGCGCGAAGTCGCTGCGGACCGCGGTCTCCAGGGCGGTGTAGGCGTCGACGGCGTCAGGGGAGTAGCGCGTGACGATCTCCAGCTCGCCGCCCTCCCGCAGGCAGGTGGTGATCTCGAGCCCGGCCAGCTCGGCGTCGTGGGCGCGCAGCGTCGCGGCCAGCTCCGACTCCGGGGTCCCCCACAGCCGCAACGTGGACTGCCGCAGCTCGGGCTGTCCCGCGAGGAGCTTCGCGACCAGCGGGTCCGCGACGACGTCGGGCCACATCCCCTGCAGCTCGCCGGGCGGCCCGGGCAGCACCACGACCGGCGGGCCGTCGCGGCCGTCGGCCGGCGGCACCACGAGGCCCGCGGCGGTGCCGACCGGCTCCAGGACGTGGGCGCCCTCGGGCACGTACGCCTGCTTGCGGGTCGCCGCCCGGGTCGCCGCCGGGTCGGGCGTCCAGCCGCGCGCGGCGCTCAGCCGCTCGACGATCGTGGTGATCCGCTGCTCGAGGTCGCGGTCGAGGCGCGGCGGGCGTCCCTGGAAGCCGGCCACCACCTCGGCGGTCAGGTCGTCGGCGGTCGGCCCGAGCCCGCCCGAGGTGATCAGCAGGGCGTGGTCGTCGGCCAGCGAGCTCAGGGCGCGCACCAGGTCGTCCGGCCGGTCGCCGACCACGACGATGCGACCGACGTCCAGACCCAGCTGCCGCAGCTGCTCGGCCAGCCACGGGCCGTTGGCGTCGGTGACCCGTCCGGTGAGCACCTCGGTGCCGGTGACGACGATGCCTGCCCGGGTGACCATGGACCCGATCCTAGGAGGCGGCGCGGGGAGTGGTCCCGCGACACCGATCCTCGTTAGTTGACATAATGTCGCTTATCGGCGATTACGCGTGCAGGCGGTTCCGCCTGCGGGCTCAGCCACCGACGTACGCCGCCAGGTGCTGCCCGGTCAGCGTGTCCGCCTCGGCGACCAGGTCCGCGGGCGTGCCCTCGAAGACGACCGTCCCGCCGTCGTGGCCGGCGCCCGGCCCGAGGTCGACGATCCAGTCGGCGTGCGCCATGACGGCCTGGTGGTGCTCGATCACGATCACCGACTTGCCGGAGTCGACCAGCCGGTCCAGCAGGCCCAGCAGGTTCTCGACGTCGGCGAGGTGCAGGCCGGTGGTCGGCTCGTCCAGCACGTAGACGTCGCCCTTGTCGGTCATCTGGGTGGCCAGCTTCAGCCGCTGCCGCTCGCCGCCCGACAGCGTGGTCAGCGGCTGGCCGAGGCCGAGGTACCCGAGCCCGACGTCGGAGAGCCGGTCGAGGATCTTGTGCGCCGCCGGCACCTTCGCCTCACCGGTCGCGAAGAACTCGGTGGCCTCGCGCACCGGCATCGCGAGCACCTCGCTGATGTCCTTGCCGCCGAGGGTGTACTCCAGCACGGAGGCCTGGAAGCGCCGGCCCTCGCACTCCTCGCACGGCGACTCGACCGTGGCCATCACGCCGAGCTCGGTGAAGATCACGCCCGCGCCGTTGCAGGTCGAGCAGGCACCCTCGGAGTTGGAGCTGAACAGCGCCGGCTTGACGCCGTTGGCCTTCGCGAACGCCTTGCGGATCGGCTCGAGCAGCCCGGTGTACGTCGCCGGGTTGCTGCGCCGCGACCCCTTGATCGCGCCCTGGTCGATCACCACCACGCCGTCACGGCCGGCCACCGAGCCGTTGACCAGCGAGCTCTTGCCGGAGCCGGCGACACCGGTCAGCACGCACAGCACGCCGAGCGGGACGTCGACGTCGACGTCGCGCAGGTTGTGCGTCGCGGCGCCGCGGACCTCCAGCGCGCCCGTCGCCTCGCGGACCTCGTCCTTGAGCTTCGCCCGGTCGTCGAGGTGCCGTCCGGTGATGGTGTCGCTGGTGCGCAGCCCCTCGGCGGTGCCCTCGAAGCACACGCTGCCGCCCGCGGTGCCGGCGCCGGGACCGAGGTCGACGACGTGGTCGGCGATCGCGATGGTCTCCGGCTTGTGCTCCACGACGAGCACCGTGTTGCCCTTGTCGCGCAGCTGCAGCAGCAGCTGGTTCATCCGCTCGATGTCGTGCGGGTGCAGGCCGATGGTGGGCTCGTCGAAGACGTAGGTGACGTCGGTGAGCGACGAGCCGAGGTGCCGGATCATCTTGGTGCGCTGCGCCTCGCCGCCGGACAGCGTGCCGGCGGGCCGGTCGAGCGAGAGGTAGCCCAGGCCGATCTCCGTGAACGACTCCAGCAGGTGCCGCAGCCCCGCGAGCAGCGGGGCCACCGACGGCTCGTCCAGGTCGCGGACCCAGCCGGCCAGGTCGCTGATCTGCATCGCGCACAGGTCGGCGATGTTCTTGCCGTGCACCTTCGACGACAGGGCTTCCTTGGTCAGCCGGGTGCCGCCGCACTCAGGGCACGTCTGGAAGGTCACCGCGCGCTCGACGAACCGGCGCACGTGCGGCTGCATCGCCTCCGGGTCCTTCGACAGCATCGACTTCTGCATCTTCGGGATGATCCCGTCGAAGGTGAGGTTGACGCCCTCGACCTTGATCTTGGTCGGCTCGGCGTACAGCATCGTCTCGAGCTGCTTCTTGGTGAACGACGCGATCGGCTTGTCCATCGGCAGCCCGACGCCCTCGAACAGCCGGCCGTACCAGCCGTCCATGGAGTAGCCCGGGACCGTCAGCGCGCCGTCGCGCAGCGACTTGGTCTCGTCGTACAGCGCCGTGAGGTCGATGTCGCTGACGTTGCCCATGCCCTCGCACCGCGGGCACATGCCGCCGAGGTAGACCGCGTTGCGCACCACCTTCTTGTCGCCGCGGCCCTTGTCGGTGGTCATCACCCCGCTCGCCTTGCGGGTGGGGACGTTGAAGGAGAACGCCGTCTGCGGCCCGACGTACGGCGTGCCGAGCCGGCTGAACAGGATCCGCAGCATGGCGTTGGCGTCGGTGGCGGTCCCGACCGTGGAGCGGGGGTTCGCGCCCATCCGCTCCTGGTCGACGATGATCGCGGTGGTCAGACCCTCGAGCACGTCCACGTCCGGGCGCGCCAGCGTCGGCATGAACCCTTGGACGAACGCGCTGTAGGTCTCGTTGATCAGCCGCTGCGACTCCGCGGCGATGGTGGCGAACACCAGCGAGCTCTTGCCCGAGCCGGAGACGCCGGTGAACGCCGTCAGCCGTCGCTTCGGGATCTCGACGTGGATGTCCTGGAGGTTGTTGACGCGCGCTCCGTGCACCCGGATCAGGTCGTGCGTGTCCCCGACGTGCGGCACCGCCGCCGTCGTCGCCGTGCCGGCGGCCTTGCTCATCGTGGTCCTCTCACCGGAGCTGGTTGATGCGGATCAGGTTGCCCGCGGGGTCGCGGAACGCGCAGTCCCGGACACCGTAGGGCTGGTCGGTCGGTTCCTGCACGACCTCGGCGCCGCCGGCCTCGATCCGCGCGAAGGTCTCCTCGAGGTCGTGGGTGGCGAAGGTGATCATGCCGTAGGTCCCCTTGGCCATCATCTCGGCGACGGTGGTGCGCTCCTCGTCGGTGATGCCGGGATAGGCGGCCGGCGGGTGCAGCACGATCGACGTGCCGGCGCCACCGGGCGGCCCGACGGTGATCCAGCGCAGGCCGGCGTACCCGACGTCGCTGCGGACCTCGAAGCCGACGGTGTCGCGGTAGAAGGCCAGTGCGGCCTCCGGGTCGTCGTGCGGCAGGAACGCCGAGTGAACCGTGATGTCCATGCCGGTCACGCTAGCCGCGGCCGGTGGGCCCGTGCTTCTCGATTCCTGACCGGTCGGGTGACGCCGCGAAAGATCCGGTGGTGGCGACGGCCGGACGGGGTACGGTCCCGGCATGAGCGGCGACACGGGCACCGAGACGGGCACCGACGTGCACCCCTTCGGCATCGACTTCGGCGGCAGCGGCATCAAGGGCGCCCCGGTCGACCTCGCGACCGGCGAGTTCGCGGCCGACCGCACCCGGGTCGAGACGCCGAAGGGCGGCCGGCCGACCGACGTCGCGGACGTCATCGTCGACCTCGTCGCGAAGGGCGCTCCCGACGGGGCGCCGGTCGGCATCACCGTGCCGGGGGTCGTGGTGCACGGCGTGGTGAAGTCGGCCGCCAACATCGACGAGTCGTGGATCTACACCGACGCCGAGACGATGTTCCGCGAGCGGCTGCACCGCGACGTCGTGGTCGTCAACGACGCCGACGCCGCGGGGCTCGCTGAGGCGCGCTACGGCGCCGCCAAGGGCCGCAACGGCCTGGTCGTGATGACCACGCTCGGCACCGGCATCGGCACCGCCCTGGTGTACGACGGCGTGCTGGTGCCGAACTCGGAGCTGGGACACCTCGAGATCGACGGCAAGGACGCCGAGACGCAGGCGGCCAACAGCGCGCGCGAGCGCAAGGACCTGTCGTGGTCGCAGTGGGCCGAGCGGCTCACCCGCTACTACCGCACCCTGGAGAAGCTGATCTCCCCCGACCTGTTCGTCGTGGGCGGCGGGGTCAGCAAGCACGCCGACAAGTACCTGCCGCTGCTGGAGATCGACACCCCGATCGTGCCGGCGACGCTGCGCAACACCGCCGGCATCGTCGGCGCCGCAGCCCTGGCGGCCGAGGCCGTGCACACGCCGCAGTGACGCCCGCGCCGGACCGGGTCAGCCCGGTCCGTGCGACAGCCAGCCGCCGTTGACGCCGCGGCCGCCCATCAGCAGCACCGCCTCCGCCCGGCTCCGGGCGCCGAGCTCGTCGAGCACCGCCCGCACCTCGCGCTCGACGGTGCGCGGCGAGAGCTCCAGCACCCGGGCGATCGAGACGTCCTTCTCCCCCACGGCCATCAGCCGGGCCACCTCGAGCTGTCGCAGCGACAGCGGCGGCTCGGTGCCCGGCGGCAGGATCGGGGTCGACAGCGCCAGCGTGCGCCGCCACAGGTCGAGCATCGCCGCCACGACGTCGGGCCGGGCGGTGTACCACGAC
Organism: uncultured Actinomycetota bacterium; assembly: GCA_963707685.1. Classification (GTDB taxonomy): domain Bacteria; phylum Actinomycetota; class Actinomycetes; order Propionibacteriales; family Nocardioidaceae; genus Nocardioides_B. Next base: position 168,922 of record CAVPRA010000015.1, read on the forward strand.
GTCCGCTGGCCGTCGGCGGTGTCCCGGCCGCCCACCAGCATCCGCTGCTCGTCGACGATCATCGCCCGGATGAAGACCGGCGCGAGCCGGGTGGTCGGGAAGATCGACGGCAGCAGCGGGTGGGTCTGCACCGTCGAGGGCGGCACCACCAGCTGGGTCTGCACGCCCCGGGCCTGCGCCGCGCGGCTCAGCTCGACCCCCGGCTCCTCGGGGTCGTAGAAGTAGCGCGGCTGCATCACCCAGGCCGAGCGCTCCGCCGACGGCTCGAGCCGCAGCAGCTCCTCGACCATCCCCGACAGCCCCACGACCAGCCGCGGGTCGCCGGACCGGTCGTCGTCCCGGGCGGCCCGGTCGATCAGGTCGCGCACGGCGTTCGACCGCGCCCGCAGGTCGACGACCTCGACCGGCTCGTCGAGCTCGGACCGTCCCCCGGACTCCTCCACGACGACGATCCTGCCAGACGACGGCGGCCTCGGGGCTTCATCGCAGACCGGAGACGGCGCGCAGACGAGCCAGCCCCCGTTTCGTTGGCTCGTAGGCGCACCGTCTCCGGACGTCCAGTTTCGCCCAGGAATCTCCCGCTGTCGCCCGGTCGCGCCGACCTGGCACAAACCCGCCACGCGGGTCCGGGCCGCGGTCAGGACCGTCAGGAGGCGCCGCGGCCGGTCTTCGCCTGCAGCCGGTCGATGTGCTCGGACGCCTCCGCCTTGCTGAGGTCCGCCCGCAGCTGCTCGCCCGCCTCGCGGGCCAGCGTGTCGAGGTAGCTGCGCTGCGCGCCGGTCATCGGCTCGTCGCCGGTCACCCAGTCGTCGGGGTCCTTCTCGGTGCTGTTCGCGTCCGCGACCGGCTCCGGCTGCGGGGCGCCGAGCAGCTCGCCGGCGTCCTCCGGGGCATCGGTGGGGTTCGAATGTGTGTTCGAGTCACTCATGTGGGTCGGTTACCCGCTCGGTCCGGGCCCAAACGGGGGTCGCTCAGCCCGGGTCGGGCGTGGACCAGGGGAAGTCGATCCACCGGTCGGTGTGCTGCCACACCACGTCGGCGTCGAGCAGGCTGGTCGGCTTCTGGTACAGCACCGCGGACCGCACCTCCGCCACGTGGCCGTGGCACAGCTCGAGCACCAGCTCCAGCGTCTTGCCGCTGTCCGCGACGTCGTCGACGACCAGCACCCGCATGTCGAGCAGGTCGGCCGGGTCCAGCAGCGGCGGCAGCATCACCGGCGCGTCGAGGGTGGTGCCCTCCCCGGTGTAGAACTCGACGTTCACCGAGAAGAGGTTCTTGCAGTCGAGGCCGTAGGCCAGCGACGCCGCGAGCACCATGCCGCCCCGCGCGACGCCCAGCACGACGTCCGGCGTGAAGCCCGTGCCACGCAGCCGGTCCGGTGAGCTCGCGGGCCGCGTCGCCGTACCTCGCCCAGCTCAGGACCTCGTGCTCGCTCATGCACCCGATCATGGGGTACGGCGGCGCGTCGGCGCGGGCACCGGACGGATCGTCTCGGCATACGCTCACCTCGTGCCGCACCCGCTCGTCGACCAGCTCGGCCTCCGCCCGCACCCCGAGGGCGGCTGGTTCACGGAGACCTGGCGGGCGGGCGCGAGCCTCGACACCGGTCGAGGCACCCGCGCCACCGCCACCGCGATCTACTACCTGCTCGAGCCGGGACAGGTCTCCGCCTGGCACCGGGTGCGCTCCGACGAGCTCTGGCTGCACCACACCGGCGGGCCGCTGACCCTCACGATCGGCGGCGACGGACCGGCGCCCGGTGAGGGGCACGAACGGCTGCTCGGCACCGACGTCGCCGGCGGCCAGTCGCCGCAGCTGCTGGTCCCGGCCGGCTGCTGGCAGAGCGCGCGCCCGGCGGCGGACGAGGCGGTGCTGGTCTCCTGCGTGGTCTCCCCCGGGTTCGACTACGCGGACTTCGAGCTCGTCGACGGCTGACCCGGGGCGACCGGCGGCGTCACCCCAGCTGCTCGACGGTCCGGGTGTCGTCGCGCGGCAGGTCGCCGTCGACGACCGCGGTCACGACGCTGGAGTCCAGCACCAGGCCGCCGCCGAAGTTCGTCAGGAACGCGGTGTCAGCCGCGTCGCGACCGGTGCTGATCCGCAGCATCGACTGCCGAGGCGCCAGGCAGGTGGCGTCGAGGGCGAGCCAGCGTCCGTCGACCGCCACCTCGGTCACGGCGTGGAAGTCCATCGGGTCGCAGCCGGGCGCGTACACCGCGACCAGCCGGGCCGGGACGTCCAGCGCCCGCAGCAGCGCCACCACGAGGTGCGCGTAGTCGCGGCACACGCCGGCGCCGGTCATCAGGGTGTCGGTCGCCCCGTCGGTCGGCCCGCTGCTGCCCGGCACGTAGGACAGCCGCGACCCCACCCACGACGAGACGTCCAGCGCGAGCGCCTCCCGTGACACCTGGGTGTCGAACTGCCGGTGCGCGAAGCCGAGCAGCCGGTCCGACTCGGCGTACCGGCTCGGCCGGGCGTAGGTGACCCGGTCCGCCTCGGTCAGCTCGACCGGCTCGGCGCGGCCCACGGCGGTGGCGGTGTAGGACACGCTCAGCTGCCCGTCGGCACCGTCGAGGACGTGGACCCGGTTGCCGTGGTCGGTGACCACCTCGAGCGGCTCGACCGGCTTCCCGTCCAGCAGCACCGAGAGCCGCTCGTCGACCTCGAGCCCGGGCAGGTGGGGCAGGGCGAGCTGCAGCTCGAGGCGCTGAGCGCCAGTGAGTCGGGCTTCGAGGGTGGCGGAGACGTGTCGCGTCTGGTCGGTCACCGGACCAGCATGCCCGCAGGGTGGGCACCCGGTTTGACGGGGTATGACCTGGGTCACTAGGACTGGGCCCGGCCTGACCACCACCCTCGGGAGATCCCATGGCTCATTCCTCCGTCCCCACCCGGCTCGAACGCGGTCGACGACCCCTCCGGCGACGGCTGGGCGTCGGCCTCGCCGCCGTGAGCCTCGGGCTCGCGCTCCCGCTCGCGTCCGGGCTCACAGCCCCGGCCGGCGCCCAGCAGGCGACCGCGAGCCGGCCGCCCGTCGACGACCCGGGCGTGATGGCGAACCTGTGGGAGTGGAACTGGCCGTCGGTCGCCCGCGAGTGCACCGACCACCTCGGGCCGGCCGGGTACGGCGGCGTGCAGGTCGCCCCGCCGCAGGACTCCGTGAAGCGGCAGCACCTCGGCGACGGCAGCGACACGATCCTGCACCCGTGGTGGGAGGTCTACCAGGCCGTCGACTACGCCCTCACCAGCCGGATGGGCGACGGGCAGCAGTTCCGGTCGATGGTCTCCACCTGCCGCAAGGCCGGCGTGAAGGTCTACGTCGACGCGGTCATCAACCACACCACCGGGCAGGGCGACACGTCCTACGGCGGCAAGCACTACACGCACTTCGACTACCCCGACGCCGGCTGGACCGACGGCGACTTCCACCACAAGGGCGCCGAGTGCCCGTCGGCCTCCGGCGGCATCGAGGACTTCAACAACAAGCGGCAGGTCTTCAACTGCGAGCTCGTCGGGCTCGCCGACCTCGACACCGGCTCCGCGTCGGTGCGCGACCGGCTCGCGTCGTACCTCAACAGGCTGGTGCGGTACGGCGTCTCCGGGTTCCGCGTCGACGCGGCCAAGCACGTCGGCCAGACCGACCTCGACGCGATCCGCTCGCGGCTGCACCGCACCGCCGACGGCACGCGTCCCTACTGGGCGCTCGAGGTGTTCGGCGGCGGGCCGGGCTCGCTGGCCCCGCAGGCCTTCACCACGCAGCGGCGACGTGCTCGGCCTCGACGGCGTGAAGCAGCTGCGCGACGCGTTCAAGAGCTACCCCGCCGACCACGTCGGCAGCATCGCGACCCTGAAGGACTTCGGGTCCCGGTCGGGCCTGACCGCCGGCAGCAAGACGCTGTCGTTCGTGCAGAACCACGACACCGAGCGCAACGGCGACGCGCTGAACTACAAGGACGGCGCCACCAACACGCTGGCCACGCAGTACCTCCTGGCGTCGGGCTACGGCACGCCGCAGGTCTACTCGGCGTTCGAGTTCGACACCAACGACGACTCGCCGCCGGCGACGGACGACGGCATGATCACCGACACCGACTGCAGCGGGCGCTGGACGTGCTTCGACCGCGACCCGGGCGTCCGCGCCCTGGTGACGCTGGCACAACCGGGTGGGCTCCGCGACGCGGGCCGACTGGCGCGACGACGGCGAGAACGTCATCTCGTTCCGCCGCGGCCGCGGCTGGGTGGCGTTCAACAACGACCCCACCGCGCAGCAGGTCACCGTGCAGACCGGGCTGCACCGCGGCCGCTACTGCGACCTGGTGACGGGCCACCGCACCGCGTCCGGCTGCACCGGCACCACGGTGGTCGTCGACTCCGCGGGCCGCACCACGCTGACCGTCCCGGCGAAGGGGGCCGTGGCGGTCACCCGGCGCCGCTGACGCGACGGGCCTACGAGGGCGGTCGGTCCAGCGGGCCGATCGTCTCCTCGTAGGCCCGCAGCGCCCGCTTCGGGGCGGTCCGCACCCACGCCTCGACGAGCAGCTCGCGCAGCTCGTCCTCGTCGGCGAACGGCAGCCGGACCAGCACCGCGGGGTAGCCGTCGTAGTGCGGCACCGTGAAGTAGGCCCGCTGGTCGGAGGCGAGCACCGCCTCCTTCTCCCCCAGGTCGGAGACCCCGACCATCAGCACCTCGCCGTAGGGCTCACCGGTGAGGTCGTCGACGTGGTCGGCCATCTCGCCGCGCAGCCGCGCGAACATCTTCTTGTTCACGCGCAGCGCCGGCGCCCCGCCGTACGACGGCGTGCTGGTGGTCTCGGGCAGCGTGAGGGCGAAGCGCTCGACGTCCGCGAACGTGGTCACTGGCAGTCCCGGTCCACGACGCCGATGATCCGGTCGCGCTCGGCGCTCGTCAACGGCAGGATCTGCCGCTGCGTGGGGCGGCCGGCCAGCCGGAGGTAGGCGCTGAGCAGGTAGGTCTGCGAGCTCTGGCCCAGGGCGTGCGCGTCGCAGCGGTGCGCCGAGCCGAGCAGCAGCGGGACGCTGAGCCGCGCCCGGTCGCCGGCCATCCGGAACGGCAGCGCCCGCCGGCCCGCGCGCGGCGTCAGGTCGATCAGCACGCTCCCGCCGAGGTCGACGAGCGTCACGGCGGTGTGGGCGCCGGGCCGGCGTCGCAGCACCAGGTCGGCCGGGAGGTACTCCTCTCCCCCGACCCGGCGGGTGTGGTCTCGCGGCCGCAGGTCCACGCCGGACCTGGCCGTCGAGCCGCTGCTGGGCGCAGGCCTTGGCCTGCAGCCGGCGCAGCAGCCCCGGGTCCTCGACGCGCAGCGGCAGCCGCGCGGCTGCGACCGTCGACCACGGCCACCAGCACCGGCGGCCCGGCGGGCGGCCGGCCGCACTGCGGCGCGCCGTACGCGATCGTGAAGGCGGCGGTCTGGCCGGGCGGCACCGGGCTCGTCGGACAGCGGCACCGTCGGGAACGCCAGCCCGTCCCACGCGATGGTGGCCTGCGTCACCCGGACGGCCCGGTCGCCGTCGTTGACCACGCCCGCCTTGAGCCGGCGGGTGCCCTCGTCGAACCGGAACTGCGCGACCGACGCGTCCAGCCGCAGCGGCGCCGCCGACCGGTGGGCCGGGCTCGGCGCGGGCGACCCGTGCACGCCGCCACGAGCGTGAGAAGCACCACGACGCCGAGCAGCACCCGGCACGCCGGGCGGCTCACGAGTGGCCGGTGTCGCACCGGCCGTCCTATAGTGATCGTCCGCCTCCCGGTTCCGGCTCGCCTCCTGGCCGAGAACTATGACGAGCCCGGCCGCCGGGTGTCCACGCCCCGGCCGACACGCACGGATGCGCCTGGTTCGCGGTATCTCATATGTGAGATACGGTGTCGCGCATGTCCGTCGACTACCTGTCCCGCATCGGCAACCTGATCCGCGACGCGCGCAAGCACCGCGGCTGGACCCAGCAGCAGCTCGCCGACGTGCTCGTCCACCAGCCAGAGCGCCGTCAACCGCATCGAGCGCGGCCACCAGAACCTCTCCCTGGAGATGCTCGCGCGCATCGGCGAGGCGCTCGACTCCGAGATCGTCGCCCTCGGCGCCGGCCCGACCCACCTCCGGGTCACCGGCCCGACGCACGCTGTCGGGCTCCATCGACGTGAAGTCGTCGAAGAACGCCGGCGTCGCGCTGCTCTGCGCGAGCCTGCTCAACCGCGGCCGCACCACGCTGCGCCGGGTCGCCCGCATCGAGGAGGTGCAACCGGCTGCTCGAGGTGCTCGACCAGCATGGGCGTGCAGACCCGCTGGCTCAACGACGGACGACGACCTCGAGATCGTCCCGCCCGCCGAGCTCGACCTCGACCGCATCGACGAGGAGGCCGCCCGTCGTACCCGCTCGGTGATCATGTTCCTCGGCCCGCTGATGCACCACGAGGACACCTTCGAGCTGCCGTACGCCGGCGGCTGCGACCTCGGCACCCGCACCGTCGAGCCGCACATGGCCGCGCTGCGCCCGTTCGGGCTCGAGGTCAAGGCGACCGAGGGCAGCTACCACGCCACCGTCAACCGGGCGCAGTCCCCCGACCCGGCCGATCGTGCTCACCGAGCGCGGCGACACGGTCACCGAGAACGCCCTGCTGGCCGCGGCCCGCCACGACGGCGTGACCGTGATCCGCAACGCCAGCCCGAACTACATGGTCCAGGACCTCTGCTTCTTCCTGGAGAAGCTCGGCGTGCGCATCGACGGCGTCGGCACCACCACGCTGCGCGGTGCACGGCACGCCGGACATCGACGTCGACGTCGACTACGCGCCGTCCGAGGACCCGATCGAGGCGATGTCGCTGCTCGCCGCCGCGATCGTGACGGGCTCCGAGATCACCATCCGCCGGGTGCCGATCGAGTTCCTCGAGATCGAGCTCGCGCTGCTGGAGGAGATGGGCTTCCGCTACGAGCGCAGCGAGGAGTACGTCGCCGCCAACGAGCACACCCGGCTGGTCGACATCCGCACGCTCGAGTCCGAGCTGCACTCCCCCATCGACAAGATCCACCCGATGCCGTTCCCGGGCCTCAACATCGACAACCTGCCGTTCTTCGCGGTGATCGCCGCCGTCGCCGAGGGGCAGACGCTGCTGCACGACTGGGTCTACGAGAACCGCGCGATCTACCTCACCGAGCTCACCAAGCTCGGCGCCTCGGTGAAGCTGCTCGACCCGCACCGGGTGATGATCGAGGGCCCGACCCGCTGGCGCGGCACCGAGATGATCTGCCCGCCCGCGCTGCGCCCGGCCGTGGTCATCCTGCTGGCGATGCTGGCCTCGCAAGGGCACCTCGGTGCTGCGCTCGGTCTACGTCATCAACCGCGGCTACGAGGACCTCGCCACCCGGCTCAACGCCCTCGGCGCCAGCATCGAGACCTTCCGCGACATCTGAGCGCTCGCTCCGCTCGCGCGTGTCCGGCGCGCTCGCCACGTCGAGCCTGGCCCTCGGCACGCGACCGCTCGCCCGCTCCGCTCCTCCGGCCTCGCGCTCTGTCGTCCAAGCACGACGGCGCGCGGACGTTGCCGCGTGTCGTCGCAGCGGCTCAGTTCTGCGCCGCACGCAGAGTCGAGCCGTCGGCCGTGGCCGGCGACTAGCGAACGCGGTCGCGCGTCGGAGGAGCGCAGCGGAGGCGGCACGCGATCAAGGAGCGCAGCGCCGGGTCCCGGGCGGGCCGACACCGCCAAGCGACGCTTGGTCAGCCGAACAGGGTCTCGATGTACGAGCGGGCGACCGGGCGGCTGGGCGGCGGGGGCGCGGTCATGTCGGAGGTGATCCGCGGCAGCGGCTGCGTCTTGGGGCCGCTGTCGCGGTGCCAGTCGTTCTCGGCCTCGATGAGGTTGCCGAGGTCGGCGCGCTCGAGGAAGACGCCCTGGCACGAGCCGCACTGGTGGACGGTCACGTCACCGAGGTAGCGCGGCGACATCGCGGACTGGCACTGCGGGCAGGTCATCTCCTCGGGCATGGCTCGACGGTACCCCCGCCGCCCGTGACGCGCTGAGTACGAACGCGGATGCCGCGGCCGCGATTCGCGGCGACCCTGGACCCGTGGCGGTCCATACTTCTCCCGTGACGCGTCCGCTCACGGGCTTCCCGTTCCTCGACGCCGGTCGCGACGACGGGCGCCGTGCTGGCGTTCGCGCACCGCGGCGGCGCCCGGCACCCGGACATCGCGGGCCTCGAGAACACCCTGGTCGCGTTCGAGCACGCGGTGGCGCTGGGCTACCGCTACCTCGAGACCGACGTCCACACCAGCAGCGACGGCGTGCTGCTGGCCTTCCACGACCACGTCCTCGACCGGGTCACCTCCAGCGCCGGCAGCATCGTCGAGGCGACGTACGTCGACCTGCGGACCGCCCTGATCGGCGGCCGCGAGCCGATCCCGCGGATGGCGGACCTGCTCGAGCACTTCCCGCGACGACCCGCTTCAACATCGACCTCAAGTCCGACGCGGCGGTCGACCTGCTCGCCGACCTCGTGGAGCGCACCGGCGCGCACGACCGGGTGTGCGTCGGGTCGTTCTCCGAGCGCCGGCTGCAGGCGTTCCGGCGCTGGTGTCAGCCGGCCGGTCGCCACGTCGTACGGGCCGGTCGGGGTCGGGCTGAGCCGGTTCGCGCCGCGGCGCCTGGCGCGGCGGGTGCTCGCGCGTCGCGCGGCGACGCGCTGCAGGTGCCGCGCCGCACCGCGGTGCCGTGGCGATCGTGACCGCCGAGCTTCGTGGAGCCGCGCGCACGCCGCCGGCCGCCCGGTGCACGTCTGGACGGTCGACGAGCCCGACGAGATGCGCGCGGCTGCTCGACCTCGGCGTCGACGGCCTGATGACCGACCGCACCGACCTGCTGCGCGACGTGCTGGCGCGAGCGCGGCCAGTGGCTCGAGGAGACGCGCATGACCGACGACCGCCCGGGGTCGCCAACCTGGAGCCGCCGACCGGCAGCGGCAGCAGCGGGCCTGGAACTGGTACGACTGGGCCAACTCCGCCTACTACACGACCGTGCTCAGCGTGATGTTCGCGCCGTACATGATCACCGTGGCCGGCCGCGCCGCCGGCTGCGACGACCCCGACGCGAGCTGCGACCAGACCGTCAGCCTGCTCGGGCTGCACCTGGCCGCCGGCTCGCTGCCGTTCTACCTGACCAGCTTCGCGACCATCGCCAGCGCGTTCCTGCTGCCCGTCGTCGGGGCGTTCGTGGACCGCTCCGTCGCGCAAGAAGCTGCACATGGCGGGGTTCGCCTGGGCGGGCTCGTTCTTCACCGCGCTGCTGTTCTTCGTGCAGGGCGACGACTGGCAGCTCGGCGCGGTCGCGATCGTGCTGAGCAGCATCCTGGGCGGCTGCTCGCTGGTCAGCTACTACGCGATCCTGGTCGACATCTCCACCGAGGAGGAGCGCGACCGGGTCTCGTCGCGCGGCTGGGCGTGGGGCTACCTCGGCGGCGGCCTGCTGCTGGTGGTCAACCTGGTGATGTTCCTCGGCCACGACGCGTTCGGGATCTCCCAGGAGCTGGCGGTGCGGCTCTCGCTGCTGTCGGCGGCGCTGTGGTGGGCCGGCTTCACGCTGATCCCGGTGCTGCGGCTGCACAACTACGCGCCGCAGCACCTCGTCGCCGCGCCGGGCAGCCTGATGCAGCGCAGCTTCGGGCAGCTCTGGACGACGCTGCGCGAGATGCGGTCGTTCCCGATGACGCTGACCTTCCTGGTCGCGTTCCTGTTCTACAACGACGGCATCCAGACCGTGATCGGGGTCGCGTCGACGTACGGCTCCAAGCAGCTCGGGTTCGGGCAGTCGGTGCTGATCGCGACGATCCTGCTGATCCAGTTCGTGGCGTACGGCGGCGCGCTGCTGTTCGGCCGGCTCGCGGGCCGGTTCGGCTCCTACCGCTGGATCCTGTGGGGCACCTACGCCTGGATGGTGATCGTGGTGCTGGCGATGTTCCTGCCCGCCGGCAACGTCGCGCTGTTCCTGGCGCTCGGCGTCGCGATCGCCGATCGTGCTCGGCGGCACCCAGGCGCTGTCCCGGTCGTTCTTCAGCCTGCTGATCCCCCGCGGCCGCGAGGGCGAGTACTTCGCGCTCTACAACGCCTGCGAGCGCGGCACGTCGTGGTTCGGGACGTTCCTGTTCGGCTTCGTGTTCCAGCTGACCGGGTCCTACCGGCCGGCGATCGTGGCGCTGGTCGTGTTCTTCGTGCTCGGCGCGTTCTTCCTGCTCCGGCTCGACCCGCGGCGCGGCATCCGGGAGGCCGGCAACGCCGTCCCGTCCGTCGTCTGACCGCGTATCGGCGACCGCACTCGAACACCCGTGCGACGGAGGCGGCGAGGTGGGCTAGCGGATATGGCTCATCTCACCTCGGCCGCGGTGCTTGGGGAGGCCGTCCGGGGGTAACGGGACATGATGGTGGTGGCCAACGACCGGTCCGGGAATCCTCCCGGCCCCCGGATCGTTGAGGAGTACGAAGGTCGACCGGGCGGACCACGCCCTCGAGACCAGCAGGCCTGATCATCGGGCCGACGACCAGATCGACCAACGGGGAACCAGACCAGGAGGTGGCTCATGGGAGAGCGCACGTTACGTGGCGCACGCCTCGGCGGCCAGAGCTTCGAGGACGAGCGCGGCATCGAGTTCGCCGCCCGTCAGAACGTCGCGCTACGCCTGCCCGCAGGGGCACGAGTTCGAGATCCCGATGTCCGTCGAGGCCGACGTGCCGGCGGTGTGGGAGTGCCCGCGCTGCGGCGCCGAGGCGCTGAGCAAGGCCGGCCTCGAGCGTGAGGCCAAGGTCGAGAAGCCGGTCCGCACGCACTGGGACATGCTGCTCGAGCGCCGCTCCATCAAGGAGCTCGAGGAGATCCTCACCGAGCGGCTCGAGCTGCTGCGCGGCGGCGAGATCGGCCCCGCGCACCTGCACCGGCCGTCGAAGAAGAAGGCCAAGAGCGCCTGAGCGCTCGTCGCTGACCGGTCACCCTCGGGGTGACCGGGCCAGTCGACCACCTCGCCCCGGACCACTCCATCGGGTCCGGGGCGTTGCTGTGCCCGCCGGGCGCCGCTGGTCGGCGTCCGCTGAGCCGGGGCTGGGACCGGGGCCGGTGAGGAACTTGCGGGTCAGGAACCGGGTCAGCGCCAGCCGGGCCACCGGCCGGGTGAACGGCAGCACGCAGAACAGCCCGACGACGTCGGAGACGAAGCCCGGGCGTGAGCAGCAGGGTGCCGCCGACCAGGATCAGCGCGGCGTCGGCGAGCTCGCGGGCCGGCATCCGGCGGTCGTCCAGCGCCTCGCGCAGCGCCGCCCAGGCCCGCCCGCCCTCGTGCTTCATCAGCCAGCTGCCGAGGATGCCGTCGGCGACCAGCAGCAGCACGGTCCACCAGGCGCCGATGGCCTGGCCGATCTGGATCAGGACGTAGATCTCGACGACCGGCAGCACCACGAACAGCAGCGCCAGCACCCACCACGGGATCCATCGTCTCATCGGCGGCCTCCGCTCAACCGGCTCGCACCGGCGCCCCGGGGGGTCACGCCGCGCGTCCTGCTCGTCTCCTCGAGAGTACGTCGCGCGCCTGACGACCGCGCTCGCGCAGCCCCCACGCCGTGATGCGGCGCAGCGACTCGGTGGCCACGTCCCGGCTCATCTTCGACTCGCCGCGGACCCGCTCGACGAACTCGATCGGCACCTCCACCACGGTCAGGCCCGGCGCGCACCGTCCGGAACGCGAGGTCGGTCTGGAAGATGTAGCCGGCCGACTCCACGCTGCCGAGGTCGATCGCCTCCAGCGTCGTACGACGGAACAGGCGGTAGCCGGCGGTCACGTCGCGCAGCGGGATGCCGAGCAGCACCCGGGCGTAGAGGTTGCCGCCCACCGAGAGCACCTTGCGGGAGAGCGGCCAGTTGACGACCGAGCCGCCGGGCACCCAGCGCGACCCGATCACCAGGTCGGCGTGCTCGAGCGCCGCCAGCAGCCGCGGCAGCTGCTCGGGCTGGTGGGACCCGTCGGCGTCCATCTCGCCGACCACGTCGTAGCCGCGCTCCAGCGCCACCCGGAAGCCGTGCAGGTACGCCGCGCCCAGGCCGGCCTTCTCGGAGCGGTGCACCACGCTCACCTGCGGGTCGGCGGCCGCGAGCTCGTCGGCGAGGTCGCCGGTGCCGTCGGGGGACCCGTCGTCGACCACGAGCACGTCCACCGCGGGAACGCTCGCCCGGACCCGGCCGACGATCCACTCCAGGTTGTCGCGCTCGTTGTAGGTCGGCACGACCATGACGACCCGGTCGGTCCCCGCTCGCGTCATGCCACCCTCTCCAGCCTCCCGGCCGGCCCACCGCGCGCCCGAGCGCGCCGACGATATCCGACCCCGGCGGCCGCCAGCAGCGATATCACCGAGATCGCCGACAGCACGACCTCCGGCCAGGGACCGAGCACGGTCGCGGGCGTCCGCCGGTGCACCAGCGCCACGCTGCGCTCCAGCACGACCTGCCGCCGCTGCGGGGCGCGGGCCACGACGCTGCCGTCCGGCGCGACGATGCCCGAGATGCCGTTGGTGGAGGCGACCACGACGTAGCGCCCGGTCTCGACCGCCCGCAGCCGGGACATCGCGAACTGCTGCTCGATCTGGCCGGTGCCGGTGTACGTCGCGTTGTTGGTCGGCACCACGATCACGTCGGCACCGTCGTCGACGACGTGGCGCAGCAGCCCGTCGTAGGCGACCTCGAAGCACATCAGCACGCCGGCGCGGGCCGACCCGACCCGGAGGACGCCCGGACGCCGGCCGCGGACCATGTCGCTGGGGATCTGCTGCAGCGCGGTGATCCGGGAGGCGAGCAGCGAGCGCAGCGGGATGTACTCACCGAACGGCACCGGGTGGGTCTTGTCGTAGTACTTCCCGGGCCGGCCGGCCGCCGACCAGACGATCGCCCGGTTGAACCAGCCGCTCTCCGCCCGGTCCCCCACCACCGCGCCCATCAGCAGCGGGGCACCGACCGCCGCGGCGGCGTCACCGATCGCGGTGCGGGCCGCCGGGTCGGTGTAGGGGTCGATGTCGGAGGAGTTCTCCGGCCACACCACCAGGTCCGGCCGGGGCGCCTTCCCGGCGCGCACCCGGGCCGCGAGCCCCTCGGTGGCCGACACGTGGTTGTCGAGGACCGCCCGCCGCTCGGCGAACGCCTCGAGGCCCTCGCCGGGCACGTTGCCCTGCACCGCGGCGACCCGGACCCGGGCGTCGCCCGCGGTGCTCGTGGTCCACGGCAGCAGCGACGCCAGGCAGGCCACCGCGAGGGCCGCCGCGACGCCCGCCACCGCCCGCACGGGGGTACGGCGCACCCGCAGCACCGCCCACGCGAGCGTGGTCCCGAGCAGCGCGACGAGGAACGTGACCCCGGGCGCGCCGACGTAGGCGAACGCGGGCGCCAGCGGGGTGTCCTCGGTCGCGAACGCCAGCCGTCCCCACGGGAACCCGCCGAACGGGACGACGGCCCGCAGCGCCTCCAGCAGCACCCACGAGCACGCGGCCCAGACCGGCCAGCCGGGCAGCGCCCCCGGCCGGCCGTGACCGGGAGCTCCCCGGGTGAGGGCGGCGGTGGCCAGGCCGGCGAGCCCGTAGAACAGCCCCTCGATGACCGCGAGCGGGATCCAGGCGTAGACGCCGATCACCTGCAGCCAGGGCAGCAGCACGAGCATGAACGCCGTGCCGAAGACGAAGCCGAGCCAGAAGCCGCCCCGCACCCGGCGCCCGACGCACAGCAGGGTCAGCGACCGCGACGGCGAGCGGCAGCAGCAGCACCCAGTGGTAGGGCTCGAAGGCCAGCCCGGCGCCGGCCCCGGCCACGGCGGCGGCCACGCTCCGCGCGAGCAGCCTCACCGGTGTCCTCCTGGTCGACGGTCACCACGGCCCGGTGCCGCGCAACCGGCCCCAACCTACCGACCCGGGCCCCGTGACGGGTCGAGCCGGGCCTCCCGTCGGGTCGAGCCGGGCCTCCCGTCGGGTCGAGCCGGGCCTCGCGACGGGTCGAGCCGGGTCCGGACGCGACAAGAGCCCGGGACCCTTCGGACCGACCGCGCCTCCGCCGGCTGCGGAGGTCGAGGCCGTTGTCTACTGGGCAACGGGCTCTTGTTCGTGTCCACCCCGTCGGGTACTCAGTGCCGACCTCCGGGAGCCGCGTCGCACCCTGGTTCGTGGTACCCGACCCGGTGACGCGGCCACCTGGACGTCAACCCTGGCGACGATCTGCTCGGTGGAACCCGGAGAGAATTGCGGAGGCCGCCGGGGGGTGTCAACCGGCGGCTGACCTGCGGCGACCAGCAAAGGCGCAGGTCAGCGAGGGTTACCCGACATCGTGGTGTCATGCGGGTTTTTTACGTTTGGCGGCGTGTCGTCAAACGACACGCCGTACCAGTCTCACGGGGAGGAAACGGGCACCACGACGACCCCTGTCGCGGTGGTCGCGACGACCGGCTCGGCGAGCACCTCCGCGGCGGACGCGGAGACCTCCGGACGGCCGCGGGCCACCACCGTCACCGTGAAGTCGAGGGTCCGGGACCGCCGCCCGACGGCCACCACCTCGGCGGCCACCTCGAGCACGTCCCCGGCCCGGACGGGGGCCCGGAACTGGACGTCGGAGTACGACGCGAACAGCCCCTCGTCGCCGTCGGTGCGGATGCAGACCTCGGTCGCGACGTCGCCGAAGAGCCCGAGCGAGTAGGCGCCGTCGACGAGGTTCCCGGCGTAGTGCGCGTGGGAGTACGGCACGTAGCGCCGGTGCACCACGCGCAGCCCCACCTCCGCGCCGCTCATGCGCTCACCGGCGAGGCGGTCGCGGCGGGCTTCCGGCTGGTCACCAGCTGGTGCGTCATGTACGACGCGACCTCGCCGGGCGTCGTGCCGCGCGCGAACACCCGGTCGACGCCGAGCCGGCCGGCCATCGACTCGTCGAACCGGGGACCGCCCACGATCAGCAGCGGCCGCTGCTGCGAGGGGTAGGACTCGCGGAACGCCGCGGACATCTCCTGGGTGTTGGCGATGTGGGCGTCGCGCTGGGTGACCACCTGGGAGACCAGCACGGCGTCGGCCTTCTCGGCCCGCGGCCCGCTCGACGAGCTGCGGCACCGACACCTGGGCGCCGAGGTTCACGACCTTGATCTCGCGGTAGTACTCCAGGCCCTTCTCCCCCGCGAACCCCTTGATGTTGAGGATCGCGTCGATGCCGACGGTGTGCGCGTCGGTGCCGATGCAGCCGCCGACGACCGTCAGCCGGCGGCGCAGCCCCTTGCGGATCGCGAGGTTGACCTCCTTGGGGGTCAGCAGCGGGTAGTCCCGCTCCACCACCTGGACCTGGTCGGTGTCGACGAGGTGGCTGACCCGGCCGTAGACCACGAAGAACGTGAAGTCGGGCCCCATCGGCTTGGCGTGCACCACCAGCGCCGGGTCCAGGCCCATCTTGTTCGCGAGCTGGGCTGCGGCGCCCTCGGCGACCTTCGAGTGCGGGATCGGGAGCGTGAACGACACCTGCACCATGCCGTCGCCGGTGGTGTCGCCGTACGGGCGGACGATGCTCACTTCGCCTCCAGGATCTCGGTCGCCGGGTTGAGGTAGCCCGGCGCCTTGCGCGCGACGCCGTCGAGGCCGCGACCGGCGTCGGCGGGACGCTTCATCAGGCCGAACGTGCCGTCGGCGATCGCGTCCAGCAGACCGGTCTTCGACTCGTGGGCGAGGATCCGCTCCAGCAGGTCGATGCTCTCCCCCAGCACCTGCCGCGCGCGCTGCGCGATGAAGCCGTCGGGACTGGGGTGGAAGTCCTCGGCCAGGTTGCCGGCGGCGTTCATGACGTAGCGGACGTTCTGCAGCGCCAGGTCGCGGTCGGAGAGCCACGGCGTCACCACCGCCTCGGTCATCATCCCGACCAGCAGGATGCCCTGCCCGGTGAGCATCCCGGCGAGGTTGAAGAACGCGTCGAGGAGGTAGCCGCGGAACACGTCGCCGGTCATGTGCCGCGTCGGCGGCATCCACTTCAGCGGCGCCTTCGGGAACAGCTCGCGGGCCAGCAGCGCGTGCGCCAGCTCCATCCGGAAGCTGTCCGGCAGGTCGGGGTCGATCTCGAACGCGTGCCCCAGGCCGAGCTGCCAGTCCTCGAGCCCGGCCTCCTTGGCGAAGTACTCGTTGAGCAGCTGGCTGACCGTCACGGTGTGCGCCGCCTCGACGGCGTCGGCGGTGGTGAGGTAGTTGTCCTCGCCGGTGTTGATGACGATGCCGGCGCGGGCGTGGACCTGCCGGCTGAACCGCTGGTCGACGAAGGTGCGGACCGGGTTGATGTCGCGGAAGAGGATGCCGTACATCGAGTCGTTGAGCATCATGTCGAGCCGCTCGAGGCCGGCCAGCGCGGCGATCTCCGGCATGCACAGCCCGGAGGCGTAGTTGGTCAGCCGGACGTAGCGGCCGAGCTCCTTGCTCGACTCGTCGAGCGCGGCCCGCATCAGCCGGAAGTTCTCCTGGGTGGCGTAGGTGCCGGCGAAGCCCTCCCGGGTCGGTCCCTCGGGGACGTAGTCGAGCAGCGACTGCCCGGTGGACCGGATCACCGCGATGACGTCGGCACCCTCGCGGGCCGCCTGCTGCGCCTGCGGCATGTCCTCGTAGATGTCGCCGGTCGCGACGATGAGGTAGATCCACGGCTGGTGGTCGGGGTCGCCGTACCGCTTCACGAGGCGGTCGCGCTCGCGACGGCGGGCGTCCATGCGCCGGATCCCCGCCCCCACCTGCTTGGTCGACGCCGCCCGGGCCCGGACCAGGTCGCGTCCCTCGGGCAGCCGGAACCGCACCGAGCCGACGGACGCCTTCTGCGCCAGCGTGGACAGGTCGTCGGCCTCGCCGCGCACCAGCGCGTCCCACACCGGCAGCGAGACGCCGTGCTCCAGCCCCACGTCGCCGCGTACGGCGTCCAGCAGCCGGTTCGCCCACGGGATGCCGTCGGCGTCGGCGCCCTGGAGGCCCGGCGAGCCGCAGCGTCGCGCGCTCGACGGAGACCGTGGTGTGCTGCTTGGTCAGGTCGACGATCGGCTTGCCCGCCTTGCGGGCCAGCGACCGCGCCTTGCGCACGGTGACCGGGTCGAGGTCCAGCTTCTTCCCTCGGGTGGTCGAGCCTGTCGAGACCGTCATGTCAGCACTCCCTCGTGCTCGAACACGACCTCGCCGCCGACCAGCGTCATCACGCAGGTCGGCAGCTCGAGGTCGGGGTGGAGGTCGGGCAGGTGCGGCACACCCGCCCGGGGGTCGGTGGACCACGCGGCGACGCGCGAGTCCGGCGTCTGCACCACGAGGTCGCCGGGGACGTCCCAGACCGCCAGGCTGGCGGGGGCGCCCAGCGCGATGACGCCGCCCTCGTCGCGGCCGGCGGCGCGCCAGCCGCCGCGGGTGTGGGCGTTGAAGGCGCCGCGGACGGTGAGCCGCTCGGACTCGGTGCGGTGCCAGGCGGCCGCCCGCACCGCGGCCCAGGGCCCCAGCGGCGTGACCGGGCTGTCGGACCCGAACGCGAGCCCGACCCCGGCCTTGGTCATCGACGAGAAGCCGTTCATCGGCAGCGCCCGGTCGGCGCCGAGCCGCTGGGCGTAGAGCGAGTCGCGGCCGCCCCAGTACTCGTCGAAGACCGGCTGCATGCTGGCGACCACCCCGAGGCCGCCCAGCACGGCCATCTGGTCGGGGTCGGTCATCTCGACGTGCTCGAGACGGTGGCGCGCCTGCAGCAGCGCGGGTCGGCCGACCAGCTCGGCGGCCGCCTGCAGCCCGGCCACCACCTCGGCGACGGCACGGTCGCCGATGACGTGGAAGCCGGCCTGGACGCCTGCGCGGGTGCAGGCGACGACGTGCTCGGTGACCTGCTCGGCGGTGAGGTAGAGGTGTCCGGTGGTGGCGGCGTCGGCGTACGGCGTGTGCAGCGCCGAGGTCCGCGACCCGATCGAGCCGTCCATGCAGAGGTCCCCGGCGGCGCCGGCGCAGCCCAGGGCGACGGCCTGCTCGACGTCGAGCGAGCCCCAGTACCCGACGGTCTCGGGCAGCGGCAGCCGGTCGCTGAGCGCCGCGATCACCGCGAAGTCGTCGGCCGGCGAGATGTGCGGCGCGCCGAGCTCGTGGACCATGCCGATGCCCTGCCTCGCGGCGTCCTGCAGCGCCCGCAGGATGGCGCCCTCGCGGTCGCCGGCCGGCACCAGCCGGAACAGCCCGAGGCGTGCGGCGTGCTGCGCGTCGCGGGCGACGAGCCCGGAGGCGTCGTACCCCTCGGCGTGCGCGACCTCCGGGCAGGCGTCGAGGAACGCGGTCGAGACCACGGCGGAGTGCTCGTCGACGCGGCCGAGCAGCACCAGCCGGCCGCCGGTGGCCCGGTCGAGCTCCTGCCGGGTGAACGGCCGCTGCTCGGGCCAGGTGGTCTCGTCCCAGCCGAAGCCGAGCAGCACCGCGGCGGACGAGTGGTTCGCGTGGGAGGCCAGCACGTCGAGCGCGTGGTGCAGGCTGGCGGTGCCGGTGAGGTCGACGCCGGTGGCGGCGAAGCCGGTCTGCGCGAGGTGGACGTGGGAGTCGACGAACGCCGGCGTGACCAGCCGGCCCGCCAGGTCGACGACCCGGTCCGCGCCGTCCGCGAAGTGCTCGGCCGCGTCGTCGTCGCCGGTCCAGGTGACCGCCCCGCCCTCGAGGGTCAGCGCCGTGGCGTGCGGGTCGGCCGGCGTGTGGACGTAGCCGCCCCGCAGCAGCACCTTGGGCAGGGTCGTGGCGCTCATCGCCCCATCCTCACAGCCTGCGCTCGAACAGCGAGCGCACCCCCGCGTGCCCGCGCAGCAGCGCGAGCGCGTGCTCGGCGTGGCCGGGGGTGTAGCCGTTGCCGACCAGCATCGTGACGTCCGCCGCCAGTCCCTCGGCGCCGAGCGCCGCGGCGCTGAACGAGGTGGCCATCGAGAAGAACACCACGGTCCCGCCGGGGGCGGTGGCGAGGATCGCGCCGCCCTCGCAGCCGGGTACGTCGACGCAGACGACCGTGACGTCCGCGGGGCCGCCGGCCTGCTCCACGGCGGTGGACAGCGCCACCGGGTCGCGGGCGTCGGCGACCGTGACGACGTCGGCGACCTTCGCCTCGCTGAGCAGGTCGGCCTCGGCGTCGTGGGGCACGACGCCGATGGTCGTGCGCGCACCGGCGGCCTTGGCGGCGGCGAGCGAGAGGCTGCCGGACTTGCCCGCTCCCCCGACGACGGCGACCACGGGCCCCCGGGCCGTCGAGCCAGTCCGGGCCGTCGAGCCAGTCCGGGCCGTCGAGCCTGTCGAGACGTACCGGCTCACCACCCGGGCGGTGAGCGCGGGCGCGCCGCACACGTCCATCACGGCGAGCGACAGCTCTGCAGGCAGGTCGTCGGGCAGCACGGCCGCGATGGACCGGCCGAAGAGGATCGCGTAGCCGTCGCACGGGACCTGCTCGGACGTGCCGTCCCAGCGGGCCAGCCCGTCCTCGACCACCAGCGGGGTCAGGGTCAGCGACACCAGCGTCGCCACCCGGTCGCCGACCGCGAGCCCGAGCGGGGAGTCCGGTCCGACCTCCTCCACGGTGCCGACCAGCATGCCGCCGGAGCCGGTCTCGGGGTTCTGCATCTTCCCGCGCGAGGCCACGATGTCCAGCACCGCCTGGCGGACCGCGTCGCCGTCGGCGTGGGTGCGCTCGAGCTGCCGGAACGACGCCGCGTCCAGGTTGAGCCGCTCGACCCGGACCCGGACCTCGTCGGGCCACAGCTCACGGCGCACGTCGAGCCGGTCCGCCGCCTGCGGCAGCACGCCGGCCGGCGCGAGCACGCGGTGCAGACCCACCGGGCTGCCGGGCTGGTTCACGGGCCGTCCTCCAGGGTGTCGACGTGATGGCCGGAGATCGTCCGGCGGTTCGTTCGACACACCGGAGATTCTTTGCGTATCGTGGCACGGGCGGGACGCGTCGTACAAACCTGACGCGCCCGCACGCCGTCCCGCTCGTCCAGGAGGTTCCCCATGAGCATCGAGACGTCCTTCGGGCTCGAGACCGGCCAGCCCTACCCGTACCGCCGCGTCGAGCTCGTCGAGCCCGACTGGACCCGGCTGCCGGGCTGGCACGACGTGACCACCGAGCAGTGGGAGTCGGTGCAGTGGCAGCGGGCGCACTGCATCAAGAACGTCCGGCAGCTGCGCGCCCTGTGGGGCGACCTGGTCGACGACGCGTTCTACGACGACCTCGAGCGCGACCAGCGCGAGCGGGCCACCATGTCGATGCTGGTGCCGCCGCAGATGATGAACACCATCGCGCCGCACGTCACGCCCGGCGGACCCGGCTCGCTGACCGAGGCGGTGTACGCCGACCCGGTGCGCCGCTACATGCTCCCGGTGTTCTCCGACCGTCGGCAGGACTGGCCGTCGCACCCGCACGCCACCCGCGACTCGCTGCACGAGCACGACATGTGGGTCGCCGAGGGCCTCACCCACCGCTACCCCACCAAGGTGCTCGCGGAGCTGCTGCCGACCTGCCCGCAGTACTGCGGCCACTGCACCCGCATGGACCTGGTCGGCAACTCCACGCCGACCGTCGACAAGCTGAAGTTCCTCGGCAAGCCGGTCGACCGGCACGCGTCGATGCTCGACTACCTGCGCCGCACGCCGCAGGTGCGCGACGTGGTGGTCTCCGGTGGCGACGTCGCGAACATGCCGTGGCCGCGGCTCGAGGAGTTCCTCACCCAGCTGCTCGAGATCGACAACATCCGCGACATCCGGCTCGCCACCAAGGCACTGATGGGCCTGCCGCAGCACTGGCTGCAGGACGAGGTGCGCGCCGGGGTCGAGCGGGTGGCCCGCACCGCCCGCAGCCGGGGCGTCTCGCTGGCGATCCACACGCACGTCAACCACGCCGCGTCGGTGACGCCGATGGTCGCGAAGGCGTCGAAGGCGATGCTCGAGGCGGGGGTGCGCGACGTCCGCAACCAGGGCGTGCTGCTCGACGGGGTGAACGCCGACCCGCACGCGCTGCTCGACCTCTGCTTCGCGCTGCTCGACGGCGCGCAGATCATGCCCTACTACTTCTACATGTGCGACATGATCCCGTTCTCGGAGCACTGGCGGGTCTCGGTCGCCGACGCGCAGCGGCTGCAGCACCACCTGATGGGCTACCTCCCGGGCTTCGCCACGCCGCGCATCGTGTGCGACGTACCGTTCGTCGGCAAGCGGTGGGTGCACCAGCTCGCCGACTACGACCACGAGCACGGCATCTCCTACTGGACGAAGAACTACCGCACGTCCATCGAGGCCACCGACCCCGACGCGCTGACCCGGACCTACGCGTACTACGACCCGATCCACACGCTGCCCGAGAGCGGCCAGGAGTGGTGGCGCCGGCACGCCGGCGACCCGGACGTGGTGCTGGCCGAGGCCGAGCGCTCCGCCGCGGAGTCCCGCAGCGCCGCCGAGACGCAGAAGCTCCTCCCGCTCACCTGACCCTCACCTTCCCTGTTGACCCGGGCCTTGTGCCGGGTTGACCCGGGGCTCGTGCGAGGTTGACCCGGGCCCGTGCGCGCCTGGACCCGGCGGGAGGCCCGGCTCGACCCGGCGGGAGGCCCGGCTCGACGGTCAGCGGAGGTTGGTCAGCGACTCGACCAGCCGCGCGATCGGGCTCTCGAGGTTCCAGGTGCTCGAGAGCTCGACGAGCCGGTCGGGGTCGTGCGGGGTGAGCGGCAGCGTGAGGTCGGGCTTGCCGAGGTCGATGTCGCGGGCCACCCGGGTGACGTGCGCGGCGACCTCCGGGTAGTCGCCCGCCTCGACGATCTTGCGCCGCGGGCTGGGCGCGATGTTCGAGTCCGGGTCGGCGGCGGCCGCGCGCAGGCCCGGGATGTCGCCGAACCGCTGCAGCAGCGTCGCGGCGGTCTTCTCGCCGATCCCGTTCACCCCCGGGAGCCCGTCGGAGGCGTCCCCGCGCAGCGCCGCGAAGTCGGCGTACTGCCGCCCGTCGATGCCGTACTTCTCCTGCACGACGGCGTTGGTGACGCGCTCGTGCCGGCCGACTCCGCGGGCGATGTAGAGGATGCGCACCTCGGCGTCGTCGTCGACGAGCTGGAACAGGTCGCGGTCGCCGGTGACCACGTCCACAGGCATCCCGGCGTCGTTCGACAGCGTGCCGATCACGTCGTCCGCCTCGTACCCGTCGGCGCCGACGACCGCGATGCCGAAGGCGGCCAGCACGTCGCGGATCACGGGCACCTGCGCCTCGAGCGGGTCGGGCACGACCTCGACGTCGGGACCCTGCGCGACGACGTACTCCACGCGGTGCGCCTTGTACGACGGGATCAGGTCGACGCGCCACTGCGGCCGCCAGTCGTTGTCCCAGCAGCAGGCCAGGTGCGTCGGCCGGTAGTCGCCGACCAGCCGCGAGATGAAGTCGAGCAGCCCGCGCACCGCGTTGACCGGCGTGCCGTCGGGGGCCGTGAACGAGTCGGGCACGCCGTAGAAGGCACGGAAGTACATCGAGGCGGTGTCGAGCAGCATCAGGCGGGAGGTCACGGCGCGAGTCTTCCATGGCGAACAGGCCCGGGCGGGTCCCCCGCGACGGCTAGGGTGTCGAGCGTGGAAGACCTGGACCGCCGCATCCTGACGCTGCTGGCCTCCGACGGCCGCATGTCGTTCACGGACCTCGGCAAGGCGACCGGGCTGTCCACCTCGGCGGTCCACCAGCGGGTCAAGCGGCTGGAGCAGCGCGGGCTGATCACCGGCTACGGCGCCTCCCTCGACCACGACCAGATGGGCCTGCCGCTGACGGCGTTCATCTCGATCCGGCCCATCGACCCCTCGCAGCCCGACGACTCCCCCGAGCGGCTCGCCGGCATCGGCGAGATCGAGAGCTGTTGGTCGGTCGCCGGCGACGAGTCCTACATCCTGAAGGTGCGGGTGGCCACGCCCAGCGACCTCGAGGAGCTGCTGGCCCGGGTCCGTGCGGCGGCGAACGTCTCCACGCGGACCACGATCGTGCTCTCGACGCCGTACGAGAACCGCCCCGTCAGCTGACCGTGCTGGCGCTGCGGTGCATCGATTGGGCACGAACCGCAGGGTTCGCACCCTCCGGGACGCGGATTGGCCACAAACCGCAGGAGAGAGGCGCTCCCCTCAGTCCGCCACCGACGAGTACGACACCACCCCGCGCCGCAGCGCGTCGGAGGCCGCCCGGGCGGTCGTGCGCAGCTCCCCGCTGCCGGCGGCGTCGGCCACCTGGTCGGTGAGGTCGAGCAGCTGCTTGACCCACCGCACGAAGTCACCGGCGGCCAGGTCGGTCTCGCCGAGCACCTCGTCGAGGGCGGCGCCCTCGGCCCACCGGTACGCCGCCCAGGCGAAGCCGAGGTCGGGCTCCCGCAGGAAGTCGAGCTTGTGCTCGCGCTCGAGCGCGTCGAGCTCCGCCCACAGCGTGACGGTGTCGGCGAGCACCTGCTTGACCCGGCCGCCGGGCAGCCGCGGGGCGACCGCGTCGTCGGGACGGCGGGCCTCGAAGACCAGCGCCGACAGCGCGGCCGCCAGCTCCCCCGGGGAGAGCCCGTCCCACAGGCCGCGGCGCAGCGCCTCGGCGGCCACCAGGTCCATGTCGGTGTAGATCCGCATCAGCCGCGCGCCCGTCGGGGTGACCTCGTCGTCCTCGAGGTAGCCCAGCGAGGTCAGCACCTCGCAGACCCGGTCGAACTGCCGGGCGATGGTGTTGGTGCGCTGCTCGATGCGCCGCGTGAGGGTGCGGGTGTCGCGCTCCAGCTTGTGGTGCCGCTCGGCCCACCGGGCGTGGTCCTCGCGGTCGGCGCAGCCGTGGCAGGGATGCGCGCGCAGCTCGGCCCGCAGCCGGCTGATCTCCCGCTCCCCCGGCAGCGCCTGGTCGTCCTCGCGTCCCCGGCCGCCGCCTCGCGGGCCCCGTCCCGGTGGCGGCGTGAAGCCCTGCGTGCGAGCCCGCAGGGTGGAGGCCAGGTCGCGGCGCGCCTGCGGGTTGCGGCCGTTGAAGGACTTCGGGATCCGCATCCGGGTGAACGCCTCCACCGGCACCGGGAAGTCGACCATCGACAGCCGCCGGGCGTGCCGGTCGGCGGTGAGGACGTACGGCCTGGGCCCGTCCCGGTCCGAGCGCATCCCGGGGTCGAGCACCACCGCCATCCCGGAGAACTTCCCGGCGGGCACCTGGATCACGTCGCCGGGCCGCAGCGCCTCCAGCGACTCGAGCACGGCGTCGCGCCGGTCGTCGCGGCGGCTGCGGGCCTGGGTCCGCTCCGCCTCCGCGAGCCGGTGCCGCAGCCGCGAGTACTCCATGAAGTCGCCGAGGTGGCAGCGTCGCCGCCTCGGCGTACCCCTCGAGCGCCTCCTCGGCCTTCCGCAGCTGCCGGGCCAGCCCGACCACCGCCTTGTCGGCCTGGAACTGCGCGAACGACGACTCCAGCAGCTCGCGGGCCGTGGCCCGCCCGACCTGGTGCACCAGGTTGACCGCCATGTTGTACGACGGCCGGAACGACGACTTCAGCGGATAGGTGCGCGTCGAGGCCAGGCCGGCGACCGACGTCGGGTCGAAGCCCTGCTGCCACAGCACGACGCCGTGGCCCTCGACGTCGATCCCGCGACGGCCGGCGCGCCCCGTCAGCTGGGTGTACTCCCCCGGCGTGATGTCGGCGTGGGTCTCGCCGTTCCACTTCGACAGCTTCTCGATCACCACCGACCGGGCCGGCATGTTGATGCCGAGCGCGAGCGTCTCCGTCGCGAAGACGACCTTGCAGCGGCCGCTGGTGAACAGCTGCTCGACGCACTCCTTGAACGTCGGCAGCATCCCGGCGTGGTGCGCCGCCACACCGCGCGAGAGCCCCTCGAGGAAGTCGTGGTAGCCCAGCACGTGCAGGTCCTCGTCGGGGAGGTGCCGGCAGCGGCTCTCCACGAGCTCGATGATCTCGGCGCGCTCCTCCGGCGTGGTCAGCCGCAGGTTGGCGTTCAGGCACTGCGTGACCGCCGCGTCGCAGCCGACCCGGCTGAACACGAACACGATCGCCGGCAGCAGGCCCGCCGAGTCGAGCCGGTCGACGACCTCGAACCGGCTGGGCAGCCGCGGCCCGCCCTGCCGCTGTCCCTGACCACCCCGGCCCCGGGAGGCGTTGCGGCCGCGCGGGGCCCGGCGGTCCGACGTCCGGCCACGGCGCCAGTCGTCGCGCGCGATCCGC
Source organism: uncultured Actinomycetota bacterium (assembly GCA_963707685.1). GTDB lineage: Bacteria > Actinomycetota > Actinomycetes > Propionibacteriales > Nocardioidaceae > Nocardioides_B. Next base: position 194,131 of record CAVPRA010000015.1, read on the forward strand.
ATCAGCTCGGGGTTGACGGACTCGGTGCGTCCCGGGCCGGCGTGCGGTCCGCTGGTGCCGTCCGCGAACAGGTCGTACATCCGCCGGCCGACCAGCACGTGCTGGTAGAGCGGCACCGGCCGGCGTTCCTCGACGATGGTCGCGGTCTCGCCGCGGACCGTCTCCAGCCACTCGCCGAACTCCTCGGCGTTGGACACCGTCGCGGACAGCGACACCAGCGCCACCGACTCCGGGAGGTGGATGATGACCTCCTCCCAGACCGCGCCGCGGAACCGGTCGGCGAGGTAGTGCACCTCGTCCATGACGACGTACCCGAGCCCGGTCAGCGTCGAGGAGCCGGCGTAGAGCATGTTGCGCAGCACCTCGGTGGTCATCACCACGATCGGCGCCTCGCCGTTGATGGTGTTGTCCCCGGTGAGCAGGCCGACGCTGTCCGCGCCGTAGCGGTCCACCAGGTCGGCGTACTTCTGGTTGGACAGCGCCTTGATCGGGGCGGTGTAGAAGCACTTGCGGCCCTGCTGCAGCGCCAGGTGGACCGCGAACTCGCCCACCAGCGTCTTGCCCGACCCGGTGGGCGCCGCGACCAGCACCCCGTGGCCGGCCTCGAGCTGCCGGCACGCCTCCACCTGGAAGCCGTCGAGCTCGAAGTCGTAGAGCTGCGCGAAGTCGTGGAACACCGGCGACCGGCTCGTGCGCCGCGACCGCGCGTAGCGCTCCGAGGGCGACTCCGCCCCGTCGAGGGACCTCACGGCACCAGCACCTCGAGGGCCTGCGGGACGACCTCCACCGTCAGCGGCAGGGCGCCGAGCCGCTCGCCGTCGGCGTACGCCGTGATGCCCGGCGCGGCGACGGTCACCGAGCTCACCAGGTGGTGCTCGTACTGCGGGTGCCGGGTGTGCTTGCCGGTGTACAGCTGGGGATAGGTCCGGATCAGGTCGCGCTTGCTCATCGCCTTGATGATGACCACGTCGAGCAAGCCGTCGTCGATCTGGGCGCCGTGGGTGATCCGCAGCCCGCCGCCGAAGGACGGCCCGTTGCCGACCGCGACCAGCATCGCCTCGAGCCGGCGCACCTCCCCGTCGAGCTCCAGCGTGTAGGGCAGCGGCTCGAAGACCCGCAGCTCGGCGAGCGTGGCCAGGTTGTAGCGCATCTGGCCCCGCGGCCAGCGCATCGCGTTGGCCCGCTCGTTCACGACCGCGTCGAAGCCGGCCGCCATCACGGTGACGAAGTGGGTGGCGCCGCAGCGGGCCAGGTCGATGCGCCGGGTCCGGGCCCCGACCACCACGTCGGCGGCCAGCTGCGGGTCGCTGCGGGGGATGTCGACGTAGCGGGCCACGTCGTTGCCGGTCCCGGCCGGGATGATCCCGAGGCTGGTCCCGCTGCCCACCAGCGCCTGCACGGCCAGGTGCACCATGCCGTCACCACCGACCACCACGAGGCTGTCCACCCCGTCGGCGACGCTGGCGCGGGCCAGGTCGAGCGCCTCGTCGGCGTCGCGGCCGACCAGGCTGTGCACGGTGATGCCGGCCTCCCGGAGCCGGGGCAGCGCGATCGACGCGGTGCGGGTCCCCCGTCCCTTGCCGGCGTGCGGGTTGGTCAGGAGGGCGATCTCCCGGTGCGCGGCCACCCGGCGAGCCTACGCGGGCGGGCCCGCATCGGTTGGCGCGACGCTCTAGCGTGGCCACGAGAGAGATCGCCGACCAGATCGCCGACCAGGACGGACCTTCATGACCGAGCTCGTACCCACCCCCGACGGCCGCGTGCTGGAGGTGCTCGTCTCCGGACCGGAGGACGGCTTCCCGTTCGTGGTGCACCACGGCACGCCGACCGGGGCGGTGCCCGACCCGAAGATCGAGGAGCCGGCGGCGGCCCGGGGCCTGCGCACGATCGCCTACTCCCGGCCGGGCTACGGCCGCTCGAGCCCGCGGCCCGACGGTGCCGCGACCGCCACGGTGGCCGACGACGCCGCCGACGTGGTGGCGATCCTGGACCACCTCGGCCTCGGCGAGTTCGTGACGTTGGGCTGGTCCGGCGGCGGCCCGCGGTCGCTGGCCTGCGCCGCGCTGCTCCCGGGACGCTGCCGGGGCGCGGTGTGCGGCGTCGGCCTGGTGCCGCCCGAGGAGTACGACGGCGACGTCCGCACCGGGATGGGCGAGGAGAACGTCGAGGAGTTCACGGCCGCGATGGACGGCGAGCCGGCCCTCACGGCGTGGCTCGAGAAGCACTCGCCTGCGCTGTTCTCGGTCACCCCCGACGAGATCGCGGACGCGCTGGGCTCGCTCGCGCCGCCGGTCGACCGCGCCGCCCTCACCGGGGACGTGGCCGAGCGGACCGCGGCCGGGTTCCGGCACGCCGGCCACCAGGGGATCGTGGGCTGGCTGCACGACGACCTGGCGATGGTCCGGCCGTGGGGGTTCCACGTCGGCGACATCACGGTGCCCGTCGCGGTCTGGGCGGGCACCGAGGACACGATGGTGCCGTTCGCGCACGCCGAGTGGCTGGCCGGCCACGTGCCCGGCGCGCGGCGCCACCTCGAGGAGGGCGAGGGTCACATCTCGCTGCGGGCGCAGATGCCGCGGATCCTCGACGACCTGCTCGACCTGGCCGGGCTGCCCGTGCCCGGCTGAGCCTCGCTCAGAGCTTCAGGCAGACCGTGAACCGGGCGGCGGGCACGCCCACGGCCTTCGCGAGCCGGCTCAGCGTCTCCAGGGTGCCGTCGGCGGAGTACGCCGTGCCCGGCACGGCCAGCGTCAGCCGGTCGTCGTACTGCAGCAGCAGCACCTGGCCGTGCTCCCACGCCTGGTGCGCGGCGCGGCGCCACTCGTCGGCCAGCAGCGGCTGCGGGTAGGCGACGTCGGCGGCCATCAGGTCGCACGGCAGCTGCTCCTCCCCCGCCCCCAGGCAGCCGGTGATCCAGTGGGCGCCGCGGACGCCGGTCTGCGCGGTCCAGGTCACCGGCTCGGTGCCCAGCCACTCCGGCAGCTCGAAGGGGTCGGCGGCGGACACCAGCGCCGGATCGGGTGCCGGCACGTCAGTCCTCGTCCTCGGACAGCCCCGACCGGCGTACGTCGGACTCGTCGTCGTCGAGCGCGGACGCCTCGTCGTCGGCGAGCCCCTCGAAGGAGAGCCGGCCGCGCCGGCGGTCCACGACGCGGGCGATGACCTCGGAGACCAGGAACAGCACCGTCATCGGCACCGCGAGCATCAGCATCGAGAACGGGTCGGTCGACGGCGTCGCGACGGCGGCGAACACGAACGTGCCGACCACGATCCACGGCCGGTGCCGGCCGAGGCTCCGGCCGGAGACCACGCCGGCGAGGTTGAGCAGCAGCACGAACAGCGGGATCTCGAAGGCGATCCCGAACACCAGCAGCATCCGGCTGAAGAAGCTGAAGTACTCCCCGAAGTCGACCAGGCTCAGCAGCTTGTCGGGCGCGAAGCCGATCAGCACCTCGAGGCCCTTGGGGAGCACGTAGTAGCCGACGCCGACGCCGAGCAGGAACAGCGGACCGGCGACGAGCACGAACACCTTGGTCCATCGGCGCTCGTGCTGGTGCAGCCCGGGCACGATGAAGCCCCAGATCTGCAGCAGCCAGTAGGGGCTGGTGGCGACGATCGCCGCCACTCCGCACAGCTTGAGCTGCAGCAGCAGCGGGCCCCCGGCGCCGCTGATGGTGGGCGTCGTGTTGACCTGTCCGCGCAGCTGCTCGCGGGCGAGCTGGTAGGGCCGGTAGATGATCTCGAAGAGCTGGTCGTAGAAGAACAGCGCGATGATGAGCGCCACGACCAGCGCGAGCACCGAGCGCATGAGCCGGGCCCGGAGCTCGCGCAGGTGGTCGGCCAGCGCCATCCGCCCGTCGGCCCCGATGGGGTTCTGCGGGTTGGCGCGGAACAGCCCGATGACTCCGGTGACGGACATGTCAGGTCAGCGGCGCGCGGTGGTGGCGGTCAGCGCTCGGAGTCGGGCCGGGGCTGCTCGACCTGCTGGTCGGAGGTGCTGTCGATGCGCTGGGCGGCCTCGGCGCGCCGCTGCGCGTCGAGCTGCTTCTGCGCCTCGGTCTTCTCCGAGTCCTTGACGCCGTCGTCCTCGTCGTCGTCCATCAGGCCCTTGGTCTCGGCCTTGAAGATCCGCAGCGCACGACCGCTCCCGCGAGCCAGGTCGGGCAGCTTCTTGGCGCCGAACAGCAGCACGATCACCAAGATGATCAGGATGATCTCGGGTGCGCCGAGCGATCGAAACATGGAAATGCCGCCTCTGCGATGACTGGTCACGACCCTGGTGCGAGTCGCCAGGCTCCACTGTACGCGGGGCGGTCCGGACCAGCCGGAACACCGGGTGAACGTCGCCGGTCAGGCGTAGTGGGCGAGCGCCTGCCGCGCCACCTCGCGGACCGTGCCGGCGAGCTCGGGCGCGTCCACGAGCCGGGCCGAGGCCCCGAGCCGCAGCATCAGCCGGGTGATCCAGGCGGGGTCGCCGACCCGGAGCGTGACCCGCAGGCCGCCGCCGCGCCGCTCCCGGGTGGTCTCGACGGGGTAGTACTCCGCGACCCACCGGGCGTCGGGGTCCAGGTCGAGGGTGACGAGCAGGTCCTCGGTGGACGGCTGGAAGATGCCGTCGGCGAGGTCGCGGGGCTGCAGCCCGACGTGCCGGTCGACGGGCGTGTCGAGCACCTCGGCGGTGGAGATCCGGTCGAGCCGGAACAGCCGCTGGTCCTCGGCCAGGTGGCAGTAGGCGTCGAGGTAGGTCTTCCCGTCCGCGGTCACCACCCGGAGCGGGTCGACGACGCGCTCGGTGGACTCGTCGCGGGTCGGCACGTAGTAGTCCAGCCGCACCTGGCGGCGCTCGTCGACCGCGTCGCGGAGCCGGTCGGCCAGCTCGCCGACCCGCGCAGCCTGCTGCGGCAGCCGGACGTCGACCTGGGCCGCGAGCGCGGCGCCGTCCCCGGCGGCCGCCTCCAGCTTGCCGAGCGTGCGGTCGACGATCGGGCGGACGTCGTCGTCGCTGCCCTCCCGCAGCGCGCGCAGCGCCACGATCAGCGCGGACGCCTCGGAGCTGTCCAGGCGCAGCGGCCGGCTGAGGTAGTCGGCGTTCGACACCCGGATCACGCCGCCCTCCTCGAGGGCCTCCATGTCGACGTCGATCAGGTCGCCCATCCCCAGGCCCGGCAGCCCGCAGAACCACAGCACGTTGAGGTCCTTGACGATCTGGGCCGGCTTCACCCCGAAGTCCCGTGCCGCCTGCTCGAGCGACACCTCGCGGCGGGCCTGGATGTAGGGCACCAGCGCCAGCAGCCGGGCGACCTGCTCGCGTGCGCCGCTCATGCGCGGGCCTCCGCCGGCTGTCCCGCGGCCTCCCGGAGCCGGTGCACGACGTGGTCGCGGAGGTCGGCCGGCTCGAGCAGCACGACGTCGGCGCCGTACCCGAGGACCTCGTCGGCGAAGGCGTCCGTCGAGCCGTAGCGGACCGTGAGCCGCTCCCAGCCCGCCGGCACGTCGTCCTGCCGGGCGGAGGGCTCGGCGTGGCGGCGCAGCCCGTGACCGGCACCGGGGCGCACCAGCACCTCGGCGGTGCGGTCGGCCGGGGCGGGGGCCAGCGAGGCGGTGAGGGCACGCAGGTCGGTGTCGGGGGGTACGTCGTAGGAGCCGGGCGCCGCCGTCGGCGCTGACCTCGCCCTGCACCCGGGAGAGCCGGAAGACCCGGGGCTCGCCGCGGTCGCGGTCGTGGCCGACGACGTACCAGCGGCCGCGGAACGACACCACGCCCCACGGCTGCAGGTGGCGCTCCGCCGGCGCGGTGCCGCCGGAGCGGCGGTAGGTGAACCGCACCGGGGTGTGGGTGCGGGTCGCGTCCCACAGCGGCTCGAACGCGGGCTCCTCGGCGGTGAGCTGGGGCTGCACGACGTCGAGCGCGGCGCGGTCCACGGTGACCCCGGCGGCCTTCAGCTTCACCAGCGCGTCGGAGGTGGCGGCGGCGAGCCCGGCGTGCTGCCAGACCCGGGCCGCGAGCCCGATCACCGCGGCCTCTTCCGGCTCGAGGTCGATGTCGGGCAGCTCGAAGGCGGACCGCTCGATGCGGTAGCCCGGCTCGTCCTCGAACGCGCGGTCGACGTACCCCACCTCGATCGGGATGCCGAGCGAGCGGAGCTCCTCCTTGTCCCGCTCGAACATCTTCTCGAAGGCGTCCTCGCCGGCCTCGCGGTAGGCCTCGACGACGGTCCGGATGCGGTCCTTGCTGACGTAGGTCCGGGAGACGAGCAGCGTGATGAGCAGGTTGAGCAGACGCTCACTCTTGCGCGCAGTCATCTCGTCCCTCGTCAGGTTCACCGGTCTGCGAACCTACCTCAGTCCGTGCACGGTGCTCAGGAGTCCACACCGAGGACGTCGACGACGAACGTCAGCGTCGAGTTGGCGGGGATGCCGCTCTGCCCGCGCGAGCCGTAGCCGTCCTTCGGCGGCGCGATGATCAGCACCCGGCTGCCCTGCTTGAGACCGGGGATGACCTTGTCCCAGGCCGGGATGAGGCCGTTGACGCCGACGCCGAACGGCACGGGCGTGCCGCGCGAGAACGACGAGTCGAACGGCTTCTTGTTGCCGTAGACGGCGCCGTAGTAGTTGAAGGTGACCAGCCGGCCGGCCTTGGCGGCGGGACCGTCGCCCTTCACCAGGGTGATGACCTTGAGCTTGGTCGGTGCCTTCTTCGGGGCCGAGGAGAAGTCGATGCCGGTGACCTTGCCGCCGGACTGCTCCACGGCGGGGGCGTTCGCGGGGGCCTTGACCTTGGTGCCCTCGGGGCCGTCGATCACCTTGGTCGGCTGCACCGACAGCACGTCGACGACGAACACCACGGTGTCGCTGGTCTTCAGCTTCAGCTGCGGCGCGCCGGCCGCGCCCCAGACGTCCTTGACCTTCGCCGCGATCGCGACCCGGGAGCCCTGCGGCTTGCCGACCAGGCCGTCGATGAGCACCGGGAAGAACTGGTTCTCCTGCATGTCCACCTGCGTCGGGGTGCCCCGGTCGACGTCGCTGTAGAGCTTGGTGCCGTCGCCCTTGGCGATGGAGATGTCGAACATCGCCTTCTTGTTGGCCTGCACCTTGTCGCCGTCGCCGGCGGAGATGACCTGCGGTGGTGGGCTTGCTGGCCTTCACGGCCGGGTCGACCTTGATGCTCGGGGCGGCGGCGAACTCGCCGCTGACCTTGAGGCCCTTGATGGTGTCGCCCATGTCCACCTCGGCCTTCTTCTTGCTGTCCGAGGAGCTGTCACCGCAGGCGGCGGTGGCGAGCATCAGCAGGCAGGCGGTGAGCAGGACGAGCAGACGACGCACGGGAACGACACCTCAGGGGTTGAGTGGCGGGTGGCTGGCAGGGCGGCGAGCACGGTGAGCAGGCTCGTCGACCGGCAGGAGGCCGCGAGCGGCCGACCGCCACGATAACCGGGGAACCTGAGAGCCGCCGACACGGGTGCGGGCCGGTCTACATGCCCTCGATCAGCTTGTGCACCCGCTCGTCGTGGGCCCGGAACGGGTCCTTGCACAGCACCGTGCGCTGCGCCTGGTCGTTGAGCTTGAGGTGCACCCAGTCGACGGTGAAGTCGCGGCGCCGCTCCTGGGCGCGCTTGATGAACTCGCCGCGCAGCCGGGCGCGGGTGGTCTGCGGCGGCAGCGACTTGGCCTCGAAGACCTGCAGGTCGGTGGTGACCCGGGTGACCGCGCCGCGCTTCTCGAGCAGGTAGTAGAGCCCGCGACCGCGGTGGATGTCGTGGTAGGCGAGGTCGAGCTGGGCGATGCGCGGGTGGCTCAGCGGCAGGCCCTGCTGGGCGCGGTACCGCTCGATGAGCTTCCACTTGATGACCCAGTCGATCTCCCGCTCGACCAGGCTGAAGTCCTCGGACTCGACGGCCTTGAGGGTGCGCTCCCACAGGTCGAGCGCCCGGGCGATCACCGGGGTCTCGATGTCGCGGCGGTCGACGAAGTCACGGGCGCGGTTGAGGTACTCCTGCTGGATGTCGAGCGCGCTGGCCTCGCGGCCGTTGGCGAGCCGGACCTTGCGGCGCCCGGTCATGTCGTGCGAGATCTCCCGGATCGCCCGGATCGGGTTCTCCATCGTGAGGTCGCGCATCACCACGCCCTCCTCGATCATCCGGAGCACGAGGTCGCAGGTGGCCACCTTGAGCAGGGTGGTCGTCTCGCTCATGTTCGAGTCGCCGACGATCACGTGGAGCCGGCGGTAGCGCTCGGCGTCGGCGTGCGGCTCGTCGCGGGTGTTGATGATCGGGCGGGACCGGGTGGTGGCGCTGGAGACGCCCTCCCAGATGTGCTCGGCGCGCTGGCTGACGGAGTACATCGCCCCGCGCGGGGTCTGGATCACCTTGCCGGCGCCGACGATGATCTGCCGGGTCACCAGGAACGGGATCAGCACGTCGGCGAGCTTGGAGAACTCGCCGTGCCGGCTGACCAGGTAGTTCTCGTGGCAGCCGTAGGAGTTGCCGGCCGAGTCGGTGTTGTTCTTGAAGAGGTAGACGTCGCCGGCGATGCCCTCGTCGTGCAGCCGGCGCTCGGCGTCGACGAGCAGCCCCTCGAGGACCCGCTCCCCCGCCTTGTCGTGCGCGACGAGGTCGAGGATGTCGTCGCACTCGGGGGTGGCGTACTCCGGGTGGCTGCCGACGTCGAGGTAGAGCCGGGCCCCGTTGCGGAGGAACACGTTGCTGCTGCGGCCCCAGGAGACCACCTTGCGGAACAGGTAGCGGGCAACCTCGTCCGGCGAGAGGCGCCTCTGCCCGCGGAACGTGCAGGTGACGCCGTACTCGTTCTCGATCCCGAAGATCCGGCGGTCCACTTGCTCAGCCTAGGCGCAGCACGCAACCGACGGCAGCCGACTCGCTCTGCCGAGCCCCTCGGTTGGTCGAGACCCCGGCTGGTCGAGCCCGTCGAGACCCCGGCTGGTCGAGCCCGTCGAGACCTCGGCTGGTCGAGCCTGTCGAGACCTCGGCTGGTCGAGCCCGTCGAGACCCCGGCTGGTCGAGCCCGTCGAGACCTCGGCTGGTCGAGCCCGTCGAGACCCCGGCCGGTCGAGCCCGTCGAGACCTCGGCTGGTCGAGCCCGTCGAGACCCCGGCCGGTCGAGCCCGTCGAGACCCCGGCTGGTCGAGCCCGTCGAGACGCTGGTCACCCCGGAGGACGCCGACGCGGCTCTCGACCTGGAGAGCCCGGGGAGGTCCTCGAGCCTGCCCTCGACCAGAGCGAGCCGCTTGGCACGTGACCAGCCCTGGACCTGCTTCTCGAGCGCGAAGGCCTCGGTGACCCGCGTGAACTCGACGGCCCAGATCAGCTCGACAGGACGTCGACGGGCGGTGTACCGCGCCCCGGTGCCGGCGTTGTGCTGGCCGAGCCGCGTCGGCAAGTCCCCTCGCGTGCTGCCGACGTAGAACGAGCCGTCGGCGCACCGCAGGATGTAGGTGAACGGCATGCGATCAGGCAACACCTCGTGCCACCTGGTGAGCGAAGAGCGATCCTCGGCCTGTGGACAGCGGGTCGAGACTGCGCGACGGCGGGACTCGACAAGCTCGACCAGCCGAAGGTCTCGACAAGCTCGACCAGCCGAAGGTCTCGACAGGCTCGACCAGCCGGGGGCTCGACCAGCCGAGGGTCAGGAGATCGGGGGTGCGACCGGGGCGTCGTCGGGGCCGTTGGGCTCGCCGGTGACCGGGTCCTCGAGCGGGGGGACGGCGCCGGCGGTGTCGGTGGGGTCGGCCGGGTCGTCGGGGCCTGACGGGTCGGTCGACGGGCCTCCGGACCCGCCGTCGGACGGACCGCCGTCGGACGGGCCGTCGCCGTTGGGCCGTTGCCGTTGCCGTTGCCGAGGATCCGGCCGAGCTGCGCCGCCCGTGAGCCGCTTGAACTTGCGCTGCTGGCTGCGGGTGCGGTCGAGGACGGCGACCTCGAGGTTCGCCGACGGGATGGTGCGGGACTCGGTGGCGCCCTGGCCGAGGCCCTGGACGGCCAGCCGGATCGCGTCGTCGAGGCCGACGCCGGCCTGGTAGCGGTCCTTGAGGTACGTCGTGACCTGCTCCGCCGACCCGCCCATCGCGGCGAAGCCGTGCTCGTCGGCGACCTGGCCGTCGTAGGTGAGCCGGTAGATCTGAGTCGTCCTCGGCCGAGTCGCCGACCTCGGCGACGAAGATCTCCACCTCGTAGGGCTTCTCGCCGCCGCTGGAGAAGATCGTGCCGAGCGTCTGGGCGTAGGCGTTGGCCAGGCCGCGGCCGGTCACGTCGCGGCGGTCGTAGGCGTAGCCGCGCATGTCGGCGAGCCGCACGCCGGCGATCCGGAGGTTCTCGAACTCGTTGTAGCGGCCCACCGCGGCGAACGCGATCCGGTCGTAGATCTCGCTGACCTTGTGCAGCGCCTGCGAGAGGTTCTCCGAGACGAACACGATGCCGTCGACGTACTGCACGACGACCAGGGAGCGCCCGCGGGCGATGCCCTTGCGCGCGAAGTCCGCCCGGTCCTTCATCAGCTGCTCGGGCGAGACGTAGAACGGCATGCTCATGGGCGGTCCTCAGGATCGGGGAGTGATCTCGACAAGCTCGATCACCCGTCAGGTCAGCGGGGCGGCGGGGCCGTCGGGGCGGTCCATGCGGGCGGCGATCACCCGGTCGGCCACCGCGGCGACGTCGGCGTCGGGCATGCCGGCGGTAGCCGTCGGCGGTGATCACGCCGACGACCGGGAAGATCCGGCGCGTGACGTCGGGCCCGCCGGTGGCGGAGTCGTCGTCGGCGGCGTCGTACAGCGCCTGCACGACCGCGGTCACCACGCCCGTCGGCGTCGAGGTCGGCGCGGTAGAGCTTCTTCAGCGAGCCGCGCGCGAACAGCGACCCGGAGCCGACCGAGTGGAACGCGGTCTCCTCGTAGCGGCCGCCGGTGACGTCGTAGGAGAAGATCCGGCCCTGGTCCGAGAGCAGGTCGTAGCCGGCGAACAGGGGTACGACGGCCAGCCCCTGCATCGCCATCCCGAGGTTGCCCCGGATCAGCGCGGAGAGCCGGTTGGCCTTGCCGTCCATCGACAGCGTCGTGCCCTCGATCTTCTCGTAGTGCTCGAGCTCGGTGGCGAACAGCCGGACCATCTCGACCGCGATGCCCGGCGGTGCCGGCGATGCCGACGCAGGAGAACTCGTCGGCGGGGAAGACCTTCTCGATGTCGCGCTGGGCGATGATGTTGCCCATCGTGGCGCGCCGGTCACCGGCCATCACCACGCCGCCGTCGAACGTCGCCGCCACGATCGTGGTGCCGTGCGGGGCCAGGTCGCCGGCGTTGCCCTCCGGCAGCGAGCGCCGGCTCGGCAGCAGCTCGGGCGCCTGGTCGGCGAGGAAGTCCGCGAACGACGAGGTGCCGGCGCGCAGGAAGGCGGGGCCCAGTGACGGGCCCAGTCGGGAGTCGCTCAACGGACTACTCCCCGCCCTTCTGGATGAACGACTTCACGAAGTCCTCCGCGTTGGTCTCGAGCACGTCGTCGATCTCGCCGAGGATCGCGTCGATGTCCTCGTCGAGCTGCTCCTTGCGCTCGGCGACGTCGCTCTGCTCGGCCGCCTCCGACTGCTCCTCGGTCTCCGAGGACTTGCGCGGTTGCTTCTGTTCCTGTGCCATCAGGACCTCCTGGGTGCCGGACTTCGACCCTACCCACTTCTACCGCGTGAGCGCGGCGAACAACGCCTCTGCCGTGTCACAACGGTCCAACAGTTCACCGACGTGGGCTCGGCTCCCCCGCATCGGGTCGATCGTCGGCACCCGCTGCAGCGACTCCCGCCCGGGCAGGTCGAAGATCACCGAGTCCCACGAGGCCGCCGCGATCCGGTCGGCGTACTTCTCCAGGCAGCGGCCGCGGAAGTAGGCGCGGGTGTCGGTCGGCGGCCGGTTGATCGCGGCGACGACCTCCTCGTCGGTGAGCAGCCGGTCGATCCGGCCGAGCCGCAGCAGCCGGTGGTAGAGGCCCTTGTCGGGACGCACGTCGGCGTACTGCAGGTCGATCGCGTGCAGCTTGGCGTTGCTCCACTCGAGCCCGTCGCGGTCGCGGTACTGCTCGAGCAGCTGCAGCTTGGCGACCCAGTCCAGCTCGCGCGCGCAGAGCATCGGGTCGCGCTCGAGCCGGTCGAGCACCGACTCCCAGCGGGCGAGCACGTCGACGGTCTGCGTCGTCGGCGTCGGAGCCGAGCCGGTCCTCGACGTACTTCTTGGCGAGGTCGAGGTACTCCATCTGCAGCTGTACGGCGGTCAGCTGCCGGCCGTCCGCGAGCTTCAGCAGGTGCTTCAGGGACGGGTCGTGGGAGACGTCGCGCAGCGCCCGCACCGGCTGCTCGACGGCGAGGTCGGTGCCGATGAACCGGTCCTCGATCATCGCGAGCACCAGCGCCGTGGTGCCGACCTTGAGGTAGGTGGAGATCTCGGCGAGGTTGGCGTCGCCGATGATCACGTGGAGCCGGCGGTACTTCTCGGGGTCGGCGTGCGGCTCGTCGCGGGTGTTGATGATCGGCCGCTTCAGCGTCGTCTCCAGCCCGACCTCGACCTCGAAGTAGTCGGCGCGCTGGCTGATCTGGAAGCCGTCCTCGCGGCCGTCCTGCCCGATGCCGACCCGGCCGGCGCCGCACACCACCTGCCGGCTGACGAAGAACGGCGTGAGGTTCCGGACGATCTCCGCGAACGGGGTGGACCGTCGCATCAGGTAGTTCTCGTGAGCGCCGTAGGACGCGCCCTTGTTGTCGGTGTTGTTCTTGTAGAGCACGATCGGCGTCGCGCCCGGGATGGCCGCCGCGAACCGGCTGGCGTCGAGCGCGACCAGCTCGCCGGCCTTGTCCCACTTCACGACGTCGCGCGGGTTGGTGCACTCGGGCGTGGAGTACTCCGGGTGCGCGTGGTCGACGTAGAGCCGGGCGCCGTTGGTGAGGATCACGTTGGCGAGGCCGAGGTCCTCGTCGGTGAGCTGGGTGGGGTCGGCCACCTCGCGCGACATGTCGAAGCCGCGGGCGTCGCGCAGCGGCGACTCCTCCTCGAAGTCCCACCGGGCCCGCCGGGCCCTCAGCGTGCTGCTGGCGTAGGCGTTGACGACCTGCGAGGACGCGACCATCGGGTTGGCCGTCGGCTGGCCCTGCACCGAGATCCCGAACTCCGTCTCGGTGCCCATGATGCGGCGCACACTCATGCCCGCGAGCCTACGCGGGGCGGCCTGACAGGATGAGGACCGTGCCGGAGATCGTCGCCCTCGTCGACCTGACCGGCGCGGTCGTGGGCCGCGCCGAGCGGTCCGTCGTACGACGCGACAACCTGCTGCACGCCGCCACCGCGGTGCTGGTGCGCGACCCCGCGGGCCGGATCTACGTGCACCGGCGCTCGCCCGAGAAGGACTGGGCCCCCGGGCAGCACGACGCCGCCGCCGGCGGGGTGCTGCAGGACGGCGAGGACCCGGTCGCGTCCGCCGGCGCGGGAGCTGGCCGAGGAGCTGGGCATCGCCGGTGCCGTGCTCGAGCCGCTGGGACTCTCGGTCTACGAGGACGACGACGACCCGCTGCGTCGAGCACTGCTTCCAGACCGTCTGGGACGGCCCGGTGCGCCACGCGGACGGCGAGGTGGTCTGGGGTGCCTGGATGACCCTCGAGGAGCTCGACGGGCACCTGGCCGACCCGGCGTGGCCGTTCGTCCCGGACACCCGGGCGCTGCTGCGGCGGCTGGCGACCGACGGGCACCGCCGACTACGCCGCGCCTCGGCGTCGCTGCGGGGTGCGTCGTGAGCGACGACCACTCGGCGCGGGCGCTCGCGGCCGCCGGAGACGCTCGGCCTGCCGGTCACGCAGACCCGGCACGGACCGGTGCGGTCGCTGGCGGAGGCGGCCGCGGCCCGCGGGCGTGGAGCCGGCCGCGGTCGTGAAGACCCTCGTCGTGCGGGTCACCGACGACGACTACCGCTTCGTGCTGGTGCCCGGGGACCGGGAGATCGCCTGGCCGAAGCTGCGCGCGCTGCTCGGCGTCAACCGGCTGTCGATGCCGAGCGCCGACATCGCCCTCGCGGTGACCGGCTACGTCCGCGGCACGATCACGCCGCTCGGCAGCACCCACGCCTGGCCGGTGGTGGCGGACGCAGTCGCTGTCCGGGCCCGGTGTCGGTCGGCGGCGGCGCGCACGGCGTCGCCCTGACGGTCGACGCGGCCGCGCTCGTGCGAGGCGCTCGGCGCGACGGTGGCCGACGTCACCGAGCCGCTGTCCGCGGGGCCCTGAGCGTCAGGAGCCGCCGCCCCCGATGATGCCTCCGCCCCAGCCGCCGCCCTGCGAGCGGGCGACGTGGTCGGCCTCGGTGCTCGACCACTCGTGGTCCTGCCGGTTGCCGGTGGGCTTGGCCCGGCCGCTGCTCCACCAGGCGAAGGCGGCGAACAGCGCCACGACCAGCTGCCGCGATGATCCAGAACGTCATGGCAGACCCCCGTACGTCCGAAGAGGCCGCCAGCGTACGCCGGGAGCCTCCTCGAGGTGGTGAAGTCGGACGGTCAGCGGCCGCGCACCTTGCCGAGCACGAACAGCACGACGAGCACGACGACGACGATCACGACGATGGTCCAGAGCATGGGTTCTCCGATGTTCGGTGAGGGGACCCCTATCTACCCCGAAGTCGCCGTCCTCAACCCCGGTCGTCGGTGGTCGACGGCGGCGCGTCCCCGGCCAGGTCCCGGGCGGCGGCAGCCGGGGTGTCCTCCGGGTACAGGTGCCGCGTGCCGGGCTCGTGCACCCGGCCGCCGTACCCCCGCACGCCGTAGACCACGGCGCACACGAACACCACGAGCACGACCGGCAGCGCGATCCAGAAGAACATGGCACCAGGCTAGGTCGCAGCCCTCGGAGCAGCTGGCGGGGCGTCCCTCAGAGGTACTGGCCGGTGTTGGAGACCGTGTCGATGGACCGGCCCGGCTCGGTGCCCTGCTTGCCGGTGATCAGCGTGCGGATGAACACGATCCGCTCGCCCTTCTTGCCGGAGATGCGGGCCCAGTCGTCGGGGTTCGTGGTGTTCGGCAGGTCCTCGTTCTCCTTGAACTCGTCGACGCACGCCTGGAGCATGTGCGTGACGCGCAGCCCCTTCTGGTCGTTGTCGAGCAGGTCCTTGATCGCCATCTTCTTGGCGCGGTCGACGATGTTCTGGATCATCGCGCCGGAGTTGAAGTCCTTGAAGTACAGGACCTCCTTGTCGCCGTTGGCGTAGGTCACCTCGAGGAAGCGGTTCTCCTCGGTCTCGGTGTACATCCGCTCCACGGTCGCCTGGATCATCCCGGCCACGCAGGCGTGCTTGTCGCCGCCGAACTCCGCGAGGTCGTCGGCGTGCAGCGGCAGCGTCGCGGTGAGGTACTTCGAGAAGATGTCGCGGGCCGACTCGGCGTCGGGGCGCTCGATCTTGATCTTCACGTCGAGGCGGCCGGGCCGCAGGATCGCCGGGTCGATCATGTCCTCGCGGTTCGAGGCACCGATCACCAGGACGTTCTCGAGGCGTCTCGACGCCGTCGATCTCGCTGAGCAGCTGCGGCACGATGGTGTTCTCGACGTCGGAGGAGACGCCCGACCCGCGGGTGCGGAACAGCGAGTCCATCTCGTCGAAGAACACGATGACCGGGGTGCCCTCGCTGGCCTTCTCGCGGGCCCGCTGGAACACCAGCCGGATGTGCCGCTCGGTCTCGCCGACGTACTTGTTGAGCAGCTCGGGGCCCTTGATGTTCAGGAAGTAGCTCTTGCCCTCCTGGCCGGTGCGGGCCGCGACCTTCTTGGCCAGCGAGTTCGCGACCGCCTTGGCGATCAGCGTCTTGCCGCAGCCGGGCGGGCCGTAGAGCAGCACGCCCTTCGGGGGCTTCAGCTCGTGCTCGACGAACATCTCGGGGTGGAGGTAGGGCAGCTCGACGGCGTCGCGGATCGTCTCGATCTGCGCGAACAGCCCGCCGATGTCGCCGTAGTCGATGTCCGGGACCTCCTCGAGGACCAGCTCCTCGACCTCGGACTTGGGCACCCGCTCGTAGACGTAGCCGGAGCGGGCGTCGAGCAGCAGCGAGTCGCCGGCACGCAGCGTCTCCGCGCGCAGCGGCTCGGCGAGGCGTACGACGCGCTCCTCGTCGGCGTTCGCGATCACCAGGACGCGGTCGCCGTCGGCGAGCAGCTCCTTGAGCATCACGACCTCGCCGACCTGCTCGAACTCGAGCGCGGCGACGACGTTGAGGGCCTCGTTGAGCATGACCTCCTGGCCGCGGCGCAGGTCGTCGAGGTCGACGGACGGGCTGACGTTGACCCGCAGCTTGCGGCCGCCGGTGAACACGTCGATGGAGTCGTCCTCGTTGCGGGACAGGAAGGTGCCGAAGCCGGCCGGCGGCTGCGCGAGCCGGTCGACCTCCTCCTTGAGGGTCATGATCTGGTCGCGGGCCTCGCGCAGCGTCTGGGCGAGCCGTTCGTTCTGCGAGGTGACCGCGGCCAGCGAGCGCTGCGTCTCGGCGAGCCGCTGCTCGACCGCGCGCGAGTGCATCGGGCTCTCGGCCAGCCGGCGGCGCAGCTCGCCGACCTCGTCCTCCAGGAAGCCGAGCTGGCTCTGCAGCTCCTCCGGCGTGCGCGACCCGAAACGGCCTTGACCACTGTCTGATGCTGGCACGACTTGCCACCTCCACTGCTGTGGACTCCGTGGGTGCTTCCGGGCTTCGACATTACCCGGCGCCCGGTCGAAGCGGAGGTGATCCGCGGAGGTGTCGGGCACGATTTGTCCCAACCGTGACCTCCGGGAAACATGCCGGAACGCGCGGCGCCGAGCGGCTCAGAGGGGACAGGCCGGCGGGCTCAGCCGTCGTACGGCTCGGTCGGCGACCTCGGGGGGCAGCCCGGCCGGCCGCGGACCCTGGTAGTCGACGCCGTAGGCGCCCGGCGCGGGACGCCGCTTCTTGGCCGGGGCGGTCTCCCCCGGCGCCATCCGCCGGGCGGTCACCAGGAAGCCGGTGTGCCCGATCATCTTGTGGCCGGGTCGGACGGCGAGCCCCTCGACGTGCCAGTCGCGGACCAGGCTCTCCCACGGCTGCGGCTCGGTGAAGCCGCCGTGCGCGCGCAGCGTCTCGACGGTCCGGCGCGAGCTGGGTGGTGGTCGCGACGTACGCGCAGACCAGGCCGCCCGGGGTCAGCACCTCGGCGACCCGGTCGACGCACTCCCAGGGCGCGAGCATGTCGAGCACGACCCGGTCGACGTCCTCGTCGTCGAGCTTCTCCACGAGGTCGCCGACGGTCAGCCGCCAGGCGGGGTGCCGGCCGCCGAAGAACTGGTCGACGTTCTGCTCGGCGACGTCCGCGAACTCCTGGCGCCGCTCGTACGACGACAGCAGCCCGTGCTCGCCGACGGCCCGCAGCAGCGAGCAGGTCAGCGCGCCGGAGCCGACGCCGGCCTCGACGACGCGGGCGCCCGGGAACACGTCGGCCATCGCGACGATCTGGGCGGCGTCCTTGGGGTAGACGACGGCGGCGCCGCGCGGCATCGACACCACGAACTCGCTGAGCAGCGGCCGGAACACGAGGTACTCGCCGCCCGCGGACGAGGCGATGCTGAACCCCTCGGCGCGGCCGATCAGGTCGTCGTGGTCGATCGAGCCGCGGTTGGTGAAGAACTGCTTGCCGGGGGTGAGGCAGATGTTGTGGCGGCGGCCCTTGGTGTCGGTCAGCCGCACCCACTCGCCGGGCTGCAACGGGCCCCGGGCCACCCCGGACCAGGTCTTCGCGGACATGCCCGAACCCTCTCACGCAGCCCGCACGCGCCGACCGTCAGGCGCCGGCCGCGAACGCCCGGTCGACGTCCTCGGTCACCAGCACGCCGAACAGGCGCGCCGTCCGCGTCGAGCAGGACGTACTCGGTGGCCGGCGTCTGCTGCATCGCCAGCAGCAGCGGCTCGCCGGCGAGGTCGGCCGAGAGCAGCAGCCCGGGGTCGAGGGAGCGGGAGACGGCGCTGACCGGCAGCCAGGGCCGGCGGTCCTCCGGGGTGGCCAGCACGGCGGCCTCGTTGACGACGCCCTCGGGCGTCGCCGGTCGAGTCGAGCACCACGATGCTGCCGGCCTGGTGGTCCTGGGCGCGGCGCACGGCCTCCGCCAGCGGCAGGTCGTGCGGCACGGCGAGCGCACGGCGCGCCAGGGTGCGGGCCCGCAGCGACGGGCAGCCGCAGCCGGATCCGGGCGTTGACGATCGACGAGGTGGCGCCGCTCCACAGGAACCAGGCGATCACGAAGGTCAGCAGGTACGTCGTGACGGTCGGCCGGTAGCCCCGCAGCGCGGAGTTCACGAACGGGTAGGCCAGCGCCAGCACGGCGCACCCCCGGCCGGCCCAGCCGGCGACGATGGTGCCGCGGTGGGGGTTGCCGGTGATCTTCCAGACCACCGCCCGCAGCACGTGGCCGCCGTCGAGCGGCAGCCCGGGCACCAGGTTGAGCACGCCGACGACGAGGTTGGCGAACGGCGAGGCCGCTGAACACCAGCTCCAGCAGGGTGCCGTCGGGGACCACGAGCGCGAGCGGGAGCACCACGAGGCCGACCGCGATCGAGGTCAGCGGGCCGACCACCGAGACGCCGAACTCCCGGCGCGGGGTGTCGGCCTCGCCGTCGATCTGCGGTGACGCCGCCGAGGAAGTGCAGCGTGATCGAGACGACCGGGAGCCCGTAGCGCTTGGCCATCAGGGCGTGGGAGGCCTCGTGCAGCAGCACCGAGAGGTAGAGCAGCACCGCGAACGCGAGGCCCGGCGACGTAGGCGAAGCCGCCGAGGCCGGGCTCGCGCGCCTGCACCTCCGGGGCCAGCGAGACCGAGATCAGCGCGGCCACCAGCAGCCACGACGACCGCACCAGCACGTCGATGCCGCCGATCTGGCCGACCCGCCAGCGTGCCGGCCGGCCGCGGCGCCGCGGCGGGTCTGCGGCTGCCTCGCCGGCTCTCTGGTCCACCTCCCGAGGCTATCGCGGCGGGTCGAGCCGGACTGTCGGAGCGGTCGCCTAGCGTGGTGGTCGTGACCGAGAGTCGTGGCGACGCGAGCAACGGCACGGTGGCGCGGCCCGCCGGGAGCCGACCTCCCGCGGGCGCACCGTCGTCGACGGCGTCGACGTGCTCGGGCTCGCTGTCGCCGAGCCGGGCCAGCGACTTCATGAGCTGCCCGATGCTGTTCCGGTTCCGCACCGTCGACAGGCTCCCGGAGCCGTCGTCCCCGGAGGCGATGCGCGGCACCGTGGTGCACAAGGTGCTCGAGGACCTCTTCGACCTGCCCGCGGCCGACCGCACCCCGGGCCGGGCCACCGACCTGCTGCTGCCGGCCTGGGAGGCGATCCTCGAGGCGGAGCCGGAGGTCGCCGAGATGTTCGGGTCGGAGGGTCCCGAGGTGGGCGCCTGGCTGGCCTCCTGCGAGGACTCGCTGCGCCGCTACTTCGCCCTGGAGGACCCGACGCGGCTCGAGCCGGCCGAGCGGGAGACGTACGTCGAGGCGCTGCTCGACTCCAAGCTGCTGCTGCGCGGCTTCGTCGACCGGCTCGACGTCACGCCCGACCGGCGAGATCCGGGTGGTCGACTACAAGACCGGCAAGGCGCCCCACGAGGCCTACGAAGCCAAGGCGCTGTTCCAGATGAAGTTCTACGCCCTGGTCATCTGGCGCACCCGCGGCGTCGATCCCGTCGATGCTGCAGCTGATCTACCTCGGCAGCGGCGAGCTGCTGCGCTACGCCCCCGACGAGCACGACCTGCTGGCCACCGAGCGCAAGGTCGAGGCGCTGTGGCAGGCGATCGTGACCGCCGCAGGAGACCGGCGACTGGCGGCCGAACCGCAGCGCGCTGTGCGACTGGTGCGCCCACCGCTCGATCTGCCCCGCGTGGGGTGGCACCCCTCCCCCGCTGCCGGCGCCGCCGGAGCCCGTCGAGCAGCTCACCGACGGGCTCACCGCCGAGGACGTCGACTAGGCCGCGACGTCCCGCCTCAGGCAGGTTGCGCTCCGCCCACAGCGCGGCCTGCGTCCGGTCGACGACGCCGATCTGCTGGAACACCGAGGTCAGGTGCGCCTTGACGGTGCGCTCGCTGATGCCGAGCCGCCGGCCGATCTGCTTGTTCGCCAGCCCGGCCCGCACCAGCGCGAGCACCTCGGTCTCCCGCTTGGTCAGCTGCACCGCCGCGGCCGACGTCTCGCTGCGCGCGGTCAGCAGCCGGCGGGCGACCTTCGGGTGGATCGGCGACTCGCCGCGGCTGACCGCGCGGACGCCGTCGAGGACGTCCTCGGGGTCGGCGTCCTTGAGCAGGTAGCCGACCGCGCCGGCGTCGAGCGCCGCGACGATCCGGGCGCTGTCGGAGAACGACGTCAGCACCACGACCTCGGCGCCGAGCTCCTCGCCGAGGATCTGGCGGGTGGCCTCGACGCCGTCCATGCCGGGCATCTGCAGGTCCATCACGACCACGTCCGGGCGGGTCTCGCGCACCACGACGACCGCCTCGCGGCCGTCGCCGGCCTGGCCGACCACCTCGATGTCGCCGGCGCCGTCGAGCAGCTGCGCCAGCCCGCTGCGGACCACGGCGTGGTCGTCGACGAGCACCACCCGGATCGCTCGCCGTCATCGTCGCACCTCCAGGTGCACGGTGGTGCCGTCGCCGTCGGAGCTGCGGACGTCGAGCCGGCCGCCGGCCTCGCGGATCAGGTCGCGCAGGCTGCGCAGCCCGATGCCGCCGCCGGGCCCGGCGTGGTCCGTCCGGTCGGCCTCGCCGGCTCGCGAACCCGGCGCCGTCGTCGGTCACGTCGAGGTGCAGCCGGTCGCCCACGGTGCGGACCTGCACCGTGAGGTGCTCGGCGTCCGCGTGCCGGATCGCGTTGCGCACCGCCTCCTGCGCCACGCGCCACACCAGCCGGACCGACTCGTCGGAGGCGCCCTCCACGTCGTACACCTCGACGGTGGCGGTCGATGCCCGACGCCGGCCGCCGGCGCCACCAGGTCCTCCAGCGCGGCGCGCGAGCCCGTCGACGCCGAGGTCGGGCGGGTAGATCTCCACCAGCAGCGACCGCAGCGACCGCAGGCTGCTGCGCAGCGACTGGCTCATCGGGCCGAGCCGCTGCGCGGTCTCGGGCGAGGTGGCGGGGTCGCGCAGCGTGGCGGACAGCGCGAACGAGGTGCCGGCGAGGTCCTGCACGACGCCGTCGTGCAGGTCGCGCGCGATCCGTCGCCGCTCCGTCTCCGAGGCGTCCGCCGCCGCCTCCAGCAGCCGCTCCCGGTCGCGACGGGTGCGGTCCAGCCGCCGGGTCAGCCCCCACAGCAGCGGGGTGGTGCCGACCACCAGCACCAGCAGGCCGCCGAGCGCGATCGGCTGGAAGGAGTCGTAGACCTGCTTGCGGCGCTTGGCGATGTCGGCGGCGGAGTAGTAGGCCTCGAACAGCAGCGGCTCGCCCTCCGGGGACCGCATCCGGGTGTAGACCTCCAGCAGGTCGCCGCCGCCCGCGCTCGAAGCGGTTCTCCGGGCGCGCTGAGGTCGGAGATCTCCGCGTCGGTGCGGCCGTGCTCGAGCACCTCGACCTCGTCCTCGCCGAGCGGGAAGCGGTTGCCGATCAGCTCGACCTTGTCGGAGTAGACGATCCGGCCGTCGCGGCGCCAGATCTTGATCCGCTTCACGTCGCCGACCAGCAGCCGGTTGAGCACGGTCCGTGTCGAAGCGGTTCACCGCGCCGGGGTCGCCGTCGACCAGCCCGCGCGGGATCGCCGGCTGCGGCCACCGAGCGGCCGAGCAGCGCGGTGGTCTTGCGGGCGTCGACGATCGCCTCGTCGTCGGCGGCGGACTGGCTGAGCCGGACGGTGCCGAGCACCACGAGGACGAGCACGACGAACCCGGCGGCCAGGAACTGGACCACCGGGTTCGTGAGCAGGCGCGGCACGGCTCCCCTCTCGTCAGCGCGGGCCGAGCGCCCAGTATGACGGCGGCACGCGGTCAGTACCGGACCGTTCCGACGCAGAGCTCGCCGCTCTTCACGTTGCGCGCCCGGAAGCGTGATCGCGTCGGTGCCGGCGTGGTTGCCGACCAGCCGGCGGACCTCGAACGAGCCGCTGGGGGCCTTCGTGGTGCGGGTGCCGCTCGCGGCCGTCGAGCCGTCGTGGACCAGCCGCCAGCGCCAGGTCTGGCCGACGTGGTTGCTGTCGACCTCGCCCTCGACCTCGAGCCGGCCGTCGTCCGGTCCGACCTTGACCTTCCAGTCGGTGGCGCCGGAGCAGGAGCCGCGGCGGACGACGTCGTCGCCGCCCTTGGCCTGGGCGGCCGGGGCGGTGACGGCGGCGATCGCGGCGGTGGCGAGCGACGGCGGCGGCGACGCCGCGGTGGCTGCGGTGGGTGGTGCGGTGGGTGCTGTTCATGGTTCCTCCTGGAGTGGTGGGAGGCTCCAGCGTGCGGGCGGCGACGGGCAGCCCACCATTGGCCGGTGGTACTACGACCCGTGCAGCACCACGGGGTCGCCGAGCCGCACCGTGCCCGGGGTCTCGACGGTGGCGTACACGCCGAAGTGGACGCCGCCCCCGCTCCCGGCGCGCCGGTAGGTCGCCAGCGTCCGCAGCGGCTCAGGGCCGGCCCTCCGTCCGGCCTGCTGGTCGACGGTGGTGACCACGCACCGCTCGTCGGTCTGCGCGAAGCCCAGCACGACCTCGCCGACGGTGATCGTCGCGGCGGTGTCCTCGGCGTGCGCCGGGCAGCCGTCGAGGACGAGGTTCGCGCGGAACCGGTCGGCGGGCAGCGGCGGCGTGGCCGCGGGCGGCCAGCCGGGCGTTCGAGCGCGTCGAGCGAGGCCTGCGAGTGCACCGACACGGTGCCCTCGTCGGAGAGCACCGTCTGGCCCGGTGCCGCTCGCCGGGGCTGCGGCGACGGGTCGGTCCCCGGTGCCATCACCAGCCGGGCGTCGCGCCGCAGCACCTCGCTGAACCAGGCCGACAGCTCCGGCGCCTGGTCGACGACCGCGACCGGCTCGCCGAAGATCGTCACCGTCCGGGTGTGGCCGTCGGTCGACGACCGGCGCGGCGACGGGCTCGAGCCCGTCGAACGGCCAGCCGCGAGCAGGCGCGGTCGCGTCGTCGAGCACCGGCCGCACCCGGGCCAGCTGCGCGTGCTCGCGCTGGGTCACGATCTCGTCGCCCACCGTCGACCGCGAGCACCGCGGTCGTGCCGCAGGCCGTCCGGGCCGAGCTCGGCGACGTCGAGCCGCTCGCGGCGCGCAGGCCTTGACGGGGTACCGCGCGAGCCGGCCGACCCGGACGCGGCCGGCCGGCCACCTCAGCGTCGTGCGGCGGCACCGGGCACCGGCAGGTCGCCGACCGTCATGCCGACCAGCGTGTCGGCGAACACCCGCCGCTCCCCCGGCAGCACCGGCACGTGGTTCTGCACCACCAGCACGGTGCAGCCGGCGGCCTCGGCGGAGCGGGCACCGGTGTTGGAGTCCTCGATGGCGACGGTGTGGGCGGGGTCGACGCCGAGCGACGCCGCCGCCTTGAGGTAGGGCTCGGGGTGCGGCTTGCCCTGGCTGACGCTGTCGCCGGTGACGACCACCTCGAACGTGTCGGCCGGCAGCGTCGCCAGGATCGGCGCGACGAACCGGCGGTAGGACATCGTCACCAGGGCGCAGCGCACGCCGTGGGACCGCAGGTCCGCCAGCAGCTCGAGGGCGCCGGGACGCCACGGCACCGTCGCGGTCGACCCGGGCGACGACCCGGTCGAGCAGCTCCTCGACGATGCCGGCCGGGTCGAGGTCGATGCCGCTGTGCTCGGCGATGTAGCGCCCGGACTCCAGCAGGTCGTTGCCGACCAGGTTCATCGCGTGCTCGTGGCTCCAGGTGCCGCCGTGCTCGGCGATGATCTCGAACTCGGACTCGATCCAGTACGGCTCGGTGTCCACGAGCGTGCCGTCCATGTCCCACAGCACCGCTGCCGGGGTCGGCGTCGTCGGCACGCCTCAGTCCTCGGGCTCGTAGCCGAGGTTCGGCGAGAGCCACCGCTCGGTCGTGCGCAGGTCCATGCCCTTGCGCTCGGCGTAGTCCTCGACCTGGTCCTTGCCGATCCGGCCGACCACGAAGTACTGCGACTGCGGGTGGGAGAAGTACCAGCCGCTGACCGAGGCGCCGGGCCACATGGCCATGCTCTCGGTCAGCGTGATCCCGGTGTCGTCCTCGACGTCGAGCAGCTCCCAGAGCGTCGCCTTCTCGGTGTGGTCGGGGCAGGCGGGGTAGCCCGGGGCCGGGCCGGATGCCGTCGTACTGCTCCTTGAGCAGCGCCTCGTTGTCGAGCTCCTCGTCGGGCGAGTAGCCCCAGAACTCGGTGCGCACCCGCTCGTGCAGCCGCTCGGCGAACGCCTCGGCCAGCCGGTCGGCGAGCGACTCGAGCAGGATCGCGGAGTAGTCGTCGAGCGCGTCCTTGAACTCCTGTGACCTTCTCCTCGCTGCCGAGCCCGGCGGTGACCGCGAAGGCGCCGACGTGGTCGGCGAGCCCGGTGTCCTTGGGCGCCACGAAGTCGGCGAGCGCGCGGTTGGGCACGCCGTCGCGGTGCTCGCCCTGCTGGCGCAGGTGGTGCAGCGTCGCGAGCACCTCGGAGCGCGAGTCGTCGGTGTAGACCTCGACGTCGTCGCCGACGGCGTTGGCCGGGAAGAAGCCGAGCACCGCGTTGGCGCGCAGCCACTTCTCCTCGACGATCTGGTCGAGCATCGCCTGCGCGTCGTCGTAGAGCTTGCGGGCGGCCTCGCCGGACGACGGGTTGTTGAGGATGTCGGGGAACCGGCCCTTCATCTCCCAGGCGTTGAAGAACGGCTGCCAGTCGATGTAGTCGCGCAGCTCGGCCAGCGGGTAGTCCTCGAGCACGACGCGGCGCTCGTCGGTGCGCGGCGCCGGCGGCTGGTAGCCGTCCCAGTCGATCGGGGTGCGGTTCGCGCGGGCGGCGTCGACGCTCAGCAGCTTGCGGTCGTTGTGCTTGGCGGCGTGCCGCTCGCGGATCGAGTCGTAGTCGGCCTTCACGTCGTCGAGCAGCGGCCCGCGGCGCTCGCTCGGGCAGCAGCGCCGAGGCGACCGGGACCGAGCGGGAGGCGTCCTTCACCCAGACGACCGGGCCGTCGTACTTCGGGTCGACCTTGACCGCGGTGTGGGCGCGCGAGGTGGTCGCGCCGCCGACGAGCAGCGGGATCTCGAAGCCCTGTCGCTCCATCTCGGTGGCGAAGTTGACCATCTCGTCGAGCGACGGGGTGATCAGGCCGGACAGCCCGATCAGGTCGGCGTCGACCTCCTTGGCCGTGTCGATGATCTTCTGCGCCGGCACCATCACGCCGAGGTCGATGACCTCGTAGTTGTTGCACTGCAGGACCACGCCGACGATGTTCTTGCCGATGTCGTGCACGTCGCCCTTGACCGTGGCCATCACGATCGTGCCCTTCTTCTCCTCCACGTCGCCGGGCTTCTTCTCGGCCTCGATGAACGGGATGAGGTAGGCGACCGCCTTCTTCATCACGCGGGCGGACTTCACCACCTGCGGCAGGAACATCTTGCCGGCGCCGAACAGGTCGCCGACGACGTTCATGCCGTCCATCAGCGGGCCCTCGATGACCTCGATGGGACGGCCGCCGCGCTCGGCGATCTCGGCGCGCAGCTCCTCGGTGTCGGACTCGGCGTAGTCGTCGATGCCCTTCACCAGCGCGTGGGTGATCCGCTCCCCCACCGGCAGCGAGCGCCACTCCTCGGTCGCCACCTCCTTGACCGTGCCGTCGCCGGCGAAGTCGGGGCGATCTCGAGCAGCCGCTCGGTGCTCTCGAGGCGTTGGCGCGGCGGTTGAGGATGACGTCCTCGATCCGCTCGCGCAGCTCGGGGTCGATCTCGTCGTAGACCTCGAGTGGCGCCGGCGTTGACGATGCCCATGTCCATGCCGGCCCGGATCGCGTGGTAGAGGAACACCGCGTGGATCGCCTCGCGCACCGGGTTGTTGCCGCGGAACGAGAACGACACGTTCGAGACGCCGCCGGAGACCAGCGCGCCGGGCAGGTTCTGCTTGATCCAGCGGGTCGCCTCGATGAAGTCGACGCCGTAGTTGGCGTGCTCCTCGATGCCGGTGGCGACCGCGAAGATGTTCGGGTCGAAGATGATGTCCTCGGCCGGGAAGCCGACCTCGTCGACGAGGATGTCGTAGGCCCGCTGGCAGATCGCCTTGCGGCGCTCGAGGTTGTCGGCCTGGCCGTCCTCGTCGAAGGCCATCACGACGACGGCGGCGCCGTACTTGCGGCACAGCCGGGCCTGCTCGCGGAACTTCTCCTCGCCCTCCTTCATCGAGATGGAGTTGACGATCGGCTTGCCCTGCACGCACTTGAGGCCGGCCTCGATGACCTCGAACTTCGAGGAGTCGACCATCACCGGCACCCGGGAGATGTCGGGCTCGCTGGCGACCAGCTTGACGAAGCGGTCCATCGCCGCGACGCCGTCGATCATCCCCTCGTCCATGTTGATGTCGATGACCTGCGCGCCGTTCTCGACCTGCTGCCGGGCGACCGACGAGCGCGGTGTCGTAGTCGCCCTCCTTGATCAGGCGGCGGAACCGCGCCGACCCGGTGATGTTGGTGCGCTCGCCGACGTTGACGAACAGCGACTCGTCGGTGATGGTCACCGGCTCCAGGCCGGAGAGCCGCAGCGCCGGCTCGACCTCGGGTACGACGCGCGGCGCCTTGCCCTTGCTGGCGCGGGCGATCGCCGCGATGTGCTCGGGGGTCGTGCCGCAGCAGCCGCCGAGCAGGTTCACCAGCCCGCTGGCCGCGAACTCCTCGAGCACCGCCGCGGTCTGGTCGGGCGTCTCGTCGTACTCACCGAACTCGTTGGGCAGGCCGGCGTTGGGGTAGCAGGACACGAACGTGTCGGCGACCCGCGACAGCTCGGCGACGTAGGGCCGCATCTCGGCGGCGCCGAGCGCGCAGTTGAGGCCGACGGCCAGCGGGCGGACGTGGCGCACGGAGTTCCAGAACGCCTCGGTGACCTGGCCGGACAGCGTGCGGCCGGACGCGTCGGTGATGGTGCCGGAGATGATCACCGGCCAGCGGCGGCCGCGCTCCTCGAACAGCGTCTCGAGCGCGAAGATCGCGGCCTTCGCGTTGAGGGTGTCGAAGATCGTCTCGACCAGCAGCAGGTCGGCGCCGCCGTCGACCAGGCCGTTGGCCTGCTCGAGGTAGGCCTCGACCAGCCGGTCGTAGGTGATGTTGCGCTTGCCGGGGTCGTTGACGTCCGGCGAGATCGAGG
The DNA here is from genome assembly GCA_963707685.1 of uncultured Actinomycetota bacterium. GTDB lineage: Bacteria > Actinomycetota > Actinomycetes > Propionibacteriales > Nocardioidaceae > Nocardioides_B. The sequence goes on from CAVPRA010000015.1 coordinate 221,409, forward strand.
CGGTGGTGTTCGTCGGGCCGAGCGCGCCGATCACCCAGCGCGGCCGGTCGGGCGTCTCGGCGGTGACCGCGTCGCAGGCCTCGCCGGGCCAGCCGGGCGGACTCGAAGTTCAGCTCGTAGGCGAGGTCCTGCATGCCGTAGTCGGCCTGCGAGATCCGCTGCGCGCTGAACGTGTTGGTCTCGACCAGGTCGGCGCCGGCCTCGAGGTACTCCCGGTGGATCGACGCGGATGACGTCGGGCTGGCGTCAGGCTGAGCATGTCGGAGTTGCCGCGGACGTCCTGCTGCCAGTCGGCGAACCGCTCGCCGCGGTAGTCCTCCTCGGACAGCCCGTGCCGCTGGATCATCGTGCCCATGGCGCCGTCCATCACGAGGATGCGCTCCCGCAGCGCGGCGGCGAGCGTCGTCGGTGGCGTCGGGGCGGATCAGCGAGTCGGTCAAGGAGTCCTCTGCGGTCGGGTCGGCCGGGCGCGGCGGCTCCTCGGCCGGAGCCCCGCTCAGCGTAGGTGGGCAACACTCGGGCACCCGGACCGATTCCGGATCGTGGCACCCGAGTCTCACATTCTGTCAGGCGCCCGGCCGGGCTCGCCGGAGGACCGTCGACCTACGCGCCACCCCGCGCCGCGCGGACTAGGCTGAGCCGGTGATCGAGATCGAGGACGTGCCCGCGCTGAGGTCGCCGGTGCTCATCGCGGCCTTCGAGGGCTGGAACGACGCCGCCGACGCGGCCTCGTCCGTCGTCGACCACCTGGCCCGGGTGTGGAACGCCCGGGTCGTCGCCGCCATCGACCCGGAGGACTTCTACGACTTCCAGGTCAACCGGCCCTCCGTCGGCACCAACGACGAGGGCATGCGCCGGATCACCTGGCCGTCCACGCAGCTGTCGGTCTGCTCGCCGCCCGGCGCGCTGCGCGACGTGATCCTGCTGCGCGGCATCGAGCCGAACATGCGGTGGCGGCAGTTCTGCGCCGAGCTGCTGGCGGCCTCCGACGAGCTCGGCGCCGAGCTGGTCGTCACGCTGGGCGCGCTGCTCGCGGACACCCCGCACACCCGGCCGATCCCGGTGTCCGGCACCGCGACGGAGCCGGAGATCGCCGACCGGCTCAAGCTGGAGCAGTCGAACTACGAGGGACCGACCGGCATCGTCGGGGTGTTCGCAGGACGCGTGCCACCCAGGCCGACCTGCCGGCGGTGTCGTTCTGGGCCGCGGTGCCGCACTACGTCGCGCAGCCGCCCTGCCCCAAGGCCACGCTGGCGCTGCTCGGCCAGGTCGAGGACCTGCTCGAGGTCAGCATCCCGCTCGCCGACCTGCCCGAGGAGGCGCGCGCCTGGGAGCGCGGCGTCGACGAGCTGTCCGAGGAGGACGAGGAGATCGGCGACTACGTCCGGGCGCTCGAGGAGACCCGGGACACCGCCGACCTGCCCGAGGCCAGCGGCGAGGCGATCGCCCGCGAGTTCGAGCGGTACCTCAAGCGCCGCGAGACCGGCTCCGACTGACGGGCTCGCTCCGCTCGCCCGTGTCCGCCGAGCGCGTGATCCGACCTCGGACCCGCCGAGGCGCGTCCGCTCCGACTCGTCGTCGTGGGCGGCGAGTCAGACAGCAGGCGCCTCGGCACACGCGGGGAGTCAGAGCCGCGCCTCGGCGGACGGTGGCTGGGACAGGGTCAGAGGAGGAGGCCGAGGCGGGCGTCGACGAGGGTGCGGATGACGTCGCCCGCGCCCTCCTCGGAGCGGTCGGCGCCCTCGTTGGTCGCGACGGCCAGCGACGGACCGCGGCCGCGGCGGCGGGGGCGTCGAGGTCGTCGGCCAGCGCGTCCCGCACCGCCTGCACCACCGGGCCGGTGGCCGCACCGACGGGGCTCGGCGACGGCGACGCCGCCAGTCCTCGAGCCGCTCCTCGGCGGCCTCGAGGTCGCGGTCGGTCCACTCCCAGTCGGAGCGGTAGTGGTGCCGCAGGATCGCCAGCCGGATCGCCATCGGGTCCGCGCCGGCCTCGCGCAGCGCGCGAGACGAGCACCAGGTTGCCCTTGGACTTCGACATCTTCTCGCCGTCGTACGCCGACCATCCCGGCGTGGACGTAGGCCTGCGCGAAGGTCAGGTCGTCGAAGGCGGCCTGCGCGTGGGACGGCGCTCATCTCGTGGTGCGGGAAGACCAGGTCGCTGCCGCCGCCCTGGACGTCGAAGTGCCGGCCCAGGTGCTGCAGCGCGATCGCCGAGCACTCGACGTGCCAGCCGGGGCGGCCGCGTCCCAGCGGTGAGTCCCAGGCGGGCTCGCCGGGGCGTGCCGCCTGCCAGACGAGGCGTCGAGGGGGTGCTTCTTGCCGGGTCGCTGCGGGTCGCCGCCGCGCTCGGGGAAGACCTCCAGCATCGCCGCCTCGTCGAGGCCGGACACGTCGCCGAACCGCGGGTCGGAGCTGACGTCGAAGTACAGGTCGCCGTCGACGTCGTAGACGGCGCCGCGCGCCTGCATCCGCTCGACCAGCTCGACGATCTGCGGGATCGCCTCGACCGCGCCGATGTAGTCGTCGGGCGCCAGCACCCGCAGCGCGGTCATGTCCTCGCGGAACAGCTCGGTCTCGCGCTCGGCGAGCTCGGCCCAGTCGACCCCGGTGGCGGTCGCCCGCTCGAGCAGCGGGTCGTCGACGTCGGTGACGTTCTGCACGTAGTGCACGTCGTGGCCGGCGTCGCGCCAGGCCCGGTTGAGCAGGTCGAAGGCGATGTACGTCGCGGCGTGGCCGATGTGCGTGGCGTCGTACGGCGTGATGCCGCAGACGTACATCCGCGCCTCGCCCGACGGGTCGGAGGTCAGCTGCGCACCGGACGCGGTGTCGTGCACCCGCACCGGAGCGGCCGGCGGGAGGTCGAGCCGGGGCACGTCAGGGCTCGTCCACGCACGCATGGTCGCAGCCTAACGGGAGGCGCTCAGAACGCCGGCCACGGGATCGACGGCCGACCGCCCGACGGGACGGGCATCACGTTGCGGCGCAGCAGCATCTCGCAGCGCCGCCGGGTGGCGCTCACCTCGTCGGCGTCGAGCAGGTCCGAGAGCGACGTGTGCAGCTCGCTCGTCGGCGGCACAGCCGGTCGTGCAGCGCCCGCAGGCCGTCGACGTCCTCGGGCTCGAGCGGCTCGTGCGCCCAGCCCCACAGCACGGTGCGCAGCTTGTCGTCGACGTTGAACGCGACCCCGTGGTCGACCCCGAAGCGGTGCCCGTCGGTCATCGCGAGCACGTGCCCGCCCTTGCGGTCGGCGTTGTTGACGACCACGTCGAACACCGCCATCCGGCGCAGCGCGTCGCTGTCCTCGTGCACCAGCGAGATCGGCCGGTCGTCGCCGTCGTACGCGTCGAGGACGTGGAGGTAGCCCTCCGGCACCGTCCCCTCGGGCACCAGGTCGACCGGGTCCTGACCCGGGTCGGGCTCGCGCCACGCCTGCACCATCCCGATGCCGGCCGGGGCGTCGCCGCGGAGCACGGTCGGCGGCACGACGTCCCAGCCGAGCGCCTCGGACACGAGGTACGCCGCCACCTCCCGGCCGGCCAGCGTGCCGTCGGGGAAGTCCCACAGCGGCCGCTCCCCGGCGACCGGCTTGTAGACGCACTGGATGCTCACGCCGTCGAGCGTGGCGGTGCCGAAGAAGGTGGCGTTGGAGGCCGGCATGATCCGGCCCTGGATCTCGATCTCGCCGCGGTTCAGCAGCTCCGTGGTCGTCCATGGCTCCCCCGTCGGCGAGCGAGCTCACGCCTCGGGGGCGGCCGCGGTGCGGCGGAAGCCGTTGGCGCGCGGGCACAGGTGCCCGGCCGGGTCGAGCGGCCCGCCGCAGAACGGGCAGGGCTCGCGACCCGCGCCGACGACCGCCTGGGCCCGCTTGCTGAACGCCCGGGCCAGGCCGGCGGGCAGCCGCACGACCAGGATCTCCTCGGGCTCCGGCTCGTCGATCTCCTCCTCGGGAGTGCCGGGCTCGACCACGGCCTCCTCGGTGTAGGGGAAGACCTCGACCACGATCCGCTCGTCGGCGGCGTCCCACGACAGCGTCATGGTGCCGGCGCGGAACTCCTCCACGATCGGCTGCTCGAGCGGCCCGTTGTCCTCCAGCGACACCGGCGGCAGCGCCGGGATCGTCGACTCGCCCTCGGTGGTGCGCAGCAGCTCGTCGAGCAGCTCCTCGATCCGCTCGGCGAGCACCGAGACCTGCTGCTTCTCCAGCGCCACGCTGGTGACACGCGGCCCGGTGCGCGCCTGCAGGAAGAAGGTCCGCTGACCGGGCGGGCCGACGGTGCCCGCGACGAAGCGCTCCGGGGGGTCGAAGCTGTGGATCACCGATGCCATGACGTCGAGCCTAGGGGGTGGCCCCAGCCCCCGCCCCACCACCGACGGCTGCGTCGCTGCTGACCTTGCGGGTGCGACGGCGCTTGGTCGGCGGGCGGAGGTGGGAGAGGTCGCCGGCGGCGGTGTTCATGGTCACCACGAACGGTCGCAGCGGCGTGTAGCGCACCACCGAGAGCGACGCCGGGTCGACGACGATGCGCTGGAAGGCGTCGAGGTGGATGCCGAGCGCGTCGGCCAGGATGGCCTTGATCACGTCGCCGTGGCTGACCGCCACCCACACCGCGTCCGGCCCGTGCTCCGCCTCCAGGGCCGCGTCCCACCGGCGGACCGCACCGACCGCGCGCGACGACATCGCGGTCATCGACTCGCCCTCGGGGAACACCGCGGCGGACGGGTGCGCCTGCACCGTCTTCCACATCGGCTCCTTGGCCAGCGTCTTGAGCTCGCGGCCCGTCCAGTCGCCGTAGTCGCACTCGAGCAGCCCCCGCTCGGTGCTGACCTTCGGCGCCGGGTCCTGCCGCCGGACGATCTCGCGGGCGGTCTCGCGGCACCGCTCCAGCGGGCTGGTGACGACACCCGCGAGCGGCAGCCCGGCCAGCCGCTCGGCGGCGGCGCGGGCCTGCTCCACGCCGGTGCTCGTCGAGGTGGACGCCCTTGCTGCGCCCGGCGAGCACGCCGGACACGTTCGCGGTGGTGCGGCCGTGCCGGGCCAGGATCAGCGTCGCCATGCCGCGACCCTACCGACGCGGACCGAGCCGCCCTGCGTCGTACCCTGAGCCGCATGATCGTCGACAGCGCGCTGTACCGCGCCGGGGGCCGCGTGCGCGTGGACTGCCACAAGGACGACCTCGCCGCCGTCCGCGACCAGGCCACCGGGGAGGGCGACTTCGTCTGGGTCGGGCTGCACAAGCCCTCGCAGCAGGAGCTCGAGCAGGTCGCGGAGGTCTTCTCGCTGCACCCGCTGGCGGTCGAGGACGCCGTCAAGGCGCACCAGCGCCCCAAGCTCGAGCGGTACGACGACGCCCTCTTCCTGGTCCTCAAGACCCTCTGGTACGTCGACGAGGACGACGCCGTGGAGACCGGCGAGATCAACCTCTTCGTCGGCGAGCGGTACGTCGTCAGCGTCCGGCACGGCGAGGGCGCCGAGCTGCACTCCGCACGGCTCGACCTCGAGGAGCGCGCGGCGGTGCTCGGGCACGGGCCGTCGGCCGTGGTCTACGCGGTCTGCGACCGGGTCGTCGACGCCTACGAGTCCGTCGCGGGCTCCCTGCAGGCGGACGTCGACGAGGTGGAGGAGTCGGTGTTCTCCCCCGACCGCACCCAGGACTCGCAGCGGATCTACATCCTCAAGCGCGAGCTCGCCGAGATGCGCCGGGCCGTGACGCCGCTGCGGGAGCCGATGGTGCGGTTCGCGCAGGGCGACGTACCGCTGGTGACGGAGGGCGCCGCGCCGTTCTTCCGCGACGTGGCCGACCACGTCATCCGGGTCTCGGAGGGCATCGAGTCCATGGACAGCCTGCTGTCCACCGCGTTCGACGCGCACATCGCCCGGATCGGGCTGCAGCAGAACGAGGACATGCGCAAGATCTCGGCGTGGGCCGCGATCGCCGCCGTCGGCACCCTGGTCGCCGGCGTCTACGGCATGAACTTCCACAACATGCCCGAGCTGCCGCTGGCACTACGGCTACTTCATGGCGCTGACGCTGATGATCGGCGCGTCGTTCTTCCTCTACCGGCAGTTCAAGAAGTCCGGCTGGCTCTGACCCGAGGACGTCGACCCGGGCCTTGCGCCAGGTCGACCCGGGTCTCGTGCCGGCTCGACACGGCGGGAGGCCCGGGTCGATCCGGCGGGAGGCCCGGGTGAACCCGGCGGGAGGCCCGGGTCAACACGTGGGGAGGGATCAGGTGGGGGTCATGACGCCGGTGCCGAGCAGCACCAGCAGCACCACGCCGAGCGCGACGCGGTACGGCACGAACTTGCCGATCGAGTTGGCGGCCACGAACCGCAGCAGCCAGGCGATCGACGCGTAGGCGACCACGAAGCGACACGACGGTCCCGACGAGGGTCTGCCCGAGGCCGATGTCGCCGGAGAGCGCGTCGGGCAGCTCGTAGAGGCCGGCCGCCACCAGGGCGGGGATCGACAGGAAGAACGACATCCGGGTCGCGGTCACCCGGTCGAGGCCGACCAGCAGGCCCGTGGAGATGGTGGCGCCGGAGCGCGAGACGCCGGGTATCAGCGCGATGCACTGCACGAGGCCGATGATCACCGAGTCCCGCATGGTGAGGTCCTTCTCGCTGCGCGTCTGCCGGGCGCGGTGCTCGGCGTACAGCATCACGCCGCTCCAGAGGATGAGCGCGATCGCGACCACCCACAGCGACCGCAGCGGTCCGGTGATCAGGTCCTTGGCCAGGAAGCCGACGATCCCGATCGGGATCGAGCCGACGATGACGTACCAGCCCATCCGGTGGTCGAGGGTGCCGCGCAGCTCGGGCTTCGCGAGACCGACGCCCCAGGCCCGCGCGATCCGCCAGATGTCCCGGAAGAAGTAGACGACGACCGCCGCGATCGCGCCCATCTGGATCACCGCGGTGAAGGCGGTGACCGCCGGGTCGTCGATCTCGAGGCCGAGCAGCTTCTCGGCGATCGTGAGGTGGCCGGTGCTCGACACCGGGAGGAACTCGGTCAGCCCTTCGACGATGCCGAGGATGACTGCCTGGAAGTAGTCCATCTGTTCTTTCCTGCTGGTCGGTGCGGCCTCGCACACCCTACGGGTGGCGACATGACCAGGACATGACGACCACGGCATGTCGGGCCAGGTGTGACCCAGCCGACGCCCGGCGAGGCGCGGGGCGCTCCGGGACCTGCCTCGCTACCGTGAGCCGCATGCAGCAGCGCTACCTGGGGCGGACGGGGCTGAAGGTGTCCCGGCTGGGCCTCGGCATCTGGAGCTGGGGCCGCGACACCGACGAGCACGAGGCCCGCGACCAGCTCGTCGCGTTCACCGAGGCGGGCGGCACGCTCGTCGACACCGCCGCGGCGTACGGCGACGGCGCCTCCGAGGAGCTGCTCGGCACGCTGCTCGGCGACGTGGTCCGGCGCGACGACGTCGTGCTGGCCACCAAGGCCGGCGTCGGGATGGGCCGCGCCGGCCGCCGCTTCGACGCCTCGCGCGGCTACCTGCTGAGCACCCTCGACGCCTCGCTGCGGCGGCTGCAGGTCGACCACGTCGACCTCTGGCAGGTCCACGTCTGGGACGACCGCACCCCGCTGGAGGAGACGCTGAGCGCCCTCGACCTGGCGGTGAGCAGCGGCCGGGCGGCGTACGCCGGGGTGTCGAACTACTCCGGCTGGCAGAGCGCGCAGGCCGCGACCTGGCAGCGGGCGGTGCCGGGCCGGACCCCGGTCTGCTCGAACCAGGTGGAGTACTCCCTGCTGAACCGCGGCCCCGAGGCGGAGGTGCTGCCGGCCGCGGACGCGCTCGGCCTCGGCGTGCTGGCCTGGTCGCCGCTGGGCCGGGGCGTGCTCACCGGGAAGTACCGCAGCGGCACCCCGGCCGACTCCCGGGCCGCCTCGCCGCACTTCGCCGAGTTCGTCCGCACCTACCTCGACGAGCGCAGCGCCCGGATCGTGGAGGCCGTGGCCCGCGCCGCGGACGGCCTCGACTGGTCCCCGCTGGAGGTGGCCCTGACCTGGGTCCGCGACCGGCCCGGGGTCACCGCCCCGATCGTCGGCGCCCGCACCGCCGCGCAGCTGCGGGGCTCGCTGACCGTCGAGGAGCTGGAGCTCCCCGCGCAGATCGTGTCGGCGCTGGACGACGTGTCCGCGGGGTCGAACGGCCGATGACCGGAGGACGAACGGGGCAGGACAGCCGTTGAGCAGCCGTGCCACGATGGGTGCCATGTCCCGCGCCCCCCTCGACACGATGGCGCGGCGCCGTGCACTGAGTCCCGGGGTCGAGTACGAGTTCGACCGGCTGACCATCTCGCGCGAGCTCTCCCGCAGCGCCGTCACCCGGCTGCTGGTGGACCGCGCCGAGCACGGCGGCTGGGAGCTCGACCGGCTGCGCCTCTCCCCCGACGGCACCCGACGCGTCGTGCTGCGCCGCAAGATCATCCGGCAGCGGTCGACGTACTACGTCTGATCGCTCAGGCGCGGTCGAGGAACCGGTCGAAGACCCGGGCCCCGAACTCCAGCGCGTCGGTCGGCACCCGCTCGTCGACGCCGTGGAACAGCGCGGTGAAGTCGAGGTCGCTCGGGCAGCCGCAGCGGCGCGAAGCCGAAGCACCGGATGCCGAGCTTGTCCCAGTGCTTCGCGTCGGTCCCGCCCGACATGAGGTACGGCGCCACGATCGCGTCCGGGTCCTCCTCGAGCAGCGACGAGGTCATCGCGTCGACGAGGTCGCCGTCGAACGTGGTCTCGAGCCCGTTCTGCTTGCTGACGTAGTCGATGCTGATCCGGTCGCCCGACGAGCTCGGCCAGCGTGTCGAAGAACTCGTCCTCGTAGCCGGGCAGGAACCGACCGTCGACGTGGGCGGTGGCCTCGCCCGGCACGACGTTGACCTTGTAGCCGGCGCTGAGCATGGTCGGGTTGGTGGTGTGCTTGATGACGGCACCGAGCATCCGGGCGGCGGACCCGAACTCCTCGACGAGGTCCTCGGCGTTCTCGGGGGTGGCCTCGACCCCGGCCAGCTCGCCGATCGAGGAGAGCAGCACCTGCATCGAGGGCGTGAGCCGCACCGGCCACTGGTGGGCGCCGATCCGGGCGACCGCGGCGGTCAGCGCCGTGACGGCGTTGTCGGGGTGGCGCATCGAGCCGTGGCCGGCGTTGCCGTGCGCGGTCAGCCGCATCCAGGCCATGCCCTTCTCGGCGGCCTCGACGAGGTAGACCCGCCGGCCGCGGACCGTGGCGCTGAAGCCGCCGACCTCACCGACCCCCTCGGTGCAGCCCTCGAGCAGCTCGGGCCGGTTGCGGACGATCTGCTCGGCGCCCTGGTGGCCGCCGGCCTCCTCGTCGGCGGTGAAGCACAGCACCGTCGGCCGCGGCGGCTCGACCCCGGCGCGGGCCCGGGCGCGCACCACCGAGAGCAGCATCGCGTCGAAGTCCTTCATGTCGACGGCGCCGCGGCCCCACAGGTAGCCGTCCTGCACCTCGCCGGAGAACGGGTGCACCGACCAGTCGTCGGCCTCCGCGGGCACGACGTCGAGGTGGCCGTGCAGCAGCAGCGGGTCGCCGTCGCCGGAGCCCCAGCGGGCCACGACGTTGGCCCGCCCCTGGACGCCTTCGTAGATCTCCGGCTCCAGGCCGACCTCGGCGAGCAGCGCGGCGACGTGCTCGGCGGCCTTGCGCTCGCCCGGGCCGGACCCGTCGCCGTAGTTGGTGGTGTCCATGCGGATCAGGTCGCGGCAGATCTCGACGACCTCACCGGCCGGGTCGTAGCCTCCGCGGCCCTGGCTGTCCTCCATGCGCGTGGTCATGGCCCCATCCTGGCACCCGCGCGCGACCACTCCCGATGCGAGCCCCGGAGCCTCGGCTTTGCTACAGTTCTCGTCGCGCTGAGGGGCCCTTCGAGGGCACCGCTCGCGGCACTCGTCCGGGTGGCGGAATAGGTAGACGCGCTAGCTTGAGGTGCTAGTCCTCGTATTAGAGGGTGGGGGTTCAAGTCCCCCCTCGGACACAGCTGATGGGCCCCGGGCACCGGGGTCCATCGTCGTTTGGGCGGACGGCCCGGGTCGCCGTTCGCGCGCCCCTGCGTCACGCGACGTAGTCATTTCAGACGATCTTCGACCGCCACGGGTCCACGCCCACCTCACACGCCTACCGTGAGGACTCAGCGGCAGGCGGAGACCATGTGGCCCCAGTCCGGACCGAGCACGATCACCCCCCGCGGTGAGTACGACGAGGGCACCGCGGGCTGGGTCGTGCACGAGGTGGAGCTCGCGCTCCTGGGCGGCGCGACCGCCGTCGTCGTCGACCTCGACGAGCTCGCCTTCGGCGGGTCGACGCTGATCAGCGACCTGATCCGGGCCCGGGAGCGGTGCGCCAAGCAGGGGGCGACGTTCGTCGTCAGCGCCCGCTCCGACCACTGGCACCGGCTCTTCCGGATCGCCGGCGTCAGCTACCTGCTGGAGGACGGAGCCTAGGCCGCAGGTCTGGACCGCCGGGCGGTCCCGCGTCGTGACGGTCGCCACGAAAACCCCCGCTGACCTGCCCTTCTGCGTGGGATGTCCGAATCGTCCTCCACCGTTCGGTCAGGTTTTCAACTATCCCGGGCCATCGCCCTCAAGGCCGCACCGGCGGGCACCGAGGCTCTCCCCGGCATCACGCACCACCCACGCCGGCACCCACACCGAACAGGCAGACTCATGGACCTCACCCGAGACAACGCCCCCACGCTCGCCCAGCCGCTCCTCGCGGACCTGTGCACGGCCGAGGGGATCAGCGCTCAGGTGCTGACCGACCTCGCCTACGACCCGCGGGACCCCTTCGCGGTGGCGCTGGTGTTCCAGACCCAGCCGCGTCCGGTCCGCTGGACCTTCGCCCGGTCGCTGCTCACCGACGGTCTCGTGGAGCCGACCGGCGACGGCGACGTGCACGTGTGGTCCTGTCTCGACGACGCCGGACTGGCCGTCGCGATGGTCGAGCTCTGCTCCCCCGACGGCGACGTGCTCGTGCAGTTCCGGGCCCACGACGTGGTCTCCTTCCTCGACCGCACCGAGGCCCTCGTGCCGACCGGCGAGGAGTCCGCGCTGCTCGACATCGACGCCACCATCACGGCCTGCCTCGGCCGCTGACCGCCGGACCGGCACCCGCCGCGGCTCGCTCGGCGTCGAGCAGCAGCGGACCCGCCGCCCGCAGCGCCACCGCCACCCAGGTCCGCCACGGTCGCCACCGCTCCGCGAGAGCGACGAAGCCGGGCTCGTCCAGCCCGTCCCGCCCCGTGAGCGCGGCAGCCACGTCGCGCACCCTGCCCTCGTGCTGCGGCGGCACGTCGGTGTGGCCCAGCGCCCGCACCACGACCAGCTCGGCGTAGAACGGCCCGATGCCCGGCAGCCGGCGCAGCCGCTCGACCGCCTCCACCACCGGCAGCGACCGCAGCACCTCCGTGTCGAGCCCGCCGCCGCGCGCCTCCTCCGCGATCGCGTGCAGCCGGCCGAGCGCCACCTCCGGAAGGCCCGGGCAGCTCGGTCACGCCGAGCAGCTGGTCCGGCGTCGGGAACGCCGCGACGGACTCGCCCGCGACCTCGAGGACCCGGCCGTGCTCGCGCGACAGCCGGTCGCGCAACCGGGCCGCCTGCCCCATCGGGCGCCGTGCCGAGAGCAGCGGACCAGGTCGACCGCTTCGTAGGCCGAGTGGAACAGCGGCGGCCGCAGCCCGGGCAGCGCCGCCTGCAGCCGGCCGACGAGGTCGTCGGAGCGGCCGAGCGCGTCGTAGCCCCGGGCGTCGACGTCGACCGAGAGCACCCGGGCGGCCTGCCGGGCGGCGACGTCCGGGTCGCCCCCGACCACCTCGACGGCGAGCCCGTCGCCGTCGGGCCGCAGACGACGACCGCGGCGTGCTCGGCGTACCCGTCGAGGCAGAACGCCAGCGTCATCGAGCCGGCGTACGTCGTGGCGTGCCGCTGGCCGAAGCCGAACTCGGCCGACTGCCGGAGGTCGAAGGAGCCGTGGACGTCGAGGTGCACCGTGGTCACCGCACCAGCGTGGCAGCGGGCACCGACACTCTCGGCGGCCCCAGCCGTACCCGCCACTCGGAGAGGTAGCCCGCGTGGACCTGCGGGATACGGTCGCCGGGAGGGAGTGATGAGATGACGGAGACCGTGACCGAGCCGCGTCCGATGGCGGTGATCGGCGACATCGTCGGCACCGCGCTGGACCTGGCGGTCAGCAAGGTGTCGCAGAAGGTCGGCAACCTGACCGACCGGCTCGACGACGCCGCCGGCGACACGATCGAGGACGCCACCGAGGCGGTGACCGACGAGATCCCCGAGGTCGGCGGGGCCACCGGCACGGCCGCGGTCGGCGCGGCCACCGCGGGGCTGTCGGGCAAGAACCCGGTGTGGGGGGCCATCAAGGGCGCCTGGTCCGGCGGCAGCGCCAAGGTCAAGGCCGCGATCGTCGCCGCGGTGGTCGCCCTGGTCCTGCTGCTGCTGCTCTCCCCCGTCCTGCTGCTGCTCCTGCTGATCACCGTCCTGATCGTGATCGCGGTCGCGAAGGCGAAGCAGAGCTAGCCGCCGGCGCCACCCGGTGCCACCGGCCCGGAGCGTCGGAAGGACAATCGAGCCGTGCTCGTCACCAACCACGTCCTCTCCGGCGCCGTGGTCGGTCGCGTCGTGCGCAACGTCCCCGCCGCGTTCGGCGTCGGCGTCCTGTCGCACCTGGTGCTCGACGCCGTCCCCCACTGGGGCGGCAGGCCGATCGAGGAGGTCATGGGGGTCGCGGTCGCCGACGGGCTCACCGGGCTGGCGGCGATGGCGCTCCGTGACGCTGGCCACCGAGCCGGACCGCCGGCTGCGGTGCTGGCCGGGATGGCCGGTGCCGCATTCCTCGACCTCGACAAGCCGAGCTCGGTGTTCTTCGGCTTCTCGCCGTTCCCGGCAGCGGGTGGACGCGTTCCACGGCCGCATCCAGCGCGAGTCGCCGCGCCGGATGCCGCAGGAGCTGCTGGTCGGGCTCACCGGCGCGCTGCTCGTGGCCGCGCTGACCCGGCGGGCCCGCGGCCGCTCCTGACAGACTCGGCCCATGAGCGACCCGCTTCCCGACCCGGCGCTCGTGGTCCTCGTCGGCGCCTCCGGGGCCGGCAAGTCGAGCTGGGCGCGGCAGCGCTACCGCGGCGCGGAGGTCGTCGCCTCGGACGACCTGCGCGGGGTGGTCGGCAGCGGCCGCCACGACCTGGACGCGTCGGCCGACGCCTTCGCGCTGCTCGACCTGATCGTCGCCGGCCGGGTGCGGCGCGGGCTCACCACCGTGGTGGACACGCTCGGGCTGGACGCCGTACGCCGTCGGCGGCTGCTGCGACCTCGCCCGGCAGCACGGGCTGCCCGCCGTCGTGGTCGCCTTCGACACACCCGCCGCGCTGTGCCGGCGCCGCAACGCCGAGCGCGACCGCCCGGTCCCGGCCCGGGTGCTCGCCGACCAGCTGCGGACGTTCCGGGGCGTGGCCGACCAGCTCGACGACGAGGGCTGGGACCACGTCGAGCGGGTCGCCGACCTCGACGCGCCCGCGCCGGCCGAGCGCGACGCCGGCTGCGCAGGCGAGCCGACCGGCGCGCCGGGAGACCGGGCTCGACGTGGTGCTGCAGGTCTCGCGGTTCCCGTGGGGCGAGGACCCGGCGGCGTGGCTGACCGGCATCGCCCGGGCCGCGGAGGAGGCGGGCTTCGCGGGCCTGGCGCTGATGGACCACCTGATCCAGATCCCGCAGGTCGGCAGCGCCTGGGAGCAGATCCCCGAGCCGTGGGTGACGCTCGGCCTGCTCGCCGGGCCTCGACACCCGGCTGCGGCTCGGCACGCTCGTCACGCCGGTGACGTTCCGGCCGCCCGGGATCACCGCCAAGGCCGTCGCCACGCTCGACGCGCTGTCCGGCGGGCGGGCGTTCTGCGGGGTCGGGGCCGGCTGGTGGGAGCGCGAGCACCTCGCGTTCGGGCTGCCGTTCCCGCCGGCCGGCGAGCGGCTCGACGCCGCTGGAGGCGGCGATCGAGACGATGCGGGCGCTGTGGGCCCCCGGCACCAAGGCGTACGCCGGCGAGCGGGTGTCGCTGCCCGAGACCACCTGCTACCCCCGCCCGGTGCACCACGTGCCGGTCATCGTCGGGGGCGCCGGCCGCGCGTCGCACGCTCCGGATCGCGGCCCGGCTCGGCGACGGCTGCAACGTCCCCGTCGACGCCGTCGAGGAGTCCGCGGCGGTGCTCCGGCGGCACTGCGAGGAGGTCGGGCGCGACCCCGCCGAGGTGGCGGTGACGGTGCTGGACCTGCCCGTCGTCGGCCGCGACCGCGACGACGTGTGGGCGCGGGTCGAGCGGCTGCGGGGCCGCACCGGCGCGGCGGCGTACGCCGCGCCGGCACCACGCCGGCACCCCGGCCCAGCACCGGGAGCGCTACCAGCGGCTGGCCGAGCAGGGCGTGTCGACGGTGTTCTGCGCGCTGCCGGAGCTGACCGGACCCGACGACCTCGCCGCGGTCCGCGCGATGCTGCCCTGACGGAGGGTGCGGAACACCGCCGGTGGTAGCAGGGTTGCACCAGCGACCCACCGACGAGAGGCACCACCGTGACCGAGAACGCGACCCGAGCGACGGACCTGCTGAGGCTGCACCAGGCGCCGGAGCTGCTCACCGTGGTGAACGTCTGGGACGTCATCAGCGCCCGGGTGGTCACCGACATCGAGGGCACCACGGCGCTCGCGACCGCCAGCCACTCGATCGCCGCCAGCCGCGGCTACGAGGACGGCGAGAACATCCCGGTCGACGAGATGATCTACGAGGTCGGACGGATCGCCGCCGCGACCCACCTGCCGGTGACCGCGGACCTCGAGGGCGGCTACGGCGACGCACCCGAGACGATCCGCAAGGCGATCGGGGTCGGCATCGTCGGCGCCAACCTCGAGGACCAGATGAAGCCGCTGGCCGAGGCCGCCGCGCAGGTGGCGGCGGTGGTCAAGGTCGCCGAGGCGGAGGGCGTCCCCGACTTCGTGCTCAACGCCCGCACCGACGCCTTCCTGCGAGCTGCTCGGCGTTCGACCGCGACCCCGACGAGGTGCTGCGGACGCCGTCGAGCGCGGCAAGGCGTTCCTCGACGCGGGCGCGCCGGTGGTGTTCGTGCCCGGCATCCTCACCGAGCAGCAGGTCACCACGCTCGTCGAGGCGTTCGGGCCGCAGCGGCTGACCACCATCGGCATCCCCGGCAACCCGGACAACGCCTGGCTCGCCGAGCACGGCGTCGCCCGCGTCTCCTACGGCCCGATCCCGCAGCGGGTGGCGCTCACCGCGCTGGCGAAGCTCGTCGAGGGCATCCACGCCGGCGGCGGCGTCCCCGAGGACACGAGGCCGCTGAACTGATGAGCTACCTGCCCTACCCCGAGGACCGCTACACCGGCGCGACCGGTGAGGTGAGCGCGACGTACCGCCCGAACGGCACGGCCCCGGACATCGACCGGCCCGCGCACCACCGTGCACTACCTCGCGACCGGGGCCGCCACGGACGGGCAGCTCGGGCTCTACCGCTGGGAGATGTCCGGCGGCCGCGGCGGACCCGACCCGCACTTCCACCGCAGCATCACCGAGTCGTTCTACGTGCTGTCCGGCCGCGTCTCGATCTTCGAGGGCACCTCGTGGGTCGACAGCGGCCCGGGCGACTTCGCCTACGTCCCGCAGGGCGGCATCCACGGCTTCCGCAACGACTCCGGGGAGCCCGCCACGATGCTGATCCTGTTCACCCCGGGTGCGCCGCGCGAGGACTACTTCGAACGGGTGCACACCGCCGGCGAGATGAGCCCGGACGAGGCCGAGGAGTTCTTCCGGCGCCACGACACGTTCTGGGTGTGAGGCTCAGGCGCCGACCGAGAGCCGCTCGTCGAAGAACGCCAGGATCCGGTCGACGGCCTCCTGCTGCCGGTGGGCGGTCACCACGGCGTGCTTGCGGCCCTCGAACTCGACGGCGATGAAGTTGTCGCCGATCTCCTGGCGCAGCGTGTCGAAGCGGGTGCCGGTGGCCGGGTCCTGGCGGTAGCGCAGCCCGAGGACCGCGCAGCCGCCCCGGGCGCGCTCGCGGACGATCTCGAGGTCCCGCGGCGACAGGTTGAGGTCGGCACCCCGCCTGCGTCCCACCGCGAACGGCGAGCTCGGCTGGCACAGCACCGGTGCGACCACCGCGTCGTCGACCATCATCGCCAGCGCGTAGCCGCCGGTGAAGCACATGCCCAGCGCCCCGACGCCGGGTCCGCCGAGCTCGGCGTGCAGCTCCCGGGCCAGCGACCGCAGCCAGCCGGCGACCGGGGTGGTCTCGCCGAGCGCCAGCTTGGTGAACTCCTTGTTCACGCACAGCTTCGGGAACATCTTCGCCACCTCGGTGACGCTCCCGTCGCCGCCCACCTCGCCGAACAGGTGCGGCATCACCACGGTGTGACCCGCGGCGACGACCTCGTCGGCGAAGGCGACCACGTCGACGGTCATGCCGGGGATCTCGTGGATCAGCACCACGCCCGGGCCGCTGCCCTTGCGGTACGTCGGGTGGGTGGTGCCGTCGGCGGTGTGGCTCCCGCGGGTCCAGGTGTCGAGTGCGCTCATGGCGTCATCGTTCCCTACGCTGGCGGGCATGAGTGAGGGCGTCCGGGACCGCGGCGGTTTCCGGGTCGGGTTCGTGCCCGGCGTGACGCCCGACAAGTGGTCGCGCGCCTGGGCCGACCGGATGCCCCGGCGTCCGCTGGCGCTGGTGCCGCTCGCCGAGGACGCCGACGGCGTCGCGCTGCTCCGCTCCGGCGAGCTGGCGATGTGCCTGGTGCGGCTGCCGGTCGACACCGACGGGCTCCACCTCATCCCGCTGTACGACGAGCGGCCCGTGGTCGTGGTGGCACGCGAGCACCCCGTCGCGGCGTACGACGAGATCGACGTCGGCGACCTGGCCGACGAGCACCTGCTGCAGGACCCGGACACCGTCCCGGCCTGGCGCGACGTCGCCACGGAGGTGGCCGACGGCAGCCGTCACCCGGTGCCGCCGATGACCACCCGCCAGGCCGTCGAGAGCGTCGCCGCGGACGCGGGGGTCGTCGTGGTCCCGATGTCGGTGGCCCGGCTGCACCACCGCAAGGACGTGGTCGCGGTGCCGGTCACCGGGGTCCCCACCACGAAGGTCGGCCTCGCCTGGCTGCGCGACACCGACGACGACCGCGTCGAGACCTTCGTCGGCGTGGTACGCGGCCGCACGGTGAACACGTCCCGCGACGCACCGCCGAAGCGGAAGAAGCGTCGCTGACGGCTCACCAGCCGGCGGGCAGCGGCCGGCCCTCGTGGAAGCCGGCGGCCGACTGCAGCCCGACCAGGGCACGCTCGTGCAGCTCCTCGAGCGAGCGCGCGCCGGCGTAGGTGCACGCGGACCGCACCCCGGCGCAGATCTGGTCGATGAGGTCCTCGACGCCGGGCCGGTCGGGCTCGAGGTACATCCGCGAGGACGAGATGCCCTCCTCGTAGAGGCCCTTGCGGGCCCGGTCGAACGACGTGTCCTCCGCGGTGCGGTGCGCGACCGCGCGGGCCGAGGCCATCCCGAAGGACTCCTTGAACGCCCGGCCCTGCGCGTCGACGTGGAGGTCGCCGGGTGACTCGTGGGTGCCCGCGAACCAGGAGCCGATCATCACCGAGGAGGCGCCGGCGGCCAGCGCCAGCGCCACGTCGCGCGGGTGGCGGACGCCGCCGTCGGCCCACACGTGGGCGCCGAGGGAGCGGGCCTGCGCGGCGCACTCCAGCACGGCGGAGAACTGCGGGCGGCCGACGCCGGTCATCATCCGGGTGGTGCACATCGCGCCGGGCCCGACGCCGACCTTGACGATGTCGGCGCCCGCGTCGACGAGCGCCCGGACGCCCTCCGCGGAGACCACGTTGCCGGCCGCCACCGGCACCTGCGGCGCCAGCGCCCGCACCGCCTGCGAGGGCGGCGACCATCCGGTCCTGGTGGCCGTGGGCGGTGTCGACGACGAGGCAGTCGACGCCGGTCTCGAGCAGGTCGGCGGCCTTGGCCTTCACGTCACCGTTGACGCCGAGGGCGCCGGCCACGCGCAGCCGGCCCTGGCGCGTCGACGGCGGGGTCGTAGAGCGTCGCGCGGAGCGCGGCGGTGCGCGTGAGCAGGCCGACCAGGCGGCCGTCCGCGTCGACGACGGGGGCCACCCGGCGACGGGCGGCGTCGAGCCGGTCGAACGCCTCCCGCGGCGAGAGCGTGTCGAGCAGCGTGAGCGGGTGCGACGACATCACCGCGTGCAGCTGGGTGAACCGGTCGACGTCGACGCAGTCCTCCTCGGTCACCACGCCGACCGGGCGGCCGTCCTCGACCACGAACGCGGCGCGGTGGGCCCGCTTGGGCAGCAGCGCCAGCGCGTCGCCGACGGTCTGGTGCGGCTCGAGGGTGATCGGGGTGTCGAAGACCACGTGGCGCTGCTTCACCCACGACACGACGTCGCGCACGACGGCGGCCGGGATGTCCTGCGGGATGACGGTGATGCCCGCCGCGGCGGGCGACGGTCTCGGCCATCCGGCGGCCGGCGACCGCGGTCATGTTGGCCACGACGAGCGGGATCGTCGTACCGGTGCCGTCGGTGGTGGACAGGTCGACGTCGTAGCGGGAGGTCACGTCCGAGCGACGCGGCACCATGAAGACGTCGTCGTAGGTGAGGTCGTAGCCGGGTGAGGTCTCGCTGAGGAACTGCACCCGACCAGTCTGCTACAGCGCCTTCAACGCAGCCAAAGCCTGGTCCGCGTGCACGTCCATGTTCATCTCGCTGGTGATCACCTTGCGGATGGTCAGGTCGCGGTCGATGACGAAGGTCGCGCGCTTCACGGGGGTGACGTACTTCCGCTTCACGCCGAGGGAGCGGGCGACGTCGCCCGACTCGTCGGAGAGCAGCGGGTAGTCGAACCCGTTCGACTCCGCGAACTTCTTCTGCGCGGCGACCGGGTCGGTGCTGATGCCGAAGCGCTGCGCGCCGGCCTCCTTGAACTCGGTGGCCAGGTCGCGGAAGTGGCAGGCCTCCTTGGTGCAGCCGCCGCTCGACGCGACCGGGTACCAGAACAGCACGACGGGGCCGTTCTCGGCGGCGTCGCTGAGCCGGACCGGGTTGCCGTCCTGGTCGGGCAGCTCGAAGTCGGGGGCCTTGCTGCCCTCGGCGATGGTCTTCATGGGTGCTCCTTCGTTGCGGTGGGTGCGGGGTCAGCTCGCGGTGTCGTGCGCGAGCTTCTTGGGCGGCAGCGGCACGAACCCGCTGGTACGTCGGACGTAGTCGGCGTAGCCGGGACGGCGGGAGGCCATGTCCTTCTCGAGCAGCGGCTTGCCGGTGCCCTTGGCGAGCAGCCAGGTCATGGCCAGCGGCGAGAGGATCGTGAGCACGCCCGGCCAGGCGCTGAACGCGATGAAGGACAGCCCCCACCACACGCAGGCGTCGCCGAAGTAGTTGGGGTGCCGGGTGAAGCGCCACAGCCCGGTGTCGAGCACCTGGCCCTTCGAGGCGGGGTCGTTGCGGAACCGGGTCAGCTGCGCGTCGCCGACCGTCTCGAAGGTGAACCCGACCAGCCACAGCACCACCCCGACCCAGGTGGCGAGGTTGGCCTCGCCCTGCTCGAACATCGCCACCTGCACCGGCAGCGAGACGAACCACATCACGACGCCCTGGGTGAGGTAGATCCGCTGCAGCGCGAACAGCTGCGGGTTGCCGGGCGCCTTGGCGAGCAGCTCGACGTACCGCGGGTCCTCGCCGTGGCCGCGCGAGCGCAGCGCCGATGTGGACCGCGAGCCGGACCCCCCACAGCACGGTCAGCACGAGCGCGAGGCCGCTGACGATCCCGTCGCCGGCGCCCTCCGAGGCCGCGAACGCCGCGACCGCGACGGCGGCGAAGCCGAGTCCCCACGCCACGTCCACGACGGCGTGCCGGCCGAGCCGCAGCGCCACCACGAAGGTTACGCCGAGCACGACCACCACCGCGAGGACGGTGAACGGGAGCGGCGCCGAGGAACTCGCCGAGGGGGAAGGAGGTCAGCAGCGGCATCAGACGGTGCGGACCCGCGGCAGGCTGCTGCGACCGTCGGGCGTCGGCTTGACCATCAGGATCTGGTCGACGCCCATCCGGCCCTCCTCGAAGGCCAGCGCGCCGCCGACGAGGTAGAGCCGCCAGACGCGGCCGACCTCCTCGCCGACCAGCTCGACGACCTTGTCCCAGTTGGCCTCGAAGGTGGCGTACCAGGCGTCGACGGTCCAGACGTAGTGCTCGCGCAGCGCGTGCACGTCACGCACCTCGAGGCCGGCCGCCTCGATGAGGTTGACGGTCTCCCCCACCGGGCGCATGTGCATGTCCGGGGCGATGAACGCCTCGATGAACGGGCCGCCGCCGGGGCGGGTGGTGCGCGACATCTGCTGGATCAGCGCGCGGCCGCCGGGCCGGAGCAGCCGGTGGATGCCGGCCGTGTAGACGGGGTAGTTCTTCTCGCCGACGTGCTCGCCCATCTCGATCGAGGAGATGGTGTCGTAGGGGCCGTCGGGGACGTCGCGGTAGTCCTGCAGCCGGATCTCGACGCGGTCCTGCAGCCCCCGCTCGGCGATCCGCTGGTCGATGAACGCCTTCTGCTCGGCCGCGATGGTCACGCCGGTGACCTGGACGCCGTACTGCTCGGCGGCGAACAGCGACAGCGACCCCCAGCCGCAGCCGATGTCGAGGTGCCGGTGGCCCGGCTGCGCCTGGTCGAGGCCGAGCTTGCGGCAGACCAGGTCGAGCTTGTCGCGCTGCGCGTCCTCGACGGTGTACGCCGGGTCGTCGGGGTCTTTGGTGAAGTAGGCGCAGGAGTACGCCATGTGCGGGTCGAGGATCAACGAGTAGAAGTCGTTCGAGAGGTCGTAGTGGTGGGAGATCGCGTCCCGGTCGCGGGTCAGCGAGTGCAGCCGGCCGCGGAGCCGGGCCTGCGACGCCGGCGGCTCGGGCGGCCGCCCGAAGGCGCCGAGGCTCTTCGCGGTGCGGAGCCCGGCGAGCACGGTGGCGAGGTTGAGCCGCGGCGAGGCGCCCTGCTCGCGCACCGCCTGCCACACGCGACGGAAGCCGTCGAGCAGGTCGCCCTCGACGTCGATCTCCCCGAGCACGTAGGCCTGCGCCAGCCCGAGCTCGCCGGGCCGGTAGACCAGCCGGCGCAGCGCGGCGGCGTCGTTGATCACGACCGTCGGCGCACCCTCGGGACCGGCCACGCTGCCGTCCCAGGCGCGCAGCCGGACGGGCAGCTCGCCGCCGAACAGCGGGCGGACGACGTCGGCCATCTCCTGGGCCGCCCCGGGGGCGGGGGCCGTGGAGGGCGTGCGGGCGTCGGTGAGCGTCATGTGGTGGAGCCTTTCACGAGATCGGGTGGTCCCATCCGGTGGTTCGCCGCGGCCGGGGTCGGGGATGGGTCCTCAGCCGAACAGCTCGGGCCGGCCGAACATCTCCGCGGTCTCGCGGGCGGTGGGACTGCCGGCGTCGGGGTCGGCCCCCGCGTCGAGCAGCGCACGGACCACCTCCTGCTCGTCCTTGAAGACCGCCCCGGCGAGCGGGCTCTGGCCACGGTCGTTGAGCCGGTCCACGTCCGCACCGCGGCCCGCCAGCACGGTGACCGTCGTCGCGTGGCCGTGGTAGGCGGCCAGCATCAGCAGGGTGTTGCCGGACGCGTCGGTCAGGTTGACCGGCACGCCCGCCTCGACGTACGCGTCGACCCGCTCGGTGTCGCCGGCCCGCGCCCAGTCGAACATCTGGTGCGCGAGCTCGACGAGCTTCTCGGGGTCGGCAGCCGGGTCGGCGGGGTCGTCGTGCTCACCCCACCGATTGTTCCAGGGCCCCGAAGCGGGCCTGCCGGGCGTCACCCTCGGCCCTACAGTGGCGACGTGAACACCCTGGACCCGGATCCGGAGACCCGCGACGCTCGCGGACGAGCTGGCCGCCGCCTTCGAGCAGCGGCACGGCCGGCCGTCCTCCGGGGTCTTCACCGCCCCCGGCCGGGTGAACCTGGTCGGCGAGCACGTCGACTACAACGGCGGCCTCTGCCTGCCGATGGCGCTGCCGCACGCGACGTACGCCGCGGTCGCGGTCCGCGACGACGACACCGTCACCGTCCGCAGCGGCCAGCAGGACGACGAGTTCAGCGGCCGGCTCGACGAGCTCGGCCCGGGCACGGTGACCGGCTGGGCGTCGTACGCCGCCGGCGTGGTGTGGGCGATGCAGGAGGCCGGCTGGACGCTGCCCGGGATGGACCTCGTCGTCGACAGCCGGGTGCCGCTCGGGGCCGGCCTGTCGAGCTCGGCCGCGCTCGAGTGCGCCGTCGCGCTGGCCGCGGCCTCGCTCACCGACCAGGAGGTCGACGACGAGGTGCGTGCCGGGGCTGGTGCGCGCCTGCATGCGGGCCGAGGCCGAGGTGGCCGGTGCCCCGACCGGAGGGCTCGACCAGACCGTCGCGCTGTTCGGCGAGGCGGAGTCGGCGCTGCTGCTCGACTGCCGCGACTGGTCGACGCGTCAGGTGCGCTGGGACCCGGCCGCGGCGGACCTCACCCTGCTCGTCGTGGACACCCGCGCGTCGCACACGCTCAGCGACGGCGGCTACGGGTCGCGGCGCGCGGACTGCGAGCGAGCCGCCGACCAGCTCGGTGTCGCGCTGCTGCGCGACGTCGTCGACCAGGCCGCGGCACTCGCCTCGCTCGACGACCGGGTGCGGCCCCGGGTGCGGCACGTGTTCACGGAGATCGACCGGGTCCGCGAGTCGGTCGCGCAGCTCGAGGCCGGCGACTTCGAGGCGCTGGGCCGGACCTTCCTCGCCTCGCACGCGTCGCTGCGCGACGACTACGAGGTGTCCTGCGCGGAGCTCGACGTCGTCGTCGACACGGCGGTGGCCCACGGCGCGCTCGGCGCCCGGATGACCGGCGGCGGGTTCGGCGGGTCGGCCATCGCCCTCGTGCCGACCTCCGCGGTCGAGGCGGTGGAGGCCGCCGTGCAGGCGGCGTACGACGACCGGGGCTGGGACTCCCCCGGCTTCCTGACCGCGCTGCCGAGCGCGGGCGCCCGCCGGCTGCGGTGAGCCGCGCGTCCGGCTACGTGGCGCTGACGCCGCCGATGCGGCCCTCGCGGAACGCGTCGACGAACAGTGCGTGGTCCTGGCGCACCGTCACGGCGTAGGCGATCGCGTAGTCGGTGAGGTCGGCGACGAACTCCTTGCGGCGACCCTCGACGACCGCGCAGATCGCCTCCTCGGTCTGGAACTTCACCAGGCTCTGGTCGCTGTCCTCGTCGGAGGCGCAGTGCACCTTGGCGGTGGCACGGCCGAGGTTCTGCACGACGCTGGCCATCTCGTCGGGCTCGTTGATCTCGCCCCAGTCCAGGTCGAACTCGTAGGGCGAGACCTCGGCACGACGTACCCGACGCCGTCGAGGCTGGTGTAGCCGAGCAGCGGGTCGGTGTGCACCTGCAGCGCCCGCTGCGACACCACGGTGCGGTGGCCCTCGTGGTCGAAGTACTTGTCGACCGCCCGGCTGTCGACGAACCGGCTGACCGCCGGCACGTTGGCCTGCTTCATCGACAGCACCACGTCGTTGTCGAGCGACTGGCTGTAGCCCTCGACCAGCACGTTGTACGCCGGCAGCCCGGCGCTGCCGATGCCGAAGCCGGACTTGCCGACGACGTCACGGACCTCGTAGAACAGGTCGCGGTCGAACCTGCTTGGACTCCGGGATCGTCTCGAGGTAGCTGCCGAACGCCTTCTCGACCTTGCGCCGCTCGGCCCGGCCGAGCCGCCGCACGGTGGCGTCCTCCGCGAAGACCCGGACGCTCTTCTCGAAGCGCGGTGATGCCGTCGAGCAGCGCCACCCGGCTGGCGGTGCGGGCCTGGGTCAGCACCACGTTGACCGGGCCGTCGGTGTTGTCGAGGTGCAGCGCGAAGTCGTCGTCGTCGGTGATCTCGGCGTAGTGCGTGACCTGCGCGAGGTAGGCCCGCAGGTAGCGGCCGATCAGGTTGCGCACGGTGTCCTCGGGCAGCGCCTTCTGCCAGCCCATCAGCGCCAGGCTGGCCACGAACCGGCGCAGGTCCCAGGAGAAGTGCCCGATGTAGGCCTCGTCGAAGTCGTTGACGTCGAAGACCATCCGGCCGTGCGGAGTTCATGTAGGTGCCGAAGTTCTCGGCGTGCAGGTCGCCGTGGATCCAGACCCGGCTCGTCCGCTCGTCGGCCCAGGCGTCCTGCTGCGAGGTCATGTCGGCGTAGAACAGGCACGCGGAGCCGCGGTAGAACGCGAACGGGTCGGCGGCCATCTTGCGGAACTTCACCCGGAACGCGTGCGGGTCGGCGCTCATCAGGTCGGCGAACGCGCTCTCGAGCACGTCGACGATGAGCTCCTGGCGCTTGGCCTGTGCCTTGGTGGTCATGTCAGTCCTTCTATCCCCTGCGGTCGCAGCCTAAGCACCCGGGCCGGTGCCGGCTAGGACGACGGGGACGCGGACGGCGTGGTCGACGCGGTCCCGGAGGACGTCGGGGCTGTGCTGTCCTGGCAGGCCCGGACGTCGGCTCGGTGGTCCCCGCATCACTCGAGCTCGGACGAGCCGGTGGACGACGTGCTGGACGAGGTCGGGGCCGAGCCGGCCGCGCCCGTCGGTGCGTCGGACGACGCGCCGCCCGGATCGGCGGACGGCGAGCCGGACGGGTCGGCCGACGAGCCGCTCGACGAGGGACCCGTCGGTGCCGCCGGGCGACGTCGTCGGCGGCGGGCGGGGCCGTCGTCGTCGTCGCGTCGGGCGGCACCGGTGGCGCGGCGTCGAGGATCGCGACGATCTCCTCCTTGAAGGCCTGCAGCCGGGCCGAGATCTCCGTCAGCGAGTACGACGTGATGGCTCTCCCGAACTCGGTCAGGCGACCCCAGACCTCTCCGAGCGCCAGCAGCTGCTGCTGTCCCGGCGTCCTCTCCACGGACAGCACGAGCTGGCTGGCGATGCGCGGCGGTGATGCAGCGGTAGCAGTCGTAGTTCGCGGCCACGGAGAGGTTCTGCGGGACCACCACGCGGGCGTCGTCCATGATCAGCACGACCTGGAACGCGACGGCGACCGTCACGCAGTCCGAGCACGAGGCGTAGGCATGGGCCTCGTTGACGTTGAGCACCTCGTCGCCGGTGGCCCACACGAGCGCGAACGCGACGTCGTAGGTCACCGTGCCGTCGGTGGTGTTGTACGCGCCGGCCTGGTTGTCGCCCTCGGCGGGCGGCAGCGGCTTGTCGAACGGGAACACCCACGGCTCGGCGGCCTCGTCGGTTCCGCCGTGTCGCGGTGGCCCGCCCGGTGCCGGTGTCACCGGTCGGGACGAGCACCATCGCCAGCTGCGGGTGGGACCTGCTGGGCAGCGGCCGTCCCTTCTGGAAGGTCGCCTGCAGCGGGCTCTCGCCGGCCAGCCGACGCTCGGCCGACGCACCGACGACGACGCCGCCCCGCGCGGGGAGTGCCGCGGCACGCTCCGACGACACCGGGACCACCCCGGCATCGTCCTGCGCGCCCGGAAGCACGGCGGAGAGCAGTCCCTTCTCGTCGGGGCCGATCGGCCGGTAGGTGCCCGGGCCGCGGCGCCCAGGCCCAGGAGAGGGCGGTCACGACGGCCGCGACGACGGCGACGGCCGTGACCCGCTTGAGCGCGGACCCGCGGCTCCAGCGGGTGAGGCCGCGGGACCAGCGCACCCCGATCCGCGTGAAGATCATCAGGCCAGCGAGCACCGGCAGCGCCACCGCCAGCACCTGGAGCGAGTGGGCGGAGACGTCGACGAGGCCTCCGGTCCGCCAGGCCGTCCGCACGCCGGCGCGCGTCCTCCCGCACCACGTCCCAGGCCGTCCCGAGCAGCCGCGGCAGGGACGTCACCAGCGCGAGCAGCATGAACGCCATCATCGGGATCGTGACCAGCACCCAGGCGGTGATCACGCACCCGGGCCCACGGCTTGAGGATCCGGTTCTCCGGGTGCGACCAGCGGTGCGGCAGCAGCCCGACCAGGGTCGGACGGATCCGGTGGTAGAGGTCGGGGACGCCGGTCAGGTCGGCGAGCAGGTGGTAGCCGTCGAAGCGCAGCAGCGGCATGAGCTGCTGCACCATCTGCAGGGTCTGCGTCGCGACCAGCAGCAGCAGCGCGTCCCACCGCGTGACAGTACCACCACCCGAAGGTGAGCACCACCACGACGGCGTTGAAGTACAGGCCGCCGAGGTCGGTCCGGATGCGTCCTCGCCGTCCCAGCCGGTAGCTGTCGGTGACGTCGGTGTAGAACGCCGGCCACACCAGGTAGAGGCCGGCGCCGATCACGCCGGGGTCGGCGCCGCCGTAGCGCGCGGCAGCCGCGTGCCCGAACTCGTGGAAGCCCCCGGACAGCACCGTCACCACGAACACGAGGAGCAGCAGGTGCGGCCGCTGGAACGCGTCGTACGCCGCGGGCGCGAGGCCCTGGTGGAAGAACACCCACCAGGTGATCGCCAGGAAGCCGAGCACGACCACCAGGACCATCGCCGGTCTGAACAGGACCCGGAACGGGTCGGTCAGCCGGCGCGTGGCCCGGGGGTCGGTGACGGCGAACTGGAGCCTGAGCCCCAGCAGGGGGTTGGACCGTTTGAGGGCCGGCTCGGACCCGTCGGCCAGCTTGAGCAGGCCCAGCGGCCGCAGGTGCTGGTCGACCAGGGTCGCGACCACGTCCGCCGTGACGTCCCGGCGCATGACCTCGCGGACGACGGCCGCGATCTCGGCGCAGCTGCGGCGCCCGTCGACCGCCTCGCAGCACCTGGTAGAGCAGCGGCGTGAGCTGGAGGGTCTGCCCGTCGCCGCGGCGGACCAGGGCCGGTGGGGTCCGGTAGCCGGACCCCACCATCGTCCCGAGGAGCGGGAGGTCGTCGGCGCGCGCGGGCGCGTCGACGATCGTGGTCACTGCGGCGCGGGCTCCGTGCTCGGCTCGGTCGCGCACCTCACCGGCGACGGTCGGCGCCGCCTGACCCGACTCCGTCGGCTGCGGTCGGACCGTGCGGGGCGAAGGCCGGGTCGTCCGCCGACGCGGTGTCGGTGTCGGGCGGCTCGACGCGACGGCCTGGTCGATGTCGGAGGTCTGGTCGGACGTGGCCTCGGCGTTCCCGGTGATGGACTGGTTGATGATGGCGTCCTGCTGCGCGATCGCCGTCGCGTCCGAGTGGTCGGAGAGGATGTTGGCCGAGACGGCCGCGTCGATGGGCGCCGCCACGTTGGCGTTGGCCGCGACCGCACCGTTGATGGGAGCCGCGAGGTCGGCGTCCAGGTCGACGTTGACGTCGACGTTGAGCAGGTCGCCCTTCAGCAGGTCGCCGGTGTTGAGCTCCTCGAGGGTGTCGGTGACGTCGTCGACGACGTCGCCCACCGTGCCGATGATGTTGCCCGGCGGCGTCGAGGACCTGTCCGGTCAGCGGGTCGAGCGCGCCGACCACGGTGCCGGCGGCGTTGACGACGTTGCCCGTCGCGCCGTCCAGGACACCGACGACGTTGCCGGCCGAGTCCAGCACCGTGGTGCCGTCGACCAGGTTGGTCACCGTGCCGAGCACGTCGCCCACGGTGTTCAGGACCTGGCCCGTCAGCGGGTCGAGGACACCGACGACGTGCCCGGTGGCGTCGACCACGTTCCCGGTCGTCCCGTCGAGGACACCGATGACGTCGCCGGCTCGAGCCCACCACCGACGCTCCGTCGACCAGGTTGGTGACGGTGCCGACGATGGCGCCGGCCGAGTCGACGACCAGCCCGGTCGTCTCGTTGAGCGTGCCGACGATGTCGCCGGCGCTGTTGACGACCGTCCCGGTGCTCTCGTCCAGGGTGCCGACGATGGCGCCGGTGGAGTCCACCACCACCGTGCCGTCCACGGGGTCGCCGCGCCGCGGCGTCGGCAAGGGTGTCGGGGGCCGCGTCCGCGGCGTCGGGCGCCGCCATCATGGTGCTGCTGCTCGGCGCCGGTGCCGTCGGCCGGTGCCGCCCCGGACCCGTCGGTCGACGGTGTCGGACTGGTCGATGGTGCTGTCCTGGATGCCGGTCGCGATCGCGTCCGCGTCCACCGTCTGGTTGACCGCGACCCCCTGGTCGGCCAGCGCCTGGGAGCTGGAGTCGTCGGACAGCAGGTTGGCGCTCACCGCTGCGTCGATCGGCGCCACGATGTTGGCGTTGAGGGCGACGGCGAGGTCGATCGGTGCTGCGCCGTCGATCGCGAGGTCGACGTCAGCCGCGAGGTCGAGGATCGACACGACCTCCTTGTCCGGCAGTGCGGTCACCCCCTCGGTGGCCATCTCTTCCGGCGTGAACGGTGCGAACTCCTGCGTGCTCATCGGGTCTCCCTCTCATGCATCCCGACACGTGGTGCCGGATGCTCCTCGAGTGGCCCGATGCGTCCCTCGTCACCAGGCCACCCCTTGGCGTTGCGCGCTCGAGCGTGGTCGCCCGAGGTGACGTGGACCGGTACCTACCCCCTGGTGATCGCCGTCACACTCCCGACATCCCGGGCTCTCGTTCAGCGGCCATGCCCGCGATGCAGGAGCTGGCTCGGTAGCCACACCGGCACCAGCGGTCGCGTCAGGCATGTGGCACACCAGGCTGTGTCGTCGGCTGCCCGGCAGGCTGTCTAGACCCAGCCACGGTCGTAGTCGTCGGCGCGACGACCTCTCACGTCCGTCGGTGGAACCGGATCCGGCCGTCGACTCGTTCGGTCGTGTAGCTCGGTGAGTGGGCCTTGTGGTGGTGGAACGAGCACAGCAGTCGGCCGTTGGTCACGCTGGTTGGACCGCCCGCGGACCACGGGACGTCGTGGTGGGCGTGGCACCAGCCGGCGGGGCGGTCGCAGTGCTCGGCGGTGCAGCCGCCCTGCTCGACGGCCAGTGCGATCCGCATCTGCTCGGTGTGGAGGCGGCGCTTGCGGCCCAGGTCGAGGACCACGGAGCGGCCCTCGATCATCCGGCGGACCACCGCGGGGATGATCCCGGCCTGGCACGCCAGCCGCCGTGCGAGGCCGGCGGAGATCCGCTCGCCGGTGTCGAGCCGCGCGGTGCCCAGTCCCGACAGCAGGGTGTCGTAGTCCAGCAGCACCACCACGGTCGCGCTGACACCGCCGCTGGTCGGGGAGCCGGTCGGCCGGGATCCGCTCGAGCAGCTCGCAGAACGCCTGCCCTCGCCGCTCGGGCCGCGACCGCTCCGGCGAGCCGGTTGCATGGTTGTCGGGGTCGGTGGTGGGTCGGGCGGGGTTGGCGATCGCGTCGAGCATCTTCGTCAGGACCGCGGCGTGGAACCCGGGGATGCGGAGCCGACCGCCGTGGGTGCCGTCGCCGTTGTCGTGCAGCTCGAGGAAGGTCGCCGGGTGGCGGCCCGCTCCTCGCGCTCGAGCTGCCGGCCGAGGCGACGGTCGGCCTGCTCCGGGTCGAGCACGTGCAGGATGTGCCGCCCGAGCTGCCGCAGCTTCTTCGCGTCGTGCGTACCCGCGAGGTCCACCAGCATGGCCTCGGCCCGCGCCGCACACGTCGGGTCCGCCGCGACGGCCTCCGCGGGCAGCTCCCGCACCGACGCGGCCACCACCCGCGCCTGCTCCAGGTCGAGGTCACCTCGCGCCAGCGCGTCACGCGTCGCGGCGAGTCGTCAGCGCCGCGCCAGCGCACATCCGCGTGCGCCGCCCCCGGACGGCGGGTCCGGCGAGCCAGGCGGTCGAGGTCGCTGTCGGCGGCGACGTCGTTGCGGTCACCCGCGGCCAGCAGCCGCAGCAGGAGCTCGTCGAGCCTGGCCCGGGCCCGCGCCAGCTCCACCAGCGCCGTCCGCTGCTCACCGCGCGAGGCCGACCAGGCCGGCACCTCGGCCAGCGCGTCCAGCGACGCGTGCAGCTCGCCCGCGAACACCGAGATCGGGTGCCCGTAGGAGGTCTGAACGGTGCTGGTCATGGACCTATTCTCGCAGGCCACACCCCCCGTTTCGAGCGTGTGTTCGAATCTGTGGACGAGCAGCAGGATGCCCGGTGACCGGGTCTCGACAAGCGCGACCACCCGCCCGGTCTCGACTCACCCGCCCGGGGCCTCGACAGGCTCGACCACTCGTCGCGCCTCGGTCAGTCGCGGTCCAAGGCGTCGAAGGCGGCCAGGTCCTCGTCGTCGAGCTCGAAGCCGAAGAGGTCCAGGTTGGCGGCGATCCGCTCCGGCGTCACCGACTTCGGGATCACGATCGTGCCCAGCTGCACGTGCCAGCGCAGCACCGCCTGGGCCGGGGAGACACCGTGCTTGTCCGCCACCGCGGTCACCGCCGGGTCGGCGAGCAGGGCGCCGCCCTTGGCGATCGGGCTCCACGCCTCGGTGGCGACGCCCAGCTCGTCGTCGGCGCGGCGGACGTCTCGCCGCTGCCGGTACGGGTGCAGCTCGACCTGGTTCACGACGGGCACGACCTCGGCGCCGGCCACGAGCCGGTGCAGCTGGTCGGCCTCGAAGTTGGAGACCCCGATGGCCCGGATCCGGCCGTCGAGGTAGAGCCGCTCCATCGCACGCCAGGTGTCCGCCGCGAGCCCCTTCTCGGGCACCGGCCAGTGGATCAGGTAGAGGTCGAGCACCTCGAACCCGAGCCGGTCCATGCTGGCGTCGAACGCCCGCAGCGTCGCGTCGTACCCGTGGTCGTCGTTCCAGACCTTGCTGGTCACGAAGACGGCGTCGCGGTCGAGGCCGGACTCGCGCACGGCGGCCCCGACGCCGGCCTCGTTGCCGTAGAGCTTCGCGGTGTCGACGTGCCGGTAGCCGGCCTCGAGCGCGGTCGCGACGACCTGCTGGGTGCGGTCACGCGGCACCCGCCACACGCCGAACCCGACCTGCGGGATCTCGACGCCGTTGTTCAGCAGCACCTGGGGCACGCTCATGCGCCCATCCTGCCGTGCGCGTCAGGACTGCGCCGGGTCCGCCTGGCTGATCTCCTCGGCGCGCGCCTGCAGCCACTCGTCGGGCCGGCTCTCGCCGATGTCGGACAGCCCCTGCTCGAGCTCGCCGCGCACGGTGTCCACCGGGGCGCCGCCCTGGTAGGACAGCACCCGGTCCACGACCGCCTGCACGGCCTCGTTGTCGTCCTCGTTCCTCAGCTCCGTGTTGTCACTCATCCCGGCGCGTTACCCACGCGCCGGGCGGGCAACCGGGGGTGGCGGTGTGAGACCCGCCTCCTCGAGCTCCAGCAGCGCCAGCGCACGTACGACGGCCGCGTCGCCGTCGCGCCACGCCCGCACCGGGTCGTCGCTCACCGCCGCCAGCCGGTGCACCGGCTGGTGCGCCATCGCCCGCAGCGCGAACAGGTCGAGGTCGGCCGGCCCGTCCACGAACCGCTGCGTGGCGGCCGCGGTGCGGGCGAACCGCACGCGCCGGGGGACGTAGAGGACCACCAGGAGCAGCACCGGGATCCCCGCGACGGCGACACCGAGCCAGAACGCCAGGTGCTGCACCGCCTCGACCTGCGACGTGCCCGCGGCGGCGATCTGGTCCGCCGCCCGACCGGCGCCGTCGAACGGCGAGCGCACCTGGTCGCCCACGAGTGGCAGGTCTCCGACGGCCGACCCGGCCGCGCGCAGCTTGTGCGACAGGTCCCCACCGGCCGTCTCGATCCGGCGGCCCGGCGTGGCCAGCGCCAGCGTGGCGTCGTGCACGACGTTCGCCAGCCAGAGCCACAGCAGGAGCCAGGCCACGAACAGGGCGTCCCCGACGACCTGGCGGGTGCGGCGGGGAGCAGCGTCGGCGTAGAGCTTCATGACCCGACGTTCCCATGGCGTTGACGCACGTGCGCGCGCCGCCGGAGCATGGCGCATGGCCATCTCCTTGGGTCGGCACCTGATGTCGCTGACCGACCAGCTTCGGTTCGAACCGGTGACCAAGCGGGTGCGCGCGTCGTACGCCGGCAGCCCGGTGCTCGACACCGTGGACGCGCTGGTGGTGTGGGAGCCGCGCCGCGTCGTCCCGATGTACGCCGTGCCGCGGGCCGACGTCGTCGCGGCGCTGACGCCCTGCGCGACGCCGGCCCCGCCACCCGACCTGCCGCCGATCCTCGGGCCGGTGCACTTCGAGTGGCACTTCCACGAGGGCGAGTCGTTCACGCTGGACGTCCAGGGGCGGTCGTTCGAGGCGGCCGGCTTCGTCGCCGCCGACGCGGACCTCGGGGGCCGGGTCGTGGTCGACTTCCGGCCGTTCGACTGGGTCGAGGAGTCGGCGCCGATGACCGGCCACCCGCACGACCCGTTCAAGCGGCTCGACGTGCTGCCCAGCGACCGCCACGTCGTGGTCTCCGTCGGCGGCCAGGTGCTCGCCGACACCCGCCGGGCGGTGGCGATCTACGAGACCCACCTGCCGGTGCGCTGGTACGTCCCGCCGGAGGACGTCCGCGCCGACCTGCTGACCGCCGGCGACGCCACCTCCACGTGCGCCTACAAGGGCGTCGCGACGTACTTCTCGCTGCGTGACGGCGACGACGAGACCACCGACCTCGCCTGGACCTACGTCGAGCCGTTGCACGAGGCCGAGCAGGTGCGCGGCCACCTGTGCTTCTACGCCGAGCGCACCGACCTCAGCGTCGACGGCGTCGACGTGCCCCGGCCCGACACGTTGTGGCGGTCGCGCCGCAGCGCCGAGATGACCTGAGCGGGGCTACTTCAGCTGCGCGCTCGTCTTGCCCAGCAGCCGGCGGGCGACGATGAGCTGCTGGATCTGCTGGGTGCCCTCGAAGATGTCGAGGATCTTGGAGTCGCGGGCCCACTTCTCGAGCAGCTCGTGCTCGCTGTAGCCGACGCTGCCGGCCAGCTCCACGCACCGCAGCGTCACGTCGCTGCCGACGCGGCCGGCCTTGGCCTTGGCCATCGAGGCCTCGAGCGAGTTCGGCTTGCCGTTGTCGGCCATCCAGGCAGCCTGCAGCGCGAGCAGGTAGGCCGCCTCCCAGTCCGACTCCAGCTGCAGGAACGTCGCGGCGGCGGCCGACTGGGTCTGCGCGGGACGGTCGTAGTCGATCTCGACGCCGGCCTCGGTGAGCAGCTCCTTGGTGAGCTCGAGGGAGGCGCGGGCGCAGCCGATCGCCATCGCCGCCACCAGCGGCCGGGTGTTGTCGAAGGTCGCCATCGCGCCCGCGAAGCCCTGCTTCGGGTCGACGTCCGGGTCGCCGAGGAGGTTCTCCTTGGGCACCCGGCAGTTCTCGAACCGGAACGCCGCGGTGTCCGAGGAGCGGATGCCGAGCTTGTGCTCGAGCCGCTCCATCGTCATGCCGGGCGTGCCCTTCGGCACCACGAACGACTTGATCGCGGCGCGGCCGAGCTTCTTGTCCAGCGTCGCCCACACCACGATGTGGTCGGCGCGGTCGCCGGCGGTGACGTAGATCTTCTCGCCGTTGATGACGTAGTCGTCGCCGTCGAGCGTCGCGGTGGTCTGGATCGCGCCGGAGTCGGAGCCGACGCCCGGCTCGGTGATGGCCATGCCGGCCCACACGCCCTTGAAGCGCTCGGCCTGCTCGTCGTTGGCCACCGACGCGATCGCGGAGTTGCCGAGGCCCTGCCGCGGCATCGACAGCAGCAGCCCGACGTCGCCCCAGCACATCTCCATGATCGAGAGCACCGAGGCCAGGTTGGAGCCGTTCTTGGTGCCGTCGGCCTTGGCCTTCGGCTTGGCCGGGTCGTCCGGGCTGCGTCGTACGCCGGACGCGCCGGCGCCGGACGCGGCACCGGACTCCGACAGCCCGTCGACCATCGCCGCGAGCATGTCGAGCTCCTTGGGGTACTCGTGCTCGAGGAGGTCGTACTTGCGGGAGTTGGGCCGCAGCAGGTTCATCGCGACCTGGTGCGCCTGCCCGATCAGGGGCCGGAACTTCTTGGGGGTCTCGAGGTTGATCGTCATACGAGGACGCCGCCTTCCATGAGGGAGATCGCTCTCAGGTCGCGGTACCACCGCTCCACCGGGTGCTCCTTGACGAAGCCGTGGCCGCCGAGCAGCTGCACGCCGTCGTTGCCGATCTGCATGCCGCGCTCGGCGCACAGCCTGCGGGCGAGCGCGACCTCGCGGGCGAACGCCTTGCCCTGCGCCGCGCGGGAAGCGGCGCGGTAGGTCACCAGCCGCATGCCGTTGAGCTCGATGCCGATGTTGGCGACCATGAACGCCACGCTCTGCCGGTGGCTGATCGGCTCGCCGAACGCCTCCCGCTCGTTGACGTAGGGGATGACGTAGTCGAGCACCGCCTGGGCCGTGCCGAGCGACAGCGCGCACCACGCGAGGCGCGACAGCCGCACGCACTCGGCGTAGTCGTCGGCGGTGCCCAGCAGCGACAGCTCCGGGACGCGGACGCCGTCGAGCACGACCCGGGACAGCGAGGCGGCCCGCAGCCCCATGGACGGCTCGGCCTCGATCTCGAGTCCCGGGGTGGCGGACTCGACCAGGAACAGCCGCGGCTCGCCGTCGAGCTCCGCCCCGACGACGAACAGCTCGGCGTCGGCGCCGCGCGGCACCATCGACTTCACGCCGGTGAGGACGTAGCCGTCACCGTCGCGGACCGCGGTGGTCCGCGGCGACAGCGCGTCGAACAGCGGCCGCGGCTCGGTCAGCGCCAGCGCGGCGGCCGGCACCTCGTCGCCGGTGAAGGCCGGGAGGTACGTCGCCTGCTGCTCCTCGGTGCCCCACAAGGACAGAGCGGTGCTCACCGCGCCGGGGGCCAGCGTGGCGACCGCCAGGCCCATGTCGCCGTGCGCGAGCGCCTCGGCGACCAGCGTGCCCGCCATCGCCGACCGCTCGGTCGAGATGCCGCCGAGCTCCTCGGGGACGCCCAGGATCGGGAGCCCGATCTCGAGGCTGGCCTTGAGCACCGCCTCGGGCGCCTGCGCGACGTCGTCGGACTCGGACGCGACCGGGCGGAGCACCTCGGCGGCGTACTCGGTGACGACGTCGACGAGCATCTGCTCGTCCTCGGTCGGCGTCAGGTCGAACACCCCGGTGCCCGCGGAGTGCGGCACCCGGGTGGGGGTGCCGGTGCGGCGGCCCCGGCGGGCGAACTGACGGTTCACGGCGCCGAGGGTGCGGAAGCCGGACTTGGTGGCCTCGAAGACCACCCGCTCGGTGGGCTTGCGCAGGTTCCACCGCAGCGGCCCGAAGCTGTCGAGGGACTTGGTCTGGGCGAGCTTGTTGAGGAACGCGACGGCGTAGCCGATCGGGTCCGTCTTCTCGCGAGCGGTCAGGCCGTGACGGCCGGCCCGGTCGCGAGGCGCTGTCGAAGGCATGGGCCAACTGTAACTTCGAGTTACACCAGCGTCACGGCCCCGGGGTCGTGTCCCGGGTCACGCCGGCCGTCCCGGGTGCGCCGCCGCTCGGCTACCTTGGCGCGCATGCCCGACCTGCCCGACCTGCCCGACCAGCCCGAGCGCCCCGAGCGGCGCGACGAGCCCGTGCTGCCCGCCGGCGGCACCGTCCGCAGCATCACGCGCTGGGGCGAGACCGTGATGCACCACAAGCAGGAGCCGATCACCGCCTTCGACGACGGGCTGCGCGAGCTGGTCGCCGACATGGTGGCCACGATGTACGCCGCCGACGGCGTGGGCCTGGCCGCCTGCCAGATCGGCCGCGACCAGTCGGTGTTCGTCTTCGACTGCCCCGACGAGGACGGTGTGCGCCACCAGGGCGTGGTGTGCAACCCGGTGCTCTTCCTCCCGGTGGGCAAGGACCGCAAGCTCGACGACGACGACGAGGGCTGCCTGTCGCTGCCCGGCGCGTTCGTGCCGTGCGCCCGGACGTCGTACGCCCGGGTCGAGGGCCAGGGCGTCGACGGCTCCCCCGTCAGCCACGCCGGGACCGGGCTGCTCGCGCGCTGCCTGCAGCACGAGACCGACCACTGCGAGGGCATCGTGTTCGGCGACCGGATCAACAAGCGGTCCCGCAAGAAGCTCTTCAAGCAGGCCGACGAGGCGGCGCCCGAGTTCCCCGCCGGCTGGCCGGCCTGACGCACCAAGGTGAGAAGAACCCCTCCCCGGAGCGACCCCGGGCCCTAGGCTGACCGCGCTCTCGTGAGCCGCGCACCCGTGGCTCGGCCTTCCAGGAAGTGGTCATGGTCTCGTCCCTCCGCAGCCTGGGCAGGCGGCACCGGCTGGCGCTCCCGCTGGTCGGGCTCATCGCGGTGGCGCTCGTGGTCGCCGGGGCGCTGGTCACCAAGCTGGGCCGGTCGGGCGCGGCCGCCGACCAGCCTGACGCGACACCCGGTCGGCTGCCGGCCAACCAGAACACCGCGGAGCCGGCCAGGATCGTGCCGAGCTCCTCCCCGAGACCGGAGCAGGCGGGTCGCCCGAACCTCGTCACGGTGGTCGCCGACGACATGCGCGCGGACGACCTGCGCTGGATGCCGAACGTCCGGCGGCTGGTCGAGGACCAGGGGCTCGACTTCCGCAACTCGTTCGCGAGCTACCCGCTGTGCGCCCCGGCGCGGGCCTCGCTGATGACCGGCGAGCTCGCGCACAACCACCACGTCTTCTCGCACGTGGAGCCCTACGGCTTCGGTGCGCTCGACGACCGCCGCACCATCGCCACCAGCCTCAACGACTCCGGCTACAACACGCTGTTCCTCGGCAAGTACCTCAACGGGTACGGCACGCAGGACTCGCTGGTCACCGGCCAGCCGTCCTTCCGCTACGTGCCGCCGGGGTGGACCGACTGGCGCGCGTCGGTGGACCGGCCGCCGAACAGCGGCTTCGAGTCCGGCGGGACCTACCAGTACGAGCACGTGCTCGTGAACAAGAACGGCACCATCGACGACAGCCACGCCGGCCACTACCAGACCCGGGTGCAGGGCCGGATCGCCAGCCGCCTGGTCCGGTCCTACCACCGCTCCCCCAAGCCGTTCTTCCTCTACTGGGCACCGATCGCACCGCACTTCGGCCTCCCCCGCGAGCCCGACGACCCGGACGTCACCTGGCCCGACAGCGGCAACCGCGAGCGGATCAAGACACCGGCCCGGCCGCCGGAGGTGCGGGGTGCCTTCGACCGCGAGATCCTGCGGGCCTCCGGGATGCCGCAGGACGGCGGCCCCGCCGAGCGCAGCGTCCGCGACAACCCGAGGCCGATGGACGTGCTCCCGGAGCTCAGCCCGGCCGAGCGGGTCGCCGTACGCACCCTCACGCGGCAGCGGGCCGAGGCGCTGCTCGTGCTCGACCAGCAGGTCGGGAGGCTGGTGCGCACGCTCAAGCAGACCGGCGAGTACGACCGCACCGTCATCATGTTCACCTCCGACAACGGCTACTTCCTCGGCGAGCACCGGCTGCGCCAGGGCAAGATCAAGGCCCACGAGCCGTCGCTGCGGGTGCCGTTCCTGGTCGCCGGCCCGGGCGTCCCGCACGGCCAGCGCTTCGACCCGATCACCACCGAGGACGTCTCCGCGACGCTGCTCGACCTCGGCCGCGCGAAGCCGCCGCACCCGCTCGACGGCAGGTCGGTGGTGCCGTCGTTCGAGCAGGACCGCGGCTGGCAGGTGCCGGTGCTGACCGAGGGCCTGGAGACCTCCGCGGTGTTCCGCGACGCGGCCACCCACCCGGTGCCCGGCTTCACCGACGCCCGCACCACGATCGGGATCCGCACCCCCCGGTGGAAGTACGTCCGGTACGTCGACGGGGACGGGGAGCTCTACGACCTCGACGCGGACGCCAACGAGCTCCACAACCGGTTCGGCGAGCCCGCCTACGCCGCGGTGCAGGCCGAGCTCGAGCAGGTCTGGACCGCGCACAAGGACTGTCGCGGCGCGTCCTGCTCGGCTCCGCTGCCGGCCGACCTCGCGCAGGACCCCGACCGGCTGCGGACGACGACGGAGGAGCAGTCGCGGCAGGTCGAGGCGCGCTACGGCTACTCCCGCTGAGTTCGACCGCCCGACGGCGCGCTTGGTCGGGGGGTGAGGGCGGGCGCCGTACATTTGCCGGACCGTCCCGTCTGCCGAAGAGCCCCCACCTGATGCCCCAGCTTCCCCCCAGCGCCCCGTCCCCGTGGCGACGACTCCGCAAGCCCGTCGTCGCCGGCCTCGGTGTCGCGCTGCTCGCGACCGGCTCCGCGTGCATGTCGACCGACTCCCCCCGCATCGGCGGCGGCCCGGCGGGCCGCACCTCCGCGGCACCCCCGAAGCTGGTGCCGAAGGACGCCGCGGCACCGTCGTCGTCGAGCCGGCCCAACATCGTCACGGTCGTCACCGACGACATGCGCACCGACGACCTCCGCTGGATGCCGAACGTCCGCAAGCTGGTCGAGGACCAGGGCCTCGACTTCCGCAACTCGTTCAGCTCCTACCCGCTGTGCGCGCCGGCCCGCAGCTCGCTGCTCACCGGCCAGTACGCCCACAACACCGGCGTGCTGGCGGTCGACCCGCCGGACAACTACCGGGCCTTCGACGACCGGGCGACGGTCGCCACCTCGATGAACCGGGCCGGCTACAACACGGTGTTCGTCGGCAAGTACATGAACGGCTACGGCGTGGACAAGTCCGCCGTCACGGGGAAGAACTCGTTCCGCTACGTGCCGCCCGGCTGGACCGACTGGTGGGGCTCGGTCAACCGGCCCGCCGACAGCCAGCTGACGGGCGGCACCTACCAGTACTTCCACGTGCTGCTCAACCACAACGGCACGATCGACGACTCGCACAAGGGCGTCTACCAGACCGTCGCCGAGGGCCGGCTCGACCCGGCGGCTGGTGACGAAGTACCACCGCTCCCCCAAGCCGTTCTTCCTGTACTTCGCGCCGATCGCACCGCACTTCGGGGCGCCCCGGGAGAAGGGCGACCCGCGCGGCATCTTCTGGCCCGGGACCGGCTCGCCCGAGAAGTTCAAGACACCCGCCCGGCCCGGCCGGGTGAAGGGGATGTTCGACAAGGAGATCACCCGGGCGTCCGGGCTGCCGGCGGACGGCAGCGAGAGCCAGAAGGACGTCAGCCGGCTGCCGCGGCCGATGCGGTGGCTGCCGCCGATCGTCGCGAACGAGAAGAAGGCGATGCTGAAGCTGACCCGGCAGCGCGCCGAGTCGCTGTTCGTCCTCGACCAGCAGATCGGCAAGCTGGTCAAGACCCTCAAGAAGACCGGTGAGTACGACGACACGGTGCTGATGTTCACCTCCGACAACGGCTACTTCCTCGGCGAGCACCGCAACCGGCAGGGCAAGATCTGGGCCCACGAGCCGTCGCTGCGGGTGCCGTTCCTGGTCACCGGGCCGGGGATCCCGCACGGCACGCGCTACGACCCGATCTCGTCGGCGGACATCACCGCGACGATCCTCGACCTCGGCGGTGCGAGCGCCCCGCACCCGGCCGACGGCGCCTCGGTCGTGCCGACGTTCACCCGCGACCGCGGTTGGCGGGTGCCGCTCGTGGTCGAGGGGCAGGAGGACGCCGCGGAGATGAACACCGCCAAGGAGAACCCGCCGCCGGGCTTCGACAACGCGCTGACCGGCACCGGCGTGCGCACCGCCCGCTGGAAGTACGTCCGCTACGTCGACGGGGACGCCGAGCTCTACGACCTCGACCACGACCCCAACGAGCTCGACAACGTCTACGGCAAGCCCCGCTACGCCGACGTGCAGGCGCAGCTGGCCCGGCTGTGGAAGCAGTACCGCGGCTGCGCCGGCGCGAGCTGCCGGGTGCCGCTGCCGGCGTCGCTGCAGGTCGGGCCGGAGAAGCTCGCGCAGACCACCCGCGAGCAGGAGCGCGGCGTCGCCGCCCGCTACGGCGTGCCGCTGCCCTGACCGGTCCGGCTAGCGGCGGGCGGTCACGTAGCAGGCGACCGCGGTGGCCGCCGCGACGTTGAGCGAGTCGATGCCCTCCCGCATCGGGATCACGGCCCGCCGGTCGGCGGCGCTCTCCCACCGCGGCGACAGGCCGTGCCCCTCGCTGCCGAGCACGAGCGCCACCCGGTCGAGCCCGGCGACCGCGTCCTCGACGGCGGTGGCGTCGTCGGCCAGCGTCAGCGCGACGGTCGTGAACCCGGCGGCGGACACCCGCGGCAGGGCGTCGTACCAGTCGTCGAGGCGGGTCCACGGCACCGTGAACACCGCCCCCATCGCCACCTTCACCGAGCGCCGGTAGAGCGGGTCCGCGCAGCGGGGAGCCAGCAGCACCGCGTCGATGCCGAGCGCGGCCGCGCTCCGGAAGACCGCCCCGACGTTGGTGTGGTCCACGACGTCCTCGAGCACCACGACGGTCCGGGCCTCGGCCAGCACCGCGTCCACCGTCGGCAGCGGCAGCCGCTGCAGCGACGCCAGCGCCCCGCGGTGGACGTGGAACCCGGTCACCGCCTCGGCGAGCTGCTCCGACACGACGTAGCAGGGGCTCTCGGTGGTCGCGAGCACGTCGGCCAGCCCGTCCAGCCAGCGCGACGCCATCAGGAACGACCGCACCGGGAAGCCGCCCTCGACGGCCCGGCGCACCACCTTCTCGCCCTCCGCGAGGAACAGCCCGTGCTCCGCCTCGAGGTGCTTGCGCAGCTCGACGTCACGCAGGTCGCGGTAGTCCGCGAGCCGCGGGTCGTGCGGGTCGTCGACCTCGACGATCGTCGCCATGTCCCTCCTCGTCCCGCCTCGCCGGTGCCGAGTCAGCGGTGCTTCGCGACGGCCACGACGTCGCCGATCACCACGATCGCCGGGGCCCGGACTCCCTCGCGCACCATGTCCTCCTCGACGGTGGCCAGCGTGCTGACCACGGTGCGCTCGCCGGGCATGGTGCCCTCGGACACCACCGCGACCGGCGTCGTGGGTGGCCGGCCGCCGGCGACCAGCCGGTCGGCGATGGCCGGGAGGTTCTTCACCGCCATCAGCAGCACCACGGTGCCGCGGAGCCGGGCCACCGCGTCCCACTCCACCAGCGAGTCCGGGTGGTCGGGCGGCAGGTGCCCGGAGATCACCGTGAACTCGTGGGCGACGCCGCGGTGGGTGACCGGGATCCCGACGGCCTCGGGCACGGCGATCGCGCTCGTCAGGCCGGGGATCACCGTCCACGGCACGCCGGCGGCCTCGCAGGCCAGCGCCTCCTCGTAGCCGCGGCCGTACACGAACGAGTCGCCGCCCTTGAACCGGACGACGCGCTTGCCCTGCAGCGCGCGGTCGACGATCACCCGGTTGATCTCCTCCTGCGTCGCGGCCCGGCCGCGCGGCAGCTTGGCGACGTCGACGAGCTCGACGTCCGGGGAGAGCTCGTCGAGCAGCTCGCGCGGCGCCAGCCGGTCCGCGACCACCACGTCGGCCTCGCTCAGCGCGCGCCGGGCGGCGACCGTCACCAGCTCCGGGTCACCCGGCCCGCCGCCGACCAGCACCACGCCCGGCTCGCGCTCGTCGTCGTGGGGTGCCGCGATCGCGCCGTCGCGCAGCGCCGCGACGATCGCGTCGCGCACCCCGGCGGAGCGTCGGGGCTCCCGGTTGCCCAGCACCGCCACGGTGACGCCCGCGTGCCTGCCCACGGCCGGCGTCCAGGCGGTGGCCTGGGTCGCGTCGTCCGCACGCACGCAGAAGATCCGGCGCTGCTCGCACTCCACGCTCACCGAGGCGTTCACGGCGGGGTCGTCGGTGGCCGCGACGACGTACCACGCCTCCTCGACGTCGGCCGGCTCGAAGCCGCGCTCGTGCCAGCGGATCTCCCCGGCGCTCGCGAGACCCTCGACCGCCGGCGTGGTCACCGGGGAGACCACGTCGACGTCGGCGCCGGCGGCCAGCAGCCGGGGGATGCGGCGCTGCGCCACGTGGCCACCGCCCACGACGAGCACCCGGCGGCCCTGCAGCCGCAGCCCGGACGGGTACGGCGGGAAGTCGCTCACGCGTCGTCCTTGCGGGTGACCCCGGCGGAGTCGAACGTCGCCATCTCGCGGAGCACGGCCCCTGCCGACTCGACCACCGGGAAGGCCAGCACGGCGCCGGTCCCCTCGCCGAGCCGCAGGTCGAGGTCCATCACCGGACGCAGCCCGAGGTGGTCGAGGGCGACCTGGTGCCCGGGCTCGACGCTGCGGTGCCCCGCGAAGCAGTAGCCCACCACCTCGGGCGCCAGCGCCGCCGCGACCAGCGCCGCAGACCCGGCGATCACCCCGTCGAGCACCACCGGGACCTGCCGTCCCGCCGCACCGAGCAGGAAGCCGACCAGTCCCGCGTGCTCGAAGCCGCCCACGGAGGCCAGCGTCGCCACCGGGTCGTCGGTGACCGGCCGGTCGCGCAGCGCTGCCGTGACCACCGCGACCTTGCGCGCCAGCGTCGGGTCGTCGACGCCGGTGCCGCGGCCGACCACGGTGGCCGGTGCCGCACCGGTGAGCGCGGCGACGAGCGCGGCCGACGGGGTGGTGTTCGCGATGCCCATGTCGCCGGTGAGCAGGCAGTCGTAGCCCTCGTCGACCAGCCGGTGCGCGACGTCGGCGCCGGCCCGGATCCCCTGCAGCGCCTCGTCGGTGGTCATCGCCGGTCCGGTCGCGAGGTCCGACGTGCCGCGGCGCACCTTGTGGTCGAGCAGCCACGGACCGGGCGGCAGGTCGGCGGCGACGCCGAGGTCGACGACGTACACGTCCGCGCCGGCCTGCCGGGCCAGCACGTTGACCGCCGCTCCGCCGGCGCGGAAGTTCTCGATCATCGCGGCGGTGACCTCCTGCGGCCACGGCGTCACCCGCTGCGCGTGCACGCCGTGGTCGCCGGCGAACACCGCGACGACCGGGCGCCGCAGCGCGACGGGCGGGCAGGTCCGCTGGATGCCGGCCAGCCGCACGGAGACGTCCTCGAGGACGCCGAGCGACCCGGCGGGCTTGGTGAGCTGGGCCTGCCGGTCACGGGCCTGCCGCCTCGCCGTCGCGTCGGTCGGGGTGATCGCGGACAGCAGGTCGCGCAGGGAGGACATGCCGAGCATTCTCCCGCGCACGGCGTCGC
The DNA here is from genome assembly GCA_963707685.1 of uncultured Actinomycetota bacterium. Taxonomy (GTDB): domain Bacteria; phylum Actinomycetota; class Actinomycetes; order Propionibacteriales; family Nocardioidaceae; genus Nocardioides_B. The sequence continues at coordinate 264,322 of CAVPRA010000015.1, forward strand.
CGTCGGCACCCGACCGGTGGGCGGACCACCGCGCTAGCCTCGCCCTGACCGACGACGCCACCCCGAGGAGCCTTGATGAGTCTCGACCGTCCCGTCAGCCCGGACCCCTACGAGCTGCTGCCCACCGTCCCGTCGTTCACCGTGACCAGCGACGACGTGCAGGACGGCCAGCCGCTGAAGGACGACCAGGTCGCGGCCGCCGGCGACACCTCGCCGCAGCTGAGCTGGTCGGGCGCCCCGGAGGGCACCAAGAGCTTCACGGTCACCTGCTTCGACCCGGACGCGCCGACCCCGTCGGGCTTCTGGCACTGGGTGCTCGTCGACCTGCCCGCCGACACCACGAGCCTGCCGGCCGGTGCGGGGGCCGAGGGCGCTGACCTGCCCGGTGGCGCGTTCATGTGCCGCAACGACGCGGGCACCAAGGCGTTCACCGGCGCCGCCCCGCCGCAGGGCGACCAGGTGCACCGCTACTACTTCGTGGTGCACGCGGTGACCGAGGAGCAGCTCGGCGCGGACTCCGACGCCTCCCCGGCGGTGGTGTCGTTCAACCTCGCGTTCAAGACCGCCGCCCGCGCCATCCTCACGGGGACCTACCAGCACTAGCGGCTGCTCTACCATCGCCCGGTGGTGTACGTCGCGGTCGCGCTCTCGTCGTTCCGCCGCTACTCGACCTACACCGCCGCGACGCTCGCGGGCTGCTTCACGAACTCGGTGTTCGGGATCGTCATCACGTTCGTGTACCTGGCGGTGTGGGACGCGAACCCCACCGCCGGCGGATACGACGCCACCGACGCGGTCACCTTCTGCTGGCTGGCCCAGGCCATGATCGCGACCGTCGCGGTGTGGGGCGGCGGGACGACCGACGACGTCGCGGCCCGGATCCGCACCGGTGACATCGCCATCGACCTCTACCGGCCGGTGAGCTTCCTCGGCTGGTGGCTGGCCGGCGACCTCGGCCGCTCGGCGTACCACCTGCTCACCCGCGGCGTCGTGCCGACCGTCGTGGGCGCGCTGCTGTTCGACCTCCGGTTCCCCGACGGCGCGCTGACCTGGCTGGCGTTCCTGGTCTCGGTGCTCCTCGCGGTGGTGGTGAGCTTCGGGATCCGGATGCTGGTGGCGTGCTCGGCGTTCTGGCTGCTCGACCAGACCGGGGTCTTCTCCCTCGCGATGGTCGCCGCGGTGTTCCTCAGCGGCCTGGCGGTGCCGCTGGTGCTGTTCCCGGGGTGGAGCCGCGAGGTGGTGATGGCGCTGCCGTGGGCGGCGTTCATCCAGGTGCCGGCCGACATCTGGCTCGGTCAGCGCAGCGGTGCACGGGTGCTCTCGGGGCTCGGGTTCCAGGCGGCGTGGGGCGCGGTGCTGCTGCTCGCGTCCGCCGCGGTGCTGCGCGTCGCCGACCGCCGGGTGGTGCTGCAGGGTGGCTGAGCCGCTGGCCCGACGGCTGATGTGGGACGTCCGCTCGTTCGGCATGCTCGCCGGGATGTGGGTGCGGGTCAGCTGGGCCTACCGCACCTCGTTCGTGCTGATGCTCGGCGCGTCGCTGCTGCTCACGGGTGTCGACTTCGCCGCCATCGTGGTGGTGTTCTCCAACGTCGACCGGATCGGCGGCTTCGGGCTCCAGGAGATCGCCTTCCTCTACGGCGCCACCACGCTGGGGCTCGGCATGGGTGACCTCGTCGTCGGCAACGTCGAACGGCTCGGCACCCGGATCCGGCTCGGCACCTTCGACGCGATGCTGGTGCGGCCGGTCGGCGTGCTCGTGCAGATGTGCGCCGACGAGTTCGCGCTGCGACGTCTCGGCCGGGTGCTCCAGGGCGCCGTCGTGTTCGCCTGGTCGCTGACGGTGGTCGACGTGGCGTGGACGCCGGCGCGGGTCGGCGTCACGGTGATGATGCTGGTCTGCGGGACGCTGATCTTCGTGAGCCTCTTCGTGCTCGGCGCCACCTTCCAGTTCGTCAGCACCGACGGCTCGGAGGTCGCGAACGCCTTCACCTACGGCGGGAACGCGCTGACCCAGTACCCGTTGACGATCTACCCGCTGGGCGCGGTGAAGGCGTTGACGTTCGCCGTACCGGTGGCGTTCGTGAACTGGTACCCGGCGCTGTTCGTGCTGGACCGGCCCGACCCGTTCGGGCTGCCGGCCGCCCTGCAGCTCGCCTCGCCCGTCGCGGCCGTCGTGATGGGCGTGCTGGCGGCGCTGGCGTGGCGGGCCGGGCTCCGCAGCTACCGGTCGACGGGGAGCTGACGTGCCGCTCATCGAGGTCGAGGGCCTGCACCGGTCCTTCACGGTGCGCCGCCGCGCCGGCCGGCTCCGTCGTACGTCGCACGTGGTGCACGCCGTGCGGGACCTGTCCTTCGAGGTCGAGCGCGGCGAGATGGTCGGCTACATCGGGCCGAACGGCGCCGGGAAGTCGACGACCGTGAAGATGCTCACCGGCATCCTGGTGCCGACGTCGGGCCGGCTGCGGGTCGCCGGGATCGACCCGTCCCGCGACCGGGTGGACCTCACCCGGCGGATCGGCGTGGTCTTCGGGCAGCGCACCACGCTGTGGTGGGACCTGCCGCTGCGGGACTCCTTCGACCTGCTGCGCCGGATCTACCGGGTCTCCCCCGACCGGCACCGCCGCAACCTCGCGGAGTTCACCGAGCTGCTCGACCTCGGCGACCTGCTCGACACCCCGGTGCGGCAGCTCTCGCTGGGCCAGCGGATGCGCGGCGACATCGCGGCGGCGCTGCTGCACGACCCGGAGATCCTCTACCTCGACGAGCCCACGATCGGACTGGACGTGGTGAGCAAGGGCCGGCTGCGGGAGTTCCTGCGCCGGGTCAACGAGGAGCGCGAGGTCACGCTGCTGCTGACCACCCACGACCTGCAGGACATCGAGCAGCTGTGCCGCCGGGTGATGGTGATCGACCACGGCTCGCTGGTGTACGACGGTCCGCTGACCGGCCTGCACGCGCAGGGCACCTCGACGCGCACGCTGGTCGTCGACCTGGTCGACGCGGCGCCCCCGATCGAGGTCCCCGGGGCCACGGTGACCCGGGTCGAGGGGCCCCGGCAGTGGCTGTCGTTCCCGGCCGACGCGAGCGCGGCGCCGGTGGTCGCGGCCGTGGCGGCGGCGTACGCGGTGGCGGACCTGTCGATCAACGAGCCGGACATCGAGGACGTCATCCGGCAGATCTACACCCGCGACCGATGAGTTCGCGCGGCGCCGGGTGTCGGTAGGAGGAGGCAGGATGACGTCCCGACGCGAGAGGAGCACGACACGATGAGCGAGACGAGCACCGGCACGGCACGACCCGACGTGGTGAGCGCGGAGGAGTGGCAGCGGCAGCGCGACGAGCTGATGCTGGCCGAGAAGGAGGCGACCCGCGCCCTCGACGCGCTGGCCGCCCGGCGGCGACGGCTGCCGATGGTCCGCTTCCGCACCGACTACGCGTTCGAGGGCCCCGACGGCACCCGCACGCTGCTGGACCTGTTCGAGGGGCGGCCGCAGCTGGCGGTCTACCAGCACATGGACGTCGGGCCGGACGGCTTCTGCCCGGGCTGCACGAACTTCACCGAGAACGTCACCGACCTCGCCTCGCTCGCCGAGGACGGCGTGGCCTGGGCGACGGTGTCCGACATGCCGCTGGCCCAGATCCAGGCCCGCAAGGCCGAGAAGGGCTGGGACCTGCCGTTCTACTCCTCGCGGGGCACCACGTTCTCAGCCGACTGCGGCGTCGACGGCGGCTTCGCCCTCAGCCTGTTCCTGCGCGACGGCGACGAGGTGTTCCGCACCTACGTCACCACCTCGCGCGGGCGTCGACCGGCTGATGTTCTCCAGCAACGTCCTCGACCTGGCGGTCTACGGCCGGCAGCAGGACTGGGAGGACTCCCCCGCGGGCTGGCCGCAGCACCCGACCTACGGCTGAGCCGGGACACGCCCGGCCGCGGGTTTTCTTGACTGACTCCAGAAACGGTGGTTGAGTCGGCGTCGATGGCCAGCAACCCGATGACCGACCCCACCGGCTCCCTGCGAGACCACGGGCTGCGCGTGACCAAGCAGCGCCTCTCGGTGATGTCCGCCCTGGCGAGCGCGCCCCACTCCGGCGCCGAGGCCGTGATCGGGGCCGTCCGCGCCGACGTCGGCCAGGTCTCGATCCAGGCCGTCTACGACGTGCTCAACGTGCTCACCGCGCGCGGCATCGTCCGGCGCATCCAGCCCGCGGGCTCCACCGCGCGCTACGAGCTGCGCGCCGGGGACAACCACCACCACCTCGTCTGCCGCGGCTGCGGCTCCGTGGTGGACGTCGACTGCGCCACCGAGACCGCCCCCTGCCTCGACCCGGCCGACCTGGGCGTCTCGGCGCCCGGCTTCGTCGTCGACGAGGCCGAGGTGACGTTCTGGGGCACCTGCGAGACGTGCGCGACCGCCACGACGGCCGGCTGACCGTCGTACCCGACCCTGACCGAGCAGCACCACGAGGAGGACACATGACCGACACCGACGCCCGTCCCTACGGCGGTTCGACGACCGAGTCGGGCGCCCCGGCCCCGAGCGACCGCAACTCGCTCACCCTCGGCGACACCGGGCCGATCCTGCTGCACGACCACCACTTCATCAACCAGATGGCGCACTTCAACCGGGAGCGGGTCCCCGAGCGCAACGTGCACGCCAAGGGCTCCGGCGCGTTCGGCGTCTTCGAGACCACCGAGGACGTCTCGCAGTACACCAAGGCCGCGCTGTTCCAGCCCGGCGTCACGACCGACATGCTGGCCCGGTTCTCCACGGTGGCCGGCGAGCAGGGCAGCCCGGACACCTGGCGCGACCCGCGCGGCTTCGCGCTGAAGTTCTACACGTCCGAGGGCAACTGGGACCTGGTCGGCAACAACACGCCGGTCTTCTTCATCCGCGACACCATGAAGTTCCCGCACTTCATCCGCTCGCAGAAGCGCCGCGGCGGCACCGGGCTGCGCGACAACGACATGCAGTGGGACTTCTGGGTGAACAACCCCGAGTCGGCCCACCAGGTCACCTACCTCATGGGCGACCGCGGCGTGCCCGCGTCGTGGCGGGAGATGAACGGCTACGGCTCGCACACCTACATGTGGGTCAACGCCGCCGGCGAGAAGTTCTGGGTGAAGTTCCACTTCCACTCCGACCAGGGCGTGCACAACCTGACCCAGGAGGCCGCGAACAAGATCGCCGGCGAGGACAGCGACTTCCACCGTCGCGACCTGTCCGAGGCGATCGACGCGGGCGACTTCCCGTCGTGGACGCTGCACGTCCAGGTGATGCCCTACGACGACGCGAAGACCTACCGGTTCAACCCGTTCGACCTCACCAAGATCTGGCCGCACAGCGACTACCCGCTGATCAAGGTCGGCACGATGACGCTGAACAAGAACCCGGACAACTTCTTCGCGCAGATCGAGCAGGCCGCCTTCGAGCCCAGCGCGGTGGTGCCGGGCATCGGGTTCAGCCCCGACAAGATGCTGCTCGGCCGGGTCTTCGCCTACGCCGACACCCACCGCTACCGCATCGGCCCGAACTACCACCAGCTGCCGGTGAACCAGAACCGGGTGGCGGACGCGAACACCTACACGTTCGACGGCCCGATGGCCTACGAGCACTCGGGTGACGCGCCGGTCTACGCGCCGAACTCCTACGGCCGCGGCTACTCCGACGTCACCGGCGAGGCCGAGGACAGCTGGGAGGCCGACGGCGAGATGGTCCGCTCGGCGTACGCCCTGCGGCCCGAGGACGACGACTTCGGCCAGCCGGGCACCCTGGTGCGCGACGTCTGGGACGACGCGCAGCGGGAGCGGTTCGTCGGCAACGTCGCCGGCCACATCCTCGGCGGCGTCTCGGAGAAGCTGCTGCCGCAGGTCTTCGAGTACTGGAAGAGCGTCGACGCCGACACCGGCAAGCGGATCGAGGAGGCCGTGCACGCGGGCCGCGACGAGAAGGCCCCGGCTCCCGGCCCCACCGACCGCGAGGGCGTCATCTAGGACACCTTCGGCTGGTCGAGCTCGTCGAGACCTGACCGCATCTGCTCCGACATCGGATGTCGGGGAGTGACCTCGGGGTCACTCCTCGGCTCCGATGTCGGAGTCGTTCAGGTCCGGGGCGGCACGAACGGCGCCCGGCGGCTCTCCGGCGACGCGAGGAAGTCCCGGGCCCGCTTGGCCGACGCCCGCGACAGCCAGGCGTCCTGCACCACCTCGGCGACCTCGTCGCGGGTGAGCTCGCCGATCCGCGAGGTGCGCAGCAGCACCGACAGGTGGCCGTCGAAGTGCGGCGTCGTGAACCACGGCGTCGCCGGGTCGGCCACCATCGCCTGCTTCTCGCCCTCGTCGGCGACCCAGACCACGACCACGTCGTCGTAGCGCTGCCCGGTCTCCGGGTCGACCGCGTCGGGTCGCGCGGTGCGGAAGAACAGGAACGACTTGCCGCCGACCTGGTAGACCGGCCGCGTGCCGTCGCCCCAGACGGTCACGTGCGGCAGCGCCCTGGCGACCTCGTGCAGGTCGTGCGGTCGCGCTCTCCTCGATGATCGGGCCACGGGACCGACCCTAGGACCCGTGCGGCAGGATGGCGCGGTGACCGTCGACGTGCTCGGGGAGCCCTACCACGCGGAGACCATCGACCTGCCCGACGACGACGAGGGGGCGGTCGTCGCCACCCTGGTCGTCCGGCGGGCCGCCGCGCCGAGCACGCGCGCGGTGCTGCACGTGCACGGGTTCGCGGACTACTTCTTCCAGACCCCGGCCGCCGACTTCTGGACCGAGCGCGGCTACGACTTCTACGCCCTCGACCTGCGCAAGTACGGCCGCTCGCTGCGCGACCACCAGACCCCCAACTTCGTCACCGACCTCACCGACTACTACCCCGAGATCGACGAGGCCTACCGACGGATCACGGAGCGGGACGGCCACGACCACGTGCTGGTCTCGGCCCACTCCACCGGCGGCCTGATCACGCCGCTGTGGGTGCACGACCGGCAGCCCGCGGTCGCGGGGCTGGTGCTCAACTCCCCCTGGCTCGACCTGCAGGGCAGCCTGCTGCTGCGCACCGCCGGCACCAAGGCCATCGACCAGATCGGCGCCCGGCGTCCCTACCTGACCATCCCCCGCGACGTGTCGGGGTTCTACGCCCGCAGCCTGCACCGCGACCACGACGGCGAGTGGGACTTCGACCTGGCGTGGAAGCCGCTGGAGTCCTGGCCGGTGTACGCCGGCTGGCTGCGCGCCGTACGCCGCGGGCATGCCCGGGCGCACCGCGGGCTCGACCTGCCGGCGCCCGTGCTGGTGCTGACCTCGAGCGCCAGCGGCCACCCGAAGGAGTACGACGAGACGTGCGCGAGCACCGACATCGTGCTCGACGTCGAGCTGATCCGGAAGTGGGCGCACCGGCTCGCCGGCCACGTCACGCTGGTCCGCGTCGACGGCGCGCTGCACGACGTGACGATGTCCCGCGAACCGGTCCGGAAGCGGGCGTTCGACGAGATCGGCCGCTGGCTCGACGCCTACGTCGGCTGACAAACCGGGTGCCCACCGTCGGTGGCGCTCGGTAGGTTCCGGGGCATGAGCCTCTCGACGTTCGACTGCATCGCCGCCATCACGGAGCACAGCGCGGGCTTCGCCGACGCCACCCGCGCCGACCTCGACGCCCGTGTCGAGCACTGCCCCGACTGGTCGGTGGCCGACCTGGTCTGGCACCTCACCGAGGTGCACTGGTTCTGGGGCACGATCGTGGCCGAGCAGCTGCCCTCGCCGCCCGACGAGGGCCGGCGACCGCCCCGCCCCGACGACGCCGGGCTGGTCGACGCCTTCAAGGCCGGCGCCGTCAAGCTGGTCGAGGTGCTGCGCGAGTCCGACCAGTCCGCGCCGTGCTGGACCTGGGCGGGCTGGCAGCAGGACGTCGCGTTCGTCACCCGCCACCAGGTGCAGGAGGCCGTCGTGCACCACTGGGACGCGGTGAACGCCGCCGGTGGCGGACCGTTCCGCCTGGAGCCCGCCGTCGCCGCGGACAGCATCGACGAGTTCCTGCACTTCTCGGTCGCCTCCGACGACGACCCGGACGACCCGGTCAAGCCGCCGCTCGACGGCACCCTGGGGTTCCGTGCCACCGACACCGGCGACGCCTGGACGCTCACCGACGGCAAGCCCGGCACGGCGCGGGTCGCGAGCGGCCTCGCCGACGGCGTGCCGGCGGTCGAGGGCACCGCCGAGGACCTGCTGCTGTGGCTCTACGAGCGCGTCGCCCTCGACACCTCGGCCGTCCCCGACGACCTGCTCGCCCGCTTCCGGGCGATGTGCTTCACCGACTGAGCGCGGCGTGGACCCACGCTGACCCTCGGCCAGGTCACGGTGGGACCGCACGCCTGAAGGGCGCCCGGCTCAGCCGAGGACGAGGAACTGCACCAGCGCGGCGACGCCGACGACGCACGATGAACCCGCGCAGCGCCCACGACGGCAGCCGTCGCCCGACGGTGGCCCCGATCTGGCCGCCGATGACCGAGCCGACGGCGATCAGGCCGGCGACCCGGTAGTCGATGTGGGCGACGAAGACGAACAGCACCGCCGCGACCAGGTTGACCAGCATCGCCAGCACGTTCTTCGTGGCGTTGTTGCGCTGCATGGTCTCGGTGAGGCCGACTCCCGAGGATCGCCATCAGCAGCACGCCCTGCGCGGCGCCGAAGTAGCCGCCGTACACACCGGCGAGGAAGACCAGGACCCACACCCACGCGGCGCCGTGCTGCGGGCGCTCCACGCCGCGCGACTCGGCGCGGGCCGCGACCCGGCGGCTGATCCTCGGCTGCAGGACCACCAGCACGCAGCCGAGCGCGATCAGCACCGGGACGATCGGCCTGGAACGCGGCCTCGGGCAGCACGAGCAGCAGCAGCGCCCCGGTGATGCCGCCGAGCACCGACCCGAGACCGAGCCGCAGCAGCCGCGGCCGCTGGCCGGCGAGCTCGCGGCGGTAGCCGATGGCGCCCGACAGCGAGCCGGGCACCAGGCCGAGGGTGTTCGAGACGTTCGCGGTCACCGGCGGGATCCCGACAGCGAGAAGGGTCGGGAACGTGATCAGCGTTCCCGACCCCACCACGGTGTTGATGGCGCCGGCGGCGATCCCCGCGAGGAAGACCGCCGTCATCTCCAGGAAGGTCACTGGCCGGTGGGCTCCCCGGGGTCACCCGGGCCGGTGGCCGGCGGCTCGGGCGGCGACTCGACCGGTGACGTCGCGGCCGACGGCCGCGACCCGCTGCTCAGGTTGCTGGACGCCTCGGCGGCCGCGATCGCCGCCGCGACCTCCTCGTGCGTCGTGCTCAGCGTCCGGTCCTCGGGGATGTCCGGCTCGCTCGGGCCCATGTCGACGCGGGTCCGGGGGCCGTCGACCTTGTCGGGGATGCCCGACAGGCTGTTCATCGTCGACCCGAGCCCCTCGAGCGCCTTGCCGATCTCGCTGGGCACGATCCACACCTTGTTGGCGTTGCCCTCGGCGATCTTCGGCATCATCTGGAGGTACTGGTAGGCCAGCAGCGACTGGTCCGGGCGGCCGTCGTGGATCGCCTGGAACACCGTCTGGATGGCCTGCCCCTCGCCCTGCGCCTTGCAGGATCCGGGACTCCCGGTCGGCCTGCGCCCGCAGGATCAGCGACTCCCGGTCACCCTCGGCGTTCAGGATCGCGGCCTGCTTGCCGCCCTCGGCGGTGAGGATCGCGGACTGCCGCTGCCCCTCGGCGGTGAGGATCGCGGCCCGCTTGTCGCGGTCGGCGCGCATCTGCTTCTCCATCGAGTCCTTGATCGACGGCGGCGGGTCGATGCCCTTGAGCTCGACCCGGTTCACCCGGATGCCCCACTTGCCGGTCGCCTCGTCGAGGACGCCGCGCAGCCGGTTGTTGATCTCGTCGCGGCTGGTCAGCGCCTGCTCGAGGTCCATGCCGCCGACGATGTTGCGCAGCGTGGTCATGGTCAGCTGCTCGACGGCCTGGATGTAGTTGGCGATCTCGTACGTCGCCGCGACCGGGTCGGTGACCTGGAAGTAGATGACGGTGTCGATCGAGACCACCAGGTTGTCCTCGGTGATCACCGGCTGCGGCGGGAAGGAGACCACCTGCTCGCGCAGGTCGATCATGTAGCGCACCTTGTCCACGAACGGCACCACGATGTTCAGGCCCGCCGGCAGGCTGGCCTTGTACTTCCCGAACCGCTCGACGATCCCCGCGCGTGCCTGCGGGACGATGCGCACCGTCTTGGCCAGCACGGCCACGACGAACACGACCACCAGCAGCAACAGCACCAGTGCTGCAGTCATCGGTACCCCCTCCTTCTCTCCTCTTCGGTCTCGCCTCGCCGGGTGCGGCTAGGCGTCGAGCTCGGGCACCCGGTGCACGAGTGCGGTGGCCCCCTTGATCTGGAACACGTCGACCTTCGCGCCGGGCGCGATCACGGAGTCCTCGTCGTACGGGCGCGCGGTCCACAGCTCGCCGTTGATCCGCACCTGCCCGCCCTGCGAGGAGACCTCCTCGACCACGACCGCGGTCTTGCCGACCAGCGCGTCGTGCCCGAGCACCAGCGTGGGTCCCTGGTGCAGCCGCTTCACGACGCTGGGACGGACCAGCCCGAGGGCGGCGACGGACGCGGCGACCGCAGCCAGCACCTGCAGCGGGACGCCGAGCCCGGCCAGGTCGGCGACCAGCCCGACGACCGCGCCGAGCGCCAGCATCAGCAGGATCAGGTCGAGGCTGAACAGCTCGAGCACACCGAGGGCGATGGCCAGGCCCAACCAGACCTGCCACGACTCGATCCCGTCGGGGAGCTGCATGCCGCCAGCCTATCCGGCGGTCCTCGGCGCCGAGGTGCACTCGGCGCGGCTCACCCCGCGCGGCGTCGCGTGCGGCGTCGCGCCGCCCAGCGGCCGTCCGCGTGGGAGAGCCGCAGCGGCATCCCGAACGTCGCCGAGAGGACCTCCTCGGTCATCACCTGCTCCAGCGGACCGGCGGCCACCACGGCGCCGCGGCGCAGCAGCAGCCCGTGCGTGAAGCCGGGCGGGATCTCCTCGACGTGGTGCGAGACCAGCACCGTGGCCGGGGCCTCCTCGTCCATGGCGAGCACCGAGAGCGTGGACACGAGGTCCTCGCGTCCGCCGAGGTCGAGCCCGGCGGCGGGCTCGTCGAGCAGCAGCAGCTCGGGGTCGGTCATCAGCGCCCGCGCGATCTGCACGCGCTTGCGCTCCCCCTCCGACAGCGTGCCGAAGGTGCGGTCCGCGAGGTGGCCGGCGCCGACCTCCTGCAGCAGCTGCGCGGCGCGGTCGTGGTCGAGGCCGTCGTAGTGCTCGCGCCACCGGCCGAGCACGCCGTACGACGCCGAGACGACCGCGTCGTGCACCCGCTCGGTGCGCGGGATGAGGTCGGCCAGCGCCGCACTGGTCAGCCCGATGCGGGGCCGCAGCTCGAACACGTCGACCGTGCCGAGCACCTCGCCGAGGATGCCGGCCACGCCGGCCGTCGGGTGGATGCGTGCCGAGGCGACCTGCAGCAGCGTGGTCTTGCCGGCACCGTTGGGGCCGAGCACGACCCAGCGCTCGTCCTCCTCGACGGTCCAGTCGACGCTGTCGAGCAGCACGGCGTCGCCGCGTCGTACCGTCACGCCCGCGAGCTCCAGAACGGCGTCCATGTGCGTGTGCTGTCTCCTCGTGGCGCGACGGGCCCTGGCGGCCCCAACCCTACGGGCAGCCGTCCCGGGGGTCCGGCAGCCGGGTCACCGGGCGCTGCGTACGCTCGTCGGGTGCCGTCGCTGCCTCTCTCCGCGCGCTTCGCGCTGTGGTTCTCAGCGTGGGCCGACGGCCGCGCCAGCCTCGACGACACCCGCGACGCGATCGTCGGCGACGACGCGGCGCACGACGTGGTGGGCGTGCCGGGCGGCTCGGGCAGCCAGCCGCTGATCCTCGGCGCTCGGCCTGCTGCGCAGCCACCGCGCGACCGGCGCCGGCATCGCGCTCCCGGTGCCGGGCGACCTGCTGGGGCTGGCAGGGCCGAGCGCGTTCAACGCGGAGGCCGTCGAGGCGGGTGAGGGCGTGGTCCTCGAGGACGCCGACCTCGGCCTGGTGCCGCACCGCGTCGGTGCCGGCGTGCAGTGGGTGTGCCACCACGCGGTCTCCCGTCGTCAGCTGCCGGACCCGTCGGAGGCCGACACCGCGCTGCGGCAGGCGCTGTCGCGGACCTCCGGGCTGCTCGCCGACCTCGAGGTCGCCCGCTGGCGTCCCGAGGTGGCCGACGAGCTGATGGCGCTGCGTTCCACCGCCGACCTGGGGTTCCCCGACGTGATGGCGCCGCGCGCCGTCCGGATGGCGTCGCTGGCGACGCGGTGCCGCGCGATCGTCGAGCTCGCCCTGGACGACGAGGGCGGCGCCGTCACCGCGGCGGAGGCCGACGAGCGGCGAGCGGCACTGCTGCCCCTCGACCACGCGAGCCGGCGCGCGCTGGTGGCGGCCTGCACGCCGCGGGTCTGGCCCGGCACGTCTGTCTGACCACCGCTCAGTGGTCGGACCAGACGCCGAGCTCGGTGCCGTCGGGGTCGGCGAACGTGAAGCGACGACCACCGGGGAACTCGTAGGGCGCGTCGACGACCCGGCCGCCCGCTGCCTCGACGGCGGTGACCGTCGCGTCGAGGTCGTCGGACCACAGCAGCACGAGCGGGCCACCTGTGCTCGGCGGCTGCGTGCCGTTGAGGCCGCCGACCTCGCTGTCGCCGTCGGGGCTGCGGATGCCGGCGTAGGACGGGCCGTAGTCGTTGAACGACCAGCCGAAGGCGTCGGCGTAGAACCGGGATGCGCGGGCAACGTCGCCGACGTTGATCTCGACGTAGTCGAGGGCGTGATGTGTGTGCGTCATGCCGTTCACCGTACGAGCCGGCACCGACGGTCCGCGGTGAGCGGCGATAGCCTCGGCAGCGCCATGGACGAGCCTCCGAAGACCCTGCTGATCACGCTCACCGGGAAGGACCGGCCGGGCGTCACCTCGAGCGTCTTCTCGACGCTGGCGGCGTTCGGGGTGGCGGTGCTCGACATCGAGCAGATCGTGCTGCGGCGGCGGCTGGTGCTCGGGGTGCTGGTCACGGTGCCCCGTGACTGGAAGTCGCTGCGCGCCGCGGTCGAGCGGGTGGCGGCGGAGCTGGACATGCAGGTCGAGGTGGACCGCGGCACCGGCGACAACCGGTCGCGGCCCGAGGGGCGCACCCACGTGACCGTGCTGGGCACGCCGCTGCGGCCCGCGGCGGTCGCCGCGATCGCCGGCCGGATCGCGGACATGGGCGCGAACATCGACCGCATCGAGCGGATGGCCCGCTACCCGGTCACCGCCATCGAGCTGCACGTCTCCGGCGCCGACCCCGACCGGCTGCGCGTGACGCTGGCCGAGGAGGCGGCGGTGCAGGCGGTCGACGTCGCCGTACAGCCGGCCACGCTGCTGCGCCACGGCATGCGGATGGTTGTGATGGACGTCGACTCGACGCTCGTGCAGGGCGAGGTCATCGAGATGCTGGCGGAGCGGGCCGGCTGCCTGGACCAGGTGCGGGCGGTCACCGAGGCGGCGATGCGCGGCGAGCTGGACTTCGAGACGTCGCTGCGCGAGCGGGTGGCGCTGCTCGCCGGGCTCGACGCGTCCGCGCTCGACGGTGTGTACGACGCCCTGGAGCTGGCGCCGGGTGCGCGGACCCTGGTGCGCACGCTGAAGCGGCTGGGCTACCGGTTCGCGATCGTCTCCGGCGGCTTCACCCAGGTGACCGAGCGGATCGCGGCCGACCTCGGCATCGACTTCGCCGCGGCCAACGAGCTCGAGGTCGTCGAGGGTCGGCTCACCGGCCGGATCGTGGGCGCGGTGGTCGACCGGGCGGGCAAGGCGGACGCGCTGCGCCGGTTCGCCGCGGCCGCCGGGGTCTCCGAGGCCGCGACGGTGGCGATCGGCGACGGCGCCAACGACCTCGACATGCTCTCGGCCGCCGGGCTCGGGATCGCCTTCAACGCCAAGCCGGTGGTGCAGCAGGCCGCCGACACGGCGGTGAACGTGCCGTACCTCGACGCGATCATGTACCTGCTCGGCATCAGCCGCGAGGAGGTCGAGGCCGCCGACGCCCTCGAGGGCCTCACGACCCCCGCCCCCCCTCTACCGTCCTGGCCGGGTCGAGCCGCGTCACTGCCGGCCCGCGGGTCAACCTCGAGCGACCGCGGGTCAACCGGCGAGGCCCGGGTGAACTCGGCGGTCAAGGCACGGGTCAACCGGGGGGTCAGCGCTGGCCGACGTGGTAGCCGACGACCCGGCCGGTCTCGGCGCCGAGCTCGGCCCACGGCACGCCGATCTCCAGCACGGCGACCGCGCTGGGCGGGAAGCCCTGCAGCAGCCCGCTGATCGCCTCGGGGTCGCCGTCGCCGTCGTCGAGGTAGTGGCACAGGTACGCCGCGGTGGGGTTGTGGCCCACGAAGACCACGGTGGCCGCGTCCGGCGGGGCCGCCTGCAGCGCCTCGACCACCACGTCGACGCTGCCGGTGAACAGCGCGTCGTCGAAGCTGACCTCGGTGCGCGACAGGTCGACCTGCGTGCACCAGGTCGTCCCAGGTCTCGCGGGTGCGGGTCGACGAGGAGACGAGGGCGTAGTCGGGCACCGGTCCCGCGTCGCGCAGGAAGGCGCCGGCGTCGCGCGCCCCGGCGTGCCCCCGGTCGGTGAGCCGGCGCCCGTGGTCGGTCGCCGCGAAGGGCTCCGCCTTCGCGTGCCGCATCACGATCAGGCGTCGCCGGTCCGTCACGGGGTCAACTGTGGCACCCCGTAGGCTGCGCCGCATGCCGAACGGCCCAACGCAGCACGAAACCCCCGATCCCGCCCAAACCCCCCGAACCGGGCGTGGTCCGCTGCTGGCGATCGGCGGTGCCGAGGACAAGCTGGGCCGCCGTGAGGTGCTCTCGACGTTCGTCCGGCTCGCCGGCGGCCCGGACGCCAAGATCGCGGTGGTCCCGACCGCCAGCTCGCTGGGCCCCGAGATCGTCGAGGTGTACGACGCCCTGTTCCGCAAGCTGGGCGCGCGCGACGTCGTCGGCGCCCGGCCGGAGACCCGCGAGCAGGCCGAGGACCCGGCGTACGTCGGCCTGCTCGACGACGTGACCGGCATCTTCATGACCGGCGGCAACCAGCTCAAGCTCTCGGCCATCGTCAACGGCACCGCGTTCGGCGAGGCGATCCGGGCCGCGCACGACCGCGGCGTCGTCGTCGGCGGCACCAGCGCCGGCGCCAGCATCCAGTCCTCGCACATGGTCGCCTTCGGCCCCGGCGGCTCCACCCCGAAGCAGCGGATGACCCAGCTCGCCGCCGGCCTCGGCCT
Organism: uncultured Actinomycetota bacterium; assembly: GCA_963707685.1. Classification (GTDB taxonomy): domain Bacteria; phylum Actinomycetota; class Actinomycetes; order Propionibacteriales; family Nocardioidaceae; genus Nocardioides_B. The sequence goes on from CAVPRA010000015.1 coordinate 279,680, forward strand.
GGTCCGCGACGTGGTGATCGACCAGCACTTCGGGCAGCGCAACCGCTACGGCCGGCTGCTGATGCTGGTCGCGCAGAGCCCCGGCCTGCTCGGCATCGGCGTCGACGAGGACACCGCCGCGCTGATCACCGAGGAGGCCGGCGCCGAGGTGCTGCGCGTCGTCGGCCGGGGCGTGGTCACCGTGTTCGACGGCCGCGCCGTGGTGTCCAACGCCCACGAGGCGCGACGCTCCTCCCCGCTGCTCGCGTCCGGCGTCGTGCTGCACGTGCTGCCCGCCGGCAGCGTGTTCGACCTCACGGCCAAGGCGCTGGTGCGGCAGGCGCCGGTCGTGGACCCGTCCGAGGCGGAGGAGCTCGCAGTTGCGGGACGCGACCTGAAACGGTTGGCTCGTGACATCGCCGCGGGCGACGTGTCCCCCACCGTGCTGCGGCGCCGACGAGCCCGGCAAGCCACTCCCGAGACCAACGAAGGAGAGCGCGCATGACGACTCCCTCCCCCGACCTGTCGATCATCGAGACCCGGGTCTACCGCGGCGCGAACGTCTGGTCCTACGACAAGGCGATCCACCTGGTCGTCGACCTCGGCTCGCTCGAGGACCACCCCACCAACACGCTGCCGGGCTTCACCGACCACCTGCTCCAGATGCTGCCCGGGCTGCGCGAGCACTCCTGCTCCCGCGGGCGGCGCGGCGGCTTCGTCGAGCGGCTCAACGAGGGCACCTGGCTCGGTCACGTCGCCGAGCACGTCGCGCTCGCGCTGCAGCAGGTCGTCGGCCACGACATCCGCCGCGGCAAGACCCGGCAGGTCAAGGGCCAGAAGGGCCGCTACAACATCGTCTACGGGTACGTCGACGAGAACGTCGGCCTGGCCGCCGCGCGGCTCGCCGTACGCCTGGTGAACCACCTCGTCGAGGCCGACCCCGAGCTGGACTGGGACGCCGAGCTCGAGTCGTTCATCCTCCGCGCGGAGCGCACCGCGTTCGGCCCGTCCACGCAGGCGATCCTCGACGAGGCGGTCTCCCGCGACATCCCCTGGATCCGGCTCAACCAGCACTCGCTGGTGCAGCTCGGGCAGGGCGTGCACCAGAAGCGGATCCGCGCCACCATGACCTCGGCCACCAGCGCGATCGCCGTCGACGTGGCCTCCGACAAGGACCTCACCACCCGGCTGCTCGGGGCGGCCGGCCTGCCGGTGCCCAAGCAGGAGTCGGTGCGCACCGCCGACCAGGCGGCCGCGGTGGCCGAGCGGATCGGCTACCCCGTCGTCGTCAAGCCGCTCGACGGCAACCACGGCCGCGGCGTCTGCCTCGACCTGCAGAACGCCGAGGACGTCCGCGAGGCGTTCCCGGTCGCCAAGGACCAGTCCCGCCGCGGCTGGGTGATCGTGGAGTCCTACATCACCGGCCGCGACTACCGCTGCCTGATCATCGACGGCCGGCTCGCCGCGGTCGCCGAGCGGGTGCCCGCGCACGTGGTCGGCGACGGCCACAGCACGATCGAGGACCTGGTCGAGCTCACCAACGCCGACCCGCGCCGCGGCGTCGGGCACGAGAAGGTGCTGACCCGCATCAAGGTCGACGACGCGGCCGTCGCGCTGCTCGCCGACCAGGGCTACAAGCTCGGCGACGTGCCGCCGTCCGGCGAGACGGTGAAGCTCACGCTGACCGGCAACATGTCGACCGGCGGCATCTCGATCGACCGCACCTTCGAGGCGCACCCGGAGAACGTCGAGATCGCCGAGGAGGCCGCCCGGATGGTCGGCCTCGACATCGCCGGCATCGACTTCATCTGCCCCGACATCACCGAGCCGGTGCGCGAGACCGGCGGCGCCATCTGCGAGGTCAACGCCGCCCCCGGCTTCCGGATGCACACCCACCCGACCATCGGCGACCCGCAGTTCATCTCCAAGCCGGTCGTCGACATGCTCTTCCCGCCGGGCGCCGCGAGCCGGATCCCGATCGTGGCGGTGACCGGCACCAACGGCAAGACCACGACGTCGCGGATGATCTCCCACGTCTTCAAGGGCATGGGCCGCAAGGTCGGCATGACCTCCACCGACGGCGTCGTCATCGACGAGCGGCTGGTGATCCGCGCCGACGCGTCCGGGCCGAAGTCGGCACGGATGGTGCTGCAGAACCCGCGCGTCGACTTCGCGGTCTTCGAGGTCGCCCGCGGCGGCATCCTGCGCGAGGGCCTCGGCTACGAGCGCAACGACGTCGCCGTCGTGCTCAACGTGCAGCCCGACCACCTCGGGCTGCGCGGCATCGACACCGTCGAGCAGCTCGCCGACGTCAAGGCGGTGCTCGTCGAGGCGGTGCCGCGCGACGGCCACGCCGTGCTCAACGCCGACGACCCGCTGGTGCGCGAGATGCGCCGCCGCTGCTCGGGGCAGATCGTGTGGTTCTCGATGGCCGAGCCGGGGTCCGAGGTGCGCGACATGATCGACCAGCACTGCCGCCGCGGCGGCAAGGCGCTGGTGGTCGAGCCCAGCGAGCGCGGCGAGATGATCGTGGTCAAGCACGGCCGTCGCGAGATGCAGCTGGCGTGGACCCACCTGCTGCCCGCCACGTTCGGCGGCCGGGCGCGGATGAACGTCGCGAACGCGCTCGCCGCCGCCGCGGCCGCGTTCGCCGCCGGCGCCCCGCTGCACGACATCCGGCAGGGGCTGCGGACCTTCTCGACGAACTACTACCTCTCCCCCGGGCCGGCTCAACGAGGTCGACGTCAACGGCGTGCAGGTCATCGTCGACTACTGCCACAACGCCCCGGGCATGCGGATGCTCGGCGACTTCGTGGACCGGCTCGGCGAGAGCCTCAGCAGCACCAGCGAGCTCGGCCGGCCCTCACGCATCGGCGTGGTCGCCACCGCCGGCGACCGCCGCGACGACGACATGCGCGAGCTCGGCGCGGTCGCCGCGCAGCACTTCGACGTGGTCGTGGTGCGGGAGGACGAGTCGCTGCGCAAGCGCAAGCGCGGCGAGACCGCGGCGCTGGTCGCCGAGGGCGTCCGGGCGACGATGGACGAGGGCGGTCGCTGCAAGCAGCTCGAGGTCGTCCTCGAGGAGATCGACGCCGTCCGCCACGCGATGTCGCGCGCGAACCCGGGCGACCTGGTCGTGGTCTGCGTCGACAAGCACCCCGCCGTGATGGCCGAGCTCGAGACCTGGTCCCACCAGGCCCAGGCCGGCGCGGGACCGACGGACGGTCCCGTGGGCGACCCCGACTTCACGCCGCCGACGGCCGCGGACCAGCCGAGCGCCTGAGGCCTGCGCGGGTGCGGGGGTGGCGGGCGAGGCTCGCGGTGGCGCTCGCCTGGGTCGGTGGCGCCGTCCTCGTGGCGTTCGTCGTGCTGCCGCTGTGGTACATGGTCATCATCAGCCTGGACCCCGAGCCGGTCGGGCACGGACCGTCGCTGTGGCCGCAGGCGCTGTCCCTGGACAACTACCGGTTCCTGTCCGCCCCGGTCTTCCGGTTCTACCCCGACCTGTCGCGGAGCCTGCTGCTGTCGGTGGGCACCACGCTGGTCAGCATGCTCATCGCGATACCGGGCGCCTACGCGCTGGGCCGGCTGTCCGTCCGCGGCCAGGCGCAGATCCTCGCGGGCATGATCACGCTGGCGTTCTTCCCGGGCATCGTGCTCGTGGTCCCGCTGAGCAAGGTGTTCGCCGACATCGGCTGGCTCGACCGGCTCTACGGCATCGGCTTCGCCCAGCTGAGCTTCACCCTGCCGCTGGCGCTGTGGTTCCTCGCCTACGCGTTCCGCTCGGTGCCGCGCGAGGTCGAGGAGGCCGCCTTGATGGACGGCGCCGGCCTCACCCAGCGGATCACCCGGGTGATCCTGCCCATCGCGCGGCCCGGTGTCGCCGGCGCCACCGTGATCGTCTTCATCGCGTCGTGGAACGACTTCCTGTTCGGCAGCACGCTCAACCGCAGCACCCGCAGCGAGACGCTGCCCGTGCTGCTCTCGAAGCTGCCCACGATCGGCTTCCTGGGCGGGCAGATGGCGGCCGCGGTGCTGATGTGCCTGCCGGTCGTGCTGGTGGTCGCGGCGCTGCTGCGGTGGCTCTCGGCCCGCTCCACCTGAGCCTCACCAGGTGTACGTCGCCAGCGAGCCGGCGGGCAGCCGCTCGCGCGCGGTGCGTGCACCCGCCCCGACGGTGAAGGTCGTCGCCGTGGCCGCGCGGTTGAACACCACCAGCACCTGCGAGCCGTCCGGGTTGCGGAACGCCACCACGTCGAGGGGTTCGTCGTGGTGGACGCTGCTCCCGACCACGCGTGCGCCCGGGACCACGAAGCGCCCGAGGTGCGCCCACACGTCGTACGACGCCCCGTGGCTGACCGTGCCCGTCGCGGGGTCGACGGTGACCAGGCCGCGGCACCGGTCGCAACCACCGTGCGAGGGACCGCCCTGCGGGTCGAGCGCGAGGTTCCACGTCACCAGCCACGCCGCACCGTTCCGCACCGCGCCGGTCACCAGCGTGCGCGCGCCGAAGCGCAGGTCGTCGGCGAACCCCGAGGACCACGCGCCGTTGCTGCACTCGCTGACCGCGACGGCCGTGCCGGGGTGCCGCTCCCGCAGCTGTCGCAGCGCGGACACGTCTCCGCGGTAGCAGTGGAACGCCGCGCCGTACAGGTGGCGGCTGGTCGCCGGGTCGGACAGCAGCGCGTCGGCGTCGCCGACGCGGTCGAAGTTGTCGTCGAGCGCCCACAGGTGCAGCCCCAGGCCGGAGCGCTCCAGCGCCGGGCCGAGGTGGTCGCGCACCAGCGAGCGCTGCTGCTCCACGTCGAGCGTCATGCCGGCGTAGCCGCGGCGGCGAGAACGACGGCTCGTTCTGCACGGTCAGCCCCCGCACCGGCACCCCGGCGGCCCGGTAGCGGCGCACCGCGTCCACCAGGTGCTGCGCGTAGGCCCCGGCCGCGTCCGCCCGCAGCGTGCCGCCGACCTCGGACCCGCTGGTCTTCATCGACGCCGGCGCCGACCACGGCGACATCACCACGGCCAGCGCGGGGTTGAGCCGCCTCGCCTCCCGCAGCAGCGGCAGCACCCGCTTCGCGTCGTGGTCGGTGGAGAAGTCGGAGGCGCCCACCGGCTGCCGCAGCAACGAGAGCCCGAGCCCGTGCCGACGGTCGAACATGTCCCGCATCACACGCGCGCGCTGACCGGCCGGCAGGGTGTCCAGGACCACAGCCGAGGACCCCGTGATCGATGCGCCGACGCCCCAGAACTGCTGGTAGCGTCGCCCGGTTCTCGACAACGACGTCGGGATCTCCCGCGACGGTGGACCACCTCACCGCAGGACCCGGAGCCACGCGCATCCGGCCGTCCGCCGTCGTCACCCAGGAGCGGACCACACCGCTCGTCGACCTGCCCGACGGCAGGGTCGCCGAGGCGCTGGCCTGGGGCGCGGGAGACGGACGGGCCTGGTGCCCGCCGACGTGCACGCCGCGAGGACCGAGCAGACGATCCCGCACCAGAGCGCGCACAGCACCCTCCGCCGACGAACCGCCGCACCACGCGTGGGTGGTACGCCGCCGGGTGCCATCCGCCCAGCCTGCCACCCACCCTTCCGGCTCTCCGGAGCCACCGCCGCCCGGTCCACCTGACCGGGCCGGGTCCACCCAGCCCGCCGCCCCGGCACACCCCGTCGGGCACCGACGACCGTTCAGGAGCACCGTGACCGCCGTGACCACACCCGACCCCGGACCGGGGGCCGAGAGCCCCGACGCGGGTCGGCTGACCGCCACCGTCCTGCTGGTCGACCACGCGAACCACGCCCCCGAGGCCGCCTCCGCGCTGGCCGACGCCGGCTACCAGGTCGTCCGCGCCACCCGCGACGAGGACCCCGCGCTGACCTTCTCGCGGACCCGTCCCGACGTCGTCGTGGCGTCCGCCGCGCCCGGCTCCAACGGGCTCTCGCTGCTGCAGCGGCTGCGCGCCGCGCGTCCGGGCGGCACCGTCCCCGTGCTGATCCTCGCCTCCGCCCCCTGGGACCCCACCGCGCGCGACGAGGACGGCAACCAGGGCGAGGTCGTCCGCGCCCTCGACCTCGGTGCCGACGACTACCTCCGCACGCCGGTCAGCGGTCCCGAGCTCGCTGCCCGGGTGCGCGCCAAGACCGCGCGGCCGCCGGTGCCCGCACCGATGCTCAGCCGGGACCTGCGCACCGGCCTGCTCTCCGAGGGCAGCCTGGTCGAGGAGGCGGGGCGCGAGCTCGAGCGCGGCCGCCGCGCGCACCGCGACGGCGCCTTCGGCGTGCTGCAGCTCGAGGAGATGCCGCGGCTGCTGGAGCGCTTCGGCTCCGGTGCCGCCACCCAGATCGCCACCCAGGTCACCGAGCTGCTGCGCGACACCGCCGAGCCGCTCGAGCGGGTCGGCCTCGACGGCCACGGCCGGATGCTGGTGCTGCTGCCGGAGTGCTCGCCCGGCGACGTCGAGCGGCGGCTGGCCGCCCTGGCGCGGCGGGTCGCCGCGACCCGGTTCACGCTCGGCGACGAGGACACCGCCCGCGTCACCCCGGTGACCGGGTGGGTGCGCTTCACGCTCGCCGACACCGGCCACGAGCTGCGCGACCGCGCGCTCGTCGCCGCCCGGGCGGCCACCCAGCACCTCGACCTGCTGCCCGTCGAGTGGTCGCCGGCCTTCGAGTCCGCGACCCCGCACGCCGCCCGGCCGTGGCTGTCCGCGCTCACCGACCGGCTGCGGCTGCCGGCCCAGTTCCTGGCCACGCTCGTGGTGGGGATCGGGCTGCCCTTCCTCGGGTACGTCGCGCTGGGCCGGGTCGGCCTGGACGTGTCCGGGATCGCCTACTGGGTGGTGATGGCCGCGCTGGTCGTCACCGCCGCGGCGATCTGGCTCGAGGGCTTCTTCGCGCTCGACCCCGAGCGTCCGCCGGAGCAGCCGGGGGCGCCGTACCCGGGGGCGAGCGCGGTCATCGCGGCCTACCTCCCCAACGAGGCCGCCACCATCATCGACACCGTCGAGGCCTTCCAGCGCGTCGAGTACCCCGGGCCGCTGCAGATCCTGGTCGCCTACAACACGCCCCAGCCGATGGCCGTGGAGCAGGAGCTCGCGGCCATGGCGCAGGCCGACCCGCGCATCGTGCCGCTCAAGGTCGAGAACAGCACCTCGAAGGCCCAGAACGTCAACGCCGCGATGAGCCACGTCACCGGTGAGTTCGTCGGCATGTTCGACGCCGACCACCACCCCGACCCGGGCGCGTTCTCGCGGGCCTGGCGCTGGCTGTCCAACGGGTACGACGTGGTGCAGGGCCACTGCGTGATCCGCAACGGCGACGCCTCGCTCGTCGCGCGGACGGTGGCCGTCGAGTTCGAGTCGATCTACGCCGTCAGCCACCCCGGACGGGCCACGCTCCACGGCTTCGGCGTGTTCGGCGGCTCCAACGGCTACTGGCGCACCAGCCTGCTCGCCGAGACCCGGATGCACGGCTCGATGCTCACCGAGGACATCGACTCCACGCTCCGCGTGCTCGCCGCCGGGTCCAAGATCGCGTCCGACCCGGCACTGGTCTCCTACGAGCTGGCCCCGACGTCCGTCAGCGCGCTGTGGAAGCAGCGGGCCCGCTGGGCACAGGGCTGGTTCCAGGTCTCCCGCAAGCACCTGAGGCTGACGTTCCGCTCGCCGCACCTGAGCGTGCGCCAGAAGGCCGGGCTCGGCTTCCTGCTGGGCTGGCGCGAGATCTACCCGTGGCTGTCGCTGCAGATGTTCCCGGTGCTCGGCTACACCGCCTACCGCGAGGGCGGCATCACCCAGCTCAGCTGGCTGGCGCCGGCGCTCCTGCTCGCGACGCTGTTCACGCTCGCCGTCGGGCCCGCGCAGACGGTGTTCGCGAAGCGGCTCGCCGTCCCGGAGATCCGGAAGCGCACCCGGTGGTTCTGGACCTACCTGCTGGTCTCGTCGCTGGTCTACACGGAGTGGAAGAACATCGTCGCCCGGATCGCGCAGATCAAGGAGCTGCTCGGGGAGTCCCAGTGGAACGTCACCCCGCGCACCGACCCCGACACCCCGGCCGACACCCGCACCCCCTCGGAGGTGGACGCATGAGCACCCTCACCACTGCCCCGACCGACCGTCCGCAGGACGTGACGCCGTCCGAGCGGACCGGTCCGCAGCCGCCCGAGGGCGCGCCGCGGCGCGGCCGGGCCCGCGAGCTCGAGGGCTACCGCGGCCTGGTCGGGCTGACCATCGTGGTCTTCCACGTGTTCCAGTTCGCGCAGGCCAGCGGCACCGAGATCAGCCCGGTCGCCGCGTTCCTCGCGAAGTTCGAGACCGTCGACGTGCTGTTCGTGATGTCGGCGTACCTGCTGACCCTGTCGTTCGCCCGCGCGGCGATCGACCGGACCCCGGCGCTGCCGGCCAGGGAGTTCCTGTTCCGGCGGGCGGTGCGGATCCTGCCGCTCTACTGGGTCGGGATCACCGTGGTGTGGGCGGTCCGCAACCCGGCGCTGCCCGGCGACCTGCTGGACCTCGTCGAGCACCTGCTGTTCCTGCAGGTCTTCGACGCGAGGCGGATCTTCTTCACGATCGGCCCCACCTGGTCGATGAGCCTCGAGGTGATGTTCTACCTCTCGCTGGTGCTGCTGGCCCCGCTGGCGATCCGCGCCTGCGCACGCATCGACTCGCGCCGCCGCCGGGTGGGCCTGCTGCTGGCCGGCACCGTCTCGCTGTGGGTGCTGCCCGCGGTGTGGAACAGCGTGGCGTTCCTCGTCGCCCGCGTGCCGTTCGACAACTGGCCCGTGTACTTCGGACCGCAGGCCCGCTTCGGCGCCTTCGCGGCCGGCATGACCCTCGCGGTGCTCGTCGCCGCCCGGGACGGCCGCCCGGTGCTGCACGGCGTGTGGCCCTCGGTCGCACGGCTCGCCGGGCTCGGCGTGGTGGTGGCCGGCGGCCTCGTCAGCCACCCGGACAGCTGGGGCCAGGTGGTCTTCCACGACATCGCCGGCGTCGGCTGGTTCCTGCTGCTCGCCAGCACCGTGCTCGGTGCTCCCGGGCAGACCTGGTCACGGCTGCTGTCGTGGTCCGGCCTGACCTGGCTCGGGCTGATCAGCTACAGCACGTACATGTGGCACGAGCCGATCATGCTGCTGCTCGAGCACCTCGGCCTGATCGGGCGCAGCGGCGGCTCGCTGCCGGTCTCGATGGTGGTCGTGGTGCTGGCCTCGGTCGCCGTCGGCTGGCTGAGCTTCCAGGTGATCGAGAAGCCGACCAGCAAGCTGCGGATGCTCCGCGACAAGGGCGGCCGCCGGGAGTACTACCCGGAGCTCGCTAGTCGGTGAGCACCATCCACTGCCGGCCGTCGAGCAGCTCGCGGGCCGCGTCGAGATGACCTGCGTGGGAGGCGGTCTCCACGATCACGTGGAGCAGCACCTCCCGCAGGTCGTCCATCCGGAAGTCGCCGAAGAAGTCCGGCCACCAGGCCGGCGGCGTGTCCATCGTCAGGCCGGCCACGACCTCGTCGGCACGCGCGGTCACGTCGCGGTAGAGCGCGAGCACCTGCTGCGGCGAGGTCGACGCGGGCACCTGCCACGCGTCCTCCGGGAGGTCGCCGGTCTCCTCGCCGGTCATCACCTGCACGAACCAGAAGCGCTCCACGTCGAGCGCCAGGTGGTGCACCAGCCCGGCACAGCTCCAGCCCGACGGCAGCACCGGCCGCAGCAGGTCCGTGTCGGACAGACCGTCGAGGATGCCGAGCACGTGCCGCCGCTGCGCGGCCAGCGTGCCGAGCAGCGCCTCCGCCTCGGTGCTCACGCGGGGCTGGTCCCCTGAGCCGCCCGCACCTTGTCGCGCAGCGTCTCCGGGGTGTCGGTGGTGAAGCCGTGGCCGGCCAGCCAGTCGTAGACGCCCTGCCGGTCCTCGTGGCACATCAGCGCGACCACGTCGCCGGGCTCGGCCTGCTTCACCAGCGCCTCCAGCCCCTCGACCTCCGTCGGGTACGACGGCACGTCCTCGACCCCCACCCGCGCGGCACCGGCCCGGAACAGGTCGTCGAGCTCCTCGGGGGTGCGGCCGCGGAGGTACTTCGCCTTGTGCGCGACGACGACCACGTCCGCGTCCCGGGCGCCCATCTCCCCCAGGCTGCCGACGATCTCGTCCTGCCGGTCGCCGACGGCGCCGAGGCCGAGCAGCAGCCGGGCACCGGGCCGGCGTACGCCCTGCATGATCTCGAGCAGCGCCTCGAGCCCCGCCTCGTTGTGCGCCAGGTCGACCACCACGCTCACGTCGTCGTGGGTGAAGAAGTTCATCCGGCCCGGGTTGTGGGCCGGGTCCGGCCGGAAGGACCGCAGGCCCTCGACGACGGCCTCGCGCGGCAGCCCGACGCCCAGCGCGGCCGAGGCCGCCCCCAGCGCGTTCTCGACGTTGAACCGGGACAGCCCCGCGAGCGTCATCGGGATGTCGACGACCTCGACCAGCGGGTCGGGGTCGGCGTCGGGGGTCAGCACCGAGAGCCAGCCGTCGATGACGGTGGTGGCGCGGCCGCCGGCGTTCAGCGTCTCGCGGATGGCCGGCGACTCGGGGTCCCGGGAGAACACCCAGGGCCGGGCCCGGACGGCGGTGCGGGTGGCGTAGACCCGCGGGTCGTCGCCGTTGAGCACCGCCCACCCGTCGGTGCGGGTGATCCGCGAGACCACGCCCTTGACCTCGGCGAGCTGGTCGACGGTGTCGATGCCGTGCAGCCCCAAGTGGTCCGCGGAGACGTTGGTGAAGACCGAGACGTTGTTCCAGGCCACCCCGATGCCCTTGAGCAGGATGCCGCCGCGGGCGGTCTCGGTGACCGCGAGCTGCACCTGCTTGTGGGACAGCACCCGGCCTGCGCCCGAGGGACCGGAGTAGTCGCCGGCCTCGACCAGCTCGCCGTCGACGTAGATGCCGTCGGTGCTCGACCAGCCGACGTGCAGGCCGTGGGTGCGCGCGATGTGCGCGACCATCCGCGAGGTGGTGGTCTTGCCGTTGGTGCCGGTCACCGCCACCACGGGCACCTTGGGTCGCAGCGTGGTCGGCGCGGGGCCGTTCTCGGCGTCGCGCACCGTCGCGGCCGCCTGCGACACCAGCCCGTCCAGGTCCGGCCCGGGGAGCTCGTCGAGCACCCACGCGACCGCGCGGCCGAGCTCCTGGGCCCGAGTCCGGTGGCGCCACGGGTAGGCGACCACGATCCGGTGCACGTCGTGGGTGGGCCGCACCCGCACGCCCAGCCGGGTGGTGCCCGCCTCCCGCGCGACCTGGCGCACCAGCCGCTCGACCGCCCGGCCCGCGAACCGCTGCCGGAAGCCGCTGCCCGGCTCCCCCGGCCGTGCGCCGCGCAGCCCGATCCGGGTCGCGAACCGCTGCGCCACCTCGAGCGGCGCGTCGATCAGCGCGGTGAGGTCGAGCGTGAGCTTGATGGCGGCCCGGGGGAAGTACAGGTTCGGTCCCTCGAGGACCCGGAGCTCGACGAGTGCGGAGGTCATTCGCCGCACGCTACCGAAGCGCCGACGAGGCCCCAAAAGCGTGCCGTGGGCGGCTAGGCGCCCATCGCGTGGTAGCCGCCGTCCACGTGCACGATCTCGCCGGTGGTGGCCGGGAAGAAGTCGCTCAGCAGCGCCACGACGCCTCGGGCGGTGGGGTCGGTGTCCTTCTCGTCCCAGCCCAGCGGCGAGCGGTCGCTCCACATCGACTCGAGGTCCTCGAACCCGGGGATCGCCTTCGCGGCGAGCGTCTTCAGCGGCCCGGCCGAGACCAGGTTCACCCGCACGCCCTTCGGGCCGAGGTCCCGCGCGAGGTAGCGCGCCGTCGACTCCAGGCCGGCCTTCGCCACGCCCATCCAGTCGTACGCCGGCCACGCGACCGTGGCGTCGAAGGTCATCCCGACCACCGAGCCGCCCTCGGTCATCAGCGGCAGGCAGGCCGTCGACAATGACTTCAAGGAGTACGCCGACACCTGCACGGCCTGCGCGACGTCCTCCCAGGGGCCGTCGAGGAACTTCCCGCCGAGCAGCGTGTCCGGGTTGCCGAAGGCGATGGAGTGCACCACGCCGTCGAGGCCGTCGACGTGCTCGCGGACCAGGTCGGGCAGCCGCTCCAGGTGCTCGGGGTCGGTCACGTCGAGCTCGATCACCGGGGCGGGCTCCGGGAGCCGACCGACGATCCGCTTGGTGATGCCGAGCGCCCGGCCGAAGTTCGACACCAGCACGGTCGCGCCCTGCTGCTGCGCGATCCGCGCCACCGCGAAGCCGATCGAGCTGTCCATCGTGACGCCTGCGACGAGGATGCGCTTGCCCTCGAGAATGCCCATGCCGTGCTGCTCCTTGGGTTGTAGGTCGGATTGATCTCGACGAGCTCGATCGCCCGGTCTCGCTCGATCGCCCGGGTCGGTCAGTGGCCCATGCCGAGGCCGCCGTCGACGGGGATCACCGCGCCGGTGACGTAGCCGGCCGCGTCCGAGCCGAGCCACACCACCACGTCCGCGACCTCCTCGGTCGTGGCGTAGCGGCCCAGCGGGATCTGCTCCTTGTACTTCGCCTGCGTCTCCTCGGGGAGCACCGCGGTCATCTCGGTCTCCACGAAGCCCGGCGCCACCACGTTGGCGGTGATCGACCGGCTGCCGAGCTCGCGGGCCAGCGAGCGGGCCATGCCGACCAGGCCGGCCTTGCTGGCCGCGTAGTTGACCTGGCCGGCCGAGCCGAGCAGCCCGACGACCGAGGAGATGAAGATCAGCCGGCCGCGCCGCAGCCGCAGCATGCCCTTGGCGGCCCGCTTGGCGACCCGGAACGACCCGGTCAGGTTGGTCTCGATGACGCTCGACCAGTCCTCGTCGCTCATCCGCAGCAGCAGGGTGTCCTGGGTGATCCCGGCGTTGGCGACGAGCACCTCGACCGGCCCGTGGGCCGCCTCGACCTCCGCGAACGCGGCGTCCACGGACGCCGGGTCGGTGACGTCGCACTTGACGCCGAGCACGCCCTCGGGTGGCTCGCCGCTGCGGTAGGTGACCGCCACCTGGTCGCCCGCGGCGACGAACGCCGCCGCGATGGCCTTGCCGATTCCCCGGTTGCCGCCGGTCACCAGTACCGATCTGCTCATGCGCGAGACGTTATCGGCTACTGCGGAGTACGAAGAATTCGCGGGCTCAGTCGTCCTCGAGCCGGAAACCGAGCTTCAGACCGACCTGGAAGTGCTCGACGGTGCCGTCCTTGACCTGGCCGCGGACCTGGGTCATCTCGAACCAGTCGAGGTGGCGCAGCGTCTGCGAGGCCCGCTCGATGCCGTTGCGGATGGCCTGGTCGATGCCGTCGGGGGACGTCCCGACGATCTCGGTGACGCGGTAGACACGGTTGGACATGGCGCTGTGCTCCTTCGGTCGAGCCTTCCCGGAGACCCTGTCTGGACCCCGGCCGGACGGGTGGCAACCCGGGGCCCGGGTCACCTGTGCACGCCGGTGTTCCCGACGTACGGTGAGGGTATGGCCAAGGAGCCGACACCGGTGCGGATCACCACCGCACAACGCAGCCACAACGACGACGTCGCGGCTCGTCAGAAGCGCTACCTGATCTCGATGGGGATCCGGACGGCGTGCTTCGTGCTGGCGGTGGTCTGCATCGGCCACTGGTTCATGTGGGTGTTCCTGGTGGCCTCGTTCTTCCTGCCGACGATCGCGGTCATCGTGGCGAACTCCAACGCGCCGACCGACCCGGGCGGGCCCGACTACTTCGTCCCCGACCCGTCGCTGCGGGAGCTGGAGAGCGGCTCGGAGACCCGGCCACCGACGCGGTGAGCCACGCTAGTCAGATCTGACACAGTGTTGGTTTCGGGCTCGCGAGCGTGCAAGAATCCTCGTCGAGCGAGTCCAGCCTCCCCCGTCTGGGCTCGCTCCTCGAGCGGCGCCGGACGGCTTCCCCCGTGGTTGTCCGGCGCCGTTCGGCATGCCCGAGCAGGGGCTCAGCACAGGCGGGGACACTCCCGTGGCTACCGTGAGGGAATGCCGCTCACCTGCTCCGCCCGGGGCTGCCGCGCCGACGCGACCTGGTCGCTGCTGTGGAACAACCCCAAGCTCCACACGCCCGACCGGCGCAAGAGCTGGCTCGCCTGCGACGAGCACCGGGAGACGCTCGGCGACTTCCTCCGGGCCCGCGGCTTCCTCCGCGACGTGGAGCCCCTGGACCCCACCGCGCCCCCGGTGGACTGAGCGGGTCCGCGGGGTCGGTCAAAACCCCCAATTGGCGCCCCGGCGTGGCTGATACTGGTGAGGTCACGACCCAGGACCCGGAGGTTCCATGCTTCGACGCTTGACTGCGCTGCTCGCGTCGCGCAGCAGCTGGTTCGACCTCGGCGTGTTCACGCTGGGGTTGGTCCTGGTCTTCTACGCCACGATCAACGTGGTGCAGAACGGCGTCGTCATGTCCGGGTGGGAGCTGCTGAGCATCCCGCTGATCGTGGTGATCGCGAAGTTCCCGATGGTGCTCGACAGCGGCGACGGCGGCATCGAGGTCGGCTTCGACTCCAGCGTGCTGATGTACCTGCTGTGCACCCTCGGCCCCAACGAGGCGCTGGTCATCTGGTCGCTGGGCGTGCTGATCACCCAGATCACCTCCGACAAGCGCTCGATGGTCAAGCTGTTCAACGTCGGCATCGGCGTCCTCGGCGGCGGCTTCGCGGCCTTCGCGTTCAGCCTGGTCCAGCCCGCCGGCGCCGCGATCACCGACGCGATCACGCTGCTCGCCGTCGCGGTGGCCGCGATGGCGTACTTCGCCGCGGACTTCGTGCTCTCCGCGGTGTCGGTGGCCGTGGAGACGCGCACCTCGCTCGGCGGCCACCTGGTGCAGCGCGGCACGCTGGTGGCGATCGCGTGCTTCGTGCCCTTCGACCTGCTGGGCTACCTCGGCGCCGTGGTCAGAAGCGCGACGCCCTGGTGGACCCTGATCCTGCTCGGCGTGCCCCTGGCGACCCTGCTGGTGGCCACCCGCTCGGTGACCCGCGGCGGCGAGAACGCCCGCCGCCTCGCGGTGCTCTTCGACGCCGCCGTCCGCGCCCAGACCCTGTCGGACACCCGGCAGGTCGTCGACGCGCTCGTCGACGACGCGCAGCGGCTGCTGCGGATCCGGCAGATCGAGGTCCGCGCGACGCCGCCGGGGGCCCACGAGGTGGGCGCCCAGCTCCGCGACGGGCAGCGGGACCGCTGGATCGTGGCACCGGCCCGGCACCGCGCCCGGTCGACCACCACCGCCGACCAGCAGGCCCTCGAGGCGATGGTGGCGGTCTCCTCCGACGCCTTCGCGCGGCTCCGGCTGACCGAGGACATGACCCACCTGGCCCGCCACGACCTGCTCACCAACCTGCCGAACCGCGGGCTGCTCCTCGACCGCGTCGAGCACGCGCTGCAGATGTCGCGCCGCCGCAGCACCCGCATCTCGCTGCTCTTCGTCGACCTCGACGGCTTCAAGCCGGTCAACGACCGGTTCGGCCACGCCGCCGGCGACGCCGTGCTGATCGACGTCGCGCAGCGGCTGAGCAGCTGCGTGCGGCAGAGCGACACGGTCGCCCGGCTGGGTGGCGACGAGTTCGCGCTGCTGCTGGAGGACGTCCACCCGCCCGAGGTCAGCTCGGCCTGCGAGCGGATCCTCGCCGCGCTCTCCCGCGGCGCGCACGTCGCCGGCCACCACCTGGCCCTGTCGGCCAGCATCGGCGTCGCCTTCGGCGACAGCAGCGAGACCGCCGAGAGCATGCTCCGCAACGCCGACCTCGCGATGTACGAGGCCAAGTCGCGCGGCAAGAACCAGTGGGTGGAGTACGAACGCGCCATCGGCCGCTCCCGGCTGCAGCGCCTCGAGCTCGTCGAGTCGCTGCGGTCGTCGGTCGCCGCGGGTGACCTCAACCTCGTCTACCAGCCCGTGGTCCGGGCCTCCACCGGCCGGATCACCGGCGTCGAGGCGCTGGCCCGGTGGAAGTCCAACGGCGTCGACGTGCCCCCGGACGTGTTCATCCGCGTGGCGGAGGAGACCGGCCTCGTGGTGGCGCTGGGCGACGTCGTGCTGGACAAGGCGGCGCGCGACGCGCAGGCGATCATGCGGGCCGCGGGCGGCGACATGAACGTCAGCGTCAACATCTCCGCCAAGCAGCTGCGCGAGCCCGACTTCGTCACCAAGATCGAGCGGGCGCTGACCACGATGGACGGCGCCGGGCTGATCCTGGAGATCACCGAGCGGGACGGCGTCGGCAGCGACCCCGCGTCGCTGGAGGCGATGAAGACGCTCGCCGCCCGTGGCGTGCCGTTCGCGATCGACGACTTCGGCATCGGCTTCTCCTCGATCGGCTACCTGCAGGACATGCCGGTGCAGATCATCAAGACCGACCTGTCGTTCTCGGAGGGCATCGACCGCGACGAGCGTTCCTGCGCGCTGCTCTGCTCGATCACGATGATGGGCCAGGCGCTGGGCCTCGACGTGGTCGTCGAGGGCATCGAGCGCACCAGCCAGCTCGAGCACCTGCGCGAGCACGTGCACGCGCCGTACGCCCAGGGCTACCTGATGCACCGGCCGATGCCGCTGGAGCAGCTGCTGGACGCCCTCGAGAAGAACCGCGCCGTGGTGGCGGCCGACCTGGAGCCGGACCTGCCGGTCGGGTGACCGGCGGCGTCACCGCCGGAGAAGGGGCGTGCGGCCGGCCCTCAGGCCAGCGGCAGGCGCTCCATCTCCTCGAACTCGTCGCGGCCCGCGTCCGGGAGCCACTTCATCACCGAGACGGCCTCGACCGTCCACCACTCGCCGCGGAACTCGTCGAGCGCGGCGACCAGCCGCTCGAGGTAGGGAGCCGTCGTGGCGTCGGTGATGGTGCCGACCGGCAGCCAGGGCCGGAACTGCCGGCGGTCGACGAAGTAGCCGACCCGCTTGACGACCTGCGGCACCCCGCGGCCGATGGTCTTCAGGCCCTCGACGTCGCCGTCGATCTTCACCCACACCGACTCGTCGCCGGGGAACTCCAGGGCCGCACCGCCGGCGAAGGTCAGGGTGGGGCGGGGCCAGGTCGCGGCCTCGGTCCGCAGCACGCCGAGCAGCTTCACCGAGTCGCCCAGCGTCACGTTGCCGAAGCCGGTCAGCGGGAGGTACATCTTGGGCGGCTCGATCGCGGCGAGCTCGTGGGTGGTCTCGGCGGTGGCCGGCTGCGGCTTGGTGGCGACGTCCCGGCCGGCGGCGTGCGCGCCGCCGTGCGAGCCGCGGCTCGACAGCCGCCGCATCAGCCCGCCGCGGCCCTGGGGCGCGGCGGGGAGCGGTTCGTTCACGGACTGCACGACCCGGCGAACCTCGTCCAGCACCTCGCGGGGAGGCACGATCGCTGCAAACAGGCGCATGGCTCCATTGTGGCAGCCGCGGTCCGGGTCAGCCGCCGATCGCCGACATCGGTCGCACCGGCTGCAGGAACGACGTGTCGTCGATGCCGTGGCCGGGTCGCTTGGTCATCATCGCGGCCTGCCACCGCTCGGCGATCTCGGCGTCCCCCGCGCCGCCGCGCAGCGCCGCACGCAGGTCGCTCTCCTCGCGGGCGAACAGGCAGTTGCGGACCTGGCCGTCGGCGGTGAGCCGCACCCGGTCGCAGTCGCCGCAGAACGGCCGCGTCACGGACGCGATGACCCCGACCGTGCCCGGGCCGCCGTCGACCGAGAACAGCTCGGCGGGGGCGCTCCCCCGCGGCTCCTCGGCCGGTTCGAGCGTGAACTCGGTCCGCAGCGACTCGAAGATCTCGTCGGCGGTGATCATCCCGTCGCGGCTCCAGCCGTGCTGGGCGTCGAGCGGCATCTGCTCGATGAACCGCAGCTGGTAGCCCCGCTCCAGGCACCAGCGCAGCAGCTCCGGCGCCTGGGCGTCGTTCACGCCGCGCAGCAGGACGGCGTTGACCTTGACCGGCCCGAGCCCGGCGTCCGAGGCGGCCTCGAGCCCCGCGACGACGTCGTGGAGCCGGTCCCGCCGGGTGATCGTGAGGAAGTCCTCTCGCCGCACGGTGTCGAGGCTGACGTTGACCCGGTCCAGGCCGGCCTCGGCGAGGGCGCGCGCCGTGCGGGTCAGGCCGAGCGCGTTGGTGGTGATCGAGGTCTCCGGCCGCGGCGCGAGCGCCGTCGTACGACGGATGATGTCGGGCAGGCCACGGCGCAGCAGCGGCTCACCGCCGGTGAAGCGGACCTCGCGCACCCCGAGCCGCTCCACCGCGACCGTGATGAGGCGCACCACCTCGTCGTCGGTGAGCACCTCCGGGGTCGGCAGCCAGTCGAGGCCCTCCGCCGGCATGCAGTAGGAGCAGCGCAGGTTGCAGCGGTCGGTCAGCGACACCCGGAGGTCGGTCGCGACTCGCCCGAACGTGTCGAGCAGGGGTGCGGTGCTCATCACACCAGTCTAGGGCGCGGGTGGGTAAGACCCCCAGGCTAGGGTCGGGCCGTGAGGTTCATGGTCAGTCGACGCTGGGTGCTGTTCGCCCTGGTCGTGGTGGTGCTGGCCTACGGCTGCTACCTGCTGGGCCAGTGGCAGTTCCACCGGCTGCAGGACCGCGAGACCACGAACGCGCAGACCAAGTCCAACCTCCGGGCCGACCCGGCGCCGGTCGGCGACGTGCTCACCCCGGGTCGCGCCGCCGGCCCGCGCGACGAGTGGCGACGGGTCACGGCGACCGGGACGTACCTCGCCGACAAGTCCACGGTGATCCGCTACCAGACCCGCGACGGCGCGTCGGGGGTCGACATCGTCACGCCGCTGCGCACCGACGCGGGACCGTCGCTGCTGGTCGACCGGGGCTGGCTGAAGACCGGCAACGTCGGCGCCGACAAGGTCGACGCCCCTGCGCCGCCGGCCGGCGAGGTGACCGTCGTGGGCTACGTCCGGGCGGACGCGACCGGCGACGCGGTCAGCGTGACCGACGGGTCGGCCCGCGCCATCTCGAGCCGGGAGATCGCCCGCAGCACCGGTCTGCAGGTGTACGGCGGCTTCGTGGACGCCGAGCGGGAGACGCCGGCGCCACGGACCGCCCTGGTGCCGGCCGAGCAGCCGGACCTCGGCAACGGCCCGCACTTCTTCTACGGGCTGCAGTGGTGGTTCTTCGGGCTGCTCGCGGTGTTCGGGTTCTTCTACCTCGCCTACGACGAGCGCAAGAAGCTGCGCGCCGGCGCGACGGCCCCGCGTCCGGACCCCTCACAGGGCGCGGGTCATCCCGCCGTCGACCGGGAGCATCGTGCCGCTGACGAAGCTCGCAGCGGGTGAGAGCAGGAACGCCGCCGCGCGGCCGAACTCCTCGGGCCGCCCGTAGCGCCGCAGCGGGATGACCGCCGAGACCCGCTCCTTGTTCGCGGCGGCGTCGCCGGTCTGCTCGTCGAGCCACCGCACCCGGTCGGTCTCGACCCGGCCCGGCAGCAGCCCGTTGACCCGGACGCCGCGTGGTCCGAGCTCGTCGGCGAGGTCCTTGGCCACCATCGCCAGCCCCGGCCGCAGGCCGTTGGAGATCGCGAGCCCGGTGACGGGCGCCTTCACCGACGTGGAGAGCACGTAGGCGATCGAGCCGCCCTCCCCCAGCTCGCCGCCGATCTGCCGGCCGAGCCGCACCCCGCCGAGCAGCACAGACTCCATCGCGGCCGACCACTGCTCGTCGGTCGTCTGCATCACGGTGCCGGCCGCGGGTCCGCCGACGGACAGCAGCGCCCCGTCGAGACGGCCGTACGCCGTGCGGGCGGCCTCGACCAGCCGGGCCGGCGTGCCGGCGTCGGCGTTGTCGGCGACCACGCCGGTCGCCCGGTCCGCGCCGAGCTCGGCGACCGCGGCGTCGACGGTCTCCTGGTGCCGCCCGGAGACGACCACCCGGGCGCCGTCGGCGACCAGCGCCTCGGCGGTGGCGCGCCCGAGGCCGCCGGTGCCTCCGGTGACGATGTACACGCGGTCGGTGAGTCCGAGATCCATGGCGTCACCCTAGCCACGGCTCGCGCCGGGCTGGAGCCGTCAGGCGGAGCGGACCGCGAACTGGGTCTCGTAGAGCGAGGCGTAGAGCCCGCCCTCGGCCAGCAGCGCGGCGTGGCTGCCGGACTGCACGACCCGGCCGTCGTCGACGACGAGGATCAGGTCGGCGTTGCGGACCGTCGACAGCCGGTGCGCGATGACCAGCGAGGTGCGGCCCTCCAGCGCCTGGTCGAGCGCGCGCTGCACCGCGACCTCCGACTCCGAGTCCAGGTGGGCGGTGGCCTCGTCGAGCACCACGATCGACGGCGCCTTGAGCAGCAGCCGGGCGATCGCCAGCCGCTGCCGCTCGCCGCCGGACAGCCGGTAGCCGCGGTCGCCGACGACGGTGTCGAGCCCGTCGGGCAGGGTCCGCACGAGGGTGCCGATCTGGGCGGCCTCGAGGGCGTTCCAGATCTGCTCGTCGTCGGCACTGGGGCGGGCGTAGCGGAGGTTCGCCCGGATGGTGTCGTGGAACATGTGGGCGTCCTGCGTGACGTAGCCGACCGCGTCCTCCAGGGACTGCAGGGTCACGTCGCGCACGTCGCTGCCGTCCACGCGCACGGCGCCGGACGTGACGTCGTAGAGCCGGGCCACGAGGTGCGTGATCGTGGTCTTGCCGGCGCCGGACGGTCCGACGAGCGCGACCATCTGACCGGGCTGCGCGGTGAACGAGATGTCCTGCAGCACCATGCCGTTGTCGCGCGACTCGAGCCGGGCCACCGTCTCGAGGCTGGCCAGCGACACCTCGTCGGCGCGCGGGTAGCGGAACGCGACGTGGTCGAACTCGACCCGGCCGGCGGTCGGCGGGAGCCGCACGGCGTCGGGGTCCTCGTGGATCATCGAGGGCAGGTCGAGCACCTCGAAGACCCGCTCGAAGCTGACCAGCGCGGTCATCACGTCGATGCGGACGTTGGAGAGCCCCTGCATCGGGCCGAGCAGACGCAGCAGCAGGGTGGCGAGCGCCAGCAGCGTGCCGACGGTCAGTGTCTGGTTGATGGCGAGGACGCCGCCGACGCCGTAGACGAGCGCGGTGGCCAGTGCCGGGATCAGCATCAGCGTCGCGCCGAACACCCGGGTGATGACGGCGATGCGGATGCCGAGGTCGCGGACCAGCCCGGCCTTCTCGGCGAAGTCCTGGTCCTCCTCGTCGCGGCGGCCGAAGAGCTTGAGCAGCATCGCGCCGCCGACGTTGAACCGCTCCGTCATGGAGTTGCCGAGGTCGGCGTTCCCCTGCATCTGCTCGCGGGTGAGGCCGGCGAGCTTCTTGCCGACCCAGCGCGAGGCCACGAACAGGATCGGGAACATCGCCAGGCACAGCACGGTCACCTGCCAGCTGAGCGCGAGCATGACCACCCCGACCATGACGACGCTGATCATGTTCGAGACCGTCGACGAGAGCGTCGAGGTGAACGCCCGCTGGGCGCCGATCACGTCGTTGTTGAGCCGGGAGACCAGCGCACCGGTCTGGGTGCGGGTGAAGAACGCCAGCGACATCCGCTGCACGTGCGCGAAGACGCTGGTGCGCAGGTCGTAGATCAGCCCTTCCCCGATGCGGGAGGAGAGCCACCCCATGCCGAGCGCCAGCGCGGCGTCGACCACGGCGACTGCGGCCGCGATCAGCGCGAACGTCACCACGAGAGCGGTGTTCTGCTTGAGGATGCCGTCGTCGACGATGTGCTTGACGATCAGCGGGGTGACCACGACGAGCGCGGCGTCGATGACGGTGAGGACGAGGAAGAACCCGATCGGCCGCCGGTGCGGCCGCGCGAAGCCGACGACGCGGCGGACCGTGTCGCGGGCGAGCTTCTGGTCGCCGATGCTGCGGTCGGTGCGCATGTGACGCCACACCGGTCCCATGCCGGAGCTCATCGACATCTGCTCACCTCCCTGTCTGTGCGCTCACTCCCCCATGAGGGAGGCGAGATCGCGGAACCGTCGAACCTGTGCCTCGCGCTCGGCCAGCCGCTGGGTGTCCAGGTCGACCTCGCCGGCGCTCTGCAGCAGCGCCTTCGTCGCGGTGACCGCGCCGTAGATCGGCGAGGTCAGCGCCCCGACCAGGTCGGCGACCGTGTCGTCCAGCTCGTGGGCGGGCACGACGGCCGTCGCCAGCCCGATCTCGCGCGCCTCGTCGGCCGACACCCACCGGGTGGTGGCGCAGATCTCCAGGGCGCGTGAGTAGCCAACAAGGTCGACGAGCGGTTTTGTTCCCGTCAGGTCCGGGACCAGCCCCAGCATCGGCTCGCGCATGGAGAACCGGGCGTCCTCGGCCAGCACCCGCAGGTCGCAGGCGAGCGCCAGCTGGAAGCCCGCGCCGACGGCCGCGCCGCGCACCACCGCGACGGTGACGATGTCGGGACGGCGCAGCCAGGTGAAGCCCTCCTGCCAGGTCGCGATGCTCTCGGCCATCTCGGGGTCGGGCATGTCGAGCATCCGCATCACGCCGTGCTCGCCGTCGACCCCGTCGGGCGTCAGCATCCGCCGGTCGAGCCCGGAGGAGAACGTGTCGCCCGCGCCGCGGACCAGCACGACGCGGACGTCGGGGCTCAGCGACGACCCGATGATCCGCAGCGCGTGCCACGTCGCCGGGGTCTGCGAGTTCCTGGTCTCGGGCCGGTTCAGCGTGATCGTGGCGACCAGGCCGTTCTCCTCGAAGTCGAGGCCACCCGCCGCGAGCACGTCCTGCTCCACCGTTCCGGTCGTCATACGGCGCAGCCTAGTGCCCGGCTCCGACAGCCCTGCGTCAGGCAAGGTGTCAGGCGAGGCGTCAGGCGAGCGAGACGAGGTCGGCGTAGTCGGCGTTCCAGAGGTCCTCGACGCCGTCGGGCAGGATCAGCACCCGGTCGGGCTCCAGCGCCGCGACGGCACCCTCGTCGTGGGTCACCAGGATGATCGCGCCCTGGTAGGTGCGGATCGCGCCGAGCACCTCCTCGCGGGAGGCCGGGTCGAGGTTGTTCGTGGGCTCGTCGAGCAGCAGCACGTTCGCGCTGGAGACCACCAGGATCGCGAGCGCCAGCCGGGTCTTCTCGCCGCCGGAGAGCACCGACGCCGGCTTGGCCGCGTCGTCGCCGCTGAACAGGAACGAGCCGAGCACGCTGCGCGCCTCGGTGTCGGTGAGCTGCGGCGCGGCGTGCCGCATGTTGTCGAGCACCGACAGGCTGGTGTCGAGGGTCTCGTGCTCCTGGGCGTAGTACCCGAGCTTGAGGCCGTGCCCCGGCTGCACCGCACCGGTGTCCGGCGCGTCGATGCCGCCGAGGATCCGCAGCAGCGTGGTCTTGCCGGCGCCGTTCAGCCCCAGGATCACCACCCGGCTGCCCTTGTCGATCGCCAGGTCGACGTCGGTGAACACCTCGAGCGAGCCATAGGACTTCGAGAGCTCCGCCGCGGTCAGCGGGGTCCGCCCGCACGGCGCCGGGGCGGGGAACTTGATCTTCGCGACCCGGTCGCTGCGGCGCTCGGACTCGATGCCCTCCATGAGCCGCTCGGCCCGCTTCAGCATCGACTGCGCGGCCTGTGCCTTGGTCGCCTTGGCCCGCATCTTGTTGGCCTGGTCGGTGAGCGTCTTCGCCTTGTTCTCCGCGTTCATCCGCTCGCGGCGGCGTCGCTTCTCGTCGGTCTCGCGCTGCGCCAGGTACGTCGTCCAGCCGACGTTGTAGATGTCGACCTCGGCGCGGTTGGCGTCGAGGTGGAACACCTTGTTCACGCACGCCTCGAGCAGCCCGACGTCGTGGCTGATCACGATCAGCCCGCCCTTGAAGGCGACCAGGAAGTCGCGCAGCCAGCTGATCGAGTCGGCGTCGAGGTGGTTCGTGGGCTCGTCGAGCAGCAGCGTGTCCGCGCCGGAGAACAGGATCCGGGCCAGCTCGACGCGACGCCGCTGACCGCCGGACAGCGTGCGCAGCGGCTGCGCGAGGATCCGGTCCTCGATCTTCAGGCTGGACGCGATCTGCCGGGCCTCGGCCTCGGCGGAGTAGCCGCCGCCGGCGTGCAGCGCGGCGTCGGCCTTCTCGTAGCGCCGCATGCCGCGGTCGCGGACCGTCGGGTCGTCGGAGCCCATCTCGTCCTCGGCCTCGCGCAGCCGGCGCACCACCTCGTCGAGCCCGCGTGCGGACAGGATGCGGTGCAGCGCGAGCACCTCGGGGTCGCCCGTGCGGGGGTCCTGCGGCAGGTACCCGACGCTGTCGCCGTGCTGGACAGAGCCGGACGCGGGCAGCGCGTCACCGGCCAGGATCTTGGTGAGCGTGGTCTTGCCGGCGCCGTTGCGGCCGACGAGCCCGATCTTGTCGCCGGCGGCGACCCGGAAGGAGACGTCCTCCATCAGCAGGCGTGCGCCGGCACGGACCTCGAGACGGTGTGCGGTGATCATGGAAGAGCGAGACCTCGACGAGCTGGAGCGGACACGGACAGGGCACAGTCCGGACTTCAGTCGACGGCGCAGAGCATGTGATCATCCTAGACGGCCGACCGCGGCAGGGCAGAATCCGCGACGGCGCCCCGGACCGGTCCCGGCCGGGCCTCTAGACTCCGCTGCATGTCCCGCCGCCGGTCGTCGTCGCGCGACCTCGCCCTGGTCGCCACGTTCACGGGCGTGGTCGCGGCGCTGGGCCTGGTCCCGGTGTTCCTGCCGCCGGGGTTCTCGGTGCCGATCACCGCGCAGTCGCTGGGCGTGATGCTCGCCGGCGCGATCCTCGGCGCCCGCCGCGGCTTCCTCTCGCTGGCACTGCTCCTGGTGCTGGTCGCCGTCGGCCTGCCGCTGCTCGCCGGCCCGCGCGGCGGACTCGGGGTCTTCGCCGGCCCGTCGGTCGGCTTCCTGCTCGGCTGGCCCGTCGCGGCGTACGTCGTGGGGTGGCTGACCGAGCGCGGCGGACCGACGTACCACCTCGCGTGGGGGATCGCCGCCAACGTGCTCGGCGGCATCGTGGTGCTCTACGCCTGCGGCATCGCCGGCCTGGCCCTGGTCACCGGGATGTCGGTGCAGGCCGCGACGGTCGCGAGCTGGGTGTTCATCCCGGGCGACCTGGTGAAGGCGGTGCTGGCCGCGGTCGTGGCGCGCGGCGTGCACGCGGCGTACCCCGGGCTGCTCGGCCGTCCCCGCACCGCGGAGCCGACAGCTGTCTGACCGGCCGCGTCCGGTCACCGCGGCGACCGACCCGGTGGCGGCGTTCCTCGGCGCCCACCGCGACGGCGTCCCCGTCGCCCTCGCGACCTCCGGCACCGCAGCGGGTCCACGGTCGGTGGTGCGGACGACGGCGTCGTGGGTCGGCTCCTTCCCCACGGTGGCGCGGCTCTCCGGCCTCGACGGCTCGTCGCGGCTGTGGCTGCCGGGTCCGCTGGGCTCGACGATGAACCTGTTCGCGGCGGTGCACGCGACGACGCTGGGCGTTCCCCTGGTCGCCACGCCGGCGGAGGCCAGCCACGCCGTGCTGACACCCGCGGCGCTGGCCGCGCTGCTCGACGGCGACGCCCCCGCCGGCCTCACCGTCGTCGTCGCCGGCGACCGGCTGTCGCGCGGGCTGCACGACCGGGCGGTGGCGGCGGGGCTGGTGGTGCACCACTACTACGGCGCCGCGGAGCTGTCGTTCGTCGCGTGGGGCGCGCACGCCGACGACCTCGACGCCGTTCCCGGGCGTCGACGTGGTGGTGCGCGACGGCGAGGTCTGGGTCCGCACGCCGTACCTCTGCCTCGGGTACGACGGCCCGCCCGGCCCGCTGCGCACCGACCCGGACGGCTTCGCCACCGTCGGTGACCGCGGGGTGCTCTCGGACGGCCGGCTGCTCGTCTCGGGCCGGTCCGACGCCGTGACGGTCGGCGGTGCCACCGTCGAGCCGGCCGACGTCGAGGTCGTGCTCCGCGCGGCCGCCACCGGCGAGGTGGTCGTGGTCGCGGTCCCGCACCCCGCGCTCGGGACAGGTGCTCGGCGCCGTCCTCACCGACGCCGACGACCTCCCCCAGGTGCGGGCGGCCGCCCGCGAGCGGCTCGACGGGGCCCGCCGACCGCGGCTGTGGTTCCGGCTGCCGGCGCTGCCGGTGACGCCCGCCGGGAAGGTCGACCGCGCCGGGGTGGTCTCACTGGTCTCCGGCGACGACGGCCGCTCCCGGCGGCTGGTCTAGCGTTCACCGCGTGAGCAGCACCGAGGCACCCGTCGTCGTCGCGGCGCTCCGCACGCCGATCGGGACGGCGGGCGGGACGCTGTCCTCGGTGACGGCCGCGGACCTGGCCGCGCCGGTGCTCGCCGAGCTGGCCCGGCTCGCGCCCGGCCCGCCCCGCGACGTGGTGCTCGGCAACTGCACGGGCCCCGGCGGAGACGTGGCCCGGGTCGCCTCGCTCACCGCCGGGCTGCCCGTCGACGTCCCCGCCCTCACCGTCGACCGGCAGTGCGGCTCCGGGCTGGCTGCGCTCGACGTGGCGGCCGCGATGCTGCACGCCGCCCCGGGCGTGGTGCTGGCCGGCGGGGTGGAGTCGGCGTCCACGGCGCCGCTGCGGTTCTGGCCCGGGGACCCGCCGCGCCGCTACGACCGCGCGCCGTTCGCGCCGGAGCACCTCGGCGACCCCGACATGGGGCTCGCCGCCGACCTGCTGGCCGAGAAGGCCGGCGTGTCCCGGGAGCGCCAGGACGCCTACGCCGCCCGGTCGCACGCACTGGCGGCCGCCACCCGCGACGCCGGCGGGTTCGACGCCGAGGTCGTCGCGACGACCGGCGTGACCCGCGACGAGCGGCCCCGTGCCGGCCTCACCCCGGCGCGGCTGGCCCGGCTGCGGCCGGCGTTCCGCCCCGCCGACGAGGGCGGGACCGTCACCGCCGGCAACGCGTGCGGCGTCAACGACGGTGCCGCCGCCGTCGTGCTCGTCGACGCCGCGACCCACCGCCGCCTCGACGTGCCCGGACTGCGGGTGCTCGCCACGGCCACCGCCGGGGTCGACCCCGCGCTCCCCGGCCTCGGCCTGGTGCCGGCCGTCGAGCAGGCGCTCGCCGCCGCCGGCATCGGGCTGGACGACCTCGACGCGATCGAGCTCAACGAGGCGTTCGCGGGGCAGGTGCTGGCCTGCTGCGACGCGCTGGCGCTGGACCCGGACCGGGTCTGCGTGGAGGGCGGGGCGCTGGCGCTCGGGCACCCCTGGGGCGCGTCGGGCGCGGTGCTCGTCGTCCGGCTCTTCTCGCAGCTGGTGCGGGCGGGGCGCGGGCGCTACGGCCTGGCGGCGATCGCCGTCGGCGGCGGCCAGGGGGTCGCGGTGGTGGTCGAGCGATGCCCGTGATCGAGGCCCGCTGCCGTCAGCCACGTGTACGGCGCCCGCACGGTGCTCGAGCGGGTCGACGTACGCCTCACGGAGCAGCGGGTCGGCATCGTCGGCGCCAACGGGTCGGGGAAGTCGACGTTCGTGCGGATGGTCAACGGGCTGGTGATCCCCAGCGAGGGGTCGGTGACCGTCGACGGCCTCGACCCCCGGCGGGAGGGCCGCGAGGTCCGCCGGCGGGTCGGCTTCTGCTTCACCGACCCCGACGCGCAGATCGTGATGCCGACGGTCGCCGAGGACGTCGCGTTCGGGCTGCGGCGGCGGGGACTGTCGAAGCCGGAGGCACGCGAGCGCGTCGACGCGGCGCTGCAGGCCTACGGCCTCGCCGGCCACGCGGACCACCCGGCGCACCTGCTCTCGGGTGGGCAGAAGCAGATGCTGGCGCTGGCGTCGGTGCTGGTCACCGAGCCCGACGTGCTGGTGATGGACGAGCCGACGACGCTGCTGGACCTGCGCAACGCGCAGCTGGTCTCGGGGGTGGTCGCCGGGCTGGCGCAGCAGGTGCTGCTGGTCACCCACCACCTCGACCTGCTCGCCGGGTTCGACCGGGTGCTGGTCTTCGACGAGGGCCGGCTGGTGTGCGACGACGTGCCGGCGACCGCGGTGGCGCACTACCGGAAGCTGATGGCGTGAACCCGCTCGGGCTCTACGTCCCCGGCACGTCCCCGCTGCACCGCGCGCCGGCCGGGCTCAAGCTGGTGCTGCTGCTGGTCGCCGGCGTCGCCTCCGTGCTGCTGCGCTCCCCCTGGCAGGTGCTGGTCGCGCTCGGGGTCGTGCTGGTGGCCTACGGCGCCGCCGGGCTGCCGATGACCACGGTCGGCCGGCAGCTGCGGCCGCTGCTGTGGATCGGCCTGTTCACCGCCGGCGTTCCACGTGCTCGTGAACGGCTGGGAGCGCGCGTTCGTCGTCGTCGGCACGCTCGCGGTGCTGGTGCTGCTCGCCGCCCTGGTGACGCTGACCACCCGCACCACCGACCTCGTCGACGCGGTGGTGGCCGGCTGCCGGCCGCTGCGGGTGCTCCGCGTCGACCCCGAGCGCATCGGCCTGGTGATCGCGCTCGGCATCCGCTGCGTGCCCGTCGTGATCGGGCTGGCCGAGGAGGTGCGGGACGCGCAGCGCGCCCGCGGCCTGGGCGCGAGCCCCCGCGCGTTCGCCGTACCGCTGCTGGTGCGGTCGCTGCGCCACGCGGACGCCCTCGGCGAGGCGCTGACCGCACGCGGCGCCGACGACTGACCCGTCTCAGCGGGTGCCGAGCACCACGGTCGCCCCGAGGTCCTCGTCGTGCACCACCCGGCCGGACAGCCCGGCCGCGGCCAGCTCGGCCAGCGCGGCGTCCGCCTGCCGCTCGCTGGTCTCGCAGAGCACGGTGCCGCCGGGCGCGAGCCAGCCCGGGGCCGCGGCGGCGACGCGGGCCAGCACCCGCAGGCCGTCCGCTCCCCCGTCCAGCGTGACCCGGGGCTCGTGCAGCCGCGCCTCGGCGGGCAGCAGGTCGATCTCGTCGGTGGGGACGTAGGGCACGTTCGCGACGAGCACGTCGACCCGGCCGCGGAGCCGGGCCGGCAGCGGCGCGTCCAGGTCGCCCTCGAGCACCTCGGCGCGGCCGGCGAGGTTCCGCCGCGCGCAGCGTACGGCGACCGGCTCGACGTCCGCGGCGTACAGCTCGACGTCGTCGACCGCGGCGGCCACCGCAACGGCCAGCGCCCCCGCGCCGCAGCACAGGTCGACGACCACCGGCCGGCCGTGCCGCGCGGCGTCGCGGGCCAGCGCCACCGCCTCACGGGCCATCGCCTCGGTGCGGCGGCGCGGCACGAAGACGCCGGGCTCGACGACGCACCCGCAGCCCGCAGAACTCCGCCCAGCCGACCACCTGCTCCAGCGGCTCGCCGGCGACCCGGCGCGCCACCATCTCGGCGAGCCGGTCGGGCGGCTCGGCGGCCTCGATCAGCAGCGCCGCCTCCTCCTCCGCGAACACGCACCCGGCGGCACGCAGGGTGGCCACGAGGTCGTCGCTGGCGCTCGGCACGAGGCGACCCTAGCCGGGCCCGGCCGCCCCGGCGGTGCGCTCCAGCCGTTGCCCCCGGAGTGGCTGAGCGTGTCACCGGCCACACCCGCCAGCCACCGCAGGTCGTCGAGCTCGCGGTCGGCCGGGCGGTGCTCCCAGGCCTCGTACACCCCGTCGAGCAGGGCCCCGGACGCGTCACCAGGCGGTGAAGCCGCCGTCGACCCGGAGGTCGGTCGCGGTGACGAAGTCGGCCCCCGGCCCCAGCAGGAACAGCACGGGCGCCGCGATCTCGTGCACCTCCGCGAGCCGGCCCAGCGGTGTCTGCCGCGCGAACGCGGCGAGCGTCGCGGGTGGGTTGTGGGCGGTCATCTCGGTGCGGACGTAGCCGGGGCTGACCGAGTTCACCCGCACGCCCTCGGCCGCCCACTCGACGGCGAGACCCTTCGTCAGGTGGATGACACCGGCCTTGGCGGCGCCGTACGCCACGTGCGGGTCGACGCCGCGGTTGACGATGTGCCCGGAGATCGAGGCGATGTTGACGATGGAGCCGCCGTCCTCCCGCATCGCCTCGTGCTCGGCCTGGCAGGAGAAGAAGACGCCGTCGAGGTCGACGTCGACGACCCGCCTCCAGTCCTCGGCGGTGACCTGGTCGGAGGGCCGCAGCCCGTCGACGCCCGCGCAGTTGACGGCGTAGCGCACCGGACCGAGCTCGCGTGCGCTGTCGACGGCGTCGCGGACCTCGGTCTGGTCGCGCACGTCGGCCTCCAGCGTGAGGACGTCGACGCCCTGCCGGGACGCAGCGGTGCGCAGCGCCTCGGTGTCCGCCCCCGGGCGGTCCAGGCAGGCGACCTGGACGCCTTCGGTCAGCAGCGCCTTGGCCACCGCCAGCCCGATGCCGCGGGCACCGCCCGTGACCACCGCCACCGCTCCCTGCTCCAGTGCCATGTCGATGCCCCTCCCGCTCCCCTCGATCCTGGCAGACGACGGGGTCGGTGGCGGCCTCTACAGTCGGCGGCATGGCCCTGATCCACGAAGCCACGCTGACGCCCGACAAGCTCGAGCTGCTCGCCGGCTGGCTGCCGACCCGCCCCTGGTCCGGTCGCTCCGGCCGCGCCGGAGAAGGTCGGCACCTACCGCTTCGACGACCCGGCCGGCGAGGTCGGCGTCGAGTCGTTCCTGCTGCGCACCGGCGACGGGGTGCTGCTGCACGTGCCGCTGACCTACCGCGGCGCCCCGCTCGACGGCGCCGAGGAGCACCTCGTCGGCGTCATGGAGCACTCGGTCCTCGGCACCCGCTGGGTCTACGACGGCTGCGCCGACCCGGTCCACGCCACCACCCTGGCGGCGACCGTGCTGACCGGCGGCACCCAGGCCGACCTCGTGATGGCGCCCGACGCGGGCGGCGCGACGCTGTCGCAGTCGGTCACCGTCACGGGCAGCGGCTCCCCCGGCACCCCGGTGCCCGAGGTGACGGCCGTGACGTGCGGCGACGACGGCGCCACCACCGTGGTGCACGCCGGCGGCGTCGAGCTGGTCGTCGTCCGGGTGGTCGGCGCCGACGTGGCCGCCGAGCACACGCTGACCGGCCGGTGGCCCGGCGGCGGCCCGGCCGTGCTCGCCGGCGTGAGCGTGCGGGCCTGACCACGTGCACCCCGCCGAGCCGTGCCCGTGCGGGTCCGGGTCGACGTACGCCGCCTGCTGCGGTCCGCTGCTCGACGGCGCACCGGCGGCCACGGCGGAGGCGCTGATGCGCTCGCGCTACACGGCGTTCGCGGTCGGCGACGCGGACCACCTGTTCCGCACCTGGCACCCGCGCACCCGCCCCGACGACGTCGCCGTCGACCCCTCGACCAGCTGGCTCGGGCTCGAGGTGGTCCGCACCGAGGCCGGCGGCCCCGACGACGACACCGGGGTGGTGGAGTTCCGGGCCCGTCACGGGGACGGCCGCGGCGAGCACGTGCTGCACGAGACCAGCCGGTTCGAGCACCGGCGGGGCCGGTGGGTCTACGTCGACGGCGACCACCGGCCGCGCTGACCGAAACGCCCCTCTTGCCCGGCCCGGACGTCGCGCCGCATGCTTCCCCCTGTCGATCCGCCGCTCGGGCGGGTCCCGCACCAGGAGCTGCCGATGTCTCGTCGTCCCACCGCCGCCCTCGTCGCCGCCGCGACCGTCGCCCTGGCGGTCACCTCGCTGGCCTCCTCCCCCGCCAGCGCCGTCCCCGGCGGCAGCCCGGACGGCTCCGGCCACCCCAACGTCGGCGGCCTCGTCGCCGACCAGGCCTACTCCGACGGCACCTGGACCTACTGCTCCGGCACGCTCATCGCTCCGAAGGTGTTCCTCACCGCCGCCCACTGCGGCGAGGGCGGCGACGGGCGGGTGCGGGTCACCTTCGACCCGGCGTACGAGCAGGGCGACCAGACCTTCGCCGGCACGTTCCACGCCGACCCGCGCTACACCCACCGGCAGAGCGACCCGCACGACATCGCGGTGGTCGTCCTCGACAGCGCAGCCCCCGCGACGCCGGCGAAGCTGCCCGCGGCGGGATCGCTGTCGCGGCTGAAGCAGGGCCAGTCGTTCACGTCCGTCGGCTACGGCGCCTACCAGGTCACGAAGGGCCCGGGCGGCCACCAGTACCTCTACGACGACGTCCGCCGGGTGGCGCACGGCTCGCTGAACGCGGTGACGCCGTCGTGGCTGCGGCTGTCGATGAACCCCGCCACCGGCGACGGCGGCACCTGCTACGGCGACTCCGGCGGACCCAACTTCCTCGGCAGCTCGCAGACGGTCGCGGCGACCACGATCACCGGCGACGCGCAGTGCCGCGCCACCAACGTGGACTACCGGCTCGACACCGCGTCGGCGCGCTCGTTCCTGGACGACTACGTGTCGCTGCCCTGAGCGGGCTCGGCGACGGTCACCTCGACGCTGCCGCCGTCGACGACGGCCTGGTCGAGCACCGCACGCCGCGGGTCGGGCACCGCCAGCCACGGGTCCACCCGGAGCGTGGCGAGGCCGCGCAGCCGCGGGTCGGCGAGCACCTGCTCGACCGCCGGCCGGTCCCCGCCGCACACCAGCGCGTCGAGGCGTCCGGTCAGCACGCGCTGGGCGTGCTCGGCGGCGGCCTCGTAGGCCTGCCGCGCCTGGTTGTCGCGGCGCCGGGCGAACCGCTGCTGGCTCTGCCCGCCGGCCTTGGTGCGGCCCTGCACGTGCCGCTGGCCGACCTTGGACCCCGCGACCTGGCCGGACTCGACGACGGCGACGGCGAAGCCGCCCTTGCGGACGAGCAGCACGCCCCACCGCCGGGGCATGGTCACCGCCGCGGCGAACGCGGTGGCGTCGGCCGGGCCGTCGTACGCCGAGGCGAAGGGCAGCCGCGCGACGGCGGTCGCGCCGTCGGCGGCGGAGGCGTGCAGCGCACCGGCGCGCACGACGTACGCCGTCTCGCCGTGCCGGCCGGCGAAGTTGTCGAACCAGCGGACCACCCGCTCCCGCGGGACGAGGACGGTCCGCGTCACCGGGACCTGCTCAGACGTTGAAGCCGAGGGCGCGCAGCATCTCGCGGCCGTCGTCGGTGATCTTGTCCGGGCCCCACGGCGGCATCCAGACCCAGTTGATCGTGACGTCGTTGACCAGCCCCTCGAGCGCCTGCTCGGTCTGGTCGGTGATCACGTCGGTCAGCGGGCACGCGGCCGAGGTGAGCGTCATGTCGAGCACGACGTCCTTGGTGGCGTCGTCGAGGTGCACGTCGTAGACCAGGCCGAGGTCGACGACGTTGATCCCGAGCTCGGGGTCGACGACGTCCTTCATCGCCTCGGTGACCTCGTCCTTGGACAGCGTCGAGACGCCGCCGGCGGGGGTGGTGTCCACCTCGGGCAGGTCGCTGTGGTCGGGCGTGTGGGCGGTCATGAGATCTCCTCGTTGGTCTCGACGGACCGGTCGGCCGCGACGATCTGCGAGGTCGCGTCCTTCCAGGCCATCCAGGACAGCAGCGCGCACTTCACGCGCGCCGGGAACTTGGCGACGCCGGCGAACGCGACGGCGTCCTCCAGCACGTCCTCGTCGGGCTCGACGCCGCCGCGGCCCTGCATCAGGGCCAGGAACGTCTCGTGCACGGCCATCGCCTCGGTGAGCGGCTTGCCGATCACCAGGTCGGTCATCACCGACGTCGCGGCCTGGCTGATCGAGCAGCCCTCCGCGTCGTACGACACGTCCTCGACGACCGGGTCGCTGCCGGCGGCCGACGAGAGGTGCACCCGCATGGTGACCTCGTCGCCGCAGGTCGGGTTGACGTGGTGCACCTCGGCCTCGAACGGCTCACGGAGCCCCTCGTGGTGCGGGTTCTTGTAGTGGTCCAGGATGATCTCCTGGTACAGCGAGTCGAGATCCATGGTTCCTCAGTCCACCCGGAAGTACTTCTTGGTGTACTCCAACCCCTCGACGAGCGCGTCTATTTCGGCCGGGGTCGTGTAGAGGTACGACGACATCCGCGTCGAGCTCTGCACCCCGAACCGCTTGTGCGCCGGCTTCGCGCAGTGGTGCCCGGCGCGGACCGCGATGCCGCGGCTGTCGAGCACCTGGCTGACGTCGTGCGGGTGGATGCCGTCGATCTCGAACGAGATGGCACCGCCGCGCAGCGACGCGTCCTGCGGGCCGAGCACGGTCAGCCCGGACACGGTGGACAGCCCCTCCAGCGCGTACGCCGTGACCGCCTCCTCGTGCGCGCGGACGTTGTCCATGCCGAGCGCGGCGAGGTAGTCGACGGCCGCGCCGAGGCCGACCGCCTCGACGATCGGCGGGGTGCCCGCCTCGAACTTGTGCGGGATGTCGGCGTACGTCGACCGCTCCATCGACACCGTCGCGATCATCTCGCCGCCCCCGAGGAACGGCGGCAGCTGCTCGAGCACGGAGCGGCGGCCCCAGAGCACGCCGATGCCGGTCGGGCCGGTGACCTTGTGCCCGGTGAAGACCAGGAAGTCCACGCCGGCGGCCTGCACGTCGACCGGCATCTGCGGCACGGCCTGCGCGCCGTCGACCAGCACGACCGCGCCGACCTCGTGCGCGCGCCGGGTGACCTCGGCGACCGGGTTGACGGTGCCGAGCATGTTCGACACCCAGGTCAGCGAGACGACCTTGGTGCGCTCGGTGATCAGCTCGTCGATGTTCGACAGGTCGAGCCGGCCGTCGTCGGTGATCCCGAACCAGCGCAGGGTCGCGCCGGTGCGCTCGGTGAGCAGCTGCCACGGCACGATGTTGGAGTGGTGCTCCATCTCGGTGATCAGCACCTCGTCGCCCGGTCCCACCCGCAGCGGGCCGTCGGCCCAGGCCAGGGTGTTCGCCACCAGGTTGATCGCCTCGGAGGCGTTCTTGGTGAAGATCACCTCGTCGCGGGAGGGGGCGTTCAGGAACGCCGCGACCTTGTCGCGGCCGCCCTCGAAGCCCTCGGTCGACTCGGCGCCGAGCTGGTGCATGGCGCGCGCCACGTTGGCGTTGTGCCGCTCGAGGTGGTCGACCATCGCGTCGATCACGACCTGCGGCTTCTGCGACGTGTTGGCGCTGTCGAGGTAGACCAGCGGGTGCCCGTCGGCCATCGTCCGACCCAGGATCGGGAAGTCGGCACGGATCAGCTCCAGGCCGTCCAGCAGCCCGGGCAGCGAGGCCGGGCGGTCGACCCGTCCGGGTGGTCGAGCCTGTCGAGACCTCATCTCAGGCGCTGGCCTTGGTGAACCGGTCGTAGCCCTCCGCCTCGAGGCGCTCGGCGAGCTCCGGGCCACCCTCCTCGGCGATCCTGCCGTCGACGAAGACGTGCACGAAGTCGGGCGTGATGTAGCGCAGGATCCGGGTGTAGTGCGTGATCAGCAGCACCCCGTGGTCGCCCTGCTCGCGATAGCGGTTCACGCCCTCGGAGACGATCTTCAGCGCGTCGATGTCGAGGCCGGAGTCGGTCTCGTCGAGCACCGCGACCTGCGGGTTCAGCAGCTCGAGCTGCAGGATCTCGTGGCGCTTCTTCTCGCCGCCGGAGAAGCCCTCGTTGACCGAGCGGTTCGCGAAGGCGGGGTCCATCTTCATCGCGCCCATCGCGGCGCCGACGTCCTTGACCCAGGTGCGCAGCTTCGGGGCCTCGCCGTCGATGGCGGTCTTCGCGGTGCGCAGGAAGTTCGACACCGAGACACCCGGCACCTCGACGGGGTACTGCATCGCGAGGAACAGCCCCGCGCGCGCCCGCTCGTCGACCTTCATCGCGAGCACGTCGACGCCGTCGAGGGTCACGCTGCCCTTGGTGACGGTGTACTTCGGGTGGCCGGCGATGGAGTACGCCAGCGTCGACTTGCCGGACCCGTTGGGGCCCATGATCGCGTGCGTCTCGCCGCCCTTGATGGTCAGGTCGACGCCCTTGAGGATCTCCTTGGGGCCGTCCTCGGTCGCGACCGTGACGTGCAGGTCGCGGATCTCCAGCGTTGCCATGAGGTGGTCTCTCTCTTGTCGTCGGTTCTTCGTCAGTTCTGGTCTGGTCAGCTGTTGAGCGGTGCGGCCGGGTCGACGAGCACGTCGTCTCCCTCGACCTTCACGGGGTAGATCGCGACGGGCTCCGTCGCGGGCGGGCCGGTCGGCTTGCCGGTGCGGAGGTCGAAGCGCGAGCCGTGCAGCCAGCACTCGATCTCGCAGCCCTCCACCTCGCCCTCGGAGAGCGGGATGTTCGCGTGCGAGCACTCGTCCTCGACGGCGTACCAGTCGTCGCCGTCGCGCACGACGGCCACGTCCCTGTCCCCGACGTCGACCTGGATCGCCGAGCCGGGGGCGACGTCGCCGACGCCGCAGACGCGCGTGAACGTCATACGTTCTTCTCCAGCTCGGCCTCGACCGTCTTGAGCAGCCGCTCCTCGATCGCGGGCACGCCGATCTTGCGGACGATGTCGGCGAAGAAACCGTGCACGACGAGCCGTCGCGCCTCGTCCTCGGGGATGCCCCGCGACTGCAGGTAGAACAGCTGCTGGTCGTCGAAGCGACCAGTGGTGGATGCGTGGCCGGCGCCGGCGATCTCGCCGGTCTCGATCTCCAGGTTCGGGACCGAGTCGGCCTGGCAGCCGTCGGTGAGCACCAGGTTCCGGTTGGACTCGTAGGTCTCGATGCCCTCGGCGACCTTGCGGATCAGCACGTCGCCGATCCACACGGCGTGCGCGCCCTTACCCTGCAGCGCGCCCTTGTAGTCGACGTTGCTGCGGGTCTTCGGCGCGTTGTGGTCCACGAACAGCCGGTGCTCGAGGTGCTGCCCGGCGTCGGCGAAGTACAGCCCGAGGAGCTCGGCCTCGCCGCCCGGTCCGTCGTACGACACCGAGGCGTTGAGCCGCACCAGGTCACCGCCGAACGAGACCGCCACGTGGCGCAGCGACGCGTCGCGGCCGACCAGCACGTGCTGGCTGCTGTGGTGCACGGCGTCGTCGGCCCAGTCCTGCACCGACACCACGGTCAGGCTCGCGCCGTCGCCGACCACGACCTCGATGTTGTCGGCCAGCACGGCCGACCCCTCGAACGTGAGCACGACGGTGGCGTTGCTGTGCGCCTCGGCGACGAGCACCAGGTGCCCAGCGCCGGCGCCCTCGAGGGAGCTGCCGCGGTGCCGGACGATCGTCGGCTCCTCCACGACGGCCTCGGCGGGCACCGTGATCACGGTGACGTCGGTGGCGGCGGCCCAGGCCCGCGCCGAGACGCGGTCGGAGGGCACGTAGCCGCTCGACCCGCGCGCCGGGTCGTCGGCCCCGGTCCGGCGGACCTCGACGCCCTCGGCGGCCTCCACCTCGACGCTGGTCGCGGACGCGCCGAGCGGCGTCAGCGGCGCCTCCTTGTGCAGGTCGCGCAGCCGCTTGAGCGGCGTGAAGCGCCAGACCTCCTCGCGCCCGGTCGGCACCGGGTGCGCGGCCACGTCGAACGAGCCCTCGGGGTGGAGGTGGGAGGCGATCTTGTCGGTCGTCTCCACGGCCTCCGCGACAGCGGGCCTCTCGGTAACAGTCAACGTCTTCGCTTTCAGTCAGTTCTCGGTGTGCCTCGGTCGTGCTCGGCGGGCTTCAGGCGTCGGGTCCGACCGTCGCTGCGGCGGCGCGTCGGCGGCCGCCGGCCTGCG
The DNA here is from genome assembly GCA_963707685.1 of uncultured Actinomycetota bacterium. Lineage (GTDB taxonomy): Bacteria > Actinomycetota > Actinomycetes > Propionibacteriales > Nocardioidaceae > Nocardioides_B. The sequence continues at coordinate 317,043 of CAVPRA010000015.1, forward strand.
ACTGCGTCCGGGCTGCGGATCCGTTCCCGGCGACCGCCGCCGCGGCCAAGCCGCTTGACGCTCCTTGCCGGACCCGCCACCCGCCGCCCGTCGATCACGACGGCGTCAGCCGACCGCGCCTTCCATCTGCAGCTCGATCAGCCGGTTGAGCTCGAGGGCGTACTCCATCGGCAGCTCCTTGGCGATCGGCTCGACGAAGCCGCGCACGATCATCGCCATCGCCTCGTCCTCCTCCATGCCCCGGCTCATCAGGTAGAAGAGCTGGTCGTCGGAGACCTTCGAGACGGTCGCCTCGTGCGCCATGGAGACGTCGTCCTCGCGGACGTCGACGTAGGGGTAGGTGTCCGAGCGGCTGATCTGGTCGACCAGCAGGGCGTCGCACTTGACGATGCTGGCCGAGTGGTGGGCGCCGTCGTTGACCTGCACGAGCCCGCGGTACGACGTGCGGCCACCGCCGCGCGCCACCGACTTGGAGATGATCGAGCTCGAGGTGTGCGGCGCGGCGTGCACCATCTTGGCGCCGGCGTCCTGGTGCTGGCCCTCGCCGGCGAAGGCGATGGACAGCGTCTCGCCGCGGGCGTGCTCACCCATGAGGTAGACGGCCGGGTACTTCATGGTGACCTTGGAGCCGATGTTGCCGTCGACCCACTCCATGGTCGCGCCGGCCTCGCACGTCGCGCGCTTGGTGACGAGGTTGTAGACGTTGTTCGACCAGTTCTGGATCGTCGTGTAGCGGCAGCGGCCGCCCTTCTTCACGATGATCTCGACGACGGCCGAGTGCAGCGAGTCCGAGCTGTAGATCGGCGCGGTGCAGCCCTCGACGTAGTGCACGTAGGCGTCCTCGTCGACGATGATCAGCGTCCGCTCGAACTGGCCCATGTTCTCGGTGTTGATCCGGAAGTAGGCCTGCAGCGGGATGTCGACGTGGACACCCTTGGGGACGTAGATGAACGAGCCGCCCGACCACACCGAGGTGTTCAGCGCGGCGAACTTGTTGTCGCCGACCGGGATCACCGTGCCGAAGTACTCCTGGAAGATCTCCGGGTGCTCCCTGAGCGCGGTGTCGGTGTCGAGGAAGAGCACGCCCTGCTCCTCCAGGTCCTCGCGGATCTGGTGGTAGACGACCTCGGACTCGTACTGCGCGGCGACACCGGAGACCAGGCGCTGCTTCTCCGCCTCGGGGATGCCGAGCTTGTCGTAGGTGTTCTTGATGTCCGCGGGCAGGTCGTCCCACGTCGCCGCCTGCTTCTCGGTGGAGCGGACGAAGTACTTGATGTTGTCGAAGTCGATCCCGTTGAGGTCGCTGCCCCAGGTCGGCATCGGCTTGCGGTGGAAGAGCTTCAGGCCCTTGAGACGAAGGTCGAGCATCCACTGGGGCTCGCTCTTCTTCGCCGAGATGTCGCGGACGACCTCCTCGGAGAGGCCACGCTTCGCGGTGGCGCCGGCGGTGTCCGAGTCGGACCAGCCGAACTGGTACCGGCCGAGGCCCTCGAGCTCCGGGTTGCGCTCGTCGATCGTGGTCATGAAGAAACCCTCTCCTGTCGTGGACTGGGTGCGCTGGGGATGCAGGTCGTGCAGACACCGTCGCCGTGGGCGATGGTGGCAAGTCGTTGGACGTGGCGGCCGAGGACCTTGGAGATGACCTCGGTCTCCGCCTCGCAGAGCTGCGGGAACTCGTGCGCGACGTGGGAGACGGGGCAGTGCTGCTGGCACAGCTGCTCGCCGACCGGTCCCTGCCGGACCGATGCAGCGTAGCCACCCTGGGTGAGCGCGCGGGCCAGCGCCTCGGAGGCCTCCAGCCCGGGCTCGGCGGTCGCGATCTCGTCGTAGCGGTCCTCGATGCCGGCCACCCGCTTGCGGGCGAACGCCATCACCGCCGCGTCGCCGCCGGTCTCCTCGAGGAACCGCAGGGCGTCGACGGCCAGGTCGTCGTACTGCTGGTCGAACTTGTCGCGGCCGGCCTCGGTGATCGCGAACAGCCGGGCCGGACGGCCCCGGCCGCGGGAGCCGTAGGTGCGCGGCTCGCGGGCCTCGACGGCCTCCTCGGCGATCATGTGGTCGAGGTGGCGGCGCACCGCGGCAGGGGTCAGGTCGAGCCGCTCCGCGAGCGCGGCGGCCGTGCTGGGGCCGAGCTCGAGGAGGGTCCGGGCCACCCGCTCCCGGGTGGGTGCGTCCGCCTCCGGCGGTCGCTGCTGCAATTCCACAACAACAGTGTGACGTTATTGGGGGAGGGCTTTCAAATAAGGCTCCCCTTACCTCTGCGGCGGCGGGGCGCTTCCTAGACTGGCGGGGTGACCGTCCCGGAGCCCGCCCGCGAGCCGATGCTCGCCGTCGGCAGCGACCCGGCGGTCGTCGTGGAGGACCTCCGGATGCGGTACGGCGACAAGCAGGCGGTCGACGGGCTCAGCCTGAGCGTCGAACGTGGCTCGATCACGGCCGTGCTCGGCCCCAACGGTGCCGGCAAGACCACCACCCTGGAGACCTGCGAGGGCTACCGCCGCCCGCAGCAGGGCCGGGTGCGGGTGCTCGGGCTGGACCCGCAGGCGCAGCGCCGCGACCTCCTCCCCCGCATCGGCGTGATGCTGCAGCACGGCGGGGCCTGGTCCGGGGTGCGGGCCGTCGAGATGCTCCGGCACGTCGCCCGGCTGCACGCCCACCCGCTCAGCGTCCCGATGCTCGTCGAGCGGCTCGGCCTGGAGTCGTGCGGCCGGACGGCGTACCGGCGGCTCTCGGGCGGCCAGCAGCAGCGGCTCGCGCTGGCGATGGCGGTCGTGGGCCGCCCCGAGCTGGTGTTCGTCGACGAGCCCACCGCGGGGATGGACCCGCAGGCCCGCCACACGACCTGGGAGCTGCTCGACGAGCTGCGGCGCGACGGCGTGACGATCGTGCTCACCACCCACTACATGGACGAGGCCGAGCAGCTCGCCGACCAGGTCCACGTGATCGACCGGGGCCGGCTGATCGCCTCCGGCAGCCCGTTCGACCTGACCCGCGGCAGCGGCACCAGCACCATCCGCCTCGTGGTGACCGAGCCGTTCCCGCCGACCGCGCCGGCCTCGCTGCAGGCCTCGCTCGGCCCGAGCACCGTGGTGCAGGCGGTCAACGAGCACAGCCTGCTGATCACCGGACCCGCCGACGCGAGCACGCTCGCGAAGGTCTCCGCGTGGTGCGACGAGCAGGGGGTGCTCCCGGAGTCGCTGACGCTCGGCCAGCGCACCCTCGAGGACGTCTTCCTGGAGATCACCGGACGGGAGCTGGCGACGTGACCGGCTCACCCATCGGGACCGGCACCTTCACCCCCCGGCCGGGCGCTGCGCCGCTGCCCCGGATGGTGCTGGCGCAGGCCGGCATGGAGACCCGGCTGCTGCTGCGCAACGGCGAGCAGCTGCTGCTCGCGGTGGTCATCCCGCTGATCGTGCTGGTCGGCGGGATCACCGCCGCGCACCACTTCGACCTGACCTTCACGCACAGCCCGGTCGACACCCTCACCCCGGGCGTGCTGGCGCTGGCGATCATGTCGACCAGCTTCACCTCGCTGGCGATCGCGACCGGCTTCGAGCGCCGCTACGGCGTGCTCAAGCGGCTCGGCTCGTCGCCGCTGCCCCGCTCGGGCCTGCTCGCCGGGAAGGTCGGCGCCCTGCTGCTCGTCGAGCTGCTGCAGTTCCTGGTGATCGGCGCGGCCGCGCTGGCGCTGGGCTGGTCGCCCTCGCGTGACGGCCGAGGGGCTGCTCGGGCTCGTCGCCGCCGCGCTGCTGGGAACCGCCGCGTTCGCCTCCCTCGGCCTGTTCGTCGCCGGCGCGCTGCGCGCCGAGGCCACGCTGGCCGTCGCGAACCTGGTCTACCTGCTGCTGCTGGCCGGCGGGGCGGTCGTGTTCCCGGCCGGCTCCTACGGCTCGGCGGGCGAGGCGCTCGCCTTCCTGCCGTCCGCGGCGCTCGGTGACGCGATGCGCAGCTCGCTGCTCGGCGACGGCTTTCCGGCGGTCCCGCTGCTGGTGCTGGTCGCCTGGACCGTCGCTCGGCACCGTGCTGACCGCGAGGACCTTCTCGTGGGAGTGAACGTGGACCTCGACGCCGCACGCCTCGTCCCGGAGCGGACGCCGCCCGGCTGGGTGCGGACCTGGATGCGGCCGGCCGCGATCGCCTCGCTGGTCGTGAACATCGGCATCGTGGTCACCGGCGGCGTGGTCCGGCTCACCGGCTCCGGGCTCGGCTGCCCGACCTGGCCGCGGTGCACCGGCCAGTCGTTCGTGCCGCACCGGGCGATGGGCGTCCACAGCGCCATCGAGTTCGGCAACCGGATGCTGACCTTCGTGGTCGCCGCGGTGGCCGTGGCGACCTTCGTGCTGGCGTGGCGCTACGGCCGCCCGGCCGTGCTCCGGCTCGCGTTCCTGCTGGCGCTGGGCGTGCCCGCCCAGGCGGTGATCGGCGGGATCACGGTGCTCACGGACCTGAACCCCTGGATCGTGTCGTTCCACCTGCTGGTGTCGCTGGCGATGGTGGGGCTCGCCGTCACCCTGCTGCGCCGGCTCGGCGAGGGGGACGGCCCGCCCGAGCCGCTGGTGCCCGACGGGGTGACGTGGCTGGTGCGGACGGTGTTCGGTGTCGGCTGGCTGGTGCTCTACGTCGGCACCGTCGTCACCGGGAGCGGCCCGCACGCCGGTGACCTGAGCTCCCCGCGCAACGGCCTCGACCCGCGGGCGCTGAGCCAGCTGCACACCGACGTGGTGATGCTGCTGGTCGGCCTCACGCTCGCGACCGTGCTGGTGCTGCGCACGTCGGGTGCCCCGGCCGTCGTACGCCGGGCGGCAGGCACGCTGCTCGCCGTCGAGCTGGCGCAGGGGCTGATCGGGTTCGTGCAGTACGCCACCGACCTGCCCGTGGTGCTGGTGGCCTTCCACCTGCTCGGCGCCGCGCTGGTGTCGGCGGCGCTCGCGTGGCTGCTGGTCAGCGCCCGCGTGCGGTCCTAGCCTCGACCCCGGGGGCAGCACGGTCAGGAGGGGTTCATGGCGACCACCGAGAGCGCGCAGACGGAGCCGGCGGGCAAGGGGCTGAAGGCGGGGTCGCTCGGGCTGCTCGGCGGCATCGTGATGGGGATCGCGTCGACCGCGCCGGCGTACAGCCTGGCGGCGAGCCTCGGCTACGTCGTGATCACGGAGAACGGCGACGGCATCGTCGGGGTGAAGGCGCCGCTGATCATGGTGGTCGCGTTCGTCCCGATGTACTTCATCGCGGTCGCCTACTCCGAGCTCAACAAGGCCGAGCCCGACTGCGGCACGACGTTCACCTGGGCAGCGCGAGCGTTCGGCACCCGCACGGGGTGGTTGGGCGGCTGGGGCATCATCATCGCCGACATCATCGTGATGGCGAACCTCGCCCAGATCGCGGGCTCCTACTCCTACAGCCTCTTCGGCTTCGACGACCTCGCGGCGAGCACGTTCTGGAGCACGGTGGCCGGCATCGTCTGGATCACCGTGATGACCTACATCTGCTACCGCGGCATCGAGGTCTCGGCCCGCCTGCAGTACGCACTCCTCGGCGTCGAGGTGCTCACCCTCATCGGGTTCGCGCTCTTCGCCCTCGCGAAGGTCTACAGCGGCAACGCCCCGGCCGGCGACCTCAAGCCGAGCCTCTCCTGGCTGTCACCCTCGGGCCTGTCGTTGACGTCCATCGTCACCGGCACCCTCATCGCGGTGTTCATCTACTGGGGCTGGGACACGGCGGTCGCCGTCAACGAGGAGTCCGACGACCCCGGCAGGACCCCGGGCCGCGCCGCCATCATCTCGACGGTGCTCCTGCTGCTGACCTACGCGCTGGTGTCGGTCGCGACGATCGCGTTCGCCGGGGTCGGCGAGCAGGGCATCGGGCTGGGCAACGTGGACAACGCCGACGACGTGTTCGCGGCCATGGGTCACCAGGTCTTCGGCGGCGGCACGGTCGGCTGGATCATGGTGCACCTGCTGGCGATCTGCGTGCTGACCTCGGCGTCGGCGTCCACCCAGACGACCATCCTGCCGACCGCTCGGACGTCGCTGTCGATGGCCGCCTTCGGCGCGGCCCCGAAGCGCTTCGCCCGGATCCACCCGAAGTACCTCACGCCCGATGGACTCGACCCTGTGGATGGGCGGCGTCTCGATCATCTTCTACGTCGGCCTCACGCTGACCAGCGAGAACATCCTGGCCGACACCATCGCGGCCGTCGGTCTGATGATCGCGTTCTACTACGGACTCACCGGCTTCGCGTGCGTGTGGTTCTACCGCAAGACCATGTGGAGCAAGCCGCGCGACATCCTGATGCAGGGCGTGATCCCCGCCCTCGGCGGTGTCCTGCTGGTGGCCGCGTTCCTGTACGCGTCGAAGACCTACCTGGACCCGGACTACGGCTACACCAGCATCGGCGGCGTCGGTGGCGTGTTCCTGCTCGGCATCGGGTCGCTGCTGGCGGGTGTCGTCCTGATGTTCGTGTGGCAGTCGATCGCTCCGGCGTACTTCCGGGGCGAGACGCTGGCCAAGCGCGACTCGACCGAGCTGGTGCTGGCGCCGGCCCACGAGGGCGGCGGGATGCGGCTGCCGGACTCCGCGGAGTCCACGGTGATCGCGGCGGACCTGTCCAACCTGCCCCCCGGCCAGGTGGCCGAGGACCCGCGCACCGGCACGACCTACCGCCGCGAGGACTCCGACGAGGAACCCCCGGAGGACGACTGAACCACCTCGCGGAGCCGGCCGAACTCCTCGGCCAGCGCCGCCGCGGAGTAGTGGGCGTTGAGGCCGCTGGGGTTGGGCAGCACCCACACCCTCGTCTCCCCCAGCACCAGGTCCTGGGCGCCGACGGCGGCGCGCGGTGCCTCGAACGCCGTCCGGTACGCCGTCACCCCCAGCACGGCCAGCCACCCGGGCGCCAGCCGGTGGACCTTCTCGCGCAGCTCGACCCCGCCGGCGCGGACCTCCGCAGCGGTCAGCTCGTCCGCGCGGGCGGAGGCCCGACCCACGACGTTGGTGATGCCGAGCCCCAGGCCGAGCAGCGCGTCCTGCTGGTCGGGCCGCAGCTGTTCGCGGGGTGAAGCCGGACCGGTGCAGCGCCGGCCAGAACCGGTTGCCGGGCCGCGCGAAGTGGTGGCCGGTCCAGGCCGAGTAGAGGCCGGGGTTGATGCCGCTGAACAGCACCCGCAGGCCGGGCGCGGCGACGTCCGGGATGACGCGGCTGCGCGCCTCCTCGAGCTCGGCGCGGGAGGGCGGCACCTCAGCGCATCAGCAGCGGGTCGAGCGCGACCGCGACGAACAGCAGCGAGAGGTACATGTTCGACCAGTGGAACAGCCGCATCGGCCGGAGCGCCACGACGTCGTCGCTCTCGGCGGACCGCCGCAGCAGCAGGTGGGACTCCACCAGGAACGCCGCCCCGAGCACGACGGCCACCAGCGGGTAGAACCAGCCGGTCCCGGCCACCGGCCACAGCAGCAGCGAGGTCGCGACCATCGCGTAGGCGTAGCCGACGATCTGCTTGGCGACGGTGCGGGCGCCGGCCCTCACCGGCAGCATCGGCACGTCGGCCGCGGCGTAGTCGTCGCGGTAGCGGATCGCCAGCGCCCAGAAGTGCGGCGGCGTCCAGAAGAACACCACGCCGAACAGCACCACCGGCGCCCAGGCGAGCTCGCCGGTCACCGCCGTCCAGCCGATCAGCGCCGGGAAGCAGCCCGCGGCGCCGCCCCAGACGATGTTCTGGGTGGTCCGCCGCTTCAGGATCATGGTGTAGCCGACGACGTAGAACACGTTGGCGGCCAGCGCCAGGCCGGCGGAGAGCCAGTTGACCAGCAGCCCCAGCCACAGCGTCGAGACCACGCCGAGCGCCAGCCCGAAGACCAGCGCGGAGCGGGTGGTGACGACGTGGCGGGGCAGCGCCCGTCGCCGGGTCCGACGCATCCGCTCGTCGATGTCCGCGTCGTAGACGCAGTTCAGCGCGTTGGCGCTGCCGGCCGACAGCGTGCCGCCCAGCACCGTGGCGACGACCAGCCCGAGCGGGGGGACGCCCTGCTGGGCGAGGAACATCACCGGCACCGTGGTCAGCAGCAGCAGCTCGATGATCCGCGGCTTCATCAGCCCGACGTACGCCGCGAGCACGTCCCGAGCGGTCGACGGCCCGGTGGTCCGGGGCGGCACGGAGACGTGCGGGTCGACGGCGGTCAAGAGAACCTCGGGTCGGTGACGGCGGTGGCGGGTGCTGCAACCAGCGCCGCCCACTCTAGTCGTCTCCGGGCCCGCGACCGGCGTCCGGGGGGAGTGTGCCCGAGCACAGGCGTGAGTAGGCTCAGCGAGGTGTGGTGCGGTGTCGTCCCCTCGCTGTGGCCACCTGCCGGTCCGGCTGTCGGTCCGTCAGGTTTGGCCGGTCCTCGGAGTGGCACTGTCTCACCAGAACCAGATCTTCGGCCGGTGCCCTGCCTGGGCACGACGGCCCCGCAGGCGTGAGAGGAACGATCGCTCGTGAGCAAGCTCGATTGGACTGACCTGGACCAGCGCTCGGTCGACACCGTCCGGGTGCTGGCGATGGACGCGGTGCAGAAGGTCGGCAACGGCCACCCCGGCACCGCGATGAGCCTGGCGCCCGCGGCGTACCTGCTCTTCCAGAAGGTGATGCGGCACAACCCGGCAGACCCCGACTGGGTGGGCCGCGACCGGTTCGTGCTCTCGTGCGGGCACTCCAGCCTCACCCTCTACATCCAGCTGTACCTCGGCGGCTGGGGTCTCGAGCTCGACGACCTCAAGTCGCTGCGCACCTGGGGCAGCAAGACCCCGGGCCACCCGGAGTACGGCTACACCGCCGGCGTCGAGACGACCACCGGCCCGCTGGGCCAGGGCGTCGGCAACGCGGTCGGGATGGCGATGGCGGCGCGTCGTGAGCGCGGCCTGCTCGACCCGGACGCCGCCCCGGGCGAGAGCCCCTTCGACCACCAGATCTACGCCATCTGCAGCGACGGCGACCTGGAGGAGGGCGTCAGCTCCGAGGCCTCCTCGCTCGCCGGCCACCAGCAGCTCGGCAACCTCACGCTGATCTACGACGACAACAAGATCTCGATCGAGGACGACACCAACGTCGCGTTCAGCGAGGACGTCTCCGCGCGCTACCGCGCCTACGGCTGGCACGTGCAGAACGTCGACTGGACCAACGGCGGCACCGGCTACGAGGAGAACGTCCAGGCGCTGTGGGAGGCGATCGAGAAGGCGCAGCGGGTCACCGACCGGCCGAGCTTCATCAACCTCCGCACGATCATCGCCTGGCCGGCCCCCGACGCGCAGAACACCGGCGCGGCCCACGGCTCCGCGCTCGGCGCCGACGAGGTGGCGGCCACCAAGAAGGTGCTCGGCTTCGACGAGGCGCAGACCTTCGAGGTCTCGCCCGAGGTGATCGAGCACACCCGCGGCCTGGTCGCCCGCGGCAAGGAGGCCGAGGCGGCGTGGCAGGAGCAGCTTCGACGCCTGGGCAGCGCGCTACCGGCAGCGCAAGGAGCTCTTCGACCGGATGCGTACCCGCACCCTCCCCGCCGGCTGGGAGTCGGCGCTGCCGTCGTACCCCGCCGACGCCAAGGGCAAGGCGAGCCGCGCGGTCTCCGGTGACGTGCTCAGCGCGATCGCCCCGGTGCTGCCCGAGCTGTGGGGCGGCTCGGCCGACCTGGCCGGCTCCAACAACACCACCCCCAAGGGCGAGCCGTCGTTCCTCCCCGAGGAGCACTCCACCAAGAAGTTCAGCGGCAACGTCTACGGCCGCGTGCTGCACTTCGGCATCCGCGAGCACGGCATGGGCTCGGTGATGAACGGCATCGCCGTGCACGGCGGCACCCGGGTCTACGGCGGGACGTTCCTGACGTTCTCCGACTACATGCGGCCGGCCGTCCGGCTCGCCGCGCTGATGGAGCTCCCGGTCACCTACGTGTGGACCCACGACTCCATCGGGCTCGGCGAGGACGGCCCCACCCACCAGCCGATCGAGCACCTGGCCGCGCTCCGCGCGATCCCGCGGCTCGACGTGGTGCGGCCCGCGGACGCCAACGAGACGGTCGCCGCCTGGAAGACCGTGCTCGAGCACACCGACCGCCCGGCGGGCATGATCCTGTCCCGGCAGAACCTGCCGACCTTCCCGCGCGGCGCCGACGACTCCGGGCAGCAGTGGGGCGGCACCGAGGACGTCGCGAAGGGCGGCTACGTCCTGCTCGACGCCGAGGGCGGCACGCCCGACGTGATCCTGATCGGCACCGGCTCCGAGGTGCAGCTGGCCGTCGAGGCGCGCACGCTGCTCGCGGCGAAGGGCATCAACGCCCGCGTCGTGTCCATGCCGTGCCGCGAGTGGTTCGACGCGCAGCACACGTCGTACGCGACACGGTGCTGCCGCCCATCGTCAAGGCCCGCGTCAGCGTCGAGGCGGGCATCGCCCAGGGCTGGCGCGAGCTGGTCGGGTCCACCGGCCGGATGGTCTCCATCGAGCACTACGGCGCCTCGGCGGACTACGAGACGCTGTACCGCGAGTACGGAATCACCGCGGAGGCCGTCGCGTTGGCCGCGGAGGAGAGCATCGCCGACTCGCAGGGCTGAACGAACGACCGGGGCCGCGCGGTCTCGACCGATAGACAACACAGAACCCGGGAGGATTCGGATGTCTGAACGACTCAAGGCCCTTGCCGACGCAGGGGTGTCCATCTGGCTGGACGACCTGTCTCGCGAGCGCATCGAGACCGGCAACCTCGCCGAGCTGGTCAAGGACAGCTCCGTCGTGGGCGTCACGACCAACCCGACCATCTTCGCGAGCGCACTCTCTGACGGCGAGCGCTACGACGACCAGGTGCGTGAGCTCGCCGCGGCGGGCAAGGACGTCGACGAGGCGATCTTCTCGATCACCACCACCGACGTCCGCAACGCCTGCGACGTGCTCGCGGACACCTTCGCCGCCACCGGCGGCGTCGACGGACGGGTCTCGATCGAGGTCTCCCCCACGCTCGCGCACGACGAGGAGGCGACCATCGCCTCGGCGAAGCAGCTGTGGGCGGAGGTCGACCGGGAGAACCTGTTCATCAAGATCCCGGCCACCACCGAGGGCGGCCCGGCGATCACCTCGGTGCTCGCCGAGGGGATCAGCGTCAACGTCACGCTGATCTTCGGGCTCGACCGCTACGACAAGGTGATGGACGCCTACCTCGAGGGCCTCGAGCGGGCCAAGGAGAACGGCAAGGACCTCTCGAAGATCCACTCCGTCGCGTCGTTCTTCGTCTCCCGCGTCGACAGCGAGATCGACAAGCGCCTCGAGGCGTCCGACAACCCGCAGGCGCCGAACCTGCGCGGTCTCGCCGGCATCGCCAACGCACGGCTCGCCTACCAGGCCTACGAGAAGAAGTTCGCCGGCGAGCGCTTCGCTGCGCTCAAGGCCGCCGGCGCCAACTCGCAGCGCCCGCTGTGGGCCTCGACCGGCGTCAAGAACCCGGAGTACCGCGACACGATGTACGTCACGGACCTCGCGGTCACCAACACCGTGAACACCATGCCGGAGAAGACGATGCAGGCCTTCGCCGACCACGGCGAGGTCGAGGGCGACCAGGTCACCACGAAGTACGACGAGGCCCGGCAGGTGATGGCCGACCTGGCCACCGTCGGCGTCGACTACGACGACGTCATCGAGGTCCTCGAGAACGAGGGCGTCGACAAGTTCGAGAAGTCCTGGTCCGAGCTGCAGGAGACGGTCAAGGGCCAGCTCGAGCAGGGACAGGACGCCACGTGAGCGAGACGTTCGAGGTCGTGGCGACCGGAGCCGCCGCCGACGCGGTCGCCGCGCACGTCCCCGGGCTCGTCGACGACGGCTTCGCGGGCAGGCTCTTCGCGCAGGACGCCACGCTGTGGGGCCCGGACGCCGAGGAGGAGTCCGCGAAGCGGCTGTCGTGGGTCGGGCTCCCCGAGTCCTCGCGCCCGCTGGTCGGAGCCGGTCTCCGAGCTGCGCACGCGAGCTCGACGGCGCCGGCATCGACCACGTCGTGCTGTGCGGCATGGGCGGCTCGTCCCTGGCGCCGGAGGTGATCTGCGCGACGTACGGCGTCGAGCTGACCGTGCTCGACTCGCAGCAACCCGGACCAGGTCCGCGACGCACTGGCCGACCGGCTCGACCGCACCGTCGTCGTGGTGTCCAGCAAGTCCGGCTCCACGATGGAGACCGACTCGCAGAAGCGGGCCTACGAGCAGGCCTTCCGCGACGCCGGCATCGACCCGACCCAGCGGATCGTCGTCGTCACCGACCCCGGCAGCCCGCTCGACGAGGCAGCCCGCGCGGACGGCTACCGCGTGTTCAACGCCGACCCCGACGTCGGCGGCCGCTACTCCGCGCTGACCGCGTTCGGCCTGGTGCCGAGCGGGCTGGCCGGCGCCGACATCGCCACGCTGCTCGACGAGGCCGAGAGCGTCTCCGACCTGCTGGCCGACGACGACGAGGCCAACCCCGGGCTGCGGCTCGGTGCTGCGATCGCCGGCACCACGCCGCTGCGCAACAAGCTGGTGCTGGTCGACCAGGGCTCCGGGCTGGTCGGGTTCGCCGACTGGGCCGAGCAGCTGATCGCCGAGAGCACCGGCAAGCAGGGCACCGGCCTGCTGCCGGTGGTCGTGCCCGACGACTCGGCGCCCGAGGTGGCGCTGCCGCCGCACGACGTGACCGTGGCCCACCTGGCCGACGACACCGCCCCCGACCCGCACGTCGACCCCGACGAGACCGCAGCCGGCTCCGCCGGCTCCGACGTCGTCGTCACCGGGACGCTCGGCGCGCAGCTGCTGCTGTGGGAGGTCGCCACCGCGACCGCCGGCCGGCTGCTGGGGATCAACCCGTTCGACCAGCCCGACGTGGAGAGCGCCAAGAAGGCCGCCCGCTCGATGCTGGAGGGCAGCCCGGACACCTCGCCGCCCGCGTTCACCGACGGCGCGGTCGAGGTCAGGGCGCTCGGCGGCGACTGGCTCGGCGACGCCACCACGCTGCGCGACGCGGTCGCCGCGCTGCTCGAGCAGGTCGACGGCCGGCAGGGCTACCTCGCGGTGATGGCCTACCTCGACCGGATCGCGCACGCCGACCTCGCCGACGTGCGGGGCACGCTCGCCCACCGGGTGCGCCGGCCGGTCACGTTCGGCTGGGGCCCGCGGTTCCTGCACTCCACCGGCCAGTTCCACAAGGGCGGCCCGGCCGAGGGCGTCTACCTCCAGGTCACCGGCGAGCCCGCCGAGGACCTGGCGGTGCCCGGCAAGGAGTACACCTTCGGCCGGCTGATCGCGGCCCAGGCCGCCGGCGACGCCTCCGTGCTCGCCGACCACGGCCGGCCGGTGCTGCGGCTGCACCTCACCGACCAGGCGTCGGGCCTCGCGGCGCTCCGGGAAGCGCTGAGGTGAGCCCGGTCGACCGGGTCGCCGCCGGCACGGTGGTCAACCCGCTGCGCGACCCGCAGGACCGTCGCATGCCGCGGATCGCCGGTCCCTGCGGGCTGGTGATCTTCGGCGTCACCGGCGACCTGTCCCGCAAGAAGGTGATGCCGGCGATCTACGACCTGGCCAGCCGCGGGCTGCTGCCGCCGGGCTTCTCGCTCGTCGGGTACGCCCGCCGGGACTGGGCGGACGAGGACTTCGCGCAGGTGGTGCACGACTCCGTCAAGGAGCACGCCCGCACCGAGTTCCGCGAGGAGGTCTGGCAGCAGCTGGCCGAGGGCTTCCGGTTCGTCCAGGGCGACTTCAGCGACGACGTGGCGTTCGACCACCTCCGCCAGGTGACCGCGGACCTCGACCGGGTCCGCGGCACCGGCGGCAACCACGCGTTCTACCTGTCGATCCCGCCGAAGTACTTCCCCGACGTCATCGGGCAGCTCAAGGAGCACGGCCTCGCCAGACCCCGGCCACGACAGCTGGCGCCGGGTCGTGGTGGAGAAGCCGTTCGGCTCCGACCTGCGCAGCGCGCAGTCGCTCAACGCGACCATCCACGAGGTGTTCCCGCCGGAGTCGGTGTTCCGCATCGACCACTACCTCGGCAAGGAGACGGTCCAGAACATCCTGGCGATGCGGTTCGCCAACACCATGTTCGAGCCGATCTGGAACGCCAACTACGTCGACCACGTGCAGATCACGATGGCCGAGGACATCGGCATCGGCGGCCGCGCCGGCTACTACGACGGCATCGGCGCCGCCCGCGACGTGATCCAGAACCACCTGCTGCAGCTGATGGCGCTGATCGCGATGGAGGAGCCCACCTCGTTCGACGCGCACAGCCTGCGGCTGGAGAAGCAGAAGGTGCTCTCCTCGGTGGTGGTCCCCCGACGGCTCGACCTGCACACCGCCCGGGCGCAGTACACCGAGGGCTGGGCCGGCGGCGAGAAGGTGCTCGGCTACAAGCAGGAGCAGGACATCCCGCAGGACTCCACCACCGAGACGTACGCCGCGATCCGGCTCGACGTGGAGACCCGCCGGTGGGCCGGCGTGCCGTTCTACCTGCGGCACGGCAAGCGGCTCGGCCGGCGCGTCACCGAGGTGGCGGTGGTCTTCAAGCGGGCCCCGCACCTGCCGTTCGCGGACACCTCCACCGAGGAGCTGACCCACAACGCCCTGGTGATCCGGGTGCAGCCCGACGAGGGCATCACGATGCGCTTCGGCTCCAAGGTGCCCGGCAGCGCGATGGAGATCCGCGACGTCAACATGGACTTCGCCTACGGCGGCTCGTTCACCGAGTCGTCCCCGGAGGCCTACGAACGGCTGATCCTCGACGTGCTGCTCGGCGACCCGCCGCTGTTCCCGCAGACCGAGGAGGTCGAGCTCTCCTGGAAGATCCTCGACCCGATCGTGGACTACTGGGCGAACCACGGCACCCCGGACACCTACGAGTCCGGCACCTGGGGCCCGGTGTCCGCCGAGAAGATGCTGGCCCGCGACGGCCGGGTCTGGAGGCGGCCATGATCGAATTGATCGACACCAACGCCAGCGAGATCGCCGCCGAGTTCATCCGCGCGCGGCGCCGCGCCGGCAGCCCCGCGATGGGCATGGTGATGACGCTGGTCATCGTCGCCGACGACGGCGACGCCGACAAGGCGATGGAGGCGGCCCGGTCCGCTTCCCGGGAGCACCCGGCCCGGATCCTCGGCGTGGTGGTCGGCGACCAGCGCGGCCAGAGCCGCGTGGACGCGGAGGTCGGCATCGGCTCCGGCGCCTCCGGCGAACGTGCGCTGATCCGGCTGACCGGCGAGGTCACCCGGCACGCCGGGTCCGTCGTGCTCCCGCTGCTGCTGCCCGACTCCCCCGTCGTCGTCTGGTGGCCCGGCCGGGCGCCCGAGGACACCGCCGGCGACCCGCTCGGCGCGCTCGGCACCCGCCGCATCACCGACGCCGCCTCGGCGCCCACCGGCAAGGCCCGGGCGATGCTGACGCAGTGCACCACCTACTCCGCCGGCAACACCGACCTGGCCTGGACCCGGATCACCGGGTGGCGGGCGCTGCTGGCGGCCGCGCTCGACCAGCACCCGGGCACGGTCACGGCGGCGTCGGTGACGGCCGAGCGGATCAGCCCGAGCGCGGACCTGCTCTCGGCCTGGCTCGGCGACCGGCTGCGCTGCGACGTACGACGCGGCAGCTCGCAGGGCCCCGGCATCACCGCGGTGGTGCTGACCACCCAGCAGGGCGACATCACGGTGACCCGCTCCGACGGCCGGCTGGCGACGCTCTCCTCCCCCGGCCAGCCCGACCGACCGGTCGCGCTCAAGCGCCGCGACCTCGACGAGCTGCTCTCGGAGGAGCTGCGCCGGCTCGACCCCGACGACGTCTACGCCGCCACCGTGAAGCGGATGGCCCGCACCGGCACCCGCGCGGCGGCCACCAAGAAGACGACCAAGAAGACCGCGAAGTCGACCGCCACGAAGTCGGCCCGCACCCGGAAGGCCTGACGTGAGCGCACCCGAGGTCCGCCGGTTCGGCTCCCCTCAGGGGCTCGCCGACGAGGTCGCCGCCACCCTGGTCGCGACGCTGCGCGACGCGCAGGCCGAGGGCCGGGTGCCCGCGGTCGCGCTCACCGGCGGCACCGTCGCGCGCACCGTCCACGAGGCGATCGCCACCTCGGCGTCCGGCGGCGACGTCGACTGGAGCCGCGTCGACCTGTGGTTCGGGGACGAGCGCTACGTCGCCGCCGACGACCCCGAGCGCAACGCCGCCCAGGTCGCCGCCGACCTGCTCGACCACCTGCCGCTCGACCCCGAGCGGGTGCACCTGATGCCGGCGGCGGACGCCGGCTTCGCGAGCCTCGACGAGGCCGCCGCGGCGTACGCGCGTCGAGGTCCGCACCCACGGCGCCGGCGAGTTCGACGTGGTGATGCTCGGCGTCGGCCCGGACGGCCACGTGGCGTCGCTGTTCCCCGGCTTCCCGCAGCTCGACGTCGACGACGACATCACGGTCGCGGTCACCGGCTCCCCGAAGCCGCCGCCGCTGCGGATCAGCCTGACCTTCCCGGCCCTGAACCGGACCCGGCAGGTGTGGTTCCTGGTCTCCGGGGACGGCAAGGCCGACGCGGTCGCGCGGGCGCTCGCGACCGGCGACGCCGCCGCCGACCGGCACGAGATCCCCGCCGTCGGCGTGCACGGCCGGGAGCGGACCGTGTGGTTCCTCGACGAGGCCGCCGCCTCGCGGCTGTGACCGTCGGCTCGGCACCGGCGCAGAGTCAGAGCCGCGCCAGCAGTCCGTCGAGCGGCGCCGGCACCGCGTCGGGGTCGAGCGCCTCGACCAGCAGCCGGGCGTACCTCGCCTTCCGGCCGCTGTGGCTGCCGAGGAACCGCCGCAGCTGCAGCTCGACCGGCCGCTCCCGCTGCGCGGGCTGACGCTGCAGCGTGCGCAGCGCGCCGAGCTCGCCCGCCGCGGCGACCACCTGCTCCACGGCGGGCACCCCGAGCGCGCGGACCAGCTCGTCCTCGAGGTCCTCCACGCAGGTGAAGAAGCCGTACGTCGTCAGGTCGGCGAAGTCGCCGGGGGCGGCGAGGCCGTTGCGCTGCAGCGCCCGGCGGAAGAACCGGGCCTCCCGCTGGTCGCACAGCCCGAGGACGCGGACGTCCTCACCGGGCGGGCCCGCAGGTCTCGAGCTGCCGGCCGATGTTGGTCGCGCCGCCCATGTCGACGACGGTGACGCCCTCGGCGGCGAGGTCGCGACGCCGACGCCGCGCCAGCGTCTCGACGGCGACGCGGTCGCTGAGACCCTCGACGAGGACGACCGTGCGCGGAGCCGTGGCCGGGCCCCGGGCTAGAAGATGATCTCGCCGCGCTTGCGGCGGTCGCGCAGCGTCTTGATGGCCTCGTCGAGGATGTCCTCGGCCTCCTGGTCGGAGCGGCGCTCCTTCACGTAGGCCAGGTGCGTCTTGTACGGCTCGATCTTCGGCGCCGGCGGCGGGTTGTCCGAGTCGAGGCTCGCCGGCAGGCCGCACCGGGGGCAGTCCCAGGAGTCCGGGATCTGCGCCTCGACGGCGAACGTGATCACCGACTCGTGCCGGTGCGAGCAGAAGTAGACGACCGTCTGCCGGGGAGCCGCCTCGCCCCGCTCGGCCTCACCCATCGGGCCCGCGCCGACCCGGCTGCCCCGGATCGCGTTGCCACCACCTGCTGCCACGCTGTGTGCTCCTACTTGTGTCGGACTGACGGGGTGGACCGGGAGTCAGCTGCCGGTCTTCAGCAGCAGACCGAGCGCGACGATGCAGGCGAACCAGATGACGCCCGCGCCGATCGTGATCCGGTCGAGGTTCCGCTCGGCCACCGAGGAGCCGCCGAGGCCGCTGGAGACCCCGCCTCCGAACATGTCGGAGAGCCCGCCGCCCCGGCCCTTGTGGAGCAGGACGAGCAGGATGAGCAGCAGGCTGGTCAGGATGAGCAGCACGGTGAAGGTGATGACCACGGTGGGAAACTCTAACTCACGAGGGTCAGGTTCAGATCACAGGCATGTCGTAGAACCGGCAGATGCCGCCGAACTCGTCGGGCTGCAGGCTCGCGCCGCCGACGAGGCAGCCGTCGACGTCGGTCTTCTCCATGATCCCGGCGACGTTCGCGGCCTTGACCGAGCCGCCGTAGAGGATGCGGACCGTCGGCCGCGGCGTCCTCGGACCAGGCCTCGGCGACCCGGGCCCGGAGCGCGGCGCAGACCTCCTGCGCGTCGTCCGGCGTCGCGACCTCGCCGGTGCCGATCGCCCACACCGGCTCGTAGGCGACGACCAGGCCGGCCGACCTGCTCGGCGCTCAGCCCGGCCAGCGAGCCGTCGAGCTGCGCGACGCGTGTGCTCCACGTGCCGGCCGTCCTGGCGGACCTCGAGCCCCTCCCCGACGCAGACGATCGGGGTCATCGAGTGCTCGAGCGCCTTCTTCGCCTTGGCGTTCACGGTCGCGTCGTTCTCGGCGTGGTGCTCGCGACGCTCGGAGTGCCCGACCACGACGTACGAGCAGCCGAGCTTGGCCAGCATCGTCGCGGAGATCTCGCCGGTGTAGGCGCCGTCGTCGTGCGGTCGACACGTCCTGGGCGCCGTAGCGGATCTCGAGCCGGTCGCCGTCGACCAGCGTCTGCACGCCGCGCAGGTCGGTGAACGGCGGCAGCACGGACGACCTCGACCTTGTGGAAGTCGTGCTTCTTGTCGGCCAGCGTCCAGGCCAGCTTCTGGACCAGGACGACGGCCTCCTGGTGGTTGAGGTTCATCTTCCAGTTGCCCGCCATCAGCGGGACGCGGGTGTGCTTCGCCATCGGGGTCCTTCAGTCGTCGCGGGGTCTCGACGGGTGGTTCCTGAGCCTGTCGAAGGCTCGACCGGCCGGTGGGTCAGGAGAGTACGTCGATGCCCGGGAGGTCCTTGCCCTCGAGGTACTCCAGGCTCGCGCCGCCGCCGGTCGAGATGTGGCCGAAGGCCGCCTCGTCGAAGCCGAGCGTGCGCACGGCGGCGGCCGAGTCGCCGCCGCCGACGACGGACAGCCCGTCGATCTTCGTCAGCGCCTCGGCGACGGCACGGGTGCCGCCGGCGAACGCCTCGAACTCGAAGACGCCCATCGGGCCGTTCCAGAACACCGTCT
The DNA here is from genome assembly GCA_963707685.1 of uncultured Actinomycetota bacterium. Classification (GTDB taxonomy): domain Bacteria; phylum Actinomycetota; class Actinomycetes; order Propionibacteriales; family Nocardioidaceae; genus Nocardioides_B. The sequence continues at coordinate 336,105 of CAVPRA010000015.1, forward strand.
TCGCGTCGGACAGCGCGGCCGCGAACTCGCCGCTGGAGTCCGGCCCGATGTCGAGCCCGATCTGGTCGGCGGGGATCGCGTCGGCCGGCGACCACGGTGGGCTCGGCGTCGGCGGCGAACTCGGGGGCGACGACCACGTCGGTCGGCAGCAGGATCTGCACCCCGGTCTCCTCGGCCGCGCTGCAGGTAGGACCGGCAGGTGTCGACCTGGTCCTCCTCGAGCAGGCTGCTGCCGACCTCGTGGCCCTGCGCCTTGAGGAAGGTGAAGACCATGCCGCCGCCGATCAGCAGCCGGTCGGCCTTGCCGAGCAGGTTGTCGATGACGCCGAGCTTGTCGGAGACCTTCGAGCCGCCGAGCACCACGACGTAGGGCCGTTCCGGGTCCTCGGTGAGCCGGCGCAGCACGTCGATCTCGGTCGGCCACCAGCCCGCCCATGGCGTGCGGCAGCCGCTGCGCGACGTCGTACACGGAGGCCTGCTTGCGGTGCACCACGCCGAAGCCGTCGCTGACGAAGACGTCGGCGAGCGACGCCAGCTGGTCGGCGAACGCGCCGCGCACCGCGTCGTCCTTGCTGGTCTCGCCCTCGTTGAACCGGACGTTCTCCAGCACGGCGACGTCGCCGTCCTGCAGGTGGTCCACGGTGTTGCGGGCGGAGTCGCCGACGGTGTCGTCGGCGAACGCGACGTCGTCGCCGAGCAGCTCACCGAGCCGGGCCGCGACCGGGCGCCAGGGAGTACTGCGGGTCCGGCGCGCCCTTCGGCCGGCCGAGGTGCGCCGTCACGACGACCCGGGCGCCGGCGTCCGCGAGCCGCTTGATGGTCGGCACGCTCGCGCGCACCCGGCCGTCGTCGGTGATCTTCTCGCCGTCGAGCGGGACGTTGAGGTCCGAGCGGACCAGCACCCGCTTGCCGCGCAGGTCGCCGAGCGCGTCGATCTGGTCGGTGCCGGGGGCGGTGTCCGCCACCTCAGAGGCTCTCGCCGACGTAGGTGATCAGGTCGGCGAGGCGGTTGGAGTAGCCCCACTCGTTGTCGTACCAGCCGACGACCTTGACCTGGTTGCCGATCACCTTGGTGAGGCCGGCGTCGAAGATGCACGAGGCCGGGTCGGTGACGATGTCGGCGGAGACGATCGGGTCCTCGGTGTAGCGCAGGAAGCCCTTCAGCGGGCCCTCGGCGGCGGCCTTGACCGCGGCGTTGACCTCGTCGACGGACGTCTCGCGGCCGGCCTCGAAGGTGAGGTCGGTGGCCGAGCCGGTCGGCACCGGCACGCGCAGGGCGTAGCCGTCGAGCTTGCCCTTGAGCTCGGGCAGCACCAGGCCGATGGCCTTCGCGGCGCCGGTCGAGGTCGGCACGATGCTCAGCGCGGCGGCGCGGGCGCGGCGCAGGTCCTTGTGCGGGGCGTCCTGGAGGTTCTGGTCCTGCGTGTAGGCGTGGATGGTCGTCATCAGGCCCTTGACGATGCCGAACTCGTCGTTGAGGACCTTGGCCATCGGGCCGAGGCAGTTGGTGGTGCACGACGCGTTGGAGATGATGTGGTGGTTGTCGGCGTCGTAGTCGGTGTGGTTGACGCCCATCACGATCGTGACGTCCTCGTTCTTCGCCGGCGCCGAGATGATGACCTTCTTGGCGCCGCCGTCGAGGTGCGCCTTGGCCTCGGTCGCGTCGGTGAAGAAGCCGGTCGACTCGACGACGACGTCGACGCCGAGGTCCTTCCAGGGCAGCTGGGCCGGGTCCTTCTCGGCGAGGATCTTCAGCGTCGTGCCGCCGACCTTGATGCCGTCGTCGACGACCGACACCTCGGCCGGGTAGCGGCCCAGGATCGAGTCGTACTTCAGCAGGTGGGCCATCGTCTTGAGGTCGCCGAGGTCGTTGGCGGCGACGATCTCGATGTCGGCACCGGACGCCTGCACGGCGCGGAAGAAGTTGCGGCCGATGCGGCCGAATCCGTTGATACCCACGCGAACGGTCACGGGAGTCTCCTTGAGCGAGGTCAGCAGGGTCAGGTGGCGGTCCGCGACGTCGCGGTCCTGGCGCCACCGCGGTCGACCCTACCGGTGCGCCGCGCGGCCGGGGACGCTCCGTCCGCCGTACGTGCGAGTAACCGGAGGAGCCCGCGTCGACCGGCGTCAGGCCTGCTCGGCCTCGGCCAGCATGTCGGGGGTGAGGCTGGCCTCGGTGTCGGGGATGCCGAGCTCCTGGGCGCGCTTGTCGGCCATCGCGAGCAGCCGCCGGATGCGGCCGGCGATGGCGTCCTTGGTCAGCGGCGGCACGTGCAGCTGGCCGAGCTCCTCGAGCGAGGCCTGCTTGTGCTCGAGGCGCAGGTCGCCGGCCATCTTCAGGTGGTCGGGCACCTCGTCGGCGAGGATCTCCAGCGCGCGCTCGACGCGGGCGCCGGCGGCGACGGCGGCGCGGGCGGAGCGGCGCAGGTTGGCGTCGTCGAAGTTGGCGAGCCGGTTGGCGGTGGCGCGGACCTCGCGCCGCATCCGGCGCTCCTCCCAGGCCATCAGCGACTCGTGGGCGCCGAGGCGGGTGAGCAGCTGGCCGATCGCGTCGCCGTCGCGGATCACGACGCGGTCGACGCCGCGGACCTCGCGGGCCTTGGCCTGGATGCCGATCCGGCGGGCGGCGCCGACCAGCGCGAGCGCGGCCTCGGGACCGGGGCAGGTCACCTCCAGCGCGGAGGAGCGGCCGGGCTCGGTCAGCGAGCCGTGCGCGAGGAAGGCGCCGCGCCAGGCGGCGACGGCGTCGCAGCCGGCCCCGGAGACCACCTGCGGCGGCAGCCCGCGGACCGGTCGGCCGCGGCCGTCGAGCAGGCCGGTCTGGCGGGCGAGCGCCTCACCGTCGCGGACCACGCGGACGACGTAGCGGCTGCCCTTGCGGATGCCGTTGCCGGAGACCATGACCACGTCGGAGGGGTGCCCGTAGACCTCGGCGATGTCGCGGCGCAGCCGACGGGCGGCGGCGCCGGTGTCGAGCTCGGCCTCGACGACGATGCGGCCGCTGACGATGTGCAGGCCGCCCGCGAAGCGGAGCATCGAGGAGACCTCGGACTTTCGGCAACAGGCCTTGGTGACCTGCGTGCTGGCCAGCTCTGCCTTCACCTGTGCCGTCATCGCCATGCGTCCGATCCTGCCACGTCTGCGCCTTCCCCGAGGTCCCGAGGCCTGCCGATCCGGGCGAACCGGGCGGGCGAGGCCTGGGCCACCCTATGCCCCGGCGATGAAACCCCGCATAGGCATTGGCGAGCTTGACCGGATCGTGCTCGGGCTGCCGTCGCCGACGGCCAGGTCGGCCAGCACCAGCTCGGCTCCCAGCCCCTTCGTGGCCCGCTCGAGCCGGGCCCGGTCGGGCACCGCCGCGGCGTCCGCGAGCACCACGTCGACGCCCAGGTCGGGGGCGTGCGCGGTCAGCACCTCGAGGTGCTGCTCGGGCGAGAAGCCGTCGGTCTCCCCCGGCTGCGGCGCCAGGTTGAGCGACCACCGCGGTGCGCGCCGGGTGACCGGACCAGGGCGTCGCGCAGCTCGGGGACCAGCAGGTGCGGGATCACGCTGGTGAACCACGAGCCGGGACCGAGCACCACCCAGTCCGCGGCGTCGACGGCGGCCAGCGCCTCCCGGCAGGCCGGCGGGTCCTCCGGCTCCAGGTGCACGGCGGTCACCCGGCCGTTCGTGGAGGCCACCTCGACCTGCCCGCGGACCGTGGTGACGCCCTCGGGGTCGGCCGGGTCGAGGCCGACCACGGAGGCGGTGATGTCGATCGGGGTGACCGCCATCGGCAGCACCCGGCCCTGGGCGCCGAGCAGCCGGCCCACCCAGTCGAGACCGCCGACGTGGTCGCCGAGCAGCTCCCACAGCGTCACGATCAGCAGGTTGCCGACGGCGTGCTTGTCCATCTCGCCGTCGCTCGCGAACCGGTGCTGCAGCACGTTCGCCCAGGTCCGGCCCCAGTCGTCGTCGCCGCACAGCGCGGCGAGCGCCTGCCGCAGGTCACCGGGCGGCAGCACCCCGAACTCGCGCCGCAGCCGCCCCGAGGAGCCGCCGTTGTCGGCGACGGTGACGACGGCGGTGACGCTCGGCGACCACCCGGCGCAGCGCCGCCAGCGACGCGGCGAGGCCGTGGCCGCCGCCGAGCGCCACCACCCGGGCGCCGGCTGCTGCGCCGCGGCGGCCGCGGTGTCGGTCATCTCACTCCCGCCCGAGGTCGCGGTGCAGCGCGCGGGCGTCGATCCCGCGGCTCGCGCAGCCGGGCGGCGATCTCCTCGGTCATCGCGACGCTGCGGTGCTTGCCGCCGGTGCAGCCGATCGCGACCGTCATGAAGCGCTTGCCCTCGCGGAGGTAGCCGGTGCTGACGGTCTCGAGGAGCGGGACGTACTGGTCCAGGAACGCCTGCGCCTCGGGCCGGCCCTTGACGTAGTCGGCCACCTCCTCGTCGCGGCCGGTGCAGCGGGCGCAGCTCCGGCACCCAGTACGGGTTCGGCAGGAAGCGCATGTCGGCGACCAGGTCGGCGTCGACCGGGATGCCGTACTTGAACCCGAAGCTGACCACCGTCGCCTTGAGCGACATCGTCTGCTCGGTCCCGAAGGCGCGCGCCACGGTGGCGGTGAGCTGGTGGACGTTGAGCCCGGTGGTGTCGATGACCAGGTCGGCGTCGGCGCGGACGTCGGCGAGCACCTCGCGCTCGCGGTGCAGGCCGTCGAGCAGCCGGCCGCCGTCCTGCAGCGGGTGCGGCCGGCGGGCGGCCTCCTGGCGCCGCACCAGCACCTCGTCGGTCGCCTCGAGGAACAGCAGCGTGGTGCGGCGGCCGGTGGTGCGCTTGGCCAGCACCTCCTGCAGGTCGGCGAAGAACGACCCGGACCGGACGTCGACCACGACGGCGATCGGCTGCCGCGGCCCGCGGGACCGGTCGACCAGCCGGACCACGTCGGCGACCAGCTGCGGCGGCAGGTTGTCGACCACGAAGAAGCCCGAGGTCCTCGAGCTCCTTGGCGGCGGTGCTGCGGCCGGCGCCGGTCATCCCGGTGACCACCACCACCTCGCCGCGGTGCTCGACGTCGGCGACCCGGTCGAGAGAGCGTGCTGGGGCGTCCTCGGTGCCGTCGGTCGCGGCGAGCTCGGCCGGGTCGGTGGGGCCGTCGCAGGCCCGTCGCAGGGCCCGCCGGCCGCGGGGTCGTGGTCATCAGGACTCCTCGATCTCGCCGGTGGCGGTGTTCACGCTGACGGCCCGGCGCGGCTGCGGCTCGGCCAGCGCCGCGACGATCGCCTCGGCCGTCCGCAGCCCGATGCCGGGCACCTCGGCGATCTCGTCCACTGTGGCAGCCCGCAGCTTCTTCAGCGAGCCGAACCGCTTGAGCAGGCTCTTGCGGCGCACCTCCCCCAGCCCCGGCACGTCGTCGAGCAGGCTCTCCACCATGGTCTTGGACCGCCGGCCGCGGTGGTGGGTGATCGCGAACCGGTGCGCCTCGTCACGGATCCGCTGCAGGAGGTAGAGCCCCTCGCTGGTGCGCGGCAGGATCACCGGGTCCTCCTGGGAGGGCAGCCACACCTCCTCGAGCCGCTTGGCCAGGCCGCAGACCGGCACGTCGTCGATGCCGAGCTCGTCGAGCGCCCGCTGCGCCGCCGCGACCTGCGGCGGGCCGCCGTCGACGACGACCAGGCCGGGGACGTAGGCGAACTTCTTCGGCCGGCCGGTGTCGGGGTCGATCAGCATCGGCCCCTCGGTCTCGTCCGAGGAGTCCGCGAAGTCGCCGGACTCGACGCGCTCGTCGAGCAGCCGCCGGAACCGGCGGGTGATGACCTCGTGCATCGAGGCGACGTCGTTCTGGCCGTCGACGCCCTTGATGACGAAGCGGCGGTACTCGCTCTTGCGCGCCAGCCCGTCCTCGAAGACCACCATCGAGGCGACCACCTCGGTGCCCTGCAGGTTGGAGATGTCGTAGCACTCGATGCGCAGCGGCGCCGTCGGCAGCCGCAGCGCCTGCTGGATCTCCTCCAGGGCCCGGTTGCGGGTGGTCAGGTCGCTGGCCCGCTTGGTCTTGTGCAGCCCGAGCGCCTGCAGCGCGTTGCGGGCGACGGTCTCCTGCAGCGCCTTCTTGTCGCCGCGCTGCGGCACCCGGATCGCGACCCGGCCGCCCCGGATGCCGGCCAGCCACTGCTCCAGGGCGGGGGCGTCCTCGGGCATCGCGGGGACGAGCACCTCGCGCGGGATCGCGTCGGCGACCTCGCCGTCGTACAGCTGGAGCAGGAAGCGCTCGACCAGCCCGCCGGTGTCGGCGTCGTCGACCTTGTCGGCCACCCAGCCGCGCTGGCCGCGGATCCGGCCGCCGCGGACGTAGAACACCTGCACCGCGACCTCGAGCGGGTCCTCGGAGAACGCGATGACGTCGGCGTCGGTGCCGTCGCCGAGCACCACCTGCTGCTTCTCCAGCGCCCGGTTGAGCGCGCCGATGTCGTCGCGCAGCCGGGCGGCCCGCTCGTAGTCCTGCTCCTTGGAGGCGGCGTACATCTGCGTTCTCGAGCCGCTTCACGAAGGCGGTCGTCTGGCCGGCCATGAAGTCGCAGAAGTCGTCGACGATCGCGCGGTGCTCCTCGGCGGTGACCCGGCCGACGCACGGCGCGGAGCACTTGCCGATGTAGCCGAGCAGGCACGGCCGGCCGATCTGCGCGGACCGCTTGAAGACGCCGTTGGAGCAGGAGCGCATCGGGAACACCCGCAGCAGCAGGTCGACGGTCTCGCGGATCGCCCAGGCGTGGGAGTAGGGCCCGAAGTAGCGCACGCCCGCGCTTCTTGGCGCCGCGGCCCACCATCACCCGCGGGAACTCCTCGTTGAGGGTCACCGCGAGCCACGGGTAGGACTTGTCGTCGCGGTACTTCACGTTGAAGCGCGGGTCGAACTCCTTGATCCAGGAGTACTCCAGCTGCAGCGCCTCGACCTCGGTGTTGACCACGGTCCACTCGACGCTGGCCGCGCTGGTCACCATCGTCGCGGTGCGCGGGTGCAGGTTGACGACGTCCTGGAAGTACGACGTCAGCCGGGAGCGGAGGTTCTTCGCCTTGCCGACGTAGACGACGCGGCGGTGCTCGTCGCGGAACCGGTAGACCCCCGGCGAGGTCGGGATCGACCCCGGCGCGGGGCGGTACGTCGACGGGTCGGCCACGTCTGCCAGCCTAGGTGGCCCCTCCGACCGCACCGTCGACGGCTAGGCTCCCGGCGTGGCTGTCGCCGACTTCTCGCTCGACCACTTCTCGCTGGCCGGCCGGACCGCCGTCGTCACCGGCGGGAACACCGGGCTGGGCCAGGCCTTCACGGTCGCGCTCGCCACCGCCGGCGCGGACGTGTACGTGCCCTCGGTGCTCGACGACGGCGGCGAGACCCGGGCCCTGGTCGAGGCCGCCGGCGCCCGGATCCAGGAGCTCCGCGTCGACCTGCTGGAGCCCGGCGCCGCGCGTCGGGTGGTCGACGGCTGCCTCGAGGCGTTCGGCGCGGTCGACGTGCTGGTGAACTCCGCCGGCATGGCCCGGCTCGCGCCGGTCGAGGAGTTCGGCCGGGCGAGTGGGACGCGATGGTGGCCCTCAACCTCACCGCGGCGTTCGAGCTCGGGCACGAGGTGTCGCACCACATGCGGGCGCGGGGCAGCGGCAAGATCATCAACATCGCCTCGCTGTTCTCGTTCCTGGGCGGCCGGCAGTCGCCGGCGTACGCCGCCACCAAGCACGGCATCGTCGGCTTCACCAAGGCGTACTGCGACGAGCTGGCGTCGTACGGCATCCAGGTCAACGCGATCGCGCCCGGCTACTTCGCGACCGCGCTGACCAGCGCCACCCGCGCCGACCCGGAGGCCAGCCGGCGGGTGCTCGACCACGTGCCCGCGGGCCGGTGGGGCGAGCCCGCCGACCTGATGGGCGCCGTGGTGTTCCTGGCCAGCCGGGCCTCCGACTACGTCAACGGCCACGTGCTGACCGTCGACGGCGGCTACCTGGTCCGCTGATCCTGCCCGACCCACGACGACCCGAAGGACCGCCATGAGCATCCCGACCGAGACGGGGAGCGCGATCGCCGACCGGCTGCGCGCGCTCGTCGGCGCCGACCAGGTCGACACCGACCCCGACGAGCTGCGGGCGGCCAGCGTCGACCGGTTCAAGAAGTACCAGACCGTGCACGGCATCTACGACGGCCCGTTCCCCTGCGCGATCGTCTACGCCACCTCCACCGACGACGTCGCCCGGGTGCTCGCGTTCGCCGACGCCGAGGGGCTCAACGTGGTGCCCCGCACCGGCCGCACCGGCACCGAGGGCGGCCTCGAGACGACCGTCCCCGACACCGTGGTGCTGGACGGCTCGCGGATGGCCGCGATCCTCGCGGTCGACGAGGAGGACATGCAGGCCACCGTGCAGTGCGGGGTCCCGCTGCAGGTCCTCGAGGACCGGCTGCGCGAGCAGGGCCTGACCACCGGCCACTCGCCGCAGTCCAGGCCGCTCGCCCAGCTCGGCGGCCTGGTCGCGACCCGGTCGATCGGCCAGCTCTCCACGCTGTACGGCGGCATCGAGGACCTCGTCGTCGGCCTGGAGGCGGTGCTGCCCGACGGCACCGTGACCCGGATCAAGAACGTCCCCCGGCGGGCCGCCGGCCCCGACGTGCGGCACCTGGTGATCGGCAACGAGGGCGCGCTGTGCTTCGTCACCGAGGTGACCGTCAAGGTGTTCCGGCACCGCCCCGAGAACCAGCGGTTCCACGGCTACCTCGTCGACGACGTGCGGACCGGGGTCGCGGTGCTGCGCGAGGTGGTGGCCGAGGGCTACCGGCCCTCGGTGGCCCGGCTCTACTCCCCCGACGACGCGACCCAGCACTTCGCCGAGGTGTCGCAGGGCCGCTGGCTGCTGGTGTTCGTCGCCGAGGGGCCGCGCGCGGGTCGCCGAGGCCACCAGCGCGGGCATCGAGGACGTGGTCGCCGGGCACGCCGCACAGCGTCGTCGACCCGGCGGTCGTCGAGGCGTGGTTCGCGGGGCTCAACTGGGGCCAGGACAAGATCGACGCGGAGCGGGCCTCGATGCTCGCCACCTCGCGGCTCGGCTACACCACCGAGGTGTCGTGCAGCTGGTCGCAGGTGGCCGAGCTCTACGAGTCGGTGATGCGACGGATCGAGACGTCGTACCCGTTCGCCGGTGACCTGACGATGCTCGGCGCGCACTCCTCGCACAGCTACCAGACCGGCACGAACCTCTACTTCGTCTACGACTACCGCATCGACTGCGAGCCCCGCGAGGAGATCGAGAAGTACCACAAGCCGCTCAACGCGATCATCGTCGAGGAGGCGCTGCGGGTCGGCGGGTCGATGGTGCACCACCACGGCATCGGGAAGTACCGCACCGCGTGGACCGCCGAGGAGCACGGCACGGCGTACCCGCTGCTGACCCGGCTCAAGGCCGCCCTCGACCCGAACGGCACGATGAACCGCGGCACGATCTTCCCGGAGCCCTGAGCCCCGATGACGCTGCTCCTGGGCATCGACGTCGGCACGCAGAGCGCCAAGGTCGTGGTGCACGACGCGGCCGGCGCCGTGGTCGCCGAGGGACGGGCGCCGCTGCGGCCGCCGCTCACCCCCGCGCCCGGCGTGGTCGAGCACCCCGGCGACGACCTGTGGGACGCGCTGGCGGCCGCCTGCCGCGACGGCGACCGCGGCGCTCGGCGACGCCGCCGCGTCCGTCGCCGCGGTGGGGCTGTGCGGGGTGCGGTTCTGCCGGGCGCTGCTGCGCGCCGACGGCAGCCTGGCCGCGCCGGTGATGAGCTGGATGGACGACCGGGTGGCGCGGCCGCACCGGCAGCCCGACGGCGCCGCCGGGCGACGAGGTGGCGTGGGTCGCGGCGTCCTCGGGCTACCTCACGCACCGGCTGACCGGCCGGTTCCGGGACACGGTGGCGTCCTACCAGGGACAGTGGCCGGTCGACAGCCGCACGCTGGGGCTGGCTGGCCGACGACGCCGAGCTCGCGGCGTACGGCGTGCCGCGGGACCGGCTCATGGAGCTGGTGCTGCCGGGCGAGGTGCTCGGCGAGGTGACCCCGGCGGCCGCGGCGGCGACCGGGCTGCCGGCCGGGGTGCCGGTGGTCGCCACCGCCAACGACAAGGCGGTCGAGGCGCTGGGCAGCGGGCTGCGCTCGCCCGACGACCTGCTGCTCTCGCTCGGCACGTACGTCGCGGCGATGACCGTCGGCTCGGCGGCACCGACGACCGGCTGACGGCGTTCGTGGACCAACTTCTCCGCCGTGCCGGGCGAGTACCTCCACGAGAGCACCGGGATCCGCCGCGGCATGTGGACCGTGACCTGGCTGCGCGAGCTGCTGACCGCCGCGCGGCTGGCGTCCGACGCCGCTGGCGGCGGGCGAGGCGCGAGCGGCTGCTCGACGCCGGGGCGGCGGAGCGTGCCGGCCGGGTCGGACGGCCTGCGTCACGCTGCTCGACTGGCTCGCCCCGGTCGACGACCCCGTGGCGGCGCGGCGCCTTCGTGGGGCTCGACGCGCGGCACGGGCCGTTCCACCTGCACCGCTCGGTGCTCGAGGCGCTCGCGCTGACCATGCAGCGGCCACGCCCGGGCGATGACCGACGAGCTCGGCACCGCGCCGCGCCGGGTGGTGCTCTCGGGCGGCGGCTCCCGCTCGGACCTGATGCTGCAGATCGTCGCCGACGTGTTCGACCTGCCGACCTCCCGCGGCGCGGCCCCGAGCGCGGCCGCCCTCGGGGCCGCGATGTCCGCGGCGGTCGCCACCGGCGTGCACGGCTCGTTCGACGACGGCCGTCGCGGCGATGGTGCACGCCGACCGGGCCGCCGAGCCCACGGCGGCGCGGCCGGACGACGTACGCGCGGATGCGGGGGCTGCACACCGAGCTGGCGGCCTCGCTGGACCCGGTGCTGCGCCGTCACCGGGAGCTGTTCGCCTAGACCGACGGCGCGGCATCTTGGCCTTCTAACTGGACCTGTTTAGTCTACTTAGATGGGATGCGTGGACCTCTACGGGCAGCGGCTGACCGGTGGCGCGGACGCGGTCGCGGCCTACAACCGGGGCGTCGGCAGCCTGCTCCGGCTCGAGGAGGGGTCGCTGCACGCCGTCGCCGCCTCGCTGACGCTCGACCCCACCTTCGCCCTCGGCCACGCGGCGCTGGCGCTGCTCGGCCACGAGTTCTGCGCACCGGTCGACATCGAGGCCCGGCTGCGCGACGCGGCGCTGCACGCGCGCCGCAGCACCGAGCGGGAGCGCAGCCACGTCGCCGCGGTCACCGCCCACGTCGGCGGCGACTCCGGCCCGCTGGTCGACCACCTCGGCCGGCACCCCACCGACGCGCTGCTGCTCAGCGTCGCGGTGCCGACGATCGCGTTCGCCGGCGTCACCACCGTCCCGCAGGACGCCTGGCGGATCGTGGAGCGCTGCGCCCCGGCGTACGGCGACGACTGGTGGTTCACCGGGCTGCTGGCGTTCATGCGGCAGGAGCAGGGCCGGTTCGACGAGGCGATGGAGCTCTCGTGCCTCTCGCTCGACGTCGAGCCGGGCGCCGGCCACTCGGCGCACGCCCGCGCACACGCGCACTACGAGACCGGCGACCACGCCGGCCGGGCTCGCCTGGATGGACGGCTGGATCACCGGCGCCGGCTCCCAGGTCGACAGCCTGAGCCACTTCTCGTGGCACGCCGCGATGCACGAGCTGTCGACCGGGCGACCTCGACGCGGTCCGTCGCCGCTACGAGTCGCAGCTGCTCCCCCACGCCGGGATGGGCTGCCGCAGCCTGGTCGACTCGGGCTCGCTGCTGTGGCGCTGGGCGCTGACCCCCGGCAGCCGGTCGGTGCCCGGCATGGACGACGTGCTCGCCGTCGTCGACGACACCCTGCTCTCAGCGCCGCCGAGCCCGTTCATGGCGATGCACGCCGCGGTGGTGCTGTGCGCCGCCGACGACGCCGACGGGCTCGTGACACTGGCGCGCTCGTGCGCCGCCCGCGACGACACCACCCACGTCGAGGTGGTCGCACCGCTGGCGTCGGCGCTGCTGCGGCTGGTCCGCGGCGACGCGTCCGGCTGCGCCGACGCGCTCGCCGAGCTGCAGCCGCGGCTGTGGCGGGTCGGCGGCAGCGACGCGCAGCGCGAGATCGTCGAGGAGACCCGGCTCTGCGCGCTGCTGCGCGCCGGCCGGTGTGCCGAGGCGCTGGCGCTCGTCGACCAGCGGCTCGACCGCCGGCACTGCCGCCGCGACGAGTGGTTCCAGACCCAGGCTCAGCTGACCGAGATCTGGCCGCCCGACACGGAGACCTTCTTCGACGCCAGCGGGGCCTGAGCGGGACCGGACACCGGCTTCCCGTCCGTGATCGAGAAGTGGCTGCCGTGGCACGGGCAGACGATCTGGCCGTTCTCGACCCCGCCGACGGTGCAGCCCTGGTGGGTGCAGATCGCGGTGAACGCCTTGAAGTCGCCCTTCGCTCGGCTGCGTGACCACCAGCTTGCGCGTCCTTGAGGACCGTGCCGCCGCCCACCGGCACGTCGGCCGCGGCGACCGTCGGCACCGCTGCCGAGCCCCCGAGCCGCCCGAGCCGCCCGAGCCCGCCGAGCCGGAGCGAGCCGCCCGAGCCGGAGCCGCCGTCGCTGCCGCCGCCGCAGGCCGCGAGCAGCGGCAGCGCGACACCGCCGACGGTGGCGCCGCGGAGCATGGACCGCCGGGACACCCGGTCGGTCGTGCGGGTCTCGTCGAGCTCGGTCATGATGACTCCCTCGTACGCGGAAACTTGAACGTTCACCCTAGGTCAGCGGGCTGCGCCGGCACCTGAACGCATCCTGAAGATCCGCTGGCACTGCCGCCGCCCGGCCGGTCAGGACGTCCGACGCGTCCGCGCCGTCGTCTTCTTCGCCGTCTTCGTGGTGGCCGCCTTCTTCGCGGCCGCCTTCTTCGTGGCCGTCTTCTTCGCTGGTGCCTTCTTCGGGCTGGCCCGTGCCGGTCGACGGCGTCGCGGCCTGGCTCGCGGCGGTCTTCTTGCGGGGCCGCTTCGGTGGCTGCTGGCCGGCGACGTCCTCGAGCAGCGGCGCCAGGAACTGCCCGGTGTAGCTGTCGGGGTTGGCCGCCACCTCCTCGGGGGTGCCCTCCGCGACCACGAGCCCGCCGCGGTTGCCGCCCTCGGGCCCCATGTCGACCAGCCAGTCGGCGGTCTTGATGACGTCGAGGTTGTGCTCGATCACCAGCACCGAGTTGCCCTGGTCGACGAGCCGGCCGAGCACCAGCAGCAGCTTGCGGATGTCCTCGAAGTGCAGCCCGGTGGTGGGCTCGTCGAGGACGTAGACGGTGCGGCCGGTCGAGCGCTTCTGCAGCTCCGCCGACAGCTTGACGCGCTGCGCCTCGCCGCCGGAGAGCGTCGGCGCCGGCTGGCCGAGCCGGACGTAGCCCAGCCCGACGTCGACGAGCGTGCGCATGTAGCGGCTGATCGCCGGGATCGCGGCGAAGAAGTCCACCGCCTCCTCGATCGGCATGTCGAGCACCTCGGCGATGGTCTTGCCCTTGTAGTGCACCTCGAGCGTCTCGCGGTTGTAGCGGGCGCCGTGGCAGACCTCGCACGGGACGTAGACGTCCGGCAGGAAGTTCATCTCGATCTTGATCGTGCCGTCGCCGGAGCACGCCTCGCAGCGGCCGCCCTTGACGTTGAAGGAGAACCGGCCCTGCTGGTAGCCGCGCACCTTCGCCTCGGCGGTCGACGCGAACAGCGCCCGGATGCGGTCGAAGACGCCGGTGTACGTCGCCGGGTTGGACCGCGGCGTGCGGCCGATCGGCGACTGGTCGACGTGGATCACCTTGTCGACCTCGTCCATGCCCTCGATGCGGCGGTGCCGGCCCGGGACCGTGCGCGCGTTGTAGATCTGCTTGGCCAGCGCGGTGTAGAGGATGTCGTTGACGATCGTGGACTTGCCGGACCCGGAGACGCCGGTCACGGCGACGAACAGGCCGAGCGGGAACGTCACGTCGATGTCGTGCAGGTTGTGCTCCCGGGCGCCGCGCACCACCAGCTCGCGGCCCGGGGTGCGCGGACGGCGTACCTCCGGGACGGGGATCTGCTTGCGGCCGGAGAGGTACATCCCGGTGGCGGAGTCGTGGTGCTCGAGCAGGTCCTGGACCGTGCCCGGAGACCACCACCTGGCCGCCGTGCTCACCGGCGCCGGGCCCGATGTCGACGACCCAGTCGGCCACCCGGATGGTGTCCTCGTCGTGCTCGACCACGATCAGCGTGTTGCCGAGGTCCTTGAGGCGCACCAGCGTCTCGATCAGCCGGTGGTTGTCGCGCTGGTGCAGCCCGATCGACGGCTCGTCGAGGACGTAGAGCACGCCGACGAGGCCGGCGCCGATCTGCGTCGCGAGCCGGATGCGCTGCGCCTCGCCGCCGGACAGCGAGCCCGAGGGCCGGTCGAGCGAGAGGTAGTCGAGGCCGACGTCGAGCAGGAAGTTGAGCCGCTCCTGGATCTCCTTGAGCACCCGCTCGGCGATCTGCTTCTCGCGCGTCGAGAGCTCGAGGGTGCGCAGGAAGTCCGCCGACTCGTTGATCGGCAGCCGGCAGACCTCGGCGATGTTCTTGCCGCCGAGCGTGACCGCCATCGACACCGGCTTGAGCCGGCTTCCCTGGCACGCGGGGCACGGCACCTCGCGCATGAAGCCTTCGTAGCGCTCCCGGCTGGTGTCGGACTCCGACTCTCGGTGCCGGCGCTCGATGTAGGGCCGGACGCCCTCGAAGCTGGTGTAGTAGGAGCGCTTGCGGCCGTAGCGGTTGGTGTGCTGGACGTGCACCTTGGTCGCGTGCCCGTCGAGGATGGACTTCCGCGCCTTGGCCGGCAGGTCCTCCCACGGGGTGTTCAGGTCGAAGCCGAGCTCGTCGCCGAGCGCACCGAGCAGCCGGATGAAGAAGTCGGCGACGTGCGCGCCGGACCACGGCCCGATCGCGCCCTCGCCGAGCGTCGCGCTCGGGTCGGAGACGACCAGCTCGGGGTCGACCTCCATGCGGGTGCCGAGACCGTGGCAGACCGGGCAGGCGCCGAACGGCGAGTTGAACGAGAACGACCGCGGCTCGAGGTCGTCGGTGTCGATGGGGTGCTCGTTGGGGCAGGCCATCTTCTCGGAGAACCGCAGCTCGCGGTCGGGGTTCTTGGAGCCGCCCTTGGTCGCCGGGGCGTCGACGAAGTCGAAGACCACCAGCCCGCTGGCCAGCCCGAGCGCGGTCTCCACCGAGTCGGTGAGCCGCCGCTTGCTGGACGCCTTGACCGAGAGCCGGTCGACGACCACCTCGATGGTGTGCTTCTTCTGCTTGTCGAGCTTGGGCCGTCGGTCAGCACGGTGTCGAGCGTGTAGGTCTCGCCGTCGACCCGGGCGCGGGAGAAGCCCTGCGTCTGCAGCTGGCGGAACAGGTCGACGTACTCCCCCTTGCGGCCGCGGACCACCGGCGCCAGCACCTGGAACCGCGCGCCCTCCTCGAGGGTGAGGACGCGGTCGACGATCTGCTGCGGGGTCTGCCGCGAGATCGGCGCGCCGCAGGTCGGGCAGTGCGGCCGGCCGGCGCGGGCGTAGAGCAGCCGGAGGTAGTCGTAGACCTCGGTGATCGTCCCGACGGTCGAGCGCGGGTTCTTCGAGGTCGACTTCTGGTCGATCGAGACGGCCGGCGAGAGCCCCTCGATGAAGTCCACGTCGGGCTTGTCCATCTGGCCCAGGAACTGCCGGGCGTACGCCGACAGCGACTCGACGTAGCGACGCTGGCCCTCGGCGAAGATCGTGTCGAAGGCGAGGCTCGACTTGCCCGAGCCGGACAGCCCGGTGAAGACGATCAGCGAGTCGCGCGGGAGCTCGAGCGAGACGTCCTTGAGGTTGTGCTCGCGGGCACCTCTGATGACGAGCTGGTCAGCCACGGAATGTCCTCGAGAATCGGGTGCGGGCAGGGACGCCGGAGAGCTGCGTTCGAACAAACGTTCGCCATGATAGCGGGGTGGTGCAAGCGTCGACCGCCCGGTTGGATGGCCGCATGGACACGTCCCCGGCCCTCCCTCAGATCGACGAGACACTCCTCGCCACGACACGCTATCTGCAGGCACTGACACTTCTCGACGACGAGTCCGCCGGCCGGCCGTCGGTGCTCCCGGGCTGGTCCCGCGGGCACGTGGTGGCCCACCTGTCCCGCAACGCCGACGCGTTCACGCGGGTGCTGACGCAGGTCTCCGCGGGCGAGCCGGCGTCGATGTACGACTCGAACGACGCCCGCGACCGCGACATCGCCGCGACCGTCGAGCGGCACGACGCCGCCGGGCTGGTGGCCGACGCCCACGAGGCCTGCACGCCGGCTCGAGCAGGCGCTCGCGGCGTGCACCGCCGACCCGGCGACGCCGTACACCCGGGTGCCGGGCGACGAGGCCGGCGTTCGCGCTGCACACCGTCGGGTTCCGTCGCCGGGCGGAGGTGGAGATCCACCACGCGGACCTCGACCTCGGCTACACCCCCGACGACTGGCCGGCGGACTTCTCGCTCGCGATGGTCAAGCAGCGGCAGGACGAGATGGCCGCGCTGCCGCGACGGCGGCCCGTCGATGGTGCTGTCCTCGACCGACGTGCCCGGCCTGTGGAAGCTCGGCGAGGGCCAGGGCCCCGAGATCCACGGCACCGCCGGACGGCTCGCGTGGTGGCTGGTCGGCCGCGGCGGCGGCGCGGGGCTGACCTGCTCCGCGGGCGACCTCCCGGTGCTCGGCCGCTGGCGCTGACCGGTCGGCGGCACGGCAGGATGGGGTGATGAGCGAGATGGGCTACACCGGCAAGGTCCACCCCGGCGGGCGGCCGGACGTGCGCGAGCTGCCGAAGCTGATGATCACCAAGCTGTCGGTCGGCGAGATGGACAACAACGTCTACCTGCTGCGCTGCCGGCAGACCGACGACCAGCTGCTCGATCGACGCCGCCGACGACGCCGCGGCCATCCTGGGCACCGTCGGCTCGGACGGGCTGGTCCGCGTGGTCACCACCCACCGGCACTGGGACCACCACCGCGCGCTGCCCGAGGTGGTGAGCGGCCACCGGCGCCGAGACCGTCGCCGGTGCCCCGGACGCCGACGAGCTGCCGGTGCCGGTGGACGTGCGGGTCGAGGACGGCGACCGGGTGCGGGTCGGCGAGCTGCGAGCTCGAGGTGATCCGGCTGACCGGCCACACCCCGGGCTCCATCGCGCTGCTCTACGACGACCCCGACGGCACGCCGCACCTGTTCACCGGCGACTCGCTGTTCCCCGGCGGGGTCGGCAAGACGTGGTCCGCCGACGACTTCGCGACGCTGGTCGAGGACGTGTCGACCAAGCTGTTCGACCGGCTGCCCGACGAGACGTGGTTCTACCCCGGCCACGGCGCCGACTCGACGCTGGGCGCCGAGCGGCCGCACCTCGCGCAGTGGCGCGAGCGCGGCTGGTAGCCGCCGCGGGCGGCCGGCCGCGGCTCAGCCGTGGAACCAGATGTCGTGGAAGTTCGCGACGTACTGCGTCGTACGCCGCGGACCCGGCGATCCGGAGCACGGTGTCGTCGCACGTGAGCGCCCGGTCGGTGTAGTTGTGCGACCCCGTGAACACCATCTCGGCGCGCGCGGTTGCCGTCGAAGCCCCCGCTGACGACGAGCAGCTTCTGGTGGGTGCGTGCCGACGGGTGGCGGACCTTCGCGATCTCCACACCGGCCTGGCGCAGCGTGTCCTGCACGCCGTCGCCGACGCTGATGCCGGGGATGAGCCGGACGACGCACCCGGCGAGGGAGAGCTCGGCGACCTTCTGGGCGACGTAGCGGCCCCGGTCGCCGAACCAGGCGTGCTGCGCGAGCCGGACGACCGTGTGCCCGCGGGCGCCGGTGCCGGTCCCCGCGGTGCAGCTGATCTTCGAGAGCGTCCGCATCACCGGGTCGGTGGCGCGGGTCACCGACGGGGCCGGGAAGAACTGCGCCTGCCAGCGGCCGTAGCCGACCTCGGTGTAGGCGGCGGTCCGCTTCGACGAGGCCAGCCGCGACGACTTCAGCTGGGAGAACAGGTCGGCGTAGGTGTCGTAGAGCCGCTCGTTGTCGGCGACCGTGTAGACGTCGGTCCACTGCCGCTCGGCGTTGTACGACGTCATGTTGTTCGAGCCGACCATGGTCACGTCGCGTGCCCCACCGGCCCGGCTGAACAGGAAGAACTTGTCGTGCATGTCACCGCCGGTGCCGCGGCAGGCGTGCGAGCAGTAGAGCACCCACGACGCGGCGTCGGGGTCACTGCCGAGCGCCCGGCGCAGCCGCGCCTCCTGCGGGTAGATCGTGTGGTCGTCGAAGACGAGGCGCACCCGCACTCCGCGGGCCTTGGCGCGCAGCAGCGCGTCGGCGGTGGCCTTCTCGGAGAACGAGAACACCGCGATGCGGATCGTCCCGCCGCGCGGCACGGCGTCGATGGTGCGGTTGACCAGCGCGTGCACCCGGTCCTGCTCGGCACGCGTCCCGATCGGCCGGTTGAACGTCGCCCCGGTCCGCGGCGTGAACGCCGCCACCGGCTCGACCGCCGGCGCCGTGGTCGGGAGCGGCCGGCTCCGGGGGGCGACGGCGAGCAGCGCGGCCAGCACGACGACGACCACCAGCGGCACGACCAGCCGGGCGGCCGGGGTGAGCCGGGTGAGCAGGAGGGGGCGCACGGGAACTCCTCGATGAGGCAGATGTGGCACTTGCGAAGCAGAGTTCACACCAGCACCAGGAGTGCCGTCCGGGCTTCCCGATAAGTACATGTCTGTAATTGCCCGAGAAGCCGGACATGTCACATCTGCGGATACGCCGGACAGTGACCGGCCCGCGGCTTTACCGTCTTCGTCATGGGGAAGATCGTGATCACGTGCGTGCTCGCGCTGGTGTTCGGCTTCGGCGGGGCCGCCGGTGCGGTGACGGCGTTCCACAGCGAGCTGCAGGGGCCGCAGGGACCGACCGGGCTGACCGGCGCGCCCGGACCGCAGGGCGAGGCGGGCCAGGACGGCGCCGACGGCAAGGACGGCAAGCGCGGACAGGCGGGCAAGGCCGGCAAGGCGGGCAAGGCGGCCGACTCCGTCAGCGTGCCCACCGACCTGGGCCTCGGCAACTGCGCCGGCAAGTCCATGCAGGTCATCACCGACGTCAAGATCGACAAGAGCCAGAAGCTGCAGCTCGTGAAGCAGACCGTCTGCATCGTGAAGCCGGCTGCCCGGCGCGTCGACCTCGACGACCGCGGCCAACTAGCCCGTCGCCTCGGCTAGCCCAGCACCTCGAGCAGCCACGCCCGGACGGGGTGGTCGAGCTCGGCGTGCGCGGCCGGCGGGGCGTCCTGCAGCGCCCGCTGGTAGGACAGCGCCTTCCCGACGCACCCGGTACGACGCGCGAGGCCGACGAGCCGCACGAGGTCGGCCCGGTCGGCGTAGCGGGTGAACGGCTCGAGGTAGGCGTCCCGGGCGCGCAGCACCGGGGGCGCGTCGATCTCCTCGCCCTCGGTGAGCAGCCCGGCGTGGAAGGCGAGCGAGTTCATCGTCGTCAGCATCGTGGCGAGCGGGCAGCCCCACGTGGTGTCGCCCCAGTCGATGACGAGCTCGGGGACGTCGGGCGGGCAGCACACGTTGCCGGAGTGCAGGTCGTCGTGCTGCACCGAGTCGGGGACCGGTGACGCCGCCAGCTCCGCGCACCAGTCGTCGAACGCCGGCAGCAGCGCCGTCAGCCGCTCTCGGTCGTCCCGGCCGAGGCCGCCGGCCGCCACCGGCCGGGCGGCCAGCTCCTCGACCAGCCGGCGCAGGTCCTCGGGCAGCGTCGCCGCGGACACCTCCACGACCCCGGTCGCGAGCACCTCCTCGGCGGCCTCCGACAGCTCGACCTGCGCGTCGGCGTACCGCACCAGCACGCGCTCCCAGACGTCCCAGGAGTCGTCGGCCGCCCGCACCTCCCGCAGCATCGGGCCGGCGTCCCGGCACAGCGACCACCCCCGCTCGACGTCGACGGCGAGCACGCCGGGCACCAGCTCCGGGACGCGCTCGGCCAGCAGCCGGAGCAGCGCGGGCTCGTGCCGGCCGCCGGGGCCGTCGACCTTGAACCAGACCCGCTGCTCCCCCGACACGTCGAACCGGATCGCGCTCGACCACGCCCGGGCGTGCGGCTGCTCCGAGCGGCCGGTGAGCCGGACGCCGAGCGGGCGCAGCGACGCGGCGACCCAGGCCTCCGCCTCGGCCCGGAAGGCGTCGGAGGTCCACAGCTCGACGGACATGGGCCCGATCCTCGGGGTCACCGACCCGTGTCCGCAAACGGTTTCGGCCGTGCCCGACGCCGTCAGGCGGCGGGCGTCGCCTCCATCAGCGCCTTGAGCGTCGCGAGGTCGGTGCGTACGGCGGCCGCGTCGGCGTCGAACGCCTCCTCGGTGACGCCCGGCCCGCGGCGGAGCGTGAACACCACCTCGCAGCCGGCGCCGTCGGGCAGCACGCGAAGCGGGTTGGTGACCGTGGTCCCGTCGGGCAGCGTCACGTCGTGGTCGAGGACGCCGTAGGCGTTCTCCGGGGCGAAGCGGACCTCGACCTCACCCATCGGGGAGTCCGCGAACCACCGGCCGTCCCGCTGCTCGATGGAGCCGCTCAGGCCCGCTGCCCACTGCGGCAGGCGCGCCGGGTCGGCGGCGAAGCGGTACACCTCCTCGGCGCTGCGGTCGACGTGCACGGCGAGGTGGAGGGAGGTGCTCATGACCCGAGGCTAGGACCGACGAGGGTGCTCGATCACGTCGCGGGGTGACCGGGTGCGGCGCACGAGCGACTCGGCGACGTCGCTGAGCTTGAGGTTCGAGCTGCGGGCGAAGTTCCGCAGCGCCGCGAACGCCTGCTCCATGTCGAGACGGCCGTACTCCGCGATCACCCCCTTGGCCTGCTCGATCACGACCCGTCGGGTGAGTGCGGTCTGCAGCTGCTCGGCGAGCAGGGACGTCCGGTTGATCGACCGCTGCTGGAGGATCCCGATGGTGGCGACGTCGGCGAGCGCCTGCGCGACGCGCCGCTCGTGCTCGCTCAGCGTCGGCTGGCCCGTGCTGAAGAGGTTGAGACCGCCGATGACCTCGCGGCGCAGCCGCATCGGCACGGCATGGACCGACTGGAAGCCGACGGACATCGCCTGGGCGGCGAATCGCGGCCAGCGCTGCGCGGACTCGGCGAGGTCGTCCACCTCGACGGGCCGGCCGGTCTGGACGCACTCGACGCACGGTCCGCCCTCGGCACCCTGCAGCTGCAGCAGCTCGACCACGCGGGTGGCCTCGCTGGTCGAGGCGAGCACCTCGAGGGAACCCTGGTGGTTGAGCAGCAGCAGGCCCGACTCCGACACCGGAAGCAGCTCGACGCAGGAGTGGACGAGCTTGTCGAGCAGCTCCACGACGTCGTAGTCGTCGACGAGCGTGTCCGCCAGCTCGACGAGCCGCCGCGCGAGCAGTGAGTCGTTGGCGTTCATGGACTCCGGCTCGAGGTCGTGGTGCTTGCCGTGAGGCTCGGTCATCCCTCGTCCTTCCGGAAGTGGCGGTCCCCCCGGACCACCTCTGCCGACAGATCGACGAGCGGGACGCCCTCGACGAACGCGCGCGCCCGCAGGTAGGCCATCGCCTCGTCGATGGTGCCGTCGATCTGGAGCATCACCATTCCCGCGGCCTGGTGCACGAACATGCGCGGGCCGCCCATGTCGCCGAAGCCGGGCGGCTCCGACAGGTCGAGGATCGCGCGACCCAGCACGCCGGTGGACTCCACGGTTGCCGACACCTGCGACTCGTCGAGCAGGCCCCGGGCCACGCGGTAGAGCTCGAAGGTGCCCAGCACCATCGGACCGACCAGCAGCGGGAACGCGAAGATCCCGCCCACGCCGAGGTCGTCGATCCTCGGGACGAAGAACGGCCACCTCGCCGCGTACGTGTGCTTCGCGTCGCGCAGGTCGCCCGCCATCACCGGTGCACGATCGGTGGCGGCGTCGATGCAGGGCCCCTCGGCGAGGTCGATCTGCAGGTCCTCCAGCACCGCCGAGACGTCGTCGGAGGTGAAGACCACGTTGCGCACACCGCGCGAGCTCAGCAGCGCCAGCCCGCCGCCGTCGACGTCCGCCGCGGCGACGGCCGACTCGCAGGCGGGGCGGATGCCTGCGCGGACCCGCTGCAGCCACTCCCCGGACCCGGGCGGCGTCGCCGCCCAACGTCATCCATGTGTGCCCACCTCGTGCCCCGCGCCCGGGGTCCTTTCCCACCGTCATGCATCCGACTGCCAGCCTAACGTCATGCGAACGATCGGCGCCCCGTCGACCTCGCCCCGTTTCGGAGACCGCGAGGCGAGGTAGGGTGATCGTCGAGGAGACGTTGTCCTCGCAGCCCGGACCCCGCTGCCGCTATGGGTGGATGTGTCAGGGGGCGTTCGGATGAGGTTGCTGCTGTGCGACAGCCAACGGCTGCTGGTGCACGCGCTGGCCGAGGCGTTGCGGGAGCGGGGGCACGCCGTGGTGGTGTGCGAGGACGCCGAGGCGCTTCCCGCGCTGCTGACCCGGCTGCGTCCGGACGTCTGCGTGGTGGAGAGGACGTACGCCGGCGAGCTGCGGCTCGACGCGGTGCTCGCGGCGCACGCCGAGCGAGGTCCCACCGCGCTGCTGCTGCTCACCGGGGAGATCGACGCCCGGGTCTGGCGGGCGTACGACACCGGTGTCGTGGACGGCGTGGTCAGCAAGCGCGCCTCGCTCGCGGCCGTGGAGTCGGCGCTGCGCCGGGCACACCGTGGCCACCACGAGGTGACCGGCTTCCGCCGCGGCGTGGCGCCGACGGTCCCCGCGCAACGGGCGCCCCTGACGATGCGTGAGCACGAGGTGCTCGACCTGCTCGTCGCCGGCCTGCCGACCGGCTCGATCGCGGACGACCTCGCGGTCTCGCGGAACACCGTGCGCACCCACGTCGCGAACATCCTCCACAAGCTCGACGTCCCCGACCGGGCCAAGGCCGTGCACCACGCGGTCGACCTGGGCCTGGTCGACCCCCACCAGGGAGGAACCGCCCGTGCCGGACGAGCCTGACCCGGTCGGGGGGACGCCGCCCGAGGAGCGGATGACCGTGCTGCTCGCGGACAGCGAGCGGCTGTTCGACGACGTGGTCGCGCGGCGGCTGCGGCTCGAGCCCATCGTGGACCAGGTCCACACCGCCGTCGACGCGCCGTCCGCCCGCGCGGCCGTGCGCCAGTTCGCGCCCGACGTCGTGCTGCTCGACCCGGAGCTGGTGGACGGTCCCGGGCTGCCGCTGGTCGAGGAGCTGGCGAGCCTGGCGGGCGGTCCGCGGATCGTCGTGGTCTCCGACGACTTCCGCCCGCAGCAGGTCGTCGCGGCGCTGATGCGCGGCGCGCGCGGCTGGGTGAGCAAGCGCGGCTCGTTCGACGAGCTGCGCGCCACGATCACCACGGTGCACCGCGGCGGCGTCGCGCTGCCCAGCCTGTCGTGGGGCCCGGTGGTGCAGGCGATGGTGAGCGACCGGCGGTCCCGCCCGGAGCGCGACCGCTTCGTCGAGGGGCTCACGCCGCGGCAGCG
Source organism: uncultured Actinomycetota bacterium (assembly GCA_963707685.1). Classification (GTDB taxonomy): domain Bacteria; phylum Actinomycetota; class Actinomycetes; order Propionibacteriales; family Nocardioidaceae; genus Nocardioides_B. The sequence goes on from CAVPRA010000015.1 coordinate 359,670, forward strand.
GCAGATCCTCGCGCTGCTGGTGCGCGGGCTCTCCCGTCGCGAGATCGCAGCGGAGCTCGACCTGTCGCCGCACACGGTGCGCACGCACATCCGGGACATGTTCGCGACCGTCGGCGTGCACTCGACCCCGAGCCTCGTGGCGCAGGCGCGGCAGCTCGGGGCCGACGAGGCGATCGACTCGCAGCTCGCCTGAGCGATGGGCGAAGTGGCGGGCAGCCGACGGGCTGCTGACGAGATGGCGCCCGCGCCGTGGCGCGGGCACCACCCCTCCACCCCTCCACCCCTGCGCCCATCACACCTGCAGCGCCACCCCCCGAACCCCCCGAGCCTGAGTTCGCCGTGGTGGAAATGGGCGTTACCTGCCCTGACATCTTGGCGTCTCAGACTGCGACGCGGATCATGCAGCGGGGGGATTCCGGCTACGCCCGATGGATGAGCCGACCCGTCGGGCCCGTAGGCTCGGCGCGTGATCGAGCTGAGGACCCCTGCGGAGATCGAGCAGATGCGACCCGCGGGGCGCTTCGTCGCCGACGTGCTCGCGCGGCTGGAGGCGGCTGCCGACGTCGGCGTGAACCTCCTCGAGCTCGACGCGCTCGCCCACGACCTGATCCGCGAGCGGGGAGCCGAGTCCTGCTACATCGACTACCACCCCTCCTTCGGGGCGATGCCGTTCGGGAAGGTGCTGTGCACGTCCGTCAACGACGCGGTGCTCCACGGCCTCCCGTTCGACTACTCGCTGCGCGACGGCGACCTGCTCAGCCTGGACTTCGCGGCCTCGGTCGACGGCTGGGTCTCCGACTCGGCCGTCAGCCTGGTGGTGGGCACCCCCGCCCAGCAGGACCTCGACCTCATCGACACCGCCACCCGGGCGCTGGACGCCGGCATCGCGGCCGCGCGGGCCGGCTCCCGCATCGGTGACATCTCGGCGGCGATCGCGGCCGTGGCGCACGCCGAGGGGCTGTCGATCAACACCGACTTCGGCGGCCACGGCGTGGGTCGCACGATGCACGGGGACCCGCACGTGCCGAACAACGGCCGGGCCGGCCGCGGCTACCCGCTCAAGCCGGGACTGGTGATCGCGATCGAGCCGTGGTTCCTGCAGTCGACCGACGTGCTCTACACCGACAAGGACGGCTGGACGCTGCGCAGCGGCGACGGGTCGCGGGGAGCGCACATGGAGCACACCATCGCGGTCACCGACGACGGCCCGCTGGTCCTCACCCGCCGCTGACGACGGGCTCCGCCGCGAGGCTCTTCTGGAACTGGGCGCCGCGGCCCATGATCCGGTAGGCCAGTGCCTCGTTGACCGAGATCATGTGGTCGTTCGACTCGGCGTTCCACGTGTCGACGGTCTCGACCTGTGGCTCGGCCTCGGCCAGCCACTGCAGCATCCCCGTCTTGAGCAGCAGCCCCAGCCGGTGGCCGCGGTGTGCCCGGGCCACCGCCGTGTCGTGCTGGCTGGCGAACGTCGGCCGCGCCTCCTCGACGGCGACGACCGTGTGCCCGCCGAGCTGCCCGCTCCCCCGGTGCCGGGCCACGAGCCGGTAGAGCCGTTCGCCGTGCGCCGCCACCGACGCCTCGTACGCCTCGACCCGCTCGGCCGACATCACGTCGTCCTCGATGTCGAGGTCGTCGGTCGGCGCGTCGTTGATGGCCGCGCTGAGCTCCACCACGGCGGCCATCATCTCCGGCGGCGTGCGGCCGGCGACGCGGACGAGCTCGTAGTCCGCCGCGGCGGCCGCCGCCTCGTCGTACAGCTCCGCCACGAGGCCGGGCGGCACCTCGGCGAGGTACTGGCGCCGGTTGACCTCCTGCGACTTCCTCTCGAGACCGTGGTGCGCGGCGAACCCCCGTGTCGCCGCGGAGTCCCAGCCGTCGAGCACGATGCTGGTGCGGCCCCGGGCGCGGGCCTCCTCCACCATCCGGGCGAGCAGCACGCTGCCGTAGCCCCGCCGCCGGTGCGCCGGGTGCACCACCACGGCGAGCCAGGCCAGGTGCAGGTTGTCGCGCTCGCTGGTCGAGACCGAGCCGTAGCCGACGAGCCGGCCTCCGGCGGTGAGCAGGTACGGCGTGCCCGGCTCGCCGTCCCAGCCGTGGCGCAGCATCGCGTCCCACGCCTGCGGCAGCAGCGGGGGCTCCCAGGGCGAGTCCTCGGCCGTGGCCGCGTTGCGCAGCTCCAGCACGGCGGCCATCTCGTCGGCGTCGTCCGGGCCGAACCGGCGGATCTCGAGGTCGCTCATGTGCTCAGGGTCCCGCGCGCGGCGCGGCGGCGCCAACGAATTCCGCGACCTCGCGGTCAGCGCACCGCGTCGTGGACCTCGGCGCCGACGGTCCGTCCGGCCCGTCGACCGCTGAACACGCAGTCCGCCAGCGACAGCCCGCCGACGTAGGACGTCGAGCAGATCCCGACGGCCGTCCGCCCCGCGGCGTACAGGCCACGGACCGGCGACCCGTCCTCGTGGAGCACCTGGCCGGTGTCCTCGTCGACCACCAGGCCGCCCAGCGACATCACCGGGCAGGGGAACTGCCGCGACGACCGGACCGATACGTCGGCCAGCAGGAACGGCCCCTGCTCCAGCGCCCGCACCAGGTGCGGCGGCTTGCCGAGCGGGTCGGCACCACCGGTGCTGGCGAGCACGTTGTAGGCGGCGACCGACGCCTGGGCCACGGCGACGTCGATGCCCGCCTTCGCCGCGACCTCGCGGACCGTCGACCCGGTGACGCTGCCGGAGCCGAGCATGGACTGCGCCTGCACCCGCTGGAACCAGCGGGTCTGCGAGGCGACCTGCCCCCGGGCCTCGGCGGTGGTGGCGGCGTCCAGCAGCAGGTAGGCGCGACCGCCGTGCTCGTGGAGCACGTGCTCGGCCACCGTGGCGCCGAACAGCGCCTCGTTGCAGACGCGTTCACCGCTGGGGCCCAGCAGCACGCCGCGCGCGAGCGCGGCGGGCGGCGTGTAGAACCGCCAGGCGGAGAACCGGTCGAGGTGGCGGGTCACCGCGCCGACCTCCCGGCCGAGCACGATGCCGGACCCGTCGTCGCCGAGGGTGCCGAGCGGCAGCCCGAAGGCGTAGCGGGGAGCGTGCTCCTCGACCATGTCGGGGTTGGACTGGAAGCCGCCGGCCGCCAGCACGACGCCGCGGGTCGCGCGGATCCGCCAGGTGCGCCCGAAGCGGCGCTCGATCTGGTCCAGCCGGTCGCTGACCTTGCGGTCGACGGGGCGGTGCCAGGTGCCGGGCCGGGCCAGCCGCTCGGCGAGCGACCGGTGCTCGCGGCGCACCCGCCCGGGAGCCTTGTGGACGGTGGTGCACTCCACGCCCACCACACGGTCCTGCTCGTCGGTGACCAGGCGCGTGGCGCGGCAGCCGGGCTGCACCCGCACGCCGCGACGGCGGGCGGCGTCCTGCAGGGCCTCGAACAGCACCGCGCCGGACGTGCCCTTGCCGTGCACGCGGTGGCCGCGCGGCGCGGGCGTCGCCACCTCCCGCGCCGGGCCGGCCTGCTCGTTGCCGGACTCGTAGAGGTAGTGCTCCTTGGTCGGGTACGACGTCGGGTACGGCGCCGCGTGGCCGTCGAACCCCACGCCGAGCCCCTTCAGCCAGCCGATCGTCGACGCCGACCCCTGGCAGAACCGCCGCAGGGTGTCGTCGTGGACCGCGCCGCCGGTCTCCAGCCGCAGGTAGCGGAACATCTCGTCCGGGTCGTCCGCGACACCGGCCGCGCGCTGCTCGTCGGTGCCGCCGCCGGCGTACACCACGCCGCCGCTCATCGCCGTCGCGCCGCCGCCGACGAAACGGTCGACCGCCAGCACGTCGGCGCCCGCGTCGGCCGCCTCGATCGCGGCGCAGGCCCCCGCGCCGCCGAACCCGACCACCACGACGTCGGCGACGGCGTCCCAGCTGTGGTCCTTCACCTTCGAACACTCCCCCATGTGCGTCGACCAGGTCGGCGGTGTCCCCCACGGCTCCTGTTACCGGATCGCCGCGATCGAAACCCGGGCCGGCCGGGTCCCGGGGCTCAGTGCTCGAAGGCGGCCGCGCGCTGCAGCAGCGTGAACGTCGGCGGGCCCTGGGCGCCGCCCTTCTTCATGATCGGCGGCGCGGTCGGGTCGTCGCGGAACCCCTCGAAGGACTCCTCATCGGGGAACTCCAGCAGCACCATCACCCGACCCGTCTCGCCCGCCGGGGTGTAGACCTCCGCACCGACGCAGCCGTGCTCCCACCGCTTGTCGTGGCCCTCGCTCGCGAAGACCACGAGGAACTGGTCGAGCTCGCCGATCGCCACCTCGCTCAAGACGTGCACACTCATGTCCGCTCCCACATGTCGACGTCGAGCGAGGAATGTAACCGATGCCCTGCCCGGACAGGCCGGAACAGGTTCTAGGTCGTCGGTATCCTCCGTCGCATGTCCTACCTGAGTCGCCAGCTGGTGACCGCCGCCCTCACCGCCAACGCGTTGCGGCCGGTCCCGGCCTACCGCGCGGGCATCCCGGCCATGGTCGCCGGCTGGCTCACCAGCGAGCTCGCGCCGCACCTCGTGGCGCTGACAGCCGCGGACACGGCGCGCGAGCTCCGCCGGGAGCGACCCGGCCGGGCCGGGCTCGCGCTCGCCGGCAGCAGCCTCGCCGGGATGGCGGCGCTGGTGACCCAGTCCACGCAGGCCAAGGGGTACGTCGACCGGGCGCTCGTCGAGGGCCTCGGCGACGACTACCGCGAGCGGCTGTCGGCCCGCCACACGGACCTGGACCTCTCGACCCCGCTGCGCCAGCTGGCGATGCCGTTCCGGGTGGCCGACCAGTCGGTCGAGATCATCCGCGACCTCAGCTACGCCGACGACCACGGGAAGCGGGGCCGGCTCGACGTCTACCGTCCCCGCCGCCGCACCACGGCGGCACCGGTGCTGCTGCAGGTGCACGGCGGCGCGTGGTCGATCGGCGACAAGGAGCACCAGGGCATCCCGCTGATGCTGCACATGGCGGCCCGCGGCTGGGTGTGCGTCGCGATCAACTACCGGCTCAGCCCGCGCGAGGCCTTCCCCGCCCACCTCGTCGACGTGAAGCGTGCCGTCGCGTGGATCCGCGAGCACGGCGCGTCGTACGGAGCGGACCCGGACTTCGTCGCCGTCACCGGCGGCTCCGCCGGCGGCCACCTGGCGGCGCTCGCCGCGCTGACGCCGAACGAGCCGGAGTACCAGCCGGGCTTCGAGGACGCGGACACCACGCTGCAGGCGGCGGCGCCGCACTACGGCGTCTACGACTTCGCCGGCGCGACCGGCACCCGGAAGGCCCGGCTGATGCGCGACGAGTTCCTCGGTCCGCGGGTGATGTTCAAGGACCCGCGCGCCGAGCTCGAGGCGTTCGAGAAGGCGTCACCGCTGCTGCGGGTGTCCGCCGACGCGCCGCCGTTCCTGGTGGTCCACGGCCGCCACGACACGCTCGTCGAGGTGACCCAGGCACGGGCGTTCGTCGAGGCGCTGCGCGGCACCTCGCGGCAGCCGGTGGTCTACGCCGAGCTGCCCGGCGCCCAGCACGCGTTCGACGTGTTCCCGTCGATTCGGAGCGCGCACGTGGTCCGCGGCGTCGACCGCTTCCTGCGGTTCACCCACGACGCCTGGCTCGAGCAGCGTCAGCGCTCCGGCGGCGCCAGGTAGCACAGCATCCGGCGCCGGTCGCCGCGCCCGCCCCACAGGTCCATCGACAGCAGCCGCCAGCCCTGCGCCTGGTAGAGCCGGACCGCGTCGTGCTGCGAGTCCGGGACCTGCAGCACCACCGTCAGCCCGCGGGCGTGCGCTTCGGCGACCGCGGTCTCCGAGCAGCGCGGTGCCGAGCCCCTGCCGACGCACCCGCGGCCGGACGAACAGCCGCGTGACCGCGGCGAGCTCGGACGGGTCGCGGCCGGTCATCTCCCGCCAGCGGTACGGCGACACGTTGTCGTGGCCGACCGGGGACAGCGCGACGTGACCGAGGACCTCGTCGTGACGCTCCACCACCCAGGAGCCGAGCTCGTCGGGCTCGGCCAGCCAGGTGCGCGGGGCGTCCGGGCCACGCCACCGGGTAGCCCGAGTCGTAGAGCACCACCCGCAGCAGCCGCACGCAGCCGGCCAGGTCGCGGGGGCGTCGCGCCCGCAGCCCGTGCACCCGCGGGCGCGTCCGCCGGCACCGCGCCGCCGGCCCGGGGCCGGCACCGTCGTCGGGGCCCGGAACCGGAGCCGCGTCCTGGTCGTCCCACCGTTCGTCCCAGCGGCCATCGTCGACACCCCTCGTGCAGGCACTCCCCCGATCCCGGCACTGTAGACCCGCGACCGGCGACGTGCCGAGGGTTCGCGCAGCGGCGCCCGCACTAGGCTCCCGACATGTCCCGAATGCCCGCCGACCTGCTCGCGAAGGCCCTGGCCGCGCGGGGCTTCATGCCCGCGGACGAGGGCGACCTGCTGTACGACGTCGCGGTCGACGCGCTCACCCGCGGCCCCGGGCTGGAGGTCGGCACGTACTGCGGCAAGTCGGCGATCTACCTCGGCGCGGCCGCCCGGGCCGCGGGCAGCACGGTCTTCACCGTCGACCACCACCGCGGCTCGGAGGAGAACCAGGTCGGCTGGGAGCACCACGACCCGACGCTGGCCGACCCCGAGTTCGGCCGGCTCGACACGCTCCCGGTGTTCCGCCGCACCCTCAAGGACGCCGGTCTCGAGGAGGAGGTGGTCGCCGTCGTCGGCCGCTCGACCACGGTCTCGGCGCTGCTGGCGCACGCCGCTCGCGCTGCTGTTCGTCGACGGCGGCCACACCGACGAGCACGCCGGCAACGACTACACCGGCTGGGGCCGGTGGGTCGCGCACGGCGGCACGCTGGTGGTGCACGACGTGTTCCCCGACCCCGCGGACGGCGGCCAGGCGCCGTACCGGATCTACCTGCGGGCGCTCGACGACGGCTTCACCGAGGTGCGGGCGCTGGGGTCGATGCGGGTGCTGCGACGCGACCTCGGCGAGGCCGGCGACCCGGTCGGCTAGCGCGCTCCGGCGCTGCCGCGCTGCCGGGTGCTCGCGTCGGCGCAGCCGCACTCCAGCCCGATCTCGGGGAAGTCGGCGGGCATCGAGCTGCCGCGGAAGATGTCCGCGCCGGGCGTGGTCAGCGACAGCGCGTCGACGGCCAGGATCACCGCGCCCGCGGTGTACGTCGTCTGCTCGCCGGGCCAGCGGACCCGGTCGGCGTAGACGTAGCCGGTCCAGTAGGACCCGTCGTCGTGGCGCAGGTGCTGCATGTCGCGCAGCAGCGTCAGCGCCCGCTCGCGGTCGCCGAGCGCGTCCAGCGCCAGCACCAGCTCGCAGGTCTCGGCGCCGGTCACCCACGGGTTGGTGTCGACGCAGCGGATGCCGAGCCCCGGCACCACGAAGTCGTCCCAGCGCTCGTCCACCAGGCGTCGTCCCGCCTCGCCGCGGACCGCGCCGCCGAGCACCGGGTAGTACCAGTCCATCGAGAACGTCGACTTGTCCAGGAACAGGTCGCGGTGCTCGCGCAGCGCGTGGCCGAGCCGGCCCGCGGCCAGCTCCCACTCCGGCTGCGCGTCGTCCATCAGCTCGGACAGCGCGACCCCGGCGCGGAAGGCGTGGAAGATGCTCGAGCTGCCGGCCAGCAGCGCGTCGGCGTTGACGTGCCCGCCCGCCTCCTGCGACCAGGCGATGCCGCCGAACGGCAGCTGCAGCGAGACCACGAAGTCGAGCGCCCGGCGCACGGCCGGCCAGCAGCGGCGCACGAACGCCTCGTCGCGTCGCACCAGCCAGTGGTGCCAGACCCCGACCGCGAGGTAGGCGCTCATGTTGGTCTCGCCGCTGGCGTCCTCGACCGTGCCGCGCGACCAGCTTCATCGGCCACGAGCCGTCGTCGCGCTGCGTGGCCAGGCACCAGTCGTAGGCACGGTGCGCCGCGTCGGTCTCGCCGCCGACCAGCAGGCCCATCGCCGCCTCGACGTGGTTCCAGGCGTCGGTGTGCCCGCCGGCGACCCACGGCACGCGCGCCGTCGGGCTCCTGCACCCGGGCGATCGAGGCGGCGGTGGCCGCGACGGCGTGCCGGTCGAGCAGGCCGGGCAGCGCGGGGATCTCGGCGCTCATGCGGCCGCGCCGGGCTCGGGAGGTCGGGCTTGTGGAGGTAGAGCACCAGGCTCTTGCCGATGAGCGGGTCGAGCACCTTCTCGGCCAGCCGGGTGGCCAGCGGCCGCTTCATGATGTCCCACACCAGCATCCGGTGGTACGTCGTGACGAGCGGGTGCTGCTCCTTGTCGACGCCGACCGCGCACTTGAGCCACCAGTACGGCGCGTGCAGCCCGTGGACGTGGTCGCGGCCGTCGTACGCGAGGCCGGCGGCGCGGAGCTTCCCGACCAGCTCGTCGCCGGTGTAGATCCGGACGTGGCCGCCCTCGTTGGCGTGGTAGGCGTCCGAGAGCGCCCAGCAGATCCGCTCCGGCAGCCAGCGCGGCACGGACACCGCGATGGTGCCGCCCGGTCGCAGCACCCGCACCAGCTCGTCGATCGCGGCGGTGTCCGCGGGGATGTGCTCGAGCACCTCGGCGGCCACCACCCGGTCGAACTCCTCGTCGGCGAACGGCAGCGCGAGCGCGTCGCCCTGCTTGATGTCCGCGTCGGCGCCGAGCGGCACCTCGCCGGCCTCGCGCATCGCGCCGAACAGGTCGAGCACGCCGGCGAGCTCGTCGCCGTCCTGGTCGAAGGCGACCACGTCGGCGCCGCGGCGGAACATCTCGAACGCGTGCCGGCCGGCGCCGCAGCCCATGTCGAGCACCCGGTCACCCGGGCGCAGTCCCAGCCGGTCGAAGTCAACGGTCAGCATCGGTCTGCTCCTCGGCTCCGTGGTCGTCGGCGCGACGCCGGGCGTCCACCGCCTGCTGGTACGTCGCGGCGGTCGCCTCGGCGACGGCCCGCCAGCCGAACTCCGCGAGCGCGCGCTCCCGGCCCGCAGCCCCCATCCGGGCACGACGGTCGGGGTCGTCGAGCAGCCGCTCGAGCGCGGCCTCGAGCTCGCCGACGTCCCCGGGGGTGACCAGGTCGGCGCAGAGCCCGTCGGGACCGACGACCTCGGGGATGGCGCCGGCCCGGCTGACCACCAGCGGCGTGGCGCAGGCCATCGCCTCGACGGTGGGCAGCGAGAAGCCCTCGTAGAGCGACGGCACGCAGGCGATCTCGGCCGACCCCACCACCGCGGCGAGCTCCTCGTCGCTGATGCCGTGCACGAAGCGCACCGAGTCGGTGATCGCGAGGCGGTCGACGATCCGCTCGGTCTGGCCGCCCGGCTTCGGCCGGCTGACCATCAGCAGCTCGACGTCGCGCTCGGTGCGCAGCTTCGCGAACGCCTCGAGCAGGGTCGCGATCCCCTTCATCGGGATGTCCGCGCTGGCCATCGCGACGATCCGCCCGGGCACCCGCGGCACGCTCGGCGGCTGGAAGACGCGGTCGACGCCCATCGGGACGACCGTCACCCGCGCCGGGTCGACGCCGAAGTCGCGGACCACGTCGCGCGCCGAGCTCTCCGACGGGCACAGCACGGTGGTCGAGCGCCGGGCGACCTTGCCCTGCATGCGCAGGAAGCCGTACCAGCGGCGCAGCGTCAGCCGGCGCCGACGGGTGGTGGCGGCCGCGAGGTCGACGCGGCGGTCGAAGGTGATCGGGTGGTGGATGGTGGTCACCACCGGCAGCCCGGCCCGCTCGACGTCGAGCAGCCCGTAGCCGAGCGTCTGGTTGTCGTGCACCACGTCGAAGTCGTCGAGCCGGTGCGCGCAGCAGCCGGGCCGCGCGCAGGCTGAAGGTCCGCGGCTCGGGGAAGCCGGCCGTCCACATCGTCGCGACCTCGAGCAGGTCGATGCGGTCCCGGATCTCGCGGGGGTGGGGGGTGCGGAACGGGTCGGGCTCGCGGTACAGGTCGAGGCTGGGCACCTTGGTGAGCCGCACGCCGGGGTCGAGCTCGGGGTACGGCTGGCCGGAGAACACCTCGACGTCGTGCCCGAGCGCGACCAGCTCACGGCTCAGGTGCCGGACGTAGACGCCCTGTCCGCCGCAGTGCGGCTTGCTGCGGTACGACAGCAGGGCGACGCGCAACCGGACCTCCGGGGGTCTCGCGGACAGCCCGAAGGGCCGCACTGACGGGGCTGGAACGTGTTCCTATTATGCAGATGACCGGTGCTAGCGTACGGGCAGGGTGAGCCCCAGGAGGGTGGGCGTCTCACCGCTCGCACGAGACTGGTTCCGGGAGAGTCGACGCATCGGTGTCGGCTGGGATGGGAGCGCCGCCATGACCACGCTCAACTCGCTGACGTACGACGACCTGGGGTCCGCCGCGCAGCGGGAGCGCCGCGCGCGGATCCTGGACGCCGCCGTCGCGCTGGCCGCGAAGGGCGGCTTCGAGCAGATGCAGATGCGGGCCGTCGCCGAGCGGGCCGACGTGGCGCTCGGCACGCTCTACCGCTACTTCCCCTCGAAGATCCACCTGCTCGTCTCGGCGCTGGCCGACCAGTTCGAGCAGGCCCGGGAGGCGTTCGACCGCAAGCCGATCCCGGGTGACACCCCTGCCGACCGGGTGATGCACGTGCTGGGCCGCACCACGCGGACGCTGCAGCGCGAGCCCAACCTGACCGAGGCGCTCACCCGCGCGTTCGTGTTCGCCGACGCGTCGGTCGCCACCGAGATCCACGTGGTGGCCGGCCACGTGCGGCGGCTGCTGATGGCCGCGATGCGCGACCCGTCGGAACGGCTCCCCGGCGCCCGGCCGGCCGAGCCGACCGAGGAGGAGCTCGCGATCACCAAGGTGATCGGCGACGTCTGGCTCGCCAGCCTGGTGCAGTGGGTGACCGGCCGGGCGTCCGCGAACGACGTGGCGAAGTCGCTGGACACCGCGGTCCGGCTGCTGCTGCGCTGACCGGCGCCGCCGACCGGGCGGCCCTCGTCAGCCGCGCAGCTTGCGGTGGTCCCAGCTGACCACCTTCGTCGGCGTGACCACCACGCCGACCCGCTTGCCGGCCTGCCGCTCGACCTCGGCCGCGCCGTCCTCCCCCAGGTCCGCGCCCCCCACCATCGCCGAGACGACGGCGGTGCCGATGCCCGCGACCTCGACCGGGTCGCGCAGCAGCTCGGCCGTGCCCGTGACCGCGACCCCGCGCAGCTCGTCGTACGCGGTGCCGTCCTCGACGAGGCAGGTCAGCCGCGGGTCGCGCTCGAGGTTGCGCACCTTCTGCGACGTGCCGTAGGTCCAGAACGCCAGCCGGCCGTCGCGCAGCACGTAGAACAGCGTGGTCAGGTGCGGGGTGCCGTCGGGGTTCACCGTGGCGACCTGCAGCTTGCGGCCCGCCCCGAGGAACGCCGCCACCTCGCCGTCCGTCATCCGCACCCGTGCCCGACCGCTCGACATCCGCACCACCCTCGTCCCGTCGAGCCGGGCCCAGCCGGGCGCCGGCCGTTCAATGTACGACGGACGGCGGCTAGCCTCCGGTCGTGCCCTCGTCCCGCCGTCGCGTGAGCGTCCCCGTCGCGACCGTGTGGTCCGCGCCCGACGCACCGCGGCCCGGCGACGCCCTCGCGGTGCCCGACCGGCCCGACGTCGCGGCCTGGGCGTCGTCGATGGACGGCGCCGTCCGGCGAGGGCTGCACGGCCGGTGCGAGACCCAGCTGCTGCTCGGCGAGGAGGTGCTCGTCGTCGACGAGGTGGACGGCTGGTCCCGGGTGCTCGCCACCGGGCAGCCGGCCACGCCGACCCGCGCGGCTACCCCGGCTGGGTGCGCACCGCCCACCTCGGCGACGGGCGGCCGCCGTACGGGCGGGAGGCGGTGGTGTCCGAGCCGTCCTGCGTGTACGCCGGCCACGGGCCGGGCGCGCTGACGCTGTCGTTCGGGACCGTGGTCCAGGTGCTCGACCACGAGGAGCCGGTGGCGAGCGTCGCGCTCGGCGACGGTCAGCGGGGTGCGCTGCCCCGCGCTGCGCTGCGCGACCAGCCCGCCGGCGACCCGACGGCGGGCAGCGAGGCCGTGCTGGAGGCGGCCCGGCAGTTCCTCGGCCTGCCGTACCTCTGGGGCGGCACCAGCGCGTGGGGGCTCGACTGCTCGGGCCTGGTCCACCTGGTGCTGCGGTCGTTCGGCGTGCTGCTGCCGAGGGACGCCGACGACCAGGCCGCCTGCCGCAGCCTGCCGCCCGTGCCGCTGGACGCCGTGCTCCCGGGTGATCTCTACTTCTTCGCCGTCGACGACGGACCGGTCAGCCACGTCGGCTTCGCGACGAGCGCCGCGAACCGCGGCGAGCGCCGCATGCTGCACGCGCCGGAGGAGGGCGCCGGGATCGAGGAGGTCCCGCTCCCCCCGCACCGGCTCGGCACGCTGGTGGCCGCGCGACGCCCGCCGCTGCGCGGCTGAGCGCGCTCAGCCCTCGTCGTCCTCGCCGTCCTCGTCGTCGAGGAGGCCCTGCCGCTCCGCCCGGGCGACCACGGCGCGGACGTTGTCGAGCCGCCCGCAGTCGTCGTCGAGCTGGGCGTTGCGGGCCCGGGCGAACGCCGCCCCGAGCCGGGTGCGGACGTCTTCGCCGACCTCGTCGCGGGCGGGGTTGAGGATGGTCAGCTCCTCCTCGGTGAGGTGGTGGTTGACCGCGCCCGCCAGCGCCTCGACCAGGTCGTCGAACTCCTCGCCCTCGACCGCGTCGGCCTCGAGCACCGCGAGGAGCGCCTGGTTGCCCTCGGCGTGCTCCTCCTGGCCGTGCTCCGCCTCGTGCTCGTCGATCGCGTCGCGACGGCGCAGCGTCGGGTAGACCTCCTGCTCCTCGGCCTCGGCGTGCGCGACGTGCAGCGCGGCGAACGTCCGTCGTACGGCGTCGCGGTCGGCGCTGCTGTCGCGCAGCTCGCGCAGCAGCGACTCGAACAGCCGGTGGTCGTCGAGGATCAGGTCGAGGACGTCACCCTCGGTCGGGCGTGGCAGGGCGGTCACGGGTGCGTCGGTCATGCCCGGTGGCTACCCGCTGGGGAACCGCTCCATGCCTGACCGGTCAGGAGGACCTGTCGCTGGGCTCGTCCGCCCTGTCGTCGGCCCTGCCGTCCGCGCTGCCGTCCGCCCTGTCGTCCGCCTGGTCGTCGACCTGCTCGTCGGCGCTGTCCATCGCCGCCGCCAGCGGGCTCTCGACCTCGACGCCCTTCGCGGACGCCACCAGGCTGGCCACGGTCGTCACCGCGAGGATGACCACGATGACCCCCAGCGACGCGAGCGTCGGGATGTCGGGCGCCCACTCGATGGGCTTGCCGCCGTTGACGAACGGCAGCTCGTTCTCGTGCATCGCGTGCAGGATCAGCTTGAGCCCGATGAACCCGAGCAGCACCGCGAGGCCGTAGGACAGGTAGACCAGCCGCTGCAGCAGCCCGCCGATCAGGAAGTAGAGCTGTCGGAGCCCCATCAGCGCGAAGATGTTCGCCGTGAGCACCAGGTAGGGCTCCTCGGTGAGCCCGTAGATCGCCGGGATCGAGTCCAGCGCGAACAGCAGGTCGGTGGTGCCGAGCGCGAGGACCACGATGAACATCGGCGTGACCAGCCGCTTGCCGTTCTCCTTGACCAGGATCTTGACGCCGTGCCACTGGTCGGTCGCGGGGAGGTGGGTCTCGACCCACTTGATCAGCCGGTTCTCCTCGTACTCGTCGTCGCTGTTGTTGCCCTCCTTGGCCAGCTTGATCGCCGTGTAGACGAGGAAGAACCCGAAGATGTAGAAGATCCAGCTGAACTGGTTGATGGCCGCGGCGCCGACGCCGATGAAGATGGCCCGCATCACCAGCGCCAGCACGATGCCCACCATCAGGGCCTCCTGCTGGTACTTACGCGGCACTCCGAACTTGGCCATGATGATGATGAAGATGAACAGGTTGTCGACCGACAGCGAGTACTCCGTCAGCCAGCCGGCGTAGAACTCCACCCCGTACTGGTGGCCGGCGAGGATCCACACGCCCGCGCCGAACACGACGGCCAGCCCGACGTAGAGCGCGAGACCGAAGGAGACCTCCTTCATGGAGGGCTCGTGCGGGCGCCGCCCGATGATGATGACGTCGAACAGCAGCACCGACATCGTCACGACGACGGTGGTCCACCAGACCCAGGTGGGGACATCCATGGGGCAACCTCTTCTCCGGAGATGCTGACGGCAGCGCAGGGCCGCAGGGCAACGTTTCCGGAGGTCTCTCCCGCCCGCAGGTCGCGGACCAACGGCACCGGGGCCGGCTGGAAGCCGGACCGTGATGACGACGCCGTTGCGAAGGAATACTCCCCTCCACCGCGGCCAGTCTCTCAGACGCGGACGGATGGGCCGAATCACCGGCGCGACGTCTCATGGTTCGTTGCAGCGCTCAACCAAGTCCCGGGGGCGACCTAGGCTGGCCCGCGATGCGCGCCACCTCCCGGACGATCCGCTCCTGGGTCGTGGTCGTCGCCCTGACCGTGGTGGTCAGCGTCGGCTTCTCGCTGCTTCGGCTGCCCTCCCCCGTGCTGTTCGGCTCGCTGGTGGCGGGCATGGCCCACGCGCTGGTCGCGAGCGACGAGCTCGACGTGCCGCCGTTGGCGTTCCGGGTCGGCCAGGCGCTGGTCGGGGCCGTCATCGGCGCGCTCGTCCAGCTGCCCACGCTGCTGCGGATCGCCTCGGACTGGCCGTCGGTGGTGCTCGTCACCGTGGGGACCCTGGCGATCAGCGTCGCTGCCGGACGGCTGCTGGCCCTCGACCGCGATGTCTCCCCGGTCACCGGCGCGTTCGCGCTGGTCGCGGGTGGCGCCTCCGGGATCGTCGCGCTGGCCCGCGAGCTCGGCGCCGACGACCGGGTCGTGACGATCGTGCAGTACCTCCGCGTGCTGCTGGTGCTGCTGGCGATGCCGCTGGTCACCAGCTTCGTCTTCCACCCGCCGAGCGGAGCCGGGTCGCTCGCGGGCAGCCACACCCGCTGGCTCCCGGACCTGACCTTCGTGGTGCTCGCGGTGACGATCGGCCTGCTGCTGCAGCGGGTCGTCACCGCCCCGGCGACCGCGCTGCTGGGCCCGATGCTGGTCGCGGTGGCGCTGTCGGCCAGCGGGGTGCTCGGGCACGTCTCGGTGCCCACCGCGCTGGAGAACCTCGGCTACGCGCTCATCGGGGTCCGCGTCGGCCTCCGGTTCACCCGCGCCAGCCTGCGCAGCATCGCCCGGCTGCTGCCGCTGGCCACCGCCCTGATCGTGGCCGTCATCGTCGCCTGCGGCCTGCTCGGGCTGCTGCTGGCGGAGGTCACCGGCACCGACCGGCTCACGGCGTACCTCGCCACCACGCCCGGCGGGCTGTTCGCCGTGCTGGCGACCGCCGCCGACAGCGGGTCCGACGTCACCTACGTGCTCGCGGTGCAGGTGATCCGGGTGTTCGCGATGCTGCTGCTCGCCCCGCTGCTCGGCCGGTGGTTCCGCCGGCTCGGGTGATCAGTCGAGGCAGAACTCGTTGCCCTCGGGGTCCTGCATCACGATGTGGCCGTTGCCCATCCGGCTCGGCTCGAACCGCTCCAGCCGGCGGGCGCCCAGCGCCGACGAGCCGGTCGCACTCGTCCTCGAGCGCGCTCATCCGCTCGTCGCCCTGCAGCCCGGGGGCGGCCCGCACGTCGAGGTGCACCCGGTTCTTGGCGGTCTTGCCCTCCGGCACCTGCTGGAAGAAGATCCGCGGCCCGGCGCCGTCGGGGTCGTGCACGGCCCAGGCGCTGTTGCGCTGGTCCTCCGGGACGCCCCACGCCTCGAGCGCCGCCGCCCAGGTGTCGAACCCGGGCGGTGGTGGGTCGGGCTGGTAGCCGAGCACGGCGGCCCAGAACTCCCCCAGTGCCGCGGGATCCCCGCAGTCGAACGTCACCTGGACCTCACGTGCCATGACAGACCTCACTTCCGCCGGACGGACCGGCTCCTAGACTTTCCCGCATGAGTGCGGGCACGCCGTCCCCGGTGCCGTGGGGACAGTTCACCGCCGACCCGCGGCGGCCGGAGTCGGCCCCGCTGCGCGCCTCCGACCGCGACCGGGACGTCGTGCTCGGAGTGCTGGGCGAGGCGTACGCCGACGGCCGCCTCACCAAGGAGGAGTACGACGAGCGCTCCGACCAGGCGGCCGGGGCCCGGACGCTCGGCGACCTCCCCGCGCTGATCCGCGACCTCGTGCCGGACCGGCCGGCCACGTCGCACGCCCTGGCGACCCCGGAGCAGCTGGACACGCAGGCGGTGGACCGGTGGCGGCACCAGCGGCGCGAGGCGGTCAACGGCGCGATCGTCGTCGCCGTCATCTGCTGGACGATCTGGGCGCTGACCGGCGCCGGCTTCCCGTGGCCGCTCTTCCCGACCCTGTTCGTCGCGATGCGGATCCCGCAGGTGCTGACCCAGCGGCAGGAGATCGTGGCGCGGGAGCGGGCGCGGCTGGAGCGCAAGCACCAGAAGGCGCTCGACGCCGAGCGGCGACGCCGGGACCGCTGGTAGCTCACACGTCCTCCCAGCCGTCGGGCCGGTGCGCGCGGGGCAGCTTGGCCACCACCCGGCGGTAGGACTCGTCGACCGCCTCGAGCACCTCGTCGTCGGGGATCGCGCCGCCGACGACGCAGGGTGTTCCAGCCCGACCGGCCGATGTAGGCCATCACGGCGGCGTCGTCGGGGTAGCGGGCCAGCCACTCGTCGGCCTCGTCGCGACTGGCGCCGGCCTTGACGCCGACCGACCCGTCGCCCACGAACGCGAAGATCTTGCCGCGGCCCTCGGGCCCGACCTTGATGACCGGGTGCTCGTGGTCCCAGGGGTTGTCGGGCCAGGCACCCGGCTCGGGACAGGCAGTGCGCCTGGAGCTCGGCCGGGCCCACGTCAGCGCGCCCCGGCCTCGACCATCTGGCGCAGCTCGCGCTTGAGGTCCTGGATCTCGTCGCGCAGCCGGGCGGCGAGCTCGAACTGCAGCTCCGCCGCGGCGGTGTGCATCTGCTCGGTCAGCGACTGCACCAGGTCCGCGAGGTCCGCGCTGGGCATCCCCGCCAGCTCCGCGGAGTGGCGACCCGCCTCGCTCGCGGCGCGGGACAGCCCCGGCACCGGCGCCTTGCCGCGCGACTGCTGCCGGCCGCTGCCGATGTTCTGCCAGGTCGCGAGCAGCTCCTCGGTGTTCTCGTCCTCGCGGGCGAGCATCTCGGTGATGTCGGCGATCTTCTTGCGCAGCGGCTGCGGGTCGACGCCGCGCTCGAGGTTGTAGGCGACCTGCTTCTCGCGGCGGCGGTTGGTCTCGTCGATGGCCGACTCCATGGACGGCGTGACCTTGTCGGCGTACATGACCACCTGGCCGGAGACGTTGCGGGCGGCGCGGCCGATCGTCTGGATCAGCGACTTGTCGGAGCGCAGGAAGCCCTCCTTGTCGGCGTCGAGGATCGCCACCAGCGACACCTCGGGCAGGTCGAGCCCCTCCCGCAGCAGGTTGATGCCGACCAGCACGTCGTACTGCCCGAGGCGCAGCTCGCGCAGCAGCTCGATGCGCCGCAGCGTGTCGACCTCGCTGTGGAGGTAGCGGGTGCGGATGCCGGCCTCGAGGAGGTAGTCGGTGAGGTCCTCGGACATCTTCTTGGTCAGCGTGGTGACCAGCACCCGCTCGTTCTTCTCCGTGCGGGCGTTGATCTCGTGGATCAGGTCGTCGATCTGGCCCTTGGTGGGCTTCACGACCACCTCGGGGTCGACCAGGCCGGTCGGCCGGATGATCTGCTCGACGACCTCGCCGCCGACCTTGGACAGCTCGTAGTCGCCCGGGGTCGCCGAGAGGTAGATCGTCTGGCCGATCCGGTCGAGGAACTCCTCCCACCGCAGCGGCCGGTTGTCCATCGCGCTCGGCAGCCGGAAGCCGTGGTCGACCAGGTTGCGCTTGCGGGACATGTCGCCTTCGTACATCCCGCCGATCTGCGGGACGGCGACGTGCGACTCGTCGACGACGAGCAGGAAGTCCTCGGGGAAGTAGTCGAGCAGGCAGTTGGGCGCGGATCCGCGGCTGCGGCCGTCGATGTGCATCGAGTAGTTCTCGATGCCGGAGCAGGAGCCGACCTGGCGCATCATCTCGACGTCGTACGTCGTGCGCATCCGCAGCCGCTGCGCCTCGAGGAGCTTGCCCTGCTTCTCGAACACCGCGAGCTGGTCCTCGAGCTCGAGCTCGATGCCGCGGATCGCCCGCTCCATGCGCTCCGGGCCGGCGACGTAGTGGGTGGCCGGGAAGACGTGCAGCTCGGTGTCCTCGGTGACCACCTCGCCGGTGAGCGGGTGCAGCGTCATCAGCCGCTCGATCTCGTCGCCGAAGAACTCGACGCGGATCGCGAGCTCCTCGTAGACCGGGAAGATCTCGAGGGTGTCGCCGCGGACCCGGAACGTGCCGCGGGTGAACGCCATGTCGTTGCGGGTGTACTGGATCTCGACGAGCCGCCGCAGGATCGAGTCGCGGTCGTGCTCCTCGCCGACCTTGAGCCGGAGCATCCGGTCGACGTACTCCTGCGGGGTGCCGAGGCCGTAGATGCAGGACACGGTCGAGACCACGATCACGTCGCGCCGGGTCAGCAGCGAGTTGGTCGCCGAGTGCCGCAGCCGCTCGACCTCCTCGTTGATCGAGGAGTCCTTCTCGATGTAGGTGTCCGTCTGCGGGACGTAGGCCTCGGGCTGGTAGTAGTCGTAGTAGGAGACGAAGTACTCGACCGCGTTGTTGGGCAGCAGCTGGCGCAGCTCGTTGGCGAACTGCGCGGCCAGCGTCTTGTTGGGCTGCATCACCAGCGTCGGGCGCTGCAGCTGCTCGACCGCCCAGGCCACGGTGGCGGTCTTGCCGGTGCCGGTGGCACCGAGCAGCACGACGTCCTGCTCGCCCGCGTCGATGCGCTGCTGGATGTCGTCGATCGCGGTCGGCTGGTCGCCCGACGGCTGGTAGTCGGACTCCACCTTGAAGGGCGCGACCCGCCGCTGGAGATCGGTCACTGGCCTCATGGCGCCAGCCTACGACCGCGCCACCGACACGCTCCGGGCGGATTCCCGGTAGGTTCGCACCGTGAGCCTGCACCGTCTGAGGTGGCGGCTGACCACCCGGACGCCGCGTGGGTCCGCCTCACCAAGCGGACGCTCCTGGTCCCTTCGGGCTGCAGGTGCGTCCTCGCGGTGGCGCTGACGCCTGGTCGACTCCTACCGCCGCCGCGGCAAGAAGCCGAAGCCGTTCCCCACGACGCCGCCGGCCGAGGTGGCGATCGGCGAGGGCACGGTCACGACGTACACCTTCGGGCAGGACCTGTACGACGACATGCTGGCCGCGATCGAGCGGCGCCGAGCACCAGGTGCTGTTCGAGTCCTACATCTGGAAGGGCGACGAGACCGGCGAGCGGTTCAAGCAGGCGCTGAGCGACGCGGCGGGGCGCGGCGTCGAGGTCTACGCGATCTACGACGGGTTCGCGAACCTGGTGGTCTCGCCGCTGTTCAAGCGCTTCGGGCCGCGGCTGAAGGTGCTGCGAGTACCCCGTCTACAACGCCGGGCTGGCGGTTCTTCGACCTGCGCCGCTACGGCCGCGACCACCGCAAGATCCTCGTCGTCGACGACGAGGTGGCGCTTCGTCGGCGGCTACAACGTCGGCAGCGCCGTACGCCACCGAGTGGCGCGACACGCACGTGCGGATCACCGGCCCGGGCGTCTGGGACCTCAAGCGCACCTTCGCGGACTTCTGGAACCTCAACCGGCGCCCGGCACGGCACGCCGGCCGCTGCTGCTCGAGACCGCCGCCGACTGGGAGCCCCGGATCCGGGTGCACCGCAACGTGCCGCGGCTGTGGATGTTCCCGATCCGGTCGATGTACATCGAGGCGATCAACCGGGCCTCGCACCACGTCTGGCTGACCCACGCCTACTTCATCCCCGACCCGGACTTCGTCGACGCGATCGTGCAGGCGGCCCGCGCGCGGCGTCGACGTGCGGGTGCTGCGTGCCCGCGATCTCCAACCACGTGGTGGCCGACTGGCTCTCGCGCGGCTACTACGGCGAGATGCTCGCCGCCGGCGTGCGGATCTTCCGCTTCCAGGACGCCATGGTGCACGCCAAGACCTCCACCATCGACGGCCGCTGGTCCACCGTCGGCACCGCGAACATCGACCGGCTCTCGATGACCGGGAACTACGAGGTCAACGTCGAGATCATCGACGCGCGTTCGCGACCGAGATGGAGCGGATCTACGCGACCGACCTGTCGAACTGCGTCGAGCTGACCGCTGAGACCTGGGCCGCCCGCGGCATCCACAAGAAGTTCACCGAGCTGGTGCTCGCCCCGCTCCGCCCGCTGCTGTGAGCCTCGCGACCGCCTCGGCCGTGACCGGGGTGAACAGGTTGACCAGGTTGCCGTCCGGGTCGCGCAGCAGCAGCGACCGGTTGCCCCACGGCATCGTCGTCGGCGGCTGCACGACCGGCACCGCGGGACCGTCCAGGCCGACGATCCGCTCGTGGTCGGCGTCGACGTCGGGGACGAGGAACTCGATGATCACGGTCCGGTTGTCGGCCGCGTGGGCGACCTCCGAGCCGAACAGCGCCATCGTCTCGCTGCCCGCGATCGCCAGCGTGGCCGCGTCGGTGACGAGCTCGGCGAACACGTCGGTGGCCCAGACCGCGGCGGCACCGGTCACCTGCTCGTAGAACCTCACCAGGCCCGGCACGTCGTCGGTGACGACCCGGACGGAGGCGAACCGGGCCGGGACGGCGGTCCCGATGCGGGTGTCGGCGCGGGGCTGGTGCTGGTCGTGGGCTCGGTCATGGGATCTCCTCGTGGTCTCGTGGCGGCACCGGTCGGCGCCGCGCCCCGACGCTAGGAGCGGTACCGGACAGGAACCGTCCGGTATTCGCGAGATCACGGCCGAGACCCGACGACGACGGGCGACCGACGCAGGATGGGGTGCGACGACAGGAAGGGGCAGCAGCATGCGGTCGATCGCGGTCACCATGAGCGTCACCCTCGACGGCGTGATCCAGGCGCCGGGGCGGGCCGACGAGGACACCCGCGGCGGCTTCACGCACGGCGGCTGGGGCCAGGGGTACGCCGACGAGGTGATGGGCCGCGAGATGGCGGCCGGCATGGCGAGGCCCGGCGACATGCTGCTCGGTCGCCGTACCTGGCAGGACTTCATCGGCGCCTGGGGGGTGCGGACCGACGGCAACCCGTTCAC
Organism: uncultured Actinomycetota bacterium; assembly: GCA_963707685.1. Lineage (GTDB taxonomy): Bacteria > Actinomycetota > Actinomycetes > Propionibacteriales > Nocardioidaceae > Nocardioides_B. The sequence goes on from CAVPRA010000015.1 coordinate 380,850, forward strand.
CACGCACCTGAACGCCGCCACGAAGTACGTCGTCTCGACGACCCTGGACGACGCCGACGCGTGGCAGGGCTCGGTGCTGCTGCGCGGCGACGCCGTCGACACGGTGACGGAGCTGAAGGCCCGGCCCGGCAACGACCTGTCGGTCATCGGCAGCGGGTCGCTGGTGCGGACCCTGCACGCCGCCGGCCTGGTCGACCGCTACACGCTGCTGATCCACCCGCTCGTCCTCGGCACCGGCACCCGGCTGTTCGAGGGCGACTCACCGCTGACCGAGCTCGCCCTCACCGGGAGCGTCACGACCACGACGGGCGTCGTCATCGCGCACTACGCGCGACGTCGAGGGGCTGGCGACTACTCGACGACACCGTCGGGCTGATCGGGCCCGGCCACGGCGGCGCGCACCTGGTCGAGCATGGCCGCCTCGCGCGCGCTGACCTGCTTCGCGCCGAACCCGAGGAAGCCGCCCTCCTTGGCGGCGTCGGCGGCGGCCTGGGCGGCGGTGACCAGCCAGGTGCCGAACGCCGCGGCCTCCTCGGGCGTGGCCTTGGCGACCACCAGCGCCTGCACGGCACGCAGCTCCACCAGCACCTGCTCGCCGGCGGGGGCACCCTCCCCCGAGGGCCGGTACCCGGCCAGCGGGCTCTGCCGCTGCTGCGCCATCGCCTGGACCTCGAGGGCCACCTCGGCCAGCAGCTGCTCGCGGCTCGGCGGGTTCGTCGCGCTCTTGAGCGTGGCCATGGTCTCCTTCGTGGCCTCGATGGGGCCGCCGGGGTCGGCGAGCGAGATCGCCATGCCGGCCACGAACGGCGCGCGCACGACGCGCGACCACTCGTCCTCGGTGAAGTCACTCTTCGTGGTCACGGTTGGGCCTCCTCAGGTGAGCGTGAACGGCGGGTAGCGGTCGGTGACGAGCAGGAACGCGTAGGCCTCGACCCGCAGCCACCAGCGGCCGACGCCGACGACGTAGTCGAAGAGCCGCTGCGGGTAGCGACCGGTGAACAGGATCGCGAACCACGCGACGACGACCACGACGAACGCGGCCACGGTCAGGAAGAAGAGCACGAAGTAGTGCGGGATCGCGAGGAACCACTTCACCAGCGGCAGCCAGCGGTTCAGGTCGTGCTCGACGTCCGGGTAGTCGATCTCCAGGTGGACCCGCTGCTCCTCGACCGTCGAGGGGTACTCGTCGGTGAGCAGCACGACGTACGCGCCGATGCGGGCGCCGAACCGGGTGAGCTCCAGGGCGAAGTCGAACCACCAGCGCGGGTAGCGCTGCCGGAACAGGATCATCAGCAGGGTCGCCAGGAACAGCCCGGCGGCGATGCCGCCGCTCGTCGTGCTGACCGTCTGGCCGCTCTCGGTGTAGACCGTCTTGGTGGCGCCGGCCGTGAGCACGCCGTAGACGATCGCGATCGGGATGACCAGGAACACCCGGAAGAAGGTCGTGACGCGATTGTGCTGCTCGACGTCGTCCACCTGGAGGCGGGCGGGGTAGACAGGTGGTGCCGCAGGCGTGGCCATGGCTCCTCCACTCGGGACCGAGCACCGGTCCGACTGCCCAGGGACTCTGTGCCCCCCATGCTGTGGGCGCGCGAGGGGGTCGCGCAATGGTCAACCTGCGTCAGGGCGACGCTCAGCGGACGACCCGGAAGCGCAGGTGGGTCACACCGCCCTCACCTTCGAGGACTCGGACCCGCTCCAGCTCGTGCTGGCCGACGCCGAGGTGCTCGAACAGCCGTCGACCGCCACCGAGGAGGACCGGGACGAGGTGGATCTCGACCTCGTCGAGCAGTCCCGCGACCAGGGCCCGCTGGGCGAGTCCCGCGCCGTGGACCAGCACGTTCTCCGCACCGGCGGCCTGCTTCGCCTCGCGCACGAGCGTCTCGAGGTCGCTCAGGTAGTGCACCGTCGGCCAGCCGGCCGCCCAGCCGGGGGCCGGGTGCCGGCTGAGGACGTAGAGGGGCACGCCGTCGTGGTGGTCCCCGTCCCAGCCGCCCGCCGGCTCGAAGGTGCCGCGCCCGGCCACCACCGCCCCGGTGGACATGAACTCGTCGTGAACCTGACGGTTCACGCCCCGCAGCCGGGCCGCGGCCGCCGCGAGGTCGCCGCCCTCCAGACCCGGGAAGACCCACTCGTGCAGCCGCTCGCCGCCGTCGCCGAGGCCGTTGTCCGGGCTCTCGTTGGGCCCGGCGATGAACCCGTCGAGGGACATCGACATGTACAGCACGGTCGAGGACATGGCTCGCTCCTGTCGGTCGGGTACGGCGTCAGGGGTACCGACCCGCGAGCGACCGGCCGCTCATCGGTCCGGGCGCGGGACGCGGATCCGTTCGTCGCGGTCGGAGAGCACGAACCGCTCGATCGCGACCGCGTGGTACAGCCGGTTCCGGGCCTCGCCGGTGACGTCGGAGCGCGACCAGGTGCCGGACCCGGCCCGCTGGGAGGCACCCGAGAAGACCCCGACAGCCCGGTCGAGGTCGTGCTCGGGCACGAGCGCGCCGATCGCGGAGAGGTAGACGCCGCGGCCCGTGCCGGCCGGCTGCCGGGAGTCGAAGACCGTGAGGGCCAGCTCGGGGCGCACCGCCAGGTTGGTCGAGTGACGGGCGTCCGGGCGGGACACCCAGAAGAGCTCGTCGAAGTCCTCCGTGGCGAACCAGACCGGCGTCGCCCAGGGCACGCCCTGCTCGTCGGCCGTGGCGAGCACCATGTACTCGTTGCCGCTGACGATCTCCTCGAAGGCGGCGCGGAGGTCAGCGTCCCGGCTCATCGTCGACCACTCGTCCCCTGCGGACCCTCAGCCGTCCTTCGCGCTGGCCACGTCGAGGTCACCGTCGGCGTACCACTTGCGGATGACCTTCTTGTCGAACTTCCCGACCGAGGTCCGCGGCACCGCGTCGATGAACGTCCAGGCGTCGGGCAGCTGCCACTTGGCGACCGACTCGGCCAGGAAGTCCCGCAGCTCGGCCGGCTTCACCGTGGCGCCCTCGCGGAGCACGATGGAGGCCAGCGGGCGCTCCTGCCACTTCTCGTCGGGGATGCCCACGACGGCTGCCTCCTGCACGTCGGGGTGGGCCATCAGCGCGTTCTCGAGGTCGACCGAGGAGATCCACTCGCCGCCGGACTTGATGACGTCCTTGGACCGGTCGGTGAGCGTGATGTAGCCGAGCGGGTCGAGCTTGCCGACGTCGCCGGTGCGCAGCCAGCCGTCGCGGAACTTCTCGGGGTCGTCGTCGTGGTAGTAGGACCCGGTCACCCACGCGCCGCGCACCTCGAGCTCGCCCACCGCCTCGCCGTCGCGCGGCATCTCGGTGCCGTCGTCACCGACGATCCGGCCCTCGACACCGGGCAGCAGCCGGCCCTGCCCGCTGCGGTAGTGCCACTCGTCGTCGCCCTCGACGCCCAGCGGCGCGCCGGCCGCCGACGCGACGGGCGACGTCTCGGTCATCCCCCAGGCCTGCTTGACGAAGATGCCGTGCCGCTCCTGGAGCGCCTTCTGCAGCGACACCGGCACCGCGGAGCCGCCGCAGAGCACCAGCCGCAGGTGGGTGGACAGGTCGATCTCGGGATGGTCGTCGAGGTGGCCGAGCACGTCGTTCCAGACCGTCGGGACCGCACCCGACACGGTCGGCCGGACCTCCTGCATGAACCGGCACAGCGGCTCGGCCTGCAACCAGCGGTCCGGCATCACCAGTGAGGCGCCGGTCATCAGCGCGGCGTAGGGCAGGCCCCAGGCGTTGGCGTGGAACATCGGCACGATCGGGAGCAGCCGGTCGTGCCAGGTGATCCCGCTGCAGATCCCGAGGGCGACCCCCATCGAGTGGAGGTACGACGTGCGGTGGCTGTAGACGACCCCCTTGGGGTTGCCGGTCGTGCCGGAGGTGTAGCACATCGCCGACGCGTCGTTCTCGTCGAGATCGGGCCAGTCGAACGTCTCCGGCTGCTCGGCCAGCAGGTCCTCGTAGACGTGCACCTCCTTGCCGGCCGCGCGCAGCGAGTCGAGGTTCGCGGCCTTCGCCTCGGGCCCGGCCACCACGACGTGCTCGACGGTCTCGAGCTTCGGCAAGCTGCTTGGCGAGCAGGTCGACGAGCGAGTCGTCGACGATCACGACCTTGTCCTCGGCGTGGTTGGCGACGTACACCAGCTGCTCGGGGAAGAGCCGGATGTTCAGGGTGTGCAGCACCGCGCCCATCGACGGGATCGCGAGGTAGGCCTCGAGGTGCTCGGCGTTGTTCCACTGGAAGGTGCCGACCCGCTGGTCGCCGGTGATCCCCAGCGAGCGGAGCGCGTTGGCGAGCCGGGCCGCACGCTTGCCGAGCTCGGCGTACGTCTCGGAGCGGGAGCCGTCGGCGGTCGCGGTGACGACCTGGCCATCGGGGTGGACGCTGGCCACGTGGCGCAGCAGCGCCCCGATGGTGAGCTGGAACTCCTGCATCGTGCTGCGCATGCTGTGCCTTCCTGGCGTCGGTGACAGCGGCCCCCCGAGCGGACCGGCGGAATCCTGCCCGCATCCTCCCCGCCACACCGGGGTCCGTCCAGCACCGGGCCGTCCGGGGCACACGACGAGGTCGTCTCGAGGGCCTCTAGGGTCGGCGCATGGATGCCGAGCTCACGTCCCTGTCGCGCAAGGCCTGGGGCGACCTGGAGGTGCTGCACGTCGTCGGCTACTTCGCCCCGGAGGTCAGGAACCGGTACGTCGAGCTCGGGCTCCACCCGCGGCTGTCCTACTTCCCGGCCCGCGCCGCCGCGTTCGGCACGGCCGGCCCGGGCCTGACGACCGCGACGTTCTACGTGTTCGCGCCCTGGCTCGTGGAGGCGGCACTGCCCTCGGCGTGGGAGACGGTCACGCCGGAACGGCTCGTCGAGGCGCGGCGGGCGGGGATGGCGGAGGCGCTCGGCACGATCCTCGGCACCCCCGACGTGAGCGAGGCGCTGGCGATCGCCCGGGACGTCTGCGACGGGCTGGCGCCGCAGGGACGCCCGCTGTACGCCGCGCACGCCGAGCTGCCCTGGCCCGAGGACGACCTGCTCGCGCTCTGGCACGCCGCCACCCTCGTCCGGGAGCACCGCGGCGACGGGCACGTCTCGGTGCTGCAGCACGCCGGGCTGGACCCGGTCGAGGCCACCGTGCTGGGAGGGCTCTTCTCGTCGTCCACCGGGTTCCTGCGCAAGACCCGCGGCTGGTCCGACGAGGAGTACGACGCCGCGGCCGACCGGCTGCACGAGCGCGGCTGGCTCGACGTGGACGGCCTCTTCACCGAGCTCGGCCGCACCGAGCGGCAGCGGATCGAGGACGACACGGACCGGCTCGCGGCGGCCGGCTGGACGCGCATCGGGGTCGAGCGGACCGCGCGGCTGCACGAGCTGATGAAGCCGCTGCGCGAGACCGTCCTCGCCGCCGACGTGCTGCCGCGCACGATCCGGCCGTAGCGACCGCGCCTCAGCCCGGCCGCACAGCAGGTAGCACTGCGGGCTGGTCTCGCGGCCGCCGAGCGGGCCGCGCACCATCGAGGTGGAGACGGGCAGCCCGGCCGGCTCGAGCATCACCCCGACCCGCTCGGGCGAGAGCCGGTACGCGTCGAGGACCACGTCGTGGCCGTACGGGCGCTCGAGACGACGACGCTCGTCGCCCACCTGGAACGCGAGCAGCAGCAGCCCGTCCGGCCGCAGCACGCGGCGCAGCTCCGCGAACACGTCGGGCTGCCGCTCCGGTGGCGTGTGGATGACGGAGTACCAGGCGACGACGCCGCCCAGCGACGCGTCGGACAGCGCCAGGTCGCTGAGCTGCCCCACGGAGAAGTCGAGGTCCGGGTGCCGGGACCGAGCCACCTCGACCATGCCCGGCGACAGGTCGACACCGGCCACGTCGACCCCGCAGGTCGGCCAGGTGCCGGGTGACCCGGCCCGGCCCGCAGCCCACGTCGAGGACGCGCCCGGAGACGAGCTCCGCGAACAGCCCGAGCACGGCGCGGTCGTGCGGGCTGGCGGCGAGCAGCTCGCGCAGCTGATCCTCGTAGTCGACGGCCACGGCGTCGTACGCGGCGCGCGTGACGCGGACGAACTCTGGCTCGGCGACCGTCAGCTGCCCGGGATCCGCATCAGCCGGTGCAGCCGCAGCGCCGCGTTGACGTCGCCCTTGACCTTGATCGAGCCGCGCATGACGGCGGTCACCGGGTTGAGGTGGCCGAGCACGAGCTTGAGGAACTGCGTGCCGTCCAGCAGCAGCGTCGCGTCCCGGTCGCCGTCGGTGTCGCGCTCCACCCGGCACGTGCCGCGGTCGACGTGCACGACCACCCGGTCGCTGCCACCGTCGGGACGGCCGTCCACCCGGAAGCCCACCGTGAGCCGGTGCTGCCGAGCCTTCCGCTCGTCGAGGAAATCCGGCATCCGCGTGATGACCTGGTCGAGCACCACCTCGCGGAACCCGCCGGTCATCACCCGGTCGAGCACGGCGTCCTTGACGCCCCTCACGGCCGCCGCGGCCTCCACCGGGTCGACCGCCGACGGGTCGACGGCGACCCCGGGCCGGCCCGGCACCTGGAAGACCCCGCCGACGCGCAGCGCGAGCTTCTCGTCGCCACTGACCCGCAGCCGTCCGCCGAGCAGCAGGATCGCGGCGGTGCTGCCGCCGGAGACCAGCCGCACGAAGTCGAGCGCGGCCATCGACACCGTCACGTCCGGGGCCTCGTCGCCGGTCGGGCTCACCGCGACGCCGGCCCCGTCGAACACCAGCAGGTGGCGCTCCGGGGCTCCCCCGGGCACGTCGACCTCGAACTCGACGACCCCCTTCACGGTGGCGAGCGCCTCGGGCAGCGCGAACTCGCCGAGCCGCGCGAGCACCAGCCGCACCGCGCTCTCCCGCACGTGCGGCACCGCGACCAGCCGACCCACCTGCCGGTCGTCCAGGTCGTGCACGAGCGCCACGACCACCTCGGGCTGCTCGGTGGCGAAGAACTCCTCGACCTCGGCCGGCGGCAGGTCGACGAGGTCGAGAGCCGAGCGGAGGCGGCGTGGCATGGCGTCACTGTAGGCGGTTGCGCCGGGGCGGGCGGGGTACCCCGTTGTCATGACGCACAACGCACCTCCCGTCGGCATCGGCATGATCGGTGACGAGCGGTTCGTCTCCCTGACGACGTTCCGACGCTCCGGCGAGCCGGTCGCCACCCCGGTCTGGGTGGTGCGCGACGGCGCGCACCTGCTGGTCACCACGCCGGAGGGCAGCGGCAAGGTGAAGCGGCTGCGGCACACGTCCCGGGTCGAGCTGCGGCCCTGCTCCCGGACCGGCAAGGTCGAGGACGACGCCCCGACGATGGAGGGCGACGCCGTGATCGAGCTGGAGGACCGACCCGACGTGTTCCGCCGCAAGTACGGCCTGGAGTACCGCGTGTTCATGCTCGTCGAACGGGTCGCGGCCCGCGGCAACAAGCCCCGGGTGCTGCTCCGGATCACCCCGGCGGCAGCCGCCTGACATCCAGCGGACGTTCACACCCAACCTCTCGCCACCGGAGCACGAACCGCCTAGTGTGACCCGAGTCACGACTGCGAGCGGGCAGCCGCCACACCTGTCACGCCACGTCGACCCGTCACACGTCCGGGTCGGCTCCGCTCCAGTCGAGAGGCCTCCTGCCCATGAACGACACGTCCCGACGCCGGTTCCTCGGCGTCGTCGGCGCCGGTGCGATCACTGCCGGTGCCGCCACCGTCCTGCCCGACACCGCCCTCGCGCACGAGGCGCGGCTCCACTCGGAGAGCGCCAGCGAGTCGCTGGTCGCCCACGTCGCCGACCCCACCTCGGACGAGGTGACGCTCCTGGTCGGCGAGCGCGAGGTCGTGGTGCACGACCGCGACCTCGTCACCCGGCTCCTCAACGCAGCGGGGAGGTGACCCATGTCCTCCCACCGCGAAGCACCGGAGATCTCCAAGGACCCGGTCGCCGACAACACCGACGTCTACGCCTTCGTCAGCCCTGACCGTCCCGACACGGTCACGCTGATCGCCAACTTCATCCCGCTGCAGAAGCCCGACGGCGGACCGAACTTCTACGAGTTCGGCGACGACGTCATCTACCGGATCCACATCTCCAACAAGGGCAAGGCCCAGTCGGACGTCATCTACGAGTTCCGGTTCCACACCGAGATCCGCAACACGAAGACGTTCCTGTACAACACCGGACAGATCAAGAAGCTCGCCGACAAGACCTGGAACCGGCCGCAGTACTACTCGGTCACCCGGATCAAGGAGGGCCGCCACCTCGAGCTCGCCACGAACCTGCCCTGTCCCCCGGTCAACGTCGGGGTCCGCAGCACCCCGGACTACGAGGACCTCGCCGTCGCAGGCGTTCATCACCCTCGGCAGCCGCAAGGTGTTCGCCGGGCAGCGCGCCGAGGGCTTCCACGTCGACCTGGGCAGCATCTTCGACCTGGGCACGCTGCGGCCGTTCCAGAACGCGCACCTGATCCCCAGCGCGGCGGCGGTGGGCGTCGACTCCACGAAGACCTACAACGTGCACTCGATCGCCCTGCAGACACCGATCCGCGACGTCATCGACCAGGACCGTGCGCACGACGACCCGATGGACCCGGGAGCGGTGATCGGCGTCTGGGCGACCGCCTGGCGCCGGCAGTCGCGCATCCTCGACAAGCGGTCGGGGAAGACGGTCGGTCACGGACCCTGGGTGCAGGTCTCCCGGCTGGGCAACCCGCTGTTCAACGAGGTGCTCAACCCGATGGCGCAGAAGGACTACTGGAACCGGCGCCCGCCGAAGTACGACTCCAAGTACGCCGGCAACGTCAACCACCCGGAGCTGGCCAAGCTGCTGCCGGTGCTCTACCCAGGCGACACGTTCAAGAACCTGGCGGCCTACTCGAAGCCCCGGGCCGACCTGAACGCGATCCTGCTCACCGGGATCCCGAAGGGGGTCATCGACGGGTTCCAGAACTACACCGGCCCCGTGGAGGCGGACATGCTGCGGCTCAACACCGCGATCCCGCCGTCGGAGAACCCGCGGCCGCTCGGGCTCGTCGACCCCGACAACCCGGACCCGGCCGGCTTCCCGAACGGCCGTCGGGTCGTCGACGACGTCACGACGGTGGAGCTGCGAGCCATCGCGGGCCTGACGATCCCGCTGGTCGACCCGTCGTACACCGTGGACGCCGCCGCCAAGGGGATCACGGACGGCACCGACAACCGCGACAACTTCAACGGCGACTTCCGGGACTCGTTCCCCTACCTCGCCACACCGAACGGCGGCTACCAGACGTCGCCCGGGAAGTCCTCGCCCAGCGACGCGGCGCCTCGATGACCGACCCCGAGAACCCGTACGCCGGCCAGGGGTCGGTGCTGCTGGACATCGGCGGCGACGTCGGCGCGCTGGTCGTCGAGGCACCCGCCTCGATGGTCGGCGTCGAGGTGGAGATCCGGCCCGAGTCCCCCGGGGGCGTGCCCAGCGCGCCCCCGCGGGGCCACCTGCCCCACGTCGCCGTGGTGCCCCGCCGGACACCGGGCGGCGTGGTGCCGTCGCTGGTGTTCGCGGACCTCACCGCCGGTCGCTACCAGCTGTGCCGCAAGGGCACCGACCACGTCGAGCTGACGGCCGAGGTCGTCGGCGGCCTCGTGACCGAGGCGTCCTGGCCCGGGGCGGGGTGAGCGCCCTCAGGTGACGGGCAGGTGGCGGCGCGGCGCCATCCGCGGCCCGTGCCGGGGACGCGACAGGCCGGCCAGCTCGACCAGGCGCTGCACGCGGTAGCGGTGCGGCCGGTAGGGCTCGAGCAGCTCCGCGAGCCCGTCGTCGTCGACCTCCTGGCCGGTCAGCGCCCAGCCGACGTTCTTGGCGATGTGGTAGTCGCCGAAGCTGACCGCGTCGGCGTCGCCGTGGGCGCGGAACCGCACCTCGGCCGAGGTCCACACCCCGATCCCCGGGAGCGACCGGAGCCGCCGGTCGACCTCGTCGGCGGCAGCCCGACGGTCCGCTCGAGGGCCGGTGCCACCTGCGCGGCCCGCACCGCGGCCCGCGACCGGGCGGGGTCGACGTGCATCCGCAGCCACTCCCACGACGGGATCATCCGGACCGTCTCCGCGGACGGCTGCAGCCACACGCCGCGCTCCGCGCCGGCGCCGGGAGCACGCTCGCCGTACCGGTGCACCAGCCGCCGGAAGCCGGCCAGCGCCTCCTGGCCGGTGACCTTCTGCTCGATGATCGCCGGGACCAGCGCCTCCATCACCAGGCCGGTGCGGCACACCCGCCAGTGCGGCCGGCGCCGGTGCGCGTCGGCGAGCACCGGGTGGGTCGGCGCGAAGCCCGCCGGGTCGTCCTCGGCGCCCAGCATCGCGCGGGACGCTGTCGAGGACCCAGTCCGCGCCCGGCCCCCCACGCGACGGCGTGCACCTCGCCCGTCGAGCGGGCCGGGACCGCAGCCGCAGGGTGGCCGGGCCCTCGGGCGTGCGGACGCCGCGCCAGATGGTGCCGTCCGGGTCGGAGCGGAACGTCGGGTCGCCGGCGCCCTTGCGCAGGATCGACAGCGTGGTGCCGACCTCGCACGGCCACGAGGGGCGCCAGACGCGCTCCCTGCCGGCGGTGTCGGTCACGCGGCACAGCGTACGGGGCGGGTACGTCGGCGGGGTCGGTGACAATGGCGCCATGCTGCTGGCCGATCTCGTGCAGGCGTCCCGGGCCGTCGGGGCGACCCGATCCCGCAAGGCCAAGACCGCCGCGCTCGCCGAGGCGCTGGCGCTGGCCGAGCCCGAGGAGGTCGAGACCGCGACGTCGTACCTCTCGGGCGTGCTGCGGCAGCGCCGCACCGGGCTCGGCTGGCGCAGCCTCGCCGACCTGCCGGAGCCCGCCGGAGACCAGCACGCTCACCGTCGCGGAGGTGCACGCGGCGTTCGAGGAGCTCAGCGACGGTGGCCGGCGCCGGGTCGCAGGCGCGCCGCACCGAGCTGACCCGGCGAGCTGTTCCGCCGCGCCACCGCCGACGAGCAGGCCTACCTGCGCGGCCTGGTGACCGGCGAGCTGCGGCAGGGCGCGCTCGACGGGATGGTCCTCGAGGCGGTCGCGCACGCGGCCGGGATGCCCGCCGCCGCGGTGCGCCGCGCCTCGATGTTCGCGGGCTCGACGCTGCCGGTCGCCGCGGCCGCGCTGACCGGCGGCGTCGACGCGCTCGCCGGCGTTCGTGCTGCAGCCGGGCCGACCGGTCCGGCCGATGCTGGCCTCCAGCGCCGCCGAGGTCGACGAGGCGATGGCCAAGGCCGGCCCGGACGGCGCCGAGGTGGCCGTCGACAGCAAGCTCGACGGGATCCGGGTGCAGGTGCACAAGCTCGACGGCGAGGTGCACGTCTACACCCGCAGCCTCGACGAGATCACCGACCGGGTGCCCGAGGTCGTCGAGGCGGTGGCGGCGCTGCCGGCGCGGACCCTGGTGCTCGACGGCGAGGCGATCGCGCTCACCGAGGACGGCCGGGCGCGGCCGTTCCAGGAGACCGGCGCCCGCACGGCCAGCCGGCTCGACGTCGCCACGCTGCGCGCCCGGGTGCCGCTCACGTCGTACTTCTTCGACCTGCTGCACGTCGACGGCGACGACCTCGTCGACGCTCCCGGGCCGGGAGCGGTTCGCGCGGCTGTCCGAGGTGCTGCCCCCGGAGCTGGTCGTGCCGCGCACCGTCACCGCCGACCCCGACGAGGCCAGGCGGCTGTTCGCCGACGTGGTCGCCGCCGGCCACGAGGGCGTGGTGGTGAAGGGCCTCGACGCGCCGTACGACGCCGGTCGGCGCGGCGCGGCCTGGGTGAAGGTGAAGCCGCGCCACACCCTCGACCTGGTGGTGCTCGCCGTCGAGTGGGGCAGCGGCCGCCGCCGCGGCTGGCTGTCGAACATCCACCTCGGCGCCCGCGACCCCGGAGACCGGCGGCTTCGTGATGCTCGGCAAGACCTTCAAGGGCATGACCGACGAGATGCTCACCTGGCAGACCGAGCGGTTCCTCGGCCTGGAGGTCTCCCGCGACGGCGCACGTCGTGACGGTCCGTCCCGAGCAGGTCGTCGAGATCGCCTTCGACGGCATCCAGACCTCGACCCGCTACCCCGGCGGGCATGGCGCTGCGGTTCGCCCGGGTGCTGCGCTACCGCGACGACAAGACCGCCGACGAGGCCGACACGGTCGAGATGGTCCGGGCTCTGCACCCCGCAGGGTGACGCGCGCGGGCATGTACGCCTCGTGTCACGAGCGGTTGCACGGACGTAGCATGGCCGCATGACCTCCCAGCCGCTCGAGATGCAGGCCGACGGCCGGCGCACCGCGGCCGCCGCACGACGACGGCGCCGGCGAGAAGGAGATCCTCGACGCCACCCGCGCGCTGTTCGACGCCCGCGGCGTGCGCGACGCGCAGATCGAGGACATCGCCCGCTCGGTCGGCATCAACCGCGCGATCATCTACCGCCACTTCTCCGGCAAGGAGGAGCTGTTCGCGCTCACCCTGGTCGGCTACCTCGAGGAGCTCGCCGCCCGGCTGCAGGACGGCGACGACCCCGACGCCCCGCCCGACGAGCGGCTGCGCGCGCTGACCGCCGCGTTCGTCGACTACGGGCTGCAGTACCCCGCGTTCGTGGACTGCGCGCTCACGCTGATGCGGCGCTCCGGGCCGGAGCTGCTCGACGAGATCAGCGAGGGCGCGATGTACCGGCTCGGCCGCGGCATCTCCACCTGCCTGGCCACGCTGGCGCGCACCATCGAGGCCGGCACCGAGGCCGGCATCTTCCACACCGAGGACGTCGACCTGCTCGCCAACACGCTCTACGCCAGCGGCCTCGGCGGCATGCAGCTCGCCCGGGTCGGGATGCTGGTCAAGGAGGCCGCCCCCGGCGTCCCCACCACCGCGCGGCTGTCGGCCGAGCAGGTCAAGGAGCACCTGATCGCGGCCGCCGTCGCGATGGCCGTCGGCGCGGGCTAGCCACTAGGGTCCGGGGCATGGACTGGACCCTCGAAGTCGTCGTGCTCCCGGTCAGCGACCTGGCCCGCTCGATCGCGTTCTACCGCGACCAGGTCGGCTTCACGCTCGACCACGACACCGAGAACGAGCACATGCACGTCGCGCAGCTGACGCCGCCGGGCTCGGGCTGCTCGATCGTGATCGGCACCCTGCCGTCGCAGAACGAGATGGCGCCCGGCTCGATGCGCGGTCTGCAGCTCGTCGTCGCCGACGCCGCGGCCGCCCGCGAGGAGCTGCTCTCCCGCGGGGTCGAGGCCAGCGAGATCCAGGTGTTCGACGAGCGCGACGGCGGCACCCTGTTCGGGTTCGCCGACCCGGACGGCAACACCTGGGCGGTGCAGCAGATCAAGGCGCGCGCCGAGAAGCCGCTGATCCCGGTCGACCACCGTGGTCGGTTCGGGGAGTAGCTCTCGGCGGCGCGGCGGACGCCAGCCCTACTTCTCGAGGATGGCGGTGACGCCCTGGCCGCCGGCGGCGCAGATCGAGATGACGCCCTTGCCGGAGCCCTTCTCGTCGAGCAGCTTCGCGAGCGTGGCGACGATCCGGCCACCGGTCGCGGCGAACGGGTGCCCGGCGGCCAGCGACGAGCCGGCGACGTTGAGCCTGGACCGGTCGATCGCGCCCAGCGGCGCGTCGAGGCCGAGCCGCTCCTTGCAGAAGATCGGGTCCTCCCACGCCTTGAGGGTGGCGAGCACCTGCGAGGCGAACGCCTCGTGGATCTCGTAGAAGTCGAAGTCCTGCAGCGAGTAGCCCTCGCGCTCGAGCATCCGCGGCATGGCGTACGCCGGTGCCATCAGCAGCCCCTCGCCGCCGTGCACGTAGTCGACGGCCGCGGTCTCGTAGGCGGTGAGGTAGGCCAGCACCTTCCAGCCGCGCGCCTCGGCGTACTCCTCCGAGCAGAGCAGCACGACCGACGCGCCGTCGGTCAGCGGCGTCGAGTTGGCGGCGGTCATCGTCGCGGCCTCGCCCTTGCCGAACACCGGCTTGAGCGTGGCGAGCTTCTCCACCGAGGAGTCCGGCGCGGAGGTTCTGGTCGCGCTCGAGGCCCTGGAACGGCGTGACCAGGTCGTCGAGGAAGCCCCGGTCGTACGCCGCGGCGAGGTTCTTGTGCGAGGCGACGGCGAGCTCGTCCTGCTCCTCGCGGCCGACCTGCCACTCGATCGCGGTGAGCGCGGCCGACTCCCCCATCGACAGCCCGGTGCGCGGCTCGCTGTTCTGCGGGATCGACGGCACGAGGTGCTGCGGGCGGACCTTGGCCAGCGCGGCCAGCCGGCCCTGCAGCGACTTGGCGCGGTTGGCCTCGAGCAGGATCTTGCGGAGCTTCTCGCCCACGGCGATCGGGGCGTCGGAGGTGGTGTCGGTGCCGCCGGCGATGCCGACCTCGATCTGGCCGAGCGCGATCTTGTTGGCCACCTGCGACGGCGGCCTGGATCCCGGTGTCGCAGGCCTGCTGGATGTCGTAGGCCGGGGTCTCGGGCGCGAGCCGGGAGCCGAGCACCGACTCGCGGGTGAGGTTGAAGTCGCGGGAGTGCTTGAGCACCGCGCCGGCGACGACCTCGCCGAGCCGCTCGCCCTGCAGGCCGTAGCGGACCACCAGGCCGTCGATGGCGGCGGTCAGCATCTCCTGGTTGGAGGCCGTGGCGTAGACGGTGTTGGAGCGGGCGAACGGGATCCGGTTGCCGCCGACGACGGCGACCCGTCGGGTCGTGGACTGCATGTGTGATCGGCTCCTCACGCGTTGGGGACGTCCCCGAGGGGTACGTTACCGGTGGGTACATACTGGCCCGCCAGAGCCCGGAAGCAAACGTCCTGAGGCCCAGGTCACGATGAGTGGACTCGAGTTACACGGACGGTTACATGAGATGCCCCGCCGCCGAAGTGAGGACCGAACCCGCATGAGCGACCGCTACCAGACCCTGATCCACACCCCCGTCGGTCAGCTGCTGGCCAAGAACCTCGGGCTGCCCAACCCGGTGCGGCTCGACCGCTACACCGAGGGCGAGCCGCTGGTGACCGGCACCGTGGGCGTCGGCGGCGGCCGGGCCGGCGGCCGGCTCGGCAAGGCCCTGGTGGCCGCGCTCGACGACCTCGGCATCGCGTCGGTGGAGGAGCCGCCGGCCGACCAGAAGTACAAGGGCCTGGTCTTCGACGCCACCGGGCTGACCTCCTCGGACCAGCTCGTCGAGCTCCAGGAGTTCTTCACCCCGCTGCTGCGCAGCCTGCAGGGCTGCCCCCGCGTCGTCGTGCTCGGCACGCCGCCGGAGTCCACCAACTCCGCCGAGGAGCGCGTCGCGCAGCGCGCCCTCGAGGGCTTCACCCGCTCGCTCGGCAAGGAGGTCGGCCGGGGCGGCACCGTCCAGCTCGTGTACGTCGCGCCCGCCGCCGACGGCGCCCTCGCCTCCACGCTGGGCTTCCTGCTCTCCCCCAAGTCCGCCTACGTCTCGGGCCAGGTCGTCCGCATCGGCGCCCACGGCTCCACGGCCGTGGCCGAGGACGTCGAGGACTGGACCAGGCCGCTGGCCGGCAAGGTCGCGCTCGTCACCGGCGCCAGCCGCGGCATCGGCGAGCAGATCGCCCGGGTGCTGCACCGCGACGGCGCGACGGTCCTCGGCATCGACGTCCCGCAGGCCGCCAGCGAGCTGCAGGCCGTCACCGGCTCGCTCGACGGCGACCACCTGACGCTCGACATCACCACGAAGGACGCTCCGCAGCGGATCGCCCACCACGTCAAGGAGACGTACGGCGGCGTCGACATCGTCGTGCACAACGCCGGCATCACCCGCGACAAGCGGCTGATGAACATGAAGGACGACGGCTTCGCCTCGGCGATCTCGGTGAACCTGACCGCGCCGGAGCGGATCACCGCCGAGCTGCTCAAGCAGAAGGCGATCAACGCCAACGGCCGGATCATCGGCGTCGCCTCGATCGCCGGCATCGCCGGCAACCTCGGCCAGACCAACTACGCGACGTCGAAGGCCGGCGTCATCGGCCTCGTCGACAGCCTCGCCGACGAGCTCGAGAACGGCATCACCGTCAACGCGGTGGCGCCCGGGCTTCATCGAGACGAAGATGACCGCCGCCGTGCCGTTCGCGACCCGGGAGGTCGGCCGCCGGCTCAACTCGCTGTCGCAGGGCGGCCTGCCGGTCGACGTCGCCGAGACGATCGCCTGGTTCGCCAGCCCCGCCTCCACCGCCGTCAACGGCAACGTGGTCCGCGTCTGCGGCCAGATGATGCTCGGCGCATGAGCGGCCAGCCGCGGGTCGTCGAGGGCGCGCCGGCGACGCTGCCGCTGATGCTCAAGGCGGCGCTGCCGGTGATCCCGGGCGTGAACCTGGTGCCCGGCGTCCGCAAGCACGGCGACGCGCTGCCGTCGCTGACGCTGACCCGGCACGACGTACCGGTCGACCGGGCGCACGTGGCGGCGTACTCCGAGGTGTGCGGGTTCCCGCTCAAGGAGGCGCTGCCGCTGACCTACCCGCACATGCTGGCGTTCGGCCTGCACATGTCGATCATGACCGACGGGTCGTTCCCGTTCCCGGCCATCGGCACGGTGCACCTGGCGAACACGATCACCCAGCACCGCGCCGATCCTGCCGACCGAGCGGCTGCAGGTCACCGTCCGCCCGGACCACCTGCGCGCGCACCCCAAGGGCCGCGTCTTCGACCTGCTCACCACCGTGCACTCGGCGGCGAGCTGGTGTGGGAGGAGACGAGCACGTTCCTGCGCACCGGGGGCGGCGACCGCTCGGCGCCGGCCGAGGGGCTCGAGATCGACGCCGCCGAAGGCCGGTGGCACCGAGTGGCGGCTGCCGGGCGACCTCGGCCGGCGCTACGCCGCGGTCTCGGGTGACCACAACCCGATCCACCTCTACGGCGCTGACCGCCAAGGCGTTCGGCTTCCCCCGCCAGATCGCGCACGGCATGTGGACCAAGGCCCGCAGCCTCGCCGCGCTCGACGGCCGGCTGCCCGACGCGGTGACGGTCGAGGTGGCCTTCAAGAAGCCGGTGCTGCTGCCCGGCACGGTGGCGTTCGGCTCGCGGCGCGAGGACGACGGCTACGACTTCTCGCTGACCCGCCCCAAGGACGGCGCCCCGCACCTGGTGGGACGCGCCCGCGCCACCTGACCTCCGGCCGACCCGCGGCATATGCCGGGTCGACCCGCGGATACGTCGGGTCGAGCCGGGCATATGCCGGGTCGAGCCGCGGGATATGCCGGGTCGAGCCGCCGCAACCCGCGACTGGGCGGGCAATATCCCGCGGGTCGGCCGAGGGGGTTCGAGCGACGCCCGGCTGAACCCGGCACGACGCCCGGGTCAACCCGGCACAAGGCCCGGGTCAACCCGGCACGGGGCCCGGGTCAATCCGGCACGAGGGCCGGGTCAACCGCGAGGGGTGCCCCAGGTCGGGGTCCGCGTCGCGGTGCGGGTCGTGGTGCTCGGCGAGACCCGCAGCGAGAACGCCGCGGTGGCCGGCTCCCAGACACCGACGTCGCCGACGCCGTCGCCGTTCCAGTCCCCCGCGACCGGCAGGCCGGAGGCGGTGCCGAAGCCGACGGTGCGGGTCGAGACGGCGCCGGACTTGCTCGCGGTGCGGAGCGTGAAGGTCCGCGTGCTGGCCGAGTAGACGCCGAGGTCGTCGTGGCCGTCGCCGTTCCAGTCCCCGGCGACCGGACGGTCGCCGCGCCGGCCCAGCGTGACCGTGCGGGTGGCCCCGGTGCCAGTGGTGCGCAGCGTGAAGACCTGGGTGGAGGGGTGCCAGACGGCGACATCGGTGCGCCGGTCGCCGTTCCAGTCGCCGGTGACCGCGGCGTCGCTGACCCGGCCGAGCGTGAACGTCCGGGTCGTCCCGTCGGACCTGCGGAGCAGGAACTGCTGCGTGCTGGGCCGGCGGACGCCGACCTCGACGGTGCCGTTGCCGTCCCAGTCCCCGCTCAGCGGCTGGTCGGTGCGCCACCCGAACGGGATCGTCAGGGTCGACCGGCCGGGCCGCTTCAGGCTGAACGTCGGGCTGCCGGTGTGCCGCAGCACGCCCACGTTGGAGGTGCCGTTGCCGTCCCAGTCGCCCATCACCGGCACGTCGCCGCAGTTGCGCGAGGCGAGCGTGCTGCCCATCCGGAACGACGTGCGGTGGAAGTAGGCGTGCTGGTCGACCCGGTCCTTCCGCTCCTCGAAGTGCAGGTGCGGACCGGTGCTGCCGCCGGTGCTGCCGACCAGCCCGATCGGCGTGCCCTGGTCGACGGCCTGCCCGACGGTGGACCAGAACGCGCTCAGGTGCGCGAACAGCGTGGTCCGGCCGTTGCCGTGGTCGACGATGACGTAGCGGCCGTAGCTGCGGCCGCCCAGGTCCGTCACCGAGGTGACCACGCCCGGCGCCGGCGAGACCACCATGTCGCCGTAGTCGTCGGTGCGGTTCCAGTCGATGGACAGCGAGCTCGGGCTGTGGTTGGCCCGGCTGCTGCCGTACCAGCTGTCACCGCACGGGAAGGGCATCTCGTAGTCCGGTCCCGTGGTGCTGCTCGCGGCGTACGACGGGCCGGCCGGCGCGACCACGCCGACGCCGGCGGCGACCATCGCCACCCCCAGGGGCAGCAGCGAGCGGGCAGCGGTGCGGACGTCGTGCCACATGTGGCCTCCAGATGGGTCGGCGGGGCGAGACCACATGAGTCACAGCGACCACGTGAACCCCAGAACGCAACAACCGTAACTGTGGTTCGGCGTGTCTGTCACGCCTCGGAGGCGAGGCGTGGTAATGCCACCGGTGTCATTTCCGGCGACGACCCGGGGTCACGACCGGGGGCGGATCAGCCCCTCCTGGGCCACCGTGGCGACCAGCCGGCCGTCCTCGGTGAACAGCCGGCCCAGCGCCAGGCCGCGGGCGCCCGAGGCCGACGGCGACACCTGGTCGTAGAGCAGCCACTCGTCGGCCCGGAACGGCCGGTGGAACCACATCGAGTGGTCCAGCGAGGCGGACTGCACGGCGGGGCTGCTGATCTGGATGCCGTGCGGGACCAGGCTCGAGCCGAGCAGCGTCAGGTCGCTGGCGTAGGTCAGCGCCGCCTGGTGGGTGAGGACGTCGTCGTCGAGCCGGCCGCTGACCCGGATCCAGCAGCCGCGACTGGGCCGGGTGCCCGTCGATCGGGATCCGGCCGCCCGGGCGGGAGTCGCCGATCGCCCGCAGGTCCAGCGCCGCCCACTCGGCCCGCCAGGCGTCGGCCGTCTCGGGGGCGCGGCGGCGCATCAGCTCACCGACGTCGAAGGACTCCTCGGGCGAGGGCACGTCGGGCATCTCGTCCTGGTGCTCGAAGCCGTCCTCGGGGACCTGGAAGCTCACCGTCATGAAGTAGATGCCGCGGCCGTGCTGGCGGGCGCTGACCCGCCGGGTCGAGAACGAGCGGCCGTCGCGCATCCGCTCGACGTCGTACACGATCGGCACCGACGGGTCGCCGGGCCGCAGGAAGTAGCTGTGCAGCGAGTGCACGGAACGGGGCGGCTCGACGGTCCGGGCGCCGGCCACCAGCGCCTGGGCCGCGACCTGGCCGCCGAACACCCGTTGCAGCCCGGTGTCGGGCTGGGTGCCGCGGAACAGGTTGATGTCGATGGTCTCGAGGTCGAGGAGCTCGACGAGCTCCTCGGCGGAACCGGGCACGCGTCAGTTCTCCTGGGGTCCGTCGTTGGGGCGGTCGAGGCCGGCGAGGAAGCGCTCGAACTCCGCGCCGATCTCCTCACCGGTGGGCAGGTCGCGGCCCTCCTCGGCCAGCGGGAGCGCGTCGGCGTCCTGCGTGGTCGGGCGGTGGAACGCGTCGTACTGCTGCTCGAGCCCGCTGACCACGTCCTGCACCTCGGTGGAGTCCGCGATCTGGGTGGCGATCTCGGCCATCTTGGCCTCGCCCGCCGCCTCGAGGTCGCCGAGCTCCCACTGCAGCCCGGTCACGACCTCGACCGACTCCAGCATCGTCGCCGAGGCGCTCGGGTAGTCGAACTGCGCGACGTAGTGCGGGATGTGCGCGACGAAGCCCATCGCCGGGTGGCCCCAGCCGCCGAGCCGCAGCTCCAGCAGCGCCTGCGCGCTGGCCGGGACCCGGATGTCGCCCTTCCAGACGTTCTCCGCGATCAGCAGGTCGGGTCGCGTCGCGTGGTTGGTCAGCATCACCGGCCGGGTGTGCGGCACCGCCATCGGGACGGCGCCCATCGACACCGTCAGCCGCACCCGGAACTGCTCGACGACGGTGCGCACCGCCAGCGCGAAGGCCTCCCAATGGGTGTCCGGCTCCGGCCCGTGCATCAGCAGGTACGGCGTGCCGAGGCTGTCGTGGTTGAGCCGCACCACCAGCCGGGGCGGCTCGTAGCCCTCGTAGCGGTTCTCCGAGAACGTCATCGGCGGCCGACGGGCGCGGTAGTCGTAGAACGCGTCGATGTCGAAGCTGGCCACCACCCGGCCCGAGGACTGGTCCAGCAGGTGGCGGGTCGCGATGGCGGCCGCGTTGCCGGCGTCGAGGAAGCCGTCCAGCGAGTGGATCAGCACCGGCCCGCTCTCGAGGTCGTCGAGCTCGGGCACGTCGTCGACGACGTGCACGTGCCGGGCGGACTCAGTCATCGCTGCCTCTCGTGTGCTTCACAACCGGGGAACGCGGCTACGGTCCTCACTATGCCCGATCCGGTCGGCGAGCTCGTGCGGACGGTCCGGCGGCGCCTGGCCGAGGCCGCCGACCCGGAGCGTGCCCCGCAGATGCAGGCGTACATGAAGTCCGCGACGCCCTTCCGCGGCGTCGCGTCGGCGCCGCTGCGCGCCGCGCTCGCGGACGTCCTCGCCGACCAGCGGCTGCCGGACCGGGACGCGTGGGAGTCAGCGGTCCGCGAGCTGTGGGACACCGCGGAGTTCCGGGAGGAGCGGTACGCCGCGCTCGCGCTGGCCGGTCACCGCCACTACCGGGCGTTCCAGGACCCGGCGACCCTCCCGCTCTACCGGCACCTGGTCGTCAGCGGCGCCTGGTGGGACCTGGTCGACCCGGTGGCCACCCGCTCCGTCGGCGGCGTCCTCGACGGCCACTCGGAGGCGGTGACCCCGCAGGTCCGCGCCTGGGCCGTGGACGACGACCTGTGGCTGCGGCGCACCGCGGTCATCTGCCAGCTGCACCGCCGCGAGCGGACCGACCTGGACCTGCTGACCTTCGCGGTCGAGGCCAACCTCGAGGGCAGTCGGCACGGCCGTGAGTTCTTCGTGCGCAAGGCGGTCGGCTGGGCGCTGCGGCAGCACGCCCGCACGGACCCGGACTGGGTCCGGGCGTTCGTCGCCTCGCACGCGGACGCGATGTCGGGGTTGTCGCGGCGGGAGGCCCTCAAGCACCTGTAGGGCAGGATGGACAGATGCCCACCGGACCCGACACCGCCGCCGCCTCGGCCGCGCTGCACGCCAAGCGCGCCGAGATCGTCGAGCAGCTCGCGGTGCTGGAGCGCAAGCCCGGCGACCAGGGGTCGATCTCCTTCGGCAAGAGGGTGGGCGAGGGCACCTCGATGGCCGTGGACCGGCTCTCGCAGGTCGCGGTGCACGACAAGCTGCAGACCACGCTGGCCGACGTCGACCGGGCGCTGGCCAAGCTCGACGACGACAGCTACGGCCGCTGCGACGTGTGCGGCGGGCCGATCGGCGACGAGCGGCTGGAGGCGCTGCCGTGGGCGGTGCTCTGCGTCGACGACGCCGGGCGCCGCTGAGCGAGACGGCGGTCCGGCGCCGTACGGGTGGCGTCTAGGCTCGTCCCGTGGCGGACTACCAGGTGACCTGCTGGCGCGACCTGCCGTCGCTGGTGGTGGCGCGCGACGGCGAGCAGGTGACGAAGACGCCTCTCGCGACGCGCTTCCAGGAGGCGATCGACGAGGCCGCGATGCGGCTCGGCGACACCGGCAGCGACGACTACCTCGCGGGCTGGACGCGCGGCGAGTGGACCACCGCCGACGGCAGCACCACCGACGTCGCCGAGCGGGTGGCCGCCGAGCTGGAGGAGCAGTGGACGCCGACACGGCTCGCCGCCTACCTCGACGACCTCGGCCCCGGGAAGGGATCCTCGTGAACCGTCTCCGCACCCTGCTCGACAGCCGTCTCGACGGCGGCGCGCCCGTCCTCGTCGACGGCGGCATGGGCACGCTGCTGCAGGACCGCGGCCTCGACGACGGCGGCGCCGGTGAGCTCTGGAACGCCGAGCGCCCCGAGGCGGTGCGCGAGTGCCACGCGGCGTACGCCGAGGCGGGCGCGCGGATCCTCACCACCAACACCTTCGGCGGCACCCGTCCGCGGCTGGCGATGCACGGCCTGGAGGACCGGGTCCACGAGCTCAACCAGGCCGCAGCCTCGATCGCCCGGTCCGTCGCCGACGAGCACGGCGCGCTCGTCGCCGGCGACCTCGGACCCACCGGCGAGCTGCTCGAGCCTCTGGGCACGATGAGCCCCGCCGACGCTCAGGAGATCTTCGCCGAGCAGCTGCGCGGGCTGCGCGACGGGGGCATCGACGTCGTGCTGGTCGAGACGATGAGCGACCTCGCCGAGGTGGAGGCCGCGCTGGCCGCCGCCCGCGAGGTGGTGCCCGAGCTGCCGGTGCTGGCGACGCTGTCCTTCGACACGAACCTGCGCACCATGATGGGCGTGCGTCCCGGCGACGCGGTCACCGCGCTCGCCGCGGCCGGCGCCGACGCCGTCGGAGCGAACTGCGGCCGCGGTCCCGAGGAGATGGAGTCCATCGCCGCCCAGCTCGTCGAGGCACGACCCGAGGGCCTGCTGCTGGTCGCGCAGTCCAACGCCGGGCTGCCGCAGGTCGTCGGTGACCACTTCGAGTACGACAAGACCCCCGCCGACATGGCCGAGCACGCGCGCACGCTTCACACGCTCGGCATCGACCTGGTCGGGGCCTGCTGCGGCTCGACGCCGGAGCACATCGCCGCGATCCGCGACGCCGTCAGCTGACCGGCCGGCGGGCCTCGACGGCCCGCGCGGTGTCCTCCGCGGCGAGGTCGGCGTTGATGACCGCTCCGGCCCGGGTGCCGGCGGCCGCAGAGGCGCCGACCTGCGCGCTGAGGTCGGTCACGTTGCCGGCCGCGTAGACGCCCGGCACGGAGGTGACCCCCATCGGGTCGACCTCGACGTGGTCGCCGAGCACGACGCCGTTGTTCTCCAGCGTCGCGGTACGCAGCCCCAGCGAAGCGATCAGCGGCGAGCGGGCGTCCGAGCGCACCTGCACGACGAGCGCCTGGCGAGCCACGACCCTGCCGTCGGCCAGCCGTACGCCGGTGAGCGCCCCGTCCTCGGCCACGACGGCGGCGACCCGGCCCGCGACCACGGTGACGTCGCGGGCGGCGAGCTGCTCGAGCTCGTCGCGCCCGGGCTCGAAGCTGTCGTTCAGGAAGAGCGTCAGGTCCTCGGTGAGCTGCCGGAACAGCAGCATGTGGTGCATCACGAGCGGGCTCGACGCCAGCAGCCCGACGGCCTGGTCGCGCACCTCGTAGCCGTGGCAGTAGGGGCAGTGCAGCACGTCGCGGCCCCAGCGGTCGGCCAGCCCCTCGACGTCGGGCAGCTCGTCGACGACGCCGCTGGTGACCATCAGCCGCCGCGCGGTGACCCACGTGCCGTCGTCGAGCGTCGCCTCGAAGCCGCCGGCGACCGGGCCGGCCGCGACGACCGACCCGTCGCGGATCTCCGCACCGTAGGCCGCCGCCTCGGCGCGGCCGCGCTGCGCGAACTCCCGCGGCGAGATGCCCTCGCTGGAGGCGAAGTTGTGGATGCCCTCGGCGCGCGCGTTGCGCGGCCGGCCGGCGTCCACCAGCAGCACCCGGCGGCGCGACCTCGCCAGCGTCAGTGCCCCGTTGAGCCCGGCCGGTCCGCCGCCGACCACCAGCGCGTCGTACTCCATCGTGTTCTCGTCCATGGCTCCACCCTGCGTCGAGGGCGGCCTGTTGGCAAACATCGTTGCGGAAGTGGCAAACTGCCCCCATGAGCGACGAGGTCGAGGAGCAGCTGGCTGCCGTGGGTCCCCGGCTGCGGGCGCTGCGGCAGCGCAGGAACGTCACGCTGAGCGGGCTGGCGAGGACCACCGGCATCTCGGTGAGCACGCTGTCGCGGCTGGAGTCGGGCGGTCGACGCCCCACGCTCGACCTGCTGCTGCCGCTGGCCAAGGCCCACCAGGTCTCGCTCGAGGAGCTCGTCGGGCCGACCCACACCGAGGACCCCCGGGTGCGGATGGAGCCGACGCGACGCGGTGACCAGACGGTGGTGCCGCTGACCCGGCAGCCGGGCGGGCTGCGCGCGTTCCACAACCGCATCGACGCCGGGGACCGCCGTGACCCCGACCCCCGCTCGCACGAGGGCTACGAGTGGCTCTACGTGCTCCAGGGCCGGCTGCGACTGGTCGTCGGCACCCTCGACCTGGTGCTGCGCCACGGCGAGGTGGCGGAGTTCGACACCCGGGAGCCGCACTGGTTCGGCAGCGCGGACGGCAGGGCGGTGGAGTTCCTCAGCCTGTTCGGGCCGCAGGGCGAGCGGATGCACGTGCGCGTCCGTCCCCGGCGCCGCGGCGCCGACGGCTGACGCCGGTCTTCGACGCAGAGGCACACTGGAGCGGTGACGACCCTCGACGCCCCGCTCTCCCTGACGATCACCGAGGCCGCCGAACGGACCGGCCTCACCCCGTACACGCTGCGCTACTACGAGCGCGACGGGCTGATGCTCTCCGACGTGGGGCGCTCGGCCAGCGGGCACCGCCGCTACACCCAGGAGGACCTCGGCTGGATCGACATGCTCACCCGGCTCCGGGCGACCGGGATGCCGATCCGTGACGTCCGGCGGTACGCCGAGCTGGTGCGCGCCGACGACGGCAACGAGCAGGTCCGCCTCGACATGCTGCGCGCCCACCGGGAGCAGGTGCTGGCCCAGCTCGCCGAGGTCACCGAGCACCTCGGCGCCATCGACCGGAAGATCGGCATCTACGAGCGCGCCGTCGGCTTGACTTAGAGCGCGCTCCAAGGGGTTGGGTGGGGTCCATGAGCAACCAGCAGACCTCCCCCGCCCTCGGCACCCGCACGCTGGGCACCGCCTCCCCGCTGACCGTCTCCACGATGGGCCTCGGCTGCATGGGGATGTCGGAGTTCTACGGCACCGGCGACGAGCAGCAGGGCATCGACACCATCCACCGGGCGCTCGACCTCGGCGTGACCTTCCTCGACACCGCCGACATGTACGGTCCGTTCACCAACGAGCGGCTCGTCGGCAAGGCGATCGCAGGCCGGCGCGACGACGTGCAGCTGGCGACGAAGTTCGGCAACGAGCGCAAGGAGGACGGCACCCGGGTCGGCATCAACGGCAGCCCGGAGTACGTCCGGTCCGCGTGCGACGCGTCGCTGCAGCGGCTCGGCGTGGACCACCTCGACCTCTACTACCAGCACCGCGTCGACCAGGCCGTCCCGATCGAGGAGACGGTCGGCGCCATGAAGGAGCTCGTCGAGGCCGGGCAAGGTGCGCCACCTCGGGCTGTCCGAGGCGGCCGCGGCGACGATCCGCCGGGCGCACGCCGTGCACCCGATCACCGCGCTGCAGACGGAGTACTCGCTGTTCACCCGCGACCTGGAGGACGAGATCCTCCCGGTGCTGCGGGAGCTCGGCATCGGCCTGGTGCCCTACTCCCCGCTGGGCCGCGGCCTGCTCACCGGCGCGATCACCGCCGCCGAGGACCTGGAGCAGAACGACTCGCGCCGCACCGCGTACTTCCCGCGGTTCTCCGGCGACGCGCTCGACGCGAACCTCGCGCTGGTCGCGAAGATCCGGGAGCTCGCCGACGCCAAGGGGGCGACGCCCGGCCAGCTCGCGCTCGCCTGGGTGCTGGCGCAGGGGCCGCGGCACGACCTCGGCGTCGCGCCGATCCCCGGCACGAAGCGGGTGAAGTACCTCGAGGAGAACGTCGCCGCTGCCGCGGTCGAGCTCACGCAGGACGACCTGTCCGCTCTGGAGCAGGCCGTCCCGCGCGACGCCGTCGCCGGTGACCGGTACGGCGACATGTCCTCGATCGACGCGTGAGTCTCAGCCCGTCTTCGTGATCCGGTCGGTGGCGACGGGGGTGTACGGGTCGTGCTGCTCGAGGTAGCTGGAGAACGCGTCGATGTCCAGCCCGCCGAAGAACTTGTTGGTGGCCTGGGCGAACGCGCCAGAAGCCGTCGCCCCCGTCGGACAGGAACGAGTTCGCCACGACGCGGTAGGTCCGCGCCGGGTCGACGGCCTCGCCGTTGATCCTCACGGTGTCCCGCTGCAGGGTGAAGCCGGGGCCGTAGCTGTACGTGATCCCGGAGACCTGAAGGATCTTCGGACTCTCCGCGTTGACCCCTGACCATTGCTGGTCCAGCAGCGTGAGGATCTGCGCGCCGGTCATGTCCATCGAGACGTCGTAGTTGTTGAACGGCTGCACCGAGAACGCCGACCCGTAGGTGACCGACCCGTCGGTGGTCTGCAGGTCGGCCCGGATGCCGCCAGGGTTCATGAACGCCAGCTCCGGCGTCTTGCCGCTGGTGACCGCGCTGGCGTCGTTCTTCTGCGCGTCGGCGATCAGGTTGCCGAGCGGGGACTCGCCGCTGTCGTCGACCTCCCGGCTGATGGTCGTGGTGCCCGACGCGAGGTGTCCGATGACCGCGTTGGCGATCGGCTCCACGAGCGTCTTGTACGACGTGATCAGCGCGCCGATCCCGCCGTTCTTGGCCACGTCGCGGGTCACGATCCGGTTGTCCGCCTTCTCGGAGGAGCGGATCACCTCACCGGTGCGGCGGTCGATGCTGAGCCGGATGTCGGTGACCAGCCGGCCCAGCGACGAGCCGCTGGTGACCAGCCGGAGGTCGTCGTTCGGGTCCTTGAGCATGCAGTTGTAGGCCTGGTGGGTGTGCCCGGTGAGCACCGCGTCGATGCGGGGGCTCAGCCCTTTGTTGATGTCGACGATGGGTCCAGAGATCCCCGGGCAGGCGTTGTACGCCGTCGGGTCGGCCGGGAAGCCGCCCTCGTGCACGAGCACCACGATGGAGCGGATGCCGCGCTGGGCGAGCTTCTTCGCAGCGGCGTTGGCGGTCTCCACCTCGTCGGTGAACTTCAGGCCCTGCACCCCGGACTTGGTGACGATGTTCGGGGTGTTCTCGAGGGTCATCCCGATGAAGCCCACCCGCTTGCCGCCGTACTCCTTCACGGTGACACCGGGGAACACGGTCTTGCCGGTGTCCTCGTGGAACACGTTGGCCGAGAGGTAGCGGAAGTCCGCGCCCTGGAAGGTGTGGTCGGGGCAGGAGTTCTGGTTGTCCTTGCCCTCCGCGCCGTCGTCGAGACAGCCGCCCCGCTGCATCCGCACCAGCTCGCGCCAGCCCTCGTCGAACTCGTGGTTGCCGACGCTGGCGACGTTGAGGTGCATCTTGTTCATCGCCTCGATCGTCGGCTCGTCGTGGAACGCCGCGCTGAGCAGCGGCGTCGCTCCGATCAGGTCGCCGGCCGCGACCGTCACGGTGTTGCGGTGCTGCGCCCGGGCCTGTGCTCGCAGCTGCTTGAGGTGGGTGGCGAGGTACTCCGCGCCGCCGGCGGGCGTGGAGTTGATCCGCCCGGACGACGTCTTGGCCGGGTCGAGCGGCTCGAGCTGGCCGTGGAAGTCGTTGAGCGCCAGGATCTGCAGCTTGACGGGGCCGCGCGGTCTGCTCTCGGCACTCGCGGGTCCGGCGAGGGTCGAGGCGACGACGGTAGCCGTGGTGACGGCTGCGACGCCGACGGCGGCCAACAGGCGGCCGCGGACGGGAGGTCGGGACATGGAGGGGTCTCCTCGTGGCTCGGAGGTTCACCGAGAGTCGCTCGGCGCACGAATCCGCCCATCCTGGCCCACCGCGCGGGCCGCCGTCCGCCCCGGCGCGTAACGATTCACGCACACCGGGCTCACACTCAGCTGCGCAGGTACGACGCCCCGTTGACGTCGACGATCGTCCCGGTGGCGAAGCGGGCGCCGGGCGAGGCCAGCCACACCACGGCGTCGGCGACCTCCTCGGGGCGCGCCACCCGGCCGAGCGGCGACTGCGCGCGGACCTCGTCGCCGCGCGGCCCGTCGAGCACCTCCCGGGCCATGTCGGTCTCCACGAACCCGGGCGCGACGGTGGCCACCGAGATGCCCTGCGGCGCGAGCGCCTGCGCCATCGACTGGCCGAACGCGTTGAGGCCGGCCTTCGACGCGCCGTAGGCCGGGCAGTCCGGCTCGCCGCGGAACGCGCCGCGGCTGGAGACGTTGACGACCGCTCCCCCGCCCCGAGCGGCCAGGTGCGGCACCGCGCAGAACGTCGCGTGCGCGGCACCGGTGAGGTTGACCGCAAGCGTCTGCGTCCACGCCGCCTGCCACCGCTCGAACGACGTCGTCGCCGGCGGGTGCGCCAGGAAGACGCCGGCGTTGTTGACCAGCACGTCGAGGCCGTCCGAGCCCGGCCGCCGCCTCGTCCACGGCACGACGTACGGCGTCGGGGTCGGTGAGGTCGGCCTGCACCAGCAGGTGGCCCTCGCCGGGCAGCCCGGCCAGCACGTCGGCGGCGGCGTCGACGCGACCCGCCGTAGTGCACCGCCACCCGGTCGCCCTGCTCGGCGAACGCCCGCGCGACCGCGGCGCCGATCCCCCGCGACGCCCCGGTGACCAGGACGCCCCGGCTCATCGGGCCAGCTCGGCGACGCCGGCGAGCAGCCGGTCGACGTCGTCGTCCGAGGTGTACGGCGCCAGCCCGGCCCGCACCGCGCCGGTGTCGCCGAGGCCGATCCGCCGGGACGCCTCGAGGGCGTAGAAGCTGCTGGCCGGCGCGTTGACCCCGCGGGTGGCCAGGTGCTCGTGCACCTCGGCGCCGGTGCGGCCCTCGACGTCGAACAGCACCGTCGGCGTACGTCGGACGGGCCGGCCGTAGCGGCGCACCCCGTGGATGCCGTCGAGACCGGCGAGCAGCCGCTCGAACAGCTCGCTCCTCGTGGCGCTCCACGACCCGCATCGACTCCAGCACCCGGTCACGGCGCTCCGAGGACTCGGAGCCGATCGAGGCGATGAAGTCGACCGCCGCGGTCACGCCGGCGAGCAGCTCGTAGGGCAGCGTGCCGAGCTCGAAGCGCTCCGGCACGGCGTCGGTCGAGGGCAGCAGCTTCTCCGGGTGCACGGTCTCGAGCAGCGCCGGGTCCGCGACGAGCACGCCGAGGTGCGGGCCGAAGAACTTGTAGGGCGAGCAGACGAAGAAGTCGGCGCCGATCTCGTGGACGTCGACCGGCGCGTGCGGGGTCAGGTGGACGCCGTCGACGAACAGCAGCGCACCGGCCTCGTGCACGGCCGCGGCGCCACGGCCCGCAGGTCGGGCCGGGTGCCCAGCAGGTTGGAGCCGCCGGTGACCGCGACCAGGCGGGTCGCGGACGACAGCACGGACGGGTCGAACAGCAGCTCCGCGGTGTCCGGGTCGAAGTCGACCCACCGCACCGTGGCGCCGACGGTCTCCGCGGCGGTCAGCCACGGGCGGATGTCCGCGTCGTGGTCGAGCCGGGTGACCACCACCTCGTCGCCGGGCCCCCACTCGCGCGACAGCGCACGGGACAGGTCGTAGGTCAGCTGGGTCATCGACCGGCCGAACACCACCCCGCCCGCGTCGCAGCCGAGCAGGTCGGCCACCGCGAGGCGGGCGCCGAGCACCACCTCCTCGGCCCGTCGCTCCGCCGTGGTCACCGGCCCCGGTTGGAGATGCCGGAGCCCAGCGTCGAGGCGACCGCGTGGGCCACCTGCCGCGGGACCTGCGAGCCGCCGGGCCCGTCGAAGTACGCGGTGCCGTCGGAGAGGGCCGGGAAGCTGGCGCGGACACGGTCGACGTCGAAGTCCATGCCGCCATCCAACCAGGACGGCTGATCGAGGACCGGCACGGCTGATCGAGCTTGTCGAGATCACTCGACCGGCAGCAGCGTCTCCCCGCTGTCCAGCGCCGTGACGTCCTCGACGATGCGGCGCGCGAGCGTCTGCGCGGTCAGCCCGATGCGCTCCAGGATCGCACCGCGCTTGGCGTGGTCGAGGAACTCCTGCGGGATGCCGTGCAGCCGCACCGGGGTGTCGACGCGGGCCTCGTTGAGGGTCTGCAGCAGCACCGACCCGCAGCCGCCGACGATGCCGTTGTCCTCGACGCTGACCACCAGCCGGTGCTGCCGGGCGAGGTCGACGATCGCCGGGTCGACCGGCTTGACCCACCGCGGGTCGACGACGGTGACGCCGATGCCCTGCGCGACGAGCCGGTCGGCGACCTCGACCGACGTCGCGGCCATCGACCCGACACCGACGATCAGCACGTCCTTGGTGGCCGTTGCGCACCAGCACGTCGCAGCCGCCGGCCCGGTCGACCGGCTCGAGGTCGCCGCTGGGCGGGCCCTTCGGGAACCGGACGACGGTGGGCGCGTCGCGCGACCTGCACCGCCTCGCGCAGCAGCTCGCGCAGCCGGGTGGCGTCGCGGGGCGCGGCGAGCCGCAGCCCCGGCACCACCTGGAGGATCGACATGTCCCACATGCCGTTGTGCGAGGGCCCGTCGTCGCCGGTCACCCCGGAGCGGTCGAGCACGAACGTGACCCCGCAGCGGTGCAGCGCGACGTCCATCAGCACCTGGTCGAAGGCGCGGTTGAGGAAGGTGGCGTAGACCGCCACCACCGGGTGCAGCCCGCCCATCGCCAGGCCGGCCGCGGACGTCGTGGCGTGCTGCTCGGCGATGCCGACGTCGAAGGTCCGCTCGGGGTAGGCGGCGGCGAACTTGTGCAGCCCGACCGGGTGCATCATCGCGGCGGTGATCGCGACCAGGTCGCGCCGCTCGGCGCCGAGCTGCACGATCTCGTCGGCGAACACGTCGGTCCAGATCTGGCCCTTGGGGTTCTCCTCGCCGGTCTCGGCGTTGAACGGCCCCGGGCCGTGGAACTGGTCGGCCTCGTGCCGCTCGGCCGGGTCGTAGCCGAACCCCTTGTGGGTCATCACGTGCACGATCACCGGGCCGTTGAACCGCTTCGCCTGGGTCAGCGCCCGCTCGACCTCGGCGCGGTCGTGGCCGTCGATCGGGTCCGACGTACTTCAGGCCGAGGTCCTCGAAGAGCCCCTGCGGCGCGAGGGCGTCCTTCATGCCCTTCTTCATGGCGTGCAGCGCGTCGTACACCGCGGGTCCGACGCCGCGGACGCCGTTGAGCCGGGTCTTGACCAGGTCGAGGAGCTGCTCGTAGCGGGGGTTGGTGCGCAGCTGCGTGAGGTGGTCGGCGAGGCCGCCGACGGTCGGGGTGTAGGAGCGGCCGTTGTCGTTCACGACGATCACGAGGCGGCGGTCGTGGTCGGCGGCGATGTTGTTCAGCGCCTCCCAGGCCATCCCGCCGGTCAGCGCCCCGTCGCCGACGACGGCGGCGACGTGGCGCGTCTCGCCGCGGACGGCGAACGCCTTGGCGAGGCCGTCGGCGTAGGACAGCGCGGTGGAGGCGTGGGAGTTCTCGATGATGTCGTGCTCGGACTCGGCCTGGCTCGGGTAGCCGGAGAGGCCACCCTCCTGCCGGAGCTTGTCGAAGCCGGCGGCGCGGCCGGTGAGGATCTTGTGGACGTAGGCCTGGTGGCCGGTGTCGAAGACGATCCGGTCCGTCGGGGAGTCGAACGTGCGGTGCAGCGCGAGCGTCAGCTCGACGACGCCGAGGTTGGGGCCGAGGTGGCCGCCGGTGCGCGAGACCTTGCGGACCAGGAAGTCGCGGATCTCCGCGGCGAGCTCGTCGAGCTCGGTCGTCGCTGAGGTCGCGCAGGTCACGTGGGCCGGTGATCCGGTCCAGCAGTCCCATCGGTGTCCTCCTCGCCTCGGCAGACGCCAGTGTAGGCGCCGACCGGTGCGGTCCGGGAGGTCAGCCGGCCTGGCGCTGGCTGGGGAAGCCGCGGGGGTCGTGCTGCACGCCGAGCGCGTCGTCGATGACGCCCTGCTCGAGCTCGCCCGACGCCATCGCCGCGACCACCATCAGCTCGGTGACCAGGCGGATCTCCTCGCCGGTCTCCTCGTCCTGGAGCTCGACGTCGAGTGCGTTGCCCATGGTGTCCTTTCGTCGGTTCACTCTGTTCAACGGTTGACCCCAGGTCCCGGTTACCACCCGTTCGGGTGAAACCTTCGTAGCCCGTTCGGGCCATGTGTAAGGGATACCCCGCGGCGTGACCGGCTACTCCTGATCCGGGCCCCGATCTCGGGCTGTCGCCTCACGTCCGGTCCAGCACGGCGACGGCCGACTCCTCCAGGCTGCCGAGCCAGATGCGGCCGTCGTGCTCGCGCACCCCGGTCACCAGGTGGTACGCCGCGGCGTCCGCCTCGAGGTCGTGCACCACCCGGCCGGCGTCGTCGAGCGCCACCACCCGCGCCGACCGGACCGGGGCGGGCTGCAGCCGGTCGGGCAGCCGCCAGGCCAGCCGGCGCACCGGTCGCGGCGCCCGCATCACCCGCTCCAGCTTCGGCAGCACCGGCGAGGCCAGCGTCACCCAGATCAGCCCGTCGCTGCCGCGCGCGATGTTGTCGGGGTAGCCGGGCAGGTCCTCGGCGAGCCGCTCCACCCGGCCGGCCCGCGGCCCGGTCAGCCAGCGGCGCACGACGGTCCGACCACCGGTCTCGGCGACCGCCACCCACGACTCGTCGGCCGCCAGCGCGACGCCGTTGGCGAACCGCAGCCCCTCGAGCACCACCTCGACCACGCCGTCGGCGGTCCGCCGCAGCAGCCGGCCGGTGCCGGTGTCCTCGGTGAGGTCGGCCTTCCACCGCTCGAGCGGGAACGCCTGCGAGGAGTCGGAGAAGTAGATGTCGCCGCTGCTGTGCACGGCGGCGTTGTTGCAGACCGCGATCCGCCGGCCGTGGACCGTGGTCGCCAGCACCTCGAGGCGCCCGGTCGCGGTGTCGAGCGCCAGCAGGCCGCGGTGCGCGTCGCAGACGAGCAGCCGGCCGTCGGGCGAGCAGCTCCAGGCCGAGCGGTCGCCCGTCCGTGAGCCCGACCCGGTCGATCCGCCGGCCGTCGTGGCGGACCCGCCACACCGCGCCGTCGTCGGTGCCGGTGTAGACCGCGCCGCTGTCGTCCACGACCACGTCCTCGGCGCCGTGCCCCGGCACCGGGATCACGGTCAGGGCGGCGCTCATGCCCGGCTCCCCTCGTCGACGCCGGCGACGAGCCCGGCGACGAGGTCGGCGTGCTCCGGCGAGGCGAGGAACGCCGTGACGAAGTGGGTGCACGACTCGCTGGTGTCCAGGAGCGGCACGTCCGCGGGGTCGACGAAGACGATCTGCCGGCCCTCGCCGACGACGATGTCGGCGTCGGTCAGCGTGGTCGGCGCGGTCCAGACCCGGTAGTGGAACGGCTCGGGCTGGTCGGAGTACTGGAACCGCTCCTCGCGCCACAGCCGCAGCCCGCCGTCGAGGCGCACGCCGGTCTCCTCCTCGAGCTCGCGGTAGGCGGCGGGCTCGAAGTCCTCGCCGTCCTCGACGTGCCCACCGACCATCCCCCACTGCCCGGGCGCCAGCGGCGCGTGCTCGTCGCGCTCCTGGAGCAGCACCCAGCCGCGGGCGTCGACGAGCAGCACCACCGAGAGTCGTCTCATGCCTGCCGACCCTAGAGCCCTAGAGCCGCGCCACGAACCGCCGTCCGCGCAGCGCCTCCTCGACCAGGCCGACGGCGCGCCGCTCGGCCATCAGCCGCGCCGACTCCGCGTGCCAGGTCTCGACGGCGGCCTCGACGGTGTCCTGGTCGGTGACGTCGCGCAGCTCGGACCGGGCCTCGCTGAGGCCGCGCCGCACCGCCGCCTGGCAGGCCTCGACGTGCAGCACCGCGAACCGGGCCAGCACCACGTCGTGGCGCCGCAGCACGGGGTAGGACCGGAACTCCGGCGGGCAGATGTCGAGCAGCCACGCGACGGCGGTGTGCTCCCAGCCGGGGGCGCCGGGCGGCCGGACGGCCCGCGGCCAGCCGGGCGGGGCGACGAGCTGGGTCATGGCGCGAGGATACCAGGCGTTCGAACAGGTGTTCGAGTCCCGACGGCCGACCCGGTCGGCTGACGAGGACGCGCTCCCCGGGTTAGCGTGCCGGGGTGAATCGGGCACCTCACGAGAACGTGGCGACCGTGCTGGTCGACCCGTGCGTGCTCGCCGACCTGGAGCTGGACCTGATGGCGCTCGACCTGCGGGTGTGGCCGGTGCGGACCGCGCCGATCTGCGCCGACGGCCCGCGCACCGCCTTCCAGGTCCGTCGCCGGCTGCTGATGGCGCGGCGCGGCGAGTGGGACCTCGCCGCGGACTGGGTGCCCGTGTGGATCGGGTTCGGCGCCAGCTGGCACGACGGCGACGAGCCGCTGCCCTGGTCGGCACACGAGGCGCTGTGGCGGGCGCTCGACTCCTTCGCCGACCACGTCAGGTTCCAGCGCCGGCTCGGCGGCGTGCACCGGCTCCCGCTGCCCAACGACACGCACCCGTAGCAGCTGTGCCCGACAACCCTTGACCTCAAGTCAACTTGAAGTTGCAGGCTCGGAGGCATCCGTCACCGAAGGAGTGCCGACATGCCTCTCGCCGTCATCACCGGCGCCTCCCGCGGCCTCGGCGCCGCGCTCGCCACCGCCCTCGACCGGCGCGGCTGGGACCTCGTCGTCGACGCCCGGCACCCCGAGGCGTTGCGGACGACGCCCGGTCACCGGGTGCCGGGCGACGTCACCGACCCCGCCCACCGGCAGGAGCTGGCCGACACCGCCGCCCGGCTCGGCGGCGCCGACCTGCTCGTGAACAACGCCAGCACGCTCGGCGCCAGCCCGATGCCCGCGGTCGCGGACCTCGACGCCGACACGTTCAGCGCCACGCTGGCCACGAACGTCGTCGCACCGCACGCGCTGACCCGGCTGCTGCTCCCCCAGCTGCTCGCCCACCGGCGGCACCGTCCTCAACCTCACCTCGGACGCGTCCGTCGAGCCCTACGAGGGCTGGGCCGCATACGGCTCGTCCAAGGCTGCGCTGGACCAGCTGACCCGGATCCTGGCCGCCGAGCAGCCGACGCTGCGGGTGTACGCCGTCGACCCGGGCGACATGCGGACGCAGATGCACCAGGACGCCTTCCCGGGCGAGGACATCTCGGACCGGCCCGAGCCGGCGACCGTCGTACCCCACCTGCTGGCGCTGCTCGACGGCGAACCTGCCGAGCGGTCGGCTCCGCGCGGCCGACGTCCCGGTGCGGGAGGACGCATGAGCTCGCTCGCCTTCGACCTGCCCGCGTCCGGCGAGGCGGACTCCCCGCCCGAGTCGCGCGGCCTGGCCCGCGACGAGGTGCGGATGCTCGTCGCCGCCCCCGACCGGCTCGAGCACCGGCGGGTCCGCGACCTCCCCGAGGCGCTCCACCCCGGCGACCTGCTGGTGGTCAACACCTCCGCGACGCTGCCGGCCGCCGTGGACCTGCTCGACGACGACCGGTTCCTGCACGTCTCCACGCAGCTCGACGACGGCGACTGGGTCGTCGAGGTCCGCCGTGCCGACAACACCGGCCCGTCCGCCGCCACGACCGGGGCGCTGCTCCGGCTCCCCGGCGGCGTCGACCTCCGCGTCCGCGGCCCCCACCCCGAGGGACAGCGCCGGCTCTGGCGGGCGACCCCCGGGCCGGCGACCGACCGGACGACGTACCTCACCGGGCACGGCCGCCCGGTCCGCTACCCGTACGTCGAGGGCGACTGGCCGCTCGCGGCGCTGGCAGAACGTCTACGCCGAGGTCCCCGGCAGCGCCGAGATGCCGAGCGCGGGACGACCGCTCACCGACCGGCTGCTGGTGCGGCTGATGGCCCGCGGCGTGGTGGTCGCGCCGATCGTGCTGCACACCGGCGTCTCCAGCCAGGAGACCCACGAGCCGCCCCAGCCCGAGCAGTACGTCGTGCCCGAGGCCACCGCGCGGCTCGTCGCCTCGACGCGCGCGGCGGGACGACGGGTCGTCGGCGTCGGCACGACGGTCGTGCGCGCCCTGGAGACGGTGGCCGACGCCCGCGGCCGGGTGCACCCCGCGGCCGGCTGGACGTCGCTGGTGCTCGGTCCCGACCGGCCCGCCCGCGTCGTCGACGGCCTGCTGACCGGGCTGCACGAGGCCGAGGCCAGCCACCTGGACCTGCTGCGGGCGGTCGCCGGCGACCGGCTGGTGGAGCAGGCCTACCGGGTCGTCACCCACGGGCCGCGCGCCTACCTCTGGCACGAGTTCGGCGACACCATGCTGTTCCTGCCCTGACCGGGCCGGACCACCGTCGACGCCGACCCTCTTCCGGGGCCATCATCGAGGGGTGAGCACGGCCACCCACGAGGGTCGGGGACCCGCCGCCGCGACCGTCGCCGCGGTGGCCGCCGGGGCGCTCGTCTCGGTGCTGCTCGGCGTCTACGGGCGCAGCCACCAGCCGACCGGCGGCACCGTCGTCCTGCTCGGCTTCGACAGCCTGATCTCGATGAAGGTGACGCTCGCCTTCGTCGCCGGCGGCCTGGCGCTGGTGCAGGGCCTCACGGCGCTGTGGATGTACGGCCGGCTCGGCCTGCGGGTGCCCGAGAGGCTCGGGGTCGTGCACCGGGCCACCGGCGCGCTGGCGCTGCTCGTCAGCCTCCCGGTCGCCTACCACTGCCTGTGGTCGATCGGCTTCGAGACCTACGACGGCCGGGTGCTGGTGCACAGCCTGGCCGGCTGCCTGGTGTACGGCGTGTTCGTCGCCAAGGTGGTGGGGCTGCACACCCGCGGGTCGCGGTGGCTGGTCCCGGTCGCCGGGTCGCTGCTGTTCACCGTGGTCCTGGCGACCGTGCTGACCTCGGCGCTCTGGTACGTCACCTCGAGCAGCGGCGGCTACTAGCCCGCCAGGAACGACAGCCGCACCTCGCGGTCGGGGTTGTCGACGTTGAGGTCCACCAGGCAGATGCTCTGCCAGGTGCCCAGCGCCAGCCGGCCACCGAGCACCGGCACCGTGGCGTACGGCGGCACCAGCGCGGGCATCACGTGCGAGCGGCCGTGTCCCGGCGTGCCGTGGCGGTGCCGCCAGCGGTCGTCGGCCGGCAGCAGGTCGTCGAGCGCCGCGAGCAGGTCGTCGTCGCTGCCCGCGCCGGTCTCGAGGATCGCGATGCCGGCGGTGGCGTGCGGCACGAAGACGTGCAGCAGGCCGTCCTGCTCGTCGGCGACGAACGACGCGCATGCCCGGGTCAGGTCGTGCACGACGTCGCGACTGCCGGTGCGGACCTCGATCGTCGCGCTACGCAAGGCGGTCCTCGATCTTCTCGACCTTGGCGCTGAGCTGGCCGTCGTACCCGGGGCGGATGTCGGCCTTCAGCACGAGACCGACGCGCGGCGAAGTGGCGGCGACGACGTCGACGGCCTGCTTGACCACCGCCATCACCTCGTCCCACTCACCCTCGATGTTCGTGAACATCGCGTTGGTCTCGTGCGGCAGCCCCGAGGCGCGCACGACGCGCACTGCCTCGGCGACCGCCTCACTGACACCGCCGGTGTCGTCACCGCTGGTGGGACTGATGCTGAAGGCCACGATCATGCGCCCAGCCTTGCACGGCGTCCTCGACGTCGCCGAGGGCCCGGGTCCGGCGGCGTCCGAGCACCACGGCCACCACAGCGAGGAGGCAGTAGGCCAGGGTCAGCAGCAGGAACAGCCGGTCCTGGTCGGCACCGGAGACCATCGCGAAGAAGAACCCGGCACCGAAGGTGTTCAGCGTCGCGTGCCAGACCGCGGCCGGGGTCCAGTAGCCGCCGGAGGCGACGAACATCTGCAGCACGATCATCTGGAAGGCGGCGTTGGCGACGATCCCGACCACCCAGGGCATCTCGCCCGTCGATCATCATCGGCAGGTGCCACACGATCCGGACGGCCGACAGCAGCAGCCAGGCGCCGTAGATCCCGTGCCGGCGAAGCAGCAACGGCGCCGCGAACGCCGACCAGCCGGCCTCCTCGCCGATGCCCACCATGACGAGGTACACGACGAAGGTGGCCGGAAGGCCGGTCCAGTCACCGAGCTGGGCCAGGGTCGGCAGCTGTGTCCCGAGGAGGTGGTTGACCAGGGTGTCGACCACGTGGATCGACAGCGGCAGGAGCACGGCGAGGGCGTACCACTTCGGCGACGCGCCCCACGACCGCAGCCGGCGGCCCCACGCGCGCAGGTTCTCGCGGCCCTGCAGGGACGCGACGACCAGCGCGGCGAGCAGCGGTCCGAGCGGCATGTTGCTGGGGTTGGTGCCGAGCCCGAAGGCGGCGGCGATGTAGATGCCCCAGCCGAAGAGGCAGGCCAGGGCGGCGAAGGTGGCGAACGGATGGTCCCGGACGATCCGGGTGACGGGTGACATGGGCATTTCCCTCCGGTGGTGTGCCGGGTCTCGGCGCCAGCCCACTCTCGTCCGCGACCGGGGTCGCCACATCGGCCTGCGGGCCCCACCTGGAGCGGCACCCGGGGATGAGACCGGGGCTCGCGATCTCGTCCTCCAGACCGATGGGAGGACCCGTGACCCGGATCTAGGGTGAGCCACGTGAGGGACGTCCGGCACCGACTCGACCGGCGAGGACGTCTGGGACCTCACCCTCGGCCTGCGTGCCTGGGCGTCGCGGTCGTGGTGCACCTCGGCGGCTCGGAGGCGGTCGCCCGCAACCTCGAGCCCAGCGGTTCTCGGTCCTGCTGACCATCCTCGCGGTCGGACCACTCGTGGTGCGCCACCGCTACCCGCTGACGGTCCTGGCGCTGACGCTGTCCGGCCTGCTGCTGCTGATCGCGACCCGCAACACCGTCGGCGCCTCCACGCTCGGGTGCACCGTCGCGCTCTACACGGTGGTCGCCGTCGCCCCGCGCCGGCGGGCCGTCCTCGGCGCGGCCCTGATGGTGGTCGCCGTCGCGATCGGGCTCGTGATGCGCCCGGTCGACCTCAGCTCCGGCGGGGCCGTCGTGCAGCTGGTGATC
Source organism: uncultured Actinomycetota bacterium (assembly GCA_963707685.1). GTDB lineage: Bacteria > Actinomycetota > Actinomycetes > Propionibacteriales > Nocardioidaceae > Nocardioides_B. The sequence continues at coordinate 419,792 of CAVPRA010000015.1, forward strand.
TTCACCGGCGCCGCGGTCCTCGGCTACACGGTCCGGGAGCGGCGCGAGAGCTTCGAGGCCGAGATGGTCGCGGCCCAGGAGCGGGCGGCGCGCAGCGCGGCGGACGAGCGGGCGCGGATCACCCGCGAGCTGCACGACATCATCGGCCACGCGATGAGCGTGATGGTCGTGCAGGCCGGTGTCGCCGAGCAGCTCGTCGGCACCGACCCGGACCGCGCGCGGACCGCGGTGCGGGAGATCGGCGCGACGGGCCGCCGGTCGCTCGCCGAGATGCGGCAGCTCATCGCGGCGCTGCGCGACGACGAGGCCGGACCGGACGACGCCCTCCCCCGCGACCCGATGCCGACCCTGGCGCAGCTGCCGGCGCTCGTCGCGCGCGTCGAGGCGGCCGGGCTCCCGGTGACGCTCACGGTGCACGGCGAGCCGGGTGCGGTGCCGCCCGGTCTCGAGCTGGCGACGTACCGCGTGGTGCAGGAGGCGCTGACCAACTGCCTCAAGCACGCCGGCGCCTCGCGGGCCGCGCGTCGACCTGGTCCACGAGCCGCGACCTGGTGCGGGTCACGGTCGTCGACGACGGGCGGGGCGGCGCCGCACCCGGCACCGGCGCCACCGGGCAGGGCCTGGTCGGCATGCGGGAGCGGGTCGCCGTCTACGGCGGGCAGCTGACCGCCGGCCCCGCGCCGGGCGGCGGCTTCCGGGTGGATGCGACCTTCCCGGTGGCCCAGCCGTGATCCGGGTGGTGGTCGCCGACGACCAGGAGCTGGTCCGCACCGGCTTCGCGCTCATCCTCGGCTCGGACCCCGGCATCGAGGTCGTCGCGCAGGCGGCGGACGGCGCGGCCGCGGTGGCCGCCGCCCAGGAGCACCTGCCCGACGTGGTGCTGATGGACATCCGGATGCCGGGCATGGACGGCATCGAGGCGACCCGGCACATCACCTCCGCCCCGAGCACCGCCGACGTGCGCGTCCTCGTGGTGACCACCTTCGACGGCGACGAGTACGTCGTCGACGCGCTGCGGGCCGGTGCCAGCGGCTTCCTGCTCAAGGACACCGCGCCCGGCGGACCTGATCGCCGCGGTCACCGTGGTCGCGGCCGGCGACGCGCTGCTCTCCCCCGCCGTCACGCTGCGGCTGATCGACCGGTTCGTGCGCGTCGACCCCGCACCGTCAGCGACGACCCGCGCAGGCGCTGCCGGACGCTGACCCAGCGCGAGCAGGAGGTGCTGGTCTCGGTGGCCGAGGGACTCTCGAACGCCGAGATCGCGGAACGGCTGGTGGTGAGCTACTCGACCGTCAAGACGCACGTCAGCCACCTGCTGACCAAGCTCGACGCCCGCGACCGGGCACAGCTGGTCGTGCTGGCCCACCGGGCCGGGCTGTCGCAGTGACCGATCTCCCTGGGCGCTCCGGGCTCAGACGTTGGTGCACTTGGCGTGCGGGATGACCGAGCTCGCCGGCCACTGGTCCCGGGCGTCGCAGTAGTTCGCGTTGCTGTTGCCGGACAGCGGCATCCGCGCCCGGAACCGGTAGCTGTCGCCGGTCCTCGGGCACTGCGAGGACTTGCGGTACGACACGTGCTTGCGCACCGGGAAGCTCCAGGCCTTCTTGAAGACCCGGGCCCGCGCCGTCATCCCGGCAGGGATCTGCGTCTCGTAGGCCCAGGTCTTCTGCAGCGAGGTGGACCGGGTGACGCTGCGGTTCCACTCGTGGTTGTACTGCGCGGACACGACGCCCCAGTTGACGCCGCCCGAGACGGTGTCGGACGAGCCCTTGCTGGCGCTCGTGGTGCCCGTCCTGCTCTCGGAGCGGACGATCGACGCCGGTCCCGGCTTCCACTCGCTGAAGATCGACGTCCCGATCCAGATGCGTGAGCCGCCGTCGAGCACCTTGTAGGAGACCCCGTCGACCATGCACCCCTGCGCGCTGGCGGGCGATGCCGTGAGGGCGGGCACCAGGGCGGAGACGAGGACGGTCGCGGCGCCCACCGCCAGCCGACGGAGCCGTGGTCGCATCCCCCTCGATCGGACCCCAGCAGCTCGTTCCATCGTCGGCTCCTCTCCCCCACGGGACCTCGGTCCGCCCAATGTAAAGGGCGGACCGAGCCTCGGGAAGAGGGCTACTTCTTGAGCAGGCTGCGCAGGACGTACTGCATGATCCCGCCGTGGCGGTAGTAGTCCGCCTCGCCCGGGGTGTCGATGCGGACGACCGCCTCGAACTCGGTGTCGTCGGCCTTCACCGTCACGGTCCGCGGGGTCTCGCCGTCGTTGAGCGCGGTGACCCCGGTGATCGTGAAGGTCTCCTCGCCGGTGAGGCCCAGCGACTCGGCGTTCTCGCCCTCGGGGTACTGCAGCGGCAGCACGCCCATGCCGATCAGGTTGGACCGGTGGATCCGCTCGTAGGACTCCGCGACGACCGCCTTGACGCCGAGCAGCGCGGTGCCCTTCGCCGCCCAGTCGCGCGACGAGCCGGAGCCGTACTCCTTGCCGGAGAGGATCACCAGCGGCGTGCCGGCGGCGAGGTACTTCTCGGAGGCCTCGAAGATCGTCGTCACCGGCTTGTCCTCGGCGGTGAAGTCGACGGTCCAGCCGCCCTCGGTGCCCGGCGCCAGCTGGTTGCGCAGCCGGATGTTCGCGAACGTGCCGCGGATCATCACCTCGTGGTTGCCGCGCCGCGAGCCGTAGGAGTTGAAGTCCCGGTTCGAGACGCCGTGCTCGGCGAGGTACGTCCCGGCCGGCGAGTCCTTCTTGATCGCACCCGCGGGCGAGATGTGGTCCGTGGTCACCGAGTCGCCGAGCTTGGCGAGCACGCGCGCGCCCTCGATGTCCTCGACCGCGGTCGGCTCCTCCGGCATGCCGTCGAAGTACGGCGGCTTGCGGACGTACGTCGAGTCCTCGTCCCAGGCGAACGTGTCACCCGACGGGGTCTCGAGGTTGCGCCACCGCTCGTCGCCGGCGAACACGTCGGCGTAGTCGTCGGTGAACATGTCCGAGGTGATCGCCTGCGCGATGACCTCCTCGATCTCCGAGGCCGTCGGCCAGATGTCGCGCATGAACACGTCGTTGCCGTCGGTGTCCTGGCCCAGCGGGTCCTCGAACAGGTCGAGGTCCATCGACCCGGCCAGCGCGTAGGCGACCACCAGCGGCGGCGACGCGAGGTAGTTCATCTTCACGTCGGGGTTGATGCGGCCCTCGAAGTTGCGGTTGCCCGACAGCACCGAGACGACCGAGAGGTCGTTGTCGTTGACGGCCTGGCTCACCTCGGGGATGAGCGGGCCGGAGTTGCCGATGCAGGTGGTGCAGCCGTAGCCGACGAGGTTGAACCCCAGCTTGTCGAGGTACGGCGTCAGCCCGGCGCGCTCGTAGTAGTCCGAGACGACCTTGGAGCCCGGCGCCAGCGAGGTCTTCACCCAGGGCTTGCTCGTCAGGCCCTTCTCGACGGCCTTCTTGGCCAGCAGCGCGGCCCCGATCATCACCGACGGGTTGGAGGTGTTGGTGCACGACGTGATCGCGGCGATCGCGACGGCGCCGTGGTCGACCTCGCACTTGGAGCCGTCCTCGAACGTCACCACCGCCGGGTTGCTCGGCCGGCCGCCGTCCTTCGGGGCGGCGGAGACGTAGTCGTGCGGGGCCTCCGAGCCGTTGCCCTCGTGCGACGGCACGTCCGAGGCCGGGAACGACTCGGCGACCGACTCGTCGTAGCCGTTCTGGTCGCCGGAGGTGTCGACGTAGTCGGCCAGCGCCCCGCGGAACGACTGCTTGGCGTCGCTGAGCGAGACCCGGTCCTGCGGGCGCTTCGGGCCGGCGAGCGACGGCACGACGGTGCCGAGGTCGAGCTCGAGCCGCTCCGAGAACCGCGGCTCGGCGCTCGGGTCGTGCCAGAGGCCCTGCTCCTTGGCGTAGGTCTCCACGAGCGCGATCTGCTCGGGCGAGCGGCCGGTGAGCTCGAGGTACTTCGTGGTCTCCTCGTCGATCGGGAAGACCGCGATGGTCGAGCCGAACTCCGGCGACATGTTGCCGATGGTGGCGCGGTTGGCCAGCGGCAGCGCGGAGACGCCGTCGCCGTAGAACTCCACGAACTTGCCGACCACGCCGTGCTTGCGCAGCATCTCGGTGATCGTCAGCACCAGGTCGGTGGCGGTGGCGCCCTCGGGCAGGTCGCCGCTGAGCTTGAAGCCGACCACCCGCGGGATCAGCATCGACACGGGCTGCCCGAGCATCGCGGCCTCGGCCTCGATGCCGCCGACGCCCCAGCCGACCACGCCGATGCCGTTGACCATCGTGGTGTGCGAGTCGGTGCCGACACAGGTGTCGGGGTAGGCCACCGTGGTGCCGTCCTCGGTCTCCCGGGTGAAGACGGTGCGCGCCAGGTGCTCGATGTTGACCTGGTGCACGATCCCGGTGCCGGGCGGGACGACCTTGAAGTCGTCGAACGCGCCCTGGCCCCAGCGCAGGAACTGGTAGCGCTCCTTGTTGCGCTCGTACTCGATCTCGACGTTGCGCTCGAAGGCCTCCGGCGTGCCGAACACGTCGGCGATCACCGAGTGGTCGATGACCATCTCGGCGGGCGCGAGCGGGTTGATCTTCGTGGCGTCGCCGCCGAGCTCGGACATCGCCTCGCGCATCGTCGCGAGGTCGACCACGCACGGCACGCCGGTGAAGTCCTGCATGATCACCCGCGCCGGCGTGAACTGGATCTCCGTGCTCGGGTCCGCGTCGGCGTCCCAGCCGGCCAGCGCCCTGATGTCGTCGGCGGTGATGTTGGCGCCGTCCTCGGTGCGCAGCAGGTTCTCCAGCAGCACCTTGAGGCTGTACGGCAGGGTCTCGACGTCGAGCCCCTCGCCCTCGACGGCGCTGAGCCGGAAGATCTCGTAGGACCTGCCGTCCACGTCCAGCGTGCCCTTGGCTCCGAAGCTGTCACTGCTGCTGCCGGGGTTCGACATCGGTCATCTCCTCGCGCGTCGTCGGCCCTGTGCTCGGCCGTGATCGGTCTGATCGGCTCGTCAGGTCACATCTTGCCCAGTCCGTCGTACCCACGTCGGGCGGGACCATCAAAGTCTCTTGACATCAAGATACATGACGGGCGGCCGGCCCGAGCACGGCCACGCACTCGACGTGGTGCGTCATCGGGAACAGGTCGAAGGCCCGCAGCGACCGCAGCTCGTAGCCGTGGCCGGCGAAGAACGCCACGTCGCGCGCCAGCGCCGCCGGGTCGCAGGCGACGTAGGCGACCGCCCGGGGCGCCAGGTCCGCGATCGCCGCGACCACCTCGCGCCGCGCGCCGGTGCGCGGCGGGTCGAGGACCACCAGGTCCGCGCCCGCGACCTCCGGCACCGCCCGGTCCACCTTGGCGGCGACCACCGAGACCTGCGGCAGGTCGGCCAGGTTGGCGGCGGCGTCCTCGGCGGCGACGGTGTCCGACTCGACGGCCAGCACGTGGCCGGTCGGCCCGACGGCGGCGGCCAGCGCCGCGGAGAACAGCCCGACGCCGGCGTAGAGGTCGAGCGCCCGCTCCCCCGGCAGCGGCGCCAGTCCGTCCAGCACGGCGCCGACGAGCGTGTCCGCGGCACCCGGGTGCACCTGCCAGAAGCCCGACCCGGTGACCTGCCAGTCGCGGCCGGCCGCCTGCTCGTGCAGCAGCAGCGGCCCGTCGGCGAACGTGCCGCCGTCGCGGGTGGTCACCAGCCGCAGCTGCTCGCCGCTGGTCGAGACGATCGCCTCCACCCCTGTGGCGTCCGGCCACTCGGTGCCGGTGACGTCCGGCAGCCCGGGGTGCGCGATCGGGCAGTCGTCGACGGGCACGACGTCGTGGGAGCGGTGCTGCCGCAGCCCGGGCCGGCCGGATCGGTCCACCGCCCACTGCACGCGGGTGCGCCAGCCGAGGCCGTCGGGTGCCCCCGGGACCTCCTCGACCACGACGTCGACGTCGAGCTTGGCCAGCCGGGTCAGCTGCTCGGCCACCACCGCGGCCTTCAGCCCCCGCTGGGCGGCGAGGTCGACGTGCTGGAAGTCGCAGCCGCCGCAGCGCCCCGGCCCGCTGAACGGGCACGGCGGCTCGACGCGGTCGGGCGAGGCCTCGAGCACCGCCACGGCGTCGGCCCGCAGGAACCGGTCGCCGACCTGGCCCTCGGTGACCTCGGCCGTGACCAGCTCGCCCGGCAGCGCGTGCCGCACGAACACCACGACCCCCTCGTGGCGCGCGACGACGAAGCCGCCGTGCCCGACCCGGTCCGCACGCACGTCGTACCGCTCGCCGACCAGGGACCGGCCGCGGGTCCGGCGTTGCCGCGCGGACCGGCTCAATGCAGGTCCCCGCTGCGGTCCTTGGTCTGGTCGGACAGCACCCGGCCGCGACGGACGTCGCCGGCGCGGACCTGGTTGACCGCACGCTCGGCGCGCTGCTTGGCCACCACCGAGGAGTGCAGCTGGAAGGGCACCGAGGTCACCATGACGCCCGGCGTGAACAGCAGCCGGCCCTTGAGCCGCAGCGCGGTCTGGTTGTGCAGCACCTGCTCCCACCAGCGCCCGACGACGTACTCCGGGATGTAGACCGCGACCACGCCCCGGGGGTTGGCGTCGCGGATGCTGCGGGTGTACTCCACGATCGGCCGGATGATCTCGCGGTACGGCGAGTACAGCACCTTCAGGGGTACGTCGATCCGCCGCTCGTCCCACTCCTCGAGGATCCGGGCCGTGGAGTTGGAGTCGGCGTCGACGAGCACCGCCTCGAGCACGTTCGGGCGGGTCGCCTTGGCGTAGGCCAGCGCCCGCATCGTGGGCTTGTGGACCTTCGACACCAGCACGATCGCGTGCACCCGCGTCGGCAGGACCTGGTCGTCGGCCTCGATCTCGAGCTCCCGGCCGACGTTGTCGTAGTGCCGGCGGATGCTCTGCATCAGCATGAAGAAGGTGCCCATCGCCAGGATCGCGATCCAGGCGCCGGCGAGGAACTTCGTCAGCAGCACGATGACGAAGACGACCGCGGTCATCGCCAGGCCGAAGGTGTTGATGGCCCGCGAGCGGAACATCTTCCGTCGCACCGCCTGGTCGGTCTCCGTCTTCAGCAGCCGCGTCCAGTGCCGGATCATGCCGAGCTGGCTGAGGTTGAACGACACGAAGACGCCGACGATGTAGAGCTGGATCAGCTTGGTGACCTGGGCGTCGAAGGCCACGATCAGCGCGATCGCCATGAAGGCCAGGATCAGGATGCCGTTGCTGTAGGCCAGCCGGTCGCCGCGCGAGCTGAGCTGGCGGGGCAGGAAGCCGTCGCGGGCCAGGATCGAGGCCAGCACCGGGAAGCCGTTGAAGGCGGTGTTCGCGGCCAGCACCAGGATGATGCCGGTCGTCGCGATGACGAAGTAGAACCCGGGCGTGAAGTTGTCGAAGACGGCCCGGGCGATCTGCGCGATGACGGTGTGCTCGTCGTACCCCGCCGGGACGGGGTTGCCGTTGGGCAGCCGCAGCCGGCTCAGCTCGGTGGGATCGACGAACTTCATGTTCATCTTTCGCGCCAGGAACATGATGCTCAGCAGCATCGTGATCGCGACCGTCGCGAGCAGCAGGAGCGTGGTCGCGGCGTTGCGGCTCTTCGGCTTGCGGAACGCGGGCACGCCGTTCGAGATCGCCTCGACACCGGTCAGCGCGGCACAGCCCGAGGAGAACGCGCGAGCCAGCAGCACGACCAGCGCGATGGTGGTGATCTGGCCCTCGTAGCCCGGGGCCGGGACGATCGTGAGCGGGGCGCTCTCGACGTCGGGCAGCGTCCCGGCGAACGATCGGAAGGCTCCGTAGAGCGCCATGCCGAGGACGGCGATCATGAAGCCGTAGGTGGGGATGGCGAAGAACGTGCCGGACTCCCGCACCCCACGCAGGTTGAGGGCGGCCAGCACCAGCACCAGGATGCTGGCCCACAGCGCCTCGTGCCCCGAGACGAAGGACAGCGCCGAGCCGGCGTTCTGCACCCCCGACGAGACGGACACGGCGACCGTCATCACGTAGTCCACGAGCAGCGCGCTGGCGACCGTCACGCCGGCCGTCGGTCCGAGGTTGACGGTGGCCACCTCGTAGTCGCCGCCACCGCTCGGGTAGGCGTGCACGTTCTGCCGGTACGACGCCACGACCGTCAGCATCACGATCGAGACGGCGATCGCGATCTTCCACGACCAGGCGAACGCCGCCACACCGGCGACCGACAGCATGATGAAGACCTCGTCCGGGGCGTAGGCCACCGAGGAGAGCGCGTCGCTGGCGAACACCGGCAGCGCGACGCGCTTGGGCAGCAGCGTCTCACCGAGCTGCGTGCTGCGCAGCTTGCGCCCGAGGAGAATGCGCTTGGAGACGTCGCCTACACCCACGAGGGGAAGGCTAGACCCACGTCCTCGGCGTAGTACCGTCTCCCCGTGCATGTCGTGATCATGGGCTGCGGCCGGGTCGGCTCGACGCTGGCGCGCTCCCTCGAGGATCGTGACCACGACGTCTCCGTCATCGACAGCAACCCCGACGCCTTCCGCCGTCTCGGACCCACCTTCAACGGCACGAAGGTGACCGGCATCGGCTTCGACCAGGGCGTCCTCGAGCGGGCCGGCATCGAGAAGGCCGACGCCTTCGCGGCGGTGTCCAGCGGCGACAACTCCAACATCATCGCGGCCCGCGTGGCCCGCGAGACCTTCGGCATCCAGCAGGTCGTCGCCCGGATCTACGACCCGGGCCGCGCCGAGGTGTACCAGCGGCTCGGCATCACGACGGTGGCCACCGTGAAGTGGACCGCCGACCAGATCCTGCGCCGGCTGCTCCCGGCCGGTGCCGAGCCCGACTTCCGCGACCCGTCCGGCACCATCCGGGTGGACCACGTCCCCGTGAACGAGACCTGGATCGGGCAGCGCACCGTGAAGTTCCAGGAGGAGTCCGGCAGCCGGATCGCCTGGATCGACCGGCTCGGCGAGGGCATGATCCCGACCCGGGAGACCGTCATCCAGGAGGGCGACCTGCTCCACCTGGTGATGCGCGAGGAGAACGCCAACCACGTCTACGAGGTCTTCGCCAACGGGCCGGAGGACGACTGATGCGCGTCGCCATCGCAGGGGCCGGAGCCGTCGGGCGCTCGGTCGCCCGGGAGCTGATCGGCAACGGTCACCGGGTGCTGCTCATCGACAAGGACCCCGCCTCCCTGAAGCCGGAGCGGGTCCCCGACGCCGAGTGGCTGCTCGCCGACTCGTGCGAGCTGTCGTCGCTGGAGGAGGCCAAGCTCGAGTCCTGCGACGTGGTCATCGCGGCCACCGGCGACGACAAGGTCAACCTGGTCACGTCGCTGCTGGCCAAGACGGAGTTCGCGGTCCCGCGCACGGTGGCCCGGGTCAACCACCCGAACAACGAGTGGCTGTTCAGCGAGGCCTGGGGCGTCGACGTCAACGTCTCCACCCCGCGGATCATGTCCGCGCTGGTGGAGGAGGCGGTGTCCGTCGGCGACATCGTCCGGCTGTTCACCTTCCGCCAGGGCAACGCCAACCTCGTCGAGATCACGCTGCCGGAGGACTCGCCGTACGTCGGCAAGCCGGTGGGGCTCATCCCGTGGCCGGAGAACACCTCGCTGGTGACCATCCTGCGCGACGGGCAGGTCTACACGCCCACCGAGGAGCAGCCGGTCGAGGCCGGCGACGAGCTGCTGTTCGTCAGCGCCATCGAGGGCGAGGGCCCGCTCCAGGAGCTGCTCTCCCCCGCCACCGGCGAGTAGCTACTCCGACACCGGATGCGGCTGGGTGACCTCTGGGTCACTCGTGAGCACCGTTGTCGGAGCAGGAGCATCCACCGGGGTGTGGTTGCGGCCGAGCAGCCAGGCCATCCCGGCCAGCCCGAGGATCTGCAGCGGCCAGCCCATCGCGATCTTGCTGACGCCGAGCGCCGCGATCATCGCGCTCGGGTCCTCGGCCGCCCGGCCCGCGAGCCAGATCGGCAGCTGCACCGCGAGCCGGATCACGCACGGCGCCGCCAGCATCCAGGTGAGGTTGCTGCACAGCCGCACCACCTGCGGGTCGCGGTGCCACTCGGTCGGGTCGCCGGCGACGCTGCCGACCATGAAGCCGACCAGCGGCCAGCGCACCAGCACGCTCAGCACCATCAGCGCGCCGTACACCCCGTTGTAGATCATGCCGGGCAGGAAGTAGGCCAGCGCCTGCTCGTCGGCGCTGCCACCACCCTGCGCGGAGCGCCACGCGAAGAACGCGCCGATGCCGATCCCGACCAGGCTGTTGAGCACGAACTGCACGGTGGACCGCTGCACCAGCCGCGCCACCAGCAGCACGAGCGCGGCCGCGACGCTGATCCCGATGCCGAGCCGCAGCTCGTGGGTGGTCAGGAAGGTGAGCGTGAAGATCAGGGTGGGTACGGCGGCCTCGACCATGCCGCGCTTGCCGCCGAGCGCCCGCGAGAGCTGGGCGCGCACGACCTGCTCGACCGTCTCGGCCCGGACGGGGCCCGAGCCGGGAGGGGTGCTGGTGGTCAACGGCTACTTCAGCTCGTAGCGCGGGTTGAACATCACCCGCGTCTTGTCCTGGACGCCGACCCGCCCGGTGACCTTGATGGCCCGGCCCGGCTCGATGCCGGCGATCCGGCGCCGACCCAGCCAGACCAGGGTGATGAGCGCGGAGCCGTCGTAGAGCTCGGCCTCGAGGGCGGGCACTCCACCGCGCGGGCGCAGGGTGACGGTGCGGAGGCTGCCCTGCAGCTCGACGCGCTGCCGGTCGTCGGCGTCGACGATCGGGCAGCAGCCGGCCTTGACCGCGTCCTGCTTCAGCTCGCGCGCCTCCATGTCGGCGCTGCTCGCCCACCGGCTCAGGCTCTTGCGGAGCCGGCCCTTCACCTCAGTCATGCCTCCAGCGTAACCCCGTCCGGAGGGCCGCCCGACCGGTCTGGTCAGTCCGGCTGAGGATCCGTCCGCCGGGCCTCGGGAGGCATGGTCAGCGGCAGCGCGTCGCCGGGCGGGATCGGGTCGGAGCCGCGCACCACCACGATGTCGCGCAGCGCGGTCTCGACGTTGCCGTCCGGGTCCCAGGCGGCGGCCGGACGGCCGAACAGCGTCGCCCGCAGCAGCCACCGCGGGCCGGGGATGCCGATGACCACGGACTCCTGCTGGGCACGCTGCCCGTCGGGCAGGTCGACCATCAGCGAGACCACCAGCTCGGGGCCCCAGGTGCCCTCCCGCTCGGTCGCGGTGCCCCCCATCTGCGCGACCTCGGCGGCGACCGCCTTGCGGGAGCGCTCCCAGATGTCACCGTGGCGGGGCGCGGCGAAGGCACGCACCTCGGCGGCGCCGTCCTCGCCGGCCATGATGACGGCGACGACCTGGCCGCTGGCCTCGTCGACCTGGAGCTGGACGTCGAGCTCGGGGTGCGGGGTGAGCAGCAGCCCGCCCAGGTCGATGCGGGTGTCGTCGTCCTCGTCCACCGTGACCTCGGAGGCGTCCCAGGGGCCGCCGGCCCGCGGGTCCGTCGACTCGACGGCGCTCTCGCCGGTCTCGTCGACCTCGTCGGTCGGCTCGACCTCGGCCTTCCGGCGTCGGAACATCAGGGCGTCTCCTCAGGGATCGGGGTGGGCGGGCGGCCGTCGGTGCGGAAACCGCCCGTGGAACCGTACCCGCCCGCCCCGCGGGCCGAGCCGGGCAGCCGCTCCACCTCCACGAACCGCGCGTGCTCCACGCGCTGCACCACCAGCTGGGCGACCCGGTCGCCCCGGGAGAGGTCGACGGCGACGTGCCGGTCGAGGTTCACCAGCAGCACGCTGACCTCGCCGCGGTAGCCCGCGTCGACGGTCCCGGGCGCGTTGACGACGGTCACCCCGAAGCGGGCCGCGAGCCCCGAGCGAGGGTGCACCAGGCCGACGTACCCGTCGGGCAGGGCCATCGCGATGCCGGTCGGCACGAGCACCCGCTCGCCGGGCTCGAGGTGCACGTCGACGGTGGTGACCAGGTCGGCGCCGGCGTCGCCCGGGTGGGCGTACGACGGCAGCGGCACCGACGGGTCCAGCCGGGTGATCAGGATGTCCGCTGCCATGCCGAGGACACTATCGAGCGGCGCCGCCCCCGGGCAGGTCGCTCCGGGCCCGCGGGGCCGGGGGTGCCAGGATGAGGACATGCCCGAGCCCCCCGCGTACGACGCGGTGCTGTACGACGAGCGGCTGGGCGTGCCGCTGCGCTGGTGGGCGCTGGCGACGATGTTCCTGGCCAGCGTGCTGGTCGCGTTCCTGGTGGCCACGCCGCTGTGGGTGGCGCTGGGCGGCACCGCGCTGCTGACGGCCGTCGTGGTCACGGTGTTCGTGGGCTACGGCGCCGCGCACATCACCGTCGCCGGCGGCGTGCTGCGCGCGGGCCGCGCCCGGATCTCCGTCGTGCACCTCGGCGAGTGCCGGCCGCTCGACGCGGCGGCCACCCGGCTGCTGGCCGGGCGCGACGCCGACGCACGGGCCTTCCTGCTGCTGCGGCCCTACCTGCGCCGGGGCGTGCGGGTGGACATCGCCGACCCCGGCGACCCCGCGCCATACTGGTTGCTGGCGTCGCGCCGTCCGACGCGGCTGGTCGCGGCGCTGGAGGCGTCGCGTGCGCATCACCCCGTGCGGGGTGGGTACGACGCACCAGACTCCGCCGCGAGGTGGACCGATGCAGAACACCGAGAAGGAGAACGCTGATGGCTTCGGGCTCGAAGGGCTACACCGTGCTGGGGCTCATCGCGACGTTGGGTGCCACCATGGCGGCCCGCAAGGCGATGACCGCCACCTGGAAGCTGTCGACCGGCAAGCAGCCGCCGAGCAACCCCGAGCACCCCGACGTCTCCATGTCGGAGGCCGTGGCGTGGGCGGTGGTCAGCGGCGTCGCCGTCGGACTGGCCCGGATGCTGGCCAGCCGCAAGGCCGCCGACTACTACCGCCGCTCGACCGGGCACCTGCCGCCGAACCTCGAGGACGTCGAGGTCTGAGCGGCGACACAGCTGGTCTAGAACGATCGAGGCCGGGATCCCCGACGGGGTCCCGGCCTTGTCGTCACTCCCAGGTGATCGGCGCGCTCGCGCCGTGCGGTGCAGCGCTCAGGCGCAGTCCTTGCAGATCAGCTTCTTGGCGTCCGCGAGCTGGCTGCGGTGGTGCACGAGGAAACAGCTCATGCAGGTGAACTCGTCGTCCTGCCGGGGCCGCACCTCGACCGCCAGCTCCTCGTGCGAGAGGTCCGCACCGGGCAGCTCGAACGACTCAGCGGCCTCCGCCTCGTCCTCGTCGACCTTGCCGGAGTTCTTGTCGTGGCGGCGAGCCTTGAGCTCCTCGAGGCTCTCTTCGCTCTGGTCCTCCTCGGTCTTGCGAGGAGCGTCGTAGTCAGTTGCCATCTCTCGTCTTCCTGCCCCCGTGGAGCGGGGGTCCTGCGTGGTCGGTGGTGTTCGCGTTCCCGTCGATCTCGGTGTCCGTGCGAGCCGGATTGTGCACCATGCGGGCCGTCGTGTGCACGGCCGTCCCGCCTGGTGTCGCCAGACTCACATCCGGCCCCCCTCCCCACCTTCGTCCGGGGGCGATCGCAAGCGGGTCAACAGCCGCCCTCGCGCGGCTATTCCCGGATCGTCGGGAGGAGGAACCCGCAGCGTTCGACGAGGTCGGCGAACGCCTCGAAGCCGGTCTCCGGGGCGCACAGGTAGCAGTCGTTGCCGCCGGTCCCGGGACGGCTCTCGAGCCTCGCCCCGGCCTCGGTGGCGACCAGGCCGCCCGCGGCGACGTCCCACAGGTTCAGGCCCTCCTCGACGAACGCGTCGACCCGTCCGGCGGCGACCGCGCACAGGTCGAGGGCCGCGGCGCCCATCCGCCGGATGTCGCGCACCTCGTGGAGCATCGCGGACACGGCGACGGTCTGCCGCTCCTTGACGTCGGCCACGTAGTTGAAGCCGGTGCCGACCAGCCGCTGGGACAGTGGCTTCGGCTCACCCGCGGGCAGCCGCAGCCGGTCGCCGCCGAGGTGGGCACCGCCGCCGAGCGTGGCCGTGAACACCTCGCGGCTCTCCACGTTGACCACCACCCCGGCGACCGTCCGGCCCTCGAGCGTCGCGGCGACCGAGACCGCGTAGTGCGGGATGCCGTAGACGAAGTTCACCGTGCCGTCGATCGGGTCGACGACCCACACCACCCCGCTGGTGGACTCCGCGCTGGCGCCCTCCTCGCCGAGGAAGCCGTCGCCGGGCCGGGCCGACATCAGCCGCTCGAAGATCAGCCGCTCGGACGCCTTGTCGATCTCGGTGACGACGTCGACCGGGCTGGACTTGGTGCCGGACACCTCCACCCCCGCCCGGCGCCGGGTGCGGACCAGCTCGGCCGCCTCCTCCGCGACGTCGACGGCGAGCGCCAGCAGGTCCTCGTGCACCTCAGTCACGACCGCAGAGAGCCGGCCGCGGGCCGCGGGCGTTGGCGCAGCACCCGGCGGCGCACACGTCCCACGACGCGGCCTGGCCGCCGACGGTGGCGCGGACCGGCTCGGCGCCCCGCTCGACGCCGGCCCGTTCGACCAGCAGGTCGCGCAGCATCGCGACGAACCGCGGGTCGACCCCGGCGGTGGCGGCGCGGGCGAAGGACATCCCGGCCTTCTCGGCGGTGGCGGCGGCCTCGGTGTCGAGGTCGTAGATCACCTCCATGTGGTCGGAGACGAACCCGATGGGGACGACGACCACTCCGCCGACCCCCTCCTCGGCGAGCTCCTGGATGCGGTCGTTCACGTCGGGCTCGAGCCACGGCACGCTCGGCGGCCCTGACCGCGAGCAGAACACCAGCTCGGCGGGGTAGCGGTGGCCGGTCTCCTGCCGGATCCGCTCCCCGATCTCCTCGGCGACAGTGCGGTGCTGCGCGACGTACGCGCCGCCGTCGGGTCCGGAGGCGGCGTTCATGGCCTCCGGGACGGAGTGGGTGACGAACAGCAGGTGCGCGTCGCGGCGGGCGCCGTCGGCGAGGTCGGCGAGCGCGCTGAGGGTCGCGTCGACCATCGGCTCCACGAAGCCGGGGTGGTTGTAGTAGTGCCGCAGCCGGTCGAGCCGCGGCGCGTCACCGGTCCGCTCCCGGACCTCGGCCACCGCGTCGGCGAGGTTCTCGCGGTACTGCCGGCACCCGGAGTACGACGAGTAGGCGCTGGTCAGCAGGCAGGCCGCGCGTCGTACGCCGTCGGTCTGCATCTGCTCGAGGGTGTCGGCGAGGAACGGGTGCCAGTTGCGGTTGCCCCAGTAGACCGGCACGTCGATGCCGCTGCTGCGGAGGTCCTCCTCGACCGCGGCGACGAACTCCCGGTTCTGGTCGTTGATCGGGCTGCGGCCGCCGAACAGGTGGTAGTGCTCGCCCACCTCCTCGAGACGCTCGCGCGGGATGCCGCGGCCGCGGGTGACGTTCTCCAGGAACGGCAGCACGTCCTCGGGACGCTCGGGTCCCCCGAAGGAGACCAGCAGCACGGCGTCGTAGGGCGCGATGTCGGGGGGCATGGCGCCAATCCTAGGATCAGCGGTGATGTTGACGACCTACCGCCGGGTGCTGGGTCTGCCAGGTGCTCTGGTCTTCTCCATGAGCGGCCTCGTGGCGCGGCTCCCGATCTCGATGATCAGCCTCGGCATCGTGCTGCTGGTCTCGACCCGTACCGGCTCCTACGGACTGGCGGGCACGGTGTCGGCGTCCTTCCTGATCGCGAACGCGCTGGTCGCCCTGCTGCAGGCCCGGCTGGTCGACCGGCTGGGCCAGAGCCGGGTGCTGCCGGTGGCGACCGCGGTGTTCGTGGCCGGGCTGCTCGGGATGATGGCGGCGGTCGAGGCACACGCGCCGGCCCCGTGGCCCCACCTGCTCGCCGCCGTCGCGGGGGCGGGGATGCCGCAGATCGGGTCGTGCGTGCGTGCCCGCTGGGCCTACGTCGTCCCCGACAAGGTGCAGCTGCAGACCGCGTTCGCCTTCGAGGCGGTCGCCGACGAGACGGTGTTCATCGTCGGCCCCGCGCTGGTCACCGTGCTCGCCACCACGGTCCACCCGCTGGCCGGGCTGGGGGCCGCACTCGTCGCCGCCATGGCGGGGACGTCGGTGCTGGTCGCACAGAAGCGGACCGAGCCGCCGGCGTCCGGCCGTCCCGCGCGGCACGGCAGCGGGCCGATGCCGTGGTCCGTGCTGGTGCCGCTGGCCGCCAGCGGGTTCACGATGGGCATGCTGCTCGGCGGCGCCGAGGTGGCGACCGTGGCGTTCTCCGACGAGCACGGGAACACCGCGCTGTCCGGCCTGATGCTCGGGCTGTGGGCGCTGGGCAGCCTGCTCGCCGGGGTCGTGACCGGCGCCGTGCACCTCCGGGCCGCGCCCGCGACCCGGTTCCGGTGGGGCATGCTCGCGCTCGCGCTGCTGATGGTCCCGCTGCCGTTCGTCGACGGGTTCGTGCCGCTGGCGCTGTTCCTGTTCCTCTCCGGCTTCGCGGTCTCCCCCACCCTCATCGCCAGCCTGGCGTGGGTCGAGCAGATCGTGCCGCCCACGCGCCTCACGGAGGGCATCACGCTGTTCATCACCGGCCTCGGCGCCGGGGTCGCGCCGGGCGCGGCGGTGGTCGGGCAGGTGGTCGACGCCTCCGGTGCCTCCGCGGCCTACTGGGTGAGCGTCGCCGCCGGCGTCGTGGGGACGCTGATCGCGTTCGGCACGGCCGCGGTCACTCGGGGGCGACCATCGCCCACCGGATCGTCCGGGTGAGGGCGGCACCGGTCGCGCCGACGAGCACCCGCTCGGTCACCGGCAGGTAGGGCAGCGCCAGCTTGCGCCGGCTCCACACCGGCATCAGCGAGACCGCGGACGCGGCCAGCCCGGCGTACGGGACCCGGGCCGGCAGCGGCAGCGGCGGGTCGAGCAGCAGGAAGCGGGCGGTGCTCCGTGCCGCGGGCGTGCCCTCCAGCTCGGGCCGGTAGGCCGCCAGCTGCTCGACGAGCTCGGCCTCGGTGCGCGGCGGGTCGTCCACCCCGAGGGCCTCGGCGACGCGGGCGGTCTGCGCGACGTAGGTGTCGCGCCCGGCGGCGTCGAGCGGCGCCTTGCCCCACCGCTGGTGCGCGGCCAGGAAGCTGTCGATCTCCGCGACGTGCACCCAGCGCAGCAGGTGCGGGTCGGAGGCGGCGTACGGGCGGCCGTCCGGGGCGGTGCCCACCACCCGCTCGTGGACCGAGCGGACGGCGGCCACCATCTTCTCCGCGTCGGCGGCGGCGCCGAACGTCGTCACCGCCAGGAAGTACGACGTGCGCTGCAGCCGCCCCCAGGGGTCGCCCTCGAAGCCGGAGTGGTCCACGACGCCGGCCATCGCCAGCGGGTGGAGCGACTGCAGCAGCAGCGCCCGGATGCCGCCGACGAACATCGAGGCGTCGCCGTGCACCTGCTGGATCGGTGAGCCCGCCTCGAACCAGCGGGGCCCCTCGGTGCCGTGCACCCGCTCGCGGCGACGGGCCCCCTCCGGCCCGGCGACCCGGGCGAACAGCCGGTCGCCGAGGTTGCGTCGCACGTCGGGCAAAGAGGGCACCATGGGTCAAGTATGTGCGCGCTGACCTACGCTGCACCCATGACCGGGACTGGCTCGTGGCGCAGCTGGTCGGGCCTCACCACGGCCGTCCCGACGCAGCAGCTGACCCCCGCCGACGCGGGCGAGGTGGCCGACGCGGTGGTCGCCGCCCGCGCCCACGGGATCCGGGTCAAGATGGTCGGCTCGGGCCACTCGTTCACCGACATCGCGCTGACCGACGGGCTGCTGCTGCGACCCGACCGGCTGGTCGGCGTGCGGTCGGTGGACCGCGAGGCGATGACCGTCACGGTGCTCGCCGGCACGCCGCTGCACGAGCTCAACGACCGGCTGCACGGCCTCGGCCTGGCGCTGCACAACCTCGGCGACGTCGACCGGCAGACGGTCGCCGGCGCGATCGCGACCGGCACGCACGGCACCGGCGGCCGGCAGGCGTCGCTGTCCGCGCAGGTGGCGGCGCTCGAGGTCGTGACCGGCGACGGCTCCCTGGTGCACGCCCGGTCGGACGGCACCGCCGAGGAGGCCGACCTGCTCGCAGCGGCCCGGGTCGGGCTCGGCGCGCTCGGCATCGTGACCGCCGTGACGTTCCGGGTCGAGCCGGCGTTCACCCTCCGCGCGGTCGAGGAGCCGATGCCGTGGGCCCGGGTCGTCGACGAGTTCGACGCGCTGGCCGACGGGAACGAGCACTTCGAGGCCTACTGGTTCCCGCACACCGACCGGATGCTCACCAAGCGCAACAACCGCACGGACGAGGCGCACCCGCTCTCAAGGCTCCGGGCGTACGTCGACGACGAGCTGCTGGCCAACACCGCCTTCGGCGTCGTTAACCGGGTGGGTGACCTGGTCCCCCGCGCCGTCCCTCGGCTCAACCGGCTCTCCTCCCGGGCGCTCTCGCGGCGGGTCTACAGCGACGTCTCCCACCGGGTGCTCACCTCGCCGCGGCGGGTGGTGTTCCGGGAGATGGAGTACGCCGTGCCGCGCGAGGTCGGCATGCAGGCGCTCATCGAGGTCCGGGCGCTCGTCGAGCAGCGCGGCTGGCACATCGGCTTCCCCGTCGAGATCCGGCACGCCCCCGCCGACGACGCCTGGCTGTCGACCGCCCACCAGCGGGCCTCGGTCTACCTGGCGTTCCACGTCAACGCCCGCACCGACCACACCGAGTACTTCGCCGCCGTCGAGCAGGTGCTGCGGGCCTACGACGGTCGGCCGCACTGGGGCAAGCTCCACACCCGCAGCGCGGCCGACCTGGCGCCGTCGTACCCGCGCTTCGAGGACTTCCTGGCCGTCCGCGACCAGGTCGACCCCGACCGGCTGTTCACCAACCCCTACCTGGAACGGGTGCTGACCCGATGAGACGACCCGTCCCCGAGACACCCGGACCCGACCAGGAGTCGGTGTGGGACTACCCGCGCCCACCTCGGCTCGAGCCCACCGACGAGGAGGTCGAGGTGGTGCTCGGTGGGACGGTCGTCGCCCGCACCCGCAACGCCTACCGGGTGCTGGAGACCAGCCACCCGCCGACCTACTACCTGCCCGCCGACTGCTTCCTCGCCACGGCGCTGCGGCCCGCCGGGGGCGGCTCGTTCTGCGAGTGGAAGGGCCAGGCGTCGTACGTCGACGTGGTCGGCGGCGACCCCGACCGCCCGGTCGTCGCCGAGCGGGCCGGGTGGCTCTACCCCACCCCCACCCGCGCCTACGCCGCCCTGGTCGACCACGTGGCGCTCTACCCCGGCGCCATGGACCGCTGCACGGTCGCCGGCGAGGTGGTCCGCCCGCAGCCGGGCGGGTTCTACGGCGGCTGGGTGACCTCGCGGGTGGTCGGCCCGTTCAAGGGCGACCCGGGCACGATGTTCTGGTAGCCCTGTCGGGTCAGGTGCTCGCCGAGGTGGCGCGCGGCGCGTTCCAGCCCCGCCGGATCGCCAGCACCCGCCAGGAGAAGCAGACCACCGCGGCCGGCACCGCGACCACGATCGTGCGCAGCCCCGCCTCGTGACCCACGACGGCGACCACCGCGCCCAGCAGCGCCGGGGTCGCGTAGAGCTCGCCGCGGAACACCAGCGGCACCCGGCCGGTGAGGACGTCGCGCACGATGCCGCCGCCGATGCCGGTGAGCATCCCCAGCAGCGCGGCCGGCGCCGGACCGAGTCCGTGCTCCAGCGCCTTCAGGGCGCCGGTGACGCAGAACAGCGACAGCCCGGCCGCGTCGAGCACGTTGACCACCCGCTCCGCCCGGCCGATCGCCGGGTGGAAGAAGAACGTCAGCAGACCCGCGACCACCGGCACCATCAGGTAGCGCCAGTCCGCGAGCGCCGCCGGCGGCACGGCACCGATGAGCACGTCGCGCAGGAAGCCGCCGCCGAGCCCCGCCGTGCCGGCGAGCACCAGCACGGCGAACACGTCGAGCCCCTTGCGGACCCCGAGCAGGGCCCCGGTGAGGGCGAAGACGAAGATGCCGAGCAGGTCGAGGACGACGAGGACGGCGCCCGGGTGCGGCACCTCGTCGGTCAGGGCGCTCACCACGGAGATCATGCGGGTCAGTCTGCACGGCGACCCGCGGGGCTACTGCCGAGCGGCACGACCCCCAGCAAGTAGGCTCTCGCGCAGAACCGGATGAAGGAGCGGGCGACCCCCATGAAGGAGCAGGACCTCACGCTCGTGGGGCTGACCGAGGACAAGCAGCGGCTGGTCCTGGTCAACGCCGCAGGCGAGGAGTTCACCCTTCCTGCCGACGCCAGACTCCGGGCCGCCCTTCGCGGCGATCACGCCCGACTCGGCCAGTTGGAGATCACCATGGACAGCGCCCTCCGCCCCCGCGACATCCAGGCACGCATCCGCGCCGGCGAGTCGCCCGAGCACGTGGCCGCCGCGGCGCAGACCACCCTCGACAAGGTGATGGGCTACGCCACCCCGGTGCTCGCCGAGCGCGCCCACATCGCCGGACCGGGCCCAGAAGGCCTCGGTCCGCCGCAAGGCCGGCGAGGGCCCGGCCCGGCCGCTCGGCCGACGCGGTCGCCGAGCGGCTGCTGGCCCGCAACGTCGACCCCGCCTCCGTCGAGTGGGACGCCTGGCGGCGCGACGACGGCCGCTGGACGCTGGTCGCCGACTACCGCTCCGGCGAGAGCGCCCGGCACGCGGAGTTCGTGTTCGACGCCCCGGGCCGCTACGTCGTCGCCGACGACGACGAGGCCCGCTGGCTGGTCGGCGAGCAGACCGCCGTCAAGGGACCGCAGCCCCGCACCACCCCCGGCCCGCGCCGGCTCTCCGCGGTGAGCAACGACGACGAGCTGCCGCTGGGCGAGGACGCCATCGAGATGGTGACCGAGGACCCCGTCGCGCCGCCGGTGGCGGAGATCCCCGTCCGGGATCGCCGAGGACACCACCGAGGACCTCTCCGCGACCGCCGCCGCGGTCCGCGCCACCGGGGACGCCGACTGGATCGCCACCGAGCGGCCGACGGCGCCGACGGCGCCCGACCGAGCCCGAGCCGGTCGAGCTGGGCAGCGAGGCCGACGAGCCCGACGGACCGACGAGCCCGCCGAGGAGCGCGGCCCCGCGACGCCCGGCCAAGAAGAAGAGCCGGGCCTCGGTGCCGAGCTGGGACGAGATCATGTTCGGCGGCAAACGAGACTGAGCGTCGCCTGCTGGACAGGGAAATTACTGTTCAGTAACGTCTCGGCGGGTAACCCCTTTCGTCCCCTCTACCCGCGGATGGTCCCCATGGCGTACTTCGTGACCGGAGCGACCGGCTTCATCGGCCGGCACCTGGTCCAGGAGCTGCTCGACAACCGCGACGACGAGATCTTCGTCCTGGTCCGCTCCGGCTCGAAGGAGCGCATCGATCGGCTGCTCCGCTCGTGGGGCAACCCCGCCCGGGTGAGCACGGTGACCGGCGACCTGACCAAGCCGCGGCTCGGCGTCACCAAGAAGTGGGCAGAGGCGCACCGCGGCTCGATCGACCACTTCTTCCACGTCGCGGCGCTCTACGACATGACCGCCTCCGACGAGCTCAACGAGCAGCTCAACGTCGGCGGCACCCGCGCCGCCCTCGAGCTGGCCGGCGCCCTCGACGCCGGGGTCTTCCACCAGGTCTCCTCGATCGCGGCGTCCGGCGACTACCACGGCACGTTCGACGAGACGATGTTCGACGTCGGGCAGGGGCTGCCCTCGTCGTACCACCGCACGAAGTTCGAGTCCGAGCGGATCGTCCGCGAGGAGTGCCCGGTGCCGTGGCGGGTCTACCGGCCGGCGGTCGTGGTCGGGCACTCCGAGACCGGCGCGATGGACAAGGTCGACGGGCCCTACTACTTCTTCCCGCTGTTCAAGCGGATGCGCGACACGCTGCCCTCGTGGCTGCCGATCCTCGGCGTCGACCTCGGCGACACCAACGTGGTGCCGGTCGACTACGTCGCCAAGGCGATGGACCACATCGCCCACCAGCCGGGGCTCGACGGCCAGGCGTTCCACCTGGTCAACCCCGAGCCGCAGGCCGTCGTCGACATGGTCAACACGTTCGCCGAGGCCGCCAAGGCGCCGCAGTTCGCGGTGCCGATGGACCGCCGCGTCACCGGGGTGCTGCCGACCAGCGTGCTGCCGCGGGCGCTGCGCCCCGGCGGGCTGGTGCAGAACGTGCTGCGCACCGCGCCCGGCACAGCTGGTGCTCCGCGAGACCATCGGCCGGCTCGGCATCCCGCCCGAGGTGCTCGAGCACGTCTCCTTCCCGACGGCGTACGCCTCCCGCCGCACCGAGCGCGCGCTCTGCCGGGTCCGGGATCTCCTGCCCGGACCTCGAGGGCTACGCCGCGACGCTGTGGACCTACTGGGAGGAGCACCTCGACCAGGACACCGCCCGCGACAGCGGCATCGTCGACAAGCTCCGCGACCGCACCGTCGTGATCACCGGCGCCTCGTCCGGCATCGGCAAGGTCGTCGCGCTCAAGGTCGCGCAGGCCGGCGGCATCCCGATCCTGGTGGCGCGCGGCAAGGACAAGCTCGAGGACACCAAGGCCGAGATCGAGGCGCACGGCGGCCGCGCGTTCGTCCACGGCTGCGACCTGTCCGACATGGAGGCCATCGACGCGCTCTGCGAGCAGCTCGTCGCCGAGCACGACAGCATCGACTTCGTGGTCAACAACGCCGGCCGCTCGATCCGTCGCTCGCTGGCGCTCTCGGAGGACCGGTTCCACGACTTCGAGCGCACCATGCAGCTCAACTACTTCGGCGCGATCCGGCTGGTGATGGGGCTGCTGCCGACGATGCGCGAGCAGCAGCACGGCCACGTGGTGAACATCAGCTCGATCGGCGTGCAGACGAACCCGCCGCGCTTCAGCGCGTACGTCGCGTCGAAGTCGGCGCTCGACTCGTGGAGCAACGTCGTCGCCTCCGAGCTCGTCGGGGACGGCGTCAGCTTCTCGACGATCCACATGCCGCTGGTGCGGACCCCGATGATCGCGCCGACGAAGATCTACCAGAAGTTCCCGACGATCTCCCCGGCGCAGGCCGCCGACATGGTGATCGCGGCGATGGTCGACCGGCCGCACGAGATGAACACCCTGCTCGGCAACGTCGGGGCGGTGTTCCACACCCTGGCGCCGAAGTCGACGTTCCGGGTGCTGCACCTGGCCTACCAGGTGTTCCCGGACTCGGCGGCCGCGAAGGGCGACGCGGAGGAGGAGACGACCCCGCAGCAGGTGCTGCTGGCGAAGCTGCTCAAGGGCGTGCACTGGTAGCAGTGCCGGTGGCTGGGCATGTGTCGGAGGGCCGGCCCCTGGGAGATCACCGACCCCCCGACGTGAACATTAAACGACCTACGCCGCCCGCGGTCACGCGTTCCGGTGCGTCAAGTTTTCGCTCGACCGCTGTCGCGACCGGGCGCACCGGGTCGGACACCCAGCCGCTCCAGGAGCCGGCGTAGAGGGCGCCCTCGCGACCCAGCAGGTGCAGCGCGAACAGGTCGTGGGTGGCGGTGACCCCCGACCCGCAGTAGGCGCCGACGACGGCCGCGCCCGCCGGTGCGCGGCGTAGAGCTCCGCGAGCTCGTCCACCGGCCGGAACCGGCCGTCGCGCGAGGTTCGCCGTCGCGGGCAGGCTGACCGCCCCGGGCACGTGGCCGGCCACCGGGTCGACCGGCTCCTGCTCCCCGGTGAACCGCTCCGGCGCCCGCGCGTCGAGCAGCACGCCCTCGCGCGGCCACCCGGGCCGCCGCGTCGGCGTCGAGCACGGGAGCCGCCCCGGGGCGGCCACGAAGTCCCCCGGCACCGGCGTGGCCACGCCGCGTCTCGACCGCTCCGCCCGCCTCCCGCCAGGCCGACCAGCCCCCGTCGAGCACCCGGACGTCGGGGTGGCCGTGGTGGCGCAGCAGCCACCAGGCGCGGGTCGCGGCCAGCCCCGACCAGTCGTCGTAGACCACGACCGGGCGGTCGGCGCGCACCCCGCAGCGTCGCATCGCGACCGCGAACCGGTCGGTGGCCGGCAGCGGGTGACGCCCGCCCTCGCCCACCGGGTCGTCCGCCGGGTCGGCGAGCTCGGTCTCCAGGTCGACGTACGCGGCGTCGGGCACGTGGCCGGCGAGGTACGCCTCCCGGCCGTCGGCGCGCCCGAGCCGCCAGCGCACGTCGAGCACGGTGACGGCGTCCGGCGCCTGGGCCGGCTGCTGGGCCGGCTGCTGGGCCAGCAGGGTCGCGAGCTCGTCGGGCTGCATCAGGTCGCTCATCGGGCCAGTCTCCCAGCCGGTCCAGCGACGCCGAGGCCCAGCCGAGGGGCTCAGCCGAACGGCAGCGGGTCGCCGATCATCGACACGGCCTGCGCCCGGGCGGCGGTGAGCCGGCGCCGGTGGTGCTGGCGGCACAGCACCTCGTAGCCGACCTCGGGCGGGCTCGGCGCCGGCTCGGCACCGTCGACGTCGCCGACCACGATGACCTCGCCCTCGGTGACCATCTCGCCGTTCTCGGTGCGGGCGTTGTGGGTGGCGCGCTTGCCGCACCAGCACAGCGCCTCGACCTGCAGCACGTGCGTCCGGTCGGCGAGCTCGACGAGCCGCGCCGAGCCCGGGAACAGCGAGGTGCGGAAGTCGGTGAGGATGCCGAACGCAGAACACGTCGAGCTGCAGCTCGTCGACGACCCGCGCCAGCTGGTCGATCTGGTGCGGTGCGTAGAACTGGGCCTCGTCGCAGATCAGGTAGTCGACCCGGGCCCCCGCGGTGAGGGTGTCGACGACGTAGCGCCAGAAGTCGAGCTCCTCGCCCACCTCGACCGCGTCGTGCTGCAGCCCGAGCCGGCTCGACAGCGTCGCGGCGCCGGCCCGGTCGCGGCTGGTGAAGATCCGCCCCGACCGGCCGCGGGCCGCGTGGTTGTGGTTGGTCTGCAGCGCCAGCGTCGACTTGCCGGAGTCCATCGTCCCGGTGAAGAACTGCAGCTCGGCCATCAGCGCCACCCTCCTCACGCCACCAGCACCGGGATCAGCATCTCGACGGAGGTCAGCGAGCCGTGCAGCCCGACCAGCCGGGTCTCGTAGGGGAACGCGGCCGTGCTCAGCACCGCGTGGTCGTCGCGGGCGGCGACCACCACGTCGCCGAGCGCGGGGACGCACGTGCGGCTCCACCGGCCCGAACCAGCCGCGCCCGATCGCCTCGTCGCGGGTGAGGACCTCGGCCCGCGCCCCCAGCACCTGGCGCCAGCGTCGCGGCCACGTCCGCGACCGCGCCGCCGCGGCAGTAGAGGTGCCGGAAGCGGGCCTCGCCGCCGATCAGCGCCACCCCGTCCAGCAGCTCGGGGTGGTCGTCGGTGTCGATGCGGCTGCTCGGCGGGCGAGTCGACCATCCCGTGGTCGGCGACCACGACGATGCGCACGTGCGACGGCAGCGTCTCGCGCAGCTGCTCGGCGGCCGCGTCGACCATCGAGAGCTGCAGCTGCCACGAGCGTCGAGGCGACGCCGTACCGGTGGCCGGTCCAGTCGAGGTCGCCCTCGTACATGTAGGTCAGCGACGGCTCGGAGCCCGCGGACGCCAGCACCGCCACCATCCGCTCGCCGAGCTGGTCGGCGCCGACGAACTCCGCGCCCCGCTGCCCCGCGATCGGTCAGCCCGGAGTCGGCGAACTCGCGCTTGTTCACGACCGTGGTCGCCACGCCCGGCCGCGGCGAGCCGCTCGAACGCCGTCGGGTGCGGCTGCCACTCCCGCGGCGTCCACGGCCTTGCTCCACAGCAGCGCGTTGAGCAGCTCGTCGGTGCCGGGGATCCGCGGGTGAAGCCCACCAGCCCGTGGCTGCCGGGCATCAGCGCGGTGCCGAGCGAGGTGAGGCTGGTCGCGGTGGTCGACGGCACGCCGGCGGTGGCGGGCGGCTGCTCGCCGAGCAGCGAGTGCAGGAACGGCGCCTGGTCGGGGTGGTCGCGCAGCAGCTCGTAGCCGAGGCCGTCGACCAGGAAGACGACGTAGGAGCGCGCCTCGGGCAGCACCAGCGACGTCGGCGGAAGGCCCGCGTCGACGCCCAGCGCCCGGGCGACCGCCGGGAGCACGTCCCCCAGCGACCGGTCCTCGTAGGCGGGCTCGACGAAGCCAGGACTCAGACTGGTGGTGCTCATCCGGCGGTGCGGGCCGACAGGTCGTCGGCGAAGGTGAGCAGGTTGGCGACCGCCTCGGGCCCCTCGGCCGCGGCGCTGACCCGCAGCGAGAAGTCGTCGGAGGTCAGCAGCCCGGTGTAGCCGTGGTCGGCCTCGCAGTCGGGGTCGGCGCAGGCGGCCGGCTCCAGGTCGATGCGGGCGACGGCACCCCACCCGATGGTCAGCACCACCTCGCTGGCGACCGGGCGCCGGCGCCACGCCGGCGTACGACTCGGGGTTGGCGACCATCCGGTTGACCACGACGGAGCGGACCGACGAGAGCGTGACCGCCTCCGTCGAGGTCGAGGTGTACGGCGCGGGCAGCAGGTCGTCCGGGGCGTGCTCGTCGGTGTGGGCCAGGACCAGCCGGCTCGGCGTCAGCACGAGCACGGTGACGTGGCGGCGGACCTCGTCGCGCTCGTCGATGGTCGGCTCGTGGTGGACGAGGTAGGCGACGACCGGCTCGTGGGCCACGGCGGAGCTGACGGCGGCGGCCACCACGTCGGGGTAGTAGCCGGACTTCTCGATCGCGACCCGGAGGTCGTCGGTGCGGTCGTGCACTCGCCCGGTGGCGCGCTCGCTCATGCGGCCCAGCATGTCACGCGGGCGGCCTAGTCATGGAGCGTGTCCCCGGCCTGGGTCGACAGCCGGCGCACGAACCAGTCCGAGCGGGCGTCGGCGACCGGCTCGACCCGCGCAACGCCGTCGAGCACGGTGGCGCCGTGGGCGCCGGCCAGCACCAGGGTCAGCTCGAGGGACCGCACCTGCGGCAGGTCGTTCTTCAGCTGGGCGACCCGCAGCAGCAGCCGCTCCACGGCCGCCACGTCGACCTGCTCGGCGCCGCGGTAGCCGAACAGCAGCGGCGCGGCCCTGATCTCGCGCACCATGTCGCTGGCGTCGCCGCCGTGCATCGGGGGGATTCGGTAGGCCCGGTCCCCCAGCAGCTCGGTCGCCGGCCCCGACACGCCGAACGACACCACCGGCCCGAACAGCGGGTCCTCCATGCCGGCCACCAAGACCGGCACTCCGGGCGGGGCGACCTTCTGCACGATGAAGCCGGCCTTGTCGGGCGAGTCGATGGTGGCCTGCATGCTGCGCCAGGCGTGCCGCATCTCGGCGGCGCTGGAGATGTTGCGCCACACGTGGGCCAGGTCGGGCCGCTGCCGCAGGTGCTCGGCGGTGGCCTTGAGCACCACGTCGTAGCCCAGCTGCTCGGCCGCCTCCACCGCCTCGGCCTCGGTGGTCGCGGGGTGCCGCTGCCACAGGTCGATGTCGTAGGCCGCGAGCAGCTGGTGCAGCTCCTCGAAGGTCAGGTCGCGGCCGGCCTCCTCGTCGCGCAGCAGGCGCGAGACCAGCATCCGGGCCGCCATCACGTCGACCGCCTCGGCCGGCACCAGCTCGCCGAGCGGCTTGGCCCGCCAGGCGGCGTACTCCACCACCCGGGCCAGCGCCCGGACGGCCGCCTCGACGGCGGGGTACGACGGCACGGAGCCCCGGCCCGCCGTGGAGCCGGCGACGTCGGGCACCCGCAGCAGCTCGGGGATGCCCTCGCTGGCCAGGAAGGTCGAGACCAGCGGCTTGTCGGACTGCTCCCCGACGGCGGCGAGCACGTTCGCGACCTCCTCGCCGGTCGTGTTGAGCGGCGGGATGAACACCGCGACGACGGAGTCGACCTCGTCGTCGTCGATGGCCCGGTCGAGCGCCTCCTCGAAGTCCTCGGCGGTGGCGTCGGCGCCCAGCGCCACGGGGTGCTTGACCTCCAGGCCGACGGCGACCGCGGCGTCGGCCGCCAGCAGCCCGAGCGCGTCGGAGTTGCCGACCACGGCCACCCGCTTGCCGCGCGGCAGCGGCTGGTGCGCCACCAGCTGGGCGACGTCGAACATCTCGTCGAGGGTGTCGACCTGGATCACGCCGGCCTGCCGGAACATCGCGTCCACGGCGGCCTGCGGCGCCAGCATCGAGCGGACCGCGTGGCCCATCGGCACGCCCTGGGTGGAGCGGCCGGACTTCACCGCGATCACCGGCTTGCGCTGGGAGACGCGGCGCGCGAGCCGGCTGAACTTGCGGGGGTTGCCGATCGACTCGAGGTAGAGCAGCACGACCTCGGTCTCGTCGTCCTCCTCCCAGTACTGCAGCAGGTCGTTGCCCGAGACGTCCGCCCGGTTGCCGGCGCTGACGAAGGTCGAGAGCCCGAGGCCGCGGCGGGCGACCTTCTCGAGGATCGCGACGCCGAGCGCCCCGGACTGGCAGAAGAAGCCGGCCCGGCCGCGGGGCGGCATCAGCGTCGAGAGCGAGGCGTTCAGGGAGTAGTCGGCGGCGGTGTTGATGATGCCGAGCGCGTTGGGCCCCACCAGGCGCAGGCCGTAGCTGCGGGCCAGGCCGACCAGCCGGCGCTGCCGCAGCCGGCCCTCCTCCCCCGTCTCGGCGAACCCCGAGGAGATCACGACGAGCCCGTGCACGCCCTTCGCGGCGCAGTCGAGCACGACGTCCTGCACCGCCTCCGCCGGGACCGCGACGATCGCCACGTCGACGGTGTCGGGGATGTCGCTGACCCCGGCGTACGCCGGCAGGCCGGCCACCGACTGGGCCGCCGGGTTCACGACGTACACCCGGCCCTGGTAGTCGCCCAGCACCAGGTTGCGCACCAGCGTCTGCCCGATCGTGTCGTGGCGCCGCGACGCCCCGATGACCGCGACGCTGCGGGCGTTGAAGAACCGCTGGATCGAGGCCGACTCGGCGCGGTGCTCGCGGGCCCGCATCACGTTGACCGACGTGTCGGTCGCGTCGATCGGGAAGACCACCCGCATCACGCCGTCGGTGAAGCCGCCGGCGACCTTGTAGCCGGCCTCCCGGAAGGTCTGCAGCATCCGGCGGTTCTCGGGGAGCACCTCGGCGACGAAGCGGTCCACGCCGCGCTCGCGACCGGCCTGGGCGAGGTGCTCGAGCAGCAGCTGCGCGATGCCGCGGCCCTGGTGGGCGTCCTGCACCAGGAAGGCGACCTCGGCCTCCGAGACGCTCGGGTCCTTGGACTCCTCCGGCGGGATCCGGTCGAACCGGCCCACCGCGATCATCTTGTTCGCGACCGTCATCACGAAGGCCACCCGGTCGCGGTGGTCGACGTTGGTGAAGCGCAGCACGTCGCGCTCGGAGAGCTTGGGCATCGGGGCGAAGAACCGGAGGTACTTCGACTCCGCCGACACCTGGTCGTAGAAGTCGACGAGCAGCTCCTCGTCCGCCGGGCCGATCGGCCGCAGGTGCGCCACCTGGCCGTCGCGGAGCAGGACGTCGGCCTCCCAGTGCCGTGGGTACGCCGCCGGGGGGCTCGGTGAGGTCACGGGCCGAAATCTACCGCTCTGGGTGGTCGGGCGGCGTGCCCCCGCGTGACCCGCGTGCCCGTCGTACGACAATGACGGGCATGGCCCGCTCGACCAAGCAACTGCCGCTGCCCGACGACTTCGAGGAGCACATCCTCGACATCGACGTCGGGGACGAGATGCGCGCCAGCTTCCTCGAGTACGCCTACTCGGTGATCTACAGCCGGGCGCTGCCCGACGCCAAGGACGGCCTCAAGCCCGTCCAGCGGCGGATCCTCTACACGATGGCGGACATGAACCTCCGCCCCGACCGCGGCCACGTGAAGAGCGCCCGGGTCGTCGGCGAGGTGATGGGCCGGCTCCACCCGCACGGCGACGGCGCGATCTACGACGCCCTGGTGCGGATGGTCCAGCCCTGGTCGCTGCGGCTGCCGTTCGTCGACGGGCACGGGAACTTCGGCTCACCCGACGACCCGCCGGCCGCGATGCGCTACACCGAGTGCCGGATGGCGCCGGCGGCGACCGCGATGACCGGCTCGATCGACGAGGACACCGTCGACTTCAAGCCCAACTACGACAGCCGCGAGCTCGAGCCGGTCGTGCTGCCCTCGGCGATCCCCAACCTGGTCGTCAACGGCGCCTCCGGGATCGCCGTCGGCATGGCCACCAACATCGCGCCGCACAACCTGGTCGAGGTGGTGCAGGCGCTGCGGCACCTGATCGGGCACCCGCAGGCCACCCTCGACGACCTGATGCGGTTCGTGCCGGGCCCCGACCTGCCCACCGGCGGCAAGATCGTCGGGCTCGACGGGGTCCGCGACGCCTACGAGTCCGGCCGCGGGTCGTTCAAGATGCGCGCCACCGCCCGGATCGAGAGCGTCACCCCGCGCCGCAAGGGCATCGTGGTCACCGAGCTGCCCTACGGCGTCGGCCCCGAGCGGGTCATCGAGCGGATCAAGAGCCTGGTGCAGGGCAAGAAGCTGCAGGGCATCTCCGACGTGAAGGACCTCACCGACCGCGAGAAGGGCCTTCGGCTGGTCATCGAGGTGAAGAACGGCTTCGTCCCCGAGGCGATCCTCGAGCAGCTCTACCGGCTGACCCCGATGGAGGACTCCTTCGGGATCAACGCCGTCGCGCTCGTCGACGGCCAGCCCCGCACGCTGGGCCTCAAGGAGATGCTCGAGGTCTTCCTGGGCCACCGCTTCGACGTCGTACGGCGCCGCTCGGTGTTCCGCCGCGGCAAGGCGGCCGACCGGCTGCACCTGGTCGACGGCCTGCTGGTGGCGATCCTCGACATCGACGAGGTCATCCAGCTGATCCGTGCCAGCGACAACGCCGAGCAGGCGCGCACCCGGCTGATCGACGTCTTCGACCTGTCCGAGGTCCAGGCGACGTACATCCTCGACATGCCGCTGCGCCGGCTGACCAGGTTCAGCAAGCTCGAGCTCGACAAGGAGAAGGCCGAGCTGGAGGAGACCATCGCCGCGCTCGACGCGATCCTGGAGGACGAGAAGCTGCTGCGGAAGGTGGTCTCCGACGAGCTCAACGACGTCGCGAAGACCTACGGCACGCCGCGCCGCACCATCCTGCTCGCCTCGGCCGGGCAGGCGGTCAGCGCCGCCGTCGCGCTCGAGGTGGCCGACGACCCCTGCTTCGTCTACCTCTCCAGCACCGGCCTGCTGGCCCGCACCACCGACGTGGAGGAGCCCGGTGACGGCCAGGGGGCCAGCCGCAGCAAGCACGACGTGGTGATGTCTGTGGTGCGCACCACCGCCCGCGGCCAGGTGGGGGCGCTGACCAGCCAGGGCCGGCTGGTCAAGCTCGACGTGCTCGACCTGCCGACGCTGCCCGGCACCGCCAACCACCCGCACCTGCAGGGCGGCGCCCCGGTGAGCGAGTTCCTGTCGCTGGACCCGGGCGAGCGGGTGCTGTCGCTCACCTCCCTGGAGACCGACACGCCGGGCTACGCCCTCGGCACCCGGCAGGGCGTCGTCAAGCGGGTCCACCCGGAGCTGCTCGGCAACCGGGACGCCTGGGAGGTGGTGCGGCTCGCCGACGGCGACGAGGTGGTCGGCGCGGTCGAGCTGCGCAGCGGCGACGAGGAGCTCTGCTTCGTCACCTCCGACGCCCAGCTGCTGCACTTCGGCGCCGGCCAGGTGCGGCCGCAGGGCCGCTCCGGCGGCGGGATCGCCGGCGTCCGGCTCGCCCCCCGGCAGCGGGTCGTGTCCTTCACCGCCTTCGAGGTCGACGACTCCGCGGTCGTGGTCACCTCGTCGGGGTCTGCGGCGGCGCTGCCCGGCACCGAGCCCGGGGCCGTGAAGGTCACGCCGTTCTCGGAGTACCCCGCCAAGGGGCGTGGCACCGGCGGCGTTCGCTGCCACCGCTTCCTCAAGGGCGAGGACGCCCTGGTCTTCGCCTGGGTCGGCCGCGGGCCGGCGCGGGCGGCGGCCGCCAGCGGCGCCGCGGTCGACCTCCCCGACGCCACCGGCCGCCGCGACGGCTCCGGTGTCCCGGGCTCGCAGCCGGTCGTCGCCGCCGCGGGACCCGTCCGGACGCTCACGTGAGGCTCCGTCGCGGCACCGCCGGGCTGCTGGCCGTGCTGCTGAGCCTCGGGCTGGCCGGCGCCGGTTGCTCCCAGGAGAAGAAGAGCGGCACCAACCCCCGCAGGGTGCTCGCCGAGGCGAAGCGGCACCTCGACACCACCTCCGGGGTGCGCATCGGGCTGAAGGCCGACTCGCTCCCCACCGGGGTCAACGGGCTGCTGGCCGCCGACGGCGTCGGCACCCACGCCCCGGCGTTCACCGGCAGCATCAAGGTCGCGGTGGGCGGCGTGAACGCCGACGCCGCCGTGGTCGCGACTGGCGGGAAGGTCTACGCCAAGCTGCCCTTCACCTCGAAGTTCACCCCGATCAACCCCGCCGACTACGGCGCACCCGACCCCGCCGACCTGCTCGGCCGGCAGGGCGGGCTGTCCTCGATGCTGACCTCGGCCCGCGACGTGAAGGAGGGCGCCCAGGTCCGCGACGGGAAGCGGGTGCTGACCCGCTACACCGCGACCGTCCCCGGCAGGACCGTCGCCGCGATCATCCCGAGCGCCCGGTCCTCCGCGCAGTTCGACGCGGTCTTCACCATCGACGACCAGCACCGGCTGGCCAAGGCCGTGCTGCGCGGGCCGTTCTACCCGAAGGCCGACGACGTCCGCTACACCGTGACCTTCGACGACTACGGCACCCGGCGAGACATCAGGGCGCCG
This sequence comes from uncultured Actinomycetota bacterium, assembly GCA_963707685.1. GTDB lineage: Bacteria > Actinomycetota > Actinomycetes > Propionibacteriales > Nocardioidaceae > Nocardioides_B. The sequence goes on from CAVPRA010000015.1 coordinate 452,467, forward strand.
TGACCGGTCACCGGCTGCTGCTGCCGCTCGCGGCGGTGGCGGTCGCGTTCGCCGCCGCGGACACCTACGTCGTGGTGCTCGCGCTGCCCGACATGATGACCTCGGTCGGGCTCGCCGTCGACGAGCTGCAGCGGGCGGCCCCGATCGTGTCCGGCTTCCTGCTCGGCTACGTCGCGGTGCTGCCGCTGATCGGCCGGATCGCGGACCTCCGGGGCCGGGTGCCGGTGCTGGTCGGCTCACTGCTGGTGTTCGCGTTCGGCTCGCTGGTGACCGCGCTGGCCTACGACGTCCCCAGCATGGTCGTCGGGCGGTTCCTGCAGGGCGTCGGCGGCGGCGGCCTGGTGCCGGCCACGCTCGCCCTGGTCGCCGACCTCTACCCGCCCGCACGCCGCGGCGTCCCGCTCGGCGTGGTCGGCGCGGTCCAGGAGCTCGGCGCCGTCCTCGGCCCGCTGTACGGCGCCCTGGTGCTCGCCGTCGCCCCCTGGCAGGCGATCTTCGCGATCAACCTCGCCGCCGGCCTGGTGCTCGCCGCCACCCTCCGCTCCCTCGCCGACCCGGCACCTACTCGGCCAGCTGACCGGCGTGTCGCGGAGCAAGTGACGGGTCGGCGCGACTGGTTGGGGGGCCTGCTGCTGCTCCTGACGCTGGCCGGGCTCGGGCTGACGATGCTGCCGCCGCCGGTGCTCAGCTCCGACGTGACCCTCGGGCTCGGCTTCGTGCCGGTGGTGGGCGAGTCCCGGTGGCTCGCCCCGGTCGGGCTGGCGACGGTGCTGCTCGCGGTCGCGTTCCTGGTCCGGTGCCTCACGGCGCGACGCCCGCTGGTCGACGTACGCCGGTGGGCCCGCGTGGCTCGGCAGGCCGACCTGCTCGGCGCCACCCTGCTGGCGCTCTCGCTCGCCGGGGTGATCCTCGCCTTCGCCACGGCCGACCCGGAGGTCGCGGTGTTCTCGCCCGCCGGACCGTGGCTGCTGCTGGGCTCCGCGGTGCTGGCGGCGGCCTTCTGGCTGCACGTCCGCCGGGCCGCCGAGCCGCTGGTGCCGCGGGGAGCGCTGGCGGCTCGCCCTGCCTGGGGGTCGCTCGCGGTCAGCTTCTTCGTCGGCGCCGCTCTCATCGCCGCGCTGGTCGACATCCCGATCTTCGCCCGGGTGACCGTCTACCCGGCCTCGCAGCTCGACGCCGCCCTGGTGCTGGTGCGGCTGCTGGTCGCGCTGCCGGTGGGTGCGCTGGCCGGCGGCCACCTGATCCGCCGGCTCCCGGTGGGCCTGGTCACCGCCGCCGGCATGGCGCTGGCGGCCGGGGGGTTCGTCTGGATGTCGACGTGGGGGCCGGTGAGCCTCTCCTCCCCCGTCGCCACCGTCCCGCTGGTGCTCACCGGGCTGGGCTTCGGGCTCGCCCTGGCCCCGGTCAACGCCGCGCTGCTCGCCGCCACCGCGGACCACGTGCACGGGGTCAGCAGCGCGCTGCTGGTGGTCGCCCGCATGGTCGGCATGCTGGTCGGCATCTCGGCGCTGACCACGATCGGGCTGCGCCGCTACTACGCCGTCCAGGTCGACCTGCCCTCCCCCGCCGACGTCTGCTCGTCGGGCACCCAGTGCGCGGCGTACACCCGGCTGCTCACGGAGGCCGGTCTGGCCCAGCTCCAGACGGTGTTCGTCGGCGCCGCCGGGTGCGCCGTCGTCGCGGCGGTGCTCGCGCTGCTGCTGTTCCGCGCCCGTCAGGTCGAGACGGTCACCCCGCCGGTCCCCTGGTCGGGTACGTTGCGGCCGTGACCGACGCGTTCGAGGACCTGCTCGCGGCCAACCGCCGCTTCGCCGACACCTTCACCCTGTCCGGCTTCGACGGCATCGCCCACGCGGGCGTGGCCGTGGTGACCTGCATGGACTCCCGGATCGACCCGCTGCGGATGCTCGGCCTGCAGCCGGGCGACGCCAAGATCTTCCGCAACCCCGGGGGCCGGGTCACCCCGCAGGCGCTCGAGGCGCTGGTCCTCGGCGTGCACCTGCTCAACGTGCACCGCATCCTGGTGATCCCGCACACCCGGTGCGCGATGGCGTCCTCGACCCTGGAGGAGCTGCGCGAGCGCGTCGGCGAGTCCGCCGGCCAGGACGCCTCGTGGCAGACGTTCGGCGTGGTGACGGACCAGGCGGCGGCGCTCGAGGACGACGTCCGGGCCGTCCGCTCGCACCCGCTCGTCCCCGCCGCGGTCGAGGTCGGCGGCTTCCTGTACGACGTCGACACCGGCCTGCTCGACCGGCGCGTCTGAGCGGCTACCCGTGCCCGTCGGGCTGCTCGGGCTCGAACGGCCACTCCTCGAAGACGGAGCAGCGGCTGTCCGAGTCGAGCTGCACCAGCCACAGGTCGCGCCAGCGGTGCCCGGCGGCGTAGTCCACGGCGACCCGCACCACGCCGGTGGACCCGTCCACGGCCACCACCTCGCTGGCGATCTCGAACTCCTCGCCGGCGGAGTCCCGCTCGGCCTCCCAGAACTCCGCCAGCCGCGCCAGCCCGACGAGCGGCGTCGACCACGGCGAGGGTGCGTAGGTCGCGTCCTCGGTGAACAGGGTCGTCAGCAGCTCGGTGCCCGGCGTCCGCCACGCCGCGACGTACGCGCTCCACCCAGGCTTCGACGTCACGGCGCTCCACGGGTGCCTCAGGCGTCGATCGCGTCCGCGTCGACCTCGTACGCGCCCTGCACGAGGAAGTCCTTGCGCGGCGCCACCTCCGAGCCCATCAGCAGCTCGAAGACCGCGGTGGCCGCGTCGGCGTCGTCGACGGTGATCCGCCGCAGCGTACGGCGGCGCGGGTCCATCGTGGTCTCGGCCAGCTGGTCGGCGTCCATCTCGCCGAGGCCCTTGTAGCGCTGCACCGGGTCCTTCCAGCGCACGCCCTTCTTCGACAGCTCGGCCAGCTTCCGCTGCAGCTCGGTGTCGGAGTAGGTGTAGACGTACTTGTCCATGCCCTTCTTGGGGTTGGACAGCTCGATCCGGTGCAGCGGCGGCACGGCGCTGTAGACGCGGCCGTCGGTGATCAGCTCGGGCATGTACTTGAAGAACAGCGTCGCGAGCAGGCAGCGGATGTGGGCGCCGTCGGAGTCGGCGTCGGCCATGAAGATGATCCGGCCGTAGCGGCGGGCGTCGATGTCGAAGGTCCGGCCCGACCCGGCCCCGACCACCTGGATGATCGAGGCGCACTCGGTGTTCTTGAGCATGTCCCCGACCGAGGCCTTCTGGACGTTGAGGATCTTGCCCCGGATCGGCAGCAGCGCCTGGAACTCGGAGTTGCGGGCCAGCTTGGCGGTGCCGAGCGCCGAGTCGCCCTCGACGATGAACAGCTCGCTCTTCTCCATGTCGTTGGACCGGCAGTCCGCCAGCTTGGAGGGCAGCGCGCTCGACTCGAGGGCGTTCTTGCGGCGCTGGGTCTCGCGGTGCTGCCGGGCGGCCAGCCGCGTCCGGGAGGCGTTCGCGACCTTCTCCAGGACGATCTTGGCCTGCGCCTTCTCGGCCCGCTTCGTCGAGGTCAGGAACTTCTTGAGCTCGGCGGCCACCACCTTGCGCACGACGTTGCGCGCCGCCGGGGTGCCGAGCACCTCCTTGGTCTGCCCCTCGAACTGCGGCTCGGCGAGCCGGACCGTCACCACGGCCGTCAGCCCCTCGAGCACGTCGTCCTTGACGATGTCCGGCTCGTTGACCTTGAGCTGCTTGGTCGAGCGGAGCACCTCGTTGAACGTCCGGGTCGCGGCCTGCTCGAAGCCGGTCACGTGCGTGCCGCCCTTGGGGGTGGCGATCACGTTGACGAACGAGCGCAGCTCGGTCTCGTAGCCGGTGCCCCAGCGCAGCGCCACGTCGACGCCCAGGTCGCGCTCGACGTCCTGCGGGGTCATGTGGCCCTTGTCGTCGAGCAGCGGGACGGTCTCGGTGAAGGTGTCGCTGCCCTCGAGGCGCAGGATCTCGCTCACCGGCTCGTCGGTGGCGAGGAAGTCGCAGAACTCGGTGATGCCGCCGTCGTGGCGGAAGCTCTCCTCGACCGGCTCGGCGCCGCGCAGGTCGCGGATCACCAGCTCGAGACCCGGGACGATGAAGGAGGTCTGCCGGGCGCGGGTGACCAGCTCGTCGTAGACGAAGGTGGCGTCCTTGGTGAAGATCTGCCGGTCGGGCCAGAACCGCACCAGCGTGCCGCTGGTGCCCTTCTTGACGCGGCCGCCCTTGCGGCTGAGCCCGGACCGCTCGGTGAACGCCGCCCGCGGCCCCTCGCCGTCGAACACCCCGGGGGCGCCCCGCTGGAACGACATGCCCTGCACCGACGGCGAGCGCTCGACGTCGACGTCGAGGCGGCTCGAGAGCGCGTTGACGACCGAGGCGCCGACGCCGTGCAGGCCGCCGGTGGCGACGTACGAGCCGCCGCCGAACTTCCCGCCCGCGTGGAGCTTGGTGAAGATCACCTCGACGCCCGGGAGCCCGGTCTTGGGCTCCTTGTCGACCGGGATGCCGCGGCCGTCGTCGTGGACCTCGACCGAGTCGTCGGGGTGGAGGGTCACCTCGATGCGGTGGGCGGCGCCGGCGAGCGCCTCGTCGACGCCGTTGTCGATGATCTCCCAGACGCAGTGCATGAGGCCGCGGGTGTCGGTGGACCCGATGTACATGCCCGGGCGCTTCCGCACCGCCTCCAGGCCCTCGAGGACCAGGAGGTGGTGGGCGTTGTACGAGCTGTCGATGGGGGTTCCTCCGGCGGTGCGGGCAGGCACGGCACTCCTTGGCGGCGAGCGGATGGTTGCTCACCGGAAATCTACTCGCGACACGCCCGACCGCCCGATTCGCCACGCCTACCTGTAAAGGCGACAGCGCCGGGCGACGATGACCTCAGCAACGAACGCAGGATCGTCACGATGCGGCAACGAGTTGTTTCAAGTCTCGTCGATTGGCAACGACTAGGCCCAAGCCGCGCCACACTTGGTGACGAACGAAGTGCAGCACACCCTTCTGTGGGGTAGGTCACCCGGTCTCACAGGGAGAACCACCCGCAAAAGGGGAAGCGTCGGCCGTGTTTGGATGTTGACCCTGTCGAGACGGTGACACCGAGGGACCAACGTTGGTCCACCGGGTTACGTTGAGCAGGACACCCAGGAAGGAAAGAGGCCTCAGATGACCACTGCAGTCGCCCCTAGTACGCCACTGTCAGCCCTCGACCGCTGCGACCGTTGCGGTGCCCAGGCCTACCTCCGTGTCGAGCTCGCCGGCGGCGGCGACCTCCTCTTCTGCGCGCACCACGCGCGGGAGCACGGCGACAAGCTCCGCGAGATCGCGGTGGCCGTCCAGGACGAGACCGACAAGCTGGTCGACACCCCGGCGGTCCCCGAGGGAGAGCGCTGAGCAGCCACCCCCACACGTTCCACGAGCCCCAGGCGGATGACCGCCCGGGGCTCGTGGCGTCTCGGACCCGTGTGTCGGGCGCGTTGCCGGCACGTCACGAGGCTGTGACAGGCTGACCGGCATGGCCTGGACCGACGTGCTGGTGGCGCTGGCGATCGCGGTCGGGCTGGTCGGCATCCTGGTGCCGGTGCTCCCCGGGACGGTGCTGATCCTGGTCGCCGTCCTGGTCTGGGCGATAGCGCTCTCCTCCCCCACCGGCTGGGTCGTGCTGGCCCTCGTCTCCGTGTTCCTGGCCGCCGGCACCGTCGTGAAGTACGCCGTCCCCGGCCGTCGGCTGCAGGCCACCGGTGTGCCCACCCGGACGCTGGTCGTCGGCGGCCTGCTGGGAGTCGTCGGCTTCTTCGTCGTCCCCGTGGTCGGCCTGGTGGTGGGCTTCGTCGCCGGTGTCTACGCCTCCGAGCTGCAGCGGGTGGGCACCCAGCGCGCCTGGGGGACGACCAAGCACGCGCTGCGGGCGGCCGGCCTGTCCGTCCTGATCGAGCTGGCCGCGGGGCTGCTGGCCGCCGTCACCTGGCTGGCCGGCGCGCTGGTCGCGTGAGGCGTGCCTGAGGTGGCCGTCCTCCTGGCGCTCGTGTCCGCCGTCTCCTACGGCCTCTCCGACTTCCTCGGTGGCCTGCTGTCGCGCCGCGCCTCGGCGTGGCAGGTCGCCGTCGCGGCCCAGGTCAGCTCCACGGTGTGCGTGGCGGTCCTGGCGCTCCTCGTCGTCGGCGGCCACCCCCGGCCCGCCGACTTCGCGTGGGCCGCGCTCGCCGGCGTCGGCAGCGGGGCCGGCGCGGCCTTCCTCTACCGCGGCTTCTCCCGCGGCCGGATGGGCGTCGTCGCCCCGGTGTCGGCCGTGGGTGCCGCGGTGGTGCCGGTGGTCGTCGGAGCCGCCACCGGCGAGCGCCCCTCGCTGGTCGTCTGGCTCGGGATCGCGGTGGCGCTGCCCGCGATCTGGCTGGTCTCCTCGGAGCCCACGGACCCGCTGGCGGACGGTGGCGCTCCCCGCCGGGGGTCGGTGGCGGACGGGCTGACCGACGGGGTGCTCGCCGGCCTGGGTTTCGGGATGCTGTTCGCCGCGCTCGGCCAGGTGCCGGACGGCGCCGGCTGGTGGCCGCTCACGGTCGCCCAGGCGACGGGCATCCCCACGGTCGTGCTGCTGGCGCTGGCGCTCCGGCAGGACTGGCTGCCACGGGCGCCGGCCGCCCGCTGGGCGCTGCTCATGGGCCCGCTGAGCGCCGCCGCCACCGGCTTCTTCCTGCTGGCCACGCAGCAGGGCTACCTCACCGTCTCGGGCGTGCTCGCCTCGCTCTACCCGGCCAGCACCGTGCTGCTGGCCGCTCTCGTGCTGCACGAGAAGGTGCACCGGGCCCAAGGCGTCGGCCTCGGTCTGTGCGCGCTGGCGATCGCGTTCGTCGCGGGCGGCTGAGACCTGCAACACACCGCGTGACCTCCGACACCGAGGGTCGTTCTCCTTCTGACCGCTCGCCAGGGGACGAGCGGCGGGGACGAGGGGAAGCAGCCGTGAGCACCGCGACGCACACGCAGGTGGGACGCCAGGCCCGTCACCAGTCCGGCCACCAGCAGTCCGCCTGGGGCAGTCACGACCACGCCTGGAAGAACCTCGAGCCGGACGCCGACGACGTCCTGCTGATCGGGCGCTACCGCTGCGCGCTGTGCAGCGTCGTCTGGGAGCTCTGAGCCGGCTCCGTCCGGCGGCGGCCGGGCGAGGTCACCTCACTCGGCGTCGATCACCGTGTCGGGGCTGCGAGCGAGGTCGACCCTGGCCGGCTCGTCGTACTGGCCCGCGTAGTAGACGCCCTGGATCGACGTGATGGTGACCGGCAGGTCGAGGGGCACGAGACCGCCGTACGCGTCGCGGATCGTCACGGCCAGCACCCGGTCAGGGGAGACGGTGGCGCGACCCTTCTTGTCGTGGGTGACGAGGTCCTCCAGCGAGTACGAGATCTCCGACCCGTTGTCGGAGAGGTACGCCGAGTCACCGTCGGCGTCGGTGACGAGGACGGTGAACGAGGGGGCGTACACCATGATCTGCTTGTTCAGCACGATGTCGAAGCTGTCGCCCTGCTCCAGGACGCCCGGCGTGCCGTCGTCGACCGTGACATAGGCGTCGACGACCTTCAGCGGCTTGGGGGTCGGCTTCGCGGACGCCGGGGAGGAGGCCAACGCGCTCCCCGTCACCGCCATCGCGACCGCAGCAGCTCCACTGGCAAGCGTGTGGCGAGTGTCCATGTCCTGCGTCCCCCGTGGCTGTGTGCTCCGGACCGGCTCGGAGCACGGACACTACAGCGCGACGGGGGGCACGGAAAGGTGCCCAAGGCCTCGCTCAGTCGAGGTAGTCGCGCAGCACCTGGGAGCGTGACGGGTGGCGCAGCTTCGACATCGTCTTCGACTCGATCTGCCGGATCCGCTCGCGCGTCACGCCGTAGACCTTGCCGATCTCGTCGAGCGTCTTCGGCTGGCCGTCGGTCAGCCCGAAGCGCATCGAGACCACGCCGGCCTCGCGCTCGGAGAGCGTGTCGAGGACGGCGTGCAGCTGCTCCTGGAGCAGCGTGAACGACACCGCGTCCGCCGGCACGATCGCCTCGGAGTCCTCGATGAGGTCGCCGAACTCGGAGTCGCCGTCCTCGCCGAGCGGGGTGTGCAGCGAGATCGGCTCGCGGCCGTACTTCTGGACCTCGATGACCTTCTCGGGGGTCATGTCGAGCTCCTTGGCGAGCTCCTCCGGGGTGGGCTCGCGGCCCAGGTCCTGGAGCATCTGCCGCTGCACGCGGGCGAGCTTGTTGATGACCTCGACCATGTGCACCGGGATGCGGATGGTGCGGGCCTGGTCGGCCATGGCGCGGGTGATCGCCTGCCGGATCCACCAGGTGGCGTACGTCGAGAACTTGTAGCCCTTGGTGTAGTCGAACTTCTCGACCGCACGGATCAGGCCGAGGTTGCCCTCCTGGATGAGGTCGAGGAAGAGCATGCCGCGACCGGTGTAGCGCTTGGCCAGCGACACCACGAGCCGGAGGTTGGCCTCGAGCAGGTGGTTCTTCGCGCGGTGGCCGTCCTCGGCGATCCACTCGAGCTCCTCGAGCGGCTTCGCGGAGATCTTGCCGCCCTTGGCGAGCTTCTCCTCGGAGAACAGGCCGGCCTCGATCCGCTTGGCGAGCTCGACCTCCATCTCGGCGTTGAGCAGCGGGACCTTGCCGATCTGCTTGAGGTAGTCCTTGACCGGGTCGGCGGTGGCACCGGCCACCATGACCTGCTGGACCGGCTCGTCCGACTCGTCGGCCTGGGAGACGACGAAGCCCTTGCTCTCGTCCTCCTCCTCCTTCAGCGTCGGGTCGGTCGCGACGTCCTTCTCGAACTGCTCGTCGGGGACGTCGGGGAGGACCTTCTTGCCGTCGGGTCCGACGACCGCGGGAACGGCACCGTTGGCGTCGACCTCGACGACGGCCTCGCCGGCGCCGGTCGACTTCTTCGCGGCGGCCTTCTTGGCGGGGGCCTTCTTCGCCGCGGCGTCCTCGGGAGCGGCCTTCTTGGCCGGCGCCTTCTTCGCGGCGGGGGCCTTCTTCGCGCTCGCCTTCACGGTGGTCCGCGCGCCCGATGCGGCGGCGGCGACCTTCTTGCGGGGCTCGGTGTCCTCGACGGAGACCACGACGGCCACTCCTTCCTCGCTCAGCATCCTGAGCACGGCCTTGAGGTGCTGTGGTGACGAGGCAGCCGAGGCGGTCGCCGTCCGGAGTGCGTCTGCGGTGACCTGTCCGGAGCTGCGCCCCTCGTCGAGAAGCGCGACGACGTCGGGATGTGCCAGAACGTCAGGAAAGTGCTTGCGGGACGTGCTCGAGGACACGAACTACCTCTCGTGCAGATTGCGGGGCGCGGCAAGGCCCGTTCACGTCAAGAGCCGCGTTCCTATTGTGACACGCGCCTGAGAGTTTCCAAGCAACGCCCGGGCCGTCAGCCGGCTGCGGCGGCGCGTTTCTTCTCCTTCTTGAAGGCGCGTACGGCGTCCAGCGACGCCTGGTCGACCACGTCGGCGACGGACCGGTGGGACCCCGGCTCGGCGTAGTCGCCCGCGGCCTCCTGCCACCCGTCGGGGCGCACGTCGAGCTGCTTGCCGAGCAGCGCGGTGAAGATCTGCGCCTTCTGCTTCCCGAACCCCGGGAGCGCCTGCAGCCGGCGCATCAGCTCGCGTCCCGAGTCCGCCTCCTGCCAGAGCCGCTCGGCGTGTCCGTCGTACTCCTCGACGACGACGCGGGCGAGCGCCTGGATCCGCGCCGCCATCGAGCCCGGGAACCGGTGGACGGCCGGCGGCACCGTGCACAAGCGCGGCGAACTCGCTCGGGATCCGCGTCCGCGAGGGCGGCCGGGTCGAGCGACCCGAAGCGGGCGAGCACCTTCGCCGGGCCCGCGGAACGCGTGCTCCATCGGGTACTGCTGGTCGAGCATCATGCCCATCAGCAGCGCGAACGGGCTGCCGGTGAGGACCTCGTCGGCGGTGGTCTCCTGGGCGATCCGGATCATCGCGACCTGCTACTCCTCGTCGGCCTTGACGGCCAGCACCGGGCAGGGTGCGTCGAGGAGCACCCGCTGCGCGTTGCTGCCGAGGATGAGCTTGCCCACCGGCGATCGGCGGCGCAGCCCGATCACGATGAACTCGGCCGACACCTCGGCCGCGACGTTCACCAGGTCGTCGGCCGGGTCCATGCCACGCACCAGCTGGCGGACCTCGTGCTCGACGCCGGCCTCGCGGAGCTCGCTGCGGATCGCCTCGAGGTCCTCCTGGGACTCCAGCGCGTCGCCGCTGTCGAACTCGCGTCCACCCCGGTGGGAGTTGACGACCACGAGCCGGGCGTCGCGCAGCCGCGCCTCCTCGGCGGCACGACGCAGCGCGGCGTGCCCTTCGGGCTTGGGCACGTAGCCCACGACGATGGTCCCCATTGACCGTCCTCCTGAGGTGGCAGCGGCACCGGGCCGCCGAGCGGTGGAGCTTTTCGGTGACGTTATCGCAGCGCCGTCCTCGGCGCCCCTGTGGACGGCCGCGGCCGGGCGGCCGCGGAACGCTGCATGCTTCTCGCCGTGACCCGCCCTCCCCCGACCGTCGGCGCCGACGTGGCTCGACGCGTGCTGCTGCGCGAGGAGGTCGGCCGGTTCCGTCGCGGCGAGAGCCGCCGGGTGTTCGACGCGAGCGTGCACGTCGGGGTGCTGGCAGGACCGCGCACCGGGTTCGTGGCCCGCGCCCAGGACGTCCCGGCCCTCGACGCGGCGCTGAAGGTCGACGTCGTGTGCGCGCTGCTCGAGGACAGTCCCGACTCGTGGCGCACGGCGTGGCTGGTCCGTCCCGGCACCACGGAGCGCCACGACCTCGACCTGCAGTGGCTCTCGGCGGTGACGACGGCGTTCGGCGTGGTGGGCCGTCCGATGGACGGCTGCTACGTCGTCACCCGGGCGGGGTGGCGCGACCTGCGGAGCGACGAGTCCCGCAGCTGGGCGCGGCTGAGGCTGTGAGGCTCACTCCCAGGTGTGCACCGGCTCGTTGGTGTGCATGTGCTCGCGGTACTCGTTGAGCGTGCTGCGCAGCGCGTCGAGCCGGTCGCCGTCGTTGTCGGTGACCCGGGCCGCGAACCGGCCGGCGAACCAGGACGCACCGTTCTGCCCGGCGATGCAGCGCTGCTCGATGATCCCGAGGAGCCGGTCGCTCTCCTCGCTCTGCACGCCCCAGGCGTCCAGGCCCGGCCCGCGCCATCGGCAGCAGCCGGCGTACGACGAGCTCGGTGGCGGGCACCTGGCCGAGGCCGGGCCAGTACACCTTGCGCGTCGATGCCTTCCTTGGCCGCGACGTGGAAGTTCTCCTCGGCGGCGCTGAACGACATCTGCGACCACAGCGGCCGCTCGTGCTCGGCGAGCGTGCGCACCAGCCCGAAGTAGAACGCGGCGTTCGCCATGGTGTCCGACGACCGTCGGCCCGGCGGGCAGCACGCGGTTCTCGACCCGCAGGTGCGGGGTGCCGTCGACGACGTCGTAGACCGGCCGGTTCCAGCGGTAGATGGTGCCGTTGTGCAGCCGCAGCTCGGCCAGCGACGGGGTGCGGCCCGACTCGAGCACCTCCAGCGGGTCCTCGTCCTCGAGCACCGGCAGCAGCGCCGGGAAGTAGCGGACGTTCTCCTCGAACAGGTCGAAGATCGAGTTGATCCACCGCTCGCCGAACCACACCCGGGGCCGGACGCCCTGCGCCTTCAGCTCCTCGCTGCGGGTGTCGGTGGCCTGCTCGAACAGCGGCGATCCGGGTCTCGCGCCACAGCTCGCGGCCCAGCAGGAACGGCGAGTTGGCGCCGAGCGCCAGCTGCACCCCGGCGATCGCTCTGCGAGGCGTTCCAGTAGGACGGGAAGTCCTCGGGGCTCACCTGGATGTGCAGCTGGGTGCTGGTGCAGGCGGCCTCGGGCACGATCGAGTCGGTGGTGGTGCGCAGCCGCTCCGGTCCGCCGATGTCGATGACGATGTCCTCGCCGCGGGCGGCCAGGATCTGGTCGCTGAGCAGCTGGTAGCGCGGGTTGGGGGTGAGCGACGCCGCGGCTCATGTGCCCCGCCGACAGCGTCGGCAGGATGCCGATCATCACCATGTGGGCGCCGACCCGGGACGCCTCCGCCTCGGCGTGGTTGAGGCTGGCGCGGACGCCCTGCTCGAACTCGGAGAAGCCCGCGGTCCTTGAGCTGCTTGGGCGGCACGTTGATCTCGAGGTTGAACGACCCGAGCTCGGTCTGGAAGTCGGGGTCGGCGATCGCCTCCAGCGCCTCGGCGCTGCTTCAGCGCCGGGTCACCGACCTCGTCGACGAGGTTGAGCTCGATCTCCAGCCCGGTCATGGGCGCGTCGGCGTCGAAGCGCGACTCGCGGAGCATCCGCGCGAACACGTCGAGGCACCGCCGCACCTTCTCGCGGTACCGGGTGCGGTCCGCCCGGGTGAACTCCTGCTGTGCCACCTCTTCGCCCATGTGTCGCAGCCTAGATCCCGGGCGCGTCGGCTGCCCACCGTGCGGACAGGCTGCTCAGCCCGCGAACAGCGTGAGCGCGTCCCGGGGGAACGGCCGCCAGGCCGAGGGCGGCACCGCGCCCGCCAGCGCCTGGGTGAGCAGGCCGGCCAGGCCGTAGCCCGGCTCGGCCTCCTGCGCCCGGTCGACCGCGCACCAGGCCAGCGCCCCGTTGCCCGCGAGCCACGCCGCGAACCCCAGCAGGGCGGCCGGCGCGGCGCGCAGCTCCTGCGGGCAGCGGCGCACGACGTCGCGCCACAGCTCCACGTGTCGCGCGGCGTTCTCCCGGGTCATCTCGGCCCAGGCGACGTCCCGCACCTCCAGCGACACCGCCATCGCCAGGCACAGCCGGGCGACGTCGTGGGCGTCGAGCCGCCCGCCGTCGGCGAGGAACCGCTGCACCCGGCGCCGCACCCAGCGACCCTCGAGGACCAGCGCCTGCCGGCGCCCGGACGACCCGGACGGCCCGGCGAGCCGGTCGGCCAGCCCGTCGGCGAGCTCCGCGATCAGCTCGGTCTCGTCGGGGTCGTTGCCCACCAGGCTGTCGGCGAGCTCCTGCCGGCTGCCGAGCACCACCGTCCCGTCCAGCACGCTCTGCGCCATCCAGGGGTGGGAGCGGACGTCGTACGGCGTGCCCGCCGTGTCGGCGCCGCCCCCGGCGTCGACGAACCACCACCGCTCCCCGTCGGCCCGCACCGCGCAGACCAGCTCGACCTTGCCGCCCCACAGCCCGCGGTGCAGCCGCGCGACGAGCGCCTCGGCCAGCCCCGCGTCGTCGGAGTAGACCACCACCGCGACCCGGCTGCTGCGGTTGCGGCGGGCCACGTCGGCGAGGTGGTCGGCGAGCTGCTCGACGCCCACCGGGTCGGTCGGCAGGTCGACCCGGGCGTGGAACGGCGTCAGCGCCTCCCCCACCGTCAGGACCACCACGGACTCCTCCGGGTGGAACCCGAGCAGGCTCGGGACGAGGGCCAGCAGGTCGGTGGGGCTCTTGGCCCGCAGGGGCGGCGCGTCGGTCATGGCGGTGACTCTCCCGCCGACGACCGTCGACGGCAGCGACCGTCTGGCCGCCTGGGGACGGTCCGCCCCGCCACGCGGCTGTGGACGGTTCCTGGCCGGTCGCTGGTCGGTGCCGTGGCGGACAATGGGCCGGTGCGCCCCGACCCGACGATCCTCCACGTCGACCTGGACGCGTTCTTCGCGGCGGTGGAGCAGCGCGACAAGCCGTCGCTGCGCGGCAAGCCGGTCGTCGTCGGCGGCGTCGGCGGTCGCGGCGTGGTCGCCACCGCGTCCTACGAGGCACGTGTCTTCGGCGTGCACTCGGCGATGTCGACCCGGGAGGCCCGGGCGCGGTGCCCGCACGCGGCGTACCTCACGGGCCGGTTCGACGCCTACCGCGCCAGCAGCCGGGAGGTCATGACCCTGCTGCGCGAGCTGTCGCCGCTGGTCGAGCCGCTCTCGCTCGACGAGGCCTTCGTCGACCTCGCGGCGGCCGAGTCGGTCACCGACACGACGGTCGCCGGCGTCACCGAGGTCGCCCGCCGGCTCAAGGACGACATCCGCGACGCCACCGGCGGGCTGTGCGGCTCGGTGGGCATCGCCTCCTCCAAGCTGGTCGCCAAGATCGCCAGCGACCTCGACAAGCCCGACGGCCTGGTCGTGGTGGCGCCGGGGACCGAGCAGGAGCTGCTGCGGCCGATGAGCGTCGGCGTCATCCCCGGCGTCGGCCCGGCGACCGCCGAGCGGCTGCGCCGGGTCGGCGTGCACACCGTCGCCGAGCTGGAGAAGGTCTCCGCGGACGAGCTGGTGCGGGTGGTCGGGCAGGCGCACGGCACCTCGCTCTACCGGCTGGCCCGCGCCGACGACGACCGCCCGGTGGTCGCCGAGCGGGAGACCAAGTCGATCAGCGTCGAGGGCACCTACGACACCGACCTCGTCGACAAGCGGCTGCTCGAGGGGCTGGTCGACCGGCAGGCCGGGCAGGTGGCCGAACGGCTCCGCAAGGCGCGGCTGTCCGGCCGCACGGTGACCGTGAAGATCCGGCTGCACGACTTCACCACGCACACCCGCTCCAGCACCCTGCCGGCGCCGACCGACAACACCCGGGTCGTCGCCCGGCTGGCCCGGGCCCTGCTCGCCGAGGTCGACACCTCGGGCGGCGTCCGGCTGCTCGGCGTCGGCGTCTCCGGGCTGGCGGACTGGATCCAGGAGGACCTGTTCGCGGAGTACGACGACGCCACCGAGGACGACCCGCTCACGGGGTCGGCCGAGGCCGTCGCCGCCGTCACCCGGGCGCGGCAGTGGGCCCCCGGGATGGACGTGCTGCACGCCGAGCACGGGCCCGGCTGGGTGTGGGGCTCGGGCGTGGGACGGGTGACGGTGCGCTTCGAGACCGCCGAGACCGACGCCCGGCCCGGTCCGCACCTTCCGCGCCGACGACCCCGACCTGGTGCCCCGGCCCCGCGAGGTCCCCGACGACGACCCCGACGTCGGCCAGACCACCGGAACGGGCGCTTAACGGGGCGGTGGGACCCCCGGAAGTATGAGTTCCAGGAGCCCCACCTTGTGACCGGTGCTGGTGACGTCTCCGGTCGACCTGTCGGCCTGCTCCAGTCCCGGCAGGTCCCGTCACCGGACTGCCGCGGCCGGATCGCTCCGACCGTGAAGGACCTTCGTCTCCGACTGGCCCCGCTCTCCCTTGCGGGAGTGCGTAGGAGATGTCTACGCCTCCCGCATCGACCCGCACAACCCTTGCAGGACAGGGAGTTCGAGCAGTTTCGGTCGCGTGGCGTGTCGTCCACAGAACGGCGTCGAGCGTCCACAGGCGGAGCGACTCCCTCCACAGTTCCGGACCACTGCCTGTGGAGAAGATCGGCCACGATGCCGTGGCCCGTAGGCTCCCGGCATGGCCGACGAGCTCACCGCCCCACCCACCGCCCGACGCGTGCCGCACGAGCGCACGCACCACGGCGACACCGTGATCGACGACTACGAGTGGCTGCGGGACGCCGAGGCCCCGGAGACGCTGACCTACCTCGAGGCCGAGAACGCCTGGACCGAGCAGCGCACCGCCCCCCTGGAGAAGCTCCGCGAGCAGATCTTCGAGGAGATCCGCGCCCACACCCAGGAGACCGACCTCTCGGTTCCCTACCGGATCGGCGACTGGTGGTACTACGGCCGCTCCCACGAGGACAAGCAGTACGGCGCCAGCTGCCGGTGCCCGGTCCAGGGCCCCGACGACTGGACCCCGCCGCGGCTCGACGCCGACGTCGCCGTCCCGGGCGAGCAGGTCCTCGTCGACGCCGACGAGCTGGCCGAGGGGCACGACTTCTTCTCCCTCGGCGGGGTGTCGGTGAGCCCGGACGGCCACCTGCTGGCCTACAGCACCGACGTCGTCGGCAACGAGCGCTACCTGCTGCAGGTCAAGGACCTCCGCACCGGCGAGCTGCTCCCCGACGAGATCCCCAACACCCTCGGCGGAGGCACCTGGGACCGCGCCGGGACGACGCTGTTCTACACCACCCCCGACGACGCCTGGCGTCCCGACAAGGTGTGGCGCCACGTGCTCGGCACCCCGGTCGCCGACGACGTGGTCGTGCACCACGAGACCGACGAGCGGTTCTGGACCGGCGTCGGCCGCACCCGCAGCAACCGCTACCTCGTGCGGGCGTCGGGGTCGCGCACCACCTCGGAGTACGCCGTCCTCGACGCCGACGACCCCACCGGCGAGTTCCGGGTGGTCGCGCCGCGTCGTGACGGCGTGGAGTACAGCGTCGAGCACGCCGTCGTCGGCGGCCGGGACGTGCTGCTGGTGCTGCACAACGACGGCGCCCTGAACTACGAGCTCGCCACCGCGCCGGCCGACGCCACCTCCCACGAGCAGTGGCGAGCCGCTGCTGGCCGCACGACCCCGCCGTCCGGCTGGAGGACGTCGACGCGTTCGCCGGGCACCTGGTGGTCAGCCAGCGCAGCCGCGGGGTCACCGAGCTGCGGGTGCTGACCCTCGACGACGCCGCGGCCGACGGGCTCGGCGACGACTTCCTGGTCGAGTTCGACGAGGAGGTCCACACCGTCGGCGCCAGCGCCAACCCGGAGTTCGCGCAGCCCACGCTCCGGCTCGGCTTCGTCACGCTGGCCGACCCCGCAGCCGTCTACGACTTCGACGTCGCCACCCGCGAGCTCACCCTGCTCAAGCGCAGCCCGGTGCTCCCGGGCCCGGACGGCACGCCCTTCGACCGCTCGCGCTACACGCAGTCGCGCGAGTGGGCGGTCGCCGACGACGGCACCCGGGTGCCGATCTCGATCGTGGTGCCCGCCGACGCCCCTCGCGACGGCACGATGCCGATGGTGCTCTACGGCTACGGCTCCTACGAGAGCTCGATGGACCCGTCGTTCTCGGTCGCCCGGCTCTCGCTGCTCGACCGCGGCATCGGCTTCGCGATCGCGCACGTGCGTGGCGGCGGCGAGATGGGCCGGCAGTGGTACGACGACGGCAAGCTGATGCGCAAGCGGAACACCTTCACCGACTTCGTCGCCTGCGCCCGCCACCTCGCCGCGGCAGGGCTGGACGTCGCCGGACCGGCTCGCGGCCGAGGGCGCCAGCGCCGGCGGCCTGCTGATGGGTGCGGTCGCCAACCTCGCACCGGAGGCCTTCACGGCGGTGCTGGCCGGGCGTGCCGTTCGTCGACGCGCTGACCACGATCCTCGACCCGTCGCTCCCGCTCACGGTCATCGAGTGGGACGAGTGGGGCAACCCGCTCGAGGACGCCGAGGCCTACGCCTACATGAAGAGCTACTCGCCCTACGAGAACGTCGCCGACCAGGCCTACCCGGCGATCCTCGCCGAGACCTCGCTGCACGACACCCGCGTGCTCTACGTCGAGCCGGCCAAGTGGGTGGCCAAGCTGCGCGCCACGGTCACCGACCCGGCGATCCGCGACGACATCCTGCTGCGCACCAAGATGTCGGCCGGCCACGGCGGGGTCAGCGGCCGGCACAACGCCTGGCGCGACCGGGCTTTCGCGCTGGCCTGGCTCATCGACCGGCTGGGCCGGTCCGGTGAGCAGCCGGGTCTGGACCAGCGACCCTGAGAAGTCACTGAGGATGTCGCCCGGACCGCAACTTCGGGCGCCCGTCGTACGTCGTTCAGGGCAAGGAGCCGCACCGGCCCCTCGGACGGCAGCACATGAACGAATGGTGAATTCGGGAATCTCGAACATGCGTTCGCCGTTGTGGTGAATACAAGGTCGTACCGATGGGTAGTCCTTGGCCCCAAGGAAGGGAGCGCACCCACCATGGCAACTCGCACCGCATCGCGCGAGATCGAGGGACGCGACAGCGTCGGCATGTACCTCGACGAGATCGCGCGCACCCCGCTTCTCGACGCGATCACCGAGGTCGAGCTGTCCAAGACGATCGAGGCAGGCCTGCTCGCGGAGCACCTGCTCGCCGAGGGTCGCGTCGGCCGCCGGAAGGGCGGCGCGCCCAAGTACGCCAACCAGGACGAGCTCGAGTGGCTCGCCGCCGAGGGCCAGAAGGCGATCCAGCGCTTCATCGAGGCGAACCTGCGGCTGGTGGTCTCCATCGCCCGCAAGTACGGCCGCAGCCAGATGCCGATGCTCGACCTCGTCCAGGAGGGCAACACCGGCCTGATCCGGGCGGTCGAGAAGTTCGACTACGCCAAGGGCTACAAGTTCTCCACCTACGCGACCTGGTGGGTCCGGCAGGCCATCACCCGCGGCATCGCCCAGCAGGCTCGCGTCGTCCGGCTGCCCGTGCACGTGGTCGAGGAGCTCAACCAGGTCGGCGCCGCCCGCCGCACCCTGGAGCGGCAGCTCGGCCGGGAGCCGGAGCCCGAGGAGATCGCCGGCGAGCTCGACATGGACATCGACCGGGTCATCGACCTGCTGTCGTGGGGCCGTGAGCACGTCAGCCTCGACACCCCCGTCGACGAGGACGGCGACACGTCGCTGGGCGACCTGATCGCCCAGGAGACCGCTCCGGGTCCCGACAGCACGTTCCTCGACGTCGAGTCCCGCGACCGGCTCGGGTCACCTCGTCGAGCTGCTCGACGACCGCGCCGCCGACATCATCCGGTCCCGCTACGGCCTGGTCGACGGCCGGCAGCACAAGCTCGCCGACATCGGCGCCAAGCACGGCATCTCCGCCGAGCGGGTGCGCCAGCTCGAGCGGGAGGCGCTGCAGAAGCTCCGCGACCTGGCCGACCCGGACCTGGCGGCCTGACCGGGCCGCCTGAGACGCTCGGCGGTCGGCCCTCTCAGTCGCCCGCCGAGACCAGCTGGTCGACGACCTCCGTGACACGCTCACGGAGGTCGTCGCGTGTCCCGGTGTTGTCCAGGACGTACGTCGCGACCGCCCGCCGCTCGTCGCGGCCGGCCTGCGCCCGCGACCCGCGCCTCGGCGTCCTCCGCGGGTCCAGCCGCGGTCGCGCACCATCCGCTCGACCTGCGTCTCCACGGGCACGTCGACCACGAGCACGGCCTCGAAGCGGTCCGCCTGACCGGTCTCCACCAGCAGCGGGATGTCGTGCACCACCAGGGCGCCGGCGGGCGCCTCGGCCGCGATCTCCGCGCTCCGCGCCCGGATCAGCGGGTGCAGGATGTCCTGGAGCCGCCGGCGGAACCCCTCGTCGACGAACACCCGGCGCCCAGCGCCGCCCGGTCCAGCGACGCCGTCCTCGGCGAGCACCTCGTCCCCGAACGCCTCGACCACCGCGGCCAGCCCGGGCGTGCCGGGCTCGACCACCTCGCGGGCGAGCACGTCGGAGTCGATGACGACGGCTCCCCGCTCGCCGGAGCAGCTCGGCCACCGTGCTCTTGCCGGAGCCCACCCCGCCGGTCAGGCCACGTGCATCGCCGCTCGCATGCCGGGAGTATGGCAGCCCCGCCGACCCGCCTCGCTCGGTGGACCTGCGGGGCTGGGACCATGTGGCCATGCCGTCGCCCGACCTCGCCGCCGGTGACCGCGTCGCGCTGCTCCGCCCCGGCTCCGTCGGCGTACGTCGACCTGGTGCTCGACCTGCTCGCCGCCGGGGTCGTGGCCGTCCCGCTCGACCCGCGGCTGACCGTCGCCGAGCGCCGCGGCCTCCTCGAGGACCTCGACCCGCGGCTGGTCGTCGAGACCCCGAGCAGCAGCTCGACGCTCCGCGAGCGGGTGCCGCGCCGCTCCCCCGGCGACGTCCCGCGGTGCCGCCCGATGCACGTG
The DNA here is from genome assembly GCA_963707685.1 of uncultured Actinomycetota bacterium. Lineage (GTDB taxonomy): Bacteria > Actinomycetota > Actinomycetes > Propionibacteriales > Nocardioidaceae > Nocardioides_B. Next base: position 472,136 of record CAVPRA010000015.1, read on the forward strand.
ACCAGCGGGACCACCGGGCGGCCCAAGGGCGTCTGGTCGGGGCTGCTCGACGAGCCGGCCGCCCGCGCGCTCGTCGACGAGGAGCGGGACCTGTGGGGCTTCGCGGCCGACGACGTCAACCTGGTGCTGAGCCCGCTGCACCACTCGGCGCCGCTGCGGTTCGCCATCGGCACGCTGCTGGCCGGCGGTCGGGTCGTCGTACCCGGCCCGTTCGACCCGGCCGACGGTGACCGCCGCGATCGTCGAGCAGCGACCGACCACGATGTTCTGCGTGCCGACCCACCTGCAGCGGCTCTTCGCGCACTGGGACGAGGTCGGCGTCCCCGACCTGTCGTCGTTCCGGCTGGTCGCGCACGCCGGGGCCGCCTGCCCGCCGGCGGTCAAGGAGCGGCTGGTCGAGCTGTTCCCGGCCGGCATCGACCTGGGAGTTCTACGGCTCCACCGAGGGCCAGTTCACCGCCTGCCGCAGCGAGGAGTGGCAGCAGCGGCCCGGCACCGTCGGGCGGGCCCGGCCGGGACGCACGCTGCTGCTCGACGACGACGGCACGATCTGGTGCACGGTGCCCGACGCACGCCCGCTTCACCTACTGGAACGCCCCGGAGAAGACCGCGGCGGCCTGGCGCGACACCGAGCACGGGCCCCGCCTTCACGGTCGGCGACCTGGGCCGGCTCGACGAGGACGGCTACCTCTTCCTGGACGGCCGCCGCGAGGACCTGGTGATCTCCGGCGGCGTCAACGTCTACCCGGTCGAGGTCGAGAACGCGCTGCGCGAGCACCCGGGCGTCACCGACGTCGCGGTCTTCGGGGTGGCCGACGAGCAGTGGGGCCAGCGGGTCTGCGCGGCCGTGGTCGGCGACGTCGACCCCGACGAGCTGCGGGCGCTCGCGCGGCGAGCGGCTCTCGCCGCCCAAGCGGCCCAAGGAGTACGTCGCGCTCGACGACGCTGCCGCTCACCGCCACCGGCAAGGTGCGCCGGCTGGCGCTACCCGACCTGCTCGGTCTCGAGTGAGCCCAGCGAGCCGCCGACCGAGCTGAAGGTGCGGCGGTACTGCTGCGGGCTGACCGACCGGGCCTTCGTGAAGTGGTGGCGCAGCATCGCGGCGGTGCCGAACCCGACCTCGTCGGCGATCCAGTCGACCGAGCCGGTCGGTGGTCTCGAGCAGCTCCTCGGCCCGCAGCACCCGCTGGCTGGTGAGCCAGACGTGCGGCGTGGTGCCGGTCTCGGCGCGGAACCGACGGGCGAACGTGCGCGGCGACATGCTGGCGGCCTGCGGCGAGCGACTCGACGGTGTGCTGCTCGCCGAGGTGCTCGGTGAGCCAGACCAGCAGCGGGCCCGAGCGTCTCGGCGTCGCAGGCGGGCACGGGTGAGCGGATGAACTGCGCCTGGCCGCCCTCCCGCTGCGGCGGCACGACCATCCGCCGGGCGACGGCGCTGGCGGCGGCCGCGCCGAACTCCTCGCGCCACAGGTACAGGCAGGCGTCGAGGCCGGCGGCGGTGCCGGCGCTGGTGAGCACCCGGTCGTCGTCGACGTAGAGCACCTCGGGCAGCACCCGCGCCGCCGGGAACCGGCGGGCCAGGTCCGCGGAGTGACGCCAGTGGGTGGTGCAGGAGCGGCCGTCGAGCAGGCCCGGCCTGGCCCAGCACGAAGGCGCCGGTGCACAGCGAGAGCACCCGGGCGCCGCGGGCGTGCGCGGCCCGCAGCGCGTCGAGCACCTCGACCGGGGCGTCCTCGGCGTCCCCCATCGCGGGGACGGCGACCAGGTCGGCCTCGGCGGCGCGGGCCAGGTCGTGCCGCGCGAGCAGGTCGAAGCCGCCCTGGGTCCGCACCGGGCCGGAGGTCGCGGCGCAGATCGCGAAGTCCATCACCGGCAGGCCCTCGTCGGAGCGGTCGCAGCCCCAGGACTCGTGCAGCACGCCGAGCTCGAACGGGGCGACGCCGTCGTACACCAGGACGGCCACGTTGCTGATCATCGCCTCGAGTGTGCCACGAAGTTGGCAGTAAATCGATGGAGAGTGTCTTTCATGCCACTGTTGGCAGGATCTGCGCCGGAGCATGATTACTGCCAAGACCGCACCACTGGAGCAGCACCACTGGAGCAGAAGGAGCCACACCATGATCCCGTTCATCGTCACCCTCACCCTGGTCGCCGCGATCGTCGTCGCCGGCTTCGGGCTGCAGCAGCTCGTCTCCTTCGTGCGCGGCGACGGCGCCCGCGGTCCCCGCGCCTGGCGCACCCCGCCGCGCAGCCACCACGGCGACCCGTTCGACCCGTGGTCCCGCACGGCGTGAGCCCGGCGCACCCCGGCCAGACGTGACAGGGCCCGGTCACCGTTGAGGTGACCGGGCCCTGTCGCGTGCTGCGGGCGGCTGCTACTGCTGGCCGCCGGTGAGCTTCTCGCGGAGCGCCTGCAGCGCCTCGTCGGAGGCGAGCGAGCCGGCGTCGCCGCCGCTGCTGGCACCCTCGGAGCCGGTGTCGGCCTGGGCGCTGCCGCCGCCGCTGGAGTACGACGTCGCCTCGCCGGCCTCGACCTCGGCCTGCGCGGCCTCGGCCTGCTGCTTGACGTGCGCCTCCCAGCGGGCGTGCGCCTTGGCGTACTGCTCCTCCCAGGCGGCGCGCTGCTCGTCGAAGCCCTCGAGCCACTCGCCGGTCTCCGGGTCGAAGCCCTCCGGGTAGATGTAGTTGCCCTGCTCGTCGTACGACGCGGTCATGCCGTAGAGCGTCGGGTCGAACTCCTCGCCCTCGGCCGCGGTGGCGGTCTCGTTGGCCTGCTTGAGCGACAGCGAGATCCGGCGACGCTCGAGGTCGATGTCGATGATCTTGACCATGACGTCGTCGTTGACCTGGACGACCTGCTCGGGGATCTCGACGTGACGCTCGGCGAGCTCGGAGATGTGCACCAGGCCCTCGATGCCCTCCTCGACGCGGACGAACGAGCCGAAGGGCACCAGCTTGGTGACCTTGCCCGGCACGATCTGGCCGATCTGGTGGGTCCGGGCGAAGTGCTGCCACGGGTCCTCCTGCGTCGCCTTCAGCGACAGGGAGACACGCTCGCGGTCCATGTCGACGTCGAGCACCTCGACGGTGACCTCGTCGCCGACGGCGACGACCTCGCTCGGGTGGTCGATGTGCTTCCAGGACAGCTCGGAGACGTGCACCAGGCCGTCGACGCCGCCGAGGTCCACGAACGCACCGAAGTTGACGATCGAGGAGACGACGCCCTTGCGGATCTGGCCCTTCTGCAGCTGGGTCAGGAAGCCCTGGCGCACCTCGGACTGGGTCTGCTCGAGCCACGCACGACGCGACAGCACGACGTTGTTGCGGTTCTTGTCGAGCTCGATGATCTTCGCCTCGAGCTCCTTGCCGACGTACGGCTGGAGGTCGCGGACACGACGCATCTCGACCAGGGACGCGGGCAGGAAGCCGCGGAGCCCGATGTCGAGGATGAGGCCGCCCTTGACGACCTCGATGACGGTGCCGGTGACGACGCCGTCCTCCTCCTTGACCTGCTCGATGGTGCCCCAGGCGCGCTCGTACTGGGCGCGCTTCTTGGACAGGATCAGCCGGCCTTCCTTGTCCTCCTTCTGGAGGACGAGGGCCTCGACCTTGTCACCGACCTCGACGACCTCGGACGGGTCGACGTCGTGCTTGATCGACAGCTCGCGCGAGGGGATGACGCCCTCGGTCTTGTAGCCGATGTCGAGCAGGACCTCGTCGCGGTCCACCTTGACGATGGTGCCCTCGACGATGTCGCCGTCGTTGAAGTACTTGATGGTCTCGTCGATGGCGGCGAGGAAGTCCGCCTCGGACCCGATGTCGTTGACCGCGACCTGCGGGGCGTCCGAGAGAGTGGGGGTGATTGTCATAGAAGGCTTGAGTTCCTTGGGATGGATGGCGTCGTGCGGACGCGCGGGAAGTCCGGTTTCACTACCACTGGTTCGGGTGCCGACGAGCATTCCCGGCGAGGGGTGCGCCCATCGAGGCGATAGCGAGCGAGAACCTGCTCTGTCTGAGACTCCGGCAGACTCCTTGCGCACCCGCCAGAATACGCGGCGGGACAGCGCCCGAGTCCAACCCGCCTCATCCGCGGCCGCGCCGGTACGGCGTGCAGGTCCCGGCCCGCGCGACGGCGCGCAGCAGGTCGTGGGCACGGTCGGCGACCGGGTTCTCGCCGCGGCGGCCGGCCAGCTCGACCAGGGCGACCAGGTCGGCGGCCCGGGCCAGCGTCCAGGCGCGTCCGTCCCCGCGTCGGGCACCACGCGCGCGGTAGGCGCCCAGCGACCGCGGCGGCGAACGGCTCGTGGCGGTCGAAGCGCAGCAGGTTGCCCAGGTCGGTGCCCGGCAGGCCCGCGTGCGCGAACTCCCAGTCCAGCAGGCCGGTGACCTCGAGCGTGGCCGGGTCGACGAGCAGGTTCTTCGGGTTGAGGTCGCTGTGCACCAGGCAGGTCCGGGTCGACCGCGTCGAGCCGGACCTGCGCGGCGTCCGCGACCTCGAGCAGGGCGTCGGCCTCGTCGGCCGGCCAGGCCGCCAGCGCCGTCTCGCGTCGCGCGGCCTCGCACGAACTCGACCAGGTCGCCGCGCCGGCAACGGCTCGACGCGCAGGTCGCCGTCGACGAACAGCCCGCGCCGCGGCAGCGGCATGCAGGCCAGCCGCGCGAGCGAGCTCCCCCAGCCGCCGGCCGACCGTGCGCGCGGGCGTCGTCGTCGAGGTCCGGGAGCAGCAGGTCGAGCCGGGTGCCGGGCAGGAACGAGGTCACCAGCAGGCCCGGTGCGCCGGCGGCCGCGTCGGGGCGGCGGGCCTCCAGCACGTCCGCGACGGGCAGCAGCCCGTGCACCAGCCGGAGCACGGCCGCGTCGACGGCCACCGCCTCGGGACCGCGGCGGGCGCCCCGCCCGACGTACAGCCGGACGACGGTGCGCTCGCCGGCCGCCTCGGCCAGGAACGTCTCGCCGCTGTGGCCGCCCGGCAGCGGCGCCATCTCGAACTGTCCCGCGTCGTCCACGCGCCGATGCTGCCATCCTCGGCCCGAGCCGGGCTCGACTATCGTGCGGCCATGGCGCTCCTGGACCTCGTCACCCTGCCCGTCCGGCTCACGGTGGCGGCCGTCGACACCACGCTCGCGCTCGGGCAGCTCGTCGACCCGGACGGGCCGGTGCGCCGCAAGGACGGGTACGCCGACCGGCTGATGCTGGTCATCGGCCGGGGCGGGCTGGTCGACCGGCTGACCGCCGCGCTCTCCGACCCGCACGGCCCGATGCACCTGGTCAACACGGTCACCGCGCTGCTCGACGAGCGGCGGCCGGTCGGTCGCGCGCTCGCCCCCGGCGGCACGGTGGACCGGATGCTGGCCGCGGACGGCCCGCTGTTCCGGCTCGTCGAGGAGGGCGGCACCGTCGACCGGATCCTCGCCGAGGGCGGCGCGGTCGACCGGCTGCTCGAGGAGGGCGGCGCGCTCGACCGGCTCGCCGCCGTCGACGGCCCGCTGGAGCGGCTGCTGCGCAACGAGGGCGCGCTGGACCGGGTGACCCGCCCCGACGGGCTGCTCGACCGGCTGCTGGTCGAAGGCGGCCTGGCCGACCGGCTGGTCTCCGAGGACGGCTTCGTCGAGAAGCTGGTCGCCGAGGGCGGCACGCTCGACCAGCTGGTCGAGCTGGGCCGGACCCTGGAGCGGCTGCAGCCGCGGGTCGCCGAGCTGATCGGGCTGATCCCGGAGCTGCACGAGTCGGTCGACACCCTGAACCGCTCGGTCGGGCCGATCGGCGAGCTCGCCAACCGGCTCCCGGGTGGCCGGCGGCGGCCGGCGCTCGAGGGCTGACGTGCACCCGGCGCGCCGTACGGTCTCGGAGGAGGTCACGCAGCGGGCCAACCGGCGCGAGTGGGACGGCTACGCCGACGAGTACCAGGCCGCGCACGGCGAGTTCCTGCGCGACGTCGGGTTCCTGTGGTGCCCCGAGGGCGTGGAGGAGGCCGACGCCCGCGTGCTCGGCGACGTGGCCGGTCGCGACGTCCTCGAGGTCGGCTGCGGCGCCGCGCAGTGCGCCCGCTGGCTGGTCACCCAGGGTGCCCGGGCGACCGGGCTCGACCTCTCGGAGCGGCAGCTGCAGCACGCGCGGCGCATCGACGACAGCTCCGGGGTGCGGGTGCCGGTGGTGGCGGGCACCGCGACCGCGCTGCCCTTCGCCGACGCGTCGTTCGACGTGGTGTTCTCGGCGTTCGGCGCGCTGCAGTTCGTGCGGGACGCCGGACGCGCGGTCGGGGAGATGACCCGGGTGCTGCGTCCGGGCGGCACGCTCGCGTTCTCGGTGACGCACCCGGTGCGGTGGACGATGCCCGACGACCCGTCGAGCGCCGGGCTGGTGGTGACCAGCTCCTACTGGGACCGCACGCCGTACGTCGAGGAGGACGACGACGGGCCGGGTGACCTACGTCGAGCACCACCGCACCCTCGGCGACTGGGTCGGCCTGCTGGCGGACGCCGGGCTGCGGCTGACCCGGCTGCTGGAGCCGGAGTGGCCGGAGGGCCACGACCGGGTCTGGGGCGGCTGGGGCCCCGAGCGCGGCCGGCTGGTCCCGGGCACCGCGATCCTCCGTGCCGTGCGGGACGCCGACGGGGGCGCACCGGTCTCCCGGCACGCCCCCGTCGGTCCGTCCTAGAGCAGCCGGCGACGCAGCGCGAAGACGGCGCCACCGGCACCGAGCAGCGCGAGGCCGCCCAGGCCACGGGCGAGGTTGCGACCGCCCTCGCCGTCGTCGCCCTTGATCACGTAGCTGTACGCCGTGAGCCCGGCCGCACCCTTCGGAGCCCCGAAGGCCATGTCCTCGGTCTGGGCCCGCTTCGAGCCGGCGACCATGGTGGCGTAGAGCTCGCCGTAGCTCTGCGCGGTCGTCGTGCCCGCACCGATGAGCTTCTGCGTGCCCTGGTCGGAGAGCTGCTGCGCCCCGTCGACCAGCTTCGGGGCACCGCCGGCGGCGGTCCCGAGCCCGTCGGCGATCTTGCCCGAGCCGTCGGCCGCGTCTCCGAGGCCGTCGGCGAGCTTGTCCGCGCCGGCGTAGAGCTTCGTCGAGCCGTCGGCGGCGGTGCCGGTGCCGTCGGCCAGCTTGCCCGTGCCGGCGTCGATCTTCGTGAGCCCGTCGGTCAGCTCGCCCTGCTTCTCCGCCAGGCGGGCGGCGCCGCTGTCGAGCCGGGTGAGGCCGGTGGAGAGCCGGACCGCGCCGTCGGCGATCTGCACCAGCCCGGTCGCGAGCTCCTGGCTCTTGGCGGCAGCCGTGCGGGCACCCGCGGAGAGGTCCGCCGATCCCGTCTGGGCCTGTCCGAGCCCGGCGTCGAGCTGTCCCAGCCCGGCATCGAGCAGTCCGGCGCCGTCGCCGGCCTGGCCGATGCCGAGGTCGAGCGCCTGCGCGCCGGTGAGCGCGGCGTTGCTGCCCTGGCTCAGCTGGGTGACACCGGCGACCGCTGCGGTGAGGCCGTCGGCCAGCGCCTGCGCACCCGGCACGAGCCGGGTCTGCACCTGGGACTTGAGCTGCTGGAGCCCGCCGAGCACCTGGCCGGATCCGCCCTTGAGCTGCCCGACGCCCGTGGCGAGCTGGTCGGCTCCGGTCTTGAGGCTCGCGGCACCCGTGACGGCCTGCCCGAGCCCGGTCGAGACCTGGCCCAGCCCTCCGGATGCCGTGGCCAGCTGGGTCTTGAAGTCGGGGATCTGGCCGAGCACACCGGCTAGCGTGCCGGAGCACGTCGCGTCCGAGCTGCAGCCGGTCGTCGCCTTCGCCGCTCCGATGGCCGCCGACAGGCTGTCGAGCTGGCCGCCGGCACCGGACAGGCCGGACTGCACCTGGTCGACACCCGCCTTGGCCGCGGGCAGGTTGGAGGCCAGCTGGCCCGCACCACCGCTGACGGCGGTCGCGCCGGCCTGGGCACCGGTGAGCCCGTCGTCGATCTGCTTCATGCCGCCGATCAGGGTGCCGGACTGGCCCTCGGCCCCGAGCGCCGTGACGATCGCGTCGACTCCTGCCTTGAGCTGCTCGATCCCGGTCTGGGCCGCCGGCAGCTGGGCGTCGAGCTGTCCGAGACCCTGCTGGATGAGGGTCAGCCCCTGCACGAGCGACGCGCTGCCCTTCACGAGGTCCACGCCGTTCGGGTTGTCGAAGGCGAGCGCCAGCGCGCCGCTGCCCTGCTTCAGTGCGCCGCTGCCCTGGTGGAGGGTGCCGATTCCGCTGTCGAGCCGGTCCGCGCCGCTGGAGAGCCGGCCGAGACCGGCGGCGAGCCGACCACTGCCGTCCTGGGCCTTGACGTTGCCGTCGGCGAGCCGGCTGCCGCCGCTGGCGGCCTCGTGGTTGCCGGCTGCGATCTTCTGCGCACCCGCGGTCAGCTTGCCGCTGCCGTCGAGCGCCTTGCCGGTGCCGACCGCCAGCGTGCTGGTGCCCTTGTCGATCTGCCCGAGGCCGTCGGAGAGGTCGCCGGCGCCGTCGGCGAGCCGACGCGCGCCGGGAGCCGCGTCGCCGGCGAGACCCGGCGTTGAGCTGGTCCGCGCCGGCGCGCAGCTTGAGGAGACCGGCGAGCAGGGTGCTCGCGCCGTCGCGCAGCTTGAGGAGGTTGGCGTCGATCTTGGTGGCGCCGGCGGCCAGCTCGGCGCCGGTGTCGGCACCGCCCTTGTAGCTCGCGCCGGCGGACTTGAAGGTGGGGCTCGCCAGCGGGTTGACCGGCAGCGCGGAGATGGTGGCCCGCGGCACGACACCGTCGGTGATCCGGGCGGTGTAGCCGAAGTCGGCGGTGGTCGAGCCGATCGGCGGGAACAGCGTCATCGTGAAGGACAGCTGCGTGCCGCCCTTGCCGTCGCCGGCGATGTTGGCCTGCTTCGACCGCACGTCGGTGAAGCTCGCCGGTGCCACGGTGGTCAGCGACCCGACCATCGGGACCGGGACGTCGACGGTCCTGGTGACCGTGCCGCCCTTCCCGTCCGGGTAGGAGACCTGCTGCTTCGTGCCGGTGACGTTCTCGACGACGTACTCCACCTCGAGGTTGCCGCTCTTGCCGACGAGGTCGCCGGGCTCGACGTGGTGGCCGTCGAGCCGGTAGGACACCGAGACGTCCAACGGCAGCTTGCTTGTCGTAGTCGCTGACCGAGCGGAGCCGCTTCTGGCCGTCGACGCGCGTCGAGGTGACCTGCTCGCCGTCCTCGAGGTGGACCCCGGAGAAGCCGTCGAGGTTGCGCAGCCCGTCGGTCGAGATCGGGTTCCGCAGCGTGACCGGGCCGTGGCCCGTGAGCGCGAGCTGCTCGTAGACCCGTCGGTCCTGCACGTCGCCCGAGGGAGAGGTGTAGACCTGCACGGTCTCGGTGTTGACGACGTCGACGTCGCCGCCGGCGGCGTACGCCGGGGTGCCGGCGGTGACAGTGACGACGCCGGTGCTCGCCACGAGGGCCGCGAGCCGGAGGGTGCGGGAGGTGCGGGCGTTCACTGGTGCTTCTCCATCATGAAGTCGTCGAGCCGGGCGTCGTCCGACGCGGCGGGGGTGTCCTGCTGGTCGGACGTGGTGGTCGGAGCGGTGGGTGGAGCGGCGGGTGCCGGTGGCTGCGCCGGGCGCGACCAGGGCCGCGACCAGGAAGCCGACCGCCACGTTGAGCAGCAGGGTGGTCCCGGTGCTCAGCGAGGTGGAGAGCAGCTCGGGCGGTGCGGCGGCGTAGGTGAACTCGTAGGCGCCGGCGAGCGCGGCGGTGCCGAGCAGGGTGCTCCACAGCGGGAGCCGGTTCATGGTGGCGGCGGTGATGCCGACGCAGAGCAGGATGACCAGGCCGACGGCGGCGGCCCGCCCGCCGGCGGTGTCGGGCAGGAAGCCCGCGCGGACGGCGTACCCGATCCAGGCGGCCACGAAGCCGGCCGCGAACCCGCCCAGGCGGGCCAGCGGGCTCCGGTCCGGGACCAGGGCGACGACGGCACCGAGGGCGGCGCCGAGCAGCGCCACCGACTCCAGCTCGAGGTCCAGGGCCGAGCTGACGAAGCACGACCAGGACGGCTGCCACGGCCAGGGTGACCCCGGCCAGCAGTGTTGCGCGCATGCGAGTGCGCTCCCTCCACATAAAGAGGCCGACCTCCGGCGAGGAGATCGGCGGCTTGCTCCCTCCCTGGGGCAAGATCCCGGAGGAGGTTACGCTACCTACGAGTAACGAAACGCCACCGGGGCAGGAAGATCCGTCCGACGGCACGTGTTCTTCGCCACGACCTGGGCGTGCAGCGGCTCTCGAGGCGGACGACGTCCGGTTTCCGGGCTCCGGCGAGTCGAGTGACGTGCCCCACATCCGGGCCTCCCGGACACCCGCGCCCTGCGAGGTTCGACGGCCCTGGCTGCACGAGCCGACCTAGGCTTGTGCGGTGGGTCTCCGAGCGACGGGTCGTCAGGTGCTGCGCGACGGCGCCGTGATCGCCGTCGCGATGGGCGTCATGAACCTGACGACCTACGGCTTCGTCATCCTGGCCGCCCGGCTGCTCGGCCCCGCGGAGTACGGCGCCCTCGCCGCCGTCATGGGCGTGCTGCTCGTGGTCAACGTGCTCTCGCTCGGGCTGCAGGCCACCGGCGCCCGCCGGGTGTCGGCCGCCCCCGAGAGCCGGCCGGACATCGAGCGCGAGGTGCTCTCCACCAGCTACGCCTCCGCGCTGGCCCTCGGCCTGCTGGTGCTGGCGGCCACCCCGGTCATCACCTCGACGCTGAACCTCGACTCGTGGGCGGCGGCCGCGCTGATCGGTGCGACCGCGGTGCCGTTGACGGTGATGGGCGGGCAGGCCGGCATCCTGCAGGGCGAGCGTCGCTGGGCCCCGTTGGCCGGCATCTACCTCGCCGTGGGGCTGGGCCGCATCGGGTTCGGGACGCTCGCGCTGCTCGTCGAGCCCAACACCCTCGGCGCCATGGTGGGCGTGACGCTCGGTGCGCTGGTGCCCGTCCTGGTCGGCTGGCTGGCGCTGCGTCGACCGGACCGGCACGTCGCCGTGCCCGCCGCCTTCACCGCGCTCGCGCAGCGCTGGGCGCCCGGCGGGGTGCTGCGCGAGACCTTCCACAACTCGCATGCCCTGCTGGCCTTCTTCGCGCTGTCCAACGCCGACGTGATCATCGCCCGGAGCACGCTCGACGAGCACCAGGCCGGGCTGTACGCCGGCGGGCTGATCCTGTCGAAGGCGGTGCTGTTCCTGCCGCAGTTCGTGGTGGTCATCGCCTTCCCGTCGATGTCCAAGCAGGGCGCCGGCCGGCAGATGCACCTGGTCAGCCTCGGCGCGGTGCTGGTGATCGGCGCCGTGACCACGCTGGGAGTGGCGGTGCTGTCGCCGCTCGCGGTGGTCTTCGTCGGCGGCTCGCAGTACTCCGACCTGGAGGGCCTGCTCTGGGTGTTCGCGGCGCTCGGCACGCTGCTCGCGATGCTGCAGCTGATGATCTACAACATCGTCGCCCGGCAGCGGCAGCGCACGGTGCTGCTGGTCTGGGTCGCGCTCGTCGTGCTGGTGGCGGCGGCCTACGCCGTCGACTCGCTGACCGGCCTGCTGACGGTCGTGGTGTGCATCGACGCGGCGCTGTTCGTGGTGCTGCTGGTGCGCAGCCTGATGCCGTCGTACAACGGTGACCAGCCGCCCGCTGCTGGTCGACGTCTCGCACCCGGGCTGAGCCGGGCCGGACCGGTCAGTGGGCGGCGTCGTGCCAGCTCGCGCCGGTGCCGACCGACACGTCGAGCGGCACGGTGAGCTCGGCGGCGGCCGCCATCTGCTCGCGCACCAGCGCCTCGAGCGCCTCGGCCTCCCCGGGCGCGACCTCGAAGCACCAGCTCGTCGTGCACCTGCAGCAGCATCCGCGAGGTCAGCGCGGACGCGGCGCAGCGCCGCGTCGACCTGCAGCATCGCGACCTTGATGATGTCGGCCGCCGAGCCCTGGATCGGGGCGTTGAGCGCCATCCGCTCGGCCATCTCGCGGCGCTGCCGGTTGTCGCTGGTGAGGTCGGGCAGGTAGCGGCGGCGGCCGAGCATGGTCTCGGTGTAGCCGGTGCGCCGCGCCTCGTCCACGACGCCGCCGAGGTAGTCGCGCACGCCGCCGAAGCGTCTCGAAGTACTCGTCCATGAGGCCCGCGGCCTCCGACGGCTCGATGCCGAGCTGCTGTGCCGAGGCCGAACGCGGACAGGCCGTAGGCCAGGCCGTAGTTCATCGCCTTGATCTTGGCGCGCATCTCCGGGGTCGACCTCGGCCGGCGTCGACCTCGAAGACCCGGGACGCGGTGACCGTGTGGAAGTCCGCGCCCCGACCTGAACGCCTCGATGAGCACCGCGTCCTCGGACAGGTGCGCCATGATCCGCATCTCGATCTGGCTGTAGTCGGCGGTCATCAGCGACTCGTAGCCGCGGCCCGACGACGAAGGCCTCGCGGATCCGGCGGCCCTCCTCGGTGCGGATCGGGATGTTCTGCAGGTTCGGGTCGGTCGACGACAGCCGGCCGGTGGCGGCGATCAGTCTGGTTGAAGGTGGTGTGGATCCGGCCGTCGGCGGCCGACCGTCTTGAGCAGCCCCTCGACCGTCTGCCGGAGCCGCGACGACGTCGCGGTGGCGCAGCAGGTGCAGCAGGAACGGGTGCTCGGTCTTGACGTAGAGCGCCTGCAGCGCGTCGGCGTCGGTGGTGTAGCCGGTCTTGGTGCGCTTGGTCTTGGGCATGCCCGAGCTCGTCGAAGAGCACCACCTGCAGCTGCTTGGGCGAGCCGAGGTTGATCTCCTCGCCGATCGACGCCGTACGCGTCCTTGGCGGCCCGCTTCACCTCGTCGGCGAACTGCGCCTCCAGCGCCTCGAGGTGGTCGACGTCGACGGCGATGCCGGTGCTGCTCCATCTCGGCGAGCACCAGCACCAGCGGCAGCTCGACGTCGGCGAGCAGCCGGGTGCCGCCGCGCTCGCTCGAGCTCCTCGTCGAGCGCCTCGGCGAGGTCGAGCATGGCGCGGGCCTGCAGCATCGCGGCGTCGACCGCGTCGAGTCCTCCGCCCACGCTGTCGAAGCGTCAGCTGGCCGTCGTCGCCGGCGTCCTCGGCCTTCAGCTCGCGCTTGAGGTAGCGCAGCGTCAGGTCGGCCAGGTCGTAGGAGCGCTGGTCCGGCCGGGCGAGGTACGCCGACAGCGCGGTGTCGCGCGTCGAGGCCGGCGAGCGGCCAGCCGCGGGCGCCGCAGCGCCAGCATCGGGCCCTTCGCGTCGTGCAGCACCTTGGGCACCGACCGGCGTCGGCCAGCCAGTCGCGCGCAGCACCTGCGTCGTCCTCCGGGGTGAGCGTGCTCGGCGTCGAGCCAGGCGGCCGCGCCGTCGGCGGCGGCCAGCGCGACGGCGTACGACGTCGCCGCTGCCGGCCCGCCAGGCGCCCTGCACGTGCACGCCCGACCCGCTGCCTCGCCGGCGGCGTGCGCGGCCAGCCAGCCCGCGCAGCTCCCCGGCCTCGAGCCGGGCGCCGTCGAGCTCGAAGCCGCTGTCGTCGATCTCCTCCTCCGACGGTCAGCGTCTCGAACAGCCGGTCGCGCAGCACCCGGAACTCCAGGCTGTCGAACAGCGTGTGGACCTCCTGCGCGGTCCCACGGCCGCGCCGCGAGGTCGGTCGGGGTCGGCGGCAGCTCGAGGTCGCCGACCAGCGCGTTGAGCCGGCGGTTGCGGATCACGTCGCCGAGGTGCTCGCGCAGGCAGTCGCCGACCTTGCCCTTGATCTCGTCGGCGTTGGCGATGACGTCGTCGAGGCCGTCGTACTGGTTGATCCACTTGGCGGCGGTCTTCGGCCCGACGCCCGGGGACGCCCGGCAGGTTGTCGCTGGTCTCGCCCGACGAGCGCCGCGAGCTCGGGGTAGCGCGTCGGGGGCGACGCCGTAGCGCTCCTGCACCGCGTCGGGCGTCATCCGGGCCATCTCGGAGACGCCGCGCTTCGGGTAGAGGATCGTGACGCGGTCGTTGACCAGCTGGAAGGCGTCGCGGTCGCCGGTGCAGATCAGCACCTCGAAGCCCTCGGCGACGCGCCTGCGTGGTGAGCGTGGCGATGACGTCGTCGGCCTCGTAGCCGTCCTTCTCGATGGTCGTGGATCCGCAGCGCCGCCAGCACCTCCTTGATCAGCGACACCTGACCCCTGAACTCGTCGGGCGACGTGGAGCGGTTGGCCTTGTAGTCGGAGTACTCCTCGGTGCGGAACGTCGGGCGCGAGACGTCGAAGGCCACCCCGACGTGGGTGGGCTGCTCGTCGCGCAGCACGTTGATCAGCATCGAGGTGAAGCCGTAGACCGCGTTGGTGTGCTGGCCCGTGGTGGTGGAGAAGTTCTCGACCGGCAGCGCGAAGAACGCCCGGTAGGCCAGCGAGTGGCCGTCGAGCAGCAGCAGTCGCGGCGCGGGAGGTCGGCTCACTCGGTCGACGACGGCTCGCGGCGGACGGGCTGGTCGGACACGTCGCCACCCTAGTCCGGCACCACCCCCACGGCCGGCGGGCCCGGTTGGACCGCTCAGGAGGAGCGGGTGCGGGCCCGCCGCATCGAGCGTCGCTGCACCAGCACCTGGCCGACGTTGCGGTGGTTGCGGGCTCCGACCCGGGCGGCCGCCGGCGGCTCGACGGGCAGCTTGGCGCGCAGCGCCGGCACGGTCGCGCCGCGGACCACGGCGATCTGCGCGAGCCCCAGCCGGGCCATGAAGCGGTTGGCGTCGCGGGAGGCCGACGACGGCCGCCGACGACGACGTGCGAGGTGTCCTTCTCCTCCGCCCAGGTCACCGTCGCCTCGAGCAGCGCGCGGCCCGACACCGTGGCGTCGGTAGTCCTCGAGCACGTGCAGGTGCAGGACGTAGACCGCGGTCTCGCCGTGGATCGGGGACAGCGGGCCCCGGGCAGGTGGACGGCGCCGACGACCTGGCCGTCGATGAGCGGCCACGAGCAGCCGCTGGTCGGGGTCGGCCGCGATGCGCGCCACCGAGGCGACCGCCTCGCCTGGCGTGGCTTCGGCGTCGAGGTCGGCGATCGCGCTCGACGATCGGGCCACCGCCCACACCTCGACCAGGGCCGCGGCGTCGTCGGGGGTGGCGTCGCGGACGTGCACGGGGCTGCGGAACACGGGGGACCCCTTCCAGGCCGGCGGACCGGCGACACGGAGACCGCGGGACTTCCGCGGCCGGTGCCGGTCGGACGCGCCCCCGACAGCTCTCGAACCGGACCGAGGTGAGAGATTACGCCTACCGCGGAGCCTTGGGTTGCGGTAGCGCAGGCCCGACGGCCGCGACAGCGAGGCAGGGCGGGCCGGTGTTCCCGGGCATCGGCACCGTCGTCAACATGGCGACCGTCCTGGTCGGCACGGCGCTCGGCGTGCTGGTCGGCCACCGGCTCCCGCAGCGCACCCGCGACGTGGTCACCGACGGGCTCGGCCTGGTGACGCTGCTGATCGCCGCGTCGCCGCGGCCGCAGCGTCACCGACCCCGCCTGGTCGCGCGGCGGTCGGGCGACAGCGCGCCGATGCTGATCGTGCTCGCCTCGATCGTGCTGGGCGGCATCATCGGCTCGCTGCTCGGCATCGAGCGCCGGCTCGAGGGCTTCGGCGGGTGGCTGCAGCGGCGGCTCCGGACCGGGTCCCGCCGGCGGCGTCCGGGCCCCGGGAGCGGCGCGACGACCGGGAACGGTTCATCGAGGGGTTCGTGACCAGCTCGCTGGTGTTCTGCGTCGGTCCGCTGACCGTGCTCGGTTCGATCAACGACGGGCTCGGCAACGGCGCCGACCAGCTGTACCTGAAGTCCGCCCTGGACGGCTTCGCCGCGATCGCGTTCGCGGCCTCGCTCGGCTGGGGCGTCGGCGCCAGCGTGCTCGCGCTGCTCGTCGTACAGGGGTCGCTGACGGCGCTCGGAGCCGGTGCTCGGCGACGTGCTGTCCGACGCGCAGGTCGCCGCGCTGACCGCCACCGGCGGTCTGCTGCTGGTCGGCGTCGCGCTCCGGCTGCTGCGGCTCAAGCAGCTCCCGGTCGGCGACCTGCTGCCCGCGCTGGTGGTGGCGCCGGTGCTGACCGCCGTCGTCGCGGCGCTGCGCTAGACGACGGTCGGAAGGGAGTTGGTCCTGCCAACCGTTCCGACTCGTTGCGCATTTGTTGTCGCAAACCTGCCGTTGCAGCACGCGTTGGTCCTAGGGTGACTCGAAGTCGCTGGGATGAGGGGAACCAGGACGAGGCGCTCGGACGTAACACCCGGGAATCACGTCGTGGCTATAGTCCCGGCGTCAGACCGCGCCGGAGACGGCCGATGTCGGAGCGACAGGAGTCCCATGCACGCCCGCCCCAGAAGCATCTCCGCCTGATCCGAGCCGTGGTCGTGGTGCTGCTCGGCACCGTGGTGTCGGCGCTCGTGGTGACGGGGAGCGCTCCGGCCTCCGCCTCGCCCGTGCCGCACCGCGGCCGCGCAGACCTGCGTGAAGCCGCGAGCCCCGCAACGACGACACCATCCACATCCAGGGCTGCCTGCTCGACCAGCGCAAGACGCCCGCCAAGGCGGTCCCCGGCGTCAAGATCAACGTCGAGGACGAGTCCGGCAAGGTCGTCGGCAAGGGCACCAGCGACGAGACCGGCGTCTTCGACATCGCGCTGCCCGGCAAGTCGATCGACAACCTCGGCAAGACGTTCACGGTCAAGATCGTGAAGCGCTCGCTGCCCGAGGGCACCGCGCTGCGCAACCCCAAGCAGGTCGCGCTGAAGCGGACGATCAACCTCGACTCCGACGTCTTCGTCACCTTCCCGATCGGCAACGACACCTCGACCAGCACCGGGCTCGGGGTGCAGGCCCTGCAGCTCGCCGTCGGCGGCATCGTGTTCGCGCTGCTGCTGGCGATGGCCGCGCTCGGGCTGTCGATGATCTTCGGCACGACGGGCCTGACCAACTTCGCGCACGGCGAGCTGGTCACCTTCGGGGCGCTGATCGCCTTCGGCGTCGACGCGCTGCCCGGCACCTTCACGATCGCCGGCACCAACGTCACGGTCGCGGTCGCCATCGTGGTCGCGGCGATCGCCTCGGCGTCTTCGGCTGGGTCAACGACCGGGCGCTGTGGCGTCCACTGCGGCACCGCGGCACCGGCCTGGTCGCGATGATGGTGGTGAGCATCGGCCTGTCGATCCTGCTGCGCAGCATCTACCAGTACGTCGCCGGCGCGGGCACCCACCAGTACTCCCAGTTCTCCAGCCCGGCGCCGTGGCACTGGGGGCCGGTGCTGGTGACGCCCAAGGACGTCTTCGTCGCGCTGTTCGCGCGCGCTCGTCCTCGTCGTCGTCGTCATCGCGCTGCAGCGCACCCGGCTGGGCAAGGCCACCCGCGCGGTCGCCGACAACACGGCGCTGTCGTCCGCGACCGGCATCAACGTCGACCGGGTCATCTCCGTCGTCTGGATCATCGGGACGATGCTCGCCGGGCTGTCGGGCGTGCTGCTCGGCATGACCCAGGGCTTCGACTTCCAGCTCGGCTTCAAGATCCTGCTGCTGGTCTTCGCGGCCACCGTCCTCGGCGGCCTCGGCACCGCGTGGGGCGCGATCGTCGGCGCGCTGATCATCGGCATCTTCGTCGAGGTCTCCACGTTGTTCATCCCGGCGGAGCTCAAGTTCGTCGGCGCCCTCGTCGTGCTCATCGTCGTACTGCTGTTCCGGCCGCAGGGCCTGCTCGGCAAGCCCCAGCGGGTCGGTTAGGAGACAGCGCTCATGGACTGGCATGCAATCTTCAGCCAAAGCCTGCAGCAGGGCTTCGGTCCGGTCGCGGCGGTGTACTGCCTCGCCGCCATCGGCCTCAACGTGCACTTCGGCTACACCGGACTGCTCAACTTCGGCCAGGCCGGCTTCATGGCGGTCGGCGGCTACGCCGTCGCCTCGTTCGTCGCGACCTGGGGGCTGTCGTTCTGGCTCGGCAGCCTGCGTCGGCCTGGCCGCGGCCGGCGTGCTCGCGCTGCTGCTCGGTGTGCCCACGCTGCGGCTGCGCGCCGACTACCTCGCGATCGTCACCATCGCGGCCGCCGAGATCATCCGGCAGACCATCGGCTCGGTGACGCTGCTGAAGTACTTCGGCGGGCAGGACGGCCTGCAGGGGTTCGTCGGCAGCTTCGCCGGCCTCAACCCGTTCTCCGGCCGCATCGGCATCCCCGGCGTCGTGACCTGGCGCCCGTACGACTTCTGGACGCTGCTGGTGTGCTGGACGATGGCCGGCGTCTGCTGCCTGATCGTCTGGGCGCTGATGCGCAGCCCCTGGGGCCGCGTGCTCGCGGCATCCGCGAGGACGAGGACGCCGTGCGCAGCCTCGGCAAGAACGTCTACGCCTACAAGATGCAGTCGCTGATGATCGGCGGTCTGATCGGCGGGCTCGCCGGCATCATGTCCGCGCTGCAGCACTCGGCGATCAACCCGTCGTTCTTCGCGACGGACACGACGTTCTTCGCCTACACCGTGCTGCTGGTCGGCGGCGCGGCCCGGGTGCTCGGACCGGTCGCCGGAACGATCATCTTCTGGTTCCTGCTCAGCTTCCTCGACCTGTTCTTCGGCGCCGCGACCGCGGGCTCCGACCCGCTCATCCCGGCGTCGATCATGAACAGCAACCAGGCCAGCCTGATGCGCTTCATCCTCCTGGGGCTGTCCCTCATGCTGCTGATGGTCTTCCGGCCGCAGGGCATCTTCGGCGACCGAAGGGAGCTGGCTCTCGATGCCCGCTGACACCACGTCCACCGGACCCCACCGGCACGCACCGGACCGCCGCCACCGCGACGGCGTCGACATCTCGGCCGCCCGCGCGGCGCTGCGCGACGTGCCCGCACGAGCCGGGGGCGAAGAAGCCCGACCCGATCGTCGTCGTCGGACGACGTACGTCGCACGCTTCGGCGGCCTCACCGCGGTCGACGTCGACCACGTCGAGATCCAGCGCGGCGTCATCACCGGGCTGATCGGGCCCAACGGCGCCGGCAAGACCACGTTCTTCAACCTGCTCACCGGCTTCGACACGCCCGACGAGGGCGAGTGGTCGTTCAACGGCAAGAGCCTCAAGGGGGTCCCGGCCTACCGGGTCGCCCGGCGCGGCATGGTGCGCACCTTCCAGCTGACCAAGGTGCTCTCCAAGCTCACGGTGCTCGAGAACATGCGCGTCGGCGCCACCGGGCCAGCAGGGCGAGAGCCTGCTGCGCGCGATGTTCGCGCCGTTCTGGCGCAGCCAGGAGAGCGCCAACACCACGAAGGCCGACGCGCTGCTCGAGCGCTTCCTGCTCATCAAGAAGCGCGAGGACTTCGCCGGCTCGCTCTCCGGCGGCCAGCGCAAGCTGCTGGAGATGGCCCGGGCGCTGATGGCCGACCCCGAGCTGGTGATGCTCGACGAGCCGATGGCCGGCGTGAACCCGGCGCTCAAGCAGTCGCTGCTCGGCCACGTGAAGTCGCTGCGCGACGAGGGCCGCACCGTGCTGTTCGTCGAGCACGACATGGACATGGTCCGCGACATCTCCGACTGGGTGATCGTGATGGCCCAGGGCAAGGTCATCGCCGAGGGTCCGCCGCACTCGGTGATGGGCGACCAGCGGGTCATCGACGCCTACCTCGGCTCGCACCACGACCAGGACCTCAGCGCCGGACATGGAGGAGGAGATCCTCGCCGCGGCCCAGGCCGAGATCGAGCGAGGAGCACGGGCGAGGAACCGCCCGCCACCGTCGACCGAGGGAGAGCACCGTGGCTGAGCCCGACGCCGCCGACGCCAGACGAGTCCCGACGCCAGGAGCGCCGCGCCCACCTGAAGGCGGCCGAGGGCGCCGTGCTGCGCGCCGACGACCTGATCGCCGGCTACCTCCCCGGCGTCAACATCCTCAACGGCGCCGACCTCTACTGCCAGGAGAACGAGCTCGTCGGCATCATCGGCCCCAACGGCGCCGGCAAGTCGACGCTGCTCAAGGCGCTGTTCGGCCTGGTGAAGATCAACTCCGGCACGGTGCAAGCTCAAGGGCGACGACATCACCAACCGCCGGGCCGACCACCTGGTGACCGAGGGCATCGGCTTCGTGCCGCAGACCAACAACGTGTTCCCGTCGCTGACCATCCAGGAGAACCTGGAGATGGGCGTCTACCAGCGCCCGAAGTCCTTCAAGAAGCGCTTCGAGTTCGTCGGCGACCTGTTCCCGGCGCTGCTGGACCGCAAGGCGCAGCGCGCCGGCTCGCTCTCCGGCGGTGAGCGCCAGATGGTGGCGATGGGACGCGCGCTGATGATGGAGCCGTCGGTGCTGCTGCTCGACGAGCCCTCGGCGGGCCTCTCGCCCGTGCATGCAGGACGAGGTCTTCGTGCAGACCCGCCGGATCAACCGCGCCGGCGTCTCGGTGATCATGGTCGAGCAGAACGCCCGCCGCTGCCTGCAGATCTGCGACCGCGGCTACGTCCTCGACCAGGGCCGCAACGCCTACACCGCCAGCGGCAAGGACCTGATCAACGACCCCAAGGTCATCGAGCTCTACCTCGGCACGCTGGCCGGCAGCAACAACTAGCTCGAAGCTCGCGAGCGTGCGCGCGAGCTGAGCGCAGGCAACACAGAAGGGCCCGACCTCGCGGTCGGGCCCTTCGTGGTGTGGTGCGACGATCAGATGACGCCGGCGGTGTACTTCAGGCTCTTGTACGTGTTGGACTGGTCGTACTGGAAGATGCCGATGGTCGCCTTGGTCGGGCTACCGGTCTTGCCCATCTCGATCGGGCCGGAGACACCGTTGTAGTCGATGTCCTCACCCTTCTTGGCCAGGTCGGCGCACTCCTTGAACTCGGTGCAGGCGGTGCCGCCCTCGGAGTTCTTGATGATCCACGGCGCGAACGTCGGTCGGGTCGTCGGACTTCGCCGAGATCGCCGCGAGCGCCGTCAGCACCGTGGCGTCGTACGCCTCGGGGCCGTAGGTGAAGGTGGTGATCTTCGGGTCGGTCTTGAGCAGCCGGTCCTTGAAGTCCGAGGTCAGCTCGGCGCCGGGCAGGGTCGCCTTGACGCCGGTGAGCGTGCCCTTCGGAAGTCCTTCGAGTAGTCGGCGGTGTTGCCGTCCACGAAGTAGGTCTGCAGGTCCTGCGGACCGACACCCTTGGCCTTGAGCGGCCGGGATGATCTTCTTGGTCTCGTCGAAGGCCACCAGCACCAGGGCGTCCGGCTTCGGCCGCGGCGACCTTGTTGACCTCGGCGGTGAAGTTGGTCGCGTCGGCGGAGTAGAGCTGCTTGGTGGCGACGTTGCCGCCTCCGGACTTGATGCCCTTCTCGATCTGGGTCGCGAGCAGCTCGCCGTAGGAGTCCTGGCGGGCCAGGATCGCGACGTTGTTCTTGCCGTCACCGATCACGGTGTTGGCCATCACGGCGCCCTGGAGGACGTCGGAGGGCGCGGTGCGGAAGTACAGGTTCTTCGGGTCGGTCTTGGCGTCGTCGAGCGCGGGCGAGGTGTTCGCCGGCGAGAACTGCACGACACCGGCGCCGGTGATCTTGTCGATCACGCTGAGCGACACCGAGGACGAGGCGGCACCGACGACCACGTCGGCGTTCGCGTCGAGGAGCTTGTCGGTCTGGGCGCCCGCGATGTCGGGGGTGCCGTCACCGGAGTCCGCCTTGGCCTGCACGACGTCCTTGCCCATCACGCCGCCGGCGGCGTTGATGTCGTCGACGGCGGTCTGCACGCCCGCGAACTCCGGCGGGCCGAGGAAGGCCAGGTCGCCGGTCTGCGGGAGCAGGGTGCCGACCGTGAGGGTGCCGTCGCCCTTCTTGACGGCTGTGCTCGAGCTGGCACGACGAGCTCTTGTCGCTGGACGACGAGTTGTCGCTGCTGTTGCTTCCGCAGGCGGTGAGGGCGAGGGACGCGGTCGCGAGGACTGCGGCCGCGCGCCAGGCACGGGTTGGGCGAATCATGGAGCCTCCGTCGTGGGGAGTGGCAGCGGTGTCCACCGAGAAGTCGCACCGCGAATCTGTTGGGGTGAAACCTAACGCCAATCCCCTGCAGCCACGGGGATCTGCGACCGGATCGGAGCGGGGGCGTTGTCAATTCGTGACCTCGCACGTCACACAATCGGACGGCCCGCGAGATGGGCCCGAAATGCCCGTTAGGAGGGGTCGACGCCGACCGGCGACGGACGGTCCGTGGGTGATGACGCCGTCGGCCACCTGCCGCATCGAGAGCCGCAGGTCCATGGCGGTCTTCTGGATCCAGCGGAACGCGTCGGGCTCGCTGAGGCTGAGCTGCTTCTGCAGCACCGACTTGGCGCGGTCGACGGCCTTGCGGGTCTCGAGCCGGTCGGTGAGGTCGGCGACCTCGGCCTCGAGCAGCCGCAGCTCGGAGAACCGGCTCACGGCCATCTCGATGGCCGGCACCAGGTCGGTCTGCGTGAACGGCTTGACGAGGTAGGCCATCGCGCCGGCGTCGCGGGCCCGGTCGACCAGGTCGCGCTGGCTGAAGGCGGTCAGGATCACGACCGGGGCGATCCGCTGCTCCGCGATCCGCTGCGCCGCCGCGATGCCGTCGAGCCGGGGCATCTTGACGTCGAGCACGACGAGGTCGGGCCGGTGCTGCTCCGCGAGCTCGATCGCCGTCTGCGCCGTCGCCGGCCTGCGCCACGACGTCGTACCCCTCGTCGACGAGCATCTCCGCGAGGTCGAGGCGGATCAGCGCCTCGTCCTCGGCGATCACGACGCGCCGCGGCGGGGTGGCGGGGTCTGCGGTCACCGGGTCAGGCTATACGGCCGGCCCGGCGCTCGGCGTGGCGCTGCAGGAACAGCTCGACCTCGGCCTGCTCGACGTGCCGGCGCGACAGCTCGGTGCAGGCGACGCGGGCGTTGGCCCTCGCGCGCTCCTGGCCCCAGAGGTCTCGCAGCCGCCGGATCATCTGGTCCCCTGTCGTCGTGCCGTCCGCGGACCGCAAACTCTACTCATCGAGTAGACAATTGCAACCGGGTTGCGGCGCGTCGTCGCCGCGGACGTCTCGGCTAGCCTGTGGCACCGTCGCCCCGGTATTCCAATCGGCAGAGAATGCGGTCTCAAACACCGTCCAGTGTGGGTTCGAGTCCCACCCGGGGCACTCGAGTCGGGCCGGTGGTACGCCGGCGCGACCTCGTTGATCGCGTCGCCCATCCGGTGGATGCGCAGCGCGTTGGTGGAGCCCGGGATGCCGGGCGGGCTGCCGGCGATGATCACCACGAGGTCGCCCTCCTCGACGCGGTGCACGCGCAGCAGGTGCTCGTCGACCTGGCGCACCATCTCGTCGGTGTGCTCGACGGACTCGCCGAGGAAGGTCTCGACCCCCCAGGAGAGCGCGAGCTGCGAGCGCACCACCGGCACCGGCGTGAACGCGATCGTCTGGATCGGGCCGCGGTAGCGCGACAGCCGGCGAGCGGAGTCGCCGCTCTGCGTGAAGGCGACGAGGTACTTCGCGCCGATGCGGTCGCCCACCTCGGCCGCGGCCTTGGCGATCACGCCACCGCGGGTGCGCGGCTGCCAGTCGATCGCGGCCATCCGCGCGAGGCCGTGGTCCTCGGTGGACTCGATGATGCGGGCCATCGTCTCGACGGTCGCGATCGGGTAACGACCGACGCTCGTCTCCCCCGACAGCATCACCGCGTCGGCGCCGTCGAGCACCGCGTTGGCGACGTCGGAGGCCTCGGCGCGCGTCGGGCGCGGCGCCGAGATCATCGACTCGAGCATCTGGGTGGCGACGATGACGGGCTTGGCGTGCCGCCGGGCCACCTCGATGACCTGCTTCTGCAGGAACGGCACGTCCTCGAGCGGGCACTCCACGCCGAGGTCGCCGCGCGCGACCATGAAGCCGTCGAACGCGTCGACGATCTCCTCGATGTTGTCGATCGCCTGCGGCTTCTCGATCTTGGCGATCACCGGGAGGAAGACGTCCTCCTCCTTCATGATCGCCCGCACGTCCTCCACGTCGGCGGCGGAGCGGACGAAGGACAGCGCGATGAAGTCGGCGCGCAGGTGCAGCGCCCAGCGCAGGTCCTCGACGTCCTTCTCGGACAGCGCCGGGACGGAGACGGCCACGCCGGGGAGGTTGATGCCCTTGTGGTTGCTGACCGGGCCGGGGACCTGCACGCGGGTCAGCACGTCGGTGCCGTCGACGGAGACCACCTCGAGGCGGACCTTGCCGTCGTCGACGAGGATCGGGTCGCCGGCCTTCACGTCGCCGGGCAGCCCGGCGTACGTCGTCGAGCACACGCTCGCGTCGCCGGGCACGTCGCGGGTGGTGATCGTGAACTCGGCGCCCTTCTCGAGCTGCACCGGGCCGTCGGCCACCTTGCCGAGCCGGATCTTCGGGCCCTGCAGGTCCGCCACGATCGCGACGCCGTGCCCGGTCCGGTCGGAGGCGTCGCGCACCATCTGGTAGACGCGCTCGTGGTCCTCGTAGGACCCGTGGCTGAGGTTGAGGCGGGCGACGTCCATCCCGGCGTCCACCAACGCCCTGATCTGCAAGGGGGTGTTCACCGCGGGACCCAGGGTGCAGACGATCTTTGCTCTACGCACGCGTCGAGCCTAGTGGGCTACCGGTGAGTCACCCGCAGCCGCGCTTGATCGTTCCAACATGTGAGTTTTCGGGCGGTTCCCGGTCAGACCACCAGCGGCCGCTCGGTCGGCGGGATCGGGGAGGGCAGCGTCGTCGAGCCGGTGAGGTAGGTGTCCACCGCCGCGGCCGCCGCGCGTCCCTCGGCGATCGCCCAGACGATCAGCGACTGGCCGCGTCCCGCGTCGCCGGCGACGAAGACGCCGGGCAGCGAGGACATGTAGGCGTCGTCGCGCACGAGGTTGCCGCGCTGGTCGAGGTCCAGGTCGAGCTGGGCGACGACACCGTCCTGGTCCGGGCCGGTGAAGCCCATCGCGAAGAGCACCAGCTCGGCCGGGATCTCGCGCTCGGAGCCCTCCACCTCCGCGAACTTGCCGTCCTTCATCTCCACGTCGACGAGCCGCAGCGCGCGGACGTTGCCGTCCTCGTCGCCGAGGAACTCCTGCGTGGACACGGAGTAGACCCGCTCGCCGCCCTCCTCGTGGGCCGAGGAGACCCGGAACAGCATCGGGTACGTCGGCCAGGGCTGGCCGCTCGGCCGGTCGTCGCCCGGCTGCGCCATGATCTCGAGCTGCGTCACCGATGCGGCCTTCTGGCGGTGCGAGGTACCGAGGCAGTCGGCGCCGGTGTCGCCGCCGCCGATGATCACCACGTGCTTGCCGGTGGCGCGGATCTGGTCCTCGACCTCCTCGCCGAGCGAGGCGCGGTTGGACTGCGGCAGGAACTCCATCGCCTGGTGGATGCCGCCGAGCTCCCGTCCGGTGATCGGCAGGTCGCGCGCGACGGTGGCACCGACGGCCAGCACCACCGAGTCGAACCTCTCCACGAGCTGCGTCCCGGTGACGTCGTTGCCGACGTCGACGCCGGAGCGGAAGACCGTGCCCTCGCGGCGCATCTGGTCCAGCCGGCGCTCGAGGTGCTGCTTCTCCATCTTGAACTCGGGGATGCCGTAGCGCAGCAGGCCGCCGGGCTTGTCGGCCCGTTCGTAGACCGCCACGGTGTGGCCGGCGCGGGTCAGCTGCTGGGCCGCGGCGAGCCCGGCCGGTCCCGACCCGACCACCGCGACGGTCTTGCCGGTGAGCCACTCGGGCTGCTGCGGCCGGACCATCCCGGACTCGATCGCGCGGTCGGCGATCGCGACCTCGACGTTCTTGATCGTCACCGGGTCCTGGTTGATGCCGAGCACGCAGGCGGTCTCGCAGGGCGCCGGGCACAGCCGGCCGGTGAACTCCGGGAAGTTGTTCGTGGCGTGCAGCCGCTCGATGGCGCCGTCCCAGTCGTCGCGCCAGACCAGGTCGTTCCACTCCGGGATGATGTTGCCCAGCGGGCAGCCCTGGTGGCAGAACGGGATGCCGCAGTCCATGCAGCGGCCGGCCTGCTCGGTGATGATCGGCAGCAGCGCGCGGCCCGCCCCCTCGGGGTAGACCTCCTGCCAGTCCTCGACGCGCTCCTTCACCGGGCGGCGCTCGGCGACCGCGCGACCGTTCTTCAGGAAGCCTTTGGGGTCAGCCATGCAAAGCCTCCATCATCCGGGTGGCGGTCTCGTCGTCGGAGAGGCCTTCGTCCTCGGCCTTCTCCTTCGCCGCGAGCACCTTCTTGAAGTCGCGCGGCATGACCTCGGTGAACCGTCGTACGGCGGTCGGCCAGTCGTCGAGCAGCGCCTCGCCGACCGGCGAACCGGTCTCCTCGACGTGCCGACGCACCAGGGCCTGCAGCTCGTCGGCGGCGTCGCCGTCGACGGGGGCCAGCTCGACGAGCTCCTGGTTGACCAGCTTCTCGTCGAGGTCGAGCACGAACGCGACACCGCCCGACATGCCGGCGGCGAAGTTGCGACCGGTGGTGCCGAGCACGACCACACGGCCGCCGGTCATGTACTCGCAGCCGTGGTCGCCCACGCCCTCGACGACCGCGGTCGCGCCGGAGTTGCGCACGCAGAACCGCTCCCCCACCTGACCGCGCAGGAAGATCTCGCCGGAGGTGGCGCCGTAGCCGATGACGTTGCCGGCGATGATCTGCCGCTCCGCCTCGAACGTGGCGGCCCGGTCCGGGCGGACCACGATGCGTCCACCGGAGAGGCCCTTGGCGACGTAGTCGTTGGCGTCGCCCTCCAGCCGCAACGTCATGCCCCGCGGCACGAACGCGCCGAAGGACTGGCCGGCGGAGCCGGTGAGGGTGATGTCGATCGTGCCGTCCGGCAGGCCCTCGCCCTTGTAGCGCTTGGTGACCTCGTGCCCGAGGATCGTGCCGACCGTGCGGTTCACGTTGCGGATCTCGACCTGCGCGCGGACCGGTTCGCCGTTCTCCAGGGCGTCGTGGGCCAGCTCGACGAGCGTGTTGTCGAGCGCCTTGTCGAGGCCGTGGTCCTGACCCTTGGTGTTGTGCCGCGAGGCGCCCTCGGGCAGCTCCGGCACGTGCAGGATCGGGCGCAGGTCGAGCCCGGCGGCCTTCCAGTGGTGCACCGCCGTGCCGACGTCGAGCAGCTCGGCGTGGCCGACCGCCTCGTCGAGGGTGCGGAAGCCGAGCTCGGCGAGCAGCTCGCGGACCTCCTCGGCGATGAACTCGAAGAAGTTCACGACGAACTCGGGCTTGCCGGCGTAGCGCTCGCGCAGCACGGGGTTCTGCGTGGCGACCCCGACCGGGCAGGTGTCGAGGTGGCAGACCCGCATCATGATGCAGCCGGAGACCACCAGCGGCGCGGTCGCGAAGCCGAACTCCTCGGCGCCGAGCAGCGCCGCGACCACCACGTCGCGGCCGGTCTTCATCTGGCCGTCGGCCTGCACGACGATCCGGTCGCGCAGCCCGTTGAGCAGCAGGGTCTGCTGGGTCTCGGCGAGGCCGAGCTCCCAGGGACCGCCGGCGTGCTTCAGCGACGTCAGCGGCGCGGCGCCGGTGCCGCCGTCGTGGCCGGAGATCAGCACCACGTCGGCGTGCGCCTTGGAGACGCCCGCGGCGACCGTGCCGACACCGACCTCGGCGACCAGCTTCACGTGGACCCGTGCGGACGGGTTCGCGTTCTTCAGGTCGTGGATCAGCTGGGCGAGGTCCTCGATGGAGTAGATGTCGTGGTGCGGCGGCGGCGAGATGAGGCCGACGCCGGGCGTGGAGTAGCGGGTCTTCGCCACCCACGGGTAGACCTTGTGGCCGGGCAGCTGGCCGCCCTCGCCGGGCTTGGCGCCCTGCGCCATCTTGATCTGGATGTCGTCGGCGTTGGTGAGGTACTCCGAGGTCACGCCGAACCGTCCCGACGCGACCTGCTTGATCGCGCTGCGCCGCTCCGGGTCGTGGAGCCGGTCGGCGTCCTCGCCGCCCTCGCCGGTGTTCGACTTGCCGCCGAGCCGGTTCATCGCGATCGCGAGCGTCTGGTGGGCCTCGCCGCTGATCGAGCCGTAGGACATCGCGCCGGTGGAGAACCGCTTCACGATCGCCGAGACCGGCTCGACCTCGTCGATCGGGATCGACTCCCGCTCGCCGTCCTTGAACCGGAACAGGCCGCGCAGCGTCATCAGCCGCTTGGACTGCTCGTCCACGCGGGAGGTGTACTGCTTGAAGATGTCGTACCGACCGGTGCGGGTGGAGTGCTGCAGCCGGAACACCGTCTCGGGGTCGAACAGGTGCGGCTCGCCCTCGCGGCGCCACTGGTACTCGCCGCCGATGTCGAGCGAGCGGTGCGCCGGCGGCAGGCCGTCGACGGGGTACGCCTTGCGGTGCCGGCGGGCGACCTCCTCGGCCACGGTGTCGATGTCGACGCCGCCGAGCTTGCTGGTGGTGCCGGTGAAGTAGCGGTCGACCAGCGGCTGCGCCAGGCCGAGCGCCTCGAAGATCTGCGCACCGGTGTACGACGCGACGGTGGAGACGCCCATCTTGCTCATCACCTTGAGCACGCCCTTGCCCAGCGAGCGCTGCAGGTTCTTCACGGCCTGCTCGGGCTCGACGTCGACGAAGTAGCGGTCCCGGGCGAGGTCCTCGACGGTCTCCATCGCGAGGTAGGGGTTGACCGCCGCGGCGCCGTACCCGACGAGCAGCGCGACGTGGTGCACCTCGCGGACGTCGCCGGCCTCGATGACCAGCCCGACGTGCGTGCGGGTCTTCTCGCGGACCAGGTGGTGGTGCACGGCACCGGTGAGCAGCAGCGACGGGATGGGGGCGAGCTCGGCGGTGGAGTGCCGGTCGGAGAGCACGATGATCCGGGCGCCGTCGGCGATCGCCTCGGACACCTCCGCGCAGATCTCGTCGAGCCGGTCGGCCAGCGCCCGGCCGCCGCCCTCGACGGGGTAGAGGCCACGCGAGACGTGGGTGGCGTAGCCGGGCAGGTCGCCGTCGCGGTTGATGTGCCGGATCTTGGTCAGCTCGTCGTTGGTGACCACCGGGAACGGCAGCACCAGCTGGCGGCAGGACCGGGGGGTCGGCTCGAGGAGGTTGCCCTCCGGCCCGATCATCCCCGCCAGCGAGGTGACGAGCTCCTCGCGGATCGCGTCCAGCGGTGGGTTGGTCACCTGCGCGAACAGCTGCGCGAAGTAGTCGAACAGCAGCCGCGGCCGGTCCGAGAGCGCGGCGATCGGGGTGTCGGTGCCCATGGAGCCGATCGGCTCCGCGCCCGTCCGCGCCATCGGCGTGAGCAGGACGCGCTTCTCCTCCTCGGTGTAGCCGAAGATCTGCTGACGGCGCGTGACGGAGGCGTGCGTGTGGACGATGTGCTCGCGGTCGGGCAGGTCCTCGAAGCGGACCACGCCGGCGTGCAGCCACTCGTCGTAGGGGTGCTCGGCGGCGAGCTCGCCCTTGATCTCCTCGTCCTCGATGACCCGGTGCTCGGCGGTGTCGACGAGGAACATCCGGCCGGGCTGCAGCCGTCCCTTGCGCACGACGGTCGCCGGGTCGATGTCGAGCACGCCGACCTCGGAGGCCAGCACCACGAGACCGTCGTCGGTGACCCAGTAGCGGGAGGGCCGCAGGCCGTTGCGGTCGAGGACCGCGCCGACCTGGGTGCCGTCGGTGAACACGACGCAGGCGGGACCGTCCCACGGCTCCATCATCGACGCGTGGAACTCGTAGAACGCGCGGCGGGCGGGATCCATCTCGGTGTGGTTCTCCCACGCCTCCGGGATCATCATCAGCACCGAGTGCGGCAGCGTGCGGCCACCGAGGTGCAGCAGCTCGAGGACCTCGTCGAACGACGCGGAGTCGGAGGCGCCCGGGCTGCAGATCGGGAACAGCCGGTCGAGGTCGCCGGGGATCAGGTCGGAGGACAGCAGCGCCTCGCGGGCCCGCATCCAGTTGCGGTTGCCCATCACGGTGTTGATCTCGCCGTTGTGGGCGATGAACCGGAACGGGTGCGACAGCGGCCAGCTCGGGAAGGTGTTCGTCGAGAACCGCGAGTGCACCACCGCGACGGCCGAGGCGATCCGCTCGTCGACCAGGTCGGGGTAGAAGTGGTCGAGCTGGTCGGTGGTGAGCATCCCCTTGTAGGCGATGGTCCGGGACGACAGCGACGGGAAGTAGACGTCGGTCTCGTGCTCGGCGCGCTTGCGCAGGCAGTACGCCAGCCGCTCCAGCGCCATGCCGACGAGGCGGCCGCCGGCGGCGGCGACGAAGATCTGGCTGAACGTCGGCATCACCGACACCGCGGTGGCACCGAGCATCGACGGGTCGGTGGGGACGTCGCGCCAGCCGAGGACCACGAGGTTCTCCTGCTGCGCGATCTCCTCGATGCGGCGGCGGGTCTTGGTGACCTCGTCCTCGTCGCCGGGCAGGAACGCCGTGCCCACGGCGTACGCGTGGGCCGTGGGGAGGTCGAAGTCGACGACCTCGCGGAAGAAGCCGTCGGGCATGCCCAGCAGGATGCCGGCGCCGTCACCGGAGTCGGGCTCCGCGCCGGTGGCGCCGCGGTGCTCCAGGTTGCGCAGCGCGGTGATCGCCTTCGCGACGATGTCGTGGCTGGCCTGGCCGGTCAGGGTGGCCACGAACGCGACTCCACAGGCGTCGTGCTCGTGGAGTCCGTCGTAGAGGCCCTGGGGCGGCGGGATTGCGTGCATCACGGCATCCCTCCCGTCGTCGTGGCACCCGGGCAGTCGTCGTCGGACGACGACGTCAGGCGCGTCTGGGGATGTGTCTGCAGGGGACGACGTTGGCCCGTGCGAGACCAAAATGCTACATGACGGTAACCGGCCGCAACTCAACCGGCGAGACGGCCGGCTCAGAGTGTGGACGCTCCCGCGGAGGGTCGCCGGCGGCGGGTCAGCCGGCGACCACACCCCCGATGAGCAGGCCGAACGCGTAGGTGACGGCCGCCGAGCCGGCGCCCAGCAGCGCCTGCCGGAACCCGCCGTACCACCAGGGGCGGACGGTGACCTGCGCCACGACCGCACCGCACAGGAACAGTGCGACCAGGGTGAGCCCGACCGCCGGGAGCAGGCTCGTGAAGCCGAGCAGGTAGGGCAGCAGCGGGACGAAGGCGCCGACGGCGAACGACGCGAACGACGACGCCGCCGCGAGCCGTGGCGAGGCCAGGTCGTGGGGGTCGACGCCGAGCTCCTCGCGGGCGTGCACGGTGACGGCGTTCTCGACGTCGGCGTGGATCTGCCGGGCGACCTCGGCGGCGAGCTCGGGGTCGAGCCCCTTCTCGACGTACATCTCCGCGAGCTCGGCCGTCTCGCCGGACGGGTTGCGGATGATCTCGCGGCGCTCCTTGGCGATCTCGCGGGCGGCGGCCTCGGACTGGCTGGCCACCGAGACGTACTCCCCGGTCGCCATCGAGAACGCACCGCCGACGAGGCCGGCGACGCCGGCCAGCACCACCGCGGAGCTGTCGCCGAGGTGCTGGGTGCCGCCGGCCATGCCGGCGATCAGCGCGACGTTGGAGACCAGGCCGTCCATGGCACCGAAGACCGCGGGCCGCAGCCAGCCGCCGGTGACGTCGGGGTGCTCGTGCCCGATGGCGGACGTCGGGGCTCAGGGCGTCGGCGGTCATGGGGGCAAACTACTCAAGCCGCGCGGCGATTTCACCGAAGGCGAGGCTCACCAAACCTGCCTCAGAGGTCGCTGCTCGACTCCGTCGTCGGAGCGGTGTCGGCGGGCTCGTCGGGGCCCCGGCCGTCGCGCCAGACCGACTCCTCGCGCCCGGGACGGAGCCGCCCCATCACCACGAAGTACGTCGCGGAGCCGAGGAACAGCACGATCGAGGTCCACACGTTGAGCCGCAGCCCGAAGACGTCGTTGGCCTCCACCGAGTCGATCCGCAGCGCCTCGATCCAGCCGCGACCGGCGGTGTAGGCCATCACGTAGAGCGCGAACGCCCGCCCGTGGCCGAGCCGGAACCGACGGTCCGCCCACAGCACCAGGCCCGCCGTGCCGAGGTCCCAGAGGCACTCGTAGAGGAACGTCGGGTGGAACGTCTCGAACCGCGTGTAGCCGACGGGACGCTTGGTCTCGTCGGGGATCTCCAGCGCCCACGGCAGGGTCGATCGGCTTGCCGAACAGCTCCTGGTTGAACCAGTTGCCCCAGCGGCCGATGGCCTGGGCGATCACGATGCCGGGCGCGAGCGCGTCGGCGAGCGGCGGCAGCTTGATGCCGAGCCGCCGGGCGCCGATCCACGCCCCGACCCCGCCCAGCGCGATCGCGCCCCAGATCCCGAGGCCGCCCTGCCAGACGTAGAGCACCGCCACCGGGTTGCCGTCGGTGCCGAAGTAGCGGGCCGGGTCGGTGATGACGTGGTAGAGCCGGCCGCCGACGAGCCCGAACGGCACCGCCCAGATGGCGATGTCGGAGACCTGTCCGCGGACGCCGCCGCGCGCCGGCCAGCGACGCTCCCCCATCCAGATGGCCACGACGACGCCCAGGATGATGCACAGCGCGTAGCCGCGGATCGGCAGCGGGCCGAGGTGCCACACGCCCTGGCTGGGGCTGGGGATGAAGAGCGGGGTCACGTGGCGGGCACCTTGTCGTCGAGGATCGCGGTGAGGTCGTCGGCGAGCTGGCCGGGGGTGGTCCCCTGCGTCCAGACGTACGGCGCCGTGCCGTCCGGCTTCAGCCCCACCACCTGGGTGCCGTGCGCGACGTCGTACCCACCGGAGGCGAGCTTGTGGCCCTTCTCGATGGGGATGTCGTAGGCCTTGCCCGCCCGCACGATCGCGGGCAGCGGGCCGGTCAGCCCCTCGAAGGTCGGGTCGAAGCGGTCGAGGTAGGAGCGCAGCACCGACGCGGTGTCGCGCCGCGGGTCGGTGGTCACGAACACCACGCCGACCTGCTTGCGGTGGGCGGGGTCGAGCCGCACGAGCGCGGATGCGAGGTTCGCCATCACGACCTGGCAGACGTCCGGGCAGTTGGTGTAGCCGAAGAACACCAGCGTCAGCGGCTTCTCGGTGTCCGTCGCCAGGTCGTACGACGACCCGCCGGTGTCGCGCAGCGCGACCTCGGGCGACCGGTAGGCCTGCGGCAGGACGACGCCGTTGATGCCGTCCGAGTCGTGCACGCTGACGTCGGAGACCGGCCCCTGCTGCGAATCGCCGCCGCAGCCGGACAGCACGAGCAGGGCGGTGAGCGCGGCGACGGTCCCGGCGGCGACCCTGGCCGCCAGCCGGCTACGCACGGCGGACGCCGTCGGCGAGGTCGCGGGTGAGCTCGGCCAGCGACGCCAGGCCGGCGGCGCGGTCGGTGCCGGCGTCGAGGAGCCGCCGCACGAACGCGGAGCCGACGATCACGCCGTCGGCGAACGCCGCGACCTCGGCGGCCTGGTCGCCGTTGGAGACGCCGAGGCCGACGCCGACGGGCAGCGTGGTCACGGTCCGGGCGCGGGCCACGAGCGGGCCGGCGAGGTCGCTGGAGGACGCCCGGACACCGGTCACGCCCATCACGGCGGTGGCGTAGACGAAGCCGCGGCAGGCCTCGGTGGTCATCCGGAGCCGCTCGTCGGTCGACGACGGCGCGACCAGGAAGACCTTGTCGAGGCCGAGCTCGTCGGCGACACCGACCCAGCTCTCGGCCTCGTCCGGCACCAGGTCGGGCGTGATGAGGCCGGCTCCCCCGGCGCTGGCGAGGTCCTTGGCGAACCGCTCGACGCCGTAGCGGCAGACCGGGTTCCAGTAGGTCATCACCACGGTCGGCACCCCGGTCGCGGCCACCGCCTCGACGGTGCGGAGGACGTCGGTGGTGCGGAAGCCCGCCTCGAGGGCCTGCTGCGCCGCGGCCTGGATGGTGGGCCCGTCCATCACCGGGTCGCTGTAGGGCAGCCCGACCTCGATGACGTCGCAGCCGGCGTCGACCATGACGCGCAGCGCCTCGATCGAGCCGGCGAGGTCGGGGAACCCGGCGGGCAGGTAGCCGACCAGCGCGCTGCGGCCCTCCGCCTTCGCGGTGGCGAAGGCCGCGGAGGTGCTCACTTCTGCTCTCCCGCGGTCGTGTTCCCGGACCCCTCGCCCGGCTCGCCCGCGGGCACACCGGCGTCGTCGTCGGGTCGTGTCTCCCCCAGCCCGAACCACTCGATGGCGGTGCCCATGTCCTTGTCGCCGCGGCCCGACAGGTTCACCAGGATCGTCGACCCGGGCCGCTCCTCGGCCAGCCGCATCGCGCCGGCGACGGCGTGCGCGGACTCGATCGCCGGGATGATGCCCTCGGTGCGCGAGAGCAGCGCGAACGCGTCCATCGCCTCGGCGTCGGTCACCGGGACGTACTCCGCGCGGCCGCTCTCCGCGAGGTAGGCGTGCTCGGGCCCCACCCCGGGGTAGTCGAGGCCCGCGGAGATGGAGTGCGACTCCTTGGTCTGGCCGTCCTCGTCCTGGAGCACGAAGGTGCGGGCGCCGTGCAGCACCCCGAACTCGCGGGCGTAGATGGTCGCCGCGTGCCGCATCGTGTCGACGCCGTCACCGGCGGCCTCGCAGCCCACCAGCCGCACGTCCTGGTCGCCGACGAACGCGGTGAACAGGCCGATCGCGTTGGACCCGCCGCCCACGCAGGCCACCGCCGCGTCCGGCAGCGCGCCGGTCAGCTCGAGGCACTGGGCCCGGGCCTCGTCGCCGATGCCGCGGCAGAAGTCGCGGACCATCGACGGGAACGGGTGCGGGCCGGCGGCGGTGCCGAAGAGGTACGCCGTGTGGTCGACCGACGACACCCAGTCGCGGATCGCCTCGTTGATCGCGTCCTTGAGGGTGCGCGACCCCGACGTCACCGAGACCACCTCGGCGCCGAGCAGGTGCATCCGCGCGACGTTGAGGGCCTGCCGCTGGGTGTCGACCTCGCCCATGTAGACGACGCAGTCGAGCCCGAGGTACGCCGCCGCGGTCGCCGAGGCCACGCCGTGCTGGCCGGCCCCGGTCTCGGCGATCACCCGGGTCTTGCCCATCCGCTTGGTGAGCAGCGCCTGGCCGAGCACGTTGCGGATCTTGTGCGCCCCGGTGTGGTTGAGGTCCTCGCGCTTGAGCAGGATCCGGGCGCCCGCGATCTCGGACAGCTTGGTGGCGTCGTAGAGCAGGCTGGGCACGCCGGCGTACTCCCGCAGCATCCGCTGGAACTCGCCGGTGAACTCCGGGTCGGCCACGGCCTCGCGCCAGGCCACCGTCAGCTCGTCGAGCGCGGCCATCAGCGCCTCGGGCATCATCCGGCCGCCGAAGCGGCCGAAGGTGCCGTCGGGCCCGGGGGCTGCGGGACTGCCGGGGAGGACCTGCTGGACCATCTGCGCTCCTCTTAGCTGCGCTGTCTCAGCGCGGGGTGCGACCCGGCCGCGACCAGGTCGGCGACGGCGCTGCGGGCGTCGTCGCCCCGCACCAGCGTCTCGCCGACCAGGACGACGTGGGCGCCCTGCTTGGCGTACTCGAACACGTCGTGGGGTCCCCGCACCCCGGACTCGGCGACCCGCACGACGTCGTCGGGGATCCTCGGCGCGAGCCGCGCGAACGTGTCGCGGTGGACCTCGAGCGTCTTGAGGTTGCGGGCGTTGACGCCGATCAGCTTCGCGCCGGCAGCGAGCGCCCGGTCCACCTCCTCCTCGTCGTGCACCTCGACGAGCGGCGTCAGGCCGATCGACTCCGCACGGTCGACGAGCGCGACGAGCTGGTTCTGGGTGAGGGCGGCGACGATCAGCAGCGCGAGGTCGGCGCCCGCGGCCCGGGCCTCCCAGAGCTGGTAGGAGGTGACGATGAAGTCCTTGCGCAGCACGGGCACCTGCACCGCGGCGCGCACCGCCACCAGGTCGTCGAGGCTGCCGCCGAAGCGCTGCTGCTCGGTGAGCACGCTGATGGTCGAGGCGCCGCCGGCCTGGTAGCTCGCGGCCAGCGCCGCGGGGTCGGCGATGTCGGCGATCGCACCCTTGCTGGGGCTGGACCGCTTGACCTCCGCGATCACGCTGACACCCTCGGCGCGGAACGCGGGCATCGGGTCGAGCGCTTCGTCGACGCGTCGCGCGTCCGCCTTGACCTCGTCGAGGGGCCGGATCGCCTCTCGTTCGGCGAGGTCGACGCGAACACCGGCGATGATCTCGTCGAGCACGGTCATGCGGACCCCTCCTCTGCCGCTTCGTTCCCCGGTCAGACACCGAGGCGGCCTGGACCCTAGACTCTCACGGGACGCTGAGCACCTCGAATCCGCGCCCCGCCCGCACCCGCCACCCACGGCCCGCCCCGGACCACGGAGACCCGATGAGCTACCCGCCCGGCACCCCGGACCCGAACGACCCGTGGGCCGCGCCGTCGGGTGACGAGCAGCCGGCCCAGCCGCAGCCCCAGCAGCCGCAGCAGCCGCCGTACGGCCAGCCCGGCTACGGGCAGCAGCCCTCCGGCCAGCCCGGCTACGGACAACAGCCCTACGGCCAGCAGGGGTACGGCCCGCCGTACGGGCAGCAGCCCGGCTACGGCTACCCGGCCCACGGGTACCAGCAGCCCACCAACGGCAAGGCCGCGGCGGCGCTGTGGACCGGGATCGCCGCGCTGGTGCTGACGCCCTGCTGCGGCGGCGGCGTGCTCGGCATCGTCCCGATCGTGCTCGGCGCCAAGGGCCGCAGCGAGATCCGGCGCGGTGGCGGGCAGCAGGGCGGCGACGGGATGGCGCTGGCCGGCATCATCCTCGGCGCGGTCGCGGTGGTGCTGAGCGTGGTCGTCATCGCCGTCATCGTGATCGCCCTCGCCTCGGGCGACGGCAGCTTCGGCACCTCCGGCGGCACCAGCGTCTGAGCAGCCGGCCGCCGACGCCCTGGCGATTTCCGCGCGAGGGGCCGACCCCAGCCGATAGCGTCGCCGGCACGGTCCCGGCAGCTGGCCGACCGACGAGACTGGGGAGACACGCATGAGCTACTCGGACACGCCGCCGCCACCGCCGCCACCACCGCCCGGCTCCGGTGGCCCGGGTGGCTACGGAGGTCCCGGCGGTTACGGTCCCGGTGGCCCCGGTGGTGGCTACGGCGGCGGCTACCCGGGTGGCGGGTACGGGTACGGCGGCCACGCCCAGCCGCAGACCTCCAAGAAGGCGATCTGGGCGCTGGTCACCGGCATCCTCGGCTTCTGCTGCGGCCCGTCGGCCATCGTCGCCATCGTGCTCGGCGTGATGGGCAAGCGGGACGTCGCGGCGTCCAACGGCAGCCTCAAGGGCGCCGGCATGGCGCAGGCCGGGCTGATCCTCGGCATCATCGCGCTCGTGCTGAGCGTCATCTACTACGTGGCGCTCGCGACGGGCCACGGCGAGTTCTCGTTCAACACCTCGCCCTAGTCGGGCCGGCGTCGGGAGGTGTCAGGGAGCCAGCCAGGACCCGACGGAGAGGTTGCGCAGCACCGCGAAACCGACCGCGAGCGCGAGGAACGCGGCGGCCCACAGGAGGTGCCGCCGCGGGTCGACCCGTCGTACGACGCCACGCCAGCGGTCCACGACGGTGCGGCCCCACAGCACGGCCACGAGCGGGACCGTGGCCACGAACAGCAGGTTGCTGGACGCCGCGGCGGCCAGGTCGCCGTGCCCGAGGTCGTTGACCGCGCGGAGGCCGCCGCACCCCGGGCAGTAGGTGCCGGTGAGCATCAGCCACGGGCAGAAGCCGTAGGTGCCGCTGTGGTGCGGGTCCCGCAGGTGCAGCACCACGCTCGCGGCGAGCAGCCCACCCGCGAGGAGCAGCGGTCCACGCAGCCGCTGCGACCGCGGCCGGCCGTCCGCTGCGACGGGCAGCCCGGTGGCCGGCCCGGCAGCCGGCAGGGTGGGCGGCACGGTCGCCATCAGCCCGCGCCGAGGCCCATCTTCTGCATGATCTTGCCGACGACCGGGCCCAGCACTCCGACGACGACGCCGATCCAGAACATCGGCCAGCTCTCCACCACGAGCCCGAGGCCGCCGAGGGTGAAGCCCACGAGGATGATCAGGACGCCCATCCAGGCGGCCGGGGTGTTGCCGTGGTGAGCCATCGCGGCGTGCTCCTCGGGTCGGTGGCAGGTCGGGTGGTGCGCTGGGCACACATGATATGGGCAGCGGTCAGTCCGTCGGGTCACGACCCTCGTCGAGGGCCCGCCACATGTCCTGCTCGTGGACCGGTGCCTCGGCGCGGGCCGCGGGCGCGTCGTACCGGCTGCCCATCGCGGGCCACCCCGGCGCCTTCGCCACCGCCACCACGAACGCCACGGTGGCGACGACCGCGGCGACGACGCAGGTGACGTACCAACCGCTCACCGACGCGTCCGACGCGGCCGCGCTGACCACCCCCTTGGCCTCGACGGCGCGCGCGGCGTCGGCCTTCACCCGGTCCAGGGAGGCGAGCGCGGTGACGACGACACCGGCGGAGGCCAGCGCGCCGACGAGCGCGACGACGCGCCGCAGCCGGCCGCGCACCACCAGCACGACCCCCCACGCGGCCAGGGCGACGAGGGCGAGGGCGATGGCCAGCGGCGCCGAGGTCGATCCCTTCACCGCGGCGGAGGCCCGCACTCCCGAGGTCACCGAGGCGGTCGCCCAGTCGCGACCGGCCGCGACCGCGGCGAGGCCGGCGCCGACCAGCCCGGCGAGCACCGTCGGGCCGAAGCTGCCGCGACGGCGGCGCTCCGGACGCTCGGGGGTCTCAGCCATCGGCGAGCGGCAGCTCGGTGGCGTCGAAGCAGGTGCGGTCGCCGGTGTGGCAGGCGGCCCCGTGCTGGTCGACCTTGACCAGCAGGGTGTCGCCGTCGCAGTCGAGCCGGACCTCGCGCACCAGCTGGTGGTGGCCGGAGGTCGCGCCCTTGACCCAGTACTCCTGGCGCGACCGGCTCCAGAACGTGGTGCGGCCGGAGGTGAGGGTGCGGTGCAGCGCCTCGTCGTCCATCCAGCCGAGCATCAGGACCTCGCCGGTGTCGTGCTGCTGCACGACCGCCGGCACGAGACCCTGGCCGTCGCGCTTGAGGCGCGCGGCGATGTCCGGAGCGAGGGAGGTCATGGCTCCAGTATCCCGGCCGGCACCAGCGCTCAGCGCACCGCCTGCTGCGCCACCCAGCTGGCGTGCAGCCGGCCGTAGACGCCGCCCTCGGCGACCAGCGCGGCGTGCGGGCCGCGCTGCGCGATCCGGCCCTTGTCGACGACCACCACGTCGTCGGCGTTCTCGGCGGTCGACATGCGGTGCGCGATCGTCACCGACGTGCGGCCCTTCGTGAGCCGCTCGAGGGCGCGGGCGATCCGCATCTCGAGCGCGGGGTCGACGGCGCTGGTCGCCTCGTCGAGCACCAGCAGGTCGGGGTCGGCGAGGTGCGCGCGCAGGAGTGCGACGAGCTGCCGCTCCCCCGCCGACAGCGACTCGCCGCGCTGCCCGACCCGGGTGTCGAGACCGCGCGGCAGCCCGGCGAGCCAGTCGGCCAGGCCGAGCTGCTCGACGGCCCGCAGGATGTCGTCGTCTCCTGCGTCGAGCTTGCCGTAGCGGGCGTTGGCGCGCAGCGTGGAGTCGAACAGGAAGCCCTCCTGCGGGACCAGCACGACGCGGTCGCGCAGCGACGAGAACGGCACCTCCCGCAGGTCCACGCCGTCCAGCCGCACGGCGCCCGTGCTCGGGTCCATCAGCCGGGTGAGCAGCTTGGCCAGGGTCGTCTTGCCCGAGCCGGTCTCCCCGACGACCGCGACCCGGGTGTTCGGGGCGACCCGCAGGTCGATGTCGTGCAGCACCGGCGGGCCGCCGGGGTAGCCGAACCCGACCCGGTCGAACTCGATGGTCACCGGCTCGTCGGGCAGCCGCGTGCCCTGCTCGCCCGGGTCGACCACGTCGGCCGGGGTGTCGAGGATCCCGATGACGCGGCGCCAGCCCGCGATGGCGTTCTGCGCGTCGGTGAGCACCTGGGTGCCGATCTGCACCGGCCCGACGAACAGCGTGACCAGGAAGGCGAACGCGAGCACCTCGCCGGCCGTGATCTGGTCGTCGACGCCGAGCAGCACGCCGAAGATCAGCACGCCCGCGTTGGCCAGGCCCGCGGAGATGCCGCCGAGCGAGAACGAGACGGCCGTGAGGCCCTGCGCCTTGGTGCTGGCGTCCTTGTAGCGGTCGATGGCCTCGTCGATGCGGGCCTGGGTGCGTGTCTCGATGGCGTAGCTGCGGACGGTGGCGGCCCCGACGACGGGCTCGGAGACCTTGCTGAGCATGACGCCGACCTGCTGGCGCACCACGCCGTACGCCGCGGAGAGCCGTCGCTGGAAGTAGCGCAGCGACAGGAACAGCGGCAGGAAGCAGACCCAGACCACGATCGTCAGCTGCCAGCTGTAGATCGCCATCACCACGGTGGCGATCGCCACCTGGCCGACGCTGACCACCGAGATGATGCCGCCGAAGATCAGGAACTGCGAGACCTGGTCGACGTCGCTGGTGACCCGCGAGACGAGGGCGCCGCGACGCTCGGTGTTCTGCGTCAGCAGCGGCAGGTCGTGCACGTGCCGGAACGCCTTGATGCGCAGCGTCGCCAGCCCCCGCTCGGCGCTGGTGAACAGCCGGTAGGTCATCTTGTACGACGCGAGGGCGGTCACCAGCACGGCGACCGCTGCGATCGCCGCGACCACGGTCGTGAAGCGGAGATCGGGACCACCGGGTGCGTTGACGCCCTTGTCGAGGGTCTGCTGCACCGCGACGGGGACCACGATCCGGCCGACGGTCGAGAGCACGGCGAAGCCGAGCGTGCCGCCGATGCCGTCCTTGAGCTCGGGCGAGAGCTCGACGCCGCGGCCGATGGTCCGCATCGCCGCGAGCGACTCGCCGGTGTCCATGGTGCTCATCGCAGGCTCACCTCCGTCTCGTCCTCCTGCTCGTAGGCGTTGACGAGGTCGGCGTAGCCGGCGTTGCGCGCCAGCAGCTCGGCGTGGGTGCCCTGGTCGTCGATGTGGCCGCCTTCGAGGTAGACGACCTCGTCGGCCAGCGCGATCGTCGCCTTGCGGTAGGCGACCACGAGCACGGTCGAGTCGTCCTTCCCGGTGCGCAGCGCGGCGAGGATGCGGGCCTCGACCTCGGGGTCGACCGCGGAGGTGGCGTCGTCCATGACGAGCAGCCGGGGACGCCGCACCAGGGCACGGGCCAGCGACAGCCGCTGCCGCTGGCCGCCGGAGAGCGTGGTGCCGCGCTCCCCCAGCCGGGTGTCGAGGCCCTCGGGGAGGGCCGCCACGAAGCCGTCGGCCTGCGCCGTGCGCAGCGCCGCCCACACCTCGTCGTCGACGACGTCGGGTCGAGCACGACGTTGCCGCGGACCGTGTCGTCGAACAGGAACGCCTGCTGCGGCACCAGCGCGACGTGCGCGGCCAGGGCACCGGGTGCCAGGTCCCGCACGTCGGTGCCGTCGACGAGCACCTGCCCCTCGTCGGGGTCGACCAGCCGCAGCAGCAGCGACGTCAGCGTGCTCTTGCCGCTGGCGGTGGCGCCGACGACGGCGACCGTGCGGCCCGGCTCGACCGAGAACGTCAGGTCGTCGAGCAGCGGCGGCCCGTCGGTGTAGTGGTAGCCCAGCCGGAGCACGTCGAGCCGGGCACCGGTCCCGGCCGCGGCGACGACGCGGTCGCCGTACGGCATCTCGCCGGTGGCGTCGAGGACGGTCTGCACCCGCTCGAACCCGACGACGCTGCGGGGGAACTCCCCGACCAGCCAGCCGATCGAGCGGATCGGGAACGACACGATCGTGAGCAGGTAGGCGATGGTGACGACGTTGCCGGGGTCGGTGAGGCCCTGCTCGACCCGGAGCACGCCGACCGCGAGGACGGCGAGCACGCCGAGGCTGGGCAGCGCCTCCAGCGCCGGGTCGAAGGCGGCCCGGATGCGGCCCGCCCGGACGTTGGTGTCGCGCAGCTGCTGCGCCTTGGCCGCGAAGCGTGCCGTCTCCTCGGTCTCCCGACCCAGCGACTTGACGACCAGCGCGCCGTCGAACGACTCGTGCGCCACCTCGCTCAGCTCGGCCCGCAGCGCCTGCGCGCGGGTCATCAGCGGCGACTGGAGCCGCTGGTAGACGATGTTGGTGACGATCACCAGCGGGAAGACGAGCACGCCGACGACCGCGAGCACCACGTCGGTGAAGAACATCTGGCCGACCGCGATGACCATCATCGCGACGGTGCCGACCGCCATCGGCAGCGGCGCGATCGGCGCCCAGGCGGCCTCGACGTCGCTGTTCGCGTTGGACAGCAGCTGGCCGGTCGGGTGCTGCTGGTGCCACGACATCGGCAGCCGGAGGTACTGCCGGGTGACGTCGCGGCGGTAGTGCGCCTGCATGCGGTACTGCATGACGCCGGCGCCGAGCCGGCGCGCGACGATGCCGACGGCGCGGAGGATCGCGACCGCGACGAACAGCGCGAGGATCGTGAGCAGACCGCCGGGCCGGATGTCGCCGGTCTCGAACGCGGGCAGCACGACGTGGTCGGTCGACCAGCCGAGCACCCAGGCGTCGGCCACCGTCAGCGCCCCGAACAGCACGCTGCCGAGCGTCGAGAGCGTGAAGATCCAGGGCTCGCGCCGGATCGCCACCCCGAGCACCGCGAAGCCGTCCCGCAGTGTGCCTCGGCTCCGGTTCGTCAGGGTGTCCGAGGTGGGGGCGCTCACGCGCCTCAGCCTAGGGTGTGGCCATGACACGTCTCGCCCAGACCGAGCGCAGCGAGCTGTGCGACCTCGCGCTGCAGCTGGGCGAGGACCAGCCGACCCTCTGCGGCGACTGGACCGTCAAGGACCTCGTGGTGCACCTGGTGCTGCGCGAGCGGAGCCCCGCCGCGGTCGGCATCCTGGTGCCGCCGCTGTCCGGGCTCACCGACGCCGCGTCGCGGCGGCTCGCGCGGACCGACTTCGCGGTGCTGGTCGAGCGGCTCCGCGGCGGCCCGCCGCGCTGGTCGCCGGTCGCGCTGCCCCCGGTCGACGCGGCCGTGAACACCCTGGAGTACCTCGTGCACCACGAGGACGTCCGGCGCGCGCAGCCGACGTGGATCGCCCCGCGACCTCGAGCGACGAGCGCGGAGCGTGCCGTGTGGCGGGCGCTGCACCCGATGGCCAAGGTGCTCACCCGACCGGTGCCGGCCGGGGTCGTCCTCGAGGACAGCCTGCACCGGCTCGCGGCTGTCGGCCTCCCGGGGTGCGGGCCAGACCGTCGTGCGCGGCCGGCCCAGCGAGATCGCGCTCTACCTGTTCGGGCGCAAGGAGCAGGCCGACGTGCGAGGTCACCGGCGACGCCGCGGGCACCGTCGACGAGACCCCGCTGGGGCTGTAGCCCGACCCGCCGGTGCCCGCGCCCTAGGCTGACGGCCATGAGCGAGTACCTCGAGCTGCTGCCGGCCGTCGACATCGCCGGCGGCCAGGCGGTGCAGCTCGTGCAGGGCGTCGCCGGCTCGGAGAAGCGGTTCGGCGACCCCGTCGAGGCCGCCCTGAACTGGCAGCGCCGCGGCGCCGAGTGGATCCACCTCGTCGACCTCGACGCGGCGTTCGGCCGCGGCCACAACCGCGACCTGCTCGCGCAGATCGTGGGCACCCTCGACATCCGCGTCGAGATGAGCGGCGGCATCCGCGACGACGAGTCGCTGGCCGCCGCGATGGCGACCGGCTGCCGCCGCGTCAACATCGGCACCGCCGCGCTCGAGCAGCCCGCCTGGTGCGCCGGCGCGATCGCCGAGCACGGCGACCGGGTGGCCGTCGGGCTCGACGTCCGCGGCCGGACGCTGGCGGCGCGCGGCTGGACGCAGGAGGGCGGCGACCTGTACGACGTGCTGGCCCGTCTCGACTCCGAGGGGTGCGCCCGCTACGTCGTGACCGACGTGAACAAGGACGGCATGCTGCAGGGGCCGAACCTCGACCTGCTGCGCTCGGTGTGCGCGGCCACCGACCGGCCCGTCGTCGCCTCCGGCGGCATCACCGAGCTGACCGACCTCGGGGCGCTGGCGCTGCTGGTCCCCGACGGCGTCGAGGGCGCGATCGTCGGGCACCGCGCTCTACGAGGGCCGGTTCACCCTCGAGGACGCGCTGGTGCTGACCCGGCCGACGCCATGACGCTGGCCGTGCGGGTGATCCCGTGCCTCGACGTCGACGCGGGCCGGGTCGTGAAGGGCGTCAACTTCCGCGAGCTGCGCGACGCCGGCGACCCGGTCGAGCTCGCCAAGCTCTACGACGCGGAGGGCGCCGACGAGCTGACCTTCCTCGACATCT
Source organism: uncultured Actinomycetota bacterium (assembly GCA_963707685.1). GTDB lineage: Bacteria > Actinomycetota > Actinomycetes > Propionibacteriales > Nocardioidaceae > Nocardioides_B. The sequence continues at coordinate 516,220 of CAVPRA010000015.1, forward strand.
CGGCGTCCCACGAGGGCCGCGACGACGACGATGGAGATCGTCGCGGCCACCGCCGAGCAGGTGTTCATCCCGCTGACCGTCGGCGGCGGCGTCAGCGACGTGGCCCACGTCGACGCGCTGCTGCGGGCCGGCGCCGACAAGGTCGCGGTGAACACCGCCGCGATCCGCCGCCCGTCGCTGGTGGCGGAGATCGCCGACCGGTTCGGCAACCAGGTCCTCGTGCTGTCGGTCGACGCCCGCCGCGCGCCGCGGGCACCGACAGCGGCTTCGAGGTCACCACGCACGGCGGCCGGAAGAGCGCCGGGCTCGACGCGGTCGCCTGGGCCCGGCGGGCCGCCGAGCTCGGCGCCGGCGAGATCCTGCTCAACGCGATGGACGCCGACGGCACCACCGACGGCTTCGACCTGGAGCTGATCGCGCAGGTGCGTCGCGAGGTGTCGGTCCCGGTGATCGCCTCCGGCGGCGCCGGCCGGGTCGAGCACTTCCCGCCGGCGGTCGAGGCGGGTGCGGACGCCGTGCTGGCGGCGACGGTGTTCCACTTCGGCACGCTGCGGATCGCGGACGTCAAGAAGTCGCTGGCCGACGCCGGCCACCCGGTGCGCTGAGAGCCGGCTAGTACAGCTGGCCCTTGTCGCGGCCCGCCTGACCGCGGTCCATCGTGCCGCCGCGGTGCGGGCGGTGCCAGCCGTCGCGGCGGATCCGGTAGGCGACCAGGAGCAGCACGGCCACCACGAGCAGGATCAGGAACCACACGTCGGACCTCCAGGTCCATCAGCCCATCGAGCCGCCGCCGGTGTCGCCGTAGTCCTTCAGGCTGATCTTGGTGTCGTCCTGCCCGCAGCGACGGCACTCGACGTAGCGCTCACCGTCGTCGTTGACCTTGTCCTCCCAGCGGTGAACGCCCAAGCGGCACAGCAGCGATTTACCAGCCATACGACCACCTTCCGCCGGTCCCCCGGCAGCGTCCATAGCCCGTCTGGGCCCGCCCTCAGCGGCGACGCGGCACCAGAAGGGTGGTGAGGACGGGCGCAGCCAGCACGCTGACCACGAGCACGGCCAGCCGGGCCGCCCAGTCCGGGCGGACGAACCAGACCAGCACGTTGAGCGCGACGAGCACCGCCAGCACGAGCGAGGTCTGCACCCGTCGGCGCCGCGCCAGCGTCCCTGTCGGACGGCCCACCGGGGTCAGTCGCGGCAGCCGGCCGGTGGTCGCGCGCCGCACCGCCCGAGCGCGGGCAGCCCGGCGCTCGCGACGCTCGGCCTCGGCGGCGCGGGCCGCCGACCGCAGCGCGGCCTCGTGCTCGCGGGCCGTGCGGCGCCGAGCGCGCTCCTTGCTCATGCGCGCATCCTTCCAGTCGGCCGTCGGCTCAGAGGGACGTGACCCAGTTGCGCAGCAGCGTGGCGCCGGCGTCACCGGACTTCTCGGGGTGGAACTGGGTCGCGACGAGCGGGCCGTTCTCCACCGCTGCCACGAACCGGTCGCCGCCGTGGGAGGCCCAGGTGACCAGTGGGGGCCGCATCCGCGGGCTGCCGTGCAGCAGTCCACTCCCGCACGCCGTAGGAGTGCACGAAGTAGAACCGCTCCTGCTCGACGCCCTCGAACAGCGTCGACCCGGCGGCGACGTCGACGGTGTTCCACCCCATGTGGGGTACGACGGGCGCCTGCAGCCGCTCCACGACACCGGGCCACTCGTCGAGCCCCTCGGTGTCGACGCCGTGCTCGACGCCGTGCTCGAAGAGGATCTGCATGCCGACGCAGATGCCGAGCACCGGACGCCCACCGGCCAGCCGGCGCCCGATCACCTCGTGGCCCTTCACGGCGCGCACCCCGTCGACGCAGGCGCGGAACGCACCCACGCCGGGCACCACGAGGCCGTCGCAGTCCAGGGCGGCGGTCCGGTCGGCGGTCAGCGTCACGGAGGCACCCGCACGCTCCAGGGCCCGCACCGCCGACCTGGTGTTGCCGGAGCCGTAGTCGAGGACGACGACCTCGGGGTCGGCCGTCACAGGCTCCCCTTCGTGCTCGGGCACTCCCGTCTCCCGCGGGTCGAACGCGGCTGCGTCGCGGAAGGCACGGGCGACGGCCTTGAACTGGGCCTCGACGAGGTGGTGCGGGTCGCGCCCGGACAGCACCCGCACGTGCAGCGCGACCTGCGCGTGGAAGGCGAGCGTCTCGAAGACGTGCCGGGTCAGCGACCCGAGGTAGGCGTGCGCCGATCGTGCACGAACGCCTGCGCGTCCGGCTCCCCGGTGTGCACGCAGTAGGGCCGGCCCGACAGGTCGACGGCGCACTGCACCAGCGCCTCGTCGAGCGGCACCAGGGCGTCGCCGAAGCGGCGGATGCCGGCCTTGTCGCCGAGCGCCTCGCGCAGCGCGTCACCGAGCGCGATCGCGGTGTCCTCGACCGTGTGGTGGGCGTCGATGTGGGTGTCGCCCTCGGTCTGCACCGTCAGGTCGACCAGCGAGTGACGTGCGAAGGACGACAGCATGTGGTCGTAGAACCCGACGCCGGTCGAGACGTCGTTGCGGCCGGTGCCGTCGAGGTCGACCTCGACGAGCACCTTCGACTCCTTGGTCGCGCGCTCGATGCGTGCGGTCCGGGTCATGCCGAGGACCTCCGTCAGTGCCTGCTTGAAGACCGTCATCTCGTCGGGTGTGCCCACCGACACCCGCAGCCAGCCGTCGGGTCCGGTCTCGCGGATCAGCACGCCGCGGTCCAGTAGACCCTGCCAGACCGCGTGCCGGTCGGGGAACGTGCCGAACAGCGCGTAGTTGGCGTCGGTGTCGGCGACCACGAGCCCCTGGTCGCGCAGCCAGGTCACGGTGCGGTCGCGCTCGGCGCGCAGGTCGTCGACCCGGGCGAGCAGCTCGTCGGCGTGCCGCAGCGCGACCCGCGCCACCGCCTGCGTGACGGCCGAGAGGTGGTAGGGCAGCCGCACCACGCGGATCGCGTCGGTGATCTCGGTCGACGCCGCGAGGTAGCCCAGCCGCGCACCCGCGAGCGCGAACGCCTTGCTCATGGTGCGGGAGACGACGAGGTTCGGGTTCTGCGGCAGCACCTCGAGCGCGCTGGGCGTGCCGGCGCGACGGAACTCGCCGTAGGCCTCGTCGACGACGACCACGCCGCCCACGGCGGCGACGGCCGCGCAGAGAGCGGTCACGGTGGCCAGCGGCAGCGCGGTGCCGGTCGGGTTGTTCGGGGAGGGCAGCAGCACGACGCTCGGCCGGTGCTCCTCGACCACCGCCACCGCGTGCGCGAGGTCGAGGGAGAAGTCGCCCTCGCGGTGCCCGACGACCCAGCCGGTCATGGCGTCGCGGGCGTACTCCGGGTACATCGAGTACGTCGGCGCGAACGACACCGCCGTCCGGCCGGGCCCGCCGAAGGCCTGCAGGATCTGCAGCATCACCTCGTTGGACCCGTTGGCCGCCCACACCTGGTCGGCGGTGACGCCGTGGCCGAGGTAGGCCGCGAGGTCCTCGCGCAGCGCGGTGAACTCCCGGTCCGGGTAGCGGTTCAAGGTCCGCGCGGCGTCGGCGACGGCGGTCGCCACCTCGGCGACCACCTTCTCGCTGGGCGGGTAGGGGTTCTCGTTGACGTTGAGCTGCACGGGTGCGAGGTCGGCGCCCAGCTGCGGCGCGCCGTACGGCTCGATCCCCCGGAGCTCCTCACGCAGAGGAAGCACCATCAGGACTCCTGCGGCGACCGGCGCACGCGTACGTCGACCGCGGCACCGTGGCCGGGCAGGTCCTCCGCGTTCGCCAGGTGCACGACGTGCGGCGCGACCTCGCGCAGCGCGCGCTCGTCGTACTCGACCACGTGCAGCGACTTGAGGAACGAGCGCACCGAGAGCCCGGAGCTGTTGCAGGCGCAGCCACCGGTCGGCAGCACGTGGTTGGACCCGGCGCAGTAGTCGCCGAGCGAGACCGGCGCGAACGGGCCCGACGAAGATGGCGCCGGCGTTGCGCACCCGGCGGGCCAGCACGGCGGCGTCGCGGGTCTGGATCTCGAGGTGCTCCGCGGCGTAGGCGTCGACGACGGAGAGCCCCTGCTCGAGGTCGTCGACCAGGACGATGCCCGACTGCTCGCCCGACAGCGCGGTCGTGATGCGCTCCACGTGGCGGGTGACGGAGACCTGCTTGTCGAGCTCGGCCTCGACGTCGTCGGCCAGCGACGGCGAGGGGGTGACCAGCACGGCCGCGGCCATCGGGTCGTGCTCGGCCTGGCTGAGCAGGTCGGCGGCCACGAACGCCGGGTCGGCGGTGTCGTCGGCGAGGATCGCGATCTCGGTCGGGCCGGCCTCCGAGTCGATCCCGACGACGCCCTTGAGCAGCCGCTTGGCCGCGACGGTGTAGATGGCTCCTGGGCCGGTGACGAGGTCGACCTTGCGGCACGGGCCGGCGCCGTAGGCGAACATCGCGATCGCCTGGGCGCCGCCGACGGCGTACACCTCGTCGATGCCGAGCAGCGCGCACGCCGCGAGGATCGTCGGGTGCGGCAGCCCGCCGAACTCGGCCTGCGGGGACGAGGTGAGCGCGATCGACTCGACCCCGGCGACCTGGGCGGGCACGACGTTCATGACCACGCTGGAGACCAGCGGCGCGATGCCGCCGGGGACGTAGAGGCCGACCCGCTGGATCGGCACCATCATCTGGCTGACGGTGCCGCCGGGCACGACCTGCGTCGTCACGTCCTGCTCCCGCTCGGCCTCGCAGGTGGCGCGCAGCCGGCGGATCGACTCCTCGAGGCCGGCGCGGACGTCGGGGTCGAGCGCGTCGAGGGCCGCGGTGGTCGCCGACGGCGGGACCACGATGTCGTGCTGCTCGACCCGGTCGAACCGGAGCGTGAACTCGGTGATCGCCTCGACGCCGCGATGACGGACGGCGTCGCAGATCGGGCGCACGACGTCGAGGGCGGCCTCGACGTCGAACTCGGCGCGCGGCACGACGGCGCGGTAGTCAGGGACGTCGGCGCCCCTGAGGTCGATGCGGCGGATCATGGGGTCGAGTCTAAGGCGGATCACGGGTCGCTCCGGACGGTGGTTCACGCGGGGAGACCGGGGCGGATCGCCTATGTTGGCTGCGTGCGCGAGCAGCTCCCCCTCTTCCCGTTGAACACGGTGATGTTCCCGGGTGTCAGCGTGCCGCTGCACGTCTTCGAGGACCGCTACCGCGCGCTCGTGCACCACCTGCTGACGATCTCCGACAAGTCGATGCGGCTGTTCGGGATCGTGGCGATCCGCGAGGGGTACGAGGTCGGCCAGCCGCACCTGTCGCTGGTGCAGTCGGTGCACCGGGTCGGGTGCGTGGTGCAGATGACCTCCGTGGAGCCCTACGAGGACGGCCGCTTCGACATCGAGGTCGTCGGCCGGCAGCGGCTGCGGCTCGAGGGCATCGACACCTCCGGCAGCTTCCTGGTCGGCGACGTGGAGACGCTGTCCGAGCGCACCTCGAAGGGGACCGACGCCTCCCAGGAGGCCTCCCGGGCCCGCGACACGTTCGAGGAGTACCGGCGCCGGCTGTCGGAGATGCGCGGCGGCGACGTGCTCGACGGCGACATGCCGCGCGACCCGGAGTACCTCTCCTACAGCCTGGCCGCCACGTGCCTGCTGACGCTGCAGGAGCGGCAGGCGCTGCTGGAGGCCGAGACCTCGCTCGACCGGCTGATCATGGTGCGGCACGCGCTGCTGGAGGAGATGCGCGCGATGCGCGCGATCCCGTCGCTGCCCGCCACCGAGGTGGCCCGCACGAGCTGGTCCCCCAACTAGAGGAGCCGCATGAGCTACGACTTCTTCGTCTTCCCGGCGGAGCGCGCCGAGGGACTCGAGGAGGCCCTCGCGGTCTACGAGCGCACCGCCGAGCGAGGCACCCTCAGTGCCGACAGCGCCGTGGCCCGGTTCGTCGCCGACCTGAACACCGCGGTGCCGGTGCAGCGCGAGGGCGGCTTCCTCTCGGTGCGGGTCGACGGCACCGACGAGGGCTCCTACGTCTGCACCTCGTGGGACGACCCGATGGGCAACCTGCGGAAGGTGGCGGGCCTCGCACGGCCGCACCAGCTGGCTGTGCTCGACGTACAGCTGGGGGCGTTGTACGACCCTCGCCGGTCCCTGGACGTCGGGCTGCAGACCGAGGCCGGGCCCGCAGCTGCCCTACGTCACCCGGGCGATCCTGTCGCAGGTGCTGCGCGACATCCAGGACGGTCGCTACCACTGGCTCAACCTGGCTCGCGACGGTGAGCACTACGCCCAGACCTTCCACGACGACGACGGGTCGTGGGCGGTCGAGCACCGCGAGGGCGGACCCGACCAGCACTTCGCGGCCCGCACCGCCGACGCGACGCTCGTCGACGACCTGCTGTGGTCGTGGGCGCGCGACGACGGCCGGTGGCGCGCGATGCTCGAGTTCTCCCCCATCGAGCTCTGAGCCGTGGCGCGGAAGCAGGGCGCCGGTGGCACACCCGCGACGGTGGCGCTGACCCGCGCCGGGGTCGCGTTCACCGAGCACGTCTACACGCACGACCCGGGCGCGACGTCGTACGGCACCGAGGCCGCGGACGCGCTGGGGCTCGAACCGGCCCGGGTCCTCAAGACGCTGTTCGCGTCCGTCGACGGCCGGCTCGTGGTCGGCATCGTGCCGGTCGCCGGGCAGCTCGACCTCAAGGCGCTCGCAGCGGCGGTGGGCGGCAAGAAGGCCGCGATGGCCGACCCCGCCGACGCCGAGCGCGCCACCGGGTACGTCGTCGGCGGCATCTCCCCGGTGGGCCAGAAGCGGGCGCACCCGACCGTGCTGGACGAGAGCGCGATGGCCTTCGACGAGGTCTACGTCTCCGGTGGCCGCCGCGGCCTCGACCTCGGCCTCGCCCCCGCCGACCTGGTGCGCGTCACCGGTGCCACCGTCGCGACGATCGGTCGCTGAGCCGGTCCGAAGAACGGTGGACCCGACGGTTGACGTCCGCGTTCCATAAGCCGTAACTTCTATTCGTCATGACTTATGAAGAGGCCGAGGGCTGGACGACGCTGGCGGACCCGAACCGCCGATCGATCCTGATGGAGCTGGCTGCCGGTGAGCGCACCGTGAGCGAGCTGACCAGGACGCTGCCGGTCAGCCAGCCGGCGGTGTCGCAGCACCTCAAGGTGCTCAAGAACGTCGGACTGGTGAGCGACCGCGCCGAGGGCACCAAGCGGATCTACCGGCTCGACGAGGCCGGGGTCGTGGCGTTGCGCGACCAGCTCGACACGTTCTGGAAGCGAACCCTGTCCGGCTTCGAGCAGCTGATGGAGGAGGACCGATGACCGAGGCACCAGTGGTGCGGCACCACGTGGTCGTGGCCGGCACGCCCGAGCGGGCGTTCGCGGCGTTCACCGAGCGGTTGGGTGAGTTCAAGCCCCCCGAGCACAACCTGCTCGACTCCCCCATCGTCTCGACGGTCCTGGAGCCACGGGTCGGCGGCCACATCGTCGACCGCGGTGCGGACGGCAGCGAGTGCCGGTGGGCCAGGGTGCTCGCCTTCGAGCCGCCGGACCGGCTGGTCTTCAGCTGGGACATCGGCCCGACCTGGCAGCTGGAGGACCCGGACCATGCCAGCGAGGTCGAGCTTCGGTTCATGGCCGACGGCACGGACCACACCCGGGTGGAGCTCGAGCACCGGCACCTCGACCGGCACGGCCCCGGCTGGCCCTCCGTGCACGAGGGCGTGGACAGCGACCAGGGCTGGCCGCTCTACCTGGCGCGGTACGCCGCCCTGCTGGAGGCGTCGTGACCGGCGACACGTCCGTGGCCACGCCACGGTCGGGCGCATGCGGGGGCTCGGGAGGTCGGTGCCGCCGACCTGACCCTCATCCCCTCGCGAAGCGGCCCACGGACGGCGGTCGTGCTGACCCTTCGCAGCGGTCAGTGATCAGGGCGGCTGGTCTGCACGAGGCGGTAGAGCCCCTGGATCCCCAGCGCGACGAGCACCCACGTCCACGGCGCCCACATCACCGCACCGATCCCGTCCCAGCCGGTGCTGACGGGTGAGGCGGACTGCTCCGCGCGCGTGGACGCTGCGAGCGAACCGGTGGCGAGCAGACCCAGGACCGCAGCCGACGCGCCCGCAGCCCAGGCCAGCCAGCGTGGCCCGCGGTGGGTCAGGATGCCGGGCACCGCGAGGACGAGGACGACCGCGGCAGCGCCGTAGCCGCCGGCCGACACGAGGTAGTCCTCGCTGTCAGCCGTCTCGCCGAAGAGCTGGAACCACACCGCGCCGTAGCCGACGACGACACCGTTCAGGGCGGTGGCGGCGACGGCACCGACCCAGCAGGCCGTGACCCAGACGTGGCGAGCGTGCGCAGACAGCATGATGGCTCCCGTTGGTGGTTCCATGTCCACCAGCATCCGGAGGCAACGGTCCGAGCCGCATCCGCTCTCGTACTCAACCGTCGTCGGGAACGACGGCCTCCTGCCGGTCAGTCACCGGTGACGCCGATGGCACCCAGGTCCGGGGCGCCGTAGCCGGGGCCCAGCACGAACCCCCGCACCGCCGACCCGTGAAGCAGCCAGGCCCGCCGCAGCAGCAGCGGGATGTAGGCGGCGTCGCGACCCAGCCGAGCGTCGATCCGCTGGTAGATCGGCACCTGCTCGGCGAGGTCGTCCACCGCGGCCGCCCGGTCCACCAGCTGGTTGACGCGCTCGCTGCGGTAGTTCCCGAGGTCCTGCCCGTTCGACTCCGCGGTCAGGTTCACGCGGCTGTCGAACAGCGGCGGGAGCACCGTCGACATCGACGGCCAGTCCGCACCCCACGCGCCCCAGGCGACGTCGACCGGCGCGTCGGGGCTGGCGACCGCGTCGAAGTACTCCTGGCCCAACGGGTCGAGCGTCACCTCGAACCCGGCCCGGTCCCAGCCCTCCTTGAGGGCGGAGGCGGCCTTGTCGGCGGCGAGCTCGTGGCCCGGGTAGGTGAAGTTGACCGGGTACGGCGTCCTGACGCCCGCCGCGCGCAGCAGCCGTCTCGCCGCGACGCGATCGCCCTGCGGCGGACCGGTGAACGCCGGGTTGGGCCGGTACCCCGGGACGGCCGGACTCACCAGCGACAACGCCCGGCCGGTCGCCTGGGGGCCGCCGATCGCCGTCCGGTAGCCCTGGGTGTCGGCCGCCAGCACGAGCGCGCGCCTCACCCGTACGTCGGTGAGCCGGTTGACGTTCAGGACCAGGTACAGGACGTACGGCGTGCCCGTCACCTGCGCACGGTCGGCCACCGGGCCCGTGACCTCGGCGTACTGCGAGGGCTCGACCGGCGAGTCGGTGACGGCCGCCCGGTCGTCGCCCGTGTCCGCGACCAGCCGCTCGGTGAGGAACTGTGCGTCGAGACCCAGCCGGAACGTGATCCTCGCCGGCAGCGCCTTCCGGACCTGGTCCGTCGCGGCCGACCACTGCTCGTTGCGCACGAAGGTGCCGCCGCTGCGCGCCGACCAGTCGCCCTGCAGCCGGTAGGGACCGGTGGAGAACACCGACCTCAGCGACTTGCCGCCACGGTCCTGGTCCCGGCGGTAGGGGTCGAAGGCCAGCAGCGATGCCACCGCCAGCGGGAAGTCCGGCCACGGGCGGTTGAACCGGTAGGTGATGGTCCGGTCGTCGGGGCTGCAGGTGACCGCCCTGCGGAAGTCGTCCGCGTGGTGGTTCTCGTAGGGCCCGTCGTAGAGCGGCAGCCCCTGGCCGTCCCGCGGCACGTCGAGGTAGGACAGCGCGTAGCCGGGGCCGCCGATGATCTCGCGGGTCGCGAAGCTCCGCGAGACGCCGTACGCGAGGTCGGCGCAGGTGACCGGCTTGCCGTCCTGCCACCGCACGCCCTGCTTGAGCGTGAACGTCCAGGTCTTGCTGTGCTCGCTGGCGGTGCCCGTGTCGGTGGCGAGGTCGGGCACCGGCGTCGCGCCGCGTGCGGGGTCGGACGTCACCGGGTAGGTCACCAGGCCGCGGTACACCAGCCGGTCGAGGTTGAACAGCTCCCGCCCGCCGTACATCCGCTGCGGGTCGAGGCCCGGGACCTCGTCGCGGGTCAGGTAGAACAGCGTGCCGCCGCGCGGGGACGAACGGGCGCCGCGCTCACCCGAGCCGGCCGAGCATCCGGTCGACCCGGTCAGAACCACCATCGCCGCGAGGAGGAGCCCCGCGGTCCGCCTGACGCGCATGTCTGCCTCTGTGCCCAGCCTGCAGAGGAGCGGCCAGTTCTGTCCAGTGCCGTCAACCACGCACGCACCGGTCGGACGGTGAGGTGACCGGTCAGCCGACCGGCACCACGAGGAGAACTGACATGGCCACCACGACCCACCCGCACCACACCGTCCGCAGCCGCTGCGCCCGTCTCGCCGGTGTCGCCGGGCTGGCGTGCGCCGCGTCGCTGCTGACGTCCGCACCGATCGCTTCGGCGTCGTCGCCGGGGATCCTTCCCGACGCACCGGGTGCGAGCAGCACGCTCAGCGCGTCGGCGCTCTGGTACGTCGTCCACAACCCCAGCATCGCCAAGCCACGGGGCGACCAGTCGTTGCCCGACGGACGCACCCTGCCGTTCCGCTGGTGAGCCCGCCCGACCACGGCGGCGCGGTCAGCCGGTGGCGGCGATCGCGGCGAGCAGCGGGACGTGCTCGCGGGCGTCGTGCCGTGCGCGCTGCAGGAGGGTGCGGGCGGCACTCCCGTGCCCGGTGCGGAGCGCGACCTCGGCCGCCCGCCAGCGGCAGTAGGCCGCCTCGTGCGGGCGGCTGAGCCGGTCCCACCCACGCGCGGCCGCGACCCACGTCTCGACGGTGGCGCGACCGGCCAGCCGCAGGGTCTCCGCTGTCCAGGCGGAGGCCAGCGCGGCGCGTGCCGGGTCCGCGGGCAGCGGCTCGAACGGGTCGTCGACCGCCCCGTCGCGCAGGGCGAGCACCGAGCCGAGCAGCTGCTCCCGAGTCGTCGGGGGACCGGACGCCGCGAGGTCGGCGGCGGCACGGGCCACCAGCACGAGGAGCCCGGCGACCCAGCCGGAGGCATCGGTCGGGGCGCAGGTGCGGACCAGGTCCACCGCGCGGTCGTACGCCGCCTGCGGCCGCCCACCCCACAGCTCGGCCTCGGCGAAGGCCTCGGTGGTCTCGACCAGGTTGCTCAGACCGGTGTCGAACGGAACCGCGGACAGCTCCGCGAGCCGACGCGCGGCCGCCTCGTGCCGACCGCGCACGGCGTCGAGGAGGACCCGCTCGCTGTGCTCGGCCCAGGTCAGGAACGAGACCGGGGCCTCCGTCCTCGGGTCGAGGAGCTCCGCGGCGCGTCCGACCTGGCCGGCCCGACGGTAGGCCGTCACGACGTTGCACCGCAGCGCGGACAGCGGCCAGGTGTCGTGCTCCTCCCCCGCGGCGGTCCGCAGCACGGGTCGCGCGGCGGCGGCGACCTCCTCCGGCGCGGCGTTGGTGATGAGGAGCGCGTGCGTGTGGATCGTCGCGACGTACACGTCACTGAAGAGGTCCGGCTCGGGGAGCTCGATGCCGACCGCCAACTCGATCTGCGCGAGGGCGACGTCCAGCCGGGGCTCGAGCGAGGCCTGCACCGCCAGCCGGGTCCGGTGCAGCGCCGGGTCACCCAGGCCGGCGCTGACCTCGGTCGCCCGGGCCGCCAGCGTCGCCGCCTCCCGGTCCCGGCCGGCGCAGTCGAGCACGTACGCCTGGGTGGCGAGAGCCTTGACGTACCCCGGGCAGGGTGGCAGCTGCTCGTAGATCGCCACGGCGCGCTCGGCCAGCCGCAACGCCTCGTCGGGCTCCTCCATGAAGCCGGCGGCATTGCGGTAGGTGTCCGCGGCATCGCGCCCGGTGTGGTCGTCGAGCGCACGCAACGCTTCCTCGGCCACCGTCCTCCCGGCAGCGGCGTCAGCGAGCCACAGAGCGTCCAGCGCCGCGAGGTACGCGTCGACCCGGCGCACCGCCGGCGACCCGACGGCCTCCACGTCGTCCGGCCAGAGGGCGAGGGCTCGTCGCCACTGCGCCGCCGCCTGGACGAAGGCGAACCGGCTGGCGGCCTGCTGCGCTGCCCGGATCCGCCAGACGAGCTCCTCCTCGGTGTCGCCCGCGCGCTGCCAGTGCTCGGCGACCTCGGCGGCCACGGGATCGGGGGCGGCGGCGAGGGAGGACGCGAGACGTCGGTGCTCGTCGGCGGTCTCGTGCGCGGTCAGCCGGCGCGCGGCAGCCTCCGCCAGCAGTGCGTGCCGCAGCTCGATCCGGTCGCTGCGACCGGTGCGCAGCAGGTGGCGCGCGTCGAGGTCGTGAAGTGCCGACGCCAGGGCGGCCGACGGCAGCCCGGTGACGTCGCCCAGCAGCGTCTCGGAGAGTGGCCGGCCGGCAGTCGCGAGCGCACGGACGACCCGCCATTCCGGCTCGTCCAGCGGGGCGAGGCGCTGGTCGAGGAGCTCACCGAGCAGCTCGGGGAGCACCGGGTCGGGATCCGCGACCAGCTGCTCGGTGAACAGCGGCAGCCCCTCGCTGCGCTCGTAGATCGTGTCGACAAGAGCCGGAGCAGACCGACTGGCGGACACCATCGCGATCTGCGCGGCTGTCTCCTCGCGGGTCAGCGCCCCCAAGGACAGGGTGTGCACCGCCTCGAGCCGCCGCACCCGGGCGCACCACGCGGTGGTGGCTGCGGGAACGGCAGCGTCCTCGGTTCGCCAGGTGGCGACCAGCGGGACGGAGACGCGACGGGCCAGCAGGTGCTCGACCAGGTCCAGGGTCGCCACGTCGGCCCAGTGCAGGTCCTCCAGGACCACCCCGAACGGGCGCAGCGAGCCGAGCGCCGACAGCACCCCCTCGACCGCCGCGAAGAGGCGGTGGCCCGACCAGTCGTCGTCCGGGTCGGCTGCCGGGCTCGAGGACGGAGCCAGCTCGGGCAGCAGCCGCGCCAGCGACCGCGCCATGTACGGCGGACGCTCCGCCAGCGCCTCCTTCAGCCACTGTCCCGCGTCGACCTCGTGCACGGAACGCAGCACGTCGACCATGGGCAGCAGCGGCACGTCTGTCGCGAGCGGGATGCAGCTCCCCCAGCCGACGGTCGTCGCGGGCGCCGACGAGGTGACCGCCGCCTGCACGAGCCGGGTCTTGCCGATGCCCGCCACACCCCGGACGAGCAGCAGGCCGCCGGCACCCTGGCCGAGATGACGACGCACGGTCGTGAGCTCCACGCCACGGCCGGCGAGCATCTCGACCGGCGCCACCGGGACCGGCCCCGTGGAGCTCGCCGCCAGCCACAGCGGCCGGAACTCTGCCACGTCGCCGTCCATCGCCTCGACGACGAGCTGGAGCATCCCCCAGGTCGGCAGTCGACGCGACGAGAGGACCGAGGACACGGTGGTGTGGCTGCAGCCCGCCTCGCGTGCCAGCAGCCGGAGGCTGGGCCACCCGGCCCGGTGGTGGAGCGCGTGCAGAGCCTCGACCAGGTCCCGCTGCGGACCCGGAGGAACGTCCGGTCGTGGCAGGGCGCCCATGGAACCTCCCGGCACTGTCCGCCCCTCTGGCAGGATTTCAGCCCGCACCGAGGATGTCCACGCCGAGCGGCATCTCCCGGAACGCGCAGTGATCCTGCACGGTCCCGTCGTAGGTTCGACGCGGTCCTGCCGATCGAACGGAGACGCTGCATGCCCGACTTTCCCGTGCTGATGCACACGGCAGTTGACGCCCCGGACTGCCGGGGCCTGGCGGAGTTCTACCGCGAGCTGTTGGGGCTGCACTACCGTCCGGGCGACGAGCCGTCGTCCGACGGCAGCGAGGACGACGCCGACTGGCTGGTCCTCCTCGACGCGCAGGGTCGGCGTGTGCTCGCCGTGCAGGAGAAGCCCGACATGAAGCGACCCACGTGGCCGTCGGAGGACGTCTCCATGCAGCTGCACCTGGACTTCCGGGTGCCGACCGTCGAGGACCTGGAGCGGCACCGGGAGCGCGCCGAGTCTCTCGGCGCGACGCTGCGCCACGACCGCTCCGACGACGAGGACGAGCCGCTGTACGTCCTCGCGGACCCCGCCGGGCACCCGTTCTGCATCCTCGTCAGCGCCGGGTAGTCACCGGCGCACCGGACCACCGGCTGAGCACCCGGTTCGGAGCGATTCACAGGTTTCTCGCCGGCTTGACCTGCGCTTCGCTCCGAATCGACCAGCCAGATCCGCCGCGCGGTCGTGTCCGGACTCACGCAGCGAGGCGCCGGAGGAGCGAGGCAGGGAGGCGCCGCGTTCAGGATGGAAACGCGACATCAGCCCACGCGATCAAGGCGAGCAGCATCGATCGGGGCGGCCATCGGGCAGCGTCAGCTGCACGCAACACGTCGGCGAGCGTGTGCTCCATCGACGACCTCGCGTCGGGCGAGTCGTGGGCGGTGAGGTCGGGGTCACGCCCGAGCGGGTGGGTGCCGTCGTTGTCCAAACGCAACTGATGGGAGGGTCGAATCCCCTTGTCCACAAGGGGATTCGCGTCGGTCAGTCGGCGCGGCGACGACGCAGCCGGGCGTCCTGCAGGCTCGGCGGCACGTAGCCCTTGTCGAAGTCGGAGATCGTGGTGCCCGGCGGCACGATCTCGTCGATCCGGTCGAGCACGTCGCTCGACAGCGTGACGTCGGCCGCCCCGAGCTGCGACTTCAGGTGGTCCATCGTCCGCGGGCCGATGATCGGCGCGGTCACCGCCGGGTGCGCCAGCGTGAACGCCAGCGCCAGGTGGATCAGCGAGAGACCGGCGTCCTCGGCGAGCAGCGCGAGGCTGTCCGCGGCCTCGAGCTTGGCCTGGTTGGCCGGCGTCGACAGGTCGAAGCGCGACGGCATCCGCTCGGCGCGCTGCGAGGTCGGCGCCTGCTCGCCCTTGCGGTACTTCCCGCTGAGCCAGCCGCCGGCCAGCGGGCTCCACGGCAGCACCCCCATGCCGTACTTCTCGGTCACCGGCAGCAGGTCGGCCTCGATGCCCCGCACCAGCAGGGAGTACGGCGGCTGCTCGCTGACGAACCGGCCCAGGCCGCGACGCTCGGAGATCCAGTGCGACTCGACGACCTGGTGGGCCGGGTAGGTCGAGCAGCCGAACGCGCGGATCTTGCCGGCCCGCTGCAGGTCGGTCAGGGCGCCGAGCGTCTCCTCGAGGTCGGTGGCCGGGTCGGGCCGGTGCACCTGGTAGAGGTCGATCCAGTCGGTCTGCAGCCGGCGCAGGCTGTTCTCGACCTCCTGCACGATCCACCGGCGGGAGTTGCCGCGTCTGGTTCGGGTCGCCGCGGGTGCCCATCGGCGCGTCGACGGGGACCCCCATCTGCCCGTGGAACTTGGTCGCCAGGACGACGTCGTCGCGGCGGCCGCCGGCGAGCGCCTTGCCGACGATCGTCTCCGACTCGCCCTGCGAGTAGACGTCGGCGGTGTCGATGAAGTTGATGCCCTGCGTCGAGCGCGTGGTGGATGATCCCGACCGACGTGTCGTGGTCCTTCTCACCCCACGCCCCGAACATCATGGCTCCGAGACAGAGCGGGCTGACCTGCATTCCGGTGCGTCCAAGGCTGCGGTAGTCCATGCGTCCGAACCTACGACCCGCGTGGTTGCAGAGACCACGCGAGCGTCAGTCGCGCGATGTCGCCCGCACGGGCATGAACAGCTCGAGCAGGCCCATCAGCACTGCGATGAGCAGCACGCCGACGAACACCCGGTGCACTCCGAGGCCGAGCAGCTCGGGTGTCGGGGTGCGCCCGACGGTGGCGTTCACGACGGCGCCGAAGATGGCGACACCGACCGCCGAGCCGACGGCGCGGGCGAACATGTTCGTCGCGGTCGCGACCCCGCGCTCCCCCCACGCCACGCTGGACTGCGCGACGATCAGCGCGGGCGCGGCGACCCAGCCCATGCCGAGGCCGATCAGCACGCAGCCCGCTGCGACGTACCAGAGCGACTCGGAGGTGGGGCTCACCACCAGCACGACCGCGCCCGCGATCGCCAGCGAGACCCCGAGCAGCCCGGTCGCCCGGAAGCCGATGCTGAGGTAGAGCCGGCCGGCGACCGACGCCGCTACCGGCCAGCCGAGGGTGAGCGCGGCGAGCGCGAAGCCGCTGACGACGGCGGAGGCGCCGACCACCTCCTGCCCCAGCGTCGGGACGTACGACGACAGCCCGAGCAGCAGGCCACCGACGAGGAAGCCGAGCGAGCACGGGACGACCATGGCGCGACGGGTGAACACCCACAGCGGCAGCACCGGCTGCGGCGCGCGCCTCTCGACCAGCACGAACCCGGCGAGCAGCAGCAGCGCCGACCCGAAGGCGGCGACGGTCTGCCACGACGCCCACTGCCACGCCTGGCCGCCCTCGAGCAGCCCGAGGACCACGAGGGTCGTGGCGAGCGTCAGCAGCGCGGCGCCGGCGTAGTCGACGCGCTGCCGCTCCCGGGGCGCGACGCGCTCGTGGAAGCGGCGCAGCATGACGGCGGCCAGCAGGCACAGCGGGATGTTGACCCAGAAGATGAACCGCCAGCTGAGCAGCTGGCTGAACGCGCCGCCGATGGTCGGGCCGACCACCGACGAGATCCCCCACACGCTGGCGACGTAGCCCTGCACCTTCGCCCGCTCGCGCAGCGTGTAGATGTCGCCGATGACGGTCATCCCGATCGGCTGCACGGCACCGGCCCCGAGCCCCTGCAGGGCGCGGGCGGCGATCAGCACCGGCATGCTCCACGCCGCCGCGCAGAGCACCGACCCGAGCAGGAAGACGCCGATGCCGTAGTACATCAGCGGCTTGCGGCCGAAGACGTCGGCGAGCTTGCCGTTCACGGGCACGGTGGCGGCCTGCGCGAGCAGGTAGACCGAGAACAGCCACGGGAACTGGTGGAACCCGCCGAGGTCGGCCACGATCGACGGCACCGCGGTCGCGACCACCGTCTGGTCGAGCGCCACCAGCGCCGTCGAGAGCATGACGGCGAGCAGCACCGGTCCGCGCTCGGAGCGCAGGCCGATGTCGCGGCGGGAGACCTCGGGCGCCTCGGCCGCGGTCACGCCGGGGTCGCCGGCCTCACACGGTGTCCTGCCACGGTCGTGGCGGCGACTTGAGCGCGGCGACGAGGCAGAGTGCGGCGGCGAGGACCAGCGGGATGCCGACCGAGAACAGCGTGAGGTAGCCGAGGAAGATCAGCACCGTCCCGCTCAGCCCGGCCACGCTGCGCCTCCCCCACGACGTCCGGCGGCTCGCGTAGATCGCGCCGGCTCCGCACAGCGTCAGCAGCGCCACCGCCCACAGCGTGGGGTGGCCGCCCTCCTGGGCGACCAGCACGAGGTAGAAGAACACCACCGCGAAGACGAGCACGGCCGCAGCCACGCACAGCAGGTCCACACGACGGGTCACGGGACCAGTCTGCCGGGTCAGGCAGAGCGTCGCCGACGGACCTCCTCGTTGATGGCCGGCACGATCTCGTGCAGGTCCCCGATCACCGCGTAGTGCGCCTTGGTCACCATCGGGGCGTCGGGGTCGTTGTTGATCGCGAGGATCGTCTTCGAGCTCGACATGCCCGACCAGTGCTGGATGGCGCCGCTGATGCCGCAGGCGACGTAGAGGTCCGGGGAGACCCGGCTGCCGGTCTGGCCGACCTGCTCGTGGTGCGGCCGCCAGCCCAGGCTGGTGACCACCCGCGAGACGCCGAGCGCGCCGTCCAGGAGGTCGGTGAGCTCGATCAGGTCCTTGAACCCGTCCGGGCCGCCCGCTCCGCGTCCGGCGCCGATCACGACGCGCGCCGACTTGAGGCTGCCTGACTCGTCGGGCTCCCCCGGCTCGGTGCGCACGACGCGTGCCCGCAGGTCGGACTCGGTCACCGCCACGTCGAGCGGCGTGACCTCCGGAGAGGTGTTCACGTCGGACGGGCGCGGGTCGCAGGCGTGGCCGGCGACCGAGAAGACCGCGACCCCGTCGGTCAGCGGCATCTGCTCGAGGGCCGCGCCGCCGAGCACCTGGCGCGACACGACCAACGGGTCGGTGCCGTCGACCGCGACGACGTTGGCCGCCATCGCGGTGCCGAGCCGGCACGCGACGTGTGCCAGCACCTCGTTGCCGCGACCGGTCCCGGCCGCGGTCACCACCGAGACGTCGGCGGCGGCCGCCACGACGGCGGCGGCCCACGCGGCGCGCGGCGTAGGACGTGAACGCCTCGCCGTCCGCGTGGCGCACCGCGGTGACGCCGTACGCCCCGAGCTGCTCGACGAGGCCCGCCGGGCCGTCGCCGACGACCAGCGCGTGCACCTCGCCCAGATCGCGTGCGAAGGTCAGCGCCTCGCGCGACACCTCGGTGACACCGTCGTCGTCCGTTTCCACCAGCACCAGTACCGCGGTCATCGCGTGACTCCGATCTTCTCGAAGAGGTCGACCACGGCGGCCGCCGCCTCGGGTCCCGAGCCGAGCAGCGTCACCTGGCTGGGCGGCGCCTCCGGCAGCGTCAGCGAGCGGCGCCCGGACCCGGCGGGGGCGCCGGTCGGGACGACCTCCTCGACGACGACCTTCTTGGCCTTCATGCGGCCGGGGATCGAGGGGTACCTCGGCTCGACGCCGCCCTCCATCACCGTCAGCACGGCGGGCAGCGCGACGTCGTACACCTCGGCGCCGCCGTCGGGTGCCGAACCGCGCGCGGCGACCCGGTCACCGGCGACGGAGATCGTGTTGATGCCGGCGACCACCGGCCGGTCGAGCAGGTAGGCCAGCCTGATGCCGACCTGGAAGTCGCCGGTGTCGGAGGCGTCGTTGCCCAGCAGCACCAGGTCGTACGTCGTGCCCGCGGCCTCGTGGGCCCGGACCACCTCGGCGATCGCCGCCGCGACGTCGGCCGGGCCGTACGACGTGGCGTCGGCCTCGACCAGCACCGCGCCGGTGCAGCCGAGGGCCAACGCGTTGCGCAGCTGCTCGACGGCGTCCGAGGAGCCGAGCGTCAGCACGGTGGCCTGCCCGTCGGTCTCCTTGGCGGTGGTGATCGCCAGCTCGACGGCGCACTCCTCGTGCGGGCTGACCGTGTGACCCAGCGACGTGTCGTCGACGGCCATGCCGTCGGCGGTGAGGCTGATCTCGCCCCCGAGGTCGGGGACGCGCTTGATGCAGACCAGGACGTTCGCCATGACTCAGCCCTTGATCCTCTCGTTGCTCGGGTCGAGGAGCGGGGTGGCATCGACGGAGCCGACGGTCACCGGGTAGAGCTCCTCCATGTAGGACACCGCGAGCTCGTTGCCGACGGTGGCCGCCTCGGGCGGCAGGTAGGCCAGCAGCACGTGCTTGCCGAGGGACGGGGCGGAGCCCGCCGTGGTGACGTAGGGGTGGTGGCCGTGACCGTCGGTCAGCGTGCCGCCGTCGCGGGTCAGGACCGGCTCACCGCCGAGCATGTAGCGCTTCACGCCGCTGGCCGACGTGTGGTCGTCGACGGTGAGCGTGCAGAGCACGGTCGCCGGCGCCTGGTCGCGCTGTGCGAGGTAGGCCTGCTTGCCCACGAAGTCGGCCTGCTTGACCTTCGGGCGCTGCATGCCCGCCTCGACGATCGAGCGCTCGCCGTCGAGCTCGTAGCCGAACGCGCGGTAGCCCTTCTCGATCCGCCCGGTGGTGGCGTAGACGCCGATCCCGACGGGCCGCGCACCGTGCGGCGCACCGGCCTCGAGCAGCCGGTCCCACAGCGCCGCGCCGTCCGCCATCGGGACGTAGAGCTCCCAGCCGAGCTCGCCGACGTAGGAGATCCGCGAGGCCAGCACGGTGGTGCCGCCGACCGTGATCTCCCGGCAGGTGAGGAAGCCGAAGCCGTCGTCGGACACGTCGTCGTCGGTGAGCGAGGCGAGGATGTCGCGGGCCCGCGGACCCCACAGCCCGATGGTGGAGATCTCGTCGGTGTGGTCGGTCAGCTGCGCCGAGCCGTCCTCGGGCAGCTGGTCGGCGAACCACTTGCGGTCGGCCATCCCGTGGGCGCCGCCGGTGACCACCCGGAAGTGGTCCTCGCCGAGCCGCATCACGGTCAGGTCGGAGCGGAAGCCGCCCTTCGGCGTCGAGCACCGGGGTGTAGATCACCTTGCCGACCGCGACGTCGCACTGCGAGACGCAGGTGCGCTGCACGGCGGCCAGCGCGCCGGGTCCGGTGATGTCGAAGATCGCGAACGCGGTCAGGTCGATGACGCCGGCGGCCTCACGCATCCGCAGGTGCTCGGCGTTGACGATGGGGCTCCACCAGCGCGAGTCCCACTCGTTCTCGCGCGGCATCACGGCGTCGCCGTACTCCTCGACGAGGTCGGCGTTGGACTCGTACCACTGCGGCCGCTCCCAGCCGACGGCCTCGAAGAACCTCGCGCCGAGCTTGGCCTCGGAGTCGTGCATCGGCGAGAGCCGCTGGTCGCGGTCCGACTCGTACTGCTCGGCCGGGTGCACGATGCCGTAGGTCTTGATGAACGACTCGGTGGTGCGCAGCCGGGTGTGCTCGCGGCGCATCTGGTGGGGGTAGAACCGCGCGATGTCGCTGTGGTGCACGTCGATCTCGGGGTGGCCGTCGGTCATCCACTCCGCGACCGCGCGGCCGACGCCCGGGCCCTCCTTGATCCAGACCGCGGCGGCGGTCCACAGGCCGCTGACCAGGCTCTCGCCGAGGATCGGGTTGCCGTCGCAGGTGAGCGACAGCAGGCCGTTGATCGCGTAGCGCATCTCCGCGCCGTCGGCACCGAGCAGCTCGGGCATCAGCTCGTAGGCCTGCTCGAGCTGCGGGTCGAAGTCGTCGGAGGTGAACGGCATCTCGGTCGGCGACAGCTTCGACTGCTCGATCGAGGGGATCTCCTCGGGCTCGTGCAGGATCGCGCGGTGCGCGTAGGAGCCGACCTCCATGTCGGCGCCGTGCTGCCGCTCGTAGCAGAAGGTGTCCATGTCGCGCACGATCGGGAACTCGATCTCGCCCGAGGTGCCGCTCAGCTGCGGGCAGGGCCCGACGCTGATCATCTGGTGGACGGCGGGGGTCAGCGGGATGCTGATGCCGGCCATGTCGCCGATCTTCGGGCTCCACACGCCGCAGGCGATGACGACCGTCTCGGCCTCGATGTCGCCGCCGCTGGTGCGGACCCGCCGGATCGCCCCGTCCTCCACGTCGAGGCCGGTGACCTCGACGGTCGGGCACCACGGTCAGCGCTCCGGACGCCATCGCGCGCTCGCGCATGATCGTGCCGGCGCGCAGCGAGTCGACGACACCCACCGACGGGGTCCAGAACGCGCCGATGATCTGGTCGGGGTCGAGGAACGGCACCTTCTCGGCCACGAACGCGGGGCTGACCAGCTCGGCCTCGATGCCCCAGGCCTTCGCCGACGACATCCGCCGCCGCAGCTCCTCCATGCGCTCCTCGGTGCGCGCGACCTCGAAGCCGCCGCACTGGGTGAAGACGCCCATCTCCTTGTACTGCTCGATCGAGTCGAGGGTCAGGTCCGTGATCTCGCGGCTGTGGTCGACGGGGAACAGGAAGTTCGACGCGTGGCCGGTCGAGCCGCCCGGGTTGGGCAGCGGGCCCTTGTCGATCTGGACGATGTCCGTCCAGCCGAGCCGGGCGAGGTGCTCGACGAGGCTGTTGCCGACGATGCCGGCGCCGATGACCACGACGCGGGCGGAGGACGGGACCGAGGCCATGGACGGCCTCCCTTCGGGATTCGTTGCGTAATACGCAACTCTGTGCGCTATATGAGACAGGGCTTAACCATGCGTCTCCCCCGTCGCGCCTGTCAACCAGGCACGACGAGGGAGACGACGACGGTTCCGGACGGAACGAGCCGCGGCTACTTCAGCCAGGCCTGCACCTTGTCCGGGTTCGCGTCGATCCACTTCTGGGCGGCGTCCTCCGGCGACATGCCGTCCTCGGTGATGTACTTCGCGACGAGGTTCTGGTCGTCGTCGGACCACGAGAAGTTCTTGATCAGCCGGTAGCCGGTCGAGTTCGGACTTCGCGAAGTTCGTGCTGACGATCTTGTGCAGCGGGTAGTCCGGGTAGTCGCAGTCGACCTTCGCGGGGTCGGCGTCGCAGCCGGTCTTGTACCGCGGCAGGTGCACCTTGACCAGCGGCACCTCGGAGAGGAACCACTGCGGCGAGTAGAAGTAGCCGATCACCGGCTTCTTCTGCTCCTCGCCGGCGCGGAACGCCTGGATCAGCGCTGCCTCGCTCCCGGCGAAGACCACCTTGTAGTCCAGCTTGAGGTTCTTGACCAGGGCCTCGTCGTTGGTGACGAAGCCGGGGTCGCCGTCGAGCAGCTGACCCTTGCCGCCGGACTCCGAGGTCTTGAACATCTTGGAGTACTTGTTGAGGTTCCTCCAGTTGGTGATGTCCGGGTACTTCTTCTTCATCCACGGCGGGACGTACCAGCCGATCTGACCGGTGATGCCGATGCTCCCGGCGTCCTCGGCCACGTGCAGCTTCTTGACGTAGAGGTCGATCAGCTCGGGGTGGCCCCAGTTCTCGAGGACCGCGTCGACCTGCCCGCTGGCGAAGCCCTGCCAGGAGATCTGCTCGTCGACGTACACGTAGTTGACGATGCAGCCCAGCTTCTTCTGCGCGATCTGCCCGACGACGAACGCGTCCGCCTCGTAGCCGACCCAGTTGTTGACCGCGATGTTCACCTCGCCGCAGGGGGTGTCGCTGACCGCCTGCGGCCTTCGGGATGTTGCCGCCCGCGCCGGGCAGCAGGATCGCGATCACGAGCCCGATCGCGACGAGCGGCAGCAGGAGCCTGGTCGTGAGCTTCATCAGGACCGCCCCTCTCCGCGGCGGGCCGCGTGCGCCGAGATCCGGTCCAGCATGACGCCGAGCAGCACGATCGAGAAGCCGGCCGCGAGCCCGCGGCCCCGGGTGTCGAGCTGCTTGAAGCCGGCCACGACGTCGTAGCCGAGCGCGCCCGCACCGACCAGGCCGCCGATGACCACCATGGACAGCACGTAGAGCAGTCCCTGGTTGGCCGCG
This sequence comes from uncultured Actinomycetota bacterium, assembly GCA_963707685.1. GTDB lineage: Bacteria > Actinomycetota > Actinomycetes > Propionibacteriales > Nocardioidaceae > Nocardioides_B. Next base: position 539,137 of record CAVPRA010000015.1, read on the forward strand.
ACGGTGAACGCCGAGCGGGCCATCGGGATCTGCACCTTGGTGATGATCTGGATCGTGATCGCCCCGGCCGACTCGGCCGCCTCGACGGTGGCGGCGGAGACCGCCTTGATGCCGTCCGCGACGATCTTGATCGCGGCGGGCGCGGCGTACGCCACCGCAGCCACGATCGCGGTGAACCGGGTGGCGCCGAACAGCGCCAGCACCGGGATGAGGTAGACGAACGGCGGCAGCGTCTGGCCGGCGTCGAGCACCGGTCTGATGATCGCGGTCGACCCCCTTGCTCCGGCCCATCCAGACCCCGACGACCGCCGCCAGGATCATCACGAAGATGGTGGCGACGATCGTCGCGGTCAGCGTGATCATCGCGTTGTTCCACAGCTCGAGCCAGCGGAGCGCGGAGAGGCAGATCACCGCGGTGACCCCGGCGCGCCAGCCACCCAGGATGACCGCGATCAGCAGGATCGCGAGCGCCGTGACGAACCAGGGCGTCCCGGCCAGGACGTACTGCGAGCTTGTTGATGATCGCGCTGGTGAAGCCGTCGGAGATGGCGGTGGTGAACCCGGCGCCAGTTCGTGGAGATCCAGTCGATGGCGCTCTGCACCCCGCTGGAGATCCGGTCGCCGAGGTCGGACTCCCACGGCTTCGCGGCGAAGACGTAGTGCCGCGAGAGGTAGACGCACACGATGGTGACGCCCGCCCCCGCCACGAGGAACAGGTTGCGCCGAGCGGCCGTCTCGCGCGACTGCCCACGGGCGAGCTTCTCGCCGTGCTCGCTCGCCGCGGTGGTGACCCGGTCGAGCATGATCGCCATCAGCACGATGCAGATGCCGGGCACGAAGGCGTCACCGACGCGCAGCGCGTTGAGGGCGCGGACGACCGGCTGGCCGAGGCCGGGACCGTTGATGAAGGCCGCGATCGTCGCCATCGACAGTGCCGCCATCGTGGTCTGGTTGATGCCGACGATGATGGTGCGCTTGGCCATCGGCAGCTCGACCTTGCTCAGCCGCTGCCACGGTGTCTGCCCCATCGAGTCGGTGGCCTCGAGGGCGGTCGCGGAGAGGTTCTGCAGGCCGTGCGCCGAGATGCGCATCACCGGCGGCAGCGAGTAGATGAGCGTGCAGACCACGGCGGCCGGCGCCCCGATGCCGAACAGCAGCATCAGCGGCAGCAGGTAGGTGAACGACGGCAGCGTCTGCATCACGTCGAGGATCGGAGTGATGATCGACCGGGCGCGGCTGCTGTGTGCCATCCAGACCGCCAGCGGCAGCCCGATCGCGACGGAGAAGAAGACCGCCAGCAGCGTGACGATCAGCAGGTCCATGCTGTCGCGGTAGAAGCCGAGCAGCGAGAACAGCGCGAAGCACACGCCGGTCAGGATCGACATCCGCCAGCCGGCGACCACCGCGGTGACGTACCACGCGATGGCCAGGACACCGAGGAACCCGATGTGCGGGTAGGGGCTGGGGAACGCCGGGGTGCTGATCATGAACTGGAGCCACTCGATGATGGCGCCGAGCACGTCGGCGATCCAGTGCGTGAAGGAGACGACGACGTTGCCCGACGAGAGCACGACGTCGTTCGCGCGGTCGGCGAGCCAGTTCTGGACGCCCACCTGGTCGGCGCCCCCGATGACCAGGTTCGCCTTGCCCTGGAAGACGATCGCGCAGACCGTCCACGCCGCCAGGACCCCCAGCACCATCCAGCCGCGCCGGAAGCCCTGACCGCGGCGAGGCGGTGGCGGCGGGCTCTCGGCCGTCGCCTGGGCGTCCTCCCGCTCGACGACGGCGGTCATGACTGACCCTGCCCCGGGAGCTCCTCCTCGGCCACCACGACCCTCAGGATGGCCTCGTCGTCGACCAGCCCGACCAGCTCGCCGTTCTCCGTCACGCGGACCGGGTGGTCCGAGTCGAGGGCGGCACGGGCCGCGCTCTGCACCACCGTGTCGACGTCCATCTCGGGACCGTCCAGGTTGTCGTCGGGACGCGGCGGCCGCATCACCCAGCGCAGCGTGAGGACGTGGGAGCGCGGCACCTCCTGGACGAAGTCCCGGATGTAGGCGTCGGCCGGCGACCCGATGACCTCGTCGGGACGGCCGATCTGGACCACCTCGCCGTCCCGCATGATGAGGATGCGGTCGCCCAGCTTGAGCGCCTCCTGCAGGTCGTGGGTGATGAACACCATCGTGGTGTCGAGGTCCTCCTGGAGCCGGATCACCTCGTTCTGCATGTCGCGACGGATCAACGGGTCGAGGGCCGAGAACGGCTCGTCGAACAGCAGCAGCTTGGGGCCGACGGCCAGCGCGCGGGCCAGCCCGACCCGCTGCTGCATGCCGCCCGACAGCTGGTCGGGGTAGTGGTTCTCGTAGCCCTTCAGGCCGACGAGCTCGATGACCTTCTGCGAGCGCTCGTAGCGCTTCTCCTTGTCCTCGCCACGGATCTCCAGGCCGAAGGCCACGTTGTCCATCACGCGGCGGTGGGGCAGCAGGCCGAAGTGCTGGAACACCATCGCGACCTCGTTGCGGCGTACCTCCATCAGCTCCTTGGTCGACATCGCGGCGACGTCGCGGTCGCCGATCTCGACCACCCCGGCGGTCGGCTCGATGAGCCGGGTCAGGCACCGCACGAGCGTCGACTTGCCGGAACCGGAGAGCCCCATGACGACGAACACCTCGCCGGGGGCCACGTCGAACGAGACGTCCCTGACCGCGGCGACGCAGCCGGTCCGCTCCAGCATCTCGGCGCGGCCCAGGTCGGCCTCGGGGGTCCCGATGATCTGCTCGGCCTTGGGGCCGAACACCTTCCAGAGGTTCTTCACCGACATCGCCGGCTTGAGGTTCTCCGGAGGTGCCTTCTCAGCGGGGGTGGTGGTCTGGGTCATCGTGAACCCTCTCTTCTCGAGGCTCGGGTGTCTCTCAGTGGCCGAGGTCGGCCGGGGGGTCGAGGGGGTCGCCCTCGCGGTAGCGGTAGAACGGCGCGCTCGACGGCGGGAGCGGGGTGTTCCCGAGGATCAGGTCGGCCGACTTCTCGGCGAGCATCATCACCGGGGCGTAGATGTTGCCGTTGGTGATGTACGGCATCGAGGAGGCGTCGACCACGCGCAGCCCGTCGACGCCGTGCACCCGCATCGACTCCGGGTCGAGCACGCCCAGGTCGTCGACGCCCATGCGTGCCGTGCACGACGGGTGGAGCGCCGTCTCGGCGTCCTTCGCCACCCAGTCCAGGATCTCCTGGTCGGTCTCCACCGACGGGCCCGGCGAGAGCTCCCCGGCGTTGAACACCGCGAAGGCCGGCTGGTTGAGGATGTTCCGGGCCGCGCGGACCATCTCGATCCACTCGCGCCGGTCGTTCTCCGTCGACAGGTAGTTGAACCGCAGCGCCGGGTGCTCGTAGGGGTCGCGTGACTTCAGCGTCACCGACCCGCGCACGTCGGAGTACATCGGCCCGATGTGCACCTGGTAGCCGTGCTCGGAGGCCGGCCGGGAGCCGTCGTACCGGATGGCGATCGGCAGGAAGTGGAACATCAGGTTCGGGTAGTCGACGTCGTCGTTGCTGCGGATGAACCCGCCGGCCTCGAAGTGGTTCGACGACCCGACGCCGCTGCGCAGGAACAGCCACTCGGCGCCGATGCGCGGCTTGTGGCGGTGCTTGAGCCAGGGGCCGATGGAGACCGGCTGCTTGGAGGCGTACTGGATGTAGACCTCGAGGTGGTCCTGCAGGTTGCTGCCGACCCCGGGCAGGTCGGTGACGACCGGGATGCCGAGCCGCTCGAGGTCCTGGCGCGGGCCGATGCCGGAGAGCAGCAGCAGCTGCGGCGAGTTGATCGCGCCGCCGCACAGCACGACCTCGCCGGCACGCGCCCGGCGGTCGCCGAGGCCGGGCCGGTGGTAGTCGACGCCGGTGACCCGGGTGCCGTCGAGGACCAGGCCGGTGACCATCGCCAGCGTCTCGACGTGGAGGTTCTTCCGGTCTCGCACCGGGTGGAGGTAGGCACGGGCGGCGCTGAGCCGGCGACCGCGGTGGACGTTGCGGTCGAACGGCGCGAAACCCTCCTGGCGGTAGCCGTTGACGTCGGGGGTGAGCGGGTGGCCGGCCTGCTGCACGGCCTCGAAGAAGGCGCCGAACAGCGGGCTGGTGGCCGGCCCGCGCTCCATGACGAGCGGACCGCTGCCGCCGCGCCATGCGTCGGCGCCGGCCAGGCAGGTCTCCATGCGCTTGAAGTACGGCAGGCAGTGGGCGTAGTCCCAGGCCTCCATGCCCTTGTCGCCGGCCCACCGCTCGAAGTCCATCGGGTTGCCCCGCTGGAAGATCATGCCGTTGATGCTGCTGGACCCGCCGAGCACCTTGCCGCGGGCGTGGTAGACCTTGCGGCCGTCCATGTGGGGCTCCGGCTCCGACTCGTACTTCCAGTCGTAGAGCCGGTTGCCGATCGGGTAGGGCAGCGCCGCCGGCATGTGGATGAACGGGTCCATCCGGAAGTCCGAGCGGCCCGCCTCGAGCACCAGCACCGACGTGCCCGGGTCGGCGCTGAGCCGGTTGGCCAGCGCGCAGCCGGCCGAGCCGCCACCGACGATCACGAAGTCGTAGGACTTCTCCGCGGCCATGGCGCTCACCTCCCGTCGAACCAGCGCTGCGGCTGGGGACGCACGTTGTGCCAGATGTGCTTGGTCTCGCGGTACTCGTCGAGGCCGGCGGCGCCGAGCTCGCGGCCGATGCCGGACTGCTTGTAGCCGCCCCACTCGGCCTGCGGGACGTAGGGGTGGAAGTCGTTGACCCACACGGTGCCCATCCGCAGCCGGGCCGCGACCCGCTCGGCCTTGCCGGCGTTCTGGGTCCACACTCCCCCGGCGAGCCCGTAGATGCTGTCGTTGGCGATCCGGACCGCGTCGTCCTCGTCGCGGAACGTCTCGACGGTGAGCACCGGACCGAAGGACTCCTCCTGGGTCACCGACATCGAGCTGTCGCAGCCGTCGAGGATCGTCGGCAGGTAGTAGAAGCCGTCGTCCATCCCGTCCGGCCGGGCGCCGCCGGTGCGGAGCTTGGCGCCCTCGGTGAGCCCGCGCTCGACGTACGCCTCGACCTTCTCGCGGTGCGCCGCCGAGATCAGCGGACCGGTCTCGGCGTCCGCGTCGAACGGACCGCCGATCCGGATGCGCTCGGCCCGGCGCACCAGCTCGTCGACGAACTCGTCGTGGATCGACTCCTCGACGACCAGCCGGGCACCTGCCGAGCAGACCTGCCCGGAGTGCAGGAACACGGCGGTCAGCGCGTAGTCCAGCGCCGTCTCGCGGTCCGCGTCGGCGAACACGAGGTTGGGGTTCTTGCCGCCGAGCTCGAGGGCCACCTTCTTCACGGTGCCGGCGGCGATCGCCATGATCCGCTTGCCGGTCTCCAGCCCGCCGGTGAAGGAGACCAGGTCGACGCGGGGGTCCTCGCTCAGCGGGGCACCGGCCTGCGGCCCGGCGCCGAGCACCAGGTTGGCCACGCCGGCGGGGACGCCGGCCTCCTCGAGCAGGCCCATCAACAAGATCGCGGTGTGCGGGGTCAGCTCGCTGGGCTTGAGCACGAAGGTGTTACCGGCGGCCAGGCAGGGCGCGACCTTCCAGGCCGTCTGCAGCAGCGGGTAGTTCCACGGCGTGATCAGGCCGCAGACCCCGACCGGCTCGTGCACCACGCGGCTGACCACGTCGGGCTGGCCGGTGTCGACCATCCGGCCGGAGTCCTGCGCCGCGACGTTGCCGTAGTGGTGGAACACGCCGACCACGTCGTCGACGTCGTACTCGCTCTCGACGAGGCGCTTGCCGGTGTCGAGCGACTCGGCGCGGGCGACCGCGGCCTTGTCGCGGGTCAGCAGGTCGGCGACGCGGTGCAGCAGGGCGCCGCGCTCCAGCGACGAGCCGCCCGGCCAGTCACCGGCGTCGAAGGCGTCGCGCGCGGCGCCGATCGCGGCCCGGGTGTCCTCGGGGCCGGCCTCGTCGATCTCGGCCACCAGCGACCCGTCCGCGGGGCAGCGGATCTCGCGGCGCTCGCCGTCGCGAGCACTGGTCCATTGTCCCCCGACGTAGAGCTGCGGCACGTTGCGGTGTCCGATCAGTCCGGGATGAGTTGCGCATGTCGCAACTCATAGTGCTGTCCGCAACAGAATTGCGGGTCCGACCGGTGCCGTCAAGGACCTAGGAGGTGCCGTAACCAAGTCGCCGCGAGACCTCGTCGGCCGCGTCCACGACCAGCGGCACGACCTCCTTCACCCGGGGCTCGGTGAGCCGGAAGGTCGGGCCGGAGACGCTGAGCGAGGCGATCACGTCGCCGTGCGCGTTGCGGATCGGTGCCGCGATGGCGGTCAGGCCGATCTCGAGCTCGTCGACCGCGACGGCGTACCCCTGCTCGCGGACCTCGGCGAGGTCGCGGCGCAGCCGGGCCCGTGCGGTGACCGTCTCCGCCGTGTACGACGGCAGCCGCGGCAGCCGGTTGTCGACCTCGTCGGCGGACAGCTCGCTGAGCAGCACCTTGCCGTTGGAGGTGGCGTGCAGCGGGATGTGCTGGCCGACCCAGTTGTGGGACTGCAGCGCGGACTGGCCGGCGACCTGGTCGAGGTAGAGCGCGGAGCGGTCCGAGAGCACCGCGATGTTGACGGTCTCGCCGGTCGCGGCGGCCAGCTGCCGGCAGATCGGCCGGGCCTCCTGCACCACGTCCAGCCGCGCGGTCGTGGCCCCGGCGAGCCGCAGCACGCCGACGCCGAGGCGGTACTTGCCGCGGTCCTCGTTCTGCTCGACCATGCCGTGCTGCTCCAGCGTCGCGACCAGCCGGAACGCGGTGCTCTTGTGGACCCCGAGCTCGCCGGCGATCTCGGTGACACCGGCCTCGCCGAGCCGCGCGAGGAGCGAGAGGATGGTCAGCGCCCGGTCGACGGACTGGACTCCGGGAGCCGCCTCGACGTCGTTCGACATAGGCCGACGGTAGCGCACCCGTGTTGCGTATCACAGTACGTGTCTCGGTTGACGCAACGTTGACGGCGGCACCGCGGCCCGAGTACAACTCGTCGCCATGACCGCACCCGCCGCCCCAGCGGCCGCCTCGACCTTCGTCCTCACGCTGCTGTGCCCCGACCGTCCCGGCATCGTGCACGCCGTCAGCGGGCTGCTGGTCGAGCAGCACGGCAACATCCTCGAGAGCCAGCAGTACGACGACCTGGCCGAGCACCGGTTCTTCATGCGGGTGCGGTTCGCCGTCGACGGCTCACCCGGCGGCGAGGCCGGGCTTGCGGCCCTCCGGGCGGCCTTCGCGCCGGTCGCCGAGCAGTTCGGCATGACGTGGGAGCTGTGGCTGGCCGCGTCGCCGTACCGGACGCTGATCCTGGTCTCGAAGTTCAGCCACTGCCTCAACGACCTGCTGTTCCGGTGGAGCAAGGAGTCGCTGAACGTCGACGTCGTCGGCATCGTGTCGAACCACCTCGACTGCCGGGCTCTCGCCGCGTCGTACGACGTGCCCTACCACCACGTCCCGGTGACGCCGGAGACCAAGGCCGACGCCGAGGCGACGATGCTCGGGCTCGTCGACTCGCTCGACGTCGACCTGGTGGTGCTCGCGAGGTACATGCAGGTGCTCTCCGACGACACCTGCCGAGCGCTGTCGGGCAAGGCGATCAACATCCACCACTCGTTCCTGCCGAGCTTCAAGGGCGCCCGCCCCTACCACCAGGCCTTCGACCGCGGCGTGAAGCTCGTCGGCGCCACCGCGCACTACGTCACCGCCGACCTCGACGAGGGCCCGATCATCGAGCAGGACGTGATGCGGGTCGACCACGGCTACGGCGCCGCCGCGCTCGCCGCCGCCGGCCGCGACGTCGAGAGCCAGGTGCTCTCCCGCGCCGTCCGCTGGCACGCCGAGTCGCGGGTCCTGCTCAACGGTCACAAGACCGTCGTGTTCCGCTGACCGTCGAGGTCTGCCTGATTACCAGGGTCCCCTGGTAAACGTGCACACCCCTGTCGTTGCAACAGCAGGGGTGTGCCAGTTTCGTCAGGGTGTACGCCGCCCAGCACGCTTCCTGGCTGCGACGCGGCCCGTGTGCGTCCACCGACGCGCGACAGGGCTCATCCTCCACAGGCGTGACGAGATGCCTTCTCGGCGCGCCTGGACCGACCACAGACTGCCGCGGTGGACGACTACTTCGGCGCCCTCGAGGCACGGCAGGGCTTCATCGCACGGTCGGACGTGCTGGCCGTCGGTGACGACGACCGGTTCATCCGTCGCCGCATCGCGAGCGGTGCATGGACGCGAGTGCGCAACGGGGCCTACTGCTTGACGCCCACGTGGGCCCAGGCCAACGACGTCGAGCGACACGTCCGCCGGGCACGGGCCGTGACGCACGCCCATGGGGAGGCCGTCGCGCTGAGCCACCTCACCAGCCTCTTGATGAGGCCCGGGATCGACGTGTGGGGCATCGCCCTCGGTCGCGTGCACGTGACCCGTCGCGACGGGCGGGCCGGGAGCGTCGAGCGGGACGTGGTGCACCACGAGGGGCGGGTCGCCGACGACGACCTCGAGCTCGTCGATGGAGTGCCGGTGGTCAAGGAGACTCGCAGCACGGTCGAGACGCTGGCCCAGAACCGTCTCGAGCAGGACGTGGTCCTCGCCGACCGGGTTCTGCACACCGGCCGGGTGTCGCCGGCCAGCCTCCAGGACCTGCACCTCGCTACCCGCCACCACCGAGGCGGGCGCACCGTCGACATGGCGTTGCGTCTCGCGGACGGGCGCAGCGAGTCGATCGGCGAGTCCCGTGCGCGGTTCCTGTACTGGAGCCAGGGGCTGCCACGACCTGAGGTCCAGTACGTCGTGAAGGACCGTGACGGCCGGTTGGTCGGTATCACCGACCTGGCGTGGCCGGATCTCGGGTTGCTGTTCGAGTTCGACGGTCGTGTGAAGTACGGCCGGCTGCTCAAGCCGGGCCAGGAGCCCGGCGACGCGGTCTTCGCCGAGAAGCTGCGTGAGGACGCACTCCGACGCGCGACCGGGTTCGCCGTCGAGCGCCTGACGTGGGCGGACTTGTCGCGACCGTCGGCGATGGCCCGTCGGGCTCGTGAGCGGATGAGCAGTCCACGTACGGCATGACCAGCCGTCGCGCGACCAGGCCGAGCTCGCACCGTACGACGAGACATCCCTGACAGAACTGGCACACCCCTGCCGTTGCAACAGCAGGGGTGTGCCGGATTACCAGGGTCCCCTGGTAATCCGGCAGCCGACGGGTCAGTCGCCGAGCTCGGCCCGGCGCCGGACGACGTACTCCTGCAGCTCCTGGCGGACGGCGTCGTCGAGCGGCGGGGCGACGTACTCCTCGAGCTTGGCCTGGTAGATCTTCGACGCTCGCGCATTGGTGTCGAGGCCGCCGTTGCGGACCCAGCGCTCGTAGTTGTCCGACGAGGAGAGCATCGGCCGGTAGAAGCAGGTGCGGAACCGCTCCATGGTGTGCATCGCGCCGAGGAAGTGACCGCCGTGGCCGACCTCCTCGTGCGCCCCGAAGGCCAGCGAGTCGTCGTCGATCTCGAGCGGGGTGAACTCCGCCTGCAGCATCTCCAGCAGCTGGACGTCGACGATGAACTTCTCGAACCCGGCGACCAGGCCGCCCTCGAGCCAGCCGGCCGAGTGCATCACCCAGTTGGCGCCGGCCAGGAACGTCGGCAGCAGCGTCATCAGGGCTTCGTAGCCGGCCTGCGCGTCGGCGACCTGCGACGAGGTCAGCCCGCCGCCGGAGCGGAACGGCAGCCCGAAGTGGCGCGCGATCTGGCCGGTGCACAGCAGCCCGATGCCCGACTCGGGGGTGCCGAACGTCGGCGAGCCGGACTGCATGTCGATGTTGGACAGGAACGACCCGAAGATCACCGGGGCCCCGGGGCGGATGAGCTGCGCGAGCGCGATGCCGGAGAGCGCCTCGGCGATCTGCTGCACCAGCGCCGCGGGGATCGTCACCGGCGACATCGCGCCCATCAGGATGAACGGCGTCAGCACGCACGGCTGCGCGGCCTCGGTGTACTCGAACAGCGACTCGATCATCCGCTCGTCCCAGCGCAGCGGCGAGTTGCAGTTGATCAGCGAGATCGACACCGGCGTCTGCTCGATGGCCTCCCGGCCGCCGAACAGGATCTCCCCCATGGCGATGGTGTCGCGGGCGTTGACGCCGGAGACCACGTTGCCCATGTAGATCTTGTCGGTCAGCGTCTGCAGCGCGAGCGTCATGTCGAGGTGCCGCGAGTCGAGCGGCGTGTCGTTGGGCTCGCAGACCACGCCGCCGGCGGAGTCGAGCACCGCGTAGCTCTGCGCCAGCTTGGCGAACCGCTCGAAGTCGTTCATGGTCGCGTCGCGCCGGACGTCGCCCTCGCGCACGAAGGGCGGGCCGTAGACGGCGCCGAACGCCATCGAGTCGCCGCCGATGTGCACGTTGTTGGCCGGGTTGCGCGCCTGCACGTCGAACTCGCGGGGCGCCTTCGCCACCTGCGCGAGGACGAACTCCGGGTCGAGGAAGACCGTCTGCTCCTCGACGCGCTGGCCCGCCTCGCGGAACAGCGCCAGGGCGCGCTCGCTGTCGAACTCCACGCCGATCTCGGTGACCAGCCGGCGCCAGCCGGCGTCGAGCTTGGCCATCGCGTCCTCGGAGAGGATCTCGTACCTCGGCATCGTGTTGCGGAACATCCGACCTCCTCGAGAGGGCGTGCAGGGCTCGTGACGGGCGTGGAGCCGCGGCCGGGCGCGACATCCATTCAGGAACGTAGCAGCGGTGCTTGACCGACGCCGATCGGCATCTTAGCCTCATCATGTGGAAGTCGGTTCCACATGATGAAACACCGCTGTAACAGAGGACCGATGAGCAGCACCCCACCCGCCGGCACCCAGGCGGTCGACCGCGCAGCCGCGCTGATCGACCTCGTGGTGCGCGCCCCCGACCCCGTCAGCTTCACCGCGCTGAGCGAGGAGAGCGGTCTCGCGCGCTCCACGACGTCGAGGCTGCTGGCCGCGCTCGAGCGCACCGAGCTGCTCGAGCGCGACCCCTCCGGCGGGTACGTCGCCGGCCCGCTGTTCGCGCTGCACGCCGCCATCCACGACCCCTGGCCGCAGGTGGCCCGGATCGCCCGCCCGGTGCTCGTCGCGGTCGGCGAGCAGACCGGCGAGACCGTGCACCTCGGCATCGCCCGCGGCGTCACCGTGGTGCACATCGGCCAGGTCGAGTCGACGTACCTGCTCTCCGCCCGCGACTGGAACCAGGTCGAGGTGCCCGCCCACTGCTCGTCGCTGGGCAAGGTGCTCTACGCCTTCGGCGTGCTCCCCGTGCCCCCCGGCCGCCTCGAGCGGCGCACCGCGCGCACCGTCGCCACCCGCGAGCAGCTGGCCTGCGAGCTCGAGACCATCCGCCGCACCCGCTACGCCACCACGATCGACGAGCTCGAGACGGGGCTGAGCGCGATCGCCGCCCCCGTCGAGGGCAAGGACGGCGTGATGTGCGCGATCGGCGTCTCCGGGCCCACCGCCCGGCTCCAGGACCGGGTCGACCACATCGGTCGGCTCCTCGTCGAGCAGTCCGAGGCGCTCTCGGACCTGCTCGGCCGTCGCCCCACCCGCACCACGACCCCGAACGACCACCAGCCCGCGACCCGAGCGGGCAGCCCCACCAAGGAGGGCGCGGCATGACCCCTGAAGAGATCCTCCAGCGGATGTACGACGAGACGCTGAGCGGCAACGCGCCCGAGGTGCTCAGCCTGACCCACCAGGCGCTCGACCAGGGCATGGAGCCCCAGTCGCTGCTCTTCGACTCCCTCATCCCGTCGCTGGAGGAGGTGGGCGCCCGCTTCGAGCGCGGCGACTACTTCGTCCCGGAGATGCTGATCGCCGGCCGCGCGATGGCCGGCGCCATGGAGGTGCTGCGACCGCTGCTCGCCGAGACAGGCGTCCAGACGATCGGGAAGTTCCTGATGGGCACCGTCAAGGGCGACGTGCACGACATCGGCAAGAACCTCGTCAACATCATGCTCGAGGGCGCCGGCTTCGAGGTCATCGACCTCGGCGTGCAGGTGGCACCGGAGAAGTTCGTGGCCGCGATCGAGCAGCACCAGCCCGACATCGTCGGGATGTCGGCCTTCCTCACCACGACGATGCCGATGTTCAAGGCCAACCTCAACGCGCTCCAGAAGGCCGGCCTGCGCGACTCCGTCATCGTGATGGTCGGCGGCGCCCCGGTCACCCAGGAGTACGCCGACGCGGTCGGCGCCGACGGCTACGCCCCCGACGCCTCCGCCACGGTGAAGCGCGCCAAGGACCTGCTCAACAAGCGGCGGGCCCTGGTGTCCGCATGAGCCGCGACCGACGACGTCATGACCGAGCGGCTCGAGACCACGCTGCGCTCCGCGACCGCCGAGGTCGTGATCGGGCACGACCGGCGGTTCTGCCTGATCGGCGAGCGGATCAACCCCACGGGTCGCCGCATCTTCCAGGAGCAGCTGCGCGCCGGCGACCTGTCCGCCATCGAGCGCGACGTCATCGCGCAGGTCGAGGGCGGCGCCGACGTCCTCGACGTCAACATGGGCGTCCCGATGACCGACGAGCCCGAGCTGCTCGCGAAGGCGATCACGCTGGTGCAGTCGATCACCGACAAGCCGATCTGCATCGACTCCTCGGTGGTGGAGGCGCTGGAGGCCGGGCTCGCGGCGTACCAGGGGCGGGCGTTGGTCAACTCGATCACCGCCGAGGACGACCGGATGGCGCTGATCCTCCCGCTGGTCAAGAAGTACGACGCCGCGATCATCGCCCTCCCGAACGACGCGGAGGAGATCCCGATGGAGGCCGACCGGCGTCTCGAGCTGGTGCAGCACATCGTCGACGTCGCCACCGGTGAGTACGGCATCGCCAAGCAGGACATCGTCATCGACCCGCTGGCCATGCCGATCGGGGCGGACACGTCGGTGGTCAACACGACGCTGGAGACGATGCGCCGCATCCGCGACGTGCACGGGCTCAACATGACCTGCGGCGCGTCCAACGTGTCGTTCGGGATGCCCGACCGGCACACCCTGGGAGCCGCGTTCCTGCCGATGGCGATGACCGCCGGCCTCACCAGCGCGATCATGGACACCCGCACGCCGCAGATCGTGACCGCGGTGAAGGCCGCCGACCTGCTGCTCGGGCACGACGACTGGGGCATGAGCTGGATCGCGGCACACCGGAAGAAGCAGGCCGCCACCACCTGATGGACGAAGCGTTCAACGGGCCTCCGGACTTCGAGGTCGACGCCCTCCGTCGTGAGGGACTGATCAACCCGCCCGACGGGCCCGGCGGGCTGCTGCACGACGGCTCGGGCCGCGTGCAGCTGTCGTTCTCGCCGTCGGGGCGTGAGGTGCGAGTGCCACCCGGGGTGACCGTGTTCGACGCGGCGAGCTGGAACGGCATCGCGATCGACTCGACCTGCGGCGGGCACGGCACCTGCAAGAAGTGCAAGATCCAGCTGCTCGGGGGCAGCACGCCCGTGCACCGCCTCGACGAGCGCTCCTTCACGGGCGACCAGCTCGCGAAGGGCTGGCGGCTGGCCTGCCTGGCGCAGGCGAGCCAGGACCTGTCGGTCCACGTGCCCCCGCTGACCACGCGGCCCAAGGCCGCCACCCTCGGGGTCGGGCGCCAGGTCATCCTGCGGCCGGCGCTGCAGAAGCGCTACGTCGAGCTGACCGAGCCGACGCTCTCCGACCAGCGCACCGACCTGCAGCGGCTCTACGACGCGATCGACGACCTCGAGCTGACCCCGGACCTCTACGCCCTGCGCCGGCTGCCGTCGGTGCTGCGGCAGTCCGACTACAAGGTGACCGCGGTGGTCGTCGACGAGACCCTCGTCGACGTCGAGCCGGGCGACACCCGCGACCGGCGGTTCGCGATCGCGTTCGACCTCGGCACCACGACCGTGGTCGCGACGCTGCTGGACACCGCGACCGGGACCCCGGCCGCGGTGGCCTCGATGCTCAACAAGCAGCAGCCGTTCGGCGGCGACGTCATCACCCGGATCAGCGCCACGATGATGGACCCCGAGGCGCTCCCCCGGCTCCGGTCGCTGGCGCAGGAGACGCTCGCGGAGCTGACCGGCAACGTGCTCGACGAGGCCGGCGTCGACCCGGCCGAGGTCTACGAGGTCGCGCTCGCCGGCAACGCCACGATGACGGCGCTGGTGCTCGGGCATCGACCCGGAGCCGCTGGGCGTCGCACCGTTCGTGATGTCGACGGCGACGCTGCCGCCGGTGCTCGCCACCGAGCTCGGGCTGACGCTGCACCCACGGGCGCGCGCGGCGATCTTCCCCGCCCTCGGTGCGTACGTCGGCGGCGACATCGTCTCCGGCATGCTCGCGACCGGCATGGACCGCGACAAGCGGGTCCGGCTGTTCATCGACGTGGGCACCAACTGCGAGATCGTGCTCTCCGACGGCGACACCGTCGTCTCCACGGCGGCGCCCGCCGGGCCGGCGTTCGAGGGCGGCGCGATCCGCTGCGGCATGCGCGCCGCCGACGGCGCCGTCGAGGTGATCCGCATCGACGCCGACGTCGAGGGCGGCGTGGAGCTGCAGGTCATCGGCGACGTCGAGCCGCAGGGGCTGTGCGGCTCCGGGCTCGTCGACGCCGTCTCCGAGCTGGTGCGGGCCCGGCTGCTCGACGCCACGGGCCGGTTCGTCACCGACGAGCGGGCCGCCGAGCTGGCGCCGCACGTCGCGGACCGGCTGACCGCGATCGGCCAGGAGCGGGTCTTCGTGCTGCACCGCCCGGAGCCGGACAGCCCGCCGGAGGAGACCGTCTACCTCTCGCAGCGAGACGTCCGCGAGCTGCAGTTCGCCAAGGGCGCGATCGCGACCGGCTGGGCGCTGCTGCTCGAGGAGCTCGGACTCGAGCAGGGCGACGTGCAGCAGGTGCTGCTGGCGGGCTCGTTCGGCAGCTACCTCTCCCCCGCGGCCGCCGTCCGGATCGGCCTCGTGCCGCGCATCCCGGTGCTGCGGATCGTGTCCGCCGGCAACGTCGCCGGCGAAGGGGCGAAGATGAGCCTGCTGAGCGTGCGCGAGCGCGCCGGTGCCCTGCGGCTGCTGGAGGAGGTGAAGTATGTCGAGCTCTCCGACCGCGCCGACTTCAACGACCGGTTCGTCGACCTCCTCGCCTTCCCCGGCTGAGCGCCCCGACCGGCACGACCGGGTGGCGCTCGTCGCGTGCGGCGCGATCGCGCAGCCGTGCGCCGAGGTCGTCGAGCGCCGCGGCTGGCCCGTCGACGTGTTCCCGCTGCCGCCGCTGCTGCACAACCACCCGGAGCGGATCGCGGGTCAGGTCGACCGGCTCGCCGGGGAGCTGGCGCAGCGCTACGGCTCGGTCGCGGTCGGCTACGCCGACTGCGGCACCTACGGCGCGCTCGACGAGGTCGTGCGAGCGGCGCGGTCTCGCCCGACTCGACGGGCTGCACTGCTACGACGTGTACGCCGGCGCGGACCGGGTGCGCACCATGTTCGAGGAGCAGCCCGGCACCTACGTGCTCACCGACTTCCTGGTCCGGTCGTTCGAGCGCACCGTCGTCGCCGAGCTCGGCCTCGACCGGCACCCCGAGCTGCGCGACGACTACTTCGCCCACTACACGCGGATGGTGTGGCTCGCGCAGCGGCCCGACGACGAGGAGCTCGGCGTCCTCGCACGACGGGCGGCCGACCGGATCGGGCTGCCGCTGACCGTCGTACCCACCGGGGACGGGCGGCTCGAGCACGCCCTCGCGGGGCTGCTCACCCGTCGGTGAGGTCGACCACCGCGGCGTCCGCCCCGGCGTTGCGGACCGCCTCGGTGCCGGCGAGCGCCGCCGCCTTCGTGGTGTAGGCCTGGCTGCTGGCGATCACCCGGCCGTTGGCGGCCCTGAGCCGGAAGCGGTAGCGGCCGCGCGCGTCGCGGAAGACCTCGAAGGTCGCGGGTCCCGCCGTGCGCACCTGCGTGGGCGGGACGCTCGGTGCCGCCGTCGCCGGCGGCGGGCTGAACCCGCTGATCGAGGAGAACAGGTCGAGGCGCTTCGCCCGGAACGTGTCCTCGGCGTACTTCGCCTGCCAGGCGTCGGTCTCGGAGAGGAACCGGCTCTGCCCGGTGCGCGGATGGCGCGAGGTCTGCTTCTCGGTGCGCCTCGACGACGCTGCGGAAGTAGTAGTGGTTGAAGAGCCGGTTGAACTCGGTGAGGTAGATGTCGGCCACCCGCCGGTCACCGCGCACCACGATCATGTTCTCGTCGTTCTCCACCGTCGACGCCTCGCTGAAGTTGGCCGACCCGGTGACCACGACCGGGTCGGGACCGAGCGGGTCGACCAGCAGGAACTTCGAGTGGATGTAGGCCACGTGCGAGTTGAGCCGGAGCAGCCGGGCGTCGGGCTCCTCGGCCCACTGGTAGACCGGGTCCCGCAGCCGCGACCCCCAGGCGGAGTAGACGTTGTTGCGGCTGTTCAGCCGCACGAACGCGTGCGGGTGCCGCGGGTCGGGCGCGTCGCGCTTCTCCAGCAGCAGGAAGGTCAGCTGGTCGCGGGTGGTGTTGTCCGCGAGCACGTCCTTGATCGCGGCGCCGACCCCGAACGCCAGCGTGATGCACGCCTGCCGGTCGGCACCGTCCAGCAGCCGCGCGTACGACGCGAGCAGGCGTGTCGTCGACCCGGGGGCTGAAGGCCGGCGTCGTGCCCACCGCGACGTCGCGCAGGTCCGCCGGCACCGGTGAGAGGTCGACCACCGCGGCCCGGAACGCCTGGTTCGCGGTCCGGACCGCGGCCGGGGCGTCGCCGCGCCGGCCACCCGGGTCGGTGGCCAGCAGCTCCCAGTAGCGCCGGAACGCCTGCGCGACGCCGGCGTCGCGCACCCAGTGACCGACGTTGGTCTGCCCGGCGACGCCGCCCTCCGAGAGGTTGGTGGACCCCGTCCAGACCTCGGTGGCGGGCCGGCCGGCGGGCACGCGGACCATGAACTTGTTGTGCGAGATCGCCGAGGCGCGGGCCTCGCGGAGCACGACCCGGTCGAGCGGCAGGTCGACGCGGGCGAGCATCGCGAGGTTCTCCTCGCGCGGGAAGTCCGGGTCGGTGGTGCCGTCCTGGTGGGTCGAGCCGTTGCGCTTCGCGTCGACGACCAGCCGCACGTCCACACCGCGGTCGACGGCACGCCGCAGCGCGGCCGCGGCCGGCTCGTAGTCGAACTCGTAGAAGCAGCCGAGCAGCCGGTCGCCGGTCTCGCAGCCGTCGACGAAGTCGAGCAGCGCGTCGTCGAGGTCGCGCGCGAGCCAGTCCAGCGCCTGCGCGCGGTTCTCCGGCGGCAGCTCGTCGATCGGCGTGCTCCCGAACCTGCGGACGTAGGCCTGGCTGCTGGCGACGCCGCGGTTGAAGAACACGTCGTGGCGCTCGCCGCGCAGCGGCTCGGTGCGCACCGAGAGCGTCATCGGCGCCCCGGGGTACTCCAGCGCGCCGGGCCGGCCCTTCACCGGCTGGAACGCGTACTCGTAGACGGTGCCCGGGGTGGCGGTGAAGTCGTCCCAGAAGAAGCTCTGGACGGGGTGGTCGAACGAGCTCACCCGCAGCTCGGGGGTCGGGTCCGGCACGATCGAGGCGAACACCTTGAACCCGTCGAGCGGCCGCCAGGTCGACGACGCGGCGTCGTACCGCGAGACCGCGAAGCCGAGCAGGCCTGACCGGGTGGCCTCCTCGGCCAGCAGCCCGAAGGACACGGTGTTCGTGCCGGTGACCGCGAACACCTGGCCGGTCTCGTCGGCCACGGACCGGAACCGCATGCAGACCCCCTCAGCCCCGGCGGCTCACGGCCATCAGCTTGTCCAGGTAGGAGCGGCGCCACGCCTCGGTCTCGGCGACCTGGTTGAACGTGTAGACGTGCAGGCCGGTGACGTGGGCCTCCGGCCGGGCGAGCACCGGAGCGCACTGCTCGAGGAAGCGCTCGCCGGTGAAGCCGCCCGGGGCCGCCAGCCGGGCCATCGTGCCCTTGTGCTTGACCAGGAAGCGCGTCGAGTCGCCGACCCCGATCTTCGTCGCCATCGCGAGCAGCTTGGCCCGGTCGATCGGGCCGGGGATCCCCAGCAGCATCGGCATCATCACGCCGCGACCCCGCACCCGGTCCAGCCAGGTCCGGATCGCGCCGGGGTCGAAGCTCAGGTTGCTGACGACGTGGCTGGCGTAGTGCCGCTTGTCCCACATCGCCTGCACGGTCAGGTCGTCGCTGATCGTCGGGTGGGACTCGGGGTAGCCGGTGATGCCGACCTGCGGAAAGGGGTGGTCGAGCTCGGCGAGGTCGCGGAGCAGGTCGAGGGCCGAGGTGTAGTCGCCGGCCGGCGGGTCCTGGTCGCCACCCGGCACGAACACCGTGTCGACGCCGGCCTGCCGCATCCGGGCGCAGATCTCCGCCAGCTCGGAGCGGCCGCTGACCATCCGCGCCGCCAGGTGCGGGACCGCGGCGTAGCCCTGCCGTGCCAGCCGCTCGGTGAGCGCCAGGGTGGCCTCGATGCCCTTCGCCGGCGACGCCGTGACGGTGACGGTCCGGCCCGCGGGCAGGTGCTCGAGGACCTTGTCCTCGATCGTGCCGGTGGGCAGCACCTCAAAGCGGGCGGAGGTCAGCATGTCGGCCAGGAAGGCTTCGTGACGCCTGTTGCGCATAGTGCAACTCATTTCGCGATACGCAATTCTCACGAGGAGCGTAGCGCCGCCGCCGAGAGCGCCACAAGGAGGCGCGGCGAGCGGTTGTCGGCGCCGCGGCTCGGTCTAGCCCGGTGCCCGCCGGCGGGCGGGCACCAGTCACTCGTCAGTCGGTGGTGAGCCGCGCCAGCGAGTGCGAGACGCCGCTGTCGTCGACCCAGCCGCTGACCCCCAGCGCGTCCAGCGGCTCGATGTCCGCCTTGACGGCGGGGTCGCCCCCGGACAGCAGGTCGGCGAGCTGGGTGGCCCAGCCGTCGCCGGCGTCGAAGTTCACGAACAGCACCGCGCTCGAGCGGTCGGCCTCGGGCACGACGTCCTGGAACGCCACCTGCGAGCCCAGGTTGCCGTCCTCGACCAGCCGGTCGACGTAGTCCGGGTCGGTGCCGATGGCCACGGTGTCGCCGCTGCTGCTGACCTTGACGAGCTGGCCCTGCGGGCCCGCGACCTTCTTCAGCCGGTCGACGATGCGGGTGATCTGGTCCGCGTCGCCCTTGATGCGGATGCCCGCGGGCACGGTCGACGGGTCCGGCGACTGCTGCAGCGCCTTCAGGTCGGCGCTCGAGTCGAAGGAGATGCTCAACCCGTCACCGAGCAGCGTCTCGACGTCATCGGGCAGCGAGAGCCCGGTCTGCTGCTCGGCCTGGGTCAGCAGCGAGTCGAACTCCTCCTCGCCGACCATGCTCCTGACCCGGTCGACCTGGCCGTCGAGCCAGCCGTCCTTCAGGGCCAGCGAGATCACCGCGGCCGTCGTGCCCGGGAGCGTCTTGACGTCCGGGCCGTCGCCACCGGCGACCTCCGTGCCGCCCACACCCTTGGTCTGGAACTCGGCCTCGACCGCGCCGTCGCGGAAGCGCACCACGCCGACGGCGCCGTCGAAGTCCTTGAACGCCTTCGCGAACGCCTCGCTCCCGCGGTCGGTCGACCCCGACTCGGCCCGCTGCGCACGCAGCGCGACGTCGACCGCGTCCTTCGAGGCGTACATCGTGACGATGCCGGCGTCGCCGGCCCGGTCCATCCAGCGGGAGAAGTCAGCGTCGTCCTCGAGCGCCGAGGTGTCCGCCGACTTCGCCATCGCGTCGGCGTCCGCCTGCTTCTCGGTGAGCAGCGCGTAGTCGCCGGAGAACGCGAAGCCGAGGTCGTCCTCACCCGAGCTGCACTTCTCCAGGGCGCGCAGCCCGGTGCGGGCGCCGTCCTCGTCGGAGACCTGCAGGGCGATCAGCGGCAACACCCGGTCCCCCGAGCCGGGTACGGCGGCCACCGCGACGCGCTCCCCGATCCAGGGCTTCACGTCCTGGTCGTAGTCCAGGCCCGCGCACCCGTCGGACTCCTTCTTGATCTCGTCGAACAGCCGCTTGCGCACGTCGTCGCGGCTGCTGATCTTCAGCTCGTCGCGCAGCGACGGGAACTTGCGGAGGATCTTGACCGCCTCGATCTTCTGCGACGCCGACGGGTCGAGGTCGAGGCTGACGTAGCCGATCGCGGTCGCCGGGACCGCGGAGGCCGGCGCGCTGCCACCGGCGAAGAGCTGGGCCACCGCCCAGCCACCCACCCCGACGACGGCGACCACCGCGACGGCGGCCCCGGCGACGAGGGCGCCGCGGCGGCCACCCCGGCGCGGCGGCTGCTGGTCGTCGGGCGGCGTGGGACCGCCGGATCCGAGGTATTCGGGCTGGCCAGGACCGGTCGTCGACATGCTTTCCCCCAGAGAGCGTGCCACCGCGCGACGCGGCGGTCGTGATGACGTGTGCGGGACAGCCTAGAGGGCGGGGCGCGCGTCGGGGGCGGATTCGCGGGTGCCCTCGTCGGGCTGCTCTCCTGCCGGGCCGGGCTCGGGGGCCCGCCCGAGGAGCACGAAGAGCGTCCCGGCGAGCACCCCCACCGGCCAGCCGAGCCAGGCGAGCGGGGTGTCGACCGACAGCTGCTCGGGCACCTTGTCGCCCACGGCGGCGGCCCGCAGCGCGGCCTCGGTGCTCCCCGGGCCGAGCAGGTGGCCGACCAGCAGCATGACGCCGGCGGCGAGGACGGACCCGACCAGGAGCAGCCCGCTGGTGAGCAGCGGGTCGCGGGACCGCCACGCACTGAGCACCAGACCGGCGACCAGGCCGGCCACCGCTCCGATCACGACGAACCAGGCGTCGGCGTTGAACGACTTGCCCAGGTCGTTCTCCGCCATCGCGCCGCCGCGAGCGGTCTTGGTGAACTCCGCCGGGTCGACCAGCAGCCACCAGAGCACGCCGCAGGCCACCCCGAGCACCAGCAGCGCACCGAGCACGACCAGCACGTCGCGACCGACGGCCGCTCGCGCGGACCGGGCCGCCATCAGCCGGTCAGGCAGTTCGGGCCCAGCAGTGCCTTGAGGTCGGCGAACAGCGCCGGGCTGGCCGCGACCCGGAGCCGGTCGTCGAGCTTCATCACGGTGGTGGACGTCTTGGTCATCAGGCGCAACCGTACTTCGGTGACCCCGGGGTGGGTGCCGAGCACCTCCTTGAGCTGCTCGACGACCGGCATCGTGCACCGGGTCGACGGCATCGACACCACGACCGGTCCCGCGGGCCCGTCGGAGAGGTCCGGGACGCTGACCTCCTGCCCGTGCAGCTCCGGCTGGTCCTTGGAGCGCGACAACCGGCCCTTCACGGTGACGATGGCGTCCTCGTTGAGCAGCGTGCTGGCCAGCTGGTAGGAGCTCGGGAACAGCAGCACGTCGACCGCGCCCTCGAGGTCCTCCAGGGTCACCATCGCCCAGGCGTCGCCGCGCTTGGTGATCTTGCGCTGCACCGAGGTGATCAGCCCGGAGACCGTGACCGTGCTGCCGTCGGCCCGCTCCTCGTCGAGCAGCAGCTGGCCGATGGTGCAGTCGGTGCCGACGGACAGGATGTGCTCGAGCCCCATCAGCGGGTGGTCGGAGACGTAGAGACCGAGCATCTCCCGCTCGTGGCCGAGCAGCGTCTGCTTGTCCCAGTCGTCGATGTCGGGCACCGCGATCGCGACCCCGAAGCCGCCGGCGTCGTCGTCCAGCCCTCCGAACAGCGAGTCCTGGCCGATGGCCTCGTTGCGCTTGATGTCGGCGTACTGGTCGACGGCGGTCTCGTGGATGGTGACCAGCGCGCGGCGGCGGTGGCCCAGCGAGTCGAAGGCCCCGGCCTTGATCAGCGACTCCACGACCCGCTTGTTGCACACCAGGGTGGAGACCTTGTCCATGAAGTCCGCGAAGTCGGTGAACCGGCCCTGCTCGCGCCGCGCGGCTACCACGGCGTCGACGACGTTGATGCCGACGTTGCGGATCGCGGACAGCCCGAACCGGATGTCGTCGCCGACCGGCGTGAACGTCGCCTCCGACTCGTTGACGTCCGGCGGCAGCACCTGGATCTTCATCCGCCGGCACTCGTTGAGGTAGATCGCCATCTTGTCCTTGTCGTCCTTGACGGACGTGAGGACGGCGGCCATGTACTCGGCCGGGTAGTTGGCCTTGAGGTAGGCGGTCCAGTACGACACCAGGCCGTACGCCGCCGAGTGCGCCTTGTTGAAGGCGTAGTCGGAGAACGGCAGCAGGATGTCCCACAGCGTCTGCACGGCGTTCATGGAGTAGCCGCGCTCGACCATGCCCGCGGAGAAGCCCTCGAACTGCTTGTCCAGCTCGGCCTTCTTCTTCTTGCCCATCGCGCGGCGCAGGATGTCCGCCTGGCCCAGCGAGTAGCCCGCGAGCTTCTGGGCGATCGCCATGACCTGCTCCTGGTAGACGATCAGGCCGTAGGTCTCCCCCAGGATGTCGGCGAGCGGCTCGGCCAGCTCCGGGTGGATCGGCGTCACCTCCTCGCGGCCGTTCTTGCGGCGGGCGTACTTGTTGTGCGAGTCCGCGCCCATCGGGCCGGGGCGGTAGAGCGCGCCGACTGCGGAGATGTCCTCGAAGGTGTCGGGACGCATGCTGCGCAGCAGCGCCCGCATCGGGCCGCCGTCGAGCTGGAAGACGCCGAGGGTGTCGCCCTTGGCGAGCAGCTTGTACGTCGTCGGGTCGTCGAGGGTCAGGTCCTCGAGGACGATCTTCTCGCCGCGGTTGTTGGTGATGTTGACCAGGGCGTCGTCGAGGATCGTGAGGTTGCGCAGCCCCAGGAAGTCCATCTTGATCAGGCCGAGGCGCTCGCAGGTCGGGTAGTCGAACTGCGTGATGATCGCGCCGTCCTGCTCCCGCTTCATCACCGGGATGACGTCCTGCAGCGGGGCGCTGGACATGATCACCCCGGCGGCGTGGACGCCCCACTGCCGCTTGAGGCCCTCGATGCCGATGGCGGTGTCGACGACCTTCTTGACGTCGGCGTCGGCGTCGTACAGCGAGCGGAACTCGCCGCCCTCGCCGTAGCGGGCGTGCGCCTGGTCGAAGATCTCCCGCAGCGGCACGTCCTTGCCCATCACCGCGGCGGGCATCGCCTTGGTGATCCGGTCGCCCATCGCGAACGGGTAGCCCAGGATCCGCGAGGAGTCCTTGACGGCCTGCTTCGCCTTGATGGTGCCGTAGGTGACGATCATCGAGACCCGGTCGTCGCCGTACTTGTCGGAGACGTAGCGGATCACCTCACCGCGCCGGCGCTCGTCGAAGTCGATGTCGAAGTCGGGCATCGAGACGCGGTCGGGGTTGAGGAACCGCTCGAAGATCAGGCCGTGCGCGAGCGGGTCGAGGTCGGTGATGCGCATGGCGTACGCCGCCATGGAACCGGCACCCGAGCCACGGCCGGGGCCGACCCGGATGCCGTTGTCCTTGGCCCAGTTGATGAAGTCGGCGACGACCAGGAAGTAGCCCGGGAAGCCCATCTGGGTGATGACGCCGATCTCGAAGTCGGCCTGCTTGCGGACCTCGGGAGTGACGCCGTCGGGGTAGCGGTAGGCCAGCCCCTTCTCGACCTCCTTGACGAACCAGGTGTCCTCGGTCTCGCCCGCCGGCACCGGGAAGCGCGGCATGTAGTTGGCGGACTCGTCGAAGGAGACGTCGCACCGCTCCGCGATCAGCAGCGTGTTGTCGCAGGCCTCGGGGAGGCCGTGGCGCTCGCCCCACAGCTCGCGCATCTCGGCCGGGGACTTGATGTAGTAGCTGTCGCCGCTGAACTTGAACCGCTTCGGGTCGGCCATCGTGCTGCCCGAGGAGACGCAGAGCAGGTGCTCGTGGGCGGGCGCGTCGGCGGGGTTGGTGTAGTGCGAGTCGTTGGTCGCGATCGGCGGGATGCCGAGGTCCTTCGACAGCCGGAGCAGGCCGTCGCGCACCCGGGTCTCGATCGACAGGCCGTGGTCCATCAGCTCGAGGAAGAAGCTGTCCCGGCCGAAGATGTCCTGGAAGTCGCCGGCCGCGGCGCGGGCCTTGTCGTAGTCGCCGATGCGCAGCCAGGTCTGCACCTCGCCCGAGGGGCAGCCGGTGGTGCCGATCAGCCCCTCGGCGTGCTCGGCCAGCAGCTCCCGGTCGGCGCGCGGCTTGTAGAAGAAGCCCTCGATCGACGAGCGGGAGGAGAGCCGGAAGAGGTTGTTCATGCCGCGGTTGTTCTCCGCGAGCAGCGTCATGTGGGTGTACGCGCCCGAGCCGGAGACGTCGTCGTCGCCGCCGTTGTTCCAGCGGACCCGCTTGCGGTCGAACCGGGAGGTGTTCGGCGTGAGGTAGGCCTCCATGCCGATGATCGGCTTGACCCCGGCGGCGGTGGCCTTGGAGTAGAAGTCGAAGGCCCCGAAGACGTTGCCGTGGTCGGTCATCGCGATCGCGCCCATGCCGAGCTCGGCGGTGCGGTCGAACATCTCCGTGAGGCGCGCGGCACCGTCGAGCATGGAGTACTCGGTGTGCACGTGGAGGTGGACGAACGAGTCGGCGGACCCGGTTGGCATCGGCGGCGATCGCCCCTTCTGTGAGACCTGTGACGGCGCGCGGAACAGGACCGCGGAGGCCGCGGCCGTGCTGCTGGGGGAAGAGCAGTCAGCCTACGCGACCTTCAGGGTCGATGGTGGCAGGACCCACCGACGGTCCTGGCCGCCCCTGGTCCTGCCGCGCGGCGCCCCAGCCGTGCCAGCTGTCGACCTCGATCCAGGCGCTCACCCGGCGCCGGTCGCGGGTCGGGTAGGGCCGGCCGTTGTAGTGCGTGGACAGCCGGTCGATGTCCGCCAGGTCGGGGTCGTCGGCGAGCTCGACGACGCGTCCCTGGACGCTCACGTGGGTGTACCAGCTGCTCTCGTCGAGCGCGGTCAGCGAGACCCGGGGGTCCTCGCGGAGGTACGCCAGCCGCTTGCGGCTCTCGTCCATGTTGACCAGCACCCGGTCGCCGTCCATGAGGTACCAGGTGGCCACCGACACCGGCTGGCCGTCCGGGCGCAGCGAGGTGATCACGGCGGGGTTGGGCTTGGCCAGCAGGTCGCGGACCTCGTCGGGCAGGGGTGCGGTGCTCATCGGTCTCCTTCGGGCGTCGGCGGGGCCGTGGACGCGGCGTCCAGGCTCTCGGTGATGACCACCGACATGATCCTGCGCAGCCGGTCCTCACCCAAGGCGGGGGCCAGCCGCGCCATCCGCCGCACGATCTCGTCCTCCCGGGCCAGGTCGCGCCCCGCGTGCCCGGGCACCTCCTTGACCTGCTGCACCAGCGCGGTGGTCTCGGCCCGCTGGGCCAGCAGCGCCGCGAGCCGGTCGTCGAGGTCGTCGATGCGGCCGCGGAGGCCCGCCAGCGACGCCGGGTCCGGCCAGGCCATCTCGATGTCCGGGGCCCGCTCCTCGTTCTCGGTGCCGTCGGTGCGGCGCAGCTCCACGAACCCGTGCCGGGCGTAGAACCGGCGCGCGCCCTGGTTCGACTCGAACACCCACAGCCCCAGGTGCCGGGGACGCCGGCTCTTGGCCAGGTCGAGCAGCATCGCGCCGATCCCCTCGCCGGTCCGGTCGGGGGCGACGTACAGCGAGTGGACCCAGTCCTCCTCGAGCAGCAGCAGCCCGACGGGACGCGCGTCCTCCTCGGCGACCCAGACCTCGCAGCCGGGGGCGTCGAGCCGGGTCCGCCACCACCGGTGCACGTCCTCGGGCGGGTGCACCGGCCGCGGGATCGCCGGGTACGCCGCGGCGCGCGCCTCGAGGAACAGCGTGCCCAGCGCGTCGGCGTCGTCGAGCGTCGCCGGACGCACCACGACCCCGCCGTCTCCGGGGGTGGCCTCAGACGACGGCATCGCGGAGCAGGTCCAGGGCGTGCTGGAGGTCCTCGGGGTAGGCCGACTCGTACTCGACGTACTCCCCGCTGTCGGGGTGCTCGAACCCGAGCCGGACCGCGTGCAGCCACTGCCGGGTCAGCCCGACCCGGCTCGCGAGCGTGGGGTCGGCGCCGTAGGTGAGGTCGCCGACGCAGGGGTGCTTCAGCGCGGCCATGTGCACCCGGATCTGGTGCGTGCGACCGGTCTCGAGGTGGACCTCGAGCAGGCTGGCGAACCGGTGCGCCTCGAGCGTCTCGTAGTGGGTGATGCTCGCCTTGCCGTCGGCCATCACCGCGAACTTGTAGTCGTGCTTGGGGTGCCGGCCGATCGGGGCGTCGACGGTGCCCTGCAGCGGGTCGGGGTGGCCCTGCACCAGCGCGTGGTAGGTCTTGTCGACGGTGCGGTGCCGGAAGGCGTTCTTGAGCACGGAGTAGGCGCGCTCGGACTTCGCGATCACCATCACGCCGGAGGTGCCGACGTCGAGCCGCTGCACGATCCCCTGCCGCTCGGCGGCACCGCTCGTGGAGATCCGGAAGCCGGCGGCCGCGAGGTGCCCGACGACGGTGGGCCCGGACCAGCCGGGGCTCGGGTGCACGGCCACCCCCACGGGCTTGTCGACCACCACGAGCGCGTCGTCGTCGTGGATGATCGTGATGCCCTCCACGACCTCCGGGACGACGGCGACCGGGTCGACGGCGGCGGGGATCGACACGTCGAGCATCGCGCCCGGCTCCACCCGGTCGGACTTGGCGGGCGGCGTGCCGTCGACGCTGACGTGGCCGGCCCGGATCAGGTCGGCGGCGCGGGTGCGCGACAGGCCGAACATCCGGGCGATGGCGGCGTCGACGCGTTCGCCCGCCAGCCCGTCGGGCACCGTGACGGTCCGCTGCTCGTGGCCCTCGGGTGTCACGAGGACGTCGACGGGTCGTCGGCCGCGCGGCGCGAGCGGGTCCCGTCGAGCGAGACGCCGCGCAGGGCCTGGACGATGATGACGGCGGCCGCGACGTTGATGCACATGTCGGCGACGTTGAAGATCGGCCAGTGCGGCAGCTGGAGGAAGTCGACGACGTGGCCGCGCAACGGCCCCGGCGCGCGGAACACCCGGTCGGTCAGGTTGCCGAGGATGCCGGCCATCAGGAACCCGAGCCCGATCGCCCAGCCGACGCTGGCGAGCCGACGGGAGGCCACCAGCACCGCCACGGCAGCGGCGATCGCCACGAACGTCAGCACCAGCGTGTACGACGTCCCGGTGCTGAACGCGGCGCCGGGGTTGCGGGCGAGGTAGAGCTGGAGCAGGTCGCCGACCACGGGCACCGGCGGCCGGTCGCTCAGCCGGGCGACGGCGAGGACCTTGCTGACCACGTCGACGGCGTAGCCGAGGGCCGCGATGGACGCGAACACGACGAGGCTGCGGGTCCGGGCGCCGGCGACGGCAGGTTCGTCGGTGGGGTCGCTGGGGTTCAGCGACGTTCCTCGCGCTGCTTGCATGACAGGCACAGTGTGGCACGCGGGAACGCCATCAACCGCATCTTGCCGATGGGCTCCCCGCAGCTCTCGCAGCGGCCGTAGCTGCCGTCCTCGATGCGCTGCAGGGCCCGCTCGGTCTGCGCCAGCATCTCGCGGGCGTTGTTGGCCAGGCTCATCTCGTGGTCGCGCTCGAACGTGGTCGACCCGACGTCGGCCGGGTCGTTCCCCGCGCCGTCGCCGGCGTCGCGCATCAGGTCGTGGACCTCGTGCTCGGCGAGGTTGAGCTCGGAGCGCAGCCGGTCCCGGTCGGCGTTGAGCTCGCCCCGCACCTCGTCGAGCTCCGCCTTCGTCCACGGCTTCTCGTCGGCCTTGACCGCCAGCTTGCCGGGGCCCTTCGTGGGTGCCTTCACGGGTGCCTTCTTCGCGGTGGTCTTCTTCGCCGGGGACTTCGGGGCGACCGAGGTGGTGGTCGACGCCTTCGTGGCCGGCGCCTTCTTGGCAACCGTCTTCGTGGCGGGTGCCTTCGTGGCCGTGGTCTGCTTCGCGGGCGCCTTCGTGGCCGGCGCCTTCTTCGCGGGCACCTTCTTCGTGGGCGTCTTCGTGGCCGTGGTCTTCTTGGTGGCGGCCTTCGCGGGCGCCTTCTTCGCGGGCACCTTCTTCGCCGGGGACTTCGTCGCGGGCGTCTTCTTGGCCACCGTCTGCTTCGCGGGCGCCTTCTTGGCGACCGTCTTCTTGGCGGGCGTCTTCTTGGCGGGCGTCTTCTTCGCAGCGGCCTTCGTGGCCGTCGTCTTCCTGGAGGCCGTCTTCTTCGTCGCGGTCGCCGCGGCCGACGTCTTCTTCGCCCCGGTCGCGCTGGCGGTGGTCGTGGTGCGGGTCGCGCGCTTCGCCGCGGCAACCGCACGACCGGCCAGGTCGCGTGCTGTGGTGCGTGCCATGGCCCGCGACCCCCTCTGTCAGCTCGTCGACACGAGCCCCGTCAACACATGTCAACGTGTGGTCGACCACAGGCCGCCACACGGTGCGGTGAGGATATGCCGCACCCCGACGGCAGACAACCAACCTCGCCCACGAATCGGTAACTTTCGCGGTCGCTGCCCTCGCGACCGGACGAAACCCGGATGATCCGGGCTGGACTCCTCTGGCAGACTGGCAGCACCGCACGGCGTCGACGGGACGAGTAGCTCCGAGAACAGCCGGCAGCGACCCGGGGACGGTGTGAGCCCGGGGGTGTTGTCCGGAGCGAAGATCACCCTGAGCCGCCGGAAGAGCGTGGACCTCTCGGGGTCGACGGGTAGAACCGGCAGCGGTGCAGCACGAGTGGACGGCCCAGCACCACCGGACCGTCAAGGAGGGTGGTACCGCGGGAGCGGACCGGCGGACGCCGGCCCGGCCTCGTCCCTTCAGCCCCGCACGGACACAGCCGAGGCCGAAGGAACCCACGTGAGCAGCTACCGACCCGTCCCCCCGCAGGTGGACCTCCCCGCCCTCGAGCACGAGGTGCTCGAGCTGTGGCGCGAGAGCACGACGTTCGAGGCCTCCCTGGCGCTGGCCGGCGACCGGCCGCGCTGGACCTTCTTCGAGGGCCCGCCCACCGCCAACGGCCGACCGGGCACCCACCACGTCGAGGCCCGCGTGTTCAAGGACGTCTTCCCCCGCTTCAAGACCATGCAGGGCTACCACGTCGAGCGGAAGGCCGGCTGGGACTGCCACGGCCTGCCCGTGGAGCTCGCCGTGGAGAAGGAGCTCGGCTTCTCCGGCAAGCAGGACATCGAGGAGTACGGCGTCGCGGAGTTCAACGCGCGCTGCCGCGAGTCCGTGCTGCGCCACGTGGACGCCTTCGAGGAGATGACCGAGCGGATGGGCTACTGGGTCGACCTGACCGAGGCCTACCGCACCATGGACCCCTCCTACGTCGAGTCGGTGTGGTGGGCCCTCAAGCAGATCCACGGCAAGGGGCTGCTGGTCGAGGACTACCGCGTCGCGCCGTACTGCCCGCGCTGCGGCACCGGGCTCTCCGACCACGAGCTGGCCCAGGGCTACGAGACGGTCACCGACCCGAGCGTGTACGTCCGGTTCCCGCTCACCTCCGGTCCGTACGCCGGCCGCGCCGCGCTGCTCGTGTGGACCACCACCCCGTGGACGCTGGTGTCGAACACCGCCGTGGCGGCCCGGTCGGACGTCGACTACGTCGTCGCCACCGACGGCGACGAGACGCTGGTGGTGGCCGAGCCGCTGTTCGGCACGGTGCTCGGCGAGGGCTGGACGGTGCAGGAGACGGTGACCGGCCACGACATGGAGGGCTGGACCTACCAGCGCCCCTTCGAGCTCGTGGAGTTCCCGCCCACCGAGGCGGCCGGCACCGCGCCGCACCTGGTGGTGCTCGCCGACTACGTCACCACCGAGGACGGCACCGGCCTGGTGCACCAGTCCCCCGCGTTCGGCGAGGACGACATGGCGGTCGCGCGCGCCTACGGCCTGCCGGTCGTGGTGCCGGTGCGCCCCGACGGCACGTTCGGCGAGGACGTGCCGCTCGTCGGCGGGCAGTTCTTCAAGCACGCCGACGCCGACCTGGTCGCGGACCTGCAGGGACGGGGGCTGCTCTTCCGCCACCTCGCCTACGAGCACAGCTACCCGCACTGCTGGCGCTGCCACACGCCGTTGATGTACTACGCCCAGCCGTCGTGGTACATCCGCACCACGCAGGTCAAGGACGCGCTGCTGCGGGAGAACGAGAAGACCGCGTGGCACCCCGACACCATCAAGTGGGGCCGCTACGGCGACTGGCTCACCAACAACATCGACTGGGCGCTGTCGCGCAGCCGCTACTGGGGGACGCCGCTGCCGGTGTGGCGCTGCGTCGAGGGCCACCAGACCTGGGTCGGCTCGCTCGCCGAGCTCTCCGAGCTGAGCGGCACCGACCAGTCGGGGCTCGACCCGCACCGGCCGTACGTCGACGCGGTCGTGCTCGACTGCCCCGAGTGCGGCACCGAGGCGCAGCGGGTGCCGGAGGTGATCGACGCCTGGTTCGACAGCGGCTCGATGCCGTTCGCGCAGTGGGGCTACCCCCACGTGCCCGGGTCGGTCGAGGCGTTCGAGCAGGCCTACCCCGCCGACTTCATCTGCGAGGCGATCGACCAGACCCGTGGCTGGTTCTACACGCTGATGGCGATCGGCACGACGGTCTTCGACGAGTCGTCGTACCGCGACGTGCTTGTCCTGGGCCACATCCTGGCCGAGGACGGCCGCAAGATGTCCAAGCACCTCGGCAACATCCTGGAGCCGATGCCGCTGATGGACCAGCACGGCGCCGACGCGGTGCGCTGGTTCATGGCCGCGTCCGGCTCGCCGTGGGCGTCCCGGCGCGTCGGGCACGCCAGCATCCAGGAGACGGTCCGCAAGGTGCTGCTGACCTACTGGAACACCGTCGCGTTCCAGGTGCTGTACGCCGGCACGTCGACGTGGTCACCGGGCGACCCGGCGCCCGAGCTCGCCGACCGTCCGGTGCTCGACCGGTGGGCGCTCTCCGAGGCGCACCGGCTCACGACCGAGGTGACGGCGGCCCTGGAGTCGTTCGACACCCAGCGGGCCGGCTCGCTGCTCGCGGCGTACGTCGACGACCTGTCCAACTGGTACGTCCGCCGCTCGCGTCGCCGGTTCTGGGCCGGCGACCCGGCGGCGCTGGCCACGCTGCACGAGTGCCTGTACGTCGTGACGCTGCTGATGGCGCCGATCACGCCGTTCATCACCGAGCGGGTGTGGCAGGACGTCTTCCGCGCGACCTCGACGCAGCTGCCGGAGTCGGTGCACCTGGCGTCCTGGCCGCGCGTCGACGGCAGCCTCGTGGACGACGACCTGCGCGGCCAGATGTCGCTGGCCCGGCGGCTCGTGGAGCTGGGGCGGGCGGCGCGCGCCGACGCGAAGGTGCGCACCCGGCAGCCGCTGAGCCGCGCGCTGGTCGGGTCCGCGGCCTGGTCACGCCTCGACGAGGAGCTGCGGCGCGAGGTGGCCGACGAGCTCAACGTCGGGCTGCTCGAGCCGCTGTCCGCCGCCGGCGCCGACCTGGTCGACTTCTCCGCCAAGGGCAACTTCCGCGCGCTCGGCAAGCGGTTCGGGAAGCAGACCCCGGTGGTGGCCGCGGCGATCGCGGCGGGCGACGCGGCCGGGCTCGCCGACGCGCTGCGGCGACGACGGCCGCGCCGTGGTGCAGGTCGACGGCGAGGACGTCGAGGTGCTCCCCGACGAGGTGATCGTCTCCGAGCGACCCCGCGAGGGCTGGTCGGTGGTCAACGAGCAGGGCGAGACCGTGGCCCTCGACCTCGAGCTGACCCCGGCCCTGGTCCGCGCGGGCGTGGCGCGCGAGGTGGTGCGGCTGGTGCAGGAGGCCCGCAAGAACGCCGGCTTCGAGGTCAGCGACCGGATCGTGCTGCGCTGGCAGGCCGACGGTGAGACCGCCGAGGCGCTGCGCGAGCACACCGCCCTGGTGGCCGACGAGGTGCTGGCGACGGAGATGGCCGAGGGGCTCGCGACCGACGCGGCCCCCGTGCGCGACGAGGGGCTGGGGCTGGCCTTCTCGGTCGCCCGGGTCTGACGACGACGACGGGTCGGCCCGGGGCCTGGTGGCCCGGGCCGTCCCGTCGCGGTCAGCCGTTGTGGGAGTGCTCGTCGTCCTCGGCGAGCAGCGAGCGCAGCCGCTTCGGCGCGTGCTCGTCGTCGCCGGGGCTGCCGCCCTCGACGCTGCCGTCGAGCGCGGCGAGCTGCTGCTCGAAGTACGACTTGAGCCGGGAGCGGTACTCGCGCTCGAACGACCGCAGGTTCTCGACCTCGCCGTTGAGCCTCTCGCGGTCGCGCTCCAGGTCGCCGAAGAGCTGCTGGCGACGCTCCTCGGTCTCCGAGTCGAGCATCTGCGAGCGGGTGCGGGCATCCGACTCGAGCCGCTCGGCGCGCTCCTTGCTCTCGGCCTCGAGCCGCTCCGAGGAGGTGCGGGCCTCGGTGACGATCTGCTCGGCCTCCTCGCGGGCCTCGCCGACGAGCTCGTCGGCGTTGCGGGTGGCGAGCTCGAGCAGCCGGGTGGCCGCGGTCGAGGCCTCGGCCGCCGTGGTCACCTTGATCGTCTCGGTGGGAGCAGCGGGCGCCGGGGTCGGCTCCGGCGGGTCGGCTCGGGCTCGGGCGTCGGCTCGGGCTCCGGCTCGGCGGCGGCCTCCTCCGGCTCCGTCGGCAGGCTCTCCGTCACGGGCTCGGGCGGCGTCGCGCCGCCGTGCTGCGCCGTGGACAGCTTGCCCCGGAGCTCCTCGTTCTCCCGGGTGAGCCGCGACAGCTCGGACTCGACCTCGTCGAGGAACTGGTCGACCTCGCCCATGTCGTAGCCCTCACGCAGGCGCACCGGCGTAAAACGCTTGTTGCTCACGTCCTCAGGCGTCAGCGGCATGACCCCACCTTGTCTCTCGCGTACGTCGTGTGTGTCGGGTTGCGTGCGAGCCGTCAGAGGGGCTCGCCGACGAGGATCACCGTACTCCGCCGGAGTCCCCCGCGTGGCGGAGTGGTGCCTTCCGGCGACGGTCCGTCCGCTCAGATGGGGACGCGGGCCAGCACGGCCCGCAGCAGGTACACCGCGACCAGCACGATCAGGAAGCTGGTGTCGAGGGCGACCGCGCCGAGGCGAAGCGGCGGCACGAACCGGCGGACGAACACGATCGGCGGGTCGGTGATCGTGTAGACGATCTCGAGCACGAACAGCACCGGCCCCCGCGGGGTCCACGACCGCGCGAACACCTGGACCCAGTCGACGACGAGCCGCACGAGCATCAACCCGAGGAAGATGCCGAGCAGGAACCAGAGAGTGAATGCGACAGGGCCCACGGGCGGAGTCTAGCCAGCGGGGGGCAAGGCGAGCGGAGCGCCGCCCGGCATTGCGGTTTGTGGCCAAACCGCAACTTCGAGGGGGTCGGCGTTGCGGTTCGTGCCCAATCGGTGCGCGTCAGCTCTGGTTGAAGAACGCGCCGTGCTCGGCGATCCGCTGCTTGTCCTCGGCGGCGACCGAGACGTTCGGCGGGGAGAGCAGGAAGACCTTGTTGGTGACCCGCTCGATGGTGCCGCGGACACCGAAGACCAGGCCGGCGGCGAAGTCGACGAGCCGCTTGGCGTCGGCGTCGTCCATCTCGCCGAGGTTCATGATCACCGGGACGCCCTCGCGGAAGTTCTCGCCGATGGTGCGCGCCTCGTTGTACGTGCGGGGGTGCAGCGTCGTGATCCGGGAGAGCTCGGCGACCATCGACTGCTGCGGGGCCGGCGCGGCGGCCTGCGGGCGACGACGCTCGGAGATGTTCGCGACCGGGGCCGGTCGGGCCGGCTCCTCCGCACGCGCGCGGGGCGTCTGGTCGGCGCTCTCGTCGTAGCCCTCGTAGTACTCGTCGTCGTAGCGGTCGGTGTCCTCCAGCAGGCCAAGGTAGACACCCATCTTGCGCATCGCGCTGCCCATGACTCTTGCCTTCCGATACCTCTGCGAGCCCCCTGCTGGGGCGCGCTGCTGCGTGCTCGACCCTACCGTCTGGGAGGTCTCCCACCGAGCACCGCACTGCCTATCCGCACGTGTGTCGCGCCCGATTCGACGGCGGCCTCGAGGTCGTTGCTCATGCCCGCCGAGACCCACGTCGCGGCGGGGTCGACACGGCGTACCTGCTCCGCCACTGCGGCGAGCTTCGCGAACGCAGGCACGGGATCCTGGTCGAGCGGCGCCACCGCCATCACCCCGCGCAGCCGCAGCCCCTCCGCCTGCGCCACCCGCTCGGCGAGCCCGGGAACCGCGTCCGGCGCGGCGCCGGCCCGGCCGCCACCCGCGTCCTCGGGGTCCAGGCTGACCTGGACGAGCACGTCGAGCACCCGGTCGTGCTGGTGCGCCCCGCGCGACAGGCCGGTGACGAGCTTCGCGCGGTCCACGGACTCGACCACGGCGGCGTACGCCGTCACGGCGGCGGCCTTGTTGCTCTGCAGCCCGCCGATGAAGTGCCACACCAGGTCGAGGTCGGCGCACTCGGCCGCCTTGGCCTCGGCCTCCTGGTGGCGGTTCTCCCCCACGTGCCGCACCCCGAGCTCCGCCAGCAGGCGTACGTCGGAGGCGGGGAAGAACTTGGTGACCACGGTCAGCGTGACCTCGTCGGCGGACCGGCCGGACCGCGCACACGCGCTCGCGATGCGGTCGCGGACCTGGTCGAGGTTGCCGGCGATCGCGGCGCGGCGGTCGCTCACGGGCGCACCCACACCAGGCCGCCGAGCCGGCCGGACTCGCATCCCTGGCGACGGTAGGAGTAGAGGTCGTCGTCCTCCCGGGTGCAGCGGCTCGCGTCGACGCTCGCCACGCCGAGTGCGGTCAGCTGGGCGACGACGCCGGCGCCGATGTCGACCGCCGGGGTCCCCCACGAGGTCTCGGCGAACGACTCCGGCACCACCGCCGCGACGTCGGAGCGCATCTGCTCGGGCACCTCGTAGCAGCGACCGCACACGTGCGGGCCGACCCAGGCCCGGATCGCGGTGGCACCTCGCTCGCGCATCGCCTCGACGGTGCGGGGCACGACGCCGGCGACCAGGCCGGGGCGGCCCGCGTGCGCCGCTCCGACCACGCCGGCCTCGGGGTCGGCCAGCAGCACCGGCACGCAGTCGGCGACCCGGACCAGCAGGATCACGCCGGGCGTCGTGGTGACGAGCCCGTCGGCGACCGGCACCTCGCGACGGTCGAGCAGATCGGTGTCGACGACGGCGACGTCGGCGCCGTGCACCTGGTGCATCGGCACCAGCCGGGGCGGCCGGGTGCCGGCGGGCAACGACAACGGCTGCTCGACGTCCTCGTGGCCCCGGGCGAACGCGTGGCTCACGATCTCGAGGTTCTCGTCCACGCCGTGGGCGTCGTCGTCACCGCGTCCGGTGGACAGGTTCAGCGAGGCGTACGGGCCGTGGCTGACCCCGCCGTGGCGGTCGGTGAACGCGACCTCCACCGGTCCGAGCGTGTCCTGGTAGGCGAACAACCGTTCCTCCTCCTCACGCACGACGGCCCGGGTGTCGAAGGACACCCGGGCCGCCATGGTCTCTCACACGTGCGTCACTTCAGGAAGTCGGGCACGTCCAGGTCGTCGTCGTCGTACGACGGCCGCGGCGCGCGGGCCGGCTGGCTCGCGGGCCGGGACTGCTCGGTCGACCGCTCGAAGGTCGGCCGGGACGAGACGGTGGCCGGCTCCGGCTGCCGCGTCGGCGCGGCGGGCGAGCCCGCCGACGGACGACCGGCCGGGGCGGACCCGACCGGGGCCGCCTGCCGCTGCGGCGTGCTCGACTGCGCCGGCAGCGAGCCGGGCCGCTGGGCGGCTGCTCGCGTGTCGGCCTGGCTCTGCTGCGCGACCGGCTCACGTCGGAGCACGTTCACCCCGTCGCGCCGCTTCGGCATGCCGCCGTCGAACCCGGCCGCGATGACGGTCACCCGCACCTCGTCGCCGAGCGCGTCGTCGATGACCGCACCGAAGATGATGTTCGCCTCCTCGTGCGCCGCCTGCGACACCAGGGCCGCCGCCTCGTTGATCTCGAACAGCCCCAGGTCGGAGCCGCCCGCGATGGAGAGCAGCACGCCGTGCGCGCCGTCGATCGAGGCCTCGAGGAGCGGGCTGGAGACCGCCATCTCGGCGGCCGCGACCGCACGGTCCTCGCCGCGCGCGGACCCGATGCCCATCAGCGCCGAGCCGGCGTTGGACATCACCGACTTCACGTCCGCGAAGTCGAGGTTGATCAGGCCCGGCGTGGTGATCAGGTCGGTGATGCCCGAGACGCCCTGCAGCAGCACCTGGTCGGCCTGCTTGAACGCGTCGAGCACGGAGACGTTCCGGTCGCTGATCGACAGCAGCCGGTCGTTCGGGATCACGATGAGGGTGTCGACCTCCTCGCGGAGGCCGGCGATGCCCTCCTCGGCCTGGTTGGCGCGACGTCGTCCCTCGAAGGCGAACGGACGCGTCACCACGCCGATGGTCAGCGCCCCGAGCGAGCGGGCGATGCGCGCGACGACGGGCGCGCCACCGGTGCCGGTGCCACCTCCCTCGCCGGCGGTCACGAACACCATGTCGGCGCCCTTGATGACCTCTTCGATCTCCTCGGCGTGGTCGTCGGCGGCCTTGCCGCCGACATCGGGGTTGGCGCCCGCGCCGAGTCCGCGGGTGAGCTCACGGCCGATGTCGAGCTTGACGTCGGCGTCGCTCATCAGGAGTGCTTGTGCGTCGGTGTTGATGGCGATGAACTCGACGCCCTTGAGGCCGACCTCGATCATCCGGTTGACGGCGTTGACTCCACCTCCACCAATACCCACGACCTTGATGACGGCCAGGTAGTTCTGCGGTGCTGCCACGGCAGGTGCCTCTCGCTGCTTGGCTGCCCCTGGAGGGCAGACGGGGTGTATGTCGGTGGGGAAGACGCGAGCCTGACTCCCCGATAACCCTCACCCTCAAGTAGAGGGTTATAGTTATGTCAACCTCGCGTTGATGAAGACGGTAGGGGCTGGGCTCCGGTGATCCCGGACGACACGCGGCGCGTCGGGAGATTCTCGACTTTCTCGACGAGGCGTGCGCCACACCGCCGCCGTACGCCACCCGCCGCACTCCTCCGACAACGGAGTCGAGAGGTGACCTCCAGGTCACGCTCCGAGAGCCGATGTCGGAGGCCGTACGACGGGAGGGGCGTGTGGGTCAGCGGCGGATGATCGGCTGACCCGGGACGCTGACGTCGTAGAACGACGCCTTCACGCCGAGCAGCCGCTCGAGCACGCGGGCCTTGTCGGCGGAGTCGTCCGCGCTCCCCCAGCGCACCTGCTTCCCGCTGCGCAGCTCGAGCGAGATCGTGTCGACGGTGCGCACCTCGACGTAACGCACCTTGCGCGCCAGGCCCACCGGCAGCG
Organism: uncultured Actinomycetota bacterium; assembly: GCA_963707685.1. Lineage (GTDB taxonomy): Bacteria > Actinomycetota > Actinomycetes > Propionibacteriales > Nocardioidaceae > Nocardioides_B. The sequence goes on from CAVPRA010000015.1 coordinate 576,418, forward strand.
ACCCGGCGACGGCGGCCGCCTCGGCCAGCGCCTCGGTGCCGGTCCGGTCCCCCATCCGCAGCATCGGCAGGGCGTGCGGGCTTGGTCGGGAACTGCCGGAACAGCACGCCCTCGCGGTCCACGCCGCGCAGCGGGGCACCGGGGCCGCCCTGCACCACGGCGACGGCGGTCCGCTCGGTGACGTCGATGCGGACCCGGTCCGGCCAGGACCGGGAGACGTCGACGCTCTTGACCGCCGGGAGCTGGTCGACGCGGGCCGAGATCGCGTCCAGGTCGACGGTCGCGACGGGGGTGCCCAGCGGCACCGACGCGGCCCGGCGCACGACGTCCGGGGACAGCACCCGGCTCCCGGTGACCTGCACGCCGGACACCGCGAGCACCGGCGAGAAGAACACCAGCCAGCCGGCCGCCGCGACCAGCGCGAGCAGCAGCGACGGCGACGACGACCCGCCGCCACGCGAGCCAGCGGCGGGCCCACTGCCGACGCGCGAACCGTCGGCGCGCGAGCCGGACGGTCTTCTCGTCGCTCGTCGTCGGGCTCCACCGTGGGGCCGTTGCGGGTGAACAGGCTCATCGACCGGCCTCCGTCCGCTCGTGGAGCAGCTCGAGCACCTCCGGGCCCGACCAGCGTCACGTCGCCGGCGCCGAGGGTGAGCACGACGTCGCCCTCGCGGGCCCGGTCGACGAGGTCGCCGGGGGTCAGCGACCAGGACGGCTGGAAGTGCACGTGCTCGGGGGGCAGCGGGACGTGCGAGGCGACCAGCTCGCCGTTGACGCCCGGCTCGGGGTCCTCGCGGGCGACGTAGACGTCCATGACGACGACCTCGTCGGCGGCCCCGAGCGCCTCGCCCATCGCCGGCCCGAAGATCTTGGTGCGCGAGACCAGGTGCGGCTGGAACGCCACCACGACCCGGCCCTCGCCGGCCAGCGAGCGCGCCGCCTGCAGGTCGCCGGCGATCTCGTTGGGGTGGTGGGCGTAGCTGTCGTAGACCCGGATCCCGCCGACCTCGCCCTTGAGCTCCATGCGCCGACGGGTGCCGCTGAACGCCTCGAGCCCGCGGCGCAGGTCGGAGAACGAGAAGCCGAGCCGCAGGCCGGCCGCGAGCGCGGCGAGCGCGTCGAGGACGTAGTGCCGGCCGGGGATCCGCAGCGTGACCTCGCCGAGCCGGCGGCCGCGGTCGACCACCATGAAGCTCGACGTGGACCCGTCGAACCGCAGGTCCTCGGCGCGGAGCTCGGCGGTCGCGCTCTCGCCGACCCCGACCACGGAGAGGCCCTTCGCGCGCGCCTGCGCGGCGAGGTCGGCGGCACCGTCGTCGTCGACGCAGGCGACCAGGAAGCCGTTGTGGTCGATCCGGTCGAGGAACTGCGAGAAGGCCTCGTGGTAGGCCTCCTCGGTGCCGTAGTTGTCGAGGTGGTCGGCCTCGACGTTGGTGACCAGCGCGCCGTACGGCGAGTAGACCAGGAAGGCGCCGTCGCTCTCGTCGGCCTCCGCGACGAAGATCCGGCCCGAGCCCGTCGTGCGCGTTGGAGCCGGACTCGTTGAGCTCGCCGCCGATCGCGAACGACGGGTCCGCGGCGCAGTGCTGCAGCGCGACCGTGAGCAGCGAGGTGGTGGTGGTCTTGCCGTGCGTGCCGGCGACGGCGACGACCTGGCGGCCGCGCATCACCGACTCGAGCGCGGCGGACCGCGGCAGCAGCCGCAGCCCCAGCCGCTCCGCCTCGACCACCTCGGGGTTGTCGTCCCGGACGGCGGTGGAGACCACGAGGGTGTCGACGTCGCGGACCTGGTCGGCCGCGTGGCCGACGTAGCAGCGCGCCCCGAGCGCACGCAGCGCCTCGAGGGTGCGGGACTCCTTGGCGTCGCTGCCGCTGACGGTGATGCCGCGCGCCAGCATGATCCGAGCGATGCCGGACAGCCCGGCACCGCCGATGCCCACGAAGTGCACCCGGCCGAGCCGGTCGGCGGGCAGCAGCTCGTCGGGGACGGGGACCCTCATCGTCGACCCGTTCCCGCCGCGCGCAGCACGATGCGCGCCAGCTGCTCGTCGGCGTCGCGCGGGATGAGGCCCGAGGCCGCGGCCGACATCGCCGCCAGCCGCTCCGGGTCGCCCGCCAGCGCCGGGCACGGTCGCGGTCACCCACTCCGGGGTCAGCGCGGCGTCCTGCACCAGCAGCCCGCCGCCGGCGTCGACGACCGGGCGGGCGTTGAGCTCCTGCTCGCCGTTGCCGATCGGCAGCGGCACGAACACCGCAGGCAGCCCGACGGCGGCGACCTCGGTGACGGTGTTGGCCCCGGCCCGGCAGACCACCAGGTCGGCCGCGGCGTAGGCGAGGTCCATGCGGTCGACGTACGGCAGCACGACGTACGGCGGCTCGCCGGCCTCGCGCGTCACCGACGCCTCGCCCTTCGGACCGACGACGTGGACCACCTGCACACCCGCGGCGACGAACGCCGACGCCGCCGCGGCGAACGACTGGTTCAGCCGGCGCGCGCCCTGCGAGCCGCCGGTGACCAGCACGGTCGGCCGGTCGGGGTCGAGCCCGAGCTCGCGACGGGCCTCGCCGCGCAGCGCCGCCCGGTCGAGGGTGGAGATCATCCGCCGGATCGGCAGCCCGACGTACGACCGCGTGCCGCAGCGGGGTGTCCGGGAAGCTGGTCGCCACGTGTCGGGTGAACCGCGACGCCGAGCTTGTTCGCGATGCCCGGCAGCGCGTTGCCCTCGTGCACCACGATCGGCAGCGTGCCGGCGCCTGGCCGCGAGGTACGCCGGCACGGAGACGTAGCCGCCGAAGCCGACCACCACGTCGGGACGGACCCGGTCGACGACGTCGAGCGCACCCTTCACGGCACCCCGGAGCCGGGCCGGCACCTTCACCAGGTCGGCGTTGGGCCGGCGCGGCAGCGGGACCGGCGGGATCATCTCGAGCGGGTAGCCCGCCTCCGGCACCACCCGTCCCTCGATGCCGCGGGGCGTGCCCAGCGCGGTGACCTCGACGGTGGCGTCGAGACGGCGCAGCGCATCGGCGGTGGCGAGCAGCGGGGACGTGTGCCCCGCCGTGCCGCCGCCGGCCAGCAGGACCCTCATCGCATGCGCCTCGTCAGTCCGCCGCCGGCGGTCACACCCGCGGACCGGCGACGGCGACGGTCCCGCAGCGCGGCCTTGGCGCCCGGCTCGGAGCGGGCGAACGACACCAGCAGGCCGAGGGCGACCAGCGACGGCAGCAGCGCGGAGCCGCCGTAGGAGACCAGGGGCAGCGGCAGCCCGATCACCGGCAGCAGCGCGAGCACCATGCCGATGTTGATCATCATCTGCGCGGTGAGCCAGATCGTGATGCCGGCGGACATGTAGCGGACGAACGGGTCCTTGGTGCGCACCGCGACCCGGATGCCGGCGTACGCGATGGTCAGGAAGAGGGCCAGCACGAGCAGCGTGCCCGACCAGCCCGAGCTCCTCGCCGAGCACCGCGAAGATGAAGTCGGTGTGGGCCTCGGGGAGCGCGCCCCACTTCTGCTGGCTGGCGGAGATGCCCTTGCCGAACAGCCCGCCGCTCGACATCGCGAACAGGCCGTGGGCCGGCTGCCAGCCCGCGCCCTGGTAGTCCTTGAACGGGTCGGCGAAGTTGGTCAGCCGCTGCAGCCGCTCGGCGCTGGTGGTGGCGAGGTAGAGCGCGAGCACGCCGACGGTCACCAGCGAGCCGACGAACAGCCGGGCCGGGGCGCCGACCACCCAGAGCATGCCGAGGATGATCGCCATCAGCACCAGCGCGGTGCCGAGGTCGCCCTGCAGCACGACCAGCGCGGTGACCAGGCCGGTGACCGGCACCATCGGGATCAGGGTGTGCTTCCAGTCGCCCGAGCACCTTCTCCTTGCGGGCGTACAGGTCGGCGCACCACAAGATGATCGCCAGCTTGGCCAGCTCGGAGGGCTGGATGGTCACCGGGCCGAGCGCCAGCCAGTTGCGGTTGCCGTTGACGGCGAAGCCGAGCGAGGTGCCGGTGAGGTAGATCAGCACCATCGACGCCAGCAGCGCCGGCCAGGCGAGGACCCGCAGCACCCGGTGCGGCAGCCGCGAGGCGACGAACGCGATGGGCAGCGCCAGCAGCACCCAGGTCAGCTGCTTGAGGAAGACGTGGTAGCTGTTGCCGAAGATCCGGTAGGAGTAGACGCTCGAGGCGCTGAGCACCTCCATCAGCCCGATGGTCAGCAGCAGCGTCGAGGCGCTCAGCAGCAGGTAGTACGACGTGAGCGGCCGGTCGAGCACGTGGCCGACGGACCGGCGGACCCCGGCGAGCCATCCCTCGACAGGCCTGCGCTGCTCCCCTGCCGTGGTGGTCACGCGGTGTCCTCCTTGCCGTCGGGGTGCCGGGCGGGCCGGCCCGTGCTCACCGGTCGCGGAGGCGGCGTACCGACTCCGCGAAGGCATCCCCGCGTGCGCCGTAGTTCGTGAACATGTCCATGGACGCGCACCCGGGGGCCAGCAGCACGGTGTCGCCTGGCTGTGCCAGGCTCTGCCGCCGCCCCGACCACGCGGTCCATGACAGAAGTGTCCCCGCCGTCCACTTCGATCACCGGGACATCGGGCGCGTGTCGCGCAAGCGCCTCGGCGATGACCGCGCGGTCCCGGCCGAGGAGCACCGCGCCGCGCAGCCGGCTGCGCACGGCGGTCACGAGGGTGTCGAACGTGGCGCCCTTCGCGAGGCCGCCGGCGACCCACACCACCGGGTCGTAGGCCTGCAGCGACGACGTGGCCGCGTGCGGGTTGGTGGCCTTGGAGTCGTCGACGTAGCGCACCGAGGCGACCTCGCCGAGGTCGGCGATGCGGTGGCCGTCGGGCGTGAAGGAGCGGAGCCCGTCGCGGACCGCGGTGGTGGGCACGCCGGCGGACCGGGCCAGCGCCGCGGCGGCCAGCGCGTTGGCCACGAAGTGCGGCGCCGGCGAGGCCAGGTCGGCGACCGTGCACAGCTCGGCGGCGCTGTGCTCCCGCTCGTCGACGAAGGCCCGGTCGGCCAGCACGTCCTCGACGACGCCGACCATGCCGACCGCCGGCGTGCCGAGCGTGAAGCCGACCGCGCGGGCGCCCTCGACGACGTCGGCGTCGCGCACCAGCTGCTCGGTGACCGGGTCGGCGACGTTGTAGACGCAGGCCGAGCGGACGCGTTCGTAGATCCGGCCCTTGTCGGCGGCGTAGTCCTCCAGGGAGGAGTACCAGTCGAGGTGGTCCTCGGCGACGTTCAGCACCGCCGCGGACATCGCCGACATCGACGAGGTGTAGTGCAGCTGGAAGCTCGACAGCTCCACGGCGTACACGTCGTAGGGCTCGGGGTCCATGACCGCCTCGACGAGCGGCAGGCCGACGTTGCCGCAGGCGATGCTGCTGACCGACCCGCGCCCGCAGGATGGTGTCGAGCATCTGCACCGTCGTGGTCTTGCCGTTGGTGCCGGTGACGCACAGCCACGAGCCGGGGTGCTCGGGGTCGCGCAGCCGCCAGGCGAGCTCGACCTCGCCCCAGACCGGGACGCCGCGGGCGGCGGCGGCCACGATCAGCGGCGACGTCGGGGGCACCCCCGGGGAGGTCACCACCAGGTCGACGGCCCCGGGGAGGTCACGGGTCGCGCCCGCGCCGATGCGGACCTCGGCGCCGAGCATCTCCAGCAGGGTGGCCTTCTCGCGCTGCGCGTCGTTGGCCGCCTCGGCCAGCACGGTCACGTGGGCACCGAGGTGGGTGAGGTTGTCGGCGGCGGCGAAGCCGGACACGCCGATGCCGATGACGACCGCGCGGACGCCGTCCCAGGGCGTCAGCCGGCCGAGGGCGTCGAGGTCGAGCGGGCCGCTCATGCGCCGGTGACCCACTCGGCGTAGAAGATGCCCAGCCCTGCCGCGACGCAGATGCCGGTGATGATCCAGAACCGGATCACGACGGTGATCTCGTCCCAGCCCTTCAGCTCGAAGTGGTGGTGCAGCGGAGCCATCCGGAACATCCGTTTGCCCTTGGTGAGCTTGAAGTAGCCGACCTGGAGGATCACCGACAGCGTCTGGATCACGAACAGGCCGCCGAGCACGGCGAGCAGGAACTCGGTGCGGGTGAGGATCGCCAGGCCGGCCAGCGCCCCGCCGAGCGACAGCGACCCGGTGTCGCCCATGAAGATCTTCGCCGGCGAGGCGTTCCACCACAGGAAGCCGAAGCAGGCACCGGTCAGCGCGGCGGCGACGGCGGCGAGGTCGAGCGGGTCGCGGACGTCGTAGCACTTGGCGCCCTGGGTGAGCGCGCACCACTGGTTGTTCTGCCAGATGTTCACCAGCGTGTAGGCGCCGAAGACCATCGTGGAGGCGCCGGTCGCGAGGCCGTCGAGGCCGTCGGTGAGGTTCACGGCGTTGCTGGAGCCGGAGATCATCACCAGGATCAGCAGCACCACCACGACGGCCGGCAGCGTGAGGTTGTCGAAGTCGCGGATGAACGAGAAGTGCCGCGAGGCGGGTGTCTGGCCGCGGGAGTCCGGCATGGTCAGCGCGAGGACGCCGAACACCACCGCGACCAGCGTCTGGCCGGCGAACTTCGCCTTGCTGCGCAGGCCGAGGCTGCGCTGCTTGGCGATCTTGATGTAGTCGTCGAGGAAGCCGACCGTGCCCAGCCCCACCAGCAGGAACAGCAGCAGCAGCGCCGACCACGACGGCACGTCCTGGGTGAGGAGCTTGGCCAGGAAGTAGGCGGCGACCACCGAGAGGATGATCACCAGCCCGCCCATCGTGGGGGTGCCGCGCTTGGTGTGGTGGGTCGTCGGGCCGTCGTCGCGGATCAGCTGGCCGTAGCCCTTGGAGGTCAGCACCCGGATGGCGTACCGGGTGCCGATCAGCGTGAAGATCAGCGACAGGCCGCCGGCGAGCAGGATGGCCCTCATCGACTGCTCTCCTCACCAGATGTCAGCACGGCCTGGGCCACGCTGCTGAGCCGGACCGCGTTGGACGCCTTGAACAGCACCACGTCCCCGGGGACGAGCTCGCGGCGCAGCCACCGGACCGCCTCGTCCGCGTCGGCGACGAAGACCGACTCGCCACCCCAGGAGCCCTCGAGAGAGGCACCCAGGTGGATCGACTTCGCCGCCTCCCCGACCACGAGCAGCTGGTGGATGTCCAGGCGCACCGCCAGTCTGCCAACCGCGTCGTGCTCCTCGCGGGCCGACGCGCCCAGCTCGCGCATCTCTCCGAGCACGGCGAGCGTCCGCGACCCGGGCCGGCCGCGACCGATCGCGGCCAGCGCCTTGAGCGCGGCGCGCATCGAGTCGGGGTTGGCGTTGTAGGCGTCGTCGATCACGGTCACGCCGTCGGCGCGCTCGTGGACCTCCATGCGACCGGGAGAGGTGGCGGTGGCCGAGCGCAGCGCCTCCGCGACGAGCTGGAGCGGCACCCCGAGGGCGACCGCGGCTCCGGCGGCGGCCGCGGCGTTCCCGGCGTGGTGCTCCCCGACCAGGCCCATGGCGACCGCTTCCTGCTCGCCGGAGTGCGCCAGCCGGAACGTGGGGCGGCCGAGGTCGTCGACCCGCACGTCGGAGAACCGGACGTCGGCGTCGGCGTGCTCGCCGAAGGTGAGGACACGGCCGCGGCTGCGCGGCCGCATGCCGGCGACCAGCGGGTCGTCGGCGTTGAGGACCGCGGTGCCGTCCGCTCCGAGCGCGTCGACGATCTCGCCCTTGGCCTGCGCGATGCCCTCCTGAGACCCGAACTCCCCGATGTGCGCCTTGCCGACGTTGAGCACCAGCGACACCTCGGGCTGGGCGATCTCGCACGAGTAGCGCAGGTCGCCGATGTGCCGCGCGCCCATCTCGAGGACGAGGTAGCGGGTCGCGGTGTCCGCGCGCAGCACGGTCAGCGGCAGCCCGAGCTCGTTGTTGAAGGAGCCGTACGTCGCCACCGTCCGGCCGGCCGCGGCGAGCACCTGCGCCAGCAGGTCCTTGGTGCTGGTCTTGCCCTGCGACCCCGTCAGCGCCACCACGCGTACGGCGTCCAGCCGGCCGAGCACGTGGTGGGCCAGCGCGGCCAGCGCCGTGACGGCGTCGTCGACGAGCACCCCGGGGTGGCCGGTGTCGCGGGTGGACAGCACGGCAGCCGCGCCGGCGTCGACCGCCGCGTCGGCGTAGTCGTGGCCGTCGACCCGCTCGCCCACGACGGCGACGAACAGGCCGCCGCGCTCGGCGATCCGGCTGTCCACGAAGGCGGGGCCGGTGACCATGACCGACGGGTCGGCCCCGGCGACGGTGCCGCCCACCACGGTCGCGATCTCCGCGAGCGTCATCGCGATCATCGGGCGGCCATCTCCTCGCGCAGCACGTCACGGTCGTCGAAGGGCAGCGTGCGGTCGCCCACGACCTGCCCGGTCTCGTGCCCCTTGCCGGCCACCACGACGGTGTCGCCGGTGCCGGCGAGCTCCACGGCGAGCCGGATGGCCGCGCGCCGGTCGCCGACCTCGTGCACCTCGGCGCGCTGCTCGGCCGGCACGGTCTGCGCACCCGCGCACAGCTGCGCCCGGATCGCGGCGGGGTCCTCGCTGCGGGGGTTGTCGTCGGTGACCACGAGCACGTCGGCCAGCCGCGCCGCGATCTCGCCCATCAGCGGCCGCTTGCCGGGGTCGCGGTCACCGCCGGCGCCGATCACGACCACCAGCCGGCCGGCGGTCAGCGGCCGCAGGGTCGCGAGCGCCGCGCTGACCGCGTCGGGCTTGTGGGCGTAGTCGACGACCGCGAGGAACCCCTGGCCCGCGTCGACCTGCTCGAGCCGGCCCGGCACGCCGCCCGAGCGACCCATCGCCTCGGCGACGGCCGGGGCGTCGAAGCCGGCCTCGCCCAGCGCCGCGATCGCGCACAGCGCGTTGGAGACGTTGAAGTCGCCGGTGATCGGCACCGACGCCGGGAAGGGGTCGCCCGCGGGCGGGTGCACCGTGAAGGAGGAGCCGGTCGGCTCGAGGCGCACGTCCGCGGCGTGCCAGTCCGCGTGCGGGTCGTGCACCGAGTAGGTCCGCACCGGCACGCCGCACTCGCCGACCAGCCGGCGGCCGTAGGCGTCGTCGACGTTGACCAGCGCCCGGCGCGAGCGCTCCGGGGTGAACAGCGACGCCTTGGCGGCGTAGTAGTCCTCGACGTCCGCGTGGAAGTCGAGGTGGTCGCGGCCGAGGTTGGTGAAGCAGGCGACGTCGAAGACCACGCCGTCGACGCGGCCCATCACCAGCGCGTGGCTGGAGACCTCCATGGCGCAGGCGACGACGTCGCGCTCGGCCATCACCGCGAACAGGGCGTGCAGGTCGGGCGCCTCCGGGGTGGTCAGCGACGTCTTGAGGTCCTGGCCGCCGACCCGGGTGCCGACGGTGCCGACCACCGCGGCGCCGACGCCGGCGGTGGTGAGCGACGCCTCGGCCAGCCGGGTGGTGGTGGTCTTGCCCTGGGTGCCGGTCACCGCGACCAGCCGCAGCCGTCCAGCGGGGTTGCCGTAGACCCGGGCGGCCAGGCCGCCGAGGACCGCCCGGGGCCGGTCGACGACCAGGGTCGGCAGGTCGACGCCGACCTCCTCGAGCACCGCGACGCCGGCCGGGTCGGTCAGCACGGCGACCGCGCCGGCCGCGGCCGCGTCGGGGGCGAACCGGGCGCCGTGCGCACGGGCGCCGGCCGGGGCGACGTACAGGTCGCCGGGCTGGACCCGCAGCGAGCTGATCGTGACCCCGGTGACCACGACGCCCGCGAGGTCGCCGCGCCGCTCGACCAACGACTCCGCCAGCCACTCCGCGACGTCGACGAGCGGGGTCTGCACCGGCTCGGTCGGGCGCAGCGGGATCGTGGCGGGCACGCAGGCGAGGGTATCGGTCGGGGTCACCAGGTCAGCGCGGGCGTGGCCGGCTTGGTGCCGTCGGGGGCGACGGCGTACTTCTGCAGCAGGTAGCTCATCACCGCTCGGACGACCGGTCCGGCGGTGGTGCTGCCGAAGCCGCCGTTGCGGGGGTTCTGCACCAGCGCGTAGACGAGGAAGCGGGGCTTGTCGGCCGGCGCCAGCCCGATGAACGAGACCGTGCGGGTGCCGTCGTAGCAGCGGCACTTCGCGCCGACCCGCTGCGCGGTGCCGGTCTTGCCGCCGACGCGGTAGCCGGCGATCGCGGTCTTCGGCGCGGTGCCGCCCTCCTGGGTGACCGTCTCCATCATCCGGCGCTCCTGGGCGGCCGCGTGCTTGCTGACCACCCGGCGGCGGGTGCTGGTGTCCGAGCCGACGACCTGGCCGCCGGACGTGGTCGCGCGGCCCTTGATGAGGCTCGGCGAGACGTAGACGCCGCCGTTGGCGACTGCGTTGACGGCCGCGGCCATCTGCACGGCGTTGACCGCGACGCCCTGGCCGAAGGCGATGTTGTCCTGGTTGACCTGGGCCCAGGTGGACGGGTCCGAGAGCACGCCGGCCGACTCGCCGTTGACGCCGAGCTCCGTGCGGCGGCCGAGCCCGAACGCGGAGAGGTAGTCGTGCAGCTGCTTCGGCGTGAACTGCCGGGCGGCCAGCGCGGTGCCGATGTTGGACGACTTCGCCAGCACCCCGGTCATCGTCAGGTGCAGCGTGCCGTGCTCCACGTCGTCGTGGATCACGCGGTCGTTGGACTTCAGCTCCGGGGGCACGACCACCTTGGTCTGCGGGGTGATCTTGCCCGCGTCGAGCAGCGCCGAGGTGGTGAGCACCTTCTCCACCGAGCCCGGCTCGTAGACGTCGCGCAGCGCGCGGGTGCCGAGGTCCTTGTCCGGCGACTTCGAGGGTGCGTTGGCGTCGAACGTCGGGTAGTCCGCGAGCGCCAGCAGCTCGCCGGTGTCGGTGTCCATGACCACCGCCGAGCCGGAGTCGCCCCGGACGCTCTCGACGGCGTTGCGGAGCGTCCGCTGGGTGTACCACTGCACGTCACGGTCGAGGGTGAGCTTCACGTCGTGCCCGCTGCGCGCCGGCACGGTGCTGTTGTCGCCGAGCGGGATGCGGTTGCCGCCGCCCACCTCGTACGTCGCGGTGCCGTCCTTGCCGGCGAGCGTCGTGTCGAACATCAGCTCGGCACCCTCGGCCGCCTGGCCCTCCTCGTTCATGAAGCCGACGACGTTGGCCGCCACGTCGTCACCGGGGTAGGACCGCAGCGGGTCGCGGCGGGTGTTGATGCCCTTGAAGCCCTTGGCGTCGATCGCGGCCACGACGGCCCGGGCCTTGGTGGCGGGCACGCGCCGGGCGATGTACTGGAAGTGGGTGTAGGGCTTCTCGAGCCGCTTGAGCACGTCGAAGTAGTCCAGGTCCAGGCGCCGGGCGATGATCGTGGCGATCGCGCTGGCGTGCTTCCCGGTCAGCGTCGGGTCCGCGACGAGCATCAGGCCGTCCACCGAGTCCGCCAGCGGCACGCCGTTGCGGTCGGTGATCGTGCCGCGGGTCGCCGGGAGGTTCACCGTCACGACCCCCTCGGCGCGCGCCTTGGCGACGTACGCCTTCGCGTCGACGCCCTGCAGCTGGAACAGCCGCGCCGCGAAGATCGAGACGATCATCGCGATGAGCAGGAACCCGACGCGCAGCCGCAGCAGCGAGGTGCCGCGGAGCACACGGGCCCGGGGCCGGCGCCGCCGTCGAGGACGGTCGGGACGCCCGGCGCGGGCGGGGCGGGGGTGCGGCCGTGGCTGCCCGGGGCGGGGCCGGCTGCCGTGGGACAAGGTGGAGCTCCCGTGCTAGCTGGTCGTGGGTCCTTCTTTCTACCGTCCGCTAGCGCGTCGCCTCGGGAGCCGCGCCGCCGATCGTCGAGCTGGTTGCCGCGGCGGCGCCCGAGCTCAGCGCGGGCTCCTTCTCGAACACCTTGACCGGCTTGGGTCGCAGGTTCTTCGGCTTCTTGGTCGGCAGCGGGTTGATCTTGAAGGAGTCGGCCCAGGTGGCCGGGGTCGGCTGGCCGAGGACGGCGCCGTCGCTGAGCCGCAGGAAGGCCGGGCCGGCCGGCGGGACCATGCCCATCTCCTTGGCCTGCGTCGCGACCCGCTGCGGGTTGCGCAGGTGGTCGAGGTCCATCTGCAGGCCCTGGCGCTGCGCGTCGAGCACCTCGGCACGGTTCTCGAGCGCGGTGGCCTTGAACGACACCTGCTGCATCGAGGTGTTGAAGAACAGCAGCCCGGCGACACCGGCCACCAGCAGCAGCGACACCAGTGTCACGAACGGCACCCGTGCCGCCCGGCGCGCCCCCGCGCGCGGCACCACGGTCAGCCGTGCCCGCTCCACCGCCGCCTCGGCGATGCGGGGCACCCGGCTCCGCGCCTCGTTCATCATCGAGCTCATCTGCGTTCCCCTCTGGTTCGTCATGCGAACTCTCCTGCCCTGAGGCGCTCCAAGGCGCGCAGGCGCACCGAAGCAGCACGAGGATTGTTGACAATTTCTTTGTCAGACGCCTTCTCGGCGCCTCGGGTGACCAGCCGGAAGGCCGGCTCGTGGCCCGCGGGCACGAACGGCAGGTCCGGCGGCAGGTCGCTGCGGGTGTGGTCGGTGAACACCTGCTTGGTGATCCGGTCCTCCAGCGAGTGGTAGGACATCACCACCACGCGACCGCCCGACACCGATCGCCTCGACGGCGGCCGGCAGCGCCCGGCGCAGCACCGACAGCTCGTCGTTGACCTCGATCCGCAGCGCCTGGAACGTCCGCTTGGCGGGGTGTCCCCCGGTGCGACGGGCCGGCGCCGGGATGGCGTCGTACAGCAGCTCGACGAGCCGCCCCGACCGCGTGAACGGCTCCCGGGCCCGCTCCCGGACCACGAACTCGGCGATCCGGCGGGCGAACTTCTCCTCGCCGTAGAGCCGCAGGATCCGGGTCAGCTCCTCGACGGGGTAGTCGTTGAGCACGTCGGCGGCCGTCGGCCCCTCGGTGTCGTCCATCCGCATGTCCAGCGGTGCGTCCTCGGCGTAGGCGAAGCCGCGCTCGCGGACGTCGAGCTGCATCGAGGAGACGCCGAGGTCGAAGAGCACGCCGTCGACCGACGGGTGGCCGAGGTCGGCGAGCACGTCGGCGATCTCGTCGTACACCGCGTGGACGAAGCTCACCCGGCCCTCGTACGCCGCGAGCCGGGCGCGGCTGCGGTCGAGGGCGTGCACGTCGCGGTCGATGCCGATGACGTGGGCCTGCGGGCAGTGCGCGAGCACCGCCTCGGTGTGGCCGCCGAGGCCGAGGGTGGCGTCGACGAGGAACGTCTGCTCGCGGTCGGGCCGCTCGAGGGGCGGCGCCACGAGGGCGACGATCCGGTCGAGCAGGACCGGGACGTGGCTCGCGCGGGACCGGTCGCTGGTCACGGGGACTCCTAGCCCGCGAACCGGACCAGGACGAGCAGGGCCAGCGCGACCCCGGTGGAGGCGATCGCGGAGAAGCCGATGACGGCCAGCCCGTCGCGCACCTCCTGGCGCACCCGACGCTCGGGTGCCGCCGCGGGCGGGAGCATGCTGTTCATCCGAGTTCGACCCCTGCTGTGGTGGCTGTTCCCCGTCCCGGTGCTGGACGACGGGTGCTGTCGCTCGCCGCCGGGTTCGTCCGACCAGGTCCCGGCCCGCTCCCCCGCCGGGGAAGTCCCTTCTGGCACCGGGGAAGGTGTGCCAGACGGGCGGCGGGGAGCGGACGCGAGACCTCGTCCGACGACAACCGGCTGTTGAGTTGGGTGCTGCTGGTCGTGCTGCCTGCTCAGACGCCCGGGAGGACCTCGTCCGAGAGGTCCGCGAACGCCTGCTCCTGCTGGTCCGAGTAGGTCTGCCACGAGGTGGCGTCCCAGATCTCGATCCGGTTCATCGCGCCGATCACCACGCAGTCCCGCGTCAGCGACGCGTAGTCGCGGAGCATCGGCGGGACGGTGATGCGGCCCTGCTTGTCCGGCGTCTCGTCCGAGGCACCGGCGAAGAACATGCGCACGTAGTCCCGGGCCGCCTTGTTCGTCACCGGCGTCTCACGCAGCCGCTCGGTGAGCTTGCCGAACTCCTCCATGGACCACACGTAGAGGCAGCGCTCCTGCCCTCGAGTGACCACGAGTCCCTCCGCCAGCTCGTCCCGGAACTTCGCCGGGAGGAAGAGCCGCCCCTTGTCGTCGAGCCGGGGTGTGTAGGTGCCGAAGAACATCCGGCCACCTCCCCAGTCCGTCGCGGAAGGGCTTCCCTTTCCTCCACTGCGCACCACACTACTCCACTCCGCTCCACCGTCAACCATTTTCACCGTGTTCCGGCGGGAAACCGGCGCCCGGACGCCCCGCCGCCGCGGACCGGCGAGTCCCCGTCACCGCGGCAGATCGGCGCCGACGCGGGCGGGAGCGGGGGAGCGGCCGGGGAGCGAAGTGGAGGGCCCCGGATCCATGACACCGGCTTGAGCGATGGGGTTGACTACTCAGCACGGGAGCCGGCGGGGTGGCGCACGGGTCCCGTTCACGGAGGAGAGGACAGCGTGACCTCAGCCCACGACACCGTCCCCCCGGGTCGCACCGGCCCGACCGGGCGGTCGGGACCGTCGGGTGGTGCCGACCTGGACACGCTCGCGCGCGTCACCGGCCGCATCCGGACCAGCATCGAGACGGTCATCGAGGGCAAGCCGGAGGTCTCCAAGCTCGCGCTGGTGGTGCTGCTCTCGGAGGGCCACCTGCTCATCGAGGACGTCCCCGGCGTCGGCAAGACGATGCTCAGCAAGGCGCTGGCCCGCTCCATCGACTGCACGGTCCGGCGCATCCAGTTCACGCCCGACCTGCTGCCCTCGGACGTCACCGGCGTCTCGATCTTCAACCAGGACACCCGGCAGTTCGAGTTCCGGCCGGGCGGCATCTTCGCGAACATCGTGGTCGGCGACGAGATCAACCGCGCCTCCCCCAAGACCCAGTCGGCGCTGCTCGAGTGCATGGAGGAGCGGCAGGTCACGGTCGACGGGACGACGTACTTCCTCGACGCGCCGTTCATGGTGATCGCGACCCAGAACCCGATCGAGATGGAGGGCACCTACGCCCTCCCCGAGGCCCAGCGCGACCGCTTCATGGCCCGGGTGTCGATGGGCTACCCGGTCGAGGCCGCCGAGATCGCGATGCTCGACACCCACACGCACGCCAACCCGCTCGACGACCTCGAGCCGGTCGCCGACGCCGCCGAGATCAGCAAGCTGATCGACATCGTCGGCCAGGTCTACGTCTCCGAGGCGGTGCAGCGGTACGCCGTGGCGATCAGCACCGCCACCCGCTCCTCGCCGGAGCTCATGCTCGGCGCCTCCCCCCGCGCGACGCTGCACCTGGTGCGCGCCGCCAAGGCGTCCGCGGCGCTGTCCGGGCGCGACTACGTCATCCCCGACGACGTGCAGGGGCTGGCGGTGGAGGTGCTCGCGCACCGGATGCTGACCACCGTCGAGGCGTCCATGAGCGGCCGGACGCCCGAGGCCGCGACACGGCAGATCGTCGCCGGGGTCCCGATGCCCGAAGCGCCGCGCGGCGCCCGGTGACCGCGATGAGGCGATAAGAGGCCCTGGGATGAGGCGAGACCGTCGTGCGTGAGGCCCTCCGGGCGCTGACCACCCGCGGTCGGGCGTTCCTGGCCGCCGGCGGCACCGCGCTGGTGTGCGCGCTGTTCCTGCAGCACGACGAGCTGGTCCGGGTCGGTGCCCTGCTGGTGGTGCTGCCGTTCGCGACGGCGTTCTTCCTCGGCCGCAGCCGCTACCGGCTCGGCCTGGTGCGCTCGATGTCCCCGACGCAGGTCGCCGCCGGCCAGCAGGCCCTGGTGCAGCTCGACCTGAGCAACGACGGCCGGATGCCGACCGGGCTGCTGCTGCTCGAGGACCAGGTCCCCTACGCGCTCGGCTCCCGGCCCCGGTTCGTGATCGACCGGATGGGCCCGCAGTGGCGCAAGAGCGTGCAGTACCAGGTCCGCTCGGACGTCCGCGGCCGCTTCGAGGTCGGTCCGATGAAGGTGCGGCTGAGCGACCCGTTCGGCCTCGTCGACCTGGAGCGGACCTTCCAGAGCCGGTCCACGCTGGTGGTCACGCCGCGGGTGGTGCCGCTGCCGCCGGTGCCGCTGTCCGGGGCCTGGACCGGGTCCGGCGACAACCGTCCCCGCGCGTTCGCGAGCGGCAGCGCGGAGGACGTCACGGTGCGCGAGTACCGCCGCGGCGACGACCTGCGCCGGGTGCACTGGCGCAGCAGCGCGCACGCCGGGGAGCTCATGGTGCGCCGCGAGGAGCAGCCGTGGCAGTCGCGGGCCACGCTGTTCGTCGACAACCGGCTCTACGCGCACCGCGGGACGGGCGCGGCCTCGTCCTTCGAGCACGCCGTCTCGGTCGCGGCCTCGGTCGCCGTCCACCTGGTGCAGCGCGGCTTCAACGTCCGGCTGGTCACCGCCAGCGGCGAGGAGCACGCCGGCACCTGGCACGAGCACAACGCCGCGGCGGCCGAGACCGCACCGCTGCTGGAGGCGCTCGCGGTCCTGACGCTGACCGACCAGCAGCACCTCGACAACCGGTGGCTCTCCGAGGGCGGCCACTCCGGCCTGCTGTTCGCGGTGCTGGGCGACCTCGACGAGCGCGACTCCCCCGCCCTGAGCCGGATGCGGCACTCCGCCTCCGGCGCGCTGGCCGTCGTGCTCGACGTGCCGGCGTGGTCGCGGACCTCGGCGCCCGCGACGCTGCCGACCGCGCGCCGGATCGCGTGGCTGGGCGTCAACGGCTGGCGGGCCGTCGCGGCAGGACCGCAGGACCCGCTCGCCTCCGTCTGGCAGGAGATCGGCACGGCCGGGCGCACCACGGTCACCGCCCGGCCGCGCACCGCGGCCGGCATGCCGCCGGTGATCCCGCCCGGCACCCTCGAGGGGACGGCGTCGTGAGCCGGCTCGCCGAGCTGCGGCCGACCACCCTGGTGGTCTCGCTGCTGGCCGCCCTCACCACCTGGGTGACGCTGCTGGCCTGGACGAAGTTCGCGGAGTTCCCGGCCGGCTACATGGTGCCGCTCTTCGGTGCCTGCCTGATCGTCGCCGTCGGCGGGATGGCGCTGCGCTCGGCGCGGCTGCCCGCCCTGCTGGTCGCGGCCGGCCAGGTCGTGCTGCTGCTGCTGTGGCTGCACCACCGGCTCGCCGGCGACTGGCTGCCGACGCCGACCTCCGTGGGCGTCGCGCTCGACGCGGTCCGCCAGTCGGGCGTGGCCGCGCAGACGTTCGCCGCGCCGGTGCCGGTGAGCGTGCCGGAGTTCTACCCGCTGCTGATCATGGCGGGGGCCGCGACCGCGGTGCTGGTCGACTTCCTGGCCGTCGGGCTGCGGCGCGCGCCCCTCGCCGGGCTGCCGCTGCTGGCCGCCTACACCGCGCCGGTGAGCATCCTCGACGGCGGCGTCTCGGTGCTGAAGTTCGCGGCGGCCGCGCTCTGCTTCCTGTTCCTCATCGCGGCCGAGGAGGACAGCCGGCTCTCCCACTGGGGCCACCACCTGACCCCGCGCGGCGGCCCCTTCGAGAGCCGCAGCTCGGTCATCGGCGGCGCCGCGGTCTGGTCCTCCGCCCGGAAGATCGGCCTCACCGCCACGGCCCTGGCCGCCGTGGTGCCGCTGCTGGTGCCGACGTTCGACGCCACGCTGTTCGGCGGCGGCAGCGGCACCGGCACCGGCGACGGGCAGGCGGTGAACATCTCGAACCCGATGGTCGACCTCAAGCGCGACCTGAGCCGCGGCGCGGACGTCGAGCTGCTGCGGATGACGACGTCCGACCCGGACCCGTCGTACCTGCGGATCTCGGTGCTCAACTCCTTCGACGGCGAGGCGTGGCGCCCCTCGGGGCGCAACATCCCGGTCAAGCAGCGGGCGGACGGCGAGGTGCCCCCGGCTCCGGGCCTGCAGGCAGCGGTCCGCACGCGGCAGTACCGCGCGAGGATCAGCACCAACGACTTCTTCAAGTCGCGCTGGCTGCCGACGCCGTACCCGGTCGCCTCGGTCGACGCCCCGGGCGACTGGCGCTACGACCGGTCGACGATGGACTTCATCAGCGCCGCCGACAACCAGACCACGGCCGACCTGCGCTACCGGCTGACGTCGCTGGAGCTGCGCCCGACCGCCCAGCAGATGGCCAACGCGCTGCCGGCGCCTGCGTCCGTGTTCGGCCCCAACACCAGCCTGCCGCGCGACTTCCCCGCGTCGGTGCGCACGCTCGCGCAGCAGGTGACTGCGGGCAAGACGACGAAGTTCGAGCAGGCGGTGGCGCTGCAGCAGTGGTTCCGGGTCGGCGGCGGCTTCCGCTACTCGCTGGCCCGCTCGTCGGGCAACGGGACCGACGACCTGCTGGCCTTCCTGAAGAAGGGGCCGGACGGTCGCGTGGGGTACTGCGAGCAGTTCGCGGCGGCGATGGCGACCATGGGCCGCACCCTCGGGATCCCCTCGCGCGTGGCGGTCGGGTTCCTCCACCCGGAGCGCTCCGCCGGCGACACCTGGGCCTTCAGCACCCACGACCTGCACGCCTGGCCGGAGATGTACTTCGGCGGCGTGGGCTGGGTGCGCTTCGAGCCGACCCCGCAGAGCCACACGGGTGGCGTGCCGTCGTACACCACCGAGCAGGTGCCGCAGGCGCCGGCGACGAGCAGCAGCAGCGCCCCCTCGGCCGCACCGTCGGCCAACCGGGTGGACAAGTCCAGCGACGCGGCTGCGTCCGCGGCGAACCAGGGCGGCGGCGGCACGCCGGGCACCGGCACGCTGGTGGCCTGGATCGGGGTGCCGCTGCTGGTCCTGCTCGCACTGGTCGCGCCCCGCGGCCTGCGGCTGCTGGTCCGGCGGCGCCGGTGGGCGGCCGCCGACGACCCGGCGGGCTGGGTCGAGGCCGCGTGGCTGGAGCTGCGCGACACGGCCGTCGACCTCGGCGTCGCCTGGGACGACCACGTGACGCTGCGGACCGCGGCCTTCGCACTGGAGGGGTCCTTCGGCGCCCCCGGGGAGCCCGAGGACGCGCTGTCCCGCCGCGGCACCCGGGGTCCCGGTGCGTCACCGGAGGCGACCCGCGCGCTGCACCGGCTGGTGCGGCTGGTCGAGCGCGCCCGCTACGCCCGCTCTCTCCCCGAGGACGCGACCACCCGCGACGACGTCACCGCCGACCTCGAGCTCTGCCTCGACGCCCTGCGGGCCGGCGCGGGACGGCAGCGCCGGACGCGGGCCACCTGGCTGCCCGGGTCGCTGCTCGCACAGCCGCGGCCCCATCGCCGCAACCGTCGGCGGGGCCCGCTGGTCGGGGACCCGGGGGTCGACCGAGCGGTGTGACCGGCGGTGTGACCGGGTCGGTCAGTAGCCGTTCTGGTCGCGCCGGCGGCGCCAGCGCTCCTCGAAGCGGTCCATCATCGAGCCGCTCGACTGCGGCTTGCTGCGCTGCTCGCGCCCACCGCGGCGCTTGGACTTGCGACCGCCGTCGATGACGCTGAAGGTCTGGTGGGGTCCGGGCTCGGCCCGGGGCTTCTCGGGTGCCTTGTCCTGGCCGCGCCACGAGCTGAGGGCGACGTAGGCGGAGAACAGCATCACCACGAAGCCGATGATGCCGACGACGACCAGCTGGGTCACGGCACCGGTCATGAGGATCACGACGCCGACCACGAAGGCCACGGCCGCGACCAGGGCACGTCGCCGCGCGGCGGCCCGCATCGAGGTCCCCCGCATCGTCGACGCGAGCTTGGGGTCCTCTTCCACCAGGGCGCGCTCCATCTGTTCCAGCAGACGAAGCTCTTCTTCCGAGAGCGGCACTATGTCCTCCCGCCAACCATTGCTCGCCGCCAGTCTAGGCAGCACTCTCGGCAACCGGTACCCGAGCCCGCGAAATCCACGCCAAATTGTGGCCTGGGCGGGTGCGCGGCACCCGGGTGTGCGGTCCGGAGCGCCACGAGTCAGACGGACTCGAGCTCGAGGAGCTTCTGGCGCAGCGTCGCGGTGGCGCGACGGTGCACCTGGCTCACGCGGGACTCGGTGACACCGAGCACCTGGCCGATCTCGGCGAGCGTCAGGCCCTCGAAGTAGTACAGCGCGATGATGACCTGGTCCCGCTCGGCGAGCTGGTCCACGACCCGCATCAGCGAGGCGTTGGTGTCGCCCTGCTCGACCTGGTGGTCGGCGGCCGAGGACAGCTCGTCGGCGAGGTCGAAGTCGTCGAGGTTCGCGTGGTTGGAGTTGGCCTGGCGGCTCAGGTCGCGCAGCTGCTGCACCGGGATCCCGACCTCGCGGGCGACCTCGGTGTCCTCGGGCACCCGGCCCAGCCGCTCCTCGAGCGTCACCTGGGCGCGGTGCACCAGCCGGAGCTTGTCGCGCACCGACCTCGGGACGAAGTCCATGGAGCGCATGCCGTCGATGATGGCGCCGCGGATCCGCGGCACGGCGAACGTCTGGAAGGACAGCCCGCGGGCCGGCTCGAAGCGCTCGATGGCGTCCATCAGACCGAGCACCCCGTCGGAGACCAGGTCGTCCTGCTCCACCGAGTCGGGCATCCGGGTGCGCAGCCGGCCGGCGACGTACTTGACGAGCGGGGCGTACTGCAGGACCAGCCGGTTGCGGAGGCCCGGGTCCTTGGTGGCGCGGAACTCGCGCCAGATCTGCTCGAGGTCCTCGCTCGGGGTCACTGCGGTCCCCCGCCCTTGCCGGCCCCGGTGTGCGGGGTGCGGAAGGCCACCAGGGCGCTGGCGGGGTTCTCGCGGTAGCGCGCGATCAGCTCGGAGGTGGCCCGGTCGAGACGCTCGTGCAGCGCGCGGCGGTAGTCGGTCAGCTGCGACTCGGCGCCGCGCAGCCGGCGTACGGCGTCCGCGACCTCGGCGGTGTCGTTGGGGTCGAGCTCGGTGACCCACATGTCGTGGAGCACCGGGAGCTCGGGGAGGTCCTCGGCCGCGCGGACGCTGACCAGGGCGGTGCGGGCCCGACCGGTGCCGGTGTCGCCGAGCACCCGGATCAGCTCGTCGAGGCGCAGCGGGCGCTCGTGGTGCGCCTCCGCCTCGAGGACGTCGATGCGGGCGTGGACCAGACGACGCCAGTAGGAGATCTTCTCCTCCTCGTCGGCCAGCCGGCGACGGTAGAGGCGCAGCTCGGGCAGCGACAGCTCGTCCCAGGCGTCGGGCGGCGGACCGACCTCCGCCAGGGCGAGGCCACCGCGATTGTCTCCGAGCGAGCTCATCAGTCGACGTCTCCGTAGTGCGGGGCTGGTGTCTTTACCGTCCTCATCATCGACCGTTCCCCCAAAACCGGGGTGGGAATCAGCGACTCCACCCCGAACCTGGGGTCGAAAGGGCCGAAAAGAACTCCTCAAATAGTCCGTTCGGGCTATCAAGTCTGACCTGTCTGGGTGCCGACACTCTCCGTGACTGCTCGCGCAGACGCGCCGTTCCTGGGAGACGGCCCGTCTGTGACAGCAAGACCACCGTGGATGGCTTCCCCCCAGGCCACCCACGGAGCCGGTACATCTGCCCCCCGATGGCCCGGCCACGGCGGCCCTTGGTCCTCACCCCGGACCCGGGGCCGCTGCCCTGTCCAGGGTCCGGACCACCGGGCTGGACCAGTCGGACCAGAGCACCGGCCGGGAGGCCAGGCCCGGTCGCTAGGCCCGGTCGCTGCCCAGCAGGGTGGCCGGCCGGACGGCGGCGACGCCGAACCGCTGCGTGGCCCGGTCGACGGCGACGTCGGCCTCGGACCAGCCGCGCTCGCGCTCGCCGAGCACCAGCTGGCGCTGCACCGTGGCCCGGGGCACCAGGCCCTCGACCCGCACCCCCACCAGCCGGATCCGGGCCCGCTGCAGCCCGAGCGCGAGGAACAGGTCGCTCGCGGTCTGGTAGATCTCCTGCGTCACGTCGGTGGCCTCGCCCCGGGTCCGGGAGCGGGTGATCGTCGTGAAGTCGGCGAACCGGACCTTCAGCGTCACCGTCCGGCCGGCCACCCGGGCGGTGCGCATCCGTCCCGCGACCTTCGCCGAGAGCCGCAGCACCTCCCGCAGCACCACGGCGCGGTCGTCGGTGTCGCGGCCGAAGGTCTCGTCGGCCCCCATGCTCTTGTCGGGCTCGTCGCTGCCCCGGCGCGCGGTCACCACCCGACGGTCCTCGCCCCAGGCCAGCTGGTGCAGCTGCCGGGCCATGTGCACGCCGACGGCCCGCTGCAGCGTGGCCAGCGGGGTGTGCGCGACGTCGCCGACGGTCATCAGCCCGAGGCGGTGCAGCAGCGCGGTGGTCTTCTCCCCGACCCCCCAGAGCTCGCCGACGTCGAGCGGGTGCAGGAAGGTCGTCACGGCCGACGGCGGGACCACGACGATGCCGTCGGGCTTGGCGCGCCGGCTGGCCAGCTTGGCGACCGCGACCGTCGCCGCCATCCCCACCGAGCAGGTGATGCCCTGCTCGTCGTAGATCCGGGCGCGCAGCCGCTCCGCGATGGCGTACGGCGAGCCGAGGCGGCGCACCGACCCGGAGACGTCGAGGAACGCCTCGTCCAGGGAGAGCACCTCGACCAGCGGGGTGATCTGCCGGAAGTTCTCCATCACGGACTTCGACACCACCTCGAAGGTCTCGAAGCCCGGGCGAGACCACCACGGCGTCGGGGCACAGCCGCCGGGCCCGGGTCATCGGCATCGCCGAGTGGATGCCGTAGCGCCGGGCGGGGTAGTTGGCCGAGAGCACCACGCCGCGGTACCCGCCGCCGACCACGACCGGGACGTCGTGCAGCTCGGGCCGGTCGCGGATCGCCACCGAGGCGTAGAACGCGTCCATGTCGACGTGCAGCACCGGGCAGTCCCAGGAGGCCTGCTCGGGAGTCACCGACGGCTCCCGGTCGTGCGCCCGCCCGGGCTAGCGGCGGGTGGCGAGGGTGTGGATCTGGGTGGCGAGGGCGAGGTACTCGGGCCGGGTCGAGACCGCCTGCTCGAGCTCGACCAGGGCCTGCGCGGCACCGGGCTCGAGGTCGACCAGCGAGCTGGGGACCAGGTCGACGAACACCCGCACCGCGTGCATCGACCGGGTGTCGAACCCGGCCGCGTCGAGCGTCGCCGCGACCTCGTCGGCGGTGAACCGGTGCGGCGCACCCTCGGTCCCCTCGGGACCGGCGGTGCTGTCGGGACCGCCGGGGCCGTCGAGCAGCGACCGGGCGGTGACGAAGTGGCCGGCCATCGCGCGGGCGACCACCGCGGCGTGCCGCTGGTTGACCAGCAGGCTGAGGGTGCCGCCGGGACGCAGCACCCCGGCGAGCGCCGCCAGCGCGGCAGCCGGGTCGGCGAGGATCTCCAGCACGCCGTGGCAGAGCACGACGTCGGCCGGCGCACCGTCGGCGAGCAGGCCCGGGAGGTCGTCCAGGTCGCCCTGCCGTCCGGTGACCAGGTCG
The DNA here is from genome assembly GCA_963707685.1 of uncultured Actinomycetota bacterium. GTDB lineage: Bacteria > Actinomycetota > Actinomycetes > Propionibacteriales > Nocardioidaceae > Nocardioides_B. The sequence continues at coordinate 599,733 of CAVPRA010000015.1, forward strand.
GCGACCCCGCTCTCGTCGGCGCGGCGCGACAGCGTCGCGAGGGCGTCGGGGCTGGGGTCGACGACGACCACCCGGTGGCCGAGCTCGGCGACCCGGACGGCGAACCCGCCGGTGCCGCCGCCGATGTCGACCACGGACGCCGGGCGCGGCAGGTCGTCGAGCACCTCGCGCAAGGCGTTCCACACCACGGCGGTGCGGGCGGCGCTGCGCCGCTGGAGGCTGCCCGGACGCGGATCGGCTGACCTGGCTGACATGGCGCCCACCCTAGTGGCGCGGCCGGCGGCGCCGCCCACCACGACCGTCCGCCCGGCGGGCTACCCACCGGAGCTGCCCGGGGACGAGTGCCACAGCTTGCGGGGCGCTCCCGACGACGATCCCGGCGACGTCCCCGACGCCGCCCGGCGGGCGGCAGACTTGGTGTCCTCGCCGGCCGGCTTGATGTCGGCGTAGGGCGACATCGTGAAGCCGCTGGAGTGCACCAGCACCCGCCGGCGTCCCATGCCGCCGGCCGCGCTGCCGGTGCTGGTCGTGCTCTGCGTCGACTCCCGGCCGGGCTCCCCCTCGCCCCGCTCGCCGAGCTCGGGCGGCCGGGCGACCACCGGTCGGGTGGCGCGGCTCTCGGCGGCCCCCTGCACGGCGCCCTCGCCGACCGCGCCGAAGCCCTCGGGCACCGCGTCCATCAGCTCGCGGACCGCGGCCGGGCCACCGTGCTGCCAGGCGTCGTGCAGCACCGGCAGCTCCCAGCACCCGGTGGCCCGCAGCGAGATGCCGCGGCGCCCGGTGCGGCGCACCACGCCGCGCACCACCAGCAGCCAGGAGTGGAACACGGTCGCGGCGTAGGGACCCTGCACGTCCTCGAAGAAGGTGGCGTCGACCGGCCCCGTCGCGTCGTCGAGGGTGAGGAACACGACCCGGCGACCCGACCGGATCGGCGGGGTCTGGGTGGCGACCTTCACGCCCGCGACGAGCACCTCGGCCTTGCTGCGCTGCCGGAGCAGGTCGGTCGACCGGGTCACCCCCATCGCGTCGAGGAACGGGACGTAGAAGTCGACGACGTGCCGGCTCGCGTCCAGCCCGAGGATCTCGAGCTCGGCGCGGACCCGCTCGGAGTCGTTCATCTCGGGCAGCCCGCTCACCTCGCCGTCGACCGGTGCGTCGCCGAGGTCGAGCGCGAGCTGCACGGAGGTGACCGGCGTGGCGGCGCGGGTCGCCTGCGACTGCCGGGCGGCCTGCTCCCAGACACCGGCCTGCGCCGTGGTGGGGTGCATCGCCGAGCGGGGCGCCCACGGCACCTCGCCCTGCGGGCCCTGTCCCCGCTCCTGGTCGGGCCGCTGGTCGTGGCGCGGCGTCGACTCCCGCTGCCGGTCGCGGACCAGGCCGTCGGAGCTGTTGCGCCCGGCCGCGTCGGCGGCCCGCTCGGCCGCGGCCACCCGGCCGCCGGCCGGTGCACCGCGGCTCGCCAGCCCCCGGCCGCGGCCCTTGCTGGCCCGGTCGACCGACCGGGTGTGCCGGTCGAGGTCGGCCACCTGGAGCAGCAGGTCGCGCCGGGTGACCGAGCCGCGGCGGCGCACGCCGAGCCCGGCGGTCGCCGACCCGATGCCGTAGACGGAGTCGAACCCGCCGGCCAGCACCAGCCGCTCGAGGACCGGCCGCGAGACCCGCGCGCGGTGCCAGAAGTCGGTGAGCGAGTGGTAGGGCCGGGCGGCGACGACCCGGTCCACCTCGGCCTCGCTGATCCCCTTGACCTCCGACAGCGACAGCCGGATGCCGTAGGCCCGCCCGTCGGGCAGGCCCTCCTCCGGCGCACGACGCGGCGGCTCCCCCAGCACCTCGGGCGGCGGCTCGTCGTACACCCCGACCCGCTCGGTGACGAACGTCTTCTCCGACGCGTTGACGTCGAGGCCGAGCACCGCGATGCCGAACTGGCGGGCGTCGTCGAGGATCAGCCGCTTGGGGTACATGCCCGGGTCGTGGGTGAGCACCCCGGACAGGAAGTGCGCGGGGTAGTGCGCCTTGAGCCAGGCGGACTGGTACGTCGGCAGCGCGAACGCCGCGGCGTGGGCCTTGCAGAAGCCGAACGACGCGAACGCCGCGAGGATCCGCCAGATCTCCTCGACGACCCGGCGGGAGTAGCCGCGGGCCATGGCGCGCGGGAAGAACCACAGCTTCGTCTCGGCCATCCCCTCCACGTCGCCGAGCGCGCGGCGGGCCTCGTCGGCCTCGTCGTAGTCGCAGCCCGCGAACTGCGCGATCATCTCGATGACCTGCTCGTGGAACACCACCACGCCGTGGGTCGGGCCGAGGATCGGCCGCAGGTCGGCGTGGAGGTAGGCCGGCATCCGCCAGCCCTGCTTGGCGTCGAGGTAGGGCGTGATCATGTCGCTCTTCACCGGGCCCGGCCGGAACAGCGAGATGTCGGTGATGATGTCCTCGAACGACTCGATGCCGGACTTGCCGACCAGCTCGCGCTGGCCCGGCGACTCGATCTGGAAGCAGCCGAGGGTCTTCGACTGCGAGATCATGTGGAACGTCCGCGCGTCGTCGAAGGGCACCTGGGTCTCGTCGTCGAGGTCGATGCGCACCCCCTCGAGCCGCTCGATCTCGTCGACGGCGTGCGCCATCGACGACTGCATCCGGATGCCGAGCACGTCGAGCTTGAGCAGCCCGAGGTCCTCGACGTCGTCCTTGTCGAACTGGCTCATCGGGAAGCCGGCGTAGGACGCCTCCACCGGGGTCCGGTCGAGCAGGGTCGCGTCGGAGAGCAGCACGCCGCACGGGTGGACGGCGATGTGGCGCGGCAGCCCGTCGAGCCGCTCGACGAGCCGGAACAGCAGGTCGAGGCGCTGCTCCCCCAGCCCGGACGCCCGCAGCTCGGGGAGGTCGCGCAGCGCCACCCGGGCGTCGCGGGCGCGGATGTGCGGGAAGGCCTTGGCGATCGCGTCGATCTCGCCGACCGGCATGCCGAGGGCGGCCCCGACGTCGCGCACCGCGTGGCGGACGCGGTAGGTGTCCATCATCGAGACGCAGACGCAGCGCTCGCCGCCGTAGCGGTCGAGGACCGCTTCGTAGACCTCGAGCCGGCGCGCGGACTCCACGTCGACGTCGATGTCGGGCAGCGCCTGGCGCAGCGGCGAGAGGAACCGCTCCATCAGCAGGTCGTGGCGCAGCGGGTCGACGCCGGAGACGCCGAGCAGGTAGTTGACCAGGCTGCCGGCGCCCGACCCGCGTGCCGCGCACCGCACCCCCATGTCCTTGATCAGGTCGGTGACGTCGGCGACGGTCAGGAAGTAGGGCGCGTAGCCGAGCGTCCCGATGGTCTGCAGCTCGTCGTCGAGCCGCTTCCAGATCCGCTGCCGCGGGGCGCTGCCGAAGCGGCGGCCGATGCCGGCCTCGCAGCGGGCCCGCAGCACGCCGTCGGCGGTGTGCTGCCGGGCGTCCCCGCCGGCCGCCGCTCCCCGGTCGAAGGTGAACTCCGGGAAGTGCACCTCCCCCAGCCCCAGGTCGGAGCGCGGGTCGAGCGCGCACCGGTCGGCGACGGCGCGGGTGTGCGCGAGCAGCCGCCGGGCCTCCCGCTCGCTGTCCCCCAGCCCCGCGAACCGGCAGACCTCGTCGGCGACCTCGGCCATCTGCTTGCCGGACTTCAAGAACCCCTCGGCGTTGCCGCGGTCGACGTGGCGCAGGTCGAGCGGGACCAGCCGCCGCGCGGCGTCGAGCACGTCGACCGTCGGGGCGTCGGCGCGGTCGGCGTAGCGGACCGCGTTGCTGAGCACCGCACCCAGGCCCGTCGACCGGGCCAGCCCGGCCAGCCGGGCGGCGTGCGGCGCCGACCCCGGGCCGGCTCCGGGCAGCCGGTGGGAGACCAGCTCCACGAGCAGGTCGGCCCGGTCGACCACCTCCAGCCAGGGGGCGAGCGCGGCGTGGGCCAGGTCGTCGCGGCGCAGCGTCACCGCCCGCCCCAGCTCCGAGGCCGGGCCGAGCATCACCAGCACGTCCTGCCCGGAGACGTGCTCGGCGACCAGGTCGAGGGAGCTCACCGGCTCGCCGCGCTCGCCGGCCAGGTGGGTGGCCGAGACCAGCCGGCAGACGGCGGCCCACCCCCGGCGGCTGGCCGCCAGGAAGGTCACCCGCGGGTGCTGCTGGTCGCGGAACGCCCCGCCGCGCACCGGTGTGCGCACCCGGCCCGCCGGACCGGTGGAGCCGGGCTGGCCGGCGAGGGCGGGAGCGACGGCGAGGTCCACCCCGAGGACCGGCCGCACCCCGCCCTGCAGGCAGGCCTTGGCGAACCGGACCGCGCCGTAGCAGCCGTCGCGGTCGGTGAGGGCGAGGGTGTCCATCTCCTGCTCGACGGCCCGCTCCACGAGCACGTGCGGGTGGGAGGCGCCGTACTGCAGGGAGTAGCCGGAGGCCACGTGCAGATGGGTGAACGGGTCAGGCAATGGAGCGCCTCGAGACGGTCGGGAGGTGCTCCTGGAGCGGGACGTGCCGGGTCATGCCGAGCGACTCCTCGACCAGCCCGAGGAACCGGTCGGCGTCGCGCACCAGGTCGTCGGCCTCCCGCTCGGTGACCGCGCGCCGGGAGCCGGACTCGGCCGCCGCCCGCTTGGCCGCGCCGGCGGAGAAGAACGCGGCCCACTCGCCGAGCTCGGGGGCGACCTCGGCGAGCAGCACCCAGGCGTTCTTCTGCCGGCCCCGTCGCGGGGTGAGGACCGGTCTCGCGCGGGCCGCCAGCAGCGCCGCGGTGGCCCGGAGCGCGGCGACGTGGGCGCAGGCGTAGCGCTGCGGGACCTCGGAGGTGGTCATCGCCTCCCGCAGCGAGGCCGCGGCCCGCTCGAGGTAGGAGTGCGTCGCCGCCGGGAGGTCGAAGGGGGTGTGCTGCAGTCGTGTCACCGGTCGTGTCCTCTCAGTCCCGTCAGTCCCCGTCAGTCCAGGCACCGGGTGAGCCGCCAGCTGCCGTCGGCCCAGTCGAAGACCAGGTCGAAGACGCCCCGCCCGGCGGCCATCCCCCGGCCCGCCTCGACCCGCCAGACCTCCCGCTCGGCCGCGAGGTCGGTGCGCGCCACCGCGACCGCACCCGCCCCCTCGGGGTCGGTCACCTCGTCGGCGCCGAGCACCGCGTGCACGCCGCTCGACTGCCACCACGGGCCGGTCTCCACCCACTGGGCGAGCACGGTGTGCACCTTCCACAGCCGCTCCCGCCACACGAACTGCTCGGGTCCCTCGACAGGACCGCCTCCCGTGCCGTTCACTCGTCCCCTGCGCACGTCCACGGGGTCGTCGTACCGTCGCATCGCTGCCGCCCTCCTGCTCCGAACCGACCCGCCGCGCCCCGGCGGGAACGGGGGTCGAGGTCGCTCCCGCCGGGGCAGTCGTTCGAACAGGTGTTCGAACGACGCTCACGCTACACCCGGCTGCCGACAGCCCGTCAAGACCTGTTCCAGGACCGTCCGTAGGGTCGGCCCATGACCTCAGAGCACGAGGCGATCACCCGGTTCCGCACCACGCTCGACGCGAGCGGCGGCACCGGCGAGATCGTCGTCCTCCCCGACTCCGTGCACACCGCGGCGCTCGCCGCGGCCGCCCTCGGCTGCGAGGTCGGGGCGATCGCGAACAGCCTGCTGTTCGACGCCGACGGCTCGCCGGTGCTGATCCTCACCTCGGGCGCGCACCGGGTCGACACCGGCAAGGTGGCGGCGAGGATCGGCGTCCCGGTGCTCGCCCGCGCGAAGCCCGACTTCGTCCGCCGGCACACCGGCCAGGTGATCGGCGGCGTCTCCCCGCTGGGGCACCCGGCCCCGGTGGCGACGTACATCGACCCGTGGCTGCGCCGCCACGACGTGGTGTGGGCCGCCGCGGGCCACCCGGCGGCGGTGTTCTCCTCGACGTACGACGAGCTGGTCGCGATGACCGGGGCCACGGAGACCGACGTCGAGTAGCGGCCCCCACCGGCGAAATCCGCTCGCCGTCCGGCCGCCGCGTTCCTAGCCTGGACCGATGGACCTGCACGACGACCGGACCCGAGCCCGGTTGCGCCACCACCTCGGCGGGCTGCTGCGCGGCCGCCGGCTGGTCTGCGGCATCGGCCCGCTCGCCGGGCTGGTCGACTGGGTCGCGCTGGTGGAGGAGTCCGGCGGCGAGCGGCCGCTGCTGGTCGCCAGCGGTGTCGGCGCGGGGCCGACCCCGACCGCCGAGCAGGCCGAGGTGGTGTTCGTCGACCTGCCGACCGCGCCGAGCATGACCGAGGACCTGCGCCGCCACGACCGGCTGGTGCGCGACCTGCCCGCGCCGGTGGTCGCGGCGGTCGAGGCCTACGACCCGGACGGTCGCGCCGGCTGGGTGGTGAGCCCGTTCATCGGCACCTCGCCGATCCTGGGCCGGGAGGTGCTGACCGGCCGGCCCGACGCCTGGAGCACGCTGGAGGACAAGCTGGTCGCCGACGCGCTGTGGGACGCGGTCGGAGTCCCCCGGGCGCCGTCCCGGACGGTCCCGGTCGACGCGGACGCGCTGCGGCGGGCGTCGACGGACCTCGACCGGGGCGACGGCGTGGTGTGGGCCGGCGACGCCCGCGACGGCTTCAACGGCGGCGGCGACTTCGTGCGGTGGGTGGCGTCCGGGGACGACGGCGCTGCGGCGGCAGGGCGCGCGTTCTTCGCCGACCGCTGCGACCGGGTCCGGGTGATGCCGTTCCTGGAGGGCGTGCCGTGCAGCATCCACGGCCTGGTGCTGCCCGACGGCACCGCGGTCTTCCGGCCGGTCGAGCTCGCCATCCTGCGCCGGCCCGACCGCGGCTTCGTGTACGGCGGCCTCGGCACGTCGTGGGACCCGCCCCCGGCCGACCGCGAGCAGATGCGCGACCTGGCCCGGCGGACCGGGGAGCACCTGCGGCGGCTGGTGGGCTACCGGGGCGCCTTCGGCGTCGACGGCGTCCTCACCGCCGACGGCTTCCGGCCGACGGAGCTCAACACGCGGATGTCCGGCGGGCTCGCGTCGATGGCCCGGGTCGCGGACAGCAGCCTGTTCCACCTGCTCCAGCTCAACCTGCTCGCGGGTCGCGACCCCGAGGTCGACGCCGCGTCGCTGGAGCGGTGGGCGCTCGACGTGCTCGACGACCACCGGTTCGTGAAGGCGATCGCGATGGCCCCCGCGGAGGTCGCGGCCGAGCCCGTCGACGTACCGGTGGCGTGGGACGGGTCGCGGCTCACCCGGTCCACGGAGCCGACCGGCTGGCAGGTGTCGGCGGGCCCCAACGCGGCCGGCACCTTCGTGCGCCTGAGCACGCCCGGGGACATCCGCCGCATCCGCGCCGGCGACCTCAACGTCGCGCTCATGGACTTCCTGGACCGCGAGCTCGGCGCCGGCTTCGGCGAGGTGCGGTCCGCACCGGACGTGCGCGGCGATGAGTTCCCGGCCGCGGCGGGGTCTGACCACACGCCACCGTCGAGCGAGGAGACCACCATGGACGAGCAGTTCACCGCGACCCTGCAGAAGAGTCCCGCCCGGGGCGGCTGGACCTACCTCGTGTGGCCCGAGTCGGCGGCCTACTTCGGCACCCGCGGGCTGGTGAAGGTCCGCGGGACCGTCGACGGCCACCCGTTCCGCAGCTCGTTCATGGCGCTCGGCGACGGCACGCACAAGCTGCCCGTGAAGGCCGAGGTCCGCAAGGCGATCGGCAAGGAGGCCGGCGACGACGTGACGGTCGTGCTGCAGGAACGGCTGACCGACTGACCGTCTAGGCTCCGGCGCATGTCACGCGTCGTGGTCGTCGGGGGTGGGTTCGGCGGCACCGCCGCCGCGGCCCGGCTCGCGAAGCAGGGCCACGACGTCACCGTCGTCGAGCGGCGCGACCGGCTGGGCGGCGCGCTCGGGTACGTCGAGCGCGACGGCTTCCGCTGGGACGCCGGCCCGACGTCGACGGCGCTGCCGGCGGTGGTGCGCGACCTGTTCCGCAAGTCCGGACGGCCTCTCGAGCGGGAGCTGGAGCTCGTGCCGGTCGAGCCGATGCGCGAGCACCGGTTCGACGAGGAGACCGTGCTCGCGATGCCGTCGGGCAGCCGGGCCGCGCAGCAGGAGGCGGTCGAGCGGGCGCTCGGGCCGGGGCTCGGGCGGCAGTGGGTCGACTACGTGCACGGCTTCGCCGACACCTGGGACGTGCTGCGCCGCGCCTACCTCGAGCACCCCTACTCCCCCGACCACGTCGACAAGGCCACGAAGGCGGTGCTGCGCACCCGGGTGTCGCTGCAGCGCAGCGTGACCAAGGCGTTCAAGGACGAGCGGCTGCGCCGGCTGGCGCTGCACCACTCGCTGATGGACGGGCACGACCCCCGCAACGTCCCCGCCTGGATGGGCATGTGGGCCTACGTCGAGCAGAACTTCGGCGTGTGGACCGTGCCCGGCGGCATGGGTGTCCTGGCCGAGACGATGACCAAGCGCCTCGGCGAGCGGCGGGTCCGCGTCCTGCTCGGGACGACCGTCCACGACCTGCGGCTGGCCGGCGACCGGGTCGCCGGCGTCGACACCGACCACGGCAGCCTCGACGCCGACGTGGTGGTCTGCGCGATCGACCCGCGGGGGCTGCCGGCGCTCGCGTCCCACGTCGCGCGCTCGATGCCGGCGATCCCGCCGGTGGTCTGCCACCTCGGCCTCGTCGGCGAGGTGCCCGACCTGCCGCACGAGGTGGTGCTGCACGGCGACGCCACCCAGCCCACGCTCGTGGTCCGCACCAACGGCACGGCTCCCGCCGGTGGCGCGGCGTGGACGGTGCTCGGCCGCGGCCGGCTGTCCGAGGACATCCTGGTCGCGCTGGCGCGGGCCGGGATCGACGTGCGCGAGCAGGTCGAGGTGCGCGTGGACCGGTCGCCGCGCGACCAGGTCGAGGAGCTGGCCGGGTCGGCGTACGGCGTGCTCTGGCAGGGCCGCGCGACCATCGACCGCAAGCTGACGAGCACCCCCGTCGAGGGCGTGTACGCCGCCGGGGTGCACGCCGCGGCCGGCGCGGGCCTGCCGTTCACCGGGCTGGCCGCCGCGGTCGTCGCGGAGCGGATCGGGCCGGCGTGAGCACCGGAGCCGGCGGCCGTCAGGCGACGGTGGTGCGCAGCCCGGCGTAGATCTCGCGGGTCGCCTTGGAGCGGTTCAGCGTGTAGAAGTGCAGGCCGGGCGCCCCGCCGGCGAGCAGCTCGTCGCACATCTCGGTGGCCACGGCGATCCCCTCCGCGCGGACGGCCGCCGGGTCGCCGTCGTAGCGGGAGACCCGCTCGACGACCTCCTCGGGCAGCCGCGCCCCGGAGAGCTCGGCCATCCGGGTGATCTGCCCGAGGTTCGTGATCGGCATGATCCCCGGGATGATCGGGATGTCCACGCCGAGCGCGGCGACCCGGTCGACGAGCGCGAAGTAGTCGGCGGGCCGGTAGAACAGCTGGGTGATCGCGAACTCCGCGCCCGCCTCCGCCTTCGCGGCGAGGTAGCGAGCGTCGCTGTCGGCCGACTCCGCAGCCGGGTGGATCTCGGGGAAGGCCGCGACGCCGACGCTGAAGTCACCGAGCTGCTTGGTCATCTCGACCAGCTCGACGGCGTTGTTGAGGCCCTCGGGGTGCGGCACGAACGGGGCGGTCGGCCCCTCGGGCGGGTCGCCGCGCAGCACCAGCACGTTGCGCACGCCGGCCGCCGCGTAGGAGCCGATCACCCGGCGCAGCTCGTCGCGCGAGTGGCCGACGCAGGTCAGGTGGGCCATCGGCGTCAGCGTGGTCTGCTGGGCGATGCCCTCGGTCACCCGGATCGTCCGGTCGCGGGTCGAGCCGCCGGCGCCGTACGTCACGGAGACGAAGGTCGGCTGCAGCGCCTCCAGCTCGCGGAGCGTGGTCCACAGCTGCCGCTCGCCGGCCTCGTCCTTGGGCGGGAAGAACTCGAACGAGATCGACCGCTCCCCCGCGGCGATCAGGTCTCCGACCCCCGGGGTGCGGTCGTCGCCGGAGGCCGAGAAGGTCCGTGGAGAGCGCGCCATACGCAACAGCATAGGTGGAGGTCCCCTCCCGGCTCGCGGGTGTCCACGCCGACCGTAGGCTCGCCCGGTGCCCCCCACGCCCCCCTCCGCCTGGGACGCCGCGTCGTTCCGGGACGACGTCCAGTCCGCGCTCGACCGCTTCGTCGACGACCAGGCCGCGCGGCTCGCGCCGCTCGGTGACGACGCCGCGCGGCTCGTGGCGGCGGGGCGTGCCGCCGCGTCGGGCGGCAAGCGGTTCCGCGCCGCGTTCTGCCACTGGGGGTACCGGGCGGTCCGCCCGGACGTCGAGGACGAGGCGGCGCTGCACCGCGCCGCCGCGGCGCTCGAGCTGCTGCACGCGAGCGCGCTGGTGCACGACGACTACATGGACGCCTCGGACACCCGGCGGGGCCGGCCCGCCACCCACAAGGCGTTCGAGGAGCAGCACCGCGACCACGGCTGGTCGGGCGACCCCGGGCAGTACGGCGCCGCCGCCGCGATCCTGCTCGGCGACCTGCTGCTGTGCTGGTCCGACGAGCTGCTGCGCGGCTGCGGTCTGCCGGTCGAGAGCGTCGAGCCGGCGCTGGCGTTCTTCGACACCACCCGCAGCGAGGTCATCACCGGCCAGTTCCTCGACATGTCGGTGCAGGCGCGCGGCGAGTCCGACGTCGAGCAGGCGATGCGGGTGCTGCGCTACAAGTCCGCGAAGTACTCCGTCGAGCGGCCGCTGCACGTCGGCGCCGCCCTCGCCGGCGCCGGCCCCGAGGTGCAGGCGGCGCTCACCGCGTTCGGGCTGCCGCTCGGCGAGGCGTTCCAGCTGCGCGACGACCTGCTCGGCGTGTACGGCGACCCGGCCGTCACCGGCAAGCCCGCGGGCGACGACCTCACCGAGGGCAAGCGCACCGTGCTCGTGGCGCTGGCGCTGCACGGCGCCCCGGCCGACGACGCTCGACGGCTCGACGCCGCTCTCGGGTCGCCGCTCACCCTCGACGAGGTCGACGGGCTGCGGCGGATCATCGAGGCCTCCGGGGCGCACGCCGAGGTGGAGCGACGCATCGATGCGCTCACCGTCGAGTCGCTGGCCGCGCTCGACGCGGCGCCGGTCAGCGACCTCGCCCGCGACGTGCTGCGCGAGCTCGCCGCGGCGGCGACCCAGCGCGCGATCTAGCCCGTCAGTGCTTGACGGGCAGCTCCGGCACGTCGATCGGCGGCCCCTCGCCGCGCAGCAGCGCCGCGAACCGGCAGCCCCGGTCGGCGTGGGCCCGGCCGCCCAGCACGCTCAACGCTACGCTGAACGCCTGCTCGTCGTGGCGGGCCAGCGGGCTCCAGCCGTCCCACAGCAGGACCACGCCCGCGTGGTCGTGGGAGTCGACGTCGCCGAGGCAGTCCGAGAGCGTGTCGAAGCTGGCGGCGCGGTCGTCCTCCGCGTCGAAGGCGTGGGCCGCGGCCTTGAGGAACGACTCCTTGTCCTCGATGGTCCAGCCGTCGAGGTACACGAACTCCCAGCCGGCGTGCTCCACGGCGTGCTGCACGTCGGGTACGTGCGCCGCGCTGTGCCACTGGTAGAGAGCCGGCGGGTTGTGCCCCGCCAGGAGTGCCGCGAGTCCGCTCATGTCCGTCCCTGGGGTGTCGGTCCTCGACCAGGGGCGGCGCAGCGGGAAGGACCCGCCGGTGGGCCACCCGCTAGTCCTTCACCCGACCGAGGCTAGACCCGCGCGTGCGTGCAAGGCCAGAGCTGTGCGGGGTCGAGATACGTGAGAGACCGGCTCAGAACGCCATCGCCTGCGCGCGCCGCTTGACCTCGGCGCCGCGGTTCTCCCGCAGCGCGTCGATCGGCCGGCCGGGGAGCGTCTCGTCGGGCGTGAACAGCCAGGTCAGCGCCTCGGCGTCCTCGTAGCCGCCGTCGTGCAGCACGGTGAGCACGCCGGGCACGCCCTTGACGACGAAGCCGTCGTGGATCAGCGCCGCGGGCACCTTCTGGCCCTCGCCGGGGACGGGCACGACGGCCGCGAGCTGGTGCTCGCGGATCAGCTGGCGGACCTTGCTCACGCTGACGTGCAGCAGGTCGCCGGCCTGGCTCCAGTCGAGCCAGTCACCGACCAGGCCGGCGAGCTCCTGGCGGTCGTCGTCGCTGGGCCGGTCGAGGGGGGTCTCGGGGGCTCGGGTTTCCTCCACGCGGCCACTCTGCCACGGCCGCCCGATCCGGCACACCTTGACCACATGCGTCACATCCGTCACAGTCAGCAGCTGACGACGAAGGGACCCCGCAGGTGACTTCCCCCACCCGCACCCCCCGCCCCGGCCTGTCCCGGCACGCCCGGGCGTGGACCCGCCGGCTCACCGCGACGGTGACCGCGACGACCGCCGGCGGCGTCATGCTGCTCGGCTCGCCGGTGCTCTCCGGCGGCGCCGCGGCCTCCTCCCCGTCCGGGATCGACACGGCCGACCCGGCCGTCCGGCTGGTCGCCGCCGAGCGGCACCGCTGGCCGGGCCACCCGGGCCGGTCGCTGGTCCGCTACCGGGTCAAGCGCGGCGACACCGCGACCGGGGTCGCCGTCCGGTTCCACGCCTGGACCCGGGAGCTGCGCCGGGTCAACCACCTGGGGCGCCACGGCACCCTGTACGCCGGCCGGGTGATCCGGGTGCCGGTCGTGCTCGCCGCCGTACGCCGCCACCACGCCCGGCACCACACCCACCGGCACCACGTCCGGCACCACGCGAAGCACCACGCCACGAAGCACCACGCGAAGAAGCACCACCCGAACAAGCACCACGCCAGGACGAGGCAGCACCACCCCAAGCACCACGCGAAGCATGGGCACCACGCCCGGCACCACAAGCCGTGGCGGCACGCCGACGCCAGCCGGGCCACGGTCCGCCGCCTCATCATCCGCACGGCCCACCGCCACCACGTGAAGCCGCGCACCGTGCTCGCGATCTCCTGGCAGGAGTCCGGCTGGCAGCAGCGTCGCCGCTCGTCGGCCGGCGCCATCGGGGCGATGCAGATCATGCCCGGCACCGGGCGCTGGATGTCGCTGTACGTCGGCCGCAAGCTGAACATCTACTCGCTGCACGACAACGTGGTCGCGGGCGTGCTGCTGTTCAAGGTGCTGCGCGCGCAGACGAGCAAGAAGCGTGCCATCGGCGGCTACTACCAGGGGCTCGGCTCGATCCAGCAGCGTGGGATGTACCCGTCCACGCGTCGGTATGTCCGCAACGTGAAGGCGATCAGCCGGATGCTGCGCCGCGGCTGGAACCCCGCCTGACGCCACGCCGACCGGTCCGCCGGGACCGGGAAGCCGGCCGCTGCCACCTAGAATCGAGCGGTGAGCCGGGTCCCTTCCCCTGCCCGGTGCTGACGAAAGGTCGAGGGAGTCGTGGACCGGACTGTCGCTGACCCGATGATCGGGCGCGTGCTCGACGGTCGCTACCGCGTCGGTCCCCGCATCGCCCGGGGCGGGATGGCCACCGTCTACGAGGCGACCGACCTGCGGCTCGACCGGGTCTGCGCGCTCAAGATCATGCACGCCGGGCTCGGCGACGACGACGACTTCGCCGGCCGCTTCGTCCGCGAGGCGCGGTCCGCCGCGCGGCTCTCGCACCAGAACGTCGTCGGCGTCTTCGACCAGGGCGACGACGACGGCACGCTGTTCCTGGCGATGGAGTACATCCCCGGCCACACGCTGCGCGACCTGATCCGCAAGGAGGCGCCGATGGCGCCGGCGAAGGCGCTCGCGCTGGTCGACCCGGTGCTCTCCGCGCTCGCCGCCGCCCACCAGGCCGGCATGATCCACCGCGACGTGAAGCCGGAGAACGTCCTGCTCGCCGACGACGGCCGGGTGAAGGTCGCCGACTTCGGGCTGGCGCGCGCCGTCAGCGCCGAGACCCAGCACACCGCCACCGGCGGCGTGCTCATCGGCACCGTCTCCTACCTCTCCCCCGAGCTCGTCGTCGACGGCCGGGCCGACGCCCGCTCCGACGTGTACGCCGCCGGCGTGGTGCTCTACGAGATGCTCACCGGCCGCAAGCCGCACGAGGGCGACTCCCCGATCCAGGTCGCCTACAAGCACGTGCACGAGGACGTGCCGCCGCCCTCGCGGGTGGTCGCCGGCATCCCGCCGTACGTCGACGCGCTCGTCGCCCGCGCCACCGCCCGCGACCGCGACCTGCGCCCCGCCGACGCGCGGGTGATGCTGCACCAGGTCCGCCGGGTGCGCGCCGCCCTCGACCACGGCGTCCTCGACGACCCGGACCTGACCTCCGACCTCACGCCGACGGTCCCGGTGCAGCGGCACTCGCAGGACCTCGACGACATCGACTACGTCCGCGACGAGCCGGCCGAGGACACGGGTGTGGTCCGCACCATCCTCAGCCCGGCCGAGGTGGCCCACCCCGGGAGCGGGTCCCTCGACGACCGGACCGACACCAGCGTGATCGCGGCACGGCGACCGGCCGCACCCCCGCGGGGTGGCCGGCCCGGAGGCCCCGGCAACCGGCGGCCCCGTCGCTCGCGGCGAGGGCCCCTGCTGCTGGTCCTCGTGCTGCTGCTGGCGGTGGCGGCCGGGGTGGGCGGCTGGTGGTTCGGCGCCGGTCGCTACGTCACCACCCCCGGCGTCGTGAACCTGTCCGCGCGCGCCGCCGACGCCAAGCTCTCGGCCGCCGGGCTGCACGCCGACGTCGCCGGGCGCGCGTTCTCCGAGACCGTCCCGACCGGCTCGGTGGTCCGCACCGACCCCGCCGGCGGCGAGAACGTCACCCGCGACGGCACGGTGGCCCTCACGCTGTCGCGCGGGCCGGAGCGGCACGACGTGCCCCGGCTGCGGGGCCGGAGCCTCGACGCCGCGCAGGCCGCGCTGCAGGACGCCCACCTGGCCTACGGCGACGCGACCTACGCCTACTCCGAGAAGACCGCCAAGGGGTCGGTGCTCCGCTCCGACCCGAAGGCCGGGACCACGCTGCGCCGGGGCGTCGCGGTCGACGTGGTGGTCAGCAAGGGTCCCCACCCCGTGAAGGTCCCGGACCTCACCGAGGGCAGCGCCGACGAGGCCAAGCAGCAGCTGAAGAAGCTGCACCTGAAGGTGGAGACCACCCAGGAGAACAGCGACGACGTCGACAAGGGCGACGTCATCTCGCAGTCACCCGACCGCGGCCGGCTGTTCCGCGGCGACACCGTGAAGCTCGTGGTCTCCAAGGGCCCGGTCCTGGTGACCGTGCCGGACGTGCGCCGGATGAGCGCGGAGAACGCGACGACCCGGCTCGAGGCTGCCGGCTTCTCGGTGCAGGTGGTGCGCACCGAGCTGTACATCGGCCTCGGCCTGGTGGTGAAGCAGAGCCCGGGCTCCGGCGACCGGGCACCGAAGGGCAGCACCATCGTCGTCTCCGTGGTGTGACCCCACGACGCGAGGAGTGACATGACCACGGCAGTGTTCGCGACGGCGTACGGCGGCCCGGAGGTGCTCGCGACCGAGGACGTCGAGGTCCCCGCACCCGGCCCGGGCCAGGTGACGATCGAGGTGCGCGCGGCGGCCGTCAACCCGATCGACCTCAAGGCCTACAGCGGGATGTTCGGCACCGACGAGTCGCGGCTGCCGATCCGGCTCGGCGCGGAGGTGTCCGGGGTGGTCACCGCCGTCGGCACCGACGCGCAGGGACCGGCCGGCCCGGTCGTGGTCGGCGACGAGGTGATCGGCTACCCGGTCGACGGCGGCTACACGGCGGCGCTCACCGTGACGGCCCGCTCGGTGCACCCGAAGCCCGCGACCCTGTCGTTCGAGGAGGCGGCGGGCCTGCTGCTGGTGGGCGGCGCCGCCTACCACCTGCTCGAGGCCACCGGGGTCTCCACCGGTGACACCGTGCTGATCCACGGGGTCTCCGGCGGTGTCGGTCTGACGGCGGCGCAGCTCGCCGTCGGGCGCGGCGCGACCGTGCTCGGCACCGCCTCAGCCGCCCACCACGACCGGCTGCGCGGCTTCGGCGTCACGCCCGTGGCGTACGGCGCCGGGCTGGCCGACCGGGTCCGCGACGCCGCGCCCGGCGGGGTCGACGTCGCGCTCGACGCGGTCGGCACCGACGAGGCGGTCGACGTCTCGCTCGAGCTGGTGCCCGACCGGAGCCGGATCGCCACCGTCGCGGCGTTCGGCCGCGCCGGCGAGGCCGGCATCCAGCTGCTCGGCAACGGACCGGGCGCCGAGCCCGGCACCGCGATCCGGGACCGGGGCCGCGCAGTGCTGACCGAGCTGGCAGACCAGGGCCGGCTGCAGGTCGTCGTGGCGCGCACCTTCCCGCTGACCGAGGCCGCCGACGCGCACCGGTTCCTGCAGGACGGCCACCCCGGCGGCAAGGTCGTGCTGCTCCCCTGAGGCCCGGCTCGGCGGGCTGCTCGTAGGGTTCTCCGGGTGCCCCCTCCCCCGTCCGCCGCCCCCGCCTGGGCCGGCCTGCGCAACCCGGTCGGCACCCACGTGAAGGTGGGCGGCGGCCTGGTGAAGGGCGCGCTGGCCACCGCCGACGCGATCGGCGCCGAGGTGGTGCAGGTCTTCGTCGGCAACCCCCGCGGCTGGGCGAGCTCGCCGGGCGACCCGGCGGTCGACGCGTCGTTCCGCGCCGCCAACGAGGCGTCGGACCGTCGCGTGGTGATCCACACGCCCTACCTGGTGAACCTCGGGTCGCCGACCCCGTCGACGTACCAGCGATCGGTGGCGACCGTCGCGCACAACCTGCGCCGGGCCGTGGAGATCGGCGCCGAGGGCGTGGTCGTCCACACCGGCTCGTGCGTCGACGACGGCACCCTGGACGCCGCGTTCGCCCAGGTGCGCGAGGGCCTGCTGCCGGTGCTCGACGTGATCGGCTCGGACGGCCCGTCGCTGCTGCTGGAGCCGACCGCGGGGCAGGGCCGCTCGCTGTGCGCCGGCGTCGACGACCTGGAGCGCTACCTCGCCGTCCTCGACGGGCACCCCGCGGTGGGCATCTGCCTGGACACCTGCCACGTGTTCGCCGCGGGCGCCCCGCTCGACGAGCCCGGCGGCACCACGGCCACGGTCGACCGGCTGGTCGAGCTCGGCGGAGCCGGTCGGCTCCGGCTGGTGCACGCCAACGACTCCATGGACGTGCGCGGGGCCTTCAAGGACCGGCACCAGAAGCTCGGCGAGGGCCACATCGGGCTCGGCGCGTTCGAGGAGCTCCTGGCGCACCCCGCCACGGCCGGGGTGCCGTTCGTGCTGGAGACGCCGGGCTCGCGCGACGTCGACGACCCGCAGATCGAGCTGCTGAAGAAGCTGCGGGACGCGTGAGCGCCTCCTCGCAGCGGGGATCCCTCGCGCGCCACCCTGACGCTGCTCACGATCACCGCGACCTGGGGCTCGACGTTCTTCCTGATCAAGGACCTGCTCGTGCGGGTGCCGGTGCTGGACTTCCTGGCGCTGCGGTTCGCGATCGCGAGCGTCGGGCTGCTGCTGCTCTTCCCGCGGGCGCTGGGCCGGCTGACCCGTGACTCGTTGCGGCAGGCGGTGGTGCTCGGCCTGCTGTACGGCGTCGCGCAGATCCTGCAGACCGCCGGCCTCGCCCAGACCCCGGCCAGCGTCTCGGGCTTCATCACCGGCACCTACGTCGTCGCCACGCCGCTGCTGGCGGCCGCTGCTGCTGCACACCCGCATCACCGCCCTGACGTGGGGAGCCGTCGTGCTGGCGATGGCCGGGCTGGGCGTGCTGACGCTGAGCGGCCTCTCGGTCGGGCTACGGCGAGGCGATCACGCTGCTCTCGGCGGTCCTCTACGCCCTGCACATCGTCGGGCTCGGCGCCTGGAGCCGGGTGAGCCAGGTGGCCGGCATGTCGATCGTGCAGCTGCTGATGATCACGCTGGTGTGCGGCGTCCTCACGCTGCCCGACGGCATCGTGCTGCCGAGCACCGGGCGCGACTGGCTCTCCGTGGTCTACATGGCGGTGTTCGCCGGTGCTCTCGCGATGGCCGGCCAGACCTGGGCGCAGGCCCACCTGCCGCCGACCCGGAGCGCGATCATCATGAGCATGGAGCCGGTCTTCGCGGCGCTGTTCGCGGTGCTGCTCGGCGGCGAGAGCGTCACCGCCCGGATGGTCGTGGGCGGGGCGATGGTGCTGACCGCGATGCTGGTCGTCGAGCTGGTGCCGCACCGACGGGTGGAGGCCGAGGTGCCGCACCTCGTGGTCTAGCGACGCGTCCCGCATCCTGGATGCCCGGTCCGCAGGCCGGACAGCGCCCGGCTACTGTTCTCGCGTGCAGCAGACGTGGACGTATTTCTTCGGCTACTCGCCCGGGGCCTCCGAGCGGGTCGGCTGAGCCGCCCGCACACCACCACACCGACGCCCCTGGCCCTCACGCCAGGGGCGTTTCGCGTGCAGCGACGACCTCCGGGGGCCGGGAGCACCAGCAGCACCACCGAGAGGAGCAGCACCATGGTCGTCGTCATGACACCGGACGCCACCGACGAGGACGTCGAGCGCGTCGTCGAGAAGGTCGAGAGCGTCGGCGGGGAGGCGTTCGTCTCCAAGGGGGTGGTGCGCACCATCATCGGGCTGGTCGGCGACATCGAGTCGTTCCACCACCTCAACCTGCGCAGCATGCGGGGCGTCGGCGACGTCCACCGCATCTCCGACCCCTACAAGCTGGTCAGCCGCCAGCACCACCCGGAGCGCAGCACCGTCTGGGTGGGCGACGCGGGCCACCGGGTCCCGATCGGCCCCGACACCTTCACGTTCATCGCCGGCCCCTGTGCCGTCGAGACGCCCGCCCAGACGCTCGAGGCGGCCGAGATGGCGAAGGCCGCCGGTGCGACGCTGATCCGCGGCGGTGCGTTCAAGCCGCGCACGTCGCCGTACGCCTTCCAGGGGCTGGGCGTCGAGGGTCTGGAGATCCTCGCCTCGGTGCGGGAGGCGACCGGGCTGCCGGTGGTGACGGAGGTGGTCGACGCCCGCGACGTGCGCGTGGTCGCGGAGCACGCGGACATGCTGCAGGTCGGCACCCGCAACATGGCGAACTTCGGGCTGCTGCAGGCGGTCGGGGACGCCGGCAAGCCGGTGCTGCTCAAGCGCGGCATGACCGCCACGATCGAGGAGTGGCTGATGGCCGCCGAGTACGTCGCGCAGCGCGGCAACCTCGACGTGGTGCTGTGCGAGCGGGGCATCCGCACCTTCGAGCCCGCCACCCGCAACACCCTCGACATCTCGGCGGTGCCGGTGGTGCAGGCCACCAGCCACCTGCCGGTGATCGTCGACCCGTCGCACGCCGCCGGGCGCAAGGACCTCGTGGTGCCGCTGTCGCGTGCCGCGATCGCGGTCGGCGCCGACGGGGTGATCGTCGACGTGCACCCCGACCCGGAGACCGCGCTGTGCGACGGGCCGCAGGCGCTGCTCGGCTCGGACCTGCGGGCGCTGGCGCAGGCAGTGCGCCAGCTGCCGCCGGCGGTGGGCCGGGTCGACGCGAGCACCCGCACCCGCTCGGCTGCGGTGACCGGCTAGGGACGGCTACGAGCGGGAGTCGGTGGCGAGGTTGCGCTGCGCCGCCCGCAGGTGGAGTGCGTAGAGCCGTGCCTGCTGGTCCTCGGCGCGCTCGAGCAGCACCTCGAGCTCCTCGACGGAGACCCGGTCGTCGTGGCGGGCGACGGCGCGCAGCACCTGCCACAGGCACAGCTTGGCGTGCACGCCGGCGCGCAGCCCCTCGAGCTCGATCACGTCGGCCAGCGGCGAGCGGGACACGAGGTAGCCGTTGGGCTTGAGCCGGCCGACCTTCTCCCCGACCCAGCCGATCGCGGCCATCGGCAGGTTCTCGCGGACCTCCAGCCGTCCCATCAGCGACCGCAACGACGCCCGGTCGGCCACCACCTCGTCCCGCAGCCGGCCGAGCTCCTCGGCCGCCTCGCCCTGGTGGGAGCGGGCCGCGCGGTGGAACAGCTCGACCCCGCCGGTGGCGCCGGCGAGGTGGTCGTTGAGGTACGCCGAGAGGGAGCGGGAGTCGGTCATCTGGGCGCCGTACCCAGGCGCCGGGGCGGCAATCACGCCCGGACGGCTCCCCCGTGGTGCATCCTGTGCGGGAGCGGTGAGGGGGCGACATGGCCGACACTGCACGCACCGAGGTGCGGCGGGAGCCGGGCACGGACCGGCGCGACCTGCTGCTCGACGCGGTCACCGTCGTGCTTCTCGTCGCCGCGCTGCTGCTGCCCTGGGAGCCGGCCCGCCGCGGCTTCGAGGACGTGCCGCTGCGGGTCGCCGCGTTCATGGCCGCGCTGTCCGTCCTGCTGCCGCACGCGGTCCGCTGGGACGGCCTGCCGCTGCCGTGGCCCGCGGTGTCGGCGGCGAAGGCGCTGCTGGTGCTGCCGATCGCGCTGCTGACTCTCGAGCGGGCCGCGATGCTCGCCGGGCACGGCCACCACACCAGCCCTCCCCGGCTCGCCGTGCTCGGCCTGGCCGTGCTGCTCACCGCCGTGGCCGCCGGGGTGCAGCCCCGCAGCGGGGAGCGGCTGCCACCGACGCGACGCGCCTGGGGCGCCGCGGCACTGCTGCTCGGCGCGGCCGCGGTGCTCGCCGAGCCGGCGTTCACGGCGGTCGAGACGTTGGGCGCCTGGGGTGCCTGGTCGCAGGTCGGCGCGATGCAGTGGGCGTTCCTGCTCGCGGTGCTGCTCGTCCCGGGCGTTGCCATCGCCACCACCGTGGTCCTCGCCGCCCGTGACCGCGACGGCTGGCGGCACTGCGCGGCCGTCCTCGGGCTCACCCTGCTCGCCCTGCTGTGGCTCGACGGCCTGCACCTGGCTGGTGGCACGGCCGGTGTCGGTTCGCTTCAGGACGCGCTGACCATGGCGCTGCTGGTGCTGGCCGTGGCCGCGATGCTCGCCGCACTTCCCCCCGACCTGCCGGGCCTGCTGCCGCCGGCCCGCTCGGCGGTCGCCTGTGGCCGCGCTGGTCTCACCGTGCTGCTGGCCTACGTCGCCGCGCAGGCGGTGCTGCTGCCGGTGGTGACCGCCGCCGGCATCCCGGTCGGCCGGTTCTGGCTCGAGCAGCTGCCGCGGGTGCTGCTGGTGGCTGCCCTGGTCCTCGCCCTGGTGCTGCTGCGTCACCCGACCCTGCCTCGTCGTCGGGTCGCCGCCGGCCTCGCGCTGCTGCCGTGCCTGGCGGGGGCCGCGCTGCTGGTGCTGGCGGTGCTCAACCGTCCGGACGCCGACGGGGCGGTCGTCGGCTACACGTTCGCGCCGCTACAGCTGACCCTCACGCTCGCCGCCGGGGTCTACACCTTGGTCGCGCTCACCCGTCGCGACGAGCGCGCGGCCCGGGTCAGCTGAGCCCGGCCGCGACGACCTTGCCCAGCACCCCCGCGGCGGTCTCGGCGTCCTGCCGGGACACGTCGAGGTGGGTGACCATCCGCAGCGTCCGCGGGCCGACCGCCGAGACCAGCACGTCGTGCTCGCGGGCCGCGGCGACGACCGCCGCCGCGTCGGGCACGTCGACCACCACGATGTTCGTGTCGACGCCGGCGGGGTCGACGCCGCACGCGTCGGCCAGCAGCCGGGCGTGGGCGTGGTCGTCGGCGAGCCGCTCGAGGTGGTGGTCGAGGGCGTGCAGCCCGGCGGCCGCGAGGACGCCGACCTGCCGCATGCCACCGCCGAGGCGCTTGCGCCACACCCGGGCGTCGTCGATGGCCGCGGCGCTGCCCACGACCAGCGAGCCGACCGGTGCGCCGAGCCCCTTGCTCAGGCAGACCGCGAGCACGTCGGCGGTGGCGCCGTACGCCTCGAGCGGGGTGCCGGTGGCCACGTGGGCGTTCCAGATCCGCGCCCCGTCGACGTGCACCCCGAGGCCCTTCTGTTCGGCGAACGTCCGCACCGCCTGCATGTCCTCGAGCGGGGTCACCGTGCCGCCGCCGAAGTTGTGGGTGTTCTCCATCGCGATCGCCTTGGTCGCCACGAAGAACGGGCCCATGTCCGGGGCGTACAGCTGCTCGATCTGCGCCAGCTCCACCGGCCGCCCGGTCCAGGTGCGCATCGTCAGCCCGGCCACGAACGCGTGCGCTCCCAGCTCGGCCCGGGCGATGTGCGCGGAGGACTCGCACAGCACCTCCTGACCGACGCCCACCAGGGAGCGGACCGCGAGCACGTTGGCCAGCGACCCGGTCGCGGTGAACAGCGCGGCGTCCTTGCCGAACAGGGCGGCGACGCGCTCCTCGAGGAGCCGGACGGTCGGGTCCTCGCCGTACACGTCGTCACCGACCTCGGCGGCGGCCATCGCGGCACGCATCCCCTCGGTCGGCCGGGTGACGGTGTCGCTGCGGAGGTCGATGAGGGAGCTCACGCCTCGATGCTAGGTCTCGGGGCACACCGGGTAGGCGGTGGGAGGTCCGTTCCGCGGGTCCGGGGTGACGGTGCGCATCGACGGGCTCGCGCACGGCGGCTGGTACGGCGACGGCGACGGCGTGGTCGGTGACGGGGGCGACGGGACGCGGTCGAGCGGGGTGATCTGGTCCTCGGGGCGGGGCGAGGGCGGTGAGTCGCCACCGAGGTCGCCGAGCTCCTCCATCGTCAGGTGCTCCCAGTGCCCGTCGGCGGAGCGCAGCAGCACCCCGGCGTACGACGACGCGGCCGCGACCACCGGCCCACGGGGCGTCGGCAACAGGGTCAGGTCGACGACGTGGAGCGGGGCAGGTCGGCCGCACTCCTCGCCGACCTCCGCCCGCACCGCACGGCGCTCGGCGCGGTCGAGCCGGAAGTCCACCGACCACGAGCCGCCCCGCTCCCGGTGCTCCACGGTCGCCGGGCGTGACCGGTTCGCCCGCCAGCACTCCCGGCTGCTGCGGTCGCAGACCTGGGCGAGCACCGGGCCGATCGAGCCGATCCGGGCCTCCTCGAGCCGCGTCAGGCGGCGCACCCGGGATCCGGCATCCACCGACACGCCCGCCAGCGGACCGCCGATGACGATCCGCGACTCGACGCGCTCGTTGCCGTCCGGGCCCGTCATCGGCCCGCGGACCACCCCGACGTCCGTGGTGCCTCCGCTCGGGAAGCACTCCCCGGTCGCCGCCGTCGCCACCACCACGAAGGGCAGCAGGAACGCCCCGACCACCGTCAGCGCGCTCCGGCGGCCCGCCGGGCGCGCCACCCGCGCCAGGCGGTGCACGCGAGCGGCGACGAGCAGCGCGGGCAGGGCCAGCAGGTCGGTGGGATCGCGTCGGACGAGGGACAGGCCGGCCACCGCCGACAAGGCCGCGCTGGCGACGTCGGACCCGGCGTCGGTGGCCTTCACCAGCGTGAACAGCACCGCGGTGACCACGATCGCGACGGGCACGGGGCGGCGCACCCGCAGCACGACCAGCGGAAGCGCGACCAGGAACGGCGCCACCACCAGCCCGGCGAGGTCGCTCAGCTTGCCCGTGACCGGCCCGGGCCAGGCCTGCTTGAGCAGGTGGTCGTTGAGGACCAGCAGCGCCAGAGCGCCGACGGTGACCGGTGACGCGAGCGCGACCAGCACCGTGGCCGCCTCCTGCCGTCGTCCCCCGTGCACCCGAGCAGCATGACCGTCAGCCGGTCCGTCGTGGTGACGAATCGGCAACGACCTGGGCACAGGTCAGCCGGTGGTCTGTGCCTCGCGCAGCATCTCGGCGACCAGGAACGCGAGCTCGAGTGACTGCACGCGGTTGAGCCGCGGGTCGCACACCGACTCGTAGCGGTTGCCGAGGTCGCCCTCGAGCAGCGCCTCTCCCCCGCCCACGCACTCGGTGACGTCGTCGCCGGTGAGCTCGACGTGCACGCCGCCCGGCCAGGTGCCCAGCCCGCGGTGGACGTCGAAGAATCCCTGCACCTCCGCGATGACGTCGTCGAAGCGGCGGGTCTTGTAGCCCGAGCTGGCCTCGAACGTGTTGCCGTGCATCGGGTCGCAGACCCACGCGGCCACCACGCCGGCAGCGGTGACCTTCTCGACGAGGTTCGGCAGCCGGTCGCGGATCTTGCCGGCGCCCATGCGGGTGATGAAGGTCAGCCGGCCGGGCTCGTTCTGCGGGTTGAGCTTCTCGGCCAGCGCGATGGCGTCGTCGGGGCTGGTGGTCGGCCCGAGCTTCACACCGATCGGGTTGCGGATGCGGGAGAGCAGCTCGACGTGGGCGCCGTCGAGCTGCCGGGTGCGCTCGCCGATCCACACGAAGTGGCTCGAGACGTCGTAGGGCAGGTCGGTGCGGGAGTCGATGCGGGTCAGCGCGTGCTCGTACTCCAGGATCAGCGCCTCGTGGCTGGAGTGGAAGTCGACGCGGTGGAACTCGTCGGGGTCCGCCCCGATCGCCTGCATGAAGGTCAGCGCCCGGTCGATCTCGGCGGCCACCTTCTCGTAGCGCGCGCCGACCGGTGAGTGGCGGACGAAGTCGGTGTTCCAGGTGTGCACCTGGCGCAGGTCGGCGTACCCGCCGGTGACGAAGGCGCGCACCAGGTTCAGCGTCGCGGCCGAGGAGTGGTAGACCTCCACGAGCCGCTGCGGGTCGGGGATGCGGGCCTGCTCGGTGAACTCGAAGCCGTTGACCGCGTCGCCGCGGTACGCCGGCAGCGTGACGCCGTCACGGGTCTCCTCGTCCGAGGACCGCGGCTTGGCGTACTGGCCCGCCAGCCGGCCGAGCTTCACGACCGGGACCGAGGCGGCGTAGGTGAGCACGACCGCCATCTGCAGGATCACCCGCAGCTTGTTGCGCACGTTGTCGGCGGTCACGCCGTCGAACGTCTCGGCGCAGTCGCCGCCCTGCAGCAGGAACGCCTCGCCGCGCGCCACCGCCGCCAGCTTGGCCTTCAGCTCGTCGCACTCGCCGGCGAACACCAGCGGGGGCATGCCGCGCAGCCGTGTCACGGCTGCGTCGACGGCTGCGGGGTCGGGCCACCCGGGCTGCTGCGCCGCCCCTTGGGCGTGCAACGTCGCGAGATCTGGCACCTGCGGTTGGCTCACCGCACCAGCCTACGACGACCGCTATGCTCCCCCGGTGGCCGAGGTGACCGTGCGAGACGCCCACCGCGGCGACGCACCCGCGATCGGCGAGATCTGGTCCGCCGCGGTCCCCTACCTGGTGCGCACCGCGGCCCGCGCCGCCGCCGACATGCGCGAGGACAAGACGCTGCGCCGGCACCGCTGGGTCGGACTCGTCGACGGTGTCGTCGCGGGCACCGCCACCGCCCAGCAGCTGGGCGAGCACGAGGTGTTCGTCACCGTCGAGGTCCACCCCGACCACGGCAGCCGCGGCGTCGGCACGGCACTGCTGACGGATGCGGCCGCCGCCTTCCCCGACATCGACCAGATGCGGTCGGTGAGCAACGGCGACCCGATCTCGCTGGCGTTCGCGGTGCGCAACGGGTTCCTCCCCGAGGGCGAGCACCGGATCTCCTTCGTGGACCCGGCGGCCGTCGGAGACGCCGGGCCGCCGCCGAACGGGCTGCGCCCGGTGACCCTGGAGGCGCTCCCCGACCTGCGGATGCTGCTCGAGACCTACAACCTGGCCACCGGCGACGACCCGAGCGGGCTGTCGCGGCGCTACACGATGTACCAGCTGCGCTCGGAGTGGTGGGACAACCCCGACAACGCCCCCAGCCTGTCCTTCGGGCTCATCGACGACGACGCCCCGCGGCCCGTCCTCGCGGCGTTCACCAGCGTGCAGGTCGACCGCGAGCGCGGCCGAGCGTGGAGCACCATGACGGCGACCCATCCGACGTACCGGCGGCTGGGGCTGGCCCGGTGGGTCAAGCGACGGATGCTGACGGCCCTCGACGAGAGCGGCGTCACGGAGGCGTGGACCGGCAACGACTCCACCAACGCGGCGATGCTCGCGGTCAACGAGCAGCTCGGCTACGTCGCGGCGGCGACGTCGATCCGGCTGGCGCGCCGGCTCTCGTTCTGACGGCGCCGCTCGGGGCCAGTCGCTCGTCAGCCGTCCAGCGAGTCGACGTCGCGGAACCCGGTCGCCTTGGCCCGCACCGCGCGGTTCCAGGTCCAGGTGAGCGCCCAGAGCACCACGCCCAGCCCCAGGAGGTACGCCGCGATCTCGTACTGCACGTAGTTCTCGGGGTCGCGGGCCCACGGGCCGGTGAGGAACGCGCAGGTCACCGCCCCGACGAACGGCACGATCGTGGGTGCCTTGAACCCGGGCTTGGTGACCTTGTCGCGTCGCAGCACCAGGCAGGCGACGTTGACGATGGTGAACACCACCAGGAGCAGCAGGCCGGTGGTGCCGGCCAGCGCCGCGACCACCGAGCTCTCCGACTTCAGCGTCACGAGCGTGATCAGCCCCAGCGCCAGCAGGGTCGTGAAGGCGATCGCCGACCACGGGGTCTGGCGGCCGGGCAGCACCTTGGACAGCGCCCGCGGCAGCACGTCCTGGCGCGCCATGCCGTAGATCAGCCGGCTCGCCATCAGCATGTTGATCAGCGCGGTGTTGGCCACCGCGAACACCGTGAGGAACGGGAAGACCGTGCCCACCGGGAAGCCGGGAGCACCCTGCCGGACGACCTCGATCAGGATGCCGGTCTCGCCGTCGAAGTTCTGGATGTCGCCGACGGGCAGCACCATCACCACGGACACGGCCACCAGCATGTAGGCCAGCACCGCGATGCCGAGCGCGGTGAACATGGTGCGCGGGAAGATCTTCTCCGGCTCCTTGGTCTCCTCGACCATGTTCACCGAGTCCTCGAAGCCGACCATCGAGAAGAACGCGATCGTGGTGGCGACGGTGACGGCGGCGAACATGCCCCGGTCGGTGGCCGAGTCGAAGACCACCAGCCGTCCCGGGTCGCCGCCCTCGGTGGCCATGACGTAGAAGCCGATGCCGATCACGATGGCCAGCGCGCTGATCTCCACGAGGGTGAGCACCACGTTGAACTTCACGCTCTCGCCGACGCCCCGCAGGTTGATGGACGCGAGCACCACCATGAACGCCAGCGCGACCAGCAGCGTCGCGGACGTCGACGTCGGCACGCCGCCGATGGTGGCGTCGAGACCGGCGAGCAGGTTCGCGGCGAGCAGGTTGGAGGACGTGGAGGCGCTGGTGATGCCGGACGAGACCACGGTGAACGCCACCAGGAAGGTCACGAAGTGCAGCCCGAACGCCTTGTGGCAGTAGAGCGCGGCGCCCGCGGCATGGGGGTACTTCGTGACGAGCTCGAGGTAGGAGAAGGCGGTCAGCGTCGCCACCCCGAAGGCGACCAGGAACGGCAGCCAGGCCATCCCGCCGACCTCGCCGGCGATGTCACCGGTGACGGCGTAGATGCCGGCGCCGAGGATGTCGCCGACGATGAACAGCAGCAGCAGCTTGGGCCCCAGGACCCGCTTGAGCTCGGGCTGGTCCGACTGCTCCGGGCGGGTCTGGTCGACGTTCGTGCTCATCGTGGGCCTTTCGTCGGTGGTGCCTGTCCCTACCCTGCGACGCCCGCGGCCGAAACAACAATTGGAGTGGGCAACGACCTCAGGGCCGCCGGTGCAGCAGCAGCGGCAGCACGACGGCGGCGCCGGACCGGCGCAGCACGGCCGCGCCGACCGTCACCGGCCACAGCGACGAGGACGCGTCGACGACGAGCAGGACCGCACGGCCGGCCACCGCGTCGGCGGCGCCGGACGCGTCGAGGTGGTCGCGCCAGAAGGCCGCCTCGTCGGACGGAGCTGAGCTCGCGCAGGTCCGGCGGCGCCGACGGCCCCAGCGAGCGACGCCCGGCCGAGACGACCGACCTCGGCGAGGTGGTCGGCGACCGACGCGGTCAGCTGCGGGGAGCCCGGTCGCGGTGAGGTCGACGACCACCTCGGGACGCGCCGGCCACGACGAGCGCCACTGGCCCAGCAGCCGCACGCAGGCGTCGAGCACGTCCGGCGGCGCCGCCGCGTCCCGCGCGAACATCGCCGCGACGGTCTCGCGCCACTCGGGGGCGTCGGCGAAGACCAGGGTGCGGCCCGGCGGCGTGCGCCTCGTCGGGCGGGATCCGGCCGCGGGACGCCGAAGGCGCCGCCGGGCCACATCTTGCGGGGCTCGAGGACGTGCACCTGGCCGCGCAGCAGACCGGTGATGGTGGCGACGGTCGTGGCCGACGGGCGCGCCCTCGAACGCCTCCGGCAGCGCGCCGCGGCAGACCGAGCAGCGGCCGCACGGCTCGGCGGCGGGGTCGTCGAGCGACTCCTGCAGCAGCTCCATCAGGCAGCGCTCGCCCCGGACGTAGGACACGCATGATGTCGGCCTCGCGACGGCGGACCGCCACCACGCCGTCGTAGTGCTCGTGGTCGTAGGACCACTCGGTCGCCCGTCGCGACCCAGCCGCCCTCGAGCCGGTCGACGACGCCCGGAGACCGCGAGCTGCTTGAGCATCAGCTCGACGCGGCCCCGGCGCACCCCGGACTGCGCCTCGATCGCGACCACGCTCTGCGGCTCGTCCGGCGACCGGTCGAGCACGTCGAGCACGGTCGCGCACCTGCTCGGGCACCGGGATGGTCGCCGTCGCGAAGTACTCCCAGACGCCGGAGTCGGCGTCGGAGGGCAGCAGCACGGCGTGGGCGTGGTCGATGGCGCGGCCCGCGCGGCCGACCTGCTGGTAGTACGACACCGGCGACGGCGGCGCCCCGACGTGGATCACGAACCCGAGGTCCGGCTTGTCGTAGCCCATGCCGAGCGCCGAGGTGGCGACCAGCGCCTTGAGCCGGTTGTCGCGCAGCGCGTCCTCGAGCTCGTGCCGCCGCGACGCGTCGAGCTGGCCGGTGTACGCCGCGACCGGCACCGCGTCGCCGTGGACGTCGCGGACCGCCTCGGCCAGCCGCTCCGCGTCGGCGACGGTCAGCGTGTAGACGATGCCCGAGCCCGGCCAGCCGCGGCAGGTGGTCGACCACCCAGGCGTAGCGCTCCAGCGGCGAGAGCCGGTCGACGACCGAGAGCTCCAGGCTGGCCCGCGCGAGCTGCCCGCGCAGCACCAGGGTCGCCGTCGCCCAGCTGCTGGGCGACGTCGTCGGTCACCCGCTGGTTGGCGGTCGCGGTGGTCGCCAGCACCGGGGTCGTCGGGTTGAGCCGCTGCAGGACGTCGGAGACCCGGCGGTAGTCCGGCCGGAAGTCGTGGCCCCAGTCGGAGACCGCGTGCGCCTCGTCGATGACGAGCAGGCCCGAGCCGGCCCGCCAGCCCGTCGAGCACCCGGCGGCCGAACCCGGGGTTGGCCAGCCGCTCCGGCGAGACCAGCAGCACGTCGACCTCGCCCGCCCGCAGCGCCGCCTCGACCGACGACCACTCGTCGACGTTGGAGGAGTTCAGCGTCGCCGCGGTCAGCCCGGCCCGGCCGGCGGCGGCGACCTGGTCGCGCATCAGCGACAGCAGCGGCGAGACGACGAGCGTCGGCCCGGCGCCCTCGCGAGCGACGGACCGCGGTCGCCGCCCAGTAGACCGCCGACTTGCCCCAGCCGGTGGCCTGCACGACCAGCACCCGCGAGCCGGGCTCGCACAGCGCGGCCACCGCGACCTCCTGGTCCTCGCGCAGCCGGGCGTCGGGGCCCGCCATCGCGGCGATGACGCGCTGCGCGACAGCGGCGCGCTCGTCGGTGAGGGACTCCACGGACTCCACGGGGGTCGGCATGTGCCCCACCGTAGGCACCTCGTCCGACAGGCGTCGGCGGCCGTCCCCAGGCCGGCCGCCCGTCCTCACCTGATCTGGCAGTCGATCCGGTTGTAGCAGGCCGTCAGCCGGTGGTCCTCGACGACCGTGCCCGCCCCGTCGTACGCCGTCGCCCGAACGACCGGCGAGTCGGTCAGCGCCCAGAACAGGGTGCTCCCGGACGCGATCGTCCCGGAGTCGACCGTGGCCTCGGCCTTGGTGCCGTCCCTCAGCGCCAGCTCGACCCGCTCGGCAGTGGTCCCGTGGAAGCCACCGACCACCCACGGCACCCATGACCGAAGCGGGTGGCCGGCGAAGGTCGTGCCGGAGAACACCTGCATCGGCTCGCCGGGCTTCAGGAACTGCCGGTCGCCCAGGTGCAGCCACGCCGCGTCGTGCAGGAGGCTGAACCACCCGATCCTGCGGTTCCCGACGAGCAGGAGCAGGTTGCAGGCGCTCGCCGAGGTCCGGTGGCAGCCGAGGTGAAGCGGGCCCTGGTCGGCCCAGACGTCCGCGTCCTCCGGCACGCCGGGTTTGAGGAAGCCGGGGTACCGCTGCGTCGTGTGGACCGGGTAGGCGCGGAAGTCCTCGTAACCGTGCCAGCCCAACGACGCGACGCGCCCGGCGGGCGCAGTGAGCCGGAACGCGACTTCCGCCCGCGGGTCCACCGGAGCGGGCACGACGACCTCCCCGCCTACCCGGTGCGAGCCCGGCACCCGGTCGAGCACCTTCTGCTCGAACGGGGACAGCACCTTGTAGGAGGGCATCGGCTTCGCAGGCTCCTGCTTGTCGGCCTTGTGCAGCACACCGGTGCTCGCGACGACGACAGCGCCGGTCGCCACCACCGCGGCCGTCGTGGCCGCGACCGCCGTCAGCACCACCCGCCGGGTGCGGCGTTCCTTTCGACCCCGCTCCCGCAGGGCGGCCAGGTCGGGCAGCCCCGGCTCGTCGACGTGCTCACCGGCCTGCATGGCCCGTGTCAGCTGGTCGAGCGCCATCTCAGCCCACCCCCCTCAGCCTCGTCGCCCCCGGTCTGTCGGCAGCCTCGCGGAGCTTCGCGCGCGCCTTGGACGCGGTGCTCTTCACAGTGCCCACGCTCACCCCGAGCTCAGCGGCCACGTCGGTCTCCGACAGGTCGAAGTAGTGACGCAGCACGAGCACCTTGCGCTCCTGCTGCGAGAGGCCGGCCAGCAGTCGCACCAGCTGGTCGCGGTCCTCAACCTCGGACCGCGGCGCATCGGACGGCTGCACGTCACGGGACACCTCGGTGAGGTGGCGGCGCCGCAGCCGGTCGATGTTCGCGTTGACCAGCACCTTGCGGGCGTAGGCCAGCGCGTCGGTACGCCGTACCTTCGGCCAGGCGACGTAGGTCTTCACGAGCGCTGTCTGCGCGAGGTCCTCGGCGAGGTATGCGTCGCCGGTGAGCATGTACGCCGACCAGTGCAGCCGTCGCCATACCGCGGTGACGAACTCGTCGAACGCCGCGTCGTCGTCCTTCGTGCTCCTGGGTGACATCTGGGCCTCCGGGTCCGGAGAGCAGGATCGACATCACTTACGCAGGATCGTCCTCCCGGGTTGCCGCGGTCGCAGACCCGGTCAAGACCACTGGGGCGGGAACCTCAGCCGAAGAACACCTCGGCCTCGGCGTACGCCTCCGGCTGCACGAGCTTGAGCTCGCCGGTGCCCTCGGCCAGCGGCACCCGGACGATGTCCGTGCCGCGCAGCGCCACCATCGTGCCGTAGTCCTTGTCGGCGACCGCGGTGACGGCGTGCAGGCCGAAGCGAGTGGCGAGCCAGCGGTCGAACGCGGTCGGCGTGCCACCGCGCTGCACGTGGCCGAGCACGACCGCGCGGGCCTCCTTGCCGGTGCGCTCCTCGATCTCCTTGGCGACCCGGTCGCCGATGCCGCCCAGCCGGACGTGACCGAACGCGTCCCGCTCCCCGCTCATCAGCGTCATGTCGCCGCCCTCGACCGGGGTCGCGCCCTCGGAGACCACGATGATCGGCGAGTAGTGCGACTCGAACCGCTTCTCGACGTACTCGCACACCCGGGCGATGTCGAAGGGCATCTCGGGGATCAGCACCACGTTGGCGCCGCCGGCGATGCCGGAGTGCAGCGCGATCCAGCCGGCGTGGCGGCCCATCACCTCGACGACGAGCACCCGGTGGTGCGACTCGGCGGTGGTGTGGAGCCGGTCGATGGCCTCCATCGCGATGTTGACGGCGGTGTCGAAGCCGAACGTGAAGTCCGTGCCGGACAGGTCGTTGTCGATCGTCTTCGGCACACCGACGACGTTGACCCCCAGGTCGGCCAGCTTGGTGGCCACGCCGAGGGTGTCCTCCCCGCCGATCGCGATCAGCGCGTCGACGCCGTTGGCGGCGAGGTTGTCCTTGATCTTCTCGACGCCGCCGTCGATCTTGAACGGGTTGGTGCGCGAGGACTTCAGCACCGTGCCGCCGCGCGGGAGGATGCCGCGGACCTGGTCGACGCCGAGCGGCGTGGTGAGGTTCTCGAGCGGACCGCGCCAGCCGTCGAGGAACCCGACGAAGTCGAAGTCGTACACCGCGACGCCCTTGCGGACCACGGCCCGGATGACGGCGTTCAGCCCGGGACAGTCACCGCCACCGGTCAGCACTCCCACTCGCATCGTCGCTTGCTCCTTCGTGTCCAGGTCCGGGCCGACCGGGTGTGACGGCCGTCCTCGACCCTAGCGATGACCCGCGAGTAGCACCGGCGGCGCATCTGAACGTTCCACATGCTGGGTCGATGCCGCGTCGACCTAGGGTGAGCGCCATGACCTTCTCGATCGTGGCGCGCTCGCAGGACGGCGAGACGTGGGGCGTGGCCGTCGCCTCGAAGTTCCTCGCCGTCGGCTCGGTGGTGCCGGCCGCGGTGGCGGGGATCGGCGCGGTGGCGACCCAGGCCGACGCGAACGTCTCCTGGAAGGGCGAGGCGCTCTCGCTGCTCGACGAGGGCGCGACCGCGTCGGTGGCGGTCGACCGGCTGGTGGCCGACGACGACCGTCCCACGCACCGGCAGGTCGGGGTCGTCGACGGCGAGGGCAACGCCTCCGCGCACACCGGCGACGACTGCCTCGTGTGGGCCGGCGACCTGGTCGGCCGCGGCGTGACCGTGCAGGGCAACGTGCTGGCCGGCCCCGAGGTGCTGTGGGCGATGAAGGACGCGTGGGACGCCTCGCAGGACGAGCCCGACCTCGGCCGCCGGCTGCTCGCGGCGCTGCAGGCCGGTGACCGCGCCGGCGGCGACCGGCGCGGCCGGCAGTCCGCGGCGCTGCTGGTGGTCCGCGACGGCGCCGGGTACGCCGGCCTGGACGACGTCGCCGCCGACCTGCGGGTCGACGACCACCCCGACCCGTGCACCGAGCTCGGCCGGCTCCTCGAGCTCAACCGGCTCTACCTCACCGCGTCGAGCGAGGAGGAGAAGGTGCCGCTCGACGAGGCGCTGCGGGCCGAGCTGGAGGAACGGGCCCGCTCGCTGGGGCAGCCCGACCTCGCCGCGTGGGTCGGCAGCGAGAACTACGAGATGCGCGTGGGGCTGGGCGGGCGCGACGGCGACCAGGGCGACGACGCCGGCTGGGTCGACGTGCTGGTGCTGCAGGCGCTGCGGGACGCCACCGGCTGACGCACGAGGCTCAGAGCCGGTCGAGCGCGGCCCGCTTCTGCTCCAGGACCTCCTGCGCCTCGACGTACCGCTCGGCCGCCTTCTCCTTCTTCTCCTCGGCGGCGGCCGCGTCGTCGTCGAGCGACTCCAGCTCGTGCTCGAGCTCGGCGACCCGACCCCGGGCCTCCTCGAGCTCCTCGGCCGCCTGCAGGGTGCGCGCCTGCACCTTGCCGACCCGCTTCTCCGCCTTGCGGACCTTGCGGCGGGCCTCGTCGGCCTCGGAGACCGCGCGGTCGACCTCCGCGCGAGCGGCTGACCGCGCCGCCTCCCGCTCGCGCTCGGCCTCGTCCGGCGCGGGCTCCGGCTCGGGCACGACCGACAGCTCGGGCCGCTTCCGCTCGGGCATCGCCCGCGGCCGCGGCGTCATCCCGATCGCCGCCGGCACCGCGACCGCGTCGACCACGTCGGCGCTGCCCACTCCCGTCGCGGCGAGCGCGGAGACGAGCAGGCCGCTGCGCACGGCGGCGGCGGCGTCCTCGTCGACCATGGCGGCGTGCAGCGTGTCCTGCACCTGGTCGGCCACCGCCTCGGTGACCTTCTGGCCGAGCTCACCGGCGAGGGTGCGCCCCTGCCGGGTGACGGCGGTGGTGAGCTGTCGCCGCTGCCGGGTGAGCTCGCGCAGCGCGTCGCCGTCGAGGTCCGACTGCGCCTGCCGCAGCGACGCGCCGAGGTCGAGCACCTGGGACATCTGGTCGCCCTGGTGGCGCATCAGCATGTTCACGACCCAGGCGGCCACCGACGGCTTGCGCAGCTCGGTGACGCGCTTGGCCAGCTCGGCGTCGCCGTCGCCCTTGGTCTGCTTCGCCCACTGGTTCCGCGTGCCGGTGAACTCGCCGGGCGGCAGGGAGTACAGCTCCTCGGCGATGCTCAGCAACGGGTCGTCGGCCACCCGTCGAGCATAGGAGCCGCGACGACGCAGGACGACGTAGCCGACGTACGTCGTTCGTGTGGTCCGGCCGCCTCGCGCGCTTCCTAGCCTGAGGAGCGACCCACTCCCTCGGAGGGCGGAGTCGATGATGTCGAAACCCGGCCGGCGCGTGCGCCACCTCCTCATCGCGACGTCGACGCTGCTCGCAGCCGCCGTCACCGGACTCACGGTGCCCCGGGTCGCCGAGGCCGCGGGCGCCTCCTTGTACGTCGACCGGACCGTGGCCGGGTGCTCGGACGCCGGCGCCGGCACGGCCACCGTCCCGTTCTGCACCGCCACGAAGGGAGTCGCGGCGCTGCGGGCCGGGGACACCCTCTACCTCGGCAACGGGACGTACGCCGAGACCCTGAAGCCGGCCGTCTCCGGGACCGCCGGCAGCCCGGTGACGATCACCCGGTGGCCGGGGCGCTCACCGCTCGTGAAGGGCGCCACCACCTACGGCGCGTACGTCGTCGGGCGCTCCTACGTCGTGCTCTCCGGGCTGCGGTTCTCCGAGACCCCGCTGGACGGGGTCTACATCAGCGGAAGCGACCACGTCACGGTCACCGGCACCACCGTCACCGGCGCCGGCGACCCGCGGCAGGGAGCCACCGCCGCGGGGATCAGCCTGCGGAGCAGCACCGCGTCGACGATTGCCCAGGACACCACCGACGACAACAGCAGCCACGGGATCCTCGTCTCGGGCTCGAGCACCGGCAACACCATCGAGGGCAACGAGGCGAGCGGCAACGCCGAGGGCTGGCGCCGCAACGCGAACGGCATCAACGTCACCGCGCCGGGCAACACGATCCTGCGCAACGTGCTGCACGACAACGAGGACTCCGGGCTGCAGTTCTACTCCGGCGGCGACGACAACCTCGCCACCCTCAACGTCACCTACGGCAACGGCGACCACGGCATCGACGACCTCAACGTGACCGGTGGCCGGCTGATCGGCAACACCGTCTACCGCAACTGCACCAGCGGCATCAACGTCGAGGGGACCTCCGGCCACTACCTGGTCGTGAACAACGTCGCCGTCGACAACGCGGTCTACCCGGCGTACGGCGGCATCTCGTGCTCCCGCCGGGCCGGCAACATCGGCATCTGGGACTCCGCCCCGCCGACCACGACCGTCGACCACAACCTGGTGTGGCTGAGCAAGAGCGGCACGATGTACGTCTTCAAGTCGTCCTACAGCAGCCTGCAGGCGATGCGCGCGGCCACCGGGCAGGAGGCCGCCGGGGTGCAGGCCGACCCCCGGTTCGCCGCGCCGGCGACCGGCGACCTGCGCCTCACCAGCGGCTCGCCGGCGATCGACCGGGGCGACTCGGGGGTCTCCGGCGAGCAGGACCGCGACCTGCTCGGCCAGCCGCGGGTCCGGGACCCGAACGCGGACAACTCGGCGGCCGCGGGGCCGCGGCGCTACGACGACCTCGGTGCCTACGAGCGGCAGCCGACGTCCACCGACCCCGACTCCGACTCCCACTCCGACTCCGACTCCGACCCCGACTCCGACTCCCACTC
Source organism: uncultured Actinomycetota bacterium (assembly GCA_963707685.1). Classification (GTDB taxonomy): domain Bacteria; phylum Actinomycetota; class Actinomycetes; order Propionibacteriales; family Nocardioidaceae; genus Nocardioides_B. Next base: position 635,410 of record CAVPRA010000015.1, read on the forward strand.
CGACGCCGACTCCGACGCCGACGCCCACACCGACGCCGACCGCTCCCACCGCCCGGCTGAGCCTCACCCCGACCAGCGGCAGCGCCCCCCTCCCGGTGACGGCCGACGCGTCGGCGAGCAGCGACCCGCAGGGCCAGGCGCTGCGCTACGCGTTCAGCTTCGGGGACGGCACCGGCACGGGCACCCAGACCGCGGCCACCGCGGGCCACACGTACGCCGCCGCCGGCAGCTACCAGGTCACCGTGACCGTCACCGACGACAGCGGGCTGACGTCGACGACCAGCGGCACCGTCACGGTCGCCGCGGCGTCCCCGCCGCCGTCCACGGCGCCGCCCGCGTCCCCGCCCGCCTACGTGGGCTCGGTCGCCAACAACTACTCGACCGGGACCAAGACCTCGGGCTCGCTCACGGTGTGGAAGACCGCGGGGGTGGCGGCCGGGGACCTGGTGGTGCTGACCCTGCAGCTCAGCGGGACGGCCGCCACCGGGACGGTGAGCGGCACCGACGTCGCCGGCAACCAGTACGCCCAGGCGGCGAGCGTCGCCGACGGGGCGGGCAACCGCCTGGTGCTGCTCACCGGCATCGCGACCCGGGCGCTGGGTGTCGACGACCGGATCACGGTGACGTTCCCGACCGCGACGACCTACCGCCTCGCCGGCGACGAGCTCCGCGGGGTGAGCAGCGTCGACCAGGTGTCGACCGCCACCGGCACCGCGTCGACGTACTCCTCCGGGCTCGCCGGGACGTCGGCCGGCGGCGACGCCGCGTTCGGCGCGGTCTCGCTCCCCTCGGCGGCGTCGGGGCCGACCTGGGCGACGGGCTGGCAGAGCGCCGGGTCCTACGCGAACGGCAGCCAGCAGCTCGGACGGGCCTACCGGCTGCCGGTCTCGGGGAGCCTGGCCGCCACCGGGACGGCCGGCGGGGCCTGGCTGGCGGCGGTCGTCACCCTCCGCCCCTAGACGAGTCCCGCGTCGGCTCAGTCGTCGTCGAGGCCCTGCTCGATGGCGTAGCGCACCAGCTGGACGCGGTTGTGCAGCTGCAGCTTGCGCAGCGTGTTCTGCACGTGGTTCTGAACGGTGCGGTGGGAGAGGAACAGCCGCTCGGCGATCTGCTTGTAGGACAGCCCCTTGGCCACCAGCCGCAGCACCTCGGTCTCCCGCTCGGTCAGCCGAGGCGCGTCGGAGCCGGCGGCCGCCTCGGGCGCGTCCGAGAGCCGGCGGTACTCCCCCAGCACCAGCCCGGCCAGCCCCGGGGTGAAGACGGTGTCGCCCTCGGCCACCCGGGTGACCGCCGACAGCAGCTCGGCCCGCGACGCCGACTTGACGAGGTAGCCCGTCGCGCCGGCCTTGACCGCCTCCAGCACGTCGGCCTGCTCGCCGGACGCCGACAGGATCAGCACCCGCACGGTCGGGTCGGCCCGGACGAGCGTGGCGGTCACCTCGACGCCCGTGGGGGCCGGGATCTGCAGGTCCAGCACCACCACCCGCGGGCGTACGGCGGCCGCCCGCGTCACCGCCTCGGTGCCGGTCGACGCCGTGGCGACGACCTCGAAGCCGGCCTCGGCGAGGTCGCGGGCGACACCTTCGCGCCACATCGGGTGGTCGTCGACGACCATCACGGTCGGCTTCTCGCTCACCCGGGCAGGCTACGGCGTCGCCGGCGGACGGACGTACCGTCCACGCCGGTGCACCAGCGGCTCGGCCTCGTCGTCGCCGAGCTCCACGTGCTCCACGACGCCGTCGAGCAGCACGGACCAGCCGACCGGCGTGCCCGGCGACTCGACCCGCAGCCCGGCCCAGGCGCCGACCCCCTCGAGCACCGGCCCCCACTCGGTCTCCCGCCAGGCGGCCCCCCGGAACGCGCCGCCGGGGGCGGGTGCGACGCCGGCGAAGGCGTCGGCGAGGTCGCGGTGCGGCCAGCCGAGCAGCTGCACGGCCGCCGTACCGGTGCGGGCGACGGCCTCGGCGAGGTCGGAGTCCGGGTCGACCAGCCCCAGGCAGCGCGCCGGCTCACCGGGGGCGACCAGCACCGACGACACCGTGAGCCCGGCCCGGCCCGCGTCCCGGCCGGTGGTCCACAGCGTGACCGCCCCGCCCAGCCGGCCCCGCAGCCGGCGCGCGGGGTCGCGCTGCGGCTCCGGCTCGGCGAACGGGTGCTCCGAGTGGATGGTCACGCACGGCAGCGTAGGTGCCCGGAGACCGGCCCTGCCGCCCCACGGGCCCCACCAGGTCCAGCGGGCGAGACGCCCGACGGCGCGGAACGCAAATTTTCCTATTCATCCCCGCTATGTGTTCAGTTTCGGGGGTTCCTCCACCGATACTTGGCTTCGAGGGGAGAGGGGACCATGACACCACTGGGAAGTCTGACGTACCTGAGGCCGTGCGCGGCCTCGGACGACGCCTTCCTGTACGCCGTCTTCTCGACCACCTGGGAGAGCGAGGTCGCGGCCCTCCCCAACCAGAACCTCGCCCAGCACGTCCTGCGCATCCAGCACATCGCCCAGGAGCGTCGCTTCGCCAGCCGCTACCCCGACCACGAGCGCTACGTCGTGCTCGTCGACGGCCAGCCCGCCGGTCGGCTCTACGTCCACCAGAACGACCTGACGCTGCACGTCGTGGACCTGACCCTGATGCCGGAGCACCGCTCCCACGGGCTCGGCTCGCAGATCTTCCGGGACCTGTTCGCGGAGGCCGCCCGCGAGGGGCAGACGGTCACCCTGCGGGTGGGTCGTCGCAACCGGCGCGCCACCGACCTCTACACCAGCCTCGGCTTCACGCTGGTCATGGTCGACGACCTCGACAACTACTTCGAGTGGACGCCCGCCGACGTGTCGCAGGTCGAGGACAAGAAGGAGGGCGAGCAGCACGCCCTCTACCAGCCGGCCCAGGTGTCGACGCAGGCGTCGGCGCAGCGGTCGGCCCAGCACGCCGGCTGACCAGCCCGCGTCACGGCCGGGAGCGGGCCACCCGCAGCTCCCACTCCGTGCCCTCGCCGGGCGCGGTCACGAGCCGCGCCGACCCGCCGAGGTCGGCCATCCGGCCGCAGATCGACTCGCTGACCCCCAGCCGCCCCTCGTGCCGGGCCTCGTCCAGCCGCCCGGGACCGATCCCGGGGCCGTCGTCGCGGACCGTGACCACCACGTCGTCGGCGACCTGCTCGACGAGCACCCACGCCGGCGCCCCCGGGCCGACGTGCCGCGTCACGTTGTCCAGGCAGGCGCGCACGACCGCCCGCAGCTCCTCGACCGCGGACGCCGGGAGCAGCACCTCCCCGGCGGGCGCCGAGAACGTCACCGTCCGCGACGCCAGCGACGAGAGCGCCTCCACGAGGTCGCGCTTCCCGGAGACGCGTGACCCGGAGGCGCGCGCGTCGGCCACGGCGTCGCCCTGCACCAGCGCCCGCAGCGCGACCTCCTGCTCCCCCGCCAGCCGGCCGATCTCGGCGGCCTCGCCCCCCAGCTCGCCGCCGCGCCGCTGCACCAGGGCCAGCACCTGCAGCACCCCGTCGTGCACCGCCCGGGCGAGCCGGGCCCGCTCCGCCATCATCGCCGCGACCCGTTCGGCCTCCGCCCGCGCCTCGGTCGCCTCCCGGATCAGGCCGGTGGAGTAGCCCACCACCCCGGCCGCCAGCACCAGCAGGAAGATGTTGCCCCACGTCGTGCCGTTGAGGTCGGTCCGCACCGACACGTCGAGCGCCGACATCAGCAGCGCCGTGAGCACGCCCGCCAGCCAGCCGCGGGCGACGGCCCAGGCGAGCACCGAGGTCATCACCCAGAACGACGGCATCGTCGACGCGTGCCGCTCGAGCATCGCGTCGCTCTGCACGTAGGGGGTCGAGAGCAGCGTCAGGGCGGACACCAGGAGGTCGGCCGTGAGCAGCGGCAGGCCACGCCGGCGGGGAGCGTCGTACGCCCAGGCGGCGACGACGCTCCAGACCACGACGACCCCGACGACGACCCAGCCGGCCACCGGGTGGTCGAACTCGCGCCAGCGCAGCGCGTTGAGCACCACGACGTACGCCGCTACCACGAACCGCAGCACGGTCAGCGCCCGGAACAGCGTGGTCTCCACCTGGGAGGCCACCGGGTCGAGGAGCCCGGTCCGGGACCTCGCCCGCGGCAGTCCGGCCACCGTCAGGAGGCTTTGAGCTCGGTGCTCCCGGGGTCGGCACCGGGGTCCGGTTCGGGCGCCGCACCGGGGTCGGACGCCGGCTTCTTCGACTCCTTGTCGAGCGCCTTCGCGCGCGAGGCGTAGATGTCGACGTACTCCTGGCCGGAGAGCCGCATGATCTCGTACATGATCTCGTCGGTGATCGAGCGCAGGATGAACCGGTCGTTCTCGAGGCCTTCGTAGCGCGAGAAGTCCAGCGGCTCGCCGAACCTCACCAGCGGCTGCGTCAGCGACCCGAACTTCTTGCCGGGAGGCGCGATCGCGTTGGTGCCGATCACCGCGATCGGGATGACCGGGACCTTCGACTCGAGGGCCAGCCGGGCGACGCCGGTCTTGCCGCGGTAGAGCCGGCCGTCGTGGGAGCGGGTGCCCTCGGGGTAGATCCCGAACAGCTCCCCCTGGCCGAGGATCCGCTTGGCGGCCTTGAGCGCGCCCTCGGCGGCGTTCGCCCCGGACCGGTCGATCGGCACCTGCCCGGCGCCGGAGAAGAACTTCTTCTGGAACCAGCCCTTCACGCCGGGCGTGGTGAAGTACTCCGCCTTCGCCACGAACGTCACGCGCCGGGGCAGCGTCAGCGGCATGAAGAGCCAGTCGGCGTAGGAGAGGTGGTTGCTGGCGAGGATCGCGGCGCCCTCGGCCGGCACGTTGTCGGCGCCCTCGGTGCGGGGTCGGAAGACCAGCTTGAGCAACGGTCCGATGAAGACCCACTTGAGCAACCAGTAGAACACCGTCAGGCACCTCCTCCGCGTGTACGCCGGGCCCGCCGTGAGCCGGTGACGGGCCTGCGCCGGGCCTCGGCAAACCCTAGCCCTCGCCACGGCCGCGTGCGACGATTCGTACTCGGTCGAAGTGCTCGGGTCCGACCCGTCGGACCCGCTCTCGGCTCATCTAACACCACCTCGCCGCCGCCTCGCCGCGTGGCCGTCCAGGAGCAGTTCGTGCCAGTCGCCCCCACCGCGGAACCGTTCGCCACCGACGCCGTCCCGAACCCGGAGGACGGCCAGCGGGTCGGGGTCCTGCTGGTGCAGGGCTTCACGGGCTCGCCCGCCTCGATGGCTCCGTGGGGGCACTACCTCGCCGAGCAGGGGCTCGGTGTCTCCGGCCCCCGGCTGCCCGGCCACGGCACCAGCTGGCAGGAGCTCAACCGCACCCGGTGGGCCGACTGGTACGGCGAGGTCGACCGGGCCTTCGAGAAGCTGCGCGCGAACCACGACCAGGTCGTCGTCGGCGGGCTCTCGATGGGCGGCGGCCTCGCGCTGCGGCTGGCCGCCGACCGGGGCCGCGACGTCGCCGGGCGTCGTGGTGGTCAACCCCGCGGTCAGCACCGAGCGCAAGGACGTGCTGGCGCTGCCGGTGCTCAAGCACGTGGTGCGGTCGCTGCCCGGGATCGCCAACGACATCAAGAAGCCGGGCGTCGAGGAGCACGGCTACACCCGCACACCGCTGCGGGCGGCGCACTCGATGACGCTGGGCTGGAAGGAGCTGCGCAAGGACCTCCCCCGGGTGACCCAGCCGCTGCTGATGTTCCGCTCGGTGCGAGGACCACGTCGTGGACGGATCGTCCGCTGCGGTCATCCGGGCCCGCGTCTCGTCCCGTGACCTGACCGAGCGACTTCTTGAGAACAGCTACCACGTGGCTACGCTCGACCACGACGCCCCGACGCTCTTCGAGGAGTCTGCCCAGTTCATCCGCCGAGTGACCGGACCGTGACCTCCTCATGACCGCGCCAGACGACAGCCGCGACGAGCCGGGCCGGGGCACGCCCGGGGACGAGGCCGCCGACCTCCCGGACGACTCCGGTGACGGTGAGCGCGACTTCGACGCCGCGTTCCGCGCGATCGTGGAGAACTACGGCGAGCGGCCCACGCTCGGCGACCCGGTCGCACCTGCCCCGGAGCCGGCGCCGAAGCCCGTCGACCCGGCCCGGTTCGACACCTCGCACCTGGACCGGCCGCCCGGCTCGGACGAGCACGACCGAGCGCGCCGAGGAGCACTTCGTGCCGCCGGTCCCGCCACCGGTCCCCCGCGGCACGCCCGCGCGGCGCCTCGCCTGGGCCGGTCTGTTCCTGCCACCGCTGCGTGATGCTCGCGGCGGTCGTCTTCGGGTGGACCTACGCCGACTGGGTGTCGATGCTGCTGGTCGCCGCGTTCGTCGGCGGCTTCGTCTTCCTGGTCGCCACGATGCCGCGCGACCGCGGCGAGGACGGCGACGACGGGGCGGTTGTGTAACGTCCTTCCCGGCCGGTCGAGCCCGTCGAGACCACTTCCTGGAGGAGCCCCCGTGCACGTCAGCGAGACCGTCGAGATCTCCGGTCACCTCATCGACACCGGGATCTTGTCCCGGGTGCTCGACGACATCCGCGAGTACGGCGGCGACTGGGTGATCGACCGGTTCGACGTCGGGCACGAGGCCAGCGAGCTGTCCAGCGCCACCATCACGATCTCCAACGACGACGACGAGGCGCTGCAGCGGCTGCTGATGCGGCTGCAGAGCCGCGGGGTCAACCAGGTCGACCCCGGCGAGGCCGAGACGTCGCCGTGCGAGATCGACGGGGTGTTCCCGGACTTCTTCTACTCCACCACCAACCTCGCCACGCGGGTCCGGCTCGGCGGCCGGTGGGTGCCGGTCGAGAACCCCGAGATGGACTGCGGCCTGGTGGTCGACGACACCGGCGACCAGGTGCGGGTCTACACGCTGCCGATGGCCGACGTGAAGGCCGGCATGCAGGTGGTCTGCGGCGCCTCCGGGCTCCGGGTGGACGTGCCGGTGCTGACCAAGGCCGAGGGGTCGTTCGGCTTCATGGAGTCCGACGTCTCCAGCGAGAAGCCGCAGGCGGTGCTGGTGCGCCAGGTCGCCGACGGCATGCGCCAGGCGAAGGCGGCCGGCCAGAAGGTGCTGTGGGTCGGCGGGCCGGGCGTCGTGCACACGGGGGCGGCGCCGGCGATGGTGGCGATGGTCCGCGCCGGCTTCGTCGACGTGCTGTTCGCCGGCAACGCGCTGGCCACCCACGACATCGAGTCGTCGCTGTTCGGCACCTCGCTCGGCGTCGACCTCGCGCAGGGCCGCGGTGTCGAGCACGGCCACGAGCACCACATCCGCGCCCTCAACACGATCCGCAAGGCGGGCTCGATCGCGGCCGCGGTCGACACCGGGGTGCTGACCGGCGGCATCATGCACGCGCTGGTGACCGGCGGCAAGGAGTACGTCCTGGTCGGCTCGGTGCGCGACGACGGGCCGCTCCCCGACGTCTACACCGACGTCATCGAGGGCCAGCGGGCGATGCGCGCCAAGCTCCCCGACGTCGGGTTCTGCCTGATGGTGGCGACGATGCTGCACTCCGTCGCGACCGGCAACATCCTGCCCGCGTCGATCCCGCTGGTGTGCGTCGACATCAACCCCGCGACCGTCACCAAGCTGGCCGACCGCGGCTCCTCGCAGGCCCGCGGCATCGTCACCGACGTCGGGCTGTTCCTCGAGCAGCTGGCCAGTGAGCTGGTCGACGGCTACACCACCAAGCGGTCCTAGGCCGCGGGCGCGACCAGGTAGACGAACTCGCCGTCGCGTCGGCGACCTTCCGCCAGCGCGAGCTGCGCCTGCATGGCCGCGGTCAGGGCGGACCGCCTTCTCGGTGATCGCGACCTCGGCGTGGGTGCGCCGCAGGAAGCGCGGCCAGCCGGGCTTCACGTCCTTGAAGTCGACGTAGCGCTGGATGTAGCCGACCGGGTAGGCGTCCAGCATCCCGTCGATGGTCGGGTCGAGCCCCGGGAACCGGTACTCGACCCACGAGCCGACGCCCCCCTCGACGGCCACCGGTGTGCCGCTCGGCAACGACGCGAGCCTGGTCGTGAACCCCGTGGGGACCTCGGCGGCCTGCTGAGCCGTCCGGGGCGCGGCCACGGCCAACGCCGCCAGCAGGACGACGACCGCCGTCGCGAGCAGCGCCCACTCCGAGCGCCGGGCCCGCACCCAGGGGGATCGTGACTGCAGCAGCTGCTGCAGGGCGGCGGCCAGCAGCGGGGCGGCGACCACCCCTCCGGAGGACACCATGCGCGTGACCAGCGCGGTCCAGCCGCAGGCGACCATCAGCAGGAAGATCTGGGTCCAGGGCACCTCGCGGGAACGGGCCCACCGCAGCACCGTGATGCCGAGCATCGCGGCCACCACGAAGGCGGGGAGCTCCCGGAAGGAGGTGGGTCCCCACTCGACGATCAGCGACGCCCGGGCTCCCACCGCGAGCTGGGAGGTGACCAGGTGCGGCCCGAGGGGGGTCAGGCAGGCCGCCACCCCGCTCAGCACCGGGACCGCCATCAGGCGCAGCGCGGTGCGCAGGTCCGGTCGGCGGTCGAGCAGGATGCCCGCGCAGCACACCACCCCGACCACGAGGCCGGTGGTCCACAGACCGTGGGCCGTGGCCCACACCCAGGTCAGCGGGACCAGGTGCCAGGGGGCCCGCAGGGTCTCGGCGGAACGCAGCCACGAGGCGACCACCACGGCGAGCAGCACCAGGCTGACCACCTGAGGACGCGCCGAGAGGGCCGGAGTCGGCGCCGACGACCGCCAGGCCGGTGGCCACGCACGCCGGCAGCGGCCCCGCCAGCCGGCGGCAGCAGGCGTAGACCGCGACGATGAAGAGCAGGAACAGCGCGCCGAACAGCCACGCGACCCCTGGCAGCCCGAACCAGTCCTCCATCCGGGCGGCCAGCATCTCGGTGGACCACTGCGTCGGCAGCCAGGGCTCGGTCGCGAACGACGACAGCGCGCCCGGGTGCGCCAGCGACCAGCCGCCCCACAGCTCGTGCCCGATCCGCAGGTGGAACCAGGTGTCGCTGTTGCGCAGCGGCGAGGCGGCGTGCACGGTGACGACGACCATCAGCAGCAGCATCGTCAGCGCGACGGTGAGCCGCGGCACGAGGCTGCTGCGCCCGGCTCCCGGTGCGGCAGCCGTCCCGGCTGCGGCGCGCGAGGTCGCGTCCGCGCGCGGACGCGACGGACGGGGGGCGGTGACGGTCACCCCGCGAGTATCGGCGGACGGCGGCCTGCCCGGGCGGAAACCGCCGCATCGGGCCCGTTCGCGAGAGGTCGGTCCCTCGATCGGACGAACCGGATAGTCTTTTCGGACCATATTCATCGTGAATCGGCACGAATCCGACATTGGTTCCTACGCTTGAGGTTCAGACCCTGGGAGCCCTTCATGATGATGTCCGTCGTCGACCGCGCCCGATCGCGGGTGCCCCGACGTGACGCGAACGGCGCCGTCGCGGTCGAGATGGCGCTCGTGCTGGTGTTCATCCTGCTGCCGCTGCTGTTCGGCATCATGCAGTACGGGCTGTTCTTCTTCGCCTACCAGGGCGGCAGCGACGTGACGAGGGACGCCGCCCGCCGGGCAGCCGTCAGCACTCCCAGTCGCGTGCAGCGACTTCACCACCCGGGTCCGCAACGAGATCGGCGGCCTGCGAGAGAGCACGTCAGCGGCGGCCACCGTCACCCGCACCTACGCCAAGGGCGGCGGCAACACCGGCGCCGGTGTCGAGGTCGGCGACTTCGTCACCGTCAGCGTGCGGTTCAACAGCCGCGACCTCGGGCTGCCGTTCGTGCCGCTCCCCAACCACGGCATCGTCGCCTCGACCGCGCAGGCGCGCGTCGAGTACGTCACGTCGCCGGCGCCGGTGACCTGCTGATGGCACGCCCGGCACCCACGCGCCGGCGGACCGAGCACGGTGCCGTCGCCGTGCTCACCGCCATCGTGCTGACCTTCGTGCTCATCCCGGTCGCCGCGCTCACCGTCGACCTGGGGAACGCCTGGGCGCGCCAGCGGATGCTGCAGCGGCAGGTGGACGTCAGCGCGCTCAGTGCCGGTCACCTGCTGCCGCGCAGCTCGACCAACCAGACCGCGATCGCCACCGAGGTCGCCTCCTACCTCAACCGCACGGCCAACCGCGTCAAGGGCCAGTCCGTGCCGACGACCACGGCGGCCGGCCTGCTCGACGGCGTCACGACGAACGGCGAGATCACCTTCCCGGACTCCGACGGCAGCCGGATGCGGGTGGTCGCCCCCCAGGCTCGCGTCGACTACGGCCTGGCCGGCTTCTTCGGGGTGCACAGCAAGCAGGTGCGCGCCGAGGCCACCGTCGACCTCTTCGGCGGGCTGCCGCCGAAGGAGGACGTGATGCCGATGTGGCTCCCCTCGGGCTGCGTCTACGGCCCGGGCACGGGTGACACCAGCTCGCACTCGGCCGCCGCGGCCACCGCGACCGCGACCGCGACGTCGACCGCCACGGCCTCGGCGACCGCCGAGCCCGTACATCCCGCCGGAGAACACCCAGAACGGCTTCACGGTCACCGCCGTGTCGAACAGCCCGATGAACCAGGGCAGCACCAGCAACGTGACCGTCTCGCTCAGCGGGCTGCCGAACAACAGCACCAACGGGTCCATCCGCTTCGCGTACGACTCTCGCACGGTGGGTGTCGCCACCGCCGTCTCCTGGGCGCAGACCAGCAACTCGAGCGACTCGCGCACCGTCACGATCAACGTGAACACGAACGTCACCTCCACCCCCGGCACCTGGAGCGTCTACGGCCTGGTCACCTCCGGCAACAGCCAGAAGGTGACCGAGAACCACGCCAGCTTCGTCGTCACCCCCACGGCGCCGGCCAGCACCGCCACCGCCACCCCGACCCCCATGCCCACCGCGACCAGCGCCCCGAGCTCGAGCTGCTCCGTCTCCGAGGTCGGCAACTTCGGCCAGCTCGACAGCCCCCGCGCCGGGGTGAACCAGCTGCAGACCCGGCTCGCCATGAACACCGCGCTGGGCGTGGACCACAACCTGGTGCCGTGGAGCGACTCCTCGCCCCCCTCCAGCAACAACTGCGGCCAGAGCTCGCCGTCGATCACCGGCGCCCAGCTCGACGACACGGTGCGGGAGGGCAACAACTGCGTCGACGTCCAGCAGGGCAACGACGGCGGCGCGCTCACGGACGGCCTGATCACCGGCGGGGCCGGGTTCAAGGGCCGGCTCGACGCCAGCAACACCGACGGGCACACCACCTGCCCGTCGAGGTCCGACGTCAGCGTCAAGGGGACCACGATCAACAACGACGTGCTCTCCTGCTTCCTCCGGGGCGGCGCCACCCTCGACACGATCGCCACGCCGGGCGGTCCGGACGCGGTCTCCCAGACGTGGCTGGACCCGGCCGTGGTCAAGTCGCCGCGCTTCGTGTGGGTGCCGGTCGTGTACGCCGGGAACCGTGCCTCGCACCAGTTCCAGGCCCTCAAGACCTACGTGCCGGCCTTCATCACCGACGAGCACATGGTCAACGGCAGCCTCGTCCCGGCCACCAACGACAACGGCGTCACCCTCAACAACGGGGGTCAGCAGGTCGAGTCCGTGCAGCTGTTCAGCTTCAACCCGAACATCCTGCCGCTGAACCTGCGCTCCCCGGACCAGACCTACGACCCCAACCAGCGCTACCAGGTGCGACTGGTCAACTAGGTCGCGGCCTAGGGACGGCGGGCCAGGTCGGCGGCGCCGATCATGCCCGCCTTGTTGCCCAGCCGGGCGGCCCGGACCTCGAGCGCGGGTCGGTAGCTGCGACCGGTGAGGTTGGCGCGGAAGTGGGTCCGGACCGGCTCGAGCAGCAGGTCGCCCGCCTCCGAGACGCCGCCGCCGAGGACGACGACGGCCGGGTCGAGCACGGCGGTCAGGCTGGCGATCCCCTCCCCGACCCAGCGGCCGAGGGAGGCCAGCTGCTCCTGGGCGAAGGGGTCGCCGTCCCGGGCCGCCTCGGTGATCAGCGGGCCGGTGATGCCCTCGACGTCCCCGCCGGCCCGGTCGACCAGCGACCGGGCGATCAGCGAGCCCTGCCGTGCCTGGTCGCGGGTGTCACGCACCAGCGCGGTGCCGCTGGCGTACTGCTCCCAGCAGCCGCGGTTGCCGCAGCCGCACAGCCGGCCGTCCGGCACCACGCGCATGTGCCCGATCTCCGCCGCGACGCCGAACGCGCCGCGGTGCAGCTCGCCGTTGAGCACGATGCCGCCGCCGACGCCCGTGCCGAGGGTGACGAGCAGCGAGTCCGAGACGTCCTCGCCGGCGCCGTAGGTGAACTCGCCCCAGGCGGCGGCGTTCGCGTCGTTCTCGACCACCACCGGCAGCCCGATCCGCTTCTCGAGGTCGGCGCGCAGCGGCTCGTCACGCCAGGCGAGGTTGGGGGCGAACAGCACCGTCGACCGGGTCGAGTCCACGAACCCCGCCGCGCCGATCCCGACCGCGGCGATGTCGAAGCTCCCGCGCAGCTCGTCGACCAGGTCCTCGATGTTGCGCTCGATCGCCTCGGTGTCCGTCGCCGGGGACACCCGGCGTGCGGTCGCGAGGATCGCGCCCTTCTCGTCGACCACTCCCCCGGCGATCTTGGTGCCGCCCACGTCGATGCCGACTGCGAGTGCCATCTACTCCTCCTCCCAGTCGTCGTCGAGGTCGATCTTCTCGACACCACCGTCCCGGCGGGAGCGCGAGTCGTCGGGGACCGGGGTCGCGAGCACGCCGGCGGCGGCCTGCAGCAGCGAGCTCGCCGCCGAGCTCAGGTGCTGACGCACCTCCGGGCTGGTGCTGCGGACGGCCGAGATCACCTGGCACACCGGGCAGTAGCGGCAGTCCTCGCCCCCGGTCGCGATGTGCTCGTTGACCTGGCGGAACGTCGAGGCCGCTCCGGCGGCTGCGGTCGCGGTGGCGTCGGCGTACTCGCTGCCGCTCTCCTTGGCCCAGTCCTGCAGCGCCTGGAGCAGCTTGGCGGCCTCCTCGCCGACACCGCCCACGGTCTGGTCGCCGCCGTCGCTCACGAGCCGGTCCCCCGGCCGTCGGCCTCGTCGGCCGCCTCGGGCACCGGCGCGAAGCGGACCAGCAGCCCGCCGTCGTCGATGCGGGCTCCCGCCACCGCGTGCCGCCCGAGCGCGGCCGGCAGCGCGATCACGCGTCGGTAGGAACCCACGGTCACCACGAGCTCGTCTCCATGTCGTGCGAGGTCGATGTCGGACTTGGCCACAAACGGTAGTGCGATCCGCAGCACGGTCCCCGTCCGGGTGCGGGCGATGCTCATCGGGGGCCTCCCCGACGGCGGTGCCAGCGGGTCGTCGCCGTCGTACGCCGCACGGGCGAAGGCCGTCAGGGCGTCGACGCCGACCGGCTCGGCGGGCTGGTAGCCGGAGCGCCACACGGGCACCCCGGTGAACGAGCTCTCGACCTCGGCCAGCACGTCGGCCTGCGCCGAGACCCAGCCCTGCCGCCACGCGTCGGCACCCTCGGCGGGGAACACCCGGTTGGCCACGACGCCGTCGACGCGGTAGCCGAACAGCGACAGCGTGGTGAGCGAGCGCCGGGCCTCGGCCACCACGACCTGCTCGGGAGTCAGCACCAGCCGCACGCTGGCCAGGTCGCCGGTCAGCAGGGCGTGCACCTCCTCGAGGTCGCGGTGCAGCCGCTCGACCGCGTCGAACACGGCGTCGTGCGGCATCGGCACGCCCGCCGCACGCGCGAGCACCGGACGCAGCGCCTTCACGATGCGTCGTTCCGCAGGGAAGACCCGGTCCATGTACCAGCCGAGCGCCTCGGGCAGCGCCAGCAGCCGCAGCGTCTCGGCGGTGGGCGCGCAGTCGACGACCACCACGTCCCACTCGCCGGAGAGCACCTGGGTGCGCAGCTCGAGGAGCGCCAGCACCTCCTCGGCGCCCGGGATGACGGTCAGCTCCTCGGCGGTGATCGGGTCCACGCCCGAGGCGTCCAGCACGGAGAGCAGGTAGCCCTGGATCTCCACCCACGACCGCTCGAACCGCTGCTGGGCGTCGACCTGCTGGACGTAGAGCCGGTCGGCCACCGGCGTCGGCTCCGCCCCGATCGGTACGTCGAACGCGTCGGCCAGCGAGTGCGCCGCGTCGGTCGACAGCACGAGGGTGCGCCGGCCCTCGGCCGCGGCGACGGCGGCCGTCCCGGCAGCGGCGGTGGTCTTGCCGACCCCGCCCTTGCCGGTGAAGAGGACGACCCTCACGTCGTTCACGGGCAGCCGCTCAGGAGAGCGACTCGACACGCTTCTTGAGCCCCTTGAGCGCGGTGTCGATGATGACCTTCTCGGCCTTGCGCCGCAGCATGCCGATCATCGGGATGGAGATGTCGACGGCGAGGCGGTAGGTCACCTCGGTGCTGCCGCCCTGGTCGTCGAGCTCGTAGGCGCCGTCCATGGCCCGCAGCATCTTGCCCTCGACCAGCGTCCAGGTGACGGAGTCGTCGCCGTGCCAGTCGTAGCGCAGCGTGTAGGCGTCCTTGATGGGGCTGGCGTCGAGCTCGAAGTAGACCTCTGCGGGACGACCGTCGTCGCCGCCCTGCTCGACCGGCTCGGCCTTCTTCACGCCCTGCGCCCACGAGGGGTAGGCCTCGAAGTCGGAGATCACGCCCATGACGGCGGCCGGATCGGCGGCGATGACGATGCTCGAGGTGGTCTGTTCAGCCATGTCGCTGGGGGTCCCTTCCGCCGGAGCACTGCCTCGCGAGCGTATCGGATACCCTCGGCGTTCGTTCGCCCGCGTCGCAGCGGCTCCAGGGTGCCCGAGAGGAGGTCGGCAGGTGCGTGAGTTCGCGACACCGTCGACGTACCGGCTCCCCGCGACGGGCAACCTCACCGACGACGTGGTGGCCAACGGCACCGACCATCCCGACGCGGCCGTCTTCGCCGTCCGGCGCGACGACGGCTGGCACGACGTCACCGCCGTCGAGTTCCTCGCGCAGGTCAGCGGCGTCGCCAAGGGCCTGCTCGCCGCCGGCGTCGGCCCCGGCGACCGGGTCGTGCTGCTGTCGCGGACCCGCTACGAGTGGACCCTCCTCGACTACGCGATCTGGTTCGCCGGTGCCGTGTCCGTCCCGGTCTACGACTCCTCGCCCAGCGAGCAGGTCGGCTGGATCCTCAGCGACTCCGGCGCCACCGTCGCGGTCGTGGAGACGGCCGAGCACCGCGCCCGGGTGGAGGAGTGCTGGGCCGCCTCCGGGGTCGAGGGGACCCTCTGGTGCCTCGACGAGGGCGCCGTCCACCGGCTGACCTCGCGCGGCATCACCGTCTCGGACGCCGAGCTCGAGGAGCGGCGACGGTCGGCGCGTCCGGGCACCCTGGCGACGCTGGTGTACACCTCCGGGACCACGGGGCGCCCCAAGGGCTGCATGCTCACCCACGGCAACTTCATGTTCGAGCTGACGGTCACGGTGCAGGCGCTCGACGACCTCTTCGACGAGGACGCCTCGACGCTGCTCTTCCTGCCGCTGGCCCACGTGCTCGCCCGGGTCGTGCAGGTCGGCGCCGTGCGCACCCGCACCCGGCTCGCGCACGGGGCCGGCATCACCCACCTGGCCCGCGACCTGCAGGCCTTCCGGCCCAGCTTCGTGCTGGCCGTCCCCCGGGTCTTCGAGAAGGTCTTCAACACCGCCAGCCAGGAGGCCGCCGCCGACGGCCGCGGACGGACCTTCGACCGGGCCGCCGAGGTGGCGATCGCCCACAGCCGGGCGAGCGACGGCGGCCGACCCGGCCCGCTGCTGCGGGCCCGTCACCGGCTCTACGACCGGCTCGTCTACCCGCGGCTCCGCGCCACGCTCGGCGACCGCTGCCGCTACGCCGTCTCGGGAGGTGCGCCGCTGGGTGAGCGGCTGGGCCACTTCTACCGCGGCATCGGGCTGACGGTCCTGGAGGGCTACGGCCTGACCGAGACCACCGCGGCGGCGACCCTCAACCTGCCGGACGCCTTCAAGATCGGCACGGTGGGCCGCCCCCTCGGCGGCACCACGGTCCGGGTCGCCGAGGACGGTGAGCTGCAGGTGCACGGGGGCCAGCTGTTCGCCGGCTACTGGGGCGACGACGAGGCGACCCGCGAGGTGCTCGGCGACGGCTGGCTGAGCACGGGCGACCTCGGCGAGATCGACGACGAGGGGTTCGTCCGGGTCACCGGACGCAAGAAGGAGCTGCTGGTCACGCTCGGCGGGAAGAACGTCGCCCCGACGCTGCTCGAGGACGAGCTGCGTGCCCACCCCCTGGTGAGCCAGTGCATGGTGGTCGGTGACGGCCGCCCGTTCATCGCCGCCCTGGTCACGCTGGACCGCGAGGCGCTCGGCGCCTGGGCCAGGACGCACGACCGCTCGACCGACCCGGCCGACCTGGTCGACGACCCGCTGCTGCGCGCCGAGATCCAGAGCGGGGTGGACACCGCCAACAAGGCGGTCTCGCAGGCGGAGTCGATCCGCAAGTTCACGCTGCTCGCCGAGGACTGGACCGAGGACGGCGGGCAGCTCACGCCGAGCCTGAAGCTGCGTCGCAGCGTCGTGCTCGCGCAGGTGCGCGGCGAGGTCGAGGCGCTCTACTCCTCCTAGCGACCGGCCCGTCTAGCGCAGTCCCACTTTGTCCGGTTTCAGGGGACTATTTCGCTCATTCGTGAGACGCGGGGGTGTCGCCTGAGGAACCCTTTTACTCGTGGGCTGGAGCCAGCCCCCCTGGGAGAACAACCGCACGCGCGACGACCACGTCCTGGTTGCGACCCCTGACGAGCTGACGAGGACGACGCATGGGACGCAGGACAGTTCTCTTGATCGTGGCGGCACTGATCGCGGCGCTGGGCGCCGGGATGGTGTTTCTCTACGTCCGGAGCGCCGACAGCCGCGCCGAGGCGAACCAGCAGCCGCTCCAGGTGCTGAAGGCGGTTGCGAAGATCCAACCGGGAGAGACCCTGGCAGACGCGCAGTCCGCTGGCAAGATCCAGCTCGGCACCGTGCCGAAGTCCCAGGTGCTCCCGGGTGCGATCAACACCACGGCCGGCCTGGACAAGTCGGTGGCGCTGTCGACCATCTACCCGAACGAGCAGATCATCAGCGGCAAGTTCGGCACCCCCGGGGACCAGCAGACCCTCACGATCCCCGACGGCGAGGTCGCCGCCTCGGTGAACCTCTCGGACACCGGCCGGGTCGCCGGCTTCGTCAGCCCGGGAGCGCAGGTGGCGGTCTTCCTGACGACGAACGGCGATGCGAGCCTCCCCGACGCGACGCGGATCGTGCTCCCCAAGGCGAAGGTGATCGCGGTCGGCGACACCACCGTCGTCTCGACCACCAAGACCGACACCGGCGGCGAGAAGACCACCGAGGAGATCCCGAAGACGCTGATGACCCTCGCGCTGTCCCAGAAGGACGCGCAGAAGGTCACCTTCGCGGCCAGCCGGGGCGACCTGTCCTTCGCCCTGCTCACCGAGAAGTCGACGGTCAAGCCCGACAAGGGCACCGCTCCCAAGAACCTGTTCCGGTGATCTGAATGACCATCCTCGTCGAGAGCAGCCGGTCGAACTCCGACCTCTTCACCTCGGTCACCGGCGC
The DNA here is from genome assembly GCA_963707685.1 of uncultured Actinomycetota bacterium. GTDB lineage: Bacteria > Actinomycetota > Actinomycetes > Propionibacteriales > Nocardioidaceae > Nocardioides_B. Next base: position 652,963 of record CAVPRA010000015.1, read on the forward strand.
CAACTCCAACGTCGTCAGCAGCCTCGAGGAGCTCAAGCGGCTGCTCAACGACTCCCCGGACGAGTACGCCATCGTGCTCGGCCCGGCCGTCGACCTCGAGGCCGCGGCCGCGCTCGCGGACACCCTGCGGGTCACCCGTCCCTCGATCAGCGTCATCCTGATCCGCCGCCGCGTGGACACCAGCGTGCTCGCCGAGGCGCTGCGCAGCGGCATGCGCGAGGTGGTCGACGAGCGCGACCTCACCGGCCTCGGCTCCGCCGTGACGCGCGCCCGCGAGGTGTGGCAGGCCCTGCACGGCGCCAGCTCCGCGGGTCCGGAGGGGAACCTCGGCCGGCTGGTCACGGTGTTCTCCCCGAAGGGCGGCGTCGGAAAGACGACGCTGGCGGTCAACCTCGCCCTCGCGCTGACCCAGGGAGGCACGAGGCGGGTCTGCGTCGTCGACCTCGACCTGTCCTTCGGCGACGTCGCGATCACCCTCCAGCTCTTCCCGGCGCGGACGATCGCGGACGCGGTCCACCTGGAGAGCGGCCTGGACTTCCAGGTCCTCGAGCCGTTGCTCACGAGCTACCAGGACAAGCTCTCCGCACTCGTGGCGCCGGTGCAGCCGGACGCCAAGGACGGCATCCCCGCGGCGCTCGTGGGGCGCGTGCTCCACCTGCTGAAGACCCAGTTCGACCACGTGGTCGTCGACACGTCGCCGTCCTTCGACGAGTACGTCCTGCAGGCCTTCGACGAGACCGACGACCTGCTGCTCGTCACCACGCTCGACGTACCGACGCTGAAGAACGTGAAGGTGGCCGTCGAGACGCTCGACCTGCTGAACTTCCCGCGGCCGCAGCGCCACCTCGTGCTCAACCGCGCCGACGACAAGGTCGGGCTGACCCCGGACAAGGTGGAGAGCACGCTCGGCATGTCCATCGCCGCCGCCATCCCGACGTCGAGCCAGGTGGCCCACGCGACGAACTCCGGCGAGCCCATCATCAGCGCACAGCCGCGCCACAGCGTCAGCCAGTCCATCACGTCGCTCGCCCGCACGCTCGCGGCTCCGGCGGCCGGGGCGCTCCCGGCCAGCGGGGGCAAGACCCACTCCGCCGCCGCGAAGCGCTCGCTCCTCCGCCGAAAGGGCTAGACCATGACCAGCCTCGCCGACCGCCTCGCGGCCGCCTCCCGCGACCGCGCGACCACCGCCCCCGCGACCACCGACGCCATGTCGGGGATGTCGGAGCGCCGGGGCACGCCCGAGTCGAAGGCGGAGAACGACTTCTCCGCGCTCAAGGCCCAGGTGCACAACACGCTGCTCCAGCAGCTCGGCCCGAAGCTGTACGACGCGGAGCTGACCCAGACCGAGCTGGAGACCATGGTCAAGGGCGCCCTGCAGGAGGCCATGCAGGCCGAGGACATCCTGCTGACCACGGCCGAGCGGACGCGCATCTCGCAGGAGATCGCCGACGACATCCTCGGCTACGGACCGATCGAGCCGTTCCTGCGCGACCCCGACCTCACCGAGGTCATGGTCAACGGACCCAACAGCATCTACATCGAGCGCGGCGGCCGGCTGGTCAAGGTCGAGGGCCACTTCAACGACGAGCAGCACCTGCGGCGCACCATCGACAAGATCGTGTCGCGCATCGGCCGCCGCGTCGACGAGTCGAGCCCCATGGTCGACGCTCGCCTGCCCGACGGCAGCCGCGTGAACGCCGTCATCCCGCCGCTGGCGGTCGACGGCTCGCTGCTCACGATCCGCAAGTTCTCGGCCGACCCGTACACCTCGGCCGACCTGGTCGCGTTCGGCACCTACTCCCAGCGCACCGCCGACTTCCTGGCGGCCTGCGTGAAGGGACGGCTGAACATCGTGGTGTCGGGCAGCACCGGCTCCGGCAAGACCACCACGCTGAACGTGCTCTCGTCGTTCATCCCGACCGACGAGCGGATCGTGACCATCGAGGACGCGGCCGAGCTGCAGCTGCACCAGGACCACGTGCTCCGGCTCGAGTCGCGCCCGTCCAACATCGAGGGCAAGGGGGCCGTCGAGATCCGGGACCTCGTGAAGAACTCGCTGCGCATGCGGCCCGACCGCATCGTCGTCGGCGAGGTCCGCGACTCCTCGGCGCTCGACATGCTGCAGGCCATGAACACCGGTCACGACGGCTCGCTCTGCACGGTCCACTCCAACGGCCCGCGCGACACGCTCGCCCGCATCGAGACGATGGTGCTGATGGCAGGCATGGACCTGCCGATCCGGGCCATCCGCGAGCAGGTCGCCTCCGCGGTCGACCTGATCGTGCACCAGAGCCGACTCAAGGACGGCTCGCGGCGCATCACGCACGTCACGGAGGTGGAGCGCATGGAGGGTGACGTGATCACCCTCCAGGACGTGTTCATCTACGACCACTCGTACGGCTTCGACGAGAACGGCAAGACCCTCGGCCGGCTGCGGGCGTCGGGACTGCGGCCCAAGTTCATCGAGAAGCTCGCGCACGCGAACGTGCACGTCGACCCGATGCTCTTCGCCATGGACGGGGTCTGAGGCCATGCCGCCCAGTCGGTACCGCAGGCGCCGGAACCAGCTCCGCCTCGCGGCGTTGCTGGTGACCGTCGGCCTGTCGACCGTGACCGCACCGGCGTTCGCGGACGGCGGGAGCATCGACCACGTCGACAGCAGCGGCGGCAAGTTCCGCCTGCTGTACTCGATCCCCGGCGCCGGCGACGCCCGCCCCGACCTCGGCTCGGTGAAGGTCACCCTGAACGACAAGCCGGTCGACGCCACGGCTGCGCTGGCCTCCGACGCGACCAACGCGGTCCGACGTACCGCGGTGCTCGCCGTGGACACCAGCAGGAGCATGGCCGCCAACGGGAAGTTCGACGAGGCCAAGCGGGCCGCCCAGCTGTTCATCGACTCCGCCCCTGCCGACCTCCACATCGGCGTCGTCACCTTCGCCAACGACGTCAGCGTCGCGCAGGAGCCGTCCCTCGACCGGGCCGCCACGACCGCGGTCATCAAGGACCTGAAGCTGTCGCGGAGCACCCGCCTCTACGACGGACTGACGCAAGCCGTGACCAGCGCAGGTCGCACCGGACAGCGCAACGTCATCGTCCTGTCGGACGGCCGCGACACCTCGACCACGAAGCTGGCGAGCGTCACCCGCGCGGTGAAGAAGGCCGACGTCAAGGTGGACGTGGTGGCTCTGGACCAGTCGCAGCGCGACGAGGAGCTGCTGCGGCCGCTGGCGACTGCCGGCGGTGGATCGATCATCAGCGCCCACGACCCCAAGGCACTCAGCCGGGTGTTCGCCTCCGAGGCGCAGGACCTGGCCAGCCAGGTCCAGGTGACCGGCGCGACGCCCGACCGACGTCAGGGAGGGCAGCCTCGAGGTCAGCATCGACGCCGACGGCCGCACCTACTCCGACTCGGCGTTCGTCACCCTGTCCGAGGCGAAGCCGGACGTCGCGGCCGCACCCGCGACGTCCAAGCTCGCCGCAGCCAAGAGCGGGCTGACGATCACGCCGACCATGATGCTGGGCGGCCTCGGCGCGCTCTGTCTCGGCGTGCTCGTGATCCTGGTCGGCCTCTTCGGCGGGCTCGGTGGCAAGCGCAAGCAGAGCCTCGAGAGCCGCATCGACGTCTACACCCGGCGCGGCGCGGGCCAGCGCACCGCCCCGACCCAGGCACCTCAGGGCGTGGCGGCGCAGGCCGTCGACCTGGCCACCAAGGCGCTCGAGACCAACAAGGGCTTCGAGGTCAAGCTCTCCAAGAAGCTCGAGGCGGCGGCACTGCCGTTCCGGCCGGCCGAGTGGCTGCTGCTGCACGCGGCTATCGCCTTCGGCGCGAGCGCCGTGGTGTTCATGCTCTCGGGCGGGTCGTTGGTGATGGCCGCCGCCGGCTGGTTCGGCGGCGCCCTGCTCGCCTGGATGTACCTCGGCTTCAAGGCCTCGCGCAGGTTGAAGGCCTTCAACGGACAGCTCGCCGGCGACCCTGCAGCTGATGGCGGGAAGCCTCCAGGCCGGCCTGTCCTTCGCCCAGGGCATGGACACGATCGTCCGCGAGGGCGCCGAGCCGGTGGCCGGCGAGTTCCGCCGCGCCCTGGTCGAGACACGGCTGGGTGTCACGATCGAGGACGCCCTCGACGGCATCGCCGACCGCATGACCAGTGACGACTTCCGGTGGACGGTCATGGCGATCCGCATCCAGCGCGAGGTCGGCGGCAACCTGGCCGAGCTGCTGCTGAGCGTCGCGGCGCACCCTGCGCGAGCGGGACTACCTGCGCAGGCAGGTCAAGTCGCTCTCCGCCGAGGGCCGGTTCTCCGCGTACATCCTGCTCGCCCTGCCGCCGGGCGTGATGCTCTACGAGTACATGACCAACCGCAGCTACCTGATGCCGTTGTTCACCACGTCCATGGGCTACATCCTGCTGGGTGTCATGGTCGGGCTGATGTGCATCGGCGGGTTCATGATGCAGCGCATGATCAAGCTGGAGATCTGATGACGACGATGATCATGATGCTGGGCGTGGGTGCGATCTTCGGTGGCATCTTCTTGTCCCTGGCCGCCTTCGGCGCGTTCACCAACGAGGCACGCGGCGTCTCCAAGTCGCTGCAGGTGATCGAGAACTTCAGCTCGCTGCCGCAGGCGCTGACGGGCGAGGTCGAGCCGGGCTTCCAGGTGCGGGTCCTGAACCCGCTGCTCGACCGGTTCGTGGGTCTGGGCCGACGGGTGACGCCGTCCGACTACTCCGAGCGCATCGCCACGAAGCTCAACGTCGCGGGCAACCCGCCCGGGTGGACCGTCGACCGCGTGATGTCGCTCAAGGTGGTCGGGATCGCGGTCGGCCTCGTCGCGGGCGTGCTGCTGGCGTGGCTCCTCGACAAGGGCACGATGCCCAGCATCGGCATCACCGTCGTCGGCGGCGGTGGCCGGGTACTACGGCCCCAACTACTACCTGTACCAGAAGGGCCACGACCGGGCGGCCAGCATGCAGCGCGCCCTGCCCGGACGCCCTCGACCTGCTGACCATCTCGGTGGAGGCGGGCCTCGGGTTCGACGCCGCGCTCTCGCAGGTCGCCCGCAACACCGACGGCCCGTTGGCCGACGAGTTCGCGCGCGTGCTCCAGGAGATGCAGATCGGACTCGGCCGGTCGCAGGCGCTGCGCGCGCTCGGCGAGCGCAGCACGCTCGCCGGAGCTGCGCAGCTTCACCTCGGCGATGGTGCAGGCCGACGCCTTCGGCATCCCGGTCGGACAGGTGCTGCGCGTGCAGTCCAACGAGATCCGGCTGAAGCGTCGGCAACGAGCCGAGGAGGCGGCACAGAAGATCCCCGTCAAGATCATGGTGCCGCTGGTCCTGTTCATCCTGCCGGCGCTGTTCGTCGCCGTGCTCGGACCTGCGATCATCACCATGATGGATACCGGACTGTTCTGATCGGCTGCCAACCATGAACCAGCGCGAGCAGATCGCCATCCTGAGCCGGGTCTTCTGCCTGGCGGCGATCCTGGGGCTCACCCTGGTGACGCACGACCCCACGACGGTGCGCGCCGTGTGCGCGATCATCGTCCTCGGGGCCATGGCCTCCTACGTGTCCTGGGCCATCGGCCGCACGACGCTGGTCATCCTCACCGGCGAGTCGGTGCTGGTCGGGCTCCTCGTCGGCTGGACGCTGCCGCAGTCGGTCGTGCTGATGCCCTACCTGGTCGTGCTGTCCCTGCTGGCCGGGCTGTTCCGCGGGCTTCCCCGGGGTCGCTGTTCACCAGCCTCGCGCAGGTGGCGACGGTCGTCGTCGTCCCGGTCTTCGCCCTCGGCGTGGATGGCGCCGGGGTGCGCGCGCTGGCGCTGGCTCCGTGGATCCTCACCAACGTCGGCGGTGGGCTGCTGGGCGTCTGGGCGCGCAGCCTCGGGATCTCCTCCGGACCCGACGGCGGCACCGGCCACTACGAGTCGGCCCGGCAGCTGCTCACGCAGCTGCGAGCCGTCACGCGGCGGCTCTCCGCGGGCCTCGACTCCGACGGCATGGCGGCCCAGCTGATGGTGACCATGCAGGAGCACCTCGACGACAGCTACTCCGCGGTCTTCGCGAAGATGAAGGGCTCGGTCCTGGTGCCGCTGGGCTACCGCGGCCTGGGCGCGCAGCAGCTGCTGCTGCCCAACGACCCGATGGTCGAGCGCTGCTGGGCGGAGATGGAGCCCGTGGTGGGCGTGGTGCCGTCCGGCAACCGCGAGGCGCGACACCGGGTGGTGCTGCCGCTGCGGGTCGGCAACCGCATGATCGGCGTGGCGGTGTCCTCGTCCGCGAACGCCGCCAACGAGTCCACCATCCAGACGCTGATGCGCGAGGTGGAGGCGCACAGCCTGCGGCTGGACACCGCGCTCGTCTTCGACGAGATCAGGACCATGGCCACCGCCGACGAGCGACAGCGACTGGCGCGCGAGATCCACGACGGCATCGCCCAGGAGGTCGCCTCGCTCGGGTACGTCGTCGACCACATGGCCTCGACGACCCGCGACCCCTCGGTCGCGCAGGGGCTGCGCGAGCTGCGCGGCGAGCTGTCGCGGGTGGTCGCGGACCTGCGGCTGTCGATCTTCGACCTGCGCAGCGACGTGTCGACCACCAACGGTCTCGGCTCCGCGCTCTCGGACTACGTGCGCCAGGTCGGCGCGAAGTCCGACCTCACCGTGCACCTGACGCTCAACGAGGCCGCGACCCGGCTCTCCCCCGCCGTCGAGGGCGAGCTGCTGCGCATCGCGCAGGAGGCGATCACCAACGCGCGCAAGCACGCCTCGGCGCACAACCTCTGGGTGGACATCTGGACGAGCCCGCCGCAGGCCAGCCTCACGGTGCGTGACGACGGCCGCGGGATCAACGGCCGGCGCGACGACTCCTACGGCATCTCGATCATGCGCGAGCGCGCCACCCGCATCGACGCGACGCTCGACATCAGCAGCGAAACCACCGGCGATCTCGCACGGGGAACCGTCGTGAGCGTTAAGGTGGCCCAGAAAGGCGCTCAGAAAGGTGCCCTGACTCCCGAAGGTCGATGACCCCATGACGCAAACGCCCACCCGCGTGCTCCTCATCGACGACCACGACCTGATCCGGCAGGGTCTGGCCCGGGCCTTCGAGGGCCAGGAGGACTTCAACGTCTGCGGCCAGGCCGCCTCGGTCGCCGAGGGCCTGCGACAGTTCGCCACCCTCAGCCCGGACGTCGTCATCACCGACGTACGCCTCCCCGACGGGCTCGGCTTCGACCTGGTCAAGGAGATCCGCAAGCAGGGGCACGACACCGGCGTCGTCGTGCTGACGATGTACGCCGGCGACGAGCAGCTGTTCGCGGCGCTCGAGGCCGGCGCCTCGGCGTTCGTCGCCAAGGACGCGCCGGCCGACGAGGTCGTCGCCGCCGCCCGGCACGCGCTGGTCTCGCCGCGCTCGTTCACCGCCGCCGACCTGGCGGGCGCGATGCGTCGCAAGATGACGCCGGCGGGACCTCAGCTGACCGCGCGCGAGTCCGAGGTGCTCAGCCTGCTGGCCCGCGGCTTCAGCGTGTCGGCGATCGCCCGCTCGATCTTCGTCAGCGACTCGACGGCGAAGACGCACATCTCGAAGATCTACGAGAAGCTGGGCGCCTCGAACCGCGCCGACGCCATCATGAAGGCCGTCCGCTCCGGGCTGCTCGCGGACGACCTGGCGGACTGAGCGCCGCGTCCCGGGCGGAGTCGGACATACCGGTCTGAATAGTCCTTTCGGGTGGTCCGAGTCTCGTCCGACCGGCGTCGACTTCCGGGCCGTTCACCTGATCCGCGCATAGGTGCCGAACAGGCATTCTTTAGGTGTTGGATCCACCGGCGGAACCAACTTCGAAGACTCATCCTTGGGAGACCTCATGTACGACCTCGTCAACTACGTTCGCATCCAGCTCGCCGGCCAAGGCCAAGACCGAGCGCGGCGCCTCCGCGGTCGAGTACGGCCTGCTGGTCACGCTGATCGCCATCGCCATCATCGTCGGCGCGACGGCTTCCTCGGCGGCAAGCCTGAACACCATGTTCCAGGACACCTCGCTCCAGCCTCTGAGCCTCAGCGTTCCACGTCTTCAGCACCCCGGGGGTGGCCGTCGAGACCGACGGTCACCCCCTGGCATTTCCTGGAGCAGATCATGACGTCACCTTCTCGCCGAGCGACGATGCGCTCGCGACGAGTGCGGCGCGACCGCGGTCGAGTACGCCCTGCTCCTGTCCCTGATCGCGGTGATCATCATCGTGGGGGTCGGGGCACTCGGCACCAGCACGTCCGCGATGTACGACAAGCCCTGCGACGAGCTGACCGCGCACGGTCACCCCTGCTGATCGCCTCAGCGCAGCAACGCCAGCGAGCTCGTCCGCGCGGCCACCCCAACCGACCCCCGCCAGGCGCGGACGTCGGGCGCCCAGCTCGAGCATCCACGACAGCGCCGCGGCCACCTCATCCGCGTCCCGGCCGTCCACCACCTCGCCGTGCGAACCGGGAGCAGTGTCTCCGGCGCGCCGCCCGACCGGCCCACCACCACCGGCAGCCCGCAGGCCTGGGCCTCCAGGAACACGATCCCCCAGGCCTCGACCTCGAGGCCCCACGAGCCGGCTGCGGCACGGCATCGCGAACACGTCGCCGGCGTCGACGTGACGCCGGCACCCGGTCGCCCGCGACTCGGCCGGCGAAGACCACCGAGCGGCTCGACCCCGAGCCGCGTCGCGAGGCCGCTCGAGCGCCGCCCGCGACGGCCCGTCGCCCACGAGCAGCAGCACCGCCGTCGGATGGCCGCGCAGCACCTCGGGCCAGGCCCGCAGCAGGGTGTCCTGCCCCTTGCGACGCACCAGCCGACCCACGCAGACGACCACCGGCTGCTCCGGGGCGAGCCCGAGCTGCCGTCGCACCGCCGCTCCCCCGCACCCCGGGCGGAACCGGTCGGTGTCGACGCCGGGTGAGAGCCGCCGCATCCGCGACCGGGCCGCCGGGGACAGCGCGGGCGCGATGTGGTCGTGGCACCACTCGCTGACGTAGGTCATGACGTCGGTGGTGTCGCCGATCCGGCGCAGCAGCCGACGCGAGCCGGGCACCCGCGCCCACCAGACCTCGTGGCCGTGCGTCAGCGCGACCGTCCGCACGGCACCCGCACGACGCAGCGACGCGGCCAGCAGGCCGAGCGGGGCGCTCGCGCCGAAGAGCACCCGGTCGCAGCCGTGCCGGCGCATCACCTCCGCCGCGCGGCGTGCGACCGCCGGCGTCGGCAGCAGCATGCTGCTGGGGTCGCGGTAGACCGGGAACGGCAGCGTCGCGTCGTACTCCTGCGTCGCCCGGCATCGAGGCGGTGTAGACGACGACCTGGTCCGGCGGCATCGCCAGGCAGAGCGAGAGCACGAAGGTCTCGATGCCCCCGACGCGCGTCGGGAAGTCGTTCGTGACCACGAGGACGCGACCTCCCGGCCGGTCATCCCGCGAGGCCGCGCAGGTCGTCGCGCCACGCGCGGGTGAAGGCCCTCACGTCGGTGCCCAGCACCGAGCGGAACGGGCCGCGGGTCGAGTCGGCCCGGTCCGAGGCCCGGTAGAAGGCGATGAGCCGCTTCTCGCCGTACTCCTCGGCGAGCAGTCGGCAGGCCAGCCACGCCGACTCGTACGACGCGCCGAGTGCCTGGTTCTGCGGGTCGAACTCGTGCTGTCCCGGGCAGGTGCCGCGGCGCACCGTGCTTGCGGACCCGGCCCAGGATCTGGCTCGCGGTGACCGAGACGGGCAGGTCGACGTGCGCCAGCGCGACGTAGTCGGCGAAGCCCTCGAGGAGCCAGGTCGGCATCGTGGAGAACGCCGCCCGCACCGCGACGTGGGTCGCCTCGTGGCTCATCACGATCTGCGACCCGCGGGGCCCGAGCGGGTCGAAGACGCGCGGGTTGACGAAGATGTGCACCGGCGTGCCCGGGGTCAGGCTGCCGTCGACGGTCGTGGTGACCGCGGCGATCTCGCGGTAGGCGTCCGGCTTCGAGCCCAGCACGCGGGTGAGGCCGTGCTGGTCCGGCGGCACCTCGACGACCAGCCGGCCACGCCAGCGCGGCAGCACCTTGCGGACGTCGACGACCGCCTGGTCCGCGAGCCGCGAGAACCGAGGCAGCCGGCCCGGCCGGGTCGCCACGACCAGGGAGCGCGGCGAGCGGTCGACGAAGACGCGGTCGAGCATCCACAGCGGGGTCGCGCCTGGTCGCCGCCGCGCGCGGTCACGAAGCCGGCGCGCGGAGCCGCGCCGCACGAAGGTCATCGGGACCTCGCGGTGGCTGTCGCGCCGGTCGAAGCCGCCGATGCGCCAGGTCATCTGCACCTGGCCGACCCAGGCGTCGCCCCCCAGCGCACGACGTCGCGCCGCCCCGACCTCGCGGGCCTGGTCGTCGACGTACCGGAAGGTCAGGTCGGTGACCCGCAGCCGGCGGACGTTCTCGCGCAGCGTCGACGAGCTCACGCCGGGCGGCCGCGTCACCCGGCGCGGCCAGCGCGAGCACCTGCCCGGCGGGTGCCGTGCTCGCAGCCGCGACGCGAGCCGCTCGAGCAGCGCTCCCGCGGCGTCGCCGCGCAGGTCGGCCCGGCTCGGCGCGTCGGGGCTGCCGCTGCGGTCCGTTCTGGCCGGGCAGCACCGCGCGCTGCGGCTCGGCGCGCGGACGACGAGCACGACCGCCACGACGGCGACGAGCAGGCACAGCACAAGGCCGGCCACCCACCAACGTGGGCGACCGGCCTTGGTGTCAGTCTCAGCCGGGGCGGACGGCACCGGCGTACGGCATCGAGTTCACACCCGTGATCTTAACGCCGACGCTGGGGTTCTCGGCGTTCACGATCTGACCGTTGCCGATGTACATGCCCACGTGGCTCACGGGGCTGTAGTAGAACACCAGGTCGCCCGGCTGCAGCTGGGACTGCGAGACCGGTGTGCCGGAGCTCATCTGCGCGCTCGAGGAGTGCGGCAGGCTGACGCCGGCCTGCTGCCAGGCCATCATCGTGAGGCCGGAGCAGTCGAACGCGCTCGGCCCGGCGGCGCCGTACACGTAGGCGTCGCCGACCTGGGCCATGGCGTACTGCACGGCGGCAGCGGCGCGGCCCGACGCGGCGGGCGCGCTCGCGGGAGCCGAGGGTGCCGACGGCGCGGTGCGCTCCTGGGAGCGGCTGGCGCGCTCGGCGCGCCCGGTCCTTGAGCTTGCCGAGCAGCGTCCTTGGCCTCGGCGGCCTTCTCGTCGATGCGAGCCTTCTCGGTGCCCAGCTTCTTCTTGGTCGCGGCGACCCGCGTCAGCTCACGCTTCGCGGAGGCCTGGCGCATCTCGAGCCGCTTCGCCTGCACGGCGAAGTCGGACATCATCTGGCTGCGCTGGTCGTTGTACTCCGAGACCGTCGTCAGCTGGTTGATGAAGGTGTCCGGGTCGTCGGACAGCATCAGCTGGCTCGTCGAGGAGAGCGCCTGGCCCTGGTACTGCGCGACGACGGAGGAGGCCACCTCCTGGCGGATCGAGGCCACCTTGGTCGCGCTGCCGGCGCAGGTCGGCGTGCAGCGCCTTGAGCTGCGTCGTCGACTTCTTCAGCTCGAGCCGGGCGTCGTTGTACCGCTCGGAGGCCTGCTCGGCCTGGTTGTAGAGGTGGTCGACGCGGCTCTGCACGGTGTCGATGTCGGGCGTTGCGTCGGAGGGGGCTGCGACGAACATCGAGCTGCTGATCGCAGCGATGCCCAGCGTCGCGAGCGCACGGGAAGTTCGTTTCCGGCCGTCGTTCACGAGCGGACGGTCTCCTCTTTGTCTCAACGCCTACCGAGTTAGCTGACGGGTGCGGGCGGCAAAGAAACCCTACGCAGGCCGACCTCCGCGGTCCGCGGACGTCGTGCGCGCGATTAACCCCAGGAACATGGTTCCCCGGCTCCGGACGACGACAGCCCCCGGCCTCGTCCAGACTCAGCGCGGTGCCCGAGTCGACCCGGTCTGGCCGTCTTGTGCAGGCACCAGTCAGCAAGGCTAAGCGCCACCGCGGCACGGGGCAAACCCACCCCCGGCGCGGTGTGGGTGGTGATGGTCACGTCGGTCCGGTCTGCGTCCAGAGGCGCTCCACCCGTCACACGAGCCACATCAGCCCCGCTGCGGCGCCCGCTCGGTCATGCCGAGGCCACGTCCGGTCCAGACACCGGGGCGACCATCCGCAGCGGTGGGACGAGCCCGGACTCCGCCAGGACGTCGAGCGCCCGCTGCTCGTCGGTGTCGAAGCCGATCTCGGGCGGCGGGCCCAGCAGCACGGTCACCACGCAGTCGTGGCAGGCCAGGCCGCGCACCAGGCAGGTGTCGCAGTCGATGTGCACGCTCATGGGGGTCCTCCCGTGGTCGGTCGTGCTCCGGTACGACGACCCTGACAGCGCCCTCCGACAGTTTTCCGGGCGCCCTCGGCGACGTCAGGACCGCAGCAGCAGCCGGCTCAGCGCCGTGGCCGCGACGACCCGCGCCCCCGACCGCGTCACGTCACGGACCACCTCCTGGTCGCTCGACACGACGACCAGCGGTCGGCCCTGCGGCTCGGCGTCGACGAGCTCGCGGATGACGTCGTCGGCGATCACCCCGACCGGGCTGAACAGCACCCGCACCCCCCGCGGCCGGTTGACCGGCGGCCGGTCCTGCGTGTCGGCGGCGTCGAAGACCACGGTGACCTCGGCCCCGCTCCTCGCCACCAGCGGGGCAAGCCCTCCGAGCAGCCGCTCGCGCTGCCGTTCGAGCGACAGCGTCGGCCAGGCCGACTTCGTGACGTTGTAGCCGTCCACCACGAGGTGGACGCGCGGCAGGGTGAGCAGCTCGTCGAGCAGCGCCGGGTCGTCGACGGGGAGCGACCCCCTGCCGGAGGAGGCGCGGCTCCCCTGCTCCGCGACGTGCGCGGCGACGCCGTCGGCCGGCGACCCCTCGACCGGCGGCAGCGCGAGCTCTCGGCGTAGCCCTTGTGCGGTGTCGAGCAGCGTGTCGATCAGCAGCCGGGCGCGCAACGCGTCGTCGCCACGCTCGGCGCGTCCGGCCCGACGGCTCGCGGCGAGGTCACGCTCCAGCTCGGCCACCCGGGTGCGGAGCCGGCGGATCTCCGCCTCGAGGGCCGAGGCCGACGACGACGCGGCCCGCACCGCCTCCTCGGCCTCCGCGACCGCCCGGGCGGCCACGTCCTCCGCGGCGCGCACCCGCGCCCGCGCGTCGGCGAGCCGGTGCCGCAGCCCGCGGTTCTCGAGCTTCACCTCGGCGAGCTGCTCCCGGTGCCGGCGTCGGGTCTCCTTGGCCTCCTCGGTGGCGGCCTCGAGCTGCTCGTGCAGCCGTCGCACCTGGTCGGACGACCGCGCTCGCTCGGCGGACCGCCGCTCCTGCTCGACGGCCGCGACGGACGTCGTCACGAGCTCGGCCCAGCCGGACGGGCGCAGCAGGTAGGCCGTCGCCGCGACCTCGACCGGGTCGGCCGTCGGCGGCGGCGCGCCGGCCTCCACCGACTCGGCGAGCGCGGAGTGCCGCGACCGTACGTCCTCGGCCACCTGCTCGCGGAACGAGTGGTCGCTCTCGAGCGCAGCCCCGATCTGGTCGCCCGCCAGCTTCGCGCGACGTCCGGCGGTGAACGTCGCGACGCGTCGTACGGCGGGCGGCAGGTCGGCAGGGTCGATGCGACCGACGGCGTCCGAGGCGAGGGCCGCCACCCGCGCCCGCACCACCGGGGGCAGCGGACCGTCCAGCCGATCCCCGGACGCGAGAGCCGGCTCGACCTCGTCCGCCTCGGTCATGGTGTCGAGGCGTCCGCTTCCGCCCGCGAGACCAGCTCGACGGCGTCCGAGCGGCCGCACCAGCGGCAGGTCACCCGGGCGACGTCCTCCTGCTCGGTCGAGCTGTCCTCGACCTGGTGGTCACCGGCCAGGTCGAAGTGCCAGTACTCCGTCGTCCGCCGGGTCCGCGTCACGTCGAAGCGCGTGAGGTTCCCGCACCCACCGCACCGCCAGCGGGTGTGCTCGTCCGGCAGGGATGCCATCGCGTCGTACCTCCGGGTCGGGTGCGTGCATGCGGGCCAACGGACCCCAGCGTAGGCCGCGTGGCGGCCAGATCTTGTCGGCGCCCACCTCTAGCGTCTGGCACATGACCTCGACAGCGACGACCGGCAGGGCGGCACCGCCCCGCTGGGAGTCGCAGCGCAGCTTCGACGAGCTGGGGCGGCCGCTGCGCGACCTGACGTTCTGCGTGGTCGACCTCGAGACGACCGGCGGCTCCGCAGCGGGCGGGTCGATGATCACCGAGATCGGCGCCGTCAAGGTGCGCGGGGGTGAGGTGCTCGGCGAGTTCCAGACCCTCGTGAACCCGCACCAGGCGATCCCTGCCTTCATCGCCGTGCTCACCGGCATCACCGACTCGATGGTCGCCAGCTGCCCCACGATCGAGCAGGTGCTGCCGCAGTTCCTCGAGTTCGCCGCGGGCTCCGTGCTCGTCGCGCACAACGCACCCTTCGACGTCGGTTTCCTCAAGCACTTCGCGGAGCGGCAGGGCCGACCGTGGCCGCGCTTCGAGGTGCTCGACACGGCCAAGCTCGCCCGCCGGGTGATCACCCGCGACGACGCACCCAACTGCAAGCTCAGCTCGCTCGCCGTCGTGTTCGGGTCGTCGACCACCCCGAACCACCGGGCGCTGTCCGACGCCCGCGCCACCGTCGACGTGCTCCACGGGCTGATGGCTCGGCTCGGCAACCTCGGCGTGCACACGCTCGAGGAGCTGCAGACCTTCAGCTCGCGGGTGACGTCGGCCCAGCGGCGCAAGCGCCACCTCGCCGAGCGGCTCCCCCACGCCCCCGGGGTCTACCTCTTCCGCGACGACCGCGGGCGCGTGCTCTACGTCGGCACCTCCAAGGACCTGCGCACCCGGGTGCGGACCTACTTCACGGCGTCGGAGACGCGCTCCCGGATGGGCGAGATGGTCGGGCTCGCTGCCGACGTCGAGGGCATCGAGTGCGCCACCCCTCTCGAGGCCGAGGTCCGCGAGCTCCGCCTCATCGCCGAGCACAAGCCGAGGTACAACCGACGCTCGCGGTTCCCCGAGCGGGTGCACTGGATCAAGCTGACCCGCGAGCCCTGGCCGCGGCTGTCGCTCGTCAAGCGCGTGCTGGACGACGACGCCGACTACCTCGGGCCCTACTCCTCCAAGAAGACGGCCGAGCGGGCCGTCGCGGCGCTGCACGAGGCCTTCCCGATCCGGCAGTGCGGCGGCCGGATGCCCCGGGTCCCCGCGATGAGCGCGTGCGCGCTCGCCGAGATGGGCAAGTGCCTCTCGCCGTGCAACGGCAGCGTCAGCCACGACGACTACGACGCCGTCGTGGCGAGGTTGCGGGGATCGCTGCTGGCGGCGCCGGACGCGGTGGTGGCCTCCGTCTCGCGACGCATGACGACGCTGGCCGAGGCGAGCCGGTTCGAGGACGCCGGGTCGTGGCGCGACCGGCTCAGCTCCTTCCTGCGCGGGGCGGCCCGCACCCAGCGGCTCCGTGCGCTGACCCGGTGCCCCGAGCTCGTCGCTGCGCGCCGCGAGGACACCGGCTGGGCGGTGCACGTGGTGCGGCACGGACGGCTGGCGGCGGCCGGCGTGATCCCCTCCGGTGCGCACGCCGGTGAGTGGGTCCGCGGGCTCCAGGCGTCGGCGGACACCGTGGTGGCCGGCCCGGGCCCCACCCCCGCGACCACGGCCGAGGAGTCGGAGAAGATCCTGCGCTGGCTGGAGTCCGACGGCGTGCGGCTGGTCCACGTCGAGGGCGAGTGGACGTGCCCGGTCGGCGGCGCGACCAAGCACCTGCGGGTCCACGACCGCGTCGAGCAGTCGCGCAAGGACCTCGTCCCGTTCGACGACCGGCGCTCGATCCGCACCGTTCACCAGCCGGTCCGCGAGGAGCCGGTCCGCTAGCGTGGACGCATGATCACCGCCATCGTCTTCGTCAAGGCCGACGTGGCCCGGATCCCGGAGGTCGCCGAGGGCATCGCGGCCCTGGACGGTGTCAGCGAGGTGTACTCCGTGACCGGCCAGATCGACCTGATCGCGCTGGTGCGGGTGCGCAGCCACGACGACGTCGCGGACGTGGTGGCCGACCGGCTGAACAAGGTGCCCGGCGTGCAGGCGACCGAGACGCACATCGCGTTCCGGGCCTACTCCCAGCACGACCTGGAGTCCGCGTTCTCCCTCGGTCTCGACTAGGGCACCTGCGGAGCTGTCACCAGGCTGTCGCCCAGCCGCGAGGTCGCCAGCCGCGAGCGCAGGTCGCTGATCCGGGCTCGACGGGCGCACGTCGGCCGGCGGGACGAGCACCAGTACGTCGTTGGCTGCGCACGAGCACGGCCGCCGCGACCGCCGCTGCCTCGCACGTGCCACGCACGTCGGTGATCAGCGGGTCGCCGAGCCGGTCGGCGCGGATCGTCAAGGTCCCGGTGAGGGCGATGGAACCACGGCGTCCGGGTAATGCTGCCTGGTATGTGCTGCCCGGGCGCGAGGGTGATGCAGCACCTCGGCGCCGGGGGCGTCTCGGGCCCGTGATGCCGACGCGGCCAGCAGATCCTGAGCCAGATCGGATCGGCGAATCGGCGCCGCGAGGAAAGGTCGCCGGTCCGGCCCCCGCGGTGCTGCCGAGCAGCTGGGACTCCGTCGGCGACGGATCAGGACGAACGGCAGCACGACCAAGACGGCCATCGCAACGACCGAGCCGCGCCCGGCGACCGGCGCACCGGATCGGCGGGACGCGAGCAGCAGCCTCGATCCCATCAGGGCGAGAACCGCGAGCACCAGACTCGACGCCGAGGACGTACTTGAAGAAGTAGTAGTCGGGGCTGACCGGTACGGGCGACCTGTGCAGCCGACCGAGCGCCACGGCGGAGACCGACACCGGCGACGACGACGAGCACCGAGCACGGCGGACGCGCCGCGCCGACGGGTCGAAGCGGGGAGCGGCAACTCGACGCTAGCAACCCGGGGGCAGTGCCGGCGTGCGGCCACAAGGGCGACCAGCGCTGATCACCAGCAGCCGGGTCGGGTGCGGTGGCGAGAAGCCGCCGACGGCCAGTGACGACGAACTCGTCGACGCCCACGCTGCGCAGCAACAGCACAGCCGGTACTCCCGAGCACCCGCAACGCAGCGACCATGACGGCCGCAAGCGAGCACCCACAGTGCTGGGACCGGCGCGTCCAGCGCTGCTGCGGCGCAGGGGCAGCAGCAGCGCGAGCACGGCCGGCCGGCGAGCACAGGCACAGCGGCGCCCATGCCTGCGCGACACCGACCATTGCCCCGGCCATGGCCGCCAACTGCAGGGGCATCACGGCTGGCGCACAGTGCAGCCGAGCGAGACAACAGATCGCGATCCGCCACAGCACGCAGGCGTACCAGAACGGCGCGAAGCCGTCGGCGATCGTGGTGCCGCCGGGTCCCACGAGGTACGCGGCGACCACCAGGGCCACGACCGGAACGGCCGGCAGCGGGTCGGCGCCGCAGACCAGGGCAACGAGCACAGCGGTCGCCACTGAGCACGACCACGCATAGCGCGACCAGGACCGCTACGCTGAGGGCGTACGCGCGTAGGCGCCGGCGCGGCCGGTCCGACCGTCGAGTGACGCTGACGAGGTCGGCGAAGGTGGCCGCCACGGCGTGGAAGCCCTGCGGATACGGCCGTAGCGCCAGGCCGGTGCCATCGGCGGCCGGGGCGCGAGCTGATCGCCATGACGCCCGCTCGGCGCAGCATCTCGAACATGCTGAAGTGCGCGACGTTGTCGTATCCCCGGAGCAGCACGTCGAGCGCGCCCTGGTGCGGAGTCCGGGAACGCCCACCAGTCGGTCATCAGCGAGCGCAGGCAACGACGCCGGAGGCCAGCGGCACCGACGTCGACAGCATCGCGGCCGCGGCCACCAGCGCGCCGAGCGAGCACGTCGACGTGCGGTCGCGAACCACGCTGACGAACGCCCCCACGACGGCCGCGCCAGCACGCGCCCCGTGGTCGACGCGGACCGGCCACCGGAACCACCATAGGGACCGGCGTCCAGCCGAGCACGACGGCGCCTAGCAGCGACACGCGGCGACTGACGGAGTTCGAGGTCGGGATCAGCAGCCCAGCCAGCAGCCACGAGCAGCAGCGTCGAGCGCGCCGGGGAGCACGGCTCCGAGGCGACCAGTGCGTAGGCACCGACGGCACCCCAAGGCTCCTCCGCGGTCAGCAGCCCTCGAGACGCTCGACGGCTACCACGGCGCCTGGCTCGCAGGGGGGCCTCGGCGACTTCTCCGGGACCGGAGCACGTTGACCTTCAGTCGATGACCGCAGACACCCGCTGAGCGAACGAACGAAGAGGGCTGCGGCACCGGAGAACCGCACCGTTCAAGCGTGGGGTCGGCCGACGCGGAAGTCCGTTCCTGCCCGCCGACGAGAACGCGCTGATTCGACCGCGAAGCATCCGTCCCGAACGCGAAAATCGCCCTGTATGCTCACCGTCCGATCCCGCGGCCCCCGCGCGTGCTCGTGGTGGTCCCGGCGTGGAACGAGGAGCCGCGACGGTCGGCTCGGTGGTGAGCGAGATCACGGCCTAGCAACCCCGACGTCGACGTGCTCGTCGTCGACGACGGCTCCGGCGACGACGACGGCGCGCGTGGCCGCGAGGCCGGAGCCCGTGTCTGCAGGCTGCCCTACAACCTCGGCGTGGGAGGCGCGATGCGGACCGGCTACCGGTACGCCGTGCGCCACGACTACGACGCCGTCGTCCAGATCGACGCCGACGGGCAGCACCAGCCGTCGTACGTCGGCCAGCTGGTGACAGCTCTGGCGACTCGAACATCGTGATCGGCGCCCGTTTCGCGGGATCCGGTGACTACCCGGTTCGCGGCCCACGGCGCTGCGCCATGAGGATGCTGGCGCGCGTGCTCGGCCGGCTGGCGAAGCCGCCCGCTGACCGACGTCACCAGCGGGTTCCGTGCGGTCGACCGCCGCGCCGCAGCGTCTTCGCGATGCACTACCCGGCCGAGTACCTCGGTGACACGGTCGAGTCCCTCGTCATCGCGCTGCGGCTCGGCTGCCGGGTGACGCAGGTCCCGGTGGAGATGCGGATGCGCGCCTCGGGCGGTTCGACGCAGTCGACGTCGCGCGCGACCGCTCTACCTCGCGCGCCCTCGTCGCCCTGGCTGGCGCTCGTCGTCGGTGGCCGGCGGTCCTGGAGCGCCAGAGGTGGTCGTCTCGACCCGCCTGCGCTGCGACGCTCGCGCCGACCCCGGAGAGCACCGGAGTGGTCGCGTGAACCCCAACCTCGTCCTGGGAGCGGTCGGGTCGATCACGACGCTGGTCCTGCTGTTCGAGATGATGCGACGTCATCGACTGCGCGAGAAGTACGCCGTCTTCTGGGCGATCGTCGCGCTCTTCGCGCTGGTGGTCGACGGTCTTCCCGGTCACCCTCGTGTGGATGTCCGACGTGGTCGGGGTCCAGCTGCCCGTCGAACCTGCTGTTCTTCCTCGCAAGCATGGTGCTGCTCGTCATCAGCATCCAGCACAGCCACGAGCTCGGCCGGCTCGAGGAGCGGACGCGGACCCTCGCCGAGGAGGTCGGGCTGCTGCGGATGGCGGTCTCGCAGCCGGCGAGGTCCTGCGGGATGCACGCAGCATGCCGCCGACGCAGCACGTGCGTCCCGCGGACCCACCCGTGGGTGAGGCCGACGTCCTCGTCGTCCTCCCGACGCTCGGCGACCGGCTGACGCTGCTCGAGGAGACCTTGGAGTCCGTCGACGCGCAGCGGCGTCACGACGTCGGCTACGGCTGGTCGTGGTGCTGCCCGCAGGCGCGGCCGAGGCGCGCGCACTCGCCGAGGCGCACGGAGCAACGGTCGTCGAGGACCCCGGGCACGGGGATCTCGCACGCGATCAACCTCGGCGTCGCGGCGGCGGACGGCGAGCGTACTACGCGTGGATCGGGGACGACGACCTGTTCCGCCCCGGCGGCCTGCGAACGCTGCCAGGACCTCCTCGAGAGCCGACCGCGAGCGCCGTGCTCGCGTTCGGAGCCTGCGACTACATCGACGCTCGGGGGCCGGCTGCTGTTCACGAACCGCGCCGGCCGCTTGGCGCGCTGGCTGCTCGCCTGGGGCCCGGACCTGATCCCGCATCCGGGCAGCCTGATCCGCATCGACGCCATGCGACGCGTCGGGCTCTTCGACGAGGACCTGAGGTACGCCATGGACCTCGACCTCTTCCTCAAGCTCAGCAAGGAAGGGCGCTTCGCCCGCTACGCCCGTCTCGGCGTTCCGCTGGCACGTCGCCTCGCTGACCGTGGCGGGTCGCCGCACGTCGAGCGCCGAGGCCGACCTCGTGAAGCGACGCCACCTGCCGCCATCACCGTGCGCCGCCTTCCGCGGTCCGCACATTCCGGTGAAGATCGCCGCCCGCCAGGCGGCCCGGTCGACTACGCGTCGGGCGGCTCGGCTGGCGTCGGACTCAACATGCGGTTCCAGGGCCGGCATTGTCCTCGCTAGGCCAGGTGCTCCGTCGCACCACCACGCGGGTGGCTGCGCCAGGCTCTGCCCGACCACGCAGTAGCGCTCGGTGGTGGTCGCGAGCCGCTCCAGCTGGGCGTCGTCGGCGTCGGTGTCGACCTCGGCGGTCACGACGACGTCGGTGACCCCGACCGGCACGGTCCGGTCGACGCCGAGCGTCCCCCGGGCGTCGAAGACCCCCTCGGCGGTCAGTCGCGCGGATCGCACCTCCAGCTTCATCGCCGTGGCCACGCTGCGCAGGGTCACCCCGGCGCAGGCGAGCAGCGCCTCGAGCAGCATGTCGCCCGAGCAGGCGTCCGAGCCGTCTCCCCCGGTGGCCTCGTGCAGCCCGGCGCGGACCGGACCCGCCCAGCCGGACACCGTCGCCGTCACGCCGTCGGCGGAGAAGTCAGCGGTGGCGCGCAGCGGGGTGCGCGCCGTGGCCGGGTCGTCCTGGTACCTCTGTCTCAGCGGGGCCTGCAGCTCCCGCAGCTCGGCGGCGTCCATCGGGCCAGTCAAACAGCCGCCCCGCGCCGCCGACCCCTCCGACCGGTCAGGCCGACGCGCTGACGGCGACCCACCGGTCGAGCACGCCGGCGGCCGCGCCGGAGTCCACCGCCTGGCGGGCCCGTTCGACACCGGCGGCGAGCCGGGCAGCCGGATCGCCCTCCTCGTCGGCGTGCACGGCGAGCGCCGCCCCCGCGTTGAGCAGCACGGCGTCGCGCACCGGCCCGGTCTCGCCGGCCACGAGACGACGTACGACGTCCGCGTTGTGCGCCGCGTCGCCGCCGCGGAGCCCGTCGGCCGTCCCGCCACCGAGCCCGTACGCCGCCGGGTCGACCACGAACGCGGTGACCGCGCCGTCGCGCACCGACCAGACCTGGGAGGTCGTCGTGGTGGTCAGCTCGTCGAGGCCGTCGTCGCCGCGGAACACCCAGGCGTCGACGCCGCGACGTGCGAAGACGCCGGCCATCAGCGGGGCCATCCGCAGGTCGGCGCAGCCGATCGCCTGCGCCTCGGGCTTGGCGGGGTGCGCCAGCGGGCCGAGCACGTTGAAGGTGGTGGCGACACCGAGCTCGCGCGCGCGGCACCGCGGCGTGGCGCAGCGCCGGGTGGAAGGCGGCGGCGAAGCAGAACGTGATGCCGACCTGCTCACCGATCCGGGCGACGTCCGCGGCGGGCACGTCCAGCCGGATGCCGAGCGCCTCGAGCACGTCGGCCGAGCCGGCCTTCGACGAGGCGGACCGGTTGCCGTGCTTGACGACCGGGGCCCCGGCGCCGGCGGCGACGATCGCCGCCATCGTGGAGATGTTCACCGACATCGAGCGGTCGCCGCCGGTGCCGACCACGTCGAGCACCCGGCCGGTCACCGTGATCGGCGTGGCGTGCTCGTACATCGCCGCGACGAGACCCTCGAGCTCGTCGATGGTCTCGCCCTTGCTGCGCAGCGCGACCGCGAAGCCGGCGATCTGCGCGGGCGTCGCCTCGCCGGAGAGGATCTCCGACATCGCCCAGGCGCTCTGGCCCGACGAGAGGTCCGTGCCGCCGATGAGGGCGGTGAGCACCTCGGGCCAGGAGTGGCGCGGTCACGGGAGGTCCACGGGGTGCGTCAGCCGCGGGCGGAGGTCTCGGCCGACCTCGAGGCGCGCAGCAGCCGCAGCACGGTCTCGCCGAGCTGCAGCGGGTCGATCGGGTGGGGCACGGCGCCGTCGGCGCGCGACCACGTCGCCAGCCAGGCGTCCTGCGGGCGGCCGGTCAGCACGAGGATCGGGGGGCAGCGGTAGATCTCGTCCTTCATCTGCTTCGCGATGCCCATGCCACCGGCAGGGACGGCCTCGCCGTCGAGGATCGCGAGGTCGATGAGCCCGGAGTCCATCTGCTGCAGCACGACCGGCTCGGTCGCCACCTCGACGTACTCGGCCTCGGGGAGGTCCGGGTGGGGCCGCCGCCCGAGCCCGAGGATGACCTGGGAACGCGTGTCCGAGTCGTCGCTGTAGACGAGGATCCGGAGCGTGTCGTCGGGAGAGGCGTCTGTCACGCGGGCGACTCTACCGGGACGC
Organism: uncultured Actinomycetota bacterium; assembly: GCA_963707685.1. Taxonomy (GTDB): domain Bacteria; phylum Actinomycetota; class Actinomycetes; order Propionibacteriales; family Nocardioidaceae; genus Nocardioides_B. Next base: position 675,525 of record CAVPRA010000015.1, read on the forward strand.
GTCGCGGCGCGCGGCCTGTGCCTCCAGGCGGTCGAGGCGGCGGTCCTCCCGCACCGCCTCGCGCATCGACGAGCGCACCCACTGGGTGAAGAGCACCGACAGGAACATCAGCCCGACGAGGTCGCCGGACCCCCACAGGATCCCGCCGGCGAGGTGCTGGTCGGCGGCCGGCGAGGGCAGCCAGGACATCGGCAGCGCGCGGTACCACGAGCCCCCGATCAGCGTGTCCTGGTTCATGATCGTCAGCCCCAGGAAGGCGTGGAACGGCAAGCGTGAGCACGATCAGCAGCAGCCGGAACGGGTAGGCCACCCGGCCCGGCACCGGGTCGAGACCCACGAGCGGCCAGAAGAACAGGCAGCCGACGAGCACCAGGTGCAGGTGCATCAGCTCGTGCAGCGGCACCGACCGGAGCGTGGCGTCGTACCAGGAGGTGAAGTACAGCGCCCACGGGCTGATCACGAACAGCAGGAACGTCAGCGGCGCGAACGTCAGCACCATCGCCAGCCGGGAGTGCAGCAGCGGAGCAGCCAGCGCCGCGGCCGCGGCGGCAGGGTGCGCAGCATCAGCGTCACCGGCGCCCCGAGCGCGAGGAAGACCGGCACGAACATCGAGAGCACCATGTGCTGGACCATGTGCACCGAGAGCAGCGTCGTGTCGTAGCTGCCGAGCCCGGACGAGGTGGCGAAGAACAGCCCGCCCATCCCCGGTACGACGAAGCTCAGCGTCCGCATGAGCGGCCACCGGTCGCCGCGGTCGTGGAGCCGCCACACGCCGAACAGGTACAGACCCGTCACCCAGACCACGACCACCGTCAGCACCGGGTCGAGCTCCCAGGCCGTGAACACCCGCGCCCCCGTGAAGGGGGGCTGTCCCGCGAGGGAGCCGGGGCCGGAGGCGAGGATCACCCCTCCAGCGTAGGGACCGCCCCGCCGCCGCACCGGACCGGTCTGGGCGCCGGTCCGGGCTGGGTCCAGGCTCGGTTCCGGGCTCACAGCCAGATGTGAGCAGAACGTCCGCGAATCCACAGGGGGTCGGGGTAGCACTGGCAGGCCCAGCCGCCATAATGATCCCGTGGCCTCACCTGCGACTGCGATTCCCGCCTCCCGCCTGCACGGGCACCACGACCGGCCGAGCATGGTCAGCGTCGGGACGATCGTCTGGCTCTCCAGCGAGCTGATGTTCTTCGCGGCGCTGTTCGCGAGCTACTTCACGATCCGCGCGGTGTCCACGCGACCTGTGGGCCCAGGAGACCGAGAAGCTCAACGTGCCGTTCGCCGCGGTGAACACCACGGTCCTGGTGCTGTCCTCGCTCACCTGCCAGCTCGGCGTGTTCGCGGCCGAGCGCGGCCAGGTCGGACGCACCGGCAGCGTGCTGAAGATCAAGGGGTGGGGGCTGCGCGAGTGGTTCGTGCTCACCTACCTCATGGGCGCGGTGTTCATCGCCGGCCAGGCCACGGAGTACGTCGCCCTGGTCCAGGAGGGCGTGACGATCCCGTCGTCGTCGTACGGCTCGGTGTTCTACCTCACGACCGGGTTCCACGGTCTGCACGTGACGGGCGGCCTGATCGCGTTCCTGCTGGTGCTCGGCCGCACCTTCATCGCCCGCAAGTTCACGCACGAGCAGGCGGTGAGCGCGATCGTCGTGTCGTACTACTGGCACTTCGTCGACGTCGTCTGGATCGGCCTGTTCGCGACCATCTACCTCATCCAGTAGCCCAGCAGCAGACCCCGGACCCGGCACCCACGGACCCCGAAGGACATCCTGTGCGACTCCTCTCCGCCCGACTCTCGGCCAAGCGCCGCAGCCCGCTCGCCGGGCTCGTGGTCGTGCTGCTCGGGCTGCTGCTGACCGGCGGCGTCTTCTCCCTCGTCTTCTCCTCGGCCAACGCCGAGGAGCAGTCCTCCTCCTCGCAGTCCACGGTGTCGGAGGGCCGCGCGCTGTTCCTGGTCGGCTGCGCCTCCTGCCACGGCAAGAACGGCGAGGGCATCGTCACCAAGCGCGGCGGGCAGTACGGCCCCCCGCTGGCCGGCGTGGGCGCGGCGGCGGTCGACTTCCAGGTCGGCACCGGCCGCATGCCGATGGCGCGTCCGGGCGTGCAGGCACAGCGCAAGAAGGTCATCTACTCCCCCGAGGAGATCAAGGCGCTCTCGGCGTACGTCGCGTCGCTCGGCCCCGGCCCGTCGGTGCCGCAGAAGTCGGAGTACGACACCAAGGGCGTCGACAACGAGGCCATCTCGCGCGGCGGCCAGTTCTGGCGGACCAACTGCACCGCCTGCCACAACTTCGCGGCGTCCGGCGGCGCGCTCCCCGGCGGCAAGTACGCCCCCTCGCTGAAGGGCGTCAGCGAGAAGCACATCTACGAAGCGATGCTCACCGGTCCGCAGCAGATGCCGGTGTTCTCCGACGGGGTGCTCAAGCCCTCGGAGAAGCGTGACGTGATCGCCTACGTCAAGAGCCTCCAGGAGTCGCCGAACTACGGCGGCACCACGCTGGGTTCGCTGGGTCCGGTCTCGGAGGGCCTCGCGGCCTGGGTCGTCGGCATCGGCGCCCTGGTCGGCTTCGCCGTCTGGATCGCCTCGCACTCGGTTCGCTCCAAGAAGGGAGTCAAGGCGTGACCGACCTCGACCACTCACGCGACTCGCGCGACGTCGTCCGTCGCGACCAGGGCGACGACGGCGACCCGATCCTCGACCCGGGGCTGCCGGCCCACGAGCCGCGGCCCACCGACGTCGACGAGCACGCCGAGAAGCGTGCGGAGCGGCAGATCGCGACGCTGTTCGGCCTGTCCAGCGTCTTCGCGATCCTGTTCATCGTCGCCTACTTCGCCTTCAAGGTCGGCGACGACCCGACCATCATCGGCGGGTACGGCGCCTCCAACGTCGCCCTCGGCGCCACGCTCGGGATCGCCCTGCTGCTGATCGGCATCGGCGCCATCCAGTGGGCGCGCAAGCTGATGAGCGACGTCGAGATCGTCGAGATGCGCCACCCGGCCGCGTCGAGCGACGCCGACCGCGAGGAGGCGGTGGCCGCCTTCAACCAGGGCGTCAGCGACTCCGGCATCGGCCGCCGCCCGCTGATCCGCAACTCGCTGCTCGGTGCGCTCGCCACCATCGGCCTGCCGATCGTGGTGCTGCTGCGCGACCTCGGCCCGCTGCCCGGTGACGACCTCGCGCACACGGTCTGGAAGAAGGGCATGCGGCTGACCAACGACGTGGCCGGCACGCCGATCAAGCCCGAGGAGGTGCGAGATCGGCCAGCTGATCAACGGCGAGCCGGCGGTCTTCTACGAGAACGACTCCGAGGGCGAGCCGCTCTACGAGGGCACCCGGCTCAACCAGGCCAAGGTCAAGGCCGCCATCATCATCGTCCGGATGAAGCCGGACGACATCACGCCCGCGAAGGGCCGTGAGAACTGGGGTGTCGAGGGCATCCTGTGCTACTCCAAGATCTGCACCCACGTCGGGTGCCCGATCTCGCTGTGGGAGCAGCAGACGCACCACCTGCTGTGCCCCTGCCACCAGTCGACGTTCGACCTGGCGGACAACGGCAAGGTGGTTTTCGGACCGGCGGCCCGGGCGCTGCCCCAGCTGCCGATCACGGTCGACAGCGAGGGCTACCTCGTGGCCCGCAGCGACTTCACGGAGCCGGTCGGCCCCAGCTACTGGGAACGTGGGTGAGACACAGATGAGCACCGCCACCACCAACGGCAAGACGGCCGCCAAGGCTCCCAAGGTCAACCGGGTCGCCGGCGCCGCCACCTGGGCCGACGAGCGCACCGGCCTGGCCTCGCTGGCGAAGAAGCAGGTCCGCAAGGTCTTCCCGGACCACTGGTCCTTCATGCTCGGCGAGATCGCGCTGTGGAGCTTCGTCGTCCTGCTGCTCACCGGCACGCTGCTGACGCTGTGGTTCAAGCCGAGCATGGGCGAGGTCGTCTACAACGGCAGCTACGACCAGCTGCGCGGCGTGACGATGTCGGAGGCCTACGAGTCCTCGCTGAACATCTCCTTCGACGTACGCGGCGGCCTGCTGCTGCGGCAGATGCACCACTGGGCGGCGATGCTCTTCGTCGCCGCGATGCTCGTGCACCTGATGCGCGTCTTCTTCACCGGCGCGTTCCGCAAGCCGCGCGAGCTCAACTGGGTGATCGGCTGCCTGCTGCTGCTGCTCGGCACGCTCGAGGGCTTCACCGGCTACTCCCTGCCCGACGACCTGCTCTCCGGCACCGGCATCCGCGCCGCCGACGGCTTCATGAAGTCGATGCCGGTGGTCGGCACGTACATGTCGTTCTTCCTGTTCGGCGGCGAGTTCCCGGGTGACGTGATCATCCCGCGGCTCTACACCGCGCACGTGCTGCTGATCCCGGGCATCCTGCTCGCGCTGATCGGCGCGCACATGCTGCTGCTGGTGTTCCACAAGCACACCCAGTGGCCGGGACCGGGCCGCACCAACGACAACGTCGTCGGCTACCCGCTGCTGCCGATCTACGCCGCGAAGGCCGGTGGCTTCTTCTTCATCGTGTTCGGCCTCAGCGCCCTGATGGGCGGCCTGCTGACGCTCAACCCGGTCTGGAAGTTCGGGCCCTACGACCCGTCCCAGGTGACGGCGGGCTCGCAGCCCGACTGGTACATGGGCTGGCCGGACGGCGCGCTGCGGATCATGCCCGGCTGGGAGACCCACCTGTGGGGCTTCACGCTGAGCTGGAACGTCTTCCTGCCGATCATCGTGCTCCCGGGCGTGATGTTCACGATCCTGCTGATGCTGCCGTTCATCGAGGCGTGGATCACCGGCGACAAGCGGGAGCACCACCTGCTCCAGCGCCCCCGCAACGCCCCCAACCGGACCGCCACGATGGTCGCGCTGATGACCTTCTACGGCATCCTCTGGGAGGCCGGCGGCAACGACATCATCGCGATCAAGCTGCACGCCAGCATCAACCAGATCACCTACATCAACCGGGTGCTGGTGTTCGTGGGCCCGGTGATCGCGTTCTGGATCGCTCGGCGGTGGTGCATCTCGCTGCAGCGGGCGGACCAGGCACGGCTGCTGCACGGCTACGAGAGCGGCATCATCATGCGCTCCCCCGAGGGCGCGTACGCCGAGAAGCACCTCCCGATCTCCAGCGAGGAGGCGTACACCCTCACGGCCCGCGACCGCGACCAGATCCTGCCGATGCCCACCGAGGCGGACGAGAACGGCGTCGCGAACCGCAAGGTCAAGCTGATGCGGCTGCGCGCCAAGGCGTCGAGCTTCTGGTTCGGCAAGAACATCCAGAAGCCGACCCGCGAGGAGCTCGAGGAGGCCCGGCAGCACGCCGCGCACGAGCTGGCGGTGCACGAGGACGGCCACCAGCACCTCTCCGGCGGCGACTACTCCGGCGCCTACGAGCTCGACGGAAGCTCCGCCGACGGCCACCAGTACGACGGCCGCCACCCGATCGAGGGCGACGAGCTCCGCAAGCACTGACCCTCACCCGGCCGACCCGTCAGCTACTTGGCGGGTTGGCCGCGTGTCGCCGTAGTCGGCGACGGCTCGTCGTACAGCTGGCTGGTCGGCGGAGCCGCGGACGTCGCCCGCCAGGACTCGCGTGCGGCAGCGGCCAGCAGGACCACGACCAGCAGGTTGCGTACGGCGAGCAGTGACACCGCCACCACCGAGAGGTCGGTGTGCGCCACGAGGGCCGGGTAGAGCAGCGGGTAGAGCAGGTGGCTCAGCGCCGTCGTCACCAGCAGGCAGGCCGACCACCGGCGGAGTGCCGTCGACGGCGCCACGACGAACCCGGCGGCGGTGACCGGCAGGAGCCACAGCAGGTACTGCGGACTGAACACCTTGGCCGAGACCAGGAACCCGCAAACCGAGGCGAGCGTCAGCCACAGCAGACCGGCACTCGACAGGGGTGTCGGGCGGCGCAGGGCTCGCGCCCACAGGACGAGCAGCCCGCCGACGAGCGCCACGGTCAGCAGCGTGCTGGCCACCAGCAGCGGGGACACCGCGGGGCCCGCCACCTCGAACGCGCGGAAGTGGGTGAACTCGACGCGCCAGTCGTCGGGACGGACCAGCCACGCCAGCATCGCCGGCACCGCCGGGACCGACTCCAGGTGGAGCCCGCGGTCGGCCTGGTACCCCAGCGGCGAGAACAGCCGACCCGGTCCCGCGAGGACCAGGCTCACCACGGCGAGAACCGCCCCGACGACGAGGAACGGAACTACCACCACGGCCCGGCGTCGCGTCGTCGCGACCAGCGACGGCAGCAGGATCACCGGCCAGAGCTTCACGGCAGCGGCGAGCGCGAGGACGGCGGATGCCTGCCGCGGTCGGCGCTCCGCGACCAGCACGCTGCACGCGACCAGGATGCCGGCGAGCAGGTCGAACCGGGTCAGGCTGAGGCTGCCGAGCAGCGGCACGGCCAGCAGCCACACCACCAGGGCCGAGGTTCGGCCAGGACAGTCGCGGCTGCTCAGCAGGGCCGTGAAAGCAGCGTCGGTCGCCAGCGCGCACCCGACCAGGAGCAACGGGAAGAGCCCGGTCGAGCCGAGGACCTCCCCCAGGCCCCACGGCAGCCCGACGACGGCCACAGCGGGGAGCGGGTACTCCCCCAAGGTCTGGGAGAGTCCGTGGTCCGAGACGGCGCGGAGGCTGTCGGCGAAGTACGTCAGGTCGCCCGCCACGCCGCGGGTCCCCTCGAAGGCGAACAGCAGGACGAGCGTGAACCCACGGGTGAACAGCCACCCCAGGGTGACGACGGCCCTGCTCATGACCACCTCGCCGGTCAGGCGCCCTCCCCAGTCGGGCGCACGACGACCGACGATACCCAGCCGGACCCGCTTCGGGAGGCAGAACGCTCGGGCTGACGCGAAGCGCGGCTCCCCCGCCCGGGCCGACCCGTCACCGACTACGCCGACACGCGGCCAACCCGCCAAGTAGGTGACGGGTCGGCGGGAGAGGGGGTCAGCTGAGGGCTGAGCCCTGCTTCCACTGCGAGTACGGGAGGTTCCAGTCGCCGTAGCCGTTGTCGAGGGTCATCGGCCGGTTCGTGCCGGTGTAGTCGACCACGTCGCCGGGCTTGCTGATGCTGTAGAGCCAGGCAGCGTTGGCGGTGCTCATGCCGGTGCAGCCGTGGCTGACGTTGGCGTAGCCCTGCGAGCCGACCGACCAGGGCGCCGCGTGCAGGAACTCACCGGAGTAGGTGACCCGCATGGCGTACTCGACGTCGTCGAGGTTGTAGCCGTCGGCGCTGTTGTTCGCGATGCCGATCGTCTCGGAGTTCATCCGCTTGTGCCGGAACTTCTCGACGATGACCTTGATCCCGGACCGGGTGGTGAAGCCGGGCTTGCCGGTGGTGATCGGCGTGGTCCGCGCGAGCTTGCCGTTGATGAAGGTCTTCATCTGGTGGGTCGCGGCGTTGACCTTGCTGACGACCGCGTCACCGACGTGGAACGTCGAGGTCCGGCTGAGCTGGCCGTAGACGCCGTTGCCCGCCGGGATGCTGTTGACGTCGGCCTTCACGGTGACGTCGGTGCCCGGCTTCCAGTAGTGGACCGGACGCCAGTGGACCTCGGAGTCGCTGATCCAGCGCCAGGCGCCCTTCTGTCCCGAGGAGTTGGTGACCGACAGGTGCTTCTCGATGGCCGACTTGTCGCTCACCGGCACGTCGAACCGCACGATCACCGGCATGCCGACGCCGACGGTGGAGCCCTCGACGGGCGCGAAGCTCGGGTAGGTCTGCTGGTCCAGCGAGAGCGGCTGGGTGCGGAACGCGGAGTGCTTGGTGGTCGAGACACCGTCGCTGTCGACCGCCACCGCGGTGACGCGGTAGCGGGTGCCCGGCTCGAGCCGCTGCTTCGAGGTCCAGGTGTTCTTGTCCGAGGAGAGGCCGCCGCGCAGCGTGCCCTTCTTGCCGGCCAGCACGGTCACCCGCTTGAAGGTGCCGTCGCGGGCGGTCAGCGTGAGGGTCTTGTCGACCTGGACGCCTCGGGCCTTGACGTTGCTGGCCACGGTGGCCGCCGAGCGAGGGGCCGCGGAGGCGGACGGCGAGGAGTCGGAGGTGGAGGCGTCGTCCCCGCCGGAGCGCGTGGCCGCCTGGTCGGACGTGCTCGACGAGCAGCCGGCGGCGACCACCCCGATGGCCAGCAGACCAGCCACCGCGGCAGAGTGACGACGCCTGCGGGTGCGCAGCCGGTCACTGTGACGTACGGACATGGGATCCCCTCGTGGAAAGTAAAACGTCCCCTCAGGGTAACAAGCACCACGAGCCACACTCGCGCTCGTCGAAAGTGTGAACCGTCACGTTCCGATTACGACACGCCCGGCTCGGAGTGCTCCCTAGTGGGCGTGCTCGCCGACGTAGTACTCGTAGATCCAGCCGCACAGCGCCAGCGCGCCGAGGCCGACGCCGATGAGCACCAGCCACCAGGCGGCCATCGCGGTGGCGAAGACGATCACGCCGAGCGTGAGCCCCGCCCACAGCGGCCACCAGCTGTACGGCGGGAAGAAGCCGAGCTCCCCCGCGCCGTCGGCGATCTCGGCGTCCTGCCGGTCCTCGGGCCGCGGCTCCATCTTGGAGGCGTGGAAGCCGAGGTAGAACGTCACCAGCAGGGTGAGCAGGGTCGTCATGGTCAGCGCCGACGTCCCCGTCCAGTCGTAGGTGATGAACCAGTACGCCGGCGCCACCAGGAGGAAGAAGATCGTGCAGATCCCGAAGATCCAGGCTTCCGCCTTCATCGAGTGGTCCCCCTGTCGTCGTCACCCATGTTGCGCCGCAGCGTGTCCGAGCGGCCGCCGACCGACGGTGCGTCGATGCTGTCCTCCTCGTTGCCGAGCCCTTCGTTCTCCTCCATCTCGAGCGCCGCGACCTCCGGGTGGTGCAGGTCGAACGCCGGCGACTCCGAGCGGATCCGCGGGATGGTGGTGAAGTTGTGCCGCGGCGGCGGGCTCGAGGTGGCCCACTCCAGCGAGCGGCCCCAGCCCCACGGGTCGTCGATGCCCACCATCGGCGTCTTGGCGGACTTGTAGACGTTGAGCAGGAACGGCAGCGTCGAGGCGCCGAGCAGGAACGCGCCCACCGTCGACACCTGGTTGAGCGTGGTGAACCCGTCGGAGGCGAGGTAGTCGGCGTAGCGCCGCGGCATGCCCTCGACACCGAGCCAGTGCTGCACCAGGAACGTGGTGTGGAAGCCGATGAACAGCAGCCAGAAGTGCACCTTGCCGAGGCGCTCGTCGAGCATCCGGCCGGTCATCTTCGGCCACCAGAAGTAGAACCCGGCGAACATCGCGAACACCACTGTGCCGAACACGACGTAGTGGAAGTGCGCGACCACGAAGTAGGAGTCCGACACGTGGAAGTCCAGCGGCGGGCTGGCCAGGATGACGCCGGTCAGGCCGCCGAACAGGAACGTGGTCAGGAACCCGACCGCCCACAGCATGGGGGTGTCGAAGGACAGAGATCCCCCCCACATCGTGCCGATCCAGTTGAAGAACTTCACCCCGGTCGGTACGGCGATCAGGAACGTCATGCCCGAGAAGAACGGCAAGTCGACGGCGCCGGTGACGAACATGTGGTGCGCCCAGACCGCCACGGACAGCACCGCGATGCTGATCGTGGCGGCCACCAGGCCGACGTACCCGAACACCGGCTTGCGGCTGAAGACCGGCAGGATCTCGGTGATGATGCCGAAGAACGGCAGCGCGATGATGTAGACCTCGGGGTGGCCAAAGAACCAGAACAGGTGCTGCCACAGGATCGGCCCGCCGTTGGACGCGTCGAAGATGTGGGCCCCGAGCTGTCGGTCGGCCTCCAGCGAGAGCAGCGCGCCGGCCAGGATCGGGAACGCGATCAGCACCAGCAGGCTGGTGACCAGGGTGTTCCAGACGAAGATCGGCATCCGGAACATGGTCATGCCGGGGGCGCGCATGCAGATGATCGTGGTGATGAAGTTGACGGCGCCGAGGATGGTGCCGAGACCGGCCATCCAGAGGCCCATGATCCACAGGTCGCCACCGACGCCGGGGCTGCGCACCGCGTCGGACAGCGGGGTGTAGGCGAACCAGCCGAAGTCGGCCGCGCCCTGCGGGGTGAGGAACCCGGAGCCGGCGATGATGCCGCCGAGCAGGAACAGCCAGTAGCTGAACATGTTCAGCCGCGGGAACGCGACGTCGGGCGAGCCGATCTGCAGCGGCATGACGACGTTGCCGAACCCGAAGAACAGCGGCGTCGCGAACAGCAGCAGCATGATCGTGCCGTGCATCGTGAAGAGCTGGTTGTAGAGCTCGTCGTTGACGAGCTGCTGTCCGGGGAACGCGAGCTCCGAGCGGATCAGCATCGCCATCAGGCCGGCAATCAGGAACCACGCGAACGAGGTGCCGAGGTAGAGCTTGCCGATGATCTTGTGGTCGGTGGTGGTCAGGACCTTGACGATCTGCTGGCCCAGGGTGTTCGGCCGGGCTGCGGTGGCGACCCGGGCGGCTCCTTCAGCGGTGGCGCTCACTGTCCGTCCCCTTCCTGGGTGTTGTCCCCGAGCCCCGCCTGCTTGTCGATCTCGGAGCCGCCGAGGGCGGGGCCGATGTTGCCCTGCTCCTGCAGCGACTTGAGGTGGGCGGCGTACTCGCTCTCGCTGACGACCTTGACCTGGAACAGCATCCGGGAGTGGTAGGTGCCGCAGAGCTCCGCGCAGCGGCCCACGAAGGTCCCCTCGCGGTTCGGGGTGAGGCTGAAGTGGTTGTCACGGCCGGGGACGACGTCCATCTTCATCAGGAACGACGGCACCCAGAAGTCGTGGATCACGTCCGGCGAGCGGAGCTGGAACGTGACGCTCTTGTCGACGGGGAGGTACAGCGTCGGCTTCTGCGCCGGCGTGCCGGCGTCGAAGACCGTGGTGCTGCCGTCCAGCGCCGGGTCCTTGTCGTAGTTGAAGGTCCACGACCACTGCTGCCCCACGACGGTGACGGTGTGGTCCGGCCCGCCCTTCGGCTCGGCCAGTGCGACGTCCTGCACCCGGACGGTGAAGTAGAAGAAGACCAGCACCATGATCACGGGGGCCACGGTGTAGAGGATCTCGATCGGCAGGTTGTAGCGGGTCTGCACCGGGATCTCGTCGTCGCGGCGCCGGCGGTACTTCACGCAGGCCCAGCCGATCAGGCCCCACACCAGGATCCCCACGAGCATGGCGGCCAGCCACGACCACATCCAGAGGCTGTGCATCGTGTCGCTGCGCTCGGTGATGCCCACGGGCTCGGCCAGCCGTTTGATCTCGTCCTTCTGCTCGGCGGAGCAGCCACCCAGGACCACGAGGCTCGCCGCCGCAGCGGCCATCACGGCCACCCTGCGCGCGCTCTTCGGGAGATGCAGACGCAACGTGTGAGCCTCTCTCTGTGCGGTCGGCCGACAGGCAGGTAGCGGCCGGGACGGCTGTCAGGCAGAACGTTACTACTGGGACGACCCGGTACCGCCGGTAGGTCGGGCGGTAGTTTTCAGGCTGTGACATCCGCGACGGGACGGCCCCCGGAGGACCCGTCGGGCACGACCGACCTCGACGCCGTCTCGACCGAGCCGCTGCACCCGGCCGCCCGCGAGACGCTGCTGGCCGCGCTCGACCAGGGGTACGCCGACCCGCTGCGGCTGCACCACCCGGGACGACGCGCCAGGCTGCTGCTCGACAACGCGCGCGAGGTGCTCGCGGGGCTGCTCGGGGCCCGGCCCGACGAGCTCAGCCTGACCGGCTCGGGCACCGCGGCGGTCCACCTCGGGGTGCTCGGGCTGCTGCAGGGGCGACGCCGCACCAGCCGCCGGCTGCTGCACTCCGCCGTGGAGCACTCGGCGGTGATGGCGGCCGGGGGCTGGTGGGAGGAGCACTTCGAGGGCCGCGCCGAGCCGGTGCCGGTCGACGTGCACGGCCGGGTCCGCCTCGACGCGCTGGCCGAGTCGCTGGCGCAGCCCGCGGGCGTGGTCGCCGTGCAGGTGGCGAACCCCGAGGTCGGCACCCTGCAGCCGCTCGCGGACGTGGCCGCGCTGGCCGCCGCGCACGACGTGCCGCTGTTCGCGGACGCCGCCGCCTCCACCGGGCGTGTCGACCTGCCCGACGGCTGGTCCGCGGCCGCTGCGTCCGCGCACAAGTGGGGCGGCCCCGCCGGGGTCGGCGTGCTGCTGGTGCGCAAGGGCGCTCGGTGGCGGGCGCCGTTCCCCACCGACGACCGCACCGACCCGCGGGTCGCGGGCTTCGAGAACGTCCCGGCCGCGCTGGCGGCGGCCGCGGCGCTGCAGGCCGTGGTGGCCGAGCGCGACGAGGTCGACGCCCGCCGGCGGGCGCTGGTCGACCGGGTCCGGGCCGAGGTCGCGCGGATCCCCGACGTCGAGGTCGCCGGTCACCCCGAGGAGCGGCTGCCGCACGTCGTGACGTTCTCCTGCCTGTACGTCGACGGCGAGGCGCTGGTCACCGAGCTGGACCGGCGCGGGTTCGCGGTGGCGTCCGGCTCGGCCTGCACCGCGAGCCGTCTCGAGCCGTCCCACGTGCTGGCCGCGATGGGCCGGCTCACCCACGGCAACGTGCGGGTCTCGCTCGGCCGGTCGACGTCGGCCGAGGACGTCGAGCGGCTGCTCGCGGTGCTGCCCGGCGTGGTCGCCGACCTCCGCGCCTGACCTGCCATCCTGTGCCGGTGGACGCCGTCGACCTCGAGCTGGACTGCCGCGGGATGCGCTGTCCGCTGCCCGTGATCCGGCTGGCCAACAGCATCGGGGACGTCGCCGTCGGCGCCACGCTCGCGGTGGTGGCCGACGACCCGGCGGCCCGGCCGGACATCCCGGCGTGGTGCCGGATGCGCGGCCAGGAGTACGTCGGCGAGGACGTCGCCGACGACGGGGTCCCCCGCTTCGTGGTCCGGCGGTCCCGCTGATGCACGTGGTCTACAACAGCTTCATGGGCCGGTTCTCCGACAACCCGCGGGCGGTCTACGAGCGGCTCCGGGACCGCCCCGGGAGCCGGCACACCTGGCTGCGCGACCCGGCCCACGCGCAGGCGTTCCCGCCGGAGGTCGCCACGGTGGCAGTCGGCTCCCCCGAGGCGCGGCGGGCGCTGGAGTCGGCCGACCTGGTCGTCGCCGGGACGCACACCGAGGTCGAGTGGACCAAGCCCGACGGGACGACGTACCTGCAGACCTGGCACGGCACACCCCTGAAGCGGATCCACCAGGACGTGCTGCTGGTGCCGCCCGGGCGGCTGGACTACCTCGACCAGGACGTCGCCCGCTGGGACGTGCTGCTCTCCCCCAACCCGGTGAGCACGCCGCGGCTGCGGAAGGCGTTCGGGTTCGACGGGCCGGTCTGGGAGACCGGCTACCCGCGCAACGACCTGCTGCTGGGACCGGACGCGGCCCGGGTGCGCGGCGCCGTCCGGGCCGAGCTGGGGATCGCCGACGACGAGCGGGCGGTGCTCTACGCGCCGACCTGGCGCGACGACGAGAAGTACGACGAGGGCGTCGACGACGTCCCGCTGCACCTGCACCTCGGCGCGCTCGCGGCCCGTCTCGACGAGACCCGGACGCCGCACAAGGTGCTGGCGCGGCTGCACAACATGATGACCGACCGCTCGCACGCCGAGGTCGCGCCGGGGGTGGTGGACGTGTCGTTCTTCCGCGACGTCGCCGAGCTGTACCTCGCCGCCGACGTGCTGGTCACCGACTACTCGTCGGTGATGTTCGACTTCGCGCTCACCGGGAAGCCGATCGTGTTCTACGCCTACGACCTGGACCGGTTCCGCGACGAGATCCGCGGGTTCTACTTCGACCTGCTGCCGCAGGCACCCGGGCCGGTCGTGCGGACCGAGACCGAGCTGGTCGACGCGCTGCTGCACCTCGACCCGGCGCCGTGGGCGGAGCGCTACGCGGCGTTCCGGTCGACGTACGGCGGGCTCGAGGACGGGCACGCCACCGACCGGGTGCTGGAGCGCCTCGGGCTGCTCCCCGCGTTGGGCTGAGCCCGGCGCCTCAGGGGCGCGGGGTGCGGACGTGCGCGGCGACCTCGGCCGCCGCCTCGTCGCCGTACGCGGCGGCGAACCGGGCGAGGAACGCCGTCTGCGAGAGCTCGTACTCCTGGGTGCCGACCTGCTCCACGACGTGCACCGCGAGCAGGCAGCCGAGCTGCGCCGCCCGCTCCAGCGACAGGTCCCACTCCAGCGCCGCGAGGAAGCCGGCCCGGAACGCGTCGCCGACGCCGGTGGGCTCCACCTTGGCGATCTCGGGGACCGCGGCCACCAGGATCGGCTCCTGGCCGGAGCGCTCGATGCGGACGCCCTCGGCGCCGAGCGTCACCACCTGGGTGCCGACCCGGTCGAGGATCTCGTCGGCCGACCAGCCGGTCTTCTTCTCGATCAGCGCGGACTCGTACTCGTTGCTGAACAGGATCGCGGCGCCGTCCACGAGCTCGCGGATCATCTCGCCGTCGCCGAAGGCCAGCTGCTGGCTCGGGTCGGCGATGAACGGGTAGCCCTTCGAGCGGCACTCGCGGGTGTGCCGCAGCATCCCCTCGGGGTCGTTCGGGCTGACCAGCACGTACGTCGCACCGCCCACCCGCTCCACGATCGGCGTGAGCTCGATCTCGCGCGCCTCGCTCATCGCGCCGGCGTAGAAGGACGCGATCTGCGCCATCGCCGAGTCGTTGGTGCACACGAACCGGGCGGTGTGCTTGCTGTCCGAGACGTGCACCGACTCGCAGTCGACGTTGTGGCGCACCAGCCAGGAGCGGTAGTCGACGAAGTCCTCGCCCACGGCGCCGACGAGGATCGGCCGCAGGCCGAGGTTGCCCAGCCCGAAGGCGATGTTGGCCGCGCAGCCGCCGCGCCGCACCTCCAGGTCGTCGACGAGGAAGGACAGCGCGATCTTGTCGAGCTGGTCGACCACCAGCGAGTCGGAGAACTTGCCGGGGAACGACATCAGGTGATCGGTGGCGATGGAGCCGGTCACGAGCAGCGACACAGGGGGTCCTCACGTGGGAGCGGACGGGTCGGTCGGGGCCGCCGCGGAGCGCTGACGACGCAGCACGAGACTACCCGCCGGTACTCGTCGCGGTACCCAGCGGTAGCTCCTACCGTGAGTCCGGTGACCCCTTCCCCGACCACCGGACGGCTCCCCTACGACGACCCGTCGCCCGCGAGCGAGATGACCCTCGACTGCCACGCCGTCGAGGCCGCGCTGGCGATGCCGCGCCGTCGTACCGCCTCGCGAGCGGACCACGCGGGCGGCCGCCCGCCCGGCCCCGAGCCTGCGCTACGAGGACTACCCCCGGGAGGTCGCGAAGCCGTCGATCGCGGTCAGCGCGGCGGCGTCTCGGCTGGCCGCCGCGTTCCACCCCGACCTGGACTGAGGCCCGACCTGGACTGAGGTCCGCCGGGTCGTCCCCTCGCGACCCGGCGGCCCGCCCGTCATGCTGGAGGCATGGGTCCGGGTCCGACGCGCTGGCTGGCGCCCGCCGGCGCCTCCGCGGCGGTGCTCGTCGCCGTGGTCGTGCCCGCCGTGGTGGCGAGGCCGGGGCCCGGCACCGGGGGCGGGCCCGCCCCCGACCTCACCGTCGACCGACGGCTGCCGCCGGACCGGCTGGTGCTGCCGGCGCCGCGGCCCGGCGACCGGCGTGACTCGCGGATCCCGCGCGGCGTCGTGATCACCGGCTACCAGGCCGCCGGCCGGCTGCTCACGGTGTTCTACCGGGTCGGTCCCGCGCAGCGACTGCTCGACCGACCTGCGCCGTCCACGGGTCATCGAGATGCCGACCAGCGTGGCGGTGCGCCTGCAGCGGACGGCCACCGGGAGGCCCGAGGAGCTGTGCGCCGAGGACTGGAGCGGCTCGGTCGACATCCGGCTGCGCGACCCGGTGGCCGGGAAGGTCGTGCAGGACATGGCCCGGCGCGGCGGCCTGGTCCCGATCCAGCGGCCGTTCCGCTCCGCGGGCTGACGCCCGGCCCTGCCGCGGACATGACGAGACCCCCGCAGCGACGCTGCGGGGGTCTCGAGAGGCTCAGTGGAACGAGTCGCCGCAGGCGCACGAACCGGTCGCGTTGGGGTTGTCGATCGTGAAGCCCTGCTTCTCGATGGTGTCGACGAAGTCGATCACCGCGCCGTTGAGGTACGGCGAGCTCATCCGGTCGACGACCACGGAGACGCCGTTGAAGTCGGTGACGACGTCGCCGTCGAGGTTCCGCTCGTCGAAGAACAGCTGGTAGCGGAGGCCGGAGCAGCCACCCGGCTGGACGGCGATGCGGAGCTGGAGGTCGTCGCGGCCCTCCTGCGCGAGAAGGGTCCGGACCTTGTCGGCGGCGGTGTCGCTGACGTTGATCCCGTCGGGGCGGATCTCGGTCTGGGTGGTGGTGTCGACCTGCTCGGTCATCGATCTACTCCCTGCGTCGGCAGCGTGTCGGTGGCGTCAACGGCCACCACGCCGCCGCGCACGTCGTACTCCATGCCGGCCCAACCGGTGAACACCTTGCCATCGCCGACGCGCGGCGCTTCAGTGATCCCGGTCTGATCGGCATCGCATACCAGGGTCTCCCACACCTTCTTCCCAGTGGCGGCATCAATCGCCACGATACGGCAGTCGCCAGTCCCGACGTACACCTTGCCGTTCCACACCGCGACGCCGCGATTCTTGCGGCCCTCGTAGGAGTTGCGCCAAGGGCCGTTGATGCGGATTTTCGGATCGAATCCCCAGAGGACCTTTCCGGTCGCGCCATCAATGGCGTACACAATGTCGAACGGAGCCCCCAGATAGATCACCCCATCGACGACGATCGGCTCCGCCGAAAGACCCATCGGACTGTTCACTGCGAGGTGCCACGCCAGGCCCAGCCCGCCGATATTCTGGTCGGTAATGCTCTTCAGTGGACTGAAGTGCTGGGACTCAAAATTTCCGCCGCTCACCAGCCAGTTGTCGCCACGGGCGGCCTCGGCCAGCACGCGCGCTTGAGTCACGTTGCCAGGTGCGCCACTGCCTTTCGCCGTTTGTCCCGCAGAGGCCGTCTGGGGCGCCTTGCGACCCGGCCGTTTTGACAGGCGTCTGCGCGGCCATCACGCCGTAAGCCAGCACACCCCCGGCAAGAGCTCCAATCGACCAGGCTCTCATCGCCTAACTCCCTTCTACTCAAGCAATCGACGCTAGCGGCGGTCCCTCACTGCGCTTTCACGAA
Source organism: uncultured Actinomycetota bacterium (assembly GCA_963707685.1). Lineage (GTDB taxonomy): Bacteria > Actinomycetota > Actinomycetes > Propionibacteriales > Nocardioidaceae > Nocardioides_B. Next base: position 692,686 of record CAVPRA010000015.1, read on the forward strand.
CGCGAGGCCGCCGGCCTGCGGCACCGGTTGCTGCGATCCGGTCGGCGTCAAGTGGCCCGTGTTGTGATCATTGAATACGACCACGTTCTCGCCGCCTTGATTGGCCGAGATCAGGTATTCGTTGGTCGGATCGATCGTGATGTTTCTCGGCGTCCTGCCGAGGCTCGGGACATTCTCGATCATCGTCAACGTCCCCTTCGCCGTCACGGTGCCGCTGTTGTAGGTCACCGTCACCGCCACCTTGCCGCCAGGATCCAGAACCACTTGATTCGCGCGATCGCCGCGCGCGCTGACTTTGTTGAGCAGGTCGAGCGAGCCGCTCTGGTGGTCGATGGCGAAGGCGCTGACCGTGTCGCCGACCGCCTTGTCGCCGGTTTCCCAGTTGGCGGCGTAGAGGAACTTCCCGTTGGGGTGCACCCACACATGCGCCGGGTTCACCGTCGCCGCCGCCAATCCAATCGGGCTCAGCGTTCCAGTCTTCGTGTCGAAGCGGAAACTGTAAATCCCTTTGGACGCAGATGTGGTCGTGGGCGTTGGATTCGTGTAGCTGCCGACGAAGACGAGATAGTCAGCTGCCGGCGCCGCCGCGTCCGCACCGCCTCTGCCGGCCGGGGCCGTTGGCGCCGGGACGTGCAGCCGGGTCAGATACGCGAGGAGGTTCCTGAATTCGTCGGGCGCCAGCCGCTTGTCGTAGTCGGTGGGCATGAGCGTCTTCGTCTGGTACACCACCCTGACCTTCGCGCGGTCGAACATGTGCAGCTGGTTGTCGGTGCCCATCACCTGCAGCGAGTAGCTGTCCTCGTTCTTCAGCACGCCGGTGATCACCTTCCCGTCGGCGCTCGTCACGCGCACGGGCTGATACGTGGTGTTGGGAATCGAGAATTTTCGGGATCGCGCCGCCGTCGCCGAACACCTTGTGCAGCGGCTTGGTGAGCGCATCGACAATCGAGACGGTCTTACGGGTGCCGGCCAGGTTCGTGAGGTCCGGTCCGATCAATCCGCCTTTGCCCTTCACGACGTGGCAATTCCCGCACTCACCCTTGGCCCAGAAGATCTGCTCGCCGAGCGCGGCATCGCCCGCGGCGGGCGCATCGATCGCGGTGCCGCGAAGCCCGCGGATGTAGGCCGTCACCTTCCAGACGTCAGGATCCGGCAGCCTGCTGCCGAATGCCGGCATCGACGTCCCGCGAATGCCGCTCTTGATTGCGTCGAAGATTTGCGCGTCGGTCGCCAGCGCGTACCGGCGCGCCGGTGCGCCGAGCGCCGGGACCCATTTCGCCGCCGGCGCCGTCCGGGCCATGGCAGGTCGTGCAGGTGCGGTTGTAGAGGTCTCGTCCTTGCTCGATCGCCTGCGCATTCCCGGCAAATGGATTCGCGGCGTCAGCGCGTGGCGCCGCGGCCACCGCCACCTTGCGCCGTCAACGAGAGCGACGCGCCGAAGAGGACGATGGCCAGGAGGATCGGGATTCGCTTCATCGGTGTCACCTACGGCAGCGAGAACGCGAGGATGTTGCCGCCGGATGAAATCGCGACGTACTGCTGGCCGTCGATCGCGTAGCTGATCGGAGACGACGTGATCAGATCGCCGGTGTTGAAATGCCAGAGCGACTTGCCGGTTCGGGCGTCGAGCGCGCTGATCTGTCCTTTGTGCTCGCCGGCGAACACCAGCCCGCCGGCGGTCGACAAGACACCAGGGCCGTAGTGAAACGAGCTGATCTGCTGATAGTCCCAGATCTTTTTCCCGGTGGTGGCGTCCAGCGCGCGAACGTACAGCTGCCACGCCTCTTCCGGCTTCGGACTCTCGAGATAGCCCCCGCCCGCACCGGGGCGATCGGTCGTCCGCATCACGAGACCGCATCCTTCCTGCGCCACGAGGAAGAAGTAATTCAAGTCGGGGTTGTACGCCGGTGAAGGCCAGTTGGTCGCACCCGCGGTCGATGGACACGTGTGCGACCCTTCCACGCTCGGCTCGTGGCCCGACGTTCAGGATCGGACGCCCTTCAGCCGTGAGACCGCTCGCCCAGTTCACTCTGGTGACAAACGGCGTCCCCATCAGGAACTTCCCGTTGGTGCGATCGAGGATGTAGTAGAAGCCGTTCCGGTTGGCCTGCACGAGCAGCTTGCGGCTCTGCCCCCTGAACGGGACGTCGATCAGCACCGGCATCTCCAGCGAATCCCAGTCGTGCACGTCGTGCGGCGTGTTCTGGAAATGCCACTTGATCTTTCCGGTGTCGACGTCGATCGCGACGATGCTGTCGGTGTAGAGGTTGTCGCCTTCGCGCACCTCGCCGGCCCATTGCGATCCCGGCTGGCCGGTCCCATAGAAGATCGCGTTCTGTTCCGGGTCGTAGCTGCCGCTGACCCACACCGGACCGCCCCCGAGCTTGAACGAATCGGCCGCCCAGGTGTCGCTTCCGGGATCCCCCGCTTTCTGCGGAACGGCATTCCACGTCCACAGGTACTTTCCGCTCTCGGCGTCGTAGGCCTGGATGAATCCGCTCGGCGTGTTGCCGCTGACAATCACTTTGCCCTTGGCGACGAGCGGCGCCTGGCCCGCCAGGCGCCACGGCCCGGCGACCTTCGTTTCCCAGACGGTGTGGCCGGTGCGCGAATCGATGGCGACGAGCGCGCCGTCGGCGGCGGTGACGTACAGCTTATTGTTGAAAATTGCGGTGCCGCGTTGCGGGGTGCGCGTCAACGGCGGCCGCTGGTACTGCCAGACGATGTTGCCGCTGCGCGCATCGATGGCGTCGACGCGATTGAACTGCGAGATGTACATGACGCCGTTGTGGACAACCGGCACCGCCTGAATCGCGTCCTGGCCGGCCATCCGGTACACCCACTTCGCTTGCAGGCGAGGCGACGTTCGCGGGCGTCACCTGCCGCAGCGGCGAATGCCGGTGCGAGTTGTAGGTCCCCGAATACATCAGCCAGTCTTGCGGATCCGGATTGAGCAGACCCTGATCGGTGACCTGCGCCGCGGCGGTTGCGGCCACGCCAGCAAGCAGTGCCGCTGTCACAAGTCCCCGTCTCATTCGCGTGTCCATTCTGTGCGTCGTCTCACGCGTGTCAGTCGCATCCCGGCGGCGGAGCGCCGAGATCAGCCGTCGATCCGTTGCTGGACGTCCTCCGCGCGTTGGCTCGTGATTCGAAAGTCGGCGAGGCCGCGCGCGTCAAAGGAATCCCGGGAAATTGCCCGACGCATAGTACGCTGCCTTCAAGAACGAGACGTGCGCGTCAATTTCGGCGAGGGCGGCCGTGTCGGTGTCAGCAATCCGTGGTAAAAGCTGGAACGATGAAGAAGAGGGCAGCGCGCCAGGTGAAGCCGAGAGAGAGGGCATCAGCTTCGCCCATCGATGAATACGTCGCGCAGGCACCTCCGGCAACCAGGCCTATCTGGCAGAGGATTCGTGCGATCGTGCGTGAAGAGGCGCCCGGAGCAGAGGAGAGGATGAGCTACCGCATGCCGGCGTTCTTCGATGGCGGGGCCATCATCTACTTCGCGCCGTTCAGGCATCACGTCGGGATGTTCCCGCCCGTCAAAGGCGACGCCGCGCTGGAGACGGCGTCGTGAAGTACCGAGCGCAGCAGGGTATGTTTTCGTCTTCTATGGCTTAACGCCCTGACCTGTGCGATTCGTCGCGTTGGCGTGGGCGCGGCTGAAAGCGCTTCGTGCGAAGCAGGCAACGGCGAAGCGCCGGTAGCAGCTGTGGTCACGCTGGAATCAGGGATCGACGCGATCTCGATCTTCTGATGCGCGCTGTGGTCCGCAAATTATCAGTCCGGCCTGAAATGAGGGCCAGAATTCTGCGATGGCCTCGGTTGCGAGGGATGCCGATGGCCTGTGGCATTCTGGCGCATACGGAATCTAAGCTGAGAGCTGTGAACGTCCCTCGACGGCGACCCGCTGCGGCACTACGATCGTGATCCTCGAGCCCTAACTGCGTGGCTGATAACCGAGTGATGAGCTGAGATACCTGAAATGAACCCTGGCGCTTCGCCGTGATTGCCGAGAGAACGCCCGTGGGATACGTGCAAATCGTGAGGATCGGGAGTGAACGAGTCAGTTCATCCCAGAGTCGCTCGACTTCCAATGCTGCGTCAGGTTTTCCTCGGCGGCAAAGAACGGCGGAGATCTCGCCGACGATCGTGAGATGCGAGCGTGGCCCGGCGGCCGAAGCTGTTCGGGCACTTTCAAGCGCGGCGACCATCTCGGCGATCGAGTCAAGGTGGGGAGCCCCGGCTCGCATGACCCCTGTCGCCGCTTCCTCGGCATCGAAGACCAAATAGCGGCCTTGCTTTCCTACGTCGGCGAGATTCCATCCTCGCTCTTTCATCCGGAGGGCGAGGGCGT
>CAVPRA010000016.1:0-40934 GCA_963707685.1 uncultured Actinomycetota bacterium
CGACGTATCGCTGGGCGAGCGGGTCTCCTACGAGGCGCCCAACGGCAAGAAGCTCGAGGTCGAGATCGTCGACGCGACGCCGTACACCGGCTGAGCAGTCCCGGCTGACCGGCCACTGGCTGACTACTGGGCGACCGTGTAGCCGCAGCCGCGCAGGTGCTCGAGCACGCGCTCGGCGTGCTCCTCGCTGCGCGTCTCCACCTGCAGCTGCACCTCGACCTCGTCGAGGTGCAGGCTCGCCGACGTGCGCTCGTGGACCACGTCGAGCACGTTCGCCGAGACCTCGGCCAGCTCCTTGAGCAGCTGCGCCAGCCCGCGCACGTCGGGGATGCGGGCCCGGAAGTAGAGGTAGCGGCCGGAGGCGCCGAGGCCGTGTTCGATGACCCGCATGAGCAGCAGCGGGTCGATGTTGCCGCCGGAGAGGACGGCGACGGCGGGGGCCTCGAAGTCGTCGAGGGGTGTCGAGCCGCGGCGTAGGCGGTCGCGCCCGCGGGCTCGACGACGAGCTTGTTGCGTTCCAGAGGGAGCAGCAGCGCCGCGAGAGCGACTCCTCGCTGACCGTGACGCATCTCGTCGACGTAGCGCTGCGACGGCCTGGAACGGGGACGTCGCCGGGGCGGCCGACCGCGATGCCGTCGGCCATCGTCGACATCGACTCGAGCGCGACGGGCTTCCCGGCGGCGAGCGAGGCGGGGTACGCGGCGGCGTTCTCGGCCTGCACGCCGACGACGCGGACGTCCGGGCGAGCGGCTTCACGGCGGTGGCGACACCGGCCAGAAGCCCGCCGCCGCCGGACGGCACGACGATGGTGCCGCGTCCGGGCACCTGCTCGAGGATCTCGAGGCCGCAGGTGCCCTGGCCGGCGACGATGTCGAGGTGGTCGAAGGGGTGGATCAGCACCGCGCCGGTCTCGTCGGCGAACGCCGGCGCCTCGAGCAGCGCCTCGTCGACGGTGTGCGCCGTGGAAGCGGACCTCGGCGCCGTAGCCGCGGGTGGCCTTCTCCTTGGGGATCGGCGCGCCCTCGGGCATGAACACGGTGGCGTGGATGCCGAGCATCTGCGCGGCGAGCGCGACGCCCTGCGCGTGGTTGCCGGCGCTGGCGGCGACGACGCCGTGGGCCCGCTCCTCCGTCGGAGAGCCGGCGATCCGCACGTAGGCGCCGCGGATCTTGAACGAACCGGTGCGCTGCAGGTTCTCGGCCTTGATCAGCACCGGTCCGCCGGCGAGCGCGGAGAGCCACCGCGACGTCTCCATCGGGGTGTAGACCGAGACCCCGTCGAGCGCCTCGCGGGCGGCGCGGATGTCCTCGAGGGTCGGCAGGGGCACGTCGGTCACGCGCTCACCCTAGGACCCCGTTGTCGCCCCCCGGGCGTGACCTCCGGGTCACCGTTCGACACCGTTGTCGGAGGACAGGGCGGGGACGTGGCGGGGGTCACCCGCGTCGCGCGCCGAAAACATGTGTGATGCACGCAAGGAAGACGTATGCTTGACACATGCAACCGTCCGACGCTCCCCTGACCGGGCCGCTCCCCGTCCGGAGACGGCCGAGGACGCCCTGATGAGCCTGATGATGGCGCTCGGCCGCCGGCTGCGCCAGAAGCAGCCCGGTGACGTCATCGACTACTCCGCGTTCCCGATCCTCAAGCTGCTGCTGCCACCAGGGCCCGATGCGGCTCTCGGCGCTCGCCCAGGCGCTGCGGCCTCGACGCCTCCACCGTCAGCCGGCACGCCCGCCAGCTCGAGGACCGCGGCCTGCTCGAGCGCACCGACGACCCGGACGACGGCGCGCCAGCCGGGTCGCGGTGTCGCCGCGCGGCCGCACGAGCCCTCGCGACGGGCTTCGAGACCCGTCGCCACGTCATCACCGCACGCCCTCGAGGGCTGGACCGGCGACCGAGCGCGAGACGCTCCGCGACCTGCTGCACCGCTCGTCGAGACGCTCACCGACCATCACGACCGTCACGAAGCCGGCGCCACCCAGACACGGCACGCCCACCAGCACGCAGGAGACCTCTCGATGACCCCCGACACCAACGGCTACCTCAGCCACCGCAGATCCTGGTGGTGATGGCGCGGCCTGATGACCGGCATGTTCCTCGCCGCCCTCGACCAGAGCATCGTGGGCACCGCGCTGCCCCGGATCACCTTCGAGCTCGGCGGCCTCGAGCAAGCTGTCGTGGGTGGTGACGGCGTACCTGCTCGACCGCCACCGCCTCGCACCCCGCTGTGGGGCAAGATCTCCGACCTCTACGGCCGGCGGCTGCTGTTCCAGTCGCGATCGTGACGTTCGTCATCGGCTCGCTGCTCTCCGGCTTCTCGCAGAACATCGAGCAGCTGATCGCGTTCCGCGCGGTGCAGGGCCTCGGCGGCGGCGGCCTGATGGCGCTCGCCCTCGCGGTCATCGGCGACGTCATCCCGCCGCGCGAGCGCGGCCGCTACCAGGGCTACTTCGCCGCGGTGTTCGGCACCTCCGCGGTGCTCGGCCCGGTGCTCGGCGGCTTCTTCGCCGACGGCCCCGGCTGGCAGTGGATCTTCTTCATGAACGTCCCGATCGGGCTCGTCGCGCTGGTCGTCACCCGCGTCGCGCTCAAGATGCCGCACGTCCGTCGCGACCACACCATCGACTACCTCGGCGCCGCCCTGGTCGTCGGCTCGGTCACGCTCGTTCCTGCTCTACACCGCGTGGGCCGGCCCGGACGAGGGCTGGGCCTCCGCCCAGGCCTCGGCGCTGCTGGTCGCGCGGCGTGCTGCTCGCCGTCGCGTTCGTCTTCGTCGAGCTCCGCGCCAAGGAGCCGATCCTGCCGATGCGGCTGTTCCGCAACTCGATCTTCGCTGATCGCAACGCGTTCGGCTTCCTGATCGGCGTCGCGATGTTCGGCGCGATGATCTTCATCCCGGTCTACCTGCAGGTCGTCGACGGGCATGAGCCCGACCAAGTCCGGGCTGGCGCATGCTGCCGATGGTCGTGGGCCTGTTCAGCACCTCGATCGCCGCCGGCCAGATGATGACCCGCACCGGCCGCTACAAGATCTTCCCGATCCTCGGGGTCCAGCGTCGTGATCGTCGCGCTGCTGCTGCTCTCGCCAGCTGACGGCCGACGTCGCCCTACTGGTTCGCCGCGCTGTCGATGTACGTCATGGGTGCCGGCCTCGGCTTCACCATGCAGGTGCTGGTCACCGTGGTGCAGAACTCCGTGGACCGCGGCGACATCGGCGTCGCCACCAGCTCGGTGACGTTCTTCCGGCAGATGGGTGGGTCGTTCGGCACCGCGCTGTTCGGCGCGATCCTGTCGAGCCGGCTCGCGGTGCACATCGCCGACGCGATGCGCGACGCACCGGCGCGGCGCCGGTCGGCGCCGGCAAGGTCGGCGACGTCGCCAACAACGTGCAGGCCATCAAGGCGCTGCCCGAGCCGGTGCACAGCCTGATCACCGGGGCGTTCGCCGAGCTCGCTGCACGACATGTTCCTGACCGCCGTACCCCTCGTGGCGGTGGCGCTCGTGATCGCGCTGTTCCTCAAGGAGAAGCCGCTCGCGCAGCGCGACGCCGCCGGCGCCCGAGGCGGCCGAGCAGGAGCCGGTAGCCGGCACGTCCCGTCCCGACCGCCGTCGGCGTCAGGCTCGGCGCAGTCCGCCGAGCGCCGTGCGAGCGTCGGCGGCCTCCCGCTCGGTGCGGGCGCCGTCGGCCAGGTGCAGCACCACGGCGTTCGCCGCGGCCACGAAGGGTACGGCGACCAGGGCGCCGGCGATGCCCGCCACCAGCACGCCGATCGCGATCGCCACGATGACGCCGAGCGGGTGCACCGAGACCAGCCGGCCGAGCAGGAACGGCTGCAGCACGTGCGCCTCGAGCTGCTGCACGCAGCGACCACGCCGCCGAGCATGAGCAGCGCGACGATCGGGCCCTGGTCGACCAGCGCGACGAGCACGGCGACCGTGCCCGGACAGGAACGCGCCGATCATCGGGATGAACGCGCCGATGAACACCAGCACGCCGATCGCGATCACGAACGGCACCTTGAGGATCGCGGCGCCGATCATGATGCCGACCGCGTCGGTGAAGGCGACCAGCACGGTGGCCCGCACGAACGCGGTCAGCGAGGTCCAGGCGATCCGGCCCGAGGAGTCGGCGCGCTCGCGGGAGGCGCGCGGGAAGATCCGCACCACCCACGACCAGATGCGGTTGCCGTCGGCGAGGAAGAAGTAGGTGCCGAACAGGATGATGAAGAAGCCCGCGACGATGTGGCCCGAGCGCGGTGCCGACCTCGGTGAGCCGGGTGACGATCTCCTTGTTGGAGGAGGTCACCGCGTCCTGCGCGGACTTGATGTAGTCGTTGATCTGGCTGTCGCTGGCGTGCAGCGGGCCGGTCTTCAGCCAGTCCTTGATCTGCTCGAGACCCTTGACCACCTGGCTGGCCAGGTCGCTGGCGCCCTGCGCGATCTGCTGCCCGGCGAAGGTCAGCAGCAGCGCGACGACGGCGATGCTGCCGAGCACCACGAGCAGCGACGGCCAGGCCGCGCGGCAGCCGCGGCCGCACCAGCAGGTTGACCAGCGGGACGACCAGCGCGGTGAGCAGCAGCGCGATCACCAGCGGCAGCACGACGACGGCGAACATCGCGATGCCGCGCGGCCAGCGACGTAGCCGGCCGCGACGATCACCAGCAGCCGCCACGACCAGGCCGCCGCGAGGTCGACGCCGTAGGGCACCCGGCCGCGGTCGTAGTTGGACTCCCCCGCCTGGATGCTCGACCGGCTCGCTCGGCGCGGCGCTCGGCGCGCATCGTCGCCCACTGCTGCGCGAACCGCTCCGCGAACCGCTCGTCGGACCTGCGCTGCTGGCTGCGTCGGAGCCGGGACAGCCCGTCCGGACACGCCCTGCGAGACCCTGCTGCCCGACGCTCATGGGCCCAGGCTATGTCCCGGCGCCGACGGCGCCGGTCGCAGGCGCGCCAGCAGCGCGTGCGCCGCGCGCGGGTGCGTCGTCCGCGAGCAGGCCGGCGGCCGCCAGCACGTAGTCGCGGTCGACGACCGTGCGCGGGGCGCCGCGGCAGCTGCCAGCCGCCGTCGACGCGGCTCGCCGGTCACCGACCCGAGCACCCGTGCGGCCAGTCGGCGGGGTCGTTGCGCAGCACGCCGCCGGACCCGACGAGCAGGTCGACCTCGCGCAGGTCCTTGCCGCTGCGCTCGACGACCCGGCCGTCGGCGGCCGTAGACCACCTGCTGCCGGCCGGCGTGCCGGCGCAGCGCCACCCCGACCGCGGCGGTGGCGACCTGCTCGTCGTCGTACGCCTCGTCGGGGTCGGCGGGCAGGAACGCGGGGTCGGCGTGCCGGCGCCGCGGCGGCCGCGCGCAGCCGCTCGGTCGTCCGTCGAGGAGCCCGGCGGCGACGCCCTCCTCGACGGTGGGCACGGCGCTCCACCGCATCCCGAGGTCGCCCTCGACGGTGCGGCTGACCGGCAGGGTGGCGACCACCTCGCGGGCCAGGCCGGCGTCCTCGGCGTCGACCTCGACGACCGAGTGCACGTCGGTGGTGGCGCCGCCGACGTCGACGACGACGACGTCACCGGCCCCCGGGTGCTCGGCGTCGAGGCCGCGGGCCAGCAGCTCGACCGCGGTCAGCACGACGTCGGGGGTCGCGCCGCGCACCATCGCGGTGAAGTCGGCGCGCGTCGAGAGGTGCTTGCCGCCGATCACGTGCCGCAGGAACATCTCCCGGATCGCCGCGCGGGCCGAGCCGGGCGCCAGCACGCCGATGCGCGGGCACGACGTTGTCGGCGAGCACGTACGGCGTCCCGGACCGCGTCGAGCAGCGCCGCCACCTCGTCGCGGGCGTCGACGTTGCCGGCCACCACCACCGGGCCCGGCCACGCGGGCGCGCGGCCAGGGTGGTCGCGCAGCCCCGCAGCACCTCGGCGTTGCCGCCGTCGGTGCCGCCGACGAGCAGCACCACGTCCGGCCGGCTGTCCCGCAGCGCGGCGCAGAGGCCGTCGCGGTCGAGCCCGCCGTGCGCCGACGTGCACGACCCGGCCGCCGCTGGACAGCGCGACCCGGCGGCCGGCCTCGGCGGTGACCAGCTCCTCGTTGCCGACCACGGCGATCCGCAGCCCGCCGCCGGCCGACGAGCAGGCCAGCACCTCCGCGTCCGCGGCGCGCGGGTCGACTCGCGCCAGCTCGCGCCGCGGCACGCGTCCCAGCCGTCGAGGACGTCGGTGTCGAGCGGTGGTGCGGTGGCTCGCGGCGGCGAGCAGCTCACCCGTGCGCGACGTCGACGAGCGCCGCCTTGGTGAACGTCGAGCCGAAGTCGACGCAGGCGACGCGGCCCGGCCGCCGCGCGGGTCAGCCAAGCGCCCGGTCGAGGTCGGCGAGCAGGTCGTCGGCGGTCTCGATGCCGACCGAGAGCCGGATCAGGTCGGCGGGCACCTCGAGCTCGGTGCCGGCCACCGAGGCGTGCGTCATCCGGCCCGGGTGCTCGATCAGCGACTCGATGCCGCCGAGCGACTCGGCCAGCGTGAACACCTCGGCGCGGCGCGCAGGCGTCCAGCGCCGCCTGCTCGCCGCCGCCGCGACGCGGAACGAGACGATGCCGCCGTACCGCTTCATCTGCCGGGACGGCGACCGCGTGCCCGGGGTGCTCCGTCGAGGCCGGGGTAGATCGACCTGCGACGACCGCGGGGTGGCCGGCGAGGAACTCGACGACCTGCTCGGCGTTGTCGCAGTGCCGGTCCATCCGCACGCGCGAGCGTCTTGAGCCCGCGCAGCGTCAGCCACGCGTCGAACGGGCCGGCGACCGCGCCGATGGCGTTCTGGTGGAAGGTCAGCCGCTCGGCGAGCTCGAGGTCGCGCACGACCAGCGCGCCGCCGACGACGTCGGAGTGCCCGCCGCAGTACTTCGTGGTCGAGTGCACGACGACGTCGGCGCCGAGCGTCAGCGGCTGCTGGAGGTACGGCGACGCGAACGTGTTGTCGACGACCAGCAGCGCGCCGGCGTCGTGCGCGACGCCGGCCAGCGCCTCGATGTCGCCGACGTTGAGCAGCGGGTTGGTCGGCGTCTCGACCCAGACCAGCCGGGTCTCGCCGGGCCGGATCGCGGCGCGGACCGCGTCGACGTCGGAGACCGGCGCGGCGGTGTGCGCGAGGCCCCACGGCTGCTCGACCTTGGCGAACAGCCGGTAGGTGCCGCCGTACGCGTCGTCGGGGATGACCACGTGGTCGCCGGGCGCGCAGAGCGCCTGCAGCAGGGTGTGCTCGGCGGCGAGGCCGCTGGCGAAGGCGAAGCCGCGCTCGCCCTCCTCGAGCGCCGCGAGGTTGCGCCTCGAGCGCCGTGCGGGTGGGGTTCGCGGAGCGGGAGTACTCGTAGCCGCCGCGCAGCCCGCCGACGCCGTCCTGCTTGTAGGTGCTGGTCGCGTAGATCGGCGGGATCACCGCGCCGGTCGTCGGGTCGGGCTCGTAGCCGGCGTGGATCGCACGCGTCTCGAAGCCGGCCTTCTGGGCGTGCTCAGCTGGTCTGCCCGAGTCTGCCCGCTCGCGTCATGCCGACGACCCTATCGCCGGGAAGGATCGACGCCGTCCGCGCGCGTTGTAGCAGAGCGAACCCCTGACCGACCGCGAGGAGTGCACGTGCTGTTCAACCGCCGCAAGCTCGAGATCCCCACCGCCGACCAGGCCCTGAAGGGCCGCGCCGAGCAGTGGTTCAGCCATCGCCGACCGGCACCGCGTGCTCGACGCGCCCGTCGTCACCGACGAGATCCCCGACGGCTTCGAGGTCGCGGTCTTCGGGCTCGGCTGCTTCTGGGGCGCCGAGGAGATCTTCTGGCGGATGCCCGGCGTGTGGTCCACCTCCGTCGGGTACGCCGGCGGCACCACGCCGCACCCGTCGTACGAGGAGGTCTGCTCCGGGCAGACCGGGCACACCGAGGCCGTCCGGGTGGTCTTCGACCCGTCGCGTGGTGTCCTACGCCGACCTGGTCAAGGCGTTCTTCGAGTTCCACGACCCGACGCAGGGCATGCGGCAGGGCAACGACGTCGGCACCCAGTACCGCTCGGCGGTCTACACGCTGAGCGACGAGCAGGCGGAGATCGCGCAGAAGCTCAAGGAGGCCTACGAGCCGCTGCTGCTGCAGCGCGGCTACGGCCCGATCACCACCGAGATCAAGCCGTCGCCGACGTACTACTACGCCGAGGACCACCACCAGCAGTACCTCGCGAAGAACCCGCACGGCTACCGCTGCCACAGCGCGACCGGCGTGCCGTTCCCGGAGGGCGCCTAGGCCGCTCACAGGTGGCAGACGGCGGTCACCTGGCCGCTCACCGTCGCGGTCACGCGCCCGGTGGAGCCGAAGCAGGGCAGGGAGCCGACGAACGTCTTGGTGAGGCTGTAACCCTCCGGCAGCAGGGCTCGTCCGATGATCGTCGATCTCCCGGTGTCGGACGTCACGAACGTGCAGCTGGCGGGGAAGAAGACGTCCACCCCTGGCACGTCACCGGGCTCGAAGAAGCAGTCGGTGCTTCGATCGACGAAGGCAGCAGCGGAGGCAGGCGCCGCGGGCAGCACGGCAGCGCCGACGAGCGCCACCGCCGCCACGGACGCTGAGAGAACGGAACGGGGCATGGGCATGAGTGGCTCAACTCCTCCGTGAGGCGAGTCGGAAGCCGCGGCCACCGACCGGGTCCCACGTCGACGCTGGAGATGGCCACATCCACCGCTGGCCCAGCGGGCGACTGGCGCCCGAGGCCGGCGGCTGACGTCAGTGCACGAGCGCCTTGAGCACGATCAGCAGGGCCGCGATCAGGCCGACGCTGGCGGCTTGCAGCAGCGCCCCAGCAAGCCGGTGCCGGACAGCCGCGCGGCGACGTACCCGTAGGCGGCGATCAGGCCGAGGCCGGTCCACTTCGCCAGGTCGAACGCGGTGCCGTACTCGATCAGGCGAGCATGACGGCGACGAAGAAGACCGCCGGGAACGCGATCCCGAAGCCGACGGCCACCACGTCGCCCACGACGGTCTCCAGCGGCTCGGTCTCGCCGCCCAGGCTGGCGCGGGTGCGGGCGCCGACCAGCTCGCTGTAGAGCTCGGCCAGGCCGACGGCCAGCGCCGTGGCCAGCAGGGTGCCGATGCTGGACCCGACGCTGGCGATGGGCCTCGAGGGTGAGCACGACCGCCAGGCCGATGATCGAGCCGTAGACGCCGGCGCCACCTGCCCCGAGCGGAGGTGCTCGGCGAGGCGGGTGCGCGCTGCTCACCGGATCTCGTCACGGCCCGCCGCTGCGACGTGCCTCACCCTCGGGGGTATGCGAAACGCCCCGTCCGACGGGTCGCCTGCCAGGATCGCCGGGTGCGACGGAGCTGCTGACCCGGTGGGGCCGCGACCTCGACCCGCCGCACGTGCTCCCCGAGCACCCCCGCCCGCAGCTGGTCCGCGACAGCCACCTGAACCTCAACGGCTGGTGGGACCACGCGGTCACGCCCGCCGCCGACCCGCCGCCCGACGTCGTACGACGGCCGCATCCTGGTGCCGTTCAGCCCGGAGGCGCCGCTGTCGGGGGTCGGCCGGCAGCTGCGGCGCGACGAGCGGCTGACCTACCGCCGCCACGTCGACGTGCCCGACGGGTTCGTGCCGCACGGCGGCCGGCTGCTGCTGCACTTCGGGGCCGTCGACCAGACCTGCGTGGTGCGCGTCGACGGGGTCGAGGTGGGGCGCAACGAGGGCGGCTACCTGCCCTTCACCTGCGACGTCACCGACGCGCTCGCGCGGCCGGCCACGGCGAGCTGGTGGTCGACGTGCGCGACCTCTCCGACGGGCACCAGCACGCCTCCGGCAAGCAGCGGCTGCACCGCGGCGGCATCTGGTACACCGCGCAGTCGGGCATCTGGCAGACGGTGTGGCTCGAGGCGGTGCCGCGGGTGCACGTCGAGCGGCTGACGCTGGTGCCGCACCTCGACGACGGCTGCGTCGAGGTGACGGTGCACGCCTCCGGCCGCCGGCACGGCACGGTGACGCCTCGCCGGCCGCGAGCGTCGACGTCGAGGTCGGCACCCCCACCCGGCTCCCGGTCGACGACGTCCGGCCGTGGACGCCCGACGACCCGCACCTGTACGACGTCGAGGTGGTCGCTCGGCGAGGACCGGGTCACGTCGTACGTCGGGATGCGCTCCTTCGGCGTCGGCCGCGACGAGCACGGCACGCCGCGGCTGCTGCTGAACGGGACGCCGTACCTGCCGGTCGGCGTGCTCGACCAGGGCTACTGGCCCGACGGGCTGCTCACCGCCCCGTCGGACGCCGCGCTGGTGCACGACATCATGACGATGAAGGACCTCGGCTTCACGCTGCTGCGCAAGCACCTCAAGGTCGAGCCGCTGCGGTGGTACCACCACTGCGACCGGCTCGGGATGCTGGTGTGGCAGGACCTGCCCAACGGCGGCGGCCGCTACCGCACCGCGGCGGTGACCTGGCCGGGCCGCTACCCGATCCGGCTCGACGACACCCGCCGGCGCGGCCCGATGGGACGGGCCGACGCCGACGGGCGCGCGCTGTTCGAGCGCGAGCTGCGCCGCACCGTCGAGCTGCTGCGCGACGTGGTCTCGCTGATGGCGTGGGTGCCGTTCAACGAGGGCTGGGGCCAGTTCGACGCGCGCCGCGTCGCCGCCGAGCTCGCGCGCCCTCGACCCGACCCGCGTCGTCGACCACGCCAGCGGCTGGCACGACCAGGGCGGCGGCGACCTGCGCAGCCTGCACTTCTACCGCGCCCGGTTCCGGCTGCCGCGGCGCCGCGACGACCGGCCCGTCGTGCTCTCGGAGTACGGCGGCCACCAGCTGCGCGTCGCCGGCCACGTGCACGACGACGAGGTGGCGTTCGGCTACGGCGCCGAGTCGACGCCCGAGGACCTGGCGCGGTCGTTCACGCGCGCTGCACGAGCGGCTCGCGACGCTGGTGCCCGACGGGCTGAGCGCCACCGTCTACACCCAGCTCAGCGACGTCGAGGACGAGGTCAACGGGCTGCTCACCTACGACCGCGAGGTGCTCAAGCTCGACCCGGACGCGGTGCGGGCGGCACTGGCCCGGCTGGCGCGAAGGAGGGAAGTGACATGAACACTCGACCCTGATCGAGAAGGTCGTCGGGAGTCGGAGACAAGAAGCGCTGGCAAGCAGTACAAGGCGCGGTCGAAGGCGCTGCCCGACGGCTACCGCGCGGCGGTGGAGGCGCTGGAGCGGTACCTCACGTACTTCGGCGGCGATCACCGACGGCGACGTCCTGCGTGTCGATGCTCGAGGACCTGGCCGACCTGTTCGAGCCGGCCGCGGCCGACGGCACCCCGGTCCGCGCGATCGTCGGCGACGACCCGGTGGAGTTCGCCGAGGCGTTCCTGCGCGAACTACGCCGAAGGGCAGCTGGATCGAGCAAGGAGCGGGCCCGGCTGACCGACGCGATCGCGCGCGCCGAGCGCGAGGAGACGTCGTGAGCGCGCTGTGCGTGCAGGGCCTCGAGAAGTCCTACGACGACCTGCACGTGCTGCGCGGCGTCGACCTCGAGGTGGCGCCGGGCAGCATCGTCGCCCTGCTCGGCTCGAACGGCGCCGGCAAGACCACGCTCGTGAAGATCCTCGCCACGCTGCTGCAGGCCGGACGCCGGGACGGCCACCGTCGACGGCTTCGACGTGGCCACGCAGCCGGCGGACGTGCGGGAGTCGATCAGCCTCACCGGGCAGTTCGCGGCCGTGGACGAGATCCTCAGCGGCCGCGAGAACCTGGTGCTGGTGGCCCGGCTGCGGCACCTGAAGGGCGCCGGCGGGATCGCGCGACGACCTGCTGGACGCGCTTCCAGCTCACCGACGCGGCGCATCGCCGGGTGGCGACGTACTCCGGCGGGATGCGCGCCGCCTCGACATCGCGATGAGCCTGATCGGCGAGCCCGCCGGTGGTCTTCCTCGACGAGCCGACCACCGGGCTCGACCCGCAGTCGCGCGCCGAGGTGTGGAGCAGCGTCCAGGAGCTCGCCGCGCAGGGCACGACGGTGCTGCTCACGACGCAGTACCTCGACGAGGCCGAGCAGCTCGCCGACCGGATCGCGATCCTGCACGAGGGCCGGATCATCGCGAACGGCACGCTCGCCGAGCTGAAGCGGCTCCTCCCGCCCGTCGACGGTCGAGTACGTCGAGAAGCAGCCGACCCTCGAGGAGATCTTCCTCGCGATCGTCGGCAGAGACGCACGCACCACCGAGGAGCAGCGATGACCACCGCACTTCGTCGACGACACCACCGTCCTGCTCGGCCGCTCGGTGCGGCACATCACGCGCAGCCTGGACACGATCATCACGATCGACGGTGATGCCGATCGCGATCATGGTGCTGTTCGTCTACGTCTTCGGCGGCGCGATCGACACCGGCTCGGGCGCGTACGTCGACTACCTGCTGCCCGGGCATCCTGCTGATCACGATCGCGTTCGGCGTCTCCTACACCGCGGTCCGGCTGTTCACGGACATGCAGAGCGGGATCTTCGAGCGGTTCCAGTCGATGCCGATCGCCCGGTCGACCGCGCTGTGGGCGCACGTGCTGACCTCGCTGGTCGCCAACTGATCTCGCGCCTGCGGTAGGCGGCTCAGACCAGCGGCAGGAACATCACGTGCAGCCCGACGTACCCGTGCGGTGGGGTGGTGGAACGCGCCCGGCACGGTGCCGACGACCGTGAAGCCG
The DNA here is from genome assembly GCA_963707685.1 of uncultured Actinomycetota bacterium. Taxonomy (GTDB): domain Bacteria; phylum Actinomycetota; class Actinomycetes; order Propionibacteriales; family Nocardioidaceae; genus Nocardioides_B. Next base: position 12,690 of record CAVPRA010000016.1, read on the forward strand.
AGCGAGCGCCACAGCGCGACCGCCGCGGTGTTGGTCTCCACGACGGCGTTGAACTGGATGCCGCGGAAGCCGTGCTCGCGGTGCCAGTCGACGACGTACGTCGCCAGCGTCCGCCCCACGCCGCGGCCGCGGGCCTGCGGCGCCACCATGAAGCTGGCGGTGCCGACGTGCGACCCGGGCCCGTCCCGGTTGGGCCCCATCCGCGCGGTGCCGAGCACCTCGCCGTCGTCGACGGCCACCACGGTCGCGGCCGGCGGCGTGGCCAGCCACAGCGACCGGGCCTGCTCGCTGGTCAGGTCGCGGTCGTAGGCGTAGGTCTCGCCCGCCCGCACCGTCGCCTCGACGATCGGCCAGATCGCGGGCCAGTCCTCGCCCGTCGCGTCGCGGACCTCCATCAGACCTCGCCCGGCCGGCGGCCGGTGTTGCAGTAGCGCCGGCCGGCCGGGTCGCGCATCACCGTCCACCCCTGCGTACGTCGGACCACGTCGGCGCCGAGCGCCTGCTGCCGGGCGGTCTCGGCGTCGCGGTCGTCGCAGGACAGGTCGAGGTGCGCGGTGACGGTGGGCTGCTCGTCGCCGAGCCGCTGCAGCAGGAACGCCAGCGGCAGCTCCGGTGGCCGCACCAGCCGCTCGAACTCTCCCGCGTCGACCCGCGACCACCCGGTGAGCGACTGCCAGAACGCGGTCTCGTCGTCGTACCGGCTCGGCGGGATGTCCAGGCAGACCTGGTCGACGAGGCTGCGGCCGCCCTCCCACTGCTGCGGCGCCGGGACCGTGCCGCCGGGCTCGCCGACGACGCAGAACGACAGCCCGCCGGGCGAGCCGCAGACCACGAGCCCCGGCTCCGGGTAGCTCGCGGTGGCGCCGAGCTCCTCGGCGCGGGCGGCCAGCGCCGGCACGTCGTCGGTGTGCAGGTCGAGGTGCAGCCCACCGGGCACCGACTGCACCACCTCCTGGACCCGCAGGCAGGCGTCGCCGGGGTCCGGGACGAGGGACGCGAACTCGGCGCGGTCGCCGCGGCGCTCGGACATCGTGGTGCCGGTCAGCGCCGTCCAGAACACCTCCGAGGCGGCGGCGGTCTCCGGCGGGCTGTCGAGGAAGGCGGTCACCCAGACGATGCTCATGCGCCCAGGCTAGTGAGGACGTCCCACCCGATGCGCACGATGAACGCCGAGACCACGACGATGAAGAAGACCCGGACGAACCGGCTGCCGCGGGCCACCGCGGTGCGCGCCCCGACGTAGCTGCCGAGCAGGTTGCACGCCCCCACGACGAGGCCGATCTTCCAGACCACCGCGCCCTGCGCGGCGAACACCAGCAGCGCGGCGACGTTGGTGGCCCAGTTGGCGATCCGGGCCTTGGCGGAGGCCTCCAGGAAGCTGTAGCCGAGCAGGCCGACCAGCGTGAAGACGAAGAACGAGCCGGTGCCCGGGCCGAGCGCGCCGTCGTAGAACCCGATCGCCAGGCCGGCGAGCACCGCGGCCGCGGTGTGCCGGTGGCCGCTGAACCGCAGCGCCGTCACCTCGCCGAGGTCGGGCCGCAGCAGCACGTAGGCGCCGACCACCACCAGCGCGACCAGGATCAGCGGGTCGAACGCCGCCTCCGGGATGTGCGACGCGGCGACCGCGCCCACCGCCGACCCGAGGAACGCCACCACCATCAGCGGCACGAAGGTGCGGGGGTCGGGCCGGACCCGCCGGTAGTAGGTCAGCGAGCTGACCGAGGTGCCGCAGGTGCCGGCGAGCTTGTTGGTGCCGAGCACCTGCACCGGGGCGGCACCCGGGAAGGCGACGACCAGCGCGGGCAGCAGCACGAGCCCGCCGCCGCCCACGACCGCGTCGACGAACCCGGCGAACAGACCCGCGAGCGCCAGCAGCGCGAAGGTCCACAGCGACGGGTCGTCCACCCGGCGACCCTACGGCGGGACCGCAGGCGGTCGGGTCCTAGCCCAGCAGGGTCCGCTCCCGCTGTCGGGAGAGCTCCTCCAGATCGGCCGTGATCGCGTGGCCCCGGCCGGTCAGGTGGTTGAGGGTCGTCTCGACCGCACGCAGCGCGTGCCCCACCCGGTCGTGCGCGTCCCTGATGCGGTCCCGCACCGCGAGGTCGGTGAAGATGTTGTCGAACCACATGTCGAGCGTTCGCGTCAGGCCGTCGACGCGGACGGCCTCGACGCCGGCCAGCCGCAGGTCGGCCAGCTCGCGGGAGAACCGCTCCAGCGCGACGTCGGCGTCCCGGAGCACGTGGCCGACCTCGTCGAGCCGGTCGTACTTCATCATGTCGGTGAACATCCCACCGCCGCCGAAGGTGTCCCACGTCGACCACGACCGCGCGCGCGCTCGAGCAGGTCGACGGCCCGCAGCAGGTGCTCGCGGGCGACCATCCCGGCGGCGTGCGCCTCACGGGCCTCGCCGTCCTCCGCCCGCAGCTCGCCGCACCGCTGCGCGACCCCGGCGAGCTCGGCGGCGGTCGCCGGGTCCTGCCGCAGGGCCCACTCCTCCTTCGAGGCCAGGGCCGCGTCGAAGTCCCCCTCGACGTCGCCGAGTGCGTCGAGCTGGGCCTGGAGTCCCTCGACGTCGCGCCAGGCCACGTCGTCGCGGGCCTCCGCCTCGGCGAGGGCGTAGCGGGCGGCGTCGCGCTCGGCCTCCTCGCGTTCCCGGTCGGTGGTGGTGCTGCCGCGCAGCGTCGACAGCACCCGCGACCACGAGACGGACGCCAGGCGTCCGACGTCACGGTCCTCGTCAGCCAGTCGCTCGCGTGCCTGGCGCACCCGGTCCGTCGTCCCGTCCGCGAACTGCGTCGCGGTGGCGAGCCGGGCCCGCAGCGAGTCCGCCTCCCGCCTGCGCTGTGCCGCCCTCGCCAGCCCGTCCGCCACTGCTCCCCCGTCGCTCACGAGCCGAATCATAGGATCGACGCATGCGCATCGTCTCCCTGCTGCCGTCCACGACGGAGATCCTCTTCGACCTGGGCGCCGGGGACGACGTCGTCGGGGTGACCTTCGAGTGCGACCACCCGGTGGAGGCGCGCGAGCGCACCGTCGTGTCGACCAGCGCGATGCCGGAGGGGCTGACCCCGGCGGCGATCGACGCGTTCGTCGCCGACGCGATGCGTCGCGGCGAGGACCTCTACCACCTCGACGAGGGTGCGCTGTCGGGCCTGGACGCCGACCTCGTCGTCACCCAGGACCTGTGCGCGGTGTGCGCGGTCGACGTCTCGGTCGTCGACGACGCGCTCGCCCACCTCGGCTGCACCGCCGAGGTGCTCACCATCGACCCGCACACCCTCGACGAGGTGCTCGCCTCGGTCGCCGTGCTCGGCAAGGCCACCGGCACGGAGGCCCGCGCGGACGAGCTGGTGACGTCGCTGCGGGGCCGGCTCGACGACGTCGTACGACGGGTGGCGGGCCGGCCGCGTCCCCGCACCCTGGTCCTGGAGTGGACCGACCCGGCGTTCGCCCCGGGCCACTGGGTCCCGGAGATGGCCGGGCTCGCCGGCGGCGAGTCGGTGCTCGGCACCGCGGGCGAGAAGTCGTTCCGGGTGACCTGGGACCAGGTGCGCGACGCCCGACCGGAGGTCGTGGTGTGCGCGCCGTGCGGCTACGGCCTGGAGCGGTCGACCGCGCTGGCGCACGAGCTGGTCGCCGGCGGCGAGCTGCCCGCCGACGTCGCGGTGTGGGCCGTCGACGCCAACGCGTCGTTCGCGCGGCCGGGACCACGGCTGGTCGACGGGGTCGAGGCCCTCGCCGGCATCCTTCACCCCGACGTGGTCGGCGCCTCCGGCATCGCGGCGCGCGTGCGCTGATCGCGGACCACGGGCAGCAGCGCCAGCAGCAGCACCGCCGACAGCGCGGCGACCATCGCCGTTCCGGTGGTCGCGATGCCGACCGGGGCGACCAGCACCGCCAGCACCGCGGTCACCGCGAACCAGCGCCGGCCGCCGATCCCGAGCCGGGCGAGGTAGAGCACGCTGCCGAGCAGGTACGTCGCCGCGCCGGCCGACATCGTGAACGCCGCGCGCGCGTCGAGGGCGTGCGTCGGGTCGTGCACCGCCTCGTGCAGGCCGGCGGCGACGAGGATCAGTCCCGCCACCAGCACGAGGTAGCCGAGGCTGAAGGCGACCAGTGCGGTGCGGCCGGACATCCCCTCGGGCCGCTCGACAACCTCCTCGACCTGCTCGAGCGACGTGTCGTCGGCGAAGTGCACCCACCACAGCAGCGCGATCAGCACCACCGACAGCAGCACCGCGACGAGGTAGTCGACCTCGCGGAGGTGCCCGCCCGCCGACTTCCCGATCGCCAGCACGCTCTCGCCGAGCGCGATGATCAGCATCAGCCGGTGCCGCTCCGCGAAGTGCGCCGGCCGGATCGCGAACCCGGACTCGACCCCGCGCAGGAACGACACGACCGGCAGCGCGACCGCGATCGTCCAGCCGACCCACCGCCACTCCTCCGGCAGCGCCGCGGCCAGGAACAGCGCTGCGCAGATGCCGAGGTTGATCGGCGCGATCGACACGATGGCCCGCGACGACGTGCCCAGCGTCGAGCGCAGGAACGAGATGCTGTGCACCACCCCGGTCAGCAGGTACGCCGCCGCGAACAGCCAGCGGTCCTCCCCGAACGCCTCGGGGACCGCGATGGCGATGACGAGGAAGCCGGCCATCGCGGCCAGCATCGGCAGCCGGGTCGACGTGGTGGTCGGCCCGACGTTGTTCGCGAGCCAGGCGAACCCGTCGTACATCCACCACACCACCCACAGCACCGCCAGCGCCTGCAGGTAGCCGGCCGCCCCGTCCGGCTCCAGCACCAGGTCGGTCAGCTGGGTGACGACCAGCACGAAGACCAGGTCGAAGAACAGCTCGAGCGTGGTGACCGGCGCGTGCGCGTCCGGGCTCGCCACCCGCGAGGTCAGACGCACGCGGCGAGCCATCCCCTGGGCCTCCCGGCTACCGGGTGGCGAGGTAGGCCAGCAGGTCCTGCCGGGTGACCACCCCGACCGGCTTGCCGTCCTCCTGCACCAGCAGCGCGTCGGCCTTCTCGAGCTTGGTCACCGCCTCGCCCACCGGCTCGTTCGTGCCGACCGTCGGCAGCGGCGCGTCCATGTGCGCCTCCACCTGGTCGATCAGCTTCGCGTGGCCGGAGAACAGCGCGTCGAGCAGCTTGCGCTCGGAGACGCTGCCGGCGACCTCGGCGGCAACGATCGGCGGCTCGGCGCGGACCACGGGCATCTGCGAGACGCCGTACTCCTGGAGGATGTGGACCGCTTCGGCGATCGTCTCGTTGGGGTGGGTGTGCACCAGGTCGGGGATCCGCCCGGACTTGCCGCGCAGCACCTCGCCGAGGCTCTGCTCGTCGGTGGCGTGCAGGAAGCCGTACTGGCTGAGCCACTCGTCGTTGAACACCTTGGCGAGGTAGCCGCGACCGGAGTCCGGCAGCAGCACGACGATGACCGCGTCGTCGCGGCCCTCGGCGGCCAGCTCGTGGGCCAGCTGCACCGCGGCGAAGGCGGCCATGCCCGACGAGCCGCCGACCAGCAGCGCCTCCTCGCGGGCGAGCCGACGGGTGAAGTCGAACGAGTCGGCGTCGCTGACCTCGATGATCCGGTCGGCGATGTCCCGGTCGTAGGTGTCGGGCCAGAAGTCCTCGCCGACGCCCTCGACGAGGTAGGGACGGCCGGTGCCGCCGGAGTACACCGAGCCCGCCGGGTCGGCGCCGACGACCTGCACCTCGGGGTTCTGCTCCTTGAGGTACTTGCCGGTCCCGCTGATCGTCCCGCCGGTGCCGACGCCGCAGACGAAGTGCGTGATGCGGCCCTCGGTCTGCGCCCAGATCTCCGGGCCGGTGGTCTCGTAGTGCGAGCGCGGGTTGTTGACGTTGGCGTACTGGTTCGGCTTCCACGCGCCGTCGATCTCGGTCACGAGGCGGTCGGAGACGCTGTAGTACGAGTCGGGGTGGCCGGGGTCGACCGCCGTCGGGCAGACCACCACCTCGGCGCCGTACGCCTTGAGCACGTTGCGCTTGTCCTCGCTGACCTTGTCCGGGCAGACGAACACGCAGTGGTAGCCCTTGGCCTGCGCGACCATCGCGAGGCCGACGCCGGTGTTGCCGGAGGTCGGCTCGACGATCGTGCCGCCGGGCTTGAGCTCCCCCGACTCCTCGGCGGCCTCGACCATCCGCGTCGCGATCCGGTCCTTCACCGACCCGCCGGGGTTGAGGTACTCCACCTTCGCGAGCACGAGCGGCGTGGCGCCGTCGGTCGTCCGGCCGAGCTTGAGCAGCGGCGTGTCGCCGATGAGGTCCAGGAGTGAGTTCACGTAGTGCACACATTGAGTTTATGGCCCTCGAATAGACTCGTGACGTGGGGAAGCCTGGGGCGGCTCGCAAGCTGGCGGCTGCCGCCGCGTTCGGCGGCGGCGGCCTCTCCGTCGTGGGCGCGTCGCTGTACGCCGTGCTGCGCGCCGAGGCGGTCATCGCCCGCCGAACGATCGGCGACGCCGTGGGCGAGCCGCCGGACTGCACCGGCTGGTACGGCAAGGGCCGCTCCGGTCCGGCCGTGAAGGTCGCGCTGCTCGGCGACTCCTCGGCCGCCGGGTACGGCGTCGAGTCCGTGCAGCAGACCCCGGGCGCCCACCTGGCCTCCGGCCTCGCCGAAGCCTCCGAACGCCGGGTGTACCTCCGCTCCGTCGCGTTCGTCGGGGCGCAGACCCGCGACCTGTCCCGGCAGATCGACCGGGCGCTCTCGGTCGAGCCGCACGTCGCGGTGATCCTCGTCGGCGTCAACGACGTCACGCACTCCCGTCGGCCCTCGGAGTCGGTGCGGCTGCTCGGCGAGGCCGTGCGCCGGCTGCGCGACGCGGGCGCCGAGGTGGTGGTCGGCACCTGCCCCGACCTGGGCACCATCGAGCCCATCGCGCCGCCGCTACGACAGGTCGCCCGGCTGTGGTCGCGCCGGCTCGCGGCCGCGCAGACGATCGTCACCGTCGAGTCCGGCGGACGCACCGTGTCGCTCGGCTCGGTGCTCGGCCCCGAGTTCGCGGCCACTCCCGCGCTGTTCTTCGGCCCCGACCGGTTCCACCCCTCCGCCGCGGGCTACGCCAGCCTCGCCTCGGTGCTGCTGCCCTCGCTGCTCGCCGCCGTCGGCGTCGTCCCCTTCGAGGAGCTGGTCCCCGAGGCCGCCCGCGGCGAGGCCGTGCTGCCGATCTCCGAGGCCGCCGTCGAGGCCGCCCGAACGCCGGGCACCGAGATCGACGGCACCGAGGTCGGTGGCGCCACCCGCGGCACCCGCGGCCGCTGGGTCCAGCTGCGCCGTCGCCGCCGTCACCCCGAGGCGGACGTCGAGCTCCCCCAGCGCGCGGAGTCGGTGCCCAGCTGGCTGTGCCTTTGGCGCTCGCTCCGCTCGCGCGTGTCGGCGCGCTGTGCCTTTGGCGCTCGCTCCGCTCGCGCGTGTCGGCGCGCCCGGCAGCTCGCGTCTTCCCTCCCTCGCTCGGCGCCCTCCTCCGCTGCGCTCCCCCGGACGCCTCGCTCAGTCAGTCCAGACGCGACCGCGCGCCGACGGCTACGGCGGCACGTAGAAGCCAGACCTGAAGGCGGGCCGAACGCGCCTACGAACAGGAAGCTCTCCCGCTCCGAGCCTCTTTCAGGGCCTGGAGGGGAGAGCTTCCTGTTCGACGGTGCGGTTGCCCTGTCGCTACGACGTCACCCGGCATCGTCCGGCGCGCCGTCGTGCGTGGGCCGACAGAGCGCGAGGCCGGAGGAGCGAAGCGGGGGAGGCATCGCGTGGCGGAGGTCCAGGCGCGACGTGCCGAGCGCGCCGGACACGTGCGAGCGGAGCGAGCACCAAAGGCACCGCGCGCCGGACACGCGCGAGCGGAGCGAGCGCCAATGACTCAGTTGCCTCGCAGGATCGCCAGGATCCGCAGCAGCTCGATGTAGATCCAGATGATCGTGACGGTCAGGCCGAAGGCGGCGCGCCAGGACTCGCGCTCCGGCAGGCCGGCCGCGATGCCGCGCTCCACGAAGTCGAAGTCGAGGATCAGCATCAGCACGCCGAGGCCGAGGCCGAGGATGCTGAAGAGCAGCCCCATCCCGCCGAACCCGTTGACGCCGAGGTCCGCGCCGAAGAAGGCGAGCACCACGTCGAGCAGCGAGACGGCGACGAAGCCGAACATCGCGGCGATGACCCAGGTGCGGAACTTGTCGCCCACCTTGATGTTGAAGAACTTGTAGGCCGCGAGGGTGCCGACGACCGCCGCGAACGTGCCGGCCACCGCGCCGAGCACCAGGCCGCCGCCGAACATGCCTTCGATCAGCTTGCTGAAGGCGCCGACGAGCAGCCCCTCGAGGGCGGCGTAGGCCAGCACCAGGCCGGGGCTCACCACCTTCTTGAACGAGTTGACCATCGAGAGCGCGAAGGCGCCGAGCCCGCCGACCAGGATGAGCGGGTAGAGGGCGATCGCCGCCTGCTCGCTGTCCAGGGGCGGTGTCAGGAACCAGGTGGCGATGGCGACGAGGATCGTGAGGCCCAGCGTGATGCCGGTCTTCTGCACGACCGTGTCGATGGTCATCGGGCCGCCGGTGACCTGCGTGGGCGTGCCGCCGCCGGCGTACGGGTCGTAGCTCTGGCCGGCGGTCCGTGCGTAGGTCTGCGTGCTGGGCCGCCCGCCCTGCGACGGGTAGCTCATGCCGCTCGCCGACCGCCCGTTGAAGCCGTCCGCCTTGCGGAAGACAGGGTTGCTGCTCTGCATGTGGGGTCTCCTCCTTGGAGGCCGTGGTCCTCGATCTGAGGGTTCGAGGCGTGAACCGCACGACCATCGTACGGTGACGCCTACCGACTGAACGGTCATCAGCGGGCCGGTGTTCCCGCGAAGAGTCCGGACGCGTCCGCTCTCAGCCGCTTTTAAGTGCAGATGACAAATATGAGCGGATCCGCAGCGTTCCGGCGGTCACCGGACCAGCGGCGTGAGCCGGGCGCCGTCGCGCGGCCGGCGCCACGACATGGTCGCCGCCGACAGCCGCTCGCCGCACCCGGTGCAGGTGTCGGCGCTCTGCGTCTCGGCGCCGCAGCCCTCGTGCACCAGCCGCATCCGGCCGCCGGGACGCGGACGGTGCCGGTCGCCCCACAGCGCCAGCGCCTGCACCACGGGCAGCAGGTCGGTGCCGGCGTCGGTGAGGAGGTACTCGTGGCGCGTCCGGTTCCCCGCGTCGTACGGCGCCCGCACCATCAGCCCGGCCTCGACCAGGCCGGCGAGCCGGCGGCTCAGCACCGGGTCGGCGACGCCCAGCGCGTCACGGAAGGCGTCGAACCGGGTGGTCCCGGTGAGCGCCTCGCGCAGCACCAGCAGCACCCACGGGTCGCCGACCACGTCGAGGGAGCGCGCGACGGGGCAGCTCGCCTCGGACCAGTCGGAGCGCAGCGGCACGGGTTGTCCTCATCTCGACGGCGGGTGGCCGGATCTGGCTTGCTCCAAGAAAGTCTACGTTGCTACCGTCGCGGGCACCACCGCGGCGGCCACTGGCGAGGAAGAGGACCATGACGACGACCACCCCTGCCCGACACCGGGTCCACCCGGCCTGGCCGGTGGCGGCAGTCGCCTTCGTGGCGCTGCTCGGCGCCGCCGGCTTCCGCGCCGCACCGGGCGTGCTGATGGTGCCGCTGCAGGACGAGTTCGGCTGGTCTCGCGGCACGCTGTCGACGGCCGTCGGAGTCAACCTGGTGCTGTTCGGGCTGACCGCGCCGTTCGCGGCGGCGCTGATGGACCGGTTCGGGCTGCGCCGCGTCACCGCGTGCGCGCTGCTGCTGATCGCCGCCGGCTCCGGCCTGACGGTGTTCGTGCAGGCCAGCTGGCAGCTGGTGCTGACGTGGGGCGTGATGGTCGGGCTCGGCACCGGCTCGATGGCGCTGGTGTTCGCGGCGACCGTGGCGCAGCGGTGGTTCGTGAAGCGGCGCGGGCTGGTCACCGGCATCCTGACCGCCGGCAGCGCCACCGGGCAGCTGGTGTTCCTCCCGGTGGTCGCGGTCGTCTCCGCCCACGTGGGCTGGCGCGCCGCGTCGCTGGTGATCGCGGCGGCGGCGCTGGCCGTCGTGCCCCTGGTGGTGCTGGTGCTGCGCGACCAGCCGTCCGACCTCGGCGTGACGGCGTACGGCGCCGACGAGCCGGTCGACCCGGCCCGCGACGAGACCTGCCCGGTCGTCGAGTCCGACCAGGTGCCCGCGGTCGCGCAGCCAGGGGCGGCACGGCTCGCACTGACCGCGCTGCGGGACGCGTCGCACAGCCGCACGTTCTGGGCGCTGATGGCCGGCTTCGCGATCTGCGGCGCCACCACCAACGGGCTGATCGGCACCCACTTCGTGCCCGCGGCGCACGACCACGGCATGGGCGAGACCACCGCGGCCGGGCTGCTCGCGGTGGTCGGCGTCTTCGACATCGTCGGCACGATCGGGTCGGGGTGGCTGACCGACCGCTACGACCCGCGGCTGCTGCTCGGCTTCTACTACTTCTTCCGGGGCGTCGGGCTCGCGCTGCTGCCGGCGCTGCTCTCCGACGCGGTGCACCCGAGCGTCGTCGCGTTCGTGGTGATCTACGGCCTGGACTGGGTGGCGACCGTGCCGCCGACCGTGGCGCTGTGCCGGCAGGCGTTCGGCGCCTCGGGCACGGTCGTGTTCGGCTGGGTGTTCGCCTCGCACCAGGTCGGCGCCGCGATCGCGTCGGTCGCCGCCGGCTTCGCGCGCGACCGCACCGGCACCTACACGGTGGCGTGGTTCAGCGCGGCCCTGCTGTGCGTGGTGGCCGCGGTGATCTCGGTGCGCGTCAGCCGCGCACCGACGACACCGGCCGACGTCACCGCCGGCGTCTAGCAACCTTGACAGGCAAGCATCCACTTGCCTAACGTCGGCGCGTGGGAGACGTGTTCAAGGCGCTGGCCGACCCCACCCGCCGGACGCTCCTCGACGAGCTGCAGGAGCGCGACGGGCAGACGCTGTTCGAGCTCTGCTCCCGGCTGGCGGTCAAGCACGGGCTCGCCTCCACCCGGCAGGCGGTCTCGCAGCACCTCGACGTGCTGGTGGACGCCGGGCTGGTGCACACGCCGGCGCGAGGGCCGCTACAAGTTCCACGACCTCGACACCACTCCCCTGCGCGCCGTCATCGACCGGTGGCGCCTCGACCCGCCGGAAGGCGGACCGACATGAGGATCAACCTGACCAGCGTGCTGGTGGACGACCAGGAGCGCGCACTGCGCTTCTACACCGAGGTGCTCGGCTTCGTCGACCAAGCACGACGTCCCGCTCGGCGAGCACCGCTGGCTGACGGTGGTCTCGCCGCAGGACCCGGACGGCGTGGAGCTGCTGCTGGAGCCCGACGGGCACCCCGCCGCCGGGCCGTTCAAGGCCGCCCTGGTCGACGACGGCATCCCGTTCACGTCGTTCGCGGTCGACGACGTCCACGCGGAGTTCGACCGGCTCCGCGGCCACGGCGTCCGGTTCACCCAGGAGCCGCTGGAGATGGGCCCGGTCACCACCGCGGTGTTCGACGACACCTGCGGCAACCTCATCCAGATCGCGGCCGAGCAGACCGACTGAGGCGGACCCTCGGCTAGGACGTCGGCGGCTTGGGGCCGGTGGACCGCAGGCTGCCGAGCTTCGACAGCGCGTCGAACCAGAACCGCGCGCCCGGCACGGTGGCGCCGACCATCACCGCCCAGCCGAGCAGCAGCAGGAGCAGCGCGCCGAGGTCGCGCCAGGTGGCCGCCGGTCGGCGAGGTGAACCCGATCCGGTCGGTGGTCGAGCACGACGTCGACGGCCACGCAGGCGGTCACCGCGCCCCAGCCGACGGGCAGCCCGGCCGTCGCGGCGCCCGATCTCGCGCTGCACGTCGCGCAGGCACGCGGCCGGCGTCTTCGAGCCGCAGTCGGCGGCCTGGGTGGCCTGCGTGACGACCGCGCCCCGCAGCGCCTCGTCGGAGTAGAGCGACCGGGTCGTCTCGACCGCGTTGAGGTTGAGCCCCAGCACCAGCACGGCGGCGATGCCCAGCGAGATCCAGCGGACCTTCCGCTTGTACCAGCCGGAGACCCGGGACATGTGGTCGTCGTACCACTGCTCGATGCAGGCCCGGAACGCGCCGACGTCCGCGCCGGCCTCGTTGAGGAACCGGGTGAGCTGGTCGCGGAGGTCGTCGTCGAGCAGCGGCCGCTGGCCCCGGGCCTGCTTGGCGGCGTCGGCCTCGAGCCCGCTCCGGATCGCGTCGATGCCGGCGCCGAGACCGGTCTGGCCGGTGGCGTCCGGGACGACGACGTCGATGAGGGCGCGCGCGAACGTGCGACCCGAGACGTACGCCGGCAGCGACCGTCTCGCCTTGCGGCTCAGCTTCGTGTTCCCGGCGTTGGTCGGGACCGACGTGCCGACGGCCGACCGGGCGATGATCGGCTGCGTGAGGACGCGGCTGACCACCGCTCGGCTCGGTTCGTCCTCGTGCGGGGCCGGCTCCTCGTGTGGCGGCGGAACAGGTCCCGCAGGCCGAGGTGGAAGTGGCTCTCGCCGTCGACGAGGGTGCGGATGCCGCGCAGCAGGTACTCCCCGCGCAGCCCGACGATGCGGGAGGCGCCCTCGGTCAGGACCGAGGTGGCCACCGAGAGCGTCGCGAAGACGAACACCAGGCCGATGACGGTGTCGAGGACGAGGCTGTCCATGGGGTGTCCCTCCCTCCGCCGGTGATGATCCTCGGCGGCCCGGCGGTGTCAAGCACCTCCGCGGCGACGCACCGTCGTCGGAGGGGCGTCGGGGTGCCCCCGGTGGGACTCGAACCCACACTGAAAGGTTTTTAAGACCTCGTCCTCTGCCGTTGGGATACGGGGGCCTGCGCGGCGGTCATCCTGCCACGGCGAGCGCGGCGGCCCGGCCCAGCACCGCGTCGAGCATCGGCTCGGTGAGCTTGCCGGTGAAGGTGTTCTGCTGCGAGGGGTGGTAGCTGCCGAGCACCACGACCCCGCGTCCGTCGGGGGCCGTCACGACGGTCTCGGCGGCGTGGCCGAAGCGTGGCTTGGGCCGCGGGACGTCGTACCCGAGCTCGCGGAAGGTGCGCAGCGCGGCGTCCCAGCCGTACGAGCCGAGGCAGACCACGACGCGCAGCGAGGCCTGCACGAGCGTGACCTCGCGCTGCAGCCAGGGCGCGCAGGTGTCGCGCTCCTCGATGGTCGGCTTGTTGTCGGGCGGTGCGCAGCGGACGGCCGCCACCATCCGGGTGCCGACCAGCCGCTGGCCGTCCCCGGCGTGCACCGACGTCGGCTGCGTCGCGAGCCCGACCCGGTGCAGCGAGGCGAACAGCCAGTCTCCGGATCGGTCGCCGGTGAAGATGCGGCCGGTGCGGTTGCCGCCGTTGGCGGCAGGCGCCAGCCCGACGACGAGCACCGCCGGCGTCGCCGACCCCCAGCCGTGGATCGGGCGGCCCCAGTAGGGCTCCTGCGCGTACGACGCCCGCTTGTCGTGGGCCACGTCCTCGCGCCAGCGCACCAGCCGGTCGCAGGCACGGCACACCGAGACCGCCGCGCCCAGCTCGTCGAGGTCGCACCCCGCGGCGATCCGTCGTACGTCGTCCGCGTCGGCCGCGACCGGGGTGTCGGAGCGGCCCGGGTCGTCCGGCCAGCCGGTGCCCGGCAGCACCGGGGACGGGTGGGGCCGGCCGGTGACCGGGTGCGGGAGGTCCACACCAGGAATCCTCACACGCGCATAACTGCCGCCGGCGCCACCTCGGGAATCCTCGAGCGACGCCGGCGGCCCCTGAGCCCGCTGCTGGACCCTGAGTCGGTGGGTGCGACCGGCGTCAGCTCCGGCGCCACCAGACCAGCCCGACGACGAGCAGCACCACGCCGACCACGCCGGCGATCACCTCGGGACGAGGCTTGCCGCTGTCGGTGGTCGCCTGGTCGCGGACCTGCGCGATCCGGGCCTTGGCCTGGCTCTTCACGTCGAGCTTCGCGTGCAGCAGGTCGACGGTCTCCGCGAGGTTCTCGCGGGTCCGCTCGATGTCGGCCCGGATCGCGTCCGGGTCGTTGGCGGCCGGCGCCTCGGTGGGCGGCTGCGGGTGCTCGTTGCTCATGCGCGCTCTCCCTTGACGGTCGCGATGTCTTCCTTGAGGCCCGCGATCGCCTGCTCGGGCTTGGCCGGCGTCGCCTGGGCGACGTTCTTCTTGCCCACCAGGGCGAGCACGCCGGCGACGGCGAACAGCACCACGGTCACGATCAGCGCGGAGACCCATGGAGGGACCGCGAGCGCGAGGGCGAGGATGACGGTGGCGATCAGGGTGCCGACGCCGTAGAGCGCCACCAGCCCCGCCCCACCGAACAGTCCGATGCCGAGACCGGCCGCCTTGCCCTTCTGGGTCATCTCCGCCTGCGCGAGCCGCATCTCGTCGCGCACCAGGGTGGACATCTGCTCGGTCATGTCGTGCACCAGGGCGCCGAGGGTCGGGTCCTCGCCGATGGCGGGCCTGGGGCTGTCGGGGGCTGCCATGGCCTCCGGTACCTCAGCGACGGATCGGTAAACCTCCGGGACGCATCCCGGCGGTGCGGCTCACGCCAGCGACCAGGCGATCCCGTCCAGGATGTCGGAGTCGGAGACGGTCACCTGGTCGGCCCCGGAGCGGCGCAGCACCCGGTCGAGGATGACCGCGCCGGCGCCGATCACGTCCGAGCGGCCGGTGGGCACGCCCTCCGACTCCACGCTCGGCGACGGTCATCGCGAGCACCCGCCCGGCGAGGTCGTGGACGTCGGCCAGCGGGAACGTCGCGTGGTGGACCCGCTCCCGGTCCCAGGTGCGCAGCCCGAGCAGCAGCGTGGCGACGGTCGTGACGGTGCCCGCGACGCCGACCAGCGTGCGGGGCGTCGCCGACGTGGACGCCGTACGACGGGAGGGTGTCGAGCGCCTCGTCGACGGCCGAGACCGCGGCGTCGACCTCGGCGCGGGTCGGCGGGTCGGAGGGCATCAGCCGCTCGGTCAGCCGGACCGAGCCGATGTCGAGCGAGCGCGCGGCCCGGACGTGGCCGTGGGCGTCGCCGACGATGAGCTCGGTGGACCCGCCGCCGATGTCGAGCACGGCGACCGGTGGCGCGGTCACCGTCAGCGAGCGCGTCGCCCCGTCGAAGGTGAGCTGCGCCTCCTCGTCGCCGGAGACCACCTCGGGGGTCACGCCCAGCCGCTGCCGGACGCCGTCGACGAAGACCTCGGAGTTGTCCGCGTCGCGGGCCGCCGAGGTCGCCACGAACCGGAGCGCGGCGACGTCGTGGGCGTCGACGAGCGCGGCGTACTCCTCGCAGGCGACGAACACCCGGTCCAGCGCCTCGTCGGCGAGCCGGCCGGTGCGGTCGACGTCCTGGCCGAGCCGCACGATGCGCAGCTCGCGGACCAGGGTCGTCCTGGCTGCCGGTCTCCCGGTCGAGGTCGGCGACGAGCAGCTTGATGGTGTTGGTGCCGCAGTCGACGGCGGCGACGCGGGTCACGCCTCGGGCCCGGCGCTCACGCACGGCCCGGCGGCCCAGAACTCGCCGAGCAGGTCGACGACCTCGTCGCCGAGCGGGTTCACCCCGCGGCCCTGGGCCAGCGCCTGCCCGGCGAGCACGTGCAGGCACTTCACCCGGGTGGGCATGCCGCCGGCGGAGACGCCGGCGATCTCCGGGACCTGGCCGATCGACTCGCGGGCGGCGAGGTAGGCGTCGTGCGCCCGCGGTAGGCCGCGGCGAGGTCGGGGTCGCTGTCGAGCCGGTCGGTCATCTCCTTCATCAGCCCCGACGCCTCGAGCGTGCCGATCAGCGACGCGGCCCGCGGGCAGGTGAGGTAGAAGGTCGTCGGGAACGGCGTGCCGTCCTCGAGCCGCGGCTCGGTGGTCGACCACGTCGGGGTTGCCGCACGGGCACCGGTGGCCGATCGCGTGGATCGCCCGCGGCGGGCGGCCGAGCTGGGCCCCGATGACGGCCTCGTCATCGGCGTCGACCACGTCAGTCCCCGGCCTTGTCCGCCGCCGGGACCTTGGGGGCGTCGATCTTGGCCGCGGGCGGCGGCACGGTCCGCTCGGCCTTCGTCTTGCCGGACTCCACGACGCTGCCCCAGGTCGACTGCCACCACAGCGGCCGGGTCGCCTCGGTGGTCGCCGCGGGCCCGCGGCAGGGTGTCGGTGGGGTCGAGCGGCTTGCCGTCCTCGTCGAGGACCTGGAAGCCGATCTCGCCCGGCACACCCAGCCGAACCGCTGGTGGGCCTGGTGCGCGACGTAGGCCGGGTCCTCCCAGCGCTTCTTCTCGCGGCTGAGGCCGGTCGACCTGCACCTGCGAGGTGGCGATGCTGGCGCGGAGGCTCGGCGAGGTGACGGCGCTGGTCGAGGTAGGCCCGCAGGCTGGAGGCGTAGGAGACCATCAGCAGCGCGAGGACCAGCACCAGGATCGCGGCCCGGCCGGTGAAGCGGGGCCGTGCCGGGAGGGTCCGGCCGCTGGCGGTCCGCTGCCGGGGCACGCCGCGGCGGGTGCCCGGTCCGGCGCTCGGCCGTGCGCCGGCGCGCGCGGACGACGTACCCCGGGCGGTGCGGCGGCCCGCACCGCGGGACCCGGCTCCCGGGTGCGCTGCGGGGGTCGGACCCCCGTCCGGACGGACTGTCGGCCATGGTCAGGTCAGCTGTTCCGCCGTAGCGCGGGAACGCGCCGCGACCGGCGTAGCGGGCGGCGTCGTCGAGCTCCTCCTCGATGCGCAGCAGCTGGTTGTACTTCGCGACCCGCTCGGAGCGCGCCGGCGCGCCGGTCTTGATCTGGCCGCAGTTGGTGGCCACGGCGAGGTCGGCGATGGTGGTGTCCTCGGTCTCGCCCGGAGCGGTGGCTCATCATGCAGCGGAAGCCGCTGCGGTGCGCCAGGTCGACGGAGTCGAGGGTCTCGGTGAGCGAGCCGATCTGGTTGACCTTCACCAGCAGCGCGTTGGCGGACCGCTCGGCGATGCCGCGGCCGAGCCGCTCGACGTTGGTGACGAACAGGTCGTCGCCGACGAGCTGGACCTTGTCGCCGAGCTCGGCGGTCATGGCGTTCCAGCCGTCCCAGTCCTCCTCGTCGAGCGGGTCCTCGATCGAGACGATCGGGTACGACGCGACGAGGTCGGCGTAGTAGGCCTGCATCTCGTCGGCCGACCTGGCGGACGCCCTCGAACGGGTAGGCGCCGTCGGTGAAGAACTCCGTGGCCGCCACGTCGAGCGCGAAGCACGATGTCGTCGCCGAGCCTGCAGGCCGGCCTTGCTCGACGGCGTCGGCGATCAGGTCGAGCGCCTCGCGGTTGCTCGGCAGGTCGGGGGCGAAGCCGCCCTCGTCGCCGAGGCCGGTGGCCAGCCCCTTCTCCTTCAGCACCGACTTGAGCGCGTGGTAGACCTCGGCGCCCTGCGCGCAGCGCCTCGCGGAAGGTGGCGCGCGCCGATCGGCGCGATCATGAACTCCTGGACGTCGACGTCGGTGTCGGCGTGCGCGCCGCCGTTGAGGATGTTCATCATCGGCACCGGCAGCAGGTGGGCGTTGGGCCCGCCGACGTAGCGGAACAGCGGCAGGTCGGCCGAGTCGGCGGCGGCACGGGCCACGGCCAGCGAGACGCCGAGGATGGCGTTCGCGCCGAGCTGGGCCTTGTTCTGGGTGCCGTCGAGGTCGAGCAGCGGCTGGTCGACGAGCCGCTGCTCGGAGGCCTCGAAGCCGACCAGCTCCGGGCCGATCGCGTCGAGGACGGCGTCGACCGCCTTGCTGACGCCCTTGCCGCCGTAGCGCTTCGCCGCCGTCGCGCAGCTCGACCGCCTCGAAGGCGCCGGTCGAGGCGCCCGAGGGCACCGCGGCGCGGCCGATGGTGCCGTCGTCGAGCGCGACCTCGACCTCGACGGTGGGGTTGCCGCGCGAGTCGAGGATCTCGCGGGCGCCGACAGCCTCGATGGACGCCACGGTGTGCTCCTGCTGGGTCGGTCTTGGGACCCGACCAGCCTAACGGCGTCCCGGCGGCCGATCCGGGCAGGGCTCGCCTCGGCGGGCGGACCCGACGCCCGTCCGGGCCATGGCCTGCCCGCACCGGGCGGGCAGGCTGGCCGGGTGCCGCCGCCCCCACCGCCGCCGAGCTGGTGACCCGCGTCAGCCGGGTCTTCGACACGGTCGCCGAGGACTACGACCAGAGCGGCGTCGGCGCTCTTCGCGCCGATCGCGGACCGGCTCGTCGAGCTCCTCGACCTGCGACCGGGCGAGCGCGGCGTCGACGTCGGGTGCGGCCGCGGAGCGGTCACGCTCCGCTCGCCCGGGCCGTCGGTGAGACCGGCGCGGTGACCGCCCTCGACGTCTCACCGGCGATGGTGGAGCACACCCGGGCCGCGGCCGCGCGGCCGGGCTCGAGCGGACGACGGTGGAGCTCGGGGACGCGACCTCGTTGCAGCTGCCGGACGCGACTTCTCCTCCGGTACGCGCAGGAACAAGCTGTCCGTTGCGAGCTGCCGTCCTCGCCGGCTGCCTTCGGGTGGCTCGAGCACGACCTCTTCGTCGGTGTGGTACGGTGCGCCGCCGAGCCCAGCGGCCCTGCTCCCAGAACCCAGCGACCCGGCGCGGGTCGGTCGAGTCGGAGCGACACGCACTGCCAGCGCTGGCCGGGCGGGATGCCAGGCGTCGTGCCAGGAGTCGCTGCCAGGTGCGTGGTCACGACGGCCGACCCTGCCGGTGCAGGCCGACCGGCGGCACCCAGTTAGCGCCGGACGCTCGGCCCTGCGACGTAGGCGGTGGCCGTCTCCGTCGCGCGGACCGGCGTCGGCGAGGCCGGCGCACGGCGTCGCGCAGCGCCTGCTCGGGGTCGACGCCGGCGGCGCGGGCCTCGACGACCAGCGCCAGCAGCCGCTCCCCCAGCCGGCGTCCGGCGGCGACGGGCTCGACGCCGAGCCCGGTGCGCGCAGCCGGCCGAGCGACCTTGTCGGCGAGCGCCAGGCCGGGCAGCGCCGGCGGGATGCCGTCGAGCACGCGAGGCGCGCCGCTTCTCGGCCGCCTTCAGCCGCTCCCAGTTGCGCGTCGACCTCGTCGGCGTCGGCGACCGTCGAGGCCGGCGAACACGTGCGGGTGCCGGTGGACGAGCTTGTCGGCGATGCCGCCGGCGACGTCGTCGATGTCGAAGCCCGTCGTCGCCGTCCTCCGCGGCGATCCGGGCGTGGAAGTACGACCTGCAGCAGCAGGTCGCCGAGCTCCTCGCGCAGGTGGTCGCGGTCGCCGGAGTCGATCGCCTCGAGGACCTCGTAGGTCTCCTCGAGCAGGTACGTCGCCAGCGAGCGGTGGGTCTGCTCGCGGTCCCAGGGGCAGCTCGGCGGCGCAGCCGGTCCATGACGGTCACCAGGTCGAGCAGCCGTGCACCCGGCACGTCGTACGCGCGTGAGGACGACCTCGAGCCGCCCGGCCGACTGGCGCGGTCGCGGCGACCGGGCGGCAGCGCTCGGCCTCGCGGGGTGGCCAGCCACGCCCGCGTCGTCCCGGGCCGCGCGACCAGCTGGCGACGGGCCGCGCACTCGACCGAGGCCGGCGCCGGCGACGGCGGCCAGCGGCGCTCCGCCGACGAGCGACCGCGCCGGTCGCGCGACGGCTGCCAGGCCGGCCGGCGTCAGCCCGGGGTCGACCCGCGGGCTGGTGACCGCAGGGTCAGCTGCCCTTCGGCGGCCGGCACGTCGCGGCTACGCCGAGGTCGGCGGCTCCGCGCCGGCACGGGCCTGCGAGGAACGCCGAGGACGCGGCCGCTCGTGGCCTCCAGGTTGCGTTGGAGCAGGTGCCGAAGCGCGGGTCGACCGACGACGTCGACGTGCTCTCGACCCAGTCGTCGCGCAGCTTGATGCCGGCCGGGATCGCGGTCTGCGCGGCGTGTTCTGGCTGCCGGCCTGCTCGAGCGCGCGACGTCCGGCCTCGGCCATCGTCAGCTGGCTCGGTCGAGGTCGGCGAGCGTGGACCGGAGCGCGTCGCGGTGCTTCTGCGGGACGCGTCGCAGCAGCTGCTGCGCGGGCCGCCATCGCCTGGTTGAGCTGCGCCTGCGAGGGCTGCCGGCCGTCGGCGTCGCCGTAGTCCGCCGAGAGCTGGGAGTCGATCAGCAGCCGCAGCGCGAGCTCGCGGTTGGAGCGGCTCGACTGCTCCTGGCCTGCCTGGCTGCTGCGTGCTGGGCCTGGGCCGAGCAGATCGCGCTCGCGACCTCGTCGAGGTGGCCGGTGCCGATCGCGGTGCCGCCGACGGGGCGGCGACCCCGGGGTGCGTGCCGCAGCCGGCGAGCGAGAGCGCCAGGGCACCGGCCGCGACCAGGCGGCGAGCGTGCGGGTGGCGGGGTCGGGTCACGACGGGTCGTTCTCCTCACGGTGGCTGCCCACGCGTGCCGGTCATCCGCGTCAGCTCGTAGCAGCCGGGCCCGTCAGCCGCGGGCCGCTCGGGGACCGGTCGACCACCGCGTCGACGCACCTCACGGACCCAGGCGAGCAGCGCCTCGTCGCGGAGCGGCTGGCCGCCGACCGCGGCGGTCGTCGGCCGCGGCACCAGGATCGTACGCACGTTCGGCTTCACCAGGCTCTTCGGGGTAGAGCCGCTGCAGCCGCACCGTCGCCGACTCGGGCAGCTCGACCGGGGCGAAGCGGACGTAGCGGCCCTGCACCGTCACGTCGGTCAGGCCGGCCTGCCGGGCCCGGCGCCCGGAACCGCGCCACCTCGAGCAGGCTCGCGACCGCCGCCGGCGGCTCGCCGTAGCGGTCGACCAGCTCCTCGCGGATCGCGTCGACGTCGCTCGTCGGCGCGGACCTCGGCCAGCCGCTTGTACATCTCGAGCCGCAGCCGCTCGCTCGGGACGTAGTCGTGCGGCAGGTGCGCGTCGACCGGCAGCTCGATCTTCATCTCGGCCTGCTGCTCGCCGGCGCCGTCGCCCTTGAACTCCTCGACCGCCTCGCCGACCAGCCGCACGTAGAGGTCGAAGCCGACGTCGGCGATGTGGCCGGACTGCTCGCCGCCGAGCAGGTTGCCGGCGCCGCGGATCTCGAGGTCCTTCATCGCGATGGCCATGCCGCCGCCGAGGTCGGAGTGCTGCGCGATGGTGGCCAGCCGCTCGTGCGCGGTCTCGGTCAGCGGCTTCTCCGGCGGGTAGAGGAAGTAGGCGTAGGCGCGCTCGCGACCGCGACCGACCCGGCCGCGGAGCTGGTGCAGCTGGGACAGGCCGAGGGTGTCGGCGCGCTCGACGATCAGGGTGTTGGCGTTGGAGACGTCGAGGCCGGACTCGACGATCGTCGTGCAGACGAGCACGTCGAAGCGCTTCTCCCAGAAGTCGACCATCACCTGCTCGAGCTGGTGCTCGCCCATCTGGCCGTGCGCGGTGGCGACCCGCGCCTCGGGCACCAGCTCGCGCGATCCGGGCGGCGGCCTTCTCGATCGACTGCACCCGGTTGTGGATGTAGAAGACCTGGCCCTCGCGCAGCAGCTCGCGGCGGATCGCGGCGATCACCTGCCGGTCCTCGTAGGCGCCGACGTAGGTGAGCACCGGGTGGCGCTCCTCCGGCGGGGTGGTGATCGTCGACATCTCGCGGATGCCGGTGATCGCCATCTCCAGCGTGCGCGGGATCGGCGTGGCCGACATCGTCAGCACGTCGACCGCGGTCCGCAGCCGCTTGAGCTGCTCCTTGTGCTCGACGCCGAAGCGCTGCTCCTCGTCGACGATGACCAGGCCGAGGTCCTTGAACCGGATGTCGGGGTTGAGCAGCCGGTGGGTGCCGATGACGATGTCGACGGTGCCGTCGGCGAGCCCGTCGAGGACCGCCTCGGCCTCCTTGTCGGTCTGGAACCGGCGAGAGCGCCTTGAGGATCGACCGGGAAGCCGGCCATCCGCTCGGTGAACGTCTAGAAGTGCTGCTGCACCAGCAGCGTCGTCGGCACGAGCACCGCGACCTGCTTGCCGTCCTGCACCGCCTTGAACGCCGCCCGCACCGCGATCTCGGTCTTGCCGTAGCCGACGTCGCCGCAGACCAGCCGGTCCATCGGGACCTGCGCTCCATGTCGTGCTTGACCTCGTCGACGACGGCGAGCTGGTCGGGCGTCTCGACGAACGGGAAGGCGTCCTCCAGCTCGCGCTGCCACGGGCGTGTCCGGGCCGAACGCGTGACCGCGGGTCGCCTGCCGGGCGGCGTACAGCTTGATGAGCTCGGCCGCGATCTGCCGGACCGCCTTGCGGGCCCGGCCCTTGCGCTTGGCCCAGTCGGCGCCGCCGAGCCGGTCCAGCGTGGGCTGCTCGCCGCCGACGTAGCGGGTGACCTGGTCGAGCTGGTCGGTCGGCACGTAGAGCCGGTCGGCGGGCTGGCCGCGCTTGGAGGCGCCGTACTCGAGGACGAGGTACTCGCGGGTCGCGCCCTGCACGACGCGCTGCTTCATCTCGACGTAGCGGCCGACGCCGTGCTGCTCGTGCACGACGTAGTCGCCGGGCTTGAGCTCGAGCGGGTCGATCTGCTTCTTGCGCCGCGCCGGCATCCGGCGCATGTCCTTGGTGGACGCGCGCTGGCCGGCCAGGTCGTCGCCGGTGAGCACCGCCAGGCCAGCGGCGTCGCCGACGAAGCCGTGCTCGAGGCGTCCCGGTGGTGACGTGCACCAGGCCGGGCTCGCGGCTCGCGGGTCGAGCGACTCGTCGAGCCGCACCGGCACGTCGTGCGTCGCGCAGCACCTCGACCATGCGCTCGGCCGGGCCGTGACCCTCGTGGACCACGCACCACGCGGCCGCCGTCGCGCAGCCAGGCCGCGGATGTCGTCGACCGCGCGCTCCGGTGTCGCCGTGGTAGGCCTCGACGGGCGCGCGTCGACCGCCCGGCGACTCGACGGCGCCGACCTCGACGTCGACGTCGAGCGAGACGATCTCGCCCATCGCGTCGCGCAGCGCGCTGCGCCGGCGGTCGAGCCGTCGAGCGCGTCGGGGTCGAGGCCGAACGGCGACGACGCTCCACCAGGCCTTGCCGCTGGCGCCAGGCGTGGCCGCGCGACGTCGCCGAGCGAGCGGTACGACGCCGCGCCCAGGTCGATCGGCGCCTCGCCGCCCGGCGGCCGCCGCGGCCCAGGACGCCTGCAGGAACTCCTCGCTGGTGCGCGACCAGGTCGTGGGCGCGGGCTGCGGACCCGCTCCGGGTCGAGCACCAGGACGTGGGTGCTCGGCGGGCAGCAGGTCGACGAGCAGCTCCATGTCGTCGACCAGCACCGGGGCCAGCGACTCCATGCCCTCGACGGCGTGGCCCTCGGCGAGCTTGTCGAGGATCTCGGCCAGCTCCGGGTGCTGCTCGCCCAGCGCCGCGGCCGCGCGTCGCGCACCTCGTCGGTGAGCAGCAGCTCGCGGCACGGCGGCGCCCACAGCCCGGTCGGCCGCCTCGAGGGTGCGCTGGTCGGCGACCGCGAAGGAGCGGATCTCCTCGACCGTCGTCACCCCAGAACTCGACCCGCAGCGGGTGCTCCTCGGTCGGCGGGAAGACGTCGACGATGCCGCCGCGGACGGCGAACTCGCCGCGCCGCTCGACCAGGTCGACCCGGGCGTAGGCCGCGCCGGCGAGCCGGCGGACGACGTCGTCGAGGTCGGCCTCGTCGCCGACGGCGCAGCTCGACCGGCTCGAGGTCGCCCAGCCCGTTCACCTGCGGCTGCAGCACCGAGCGCACCGGCGCGACGACGACCTTGAGCGGGCCCGTGGTCGGCGTCGGTCGCCGGGGTGCGCCAGCCGGCGCAGCACCGCGAGCCGGCGGCCGACGGTGTCGCTGCGCGGGGACAGCCGCTCGTGCGGCAGCGTCTCCCAGGCCGGGTAGTAGGCGACCACGTGCGGGTCGAGCAGGCCGCCGAGCGCGGCGACCAGGTCCTCGGCCTCGCGCGCGGTCGCGGTGACCGCGAGCACCGGTGCGGCCGGCGTCGACGAGCCCCTTGACCACGAACGGGCGCAGCGCGCTCGGCGCGGTCAGGTCGAGCGCCGGGACGGCGCCGTCGCGGGCGTCCTCCATCGCCGCGGCCAGCGTCTCCTCGCGCAGCACCAGCTCGGCCAGGCCACTCACACCCACGGGTCCATCTCCTTCTCGGGGCAGCACAGCGGTCCCCGCGCACGCCGGAGGGGGTGTGGGAACGGGGGTGGCCCCAGTCTACGAGGCGGTCCCGACAGGGCGCCCGGGTCAGCGGCTGCGGACCACGGCGCAGTCGCCGCCGGTGACGTACGGCGCCGCGTCGGCCGAGACCACGACGCCGAGCCGCACGTCGCGACAGGTGGCCTGCGCGACCCGGCCACCGCTGCGTCCGCCGAACAGCAGCCCGGCCCGGGAGGCGCTGTCGAACACGGAGCGACGCACGACGAGCTGCGCGGTGCCGGCGGCCTGCGCCCCGATCTGGCCGCCGCTGAGGGTGCTGTCCAGCAGGGCGGGGCGAGACCGGCCCAGCGCCGCCACCCCGACCGCGTTGCCGGAGAAGTTGCCCCGGTGCACGGCCCCGCTGCTGGCGTCGGCGAAGCAGATGCCGCACTGCCCGTTGTCGCCGAACCGGGTCCGGACCACGCTGGCGCGGTGGCCGCCGGTGAGCAGGATCCCGGCGTTGTCGTTGCCGGTGACCGTGGAGCCGGTGACCTCGAGCGTGGCGGCCGGCTCGCCCTGGCGTCGCCGCGGGCCGACATCAGCACCCCGTTGCCGCCGGCCCGGCTCGACGCCGAGCGGCCGCCGGCGGCCAGCACCTCGGTCAGCGCGATCGACGACGACGGGCCGCCGACCAGCACGGAGGCGGCCTTCGGTCCGGCGTGCCGCAGCGTGAGGCGCCGCAGGTCGACGCGGCCGTCGGTGAGCACCAGCACCGAGGTGTCCCGGGCGGTCGAGCGCAGCACACGGTGCGGTCGCTCCCCCGGCCGACCAGCGTCACGCCCTGCAGCAGCACCAGCGCCTGCGGCAGCCGGTAGGTGCCACCGGTCAGCCGGAGCGTCGAGCCCGGGGCCACCTGGGAGAGCACCGTCGGCAGGTCGTCACCCGGGGAGACATCCCGGTGACCGGCTCCGCACCGGTGGCCGACGAGCCGCTCATCGAGGCCTTGAGCCGCAGCAGCACCGCGGTGGCGAGCGGTCCCCGCACGGAGATGTCGCCGAGCCCGTCGGTGAGCGCGCTCTGGTAGTCGGCGGCGTCGCAGCCCTGGTTGTCGATCTCCTTGCGCGCGTCCGAGATCGCGGTGCGCAGCCGGCGGTCCCCGACGGCGGGGCTGACCGGCTTCGCCTCGGACTGCCCGGACACGGACGTGCCGTAGGCGTTGACGTAGTCCTGGATCGCCGCGAGCACCTTCGGGGCCACCTGCCGGCACCGGTCGGCCTTCACCGCGGCCGCGGACGAGGACGCGTCCGCCGACGGGTCCGCGGACGGTTCGTCGCTCCCGCCCGTGCAGCCGGCGAGCAGCAGTGCTGCGGGCGACGGTGGCCGTCAGCCTCCCGAGGGCCTGTTCTCACGCGTTCAGCATAGGGAGCCGGCGCCGCTGCGCGGCCCGAACGCCGTGCTTCAGCGCGGCGAAGCGCCGTCCGGGGGCGATCAGGTCGGCCATCACCCCGGTCTCGGCGTGCGACAGGCCCAGCAGGTGGCCGATCTCGTGGACCAGCACGCTGTACAGGTCGACCCGCGCCCGCGCGGCCACCCGTCCCGTCGAGGTGCTCCAGCCCCAGCCGGCGGCGTTGCTGTCGAGCGTGATGGTCCGGGTGTCCTCGTCGGCGTGCGCCACCTCGGTCTCCGGCAGGTTGGTGACCACCACGTGGATCGAGCGCAGGTCGGCCTTCGACAGCCGCCAGTACCGCGCGGCCATCGCCAGCACCCGTCGTACGGCGCGAGCGGTGGGGGCCGCGCTGCGGGCCGCACCGGGGCCGCCGGACCGACGGTCGCGACCTGGAGGGCCGCGTCGTCGTCGAGGATGGTCACGGTGCCCGTGGCCGTCCCCAGCACGCCGTTGACGGGGTTCGACAAGGTGAGCTGCACCGTCTCGTTCGGCTCGATGGTCCGGTCGCCGTACACCACCACCGAGACGGTCTTCGAGGTCTGGCCGGCGGTGAAGGTGAGCGTGACCGGCACCGTCCACGCCTGGTAGTCCGAGCCGGCGGTGGCGGTGCCGCCGGTGACCTGGATCGTGACGGTGACGGTGCCGGGGTAGCTGGTGGACAGCGTCACCGGGACGTTGACGGTGAGGGACCCGGTCTTGCCCTCGAGCACCGAGATGCTGCCGATGGTGATGGTCGGCGGCCAGGCGTCGTCGTTGGTGACGGTCACGGTGCCGGTCCCGGTGCCGACGGTGGCGTTGTCGACGGAGACCAGGTCGACGGTGAAGGTCTCGTCGAGCTCGGGGACGACGTCGCCGACGACCGACACGGTGATCGTCTTGCTGGTCTCGGCGCCGGAGAAGGTCAGGTCGCCGGTCTGCGTGACGTAGTCGCTGCCGGTGAGGGCGGTGCCGTCGTTCACCGTCCAGTGCACGTGATCGGCGCCCGGAGTTCGACGCCCGCGACAGCGTCACCGTGAGGGTGACCGTTTCGTGCCGCTGTTGCCCTCGGCGACGCTCACGCTGGTGATGCTGACCACCGGGAGTCGGCGAGCGCCGGCACGGACGCGTTGACGGGCGCGGAGCCGTTCTGGTGGCTCAGGGGGAGGAAGGCGGCGTCGCTGGTGTTGACGCGGACGTCGCGGCTGCCGTTGAGGTTGCCGGCCTGCGGGTCGCGGGGGCCGCCGTGCTGGTCGCCCCAGGCCGCGTCCTGCTGGGTGACCAGGCCGATCTCGCCGAACGGCTCGCCGTTGCGGGCGGCGGTGCCGCCGCCGACCTCCTGGGTCCCGGTCTGGTCGGCGCCCTGCGCCCTCGACACCTGGGTAGAGGAAGTCGTAGAGCGCCGGCGCGACCATGCGGCTGATGGACGGCGCACCGTAGGGCGAGAACGGCACCAGGTAGGTGTTGAACTCCCCGTCCCAGTCGATGAGCCGGTCGCCGCCGGTGTTCGCGATCATCACGTCGAGCCCGGCGCCGCCGAAGGCCCGGTCCTCGTAGGCGGGCGCCGTGTCGACGCCGTTGTTGAGGCCGCCGGAGGTGCCGAGGTCGTCGTCGGCCTGCAGCAGGTCGTTGCCCCAGCCGCCCCAGAGCGTGTCGCGCCCGGTGCCGCCGACCAGCCAGTCGTTGCCGTGGTCGCCGAAGACCACGTCGAAGCCGTCACTGAACAGGCTGCCGTAGGGCTTGCCCTCGGCGGCGTTGTTGTTCAGGAAGAACTCCAGCCCGGTCGAGGTCTTGCTCAGCGCGCCGGTGGCGGTGAGCCGGATCCTGCGGCGCGGGTCGGCCGAGTCGTACAGCGGGAACATCCCGGTCGCGGTGTTGAAGCCGAGGAGCCGGCCGTCGTTGAACGGGTGCGCCCAGTCGGTCTGCACCACGCCGCCGGCGTACGTCGGGGCGTACGACGTCAGCAGCGCCTCCGCACCGGACACCGCGTCGTCGCCGGCGCCGCCGTGCAGGAAGTCGGAGTCGAGGCCGCCGTAGATCACGTCGTTGGCGAACCGCGGCGCGAACAGCGGGGTGTCGGCGCGGCCGCTCGGGTCCAGCGAGTACGGCGTCAGGTCGACGGACTTGTTCAGCCAGCCGGTCGGGTAGAGCACGGCCTCCTGCGCGTTGCCCGGCGTGCTGATGTCGACCTGCTTGTTCGCGGTGCGCAGACCGTTGAGCACCTCGGTGCCGCCGTTGCGGCTGGTGAGGATGCGGCCGTCGTCGCCGATCACGCCGTCCACGCCGGTGCCACCGGAGATCCAGTCGTTGCCCCAGCCGCCGATCATGTCGTCGTCGTGCGGCGTCGCCGTAGATCACGTCGTTGACCGACCTGCCGGCGTACATCGTGTCGTCGCCGCGTCGCCGTGCAGCTCGTCGCTGCCCCACACGTCGTAGGTGCCGGTGCCCGCGCCGGAGAACTTGTCGCAGCCCGTGGCGGTGGTAGCCGGGTACGCGTCGGCTGTAGTCCGGCTTCGCCGGTGGTGTAGTCGAGCAGCGTCACCGCGCGGGGCACGAGCCGGACCGCGTCGCCGGTGTAGGAGTCGTAGGTGAACGTCAGGTACGCCGAGCCGAGCACCCCGTTGCGGCCGACGAGCCGCTGGATGTTGCCGTTGTCGCCGACGATCGTGTCGGAGTCGCTGCCGTGGCCGAGGACCGCGTCTGTCTCGCGGCTGTTGTGCAGCCCGGCGCCACTGAAGACCAGGTCGTTGTCGTCGGGTCGCGCGCCCATCGTGTCGAG
>CAVPRA010000017.1:0-29024 GCA_963707685.1 uncultured Actinomycetota bacterium
GTCATCACGGTCGAGGAGGACTGGGACGTCCGGCCGGACAGCACCAGCGTCTACCGGATCACCGGCTACACCACGCCGGCGCCGCTCGGCCAGGTCGGCGGCACCGTCGTCACCGTCGACCCGGACCGCACCACGATCACGCTCGGCAGCGGCGTGACCCTGCCCACCGCGGACGGTGGCCTCTCCGGTGCGCTGATCCGCATCGTCGGCGACGGGCTCACCGGGTCGGCGTACTACCGGGTGATCGCCTCCAACACCGCGCACAGCATCACGGTCACCGACGCCTGGGGCTCCGGGGTGTTCGGCACCGGCACCAGCGTCGTCGTGCTCGGCGTCCCCGGCCTGTACGTCGACCAGATCACCGCCGTCATCGCCGACGCGGACACCCCCGGCGTCGTCATCACGCAGAGCGGGGGCACCACGCGGCTGGTCGAGGGCGCGACCAGCGTCCTGGACGGGCTCTCGGACAGCTACACGGTGCGGCTCACCCGCGACCCCGGCAGCGACGACGGATCACGATCACGCTGCGCGCCGCGTGGCCACGCCGCGAGCCTGGACGCGCATGCGCACGGTGCGCCTGGTGCTGCGCACCTCGCACGGTGCCGGGTGCAACCTCGCAAGCAGGTGCGCTTCGTCGCGACGGCGCGGCAGCGAGCCAGGTCGTCAACGGCGACGGGTTGCCTGGCGCTGACCTTCGACGCCGCACACCTGGGACGTGGAGCAGACCGTCCGCGTGACCGCGATCGACGACAGCGTGATCGACGGCGGCGACGTCCAGGAGTTCGCCGACGCAGCCCGCCGCCTGCACCTGATCCAGGGCCCGCTGTTCGTCTCGGGCGGCGACGACCCCAACCCGACCGTGCAAGCTCGAGCTCGACGAGTATCCTGCCGATCGTGCTGCCCGGCGAGTCCTCGGGCCACCCGGCTGCCGGCCACCGCGTCGACCGCCCAGGCCATCGAGGCCGCCCAGGTCGACGCGCTCGTCGTGCACAACGAGGACAGCCCGGCCGAACGACGTCGGCACGCTGACCTCGACCGCGCTCACCGGCCTCGGGATGGCGGCCGACCACTCGTGCGCCGGCCGGCCGCTGCCCGGCGGCATCGTCTACGCCGACTTCGAGGACCTGACGCTCCTGCTCGGGCTACGGCGACGACACCTTCACCGTCGAGACCACCCACGGCGGCACCACCACGATCGACGCCGGCCCCGGCGACGACATGCGTCCGACGATCCGCACGCATCGTCGCGGCCACACCCGGCACTCGGCGCCGGCCGGCAACGACGCGTTCACCGTCGGCACCGCCGACGGACTGCTCGACCTGCTCGCGGCGCTGCTCGTGCTCGACGGCGGCGCGGACACCGACACCGCGACGCTCAACGACTTCGGCCGACACGCAACGACAACCTCGGCTGGCTCGACCCAGAGGCACGCTCACCGGGCTCGACATGGTCGCCCGGCGGGCACCGACGATCTCGGCCGTCCGCTCGACCGGCTGTACTCCGTCACGCCGGCAGCGGCGCATCGTTCACGATCGTGCTGTGCGCAGGTCGTCGACGGCGCGCGGACCGGGATCGGCGCCGTGACGTTCGCGTCGGCGCGACCGCCGCGGTCGTGCAGGCCAGCGCTGCAGGCGCTGCTGTTCCCGATCACCGACGACCGACCGGTCTCGATGACCTGCGGCACGCGCGCCGCACCGGTGCGCGCAGAGCGTCTACGTCTGGCAGGTCGGCGACGACTACCTGATCGGCTTCCGCGGCGAGGTCAACGAGGCCGCGCCACCCGATCACCGTCGGCTCGGCGCGCTCGGCACCGGCACCGCCGCGGTCGCGACCGCCGCCCGGCTCGACGGCATCAGCTACAACGGCCTCGAGACGCTCAACCTGACGCTCGGCTCGGGCGACGACGTGCTGAACGTCCGCGGCACGCTGCCGATCACGAACGTCTCGTTCGGCGACGGCAACGACCGCGTCTACGTCTCCTCGAAGGCCGACGTCGGCATCGACGGGCAAGCCGCAGTTCCTCGCCGGCGACCTCGACCAGCATCGCCGGCACCCTGAACCTCGACGTCGGCAGCGGCCGCCACACGCTGCTGGTCAGCGACGAGGCGCTCGACCGCCGGCGACACCGGACGTGCTGGTCACCGACGACCGCGGCGCCGCCGCCGGCCGCGAAGCCACGTCACCGACGGCGAGACCGTCTTCGGCGCCCCGCGAGATCTACGTCGTCGGCCTCGCGCAGGGCCGATCACCTACCGCGCCGACGCGACGGCAGCTTCGCCGACGGCATCCGGATCTGGACCGGCTCGGGCCCGACACCATTCGTCGTCGACGGCACGCACACGCCGCGCCGGCGTGCGCACCACGACGTGGCTCAACACCGGCCTCGGCAACGACACCGTCACGGTCGACCTGCAGCGGGCGAGGACGGCTTCTTCGTCCTCGACACCCAGGGACCGAACGACGACGTGCTGCATCTCGGGGTCCGACCTCCGACGGCGACGAGCCGGTGCGCGCCGACACGCATCGACGGTGACCGTCAACGGCGTCGTGATCACCGCGACCGCTACGTGGTCAACATCCCGGCGCGACACGGTCGGCCTGTTCGACTCGCTCCGCCCGGGTGACACCGCCACCGTCGCCACCGAGCACGTGACCTGGAAGGCCTACCGGAAGACCGGGCTGTCCACCGCCCCCCTCGGCGGCGCGCTCGCGGCCGGTGAGAGCGTCCGCGTGCTGGTCAACGGCGTCGAGGTCGCGGCCACCGTCAGCGGCTCCACCGTGAGCTTCGACGCCGGCACGCAGCGCGACGGCCTCGCGTCGTACGTCGTGGTCGAGGTGACGCGCGTGGTCACCCAGACGTTCGCGCTGCCGCAGAGCTCCGACAGCGACGACGACGTGGTCGACGCGCGCACGTCGACGCTGCCGCTGGTGGTCTTCGGCGGCCAGGGCAGGGACACGATCCACGGCGGCTCCGGCGGCGACATCATCTTCGGCGACCGCGGCCGCGTGCTCTGGTTCACGCCCGGCACCGTGCCGGTCACCGGGCTCGGCGGCGTCGTGCTCACCGCGGAGCAAGTCGCGCAGCTCGAGCAGGCGGCCGTGGCGGTCTCCGGCCACGGCGGCGTCGGCGACCTCACCGACGGCGTGGAGGGCCAGCTCGTCGGCCTGGTCGTGACCCTCGACCCGACCATCGGCGGCGACGACGTGCTCAGCAGCGGCAGCGGCCGCGACGTGCTGCTCGGCGGCGCCGGGGGCGACACGATCAGCACCAGCCGCGACGCCACCGACGCCGCGGACATCGTCCTCGGCGACCACGGCTTCGTCGACTGGGTGCTGCGCGACGGCGACCCGACCGACCTCGACCGCATCTGGAGCACCCAGCCGGACCTCGGCGGCAACGACACCATCACCACCGGCGCGGGCGACGACGTCGTGGTCGGCGGTGCCGGCGACGACACCGTCCGGGCCGGTGAGGGCAACAACGTCGTGCTCGGCGACAGCGGCCGCATCACCGCTGCGGATGCCGACACCCTCCGCTGGTTCCGGCTGCCGATGACCCTGGGTCGCGTCGAGACCACCGACCCGACGCTCGGCGGCCGCGACGACATCACCACCGGTGCCGGCTTCGACATCGTGCTCGGCGGCGCGGCCGGCGACACCGTCCACTCGGGCGACGGCACCGGCATCGTCCTCGGCGACCACGGCTTCGTCGACTGGGACGACGACGGCGACGCCTCCGACATCGACGCCATCTGGACCACGGACCGCACCGACGGGGCCGGCGACGCGCTGTACAGCGGAGCGGGCGACGACGTCGTGATCGGCGGCTTCGGCGGCGACACCATCGACGCCGGCGACGGCCGCAACGTCGTGCTCGGCGACAACGGCCGGGTGACCGCGGCCGCCACCGACGGCCCCGCGTGGAGCCAGGTCCCGATGACGATCGGCCGCGTCGAGACCACCGACTCCGAGGTCGGCGGCCGCGACGACATCACCACGGGCACCGGCGTCGACGTAGTCCTCGGCGGCGCGGACGGCGACACCGTCCACGCCGGGTCCGAGCCGCCCGCGGTCGGCACCGCGTCCGGCACCGGCGACATCGTGCTCGGCGACAACGGCTTCCTCGTCTGGGCCGCGGTCCGGCTGCCCGGGTCGAGCACCACGACCCGCCAGGTGGTCACGCTGGCCACCGTCGACGACGCCATCGGCGGCGCCGACCGGATCTACGGCCAGGGCGGCGAGGACGTGCTGGTCGGCGGCACCCGCGGCGACAGCATCGACGGCGGGCTGGGCCGCGACCTCGTGCTCGGCGACAACGCGCTGCTCGACCGGTCCACGACGTACGGCGACTACCGCAACCCGCGCTTCCGGGCGCTGACCGGGAACCAGGTCTACGACACCAGCAGCGGCCCGAACGCCGGCGGCGCGAACGTCGGCACCGCCTGGGGCACCGACCCGCGCGGCACCGGCATCTGGGGCGACTTCCGGGTGACGTTGTACGACCACGCGTGGAACACCAGCCCCGACCTCTACGGCGCCGACTACCTCGCCGGCGGCGGCCAGGACGACATGATCTTCGGCCAGCTCGGCGACGACACCATCCAGGGCGACGGCTCCATCGACCAGACGGTCGGCGCCTGCCGGTTCTCGGCGGTCACCGGCACCTGCACCGGCCGCAGCCGCGACGTGCTCGTCGTGATGCCGAGCACCGAGGCCGCCACCGACGGCGACGACTACGTCGAGGGCGGCGGCGGCCGGGACGTGGTGTTCGGCAACCTGGGACGCGACGACCTCGTCGGCGGCAGCTCCGACATGTTCTCGCTCGACTCGATGGGCCTGCGCCCCGACGACAGCGACCTGGTCTTCGGCGGCGCCGGGCTGCGCAACGGCCGCAACGACGCGGTGCCCGGCCACGGCACCGACTCCGACACGATCGTCGGCGACAACGGCGACATCCAGCGGCTGGTCGGCCGCAACAACACGATCGGCACGTCGTACCTGACGTTCACCT
The DNA here is from genome assembly GCA_963707685.1 of uncultured Actinomycetota bacterium. Lineage (GTDB taxonomy): Bacteria > Actinomycetota > Actinomycetes > Propionibacteriales > Nocardioidaceae > Nocardioides_B. Next base: position 5,013 of record CAVPRA010000017.1, read on the forward strand.
ACGACACCTACACCGGCGACACGGTGCGGCTGCTGCCGCGCGCGGTGACGCTGCTCGACTACACCCCCGGCGGACCGGACTTCCGGCCGTCCTGGTTCCCCGGCTCCACCGCCACCGGCTACGACGTCTCCGGCGCGGGCACCGGCACCTACGACGTCTGGGGCAGCGACGAGCTGCACGGCGAGGGCGGCGACGACACCGTGTACGCCGGCGGCGGCAACGACGTGGTCTACGGCGACGCCGGCGACGACGACCTCGTCGGCGGCTGGGGAAGCGACTGGCTTTCCGGCGGCACCGGGGTGGACGGCGTGCTCGGCGACGACGGCCGCATCCTCACCAGCCGCAACGGCAGCACGGAGCTGCTCAACGGCCTCGCCACCGCGAACAAGCAGGTCGACATCAGCACGCCGGGCAATGCGCAGGAGGCCGTGCTCTACCCGACCGGCTGGCTGAACAAGTCCGTCGACCTGACGCCGTACTCGCTGGACCCGAGCGGCCGCGCGGACAACCCGCTGTTCGCGCCGCGGTTCGCCAACGACGTGATCTACGGCGGCCTCGACGCCGACTTCCTGCACGGCGGCGCCGGCGACGACGCGGTGTCCGGCGCGGAGGCGCTGATGACCTCCTACGCCCCGACGTACGCCGGCGGCGTGGTGCAGACCGACTGGGCGCACCCGTTCAACGACGGCCGGCTGCTCGGCTTCGACACCGCGACCGGGATGTTCCCGCTCTACGACGCGAACGACCCGCGCCGCAAGGTCCTGCTCACCGCCACCGGGGGGCTCAGCAAGGACGGCACCGGCCTGGAGTTCTTCCTCAACAACGACCCGACCGAGGGCAAGCCCTACGGCAGCCTCGCCAGCGACGGCTTCGACGTCCTCTTCGGGGACCACGGCAACGACTGGCTGGTCGGCGGCACCGGACGCGACACCCTGTGGGGCGGCTGGGGCAACGACCTGCTGCAGGCCGACGACGACCTGAACAGCTACGGCGGCCGCAACGACGGCACCGACACCGCGCCCAGCTACGAGGACCGGGTCTTCGGCGGCGCCGGCCTCGACGTGATGATCGCCAACACCGGCGGCGACCGGCTCATCGACTGGGGCGGCGAGTTCAACACCTACCTCGTGCCGTTCTCGCCGTACGGCGAGCCGACCGTCAGCCGCACCGTCGCGCCGGCGCTCTACGACTTCCTCTACCAGGTGTCGAAGGCGCAGGGCGCCGACCAGACCGGCTCGCAGGAGCTGGCCGGCGGCACCGCGGACCGCAACGGGGAGCCGTTCGGCGAGATCGGCCTGGTCACCCAGCAGGACGCGGCCTGGGGCGACCAGCACGGCGGGCCGCGCGACCCGCAGGCCGGCAACCTCAACGGCACCCGCGACGTGCGCGTGAACACCAGCGACGCCGCCTTCCTCGACGTCGCCAACCAGAACGGCTCCGCGCCCGTCGACGCGTCCGTGCCGGCGCTCACCGAGCTCCCGGTGGTCACCATCAGCAGCGTGACCGTCACCGAGGGCAACAGCGGGACGAAGACGGTCACCCTCACGGTCACGCTGTCGCGCGCGTCGAACACCGGCGCCCCGGTGCACGTGCACTGGACGGTGAACGACGTCACCGCCACCGCGGGCAGCGACTACGTCGCGACGTCCGGTGACCTGACCTTCACCGGGACCCAGACCACCAAGACGATCACGGTCTCCGTCCTCGGCGACACCGTCCCCGAGCTCGACGAGTCCTTCACCGTCGACCTGGTCTCCGTCGACAACGCGACCGTGGCCCAGGGCACCGGGACCGTCACCCTCACGAACGACGACGCGTGGCCGCCGACCATCAGCATCGGCAGCGTCTCGGTGCTCGAGGGCAAGACCGGGTCCGTCACCGTGACCGTCCCGGTGACGCTCTCGACCACCTACCCCGGCACCGTCACCGTCACCGTCCAGCTCACGGGCGGCAGTGCGACGGCCGGCTCCGACTACAAGGCGTGGGCCGCCCCGGTGACGCTCACCTTCACCGCCGGCCAGACCACGAAGACCGTCTCGATCGTGGTGTACGGCGACCGGACCGTCGAGCCGGACGAGACCGTGCAGCTGACCCTGACGAACCCCGTCAACGCCGTGCTGGGGACCTCGACCGGCACCGTCACGATCCTCGACGACGACGCGGCCCTGCAGGTCGCGGCCGTCGGCACCGCGACCCGCAGCGCGGCGCCGACCGCGACCGCCGTACGACGCGTGCTGGCCCTGGCCGCGCGGTACTGGCGGCTGTCGAGGGCCGACCTCCGCTCGATCCACGTGGTGGTCGCCGACCTCCCGCAGACCGAGGTCGCGCACAGCGAGGCCGGCACCCGGACCATCACGCTCGACACCAGCGGCGCCGGCTGGGGCTGGAGCACCTCGGCCGGGCGGGTGACCCCGCACCGCATCGACCTGCTCAGCGTCCTGGTGCACGAGATCGGCCACCTGCTGGGCCGGTCCCACGCCGAGACCGGGGTGATGACCGACCGGATCACGCCGGGACGGCGCTACGCCGCGCTGAGGCACGGCATTCGGGCCGCACGGCGGCACCGGCTCCCTATGCTGAGCGCGTGAGAGAGGCCCTCGGGAGGCTGACGGCCACCGTCACCGCAGCAGTGCTGGTCGCCGGGCTGCTCGCCGGCTGCACCGGCGGGAGCGACCAGCCGTCCTCGAGCGCGGGCTCCTCGACCTCGTCCTCGACCTCGTCCGCATCGGCGGCGCAGGCCGACCGCTGCCGCCAGGTGGCGCCCACCGTGCTGGCCGCCATCCAGGACTACGTCGACGCCTACGGGACGGCCGTGTCCCTGCACTCGGAGTCGAAGCCGGTGAGCCCCGCGGTCGGGGACCGCCGGCTGCGCACCGCCATCACCGACGCCCGCAAGCAGATCGACAACCTCGGCTGCGACGCCGCCGACTACCAGAGCGCGCTCACCGACGGTCTCGGCGACGTGGCGGTGCGGGGGCCGCTCGCCCGAGCCGTCCTGCTCCGGCTGAAGGCGTCGATGAGCGGGGCGTCGGCCACCGGCGCCCGGCCGGTCACCCGCGAGGTGTCCCCGGGCGACGACCTGGCCACGGTGCTCTCCCAGGTGGCGCCGGGCTCGACGCTGCGGCTGACCGGGGGCACCTACCGGCTGCCCCAGGCGCTGGTGCTGCTGCAGGGCGTGACGCTGGTCGGCCGGGGGAGCGACCGCACCGTGCTGAGGTCGACGGCCCCCGACACGTCGGTGCTGGTGCTCACCGACGGCCGCGTCGACCTGCGGCGGCTCACGCTGCGGCACGCCGGGCCGAAGCCGGCGTCGGTGCTGGTCGGCGGCCCGTCCTCGTCGATCGCGCTGACCGAGGTGGTGGTCGCCGGCGGCCGCGCGGCCTCGAGCCGGGCGGGCGGCAACGGGGTGCTGATGTCGGCCCGCGGCGACGCCGAGGCGCGCCGGGCCACCACGCTCGAGGTCACCGGCTCCACGGTCACCGGCAACGACAACGCCGGGATCCTGCTCACCGGCGGCCACCGCGCCAGCGTGGTCCGGACCCGGTTCGGCGACAACGGGCAGTGCGGCATCTGCTTCGCCGACGCCAGCAGCGGGGCCGTGCACCGCGGCACTGTTCTCCGGCAACGCCGTCGGGGTCGCCGGCGCTGGGCCGGTCCCGTCCCGCGGTCCTGGACAGCACCTTCGACCGCGGCCAGATCGGCGCGCAGGCGGCCGGCACCGCGACGCTGGTGGTGCGTCGCTCCGTGTTCGACGGCGCCTCCCGGGCGGGGCTGCTGTTCGGCGGCCGCAGCGGTGGCCGGGTGGCGGGCGCCACCTGCCGCGACGTGCGGCTCGGCATCGTCGTCGCGACCGGCGCGGCGCCGTACCTGACCGGCAGCTCCTGCTCCGTGGTCCGCAGCCGCTGACCCAGCCACTGACCAGCCGATGGCCCGGCCACTGACCGGGGCGCTGCCCGGCGCAGCTGTCGGGGTCGCCTCGTAGACTGGCGGCACCCCCGTTCCCACACCCCTCCCGGCGTGCGCGGGGACTCTTGTGGTGCCCCGAGAAGGAGATGGAACCGTGGGTGTGAGTGGCCTGGCCGACCTCGTCCTGCGCGACGAGACGCTGGCCGCGGCGATGGCCGACGCCCGCGACGGCGCCGTACCGGCGCTCGACCTGACCGCGCCGAGCGCACTGCGCCCGTTCGTGGTCAAGGGGCTCGTCGACGCCGGCCGCACCGTGCTCGCCGTGGCGGCCACCTCGCGCGAGGCCGAGGACCTGGTCGCCGCGCTCGAGGGGCTCCTCGACCCGTCGCTGGTGGCCTACTACCCCGCTTGGGAGACGCTGCCGCACGAGCGGCTCTCGCCGCGCAGCGACACCGTCGGGCGCCGGCTCGCCGTGCTGCGCCGGCTGCGGCACCCCGGCACCGACCGCTCCAACGGGCCCCTCAAGGTGGTCGTGGCACCGGTGCGGTCCGTGCTGCAGCCGCAGGTGCGCGGGCTGGCCGACCTCGAGCCGGTCGAGCTCGCCGTGGGCGACGAGGCCGACCTCGACGACGTGGTGCGCCGGTTGGCCGGCGCGGCGTACTCCCGCGTCGACCTCGTGGAGAAGCGCGGCGAGTTCGCCGTGCGCGGCGGCATCGTCGACGTCTTCCCGCCGACCGAGGAGCACCCGCTGCGCGTGGAGTTCTGGGGCGACGAGGTGGAGGAGATCCGCTCGTTCGCGGTGGCCGACCAGCGCACCCTCGAGGCGGCGACCCGGCTCTGGGCGCCGCCGTGCCGCGAGCTGCTGCTCACCGACGAGGTGCGCGCCCGGGCCCGGGAGCTGGCCGAGAGCCACCCGCAGCTCGCGGAGATCTTCGAGAAGCTCGCCGACGGCCACGCCGTCGAGGGCATGGAGTCGCTGGCCCCGGTGCTGACCGTCGACGCGGGCGGCATGGAGATGCTCGTCGACCTGCTGCCGGACAGCACCCACGTGCTCGTCCTCGACCCCGAGCGGGCCCGCAGCCGCGCCCACGACCTGGTGGCGACCAGCGAGGAGTTCCTCGAGGCGTCCTGGGCCGCCGCGGCCGCCGGCGGCGAGGCCCCGATCGACCTCGGCGCGGCGTCGTACCACTCGCTGGCCGACGTCCGCGGCCTCAGCCTGTCGCAGGGCAAGGCGTGGTGGAGCGTCTCGCCGTTCGGGCTCGACCCGGACGCGGGTCTCGACAGGCTCGACCACCCGGTCGACGGGCTCGACCACCCGGCCGGCGGGCTCGACCGCCCGGGTGAGCCGCTGCGCGACTCGCTGGGGGAGATCGTCTCCTCCGGCGTCGACGCCGAGGCCGGTGCCGTCGAGTCGCGCGCGGTGGCGGTGCGCACCGTCGAGGCCTACCGCGGCGACCTGGAGCGTGCGGTCGCCGACATGGCGGCGTGGCTGCGCAACGACAGCCGCGTGGTGGTGCTCCACGAGGGCCACGGCCCCGCCGAGCGGATGGCGGAGGTGCTGCGCGACCACGACGTCCCGGTGCGGCTCACCGAGTCGCTCGACACCGAGCCCGAGCCGGGGCTGGTGCACGTCACCACCGCGACCCTGGAGCACGGCTTCGTCAGCTCGTCGCTGTGCCTGGCGGTGCTCACCGGCGAGGACCTGTCCGGTCAGCGCGCGTCCACCAAGGACATGCGCCGGATGCCGACCCGCCGCAAGAAGCAGATCGACCCGCTCGAGCTCGAGTCCGGCGACTACGTCGTCCACGAGCAGCACGGTGTCGGCCGCTACATCGAGATGAAGCAGCGCGAGGTGCAGGGCGCGACCCGGGAGTACCTCGTCCTGGAGTACGGCTCCTCCAAGCGCGGGCAGCCCGCCGACCGGCTCTACGTCCCCACCGACGCGCTCGACCAGGTCACCAGGTACGTCGGCGGCGAGCAGCCGTCGCTGGACCGGCTCGGCGGTGCCGACTGGGCCAAGCGCAAGGGCCGGGCCCGCAAGGCGGTCAAGCAGATCGCCGCCGAGCTGATCAAGCTGTACGCCGCCCGGCAGGCCACCCGCGGCCACGCCTTCGGCCCCGACAGCCCCTGGCAGCGCGAGCTGGAGGACGCCTTCCCGTTCGTGGAGACCCCCGACCAGCTCGCGGTCGTCGACGAGGTCAAGCACGACATGCAGCTGCAGGTCCCGATGGACCGGCTGGTGTGCGGGGACGTCGGCTACGGCAAGACCGAGATCGCGGTCCGGGCGGCGTTCAAGGCGGTGCAGGACGGCAAGCAGGTCGCCGTGCTGGTCCCCACCACGCTGCTCGTGCAGCAGCACTTCTCGACGTTCTCCGAGCGGATGGCCGGCTTCCCGGTGATCCTCAAGGGCCTCTCCCGGTTCCAGACCGACAAGGAGGCCGCCGCGGTCATCGAGGAGCTGCGCGAGGGCACCGTCGACATCGTCATCGGCACGCACCGGCTGCTGAATCCCGACATCACGATGAAGAACCTGGGTCTGATCATCGTCGACGAGGAGCAGCGGTTCGGCGTCGAGCACAAGGAGCAGATGAAGCGGCTCCGGACCTCCGTCGACGTGCTGTCGATGTCGGCCACCCCGATCCCGCGCACCCTGGAGATGGCGATCACCGGCATCCGCGAGATGTCGACGATCACCACGCCGCCGGAGGAGCGCCACCCGGTGCTGACCTACGTCGGCGCCTACGAGGACCGCCAGGTGATCGCGGCGATCCGGCGCGAGCTGCTGCGCGAGGGACAGGTGTTCTTCATCCACAACCGGGTGCAGTCGATCGAGAAGGCCGCCGCCCGGATCAAGGAGCTGGTGCCCGAGGCGCGGGTCGCCACCGCGCACGGCCAGATGGGCGAGCACCAGCTCGAGCAGGTGATGCTGGACTTCTGGGAGAAGCGGTTCGACGTCCTGGTGTGCACCACGATCGTGGAGTCCGGCCTCGACGTCTCCAACGCCAACACGATGGTGATCGAGCGGTCCGACACCCTCGGCCTCTCGCAGCTGCACCAGCTGCGCGGCCGGGTGGGGCGGGGCCGCGAGCGGGCCTACGCGTACTTCCTCTACCCGCCGGACAAGCCGCTGACCGAGACCGCGCACGAGCGGCTCGCGACGCTGGCGCAGCACTCCGACCTCGGCGGCGGCATGGCGATCGCCATGAAGGACCTGGAGATCCGCGGCGCCGGCAACCTGCTCGGCGGCGAGCAGTCCGGCCACATCGCCGACGTCGGGTTCGACCTCTACGTCCGGCTGGTCGGCGAGGCGGTCTCGGAGTTCCGCGGCGACGACGTCGGGCAGCAGGCGGAGATGAAGATCGAGCTGCCGATCGACGCGCACCTGCCGCACGACTACGTCCCCAGCGAGCGGCTGCGGCTGGAGATGTACAAGCGGCTCGCGGAGGTCCGGGCCGACGAGGACGTCGACCTGATCCGCGAGGAGCTCGTGGACCGCTACGGCGAGCCGCCGGCCGCGGTGGCCAGCCTGCTCGAGGTCGCGCGGTTCCGGGGCCGGGCCCGGCAGGCGGGGCTCACCGACGTCACCATCCAGGGCCGCTACGTCCGGTTCGCCCCGGTCGAGCTGCCCGAGTCGGCCACGGTCCGGCTCAACCGGCTCTACCCGAAGAGCCTGGTGAAGCCGAACCTGCGCACCATCCTGGTGCCCCGTCCGACCACCGCCGTGGTGGGCGGCCACCCGATCCGCGACGAGGCGCTGCTGGCCTGGGCGCGGGAGGTCGTCGACACCGTCCTGGACCGGGTGCCCGAGGCGGCGCGCGGATGACGACCGGCGGCTGCGTACGATGCTGACGCACGATCCCCGGCGCCGACCGGGCAGCCCCAGCGAGGAGAAGGACCCGTCGTGACCCGACCCCCCACCCGCAAGGTCTCCGCGCTGGTCGCGGCCGGAGCACTGGCCCTGTCGCTGGCCGGCTGCAGCACGCACCCCGGGGACGCGGCCACCGTCGGCTCCACCTCGATCGACACCGCCCACCTCGACGAGGTGGCGAGCGCGATCTGCTCGGCCCAGGCCCAGAGCTCGCAGACCGGCCAGCCGCAGGAGCAGTCGAGCCGCTCCAACCGCGAGCTCGCGCTCGGGCTGCTGATCGACTCGCGGCTCTCCGCCGACTACGGCGCAGCGAAGGGCCTGGAGCCCTCGCAGGAGCAGCTCAACCGGGCGATGGCCTCGCGGGCGCAGCTGCTCGCGAGCGTGCCGGAGGAGCACCGCGCGGTGCTCAAGGACACCCTCACCGACCTCGACAAGAGCCAGCTGACCATGGCCGAGGCCGGCCGTCGCGCGCTCGAGCAGTCCGGCAGCAAGAACATCACCGCGCAGACCGCCATCCCGGCCGGCCTCAAGGTGCGCAACGCCTGGGTGGACAAGAACGTCGACGTCTCGGTCGACCCGCGCTTCGGCACCTTCTCGAACGGCAACCTGCAGGCCAAGAGCGGCTCGCTGTCCGCGGCGGTCTCCTCGCAGGCCAAGGCCGGCGCGAAGACGCAGCCGTCGTCGTCGTGGCTGGCGTCGCTGCCGGCCAGCCAGAAGTGCAGCTGACCCTGCTGGTCACCAGCCCGCGGGTCGCCCCCGGGCTGATGTCCTGGCCGGCCTGGTCGGCCATCGCGCGCGCCGGTCGCCGGCTCGCGTCGTCGGCGGACGACCCGCTGGCCGCAGCCGTCGCCGACGCCGGGCACCCGGTCGAGGTGCTGGCCGACCCGTCCGGCGAGGCGCTCCTCGCGTCGGCCCGGCACCACGACGTGGTGTGGCTGGCCACCGCCGCGGAGGCGGAGACGCTGCCACCGCTGCTCGCCGCCGCGGCAGCCACACCGGCCGGCGAGGGCGTCGAGGTCACCGTGCTGCACGCGTCGTACGACGTGCCGGGTGCGCGGCTGCTGGACCTGGTGACCGTGATGGACCGGCTGCGCACCGACTGCCCGTGGGACCGGGAGCAGACCCACCGCTCGCTGGCGACGTACCTGCTGGAGGAGACCTACGAGACGCTCGAGGCCATCGACTCGGGCGACTACACCCACCTGCGCGAGGAGCTGGGCGACCTGCTGCTGCAGGTCTACTTCCACGCCCGCGTCGCGGCGGAGGCCGGCGAGGACGGCTTCGACATCGACGACGTCGCGGCCGGCATCGTCGACAAGCTGGTGCACCGGCACCCGCACGTCTTCGCGGGCCTCGACGTCACCGACGCCGACGAGGTGAACGCCAACTGGGAGCGGCTCAAGGCGGCCGAGAAGGGTCGCGCCTCGGTGCTCGACGGCATCCCGCCGGCACTGCCCGCGCTCGCGCTGGCCGACAAGACCGTCGGCCGGGCCGCCCGGGTCGGTGTCGCGCCGGGGGCGCCGGACGGGCTGGGGGAGCGGCTGCTGGCGCTGGTCGTCGACGCGCGCGCCGCCGGCGAGGACCCGGAGCAGGCGCTGCGCGACGCTGTGCGCCGGCTCGCCGACACCGTCCGCGCCACGGAGTCACGCGCCGGGGCGTAGCTCAGACCGCGGCGAGCGTGTGCCGGACGTCCTGGTGCAGCACGATCCGGTCGCCGTCGCGCGCGTCCTCGAGCAGGGCGGCGGCCTGCTCGAAGATGCCTTCGCGCCGGTCCTCGGGAACGAACCTCCAGAACATCCGCTGCCCGGTGCTCATCGTCCAGGCCCGCCAGTGCTCCGCGTCGTCGAAGACCACCGGGAGCGTCTCCCGCACGGTGCGGACCTCGCGGGCACCTGCTGCGGTCGCCATCTCCGCCATCGCCTCGTCGCTGCCGAACGGGGTGTCGACGCCGCGGGTGCGGGGGTCGACCAGCGCCGGCGGGAGGTACGGGACGAACAGCGCGTCGACCGCCTGCCAGGTGTCGTCCTGCGTCCCGAAGGTGGTCAGCCCGGCCCGTCCGCCGGGGCGCAGCAGCCGGAGCCAGCCGGGCAGCGACTCCGCCGGCCGCGGGAGGAAGAACAGCACCAGCGAGGACGCCAGCACGTCGAAGGACCGCTCCGGCAGCCGCAGCGCCGTCGCGTCGCCGAGCTCCACCGAGACCCGGTCGAGCCCGGCGGCCCCCGCCGCGGCCCGGGTGTGCGCCACCATCGCCGGCGAGACGTCGAGGGCCGTCACCGAGCCGTCCTCCCCGACGGCTCGCGCGAGGGGGAGCGTGACCGCACCTCGCCCGCAGCCGACGTCGACGACGCGCTCGCCCGGTCGGGGGTCGAGCAGCTCGACCAGCCGGCCCGCGATCGGGGCGAAGAACGCCACCCCGCTCTGGTCGTAGTCGTCGGCGACGGTGTCGAAGACCTGGCTGACGCGCGTCACCAGCTCGGCCGGCGTCGGTGGGGTGGGCATCCGGACAGCCTGCCCGCCCGGGGGCGTCCGGGCCATGGCCCGGACGGGCGGTACGGGGTGCGCCCACCGAGGCGAGCCCTGCCCGGTTCGGCCCCGCGACGCCGTTAGGGTGGTCGGGTCCCAAGACTTCGACCCAGCAGGAGCACACCGTGGCGTCCATCGAGGCTGTCGGCGCGCGCGAGATCCTCGACTCGCGCGGGAACCCCACCGTGGAGGTCGAGGTCGCCCTCGACGACGGCACCATCGGTCGCGCCGCGGTTCCCTCGGGTGCCTCCACCGGTGCCTTCGAGGCGGTCGAGCTGCGCGACGGCGGGAAGCGCTACGGCGGCAAGGGGGTCGGCAAGGCGGTCGACGCGGTGCTCGACGCGATCGGCCCGGAGCTGGTCGGCTTCGAGGCCTCCGAGCAGCGGCTCGTCGACCAGCGGCTGCTCGCCCTCGACGGCACCCCGAACAAGGCGCAGCTCGGCGCCAACGCGATCCTCGGCGTCTCGCTGGCGGTGGCCCGCGCCGCCGCCGACTCCGCCGACCTGCCGCTGTTCCGCTACGTCGGCGGCCCGAACGCCCACCTGCTGCCGGTGCCGATGATGAACATCCTCAACGGCGGCGCGCACGCCGACACCGGCGTGGACGTCCAGGAGTTCATGATCGCGCCCGTGGGGGCGCCGACGTTCCGCGAGGCCCTCGAGCAGGGCGCCAGCGTCTACCACGCCCTCAAGGCGGTGCTGAAGGAGAAGGGGCTGGCCACCGGACTCGGCGACGAGGGCGGCTTCGCCCCGGACCTGCCGAACAACCGCGAGGCGCTCGACCTGATCACGGTGGCCGTCGAGAAGGCCGGGCTGAAGGCAGGCGAGGACATCGTCTTCGCGCTCGACGTCGCCGCCAGCGAGTTCTTCACCGACGGCGCCTACCAGTTCGAGGGGGCCGCCAAGACGGCCGCCGAGATGCAGGCCTACTACGCCGACCTCGTCGCGTCGTACCCGATCGTGTCGATCGAGGACCCGCTCGACGAGGAGGACTGGAGCGGCTGGCAGGCGATGACCGCCGAGCTCGGCGAGAAGGTCCAGCTCGTCGGCGACGACCTGTTCGTCACCAACGTGGAGCGGCTCGGCCGGGGCATCACCGAGCGGTCCGCCAACGCCCTGCTGGTGAAGGTCAACCAGATCGGCTCGCTCACCGAGACCCTCGACTCCGTCGACCTGGCGCACCGCAGCGGCTTCCGCTGCATGATGAGCCACCGCTCCGGCGAGACCGAGGACACCACGATCGCCGACCTCGCGGTGGCCACCAACTGCGGCCAGATCAAGACCGGGGCGCCTGCACGCTCCGAGCGGGTCGCGAAGTACAACCAGCTGCTGCGCATCGAGGAGGAGCTGGACGACGCGGCGCGGTACGCCGGCCGCGGCGCCTTCCCGCGCTACGGACGGGACAGCTGACCTGACCATGGCCGACAGTCCGTCCGGACGGGGGTCCGACCCCCGCAAGCGCACCACGGGAGCCGGATCCCGCGGTGCGGGCCGCCGCACCCCCCGGGGCGCGTCGACTGCGCGCGCCGGGGCACGGCCGAGCGCGGGTCCGGGCAGCCGCCGGGGCGTCCCGCGCCAGCGGACCGCCGCCGGCCGGACCCTCCCCGCCCGGCCCCGCTTCACCGGCCGGGCCGCGATCCTGGTCCTGGTCCTCGCGCTGCTGATGGTGTCCTACGCCTCCAGCATGCGGGCCTACCTCGACCAGCGCCGCCACCTCGCCGAGCTGCGCGCCAGCATCGCCACGTCGCAGGTCCAGGTCGACCGGCTCAGCCGCGAGAAGAAGCGCTGGAAGGACCCGGCCTACGTCAAGACCATCGCCCACCAGCGGTTCGGCTGGGTGATGCCCGGCGAGATCGGGTTCCAGGTCCTCGACAAGGACGGCAAGCCGCTCGACCCCACCGACACCCTCCCGACGCCCCGGGCCAGCACCGAGGCCAGCCGGCCGCTGTGGTGGCAGTCGGCCTGGGGCAGCGTCGTGGAGTCCGGCAAGACGAAGGCCGAGCGGACCGTGCCGCCGCCCGCGGCGAAGATCGACGCACCCAAGGTCCCGGCGGCGGACAAGGCCGGGGACTGACGTGGTCGACGCCGATGACGCAGCCGTCATCGGGGCCCAGCTCGGCCGCCCGCCCCGGGCGATCCACGCGATCGGCCACCGGTGCCCCTGCGGCAACCCCGACGTGGTCGCCACCGAGCCACGCCTCGAGGACGGTACGCCGTTCCCCACGACCTTCTACCTCACCTGCCCGCGGGCCGCGTCGCTGATCGGCACCCTCGAGGCGTCCGGCCTGATGAAGGAGATGTCGGACCGGCTGGAGAGCGACCCCGACCTCGCCGCGGCGTACCAGCGCGCCCACGAGGCCTACCTCGCCGCCCGCGAGTCGATCGACGAGGTCCCGGAGATCGCCGGCGTCTCCGCCGGCGGCATGCCCACCCGGGTGAAGTGCCTGCACGTGCTGGCCGGCCAGTCGCTGGCCCAGGGGAGAGGCGTCAACCCGCTCGGCGACGAGGTGATCGACCTGCTCGGCGCGTTCTGGGCCGCCGGCCCGTGCGTCGCGCCCGGGGGCGACGCGTGACCCGGGTCGCCGCGGTCGACTGCGGCACCAACACCGTCAAGCTGCTCGTCGCCGACCTCGACCCGGCGACCGGCAGCCAGGAGACCCTGGTCCGCGAGCTGCGCATCGTGCGGCTCGGGCAGGACGTGGACCGCACCGGCCGGCTCGCCGACGAGGCGCTCGCGCGGCTGTTCGGCGCCTGCGAGGAGTACGCCGCGGTCGTCGAGGCCCACGACGTCGCCGCGCTGCGGTTCGTCGCGACCTCGGCGGCGCGCGACGCGGAGAACTCGCAGGAGTTCGTCGACGGCGTCCGGCAGCGGCTGGGCGTCGCGCCCGAGGTGGTCTCCGGCGACGAGGAGGCCGCGCTCACCTTCGACGGCGCGACCCGGACGCTGCCGGTGAGCGAGCCACCGGTCGCGGTGCTCGACATCGGCGGCGGTTCCACCGAGCTCATCGTCGGCGACGGTCACGGCCACGTCCGGGCCGCGCGGTCGCTCGACGTCGGCTCGGTCCGGCTGACCGAGCGGCTGATGCCCTCCGACCCGCCGACCCGCGCGGAGATCGACGCCGCCGTCTCGGCGGTCGACGAGGCCCTCGACACCCTGCCGTCGTACGGCGTCGTCCTCGGCGACGCACCCACGCTGGTCGGTGTCGCGGGCACCGTCACCACCCTCGCCGTGCTGCTGCTCGGGCTGCGCACCTGGGACCGCGAGCGGGTGCACCACGCGACGTTCCCGCTGACCGACGTCCACGACCTCGCCGGGCGGGTGCTCGCGATGACCGTCGCCGAGCGGGAGCAGGCCGGCGTCCCCACCGGCCGCTCGGACGTGATCGGCGCGGGCGCGGTCATCCTCGACCGCGTGCTGCGCCGCTCCCGGGCCGACCGGGTCACCGTCTCCGACGCCGACATCCTCGACGGGATCGCCTGGTCGCTGGTGCAGACGCAGCAGCCGGGATCGGCCCGCTAGGTTTACCGATCCGCGGCTGAGGTACCGGAGGCCTATGGCAGCTCCCGACAGCCCCAGGCCCGCCATCGGCGAGGACCCGACCCTCGGCGCCCTGGTGCACGACATGACCCAGCAGATGTCCACGCTGGTCCGCGACGAGATGCGGCTGGCCCAGGCCGAGATGACCCAGAAGGGCAAGGCGGCCGGGCTCGGCATCGGCCTGTTCGGTGGAGCGGGGCTGGTGGCGCTCTACGGCCTCGCCACCCTCATCGCCACCGTCATCCTCGCCCTCGCGCTGGCCGTCCCCGCCTGGCTCTCGGCCCTGATCGTGACGGTGGTGCTGTTCGCCGTCGCCGGCGTGCTGGCCCTGGTGGGCAAGAAGAACGTCTCCCAGGCGACCCCGGCCAAGCCCGAGCAGGCGATCGCCGGCATCAAGGAAGACATCGCGACCGCCAAGGGAGAGCGTTCATGAGCACGGAGCACCCCCAGCCGCCCACCGAGGCGCCGCCGGCCAGCGACCCGGACGCGATCCGCGCCGACATCGAGCGGACTCGTGAGAACCTCGCGGAGACCGTCGACCTGCTGCACGCGAAGCTCGACGTGAAGAGCCAGGCGAAGGCGAGGATCGCCCAGGTCCGCGCCCAGGTGACCACCGACAGCGGCAAGCCTCGTCCCGAGGTGATCGCCGGCGCCGTCGGTGTCGTGCTGCTCGTCGTCGGCCTCGTCTGGTGGCGTCGGAGCTGACGCCGGTCGCACCCACCGACTCAGGGTCCAGCAGCGGGCTCAGGGGCCGCCGGCGCCGCCCGAGACATCCCGAGGTGGCGCCGGCGGCAGTTATGCCCGTGTGAGGATGCCTCCCGTGGACCTCCCGCACCCGGTCACCGGCCGGCCCCACCCGTCCCCGGTGCCCCCGGGCACCGGCTGGCCCGACGACCCGGCCCGTCCCGGCACGCCGGTGGCGAGCGACGCGGCCGACGTGCGGCGGCTGGCCGCCGCGTCCGACCTGAACGAGCTGGGTGCCGCCGTCTCGGTGTGCCGGGCCTGCGATCGGCTGGTCCGCTGGCGCGAGGACGTGGCGCGCGACAAGCGGGCGTCGTACGCGCGGGAGCCCTACTGGGGCCGCCCGATCCACGGCTGGGGGTCGACCACGCCCGCGGTGCTGGTGGTCGGGCTCGCGCCGGCCGCGAACGGCGGCAACCGCACCGGACGGATCTTCACCGGCGACCGCTCCGGCGACTGGCTGTTCGCGTCGCTGCACCGGGTCGGGCTCGCGACGCAGCCGACCTCGCTGCACGCCGGGGACGGCCAACGGCTGGTCCGCACCCGGATGGTGGCGGCCGTGCGCTGCGCCCCGCCGGACAACCGGCCGACCGTCGAGGAGCGCGACACCTGCGCGCCCTGGCTGCTGCGCGAGGTCGCCCTGGTGCAGTCCTCGCTGCGCGCGGTCGTCTGCCTCGGCTCGTACGGCTGGGACGCCGCGCTGCGCACCTTCCGCGCCCTCGGGTACGACGTGCCGCGACCCAAGCCGCGATTCGGCCACGCCGCCGAGACCGTCGTGACGGCCCCCGACGGACGCGGGCTCGTCGTGCTCGGCAGCTACCACCCCTCGCAGCAGAACACCTTCACCGGCAGGCTCACCGAGCCGATGCTCGACGCCGTGCTGGGCCGCGCGGCCGAGCTCGCCGTGGCAGGATGACCGCCGCGCAGGCCCCCGTATCCCAACGGCAGAGGACGAGGTCTTAAGAGCACCTCTCAGTGTGGGTTCGAGTCCCACCGGGGGCACCGCCCGATCTCCCACGCCGGTGCGTCGCCGCCGAGGTGCTTGACACCGCCGGACCGTCGAGGATCATCACCGGCGGAGGGAGCCATGGACAGCCTCATCCTCGACACCGTCATCGGGCTGGTGTTCGTGTTCGCCACCGTCTCGGTCGCGACCTCGGTGCTGACCGAGGGCGTCTCGCGGCTGGTCGGGCTGCGCGGGGAGTACCTGCTGCGCGGCATCCGCACCCTGGTCGACGGCGAGAGCCACTTCCACCTCGGCTGGCGCGACATGTTCCGCCGCCACTCGATGGATCCCGACCCGGCCGACGGCGAGCCGCACCGGGCCGTGGTGAGCCGGGTCCTCAGCCAGCCGATCATCGCCCGGTCGGCGGTCGGCACGTCCGTCCCGGTGAACGCCGGCAACGCCAAGCTGAGCCGGCACGCACGACGGTCGCTGCCGGCGTACGTCTCGGGTCGCACGTTCGCCCGCGCGCTCATCGACGTCGTGGTCCCGGACGCCACCGGCCAGACCGGTCTCGGCACCGGCATCGACGCGATCCGGGCCGGGCTCGAGGCCGACGCCGCCAAGAAGGCCAAGGGCCAGCGGCCGCTGCTCGACGACGACCTCCGCGACCAGCTCACCCGGTTCCTCAACGAGGCCGGCGCGGACGTCGGCGCGTTCCGGGCCTGCGTCGAGCAGTGGTACGACGACCACATGTCCCGGGTCTCCGGCTGGTACAAGCGGAAGGTCCGCTGGATCTCGCTGGGCATCGCCGCCGTGCTGGTGCTGGGGTTCAACCTCAACGCGGTCGAGACGACCCGGTCGCTCTACACCGACGAGGCGCTGCGGGGCGCGGTCGTCACGCAGGCCACCCAGGCCGCCGACTGCGGCTCCAAGACGCCGGCCGCGTGCCTGCGCGCGGTGCAGCGCGAGATCCAGGGCGCCGCGACGGCCGGGCTGCCGGTCGGCTGGGGCGCGGTGGCCGCCTGCGTGGGGACGACCTCCTGCTCGACCACCGACCGGATCGGGCTCACCTCGCCGACCGGCGGCACCTGGCGCGACCTCGGCGCGCTGCTCCTGCTGCTGCTCGGCTGGGCGGTGATGATCGGCGCCACCGTGCCGGGCGCGCGGTTCTGGTTCGACGCGCTGTCGAAGCTCGGCAGCCTCCGGTCCACCGGCCCCAAGCCACCGACGTCCTAGCCGAGGGTCTGCCTCATTCGGTCTGCTGGGCGGCGATCTGGATGAGGTTGCCGCAGGTGTCGTCGAACACCGCGGTCGTGACCGGGCCCATCGCCAGCGGCTCCTGCGTGAACCGGACGCCGTGGCCACGGAGCCGGTCGAACTCCGCGTGGACGTCGTCGACCGCGAACGACGTGAACGGGATGCCGTCGTCGACCAGGGCGGCCTTGAACGGCCCGGCGGCCGGGTGCCCGTCGGGCTCCAGCAGCAGCTCCACGCCGTCCGGGTCCTGCGGCGAGACCACCGTCAGCCAGCGGTGCTCGCCGAGCGGGACGTCGTGCTTGGTGACGAAGCCGAGCACCTCGGTGTAGAAGCGCAGCGCGCGCTCCTGGTCGTCCACCAGCACGCTGCTCAGGTTGATCCTCATGTCGGTCCGCCTTCCGTCGGGTCGAGGCGCCACCGGTCGACGACGGCGCGCAGGGGAGTGGTGTCGAGGTCGTGGAACTTGTAGCGGCCCTCGCGCCGCGTGTGCACCAGCCCCGCGTCCACCAGCACGTCGAGGTGCTGCGAGACGGCCTGCCGGCTGGAGGCGAGCCCGTGCTTGACCGCCAGCCGGGAGCAGAGCTCGAACAGCGTCTGCCCGTCGCGCTCCTGCAGCTCGTCGAGGAGCGTACGGCGGGTGGGGTCGGCCAGCGCCTTGAACACGTCTCCCACGCGCCGACGTTAGGCAAGTGGATGCTTGCCTGTCAAGGGTTGCTAGACGCCGGCGGTGACGTCGGCCGGTGTCGTCGGTGCGCGGCTGACGCGCACCGAGATCACCGCGGCCACCACGCACAGCAGGGCCGCGCTGAACCACGCCACCGTGTAGGTGCCGGTGCGGTCGCGCGCGAAGCCGGCGGCGACCGACGCGATCGCGGCGCCGAC
Source organism: uncultured Actinomycetota bacterium (assembly GCA_963707685.1). Lineage (GTDB taxonomy): Bacteria > Actinomycetota > Actinomycetes > Propionibacteriales > Nocardioidaceae > Nocardioides_B. The sequence goes on from CAVPRA010000017.1 coordinate 22,673, forward strand.
CTGGTGCGAGGCGAACACCCAGCCGAACACGACCGTGCCCGAGGTGCCGAACGCCTGCCGGCACAGCGCCACGGTCGGCGGCACGGTCGCCACCCAGTCCAGGCCGTAGATCACCACGAACGCGACGACGCTCGGGTGCACCGCGTCGGAGAGCAGCGCCGGCAGCAGCGCGAGCCCGACGCCCCGGAAGAAGTAGTAGAAGCCGAGCAGCAGCCGCGGGTCGTAGCGGTCGGTCAGCCACCCCGACCCGATCGTGCCCACGATGTCGAAGACGCCGACCACCGCGAGCAGCCCGGCTGCGGTGGTCTCGCCCATGCCGTGGTCGTGCGCCGCGGGCACGAAGTGGGTGCCGATCAGCCCGTTGGTGGTGGCGCCGCAGATCGCGAAGCCGGCCATCAGCGCCCAGAACGTGCGGCTGTGAGACGCGTCCCGCAGCGCGGTCAGTGCGAGCCGTGCCGCCCCTGGCTGCGCGACCGCGGGCACCTGGTCGGACTCGACGACCGCGCAGGTCTCGTCGCGGGCCGGGTCGACCGGCTCGTCGGCGCCGTACGCCGTCACGCCGAGGTCGGACGGCTGGTCGCGCAGCACCAGCACCACCAGGGGCACGACGGCCAGCGCCGCCGCCGCGATCACCAGCGACGCGGCGCGCCAGCCCACGTGGGCGGAGACGACCGCCACCACCGGGAGGAACACCAGCTGCCCGGTGGCGCTGCCGGCGGTCAGGATGCCGGTGACCAGCCCCCGCCGCTTCACGAACCACCGCTGCGCCACGGTCGCCGCGAACACCAGCGCCATCGAGCCGGTGCCGAGCCCGACCATCACGCCCCACGTCAGCACCAGCTGCCAGCTGGCCTGCACGAACACTGTGAGGCCGGAGCCGGCGGCGATCAGCAGCAGCGCGCACGCGGTGACGCGGCGCAGCCCGAACCGGTCCATCAGTGCCGCCGCGAACGGCGCGGTCAGCCCGAACAGCACCAGGTTGACTCCGACGGCCGTCGACAGCGTGCCGCGAGACCAGCCGAACTCGTCCTGGAGCGGCACCATCAGCACGCCCGGTGCGGCGCGGAAGCCGGCGGCGCCGAGCAGCGCCACGAAGGCGACTGCCGCCACCCACCAGGCCGGGTGGACCCGGTGTCGGGCAGGGGTGGTCGTCGTCATGGTCCTCTTCCTCGCCAGTGGCCGCCGCGGTGGTGCCCGCGACGGTAGCAACGTAGACTTTCTTGGAGCAAGCCAGATCCGGCCACCCGCCGTCGAGATGAGGACAACCCGTGCCGCTGCGCTCCGACTGGTCCGAGGCGAGCTGCCCCGTCGCGCGCTCCCTCGACGTGGTCGGCGACCCGTGGGTGCTGCTGGTGCTGCGCGAGGCGCTCACCGGGACCACCCGGTTCGACGCCTTCCGTGACGCGCTGGGCGTCGCCGACCCGGTGCTGAGCCGCCGGCTCGCCGGCCTGGTCGAGGCCGGGCTGATGGTGCGGGCGCCGTACGACGCGGGGAACCGGACGCGTCACGAGTACCTCCTCACCGACGCCGGCACCGACCTGCTGCCCGTGGTGCAGGCGCTGGCGCTGTGGGGCGACCGGCACCGTCCGCGTCCCGGCGGCCGGATGCGGCTGGTGCACGAGGGCTGCGGCGCCGAGACGCAGAGCGCCGACACCTGCACCGGGTGCGGCGAGCGGCTGTCGGCGGCGACCATGTCGTGGCGCCGGCCGCGCGACGGCGCCCGGCTCACGCCGCTGGTCCGGTGACCGCCGGAACGCTGCGGATCCGCTCATATTTGTCATCTGCACTTAAAAGCGGCTGAGAGCGGACGCGTCCGGACTCTTCGCGGGAACACCGGCCCGCTGATGACCGTTCAGTCGGTAGGCGTCACCGTACGATGGTCGTGCGGTTCACGCCTCGAACCCTCAGATCGAGGACCACGGCCTCCAAGGAGGAGACCCCACATGCAGAGCAGCAACCCTGTCTTCCGCAAGGCGGACGGCTTCAACGGGCGGTCGGCGAGCGGCATGAGCTACCCGTCGCAGGGCGGGCGGCCCAGCGCGCAGACCTACGCACGGACCGCCGGCCAGCTACGACCCGTACGCCGGCGGCGGCACGCCCACGCAGGTCACCGGCGGCCCGATGACCATCGACACGGTCGTGCAGAAGACCGGCATCACGCTGGGCCTCACGATCCTCGTCGCCATCGCCACCTGGTTCCTGACACCGCCCCTGGACAGCGAGCAGGCGGCGATCGCCCTCTACCCGCTGATCCTGGTCGGCGGGCTCGGCGCCTTCGCGCTCTCGATGGTCAACTCGTTCAAGAAGGTGGTGAGCCCCGGCCTGGTGCTGGCCTACGCCGCCCTCGAGGGGCTGCTCGTCGGCGCCTTCAGCAAGCTGATCGAAGGCATGTTCGGCGGCGGCCTGGTGCTCGGCGCGGTGGCCGGCACGTTCGCGGCGGTCGTCGGCACCCTCGCGGCCTACAAGTTCTTCAACATCAAGGTGGGCGACAAGTTCCGCACCTGGGTGATCGCCGCGATGTTCGGCTTCGTCGCCGTCTCGCTGCTCGACGTGGTGCTCGCCTTCTTCGGCGCGGACCTCGGCGTCAACGGGTTCGGCGGGATGGGTCGAGGCGGAGGTCCCCGCGTACGGGATGGGCGGGGTCTGGGAGCCCCCAGCCGACGCGGATCCCTCCTGGCTCCCGACCGATCCGCCGGTTCGAGCCGCGGCGGCGTTCGTGCACCGGCCGGCCACCCGCATACCCGTGACGCCGACCCATGCCGACCCGACGACCCCGCATGTCGTGGTCCCGGCCGGGGACTACGCGCTCACCGTGAGGTACCGGAACCGTGAGACCGGGATGTACGCCGGTGCGCCGTTCGTCGACGAGTGGAAGCCCCTCACGCCGCGGTTGCACGACCAGCGGACGCTCGAACGCCAGGTCGTCGTGGCCCATCCCGTCGCCGTCGCCGCTCGCGAGGTCACGCCGGCGGAGTTCGGAGGCTTCGTCGCGGCGACGGGCCACCAGCCCAGCCATCCGGGCGGGCCGGTCCCCGACTGGCTGGACTACGCGGCGGCCGCGTTGGACGGCGACCGCCCGGTCACGCACGTGGACCTCGCCGACGCCCGCGCATACGCCGCATGGGCCGGGCTGCGCCTGCCGACCGAGGACGAATGGCAGGTCGCGGCCGAATCCGGGCTGATCGAACGTGCCGAGCCGAAGGTCTGGAACTGGACCGAGAGCGAGCACCGAGACGGCCGGACCCGCTTCGCGATGCTCAAGGGCGGCAGCGCGTTCCTGGCCGAGGGCTCGGACTGGTACGTCGACGGCGGCGGGCTCGACCCGCAGGTGAGCGTCAAGCTCCTGCTGTGCGGCGCCCCCGTGGCCCGCTCTTCGCGCATCGGATTCCGTTCGCCGTGGACCTTCCGGACGCTTCCGACGACGGAAAGGCAGGGTCGTGATATCCCTGCCGCTCGCCGGGCTGCGCGTCGTCGAGCTCGCCACCCTGTTCGCCGGACCGCTGGCCGCGACGTGCCTCGGCGACTTCGGCGCGGACGTCGTCAAGGTCGAGCACCCCGACCGGCCCGACCCCTCCCGGGGCCACGGCCCGTCCAAGGACGGCGTCGGCCTGTGGTGGAAGCTGCTCGGCCGCAACAAGCGCACGATCACCCTGGACCTGTCCACGCCCGGCGGCCGCGACACCCTGCTGCGGCTCGCCGCCACCGCCGACGTGATCATCGAGAACTTCCGCCCCGGCACCCTGGAGAAGTGGGACCTGGGCTGGGAGGAGCTGTCCGCGGCCAACCCGCGTCTGGTCCTCGCCCGGGTCACCGCCTTCGGCCAGTTCGGCCCGTACGCGCACCGCCCCGGCTTCGGCACCCTCGCGGAGGCGATGAGCGGCTTCGCGGCGATCACCGGCGAACCGGACGCCCCGCCGACCCTCCCGCCCTTCGGCCTGGCCGACTCGATCGCCGCACTGGCCACCGCGTACGCCGTCATGACCGCCCTCACCGCCCGCGACCGCACCGGCGAGGGCCAGGTCGTCGACATGGCGATCATCGAGCCGATCCTCACCGTCCTCGGCCCGCAGCCGCTCTGGTACGACCAGCTCGGGTACGTCCAGCCGCGCACCGGCAACCGCTCCGCCAACAACGCCCCGCGCAACACCTACCGCACGGCCGACGGCGACTGGGTCGCCGTCTCGACCTCGGCGCAGTCGATCGCCGAGCGGGTGATGCGGCTGGTCGGCCGCCCGGACCTGATCGACGAGCCGTGGTTCGCCACCGGCCGCACGCGGGCCGCCCACCCGACGTCCTCGACGAGGCGGTCGGCGCCTGGATCGCGCGGCACACCCGGGCCGAGGTCCTCGCCGCCTTCGAGAAGGCCGAGGCGGCGATCGCCCCGGTCTACACCGCGGAGGACATGCACGACCCCCAGTACCAGGCCCTGGACACCGTCCGCGGTGCGACGACGAACTCGGCCCGCTCGGGATGCAGAACGTCCTCTTCCGGCTGTCCGCGGGACCCCCGGCGCGATCCGCTGGGCCGGCCGCCCGCACGGCGCCGACACCGACGCCGTCCTGACCGAGCTCGGCCTCACCGCGACGAGATCGCCGCGCTGAGGCCGACGGGGGCGCGGGGGCGGCTGTGACGAACCCCCGCTGACCTGGCTGTACGTTCCCGGCGACCGGCCCGACCGCGTCACCAAGGCCCTCGCCTCCGGCGCCGACGTCGTCATCGTCGACCTGGAGGACGCGGTCCTCGCAGACCCCAAGGACAAGGCGCACGCCTCCGCGGCGGGGTCCAGGGAGTTCGGCGCCGCACGACTCGCTCAGGTTCGCGTCAACGCGTCCGACACGACGTGGCGCCGCCGACGTGGCCAGGTCGCCGCCATCCCCTGCACGTTGGCGTTCGACTACCCAAGGCGGGGTCGGTGGCCGAGGTGCGGCAGGTCTCGGCCGCTGCCCGGCGAACGGCAAGTCCACCTGCTTCGAGTCCGCGCTCGGTGTGGAGCGGGCGTACAACATCGCCACCGCGACCTCCACGTCGCGTCGATCGGTCTCGGTGAGGCCGACCTGCGCGCGGATCTCGGTGTGACGGACGACGCCGGGCTGCTCTAGGCTCGCGGCCGGATGGTGGCGGCACGCCCGCGGCGGGCCTGCCGCGCCGGCGATGGCGGTCTACTCCAACGTGCGCGATCTCGACGGTCTGGCCGCCTCGTGCCGCACCGGCCGCACCTTCGGTTTCGTCGGACGGACCGCCATCCACCCGGCTCAGCTCGACGTGATCCGATCGGCCTTCACGCCGACCGGCGCCGAGGTCGCTCGCGCTCGCGAGATCCTTGCAGCGGCGGACCAGGCGTCGAGGGACGGACACGGAGCCGTCGCGCTCGCCGACGGCCGGTTCATCGACGCCGCCGTGCTGCGCCAAGCCCGTCGCGTCGTCGCGCTCGCCGGCTGAGCCGGCCCTTCGGTTGGGTCAGGCCGCGTCCCGCGTCTCCGCGACGACGATCGGCAGCGCGACCACGGGCTCCTCTGCGGAGCCGCCGGGTCCGAGGAGCAGGTACCCCTGCGCGGCGAGAATGACCACGGCGGCGACCCATTTGCCCGGCGCCAGATGGACGCCGAAGTAGAACCGGTCGATGAGCAGCAGCCCCACCTGGAGCACGACGATCCAGCCCATCGTCACGAGGGCGAGCTCGGCGTACTGGAGCGCCGACGCATACACCCAGAACAGCAGGAGGAACGCCGCGGCGCCGAGCAGCAGCGGGATGACGTGCGAGGTCGCCGCCCACTGCTTCGCCGCGAGCGCGCCCGCGACGTCCAGTGCCGCGAGGGCCAGCATGGCGATCGCTCCGACCAGCCAGGTCGGCCACGACTCCGGGGCTTTCGCGGAGCGGGAGGAACTCCAACGTCGACATGGGGTGTCCTTGCGGGGTGGGGGTCTCTCCGGTGAAGAGCCCCCGACCCGCCGGGTGATACCCGGGTCAGGGCCGCGCGACGTCCGCCTGCCGCGCGATCGTCGCCGCCGCGCGCCTCACCGCGCCGCTCGGCACCTGCGGCACGATCTCCTCGAGGAACGCGTAACGGCGTCGGAGCGAGCAGGCATACGACGAGTCGTCGGCGCCATCGCGGATCCCTCGCCACCAGTCGACGATGTCGCCCCAGCCGGGGGCCGCGAGCGAGCCGCCGAACTGCTGGACCGCCAGCGACGAGCACAGGGCCGAGAACGACAGCCGGTCATGGAGCGACCAGCCGGCGAGTGTCCCGAGGACGAGGCTCGCGCCGAACACGTCGCCGGCCCCGGTGGCGTCGAGCGCCGGAACCCGCAGCGCCGGTACGGAGACCTCCTCCCCGTGGTGCCGTCGATCGCC
>CAVPRA010000018.1:0-20085 GCA_963707685.1 uncultured Actinomycetota bacterium
TCGAACGCCGACCGGACTGGGCGGCGCCGAGCACGTCGCCCTCGCGCCGCTGGTCGAGGTCGACTCGCGCAGCGCGAAGCCGTCGGTCGTCGCGGCGACCGCCTCGAGCCGCTCGCGCGCGGGCGACCCGGCCGGCCGTCGTCACCAGCAGGCAGAGCCCCGGCGGCCGCCTCGACCGACGCGGCCGCGCAGCTGGTGCAGCTGGGAGACGCCGAACCGATCGGCGTCCATCACGACCATCACCGTCGCGTTGGCCACGTCGACACCGACCTCGATGACCGTCGTCGCGACGAGGACGTCGAGCGTCGCCGGCGGCGAAGCGGCGCATCGACGTCGTCCTTGGTCTCCGGCGCATCCGGCCGTGCAGATCGATCTCGACGCGAACGGCCGGCGAGTGGCTCGTCGGCGACGTCAGCACGGCGAGCGGCGGACGGCGGTCCTCGACGCGCGACCGCGCCGTCGGCGCGGCGGGTCGGTCCGCTGTCCCGGACGTGCCGCTCGGGCTCTCGCGCCGATCCGCGGAGCAGACGACGTACGCCTGATGGCCCTTCTCGACCTCCTCGCGAACCCGCTGCCACACCCGCGTCGAGCCACGGCGGCTTCTCGGCGAGCGGCACGACGTGCGTCTGGATCGGGTGCCGGCCGGCGGGCAGCTCGGCGAGCGTCGACGTCTCGAGGTCGCCGAACACGGTCATCGCCACGGTGCGCGGGATCGGCGTCGCGGTCATGACGAGCACGTGCGGCGGCGTCGCCGCCGCTCTTGCCCGCGAGGGCGGCCCGCTGCTCGACGCCGAAGCGGTGCTGCTCGTCGACGACGACGAGGCCGAGGTCGGCGAACTGCGACCTTCGTCCTCGAGCAGCGCGTGCGTGCCGACGACGATGCCGGCGTCGCCCGACGCGGCGTCGAGCATCGCCTCGCGTCGCGCGGCGGCGCCGCAGCGAGCCGGTGAGCAGCGCGACGTGGGTCGCGTCGGCGGCGCCGCCGAGCATGCCGCCCTCCGCGAGCGTCGCCGAGCATCGCCGTGATGGACCGGTGGTGCTGCTGGGCGAGCACCTCGGTGGGCGCGAGCAGCGCGGCCTGGCCGCCGGCGTCGACGACGCGCAGCATCGCGCGCAGCGCGACGACGGTCTTGCCGGAGCCGACCTCGCCCTGCAGCAGCCGGTGCATCGGGTGGCCGTGCGCGAGGTCGTCGAGCGATCGCTCGGCCGACCTCCTGCTGGCCGGCGGTGAGCGCGAACGGCAGCCGGTCGTCGAACCGCGTCGAGCAGGCCGCCGTCGCGCCGGTGCGCGGGTGCGCGTCGCGGCGCGAGCAGCGCGGCCCGGCGCTGCGCGAGCACGGTCTGCGTCACGAAGGCCTCGTCGAAGCGCAGCCGGTTCTGCGCGGCGCCCGTTCTCGGCCCACGGTCGTCGGGCGGTGGAGCCCGTCGCAGCGCCGTCGCGGGCGGAGACGAAGCCGTGCTCGCGACGCACCTCCTCGGGCAGCGGCTCGGGAACCTCGTCGGACCAGGTCGAGCGCCAGCGAGATCGCCTCGTCGAGCTGCCAGCGTCTGCACCGCGGCGGTCGCGGGGTAGATCGGGATGAGCTGCGGACCTTGTCCCGCTCGGCTCGCCGCGGTCGTCCTCGCCGCCGAACGAGTCTGGCGTCGCGGGTCGGTCAGCTGCAGCTTGCCGCGGAACGCGCCGACCTTGCCGGCGAACAGCCCGGTGCGGCCGGGGCGACCTGCGTGCGGCGCCAGTCCGCGATGTGCCGCTGCTGTCGAAGAACGTCAGCGGCAGATCTGGCTGTCCTCGGTGGCGACGGTGACCTCGAGCGCGGCAGGCCGTGCCGCCGCGGCGACGGTCGCTGTAGGTGTGCTGCGACGCGCTCGATGACCCGCGCGATCACCGTGACGAGCTCGTCCGGCTCGAGTGCTGCCGAGGTCGCGTGAGCGCGCCCTTGTCGACGTAGCGGCGCGGGTAGTGCTGCAGCAGGTCGCCGACGGTGCGGTAGCCGAACGCCTTCTCGATCTTCGGCGCGTGCTTGCCGGCGACGGTCGCCAGCTTGGCGTCCCAGCCGATGGTCGAGGCGAGCGGTCGCCCGGTCGATGTCATCCGCCGATGCTCCTACTCGACACCGACGAGCAGCGGGTAGCCCGCCTGCCCGCCGTCGTAGACCAGCGACGTCGACGATCGGGCGGGCGTCGTGGACGTACGACGCGCAGCGCTGCGCGCCAGGTCGCCGGCGTCCGCGCCCGCCACCACCGTCACCAGCTCGCCGCCGCCGCCGAGCAGCCGCTCGAGGACGTCGCGTGGCCACCTCGAACAGGTCGTCGCCGACCACGGACGAAGTCGCCCTCGATCATGCCGAGCACGTCACCCGGCTCGCACGGCCCGGCGGTCGTCATCGCCTGCCGCGACGCCACCGTCACGGAGCCGGCGCGGGCGTGGCGCGCGGCCGCGGACATCTCGACGATGTCCTCCTCGAAGGTGCGGCCCGGCTCGTGCACGGCGAGCGCGGCGAGACCCTGCACCTGCGCGTCGGTCGCGGATCACCGCGACCCGCACGTCGCCGCTCTCGCGCACGGTGCGGGCGGCGGCCTCGGCGGCGGCGATGGCGTCGCGGTCGTTGGGCAGCACGATCACCTCGGCGGCGCCGGCGCGGTCACCGCCTCGACGATCTGGCCCGTCGAGGGACGCCGGCCCGGACGCGCCGGGCACGACGGTGGCACCGGCCTCGACGAACAGGTCCCCCAGCCCGGCGCCCGCCGCGACGGCGACCACGGTGCGGCCCGCCGGACGGACGGTCGTGCGGCGCGTCGTACCTGCTCGGCGAAGTGCGTGACCCGCATCCGGTGCGGACGGCCGGCGTCGATGCCCGCCTCGACGGCGGCGCCCACGTCGTCGACGTGCACGTGCACGTTCCACAGCCCGTCGCCGCCGACGACGACGAGCGAGTCGCCGAGCGGCGCGAGGGAGGCTGCGCAGCGCCGGGATCCGCGTCGTCGTCGGCGTCGAGCAGGTACATCACCTCGTACGACGGCCCGTCCGGCGTGAGGTCGCCGGTCGGCAGCGGGACCGGGATCGCGTGGGCGCCGAGCGGCAGCGGGCGCGGACACCGGTCGCCGGCCGGTCACGGCCGTCTCGAGGGCGTCGAGCACCACGCACAGCCCGCGGCCGCCCGCGTCGACGACCCCGGCGTCCTTCAGCGTCTGCAGCTGCTCGGGCGTGTGCGCGAGGGCGTGCGGGCGCCGGCCGCCGCGGCGCGGATCACGTGACCGAGCCGCTTGGTGCTCGTCGGCGGCGACCTCTGCGGCGGCCTCGGCCGCTGCCCGCGCCACCGACAGGATCGTGCCCTCGACGGGCCGGCCGACGGCGGCGTAGCTGGCCTCGCTGGCCCGGGCCAGCCCGTCCGCGAACACCGCCGAGGACCGGTCGTCCGGCCCGGCCGCCGCGAGCCGCTTGCACAGGGCGCCGACGATCTGGGACATGATCACGCCGGAGTTGCCGCGGGCACCGAGCAGCGCGCCGCGGGCGAACGCCGTCAGCGCGACCCGCAGGTCCTCCGGGGAGTCCTCCAGGGCGTCGAGCATCGCGCTCCGGGCGGCCTCGAAGGTGAGGTACAGGTTCGTGCCGGTGTCGCCGTCGGGCACCGGGTAGACGTTGAGCGCGTCGATCTCCTCGCGCGCCTCGCCGAGCGCGGAGAGCGCCAGCTCGGAGAACCGGAGCACGGTCGGCAGGTCGAAGGAGGCGACGGCCTCCCGGGGTCCGACAGCGGTCACGCACGCCCCCTCTCCACCGGCAGATCGCGAACCGTCAGGCTAGTACCCGACGCCGCGCGGTACGCCCAGCGCCGCCGCCTCGGCACGATTGGCGTCGGGGCGGAGCGATCGGATACTCTTGTGCGGTTGCCCAGGCCAGCCGTCCTGCTCCCGCAGGCGCTCGTCGCCGGGCACGTTCGTTCCTCGAAACCTAGCAATCCCAGGAGTGCACGGTGGCTGCCGTCTGTGACATCTGCGCCAAGGGCCCGGGCTTCGGTCACAACCGTCCCTGGTCGCGCAAGATCACGAATCGTCGATTCAACCCGAACATCCAGCGCGTGCGCGCGACGGTGAACGGCGCCCCCAAGCGCCTCAACGTCTGCACCGGCTGCCTGAAGGCCGGCAAGGTCACCCGCTGACCTGAGCCCGTCCCGCCGTACGTGAGAGCCGCCCCTCGGGGCGGCTCCTTGCGTTATCGGGCACAAACCGCAGTGCCGCTCAGAAGTGCACGTGTCCCGTCGGCCCGTCGTACGGCGCCCCGTCGACCGTGACGCCCTCCCCCTCGGCGACCTCGCCGATCCGGGTCCACCCGGCGGGCAGCGTCGCGCCGGCGGGGAAGGTCGCGACCAGGGCGTGGTCGTCGCCGCCGGCCAGCAGGAACCGCATCGGGTCGGCCCCGAGCGCGGCGCCGACGGCCTGCATCGGCTCGGCGATCTCGAAGCCCGCGGTGGCGATGTCGACGGCCACCCCACTGGCGGCGGCGACGTGCCCGACGTCGGCGAGCAGGCCGTCGGAGACGTCGATCATCGCCGTGGCGCCGGCGGCGGCGGCCTCGGCCCCGGCGCCGTAGGGCGGCTCGGGGCGCTTGTAGGCCTCGACGAGCACCCGCGGCGAGCGGAACCCCCGCGCCAGCACGGCGAGGCCACCGGCGGCCCAGCCCTGCCGTCCGGCGATCGCCACCACGTCGCCGGGACGTGCCCCGGAGCGTCGTACCGGGTCGCCGGCGACCGCGCCCAGCGCGGTCACCGACACCATCACCTGGTCGGCGCTGGTCAGGTCCCCGCCGACCACGGAGGCGCCCACGAGCGCGCACTCCTCGGCGATCCCCCGCGCCAGGTCCAGCGCCCACTGGGCCGGGGTGTCGGCCGGTGCCGCCAACCCGACGGTCAGCGCGGTCGCGACGCCGCCCATCGCGTTGAGGTCGGACAGGTTCGCGGCGGCCACCTTGTGGCCGATGTCGAGCGCGTCGGCCCAGTCGCGACGGAAGTGCCGGGTGTCGACGTGCAGGTCGGTGGAGACGACCACGCGGCCGTCCGGGACGGCCACCACCGCCGCGTCGTCGCCGGGGCCGAGCAGCACCTGCTCGCCCTGCGGGAACAGCGCGGCGAGGGCGCGCACCACGCCGAACTCACCGACGTCCGCCAGTGTCGCGCCGGCCGGAACCTGGGGGTGACCACTCATGCGCGCCATCCAACCGCAGCCCCCGGGGACCGTGTTCCGGCGGGGGCACCCCGCACGGTAGGTTGACCCGGACCGGTCGTTCCGACGCGTCGCGACAGACACAGGAGTCAGCATGGTGGTGCAGGCCTACATCTTGATCCAGACCGACGTCGGCAAGGCCGCGGAGGTGGCCGCCGAGATCGCCGAGGTCAAGGGGGTCACGCTGGCCGAGGACGTCACCGGGCCGTACGACGTCATCGTCCGCGCCGAGGCGCGCAACGTCGACGAGCTCGGCAAGCTGGTCGTCGCCCGGGTGCAGAACATCGCCGGCATCACGCGGACGCTGACCTGCCCGGTGGTGCACATCTGAGCGGCGACCGCCGCACGCCACGGCGCCCGCCTCGACCGAGGACGGGCGCCGTCGCACGTCTGCTGCCTGTGCTGGCCCTGGCGCTCGTGCCGCTGCTGGGCGGCTGCTCGGGCACCGTCTCGCTCGACGACGCACCGGCGCTGTCCGGGGCCGACGCGCGCACCTGCGCGGCCCTGGTGAAGGCGCTGCCCGACCGGGTCTCCGACCAGCCACGGCGAAAGGCCGACACCGGAGACGGGTACGCCGCCGCGTGGGGCGACCCGGCCATCGAGCTGCGCTGCGGGGTGCCGAAGCCCGCCGGTCTGACACCGGCGTCGGCGTGCCAGACCACCAACGGCGTCGACTGGTTCGTGCCGCCGTCGCAGGTCACCGGCCGGCCGACCGACGTCACGATGACCACGGTCGGCCGGTCGGTGTACGTCGAGGTGCGCGTCCCCGAGGACTACTTCCCGCCGGCCACGGCGATGGTCGACCTCGCGAACGCCGTGAAGTCGACGACCCGCTCGGTGCGGCCCTGCCTGTAACGGCCGCTCGCGGTCAGCGCAGCCCGGTGTCGCGCTGCAGAGCGAGCTGGATCAGCCGGTCGACGAGCTCGGGGTAGGCAAGCCCCGTCGCGTCCCACATCCGCGGGAACATCGACGACGGCGTGAAGCCCGGCATGGTGTTGATCTCGTTGATCACCACCCGCTCGTCCGGCAGCACGAAGAAGTCCACCCGCGCCAGGCCCTCCACCGAGAGCACCTCGAACGCCTGCACCGACAGCTCCTGGATCCGTCGCGTCAGCGGGTCGGGGAGGTCGGCCGGGACGGTCAGCGCGGTGTTCTCCTCCGGGAGGTACTTCGCGGCGAAGTCGTAGAACTCGTGCTCCGGGTCGACGACGATCTCGGCGACCACAGACGCGTCGGCGGGGTTGTCGCCGAAGCCCTGGATGACGCCGCACTCGACCTCGCGGCCGCCCTCGGCAGCGACCTCGACCAGCACCTTGGGGTCGTGCCGGGCGGCCTCCTCGATCGCGTCCGCCAGCCCGTCACGCCCGTGCACCTTGCTGATCCCGATGCTGGAGCCGCCACGGCACGGCTTGACGAACACCGGGTAGCCCAGCGAGTCGACCGTCTCCATGGCCGCTCCCCGGTCCCGCTCCCAGGCACGGGCGGTGACGACGGTGTACGGCAGCACCGGCAGGCCGTGCGCCTGCAGCACCAGCTTCATGTAGTGCTTGTCCATGCCGACCGCGGATGCGAGCACCCCGGCGCCGACGTACCGGACACCGGCCATCTCCAGCAGCCCCTGCAGGGTGCCGTCCTCGCCGAACGGCCCGTGCAGCAACGGGAAGACGGCGTCGACCTCGCCGAGGGTGCGGGGCACCGCGCTCGGCTCGTGGACCACGATCTCACTGTGGCTGTCCTGCTGGGCCAGCGCGACCGTGGCGCGGGACGGGTCCACCTCGGGCAGCCGGTCCCGCGAGGTGATCGCGAGCCGGTCCGGGTCGTCGGACTCGAGGACCCAGCGGCCCTCCCGGGTGATGCCGACCGGCACCACGTCGTACCGCTCGGGGTCGATGGCACGTAGCACGCTGCCGGCCGTCGCGCACGAGATCGCGTGCTCGCTGGAGCGGCCGCCGAACACGACGGCGACGCGCGGCTTCCGGGTGCGGACGGCGTCGTCCTGCTCGTGCTCGCTCATGGTGGCCCGACCCTACCGGTCCCGACGGGCCGTCCCCGGTACGTCGTACCTAGGCTGGTGACATGTCCTCCGAGCAGACCCCCAGCCGCCCGCCGTACCGTCCCGCCACCGTCGCGGTGACCTCCGGCCGGCCGCCGCACCAGCCGGACAACCCGCTCAACGAGCCGCTGACGATGGCCTCGACGTACGTCGCCGGCGGGTCGGTGGAGTACGGCCGCTACGGCAACCCGACCTGGGCGGCCTTCGAGCAGGCGCTCGGCGACCTCGAGGGCGGCCGGGCGCTGGCGTTCTCGTCGGGGCTCGCCGTGGTCGCGACGATCCTCGACCTGGTGGGTCAGGGCGCCAAGGTGGTCGCGCCGCGGCACGCCTACCTCGGCAGCATCGGGCAGGTCGCCGACCTGGAGGCGCGCGGCCGGATCACCGCCGAGCTGGTCGACATCACCGACACCGCGGCGGTGGTGAAGGCCTGCGAGGACGCCGCCCTGGTGTGGCTGGAGTCGCCGACCAACCCCGCGCTCGAGGTCGCAGACCTGCCGCCGATCGTGGCGGCCGCTCACGAGGCGGGCGCCTACGTGGTGGTCGACAACACGTTCGCGACCCCGCTGCTGCAGCAGCCGCTGTCGCTCGACGCCGACCTCGTCGTGCACTCGGCGACCAAGTTCATCGCCGGGCACAGCGACGTCGTGCTGGGGGCGGTGGTCACCCAGGACGAGCAGCTCCACGACGTGCTGAAGAAGCGGCGCGACATGATCGGCGCCATCCCCGGCACGTTCGAGACCTGGCTGGCGCTGCGCGGGCTCCGGACGCTGCACGTGCGCCTCGAGCGGGCGCAGGCCAACGCCCAGGAGCTGGTGCGCCGCCTCAAGGGCCACCCCGCGGTGGCCGAGGTCCGCTACCCCGGCTTCGGCGCCATCGTCGCGGTGGTGCTCGCCGAGGGCGCGCTCGCCGCCGACCTGCTCACCCGCAAGACGTCGCTGTGGGTGCACGCCACCAGCCTCGGCGGCGTCGAGTCCACCTTCGAGCGCCGGCGTCGGTGGAAGACCGAGCCGGCCACCATCCCGGACGGCCTGGTCCGGATGTCGGTCGGCATCGAGGACGTCGACGACCTCTGGAGCGACCTCGCCGGCGCCCTGGACGACCTCACCCTCTGAGACCCGGGCCCCAGTCCGCCGACCCGTCACCTACTTGGCAGGTTGACCGCGTGTCGGCTCAGTCAGTGACGGGTCGCCCGGCCGGCGTGCGTGCGCTGGACGCCGTACGGCGTGGGCGTGCTGATCGAGGCGCCACACCGGCCCACGTCGCGCCGCGCCACCCACTCGCCTCGCCCACCCGTCACCAACTGCGCAACACGCCGCCCAGACCGCCAAGTAGGTGACGGGTCGGCGGATGCGGGCGCGGATGGGTCAGTCGCGCTCGTGCTTGGTCTCCTTGGAGATCAGCGCGGTGAGCATGTCGGCGGCGGTCATCTCGTTCTCGACGACGGCGTGCACGGCCTCGACGATCGGGGCGTACACGTCGGCCTGCTGCGCGAGGCCGAGCAGCGAGGAGCAGGACTTCACGCCCTCGGCGATCTGCCGGGTCGAGGAGGTGATCTCCTCGGTGGTCATCCCCTGGCCGAGCTTCTCGCCGAAGGTGCGGTTGCGCGACAGCGGCGACGAGCACGACGCGACGAGGTCGCCCAGCCCGGCCAGCCCCATCAGGGTCATGGCGTCGGCGCCGAGCCTGGTCGCGAGCCGGGCGATCTCGGCGAGGCCGCGGGTGATCACGGACGCGGTGGTGTTGTCGCCGAAGCCGAGCCCGACCGCCATCCCGACGGACAGCGCGATGACGTTCTTGTAGGCACCGCCCAGCTCGCAGCCGATCACGTCGGTGCTGGAGTACGGCCGGAACGTCGCCGAGTGGCACAGCGCCCGCAGCCGCTTCACGGCCTCCTCGTCGGTGCAGGCCACCACGCTCGCGGCGGGCTCCCGGCTGGCGATCTCCTTGGCCAGGTTGGGGCCGCTGACCACCCCGATCCGCTCCGGGCCGGCCCCGGTCACCTCGGCGATGACCTCGCTCATCCGCTTCAGCGAACCGAGCTCCACGCCCTTCATCAGCGAGACCAGCAGCGCGTCGCGCGGGATGACGTCGCTCCACTCGGTGAGGTTCTGGCGCAGCGTCTGCGACGGCACCGCGAGCACCACGACCTCGGCGCCGTGCACCGCCCGCTCCGGGTCGTGGGTCGCGTCGACGGCGTCGGGCAGGTCGATGCCGGGGAGGTAGTCGGTGTTCTCCCGCTTCTCGTTGATCGTGGCGCACAGCTCCTCGCGCCGGCCCCACATAGTGACGTCGTTGCCGGCGTCGGCGAGCACGACGGAGAAGGCGGTCCCCCAGGAGCCTGCTCCGAATACGGCCACCTTGGTCATCTGTGTCTCCTGTCGCGGGCGGTACGTCGTGCCTGGGGGTTGCCGATCTCCCGCACTCCCGCGACGCGGGGGTCGAAGCGCTCGGCCGGGGCCTGCTCGCCGCGGATCTCCTCGAGCAGCCGCGTCACGTCGTCCATGATCCGGTCGGTCGCCTGCTTGAGCACCTCGGGGGTCAGCGGCTGCCCCCGCAGGTCGTCGAGGTCGGTCGGGGTGCCGGCGGTCATCGCGATCGTCCGGCGCGGGAACAGGTGCGGCCGCTTGGCGTACGGCGCGAGGATCCGGTGCGCGCCCCACTGGGCGACCGGGATCACCGGCACGCCGGAGGCGAGCGCGATCCGGGCGGCACCGGTCTTGCCGGTCATCGGCCACAGCTCGGGCTGCCGCGTGATGGTGCCCTCGGGGTAGACGATGACGCACTCACCGTCCTCCACCGCCGAGACCGCCGCGGTGAACGACAGCGACGCGTCGGTGGTCAGCCGGTAGACCGGGATCTGCTTGGCGCTGCGCACGATCCGGCCGAGCACCGGGATGTCGAACAGCTCGGCCTTGGCCAGGAACCGCACGATGCGGCCGTAGCCGTACACGAAGTGCGCGCAGGTGAGCGGGTCGAGGTGGGAGATGTGGTTCACCGCCAGCACGCAGCCGCCGGTATCCGGGATGTTCTCCCCGCCCCGCCAGCGGCGCTTCGTCAGCGCCAGCAGCAGCGGTTCGACGATCGCGACGCAGAGACCGAACGCCCAGCCCTTGGGCTGCCGCAGCCTGCGTGGGTTCGCCACCGATCCTCGTCTCGTCCGCCGTGCGGGTCCCGGCGCCACCACGCGCCGTCACCCGGAGGTTACCGCCGCACAGCATGCCGCATCGGGCTGCTCCCACCGCGGACGCCCGCCGTCGTGGCTGCCGGCCACCTGGCAGGATTCTCCCGATGAGCTCTCCCGCCGACGGTCCCGTCCCCGCCCGGTACGCCGTGCTGGTGCCGGTCAAGCCGCCCGCGATCGCGAAGAGCCGGCTCGCCCCGCTCGGCGACGACGCCCGACGGGACCTGGCGGCCGCCTTCGCCGCGGACACCGTCGCGGCCGTGCTGTCGTGCGAGGTGGTGGACCGGGCGCTGGTGGTGACCGACGACCACGTGCTGGCCCGGACGATGAGCGACCTCGGCGCCGACGTGATCCCCGACGGGACCAGCGACCTCAACGGCACGCTGGTGCAGGCCGCGGCGGAGATGAACCGCCGCGACCCCGGGCTGCGGCTCGCGGTGGTCTGCGCGGACCTGCCCGCGCTGCGCGCGGCCGAGCTGGCGTCGGCGCTGGGGGCGGCGTCGCCCGGTGGCATGTCGTTCGTCACCGACCGCGAGGGCGTCGGCACGACCGTCGTCGCCGCACCGGACCTCGACGCGTTCCGGCCGTCGTTCGGGCCCGGCTCCCGGGTCCAGCACCTCGCGGCGGGTGCGCACGAGGTCGACGGGGTGGACGTGCCCACCGTCCGGCGCGACGTCGACGACCCGGCCGACCTCGACGAGGCGCTGGCGCTGGGCGTCGGCCCGCGCACCTCGCTGGTCGCGACGGCGTTGCACCGCAGGCCGACGTCCTAGGCTCGAGGCGTGCAGGCCACCGTCTCCTCGTTCGACGCGAGCACCCGCAGCGGCGCCGTCCTCCTCGACGACGGGCGCCGGGTCGGCTTCGAGGCCGACGCGGTCGCGACCGCCGTACGACTGCTGCGGCCCGGGCAACGGGTGCGGCTCGACGTCGACGCCGCCGATCGGGTGACGCGGGTGCGGCTGCTCACCGTGGGCTGAGCCCTGGCACGACGAAGGGCCCGCACCGGCGTCCGGTGCGGGCCCTGCGTCTGCTGGTGTCAGGCCTTCTTGGCGGTCTTCTTCGCCGGCGCCTTCTTGGCGGCGCTCGTCGTCTTGCTCGCGGTCTTCTTCGCCGGCGCCGACTTCTTCGTCGCGGTCTTCTTGGCGGCGCTGGTGGTCTTCGTCGCGGTCTTCTTCGCCGGTGCCGACTTCTTCGCAGCCGTCTTCTTGGCCCCGGTGGTCTTCTTGGCCGCCGTCTTCTTCGCGGGTGCCGACTTCTTGGCCGCGGTCTTCGTCGCCGTCGACGCCTTCTTCGCGGGCGCGGACTTCTTCGCGGTGCCGGTCGCCTTCTGCGCCGCGTTGAGGGTCAGCTTGGGCAGCTTCTTCGCGCCGGACACGACGGCCTTGAGGTCGGCGCCCGCGCTGAACTTCGGGATGGCGGTCTTCTTGGCCTTGATGCGCTCGCCAGTGCGGGGGTTGCGCACCCAGCGGGCGTCGCGGATCCGCTTCTCGAAGGAGCCGAAGCCGGTGATGGCGACCTTCTCGCCCTTCGCGACCTCGCGGGTGATCGTGTCGATCACGGACTCGAGCGCGTGCGCGGCCTGCTTCCGGTTGCCTTCGAAGCGGTCGGCCAGGGTGTCGATCAGCTGACTCTTGTTCACAAGCTTCCCTTTCGTGAACGTCTCATGGTCGAGCCATTGCCCGACTACTCCTCGGCACGCTAGGGAAAAGTGGACCCCGTCACAACGACCACACGCGTTTTTCCCTTGTACATCTGGGAAAACGGCGCTACGAGCACCTCGTCGTCAGAGCGTGGCGGGCTTCCAGGCCGGCCGTCCCGCTTCGTACGTCGCCACGTCGTCCTCGTGCGACAGCGTGATGCCGATGTCGTCGAGGCCCTCCAGCAGCCGCCACCGCGTGTAGTCGTCGATCTGGAACGGCGCGGTCAGCGCACCGGCCTGCACGGTGCGCTCCTGCAGGTCCACGACGATCTGGGTGCTCGGTTCGGTCTCGATCAGCTTCCACAGCTGCTCGACGACGTCCTGCGTCACCTGCGCGGCGAGCAGCCCGGACTTGCCGGAGTTGCCGCGGAAGATGTCGGCGAACCGGCTCGACAGCACGACCTTGAAGCCGTAGTCCAGCAACGCCCACACGGCGTGCTCGCGCGACGACCCGGTGCCGAAGTCGGGACCGGCGACGAGCACCGTCGCGCCGTCGTACTCGGGACGGTTGATGACGAACTGCGGGTCGTTGCGCCAGGCCGCGAACAGCCCGTCCTCGAAGCCGGTGCGGGTGACGCGCTTGAGGTACACCGCGGGGATGATCTGGTCGGTGTCGACGTTGCTGCGGCGCAGCGGCAGCCCGGTGCCGGTGTGCTGGGTGAACTTCTCCATCGTCAGTCCCTCTCGGTTCCTGAGCCGGTCGACGGGCTCAGCGGCGGCAGGTCCGCGGGCGACGCGAGGGTGCCGGTGACCGCGGTGGCGGCGGCGACGAGCGGCGAGACGAGGTGCGTGCGACCGCCCTTGCCCTGCCGTCCCTCGAAGTTGCGGTTGGACGTCGACGCGCTGCGCTCGCCGGGCTCGAGCTGGTCGGGGTTCATGCCCAGGCACATCGAGCAGCCCGCCCCGCGCCACTCGCCGCCGGCCTCCTTGAACACCACGTCGAGGCCTTCGTCCTCGGCCTGCAGCCGCACCCGGAAGGAGCCGGGCACGACGAGCAGCCTCGTGTCGTCGGCGACCGTGCGGCCCTTGATGACCTCGGCGGCGGCGCGCAGGTCCTCGATGCGGCCGTTGGTGCAGGAGCCGACGAACACGGTGTCGACCTTGACCTCGCGCATCGGGGTGCCGGCCTCGAGCGCCATGTACTCCAGCGCCTTCTCGGCCGCGACCTGGTCGCCCTCGTCCTCGAAGTCCTTCGGGCTGGGCACGACGGCGCCGAGCTGCACGCCCTGACCCGGGTTGGTCCCCCACGTCACGAACGGAGTCATGGTCGACGCGTCGAGCACGATCTCGTCGTCGAACGTGGCGTCGTCGTCGGTGACCAGGCTCTTCCAGTGCTCGACGGCGGCGTCCCAGTCGTCGCCGGTCGGCGCCTCGGCGCGGCCCTGCACGTAGTCGAACGTGGTCTGGTCGGGCGCGATCAGGCCGGCCTTGGCGCCCCACTCGATCGACATGTTGCAGATCGTCATGCGGGCCTCCATCGAGAGCTCCTCGATGGCCTGGCCGCGGTACTCCACGATGTAGCCCTGGCCGCCGCCGGTGCCGGTGTGCGCGATCAGCGTGAGCACCAGGTCCTTGGCGGTGACGCCGTCCGGCAGCGAGCCGTTGACGGTCACCGCCATGGTCCGCGGCCGTGCCTGCATCAGCGTCTGGGTCGCGAGCACGTGCTCGACCTCGCTGGTGCCGATGCCGAACGCGATCGCCCCGAAGGCGCCGTGCGTCGAGGTGTGCGAGTCGCCGCACACGATCGTCATGCCGGGCTGGGTGAGCCCGAGCTGCGGGCCGATGATGTGCACGATCCCCTGCTCCACGTCACCGAGCGGGTGCAGCCGCACCCCGAACTCCTCGGCGTTGCGGCGCAGCGTCTCGACCTGGGTGCGCGAGACCGGGTCGGCGATCGGCTTGTCCCAGTCGACGGTGGGGACGTTGTGGTCCTCGGTGGCCAGCGTCAGGTCGGGACGCCGTACCTCGCGGCCGGCCAGCCGCAGCCCGTCGAAGGCCTGCGGTGAGGTCACCTCGTGGATCAGGTGGAGGTCGATGTAGAGCAGGTCCGGCTCTCCTGGTGCGCTCCGGACGACGTGCTCGTCCCACACCTTCTCGCTCAGGGTCCTGCCCATGACGTCTCCGTCCCGCTCGTCCGCTGCGTCGGTTTCCTGCTCTGCGCCGAGGCCCGTCCGGGCCCGGTCACGTGCCTCTCAGGTTGGCCCTCCGGACCTCGCCGGATCGACTTGCAATCCATATTGTGAGACGGCATTATCAGAGTATGGACAACTCTAGCGGAGTCGGGGTGCTCGACAAAGCCGCCCTCGTGCTCTCGGCGCTCGAGGCCGGACCGGCCACCCTCGCTGGTCTCGTCGCGGGCACCGGCCTCGCCCGACCGACCGCCCACCGGCTGGCCGTCGCGCTCGAGCACCACCGGCTCGTGGCCCGCGACATGCAGGGCCGCTTCGTGCTCGGGCCCCGGCTCTCGGAGCTGTCGGCCGCGGCCGGCGAGGACCGGCTGCTGGCCGCCGCCGGGCCGGTGCTGGCCCGGCTGCGCGACATCACCGGCGAGTCCGCGCAGATGTGGCGCCGGCAGGGCGACTACCGCGTCTGCGTGGCCGCCGCCGAGCGGCCCTCCGGCCTGCGCGACACCATCCCGGTCGGCTCCCAGCTGACGATGCGGGCCGGCTCGGCCGCCCAGATCCTGCTGGCCTGGGAGGACCCGGAGCGGATGCACCGGGGGCTGCAGAACGCCGCCTTCTCGGCGACCGCGCTCGCCGGGATCCGGCGCCGCGGCTGGGCGCAGTCCGTCGGCGAACGCGAGCAGGGCGTGGCGTCCGTGTCCGCGCCGATCCGCTCCCCCTCCGGCAAGATCATCGCCGCGGTGTCGGTCTCCGGCCCGCTCGAGCGGCTCTCCCGTCAGCCCGGCCGGATGCACGCGCCGGCCGTCCTCGCGGCGGCCGAGCGGCTCTCCGAGTCGCTGCGCCGCGCGGCCGAGTAGCGCCCTCGTCACAGCACCCCTGACAGAACTGGCACACCCCTGACGTTGCAACGGCAGGGGTGTGCCGGTTTACCAGGGTCCCCTGGTAAACCGGCACCGGCCCAGCGTCAGAACAGCGCGTCCTGCTCGAGCTCGAGCAGCAGCTGCTTGCGCTCGACGCCGCCGGCGTAGCCGCTGAGCGAGCCGGTGGTGCCGACCACCCGGTGGCACGGGATCACGATGCCGATCGGGTTGCGGCCGTTGGCGGCGCCGACCGCGCGCGAGGCGCCGCGGTTCATGCCGAGCCGGGCGGCGATCTCGCCGTACGACGCGGTCTCGCCGTAGCCGATCAGCTGCAGCTGCTGCCACACCCGCTGCTGGAACGCGGTGCCGCCGGGGTCGAGCGGCAGGTCGAACTCCTTCAGCTCCCGGGCGAAGTACGCCGTGAGCTGCCGGCTCGCCTCGACCAGCAGCGGGTCGTCGTCGCGACGGTCCCCCATCGGCCGGCCCTCCGACCGGGCGGCGGCGAACCGCACCGAGGCCCGCGGGCTCGCGCCCTCGGTGCTGACGTCGATGAACTCGACCGCGGTGACGGCGCCGCCGCGCGCGACGACCCGGACGGTCCCGGCCGGTGACTCGAGGGTGGTCCACATGTCAGGTCTCCTTCTGGTCGTGCGGTGAGGTGCGGACGGCGGGCAGGTCGAGGGTCGACCACAGCTGCATCAGGGCGTAGGAGCGCCAGGGCCGCCAGCGCGGGCTCAGCACCGCGACCTCGCCCGGGTCGCGGCCCAGCCCGGTCAGCGCGCGGCGCACCCCGATGTCGGTGGGCAGGAACACGTCGGGGTCGCCGAGCGCCCGCATCGCGACGTAGTCGGCGGTCCACGGTCCGATGCCGGGCAGCGCCAGCAGCGACGCCCGCACCTCGGCGCGGTCGGCGCCGCGGTCGAGCCGCACGTCGCCGTCGGCCAGCGCCCGGCACAGTCCCACCAGGGCCCGCCCGCGGGCGCGCGGCATCGGCAGCGTCTCCGGGTCGACCTCGGCGAGCGTGGCGGCCGCGGGGAAGAGCCGGTCGGGGCCCTCGCCCACCGGCTCGCCGTAGCGCTGCACCAGCTTGCCGCCGAGCGAGACCGCCCCCGCCAGCGAGATCTGCTGGCCGAGCACCGCCCGGACCGCGATCTCGTCGCCGTCGACGCTGCCGGGCACCCGGAGCCCCGGGCGTCGTCGCACCAGGGCGGCCATCCACGGGTCCGCGGCGAGCTCGTCGTCCACCGCCACGGGGTCCGCGTCGGCGTCGAGCAGCCGGCGGGAGCGCTCGACGGCGGCGCCGACGTCACGCAGGTCGCCGACCTCGAGCGTGCAGCCCACGTGGGTGGGCTCGCCCGAGGCGGCGTCCGGGAACGTCAGCCGGACGCGGCCGGGGCCGTGCGGCAGCGCGAGGGTGCGGGCGTACCAGTCGGGACCGCTGCTCTCGACCCCCGGCACCAGGTGCGCGGCCAGGAAGCGCAGCAGCTCGCCCCCCGCGTACGGCGCCCGGACCGGCAGCCGCAGCTCGACCCGGACCCGGCTGTCCCCCGCACCGTCCTGCGGCCGCGTCGTCGCACCGGCCCGGCGCCCCCGCGTGGACCGCAGCTGCGTCGGGGTGGTGGCGTAGACCTCCCGGACCGTGTCGTTGAACTGCCGGACGCTGGCGAAGCCGGCCGCGAAGGCGACGTCGGCGAACGGCATCGGCGTCGTCTCGATCAGCACGCGGGCGTTGTGGGCGCGGCGCGCCCGGGCCAGCGCCAGCGGGCCGGCGCCCAGCTCGGAGACCAGCAGCCGCTGCAGGTGCCGCGGGGTGTAGCCGACCCGACCGGCCAGCCCCTCGACCCCCTCGCGCTCCACGAGCCCGTCACAGATCAGCCGCATCGCGCGGCCCGCGACGTCGGCGGCGACGTCCCAGTCCGGGGAGCCCGGCGTCGCGTCGGGCAGGCAGCGCTTGCAGGCCCGGAAGCCGGCGGCCTGCGCGGCCGCGGCGGACCGGTGGAAGGTGACGTTCTTCTTGGCCGGCGTGAGCGCCGGGCACGACGGACGGCAGTAGATGCCCGTCGAGGTGACACCGGTGTAGAAGACGCCGTCGAACCGCCGGTCACGGCTCTTCACCGCTCGGTAGCAGGCCTCGGTGTCCTCGATGTCCATGCCCCGATCCTGCCCGACGCCACCGACACCTGCTGGCGGGATTCGGACACCACCACCCGGGGCGGCTACCGGATGTTGTTGAGCCGGCGGGCGACGTCCCGCTCGCCGTGGAACACGTAGTGCGCGTCCCCGGTCTGCGGGCGGTCGACACCGGCCAGGACGAAGCCCTCCTCCTCCATCGCGGTGAGGGCGGCGGCCAGCCGGTCGGCGTACGACTCGCCTCCCTCGGCCCTTTCGAGAAGATCCGACTCGGTGAGAACGGCGTAGGCCATGGCTTCCTCGCAGGTGACTGGTTCGACACGTGACGAGGCCCCAGCCTAGGCGAAACCACGACGGCCCGGACCTCGCGCGAGGTCCGGGCCGCCGGTAGTGCTGGGTGGTACCCCCGACCGGATTCGAACCGGCGCTACCGCCTTGAGAGGGCGGCGTGCTAGGCCACTACACAACGGGGGCGAGGCGGACGCGACTCTAGCCAAGGCCGGAGACGGGCGTCCAATCGAGACTGCAGCTCAACACCTGCGACGAGCTCATCAGGCGTTCGCTGGGGTACTAGGACTCGAACCTAGACTAACTGGACCAGAACCAGTCGGGCTGCCAATTACCCCATACCCCATGGGTGTGACTCCTTGCGAAGCCCGGACGAGAATACACGTCGGCCTGCTCGCCACCAAAACCGCACGAACCCCCGCAAGCGGCGACGTGAGAGGCCTCACGTCAGGCGGTCGCGACCGCCGGTCCGGTGCTCTGCTCGGGCTCGTCGTGCGGCGGCGCGGTGGTGTTGCGCAGCCCCATCCACCGGGCCACCAGGACGACGAGGCCGGTGTAGACGACCGACTGCGCGACGGTCACCGGGATCTGCCACCAGCTCGACTCGCTGACGTTCAGCGTCGCGGTGAGGTCGCCGTAGGCCAGCGCCAGCCCGAACGCCAGGAAGTTGTTCAGCACGTGCAAGGCGATGCCGGCCTCGATGCCGCCGGTGTGGGTGACCAGCCAGGCCGCGATCAGCCCGAACGCCAGCCGGTCGAAGAACAGCGGGACGTTCTGGCTGCCGTGCGCGAGGGCGAAGATGACGGCGGTGACCACGATCGCGACCCACTTGCTCGAGAACAGCGAGCCGACCGCCATCAGCAGGTAGCCACGGAAGAGGTACTCCTCCCCCGCGGCCTGCAGCGGGGTGGTGAGCAGCACGACGACGGCACTGATGGCGGTGGCCGTGGTGAAGGTGTTCAGCGAGCCGCTGAGGCTGGTGTCACCGGA
This sequence comes from uncultured Actinomycetota bacterium, assembly GCA_963707685.1. Taxonomy (GTDB): domain Bacteria; phylum Actinomycetota; class Actinomycetes; order Propionibacteriales; family Nocardioidaceae; genus Nocardioides_B. The sequence goes on from CAVPRA010000018.1 coordinate 18,542, forward strand.
CCCGGAGGACGGCAGGGCCGCCGCCACGAAGATCTGCACGAAGAGCGCGATCACCGCCAGCCCCAGGCACGCGAACAGGAAGGTCCACCGCATCCTCGGGAGGACCGAGGCCAGCCACCGCGGACGCATCCGGTGGACGTAGCGGATCAGGAACCAGGTCGCGGGGATGAGCGACCCGAGCGCGAGGTTGGTGCCGAGCAGCACCTTCGGCGAGACGTTGCCCTTGACGTCGAACGACGAGGTGAAGTCGTGCACCCAGGGGCCGGGCTCGAAGACCGAGTAGACGGCGGCGGTGATCGCGTAGACCAGCGCGGCCCCGAGGAGGAACCAGACCACGCCCAGCACGACACCCAGCACCGGCTTCCACCAGGCGTAGCTCCAGGTGCGCAGCATCAGGTGGTACGGCCGCGGCCGGTCGTGCGGGAACGCGAGCTGCGCGGACGTCGGCACGGGCCAGCCGCTGCCGCCGCCGTCCCCCGGTCGCTGCACGCTCATCGCTGCCTACCCATCCTGCGCGCTGCGGAGCCTCGCCAGCGAGCGGTCGCGCCCCAGCAGCTCCATCGACTCGAACAGCGGGGGTGATACCCGCCGTCCGGTGATCGCAACCCGCACCGGCCCGAACGCGTTGCGCGGCTTGAGGCCGAGCCCGTCGACGAGCGCGGCGCGCAGCGTCTCCTCGATGCCGGCGGTAGTCCACTCCGGCAGCGCGGCGAGCGCGTCGGTGGCCGCCTTCACCACCGCGCGGCCGTCGTCGCCGAGCAGCTTCTCGACGTCGGCCGGGTCGCGCTCGAACGACGCCTCGTCGACGAACAGGAAGCCCAGCATCTCGACGCACTCCCCCAGCGTGGTCATCCGCTCGTGCACGAGCGGCGCCGCCTGCGCGAGCAGCGACCGCTGCGCGTCGTCGACGGGGACGGGGAGCACCTCCGCGGCCTGCAGGTAGGGCACCATGCGGTCGGTCAGGTCCTCGACGTCGAGCAGCCGCAGGTGGGCGGCGTTGATCGCCTCGCACTTCTTCAGGTCGAAGCGCGCCGGGTTGGGGTTCACCCGCTCGAGCCGGAACGCCTCGACCATCTCGGCCATCGAGAACACGTCGCGGTCCTCCGCGATCGCCCAGCCCAGCAGTGCCAGGTAGTTCAGCAGACCCTCGGCGAGGAAGCCGCGCTCGCGGTAGCCGAGCAGGTTGGACTCGGGGTCCCGCTTGGACAGCTTCTTGTTGCCCTGGCCCATGACGTAGGGCAGGTGCCCGAACTGCGGCGTGCGGCCGTTGCCGACGCCGATCTCCGCGAGGGCGTCGTACAACGCGAGCTGGCGGGGCGTGGAGGAGAGCAGGTCCTCGCCGCGGAGCACGTGGGTGATCTCCATCAGCGCGTCGTCGACGGGGTTCACCAGCGTGTACAGCGGGTGGCCGTTGCCGCGCACCAGCACGAAGTCCGGCACGTTCTCGGGCTGGAAGGTGATCTCGCCGCGGACCAGGTCGGTGAACGTCAGCGCGGTGTCGGGCATCCGGAAGCGCAGCACCGGCGCGCGCCCCTCGGCGACGT
>CAVPRA010000019.1:0-94396 GCA_963707685.1 uncultured Actinomycetota bacterium
CCGCGCGGCGTACCAGCCAAACACCGAGAAGTGTCACCCCGACGACCAGACCCACCACGATCACGATCAAGACACTGAAGGGCACACCGTTCGACAACGGCATGGAACATGGCGACACATTCCTTTCAGCCCGTCGAGGGCCTCGTGCGCTTGCCATTCCGGCCTGCGCGGCCTCCGCGGCTGTTGAGGCGGTGTCGACTGGTGACGCTGGTACGGGGTCGGTCCTGCCGCCATGCTGCGGCAGGCGGAGGCGTTCACCAGGACATGGTTCGTAGTGGTGATCTGCCGTTCCATCCACAGTGTCCAGTCTCTGTGCTGCTCGGCGGCGACCGATCGCTTCGAGGATCGAAGACGTTCGACCACAGGTTGGTCCATGGTCGCTTGACTGCCTCACCGTGGCCGTCGGAGCCGTGGCATAGCAGATTGAACACCCGAGGCAGGCCAGCCCGCCTGGCGCGGGCCTGCACCCACGGACAAACCTTGTTCGATCACCCTACGCAACCGCGGGACCCGCGAACACCCGTCAAAGATCACACTAGCGTGCCGAGCCCATGACGCCCTACGGCGCGCTTGGGTGAAGGCCGGCCGATCCAGGTGACCTCGAACACGAAGACACTCCATCGAATGCGTAGGCCCGGCGTCGAAGGCTGACGGTCCGAGATCGCGCCGGGTCGTCGCCGGCTGCGCTCGATGACCTATTTGATCTCTGCGTTCGCCAGGGGGATTTCAAAACCGCTCGGGAGATGTCGTGCTACCCGCCGCTGCAGAGCGGCCGCGGCAGTGACGACGGGCACCAGGTCGGCGGATTGCTTGATCTCTCGGATAGCGTCCGCCACGATGAGGTCGGCCTGCTCGCCGACCGCGGCCCATCGAGGCGGGTCGTCGGCCACCATGGCGCTGCAATTGTGCAGCAGCCCCAGCAGTGCCAGCGACACGGTGGGTTCAGCACAGCCGTAACGGCGGATGAGTCCGCACATCATTGCTAGATAGTCGCCGAACCGTCGCCCGGGGACGCTGACTGCCCCCCTGCCGGTTGGGTCCACGGCCACGTCGTCACCGAGCGGGCGAACGGCGAGGGCGACGAAGATCACCGTGAGATGGTCGATCATCTGGACCGCCGTGTAGGGATCGTTCACGGCCGGTGACAATGCCTTGCAGGCCATGTCGACGAGTTGGCGAATGCCGAGCGCGGCGTCTTGTTGTGTTGTGCGCTCGAATCCAACCTGCACCGCGCGAGCCAGGGCGTTCTGGAACGCGACCGGGTCGGGGGCGGGCTCGTCCCGGCCGGGGGTCCACATCCACGCGAGTACGGTTCCGGACACGACGTGGTCCCCGACCCAGACCCGAAGTCGGATATGCACACCGTGTTGGCTGGCCAGCGGCAACAGCAGCTCCGGATGTGCGGACTGCACGTACCCTGACGCCTGGGCAAGCAGCGGCACCGCCCATTCGGGTGGGGTGGATACGGTGTCTTCGACACTGCCGAGCCGCCCATTTACCACGGCCAGAGTGTCCAGTTCAACCCGTTTGCCGATCGCGTCGATCTGGATGGAGTGTGCGAGGTGGTCCGCGAAGTACACCACCATGACGAAGCTGGCGAACATCAACGCGAACGCCCCGCTGACCGCCAGCCGTGGAAATTCCTCGGTACGCCCTGTCGGAGATTACCCCCACGGTGTACAGACCGGCCGCGGAATATACGAAGGTCGCGACGAAAGTGCTGAGCGCGACCTGTGTCGGTCGATCCCGCAGGAAGGTCCGTAGCAATCGCGGAGAAAACTGTGTCGACGCCAGTTGCAGCGCAACCACCGTCAGGCCCAGCACCAATGCGATCACGGTCACAACGGTAACGGTCACGTTGCCCAGCAGAGTGCGCGCATCATCCGCGGTGCCTTGGAACGCCAACGGCGACCCCGGACCGATAGGGATGTGGGACAGGATGAAACCGACAACCAACGCCAGCGCAGCGCTAACGCCGGGCAACACCCACAGGGACCCGGTCGCGTACTCGCGGATCGCCTCTCGGTTCCTCATGTCGCTCCTCAAACAATGATGTCGCACGGTCCCAGCTCGGGTCGCATTATCCACGCTTTCAACCTGGTCGGCCGCTACATGGCGAATTCGGCCGGCGGTGGACCGGGCCAGAGCGGGGTTCCCCTTCGACAACTCCCCCGCGCACGACAAGGGACGTGGACAGCGCGCAATGGGTAGCACTCGGACTCCCGCGTTAGCCGCAGGCCGATTACGGTCAGAGCGCAGCCAGCCCCCGCCGCCCGGCCGCCGGATCCCGCGCGTGCGCGGCAGCCAGCTCGGCGGCCTTCGCGTCCGCGCGGTGCAACGCCCGGCGGAGCGTTGCCCAGCAGCTTCTCGGCCTCGGGGAACTCTTGCGCCGTCATGTCAACGAGCGTGACTGCCCGGAACCCTCGGCAGCGAGGCTAGCTGCGCCTCGCCTGATTCTGGTGATGGGCGCCCAGACCGATGGTGGTGTCACCCTCCGCGGGCTCGGCGCCGCCCTCGACCGTTACGACCGTGAGCCGGTCGCCGTGGAGGATGAACAGCGGCGTCACACCGTCGCTCGCACGCGATACCGTGACGAGCTGCGCACCTGAATCGAACCGGCGCGTGAGTTCGCCGAAAGTGAACCCTTCACCGAAGAGAATGCCGCCCCGGGCCTGTTCGGGCACGAGGTCGAGCAGCTCTTCTCTGGCGGGCAGCCGGTAGACGTGGTCGTGCCCGAGTTCCTGGTGCAGCTCGACGGCAGCGAGCGCGCGTTGAAGTAGTCGCTGTCCGTCACCAGCAGCACGTCCGTGATCTCCTCGAGCGCCGCCTCGAGGCTGACCGGGTCGATCCCCAGGCGGGCATTGCCGTCTCCAGTCCTGCCTCGCGTGACGCTGCCTGCTCATCGATGCGCCTCGTCCATATCCGCACTCTCTGCCCGGCCGCTTTGAGCGCCAACGCGATCTCCCGAGCCCAGGCGCTCCCAGGGACCACGAACCAAGCCCGCGCCGGCGCCCGCCAGCCCGAGGAGACGCGCAACGGGCGCGGACGTCAAACCATAGATGACCCCCGTCCGCAGATCGCGAGTGAGAGGCGATCGGCAGGATGTCATCGGCTCCGGCCACACCCTTCGGGCGAGTTGCAGACCGATCCGCAGCGACACGGCGGCGATCATGCTCGGCTGCCTGACGTCGTCGATCACCGCTGGTCAGGACCGTGCCCGACTTCTGGAACCCCACAAGGTCCGGACCAGGAAGGGGCCGCAGATCATGGCCGCTGTGCGCACCTTCGTGATCACTGGGCTACACCTGGCCGGCTACGCGAACATCGCCGCCGCGCGCCGCCATCAGGCCCGCGACACCAGCAGGCCGCTCACGACCTACAAGATCGCGTGACGACTTTGCCGCTGCCCTGCTCCTCGGGTCCGCCCGCTGCAGGCCCGCGGCCGCCTCCGCGCGCGCCCGCGCGGCCAGGCGTTCGCGCCGATGGGCGCGGCAGCGGTACAGAGCTGGCGATGATCACTTGCCGGGCCGGCCGATTCTGGATCTGGACCTCGCCCGTGAGGGGGGATGACAGGGCGGTGCGCCGAGACGATTCTGTGATGTTGCTCCAGGCGCCACCGGCGTGCCAGAGGGTTGATGCCTGGGGGTGTTCACGTTCCGTGTAGCCGGGGAGGGGTGCGCGATGAGCGGCCAACCAGAGGAGCGAGCCACGCCATCGGAGCCGGATCGGCGGGATGCTGTCCGGCATGCCGATGTCGCGCTGCGATCGATGGGGCAGCCGAATTCGGTGACGGGCGAGTTCGATTTCTGGGACAACAGCTATGAGGGGCGGCGCCTGTTCTCCGAGTTGTTGGGCACCTTTTTCCTGGTCCTCGTCGTCGGTTGGGTCAGGTCAGGTGAATCCACCGCCCGATCGAGGGAATCCGGCGGTCGTCGCTGACAAACAGCAGGTACCAGCCGGGTGGAGCGACGCGGGCGTCGACATCCAGCCGTGCGGTCAGACCGTTGGGTGGCGCCTGCTGGATCGGCAGGTCGACCAGCCGCTGTTCGACGTTGAACGAGTGTGTGGTGAGGCCAGGTCGGATCAGGCACGCCGTGGTGATCCGGTCCGGCCGAGGACAGGCGATGGTGAAGGCCGTGGCGTAGCTGATCTCGGTGGGGGCGTCGGTGATGCTCGGCCGCGGGTCGGCGGCGTCGAACCGGAAGAGGTAGGGCGGGCTGTAGATCTCGATCCGCATCTCCTCCAACGGGTCGAGGGGTGGCAGCCAATTCACGTTGCGGCCCATGTCGGGGTTGCCGCCCGCCGTCACGGCGCGCCCCGTCAGCGAGCAGTAGAGCCACCGAGTGGTAGAGGCGCGCGACGGCGGCCGACGCCGTCGGCGTCCAGTTGTCCTTCGTCGGGTCGTAGATCTCGGCCTCGAAGACCTCGTTGAACCGGCTCGGGTCGATCCGCCCGCCCTCTCGACTGGCCTCGCGTGTGACACCACCTCCGGTGGCCAGCACGGTGCGATCAGGCAGCAGCACCGCGTTGACATGCATACGCTCGTGCATCAGCGAGGCGGCGGCCCGGTACCGGCGTGGCTCGGCCGCATCGAACGGGCTGACGATCCCCACGCGGGTGGTGGCAGGCTGACGGGGTTGCCCGTCCTCATCCTCCGGCCCACCGCCGAGGATCATGAAAAGTTGATCCTGCGCGGGCGGCAGCAGCACGCTGGCGCTCTGATTGCACTTGTCGGCGTCGACGAGACCGGTGATCACGCTGGCCGGTGTGGGCAGGAGCGGGTCGAAGACCAGCGGCACGGACACGCCGTCGGTGTCCATCTTGCCGCCGGTGAAGATCAGCTGCCCGTTCTTGAGTAGGAACAGGTGGGGGTAGAGCGGGAGGACAAACCCCCGACCGAGCACCCAGGCATCGGTGTCCGGATCGATGATCGTCTCGAAGCTCTGCGCGATGGTGCTGTTCGCGTCGAGTCCCGAGGTAGCGACCACCTGCCCGTCGTGGAGCATCAGCACGGTGGGATACCAGCGGCCGGTTCCCATGGACCGCACGCGCGTCCACGCCTCGGTCGCAGGGTCGAAAACCATGGCATCGGTCAGCCCCGTGAACCCGTGGCCCGCATCCTGCGGCTTGCCGTTGACCAAGACCATGTCGTACTGATCGGTTCCACCGGCGACCAGCAGACGACCGTCGGGCAGCGCGCAATGGCCGCAGCAGAAGTAGTCGACCACCCGGCCGTCGGCCGCCGTAGCGTCGGTGGGTGGTCGAAGGTGTTGGTGTGGACGTCCCAGGATGACAACGCTCAGCTTTGGCCCAGGAGTGGCCCACAAGCTCGGTGAAACTGAGCTGCAGCGACTCTTCGCGCTCGTCGAAGCCGGAAGCACGAGTGCCCACAGTGTCAGCGCCTGGTCTGGGGTGTAGTCAGTTGCGGGCTTGACCAGGTCGTGGCCGGCGAGCAGGCCGTCGCGCACGACATCGAGGAGCACAAGGAGCTCGAACGCACCATGAAGGAGCTCGAGGCGTGCGACGCGGACGATCCGCGCTTTACGCCGCTGGTGAGCGAGCTGCGCGAGAAGCTGCACCAACACGCCACAGACGAGGAGAACGAGCAGTTCCCGCAGCTGCGTGCCCGCCTACCCCACGACAAGCTGGTGAAGATGCGCGAGCAGGTGCAGACCGCGAAGAAGATCGCCCCGACCCGCCCGCACCCCAACGCACCCAACAGCGAGGTGTTCCACAAGATGGTCGGACCCGGCGTCGGGCTCATGGATCGGGTTCGCGACAAGTTGACCGGGCGCACCACCGGCTGACCGGCAGCGCTCGCGAGGCGCCAGGCACGCGCCGATGACGTCACGCCCGCCCGCGCAAACCCGCGGCAAGGCGCTCGCGTCGCCGCCGCGCTCGCCGTTGCCCGCGCGGCCTTGCGGGAGCCAGGCCTGCCCACCGCCCGACTCGACGGCCCCGCTCCTGGAGGTCCGACTGCTGCTCAGCCACCACGAGGACCTCGTCGCGGAAAGAACCAGGATCATCAACCGGTCGCGAGACCGCCGGTCCTTGCCCGGGGGAATCCGTCCCCACAACGCTTCGTCCGTCGCGCGTTTCGGCTCCGCAGGTCGTGCCCTCATTCGGAGCCCACCACTGACGCAGGTAGTCGCCGTGCCGGTGGATGATCTTCCACTCGCCGTCCTCGCGCCGGTAGAGGTAGGTGACGCGCAGTGTGTAGTCCTGGACCGGGCCCGGGTCGAACGAGGCGTGCTCGTATCCCACGGTGTAGGCCAGCTCGCCGCCGACGCCGGCCGCGACCAGGTCGTAGTCGAAGGACCGGCACGGGACGATCTGCGTCACCGCCGTCCGGAATATCCGCCGCACCTCGTCGCTGCCGGACATGCAGGCGCCGCTCGCGCCGAACAGGGTCACCGGTTCCCGGGTGGACCACAACGCTAGTGCGGTGACCACTTACGTTCACCGGGTTGGCGACACGCCGAGCAACGTCCCGGAGTAGGCGTGTGCTGCTCGCAGTCTTGATCTCGACATCGGTCGAGATCAAGGGACGCGGCGCGCAGGTGGCAGACCCAGTCGAGCACGCCGGCTCTCCTATCACGAGGGACAACGACTGACGCAGATCGTGCGCCGCGGACGCGGAAACCCGATCCGGGTTCGCCGCGCCACCATGATCCTGGCCTCGGCCTCGGGCACCCCGGTGTCGGCGATCGCCCGGCTGGTGGCTGCGGACGAGGACACCGTGCGCGACGTCATCCACGCGTTCAACCAGCGGGGGCTGGCCGCTCTGGACCCTCAGTGGGGCGGAGGCCGTCCCCGCCTGATCAGTGACGAGGACATCACGTTCATCGTCACGACGGCCACCACCCGACCCACCGTTGTGGGCGCTCCGTTCACCCAGTGGAGCGTGCGCAAACTCGCCGCCCACCTGGACCTGGATCCACCGACGGGTGCGGATCGGGCGCGAACAACTGCGCAAGATCCTGCGCGAGCACGAGATCAGTTTCCAGCGAACCCGGACCTGGAAGGAATCTCGCGACCCGGACAAGGAGGTCAAGCTCGACCGGATCGACTATGTAACCAGCCACTTCCTGATGCGGTGCTTCGCGTTCGACCAGTTCGGGCCGCTGTCGATCCGACCATGTCACGGCACCGCGTGGGCCCGGGAGTCGAAGCCGGTGCGGTTGCCAGCGACGTATCACCGCACGCACGGCATCCGCTACTTCCACGGCTGCTACAGCCTGGGCGATGACCAACTCTGGGGTGTGAACCGGCGTCGCAAGGGCGGCGATCACACCCTGGTGGCGCTCAAGTCGATCCGTGCGGCCCGCCCGGACGGCGCACCGATCTACGTGATCATGGACAATTTGTCGGCGAACAAGACCCCGGCCGTGCGGACCTGGGCCGCCCGCAACAAGGTCGAGTTGTGCTTCACCCCGACCTCCGCGTCGTGGGCGAACCCGATCGAGGCCCAGTTCCTGATCCACGGCGAGCTGCCCACCAAGGAGCAGTACGAAGCCTGGGTGCACGAGATCACCTACCACACGTTCGTGCACGAGAACGTCCGCGACTTCATGGAGGGCTTCCGCTACGACGCCCACCCGATGGGGATGCTGCTGGCCTCCGTCGGCGCGCTGTCGACGTTCTACCCCGAGTCGCGCAACATCGCCGACGCCGACAACCGGCACATGCAGATCGTCCGGCTGATCGCGAAGATGCCGACGCTGGGCGCCTGGTCGTTCCGGCACGCGCAGGGCAAGCCCTACGTCTACCCCGACAACGAGCTCAGCTACGCCGCGAACTTCCTCGCGATGCTGTTCAGGATGAGCGAGAAGAAGTTCGAGGCCGACGAGCGGCTGGTCAAGGCGCTCGACATCCTGTTCATCCTGCACGCCGACCACGAGCAGAACTGCTCCACCAACGCGGTCCGCTCCGTCGGCTCCAGCCAGGTCGACCCCTACTCCGCGACCGCCGCCGGCATCGCCGCGCTCTACGGCCCGCTGCACGGCGGCGCCAACGAGGCGGTGCTGCGGATGCTCAAGCGCATCGGCAGCAAGGACAAGGTCCCCGAGTTCGTCGAGGGCGTGAAGAACGGCAAGGAGCGCCTGATGGGCTTCGGGCACCGGGTCTACAAGAACTACGACCCGCGCGCGAAGATCATCAAGAAGGCCTGCGACGACGTCTTCGAGGTCACCGGGGTCAACCCGCTGCTCGAGATCGCGATGGAGCTGGAGAAGATCGCGCTCGAGGACGACTACTTCGTGCAGCGCAAGCTCTACCCGAACGTCGACTTCTACAGCGGGCTGATCTACGAGGCGCTGTCCTTCCCGCCCGAGATGTTCACGGTGCTCTTCGCGATCGGCCGCACCCCCGGCTGGCTGGCCCAGTGGCACGAGCTGGTGCAGGACAAGGAGCAGAAGATCGCGCGGCCGAAGCAGATCTACACCGGCGAGCGCCGCCTCGAGTTCGTGCCGTCCTCCGAACGCTGGAAGTGAGCGACCGCCCCGCGGCGGTGGTGTTCGACCTCGGCAACGTGCTGATCGACTGGGACCCGCACCCGGCGATCGCGGCCGGCGTCGGGGACGAGGAGGCCGCCCGCTTCCTGGCCGCCGACGACTTCGACTTCGGTGCCTGGAACCACGAGCAGGACGCCGGTCGACGGTTCGAGGACTCCGAGCGCGACGCGGTCGCGCGGGTGCCGCACTGGCGCGACCACGTGCTCGCCTACCGCACGCACTTCGAGCGGTCCCTCGTCGGCGAGATCGGCTCGACCGTCGACGTGCTCCGCGACCTGCACGCCGCCGGCGTCCGCGTCTTCGCGCTGACCAACTGGTCCGACGAGCTGTTCCCGGTGGCGCTCGACCGCTTCGGGTTCCTCGGGCTCTTCGAGGACATCGTGGTCTCGGGGGCCGAGGCGCTGGCCAAGCCCGACCCGCGGATCTTCGACGTCCTCGCGAAGCGCACCGGGCTGCCGCTGGAGAGCTGCGTGTTCGTCGACGACAAGGCCGACAACGTGACGGCGGCGCGGGCCGCCGGCCTCGACGGCATCCTGTTCCGCCCCGACGGGTCGCTGCGCGCCGAGCTGCGTCAGCGGGGGCTGCCGGTCTGAGCCCGGCGGCGCGGCTCGCGCCCCCCGCCCAGCGCGGCCCGCTCGACCTCCAGCAGCGAGACGTTCTCCCGCTCCCGCTCGAACGCCGCACGTCCGCCGCGGATGCCGAAGAGCCGCTTGGTCCAGAGCAGGTACACCACGGCGAACACGTTGAGGGCCAGCGCGACGACCCGCACCCAGGTGACGGTCTCCACGATCTCGTAGACCTCGAGCGGGATGAAGATGCCGGTGCCGACCACGGCGACGTACTCGCCCCACCGCTTCATCAGCCACAGGCCGACCGCCTCGACGAGCTCCAGCACGCCGTAGGCCAGCACGCCGCCGGCCACCATCAGCAGCGTCGAGTGCTGCGCGTTGAGGGCCTTCTCGATCAGCCTCACCGGGCCGGCGGACTCGAGGTCGAAGCCGAGCCGGTCCGCGACCGGGCGCAGCAGCGGGAGGTAGGTGTCGAAGACCTGCCGCAGCGAGTTCCGCGACCCGTTGAAGGCGTAGACGCCGTAGGCCAGCAGCACCAGCAGCACGCCGCGGATGAACCGCTCCAGCGCCAGCAGCCGCAGGATCGCGGCGTCGCGCAGCGCGCTGCCGCGCAGCACCACCGGGGCCCGGTCGGCAGGCCCTGACCCGGCCGGCTCGCCCTCCGCGAAGCTCCCGCACCGCAGGCACCGCCACGCCGTCCCGTCCGGCGTGCTCACGCTGAGCCGGTCGGCGAGCTCCCGCTCGTCGGGCCGGTACGTCGCGTGGCCGTGCCACCCGCAGGAGCGCAGCTCCCAGTCGAAGTGGCGCAGGGGTCGGTTCACACGCTGAACAGTACGGAGCGCACCCGCGGGCCCGGCACCCGACGGACCAGACATTTTCGGACCGGGCGTATCACGGCCCCGGCCGGGACCTCCTGAGCAGCATGACTCCTCATCCCCTGGCCACCTGGGTGCAGATGACCGTCTCACCGCAGCGCCGTGCCACCCGTGACCGCCGTCGTCGCGCCGCCCGCCTGGTGCTGCTGCGCCGGGCCCGGCAGCAGGCCGCGGCCCAGCCGACCCCGCAGCCGGCCCCGGCGACGCCGCCGGCGGCCCCGCAGCCCCCAAGGGTCCCCGAGCAGCGACGGCCCGTGGTGCTGCCGGCGACGCGGCCCCGCTGACCCTGGGCCTCAGCGGGCCCGCTGCACCCGGCCCTCGTCCCACACCGGCTGGTCCGGCTCGAAGACCGAGCCGTCGGCGCCGTACACCAGGAACCGGTCGAAGCCGCGCGCGAACCAGCGGTCGTGGGTGACCGCCAGCACCGTGCCGTCGAAGGCCTCGAGCCCCTCCTCCAGCGCCTCGGCCGACTCGACGTCGAGGTTGTCGGTCGGCTCGTCGAGCAGCAGCAGCGTCGCCCCGGACAGCTCCAGCAGCAGGATCTGGAACCGCGCCTGCTGACCGCCGGACAGCGACTCGAACCGCTGCTCCGCGGCGTGCGCGAGCTCGTAGCGGTCGAGCGCCCGCGACGCGGGCTCCCGCGGCATCCCGTCGCGGTGCGCGTCGCCGCGGTGCAGGATCTCGAGCAGCGTGCGGCCCACCAGCTCGGGGTGCTCGTGGGTCTGCACGAACCAGCCCGGCCGCACCCGGGCGCCGAGCCGCGCGCGGCCGGTGTGCTCGACCGGCTTCACGGGCACCTCGGAGACCGGCCGGTGCTCGACGTCGGGGTCGCTGCCGCCGGCGGCCAGCAGCCGCAGGAAGTGCGACTTGCCCGAGCCGTTCGAGCCGAGCACCGCGACCCGCTCGCCGTACCAGACCTCGAGGTCGAACGGCTTCATCAGCCCGGTGAGCTCGAGCTGCTCGCAGACCACCGCCCGCTTGCCGGTGCGGCCGCCCTCGAGCCGCATCTTCACCTGCTGCTCGCGCGGCATCGCCTGCGGCGGACCGGCCTCCTCGAACTTGCGCAGCCGGGTCTGGGCGGCCTTGTACTGCGCGGCCAGCCCGTCGTTGTACTCCGCCTTGATCTTGTAGCGCAGCACCAGCGCCTTGAGCTTCGCGTGCTCCTCGTCCCAGCGACGGCGCAGCTCCTCGAAGCGCGCGAACCGGTCGCGCCGCGCCTCGTGGTACGACGCGAAGCCGCCGGGGTGCGTCCACACGGTGTTGCCGGCGGCCCCGAGCTCGACGGTGACCACCCGGGTCGCGGTGTTGTCCAGCAGCTCGCGGTCGTGGCTGACGTAGAGGATCGTCTTGGGCGACTCGTTGATCCGCTGCTCGAGCCACGTCTTGCCGGGCACGTCGAGGAAGTTGTCCGGCTCGTCGAGCAGCAGCACCTCGTCCGGCCCGCGCAGCAGGAACTCCAGCACCAGCCGCTTCTGCTCGCCGCCGGAGAGCGTGCTCAGCTCGCGGTACTTCGCCCGCTCGAACGGCACCCCGAGCGCGGCGATGGTGCAGACGTCCCAGACGACCTCGATGTCGTAGCCGCCGGCGTCGGCCCACTCGGCGAGCGCCTCGGCGTAGCGCATCTGGGTCCGCTCGCTGTCGTCGTCCATCAGCGCCAGCTCGCAGGCGTCGACCTGCGCCGCGGCCTCGCGCACCCGCGGCGGCGACACCGACAGCAGCAGGTCGTGCACGGTCCTGCCCTCGAGGCCGTGGGCGACCATCTGCCGCATCACGCCGAGCCCACCGGAGCGGGTGACCGCGCCCGCGTGCGGCACCAGGTCGCCGGTGACGATCCGCAGCAGCGTCGTCTTGCCGGCCCCGTTGGCGCCGACCAGCGCCACCTTGGCGCCCTCGCCGACCCGGAACGAGACGTCGTCGAGCAGCACCCGGCCGTCCGGCAGCTCGTAGCGCACTCCGGCGACGTCGACGTGTCCCACGGGCGCCGATTCTCCCCTGCCGTCGCGCCGGACGCGACCCGATTCCGCCGCGGGCCCGTAGGGTCGCTCCCATGAGCACCCGCGACCGGTCGAGCGGTACGACGTACGTGCTCGTCGACGGCGAGAACATCGACGCGACGCTGGGCCAGTCCATCCTCGGGCGGCGGCCGCGCCCGGAGGAGCGCCCGCGCTGGGACCGGCTGCTGCAGTTCGCGCGCGACCGGTGGGGCCAGGAGGCCGTCGGGCTGTTCTTCCTGGCCGCGAACAGCGAGCTGCCGATGTCGTTCGTGCAGGCGCTGATCGCGATGGGCTACAAGCCGGTCCCGCTGACCGGGACGGCGTCGGAGAAGGTCGTGGACATCGCGATCCAGCGGACCCTCGCGGCGCTCACCGACCGGCCGGGCGACGTGCTGCTGGTCAGCAACGACGGCGACTTCGTCGAGGGAATGGAGTCGATCGCCGACGGCCGCCGGCTCGGCGTCGTCGGGTTCACCGAGTTCCGCAACCAGGGATTCGCCCCGCTGGTGCAGCGCGGCCTCGAGGTCATCGACCTGGAGTACGACGTGGACGCCTTCACCGCGCAGCTGCCGCGGGTGCGGATCATCCCGATCGACGAGTTCGACCCGCTCGAGTTCCTCTGACCGTCGCGGCCGCTCGCGCGACGGCTGCCTAGGGTGGGGCCATGCGATTCGTGGTGTACGGCGCCGGCGCGGTCGGCGGCGGTCTCGGTGGCCTGATGCAGCTCGCGGGGCTCGACGTGGTGCTCGTCGCGCGCGGCGCGCACCTCGCTGCCATCCGCAAGGACGGCCTCGAGCTTCGGCTGCCCGACGGCACCCGCACGGTCGACGTGCCCGCGGTGGGCGGGGCGGCGGAGGTCGACTGGAGCCGGCCGAGCGCCGTCGTGCTGGCCGTGAAGAGCCAGCAGACCGCGGCCGCGCTCGAGGACCTGGTCGCCTGGGCGCCGTCCTCGACGCCCGTCGCGTGCGTGCAGAACGGAGTCGCCAACGAACGGGCCTGCCTGCGGCACTTCTCCGAGGTGGTCGGCGTGAACGTCGTGGTGCCGGCGACCCACCTCGAGCCCGGCGTGGTCTCGGTCGGGTCCGACCTCTCCCCGGGCATCCTCGACTGCGGCCGCTACCCGTCCGGCGTCTCGGACGCGGCGCGGATGTTCTCGGAGGCGTTCGGCACAGCCGGCTTCGCGTCCCGCACCTGCGAGGTGATGGCCTGGAAGCACCGCAAGCTGGTGATGAACCTCGGCAACGCCGTCGACGCGTGCTTCGAGCCCGGCGAGGCCACCGACGAGCTGCGGCGGCTGGCCACCGAGGAGGGCCTGCGGGTGCTCGACCTCGCCGGGATCGAGGTCGTGGACGGCGACACCGAGCGGGCCCGGCGCGACCGGGCTGACACCGACCCACGAGCAGGTCACCGGGTCCCGCGGCGCGGGCAGCTCGTCGCGGCAGAGCCTGCTGCGCGGCGACCGGCACGATCGAGAGCGACTACCTCAACGGCGAGGTCGTGCTGCTCGCCCGGCTGCACGGCACCACCGCGCCGGTGAACCAGCTGCTGCAGGAGACCGCCGACCGGATGGCCCGTGAGCGGGCCGAGCCGGGCTCCGGAGACGCCGACGCCCTGCTCTGCCTGCCGCTCCCGCCGTTGACCCGGGCCCCGTGCCGGGTTGACCCGGGCCTGCCCGGTCAGCGGCGCTGCGGTCCTCCGCGGACGACCGGCCGGCCTCGAGCCGCGCGACCGGCACCCGGAACGGCGAGCAGGACACGTAGTCCAGCCCGACCTCGTCGAAGAAGTGGATCGAGTCCGGGTCGCCGCCGTGCTCGCCGCAGACCCCGAGGTGCAGGTCGGGACGGGCCGCGCGGCCCTTGCTCGACGGCGTACCGCACCAGCGCGCCGACGCCCGTCGGTGTCGAGCGACTCGAACGGCGAGACCCCGAAGATGCCCTTCTCGAGGTACGGCGCCGAAGAACGACGCCTCGACGTCGTCGCGGGAGAAGCCCCACGTCATCTGGGTGAGGTCGTTGGTGCCGAAGGAGAAGAACTCCGCGGCCCCGGCGATCTCGCCGGCCGCCATCACCGCGCGCGGCAGCTCGATCATCGTGCCGATCTTGTAGTCCGGGCGGATGCCGGTGTCGGCCTCGATCGACTCGACGACCTGCTCGATGTCCGCGCGGACCAGCTCGAGCTCCTGCACCGTCGCCACCAGCGGGATCATGATCTCCGGGTGCGGGTCGCCGCCGGCCTTCTTGCGCAGCGCGGCCGCCTCCAGGATCGCCCGGGCCTGCATCGCGAACAGGCCGGGGATCACGATGCCGAGCCGGACGCCGCGCAGGCCGAGCATCGGGTTCTCCTCGTGCAGCCGCTTCACCGCCTCGAGCAGCGTCTGCCGCTTCTCGTCGACCTCGCCGCGCTCCTCGTCGAGCGCGACCTCGACGCGACAGGTCGGTGTAGTCGGGCAGGAACTCGTGCAGCGGCGGGTCGATCAGCCGGATCGTCACCGGCAGCCCGTCCATCGCCTCGAGGATCCCCACGAAGTCGTCGCGCTGCATCGGCAGCAGCTCGGAGAGCGCCTTCTCCTGCTCGTCGCTCGGACTCGGCCAGGATCAGGTGCTCGACCAGCGCCTTCCGCTCGCCGAGGAACATGTGCTCGGTGCGGCACAGCCCGATGCCCTGGGCCCCGAACCGGCGCGCGCGCGCCGCGTCGTCCGGGGTGTCGGCGTTGGCGCGCACCGCGAGCCGGCGGGCCGCGTCGGCGTGCTCCATGAGCCGGGCGACCGCGGCGACCAGCTCGTCGCCGGGCTCGTCGTCGTCGCCCTCGAAGTAGCGGACGACCAGCGAGTCGACGCACCGGCACCTCGCCGGCGAACACCTCGCCGGTGGTGCCGTCGATGGAGATCGGGTCGCCCTCGCGCGACCTCGGTGCCGTCCTGCGTGGTGAGCGTCCTCCGCTTCGACGTCGATGCGCAGCGCGTCGGCGCCGCACACGCAGGTGCGTCCCATGCCGCGCGCCACCACGGCGGCGTGCGAGGTCTTGCCGCCGCGGCTGGTGAGGATGCCGCGTGGCGGCGACCATGCCGCGCAGGTCGTCGGGGTTGGTCTCCCGGCGGACCAGGATCACGTCGTCGCCGCGCTCGGCCCACTCGACGGCGGTGTCGGAGTCGAAGACCACCTTGCCGACGGCCGCGCCCGGCGAGGCGTTCATGCCCTTGCGCGATCAGCTCGCGCTCGGCGTCGGCGTCGAAGCGCGGGAACATCAGCTGCGCGAGCTGGGCGCCGGTCACCCGGCGTGACGGCCTCGTCCATGTCGATCAGGCCCTGGTCGACGAGCTGGATGGCGATCCGGAAGGCCGCCTCCGCGGTGCGCTTGCCGACCCGGGTCTGCAGCATCCAGAGCTTGCCGCGCTCGATGGTGAACTCGATGTCGCACAGGTCGCGGTAGTGCTCCTCGAGCGTCTGCATGATGCCGAGCAGCTCGTCGTACGACGCCTTGTCGAGCTGCTCGAGGTCCGCGAGCGGGACGGTGTTGCGGATGCCGGCGACGACGTCCTCGCCCTGCGCGTTCTGCAGGTAGTCGCCGTAGACGCCCTGCGCGCCCGACGCCGGGTCGCGGGTGAACGCGACGCCGGTGCCGGAGTCGTCGCCGCCGTTGCCGAACACCATGCTGACGATGTTGACGGCGGTGCCGAGGTCGCCGGGGATGCGCTCCTGGCGGCGGTAGAGCACCGCCCGCTCGGTGTTCCAGGAGTCGAAGACCGCGCGGACCGCCTGGTCCAGCTGCTCGCGCGGGTCCTGCGGGAACGGCGAGCCGGTGCGCTCCTCGATCAGGTCCTTGTACGTCGCGACCAGCGCCCGCAGGTCCTCGACGCCGAGGTCGACGTCGTGCTCGACGTCCCGCTCCTCCTTGAGCTCGTCGAGGGCCTCGGCGAACGCGCTCGCCTCGATGCCGAGCACGGTGGTGCCGAACATCTGCAGCAGCCGGCGGTAGGAGTCGTAGGCGAAGCGCTCGTCGCCGCCGGCCATCGCCGCCAGCCCGTGCACCGACTCGTCGTTGAGCCCGACGTTGAGGACCGTCTCCATCATCCCGGGCATCGAGAACTTCGCCCCCGAGCGCACCGACACCAGCAGCGGGCCGTCCGGCTGGCCGAGCGTGCGGCCCATCTCCTTCTCGAGCGCCGCGAGGTGCTCGCTCGACCTCGGCCGTCGAGCCCGTCCGGCTCGCTGCCCGTGCTCGAGGTAGGCCCGACACGCGTCGGTGCTGATCGTGAAGCCCGGCGGCACCGGCAGCCCGAGGTTGCGTCATCTCGGCCAGGTTCGCGCCCTTGCCGCCCAGCAGGTCCTTCTGGTCCTTGCTGCCCTCGGAGAAGTCGTACACGAACTTCGTCATGCCCGATCATTACCCCGTGCGAGCGAAGTTGACCACCTCGGGCGGCTCAGCCGTCCGTCCTCGCTCGACCCCGCCCACAGGTTGATCCCCGCGTCGACCGCGTCCTCGTCGATGGCCGCCAGCTCGGCGTCGGTCAGCGGCGGCCCGGCCAGCGCGTCGAGGTTGGTGTCGAGCTGCTCCACCGAGGACGCGCCGATCACCGCGGAGGTGACCGCGGGTCGCGCAGCGCCCACTGCAGCGCGATCTGGGCGAGCTTCTGGCCCGCGGCCCCGGGCGATCTCGTTGAGCCGGCGCACGTGCCGCAGCGTCGCCTCGTCGAGGTGCTCTCGCCGATCGTGCTGTCGCTGCGCGCGGCCCGCGAGTCGCCCGGGACGCCGTCGAGGTAGCGGTCGGTGAGCAGCCCCTGCGCCAGCGCGGTGAAGACGATGCAGCCCATCCCCTGCTCCTCGAGCTCGTCGAGCAGGCCCCTCTCGATCCAGCGGTTGAGCAGCGAGTACGACGGCTGGTGGATCAGCAGCGGCGTGCCGAGCTCGCGGGCGATCGTCGCCGCCTCCTTCGTGCGCCTCGGCGGAGTACGACGAGATGCCGACGTACAGCGCCCTGCCGGAGCGGACCGCGTGGTCGAGCGCGACCATCGTCTCCTCGACCGGCGTCTCGGCGTCGAAGCGGTGGCTGTAGAAGATGTCGACGTAGTCGAGGCCGAGCCGGGCCAGCGACTGGTCGAGCGAGGCGAGCACGTACTTGCGCGACCCGCCGCCCTGCCCGTAGGGACCGGGCCACATGTCGTAGCCGGCCTTGGTGGAGATCACCAGCTCGTCGCGGAGCCCGGCGAAGTCCTCGCGCAGGTAGCGGCCGAAGTTCTCCTCGGCGCGGCCGTAGGGCGGACCGTAGTTGTTGGCCAGGTCGAAGTGCGTCACGCCGCGGTCGAAGGCCCGCCGCAGGATCGCCCGCTGGGTCTCCTCGGGTCGGTCGGTGCCGAAGTTCTGCCACAGCCCGAGGGAGAGCGCCGGCAGCTTGAGGCCGCTCCGTCCGCAGTGTGCGGTAGTCCATCGTGTCGTAGCGGTCGTCGGCCGGTCGGTAGTCGCTCATGCACCCATCGAACCACCCGGGCCGGTGCTAGCCGACCTTGCGGGTGGCCTCCGCGACGCGACGACGGAGGTTCTCGGTCTCCACGCCGCACGCCGCCAGCGTGTCGGCCACCACCCGGTCGCCCGAGCGGACCACGCCGAGGAGCAGGTGCTCGGCGCCGATGGAGCGGTGCTGCAGTGCGATCGCCTCGCGCAGCGCGAGCTCGAGCGACTTCTTCGACTCCCGCGAGAAGCGCGGCCGCAAGTGCGTGACCCTCGGTCCGCCGAGGTTGCGGTCGATGCGGCGGACCACCTCGTCGAGGTCGATGCCGATCGCCCGCAGCGCCTCCGCGTCGTCGTCGTCGAGCCCGTCGACGTACCTCGCGCGGTGGCGGTCGAGCTCCTCGCGCAGCCGGGCCACCGGCGCGCCGGCGTCCACCAGGACGACGACCGCCAGGCTGCTCTCGTCGTCGAGCAGCGCCCGGAGCAGGTGCTCGGGCCGCGTCTCGCCGGCGGTCGCGGCCACGGCGTACGCCGTGGCGCGGGTGACGACGTCCCGGGCGGGACGGGTGAACCTCTCGAACATCTTCGACTCCCTCGGGGTCAGCGCCGGCCGTGCTTCTTGTGGACCGCCTGGCGGCTCACGCCGAGCACCTCGGCGATCTCCTGCCACGACCACCCCAGCGCCCGGGCCCGTCGCACCTGCGACTCCTCGAGGTGCTCCACGCAGCCGACGCAGGGCGCGTACGGCGCGCAGCCCGGTCCGCGGGTCCGCGTCGGACGCCGCCTGCGCGAGGTCGGGGGTGTCGGTCACGGGTGTCAACCTACGTTGACACCGGCGCTGTGTCAACCTAGGTTGACGCCTGCGGCTCAGCCGGCCGTGGCCGGCGCGCCAGCCGATGCACACCGGGCTGCGAGCCCTCCTCGACGGTGCTCACGGCCGCCGCACCTCGAGCACCCGGAAGCCCTTCGCGCTGGAGAGCCGCTCCGTCGGCCAGCCCTGCTCCCCCAGCCAGCGCTGCAGCGAGTCGGCGCCGAGGTTCTTGCCGACCACGAGCACGGCCCGGCCGTCCGGCGCCAGCCGCGGCAGCCAGCGTCAGCAGCAGCTCGTGCAGCGCCTCCTTGCCGACCCGGATCGGCGGGTTCGACCAGATCTCGTCGTAGACCTCGTCGGCCGGCACCTGCTCGGGCGTGACCGCGGCGAACCGGTCGCCGACCCCGAGCGACGCGGCGTTCTCGTTGGCCAGCAGCACCGCGCGCTCGTTGACGTCGACGGCCCGCACGACGGCCTCGGCGACCGCGGTCGCGAGGGCCAGCCCGATCACGCCGTACCCGCAGCCGAGGTCGAGGTAGCGCCGGGCGGTCGGCGGCTCGGTCTCGCGGAACAGCACCGCCGTCCCGACGTCGAGCCGGCCCTGCGCGAACACCCCGGACCCCGAGGTCAGCGCCAGCTCGTGGCCCCAGACGTCGGCGACCACCGGCACGCGGCGGAACGCCACCGACGGGTCGGCGGAGAAGTAGTGCTCATCCATGGGCACCGCCCGTGGCGTGCAGCGACCCGCACCCGGCGGGCGTCCGCCGCCCGCGCCGCGAGCTCGTGCGTCCGGCGGGTAGCCGACCTCCTCCAGCGTCAGCCCGTGGGCGTGCACCACGGTGACCGCCGGCGTCGCGGCGCCGGCCGCGAGCACCTCACGGGCCCAGCCCGGCGGCCGGCGACCCTCGCCCGACCGCGACCAGGCAGCCGACCAGCGCCCGCACCATGTGGTGGCAGAACGCGTCGGCCCGCACGGTCGCGACCGCGACGCCCGTCGGCGTCGCGCGCCCAGCCGAGGTCGAGCAGCGTCCGGATGGTGGTGGCGCCCTCCCGCCGCTTGCAGAACGCCGCGAAGTCGTGCTCGCCGACCAGCGGGCCGGACGCCTCGTTCATGGCGTCGAGGTCGAGCGGACGCGGCCAGGCCAGCACCGTGGCCGCGGACCAGCGGGTCGACCGCGGCCGCGGATGTCCGCGATCCGGTAGGCGTAGCGCCGCCAGAGCGCGCGAGAACCGCGCGTCGAAGCCGTCGGGCGGCCTCGGCCGCCGCGCGCACCCGGACGTCGGCCGGGAGCACGCCGTTGAGCCGCCGCAGCAGCGCGTCCGGCCGGGCGGTCCCGCGCTGCGGCCGGCCGACGCCGCCAGGACCTCCGCGTCGACGTCGAGGTGGACCACCTGACCGCGCGCGTGCACACCGGTGTCGGTGCGGCCGGCGCAGGTGACCGCGACCGCCTCCAGCCGCAGCACCTGCGCCAGCGCCGTCTCGAGCAGCCCCTGCACGGTGCGCAGCCCGGGCTGGGTCGCCCAGCCGTGGAAGTCGGTGCCGTCGTAGGCGAGGTCGAGTCGCAGCCGCACCGCGCCATCCTGCCAAACCCGCGGCCCGGCGGCGCATCGCGCCGTCCTAGGCTCGGGACATGGCCTCCGCATCGACCCGGCCTCGCCCGTCCCGCCGTTCGAGCAGCTGCGGACGCAGATCGCGTCGGCGGTGGCGGCCGGCGAGCTGCCGGCCGGCACCAAGCTGCCGACGGTGCGGCAGACTGGCGGCCGACCTGGGGCTCGCGGCCAACACCGTGGCCCGGGCCTACCGCGAGCTCGAGGCCGACGGCGTGATCGCGACGCACGGCCGGCGGGGCACCTTCGTCAGCTCGACGGCGCTGGCCTCCGGCGAGCCGCGCCGACCTGGCCACGTCGTACGTCGGCGGCGCGCCGCGCCGGGCTGACGCTGGCCGAGGCGACCCGGCTCGTGGAGCGGGCCTGGGCGCGCTGACCCGGACCCGCCCACTGCGGAAGGCCCGCCGCCCCGGAGGGACGACGGGCCTTCGCGCTGCTCAGCTCACTCTCGGACGTGGTCTCCTCGGCGGGAGCCTCGTCGGTGGCGTCGGGGGCCGTCGGCGTCGGTCTCCTCCGCCGGGGCGTCCTCGACCGTCTCCTCCGACTCGGACCTCGTCCGCCGGCGGCGGTCTCGGTCGGCTCGGCCGCGGCCGGGCGGCCGGGGTCGCGGTCGCGGTCGCCTTCGTGGCCGGCTGCGAGCCGGCCTTCGCGGTGTACTCCTCGGTCACCAGCTCGATGACCGCCATCGGGGCGTTGTCGCCCTTGCGCGGACCGATCTTGGTGATCCGGGTGTAGCCGCCGGGACGCTCGGCGTAGCGCGGCGCGATCTCCTCGAACAGGGTGTGCACGACACCCTTGTCGCGGATCGTGGCCAGCACCTGGCGACGGTTGTGCAGGTCGCCCTTCTTGGCCTTGGTGATCAGCCGCTCGGCGACCGGGCGCAGCACGCGCGCCTTGGCCTCGGTGGTGGTGATCCGGCCGTGCTCGAACAGGCTGGTCGCCAGGTTCGCGAGGATCAGCTTCTGGTGGGCCGGGCTGCCGCCGAGGCGGGCGCCCTTCTTGGGGGTAGGCATGCTGTCTACTCGTTTCTCCCGGGCCGTGTCAGGTACCCGGGTAGAGATCAATTCGGGTGGTGCGGGTGGTCGAGCTCGTCGAGACCGTCGAGGCTCAGTACTGCTCGTCCTCGACGAACGAGTCGTCGTCGTCGTCGTACGCCGCGAGGGCAGCCTGCGGGTCGAAGCCCGGCGCGCTGTCCTTGAGCGAGAGACCCATCTCGTGCAGCTTCGCCTTGACCTCGTCGATGGACTTGGCGCCGAAGTTGCGGATGTCGAGCAGGTCCTGCTCCGAGCGCGAGATGAGCTCACCCACGGTGTGGATGCCCTCGCGCTTGAGGCAGTTGTAGGACCGGACGGTCAGCTGCAGGTCCTCGACCGGGAGGGCGAGGTCCGCGGCCAGCTGCTCGTCGACGGGCGACGGGCCGATGTCGATGCCCTCGGCCTCGACGTTGAGCTCACGGGCCAGCCCGAACAGCTCGACGAGCGTCTTGCCGGCCGAGGCGATCGCGTCGCGGGGACGGATCGACGGCTTGGTCTCGACGTCGATGACGAGCTTGTCGAAGTCGGTGCGCTGCTCGACACGGGTGGCCTCGACCTTGTAGGTCACCTTGAGGACCGGCGAGTAGATCGAGTCGACCGGCATCCGGCCGATCTCGTTGTCGCCGCCCTTGTTCTGCACCGACGAGACGTAGCCGCGACCGCGCTCGACGACGAGCTCCATCTCGAGCTTGCCCTTGTCGTTCAGGGTGGCGATCTTGACGTCCGGGTTGTGCACCTCGACACCGGCCGGCGGCGCGATGTCGGCGGCGGTGACGTCACCGGGGCCCTGCTTGCGCAGGTACATGGTGACCGGCTCGTCGTGCTCGGAGGAGACCACGAGGTCCTTGAGGTTCAGGATGACCTCGGTGACGTCCTCCTTGACCCCCTCGATCGTGGAGAACTCGTGGAGCACGCCGTCGACCTTGATGCTGGTGACCGAGGCACCGGGGATGGACGACAGCAGGGTACGGCGGAGCGAGTTGCCGAGCGTGTAGCCGAAGCCCGGCTCGAGCGGCTCGATCACGAACCGTGAGCGGAACTCGTCGACGGACTCTTCCGACAGAGTCGGACGCTGAGCGATAAGCACTGGTTGTTTCCTTTCCGAGCCCACCCGCTATTTGACGGACTCGAACGCGGTGAGGAGGGAGGAGCCGGTGTGCTTACTTCTTCGAGTAGAACTCGACGATGAGCTGCTCCTGGACCGGGATGTCGATCTGCTGCCGGACCGGGAGCTGGTGGATCAGGATGCGCATGCGGTTGGGCAGCGCCTCCATCCAGGCCGGGACGATCCGCTCGCCGTGGGTCTCGCGCGCCACGATGAACGGGGTCGTCTCGAGGGACTTCTCCTTGACGTCGATGACGTCGTGCTGGCTCACCTGGAACGACGGGATGTCGACCTTGTGGCCGTTCACCTTGAAGTGGCCGTGCACCACGAGCTGGCGCGCGTGGCGACGCGTGCGGGCGAACCCGGCGCGGTAGACCACGTTGTCGAGACGGCACTCGAGCAGCTGCAGCAGGTTGTCACCGGTCTTGCCGGCGCGACGGCTGGCCTCGGTGTAGTAGTTGTGGAACTGCTTCTCGAGGACGCCGTAGGTGAAGCGGGCCTTCTGCTTCTCCTGCAGCTGCGAGCGGTACTCGCTCTCCTTGATGCGGGCGCGGCCGTGCTGGCCGGGCGGGTAGGGACGACGCTCGAACGCTGCGTCGCCGCCGACGAGGTCGACACCGAGGCGGCGCGACTTCTTCGTCATGGGGCCGGTGTAACGGGCCATGGGTCAAAAGCTCCTTCGGATCGCTGGTGTCGGGGTCAGACGCGGCGGCGCTTGGGCGGCCGGCATCCGTTGTGGGGCGTGGGCGTGACGTCCTGGATGGTGCCGACCTCGAGGCCGATCGCACCCAGGGACCGGATCGCCGTCTCGCGGCCCGAGCCCGGACCCTTGACGAAGACGTCGATCTTCTTCATGCCGTGCTCCTGCGCCCGACGACCAGCAGCCTCGGCTGCCATCTGCGCGGCGAACGGGGTGGACTTGCGCGAGCCCTTGAAGCCGACGGTGCCGGCCGAGGCCCACGCGACCACGGCGCCCGTGGGGTCGGTGATGGTGACGATGGTGTTGTTGAACGTGCTCTTGATGTGGGCTTCGCCCTGAGCGATGTTCTTCTTCTCCTTGCGGCGCACCTTCTTGGCGCCGGAGGCCTGACGGCTCTTGGGAGGCATCTTCGGTGTACTCCTGGGGTTCTGGTGAGAGCGGGGATCGGGAAGTCAGCGGGTGCGGTCGCGGGGCGACCCGGGTCACTTCGCCTTCTTCTTGCCGGCGACGGTGCGCTTGGGGCCCTTGCGGGTGCGCGCGTTGGTCTTGGTGCGCTGACCGCGGACGGGCAGGCCCTGACGGTGCCGGCGGCCCTGGTAGCTGCCGATCTCGATCTTGCGACGGATGTCGGCCTGGACCTCGCGACGGAGGTCACCCTCGATCTTGAAGTTGGCTTCGATCACGTCGCGGAGCTTCACCAGCTCGTCGTCGCCCAGCGCGTGGATCCGGGTGTCGGGGTCGACCCCGGTCTCGGCCAGGAGCTGCTGGGCGCGGGTACGGCCGATGCCGTAGATGTAGGTGAGTGCGACCTCGATGCGCTTGTCGCGCGGGAGGTCCACACCAACGAGGCGTGCCATGTGGTGGTTGGTTCCCTTCGGAAGACGCGGAGGTGTCTGTCGTGTCGCACCCCCGGCTGTCCTGCCAGGGCCCCGGCCTCCGCTCCGGGGGTGGTTCACCCGCA
Source organism: uncultured Actinomycetota bacterium (assembly GCA_963707685.1). Taxonomy (GTDB): domain Bacteria; phylum Actinomycetota; class Actinomycetes; order Propionibacteriales; family Nocardioidaceae; genus Nocardioides_B. The sequence continues at coordinate 23,616 of CAVPRA010000019.1, forward strand.
TCGAGGCGGGCTCAGCGATCACGTTGTGAGGTGTTCAGTTGTGGGTGCTGCGGGTGGTGCGGGTGCTGCTCGCGCCGGGGCTCAGCCCTGGCGCTGCTTGTGGCGAGGGTTCTCGCAGATCACCATGACGCGGCCGTGGCGACGGATCACCTTGCACTTGTCACAGATCTTCTTGACGCTCGGGTTGACCTTCATGTGTCGGAGCTCTTCTCTCGTCGGCTGTTACTTGTACCGGTAGACGATCCGACCGCGGGTGAGGTCGTACGGCGAGAGCTCCACGACGACCCGGTCCTCGGGGAGGATCCGGATGTAGTGCTGCCGCATCTTGCCGCTGATGTGGGCGAGGACCTTGTGCCCGTTGCTCAGCTCGACCCGGAACATCGCGTTCGGGAGAGCCTCGACAACGGTGCCCTCGATCTCGATCACGCCTTCTTTCTTCGGCATGTCCTCCGCAATCTGTCGCGTCCGTCGTGGTGGCCGGTCTACCGTGGCCCGGGAACCGCCTCCCCCGGCTCGTCAGAACCGGGCGAGTGGACCTCGTGAACCGCACGGGGAGCCCTGTTCCCGGGCAGCCCTCGGGAACCGAAGTTCGCGAGGATGGCCGGGCAGCCGCTGGGCGCCACGAAACGAGCCCACGTTGGGCCGACTCGCAAGTCTACGGGAATTCGTTCACAACCCCTAATCCACGCACACCTCCCGCAGCCCGCCCCGACCGCGGTGACGACGACCGCGGACTATGTCCGGTTCGTCCGGGTTGATCGGTCTAGCGCGCCTCGAGCCGGGCGAGCCGGACCAGCAGGTCGGCCACGCCGGACGGGTCCACCAGCTGGTGCAGGTGCCGGCCGTCGCGGGTCTCCACCGGCCAGCCGCGCTCCCGGGCGAGCGCCTGCTCCTCGGCGTAGGTGTCGCCGAAGCCGAGGTACGCCGCCGGCAGCTCGTCCCACCCCGGCGGCGACGGCACCTGGGCCCGGAGGTAGCCCAGCGGCAGGTGCGGCTGCTCGGCCTCGACCTCGCCCTGCGTGGCCCGGTCGGGGAACAGGTCCTCGACGCTCTCCTCCGGCCACCAGCGGGTCCACGGCGGGAGCAGCGAGTCCTGCCCGGCGAGGCCGGCCATCGTCTCCCGGAGCCCGGCGGGCGCGGTCGGGGTCGTGGGCTCGTCGGACGGCAGTGCCGCGTCGACGAAGACCACCGCGCACACGCTGCGGGCGGCCGCGAGCGCGGCGACGTACAGCCCGGCGTTGCTGTGCGGCACCAGCACCAGGTCGTCGTCGTCCGGCAGCTGCGGGAGCCAGCCGGCCAGCACGTCCTCGGGGGTGGCCACGCCACGCGGGAGCCGCGGCACCGTCACGACGTGGCCGCGCTCGCGCAGCTCGTCGGCGACCGGCGCCCACGACGCCGGCCCGAGGAACGGGCTGGCCAGCAGCACCACCGTGGTCACGACGTCCCCTCCACCTGGCGCCCGCCGAACGGGACGCCGAGCTCGGCCAGCCGGGCCGCGCCGCCGTCGAGGGCGGTCAGCACCCAGGTGCCGGTGGTCGTGAGCGTGAAGGTGTGCTCGAAGTGGGCCGCGAGCGAGCCGTCCTCGGTCCGCACGGTCCAGCCGTCGGGGTCGACCCGGGTCCACGGCTCCCCCGCGGTGACCATCGGCTCGACGGCGAGCGCCAGGCCCTCGACGAGCCGGACGCCCTTGCCCGGCCGGCCGGTGTTCGGGACGCTGGGCGGCTGGTGCATCGCGGAGCCGATGCCGTGGCCGGTGTACTCCTCGACGATCCCGAAGCCGCTGGCCCCCCGGACGTGGCTCTCGACCGCGTGCGACACGTCGCCGACCCGGCCGCCGAGCGCGGCGGCGGCGATCCCGCGCCACATCGACTCCTCGGTCACCCGCAGCAGCTCGGACGTCTGCGAGGCCACCTCCCCCACGGCGACGGTCAGCGCCGCGTCGCCGTGCCAGCCGTCGACGATCGCGCCGCAGTCGATGGAGACCACGTCGCCGTCGTCGACCAGCCGGGCGCCGGGGATGCCGTGCACCACCTCGTCGTTGACCGAGACGCAGATGCTCGCGGGGAACGGCGGGTGGGAGTAGCCGAGGAACGACGGCACCGCCCCGGCGCTGCGGATGCTCTCCTCGGCGAGCCGGTCGAGCTCGAGCGTGGACATCCCCGGCCGCACCGCCCGGCGGAGCAGGTCGAGGGTCTCCCCGACGACCACGCCGGCCCGGCGCATGGTGTCGATCTGCTCGGGCGTCTTGATCTCGACGCCACGCTCGCGGAACACGTCTGGGTCTCCGCTAGGAGGCGGTGGCCCCGTTGGTCTCGTCGAGGGCGTCGAACACCCGTGACGTGACCTCGTCCACGGTGCCCATGCCGTCGACGCGCACGAGCAGGCCGCGCTCGTCGTACACCTCGATGAGCGGGGCGGTCTGCTCGCCGTAGACCTCCTGGCGGTGCCGGATGACGTCCTCGGTGTCGTCGGACCGGCCCTCGTCGCGGGCCCGCCTGGCGAGCCGCTCGACGACCTCGTCCTCGTCGACGGTGAGCAGCAGCACGGCGTCGAGCTCGTTGCCCTGGGCGGCGAGCATCGCGTCGAGCTCCTCGACCTGGGCCAGCGTGCGCGGGTAGCCGTCGAGCAGGAAGCCGCCGGTCGCGTCGGGCTCGGCGATCCGGTCGCGGACCATGCCGTTGGTGATCTCGTCCGGGACGTAGTCGCCGGCGTCCATGTAGCGCTTGGCCTCGATCCCGAGCTCCGTCTGCTCCGAGACGTTGCTGCGGAAGATGTCGCCGGTCGAGATCGCGGGGATCCCGAGGCGCTCCGCGACGACCTTGGCCTGGGTGCCCTTGCCGGCCCCGGGCGGGCCCATGATGATCAGCTTCATCAGCGCAGGAATCCTTCGTAGTTGCGCTGCTGGAGCTGGCTCTCGATCTGCTTCACCGTGTCGAGCGCGACGCCCACCATGATCAGGATGGAGGTGCCGCCGAACGGGAAGTTCTGGTTCGCGTTGACGAGCGCGATCGCGATCAGCGGGACCAGCGAGATCAGACCGAGGTACAAGGCGCCTGGCAGCGTGATGCGGGACAGGACGTAGTGGAGGTACTCCTCGGTCGGCTTGCCCGCCCGGATCCCGGGGATGAAGCCGCCGTACTTCTTCATGTTGTCCGCCACCTCTTCTGGGTTGAAGGTGATCGCGACGTAGAAGTAGGTGAAGAAGATGATCATGGCGAAGTAGAGCACCATGTAGAGCGGGTGGTCGCCCTTGACGAGGTAGGTCGAGATCCAGGCGGACCACTTGGAGTTGCCGCTGAACTGCGCGGCCATCGCCGGCAGGTAGAGCAGGCTCGAGGCGAAGATGACCGGGATGACGCCGGCCTGGTTCACCTTGAGCGGGATGTACGTCGACGAGCCGCCGAACATCTTGCGGCCGACCATCCGCCGGGCGTACTGCACCGGGATGCGCCGCTGTCCCTGCTCCATGAAGATGACCGCGGCCACCAGCACGAGTCCGATCGCGGTGATCAGCGAGAAGACCCACCAGCCGCGGGAGACCTTCACGGCCCACAGCGAGGCGGGGAAGGTGGCGACGACCTGGGTGAAGATCAGGATCGACATGCCGTTGCCGATGCCGCGGTCGGTGATCAGCTCGCCGAGCCACATGATGACCGCGGTGCCGGCGGTCATCGTGATGACCATGACCAGCATGGTCATCAGGGAGTCCTCCTTGTACAGCAGCGGGTCGGTGCAGCCCTGCAGCAGCTGGCGGCTGCGGGCCAGCGCGACGATGCCGGTCGCCTGCAGGATCGCGAGCGCGAGGGTGAGGTAGCGGGTGTACTGGGTGATCTTGGTCTGGCCGGCCTGACCCTCCTTCTTGAGGGTCTCCAGCCGCGGGATCACCACCACCAGCAGCTGCAGGATGATGCTCGCGGTGATGTAGGGCATGATGCCCGAGCGCGAAGATGGTCAGCCGCAGCAGCGCACCGCCGGAGAACAGGTTGATCAGGCCGTAGAGGCCGTCGTTCTTGGTCTGGTCGAAGCAGGCCTGCACGTTCGCGACGTTCACGCCCGGGGTCGGGATCTGCGATCCCAGCCGGAAGATCACGATGACCAGGAGCACGAACAGCAGCTTCTTGCGCAGGTCCGGCGTCCGGAACGCGTTGGCGAATGCGCCTAGCACCTGGTCCTCTTCTCCATCACTGCTCGGCGGGCGTCGGGCACCCGCGTCCGCTGCGCGCCCTGGTCGGCGGCACGGACCCCGGAAGCCTAACAGGGGCCCGCACGGCCTCGGGCGGGGTTCCGACCCCACGCCTCGGTCCGTCCGGACCCCTGTCTCGACGACCCTTGGGAGGTCAGTCAGATCTCGGTCGTGCTGCCACCGGCGGCGGCGATCTTCTCCTTGGCCGAGGCGGAGAACGCGTTCGCGCTCACCTGCACCGCCACGGAGATGTCGCCGGAGCCGAGGACCTTGACCGGGTGGCCGTCGCGGACGGCTCCCTTGGCGACCAGGTCCGCGATCGCCGACGGCGCCGCCGTCCGGGAAGAGCGCCCCGAGGCGGTCGAGGTTGACCACCTGGAACTCCACCTTGAACGGGTTCTTGAAGCCCTTGAGCTTCGGCAGCCGCATGTGGATCGGCATCTGGCCACCCTCGAAGTTGGCCGGCACCTGGTAGCGGGCCTTGGTGCCCTTGGTGCCTCGACCGGCGGTCTTGCCCTTGGACGCCTCACCGCGACCCACACGGGTCTTCGCGGTCTTGGCGCCGGGGGCAGGACGCAGGTGATGCAGCTTGAGCGTCATGTCAGTCCACCTCTTCGACGACGACCATGTGCCTGACCGTCTGGAGCATGCCACGGATCTCGGGACGGTCCTCCTTGACGACGACGTCGCCGATGCGCTTGAGACCAAGCGTGCGGAGGGTGTCCCGCTGGTTCTTCTTGCAGCCGATGGTCGACCGCTTCTGCTGGACCTTGAGGCGTGCCACTACGACGACACCTCCGCCCGAGCCTTCAGCAGCGCGGCCGGGGCCACGTCCTCGACGGGCAGACCACGGCGGGCGGCGACGGCCTCCGGCTCCTCGAGGGAGCGCAGCGCCTCGACGGTCGCGTGCACGATGTTGATCTGGTTCGAGGAGCCGAGCGACTTGCTGAGCACGTCGTGGATGCCGGCGCACTCCAGCACGGCGCGCACCGGGCCACCGGCGATCACACCGGTACCGGGAGCAGCCGGACGGAGCAGCACGACGCCCGCGGCCTTCTCACCCTGGACGGGGTGCGGGATGGTGCCCTGGACGCGCGGCACCCGGAAGAAGTGCTTCTTGGCCTCCTCGACGCCCTTGGCGATCGCCGCGGGCACCTCCTTGGCCTTGCCGTAGCCGACACCGACCATGCCGTCGCCGTCGCCGACGATCACGAGGGCGGTGAAGCTGAAGCGACGACCACCCTTGACGACCTTGGCGACTCGGTTGATCGCGACGACGCGCTCGATGTAGGCGGTCTTGTCCGCACCCTGGCCACCGCGGCCGCCGTCACGTCCTCCGCGACCGCCACCACCGGCACCGGAACGGCGCTGTTGTCCGCTCATGTTCGAACTACCTTCCTTCTGCTGTATGTCTTCGCGATCAGAACGCGAGGCCGCCCTCACGGGCGGCATCGGCGAGGGCGGCAACGCGCCCGTGGTACTTGTTGCCGGCCCGGTCGAAGACGACGCCGTCGACGCCGGCGGCCTTGGCACGCTCGGCGACGAGCTCGCCGACCTTGCGGGCCTTGGCGGACTTGTCGCCCTCGAGGGCGCGCACGTCGGCCTCCATGGTGCTGGCCGACGGCCAGCGTCCGGCCGACGAGGTCGTCGACCACCTGGACGCTGATGTGCTTCGAGGAGCGGGTGACGACCAGCCGCGGACGCTCCGCCGTGCCGGAGACCTTCTTGCGGCCCCGGACCTGACGACGCAGCCGCGACGCGACGCGGGCGCTCGTGTGCTTGCCGGACTTGAGTGCGATAGCCATCGTCACTTACCAGCCTTTCCGACCTTGCGACGGATCTGCTCGCCCGCGTACCGCACGCCCTTGCCCTTGTAGGGCTCGGGCTTGCGCAGCTTGCGGATGTTGGCAGCGACCTCGCCGACCAGCTGCTTGTCGATGCCCTGGACGCCGAGCCGGGTGGGCCCGTCGACCGTGAACGAGATGCCGTCCGGAGCGTTGAACGTGATGGAGTGCGAGTAGCCGAGCTGGAACTCGAGCTGCGTCGGGCCCTTGGACAGGACGCGGTAGCCGACGCCGACGATCTCGAGCCGCTTCTCGTAGCCCTCGGTCACGCCCTGCACCATGTTGGCGATGAGCGTGCGGGTGAGCCCGTGCAGCGACTTGCTCTCGCGCTCGTCGTTGGGGCGGACCACCTCGATGGCGCCGTCGTCACCGCGGCCCACCGTGATGGGGGCGGCGACGGTGTGGCTCAGGGTGCCCTTGGGGCCCTTGACGGTCACCAGGCTGCTCGTCGACGGCGACGTCGACACCCGACGGGACCGTGATGGGGAGCTTGCCAATGCGCGACATGCTTGTTTCTTCCTCTCGGTCTCGTCGTTACCAGACGTAGGCGAGGACTTCCCCACCCACGCCCTTCTTGTTCGCCTGGCGGTCGGTCAGCAGGCCCTGGCTCGTCGAGATGATCGCGACGCCGAGGCCGCCGAGCACCTTCGGCAGGCCGGTGTGCTTGGCGTACACCCGCAGGCCGGGCTTCGAGATCCGGCGGATGCCGGCGATCGAGCGCTCGCGGTTCTGGCCGTACTTCAGCGTCAGCTCGAGCACCTTGCCCACGGTCTGGGCGGACTCGCCCTCGGCGGGCTCCTCGACCTTCCAGGAGGTGATGTAGCCCTCCTGCTGGAGGATCTCGGCGACGCCGGCCTTCAGCTTGCTGTACGGCATCGTCACGTCGTCGTGGTACGCCTGGTTGGCGTTGCGCAGACGCGTCAGCATGTCTGCGATCGGGTCAGTCATCGTCATGGCCGTCATCGGCCCTCTCTCACCGTGGTTTCGCGCTCCCGGCTCGGGACCGGACCTGTCGGTGTTCTCGTGTCGGGTGGTGATAGCGTCGTTACCAGCTGCTCTTGGTGACGCCCGGGCAGCTCGCCGCGGTGCGCCATCTCGCGCAGGCAGATCCGGCACAGGCCGAACTTGCGGTAGACGGCCTTGGGGCGGCCGCAGCGCTGGCAGCGGGTGTAGCCGCGCACCTTGAACTTCGGCTTGCGGGCCGCCTTGACCTTGAGGGATGTCTTGGCCATTGCTCACTGCTCCCTGAAGGGGAAGCCCGAGCTGCTTGAGCAGCGCGCGTCCCTCGTCGTCGGTCGTCGCGGTGGTCACGACGGTGATGTCCATGCCCCGGGACCGGTCGACCTTGTCCTGGTCGATCTCGTGGAACATGACCTGCTCGGTGAGACCGAAGGTGTAGTTGCCGCGACCGTCGAACTGGCGCGGGGACAGGCCGCGGAAGTCGCGGATGCGCGGCAGCGCCAGCGACAGCAGCCGGTCCATGAACTCCCACATCCGGTCGCCGCGCAGCGTGACGTGCGCGCCGATCGGCATGCCCTCGCGGAGCTTGAACTGCGCGATGGACTTGCGGGCCCGGGTCACCTGCGGCTTCTGGCCGGTGATCGCGGTCAGGTCGCGGACCGCGCCCTCGATCAGCTTCGAGTCGCGGGCCGCCTCGCCGACGCCCATGTTCACGACGACCTTGGTCAGCCGCGGCACGTTCATGACGTTGGCGTACTGCGAACTGCTCCTGCAGCGCGGGGACGATCTCCTCGCGGTAGCGGGTCTGCAGCCGCGGCGCGTCCGGGTGCCGGTGTCGGTGCCGGTGGCGTTCTCGTTCGTGCGTGGTGCTCATCAGATCTCCTCACCGGACTTGCGCGCGACGCGGGTGCTGCGGAGCGCGGGGTACGTCGAACCGTCGCGGCGGCGCTTGGTGACCTCGTCGCGGCGGTAGCCGACGCGCGTGGTGACCTTGCCCTTGGCCGCCTTGTCACCCTTGTCGCCCTTGTCGTCGCGCCCTTGGGCGCGTCGACGAGCAGCATCACGTTGGACACGTGGATCGCTGCCTCCTGGGTGACGATGCCGCCGGTGGTGCCGGCGCGACCGCCCTGGTTGACGACCTTGGTGTGCCGCTTGATGCGGTTGACGCCCTCGACGATGACGCGGTCCTGCTCGGACTGCACCGCGATGACCTTGCCCTCGGCGCCCTTGTCCTTGCCGGCGATGACGCGGACGACGTCGCCCTTCTTGATCTTCAAGTTCGCTTCTTCGCCATGGTCAGAGCACCTCCGGGGCCAGCGAGATGATCCTCATGAACCTCTTCTCGCGCAGCTCGCGGCCCACCGGGCCGAAGATGCGGGTGCCGCGCGGCTCGCCGTCGGCCTTGAGGATCACGGCGGCGTTCTCGTCGAAGCGGATGTAGGAACCGTCGGGACGACGACGCTCCTTGACGGTGCGGACGATGACGGCCTTGACGACGTCACCCTTCTTGACGTTGCCACCGGGGATCGCGTCCTTCACGGTGGCGACGATGACGTCGCCGATTCCGGCGTAGCGCCGACCCGAGCCACCGAGAACACGGATGCAGAGGATCTCCTTCGCACCGGTGTTGTCGGCGACCTTGAGTCGCGACTCCTGCTGGATCATCGGTATTTCTCCTGGTTGTCGCGCTGGTTCTCGGCAGAGCTGCCGAGCCTGGCGGAACTGATGGGTTCGGGTGGAGCTGGGCGGTTACTTGGCCTTCTCGAGGACCTCGACGACGCGCCAGCGCTTGGTGGCCGACAGCGGACGGGTCTCCTGGATCCGGACCCGGTCGCCGACGCCGCACTGGTTCTGCTCGTCGTGGGCCTTGAGCTTGCTCGTGCGCCGCAGCACCTTGCCGTACAGCGCGTGCTTCACGCGGTCCTCGACGGAGACGACGACGGTCTTCTCCATCTTGTCGCTGACCACGAGACCCTCACGGATCTTGCGGTACGGACGGCCCTCGTGGCCCTGCGTGGTGTCGTGTCGGTCGTGCTCACGTTGCTTCCCTCGCTCATGCGGCACCGTCCTCGTGCTGTCGTCGGCGCCCGGCGTCTGCCGGATCCCGAGCTCCCGCTCGCGCACCACGGTGTAGATGCGGGCGATGTCGCGCTTGACCGTGCGGAGCCGGCCGTGGCTCTCGAGCTGGCCCGTCGCGGCCTGGAAGCGCAGGTTGAACAGCTCTTCCTTGGCCTCGCGCAGCTTGGTCTCGAGGTCCACGTTGGTCATGTCGTCGAGCTCGTGGGCGGTCGTCGCCATCAGAACTCACCACTCTCACGGGTCACGAACTTGCACTTCATGGGCAGCTTGTGGATCGCGCGACGCATCGCCTCGCGGGCCACGTCCTCGGTCACGCCGGACAGCTCGAACATCATCCGGCCGGGCTTGACGTTGGCCACCCACCACTCGGGCGAGCCCTTGCCGGAACCCATGCGGGTCTCGGCGGGCTTCTTGGTCAGCGGGCGGTCGGGGTAGATGTTGATCCACACCTTGCCGCCACGCTTGATGTGCCGCGTCATGGCGATACGAGCGGACTCGATCTGCCGGTTGGTGACGTACGCCGGCTCGATCGCCTGGATGCCGAAGTCGCCGAAGGCGAGCTCGGTGCCACCCTTGGCGGCGCCGGTGCGCTTGGGGTGGTGCTGCTTGCGGTGCTTGACCCTGCGGGGCATCAACATGGTGCTCAGGCCTCCCCACTCGTCGTCGTCGTGGTGGCGGCGTCGCTCGCCGGCGCGGTCGGCCGGGGCCGCAGCGGCACCGGTCTCGGCCGGGGCGTCACCCTGGCGCGCGGAGCGCGTCGGACGGTCGCCGCGGCTGCCGCGGGTCGGACGCTCGCCGCGGGCGGGACGGCCACGGCCGGGAGCGCCGGCGCGCGCGGCCGCCTGCGCCTCGCGCTCGGCGCGGGTGCCGGCGACCTCGCCCTTGTAGATCCAGACCTTCACGCCGATGCGGCCGAAGGTCGTCTTGGCCTCGTAGAAGCCGTAGTCGATGTCGGCACGCAGCGTGTGCAGCGGGACGCGACCCTCGCGGTAGAACTCCGAGCGCGACATCTCCGCGCCGCCGAGACGACCGGAGCACTGGATCCGCACACCCTTGGCGCCGCAGCGCATCGAGGTCTGCATCGCCTTGCGCATCGCGCGGCGGAACGCCACACGACCCGCGAGCTGCTCGGCCACGCCCTGCGCGACGAGCTGTGCGTCGATCTCGGGGTTCTTGACCTCGAGGATGTTGAGCTGCACCTGCTTGCCGGTGAGCTTCTCGAGCTCGCCACGGATCCGGTCGGCCTCCGCGCCGCGACGGCCGATCACGATGCCCGGGCGGGCCGTGTGGATGTCCACGCGGACGCGGTCACGGGTGCGCTCGATCTCGACCTTGGAGATGCCGGCGCGCTCCATGCCCTTGGACAGCAGGCGACGGATCGCGACGTCCTCGCCGACGTACGACTTGTACAGCTTGTCGGCGTACCAGCGGCTCTTGTGGTCGACGGAGATGCCGAGGCGGAAACCGTTCGGGTTGATCTTCTGACCCATCAGGCCTTCCGTCCCTTCTTGTTGGTCTTGGTGGACTCGTCCGCGGTCGCACGAGGCGCCACCACGAGCGTGATGTGGCTGGTCCGCTTGTTGATCCGCGACGCACGGCCCTGGGCCCGCGGGCGCCAGCGCTTCATCGTCGGACCCTCGTCGACCATCGCCTTGCTGACGACCAGGGTGGTGCGGTCGAGGCTCTCGGTGCCCTCGGCGTTCGCGACGGCGCTCTCGAGGACCTTGTAGACGGTCTCACTGGCGGCCTGCGGTGCGAACTGCAGCAGCGCCAACGCGTCGTCGACGCCGAGCCCGCGGACCATGTCGACGACACGGCGGGCCTTCATCGGCGTGATCCGGACGAAGCGTGCGCTGGCGAAAGCACCGGGCTCGTCGCCCAGCAGGCTCTCGCGTCGGGCGCTCACGCGCCTGCGCTCCATAGTGCTCATCTCTCGACTCTCTCGACTCTGTCGGTGCTGATGCTGTCTCGGTGACCGTGGTCGCCCCGCGTCAGCGGCGGCGGGCCTTGCGGTCGTCCTTGACGTGTCCGCGGTAGGTGCGGGTCGGCGCGAACTCGCCCAGCTTGTGCCCGACCATCGAGTCGGTCACGAACACCGGGACGTGCTTGCGGCCGTCGTGCACCGCGATCGTGTGGCCGATCATGGCCGGCACGATCATGGAGCGACGCGACCACGTCTTGATGACGTTGTGCGTGCCCTTGTCGTTCTGTCCGTCCACCTTCTTGATCAGGTGGTCGTCCACGAAGGGACCCTTCTTCAGGCTGCGAGGCATGTGTCTGTTTCCCTTCTCAGCGACGCTTGCCGGACTTGCGACGACGGACGATCAGTGCGTCGCTCGCCTTGTTCTTGCGGGTGCGGCCCTCGGGCTTGCCCCACGGCGAGACCGGGTGGCGACCACCGGAGGTCTTGCCCTCGCCGCCACCGTGCGGGTGGTCGACCGGGTTCATGACGACACCGCGGACGGTCGGGCGCTTGCCCTTCCAGCGCATCCGGCCGGCCTTGCCCCAGTTGATGTTCGACTGCTCGGCGTTGCCGACCCCGCCGACCGAGGCGCGGCAGCGCACGTCGACGTAGCGCATCTCGCCGGAGGGCATGCGCAGCTGGGCGCGGCTGCCTTCCTTGGCGACGAGCTGGGCCGAGTTGCCGGCGGAGCGGGCGATCTTGGCGCCGCCGCCCGGACGCAGCTCGATGCAGTGGATCGTGGTGCCGACCGGGATGTTGCGCAGCGGCAGGTTGTTGCCGACCTTGATGTCGGCGCGGGCGCCGGCCTCGACGGTCGCACCCTGACGCAGGCCCTGCGGCGCGATGATGTAGCGCTTCTCGCCGTCCGCGTAGTGCAGCAGCGCGATCCGGGCGGTGCGGTTCGGGTCGTACTCGATGTGCGCGACCTTGGCGGGGACGCCGTCCTTGTCGTAGCGACGGAAGTCGACGACGCGGTAGGCGCGCTTGTGACCGCCACCCTGGTGACGGGTGGTGATCCGGCCCTGGTTGTTGCGACCGCCCTTCTTGGGCAGCGGGCGCACCAGCGACTTCTCCGGCGTCGACCTCGTCACCTCGACGAAGTCGGCGACCGACGAGCCACGACGGCCCGGGGTGGTCGGCTTGTACTTGCGGATAGCCATGAGTTCTCAGTCCTCGATCGTGTGGCCGGTCAGGAGACCGGTCCTCCGAAGATGTCGATGCGCTCGCCCTCGGCCAGGCTGACGATCGCGCGCTTGGTGTCGATCCGCTTGCCGGTGCCGAACCGGGTGCGGCGGGTCTTGCCCGGGCGGTTGATCGTGTTGACGCCGGTCACCTTGACGTTGAACACCTTCTCGACCGCGATCTTGATCTCGGTCTTGTTGGCGCTGGGACGCACCAGGAAGGTGTACTTGTTCGCGTCGAGGAGGCCGTAGCTCTTCTCGCTCACGACCGGCGCGATCAGCACGTCGCGGTGGTCCTTGTGGAAGCTGCTCACTTGGCCTCCTCCTCGGTGCTCTCGGTGCTGGTCTCGGTGCTCGTCTTGGCGGTCGCGCCGCGGCCGGCCACGAACGAGTCGTAGGCGCCCTTGGTGAAGACCACGTCGTCGGAGAGCAGCACGTCGTAGGTGTTGAGCTGGTCGACCGCGAGCAGGTGGACGTGGTCCACGTTGCGCAGCGACAGCCACGTCATGTCGTCGCCCCGCTCGAGCACGACGAGCGTGCGCGGCCGGTCGGTGAGCCCGGCGAGGGCGGACAGCGCCGCCTTCGTGCTGGGCTTGTCGCCGCTGACGAAGTCCTCGACGACGTGCACGCGGCCGGCGCGGGCCCGGTCGGAGAGGGCGCCACGGAGCGCGGCGGCCTTCATCTTCTTCGGGGTGCGCTGGTCGTAGCTGCGCGGCGTCGGGCCGTGGACCGTGCCACCGCCGGCGAACTGCGGCGCGCGGACCGAGCCCTGGCGGGCGCGGCCGGTGCCCTTCTGCTTGTAGGGCTTGCGGCCACCGCCGCGGACCTCGCCACGGTTCTTCGTGTCGTGGGTGCCCTGGCGGGCGGCGGCGAGCTGCGCGACGACGACCTGGTGGATCAGCGGGATGCTGACCTGGACGTCGAAGATCTCGGCCGGGAAGTCGACCTTCACTGGCTTCGCGGTCATGACGAGACCTCCTCAGCGATGCGACCCTTCGCCGCCGAGCGGATGACCACGAGGCCGCCCTTGGGGCCGGGAACGGCACCCTTGAGCAGGATCAGGCCCTTCTCGGCGTCGACGGCGTGCACCGAGACGTTCTGCGTGGTGACGGGGACGCCGCCCATGCGGCCGGCCATCCGGACGCCCTTGAAGACACGACCCGGGGTCGCGCAGGCGCCGATCGAGCCCGGCTTGCGGTGGTTGCGGTGCGCACCGTGCGAGGCGCCCACGCCGTGGAAGCCGTGACGCTTCATGACGCCGGCGTAGCCCTTGCCCTTGCTGGTGGCCGTGACGTCGACCTCCTCGCCGACGGCGAACAGCTCGGGGCTCAGCTCCTGCCCGACCTCGTACGACGACGCGTCGGCGGTGCGGATCTCCACCAGGTGACGACGGGGGGTGACACCGGCCTTGCCGAAGTGCCCGGCACGCGGCTTGGTGACCTTGCGACCGTCGATCTCGCCGAAGCCGATCTGGACGGCGTTGTAGCCGTCGGTCTCGGGGCGGCGGACCTGGGTGATGACGTTGGTGCCGGCCGCGACGACGGTCACGGGCACGACTCGGTTGTTCTCGTCCCACGTCTGGGTCATGCCGAGCTTGGTGCCCAGCAGACCGCGGACGTTGCGTTCAAGAGTGCTCATGGAATCTCAGACCTCTTCGGACTCAGAGCTTGATCTCGATGTCGACACCGGCAGGCAGGTCGAGACGCATGAGCGAGTCGACGGTCTTGGGTGTCGGATCGATGATGTCGATGAGGCGCTTGTGCGTGCGCATCTCGAAGTGCTCGCGGCTGTCCTTGTACTTGTGGGGCGACCGGATGACGCAGTAGACGTTCTTCTCCGTCGGCAGAGGCACAGGGCCGGCAACCTTCGCGCCCGTACGGGTGACCGTGTCAACGATCTTGCGCGCCGAGGTGTCGATCACCTCGTGGTCGTAGGCCTTGAGCCTGATGCGGATCTTCTGTCCCGCCATAGCTCTCAGTTCGTCCTAACTTCTCGTCGGTACCAGTACCGCCACGTCACCGGCGCGACCCGGCGGGCCGCACCCGTCGCTCCGTCTCCCACGACCCCGGGTGGCCGACCCCCGTGGTCGGGCGTGTCGCGCTGTCTGACGGCGCGACACGACCGGGAGGATCGTGTCGGAGTTGGCAGCCCCTCGACTTCCATGACCTGTGGTCACGACCGAGCCGACGGGCCAAGGAGAGGTCTCCTGGTGCGGCGCGGGCACACCGCGAACCACTGCGTGCAGGAGAACCTGTGGAGTAGTCAACATGCTGCTGTGTGCCACGCACCCCGGCGACCTCGCCGGAGCAACCGGACTATCTTGTCAGAGATCCCCCGACTCGATCAAATCGGCGGTCGCGCGGGAGTAGGCTCGCTCCTCGCGCCACGCGACGTCCTGGGGGAACCATCGTGTCAGACCATCCGCCGCCCGGCCCACCACCACCCGGCTGGGTGCCGCCACCGGGCTCTCCCCCGCCCGGCCCGCCACCGGGCCCGCCTCCGGGCCCGCCACCGGGCTACGGCCCGCCGCCCGGCTACGGCCCCACCCAGCCCTGGGGTCCCCCGGTGCACAAGCCGGGGGTGGTCGCGCTGCGGCCGCTCACGCTCGGCGACTTCTTCGACGGCGCCTTCAAGACCATCCGCCGCAACCCCAAGGCCATGGTCGGGCTGGCCGCCGCGGTCACCACCGGCGCCATGGTGGTGCCGGCCCTGGTCACCCTGGTCCTCGCCGCGACCGTCGGGCTCACCGCGAGCGACCCGTTCAGCGAGCCGGCGACCGGCGGCTTCACGGCGGGCCTGGAGTCGTCCATCGGCTCCGGTGCCTACGCCGTGTCCAACCTGCTCGGCGCGCTGTTCGGCTTCTTCGCCTCGGTGGTGCTCACCGGGATGCTGGTCCGGGTGGTCGCCGAGGCCGTCCTCGGACGGGCCACCACGATCGGGCAGGCGTGGACCGCGGTGCGCGGCCAGCTGCTGCGGCTGCTCGGGCTGACGCTGCTCAACGTGCTGGTCGCCCTGCTGCTGCTCGGCCTCCCGGTGCTGGTCGCGGTGCTCATCGGCGTCGGCGTCGACCCCGGGCTGGGCTTCGGGCTCGGGGTGCCGCTGGTCGTCGGCGGGGTGGTCGCCCTGGTGTGGGTGCAGGTCCGGTACTTCCTGCTGGCCCCGCCGGCGCTGGTCCTCGAGCGCTCCGGCATCGTCGCGTCGGTGCGCCGGGGCCGCGTGCTGAGCCGCAACCAGTGGTGGCGGCTGTTCGGCATCTACCTCCTCACCAGCATCGTGGCCGGGATCGCCGGCAACGTCGTGGCGCTCCCGCTGGGCGTGCTGCAGACGATCGGCCCGGCCGTGTGGGACGGCACCACCGGTGCGCTGGTCGCGGTGTACTCGTCGTACCTCAGCCAGATCCTGGTCGGCGCCATCACCGCCCCGTTCACCGCCGCGGTCGTCGCGCTGCAGTACGTCGACCAGCGGATCCGCAAGGAAGGCCTCGACGTGCAGCTGATCGCGGCCTCCCAGGACGCCCGCGGCTGAGACGTGCCCCTCCCCCTGCAGCTGGTGGCCGTCGTCCGCGCGGTCGGCACGCTGCGTCCCGACCCGGACCAGGCGCGCACCTGGGTGGAGCGCGAGCTCAGCCGGCCGGAGTACCACGAGGACCTGTTCACCCGGTTCCTCGGCTGGCTGAACGACCTCTGGTCAGCAGCTCCAGCAGCAGGCCCTGGGCGCCTCCCCGCTCTCCACCGCCGCGGCCGTGGTGCTGCTCGCCGTGCTGGTCGTGCTCGCCACCCTCGTGGTCGGCCGGGTCCGGCGCGAGCCGGTGCGCGGCGCCGGCGAGGCGGGGGTGCTGGTGCCCGGCACCGTCTCCCCCGAGCAGCACCGGGCCGCCGCCGAGGACGCGCTGGCCGGCGGCGCCTTCGACCGCGCGATCGTCGAGGCCTTCCGGGCCCTGGCGGTGCGCGCCGTCCGCCGCGGGGTCGCCGAGGAGCGGCCGGGGCTCACCGCCCACGAGCTCGCCACCGACCTCGGTCCCGCCTTCCCCGACCAGGCCGAGCGGCTGCGCGCCGCCTCGGTGCTGTTCGACCTCGTCTTCTACGGCGACCAGCCGGCCTCGGCCGACGACGCCCGGTCCGTGCTCGACCTCGACGACGCACTGCGGACCGCGCGGCCGGCGCGCCGGGACACCACGGCCCCGCCGCCCACCGCCGCGGTGCCCCGATGAGCCAGCAGACGACCAGCCCCGAGACCGCGACCGCGACACTCGTGGCTGCGTCGCAACCGCGGTCTGACGATCCTGGTCGTGACCCTGCTCGTGGTCGTCGCGCTGCTCAGCCTGCTCACCGCCCGCCAGACCACGCAGGGCGAGCCCCTCGACCCCGCGAACCCCTCCCCCGACGGCGCGCAGGCCGTCGCCCGGGTGCTCGAGCAGCAGGGCGTGCAGCTCACCGTCGTACGACGGGCGGCGGAGCTGGAGCGCGCGACGGTCGACGCCGACACCACCGTGATGGTGACCTCGCCGGACCACCTCGGGACCGCGACCGCCCAGCAGGTCGAGGTCCGCACCATCACCGCCGGCGCCGTGGTGCTGGCCGAGCCGGGGGCCACGCTGATCCGGGCGCTCGGGCTGCCGGTCCGGGCCACCGACGCCCGCAACGGCAACCACCCCGACGCCGGCTGCGACGACCCGCTGCTCGTCGGACCTGTCGCTCGACGTGCGCCGGTCGGTCGGCTACCGCGGCGCCGGGCCCTTCCTCACCCACTGCTTCGAGGGCTCCGACGAGCGCGGCGGCGCCCTGGTGGTCCGGGTCGACCGCGGCACCCCGGTCTACGCGGTCGGCGCCACCGACGTGTTCAGCAACGACCGGGTCGACCGCGCCGACAACGCCGCGGCCGCCCTGCGGCTGCTCGGCCAGCACGGCCGGCTGGTCTGGTACGTCCCCGACGCCCGCGACGTCCGCGTCGGGGACACCGGGTCGTTCGCGGCGCAGCTGCCCGCTGGGCTGTTCCCCGCCCTGTGCCTGGTCGCGGCCGCCGTGCTCGCGACGATGCTGTGGCGGGGACGGCGCCTCGGGCCGCTGGTCGTCGAGCCGCTGCCGGTGGTGGTCAAGGCGGTCGAGTCCACGCAGGGCCGCGGCCGGCTCTACCACCGGGTCCGCGACCGCTCGCACGCCGCCGGGATCCTCCGCGCGGCCACCGCCCGCCGGCTGACCGCACGGCTGCGGCTCCCGCACGGGGACCAGCGGGGGCTGGTGGAGGCGGTGGCCCGCACCACCGGCTCCGATCCCTGGGCGGTGCACGACCTGCTCGTCGCACGCCCCGTCCCCGACGACGACGCACTCGTCCGACTGGCGGCCGACCTGGCCGCCCTCGAGAGAGAGGTACACGACGCATGAGCACCCCCGAGGCAGCTCCGCCCCCCACCGACCCGGGCGCACCCGACGGCGACGGCGCCCGCGAGGCGCTGACCCGGGTCCGCCTCGAGGTGGCCAAGGCGGTGGTCGGCCAGGACGCCGCGGTGTCCGGTCTGCTGGTCGCGCTGGTGACCGGCGGGCACGTGCTGCTCGAGGGAGTGCCGGGTGTCGCCAAGACGCTGCTCGTCCGCTCGCTCGCGGCGGCGCTGGCGGTCGGCAGCAAGCGCGTGCAGTTCACCCCGGACCTGATGCCCGGCGACATCACCGGGTCGATGATCTACGACAGCCACGCGGGTGAGCTGTCGTTCCGCGAGGGGCCGCTGTTCACGAACCTGCTGCTGGCCGACGAGGTCAACCGCACGCCGCCGAAGACGCAGTCCGCGCTGCTGGAGGCGATGGAGGAGGGCCAGGTCTCCGCCGACGGGCAGACCCGGGACCTGCCGCGGCCGTTCCTGGTCGCCGCCACGCAGAACCCGGTGGAGTACGAAGGCACCTACCCGCTGCCCGAGGCGCAGCTCGACCGGTTCCTGCTGAAGGTCGTGATGCCGCTGCCCGACCGGGAGGCCGAGATGGCGATCCTGCGGCGGCACGCCGACGGCTTCGACCCGCACGACATCGCCGCCGCCGGGGTCAGGGCGGTGGCCGGTCCGGCCGACGTGGCAGCGGCCGCGACCGCCGTACGGTCGGTGACGGTGTCGCCCGAGGTCGCCGGGTACGTCGTCGACATCGCCCGCGCCACCCGCAGCTCGCCGTCGCTGAGCCTCGGGGTCAGCCCCCGCGGCGCCACCGCGCTGATGCGCACCAGCCGTGCCTGGGCGTGGCTGCAGGGCCGCGCGTTCGTCACGCCGGACGACGTGAAGGCGCTCGCGTCGGCGACGCTGGCGCACCGGCTGGGGCTGCGGCCCGAGGCGGAGCTCGAGGGGGTCGCCGTGACGCAGGTGCTGCAGAGCGCGCTCGACTCGGTGGCCGTGCCGCGATGAACCACTCGGCATGACCGTCACCGGCCGGGTGCCGCTGGTGCTGCTGCTGGGCATCGGCGCGCTCGTCGTCCGGCCGTCCGCCGGCACCGCGCTGTGGTGGGTGGTCGCGGTGCTGCTGCTCGTGGCGCTGGACCTGCTGCTCGCCACGACCCCCGGCACCCTCGAGGTCACCCGGCGACCGGTGTCACAGGTGCGGCAGGGCGAGACCACCCCGGCGGACCTGCTGGTCCTCAACACCGGCCGGCGGCGGGTTCGTGGCGTGCTGCGCGACGCCTGGCAGCCCTCCGCGGGCGCCCACGCGAACCGGCACCGGATCGACCTCGCGGCCGGCGACCAGGTGCGGCTGACCACGCCGCTGACACCCACCCGCCGGGGCGACCGGCAGGCCGGGCGGATCACGGTCCGCAGCATCGGACCGCTCGGGCTCGCCGGCCGGCAGCGCTCCCGGGTGCTGCCCGGACGCGTCCGCGTGCTGCCGGCCTTCCACTCCCGCAAGCACCTGCCGAGCCGGCTCGCCCGGCTCCGCGAGCTCGACGGCCGGGCCGCGGTGCGGGTCCGCGGCCAGGGGACGGAGTTCGACTCGCTGCGGGAGTACGTCCGCGGCGACGACGTCCGCAGCATCGACTGGCGCGCCAGCGCGCGCACCCGGACGACGGTGGTGCGGACCTGGCAGCCCGAGCGGCAGCGCCGGGTGCTGCTGGTGCTCGACACCTCCCGCACCTCGGCGGGGCGCGTCGACGACGTCCCCCGGCTGGACTCCTCGATGGACGCCGCGCTGCTGCTCGCGGCGCTCGCCGCCCGCGCCGGGGACACCGTCGACTTCGTCGCCGGCGACCGGCGGGTGCGGGCCCGGGTCCGCGGCGGCAGCCGCACCGACGCGCTGCCGCAGCTGGTCGACGCGATGGCCGACCTGGAGCCGGTGATCGCCGAGGCGGACTGGTCGCGGCTCAGCGCCGCGATCGTCGCGCTCGGCCGCCAGTCGGCGCTCGTGGTGCTGCTGACCGCCCTGGACCCGGCCGCGGTCGAGCACGGCCTGCTACCGGCACTGCCGGCCCTCGTCCACCGGCACCGGGTGGTGGTGGCCTCGGTGCGCGACCCGGAGCTCGAGCGGATGGCCGCCCGCGGCGACGACGCCGCCGCGGTGTACGGCGCGGCCGCCGCCGAGCAGGTGCTGGCCGACCGGGCCCGGACCGCCGACGTGCTCGGGGCACTCGGCGTCGACGTCGTCGACGCCACCGCCGAGCGGCTGCCGGTGGCACTGACCGACCACTACCTGATGCTCAAGGGCCGCGGCCTCCTCTGACCACCCGGCGCAAGCTGCGGCCTTACACCCGTCGACCCGGCGCGAGTTGCGGCTTCACACCCGGCGACCCGGCGCGAGTTGCGGCGGGACCCGGGCGTCGCCCGCCCTTCGCGCCGGGTCGGCAGGCTTCTGACCGCAACTCACGCCGGGTCGGGGTGGTGCTGGCCGCAACTCGCGCCGGGTCGGTCAGGAGGCGACGGCGACCTGCGCCTCGCGGGCGTCCTCGGCGGTGTCGCCGGTGTTGCCCGCGTGGAACGCCCGACGCCCGGGGACGAACACGTAGGCCAGGAACGCCGCCTCGGCGACCACACCGATCCCGATGCGGGCCCAGGTCGGCAGCCCGGACGGGGTCACGAAGGCCTCGATGACGCCGCTGACGAAGAGCACCAGCACCAGCCCGAGCGCGACGGCGGCCGCGGACCGGCCCTCCTGCGCCAGCGACTGGGTGCGGGTGCGGCCGCCCGGCTCGACCCACGACCAGAAGAGCCGCAGCCCGACCCCGGCGGCGACGAACACCGCGGTGAGCTCGAGCATGCCGTGCGGCAGGATCAGGCCGAAGAACAGCGAGCCCCGGTCGTGCTGGATCATCAGCGCCCCGATCACCGCGACGTTGAAGATGTTGCTGAACAGCAGCCAGACGACGGGCAGCCCGAGCACCCCGAAGGCGATGCACAGCGCCGCGACCCAGGCGTTGTTGGTCCACACCTGGGCGGCGAAGTGCGAGGCGGCGTACTCGCTGTAGTAGCCCTCGAAGTCGACGTTCACGAGCCGGTCGGCATCCGTCGAGGAGATCAGCGACGACTCGGCGCCCGGGTGCTGCAGCAGCCAGGTCATCATCACCGCGGCCAGCGCGACGTTGACGGCCAGCGTGGTCAGCCACCAGCGACGGGTGCGGTAGAGCGCGGCCGGGAAGGTCGCGGTCAGGAACCCCGCCACGTCGCGCAGCGTCGTCGTGCGGGTGCCCGTCGTGCGGGTCCGCGCCCGGGCGAGCAGCGTCGAGAGATAGGCGACCAGGCTCGCGTCGGGGGCCGACGAGCGCACCACCGACAGGTGGGTGGCGACCTCCTGGTAGCCGTCGACCAGCTCGTCGGCCTCGGCCCCGGTCAGCCGACGCCGCCGGCTGAGCTCGTCGAGGCGGGACCACCGCCTCGAGTGCGCGGCCACGAAGGCGTCGACGTCCACCCGGAAACTGTAAGCGGCGGTGCCGCCGGCCGCTGCTGGATAGCCTGAGACCTGTGTCGGACGTGCGCGGGTTCGTGGGGGACGACGACCTCGTCACCGGCGAGGCCGTCGCCCTCGAGCTGCCTCCGGCGACCGTCGCGGTCCGGATGGCCTCGGGCCTCATCGACCTGCTCTGCGAGGTCGCGCTGCTGGTCCCCGCCGTGCTGCTCGCGTCGGTGGCGGTGTCGTCCGCCGACGAGGCACTCGCCGCGGTGGCCTTCCTGGTCGTGACCGTCGGGGTGCTGGTCATGGCGCCGACCGCGATGGAGACGGTGACCCGGGGCAAGACCCCCGGCAAGTACGCTCTCGGGCTGCGAGCGGTCCGCGACGACGCCGGGCCGATCTCGTTCCGGTTCGCCTTCGTCCGCGCGCTCGTCGGGTTCGTCGAGATCTGGCTGTTCCTCGGGGTCCCGGCGCTGTTCTGCGCGCTGCTCAACCCGCGCGGCAAGCGGCTCGGTGACCTGGTCGCCGGCACGTACGTCGTCCGCGACCGGTTCCCCTTCCCGCACGTGCGACCGGTGGCGATGCCGCCGCAGCTGGCGGACTGGGCCGCCCGTGCCGACCTCGCGCCGCTGCCCGACGGGCTCGCGCTGGCCATCCGGCAGTTCCTCGCCCGGGCCGGCGGGCTCAACCCGGGGTCCCGCGCCACCCTCGGCCGGCGGCTGCTGGACGAGGCGCTCGCCCGGGTCGCCCCGCCCCCGCCGCCCGGTCACCACCCCGAGACCGTGCTCGCGGCGGTGCTCGCCGAACGACGTCGGCGCGACGAGGCCCGGCTGGCCCGCGACGCGGCACTGCGGGCGCGGCTGCGATCGCGGTGAGCGGGCTCGACGACCTCTGGGACTTCGCCGACCCGGTGTCGAGCGAGCAGCGGTTCCGCGAGGCTGCGGCCGGCCACGACGGACGCGCCGCACTGACGCAGGTCGCGCGGGCGCTCGGCCTGCAGGCCCGGTACGACGAGGGGCATGCCGTTCTCGACGAGGTCGACGCCGGCCGCTCCCCCGACCCCGACGACGTCGAGGTGGCGGTCCGCTCCGCGCTCGAGCGGGGCCGGCTGCACCGGTCGGCCGGCGACACCGGGACGGCTCGACCGTTCTTCGAGACCGCGGCGACGACCGCGCGGGACGCGGGGCTCGAACGGCTGCACGTCGACGCGCTGCACATGATCGCGATGGACCTGCCGCCCGAGCAGAGCATCACCGCCCACCTGGAGGCACTGGCCGTCGCCCGCACGGCGCGGAGCGCCGGGGCCCGTTCCTGGGAGGCGTCCCTGCTCAACAACCTCGGGATGGCGCAGCACGACGCCGGCGACCTGACGGCCTCGCTCGCGACGTTCGAGGAGGCGCTCGCCGCCTGCCGGCGCGACGGCGACGACGAGCGCGTCCGGGTGGCCCGCTGGATGGTCGGCTGGACGCTCCGGCTGCTCGGCCGCGAGGACGAGGCGCTGGCGGTGCAGCGGTCGCTGCGCGCGGAGCTCGACGCCCTCGGCGAGCAGGACCCCTACGTCGACGAGGAGCTGGACCTGCTCAGCGGCGGCGGTAGACCATGTCCGTGATGTCGCGGCCGGCCTCCAGGCCCCGGCGCTCGAACCGGGTCAGTGGCCGGTCCTCGAAGCGCGGGGCGGGGCCGTCGTACACGTTCTCGAGCAGCGGCTCGGCGTCGAGCACCGCGGCCATCTGCTCGGCGTAGTCGCCCCAGTCGGTCGCCAGCCGCCACAGCCCGCCCGGCGCCAGCCGGGTCGCCGCGAGCTGCGCGAACTCGGGCCCGACCAGCCGACGACGCTGGTGGCGCTGCTTGGGCCACGGGTCGGGGAAGAACGTCCACAGCTCGCTGACCGCGCCGGGCGCGAGCAGGTGCCGCATCGACCAGACGGCGTCGACGCTCATCATCCGGACGTTGGGGACGCCGGCCTGCTCCAGCCGCCAGAACGTGTCGGCGACCCCGGGCAGCCAGACCTCGAAGCCCAGCACGTCGTACGACGGCCGCTCGGCCGCCAGCGCCGCGGTCGCCTCCCCCACGCCGCAGCCGATCTCGACGATCAGCGGCGCCTCGCGCCCGAACCACGAGCGCAGCTCGAACGCCGGGTCGTCGACGACCTCGTCGGGGATCCACCACGCGTCGCGGTGCCGCTCCCAGGCCTGCGTCATCCGCGGGCCCATCCGGCTGCCGCGGCGGGAGTAGCTCAGCACCTCGCGGACCCGGTTGCCCTCCGGCGTCAGGCCGGTGTGGGGCCGCGCGGGCCGGGCGCCGCGGTCGTCGGTGTCCTGCATGGCCTCGTCGCCTCGCTCTCCGGGCCGCTGATTGGGCACAAACTGCAGGTCTACGGGGGCCGGGGCTGCGGATTGGTCCCAAACCGCAACGACCCCCGAGCACCCCCAGCATGCAACGAGGCCCCGGACCTGTCGGTCCGGGGCCTCGCGCCTAGCTCACTTCGTGATGGAGGTGACCCGGCCGGCGCCGACGGTGCGGCCGCCCTCGCGGATCGCGAACCGGAGACCCTCCTCCATGGCGATCGGCTGGATCAGCTCGACCGACATGTCGGTGTTGTCGCCCGGCATGACCATCTCGGTGCCCTCGGGGAGGGACACGACACCGGTCACGTCGGTGGTCCGGAAGTAGAACTGCGGACGGTAGTTGTTGAAGAACGGCGTGTGGCGGCCGCCCTCCTCCTTGCTGAGGATGTAGACGGACCCCTCGAAGTTCGTGTGGGGGGTCGTGGTGCCCGGCTTGATGACGACCATGCCGCGCTCGACGTCCTCGCGCTTCGTGCCGCGGAGCAGCAGGCCGACGTTCTCACCGGCCTGGCCCTCGTCGAGCAGCTTGCGGAACATCTCCACGCCGGTGACGGTCGTGGTCTGCTTGCCCTCGCGGATGCCGATCAGGTCGACGGTCTCGTTGACCTTGACCACGCCGCGCTCGATGCGACCGGTGATGACGGTGCCACGACCGGTGATCGTGAAGACGTCCTCGACGGGCATCAGGAACGGCTTGTCGACCTCGCGCTCCGGCTGCGGGATGTGCTCGTCGACGGCGGTCATGAGCTCCATGATCGACTCGCCCCACTTCTCGTCGCCGTTCAGCGCCGGGAAGGCAGCGACGCGGACGACCGGGAGGTCGTCGCCGTCGAACTCGTACTCGGTGAGCAGCTCGCGGACCTCGAGCTCGACGAGCTCGATGAGCTCCTCGTCGTCGACCATGTCGCACTTGTTCAGCGCGACGACGATCGCCGGCACGCCGACCTGGCGGGCGAGCAGCACGTGCTCACGCGTCTGCGGCATCGGGCCGTCGGTGGCGGCGACCACGAGGATCGCGCCGTCCATCTGCGCGGCACCGGTGATCATGTTCTTGATGTAGTCCGCGTGACCCGGGCAGTCGACGTGCGCGTAGTGGCGCGCCTCGGTCTGGTACTCGACGTGCGCGATCGAGATCGTGATGCCGCGCTGACGCTCCTCGGGAGCCTTGTCGATCATGTCGAAGGCCGAGGCCTCGTTCAGGTTCGGGTACTTGTCGTGCAGCACCTTGGTGATCGCTGCGGTCAACGTCGTCTTGCCGTGGTCGATGTGACCGATCGTGCCGATGTTGACGTGCGGCTTGGTCCGCTCGAACTTCGCCTTAGCCACGGGGGCTCCTCCTCGTTAGTACTTGACTCGTCTGCTGGGGTTGGTCGTGCAGTCCGACGAACTACTCGCCGCGGACCTTCTTGATGATCTCGTCGGCGACGTTCTGCGGAACCTCGGCGTACGAGTCGAACTCCATCGAGTACGACGCCTGGCCGGAGGTCTTGGACCTCAGGTCGCCAACGTACCCGAACATCTCGGACAGCGGTACCAGAGCGGTGACCACCCGGTCACCCGACCGCTCGAACATCGAATGCACCTGTCCGCGGCGCGAGTTGATGTCGCCGATGACGTCGCCCAGGAAGGTCTCCGGGGTGGTCACCTCGACCGCGAACATCGGCTCGAGCAGCACCGGCTTGGCCATCCGGGCGGCCTCCTTGAACGCCTGCCCGCCGGCCAGCTTGAACGCCAGCTCGGACGAGTCGACGTCGTGGTAGGCGCCGTCCTCGAGGGTGAACTTCACGTCCACCATCGGGTAGCCGGCGAGCACGCCGAACTCCATCGCGCCCTGGCCGCCCTGGTCGACCGAGGGGATGTACTCGCGCGGCACGCGGCCACCGGACACGTTGTTGACGAACTCGTAGCCCGCACCCGCGCCGGTCTCCTCGTCGATGTTCGGCTCGAGGCTGATGACGACCTTCGCGAACTGGCCGGAGCCACCGGTCTGCTTCTTGTGCGTGTAGCTGTGGTTCGCGACCTTCTTGCGGATGGTCTCGCGGTAGGCGACCTGCGGCTTGCCGACGGTGGCCTCGACGTTGAACTCGCGCTTCATGCGGTCCACGAGGATCTCGAGGTGCAGCTCGCCCATGCCGGCGATGATCGTCTGGCCGGTCTCCAGGTCGGACTTCACCGTGAAGGTGGGGTCCTCGTCGGAGAGCCGCTGGATCGCGACGCCGAGCTTCTCCTGGTCGCTCTTGGTCTTCGGCTCGATGGCGACCTCGATCACCGGGGCCGGGAAGGTCATCGACTCCAGCACGACGGGGTCGTTCTGCGCGCAGAGCGTCTCGCCGGTGGTGGTGTCCTTCAGACCCATGACGGCCACGATCTGGCCGGCGCCGACCGACGAGATCTCCTCACGCTTGTTCGCGTGCATCTGGTAGATCTTGCCGATCCGCTCCTTGCGGCCCTTCACGGAGTTGAGCACGCTCGAGCCCTGCTCCAGCTTGCCGGAGTAGACGCGGACGTAGGTCAGCTTGCCGAGGAACGGGTCCGCGGCGATCTTGTAGGCCAGGCCGGAGAACGGCGCGTCGTCGCTGGGCTCACGCATGAGCTCCGTGTCCTCGTCGTTGACCTTGTGACCGTGGACGGCGCCCACGTCGATCGGCGACGGGAGGTACTTCACGACCGCGTCGAGCAGCGGCTGCACGCCCTTGTTCTTGAACGCGGTGCCGCAGAGGACCGGGTTGATCTTGTCGGCCAGCGTGGCGCGACGGATCGCGGCCTCGAGCTCGTCGACGGTGATGTCCTCGCCCTCGAGGTACTTCTCCATGATGTCGTCGTCGGCCTCGGCCAGCGTCTCGAGGAACTTCTCGCGGTACTCCGCGGCCTGCTCGGCGAGCGCGGCCGGGATCTCCTCGACGTCGTAGTCCTCGCCCATCTTGGTCTCGCCGCGCCAGGTGAGCGCGCGCATGTGCGACCAGGTCGACGACGCCGAGGAAGTCGCTCTCGGCGCCGATCGGGAGCTGCAGCACCAGCGGGGTGGAGTTGAGGCGCTCGACCATCATGTCGACGCAGCGGAAGAAGTCCGCGCCGGTGCGGTCGAGCTTGTTGACGAAGCACATCCGCGGGACGGAGTACTTGTTGGCCTGCCGCCACACGGTCATCGTCTGCGGCTCGACGCCGGCGACCCCGTCGAAGACGGCGACGGCGCCGTCGAGGACGCGCAGCGAGCGCTCCACCTCGACGGTGAAGTCGACGTGACCCGGGGTGTCGATGATGTTGATCTGGCGGTCCTTCCACCAGCACGTGGTCGCGGCCGACGTGATGGTGATGCCCCGCTCCTGCTCCTGCTCCATCCAGTCCATGACGGCAGCGCCCTCGTGGACCTCGCCGATCTTGTAGGAGATGCCGGTGTAGAAGAGGATCCGCTCGGTCGTCGTCGTCTTGCCGGCGTCGATGTGCGCCATGATGCCGATGTTGCGGACCTTGGTCAGGTCGGTGGTGATGTCGACGGCCACTGTTTCGTGTCCCCTCTGGGCTAGGTGCAGCGGACGCTGCGGGTGGTGCCGCGTGGCGCGGCGGGTACGACGTGCCGCTGCACGCCCCGGTCAGGGGCGGCGAGCCGGCGTCGTACCGGCTCGGTTCACCAGCGGTAGTGGGCGAAGGCCTTGTTGGACTCGGCCATCTTGTGGGTGTCCTCGCGGCGCTTGACGGCGGCACCGAGGCCGTTGGAGGCGTCGAGGATCTCGTTCATGAGGCGCTCGGCCATGGTCTTCTCGCGACGCGCGGCCGAGTAGCCGACCAGCCAGCGCAGCGCGAGGGTCATCGACCGGGCGCCGCGGACCTCGACGGGGACCTGGTAGGTCGCGCCACCGACGCGGCGGCTGCGGACCTCGAGGGCCGGCTTGACGTTGTCGAGCGCGCGCTTGAGCGTGACGACCGGGTCGGTGCCGGTCTTGTCGCGGCAGCCCTCGAGGGCGCCGTAGACGATGCGCTGGGCGGTCTGCTTCTTGCCGTCCTTGAGCACCTTGCTCACCAGCTGGGTGACCACGGGGCTGCCGTAGACGGGGTCGACGTCCAGAGGCCGCTTCGGGGCGGGTCCCTTGCGGGGCATCAGCTCTTCTCCTTCTTCGCGCCGTACCGGCTGCGAGCCTGCTTGCGGTTCTTCACGCCCTGCGTGTCGAGCGAACCGCGGATGATCTTGTACCGGACACCGGGCAGGTCCTTCACGCGGCCGCCACGCACGAGCACGATCGAGTGCTCCTGCAGGTTGTGGCCGACACCCGGGATGTACGCCGTGACCTCGATGCCGCTGGACAGCCGCACACGGGCGACCTTGCGCAGCGCGGAGTTCGGCTTCTTCGGGGTGGTCGTGTAGACGCGCGTGCACACACCACGCCGCTGAGGGGATCCCTTCAGAGCGGGCGTCTTGTTCTTCGACACCTTGTCCTGGCGGCCCTTGCGGACCAGCTGGTTGATGGTGGGCACCGCGTGCGTCTCTTTTCCTGTTCGGTGATGCTGTCTCGTGAGTCTGGTCGGACCTGCTGCACGACCTCGGGGAGCCTCCCCCGCGGTCGGGTGTGTCGCCCACCGCAGCCCGTCACCGCACGCTCGTGCGGGAAGTCCTGCTGGTGAACGCTGCGAGTGCAGCCGCGCATTCCTGGTCGACGTTCCGGGTGGTTCGCCGTGACGGGCGCGCGCATGGCCTGGGTGTCCCAGACACGAAGGACAAGATTACCGGCTCGCCTGAACGCGGTCAAAACGAGCCACCGCGCCCGTCCACGCCTGGGAAGCCCAGTCTACGGCGCGCCGGCAAGCCGGTTTCCCGGCACTCCCCCGGCCCTGCTCTCGGTGGCGCCGGCGAGCAGCTCCGCGAGGTGCAGCGCGCGCACGTCGGCGAGGTCGGCCAGCTGGGTGCGGCAGGAGAACCCGTCCGCGAGCACCACCGTCCGGCCGCCCGCCGCGGCCCGGGCACGACGTACGGCCGGCAGCAGGTCGTGCTCCGCGACCGCGACCGACACCTCGTAGTGGCCCTGCTCGACCCCGAAGTTGCCCGGCCAGCCCGCAGCAGCCGCCGACCCGGGTGACCTCGGCGCCGGTGCGGGCGAGCAGCGCGGCGTCGACGTCCCAGCCGACCACGCTGGCGTGGTGGCAGTGCGGCTGCACGACGACCGTGGTGCCGGTCAGGTCCGGCGGCGTCCAGTCCGGCAGCGCCGGCCAGCATCTCGGCCAGCGAGCGCACCCCGGCGGCCACCTCGGCGGCGCGCGGGTCGTCGCTGAGCTCGACGGCGTCCGAGCGGAGCGTCGCCAGGCACGACGGCTCCAGCCCGACGACCGGGATGCCGCGGGCGACGTACGGGTGGAGCACGTCGACGGTGCGCGCCAGGATCCGGCGCGCGGCGTCCAGCTGGCCGGTGCTGATCCAGGTGAGCCCGCAGCAGGCGTGCTCGGTGACCACGCCGACGCGCAGCCCGGCCGCCTCCAGCACCGCGACGGCGGCCCGGCCGCTGTCGGAGGCGAACCCGTCGGTGAACGAGTCCGCCCACACCACCACGTCGCGGGTCGGCGGGCTGGCTGCGGCCGCGCGGGCCCAGCGCCGCAGCGCCCACCGGGTCGAACGTCGGGACGTTCCGCCGGGCGTCGATGCCGGCGGCTGCCTTCGCCACCCGCTGGAGCGGACCCACCCGCATCAGCCGGTTGAGCACGGGCGCGGCGGGCTGCGCGAGCCGGGTCCAGCGGGGCAGCTGGCCCAGCGCGTAGTGGCTGCGCGGCCGGAGCCGGCGGCGGTAGCGCTGGTGCAGCGCCTCCGCCTTGTACGTCGCCATGTCGATGCCCGTCGGGCAGTCGGAGGCGCAGCCCTTGCACGACAGGCAGAGGTCGAGCGCCTCGTGCACCTCGTCGGAGCGCCAGCCGTCGGTGACGACGCCGCCGTTGACCATCTCCTGGAGCACGCGCGAGCGTCCCCGGGTGGAGTCCTTCTCGTCGCGGGTGGCGAGGTAGGACGGGCACATCACGCCGCCGGACCCGGTGTTGTCCGCGACGCACTTGCCGACCCCGGTGCAGCGGTGCACCGCGTCGGTGACCGAGCCGCCGTCGTGCACCAGCCGCAGCGTGTGCCGGGGCTCGCGCAGCCGGGCCGCGAGCCGCAGGTCGGCCTCGACGGGTCGCGGGTCGACGAGGACGCCGGGGTTGAGCAGCCGCTGCGGGTCGAAGAGGTGCTTGACGCCGGCGAACAGCGCGATCACCTCCGGGGAGTACATCCGCGGCAGCAGCGCCGAGCGGGCCCGGCCGTCGCCGTGCTCGCCGGACATGCTGCCGCCGTGCGCGGCGGTCAGGTCCGCGGCGGCCTCCACGAACGACCGGAAACCCGCCGGCCCGCCGGGCTCGCGCAGCGGGAAGTCGATGCGGACGTGCACGCAGCCGTCGCCGAAGTGGCCGTAGGGGACGCCGTCGAGGCCCGCCTCGCGCAGCAGCGCGTCGAAGCCGCGCAGGTAGTCGCCGAGCCGCTCCGGCGGCACGGCCGCGTCCTCCCACCCGGACTGCGCCTGCCGGTCCAGGGTGCGCGCGGCCAGCCCGGCGCCGTCCTCGCGGATCCGCCACAGCGCGGCCATCTCGGCCGGGTCCGCCACCACCCGGACGTCGACCGCGCCCGCGTCCCGGCCGACCTCGGCGGCGAGCGCCTCGGCCTGCTCGCCTGGTCGACGCGGTCACCTCGGCGAACAGCCAGCCGGCACCGCGCGGCAGCTCGGGCACCGCCCGCGTGCGGCTCACGATGTCGACGATCCGCCGGTCGAGGCCCTCGCAGGCCACCAGCGGGTGCCGCAGCAGGCCGGGCACCGCGTCGGCGGCCTCGAACATGTCGGGGTAGCCGAGCACCGCCAGCGCGCGGGCGGGCGCGTCCTCGACGAGCCGGACGGTGGCGCCGAGCACCACGCCGAGCGTGCCCTCGCTGCCGACCAGGAAGCGCGCCACGTCGCGACCGTGCTCGGGCAGCAGGTGCTCCAGGGAGTAGCCGGAGACCTGCCGGGTGAACCGGCCGAGCTCGGTGCGGACGGTCGAGAGGTGGCGGCCCACCAGGTCGTCGAGCCGGTCGAGCAGCGGCGAGGCGGGACGGGACTCCCCCAGCACGAGCCGCTCGCCGGCCGCGGTCAGCACGTCGAGGCCGACGACGTTGTCGCTGGTGCGGCCGTAGCCGAGCGCCCGCGAGCCGCAGGCGTTGTTGCCGATCATCCCGCCGACGGTGCAGCGGGTGTGCGTGGACGGGTCGGGGCCGAACCGGAGGCCGTGCGCGGTCGCGGCCCGCTGCAGGGTGGCGTGCACGGTGCCGGGCTGCACCTGCGCGGTGCGGCTCGCGGGGTCGATGCCGACGACCTGGTCGAGGTGCTTCGAGGTGTCGACGACGAGCCCGGTGCCGACGGCGTTGCCGGCGATCGACGTGCCGGCGCCGCGCATCGTCAGCGGCGTGCCGGAGTCGCGGGCGACGTCCATGACCGCGAGCAGCTCGTCGACGTGCCGCGGCCGGACCACGGCCTGCGGCACGACCCGGTAGAGCGAGGCGTCGGAGGCGTAGAGCGCCCGGGCGAGCGAGGAGTCGTCGACGTCGGTGACCCCGTGCCGCCGCAGCGCGGCGACGAGGTCGTTCACCACAGCTCGAGGGAGCGGTGCAGGATGCCCGCGAGGTCGTCGGCGTCGGCCTCCCGCGGTGCGGTGGCCAGCAGCCGCTGCTGCTTGAGCGTGCCCTCGACGAGCGCGTCGACGTCGCCGGCGTCGTACCCGACCGCGCCGATGCCGTTGGGGATGGCGATGTCGCGCATCAGGTCGGCCAGCACCTCGGGCAGGAAGTCGCGGTCGTCGCGGGGCCGCTCCGCGCCCGGCGCCAGCAGCTCGGCCGCGCGCACGTGCCGCCCGGGGTCGGCCTCGAAGGTGAACCGGAACGCCTCCGGCGCGGTGAGCGAGACCGCCATGCCGTGCGGCACCATCGGCTCGGCGGCCGGGTAGCCGTCGGGGTGGAAGTCCTTGACGCGGCCGGCGATCGGGTAGGCGTTGGCGTGCGGGATGTGCACGCCGGCGTTGCCGAAGCCCATGCCGGCGAACGTCGCGGCCAGCGCCATCTGCCCACGGGCCTGCTCGTCGTCGCCGTGGTGCACCGCGGTGCGGAACGACGTCGCCAGCAGGCTCATCGCCTTCTCCGACCACATGTCGCCGATCGGGTTGGCGCCGCAGTAGGGCACCCGCTGCTCGGCGCTCTTGCGCTCGTAGGAGTCGAACGGCCGGGCCGTCCAGCTCTCGAGCGCGTGGCAGAGGATGTCCATGCCGCTCGCCGCGGTGACCCCGGCCGGCTGGCTCACGGTCAGCCGGGGGTCGACGACAGCCAGCGTCGGCCGCAGCCGCGGGTGGCTGATGCCGCTCTTCACGTGCTGCTCGAGGACGTCGAGCACGCAGACGGTCGTGCTCTCGCTGCCGGTCCCGGTCGTGGTCGGGACCGCCACCAGCGGGCTCAGCGCGTGCTCCGGGTCGCGACCCTTCCCGACCGGGGCGTTGACGTAGTCGAGCAGCTCGCCGGGGTTGTTCGACATCAGGTTCACGGCCTTCGCGGTGTCGATCGCCGACCCGCCGCCGACCGCGACGAACGCGTCCCACGGCCCGCCGTCGCGGGCGAACTCGACCGCCTCGACGAGGCTGACGTCGGTGGGCTCGACGTGGGCGCGGTCGAACAGCACGGCCTCGACCCCGGCCGCCCGGACCTGCTCGAGGATCCGCTGCGGGTGCCCGGTCGCCGCGACGCCCGGGTCGGTGACCAGCAGCACCCGGCGGACGCCGTACGTCGTGAGGTCGAAGCCGATCTCGTCGGAGGCGCCGGCGCCGAACTTCAGCAGCGGCGCGCCGTAGGTGAACACCGTCTCGGGGTGGGCGAGGGGGGTCATGCGGCCCGAGTCTAGGTCGCGGCCCGGGCGCCCCTGACGGCGCACGGTCAGCCGGGCAGCCGCTCCAGGGCGTGGCGGGCGGCGCTGAGCAGCGGGAGGTCGAGCGCCTCCGGGACCGGCACCCAGGCCGCGTGGTCGGTCGAGCCGTCCTCCTCGACGACGTGCGGCTCCACCCCGTCGGACTCGGGCCTCACCTCGGCGGCGTAGATGAGGTGGACGCCGTGGTAGTCCTCGACCAGCCCGTCGCCGCGCGGCCCGGTGAAGTGCGTCGAGTGCACGTCGAGCACCTCCCCCGGCTCGACCCGCAGCCCGGTCTCCTCCTCGACCTCCCGGCGCACCGCGTCCCGCGGGTCCTCGCCGTGGTCGATGCCGCCGCCGGGCAGCGTCCACCGGCCCTCGATGCGGGTGCGCGCCGACATCCGGGTCAGCAGCACCTCGCGTCCTGCGCCGGTCCCCCGCACCAGCACGGCGTACGCCGCCACCCGCTGCCGTTGCGGCGGCGTCTGGTCGTCGTCGACGAGCTGCTCGGACATGGCGGTGATTCTAGGGGCGGAGTGGCCGAGACCACGGTTTTCCGCGGGTCTGGCGGGGGCAGCGTCAGACCGTCCCCCCGGTTCACCCTGGAGAGCACCCGTGTCCACCACCGCCGTGCTGCCGCAGCGCAGCGAGCCCCGCACCGCCCGGACCGCCCGGTCGCGCGAGCCGTGGTTCGACAACGCCAAGATGCTGCTGGTCACGCTGGTCGTCGTCGGCCACTCGTGGACGTTGCTGCCGCACACGGCCACGACCACCTGGGCCTACAACTTCCTCTACCTGTGGCACGTTCCGGCGTTCGTCGTGGTGACCGGCTACCTCTCCCGGTCGTTCACGTTCAGCCGACGCAGCCTCGGCCGGCTGGTGACCACGGTGGTCGTGCCGTACCTGCTCTTCGAGTACACCCTGACCTCGGTCCGGGCCGCCCTCGGCGGGTGGCACTACGAGCGGCTGTTCGTGAACCCGCACTGGCCGATGTGGTACCTCACCGCGCTGGTGCTGTGGCGGCTGGCGACGCCGCTGCTGACCCGGCTGCCGCACGCCCTGCCGGTGGCCGTCGTGGTCAGCCTGGTGGGCGGCGCGTTCACCGGTGACGCGCTCGACCTGGCGCGGACCGCCGGCCTGCTGCCGTTCTTCGTCCTCGGCCTGCTCGCGACCCCGGAGCAGCTGCGTGCGCTGCGACGTCCGCGGGCGCGCGTCGCCGCGGTCGCCCTGCTGGCGCTCGGGTCGCGGTCGCCACCACCGTGGAGCACCACGGCGGCTCGGAGTGGCTGCTGTGGCGCTCGAGCTACGCCGAGCTGCACGTCTCCCTGGTCGCCGGCGTCGTCCACCGCTTCGTGCTGCTGGTGGCCGCGGCCGCGCTGGCCGTCGCGTTCCTGTCGCTGGTGCCCGGCCGCAGCGGCTGGTTCAGCCGGCTCGGGCCGGCCACGATGGTCGTCTACCTGTTCCACGGGTTCGCGGTGACGCTCGTCGCGGCGTCGTCGTTCCCGAGCTGGGCGGAGCACCACGCGACGCCGGCTCTCGTGCTGTCGACGGCGGGCGCGGTCGGGGTCGCGCTGCTGCTCGGCTCTCCGCCCGTGGCCCGCCGGCTCACCCGGGTCGTCGACCCGGTCGGCTCCTGGCAGCGCCGCCGACGGCCCTACGCCCCGCCCGCGCGCGGCATCCACGTCGGCGAGACCGAGCTCACCGGGACGCTCTCCGCGAGCCGCGCGTCCTCCGGCCTGAGGGCCTGACCGCCGAGGTGCGCGGGGTGCCAGGGAGCAGCCTCCCCGGCGAGCGGCCGGTGCTCGGGCCGGCTCTGCAGACCGTCCAGCATCCGCTGCAGGGTGTCCCCCAGCTGTGAGACCCGCGGGCCGATCTCGTCGTCGGGACCGACGGGCAGCGGGGCGCCGACCTGCAGCGAGACCGGCCGGCCCCGGGACAGGTCGACGGGCCGCCCGGCGGTGAGGATCCGCTGCGGGCCCCAGATCGCCAGCGGCAGCAGCGGTGCGCCGGTCTCCCGGGCCAGCGCCACGGCGCCGGGCATCAGCCCCCGCACCGTGTACGACGTGCTGATCCCGGCCTCCGGGAAGATCCCGACCGCCTCGCCCTCCCGCAGCAGCTGCCGCGCCCGCAGGTACGCCGCCGCCGGCGCGGCCCGGTCCACCGGCACGTGCCGCATCGCGGTCATCAGTGGTCGCGCGACCGGGTTCTCCCAGACGTCGTGCCGCGCCAGGAACCGCACCCGCCGCCGGCTGCTCCGCGCGGCCAGCCCGACCAGCAGGAAGTCCAGGAAGCTCACGTGGGTGCTCGCGACCACCACCGGCCCCGACGTGGGCACGTGCTCGTCCCCCTCGACCGTGATCCGCAGGTCCAGCGCCCGGAACACCCCGCGCGCCGCAGCAGTCACCGCTGGGTAGACGAGTTCCACGCACGCTGTTCGCAGGCGCGGGGCAGCCGGATGGGCGCGCGGCCGGCCGCCGTCACGCGAGCGTCAAAGGGCTTGGCCGCGGCGGCCGCCGGCGAAAGCCGAGCGAAGAAAAAGCACGCGGCCGACGCGCCGCCCCAGCGAGTGGGGCGGCGGCCGGCCGCGTGCCAGTGGTGGCTAAGACCGTCAGTTCTGGTACGAACCGAAGTCGAAGTCGTCGAGTGCCACGGCCTGGCCTCCGGCGGTGCCGAAGTCGTAGTCGTAGTCGCCGTACCCGGTGACGGAGTACGCGTTCGCACGCGCCTCCTCGGTCGGCTCCACCCGGATGTTGCGGTACCGCTCCAGGCCGGTGCCGGCCGGGATCAGCTTTCCGATGATCACGTTCTCCTTCAGGCCGCGCAGCGAGTCCGACTTGCCGTGGATCGCCGCGTCGGTGAGGACGCGCGTGGTCTCCTGGAAGGACGCCGCCGACAGCCACGACTCGGTGGCCAGCGACGCCTTGGTGATGCCCATCAGCTGCGGACGGCCGGCCGCGGGCTTGCCGCCCTCGGAGACCACCCGACGGTTCTCCTCCTCGAACTTGACCCGGTCGACCAGGTCGGAGGGGAGCAGGTTGGTGTCGCCCTGCTCCAGCACGAGGACCCGACGCAGCATCTGCCGCACGATGATCTCGATGTGCTTGTCGTGGATCGCCACGCCCTGCGAGCGGTACACGGCCTGCACCTCGTCGACCAGGTGCTCCTGGGCCTTGCGGACACCGAGGATGCGCAGCACCTCCTGCGGGTCAGGCGTGCCCTGGGTCAGCTGCTGGCCGACCTCGACGTGGTCGCCCTCGCCGACGGTCAGGCGCGAGCGCTTGCTGACCGGGTACTCCTGCACCTCGGAGCCGTCGTCCGGCGTCACCAGGATCTTCTTGGCCTTGTCGGTCTCGTCGATGGTGACGCGACCGGCGGCCTCGGTGATCGGCGAGCGACCCTTGGGCTGGCGGGCCTCGAAGAGCTCGACCACGCGGGGCAGACCCTGCGTGATGTCGTCCGCGGAGGCCACACCACCGGTGTGGAAGGTACGCATCGTCAGCTGCGTGCCCGGCTCACCGATGGACTGCGCCGCGATGATGCCGACGGCCTCACCGATGTCGACGAGCTTGCCGGTGGCCAGCGAGCGTCCGTAGCACTTGGCACAGGTGCCGGTGCGGGCGTCGCAGGTCAGCACGGAGCGGACCTTGACCTCCACGATGCCGGCGGCCACGAGCTCGTTGATCTTGACGTCGCCCAGGTCGCCGCCCGCCTCGACCAGCACCTCGCCGGTCTCGGGGTGGGTGACCTCGACCGCCGCGGACCGGGCGTACGCCGCGGTCTCGGCGTTCTCGTCCTTGACCACACGGCCGTCGTCGAGCTTGACGCCGATGACCTTCGGCAGGCCCCGCTCGGTGCCGCAGTCGTCCTCACGGATGATGACGTCCTGCGACACGTCGACCAGGCGCCGGGTGAGGTACCCGGAGTCCGCCGTACGCAGCGCGGTGTCGGCCAGACCCTTGCGGGCACCGTGCGTCGCGATGAAGTACTCGAGCACCGTGAGGCCCTCACGGAAGTTCGACTTGATCGGACGCGGGATGATGTCGCCCTTCGGGTTGGCCACGAGGCCACGCATGGCCGCGATCTGCCGCACCTGCATCATGTTTCCGCGCGCACCCGAGTGCACCATCATGTAGATCGGGTTCATCTTGTCGAAGGTGAGCTCGAGCTCGTCGGCCACCTTGTTCGACGCCTGCGTCCAGATCTCGATGAGCTCCTGGCGACGCTCGTCGTCGGTGATCAGACCGCGCTCGAACTGCTTCTGCACCTTGGCGGCCTGCTCCTCGAAGACCTCGAGGATCTCGGCCTTGCGCGGCGGGGTGACGACGTCCTCGATGGAGACGGTCACACCGGAGCGGGTGCCCCAGTGGAAGCCGGCGTCCTTGAGGGCGTCGAGCGCCGCGGCGACCTCGACCTTGGTGTAGCGCTCCGCGAGGTCGTTCACGATGACGCCGAGCTGCTTCTTGCCGACCTCGTAGTTCACGAAGGCGTAGTCCGACGGCAGCGTCTCGTTGAACAGCGCGCGACCCAGCGTGGTCTCGAGGATGAGCGGCTGCCCCTCCTCCCAGCCCTCGGGCAGCGGGGTGCCCAGCGGCGGGACGACCTGCGGGAAGCGGATCCGGATCGTCGACTGGAGCGTGATCTCGCCCCGGTCGAGCGCCATGATCGCCTCGGACGTCGAGGAGAACGCGCGGCCGTGACCGGCGAGCTCGCCCTCCATCTCACGGGTGAGGAAGAACAGCCCGATGATCATGTCCTGGGTCGGCATGGTGACCGGCCGGCCGTCGGACGGCTTCAGGATGTTGTTCGTCGAGAGCATCAGGATCCGCGCCTCGGCCTGGGCCTCGGCCGACAGCGGCAGGTGCACCGCCATCTGGTCACCGTCGAAGTCGGCGTTGAACGCCGAGCAGACGAGCGGGTGGATCTGGATGGCCTTGCCCTCGATCAGCTGCGGCTCGAACGCCTGGATGCCGAGCCGGTGCAGCGTCGGCGCACGGTTCAGCAGCACCGGGTGCTCGGTGATGACCTCCTCGAGGACGTCCCACACGACCGGGCGGGCACGCTCGACCATGCGCTTGGCGCTCTTGATGTTCTGCGCGTGGTTCAGGTCGACCAGACGCTTCATCACGAACGGCTTGAACAGCTCGAGCGCCATCTGCTTGGGCAGACCGCACTGGTGCAGCTTGAGCTGCGGACCGACCACGATGACCGAGCGGCCGGAGTAGTCGACGCGCTTGCCGAGCAGGTTCTGGCGGAACCGGCCCTGCTTGCCCTTGAGCATGTCGGACAGCGACTTCAGCGGCCGGTTGCCCGGGCCGGTGACCGGACGACCGCGGCGGCCGTTGTCGAACAGCGAGTCGACGGCCTCCTGGAGCATCCGCTTCTCGTTGTTGACGATGATCTCGGGCGCACCGAGGTCGAGCAGCCGCTTGAGGCGGTTGTTCCGGTTGATGACGCGGCGGTACAGGTCGTTCAGGTCGGAGGTCGCGAAGCGGCCACCGTCGAGCTGCACCATCGGGCGCAGGTCCGGCGGGATGACCGGTACGGCGTCCAGCACCATGCCCTGCGGGCTGTTGGTCGTCTTGCGGAACGCGTCGACGACCTTGAGGCGCTTGAGGGCCCGGACCTTGCGCTGACCCTTGCCGGTGGCGATGGTCTCGCGGAGGTTGTCCACCTCGGCGTCGAGGTCGAAGGTCTGCAGCCGCTTCTGGATCGCCGTGGCGCCCATGTGGCCCTCGAAGTACTTGCCGAACCAGTTCTTCATCTCGCGGTAGAGCAGCTCGTCACCCTCGAGGTCCTGGACCTTGAGCGCCTTGAAGCGGCTCCACACCTCGTCGAGGCGGTCGATCTCGCGCTGCGACCGGTCGCGGACCTGCTTCATCTCGCGCTCGGCGCCGTCCTTGACCTTGCGGCGCGCGTCGGCCTTGGCCCCCTCGGCCTCCAGGGCCGCGAGGTCCTCCTCGAGCTTCTTGGCGCGGTCGTCGATCTGGGTGTCGCGACGGCCCTCGAGGCGCTTGCGCTCCAGGTCGACCTTCGCCTCGAGCGAGGACAGGTCGCGGTGGCGGGCGTCCTCGTCGACGTGCGTGATCATGTACGCCGCGAAGTAGATGACCTTCTCCAGGTCCTTCGGGGCGAGGTCGAGCAGGTAGCCGAGCCGGCTCGGCACACCCTTGAAGTACCAGATGTGGGTGACCGGGGCGGCGAGCTCGATGTGGCCCATCCGCTCGCGGCGGACCTTGGAGCGGGTCACCTCGACGCCGCAGCGCTCGCAGATGATGCCCTTGAAGCGCACGCGCTTGTACTTGCCGCAGTAGCACTCCCAGTCCCGGGTGGGACCGAAGATCTTCTCGCAGAAGAGACCGTCACGCTCGGGCTTGAGCGTGCGGTAGTTGATCGTCTCCGGCTTCTTCACCTCGCCGTGGCTCCACGTGCGGATGTCGTCCGCGGTGGCCAGGCCGATCTGAAGCTGGTCGAAGAAGTTCACGTCGAGCACGGTGGCTTCTTTCCTCGTGATGTCTGTTGTTGCTGAATGCCGGGACCGGGGCTGAGGCGGTGCGTCGACCGTGGTCGGCGCACCGCCTCACACCTCAGACTTCCTCGACGCTGCTGGGCTCGCGGCGGGACAGGTCGATGCCGAGCTCCTCGGCGGCGCGGAAGACGTCCTCCTCCGCGTCGCGCATCTCGATCGCGGAGCCGTCCTGGGACAGCACCTCGACGTTGAGGCAGAGCGACTGCATCTCCTTGACGAGCACCTTGAACGACTCGGGGATGCCGGAGTCGGGGATGTTCTCGCCCTTCACGATGGCCTCGTAGACCTTGACGCGTCCGGGGACGTCGTC
The DNA here is from genome assembly GCA_963707685.1 of uncultured Actinomycetota bacterium. Classification (GTDB taxonomy): domain Bacteria; phylum Actinomycetota; class Actinomycetes; order Propionibacteriales; family Nocardioidaceae; genus Nocardioides_B. The sequence goes on from CAVPRA010000019.1 coordinate 62,780, forward strand.
GGACTTGATGGTCAGGAGCTCCTGCAGGGCGTAGGCGGCGCCGTACGCCTCCATCGCCCAGACCTCCATCTCACCGAACCGCTGGCCACCGAACTGCGCCTTACCACCCAGCGGCTGCTGCGTGATCATGGAGTACGGACCCGTCGACCGCGCGTGGATCTTGTCGTCCACGAGGTGGTGCAGCTTCAGGATGTACATGTAGCCGACCGACACGGGCTCCGGGAACGGCTCGCCGGAGCGACCGTCGAAGAGGCTCGCCTTGCCGTTGGACCCGACGACGCGGACGCCGTCGCGGTTCGGCAGGGTCGACCCGAGGAGACCGACGATCTCGTCCTCCTTGGCACCGTCGAAGACCGGCGTCGCCACGTTGGAGTCGGCCTCGGCGGACTCCGCGTGGATCGCGATGAGCCGCTTCTTCCAGTCCTCGTCGTCGCCCTCGACCTGCCAGCCCTGCTTGGCCAGCCAGCCCAGGTGGATCTCGAGGATCTGGCCGATGTTCATCCGGCCCGGGACACCGAGCGGGTTGAGCACCACGTCGACCGGGGTGCCGTCCTCCATGAACGGCATGTCCTCGACCGGCAGGATCTTCGAGATGACGCCCTTGTTGCCGTGACGGCCGGCGAGCTTGTCACCCACGGAGATCTTGCGCTTCTGGGCGACGTACACGCGCACCAGCTGGTTGACGCCCGGCGGCAGCTCGTCGCCCTCCTCGCGGTCGAAGACCCGGACGCCGATGACGGTGCCGGACTCGCCGTGGGGGACCTTCATCGAGGTGTCGCGGACCTCGCGCGCCTTCTCACCGAAGATCGCGCGGAGCAGCCGCTCCTCCGGGGTGAGCTCGGTCTCGCCCTTGGGCGTGACCTTGCCGACCAGGATGTCGCCGGTCGTGACCTCGGCGCCGATGCGGATGATCCCGCGCTCGTCGAGGTCGGCCAGCATCTCCTCGGAGACGTTCGGGATGTCCCGGGTGATCTCCTCCGGACCCAGCTTCGTGTCGCGGGCGTCGACCTCGTGCTCCTCGATGTGGATCGAGGTGAGGACGTCCTGCTGCACGAGGCGCTGCGACAGGATGATCGCGTCCTCGTAGTTGTGGCCCTGCCACGGCATGAACGCGACCAGCAGGTTCGTGCCGAGCGCCATCTCGCCCTCGTCGGTGCAGGGACCGTCCGCGATCGGCGTGCCGACCTCGAGACGCTGCCCCTCCGTGACGAGCGGACGCTGGTTGATGCAGGTGCCCTGGTTGGAGCGGCTGAACTTCTGCATCCGGTACGTCCGGTAGGTGCCGTCGTCCTGCATGACCTCGACCGCGTCGGCCGAGACCTCCTGGACCACGCCAGCGGCGGCGGCGGTGACCACGTCACCGGCGTCGACCGCGGCCCGGAACTCCATGCCGGTGCCGACCAGCGGCGCGTCGCTCTTGATGAGCGGCACGGCCTGGCGCTGCATGTTGGAACCCATCAGCGCGCGGTTGGCGTCGTCGTGCTCCAGGAACGGGATCAGGGCCGTCGCGACCGACACCATCTGGCGCGGCGAGACGTCCATGTAGTCCACGTCGTCACGCGGGATGACGTCGACCTCGTTCTCGCGCTGGCGGACCAGCACCCGCTCCTCGGCGAACCGGAAGTCGTCGGTGAGCGGCGCGTTGGCCTGCGCGATGACGAAGCGGTCCTCCTCGTCGGCGGTGAGGTAGTCGACCTTGTCGGTGACCTTGCCCTTCTCCACCTTGCGGTAGGGCGTCTCCACGAAGCCGAACGGGTTGATCCGCCCGAACGTCGCCAGCGAGCCGATCAGACCGATGTTCGGACCCTCAGGGGTCTCGATCGGGCACATGCGGCCGTAGTGCGACGGGTGGACGTCACGGACCTCGAAGCCGGCGCGGTCACGGGAGAGACCACCCGGGCCGAGCGCGGAGAGCCGGCGCTTGTGCGTCAGGCCCGCGATCGGGTTCGTCTGGTCCATGAACTGCGAGAGCTGGGAGGTCCCGAAGAACTCCTTCAGCGCCGCCACCACGGGCCTGATGTTGATCAGGCTCTGCGGCGTGATCGCCTCGACGTCCTGCGTGGTCATCCGCTCGCGGACGACGCGCTCCATCCGGGCCAGTCCGGTGCGGAGCTGGTTCTGGATGAGCTCGCCGACCGTGCGCATGCGCCGGTTGCCGAAGTGGTCGATGTCGTCCGCGCGGACCTCCATCGAGCCGGCCGGCATGTCCAGGTCGGCCTTGCCGTCGTGCAGCGCCACGATGAACTTGATCGCCGAGACGATGTCGTCGTTCGTGAGCGTCTGCTGGTCGAAGGCCTCGGTGGTGCCGAGCTTCTTGTTGATCTTGTAGCGACCGACCTTGGCGAGGTCGTAGCGCTTGCCGTTGAAGTAGTAGTTGTCCAACAGCGTCTGCGCGGCCTCGCGCGTGGGCGGCTCGCCCGGGCGCAGCTTGCGGTAGATGTCGAGCAGCGCGTCGTCCTGGCCGGACGTGTGGTCCTTCTCCAGGGTCAGCATCATCGACTCGTACTCGCCGAACTCGTCGCGGATCTGCTGCTCGGTCCAGCCGAGGGCCTTGAGCAGCACCGTGACGTTCTGCTTGCGCTTGCGGTCGAGGCGGACGCCGACCATGTCGCGCTTGTCGATCTCGAACTCGAGCCAGGCACCCCGGGACGGGATGATCTTGGCGGTGAAGATGTCCTTGTCGGACGTCTTGTCCGCGCTGCGCTCGAAGTAGACGCCGGGCGAGCGGACCAGCTGCGAGACCACGACACGCTCGGTGCCGTTGATCACGAAGGTGCCCTTGTCCGTCATGAGCGGGAAGTCGCCCATGAAGACGGTCTGGCCCTTGATCTCACCGGTCTCGTTGTTGGTGAACTCAGCGGAGACGTAGAGCGGGGCGGAGTAGGTGAAGTCCTTCTCCTTGCACTCGTCGACGCTGTTCTTCGGGTCGTAGAAGACCGGGTTCTCGAACGAGAGCGACATGGTCCCCGAGAAGTCCTCGATCGGGGAGATCTCCTCGAAGATCTCCTCGAGACCGGACTTGCGGGAGACGTCCTCGCCGTTGTCGAGACGCTGCTGGACGTCGGCGTTCCAGTCCTCGTTGCCCACGAGCCAGTCGAAGCTCTTGGTCTGGAGGTCGAGAAGCTTCGGAACCTCCAGGGGCTCGGAGATCTTCGCGAAGGAGATGCGGCGGGGGGCGAGCGGGGTGTTCGGTGTTGTTGCGGGGGTGCTTGGTGCTGCGCGAGGCGGCCAAGAGGGGTCCTTCCGAGGCTCGCGGACTCATCTGCTGGCATCGACCGACCACAAACCAGCCGACCGGGCAGGCTGGAAGCATTTGAGGGCAGACGCGAGGACCGATACTAACGTCACGGGGTTCTAAACTCAACCAGGACAAAACGCCCAGGAACCCGGCGGGACTCGCGGAAACACCAGAAGCATGAACGCTCACCCCCCCGGAGTCAAGGAGGTGGGGCCCTGGGGGTGGATGGCTGTGTCTTTGGTGCTCGCTCCGCTCGCACGTGTCGGCGCGCTCGGCACGTCGTGCCTGGCCCTCCGCCACGCGACACCTCCCCCGCTCCGCTCCTCCGGCCCCGCGCTCGTCGGCCCACGCACGACGGCGCGCCGACGGCTACGGCTGCAGGTAGGACCCAGACCTGAAGACCGACTGTCCCTGCGGCATCACCCGGCAACGTCCGGCGCGCCGTCGTGAACTGAGTCGACGAGCCGGGAAGCGGAGGAGCGGAGCGGGGGAGGTTTCCTGCGAGGAGCGAAGTCACGACGCAAGAGCGCGCCGGACACGTGCGAGCGGAGCGAGCACCAACAACTCAGAGCACCTAATAGCTAGTGATGTTGTCGACCTGCCAGCAGCCGTCGCTCGCGCTTCATCGAGAACATCACGCGGTTCAGGGCCAGCTGCGGCTCGCCGCCGTTGGCGGTGCTGGTGGTGGTCTGGTTGACGTAGACCAGCACGTTGACCCGGTCGGGGTCGGCGTGGCTGACGCCGGAGGCCTTCACCTCGGGCCTCGACCTTGGCCCGGACCTTGGCGGCGTTCGGGCGGACCAGCTTGTCGAAGGTGCGCGGCGTACTTCTTCTCGTACGCCGGCGTCATGTACCGCTCGGCGGCCTTCTCGTCGGCGTCGAGCGACTGGTAGCTGTAGGACAGGATCGACGAGGCGGCCCGCTCGGCCGCCGAGGGGGCCGACCGGGTGGCCTCGTCGACCTGGCTCTGGTCGTTGACCGTGCCGACGTTCCAGACCCCGAGGCCGAGCACGGCGGCGACGACGACGAGGACCAGCGCGACGACGCCGACCACGGCCACGACCAGCCAGGACGGTCCGGTCCCGCGGCCACCGGGACGGGCGGCCTTGCGGGCGGCGGCCGGGGTGCGGCGCGGCCGACGCGGCCGGGACGCGGCTCCGCGTCTGAGACGGTCGGGGTGGCTCCGGGCCGCTCCCCCGCGTCCGGCTGCTCGGCGCCCGTCGTCGTGGTCGCGGTCGGGCTGGTCGGCGTGGCCGGCTCCTCGGGGCGCGCCGGTCGGCGCTCGCCGGCGATCCGGCGGCGCGAGCCGGGGCTCCGTGGGTTCTGGCTGCTCATGGTTCCTTCGCGTCCGTGCGGGGGCGGGTCGTCAGGGGTGGGTCAGGAGACCGGGGAGAAGTCGTCGACGAGCCACTTCCCGTTGATCTTCACCAGCGAGACCTCCCACCGGAAGTGCCGCGCGACGTTGGGGTCGAAGACGGTCTTGACGCTCGCGTCGGAGACCACCAGCACCTGGGCGGAGTCGCTGTCGACGCTGGCCACCCCGGAGGCCAGCACCTGGCCCTTGGAGCGGACCTTCGCCTGCTTGATGGTGGTGGCGAGCTGGCCGATGACCTTCTTGTAGTCGGCCTGGAACTTCGGCGACATCATCGTGTTCATGGACTTCTGGTAGTCGTCCATCGACGCCGCGTCGTAGGTGTTCACCTGCACCGTGAAGCGCTCGGCGGCCCGGGTGACCGCGGAGCGGGCCTGCTGGTCGGTCCGCGCGGCGTCGTGCTTCGGGCGCAGGCTGGTCACCTCGAGGACGACCAGCACGGCCGCCACCACGGCCAGCACGGCGAGGACCGCGAGGATCCCCAGCGCAGCCGGGCAGCCGGGTGCGGTCGGTCGAGGGCGTCCTGCGGGCTCGCGGGCACGTCGTGGCCCTGCGGTGTGCTGCTGGTCAATCAGGTCACCTCTGCCCGGCGAGCGGCTGCATCAGCAGCCACTTCCAGGAGTCGCGTCCCATCAGGGAGGCGGCGCCGCCGGTGTAGGTGACGTCACCGCTCGGGTTGGAGCCGTAGTGGAACCGGCCGGAGCTCCTGATCGTACGTGCCGACCACCGGGGCCCGGTACGCCGGACCGGCGCGACGGGGGGTGTTCTGCGCGCCGCGGGAGTTGCTCTGGCTCGAGGGCTCCGCACACCGGACGTTCACCGCCATCGGCGCGTTGCCGCGGTTGGTGTTCGGGTCGCGGCGCTTCGACGGGGGCAGGTAGCCCTTCTCGCACACCGGCGGGTTCTGCTGCAGGATCAGGCCGAAGTGGGCGTCGTACGGCCCGGTGCCCGAGTCCTTGGCGACCACCGTGTAGCCGCCGGCGACGACGTAGGGGTAGACGACCAGGATCAGCTCGGTGCCGTCGAGGTGCCGGCCGGTGACCTCGCCGGTGGTGACCAGGTTGTTGATCAGCTGACCGAGGTCGACCTTGTTCTCGTCGAGGAACGAGCGCAGCTGGTTCGCGGTCGCGCTGCCGTTCTCGATCACCCGGCGCAGGTCCGGGTCGGCCGCCGCCACCGTGTCGGAGAACTTCGACAGGTCGCTGGAGAAGCTCTTGATCGCGGAGGTCTTGTCGATCTGGGTGCCCAGCACGACGTTGCTGTCCTCGAGCAGCGCGGTGGTGATGTCGAAGTTGCGGTTGGCCGCCTCGATGAAGGAGTTCGAGGTGTCGATGATCTGGCTGAGGTTGCGGCCGCTGCCGTTGAAGGCGGTGCCGAGCTCGTTGACCGTGGTGCGCAGGCTCTGCTTGTTCACCGACTCCACGGTGGTGCTCAGGTCGCCGAGCAGCTTCGTGGTCTCGATGGGGGTCGTCGGTCATGCTCGTCGGGATCTCGGACCCGTCGGTGAGGAAGGGCTGCCGCTTGGTCTGCGGCTGCAGGTCGACGAACTGCTCGCCCACCGCGGACCGGTTGGCCACGACGGCCTTGGTGTCCTTGGGGATGTCCTTGTGGTCCTTCTCGATGTTGAGGATCACGTCGACGCCCTTGCTGGTCAGCTTCATGCTGCTGACCTTGCCGACGGTCACACCTCGGTAGGAGACCTCGGCCCCGGTGAAGATGCCGCCGGAGTCGGTGAAGTGGGCGTTGACCTTGTAGGACTCGTCGAGCACCAGGCGGTCGAGCCGTGCGTAGCGGGCCCCCACGAACGAGACACCCACCATCGTGATGAGCGCGAAGATGATCAGCTGGATCTTCGTACGGCGCGTGATCATCGCTGCATCATTCCCCACACCAGCAGGGCGCCCAGGTCGGAGCTGGCGCTGGTCCTCGTCGGGGCGTCGGCCGAGGAGCCGCCGCCGAAGCCGGGCCGGTTCAGGCCCGGGAGACCGCCGCCGCCGAGGACGCCGCCGCCCCCTCCGCCGCCGCCGCTGCCGCCGCCGGAGACCGGCAGCTTGCCGAGGACGCCGCCGTTGACGACGCCGATGCCGGCGCTGCGGTACTTGCTGGCAGGTGTCGGAGTAGTAGCCCTTCGGCTTCGGGGACCTGCTGGTCCTCGAGCACCGCTGCGCTATGAGCAGCGGGTTGACCTTGTCGCAGGCGGCCCCCAGCGGCTTGCCGGACGCCAGGCACTTGGACAGGTTGCTCAACGACGGCACCTTCAACGGGAGCTTCGGCACCGTGGGCAAGGTCAGCGGCAGGCCACTCAGCGCGTCGCAGACCTGCTTGAGCTGGTCCGGGATGCCCGCCGTGCCGCAGATCGTGTTGATGGCGCCCTTGCTGCAGTTCTGGAGCTCCTTGAGCAGCAGCTCGACGCTCCCGGGCAGGTTGTTCGGGTCGGTGTTGAGCAGCTGGGTCACGCAGGAGGCCAGCTCCGGGTTGTTGCAGAGGTTCAGCGGCAGGTCCTGGACGCCCGGCACGTTCTCACAGATCTGACCCAGACCGCTGAGGTCGAGGTCGAGCTTGATGGACAGGTTGGTGTAGTCGCCCATGTGCAGGTTGCGGGCCTGGGCGGGGTTGGTGCCGACCACCGCGTCCACGAACGGGTAGGTCAGGAAGACCTGCAGCGCCTTGGGCAGCGAGTCGCCCGCCTCGGCGAGCTTCGTGAGCGTCGGGGCGAGCGCCTGCAGGCTGTCGACCGTCGCGGTCTTCGACTGCTTGATGACGTTGGTCGCGACCGAGCTCAGGTTGGCCAGCGCCTTCAGCATCTTCACCAGGTCGTCGCGCTGCCGGTTGATCGACGCGACCGCGCGCGGCAGCTTGTCCAGGGCGAGCGGTGATGGAGGGCTTCTGCTTGTTGATCGCGATCGCCAGCCGGTTGAGGCTCTCGATGGCGCGGACGATCTGGTCCTTGTTGGTGTCGAGCTGCCCCATGAACACCTTGAGCTGGCTCAGCACCGACTTGACGTCGCTCTCGCGGCCGTCGAGGGCCTTGTTGAGCTCGGTGGAGATCATCTTCAGCTGGGCCACACCGCCGCCGTTGAGCAGCAGCGAGAGGGCACCGAGGACCTCCTCGACCTCCGGGTTGCGGCTCGAGCGGCTCAGCGGGATCACGTCGCCGTTGCCCAGCCGGCCGTCGCTGGCGCCGGTGTCGGGCGGGGACAGCGAGACGAACTTCTCGCCGAGCAGGCTGGTCTGCCGGATCTTGGCGACCGCGTTGTCGGGCAGCTTGACGCTGCGGCGCAGCTTGAGCGTCACCTCGGCGTGGTAGCCCTCGACCTTGATGTCGTCGACACGGCCCACGGTGACGTCGTCGACCTTGACCGACGACTGCGGCACCAGGTCCAGGACGTCGCGGAACTCGACCTTGATGGTGTACGGGTTGTCCCCCAGCTTCGCGCCGCCGGGCAGCGGGAGGCTGTAGACGGAGAAGTCGCAGCCGCTCAGCGTCAGCGCGCCGACGACCATCAGCAGCACCATCCGCGCGAGTCGGACGCGGGTGCGGCGGACCGAGGTCCGCATCCGGCGGCTCATCGCTTCACCTCCACGATCCCGGCGAGCGAGCGGTCGACGGTCTCCACCTGCCGGGCGGGCCCGGCGGCGGACCCACCGTTCGCGGCGGTGAGGGCGCCGGCGCGTGGCTTGGGCAGCGGCAGCCCCTGCAGCGCCGAGCAGGTCTGGCTCGACTCCCGGGGACTTCGACGCCTTGAGGATGCTGCAGATGAACTTCCGCGGGTCGGCGGTCAGCTCGTTGAGGTTCTGGCTGATGTTCGTCCGGGTGTCGAGCGTGCCGGTCGACGGGTTGTAGGTGTGGAACAGGTTCGCCAGCGTGGTCGGCGCGACCTGGAGCACCTCGTCGAGTGCGGCCCGCTGCTTCACGAGCACCTTGGACACCCGGTTGAGGCCCTTGATGTTGTGCGAGAGCGTCGAACGGTTCTCCTTCACGAAGCCCTCCACCGCCGTCATGGCGATGCCGAGGTTGTGCAGCGCCGCGCGCAGGTCGGTCCGCTCGTCGGCGAGCAGGTCGGACGCGGAGGCCAGCGAGTCGTTGAACTTGCGCACGGTGCCGTCGTTCTTGGCCAGCGTGTTCACGAAGCGCTCGATCTGCCGGGCGGTCCCGAACAGCTCCTCCTTGTTGTCGTCCAAGGTGCCGGTGAACTTCCCGAGGTTCTCGATCGTGTCGTGGAACTGCTGGCCCTGGCCGTCGAAGTTCTTGGCGGTGGAGTCGAGCAGCCGCGTCAGCGACCCCTCCTTGTTGGCGCCGCCGGGCCCGAGGGCGACGGTCAGCTGGTCGATGCTGTCGTAGATCTGGTCCAGCTCGAGGGGCGTCGAGGTCGACTTCGTGGTGAGCACCGCGTTGTTGCGCAGCGGCTGCTCCCCCTTCTTGTACGCCGGCGTGAGCTGCACGAACCGGTCGCCCACGATGGCCGGCGAGATGATCACTGCCTCGGCGTCGGAGGGCACGTCGTACTTCGCGTCGTACCACATCTTGACGGTCACGTCGGTGCCGGACGGCTCGACCGTCTCGACCTTGCCGACCGGCACCCCGAGGATCCGCACGTCGGACCCTTCGTAGAGCGACACGGTCCGCGGGAACGACGCGGTGAGGTACTTCTTGTCCTGACCGGGCAGGGCCACGAGGACCAGGGCCACGATGACCGCGAGGACCGCCACGACGGACAGCACCTTGGTCACCCCACCCAGCTTCGACATCGGGTTCGCCATCTCGTCAGCCCCCCACCGGGTTGCTGCCCAGCGTGGGCACGGGCGGAAGGTTCTGGATGTAGGTGTCGAACCACGGGCCGTTGCCCAGCGTGTTCGCGAACACCCGGTAGAACGGCGCCATGAGCCGCAGGCTGTTGTCGAGGTTGTCCTGGTTCTTGTTCAGCACGTCGACGACGTTGCCGAGGTGGTCCAGGGCCGGCTTGAGGTCCTGGCGGGTGTCGCGCACCAGGCCGGTCAGCTGGATCGACAGCTGGCTGGTGGCGACCAGCAGGTTGTGCACCGACTGCCGGCGGGCCGACAGCGCCCGGAAGAGCAGGTCGCCGTCGCGCATCAGCGTGATCAGGTCACCGCGGCGGTCACCGAGGACGGTGGAGACCTTCTTGGTGTTGCGCAGCAGCGTGTTGAGCTGCTGGTCGCGGGCCGCGATGTTCGACGAGAGGTCGGACAGGCCCGACAGCGCCGCCTGGAAGTTCTTCGGGGTGTCCTTGGTCAGGTCGCCGAGGGTGTTCAGCGAGGCCGCCAGCCGCTTGGTGTCGATCTTCTCGGACCGGTCGGCCAGCCCGCTGAACGCCTCCACCACGTCGTACGGCGAGGTGGTGCGGCTGCGCGGGATCTCGGACTTCTCCTTCATCTGGCCACGCCCCGCCGGCTCCAGGCCGAGGTACATGGCACCGAGCAGCGTCTTCACCTTGATCGCGGCGCCGGTCGTGGGGCCGAACTTGGCGCCCTTGTCGACCTTGAAGGCGACCCGGACGTGGTCACCCTGCAGCTCGACGGCGTTGACCTTGCCGACGCGGACGCCGGCGACCCGGACCTCGTCGTTGGCCTTGAGCCCGCCGGCCTCGGAGAAGGCGGCGTAGTAGGTGTCGCCGCCACCGATCAGCGGCAGGCTGTCGGCCTTGAAGGCGGCGAGGACGAACGCCGCGATCACCGCCAGGCTGACGGCGCCGATGACCACGGGGTTCCGCTCACGGAAGGGGACGCTCATCCGAGCTTGCACCTCGCGCTCTTGGGGCTGTACGACACGGGGATGCTCTTCTTCTGGCCCGCGATCGGCGGCAGCTTGACGTTGCCGGTGAAGTTGCAGAGGTAGAAGTTGAAGAACGAGCCGTAGATCGCGGTCCGTCCCACCTTGTTCAGCTTGATCGGGAGGACCTGCAAGGCGCGGTCGATCTCCTTCTTGTTGCCGTCGAGGTTGCCGGCGACCTTGCGCAGCTGCTTGACGTCGGTGGTGAGGCCGGGGCGGATGCCGGTGACCAGGTCGGAGGTCTGCACCGCCAGCGCCGAGATCGAGTCGAGCGAGCCCGAGGATCGCCTGCCGGTCGTCGGACAGCCCGGAGACGAACACCCGCAGCTTGATCAGCAGGTCCGAGAGCTCCTTGTCCCGGTTGCCGATGGTGACCATCACCTGGTTGAGGTTCGTGATCAGCGAGCCGATCACCTGGTCGCGGCTGGCCAGCGTCGAGGTGACCGACGCGGTGTGCGACAGCAGCGAGTCGAGCGTGCCGCCCTCGCCCTGGAAGACGGTGACGATCTCGTAGGAGAGCTTGTTGATGTCGGCGGGCGACAGCGCCTGGAACAGCGGCTTGAAGCCGTTGAACAGCACGGTGAGGTCGAGCGCGGGCTGGGTCCGGGAGAGCGGGATCGTCGAGCCCTCCTTCATCGCGTCGGGCCCGCCGGTGCCCTGGCTCAGCGCGATGTAGCGCTGCCCGACCAGGTTGCGGTAGCGGATCAGCGCCTGGGTGCTGTCGGTGACGGCCTGGTCGCTGTCGACCTTGAAGGTGACCAGCGCGTGGGTGCGGCCGAAGACCTCGATGTTCTGCACGTTGCCGACCTTCACGCCGGCCACCCGCACGTCGTCACCCTTGACCACGCCGGTCGCGTCGGTGAAGACCGCCTTGTACTGCTTGCTGCTGGCGAACGACAGGTTGCCGATCGTGACCACCAGCAGCGCCGGTGGCCATCGTGGTGACGATGATGAAGATCACCAGCTTGACGGCGTCGCTCGCCGTCTTCTTGTCCAGCAGCTTCATCGCACGCTCACCTCCGCCCCGCGGGCCAGCGGGCCCATCAGCAGCGACGCGACGTCGGGGACCTCGTCGACCGGGACGCCCATCGCGGGCGCGACCAGGGTGTTGACCAGCGACCGCTCGGAGGCGGACCCGGCGTAGCCGGAGGACACGTCGACGCCGTGGCGGCGCGGGGACGGAACTTGCCGTGCCCACCGGTCACGCCGTCGTCGACGGTGTGCACCGGCGGCTGCGGGGTGTGGTTCTGCTGGGAGTACGGCGGGTTCGGCAGCTTCTCGCAGTGCGGGCCGTTGTGGGCGCCGTTCTTCGGGCTGTCGGCCGTCGTGTAGCCGGTCGGCATGTTCGGGAGCACCTCGAGGTTGATGTGCAGGGTGTAGTCGCGGAACTGCTGCGGACAACCGCGGCAGCTGGTTGTCCAGGCCCTTGATCAGGCAGGGGTACTCCGGGGCGTACTTCGCGAACAACGGCAGCTGAGCCTGACCCTGCTTGCTCAACCGGATGATGTTGTCCCCGTTGGTCTCCAAGAAGTCCTTGCTCGTCCGCGAGAAACCCGCCACGTCGTCGAACAACGCCTGGACCTTCTGCTCCTTCTCCACGAACGTCGTGACCCGTCGTCACCGAGTTGCGCAGCACGTTCGCCAGCTCCGGCACCACCGACGCATACGTGTCCGACACCGTCGCCAGCTTCCCCAGGTCATCGACCAGCAACGGGATCTTCGGGTTCATCCGCTTCAGGTACCCGTCCAACGTCACCAGGTTCTGACCGACCGCCTCACCACGCCCCTCCAGCGCATCCGCCAACGCCGTCAACGTGTAGTTCAGCTGCGCCGGCTCCACCGTCCGCAACAACGGGTACAGATCCGAGAGGACCTTCTCCACCTCGATCGCCACGTGCGACTCCGAGATCACGTCCCCCGCACCGATGCTCCGCGACGACGGATCCTTCGGCACCTGCAACGACACGTACTTCTCACCGAACAACGTCTTCGGCACGATCCGCGCCGTCACGTTCCGCGGAATGATGTGCGCCTCGTCCGGCATGATCGCGAGGTACAGCGTGGCGCCGTCCCCGTCGGACTCGACGCGTGCGGACGTCGCCCACCAGCAGGCCGCGGATCTTCACGTCCGCGAGCGCGGGCAGCTGCAGGCCGACCGTCGAGGTCTTCAGCCTGACCGGGACGTAGTCCACGAACTTCTTCGTGAAGATCGCGTAGGTGAGGTAGACGAACAGCAGCAGCAGGGCCAGGAAGGCGATGCCGAGGACCTGGTGCTTGCGAGGCGGCGGCCAGCGAACCGGGTGCTCACTTGACGCTCACCTCGGTCCCGCGGGCCATCGGCGCGAACAGCAGGGTCGCCACGTCGGGGACCTGGTCGCCCGGGACGCCCATGGCGGGGCTGGCGAGCGAGCCGCACGACGCCCTTCTCGGAGGCGCTGCCGGCGTAGCCCGAGGTCAGGTCGAAGCCGGTCGCGGACGCGCTTCTTGCCGAGCGGGGCGGCGTAGTTCACGCCGTCCTTGATCGGCGGGACCAGCGAGTCGGGCGGCAGGTTCTTCTGGCCGTAGACGCCGTGGATCGCCTTCTCGCACTGGCCGAGCGGGGCGGCGTGCTCACCGTGCTCGTCGTTCGCCGGGGCGTCGCTGGTGTTGTAGCCACGGGGCTGCTTGGGCAGCACCTCGAGGTTGATGTGCAGGGTGTAGTCGCGGAAGGCCTGCGCCTCGCGCGGGATCGCGCCGACGATGCCCTTGAGCAGGCAGGGGTACTCCGGGGCGTACTTCGCGAACAACGGCAGCTGAGCCTGACCCTGCTTGCTCAACCGGATGATGTTGTCCCCGTTGGTCTCCAAGAAGTCCTTGCTGGTCCGCGAGAAACCCGCCACGTCGTCGAACAACGCCTGGACCTTCTGCTCCTTCTCCACGAACGTCGTGACCCGTCGTCACCGAGTTGCGCAGCACGTTCGCCAGCTCCGGCACCACCGCCGCATACGTGTCCGACACCGTCGCCAGCTTCCCCAGGTCATCGACCAGCAACGGGATCTTCGGGTTCATCCGCTTCAGGTACCCGTCCAACGTCACCAGGTTCTGACCGACCGCCTCACCACGCCCCTCCAGCGCATCCGCCAACGCCGTCAACGTGTAGTTCAGCTGCGCCGGCTCCACCGTCCGCAACAACGGGTACAGGTCCGAGAGGACCTTCTCCACCTCGATCGCCACGTGCGACTCCGAGATCACGTCCCCCGCACCGATGCTCCGCGACGACGGATCCTTCGGCACCTGCAACGCCACGTACTTCTCACCGAACAACGTCTTCGGCACGATCCGCGCCGTCACGTTCCGCGGAATGATGTGCGCCTCGTCCGGGTAGATGCCGAGCTGGATGTCGGCCTTGTCGCCGTTGGAGCCCACCGAGAGCACCTCGCCGACGATCACGCCGCGGATCTTCACGTCCGCGCGGCTCGGCAGCTGGAGGCCGATCTTGCCGCTCTCGAGCTTCACCTCGTCGTAGGAGGCGAAGGACTTGTTGAAGATCGCGTAGGTCAGGCCCGCGAACAGCGCCACGAGGAGCAGGAAGGCGACGCCCAGCACACGGTGCTTGACGGTCTGCCCGAAGCATGCTCCCTTGACGCGCCACGGATCAGCCCGCCAGTCGCACGGTCGCGGTGGTGCCCCAGATCGCCATCGACAGGAACAGGTCGATGACGTTGATGGCGACGATGGAGGTGCGCACGGCGCGGCCCACGGCCACGCCCACGCCGGCGGGACCGCCGCTGGCGTTGTAGCCGTGGTAGCAGTGGATCAGGATCACCACCACGGAGAAGATCAGCACCTTGCCGAAGGACCAGAGCACGTCCCCCGGTGGCAGGAACTGGTTGAAGTAGTGGTCGTAGGTGCCGGGGCTCTGCCCGAAGAACTGGGTGACGGTCAGCCGGGTCGCGAAGTACGACGACAGCAGCCCGACGACGTACAGCGGGGTGACCGCGACCAGCCCGGCGATGATCCGGGTGGTCACCAGGAACGGCAGCGACGGGATCGCCATGACCTCGAGGGCGTCGACCTCCTCGGAGATCCGCATCGCGCCCAGCTGCGCCGTGAAGCCGCAGCCCGACGGTCGCCGCCAGCGCGATGCCGGCGACCAGGGGCGAGATCTCGCGGGTGTTGAAGTAGGCCGAGACGAACCCGGAGAAGGCAGCGGTGCCGATCTGGTTGAGGGCGGCGTAGCCCTGCAGGCCGACCTCGGTGCCGGTGAAGAAGGCCAGACCGGTGATGACGCCGACCGTGCCGCCGATGACCGCGAGCGCGCCGGAGCCGAGGGTGACCTCGGCCAGCAGCCGGAGGATCTCCTTCTTGTAGCGGCGCAGCGTGCGCGGCGTCCAGGCGAGCGCGCGCACGTAGAAGGACAGCTCCTCGCCGAGCTTGTCCAGCATGCCGAGCGGGCGCTGGTAGACCGCCTTGATGTTCGCCATGTCCGCCGCCTCAGCCCGTCTTCGGTGGCACGAGCTGGAAGTAGATCGCGCTCAGCACGAAGTTGACGACGAACAGCAGCATGAAGGTGATGACGACCGACTCGTTCACGGCGTCACCCACGCCCTTGGGGCCACCGTCGGCGTTCATGCCCTTGTAGGCCGCGACGATGGCGGCGATGAGGCCGAAGATCAGCGCCTTGATCATGCCCTGCCACAGGTCGGGCAGCTGGGCGAGCGCGGTGAAGCTGGCGAGGTAGGCGCCGGGGGTGCCGTCCTGGAGGACGACGTTGAAGACGTAGCCGCCGGCCACGCCGACCACGCTCACCAGGCCGTTGAGGAAGACCGCGACCATCATCGCGGCGAGCACCCGGGGCACCACGAGCCGCTGGATCGGGTCGATGCCCAGCACCATCATGGCGTCGAGCTCCTCGCGGATCTTGCGCGCGCCGAGGTCGGCCGCGATCGCCGAGCCGCCGGCGCCCGCGATCAGCAGCGAGGTCGCGATCGGGCCCGCCTCCCGGACGACGGCGAGCACCGCGGCCGAGCCGGTGAACGACTGGGCGCCGAACTGCTTGATCAGGCCGCCGACCTGGAGCGCGATGACGGCGCCGAACGGGATCGCGACCAGGGCGGTCGGCACGATCGTGACCGAGGCGATGAACCAGGCCTGCTGGAGGAACTCCCGCGTCTGGAACGGACGGCGGAACAGGCCGCGGAAGACGTCGAGCGCCGAACGCGAACAGCTTCCCGGCGGTCCCGATGGGCGCCAGGACCCGGGAGGAGGTCAGTGAGGACATCTCAGGTGCGCCATCGACATGTTGTCGTCGAAGGAGCCGGCCGGCGGCGTCACGTCGTTCTCCCTGCACCAGGCGCCGGGCTCGCGCTGGCTGCGGCGGGGCATGCCGTTGGAGGGCTCGAGCTGCATCGGGATCGGCGGCAGCGGCAGCGCCTCCTGGTCCTTCTCCGCGGCGAGCTCGTCGGCGTCCTTCTCCTCGGACATGCCGATCGGGCCGACCATCTGGGCGTTGAGGAACTGCTTGACCACCGGCTCCTCGGAGGACAGCAGCATCTCCCGCGGCCCGAACATCGCCAGGTGCTTGTGGAACAGCAGCCCGATGTTGTCCGGCACGGTCCGCGCGGTGTTGATGTCGTGGGTGACGATCAGGAAGGTGGCGTCGATCTGGGCGTTGAGGTCGATGATCAGCTGGTTCAGGAACGACGTACGGACCGGGTCGAGGCCGGAGTCCGGCTCGTCGAAGAGCACGATCTCGGGGTCGAGCACCAGCGCGCGGGCCAGGCCGGCTCGCTTGCGCATGCCGCCGGAGATCTCGCCCGGGAGCTTGTCCTCGGCGCCGATCAGGCCGGCGAGCTCCATCTTCTCCATGACGATGGCGTGGATGTCGGACTCGCTCTTCTTGGTGTGCTCGCGCAGCGGGAAGGCGACGTTGTCGTAGAGCGACATCGAGCCGAACATCGCGCCGTCCTGGAACAGCACCCCGAACAGCTTGCGGATCTCGTAGAGCTCCTTCTCGGAGCAGGTCGCGATGTCGGTGCCCTCGATCATGATCGAGCCCCTGTCGGGCTTCAGCAGCCCGATCAGCGCCTTGAGGAAAACGGACTTCCCAGTCCCGGAAGGTCCGAGCATGACGGAGATCTCGCCTGCCGGGATGCTCAGGGTCACGTCACCCCAGATCAGCTGCTTGCCGAAGGACTTGGTCAGGTCATCGACCTTGATCTCGACGCCCACGAGCGCCCTCCCTTGTGTCGTGCGACCGGCTTCGCGCGCCGGTCCGAGGGCGCACTACGACCTCGGATGTTCCCTGGCTTACCAACGAGTAAACAAGCAGGAGGTTACGGCACAAAGTGTGCAGCGCAACACGTGGTGTCACTCGCCGTTCGATACAACCGCCCGGACGCCGAGTGTCGGGTGTCACGAGACGCCGAACGGCGGCCTTCCCGCAGGGGGAAGACCGCCGTCCGATGCGGTGGATCAGGGCCAGGCCAGGCCGGCTGGGGTCACTTGACCGAGACCTTGGCGCCGGCGCCCTCGAGGGCGTCCTTCGCCTTCTCGGCGGCCTCCTTGGTGACCTTCTCCAGGACGGCCTTCGGAGCGGCCTCGACCAGCTCCTTGGCCTCCTTGAGGCCGAGGCTGGTGAGGCTGCGGACCTCCTTGATGACGTTGATCTTCTTGTCACCGGCGGCCTCGAGGACGACGTCGAACTCGTCCTGCTCCTCCACCTCCTCGGCGGCAGCGCCACCGCCGGCGGCGGCGGGGGCGGCAGCGGCGACCGGGGCGGCCGCGGTCACGCCGAAGGTGTCTTCGAACTGCTTCACGAACTCGCTGAGCTCCAGGAGGGTCATCTCCTTGAACGCGTCGAGCAGCTCGTCGGTGCTGAGCTTCGCCATGGTGGCGGTTCCTTCCAGTAGCGGGCCCGCACGGTCGTGGGGCCGGTGGTGAGTGGCGTTGGTGCCGGGTCGGTCCGAGCGGGCGCTCAGGCCTCGGTGCTCTCCGCGGCGGTGGTGTCCGCAGCGGCCTCGGAGCCCGCGGCGTCCGCAGCCTCCTCGGTGTCCGCAGCCACCTCGGTGTCCGCGGTGCTCTCGTCGGCCGGCGCCGGCGTGCCGGCTCCGCCCTGGAGGACGGACGGGTCCTGCTCGGCCTTGGCCTGCAGGGCGCCCGCGAGCCGTGCCGCCTGCGCCAACGGGGCGTTGAGCAGGTAGACGGCCTGGCTGAGCGACGCCAGCATCCCGCCCGCGAGCTTCGCGAGGAGGACCTCGCGCGACTCGAGGTCGGCCAGCTTGGCGATCTCCGCCGCGTCGAGGGGCTTGCCCTCGAGGTAGCCGCCCTTGATGACGAGGGCGGGGTGTGCCTTGGCAAAGTCACGCAGGCCCTTGGCCGCCTCGACCACGTCGCCGTTGATGAAGGCGATGGCGGTCGGACCGGTGAGCAGGGTGTCGAATCCCTCGACGCCCGCCTCGGTCGCGGCGATCTGGGTCAGCGTGTTCTTGACCACGGCGTAGTTCGCGTTCGCACCGAGCGAGCGCCGCAGGTCCTGCAGCTGCTTCACGGTGAGACCGCGGTACTCGGTCAGCACAGCACCCGCAGACTCCTGGAACGACTCCACGAGCTCTGCGACGTCGGCTGCCTTGTCTGGCCGCGCCATGGGTCTCCTTCCGGATGGGTCATGGACCAGTCGCCTGGCCCCAGATGAGTCCCACAGACAGCCGCGTCAGCTGACGCCCGGATCGGCCCGGACAACGAAGAAGCCCCGGCGCAGGCGCACGGGGCTGGGCACTCGGCACGCCGTGGCGTGCTGGGATGCTGCTCGGTGTCACCTGCGCAGGACGCCCGCGGTGCGGGACCTTCGGTGGCCTCCCCTGGCGGAGCAGGAGTCCACGACCGGCGGTCTCTGGTTTCGTCGGACACTGTACGGGGCGCACCGGCGCGGCTCCAAATCCGGCCCTGGTCCAGTCCTCCTGCGCCGTACGGGAGGATTTCGGGGGATTCGCCCGCCCCGCCCGGACCCCGGGTGCTTCCATGATCGACGTGGACATCGAGCTGGAGCCCGTGCGGGGACTCCTCGAGCAGGCCGACCAGCGCTGCTCGCGGGCGAGGACCCGCACGACCGGGTCTGGCCGACCGGGTTCGACCCGCTGGACCAGACGCTCAACGGCGGGCTGCGCTCGGGCGAGCTGGTGCTGCTCGGCGGGCCGCAGGGCCTCGGCAAGACCACCTTGGTCGCTCCAGGTGGCCCGCAACGTCGTGCGCAGCGGCCGGCCGGCCCTGGTGTTCTCCTTCGAGCACGACGCCCGGACGCTGCTGGTGCGGCTGGTGGCGCTCGAGGCCGGTGAGATCGGCGGCATCGTCGCCCCCGGCGTGAACCGGATCCGCGCCACCTTCGAGGACGCCGACGGCCGGACCGGGCCGGTGCGCTCCCGGCTCGCCGACACCGAGTGCGGGGTCGAGGCGGTCGAGGCGGTCGAGGCGTACGGCGACCGGCTGCTGCTGCACCGCTCGACGGGCACGTCGACGGGCCTGGCCACCATCACCGCGGCGATCGAGCAGGTGCGCGAGCGCACCGGCGCCGTCGCCGCTGGTGGTCGTCGACTACCTGCAGAAGGTGCACGTGCCCGACGCCACCGACGAGTACGAGCGGGTCACCACGGTGGCGGAGGGCCTCAAGGACCTCGCGCTCGACCACGACGTCCCGGTGCTCGCCGTCGTCGCCTCCGACAAGGAGGGCCTCACCGCGGGCCGGCGGCTGCGGGTCGCCAACCTGCGCGGCTCCTCCGCGCTGGCCTACGAGGCCGACACGGTGCTGCTGCTCAACGACAAGTACGACGTCGTGGCCCGCCACCACCTCGTCTACAGCATGACCAACGTCGAGACGTTCCGGAACTGGGCGGTGCTCTCGGTGGAGAAGAACCGCAGCGGCCGCGCCGGGCGTCGACCTGGAGTTCCACAAGCGGTTCGACCAGTGCCGGTTCGACACCGCCGGCCGGACCGTCGCCGAGCAGCTGGTCGACGAGCGGGTCTTCGTCGAGTGACACGACGACGCCTCCCCCACCCGAGCGGTGGAGGAGGCGTCGGGGTCGAGCGGGGACTACAGCGCTCAGGCCTCGTCGGTCTCGGCGACGTTGCGGGTCTTGTTCGGGTCCACCTGGACGCCCGGGCCCATCGTCGTGGAGACGGTGACCTTCTTGAGGTAGCGGCCCTTGGAGCTGGCCGGCTTGAGCCGCAGCACCTCCTCGAGCGCCGCGGCGTAGTTCTCCGCGAGCTGCGCCTGCGAGAAGGACGCCTTGCCGATGATGAAGTGCAGGTTGGCGTGCCGGTCGACGCGGAACTCGATCTTGCCGCCCTTGATGTCGGAGACGGCCTTGGCCACGTCGGGGGTGACGGTGCCGGTCTTCGGGTTCGGCATCAGGCCGCGGGGGCCGAGGACGCGGCCGAGGCGACCGACCTTGCCCATCATGTCCGGCGTGGCGACGACGGCGTCGAAGTCGAGCCAGCCACCGCTGACGCGCTCGATGAGCTCGTCGCCGCCGACCTCGTCGGCGCCGGCCTCGCGGGCGGCCTCCGCCTTGTCACCGTTGGCGAAGACCAGGACCCGGGCGGTCTTGCCGGTGCCGTGCGGGAGGTTGACGGTGCCGCGGACCATCTGGTCGGCCTTGCGGGGGTCGACGCCGAGACGCATCGCGACGTCGAGGGTCTCGTCGAACTTCTTCTTGGCGCCCGCCTGCGCGATCTTGATCGCGTCGAGGGGGCTGTAGAGGGTGTCCTGGTCGAACGACTCGGCGGTCGCCCGGTAGGTCTTGCTGCGCTGCATGTCTGGTTCCTTCTCGTTGTCGTGATGTCCAGAGTGTGGTGAACGGGCGCTCAGCTGCCCTGCCACGGTGCGGTGGTGCGGACGGGTGGTCTCGACGGGCTCGACCACCCGAGGGGTCAGTCGGTGGTGATGCCCATCGAGCGGGCGGTGCCCTCGACGATCTTCATGGCCTGCTCGATGTCGTTGGCGTTGAGGTCCGGCATCTTGGTCGTGGCGATCTCGCGGACCTGGTCCTTGGACAGCTTGCCGACCTTCTCCTTGTGCGGGACACCCGAGCCCTTCTGCAGACCGGCAGCCTTCTTGATGAGCTCGGCGGCCGGCGGGGTCTTGGTGATGAAGGTGAACGAGCGGTCCTCGTAGATCGTGATCTCGACGGGGATGACGTTCCCGCGCATCGGCTCGGTCTGCGCGTTGTAGGCCTTGCAGAACTCCATGATGTTCACGCCGTGGGGACCGAGAGCGGTACCCACCGGCGGAGCAGGAGTGGCCGCCCCGGCCTGCAGCTGCACCTTGACGAGCGCAGCGATCTTCTTCTTGGGAGGCATGTGTGTTCGGGTCCTAACGTCCTTGTGCGGGGTTGTGCTGCTTGCAGCTCAGACCTTCTGGATCTGGCTGAAGCTCAGCTCGACCGGGGTCTCCCGGCCGAAGATCTCGACGAGGGCCTTGACCCTCTGGGACTCGGCGTTGATCTCGGTGATCGTCGCGTGGAGCGTGGCGAACGGTCCGTCGACCACCATGACCGAGTCGGAGACGTCGAAGTCGGCGACCTCGACCTTCTTCTTGGCCGCGACACCGCCACCGGACTGCTCCGGCGCGGCGGCGGCCTCGGCCTCGGCCACGACGGCGGGGGCGAGCATGCTCTCCACCTCGTCGAGGCTCAGCGGCACGGGCTGGTGGCTGTGGCCGACGAAGCCGGTGACCGACGGGGTGTGGCGCACGGCGGCCCACGACTCGTCGGTGAGGTCCATCCGGACCAGGACGTACCCCGGGAGGACGGTGCGCTTGACGAGCTTGCGCTGGCCGTTCTTGATCTCGGCGACCTCCTCGGTGGGGACGATCACCTCGTGGATGTAGTCCTCCATGTTGAGCGAGGTGATCCGGTTCTCGAGGTTCGCCTTCACCCGGTTCTCCATGCCGGAGTAGGTGTGCACCACGAACCAGTCGCCGACCTTGTCGCGCAGCGCCTCGCGGAACTCCTGCAGCGGGTCGGACGGCGCGGGCTCGGCGGCCGACCTCGCGCCACCTCGTCGGCAGCCGCGTCGGTCTCGACGGCGTCCTCGTCGGCGGCGGGTACGGCGTCCGAGTCGGCGGCCGCCTCCTCGGCGACCTCGGCGTCGGTCGGGGGGTCGTCGGTGAGCTCGACGGGCTGCTCCACGAGGGACTGCTGCTCGGCGTCGGTCGAGGTCGCGCCCTGGAGCTCCTCGTTGTAGCCCTGCGACTCGTTGTGCTGCTGCGACACGGTTACTCAGTCACCTTCATCTGTCTCGGTTCACGCTGCTCGGGGCTGGTCGGGTCCGGCTGGCTGGCGTCCGGCGTCAGCCGAACACCTTGAACACCAGTCGCCCGAAGCCCAGGTCGAGCAGCGAGACGATGGTCATGATCACCAGCACGAACACCAGCACGACCACGAAGTACGTGATCAGCTGCTGCTGCGTCGGCCACACGACCTTGCGGAGCTCGGCCACGACCTGGCGGTAGAAGGTGGTCGGACTCGTCCGCTTGTCGCCCGACGAGGACGTCGAGCGCACGGGGCGGCTCTGCGTCACGGTCTCCTCCACCTTTCTTGGCTTCGTTCGCCTTGCTGGGCCGGCTGGGCGGACGTGCTGCCCGCCGCGATCTGTCTCGGGTCTGTCTGGGTCGAGCAGGGCACGAGGGACTTGAACCCCCAACCTTCGGTTTTGGAGACCGATGCTCTGCCAGTTGAGCTAGTGCCCTCCGATGGCCCCCGCCCGTGCCGCCGGCCGCTGTCCACGACCGGGCTCCGGGTGCCGGAGACGGGTGCGGTGCGGGCATGACGAACCAGGGTGAGATCCACCAACACACAAGTGTACGGGGCGGCCCTTCACGAAGTCGAACCGAGCGC
The DNA here is from genome assembly GCA_963707685.1 of uncultured Actinomycetota bacterium. Taxonomy (GTDB): domain Bacteria; phylum Actinomycetota; class Actinomycetes; order Propionibacteriales; family Nocardioidaceae; genus Nocardioides_B. Next base: position 85,048 of record CAVPRA010000019.1, read on the forward strand.
CGGACCCGGGTGGGCCACCCGAGGTCAGGGTGCGAGCATAGGTCGCATGACTCCCGCCGCCGCCAGCACCGGTTCCAGCAGCTCCCCGGCAGCCCGTCCGGACCCGCCACGGGCCGCCGCGTCTCCGCCCGGATCGGGGGCATCGCCGAGTCGGCGACGCTGGCCGTGGACGCCAAGGCGAAGGCGCTGAAGGCGGCCGGCCGGCCGGTCATCGGCTTCGGCGCCGGCGAGCCCGACTTCCCGACCCCGGGGTACATCGTCGAGGCCGCCGTCGAGGCGTGCCGCGACCCGCGCAACCACCGCTACACCCCGGCGGGGGGCCTGCCGGAGCTCAAGAAGGCGATCGCCGACAAGACGCTGCGCGACTCGGGGTACGCCGTGGAGCCGGCCCAGGTGCTCGTCACCAACGGCGGCAAGCAGGCGATCTACGAGGCCTTCGCGACGATCCTCGACCCGGGCGACGAGGTGATCCTGCCCGCGCCGTACTGGACCACCTACCCGGAGGCGATCCGGCTCGCCGGGGGGGTGCCGGTCGAGGTGCTCGCCGACGAGACCCAGGACTACAAGGTCACCGTCGACCAGCTCGAGGCGGCGGTCACCGACCGCACCAAGGCGATGCTGTTCTGCTCGCCGTCGAACCCGACGGGCGCGGTCGACACCCCCGAGGAGGTCGCGGCGATCGGCCGCTGGCTGCTCGAGCACGAGCTGTGGGTGGTCACCGACGAGATCTACGAGCACCTGACGTACGGCGACACCACCACCTCCTCGCTGCCGGTCCTGGTGCCCGAGCTGACCGACCGCTGCATCGTGGTCAACGGCGTCGCGAAGACCTACGCCATGACCGGCTGGCGGGTCGGCTGGCTGATCGGCCCGAAGGACGTGGTGAAGGCCGCCACCAACCTGCAGTCCCACGCCACCTCGAACGTCAACAACGTCGCCCAGCGGGCCGCGATCGCCGCGCTCACCGGGGACCTCACCGCGGTCGCGGAGATGCGCGAGGCCTTCGACCGGCGCCGGCAGACGATGGTGCGGATGCTCAACGAGATCGACGGGGTCGAGTGCCCGGTCCCGACCGGCGCCTTCTACGCCTACCCCTCGGTGAAGGGGGTGCTCGGCCGCGAGGTCGGCGGGCGCACGCCCACGACGTCCGCCGAGCTCGCCGAGGTGATCCTCGACGAGGCCGAGGTCGCGGTGGTGCCCGGCGAGGCGTTCGGGGCGCCGGGCTACCTCCGGCTCTCCTACGCGCTCGGCGACGAGGACCTGGCCGAGGGCGTGGCGCGCATCCAGAAGCTCCTCGGCTGAGTGGTCGCGACCGGCTCGACCACGCTCGAGGACCCGACCACCCCCGACGACACGTCGGGACGGGACCTCCGGAGGCTCCCCAAGGCGCACCTGCACCTGCACTTCACCGGGTCGATGCGGCACGAGACCCTGGTGGAGCTGGCCGCGCGGGACGGCATCGTGCTGCCCGACGCGCTGGTCGAGGACTGGCCGCCGCGGCTCTCGGCCGCCGACGAGAAGGGCTGGTTCCGCTTCCAGCGGCTCTACGACGTCGCCCGGTCGGTGCTCCGCACCGAGGACGACGTCCGCCGGCTGGTGCGTGAGGCCGCCGAGGACGACGTCGTCGACGGCGGCCGCTGGCTCGAGCTCCAGGTGGACCCGAGCGGGTACGCCGCCCGGTTCGGCGGGATCACCGCCTTCACCGACCTGGTGCTCGACGCGGTGCGCGAGACGTCGGCGGCCACCGGCCTCGGCATGGCGGTCGTGGTCGCCGCCAACCGCACCCGGCACCCGCTCGACGCCCGGACGCTGGCCCGGCTGGCGGCGCAGTACGCCGGCCGCGGGGTCGTCGGCTTCGGGCTCTCCAACGACGAGCGGCGCGGCACCACCTCGGAGTTCGCGCCGGCGTTCTCGATCGCCGAGCGGGCCGGGCTGCTGCTGGTGCCGCACGGCGGCGAGCTGCTGGGGGCGGACGCCGTACGCACCTGTCTCGACGAGCTGCACGCCGACCGGCTCGGTCACGGGGTGCGGGTCGCCGAGGACCCGGCGCTGCTCGACCGGGTCGTCGCGGCCGGGGTGCCGCTGGAGGTGTGCCCGGTCTCGAACGTGGCGCTCGGCGTCTACAGCGACCTGACCTCGGTGCCGCTGCCCGAGCTGATGGCGGCCGGGGCCACGATCGCGCTCGGCGCCGACGACCCGCTGCTGTTCGGATCGCGGCTCGCCTCGCAGTACGCCACGATGCGCGCGGCCCACGACCTCACCGACGACCGGCTCGCCGAGCTGGCCCGGATGTCGGTCCGGGCGTCCGCGGCGCCCGAGTCGCTGCGGGCGGAGATCCTCGCCGACATCGACTCCTGGCTCGTTCCCGTCGCCGGTCGATCCGCCTAGGCTGTGCCGCATGACGAACCCACCGGGGGACGGCGAGCAGCCTTCGGACCCCTACCGCCCGCCCTCCGACCAGCCGGGCGGCGAGCCCGGGCAGCCGTCCCAGCCGGGCGGTGAGCAGCCGGGCTACTGGGAGCAGCAGTCGCAGCCCGGGCCGGACCCGTACGGGCAGGGCTACGGCCAGCAGCAGGGCTACGGGCAGCAGCAGGGGTACGGGCAGCAGGGCTACGGCCAGCCGCCGGCGTACGGCCAGCCGCCCGGCTACCCGCCCACCGGCTACGCCCCGGACCACCCGAAGGCGACCACGTCGCTGGTGCTCGGCATCCTCGGGATCGTGATCTGCGGGATCATCGCGCCGTTCGCCTGGCGGATCGGCAAGCGCACCGTCGACGAGATCGACGCGTCGAACGGCCAGCTCGGCGGCCGCGGCCCGGCGCAGGCGGGCTACATCATGGGGATCATCGGCACGATCCTGCTGGGCCTCGGGCTGCTGTTCGGCGTGCTGGTGGTCGTGATCGGCATCATCGGCGCCGCGAGCAGCAGCTACAGCTGAGCCCCCGGGGCGATCGGTCGGGCCAGCGGGTCAGGCGACCGGCTCCGGCAGCGCGCAGCCGACCAGCACCGGCTCGTTGACCAGCCGGACGCCGTACCGCTCGGCGACGCCGGCCTGCACCTCGGCGGCCAGCGCGAGCAGGTCGGCGGTGCTGGCGTCGCCCCGGTTCGTGAGCGCGAGCGTGTGCTTGCCCGACAGCGCGACCCGGTCGTTGCCGTAGCCCTTCTCGAACCCCGACCGCTCGATCAGCCAGGCGGCGCTCGTCTTGACGCTGCCGTCGGGCTGCGTCCAGCGGGGCGCGTCGTCGGGCAGTGCGCGGGCCGCCTCGGGGTCCAGCACGGGGTTGGTGAAGAACGAGCCGGCGCTCCAGGTGTCGTGGTCCGTCTCGTCGAGCACCATGCCCTTGCCGCCGCGCAGCCGCAGCACGGCGTCGCGCACCTCGGTCGTGAGCGCCCGGTCCCCCACCTCGATGCCGAGGGCGCGGGCCAGCTCGGCGTAGCGCACCTGCTCGGACAGCTCGCCGATCCGGAGCTGGAAGGTCACCGCCAGCACGACGAACCGCCCGGGGTCGCGCTTGAAGCGGCTGGTGCGGTAGCCGAAGCCGCAGTCGGCCGCCGCGAAGGTGCGCTGCACGCGGTCGACGCGGTCCCAGGTGCGGACCGAGGCGAGCGTGTCGGCGACCTCCTGGCCGTAGGCGCCGACGTTCTGGACCGGGGTCGCCCCCACCGAGCCGGGGATCCCCGACAGCGCCTCGACCCCCACCCAGCCGCTGTCGACGGCGCGGGCCACCAGGGCGTCCCAGCCCTCTCCCGCGGCCACGGTGACGAAGGCGCCGCCGCAGGTGTCTTCTGCGACGTCGACCCCCGAGGTCTCGATGCGGACGACGGTGCCGTCGAAGCCGTCGTCGCCGACGACCAGGTTGCTGCCGCCGGCCAGCAGCAGCAGCGGCGTGCCGGCGTCGTCGGCCTCGCGGACGGCCGCCACCAGCTCGGCCTCCGTCCGGGCGCGCACGAGCCGGCGCGGCGGGCCGCCGAGCCGGAGGGTCGTGAGGTCGGCCAGCCGCTGCGGCCGGTCAGCCATGCAGGACCGCCTTCGGCATGCCCAGCACCTTCTGACCGCCGCTGGTGACCTCGAGCGAGACCTGGACGCCGGCGTCGGTGACACCGGTGACGGTGCCGCGGACGACCACGTCGACGCCGGTCTCGTCGTCGGGGACCACGACGGGCTTGGTGAACTTGCACCCCAGCTCGCGGACGTGGCCCGGGCCGCCGGCCCAGGTGTCCAGCGCGCGGGCGGCGAGCGCCAGCGTGAACATGCCGTGGGCGATGACGCCGGGCAGCCCGACCGACCCGGCCACCCGGTCGGACCAGTGGATCGGGTTGAAGTCGCCGCTGGCGCCGGCGTAGCGCACCAGGTCCGCGCGGGTCACGGGGTAGGTCTGCTCCGGGAGCTCGTCGCCCGCGGAGAGGTCGGCCAGCGGGGCGCTCATGCGTCCTCCCCGCGGTGCACCAGGGTGGCGAGCGCGGTGCACACCGGGAGCCCGTCGCCGTCGACGATCTCGCTGCGGGTGCCGATGATGTCGGCGCCGCCGATCTGCCGCAGCGAGTCGACGGTGAGCGTGGCGGTCAGCAGGTCGCCGGCCTGCACCGGGCGGGTGTAGGTGAACCGCTGGTCGCCGTGCACCACCCGGTGGAGCGAGATGCCCACCGAGTCGTCCTCCATCAGCGCGGTCATCGCCGCGAAGGCGACCACGATCGGGAACGTCGCCGGCGCGGCCCCGCCGTCGTACGTCGACCCGGTGGCGTGCGCGAACTCCAGGATCTTCTCCCGGGAGACGGAGTAGGGCTCGGTCGGCGGGAAGGTCCGCCCGGCCAGGGATGCGTCGACTGCCATGCGTCGAAGGCTACTGGCCGAGCCCGGACGAGCGGCAGCCCGGGAGACCGTCCTCCCGGGCTGCCGTTCCTTCCCCGATGCCTCGTCCGATCCCTGGGCTACCGCGTGAGCGACGCGCCGTAGATGTCCTGGTCGAGGCCGCCCGCGTTCGGACAGGTGTCCGGGCCGTAGCCGTCCTCACCGGCGGGGTCGGGCGTCCGGCACTGCTTGACGTCGAAGCCCTCGCCCCCGGTGTAGCGCGGGTCGTCGCCCGGGACGACCTGGCGGTCGTCCGTCCAGGTGCCGTAGGCGAAGCCGCCGACGCTCGAGATGTAGTTGTAGTCGCCGTGGAAGGGCACCCGGCGGTCACCGAACATCTCGTAGTCGGGCTTCTGCGTCACCGAGGACATCCGGTCGACGGTCCAGCTGCCGCCGCCGTCGGCCGACGAAGCGCCGTAGGTGTCGATGCCGCTGCTGGCGAGGTGGAAGCCGCTCGCGTCCTTCGCGGTCGCGTTGCCCGGCGGGTTCTGCACGCTGTAGCCCCTGTCGTTGCGGCTGTCGTGCCAGATCGCGAACAGCCGGCCCGCGTCGGCGTTGATGTCCGGGAACCACTGGTGCCCCGTGGCTTCCGGTGCGAGCCGGGTCGGCGTGGTCCACGTCGAGGAGCTGCCGGCCTTCTTGGTGAGGTAGATCGAGCCCTGGCCGACCCGCAGCGTGCCGTCCGCGCCCACCGGCGCCGTGTTGTACGTCGACGTGGAGGCGACCTCCGTGCTCGGCACCGAGGCGTCGTAGACCATGTACACGGTGTTCGAGGTGTCCGTCGGGTCGGCGGTGATGCGCGGCTGGCTGTCGTGGCGGAAGAACGTGAAGCCGCTCTGGCACGCGAACGGGCCGGACCCGCAGTCACGCGAGTCGCCGGCGGACGAGGGGGCCTCGTCCGACTCCGGGCCGTCGGCGTTCTCGAAGGCCTGCTCGTGCGCCTCCGCCGCCTCGGCGGGGTCACCGGCGGAGTCCGCGGCGTCGAACCCGTCGTAGCGGGCGGCCACGGCCGGCTTCGAGAAGCTGCGCCCGCCGTTGGTCGACTTCGCGTAGACCATCGCCGGAGAGCCCGTGGCCCGGCTGCCGGTGGTGCCGTTCCAGGCGACGTAGAGCGTGCCGTCACGGGTCACCGCGATGTCGGCGAACTGGTTGTCCAGCGACCCCTCGGACAGCTTGGTCGGCTGGCTGAACGTCGCGCCGTGGTCGGTCGACCGGGCGAAGACGATCTCGTTGTTGCCGTTGCCCTGGAACACGCTCCAGGCGACGTACACGTTGCCGGCGTACGGGCTCGAGAGTCCCCGGTCGACCTCGATGGAGGTCTTGTCGTTGAACTTGCCGGTCAGCGCGGGCGCGCCCTTGCCGACGATGACGGTGCGGACGTAGTGCGCGGCGTGCTGGTCGTAGGTCGCCACCCACACGCTGCCGTTCTGCGGCGCCACGCGGTTGAACGCGTTGCCCATGTAGAACAGCCGGCCGCTGCGGTCCCACGCCTGCACCGGGTCGCCGGCGTTGGTGATCCCCTTCCGGTGCAACGGACTGGCCGTGCCTTCGGGCGAGTCGTCGGTCGGGTAGCCCGGCAGCAGCGAGTCGGTCCAGGAGGCGCCCTGGTTCGTCGAGCGGTAGAAGCCGGTCCAGGTGCCGCCGGCCTTGTCGCCGCCCCTGGAGAGACGGCGATCGCGATCGCCGCACCGAAGAACGCCAGCCAGACTTGCCATGCCATCGCGACAGTGTGTCACGCAATATCGGCGACAAGCACCCCCATTTTCCGGGCTTGGACACGGGCCATGAACGGCAGGCCGTCGGCGTTGCCGCCTGCGGGCACGATCCGCGGGTTGACGATGTGGACGGTCCGCTTGCCGAGTGCACGTCGGCCTCGTCGGCGGCGAGCACGTTCTTGACCCAGTCGGTCTTGCCGTGTCCCAACGTGATGGCCAGCACGCTGCCTTTGCGGAACGGAGTGACGACCGTTTCATAGGTCTTGCCGGACTTGCGGCCGCGGTGTCTGATCTTCGCCACTACTCCGGGCATCAGTCGCGCAACGCGTTTCACAACCGGGTTCATGTACTTGATTTGCAGACGCTCGAACGTGGGCGGATAGACCATCGGCACGCCCGGCGCATTGTTGGGGTGATCCTTGGCGGACATGGATGTGGACATTACGCAAGTCAGAGACCGTGCCGGAAAGCGCGTACGAGATTGATGAAGACTCGCGAGCGCAAAGTTCGCTGGCAAAGACTGTCTGGCCGTTACGATCGGCCGCATGTCTGAGCCAACGGGGACTTCCAGGGGTTTTATCATTTCTGTCTTGGCGCTGGTCGTAGCGCTCGTCGCAGTCGGCCTTGCCGTCTGGGCACTCATGAAGGAGCCATCGAAAGAAGCACAGGTTTTCACCGGCACAACCACCGACGACCCCAAGGGCAGCATCTGCGAGTCGTTCAACGTCATCCGCAACGGCGTCCAGATCAACACGAACCTGCAGCCTCCCGGCGGTCCTGAGGACGTCACCGGGTCGATGGCGGTGGCCGCCAATGCGCGCCTCGCCCTCTACGACGGTGGGCAGTACCTGCTCGCGCGGCTTCAGCCCGGGACGCCCCCCGACCTGGCCGAGGCGGTTCGGAAGTTCGCCAACAACCTGATGGACATCGGCGCCAGGTCGACGTCGGGCATCCCGAACTCCGACCCCGGCCAGGCCGCACGGTTGAAGGAAGCAGACGAGGCGAACGCGAAGATCACCGAACTCTGCAAGTGAGCGCCCGCCTCATCTCAGTCGGACACGGCTGCGGGCTGCCGCGGCATAACGATTTGGCCTGTTCTGGGACAATAGGTGCATGAACATGGCCCGCATCGACCTGCGCGGCGCTGACCTGTCGGCTGCCCGGTTGAGATCTGCGCTGCCGCGCGGTGGGGTGGACGTCGACGCGGTGGTGCCGAAAGTGCGGCCGATTGTCGACGCCGTCGCCTCGCGCGGCGCGCAGGCCGCCCTCGAGTTCGGCGAGTCGTTCGACGGTGTGCGCCCCGCGCAGGTGCGGGTGCGGGTGCCTGAGCTGCAGGGCGCCCTCGACCGGCTCCCGTCCGATGTCCGCGCCGCACTCGAGGTGGCGATCGAGCGGACCCGTGCTGTGCACGGCGATCAGCGGCGCACCGACACCACGACGACGCTGGCGCCCGGCGCCACGGTGACGGAACGTTGGGTGCCCGTCGAGCGCGTCGGTCTCTATTGCCGGGCGGCAACGCGGTATACCCCTCCAGCGTGGTGATGAACGTGGTGCCCGCGCAGATCGCCGGCGTGGACTCGCTGGTCATTGCGAGCCCCCCGCAGGCGCAGTTCGACGGCCTGCCGCATCCCACGATTCTTGCTGCCGCCCGCCTGCTCGGTGTCGACGAGGTGTGGGCTGTCGGCGGAGCCCAGGCCGTCGCGATCATGGCCTACGGCGGAACCGACACCGATGGCACCGAGTTGGCTCCTGTCGACATGGTCACCGGGCCGGGCAACATCTACGTCACGGCCGCCAAGCGAATATGTCGCTCTCAGATCGGCATCGATGCTGAAGCAGGCCCGACAGAGATCGCGATTCTGGCCGACGGTACCGCCGATCCCGTACATGTCGCCGCTGACCTCATCAGCCAAGCCGAACACGACGAGATGGCCGCCAGCGTGCTTGTCACGCCGAGCATCTCGCTCGCCGACGCCACCGACCGCGAGCTCGCCGGCCAGCTGGAAACCACCGTGCACCGCGAACGGGTTTCCGCCGCGCTGTCGGGACGGCAGTCGGCGATCGTGCTCGTCGACGACATCGATGCCGGCATCAAGACGGTCAACGCCTACGCAGCCGAGCACCTCGAGATCCAGACCGCTGACGCGCGCGAGGTGGCCGGCCGAATCCGTTCCGCCGGAGCAATTTTCGTCGGGGCCTTCTCACCGGTCAGTCTCGGCGACTACTGCGCAGGCTCCAACCATGTGCTGCCCACGGCAGGTTGTGCGCGGCACTCCAGTGGCCTCTCGGTGCAGACGTTCCTTCGCGGCATACACGTCGTCGACTATGACGAGGCGGCGCTGAAAGACGTGTCCGGATACGTGATCACGCTCGCCGAGGCCGAGAACCTGCCGTCTCACGGCGAGGCGGTGCGCCGGAGGTTCGAGGAGTGATGGGCCGCTTGCGCGAAGAACAGACGGCAGGCGTGCCCGGTCAATCGGTATCCCTGGATGATCTTCCGCTCCGCGCGGACCTGCGCGGCAAATCACCGTACGGCGCACCACAACTCGCGGTGCCCGTGCGGCTCAACACCAATGAGAACCCGCATCCACCGACCCAGGCGCTGATCGAGCGACGTCACCAGCTCGGTCCGCGCTGTCGCAGGCGACCTGCACCGGTATCCCGACCGCGACGCGGTGGCTCTGCGCAGCGAGCTCGCGGCGTACATATCGGCTCAGACCGGCGTCGAAGTCGGCGTCGAGAACCTCTGGGCTGCCAACGGCTCCAACGAAATCCTGCAGCAGCT